>NZ_CP195850.1:0-5149366 GCF_051515115.1 Arthrobacter sp. KNU40
ATGACGGTAGACGAAGCCAACCACGCCAACACGGTCGGAAGTTCCTGGCGGCGGGTGCTGAGCCTGCTGGAACAAGACGATCGCGTCACACCCCGGCAGCGTGGTTTCGTCATCCTTGCGCAGGCGCAGGGCCTGATCGGCTCCACCCTCCTGGTGGCCGTACCCAACGAACTCACCCGCGAGGTCCTCCAGACGCAAGTCAAGGACGCCCTCGATGATGCCCTCCGCAGCGTCTTTTCCGACGACATCCGGTGCGCGATCGACGTCGACACGGATCTGGTGCCTATCCACGAAGAGCCGGCCCCCGCCGTCGAACTCTCTTCCGCGAACGACCTTGCCGTGGAATCCAAGCCACAGCCCACCCCGCCGAGTACTTCGCACGAATTCGGCCGGCTCAACCCGAAATACGTCTTTGACACCTTTGTGATCGGTTCTTCCAACCGGTTCGCCCATGCTGCCGCCGTCGCGGTCGCGGAAGCACCGGCCAAGGCCTACAACCCTCTGTTCATCTACGGTGACTCCGGGCTCGGCAAGACGCACTTGCTGCACGCGATCGGCCACTACGCCCGCCGGCTCTACAGCGGCATCCGGGTGCGCTACGTGAATTCCGAAGAGTTCACCAACGACTTCATCAACTCCATCCGCGACGACGAGGGCGCCAGCTTCAAGACCACGTACCGCAACGTCGACGTGCTCCTGATCGACGACATTCAGTTCCTGGCAGGCAAGGACCGCACGCTCGAGGAGTTCTTCCACACATTCAACGCCCTGCACAACAACAACAAGCAGGTGGTCATCACCTCGGACCTCCCGCCCAAGCAGCTCGCCGGCTTCGAGGACCGCATGAAGTCACGCTTCGAATGGGGCCTGCTGACCGATATCCAGCCGCCCGAACTCGAAACCCGTATTGCGATCCTCCGCAAGAAGGCCCAGAGCGAAGGATTGTCTGCCCCCGACGACGCCTTGGAATACATCGCTTCCAAGATCTCCAGCAACATCCGCGAACTCGAAGGCGCGCTGATCCGCGTCACTGCGTTCGCCAGCCTCAACCGCCAGCCCGTGGATGTGGCCCTCGCCGAGATGGTGCTGAAGGATCTGATCACCGACGACGGTGCCCAGGAGATCACGGCCGACCAGATCCTGAAGCAGACGGCCGAGTACTTCAAGCTCAGCATGGAAGAGCTTTGCAGCAAGTCCCGTACGCGAACTTTGGTGACCGCGCGGCAGATCGCCATGTACTTGTGCCGCGAGCTCACGGACATGTCCCTGCCGAAGATCGGCCAGGAGCTTGGCGGCCGCGACCACACCACAGTGATCCACGCGGACCGCAAGATTCGCGAACTGATGGCCGAGCGCCGTGTGATCTACAACCAAGTGACTGAGCTGACCAACCGCATCAAGCAGCAGCAACGCGATTCCTAAGCGGCCACTACATACCTTATTAACAGGCACATGTGGATAAGCCTGTGGATACTTAAGGGGACAAACACGGTTAATGGGCTTAAAACCCTTAAGCCGTCTGTGGATCGTTAAAAACGGGCCTGGGGGTTATCCACGTCCACACCCTGTTTAAAACCCTTGTCACCCACATATGGTGAACAGGGCTTAACCGCGGAACTGCGGGTCCAGAGGCGGTTATCCACAGTTTCCACAGGGGTTGTTAACACTACTAATCCCAAAAAAATGAATTCCCTCAAATAACAATCTCCTTCCACCCACCCAGCGACGCAGCCCGTGGCTGCTTCGAACCACAAGCCAGCAAGCCGGGGATGGGTTAATGCCCGAAGTTCCGGCTAAGCTGTCTGCATCGCGTCCATCCTTGGCGCTGCTTTGTAGTTCGCTCGCTGCGGACCATGCAGCTTTTGGGTTCCGGGCGCTGGTTTTCGGGACTCCTGGGGGAGTTTCCGGTGGAACACTGGCAGCAGCAATGAAAGGCGGCACCCTTCCGTGAAGTTCAGAGTCGAGCGGGATGTCCTGGCAGAAGCCGTCACATGGACAGCCCGGTCCTTGTCTCCGCGGCCGCCCGTCCCGGTACTCTCAGGGCTCCTGCTCAAGGCAGAAGCCGGAACAGTGAGTCTCTCGAGCTTTGACTACGAGACCTCCGCCCGTCTTGAAATTCCAGCGGACATCACCACCGAGGGAACCATCCTGGTTTCCGGGCGCCTTTTGGCAGATATCTGTCGCAGCCTGCCCTCCGCTCCCGTCGACATCGAAACCGATGGAAGCAAGGTCACTCTCACGTGCCGTCGAAGCAGCTTCCATCTCGCCACGATGCCGGAATCCGAATACCCGCCGCTTCCGGCGCTTCCCGCCATCAGCGGAACCTTGCCCGGCGACGCCTTCGCCCAGGCTGTTTCCCAAGTCATCATCGCCGCAAGCAGGGATGACACACTGCCGATCCTCACGGGTGTCCGGATGGAGATCGAGGATGACATGATCACCCTCCTCGCCACGGACCGGTACCGCCTCGCCATGCGCGAAGTGCCCTGGAAGCCCGTCACTCCGGGAATTTCCACAAGTGCTTTGGTGAAATCAAAGACCCTCAACGAGGTTGCAAAGACCCTCGGTGGCAGCGGCGACATCCATCTCGCCCTCGCCGACGACGACAGCCGTCTGATTGGTTTCGAAAGCGGCGGACGCACCACCACTTCCTTGCTCGTCGACGGCGACTACCCCAAGATCCGGTCGTTGTTCCCCGACTCCACCCCGATCCACGCAACGGTCCAAACCCAGGAACTTGTAGAGGCCGTTCGCCGTGTGTCCCTGGTCGCCGAACGAAACACCCCGGTTCGCCTGGCGTTCACGCAGGGCCAACTGAGTCTCGACGCCGGTACCGGCGAAGACGCGCAGGCATCCGAGGAACTGGAAGCCCAGCTCAGCGGCGAAGACATCACAGTAGCCTTCAACCCGCACTACCTGGTGGAAGGCCTGAGCGTGATCGAGACCAAGTTCGTGCGTTTCTCGTTCACCACGGCACCGAAGCCGGCCATGATCACCGCCCAGGTCGACGCCGACGGCGATGACAAGGGCGACTACCGCTACCTCGTGATGCCTGTCCGCCTCCCCAACTAACTCGCACTTGTTGTCGTTCTGGGCGCCCAAAACGACAACTACTGCGAGTCAGTCGGGACAACACAACAACCAACGCAGAAAAGAGTTCACACCGTGCACATCGGACTGATCGGCCTTGGAAAAATGGGTTTCAACATGCGCGAACGCATGCGCAAAGGCGGAATCGAGGTCACTGGCTTCGACCGCAATCAGGACATCGCCGACGTCGCGTCCGTTGATGAACTGATTGCCGCCCTTCCGAAGCCGCGCCTGGTCTGGGTCATGGTTCCCTCCGGCGACATCACCAATGCGGTGATCAGTGAACTCGGCGAAAAGCTTTCTGCAGGTGACATGGTGATCGACGGCGGCAACTCACGCTTCACTGAAGACCAGAAACACGCGGCATTCCTGGACTCCAAGGACATCCGCTTCGCCGATTGCGGTGTTTCGGGAGGTGTCTGGGGCCTGCAGAACGGCTACGGGCTCATGGCAGGCGGCGCGGACGAGGACATCGAACTCGCCATGCCGGTATTCGACGCCCTCCGCCCTGAAGGCGATCGTGCCGACAGCTTCGTCCACGTGGGCGGCGTCGGAGCGGGCCACTACGCGAAGATGGTCCACAACGGCATCGAATACGGTCTGATGCAGGCCTACGCCGAAGGCTACGAATTGCTCGCGGCAAAGGACATCATCAAGGATCTTCCCGGCACCTTCCGTGCTTGGCAAAAGGGCACGGTTGTTCGCTCCTGGCTGTTGGACCTCATGGTCAAAGCCTTGGACGAGGACCCGGGCCTGGCCTCCATCGGGGACTACGTCGAGGACTCCGGCGAAGGCCGCTGGACCGTAGAAGAAGCCATTGCCAATGCGATCCCGGCGCCGGCAATCACCGCTGCGCTCTTCGCCCGCTTCTCCTCCCGTGAGGACAACTCACCAGCCATGAAGATGGTGTCAGCGCTGCGCAACCAGTTCGGCGGACACGCCACCCGTCCGGCCAACTAGGCCCCGGCCGACCAGCAGTACGCGTGTACCTCGAACATCTTTCGCTGACCGATTTCCGCAGCTACGCGCAGGTTGACCTCAAACTCGGCCCCGGTGTCACGGTCCTGGTGGGGTCCAACGGCATCGGCAAGACGAACCTCATGGAAGCCATCGGGTATCTGGCTACCCTGAGCTCGCACCGCGTCAGTACGGATGCGCCGCTCCTGCGCTTCGGGGCGGACCGGGCTTTGATCAGGGCGAAGCTTGTCCGCGGTGAACAATCGACGGTGGTCGAGCTCGAAATCAATACCGGCCGTGCCAACCGTGGCCGGATCAACCGCGGAAATCCTGTCCGCGCCCGCGACATCCTGGGCATTTGCCAGACGGTGCTTTTCGCCCCTGAGGACCTTGCCTTGGTCAAGGGCGATCCGTCCAACCGCAGGCGGTTCCTCGACGAACTGCTGGTCAGCCTCATGCCGGTGCACGCGGCCACCCGCAGCGACTACGACCGCGTGCTCAAACAGCGCAACGCCTTGTTGAAATCGGCCCGCACCGGGAAATTCACCACGGGCCACGAAGCAACGCTCGATGTCTGGGACCAGCATATGGCGCGGGCCGGCGCGGAACTCCTGCATGCGCGGCTGGAACTCGTGGAACGCCTCCGTCCGCATCTCAAGAGTGCCTACGCGCAACTAACGGATGGATCCAAGGAAGCGGGAGCGGTCTACCGCTCCACCATCCAGGGCGTGTTGGACGACGACGGCGGGCCCGCCGAGGGTCTCACTGAAGGTTCAGAGGGGGTTGAGGACCTCCGTTCGCTGTCCGTGGAGCAACTCACCGAGCGCTACGTCCAGGCCTTCGCAGCCTCGCGCCGCAAGGAGTTGGAACGCGGGATTTCCTTGGTCGGACCCCACCGTGACGAACTTGAATTGGTTCTCGGCCAGGCTCCGGCAAAGGGGTACGCCTCCCATGGCGAAACATGGTCCATGTGCCTCTCCCTGCGACTTGCCTCGTACTATGTCATGCTCGATGACACCCGTACCGGCGGTTCGGCTCCCATCCTCATCCTCGACGATGTCTTCGCCGAACTGGACGTGCAGCGCAGGCGTAAACTGGCTGGAATAGTGGCCGGCGCCGAGCAGGTTTTGGTGACGGCCGCCGTCGACGCCGACATTCCCGAAGAACTGGCGGGACGACGCGTGAAGGTTGTGCCCGGAGGCATTGATGGAGAAGGATAGCCCCGGCGGACGCCAGCCGGGCAGGGACCCTGACGAGATCGACGCTGCCCAATCAGCTTTGAACCGGATGCGCGACGCCGCTGCCGCGCGCGGCGAAATCCGCCGCGCTGCCCCGCGGACCGGCGCCGCGCCTAAACGCAAGGGCGTCCGCGACACCCGAGGATTCAGCCAATTCCACGGCACGGGCCGGGATCCGCTCGGCCTGGGGAAGGTCGTCGGGAGGCTCGTGGCCGAACGCGGCTGGACGTCACCCGTGGCCGTCGGCTCCGTGATGGCCGAGTGGGATGCCCTGGTGGGACCGGAGATTTCCGCGCACTGCACCCCGGAGAGCTTTACCGACACCACGCTTCATGTCCGTTGCGATTCCACCGCCTGGGCAACACAGCTCAGGCTCCTGAGCACCAGCCTCCTGGACATGTTCCGAAGGGAACTCGGAGACGGCGTAGTGACGTCGATTCAAGTGCTCGCGCCCACCGCACCGAGCTGGCGCAAGGGCGGCCGAAGCGTCAACGGGCGGGGCCCCCGGGATACTTACGGGTAACTTCCCGGGCGCCCGTGTCTGCGCATTTGCTTGAACGGCGCACAGGGGCGAGAAACCTCCCCGGACCGTACAGCTCCCTAGAGGGTGCCGTTTTGGCAGCTTGCAGATGGGGCCAGCGGCCTCCCAGAGCTACTTTCCTGATCATAAGGGCCGGGTTTTGCAAGGAACTGCGCCCAGTCACGATAGAATCGGCATAGACAACTGGGCGCCGGTGAACGTTGATTGGCTCCGCTGAACAGCAATGTAAAAGCGGATCCGCCAATCACGAAGTAGCCGGCGTTAGCAGTGACGTCCCTGTTGGCGGCTGCCGTATCCCTGTGGTGTGTCCTGACGGACGTGCTTCCTTGGTGCGGTGACGGCCGGCGACCATCGAACACGGAGGAGTCGAAAGCGCCTGTGGCTAACGACAATGCAGAGACCTTGGCAGTAGATCCCGCGAAGGAGAACGCCCATAAGCCTGACACCCCCTCGGGGTCGAAGGAGTACGGTGCGAGTGACATTACCGTTCTTGAAGGTCTCGAAGCGGTGCGCAAGCGCCCGGGTATGTACATCGGATCCACAGGCCCGCGCGGCCTCCACCACTTGGTGTACGAAGTGGTGGACAACTCGGTGGACGAGGCCCTTGCCGGGTACTGCAGCCACATTGAAGTGACTCTCCAGGCCGACGGCGGCGTTAAGGTCGTGGACGACGGCCGTGGCATCCCGGTGGACATGCACCCCACGGAGAAGAAGCCGACAGTCGAAGTTGTCATGACCATCCTGCACGCCGGCGGCAAGTTCGGCGGCAGCGGCTATGCGGTCTCCGGTGGACTTCACGGAGTGGGTATTTCCGTTGTCAACGCGCTTTCCCGCAGGGTCGACACCGAGGTGCGTCGCCAGGGCCACGTTTGGCGGATGACCTTCGCCGACGGCGGCAAGCCACAGGGCGGACTCGTCCAGGGCGAAGAAACGGACCGGACCGGAACGTCCCAGACGTTCTACCCGGACGGCACCATCTTCGAAAGCACCGATTTCGATTTCGAAACCCTCCGCGCGCGATTCCAGCAGATGGCCTTCCTCAACAAGGGCCTGCGCATCACCCTCACGGACGAGCGTCCCGTCGCGGGAGCAGCCGACGATGACTTGGATCTTGACGCGGTTGCCACCGACGGCGAAGTGGCGGCAGAACACCGCACGGTGGTTTACCAGTACGACGACGGCCTGCTCGACTACGTGAAGCACCTGAACTCGAACAAGAAGGTGGACGTCGTCCACGAGGACGTCATCGCCTTCGAAACCGAAGACACCGAGCGGCACATCGCCGTCGAGGTCGCCATGCAGTGGACCACGGCCTATTCCGAGAGCGTGCACACTTACGCCAACACCATCAACACGCACGAGGGCGGAACGCACGAAGAAGGTTTCCGTGCCGCGATGACGTCGCTCATCAACCGCTACGCGCGCGAGAAGACCATCATCAAGGAAAAGGAAGACAATCTCACTGGTGACGACATCCGGGAAGGCCTCACGGCCGTCATCTCCGTGAAGTTGTCCGAACCCCAGTTCGAGGGCCAGACCAAGACCAAACTGGGCAACTCCGAGGTCAAGGGCTTCGTCCAACGGGTCGTTACCGACCAGCTTGGCGACTGGTTGGAACGAAACCCGGGCCCGGCCCGCGACGTCATCCGCAAGGCTGTCCAGGCGGCCCAGGCCCGTATGGCCGCCCGAAAGGCACGTGACAACGCACGTCGCAAGAGCCCCCTGGAATCCTTCGGCATGCCGGGCAAGCTGTCCGACTGCTCCTCGAAGGATCCCGCGCGCTGCGAGGTCTACCTCGTGGAGGGTGACTCCGCCGGTGGTTCGGCCAAACGTGGCCGTAACCCCGAGACCCAGGCCATCCTGCCATTGCGCGGCAAGATCCTGAACGTGGAGCGTGCACGGCTGGACAAGGCCCTCGGCAACAATGAAGTCCAGTCCATGATCACGGCCTTCGGCACGGGAATCGGCGAGGACTTCGACATCTCCAAGCTGCGGTACCACAAGATCGTCCTCATGGCCGATGCCGACGTGGACGGCCAGCACATCACCACGCTGCTGATGACGCTGCTGTTCCGCTACATGCGTCCGCTGATCGAGAACGGCTTTGTCTACCTGGCCCAGCCGCCGCTGTACCGCATCAAGTGGTCGAACGCCCCTCACGACTACGTGTACAGCGACCGTGAACGTGACGCCAAGCTGGTCTCCGGCCAAGCCGCCGGCCGTCGCATCCCGAAGGACAACGGCATCCAGCGCTACAAGGGCCTCGGCGAGATGGACTACACCGAGCTCTGGGACACCACGATGGACCCGGACCACCGCACGCTGCTGCAAGTCACCATGGATGATGCCCTGGCGGCGGACCAGACCTTCTCCGTACTGATGGGTGAGGACGTGGAATCGCGCCGGAACTTCATTCAGCAGAACGCCAAGGACGTCAGGTTCCTGGATATCTAGAGACTTCAAAGCCCCTAGGAATATTCCAGTACTGACATATACCTGAAACGGAAATCATAAACTATGAGTGAAGAAACACCCGAGGTTCCCGCCGAGTCGGCCGGCATTCCGGAACCCGTGCTTGAGGGCGCTGTGCTGACAGACCGCGTAGACCAGGTGGACCTGCAGACGGAAATGCAGCGTTCCTACCTGGACTATGCCATGGCCGTTATCGTCGGCCGTGCGCTTCCGGACGTTCGTGACGGCCTGAAGCCCGTCCACCGCCGAGTGCTCTACGCGATGTTCGACGGCGGCTACCGCCCGGACCGCTCCTTCAACAAATGTGCCCGCGTGGTGGGCGAGGTCATGGGCCAATACCACCCGCACGGTGACACCGCGATCTACGATGCCCTGGTCCGCCTCATCCAGGACTGGACGATGCGCTATCCGCTGGCACTGGGCCAGGGTAACTTCGGTTCCCCGGGCAACGACGGCGCCGCGGCTCCGCGATACACCGAAACCAAGATGGCCCAGCTCGCCATGGAAATGGTCCGCGACATCGACGAGGAAACTGTCGACTTCCAGGACAACTACGACGGCAAGAACCAGGAACCCACCATCCTGCCGGCGCGTTTCCCCAACCTGCTGGTCAACGGTTCCTCCGGCATTGCCGTCGGCATGGCCACCAACATCCCGCCGCACAACCTTCGCGAAGTCGCCGATGGCGTGCAGTGGTATCTGGCCAATCCGACGGCGAGCCGTGAAGAGCTGCTTGAGGCGTTGCTTGTGCGCATCAAGGGTCCGGACTTCCCGACCGGTGCCACCATCCTCGGCCACAAGGGCATCGAGGACGCATACCGGACGGGCCGCGGCTCCATCACCATGCGTGCCGTAGTGAACGTCGAGGAACTCCAGGGCCGCACGTGCCTGGTAGTCACTGAGCTTCCGTACCAGGCAAACCCGGACAACCTCGCCATCAAGATCGCCGAACTGGTCAAGGACGGCAAGATCCAGGGCATCGCTGACCTCCGCGATGAGACGTCCGGCCGTACCGGACAGCGCCTCGTGATCGTTCTCAAGCGCGACGCTGTGGCCAAGGTGGTGCTCAACAACCTCTACAAGCACACCCAGCTGCAGGACAATTTCGGTGCCAACATGCTGGCGATCGTCGACGGAGTGCCCCGCACCCTGAGCCTGGACGCCTTCATCCGGCACTGGGTCGCCCACCAGATGAGCGTCATCGTCCGGCGGACCCGCTACCGCCTGCGCAAGGCCGAGGAAGAGGCGCACATCCTGCGCGCACTTCTCAAGGCCCTGGACATGCTGGATGAGGTTATTGCGCTCATTCGGGCCTCCAACACCACCGAGGCTGCCCGCGACGGCCTGATGGGGCTCCTGGACATCGACGAGCTCCAGGCCCGCGCCATCCTTGACATGCAGCTCCGCCGTCTTGCCGCGTTGGAACGGCAGAAGATCCAGGACAGGCACTCCGAGCTGGAAGCCATGATCACCGAGTTCAACTCGATCCTGGCCTCCGAGCAGCGCCAGCGCGACATCATCAGCCAGGAACTGGCTGAGATCGTGGCCAAGCATGGCGATGACCGCCGGACCCATATCCTCATGGGCTTCGACGGTGACATGTCCATGGAAGACCTCATCCCCGAGGAAGAAGTGGTGGTCACCATCACCCGCGGCGGATACGTCAAGCGCACCCGCAGCGACAACTATCGTTCGCAGCAGCGAGGCGGCAAGGGTGTCAAGGGTGCCCAGCTTCGCGGCGACGACGTCGTGGAGCACTTCTTCGTCACAACAACGCACCACTGGTTGCTCTTCTTCACCAACTTGGGTCGCGTGTACCGGGCCAAGGCGTACGAGCTTGCAGAGGCCGGCCGCGACGCCAAGGGACAACACGTGGCAAACTTGTTGGCCTTCCAGCCGGACGAGCACATCGCCCAGGTCCTGGACTTGCGCGACTATGAGCAGGCTCCGTATTTGGTGCTCGCCACCAAGAACGGCCTTGTGAAGAAAACGCGCCTGGAAGACTACGACACCAACCGCACAGCCGGCGTCATCGCCATCAACCTTCGCGATGAGGACGAGCTTGTCTCGGCGCAGCTTGTGTCCGAGACGGACGATCTCCTCCTGGTTTCCCGCAAGGGCCAGTCGATCCGCTTCACGGCAACCGACGAGGCCCTACGTCCCATGGGGCGCGCCACCTCGGGTGTGACCGGCATGAAGTTCCGCGAAGACGACGAACTCCTCGCGGCCGACGTCGTCCAGGACGGCTCGTTCGTGTTCGTGGTGACCGAAGGCGGATACGCCAAGCGCACCGCCGTGGAGGAGTACCGGCTCCAGGGCCGTGGCGGCCTGGGCATCAAGGTGGCCAAGCTTCAGGAAGAGCGCGGCGACCTTGTCGGTGCGTTGATCGTCAACGAAGAGGACGAAGTTCTCGTGGTCATGGAGGGTGGCAAGATTGTCCGCTCCGCCGTGGCCGGTGTACCTGCCAAGGGCCGTGACACCATGGGCGTCATTTTCGCGAAGCCTGACAAGAACGACCGCATCATCGAGGTGGCCCGCAACAGCGAACGCGGCCTCGAAGAGTCCGACGAGCAGGGCGAGGGCTCAGACGACGCCTCAAGCGTCAATAGTGTCGAAAATCCCGCCGGAGGAACGTCCGAGGCGGACGATGACGTAACGTTGGCTGCAAACGGCGGCGCCGATCAGGCGACCGCGACGGCCGAATCGGGATCGGCCGCAGGATCCGGCAATGGGTCCGGCGTCGAGCTGAACGAAGACAACACCGGAGGTAACGAGTGAGCAATTCGGACTCATATCCCAAGCCGAGTACGGGTGTCCCTGGAGGATTGCGGCAACCGTCGGCTACTCCGCGGGTAGACGCACCGGCCCGTCCCCAGCAGCGCCCTGCGGCATCCGCTTCCGGTGCGGCAGGAACTGGCGCGGAGAGGGTTCCGGGTCAGCGCCCGGCCGTCCCCGGTCAGCGCCCCGCCGTCCCAGGCCAACGTCCCGCAGCGAGCCAGCGTCCGGCGGGCCAGCGCCCCGCAGCGCCCGGCCAGAGGCCCGTGCAGGGCCAGCAGCGGCCAGCCCCCGGGGCTCCGGGGCTTGTGAAGCCGGCACCCAAGGCGAAAGTCCGCCGCGCCCGGCTGCTCGTCAGCAAGGTTGATCCGTGGTCCGTCCTGAAGATGGCGTTCCTGTTGTCCGTTGCCTTGGGCATTGTGACTGTGATCGCCGCAATCGTGCTTTGGACCGTCCTGGACCTCACCGGCATTTTCAACCAGGTGGACAGCCTTCTGGGCACTCTGGCAGGCTCGGAAAGCGGTGGCTTCGAACTCAAGAAGGTCGCATCGCTCGGACAGGTTGCCTCCTTCGCCACCATCATTGCTGTGGTGAATGTTGTTCTGCTGACTGCCCTGTCCATGTTGAGCGCAGTGCTTTATAACATTGCCGCAACACTCGTGGGCGGCATTGGCGTGACCCTCACCGACGACTAGCCCAAACGGTCGGAAAATGAGGGAAACTGCTGGAAAACAGTGGTGAAAATACCTCGATTTGAGATCGGGCCGGGATGTGCTGTAAAGTCATGTCTCGGCCCGAAGAGGTATCGGGGCGTATAGCTCAGGCGGTTAGAGCGCTTCGCTGATAACGAAGAGGTCCCAGGTTCAAGTCCTGGTACGCCCACGGAACCTGCACAGGTTTTGCTAAAGGTTCGGGAAACTGAACCGGAACGGGGTGCGTGTGAAGAAGTTGCTCGTAGTCGCAGCTGCAATCGCAGGCGTCCTGCTCTACAAAAAAGTGCAGGAAACCGAAGCCCGGAAAACGGTCTGGAGCAAGGCAACCGACACGGTTGACTAGCGAAGGCGCCCAGTCTGGAAATGGTGAAAACCATCGAAGGAACTAGGGTAGTATGGATGGGTTGCTTCTTATGGGGGCATGGCGCAATTGGTAGCGCACCTGCTTTGCAAGCAGGGGGTTCGGGGTTCGAGTCCCCGTGCCTCCACCATAAGAAAGAGTCCCGGTCAGAAATGGCCGGGACTCTTTGCTTTAAGCCGCCCCACTAAGGTTGTAATGTGAACTTCATTGTTGCTGCTTTGGGTGTGCTCGGCGTCGCATCTTCCGGACCCCTCATCGCCGGAACTCTTGGAGCTACTTCCGTGACCGCACTGGCCATCGCCTTCTGGCGCAACGCAATCGCCGCCGTCGTGATGGCCTCGCCGGTCCTGATCCGTGAACCGCGCCAGTTCCGCAAGATCACCCGCAAGGAGTTCACCTGGTCTGCTGTCGCAGCGGTGGCACTCGCCTTCCACTTCGCCTGCTTCATCACCGCGCTCCAGCTCACGTCAGTCGCTGCCGCCACCGCCCTGGTCTGCCTGCAATCAGCATGGATCGCCGTCTTCCAGCTCCTCCGCGGCACCAAGCACCGCTGGCCGGTCCTCGTGGGCCTGGGTATCGCGCTGGGCGGCGTCGCGGCCATCACGGGCTTCGATATGGGATCCTCCCCGAAAGCCCTCCTTGGTGACATCCTGGCCCTCGCCGGAGGCGCGCTGGCCGGCCTGTATACCTTGGCCGGAGGCAAAGCCCGCCAGAGCATGGGCATTGGTACGTACACGACGCTTTGCTACGGGATCTGCGCGGCCATCGTCGCCGTGCTGGCCCTCATGGGCGGCCAGCCGCTTGTAGGGTTCGACGCCGGCGGCTGGCTGGGGATCGTGGCCATCACCGTGTGCGCACAACTGGTGGGCCACACCGCCTTCAACCATCTACTGGCGACCATGAGCCCGCTTCTGGTTTCCATGATCATCCTGCTGGAGATTCCGGGCGCAGCCCTGCTCGCTGCAGTCTTCCTGCACGAGACCCTGCCGGCCGGTACTTACGCAGGACTCGCCTTGATCCTGGTTGGACTCGCGGTCGTCGTCGCTGGTCAGCGGCGCGGCAAGGGCGACGCTGAGGGCAAGATCGCCGAACTCGGTGCTGACTGAGCTGTATTCGCGCAGCTACAGGCCGCCGCGGCGGACGCCCTGACCTGCATTGGCCGTGTGGATGGCCCGGAGCAGCTTGGCCGGAAAGTAGACGGAGAAGAACACCACCATGGGGGCCTTCAAGGCCATCTTCTTGACGTTGTGGGCCTTGTAGGTCCGGTCGAAGCGGGTCACGTAATAGCGGTAGTCGCGCGGTGAATCCTCGAGCCTGCGCGCAGACATGCCCGACACCATCTGCGGCCAGTACTGCACCCTGAGGTCGTGGTCGGCAAGATGCAGGGAAAGATCGATGTCCTCATGCATCTCGTCCCTCTCATCCAGGCAGGTTTCCCCGCGGATGGTTTCCCAGGCGGAACGGCGAAGGGCCATGTTTGATCCAAAAAGGAAGTGGTACTGGTGCTTCGCAAGCCGAAGCATGAGCTGGCGCATTTTGTCGTCGGCCTTGAGTCCGAATCGACGCATGGGCATGTCGTAGTAGACCACCGGACCCGTTGCCGCCTGCACGGAGGGATCGGCGAAAGCCTTTTGCACCTGCTCAACCCAATCGGGTTCCACAACGGAGTCGGCATCGATCCGGCCGAGGATTTCCGAGGTGGCGCTATTGAGGCCAAAGTTGCGTGTGGGGATGAGTCCCTGCGCCTCGTCCTGGCTCAACAGGATGATGGGGCTTTCCGGGTATTCCTGCTGCATCTGCTGGACGATCTGTGCAGTGCGGTCCGTGGACCTGTTGTCCACCACGATGATCTCGTCCGCAGGTACTGACTGGTAAATGGCCGCGATCAGGCATTGCCGTATGACGCTTTCCTCGTTGTACGCCGGGATGATGATTGAAACGCTCGGCTTCACGGGTGCGACGGCTGCGCTGGTGGCTGCATCTACGAAAGATCTATCGGCTGGCATCTCCATAAATCTAACATCAGGGCGGTGTTCCTGGAGGAAGCCTCCGGTGACAAGTGGCCAAACAATTGAAGGGACCCCGGCGAACCGGAATCCCTTCAACGTGGAGCGAATATGGCCTTCGCCTAGGCCTCGTGCTTGCCGGCTTCGTCCGTGGCTGCCTGGTCCTTGGCCGCTTCGTCCTTGTGGAGGCTGGCGGCGATGTTCTTAACCGCGGTCTTGGCGTCGGTTGCCACCTTGGCTGCGGTGTCCGCAGCGTCCTCGACAACGTGCTTTGCCTTCTCAGCTACGATTTCGGCTTTGTCAGCTACGTTGAGTTTCACGTCGTCAACCGTGTCAGCTACCTTGGTGGCGGCCTCGTTGGCCTTGTCGGCAGCTTTCTCGGCTGCCGCTGCGGCCGGGACAGGTGATGGCGTAACCGGAACCGGAGTCTTCCACGGGTCCTCCACCGGGCGGCTGGCCTTCCACGCGGCGACGCCGGCCGCGGCAGCTGCTGCCACAATCGTGAAGATCAGAAAACCCCGCTTTTTGGGCTTGCGGGTCTTGGCGAGCTCTTTCGAGACTGTTTTTGACGCTTCCCCGGCAGCGGCTTTCAGCTGGGCCCCTGTGGCTTGTGCTTGTTCCTGCAGATTGTGAACCACTCCCGAGTCCACCAGCTTCTGGGCGACGGCGTCCACCTGCGCGGGCGCATTCTCAAGGGCTTGGTGGACCACCACGGAGGCTTGCCCGAGCTGCTCTGAGAGCTTGGGCAGGTACTCCTCAACAACTTTGTCCCGGGCATGGCTGAGCGCCGGGGTGGCTTTGTTAAGGGCTTCCTGGATCTTGGGTGAGGCGTCCTCGACAACGTCGTGGATCCTCGGTGCGAGGTTCGCCAAGCCTTCCTGGAGCTTCGGTGTGACGGTTGCAACGCCGTCGGCGAGGTTGTGCGCAGCCGACTTCAGGCCTTCCTGAAGCTTCGGCGAAGCGGTGTCGATTCCGTGCTGGATGCGGGGAACCGCCCAGTTCACAGCTGCTTCGACGCGCGGTGTCGCCCAGTCCTTGGCATTTTCGACACCATTCACAACGGTGTGTTCAAGTTCGCGGGCAATCCGGTCCGATTTCTTCACAACTACCTCCCGATCAACATGCTCGTTTGTTGTTAGCCTACGTCGCTTGTTCGGCACCGGCTATTCATCCAGCGGATTCATGGAAGATTTCACCTAGCGCGGAACCGCCTTCCTGGCCGCCCTGGCGTTGACCCTGCGTGAAACAATGGCGATATGACCATCGCAACCGCAAAAGCAACTTTCCACACGAGCCTCGGTGACATCGTGGTTGACCTCTTCGGCAACCACGCGCCCAAGACGGTCGCCAACTTCGTTGGCCTGGCCACAGGCGAGAAGTCCTGGACGCACCCGGAGACCGGTGAAGACAAGACCGGTACCCCGCTGTACGACGGCACGATTTTCCACCGCATCATCAAAGACTTCATGATCCAGGGCGGCGATCCCCTCGGTCGCGGCATCGGCGGACCGGGCTACAAGTTCGACGACGAGATCCACCCGGAACTCAACTTCAACGCCCCTTACAAGCTGGCCATGGCCAATGCCGGCGTCCAGATGGGCAAGGGCACCAACGGTTCCCAGTTCTTCATCACCACGGTCAACACCGACTGGCTTTTCGGCAAGCACTCCATCTTCGGTGAGGTTGCTGACGAAGAGTCCAAGAAGGTTGTGGACGCCATCGAGGCTGTCCGCACCGGCATGGGCGACCGCCCTGTTGAAGACGTCGTCATCAACAGTATTGACATCGTCCAGCTCTGATCCCCGGAGCCTGAACAGCATATGAGTTACGGAATCCCGGCGGCAGAGCCGTCAGCAGACATTCCGGTGTGCCCCAGGCACCCGGACAGGCCCTCCTATGTGCGGTGCCAGCGTTGCGGGCGTCCTGCATGCCCCGAGTGCCAGCGGGCGGCCGCCGTCGGGTTCCAATGCATAGACTGCGTCAATGAAATGAAGCGTTCGACGCCGGCAGTGCGTTCCGCCTATGGCGGCGCCGTCGCGACCGGCCGCCCCTTGGCGACGTACGTACTTATCGGGCTGTGTGCCCTGGTGTACGTGCTGCAATGGCTGATTCCCGGCGATGTCGTGGAGAATCAACTCGCTTTCGCGTCTGTCTACGCCGCTCCGCAATACGGGGCCTTCGAACCCTGGCGGATGCTGACCAGCGCTTTTGTCCACTCACAAGGCTTTGTGCTGCACATCGTTCTTAACATGTACATGCTGTGGATTTTTGGCCAGGTCCTGGAGCCCGTCCTGGGGCGTATCCGCTTCCTGGCCGTTTACCTGTTGTCCGCCATTGGCGGCTCTGTCGGTTTCCTGCTCCTGACGCCAGTCTTGCCTCCCACTGGAGTGGAAGGTGCGTCCGGTGCGATCTTCGGCCTCTTTGGCGCACTGCTGGTAGTTCAAAGCCGGCGCGGCGGAGACACCCGGCAGCTATGGATCCTTATTGCCATCAACGGGGTGATTGGCTTTGTTGTCCCCGGCATTGCCTGGCAGGCCCACTTGGGCGGCCTTGTCACGGGAGGCCTGTGTGCCGCCGTGATCGCCTTTGCTCCGCGTGGACCGCGCCAGGCGCTGCTGCAGTCCGCCGGCATGGCCCTGGTTGCCGGAATCCTGGTCCTGGCCACGGTCTTTAGGGCCACGGCGGGCTAAGAGTTCCCTAGCTTTTACCCCAGGAGCTCCTCCAAGCGGTCCATCGACTCTTTGATGCCCGCATCCATGCCGCTGGCTACTGCCATGTCCCGGGCCTCTACCGAGGGAAACACGGAACGCTGCACCACTCGTGTGCGGCCCCCGAGGTCGTCAAACCTGGTGGTATCCAACGTGACTTGCCCCGGGGCGCCGTCGAACTCGAAGGTCTGGATGATCCGCAATGGTTCCTGGACCTCGTGGAAGACCCCGCGGAAACCGAACTCGTTGCCCTCGCCGTCCACATGCGTGTAGCGGTAGCTGCCGCCGGTCCGAGCGTCATAGGACTCCAGTCGCATTTCCAGGCGACGCGGACCCAGCCATTTGACGACGAGTTCGGGATCCGTGAAAGCCCGGAACACGCGCTCCGGTGCGGCGTCGAAATCGCGGCTCGTGTCGATGAACGGCGTGCCCGCCGCGACGTCAATGGTTGTTGTGTTGGTCCTCATTGTCCTTCTCCTTTTCCGGATTGTCCTTTTGGGCTGTGTTGGCCAATAGTTCGTCCAGCCGGGCGAAACGTTCCTCTGCCTGGAGTCGGTAGTTCTCGATCCACCCGGCCAAGGGACCCAGCGCCGCGGTGTTCAGGTGGCAGGGACGGCGCTGCGCTTCCCTGCTCCTCGTGATGAGCCCTGCGCCCTCGAGCACTTGAAGGTGCTTGGAGATGGCTTGGAGGGTGACGGTGAACGGCTGGGCGATCTCATTGACCGTGGCATCGCCCAAGGCCAACCGCGCCAGGATCTTGCGCCGGACAGGATCGGCGAGGGCCATGAATGCCCTGTTGAGCTGGTCTTCCTGATCCAGCACCGCTGTACCCGTCGTGTTAGGCATATGTCTCCCCTGCCTGGCTCCTGGCTCAAGCATTGCGGGGTTTCCGAGCCTTCCACAGTACTCAAGCAAGTGGTTTATCAACTAGTTCATTGAATAATGTCAGCTTAAAACTGCGCGCTGAGTCCGTCAAGACCCCTTGGATATGTTTTCCACAGGGGTTATCCACAATGTGTGTAACTTACAAGCGTGTAGTTCGATGCCGGATGGACTCTTTGGAGCGAGATGGCAGGCGCTGCGTTTTCCTCTGGGGATTAACGTCCACATGTGTGGATAACTTTTGCCCACGTGCCTGTGGGTATGTGGATAAGGAGTGCGTTTTCCGGGCGCGTGTGGACAACTTCAGTATTAGGAGCTGCAACAGCGCAGTATCAACAGAGTTATCAACATTGTTAATAACTCACAAGGCTGTAGTTCGGTGTCTTTCCTGCATCTTGAGGCCCGCCGTTCTGGGAGTTTTCCACTCTATGGGCACAGCTTTTCCCCAACTGTGGATAACTTGTGGGTAGCTGCCTGTTGTTAAGTGTGTAACTCCGGTGACTCGTGCGCCGAGTCACCATAGCACCGTGAAGTCGCCACCCTCGGCTAAGTCGGACCAGAACTCGACACGAAGCCGGGTCTCTTCGATGGTGCGACGGGCTTCGCTGAGGAACTCGGTGGCGCAATATTCGGCCAGGTTGTTGCCGTAGCAAATGACGTCGGTTTGATAGACGGAAAATACGGGACTTCCGCTGGCTGCCGGGCTGGCGGGCAGAAATCGGTGCACGAAAAACGGGACGAGCACCGGCACGTCCGCAAATTTCTGTTTTGCAACCGCCACCGCAGCGGTCCGCGATGGTGGTCGCTCGCCCCACGACGCAGGCCAGAAGGCATTCTTCTCAACATCGAATAGAACACCCTCCAAGGGCCAATCCAAACGCCCGCGAATGATGTCCGGATCTCCGAGCCAATCGACCCATCCCTTTCCCCTGGGGACAGCGCTTTAGCAGGTCGGCATGATCTGGGTTGAAACGAATGCCAAAACGGCGTTCAACTTTGGCCAGCTGGGTCTCTGAGAGGCATGGGCCAAGATCAACGTGAGCACGGTGGAGGATGCCGAGAACCTCGTCGACTATAGATACCATTCCCAGATAATGCCACCGCTTTCAAGCCAATCCTGAACGCTCGCCGAGGCACGCACGGCAGCCTGGGTAGCGGGAGGGCGTCAGACCGGAACGTGTTCGGTCTGGGAAGCGACCGTCTGGGGCCTGCGGGCTGCGTCGCTGATCCGCAACAGCAGGGCGACGATGATCCAGTTGGCAAGGAGGGAGGACCCGCCCGCGGAGAGGAACGGCGTCGTCAGCCCCGTGAGGGGAATAAGGCGGGTGACGCCCCCGATAATGATGAAGCACTGGAGGGCCATGGAGAACGCCAGCCCGCAGGCAAGGAGCTTTCCAAAGGCATCCCGGATGCCCAAGGCGGCCCGGAATCCCCTCGTGAAAAGCAGCAAGTAGAGGAGAACGATCGCGAACAGCCCGATCAGGCCGAGTTCTTCACCAAGGGAAGCGATGATCATGTCGCTGTTCGCGAAAGGCACCAGGTCCGGGCTTCCGAGCCCTAGGCCTTTGCCGATCAGGCCGCCGTCGGCCATTCCGAAGAGCCCCTGGACAATCTGGGCGCTACCTCCGGGGAAGCGGGTGAAGACCTGGGGGTCGAAGGCATTGATCCAGGCGTCAATGCGCAAGCCGACATGGGAAAAGATCTTTGCTGCCGCGTATCCGCCCACAAGCATGAGCACGACCCCGAGGACGAGCCAGCTGGCCCGGCTCGTGGCAACGTAGATCATCACGATGAACAGTCCGAACAGCAGGATCGACATGCCGAGATCGTGCTGGAAGACCAGTACGCCCACGCTTGCTGCCCAGGCGGTGATCATTGGCCCGGTGTCCTTGATCCTGGGGAACTGGAGGCGTCCGAATTTCCTGCCGGCCAGCAGGATCAGGTCCCGGTTGGAGGACAAATAGCCCGCGAAGAAGACGGCCAGCGTAATCTTCACGATCTCGCCGGGCTGGAACTGCAGTGAACCGAGGCGTATCCAGACATTCGCGCCGTTGATGTCGCCGGCCGAAATGCCCGGCACGAGGGGAAGGATAAGGAGGGCGGCGCTGACCGCAAGTGCAATGAAGGTGTACCGGCGCAAAAGCCGGTGGTCCTTCAAAAGCCACAAAACGGCGGCCGCGACCAGGACCGAGACGATCGTCCATGTGAGCTGATTGGCCCCGGCAGTCGTACCGTTTGAGGCGTCCAAGCGTTTGATCATGGCGATGCCGAGGCCGTTCAAGGCCACGACAATCGGGAGGATCACCGGATCCGCATACTTTGCCTTGAACCGCAGGACGACGTGGAAGATCCCGGCCAGCGCCGTCAAGGTACCCGCCTGAAGCCAGAATCCAACGTCGAGGGCTTCCTTTTTGTCCACGCTGGTCATTGCAAGGGCACCAATGCCGACGCCAAGTGCCAGCACCAACAGCACCATCTCCACGTTTCGGCGAGGTTTCGCCAGAATCGCTTGCTGGCTCATGGGCATCTTCTTTCGTGGATCTCGGGCGGCCGGCAGGTCCGGTTCGGTGGCTCAAGATCGGGTCAGTGGCTCAACTTAAGGTTCAGTGGGCCATCTTAGCCGCAGCGGCTGGGCGGCGGTTGGGAACAGGATCCGGTCGATCAGCGGCCAGCTTCTGTAACGGTTTGTATCACCATGTCGTCGAGCTTAGGGAGCGCGTGCTCCAGCCGATGCCTGGCCTCGCTGACAGTTTCTTCCACGGCTGACAGTGGCGCGTTGGCGACAACGACAGTGGCGGCGCCCTGCAGGCGATGGCCGACCCAACGCAGTTGCAGCTTCGGCACGGAGAGTACTCCGGGTGTCGTTTCCAACGCCGCCTGGGCGCTGTCGAGCAGTTCGGGTTCTATACCGTCCATCAGGCGTCGTCCGATGCTGCGTACCGTGCCCCAGAGCAGGACGATGATGGCCGCCGAAATCATCAGGCCGACAATCGGGTCCGCCAAAGGGAAGCCGAGCATCACGCCGCCGGCGCCAAGCACCACAGCGAGGGAGGTGAATCCGTCAATGCGTGCATGCACGCCGTCGGCAACGAGCGCAGCTGACCCGATCTGCCGGCCGACCCTGATCCGGTAGACGGCCACAATTTCATTGCCCGCAAAGCCAATGAGTCCGGCCGCAAGTACCCACCACAGATTGTGCAGGGGTTGCGGATGGAACAGGCGATCGATGGATTGCCACGCGGCGACTACTGCGGAAAGCGCGACCACGCCGACAATGAACAGTCCGGCAAGGTCCTCCGCCCGCCCGTATCCATAGTTGTAGCGTCGGGTTGCCGCGCGACGTCCCAGAATGAATGCAATCCATAGTGGCACTGCGGTGAGTGCGTCCGAAAAGTTGTGGATGGTGTCGGCCAGCAATGCGACGGAGCCGCTGATGAGGACCACAAGGAACTGAAGGACGGTGGTTCCAAGGAGTATGAAAAGGCTGATCTTCAGGGCCCGGACGCCCTGTGTGCTGGACTCAAGCGCGTCGTCGATTGAATCGGCGGCATCGTGGGTGTGCGGGACGAAAAGCTCATACAGCCACCCCTTGAGCCCCTTGTGGTGCTCGTGCGAGTGTCCGTCGTGGTCGTGGTCGTGGTCGTGGTCGTGGTCGTGCACGTGGTCCTCGTGATGACCAACTTGCTGGTGACCGCTCATGCCGATTCCTGTTCTGCGCGGTGGTGTGCAGGGGTACCGCCCAGGGCGTGTTCTGCCTGGAATATTGCATCCGCGACCAACTGGCGGGCGTGCTCGTTCTCGAGGCGGTACATGACCCGGGTTCCGTCCTGCCGCGTGGAAACCATCCTCGCCAAGCGCATTTTGGCGAGGTGCTGCGATACTGCGGCGGGCGACTTCCCGACGATTTCCGCCAGCGCTCCCACGGCCATTTCGCCATTCCGGAGCGCCAGTACGATCCGGACCCTCGTCGCGTCAGCCAGCATCGCGAACACTTCCACAGCCAATTCAACATACTGGCTGTCGACGCCCAGCGAGCAAGGACTCTTATCTGCATTCATACGCAGATTCTTTCACATATCCCAGCCAAACCCACATCGAGGGCCTAGGATGGCGAATCGGAGGTCGATGAGGCGCAGCGTTCGGCGGGTCAGAATGAAGTTCTCAATACCCCGGGAGTGAACTCTCAGTGAACCCGCGGACACTATCCACAGCCTTGTGCACACTGGGTAAAACCTGAGGTCCAAGGCGTGAAGGCCCCGTTTTCACCTGAAAGTCGGGGATCCTGGCTTCATGTACATGGATGTCCACATGAATTGTCCACAGCTGTGGATAAAGTTACGCACTTCTGTGGAAAGCGGTGGGTATCAGAGCCAAACTCCGGAGCTGCCCCGACGGTGGCTGTCAAGAAGATGGGTATCGATCATCCCGATCGCCTCCATCAGCGCATACATGGTGGTGGGGCCTACGAAAGCGAAGCCCTTCTTACGCAGGGCCTTGGACAGAGCAATTGACTCCGGCGATTGGGTAGCGACGTCGGCAAACGTACGCGGTTCCGGGGTCGACGCCGGTTGAAACGACCACACGAAGTCCACCAACCCGCCCTCGCTCCGCAAGGCGATGGTGGCCTTGGCGTTGGTGATGGCCGCACGGATCTTAAGGCGGTTGCGCACGATTCCCGAATCCTGCATCAGCCGTTCGACGTCGGCCTCCGCGAAAGCCGCGACGCTTTCAGGGTGGAAGTCCAGGAAAGCGGACCGGAATGCCTCCCGCTTGCGCAAGATGGTGGCCCAGGACAGGCCCGCTTGGAATCCCTCGAGGCTGATGCGCTCATACAAGCCCCGTTCGTCCCGGACGGGCATGCCCCACTCGTGGTCGTAGTACTCGCGCATGAGCGGGTCAACGGATGCCCACGGCGGACGCGCAAGGCCGTCGTCGCCAATGATGGTGCCGTTCTCGGGCGGGTTCATAGTTGTTCCTCCACAGGGAGCCGGGCAAAAGCTGTTGTTGACATTGTGCCCCCGTCCTACGACATTCCCGTGACACGCATGGTGATGTTGATCCGCCCCCGCGGCAGCCCGCAGCCTTCGGGAGCGGTTCCGGGGAGAACTTTGGTGACTCCGTGGTACGCAAAACGGGATGCTCCACCGAACACGAAGAGGTCTCCTGAGGAGAGTTCGACGTCGGTATACGGCTTGGTGCGCGTCTCCGTGTTTCCGAAGCGGAAGACGCAACTGTCTCCGATGCTGAGGGAGACCACAGGGGCCCGGGACCTTTCGTCCTTGTCCTGGTGCATCCCCATCTTGGCGGCCCCGTCGTAGAAATTCACCAGCGCAGTGTCCGGCGTGTAGCCGGCGGCTTCGGCGGCGTCGCCGTCGGCCTCGAAGAGCGCTTTGCGGCCCAGACGCACCATCCAGTCAGGAAAGTCGAGGACCCGCCGCCCGTTGACGTCAAAGGCCTCGCGTGTGTATCGATAGGGCTGCCAGTGCCAGCCGAGGCAGACCGTCCGGACGGACATCGGGTGCCCGCCTGGAAGGACGGCGGCGCGCAAGGGGACGGGACCCCGCGTCCAGTCTTCGAAACGGGCTGCGATCCACTGTTGCTGCTCAAGGCTCAACCAGCCCGGAACGTGCACCGCGCCGGGCGCGATCTCCCGGGGACCGGCGTCGGGCGGGTCCGGCAACTCAAGCGGAAACAGCGGCTCTGTCCACCCTGAACTCATGCGGCCTCGAGCGCCAACAGGGCTCGTTTGGCTTCCATGCCGCCGAGGTAGTTGCCAAACGATCCATCGGATTTCACCACCCGGTGGCAAGGAACAATCACCGGCAGCGGGTTGGTGGCGCAAGCAGTGCCGACGGCGCGCACGGCTCGCGGACTTCCGGCCGCCAAGGCCACTTGCGCGTAGCTTTCCGTGTGGCCGTAAGCGATTTGGGGCAAATGTTCCAGGACGCTGAGCCGGAACCCGCGCGAAAGGCTGAAATCCAGGGGGAGGTCGAACTGGTGCCGGGTCCCGGCGAAGTATTCGTCCAGTTCGCGGGCAGCCGGATCCAGGCGGCTCGCTGAGAAAAGGATCCGCGGACTGAGCTTTTCCGCGAGCAGCTGCAGTACGGCGTCGTGGTCTTCCACTTCGAATGCCACGCGCACCATGCCCCGCTCGGTGGCCGCAAGGAGCAGTTTGCCGAGCGGGGAGTCCACCGTGCGGTAGGCAATGTCGAGGGCGTGCTGCTCCGCTGCAGCCGCTGCGAGGCGGTCGTGGAGCCGCCGCATGACAGCCGGCTCCACGGAATCGAGGGGTGCGAGGAGTTTGGAGACGTCCGGTTCGTCGTGGTTGATGGTCATGGGGTTTCTTCTTTCACGTTGCTCAAGGAGCTGTCGAGGAGAATGGCACGCAACGCCTTGACGCCGTCGGCTCCCGCTCGACGCGCGGCGTCGGGGGTTCCTCCGAGGAGCCCGGCGACATCCTTGTAGGGGAGCCCGGCGAGGTAGTGGTACGCCACCGCCAGGCGCTGCTTCGGCGGAAGCTGCCCGACGGCGTCGAGCATCTCCCGGTGACCGTCGCCGGGGATTCCGAGACCCGACGGTCGCACGGGCAGTTCCTCCACGGGAACCGGCTGGCGGTTCCTGGAGCGGACGATGTCGATGGATTTGCGGTGGGCGATGGTCACGAGCCAGGCCTGGACGTTGGCACCGGCCGGAAGTTCCGGGTAGGCCTTCAACGCGGAGAGGAAAGTCTCGGACCAGCCGTCTTCCGCGTCGTGGACGCCGAGAACCGCTCCGCACACGCGTAGGACCGTGGGTCCGTGCTCCCGGACGACCAGCTCGAACGGCTTCTTGGGCTCCATTAGAAGAGCTTGCTTTCCTTCGCCGCTGCTGGTTCTTCGAGTTCCAGGAGGAACCGTTTGTTATCGAGGCCGCCGGCGTATCCGGTGAGCTTCCCGTCGCGCCCCACCACCCGATGGCACGGGATGATGATGCTCAATGGATTGCGGCCAACTGCCGAGCCGACGGCCTGGGAAAGGTTGCGATCGCCCAGTTCAGTGGCCAGTTCTCCGTAGCTGACGGTTTCCCCGTACGGAATTTCTTCGAGCCTTGCCCAGACCCGCTGCTGGAACGGGTTCCCTGAAGCCTTGAACGGCACGTCGAACACGGTCCGCTCGCCAGCCAGGTATTCGCCGAGTTCAACGGCAGTTTGCTGGAACAGGGGATCCTCGGCCGGGACGGCTTCACCGAAGAATTCCGAAGGCGGCATATGCCAATGACCCTCGAAGAAAATGCCGGTCAGCTGATCGTCCTGGGCAGTCAGTGTGAGCCGGCCCAGCGAGGAATCAATTGTTGTGTGCCTGGTGGTCATGTCTAGTAGACGCTGCAGGCGGCGGAAATGTGAGGTCGCCGCTCAGGAACGCCAGCGCGTGGTCATGAGGAAGCCGACAATCGCGATGCCGAAACCTGCCACGATGTTCCAGGACGCCCATGCGGCCACGGGAAGCTGGCCGCTGGTGATGTAGAAGGTGATGATCCACAGCAGGCCGATGATCATGAGACCGAACATGACGGGCTTGTACCAAACGGGATTCGGCTTGTACTGCTGTGCGGTGGCCGCTTCGGTGGGGCGGGCAGCCCTCTTGCGGGGCTTGGACTCGGGCACGGATCCTCCTTGGCCGGCTGAATGAAAGGCCACGCGCCAGCTTGATATCCTGCAGGAAGGAAAATTCCAGCGGTCAACGCGCACGCGGCAATTCCGGGGTTCGTTCTAGCAGTCAAGTCTAGCCGGATTTCGGAGGCCGCTCGTCGTCGGGCATCCGCGCCTGCAAAGAGGAGATCCAGTGGCGCAGCAGCAGACGCAGCAAGCCGCTGCCGTGCCGGACGACGGCACAGGAACCGGCGCGGAGGGTCGCCGCACCAGGGGACACAAGCCGCGGTCGGCGAGGCGCAAGGGACGGTCGAGCACGGGCGACATTGTGCGCAAAATCGTCCAGATCGTGGGCGAGTTGCTCGTCACCGCGGGACTCATCCTGCTGCTCTTTGTGGCTTGGGAACTGTGGTGGACAAACGTCGAAGCCGACGCCAAGCAAAGTCAGGCCGTCCAGGGTTTTGCGAAGAGTTTTGCGGGACCGGTGGCGCCTGTTGCCCCTGCCAACCCTGCTGCACCGCCGGACTACGGGAAGCCCGTGGTTGGCGAGGCTCCCGAGCACGGCGGCATGATCGGCATCATGTACATTCCTCGATTCGGCCCGGATTATTCGCGGCCCATCATCGAGGGAACCGGTTCCGACATTCTGGACACGCTCGGCCTTGGCCATTACGGGACCACAAGCATGCCGGGAGCCCCGGGCAACTTCGCCGTCGCGGGGCACCGCCAGACCCATGGCGCAGTGCTGGACAACATCCATCTCCTGGTTCCGGGCGACAAGATATATGTGCAGACCAAAGACGGTTACTACACGTACGTTTTCCGCAACAACCAGATCGTGCTGCCTTCCCGGACGGACGTCCTTCTTCCGGTTCCCACACAGCCCGGTGCGACGCCCACCGAAAGCTACCTGACCATGACCAGCTGCAATCCGCGCTTCGGTGCGCAAGAACGCATCATCGCTTACTCCGTTCTGGAAAGCTGGCAGCCGGCATCCGCCGGGCCACCACAGGACATCGCCAAGCAAGTCGCCCAGACGGCCGGAAAGGGTTAAGCCATGTACGGATGGATCTTCCGCCACCTTCCGGGACCCCTCTGGGTGCGTATCCTGACATCAGCGGCCCTCGTGGCATGCGCGCTTGTCTTGATGGTCCAGTTCCTGTTCCCCTGGATGTCACAGTTCACTACTTTCACCGACTCAACGATTGGTTTAGCACAGCAGCCATGAGCACAACAAAAATCCTCGTCGTGGACAACTACGACAGCTTCGTCTACACCCTGGTCGGCTACTTGCAGGAACTCGGTGCGGAAACCACAGTGGTCCGGAACGACGACGTCACCCTCGCCGAAGCGATCGAGCTCGCGGATGCGCGCGACGGAGTGCTGATCTCCCCCGGCCCCGGAACCCCGGCCGACGCCGGAGTCTGCATTGAGTTGATCAGGTGGTGCGGAGACAACAACAAACCGATGTTCGGGGTCTGCCTCGGGCACCAGGCACTCGCCGAGGCCTACGGCGGGACCGTCACGCACGCGCCAGAGCTGATGCACGGCAAGACATCACCTGTGCAGCATGACGGCAAAAGCGTTTTCGCGGGTCTGCCTTCGCCGGTAACGGCCACCCGCTACCATTCCCTGGCGGCTGTCCGGGAAAGCATTCCCGACGTCCTGGAAATCACCGCCGAAACCGCCAGCGGGGTGGTCATGGGCCTGCAGCACCGTTCGGCGCCGCTGTGCGGTGTGCAGTTCCACCCGGAATCGGTGCTCACCGAAGGTGGCTACCTTATGCTCGGCAACTGGCTTGAATCACTCGGGATGTCCGGGGCGGCCGCCCGTGCAGCCACCCTGAGCCCCCTGATCCAGCGCTAGCCGCCCAGTCCGCCCAGGCCTCCGCCGCCCTTCGTGTCGCTCGGAGACGGCGTGGGGGTCGGAGTGGGACTCGGGGGCGGGGCGGGAGCCTTCGCGACAATCACGCTGATGGTCTTGCCCTGCTCCACGAGGGAATTGAAGGCATCTCCCTGGCCCGTCACCTTTCCAGGGGCTACTTGCGAATTCTCCTGTTCGGTGACCGCGATGGCCAGGCCGTTTTGCTTGAGCAGTGCCTCGGCATCGGCCTTGAACAATCCAATGAGTTGAGGCACGGCTACTTTGCCCGTGGACACCACCAAGTCAACGGTGCTGCCCACGCCCACCACGGCCCCGGAAGCCGGCTTGGTGCTGATGACGGAGCCCGCGGGGACCGTGGCACTATTGGCCAAGGTACTTGACCCGCCTACGAGTCCAGCCTGGCGCAGGAGGTCGCGGGCAGCGGCCTCGGTGAGTCCGCTCAGGCCTGCCGGGACGGTCGCCGAGACCGGCCCGTCTGAAACGTTCAGCGTGACTTGTGATTTCGGCGCCACTTGGGACCCCGCGCCGGGGTCGGTGCTGATCACTATCCCCTTGGGTACCTTGTCATCCGGGACATGATGAGACTCCGGGCTGAGATTGGCGCTGTAAAGCATCTGCAATGCCGTGGCCTCGGTCATGGTGGTGACCGCCGGTACAGCGATCAACGGGGGCGGGGCCGGCTTCTGGTTCACCGTGGTGTACACCCAGAATCCGCCGCCGGCCAAGACCAGCAGCACCAAAATAACCACCACTGCGGTCCACGCACGACGGCGGGACTTCTGCCTGGCGGTCCGCTCGCGTTCAAGGGCGAAACCAAGCGGCATGGCGCCGTCGTGCTCAGCGTCAGACTCCGATTCGGCTGCCTCCCGGGCCAGCATGTCCTGGTCGCCGGCGGCCTGGCCGTTGCCTGGCTCTCCGCTCAGGGTGCTGTCCAGGAATTCTGCGCCCATCAGGCCGCGAGCCAGGCCACCCTCCGGAATCTGCTGTGTCGACGGCACCGCCTCCTGAACGTCGGTGGGCGTTCCGGCGGCAACTGCCGGAACAGAAACGCCGTTCTTGGCCGCACGCAGGGCGCGCCGGAAGGCAGCAGCATCCTGGAAACGATCCGCGCGATTCTTCTGCAGGCCCTTGGCCAGGACACTGTCCAGTGCCTCTGAAACGGCCGGATTGAAGGTGCTGGCGGGTTCCGGGATCTCGCGGACGTGCTGGTAGGCCACCGAGACAGGGCTATCGCCCGTGAACGGAGGACGCGACGTCAGCATTTCAAACAGGAGGCACGCCGCAGAGTACAGATCACTGCGGGCATCCACGGTCTCGCCGAGGGCCTGCTCGGGCGACAGGTATTGGGCAGTACCAACCACGGCCTGCGTCTGGGTCATGGTTGCCGCCGAATCGGCCATCGCCCGGGCGATTCCGAAGTCCATGACCTTCACATCGTTTGACTCCCCGGTCACCATGACGTTGGCCGGCTTGATATCGCGATGGACGATTCCGGCCTTATGGCTGTATTCCAGAGCGGCGAGGACGCCAAGGATGAATTCGATGGCTTGATCGATGTCCAGTTCCTTGGCTCGGATCAGGTCGCGGACAGTCCGGCCGGACACGTATTCCATGACGATGTAAGGGACCCGGACGTCCTCGCCCGGGCCACCGGGCACGGTGTACTCGCCGGTGTCGTAGATGGCGACGATAGAGGAGTGGTTCAGGGCCGCCACCGCTTGCGCCTCGCGCTTGAAGCGGGCATGGAACTGCGGATCGCGGGCAAGATCGGCACGGAGCAGTTTCACCGCGACAGTTCGTCCGAGCACCGTGTCGACGCCCTTGTAGACATCGGCCATGCCACCACGGCCGAGCAATTCACCGAGTTCGTACCGCCCGTTGAGGACGCGGTGGGATGTCATTGGAGTGCTGTCCTCTCTGTGGGCAGGGGTGGAGCGTCCGGTTGGCATGGTGTCCTACGGGGTGGTCTTAGGGGAAGGAGACGACGGGTTCGTGGTCGGCTTGGACAGGTGATAGGTCACGACGGACCCGGCCGGTACTTTCTGCCCGGCTGCAGGATCGGAACTGACGAATGTTCCCGGCGCCTGGCCGGTTGCTCCGTCAACGGGGGCTCCCGTGACCCAGCGCAGGCCCGCACCTTCGATGGTGGCCTGTACTTGCGATTCGGTGGCTCCCTTGCCGATGGTCGGCACCGTGACCATCTGCGGTCCCTTGGAGTAGTTGACGGTGATGGTCGATCCCTTGGCCACGGGACCGGAAGGATTGATGTCGATGACAGTGCCGGGCGTGGATGGATCGAAGACCTGGACGCCGTTGACCGCGAGGCCGAGTGCATTGAGGTCCGAGCGCACCTTGTCGTACGGCTGTCCCTTGTACTGCTCCGGGATCAGGTTGATCGTATCGGGGGTGGACGTGGTGGGCGTGGGGCTGGCCGAGGTCTCCGTTGGGCTCGGAGTTGCCGAGGTTGGCGGTGCGCTAGAGACCTGGGCCGGAGGGGTGGTGCTCGCCGGTGCCGGCCTGCTGGGCGAGAACAGCCCGGATTGGGTCAGGATCGCCCCCACCACGGCGAGCAGAACGAGCACGATCAGTGCAATGAGCGGCCACGTCCACGGGCTGCGTTTCTTCCGCTGCGGCTCCTCCTGGTACTCCTCTTCTTCATGGATGTACTGGTTGTGCTCGCCGGCCTGATCCAAACTGCGTTCGGCGGCCAGGGCGTTGGCACGGGCCAGCGAATTTCCACCTTCGGCTGCGGCCCCTACCGCTGCGGCTCCGGCGGCTGCGGCGCCGACCACGGGGAGCGCCGACGTCGACGTCGACCGTGCTTCCCTCCCGTACGGCGAGGTGACAATGCCGGTGGGCGCGGTGGCGATGTCCGTGGGTGCGGTGATGGGGCCCGTGGCCGATTCGAACAGCAACATCCCGGGCACGGCGGCGTGTGCCTTGGCAATGTCGCCGGCACGGATCGCCTCTGCGGCTTCAGCCAGCTTGATGGCATCCGCAGGACGGTTCCTCGGATCCTTGGCGAGCATGGACATCAGCAGGGCGCGTACCGGGGTAGGCAGGCTTTCAGGCAGCGGCGGCGGGGCGTCGTTGACCTGGGCCAGAGCAATGGCGATCTGGGATTCGCCGGAGAACGGACGATGCCCTGTGAGGCACTCGTAGCCGATAATCCCGAGGGAATATATGTCCGAGGCGCCTGTTGCCGTTTGTCCGGTGGCCTGCTCCGGAGCCAGGTACTGCGCCGTACCCATGACTTGGCCGGTCTGCGTGAGCGGAACCTGGTCTGCCAGGCGGGCGATACCGAAGTCGGTGATCTTGACACGGAAGTCCGGCGTGATCAGCAGGTTGCCCGGCTTGATGTCCCGGTGCACCAGGCCCTGGGCATGCGCGGGGGCCAGCGCCCGGGCTGTCTGGGAAATGATGGACAGGGTGCGGTCCGGGGAAAGGACCTGCTCGTGTTCCAGCATGCTGCTCAGCGGCTGACCTGGTACCAATTCCATGACCAGGTAGGCGGAGCCGTCTTCCTCTCCGTAGTCGAAGACGTTGGCTATTCCCACGTGATTAAGCAGCGCAGTGTGGCGGGCCTCGGCGCGGAACCGCTGGAGGAACCCGGGGTCACCGGTGTATTCCTCCTTGAGTACCTTGATGGCGACGATCCGGCCGAGGATCTGGTCCTTTGCCCTCCAGACCTCTCCCATGCCGCCAATCGCAATGCGACTGGTCAGCTGGAACCTGCCGCCGAGGGTGATTCCTGACGTAGGCCTCACTTGTTCAACACCGCCTCAAAAATCTTCTTCGCGTTCGGACTGGTTAGCTTTGCGCCTGTAGACACATCAACGCCTTCCATGACAATGGTGACGGCTACCTGCGGGTCGTTGGCCGGGGCGAACCCGGTAAACCATGAGTTGTTCAAGCCTGAATCGCCGAGTTGCGCCGTACCGGTCTTGCCGGCCACCTGGACTCCCGGCACCGCGGCACCGCTCGCAATGCCCTTGGATACGACGTCGGTCATCCACTGTGTGATCTGGCTGGCGATATCGGGCGTGGTGGAAGTGCGCAGCGCCTCGGCCTTGGGCTCGCTGATGACGCGCAGGTCAGGTGCCCGCACAGTCTTGACAAGGTTCGGCTTCATCTGGACGCCCTTATTGGCAATAGCGGCGGTCATCATGGCGATTTGCAGCGGAGTGGCCCTGACGTCACGCTGCCCGACGGCGGACTGGGCCAGGGCCGCCTGGTCCAGATTTTTGGGGAAGACACTGACCGCGGACTGCAGCTTGAGCTGGTCCCCGAAATCCTGTCCGAAGCCGAACTTGCTGGCCTGGTCCGCGATGGCGTTCTGACCCAGGTCCAGGGCGATGCTCGCGAAGGGCGTGTTGCACGACTGTTCCAGGGCGAAAGGGAAATCGGCTGTGTTGCGGGTTGAGCAGTTGCCGCCGGCATAGTTCGGCAGCGAGGCGTTCGAACCGGGCAAGGGCAGGCTGTCCGGGTTCGGCAAGACACTGTCCTTGTTGTACTTTCCGGAGCTCAATGCAGCCGCGGTATCGACGAGCTTGAACACGGAACCGGGCGCCAACAGTTCGCCGGTGGGCCCGCTCACGGACTGGTTGAGGTTGATGCCGGGGACCTGGTTGATTTGATCGTAACCGGCCTTTTCCTTGGCGGGATCGTGCGTGGCGATCAGGTTGGGGTTATAGGACGGCTTGGAAACCATCGCGATGATGGCACCCGTCTTCGGGTTGGTGACGACAATTGAGCCGCGCTGACCGTCAGGAATGAGGTCGTATGCCAGCTTCTGGATCACGGGATCGAGGGTCAATTCCACCGAGGCGCCCTTCGGCTGGCTCCCGAGGAAAATCTGGCTCACACGGTCAAGGAAGAGCTGGTCGGAGCTGCCTGCCAACTCATCGCGGAGCTGCTGCTCGAGTCCGGTGGACCCGTAAGTCCTGGAGAAGTAGCCTGTGATCCCGGCGTAGAGCTCCGGTTGGGCGTAACTGCGCTGGTACTTGCAGGTTTCGTCTCCGGCGACGGATTCGGCGATCGGCTTGCCGCCCACGATGATGGCACCGCGGTCGTTGCAGTAGTTCGCCAGGACGGCGCGCTGGTTCCACGGATTGTCATTGAGGTCGCCGGCGCCGATGACCTGGACATAGCTGATCGCGCCAAAGAGCAGGGCGAACATGGCAACTGCTGCCATCCACGAATTGCGTATGGAATGGTTCATGAGGTCTGCACCGCCTCTGTGGGGGCATGGGTAATGGGCGTAGTGTCCACCGGGCCGCGCGCGGTGTTCGAAATCATGAGCAGCAAGCCCACGATGATCCAGTTGGCAAGCAAGGAGGAACCGCCCGCAGCAAGGAATGGAGTGGTCAGCCCCGTCAGGGGGATGAGCCGCGTGACGCCGCCGATCACTACGAAGCACTGCAGCGCTATGGCAAAGGACAGGCCACAAGCCAAGAGCTTGCCGAACGCGTCCCGCGCGCCAAGAGCCGCGCGGAACCCGCGCGTGAAGAGGAGCATGTAGAGCATCACGATGGCAAAGAGACCGATCAGTCCGAGTTCCTCACCGATGAGGGCCACGATCATGTCGCTGTTGGCAAACGGCACCAGATCCGGCCTGCCCTGTCCGAGCCCTGTGCCTCCGAGGCCGCCATCGGCCATGCCGAAGAGGCCTTGGACGATCTGTCCGCTGCCGCCCGGGGATCGGTCGAAGACTTCGGGGGTGAAGGCGTTCCACCAGCTGTCCAGGCGGAACGCGACGTGCGAGAAGAACCTGGATGCCAGGAATCCACCGCCAAGGATCAGCGCGACTCCGATGACGACCCAGCTGATTCGGCTTGTTGCCACGTAAATGATGACGATGAACAAGCCGAAGAAAAGGATTGACGTGCCGAGGTCCCGCTGGAACACGAGGATGCCGATGCTCACGAGCCAAGCCGTGATCATCGGTCCAAGATCCTTGAAGCGCGGCAATTGCATGGGGCCGATTTTTCGCCCGGCAAGCAGGATGAGGTCCCGGTTGGAGGAAAGATAACCTGCGAAGAATATAGCCAGGGTGATCTTGGCGATTTCGCCTGGTTGGAAAGTCATGGGACCGATCCGGATCCAGACGCTGGCGCCGAGCACCTCGCCAGCGGAGATACCGGGAACGAGCGGCAGCACAAGGAGAACTGCGCTGGCCGCAAGCGAAATAAAAGTGAAACGGCGAAGGAGGCGGTGGTCCTTGAGGAACCAAATCACGACGATTGACACGGCCATGGCCAGGAGGGTCCAGCGCAACTGGTTGTTACCCGTATCCTCGCCTGGCTGGTCCATGCGATGGATGAGGGCCAGTCCCAAACCGTTGAGGGCAACGACGATCGGAAGGATGATCGGATCGGCATATTTTGCGCGGAACCTGAGGATCATGTGAAAAGCGAATGCCGCCACGATCAAGAGACTCGACTGGAACCAGAAATCGCCGTCGAAAGCGGCCGGACTGTTGAGCCCGACCATGGCGCTGGCGCCGATTCCCACAGCGAGGGCAAGGACCAGCAGGACGAGCTCGACGTTGCGGCGGGGCTTGGGTGTGGTGATGGCCAGAATCATCGCGACACCGCGCACGTAGGGGCAGCCGTGGCCGTGGGTGACGATGTTGGCGGGTTCGAAGGACCCGGGCTTGCCGGACTCGGGCTTGCAGGCGTCGGGCTTGCCGTGGGGGTGGGACTCGCCGTCGGCTTGGCTGTGCCCGTGGGGCAATTGACGGGCAGCCCCGTGGTGCCCTTTTCCTGCAGGTTTTTCACAATTTGCTGGGCATCGGCGAGATCCCGCGCCGGAACGGTCTGGCGAACGACTTGTTGCGTGAATTCAGGCAAAGAATCCATGCGGATGCCCGTCGTGGCCTCTACTTTCGAGAGCTGGAACGGGCCAAGGCTCTGTGAAATGCCGTTGAAAATCGCGACGTGCTGGTTGAATTCACCGACGTAGTAGCGTGTTTGGGTCCACGCATAGCCGAGCCACAGCCCGGCGACCACGAAAATGGCCAAGACCGCGGCAATGGCCGGCGTCAGCCAGCGCCGTTTCCGGACGGCAAGCGGTTGCGGATCCTGGCGGTCCTGTTCAGCCTTGTGGGTCAGCACCGTGGCAGCCCGGCGTGCAACGCTGCGTCCGGCTATGGTCGGAATCGAACCCGTATCGGCCGCGGTCGCGGCGGCACCGACCAGTTCGTGGGGACGGCTTGCGAGTTCTTCGCGGAGGATCTCGGCTGACAGGTGCTCGCCAAGGTGCGGGTCCGTCGCCGTCGGAGGCTCAGGGGTCCCGGCGGCTTTTGCCGAACCCGCTACGGGACCCGCCGCTGCGGTGGGATTTGCCGCGGCTGCGGGGCTGTTGGCTCCGGACTCTTTGACCTGGGCTGCCGCATCGTTGCCGTGCGCGCTGTCCTTGCTCTGCGCGGACTTTCCGGGATCGGCCGCTTTCGGCGGCACTGGTGCTTCCCGGACGACGTCGACGGCGGCCGTGCTGAGGTTGTCGCCGGTCTCTTCCACGATTTCCAACAGCACCACGGTGACGTTATCGGGAGCGCCGTTGGCGAGCGTGAGCTCAACGAGGAGTTCAGCGCACTCGGCGAGGTCCTTGGTTTCGCGGACGACTTGCTCCACGACCGCGCCTTGGACGTAGTTCAGGCCATCGGAGCAGAGGAGCCAGCGTTCGCCCGGTACGACGTCGAGCTCGTCCAGGTCCAGCTCGGGGCTCGCGTCCACGTCGCCCAGAACGCGCATGAGGACGTTTTTGTGCGGGTGGGTCTCGGCTTCCTCGGGGCGCAGGCGGCCTTCGTCGATCAGCCTCTGGACGAAAGTGTGGTCCACGCTGATTTGCTCGAATTTGCCATTGCGCAGGCGGTAGGCGCGGGAATCGCCGATGTGCGCGAAGTGCAGCCGCCTGCCTTCGAGGAGCAGGGCGGTGACCGTGGTGCCCATGCCTGCGAGCTTCGGGTCCACGTGGACGAGCTCGGAGAGTAGGGAATTGGCAGTCTGGATTTCGTCTGCCAGGACTGTTTCCGCGCCGTCCGGGTAGGAATCGTGATCGAGGTGGATCATGTCCAGCACGGTGGATGCCGAGGCGACGTCCCCGCCCGCGTGCCCGCCCATTCCGTCCGCCACGACGGCAAGATGCCGGCCGGCATACGCAGAGTCGTCGTTCTTCGAGCGGACACGCCCGACGTCGGACCGCGCCGCGTAACGCATGATGAGGGGGAGGTCCGGAGGCAGAGCCTTGCCCTCGGAAGCTTGGGGGGAAGCCATGGGCTACGCCCTCAATTCGATGACCGTCTTGCCGATCCTCACGGGGACACCAAGCTCCACCGGCAGGGCGCGGGTCAGTTGCTGATCGGCGAGGTAGGTGCCGTTGGTGGAGCCAAGATCTTCGATGAACCATCGGCTGCCCTGGGGGAACAAGCGCGCGTGCCTGCCCGAAGCATAATCATCCTCGAGGACCAACGTGGCCTCTTGTGCGCGGCCCAGGAGAATCGGGCTCGCGGCCAAAGGAAGCGTGGTCCCCTTGAGCGGGCCTTCGACGACGACGAGCTGGTGCGCCTGTTGCTTCACGGGCTGGGGTGGCGCGGGGGCGAGCTCCGGGTGCTTGCGTACTTCGCGCGCCGTCGGAGTTCCCATGGCTGCTTTGCGGCCGATCACGAGATCACGACGCATGGTCGAGACGATGCTGAAGATCAAAATCCACAGCAACAGCAGGAAGCCGAAGCGGAGGGCGGTGATGGTCAGTTCACTGATGTCGCTCACGGGCGCCCACCAGAGGGCTGGGGGAGAAGTCTGAAGATGATCTTGGTCCGTCCCATGGTGATGGTGGATCCGTCAGTAAGTTCCACACTGCCGTCCACTTTATGGCCGTTGACGTAGCTTCCGTTGGTGGAACCGAGGTCGACGGCGCGGATGACTCCGTCGGCCGTCTGGATTTCCAAGTGCTTGCGCGAGACGCCGGTATCATCCACCAGGATGTCGGCCTCGGATGACCTGCCCAGCACGATGGAAGGCGCGTTGAGGGAATAGCGTTGTCCGCCGATGTCCAGGACAGGCTGGAGCCGGGTGGGCTCGCGGCTCGGCGCCGCGGGGACAACGGGCCGAGGAGCAGCCGGCGCTGCCGCCCGGTCGGATTTCTCCGTGCGGGACGTGATTTCGAAATGGCCTTCGCGCTGGGCTTCGTCGTGACGGAAGGAGATCCGTACCGGACCCTGCAGGATGTAACCCTGGCTGCGCACGTGCTGGATGACGACGTCGCACAATTCTTCGGCCAGGGGAGTTCCCCAGTCCTGGGCGCGCGCGAAGTCTTGATCGCTCAAGAGGACATCGAAGACGTTGGGAGCCAAGGTGCGGCCGGCCGAAATAGTGATGGACTGGTTGTCCAGTTCTCGGCGAAGTTTGCTCGCTATCTCCACCGGCTCCACCCGAGCCCGCGAACCGGTGGAGAAGACGCCGCGGACGGCCTTTTCGATGCCGCGCTCAACCCTGTCAAGCAAGCCCATGGTCTTTCTCCTTCCGCTTCGTTGACCCTGCAGTATCAGTAGCCAAGACGAATCCCCGCAGTGGCCGGAGCGCACGCGAGAAGCCTGTCTTCAACCCCGATACTACTGGGCAAGACTGTGAATGGCCTTATTCCACAACGGCTGGAACGCCGGAAAAGTTCGCCGGCCTGCATCATTTCGGGATGCTCCTCGCCGGATTTCCGTATGCTGTGGGCAACCGGCAATCCGTGGCGTCCCGGGGTTTTACGGCCTCGTTCTTGGTCGATTGGTGTTTTCAGCGGGTTGTCCGTTATGCTTGATCTCGCTGCTTTCGCAGGGGTAAGGCCGGGGAAACCAGGTACGGCCCGGGCGAAGGAAGTTGCGCGCGAGTGGCGGAACGGCAGACGCGCTGGCTTCAGGTGCCAGTATCCGAAAGGGTGTGGGGGTTCAAATCCCCCCTCGCGCACGCAATTCAAGGAACCCCGGTCTCTGACCGGGGTTCCTTTGTTTAACACCCAACTGACCCGTGTTGAACACCCAACTGACTCGCATTTGTTGTCGTTTTGACGGCTCATAACGACAACAACTGCGAGCTAGTTGGGCGATGCCCGGAGCGCGCCGAGCCCGGTGATCAGGGCATCCAAGCCCATGCTGAACGCGAGGTCGGACGGGTAGTTGTTCCGTTCAGGTCCAAGGCTGCGGACCGCCGAAGTGAAGTGCGGCGTGGAGTCGGCCAAGCGGCCGGAATCGAAAATGTCCGCCGGCGCGTTCGCGTCGAAAGCAGCACCGAAAATATAGGCCTCGAGGGCTACGATGCTTGGGATGATCTGCTTCTCCGGGAAACCCGCACGGAGGAATCCCTCCGTGACGGCTTCGTACATTGCGAGCGTCTGCGGGGCGTCCGTCACGGGAAGGACCGCGATCACCGAGATCAGCGGGGTGTGCCTTGCGAAGATACCGCGGTAGGAATATGCCCATTGCCTGACGGCCTCCTCCCAGGGGAGCGTGCTGAAACCGCCGAAGTCGACCTTGGACATCAGGTCTTCTTCCACGAGCTTGAGGACCTCATCCTTGGAGGACACATGGTTGTAAAGGGCCGACGGCGCTACACCTAGGGATCGCGCGAGGGCCGCCATGGTGAGGCCGTCGTAGCCCTTCTTGCTGATCAGTTCCAGCGCCGCTGCAGTGATTCCATCCTGGTCCAGGACCGCCGCCATTGGCCGTCCTGCCCTGCGGCGCGCTTTGGTCTCGCCCGGGGCGGGGGTGGGTTCAGGCATCGCTGACCTTTCTGGAGGCTGTGTCAATGCATTATTCCATTTGGGTCTTCACAGCCGGAGCCAAGCCAGCTACAGTTGAGATAAATGAACGTCATTCATTTATTGGTCAGCCAACGGGGACGGCCACAGAAAGGACATCATGTTGAATCTTGATCGCGACGTTGTAATTGTCGGTGCCGGTCCGTCGGGGTTGACGGCCGCCCGCGAATTGAAGAAGGCCGGACTCAGCGTTGCCGTACTCGAAGCACGCGACCGCGTCGGTGGGCGCACATGGACCGACACCATTGACGGGGCCATGCTGGAAATCGGCGGACAGTGGGTGTCCCCGGACCAGACCGCCCTCATGGGGCTCCTGGACGAACTGGGCCTCACGATGTACTCCCGCTACCGCGACGGCGAATCTGTCTACCTCGCGCCGGACGGCAGCCGCACCCGCTACACCGGGGCTTCCTTCCCGGTCAGCGAAACCACTGCAGCCGAGATGGACAAGCTCATTTCCATCCTGGACGGCCTCGCTGCCGAGATCGGCCCGGAGGAGCCTTGGGCCCACCCCAAGTCCCGCGAACTGGACACCATATCCTTCCACCACTGGTTGCGCCAGAACTCCACGGACGAGGAAGCCTGCAACAACATCGGCCTCTTCATCGCCGGTGGAATGCTGACCAAGCCGGCCCATGCCTTCTCTGCGCTGCAAGCAGTGCTGATGGCGGCTTCGGCAGGTTCCTTCTCCAACCTGACGGACGAAGACTTCATCCTGGACAAGAGGGTTATTGGCGGCATGCAGCAGGTCTCCCTGTTGATAGCCGCGGAATTGGGTGACGACGTCGTACTTAACAGCCCGGTCCGCACCATCAATTGGGAGCCGGCCGGTGAAGGCCATCGCGTCACCGTCGAGTCCGAGCGTGCAACCGTCAACGCGCGATTCGTCATCATGGCCGTCCCGCCGAACCTGTACTCCCGCGTGTCCTACAACCCGCCGCTGCCGCGCCGCCAGCATCAGATGCACCAGCACCAGTCCCTGGGCCTCGTCATCAAGGTGCACGCTGTCTACAGCACGCCGTTCTGGCGCGAAGACGGACTGTCCGGCACGGGCTTCGGCGCCGACGCCCTGGTCCAGGAGGTCTACGACAACACCAACCACGGGGACACGCGCGGCACCTTGGTGGGCTTCATTTCGGACGAAAAGGCAGACGCCGTCTTCGAGCTCAGCGCCGAGGACCGCAAGAAGAAGGTCCTTGAGTCCATTGCGAGCTTCCTGGGCGAGAAGGCCCTGGATGCCGAGGTCTACTACGAATCCGACTGGGGTTCCGAGGAATGGACCCGCGGAGCCTATGCGGCCAGCTATGACCTGGGTGGCCTGCACCGCTACGGCAAGGACCAGCACGCCAACGTCGGACCCATCTACTGGTCCTCCTCCGATCTGGCTGCGGAAGGCTATCAGCACGTTGACGGAGCAGTCCGGATGGGCCAGGCAACGGCCGCCAGGATCGTCACCGCCAACAACCGCGTCGCTGCGGTACCGGTGGCGTAGTCGATCCAATCCAAACGTGAGGTCTCGGCTCTTTCGCTCGTTGAAAGGGACGAGACCTCACTCTTGGAATCAGGGCAACCGGGCCCATGGGCAAGATTGTTGAACAATCTTGATGTTTCAGGCATGATAGTGAGGTATTCAACCTGAGACGGGGATCACAATGCCTTTTATTGACCTCAACAGCGACGTCGGAGAATCGTTCGGCAACTGGATCATGGGCGACGACGCCGCAGTCTTCCGTTACGTGTCGAGTGCCAACGTCGCCTGCGGATTCCACGCCGGAGATCCCAGCACTATCGCCAGCACCTGCCGCGAGGCCGTCGCTGCCGGGGTGACCATCGGTGCCCACGTGGGTTATCGGGACCTCGCGGGTTTCGGCCGACGATTCCTGGACTGCTCCGCCACGGAACTGGCCGACGACGTTCTGTACCAACTCGGCGCACTCCAAGCTTTGGCCCACGCGGCCGGTTCTGAGATCAAGTACGTCAAACCACACGGCGCCCTCTACAACGCGATCGTCCACCACGAAGTCCATGCCCAAGCAGTGGCCGACGCCGTCCATGCCTTCAGTCCCGGACTCCCGCTGCTTCTCCTGCCGGGCTCCGTCGCACTCGCCAAAGCCGAAGCGAAGGGGCTCCGCGGAGTAGCCGAGGCATTCGCCGACCGGGCCTACAACGCGGACGGTACCCTCGTGTCGCGCCGCGAAGAAGGCGCGGTGCTCCACGATCACGCTGCCATCACCGAGAACATGGTCCGCCTGGCAACGCAGGGCAAAATCGTGGCCCGCGACGGTTCTGTGCTTAACGTCCACGCCGAAAGCATCTGCGTACACGGAGACACTCCCGGCGCCGTGGCCATGGCAGCCGCCGTCCGTGAAGGACTCGAGGCAGCGGGCGTCACCGTACGGAGCTTCGCGTGAGCCTTACGGGAATACGATGGGCGGGCCCGCGCGCCCTGCTGGTGGAACTTTCCGACCTCCCTTCCGTGCTGGCGTTTCATTCCAGCTTGCTTGCCGAGCCCCTGCCCGGCCAGCTCGATGCGGTCGCCGCGGCAGCCACCGTACTTCTCAAGTTCGGCACGCATGCCGAGGCACTCGCGGCACGCACCGCCGTCGGGCATGTCGACCTGGGAACGGTGCCACGCGACAGTTCCCGCGACGTCACCATCGAAGTGGTGTACGACGGCGAGGACCTCGCCGAGGTGGGCATCCTCACCGGTCTGGGCCGGGACGGCGTCGTGGCCGCGCACACTGGACAGCTCTGGACCGCGGCTTTCGGCGGTTTCGCCCCGGGCTTCACGTATTTGCTCGGCGAGAACCACACCCTCGACGTTCCGCGCCGGAGCTCGCCACGCACCGCCGTTCCGGCCGGTTCCGTGGCGCTCGGCGGAACGTTTTCCGCCGTTTACCCGCGGCAATCCCCGGGCGGCTGGCAGCTGATTGGGCGTACGACGGCGGTCCTCTGGGATCTCGGGCGCGAGTCACCGGCGCTTGTTCGACCGGGAGACACTGTCCGGTATGTTGCCGTCCGCGAGGCCGTTGCGCTGACTCCAACTGGGCACGCGGTCCGCGAAGTGACCGGACCCGCGCTGGTGGTGGACTCACCCGGACTGCAATCGCTGGTCCAGGACCTCGGCCGCCCGGGACTGGGAGATCTGGGAGTTTCAGCCGCGGGCGCTGCGGACCAGCAGTCGATGCGCCAGGCCAACCGCTTGGTGGGCAACGAACCCGGTGCGGCGGTTGTGGAAACGGTGCTGGGCGGACTCTCGGTCCGGGCCGTCGGCGACCAGGTGATCGCTGTTGCCGGAGCGGTGGTGCCCTTGGAAACCCGCGATGCGTCGGGGACTCCGGCCCGCCGCGCGGCGATGTGCGCGCCCTTCGTTCTCCTGGACGGCGAAACCCTCAGCCTGGGAGAGCCTACGCTCGGGGCCCGCAGTTACCTTGCCGTCCGCGGCGGAATTGATGTGCATCCGGTGCTCGGCAGTCGCTCAAGCGACTCGATGTCCGGAATCGGTCCCTCGCCGTTGTCGGCCGGGACCCGCCTCCCCGTAGGGAAAGCGCCTATGTTCCAGATGGTCGGCGCTCCCGAGGAATCCACGCTCCGTCTGGGAAAGGGCTCCGCGGAACTCCGGATCACCTTAGGCCCTCGGGACGACTGGTTCGATTCCCGCGCCCTGGAGACGCTTACGGGGGAGGACTGGATCACCACCGAACAGTCGAACAGGATCGGTGTCCGGCTCAGGCCCGGAAGCAACCGTGCGCTCGAACGAAACCCCGACCGCGGCGCCGGCGAGCTCCCCAGCGAAGGTGCCGTTGCCGGCGCACTCCAAGTGCCACCCAGCGGACACCCGGTCCTGTTCCTGGCCGACCACCCGGTGACCGGCGGGTATCCGGTGATTGCCGTCGTCGTACCCGAAGACCTGCCGACGGCGGCGCAATTGCCGCCCGGCCACAGCGTGCGGTTCAGGATCGTGGACCCCGCAACCCTTGAACCACTTGAATCTGCCGCTACCGGCGCTGTCACCGAAGGAAACCAGCCATGAAGAAGGTCCTGATCGCCAACCGCGGCGAGATCGCCGTGCGGATTGCCCGTGCCTGCTCGGACGAGGGCTTGGAGTCTGTCGCCGTGTATTCGGATCCCGACGCCGATTCCCTCCACGTGCGGTTTGCCGGCGAGGCCTACGCACTGGGCGGTTCCACCGGCGCGGAGACATACTTGGACATCGCCAAGCTGATCGACGTCGCGCGCCGCTCCGGTGCCGACGCCGTACACCCCGGATATGGGTTCCTCTCGGAGAACGCGGATTTCGCTCAAGCCGTGATCGACGCCGGCCTCACCTGGATCGGCCCGGCACCGCAGTCCATACGGGAGCTGGGAAACAAGGTGGTCGCCCGCGAGATTGCCGTCCGCGCGGGGGCTCCGCTCGTTCCTGGCAGCGACGGTCCGGTGGCCAACGCCGCTGAAGTACTTGCATTTGCCTTGGAATACGGAATGCCGGTGGCGATCAAGGCTGCTTTCGGCGGCGGCGGACGCGGGCTCAAGATTGCGCGGCGCCTGGAGGACATCGAGGACGCGTTCGAATCGGCCGTGCGTGAATCCAAGGCGGCCTTCGGACGCGACGAATGCTTCGTGGAACGCTTCCTGGACCAGCCACGGCACGTCGAGGCTCAGATCCTGGCGGATATGCACGGCAACGTGGTGGTTCTGGGAACCCGCGATTGCTCGCTGCAGCGCCGCAACCAGAAGCTTGTGGAGGAGGCCCCCGCACCCTTCCTGAGCCCTGAACAGCGCATGCTCATCCACGAATCGGCCAAGGCCATTTGCCGCGAGGCCGGATACTACGGTGCCGGGACCGTGGAATACCTCGTGGCCGTGGATGGCACCATCTCCTTCCTGGAGGTCAACACACGCCTGCAGGTAGAGCATCCCGTCACCGAAGAAACGTCCGGGGTGGACCTGGTCCGCGAACAATTCCGGATTGCCGCTGGCGGCAGGCTTTCCCTGGTGGAAGACCCTGAGCCCAAAGGACACGCCTTCGAGTTCCGTCTCAACGCCGAGGATCCCGCGCGCGGCTTCCTGCCGGGGCCCGGCACGGTGGAGGTCTTCGAAGCACCCACCGGTCCTGGTATCCGCGTGGACTCCGGGGTTCGCTCCGGCTCGGTGGTTCCCGGAGAATATGATTCCCTCCTGGCCAAGCTGATCGTCCGGGGCGAGGACCGGCAGCAGGCCCTGCGCCGCGCCCGGGCCGCCCTGGACGAGATGCAGATCAAGGGTTTGCCCACCGTGCTTCCCTTCCACCGGGCGGTGGTCCGCCACGGGGCCTTCACCTCGGAGGACAAGCTCGGCGTGTACACGACGTGGATCGAGACCGAGTTCGCCGAGGAGTTGGCCGCGTCTCCCGAGATCGCCCGCGTGGCCCCCGGCTCCGAACGCAGCACGTTCACGGTGGAACTGGACGGCAAGGCGGTGCAGCTTGGGCTCCCCCTTCGCTTGTTCGAAGCGCTGATGAGCGGAGGTGGCGGTTCCGTCGCTGCTGTTTCGGCTCCGGTGGCCGACGAATCCGGTCTGGCATCGCCGATGTCCGGCTCGCTGGTGAAGTGGCTGGTTGAGGACGGTGCGGTCGTCGAAGTCGGACAGCCCGTGGCCGTGTTGGAGGCGATGAAGATGGAAACCACCGTCCCTGCCCACCGTTCCGGCACCGTGGCGCGTGGTCCGCACGGGCCGGGCACCGCGGTCGGGCGCGGGGAGGTGCTCGCGAGCATCGGCTGAGCTTGCCCGGTCGCCGTTCGGTAGATTTAGGGCATGCCCATGAACGCTGCGCTTCAAGGAATCGCCGACGCCGGCCACGCAACCCACGCCCACACTGGAGCGTGGGTTGCCGCCCAGCTTCGCCAGCGCATCTCCGATGGCTTGTTGCCGCCCGGCACGAAGCTCTCCGAGCAGGCTTTGTCCGAGGCGCTCGGCGTTTCCCGGAACACCCTGCGGGAGGCCTTTACAGTGCTCGCGGGTGAATCCGTGGTCCAGCGGATTCCCAACCGCGGCGTGTTCGTGGCAGCCCCCGGAGCAGACGACGTCCGCGAAATCTACCGGGTGCGCCGCCTGATCGAGCCGGCTGCGGTGTTGTGGGGCGACGTCCCGTCGGGAGCCCTGGACGCTATGGACGTCATCGTCGACAAAGCCCGGACCGCCCTTGCCGAGGGATCCGTGGCCGGCATGGCGGATGCCAACCAGGAGCTGCACAAGGCCTTGGTGTCGTTGTCCGGAAGTGCCTCCCTGGACGCATTGATGGAGAAGGTGCTGGCCGAGATGCGATTGGTCTTCCACGCCATGGCCACCACTCCCGACTTCCACGGCCACTACGTGGAACGGAACGCCGCTTTGGTTGCCCAGATCCGTAGCGGACAGCGTGAAGAGGCTGCTGCCGAATTGCGCCGCTACCTCGACGGTGCCGAGCACGAACTCCTGGTGCACATCGGGGCTGTTCCGTAAGGCGCCTGCGCCACCACACAATGCGACCACGCAAGGCGTGAGCCAGCTATGGAGCAGAAACGCCCGCCGCCGCTTCGGCTTCGGCCATCGCAACATCCAACTGCTCGACGGCGCGGGCATAGTCCGTCCCCGCTGTCGGGCGGCAGCGTTGGGCTTCCTGCAGCGCGCGCACCAAGGCCGCGGTCTGCGGAACGTTGACGTCGCTCATTCCGGGGAAGTCGATGCCCTTGGCGGGATCCAGTTCATATCTTTGCCAGCGGGCCAGGAGGGCATCGTGACGGGTCGCCGCTTCCGTGAAGCCGCTGCGGCTTTGTCGCTTTTGCTCCAGTTTCCGGCCGACGGCAAATGCCGCAACGCCCGAACCCATGCCAAGGAAAAGCATCGAGAGCCCGACGGCGGGCGAGGCCAAGGCGGGAATGACGACTGCGGGGACAATCACCACGAGTCCGGCGAAGATGTTCCAGAAGGTGGCGTCCGGCTCTTTGACGAGGTCCCGATCACGGTGGCCGAGGGGCCCCTGCAAGGCGGGGCGGCCGCCGTCGGGGGCTCCATGGATGACCCCTTTGCGGACGGTGTTGACGGTGAAGGCCACCGCGCACATGAGCAAAATTGCCCACAGCCCGATCTCCCAGACCGGCAGCTGGATTCCAGTTGTGGCGGGCAATCGGACCACCTCCACGCGAATGCGCACCCCTTTGAAATCAGTATGCGCCGAGGAAGACGCGGAGGCGAGAGCCCGAATCGCGCTTAAAAGCAGCAAGGCAGGACACCCTGTCCGGGGTGTCCTGCCTTGCTCGGCAAGTCCGGTTGGAGCTTAAGCGTGGTCCCGCTTGGAAGCCTTGGGCGCGTCCCGCTTGGCAGTGGCGTTGGTTTTGGCTTCTTTCGTAGCTTCCTTTTTGGCAGCTTCTTCCTTGATGCGCTTTGCCTCGGAGCGTACGGCTGCGTGCGTGGCGCGCTCGACGACGAGCCACTGCGGAGGAGCTTCGAGCAGTTCGGTGATTTCCGCCGTCGTCAGAGGTTCGGTGATTCCGCCGCGGGCGAGGCCGCTGATGGAGATATTCAGCTTCTGTGCCACCACGGGACGGGGGTGCGGACCCGTCCGGCGGAGCTCGGCGAGCCACTCCGGCGCGTTGGCCTGGAGCTCGGCGAAATCGGCGCGGGTGATTTCCGAATCCTGGAACTCCTGGGGTGTTGCAGGCAGGTAGATGCCAAGTTTCTTGGCAACGGTGGCCGGCTTCATGGACTGGGAGTTTGCAGAGGTCATGGTTCAAGGGTATCCGCCACCGCAGCGAAGTGGCACAGCCGCTGTTCTAGGATGAATCCATGCCGCACATAAGAGTCGCCGGGGCCGCCCGGAAAGTCCTGGTGACGCAAGCCTCGGCGTACCGCGGGCGTTGATGAACTTCAGCGGGATTCCACGGTGGGTCTATGGCCTTGCGGTACTGGGCGGTTTGTTCGTCCTGCTACCGCTGGCTGCCATGGTCGCAAAGGTCAATTGGGCGCAATTCATCCCGCTGGTGACCTCCGAGTCCTCGATTACAGCGTTGGGGCTCAGCCTTCGTACCTCTGCCGCGAGCACCGCGCTCTGCGTTGTCCTGGGCATCCCCTTGGCGCTTGTCCTTGCCCGCCGGCCCTTCCGAGGGCAGCGGCTACTCCGCGCCTTCGTCCTCCTGCCCCTGGTGTTGCCGCCGGTGGTGGGCGGCATCGCGCTGCTCTACACGTTCGGGCGGCAGGGGCTTCTGGGGAAGAGCCTTGAGGTCGCGGGCATTCAAATCGCCTTTTCGACGACGGCGGTGGTCCTGGCCCAGACGTTCGTCGCCCTGCCGTTCTTGGTGGTCAGCCTCGAAGGTGCCTTGAGGACGGCAGGCAACCGCTACGAAGCTGTTGCCGCGACGCTCGGCGCCCGCCCTACCACCATCCTGCGGCGCGTGACCGTACCTATGGTCCTCCCGGGACTCGCGTCCGGTGCGGTGCTTTCCTTTGCCCGCAGCCTGGGCGAGTTCGGGGCCACGCTGACTTTCGCAGGGAGCTTGCAAGGTGTTACTCGGACCCTGCCGCTGGAAATCTACCTCCAGCGAGAGACCGACGCAGACGCTGCCGTCGCCCTTTCACTCGTGCTCGTCGCGGTGGCGGTGATCGTCGTCGGGCTGTCTTACCGGCGTCCGCACCGCGCGGACATTCCGGCGGAAGCAGCCGCATGAGTTTCCACATCGACGCCACCGTCCGCGCCCGCAACCTGGACGTGTCCTTGAGCCTCGGACAGGCGGAGACCGTGGCGATCCTCGGACCCAACGGTGCCGGAAAGTCGACGTTCCTTTCCGTTGCGGCGGGGCTCTTGCGGCCGGACGCCGGCTCTGCCCGACTGGGGGACCAGGTCCTCTTCAATCTCGACGGCGGCAGCCGGGTATGGACCCCTCCGCACCTTCGCGGTACGGCGCTGTTGGCCCAGGAACCGTTGCTTTTCCCGCACCTGAGCGTCCTCGACAACGTGGCTTTCGGCCCGCGCAGCGCCGGCGCCTCCCGGACGGAATCACGCGAGACTGCGCGGCATTGGCTTGTCGAAGTCGACGTCATGGAGTTTGCCGGGCGGAAGCCCGGGCAGTTGTCCGGGGGACAAGCCCAGCGTGTTGCAGTGGCCCGCGCGCTGGCGGCCAGTCCCGAGTTGTTGCTCCTCGATGAGCCGATGTCCGCGCTGGACATCCACGCCGCCCCGCACCTGCGTCGGCTCCTCAAACGCGTGCTGTCCGGACGTCGCGCCCTGATCATCACCCACGACGTCCTGGATGCCCTCATGCTCGCGGACCGCGTGATCGTCATGGAAAAGGGCAGGATTGTGGAAGAAGGCGCCACCCGTGAAGTGTTCCGGCGTCCGCGTAGCCAGTTCGCAGCCGGCCTGGCCGGGGTGAACCTCATGGCGGGCACGGTCACGGAGGACGGACTCAGGACGTTCGCCACAGAGGAGCTTCCCGGACTGCACGTCGCGGGACATCTCGATGACGAAGCGGAACCGGGCCAGCCCGGCGTCGCGGCCTTCCCGCCGTCGGCCGTTTCCATCTTCCTGGACGCCGCCCACGGAAGCCCGCGCAACTCGTTCCCGGTTGCAATCACCGATCTTGAACCGCACGGGGACCACATCAGGGTCCGGGCCGGCGATTTGGCAGCGGACATCACGCCCTCAGCCTCCGCCGAGCTGGGACTCGAACCCGGCTCGCGCGTCCACTTCGTGGTCAAGGCCACGGCGGTCCAGGTCTACGCGGCGTAGCCTGGACCGGCGCTGCGTTGGCTACCGCCCGCGCGGTACTGTGAACTGGTGCCATCCGATCAAGAATCCCTGCCCGCCGTCGGTGCCCCCGACGCCTCCGAAGCTGAAACAAGCGCTCCCGAGGGGCTGACATTCGCTTACGTTGCCGGCGTGACGCCCGGGAAATGGATCCGGCGCTGGGAAGAGCGCATGCCCGATGTTCCGCTGCACTCGTTCATGTCCGACGACGGCGCGCAGCTGGAGGTTCTGCGCGATGGTTCCGCGGATCTCAGCTTTGTGCGCTTGCCCGTAGATCGCGATGGACTCCACGTTATTCCGCTCTACGAAGAGCAGCCGGTGGTGGTGGCCCCGAAGGGTCACGAAATCTCAGTGTTCGAAGAGGTCGCTCTGGAGGACCTCGTGGAGGAGAACTTCCTGGATGTCGCCGGTATGGGCGGGCCGGAGATGGCCATGCAAGTGGTGGCCTCGGGCGCCGGTCTCGTGATCCTGCCGATGTCCGTGGCCCGGCACTTCAGCGTCAAGGACACGGTGGCGCGGCGCTTGACCGGGGCCGAAGGTACGCAGATCGCCCTTGCCTGGCCGAGCGACTCCACGAGCGAGGTCATCGAGGAATTCATCGGCATTGTCCGGGGCCGGACCGCCCAGAGCTCGCGGCAGCCTTCGGCGCAGCAGGAGAAGCCCAAGAAGGCACCCAAGCCGGACCGGCGCGGCACCGGCGCCAAAAAGCCGGCGGTGGCTCAGCGCTATGCGCCGAACCCCGACAAGGGCCGGGGCAAGGGCTCCCGCAAGAAAGGAAAGCGCTAGGCGATGGGACTTGGAGCGAAGCCGACCATCCGGGACGTCGCCAAGAGTGCGGGCGTCTCCCTCACCACGGTGTCCTATGTCTTGTCCGGACGGCTTGGTGGGACCACCCGGATCAGCGAAGCAACACAAGAGCGTGTCCAGGCCGCGGCCAAGGAACTGGGTTACGTACCGAACCAGGCGGCCCGCGGAATGCGCCGCGGCAAGACCGACCTCGTGGCGATTGCCATCGGCGACCTGGAATGGCCGTGGGACCGGGCCTTGGCAACGGCCGCTGCACGCATTTTGCCCCAGCACGGCTACCTGCCCGTGATCCTCATCGGCGAAGGGTGGCGGCGGTTCATGCTCTCCGGCGGTGCCGACGGTGCCATCATCGGGGCTCTTCCGCCCGGGACCCTTCTTGACCTCACGGTGGGCGAGCTGGCCCGGCGCGGAGTAGCACAAGTCATCATTTCGGACACCATGCAGCCTGCCGGATTCGATGTCCTGGCACCTGGATCCGCGGGTGGGACTCCGGAACCGGAAGCCCTCGAAGGCGCCATCACCCTGCTTCTGGATCGGCTCGCCGGCCGCACCATTGGCGCGGGAACCATCAAGGCCGCGCCTTGGGAGTTCAAGACTCCGTAGCGCCCAACTAACTCGCAGTTGTTGTCGTTTTGGCGGCTCATAACGACAACAAATGCGAGTCAGTTGGGGGTCCGGGGACGTTAGTTTGCGTTGAGCTTGCCTGCCAGCCGTTCGCGCATCCGGATGCTGGCCGCGTTGAGGCCAATCAGCTCCACCTCCCGGCCGTGCTTGCGGTATTTCTCGGTAACGGAATCAAGTACGGCAACCGTGGAGGCATCCCAAATGTGCGAAGCGTGCAGGTCGATGACCACGTGGTCGATTCCCTCCGAGGAATCCTTCGCGTAGTCGAACTGTGTGTAGAGGTCGTTGGAGGAAGCGAAGAACAACTCGCCATCCACCGTGTAGCTCGCCACGGTCCGGCCGTTGAGCCCGAGTTCGCTCCGCTCGACCGTGGCGAAGTGGGCCACTCGGCGGGCAAACAGCACCATGGCCGTGAGCACGCCGGCCCCGACTCCGATGGCCAGGTTGTGCGTCGCCACCACTACAGCCACGGTCACGAGCATGACGCCGGTCTCGGATTTCGGGAGTCGCTTGAGCGTTGCCGGCCGGATCGAATGCCAGTCAAAGGTGATGAGGGAAACGAAGATCATCACGGCCACCAAAGCGGCCATGGGAATCATGCCCACCACGTCCCCGAGGACTACCACCAGCACCAGCAGGAACGCGCCGGCCAGGAACGTCGACAGCCGGGTGCGGGCACCCGAACCCTTCACGTTGATCATGGTCTGCCCAATCACGGCGCAGCCGCCCAAACCACCCAGGAAACCGGTGACGATGTTGGCAATCCCCTGGCCCCATGAGACCCGGGTCTTGTTGGAGCGGGTATCCGTGATGTCATCCACGAGCTTGGCCGTCAGGAGGGACTCCAGGAGGCCCACGAGCGCCATGGACAAGGCGAATGGGGCAATCGTTTGGAAGGTTTCCCAGGTCAAAGGCGCGTTGGGCAGGAAGAAGCCGGGAAGACTGTTGGGGAGTTCGCCCTTGTCATGCACAGTGGGGACGCGGATGCCGGCCAGCGCCGAGACGATGGTGAGGGCGACGACCGCCACCAATGGCGCGGGCACCGCCGTCGTGATTCTGGGCAAACCGAAGACGATCAGCAACCCCACGGCCACAATCGGGTAGACCATCCAGGGAACGCCGATCAGCTCGGGCAACTGGGCCATGAACACCAGAATGGCCAAGGCATTCACGAATCCGATCATCACCGAACGAGGAATGAAGCGCATGAGCCGAGTGACACCCAGGACCGCCAGGACGATTTGGAAGACCCCGGCCAGGATGACCGTGGCAATCAAGTAGTTGAGCCCGTGATCCTTCATGACCGGGGCAATGACGAGTGCTACGGCGCCGGTGGCCGCGGAAATCATGGCCGGACGGCCACCCACGATCGCGGTGGTGACTCCCATGGTGAACGACGCGAAGAGCCCGATCCGTGGATCCACGCCGGCGATCACGGAGAACGCGATGGCCTCTGGAATGAGCGCAAGCGCCACAACCAAGCCGGCCAATGCTTCCGTCTTGAGCCTGCGGGGCGAGCGCAGGGTGAAACGGAGGGACTGGAGCTGCTCGGGTGTCATGGGTCCTTAGCTGTTGGTTAGGCGGTACCGCTCAATCTGCTTGAGACGCCGCTGGAGGCTGTCCCTCCGGGGGTGGGGGACGACGTCGGGCGCCTCAGCGGTGAGGTCGATGTGTTCAGTGCCGTACTGCCACAGCAGGAGGTCATCCAGGAGGCGGTCCGGTCCGGGGGAGTAACGGTGGTCCAGGGCTTTGCGGACCTCGGTGATCCGGTTGGCGCTGAGGAGCCCGGCGAGTTCCACGGTCTTGTTCAGTCCGTGGGCCGCAAGAAGCTCCGCAGCCCAACCCCAGTCGTCATCAACTTTACGGTCAACATGCGGAAGCAGCGTCCGCCAAACGTCCCGCACACGGTTGGGCGTGAGGGGCATGGAACCTTCACCATCGAGATCCCAATAGCCGCGGACTTCCTCGTAGCGTTCGTGGAGGTCGGCGAAGGCGCTCTCGACGGTTTCCAGCATTGCCGCTGTGGCGGTGAACTGGCGGTCGAAATGCGGCGTCCAAGCGCGCGGATCCTCGGCCTTGAAGCGGATGTCGTGTTCGATTTCGCTCCAGGCGTGCGCAAAGACCGTACGGATCTGACATTCGAAGAAGTAGCTGCCGTTTGGCGGAATGTCCGGATTGAAGACCTGCTGGTACGCCTTCACGGACTCGTTCTGGATGGTACGGAGGATAAGGTGTCGGCTCGAATATCCGTAGGTGCCGGACTCGATGGAGCCGATGTCCTTCTCAAGGTCGCCGCGGCAATCGAAAAGCTGGCGCTGGCGCTTGATCAAGTTGGCAACCGCGGCGTTCTCGGCCGGAAGCTTGGTGATGACGCGCAGCCCCACCATGTCGTTCAGGGTCCGGAACGGGTCCGGGAACTTCAGTACCCGTGGACCCCCCTCCAGGGGCACCTCGGTGCGGGAAATCTTCTCCCGGAAAGATTCGACCGTCTTGGTGCGTCCCGTGACGAAGAGGGGCACGGACTCGCTGTTCTTGAGCATGTCCCGCAGGGTCAACAGGACGTCGCGGGTGACGAGTTTCAGGGCAGGACGGACGCGTTCGTAAAGCTCAACGTTCGCCTGTACTGATTCGCGCAGCTGAGGATCCAAGCTGTCCCAATTGCTAGCCATGCCTCCAGCTTACGGTGGAGGGACGACAGTGAAGCGGAGCCGGACCCGCTGGCGTTACCAGGCGCTCCTTTTGCCTGTGTCCGCGCGCAAACCACGACGGCTCCCCCTCCGCGGCGCTCCTCCGCGATAGGCTCGGCACAAAGGAGGACACGATGAAGCGGCACAAGTACTACTACGGTCAGCACTCCAGCCAATGGGGCGAGCTGTTCGTACCAGATTCGCTGCAGCCACACCGCACTCGACCCGACGGAGTGGTAGTGGTGATCCACGGAGGCTATTGGCGCTCCCAGTACGGCGCGGAACTCGGTGAGCCGATTGCCAGGGACCTCGCTGCGCATGGAATAGCCGCCTGGAACCTTGAATACCGGAGGGCGGGAAACGGTGGCGGCTGGCCGCATACCTTCGAAGATATCCTCGACGGGATCGACCATCTGGGCGAGATCGCCGGCAAGCATGAACTCAATCTGAACAAAGTGGTGGCGCTGGGACACTCCGCAGGCGGCCATCTCGCGGTCTGGGCAGCCGGGCGGGACAAGCTCTCCAAGATCGGCGCCCCGGACGCCGACCGGCAGCTCCATCGGCATGACAACGGCGCGGCAGTGCGCCTGACCGGCGTCGTGAGCCAATCCGGCCTGCTGAACCTGGCCGACGCCGAGCGGCTCAACCTGAGCAACGGCGCCGTCGACAACCTCATGGGTGGCGACTCGGTCAGATACCCCAAACGGCATATCTATGCCGACCCCATGAGGTCGCTGCCTATCGCCGTTCCGGTCTTCGCGGTCCACGCCGCATCGGACGAGGATGTCCCGTGCAGCCAGTCCGAGGCTTATGTTGCCGCAGCCACGGCTTCCGGGGGTGCGGCCCAGTTCCTCAAGGTGCCCGGCGACCACTTCGACCTGATCGACCCCAGGGCCGTTGCGTACAAGAAGTGCCGGGAGTTGGTGCAGCGGCTGCTGGTGTGACGGTTTGCTGAAAAAGTCACCGGCTGTCATCGCGAGACGCGCACCACATCCGCGTGGCAGAGTTGTCCCATGCTGACAGTCATAGGTGAAGCGCTGGTTGATGTCGTCCAGCGTTCCTCGGGAGTCGACGCCCACGTGGGCGGAAGTCCGCTCAATGTCGCCGTGGGCCTGGCCAGGCTGGACCACGCAGTCCAGTTCATAGGCCGCTTCGGCAAAGACGCCTACGGGGAATCGATCGCGGCCCATCTTCGCTCCAGCTCCGTCATGGTTCCGCTGCCGCCCGACGATAGTCCCACCAGCGTGGCCACCGCCCTGATCGACGACGACGGCGCTGCCAGCTACACCTTCGACCTCGCCTGGGAGCTTCCCGGCATCGCTGCGCGCCTCCCCTTCATGCTTCAAGGGACATCGCTCCTGCACACGGGCTCCATTGCCACTATGTTGGAGCCGGGCGCAGCGGATGTCCTTGGCGCCGTCGAGCATGCCCATCCGAACGCGACTGTCAGCTTCGATCCCAACTGCCGGCCCAGCATCATCAAGGACCGCGACTATGCGCGCGCCCAGGTGGAGCGTTTCGTGGCGCTTTCAGACGTCGTCAAGGCATCCGACGAGGACCTCGAGTGGCTCTACCCCGGCGTCGACGTCTTGGAATCGGCCCGGCGTTGGCTCGGTCTCGGCGGCAGTGGGGGACCCGCCGTCGTGGTCGTCACCCGAGGCGCAGACGGCCCCTGGGGTGTCACGGCCGCGGGCGAGGCCCACGTGGACACCCCAAAGGTAGAAGTGGCGGATACCGTGGGTGCGGGTGATTCCTTCATGGCCGCCCTGCTCTCCGGAATCGTTGATCGCGGACTGGCAGGGGCCCAGAACCGCGACGAACTGCACGCCATGCCCGCCGAAGTGCTCGAAGGACTCCTCAACCATGCGGCGCGCGCCGCGGCAATCACGGTCTCCCGGCCTGGCGCGAACCCGCCGACCCGTGCCGAACTCAACGCCCTAGGCGTCCCGGAGCCGAAGGCAAGCGTCGAAAGGCAGCCATGAGCTACGCCGACCTTCCACATGTCCCATCCTTCGATGTCACCAGCGGCTCGCTGAAGGACGGCGACGCACTCAGCCCGGCCCAGACCAGCAAGCGCTTCGGCGTGACCGGCGGCAAGGACGAATCCCCACAGTTGAGCTGGAGCGGAGCCCCTGAGGGCACCAAGGGTTACGTCGTCACCGTCTTCGACCCCGACGCCCCCAGGGCGGGCGGCTACTGGCACTGGGCCGTGGTCAACATCCCCGCCAGGACGAACTCCTTGCCGGCCGGCGCCGGCGTTCAGGGCAGTTCACACTTGCCGGCCGGCGCGGTTCAACTTAAGAACGACGCCGGGTTCCCCGGTTACCTGGGTGCCGCGCCTCCGCCCGGGCACGGACCGCACCGGTACATCGTGGCCGTGCACGCGGTCGACGTCGAACCACTGGGTCTCGACGCCCGCGCCTCCACGGAAGCGCTCGTCCGCAAGCTGGCAGCCCACACGCTGGGCCGGGCCGTCATCACGGGCCACTTCGAACGGCGCTAGCTTTGGGCAAACCCGCCGTCGACCGTCCCACGTAGACTGACATAATGCGGCTCGTAGCAAGTGACATTGACGGCACCATCCTCGGCCATGACGGCAAGATCAGCAGCCGCACCATCCGCGCATTCCATGCCTGCCGCGACGCGGGCATCGAGGTGGTGTTCGTGACAGGGCGGCCGCCGCGCTGGCTCTACCCCCTCCGCGAGCAGATCGGCCACAGCGGCATCGTTATCTGTTCGAACGGGGCAGTGGTGTGGGACCTTGAGGCGGACAAGCTGATATCGGCCAATGCCTTGAGCATCGAGTCCGTGCTCGAGGCCCGCCGGATCATCAAGCAGCTCCGGCCCGACGCACTGTTCGCGGCCGAAACACTCACTGGATTCCATCTCGAGCCTGGGTTCATCGAGAACGAGACGAGCGAGCTCCTGGCCGAGTTCACCCCCGCATGGTTGGACGAAACGCTGACCGCGGACGACGCCGTCGTGAAGTTCCTAGCCGTGACGCGCAGAGGTACCCCGGATGATTTCCTGGCAAGTGTCCAGCCCGCCGTCGCGCATCTGGTGGAAACCACCCACTCGGCGCCGCGGACCGCACTCCTGGAAATGTCGGCGCCCGGTATCAACAAAGCCGTCACACTCGCCGAATATGCGGCATCCCGGGGCATCGAGGCCGCCGAGGTGGTGGCTTTCGGTGACATGCCCAACGACGTCGAGATGCTGCGCTGGGCGGGCGACGGTTACGCGATGGCCAGCGGCCATCCTGAGGCGATCAGCGCAGCCGGCCAGCAAGCCCCCCATTTCGACGACGACGGCGTGGCCCAGATCCTCGAAGCGAAGCTCGCGTCACTCCGGGTCTAGCCCTGTACTTGGCCCACGTGCACCGGCCGTTAGTTCGGCGCACGTAGCCCGTGGCTGTGCGCCAGGGCAATGGCCTCTGTTCGTGAGCCCACTCCAAGTTTCCTGAAGATATTCCTGGCATGGAATTTAACCGTGTTTTCGCTGATGTGCAGCTTGGTGGAGATGGCCCGGTTGCGCTGTCCGGCCGCCAAGCAACTCCGCGCCGCCATCATCTAAGGCCCACTTTCCGGCCGGGCGCTCCCAACTAGCTAACAGTTAATGTCGTTTTCAGGCCTCTAAACGACAACAATTGCTAGTTAGTTGGGAGCGCTCACCCATTACACAGCTTCAGTCCAACTGCCGTTCAACTACTCCCCGTAGTCTCCTGTCGTATTCGATGCCGATCACAGGGGACATGATGGCCAAGAGAAAGACGACGGGGTGGCCCGAGGCCCCCGTTCGCCGCGCAGTGCCGGCCGAACATTGGAAGCAGTTGCGCCGCGGAGACCGCGTGAGCGTCAAGCTTGCGCCGGGGTTTGAGAACCCGGGCCAGGTGGACGCCGTGTCGAGCGACCATAGCGTGGTCTGGGTAAACCTCGACGGCGGCCGCGGCCGTACGCTGGTGCACTGCGGCGACGGCGTGGAGATCGTTCCGCAGGAATCCTGACGGGCTCGCGGGAGGCACAGCCGGGTTACGCTACCCGTGTGAGCCCGCATTTGCCCTTCTTCAGCCGCCCGGACGGACTATCCGCTCCGCTTGCCTTCGCGCATCGCGGATTTTCACCGGACGGCCTTGAGAACTCGGGCGCGGCATTCACGGCCGCGCTTGAGCTTGGCTTCACGCACCTTGAAACCGATGCCCGCACCACCGCCGACGGCGTGGTGCTCCTTTTCCACGACGACACCTTGGACCGCGTCACAGACTCCCACGGCCTCATCTCCAGTCTTAGCGCTGCCGAGATTGCCAAGGCCCGGATTGGCAGCCGCGAAGCAATTCCCCGCTTGGCAGACGTCCTGACGGAATTCCCCGAGGCCCGGCTGAACGTCGACGTCAAGGATTGGCATACCGTCAAACCCCTCGCCGCAGTCATCGACCAACTCAATGCACACGACCGGGTGCTGATCGCGAGCTTCTCCGATCGACGTCGTCGGACGGTCCTGCGCCTGCTCCGCCGCCGCACGGCGTCTTCAGCTGGAATCGCCTGCAACGCCGCCTTTACTCTTTTGGGACCGCTTCTTCCTGAGCGCTGGCTCCGGAAGATCCTGCACGACGTCGATGCCCTCCAGGTGCCGGTCCGCTACGGACCCCTGACGGTAGTGACGCCCGGTTTCCTGCGGCGCGCGCATCGGCTTGGGCTGCAGGTTCATGTCTGGACGGTCAACGATTCCGCCGAGATGGCCAGGCTGCTGGACATGGGCGTCGACGGTCTGGTCACCGACCGCGCGGATCGTCTGAAGTCGGTGCTGCTGGGCCGGGGGCAGTGGTGGTGAGCGCCCGGATGCGTACCGCCAGGAAGTCTCGCTCGGCGTCGTTATCCGTGCGCCCCTGCGCTTCCCGGTAGGCGGCGACAGCTTCATCGTTGCGTCCCAGGCGCCTCAGGAGCTCCGCCCGCACTGCGTGGAAAAGATAGTAGTTGTCCAGTTCAAGGATGTCGACGGCGGCAAGTCCCTCGGCGGGTCCTTCCACCTCCGTGAGGGCAATGGCCCTGTTCAAAGCGACCACCGGCGTCGGCTCCATGGCCAGGAGTTGTTCGTAGAGCGTGAGGATTTGGCGCCAGTCCGTTTCCGCTGGCCGTGCGGCATCGCTGTGCACCGCGTTGATGGCAGCTTGCAATTGGTACGGTCCGGGCTGGTTCCTCTTCAGGCATTGCCGCACCAACAACTGCCCTTCGGCAATTAAATCGGAGTCCCAGTGGCTGCGGTCCTGGTCCGCGAGGAGCACCAAGCCGCCGTCGGGAGTCGTCCGGGCCACGCGGCGGGCATTAAGCAGAAGCATGAGGGCCAGGAGCCCTTTGGCTTCGGGCTCATCAGGCATGAGTTCCATGATGAGCCGGCCGAGGCGCATGGCCTCGTGGCAGAGGCCTTCGCGCACCAGCCCCGCGCCCGAGCTCGCGGTGTAACCCTCGTTGAAGACCAGGTAGACCACGGTAAGCACCGACTTCAGCCGTTCCGGGAGCTCGGCGCCAGTCGGTACCCGGTAGGGGATATGGGCGTCGCGGATCTTTCCTTTTGCCCGCACCAGCCGCTGGGCCATGGTTGGCTCGGGGACCAGAAAAGCATGGGCGATTTCGGCGGTGCTGAGCCCGCCCAGGAGCTTGAGCGTCAGGGCCACTTGCGCGGCCCGGTTGATGGCGGGGTGGCAACACGTAAAGATCAGCCGAAGCTGGTCGTCTTGCACGGCGTCCACCTCGATTCCTTCGGGTTCATCGCTGCTTTCATCGCGGGGTTCATCGCGGTGCAGGAGGGCAGCCTGGGCGAGTTTCTCCCTGCCGGAGGCCTCGCGGCGGAACCGGTCGATGGCGCGGTTGCGGGCGGTGGTGATGATCCAGCCGGCCGGGCTTGGCGGCAGCCCGGCGTCGGGCCAGCGCGCTACGGCCTCGGCGAAGGCGTCCTGGACAGCGTCTTCGGCGGCGTCGATGCTGCCCAAAACGCGGACCAGGACAGCCACGGAGCGTCCATACTCTTCGCGGAATACTTGTCCGATCTCTGAGATATGGACCATGGGGAAACTATTCCCGGTAGCCCGCGAACGGCCGGACCTCGATAGGCAGCGTAGTGGCTCGGGCGGCTTTTCGTCCCCAGACAAGTGCCACGTCCAGGTCCGGGGCTTCGATCACCCACAGGCCGCCCACGTGTTCCTTGGCCTCTGCGAAGGGGCCGTCCGTCGTGAGTACTTCGCCGTCGTTCACCCGCACCACCGTGGAGGTGCTGGCCGGGTGCAGGCCACCCGTGAAAACCCAGGCGCCGGCGTCGCGCATCTCCTGGTTCAGGACGTCAAGATCGGCCATGATTTTGTTGAGGACTTCAGGCTCCGGGGCGGGGCCATCGGGCTGGTAGATGCTGAGCAGATAGCGTGACATGACTGTTCCTCCTTCGGATGTGGCGCCGGCACCTTGCCCGCGTCTCACCCTCTATACGAACGGCGTGGGCTGTTTTCGACATCTCCGCACACGAATCTGCGAAAAGCTTAGCCCCGCTGGCAGGATGGGAGCATGCGCATCCTGATTGCCCCGGACAAGTTCAAAGGTTCCCTCACCGCCGCCGAAGCGGCTTCGGCGATGGCCGAAGGGGCACTGCGCGTCTATCCGGATGCGGTGGTGACGCAGTTTCCCATCGCCGACGGTGGCGAAGGAACGCTGGAGGCAGCCGTGGCGGCGGGCTACGAAGAGCGGATCAATGCCGTCGTCGGCCCCATTCTCAAACCGGTGGGCGCCGCGTGGGCCATCCGGCAAAATGCATTCGGCGGAGCTACTGCGGTGATCGAAACTGCGCAGGCGTCCGGACTGGCACACATGGAGCCGACGCCGGAAAACGCCTTGCGTGCCCACAGCTATGGTTGCGGCCAGCTCATCGCCGCCGCCCTCGACGCCGGAGCCACCGAGATTGTGCTTGGCGTCGGCGGTTCCGCAATGTCCGACGGCGGCAGCGGCGCGCTGCGTGCGCTCGGACTCAAGCCCCTGGACGCGGCCGGAAACGTGGTTCCGCTCGGCGGTGGCTCGCTCGCCGAGGTCGTGTCCCTCGACGTCTCCGGTCTCGATCCGAGGCTGACCGCGGTGAGGTTCCGGATCGCCGTCGACGTCCAGAATCCCCTCTTTGGCAGCGACGGTGCGGCGCATGTTTTCGGCCCGCAGAAGGGCGCGGACCAGGACGCGGTGGAACTGCTCGACGCCGGCCTGCGCAACTGGGCGTCCCTGCTGCGTGACGCGGGCGGACAGGACGTCAACGTTCCGGGAGCCGGGGCGGCTGGCGGATTCCCGGCGTCGTTCCTGGCCTTCACCCAAGCGACGCTGGAAGGCGGGTTCGCACTCGTGGCGGGACTGACGGGGCTGCCCGAGCAGCTCGACGGCGCGGACCTGGTGATCACCGGCGAAGGATCCATGGACTCGCAGTCCCTGACAGGCAAGGCACCCATCGCTCTCGCGGATTCGGCGCACGGTCAAGGCATTCCGGTGATTGTGGTGGCCGGCAGGATCCTCGTGACCCCAGAGGAACTAGCCGGCCACGGAGTGGTGGCTGCGGCGCAGCTGCTCGACGTCGCGCAGCGTCGGGATGGCGTGCCCGATGCCGCGGACGCCGTAGCGAATGCCGCCAAGTACCTGGCATGGGCTACGAGCCAGGTTCTGGAAGGGGCCTAAGCTCCCCGTCCACCAAGGGACATGCCCCGCGTTGGATGCGAGGAGTGGACATAGTGCGAATATGCCCACTCGTGAGCGCCAGGGGGCATGCACAGAGTTTGATTGCGGGGCTGCTCGGCGTCGTCGGGCAGATAATTAACGTACAAAGCATGGCTCTGACCTCTGCCATGCACCTACGATGCGACGACCCCGCCCGGGACGCCGTCACCGCCCGCCGGGCTGGCAGCCGGCCAGCGCGGCACCATCGAATCGAGGAGCACATCATGTCCACCTTGAAAGAGCGGCTGCACGCAGACGTCGTCAGCCATATGAAGGATGGCAACCGCATCGCCCTGAACGCCACGCGCAACGTCCTCAGCGAGATTGACACCCGTGAGAAAGCCGGCCAGACGCCGATCCAGCTGGACGACGCCCAGATCACCACCATGTTGCAGAAGGAGGCTTCGCAGTATCACGAGGTCGCCCGACTTTACGAGGAGGCCGGAGAGTCCGAGCGCGCAGCCACGGAGATCGCGGACGCCGGGGTAATCGAGGCCTACCTGCCGGAACCACTGGCCGTAGGGGAAGTTGAGTCCATCGTTGACGAGGTCATCGCCTCGCTCAAGGCCGACGGCGTGGAGTTGTCCCTTATGCACATGGGTTATGTCATGAAGCCGGTCACCGAAAAGGTCGGCGGCCGCTTCGACGGTAAGGCGCTCAGCGAGATTGTCCGCACGCGCCTCTCATAGCCGGCAATGAGTCTGTACAGATCGTGTCCTTTAAACGTGCGCTTAGGGGACACGATCCGTACACAAACTCGAGAGGCTAGTGTTCCATCTCCGGCTCGGCAACCGTCCCGCGCCAACGGGCGAGACCCTTCATGCCGTGGTAGACCGCCAAGGCAGCGGCCGAACCGAGCGCGATGCCGGTGAACTTGAGTTCGCCGATGGTCCAGGTGTAATCCGCGATCCCGATAATCAAAGCGACGGCGGCAGTGGTCAGGTTGATGGGGTTGGAGAAGTTGACCTTGTTCTGCACCCAGATCTTCACGCCCAGAACGCCGATCATCCCGTAGAGCATCGTCGCTGCACCGCCCAGCACGCCGGGCGGAACGGTGGCAATCAGTTCACCGAACTTAGGCGAGAAGCTCAGCAGGATGGCAAAGGCGCCGGCAACCCAGTAGGCCGCCGTCGAGTAGACCTTCGTGGCTGCCATGACGCCGATGTTCTCGGCATACGTCGTGGTGCCGGAGCCGCCGCCGAATCCGGCGAGGACAGTCGCGACGCCGTCGGCCATCAACGCGCGGCCGGAGACGTCGTCGAGGTTTCGTCCGGTCATCGCCGCCACGGACTTCACGTGCCCCACGTTCTCGGCCACGAGAACCAAGACAACCGGTACGAACAAGCCCACGACCCCGAGGTGGAATTCGGGAGTCTGGAAGTGCGGAAGACCGATCCAGGAGGCCGAGTCCATCTTGGAGTAGTCCACCTCGCCGCGCGTCATGGCGGTGAGGTAGCCCACCACCACGCCCACGAGGATGCTCAGGCGGCCCAGAATGCCGCGGAAGAGGACGCTCACCAGGATGATCGTCACCAGCGTCACGAGGGCGGTGACCGGGGCCTTGTCGAAGTTCGCCTTTGCGGCCGGCGCCAAGTTCAGGCCGATCAGGGCGACGATCGCGCCCGTGACGATAGGCGGCATTGTCCGGTTGATCCACTCAGCGCCGAACTTCTGCACCACCGCGCCGACAAGCGCCAGTACGACGCCGGCAAGCACCACTCCGCCCAGCGCGCCGGGAACGCCGAACTGCTGTTGGGACGCCAGGATGGGGGCGATGAAGGCGAAGCTCGAACCAAGGTAGCTGGGTACGCGGCCCTTCGTGATGACCAGGAACAGCAGGGTGCCGATGCCGGAAAAGAGCAGTGTGGTGGCCGGTGGCATGCCCGTGATGATGGGCACCAGGAAGGTGGCTCCGAACATTGCGACGACGTGCTGCATGCCGACGCCGATGGTCAACGGCCACGCCAGCCGCTCCTCGGGTGCCACCACGTGTCCCGGCCGGATCGTCTTGCCGTTGCCGTGCAGCTTCCATTTGGTTCCGAGCATGCTCATCTACGGGAGCCTTCCCTGAAAGTTGTGATTGTCCGGGTGCAACCTTACCGCCCGGACGGCCTGCCGATTCCGCTGTGTGGAACGTCACGTGCCTTCATGGGAAGAGGCGCGGCGAAGTTGAAGTTGCAACCATGGAAAGCATAAGCGCCCGGCCGTCCACGGCTGCGGGCACAGCGAAAGGTACGCGAATGACGATCGCACACGAAGAAGCAGTGATTGACGCCGCAGCAGTAGACGCCATCTTTGCCGAAGCCCGCACCGCCAACTCCTTTGCCGGCGAGGTCTCCGAGGAGCAGGCACAGGCCATCTACGAACTGACCAAGTTCGGACCGACGGCGTTCAACTCCCAGCCGCTGCGCGTCACGTACGTCCGTTCGGACGAGCCCCGCGCCAAGCTCGTCGAGACACTCTCTCCGGGCAACAAGGCCAAGACGGCCTCCGCTCCGTTGGTCGCCGTGCTTTCCTACGACACTGCCTGGCACGAGCAGTGGGACAAGTTCCTCCCGGTCTACTCCGCGCCGAAGGCCATGTACGACGCCAACCCCGAGTTCACCGCAACCACGGGCAACAACAACGCCCACCTGCAGGCCGGCTACTTCATCCTCGCCGTCCGCTCCCTCGGCTTCGCCGCCGGCCCCATGACCGGCGCCGACTTCGCTGCGATCGACGCCGAGTTCTTCCCGGCCGGCGACCAGAAGAGCTTCCTCGTGGTCAACATTGGCCAGCCGGGTCCGGACGCCTTCGGCGAAGCCAAGCCGAAGTTCGCGTACGAGGACGTCGTCCGCACCGTCTAACCCTCGCTCACTTTTGACGTCCTTTTCGCCGACGCTCGCTCACTCTTGTGAGCGAGCGTTCGCGTTTAAGGCGGTATATCTGAGCGGGGGTTTTCGTTGACAACGCTCGCTCACTTTTAGGGCCTTTTCCGCCGACGCCCGCTCACTACTGTGATTGGGAGCGGCGTCACGGTGGCAAAATTTCCTTATGCGGAACCTGATTCTGGTGGCGTTTGTCGAAGCCGTGGCTGACGGCCTGGTCTTCCCGCGCAGTGACTGGCCGTTGCACATCACCTTGTTGAGGTTCGACGTCGAGCCCTCCGATGACAACGACGTCGCCGCGCGCCTCACCGAGCTTGTTACGGCTCCCGCGATGGGCGCCTTGGGGGCGGATCTCACGGTAGGGCCCGACGCCGGATTTGGTCACCAAGGCTCCATCCCGGTCAGCCTCGTGGAACACCATCCCATTTTGCAGGGCCTCCACGAGGAATTGTTCGACGCCGCGGCAAGCATCGGAGGCCGCGTGGCAACCCCGCACTACGTCATGGAGCATTACCGCCCGCATATTTCGCATCACGATGGCAAGCGCCCCAAGCCGGGTGACGCCGTCGTGCTCGACCAGATCGCGCTGGTGGACATGGCGCCGGAAGGCAACCACACCATTCGCCGAATCCTCAAGCTGTGGCGCCTCCCGGCGGAGCCAAACTAGCTTGGACTAGGAAATCACGCCGTCCACGAGCGCCTTTGCCTCGTCCTGGACCTGCTTGAGGTGGTCGGCACCCTTGAAGGACTCGGCGTAGATCTTGTAGACGTCCTCGGTTCCCGACGGGCGGGCCGCGAACCAGGCGTTCTCCGTGACAACCTTGAGGCCGCCGATCGAGGCGCCGTTGCCGGGAGCCTCGGTCAGCTTGGCAGTGATGTCCTCGCCCGCGAGCGTCGTGGCTGTGACATCCGCGGCGGAGAGCTTGCCGAGCTTGGCCTTCTGCTCACGCGTGGCGGCGGCGTCGATCCGGGCGTAGACGGGCGCACCGAACTGGTCCGTGAGGCCCTTGTAAAGCTGGGACGGCGATTTGCCTGTAACAGCGGTGATCTCCGATGCCAGGAGAGCCAACAGGATCCCGTCCTTGTCGGTGGTCCAGACGCTTCCGTCGCGCTTGTTGAAGGAAGCGCCCGCCGATTCTTCGCCACCGAAGGCGCCCTCGCCGGAGAGCAGGCCGGGGACGAACCACTTGAAGCCCACGGGGACTTCCACGAGCTTGCGGCCCAGTCCGGCAGCTACGCGGTCAATGATGGAGGAAGACACGAGGGTCTTGCCGACCACCGACTCCGGATTCCACCCTGTGCGGTTGCGGTACAGGTAGTCGATCGCGACGGCGAGGTAGTGGTTGGGGTTCATCAAGCCGCCGTCCGGCGTCACGATGCCGTGGCGGTCGGCGTCGGCGTCGTTCCCGGTAGCGACATCGAAGGCACCCGTGCCGGCCGAAGCACTGTCGGACATGCGCTTGATGAGCGAGGCCATGGCCGACGGCGAGGAGCAGTCCATGCGGATCTTCTCATCCCAGTCGAGGGTCATGAATGCCCACTGCGGGTCCACGGTGGGGTTGACCACGGTCAGATCCAGCTGATGACGCTCGCCGATCTCACCCCAGTAGTCCACTGAGGCGCCGCCCATAGGGTCCGCGCCGATGCGCACGCCGGCGGTGCGGATCGCATCGAGGTCCAGGACGGACGGGAGATCGTCCACGTAGCTGCTCAGGAAATCGAACTTGCCCGTGCCATCCGCCTTGAGGGCGTCGTTCAACGGAATCCGCTTGACGCCGCGCAGCCCGTTTTCCAGAAGCTCGTTGGCGCGGTTGGCGATCCAGCCTGTGGCGTCTGTGTCGGCAGGGCCGCCATGCGGGGGGTTGTACTTGAAACCGCCGTCGGCCGGAGGGTTGTGGCTCGGGGTGACCACGATGCCGTCCGCCTGGGGCTGCCCAGGACCGGCTTCGTTGTTGTACTTGAGGATCGCGTGGCTCAGGGACGGGGTGGGCGTGTAGCCGTGGCGCGCGTCGATCAGCACATTAACGCCGTTGGCGGCGAGCACTTCGAGGGCGGAATTCTGCGCTGGTTCACTGAGCCCGTGGGTGTCTTTGGCCAGGAAAAGAGGGCCGGTAATGCCCTGCCCGGCGCGGTATTCCACAATCGCCTGGGTGATGGCGAGGATATGCCCTTCATTAAAGGAGGCCTTGAGGCTCGACCCCCGATGCCCGGAGGTGCCGAAGGCAACGCGCTGGGCGGGATCACTCAGATCCGGCGTCACGTCGTAGTACGCGTCAAGAAGAGCGGTGATGTCTACAAGGTCCTGGGGAAGGGCAACAGTGCCCGCACGGCTAGCCATTGACCCAGCATGCCAGACCGTCAGGTGAGCTTGAAGTGAAAACCCACTATTGCGGTGCCTGTGACTTCGTATTTCCGCCAGACGGACGAAGATTCACTGCCCGTTTACCGGAGTGCGGCATGGGGTTGGGAAGCCGGGGCTCCGGAGCTTATGTGTGCCTTCGCTCGGCGGTAGGCTGAGCACAAAGACTCGCAAGGGGGATATTCCATGACTGACCAGCCAGCCAAGCCCGAGAACGCTCCCGAGGGCGACGAACCGCCCAAGGGCTACGAACCGCCGTCGTACATTCCGCCCGCATCCCAACCCGGCGAAAACCCGTACGGCGAGCAGCCGTTTGCCTCGCCGGCGGCTTCCGGCCCCTACGGCCAGCCGCAGCCGCAAGCGCCACAGTCGCAGGAACCGTACGGCCAGTCCCAGGGCGGTCAGGCTCAATACGGCCAGCCCGCCTACGGCCAGCAGCCTCCCAGCCCCTATGGACAGCCTGCTTCGCCGTATGGGCAATCTCCCCAAGGGCCTCCTGCATACGGTCAGCCGGCCAGCCCTTACGGACAGCCCGCGTACTATGGCATGCCTGTCGAGCCCAAGGGCTTGAGTATTGCGAGCATGTGCTGCGGCATCGCGGTCTTCGTGGGCTTGGGCTTCTTCGTCCTGCCCCAGATTGCCGCCGTGATCCTCGGCCACATGGCCCTCAAGAAGGAACCGGCCGGCAAAGGCATGGCCATTGCCGGCCTTGTCATGGGCTACCTCGGCATTGTTGGCGTGATCATATTCTGGGTCTTTATCGCGATTTTTGCCGCGACCGCTTCGCGTTACAACTACAACTACTAGCAACAACGACGGCGGCCGGTGCGCCTGGCGGAAAACCCACCAAACGCACCGGCCGCCGTCGCGGTTTAAACCGGCTACGTGACTAGCGCACGCCGCCCATCAATTTCTTGATGGCGGGGGAGCCGGCTGCCAAGGCCACTGCGATGACCACGGCCGTGCCGCCGACGCCGAGGAAGTACGGCAGTTCGTTGTCAGGGTTGTATAGTCCGGCCAGGATGCCGGCCAGCGCGGTGCCGAGGGAAACCGAGAGGAAGAACAGGGCCACCATCTGGGTGTGGAAGGCCTTGGGGGCCAGCTTGGTGCTCACGGACAGGCCGATGGGGGACAGGAACAACTCCGCCAAGGTGAAGAGGAACAGGATTCCCACAAGCACCAGCAGCGGGGTCTTTCCGGCCCCGGTCAGGGGGATGAAGGCCAGGAACGCCAGGCCCATGACGAAGAGTCCGGCAGCGAACTTGATGGGGGATCCAGGCTGCTTCGGACCAAGTTTTGTCCACAGGGCAGCCATGACGCCTGCAAAAACGATGATGAATACAGGGTTGATGGACTGTACCCAGGCTGCCGGCATTTCCCAGCCGAACAGGTTGCGGTCCAGTTTTTCCTCCGAGTACACGGCAATGAACGTGAACTGCTGCTGGAAGAGTGCCCAGAACGCTGCCGATGCGATGTACAGCGGAATGAACGCGACAACACGCTTGCGCTCAAACGGGGTGACCTTCTTGCTTCGGAAGATCAGCGTGAAATAGATCACCGAGGCGACAATGGCGGCGTAGGCCATGCTGCGGGCCAGGTTGCCAGGGTTCACCACACCGGTCATCAGCAGCACGGCGATCACGACGGCGATGCCCAGGAAGATGAGCCCGTAACGGCTCCGCTGTGCGGAGGGAAGGGGGTTGGGGACGCGGTGGGCTTCTTCCGGGAGCTTGTTTCGGCCCAGTGCGTAGATGGCGAGGCCGATTGCCATGCCGATTGCGGCTGCGCCGAAGCCCCAATGGAAGCCGCTGCTTTCCTGCAGCCAGCCGGTAACAAGCGGTCCAATGAGGGCGCCAAGGTTGATGCCCATGTAGAAGATGGAGAAGCCGGCGTCACGCCGTTCGTCCTTCTCCCCATAAAGGGTGCCGACCAGCGCGGTCGCGTTTGCCTTGAGGCCACCGGAGCCGATGCCCACCAGCACCAAGCCTGCCACCAGGCCCGGGATCCCGGGCAGGAGGGCAAGGGCGATGTGGCCGGCCATGATCATGATGGCGGAACCGAAAAGTACCCGTTCGGATCCGAAAAGCCGGTCCGCCAACCATGCGCCCAGGATCGTGGAGAGGTATACGCCTCCGCCGTACGCGCCAACCAGTCCGGCGGCGAGCGATTTGTCGATCGAGAGTCCGCCGTGGTCTGCGGTGAAGTACATGTAGTAAAGCAGGATGCCCTGCATGCCGTAGAAGGAGAATCGTTCCCACATTTCTACGGAGAAGAGGCTGGCCAGCATCTTTGGGTGGCCGAAAAATGACGTATCGCCCGCGTTTTTGGCGGGCGTCCGCGTGTCAAGAGTTGTGCTCATCTGATCCATGGTGACATTGACTTAGCGCATTGTCACATCATTTAGATGCCTAGGGCAACTATTCGCCGCGGTGGAGCGTCGGTTTTTGCTGCCCCTCAAGCTGCCTTGCGAGCCGCAGGAGAAGGAGCTCGGATCCCTGTTTTCCGATGAGCTGGATGCCCATCGGAAAGCCCGTTCCAGGCGTCGGGCCGGTCCAATGAACGGGCACCGTGATCGCCGGCAGTCCGCACACGTTCACCATGGAGGACCATGGCGCAAACTCGCATTGCTTGCGATAGTCGTCGTCTGCGTCGCCCGGCCAGTCGGGGGCCGGCCACTGTTCGCCTCCGGGAATTGTCCCGGTGAACCAGCCCACGGGCCGTGGCGTCTGTGCCAGTGACGGCGTCAGGACGAGGTCCCACTGCGCGTACTGGGTGACGGTGTCGTGGGTGAACTGCCGCAGGAAGCTGAGCGCCTCGTTGACCTTGCCTGCGCTCCGCTGTTGCGCCCGACGCCGGAAGGTCCGGGTCAGGGGCGTCAGCAGGGCTTCACGCTGGGGCAGGATCCGGGCGCTCCCGACGCCGGCGGTCCAGGCGGTCGTGAACGCTTCCGGATAGCGGTTGTCGTAGCGGATCTCGGCCTCGAGTACTGAATGGCCCGCTTCCGTCAGTAATTCGATGCCCTTGTCGAGGGCATCCAGGGCCTCCCGCTCAGGGGCAAGCGGAAAGGCGGTGGACCACGGGCTGTCGAGGCTCACGCCGATGCGCAAGGCCGTGGGCGCTTCCTCGAGGCCCGCGAGGTAGCCCCGGTTCGGCCGGATTCCGTGCGGGACGAGGGCATCCATCATGAGAGCGGCGTCGGCTGCGGAGCGCGCCAGGGGCCCAGCCACCACGAGTCGTGGCGCGTCTCCGACGCTTTCCCCGGACGGCACCAAGCCCCGGCCCGGCTTCAGCCCCAGCAGTCCACATGCCGCAGCGGGAATACGTATGGACCCGCCGCCGTCGCTCCCGGGCGCGAACGGAACCAAGCCCGCGGCAACCGCGGCTGCGCTGCCTCCCGAAGACCCGCCGGAGCTGCGGCTCAATGCGTGGGGATTGCGCGACGGCGGTGCGATGCGGTTTTCGCTGTAGGCCGTGAGTCCGAACTCCGGAACCTGAGTCTTGCCCAGTGAGATGGCACCGACGCCTCTAAGCGTCGCGGCAAGGGCTCCGTCCTCCGGAGCGGGCTTACGGTCCAGGGCTCCACTGCCGTGAGTGGTCACGACTCCCGCAACATCGGTGAGGTCTTTGAAAGCCAACGGCACGCCGTGCAGGAGGGGAAGTTCGGGACCTGCGTTGCGCTGGCGAACGTACGCTGCGTCCGCGGCCCGGGCGTCGAGCAGGGCCTGGTCTGCCGTCACCGTGACGAAGGCCCCAAGCGTATGGTTCAGCTGGCCGATCCTCGCAAGGAAGTGCTCCGTCGCCTGAGTTGCAGAGAGTTGACCGGCGGCCAAGGCTTGGCGCAACTCGACCGCGCCGAGTTCGTGGATGTCAGCCAAGGAAGCGGGACTCCAAGCGCTCCTCCACGGCGACGGAAACGGCGTCGGCCGAATCGCCGGGTGCAGCGGTGACGCGATAAGCAGCCTTGTCCCTGACTTCAGCAACCACGTCCACAAGTTCCGTGCCTCTGTAAACGAGCCCGACGCCGTCGTCGGTGCAGTGCGTTTCCCCCAGTGCGCCCTCTGCCACCAGTTGGTGGACAAGCGGGCGGCGGCCCGGCTCGGAGTCATAGTGGACACCGTTGGCGTAGGGGAGGAACCCCAGTCCGTTGGTCACGGCGCGCAATTCAGGGCCGTAGGAATCCGTGGTGCCGCCCTGGTACCAACAAATCGAGCCAGCGGACACTCCGGCCAGGACTACACCGTGTTCCCAGACACGCCTCAAAATACCGTCCAGTCCGTGCGCACGCCATACGGCCAGAAGATTGACGACGGAACCGCCGTTGACCCACACCACGTCCTGTTCCAAGAGGTACGCCTCGGGATCGCCGTAGTTGGGCATCGTGAAAAGGTTCAGGTGACTGAAATCGAAGCCCGAAACCCTCGCGGCTTGGTCCAATTCCGCGGCGAACCAACGCTGGTCTCCGGAGGCAGTGCCGATATGCGCCACTCGCGGCGCCCGTCCGCTCACTCCGGAGAGTTCGACGGCGTGGTGAACCAGGAGGTCGAACTCCAGCCTGGTGCGATGACCGGACTTATAGCCACCGGAGGTTGCCAGGATGGTGGGCTCGCCAGCAGCCATGGTGCCTCCTTTCCGCCCGTGGTCGGTCTCGATCGCCACAACAGCGAACATTTAGCGCCAACACTAGTGCCGCAGGGGCGGAGTGAGAAAGTGCCGACGGGCCCACGCCGCGAGGGTTCCTGCGGTGATGGTCCCGTAGCCGGCTGGGCCCACGCCGCGAGGGTTCCTGCGGTGATGGTCCCGTAGCCGGCGCGTACTAGGCTTGATTTGGAGATCTGAATCAACTGGAAGGGACCCACGTGAGCGATATCGAGACCGTGCCCGTCGGCGATGTTCCGGCGGACGCGAAAATCCTGGACGTCCGGGAGGATTACGAATGGGTGGCGGGCCACGCCGAGGGTGCGCTGCACATTCCGCTTGACCAGATTCCGGCCCGGCTTGACGAGCTTGATCCTGACGATGACCTGTATGTGATCTGCCGTACGGGCGGACGGTCCTACAGGGCGGTCCAGTGGCTGGTGGGACAGGGCTATACCGCCACGAACATCGCCGGAGGCATGGACATGTGGTTCGAGACCGGCCGCCCGATGGTTTCGGAGAACGGCCTCAAGCCGGTTGTCCTGTAGCCATAACGTATAACACCTAAGGAATATATACATGTCGGGATCCGCGCTCACCTACACCTTCCTCGGTCCTGAAGGCACCTTCACCGAGGCTGCCCTCCTGCAGGTACCCGGCGCGGCCGATGCCAACAGGGTGCCCTGCACCAATGTGAACACGGCTTTGGAGAGGGTTCGCCAGGGCGAAGCGGATGCGGCCATGGTGCCGATCGAGAACTCGGTGGAAGGCGGCGTGACCGCCACCCTGGATGCCATTGCCACCGGAACCGAACTGCGGATCATCCGTGAAGCCCTTGTTCCCATCACGTTCGTGCTGGTTGCCCGCCCCGGCGTGAAGATCTCGGACATCCGCCGGATCTCCACCCATGGCCATGCCTGGGCCCAGTGCCGGCTATGGGTCGATGAAAATATCCCGAATGCGGAATACGTGCCGGGATCCTCCACGGCGGCAGCCGCCGTCGGACTTCTCGAAGGCGAGGCGCACTACGACGCCGCCATCTGCGCCCCCCTTGTCGCGGCGGAACGGCCGGGCCTGAATGTCCTTGCCGAGAACATCGGCGACAACCCCGGCGCAGTTACCCGCTTCGTCCTTGTCAGCCGTCCCGGTGCACTCACAGAACGCACCGGCGCCGACAAGACCACCGTCGTCGTGCCCCTTCCCGAAGACCGCCCCGGCGCCCTGATGGAAATCCTGGACCAGTTTGCCACGCGCGGAGTCAACCTCAGCCGCATCGAGTCCCGGCCCACCGGCCAGTATCTGGGTCACTACTTCTTCAGTATCGATGCCGACGGCCACGCCTCCGACGCACGGGTAGCCGATGCCCTGGCAGGCCTGCACCGGATCAGCCCGGCCACCCGCTTCCTCGGATCCTACGCCCGGGCGGACGAGCAGAAAGCCTTGGTGGCCCCGCATACCTCCGACGCCGCGTTCGCGTCCGCACATGCCTGGGTTCGGGGCATTCTGGGCGGCGAGCCGGGCGCTTGACCGGCCCGAATCCGCTCCGCAAAGCGTTGGATAATTGACTCTTCAACCCCTATCGCGTGGATAAAACTGTGCGTATGCTTGCTTGATCCACAATTGATGGACGCATGCCCCTAACGGAGGGAGCGGGCCATGTCAGGAAATAGCAATGACACCAGCGGCCAGGGAATGATCGTCAACCCCAAGCCCAAGGCGGACAACCAGGACTGGGACGGCGACGACGCCGACCGCGCTGATCGGCTGCGCTTTGAGGAAGAACAGGCCATGATTCGCGAGCAATCGGAAGCGCGCGCAGCCGCCAAGGCATTGGCAGAACACAAGTTGGCCGAACACAAAGCAACGGAAGCGGCGAAGAACGCCAAGTAGCGCGTCGCGCTATTGCAAGGGCACTGCTTATTGCACGCGCACGAGGAGCGAACGCGGCTCCACCTTGACGGTGACCTTTGTGGCCTCGCCCGAGGGATCACCGTCAAGTTGCGTGGCCATAGGTTCGCTGCTGCTGATGACCACTTTGCCCGAGCGGTAGTAATTCATGACCGGCAGGTTCCGGTTGTGCTTGAACAGGATCTTTGTGTATACGGCGATCCAGCCGATGGCGCTGCGCGGGCTCATGACCACAACGTCAAGGACACCGTCGTCGATCATCGCACCGGGGATGAAGTCGATGCCCCCTGGAATCAGGCCGCAATTGGCGAACAAGACGCTTCGGATTTTCCGGGATTGCTCGGGCTCGTCGTCCATGGCAATGGTGACCTTTTTGCGCCGGCCGGGTAGGTGGCGGACGCCCGCCTCAGTGTAGGCGAGCCAGCCGACTGCCTTCTTGAGGCCGTCGTTGGTATCGCCCACAACCTCGGCGTCCAGGCCCATTCCGGCGATCACCAGGAAAGCATGCTCGGAAGAGGCGCCTGTCCGGTCGTTGTGGATCGCCATCCTGGCGGTGTCGATGTAGCGCTGGTGGCCGAAGAGCGCTGTGTGGACGTTGCCGCGGAGATCGTTGACATCCAGATTCACGTTGCGTGCCAGCAGGTTTCCGGTTCCCAGGGGAATCAAGCCCATAGCGACGTCGGTGTGCGCGAGGGTCTCTGCCACCACGCGCACGGTACCGTCGCCGCCGCCGACGAGTACGACGTCGGGCTTATACGCGAGTGCCGCCCTGGTCTGCGAATGGCCGGGGTCCGCCGCGGTGGTGTCGAAGAAACGGGGTTCGTCCCAGCCCGCAAGATGGCAGGCATCCCGGATGATCCTCCGCGCGTCCTCGGCCTTCGCCTTCACCGGGTTGAGGATCACGGCCACCCTTTGCAAGCCGGCTTCAGGCTTGTGAGCGTCTTCGTGCACAGCGCTGCGGGTATGCCTGGCCCTGAGCCGGCGCACGCCCCACCAACTGGAGACGGCGAAGACCACGCCCCCAGCCAGAATCACGTACAGGATCCAGTTGCTCATGGTGCTTCAACCCTATCCCGCTGCAGGTGCGGCCGTGCACGCCCGAAGGGGGTGCCTGCCGCCGTCGGGGGCTGGCCGCGGAGCTGCTCGCTCATTCGATACTCTTGTCTGGTGATCGACGTAAAAGACCTCAGCGAAAACCCGGACAAGTTCCGTGCCAGCCAGCGCGCCCGCGGCGCCGACGAGTCCGTGGTGGACGCGATCATTTCCGCCGACGCAGACCGCCGCGCGGCCCTGATCCGCTACGAAAACCTCCGTGCCGAGCAGAACGCCTTCGGCAAGAAGGTGGCACAGGCCAAGGGCGAGGAAAAGCAAGCGCTGCTGGCCGAGGTCAAGGAACTGGCGAACTCCGTCAAGGCTGCCTCTGCCGAAGCCGATGCCGCCCAGGCCAAGCAGGAAGAGCTGCTCCGCGTCATCCCCAACCTGATTGAGGACGGCGTGCCCGAGGGTGGCGAGGACGACTTCGTGGTGGTCAAGACGGTCGGCACCCCGCGCGAATTTACTGACTTCGAACCGAAGGACCACCTGGAAATCGGTGAACTCATCGGCGCGATCGACATGGAACGCGGCGCCAAGGTCTCCGGTGCGCGCTTCTACTTCCTCCGCGGCGTCGGTGCCCGGCTGGAGATGGCACTGTTGCAGATGGCCATGGACCAAGCCATCGAGGCCGGCTTCGTACCGATGATCACCCCCACGTTGGTGCGTCCGGAGATCATGCAGGGCACCGGTTTCGATGTAAAGCACGACGCCGAGATCTACCGTCTCGCCGAGGACGACCTTTACCTTGTGGGAACCTCTGAAGTGGCCCTCGCGGGCTACCACTCGGACGAGATCCTCGACCTTTCCGCAGGCCCCATCCGCTACGCCGGGCAGAGCTCCTGTTACCGCCGCGAGGCCGGTTCGCACGGCAAGGACACCCGCGGGATCATCCGCGTCCACCAGTTCAACAAGGTGGAGATGTTTATCTACACCACTGTTGAAGAGGCCGCCGCCGAGCACGAGCGACTCCTGGCCTGGGAAGAGGAAATGCTGGCGAAGGTCGAGCTCCCGTACCGCGTGATCGACACCGCGGCGGGCGATCTCGGCATGTCCGCGGCCCGGAAGTTCGACTGCGAAGCCTGGGTCCCCACCCAGAACGCTTACCGAGAGCTCACGTCGACGTCCAACTGCACCACCTTCCAGGCCCGCCGCCTCAACATCCGCGAGCGTGCGGTCAACGAGGAAGGCGTAGCGAAGGGCACCCGCGCGGTCGCCACCCTCAACGGCACGCTGGCCACCACCCGCTGGATCGTCGCCATCCTGGAGCACCACCAGAACCCGGATGGCTCGGTCAACGTCCCTAAGGCACTCCAGAAGTACATCGGCGGCCTCGAGGTCCTCCCCGTTCTGTAGCCGGCCTACCGGTGCACACCTGTCCTCCACAGCCGGGCTTGTCCACATAGAGCCAAAGCGCGGCTGACGCTGTGGAACGATCCATGGATAGTAATTCCATGGACATCCCTCCGCAGCTCATTGTCTCCGCCGAGCGGCTGGCGCTCACCGGCTCCACGGCCGTGATTCACCGGCCGTTCAGGGCGGGACGCCTTGTCCGGCTGAGGCGCGGGTTCTACGTGAAAACCTCCACTTGGGTGGAAGCGACGCCTGCCCAGAGGTTCGAGTGGTCCGCAGCAGCGGTCGGGCTGGCATTCGACCGGGCCGTCTTTTGCGGTGAGTCCGCAGCTGTCGTGCTCGGCGTCCCTACGCTTCGCCCCCCGGAGTTCGTCGATCTAGCCACTTCCTCGGAGCGAATCACGGGACGGCGGCCAGCAACGTTTGCGGTCCACGGAGACAGCGCGCTTGCCGAAAAGGCGCGGAATGCAGGCAACCATCCCATGCGCTACGTCCTTCGACGCGACGCGCAGCCCGTAGTTTCCGGCCAGTTTTCCTGCACAAGTCCGGTGCAGACGGCCATGGATGTCATGTGTTCCTCGTCCTTCAGCCGCGCGCTCGTTGTAGCCGACGGAATCGCACGAATGCTCTGGGAACAGGGTTTGCTGGGGCAGGATGCCTGCTTGATCGAACACCCTGGGATCGCCTTGGCGCTGGACGGGATCGTGGCTGATGCTACCAGGCACCGGGCAGTCCGGATCGCGAGCTTGGCTAACACGAAGGCCGAATCGGCAGGGGAGTCGTTCAGCAGGGCTGTCATCGAGTTGCTGGGCTTTGAGCAACCGCTCCAACAGCACATGATTGTTGACTCCGGCGAGTTCGTTGCCCGGACCGATTTCTGGTGGCCAGAGGAATTGATCGCGGGCCAATTCGATGGCAAGCAAAAGTACCCGGACGAGGACGTGCAGGGGGATTGGAGCGCGGAAGACGTCGTGAATCGGGAGAAACTGCGTGAGGACAGCATCCGTGCACTCGGGTTCACCGTCGTCAGGTGGAATTGGGCGGATTTGGAGCAGCCAGGCCGTCTTCGGCAGAAGCTCGTGCGCGCCGGACTGCGCCCTCGCGCCAAGGCTTCAGGTTAACACTCACACTGTGGACAAACGTGGGAGTATTCACCGCGTGTTAATCCGTTGCTGTGGTCTGCGTCCTAGCTGGTGTCGTGTGGGGTCTGCTTCACTGGAGGCATGACTATTTTGACTGGTACCTCAGTCGCTGGCATCGATGACCAGCGGAATTTGAATCACAAACTCATGATCGCGTTGGACGTCGACGGAACTCTCGTCGATCATGATGGCCACATGTCGCCAAGCGTCCGCGACGCCGCACGGGCAGTCGTCGACCACGGACACGACGTCCTGATCGCCACCGGCCGCTCGTTGAACGCCACCTTGCCCATCATTGAGCAGATCGGACTGGAAAGCGGTTATGCCGTGTGCTGCAACGGCGGCGTCACGTTGCGGCTCGACCCCCAGCTGGACACAGGCTACGAGATCATTCACAAAGCCACTTTCGATCCCGCCCCGGCATTGATGGCACTTCGCGAGCAGCTTCCGTCCGCCAAGTACGCGCTCGAGGACGAGGACGGGAACTTCCTCTCAACCGAGCGGTTCCAGGACGCCAGCTTCGGCGTGGAGGCAATCGGTGTCGATTTCCAGACGATGCTCGATGCCACTGCGGTGCGCGTCGTGGTGTTCAGCAGCGAGAACACGGCCGAAGAATTTTCCACAGCCATTCGCAAGATCGGGCTGTCCGGGGTTACCTATTCAGTAGGCTGGACGGCTTGGCTGGATATCGCCGCCGCCGGGGTCACCAAGGCCAGCGCCTTGGAGCAATTGCGCCAGCGGCTCGGCACGCACCCCCGCCACACGGTGGCAGTAGGGGACGGCCGCAATGACATCGAAATGCTCAGCTGGGCCGGGCGCGGTGTAGCCATGGGCCAGGCGCCTGAGGAAGTCATCGCCGTCGCTGATGAGGTCACCGCTTCGGTGTACGACGACGGTGCTGCCCTCATCCTGCGTCGCTTGCTGTAACAGCCCCGCGCAGCAGGCCGGCCGAGGCCGTGTCGTAGCTCAGGCGGCCTCGGAGACTGCGGTGATCATACGCCGCAAGCTCATGGCCACGGACGCGGTGGCGTTAACGGGCGCCTGGCTGGACGCCGCCTCCGCGACGGTGTCACTTAGTTTTGCCACACTGTCCCGGGCTTCGTCCAGGGCGCTCTTGAAATCATCGGCGTCCCCATGCCTCCATTGCCGGATCATTGCCGCAACGTCCTCCAGCGCCTCAGCCAAATTTGGTGGGACACCCTCCGGAATGACCGTTCCCGCGTTTTCTTCCCAGATCACGCTTGCCAGGACGTCAGTGACGTCCTGGACGTGGAAGGTCAGACGTTCCACCGTGCGCAAACCGGCCAGGTCGCCGGGCAGGCGCCCGGCTCGACGGCGGGATCGCGGGTTCGCTTTGGCACTCAACTTCGCCGCCTGGACGGCCGTCCGTACCGCGGTTGCGGTGCGTGCGAGCTCGCCGCTGCGGCTCGCCCAATCCTCATGGTTCGGCGGCCAGGACTCCGTCATGGCGCTTGCCATGTCCCTGAGCTGTTTTGAAAGTGCCCGCTGGTGTCCGTCGATGGCCGGATCGATGCCTTCAAGATGCAGGGGAGGAAAGACCAGCCAGTTCACCGCGAAACCGACCGCCACCCCCATCGCCATTTGCAGGACGTACGCGAAAGAGAATCCCTGCGCATTTGAATAACCCAGGACCAAGACGAACAGCGCCGCCATGGGAACCCATTCGGAGGCGCTTCCAAGCCTTGGCAGGCCGCCGATCACCACGCCCAGGCCGACGACGACGGCCACCGCCAGTGCGTTCGGGGTGGTGACTGTGGTCACTGCGAAGGCCATGGCAATGCCCAATCCGAGTCCCAGCAGGCTTTGCAGCCCGTGCTTGGCGGAAGCCGCGACGGTGGGGTGCATGCTGACCAAGACGCCCAAGGGCGCATAGTAAGGATAGGAAGCGGCTGTCCCAGGCATCAGCGGCGCAAGGTACCAAGCCAGCCCGGCCGCGACGGCCGTCTTTGCGGCAAACAGGAGGCGGTGGCCTGTGACAGCCTGTCTGAGAGCGGGAAGAAGCCTCCCAAGCTGTTGCTTGGAGATCATGGACTCAAGGTAGGCCGGGAGGAATGGGTGTGTCGAGGACAAGATGGCTGAAGGCGTGCCGACGCAAAATCAGTAGACCTCGAGGATCAACTGCAGCAAGCGTGCTGCGGCCGGCCTGGCGGCGTGCTCCTCCACCCATTGGGCGCGGGCCAGGGCCTTGCTCACGGCCTGGGTGCTGATCCCCAGTTCCTGGGCCACGGCCTTCTGTTGTCCACGCACGCCCGGCGTCAGCAGGTCCAGGACACGCCACTCGGCTGTGCTCCGATGCTGCACAATGTGCCCAAGGAGCCGCAGTACAGCCTCCGATTCGGCAGCGAGGGCAGCGATCGGCCCCTCGACGGCCACAGGGACGCGCTCTTTGCCATTCCGCAAGCGGTCCACGGCGCGGCGTGCGTAGACCAAGCCGTGTCCGGAGGCGTCTTTGATTTGCCTGGGCAGGGGTTCGTTGACCGGTCCGACGCCGATTCCCACGTACCACTGTCCGCTCCTCAAGGCGATGAGCGCCGAATCCACGGCCTCATGCGGGAATTCCACGATGCCCTGGACTTCGTCCTCCACCGAGCGGTCAAAGTCCAAGCACGCCGGGATGTGGCGCAGGTCTTTGAGCAGCTGCGGTACGAGGTCTCCGTTGCCGCGGCTGTCGCGTTGGTTGATGGTCAGCGTGAACATGGTGGATCAAACATTACCGGCAGGTAGCTGACTTTCAAGCGGTTAATCCAGAGCCAATTTCTCGTTACGAAGCCGGGTGCCCGGCGATTTTGAGCCGGACGGTTGCGCGTAGGGACCTACCCGTTAACGACGACGGCGGCGGGTGCGGTTCGCATGGAACCGCACCCGCCGCCGTCGTGCACGTGGGGGGCCCACGCCGCCAGGGTTCCCTGACCGAGCGGAGCGAGGTTAGGGTGGCGGTGGGGACTAGTGGGAGACCGGAACGTAACGCTTGATGGAAGCTTCCAGCTCAGCTTCGGCCGCGGCGCGGTCGGCCCACCCTTCAGCCTTGACCCACTTGCCGGGCTCAAGGTCCTTGTAACGGGTGAAGAAGTGCTCGATTTCCTTGATCAGGAATTCGCTGACATCGGTGATTTCCTGGATGTGGTCGAAACGCGGGTCGGCCGGAACGCAGAGAACCTTGGCGTCTCCGCCGCCGTCGTCGGTCATGTTGAAAACGCCGATGGGCCGGGATTCAACGATGACGCCCGGGTAGAGGTCGAAGTCCTGCAGGAGGACCAGTGCGTCCAGGGGGTCGCCGTCCTCGCCAAGGGTGTTCTCGAAGAACCCGTAGTGCGTGGGGTACTGCATGGAGGTGAACAGGACGCGGTCCAGGCGAACGCGGCCGGTCTCGTGGTCAACTTCGTACTTGACGCGCGACCCCTTGGGGATCTCGATCGTGACGTCGTGCTTCATGGAATGCTCCTTGACGGTATTGGCATGGGCGCGGCAACAGAGCAGCCGACGCCGCCGACTACTATTGAGGATATAGCGAGAGGCCCAAGTTTCTTGAAACGGTGGGGACATTCAAGACTTTGAGGACTAAAGCTGCATGAAGGGCGTTGACGAGGCGGGGGCTGAAAAGCAGGCTCCGGAACAGCAGGAGACTCCCGTTCTCAGACCCAGGAAGCCCAAGCCCGCGAGGCCTGCGTCGAAGGGCGTCGTCCGCTTTCTGCCGCTGGTCTTGTTGACCTTGGTCATTGCGGCATTGGCGCTGCCGATGGGCCTCGGGGTCGCACCCGGATTCTTCGGTCCCGGCTCTTTCGGGGCCGCCGCTACGCCCGCACCCAAGGTGCCGGCCTGGCAACAGGTCCCCAAGCAGTTGAGCCGCATCCAGGTCGTTGCCCCCTTGGACGCTTCCGCACCTGTCCCGCTGCCGGCCGATGTCACAAGCCAGCTCAATGCCCTCCTGACGCCCGACGGTGGGGGAGACTTCACCGGCGTCGTAGAGGATGCGTTGACCGGACTTCCGCTTTACGATCGTGACGGCGCCAAGAACCGCGTGCCGGCGTCCAACATGAAACTGCTCACGGCAGTCGCGGCGCTGCGGGCGATCGGGCCGGAGACACGGTTCAGCACGCGGGTCCTGGCTGGACCTTCGGCGTCGACCATCATCCTGAACGCCGGAGGTGATGTCCTGCTCGGCGACGGACCGTCCCAGCCGAGCGAGGTGCTTGGCCATGCCGGCCTGGATACCCTCGCGGCGGATGCGGCCAAAGCGCTCCAGGACCGCGGCGTGAAAGGCCCGGTCACCGTGCAATTGGACGATGGACTATTCACCGGTCCGGCTTTGAATCCGGCGTGGAGCCTCGACGACGTCGCTGCGGGCGAAACCGCGCCAATCTTTCCGCTCGCCTTGAACTCCGCCCGGACAAGCCCGGGTGCGACCACCGGTCCGCGTCCACAAGACGCCGCGCTCGCTGCCGCCGCGGCTTTCGCCGGGAAGCTCCAAGCCGCGGGCGCCGCTTCCGGATTCACGGTGGTCCCCGGTGTGGAACGCGCCACCGTTCCAGCCGGAAAGCAGGACGTCCTCGCGAGCGTGGTGTCTGCCACGGTCCGTGAGCAAGTGGACTTGATGCTGGAAACCTCGGACAACTACCTTGCCGAGGTATTCGGCCGGATGGCCGCGCTGTCCGCGGGAAAGCCGGGATCGAACGACGGCGCGACGGCGGCCGTGAGCGCCCAGGTGGCGGAACTGGGGATCGCCACGGATTCCATGCACTTGGCGGACGTGTCCGGCCTAGCTTTGGGCAACCAGGTGTCGGCACGGCAGTTCGCGGATGTGGTGCGGGCGATCACCTCGGGACCGGACACCCGTCTCCGTGCCGCCCTCGCCGGGTTCCCGGTGGCAGGGCTGACCGGGACGCTCGGCGACCGCTACGCTGACGCCAACACCTCCCAAGGGGCGGGACTGGTGCGCGCCAAGACCGGCACCTTGAATTCGGTGATCGCCTTGAGCGGCTACGTGGTGGACGCGAACGGCCGTCTTCTGGTCTTTTCCTTTATCGGCAATGGGCTGACGCCGGGCGCGGCGGGGAACAAGGTAGCGCTTGACCGGTCCGCCACGGCACTCGCGTCATGTGGTTGCCGGGCCGGCTGACGTTCGCCGCTGCCCGACGTTCGCCGCTGAGCGAACTTAAGGGTGCAGATTCAGACTGTTGTGTTCTGATGGTTCGTATGGAGTCTCAGCAGCAAGCCCAGTCCCTCATCAACTGGGAGCTGGCCGCCTCCACGGCCGCCCGGCTCGCTCCCCCCGGCCCGGTACTTAGTCCGGCCCAGATCGGCAAAGCCGTGGACAGCCTGCGTTTCAGCGCGGACATCTCGGTACCGCATGTGCATGACATCACCGGTTTGGAAGCCGCACGCGATCTCCGCGACTCCCATGTGCTGGTAGTTGACCGGGCGTCGTGGGCAAAGGCCAACACCCAAAGTTTTGCCGTGATGCTTCAGCCGGCCCTTAAGCAAATGCTGGATTCCCGGCGGGGCCCGGCGATGACACCGGCCGCGGCGGCCGCGAGCGGCGCCATCACCGGCAGCCAGCTCGGGGCTGTGCTTGCCTTCTTGTCGAGCAAAGTCCTGGGCCAGTACGATCCCTTCGCCGCGCTCGCCCCGGACTCGAAAACGCCGCCTGCCGGCCGGCTCCTGCTGGTGGCTCCGAACATCATCTCCGTGGAGCGTGAGCTCAACGTCGATCCTGACGATTTCCGGCTCTGGGTCTGCCTTCACGAGCAGACCCACCGGGTGCAGTTCGCCGCCGCACCCTGGCTCCGGACCCACATGCTCGAGGAAATCGAACGCCTCAGCGCCAATCTCATCGGCAATGTGGACTCCATCATGGACCGTGCCACGGCCGCCGCCCGGTCCCTGCGCGACCGCTCCACCGGTGCCGTGCCCGGCCGCGGAGCCATCCTGGACCTGCTCCAAAACCCCGAGGAAAAGGCCTCGCTTTCGCACCTCACAGCTGTCATGAGCTTGCTGGAAGGCCACGCCAACGTGGTGATGGACGCCGTCGATTCCTCCCTGATCCCTTCGGTGAAGACCATCCGGCAGCGCTTCAACGCGCGGGGCAAGGACCGCGGAATGATCGAGAAATTCATCCGCAACATCCTCGGCCTGGACGCCAAGATGCGCCAGTACAGCGACGGCGCCAAGTTCGTCCGCGAAGTGGTTGCCGTGGCCGGCATGGAGGGCCTGAACCGGGTCTGGGAATCGGCCGAAAAACTGCCCACCGAAGCCGAAATCCACGACTCCAAGCTGTGGCTTGAGCGGATGGGGCTGTGACCGGAGGCACTACATCGGGCCGGAGTGCAAGCATTAGCAACTCACCAAGCAGCGGACGACGGCGTCCCGGGCGTTTGGCGCCGGTCGTCGGCAAAGCACGGAATATGTTGCAGGACGCACTGGCCTCCGCGGGCTATCCCGAACGAATCCTGGTGGCATGCAGCGGCGGGCCGGACTCCTTGGCGCTTGCCTCAGTGGCGGCCTATTTTGCCCGTCGAGGGCATGTACACGGCCGCCCCGTGAGCGTAGCCGCCGTCGTGGTCGACCACCAGTTGCAGGAAGGCTCGGCTGAGGTTGCGGCACGAACCGTGTCGGTCCTGAAGGGCCTGGGACTCTCGCCCGTCCAGCTGCGGACCGTGGAGGTGGCAGCTACCGGGTTCGGGCCGGAGGCGGCAGCCCGGGACGCCCGGCACGCGGCGCTCGAAGCAGCCGCCACCGAACTCGATTGTGGAGCAATCCTGCTGGGGCACACCCTGGACGACCAGGCCGAGCAGGTCCTGCTGGGCCTGGCCCGGGGCTCGGGAACCCGTTCCCTCGCCGGGATGCGGCCAGCACGCGGCAAACTCCTTCGTCCTTTCCTCGGGCTTCACCGCGCAGAAACGCTCGAAATCTGCGAGGTCGAGGAACTCGAAACCTGGCACGATCCCAGTAACGCTGACCCTGCCTTCGCCCGCTCGCGGACCAGGGTTGAGGTGATGCCTTTGCTTGAGGACAAGCTGGGGCCCGGTGTGGCCGAATCACTCGCCCGCACCGCCGCGATCCTCCAGCAGGATGCCGACTTCCTGGAGCAGCTTGCCGCAGAGAGCTATGCGCGCCTCGTCAACCGGACCGACGACGGGGTCTGGCTTCCCGAAGACGCCTTGAGGGATTTGTCCCCCGCGCTGAGGTTCCGGGTGATTGCCAAAGCGGCTGCCGACGTCGGGGGCCAACAGCCCGGCTACGGGCGGCTTCAGGCGGCCGAAGCCTTGCTCCGCCGGCAGGGATCTGCGGGTCCCGTGCAGCTTCCCGGAAGCGTCAGCGCCTACCGCGTATCCCTGAGCGAATTGGAGCGGGAGGCCTCAGCCGGGGGAACTGCCGTTCCCCGCGAAGGGGGCGGCTGTGGGAAGCTAGTATTCCGGCATCAAAGATCGCCCCAACAGTAGCCGCACCCACGCATCAACACAGGAGCCATTGGTGGATTCAAACGACGTCCAGGCAGACCTCAAACACGTTCTCTACACCAAGGAGCAGATCCAGCAACGGATCGCCGAACTTGCTGCACAGATTGACAAGGACTACGAGGGCCGTGAGCTGCTGATCGTTGGCGTGCTCAAGGGCGCTGTCATGGTCATGGCGGACCTCGCGCGTGCGCTGCACAGCCACGTCAGCATGGACTGGATGGCGGTGTCTTCGTACGGCTCCGGTACCCAGTCCTCCGGCGTCGTGCGCATCCTCAAGGACCTTGATACCGACCTCATGGGCAAGGATGTCCTGATTGTCGAAGACATTATCGATTCCGGCCTGACCCTCTCCTGGCTCAAGACCAACCTCGAATCACGAGGCACTGCTTCCGTGGAAATCTGCACGGCTTTCCGCAAGCCAACGGCTGCGAAGGTCGAGATCGACGTGAAGTATGTCGGCTATGACATTCCCAACGAATTCGTCGTCGGCTACGGCCTGGATTACGCCGAGAAATACCGCAACTTGGACTTTGTGGGAACCCTCGCCCCGCACGTTTACGAATAACTCCTCTCGCAGCGAACCACCGCGGCATGGTTCGCGGAGTGAAAGCGGCCTCCTGTTCGGGAGGCCGCTTCTCGTTGTGCAGTGGTCCGGGGATCCTGAAAGAACCATGGATTTCCCCCGGGAGTTTCCGGAATTCCGCGATCATGTACGCCTAGAGGGAACTTTTGCCTCTCACTGTGCGTGAATCACTCCGAACGGTGTAAAGCTAGAAACTGACGCAGCACCACACGCGCGCAGAAGCTGCGCCGTGCAGCACTACCAGGAGGGACGGGGCGGAGCCCCCGAACAGATGAAAGCTAAGAGTTTCTTCAAGGGCCCGGGCATCTGGATTGTTGTCGTAGTCGGCTTGCTCCTGGTGGCATTTGCAACCCTTGCCCCCGGCGGATCCACTCGTATCGACACCGACAAGGGCCTCGCGATCCTCGCGCAGAGCGGCAAGGTGGACCAGGCCAAAATCTACGATGCCGAGAACCGCGTTGACCTGACACTGAAAGACAACCTTGTCATCGATGGCCAGGACAAGGGTAAGAACGTCCAGTTCTTCTACGTCACCGCGCGAGCCGGGGACGTCGTAAAGGCCGTCACCAACGCCCAACCGTCCGGTGGCTTCACGGACCAGCCCGTCGAGAACAACTGGTTCTCCGGACTGTTCTCGCTCCTCATCCCCGTCCTCCTGCTGGGTGTGCTCTTCTGGTTCCTCCTCTCGCGCATGCAAGGCGGCGGTTCCAAGGTGATGCAGTTCGGGAAGTCGAAGGCCAAGCTGGTCAACAAGGACATGCCGCAGGTCACCTTCTCGGATGTCGCTGGTGCCGATGAAGCCGTCGAAGAGCTCCAGGAAATCAAGGAATTCCTCGCGGAACCGGCAAAGTTCCAGGCCGTCGGCGCGAAGATCCCCAAGGGCGTGCTGTTGTACGGCCCTCCGGGCACAGGCAAGACACTCCTGGCCCGCGCCGTCGCAGGCGAAGCCGGCGTCCCGTTCTTCTCCATCTCGGGCTCGGACTTCGTCGAAATGTTCGTAGGTGTCGGTGCATCGCGAGTGCGCGACCTCTTCGAGCAAGCCAAGTCCAATGCGCCCGCCATCATTTTCGTTGACGAGATCGACGCGGTCGGACGTCACCGTGGCGCCGGTATCGGCGGCGGCAACGACGAGCGCGAGCAGACCCTTAACCAGCTCCTCGTCGAGATGGACGGCTTCGACGTCAAGACCAACGTCATCCTGATCGCTGCAACCAACCGTCCGGACGTCCTGGACCCTGCCCTGCTTCGTCCCGGCCGCTTCGACCGCCAGATCACTGTTGAAGCACCGGACCTGATAGGTCGCGAACAGATCCTGAATGTCCACGCCAAGGGCAAGCCCATGGCCCACGGCGTCGACCTCAAGGGCGTCGCGAAGAAGACCCCGGGCTACACGGGTGCCGACCTCGCCAATGTGCTCAACGAGGCCGCCCTCCTGACGGCAAGGTCCAATGCAAACCTGATTGACGACCGCGCCCTGGACGAGGCAATCGACCGTGTTATGGCCGGCCCGCAGAAGCGCAGCCGCGTCATGAAGGAAATGGAGCGCAAGATCACCGCCTACCACGAAGGCGGCCACGCCCTGGTGGCGGCAGCATTGCGCAATTCGGCCCCTGTCACGAAGATCACCATCCTGCCCCGAGGCCGCGCACTCGGCTACACGATGGTTGTCCCCGAGGACGACAAGTACTCGATCACGCGCAACGAACTCCTCGACCAGATGGCCTATGCCATGGGTGGCCGTGTCGCAGAGGAAATCGTCTTCCACGACCCCTCCACGGGCGCCTCGAACGATATCGAAAAGGCCACCGGGACGGCGCGCAAGATGGTCACCCAGTTCGGCATGAGCGAGCGCATCGGCGCCGTGAAGCTTGGCGCAGGCGGCGGCGAGCCGTTCCTGGGCCGGGACATGGCACAGGAACGCAACTACTCCGACTCGGTGGCGTACATCGTTGACGAGGAAGTGCGGCGCCTGATCGATCAGGCCCATGACGAGGCCTATGCGATCCTGACCGAGAACCGGGACGTTCTGGACCAGTTGGCGCTCGAACTGCTTGAGCGCGAAACGCTGAACCAGGCGGAGATCGCCTACATCTTCCGCGACATCCGCAAGCGTGACTTCCGCGAGGTGTGGCTCTCCAAGGAGTCCCGTCCGGTCCAGACCATCCCGCCGGTGGAATCCCGCGCAGAGAAGGCTGAACGTGAGGCACAGGAAGAGGCCAAGGCTGCTCGTCTCGAAGAGCCTTTGGACGCTCAGTCCCCGCATCCGCAGGGAGTCGGCAGCCAGGAGTCATTTACCGGCCAAGGACCGGACGCGGGCACCGACGTTTCGCATCAAGGCTAAGCTTTCTGCTGTGAATCACATCGACGACGACGACTTCAGCGGTGCCGCCAGTGACGACTTTCGCCGCACCTCCGGGGGGAAATCAGGTGGCCACGGCCACGGCCACCACTCATATAAGGTCGACCGCCCCCGCATCGAGGCGGCCGTCCGCGAGATCCTCATTGCAGTGGGCGAGGACCCGGACCGTGGCGGCCTGGTGGATACGCCGAAGCGCGTTGCCAAGGCTTACGCCGAGGTCTTCGCGGGCCTGCACCAGGATCCCGAGGACGTCCTGTCCACCACGTTCGACCTCGACCACGAGGAACTCGTGCTGGTCAAGGACATCCCGTTCTATTCCACGTGCGAGCACCATTTGGTGCCGTTCCACGGCGTCGCGCACGTTGGATACATCCCTTCCCACGAAGGCAAAGTGACGGGGCTGAGCAAGTTGGCCCGCCTCGTCGACATTTATGCCCGCCGCCCCCAGGTGCAGGAACGCCTGACCACCCAGATCGTCGAAGCGCTCGTGACCCACCTCAAGCCCAGGGGCGCGATCGTCGTCGTTGAATGCGAACACATGTGCATGTCCATGCGTGGCATCCGCAAGCCCGGCGCCAAGACCGTCACCAGCGCAGTGCGCGGGCAACTTCATGACCCGGCCACCCGCGCCGAAGCCATGAGCCTCATACTCGGAAGGTAACAAAGACCATGGATTCCCTCGCAGCAGCACCAGGAACGGGCCCGGCTACAAGCCCCCTGCCCATTCTCCGCAAACCCCGTCCAGCGGCCCGCTTCGCGGACCTCCCGGCCGACCGCACGCTCGTTATGGGAATTCTGAACGTCACGCCGGATTCTTTCAGCGACGGCGGCAAGCACCCCACGGCGGACACCGCCATCGCCCACGCATTGCGCATGCTGTACGCGGGAGCGGACATCATCGACGTCGGCGGCGAATCGACCCGCCCGGGCGCCGAGCCTGTCTCCCCGGAAGAAGAACAACGGCGGGTCTTGCCGGTGATCCAGGCACTCGTTAAGGCCGGGGCGCTCGTCAGCATCGACACGACGCACGCATCGACGGCGGCTGCGGCCGTGGAGGCCGGAGCCGCGATCATCAACGACGTTTCAGGGCTGAGCCTCGAACCTGAGATGGCCGAACTCGTCGCTCGTACCAAAGTGCCCTATGTCCTGACGCATCGCCGGGGCGACGCCGAGACGATGAACAGCCTTGCCGACTACGGCAATGTCGTGGAGGAAGTCATCGAGGAGCTCAAGGGCGTCCGGGACAAGCTCTATGCGGCAGGCGTCACGGAGGAGCAAATCATTGTGGATCCCGGCCTGGGCTTCTCCAAGGACGAGGACCAGAACTGGCAACTCCTCAAGTACATCGGCAAGCTGGATGAGCTTGGCCACAAGGTCCTGATCGGCGCTTCCCGCAAGCGATTCCTCGGGACGCTCCTGACAGTGGCCGGCAAGGCGGCAGCTCCTGAGGAGCGGGACCATGCAACCGCTGCCATCACGGCTATCAGCGCCGCGAACGGCGCCTGGGCTGTGCGCGTCCACGACGTCGGCCCCAGTCTTGACGCCGTCAAGGTCGCCGCGCGCATCAGACACTAAGTTTCGTGAACAAAGGGGGAGGAACCGGTTTGGACAAGATCACACTGACCGGGGTGACCGCCGTCGGGCATCACGGCGTCTTCGACTTCGAGCGCCGGGACGGACAGCCCTTCGTCGTCGACGCTGTGCTGTACACCGATTTCAGCAAGGCCGCGGAAACGGATGACCTGCAGTTCACGGCTCACTACGGTGAAGTGGCCGAGTACATTACGTCACTCATTTCGGGCGAGCCGCTGAACCTTATCGAGGCCCTCGCGGTGCGGATCGCCGAGGGGATTCTGGCGGGCTTCAACGTCGCCGCCGTCGATGTCACGGTCCACAAACCCAAAGCTCCCATCGAAGTCCCCTTCGGTGACGTCACTGTCAGTGTCCACAGGGAGCGTGCATGAGTTCCGGTTTCACGAAAGCCATCCTGGCCCTCGGCAGCAACCTGGGCGAGCGGAACGACACCCTGTCCACCGCCGTTGCCGACCTCGTTGATCGCCCGGAAATCCGCCTGCTCGGTGTCTCTCCCGTGGTGCAGACCAAAGCCGTGGGCGGGCCCGTGGGGCAACCGGATTTCCTCAACATGGTGATCGCCGTTGAGACCACCCTTGCGCCGCTGGAACTCTTGAAGCACTGCCACGACGTCGAACAAATGCACCACCGGGTCCGCGAGGTCCGCTGGGGCCCCCGCACATTGGACGTGGACATCATCCTCTACGGCGAACTCACGAGCGACGACGAAACGCTGACCCTGCCCCATCCGCGTGCTGCGGAGCGTGCCTTCGTGCTCTATCCATGGGCCCTCCTGGACCCTGCGGCGCGGCTCAACGGTGAAAGCGTCGCCGAGCTGGCCGCCAAGGCAGAGGACTTTCCCGGGCTTCGGCCTTTTGACGGGTTCGACGGATCCGGCAGCGTCGCTGCCGCGGGAGCGGTGGAATAGTCCATGAAGGCAATGCGTCCGCTTTTGTTGGCGATCATCGCCGTCGTTCTTGCCGCAATTGGTTGGCTGACCACCGTGCTCACAACGCGCTACAGCATGGCGACGCCGGTGCTTCCCCCTTCCGCGTTGGTGACTATGGGCTTCATTGCCGTGCTCACCTTGATCATGGGCATCCGGGTCCTGCGATGGCGCAACGGCAAGAAAAAGACCATGCTGAACCCTATCCTGGCCGCGCGAACCCTGATCCTGGCCCAGGCCTGCGCTTATGCGGGCACCGTGCTGCTGGGCTGGCATGCGGGAATCGTGATTGACCAACTCCGGCTTTGGAGCTTCCGCAGTGACCAAGGCATCTTGTGGCTCGCGCTGATCATGGGCGGCGGCGGGCTCATCATGACCGTCGTGGGGCTCGTGGTGGAGCGGTTCTGCCGAATCCCTCCGGAAGACCTGGAAGGCGGCCCCGGCGTCAGGGATTCACGTCGTGGCGAAGCCAAGGGCGAAGGCGAATATGCCTACCGCGGCGATTGATCCTCCGGGCATCCAGTGGCTGCGCGTATCGCCGAAATACGTGACGGTGCGGCTCGTCGAGTGGGCCATCCGCAACGTGATCACGATCGGCCTGTTCAGCCTGCCCTTGCTTTTCGTGGAACTCGGATGGTGGAAGTGGCCACCGCTGTGGCTAGCCGTCGCCGTTCCCGCGGCCTTTCTGCTGCTTGGCCTGTGGCGGCTCGTGTTGATCCCGAGGCAGGTCAGGGCCATCGGCTATGCGGAACGCGACGACGATCTGCTGATCCGCCGCGGCATCTTCTTCCAGCGGACCATGGTGGTTCCCTACGGCCGGATGCAGTTCGTCGATGTGACGGTTGGACCCGTCGAGCGGCTCTTGGGGCTGTGCACCCTCAAACTCCACACCGCCTCGGCTGGAACCAATGCCCACCTGCCTGGACTTCCCGCCGCTGAAGGCGCACGGCTGCGCGAGCAGCTTTCGGCCCGCGGTGAAGCGAGGCTGGCCGGGCTGTGACCCAGGAACAGACCGTGGCCGACGGCGACTGGCACCGCGTCCACCCGGCGTCGCCCTTCGTGCGGGGATGGGTGGCGCTTGCGGCGATCGTTTATTTCTTCGGCCGCGATACCTTTGAACGAGCCCTGCAAGGCCGCGGGACCATTGCCGACAACTTCAACGAACGCACGCTTTGGCTTCTGGCCGGCGGCGGCGTCGTGCTGTTGCTGGCTTTGGGGTCCTTCGTCCTCAGCTGGTATTTCACCCGGTATCAGCTTGCCGAAGGCTATGTCCGGGTCAACACCGGATTCCTGTTCAAACAGCAGCGCCAGGCTCGGCTTGACCGCGTCCAGGCCATCGACATCGTGCAGCCCCTGCTTGCCCGTATTTTCGGTCTCGCGGAGCTGAAGTTCGAGGTGGCCGACGCCGGCCACTCGGCGATGCGGCTCTCCTACCTCAGGCTCGCGCAGGCCAAACAGCTCCGTGCCACCATCCTGGGCCGGGCCGCCGGTATTGCTGACGGGAGCGAAACGGTCGATGTGCCCGAGGCGCCCGAACAGGTGGTGCTCTACGTGCCGCCTGGGAGGCTTGTCGGTTCGCTGATCCTGAGCGAGCAAAGCCTCTTCATTGTGCTCAGCGCCGTCGCTTCGGTCCTGGTGTCAGTGCTGACCGAGTCCCGGGCCTTCATCCTCTACCTGATACCAGCAATCCTCGGCTTGGGGACCGCCTACTGGCGCTCGTTCAACACGGGCTACAACTTTACGGCGGCAATTTCCCCGGACGGCATCCGGGTGCGCTACGGACTCCTGGATACCCGGGCCCAGACCGTGCCTCCCGGCCGCATCCAGGCCCTCAAGGTCACGCAGCCGCCGTTGTGGCGCATTCTCGGCTGGTATCGGATCCATGTGAACGTTGCCGGCTACGGTGAACACCACCGCAGCGAAGGCGAGCACCGGACCACGCTGCTCCCCGTCGGCCGGAAGCCTGAAGTGATGATGATGCTCTCGCTCGTCCTGCCCGATCCCGGTATCGCCGACCCTGAGCAGGTGTTCACAGCCGGGTTGACCGGCCTGGATTCCGGCGCCGGCTTCGTCACCACTCCCAAGCGTGCCTGGATTCTTTCCCCGCTGGGCTGGCGACGCAACGGCTTCCTTTCAACGGACACGGCCCTGCTGCTGCGCTCCGGCCGCTTGTGGCGGAAGTTGGTGATGGTCCCGCATCAACGAACCCAGTCGATCGCCCTCCACCAAGGTCCGTTGGCCCGGCTGTTCGGCGTGGCCGACCTCGTGCTGCATACGACGCCGGGGCCGGTGGCGCCCCGGCTCATCCAGGCAGCCACAGAGGAAGCAGTAGGTTTGTTCGACCAGCAGGCGGCCCGGGCCCGGAAAGCCCGCAAACTGCAAAACCTGGCACAGGGCAATTCCGAGCAATGGCTGGCGCAACTTCCGCCCGTGGCCATGCCGGCCCCGGCCCCGCCGACCACGCATGCCATGCAGCACGCACCGACCCAGGAGGAACCCCACCATGGCTAGGCCAGGACGACTCGGCGTAGGAATCATTGGCGCCGGCAAAGTAGGTGCCGTATTGGGTGCGGCCCTGCGCGGGGCCGAGCACGCCGTCGTCGGGGTTTCCGCAGTCTCGGAGGCGAGCCGGGAGCGGGCAGAGACGCTGCTGCCGGGGGTCCCGATCCTCGAAATCCATGAAATCGTGGAGCGGTCCGAGTTGGTGCTCCTTGCTGTTCCGGACGATGCCCTCGGCGAACTCGTGGCAGGACTGGCCAAGCTCGGAGCATGGCAGCCCGGTCAACTCGTGGCACACACTTCCGGCCGCTTCGGCGTCGGAGTGCTGAAGCCGGTCCGGGCGGCAGGTGCCATTCCGCTCGCCCTTCACCCGGCCATGACGTTCACGGGCATGAGCCTGGACCTGACCCGGCTCCTGGACTGCACCTTCGGGGTCACCGCCGACGCAGCGATGTTGCCCATCGCCCAAGCCCTCGTGGTGGAGATGGGTGCCGAACCGGTGGCCATTGCCGAGGCCGATCGCACGCTTTACCACGCAGCCCTCGCGCACAGCTCGAACCACATGGTCACCCTTGTGGCCCAGTCATCCCAACTGCTTCGGGACATCGGCGTCGACGCGCCCGAACGCATGCTCGGCCCGTTGCTCCGCGCCACCTTGGAAAACGCTCTGGCCTCAGGCGAGTCCGCGTTGACCGGGCCCGTGGCCCGCGGTGATGTGGGAACGGTGGCCGCCCATACGGAGGCCCTCAAGGAGTACGACGGCGGTGCCGGCGGCGATGTCCTCGTCGCCTACCGGGCCATGGCCCGCGCCACGGCCCGCCGGGCGGTCAATCGCGGACTGCTGAAGCAGGGCCAGTTTGGCGACATCAACAATGCCTTGGACGGCTCAGGCACGCCGGACAACGGTGAGGACCGTCCAGGCAACGACGCTGCCGGGACGCAGGAAGGAAACTGAGAATGGCCATCAAACTTGTGACCACCGCGGCGGAACTGCGGGCCGAAAGCGCGCGGTTGCTCGCGGAAAAGCGCGGCAGCTCGCAGGGCCTCGTCCCGACGATGGGAGCGCTGCACACCGGGCACGCAACGCTGGCCCGCACCGCCGTCGAGCAGAACGACGTGGTGGTGGCCTCCATCTTCGTGAACCCCCTGCAATTCGGCGAGGCCGCGGACCTCGAACGCTACCCGCGCACGCTCGATGCCGATATGGCCCTCCTGGACGCCGAGGGCGTGGATCTCGTCTTCGCCCCTTCCGTCGATGAGGTTTATCCCGGCGGAGCGCCGCTGGTCCGGGTGACCTCGGGACCGCTGGGCGAGAAATGGGAGGGTGCCTCGCGTCCCGGCCACTTCGACGGCGCCCTCACTGTGGTCGCCAAACTGCTGCACTACGGCCTGCCTGGCGGTCCAGCCGCCGACGGCGGTGCTGCCGCGTACCGTGCGTACTTCGGCCAGAAGGATGCCCAGCAGTTGGCCCTCGTGAGGAGGATGGTGGCCGATCTCAGCTTTCCAGTGGACATCGTGGCCGTGCCGACCGTGCGCAACGCGGAAGGGCTGGCGCTTTCCAGCCGGAACCGTTTCCTTTCCGAAGAAGAGCAAGAAGCGGCATTGGTGCTCTCCCGTGCTCTCCGCCTCCTCGAGTCCCGCGCCCTGGCGAACGAACCGCTCGAGCTGGACTCCGCCGTCGCGCTCGTTGAATCCCAGCCCCTGGTGAAGCTGGACTATTTCGACGTCGTCGACCCCCGCACGCTCGAACCGCTCGCCGAAAACTGCAAGGAAACTCCTTTCCGCGGTGAAGGGCTTGCGATCATTGCAGCGAAGGTCGGGCCCGTGCGCTTGATTGACAACGTGCCGCTGAGTTCCTGAACACTCTTAACTTTCGGATGCCCGTACGCAAACGTTTGGATTAAGCTGCTGACGGGAATGCGGCTGAGGCTTAGACTGTTGCAATCTTCACCGGTGCCGAGCACCGGAAACCATCGCACGCAAAGCTGAGGGATCCTCATGTCTACCGACGTCACATCAGACGCGCACGGCAAACCCAGGCCGGAAACGGCGACACAGCAAGCCAGTGACAGGATGTCGCGCGAGTCTGTCACCGTCATCGTCACGCTGCTTGTGGCCACCTTCGTGGTGATCCTCAACGAGACCATCATGAACGTCGCCTTGCAGCGGCTCATGACGGACCTCAACGTCGACGCACCCACAGTCCAGTGGCTCTCCACCGGATTCATGCTGACCATGGCCGTGGTCATACCCACCACCGGCTTCATCCTTCAGAGGCTCACCACTCGAGCTGCGTTCCTCCTTGCGATCGGACTCTTCAGCAGCGGCACCCTCCTCGCGGCGCTAGCCCCGGGTTTTGGAGTGCTCTTATTGGCGCGGATCGTCCAAGCGGGCGGCACAGCGATCATGCTCCCGCTGCTGATGACAACCATTTTGACCCTGGTGCCCCTGTCCCGCCGGGGTGCGGTGATGGGTAACGTGACCATCGCAATTTCGGTTGCGCCGGCGCTGGGCCCCACGGTTTCCGGCATCATCCTTGACCACTTCTCGTGGCGATTCATGTTCGTCTTCGTGCTTCCGGTGGCCTTGCTGGCCATGGGCATCGGTGCCAAGTTCCTCACGAACGTTGGCGAGCGAGGCAATGTGAGGCTGGACTTCGTCTCGGTGGTCCTGACCGTTCCTGCGTTCGGCGGGTTGGTCTATGGGCTGAGCCAGATCGGTGGCCACGCGGGAGCAAGTGCCGTGCCGATCGTTGCGCTGGTGATCGGTGTCTTGTGCATGGTGGCGTTCGTTTTCCGTCAGCTCAAGTTGCAGAAGTCCGACGCGCCCTTGCTGGACCTCAGGGCATTCAACTTCCGCATGTTCACGGTGTCGGTCCTGCTCATGGTGGTTGCCATGATGGCCCTGTTCGGCGGAGTGATCCTGCTGCCGCTCTACCTCCAGAACGTCCTCCACCTGCAGCCGATGGAGACCGGCCTGGCTCTCCTTCCGGGCGGGTTGGCGATGGGTCTGCTCGGGCCGGTTGTCGGCAGGTTGTTCGACAAGATAGGTCCGCTCCCGCTGACTGTGACAGGTTCCGTCCTGCTGGTAGTCACGCTGTGGCAGTTCTCGATGCTCACCGCGGATAGCCCCTTGTGGTGGGTCGTGGTCCTGTACGCAGTACTCAGCCTGGGCTTGGCTTTGCTGTTCACGCCGGCGTTTACCACTGGCCTCAACCCGCTCCCGCCCCACCTCTACTCGCATGGCTCGGCCATCATGAGCACGCTGCAGCAGGTGGCGGGAGCCGCTGGGACGGCACTCCTGGTTTCAATCTTCGCCGTGGTCTCGGCCTCGTCCGGCTTTGTCGCAGGGATGCAGGCCGCCTTCCTGACAGCCACTTTGATTGCGGTGCTTGCCGTAGTGCTGTCCACCATGATGCGCAAGACCGAGGGCGAAGCCGGGCACTAGTCCGCTTTGTTTGCTGGTGCGGCGCGTTGTTTGTGACGCACGGCATGTTTGTGGCTTGCGGCCCTAAAGGCTTTCAACCAGGTGGTGCTGGGCCCGAAATCGCCGTGTTGTAGCGGGTTTTGGAGCGCAGGATGGTGGTGCGGGGGTGATTTGCGCCGAGTCTTCGGGGTGTGTAAAGTAGTTCGAGTCGCCGCCGCTGATGCGGAAAAATTGCGACAGACTCCCTTCCAAATGGAAACCAAATTTCTGGTTCGCTTTTGTGCGTTCCGGTGTGGTTTCCGGGGGTCACGGATGATGTTTTGTCCGTTGCAGTTCCCGGGATCGGGAGTTGTGCGGAGAGAGCGCGTCTGGTAAGTTTGGGAAGTTGCTCCGGAGCGATCCTGGACCCTGTGGGGTGTGGGTGGTGCCGGGTGTGTCTGTTGTTTGAGAACTCAATAGTGTGCCAAGTTTGTTGATACCGATTTTTTATTAAATTGGTTGTTTTGGCTGGTTCTGTGTCGCTTTGGTGGCGTGGGGCTGGTTTTTTACAGCTGGTTTCAAATTTTGTGCAGCTCTTCTGCCGTTATTTCCGGTGGTTGTGGTTGTGTCTGTTTTTGTTTTACTTCAACGGAGAGTTTGATCCTGGCTCAGGATGAACGCTGGCGGCGTGCTTAACACATGCAAGTCGAACGATGATCTCCAGCTTGCTGGGGGGATTAGTGGCGAACGGGTGAGTAACACGTGAGTAACCTGCCCTTGACTCTGGGATAAGCCTGGGAAACTGGGTCTAATACCGGATACGACTGCTCCGCGCATGCGGTGGTGGTGGAAAGCTTTTGCGGTTTTGGATGGACTCGCGGCCTATCAGCTTGTTGGTGGGGTAATGGCCTACCAAGGCGACGACGGGTAGCCGGCCTGAGAGGGTGACCGGCCACACTGGGACTGAGACACGGCCCAGACTCCTACGGGAGGCAGCAGTGGGGAATATTGCACAATGGGCGAAAGCCTGATGCAGCGACGCCGCGTGAGGGATGACGGCCTTCGGGTTGTAAACCTCTTTCAGTAGGGAAGAAGCGAAAGTGACGGTACCTGCAGAAGAAGCGCCGGCTAACTACGTGCCAGCAGCCGCGGTAATACGTAGGGCGCAAGCGTTATCCGGAATTATTGGGCGTAAAGAGCTCGTAGGCGGTTTGTCGCGTCTGCTGTGAAAGACCGGGGCTCAACTCCGGTTCTGCAGTGGGTACGGGCAGACTAGAGTGATGTAGGGGAGACTGGAATTCCTGGTGTAGCGGTGAAATGCGCAGATATCAGGAGGAACACCGATGGCGAAGGCAGGTCTCTGGGCATTAACTGACGCTGAGGAGCGAAAGCATGGGGAGCGAACAGGATTAGATACCCTGGTAGTCCATGCCGTAAACGTTGGGCACTAGGTGTGGGGGACATTCCACGTTTTCCGCGCCGTAGCTAACGCATTAAGTGCCCCGCCTGGGGAGTACGGCCGCAAGGCTAAAACTCAAAGGAATTGACGGGGGCCCGCACAAGCGGCGGAGCATGCGGATTAATTCGATGCAACGCGAAGAACCTTACCAAGGCTTGACATGAACCGGTAACGCCTGGAAACAGGTGCCCCGCTTGCGGTCGGTTTACAGGTGGTGCATGGTTGTCGTCAGCTCGTGTCGTGAGATGTTGGGTTAAGTCCCGCAACGAGCGCAACCCTCGTTCTATGTTGCCAGCGCGTGATGGCGGGGACTCATAGGAGACTGCCGGGGTCAACTCGGAGGAAGGTGGGGACGACGTCAAATCATCATGCCCCTTATGTCTTGGGCTTCACGCATGCTACAATGGCCGGTACAAAGGGTTGCGATACTGTGAGGTGGAGCTAATCCCAAAAAGCCGGTCTCAGTTCGGATTGGGGTCTGCAACTCGACCCCATGAAGTCGGAGTCGCTAGTAATCGCAGATCAGCAACGCTGCGGTGAATACGTTCCCGGGCCTTGTACACACCGCCCGTCAAGTCACGAAAGTTGGTAACACCCGAAGCCGGTGGCCTAACCCTTGTGGGGGGAGCCGTCGAAGGTGGGACCGGCGATTGGGACTAAGTCGTAACAAGGTAGCCGTACCGGAAGGTGCGGCTGGATCACCTCCTTTCTAAGGAGCACCATTATCGCTCCCTGTCCGGCCGCATGGTTGGTTGGGGGGTGTGTGGAAGCAAAGCCCATTGCGCAGGCGTCTGTTCTGCGGTGGGTGCTCATGGGTGGAATATCAGCAGATAGCGGCCGGTTGGTTCTTGTCCGCCCCTAGTACGGATGCTCTTTGAGTGTCTTGGAACGGTGCGGGTGGGGGGTGGCCGGTTTTCGTGTTTGGCACACTGTTGGGTCCTGAGGCAACAGGGCCGTGGCGTGGGGTGCGTGGCCTGTGAGGGTTGCGTGGTTTCCGTGGTGCGGGTTTGTGTGTTTCTGGTTTCCTGGCTGCATGGTCTTCGTGCGTTCGTGGTTGTTCTTCGTCTTTGGTGGCGGGGGTGGCCGGGTGCGGGGGGGTGTGGTACGGGGTTGTTGTTTGAGAACTACATAGTGGACGCGAGCATCTGATACGGGCCGGCCTTCGGGTTTGGTTCGTGTCATACAGCAATTTCTTTTTATGAACCTGGATCCGGCCATGCTTTGGTGTGGCGGTTTCTGTGGTTCTCTCGAGAAGTTTTTTGATCTTGTGTGGTCAAGTTTTTAAGGGCACACGGTGGATGCCTTGGCATTAGGAGCCGAAGAAGGACGTAGGAATCTGCGATAAGCCTGGGGGAGTTGATAACCGAACGGTGATCCCAGGATGTCCGAATGGGGAAACCCCGCCAGACGCGCTTGCGTGATCTGGTGACCCGCATCTGAACACATAGGGTGCGTGGGGGGAACGCGGGGAAGTGAAACATCTCAGTACCCGCAGGAAGAGAAAACAAGAGTGATTCCGTTAGTAGTGGCGAGCGAACGCGGATGAGGCTAAACCGTTCCATGTGTGATAGCCGGCGGGCGTTGCATGGGCGGGGTTGTGGGACTTTCCGTACTGGTTCTGCCGGACCGGTGGGGTGAGAGCATGGACATAGGTGAACGGTCTTGAAAGGCCGGCCGGAGAGGGTGTTAGCCCCGTAACCGTAATGTTGTGTGCCGCCTGGAGAGGATCCCAAGTAGCACGGGGCCCGAGAAATCCCGTGTGAATCTGTCAGGACCACCTGATAAGCCTAAATACTTCCTAATGACCGATAGCGGACCAGTACCGTGAGGGAAAGGTGAAAAGTACCCCGGGAGGGGAGTGAAACAGTACCTGAAACCGTGTGCTTACAATCCGTCGGAGCAACCTTGTAGTTGTGACGGCGTGCCTTTTGAAGAATGAGCCTGCGAGTTAGTGTTACGTCGCGAGGTTAACCCGTGTGGGGTAGCCGTAGCGAAAGCGAGTCTGAATAGGGCGAGTGTAGTGGCGTGATCTAGACCCGAAGCGGAGTGATCTACCCATGGCCAGGTTGAAGCGACGGTAAGACGTCGTGGAGGACCGAACCCACTTCAGTTGAAAATGGAGGGGATGAGCTGTGGGTAGGGGTGAAAGGCCAATCAAACTCCGTGATAGCTGGTTCTCCCCGAAATGCATTTAGGTGCAGCGTTGCGTGTTTCTTGCCGGAGGTAGAGCTACTGGATGGCCGATGGGCCCTACAAGGTTACTGACGTCAGCCAAACTCCGAATGCCGGTAAGTGAGAGCGCAGCAGTGAGACTGTGGGGGATAAGCTTCATAGTCGAGAGGGAAACAGCCCAGACCACCAACTAAGGCCCCTAAGCGTGTGCTAAGTGGGAAAGGATGTGGAGTTGCGAAGACAACCAGGAGGTTGGCTTAGAAGCAGCCATCCTTGAAAGAGTGCGTAATAGCTCACTGGTCAAGTGATTCCGCGCCGACAATGTAGCGGGGCTCAAGTACACCGCCGAAGTTGTGGATTTCAGATAGTAGACAAGCCTTCGTGGTTCAGTCGTCTGGAGTGGTAGGGGAGCGTCGTGTGGGCGGTGAAGTCGCGGTGTAAACCAGCGGTGGAGCCTACACGAGTGAGAATGCAGGCATGAGTAGCGAAAGACGGGTGAGAAACCCGTCCGCCGAATGATCAAGGGTTCCAGGGTCAAGCTAATCTGCCCTGGGTAAGTCGGGACCTAAGGCGAGGCCGACAGGCGTAGTCGATGGACAACGGGTTGATATTCCCGTACCGGCGAAGGACCGCCCATGCCAAGCGGGGGATACTAACCGCCCGGAGCCTGCCCAATCACCCTTGTGGTGTGCGGGTTTTGGCCGAGCGCGGGACCTGATCCCGGGAGGTAAGCGTATTAACAGGTGTGACGCAGGAAGGTAGCCGGGCCGGGCGATGGTTGCCCCGGTCTAAGGATGTAGGGTCAGCGATAGGCAAATCCGTCGCTGTGTCTTTGATGACGTTCCTGAGATCTGATGGGACCCCCGTCATGGGGGGATCCGGTGATCCTATGCTGCCTAGAAAAGCATCGGCGCGAGGTTCCAGCCGCCCGTACCCCAAACCGACACAGGTGATCAGGTAGAGAATACCAAGGCGATCGAGAGAATTATGGTTAAGGAACTCGGCAAAATGCCCCCGTAACTTCGGGAGAAGGGGGGCCCCAACCTTGAACACCACTTGCTGGTGGGAGGGGATCGGGGCCGCAGAGACCAGGGGGAAGCGACTGTTTACTAAAAACACAGGTCCGTGCGAAGTCGCAAGACGATGTATACGGACTGACTCCTGCCCGGTGCTGGAAGGTTAAGAGGACCGGTTAGCCGCAAGGCGAAGCTGAGAATTTAAGCCCCAGTAAACGGCGGTGGTAACTATAACCATCCTAAGGTAGCGAAATTCCTTGTCGGGTAAGTTCCGACCTGCACGAATGGAGTAACGACTTCCCCGCTGTCTCAACCATAAACTCGGCGAAATTGCAGTACGAGTAAAGATGCTCGTTACGCGCAGCAGGACGGAAAGACCCCGAGACCTTTACTATAGTTTGGTATTGGTGTTCGGAGTGGCTTGTGTAGGATAGGTGGGAGACGTTGAAGCCCGGACGCCAGTTCGGGTGGAGTCATCGTTGAAATACCACTCTGGTCACTTTGGACATCTAACTTCGGCCCGTGATCCGGGTCAGGGACAGTGCCTGATGGGTAGTTTAACTGGGGCGGTTGCCTCCTAAAAAGTAACGGAGGCGCCCAAAGGTTCCCTCAGCCTGGTTGGCAATCAGGTGTCGAGTGTAAGTGCACAAGGGAGCTTGACTGTGAGAGAGACATCTCAAGCAGGGACGAAAGTCGGGACTAGTGATCCGGCGGTACATTGTGGAATGGCCGTCGCTCAACGGATAAAAGGTACCTCGGGGATAACAGGCTGATCTTGCCCAAGAGTCCATATCGACGGCATGGTTTGGCACCTCGATGTCGGCTCGTCGCATCCTGGGGCTGGAGTAGGTCCCAAGGGTTGGGCTGTTCGCCCATTAAAGCGGTACGCGAGCTGGGTTTAGAACGTCGTGAGACAGTTCGGTCCCTATCCGCTGCGCGCGCAGGAAATTTGAGAAGGGCTGTCCTTAGTACGAGAGGACCGGGACGGACGAACCTCTGGTGTGTCAGTTGTACTGCCAAGTGCACCGCTGATTAGCTACGTTCGGATGGGATAACCGCTGAAAGCATCTAAGCGGGAAGCTCGCTTCAAGATGAGATTTCCATGCACCTCGTGTGTGAGAGGCCCCCAGCCAGACCACTGGGTTGATAGGCCGGATGTGGAAGACAGGACTAAAGACTGTTGAAGCTGACCGGTACTAATAGGCCGACAACTTACACCACACAAACACGATCACTGCTTGCGTCCACTATGTGGTTCCCGAACAACAAACCCGTTGCTCCAGGAACCAAACAACTGAACAACAACACCACAATGTTGTAACCACGTATCTTCCCACCCCGCACCTGCGGGGACGGGTAACAGGGTTACGGCGGTCATAGCGTGGGGGAAACGCCCGGTCCCATTCCGAACCCGGAAGCTAAGACCCACAGCGCCGATGGTACTGCACCCGGGAGGGTGTGGGAGAGTAGGACACCGCCGGACAACCATTAACGGCCAGGCCCCGACACCACGTGTCGGGGCCTGACCCATTTAACCACCCCCGACCCCAAACCCCGGCCCGGCTGACGTGAGCGGGGGTTTCCGATCGGGACGCATAGGTGAGCGGGGGTTTGGGATATCAAACCCCGGCTCACCTATGGGCCGGTTCCCACGATCGCCCGCTCACCTATCACCCGGTTCCCACCAACGCCCGCTCACCTATGAGCGGGAAATCCCAAACGCCGGCTCATCTATGAACCTCCCCGAGATACAGGTTCGCGGCACCCGTAAATATCCGGCGCCGGCGCAGATTTGCCCGGCCATGACCTGCTCGTGCAGGCGCTTGGCGGTCTGATGAGTATCACCGGCCATCCGGAAGGAGAACCCAGCAAGGTTGGGGTTGCCCTGGTTGACGTCCTCACCGGGCAGAATGCCCTAGCGGGGATCCTGATGGCGCTGCGGGTACGCGACGCCACAGGGACTGGCCAGCAGGTACAGGTCAACCTCCTCTCCTCGCTCCTGGCAGCATTGGTGAACCAGGGCGCGGCCACCTTGGCCACCGGCAATTCGCCTGGCAAGCTCGGCAATGCACACCCCAGCATCGCCCCATATGAGACATTCCGCACTGGCGGCGGCACGCTCGCCATCGCGGTCGGCAACGATCGGCAATTTGCTGCGCTGGCGTCAGTCCTAGGGCTCTGGGGCTCGCCCGAGCAAGCGAGATTCCTCACTAACGAACGCAGAGTAGCGTCCCGTGAGGAGCTTCGTATTGTGATCTAGGCAGCCCTTCATGCTGACACTGCTGCGAATTGGCAATGGAAATTCCTCGTTGCAGGCGCTCCTGCGGGCAGGGTAAACAGCGTCATGTTAACGCCAACCGAAAATAGGGCCATTAGTGCCAATTGAAAACGGGGCCACGGGGTTGTGGTTCTATTGTGCCGTACTGGCGGCGGGTTGGTGTTTTTTGAGCCGGTAGCTGTTGCCTTTGAGGCTGATGACCTCGGCGTGGTGGACGATCCGGTCGATCATGGCCGAGGCGATGGTCAGGTCTCCGAAGACGTCGCCCCAGCGGGCGAACGGGAGGTTCGACGTCAGGATCATGGAGGCGTGTTCGTAGCGGCTGGAGACGAGCTGGAAGAACAGGTTCGCGGCGTCCTGATCGAACGGGATGTAGCCGACTTCATCGACCACCAGGAGGCTGTAGCGGCGGAGTTTGACCAGTTCCTGGGCGAGTTTCCCGCGTGAGTGGGCTTCCTGGAGCCGTGCGACCCAGCCGGTCGCGGAGTCGAAGAGGACCCGGTGCCCGGCCTTGGCTGCCTTGATGCCGATGCCAACCGCGAGATGGGTTTTGCCCGTGCCGGGTGGCCCGAGCAGGACCACGTTTTTGGCTTCGGAGAGGAACACCCCGGTGCCCAGGTGCGCGATGAGGTTCCGGTCCGCGGAGGGCTGGTGGTCGAAGTTGAACTCTTCGAGGTCCTTGTGGGCTGGGAATCTCGCGGCCTTGATCCGGGTCGCCGCGCCGGAGGCTTCGCGTTCGGAGACTTCACGGGAGAGGACCGCGGCCAGGTACTCCTCATGGGACCAGCCGGCGTCCCGGGCCTGGTCCCCGAGCCGGCGGAACCCATCACTGATCCGTGGTGCGCGCAGGGCGCGGGCGTAGTACTCGATCTGTGACGGTGTCCCGCTCATGAGGCCACCTCCAAGACCAGGTCCGGCTGCTGGCCGAGGTCGATGCCGAAGATCTCGTCATAGGCGCCAGATCCCGCACCTCTACTGCTTCCTCGGGCTCGGGGCGGTGGACTCTTTGGGTTCGGAAGTCTCGGCGCATCACCGCCGCGCGGGCCACATGGACCGGATCAGTCACCACGAGATGCCGGGCCCACGCCCGGACATGGGTGGCGATGATGACCCGTCATGGGTGACCCAGACGGTGTCCAGATCAGCGACGACATCAACGATCCGCCCAATGAACGAAGGGTCCACCGAATAGTCATTGGAGAACACCCGCACGTAGTAATCCCGCGGCAACCGCACCGCGTTGCGGAACACCGACTCCGGGCTCACCGGCGGCAGTTCCCGCATCCTTTCCCGGTCCAGGACGATCAGCTCGTCAGGGCGGCCGTGGCGGGACCGGGAGTACCGGTGGTTGGCCTTGGGCAGCCAGTCCTCGAGCTGGCCGTTGAAGTCCGCTGGTGAGCGGAAGTCCCGGCCCGGCATGAAGCATTGGCGGAAGAACCTGTTCATACGTTCGACCATGCCCTTGGACTCCGGATCCCGCGGCGGAAGCAGCTTGATCTCCACCCCCAGGGAACCCGCGAACGCGGCCACCGGCTCCGTCGGTTTGCGCCTTCCGATGCCGGACTCGTTGTCCCACAACAGCCGCGACGGAACCGCCTGCGCATCCTGCAGCAGAGTCCACATTCCGCCCAAAAGGTCCGGCGTCGTTCGCGACGGCAGCATCCGCGCCTGGATGAAACCCGAGAACGCCGAGGTCATCACCAGCACCGGCGGCGTATCGGACTGCCCCTCACCGACGGGCAGCGGCTCGTGCGGGAACCCCGGCTCGTGGACCAAACGGTCGGCCGGGTCCGGCGGCGCATATTCGGGCCGGATCGCCGCGACCTTCGCCCGGAACAACGACGCGGAACCGGACCAGCCAACCCGCTCCGCCAGCGTCGCGGCCGGCATCGTCGGCGTCTTCACCAACAACTCCCGCACCCTGGGAGCAAACGCATCAAAACTCGACACTCCGGATGCCCGCTGATACTTCGGCGCCCGGTCCGCCTCCAGCGCCCGGTCCACCGTTCCGCGGGAAACCCCCACGATCCTGCCGATCTCACGCTTCGAGTGCTTGCCTGTCGAAAACAGGTGGCGTATCTCCGCCCAATCATCCAAATTGATCACCTTCCATAATGGTCGGTGGCCCTATTTTCAGTTGGCGTTCCTGGCCCTATTTTCGGTTGGCGTTAACAGCGTCAGCGAGGCTTTCGATTCGGCTGAGAGCCTGGGACTGGAGCCGTCAATCGTTGTCACTGATCCCGCCACAGGCCGGGAATCCCGGCAGTGGGCCGATCCCATCCGGCTGTCCGCAGCAGCACCGAGCTACCGGCAAGTTCCCCGGCCCTTGGCGAGCACCAAGGGGCCACCTTCGCTGGCCATTCCCCAAACACATCCGTGAAAGGCGCATGAATGTCCGATATCAGCGATCTGATTGACTTTGATTCCCTCCTTAGCGCGGACGAACGTGCGCTGCGCGATTCGGTGCGCGCCTTCGTGAAGAGCGAAATCAAACCCCACATACGGTTCGGGTGAACAGAAGGCGGAATGGCTACAGGCGATGGCCGCGGGGGAAGCGATCGGCTGCTTCGGACTGACGGAACCCACGGCGGGATCAGATCCGGGTGGCATGACTACCTTCGCGCACCGCGACGGAGGCGACTGGATCCTCAACGGATCAAAGCGCTGGATCGGCCTGGCGTCGGTGGCCAAAGTCGCCATCATCTGGGCCCAGACCGACGACGGCGTCCGCGGCTTCGTAGTCCCAACCGAGACCCCTGGATTCACGGCTACCCCCATCGAGCCGAAACTGTCCATGCGAGCCTCCATCCAATGCGACATCGAATTGTCCGATCCGCGACTGCCCGAGAGTGCGGTACTGCCGAACGCCGTCGGGCTCAAGGGGCCCTTCCCCTGCCTGGACGAGGTGCGCTATGGAATCATCTGGGCGCCGCCGGCGATGCGTTCGAAGTAGCACTCGACTATTCCAAGGAACGCCTGCAGTTTGGCAGGCCGCTGGCCGGTTATCAGCTAACGCAGCAGAAGTTGGTTGACATGGCCCCGGAGATCAACAAGGGATTCCTCCTCGCCCTGCACCCCGGGCGCATGAAGGACGGCGGCACGTTGCAACCGGACCAGATCTCGGTCGGCAAACTGAACAACTGCCGCGAAGCCATCAAAATTGCGCGGGAAGCCAGGACCATCCTCGGCGGTGACGGAATCACGCTGGACCACTCACCTTTGCGGCATCACGGGTATGGCCGCCTTCCGTTAGGCGGGGCCCGACGGCGGAAACCGAGTTCCGTCGTCGCCGTGGCGTACCGATCAGGTTTGTCGGTCAGCTTGAGCGGGGGAATAGCAGTGCGTCAGCGCTGGATTTGCGCGGGGTGCGGAAGCCGTGTAATGTCTTCTAAGTCGCCGCGAGGGAGACAGCCTAGAGCTGGGAACCACGGGTGGCCAACCCCTTCGAATTGAGCCTAAAACGGCAGGTGCTTTGTGCGCTGAAATTCGAGGGGAATTCGAATTATTACCCTGAAATTGGTTGAGATACTGATTTGCAAAGTGGTAATGATTCGGGTAACTTTGGGAAGTTGCTCCGGAGCGATCCTGGACCCTGTGGGGTGTGGGTGGTGCCGGGTGTGTCTGTTGTTTGAGAACTCAATAGTGTGCCAAGTTTGTTGATACCGATTTTTTATTAAATTGGTTGTTTTGGCTGGTTCTGTGTCGCTTTGGTGGCGTGGGGCTGGTTTTTTACAGCTGGTTTCAAATTTTGTGCAGCTCTTCTGCCGTTATTTCCGGTGGTTGTGGTTGTGTCTGTTTTTGTTTTACTTCAACGGAGAGTTTGATCCTGGCTCAGGATGAACGCTGGCGGCGTGCTTAACACATGCAAGTCGAACGATGATCTCCAGCTTGCTGGGGGGATTAGTGGCGAACGGGTGAGTAACACGTGAGTAACCTGCCCTTGACTCTGGGATAAGCCTGGGAAACTGGGTCTAATACCGGATACGACTGCTCCGCGCATGCGGTGGTGGTGGAAAGCTTTTGCGGTTTTGGATGGACTCGCGGCCTATCAGCTTGTTGGTGGGGTAATGGCCTACCAAGGCGACGACGGGTAGCCGGCCTGAGAGGGTGACCGGCCACACTGGGACTGAGACACGGCCCAGACTCCTACGGGAGGCAGCAGTGGGGAATATTGCACAATGGGCGAAAGCCTGATGCAGCGACGCCGCGTGAGGGATGACGGCCTTCGGGTTGTAAACCTCTTTCAGTAGGGAAGAAGCGAAAGTGACGGTACCTGCAGAAGAAGCGCCGGCTAACTACGTGCCAGCAGCCGCGGTAATACGTAGGGCGCAAGCGTTATCCGGAATTATTGGGCGTAAAGAGCTCGTAGGCGGTTTGTCGCGTCTGCTGTGAAAGACCGGGGCTCAACTCCGGTTCTGCAGTGGGTACGGGCAGACTAGAGTGATGTAGGGGAGACTGGAATTCCTGGTGTAGCGGTGAAATGCGCAGATATCAGGAGGAACACCGATGGCGAAGGCAGGTCTCTGGGCATTAACTGACGCTGAGGAGCGAAAGCATGGGGAGCGAACAGGATTAGATACCCTGGTAGTCCATGCCGTAAACGTTGGGCACTAGGTGTGGGGGACATTCCACGTTTTCCGCGCCGTAGCTAACGCATTAAGTGCCCCGCCTGGGGAGTACGGCCGCAAGGCTAAAACTCAAAGGAATTGACGGGGGCCCGCACAAGCGGCGGAGCATGCGGATTAATTCGATGCAACGCGAAGAACCTTACCAAGGCTTGACATGAACCGGTAACGCCTGGAAACAGGTGCCCCGCTTGCGGTCGGTTTACAGGTGGTGCATGGTTGTCGTCAGCTCGTGTCGTGAGATGTTGGGTTAAGTCCCGCAACGAGCGCAACCCTCGTTCTATGTTGCCAGCGCGTGATGGCGGGGACTCATAGGAGACTGCCGGGGTCAACTCGGAGGAAGGTGGGGACGACGTCAAATCATCATGCCCCTTATGTCTTGGGCTTCACGCATGCTACAATGGCCGGTACAAAGGGTTGCGATACTGTGAGGTGGAGCTAATCCCAAAAAGCCGGTCTCAGTTCGGATTGGGGTCTGCAACTCGACCCCATGAAGTCGGAGTCGCTAGTAATCGCAGATCAGCAACGCTGCGGTGAATACGTTCCCGGGCCTTGTACACACCGCCCGTCAAGTCACGAAAGTTGGTAACACCCGAAGCCGGTGGCCTAACCCTTGTGGGGGGAGCCGTCGAAGGTGGGACCGGCGATTGGGACTAAGTCGTAACAAGGTAGCCGTACCGGAAGGTGCGGCTGGATCACCTCCTTTCTAAGGAGCACCATTATCGCTCCCTGTCCGGCCGCATGGTTGGTTGGGGGGTGTGTGGAAGCAAAGCCCATTGCGCAGGCGTCTGTTCTGCGGTGGGTGCTCATGGGTGGAATATCAGCAGATAGCGGCCGGTTGGTTCTTGTCCGCCCCTAGTACGGATGCTCTTTGAGTGTCTTGGAACGGTGCGGGTGGGGGGTGGCCGGTTTTCGTGTTTGGCACACTGTTGGGTCCTGAGGCAACAGGGCCGTGGCGTGGGGTGCGTGGCCTGTGAGGGTTGCGTGGTTTCCGTGGTGCGGGTTTGTGTGTTTCTGGTTTCCTGGCTGCATGGTCTTCGTGCGTTCGTGGTTGTTCTTCGTCTTTGGTGGCGGGGGTGGCCGGGTGCGGGGGGGTGTGGTACGGGGTTGTTGTTTGAGAACTACATAGTGGACGCGAGCATCTGATACGGGCCGGCCTTCGGGTTTGGTTCGTGTCATACAGCAATTTCTTTTTATGAACCTGGATCCGGCCATGCTTTGGTGTGGCGGTTTCTGTGGTTCTCTCGAGAAGTTTTTTGATCTTGTGTGGTCAAGTTTTTAAGGGCACACGGTGGATGCCTTGGCATTAGGAGCCGAAGAAGGACGTAGGAATCTGCGATAAGCCTGGGGGAGTTGATAACCGAACGGTGATCCCAGGATGTCCGAATGGGGAAACCCCGCCAGACGCGCTTGCGTGATCTGGTGACCCGCATCTGAACACATAGGGTGCGTGGGGGGAACGCGGGGAAGTGAAACATCTCAGTACCCGCAGGAAGAGAAAACAAGAGTGATTCCGTTAGTAGTGGCGAGCGAACGCGGATGAGGCTAAACCGTTCCATGTGTGATAGCCGGCGGGCGTTGCATGGGCGGGGTTGTGGGACTTTCCGTACTGGTTCTGCCGGACCGGTGGGGTGAGAGCATGGACATAGGTGAACGGTCTTGAAAGGCCGGCCGGAGAGGGTGTTAGCCCCGTAACCGTAATGTTGTGTGCCGCCTGGAGAGGATCCCAAGTAGCACGGGGCCCGAGAAATCCCGTGTGAATCTGTCAGGACCACCTGATAAGCCTAAATACTTCCTAATGACCGATAGCGGACCAGTACCGTGAGGGAAAGGTGAAAAGTACCCCGGGAGGGGAGTGAAACAGTACCTGAAACCGTGTGCTTACAATCCGTCGGAGCAACCTTGTAGTTGTGACGGCGTGCCTTTTGAAGAATGAGCCTGCGAGTTAGTGTTACGTCGCGAGGTTAACCCGTGTGGGGTAGCCGTAGCGAAAGCGAGTCTGAATAGGGCGAGTGTAGTGGCGTGATCTAGACCCGAAGCGGAGTGATCTACCCATGGCCAGGTTGAAGCGACGGTAAGACGTCGTGGAGGACCGAACCCACTTCAGTTGAAAATGGAGGGGATGAGCTGTGGGTAGGGGTGAAAGGCCAATCAAACTCCGTGATAGCTGGTTCTCCCCGAAATGCATTTAGGTGCAGCGTTGCGTGTTTCTTGCCGGAGGTAGAGCTACTGGATGGCCGATGGGCCCTACAAGGTTACTGACGTCAGCCAAACTCCGAATGCCGGTAAGTGAGAGCGCAGCAGTGAGACTGTGGGGGATAAGCTTCATAGTCGAGAGGGAAACAGCCCAGACCACCAACTAAGGCCCCTAAGCGTGTGCTAAGTGGGAAAGGATGTGGAGTTGCGAAGACAACCAGGAGGTTGGCTTAGAAGCAGCCATCCTTGAAAGAGTGCGTAATAGCTCACTGGTCAAGTGATTCCGCGCCGACAATGTAGCGGGGCTCAAGTACACCGCCGAAGTTGTGGATTTCAGATAGTAGACAAGCCTTCGTGGTTCAGTCGTCTGGAGTGGTAGGGGAGCGTCGTGTGGGCGGTGAAGTCGCGGTGTAAACCAGCGGTGGAGCCTACACGAGTGAGAATGCAGGCATGAGTAGCGAAAGACGGGTGAGAAACCCGTCCGCCGAATGATCAAGGGTTCCAGGGTCAAGCTAATCTGCCCTGGGTAAGTCGGGACCTAAGGCGAGGCCGACAGGCGTAGTCGATGGACAACGGGTTGATATTCCCGTACCGGCGAAGGACCGCCCATGCCAAGCGGGGGATACTAACCGCCCGGAGCCTGCCCAATCACCCTTGTGGTGTGCGGGTTTTGGCCGAGCGCGGGACCTGATCCCGGGAGGTAAGCGTATTAACAGGTGTGACGCAGGAAGGTAGCCGGGCCGGGCGATGGTTGCCCCGGTCTAAGGATGTAGGGTCAGCGATAGGCAAATCCGTCGCTGTGTCTTTGATGACGTTCCTGAGATCTGATGGGACCCCCGTCATGGGGGGATCCGGTGATCCTATGCTGCCTAGAAAAGCATCGGCGCGAGGTTCCAGCCGCCCGTACCCCAAACCGACACAGGTGATCAGGTAGAGAATACCAAGGCGATCGAGAGAATTATGGTTAAGGAACTCGGCAAAATGCCCCCGTAACTTCGGGAGAAGGGGGGCCCCAACCTTGAACACCACTTGCTGGTGGGAGGGGATCGGGGCCGCAGAGACCAGGGGGAAGCGACTGTTTACTAAAAACACAGGTCCGTGCGAAGTCGCAAGACGATGTATACGGACTGACTCCTGCCCGGTGCTGGAAGGTTAAGAGGACCGGTTAGCCGCAAGGCGAAGCTGAGAATTTAAGCCCCAGTAAACGGCGGTGGTAACTATAACCATCCTAAGGTAGCGAAATTCCTTGTCGGGTAAGTTCCGACCTGCACGAATGGAGTAACGACTTCCCCGCTGTCTCAACCATAAACTCGGCGAAATTGCAGTACGAGTAAAGATGCTCGTTACGCGCAGCAGGACGGAAAGACCCCGAGACCTTTACTATAGTTTGGTATTGGTGTTCGGAGTGGCTTGTGTAGGATAGGTGGGAGACGTTGAAGCCCGGACGCCAGTTCGGGTGGAGTCATCGTTGAAATACCACTCTGGTCACTTTGGACATCTAACTTCGGCCCGTGATCCGGGTCAGGGACAGTGCCTGATGGGTAGTTTAACTGGGGCGGTTGCCTCCTAAAAAGTAACGGAGGCGCCCAAAGGTTCCCTCAGCCTGGTTGGCAATCAGGTGTCGAGTGTAAGTGCACAAGGGAGCTTGACTGTGAGAGAGACATCTCAAGCAGGGACGAAAGTCGGGACTAGTGATCCGGCGGTACATTGTGGAATGGCCGTCGCTCAACGGATAAAAGGTACCTCGGGGATAACAGGCTGATCTTGCCCAAGAGTCCATATCGACGGCATGGTTTGGCACCTCGATGTCGGCTCGTCGCATCCTGGGGCTGGAGTAGGTCCCAAGGGTTGGGCTGTTCGCCCATTAAAGCGGTACGCGAGCTGGGTTTAGAACGTCGTGAGACAGTTCGGTCCCTATCCGCTGCGCGCGCAGGAAATTTGAGAAGGGCTGTCCTTAGTACGAGAGGACCGGGACGGACGAACCTCTGGTGTGTCAGTTGTACTGCCAAGTGCACCGCTGATTAGCTACGTTCGGATGGGATAACCGCTGAAAGCATCTAAGCGGGAAGCTCGCTTCAAGATGAGATTTCCATGCACCTCGTGTGTGAGAGGCCCCCAGCCAGACCACTGGGTTGATAGGCCGGATGTGGAAGACAGGACTAAAGACTGTTGAAGCTGACCGGTACTAATAGGCCGACAACTTACACCACACAAACACGATCACTGCTTGCGTCCACTATGTGGTTCCCGAACAACAAACCCGTTGCTCCAGGAACCAAACAACTGAACAACAACACCACAATGTTGTAACCACGTATCTTCCCACCCCGCACCTGCGGGGACGGGTAACAGGGTTACGGCGGTCATAGCGTGGGGGAAACGCCCGGTCCCATTCCGAACCCGGAAGCTAAGACCCACAGCGCCGATGGTACTGCACCCGGGAGGGTGTGGGAGAGTAGGACACCGCCGGACAACCATTAACGGCCAGGCCCCGACACCACGTGTCGGGGCCTGACCCATTTAACCACCCCCGGACAAAAACGAACCGGCTATCACCCGGGACCCCCTGTATGTGAGCCGGCGTCCCGCCGGGACCCCCTGTATGTGAGCCGGCGTCCCGCCGGGACCCCCTGTATGTGAGCCGGCGTCCCGCCGGGATCCCCTATAAGTGAGCCGGCGTTTAGCCCGAGAAGAAGTCGGAGAGCTCGGCGATGAGCTTGTCGGGAGCGCGGATCACGCCGTCGTGCCCGTGGCCGGGGAGGATGGTGTAGCTCGATCCGGAGAGCACGTCGTGGATCTGGCCGCACGCCACACCGAAGTAGGCGGGGCTCTTTTCCCCCACCACAATGAGCGTTTCCAGCGGCAGCTCAAGGAACGGCTCCGCGGGCATGTCCGCGGCGATGACTGCCTTGATCTCACGCACGCCGGCCTGCATGAGCTCACGCATCTGCTTGCCCATGGGAGTGCCCGCCGTCAGCTTGGTGACGAGTGTCAGCATGGACAGCGGCATCCGCGCGAAGGCGCCCTCCGTCTCGACGCCCTTCACGAGCACAGCGAGCCCGCGGTCAAAGTCTCCAGCCGCCGTCGCGCGCTCGTATTCGCTCGTCCACTCGGCCTTCACGCTGTGGTTGACGGAGACTGCGGGGTCGTAGACCGCCAGGCGTTCCACCGGCAGCGTGCGCGCCGCGTGCAGGGCCACTGCGCCTCCGAAGCTGTGGCCGAAGACATCGGTGCTGGCCGTGTGCTTCATGACTTCGGAAAGATCCCGGATGTCGACGTCGAGGGTGTAGTCCTCGGGCTGCGGCGACGATTCACCACGGCCGCGGCGGTTGAAGGTGTGGACCGGGCGGCCAAGGGCGGCACTGAGTTTCTGGGCAAACTTGGAGTAGTCTGCGGCGGTCACCATCGAGGCGGGCACGACGACGACGCCGGAGCCGCCATCGGCAAGCTCACCGCCCGTCGTGAAGAGCTCGAGGGTTCCGCCGTCGGCCGTTGTGATGTTCTCGCGCGTCATGCTTCGAGCCTAACGGAGCCGCGGGGTTCCGTCAGTCCTTGAAATAGCTGGAAAGGTCCGTCACGAGTTCCTTGACTGCGGCAGGAATGGATCCGTGGAAGCCTTTTGGCGATACCACCAGCGTGCTTCCGGGGACGGCTGCGTACAGCCGCTCTGCAGTGACCTTGTAGTATTCGGGGCTTTTGCTGCCCACGATAAATCGCGTGCTTCGGGGGAGGACGGAGAAGTCCCGCGGGCGCGCAGCTTCGTCGTAGGCGGCTTTGAGTTCCGCCACGCCCGTTGGCATGAGTCCCCTGAGGACCTTGTTGACCTTGGTGTGGGAAACGAGGGCCATGAGTCCGGCCAGGATGGGCTCCGGGATTCGCGCCAAGGCGGTGCCAGGCTGCATGCCCCTCTTCATCCTGGCCATGGCACGCCCTACATTTCCGCTATCCACGGATTGGGCAAAGCCGTCCAACCAGCCCATGTCCATGCTCCCGTCGATGTTCACGGCGGCGTCGTACACGGCAAGTTTGTGAGGTTCGTAGCTTGTCCCCGCAAACTCCTGCACGGCGTTCAGTGCCACGGATCCGCCAAGGCTGTGACCAAGGAGGTTCCTGGCGCCTGTGGCGTCCATGATGCTCCGCACGTCCGCAATCTCCGTGGCCATGGAGTAGTTTGCGGGTAGTTCCGTCGAGCTGCCGCGGCCCCTGCGATCGTAGACGTCGACTGCCCAACCTTCGCCGAGTCCGTTGGATAACGCCATGGAAAAAGGCCTGTAGATGAGCGCGGTCAGGAATGCGCCCCCGATGAGCACCACGCGGCGCTCTCCCGGAGCATCCACCGAGCCGTAACTGTACAAGGCGAGCTTGCCGCCGTCTGGGGTGGGGACCTCACGTTCTATCACCGCTTCATCCTAGGGTGACGGCGCCTTGTGCCAGGTAGCGGGCAATCCTCACGGCGAGCTGCTTGCCCGGCCGGAGGGGACCCTCGTGGAACTGGAGCGGCACTACCGAGAAGTCCACCGCCGGTATTGCAGCTGCAAGTTGCCGACCGGTTTCGGCAAAGTACGCCGGACTCCACCCGCCACTCAGCATCAGCGTTGGCGTTTTCAACTCCGCATAGTCCTGGATATGCGAGTCTGCGTCAATGATCGCGCGCATCTCCAACACCGCCGTCGGCAACAGTTCCCGCATCTCGGATCCCAACCTCGTCTTGGCGGAGAGGATGCTGATCACCCGCAGCGCCCCGAGCGGCAAATAGGAAATCGGGCCGGCCGTGCCCAGCCCCTGGACCAAATGCGCCCAGGCGTTGTCGAGCTGGCCCGCGGTGACGGCCTCCTCCAATTGCGGTCGCCAGCGTCCGTTCAAGTTACCGGAGAGGGAAACCGCGGCGTCGTAAGTGACGAGGCGGGAAATTGGTGCGCGCAGCGCCGCCTGGAGCGCGACGAATCCGCCATAGCTGTGGCCAACAACATCGGTGGATCCGCTCGCCTCCATGACGGAAAGCAAGTCGCTGGTCTCCGTCGCAGCAGAGTAGCCGGGCGGCTGCGGTGCCGACCGGCCGCGGCCGCGCCGGTTGTAGGAATGCACCGGCCGGCCGAGCAGGACGCTCAGGTTCCGGGCGAATGGCCAGTAAAGGGAATCGGTCACCAAGGTGCCGTGAACGAGCACGACGCCGGGCTCCTCCGTAGCGCTCGAAGCGCCGGGAATGGACGCTTCGGCTACCGGCCGGAAGGAGTGCACCTCGAGGTGGCCGCCGTCGTCGTCCGTTTCAACTGTCCATGTCTCCACAGCCCGAGTCTATGTTGCCGCAGGGGCGGGAGGGGAAGATAGGGAACTCTAAGGAATCCCCGGTAAACTTGTGGATTGTGACTTCCGCAAACACCCCATCCCCGCACCCCGCCTCCGAGCCAGCCGACGCCAGCGAACAGATGCGCATCCGCATGGAAAAGCGCAGCAAGCTGATTGAGCGCGGCACCGAGGCCTACCCGGTGGGTGTTGAGCGGACGCATTCCCTCGCTGAGATCCGCGAGAAGTACGCCCATCTCCAGGCTGACGAAACCACCGGCGACATCGTGGGCATCACCGGCCGCGTCGTGTTCGTGCGCAACACGGGCAAGCTCTGCTTCGCCACCCTCCAGGAGGGCGGTGTGGACGGGAAGGGCGTGCGCCTGCAGGCGATGCTCAGCCTCGCGAATGTCGGCGAGGAAACCCTCGCGGACTGGAAAGCGCTGGTGGACCTCGGAGACCACGTCTTCATCAAGGGCGAAGTCATTTCCTCCAGGCGTGGCGAGCTGTCCGTCATGGCCGACTCCTGGTCCATGGCCTCCAAGGCCTTGCGCCCGTTGCCGGTGCTGCACGCCGAACTCAATGAGGAAACCCGTGTCAGGCAGCGCTACGTGGACCTCATGGTCCGCGACGAAGCCCGGGAAATGGTCTACACCCGCGCAGCGATTACCCGCTCGGTCCGCGACACCCTGGACCGCCGCGGCTATGTGGAAGTGGAGACCCCCATCCTGCAGCTCGTCCACGGCGGTGCCACGGCCCGCCCGTTCGAGACGCACATGAATGCCTTCGACCAGAAGATGACGCTGCGTATCGCCACCGAGCTCTTCCTCAAGCGCGCCGTCGTGGGCGGAATCGACCGCGTCTACGACATGGGCCGCGTCTTCCGCAACGAAGGCGTCGACTCGACGCACAGCCCAGAATTCACCACGTTGGAATGCTACGAGGCGTGGGCGGACCAGTTCGTCATGGCCGAGCGTATGAAGGAAATCATCCTTAACGTCGCCGACGTCGTGGGCACCCGCACCATCCAGACTGACGCCGGAGAGATCGACCTCGACGGCGAATGGGCCTGGGTTGCCGTCTATCCGGGGCTCTCCGAGGCGATCGGCGAAGAGATCACCCCGGACACCACGGTGGCGGAACTGCAGGCGATTGCCGCCAAGCACGAGGTCAAGGTGGATCCCAAGTGGGACGCCGAAAAGCTCGTAGTAGAACTGTTCGGCGAGATCGTCGAACCCACCCTGCTCAACCCGACCTTTGTCTACAATTACCCTCCCTCCGCGCAGCCCCTTGCCCGGCCGCATCGGGAGGACGGCCGCCTGATCGAGGCCTGGGACCTCATCATCGGCGGCATGGAACGCGGCACGGCCTTCTCCGAACTGATCGACCCGGTCATCCAGCGCGAACGCCTCACGGAGCAGTCGCGTCGTTCGGCAGCCGGCGATGTCGAGGCCATGCAGCTGGATGAAGACTTCCTGCGCGCCCTTGAATACGGTGCTCCGCCCATGGGCGGCATCGGCCTAGGCATCGACCGCTTGGTCATGCTGTTCACCGGAGCAGGCATCCGGGAAACCATCCTGTTCCCACTCCTCAAGCCCGAAGGGCACTGACCATGGAATACATTGCCGTTCTTGCACCGTCCGTCGTTGTCGGACTTCTCTTTTGGTTTGCCATGAAGGCTATCTTCAACGCGGACAAATCAGAGCGCCAAGCAGAAGCCCGCGCCCAGGAAGAAGCCGGATTCGGAATTGCCAAGCCGGCGGGCGACGGCTCAACCCCTGCCAAATAGCTCTTTCTCCGGCCGCTCCAGAAGATTTAATAGTGTCTTTGGCGATCCCTTTGAGGATCCCTTTGAGGATGCCTTTGACTGAGCCTTTGACGGAGTGCCATGCGCTGGACGATAATCTTTAATTAGTAGTCTAGCTATTCTGCATATCCGACCCCTCCAAAAGAGAGTCTTTTCATGGCACAGAAAGTCAAAATTATCCTCGTTGACGACCTGGATGAGGGCTCCGCGGATGAAACTGTCCGCTTTGGCCTTGATGGAGTCAGTTACGAAATGGACCTGTCCAGTGCCAACGCTGCGAAGCTGCGGGACGCTCTGGGGCCATTTGTAGCTAAGGCGCGCAAGACATCGACCGGCCGTGCAACGCGTAGCCGCGTTGCCGCAGGCAGAAACCAGGACTCCGCACAGATCCGTCAATGGGCGCGCGACAACGGTTATACCGTAAACAGCCGCGGCCGCATTCAGGCCGAAATTCAGGAAGCCTACCAGAAGGCCAATTCCTGACACCAAGTATCAATACCCCGGCCCTACGGCCGGGGTATTGTTTTTTAACCGCAGGGCTTGCCGGGATAAGGATGTCGTTTGGCAGCATGGCGCCACTATTCCCAGAAGGTTTGGAGCCGACTGGGCATATCCGGTGGACAGTCACCACGTTTGCCGGGAAGAACGACGGCGGCCGGCCCGTGGGGGCATCGAGGGAAGCGCGGCGTGACCGTGGAAAGCCCTGGATTCGGTCTCCGCCGTGGTCCCGAGGTCCACGGACGAGTCGAGCGGACTTATTCCCGGAGCGGCCATGTTTCCCCTGTGGCGAACACGCCCCAAAATTCCAGCGTTGCCACGTAGCATCAAAGTACGTCGTAGCTAGGAGTGTGGCGAAATGTTTGAGAGATTTACGGACCGTGCCCGTCGCGTTGTTGTGCTTGCCCAAGAAGAGGCACGCATGCTCAACCACAACTACATCGGTACCGAGCACATCCTCTTGGGTCTGATCCACGAGGGTGAGGGCGTTGCCGCCAAGGCGCTGGAGTCCCTGAGCATTTCGCTCGATGGCGTCCGCGAGCAGGTACAGGAGATCATCGGCCAGGGCCAGCAAGCCCCGTCCGGCCACATCCCCTTCACCCCGCGCGCCAAGAAGGTGCTTGAGCTCTCGCTCCGCGAAGCCCTGCAGCTCGGCCACAACTACATCGGCACCGAGCACATCCTGCTCGGCCTCATCCGCGAGGGTGAAGGCGTTGCCGCGCAGGTCCTGGTCAAGCTCGGCGCCGACCTCAACCGCGTCCGCCAGCAGGTCATCCAGCTGCTTTCCGGCTACCAGGGCAAAGAAACTGCGGGTCCCGGCTCAGGTCCGGGCCAACAGGAAGGCACCCCCGCCGGTTCGGTAGTGCTCGACCAGTTCGGCCGCAACCTCACCCAGGCCGCGCGGGAAAACAAGCTTGATCCCGTGATCGGCCGCGAGCTGGAGATGGAACGCGTCATGCAGGTCCTCTCCCGCCGGACCAAGAACAACCCCGTGCTGATCGGTGAGCCCGGCGTCGGCAAGACTGCCGTCGTCGAGGGCCTTGCCCAGGCGATCGTCCGGGGAGATGTGCCGGAGACCATCAAGGACAAGCAGCTCTACACGCTTGACCTTGGTTCCCTTGTTGCCGGTTCCCGTTACCGTGGTGACTTCGAAGAGCGCCTGAAGAAGGTCCTCAAGGAAATCCGGACCCGCGGGGACATCATCCTCTTCATCGACGAGATCCACACGCTCGTGGGTGCCGGCGCTGCAGAAGGTGCCATCGATGCCGCCTCCATCCTCAAGCCGATGCTGGCCCGTGGTGAACTCCAGACCATCGGGGCCACCACACTCGACGAGTACCGCAAGCACATTGAGAAGGACGCCGCCTTGGAGCGCCGCTTCCAGCCGATCCAGGTCAAGGAGCCTTCCGTCGCGCATGCGATCGAGATCCTCAAGGGCCTGCGTGACCGCTACGAGGCGCACCACCGGGTGACCATCACCGACGGCGCCCTTGCTTCTGCTGCAACGCTGGCCGAGCGCTACATCTCGGACCGCTTCCTGCCGGACAAGGCGATCGACCTGATCGACGAAGCAGGTGCACGGCTCCGCATCCGCCGCATGACCGCCCCGCCGGAGCTCAAGGCCATGGATGAGCGCATCGCCGAAGTGAAGATGGAGAAGGAATCCGCCATCGACGCCCAGGACTTCGAGGGCGCCGCCTCGCTGCGCGACAAGGAGCAGAAGCTCATTGCCGAGCGCGCCGAGAAGGAACGCAACTGGAAGTCCGGCGGCATGGACGATATTTCCGAGGTGGACGAGGAGCTGATTGCCGAAGTTCTCGCGAACTCCACCGGCATCCCGGTCTTCAAACTCACCGAGGAAGAATCCAGCCGTCTCCTCAAGATGGAAGACGAGCTGCACAAGCGGGTCGTCGGCCAGGACGAGGCCATCCGTGCCCTCTCCCAGGCGATCCGCCGCACACGTGCAGGCCTGAAGGACCCCAAGCGTCCGGGTGGCTCGTTCATCTTCGCCGGCCCCACCGGCGTCGGCAAGACCGAGCTCGCCAAAGCGCTGGCCGAATTCCTGTTCGGTGAAGAGGATGCACTCATCACGCTGGACATGTCCGAATACTCCGAGAAGCACACGGTTTCGCGTCTCTTCGGTGCCCCTCCGGGCTACGTCGGCTACGAAGAGGGCGGGCAGCTGACCGAGAAGGTCCGCCGCCGTCCGTTCTCCGTGGTGCTGTTCGACGAAGTTGAGAAGGCCCACGCCGATCTCTTCAACTCGCTGCTGCAGATCCTGGAAGACGGCCGCCTGACCGACTCCCAGGGCCGGGTGGTGGACTTCAAGAACACGGTGATCATCATGACCACCAACCTGGGTACCCGCGACATCTCCAAGAGCGTGGCGACCGGTTTCCAGTCCGGCACGGACACCACCACCGGCTACAACCGGATGCGGGCGCGGGTCACCGAGGAGCTCAAGCAGCACTTCCGCCCCGAGTTCCTCAACCGCGTTGACGACGTCGTGGTGTTCCCGCAGCTCACGCAGGACGAGATCATCGAGATCGTGGACCTCTTCGTCACGCGCCTCGAGGGCCGCCTCAAGGACAAGGACATGGGCATCGAGCTCACCACGGCCGCCAAGGTCCTCCTGGCGACCCGGGGCTACGATCCCGCCATGGGTGCGCGGCCGCTGCGCCGCACCATCCAGCGCGAGATCGAGGACCAGCTCTCCGAGAAGATCCTCTTCGGCGAGCTCCACCCGGGTGACATCGTGGTGGTCGATGTGGACGGCGAAGGCGACGACGCCAAATTCACCTTCGCCGGCAACGCCAAGCCGCGCATCCCGGAAATCGCTCCGAGCGCCTAGGTTCAGGTTCCGCCGACTCAAAGGCCCCGCCCGCTCCCTTCAAGGAGCTGGCGGGGTTTTTGCGTTCCCGAGGTTCGTAATTTCTGAAATAACTGTTTCACTCTTAGTGAACCTTTTGTGATCTGGGGCACATCGCGTGTTGAATCAGAGCATGGATTCGAATGCCTCCGAGACCCCGAGCACGCAACCCGAAACTCCTTTCCACGATCTCGACTACTACCTCGCCATCCCCAGGGTCGGCGGCCTGGCTCTCAGTACGGACGGAAGCCGCCTGGTCACTACGGTTTCCACGCTCAACGCCAAGGGCACTGAATACGTCACGGCCCTTTGGGAGCTTGATCCTGCCGGAAAGAAGCACGCCCGGCGCATCACCCGCAGCGCCAAGGGAGAAACCGGCGCGGTGTTTGCTGCCAACGGTGACCTCTTCTTCACCTCAGCCCGGCCCGATCCGGACAGCCCCGAAGCGGATCCCGTGAGCGCGTTGTGGCTCCTGCCTGCCGACGGCGGTGAGGCCCGGGTGGTGCACTCCCGTGCAGGCGGAATCGGGGGCGTCATGGCCGCGTCAGCCGCGGACGCAACCTTCGTGACGGCCTCGGTCCTTGCCGGTTCCACCGATGAGGAAAATGACGAGGAGCGCCGCAAGAGCCGCAAGGACAACAAGGTGGCGGCCATTCTGCACACCGGCTACCCGGTGCGTTACTGGGACGCAGACCTGGGCCCGGCCCAGCCCAGGCTGTTCGCGGTGGAAAACGGAGGCGCGGCCGAGCCCGGGAAGCCCGCGACCGTGGACGCAACCGCACCCCTGAAGCTGCGCAATCTGACGCCCGACGTCGGCGGCAACCTCCGCAACACCCACGCGGTGGTCAGCCCGGACGGTAAGACGATCTATACGAGCCTGGCCAAGCCGCTCGCGAAGGCGGACACGCGCTTTGTGCTCGCCGCTGTCGATGTGGCCTCCGGCTCGATCAAGGTGCTCCTTGACCATGAGGGAATGAGCTATTTCCCCGGACCGGTCAGCCCCGACAACAAGATGCTCTCGGTAGTCAGCGAAAGCGACAGCACCCCCGGGCAGGCACCCCAGGTCAAACTCCACCTCTTGAATGTCGGGGCGGGAGAAACCCTTGACCTAGAGCCCCTCGCGCCCGCTTGGGACCGCTGGGGCAACCCCGCGGCCTGGCTGCCGGACGGGCACTCGCTCCTCGTCACAGCCGACGACGACGGCGCGACGCCGGTCTTCCGGGTCGCCGTCGGGGACGGTATGGTCACCAGGGTGACGCAGGACGCGGCGGCGTACACCGACGTCGTGGTTTCGCCGGATGGGCTGAGTGCGTTCGCGCTGCGCAGCTCTTATGAATTCCCGGCGGAAGCCGTCCGGATCGAGCTCGCCTCGGGCGACGTCGAGCGGCTCCCCGCGCCCGCTGAGCGCCCCGCGATCAAAGGCACGTTGGAGCGGGTGGAGACGAGCGCGGCTGATGGTTCGAGGGTTCCGGCCTACCTCGCGCTCCCGGAAGGCGCGTCGGGGGCGAATCCGGCGCCCTTGCTGTTGTGGATCCACGGCGGGCCGTTGGGCTCGTGGAATGCCTGGACCTGGCGGTGGAATCCATGGCTGCTCGTGTCGAAGGGGTATGCCGTGCTGCTGCCCGACCCGGCACTGTCCACCGGGTACGGCCAGCAATTCATCCAGCGCGGCTGGGGCGAATGGGGCAAGGCGCCGTATACGGACCTTATGTCCATCACCGACGCAGTGGTCCGGCGGCCCGACATTGACCAGACGCGGACAGCCGCCATGGGTGGGTCGTTCGGCGGATACATGGCCAACTGGGTGGCCGGGCACACGGATCGTTTCAAGGCGATCGTGACGCACGCCAGTCTGTGGGCCATGGACCAGTTCGGGCCCACAACGGACGCTTCGCAGTACTGGCTCAAGGAAATGACCGCAGAGATGGCACTGGACAACTCGCCCCATCTCCATGTCGGGAAGATCAAGACACCCATGCTGGTGATCCACGGTGACAAGGACTACCGAGTGCCGATCGGCGAGGGCCTGAGGCTTTGGTACGAACTGCTTTCCAGTTCCGGGCTGCCCGCCGATGAGAACGGTGAGACCCAGCACCGCTTCCTGTACTTCCCTGACGAGAACCATTGGATCCTGCAGCCGCAGCACGCCAAGGTCTGGTACGGCGTCGTGGAGCACTTCCTTTCCAGGCAGGTACTTGGACGGGACGTTCCTCTTCCTGAGGACCTGGGGCTTTAGGCGCCTTCGGCCTCGTAAGATTGTGGCTGTGACTTCGACGTTCAGTATCCGCCCTGCCCGCACCGGCGATGTTGCCGCGATCAAGCGGCTTGTAGCGCCTCTGGCGGAGCAGCGAATCCTGATGGCCAAGGAGACCGTGGCCTATTACGAGAGCCTTCAGGAGTTCCGGATTGCCGAATCTTCCGATGGCGAGGTGATCGGTTGCGGTGCCCTGCACGTCATGTGGGAGGACCTGGCCGAGGTGCGCACATTGGCGGCGGACGACAACTGGCGGGGCAAAGGCGTGGGTCACGTCCTTGTCCAGCAACTCCTGGAGGACGCCCGGGCCTTGGGGGTTGCGCGTGTCTTCTGCCTGACGTTCGAAGTGGACTTCTTCAAGCGCCACGGATTCGAAGTCATGGCGGACCAAACCGCCGTCGATCCCCAGGTCTACTCGGAATTGCTGCGTTCCCATGACGAAGGCGTGGCCGAGTTCCTGGATCTGGCCCGCGTGAAGCCCAATACCCTGGGCAACACACGCATGATCAAGGTCCTTTAGCTCCTCTTCTTCCCCTTGGCTCCTGTATGTGCCAGCCCGCACCTCTTTACGTATATCAACTTGATGGATAAACTAGTTGAGGCTCGGTTGCGGCGGGCCAACCATACTGTGGAGGCGAGAAATGAAGTACCACGTTATGTTTCCGGACTTTTCAGGTTTCCAAATTGACATGCCGCGTCCCGGCGCCACGCCGGAGTCGCGCAAGCAGGGCACCGGAGGTTGCATGCGGTCCGGGTGCACGGATCTTTGGCCCGACTCGATGGCCAAAGACGCAACACCCCAAGACTTCAGCATCGGTCGTTTGACGGTGGGCGGGCCGCCGCACTGACCGGGCGGATGCCGGAAGGTTCTTCAGAAGGGACAACCATTGGGGGTTGTCCCTTCTGCGTTTCCGGGTTCCGGAGTGTCCACGTACGGACCGTTCCCCTACCGTGCCCGGGGCGCTGGTAGTAGGGTCAAATCACCTACCAGCAACGCCCCAGGAGCGCGCCATGAAAAAGCTCATCAACGATCCCCGCTCGGTGGTGGACGAGTCTGTCGAAGGTTTCGGCATGGCCCATGCCGATCTCGTGGACGTCCATACGGACCCCATCTTCGTCGTTCGAAAAGGAGCGCCCGTGGCCGGCAAAGTGGCGCTTGTGTCGGGAGGTGGGAGCGGCCACGAGCCGCTTCATGCCGGCTTTGTGGGGCACGGAATGCTCGACGCCGCCGTGCCGGGTGCGGTGTTCACGTCGCCCACTCCCGACCAGATCATTCCGGCGACCGCCGCAGTCGATTCCGGCGCCGGCGTCATACACATCGTGAAGAACTACACCGGTGACGTGCTGAACTTCGAGACCGCGGCAGAGATGGCCCAGGCTGAAGGAATCAGCGTCCGCTCGGTTCTCGTCAACGACGACGTCGCTGTGGAGGATTCCCTGTATACGGCAGGCCGCCGCGGCGTGGGGGGCACTGTGCTGGTCGAAAAGATTGCTGGTGCGGCAGCGGAGCGTGGGGATTCGCTGGAGGCCGTCGCGGGTGTGGCGGAGGGAGTCGTCCGCAACGTGCGCACCATGGGCGTCGCCTTGTCCGGCTGCACCGTGCCGCATGCCGGGGTACCCAGCTTTGAGCTCGCTGACGACGAAATCGAAATCGGCATCGGCATTCACGGCGAACCGGGCAGGCACCGGATCGCCATGGAGGGAGCCGACGCCATCACCAGCCGCCTTTTGGACCCGGTCCTGGAGGACCTCGGGATCAAGTCCGGTGAAGAGGTGCTGCTCTTCGTCAACGGAATGGGCGGTACGCCCCTCAGTGAGTTGTACATTGTCTACCGCCGGGCGGCCCAGATCCTCGCGGAAAGAGGAGCCAAAGTGGAGCGCTCACTGGTGGGCAACTACGTCACGTCGCTTGAGATGCAAGGCTGCTCCATCTCGGTACTGCGGCTCGATGACGAACTGACCGCCCTCTGGGACGCACCCGTCCATACTCCGGCCCTGCGTTGGGGGATGTGACAGTGGGCCTGGGGGTCGAATGGGCGGTTCAATGGTTGACCCTCTCCGCTCGGCTCATGTCCGAGCATAGGGAGGAATTGATTGCGCTGGACCGTGCGATAGGCGACTCCGACCACGGTGAAAACATGGACCGGGGATTCCAGGCCGTCATGGAGAAACTTGCCCAGACTCCGCCCGAGACACCTGGCGCAGCCCTGAAGCTGGCCGCGATGGCGCTGATGTCAAAGGTGGGCGGGGCAGCCGGACCGCTGTATGGAACCGCGTACCTTCGGGCGGCCACGGCTCTGGGAGAAAGCGCGGACATTGACGCAGCGGCGCTCGCCGGAGCACTGACCGCGGCCCGGGACGGAATTGTTGCCCGCGGCAAGGCGGAGCTCGGCGACAAAACCATGGTGGATGCCTGGTCTCCGGCTGTGGAAGCGGCGGACGAGGTCCTGGTGGCCGGTGGAGATGCTGTGGCTGTGTTGGCTGCGGCGGCCGAGGCTGCCGAGGTGGGTGCCGTCACGACAGATCCGTTGGTAGCCCGCAAGGGCCGCGCAAGCTACCTCGGTGAACGCAGCGCAGGTCACCGCGATCCCGGGGCTGCGTCTTCTGCCCTGTTGTTGCGCGCAGCGGCTACCGCTGCGGGATTCCCTGAAGGGGCCGCTGAATGACGGTGGGCTTGGTGGTGGTCTCGCACAGCCGGAAAATCGCGGAAGGCGCGGTGGAGTTGGCTGCGCAGATGGCTACCGATGTGAAGTTCTACGCCGTCGGCGGCACGGATGATGGCCGGATTGGCACCGACCTGGAGAAAACGATCGCCGCATTCGAGGCAGGACTTGGGGAGGCTTCAGGGGATGGAGTGGTGGTCCTGACGGATCTTGGTTCGGCGGTTATGACGGCAGAATCAGCTGCCGAGTTCTGCAGCGAGCCGGAAAAGGTCCTCATTGCCGACGCTCCCTTGGTTGAGGGCCTGGTTGCCGCCGCGGTGGCCACCCAGGGTGGTGCCTCGGCGGCCGCAGTGAAGGCCGCCGCCGAGGCGGTGCGTTTCGGTCAGGAGCCCGTTTTTGAAGCGGCGGGGCCGGCAGAATCCCAAGGCAGGGGCGAACCAGCGGAAAGCGGCGAGTTCGAACTCGTAAACCCCATGGGAATGCACGCCAGGCCTGCGGCCAAAATCGCGGGCGGACTCGCCGGCATGGATGTCGAAGCAACGGTAAATGGCGTCGATGGCACCTCCATTATGGAACTCATGAGCCTCGCCGTGGGCAAGGGTGGCAAGCTCAAGGTCGAGGCGTGGGGCAAAGATTCATCGAAGGCCGTGGATTACGTCAGGCGGCTGGTGGAACAGGGATTCGGCGAGATTTGACGCCGCGCCGGGATGTCGCTTCGCGCCAGGATTTACCGCGCCGCGGGGGTTTGCGCGCGGTGTTCAGGACTGCCACAGGCCGCGGGCATCGAGCACGAGGCTTGCCGTGATGGCGGTCTGGCACTGCTCGCCCCACGGTTTTGCGCTTTTCGGCGTGAAGTTGAGTGTCCTGACGGGCAAGGTCTCGCCGTTTGTGTCCGCGCCGGTCACTTCGGCATCGATGGGCGAGGACGTCAGCGTTCCCATGTTGAGGAAGCCATAGCGGGTGCCATCCGGTGACGCGACGGCAGAGCATGACCCTTCGGGTTCCGGCCCGCAGGATTGAGGGAGCGGCACGCTGCCCGGGCGCAGCTCCAAATCGGCCTCGCGGCATTTCCCGTCCTGGCATGCCTTCAAATGGATGGCCTTGACCGTTGGCGCGTACTCTGCCGTGATTGTCAGGGAGACCACGGGGGCCATCGCAATTGCCGGACAAACGGTGACTTGAGGTTCGCATGCCGACCAGAGCGTCGCCGTCGTGGTCAATGCTATGGCGGCCCACAACCTGCGCATACTTGAGAATAATCCCGCACCGGGGACCCGGAACGGGATATCTGCAACTGGCAGGCACATCGTTACCGACATCTACGGATCGTTGCGGCTCCGCGACCTCAAGGCCTGGCCATGGGCGGGTTCGGCAGGGTTTTCGCAGGGCGCAAGGAATGCGCCGGCCGCAGAGAATAGGGTTCTTCGCATGACTGAACCCTCGGATCTGCTTGCCACTCGCGCCGCCTACAACACGGTAGCCGCCGATTACGCTGAACTCCTGCGCAACGAGCTCGACACCAAACCCTTTGACCGGGCCATGCTCGGTACGTTCGCCGAGCTCGTGCGTTCCTCCGGAGGCGGGGCGGTTGCCGACATCGGTTGCGGGCCCGGACGGATCACGGCGTACCTGGATTCCCTCGGGCTGGCGGCTTTAGGCATCGACCTGTCGCCGGAGATGGTGACAGTAGCCCGCAAGGACCACCCCGGCCTGCAGTTCGATGAAGGGTCGATGGAGGCCCTGGAGCTGGCGGACGGCACTCTGGGTGGCATCGTTGCTTGGTATTCGATCATCCATACGCCGCCGGCCCGTTTGCCGGGAGTGTTCGCGGAGTTCCACCGTACCCTCGTGGGCGGCGGCTTGCTGTTGCTCGCGTTCCAGGCCGGCGACGAGCCAAGGCATTTGGACTTCGCGTATGGCCACGAAATCGACCTTGACGCCTACCGCTTGCCCCCTGAACGCATCATGGAACTCCTCCTTCAGGCTGGCTTTGTCGTTGAAGCGCAGCTTCTCCGCGAGCCGGACGGCAGGCACGAGAAGACCCCGCAGGCGTATCTCCTAGCCCGCAAGCCAGCGCGCAAGCCAGCCACGTCGTAGCGGAAGCGGCGCAAAAGGAGGCCTAGGCCGGGAGCCGCAGCCCGCCGTCGTGCATCTCGGCCAAGCCGTCGCTCAGTAGCCCCTGGAGAGCGCGCTCCAGCTGCTCGGGGGCCGAATTCAAGCGGTGCAGGGCCGCCAACGGGACGGCCGCGCCCTCGGCGGCGAATCCGAGGTCAGCTGCGGGTCGTTCGAACAGTTCAGGAGCTACCGGCGACTCTGCCACTCGCAATACGGCCATGACGGCACCCCGCAGCTGCCGGTCTGTGCCGTGCCACGCCTGGCCCTTCGGCGTATACGTGGGCGGCGGTTCACCTGCGGCAAGCCACGCGCAGGAACCGCGGACGGGGCAGTCCAGGCACTTGGGGGAGCGGGCGGTGCACACGAGCGCTCCGAGTTCCATGACGGAAGCGTTCCAGCGGACGGAGAGCCCGACATCGTCGGGCATGAGTGATTCGGCGAGGCGCATCTCCGCCGCGCTGAGCGACGGCGCCGGAAGCGCAAGTCCCGAAACGAGCCTGGCATGCACTCGCCGGATGTTCGTGTCTACGACCGTTTCGCGGCGACCGAAAGCAAAAGCAGCCACGGCCGCGGCCGTATAGTCGCCGACGCCGGGAAGGCTCAACAGCGATGCATGCGTGTCCGGCACCCTGCCTCCATGCTGTTCCACGATCGCGACGGCGGCCGCGTGGAGCCTGAGCGCGCGGCGGGGATAACCGAGCCTTCCCCAATGTCGCACGGCGTCGCCCGAAGGCTGCTTTGCGAGATCCGCGGGTTCCGGCCAGCGTTCCATCCAGTCTCTCCACACCGGCAGGACGCGGACTACCGGAGTCTGCTGCAGCATGACCTCGCTGACCAGGATCCCCCACGGGCTGCAGTCCGGCGACCTCCACGGCAATACGCGCGCCACCTCGGAGAACCAGCGGTCCATGGATTGGTGCAAGTCCGTGAGGCGATGGGTGCCGGCAAGTTCAGCGGCGCCTGGCAGTGACATGGAGATCCTTGCTGCGGTTCGTGGCGGGCCCTGTTGGCGGCCGATTCCTGCCATCCACTGTAGTGGAGCCGGCCGGGAATGACGTAGGTCATACTGGCTCCGATCAGGCCCCGGCGGCGTGGTGCGGCACCATCCACGCCTTGCGTTGCCTAGCCTAGAAGCATGGTCAACAAGGGCAAGCAACCGCCGAGGGCGCGCACGTCGCCGTCGGCGAAAAGTGCTGCCCGGGCCGGAGGCGCAAACCGTTCGGCGAACGGGGTCCGGCCCCAAAGGCGACGGACGAGCCCTGCCGTTTACCGGCGTCGGAGGCTGGTTGTTTTCGGCGCGCTCCTGGTGGTCCTGGCGATGCTCGTGGCCGGTGCTGTGGCTATGAGTTCATCTCTTGCGGGCAAGGCTGATCCCGGCGCATCCAAGACCCAAGCGGTCGGAGCCGCCCCGGCGAGCCAGGCCCCTACGACGGATGCCATCGCGGCCACCACAACGCCCACGGCCACGCCGGTGTGCGACCTCAATCTGGTGACGGTGACGGCGTCCACGGACCAGCCTGCGTATCCGGCCGGGCAGAACCCCGTGCTGAGCATGAAGATCACCAATGGCGGGGCAGCACCGTGCCAGGTCAACGTCGGCACATCCCAGATGGAGTTCCTGGTGATGAGCGGCGAGGACCGGATTTTCTCCTCCAAGGACTGTCAAGCGAAGGGCGATGACCTCGTGAAGCAGATTGATCCGGGCAAGAGCGAGATTGCCAACTTCCCGTGGCAACGCAACCGGACGACCGAGGGCTGCGGCGTAATCTCGGCCAAGCCTGCCACCGGCACCTACACCTTCAAGGCCGTACTGGGAAACAAGGCGAGCACCAAAGCGGTCTTCCAGCTGGGTTAGAGGAACCTGTCCAGCAGGCTGGCTTCGGCCATGCGGCTGAGCCCTTCGCGGACGGTCCGGGCGCGCTGGTCGCCGATGCCGTCCACGGTCATGAGATCGTCGATAGTGGCGGCCATGAGGTACTGGAGTCCGCCGAAGTGCTCCACCAAACGGTCGGCCACGGCTTTCGGAACCGACTTCAGCCCGGACAAGAGGCGGTAACCGCGCGGCTGAACACCCGCGTCGAGCACGTCCATGCCCCCGGCGAATCCGATGATCCCGGCGATCTTGCCCAGATCGATCAGCTCCGCCGGGCCAAGATCCAGAAGGGCCTGCACCGCACCGTCGATGTCCTCGGGCGAGGCGTCGGCGCCGGCGTAGTCGCGGATGATCACGTCGCTGCCCGGGCCGCGGCCGGTGGTGAGCTCTTCCAACTGCAGCGAGAGCAACCTGCCGTCCTCACCCAACTCCAGGACATACTGAGCGATTTCCTCGGCAATGCGCCTGACCATTTCCTGGCGCTGGAGGGTGACAGCCACATCCCGGACGGTGACCATGGCCTCGATTTCGAGGGCCGATAGGGCGCTAGTGACCTGATCCAAGCGGGCGCTGTAACGTTCCAGGGTTGCGAGAGCCTGGTTGGCGCGGGCCAGGACCTTCTCGGAGCCCTCAAGCACGTGGCGCAGGCCGTTGACATAGAGGGCGATGATCTGCATGGACTGGCTGACCGAAATCACCGGAACTCCGGTCTGGATGGCCACGCGCTCGGCCGTCCTGTGACGCGTTCCTGATTCCTGGGTCTCGATGCTGGAGTCCGGCACAAGCTGTACCGCGGCACGAAGGATGTTCCCGGCGTCCTTGTCGCAGATGATTGCACCGTCCATCTTCGCGAGTTCACGCAGCCGCGTCGGGGAGAAATCGATGCCGATTTCAAAGCCGCCGGAGCAGATGGATTCGATGGTCCGGTCTGTTCCGAGCACAATCAGGGCGCCGGTGCGCCCACGGAGGATGCGTTCCAGGCCGTCGCGCAACGGTGTTCCGGGGGCCACCCTGCCCAGAGTCGCCTTGAGCGAATCTTCGGGGCTCCGAGCCATAGGTGTTCCCTTCAAAGGTGCACGCAGGCGCGCCCGCAAGTGTGCCGGTTTTCAGCAGTGAGTCGACGGGAGCAAAATGCCAGGTTTCCCGCAAGCTCAATGATAGAGGTATAGACCGGCAACAACCGCACGGGCAAGCCTTAAAGTGCCCCAAATTAGCTTATGTGGCGGGACCTTCGAAACGCGTTCGAAGGCGGCCGCGGCACCGCCATTTTCAGCTCGGTCCCTGGACCCTCAGTTCGGTCCCGGAACCTCGGTGACCCTTGACCCTCAGGGAGCCGTCCGAAGGTGTGCGAGCCGCTCAAGGTCGCGTCGCACGCTCTGCAGCGCCGCTTCCCGGGCGGCAGCCCTTCCCGTGTCCGGATGCGCTTGCCTCGCAGGAGGGTTGACTCCACCTCTGCCGGCGTTCGGCCGGTGCCCTTGCTGGTTCGCAGCGGGGTTCCCCGCGGGGGAGGGGCCGAAGGGATCGTAGAACAAGTCATTCCCTGGATTCATTGATGCCCTGTTCCTTTCATGCCATCGTCGGCTGCCTGGTTTTTCCTGGCGGATGGCTCCAATCCGGGCCGGACGCGTCCGCTATGCGTTCAAACTATCGGCAGGTGATTTCGGAGGTTTGTGCACTTCGTTTCGATCCTGTTAAGCGCTGGCCCGGGACCCTGCCTCCGGCGTGGTCCCGGGCTGCGATAAACTTGGTATCTTGGCTGGCGCGCAAATCGTGCCGCTCCCTGAGTTGGCCCCGGCCGGCGCGGGGCCAGTATCCAGCCTCCATCCCACGTTCGGCCCGTCGTTCCAATGCGGGCAACGCCCAGATCGCAGCGAAAGTAGCACCGTGTCCCAAGAAGTCCTGAGCCCCGCCCGAGTCCAGGAAATTCACCATGAGGCCTCCCGGCGTCGGACTTTCGCGGTCATTTCGCACCCTGACGCCGGCAAGTCCACGCTCACGGAAGCCCTCGCCTTGCACGCCAAGGTCATCGGCACCGCCGGTGCGTCCAGCGGCAAGGCCAACCGCAAGGAAACTGTTTCCGACTGGATGCAGATGGAAAAGGACCGCGGTATTTCCATCAGCTCCGCGGCATTGCAGTTCTCCTACCGGGATACTGTGATCAACCTGCTGGACACTCCGGGCCACGCCGACTTCTCCGAGGACACCTACCGCGTCCTGGCCGCCGTCGACTGCGCAGTGATGCTGGTGGACGCCGCCAAGGGCCTGGAAACGCAGACCATGAAACTCTTCGAGGTCTGCAAGCAGCGGAACCTTCCCATCATCACGGTCATCAACAAATGGGACCGCCCGGGCCTCGACGCCCTCGCGCTGATGGACGAGATCACGGAACGCACCGGACTCCAGCCCATGCCCTTGACGTGGGCCGTGGGCATTTCCGGCGACTTCCGTGGAGTCTGGGACCTGCGAAATGACCGCTTCGCACGGTTCGCGCGCAATAATGCCGGTGCCAACATCGCCATCACCGAGTACTTCACTCCGGAGGAAGCAGCCGAAACCCAGGGCAACAACTGGAGCGACGCCGTCGACGAAGCCGGACTCGTGATCGAATCGAACCTCGAGTTCAACATTGAGAGCTTCCACGCCGGAACGGCAACACCTATCCTCTTCAGTTCGGCGGCCCTGAACTTCGGGGTCAAGGAAATCCTTGACGCCCTGGTGGACTTCGCGCCTCCAGCCGCGCCCCGCCCCGACGTCGACGGCGAGCCCCGTTCGGTAGACGCTCCCTTCGCGGGGTTCGTCTTCAAGGTCCAGGCAGGCATGAACAAGGCCCACCGCGACCACGTCGCGTTCATCCGTGTGTGCTCCGGCGTCTTCGAGCGCGGCATGGTTGTTACGCAGACACGCACCGGAAAGTCCTTCGCCACGAAGTACGCCCAGCAGGTGTTCGGGCGCGAACGCGAAGTCATCGACGAGGCCTATCCCGGCGACGTCGTTGGCCTGGTCAACGCGTCCTCGCTGCGCGTAGGGGACAGCCTGTTCCTCGACGAGCCCGTGGAATTCCCCGCCATTCCGCTCTTTGCCCCCGAGCATTTCCAGGTGGCCCGGTCCCAGGATCCCAGCCGGTTCAAGCAGTTCCGGCGCGGCATTGAGCAGCTTGAGCACGAAGGCGTCATCCAGGTGCTCCGTTCCGACGTCCGGGGCGACCAGGCACCCGTGCTCGCGGCTGTCGGTCCCATGCAGTTCGAGGTTGTGGAAGACCGCATGGCCCACGACTTCAACGCCCCGATGCGCCTGGAGCGCCTTCCGTACTCGATGGCAAGAATCTCGACGGCGGAGGCCATGCCGGCGCTCGCCAACGTCCCGGGCGCAGAGGTGCTGCTCAGGTCCGACGGCGAATACCTCGCGTTGTTCAACGACGTCTGGGCACTGCGCCGGATCGAGAAGAACCACCCGAAGCTCACGCTGGTCCCGATCGGAACGCACAACCCGGCAAAATAGTTCAGTAACTCACTTGGCGTTCGAGCTTGTTTCCCAGTCCCAGCATGGCGAGGCTCACCGCAAGGAATCCTATGGAGATCGACACTGCGAAGACCGCCACACCGCCCCAACCGCCTGCGCGCATCGGGTCGATGAACCAGTAGGCGTACCAGTTGACGAAAGAGCCGCGGATCAGACTGTAGACGAGATACGCAACGGGGTAGAGCAGCCAGTACCAGAGGTGCTTGATGGCCAGCCTGGATCGCGGAGGCTGGAACAGCCAATCGGCAACCATGACAACCGGCATCAGGTAGTGGACCACGAAGTTGACCCAGGGGAGCAGGGAGCCGAGGTCCTGCCCCGCCAGGAGTGCGCCGAAGACGAGTCCCACGACGGCCATGGCGATCGTCGCAGTGCCCCGGGTGGCGTCGTCGAGCTCGCTGGGCCGCTTGCCAACCAGCACGCGGTAGCCGCTGATCAGCAGCACCACCGACGCGAAGATGTTGGACAGATTGGTGAAGTAGCTGAAGAAGTTCCACGGATCGAAGCCCAGACCGATGTGGACCGTGAGCTGCGTCCCCACCGCAACAAGGGTCAAGAGGCCAAAGAAGAGGCGTCCCCCAATGAGCACATTTCTTTTTGTCATGGGGACAATCTTCCGGTGGACGAGGCCAACCCATGCACCCGACACTCCGAAGCCAAGCCGGCCGCTAGGTGATCAGCAACTCCAAGGCCTCCGCCAGGTGTGCCACTTCGCGGACCGAGAAACCCTCCGGGACGGGGCCCGGTCCGTTGGGACTCGCCGGCACCACGGCGTGGGTGAACCCAAGCCGCTGAGCCTCGTGGATACGCTGGTTGATCCCGGGAACCGGACGGACCTCGCCGGCCAGGCCAACCTCGCCGAAGGCAATGAGCCGCTGCGGCAGTGCCTTGCGCGCCTTTGCCGAGGCCACGGCAAGCGCCACAGCCAGGTCGGTTGCCGGTTCGCTCAATTTCACTCCTCCGACAGTGGCCACGTAGGAGTCGTCCTTGTGCAGGATGCAGCCAGCCCGCTGTTGGAGCACGGCCAGGAGCATGGCGACGCGCGAGCTGTCCAGGCCGCTCGTTGCCCTGCGGGGTTGTGAGCTGGTACTTTCGGCCAGCAGCGACTGCACCTCGGCCAGCAGCGGGCGCCGGCCTTCCATGGTCACCGTGATGCAGGTGCCGGACACCGGCTCGCGTGTCCGCGATACAAAAAGCCCGCTGGGATCGGCTAGGCCTTCGATACCGGCCTCATTGAGGTCGAAGCAGCCGACGTCGTCAGTGGCACCGTAGCGGTTCTTGACCGCGCGCAACAAGCGCAAGCGCGAATGGCGCTCGCCTTCGAACTGGCACACAACGTCCACCAAGTGCTCCAGAAGACGCGGACCGGCAATGGAGCCGTCCTTCGTCACGTGGCCAACCAGCAGCGTGGTCATGTTGCGGCGCTTTGCGGCGGCGATGATGGACGCCGCGACTTCCCGGACCTGTGAGACTCCGCCAGCGCTACCTTCGACATCCGCGCTGCTGAGGGTCTGCACCGAGTCCACAATCAGCAGCTTCGGCTCAAGCTTCTCCACTTGCCCCAGCGCCTGCCCGAGGTCCGTCTCAGCCGAGAGATAGAGGGTGTGCGCGACCGCGTCGATCCGCTCCGCACGTAGCTTGACCTGGGCAGCAGATTCCTCGCCCGTCACGTAAAGGACGTCCTGCCCCGTGCGGGCGAACTTCGCAGCGACGTCCAGCAGGAGGGTGGATTTCCCGACGCCGGGTTCCCCGGCAAGCAGGATCACCGCGCCGGGAACCAGGCCTCCGCCCAGGACGCGGTCCAGTTCGTCGACGCCGGTGGGCAGGAAAGCGGCCGTGGTGCCGTCTACCTCGGCAATCCGGCGGGCCGGCTCCAAAACCGTTGTTGCCGCCGTCGTACGCGCAACCGTGGCGCCTGTTTCCTCCACGGTGCCCCACGCCTGGCACTCACCGCAGCGCCCCACCCACTTGACCGTGGTCCACCCGCATTCGGCACATTTGTACGCGGGCGTCTTGGAGGTGCGTGAGGTCTTGGAAGCCATGCGTACAAGGCTAATGGAGCAGTCGGACAGTCAAGTGCGCCTCACTGCAGGGGAGGAAGAACGTCCCGGGCTTCCCGGGGGTCCATGCCCGCTGCTTCGAGCAGGTCCACCATGAGCGGGCGGAAGAGCATCACCACTGTTTCACCCTCAAGCTTCTGGACGTGCAGCATTTTGGGGTGCAACCGGGTGGCAATGTCGGCCAAGTCCTGCCGCGCACCGCGCAGGTGGGCGCGGCGGGCGCCGTCGTGCACTTCGGCGAGGCCGAGCGAGAGCTCCTCGACCCCTGCGGAAGTGTCCTGCAGGACCTCCGAAATGCTGTCCGTCGCCTCGTCAGTCAACGCTGCATGGTTGATGGCGCTCGTGAGCCGCCGCGCGAACACCCGGCTGTTGCGGAGGGCAAGGTCGATGGAATCCAGCGACTCCTCAAGCATGGTCAGCTCGTCGCGGTGCCGACGATACGCCGGTGCAAGCGTGGCCACTTCTCCGGAGGCCTTGAGGGATTGGCGCATCCGGTCCACGAGGGGCTGGCAGTTCCGCCCCCGGATGAGGGCATGCCAGGCCTGGGTGGAGTCGCTGTTGATCAAGGCGTCGGCGCACTCACGCAGGACTTCCGAGAGTTCGTGCAGGAGTTTGCGGACGTCCTGGCGCGGCTCCCGGCGCGGGTCTTTCGGGACCAGCATTGTGACGAGGAGCGCGAAAACTCCGCCCACTACGGCGTCGATGCTCCGGGTGAAGGGTCCCCCGGACGGCGCGGGCAGTAAGACCACGAGAAGCGATTGCAGGCCCAGTTGGGTGGTGAAAATGGAGCCACCGTCCAGGAAACGTGCCAACAGGATCGAGAAAAGAAGGACGACGGCGGCTTGCCAGATCCCAGAACCCAGCCAGTGGAGCAGCAGATCACCGACGACGATCCCGAGGGTGCAGCCAAACCCGACTTCCACCACCCGGCGAAGCCGTGGATCCCGGGAGAAGCCGAGCGCGATCAGGGACGAAGTCGCGGCGAAAAGGGGTCCCGAGTGGCCCAGGATGTATTCGGCGAACGCGTAGGCACCCACTGCGCACACGGTCATCTGGACGGCTGGAACCAACGAGTTCCGGCTGCGGACGAGGCCGGTGCGCAGCCGCGCCCGCAGGAATTTCTTGCTTGCTGAAAGTCCTTGGGGGGCGGCCATGGCTCAAGTCTATTCAGGAGAGGCTTACGGAGTGCGGCTCGCGGGGGGAACCCCAAAGTGAGGGGCGTCACTTAATCCCTCATGATGCGCCAAGCGCAAGGGCGACGCTGTACATGTAAGCCAATGGTCCACAGCCGTTCACCTCCTGTTCACTTTGGACGGCCGATCCCGTTACCTGCGGCTCCTACCGTCAATAAAGGTACAAACACGTACGCAAATCTTTCGTATGCCGACTTTCTCCCTCGGCACGCATCAGAGAATCCCTGGAAGGGGTACATCCCAGTGAAGGCAACTCGCTTCGGCCGCAACGCGGCAATCGCGGTCCTCGCCGTCGGCGCCCTTGCGCTGACCGCTTGTGGTTCAGACAACGCAACCGGCGCCGCACCGGCAGCCACCCAGAGTGCCGCAGGCGTCAAGGTCACCGGCACCCTGACCGGCATCGGCTCCTCGGCGCAGGGCGCCGCAATGGACGCTTGGAAGACCAACTTCGCTTCCGCGAACTCGGGTGCCACGGTCCAGTACTCCCCCGACGGCTCGGGCGCAGGCCGTAAGGCCATCCTTGACGGCTCCGCACAGTTCGCAGGCTCTGACGCCTACCTGACCGACGCTGAGCTGGCCACTTCCAAGACCAAGTGCGGCACCGACGGTGCCATCAACATCCCGGTGTACATCTCCCCGATCGCCGTTGCCTTCAACATCCCGAACGTCAAGGACTTGAAGCTCGACGCCGACACCGTTGCGAAGATCTTCCGCGGCCAGATCACCAACTGGAACGACCCGGCAATCGCCGCCCTGAACACTGGCGTCACGCTTCCGGACCTGAAGGTCACCCCGGTCAACCGCTCTGACGACTCCGGCACCACCCAGAACTTCACCGACTACCTGGCGTCCGCTGCACCCTCCGTCTGGACCGACAAGGCAGCCGGCGTTTGGCCTGCTTCCCTGAAGGGCGAGAACGCCAAGGGCACCTCCGGCGTCGTAAAGACCGTCACCGACACCCCGGGTGCCGTGACCTACGCTGACGACTCCGCAGTCTCCGGCAAGCTCGGCACCGCGCAGATCAAGGTTGGCTCGGACTTCGTCAAGATTTCCGCTGCCGCTGCCGCCAAGGCTGTCGAGCTGGGCAAGCCCGTTGCAGGCCGCCCGACCGGCGACCTTTCCATCAAGCTCGACCGCACCACCACGGATTCCTCTGCCTACCCGGTAGTCCTGGTTTCCTACCACGTCGTCTGCACCACCTACGACAAGAAGGAAACCGCTGACCTGGTCAAGGCATTCGAGAGCTACGTAGTCTCCGACGCCGGCCAGCAGGCTGCTGCCGGCTCCGCCAAGTCCGCTCCGCTCTCCAAGGCGCTGCAGGACAAGGCAAAGGCCGCTGTTGACTCCATCAAGGCCAAGGCCTAAGGACCACAATGGAGTAGTGGTGCCGCGGACCGCCGCACCACTACCCTTGAATATCAACGTTCCCCGTCCCGCGCTGGTGAAACATCACCGGACGGGGCGGGGAACTTGGCCATTTTTGAGTGAATCTGAAGGATCGTGAAGTGACCACCAACTCCTTGACCACTTCCCAAGGTGCCGGACGCGCCGGGGACAAGGTCTTCTCCGGAGCCACCCTGGCCGCGGGATGCCTGATCCTCGTGGTTCTCTTCGGCGTCGCACTTTTCCTTGTAATCCAGGCCATTCCGGCGCTTGTGGCTCCGCCCGCGGACATCGAAGGCGGGCACGGCTTCTTCGCCTACATCGGGCCGATCGTGGTGGGGACCCTGATTGCCGCCTTCATCGCGCTTGTGATCGCAACCCCGGTTGCCATCGGCGTCGCGCTGTTCATCTCCCACTACGCGCCCCGCAGGCTTGCCTCGGGCCTTGGCTACGTGGTGGACCTCCTCGCTGCCATTCCTTCAGTGGTCTACGGCGCTTGGGGCGCGGCGTTCCTTGCCCCCCAGATTTCGCCCGCCTACGGCTGGCTGGCCAGCAACATGGGCTGGTTGCCGATTTTCCAAGGCCCGGCCTCCGCTACCGGCAAGACCATCCTGACCGCGAGCATCGTCCTCTCCGTCATGGTCCTGCCGATCATCACCTCACTCTCGCGTGAAATCTTCCTGCAGACCCCGAAGCTCCACGAAGAAGCCGCCCTGGCCCTCGGCGCGACACGCTGGGAAATGATCAAGATGGCTGTCTTGCCGTTCGGCCGCCCGGGTATCGTGAGCGCCATCATGCTGGGCCTCGGCCGCGCACTTGGCGAGACCATGGCCGTCGCGCTGGTGCTGTCCTCCGGCGTTTTGACCGCGAGCCTGATCCAGTCGGGCAACCAGACCATCGCCGCGGAAATCGCCTTGAACTTCCCTGAAGCCAGCGGACTCAAGGTCAGCACGTTGATCGCGGCCGGCTTGGTATTGTTCGTCATCACCCTGGGTGTCAACATGATTGCACGCTGGATCATCTCCAGGCACAAAGAATTCTCGGGAGCCAACTAATGACTGTCACAGCCCCTGTGGCGCGCAAACGCTCCGCACTGACCAAGGGCCAGTTGCCCGCTTTCGCACCGTACGTCGTCCTTGCGGTCGCCCTGGTGCTCGGCGCGGCGATCCTCGCGCTGATCGGCTTCAACGCCTTCGGCTGGGGCATAGTGTCCGCCATCCTCTTCGCGGTAGGCCTGGTCGGCTGGAGTGCCGTCGTCGAAGGCGGCCGCAAGGCGAGCGACAAGCTCGCCACGTGCCTGATCGTGGGCTCCTTCCTTGTGGCGCTGCTGCCCCTGATTTCGGTGATCTGGACCGTCCTCGTGAACGGCATCCCGGGCATCATCACCCCCGGTTTCCTGACGACATCCATGAACGGCGTTACAGGCACCCTGGACAACAAGAGCGTCGATGAAGGCACCAAGGTCCTTGGCGGCATTTATCACGCGCTCCTGGGCACCGTGCAGATCACCTTGCTCGCCACGGTGATCTCGGTTCCTGTGGGCCTGCTGACCGCCATCTACCTCGTGGAGTACGGCAACGACCGGGCCCTCGCCCGCGCCATCACGTTCTTCGTCGACGTCATGACCGGTATCCCGTCGATCGTCGCAGGACTCTTTTCCGCAGCCTTCTTCTTCGCCGTGGTCGGCCCGGGCACCAAGACCGGTGCGGTCGCCGCCGTCGCGCTTTCAGTCCTGATGATCCCGGTGGTGGTCCGCTCCAGCGAGGAGATGCTCAAGATCGTCCCGAACGAGCTCCGTGAGGCGGCTTACGCGCTCGGCGTCCGCAAGTGGCGCACCATCCTCAAGGTGGTCATCCCGACGGCGATTTCCGGCATCGCGTCCGGCGTCACCTTGGCGATCGCCCGAGTGATTGGTGAGACGGCTCCGATCCTGGTCACAGCAGGTTTCGCCACCACGATCAACAACAACGTGTTCGGCGGCTGGATGGCCTCACTTCCTACGTTCATCTACACGCAGATCCTGAACCCGACCTCGCCGTCCAACCCGGACCCGTCGAGCCAGCGGGCATGGGGCGCCGCACTGGTCCTGATCATCCTGGTGATGCTCCTGAACCTCGGCGCCAGGCTGATCGCCCGGATCTTCGCCCCCAAGGCCGGCCGTTGAGCCGCCAGGCCACGCGCAAACTTCCAACCACAGCACCGAAGGAACACCATGTCTAAGCGGATCGACGTCAAGGATCTGAACGTCTACTACGGCAGCTTCCTGGCCGTTGAGGGCGTCAACATCAACATTGAAGCCAAATCGGTCACGGCATTCATCGGCCCGTCCGGTTGTGGCAAGTCCACCTTCCTGCGCACCCTGAACCGCATGCACGAAGTGCTTCCCGGTGCGCGCGTTGAAGGCGAAGTCCTGCTCGACGGCGACAACCTCTACGGCCCCGGCGTGGACCCCGTGACGGTCCGAACCCAGGTTGGCATGGTCTTCCAGCGGCCCAACCCGTTCCCCACGATGTCCATCCGCGACAACGTGCTGGCCGGCGTGAAGCTGAACAACAAGCGGATCAGCAAGGGCGCGGCCGACGCACTCGTGGAGAAGTCCCTGCGCGGAGCCAACCTGTGGAACGAGGTCAAGGACCGCCTTGAGAAGCCCGGCTCCGGACTCTCCGGCGGCCAGCAGCAGCGGCTCTGCATTGCCCGTGCCATTGCGGTGGAACCGCAGGTCATCCTCATGGACGAGCCCTGCTCGGCGCTGGACCCCATCTCTACTTTGGCCGTCGAAGACCTCATCAATGAGCTCAAGGACGAATACACCGTGGTGATCGTGACCCACAACATGCAGCAGGCCGCACGCGTTTCCGACAAGACCGCGTTCTTCAACATCGCCGGCACCGGCAAGCCGGGCAAGCTCATCGAGTTCGCGGACACCACCACGATCTTCAACAACCCGTCCCAGAAGGCCACGGAAGACTACGTCTCCGGCCGGTTCGGATAATCCCCAGCCGCCCCCCCTGGCTCGCAAGCTCGGCCAGGGAACCCTGGCGGTGTGGGCCCAGTCGCCGGCTCCCCCGTCGATTGCTGAGTAACGGTCGTTTTGGGGCCCAAAACGACAGTTTTGGAGCAACGGATGCCAGAAAAGCCCGACGGCGACGGTCACCTTCTGAGGTGATTGTCGGCGTCGGGCTTTTGCGTGCCGGGACGATTCCCCAAGTCAGTGCGACAGCGGCGAGAGCGCCAGCCCAAGGACGAACGCCACTGCGGCGGTGACGATCGGCGTAGCGACCCAGAACCCCAGGATCCGCAGCACCATCCGACGGTTGGTGACGGAAAAGTTCTGGTTGGTTCCTGCGCCGAGCACTGCCGACGTCACAGTGTGCGTGGTGGAAAGCGGCAAGTGGAAGCCAATGGCCCCGACGAACAACATCAGCGAGGTCAGGCTTTGGGCAATGAATCCCCGCATCGGGTCTACCCGCGTCAGTTTGTAACCCAGGGTGTACGAGATGCGCCAACCACCACAAAGCGTTCCCGCTGTGAGCATGACAGCAGTCAGCAGGATGACCCAGAACGGGAGGTCGTTGGAGTCGGACACCCCGGCCGCCACGGCTCCCAACAGGATCACCGCTACGGATCTCTGCCCGTCCTGTAGGCCGTGGCCGAACGCGACGGCAGCGGCCGAGACAGACTGCGCGTGGCGGAAGCGGCCATGCACAACATCGGGCTGGGTGTAGCGGGCCGCCCACGTGACAGGCCACACGAGCAGATAGGCGCCAAGGAAGGCAATCAGGGGGGACAGCAGCAACGGCAGGACTACTTGCGCCAGCAAAATACTGTCCACCCCGCTGATCGAGCTGCCTCCCATCAACGCGCTTGCGGCTCCGGCGCCAACGAGGCCTCCCACCAAGGCATGGGTTGACGAGAGCGGCACACCGCGCCACCAAGCGTAGATTCCCCAAAGGATGGCGCTGCACAACCCCGCGGCGAGTATTGTAAGCCCGTTCATTCCCGAGGGGAGAACCACCCACGACTGGCTGAAGACCAGTGCGAAACCGCCGCTGAGCAGCACGCCGGCAAAGTTGAAGACGGCTGCCAACACGACGGCAACCGACGGAGTCAGGGCACGGGTCCGCACAGAGAGTGCGACGGCGGTGGAGACGTCGCGGAAGCCGTTCAGGAATGCGAAGCCAGCCGCCAGCACCACCACCAGGGCGAAGAACGCGACCGCCACCTCATGCTTCCTTGACGATGATGCTGCCTACCTGGGTCGCGACGCGGCGCATGTCCTTGGTAGCGTCCACTAGTTGATTGGCTACGTCGCGGTTCCGCGAAAACTGGGTGGACTTCATGTCGCGGAGCATCTCGGCCACCCAGGTCCGATGGCTGCGCTCCGCACGCTTGGCCAGCCGCAAGACCTCGATCCAGTAGTCCTCGAGTTCGTCCAGATCGTCGAGCTGACGCATTGCATCAACCGTGAGTTCCGCCTGGCGGCTGATGATCTCCAACTGGTCCGCCGCGCGCTTGGGCACCCGGTCCAGTTTGTAGAGGGCCACGAGCTCACCTGCGGCATCCAGCTTTTCCATCGCCTCGTTGAGGAAACGGGAGAGGGCGTACATGTCCTCGCGGGGGAGCGGGTTCACGAAGCTCGTGCGCATGTGGGTCAGGAGGGCGAAATGCAGATCCGTGGATTTCGCCTCGTGTTCGTGCATCTCCTCCACAAGCCGTTCGTGCTCCGCGACAGGAGCTCCGAAGATCTCTGAAAGCGTCCCGGTTGCCTCAAGAATCTGGCGGGCCATTTGCGACAACAATTGCAACCCGGCGGGTTCTTGGGGGAAGAGACGCAGCTTCATTTGGCTTCCGGTAGTCGGGAGGGATAGGGGTGGGGCGGCGTCTTCGCCGAAGGGCATAAAAATGGTGCCGAACCGGATACGCCTCTCGGCGGTAGGCCGCTCGAAGCGGCTATAAGTTGAAGCCCGGGGGTTTCGCGGTTCGACACCAGTTTCAGTTTTCTACGTCGCCCGAGCTAAGTCAATCTTGACAGCTGGCGCCCGGGGTGGTTGTGACTGTCCCTCGCCCCTATATTTCATGTCAGTCCAGCTCTCCCAGGCGCCACGCATTGGCCGCGTGCTCTAGATCTTCCGCGGTCTTTACGAGCTGGTGGGAGTTCCGGGTCAGCTTGCTTGCGTGGCCTTCATTGGAATGCTCCGCACTGTCTGCCAGGGTGGCTTGGCCCAGCGCGACGACGCGGCAAAACGCGGCTGAGCGTTCCAGCGCGACGTCGAAATCGCCGTCGAACGCTCCCGAAAGAATGGCGTCGGCCATTTGCTTCATTTCGTCGGCTCCCGGCGGCTCGGCAGCGCCCGCCACAACGTGGGAAACCTGGGCCGTGTCCCGGCCGGCCTTGAAGTACACGGAGATGCGCTCCGAGTTCTGCATGGTGGCCGCGCGCAATGCATAGAGCCGCCACAAGGCGCCGGGCAAGGACCGGGCGGGGCTCTCGGCCCACATTTCGGCGATGGCCTCCAGGCCTTGCTCATCAGCGAGCTTCACGAGGCGCCTGGTGATCTTGGGATCATCGCTATCTCGGCCTCGCCGTACGAGGGCCTGAGCGGCAAGGTGCGCGGCTTCGGACACCCGCGCGGGATCCGCTCCGCCGGCAAACGGCTCGAAGTCAACCGGCGCGAACGGTTTCGGCTTGTGGTGCCTATTTGCTCCGCCGTACACAGGAGGTCCCGATTGTTCGCTCATGCCCCAACGCTACTCCTGTGTTTTCGCTCGTGCACCCTTGACTGGGGCTTGTTGCAACCTCCCCATGTTTGGATCCGTGGGAGCCGCGAATCGCCTTAGTCTCCGCGCGTCGTCGTCGGGGCCTGGTTCAAAAGTGGGGAGAAAGGTGCGGGTGCCGGCTTGGACGGCGCGGGTGCCAAGCGTGTCAAAACGGCCTTGAGCTTGAGGTACAGTGTTTATGGCTGTTTCTACAGTCGGCAGGGGCCTTTAGCTCAGTTGGTAGAGCATCGGACTTTTAATCCGTGGGTCGTGGGTTCGATCCCCACAGGGCCCACTCTAGAACCCCCGGAACCGCACGGTTCCGGGGGTTTACTTGTGCCAAGCGGTTTACTTGTGCCAAGCGAAAACTAGGCCGTGCCCCACGCGGCCGGGTGGCGGCCGAGCGGTCCGGCTTGCTGCGACCAGTGCGCTGGGGCGCCGTCGATTCGCCCTGGAAGCGGCACGCGGCGCGCCGGCCCCCAGTCTGTGGTGGTTTCCACGAGAGTGAAGTCATTCGGTGTCGGTACCGATAGGTGGTCGTTCGGCGGGGTCATCGAGTACAGCAGGTTGGCCGTGCCGATGAGTGAGCCTTGGATGCGGGTCGTCACCGAGTGGGTGAGGCGCCGGGTCAAGGCTCGGGCGACGGCCGCGGCCAAAAGCCAGCCTGTCGCGTGGTCGAGGGCTTGAACGGGAAGCGGGGCCGGCTCCGCTTGGCCCGTGGCGGTAGCGCCGTCGTCGGCGATCCCGCAGCTCATCTGGACCAGGCTGTCGAACCCGCGACGGTTGCGCCATGGGCCATCCCAGCCGTAGGCGTCCAGGCTCGCGATGATCAGGCCGGGGTTCACGGCGGCCAGGGCCTCGTCGTCGTAGCCCATGCGTTTCAGGGCGTCGCCGCGCAGTCCCGACACGAGCACATCGGCACCCGCGAGCAGTGCCTCGAAAGTCGCGCGGTCGCTTGGGGCAGTGAGATCCAAAGCGGCGGTACGCTTGCCGAGCGTCGTCTCAGGCAGCAGCGACGGCACCTCTTCAAAGCCGGGCGGATCGATCCGAAGCACCTCCGCACCGTAGCCGGCAAGGAACTTGGTGCAGACCGGTCCAGCGATTACCCGAGTCAGGTCGAGCACGCGCACGCCGTCGAAGGGCAGTTTCCCGACGGCGTCCGGCGTGCGGGCACCGGATGAGCGGCGTTCGACGACGGTCAAGGGCGGCGCGTCCGTGGTCGCCGCCCCTGGAGCCGAGGCGAGCCACTGGACGCGGCTGTGCATGACGGCGGCACATCCGCCCGCCTCCACGATGGCCGTCTCCAATTCCTCGGCACGCAAACCGCCCACTGCGGCCTTAACTGTTTCGCGGTCATGGGCTCCAAGCACCCGCTCGACGGCGGCGCGGTGGCCGGCGTAGTTGGTGTGCAGCCTGATCCAGGCGTCGGCCGCACGATAGTTGCCGGCGATGGGGTCCCAGAGCGGTGGCCGGTTCCAGCCGACTGGAGTGAACAGCCCCTCGGACGCGAACGCGGCGCATGACTCCCGACTGCCTACCGTCACGGCCGGCTGCCGTGACTCTCGGCGAGCTGCCAGAAACTGTGCTGCCGCCACCGTTGCGACGGCCACCGCCCCCGTCGCGAGTCCTGTCACGTCGAAAGCGGCCGGGAGAACAGCCCGCGGCCCGGTCGTCGTTAGATGAGCGGCCGCCAAATCCGCATCTTCTGCACCGAGCGCGTGCCACAAGCGGGAGGTCGCATCAGCGAAGCTGTTGTTCACACTCACCATTCTCAACGGGCCTGCACGGAACGGGCAATGGTGCCCGGATCTGGTGCCTCCTGCCCAAGTGGGCCTTCAACTGCCAGACTGTTCTTCATGCATGCGCTTTTGGACGGACTCCTGAATACCAGCCCGCTCGTGATCGCGTGCATCGTTTTCGCCCTCGTGTTCGCTGAGGATGCAATCTTTGTGGGGTTCGTGATTCCTGGTGAAACGGCGGCGGTGGTCGGCGGGGTGATTGCGAGCCGCGGGCTCTTCGAATTGTGGGTCATGATCGCCATAGTGGTGATTGCAGCGATCACGGGAGACACCGTGGGCTACGAAATAGGCAAGCATTTCGGCCCACGGGTGATGGCCTTGAAAATCCTGGACAAAAGGCGCGCCCAATTGCAGAAGGCCGAAGACTTCCTCAAAGACAAAGGTGGCGTCGCGGTGCTCCTTGGGCGCTTTACCGCCTTCTTCCGTGCCGTCATGCCCGCGCTCGCCGGACTTAGCCGAATGCCTTACCGGCGTTTCGCGTTCTGGAATTTCAGCGGCGGCATTATCTGGGGGTCCCTGTTCGTGACGCTCGGTTTTGTGGCCGGAAATTCGTACGAAGAAGTGGCCCGTGTGGTGGGCCGGGGGGCAGCGGCTGTGGTGGCAGTAATTGTGGTGGCGATTGTGCTTGTGTGGCAGGTCAGGAAGCACCGCGCCAAGAAGGCCTGATGCCGCGGGAGCACGGAAATCTGGCGGAAACCTCAAGGCTTTAGGCTGGTCACAATTCGTTCGGGAGAGGCGGTGAATGGTCGAACTGGATATGTCTGATGTTTGGCGTTATAACCGTAGTAGCTGCCCCGATGTCCTCGGCTTATCTGAGCCTCGAGTGATCTGATGTCCGCTTTCTGCAGCACAGAACTTTAAGGAGAACCGATGCATCTTTTGCCCCGTGAGCAGGAAAAGCTCATGATCGTGGTCGCGGCCGACCTCGCCCGCCGTCGGCAATCCCGCGGTCTGAAGCTCAACTTCCCCGAAGCCGTGGCGATCATCAGCTACGAACTGATTGAGGGGGCCCGTGACGGGAAAACCGTGGCTGAACTCATGAGTTACGGGACCACCCTACTTGGTCGTGAGGATGTCATGGAAGGCGTGCCCGAGATGATCCATGACGTCCAGATCGAGGCTACATTCCCCGACGGGACCAAGCTCGTCACCGTCCACGACCCGATCCGCTAGGAGGCCAGCATGATTCCCGGTGAATACCGTCTCCAAACGGAGCCCATTGCCTGCAACAGCGGACGCGAGGCAATCGCCGTCGACGTCGTCAACCGTGGCGACCGCCCTGTCCAGGTGGGCTCGCACTACCACTTTGCCGAATCGAATCCCGCGCTCGATTTCGACCGTGAGGCCGCTTACGGCCGCCGCCTGGACATCCCCGCCGGAACAGCCGCGCGCTTCGAACCGGGCGATTCGAAGACGGTCAAGCTCATTGCGCTCGCGGGCAGCCGCGAAGTCTACGGCCTGCGGAACGCCGTCAATGGTCCCCTTGACGCGGATGCCGGAAAGAACGACGGCGGCGCTGCCGCCCGCACTGAAGGGCCCGGAGCCAGGAAAGAAGGGACAGCCCAGTGAGCTTTGAAATTTCGCGCAAGCAGTACGCAGACCTTTATGGCCCGACGACGGGAGACTCCATCCGCTTGGCGGACACCGAACTCTTCCTCGAGATCGAGAAGGACTACACGGTCTACGGAGAAGAGGTCATGTTCGGCGGCGGCAAAGTGGTCCGGGACGGCATGGGGCAGAACGGCCAAGTGACCCGGGATGAGGACGTCCCGGACACCGTCATTTCGAACGTGGTGGTCCTCGACTACACCGGAATCTACAAGGCCGATGTGGCGCTCAAAGACGGCCACATCTTCAAGATCGGCAAGGCCGGAAACCCGCAGATCGCCGACGGCGTGGACATCGTGATCGGGGCCAGCACCGAGATGATCGCCGGCGAGGGCAAGATCCTCACCGCAGGCGGCGTCGACACCCACATCCACTACATTTCCCCGGACCAAGTCCCCACGGCCCTGTGCAGCGGCATCACCACAATGGTCGGCGGCGGTACGGGACCGGCGGAAGGAACCAAGGCCACCACCATTACTCCCGGCAAATGGCACATTTCACGGATGCTGCAAGCCGCGGAAGGGCTGCCGATCAACATCGGCCTCTTCGGCAAGGGCCACGCGTCAGCCATCGAGCCGCTCGCCGAACAGATCCGCGCAGGCGCCGTAGGCCTCAAAGTCCACGAGGACTGGGGCGCCACGACCTCGTCGATCGACATGTCCTTGCGCGTAGCTGACGAATACGACGTGCAGGTAGCCATCCACACGGACACCCTCAACGAGTGCGGATTCGTGGAGGACACCATCAAGGCCATTGACGGCCGCGTGATCCACACCTTCCATACCGAAGGCGCCGGCGGCGGGCACGCTCCGGACATCATCAAGATCGCCGGATTGCCGAACGTGCTCCCGGCGTCCACCAACCCGACGCTCCCGTACACGCGCAACACCATCGAAGAACATCTGGACATGCTCATGGTGTGCCACCACCTCAACCCGGACATCCCGGAAGACGTGGCGTTCGCCGATTCCCGCATCCGGGCCGAAACCATCGCCGCCGAGGACGTGCTCCAGGACCTGGGCATCTTCTCCATGACCTCCTCGGATTCCCAGGCCATGGGCCGTGTGGGCGAAGTCGTCATCCGCACCTGGCAAGTGGCCGACGCCATGAAGCGGCAGCGGGGCGTCCTCAAGGACGCGTCAGGTGCGAGCCACGGCGCTCCGAACGGGTTGGGCGCGGAAAGCGACAACTTCAGGATCAAGCGCTACATCTCCAAATACACCATCAACCCGGCGATCGCGCAGGGCATGGCAGACTCCATCGGCTCCGTGGAGGTGGGCAAGTTCGCCGACCTCGTCCTCTGGAATCCGGCCTTCTTCGGCGTGAAGCCTGAACTGGTCCTCAAGGGCGGCCAGATCGCCTACGCACTCATGGGCGATTCCAACGGCTCCATCCCCACACCCCAGCCACGCACCATGCGTCCGATGTTCGCCACCCACGGCAAAGCGCTGCAGCAGTCCTCCATTACCTTCCTGTCCAAAGCGGCCATCGAGGCCGGCGTCCCGGAAGAGCTTGGACTTGAACGCGTCATCCGGCCGGTATCCGGTATCCGGAACCTGAGCAAAGCGGACCTCAAGTTCAACGGCGAAACCCCCGACATCGCCGTAGACCCCGAAACCTACAAAGTGACGGTCGACGGCGAAGATGTCACCTGCGAGCCATCCGACGTGCTGCCCATGGCCCAGCGCTACTTCCTTTTCTAGACCGCCGGAGGAGAACCACATGATCATCGAAAAGATTCTCGGCAACCTGCACGAACTGCCCGATCCCGAACAATACGCCGGCCTCCACAAGGAGAAAGTCGTGCTGCCCAGCGCTCAACTGGTCAAACGCATCCAGCGCGTCACCACGGACCACGGGAAGGAACTCGGCATCCGCCTCCCGGCCGGCTCCGGAGACCTGCGCGACGGCGACATCCTCGCCGTCGAGGATACGAACCTGATCGTGGTGTCCGTGCTGCCGAGCGATGTCCTGGTCATCGCCGCCCGAAGCATCTACGAAATGGGTGTCGTGGCGCACTCCCTCGGCAACCGGCACCTGCAGGCCCAGTTCTTCGACGCTGCGTCCGAGTACGGGGCCGAAGTCATGGTGTGCCAGTACGACCACACGGTCGAGGATTACCTCAAACACGTCGGTGTGCCTTACGACCGCCAGGAACGCGTAATGCCGGTGCCTTTTCGCCATGCTGAACACACGCACTAGGCCGGTCCCGGCCGCTGTTAACCCGGTCGGCAAGCCTCCGGTGGGTGATAGGGGCCGTGCCCGTCCCCAGCCGCTCCCAACCCTCGCAAGCTCGGGTCGGGGCCCTCGCGGCAGTGGGCCCCCCGCGGTGCCCGCCACGCCGCGGCCCCTATCACCCACCTACGCCGCGCAGGTCACCTTTGGGGGGCAACAGTGAGCACTTATCAGCTGGCGCTTCAGCAGCTGACTGACTCTGCGTTGCCTACTGGGGCGTTTGCTCATTCCTTGGGGTTTGAGACGTACATCGAGCGGGGGTTGGTTCACGATGAAGCCTCATTCGGCACTTGGCTGTCTGCGTTTGTGGGGCAGCAGTTGACTTATTCCGATGGGCTGGCCGTTCGGTTCCTTTATGAAGGGGTGGATTTGGGGGAGTTGGATACTCATTTGAGTGCCCAACTCTTGCCGCGGCAACTACGGGAAGCCAGTACCAAGATGGGCGGGCGGCTGATTGAGATCGGGACCGAAGTCTTTCCTTCGGCCCAGCTCGAGGCGTACCGGACTCTCGTGACCACAGGCCGGGCTGCCGGTCATCAGCCGCTGGCGTTCGCCGTCGTCGCGCGCTCGCTAGGCGTGCCGTTCGAAGAAGCGCTGGCCGGGTACCTTTTCGCGGCGGTCACCTCCCTGACGCAGAACGCCGTGCGTGCCATCCCGCTCGGCCAGAACTCCGGGCAGCGGCTGCTGCTCAGGGCGCACGACGACGTCGCTGCCGCCGTCGAGCATGTCCGGCACCTCAGCTGGGACGACTTCGGAGCCGTCAGCCCCGGGCTGGAAATTTCGCAGATGCGGCACGAATGGCAACGCGCGCGCATGTTCATGAGCTAGAACCATAGGAGGACACATGTCTGAACCCATCAAGATCGGCATCGGCGGCCCGGTAGGAGCCGGCAAAACGCAACTCGTGGAGCGCCTAACCCGCCACATGAGCCGGGAAATCTCCATGGCTGCCATCACCAACGACATCTACACGATCGAAGACGCCAAGATCCTCGCGGCCAACGGCATCCTGCCCGAGGACCGCATCATCGGCGTGGAAACCGGCGGCTGCCCGCACACCGCCATCCGCGAAGACACCTCCATGAACACGGCAGCCATCGAGGAACTCAAGAAACGGCACCCCGACCTGCAGGTCATCTTCGTCGAATCCGGCGGCGACAACCTCTCGGCCACGTTCAGCCCCGAACTCGTGGACTTCTCGATCTACATCATCGACGTCGCCCAGGGAGAGAAAATCCCCCGCAAAGCCGGCCAAGGCATGATCAAGTCGGACCTCTTCATCATCAACAAGACCGACCTCGCCCCGTTCGTCGGCGCAGACCTGTCAGTGATGGAACGGGACTCCAAGGAATTCCGTGGCGACAAGCCCTTCTGCTTCACCAACCTGAAGACCGACGAAGGGCTGGACAAGGTCATCGCATGGATGCGGCACGATGTCCTGATGCTCGACCTGGCGCAATGAGTTCACTCGCGAACGCTCTCATCTCACCGGGGCCTGCGCCCGCGGATAAAGGGGGCCGTGCCCGCTTCGCGGTGCCCGCCACGCCGCGGCCCCCTTCATCCGCGTCCGCTGATCGGCCCGAGATGGGTCGCCTTGCGCTCGTCGTAGGGAAACGTGCTGGTCGTTCCGTGGCCGTGCGGCAGTTTCATCAGGGTGCCTTGCGGGTTTTGAGGCCGCATTACTTGGATCAGAGCGGGCAGGTTTGTTATGTCGTGGTCAATCCGGGCGGGGCGTATTTGGGGGCGGATCTCTATGTCGTGGACGTGGAGGTCGAGGCGGGGGCTTCGTTGCTTTTGACGACTCAGTCGGCCACGAAGATCTATCGAACGCCAGGGTCGTTTGCGGAGCAGCGGATGACCATACGGCTGGGGGAGGGGGCGGAACTGGAGTTGGCTCCCGACCAGCTCATCGCCTACCGGGAGGCCAGCTATCGGCAGAATACGCACATCACTGTGCATCCGACGTCGAGCCTCATCATGGCGGAAGTCATCACTCCCGGCTGGTCGCCGGACGGGGCCTCCTTCCGGTACCGGGAACTGCGGCTCCGGAACGAGATCCAGGTGGAGGGCGACGACGGCGCAGCGCTGCTCGCGCTCGACAACCTCCTGATCCGGCCGCCCCTGGGCGATGTAACCGGAATGGGCTTCATGGAGGGGTACAGCCACTTGGGTTCGCTCATTGTGGTGGATTCTCGGGTTGACCAGGCGCTCGCCGATGAACTGCACCGGCTGACGGCGGAGTACGACGCGTACCCGGGCTTGTCGCTGACCCGCACCCTTGCGGGCACAACGGGCCTGGTTCTGCGGTCCCTCTCGAACAGCACCGAGGAACTGAATCGATTGCTTGGTGCCTGCACCAGCCTTTTGCGCGAACGCTGGTACGGCAGGGCGCCGCTGAACCTAAGGAAATACTGATGACCTCACTCGCGGAGTTCGCCTCGATGTACCGCCGGCGCGAGCATCTCCCGATGAGGTCGCGCCTCGCGTTCATGTTCGGTTCCGTCGTCCTCTTGCACCTTGCCGCCGTCGTACTCCTGCTGGTGGGTGGCGCCGGTGGCGGGCAGCCGCTGGCGCTGGGCCTTGTGCTGACGGCCTATGTGGCCGGCATCAAGCACAGCTACGACTGGGACCACATCGCCGCGATCGACAATTCCACTCGTAAATTCGTGGCACAGCGCAAGGACCCCGTGAGCGTCGGTTTCGCCTTCAGCCTGGGCCACAGCTCCGTGGTGATCCTGGCCGGTGTGATGGTGATCGGTGGCGCCAGCCTGGTGGGCCAACTCATGGAGGACGGCACCACTGGGCACCTAGTGCTGGGGCTGATCGGCAGCGGCGTTTCCGGGCTCTTCCTCCTGGCCATGGGGGTCTTCAACGGGTCTGCGTTCCTCCGCACGATGCAGCTGTATCGCGCCGCCCAGGCCGGTGGCGCGATCGCCGTCGAGGACCTCGAAACCAAAGGGCTTATTGCGCGGCTCCTGGCCAAGCCGCTATCCAAGGTCCAGCGTCCGCGGAACATCTATGTGATCGGCTTCTTGTTCGGACTCGGCTTCGACACCGCCACCACCATCGGGCTCCTGGTGCTCACGACGGCGGCGTCGCTCGCGGGCGTGTCTGTTCTGGCCCTCCTGGCGTTGCCGTTGGCCTTCACCGCGGCGATGACACTCTGCGATTCCGTCAACGGCGTGGCCATGATGCGAATGTACAAATCCGCCATCCACGATCCCCAGCGCAAGCTTGGATTCAACGCCATCATCACTGGCATCTCGGCCTTCTCGGCGTTGTTCATATCGGTCATCACGCTGGGCGGTTTCCTCAACGCGGCTTTTGGCCTGACGGATCCCGTCACGACGTGGCTGGGCGAAATAGACCTCGGCGACGCCGGGTTGGTGCTGATTGCCCTATTCGCCGTCGTATGGGTGGTTGCGGCCCTGCGGTTGCGGGTGGCGCGGCGCCGCTAGGCTGGCTGGAGCCACCCCAGGAGTCGATCCAAAGGCCACGTCGTGATGATCCGGTCGGCGGGAACACCATTGGCTTCTGCCCGCTCCGCTCCGTATTGCAGAAAGTCGAGTTGGCCGGGGGCATGGGCGTCGCTGTCGATGCTGAAGAGGCAGCCGGCATCAAGGGCAATCCGAATCAATTCGTCCGGTGGGTCCTGGCGTTCCGGCCTCGAATTGATCTCGACGGCGACGGAGTGTTCCGCGCACGAGGCGAACACCTCTTCGGCGTCGAACTCCGACGGCGGCCTTGTTCCGCGCGATCCCCTGACTAAACGGCCCGTGCAGTGCCCGAGGACGTTCGTGTGCGGGTTTTCGATGGCGGCGAGCATGCGCCGGGTCATAGGCCGTTTGTCGGATCGGAGCTTCGAGTGGACGCTGGCCACCACGACGTCGAGTTGGCTCAGCAGCTCAGCGGACTGGTCCAGCTCGCCGTCTTCAAGAATGTCTACTTCGATACCGGCCAGCAACCGGAACCCGGGCTCCTGCCCGTATCGCTCGTTGATCCCATCCACAACGCTGAGTTGCTCCATCAAGCGCTCGGGGCTGAGTCCGTTCGCGATGGTGAGGTTGGGGGAGTGATCGGTCAAAGCGAGATATTCCCGTCCGAGAATATTCGCAGCGGTGACCATGACCTCGATCGGTGAGCCCCCGTCGGACCAGTTGCTGTGGCTGTGCAGATCGCCCCGCAGCTCGGCGTTTAGCTCGTGTCCACCCTTGACCAAGGGTTCGGCCCCACGACGGCGGAGGTTCTCAAGGTATTCCGGAACAGCTCCGCCCAGGGCCTGGCTGATCACCTCGAAGGTCCGGCTGCCGATTCCCTTGGTTCGCTTGAGGCGGCCGTCCATGAGCCGGGCAACCAGTTCCTCCTGGCTGAGTCCGGCGACGATGCCTGCAGCCCGGCGGAACGCCTGGACCTTGAAGCTGTCCGCGAGTTCCCGTTCCAGCCAGAAGGCGGTTTCGTTGAGCGCATCCACGGCGTCCATAGCTCAATCATGTACCACGCCGTGCCCAGGCGTATGTGTGCGGCCGTATGGTTTTGTGAGACAGCTTGATGGGAGCCTCAGTTTCAGATGACCACCCGCAGAAAGACATACGACGCCGCGTTCCGGGAGGAATCGGTTCGACTGGTTTTGTCTTCGGACCGGCCGGTGAAGCAGATCGCGCAGGAGATCGGGGTGAAGGAAAGCACGCTGGGAAACTGGGTACACAAGTCCCGGGACAAGCAACCGGACACCCCTGCCCAGCCCGAGGACCGGGGGCCGGTGGCGTGGGATGAACACCAGAAAGCGCTGGCCGAAAACGCCAGGTTGAAGGCCGAGGTCGAGTTCCTGGGAAAAGTCAGCGCCTTCTTTGCCGCGAAGCAAAAGTAGAGGATTTCTACGAGTTCATCGAAGCGGAGAAGGCCAACCATCCCGTGGTGTGGCTATGCCGGAAATTGAACGTCTCCCGGGCCTCCTATTACCGGTGGCGCAAACCTGCCGGCCCTTCACCGCGCACCGTGCGGCACGGGGAGCTGGTCACCGCGGTCACCAAGCTCTACACGAAGGAGTCCGGGCGTGCCGGGCGGGACCAGCTGACCCGGCTCCTGAACGCGGCCGGGACCAAGGTCTCCGCCCCGACCGTGGGGGCCATCATGCGCGAGCACGGCCTGCGGGCCATCCGCACCCAGGCCTGGAAAAAGACCACGCTCCAGGACCCGCAGGCCAAGACCGCCCACATCCAGAACCACATGCTCGATGACCAGGGCAGGCGCGACTTCACCTCCGCGGTGCCCGGGACCCGGCTGGTCGGGGACATCACCTACCTGCGCACCGGCGAGGGCTGGCTCTACCTGGCCACGGTCATCGACCTGTTCTCCGGGATGGTCATCGGCTGGGCCATGGCCGAACACATGCGCGCCAGCCTGTGCACCGCGGCCCTGCGGATGGCCCGGAACCACGGCCACCTCATCGGCGGCCCAGTCGTCTTCCACTCCGACCGGGGCACCCAGTACACCTCGGAGGAATTCCAACGATGGTGCGCCCAGAACGAGGTCACCCAGTCCATGGGCAAGGTGGGGGTGTGCTGGGACAACGCGGTCGCCGAGAACTTCTTCTCACACCTCAAGACCGAGTTCTACCACCACCACCGCTTCGGTTCCAGGCTCACCGCACGGACCGCCGTGATGGACTACATCGAGGGCTGGTACAACCGCCGCCGACCCAACCGACGGGCCGGCGGCATCCCGCCAGCCACCGCCCACGCAAACCACCACACCAGCGTCCAGGAACCCCTGGCCGCCTAACCAAAACAAACAACGAAAATGTCTCAAAAACTTGACGACCGCAGTGAGCGAGGGTTTCCGGTTTGGGGCTTATATGTGAGCGAGCGTTTCCGGTTTTCCGACGCTCGCTCGGATATGTGGGTTCCACGACCGACGCTCGCTCACGTATGTGGGTTCTACGACCGACGCTCGCTCACGTACGTGGGTTCTACGACCGACGCTCGCTCGGATATGTGGGTTCCACGACCGACGCTCGCTCACGTATGTGGGTTCTACGACCGACGCTCGCTCGGATATGTGGGTTCCACGACCGACGCTCGCTCACATCTTGTGAGCGAGCGTTTCCGGTTTGGGGCTCATATGTGGGCGGGGGTTTCGGGTTGGGGGCGTCATGCTGTCGGAATAACTGGGTCGGCCCCCACCGCCCTGCAATAATCGGAACCAGTTGCCTCGCTCGAGTTGCACGCGGGGCGGTATGCACCTTCGGACGAATCACATCGCAGACGAGGCGGACATGACCAACACTCCCATCCAGCAGGACTCCGACACCACGGCGATGCCACCCGCCCCGAACATCGCCATCGACGAGGATCTGCTTCACCGGCTCTCGGACGCTCATGGCGTCGGGACGTCGTTCCACGGCTGGGACGGGTTGCAACACGATGTTTTACCCACCACGCTGATCCAAGTGCTGGACGCACTGGGAGTCGCCGCTCATTCCGACGAGCAGATCGAGGCGGCCCTGGCTGACGCGGAAGTGGCGCCGTGGCGGCGGATGCTGCCGCCCGCCGTCGTCGTCCAAGAGGGAACGAACGCGGCCGTGCACGTCCACGTCCGCGACGGTTTGCCGGCCAGTCTGACGATCTCACTCGAGGACGGAACGGAACTCGCCGCCACCCAGCAGGAGGATTGGGCGCCGCCGCGCGACGTGGATGGAGTGCCCACAGGCCGTGCCACCTTTGAGGTGCCGGCCGGCTTGCCGCTCGGCTGGCATTCGCTCACGGCCGAGTCCGACGGCGTGACGGCCACTGCCGCGCTGGCCGTGGTTCCAGCCAAGTTGCAGACGGCAGCACAGCTGGAGGAACGGCGCGGGTGGGGACTCGCAACGCAGCTGTATTCGGTACGCTCGAAGCGCTCATGGGGTATCGGGGATTTCGCGGACTTGGCCGATTTGGCGGCGTTGGCCGGCGCACGCGGTGCAGACTACGTCCTGGTCAACCCCTTGCATGCCGCAGATCCGGTGCCTCCGGTTCAAGCGTCGCCGTATTCTCCGTCCACCAGGCGATTCTTCAACCCCCTCTATATCCGGGTCGAATCCATTCCCGAATTGGCATATGTGAAGCCGCGGAAGCGCGCCACGGTGGACCGGCTGTTGGATCACGTCCATGCCCTCAACAAGGACGCGGAACGGCTGGACCGGGACCAAATCTTCGCCGCCAAACTCGCTGCCCTGGAACTCCTTCACACAGTCAAGCTTTCTCCGGCCCGGCAACGTGCCTTCGAGGAATTCTGCCGCGAGTCCGGCCCGGGCCTGGACGATTTCGCCCTTTGGTGCGCCATCCGCGAGGACCGGTCGCCGGACGACCCCTTCTGGCAGGACCCCGCGGCCACCCTCGGTTCGCCCAAGGTTGAGTCGATGCGCCAGGCATTGGCCGACCGGATCGGTTTCCACCGTTGGCTTCAGTGGATCTGCGATGAGCAGCTCGAGTCGGCCCAGGTCGCGGCAAGGCGATCCGGCATGCGGCTGGGAGTAGTGCACGATCTCGCGGTCGGCGCGGATTTGAGCAGTGCCGACGCCTGGACCCTGCGCAGCAGCTTCGCGCCGGGTGTCAGCGTGGGCGCACCACCGGACATGTATAACCAGCTCGGCCAGAACTGGAATCAGCCACCGTGGCACCCGGTCCGTTTGGCAGAGGCGGGCTACGCGCCGTTGCGCGCGATGCTCTCCACAGTCCTTCGCCATGCCGGCGGAATCCGCGTGGACCACATCCTGGGGCTGTTCCGCTTGTGGTGGGTGCCCGCCGGGAATTCCGCCCGCGACGGCGCCTACGTCCGGTACGACCACGAGGCCCTCATCGGCATCCTCGCCTTGGAAGCGCACCGCGCGGGCGCGGTGGTCATCGGCGAAGACCTGGGCGTCTTCGAGCCTTGGGTGCGGGACTACCTTGCGGCCCGCGGCATCCTTGGCACGTCGATCCTCTGGTTCGAGTACGACGGCGACTCGCCCCTCCCGCCCGAACGATACCGAGTGCAGGCCCTCGCTAGCGTCAACACCCACGACCTCCCGCCGACTGCCGGGTACCTTGCCGGCGATCACGTGGAACTCCGGAGCCAACTGGGCTTGCTCGAACGAAGCGTGGCCGAGGAACGGGCCGAGCACGAGGCCAGCTTGGACAAGATGATGGGGTTGCTCCGGGAACGGGGCCTCCTGCCGGTCAACGGAAAAGCGCTTGGCGAGGAGCAAGTCATTGAGGCGCTCCATCGCTTGCTGGCCCTTGCTCCGTCGGTCCTGCTCGGTGTTGCCCTAGTGGATGCCGTGGGGGAGCGGAGGGTGCAGAACCAGCCCGGAACGACGTCGGAGGTCTACCCCAACTGGCAAGTACCACTAGCCGACGAACGAGGACGGGCGGTCCTCATTGATGACCTCGACGCGAACCCGCGGTTCAACTCCCTGCTGGCGGCAGTTGACGAGGCCGTACGGGGTTAGGCGCCGCATCGAGACGTGAGATCTCACCTCTTTGGGGTCGCGAAAGGGGCGAGATCTCACGCCTCGATCAACGGCTCAGGGAGCTACGACCAAAGCGGTGGGGGAACCCGCGTTCAGCTGGTCGAGGACTTCGCCCGGGATGCCGGTGGAAGGGTCCAATGCGAACGTGGTGACTTGGTTGGAACGCTCGTGCGCGACGTGGAGCCAGCCGTCGCGGACCAGGTGGTGGCGGGGCCAGTCTCCTTCGCTGGGCACGTCAGCGACGGGTCGGAGCCGGGTTCCGCTGCCTTCGACGGCCAGTACCGAGATCCGGTTGGAGCCGCGGATGCCCGTGTAGACGAAGCGATTGTCCGGGGACAGCGCGATTTCGGCGGCTGCGTCGCCGTCGGCGGCCCCACCTGCAGTCGCGGGACCGCGACGGTGGAGCACAAAGCGGCCGTCGGCGCCGGGCAGGAGCACCACCACTTCGATCGAATATTCGGTCACCACGAATACGGCGCCGGCGGAGGGGTGCTGGACCAGGTGCCGCGGACCGCTGCCCATCGGGAGTGCGACTTGGTGGTCAGGAAGCAGGCCGGTGTCGGGGAAATAGTTCCACACCCGTACAAGGTCGAAGCCGAGGTCGGTGGTCATGATCCGGCCGTCCTCGAGCATGAGGCTTGCGTGGGCGCGGCTCACCCGGGCGCCGCCGGTGGCGATGTCGATCGCGCCGTCGACGCCGGCGTGCGGATCCTTCGCCGGCGGCGCCACAAAGCGCGATGTGATGCCGCCGTCGTCGTCGAGCCCGTAGAGCAGCACGTTGCCGTCGCCCCAACAGTTGACCACGATGAAACGGGCGGAGGGGTCGACGGCGACGTGGCAGGCCGCAGCTCCAGCAGGCCAAGCCTCGCCCAGGGGTTCAAGGCCGAACAGCCCGGCCCGTCGGTATGCCCGGACCGTCTGGGCGGCCTCGGCTACCGCGTAGACCACCGGCAGCGTGGGGTGCACGGCAAGGAACGACGGCGAGGGCGCTTCGACGGCCGTGCCCAGCCAACTGAGGCTGCCATCTTCACGCGCGGAAACTGCCCCAATGCCCGTTCCGTTCCCGTCGCTGTCCGTGGTGTAAGCGCCTGTCCAGATGAGCGTTCCGTCGATGTTCTCTGCCATGCCGTCCTTAGTGTTGGTGATGGAGTGCGGCCTCAGTGGCCCTGTACATCCGAGTCGACGCCGGCGTCGGCACCCGCGTCCAAAGTGGCTATCGCGGACAGATCGTCGTGGTCCAAAGCGAAGTCGAAGACGTCCAGGTTTTCCTTCATGCGCAGCGGATTTGCGGACTTCGGGATAGCAACGAGCCCCTCCTGGACGTGCCAGCGCAGCACAATCTGACCCGGAGTCTTTCCGTGTTTCTTCCCGATCGCGGCCAACACCGGGGCATTCAGGAGATCGCGGCCGGCCCCCAACGGACTATACGATTCCGTGGCGATGCCATGGCTTCCGTTGAAGGCACGCTCATCGATCCGAGTGATTGACGGCGAGATCTGGATTTGGTTGACGGCCGGCACCACCGAGGTTTCCTCCAGAAGCCGTTCAAGGTGCGATGGCTTGAAGTTGGACACGCCGATTGAGCGCACCTTCCCCTCAGCTTGGAGTCGCTCGAAAGTCTCCCAAGTGGACACGAATTCATTCCGTTGGGGGAGCGGCCAATGGATCAACAAGAGGTCCACGTAGTCCAGCCCGAGTCGTTTGAGGGAGCCCTCGAGCCCGTCGACGGCGCGATCGCGGCCTTGGTGCGTGCCGTCCAGTTTGGTGGTGATGAACAGTTCCTCGCGCGGGATCCCGCAGTCCCGCACGCCTTGCCCGACGCCGGCCTCGTTACCGTAGCGGTAGGCCGTGTCGACGTGCCGGTAGCCGAGCCCGACGGCGGACACTACCGCCGCGGCGACCTGGGCGTCGTCGAGCGGCCAGGTTCCGAGGCCGATCTGCGGAATGGCATTACCGTCATTGAGCCTGACGGTCGGAGCAAGTGCCATGGTCCTGTCCTTTCGGTTGCTAGATCGGCCTCCGTGCCCATTGGACCAGTTGATCGCTGAGTTTCATGAAGTCCTGATCCACGTGCTTGATGCCCGGATGTTCATCATGCCACCGGACGATCTCCCGTGCGCCTGCCGCGAACGGAATTTCTGCCCGATACCAAGGCACCAGAGTCTTGATTTTGGTGTTGTCGAAGACCACGGAGTGGGATCTGTCCCCGAGAAGCCCGGGACCAAGCTCCGGAGAGTGCGCGGCAATGGTTTCCGAGGCGACGTGCACCAGTTCGGGTTCCGGGGCCCCTGCGGCCGTCGCGAAGAGCCGGTAGACCTGGTCCCACGGGAGCGCTTCGTCCGAGGTGATGGTGTAGCTTTCACCAACGGCCTGCGGCCGGCCGAGGAGGCCGACGAAGGCCACCGCAAAGTCATCCGTATGGGTGAGCGTCCACAGCGAGGTACCGTCGCCGTGGACTACCACAGGCAGGCCTTCCCGCATCCGATGGATGTCCGTCCAACCGCCCAGAAGGGCGATCCGCGTGCGGTCATAGGTGTGCGAAGGCCGGACGATGGTCACGGGGAATCCCTGGTCGCGATAGGCCCTGACGAGAAGGTCTTCGCACGCGATCTTGTCCTGCGAGTACTTCCAGAAGGGGTTCCTTAGCGGGGTCGACTCGAGGATGGGCAAATGTGCGGGCGGCTTCTGGTAGGCCGAAGCCGAGCTGATGAACACGTACTGACCGGTCCGGCCGCGGAACAACTCCACGGCGGCAGAAACGTGCTCCGGCGTGAAAGAGATGAAGTCCGCGACGGCGTCGAACTCGCGGCCGTTCAGCACCTCCGCCACCTCGGCGGGGTTGCGGATATCTGCCTGGAGCAGTTCCGTGCCCGGAGGGACCGGCCTTTCTGAGCTCAGTCCGCGGTTGAGCATGGTGAGCCGGTGGCCCAGCGCGACGGCGCGCTCCGCCGCCGCCGCGCTGATGGTCCCGGTTCCGCCGATGAACAGCAGGTGCAACGGTGCCGACGTCACCACGCGTAGTCCTCCGGCGCGGTCCGGTGGCCCGGGAAGATGTCGTCGAGCCGCTTGAGGGCATCGGCGTCGAGGGTGACGTCCAAAGCCCTGATGGCAGCGTCCAACTGCTCCTGCGTGCGCGGACCCACGATCGGTGCGGTCACGGCCGGCTGGTGCAGCAACCAGGCCAGGCCGACGTCGCCGGGCTCGTAGCCAAGGTCGTCGGCGAGGTCCTCGTACTGGCGGATCTGGTCCTCGTGCTTCTTCAGGGTCTCGGCCGCGCGGCCCTCAAGGCGACGGACGCCGTCGCGCTCCTTCTTGAGCACCCCGCCCAGAAGCCCGCCGTGAAGCGGCGACCACGGGATGAGCCCGAGGCCGTACTGCTGGGCCGCCGGGATGACTTCCAATTCGACGTTGCGGGTGAGCAGGTTGTAGATGGACTGCTCGCTCACGAGGCCGTTGTAGCTGCGCCGCGCCGCCGCCTCCTGGGCCTGGGCGATGTGCCAGCCGGCGAAGTTGCTGCTTCCGGAATACAGGATCTTGCCCTGCTGGACCGCTACCTCGATGGCCTGCCAGATCTCGTCCCACGGCGTGTTCCGGTCCACGTGGTGGAACTGGTACACGTCGATGTAGTCGGTCTGCAGGCGCTTGAGGCTGGCGTCCAAGGCGCGCCGGATGTTGAGGGCGGAGAGCTTGGACTCGTTGGGACGGTCCGTCATGGTCCCGTAGAGCTTGGTGGCCAGGACGACGCGCTCGCGGCGCTCGCCGCCCTTCGCGAACCAGCGGCCCAGGATCTCCTCGGTCCATCCACGGTGCTGTGTGCCGCCGTAGACGTTGGCGGTATCGAAAAAGTTGATGCCGGCGTCCAGCGCGGAATCCATGATGGAATGCGCTGCGGATTCCTCCGTCTGCGGGCCGAAGTTCATGGTTCCGAGGCACAAGCGGGAGACGCTGAGGCCTGAGCGGCCCAGGTGGGTGTACTGCATGGTTTCGGTTTCCTTACGCTGTGGTGGTTTCTACATCTGGCTGAAGGACGCGACGGCGGGGTCGGCGCCGAGGCGGGCACCGGCGTCGAGCGCGCTGATGGCTGCCAGTTCGTCCTGGGTGAGCTGCAACGACGCCGCCGCGAGGTTCTGGCGAATCCGCTCCGGATGGACGGACTTAGGGATGACGATGTTGCCGGTTCCGAGGTGCCAGGCCAGCACGATCTGCGCCGGGGTGGCATCGTGCGTTTCGGCAAGTTCGGTGACCGTTGGCGACCCCAGGTCCGCGCCCTGCCCCAGCGGGCTGTAGGCCTCGACGGCGATCCCGTGCGAGCGGCTCTTCGCCGCCAGTTCCCGCTGTTGGAAGGTCGGGTGCAGTTCGATCTGGTTGACGGCGGGAACGACGTCGGCGAACTCCAGGAGCGTGTCGAGGTGTTCGGGCAAGAAATTGGAGACACCGATCGCCCGGGCGCCGCCGTCGGCGTGGATCTTTTCCAGGGCCTTCCACGCATCCACGAACAGGCCCTGGGACGGCACGGGCCAGTGGATCAGGTAGAGATCGATGACGTCGAGGCCGAGTTCGCGCCGGCTGTGGTTGAATGCCGCCGCGGCCCGGCCCTGTTCGCCGTTGCGGAGTTTGGTGGTGATGAAGAGTTCCTCCCGGGCGATGCCGGAAGCCTTGATTGCGGCGCCGACGCCGGACTCGTTCCGGTACGCCGCGGCGGTGTCGATGTGCCGGTACCCGGCTTCAAGTGCGTCCTCGACGGCCTTCTGGGTCTCGGCAGGCGGGACCTGGAAGACGCCGAAGCCGAGCTGGGGGATGGTGACCGAGTTGTTCAGGACGAGCCCGGGAACGGTTGAATTCTGAGCGTTGGACATGTCCGGCCCTTTCGTCGCTGGTGGGTGGATTGCCTGACTGGCTTTTTCGAGCCTATGCACTTTCGGCACAACAAGCAGTAGTTTTGACGCCCCCTGTTTTTCCTAGGACTCGCAGTCCTACCTTGGCCGTAGAAACAAGCCCCCAGGAAAGGAAGAATGGGGACATGGGTCAAAGCGCCGAGTTCGGAAAATTCCTCAAAGCCATGCGTGCCCGGATGTCGCCGGAGGATGCAGGTTTGCCGGAGGCATCGGGCGCGCGCCGGGTTCCGGGGCTGCGCAGGGAAGAGATTGCACGCTTGGCCGATGTCAGCACGGACTACTACACCCGCCTCGAACAGGGCCGCCATATCCATCCTTCACGGGCAGTCCTTGAATCGGTGTCGAGGGCGCTTCGCCTGGACTCAAGCGAGCACACCCACATGATGGACCTGCTTGAGCACTGCGCGTCGAGCGCCAAGGCGCCGACTCCGGCGCCACGGGTGCGGCCGGCCTTGCGTCAACTTCTGGACGCTGTTGGCGACGTTCCGGCCCTCCTGCTTGGCCGGCGCAGCGACGTGCTGGGCGCCAACCGGATGGCGGTCCTGCTGTTCGCCGACTTCCCGGCCATGCCTCCCGCCGAGCGAAACCTCACGCGCTGGCTGATCCTGGACCCCCAGGCACGCGAACTGTTCCGGGACTGGAAGACGGTTGCCGCGGAAGCCGCCGGCTCCCTGCGTGCGGATACCGGGCGGCACCCCGACGATCCCCAAGCCAACCAGCTCGTGGGCGAACTCGCTGTGAACAGCGAACATTTCCGCCAGTGGTGGGCAGGGCATCGCGTGGCGGCACGTTCAGCCGGCACGGTCCGACTGCACCACCCCACCGTGGGGGACGTGGAACTGAACTTCGAGAATCTTGCCCTGCCGGAGGACCCGGACCAGGTCTTGAGGGTCTACTCCGCGAAGGCGGGTTCGCCGTCGGACGATGCCCTGAAGTTGCTCGGCAGCTTTGGTGCGGGAACGGCGTTTGGTGCGGGAACGGCGTTTGGTGCGGGAACGGCGACGACGAGCCCGGAGTTGTCCGAGCGTCATGCAATGGACGAGAGCTGAACCAGTTTCAGCCAAAAGTGCCCCACGTCACTGTGCTGCTGCATAGTGAATCGGCATGAGTTTGTCTATGTGCCCATTGGGCGGCTTTTGAATCGCGTTTACGCTGAATCCAGACCTTTTCGCATATCAAGGATGGAATTCAACGATGAAACGCATCGCGCTGCTGAGGGAACGGGCATCCACCGCCGGGTCCGCGGGATCCACAGGCTCGCACTGCCCGGCATCCGGTCAGTGGAGCCCTGAAGGCGAACCCCACGTGGTGCACACGTTCTTCGAAGGCCACGTCTTCCCGACCCACAACGGGGCGGCAACGGTCTGGCACCGCCAGTACCTGGCCGCAGAGTCCCGATGAGTCCCGAAACATTGGGCGCCTGGGGCCCACGCCACTTCACGACGTCGGCGCAACGGCCCGCTGGAGCGGCACTTCGTCTGCCGCCGTCGAAATGGTCGGAACTCAGCCGCGGCGAAACCGTCTGGATCCACGAGGACAAATGGGGCTTCGACGCCGGCCTTGTGGACGAAGTTTCCTCCGACCACGAATTCCTGTGGATCGATTTTGCCGGCCGTGGCCGGCGACTCCTCTGTGGCGGTGACCCCGTCCAAGTCTGGACCCGCGGGTGAGTCCAGCCTCGCAACTGATGGCCGCCAGCCTTTCCACAGAAAGGCTGGCGGCCATCGTCGTTTTGGGGTTTGGGGGCTTCTTAACGCTCCAGGCGGAATCCGAGCTTGATGGTTACCTGCCAGTCGGCAACGGCGCCCTCGCTAAGGTGGCCGCGGATTTCCTTGACCTCGAACCAGTCGAGGTTCCGGAGGGTCTGGCTAGCAGCCGCAATCCCGTTCTTGATGGCGGCGTCGACGCCCTCGGACGAGGTTCCAACAATTTCGGAAACGCTATATGTGTGGTCAGCCATTCTTGCTCCTCATGATCGTCCTTGATGCCTGAACTGCGGGCCTGGCAGGCCGTGAAAGCAGACTAGCCGACCCAGGGCCGGCGGACTAGGGGTCTGGTCCCCGCCGACGCTCGCTCACCTATGAGGCCTTTCGGGCCAACGCTCGCTCACCTATGAGGCAAAGTGGCGGAACGCCACTGCAGATGATGTGAGGGAGGGTTTGGGAATTGGCCCGGATATGTGAGCGAGCGTCCGTGAAGTGGCCCATATGTGAGCGAGGGTTTGGGAATTGGCCCGGATATGTGAGCGGGCGTCCGTGGGAGGGGGCCGGGGGCTAGGCCTCTAGGACGTACGTCCTGAGATCGTCGAGCGTCTGCTGCATGTGTGCGTCCATGGCCTCGCGGGCACGGGGGGAGTCGCCGGCTTCGAGGGCTTTCAGGATGGCCCGGTGATGTCCGATCGCGTGCCTCTGGATATCGGGGATTTTCGAGGTCTGGGTGCGTCGGGCTTCCAGGACGCGGTGCAGGGGTTCGAAAAGCACGGCCACGAAGACGTTGCCGGAGGCATGCAGGATGACATCGTGGAAGCCCAGGTCCGCCTCGACGAATGCGCTCACATCATTGGAATCGTGGGCCTTCTGCATCGCGGACACATGAACCTGCAGCTGGTCGATTTCCTCGGGGGAGATCCGTGAAGCGGCGAGTTCGCAGGCGCCGGTCTCGAGCATGCGGCGCAGCTCAATGAGCTGGACGGACGCTGCTGCGTCGTTCTTTCCCTCGGAAGCCGCACGCAACACAGCTTCCAGGGATGCCCAGCGGTTCAGAGGGTTGACGAACGTTCCCCGGCCGCGCTCCACGCTGAGGATTCGCTGGGCCTCGAGGGTCTTCATGGCCTCGCGGACGGTCATGCGGCTGACTTCGTGCTTTGCGCTCAATTCGAGTTCGCCGGGAACCACCGTGCCCGGCGGAAATTCGCCCGCGACGATGCGGTCCAGCAGCTCGTCAGCGACCACGCCGACCAGCGACTTGCGTGCCATGGTGCTCCGTTCTTAGATGTCTGACATCTTACGCTGGCGGTTGCCGGCTTTCGTTCCAAAACGCGCCGAGCGCGAGGGCGCAAGCACGTGGTTGCTCCCAATGGACGCTATGCCCGGCGTCGGGGATTGCCGCGAGCCTCCGCAGCGGGCTCTCTGCCACGAAGGCTTGCGCCTGCTCCGGCGAACGTAGTCGGTCCCCGACGCCGGCAATCACCAGCGTCGGTGCCGTCACCTTTTCGGGGACGCCCGCAGCCACCCCGGCCATCGCCGCGAGGCCGCTGGGGCCGAGGACCTCGAAAGGCAGTTCAAATCCTCGGCTCAACAAGCGATGGTCCTCCGGGGACAACGCCCCGAACCAGGCCTTCATGCACTTGGCGCGCGTCGCGTCGTCAATGAAGCCTTGCCGTAGTTGGGATTCGAGCATCGATCTGAAGACTTCGTTCGGCGGAGCCGGGACCATGCCGATCAAGGCCACGCTCGCCACTAGCTCCGGATTCGCGGCCGCTAACGTCAGCGCCACACTGCCGCCCATTGAGTGGCCCACAATGTGGACCGGCGATGCGTTCCGGACAGCAACGGCAGCGACGGAATCGGCCGCTGATTCCAGGGTCCACTGGAAACCCGGAGGCAATACGTCCCCGCGGTGATACCCGGGCAAATCGACGATCCAGACGGTCCGCCCGGCGTCGAGCAGTTCGGTGGCGAGTGGCTCCCAATAGGCGGATGTCGAGGCCCAGCCGTGCAGCAAGAAGACGGGAGGCTGGGACGGTTGTTCCGGGTCCGTGCTAACGGCAGCCGCTGGAAGGCGCATGTCCATATGTAGTGCTGCCGCGGCGGGAGGCTCTTGAAGCATGCGCCAAGCATAGTGACGACTGACACTTGCACAGCCGAAAGGGGGTGTGTCACACTAGCATTCAAATATTAGATGTCTGACATCTTACATTTACTTTCGAAACCACGATGGAGTGCATAGTGACCCTTGAAGCCGATGTTCTGGCTGCCTTCCCGGCTGAAGTCCAGATCCCCGCTCAGCTGGTTGCCGACGCAGTAGCGACGTCTTCCGCAGCCTCGCCCCGCGTCCTGGTAGTCCTCGACGACGACCCAACGGGCACCCAATCAGTGGCCAACCTGCCGGTACTCACCCGCTGGGAGGTTGTCGATTTCGAATGGGCGTTCGCTCACATTGCGGAAAGCCGGTCCCAGCCCGCGGTCTACGTGCTGACCAACACGCGCAGCCTGGACCCGGTTGAGGCCGCTGCCCGCAACGAGGAAATCGTGCGCAACGCCCTTGCCGCAGCGGGCGACGATGTGCGCTTGGGGTTCGTCAGCCGCTCCGACTCCACCCTCCGCGGCCACTACCCGCTGGAACCGGACGTCATTGCAGCCACCGTCGCTGACGTGACCGGCGAAGCGACAGACGGCGTCGTGATGGTCCCGGCGTTTCCCGACGCCGGTCGCGTCACCATCGGCGGCGTGCACTACATGCGCGGTACCGGGCACGACGCCGGCAAGCTCACCCCGGTTGCCGAGACCGAGTTCGCCAAGGATGCGAGCTTCGGCTTCGCCAATTCCGAGCTGGCCAAATATGTGGAGGAAAAGTCGCAGGGCCGTTTCCCGGCCGGCGATGTGATCGTCCTCGACCTGAACATCATCCGCGCCGGCGCCTCGGCTCAGGACCCTTCAATTTCTGCCAAGGCCATCGCCGACGCCATCGAACCTGCCACGAACTCCACGCCCATCGTCGTGGACATCGTCACCGAGAACGATTTCCGCGCGCTGGCCCTTGGACTGGAAGAAGCCGAACGCCGCGGCAAGAAGCTGCTCTACCGCGTGGGCCCGCCCTTCGTCCGTGGCCGCATCGGCCAGGAAATCCACGAGGCACTTAGCGGCGAGGAGGCCTACGAAGGCAACACTCCCTCGACAGCCGGTGGCTTGATCGTCGTTGGCTCGCACGTCGGCCTCACCACGCGCCAGCTCAACGTCCTGACCGCCCAGCACAGCGCCGCCCGCATCATCGAGATCGACGTCGAGAAGCTTCTCGCCAGCGGCGCGGAGGCCTACCTCGACGAAATGGTCGCGGCCGTCGTCGACGCCCTCCACACGGGCGACGTCATCGTCCACACGAGCCGCCTGCTCATCAAGACCGACGACGCCGCGGCGAGCCTGAAGATTGCCCGCACCGTCTCTGCCGCCGTCGTCGCGATCGTGAACCGGACGCTCAAGACCTTCCCGCCGCGCTTCGTCATCGCGAAGGGTGGCATCACGTCATCGGACGTGGCCGCGCACGGCCTGGAAATCCGCCACGCGATTGTCCGCGGCCCGATGCTGCCCGGCATCGTCTCGCTGTGGGAGCCGGTGGACGGACCCGCGAAGGGCATCCCGTACATCGTTTTCGCCGGCAACGTGGGTGACGACGAGTCCCTCGCTCAAGTCACGCGCAAGCTCAGCAACAACTTTTAGCCAACCGCATTCAATGGAGAACACCATGACCAGCAACTACACCGTCGCCGTCCTCGGCCTGGGCGCCATGGGCCTGCCGATGGCCACCCGCCTGGCAACCCAGCTCACCGTCCACGGCTTCGACATCGCCGAACCGCGGCTGAAGCTCGCTGCCGACGCCGGGATCCGCACCTTCCCTTCGGCGCGTGAAGCTTCCGAAGGCGCCGACGCCCTGCTCCTTGCCGTGCGCAACGGCGAACAGCTCGACGACGTCCTCTTCGGCGAGAACGGTGTTGCCTCGGTACTCAAGCCGGGCGCCGTCGTGATCCTGGGCAGCACCGTCGGTACCGAAGCCATTCCGGCCACCGTGGCGCGCCTGGCCGAGTACGGCGTCGAACTCGTTGACGCACCCCTTTCAGGCGGCCCCAAGCGTGCCGGCGAAGGCGATCTTCTGATCGTGGTGGGTGCGACGCCGGCTGCCCAGGAAAAGGCCCGACCCGCCCTGGAACTGCTGGCCTCCACGCTAAGCATCGTGGGCGACAAGCCCGGCGACGGCCAGGCACTCAAGACTGTCAACCAGCTGCTGTGCGGCGTGCACATCGCCGCTGCCGCCGAGGCCATGGCACTCGCGGACGCCCTCGGACTGGATCAGGCGAAGACCCTTGCGGCCCTGGAGGCAGGCGCCGCCGGCTCGTTCATGCTGTCCAACCGCGGCCCCCGCATCCTCGAGGCCTACACCGAAGACGGGGCCGAGGTCCTCAGCCGTTTGGACATCTTCGTCAAGGACATGGGCATCGTCGGCAAGGCCACGCGCGCTGCCGGCCTGGCCGCACCGGTTGCCGCCGCTGCCGAACAGCTCTACCTCCTCGGCCAGGCCCAGGGCCTCGCCGCCGCCGACGACTCCGCCGTCATCAAGGTCGTCGCGCCCACCAGGCGTACCAACTAACCCCTCGCACAACGTGCGACGACGGCGGTCCCCCCTCCGCCGTCGTCGCCTCTCTTGCCGGCCTCGAGTCGAGGCCGGCTCTGTCAAAGGAGACACCCCCGATGAATCCCCTCATCAATACCTTGGCGGTCCGGGCAGCTGATGCCCCTGCCATCAAGCCGGCCGTGGACCTTGGGACCCCGCTGCTGCTGACCATCGCCGTTGCCGGCGTCGCACTCCTGCTGCTGATGATCATCCGCTTCAAGATCCAGGCCTTCGTGGCATTGCTGGCCGTGAGCATCCTGGTTGCCGTCGCCGCGCAGATCCCCTTGGCGGACGTCTTCACCGTTGTGGCCAACGGTGTGGGCGGAACCATGGGCAAAGTCGCACTGCTGATTGCCCTCGGCGCCGTGCTGGGCCGGATGATCGAAGTGTCCGGTGGCGTACAGTCGCTGGCCAACCACTTCACCGCGAAGCTCGGTGCCAAGCGAGTCGCCGTGGCACTAACCGCCGTCGGCTTCCTCGTTGCCATCCCGGTGTTCTTCGAAGTGGGCATCATCGTCCTTGTGCCGATTGTTTACGCGTTCGCGAAGATCGCCAAGCTGCACCCCATCAAGTTCGGCCTTCCCATGGCCGGCATCATGCTCTCCATCCACGTCGCGGTTCCTCCCCACCCGGGCATTGTTGCCGGGGCAGGCGTCATGGGTGCCGACATCGGACTCATCGCGATGATTTCACTGATTATCTGCGTACCGCTGGGTTTCCTGTCCTACTGGGTCGCCAGCATCATGAACCGCAAGGACTACGAACTGCTTCCGGGTGTCCGTGACCAGATTGAAGAATTCGGCTCCGATTCCCTCGTGCGGGTGGGCCACGACGGTCCCGGTGCCAGCGCAGTCGCCCCGCCGCGTCCGGGCCTGATCATGTTCCTCATCGCCGCCCCGATCGTCCAGATCCTGCTCGGCACAGCCGGTACCCTCCTGATCAACAAGAAGGACTACTGGTACGGCGTCGCATCTTTCGTGGGCAACCCGTTCTTCGCCTTGCTGGTGGCCGTTGCGCTCGCTTTCTTCCTGCTGGCAGTCCGCCGCCAGTGGTCGCTCAAGGAAACCGGCGAGATCTTCGAAGGCGCGTTGCCTCCCATCGCATCGATCCTGATGGTTGTAGCTGCCGGCGGCGTGTTCGGCGGTGTCCTGCAGGTCTCCGGCATCGGCGCGGCCCTGTCCCAGACGCTGGATTCCCTGGGCGTGCCGATCATCCTGCTCGGATTCATCATCTCCCTCGCATTGCGTGCCGCACAGGGTTCGGCCACGGTTGCGATCGTCACCACCACTGGCCTCCTCTCGGCTGCCGTCGCCCACGGCGGCTACACCCCGGCGCAGATCGCGGTGATCGTGATCGCGATCGGCTTCGGCGGACTGGGTCTGTCCCACGTGACCGACGCCGGCTTCTGGGTGGTGGTGCGCTACTACGGCCTCACGGTGTCCGACGGGCTCAAGACCTGGACCGTGCTCACGACCATCCTGGGCATCGCCGGCTTCCTGCTCAGCTATGTCGCCTGGATCCTGGTCGGAGGCCTGGCCCACTGATGCGTGTCCGCCTTGACGATCTTGTAGGGTCCGCACTGGAGCGAGGGGCAGCGCGCCCGGCCTTCACCTGCTACGACTTCACCACTGCGCTGGCCGTGGTGGCAGCAGCTGAGGAGTCAGGCCGCGGGGTCATCCTGCTGGTCGCGCCGAAAACGGCCGGCACTCAGAGCGGACTGCGGCTGATCACGGCGCTCCGCACTCTGGCCGACCACGCCAGTGTTCCGGTTTCGGTACAGCTGGACCACGCCTCGGACCTGGATGTCATCCGTGATTCGGTAGCTGCCGGTGCCGACGCCGTCCTGGCCGACGGCTCGTCCCTCGCGTTCGAGGAGAACATCGCCCTGGTCCGCGAAGTCCGTGCTGCGCTGGACGCCCAAGGCGCCTCCGACGTCGTCATTGAAGCAGAACTCGGCGGACTTGCCGGCGACGAAGACAAGGCTTTCGGTGCTGATGTTCACGCTCATCCGGCGGGCGTCCATCCCGCAGGCCTGACCGATCCCGGCCAAGTGCAGGAATTCGTCTCCCGCACAGGCGCCCAGCTCCTGGCCGTGGCGGTCGGAAACGCGCACGGCCGCTACGCCGGCGAGCCCAAGCTGCACTGGGACGTGCTGGAAGACATCGCCTCGCGCACGGAGCTTCCGCTCGTGCTCCACGGCGCGTCGGGCATCCCCGCTGCGGACCTGGTCAAGGCGACGTCCATGCGCGTGGGCAAGGTGAACTTCAACACCGAGCTCCGCACCGGCATCCTCGCCACGCTCGAAGCCGAGACCACCATGCACCGGGCCGACGGCGAGAACCTCCAGGGCCTGCTGGGTCGCTGGAGTTCCTCCGCCTCGACGTTCGCCGGGGCAACGCTGGACATGCTCAGCAATTAGGGGCGGCTGGCGAACCCACACAACGCAGGGAGGCTACGATCAGCACATGATCGTAGCCTCCCTGATTTTCGCCCTCCTTGCCGGCTTGTTGCACGTCTACATCTTCAGCATGGAGTCCATCACCTGGACCCGCCCGGCCACGTGGAAGCGCTTCAGCGTCGCTTCCCAGTCCGACGCCGAAACCACCAAGCCCCTCGCGTACAACCAGGGTTTCTACAACCTCTTCCTTGCCATCGGGGCGCTCGCCGGGATCGTCTTCGTCGCGATTGGTCATCCGCAGGTGGGCTGGACCCTCGTCTTCAGTTCGTGCGGCTCCATGCTGCTGGCGGCAATCGTGCTTGCCTTGAGCGGCAAAAAGTACCTCCGCCCCGCGGTTCTTCAGGGCACGACGCCGCTACTCGCCGTCGTGCTCGGCATCCTGGCCGTGGCGCTCGGCTAAACCGGAACCCTCGCTCACTTATGTGCCGTCCAGGCCCGTCGCTCGCTCACTTATGCGGGCTTTTGGCGTGACGCTAGCTCACCCGAGGGCTTACCCGTCAACACCCTGAACCCCAGTTCCGCATCGAATCCGTGGATTTCCCGCGTATCCAGTGCCGACATGAAGGCCAGGATTTCCTCTGTGATCACCTGCCCGGGGACCAAGACGGGGAATCCGGGCGGGTAGGGGGTGACGAACGAGGCAGACACCATTTCCTCTCCCGCGGCCACCCTTCGCGCAATTTCGGCCGCACTGAAGTATTCGCAGGATCCGGCTTTGTAGCTCTCGAAGTAGGCTGCACGCATGTTGCCGTCGGGAGTTTCAGGGTCTTTGCGGAATCGTTCGGCGAAGCGGCTGAAATCCGGCAGGGGTGGCGGCGTGCTGGTCAGTGCCGCGATGCGCGCGCGGCGGGTCCGCTGGCCCAGGCCGCTCAGGCCGGATTGCTCGTCTTCGAAGGTCTCGGCCAGCTTGACCAGGACCTCGACGAGGTAGGCAACGGCACTTCGCGAGGTGCCGATGTTGGTCATGAAGAGAACGCTGTTCCTTGACGTCTTGTTGACCTGGATCCCGTACTTGTCCATCAGGTAGTCGTGCTTGAAGGTATCGCCGTCCACGCCGGTGAGGCCGATGTGCAGGGTCAAACGGCTCGGATCAACAACGAATTCGTCCTGCTCCCAAGCTTCCGACATGGCCGCGAGCCCGTCGCGGAGCGGCATTTGCCGGCTCGTTTCGCGGTACTGCGCAGGGATGAGGTCCCTGGTGCCGAGGACGCGGAAGTACTTCTTCAACAAGGGATGCCTCGCCACGGCCTGGGCGATGCTGACGGCCAGATCTGCCTGCCGTTGCACGAGCTCGTAGCCTTCGAACTCCACCTGCCTCCGTCCCATGTCCAAGGAAGCCAGGATCTGGTAGTTGGGCGACGTGGAGGTGTGCGTCATGTACGCCTCTCGGAAGCTCTCCTCGTTCAACTGACCGAAGTCCTGGTCATGGATGTGGATCATGGACCCCTGTCGGAGCGACGTCAGGGTCTTGTGCGTCGACTGCGTTGAGTAGACCCTCAGGCGGGCCTTCGCCGGATCGGGCAGAAGCCGCGTCTTCAAGAGCAGCTCAACGCTGACGTGCCCGACGCCGGAACCCGGGCCGCCGTCGTCGGGCTCGCCGCCCGCTTGGCCGTCCGCCGCCCCGCCCGCCGCAGCAAGGTCCCGCAATTGCGCGGCGTGGCGCCTGGCGTAAGCCGGATCTGCAAACTTTGCCTCGAGCGACCGGGCCGAAGCCATGGCCGTGCGACGGCGGTAGATGTGGTGGAATCCCGCGAACGCGAACCAGGCCTCGTCCCACAGGAACACCAGGTCAGGTTTGATGGCGAGGCACTCCTCCATCACTCGTTCGACGTCGTACACAATTCCGTCGAAGGTGCAGTTCGTGAGTGCAAGCATCTTGACCTCGTGGAGCCTGCCCGCCCGGCGGTAATCCAGCAACATCCGTTTGATGCTTTCCAAGGGAACGGCGCCATAGAAGGAGAAATCGTTCAAAGGGTAGGCGTCCAAATATGAAACCTGCGCGCCGGCCAGCATGAGGGCGTAGTGGTGCGATTTGTGGCAGTTCCGGTCCACCAGGACCACGTCGCCCGGAGCCAGGATCGATTGGTGCACGATCTTGTTGGCCGTCGACGTTCCGTTGGTGACAAAGAGCGTCTTCTGGGCACCAAATGCCCGGGCCGCCAGCTTCTGGGCCTGTTTGAGGGAGCCATGCGGATCCAAGAGCGAATCGAGCCCGCCGGACGTAGCCGAGGTTTCTGCCAGAAGCAGGTTGAGCCCGTAGAACTCGCCCAGATCGTTGATCCACTTGGAATGGATGACCGATCCGCCTCTGGACACCGGCAGGGCATGGAAAACACCGGCGGGTCTGCGGCTGTATTGCTGGACCGCGTGGAAGAACGGCGCTTCATATCGTTCCGCGATGCCGGCCAGCAAGGACAAATGGAGCTCCAGCCCGTCCTGGCGGCGGAATATCCGGCGGAATTGACGGGTCAAGGAACCGGCGAGTTCTTCGATCCCCACCCCCGCTACCAGATAGAGATCGAGTTCGGGGCGGAGTTGCGCCAGTTTCTCCGCCAAGCTCAGGATGCGGTCCAACGGTCGCTGGGGGAGCGATTTCCCCAAGAACCGGTCCAGGAAGCTGCGCACGTCCCGGCTCATGCGCTGCCTGCTCTTGGGGACGAATCCCGGCCGCAGCACACACGCCTGGATGTCCGGGTTGAGCAGGACGGCCACGATGGCGTCCTCGAAGCTCGGCACGAACACGAGCTCGTAGTTGAAGGCGTCGGCGGGGCGGCGCTGGCTGAGCAGTTCCGTTTGAAGTGCTTCACGGTCGGCGCTGGAGACGTCATCGATCACGAGGACCTCGAAACGTTTGCGCGATTCGGTGGGTTCATCAACCCGGTCGGCTTCGCGTTCGGGATCCTGTGCGGGTTCCTGGGCGTGCTGGTTGTGGCCGGCAACGCGTCGCGCGACCGGTTCGATGAGGCTTAGCGCCTCGGGGTATTCTCCAGCCTCCAGGATTCTCCGCAATTCCATGACATATTGCTGCCCCGGCGACGCCCAATACATTTCGAGGGATTCCAGCAGCGGCAACAGCCTTCGAACCTCCTGCGGCAGGGCGCCCGCGAGGGGCCGGGCGGCGGCAGAGAGCTGTTTGACGGCGTAGCCAAGGAACTCCCACGCGTCAGCGCGCACCCGCCAGGCGCTGCTCGGGACCTCGCCGCCGGACCCGGATTCGTCGTCGGCGTTTGGTCTTGCCGCCAAACCGAGGCCAAGCGATGCGCCGCCGGCAAGGGCATCCGGAGCGAGGGGAATTGGGGCTGACTGCACTGTCGCGAAATCGGCGCGTGCCACGATGACTCCTTTGTCATGGATTGATAGCACTCTCTACTAAACGCCGCGAGCCGTCGCGCCGCACGGCAATTGTCCCGGTTGCCGTCTGGGTGTCCAGATGGGATGCGGCCTTTCCGGTCATAGGTGAGCGAGCGTCGTGGGATTTGGCGCCATAGGTGAGCGAGCGTCGGAGAAAACACCGCCATAGGTGAGCGAGCGTCGGAGAAAACACCGCCATAGGTGAGCGAGCGTTCGGGGCGAGTCGGGCAGCTACCCTTCACGCCACAGGGGCAACGGGACGACGCTGCGGCTTCGTCCGGACTCGTCCAACACGTGCCCGAGGCGTTTGTAGTTGCGCACCACGGCTTGCCGGGAGATCACAGCGCTCCCTGGCGCGCGCTCCGCCAGTTCGCGCTCGTGGCCTTGGACCTCCAGGTAGTCGCGGACCCAAAGTGTCACGAGCAGATTCTGGGCACCCAGAACCTGGGCGCTGAGCCTGCAATTCGGCAGGGCAGCGAAGTACCGCCCGACGGCGTCAACATGGTGGGCGGGCACGTTGAGGATCAGGCTCACTTCCCTCAGTCCTTGTTGGGCGGAAACGGAGGTATCGCACCTCAGCGTCATGTAGCCGGACGCGAGGAACCGTTCCACCCGCCGTCGGGCCGTTTGGGGAGAGACGCCGCAGGCGGCTCCCAGTTCCGCCCAGCTGGCCCGCCCGTCCTTGGCCAGTTCCGCCAAGAGGGACGCATCCAGCCGGTCGGGAGCGTAGGCGGCCGGGGCAGGCAGGGGTTCTGCCGACATGAGCCGGGCCCGCGCAGGTTCGAGGGTGCCGCTGCGCCAGTCGGAAGCCTGCCGGTACAGCTTGGTGACGAAGACGACCTCCCGGTGGGTCACTCCGGGGAGGCCTGCGAAGGAGCCGGTGACGATGTCCATGAGCTCTTCGTGGCTGGAGGCGAAGCAGTCCACGAAGAGGTCGTGCGAGCCGGACACCAGCGAAACCGTTCCGAATGCCGGCTCCGCGCACAGCTTTTGGACCAGGGCTTCGTTCTCGCTTGGAAGTGAAGAAAGGCTGATGAACGCCGACCAGCCAGCACTCAGATAGCGCGGACCCGGGGCCGGGGTGATCCACGCCAATTTCTGCTCGGCAAGGGAGTTCCAGCGGCGCGCGACGGTAGGCCCGGACAAGCCCAGGACATCCCCCACGCGGCTCCAATCGGCACGGGGATTGATCTGTAGGGCATTGACGATTTCAAGGTCAGTTTCGGAGATCATGGCTGATTCCTTCAAAATTCGCGATTCTCAGAGGATTTCAAACAAATTCCTAGCCAGTGTAGACGGTGGACCTAGCGTTGTGACTCGCATCACCCACTCGCATCCCAACGCCCAGGCAACTTCGCCCCCAACACTCAAGGAAGCACATGGCAAGCAAGACAGCACCTCCAGCGACGGCGGCGGTCGCTCGCCGGACCATCACGGGAATGATCGTGGCGATGGCCCTGATCGAGTCGCTCAGTGGAGTCACCCAGGGTTACCTGAACCCGATCCTCCCCGCCCTCGGGCCCAGCTTTTCGATCGACGACCCCACCATCAACGGCATTTTCCTGATCTCCAACGTGAGCTTTGCCGTGCTCACGCCGATCATCTCGCGGCTCGGCGACAGCTACGGCTACCGGCTCGTACTCCGGTGGTCGACGGTGGTAGTCGCGGCCGGTGTCCTCATAATGGCGTTGTGGCCCTCGGTGTGGACGGTGACAATCGGCGTCGTCATGCTCACGTGCGTGGTCGGCTTCATCCCTCTCATGATGGGCATCCTGCGGGTGAGCAGCCCGGCGCAGACGCGCACCGGCGTTAGCGTGATGATCGGAATGCTCATGATCATGGTTGGCGCAGGGGGCCTGCTTGCCGGGATCATCGGCGTCGACGATCCCACCCTCGGTTTCTGGGTTGCTGTGCCGTTCGCGGTTGTGGGGCTGCTTTGCTCATTCGTTCTGCCCGACGCCGGAACCCCCACCCGCGAGGGACTCGCCCTGGTGCCGCTCCTGGCGTGTTCCCTCGGACTGATCGGCTTTGTCGTGGCTCTTTCGATGGGACCTGACTGGGGTTGGCTGGATGTCAAGACCCTCGGATCCGGAATCATCGGCCTCGCGCTGTTGGCCTACTGGGTGGTCCTGGACGCCCGCAACGTCAGCGGGATGCGCTTCATGGACCTACGGATGCTTGCCATCCCGCGCATCCGGACGGTCTCGCTCGCCACCTTCTTCTTCGGTTTTGCCTCCATCAGCTACTTCGGTACGAACGGGATCTTCCTGTATTCAAACCCGGACAAGACAGGCTACGGCTTCGCGCTCAGCCCGCTCATGATTGCCATCGTCCTGGCCGTCGCATCCGTGCTCTCACTGCTCGCCTCCCTTCTGACCTCAAAGGCACTCAGCCTGTTCGGCGAACGGGCCACCCTGGTTTTTGCCGGGCTCCTGTTGGCGGGCGGCTTCCTGGTCATGGCAGCTGCGCACGGCTCCCTGGCCGGCTACTGCACCGGATTCGCCATGTTCAACCTAAGCCTTGGCATGTACCAGGCAGGAACCCGGGCTCTGTCCGTGGAAGGCGTTCCGCTGGAGGAAACTGCGACGGCGGCCGGCCTCAACGAACTGGCGCTGTCCGTGGGCATCGCGGTGGGCGCCGCCGTCGTGAAGCTCATCTCTTCGTCTTCAGTCCAGTCAGGGCACATCAGCGAGGGCGGGCTCCTTTCCATCTGGATTGCCCTGGCCATCGCAGCCCTGATTGCTGCGGCAGCAGCGGCCCGTTACCCGAAGGTGCAAACCGCGGCGGCCGCAGGGGTCGCCGCATGAAAGCTGCTGCCGCGAAAGCCGCTTCCCTGGAAACCGCAACGCCCGCCACCGCCTCCTTGACCGCCGTCGAGCGCTCCGTTTCTGCCGCTCTGGAGCGCTGGGAGCCGGAAATCCTTGGCCTGAGCCACGCGATCCACGCCGATCCCGAACTCAGCGGGCAGGAGTTCCGGGCCGCCAAGCGGGTTTGCCGCCTGCTCCGGAGCGCGGGGTTCAACTTTGACGGTCCGCAGCCGCTGCTCCCTGCTTCCTTCAGCGCGAGGTTCGGGACGGGTGAGCTGGTGGTCGCGTTGTGTGTTGAGTACGACGCGTTGCCCACCATCGGGCATGCCTGCGGACACAACGTGAACGCGGCCTGTGCTGTGGGGGCGGCACTCGCGCTCGCTTCCGTCGCCGATGAACTCGGGATCACAGTCAAGGTCCTTGGCACCCCCGCGGAAGAGACCAGCGGGGGCAAGGTGGACCTCATTGGCGAGGGTTTCTTCGAGGACGTCTCCCTCGCGATGATGGCCCATGCCGGCGCCGAAGATGTCATCGGCGGCTCATCCCTGGCCATGGGTATGTGGGACGTGCTCTACGAAGGCCGCCCTGCGCATGCCGCGGCCGCTCCATCCGAGGGGGTCAATGCCCTCGACGCGCTCGTGATTGCACAGACCGCCATTGCGTTGGCGCGGCAGCAGCTTCCGCCCGGCACGGTTGTTTCGTTGATCGTGACGGAAGGCGGGAGCGCCGTCAACGTCATACCCGAGCGGGCACGGGCAAACGTCGAAATGCGTTCACCCAGCATCAAGAAGCTGCGCGTGATCGAGGAACGCGTGCGGCGCTGCCTGGAAGCGGGCGCCCTTGCCAGTGGGAGCACGCTCAAGGTCACGCCGAAGGGCAATGCCTACGCTGAGCTCAGGCAGGACCGGTACCTTTCCGAGGCCTACCGCGAAGCGATGTCCGCGCGAGGGAGGGCCGTAGCGTTCAACGAAGAGCCAGTGGCTTCCACGGATATGGGCAACGTCTCGCAACTGGTCCCAAGCATCCATCCGCTGCTCGGCTACGACGTTGGCGGGGCCGCCCACCACACCGCCGAGTTCGCTGCCCACGGCTCGTCGGCCTCCGCGGACCGGGCGGTCCTGGACGGTGCCTTCGGCCTGGCCCTCGCCGCCAGTGCTGCGGCAATCGATCCGCGGCAACGGGAACGGCTGCTGAACGTCCATCGCTAAACGCGGTGATGGTGGGTGCGGCTCTACCGCTGCGTTCCGGAACGCAGCCCACGGGCCGCACCCACGAATTCACACCGTCGCACGGTCTGGTTCCCGCCGTCGAGCGGGCGGACAATGATCTCAGCAGTTCGCGAAGGAGTGCGATGGGATTCTCGAGGCAACAAAAGACGTCGGCGGGTATGGCCGCATTTGGCCGCTCACGTGATCCCGTGATCGATCTCGCCCGGTTCTTCTGCCTCATTCTGGTGGTGCTCTCGCATTGCATGATGGTCAGCCCGGTCCTGCACGCGGACGGCACTGTCACCACCGAAAACACGCTCATGGAACAGCACTGGTTCGAACCCGTCTTGTGGGTGTTCCAAGTGATGCCGCTGTTCTTCGTCCTTGGCGGCATCACGGGACTGGAGTCATGGCGTCGCCTGCGCGCGCGCGGCGGCTCCGGCGTCGATTATGCGCAACTGAGGCTTTTGCGCCTCATCCGTCCGGCAACTGCGTTGCTGGCCTCGATGTTCGTGGGGTTGTGGGCCGCAAGACTGCTTGGCGTCGACCCGGAAGTGGTCCAGCTCATCGCGACTGGGGCGGGCATGCCCCTGTGGTTCCTAGCCGCGTACCTCGCAACTCAACTCAGCGTTCCCTTGCTGGCCCGGCTGCACGGACATTCCCCTTGGTTGACCCTCGGCGGGCTCGTGGCCGCCGTGATCACCCTTGACTCCCTGCGCGGGGCGTTTCCGATGCTCGCTTTCGTCAACATGCTGTTTGTGTGGTGTGCGGTCCAGCAATTCGGCTTCTTCATTGCCGATGGCATCTTCGCCGGACGCAGCCGGGGCTGGTTCGCGGGGTTGATCGTGGGAAGCAACCTTCTGCTGGGGTTCGTGACCGGGATCGGGGTCTACTCCGGAAATATGATTGTGGACCTGAATCCGCCCAACTTCTGCATGCTGCTCTTGGGTCTGTCCCAGGCGGCAACGCTCCAATTGCTGCGTCCCGCCCTTGCCTGGGTGGCTGGGGTGCGCTGGATCCGTTGGGTCGTGGCCGTGGCGGGCCGGCGGTCCATGACGGTCTATCTGTGGCATTTGCCGCTGCTCGCAGCCATGGCGGGGCTGCTTCTCCTCACGGACTTCCCCAAACCGGCGGCAGGTACGGCCGAATGGTGGTGGGCCCGCCCATTGGTGCTGGTCGGCGTCCTCCTCCTCTTGCTCCCGGTCCTGCTGCTGTGCGGCAGGCTTGAAGAGCGCCCGACGGCGGCCAGCCACGCGCGCGGCAGGACGCACGTCGCGGTGGTGACTGCCGGCGTCGTGGTCTTCATTCCGGTGGTGGACGCCGCCTTCAACGGACTCACGCTGACCCTTCTTGGTGGGGGAGCGGCGTGCTTCGCGCTGGGTGTGCTACTGCTGGGACGGGTGCCGGCCGGAGTCCTTTCCGCAGCGGTTCCCGATGCCCCTGCCGTGCCATTGCCAGAGCCCGGTTTACGTGCGAATCTCGACTCATGACTGAGTTCACGGATTCAACCGCAGAGTCGTTCAGCCCGGACGTGACAACGGTCCGGAACGACAAATTCCACCGCTACGAGCTTCTTGTTGACGGTGAAGTAGCCGTGATCTCGCAGTTTATGGACAAACCCGGCCACATCGACTTCCTCCACACCGAGACGCGCTTGAAGTTCAAAGGCCGCGGGCTGGCAAAGGTCCTGGCGCACTTTGCCCTGGACGACGTGGTCGCCTCCGGCAAGCGGATCATTCCGCATTGCCCGTTCATTGCCGCCTATCTGCGCAAGCATGAGGGCTACGAGCTCGACGTCGATTGGCCGCCGGAGGCGCCGGTGGGGGAACCGGACAACGAATAGTCAGTCCGCCGGGCTGTGCTGCCGCAGCACACCAGGCGCGTGCCCGTGCGCGTGGCAAAGGCAATGGCATACAGCGCACGCCGCGTGAACCCCGTCCCTGCAATCAAGGGTCACATAGAACACCCTGGAACTGCCGTCGCGGGCCCGCGGCGTGCGTTGAATCATCTGAACTTCCCGTCGAGTGCATTGAGTGGTCGGGTCATTAGTGAGTGGGCGCAGACGCGGGATCGTGACGCAGTTTTGCCTAAGATCTATCGTTTGAGGGCGACAATGGCGTCGTGTTCGTCGCGGATTGCCCGGCCGCGGGACATGCCAGTGACTCCCATGGCGCTGATAATTTCGCCGCCGTGCAGGTGATCGGAGGCACTGACCAGGTACGAAAAGCTCAATATCGCTGATTCCCCGGCGGACAACGTTCCGATGTGCAGGTCACCGTCTTGTGGCCTGGACGTGTAATCAAGGCTCTCCATTCCTTCATTGGTAAAGGAGCGAGGAATGAGGCACACATTGCGGAGTTGGACCTTGGAATCGTTGATGATCCAGGCGGAGAAGGTAATGGTCTCCCCTGGGGCCGCCGCCGACTTGTCTGCCCCGTAAACGAGGACAATATTCCCGACTTCCTTCTTTCGGGCAAGCGTTCCTGAGCGGAGTCGGGTCATGCCAGTTGAGTGTGGCTCGGGGCGGAATCGTGTTGCCGCGGGTGAAAGTCGCTGCGGTTGAGAACCTGTCCCTGCGTAAGAATCAAGTCAAATGCAATTTCGGATGTCACACTGGATGGTTATGGGGCAGGTTTCAGAGGACGGTTCGAATGGCGGAGACGCGTCGATGGCCGTGCGGCACAGCGACCCTCAAATCATGGCCATGGTGCGTGACGGCGATGTTTCCGCCTTCGATGTGCTGTTCCAGCGGCATTTGGCGGCAGCCCAGTTCGTTGCCCGGGCCCAGACGGACAATGTCAGCGACGCCGACGACGTCGTGTCCGAGGCGTTTGCCTCGATTTTCCAAGCCCTGACTGAGGGCAAGGGACCCGACCAGTTCTTCCGCTCCTATCTTCTGACTGCAGTGCGGCGAATTGCCTACGACCGGAACCGGAAGGCCAGGCGTACCCAGAGCGTGAGCGACGTCGACGCCTTGGATACCGTTGCCCTCGACGCGGACACCGTTCTGGACGCCTTTGAATCCAGCACCATGGCGAAGGCGTTCAAGTCGCTTCCGGAACGCTGGCAGGCGGCCCTCTGGCACGTGGACATCGAAGGCCTGAAACCCGCCGCAGCCGCACCATTTATAGGATTGAGCCCCAACGGCGTCTCCTCGCTCGTGATCCGGGCGCGCGAGGGGCTCAGGCAGGCCTACCTGCAAAACCACATCAAGGTGGCCAGCGACGACTCATGCGTTGAATTTTCGAGCCAGCTGGGAAAGTACGCCCGCGGCGGCCTGAAACGCGCCTCGTACGAAAAGGTCAAGGCCCACCTGGAGGAGTGTCCGAAGTGCATGGCTGTACTGGTGGAACTCAACGACGTCCAGGCAGGCATGCGGGCGCTTGTCTTCCCCTTGGTGGTCGGGGTGGTCTTTACTCCGGCAGTGACCGCCGGATTTTTCCCCGGAACCGTACTCCTGGAGTCGCTTCTTCCTGGAGGGGTTCTCCCGGAGCCATTCCTTTCCAAGACGTTCCTTCCTAAGACGTTCCTTCCGGCAGGGGCCGCACCGATCGCCGCCGGACTGCGGTCGGTGGGTGGATTTTGGACGATGGCAGCTGCCGCGTTGGTCATGGGCGGCCTCGTGATTGGGGGCATCCTCGCGTGGCTGGGACAGACCGGCCCGACGCCACTCGCTGAAGCCGATGTTGCGAGCGGCGCGCCGTCGGTCCAACAGTCCTTGCCGCAACCGGCCCCGACGGCCCCGATGGCACCCGCACCGAGCCCGGCGCCGACGGCGGCCCCGTCCGCCATCGCGGCGCCGCAACCCCCGGCGCCCGCGCCAATCGTGCCAGAGGCGGTTCCTGTGCCGCAGGAGACGGTCAGAGTGGTTGATTCAGGAACCGTCATCACAACCCCGATCCGGCAGACGGGTTCGTTGACGATCCATAAGTATGAGAAGCCGGCGACGGCGACCGGCTTGCCCAGCGACGGAACGGTTTTGACCGCCGCGCAGTTGCAGGGACTGACCCCGATGGCTGGGGTGACGTTCACGGTGCAGAAGGTGAACGACATTGACCTGGCGACGAATGCGGGCTGGGCTGCGGCGGCTGCGCTGACTCCGGCTCAGGCCGCGGGGCAGGCGGCGGGCCCGGGTTCGACGGCCACGACCGGCGCGGCCGGGACGGCGACCCTGGGGAATCTCCCGCTGGGCCTGTATCTTGTGACGGAAACCGGCTACCCGGCCGGTGTGACTCCTTCGGCCCCGTTCCTGGTGACGATTCCCATGACGGACCCCGCTGGTGGGAACGGCTGGATGTACGACGTGAACGTCTACCCGAAGAACGCCGTGACGACAGCGACGAAGACCGTTAACGATGCGTCGGTGGTCAAGCTCGGCGACAACGTGCAGTGGACCATCAGCTCCGACATCACGAATGTCAACCCGATCGATGGGTACCGGGTGGTGGACAAGCTTGATTCGAAGCTGAGCTACAGCGACTCGACGGTGGCGCTCTCCAACGGGACTACCCTAACCCTGGGCACGGACTACACCATCGTCCCCGACGCGGCCACGAATACCCTCACGGTCGACTTCACCGTCAGCGGCCGGGCCATCCTGGCCGCCAACCCCACCGCGAAAGTCATGGTCACGGTGAACACCACGGTGAACGCGGTCGGTGAGGTCGCGAACACGGCCCTTGTCTACCCGAACGCGGCCAGTTTCGCGATCACCCCGGGCCAGCCCGGCGGTCCGGTGGCCACGCCTCCGGTAGTGACCAAGTGGGGCAACATCGTGCTGCACAAGAAGGATTCCCAGAGTTCGGCGGCCTTGGCGGGTGCGGTGTTCTCGGTGTATCCGAGCCGGGTCGATGCGCTGGCGGGCACCAACGCTATCAGCGTCGGAGGTGCCAGTTCCTGGACCACCGATGCCACTGGCAACCTGGTGATCTCCGGTCTGCGGTACTCCGGCTGGGCCAACGGGGCGGCCGTGGGCACGGGCGAGGCCGGCTACCAGTCCTACTGGCTGGTGGAGACGAAGGCCCCGGCCGGGTATGCGCTGCTCGCGGAGCCGGTCGAGACCGCGGTCACCGGCACTGACCCCTCGACCGTGACGGTGACGGTCGAGAATGTCCTGGCGAACGCCGCCGGATTCCGGCTGCCGCTCACCGGTGGCGTGGGAACCTGGGCCCTGACCGCGGGCGGGATCCTCGTGCTCGCAGGCGCAGGCCTGTTCACGGTCACCGGCCGCCGGAAGCGCACCGAAACAAAATAAGCACTCCGCGGTGCTGGCTGCCCGGAACCTGAGCGAGCGATGTCACGTTCTGAAAATATTTTCTGATTTTCGCGTCACGATCCGCGAATAACTCCTACTACTTTAGTGGGTGGCCGTTTTTCCCCACTTAATTCAAAAAAATTGAATCTGTTTTCTGCGACACGAATCGTGGGAAGCGCGCACTTGAAGGCTAGAGACCATCTGCGTGCCTGCTCCCGAAAGTGATGCAAGAAAAGCCTATGAAGCAGTCCCTTCCAGCCAAGCTGCTGGCAATTCTCCTCGCCGCCACGATCGTCTGCCTTGGCCTGGGCGGCGCCCTGCCTTCACCCGCGAATGCGACGCCGGGCACCCCGGGCGTGCCCCAGGCAGCTACACCGGTTTTTACGGAAGACTTCAATGCTTCTCCGGATACAACGGCATACGGGGCGAAGTCGTACTCTGCAGCCGGGTCAACGCTCTATCTCAGTCAGACCGGCCAGACCTACACCGGATCGCCTAAATGGATCAACGGAAACCGCTGCAACGGTATCATTCTGAACTACTCCAATTCGGCGGCTCCCTCTTGGGCTCTGTCCGGTACCGGGCCCTCGGACTCCGGCGCCAACGGTCGGTGCTCGGAGGCCCCCTGGGCTAACGGTTACCAGTTCCTTCGGATGCTGGCTTTGGCGATGGGGCAGCAGTTCGATCCAGGCTCGCCGTCGACCTACAACGTGGTGAGCTCGTACACGGAGTGCCCGACCACCTTGAGGGATACCGGCGACTGTGACGTCTTGCCGGTCGGCCCGAATGTCGCCACTGGCAGCGTCATGTTCAAAACTGCCCAGCCAATCGCGACGGTCCCCGGCCACTACTACGCCTTCAGCGTCAACACCGCGTACATAAACTGCGGTGCGCCAAGCACTGACCCGGGTTACCAATTCGCCACCGTTGATCCCCTCACCGGCGCGGTCATCAGGAACCTGGGTACTCCGCTCAACGGCTGCTCGTCAGCCAGCACCCCGAACGTACAGACCTACACGCAGACGGTGACGAGCAATGTCGGCGGAAACTTCGGCACCGTCACCAGGAACGTGAAGATCGCTTCCATGACCACAAACCAGGCATTCCAAGCGACCGGCACGAGTATCGGCCTGGAGATGTATAACACGAACGGGTCCACCGTCGGCAACGACGGGGCGTTCAGCAACATCAGCCTCGTGGACGTGACGCCGCAGTTGGACAAGTCGTTCAGCCCGGCGCTGATCGCTCCGGGCCAGACCTCGACGGTGACCCTGACGGTGACCAATACGAGTGAGCTGAACACGAAGAACGACTGGAGCATCACGGACACGCTGCCTGCCGGTGTCGTGATCGCCCAGAACCCTGCGATCGGCGGGACGTGTGTCCAGCAGGGGGGTGCGGCGTTCGTCAGGACGGGGGTTGCTGGGTCGAATGTCTTCACGGCCACCGGCGGGGATCTTGCCTTGGGGCAGGCGTCCTGCACCACCACGTTCAATGTGACGGCATCCGCGGAAGGGACGTATGTCAACGGTCCGGCCAACATCGTGACCAACCTCAGCCCGCCGACGGACGCCACTTTGACGGTCCGGGCGCCGCGGATCACGTTGACGAAGGCGCTCGGGGCGCCGCGTCAGGCGGCGACGGATCAGTTCACGATGCAGATCCGCACCGGCGGCCCGAATGGCACCGTGGTCAACAGCACTGCGAGCTCGACCACGACTGGTACGGGATCATCAGTAACTGCGGGATCCGGCACCACCGGCGCTTACGCGGCCACGGCCGGAACAACGTACACGCTCACCGAAGCGGCCGCCGGGACCGCGAACCTGGCGAACTATGCCAGCACCATCGCCTGTACGGACTCGTCCGGATTGCAATCCGGTTTGCCGAACGGTGCAATTTTCACCGGATCGCTGGCCATCACGCCGGTGGCCGGGGCCAACATCGCCTGTACCTTGTCAAACAGGGCTCTCGCAATGCCCATCATCAATGCGGCCAAGCAGGCAGGCGCGGTCACCGGTCCGGATACGAACGGCAATTATGTCGCCAACTACACCGTCACCGTCTCCAACACGGGCTCGGCCGCCGGCACCTACGGTGCCCTGACCGACACCCCGGCATTCGCGTCGAACCTGGCTGTCACGCGTGCTGCCTGGACAACGTCCGGGGCCGGGGCCCCTGCCAGCGGCTCGTCCCCGACCCCCGGCCCATATTCGCTGACCCAGCCGGGTGTCGCCATCGGCCCGGGAGTCACGCACAGCTTCAGCCTCGCGGTGACGTTCCACTACACGAACACCAACCAGCCAACGGCCTGCGCCGGCCCCGGGACCGGCCTGTTCAACTCCGTCTCCCTGCCGGGAGGCCAGGAACAAGGCCCGACGACGGACAACGCCGCCTGCGGTACCCTCCTGCCCAATTTGGTGGCCTCCAAGAGCGTGGATCCGGCGGCCGGGATCATGGTCCAGTCCGGGCAGGCTCTGACGTACACGCTGGCCTTCGACAACACGAACGGCACCGCCCCGGCCCCTGTCAGTTACACCGACTGGCTCGGGGAGGTCCTGGATGCCTCTTCCTTTGTGGCCAACTCCATCAACGCGACCACCACGGGAGGTGTCGCACTCTCCGTTGCCGACACCTCCGCAGCGGCAGCACCGACCCTGGCCATCACGGGCACCGTGGCTGCCGGCGCGAAAAGCGTGGTGACCTATCAAGTGAAGGTCAATAGCACCGGCTCCCTGGGCAACGCTTCGCTCGAGAACTACCTGACGCCCTCGACTGACACCACCCCACCAACGAGTTGCGCGGCCAGCAGCACCACCTGCACTGTTAATCCCGTGGGCTCGTGGAGGCTCGGCAAGTCTGCGTCCCCGGCCTCGGGAACGTCCATCAACCCGGGCGACCCGGCTGCAAACAGGGTGATCACCTACACGGTGACAGCCACCAGTTCCACCGTGAATCCCATCTCTGGTGTCATCCTTAGCGATGACCTGGGCCAGGTACTGAACAACGCCACATTCACCGCAGGTTCGGTGGGACTGACCATCGATGGCGGCACCCCACTCGCAGTTCCTGATCCCGGTGCTGACAGCAAGCTGGTCACCCTGCCATTTACTCTGCCCGGCAATGGCACGGCGGTTTTGAGCTACACGGTCACGGTCAACCCCACTGCGTGGCTCGTCACCCTGAAGAACGGGGTAACCGGCAACGGTGTCATCCCTCCGGCACGGTGCGTCACGGACAGTGCGGCGCCGCTGGACCCGGCCTGCTTTACCACGAATCCCACTACCGGCCACCTGTTCGTGCAAAAAGCAGGAGCCGGGTCAGTCCAGGGTTCCACCGTCCCGCTGACCGGCTCGAGCTTTGAGATCCGCAATGATGCTGCCGGGCAAATGGGCACGACAGTTGTCGGAGTGAACAGCGATGTGTCCGGGTCACCCGGACTGGTCGAGGTCAGGAACCTGACCCCAGGAACGTACTGGCTGCTCGAAACCAAAGCCCCGAACGGTTACTCGCTCCTCGCGACCCCCGTGAAGTTCACCGTTGCGGCGAACGGCGCCATCGTCTTGGACACGGCCACCGCGGGAACGTCAGTAACAGTCAACGGCTCGACCATCACCGTTCTTGACATGGCCGCCGTCAAACTCCCATCGGCCGGCGTGCCAGGCACTCCCGGCCTCTTCGCAGCGACCCTCGCAGGACTACTGCTCCTCATGATTTCCCTCGCCCTCATCATCTTCGGGCGAGCGAACAAGTCCCCACAAACCCAAACTCCGTAGCGCAGATCGGCGCAAATCAATGGGGGAAACAAGAAAGGAACACGATGAAATCATCGAAGGCGAGGCGCAGCATAATAGCCTCCCTGGCCGCAATAGCCTCAGCGGGCATGCTTGCTCTCGGGGCGGGAGGTGCAAGCGCGGCAAATACCGCGAACATCGATCCGTCCAAGACAGGTTCTCTGACCATCCATAAGTATGAGAAGCCGGCGACGGCGACCGGCTTGCCCAGCGACGGAACGGCATTGACCCCGGCCCAGACCGCGGCACTGACCCCGATGGCTGGGGTGACGTTCACGGTGCAGAAGGTGAACGACATTGACCTGGCGACGAATGCGGGCTGGGCTGCGGCGGCTGCGCTGACTCCGGCTCAGGCCGCGGGGCAGGCGGCGGGCCCGGGTTCGACGGCCACGACCGGCGCGGCCGGGACGGCGACCCTGGGGAATCTCCCGCTGGGCCTGTATCTGGTGACGGAGACCGGCTACCCGGCCGGTGTGACTCCCTCGGCCCCGTTCCTGGTGACGATTCCCATGACGGACCCCGCCGGGGGGAACGGCTGGATGTACGACGTGAACGTCTACCCCAAGAACGCCGTGACGACAGCCACGAAGACCGTTAACGATGCGTCGGTGGTCAAGCTCGGCGATACCGTGCAGTGGACCATCAGCTCCGACATCCCGAATGTCAACCCGATCGATGGGTACCGGGTCGTGGACAAGCTTGATTCGAAGCTGAGCTACAGCGACTCGACGGTGGCGCTGTCCAACAACGCGGCGTTGACGGTGAATGCTATGTCAACGCCGCCGCGGACGGACTACACCATCGTCTTCGATGCGGCCTCGAACACCCTCACTGTCGATTTCACCGCCAGCGGCCGGGCCATCCTGGCTGCGAACCCCACGGCCAAGGTCCTGGTCACGGTGAACGCCACCGTGAACACGGTCGGTGAGATCACGAACACGGCTCTTGTCTACCCGAACGCGGCCAGCTTCACCATCGCCGCGGGCCAGGCCGGCGGCCCGGCCGTGACCGCGCCGGTGATCACCAAGTGGGGCAACATCGTGCTGCACAAGAAGGATTCCCAGAGTTCCGCGGCACTGGCCGGTGCGGTGTTCTCGGTGTACCGGACCCAGGCTGATGCGCTGGCCGGCACCAACGCTATCAGCGTCGGAGGGACCAGTTCCTGGACCACCGATGCCGGCGGCAACCTGGTGATCTCGGGCCTGCGCTACTCCAACTGGGCCAACGGGGCGCCAGTGGGCCCGGGCCAGCCCGGCTACCAGTCGTACTGGCTGGTAGAGACCAAGGCCCCGACCGGGTATGCGCTGCTTGCCCAGCCGGTCGAGACCGCGGTCACCGGCACTGACCCCTCGACCGTGACGGTGACGATCGAGAACGTCCTGGCGAACGCCGCCGGATTCGCGCTGCCGCTCACCGGTGGCGTGGGTACCTGGGCCCTGACCGCCGGCGGGGTCCTCGTGCTCGCAGGCGCAGGCCTCTTCACGGTCACCGGCCGCCGGAAGCGCACCGAAGCAAAATAAGCACTGCGCGTGACCTGCTCCCCTTGATGCAGGGTATGGGGCATCCACCAACTGGTGGATGCCCCATACTGCTCCCGTCCATCAAAGCAAGAGGCCCAAATGACTCAAACCCTCGAGGAATTCATGGAGGGTTCCGAAACCGGCCCGAAAGACCACCCCGGGCGCACCAAGACCCGCAAGGTGTTACGTAGGCGCACGAGCATGCGGCGCGGCCGTGCTGACCGGAGATTTGTGACGATGATGGTCATCGCGGCCGTCGGGTTTGGCCTGATCCTGTACCCCCAGGCAGCCGACTGGTTCAGCTCAATCTCGCACAACAGCAAACTTTCCGGCTACGCGCAGGAAGTCGATCAACTCGAGCCCTCGGCCCGGACGAAAGTCTTGGACCGGGCACGCGAATACAACTCCCGTGTCCCCGCTGGTCAGCTGCGGGACCCTTACTCCCCGCACGCCCCCGCGACGGCTTTGGAAGAGCGACTGAAGGACTATCGGAGCCAGTTGAATGTCGCCAACGACGAGGTGGTCGGCAGATTCCGGTACCCCTCCGTGAAAATCGACCTGCCGATCTTCCACGGGACCAGTGACGAGGTCCTGGCCAAAGGCGTGGGCCACCTCTACGGTTCCTCCCTTCCCGTAGGCGGCTCCGGCACTCACAGCGTTCTGACATCGCACTCGGGGATCCCGAACGCGGAACTCTTCAACCCCCTCCACAGTGCGAAAACGGGTGACATCTTCTCCACCGAAGTCATGGACCACACGTTCCTCTACACGGTGAACAGGATCGACGTGGTCAAACCGGATGACGTTTCCTCACTGAAAATCACCCCGGGCCAGGACTCCATCACCCTGATCACGTGCACCCCCATCGGAGTGAACTCACACCGGCTCCTCGTCCGCGCCTCCCGGATCGCAGACATCCCCAAAGACGCCCCGGAACAGAAAACCCTCGCTGGACGCCAAGCCGACACCGGATTCCCGTTCTGGGCGGCGTATTTCGTCGGCGGACTGCTGGCGTTCTACCTGGCTTCCCGTGCGTGGAACCACCGACGCAACCGATGATTCAAACGCTCCGGGCACGCAAGGGCCTGAGGGCGCCTACCTCCAGACAAGGAAGCACCACAATGGCCACACAATTCAATCTCTACGTTGACGCGGATGCCTGCCTGAGGTTCCAGCTCGTCACAGGAAATGGGGACGTGCTGCTCACCTCCGAGCCTTTTGAGGACGAGGATGCGGCAATTGCTGCGATCTGGTCAGTGCGCGAGGCAGCGCTCCACGGGCACATCGTTGATCTCACCGCTTCGATGCCGGAGAACCACCCAACGGACTGAGTCATGACCCAGCATTTCGACGGACTTCCGGAAATATTTTGCGAAGTTCGCGACACGATTCACACCACTGCGACACAAAGTTAGTGCCTGGCATGCGAAGGAATGAGAATCCTCGCGGACCTGTTGGGGGCCGCTACGGAGGCGTCCATTCTCGATGGACCGCATGTCAGGCCGTGCCCACATGTGGTCGTGTGCCCCCATGCGACCCACGGCCAAGGGCATGTGCAGGGGTCCAAGGATCCCTGCACGGCGTGCGGCTGGATCTGAGACCCCCAGCCGCACGCCACTCCGGGCGTCGGCCGATGGACGCCCCTCAGCGCACGACGCGCAGGGTGCGCACCTCGAACGGCCGCAGTCGCAACTCGCCACCGAGGCGCGCACCGTCCAAGGCGTCCTCGATGAGGCTCACTTCACGCACCTCGCGGTGCGGGAAGTCGACCGACAGCTCTCCGTTCGTGCGACGACCAAGCGACTCGTAGACGCGCACGATAAGGTCGCCCGAGCTATCTTCGGCGAGTTTCACGCAGGAAACGACGATCCCTTCGCCCTGGACCGAGACCAGCGGCGCGACGTCGTGACCGCCCCGGACTACGGTCCCTGGGGCGTTCAGCTCGACGCCCGCTTGAGTGGCCTCGGCAGGACCAGCGCCGATCACCATGCCGATCGTGATGACGTGGCGTCCGTGGTCGGCGTCGGGGTCAGGGAAGCGCGGTGCCCGAAGCAGCGAGAGCCGCACGGTCGTCGTCACCGAATCGTCCGCCACCTCGCGGGAGGTGTCGTAGCCGTAGATCGAGTCGTTCACGAGGGCGACGCCGAAGTCGGCCTCGCGCACCAGGACGAAGCGGTGCATCGACGTCTCGAACTTCGCCGCCTCCCAGCTCGTGTTCGTGTGCGTGACGCGCGACTGATAGCCGAACTGGGTCTCGGCCTCGGAGTGTGGCGCCTGAACGTCGAGCGGGAACGCGAGTTTGAGCAGCTTTTCGGCCTCGTTCCAGTCGATGTCGTTGACGATCTGCAGCGTCCGCGAACCGGGTGCCAGCGTGATCGTCTGGGTGATGGCCGACTTGGAGAACGTGCGATCGATGACCACTTCGGCGCCGGCCTGGGTGAGCCGCGAGCAGATGCAGGTAACATCGCGCAGCTCGGTGACGCTGTTCCGGTAGTAGCGGTCAATGTCCCAGGCGTCCCACATGTTCGGGAAGTCCTGGTGCAGCTGCAGCAGGTTCGCAGCGCGGCCATCGGCGACGGCGTCGCGTCCGGTCCGCAGATCTACCGCGGAGACCACCAGGCCCTCTTTGGAGATGTGCACGCGCACGAGCGCGTTCTCAAGCACGATGCCGTCGCTCGAGTCGTCGAGCGTGACCCGGTCATCCGAGGCGACGGCCGCGGTGGCGCCGAGCGGCAGCGGACCGGCAACCGACGCCGGCGAGAACACGAGCTCACGGTCGCCGTCTCCGGCGAGCGATTGGCGCGCAGCATCCGCGATAGCCCGGGCCCTGGCGATCACGTCGTCGAGGACGGCGACCGCCTCGCGGTGCACCCAGGCGATGGAGGTACCGGGAAGGATGTCGTGGAACTCGTGCAGCAGCACCTGCTGCCACAGCTGCTCGAATTCAGCGTGAGGGTACTCGGTCCCCGTGCGGACGGCAGCCGTCGCCGCCCACAACTCGGCCTCGATGAGTGCGTGCTCGGCCCGGCGGTGGCGTGACTTGGTCCCGTGCTGGCTGGTGAGAGTGCCGCGGTGCAGTTCGAGGTACAACTCGCCGACCCAGACAGCCGGGTGCGGGAGCTCTGCCTTGGCGGCGTCGAAGAAGACGTCGGGATGTTCCCAGACGACTTGGGCGCTGCCCTCGAGGTTCTGAAGGCGTCGGGCGCGGCCCGTCATCTCGCGCGTCGTGCCGCCGCCGCCGTCACCCCAGCCCACGGGCGCGATGGACCGGGAGCTGACCCGGTTCTCTTTGAACTGGCGCGACGCCTTGGCGACCTCCATCCCGCTCAGCTGCGAGTTGTAGGTGTCCATAGACGGGAAGTGCGTGAAGATCCGCGAGCCGTCGATGCCCTCCCACAGGAACGTGTGGTGCGGGAAGACGTTCTGCTGATTCCAGGAGATCTTCTGCGTGAAAAACCACTCGAAGCCGGCGCGGCGCATAAGCTGCGGCAGTGCCGACGAGTAGCCGAAGCTGTCGGGCAACCAGACGCCCTTCGAGCGGAAGCCGAACTCCCGCTCGAAGAACCGCTGACCGTGCAAGAACTGCCGCACGAGCGACTCACCCGTCGGCATCACCGTGTCGGACTCGACCCACATGCCGCCAAGTGGCAGGAAGCGACCGTCGGCCACAGCTACCTTCACTCGTTCGAACACTTCGGGGCGGTGCTCCTTGAGCCACGCGTACTGCTGCGCGCTGGACATGCCGAATTGGAACTCCGGCTGCTCTTCCAGTAGCGCCGTCATTGACGACGAGGTACGGGCGACCTTGCGGATCGTCTCGCGGACCGGCCACAGCCAGGCGGAGTCGATATGTGCGTGTCCGATGGCCGAGATGCGATGGGCGCTGGCCTCGGCGGGAGCCGCGAGCACGTCGGCGAGCTTCGCGCGGGCGTCCGCAGCGGTCGCGGCGATGTGCTGAAGGTCGAGCACGTCGAGGGCATCATCCACGGCCTGCAGGATTCTCATGCGCCGCGGGGAGGTGGGTGGAAGCTCGGCCTGCAGCTCGAACAGGACGTCGACGTCGAGCGAGAGCTCGAAGACCTCCTGCTCGAAGACAACGAGATCCATCCGGCGCGTGCGGTAGAGCGGCTCCGCAGACGAGGTGAGGATGTCGCCCTCCTGCGTCGGGAGGAAGGGATGGTAGTCGAGCAGCACGGGGTTGGATGCCGCTTCGAGGTACAGTTCGACGGCCTCGTTGCCGTCGGCCGCCTCGGTGACCGGGATCCACTGGTTGCGGGGGTTGATGCTCTTCACCGGAGTGCCGTCGGCGCGATAGACGAGCGCCTCGCACTGGAAACCTGCCATGTTGACATCGAACCCGAGGTCGATGATGGCTTCGACCGTGCGCCCTGCCCACTCGGCCGGCACACGACCGGTGAGCCGGAACCAGGTGGTGCCCCAGGCGGGACCCCATGGCACTCCGACGGCCCCCTGCGCGTACTCGAGCGCGAGCCCGTCGGCAGGACTGATCGGCTCGCCGGCGAGCTCGTGGATCTCGACGGCCAGAGGCACGGATGCCGAGTGGATCGCCGGACGGATGCGCTCCTCGAGGACGCGCTTGACGCGACCGATTGTGAGCGGGGTGTCATCATGCATAGTCGGTTCTCCGGGCTCGACGCTGATGGTGTACTAAAACGCTCAAGAGAGTTGGATCGTCGGGTCCGTCATCCCTTAACGCTTCCCTCCTCGACGCCCTTGAAGAACCACTTCTGCAAGACCGCGAAGAGCAGGATGATCGGCACTAGAGCGATCATCGTTCCCGCTGCGATCACGCGTGGATTCGCGGCGAAGTTGGAGCTGAGATATTGCATCCCGACGGTCAGTGTGTAGTTCGCAGGATCTGAAAGCACGACGAGAGGCCAGAGGAAGTCGTCCCACGCGCCGATGAACGCGAATAGGGCAACGACCGAGACCATGCCCCGCACGTTCGGCCAGACGATGTGGCGCAGGCGCTGCATCGTGTTCGCGCCGTCGATAGTCGCCGCGTCCAACGTGTCCGCGGGGATCATACGGCAGGCGGCCGTCATCAGCAGTACGTTGATCGCCCCGATCGCTCCGGGGAGAAACACGCCCCAGAGCGTATTCGCGAGCCCCAATGATTTCACCGTGAGGTACTGGCTGGTCAGGGTGACCTCGGCCGGGATCAGCAGCGTGGAGAAGAAGATCGCCAACACGACCCACTTGAAGCGGAACTTCATCGTGCCCAACGCGTAGCCGCCGAGTGTCGCGAACAGGACGTTGGTAATCACCGTGCCCACGCCGACGAGCAGGGAGTGCCAGGCGTAGTCGACCACCGGAATCGTACGGAACACCTCGGCGTAATTGTCCAGGGTCGGCGCCGCCGGGATCAGCGCCGGCGGGAAGTCGTAGATGTTCTCCGACGCCCCTTTGAGCGAGGTCGACATCTGCCAGAGGAAGGGAAACACCATGAGCGCCAGCACGCCGAGAAGCAGCGCGTACTTGCCGATCAGGCCACCGAGCGATGGCTTCATGATGTCCGCCGAACCCCGGGTGCGGTAGGGATTCTCCCGCGGCGGCTTCACCGTGCGGCTCGTCTGCGTCGCTGTCACCGCGGTACCTCCTGAACCTTCGCCTCGCGCTTGACCTTCGCGGCCTTGACCGCGCGCCTGCTCGCCAATGCTTCGCGGATGGTGTCTCCGTTGTTCGCGATCCCGACGATCAGCAGCGGAACAAGGGTCAGCAGGAACAACACCAGCGAGATCGCGGACGCGTAGCCGATCTGACCGTTCAATCCCTTGCCCATCGACTGGATGAGCATCACCATGCTCATTGCCCGCCCGCCAGGTCCCCCCGAACCATTGGAAAGCACGTAGAGCTCGGTGAAAACGCGCGTCGCCCCCACGCACACCAGCACCGACACGAGCATCATGGGTCCGCGCACTCCGGGGACGGTCACCGACCAGAATCGGCGCCAGCGCCCGGCACCGTCCATCGCCGCCGCCTCGTGCAGCTCGCGGCCGACGTTCCCGAGGGCCGCCAAGTAAACGACCATGTAGTAGCCGAGCCCCTTCCACACCGTCAACCCGATGGCACATCCGATCAGCAACCAGCGGTCGGAGAGGAATTCGACCGGGCGGTCGATGAGGCCGAAGAAGTTCAGTGCGGAGTTGATGGTGCCGCTGCCGGAGAAGAGGAACTCCCAGACGATCGCCACGACCACGGCGGAAGCGATCACCGGGAAGTAGAACGTGGTGCGGAAGAACCCGATCGCGGGCACCTTGTTGTGCACGAGCAGTGCGAGCAGCAGAGGGAGGAACGTCAGCAGCGGCACGCACACGACGACATAGATCATCGAGGTCGTCAGCGCGTAGCCGAAGCGGTCGTCCTCAAGCATCTTGTCGAAGTTCGCGAAGCCGACGAACTCCGCTGGACGAAGGGGTCGGGCATCCGTGAACGCGAGTGCGATCGTGTTCAGGAACGGCCAGATTGCGAACACGACCATCCAAATCACACCGGGCAGCACCAGCAGGTACGGTGTGTACCAGCGCTGTAGTCTCACGGCGAACGCCCCCTTCATCTCGTCGTCGCCGCCTCAGCTGGCGACGTTCTGCTTCGCGTACTCGACGGCCTTGTCCAGCGCCTCCTGGGCAGAGATTTCCCCCTTGACCGCGAGGGCGATCTGCTGTTTGGCGTAGGTCTCCATCGCCTCGGTGAACTTCGGGGCTCCCATCATCCGGGCCTTGTCCATTTGCGAAGCTGCCAGGTCGGTGGCGACGCCCTGCATCTTGTTCTTCGCCGTCTCGGTGAACGCGGAGGGGTCTTGGTTGGCGGCCCTGGTTCCGGGGAAGAATCCGGGGGCGAGCTTGACGAACGCGATCTGGTTCTTCGTGTTCGTTAGGAACTCGGCGAAGGCAAGCGCCGCGGCGGAGTTCTTCGACTTCGCCGAAACGCTGATGCCCTGCACGAACAGCGGCGGGTTGCCGAAGCCGTTGGTCGCCTCGACGCTGGGCAGGATCGACGGGGCATTCACGGAGACGTCCTTGTCGATGTAGTTCGGACCCGAGGTGGTCCAGGCCACGGTGCCTTTGTTGAAGTTGTTGACGTTGGCATTTGCGGTTCCGGCGTTCTGCAACGCTTCTGGCGTGATCGCCCCCGCCTTGTAAAGCCCGGCGTAGCTTTGGATGATCGCCGCGGCTTCGGGGGTGTTGAAGACGAACTTGCCGTCCTTGTAGACGTCGAGCTTCCCGCCCCGGTCGGACACCATGATTTGCAGCGACTTGGGGCTGGGCACATCCGAGATCGTCTGCACGCCGGCTGCCGCGAGCTTGGCCGCGGCGTCCAAGGTTGCGGCGTGCGTCTTCGGCGGCGCGGTCACTCCGCCTTTGGCGAGCAGGTCCTTGTTCCAGTAGTTCAGCTCGGTGCCCAGGTACCAAGGGAATCCGAAAGAGCCATCGATGCCGTCGAACTTGTACGCTCCGACTCCGCCGTCGACGTAGTCGCCAAGGATCTTCGAGTTCTTCTTCAAGTCGACGAGTTGCCCAGCCGAAGCGAGGGAGTAAGCGTACTCCGGCGGAAGGTTGACCACGTCCGGTAGTTCACCGGATCCGGCCTGCTGCAGGATCTTGTCCTCGTAGCCATCGCCGGGCTGGTCGATCCACTTGACCGTGACGCCCGGGTGCTCCTTCTCGAACGCCTTGACGACGCCCTCGAAGTAGGGGGTGAACTTGTCGTTCTTCAGCGACCAGGTCTGAAACGAGATGTTCCCGCTGATCTTTCCATCGCTACCGGAAGCGGCGGGCGAGGAGGGGCCGCCGGTACAGGCGGTGAGGGCGAGTGCTGTGGCCACCGCGATGCCTGCGGCGGCAGTCGTTCGGATCTTCATGGACAGTCTCCTTCGAAGGGTCCAGGCTGCTACGTCTCGGGATGGGTCGCAGTCGCAACCTATTACTAAAACGATATAGTGGCGATAGCTTGCCACACCGAGCGCCGAACCGTCCAGTGCCGGACGACACCGGCCAGGCATTGATTTTCCGGAAAGGACCGCGATGACCCGCCCCGTTGCCCCGCTGCGCTTTGGCGCCAACTACACCCCGTCGTCCCAGTGGATGCACGCATGGATGTCACTGGATCTCGACGAGGTCCGCAGGGATTTCGCCTCGCTAGCAGCGATCGGCCTCGACCATGTGCGGATCTTTCCGCTGTGGACGCTGCTCCAGCCCAACCGCACGCTGATCCGCGAGAAGGCCGTGGACGACGTCCGGGCAGTGGTTGACACGGCGGCGGAATTCGGACTGGATGTCAGCGTCGACGTCATCCAGGGGCACCTGTCGAGCTTCGACTTCATCCCGTCGTGGCTGCTCACCTGGCACGACAAGAACATGTTCACGCATCCCGATGCCCTGAGCGGACAGGCCGAGTTGGTCACCCGTCTCGGCGAGCGAATCGGCGACGCCGCCAATTTTCTCGGTTTTACCCTCGGCAATGAGACCAATCAGTTTTCCGCACCGAGCCACCCGTCCCCTTGGCCCGTCACCGAGGCCGAGGCCGCGAACTGGATCACGACCCTCCTGGATGCCGCGCACACTTCCGCCCCTGCGCAGCAGCATGTGCACAGCGAGTACGACGCCGCGTGGTACATGGACGGGCACGGTTTCACGCCCGCCCTTGCCTCCCGCCTCGGCGATATGACCACCGTGCACTCATGGATCTTCAACGGCACGGCCCAGCGCTATGGCGGCCGCTCCGTGGCCTCCGATCGCCACGCCGAGTACATGATCGAACTCGCCCGCGGCTTCGCCACCGACCCCACCCGTGCGATCTGGCTGCAAGAGGTCGGCGCCCCGTCGAATTGCCTGACACCTGCGCAGACCCCGGGCTTCTTGGAGGCCACGCTGCGCTCCGTCGCACGTACCGAGAACCTCTGGGGCGTCACGTGGTGGTGCTCGCACGACGTAAGCCGCAGCCTCGCGGACTTCCCCGAGCTTGAATACACGCTCGGGCTCGTCGACCAAAACGGCGCGGCGAAGCCGATCGGGCGCCGCTTCGCCGAACTCATCCCGGAGCTTCGCGAGCGGCAGCCCACTCCCGCACGCACCCTCGGCATCGTCGTCGAGGTCAACGAGAACGCAACGCCGATCAGCCGCGGTGCGATGAGCCCGGGCGGCGCGATCTTCCAGGCCTGGGTGGACGCCTGTACAACAGGCGCTGACCCGGCCATCGTCACGTCGATCGACGCCGCGAAGCCCGAGGTTCTCGCCGCGCGCGGCATCACCGAGCTCATCCGCCCCGCGGTCAGCCGGACCGCTTACGCCTCCCGGAACACGGTCGTCTGAGAAGCTTCCCCGCCTGCCGTCGCAGGTACTGACCTCAACGCGGGACGGCGGTGCTCTCGCGGACGGTGAGCTGCGGCATGGCGCCGATCCGGTCCGCCAGCACGTCCGGGGCATCGATCTGTTCGAGCAGGAATTTTGCCGCCTCCGCTCCGAGCCCGAACGTATCGCGGGTGATGCAGGTGATCGAGGGGTGCACGAGCCCCGCGACGACCGAGTCGTCGAAGGAGGCGACAGAGAGATCCTTCGGCACGGGAACCCCCATCTCCTGCGCGACACGAAGGCCGGCGATCGCCATCACGTCGTTGTCGAAGACCACGGCCGTTGGCCGTTCCAGCCGACTCAGGACGCGGCGCATGGCCGTGGATGCCTCGGCTGGCGAGAAGTCGGTGGCGATCACCTCTCCGCGCACCCCGCGATCGCCGAGGCCGGCAAGCACCTCGGTGCGCAGGCGCGTGTGCTGGAACTCCGCAGGACCTGCGACGTATGCGATCGAGCGATGACCGAGGGCGCCGAGATAGTCGAAGAGAGAGTGCGCCACCTGACTGTCGTCGAGCCAAATCGTCGCCGGGTGGCCCTCGGGGGACGCATGGCTGCCGAGAACGACCGCGGGGAGGGCGAGATCGCGCAGCACGGGGAGGCGCGGGTCGTCGTCACGAGGATCGATGACGATGACTCCATCGACCTGCTTGGCGCTGTGCCAGCGGCGGTAGGTCGCCACTTCCTCCTCGACCGAGGAGACGAGCACCATCTGCATCGCGATGCGTTTCCCCGCAAGGGCCGACTGGACGCCGGCAATAAGGTCGGTGAAGAACGCCTCGGCACCGAGGGTCCCTGCCGAGCGGTTGACGGCGAAGCCGATGACCCCGGCATGCGAGCCGACGAGCGCCCGGGCCGCCGAGTTCGGAAGCCATTGGCTCTCCGCGGCGATGTCGAGGATGCGCTGTCGCGTCTGCGCGCTGACGCCCGGCCGTCCGTTCAGCGCGAACGACACCGCCCCCGGTGACACCCCGGCGAGCCGGGCGATGTCCGTGATGGTCACGCGCTTCGCTTTGTTCATGCTTCAACTGTAGCGATACAGGGTCATCCCAAAACTTTTTCTGTGCATGGCAGTCTCCGCCTGTTACCGTTTTACTAAATCGCTATAGTTGCACCCCGCCCGGGTATCTTCACGGGGATTTTGAAGATGCCTCTTCAAAGAAGAGAGAGCAATGAGACGAACAACAGCATTCGGTGCTGGGCTACTACTCGCCGGACTCGCCGCCTTCGGCCCGCAGTCTGCAGTGGCCGCTGAGACCCCCAAGGCATCAGTGGGGAACACTACGCATTGCGAGGCCGAGCCACTCACGATGGCGTACTACCGGACCTGGCGCGACGTCACCGTGCCGCAAAGCGCCAACTCAAACTTGCCCGACCCGAACGTCACGCGCATGAGCGACCTCCCTCCGGAGATTGATGTGGCGATGGTCTTCGACGCCGGCGCCACGGCCAACACCGACTATTGGGCCACCCTGCGCGACACCTACGTGCCCGCATTGCACGCGCAGGGCACGAAAGTCGTCCACACCCTGTGGATCGAGCGCCTCGCCCGGGCCAAGATCCCGCTGACCGAGGATGCCTACCGTTCCTACGCGCAGGAACTCGTCGACACCTTCGTCACACCATACGGCCTCGACGGGATCGACATCGACGTCGAGTCCCATCCGGAGGGCGACGAACTCACTCGCGCGATCGGAGTGTTCAACGCCCTCGGCAAACTGATCGGCCCGAAGTCCGGCACCGACAAGCTTTTCATCTTCGACACCAACCTGGACGGCAATACCCCGCTGTTCAAGGCCGTGCACGGGAACATCTCCTTCGTGCTCCTGCAGGCCTACGGCCGGGGCACGTGGGGGATGCAGGGGACCTGGAACACTTTCGCGGACAAGATCGCCTCCTGCCAGTTCCTGCCGGGCTTCTCCTTCCCCGAGGAGCGGGATCTGACGCGCTGGGGTGACGCCGAAGGCATTTACGATCCCGCCACGGCGCCTCGGAGCAAGGCGTACCAGTACGTGACCTGGCAGCCCGAAGGCGGCTCCCTGAAGGGCGGGTTCTTCGCATACGCCGTTGACCGCGACGGAAAGGCATGGGGCGATGACACCATCACGCCCACCGCGTTCTCTTGGATGAAGAACCTGTCCGCAGTGCAGGACAAGGCCGCGGGCGTCGTGCCCAAGGGCACATGGTCGCTGGCGGTGGCGTCCACTCCGGCGCACGGGAGCAAGGTGGGTCCGGGCGACACGGTCGCGTGGACGGTGTCGGCGACCGCCGGGCCCGTCGACGTGCCGGGAGCGGTGGTGGCTGTGGACCTCACAGACCTCGTCGACGACGCGACCGTCGAAGGCCTCACTGCGTCGACCGGTACCACCGAGCAACATGGCGGGGTCGCGGGGTGGAGGACGGATCTGCCCGCCGGTAAGAGCGCGACCCTGACTGTTTCAGCGCGAATTAGCGCTGCCGATCCTGGGCTCAACGCGGTGCCAGCGGCTGCCGAGGGGCCTGTTCCGGGCCGGGTCTCGGTGGCGGTCGCCGGCTTCGCGCCGCGTGCCGAGCTGACGGCCTGCAACGGCTGCACGGGCATTTCCCTCACAGTGGCGCGTTCCGGGCCGACGCCGACGGTCACCGCCACACCGTCGCCGACGGCGACGGTCACGCCCACCCCGACGGCGACCGGGACCGCCACGCCGACGCCCTCGGCCACGTCCAGCGTGACGGCGACCGGGGCCGGCATCAATTCAGGCGCGGGGCCAGGTTCTCCCCTCGCCTTCACCGGCGGGCTTGATCCGTTCCGCTGGCTGGGCGTCGGCGCATTGCTCGCCGCGATCGGCGGAGCGATGGTCGTGTGGCATCGAAGGGCGCGCCGTAGCTGACCGCCGGGAACCCCGTTCCTGAACACACTTTTCTGACGGAGGGTTTGGTGTCGCAGATCTCAAATAGTCCGCCTGAACAGAGGCATCCATTGGATGCCTCTGTTCAGGGAACCTTCCCGACGTGCCTGCTTCACGCCACCGGAGTGCGGCTGGTTCATTATGCAGACAAGGCAAGCGCGGCTCCGCACGACACCTTGATCTATTCCGCCTGGATCATCAATGATTCAGGCGAAAAGCTCACCAATGTCACTCTCGTCTTGCGATCGTTTACCAACGCGGGCATGGAGGATCTGAAGTACGCGAGCGGTCCCTCCATCTTGACCTTCGGCCCGGTGCCGCCCGGAGGGGAAATTGAGCTGGTCTTCACGTATGTCGTCACCGAAAACGACCAGCGCCATACAGGAGAGCTCATCAGCGCCATGGCCGTCCGGGCCGTGACTGCCTCGGGGGCGAAACTTTGGGACGAACACGACGCGATCACACCCGTTTCCTTGCCCTCATAGCCCAATACCCGGGGGACCGCCTCAGTCGCAATGCAGGCGCCTACCTCGATGCCTTCCTTTTCTGCCATTGCCAGGCGTGCCAGAACAGCAGTGTCGCCAGAATCAGAGCGGCGGCCTGGAGAAGCTGTGGGGTCATGTTCATCAGGACGTACGCGAACGGCATCGAATTTCCCGGACTGGGGATGAACGGGGCCATAGCCTCATTGATGATCACCATGATCGCAATGACGAGCGCCAGCTCCAGCACCCACAGCCCGATGATGAACGGATTCACCGCAACTCTCCGAGCCGCTTCAGGGGACTCTACGTGATGCTCCAACGAATGACCGTGCTCGTCGATTTCGCGGAATTCGATCCTGCCCTGAGCCTCATCCATTGTCTGTTCCCCCGGTTTGGCGCGCCGCGGCCCCTCCAGAAACTCGAAAGGCGCACTTTTGAGGCACTCTACCGCGTGCGCCGGGAACACACGAGAGTCAACGGGCTAGTCTGGGCGCATGACAACTCGTGCCAACGAACTCACCGCCTTGGTCACCGGGGCTACTGCCGGACTCGGCGCTCAATTCGCCCGCCAGCTGGCCGAATCCGGCCACCACCTCGTCCTCGTGGCCCGCGATGAAAGCCGGCTGCGGGCAAGCGCGGAGGTGCTTGAACGGGACTTCAGTATCTCGGTGGAGGTCCTGCCCGCAGACTTGACCTCCGACGTCGGGGTTGCAGCTGCCGTGACCAGGCTGCGGGACGCTTCGCGGCCCGTGGACGTGCTGGTCAACAATGCCGGAATCGGGCTGCTGAACTCTTTCGAGAAGAACGATGTGGAAGACGAAAAGCGGCATTTGCGGCTGCATGTCCAGACGCCGATGGAGCTGTGCCACGCGGCGTTGGAGGTCATGTTGGCGCGAAAGTCGGGCCGGATCATCAACGTCGCCAGCGTTGCGGCGTTCGCGAACCGGGGTAGCTATTCGGCAGCCAAGGCTTGGCAGGTCAGCTTCAGCCGTTGGGCGAACACTGCGTACGCGGACAGCGGTGTGAAGGTTACCGCGGTGTGCCCGGGCTTCACCCACACGGAATTCCACGATCGGATGGGCATGGACAAGTCGGTGGCTCCGCGTTTTTTGTGGCTGAAGGCTGAGCGCGTTGTCCGGGAAGGCTTGGAAGACAACGCCAAGGGCAAAGGGGTATCCATCCCGACGAAGCGCTACAAAGCGATCACCGCAGTCATGCGCTTCCTGCCGGCGAAGCTTACGTCGGGTCCGCCTCGCCTCGCCGCGAAGCAACCCGGGCCCGCGAAGTAAACCGGGGCGCCTGGACCAGCACCGCCACCGCAATCCCGATCACGGCTCCCACGAACGTCTCCACCCCGCGCTCCAGGACGAGCACGCCAGGATCCGCGGGCGCCGCCAACTGGGTCATGAGCAAGATGACCGGGGTGAAGAAGACCATGGCCCAGCCGTAGTGCCGAGCCATGAACAACTCGGTGGGGAACTGGAAGCCGATCACCAGCAGGGCCAGGATGATGGTGGTTTGCCCGGGGAAATACTGCAGCGGAGACAGTGGTCCCGGAAAGAGTACGACGGCGACAATCGCCAATCCGAGGAACGTCCCCACGATGCGGTGGATGCCGCGGTGCAGGCGGCTGGGCATATCGGCTCCGGCCAGCGGAACGGCTGCCGCAGCCATGGCCCAGTGAGGGTGTCCGCTGCCCGTGAGCACTCCGCAAGCACCGGCCGCGCCAACGGCAAGCACATACCGGGCCGCGTGCAGTCCGGCTGCCCGGCGCAGCTGCGCCGAGGACACCGGAATGTCCCGCACTGCGCCGCTCTCCCACACCCGGTACCGAAGCCACCCGATAAAACCCACCACTATCGAGAACGCTGCCGATGCCGCGCAGATCAGGACCGCAGCAAGGAACGGGATGTGCGCGGGAACGGAAGCACATGCGCCCAGGGCCAGGATTCCGAAGAACGGGCCATTGGGCTTGAGCCGTACCTTGTCCGAGAACAGCGAACCCACACCCGCCAGGAGCGCCTCGATCACCACCAATCCCCATGAATGGATATGTGAGACGGACAAGAACGTGCCCACCGAGACGCCGGCTAGGAGTACCGCCGCGGCCTGGGCCTGGTGCTTGAGCCGCAGTTGATGCGACTCAGCACGGCCGTACATGCCGGTCAGGGCGCCGAACACGGCGTAGATGATGAGGTCTGCACGGCCAACCGCGAGAAGCACAAGTGCCGGGACGGCGACGCTCAGTGCGACGCGGACGGCAGCAAGGTGATCGTCGCTTGCCGGCGGGATCCTATGAAGGGCGCGTGCATGGGCCAAGATTGATCGCAACGGGACACCACCAATCAATTCAGCCGATCAATTGGGAAGTTATCAGCACCCCAAGATCCGCGCCATTAGCTGGGTCACAACGTTTCTCTGTGCGTCCCCACCCAACTGACTCGCAGTTGTTGTCGTTTTGGCGCCTCATAACGACAACAACTGCGAGTCAGTTGGGTCGACGGGTGTTTCGAAACGGTGGCAGGATCGAAGCATGACTGTGTCGTTCACATGCCGTACGCATATCGGAATGGAGCCCGGGGAGCTCTTCGACCTCGCCCGCAATGTCGACGCGCACGTCGGCTCCATGGCCAAGTCCCGGGAACGTGCTGTTGCCGGCGTCGTGTCCGGGCTGCTCTCGGAAGGCGACGAGGTCACCTGGCAGGCTTGGCATTTCGCGGTGCCCCTGCGGATGAGTAGCCGGATCACCCGGTTGCGCTTTCCGGATTCGTTTACGGACGAGCAAGTGCGGGGTCCCTTCCGTTTCTTCCGGCACGTGCACGAGTTCCTTCCCGACGACGGCGGCACACTCATGATCGATCGCGTCGAGTTCGCGGCGCCCTTCGGCGTCGCGGGCAGGCTTGCGGAGAAAGCTTTCCTGGGGCGATACCTGCAAAACCTCATCGAACAGCGCAACGAATACCTTGCCTGCCACGGTGCCGCCGCATGATCAGGGCGGCCCGCGCGGACGAATTGGAATGGCTTCGCGGAATCGAATTCGCCGCCGGGGAGATATTCCGTTCTTGCGGAATGGACGCCATCGCAGACGACGAGCCGTTGACCGTCACGGAGCTAGCTCTCTACCAGGCGCGCGGCGGTGTTTTGGTGTTTGCCGACGCATCAGACGTACCCGTGGCCTATCTCCTGCTTCAACACCTCGACGGAAATGCGCACGTGGAGCAGTTGAGTGTCCACCCATCGCATGCGCGGCGAGGCCTCGGGAGCGAGCTGCTGGACGTCGCCGAAAAGTGGGCACACGCCGAAGGCTTGGAGTGGCTTACCCTGACCACTTTCCGCGATGTTCCGTGGAATGCGCCCTACTATCGCAGGCTGGGTTTCGAGGAACTGGATCCGGAGATGTTGGAGGACGGACTCCGGGGCATCCTGGAATGCGAGGGCTTGGTGGGCCTGAGCCGTTGGCCGAGGATCGCTATGCGGCGGCGTGTCAGATCAATCCTCACCCAAGGGAATTCTGTCAGTCTGTATTGACACCGTTCATGCTGTCAGTTCAAACTGACAGCATGAATGGTGATGAGCTGACTTCCCACATCCCTGCGACGGACCCGGCAATCGGCCTCCGCGCGGTGGGTGCCCTGCATCGCTTGGCCGAAAAAGTCGAGGCCACCAACGTGGCCATTGCGCGGCAGCAGGGCTGGTCCTGGGAGCAAATCGGCGATGCTTTGGGCGTCTCCAAGCAGTCGGTCCACGCCAAATACGGAAAGTGAGGCTGCCATGTTTGAACGATTTGCCGGCGAAGCCAGGACCGCTGTCCATGCCGGCGCCGAGGAAGCCAAAGGCCGCGGAGACCGCAGAATTGGCACGGACCATTTACTGCTGGGATTGCTCCACGACCCCGAGAGCTGCCGGACTTTGGAGACGGACCTGGAGTCGGCCCGCGCCCAGCTCGATGCCCTCGACCAGCAGGCGCTGGAAGCCGTGGGCATCACGTTGGGGGACTTCGGCCCGCTGGATGCGCCCAAGGGAAGCAGCCGAACCACCTTCACGTCGGCCGCCCGCTCAGTCATTCAAGACTCCTTGGTATTGACCACCCGGGAGAAGGCCCGCAGGATCACCACCCGGCACCTCTTGCTCGCGCTGCTGGAACGGCACGAACCCGATCCGGCCGCCGTCCTGCTCAATAAGCTGGGCGTGGACACGGCGGCACTGAAGGCCCGGCTCCAGGACCCGGGATCCTAGGCTGACTGTCGTTGCGGGCTCCGATAGTACAGCTCCCCGAAGTAGTGTTCCGCCGTGGCGGGTGGGTCCGCGCCGGGTGAATTGCTGGTCAGCCGGCTGGCAGCGGACAGGTGGAAGCCTGGCAGGGGCGGGGCTGTGGATCGGTAGGTATGTCCCGTTGGGGCGCGGATGTCCAGGACATGCCGTGTCCCGGGGCGTGTTTGTGTTGTCTTGGTTTGTACTGTCCAGCCGGGGAGTTCCTTGGTGTGGTTGCAGGGTGCGGTCGGTCATGACGAGCTGGACTTCCACGCCGCTGATGCCTGCGGGGGTGCCGGTGGTGCGTTCGACGAGGGTGTCGGCCATGATCTGGCCCCGGGACCGGGTCTCCCCGGAAGAGCGGAGGGTGTCGGCCTGCCGGGACAGGGCCGCATGCACCGCGACGCCCTGGGCAACGGGAAGCAGGGCGGTCAGATAGGTCATGGTGTCCGGTGCCGGGCGGAGGCTGACGTGCCGTTCGGTGGCGGCGTGGCTGGCGCGCTGGGTGACGGAGCGGGGGTCCCGGCGGTAGGCCGCGGTCTTGGCCGCGGCGATGATGGCCTTGTCCCCGGCGCCGTCGAAGGTCCCGGTGTCGGCGGCGAGTTCCTCGTCCACGGCGCAGCGGTCTTCGGCACTCAGGCAGGCTGTTTCCTTCACGAGCAGGGTTGCCCGCCACTCGTTCAACTGCCCGGTGTCGAGGGCGGCGAGGGTGTGCGGCATTTCGCTCACGAGGGCTTTGGCGAGTCCGTGGAGCCTGGATCCGCGGGCCGGTGATTCCCGTCGGGCCAACGCGATCTGCGCTCCGACGCCGCGTCCCTGTTCCTCGGCCGGTACACCCGCCGCGGCGTCGGCGCTGCGTTGGGCGGCATCGAAGGCGACGGCGATTCGGGCCTGCGCGGCTGCGGCCGCGGACTTGAGATCCTCCAGGGCACGCAACTGGCTGATCAGTTCGGTGCCGCCGGCGCCTGGCCGAAGCGATTTCACGGCATTGATCAGCTCTGGCACGCGGACGCGCAGAACAGCAGCCTCCGGAACCGCATCGCCGGACGGCGCGCCCGTCCCCATCAGCTGTGTTCCCCGGTTCCCGGCCATAACCAAAGCATTTCAGGGACCTACGACAGTATTAGGTCGAAGATCACATGCCAGCCGAAAGACCCTGAAATCTGCAGATCGTCGACCCCTATCCCGCAACCAGCTCAACCTCGTAGCCGTCGGTATTCACCAGATAGGCAGCGTAGTGGTCGGGCCCGCCGGCGTGCGGATATTTGCTCTCGAACATCTCGTACCAACCGGAATCCGCGCCGAGCTCCCTGAGCCGGTCCACGTTCTCCCTGGTGCCGGCATGGAAGGCGAGGTGGTTGAGCCCGGGCTCCGTCCTGCGGTGCGTGCTTCCCGTGAGCGCCGTGGACTGTTCAATCACGATGTACGTGCCTCCGAGTTTCCAACTGCAGCCATCGGGCCACTCCTGGAATTGTTCGTAGCCCAGTTCGGCCAGCAGCCAGCCCCACTCTTCCTGCGCCCGGCCGACGTGAGGCACCCAAATTTCTACGTGGTGCAGCGAACCCACCGGAACATCAGCCATGCGCAGAGTCTACGTTTGCCGGGAGTCCACGGGAATGCCGGGCAACTCCACCACAAATGCCGCGCCGCCCTCAGGCGCAGCGCGCACGCTGATGCGGCCACCCATCCGCTGCACGATCCTTGCGGCGATGGACAAACCCAGTCCGCTTCCAACAGGCCGTTCTCCGCTGTATCTGGCAAAGAGCGCACCGCGTTCAAACGCGACGGCGGCATCCGCCTCCGTGAGGCCAGGTCCGCCGTCGCGCACTTCAACGGTGAGCCCGCTGCCGGAAAGGTAGGCGGCGAGCACAACGGGAGCCCCTTCCGGTGTCACGCGCAGGGCGTTCTCCAGCAAGCCGTCCACCACTTGGCGCAGCCGCTGGCCATCGCTGCGGACCGGCAAGGGCCCAAGAGGCAGTTCGAGCCGTCCCGCGACCCCGTTCTGGACGCATACCGCTTGCCAGGCCTGCCAACTCTCGCGCAGGATCAAGGATGCGTCCACGGGCTGCAGTTCCACGCGGAAATCGTCGGACTCGAGCCGAGCCAATTCCAGGAGATCGCGGACAAAACGGTCCAGGCGGTTGGTTTCGGCCACGAGGGTCCGCCCGACCCCGACCACGTCGTTTCCGCTGACCACGCCATCGGCAAGCGCCTCGGCGTAGCCCCGCAGCGCGGTCAGGGGTGTCCGGATTTCATGCGAAATGGAAAGCAGGAACTCGCGTTGGCGCCCCTCGCTGGTCCGGAGCGCGGCGTCGAGGGCCGCCAGCGCTTGCGAAACCTCCACCACTTCGGCCGGGCCGCCTGGCGCCACAGCCACGGATCGTTCACCGGCCGCGAGCCGATGGGCCGAATGTGCCGTTCGCACCAAGGGCCGGCTCAACCATTGGGCCAACAGGCCGCCCGCCACGATGGCGAACACGAGGCAGACCGCGAGGGCGATCAGCATTCGGCTCAACAGGGGAGCGGCGGCGGCGCGGATCTCGGACACGGGCTGAGCCAGAACAACGCCACCGCCGGCCGCCAAGGGCCGGGCCTCGAGGACCACGGTGTTCTGCGGACCGTTCACCGACGTCGAGACCGACTTTCCCGCGAGGACATCCGCCACTGTCCTGGCATCCACCAGCCTTGCCCCGCCGCCTGTCACGCGACCGTCGGTGCTGATTTGCGCTAGCCTCGCGCCGTGCGTGAGCAGATCCGCGCGAAGGTCCTGCAGGCTTCCAATGCTTGACTGCTTGCTGAGGGAATCGGCCTCAACCGCGAGGTACTTCTTGGCTTCGTCCACGGCCGTGGCGTTGACCAGTTGCGCGGCCAAAAGGCCGGCAAGTACGACGGCGACAGTCGCGACGGCGGCGATCACCGCCGTCGTGCGACCGGCCAGTGTGCCGAACCAGCGCCTCACGTGGCTCCCCCGGCAGAGGGGCGGGGGCCGGACGATTGGGAAGCTGCGGCGGAATAGCCGACCCCGCGGCTTGTCGCGATGGGGGAGTGCTCGCCGAGCTTGGCACGGAGCTGCGCGATGTGCACATCCACGGTCCGTCCGGCGGCGTAACTGGCCTGCCCCCACACGGCGGACAGGAGCTGCTCACGGGAAAAGACCCGGCCAGGCTGGGCCATGAGGTATGCGAGGAGGTCGAATTCAGTGGCGGTCAGCGTGAGTTCCTCGGTGCCGGCGCGTGCGGTCCGGTTCAGCGGATCCAGTTCGACGCGGCCCAAGACCAGTGGTTTGGGACGCGGGGATCCTTCAGTCCGGCGCAGGACGGCCTTCACCCGGGCGACCAGTTCGGAAGGCGAAAACGGCTTGGTGAGATAGTCGTCCGCGCCCAATTCCAGGCCAAGGACGCGGTCCACTTCCTCATCGCGGGCCGTGACGAACAGCACGGGCGTCCAGTCCTCTGCCTGCCTCAATTGCCTGCAGAGCTCGATTCCGTCCATGCCGGGCAGCCCGACGTCGAGGATCACCGCGACCGGTTTGAGCCGTTTGATCTGTGCCAGCGCCGAAATCCCGTCCCGCTCAACGTGTACGCCGAACCCCGCGCGGCCCAGATAGAGGCGCTGGATATCGGCAATCGCCTGTTCATCCTCGGCAATCAGCACCAATCCGCGGCTGTCTTCCATGCGTCCATTCAACAGCACGGACGGAGCCCTTGGAGCGTCGTTGTCAGCCGGTGGCGACGGTTTTACATTCCTCGAACATTGGCCGAACAATCAGTTCACGCGGCGGGACCAGAGTGTGGTGAAGAGCGCCGGAGGATCGACCGCCGGCCGGAACAAAGGACACGGACCATGAACAACAGCACCCCGAACTCCAGTACCCCCGCTGAAGGCCGCAAGCGCACCAGGGCCCGCACCGCCGTCGTCGGCGTCCTGGCAGCCGGCCTCCTGCTGGGCGGCGGCGTGATCGCCGCCAACGCGGCCACCTCAAACGGCACGAGTACGACGGCGGCAGCCACCTCCCAGCCCGCGGCGACGGCGGCCAAGACGGCTCTAGGGCGCCACCCGCTCGCGGCCGGCCTGCGGTTCTTCGTCAACGGCGACAGCAGCAAGCCGGGTTACGGTCAGCGCGCCGCGAAGATCGCCACCTTCATCCTGGACAATCGCCCGAAGCTGGCCGCAAAGCTTCCAGCAGCCCTGCAGACGGACTTGAAAGCGCTCAAGGATGCTGCGGACGGCGACCGGGTCGCGAAAGCCACCCACATCAGGGACACCGCGCTGAACGGCGGCTACGGCCCGAAGATCCAGGCGCAGGCAAAGCGGATTCAGGAGCAGAAGGCCGACCGTAAGGCCTAAGCGACAAGGCTTAAACGACGGCAAGGCTGGTTATTTGTAGCGCCGCTACGAATAACCAGCCTTGCTCTGCTGACGCGGGCCGCCCGCAGCCCGCGCCCGCTGTGTGCCTAGGCCGGGACGGGGTCCCGGTCCGGCTCCGTTGCTACGAGGGTGCCGTCGTCGAACGGCATTTCGTCCAGGTCGATCAACGGGTTGGTGTCCTGGGTGGCCACCAACTCGCGAGCCTCGGCCGGGGTGTCCACACTCGGCATGGAGCCCGGGAGCGGACGCTGCGCGGATTCGCGCAGGAAGTATATGGCGATTGCGCCAACAACGGACGTTCCCATGAGGTAATACGCAGGCATCATGTCGTTGCCGGTGCCCTGGATCAACGCGGCGACAATGAACGGCGTGGTGCCGCCGAAGATCGCAACGGAGAAGTTGTAGGCGATGCCCATTCCTCCGTAGCGGCTCGAGGTTGGGAACAGTGCCGGCAGCGCGGAAGCGAGGTTGGCTACGTAGAACGTGACCGGGAAGGCGATCAGGGCCAGGCCGGCAAGCGTGGACCAGATATCGCCGATGCCGATCAGCAGGAAGGCCGGAACGGCGAATACGACCGTGCTAATGGCGCCGATCCACAGTACGGGCCGGCGGCCGATCCGGTCGGAGAGCTTGCCCGTCAGCGGGATGCAGACAGCCATGATGACCAACACGGGGATGGTCAGCAGCGTGCCGTGAACGGGGTCGTAGCCCTTGGACTCGGTCAGGTACGTGGGCATGTAGGAAGTCAGCATGTAGCCCACGGTGTTGGCGGCGGCGGCAAGGATCATAGCGAGGATGATCTGGCGCCAGTAAGCCTTCACGATGCCGATGGGGCCCTTGGCTACCGCGGCGTCGCCTGCTGCGGCGTCGGCGGCGAGGGCTTCCTGGGCATCCAAAGTGGCTTGGAACTGGGGTGATTCTTCGATCTTGCTACGGAAATACACCGCAATGACGCCGAGGGGACCAGCCAGGAGGAACGGCAGCCGCCAGCCCCAGTCCTCCATGGCCGACTGGCCGATGGTGAGCTGCAGGATCGACACGAGGGCCGCACCAAGGGCGAAGCCGATGTAGGAGCCCATATCCAGGAAGCTCGCGAAGAAACCGCGGCGCTTGTCCGGAGCATATTCGCTCACGAACGTCGTGGCGCCGGCGTATTCGCCGCCGGTCGAGAAACCCTGGACAAGTTTCAGGAGGACGAGCAGCACAGCCGCCCAGATGCCGATTTGTGCGTATCCAGGCAGGAGTCCGACGGCGAAGGTGCTGGCAGCCATCAGCAAGAGTGTTGTGGCGAGCACCTTCTGGCGGCCCACCTTGTCACCGAGCCAGCCGAAGATCACGCCGCCGAGTGGCCGTGCCACGAAGGTTGCGGCGAATGTTCCCAGAAGGAACAGGGTCTGCACGGACTTATCGGCCTCGGGCAGGAAGACCGGCCCCATCGTGGTGATGAGGTAGCCGAACACGCCGACGTCGTACCATTCCATGGTGTTGCCGACGATCGTGCCGCCGAGTGCTTTTTTCAGCATGGGCTGGTCAACGACGTTGACGTCGGATACCTTGAGTCGACGGCGTGTTGGAAGTTTCAATTTTGAGGCACCGCGTGGCGCGGTCTTGCTCGTTGCAGCGGCGTTCCTAGCGCCTGCTGAAGAGTCGGTAATGCTTCGGTCTGTGGGCATTTGTGTTTCTCCTAGGGAGATCATTTGCTTGCGACATACAGCTGCTCCGCTCTGGGCAGGGTGTCAATTTTACGCGAGAATCGCCGGAACCGAGAGTCGGAGTCCGAATTTCAGGGCTATTCCACCCCCTTTTCGGGGCAAATGTCTGACATCCATTTGCCCCCTACAGCCCCGGAATCACGCGGATTTTGGCGCGCTCCGGGCGTGCGTTACCAAATTGTTTGGTTCAGGGGCCCGAAACGCACAGTTTGCTGATCATTTCCGGTGGGTTTCCCGTAGTTTCCCGAGCACCACCGTGGCATCGAATTCTTCGGAATGGACGACAAGGGCGGACAGCCCGGCGTCCCCGAACAAGGCAGCCGTCGTCGGGGCCTGCCAGATGCTCGTTTCGATCAGCAGCCGGCCCCCGGGAGCCAGCCACGACGGAGCCTCTCTGGCGATCCGGCGCTGCACATCCAAACCATCCGAGCCGCCGTCGAGCGCCACCCGCGGTTCATGCAGCCGGGCCTCCGGCGGCATCATCCCGATCGAGTCCGTAGGGACGTACGGGGCGTTGGCCACCAGGACGTCCACCCTGCCGCGAAGAGTGTCCGGCAGGGCCGAAAAGAGGTCGCCTTCATGCACTTGGCCGCCCGCCAGCCCGATGTTTCGGCGGGCGCAGCGGACCGCCGCGGGGTCGACGTCGGCCGCGTGAAGCTCAATGCCGCCCACTGCGGCAACCAAGGCGGCACCCACGGCACCCGAACCACAGCAGAGATCGACGACGACGGCGCCCGGCCGGGCGAGGCGGGCCGCCTCCTGGACGAGGTGCTCGGTGCGGCGGCGGGGGACGAAGACGCCAGGTTCCACCGTGATGTGTTGGCCGCAGAACTCAGCCCACCCCAAGAGGTATTCAAGGGGCAATCCTGAGGCGCGTTGTCCGAGCAACCGCTCAAGATCCTCGGGGGTGTGCGCCGCGGCGATGAGGAGCCGGGCCTCGTCTTCGGCGAAGACACAACCGGCAGAACGGAGCCGGGCTGTGACGGCGGAATGGGAAGGCTGGAACGCGGGTGCTGACATGGGAGAGTCTTTCGGGGTACCGAGGGGTGCTCTCCGGGCCATGCTAGCCGAGAGCGAAGGCGGAGGCCATGCGTGAAACAGCCTCGACAAAAAGCCGGGGTTCACAAACACGGCGAGGAGTGTCTAGGGTGGGTGCATGGGAACACTGATTTTTGAATAGACCAGCCGATCCCGGTTCGTCGCAGATGCCCGCAAGGCACTGACGACGTTTACCGGCACCGCTGAGTTTGAACCGACAAAAATCCACGCCTGTTGAGGCTTCGCCTCCGTGCCGTTTCTGTTGCTTTTGTTAGACCCAGGGTCTCGCAGCGGACGTCGCGTCCCGATACCTCCTCCGGCAAATCAAGAGCTTCAAAGGAGTCCACTGCATGACACCGAATACACCCGAAACCGAAGCCGGGCAGGAACCAGTAGCGCAGGAAACCGACGCCCCGGCTGCCGGTGTCCGATCCAAACTGACTGACGCGCAGAAGGAGATGCTGGCCAGCAAATCCCGTGGCGGGGCAGCGAACAGCTGGCAAAGCACCGGAAAAGGACACAAGCCCACTCAAGCGAGTGGCAAGCTGGCCAAGTCCGAGAAGAAAGTCCGCTGGTAGATCCTGCAGACAAGCGGACCGCTCCCACCTAATATGGAAAATCCCTTCGTTTCAATGCAGAAAGGAAGAACAATGGCTGCGAAGCACGTTGAGCAACAAATCAACTCCGAGGTGGCCAGCCACTTGGTCGAGTCCATGGATAAGGAGCCCATGCCGGCCCCTGCAACTGTGGCCATGGCCCTCGGCTCGACCCAAGGACAGGCCTGGCCGGATGGTAGCGGCAAGATCAGGCACCCCAAGGATCGCGGCGCCAGCCACGGCCGCGTCGGCCAACAGGCGGCGGTCACCGCGGTCCACCGCACCAGCCGTCCCCAGCTGCCGCACTCCTCTTAGGAATATTCGCCCTCCTCAGCCCAACTAGCTCGCACTTAATGACCCTTCTATGGTTCGTCAAGCGTGGCTGGGTGTTGGGTTTGTGTTGTTGAGTGTTCGGTAGATCCGTCGGGCGAGATAGCGTTTCACGCACCGGCGGATCTCCCTTTTGGTCCGTCCTTCGGCTTGTCGTTTCTGGACGTATCCGATGGTCTCGGTGTCGAAGGTCATCCTGCTGAGGGCGATCATGTGCAGGGCTTTGTTCAGGGTTCTGTCGCCGCCGCGGTTGAGCCGGTGCCGGACGGTGTTCCCGGAGGAGGCCGGGATCGGGCTGACCCCGGCCAGGGAAGCGAAGGCGGCCTCGGAACGGACCCGGCCCTGATGGGACCACGCGGTCAGGCAGATTGCGGCGGTGACGGGACCGAATCCGGTTTCCTGCAGCAGGGGCGCGGCTTCGCTGATTTCGACCAGTTCGGTGATCCGGGAGCCGTTGGTTTTGATGTCCGCGTCGAGTTCGCTGATGTGTCTGGCCAGCCGGACCGCTTCGGAGCGGGCAACGGACAATGCCAGCGGTTCTTCGCGGGCCCGCCAACGGGAGACCTCGGCGATCTGGGTTCCGGTCAGGGGTTTGCGGGCGTCCAGGCCCAGATCGTTCACCCTCAGGAGCGCGGTCAGTGCGTTCACGGACCGTGTGCGCTCGGTGGTCATGGACTCCCGCGCGGTGACCAGGACCCGCAAGGCTGCACGGATCCCTTCGTTCAGCCGCGGGCGGCGCAGCTGCTGCTCCCGGAGGGGCAGGACGGCCGCGGCGATCCGGTGCGCGTCCAACACATCGGACTTGCCGACTCCGCGGTGGGTGCGGGCGTCCATCCGGGCGGCTTCGGCGACCTGGTAGCCGGCGGCGCCGACGGCACCGGCGAGCAGGGCGCCATAGGACGCGGCGCCCTCGATCACCCACAGGGTCCCCAGATCGGCGCCGGTGCGGCGCGCGACCCAGGCGATGGCCCGGTTGATGCCGGCGCTGGTGGTCGGGAAATCCCGGGTCTGGAGCAGTTCCCCGGTAGCGGTGATGATGGCGTAGACATGGTTTTTGGCGTGGGTGTCGACGCCGACGACAAACGGGTGGGAATGCGCAACGATAGTCATAGCGGTTCCGGCACTTTCCTCTATTTCGCGGATATGGTCAGGGCCGCAAACGGCCGGTACCAGTCCGGGTAGAGGTCACTTCGGAACAGCACTGTGACGAGCCACGCCCCGTCAAACAGGGCGGGCAACCTTCTGATCAAGTCACCGAGGTGGGCCGGGCAGGTACCGGCCGCCCACCCCGCGGACGGACAAGTCACTAAAATGGCACCCCGACGGGGCCAGCCGTTATGTGAGTCACGACCGCAGGGCGGAACGGCCAGCACCTACTCTGCCAGCCAGTCCCAGACCAGCCACTCCAATCCTCACAGTCGTTATGAGCCCTCATAACGACATTAACTGCGAGTCAGTTGGGCTGAGCTACGTGCGCGGGCGTGCGGGGCGTGCGCGGGCGTGCGCGCGTGGGGGCTGAGCTAGGCGCGCTCGACGTCGGCCGGAGACTTGTCGGGGCGCCAGCCGCGCCAGACGGGATGGCGCATCCTCTCCGTGCCGGTCCAGTCGCCGAACGTCACCTCTCCCACGAGCTCGGGGGAAACCCAGTGCGCGGTGGCGGCGTCCTCGGCGGGGATGTCGCGGAAGGGGGAGTCCGGGCGGTCGAGCCCCTGCATGCGCTTCAGGATGTCGCGCAGCTGCCAGTCCTTGAACCCGGTGCCTACCCGGCCGGCGTAGCGCAACTTGTCGCCGTCGGGAATCCCCACCAATAACGCCCCGATGGTTCCGAGCCTCGCCCCGGCGCCGGGCCGCCAGCCACCCACCACCACTTCCTGCGTGCGTTCCAACTTGAGTTTGATCCAGGACCTGCTGCGCCGTCCCGGTTGGTACCGGCTATCCGCGCGCTTGGCCATGACCCCCTCCAAGCCAAGCTCGCTGGCGCTCGCCAGGATGTCGTCGAGGTCATGTTCGAGGATCTCGGATACATGGATAGGGGAGCCCTGGGCCGGCAGCTTGGCACTGAAGGCCGCCAGCCTGTCCCGGCGCTCGCTGAGCGGCAGGGAGGCGAGGTCGGCGCTGCCTTGGGATCCGGCGTCGTACAGGAGATCGAACACCATGAGCTGCACGGGGACTGCGGCCCGGGCGCGTTCGACGTCGCCGGGTTTGAAGAGGTTCATCCGCTTCTGGAGCAACTCGAAGCTGGGCCGGCCGTCCTTGCTGAGTGCGACGATTTCGCCGTCTGCCACGAAGTCGTGGTCAGGCCAGTAGCGCGGATCCGCCAGTTCGGGATAGGTGGGAGTCATGTCGATCCCGGAGCGGCTGGTCAACCTGATCTTGCCGCCCGAACCTGAAACAATGGCCCGGAATCCGTCCCATTTGAGCTCAAACAACCAGTCGCCGGAGGAGACATCGGCGGGGGCTCCGGATGTTGCGAGCATGGGCGCGTAGCTGGGGGTCCCGTTCGGTTGTGGCTGGGCGTCGGGCAACAGCACCGTCCGGTGGCCCGTTTTGTCCTTCATCAGGTGGATCAGCCACTGAGACGGCGACTCCCCGGTGTGGATGAGCGCAAAGCGCCGGGTGCCGTGCAATCCGCCGCCGGGCTTGCCTGTGAGGGTGGCGATGACTTCCTTGCCGTCACGCCATTTTTCGCACTCGAACTTGCCGCTGTCCCAGATGCTGACTGTCCCGGCCCCGTATTCGCCCTTCGGAATGATGCCCGCGAATTCCGCATACTCCATCGGGTGGTCCTCAGTCCGCACCGCGAGATGGTTCTTGTCCGGAGTGTCCGGCACGCCCCGCGGCAATGCCCAGGACGCAAGGACTCCGTTGTGCTCCAGCCGGAAGTCCAGGTGGAAACGGCGGGCATGGTGCTCCTGGATGACAAAGATTCCGCCGGGCGGATTGGGTTCCGCGTCCGCCTGGAGCGGGCGCGAACCGGGTTGGTGCTCGACGGCGGGAAATGGTTCGGGCGTCCGCTGCGGGTTGCGCTTCTCCACGTAGCTGGCCAGCCGCGGGCTTACCGCGGTGCTCCCGACGGCGGTGCTCCCGACGGTGGTGCCCCCGCCGCCGGTGCCCCCGCGCTCGGGCGCATGCCCCGACCGCCCGGCCGCCACCGCGGCGAAGGGGTCCTTTCCCTCTTTGACGCGCTTCATGACGGCCGTGAAGTCCAGATGCTCGAGTTTGGGGGAGGCGAGTTCATGCCACGTCCTCGGTGCAGCGACCATCGGGTGGGCACGACCGCGTAGGGAGTACGGGACGATGGTGGTCTTGTTCCCGCTGTTCTGGCTCCAGTCCACCAGCACCTTGCCGCCGCGCAAGGTCTTCTTCATGTCGCTGACCACGAGGTCCGGATGGTCAGCCTCGAGCGAGCGCGCCAACTCGTGCGCGAACGCGGAGACCTGCTCCCATTTGCGGGTGCCATCCAGCCCGGCGTAGAGATGGATCCCCTTGCTGCCGCTCGTCACAGGGACCGGATCGAGGCCGATGTCCTCCAGGATGCTTCGCGCCAGCTTGGCGACTTCCACGCATTCGGGAAGGCCGGTACCGGGACCCGGATCGAGGTCCAGGACAAGGCGGTCCGGCGGCAGCATGGTTCCGTCGGCGTCCACTTGCCATTGCGGCACGTGGATTTCCAAGGCCGCAATCTGGGCCAGCCAGGTGAGCGTAGCGAGGTTATTGACGAGCGGGTAGACGTTGCTGTGGTCCCTGTGCTGGATGGTGACCCGGGGAACCCACGACGGCGTCGAATCGTCCAGGTTCTTCTGGAAGAACATCTGTCCGGGATCCGATGTGGTCCCTACTCCGTGCACCCAACGCTTCCGGGTGGCGGGCCGGTTGGCGGCAGCCGGGATCAGGAACGGGGCTACGGCGGCATAGTATTCGAGCACTTCGGCCTTGGTGGTGCCAGTCTCCGGGTAGATGATTTTGCCCAGGTTGGTGAGCGTCAGTTCGTGGCCTTCGACGTTCACGCGTTCCTTCTGGCTGATTGCCACCTCTTCACCTCCGCCTTGTTGTGATGTTCACTTAGTGCATGAGGGCCATATGGAAGGGTTCTATCGCGTTCGGGCTGGTCAACGTACCCGTCAAGCTCTACAGCGCCACCGAGGACCACGATGTCAGTCTCCATCAGGTCCACAACAAGGACGGAGGCCGCATCCGTTACCAGCGGAAGTGCGAAATCTGCGCCTCTGTTGTGGATTACGAGGATATCGACAAGGCCTACGAAGAGGAAGGCCGTACCGTGGTGCTGTCCGCGGCCGATTTGAAGTCGCTGCCCGCGGAGAACAGCCGCGAAATCGAAGTGGTGGAGTTCGTTCCGGCCGAGCAGTTGGATCCCATCATGTATGAGCGGCCCTACTACCTCGAGCCGGATTCCAAGTCGCCCAAGGCCTACATGCTGCTTCTGCGCACACTGCAGGATACTGAGCGCGTGGCCATTGTGCAGTACGCCCTCAGGCAGAAGACCAGGCTGGGTGCGCTGCGGGTACGTGGCGACGTGCTGATGCTGCAATCCCTGCTCTGGGACGACGAGGTCCGCGAAGCCAACTTCCCGTCGTTGGAAACCGACGTCAAGATCTCGGACAAGGAGCTCGAGATGTCCTCGGCCCTGGTGGACTCCATGGCGCGCGACTTCGAGCCCGAGCAATACACCGACAACTACCAGGTTCAATTGCGCCAACTGATCGCGGCCAAGCTCGAAAAGGGAGACTCCATCGACACCGAGGAGACGTTCGGTGTAGCAGCCAGCGAAGGGGAAGGCGGCGAGGTCATCGACCTCATGGAAGCCCTCAAGCGGAGCCTCGAGAAGAAGCGCGGCAAAGAGGCCAGCGGGTCGTCCGCCGCCTCGTCCACCGAAGAGTCCGACGACGGCGCCACCGCCAAGGCGGCCAGCAAGCCGAGGGCGAGGGTCAAGAAAGCCTGACGCGCCGCCGTCGTGCGCTCGGCGAAAAACGGACATGTCCTTCGGAGAGCCTAGTGGTTTCGCAACGCCGAGATCAGCGCGGATTTCTTCTTGCTTGAGTACCCTGTGAGCCCCAGTTCCTTGGCCCGGGACCTCAATTGGGGCACGGTCCAGTCCTCATAGTCACCCGAGATGCCACCACGATGGCCGATTTCCTTGCGGCCCTCCTTGGCGGCGGCATTCGAGATTCTGGCGGCCTTTTCCTTCGAGGCGCCATCCTCCCGGAGGCTTTCGTAGAGTTCCGGATCCTTGAGGCTGGGATTCTTCTTGTTCGGCATGCGTTCCTCTTTGGGTCAGGATCCTGGCTAAGACGGCAGCTCCATCCGGAACCCGCAGCGGCACTGCAACACCTTTGTGGCCAGGTACACATCGAGCAGATCGACAGCGGGGTCCTCAGTGGACATTGGCGCATACACGCTGTGGAATCCGGTTCCCGAAATCTGCATGGGTTCGCCGCAATGGATGAATTCGCCGCCGAATTGCAGCACGCCGCACTTTATTCGTTCCGCTCGGGGGCGAGGCGCGCCGTCGGGAACAATGGGGTCAGAGACAGTCGGCATCGACCTAACTCCTTGAACCGGGAAGTGCGGCTCCCGCGCGAGGCAGAAGCCGCACTTCGGGCTGATTTAGTCCTTCTTGAAAGCGTCCTTGACCTTTTCGCCGGCCGACTTCAGGTCGCTCTTGCTCTGATCCATCTTGCCTTCGGCTTCGAGCTTCTCGTTGCCCGTCAGCTTTCCAGCCGCTTCTTTGGACTTGCCTGCAAGCTTTTCTCCGGCGTTCTGGATCTTGTCATCTGCACCCATGGAGGTACTCCTTTTGCTGGTAAATGGATTACTTCATTTCGCCAAGTCATGTGGGGCCTGGCCGGAAGGGGCCAGGCGCCCTAACTGCCGTTGTCGGTCAAACGCCGTGTGACCGGCGGCCGGACATAAAGCTAAGGAGCCAGCCGATGGCCGCGACGATCAGGAGGACAACGCCGACCCAGAGGAGCCAGCTCACGGCCTGCGAGAATCCGCCGACGAGCAGAAGAACGATTGCCACAACGCCTGCAATGATCAGAAGAGTGTTCACAATGACACATTCCTTACTTCAGCGGGACCGCCGGCAAGCGCCCGGGTCCCTTGCGATGTATTCGGTTATCGGTTCGCTTGCGAACCGTGGTTCCCCGCCAGGCCCCCAGGCCCCGTGCAAGGTCTTTCTATAGCGGATGCCGCCCCGATTTTCGGGGTTTTCATCCGGAGGGACCGGCATCGACTTCCTCCATGGTACTACTAAGCACCCTTATCAAATCAAGTACTAAGTACACTTATGAAAATTTTTGGATATCGTCATAGGGTGAATGGAAGGGCGTGTGCCGGTTCCAGCGCACGCATCGGATGGTCGTCTAGGAGGAGAAAACGTGAAGGCATCGCAAACTCTGGCAGATAATCTCCAGCTGGTCCTGACGGATCTGATTGAACTCCAGCTCCAAGGAAAACAGGCCCATTGGAACATCGTTGGCGCAAATTTCCGGGATCTGCATCTGCAACTTGACGAACTCGTCGCGGCCGCCCGGGAGTTCGCCGACGAAACCGCCGAAAGGATGCGGGCGCTCCATGCCCTTCCCGACGGCCGGAGCAGCACCGTCGCTACCTCAACCAGGCTGGAGCAATTCCCCGCGGGATTGACCAAAACCAAGGACGCCGTGAAGCTGATCACGGACCGTCTGGAGCGGACGGTCCAGACCATGCGTGATGTCCACGACGAAGTAGATGAAGAAGACCCCACGACGGCGGACCTGCTCCACGCGTTCATCGCCCGTTTGGAGCAGCTCGCCTGGATGATCAGTGCCGAGATCATGTCCGCGAATGCGTCCGTGGCGGACCCGCAGGAAGCCTAGAAAGCCGGGATCCAGGCAAAGGGCGGCAGGCATGCCACGGCTCCGCCGCAGCAAACCCGGCACTCCCGGCATTTCCCGGCGAAGGTCCGGCCGCGGATTCAGCTACTACCATCCGGACGGATCGCTTATCGCGGGTTGGGAGCGCAAGCGCCTTGACTCGCTGGCGATTCCTCCTGCGTGGTCCGATGTCTGGATATGTCCGTTCGAGAACGGGCACATCCAGGCAATGGGAGTGGACGACGCCGGCCGGAGCCAATACATCTACCACCCGGAATGGCGTGCCCGCCAGGATATTGAAAAGTTCGCCCGGGCTGCGCGGCTCGGGGCCCTCCTGCCGCAGGCGCGCCGTATGGTCTCCCGGCATCTGCGGGAGTCAGCTTCGGAGAAGACCAAAACCTTGGCAGCGGCCGTGCGGCTCATGGATCTCGGTGCCTTACGCGTTGGATCTGATGGCTACACGCGCAGCAACGGCTCATATGGGCTCACCACGCTCAGGTGCAAGCACGTGAAGGTCAGCGGGGATACGGTTTCCCTGCATTTCCCCGGGAAAAGCGGTCAAACCTGGGATTCCACCATCGAGGACCCTGTGCTGGCCCGATTCCTCGGACCCTTGGCGGGCAGGCCCGGCAAGGAGTCCCTGCTGGTCTTCCATGAGGGTGAGGGCAGCGTCTGCCTGAATGCCGCGATGGTCAACGAGTACCTTCGCCACCTCACCGGCGGCGACTATACGGCCAAGGACTTCCGCACGTGGAAAGGGACCGCGGCAGCCGGCATGGCGCTCGTTGGCGGATCGAAAGTGCCGGCCCGCCAACGAGTCCTCGAGGCGATCAAGCAAACCGCCGGACTGCTCGGCAACACGCCCACGGTGGCGAGGGCGGCCTACGTCGATCCGCGCGTCGTCGAGGGTTTCCTTGCCGGTGAACTCGAACAGCTCAAGGCCACCGAGTCGGAAATTGCGGCCTACCTGAATAATCTGCCCTGAACTAACAATGAGCATGCTCCCCGTTGGCTGCGAGGGATGGACAAATTAGGAATATGTCCATCCCTGAGTGCCAAAGGAGAGCATGCTCAGTGGGGTTACTCGGCGTCGTGGTCCGTTTCGAGGATCTTCACGAGACGGTCCAGGGCTTCGTCGGCCCCGGCACCTTCGGCGCGCAGCACGACGACGTCGCCGAATGACGCTCCAAGGCTCATGAGGGACAGGATGCTGGCGGCGTCCATGGCGTCGTCGGCGGGCTCGCCTTCGCGGGCGATGGTGACCTCGATGTCCAGCTCGCCGGCGGCTTCGGCGAAGATGGCTGCCGGGCGGGCGTGCAGGCCGACGCGGCTGGCGATGGTGGCGGTACGTTCGGACATTGTTGCTCCTTCGATTGTGGGCTTGGGGAAAGTCTAGAGACCCAGCTCGTCCAGGATAGGCAGCTGGGCGCGAACGGCTTTGCGCGCGGCGGATGCACTCGGGGCGGCCAGCGCCGCGGTCGCGAGCTGTTGGGCCTGTGCCACGGTGACGGTTGCCAGGACAGCGGAAACGGCCGCCAGGGCGCGTGCACTCATGGAAAGCGTCGCGACGCCCAGTCCAACGAGTACGACGGCGAGGGCGGGGTCCGCGGCTGCCTCGCCGCACACTCCCACAGGCCGGGCGGTGCCACCCGCGCTGGCGGCAGCAGCGCCGTCGGCGGTCAGCTTCACGAGCTGCAGCACGGCGGGCTGCCAGGGATCATTGAGCGCGGCCAGCGGGCCGAGTTGGCGGTCCGCGGCCATGGCGTACTGGGTGAGGTCGTTGGTTCCGAGCGAGGCGAAGCTGACTTCGCGCAGCACGGAGGCGGCGGTCAGGGCAGCTGACGGGACTTCGACCATGACGCCGGGGGTCTTCAATCCGGCGGCTGAGCAGAGGGCTGCGAAATGCGCGGCTTCCTCGGCCGTGGAGATCATGGGTGCCATGACCCACACTTCTGCCTGGTTGTTGATCTCAGCTGCCGCGATCGCCGCCAGCTGGCGTTCGAGGACCCCGGGGGAGGTGAGGTCGGTGCGGTACCCGCGGACACCCAGCGCAGGGTTGGGCTCGTCCGCGTTGGTGAGGAACGGCAGGGGCTTGTCAGCGCCGGCGTCGAGGGTGCGGACCACTACCTTCTTGCCCGGGAACGCGGCGAAGACGGCGCCGTAGGCGGCAATCTGTTCCTCGACGGTGGGTTCGTCGTCGCGATCAAGGAAACAGAATTCGGTGCGCAGCAGACCGACGCCCTCGGCGCCGGCGTCGGCGGCTTTGACCGCGTCGGCGCCCGTACCGACGTTGGCGAGCAGCGGAACCCGGAACCCGTCGGCCATGACGTTGCTCCCGCTGAAGGCGGCAATCGTAGACGCCTGGTTGGCCCAAGCCTTGGCCGCAAGGCGGAGTTCTTCGCCGGGGTCAACAGTGATGGTGCCGGCGGCGCCGTCGAGGTAGACCTCGGTGCCGTCCCGGATCTCGTCGACCCCCGGGGCGGCGACGATCGCGGGAAGCCCGAGGGCGCGGGCCAGGATGGCGGTGTGGGACTGCGGGCCGCCGCTTGAGGTGATCAGCGCGATCACCTTGGCGGGGTCCAGGGTGGCGGTGTCTGCCGGGGCGAGGTCCTCGGCGGCCAGGATGAACGGAACGTCCGACGCCGGGATCCCCGGCGCGGGCAGCCCGCGCAGTTCAGAGACGATGCGGGCGCGGACGTCCAGGACGTCGGCCACGCGCTCTGCCATGTAGCCGCCGAGGGCCTTCAACGAGTCTGCAACCGTGGCAGCTGCCTCCCAGATGGCCCGTTCGGCGGTACGTGCGCCGCCCGGAGCCTCGGGGGAGAGGAGCCTGATGGCCGATTTCACCAGCATGGGATCGGCGGCCATCAGGGCGGTTGCTTCCAGGACCTCTTTGCCTTCGCCGGACGCTGTGGCGGCTCGGGCACGGAGTTCCGCCTGCACGGCCTTGGCGGCATCCTTGATGCGCTGGCCCTGCGATTCGACGGTTACGTCCGCAGGAATATTGGCTGCTCGGGACAGCTGCGCTGAAGGCTCTTGAACCGGCTTCGGCATCTGCCGCACCGGCCCCAGAACACGCCCGGGGGCAACGCCTACACCTGAAAAGGTCTGCATGGATTAGTCCTCTATTTGCTTACTGACGGTGGGGTCAGGCTGCGACCGGAACAGGAGCTTGCTCCGCCTCAACCGGCGTCCGGACTGCCCAACGCTTGAGCGCGAGCAGGACCAGGGCGGTGATGACCACGCCGACTGCGATCGCGGCGAAGAACAACAGGAAGTTGTTCATGGCGAAGAAGACGAAGATTCCGCCGTGGGGAGCCTGCGAGGTGACCCCGAACGCCATGCTCAAGGCGCCTGTCACTGCGCCGCCAACCATGCTGGCGGGGATGACACGCAGCGGGTCTGCAGCGGCGAACGGAATCGCCCCTTCCGAGATGAAGGAAGCCCCCAGCAGCCAGGCGGCCTTGCCGTTTTCACGCTCGGCCAGGCTGAAGCCCTTCTTGTTGAGCACGGTTGCCAGTGCCATGGCCAACGGGGGCACCATGCCGGCTGCCATGACGGCGGCCATGATCTGCCACGGAGCCTGGTTGGCTACGCTTCCGGCTCCGAGACCGGCCACGGCGAAGGAGTAGGCAACCTTGTTGACGGGACCGCCCAGGTCGAAGCACATCATGAGGCCAAGGATGATGCCCAGAACGATGGCAGAAACGCCGGTCATGCCGGAGAGCCACGCGTTGAGGCCCTTGGTGATTGCAGCGATGGGGCCGCCGAGAACCAGGAACATGAGCCCGGATGCAACGATCGAGGCCGCGAGCGGGATGATCACCACGGGCATGAGGCCGCGCAGCCAGCGCGGAACCTTGAAGGTGCCGATCCAGTGTGCCGTGACACCAGCCAGCAGGCCGCCTACCAGACCGCCCAGGAAGCCTGCGCCCATGTAGCCGGCAACAGCGCCGGAGACAAAACCAGGAGCGATGCCGGGCCGGTCCGCGATGCCGTAAGCGATGTAACCCGCCAAGGCGGGGACGAGGAAGCCAAGGGACAATGCGCCGATCTTGAACAGCACGGCGCCTAGGTATGCGCCCAGTGGGCCCCAAGCGTGCGCGGGGAAATCGGTGGGCAGGTTGCCAAGCGTGTTCGCTCCGAGGATCTTGTCGGCGGCACCGGCAATCTCGTAACCGCCCAGGAGGAAGCCCAAGGCAATGAGCAGGCCACCGCCGGCGACGAACGGGATCATGTAGCTGACACCGGTCAGCAGGACCTTCTTGACCTTGGTGCCGAAGTGCTCGCTGGCGGCCTCTGATGCGTGTTCGGCGTTCTCTTCGGCGCCGAAGTGCGGAACGCGGTGGGCGTGCGGGTCGGAGGCGGCGGCAATGGCTTCGTGAACCATCTTGGCCGGCTCGTCAATGCCACGCTTGACCGGCGCGTTGATGACCGGCTTGCCGGCGAAGCGTTCCTTGCCGCGGACATCGACGTCTACTGCGAAGATCACGGCGTCAGCCGCGGCAATGACAGCCGGGTCCAACGCGGTGAATCCACCCGAGCCCTGGGTTTCCACCTGGAGGTCGACGCCCATCTCCTTGGCGGCAGCCACGAGGGAGTCGGCTGCCATGTAGGTGTGGGCGATGCCGGTGGGGCAGGCCGTGACGGCGACGATGCGCCTGGGGCCAGCCGACGAAGCGGCACGGGCCGAAGCCGGTGCCTCGGCGCCGGGTGCTGCCGATTCTGCCGCATGCGCAGCCGGCTTGTCGGCCAGCGCGCCTTCAACCAGGTCGACAATGTCCTGCTCGGTGGCAGCCGCGCGGAGGGCCGCCGTGAAGTCCTTCTTGATGAGGGAACGGGCCAGCTTGGAGAGCAGTTTCAGGTGCTCCTGGTCCGCTCCTTCCGGGGCAGCGATGAAGAAGATGATGTCCGCGGGGCCGTCCTTGGCACCGAAGTCCACTTTCTGGGAGAGCCGGGCCATCGCCAGGGCGGGTTCGGTCACTGCGATTGAGCGGCAGTGCGGGATGGCGATGCCGCCGGGTACGCCTGTGGCAGTCTTCTGCTCGCGGGCGAAGGCGTCCGCGAAGAGCCCTTCAACCTCGGAGGCGCGCCCGGCTGCGGCAACCTTGCCTGCCAGGAAGCGGATGACATCGGCGGGGGAATCGCCGAGGTTCTGGTCAAGGGAGACCAGTTGGGGGGTGATGAGCTGGGTCACTGTTAGTCCTTCTGAAGGGCCGTGATGGTAACGGCGTCGGGAGTTGTTTGGTGGACCGCCGGGACAGTGGAGCCCGGCAGCGAAGCAGCGGCGGCACCATGTGCCACAGCCTGACGGAGGCAGTCCTGCGAGGTTCCGCCGTTGGTGGCGGCCAGCAGATAGCCAGCAAGGGATGAATCGCCGGCACCAACTGTGCTGACGGCTTGGATCGGCGGATGCGTGGCGAACCACGCGCCGTCGGCGGTTACCAGGACGGCGCCCTTGGAACCGAGTGTTGCGAGTACTGCACCCACACCCCTGCCGACGACGGCGGCGGCGGCCCTGGCGGCAAGGCCCGGATCCGCTTCCAGTTCGTCAGCCGTGTGGACGTCTGTGAGGCCGGCTGCGGCGGCCAGTTCGGCCAGTTCTTCCGCGTTGGGCTTCAGGAGATCGGGTTTGCCGCTGATGTTGCCGAGTGAATCGCCACTGATGGCGGCAACCAGCGGGGCGCCGGAGGAATCGATCGCTATAAGCGGCGGTCTGCCGTTTGCAGGATCGTCGTGCGTGGAACGGATCCGGCGGGCGACCGTGGCGTAAAAATCCGCCGGAACTCCTGGTGGGAGCGATCCAGCGAGTACCACCCAGCTCGCGCCACGGGAGCGGTCCAGCAGCAGCCCGATCAGGGCTTCCTGCTCGTCCAGGCTCAACTCCGGGCCGGGTTCGTTGATCTTGGTGGTGACGCCGTCCGGTTCGGTGAGCGTCACGTTGCTGCGCAGCGGCGCGCTGATGGGAAGCGCTGCGTAGGGGACGCCGTCGTCGAGCAGTCCGGCGAGGACGGGATCGGAATCCCCGCCCGGCAGGACGGCGACGGTGTCCAGGCCCGAGGCGACCAGGGCCCGGGAGACATTGACGCCCTTGCCACCGGAATGCTGGTGTACAGCGACGGCGCGTTGCACCTCGCCGCGGGCCAAGGGGGCCGGGAGCTCTACTGTGCGGTCCAGGCTCGGGTTGGCGGTCAGGGTGACGATCATGCGATCACCACGTCGACGCCGGCCTCGGCCAAAGCGGCGGAGAGCTCTTCAGAGGGTTCGTGGTCAGTAATCACGGTGTCCACATCTTTAAGGGCGGCGAACTGGACGAGGGTTTCCGCGTCCAGCTTGGAGGAATCCGCGAGGACGACGACGCGCCGTGCGGACGTGACGAAGGCGGCCTTGACGGCGGCTTCTTCGGGGTCAGGGGTGCTGAGCCCGAACGTGGCGTGGATACCGTTGGCGCCGACGAAGGCGATGTCCGGGCGGAGCCGGGAAGCGGCCTCGACCGTGGACTGCCCGACGGCGGCCTGGGTGAGGCCGCGGACGCGGCCGCCCAGGATCTGGAGGCCGATGTGGGGGTTGCCGGAAAGGCGTCCGGCAATGGGGATGGCGTGGGTGATAACCACCAGTTCTTCCCGCGGGGCGTTCCCGTTGGAGGACGCCGTGCGCTGCGCGGTGCGCTGGTCCAGCAAGCGGGCGAGGGCCTCGGTGGTGGAGCCGGCGTCGATCAGGATGCTGCCGGCCGCGTTCTCGGGGATGAGGGCGAGGGCGGCCTCGGCGATGCGGAGCTTTTCCGGTTGGCGCTGGATGGCCCGCTCAACCACGCTTTCCTCGCGGGTGCTGAGGCGGTCCGACGGAACTGCCCCGCCGTGGACGCGGCGAAGACTGCCGGCGGATTCGAGGGCAGCGAGGTCACGGCGGACGGTCTCCGTGGTGATGCTGAATCGATCCGCAAGGTCCGTGACGCTGACCCGTCCACGCTCGGCGACGAGCTCGGAGATCAGCTGTTGGCGCTCCTCGGCAAACACATACCCTCCATCGCGTACAAGCTCTAGGTACACCAGTGACTGTGATCACATGATGTGGAATTGCTTGACTCTATCTTTGTTCATGTTGGTCTGTCAACAGAAAACAACATAAACAAAGATATTGGGTTGGTTTGGGTTTGTTTGGGTTTTGTTGAGGGGCTAGCAGCCCTAGCGCCGGACCGGAGGGTTCCCTACGGCCACTCGATCTCCCGGTGACCGGGGTAGTCGATGGGGAGGTTGTCCGGGTCGGGAGGGTCAGGCAAGCGGGACTGGTGAGAGGAGTCCGTTTCGTGCCGGTTCTTGTTCCTCTCTTGGTCCAGCCCATCCGAATCTTTCCGGGAGTCGTCTTTGGGTCGTCGCTGCTGTGTACTTTCAAGCTTCATAGTGCTTCCTTCGGGTAATGCTGCATGTCGTTGGCTAAGCAGGAATTTCCAACTCGAACCCGCAACTGCATCTCAAGACCTTGATGTGGAGATGGGCTTCCGGGGGAGAGCTGCGCGATCGGGGCCTGCCCGTCTGCGGTGCCCTGAAGCTTCGCAGTGCGGTTTTCACTTCATGGAGGGGTTCACCGCAGTGGAAATAGTGGCTTCCGAACTCCAGGAGGCCATCCTGAATCCCCCGACGATTCAGGATGGCCCCCGCCTGCTGGACAGTGGCTGCGTGGCTATAGGAAAACCCGCAAGAAGTGCACGTGTAAAACACGGCAAGCTGTTGGGAAGACCTTGGAGTCTGGGCCTGGATGGATTCGATGATCAGGTGCTTGTCTGTTCCGCAAACGGCACACCAAAGGCGGGCAGCCCGGGGCTGGTGTGGTTCATGGGGTATAGCGGATTCGGAGAGGGTCGACATCGACTAGCTCCGCGCCGGTAACAGGCATTTGCTCATCAGGCAGCACCTTCACGTTGAGTGAAATGGCGCCCGGCTGCTTGAGCGAAAACAGGCCGAAGGCTCGGCCCTTTGTCCGGAGTTCTGCACGGACTGTAGAAGAATTCTGCACTCTGTATTCCCGGCGCGCAAGACCGTGAGAGCGTTTGTCCATGTGGTGGACGATTTATCGCACGCCTGTTTCCGCCATTGCCGCGCTTCTGCTCCTAGACTGAATCATGGACGAAATGGGCCTGAATGCCTCGGTGGTGGGGCAACTCCAGGATCTGATCATCGACAGTGAAGACGTCAGTGGCTTCCTCGAAGACCTTGCGATCTTCACTGCGTCCTCAGTGTCCGCCGCGCGCGAGCAGGACGTATTGTGCGGTGTCACGTTGAGCCGACGCCGCCGATCGATGACAGTCGCGGGAAACAACCACGAGGCCCGGCTCATTGACGAGGTGCAGCAAGCCTACGGAGACGGACCTTGCCTGGAAGCGATGAGAACGGGGAAAACTGTACTCATTTCAGATACATCCAGGAACTCGCAATGGCCTGACTACTGCACCACCATCGCGGAACGCGGCCACCTGGCCGTGCTTTGCGTCCCGTTAGGCTTGGAAGAGGGCGCGACGGCTGCGATCAACCTTTTCGCCCGGCAGCGCGATGCCTTCGATGAAGCCTCCATCCGCAGCTGCGAACTATTCGCAAGCCAAGCGGAAAAAGCACTGAGACTGGCGGTTCGGATCGGTGCCAGGCAACAACGTGCAGAAGACCTCGAGCAGGCCATGCGTTCCCGGACCGCCATCGATCTGGCCACCGGCGTGATCATGGGCCAGAACAGATGCAGTCAGGAAGAGGCCTTCAGAATTCTGAGCAAGGCCTCGAACGGCAGGAACCAGAAGCTGAGGGATGTTGCGGAGTCCCTCCTCCAATCCTTGACTAACGAAACGCCGGCCTCCCACTTCGAAGCGTAAGGGACTTCGCTAGCTGCGCTCCGCGATTCTCTTCACGCTCTCCACGAGGCTGTCCCACATGGCCTTCGAATGCGCCGCTTCATCCGCGCTGGCGTTGTTGTCCTGCGCCAAGGTCAGCTTGGTCAGCCCGTCTCCCGGCTCCAAAGTCCACGTCAGCGTGTGGTAGTTCTCCGGGGCATCGTCTTGGCCGGACAGCGGACTGAAATGGGTGTATACCAGCCGCTTCCTGGGCTCGGATTCGAGGATGACACCTTTGTCCTCATACTCTTTGCCCTTCCAGACCCCCCGCCAGGCAATCGGTCCGCCAACCGACCAGTTGGTGAGAACATCTGTCCCGAACATGAACTCCTTGATGGCCTGGGGGTCGGTGAGCACCGACCACACCCGATCGGCGCTTGCATGGATCGTGATGGTTGAACTCGCGATGAAGTTGCCCGTCATGTCCTTCTCCTTTTGCAGCCTGCTCGGCGTCGTGAAGCTCGCGAAAGAGAGTCTACGCGGGGCGGAGAGGCCAACGCAGGGCTGCCGTTGAGCGCGAGCTCGCGGGCAATGGAGATAGGGCGCATAGGCTCTTCCCATGGAAACAGTCGTCTGGTCCAAGCCGGAAAACGAGCGCGCAGGGACGCCGCTCCTCGTGATGATGCACGGGTATGGCACGGACGAGCAGCGAATGGTGAATCTCTTTCCCCAGCTTCCCGGTGAATTCACCTGCGCCGCGCTCCGTGGGCCTATGGCGATCGGGGACCATTACGGTTGGTTCTTGCTTGACTACTTCCTCGCCAACGACTTTGCGGACGTCATCACCGCCACCAACAAGGTGTTCGCCTGGATTGACTCGGTCAAGCGCAACCACAGCAGCGTGAGCCTCCTTGGCTATTCACAAGGCATGGCCATGGCGAGTACGCTTCTGCGGCTTCGTCCGGAAGGCTTCAAAGCGACCGTGGGCCTCTCCGGATTCGTGCTGGATAACGACCTTCTGGCCCTCAGCGAATCCTTCGACTCCCCGCCGCCGTTCTTCTGGGGCAGGGACAAAGCCGATCCCGTGATCTTCAGTGATGCCATTGAGCACACCGAGGAATGGCTCAACAAGAATATGGCTCTGACCGCGAGGACCTACCCCGGCATGGGCCACCGGATCGAGCCCCGGGAGATGGCGGATGTCAGCGCGTTTCTACGCTTTTACGTCCTCCGCTGAGGTGAGGTCCGCGTCACATTCGAGGGCGCTGAAAAACAACTCTTGATTGCCAAAATTGTAAGCGCTTACACTCTTCTTCGGCGGTGCAAGGATGTGCTGCTAAATCCAGAAGATGAAAGGGTTGAGGCCGTGTTGAATGGTTAAGGCTCACCGCGTGACAATCCAGGACGTTGCGGTCCTCTCGGGCTTGTCCATCTGCACCGTTTCACGCGCCCTGCGGAACCTGCCGAACGTGTCCGAAAAAGCGCAATCCAAAGTGGCCGACGCCGCCGCCAAGCTCGGCTACAAGGCATCTTCGGCGGCAGCCCGGCTGGCCGGCGGAAATACCGGTTCCATCGCCATCATCGCTCCCACTGCCACGGCCTGGTTCTTCGCCCAGGCCGTTGAAGCGGCCGAGGAGGTGTTCGGAGACAGCGGTTTCGACACCGTCCTGATCAGCCTGCGCGGCAAGTCGAGCGTCAAGCGGAAGATCTTCGGCGATCTCCTTGGCCTGTCCCAACGCGTGGACGGCGTGCTGCTCCTCAACGTCGATTTGAGTGAGTCCGAGGTTGCCCTCCTGGCCGCGTCCGGCCTTGCAGTTGCGAGCGTGGGGATGACTTCCGTACCGTGGGATAACGTAGGGATCGACGACGAACTCGCGGCTTGGCAAGCCACCTCGCACCTGCTGGGGCTGGGCCATTGGGATCTGGCGGTGCTTTCCGGCCGAGAAACCCAAGAGAACTCAGTGTTGACGTCCAGCGACAGGCTCAAGGGATTCAGCCGGGCATTGAAAGACCATCACCTGACCGTTCATCCGGACTTGGTCATCAACTCGGATTCCACCATCGACGGCGGCCGCAAGGCCATGAACGAACTCATCGCCCACCGGAGCCTTCCAACGGCGGTCTTTGCGGACTGCGACGAGGCGGCTTTCGGAGCTTTGATGGCCATGCGCGAGCACGGACTGTCCGCACCGAAGAATGTCTCCGTGATTGGAATCGACGACCACCCCATGAGCTGGTTCCTTGGCCTAAGTACAGTGGCACAGCCGGTGGCCGACCAAGGTGCCTTCGCTGCCAACCTGCTGGTGGACCGGCTCCAGAACGCCGACGCCCCCAACGAACCCTCCAACCACTTTCTTGACACGAAACTCATTGAACGCAAAACCACGCGCCGCCAGCGCTGAACGGACTACTCCACATCATGACTGACACCCGAGCAACCCAGAAGACCGCCTGGACGGGCGCTACTGCGCTCCTTTTCGACCTCGACGGCGTGCTGACGCCGACCGCCGTCGTGCATGAGCAGGCTTGGCAGGAACTCTTCGACGGCTACCTGGCGGAAACCGGGCATCCGGACGGCTACCAGGAGAGCGACTACTTCGACCACATCGACGGCAAGCCGCGCTTCGATGGAGTACGGGACTTCCTCACCTCCCGCGGAATCACGTTGCCGGAAGGACCTACCGACGACGATCCGGCCAACACGAGCGTGCAGGGCCTGGGCAACCGCAAGAACCGGATCTTCAACGAGATCGTGGATTCTCACGGCGTCGAGCCTTACGCAGGCTCTGTCCGCTTCATCCACGCAGCCTTGGAGCTGGGACTCAAGCTCGCCGTCGTGTCTTCTTCGCGCAACGCGCCCGCCGTCCTGAAGGCGGCCGGACTCGATGGCTACTTCCCGGTGGTGGTCGACGGCCAGGTGGCGGCCGCCGTCGGGCTCCCCGGCAAGCCGGATCCTGCCACGTTCCGTTACGCCGCCGCGCTGCTGGACGTACCCGCCGAGGGCTGCGTCGTTGTCGAGGACGCCGTGTCCGGCGTGCAGGCCGGGAGCGCCGGCAACTTCCGCGCGGTGATCGGGGTGGACCGTGGGGCCGGCCACCAGACCCTGCTCGACGCCGGTGCAACGTTCGTGGTCGACGACCTCGACGAACTCCTCTAATCAAGCCGTTTCACCAGAAACAGAAGGAACCCAACAGTCCATGGCACTCATCAGCTCCGACAGGCTGCGCTTCCCCTGCGAACCGTGGAAGCTCGTGGAGAGCATCCACGTTCCCGGTGACGCCGGCACGCTCGAAACCCTCTTCAGCCTCGGCAACGGCCACCTGGGCATCCGCGGGGCCCACTGGGCTGGGGCGGACGCCGAACTCCCCGGCACGTTCATCAACGGTTTCCACGAAACGTGGGACATCAAGCACGCCGAGAACGCCTATGGCTTCGCCCGCACGGGACAAAGGATCGTCTACGTTCCGGATGCCAACAACTTCAACGTCGTCATCGACGGCGAGCAGCTGAGCCTCACCGAGTCAACGGTGCAGAATTACCGCCGCAGCATCGACTTCGCCACGGGCGTCTACGAATGCGCCATCACCTGGGAATGCCGTTCAGGCGCCATGGTCACTACGCTGGAGCGCCGCGCCGTCGGGATCGATTCCAGGGGTTCCCTTGGAATCGAGCTGCGCCTCACCGCAGACCGCCAGGTGTCTGCGGACATCACGTCGCTCGTGATCAATCGGCAGGACCAGCCTGTGGAGGACCACTCGGCCCACGACCCCCGCCGCTCAGGCCGCCACGCCGGCCGTGTGTTGCTCCCGCTCCACCTCCAGGGCTCCGACGGATCCCTGCGCATGGCCTGGGAAACCGCCGAATCCCGGCAGCGCATCGGCATGGCCGTGGACCACTGGATTTCCGCAGAAGGCCAGCCCTTCGAAACGGTGGTGGGGGAGGACGAGTCCACGGTCCGCTACGTCATGGCCGTGAATGAGGGCGAAACGTTCCGCTTGGAGAAGAGCGTCAGCTACGTCGTGAACACCGCCGACGCAAACTCAGCAGAGCCCGGCGAGATCCTCGCGTCCGACGCCGAATTGGGACTCGTGCCGTTCGACGCGCTCCTGGCCGAAGGCGCGGCCCACTACCGGGATTACTGGTCCACTGCGGATATCACTATTGGTGGCCAGCCAGAACAGCAGCAGGCCGTGCGGTGGAGCCTGTTCCAGCTTGCCCAGGCCACCGCGCGTGCCGGCGTCGCCGGCATCCCGGCCAAGGGCGTCAGCGGCTCCGGCTATGAGGGCCACTACTTCTGGGACCAGGAGGTGTACCTGCTGCCGTACCTGACGTACACCAACCCGGGCGCCGCCCGCCAAGTGCTGGAATCCCGCCACGCCATGCTTCCCGAGGCGCGAATCAGGGCCAAGGAGCTGACGGTCGAAGGTGCACTGTTCCCCTGGCGCACCATCAACGGACTCGAGGCTAGCGCGTACTACGCCGCCGGCACCGCACAGTTCCATATCGCTGCGGCCATCGCGTTCGCCGCCAACCGCTACCAATGGGCAAGCGGCGACGTCAGCTTCCGCGCCGAAGTGGGCGCCGATCTGTTGATCGAGACGGCTCGGATGTGGGCTTCGCTGGGCTTCTTCGGCAAAGACGGATTGTTCCACATCCACGGCGTCACCGGCCCCGACGAGTACACGGCTGTGGTCAACGACAACCTCTACACGAATGTCATGGCCCGCTTTAATCTGCGAGCCGCCGCGGCACTGGAACACCCGGACGTCCCGGATACCGAGCGGATGGTGTGGCAACAGGCCGCCGCGCGCATGTCCCTACCCTACGATCCGGACATGGAGATCTACAGCCAGGACAACGACTTCATGACCCTGGAGCCGTGGGACTGGTCCACGCCGCGCTCCAAGTACCCGCTTCTGCTCAACTTCCACCCGCTGGTGATCTACCGGCACCAAGTCCTCAAGCAAGCGGACACGGTACTGGCGATGTTCCTGCAGTGGCAGGACTTCACGGCCGAGGAAAAGCAGCGCGCATTCGACTTCTACGATCCCATCACCACCGGCGACTCCACCTTGTCCGCCTGCGTGCAGGGCATCATGGCGGCCGAGGTGGGCTACTCCGACGTCGCGCTCAAGCACTTCACCGAGGCATTGTTCATCGACCTGGACAACACGCACGGCAACACCGTTGACGGCGTGCACATCGCGTCCACCGGCGGCATCTGGAGTTCGTTGGTGTGCGGGTTCGCCGGCATGCGGGACCAGGGCCAGGTCCCGCACTTCGATCCGCGGCTGCCGGCCGAGTGGGACAGCCTGTCCTTCCGGCTCAAGATCCGCGGGCGGCTCCTGTCCGTCGAGCTGCGCCCGGGGTCCATCAGCCTTGCGCTGGTTCTGGATGCAGCATCAGGTTCAGCGCCCGACGCCGGTGCCGCGCCTCTGGAAGATGCCGCGCCTTTGGAGGTCAGCGTGCGCGGGCAGCGGGTCGTCGTCGGCGTCGAGACGGTCACTGTGCCCCTCGACGACGTGCCGGTCCCCGCGCCGTCGGTCTTCCCGAGCCTTTTCCCGACGGCCGGACTTCCCGTGATCGGGAGCGCGCGGGTCTAACCGGCCCCCATCGATTGCTCCGTAACTGTCGTTCTGAGGGTCCAGAACGACAGTTACTCAGCAGTGGATGCACAAATGGCGGCCGGTGGGTGGGGCACAGCGGTTTCGGAGTTATTCGGGAACGGTTCATTCCTGATTCACGGGACGTAGATACGGTCTCCGGAGACCTCTCTGGAAAAGGACCCTTCCCATGGATCGACGAACATTCGCCTCCGCTGCCTTGCTGACCGCGGCGGCACCGCTGCTCACCACTACTCCGGCCCTCGCGGACTCTTCCGGGAAGGGTAAGGATGCCAAGCTGACACGCACTATGTTGGACGCTTTGGAAGGTGAACTGGACGACCGTGCCACCGCCGCCGTCGTGGAGCCCCACCTTGAAGACATCGGATTCAACTGGCATCCGCCAACCAAGCCGGTCGAGAGCATTGATTTCATCATCGCCTATGGTTTCGGCAACCGACGGCCGGCAGGTGGCGGAGATCCCAGCCGCGTGCTCTACGAGCCTGGCCCGGTCAACGAAGCCCTCGCGGACACGGTTGCGAAGGTGCGGGCGAGGCGCAACGTTCCCGTCTTTGCCCAGTGGGAAATCGCCAGGTTCCTCGAGTCCAAGTACCACATGAGCGGGGTGACCTCGATTGAACCGGTCATTTCGGCGGACGGCACCATTGTGTATCTGAGCACGGACGGCGTTGCAGCCCAGGTCAAGGAGCTGCGCGCCTCTCAGCCTTCGGGGATCGCCGGCATTGTTGGATTCCGGGACCACATTAAGCGCTGTGTCCAGACCACCCAAGACCGCGGGATGGACGCTTTCGCACCCCAAGGCATCGACATGCCTGGCACCTATGATCCGCAGTCGGGACAGCCGTGGACCCGGCGTCGCGATCTCTATCTTGTACACGACATGTACGCCCAGATCGCCGTGCTCCGCGGGAAACTGATCGCACAGGCCTATCCCAACGGCTGATTCCCGAGTGGCGCAGGGGGTGCTTTGCCAGAGCGAACTTCGGCGCCCGGGCCGTTTCCTCTGCATCCCAGTCGATGTGGTGGCGATAGACCCAGTGAGGAACTCCGCGTCATCGCGGACTATTCCTCCAAAGCCGCACGGATCCAGCAGGACGCGGCGGGGCGGTTGGGTGCCGAACCCAGCCGAGACGCGCACGACGACGGCGGCTCCGCGCCGTCGTCGAACCCCGCCTGCTTCGCTCCCTACTTCGGCGCTATGCCCCGCATGCTGTTGTTCCGCTTCTCATGGGTGAGTTCTGCGAGGCCAAGAGCCTCCAGGAGCGGTGGCATGTACATACCGAAACGGCCGCGGTATCCCTTGCGCAAGCCGTACCAACCGCCCACCGGATTGCCGTCGTCGCGGCCCCAGGCCTCAACTGTGCCTTCGGCGGCGGGCTTGTTCTCGTCGGCGGCCCCGAGTGGCACCCAATCGCCTTGCTGGAGTAGCCACGCATGCAGGTCCTTGACGGCCCTCAAATGGTATTTGAGGGTGGTGGATCCCACCTGGCAAACGATCGCCGGCGGGTCACTCGCTTCGTCCCGATACATCGTGTAGTCGGAGGAGCCTGGCGGGGTGGTGAGCTTCCAGGGGTCTTCCTTGGATCCAGCGGCCATGTGACGGTGTCCTTCCTGGGCCTTGCAGCAGGCGTTGCGCGGATGTTGGCTACACGCTACACAGGGTCGGACCGAATGTCTGCGGGGTCCGCGCTGACTTAGCTGCCCTCGGCTAGCCGGACCGCCAATGCCCGGCTGTAGCTCGCGGGCTCGCTCCGCGTCACCGCCGAAACAACTAGTTGCCGCCGGCTGATGCGTTTGGCGTAGAAGTCGGCGTAGGGGAGAACGATGATCTCCTCCAGGCCGCTCTCCCAGGCCGGAATCAAGGCCTGCAGGCTATCGCGTTCCGCAGTCGGCGGAACTGTAGGGACCAGGGAATTGTGCCAGGCTTGGAAAGCCGCCTGGTCCACGCCCTCGCTGCCGTACTCAGAACTCCACAATGGGGGAATGAACGGGTGGAGCGGTTGACCCGGCCGGGTGACCTGCCGGATCACCTCGGGTGTGGGCCTGTTTTCCGCGGTCCGTTCCCTGATCTCGTACCAGTCCCAGGCGCGCTTCCAGGCAGTTTGCCACCTGCCCTCCCACTCGGCGGCGCTCGCCGAACCAGGGGTCCGTGAGGTCCCCGGATCAGGACGGGGTGAGAGTGCCGGAATGTCGGCGTCGGAGGCCAAGCCCCAAGCGTGCCGGATGAACAGAAGCTCGTTCAGCGGCAGGGAGCGGTCCTCGACGCTGATCACCATGTCGTGCGGCCACGGGTTGTTCCACGGCATACCCGCGGGAGCATTGATCCAGCGCATCAGGCCCTCCCGTCGCGATGATGGCTACACGCTACACAGCATCGGGCGGCGCTGGAAGGCGGACGGTGCGGCCGCGCAGGAAGTCTTCGATGGCGTCGGCGGCTGCGGGGGCTCCGCCGGAACCGCGGACACGGGCACTCATCGCTTCAAGATTGTCCAGGATCGCCTGGTCGCCGCTGACTTCAAGGACCGTTTCCCGGATCAGCTCGGGGGAGAGCCCCTCAAGGGGGAGACGGCGCCCGAGTCCCAGGTCCTCCACCCGGCGCGCATTGGCTCCCTGTTCGGGCTGAAGCGGGAAAGCTACCAACGGCACTCCGAAATAGAGCGACTCCATGGTCGAGTTCATCCCAGTGTGGGAAAGGAACGCATCGGCGTGGGGAAGGACTTCAAGCTGCGGAAAGAAGGGCCGTACCTCAACGTTATCCGGGACATCCCCCAGCTCGGACTCCTCGACGCGCTCGCCGATTGCCATGGCCACTTGCCAGGCTGTGCCTGCAAATCCTTCCAAGCACATTCGGAAGAAGTCCGGCCGGTCATTCAACGGCGTGGTGCCCAGCGAGACGAACAACAAAGGCCTGTCCTTCTCCCGGGGCTGCCAGGCTTCCTCGTTGCCCCGCAGGCCGAGGCAAGGACCCACGAAGTGGAACCTGCCATCGAATGTTTCTCCCGAGGGCTGGAATTCCCTCGGGATGAAGGAGATGTTCAGCGACGCAGGAGGGCCTCCCATGAATTGCAGATGACCCACGCCATGCTCCGCGGCGAAATCGTTGATCCGTTGGCTTACCTGTTTCCAGGCCTCGACCATCCCCGGCGACGGCGGGCCGGGCATGAGATCCCGCATGGAGAAATGCTCATTGGTGGCATAGCTCGGAAGCAACGCAATATCGGGCAACGCCAACTTCGCCGCAGCCATCTTCCCCGAGAGCGTCATGGCGTCGTAAGCCACCCCGTCCGGCGGGTCCTCGGCCAGACGGGCCAGCAACGCCGGGAATTCCTCCCGTGCGCCCTTGAGAATCCGCTCAAGCAGTCCGGACATCATTCCGGACGGCATTCCGGCAAACATCCCCGTCATCGGTGACGGCGCAGGGCCGCCCTCTCCCGGGGGCGGACCACCTTCAGCGGAACGCTCGCGCGGCGGGAGGAAGGCCGCCAGGTCCTCTCCACTGGGAAAGAACGCGGCGCCGGCAGATTCGACCGCTTTCGCGTACTTCGCCGACGTCGCATAGGTGACCCTGTGGCCTCTGCGAACCAGCTCGGCGACCACTGGCAACGTCGGGTTCACATGGCCCGCGGCAGGCAGACAGATGAAGGCTATGTGCATGGCACCACCCCCAAGAACAGTGGAGGCTTCATTTGGAAAGTTCCGCGCCATGAACGCTGCGTCGGCGCGATTTCAGCCCGGTCTCCAACTTGGTCCGCACCTCGCGCTTCACGCGGGCGGCAAGCTCAGTCTCATGCATTTCAAGGAAGGTGCGGACGGCGCGCGGATCCCATGGCACCAAGGACCGCAACGCCCAGCTGACCGCCTTGACCACAGTGTCGTCGCGATCGTTGATCAAGATACCGACGACGGCGAGCGTCCGTTGCGTATCACCCGTTCCCCAGCGTGATCTCGTATTGAGGACGGTAGTGGAGACAAGGGCTATGCGCCGCCACCAACGGTCCGGGCTCCGCGCCCAGCGGTCGACGTCGGCGTCCGAGATGAGTCCTTCGCGCCACGCCGGCCCCACCAAGTCGGCCGCGAAGGCATCGGCCTGGCCCCACGTAGCGATGCCTTGTCCCAAGTATTCAAGCCGGGCCGGCGTCAGCTCAGCGAAAGCTGCCCGATGCGAATTGATGAACTCCCATCCCTCCCAGTCAAAGCCCGCTTGTACGAGTCCTTCGGCGAGATTGAAGACGACGGCGGCGTCCATCGTGGCGATTTCCGCGGAAATCCTGCGTCGGACGGCGCGGAAGCTCGCGGCGTCGTGCTTCTCCAAAGCGTGCAGTTCGTCGAGGACGCGCGCCAACAATTGGCCCGGTTGAGTATCCCCGGGAGGGACGAGTAATCCGTGCGAAGCCACTTTCGGGCCCCCGATTTCGCAGGCTGAACGCTACTACGCGGGGGCGTCGTCGGTATCCGGCCCTTCGGCAGGTTCCTGGCTATGAAGGCCGGTATCGTGCGACACCCAACCCTCCGTTTCCCCTTCGGCAGGGGCGTCGCTGTGATGGCGGACTTCGTTGGGATCTGGTGCCTTGTTCATTCCGGATGCTTCCTGTCCTTCGTTGGACTGTTCCCGCGAACGCCTTAAAGTCTACGCCGGGGAGGGGGCGTGTGGCCTAGGCTAGGCCAAGGAACTACCGAACGAATCCAACGGCTGAATGCAGAGGTGAAGAATGGCAAAGCGACCCAACCAGGCAGTAAAGATTGCGCAGGAAACGGCCCACAACGCCATGTTCGACGCCAGCGGCAATGCCAAGCCCGGTGTCCACAACGTGCTCCTTCGGGCTGTCGAGGTCCAACGTCCCCTTGTCCTGGCGAACCTGCGTCGCTTGCAGCGCAAATACCCGCAAGCCACGGCGGCGCAGCTGGCCGCCAAGCTGGAGAGGGACTACCTCGCCGCGGTCACCGGCGGGGGTGCCGCCGTCGGGGCAACCGCCGTCGTGCCCGGTATCGGTACGGCAGCCTCGCTAGGCCTGTCCGCGCTTGCCACCATCGGCTTCCTGGAAGGAACCGCGCTTTATGCCGCTTCCCTGGCCGAGCTCCACGGCATCCGCCTAACGGATCCGGACCGTGCACGAACCATGGTCATGGCCATCATGCTCGGAGAAGAAGGCACCGCCCTGCTGGGTGCGCTGAGTGGACAATCGCTCGGCAAAGGCAAAGGCGTCACGCAGGCCTGGGGCAAGACCCTCACCAAAAAGCTGCCCGGCGGAGGATTCGGGGTCATTCGCGACGCCATCCAACGCGCCTTCCTCAAGCGCCTCGTCCAGCGCCAAGGCGCCGCCTTCCTCGGCCGTGCCCTGCCTTTCGGCGTGGGGGCCGTGGTGGGCGGAGTCGGAAACCGCGTCATGGGCCGTGCCGTAGCGGCCTCGGCGAGGGAAGCATTCGGTCCCATGCCGGACATCATTCCGGGCGAGCTGCTTCCAGCCGCCCGCCAGAACGCGCTGGAAGGCGGCAATAGTGGATCTCAACGCTGATTCGGGGGAGTCGTTCGGCTCCTGGACCATGGGAAACGACGCCTCAATGTTCCGGATTGTCAGCAGCGCCAACGTCGCGTGCGGCTTCCATGCCGGGGATCCGGTGACCATGCTGGACAGCTGCCGTGCCGCCTTCGAGCTCGACGTCAGGGTCGGCGCCCACGTCGGCTACCGGGACCTGCACGGCTTCGGGCGCCGAGCGATGGACATGTCCTTCGATGAGCTCTTTGGCGACGTTCTGTACCAGCTCGGTGCCCTGGACGGCATGGCGCACGCGGTGGGCGCCTCCGTGGACTACGTCAAACCCCACGGCGCCTTGTACAACAGGATCGTCCAGGACGTCGAGCAGGCCGAAGCCGTGGTGGCGGCGATTCACGCCTACGATCCCGGGCTTCCTGTCCTCGGCTTGCCGGGCTCGGCGTTGCTGCGCCTCGCCGAAGAATCCGGGCACCCGGTCTTCCGGGAGGCTTTCGTGGACCGCGGCTACCTGCCGGACGGCACCTTGGTGCCGCGCTCGCAGGAAGGCGCAGTGGTGCACGACGCCGCCGCGGTAGTCGAGCGGGCCGTACGCTTTGCAGTGCGGGGCGAGGTGCTGGCGGTGGACGGCACAGTGGTGCGGGTGAAGCCCGATTCGTTGTGCATTCATGGCGACACTCCGGGTGCTGTTGAGCTGGCTGCGGCGGTGCGCGCTGGCCTTGAGGAAGCTGGTGTGGAGATTGAGTCCTTCGCCTGAGCGGATCCTTCTGCCCTGCGGCGACAGCGCTTTCTTGGTGGAACTGCCGGAACTGACCGCAGTCGTCGCGTACTACCGCGGGCTGACCGGCGCCGGCGCGTCGGCTGGCCTTCCAACGCCGCTGGGGATCATCGACGTCGTGCCCGCCGCCCGCACCGTCCTCGTCACCTTCGATCCCTGGACGATCCGTCCCTCCGACGTCCGCGACTGGCTGGAGTCCGCGGAACCGGCATACGACGTTGCCGGCTCCGGCCGTGAGGTCACCATCGAGGTCTCCTACGGCGGCCCCGACCTCGCCGAGACGGCACAGTTCCTCGGCATGAGCGAGCCCGAAGTGGTCAAGCTTCACACGGGCTCGGAGTGGACGGCCGCCTTTTCCGGCTTCGCGCCCGGCTTCGTGTACCTGGTCACGACGCATGAGCTGCTCCGCGTTTCGCGTCGGAACACACCGCGCACTGCCGTGCCGGCCGGCTCTGTTGGCCTCGCAGGCGAGTTCAGCGGCGTCTACCCGCGATCCTCTCCAGGCGGTTGGCAGTTGATCGGAACCACGACGGCGGCACTGTGGGACGCGTCCAAAGCCGAGCCAGCGCTGATCCGGCCGGGTGACCTGGTCCGATTCGTGGAGGGCTGATGGGGATCGTAGTGGTGAACCCCGGCCCACTCACCGTGGTGGAAGACCTTGGCAGGCCGGGCTGGGCTTCGTTGGGGCTGAGCCCTTCCGGCGCCCTCGACCGGCAATCACTCCGGCTTGCCAATTTGCTGGTGGGGAATCCTACAGAAGCGGCCGGATTGGAGATATTGCTTGGCGGGCTTCGCTTGAGGTTCGTCACAGCGTCGACGGTCGCGGTGGCAGGCGCTGAGGGAATCGTCACACTCAACGGCGCCGAGATTCCGCTGAACCAAGCCATCCGCGTGGCACCGGGTGCGGTGCTGGACTTCGCTGCTCCAGTGTTCGGACTGCGGTATTACCTGGCTGTACAGGGCGGAATCGACGCGCCCAAGCTCCTCGGTTCAAGCAGCACGGACATACTCTCCGGTGAAGGCCCCGCGCCGTTGAAATCGGGTGGGCAGTTGGGAATCGGGCATGTTTCCGCGGGCAACGGCCTGGTTTCCGGTATGGGTTCCGTTCCCGGACCGGGATCTGGGGCCAGTGCGGGCATGGGCACCCTCAACAATGCGTATGCCCTCCCTGCCGTCCGCCGCGCTCCTGATCCTGGGCGCGCCATCACAGCCCGAGTGGACCGCGGCCCCCGGGCAGCCTGGTTCGACGACGACTCCTGGCGCCGCCTTGTCAGCCAGGAATGGACTCTGTCGCCCGAGTCGAACAGGATCGGTGCCCGGCTGGTGGGCCGACCGCTCACCCAGACCCGGCTCGAAGAGCTGCCCAGCGAAGGCATGGTGCTCGGTGCACTGCAAGTGCCGCCGTCGGGCCTTCCCACGGTATTCCTGGCTGATCATCCCGTGACGGGTGGCTACCCCGTGATTGCCGTGGTGCGTCGCACGGATCTGGACTTGTTGGGACAAGCCCGCCCCGGCCAGCGGATTCGTTTCCTGGGCTGAAGGTTCTCCTCCACCGGGCATGTCCCTTGCTGTCTGCCCGACCGGACCAGCGTCAGCCGAAAACCAAGTGCGCCACAGTGAAGATCGCGAGCCCGGCCAGTGATCCCACCACGGTGCCGTTGATGCGGATGTATTGCAGGTCCTTACCCACCTGGAGTTCGATCTTTTGCGAGGTTTCCTCGGCATCCCAGCGTGCGACGGTGTCCGTGATGACCCCCGCGATATCGGAGCGATAGGTTTTGACGAGGTACCCGGCGGCGTCACCGATCCAGGCATTGACCTTTCCCGCGAGCTCGTCGTCGTTGACAAGCCGTGAACCGAAGTCCCGGACGGCACTCTTGAAACGCTGTGTCAGTTCGCTGTCGGGATCGTCGACGGCGGTGAGCAGCGCGTCCTTGATGGTGCCCCACGTGCGGGAAGCGAGTTCGCGGACCTCGGGATCACCGAGGACCTGGGTCTTGATTGCCTCGGCCCGGGCAATCATTGCGGGATCGTGCTGAAGATCCTGGGCAAGATCGCCGAGGTATGTGTCGATCGATTGGCGCACTTGATGGTCGGGATCCTGCTGTACCGCCCGGACGAACTTGGCGATTTCGTTGTAGACCCTGTCGCCAACGATGTCGTCCACGAAGGACGGAACCCAGAGGGGTGAACGGTCGGACACGAGCCGGTTCACCGTAGAGTGGTTCGCTTCCACCCAATCCGCCGCACGGTCAACCAACAGATCGACCAGCTTGTGGTGGTGGCCGTCGGCAAAGATCCGTTCGGCCATCCGGCCCACGGGCGGTCCCCATGGCGGAGTGAGCAGGTGCTTGCGGACCATGCCCTCGATCACTGCCTGGACGTCGTCGTCGTTCAGCACGGTGAACGCTCCGCGGATCAGTGCGGAACCTTCCTTTGCGACACGCTCCGGGCCGCCGGGGGAAGCGAGCCACTTGCCGGCTTTCCGGGCGATGTCGATGCTCGCGAGCTTCTCCTGGACCACCTGCTCGGACAGGAAGTTGGTCTCCACGAATTCCCCGAGCGAGGCGCCGATCTGGTCCTTGCGTCGCGGAATGATGGCCGTGTGCGGGATTTTCAGGCCCATGGGGTATTTGAACAGCGCAGTGACGGCGAACCAGTCGGCCAATGCTCCCACCATGCCGCCCTCCGCAGCTGCCCGCACATATTCCAGCCACGGATACTGCCTCTGCAAGGCGAAAGCAGCGGTGAAAACCACCGCCATCACAATCAGGAGCGCCAGCGCCACCGATTTCATCCGACGCAGGGCAGCGGCCTTTTCGGCGTCACCGTTTCGTTGCCCGACGCCGGCCGCAACCGTAGAGCTGCTCCCGGCAGCTGCGCGCTGGGTAGCCTCCGCCGTCGGGTCGCTATCGCTCTCGGTCACCGGGATTTGTTCAGAGTTCACCTGCATGTGCCCAGCGTAGCCCCGTCGCCGTCGTGGGCGTGGGCTACCGTATCCCCATGACGAATGACGAGCCCGGTCGCCCAGACCAAAGCACGGAGCAAAACACGCGGCCCATGGTCTACGCCCACCGCGGAGCGAGTGCCGCATTTGCGGAGCACACACGCGCCGCATACCTGAAAGCAATCGCCGACGGCGCCGACGGCGTCGAGTGCGACGTCCACCTGACCAGGGACCAGCACGTTGTCCTGCTTCACGACGCGAACTTGGACCGTACCTCGGACGGCACCGGTCCCGTGGCTGAGAAGACGCTCGAAGAGCTGCGGCAGCTGGATTTCTCTTCCTGGAAGGGCGCACGGATTCCGGACCAGTACGGTGCAAAGTCGGACCAGCTCCTGACGCTCCCGGAGTTGCTGGAGATCCTGCGCGATGCCGGCAGGACCATCGGCCTGGCCATTGAGCTCAAGCACCCCAGCCCGTACCAGCTCAAGCTTGAAGACCGCGTGCTCGAGCTTCTGGGCAACGAAGGGTGGAACGCAGAGACCTCCATGCTGGACAACATCCAGGTTTCCTTTATGAGTTTCAGCCCGGATTCGATCAAGCACCTGCTCCGGTTCGTTCCCGCGGAGCACATCTGCCAGTTGGTGGACGACGTCACGGTGGAGGAAGTCCGCGATGAACTCGGCCTTGGCGTCATCACCGGGGGAGCGGTGGCCAACGTGATGAAGGCAGCCCAGCAGGAAGGCGAACGGATCCTGGACGACTGCGAGGTTGGACTGGCGGGCCCGGGCATCGACTACGTCCGCAAGCACGCCCGCACCGTTCAGCGCTGGCTTGAATCCGGCCGCCGCTTCCGGGTGTGGACCGTCGATTCGGAGAACGATGTTGCGTTGTGCCAAGGCCTTGGCATCCACGAGATCACCACGAACAAGCCGGCGCAGGTCCTGGCCCAGCTTTAGGCTCCCAACTGACTCGCAGTAGTTGTCGTTCTGGGGCCCCAAAACGACAACTACTGCGAGTCAGATGACCGTGTTGCTGAGGGTTCCGATGCCGCCCAGCGTGATGTCCACCCGGTCGCCGGGCTGGACAGCCACGAAGGTGTTCGGGGCTCCCGTCATGATGATGTCTCCCGGTTCCAGCGTCAGCCATTGGGTGACGTAAACGAGGCAATCCGTGATGGAGGATGGCAGGTTGAAGGAACCGGACCTGGCTTTGACCTCGCCGTTGACCACTACCTCGGTGCTGACGTTGTCCGGGTCCTCGATCCCGGTTTCGATCCACGGTCCGAGCGGCGTGTAGTTGGTGCCGGACTTGCCCTGGAAGAGTTTTTCGTCGACCTGGTTTTGGTCCACATTGGTGACGTCATTGACCACCGTGTAGCCCAGGACGTGGCTCAAGGCGTTCTCGGCCGTGAGCTTCTCCGCACGCTTTCCGATGACGGCGGCCAGTTCGCCTTCCACGTTCACTGTGCCCGCGTTGCGCACGGCCACGATGTCATCACCGGGGCCGGCGATGCTGTGGACCGACTTGTGCCAAGCCTGGATGGGCAGCACGTGGTTGTTGTTGCCCAGGTTGTGCCCGATTCCTAGCACCACTGAGGGTCGGACCGGGGCGAGGAACAAGGCGTCGTCCGCGGAACTGGATTTCCCGGTGAAAGAAAGAACCTCGGCAAAGGGGTCCTCGATATGGTCCCAGCTTCCGTTGCGCAGGACTGCGTGCGTCGGGCCGGAAGGGGTTTGTAGTCGGGCGATGCGCATTGAACTCCTCGTTGAATTTCTTGTGGCGGTGGACGGTAGCGGTGGACGGCGGCAGGCACGGCCTAAAGAAGAACATACATCATGCTGAACTGAGTCCAATATTCTGAACGGACAAGAATTGCACCCGACCGCCGCGGCAACCCTCCGGTTACCGCGGCGGGCAGGGCTGTGGTTGCATGAATACATGCCTTTTTCATGGTCCGCCCGGACAACCCAGACAATCTCCGCGGCGGCCCTGAGTGCACTGTTACTCGTGAGCGCCAGGAAGCACTTCCAGCAGCCCAAGTTCTTTGCCCCGGTCGTCCCGGATTATCTGTGCCGCGATGACAATCCGAGGGAAGTCGCCGAACTCGAACCCGGCCAAGGCAAGGCCGCCGCGGCCGCACCTCGGAACGGCGCCTTGGCGGTCATGTCCCGGGAGGAATGGATCGCGGTGAGCGGACTGCTTGAGGCGGTTGCCGCCGTCGGGCTCCTCATTCCTGCCACGCGCAGGGCCGCAGCCCGCGGCACCACGCTGATGTTCACGGTGTTCCTGGCCGGCCACGTGGACGCGCTCCGCCGCGCATACTCTCCCGCCGGAACGTCGTCCGCGCGGCGGATTCACACCCTGCGCCTGCCTTTACAGCTCCCTTTGATCCTGTGGGCATGGAGTCTGGCTGGAGCGAAACGGGGCGCATGAAACTCCTCGAATCCCCGGCGGTGAAGGTGGGCCTCTCCATCAGCATCGCAACGGGCCTCTACGGCATCTCGTTCGGTGCATTGGCCTCAGCCTCCGGGTTCAGCTTCTGGCAGACCATGGCGTTCAGCCTGCTCATGTTCAGTGGAGGATCGCAGTTCGCCTTCATCGGCGTCGTGGCTGGCGGCGGTTCCGGCATTGCGGCCATGACCGCGGCCGCGCTGCTGGGCTTGCGCAATGGCATCTACGGGATGCAGATGAACGCGCTGTTGCGTCCCAGCGGATGGCTCAAGTACCCGCAAGCACACATCACCATCGACGAGTCCACCGCCACTGCCTCGGGACAAAGCGATTCGGACGAACAGCGACGTGGCTTCTGGACGGCCGGACTCGGCATTTTCGTGCTGTGGAACATCTTCACGGCTGTCGGAGCCTTGGCGGGCGATGCCTTGGGCGATCCCAAGCAGTGGGGGCTCGACGGCGCCGCCGTGGCAGCGTTCCTGGGCCTGCTCTGGCCTCGGCTCAAGGGCCGTGAACCCTGGGCGATCGCCGCTGCTGCTGCTCTGGCGACCATTATTACGGTTCCGTTCGTTCCGGCGGGCGTGCCCATCCTCGTGGCCGCCGTCGTGGCCGGGGCCATTGGCTGGTTCAGCCACGGACGCAGTGACGAAGGCATGGAGCCCGACGTCGATCCCTACCCGCGCGGTCATTCAAACGCTGAAGCTTCCAGCCGCGAAAGGAACGCCGAATGACCCTCTGGCTCTGGATCCTCATCGCCTGCGGACTGGCGTACCTCACCAAGCTTTCGGGCTATTTCGTGCCGGCGAAGCTCCTGCGGAGTCCGCGGATGATGCGCGTGGCCGGCACCATGACCATCGGCCTGCTTGCGTCCCTGACCGTCGTCAACGCGGTGGCGTCCGGGCAGTCCCTCGCCCTCGACGCCAGGCTCGGTGCGCTCGCAGCTGGGGCCGTCGCGCTGTGGCTCCGGGCCCCGTTCCTTGTGGTGGTGATCGTGGGATCGGCGGCGGCCGCCTGCCTGCGGCTGCTCGGCTGGCGCTGAACCACCGCCCGTGGTTCCGACCGTCGCCGCGGTGAGCGACGCCGTCGTGCGCTGGTTACTCGAAAGCCATCCCGGGGATGGGGGTCTGCTGTGGCAGCGGGCGCGACGGGCGTTCGGTGCGGATGGCATCCTCAAGCAAGGCAACCGGCCGTTCCCAAGCGCGGGACCCCGGCTCCATGGTGTCCACGGCGCCGATCAGCATGGCAACAAGGCGCACCATGTCCTCGATGGAGATGTCCCGGCGCAGCGAACCCTGGCCCTGGCCGCGGCTAAGCAGTTCAGCCATGGAATCGATCAAGCCGCCAGTGATGCCCACCAAGAGTCCGCGGCGGCCGGCGACGGCGCCCAGCAGGTTCGCGTCTTCGCTGGCAACCTGCACCACGGCGTCGATCACGTTGATGAGCCCGACGGCGGCATCCATGCCCGCGAGGGCATCTTCCACGACCGGGTCCACATGAAGCCTGAGTTGCCGCGACAGGGCGGCCAGGACGAGTTGTTCTTTGTCAGCGAAGTTGCGGAACAGTGTAGCCGGGCCAACACCTGCGGTGGTGGCGATCGTCTGGAGTGGAACCTCCGGGCCCAGCTCGCGGAAGCACTGGCGCGCTGCCGTGATGATCTTGTCTACATTGCGCGCAGCATCAGCTCTAAGTGGCTTGCGTTCCAAGGGCCGGTCCATGCTGCTCACAGTAGCAACGGAGGGGCTCCAATCACTTTTGTGACATTCTTGCCCGTGAAAGACTGGATTCATGTTGCTTGCCTTTTCAGTTGCCCCGTCCGGCCAGCCCGCTGCTGGCGCCGTATCCGTTGATGGCTCGGTGCACGACGCCGTTGCCGAGGCCGTGAAGATCGTCCGCGAATCCGGGCTCCCCAACCAGACGGACTCGATGTTCACCACCATCGAGGGCGAGTGGGATGAAGTGTTCGACGTCGTCAAGCGCGCCACCGAGGCCGTGGGCAAGTACGGAAACCGGGTGTCCTTGGTGATCAAGGCGGATATCCGGCCGGGATACACGGGGGAACTCACGGGCAAAGTTGAGCGGCTGGAGCGTGCGATCAACAAAGGCGAGTAGCCGGTCCTTCCCTCTGTCGGTGCCCGGTGCCAGACTTGGGCCATGTTTGAACAAAAGGCCCAGCCCGGCTGGGTGGCCGTCGAGGAATACTTGTCCAACGCCGTCGTCCGCCCGAACGCCGCGCTCAAACACGCGGTGCAGTCCGCCCTCGACGCCGGGATGCCGCCCATCGAAGTGGCGCCCAACGCCGGGAAGCTGCTCAAGATGCTGGTGCAGCTGTCCGGTGCGCGGCGCGTGCTGGAAATAGGCACTTTGGCCGGCTTCAGCGCGATCTGGATGGCCCAGGGACTGCCCGACGACGGCCGACTGGTCACGTGCGAATACCTCCCGAAACACGCTGAAATCGCCCGGGCGAACGTTGACATGGCTGGGATCGGCCACAAAGTAGACATCCGGATCGGCCCCGCGCTGGAGACTCTTGCGGCGCTGGCCAAAGATCCCGAGCGGGACGGCCCGTTCGACTTCGTCTTCATTGATGCCGACAAGGAGAACGATTCCAACTACCTCGACTGGGCTATCCGGCTCGGGAGGCCGGGCACGGTGATTGTGATGGACAACGTTATCTGGGAGGGCGCCATCCTGGATCCTTCCATGGACGAGGTGAACGCTCCGGGCATCGTGGGTGCGTTGGAAATGATGGGCAAGGATCCGCGCCTCGACGCAACGGCCATCCAAACGGTTGGATCCAAGGGATGGGACGGTTTCGCGATAGCCCGGGTGGTGTGACGCTAGGCTGTGCGCATGGAATTTACCCTCCGTCCGGCAACGGTGGATGACGTTGAACCCTTGACCCGCATGCATTTGGCTGCCTGGCGGGAAAGCTACGGGCGCCTCTTGCCCGAGGAGTTCTTCGCCTTCCGTGAGGCCACCATCAACACGCGGATCGAGAGGCAGCGGGAAGCCTTGGCGGGCTCGTACAAGCCGATGCTCGCCCACGATGCTGACGGCGCCTTGGTAGGCATCGCTTCTGCCGGTCAGGCCCGGGACGAGGACCGGCCATCCGAGCTGGAATTGCAGATGATCTATACCTTGCGGCGCGTGCACGGGTTGGGCGTGGGGCAAGCATTGGTCGACGCTGTGATCGGCAACGCCGCCGCCTACCTGTGGGTGCTTGAAGACAATCCACGTGCCCAGGCTTTCTACCGCAAGAACGGCTTCCGCCCCGACGGTACACGTCAGCTTTTGCCGCCGGACTGGTACGAACTGCCGGAGATCCGGATGGTGCGCGCCGCCGTCGGGGGCTGACCGCAAGATGGTGCGCGCCGCCGTCGGGGGCTGACCGCAAGGCAGCGGCGTCAACTAGGGTTGAAGCATGACCGGAAGAGGGCGGCTGTAGTGGCGAAGCGTGGCAAGGGCAGGGGCGCCGGACAAGCTGCCGGGGTTATCGAGGTGCCCGCGGGCACGAAGCCGAACGGTCCTGTGGAGGGCGTCTACTACATCGACACCGGGGACTGCGAACTCGTTGCCGACCCGGACAACTCCAACGGCTGGCTCCTGAAAATCAACGGTGTCATGAGCTCGCACATCGATGTTGCAGAGCCGTTGTTCCTGGACTTCGAGTACATGCGCTGGATTGCGGCCCTGGTGGAATCCAAATGGCCGCCCGAGTCCAAGCCGAAGCTGCGTGCCTTGCACCTCGGCGGCGGAGCATGTTCCCTGGCCCGGTACTTCCACGCCGCCTACCCCGACGCGCGCCAAGTGGTGGTGGAACTCGACGGCAAGCTGGCCGAATACGTACGCGGCTGGTTCGACCTGCCGAAGGCCCCATTGATGCGGATCCGGGTGGGCGAAGCCAGGGAAGTCACGGAAGGCCTCACTCCGGACACCCGGGACCTCATCATCCGGGACGTCTTTGCCGGCGCCCTCACTCCGAGGGCGCTCACCACCCGCGAGTTCAACGACCACGCGTCGAAGGTGCTGGCTCCGGGCGGCCTTTATGTGGTGAATTCCGGAGACGCCCCGGACCTCAAGAACGCCCGCGAGGACGCCGCCACCATCGCAGACACCTTCGCGCACACCATGATCATTGCCGACCCCGCGATGCTCAAGGGCCGGCGGTACGGGAACATGATCATGGCCGGCAGCCACGAGCCGTTCGGCGACGATCCGCAACTGGCCCGGAAGCTGCTCGGCGGGGCCGTTCCCGCGCATATCTGGAACGATGCAAAGGTCCGGGCATTCGCCGTCGGCGCCCAGATCCGGCACGACCCTCAGCCGGCCGCCTGACCGCAACTCGCCCTCGGGCCTATATGTGAGCGAGGGTTGGCCGGGGAGGGCGTATATGTGAGCGCGCGTCGGAACTTCAGCGGCGCGCCAGCAGCAGCTCGCGGTGTGCGGCAGTCTCCTCTTGAAGGGCGTGCACGACGGCGGCAACTGCGGGGCGGCGCATCGAGTCGGGCCGCAGGACCATCCAGTAGGGGAGTAGCTCCGCGAAATCCGAGGGGAGCAGCCGTACGAGGTCCGGGTGCCGGTCCGCCATGAAGCACGGCAGGAAGCCGATACCGGCCCCGGCGCGCGTCGCCTCGACGTGGACGAAGACATTGGTAGAGCTCAAGCCGTCGCGCATGGACGGGACCAGCCGGCGAGGGGCATCGAGGTCGTCCACTTGCAGCATGGAGTCCACGAAATAGACCAGCTGATGCCGCGTCAGCTCTTCCACGGTGCCGGGTACGCCGTGAAAAGCCAGGTACTCGCGCGAGGCATACATTCCCAGCATGTACTCGCCCAGCAACACAGCCTCGGCCCGGTGCACCTGGGGTTCGCCCACCACCACCTCGAGGTCCAGGCCGGAACGCTGCTGGAGCGCCCGGCGGGTCACGGTGATGATCTCCACCGTGAGGCCGGGATGCGATCGCCGCAAGCGCGCCACGGCCGGTGCCGCGATGTAGGCGCTGAATCCGTCGGTCGCGGTCATGCGTACGACGCCGGCAATAGGGTCCGGCGCGCGGTCGTCCGGTCCCAGCGTGCCCACCGCCGCTTCGATCCGCTCGGCCACGCCCACGGCCTCGGCTCCGAGCTCCGTGACTTCCCAGCCGCCCGCCGCCCGCGCGAGGACCCGGCCGCCGAGCGCCTTCTCGAGCGCGGCGATCCTGCGGGAAACAGTGGTGTGGTTCAATCCCAAGGCTTGGGCCGCCGTCGTGAACTTACCTGAGCGCGATACCGCGAGAAGGACCAGGAGATCGTCTGGATTCGGATTCATATCTGCAATTCTGCACACACTTAGTGCCATTTTGGTTATTGAAGCCGCAGTAATGTGCGGCAATACTCATTGGAGCATTTCGTGTTGTGGATCACAACGCGTGTCAGTGTGGACACTAAGGAGATGGACATGGCCGTAGGACAACGCTCCGCAGCCGGCGCCGCCGCGACCGGCAAAGGCGCAGGCCTCAAGAAGATCGTCGCCGCCTCGATGGTGGGCACCGTGGTGGAATGGTACGAATTCTTCCTCTACGCCACCGCCGCAACGCTGGTTTTCGGCAAGTACTTCTTCCCGCCCACCGGCAACGACCTCGACGGCATCATCCAGGCGTTCCTGACGTACGCGGTGGGCTTCGTGGCCCGGCCGCTGGGCGGCATCGTCTTCGGCCAGATCGGCGACAGGCTCGGCCGCAAACCCACCCTGCAGCTCACCATTGTGATTGTCGGCGTATCCACTTTCCTCATGGGTTGCCTCCCTGGCTTCGCCGACCTCGGCTACTGGGCGCCGGCCATGCTCGTGGCGCTCCGCTTCATCCAAGGCTTCGCACTGGGTGGCGAATGGGGTGGTGCGGTGCTGCTGGTGGCAGAACACAGCCCCAAGGAGTCCCGCGGATTTTGGTCAAGCTGGCCGCAGGCCGCGGTTCCCGTCGGCAACCTCCTCGCCACGCTGGTCCTCTTCATCATGTCCACCACCCTCAGCAGCGCAGCATTCCTCAGCTGGGGATGGCGCGTGGCGTTCTGGCTCTCCGCCGTGATTGTCTTCGTGGGCTACTACATCCGCACCCACGTGACCGAGGCCCCGATCTTCCTTGAGGCGAAGGCCCAGGTGGAGAAGGAACAAGCCGTCAGCTACGGCGTCGGCGAAGTCATCCGCAAGTACCCCAAGGGCATCCTCCAGGCCATGGGACTGAGGCTCGCGGAGAACATCATGTACTACCTCGTGGTGAGCTTCTCCATCGTGTACCTCAAGAGCGTGGACAAGTACGACACCTCCTCGTTGCTGCTCGCGCTCCTGATCGCGCACGTTGTCCACTTCGTGGTCATTCCGCAGCTGGGCCGGTTGGCTGACAACTGGGGGCGCAAGCCGGTTTACCTTATCGGTGCCATAAGCGGTGCGACCTGGCCGTTCTTCGCCTTCCCCATGTTCGACACCAAGAACCCCGTGGTAATCGTTGCCGCCGTGACCATCGGCCTCTGCCTGCATGCCTTCATGTACGCAGGGCAGCCGGCCATCATGACCGAGCTCTTCCCCACCCGGATGCGCTACTCGGGCGTCTCCCTCGGCTCGCAAGTCACCTCGATCTTCGCTGGTTCGCTGGCCCCGCTCTTGGCGACGCAGTGGCTCAAGGACACCGGTTCCTGGATGCCCACGGCGATCTACCTGGTGATCGCCTGCGCCATCACCGCCGTCGTCGTCTTGACGCTCAAGGAGACCCGCGGAGTGGCGCTGGAAGACGTTGACAAGGCCGACGCCGTTCGCCACGGCCTCCCCATGGGTGCCCGCGCATGAGCCTGGAGGGCCGCAAGGCCCTAGTCACCGGCGGGGCGAGCGGCATCGGCGCAGCATGTGCCACGGCCCTCGCCGCGCGGGGCGCGAAGGTTGTAGTGGCCGACGTCGATGCCGCCGGTGCCGCCGCGCTCGCCGACAAGCTCGGCGGCACCGCCTGGGCCGTCGACTTGCTCGACGCTGAGGCCCTGGCGGGACTCAGCCTGGATTGCGACATCCTCGTCAACAATGCCGGCATCCAGAAGGTTGCCCCCATCGAAGAATTCGAACCCGCAGACTTCCGCCGCATCCTCACCCTCATGCTCGAAGCCCCTTTCCTCCTCATCCGGGCAGCACTTCCGCACATGTACGCCAACGGATTCGGCCGGATCATCAACATCTCCTCGGTCCATGGGCTGCGGGCGTCGGCATTCAAGAGCGCGTATGTCTCGGCCAAGCACGGGCTCGAGGGGCTCAGCAAGGTGACGGCCCTCGAGGGCGGCCAGCACGGGGTCACCTCCAACTGCATCAATCCGGGATACGTGCGTACGCCCCTCGTCGAGAAGCAGATCGCCGACCAGGCACTGCTGCACGGCATCCCTGAGTCGGAAGTCCTGGCGAAGGTCATGCTGACGGAATCCGCGGTGAAACGCCTCGTCGAGCCGGAGGAAGTAGCGTCGCTGGCCGCGTGGATAGCGTCCGACGACGCCGGCATGGTCACCGGAGCCAGCTACACGATGGACGGGGGCTGGTCCGCCCGTTAACTTACCCCTCGATGTCGTAGGCTGGTGCCCACGAGGGGAGCGCATATGGGTCTCGATCCGGTCAGCCTTAAGATAGCTCTGGGCATTGTCGCTTTTACGCTCTGCCTGCTGTTTTTCGGATCGTTCCGCCGGACCCGCTCCGCGTACAGCGGGTGGTGGTGCCTCGCCCTCGTTTTCCTGCTTTCGGGGAACATGGCGTACCTGCTCGCCGGGACTCCCCAGCAGATCTGGGCGGGGCCACTCGGCAACGCTTTGCTGGTGGCCGGTGCGTTCAGCGTGTGGGCGGGCTCGCGCTCCCTGCGCTTGCTTCCGACGCCGCGATGGCAGCTCCTCGCCGGACCCGTCGCCACGGCTGTGGCCGCCACGCTGGAGAACCCGGCCACCAACGCATGGTCCGGCGGCCTGGTGTATTTGGCCATGATGTCCTTGGGCATGGGTTTGGCAACGGTTGAACTCTGGCGGTTGAAGCCCAGCGTTTCACAGGCCCATCGCTCCTTGGCGCTCGCCGCAGGAGTGCTGGCGTCGTTCTTCTTCTGCCGCGGGATCGCATATGTCGTTGAAGGACCCGACGGTCCGGATTTCGGCACCTTTCTCAGCTCGGCAACCACCAGCGTGGTCACCATCGTCCTTCTTGTCACCGTGTCCTTCAGCATGACTGCGCTGAGTAACGAGCAGCTCATCAACGGGCTCAACGAACGCGCCACCCGGGACGGCCTGACGGGGCTCCTGAACCGTACCGCCTTCATGGAGCTGGCCACCCAGGAGATCGGCAGGCTGCACTCGGCGGGATCGATCTCCACGTTGATCCTCGCCGACCTCGACCATTTCAAATCACTCAACGACAGTCATGGCCACGCTGCGGGCGACACCGCCATCCAGGCCTTCGCCGCGGCGTGTCAGGCCTCGGTCCGCCACACAGACCTTGTCGGGAGGTATGGCGGAGAGGAATTCACCATCCTGCTTCCCGGGGCCGATCTCGAGAGTGCAGAAATCATTGCTAACGAAATCAGCCGCCGTTTGGCCTCGGCAGAACCGCCGGACGGCGTCACCTTCCCCACGGTGAGCTATGGCATCGCCCCCAGCACCCTCGCCGACGCCGATGTGGCCCGCATGATCGTGGCCGCCGACAAGGCCCTGTACCAGGCCAAGTCCCTTGGGCGGAACCGCGCGGTCTGCGCAACTGCCTAGCCGCCGTCGAGCGCTGACTCACGCGGCGCTGGACCGATCCTGCAACGCTCAAATCAGTCCGTCAAAACAATCTGCTTAAACGCTTGATCAAAAGTGTGACCTCGGTTACGCTTGCAGTGATCAAACGCTTTAGCAGAAATGGACATCAACGCCGATGACTTACTCAGTCTTCTTCCAACCCACCGATGGATGGGTCGGAGACGTGATCCCGTTCCAGAAGGACGGGGAGTTTTGGCTTTTCTATCTGCACGAGGTGCGGAACGACCCGAAGCCGGGAACGTCCTGGAATCTTGTGACCACCAAGGACCTCACCCGGTTCGAGGACCATGGAGTGTCGCTTCGTCATGGCGGGGAGGACGACGCGGACTTCAATGCATACACGGGCAGCGTTGTGTGCGACGAGTCCGGAATACACCACCTGTTCTACACGGGACAGAATCCGCGGCACCCCGGCTCCGACGGGGCCCCGCTCCAACTTGTCATGCATGCCACGAGCACGGACGGAATGCTGACGTGGGTCAAGCATCCGGAGTTGACCTTCGGCGCCCCGGCCGGCTACGAATCCGGCGACTGGCGCGATCCGTTCGTCTTCAAGGACGAGGCAAGCGGTTTGTGGCGGATGCTGCTGGCCGCACGGCACGCGGACGGTCCGGACCGCCGCCGCGGAGTGATTGCCCAATGCGTCTCCCCGAACCTGATGGATTGGGAGCATACAGAGCCGTTCTGGGATCCTCGCCGGTACATCACGCACGAATGCCCCGACGTCTTCGCCTGGGGAGACTGGTGGTACCTGGTCTATTCGGAATTCTCCGAGTCCTTCACCACCCGCTACCGTATGGCGAAAAGTCCCGACGGGCCATGGATCGTGCCGGCGCGGGACAGCGTTGACGGCCGCGCCTTCTATGCCTCGAAGACGGCCGAGCGGGATGGCCGCCGGTTCTTCTTCGGCTGGATCGCCAGCAAGGAGGACAACCGCGACGACGGCGCCTGGCAGTGGGCGGGCACGATGTCCGTCCTCGAGGCCCGCCAGAACGACGACGGCACCCTCGCGTTTTCGTTTGCCGACGAGCTGGTCGAGAGCTTCTGGGACGAGATCCCGGTAACCTTCGGCAGCGCCCTTCCGGAGGCGCTGAATGCTCCCGACGGATACAGGGCCTTGGTGTCCGATGAGGTCCTCCCGCGGCAGTTCTACGCCCGGGCGGTGCTGCAGATAGAACCCGATACCACCGAATGCGGCCTGCTGCTTCGCTCAAGCCCGGACGGAGACGAGTCCTACATCATCCGCCTGGAACCGAAGCGCGGACGCATGGTGTTCGACCGATGGCCCCGTCAGATAAACGGCGACGCGCAATGGCACGTCTCGGGGGACGTTCCCTTCGAGATCGAACTCGAACGCCCCTGCGAGCTCGTCCCCGGAGAACACACCCTCGAAGTTGTCGTGGACGGGGACCTCTGCGTCGCCGTCGTCGACCGCCAGGTCGCCTTGAGCACCCGGATCTACGGGCTGCCGGACGGCCGGATCGGCGTTTTCGCCGGTGAAGGCACCATCGCTCTCACTGACCTTGAGATACGTAAGCGCACAGACAACTAAATACCCAGCGCCAGACCTCCGTTCAAATCAAAGGAGATTTCCCCCATGAAGAAGCTCATACGAACGGCCGCCGTAGCAGCGGCCGCAGCCCTCGCACTCTCCGCCTGCGGCAGTGGAGGGGCCGGCAGCGCCTCCAACGTCAACCCCACTGGAGACATCAAACCGCGGCAAATCTCGTGGCTTCTGTCCCGGCCGGCTGACGGTGCAGTCATCAACGTCATGAAGAAGGTGGCCGACGAGTACGCCCAGACCCATCCCGGCTTTTCCCTCAACCTGATCACGACCCCTGACCGGCCCTCGTACATTCAGAAGTACGAAACCCTCGCCGCCGCGAACAAGCTCCCGGAGCTGTTCGACACGGACGCCACGCCGTTTGCCCAGCAACTCGCCAAGCAAGGCAAGATGGTCGACGCCGAGAAGCTGCTCAAAGACCTCGGTGTCTACGACACTTACCGGACGAACGCGCTGAATTACCAGCGCTTCGACGACGGATCCCTGTACATGATCCCGTTCCAGTTCGAGCTCGAGTACTTTTGGTACAACAAGGCCCTTTTCCAGCAGGCTGGAGTGTCCGTGCCGAAGTCGCTCGACGATATCCCCGCGATGTGCACGGCCCTGCGCAAGGCCGGCATTACGCCCCTCGCCCTTGACGGACAGGACCAGTGGCCGCTTGAGCGCTACGTCTCCTACCAGCCCTTCCGCGACGCCGGGCCCGACTTCGTGCAGAAGCTCAAGAAGGGTGACGCGAAGTTCAGCGACGCCACTGGCCAGAAGACAGTCAACTGGATAAGCCAGCTCGGCGGGGCCGGCTGCTTCCAGGACGGCTTCTCCTCGCAGGGCTACTCTGATGCCCAGAACCTCTTCACCTCCGGCAAGGCCGCCATGTACAACATCGGCACCTGGGAACTCCCCAGCCTCGCTACCGACAAGCTGAATCCGGCGGTGCGTAAAGACGTCGACTACTTCACGCTTCCGGCCACGCCAAGTTCCGCCACGGCCGCCAACGAGTACGTGGCAACCTCAGGCATAGGCATGGCGGTCAACTCGAAGACCTTCGACCCGCTCGTGAGCGACTTCCTGAAATTCGCCCTCGCCAAGTACCCCTCGGAGTACGCGGCCACGGGTGCCCTCTCGCCGACGACGAACGTCCAGACGACGATTCCAGCCAACGCCACGCCACTGTACAAAAAGGCAGTTGACCAGGCGAAGGATCTCGGGTCGAAGCTCGCGATGCCTTGGGACACGCAGCTCGATCCGACCACCAACAGCAGGCTGCAACAAGAGCTCGTGCTCTTGGCCCAGGGCAATGTCAAGCCTGCCGAGTTCACCAGCACGATGGATAGCACCATCGCACAGAACGCTCCCAAGTTCTTCAAATAACACGCAGCGGTGGGGGGCCCAGGCCCCCCACCCGAAAGGCACTCCCATGCTTCCCAATCGATCACGACTCTCGGTCCTGGTCTTCCTGCTTCCGCCGCTGCTTCTCTACGGCGTCGCGGTGCTGTTCCCGATACTGCAATCGCTGTTCCTCAGCTTCTTCTCCTGGAACGGCATCAGTGACATGGAGTTCGTGGGCTTCGCAAACTACGTGCACATGCTCACCGGCGACGGCGTGTTCTGGCGTTCCTTCTTCAACGCCCTCGGCTACCTCGCCATCTGCCTCGTCCTCCAATTGGGCGGCGCGTTGTTCGTCGCAAGTCTCCTGACCTCGCTGCGAAGAGGCCGCGAGCTCGTCAAAACCCTGTATCTCCTGCCGGCGGTGATTTCGACGGTTGCCATCGCCTTCCTCTTTGTGAGGATCTACTCGATCGATCCGGTGGGGCTTCTCAACCAAGTCCTCGGCTGGATCGGTCTGGGCAGCCTTGAGCGCCCCTGGCTTTCGGACGTCAATACTGTCCTGGCGGCAGTTTCAGCCCCCGAAGGCTGGCGATTCACGGGGCTCTACATGCTCATCATCTACGCCGCGCTGCTTGCCGTCCCGCAGGAACTCGAAGAGGCGGCACGCCTGGACGGCGCCAACCGGTGGCAGCTGTTCACCAAGATCAGGTTCCCGCACATCCGGCCCGTGTGGATCACCACCACCATCATGGCCACGACCTACGGCCTACGTGGATTCGATATCCCTTACCTCATGACGAACGGCGGCCCCGGCCAGTCCTCGGAGCTCCTGACGACCTACATGTACAAAACCGCGTTCACCAGCACCGACTTCGGCTACGCCAGCACCATCTCGGTGTTCATCGTGGTCGAGTGCCTCGTCGCCGTCGGATTCATCTTGCTCATGCTCAAACGAAAGGCTGACGCATGACCGCGCAAACAGCCCCGGTTACCCGGCCGATCCCTGCACCGCCAAGCAGCCCGGCTCCCCGGCGTCGGCGGCGCAAGCCAAACGTCTTCCGAAGCTTGTCGAGGGTGCTGATCGTCCTCATCGTCGTCGTGCAGGTCTACCCCCTCGCCTGGCTGTTCCTCACGAGCCTGCGCAACGACCACGACTTTGCCACGGGTGATCCCTTCGCGCTGCCGAGTTCCATCAGCTTCGACAACTACGCCCGCGCTTTCCAGACCGGCAACCTCGGCCAGAACATCCTGAACAGTTTTATCGTCACGATGGGTGCCAACCTCCTGATCGTCTTGCTGGGCATGATGGCGGCGTATGCGTTGCAGGTCCTCGGATTCCGCTTCAGCAAATTCGTCCGCGGCCTCTTCCTGATCGGCATCATCGTGCCCGTGCAGATCGCGCTGGTGCCGCTGTTCATCGACTACTCGTCCGTGAACCTGCTGGACACCTACCAATCGATGATCATCCCCTTGGCGGGGTTCGCCCTCCCCATGTCGATCTACCTCTTCTCGTCATTCTTTGAATACATTCCCCGCGAGACCTATGAGGCAGCCTCCCTGGACAGCGCCGGACCGTACCGGATCTTCGGCCTGATCACCCTTCCGCTCTCCACCAACACGGTAGTGACTGTGGTCCTGGTGAACAGCATCTTCATCTGGAACGACTTCATCTTCGCGAACACGTTCGTGCTTTCCGAAGGGCTCAAGACCATCCCTCTGGGGCTGCAGAACTATATCGGCGCAATGGGCAAGGTCGACTGGACCGCGACGTTCGCCGCTGTCTGCATCACCATCACTCCTTTGCTGCTCGTGTTCCTTGTCCTCAACAAGGCGATGATCCAAGGCCTCGAGAGCGGGGCGACGAAGGGGTGAGGACGAGGCCACTGGATAGACTGTGAGGGGAGGGCCAATGACGTCTGAAAAAAGCTTGAGAGAACCCGAGGTTAACCCCTCGCATCCACCGGCGACTCCGAGGACGAGTCATCCGGTCACGATGCGGGACGTGGCGGAAGGGGCTGGAGTCTCCGTTGCTACGGTTTCCCTGGTTGTTAACAACAAGAAAGACGCCAGGATCGGCGCCGGGACCCGCAAGCGCGTCCTGGACACCATCCGCGAACTGGGATACCGCCCGAACGCCCTCGCGAAGAACCTCGTGAGCGGCAGTTCACGGTTCATTGGCCTCGTCGCTGACGCGATCGCCACGACTCCCTTCGCGGGGCAAATCATCCACGGCGCCCAGGACGAAGCTTGGAAACACGGATTCGTGCTTCTGGTCGCCAACACGGAGGGCGACGAGCCTGTCGAAAAAGACGCCATCTCGATGATGCTCGAACACAAGGTTCGCGGCATCCTGTACTCCACCTGGTTCCACCGCCCAACTGAGATCCCCGCAGCGTTGCAAGAGACAGACTTCGTACTGGTGAACTGCTTCTCCCCGGACTCCGACGCCTTGGCCGTGGTCCCGGATGAAGTCCATGGCGGACGGGAAGCCACCGACATCCTCCTCCGCAAGGGTCACCGGCGGATCGCCTTTATCAACGCCACGATTCCTGCACCCGCGAAGGACGGACGCCTCCAGGGCTACCGGGAAGCGCTCGAATCCGCGGGAATCGCATTCGATCCGCACCTCGTGTTCGACGCCTATCCTGACCAGGAAGGCGGGTACGGAGCAGTTGAGGAACTCCTCAAACGCGACGTCACGGCAGTCTTTTGCTACAACGACCGCATGGCCATGGGTCTCTACGACGGGCTGAAGCAACAGGGGTTGTCCATTCCCGATGACATGGCCGTGGTGGGTTTCGACAACCAGGAAGTCATCGCCGCCCACATGCGGCCACCGCTGTCCACCGTCGCGCTGCCGCACTACGAGCTCGGCGCCGCGGGTGTGCGCTTGCTTCTCGGCGTCGACGAACCAGCGCGGAGCCCGGTGGTTAAGCTTGAATGCCCGCCGGTGGAGCGTGATTCCGTTGGACCGATTACCCTCACGGCTCCCCGGCTGCCTTAGGGGGATTCTGCTCAGCCTCGTCAACGGCGGAATGCTCAATGTAGGACTCCACCGCCGACTCCGGAACGCGGTATGACCGCCCGAACCGCACGGCGTGGATGGCGTGCGAGTTCACGAGGCGGTAAACGGTCATTCTGGATACCCGCAGCGCCTGGGCAACCTCGGCGATTGTCATGAACCGGTTGCCTGGAATGCCGGCGGCGGACATATTCACCACGGCCTCCGCAATTGGCGGTAGTCGTAGTAGACCAGGGTGCCACCCGTTGGCACGACGGTTCTCAAGCCAATCGATGGGCCTTTGATGACGACCACCACGCCTTCCTTGGACCCGTTGAAGGGATCGTCTCCAGCCACGTAGTCTCCCACCTTAAAAGGGGAGACAGTCGATTTGGCCTGCTTGGATGCCCGCGAAAATACCTGGCAAAGTCGCAAAGCCAGCGCACGGCGGCGTTGCTTGCGCATCCGAGCAGAGTGCCTTGAGTAAGGATCGAACATCGGAATCACTCCTTTGCAGTCGCGATCTTCCAACGGTAGGCGCCGACCACACGCAACACATGAGTGCCTTGCACCCGTTATGGCACATGGGCCACTCACGTCACTTGGACCACTACTCGGACAAGCACCCCAGCGCAAGCAAGTGGTGACCCGAGTAGTCCGGGCAAAAGACGGGTAGGGGTTACGCATGCCAGGCCGGGCGAACAGTCCATACGCTCAAAGCAAATGTTCCGTCAGGTCTGGGAGGGGGAACAATGCAACGAGCGGCAAAAGCAGGAATTGTCGTTGCGGGGGTGGTGGCGGTCGGGTTGGCGGGGGCGATCACGCTCAACGCCACGCAGACATCATCAAATTCGATGGCCGGCGCCGCGCCGTCGGCCATTGTCAGTGCAGCGGCTTCTGCACCCGGTGCCACCAGGACACCGGCAACGACGCCGAGTGCCACCGCTTCAGCGCCAGCCGCCAGCGCTTCCGCCAGCGCTTCAGCGCCAGCCGCCAGCGCTTCCGCCAGCGCTGATTCAGCCAGCTCCATGCCTTCAAGTCAGGCCCCGGTCCCTGCCCCGGCGAGCAGTGCCAAGCCCGATGCCCCGGTGCCGGCCCCCGCTGCGCCAGCTCCGGCTCCCGCGGTGCCTGCTCCTGTGCAGCAGGCCCTCGACGCAGCCGGGATCCAACGCATCAAGGACAGCTGCACGGCGCGCCTGCAAAGCGATGCGGCACACTCCTCAATTGTGACCGGAACGGTGGTGCCCCGGCCATTCACTGTGGTCTCCATCGCCTTCTCCGGGAACCCCGTGCAGTCAACGGCGGCCTCCGGTCTGGCGTCGTACGACATCCTCATGAAGATCACCCTCAAGCTTGTCGATGGTCCTGCCCAGGACAGCGTGCGGGTTTGCCGGGTCTACGACTCGGACTCGCACGTGGATTGGCTTCCTGCCGGCTGAGTCCGCAGTTGCATCTGGTCCCAGCCCCTAAGACTTGGTGCCTGTAAGCGCCAAGGTTCCGCCGAGCCCGATCATCATGACCCCGCCCGTGGCACCCAGGGTGGAGATCCGCCGCGGGGAGCGGGCAAACCAGTGGCGTGCGGTGCCCGCTGCGAGGGCCCAGATACTGTCGGAGATCAGGGCGATCACCAGGAAAACACTTCCGAGTTCGGCGAGCTGAAGCGGAATACTGCCGCTCGAATATTCCACGAACTGGGGCAGCACGGCCACGAAGAACACGATCGATTTCGGGTTGCTGGCACCGACGACAAAACCCTCGCGGATGAGCCGCCACATGGACCGCGACGGTGCGGGGCCAGCCGCCGTCGAACGCCCGCCGCGGTGGCGGATCGCCTGCACCCCGAGATAGACCAGGTACGCCGCGCCACCGAACTTGATGATCGTGAAGAGCACGATCGATTGCGCCAGGACCGCACCAAGCCCGAACGCCACAGCGATGATCTGCGGAACCATGCCAAGCGCGTTTCCGAGCACACTCAGGAGTCCGCCTCTGCGGCCGAGGGCGAGGGAGCGTCCAATCACGAACAGGACGCTGGGACCGGGGATGGCGATGAGGACCAGTGCGGCCAGCGCAAACGCCAGGAGGTTGGTGAACGGAACCATGCCTGATGATAGCGCTGGCCGGCGGTGACGGTCGATGGCTAGTGGGAGCAGCCGCCGTCGGGCAGTGTCCGCTAGTGCCGCGGGGCGATCACGGGAATCGAAGCTGTTTCGTCAACGAGATCCGCACGAACGCGCCCGCCGCCGCGGACCCACAGCTTGTAGGCCAGCACCAGCAGTCCGAGCCACACGGCGCCCACGTACAAAGCCACTCGGGTGTCCTCGAAGACGCCAAGGATGACGATCACCAGGGCCATGAAGGCGATGGTCAGCACAGATGCGGCCGGCCACCATGGCGATGCGAATTCCGACGCCGGGAGTCCCTTGCGCTTGATCTCGCGCTTCATGGCGACGTGGGAGGCGAGGATCATGACCCACACCCACACTGTCGCGAAGGTGGCGATGGAGGCGATCACAAGGAACACGTCCTCGGGGATTACCGCGTTGAGCAGCACGCCCACCAGCAGGATGCCCCCCATGAGGACCACAGTCATCCAGGGAACACCGTGCCTTGAGATCTTGCCGAAGCTCTTCGGAGCATGTCCTTGCTGGGAAAGCCCGAAAAGGATGCGTCCGGCGCCGAAAATGTCGCTATTGATGGCGGACAGCGCAGAAGTGATGACCACGGCATTGAGGATGTGGGGCGCCGCGGGGATGCCGAGGCCGCTGAAGATCTGCACAAACGGGCTGCCGTTGTTCCCGATTTCATTCCAGGGGAACAAGCTCATGAGCACGCCGAGCGTCAGGACGTAGAACAGCAACACGCGCACCGGGACGGTGTTGACGGCCTGCGGAATGACCTTCTTGGGGTCGGCGGCCTCGCCTGCCGTGATGCCGATCGTTTCGATCCCGCCGAAGGCGAACATCACGACGGCGAACGAGGCCAAGAGCCCGCCGAAACCGTTCGGGAACAGGCCGCCGTGGTCAACGAGGTTCCCCAGCCCCGGTGCCGCGCCGCCATTTCCGGAGTGGAAGCCGAACACGATGATCGCAGCGCCGCCCGCAATCATGGCGATGATGGCCACGACCTTGATGAGCGAGAACCAAAACTCAAGCTCGCCGAAGACCTTCACGCTCAGGAGGTTCATGGCGCCAAGGAGGAGGATGATCGCCAGGACCCAGATCCATCGGTCCACCTGCGGGAACCAGAAGCCCATGTAGATACTGAACGCCGTCACGTCCGCGATCGCCACGATGGCCATTTCGAAGACGTAGGTCCACCCGGTGATGAACCCGGCCAGCGGTCCGAGGTAGCGGCTGGCGTACTGGCCGAACGAGCCGGAGACGGGGTGGCGGACGGCCATTTCGCCAAGGGCGCGCATCACCATGAAGACGGCGGCGCCACCGATCATGTAGGCGAAGAGAACCGACGGGCCGGCCTTTTGGATCGCAGACGCGGAACCGTAGAAGAGACCTGTCCCGATCGCCGATCCGAGGGCCATGAAGCGGATGTGGCGGACATTGAGGCCGCGGCTGAGAACGGTGGTTACCGCGCCTTCGACGACTTTGGCGGCCGGCGTTCTGACGGCTGTTGGGGCTTGCTGCATGCGAATACCTTCTCGTCATTGGGAGGGGGGCTGTTAACCAGCAGAACATTCCGGAGTGGGCTGTGATGGGTCTCACGGCACATCGTTGTCTCGGTTCTCAGACGCTTCGCTCTTGAGTGGTTGATGACCAGGCGGCTTAGGCGCAAATGTCTGGTATTCCAGACAGCTTAATGTTCTGATTGGCTTTCCGATCCACTCCATGGGGCGCACGCTTAAGTACGGGATCCCGGACACCCGCCTTGCCGCCTTGTGGCGGAAGGGGTGGGCCGGGCGTTACCGTGCACTCGAAGAGGAGCCATGTCCATACAGCCGTCCACTCAAGGCCGGGCCGCTTCCAAGGTCCCGGCCGCCGAGAACACCCTACGCATCCTGAAGTTGCTCGCTTCCCGTCGTGGCCCGATGGCAGCGTCCAACATCGCCACAGCTCTGGGCCTGCCCCGGTCCAGTGTCTATCACCTGCTTGGCGTCATGGAGGCCAATGGCTTCGTCCTGCACCTTCATGAGGAGCAGCGCTACGGGTTGGGAATCAGCGCCTTTGAACTCAGTTCCGCATACTCGCGGCAAGAGCCCCTGTCGCGGCTCGGCCGCCCCATGCTGGCCGCCCTTGTGGATGCGATCGGCGAGAGCGCGCACTTGGCCGTCCTGCACGGCCGCGATGTGCTCTACATCGTGGAGGAACGGGCCAAGAACCGCCCGTCCCTCGTGACCGACGTCGGGGTCCGGCTTCCCAGCCACCTCACCGCCAGCGGGCGAGCGATCCTGGCCGCACTGCCGAAATCGCAGGTCAGGGCCCTGTACCCGAATGCTGCCGCTTTTACGGCCCGGCACGAGATGGAATCGCCCATCATGAAGTACTCGGCCTTGTCCTCGCACTTGGACCAGGTCCGGCAGCGCGGCTACGCCACCGAACACGGCGAAGTCACCCCCGGCTTCGGCTCGGTGGCCGCAGCCGTCACCGACCATTTGGGATGGCCGACGGCGGCAGTCGCCGTGACATTCCTCGAGGACCGGGTGCCGGCTGAGGAATGGCCCGCCCTGGCCGCCCGAATCCAGAAAACAGCGGACGAACTGTCGATCCGCATCCACGGCCGCCCTTCCTAACGCGACCCCGCCCAACCGACTCGGCCCACCAACCCGGCCCCCGCCCAACTGACTCGCAGTTGTTGTCGTTTTGGGCGCTCATAACGACATCTACTGCGAGTCAGTTGAGTCTGGTATTCCGGACAGCACCCTCCATAAAGCCATTCCAAGACCCTTGCGGAGGGGCTCTACTGGATACAGAAGCACTTCCACCTAACAACTTCCAGAGACGAAGGAGTCATCATGGCACCCGCCGATTTCACTACCGGAGCCCGTCCGGTCAAGGCCGCGCGCGGCACGGAGCTGACCGCGAAGAGCTGGCAGACCGAAGCGCCGTTGCGCATGTTGATGAACAACCTGGACCCCGAGGTCGCCGAACGCCCGGATGACCTGGTCGTGTACGGCGGCACGGGCCGGGCCGCCCGGTCCTGGGCCGCGTTCGACGCGATCACCCGGACCCTGGAGACCTTGGAGAAGGACGAGACCCTCCTGGTGCAGTCCGGCAAGCCCGTCGGGGTGTTCCGCACCAACGAATGGGCGCCGCGGGTGTTGCTGGCGAACTCGAACCTCGTGGGTGACTGGGCGACGTGGCCCGAATTCCGCCGCCTCGAGGCCGAGGGACTGATGATGTACGGGCAGATGACGGCCGGGTCCTGGATATACATCGGCACCCAGGGCATCCTGCAGGGCACGTACGAGACCTTCGCCGCCGTCGGGAACAAACTCGCGGCCGCTAGGCATGACGCTGGCCGCATCCCCGCGGGAGCCTCCTCCGCGGAGGGTCCTTTGGCCGGGACCCTGACCTTGACCGGCGGGTGCGGCGGCATGGGCGGGGCCCAGCCGCTCGCCGTGACCCTGAACGACGGGGCCTGCCTGATCGTGGACGTCGACGAGTCCCGGCTGCGCCGCCGCGTGGGCAAGCGCTACCTGGACGAGGTCGAAACCGATCTGGACACCGCGATCGCCAAGGTCCAGAAGGCCAAGGACGAGCGCCGCGGCTGGTCCGTGGGCTACGTGGGCAACGCCGCCGAAGTCTTCCCCGAACTCCTGGCCCGCCACAAGGCCGGCCAGTTGACCATCGACGTCGTGACCGACCAGACCAGCGCGCACGACCCGCTGTCCTACCTGCCCGAAGGCATCACCGTGGCCGAATGGCACACCGAGGCCGAAGCCGACCCGGAAGGGTTCACGAAGAAGGCCCAGGCCTCCATGGCCAAGCATGTCCAGGCCATGGTCGAGTTCCAGGACGCCGGCGCCGAGGTCTTCGACTACGGCAACTCGATCCGCGACGAGGCCCGCAAGGGCGGCTACGACCGCGCCTTCGAATTCCCCGGCTTCGTCCCGGCCTACATCCGTCCCCTGTTCTGCGAAGGGCTGGGCCCGTTCCGCTGGGTCGCGCTCTCCGGTGACCCCGAAGACATCGCCGTGACCGACAAAGCCATCAAGGAACTCTTCCCCGAGAACACCCACCTGCACAAATGGCTCGACGCCGCCGCCGAACGCGTCGAGTTCGAAGGCCTCCCGGCCCGGATCTGCTGGCTCGGCTACGGCGAACGCGCCAAGGCGGGCCTGCTGTTCAACCAGCTCGTGAAAGAGGGCAAGGTCAAGGCCCCCATCGTGATCGGCCGGGACCACCTGGACTCCGGCTCCGTCGCCTCCCCCTACCGGGAGACCGAGTCCATGAAGGACGGCTCCGACGCGATCGCCGACTGGCCTTTGCTGAACGCCCTGACCGCAGCCTCTTCCGGCGCGACCTGGGTCTCCATCCACCACGGCGGCGGCGTGGGCATCGGCCGCTCCATCCACACCGGCCAGGTCTCCGTCGCCGACGGCACCGAACTCGCCGCGCAGAAACTCGAACGCCTCCTCACCAACGACCCCGGCATGGGCGTCATCCGCCACGCCGACGCCGGCTACGACCGCGCCATCGAAGTCGCCCACGAACGCGGCGTCCGCATCCCCATGAACGAGAAGTAGGAACTACTGTGACCATCACAACCCACGAACCGCTGACCGTTACCCTCGGCTCCAGCGGAGTCACGCCGGAGGACGTCGTCGCCGTCGCGCGCTACGACGCCAAGGTGACCATCTCCCAGGAAGCCCTGGACACGGTTGCCAAGGTCCGCGCCCACATCGACGGCCTCGCGCACAGCGAAGTTCCGGCGTACGGCGTTTCGACGGGCTTCGGTGCCCTGGCCAACCGCCACATCCCTAATGAACTCCGCACCCAGTTGCAGAAGTCGCTCATCCGCAGCCACGCCGCAGGCATGGGCCCGGCAGTGGAGCGTGAAGTGGTCCGCGGCATCATGTTCCTGCGCGCCAAGACCCTGGCCTCGGGCCGCACGGGCGTTCGTCCCGTGGTCCTGCAGACCATGGTGGACGTCCTCAACGCCGGCATTACCCCGGTAGTCCGTGAATTCGGCTCGCTGGGTTGCTCGGGCGACCTCGCCCCGTTGTCCCACTGCGCCTTGGTCCTGATGGGCGAAGGCGAAGCCACCGGCCCCGACGGCGAGCTGTACGGCGCCGCCGGAAAGAAGCCGGTTTCCGAGCTCCTCGCCGCACACGGCATCGAGCCGGTGGTCCTCGCGGAAAAGGAAGGCCTCGCGCTCGTCAACGGCACCGAGGGCATGCTCGGCATGCTCCTGATGGCCATCGCCGACCTGCACCTGCTGCTTACGACGGCGGACATCACGGCGGCGCTCAGCGTCGAGGCGCTGCTCGGGACGGACCAGGTGTTCCTGCCTGAGCTGCACGCGGCCCTGCGGCCCCACCCGGGCCAGGCTGCAAGCGCGGACAACATGCTGCGCGTGCTTTCGAACTCGCCGATCGTTGCTTCGCACCGCGTCAACGACACCAAGGTCCAGGACGCGTATTCGCTCCGCTGCGCACCCCAGGTTGCCGGCGCGGTCCGCGACACCGTGACGCACGCCGAACTCGTGGCCTCCCGCGAGTTGGCCGCAGCCATCGACAATCCCGTGGTGCTCCCGGACGGCCGCGTGTCCTCCAACGGCAACTTCCATGGCGCTCCGGTTGCCTATGTGCTGGACTTCCTGGCCATCGCAGTGGCGGACTTGTCCTCCATCGCAGAGCGCCGCACGGACCGCATGCTGGATCCGGCCCGCTCACACGGACTCCCGGCCTTCCTTGCCGACGATCCCGGCGTGGACTCGGGCCTCATGATCGCCCAGTACACCCAGGCCGGGCTCGTCTCGGACAACAAGCGCCTGGCCGTCCCGGCGTCGGTGGACTCCATCCCGAGCTCCGCCATGCAGGAAGACCACGTCTCCATGGGTTGGCACGCTGCCCGCAAGCTACGCAAGGCCATCGAGAACCTGCGCCGTGTCCTGGCTGTGGAACTCGTCACGAGCGCCCGTGCCCTCGACATCCGCACCCAATTGTCCGGTGGCGAACTCACTCCGGGGCCGGCTGGCACCGCCGTGATCGAGGTGCTGCGCGGCGTCGTCGACGGCCCCGGAACTGACCGTTTCCTCTCACCTGAGCTGGAAGCTGCGGACCGTCTTGTAGGCGCCGGCGATGTGCGATTGGCCGCCGAATCCGCCGTCGGAATTCTCGCCTGACGCCGAACAAAATACTGTTCGAGTGAACAATAGGAAGCGCCCCGGAAATGTTTGGCAATACGCGCCCCGGGGCGCTTTCTGTGTAGTAGAACTTATGGGGTACGGCATGTCCACGCCGACGATGTCGTGGGCCTGCCGGGGAATATCCGTTCACAACTGAAGTAACGAACATCCACAAAGGGGTAGAAGTTCAATGAAGGCACGCGGGACAGTCCTGTCCAGGCGAATCGCACAGTCCGCCGTCGTTTCCAACTGGGGAACGTTGAAGGTGGGGGAGCGGATCGAAGTCGTAAGGCACGCACATGTGGTCGCGGCGGGGGAGGTGCAGGAAGTCTCGGGCAGCGGCAACGTTGTGTGGCTTGAACCCGCAGGACCTGGCGCCGATGAAGCCGCCAAGCAGCTTTTCATGAAGTCCGACGGCGTGGAGTTGCGCCGGGTGTAGTGACCTGCAAGAAACCGAGTTAAAGAACCGGGGCTTGTTTCCCATTCCACGCCTTCTTTGCGTGGTCTGGAAAACAAGCCCCGGTTTTGTTGTCCGTACCTGTTACTAGGCTTCCTAGGTTTCCTAGGCGGCGAGGACCTCTCGGGTCTGGCCGAACGGGACCGACTCGTCCAAGGCAACCGTGTAGCTTCCTGGCTCCCGGCGGGTCACCAGGATCCCGCAGCGGCCGCTGTCGGCAGCGGCTTCGATGAGCGTGCTGACGGCTTCGTCAAGTCCTGCATGGACTTCGTCGACGGACGCAAAGGACAAATGGATCTCGTTGTTTTCTATTGTGGCAGTGCTCATTGGGGGCTCCTTCTGCAGGGTGCCGCAGGGGGGAGCGGCAATTCCTGCATAAAAAGATAGCAAAGTGTCATGGGATGTCTGTCATTCTGGGATCTGGATCACCGGCGGACCATAGCGCGCAAGAGCTTCAGGGCCACGGCGAGTGCCGCGATATCCACCGGACCGGGCTTGATGGCTTCCTTGATGGTGTCCTGGATACGGGCGAGTTGTTCGATGTTTCCGCGTTCCCAATTCTCGATCCTCGCTACGGGGTCGGCGGTCGCCTCCGAGGAGCGGGGAGTGTGCCGGACCACGGCCTTGGTCATGTCGGCAAGGACCAGGTACATGTCGTCGCGGAGGGCTGCCCGGGCCAAGGCCTCCCAGTGGGTGTCCCGCGGCAACAGCGTGATGTGTTCCAACAAGGGGATGGCCGAGATCCGTTCGAACACGGCGAAGTAGACCTCTGCCACGTCCTCAACAGGCTCCTGCAATTCCTCGGCAATCGCGGAAATATCCAAAAGGCCGTAGCTGACCAGGAGCTCGGATGCCCGGATGCCCAGATCGTGCGGCAGGCCGACAGAATCGGAGTGGGCAAGGCGCGTCACCGAGTGTTGCAGGTTGATCCCGTGCAGGAAGCGCGTGAAATCTAGACGCATCAGCGACATGGGCCGTTCGAGCCGCGCAAAGGCGTCCGCAATGGGCTTGTCCCGGAAATCGTGGGTGACATACCAGCGGGTGGACCGGTCGAGGAGGCGGCGCATATCCAGGGCGACGGCGCACCCATGTTCGCTGGGGATCCTTGCCGGCACCCGGGCGATGGCTTCAGTGACCGAATCGAAATCCCAGATTCGGCGCATGACCACGAATCCACGCGCCACAGCGGCCGCCGAAACCGTGGTTTCCTCCATGGCGCGGAATGCGAACGCGATGCCGCCGAGGTTGATCATGTCGTTGGCCACCACTGTGGCGACGATTTGGCGGCGCAAAGGATGCGTGGAGAGGTCCTCGCCGAACCGCTCCGAGAGTTGGCGGGGGAAATACTCGCGCAGCGTTTGCGAAAACCATGGATCGTCCGCAAGCCCGCCCTCCGTCAGTTCCCGGGCGAGCTCGATCTTGGCATAGGCCGCCAGCACGGCCAGTTCGGGCGAGGTGAGTCCAACTCCGGTCCCTACGCGAGCCTGGATTTCCTCGGTAGCCGGCAGGCATTCGAGCTGCCGGTCCAGGTCCGTGGCTGATTCGAGCCAGTCCATGGTCCGTTCGAAGCTCGGGCTCCACTCAAGGACCAGTTGCTTGTCATTGAGGAGGAGGACGTTTTGGTCAACGTTGGTTTTCAAGACGAGCCGCCCCACCTCGTCCTGGAGTGAGTGGAGGAATCTCGTCCTTTCGTTCGGGGACATCTTCCCCGCGGCGATCATCCGGTCCAGGAAGATCTTGATATTCACCTCGTGGTCCGAGCAGTCCACGCCGGCGGAGTTGTCGATGGCATCGGTGTTCACGAGGATTCCGGCCAGGGCGGCCTCGATCCTGCCGCGTTGGGTGACGCCGAGGTTGCCGCCCTCAGCGATGATCCGGGTACGCAGTTGGACGGCGTCCACCCGGATAGCATCGTTTGACTTGTCTCCGACGTCGGCATGCGTCTCGGCGGAGGCCTTGACGTAGGTGCCGATTCCGCCGTTGTACAGCAGATCGACGGGGGCCGTGAGGACGGCCCTGAGCAGCTCAGGCGGGCTCATCGCCGTCGTGCCCTCATCCAATCCCAAGGCGAGGCGGACCGGTTCGGTGATGCTGATTGACTTCTCGGCCCGGGAGAACACTCCTCCGCCCGGACTGAGCTTCGCGGGGTTGTAGTCGGCCCAGGACGAGCGGGGGAGCTTGAAGAGCTGTTTCCGCTCGGCGAAGGACGTGACTGGGTCCGGGGTGGGATCCAGGAAGATGTGCCGGTGATCGAATGCTGCCACCAGCTTGATGTGGTTCGAGAGCAGCATGCCGTTGCCGAACACGTCGCCGCTCATGTCGCCGATGCCCACCACGGTGAAATCCTCGGTCCGGGAGTCGATGAGCAGTTCGCTGAAATGGTGCCGCACAGACTCCCAGGCGCCGCGGGCCGTGATGCCCATCTGCTTGTGGTCATAACCCACTGAACCGCCGGACGCGAACGCATCGCCCAGCCAGAATCCGTACTCCGCCGCGAGGTCGTTGGCAATGTCGGAGAACGTGGCCGTGCCCTTGTCGGCAGCCACCACGAGGTAGTAGTCGTTGCCGTCGTGCCTCACCACGCGGGCCGGCGGGACAACCCGTTCGGCAACCAGGTTGTCCGTGATGTCCAGCAGTCCGCGAACGAAGATCCGGTAGCTTTCCTGGCCTTCGGCCAGCCAGGCCGCACGGTCTTCGGCCGGGTCCGGGAGCTGTTTGGGATAGAAGCCGCCCTTGGCTCCGGTGGGAACAATGACGGCATTTTTCGCCGTCTGGGCTTTCACGAGCCCCAGGACTTCCGTGCGGAAGTCCTCGCGGCGGTCGGACCAGCGCAAGCCGCCGCGGGCAATCGGGCCGAAACGCAAATGGACGCCTTCCACCCGCGGCGAGTAGACCCAGATTTCGAACTGCGGCCGGGGTGCCGGTGCGGCGGGAATGGAAGAGGGATTGAGCTTGAAACTCAAATACGGCTTGTTCAGGTAGAAGTTGGTGCGCAGGGTGGCCTCCACCAAGCTCGCCAGGGAACGCAAAAGGCGGTCGGCGTCGAGGACCGGTACGGCGTCGATCGCTTCCGCCAGTTCCTTGCGCGCGGCGTTGGTGGCTTGCGTCCGCGAGCTGTACTTGCCGCGGTCCGTTTCGAACAGATCGCTTCCAGCTGGAATCTGCTCAGCGGGCGTTGGTTCGGGCGTCGGCGCACGCAGTTCAGGATCGAACAGATCGGGTTCGAACCGGTCCGGATCGAACTTCGCCTCGAAGAGCGAAAGCAAAGCGCGGGTTGCACGCGCATTCTCACGAAGGGTATCCGCGATGAACCCGTACGAATTGGTGCTCCCCAGCTGCCGAAGGTACTTCGCATATGCCCGCAGGATGGCTGTCCGCCGCCAGTCGATCCCCTCCCGGATGACGAGGGCATCGAAGGCGTCGGACTCCGCATCTCCCCGCATCGCGGCACAGAACGAAGCGGCCAGGAGCTCGCCGGTTCCCACGGGATCAACACCGCGCGGATAGACGAGGCCGAGGTCGTAAAGGAAGAAGGACCGCCCATCGGCACGCTGCACATCGAAGGGCCGCTGGTCCAGGACGCGCAAGCCCAGGTTGTGGAAGAACGGCAAAATCTGGCTCAGGCTTTGCGGGCGGGTCAAATAGAGCCGAATCCGCGCATCCTCGGCGAGGACGGCAGTTCCCGGGCGCTTGTAGACGGCGAGCAGCGGGTCCGCGGTGTCGCCGTCGGGCAGGTCCGCTTCCGGGGGTGCGAAACTCTCGAACCGGACGATGTCCTGAACGGCGTCTTCCACCTCGTAATCGGCCTTGTAGCTGGCCGGAAAGGCGGCAGCCCATTGCCGGGACAGCCGGGCCGCCTCGTTCGCGGGGAACCTTGCCCGCAAGGCTTCGTCCAGGCCTTCAGCCCAGGACCGCGTCGCGGCGATAATCCGCTGCTCCAGTACGGCAGGGTCGACGACGGCGGGTGCCGCCTCGCGTGGCAACAGGACCCGGAAGAACACGCGGGCCATGGCGGATTCGCCCAGGCGGAGCTCGAACTCGATGGCCCCGGAGCCGAAGGCCTCGCGAAGTTCGCGTTCAATGTTGAGCCGGACGGCCGTGCTGTAGCGTTGCCGCGGCAGGAAGACCAAAGCCGTCATGAAGCGGTTATGCGAGTCCGGACGAAGGAACAACCGAGTGCTGTGCCGTTCTTGGAGACGCATAATGTCCCGCGCGTGCTCCGCCAACTGCCTGGCGTCGATGTGGAAGAGCTCGTCGCGCGGATAGGCCTCCACCACGGCCAGGAGTTCCTTGCCACGGTGTGACGCGGGCGGGTAGCCGAACGTCCGCAGTACCTCGTCCACAGTGACCCGGATGACGGGAATCTGGAGTGCCGAACGGGACGCCGAGCTGGGAGCGAAAAGGCCGACGAAGGTGTGCTCGCCGATCTTGTCAGCCCCGGCCAGGGTAATTTCGTCGAGGTAGGCACGCCGGAGGACCGTCGAGCGGAGCGTCGACTTGGTGAGCGTGAGGAAGGGCTTTTCGGACGGCCCACCCTCGGACGCGTCGACCGCCACATTCCGGAGCAGTCCGAGATCCCTCCCGCCACGGTAGCCGAGGAACACGAAATTCCCGTCGTCCAGCCAGCGCAGCAACTCCTGGACCTCCTCGCCGCCGGACAAGCCCTCCAAGCCCCTGATCTCGTCGGCAAGCTCCTGGCGGATGGCAGCAGCGTCTTCCGCCGCAGCCCGGACATCGCCAAGGACGTTTCGCAGCCGTTCAACGAGGTGTTCGGCACTGGTTTCGTCTGGAAGCCTGGAAATCTCGACGGCGATCCACGCCTCCGTGAGCGGCCCGCCGTCGTCGTGGTCCATTGGGGTGACCGGGGCGGAAGGCTCGACGCCGGACGGCAGTCCGGTCCGCAGGGGGCCGCGGCGCACGTCGGTCAGGCGATGGGTGGCTGGATCCCGGGTGACCGTAAAAGTGGAGTGGACCAGGAGCCGGATGGAGGCGTTATCCCTGGCGATTTCCGCGGTGACCGACGGCACGAGGTAGGGCATGTCCTCAGTGACGATCGCTACGAGGCTCGCATCGGCCTCGTTCAGGATGCCGATCACCGCTTGCCCGGGAACTCGCCGTTCCGCCAATGAGCGGTGGTACCGCGCACGCTCCACGAGTGTGTCCGTGGTGTAGTTGCGGACATCATCATCGGCCACGTGCTCGTAGTAGTCGGTGAGGAATCGATCCGGGGCGCCGGGGGAAGTGCTTCCCAAGGCGTGATCCGCGGGCTCGATCCTGGGTGACATGTCGCTGCACCTCCGCCGCGCAAGGAGCGGCCGTGCTGTAGCGGTCGGCGAAGTCCTGCGCCTGATTTCATGATGGCTGGCGCGGGGCGGGGCGTAAACCCCTGGAATGCGCCGCGAGATGGCACTTCGCGGCAGTATTGCCGTGATGTGCCATCCCGCGGGTGGTGATGATGTGCCTAGCGCTTGACGGCGTCCAGCTTGAGCATCTTGGCGATGACCCCGTCGAGCTCGGAATCGTCGAAGATCTTCTTCCAGTCGTCCTTGATGATGGTGTCCTTGCCGTACTGGATGGCGATTTCGCAGGCCTCGGAAAACGGGTTGGAGCCGCGCAGGGCGTTGGTCAGGGCGATCTGCACGTGGCCGAACAGCATGGCCTTGGCTGCTTCTTCGGGGACGCCCGCGGTGTGCACGGTTTCGTGGAGGGCTTCGTTGAGCAGGGTGCCGATCATGCAGGCCACGGTTTCCACGAGGGTGGGTTCGAGGATGGCGAGCTGCTTCACGGTGACCCAGTGGACGTCGATGACGGGGGCGTAGATGGTGCGGATGGTCGCCTCGGCTGCGTCGCGGGTCGCGGACGGTGCGTCCTCGTCGATCGCGGCCACGACGTTCTGCGGGGCGCCCTGGCCGCCGAAGGTGTCGGCCCATTCTTCCTTGGTGGTCCGCTCGAGGAACACCGAGGGGTGGCACGGGTGGGCGACGGCCGGACACGGTGGAAGGACGCTTCCGCCTGGAACTCCCCGGCCGCCAGTTCATCGCCGTCAGGCTCCGCGCCGTCGGCTGAGCCCCAACTGACTCGCATTTGTTGTCGTTTTGAGTGCCCAAAACGACAACAAATGCGAGCTAGTTGGGTGGGCGCGGCACCTGGGACGCGGCCCTACGCCAGCAGCGTGTTCACCAAACGCGCGGCCACCTTGGCGGTCCGGGAGTCGATATCGAACTCGGGGTTGAGCTCGGCAACGTCCAAATGAAGGAGTTTCCCGCTCGCGGCAAGTTGCTTGCACACAGCGATGATGACGGGCAGCGGCACGCCATACGCTGCGGGGGCGCTCACTCCGGGAGCCACCGACGCCGGCAGCACGTCCAGGTCAATCGTCAGGTAGAGCACGTCCACGGTGTCCAGGAACCGCCCCACGAATTCCTGCACGGCCTCCGCGGAGCAGTCTTCGTCCAGCAGGTACTTCACGCCGAGGCGGTCCGCCGTGTTGAAGAGAGTGCGCGTGTTGTTGGGCTCGGAGATTCCGACGACGGCGTAGTTCAGTTCGCGGCCCTCGGCGGCTTCCGCCCGGGCCATCTGAAGGAACGGCGTGCCCGAGCTTGGCACCGGCTCGTCCCGCAAGTCGAAATGCGCGTCCAGGTTCAGGACGCCGAGGCGCTTACCGCTTGCCACAGCCTCCGAGCCGGCCACGCCCAGGTAGCTCGCGAAGGCGGTTTCGTGGCCGCCGCCGAGCAGCACGGTGAGTGTGCCGGCGTCGAGCAATTCCGAAATCACGCGGCCCGCGCGCTCCTGGCCCGCCTCCAACGAGCCGTCCTCGACGACGACGTCGCCGGCGTCGAACACGTCCCGGTCCAGATGGAAAGCCAGAGGGCCCAAGGCTTGGCGGATAGCTCCCGGCGCGGCCGCCGCGCCAATACGGCCCTTGTTGCGCCGCACGCCTTCGTCACTGCGGAAGCCCACGACGACGGCGGGCCGGGAGCCCGCTTCCGTCCCGCCGGGGGCGGCTACATCGGAAGTGTGGGGCGCCACGGCTTGCCACCAGCGGCGGTGCTCATCGCCGTCGCCGTCGAAGCGGCCGGTCCACGGCGTCGGGCGGACATCGGCAACAGCGGGGGAAATCTCCATGATTCAAGCTCAACGCATGACGGCACCGAAAAGTACCGCTTGTAGGCGGCAGGTGTCCGGTATTCCGGAAAGGCTTATTTGACGCCCAGGATTTCCTCGACGGGACCGATCCCGAAGAACAGCAGGAATGCCGCGGCCACGGCCCACATGAGCGGATGGACTTCGCGGGCCCGGCCCTGGAACGTACGGATGAGTGCGAAGGAAATGAACCCGGCTCCCAGGCCGTTGGCGATCGAGTAGGTGAACGGCATGAGGGCCATGGTCACGAACGCGGGAATGCCTACGCCCCAGTCCTGCCAGTGGATCTTGCCCACCTGGGACACCATCATGAAGCCCACCACCACCAGGGCGGGGGCGACGGCTTCGAACGGGACCAGGTTGATGAGCGGGGTGAAGAACATGGCCACCAGGAACAGCAGACCAGTCACGATCGAGGCCAAGCCGGTCCGTGCACCTTCGCCGATCCCGGCGCCCGATTCCACGAAGATCTGGTTGGAGGACACGGATGAGCCGCCACCGATGATCGCACCGAGCGCGTCCACTTGCAGGACGCGATCCACGTTGGGGATATTTCCGTGCTTGTCGATGTTTCCAGCTTCCCTGGCGAGGCCCACCATGGTGCCCATGGCGTCGAAGAAGATGCTGAGCAGGATCACGAACGCCAGCAGCGTGGCGGCGATGATGCCAAGGTGCTGGAACGCCCCGAAGGGGTTCGCCTTGCCGATGAGGGACAAGTCCGGCGCGGCCCACTCGGTGAACTTGGGCGCCACCAGGGACCAGCCACGCGGGTTGTAGGTCTTGCCGTCGAAGCTCGGGCCGATGTGCAGGGTGAATTCCAGGATGGCCGCGAGGGCCGTGGAGACGATGATGCCGATCAGGATGGCGCCACGTACTTTGCGGACCACCAGTGCGATGGTCAGCACCAGGCCAACGACAAACACCAGGGTGGGCCAGCCAAGCAGCTTGCCGTCGACGCCCAGTCCCAGCGGGACCGTGGTGCCTGCAGCGTCTGGGATGCGGCGCACGAAGCCGGCATTGACGAGGCCGATGAGCGCAATGAAGAGGCCGATGCCCACCACGATCGCGGTTTTCAGGGCCTCAGGCACGGCTTTGAAGACCGCGGTCCGGAAACCGGTAAGCACCAGGATCAGCATGGTCAGGCCCGAAAGCATTACCAGGCCCATCATGTCGGGCCACGTCAGGCCGGGGTGCGAGGCAATGGTGACTGCCACGAAGGCGTTGACGCCCAGCCCGGTAGCTATGGCGAAGGGGTGCTTGGCCCAGGCTCCCATGAGGATCGTCAGGATGCCAGCTACGAAGGCCGTGGTGGCGGCGACCGCGGCGAAGCCAAGGGAAGCGCCACTCGAGTCCGTCCCGGAAAGGATCAAAGGATTGAGGACCACGATGTAGCTCATGGCAAAGAACGTCGCGAAGCCGCCTCGGATTTCTCGCGAGTAGTTGGATCCGCGTTCCGAAATCTTGAAGTAGCGGTCGATGGCTGAGCCCTGCTTGAGCATGGAAGTCTCCGGGGATCGGGGAAGTGTGCTCTCAAATCCTATGCCTGCGGCTTCGGCCCTCCCGCGAATTCGCCTAGTCTGTAAGGAATCCAACACCAAGGGAGTCATTCGCTCATGCGCCCTATCCGCCAGCTGCTGGCCGTCGTCGTCGCTTTCGCAGCGGTTCTTTTCTCTGCCGCGCTGCTCTCGGCGGCACCCGCCTTCGCGCACGACGTCGCCGAGTCAACGTCACCGGCAAACGGCTCAACGGTTGCCAACGTCCCGGGCTCCGTGTCCATTACGTTCAACAACCGGCCGCTCCTGCTCGGCTCGCAGATCCGGGTGAACGACGCCTCAGGTCAGAACTGGGCCGATGGTTCCGTCGAGATTGTGGACGCTGTGGTGTCGCAGAAGCTGCGGCCGGGCGCGCCTGCCGGCGCCTTCACCGTCATTTGGCGAGTTGTCAGTTCGGATTCGCACCCCATCGAAGGCACCTTCACATTCACCGCCAAGGCAGGGAGTACGACGGCGGGCAGCGGCTCCGCGAGCACGGCACCATCTGTGGAGGTGCCCACCGCAGGCACTGCCGCACCGGGTTCCACGGCGACGCCGGAGAAGGTACCCGATGCCTCCCAGCCGTTCCCTTGGAGCATTGTGGTGTTCGCGGTGGTTGCCGCGGGCCTGCTGGTCTTCCTGGGCATCACGGCACGACGCCGGCTCGCAGGCGGGGGTTCTGATGATTCCGCCGATGCCGAGGATTCTGACGATGCCGAGGATAACGAGGACAAGGACAAGGACGAGGACGAGCCCAGCAGCCCAGAGAAGATGCCCTAGGCCAAGGCAGGAACAGCTGCAAAGGTGCCGGTGAGGGCCCCGTGCACGCTGTCCGGGTAGACCTTGGCGGATATCGCCTGGCCTACCACCTTGGCTTGGCGCAGGACTTCCTTCGGGGTGGGCGTGGCAAGTTCGCCGACGCCAACAAGGTACATTCCAATCGCGCGCATGGCTGCGACGAGGTTCTGGCCGATCGCGATGCCGAGCTCGGCAAGCATCCGCCGCAACTGGCTTTGTCCACAACGGGTGACAACGACGTGGTCGGCTAGGAGAACTCCGTTGGCAGTGTGGACGGCCCACTGGGTCCCCACGGCAACTTCGTCCAGGCGATCGAGCCGGACGGCTCGCGTCGTGTTTCGCACATCGAGCCCGTGACTGGCTGCGTAATTGCGCAGGTGCCGCAGGATTTCGCTGCGCTCCTGGAGGCACGCTGCGTCCGCGGCGTCGCAGCGCTGCAGGATGCCGGTGTTGAGCGGCTGTAAGGGTGCGGGGATATACATTCCGTCCACCACGATGGCGTCTACGCCGTAGCGGCTGAGTTCGCTGGCCACGGCCAAGCCAGGCATACCGGCACCGATGACCACAGCAGTGGTGCGTTCCGTACTCGCAGCAGGCATGGTTGACACAGCTTGGCTCCTCTTTGAAGGTGCGTTGCCGAGGCAACAGCGGGGTGGCGTCCGGGTCCCCAAGCGGTCGCAAATGATGGCCGTTGATGTGTTGCAAAACACGATCCCCGGTCACCAGTGCCTCGAACATTACAGAAGAAATCGCGTGGTGGATAGCCCCGGCACCGGCATGTCCGCCGATGCGTTTTTCGCGCCCCGATTCGGCGGATTTCCACGCCCTCGGCCCGGTTTCCACATGCGCTTCTTCCGGCTTGATTCGGCCCTTGCAAACGAGAATAGTGAGCATTGGAGACCGCAACTCACGGCAGTCAAGCGAGAAACACGTTGTGGGCGCGGCCTCTGGCAGAATAGCCGCAACATCAGCAGCAGTGCGAGGAGGCAGGCCCCATGGACCAGCACGGCAAACACTCTGAGAGCCATCGACCAGAGACCGAAGGCAACAGGGAGGAACCATCCATTGCCCCAGGCGGGATTGTGGTGGGCGTTGACGGCAGCGAACACGGCCAATGCGCCCTCATTTGGGCCGCCCGCGAGGCTGAACGCAGGCAGCTTCCCCTGCATGTAGTCACGGCCTACTCCGTGCCCATCTTCGCGGCTTCCGGCCTGGACGGCGGCTATGCAACAGTGGATGACTCCGTTATCCGGGACGGCGCCGAAGCAATCGTCAAGCAGGCCCTCGAGAAGGTTTCCGGCTACGCCATCGACGTTGATGGATCGGTGGAGAACGGAGATGCCTCGGGCGTGCTGCTCGATCTGTCCGAAACGGCCGAGCTCCTGGTCTTCGGCACCCGGGGACGCGGGGGGTTCGTCGGCAGGCTCCTGGGCTCCGTGAGCAGTGCCCTGCCGGCGCACTCCAAGTGCCCCACCGTGACAGTCCCGCTCTTCTGCGCGGACCGATTGGGCGAGACCACAGAGGACAAGCACATCAAGGCCGAGCGCGCGAAGGCCGGTTCCCGTGTGATCGAAAACGTCGTCGCAGTCGGCGTGGACGGCTCCGAGCAGGCCCGCGTTGCGGTCCTGGAAGCCGCAGAGCAGGCCGAACGCATGGGCGCCAAGCTGCGCGTCATCTGCGCCGTACCCGAGTACAGCGGTTCCTTGGCGTGGGTTCCGGCACCCCTGGACCGGGAGGCACTCTTCAAGGACATCAGGGTTCAGCTCGATGCAGGCCTGGCGTGGCTCAAGAGCCACTTCCCCAAGCTTCCAGCGGAAACTCAACTACTTGATGGTTCGCCCGTGGAAGTTCTCGTGGAAGTGAGCCGAAGCGTCGAACTCGTGGTGCTGGGCACGCGCGGGCGGGGAGGCTTCGCAGGAATGCTCCTCGGATCGACGTCGGATGGCGTCCTGCACCATGCCAAAGGGCCCGTGCTGGTTGTTCCCGACCGCGAGGATCCCAGGCTGGCGGACCGCGCCAACTTCGGTCCGATGCTCGCCGCATAACAGGCAACCCAAGGACCGGTGGACGCAGGCGGACGACAATGGCGGAGCACGCACAGCCCGGTGAGGCATCGCGCTTGATCGTCGAGCTGCGCCGGATCCGGGCAACCATGCTTCCAGAGGTCGGCGGCAAGGCTGCCAATCTCGGCGAGCTGATCTGGGCGGGGCTTCCGGTCCCGCCCGGGTTTTGCCTGACCACCGAGGCTTACCAGCGAGCGCTTCAGCCCGATGGCAGCTCAAGGTCGGCGTTCCCGGACATCCTCCGCGGCCTTGAGGCCGTGGAGCCCGGCGACCTTGAGGGGCTCGCTTCCCTCGCGGCCCGCGCCAGGAAAGCGGTGCTCGACGCCGGGATCCCGGCCGACGTCGAAGACGCCGTTCGCTCGGCTTACTCGGCGCTGGGCTCGGAAGTCGCGGTGGCCGGCAGGTCCTCGGCCACGGCCGAGGACCTGCCCTTTGCGAGTTTCGCCGGCCAGCAGGACACCTACCTGAACGTCGTGGGGGCCGACGCCGTGCTGCAGGCCGTCCGGAAGTGCTGGGCGTCCCTGTGGACCGACCGGGCGGCCAGCTACCGCGCAAGCAACGGAATCGACCACGCCACGGTGACGCTCGCCGTCGTCGTCCAACGGATGGTGGAGGCTGAAGCTGCAGGGGTGTTGTTCACCGCCAATCCGGTGACCGGGCGGCGCCGCGAAGCTGTCATCGACGCCAACCCGGGGCTCGGTGAGGCCGTGGTCTCCGGCGCGGTGAATCCGGACCACTTTGTGGTGGACTCCCTCACCGGCAGGATCACGGAACGAAGGATCGGCGACCGGAAGCTCGTGATTCGCTCCATTCCCGGCGGCGGGACCGAAAGACTCGGCCCGGCGGCGCAGGCCGAAGACGGAACAGCCGGGGATGCCTGCCTTGCCGACTCCCAGGTCAGGGCGCTCGCTGTCCTTGGCCAGCGCGTCGAGGAGCATTACGGAGCACCGCAGGACACTGAATGGGCCATCGATGGCGAGGGCAAACTGTGGCTCACCCAAGCCCGGCCTATCACCACGCTCTACCCCCAAATGACCCGCCAACCCGCAGTCCCCGGGCCCCACGCGTACCTTTGCTTCAGCCTCGCCCAAGGGCTCACCCGTCCCCTGACTCCCATGGGCCTCGCGGGCATCCGGCTCATGGGGTCCTCGGTAGCCGACGCGGCGGGATTCCGGGTTCCGGAACCGCGGGACGGGCCTTCGCCCTACTACGAAGCAGGGCAGCGGATCTATTTTGACCTCACTTCCGTGTTCCGAAGCGAGGCCGGGCGGGCCATCGTGCCCAGGATCTTCGACGTCATGGAAGCACGTTCCGCGGCCATTGTGCGCGGCCTGTTCGAGGACCCGCGTTTTGCCGTCACCAGCAAGACGCCCTTCAAACTGCTCAGGCACGTTGGCCCGATCGTGCTCCGCTTCCGCCTTCCGGAGATCCTGCTGCGCGCCCTCTTTCGGCCGGACGTTGCCCTCGACAAGGTGGAACAGCTGGGCGGGAAACTGAAGGCCATACATGAAGTTCCCGCCGATGTCGCTCCCCGTGAAAAGCTGGACAACGCCGAGCGGATACTTCGCGAGGGATTATTCCCCATACTGCCCAATATCCTGCCTCCGGTAGCCCTTGGCTTCGCGATGATCGGGGTGGTCCGGAAGATACTTGGCGAGCAGGCCTCCTGGGGTGAGCTTCAAACCATCATCCGCGGCCTGCCCAACAACGTCACCACCGAAATGGACCTCGCCCTGTGGCGGCTCTCGGCCAGCATCCGCCACGATCCCGCTTCCGCGGAGGCCTTTACCGATGGCGATCCCGCTGCGCTCGCGGAGCGCTACCGCGGCGGCGGGCTTCCGGTCGTCGCGCAGGCGGGATTGGCCTCGTTCCTGCGCGACTACGGGCACCGGGCCATCGCGGAAATCGACCTGGGCATGCCCCGCTGGTCCGACGACCCCACCCACATCATCGGAGTCCTGGTCAATTACCTTCGCCTCGACGATCCCCGACTGGCGCCGGACAAACAGTTCGAAAAAGCTGCCCACGACGCCGAGGAGCAAGTCGCCGTGCTGGTGGCCCGTGCACGGTCCAAGGGTCCGTTGCACGCGAGGATCGTCAAAATGGCGCTTGAACGTACACGCATGTTTGCGGGACTGCGTGAGCTCCCCAAGTACCACCTCGTGCGGGGCTTCGCTGCGGTCCGCGCCCAACTTTCGGAAGTAGGAGAGGCCTTGGCGGACGCGGGAGTCATCGATGACGCCGGCGACGTCTTCTTCCTGGATTTCAATGACGCCCACCGCGGCTTGGACGGCAAGCATTTCCACGATCTGGTAGCGCAGCGGCGCGAGGCTTACGAACTTGAACTCAAGCGCCGGCACGTGCCGCGCGTACTGCTCTCCGACGGCACCGAGCCGGAAGCCCTGCCTGGTTTCCTGAGCGGCGGGACGGGGGCGCCGGCGTCGGACGGCATGCTGCTGGGAACTCCGGCTTCGGCGGGAGCGGTGACGGCGGTAGCAAGGGTGATCATGGACCCGGTGGGCGCGCATCTCGAACCAGGAGAAATCCTGGTCGCGCCCTCCACGGATCCCGGCTGGACGCCCCTGTTCCTGACCGCCGGGGGACTCGTGATGGAGATGGGCGGTCCCAACTCACACGGCGCCGTCGTGGCCCGTGAGTACGGGATTCCCGCAGTCGTCGGCGTCCCGGATGCCACGTCCCGGATCAGTTCCGGCGACACGATCACGGTGGATGGCGCCGCGGGGACGGTGGCTATCTAGCCTATCCCCAGCCGAGCTCGTGCAAACGGTCGTCACCGATGCCGAAGTGGTGGGCGATCTCATGGATCACGGTGATGGCCACCTCGTCGATTACTTCCTGGCGGGATCCGCAGATATCCAGGATCGGCTGCCGGAAAATGGTGATCCTGTCGGGGAGGGAACCGGCATCCCACCAAGAGTCCCGTTCCGTCAACGGCACACCCTCGTACAGGCCCAGAAGTACGGTGTCCGGATCCTCTCCAGGCTGCGGGGTGTAGTCATCTTCGATGAAGATGGCCACGTTGTCCATGGCCCGGGCCGCTTTGTCGGGGATCAGGAGCAAGGCATCGCTGACGGCCGCCTCGAAGTCTTCCGGCGACATCGCGAACGGAACGGTATTGGACTGCGCAGCCCCAGCGCTAGCGCCAGTGCCAACCCCCTCGCCAGCACCAGGGAGCCGGGAGGAAATGAGCTGGCCGCCAGGGGTATCGCCGTCGGGAACAATCGGCAGGCCGGGAGGTAGATTCGCGGGCATGATCTGACTCTAGTCCGTGGCCCGGTCGTTGACGCCGGATGTCGTGGCAGCTAGAGTTTTCCGCGTTGGTAATTCGTATAACTCGCCCCCAGGTTAAGCCCGGCCAGCCGTGCGGATCCGGTGCAAGGACCCCCAGTTCATTCAACAGAAACGCATTCAAGAGACAGGCCGGCCCATGACCCGCCCCGGAAGCCGCTCCGGCACGACGATGAACGACGTCGCTGCCGCTGCCGGTGTTTCCCAGGCCACGGTCTCCCTGGTGCTCAACGACGCCGCGGGAACCAGGTTCTCGGAGGAAACCCGGCGCAGGGTCCATGCCGCCGCCCACGAACTCGGATACCGGACCAACGCACACGCCAAAGTGCTCCGCGACGGAGTGGCGGGCATGATCGGCTTCGTGGGCGACTTCGTCGCCACTGCGCCATTCGCGGGCAAGATCATCGAAGGCGCCCAAGCAAGGGCTTGGGAGGCCGGGCTGCTCCTCCTGACCGTCAACACCGGCGGTGACAAGGACCTCGAGGCCGCTTCATTGGAGGCCATGCTGTCCTACAAGGTGGCCGGAGTGGTCTACGCCGCCATGTACCACCGGGTCCTTGACGTGCCGGACGTCCTGGCCGAGGTGCCCTCCGTCGTGCTCAATTCGCGAGACCGTTCCGGGCGCTTTCCGAGCATCGTCCCCCGAGAGGAGCTGGGTGGGTACACCGCTACCAAACACCTGCTCGACGCCGGTCACCGCCGCATCGCGATGATCAACATCGGCGCAGTGGACGGTGAGCTTCCCGCCGCCGTCGGACGCCATGCGGGCTATCTCCGCGCACTCGAGGAAGCAGGCCTCAACCCGGACCCCGGGCTCCACAGGATCGGCGACGGTCATGAGTCCGGCGGTTTCGACAATGCCCTTGCACTCATGATGGCTCCGCAGCCACCCACTGCAATCTTCTGCGCGAACGACCGCACAGCCTGGGGCGCCTACCAAGCATTGGGCCAGCTCGGGCTGTCGATCCCGCACGACATGTCACTGGTGGGTTTCGACAACCAGGAAACGCTCGCCCCGCACTTGCGGCCGGGGCTGACCACGCTGGAACTGCCCTTCGTTGAGATGGGCCGGCGCGCCATCGAACTGCTGCTGGCCGGCGCGGAACGTGACGGCAGTACCGAATACTTTGAATGTCCCCTCATCGAACGCCATTCCGTGGCGGCGCCCCTGAAAACCACAAGTAGCCACTGAAACTCCCCAACCAAGGAACAGGAACCTATGAACCACTCGCCCCTTGCGTCCGAGCCGCTCGACGTCGTCGTGGTCGGCGAAGCCCTCATTGACATCGTCAATTCGCCCGCAGGCCAGACCGAATACCCCGGCGGCTCGCCTGCGAACGTCGCCTACGGCCTCGGGCGGCTCGACGTGAAGGCCGGGCTACTGACCGCCGTCGGGCGTGATTCCCGCGGCGAGTCCATCGCCGCCCACTTGGCAAGCGCCGGTGTGGTTGTCCTACCGGGCTCGCAATCACTCGCGAAGACCGCGACGGCGACGGCGGAGATCGCCGCGGACGGTTCGGCCGAATACACCTTCGACATCGAGTGGAAGCTGGGTCCCGCCGCGCTCCCTTATGCCCCGAAGGTGCTCCACACGGGCTCGATCGCCACGTTCCTTGAGCCCGGTGCCGGCGTCGTCAGGACCCTTCTCGAGCAGGCCCAAGGCGGGTGCATTGTCACGTACGACCCCAACATCCGCACCGACCTCCTGGGCAGCCACGGCGAGGCGCTCCGCATTTTCGAGGAACTCGTGCCGTTGACCAGCGTGGTGAAGCTCAGCGATGACGACGCCTTCTGGCTCTACCCCCGCAAGTCCCTGGAAGAGACTGCCAATCACATCCTGGGCCTCGGTGCGGGCCTGGCCGTCGTCACGCGCGGCGCCCAGGGTTCCCTCATGGCGACGCCGCACACCCAACTGACGGTTCCCGCGGTGACCTCGGTGGTGGCGGACACCATCGGCGCCGGTGATTCCTACATGTCGGCACTGATCCTCGGGCTGCTGCTGCGCGGCAGCCAAGGGCTTGCGCCCACGGTTCTCGAACGCATCGGGCAGACGGCTTCCATGGCCGCCTCTATTACCGTCGGACGCCCGGGAGCCAACCCGCCCACGCACCGCGAGCTTCTCGCCGGGATGGCGAGGTAGCTGCGGCGGGGGTTCGACGGCGGGACGTGATCCTAGCGGGACCGGCGCCGCGTCAACCCGACGCCCACGAGGCAGATGACGCCGCCCACGAGGCCCCAGATGGTGGGGATCTCCTTGAGCACCGCCCAGGAAATCAGAATCGTGGCGCCCGGGACCAGGTACGTCGTGGCGGCAAGTTTACCGGCCTCAATGAGGGACAGCGCATAGGCCCACGTGGTGAAAGCGATGGCTGTCGGAAAGATCCCCAGATACACCAAGCCGAGAGTGGCCGGAAGAGGTGCGGCCTGCACTTCGGCCACCAGTTGTCCGGCCCACGGCAGGCAGCACACGGCGCCCACCATGATGCCAAACCATGTGGCCTGTGCCGCCGAGAACTTGCGCAGCACGGGTTTCTGAACAATCACGCTCACCGCGGCGAGCACAGCGGCAAGGAGGCACAACAGCACTCCGGCGACATCCGCCGTCGAGCGCTGTCCCGAACCGAGCGCGATGAGCGCAACGCCGCCAAACGCCACGAGGCTGCCGATGATCAGCCACCGCGGAAAGCCTTCTTTCAGGATCACGCCGGCGAGGACGGCGATCAGGATCGGTGAGACGTTGATGAGCATGGCGCTGGTTCCGGCATCGAGCATGTGCTCGGCGGCGTTCAGGGCGAGGTTGTAACCCGCGAACCACATGACACCGTAGGCCACGATAGGCAGCCATTCGCGGCCTTTGGGCCAGCGTTTGAGCCTGGGCAGGGCGACAATGCCGAGCGCGACGGCGGCAACCACCAGCCGTCCGAGCGTCAGGGAACCGGGGGAGAAGCTGGGTCCCACGGCCCGGATGCCCACGAAGGCGGATGCCCAGAGGACAACGGTGACGATGACGGCGGCGATGCCGAGCTTACTGATGGTCCGGGAGGGGGTGGTCGCCGGAGAGATTGGGGTGCTTGTGGCCATGATGCCAATCTAGCCCGGGATGGGCTCGACGGACTGGCGGAATTCGGACGTCTTTCAACAAGAAACCGCCAACTCTGACGCAGTGGATTTGAACGGCGGTTTGAGGCCCGGTTTGCGTCCTCGTTTGCGTTCTGGTTTGCGTTCCGCAGGGCGCGATTTGGGAATATCCCCGACTATGCTCTAAAGTTTTAGAGTCCAGTTCGGACGAGCGAGAAGCGGTAAACGCATAGCGTTGTTGACCGTCGCGAATTCGGATTGTTCCAGGCCCCCATCGTCTAGCGGCCTAGGACACCGCCCTTTCACGGCGGCGGCACGGGTTCGAATCCCGTTGGGGGTACGCAAGGAACTGGTCAGGCCGGACTGGAAAGTCTGGTAAGCTGGAAGCCTTGAAAAAAGCGGTAGAGATACTGCAAACAAGCAAGGCCCTGTAGCGCAGTTGGTTAGCGCGCCGCCCTGTCACGGCGGAGGTCGCGGGTTCAAGTCCCGTCAGGGTCGCTCTGATTGCCGGAAGAAATTCCGGCAATCATGGTGACATTGTCACCTAAGGCTCTGTAGCTCAGTTGGTAGAGCGTTCGACTGAAAATCGAAAGGTCACCGGATCGACGCCGGTCGGAGCCACCTTAAACCCCCGATAATTCGGGGGTTTTTTCGTTTCTTGGGGGTGCAGTGCATCTAGGTGTAGCTGAAACTGTAGCTATTGGCATTGCGGGACGTGATGGGCGCGACGCGGCGGTTATCGGACAAGAATTTGTAAGCGAAACACGGAGCACCGACTTGGAATTTTCGCAGGACGAAACGCTGCCGGACTCGAATACAGCATGACCGACGTCTAGATCCGCAGTCCCATGTCCCGTGTCGAAGCGGACAGCTGGGAGGGGTCCACCGTTGCCGTCGCGGGACTGGTGCGGGTCTGGATAACAGGGGGAGAACTTCGTCTGGAGCCGTTGGCGTTGGTGTTGCATGTCAGGCTCGTCCCAGCTGACAGGGGTTCCGAGCGGGGTGGTGGTGTCGGTGATGGCCTAGCGGTCCCGGTAGATGAGGATCTCCTGGAGCGTTCGCCGTCGCCGGTCAGGGTCCGGGATGTTCTGGAGTTGTGAGGTCAGGTCTTGCATCCATGGTTCCTGGCTGGTGGGGATGCGTGCGGCCACGAGTTTGGCGCGGTTGCGGAAGAAGGCGGAACTTGCCTCATGACAGCCGTACGCTGGGGAGCGCTCACGACCGCCCGCATCGCCCAGGATAGATTTCTCCTCGCCATGAAGAAGGCCCGCAACGCCGCGGCCTCGGCAGTCTCCAGCCCCAACGGGAGGGCTGCTGAAATAGCTGATCGGTTCGGGGTCCCGGCGTCCTACTCATCGCATGAAGAACTCCTCGCCGACCCGAACATCGAAGCTGTCTACCTCCCAATTCCAATGGCCTTCACGCAGAGTGGATCATCGCAGCGGCAAATGCCGGCAAGGACATCCTGTGCCAGAAGCCGCTGGTATGCAGTCTGGATGACTAGCGGCGGGTGGCGGAAGCGTGCGAACGGAACCAGGTAAGCCTCATGGAGGAGTTCACGTACCGCTTCCACCCACAGCACCATAAAGTCCGGGAGCTCCTGGATGCAGGCAGGATAGGCGACGTCGTCTCCACGCACGCCCGCTTCCACTTCAACATGGACCGGGTCCCCGGCGAGGTCCGGCTCCAGCCCAACCTGGAAGGCGGGGCAGTCAACGACGTCGGCTGCTACGCCATCGACATCATGAACATGGTCATGGGCGGCCCTCCGACCAGCGTTTACGCCAAAGGAACAAGCTCCTCGGATCCCGTTGAAACAACCGTGGCACCCATCCTCGACTACAAAGGAGTCCTGGGAACGTTCGACTGCGGCTTTGAAGGATTTCAAGGTCGAGATTGAACGCTTCAGCAGCATCCTGGCACGCGGCCATGCAGCAGGCATCATAAACAGGGAATTAACCGAACAAAACCTCGCTGTGCGCCTCGCCGTCCACGAATCGCTCGCTACCCGCCTGCCATGCAAGGTCAGAACCAGCGAAGGTGGCTGAACACCATCTGTGCCGGAAGCAGTTCATGCGGATCGCGACACGTCGCAACGGCCAATCACTCTGCGGAAACTCACAGCTCTAAGTTCGAGCTTGGCGCCCGGCCCTTCCTGGCTTCCGCCTCGGTTTCCAAGGCAGCCGGCAGCAGCCCTTAACACAAACGCCTTCGGGCACCGCCACATCTTCCCGAATTACCCCTGAAGTCGAGCAGCACCCCTGGTGGTTCATCACCAACGGGCTGGGCTAATCGGAACTGCGGAGACAACGATCTTCAGGGTCTATGGCCCGCATAATGCGTCGGCCAATGTCGGTCAGCTGGCGTGTTTGGACCTTCGTGAGGGGGTCGAAGACGAGGCTCCTTACTTCTTCTACATGTCCAGGTGCGGTCTGAACGATTTTCCCCCAGCCGGCTGCGGTTAGCTTAGCCATAGTGATGCGCCCGTCGGTGGGGTCGGATGAACGACTTACCCAACCACGCTTTTCAAGGCGCCCGACGACCTGGGACAGACGAGGAAGTGCTGATTCCGCGAACTTGGCCAAATCGCTCATCCGAAGCGTGCGGTCCGGGGCCTCTGAGAGGCCCGCGAGGACCTGGTATTCAAAGTGGCTGAGCCCGGCATCCCGCTGAAGCTGCGCGTCCAGTGCAGAGGGAAGCCGAATCATTATTCCCACAAGAGCGAGCCACGCCTGGCTCTCTTCGCTGTTTAACCATCGCGGTTCCCCGGAAGCTTCCATGCGACAAGCATAGCCCGTTAACTTCATGCTTTAACTTATAGCCGGTCCAAATTACTTGCATCTTGAACTAAGCACCCCTACTATTAACTTCAAGGTTGAACTATTCGACGACTTGGACTGTCGTCTTACCCGCATGACCGCCCTACTCCTGAGGACCTGAGATGACTGTTCTAACTGAAACCCCCGCCCCGCCGGCGGGACTAGTGGCTGGGGCCACCGTACGCAGCCAGGTCACCGTGCCACTGCACTTCCCGGACGGCCTCAGCGCCACCGCCCAGGTGATGACTTTCCATGGCCTGGTCGACGGAAAGGAACACCTGCTGCTCGCCCTCGGCGAGTGGGAGCAGGCCATGCTGAACCCGAAGCCAGAGGATCCGGCGCCGCTGGTCCGGCTGCACAGCGAATGCCTGACCGGCGACGTGTTCGGGAGCCAGCGCTGCGACTGCGGGCCCCAACTGCGAGAAGCCATCGAGAAAATTTCCGCCGCCGGTGGGTTCCTGCTCTACCTCCGCCAGGAAGGCCGCGGCATCGGCCTGTATTCCAAACTCGATGCCTACGCACTGCAGGACACCGGCCTGGACACATACGAAGCCAACGTCGCGCTGGGCCACAGCGAAGACGAGCGCGACTACACGCCCGCCGCCCAAATGCTCGGCGCCCTCGGCATCAACTCCGTCCGCCTGCTCAGCAATAACCCCGAGAAGGCCGGCCAACTGACCGCCCGCGGCATTACCATCACCGAACAGCTTCCCACCGATGTGCACCTAACCCCCGCCAACCACGCCTATTTGAGCGCCAAACGCGACCACACCGCACACACCCTCACCATCCCGCCGGCCGAGTGAGACCAACCAAACCTGGCCACGGACTAGAAAGAGGACAGCCATGAGAACGCCCAACCCCGGCAACACCACAGCGGCCCCTGCCGGAAGATCTCGGAGCACGGCGGCCGCTGACGCCCTCATTCCTGCCAGTCATCCGCTCGCCGCGCACCTGCGCCGCGCAGCACTGGCCAACGAGAAAGCGCCGCATCAGCCATGGAGCGCCCAGGATGGACCGATGCCCAGCCTGTACATCAGCCACGGCGCACCCAATACCTTCGAGGACACCGCCTGGATGCAGCAGCTCCACGGATGGGCGCGATCAATGCCCAAACCCAAAGCAATCGTCGTCATCAGCGCCCACTGGGAATCCGACAGCCTCGGGATCACCAGCACCACACCCGCCGAACTGGTCTACGACTTCGGCGGCTTCGCCCCCATGTACTACGGGCTGCGCTACGATTCTCCTGACCCCTCCGACCTCGCACAGCAGATCATGAACGTCCTTCCCACAACGGAGCACGTATACGAACACCGCGGCCGCGGGCTCGACCACGGCGCTTGGGTGCCCCTGAAAGCCATGTACCCCGCTGCGGACATCCCCATACTGCAACTGTCACTCCCCACCCACGACACCAGACGGCTATTCTCCCTCGGGCAGCGGCTCAAAAAGCTGCGGGAAGAAGGAATTCTCGTCATTGGCTCCGGGTTCATGACTCATGGCTTGCAATACGCCGACGCCTCCCACCGGACCACCCCACCCACATGGTCCATCGAGTTCGACCAATGGGCCGCAGACGCCCTCGCCCGCGGCGACGTCGACGAACTTGCGCGCTTCCGCACCCACGCTCCAGGCGCCCAACGCTCACACCCCACCGTCGAGCACTTCACCCCATTGTTCGTCACCCTCGGCGCAGCAACGGATCCCACCGCGCCCGTCACTACCACCATCGATGGCTTCGTCATCGGATTATCCAAACGATCCTTCCAGACCGCCTGATGGACCAGTAAGAGTCGCCCGTTTTCCGGTTCTTTAGTCCGGACCGGGACTGGAAGCGCTTCGGAAGGACTGCGCCAGGTCCTTTGAGCGGTAGCGGCGATAGGCAACGAGAATTGTGCTAGGTTGTGAGCTAATTACCCGGCCATATTTTGGCCTGCGTGGCCTGAAAAGGGCGAACGGGGGAGTGGTGCCGCATCTCCCGCTTGGCCTTGCGTCACGAGGGCTTTCAAGTCGCTTCTGGCAGACGCCGTCCCGGAAGCAGCAGGCTGTGAGAGCTGCACAACGACCATGTCATCTGACGCCAGGACCCGGATATTAAGTCCCGGAGAGAGCTGAATCAGGCGGCGATGGTTCAGGGCGTCCGGCTTTAGCCACAAGACGGAACCATCAGCAGTTATGCAGTCGACCACACCCGCGTCGATGATGCGATCGTACCGGCCTATCTCAACTTCTCTCCCCTGTAGCTGCTCCGGGTCAGGGACTGTCCGATAAACGGTGTGTGGGTCCGGCCGGTTTTCATTAGTGAATGGTTCTTTCGAACCGGCCGGCGAAGGTAATCGCGAACGCGTTCAGCGCAGGCTTCCACCTCATGACCCAGCGTGCCCGACCTCCGCCGGTGGGATCAAGGGACCTGGTGACCAGATACAGGCATTTCAGGGCGCCGGCCTCGTTTGGAAAGTGCCCGCGGGCCCTCACGGCCCTCCGGTAGCGGGCGTTGATCGACTCGATCGCGTTTGTTGTGGAGATCACCCGCCTGATCTCCACGTCGTACTCCAGGAACGGCACGAATTCCGCCCAGGAGGACTCCCAGAGCCGCACGATGGCCGGGTATCGCTGGCCCCACTCGGCCGTGAACTCGGCGAACCGGTCCTTCGCCGCTTGCTCGGACGGGGCCGTGTAGACCGGCTTGAGCGCCTTGACGATCCCGTCGCGGTGCTGGCGGCCGGCGTAGCGGAAGCTGTTGCGGATCAGGTGGACAATGCACTGCTGCACGACCGTCCGCTCCCACGTGGTCGTGATCGCCTCCGGCAGGCCCTTGAGCCCATCACAGACAGCGATCAACACATCTTCCACGCCCCGGTTCTTCAGCTCGGTAAAGACCTGCAGCCAGAACCGGGCACCCTCGCCGCCGTCGCCGGCCCAGATCCCCAGGATCTCCCGCTCCCCGTTCACGGTGACGCCCATGACGACATAGAACGCGGTGTTGCGCACCTGCCCGTCACGGACCTTGACCACGACCGCGTCGACGAAGAGCACCGGATAGATCCGGTCCAAAGGCCGGGACGACCATTCGGCCAGTTCGCCGGCGACTTTCTCCGTGATGCGGCTGACGGTGTCTTTGGAGACCTTGGCCCCGTAGACCTCCTCGAAGTGCGCGGCGATCTCCCCGGTAGTCAGCCCCCGGGCGGAGAGCGAGAGCACGATCTGGTCGATCCCGTCCAGGCGCCGTTTCCGCTTGGGCACGATCACCGGCTCGAACGAGCCCTCCCGATCCCGGGGCACCTCGATCTCGACCGGGCCGATCTCGGTCAGCACGGTCTTGGGCCGGGTGCCGTTGCGCATGTTGGCTGCGATCGGCCTCTGGCCGTGCTCGTGCCCGAGGTGCTCGGTAAGTTCCGCTTCCAGAGCGGTTTCCAGCACGTTCCTGGTGAGCTGGTTCAGCAGCCCGCCCGGGCCCACCAGGCTCACGCCCTGTTCCTTGGCCTGCGCGAGCAGCCGCTCCGCAAGCTCCTTCTGATCGATGATCTCTCCCGTCACAGGATCGATCATCACCCCTGTCATCTCGGTCGTGGATTCAGACACGGCCGTCTCCTTTCGGATCAGGCCGGAGCCACACACCGTTATTCAGACAGTCCTCCGGGTCAAGGACCGGGATAGCTATCCCGGGAGTCGCGCCGCACGAGGGCTTGTGGATGTACAAGGTGTTCCTTTTCAGTCGCAGTCGGCTTGGGCCATAGAGTTCCTGATAACACTGCGGATATCGGTGCAAAAAAGTTGATAAGCGTAGACCATCCTTGTGCCGCCAGGGGCTGCTGCCTCTATGCCAAGCGCCTGGGATTTACGGACTCCTAGTGATGGCCGCAGGGCTCGTAATCCCATCCAGCCCAGGCTGTATGAATCAGGGTTAGCGGGCAGGAATGCCAGTCATCGGGTGTGTCAGGTAGTGGGGTCGCCCAGTTTGGCGTTTGGACGCCGGGTTCCGTTACCTGCATGGCGTTTCCTCTGTGGGTATCTAGGGGCTTACATAGGTTGAGACTGTTCATTCGGGTCGGCCTTCCGTTCAACATGTGCTAAGTCCTTACTGATTGGCTGATTCGATTGGCTGTGAGGTGGGGCTGTATGCATCCATTGCGGCGGCGACGTGCAGAGGCTGGTGCTTTTGTGCTAGCTACTAAGTCTCCTAACTGACCCCTACCGGGGCGCCGCTCTTGGATTTGGTTGCGACGTCCGGTTTTGTCTTCTTCTTTTTGCGCTGGACGAGTGTGGCTGCGGAAACAGCCACGAGGAGCGCGATGCCGTTGAAGATATTGATCACCCAGGTTTGCGCTCCGAGGATGACGAGTCCGTTGGCGCCCACTGCGAGCAGGTATACGCCGATCACGGTGCCCCAGACGTTGAAGTAGCCGGCCCGGATGGCGGTGGCACCGAGGAATGCAGCGGCGTATGCGGGAAGGAGAAATTCAGGACCCAGGTTGGGTGTGGCGCTGCCGGACCGCGAGGCCAGGAGCATTCCGGCAAGTCCACCAAGGAAGCCTGCGCCGATGAAGGCCGCGGCGAGGTAGCGCTTAGTTCGGACACCGCTGAGCTGGGCCGCATCGCGGCCCATGCCTGTGGCGCGGAGATAGCGGCCGAATGGTGTTTTTTCCAGGACGAACCAAAGGCCAATTGCGACGGCGGCAAAGAAGACCAGGACGGTTTGCAGGCCGAGAACCTTGGTACCAGCCAAGGAGGTGAACACCTTGGAAGCGTGCGTGATCAGGGTGCTGTTCGTCAGGAGCAGGTTGAGGCCACCCAGGATGGTGGCCATGCCGAGGGTCGAGATGAAGGCATTGACTCCGACGACGATGTTCATGAAGGCATTCACCGCGCCGATCAGCGTTCCCAGCAGGATCGGGAGCACAATCAACAGCACAAGGGGGAGGTCCTGGCCAGCGAGAATGATGCCGAAGATCGCACAGATGCCGAGGTTCGCACCGACAGAGAGATCGAATTCCCCGACGGCAAGGGGAAGTACAACCGCAAGTGCCAGGATTCCCGGGATGGCCTGGTCTGCGAGGATCATCCGCAGGTTTCCTTCGGTGGCGAAGGTTGCGGGCATGAGGATGGAGAACACGATGATCATAAGGGCCAGGAAGAGCGCGATGCCGTAGTTCTTCATAAGTGCGCCGGGGGAAGGGAAGCGGAGGGCGCGTGGCCGCTGTAGGTCCCTGCTGCTGGGGGTCATGTTTTGGTACCTCATGGGTTTCTTTGCAGTTGGAGTGTTAGTTGGCGTGCACGGATGTGGTGCAGGCCAGGGCGAGGCGGTCGCCGGTGATGTCGCTGCCTTCGAGTGCCGCGACTTCTCGTCCTCGGTCAAGCACCACGACACGGTGGGCGAGGTCGATGAAGTCGTCGTAATCCGTGGAGGCAATGATGATGGCCACGCCCGAGGCGGCGAGGGTTCGCAGCAGCTGGGAGATTTCGTGTTTCGCCGCAGCGTCGACGCCTTGGGAGGGCTCGTCCAGCAGGAGGACCTTAACGTTGCCGCTGGCGGCACGGGCAACGACGACTTTCTGTTGGTTTCCACCGGAGAGGGCACGGATGGGCATCTGCAGCCCGGCAGCCTTCACGAGATAGTCCTTCGCCAGCTGTGCGGCGTCTGCCTGTTCCCTGCGCCGGTCGATGGCGCCGTTCGTGGTGTAGTGGTGGAGCCGGCCCAGGGTGAGGTTTTCGCCGACGGTCATCTCCAGCACGCACCCGTCCTTGCGACGGTCTTGCGGTACGCAGGTGACGCCGGCGGCAACGGCGGAGGCGGGGTCGTGTGGGGAATACGGGGTGCCCGAGAGCTCCATTTCACCGTCATGCCGGTGTTGTGCACCGGCAAGGATACGGATGAGTTCGCTTCGCCCGCACCCGATCAGGCCGGTAATCCCGAGGATTTCTCCGGCCCGGACGTGCAGGTTCACGCCGGCGAGCCGGTTGCCGTGGAGGTTTGTCGCGGACAGCACCACGGCGCCCGTGCTGTTGTTGAGGGTTTTGTCCTGCCGGGCCTGGAGTTCCCTGCCAATAACCAGGGACACGATGTCACTGCCGAGTTTGGTCCCGAGCGGTTCCTCGGCCACCATCTGGCCGTCGCGGAGGACCACGAGCTGGTCAGCGATTCGGCGGACTTCGTCGATGCGGTGGCTGACGTACATGGCGGTCCCGCCGTTGTCCCGGAGTTTCTCGAGGATCCCGAGGACCTTGTCCACTTCGTCCGACGGGAGAGAGGCTGTGGGCTCGTCGAGCACGAGAATGTTCTGGCGGAGCGCTCTGATGCCGCGGTCGCGGTCCTGAAAGGCGCGGGCTATGCCGATCATGGTCCGCGCCGACGGCGAGAGCGATCCAACCAAGGCACCGGGGTCCTGGTCGATATCGAGCAGAGAGAGTGTCGCGGCAACGTGTTCGTGCTGCCGGCGCAGGTTGATCCGTCCCAGCGGCCCGGCTGCGAAGAACCTGTCCACCAACGCGAAGTTGTCGGCGACCGTGAGGCTGTCGACAAGCCCGATGTCTTGATGGAGGAAACGCAGTCCCGCCGTGTCATGCGCCTGGGCCGGGGTAAGGGGGAGCCGGAGGTCCCGACCCCGGATGCTGAGCGTCCCTCCCGGATCCGGGACATAAATCCCCGCCAGAATCTTGATCAACGTTGATTTGCCGGAGCCGTTCATTCCGAGCAGCGCGGTGATTTTCCCCGCAGGAACATCGAAGGAGACATCGTCCAAGGCACGCTGGCCGGCAAAGGTTTTGCTGATGTTCCGGACGCTCAACGCGGCAGGAAGAGGGATTTCAAGGGTGTGGGTCATGGACTGCATCCTCAGTGGTCGGATCTTGTGGGAGCTTGTGCGCCCTCAACTCAACTGCTGCCGGGCTTGAGGCTGGAAGCAGCATCAAGCCCGGCGGCAGGCGCGTTCTACTTGGCGGAGGTCCAGAGCTTGTCGAAGGCGCCTTTCCAGTCCGTATCTCCGGTCCAGGGAAGTTTCGGCATGGAGGCAGCGTCAACCAGACGCTCTGGCATTAGCACGGTCTTGGCGCCTTTGGTTTCGCCCGCGAACAGGCTGTTCAGCTCATGGACAGCGAGGTAGCCGGTGTATTCCATGGGCTTGATCACATCGAATGCCTGACTTTTTCCCTGGGTGATGAAGCTGAGGTTCGCGGAGTTTCCATCGAAGGAAAGCATGCGGATGGCATCGCCGTTGGCGCTGCGTTCGACGGTCGGCTGCAGCGCGGCGACGGCGGCACCGGTGTAGGTCCAGATGTAGTTGACATCGGGCTTTGCAGTGAGCGTCGCCTGGACCTGGGCGGGCAGGTTGGTCTGCATCTGGGAGAACTGTGTCTCGATGGTCTGGACAACCTTGCAGTCGGGGCACAGCTTCGGCAGCCATGTTTTGAAAGCCTCGGTACGGAGCTTGACGGAGGGGTACTGCGGATCCGTGACCACGATTACCTTCGCAGCTCCCTTGCTGTCGGAGGCGATGGCTGCGGCGGCCATCTTGCCGGCGAGATCCTCATCGGGGGCGATAGTGACATCGAATCGTTTGTCCGCCGGTTCCATGGTGCTGACGGTAAAGATTCCAGCCTTCCGGGCAGCCTGGAGGTTGTTCTCGATCAGGTCGCCGACGCCGGCTGTAAAGACGATGCCGTCGGCGTGGAGTTGCACGGCCTGGTCCACGGCCTGGCGCGACTTCTCGGGGTCACCGCCGGGATCGATCATGCGGGCATTCCAGCCGAGGAAGGCCGCTGCTTCCATGGCGGCGTCGGCGCCGCGGGCACACGCCTCCGAAGCGTAGGTGCAGGGAATGACCACGATCGATTTGTTGGACGCGATCTTGGCCGATGAGGCGGGGATCTCCTCCTTAAGCGGTTGCTTCATCTGTCCGGCAAGCGCCGTGGCCTCGGCCACGGAGGAGGCGTTGCCCGCGGAACTGGAGCCGGAGCCTGCGTTTGCAGCGTCAATTTGACCGCCACAGGCGGCCAGCGATACCAGGAGTGCCGGGACGGCCGCCAATGCCAGCAGGTTGCGGCGGCGTTGTCGCAAGATCATGAGGTAGGCCTTTCGGAAGGACGCAAGGTGAAGGTGCGAGGCATGGAAGGCCTCTGTGTGGGTGGTTACAAAATCGGTTGCGTGTGTTTCATGGGTGGAGTTCGTTCCGTCGGTGGCCCGGTTGCGTCCCCAGATGCCTAAGGCCGAAACGACAACTCTGTGATGCAGGTCTCATCGTGGCCTTATAGGGAGCGAGTGGGGCGAAGTTGTCCGAACTGGACATGAAGTCTGGCCGGGACGGTCAAATGGCCGCGGGTGCGGGCCCAGGGCGACGGTTCCAGTGGGAGGAATAATCCGAGGGGACGTACAATCCCTAGACAGGACGGCGGCCCCATTGGGCCGCGGGCGTTGTATCTAAGGAGTCCGATGACGAACTCTAACCCTGCGGGCATCCCGCCGAACGGGGCATCCGATGGGCCTGCGCCCAGGGCAGGGTCGGCAGTTCCTGCGGTGAGTGTTTTCTCCACCGGGAAGGCTCCCGTGAGCCACCGGGTGGGGTTGTGGGAGGAACGCAACCAGCAGTCGCTGATCGGCCTGAACGTGTCGACACTGGCCAGGGACAGTGTGGTCAGCACCATGTACAACCTCAGTCTGGAACGGCTGAGGTTCACTGAGATCTACGGCAACGACCACATCATCGAACGTGCTGCCTCCAATATCAGGCAGCTGCCTGCCGACTCTGTCCTGTTTTGCCTGCTCCTCGAGGGAAACGCCTTTTACTACCATCAGGACGGGTTTGACACTCTGGGGGCCGGTGACGCGATCCTGTACGACGCCGACCGGCCCTTTATGTATGGGTTCCACACGCCCATGAGGCAGCTCATCCTCGAAATGCCCCGCGACGTCTTCCGGGAAAACACCGGTAGCAGCAGCCCGGGAAAGCCCCGCGTGCTCAGGGGCAGGGAGAGCGTCGCGGCCGATCAACACGCGCGCACACTGGCCCGAGTCATTCAAGGGACACTCCGGTCCACCACTGCCCCCGAACCGTTACTGGAGGACGAAGCCCTCGATCTTTTCGGGATCCTTGTCGGGTCGAACGCCGGGTCTTCGGGCCAGGCCTACCTCTTGGCGGCCAAGGGCTTTATCCGCAGGAACTTCCACCGGCCGGACCTCAGCACCTCAAGCATTGCCCGCGCCGTGGGCATCAGCGACAGGCACCTCGCCCGGGTCTTCGCAGCGGAGGAATCCTCCGTCGCCCGGTTCGTCATGGACACCCGCCTCGAGCGGGCGCACCAGCTCCTGACAGAGACGGGTTCCAGGCACCTGCAGGTCGGTGACGTTGCCCTCTCCGTGGGATTCATCTCGGCGGCGCATTTCTCCAGGGCCTTCAGGAACAAGTTCGGGTTCACCGCACGCGAGGCCAGGGATCGGGGCCGGGCACACCAGCCGTAGCCCGCGCGCTGGGACCGCCCACCCGGGTTTCCGACCCCCTTGTCTCGTTCTGCCATGCACTTTGCCCGTTCGCGCCATGCCAGACCAGCCCAGACTGTGACCTGCAACACTCATGGAAACGCCCCATTCACACTGATGTGAGGAAAACACCATGACGCAGGAACTCGTCGAAGAGACAACCCAGCTGCACGAGATGAGCGATTTTTCCGATCTGCTCGAACGGCTCCACGCCATTGCCCCGGTGCTCAAGGCCAACGGTGCGGCCAACGAGGCCGGGCGCCAACTCACGGACGAAGTGACCGCGGCTCTCCACGAATCGGGCATCTTCCGCTTGGGAATCCCGCGGTCCGTGGGCGGCTACGAGGCCTCGCCCCGGCAGGTGATCGAGGCCATTGAAACCGTGGCCTACGCCGACGCCTCCTCGGGCTGGGTAGTTATGGCGCTGCAGATGATCACAGGAACCACGGCCGCCTATCTGGGCGCCGAGGCTATCGGGACGATCTTCCCCGACGGCGGCTATTCGTTGATCGCCGGGCAGGGCACCCGCATGGGCAAGGCCAACGCAGTAGAAGGCGGTTACAAGCTCACCGGATCGTGGAGCTTCGCCTCGGGCATGCCCCAAGCCTCCTGGATCCACACGGCCGCAATCGTGGAGGAAACGGGTGAGGCCCTCATCTTTACCCTCCCCAAGGAGCAGGCCACGCTCATCGACAACTGGGATGTCATGGGCTTGAAGGCCACCGGCAGCATCGATTACGTCTGTGAGGACGTCTTCGTCCCGACGGCGTTCACCTACACAGCTACCACAATGGAACCCCTCAACGGCGGAGCGCTTTACAAAATGGGCTTGGCGAACATGTCCGGCATCAACCACGCCGGGTGGGCCCTGGGCGTCGCACGCCGCCTGCTGGACGAGATGCGCGAACTGGCGCAGAAGAAAACAGGCAATCCCGGCGCCAGCGTGGACACGGAGCAGTACTACGCCGAGTATGCGCAGGCCGAGGCGAAGCTCCGCTCCGCAAGGGCGTTCGTTTTCGAGGTCTGGTCAGGCAACGAGGCCACCCTCGGCCGCGGCGAAAAACTCACCCGCGAGCAAGAGACACTCACCCGGCTGGCGCTGAACAACGCCACCTGGTCCGCGCACGATGTCTGCATGACCGTCTATAAGTGGGCGGCCACCGCCGCCCTGCGTTCGGGAGACCTACAGCGCTTTTTCCGCGACATGCACGCCGGCACCCAGCACGTCACCTCCGGTCCGGTAGTCCTGCAGAACTGCGGCAAGATCCTGACCGGCCTGGCCGAGGATTCCAAGTGGAGCTACTTCAGCCTGGTCAAGAAGTAGCCACCACCCTGCACACGCAAAACCCACACAGCGCACCGACCCCCGACTTTCCAGGAGCCACCATGACATCTCAATCCGCACACCAAGTCCGGCCCACAGCCGGTCCCGCCTCGGCGTTTCCCGAAACGGTCAGCGCCGAGGACTTCAAGGCCGCCTTCCGCAACCATCCGGCCGGCGTGTCCATCATCACCACCCAGGGCGTCAACGGGCCCGTAGGGCTCACCGCGAGCTCGGTGTTCTCCGTTTCGGCGAACCCCCCGTTGCTGGTTTTTTCGCTCTCCACACATTCCTCGTCCACACCAGCCATCCGCGATGCGGAGACCATCGTCGTCCACCTCATGGGAGCCGGCCAGCTCGAACTGGCCAAGACGTTTGCCACCAGCGGCATCGACCGTTTCGCCGACACATCGACCTGGTCCCGACTCGTCACAGGAGAACCGGTACTCCACAGCGCCAACGCCTGGCTGCGCGGCAGGATCGTCAACCGGATGGAGGCCGGGGACTCCACCGTCGTGGCCGTCCAGGTGCTTCAGGTCAGCGTTGCGGACCAGATCGAACACGATGCGGAAAGCACCCACCCGCTCGTCTACCACAATCGCGCCTGGCATTCGTTGAGTGAAGCCTCGGTCGTTGGGTAGGAAGCGGAAATGAGTTTGACGTTTGAGCACACCACCATCGGGCAGCGTGTGCTGTTCGGGACCGGGCAGGCCGAGGAATATCTGGCCTCCGAGATCGCGCGGCTGGGGGCGCGAAGGGTCATGGTCATTGCATCTCCATCCCAGTCTGCGGTTGCGGAAGACCTCACGAAGGACGTCGACGTTGCCTTGAACTACGCCGACGTGGCCCCGCATGTCCCGCTTGAGAAGGCGCAGAAGGGTCGCTCCGCTGCAGCCGACCTCGGGATCGACCTGTTGGTCTGCGTCGGCGGCGGATCCACCATCGGCCTGGCCAAGGCCATCGCGTTGACCTCCGGCCTGCCCATCGTCGCGGTACCAACCACCTATGCGGGTTCCGAAGCGACCAACGTTTGGGGTCTGACCGAGGGCTCACGGAAGACCACCGGCGTGGACGACAAGGTTTTACCGGTCACCGTTATTTACGACGCGCGCCTCACGCTGGCATTGCCCGTGGAGTTGTCGGTGGCGTCAGGCCTGAACGCACTCGCGCACTGCGTGGACTCGATGTGGGCTCCCCGGACCGATCCTATCAACCAGACGCTGGCCGCGGAGGGCATCCGGGCCCTGAATCGCGGGCTGCGCACGATCAAGCGAGATCTCCACGACCGCGACGGGCGGGAGGAGACGCTGTATGGCGCGTACCTCTCCGCCGTGGCCTTCGCCTCGGCGGGATCGGGGATACACCACAAGATCTGCCACGTCCTGGGCGGGGCATACAACATGCCCCACGCCCAGACCCACGCCGCCGTGCTTCCCTACGTGCTCGCCTTCAACGCACCCTTCGCACCGGAGGCCGGGTGGCGGATCGCAGCGGCGTTCAGCTCTGACACCGCCGTTGACGGGCTCAACGCCCTGCGCACGGCTCTCGATGCGCCCACGGCGCTGAAAGATCACGGCTTGGCCGAGGAGAACATCCCCGAAGCCGCACAACTCATCCTGCCCTTCATACCCGCTTCGAATCCGCGGGCCGTCACGGTCGAGAACCTCGAAGCGCTCCTGACCGCTGCCTGGTCCGGCACCACACCGGGACTCTAAGGAACCGCTATGACTGCACCCTCATCAACTCAACCGATCTCTTCCGAGCAGTCCGCCGTTGAGCTGCAACTCGTGGACACCGTCGTTGCTTCTTTCGAAAAGACTGAAGATCCTCGCCTTAAAGAGCTCATGCAGTCCCTGACCCGGCACCTGCATAACTTCGTCCGCGAAGTCCGCCTCACCGAAGACGAGTGGAACACCGGGATCGAATTCCTTACCGCCTCCGGCCACATCACCGATGACAAACGCCAGGAATTCATCCTGCTCTCGGACGTGCTGGGCCTGTCCATGCAGACCATCGCGATCAACAACACCACGTACACCGGCGTCGCCGCCGCCACCGAGGCCACAGTCTTCGGGCCCTTCTTTGTGGAGGACGCACCCGAAACCCCCCTGGGTGGCGACATAGCCGGTGGTGCGGCAGGCCAGCCCTGCTGGGTCGAGGGAACCGTCACCGACACCGACGGTAATCCGGTTCCACGGGCGCGCATCGAAGTTTGGGAAGCGGACGACGACGGCTTCTACGACGTCCAGTACTCCGACGGAAGGGTCGCCGGACGGGCCCACCTGTTCGCCGATGAGGACGGCAAATACGCGTTTTGGGGACTCACCCCCACCCCCTACCCAATCCCGCACGACGGGCCGGTAGGGAAAATGCTTGAGGCCGCCGGCAGGTCCCCCGTCCGTGCCTCCCATCTGCACTTCATGGTCACCGCCCCCGGCCTGCGGACACTTGTTACCCACATCTTCGTTGACGGCGACCCGCAGATTGAGATTGGCGACTCCGTGTTCGGCGTCAAGGAATCCCTCATCAAGAAGTTCGAACAGCAGACGCCCGGCAGCCCCACCCCCGACGGCCGCGACCTCGGCAATCAGTCCTGGGCCCGTACCCGCTTCGACATCGTCCTTGCCCCCCAAGACGCATAGAAGCAACCCGACCGAAGGAAGTTTCTCCATGGGACCTACACCTGCTCCCCATAATGCCGCCAACCCGCTCATCACCTCAAGACGGGGTCAGATGTGGATTGCCGGCGAAAAGACCTCCAGCGCATACGGCACGGTCCAACGCGCCCCGCTCTTTGCATCGTGGGAGGCACCCGAGAGGGTAATCCATCCCTACCCGCTGATCCTCATCCACGGAGGGGGTGGGCAGGGAACGGACTGGACCGGCACGCCCGATGGACGGCCAGGCTGGGCGACCAGGTTTGTCGAGGCCGGTTTCGTTGTGTACGTGGTTGACCGCCCAGGCCACGGCCGATCTCCGTATCACCCCGCCGTGGTCGGCGAGATGGGCGCACCGTTCCCTTACGAAGGAGCCAAGTCGCTCTTCTATCCCGACGACGCAGCCACCGAACAAACCCAATGGTCATGCGCCCGTACCAGTGATTCGGACGAAATCGACCAGCTGGTCGCCGCGATGGGCCCCCTGCCCGAGGACCTCGCCGAGTCCCAGAGAATGGATGCCGAGCGTCTGGGCCGCCTCCTGGACCTGACAGGCCCCGCCGTCCTGGTCACGCATTCCGCCGGCGCACCCGCGGGCTGGCTTACCGCCAACGAACGCCCGGACCTCGTCAAGGCGATCGTCGCTGTGGAACCGATAGGGCCGGCCTTCGCCGAGTTCCCTGGAATCGGCCGCCTGGACTGGGGACTGACGGCCGCCCCCATAACCTACGAACCCCGGCGCGCAAGCGCCGACGAAGCCGCAAAGGCGCCGGCCCGGACCCTACGCATCCCAGCCCTGGAAGAGACGCCCATTGCAGTCCTCACAGGCGGAGCATCCGTCTTCGCGACCTTTGCCCCGCAAGTCGTCGACTTCCTCAAGACCGCAGGCGCCGCCGTCGAATGGATCCACCTGCCCGAACACGGGATCGAAGGAAACGGACACGGACTAATCTTCGAAGCGAACTCCGACGAAATCGCCAGGATCGTTGGAGACTGGATAGTCACCAGGATCGCAGAGTCAACACTGACGCGAGAGACATCACTCAAGGCGTAGCCCAAGCCAGCGCCGCAGTACAAGGCCGGAGGCCCAGTCGAACGCCTCTCACGTGCGCCTCAGCAGTCAAACGACAATCTAGTTGCTATCGCGACTATGGCTTTTGACCTCACAGACTTTCAGGCAGCAGGCCCTCACCTCAAAGTTGAACGGCATAGCTCCACACGACCGACAGATATACACCAGCGGGAACCGCCAAGGAGCATTACAGATTGAGTACCACGTTAGACACGGGCCACGCCGTCATCCACGAGCTTGAAAATAAGCGCTATAAAGCTGTCCTCGACCAAGATTACGACCAATTCGAAGGTCTCTGTCACGCAAAACTGACATACGGGCACACAGGCGGAAACCGGGACTCACTGGCCACCTATTTAGGAAAACTCCGAGGTGGCACCCTTCGCTACCACCGCATCGAGCATGCCATAGCGGACATCGTGCGGGTAGGAGATGTGGCTCTCGTGACAGGCCAGATGAGCGCTGAGATCACTGTCAGCGGCTCACGTAGGACGCTGAAGAACAGCTACCTCGCCGTATGGGTTACAGACGCGGAAGCCTGGAAGTTCCTGGCCTACCAACCGACACCTCTCACCGCCGCTGCCGCGGCAAGTCCGAGGCCGGCGCAGGTGCGTCAAGAAATGGACACCAAGTCATAAGCAGGCTTTCGTGCACGACGGCGCACGGCGGAAGAGGAACCAGAATCAACCCCCTCTGCGCGTAGGGAAAACCAGCCCAGAGTGGATGTTCCGTCAACCTGCATTGTTCTTGCCGGCGCTTCATACGAGTCGCCTACGGTTCCCTGATGGTCCCCAGTGACGGAACCCCGGCCAAGAGCGGTCGGCCGGAGTTCCGTGTCCAAAGGACACCACGCCGTTGTAATTCGCTCGGGATGTCACCCGCAACGCAAGCAGGCGAACGAAACAAGGGGGCACCAAGAGTGCGTGGCCGCCGGGCCTCCTGTCCCTTTGGGATTGCCCCTTTGAAAACGGCCGCGCCTGCAGTGGCACTGCAGTATTTGAATGCTGCCTTAGCCAAGAGTGCGCTTCTTGATGCTCCTATCCCCTCCCGGTCCTCATAGACGTGGCGGGTCGCGGAATCAGTCTTGATGATCCAAAGGAACCGGGAATCATCAGATTTTTCGTCTATGCCCCCTGAAAACCTCCCGAGGAGCGGGTGGGCGACGTGGAGCTTGTCCCCGCGCTGAAATTCGTGCCAGTCCTGCGACCCCGCGCGGCTCTCTGACTCCACGGAGTTTAAAACATGAGGCATTGGGTTTACTCCTCCTTGTTCCGGTGGCAGTGCTCGTTAGCGGCGGCGGTGGGGCGGGATGGATGATGGTTTCCATCGCGCCTGCTCCGCGTCGCTGTCTGGCAGTGGGCGCTTTTCTTCATTTAACCTGCAGTTGAAAAGCCCGGGTTTTTCGGTTTGTGCCCAAAAGTCGAACATTTCCGTGCACGCGCATCATTTTTCTGCCTGCGACGGATTCTGCTCTTGTCTCCGCCTTGTCTTGGCCAAGCGCTAGGGTGGTACTCAAGAGAAGGGGAGGGCTAAATGGACCAGCAGGAAAGCTACTTCGCGCCTGAACCGGAAGCCGTTGGGGCTCCGGTATCCGAGGACCGGCAAGCGGTGGCAGGAAGAGGCCGTACAGTGATCTCGGATTCCGCTGTCGCTAAGGTTGCCGGCATTGCCGCCAGGGCTGTTCCGGGCGTCTATTCCCTCGGCTCGGCTCCGTCGCGCGCCCTCGGAGCCATTCGCGATGCCGTCGGCAGCCAGGACCATGCTGCGGGTGTCCGCGCCGAGGTCGGAGAAACCCAAGTGGCCGTGGACCTCAATCTGGTGGCCGTCTACGGATACCCTTTGCATGATGTCGCCAACCAGGTCCGCGCGGCCGTCTATCGCGCCGTCGAATCGTTGGTGGGCCTTGAAGTCATTGAGGTCAACGTCGAGATCAACGACGTGTACGTTGCCCCTCCAGCCAAAGCCGGAACAAGAGGCGCATTATCGGAAAGGGAGCCACTCCAGTGAACTTGACCGTTGTCGGAATCGGGATCGGCGCCTTCGTGGCGTTCATGGCCTTCCAATTCGGATTGTGGGGTTTCATCATCGCCCTTCTCTTCATGGGAATCGGTGCACTTCTGGGCCGCGCCGCGGACGGAAAGCTTGACCTGCGCAGCGTGCTGGATGCCCTCACCGGCCGCCGCTCGTCGTCATGAGTTCCACGGCTGAGGCTGTGCAGCCCGCCGTCTCCCTGGCTGGCCACAACCGAATCAGCACCCAGGCCCTCACCACTTTGGCCCAGGCGGCCGCCGCGGAAGCGCTCGGTGTCTCGGCGCAGGATGTTCGCGCCGAATGGTCGGACGACGACGGCCTCCTGGCACTCTCGATTGCCGCCCCGATCCGTGTGCCCTCGCTGACCGAAGTCCTCAGGGACCCCCGGCGGGTAGAAGGATACGGTGGAACGGTCTGGGACCGGGCCGTCGCTGCCAAGACGGCCATCCTTGAGCGCGTCACCCAACTGAGCGGTTCCACCCTGAGCCGCGTGGATATCCGGATCAGCGGCGCACGCGTCAGCGAAGGAGCCCGCGTCCAATGAGCCACGCCCAGACCCCGCACGCCCGGCGCAGCCACCCGGACACAGCGCACGCGCAGACCGCCGACGGCGACACCCCCAGCGTCCAGACACAGGGGACCCCTGACGTCGGCGACCGGATCGACGTCGGACTCCAGCGCATCCTCAAGCGCGAGACCCGTTCCTCTCGTGCGGGAATTGCCGGGCTGGCCGCGGCCCTTGTGATCGCGGCGTGTGTCTACGCCCTCCTCGAATCCGCCTTGCGCGCCATTGGCCAACCACCGTGGCTCATCGAGCCGCAAACGGCTGCCGAACGGCTCACGGCGCTTCCTGCAGGTATTTCGCCCTTGCTGCTCGGTTCCCTCGGCGGGGTCGTGACAATGGTGGGCCTGATTTTCTTCTTGAACGCGGTCCTGCCCGGCCGAAAGTCCCGCCACTTGCTTGAGGACTCCCGGGCCGGAGTAGTGGTGGACGACGAGGTCATCGCTTCGGCACTGGCCAGGGTAGCCCGGACCGCAGCGAACGTCACCCAGGAGCAAGTCATGGTGGTGGTTTCGCAGCGGCTGGTTGTGGTCAACGTCCGGCCCACCTCGGGCGTGCCCTTGCACGAGGAACGGATCCTTGCCGCCGTCGAGGATGAACTTCGAAAAATGGCCCCTTCGCCCATGCCTTCAGTCCGTGTTAATGTCGCTACGTCCGGGGTGATCGGTGCATGAACGGCACTCCGCACGTCCTCAATCGCATCCTGATCGGCATCCTTGGCCTGAAGCTGCTGGCCATCGGCATTCTCCTGATGCTGCTCGCCACTGTTCCCGCGGTGGGAAGTTGGTGGCAAGGCTGGTCCACCGGGCTCTGGGAACACGCCAAGTACCTCTCAGAGCAGACCCGCATTCCCGGCCGGGAGGAAAGCTGGCTCTGGGTTGCCGCAGCAGCGGTGCTTGTGGTGCTGATCGTGCTCATGGTGGCCTGGGTGTCGCAGCAGGGCAAAGGCCGCGCCAACCTCATCGTGTCGGAGTACGACGACGCCCGGACGCCTGGCGACGTCAACCTCGGCGGGAACCTTGCCGAGCAGGCTCTCAAGGCGGCCCTCGCAGAACGTACGGATCTCGCGGGTGTGACGGTGGCAACCTACGAGGTCAACGGTCGTCCCGGGCTCCGGGTCAGGGTCCAGCCTCGTCAGGGCGTTTCCCCGCACCTGCTGGCCGCGGACGTCTCCCGGCTGGTGGAGGCGTTGGACGTGGTGGTGGGACGCAGGACTCCAGTTTTGATTCATATCGGGGCAGGCGCGCGGACCCGGTTCAGCAAGGCCGAGCGCGTTCGTTGAACTGATAGCAACCCGTGTTAATCGGATAGCCACGTTACCTCCCAGGCATTTTGCGTTGCAGAGGCGTCCGTGTGGGCCATAGTTTGAAGGGTAGGGGGGAACTCTTCCCTTTGGTTGGGCTTGCCCGGCCGACACCGGACCTAGGGTCCGAGTCAAGCCGATGGACCAAAAAACTTGGGCCAGGAACAAGGAGAAAACCATGAGCGAAGAAGTCAACAACATCAAGCAAACCGCCGAAGCCGCGGCTGAACAGGCCAAGAACGTCGCAGGCGATGCCGCGGAACACGTCAAGGAATTCGCCGGCGAAGCGGTCGGGAACGCGAAGGAATTGGCCGGCGATGCCGCTGAGCACGTCAAGGAGTTCCTCTCGGGTGACGTGGCTGAGAAAGCCAAGGACCTCGCGGGCGATGTTGCCGGGAACGCCAAGGAAATCGCGGGCGACGTGGCCGAGAACGCCAAGGGCCTCGGCTCCAAGATCGTCGGTTTCTTCAAGGGCGGTAAGTAGGCTCCTCGCCATTACGGCGCCTTCTTGACCCTCTTTGGCTACAGAACGGGGCCGACACGCAGCAAGTAGTGCGTGTCGGCCCCGTTTTCGCGCCAAAGAAGGTCGGGGAGGGAAGGCCCTACTCCGCCACGAGGTACGCCCCGCTGTTCGGGACAATCGAAGCCCCGCCCGAGCCGCCGTCGCTGGAGAGTTCCACCCGGAACCCGGCCGGCACGGGGAGGTCGGTAGTGCCCATATTGACCACTACCAGAACGTCCCGGTTGTGGAAGGCCAGGACGCCGTTAGCGGGATCGTGCTCTTCAGCCCACTGGAACGTGCCTGAGCCCAGGCGGTGCGAGCGGCGGAATGCCAGGACGGAACGGTACAGCTCCAGGGTGGAGCCCCCGACGCCGGCCTGGACGTCCGCCGCCAGCTCGCCGAACGCTTCGGGCTGGGGCAGCCAGGGCGCTGCGGGTGCTATGCGAGCCGCACCGGCGCCGCCCGGACCAGCCGACGGCTCCGAGAACCCGAAGCCGGGCTCGTCGGATTTCCAGGGCAGCGGCACGCGGCACCCGTCGCGGCCGCGCTCCACGCCCTTGGTGCGGAAGAATGATGGGTCCTGACGCGCCTCGGCCGGCAGGGACGTGTGCTCCGGCAGGCCGAGTTCCTCGCCCTGGTAAAGATAGGCCGAGCCGGGCAGGGCGAAGGACACCATGGAGGCGGCCCTTGCCCGCGCCAGGCCTAGAACGGCGTCGGGCTGTTCGTCTTCCGCTGCGATTCCCTTGGGGAAGGTGGTGGGATCTGCCAGCCCGAAGCGGCTGGGGTGCCGGACAGTGTCGTGGTTGCTCAGGACCCAGGTGGAGGGCGCCTCGACGGATCCCGCCGCGTCCAGCGAAGATTCGATTGCCTCCGCCATGCGCTCCGCGTCCCAGCCTGCCAGGAGGAAACCAAAGTTGAAGGCCTGTTGCATTTCATCCTTGCGGACGTACCGGGCCAGCCGCTCCGCAGGCTCCACCCACGCCTCGGCAACCAGCATGCGGTCGCCGTCGTATTCGGCGAGGACCCTGTTCCATTCGCGGTAGATCTCATGGACGCCGTCCTGGTCGAAGAAAGGCGACGGCGGGTCCAGGGGCGGTTTGACCTTGTGCTCGACGGCGGTCGCGACGGCGGTCGCGGCGGTGGCCGGGTTCTCGGCCGCCGGGTTTTCGGCCGCGGGGACAATGTGAAGCCTGGCGGTGTGCGGTTCGACCGCTTCGCTGTGGGCGCCTGGCGCGGACAGACCACCTTCGACCATGGCGGCAGAGCCTTCCCAGTCCGGCAAACCGGCTTCTTTGACCAGGCCGTGGGCAACATCCACCCGGAAGCCGTCAACTCCGCGGTCCAGCCAGAAGCGCAGTACCGAGCGCATCTCTGCGTGGACTTCCGGGTTGTCCCAGTTGAGATCGGGCTGTTTCGTATCGAAAAGGTGCAGATACCACTCGCCGGGAGTGCCGTCGTCGTTCGTTAGCCGCGTCCACGCAGGGCCGCCGAAGATGGATTTCCAATTGTTCGGGGCCAAGGCCCCGTCCCCGGAGCCCGGTTTGGAGTCTTTGCCCGGGTGGAACAGGTAGCGCTCGCGTTCAGGGGAGCCGGGGGCGGCGGAGAGGGCTTCGCGGAACCAGGCGTGCTCGTCCGAGGTGTGATTGGGCACGAGATCGACGATCACCTTGATGCCCAGGCTGTGTGCCTTCTCCAACATGGCGTCGAAGTCAGCCAAGGTGCCGAAGAGGGGATCGACCACCCGGTAGTCCGCCACGTCGTATCCGGCATCAGCCTGCGGCGACTTGTAGAACGGGGAAAGCCACACGGCATCCACGCCCAACGATTGGAGATAAGGCAGTTTCGCGGTGACCCCGGCAAGGTCGCCCATTCCGTCGCCATTGGCGTCGGCGAACGAGCGGGGATAAATCTGGTAGGCGACGGCGCTTGCCCACCACGCGGAATTGCTGGAACCGGGGGTTGGGATCGGGGAGTGCGGCACTGGATTCCTCTCGATGACATATTTTTGTGTAAACGCTTGCATTACTACCGGGAAGCTTACTAATGTGAGGCTCACCACATCAACCGCACTGCGGAAATACCTGGTCCACTCACTGAGGAGTTCCCAGCATGAACACACGCAAGTACCTTTTGCCGGCCGCTGTTGCCGGCGTGCTAGCCATGTCCCTGTCCGCCTGTGGTGGCGGCGGTGGCGGCAGCACAGCCTCAAGCGGCGGAGATGCCGCAGCGAACCTCGACGGACGCGGTCCAATCACCTACGTCCAAGGCAAGGACAACAGCAACGTTGTCCGCCCGCTCGTCGATAAGTGGAATGCGGCGCACCCGGACCAGAAGGTCACTTTCAAGGAGCAATCCGACCAGGCGGACCAGCAGCACGATGACCTCGTGCAGCACTTCCAGTCAAAGGATGCCAACTACGACGTGGTTGACGTGGACGTCGTCTGGACGGCGGAGTTTGCCGCGAAGGGTTGGCTGCAACCGCTCTCGGACAAGATGAGCATCGATACCTCCAAGATGCTGCCGGCCACAGTCAAGACGGCAACGTACAACAACACCCTTTTCGCCGCACCGCAGACCTCGGACGGCGGCATTCTGTTCTACCGCAAGGACTTGGTGCCCACCCCGCCCAAGACCTGGGACGAGATGATGAGCATGTGCTCCATCGCGAAACAGAACGGCATCGACTGCTACGCGGGACAGTTCGCCAAGTACGAAGGCCTCACGGTGAACGCGGCTGAAGCCATCAACACGGCAGGCGGCACGATCGTTGGAGACGACGGCAAATCGAGCGTGAACTCCACGGCGGCCAAGGCCGGCCTTAACAACCTGGTCACGGCCTACAAGAACGGAAACATCCCCACGCAGGGCGTCACATACCAGGAAGAACAGGGCAGGCAGTCCTTCGAAGACGGCAAACTCCTCTTCCTACGCAACTGGCCTTACGTCTACAACCTCGCGAAGACGGACGGCTCATCCAAGGTGAAGGACACCTTCGGCATGGCTCCGCTCCCGGGTAAGAGCGGCCCTGGCGCTTCATCCCTCGGCGGACACAACCTTGCCGTCAGCGTCTACTCGCAGCACAAGGCCACGGCCAAGGACTTCCTGACCTTCATGACCAGCGAAGAAACCGAGAAGTTCTACGCAACACAGGGATCGCTGGCCCCGGTGCTGGGTTCCTTGTACGACGATCCGACGCTGGTCACGCAGCTGCCGTACCTTCCGGTGCTGAAGACCTCGATTTCGAATGCCGTGCCGCGCCCGGTCTCACCGTTCTACCCGGCCGTCACCAAGGCCATCCAGGACAACGCCTACGCTGCCATCAAGGGCGACAAGTCTGTCGATCAGGCATTGAAGGATATGGACACGGCCATCAACTCGGCCAGCCAATAGCGACACTTCCAGTGAACCTCGGGCGGCCGACGCATAAGGCGGACGGCCGCCCGGGGGGCACACTATCAATTTCCGGAAGGAGGGGAAATGTCCACCCTTGCGCAGCCTAAGCGGGCGCCAGAGACACCAAGCCCCAAAACCAAAAAAGTTCAAAAAGAAGTAGGACAGGACCGGGCAGCCACGTCCCAAGGCCGGTGGGCGTTCTGGTTGATTTCCCCCGCCTTGGTGCTGCTCGCCGTCGTGATCGTTTACCCGGTGGTCAACGCCATTATCATGGCGTTCCAGAAGGACCAGGGCCTCGACCCGGCGACCAAGCTATTCGTTCAGGGTGGACCCGCGGGCTTCGATAACTTTGTCCACTGGTTGGCCCAGCAATGTGGCCCCGCCGCCTGTGCTCCCGGCACTCTCGGTTCCCAATTCTGGAGCGCCGTTGGGACGACGTTCTTCTTCACTGTGGTCACGGTAGTCTTGGAGACTGTCCTCGGGTTCTGGATGGCCATCATCATGGCGAGGACGTTCCGCGGCCGCAGCGCCCTTCGCGCTGCTGTCCTGGTTCCGTGGGCCATTCCAACGGCCGTTACCGCGAAGCTGTGGTTCTTCATCTTCGCCTTCGACGGCATCGCCAACAAGCTCTTTGGCACGGCGATCCTGTGGACCGGAAGCGAATGGCCGGCACGCTGGGCGATCATCATTTCCGACGTCTGGAAGACGACGCCGTTCATGGCCCTGCTGATTTTGGCTGGACTCCAGATCATCCCTGCGGAAGTGTACGAAGCCGCGAAGGTCGACGGCGCCTCGGCATGGCAGCGTTTCACCCAGATCACCTTGCCCTTGGTGAAGCCTGCGCTCATGGTGGCTGTCCTGTTCCGCGTCCTGGACGCATTGCGCATGTACGACCTCCCGGCCATCATGACCCAGGGCTCGAACAACACCACAACGTTGTCCATCCTGGTGGTTGAACAGATCCGTCAGGGATTCAACTCAGCAGCGGCCTTGTCCACCATCACGTTCCTCATCATCTTCCTCGTCGCGTTCATCTTCGTTCGCTTCCTGGGAGCCAACGCGGTCGCCTCAGCCACACCCAAGACCAAGGGGCAGGAAAAATGACAGCCGTGAGCATTGACGCCGCGCCCAAGACAGCCGCCCGACGGCGGGAACGCTTGGCGAGCAGTCGCACGTACATCAGCGCAGCGCTCATCTTCATCTGGTGCCTGATTCCCTTCTACTGGATGATCGTGACCGCGTTCCGCGACGTTGGATATACCTTCGACTCGACTCCGTTCTTCACCCACGTCACCTGGGACAACTTCACGACGGTGTTCTCGGAGAACCTGGGCAACCACTTCGGCCGGAACCTCCTGAACTCGCTTTTGGTAGCAGGGGTAACCACTGTGGTCGCGCTGCTTTTCGGGGTATTCGCGGCGTACGCCTTGTCCAGGCTTGAATTCCGCTTCAAGTTCCTGGTCCTCGGCTTTGTCCTCGGAGCGTCGATGTTCCCGGGCGTGGCCTTGGTGACGCCGCTGTTCCAGCTGTTCACGAACATCGGCTGGTACGGCACATATCAGGCGCTGATCATTCCGAACATCTCGTTTGTGCTGCCTCTGACGGTTTACACCTTGACCTCCTTCTTCCGGGAAATGCCTTGGGAGCTGGAGGAGTCGGCTCGAATTGACGGCTGCACGCAGGGCCAGGCATTCCGCAAGGTGATCATGCCGCTTGCTGCGCCGGCTGTTTTTACCACCGCAATCCTGGCGTTCATCGCTTCGTGGAACGAGTTCCTCATCGCGAGCCAGCTGTCTAATGAGCAAACCAAGACCGTTACGGTGGCGATCGCCTACTTTGCCGGTGCCCAGGCCCACCAGGAGCCGTACACCGCCGTCATGGCGGCCGGAACGGTTGTGACGATTCCGCTGGTGATCCTTGTGCTGGTCTTCCAGCGCAAGATCGTGGCGGGCCTGACAGCGGGCGCTGTCAAATGACGCAGACTCCGGATTCGGCCGGCCCGTCCCTCGGCGGGCCGGCCAAGGAGCAGCACTCGCGAGTGAAATCGGCGGAAGATTTCGATCTCGTGATCGGTTTTCTCGGCTTTTGGGCCTTGGTCCTGTTGGTCATCACTGTGGCCGCCGAGCTCACGGCCCAGCCCGCATTGGGCTGGGCCCTGGGCCTGCTGGCGGTGTTACTGGCCCTGTGGGGGATGCTCCGGCTTCGCCGGCGGCTCCCAGCACGGACAACCAGGCGCATCAGGTGAGCAGCGAACCGAAATAAGTAGCGCGGAATCGGCGGAGGACAACCAGGCGGAATACGCTGGTTATCTGCCGTCTGGGAAGGAACCCCCGGCTTCCGCACGGAATCTTTGAGGGGGCTTGAGTGGCAAAAACGAGTGAACGGTCCCAGCGTGGCGGCCACGCAGGAGCCAGCATTGAGGACGTCGCACAGGCCGCGGGTGTTTCCACCGCCACCGTTTCCCGTGCAGTGCGCGGCCTTCCCCGGGTATCTCCTGCAACCCGGGAGAAGATCCTCAGGGTCGCCGGCGAGCTTGGGTATGTGGCGTCGTCGTCCGCTTCGGGACTGGCCACGGGCCGTACCAGGACGATCGGTGTCCTGGCACCTTACGTGGACCGGTGGTTCTTCTTCAAGGCCATCGAGGGCGTGGACCGCGAGCTCCATGCCCGCGGCTACAACCTATCCCTGTTCAACCTGGGCGGGCAGCGCGGAGCGCGGGAACGGCTCTTCAGCAAGACGATGGTCTATAAGCAGATCGATGCGCTCCTGGTCCTTTGCATGTCCCTGACGCCCGAGGAAATCGCAGATCTCCAAAGGATCGAAATCCCCTTGGTCATTGTCGGCGGTCCGGTGGAGGATTGCCCCAGCATCGGCATCGACGATTACGCCGCCTCGGTCGAAGCCACCATGCATCTGTTGAACCTCGGTCACCGGGAGATCGCCCTGCTGCATGGCCAGGACGATTCGGACCTGAACTTCACCGTCCCGCGATTGCGCGTTGATGGCTTCACGGATGCCATGACGAGCGCGGGTTTCTCCATGCCTCCGGAATGGGACATTTTCGGAAACTTCACGGTGGGCAGCGGCCAGGAAGCCTTCGACGAGCTCTGGAGCAAGCCCGGGCCTAAACCGACGGCGATCTTCTGCGCCTCCGATGAAATGGCCATGGGAGCCATGTTGCAGGCGCGGCGCCGTGGCGTTCGTGTACCGGAGGACTTGTCCATCATCGGCATTGACAACCATGAATTCGCCGAGGCCATGGGCCTGACAACCGTGGCGCAGGACCCCGTTGAACAAGGCCAACTGGGCACGCGCATGCTGTTGGACGAATTGGCCGGGGCCGCAGGTTCCGTGCGGTCCATGAAAGCACCCCACCGGCTGATCGTCCGCGAAACCACCGGTCGGCCTCGCCCCAAGGGCTAACTCGCCCCAAGAGCGAGGAAGCACAGAAGCTAGGAAGCCCGGGCCAGCTGCCTGATGGGGATCCAGCGGGAAGCCAGCCTGCGATAAGCCGCGGCCGCTCCTGTCATGTCCCCCTCGGCCAGGCATTCGATGCCGAGCCTGACATCCATGGGCGACTCGTCCGGGTACACCTTGTCCGCCACGGCGCCGTAGTCCAGTTCGACCATTGACTGCACGTGGAACAATTCGAGCCACTCGGTGAGCTGGGTGAGGTCGTCCAGCATGTCCAGGTCCGGGGCGGCGAGGGCAAGGTTGGCTACGGCGAACCGGGCCCGGTCCAAGGCGTCCGTCAGCGAGGCCCAGACCCTGACCGTCAGGATGCGTCCGCCGGATTCCACGACATCCTTACGGTCCGACTCCTGGAACAGCGAGAACCAGCTGAAGGGGATGCCCCAAGTGGAGGCCCGCGTGTGCACGCGTTTCGCGTCGTGGCTGGCGTTGATGCGGTCAATGCGTGCTTGGTGCCGGTCGCGCTGGTCCACGGGGATGAGCAGGTCCGCGAGGGGTCCGTGGATACCTTCCATGAGGGCATTGGCCGCCAATCCTGCCCGGATGACCAGTTGGCTGGGGCAGTAAAGCAGCCGGCCGGCGTCGGGGTCGTTCGGCTCTCCGGAAGGAACCCGCGTAATGCGGACCAAATCGGTGCTGCCGGTGGGGAACGGGTCCCCGCCTTTACGGGTGACCCGTCCGAGGGAAGCGAGCAGCTCGGCAGTTTCGACGGCGGCCCGCGAACCGCTGCGGGTACCGCTCGCCACGAGCTGCTGCCGCTGGTCCTCGGGGAATGCCTCGAGTGGTTCGTAGACGCGCAACGCTGAAGAGAAGGGCAGCCCTGCCTGGCTCCCGTATAGCTTTCCGCTCATCGCGGGCCCGCCTCCTCCGTCATTGTTGTTGCTCAGTCCGTAAGCTCCACGATCACCGGAGCGTGGTCCGAGGCGCCCTTGCCCTTGCGTTCCTCGCGGTCGATCGAGGCCCCGGTGACACGCGCGGCCAGCGCGGGGGAGGCCATGACGAAGTCGATGCGCATGCCTTCCTTCTTGGGGAACCGCAGCTGCGTGTAGTCCCAGTAGGTGTAGACGCCGGGACCCGGGGTGTAAGCGCGCGCGACGTCGGTGAAACCGGCCGCTTCGAACGCCCGGAAGGCCTCGCGCTCAGGTTCGCTGACGTGAGTGAGCGCGTTCGCCCGGAAGTAATCGATGTCCCAGACATCCTCGTCCAGCGGCGCGATGTTCCAGTCGCCCATGAGCGCCACCTGGGTCTCGGGGTTCTCCGTGATCCAGCCGGCGGCGTGGCCCTTGAGGGTGTCCAGCCACTTGAGCTTGTACGGCATGTGTTCGTCGTCCAGGGAACGGCCGTTGGGAACGTACAAGCTCCACACCCGGACCCCGCCACACGTTGCGGCAATCGCACGGGCTTCCTGGACAGGATCCTTGCCGGCTTTTCCGAAGGCGGGCTGGTCAACAAAGGTGCGCTCGACGTCGTCGAGCCCTACACGCGAGGCGATCGCCACGCCGTTCCATTGGCTCAGGCCGAAGTGGGCAACCTCGTAGCCCATGCGTTCGAAGAGCTCCCACGGGAAGTTGTCGTCCTTGCACTTGGTTTCCTGCATGGCGAGGACGTCGCAGTCATTGCGCTGCAGCCATGCCTCGACGCGGTCGGCACGTGCGCGGAGCGAATTCACATTCCAGGTAGCTATCTTCACAGCCACTAACTTACCGAACTTGGGACCTGGCGCATCCCCCCGCAGCAGATTGCTGCCACCGGGCTAGTGGGCGAGCATCACCGAAGAAGAGGCACGCCTGCGTAGTTTGATGCCGGAGGCGATCAACAAAACGCCACTGACCGCGGCATATGTCGCGAGGAGAGCCACCACGCTCAGGAATCCCGCGCCCGGATTGACGAGCACAAAGAGCCCAAACAAAGTGGTGACCAACGCTGTCAACATCCAGATCCACCAAGCCCTGACCGTCGTCCTGGTGTCCATGGCAAGGATGATCTGCGAAATGCCGAGGACCAAGGCCCATGCTCCTATGAGGACGCCCAGTGCTGCGGCGGTGATGCCTGGCCACGAAACGGCCACGATGCCGGTCGCGACGGAGATGAAGCCGCCGATCAGGCTCCAGCGGGAGTGGCGCGCCGGGTCGTAGAAGTGGTGGGCCATATTGGTGAGCCCGTCCGTCATGGCGAAGACGCCGAAGACGTAGACGAGCGCAAACACCGTGGCGACTGGCAGGGAAGCGACAAGGAAGGCCAACAGAAGGGCCAAGGCTCCCCGGAAGATGAGCGCCGTTCCTGAATGCTGGAACAACTTGCGTCCTGCGGTGTCGGACATAGGGTCAGTTTAGACCCGGGGCGGCAGCTGGGGAATGGGCCAGCACGCGTGAGGCCGCCTCTTTCGTTATCGGCGGGTGTAGTGGGCGATGATCACCCCCTTGGTGGTCGTGACGGAGCCGGTGAGCTCGAACTCGGTCAGCGGGGCTGGGCCTTCGAACAGCCGCGTCCCGGTACCCAGGGTGAGCGGGTGGATCAGCAGAGTGAAGTTGTCGATGAGGCCGGCGGCGTGCAGGGAGCGGACCAGCGACGCGCTGCCGATGATCGTCAGATCGTTGCCAGGCTCGGCTTTGAGCTTGGCCACCGTCTCGGCGGCCTCGCCGGACAGCAGGATGGAGTTCTGCCAGGCATCGGCGTTCTCCAGCGTCCTTGACACAACGAACTTGGTCGCTGCGTTCATGTACACGGTGAACGGGTTGTCGTCGGCGCGGGTGCTCCAGGCGGTGATGAAGTCGGTCCAGGTGCGGTGTCCGAACAGCATGTCCGTGCGTTTCGCCATGCCCTTGCCCATCTCACGGCCCATGACCTCGTCGTTGTACCTGCCGCCCCACCCACCGTGGGTGAAGCCACCGCGGGTGTCCTCGTCCGGACGGCCCAGTCCCTGGATGACTCCGTCGAGGGTAATGGACAGCGTGGCATTGATCTGGCGCATGACATGCTCCTTTGCTTCTGCGGACCGCTCTCTGCGGCCCGGTCACCCCCTATACGAATGGCGACCGGCCAAATCGACACCTGCACCCCAATTTTTTCTTCGCCCGCCGTCACGTGGCCCGTCGATCGCCGACCTCCCGGGCACCCTCTTCCTCCCTGGCGGGGTGCCGCTCACGGTGAACGGCGTCTCCGTCGCCGGGATCGGCGTCGGCGGCGCACCGGACGGCGTCCTGGACGAAGCCTGCGCGGCGGCTGGTGCGGCGGTGCTTGCGGCGAAGTAGGGCATTCGAGGGGCTAGACCGACTCCAAAACTGAGACGTAGTTCGCGATGCCTACGCCGCCCATGTTCTGCACGGCTCCGCGGCGGGCGTTGGGCAGTTGCATGGCTCCCGCAGTGCCCGTGAGCTGCATGGCTGCGATGACGTGCTGCGATACGCCCGTTGCGCCGACGGGGTGGCCCTTGGCCTTGAGGCCGCCGGACACGTTGACGGGCAGCCTGCCGTCCTTGTAGACCCAACCTTCCTGAACCGCCCGGGAGCCTTCGCCACGCGGCGTCAGCCCCATGGCCTCGTACATGATCAGTTCGGCGATCGTGAAGCAATCGTGCACTTCGGCGAAGTCCAGTCCGTCGATCCCGACGCCGGCCATCCCCAGCGCGCGCTCCCAGGAGACCCGCGTGGCGGCGAACTCGGTGGGGTCGCGGCGCTCCGCCGGGAAGAAGGCGTTCGCGTGCCCGAAGCCCGCCAACCGCACGGGTTCGGTAGCAGCGCCCGACGCCGGGCCGAGGGAAAGCACGACGGCGGCGGCGCCGTCGGACACGGGAGAGCAGTCGGTGCGGCGCAGCGGTTCGGCAACCATGGGATTCTTCTCGGAAACCGTCCGGCAGAACTCTTCGCCGAAGTCCCTATGCATCTGCGCGAAGGGGTTGTCCATGCCGTTGCGGTGGTTCTTAGCGGCGATGGAACCGAGGATGTCGCCTAGGCCGCCGGCAAATCCACGGCGCTCGAGGCCCGCTCCGTAGCGCTTTTCGTAGTGCTTGGCCACCTCGGCGAACAACCCCGTGAAACCGGTGGTGGAGGCCTTGCCCGCCATTTCGTAAGACGCTCCCAGAAGGGCTGCGCCTACGACGTCGGCTCCGGCGTCGGTCATTTTTTCAGCCCCGATCACCAGGACGTTGCGGGCAGTGCCGGCCAAGACAGACTTCACGCCCTGCTGGAACGCTGCAGAACCGGAAGCGCAGGCGTTCTCCGTCCTCGTAGCCGGCACGTTTGCCAGGTCCTCGGACAGTTGCAGCGCCAGTGAGGACGTGAAGCCAAGGGGCTGCATGCCTGAGTTGAACTGGCCGAGGTAGATTTCGTCGATGTCCCGCGGCTCAAAGCCGGAGTTCCGGATGGCCTCCGCGGACACCTGGACGATCAAGGACTCCAGCGTCTCGTCCGTGAGTTTGCCGAACTTGCTGTGTCCCCATCCGGTGAGGAGGACATCTTTGCCGAACTGCTCTTTCAGGCTCATGCCAGTGTTCCTTCCAATGCAGGAGTGGTTTCCAAGGCGACGTCGAACGCTGCCCCGGTCTTTTCGCGGAGTTCCTCGACGGTGACCCCGGGGGCGAGGCGCGTCAGCGTGAGCTGCCGCCCGCCGTCCGTTTCTTGTGCGTTCCGCACAAGATCGAACACCGCGAGGTCACTGACAATCCGGTCCACCACCCCCAGTCCGGTCAGCGGCAGGGTGCATTCCCGGACGATCTTGGCGCTCCCGTCCTTGGCATTGTGCTCGGTGAGGACCACGACGCGCGGGGTGCCGGCCACCAGGTCCATGGCGCCGCCCATGCCCTTGACCATCTTTCCCGGAATGGTCCAGTTGGCGAGGTCGCCATTGCCGGAAACCTGCATGGCGCCGAGGATGGCAACCTTGACGTGTCCACCGCGGATCATGCCGAAAGACGTTGCCGAGTCGAAGATGCTGCCGCCGGGCAGGACCGTGACGGTCTGCTTGCCGGCGTTGATCAGGTCGGCGTCTTCCTCGCCCTCGTAGGGGAAAGGTCCCATGCCGAGGAGGCCATTCTCGCTTTGCAGAACAACCCGCACGCCGTCGGGCAGGTTGTTGGCAACGAGGGTGGGAATGCCGATCCCGAGGTTGACGTAATCGCCGTCGTTGAGCTCCTGGGCCGCAATGGCGGCCATTTCGTCGCGGGTCCATGCCATGGTGGTTCTCCTTGTCGGGTGGGTGCTTAGCCGGCCAGGGCTTCAGTGCGGGGCCGGACGGTGCGCTGCTCGATGTCCTTGGTCCGGCCGCTCGCCTGGACCAGACGCTGGACGTAGACGCCGGGCGTCACGATGTGGTTCGGATCCAATCCGCCGGGCTTCACGATCACTTCGGCCTCCGCGATAGTCACGATTCCCGCCGTCGCCACGACCGGGTTGAAGTTCCGTGCCGTGTAGCGGTAGATCAGGTTGCCGTCCGTGTCCGCGGTGTGCGCGTGGACCAGTGCGACGTCGGCGACGATCCCGCGCTCGCGGACGTACGTGACGCCGTCGAACTCTTCGAGGGGCTTGCCTTCGGCGACCAGGGTGCCGACGCCGGTCCGCGTGTAGAAGGCGGGGATGCCTGCACCACCGGCGCGGAGGCGCTCGGCCAAGGTGCCCTGGGGAGCGAATTCGACCTCGAGCTGGCCGGAGAGGTACTGCTCGGCGAAGAGCTTGTTCTCGCCCACGTACGAGGCGATGACCTTGCGGACCTGTCCGGCTTCGATGAGGACGCCAAGCCCCTTGCCGTCAATGCCCATGTTGTTGGAGACCACGGTCAGGTCCTTGACGCCCGAATCGCGGACGGCGTCGATCAGGTCCGCGGGGATGCCGCTGAGCCCGAAGCCGCCGACGGCGATCGTCTGGCCGTCGCGCAGGACGTCCTGAAGTGCAACGGCGGCGCTGGGCTGGATTTTGGCCATGGCTTTGTCCTCGTCTTTGAGTAGGATCACTCAGCGGCCATCCACTTTGTGGACACTGGGCTGAGTTAGCGGTCTGAAAAGGAGCTTAGGGCGGCTCTGCGCGGAGGGTCAACGGCCCCACGCGGCCAGTAGGGCTGAACTCGCACAGTGTGGACGCTAGTCTTGGAAGTGTCCACATTGTGGAGGAAATCTTTGGGAAAGAGGTAGTGTTGCCAACTCAGCAGCCGCAAACCGCGCCGGTCCAGGGCGCCCAAGTCGTCGCTCGGGTCGCCGCGCTCCTCCGGCTCGTGGGGCGCAAGCCGGAGGGCATGTCCATCGCTGGCCTGGTCCGCGAGTCCGGACTAACCCGCCCTACGGTGCACCGCTTGCTCGCGTCCCTCGCCGCCGAAGGCCTGCTGGACCACGACCAGCGGACCGGCAACTGGATCCTGGGACCCGAGATCTTCCTGCTGGGGTCGGTGGCGGCTGCGCGGTTCCCGTTTGAGGACTTGGCCCGGCCCAGTCTGCGCCGCCTGGCCGAGGAGAGCGGGGAGAGCGCCTTCTATTCGATCCGTCGTGGCGACGAAACCGTGTGCGTGCTCCGCGAGGAAGGCAGCTTTCCGGTGCGCTCGTTTGTCTTGCACGAGGGCGTCAGGTTCCCGCTCGGCGTAGCGTCGGCTGGCACGGCAATCATGGCCTTCCTGCCGGACGAAGAACAGGAAATGATCCTGTCCGGCTGGGAACGGCATGCGGGGGACTTCGCCGCCGGCCACACCGAGAGTGTGGTGCGCCGGAACCTTGCGCAGACCCGAATGGCCGGGTACTCGGTGAATCCCGGTTTGGTCCTCGAGGGCAGTTGGGGAATGGCGGCTGCCGTCTTCGACCAGCTGGGCCGGCCAATCGGCGCATTGTCTCTCACAGGCATTGAGCCGCGGTTCCGTCCTGAACGCCAGGAATTCCTCGGCAAGTTGCTCATGGAAGAAGCGCACCGCATGAGCCCCGCTTGAGGGGCGCCAAATTAAGTTTTGAAGATCTACCCATCCACCCGGCCCGCACCTCCGAATAGCTGGCATAAGGACTTAGCCCGCAAGGGTGAAGTGCTTTCACGCCGGAATCAACCGGCACCGAATGTCAGTCCGTTTGAAGGAGAAATGTCATGCTTGCTACAAAGCGCACGTCTTTTGCGATCGCCGGCCTCGCCGCTTCCGCCCTGCTGGGCCTCACTGCCTGTGGCGGCTCCGCTTCCACGGCCTCATCGTCGTCGGCCGCTCCGAGCTCGTCGTCCACCATGGCGGCGACCCCCTCCGCCTCGGCAAGCGCCGCGATGGACCCGACCAAAGACCTGGTTGGCCCGGGCTGTGCAGGTTACGCCTCCCAGGTTCCCAGTGGTGCAGGTTCGGTTGCCGGAATGGCTCTCGACCCCGTAGCCGTGGCCGCTTCCAACAACCCGTTGCTCAAGACCCTCACGGCCGCGGTGTCCGGCAAGCTGAACCCCAAGGTGAACCTGGTGGACACGCTTAACGGCAGCCAGTTCACTGTCTTCGCTCCTGTGGACAGCGCCTTCGCCAAGATCCCCGCCGCCACCATCGATACCCTCAAGACGGACGATGCTCTCCTGAGCAAGATCCTCACCTACCACGTCATCCCCGGCCAGCTGACCCCGGACCAGATCGTGGGCACCCACAAGACGGTTGAGGGCGACTCCGTGACAGTTACGGGAACCAAGGACGCTCTCAAGGTTGACGGAGGCTCCGCCGTGATCTGCGGTGGCGTCCACACCGCCAACGCCACGGTGTACCTGGTTGACTCCGTCCTGATGCCCAAGTAAATCTCAGTACCGGCCATGCCCCTTAAGATTCGTCTTAGGGGGCATGACCTTTGCACGAAATCCGAGGGGGATGAGTGAAGCCGTCGATCGTGTGGTTCCGGGACGACCTCCGGGCCGCGGACAACCCGGCACTGCGGGCGGCAGCCGACGACGGTTCCGCCGTCGCGCTCTACGTCCTCGATGAGGAATCACCTGGTATCAGGCCGCTCGGCGGCGCCTCCCGCTGGTGGCTGCATCATTCCCTGCTTGCCCTTCGCGATGACCTTGCCGCCCTGGGTGTTCCGCTTTTGCTGCGCCGCGGACCGGCAACGGAGGTCGTCCGGGAAACCGCGACGGCGGTGGGTTCGGAGTCGCTGTACTGGAACCGCCGCTACGGCAAGCCGGAGCGAATGCTCGACGCCGGCATCAAGACCTGGGCGCGCGAATCCGGGATGCATGCGGAGAGTTTCCAGGCCTCCCTGCTGCACGAGCCGTGGGCTGTGACCACGAAGCAAGGCGGACCCTTCAAGGTCTTCACGCCTTTTTGGCGGACCGTGTCCGGCTTGGATTTCCGTGAACCGCTAGAGGCTCCGGAACCGGGTCGGGGATTCTCCGGCCGGCTCCCTGAGTCCGAGGAATTGGACACGTGGGGATTGCTGCCGCGAAACCCCGACTGGTCGGCCGGATTGTCCGAAAGCTGGCAGCCGGGTTCGGCCCAGGCGCGTGAGCTTCTTGACGACTTCGTGGAGCACGGGCTTGCGGACTATTCGGTGAACCGGGACCGTCCGGACGTGCCGGGCAGCAGCCGGTTGTCGCCCTTTTTGCGGTGGGGGCAACTCAGCCCGTTCGAGGTATGGCATGCCCAGCAACGCCGGCGTCGGGAACTCGGCGACGGTGCGGCTGTCTTCGCCGCGGAACTCGGTTGGCGTGAATTCTGCTGGCACCAGTACTTCCATCATCCGGATCTGGCAACGGCCAATTTGCGGCCCGGGTTCGACCACTATCCGTGGGCTTGGCCGGGTGGTCGGGGTGCCGGCTCGCACGAACCAGCCGCCCAGGAAGCCGCAAATCTCCTTCGCGCGTGGCAGGAGGGCCGCACGGGATTCCCCATGGTTGACGCAGGCCAGCGGCAGTTGTGGCACACAGGATGGATGCACAACCGGGTCCGCATGGTTTCCGCCAGTCTCTTGGTGAAAAACCTTGGAATCCACTGGCAAGTGGGCGAGCAATGGTTCTGGGACACCCTGGTGGATGCCGATCCTGCGTCCAATCCCGCGAACTGGCAGTGGGTAGCCGGTTCCGGTGCGGACGCCTCGCCCTTCTTCAGGATCTTCAATCCGGAGACCCAGGCCAAGAAATTCGATCCCCATGGCGGCTACGTCGGCCAGTGGATCCCGGAACTGTCCACGGCGGACTATCCGGAGCCGGTGGTGGACCTTAAGGCCTCGCGCCGGGAGGCTCTGGATGCCTACGGCAACCTGCCTCGCTGAGCGGGCTCACCTGAGCACCAGCTGGTGTGCTCTAGAAATTAGTAGGAAGTCCGAGTATATTCGGGATCAAAGACGTCCCGGAGCGCAGTTGGACATGTGCCTTCGAGGCCGATGGCGGGCATTCCCCATATGCAAAGGAGCATTCCATGGTGCGCGAACTTTCCCACTACATTGACGGCCAGAGGATCGACGGGACCTCCGGGCGCTTCAGCGATGTCTACGATCCCTGCACCGGCGAGGTCCAGGCAAAGCTCCCCTTGGCCAGCGCCGATGAGGTCAGGAACGCGATCGCGAACGCGGAAAAAGGCCAGCTCGAATGGGCTGCCATGAACCCGCAGCGGCGCGGCCGGATCCTGCTGAAGTTCGTGGACCTCGTCAACGAGAACATGGACGAACTCGCTACGCTGCTCTCTTCCGAGCACGGCAAGACCTTCCCCGATGCCAAGGGTGACATCCAGCGCGGCATCGAGGTGGTGGAGTTCGCCGCAGGTGCGCCGCACCTGCTCAAGGGCGAATTCTCGGACAACGCCGGCACCGGCATCGACGTCCACTCGCTGCGCCAGCCACTCGGCGTCGTCGCGGGCATCACGCCCTTCAACTTCCCGGCGATGATTCCGCTCTGGAAGTCCGGCCCCGCGCTGGCGGCCGGCAATGCCTTCATCCTCAAGCCCTCGGAGCGCGACCCCTCGGTGCCGCTCCGCCTGGCCGAGCTCTTCACCGAGGCTGGATTGCCGAACGGTGTCTTCAACGTCATCAACGGCGACAAGGAGGCCGTTGACGCCCTTCTCGAGGATCCGCGCGTGAAGGCCATCGGCTTTGTCGGTTCCACGCCGATCGCGCAGTACATTTACGCCACGGCAGCGGCCCACGGCAAGCGCGCCCAGTGCTTCGGCGGTGCCAAGAACCACATGGTGATCATGCCCGACGCCGATCTCGACATGGCCGCGGACGCACTCATCGGTGCCGGCTTCGGCTCCGCCGGCGAGCGTTGCATGGCGATCTCGGTGGCCGTACCGGTCGGCCAAGAGACGGCCGACGAACTGGTTTCCAAGTTGCAGGACCGCATCAGGGGACTGAAGGTCGGCCCGAGCCTGGCCAAGGATTCGGACTTCGGCCCGGTGGTGGCGGCCTCGGCGAAAGAACGCATTGAAGGCTACATCCAGGCCGGCGTCGACCAAGGCGCCACGCTCGTCACCGATGGACGCGGCCTCAAGGTCGATGGATACGACGGAGGTTTCTGGGTTGGCCCGACCCTCTTCGACAACGTCACGAAGGACATGTCCATCTACAAGGAGGAGATCTTCGGGCCGGTCCTGAGCGTCCTCCGCGCGTCCGACTACGAAGAAGCGCTGCGGCTCTGCTCCGAGCACGAGTTCGGCAACGGCGTCGCGATCTTCACCCGCGACGGCGACGCCGCCCGCGACTTCGCCAGCCGCGTCGAAGTGGGCATGGTCGGCATCAACGTTCCCATTCCGGTTCCGATCGCCTACTACACCTTCGGCGGCTGGAAGGCCTCCGGCTTCGGCGACCTCAACCAGCACGGTGCGGACGCCTTCCGCTTCTACACCAAGACCAAGACGGTCACCACCCGCTGGCCTTCGGGCATCCGCCAAGGCGCCAGCTTCGTGATGCCGGCCGGCAGCTAATGGCCGAGGTTCTGTTCGAGAAGCGCGGCCACCTCGGCGTCGTCACGCTGAACCGGCCCCAGGCCGTCAACGCACTCACCGCCGGGATGGTGCACGCCATGCTGGAGCAGCTCACCGCGTGGGCGGACGACGACGCGGTCAAAACGGTCTTGGTGCACGGCTCCGGGGACCGCGGACTGTGCGCGGGTGGGGACATCGTGGCGATCTACGACGACATGCTGCGCCACGGGGACCAGACCGCGGACTTCTGGGCTGCGGAATACCGCTTGAACTCGCTCATCGCCCGGTACCCGAAGCCCTACGTGGCCTTCATGGACGGGCTGGTCCTCGGCGGCGGGGTCGGCATCTCGGCCCACGGCTCCGTCCGCGTAGTCACCGAGCGGACCCGTACCGGCATGCCGGAAACCACCATTGGCTTTGTGCCCGACGTCGGCGGAACCCTTCTGCTGTCCTGCTCACCGGGCGAGTCTGGCACCCACGCAGCCCTCACGGGCGCCCACCTGAGCGGGGCCGACGCCTTGTTCCTGGGGCTAGCGGACCACTTCGTCCCGTCCGAAAGCCTGCCCGCGCTTGCGGAAGCGCTGGAGAGCTCGACGGCGGAGGCCGCCGTCGGGCGCTTCGTGCAGGAGCCGCCGGCCTCGGCACTGTCCCGCCAGCGCGATTGGATCGATGAGGCCTATGGGTCCGACGACGCCGAGGAAATCGTCGCAAGGCTGCGGGACGCCGGAGGGGAAGCCGCTGCAGCCGCGGACACCATCGAGGCGAAGTCGCCTACGGCCGTGAAAGTCACCCTGGAATCGTTGCGGCGCGTCGGGGAGCTATCCCTCGAGGAGGCCTTGGAGCAGGAATACCGCGTCGGCGTGCGCTGCCTGGCTGGCCCGGATTTCCGCGAGGGGATCCGCGCCCAAGTGGTGGACAAGGACCGCAACCCACAGTGGAAGCCAGCTTCCCTGGCGGAGGTGTCGCGGGCCGCCGTCGAGGGCTTCTTCGCGCCGCTCGGCGACCGTGAACTCAAACTTCATTCAAAGGAGTCCGACCATGTCTGACGCAGTTTCCGGCACCATCGCTTTCCTCGGCCTTGGCCACATGGGCGGCCCCATGGCCGTAAACCTTGTCAAAGCGGGTCATCAAGTAGTCGCGTACGATCCCGTGCCGGCAGCACTCGAGGCAGCCCGTGAACATGGCATTGCCACGGTGGATTCCGCTCCGGAGGCCCTCGCTGACGCCTCCGTTGTCCTGACCATGCTGCCCAGCGGCAAGCACGTCCTTGACGCCTACCGGGGAGTGGACGGAGCGCCGGGCCTACTCTCGGTGGCTGCGCCGAACACGCTGTTCCTGGACTGCTCCACCATCAATGTCGACGAGGCCCGCGAGGCCGCGGCCATTGCCTTGGAGGCCGGCCACCGCTCCGTGGACGCGCCCGTTTCCGGAGGCGTGGTGGGTGCCGAAGCCGGAACCCTGACCTTCATGGTGGGGGCGCTGCCGGAGGACTTCGAAACGGTGAAGCCGATCCTGGAGCTCATGGGCCGGAGGATCGTGCACTGCGGTGACCACGGAGCCGGCCAGGCCGCCAAGGTCTGCAACAACATGATCCTGGGGGTGTCCATGATTGCCGTCAGCGAGGCATTCGTCCTGGGCGAGAAGCTGGGCCTTACGCACCAAGCGCTGTTCGACGTCGCTTCCAACGCCTCGGGGCAGTGCTGGGCGCTGACCACCAACTGCCCGGTTCCCGGCCCGGTCCCCACGAGCCCGGCCAACCGCGACTACCAACCCGGATTCGCCGGAGCGCTCATGGCGAAGGACCTCCGGCTCGCGGTCAACGCGCTGGAGAGCACAGGAGTCGACGGGCAAATGGGGCACCTGGCATCGCAGATTTACGACGCCTTCGCGGCCGAAGGCGGAGCCGGACGCGACTTCTCCGGCATCATCACGGACATCCGGGACAAGTCCGCCAAGTAGCCTTGGCGGGTAAGTCATTTACGACAAAAGGGGCACGGCTTGGCGCAGCAGTACGAAAACATCCTGGTGGAACTCCGTGGACGCGTGGGCCTGGTGACCCTGAACCGGCCCAAGGCGCTCAACGCGTTGAACCAGGCCACCATGAATGAGATCGTGGCGGCCGTGTCGGACATGGATGCGGATCCCGCCGTGGGGGCCGTGGTGATCACCGGTTCGGAGAAAGCCTTCGCCGCCGGCGCCGACATCAAGGAGATGGCATCCAAGGGGTACATGGAAATGTATGCCGCCGACTGGTTCCGCGCCTGGGAAAACCTCACGCGCCTGCGCATTCCCGTGATTGCCGCGGTGTCCGGCTTTGCCCTCGGTGGGGGCTGCGAACTTGCCATGATGTGCGATTTCATCATTTCCGGGGACAACGCCAAGTTCGGCCAACCTGAAATCAACCTCGGTGTCATTCCGGGCATGGGCGGCTCGCAACGGCTGACCCGGGCCGTGGGCAAGGCCAAGGCAATGGACATGATCCTCACTGGGCGGTTCATGGACGCCGAAGAAGCCGAGCGGGCGGGACTCGTTTCCCGCGTCGTGCCGGCCGACTCCGTGGTGGAGGAGGCGCTGAAAGCCGCCGAGGTGATCTCGTCGAAGTCCAAGCCGGTTGCCATGGTGGCCAAGGAGGCCGTCAACGCAGCCTTCGAAACCGGCCTGTCCCAAGGTGTTTTGTTCGAGCGCCGGATCTTCCACTCATTGTTCGCCACCGAGGACCAAAAAGAAGGCATGGCGGCATTCACCGAGAAGCGCCAGCCGGAGTTCAAGCACCTTTAAGGTTTCGCGGGCCCGAGCTCGACCGGGAATTCTAGCGCATGGCCGTATTGGGACCACCCGCCCGTGAAGAGTCTGCCGTGTCCAAGGCCCGCATATTCCAAGGCCAGAAGATTGTGGCAAGCCGTTACTCCGGACCCGCAATAGCTGATCACGTTCTCGGCCGATGTGATGCCCGCCGTAGCGAAACTGCGCAGCAACTCGGCCTTGCTGCGCAGTTTCCCGTTGGGGTCCAGGTTCTCCCTGCACGGGACGTTCCGCGCGCCGGGCACATGCCCGGGCCTGGGATCGATGGGGTCCTGCCTGCCCTCGAATCGGTCGCGGTTGCGTGCGTCCACGGCGAGGTTTGATTCGATCGAGAGCTCGTGGATCTCCGCCAGGCGGTTCCTGGGCCACGGTTGTGCGGTGAAATCACCTGCGGGCCTCGAAGGATGTTCGGTTTCCAAGGGCCCTTCATAGCTGGCCAACCCGCCATCCAGAATGGCGGAGCTGTGGCCTGTGGCGCGCAGCATCCAGACCAAGCGTGCGGCGATGACTCCGCCGGCGTCGTCGTAAGCCACCACGATGTCGTCGTCGCTGATTCCCACTTCCCGCATCCCAAGGGCAAAATCTTCCGGCGGGGGGAGCGGGTTTCTTCCTTCGAGTGGCGATCCCTTAGCCGAGAGCCAGCGATCCAGGTCGACAAAGACCGCCCCGGGGATGTGCCCGCCGTCGTACGCCGCCCGGCCTGAGCGCCCGTCGAGGTACCAGCGCACATCGGCCAGCACCACGCGGCGACGGTTTTGAGCCAACCAATCGAGATCGACAAAGGGTTCTATCGCTGCACTCTTCATGGCCACAATGCTACGTGCCTGTCTCATTATTTGATACACGAATATCACAATGTGATCATGCGACGAGCGTGTCACACAGCCAAGGGCTTATGGACATCCTTGGTCCGGCGTAGAGTCCAGCTGGTTGTCCAGGAGTTCGTAACGGCGGACGGTTTCGGCGCCGACGCCAATAACGATTTCACAGCCCACGAATTGCACCATTGCTGTCCGGCCGGACCAGCGCCGCGTCGAAGAACGTGCGCTCGAGCCGGACTGCCTCGGCGAACGTCCCGGCCACGCGGGCACGGTCTTCGGCGGAGACGGGCTCGACGGCGTCGAACTCCGCCCGCAACCACTCAACCCACGTGTTGTACTCGGGGTTGTTGTGCAGGCGGATCCACTCCGAATGCTTTGCTGCTGACGGCCATGGAGCGGGGTCGCCGGCCCGGGATGCCCAGTCGCCGTACAGCCATTCCGCCACCAGTACCACGGCCAACACGTCCGCGTAGGAGCGCGTGGCGATAGCGCTCCGCATGAGGGCATCGAAGTCACGGGTCGCAGGACCCAGTGAAGGCGCTATCCGGTCGGCCTCAGGTACGGATAATTCCTCAAAGCAATCCTGGAAGTACGTGTTCTCGTCCGAGGCGAAAGCCCCGAGCACCCGTGCGAACACGAGTCGAGAAGGAAGCGACGGTGCTGAGGCAACCGCCTGGCCTAGGAGCGCTGTGAACGCATCGCAGAACTGGTAATCCTGCACGAGGTAGCGGCGCAGGTCGTCATCGGGAAGGCTCCCGCCGAAGAGCTGATCCACGAACGGATGGTTGACCGCTGCGTCCCAATCTGCGGCGCAGTTGCTCCTTAGTAGTTCGGCAAAGCCCACGGTGTTCCTCCTGGAAGTTCAGAACCGCAGCCTAGCAGCCGGCGCCGGCAGGCAAGCCTGGATGACGCACATGATCGACGATTACGCGTTAGCCGTCCGTAAAGTCGCCCGCGGCCTTGCGGAAGTCTCCCAGTACGCGGATCAGGTGCTCGACGTCTTCCTCCCCGAAGCCGGACTGGCCGAACACCTCGTTGTTGAGTGCCGTCGTCGCGCGCTTCGCGAGGGTGCGGCCCTCCGCGGTGAGCTCGATCAGCGTGGTGCGCCCGTCGGTTGGGTGCGGCGAGCGGACCACGAGGGCTGCCTTTTCAAGGCGGTCGACGGCGTTCGTCACCGACGTCGGATGCACTTGGAGCAGCGCGCTGGCTTTGTTCATGGGCAGAGCGCCGCTGCGGGCGAAACTCAGCAAGGCCAAGAGTTCGTAGCGCGCGAAGGTCAGGCCGTACGGCTTCAGCACGCCCTCGATCCGCGCCAGCAGGATCTGCTGCGTGCGCATGATCGCGGTGATGGCGGCCATGGGCGCGGCGACTTGGCCCCAGCCGTGGCGTTCCCAGTTTCGCTGGGCGTCGGCGATGGGGTCGCGGGGGAGCGGGCTGCCCACGGTTCCTCCTGACATTTGCTTGGCTGCCTATTCTTTCAGACTCGGGAACTCGTCCTCGGTGTACTCGACACCCAGGCCGGCAGGCAGCGGACCGTCGCCGTGACGGGCCACCTCCGTACCTCGAAGTTCGACACGGCGGATCTTGCCGGAAATCGTCTTGGGCAATTCGCCGAATTCGAGTCGACGGATGCGCTTGAACGGCGCCAGGTGCTGCCTGCAGTACCTGAGGATGTCCTCGGCCACGGCCGGACCGGGCTCGTAGCCGGCGGCGAGCACCACGAAGGCTTTCGGCACCGAAAGCTTGACCGGATCCGGAGAGGGCACGACGGCGGCCTCCGCCACTGCGGGGTGTTCGATCAGCACGCTTTCGAGTTCGAAAGGGGACAAACGGTAGTCGGAGGACTTGAAGACATCGTCGCCCCGGCCCACGTAGGTGATAACGCCGTTCCCGTCCCGGCTGGCCATGTCGCCCGTGTGGTAATAACCGTCACGGAAAGCCTCGGCCGTCTTTTCCGGGTCGCCGAAGTAGGACTTCATGAGCCCCACCGGGCGAGGGTCCAAGCGCAAGCACAGCTCGCCGTCGTCGGCCTCTTCACCTGTGGTTGGGTCTACGAGTACGACGTCGTAGCCCGGCAGGGGCCGTCCCATCGAGCCGGTCTTGACCGGTTGCCCGGGAGTGTTGGCGACCTGCACGGTTGACTCCGTCTGGCCGAAGCCGTCGCGTATGGTCTGGCCCCAGGCCCTCTCCACTTGCCCGATCACCTCGGCATTGAGGGGTTCGCCCGCCGAAACAACCTTCGTGGGCGGCGTTTTGAGCAGGGTCAGGTCCGCCTGGATGAGCATGCGCCATACGGTGGGCGGGGCGCAGAAGCTCGTAACGCCTTCCCGGCCCATCTGTTCCATGAGGGCCTTGGCATCGAAACGATCGTAGTTGTAGACGAAGACGCAGGCCTCGGCGATCCACGGCGTGAAAACGTTGGACCACGCGTGCTTGGCCCAGCCGGGAGAAGCCACGTTGAGGTGGACGTCTCCGGGTTCCAGGCCGATCCAGTACATCGTGGAGAGGTGTCCCACGGGGTACGAGGTGTGGGTATGCTCCACCAGTTTGGCGCGCGACGTGGTGCCCGAAGTGAAGTAGAGGAGCATGGTCTCGTCGGCGGCGGTGGGGGCGTCCGGGACGAACGTCGTCTCGGCGGAATCCGCTTCGGCGTACTGAAGGGCGCTCTTGTTCTGGTGGCCAGCCGTGGCGCCGTCGCCCACTTCAATGAGGGTGTAATCGCCCGGCACCTCTGCGAACTTGGCTATGTTGGCGCTCCCGACGGCGGCCCAGCGGGCGCCGCCGCGCTCCACGCGATCCGTGATGTCGCGAGGACCCATGAGCGTGGTGGTGGGGATCAGGACCACGCCGAGTTTGATCCCGGCGAGCATGAGTTCCCACAGTTCAACTTGGTTGCCGAGCATGATGATCATGCGGTCGCCACGGCGGACGCCCCTGGTACGGAGCCAGTTGGCAAGCTGCGAGGATCGTGCGGAGAGATCGGCGAAGCTGCGACGGGTGGAGCTGCCGTCCTGCTCGACGATGACCAGCGCAGGGTTGTTCGCCGTTGCGGCGTGGGCCGCGATCTGGTCGAACCAGTCGAGGGCGAAGTTGAACTCGTTGAAGCGGGGCCACTGGAATTCGCCGTGTGCGCGGGAGTAGTCAGTGCGCAGCTCGAGGAGCCGGTCGCGGGCTGCACGGAAGTCGTCGGTGACTGTCATTGTCTGCCTTTCGCCCTGCGTGAATGGGGTCAGTGCGGACCGGGAACCAGCTGGCCGTGTGATCCGCCTCACTGCAATATACTAGGACATCCAAGGGTTTGGAAGGGGCGGTGGGGGCTTCGTCCCGTCACGACGGGCAGACTTTTGCGGAATCACGAAGGCGGCGCCCCCGCCACGGCGCGGTAGACCGCCGTCGTGCGCTGCAAAAGTTGCTCAGCGTGACGGCGGCGCCCTGGCTTACGAGGCTACTTCCACCACGTGTCGAAAATCGTGACTGGAACAGTGCGCTTGTGGCGCGTGCGCAGGTACTTCTGCTCGATGGTCTCTGCCACCTCGTCGGAGACCTCCCGGCCTTCGAGGTAGTCGTCGATCTGGTCGTACGTGATGCCGAGCTCGTCCTCGTCGGTGCGGCCGGGCTTGCCGTCCAGGAGGTCGGCCGTGGGGACCTTGTCCCAAATGCGGGACGGGGCGCCGAGCTCGGCGAGGAGTGCGCGGTTCTGCCGTTTGTTGAGGCCGAAGAGCGGCAGGATGTCCGCGCCGCCGTCGCCGAACTTGGTGAAGAATCCGGTGACGGATTCAGCTCCGTGGTCGGTGCCGATCACTAGGTAGTTGTGCTCGCCGGCTAGCGCGTACTGGGCGGTCATACGGGCCCGGGCCTTCGTGTTGCCCTTGTGGAAATCCGAGATGCGCGCGCCCGTGGTCTTCTCGAACTCGTCCTCGAAACCGTCCACTGCGCGGGAGATGTTGAAAGTCCATTCCGTCTTGGCCTGGATAAAGTCGAGCGCGGCCTGGGCGTCGTCCTCATCGTGCTGGGTGCCATAGGGGAGCCGGACGGCCACGAAATTCGCCTCCACGCCCTCGGCCTCAAGCTCTTGGACAGCCAGTTGGGCAAGCCGCCCGGCGAGGGAAGAGTCCAGTCCGCCGGAAATGCCCAGGACAAAGCCCTTGGTGTGCGTGGCTTTGAGGTATTCCTTCAGGAACGTGACGCGTTTGCGGACCTCCTCGGCAGGGTCGATCCGGGGCTGGACGCCCATTTCCGCAATGATCGTGGCCTGGAGTGTGCGCATGTCCCCAACACTAGTAACCAGCACTTGAAACACTCAACTGTGTCACTTCCCGTGTTGTGGCCCGGAACGCCGGTCCCCACCCAACTAGCTCGCATTTGTTGTCGTTATGAGGCTCCAAAACGACAACAACTGCGAGTCAGTTGGGCGGCCCGGGCTGGTTCAGTTGGGCGGCACGGAGCCCATTCAGCGCACCGGCGCCGTGCCCGTCGATGCCCGGACCGTGAGGTGCGTGGGCATGACGGCCAAGCGCCGGCTGGTGCCGCCGTATTGGGGATTCAGCCGGGACAGGAGCATGGAGACGGCCACGCGCCCGGCTTGTTCGATGGGCGACGCCATGGTGGTCAGCGGAGGGTTGCAGAAATCGGCTCCGAAGATGTCGTCGCAGCCCACAATGCTCATGTCGTCGGGCACCCGGATACCGCGTTCGCGCAGGCGCTGCAGCATCCCGATGGCCAGTAGGTCATTGAAGACGATGCACGCGGTGGCCCCCGTATGCACTGCGGCGTCCGCTGCGGCCGCTCCGGATGTGGTCTTGGGCGCGAACGGCCCGACGCTGAATGTGGTCAGCTTCCGTTCGGTGGTTTCGTCCTGGAACGCTTGCCACCGCTTGGCATTGGACCAGGAAGTGGCCGGGCCTCCGACGAAGCAAATCCGTGTGTGCCCCAGCGAGACCAGATGTTCCAGCGCCTGGATGATGGCCGACGGCGTATCGATCACCACAGTGGGTGCAATTGCCGGAGCCCGGTTGATGGTGACCAGGGGCTGCTGTGCCGCAGCCTCGGCCAGTTGTGCATCCGTCAGGCGGGACGCGGCAAGAATGAATCCGTCTGCTGAGCGGCGCATTTTCTGCAGGGCATCTGCTTCCATCTCCGCTGATTCCTCGGTGTCTACGAGCAATTGCGTGTATCCGGCGGCCTTCAACTGATGCTGCGCCCCACGGATGATGTCGAAGTAGAACGGATTGGTGATGTCCGGAACCAGGACGGCAACAGTCTGGGTGCGTCCGGAGCTGAGCCCGCGGGCCTGGGAGCTTGGAATGTAATTCAGTTGCGCGGCCGCTTCTTCGATCCGCTCGCGCGTTACCCGGTTCACCCTGCCGGGATTGCTCAGGGCCCTCGAGACTGTTGATGTTGCCACTCCCGCAAGCTCCGCGACATCGCGGATCGTGGGCTGCCTGCCCGGTGACTCGAGCTGGAGTTCTGCCATCGCCTAGGTGTTCCTCATCTGCCGCAGCCGCTCTTCAACGAGTGACTTGTCCCACAATTGCAGCACCGATGACAATTTTTGGCAATCGCTTGTCATCGCTGTTGCGCTTGCCTAGACTCGGAGAAATCACCCGATGTGACGCGCACCACGCCAATGAGGCCATCGGGCTCCAGGGAGGAAAACAATGAAGTTTGCATCGTCCGCCAAATTTGCCGCTGTTGCCCTAACAGCAGCCCTAGCTTTGACCGCCTGCGGAGGCGGCAGCACCAGCTCCGGGGGGAGCACCGGCCCCGTTGACGGAAAGGGCAAGAAGTTGAGCGTCCTGGTCAACTCCAGCGCCGCCTATCCCGCCCAGCAGAAGCAATGGTTCACCGACATTGCGGCCAAGTTCAAGGCGCAGACCGGTGCCGACGTCCAATTCGAAACCTTCGCTTCGGCCAACGATGAACTGACCCGCATCCAGACGTCCGTCGTCTCCGGACAGGGACCCGACGTCTACAGCCTCGGTACCACCTTCACGCCCACCGCTTATGCAACCAAGGCCTTCGTGACGTTGTCCGACGACGACTGGAAGAAAGTAGGCGGGAAAGACAGGTTCAACCAGGCTGCCCTGGGAATTTCCGGCCCGGACGCCCAGCACCAAGCGGGCATTCCCTTTGTCAGCCGGCCGTTCGTGATGGCCTACAACAAGGACATCTTGAAAGCGGCCGGGATCGACAAGCCCGCCACCAGCTGGGACGAGCTTGCAACCCAGGCCAAGAAGATGACTGACCCGTCCACGGGCACCTTCGGCCTCGCCACGGGGTACAAGGACAGCTTTGACCCCTGGAAGTTCATCTGGGCCATGTCCGTCCAGGCAGGAAACCCGCTCGTGGACGGCAAAACGCTCAAGCTTGATGACCCGGCCGTCAAGAAAGCCTATGAAACCTACTTTGGCTGGCTTACCAAGGACAAGGTAGTCGATCCGGCTTCCATCGGGTGGAGCAACAGCAATGCCGTTGCCGCCTTTGCCTCGGGCAAGGCTGGATACCTCATGATGACGACATCGAGTTCCCTCCCGACTCTCGACAAGTCGGCGGTCGCGGGAAAGTACGCCTACACGGCCATGCCGACGACGGCCCCGGGCCAGTCGTCTCCGCAGGGCGATGCCGCGAATGCGGCCAGCATCCTGTCCGGTGACAACGTGGTTGTTGCCGACTACTCGAAGCAGAAGGACCTTGCCTTCGCTTACGTCAACCTGATCACCTCGAAGGACGAGCAGTTGAACTACCAGAAGATCTTCGGAGACCTGCCGGCCAACGCCGAAGCCCTGAAGGCTTTGAACAACCCTGTCCTCCAACCGGTTGCCGACACCGCAGCGAAGTCCAAGGCAACGCCTTTCACCGGAGCTTGGGGCGACATCCAGCTCGCTCTCCTCAACGTAGTGGTCCAGTCGATCCCCGATCTCTCCAAGGGTTCGGTGGACGACTCCAGCCTCCAGGCGCGCCTCAAGGACGCACAATCCAAGGGCCAGGCCTCACTTGACCGGGCATCGAAGTAAGTAGGAACTGACATGTCCACCGATTCATTGACTGCGGGGAAGTCCGCGCGCCGCAAATCGTCACGCGCTGCAAAGCCGGACCCGCAGTCGCCGGACAACACGCCCCGGCGCCGCAAGGGGCTGAGCGAACGTAACCGCCCCTTGTGGATGCTGATTCCAGGCGGCCTGCTGATGGTGATCATCATCGTAGTGCCGCTCCTCCTCGGCATCTTCATGTCGGGGCTGGACCTGGACCAGTATTCGCTGCGCCAGTGGGTCAGCGCTCCGTTCATCGGAGTCCAGAACTTCGTCGAAGCGCTGACCGCATCGCCTTTGCTCCACGCCATCTGGCTCAGCGTCAGCTACTCCTTGCTCGCCATGGTTATCACTATCCCGCTCGGCATCGCCGGCGCCGTCGCGACCCAGAACGCCTTCAAGGGCCGGGCCGTGATCCGTTCCATCTTCCTGGTCCCCTACGTCCTTCCCTCCTTCGTGGTGGCCACGGTGTGGCGGACGATGTTCCAGCCGGGCAGCGTGATCGATTCGGCGCTGCATTCGGTAGGCATCGACCCCGGACTGTGGCTCAACGGTCCCCAGTCTTATTGGACCTTGATCCTGGTCCAGATCTGGGCATCGTGGCCGTTCGTCTACCTACTGGCATTGTCCGGGCTCCAGTCAGTGGACCATGAGGTCCACGAGGCCTCGGCCCTTGACGGTGCGCTGTGGTGGAACAAGCTCCGCTATGTGGTCTTCCCGTACCTGAAGGGCCCGCTCTCCTTGGCGTTCCTGATCGGCATGCTGCACCACATCAACAACTTCACCTTGCCGTTCGTCCTGTTCGGGGTACCTGCTCCGTCCGATGTGGAGCTGCTCCCGATCCTCACCTACGTCACGAGCTTCCAGAGCTTCAGGTTCGGGCTCAGCGCAGCCATGGCCTTCATTTCGCTGATCCTGATCGCGATTCCCCTGTTCGTCTATCTGCGGGCCGTCAAACTCGACGACGCCGAAACTCCCGGAGGCAAAAAGTGAGCACCGCAACTACCGCCGTCGGACGCCAATCGAGCGAACACTTCCGCCCGGGCTCCAAACGCCAGCACGAAGTCACCAAACTCTTGCCAGGGCCCATGCTCGCCATCATCCTGACACTGTTGTGTGCCCTGGTGCTCATCCCGGTGGCGTACATCTTCCTCGCGTCCGTGAACTCGGACATCGGCGTGGCCCGGGGCGAGTTCTTCCCGTCCAGCTTCTCCTTTGAGAACTACTCGACGATCTGGACGAGCGTTGGACTGGCTACTGGCTTGGCGAACAGCGTGCTCGTGGCCGGTTCCACCGCGGTGGTCTCCGCGCTGATGTCGATCGCCACCGCCTACGTCCTGGTCCGGTACCAGTTCCGCGGCCGTCTGACGATCCTTCGCGGGCTCCTCGGACTCCAGTCGGTTCCCGGCACCCTCATGGTGCTTCCGGTCTTCGTGCTGTTCTCTTCTTCCGCCACCTACCTGGGCATCCAGGTCATCGGCACGCAGTGGGGCTTGTTTATCACCTATCTGACGTTCGCGATGCCGTTCTCCACCTGGGTGATGGTCACCTATCTGCGCGGCCTGCCGCGCGAACTCGAAGAGGCGGCAAGGATCGACGGCGCCAGCAACCTGGGCGTGCTGGTGCGGATTATCCTTCCGCTGAGCTGGCCCGGCGTCGTCGTCTCCGGTATTTTCGCCTTCCTGCTCGGCTGGAACGACGTCCTGTTCGCCTCAGTCATGACGCGGCCCGAAAGCCAGACGGCCGCCGTCGCGCTTCAAGTCTTCGGTGCTTCGCAAGAAGGCGGCGCGATTCCCTTCTACGGCCAGATGATGGCAGCCTCCCTTGTGTGTGCTGCCCCGGTGGTCATCCTGTACCTCATTTTCCAGCGTTACCTAGTGGGCGGCCTGACCGCCGGAGGAGTCAAGTAACTATGAGCACGCCAGCTGTTGAATGGGAGCTCTCGGGCTTCGGTGACGAGATCGACGACGACCCCAAGATCCAGATTGCCGTGATGCAGGCATTGGGAGCCAACCACATTGAGGTCCGCAGCGCATGGGGGACCAACATCGTGGACCTGGATGACGCGCAGCTTCGTGAATTGAAGTCCTTGCTGCATGCCGCGGACATGAAGGTTTCCGCAATCGCTTCGCCGATCGGGAAAGTGGACGTTTCCCTTCCCGTGGAGCACGAGGTAGAACGGCTTCGCCGCGCCATCAACGCCGCAAAGGTCCTGGAATCCCGTTACATCCGGATCTTCTCCTTCTACTACGGCGAGGACGTCGCGGTGGAGAGCATCCGGGACGCGGTCATCGAACGCATGCGTGCCCTCGCGGACGTCGCGGAAGAGTCCGGCGTCGTGCTTCTGCACGAAAACGAGAAGGACATCTATGGGGATATCCCCGAACGGGTTTTGGACATCATCGAATCCGTGGCCTCTCCCGCCCTCAAAGTCGCTTGGGATGCGGCCAACTTCGTCCAGGTAGGCGTCAAGCCTTTCGACGACGGCTACGCCAAGCTCCGCCCGCACCTTGAATACCTGCAGGTGAAGGATGCCTTGTTTTCGAACGCCACGGTGGTCCCGGCGGGCGAGGGCGACGGCGATGTCCTCCGCACCGTTGAGGCCTTGAAGGCCGACGGATACACCGGTTTCGCGAGCCTCGAGCCACACTTGGCCGGCGCCCATGGACTGGGCGGTTTCTCCGGCCCGACGGCGTTCGGCATCGCAGCGAGGGCGTTCGCGAAAGTCCTCAACGAAGCAGGAGTGGAGACGAAGTGAGCGAAACCTCAAATGCTCTAGGCGCTCCCGCGGAGATCCGGGCCGCAATCGTAGGGTGCGGAGTCATCGGCCGCACCCACTCGGCCGCGGTCCGCGAGTTCCCGGAGGTCGTCATCACGGCGCTGGTGGATGTGGTTCCCGAGGCTTCGGAGGCGCTTTCCGCCAAGATCGAAGCCCAGGGCGACCCGAAGCCGGCAGTCTTCCTGACGCTGGCCGAGGCCCTCGCCGCCGCACCGGTTGATCTGGTCATCATCTCGACGCCGAGCGGGCTGCACATCCAGCTGGCGCTGGAAGCGCTCGAGGCCGGCAAGCACGTCGTGATCGAAAAGCCCCTTGACGTTGACTTGAGCAAGGCAGACGAGATCCTGGCTGCCGCCAAGGCTGCCGAGGCCAAGGGCCTGGTGGTCACGGTGATCAGCCAGCACCGCTTCGATCCCGCCAGCCGGGTGGTGGACGAGGCCCGTCGCGCCGGACGCTTCGGCACGCTGACCTCCGCCGTTGCCTCCGTCAGCTGGTGGCGAAGCCAGGGCTACTACGATTCGGGCGCGTGGCGTGGAACCTGGGCGATGGACGGCGGTGGCGCCATCATGAACCAGGGCGTACACACCGTTGATCTGCTTTTGTGGTTCCTCGGCCGGCCCCTTGAGATCAGCGCCAAAACCGCGCTTCTCGCCCACGAAGGCGTTGAGGTGGAGGACACGGCCGTAGCTACTGTTACCTTCGAGTCCGGTGCCCTTGCCGTGTTGCACGCGACGACGGCGGCGTACCCCGGGTTGACCGTCCGTCTCCAGGTGATGGGCAGCAAGGGTTCCGCAGTGATCGACAACGACGACCTCGCGTACTTGCACGCGTCCGACGCCGCCGACCCTTCGGAAAGCAGTGCCATGGGCATCCTCGGCGGCGGGAACCAAGCCGCCGTCGAGCTCGCAAAATACCCGGACGACACCGTCGAAGCACTGGATCCCACGGTGTACCCGGCCGGACATGTCCGGCAGTACCGCGACATCATCGCGGCGATCCGGGAAGGACGCCCCGCGGGCGTTACCGTCCGGGACGCCGTGACCGCCTTGGCCACGGTGCGTGCCCTGTATGTCTCGGCAACGCTGGGACAGCCCGTCCTGATCGCCGACGTCATAGCGGGCAAGTACAACGACGTGGAGGTTCGCACCGGCGGGGCCCCTGCCCACCCCGGGACCAATCTCGAAGAGGTATCGGCATGAAGTTCTCCGTCTTCACCGCATCCACCCCCGAATGGTCGCCGCAGGAAGCCGCCACAAAGCTTGCCGCCCAGGGGTGGGACGGCATCGAATGGCGCGTCACGGACCAGGCAGAGGCGGCAGAGCCCGGCTTCTGGGCAGGGAACCGGGCCACCTGGCCCATGACGGGCCTGGAAGATTCGATCCCGGAGATTGCCCGGCTCACCGCTGACGCAGGGCTGGAATTCTCCGGCCTCGGCGGCTACGCACGCTGCGACAACCACGACGACGTCGATCGCGTCCTCGCGGCGACCGCAGCCTTGGGTGCCAAGCAGGTCCGCGTGAACGTGCTGCCGCTGGGCAACTCGAATATGGGCGGCCCGGAACCCACAGGGCTGCCCTATCCGGAACTCTTTGCCGCCACCCGGGAACACTACGAGTGGGTTGCCTCCCGCGCAGCACACCACGGCGTCAAAGCCCTCGTGGAACTGCACCATGGAACAGTGACGGCGTCGGCCTCGTCGGCCCGGCGATTGCTGGAGGGCCTGGACCCGCAGCATGTCGGCGTTATCCATGACCTCGGCAACCTGCTGATCGAGGGCTGGGAATCACCGTTGCCTGCCCTCCAGCTCCTGGGCCCCTATTTGGCTCATGTCCATGTGAAGAACGCCCGCTGGGTACGCACCGACTCGAAGGACGAATCGGGTGCGGCTGTGTGGGTCAACGAATGGGCTCCCTTGGCCGAAGGCCAAGCAAGCGTCCTCGCCTACTTCCGCGCGCTCGCAGAAGTCGGCTACGACTCCTGGGTCACGCTGGAAGACTTTTCCACCGAGCTTCCGTTGGAGGAACGGACGGCGTCGAACCTGGCGTATGTCCGCAAGGCGGCCGCGTTGGCCGGGTTCGCCGTCGTGGATCCCGCCTCGGCACCCTGACGGCCTCGCTCCGCGCCGGTTAACCACAGCAGCCGCTTGCCTTTCCAAGGCAAGCGGCTGCTGTGTTGTGGGCTCTAGATCGTGCGCGTTGCTTTGGCTAGGTTGTCCTTGAGTTCGGCGGCATTCTGCCGCACCACGTAGGCCGGGCGGTCACGCTCCACGCGCCAGCTCTCATCGAGCGGCCCGATGTTGACGGTGTCGAAGCCGAACTCGTCGTAGAGCTTCGCCACGAGTTCCGCGGCCTCGGGGTAGTCGCTGGCGGTGGCCAATGCGCGGCGGTTCTCGGTGCCCGAAGGGGTGCCGTCGGTGCCGATCTCCTTTGCCATGATGTGGTTGAAGCCCTTGGCCACCTTGGACGTGGGCAGGTGCTTCTGCAGCAGGCCCGACGTTGTGGCCTCGCCCTTGTCCAGCTCCGGGATGCGGCCATCCCGCTCCCAGTAGTAGTTGTTCGTGTCGATCACAATCTTGCCGGCGAGCGGCTCCACGGGAATGTCCTGGTAGCTCCTCAGGGGAACGGTCACGACGGCGAAATCGCCTGCCGCCGCTGCCTCGGCCGGTGTTGCGGCCCGGGAATGCGTGCCAAGCTCCGCCACCAGTTCCGCCAGCGTTTCCGGGCCCCGCGAGTTGCTGATCACTACGTCATAGCCAAGCTCAACCGCTTTGCGTGCGACTTGGCTGCCAATGTGTCCTGCACCGACGATTCCGATTGTTGTCATATGTGCGGCAACACCGACTCCGAAGCAGATATTTCACAGGTTACGGCGAGTGACGTGCAGGCATCGTGGACTTTCCATGACGCCGGCCATTCTCTTGCCTCCAGCGGCTTTACGTAGAATAGGCACCATGACTGTCGCCTCTGATGCTGCCACCGCCACTGCTGCTGCCCGTGCCCGCCTCCTTGAATTGATCAAAGAACTGGCGGTCGTCCGCGGCAAGGTGATCCTTTCCAGCGGTGCCGAGGCGGACTACTACATCGACCTGCGGCGCATCACCCTCCACCACGAGGCTTCGAAGCTGGTTGGCCAGGTCATGCTCTCCATGATCGACGACGCCGGAATCGCCGTTGAGTGCGCCGGTGGCCTGACGATGGGTGCGGACCCGGTCGGAACCGCCGTCATGCACGCCGCTGCCGACGCCGGCCGTGCCGTCGACGCCTTCGTGGTGCGAAAGGCACAGAAGTCCTACGGCATGGGCCGCCAGGTGGAAGGTCCCCCGGTGGAGGGCCGCAACGTCGTGGTTCTCGAGGACACCTCCACCACCGGCGGTTCGGCGCTGACCGCCGTCGAAGGCGTCCGCAAAGCCGGCGGCAACGTGGTGGCCGTGGCCGTCATCGTTGACCGCAACACTGGCGCCAAGGAAAAGATCGAGGCCGAAACGGGCGTGCCGTACCTCTTCGCCTTCGGCAAGGACGAGCTGGGACTCGACTAACTCGCCCAAGCCTAGGCGGGTTTGATGGGGATCGTGTGCCCGTCGGCCGAAGAGCCTAAGCTGGCTGCGTGAACCTTCAGGCCGGGAAATTTCCCCGGAAGCAGCAGCGCTGGCAGGACCCGGGCTCTCTCGCCCGGGTACTCCGGCAAGCCGCCGAGCTGAAGAGTTTTTCACGCCGCTCCTTCCTCATCGGAGCGGGTGCTTCCACGGCCCTCGCAGCCGACATGCTGCTCACCCGCCAGGTCCAGGCAGAACGCCGCGCCACCAAGATCCTCCCGGTGGGGGATGATTTCGCAGAGTCGTACTACCCCAACTCGAGCTGGATCCTCTTCCCTGGGTACAAGACCAGTTGGGAAGAGGCCCAATGGATCCTCAACTCGCTCCGTGGTTCGCTCCGGCAGCGCGGCCAGATGGCCGCCGTCGGATACTCCAATCTGGGCCTGGAGGTGGCCGAGGTGGTGGACTCCGTGCTCGCCTACGTCAATGAGCGGAAGCTGAACACGCTCTACTTCTACGGTCACAGTTTCGGCGGGATGTTGGCCACTGAAGTGGCCGTACGCCTGCGTGAACGGAACGTCGCCGTCAAGCTGATCCTGTTGGATTCTTCGCCGTTCAGCAAGTACGACATTCTCGACCAAAGCTGGTTCGACGGCGTGGTGTTCTTGTACGAGAGTGGCTTCCAGGTTCCGTCGGTCCTCCGCGGCGGCTACGAGCTGGGCGAGCGGGTGGTGAACAAGAACGAACGCACCTGGGGGCAGATCTGGAACCAGACCCTGGAGCAGCTCTCGCCGATCGCGCCGTCGAGCGTCCTGATCCAGAGCGAATCGGACTACATCTACCACTTTGACGGCACAAGGTTTGTCGACGGGCTGGGAGATACCCGCATGGCCTTCATCGGAAACCCGAACGATGACACGGTGAACTATGGAACGGCCCGGGTTGCGTGGGCCAAGGCCTTCCCCCTCAACATCGCATCCACGGGCCGCAGGACCGACGGTGCCCGACCCGCCCACGCTAGCCCGCAGTGGAATCCCTTTATCTACAATCCGATCATCGAGGGCCTGGAGAACGAGCTCTTCCCGCTGCCCCGCTCCGGCTCGCGGGTGGTGTTCTACTGACCGGTGCTCCGAACGCCCCTACCTGAGCCGTAGTCCATCCAGTTCGGAGCCACTGAGGCCGGCGTCTCGCAAGTAGTCCGCCGCGCTGCCGAACTCGTGCCCGAAACGGTCGAGGAAGTATTCCATCGCAGCTTCGGGGGATTGCAGCAGCATGAGTGAGGGACTGAATGCTTCCTCCGGAACCTCAGGGACAGCCAGCCGCCAGGCTGCCGACATGGTTTCCAGCATCGTGGGGAGGGCAACGGTGCTTGCGGCGTAGTCCGCCACGACAGCGGCGCGGTCAGCGCCCGTCGCGAGGAGCGCCAGAGCGGATACTACGCCGGTGCGGTCCTTGCCGAGCGAGCAGTGGATGAGCGTGCGCTTGCCTTGGGCCGCGGGACGCAACGATTCGGCCACCCAATCCGGGCGGGTGCGAACCCAGCCAAGGTACAGCTCGCCAAGATCTTCGGCCGTGTGGATCGACTGGAGCCCCGCGGAAGCGGTACGCGGATCGAGAGGGTTCTCCACGAGCTCCACCTCACCATTGGCCAGTTGCCAGGGCACGATGGCGCGCTCGTACTCGCTCCGGAGATCCACAACCGCCTGGATGCCATGAAGTTCCAGAAAGGCGGCCGTCGCAGCGGTATCCATGCCAAACGGCTGGCTGCCCCTCAGGATGCGGCCACCGGCCAGGGCCCGGAGGTTCAGAACAGCCATGGCACCAGCCCCTTTTTCCTAGATTTGGTTCTTGAGGTCCGCTACCGAGTTCAGGACCTGGTTTGGCCGGAACGGGAAGGCCGCGATGTCCTCGCGTTGGGTGATGCCGCTGAGCACCAGGACGGTGTGCAGCCCGGCTTCCATGCCCGCGATGATGTCGGTATCCATGCGGTCACCGATCATTGCCGTGGTCTCGGAGTGGGCGTCGATCTGGTTCATCGCGGAACGGAACATCATAGGGTTCGGCTTGCCCACGATGTATGGCTCGCGGCCGGTCGCCTTGGAGATGAGCGCTGCGATCGCGCCGGTGGCGGGCATCGGACCATCCTTCGAGGGGCCGGTGGCATCCGGATTGGTGGCGATGAAGCGCGCCCCTGCAAGGATCAGCCGGATGGCCATGGTGATCGCTTCGAAGGAGTAGGTACGGGTCTCGCCGAGCACCACGAAGTCCGGGTTCTGGTCGGTGAGAATGAAGCCGGCCTCGTGCAGCGCCGTCGTGAGCCCCGCCTCACCGATGGTGTAGGCGCGGTTCCCAGAGTCCGAGCCCTGCACCTGGTCCTTGAGGAACTGTGCCGTGGCCAGGGCCGATGTCCAGATGTTCTCTTCCGGGATTTCGAGGCCGGAGGAGCTCAGTCGGGCCGCCAAGTCCCGCGGGGTGAAGATCGAGTTGTTGGTGAGGACGAGGAATCGCTTGGACGTGTCCACCCAGCGCTGGATCAGTTCAGCCGCTCCGGGAACCGCTTGGTTTTCGTGGACCAGGACGCCGTCCATATCGGTGAGCCAGCATTCGATTTCGTGGCCGTTGCGGTAAATGGCTGAGCTTTTCGGGGCTTCGGTTGCGTTCTCCATGCTTTTCCTCCGCGTATTGGCTGTTTCTCGTCCCAAGTCTTTCATCTTTCGGTCTCCGAGACACCCGGGTGTCCTGCGTTACGGCACTGGGTTTCGGCGCCGCGGTCGGCACCGCCCGGGCTAGGGTTGAAGAGTGACTGACCGGCCCCAGAACCCTGCCCCTACCGACTCCGCTGCTGTCCCGTCCATCCTCTCCCCTACCGAGGGGGAGTCCGAAGCGAAACCGGAGGTCGGCGTCGGGCCCTGGGAAGGCGACTGGCCGGAAGGCGAGCAGTGGGACCCGGACCTCCTTGCGGACGGCGACCGCCGCAACGTCATCGACAAGTACCGCTACTGGAAGCACGAAGCGATTGTCGCTGACCTGGATGCCCATAGGCACGATTTCCACATTGCCATTGAGAACTGGCAGCACGACCTCAACATCGGCACTGTGGTTCGCACCGCCAACGCCTTCCTCGCCAAGGAGGTCCACATCATCGGACGACGCCGGTGGAACCGTCGCGGGGCCATGGTCACCGACCGTTACCAGCACGTCCGCCACCACCCCACCGTGGAGGATTTCGTGGAGTGGGCGCAGGGGGAAGGGCTGGCCATCATCGGCATCGACATCTTCCCCGATTCCGTGCCGCTGGAAACATACGAACTTCCCCGCAACTGCGTGCTCGTGTTCGGGCAGGAGGGCCCCGGCCTGACTCCCGAGGTGCACGACGCCGCCGTCGCGACCTTGTCGATCGAGCAGTACGGTTCCACACGCTCCATGAATGCGGCGTCGGCTGCGGCCATCGCGATGCACGCGTGGATCCGCAGGCACAACTTCGGCCAGCGGGTCTCCTGAGCGGACCCCCTCTCCTTGGAGGACCCCGGCTCCTAGCAGGACCCCTGGGACAAAAGATCCGCAAGTGTTACCCGCCTCCGTGACCGGAAACACGGTGCCGGATTCTTCAGTCGCTAGGATGGTGCCTAGCCGTATAGGTCTACTCCAGGGTCAACAAAACCCACAGACGAAAATCAGCATAGGAGTCAGCATGCCCATCGCAACCCCAGAGATTTACTCCGAGATGATCGACCGCGCGAAGGCCGGTGGATACGCGTTCCCGGCAGTGAACGTCACCTCGTCGCAGACCCTGAACGCCGCCATCCGCGGCTTTGCCGAGGCCGAGTCGGACGGCATCATCCAGGTCTCCACCGGTGGTGCGGCTTACTGGTCCGGCGCCTCCGTCAAGGACATGGTTGCCGGCTCCCTGGGCTTCGCGGCTTTCGCCCGCGAGGTCGCCAAGAACTACAACGTGAACATCGCCCTTCACACGGACCACTGCCCGCAGGACAAGCTGGCTGATTTCGTCCTCCCGCTGCTGGCTGCTTCCGAGGAAGCCGTCAAGGCCGGCAAGGACCCGATCTTCAACTCGCACATGTGGGACGGCTCGCACGAGACGCTGTCCGAGAACCTGCGGATCGGCCGCGAACTCCTGGGCCGCGCAGCTGCGGCCAAAATCATCCTCGAGGTTGAAATCGGCACGGTCGGCGGCGAGGAAGACGGCGTCGAGAACGAGATCAACGAGAAGCTGTACACCACCACCGAAGACGCCCTCGCGACCATCGAGGCACTCGGCGCCGGCGAGAACGGCCGCTACCTGACTGCCCTGACCTTCGGCAACGTCCACGGCGTGTACAAGCCGGGCAACGTCAAGCTCCGTCCCGAGCTGCTCAAGCAGATCCAGGCCGAGGTCGGTGCCAAGATCGGCAAGACCAACCCGTTCGACCTCGTCTTCCACGGCGGCTCCGGCTCCACCGAGCAGGAAATCGCGGATGCCGTTTCCTACGGTGTCATCAAGATGAACATCGACACCGACACCCAGTACGCGTTCACCCGCCCGGTTGCCGGACACATGTTCTCGAACTACGACGGCGTCCTGAAGGTCGACGGCGAAATGGGCAACAAGAAGACGTACGACCCGCGCGTCTGGGGAGCCTCCGCCGAAGCCGGCATGGCCGCCCGCATCGTGGAAGCCGCGAAGCAGCTCGGTTCGGTAGGCAAGACCTTCTAATGTCCGACGAATTCCGCAAGAACCTGATGGGACCGGAGCCGACGCTCCTCCCTGCAGAGACCGAGATCTACCAGCACCTTGCCTTGGGGCAGGAAGCACTGGACCTCGTCGCCAAGTACCCCACGTCTTCACTGCTGTGGGCGATCCTGGCCGAGGAAGCTTGGGCTGACGGCCGGACCATCGATTCCTACGCGTATTCCCGTGTGGGATATCACCGTGGACTGGATTCGCTGCGCCGCAACGGTTGGCGCGGCGTCGGGCCCATCCCGTGGGAGCACGAGCCCAACAGGGGATTCCTGCGCGCTCTTTACTCCCTCGGCCGGGCATCCTCTGCCATCGGCGAAGCCGAGGAACCGGAGCGGATCGAGAAGTTCCTGAACGACTCCGATCCCGCCGCGAAGGCAGCGATCGAAGGCTAGGAAAACTTAGTTAAACGCCGACGGCGGCCGCCCACTCAGGTGGGCGGCCGCCGTCGCGCTTTCCCGGCCCAACTGACTCGCAGTTAATGACCCTTCTATGGTTCGTCAAGCGTGGCTGGGTGTTGGGTTTGTGTTGTTGAGTGTTCGGTAGATCCGTCGGGCGAGATAGCGTTTCACGCACCGGCGGATCTCCCTTTTGGTCCGTCCTTCGGCTTGTCGTTTCTGGACGTATCCGATGGTCTCGGTGTCGAAGGTCATCCTGCTGAGGGCGATCATGTGCAGGGCTTTGTTCAGGGTTCTGTCGCCGCCGCGGTTGAGCCGGTGCCGGACGGTGTTCCCGGAGGAGGCCGGGATCGGGCTGACCCCGGCCAGGGAAGCGAAGGCGGCCTCGGAACGGACCCGGCCCTGATGGGACCACGCGGTCAGGCAGATTGCGGCGGTGACGGGACCGAATCCGGTTTCCTGCAGCAGGGGCGCGGCTTCGCTGATTTCGACCAGTTCGGTGATCCGGGAGCCGTTGGTTTTGATGTCCGCGTCGAGTTCGCTGATGTGTCTGGCCAGCCGGACCGCTTCGGAGCGGGCAACGGACAATGCCAGCGGTTCTTCGCGGGCCCGCCAACGGGAGACCTCGGCGATCTGGGTTCCGGTCAGGGGTTTGCGGGCGTCCAGGCCCAGATCGTTCACCCTCAGGAGCGCGGTCAGTGCGTTCACGGACCGTGTGCGCTCGGTGGTCATGGACTCCCGCGCGGTGACCAGGACCCGCAAGGCTGCACGGATCCCTTCGTTCAGCCGCGGGCGGCGCAGCTGCTGCTCCCGGAGGGGCAGGACGGCCGCGGCGATCCGGTGCGCGTCCAACACATCGGACTTGCCGACTCCGCGGTGGGTGCGGGCGTCCATCCGGGCGGCTTCGGCGACCTGGTAGCCGGCGGCGCCGACGGCACCGGCGAGCAGGGCGCCATAGGACGCGGCGCCCTCGATCACCCACAGGGTCCCCAGATCGGCGCCGGTGCGGCGCGCGACCCAGGCGATGGCCCGGTTGATGCCGGCGCTGGTGGTCGGGAAATCCCGGGTCTGGAGCAGTTCCCCGGTAGCGGTGATGATGGCGTAGACATGGTTTTTGGCGTGGGTGTCGACGCCGACGACAAACGGGTGGGAATGCGCAACGATAGTCATAGCGGTTCCGGCACTTTCCTCTATTTCGCGGATATGGTCAGGGCCGCAAACGGCCGGTACCAGTCCGGGTAGAGGTCACTTCGGAACAGCACTGTGACGAGCCACGCCCCGTCAAACAGGGCGGGCAACCTTCTGATCAAGTCACCGAGGTGGGCCGGGCAGGTACCGGCCGCCCACCCCGCGGACGGACAAGTCACTAAAATGGCACCCCGACGGGGCCAGCCGTTATGTGAGTCACGACCGCAGGGCGGAACGGCCAGCACCTACTCTGCCAGCCAGTCCCAGACCAGCCACTCCAATCCTCACAGTCGTTATGAGGCGTCATAACGGCAACAAATGCAAGTCAGTTGGGCCGGGCGGCCAGGGTTCCCTGGCCGAGCTTGCGAGGCGAGGGTGGCGGTGGGGACAGTTGGGCCGGGCGGGTCCTAGGAGACGGGGGTGAGCCCGGTCCGGGCCATGGCCTCGGCGTAGGCGCCATGGATGAGGTCCAGGTACTCCTGCTGGCGCGTGGGGGAGCCAGCGAAGGAGCGTCCACCAAGCGAGCGGACCTTGAATGTCTTGAAGCCCCTCCGGTGGATGCTCTGCGGTGCGGCCTTCATGAGCTGGTCTGCCAAACGATGGGCTTCGTTGCCGTGGGCTACCAGCACGGAGGTGCGCGGCACGATCGCCAGGAGACGCAGGAGCGGCTTGAGGCCTTCGGTGATGTTGGCGGGAGTCAGCTTGCCCGGCTCGCCGTCGGGCTCGATCCACGGGTAAACGTTCCACGGCATCATGAGTTCCGGACGCAGCCCCAACTGCCACTGCATGCCCACCATGCGGGTCGCGGCATCCGCGTCACCTGGGATGATGAAGCCCGAGCCCTCAGTGGTGCGGGTGTTGGAGAAAAGGCTGATGATGCGGCACTCGTCGACGCTGTGGACGGGGTCCACGTAGAGGACTTCGCTGCCCGGCTTCTGTTCTTTGAGGGAATCGCAAAGCCCCGTGACCTCGGCGATGTGGGGTTCGAAACGTCGGTTCCAGAGCTGCTCTTCGAGTGTTTCAGTCGCCAGGTCTTGCATATGGGCTTTGGTCTCCTAGGTGTAGCGAGGCGCACTTATCCGGCCGGGAGCGGTTTGCCGCGACCGGTCAGATTGGATGCAGTGTTGGGGGCTGGTTAACTCTACCGGAACGACGGTGAGCTGTGGGGTGAATCGGGACTTCTGTGTTGGGTCTCTCGATGGCGGGAGCCGGATTTGGCATAAAGCGGCCGTGCATTAACGGAAACGGCACCGTCCCGATGGATTCGGGACGGTGCCGTTTCGGAAGCGCCTGCTACTGCTTGTTCTCGTTCTGGTCGTCGCTTTCCTTGGTCCGGGAAACCACGGTGCCGTTCGATTCGTTGAGGATGAGCTTCACGTCCCGCCCGTTGTCGAAGTTGAACATCGCGTTGATGGAGCCGGCCTTGGCGTCTGCCGATGAGTCGCCGATCTGGCCGGTGTGCCAGTTGTCCTCGATGAAGCGAAGGATGGATGACTGGTCCGTCTGGGTGTGGTCCACGAAGTTCTTCTTGGCGAACGGGGAGATCACGACGAGCGGCTGGCGCGGGCCGGGGCCGCAACGGTCGGCATAGCCTCCGGCCATCGGCACACCCTTGTTGTAGGCGTTGAGGCACCACGCGGCGTCGTCGGTGGTGTTGGAGGAGTTCTTCACACCGGCAGCGACGTGGTCATACCAGCCGTCCGAGTCATCGTAGGCGAGGACGATGGCAGTGTTTTCCCAGTTCTTCGAGTTCTGGATGGCGTTCACTTGCTGCGTGATGAACTTCTGCTCGTCCAGGGGATCGGAGTAGCCGGCGTGGCCGTCCTGGTAGTTTCCCGCCTTCAGGAAGGAGACGGCAGGCATGTTGTCCGAGTTGACCACCTTGGCGAAGTCCGTGGTGTCGTACTGGTGGTTCGCCTGGCCGTTGTGTCCGATCTCGTCCACGCTGGCCGGAGCCAGGTGGTGCGGGTTGGACGTTGACTTGTAGTACTGGAACGGCTGGTGGTGCGGGTTGTAGTCAGTCACCGTAGCACCCGCAATGTTGGTGTGGGTGGTCATGCACGCAGCCGGGGTAGTGTCCGTGGCCGGCGTCGTCGGTGCAAAGCCGCCCTGGAACCAGCCCCAGCTGACGCCCTTGTCGTTGAGCAGGTCGCCGACGTTCTTGCCCTGCATGCCCGCGAGGTTGTTTTTGCTTGCGTGGCTCTTGTTGGAGCAGTCGTCGTAGACCGGATCCGGGTCTTCCGTCATGGTGCCGACGCCGTTCGCGTCCGGGAACTTGACCGTGTAGTCGCTGCTTGCCGGCTTGACCGGTTGCCCGGCGGCAGTGAATTCGGTGACGCCGTGGGTCTGGCCGGACACAAGGTTGAGCGCGCCCGGGCTGGACGGGCCGAACACGGTGCTGAAGTGCGAGTCGCTCATGGCGAAGTTCTGGGCGTAGTTCCAGATCCCGGTAACGGTGTTGCCGTCGTAGTAGTCCATGGTGAGCCCGGGACGGCCAAACTGGCCACCCGAACAGGTATCCATGCTCGTGTTTTCGACGAACTTGTTCATCAGGCCACCGTTGTAGGCCTTCTGCTCCGCGGTGTATTCGTGGTCCTGGTCGCACGTAATTGCCTGGCCCGGAGTCAGCCGCTGGGGCTGAACCGAGTTGGGATTGTTAGGTGCCAACAGCTTGTCGTGGGCGAGGGTGGCGATGTTCTTCGGCGTGTTCTTGGCCGCCGTGAACACGGGAGCCGCTGCGCCGCTTCCTTGCTGGGTTTCGCCGGCGGTGTTGGCAGCCTGCGGATAGGTCGCGAAGTAGTGGTCGAAGGAGACGTTCTCGCCGAAAATTACGACGACGTGCTTGATGGGCGTCGCGGTATCTTTGTGGTCGCTATTGGCCGAGGCCGGCGTCATGCCGAACCCGATCATGCCGGCAGCGATCGTGGAGGCTGCGAGTGCGCTCATTCCCGCCGTTGACAGGAGTCGCTTGTTGCGAAAATTCATGGATTTCCCTTCAGGTTCACGGAAAGTGCCCGCCCAACTGACTCGCATTTGTTGTCGTTTAGAGGGCTCATAACGACAACAAATGCGAGTCAGTTGGGGGTGAGGATTCACAAAGAATGTAGCCGCTCGCTTGGAGCCCAAGGGCCGTTTTCGGCGCTCAATGCGGACTGTTTGGGAAGAGTTCACATTCTGCTCACAGGGAACTTCGAGGGCGCTGTGCCTGTTTTCGTGTCGTCCTCCGACCGTGTGACAACAGGTCCAAGAGCCGCATCGGCTAAACTTGGCTGGTAAGAGCCCCGGAACTCTTGCTGATCCCGCCGGTGAACTTTTGCGAAAGTCTGCGGGCAGGGCCGAAAGATTCGGGGCGTTCTCATGTACGGCGCTGAGCCTTGGTGATCCCGCCAGGACCGGCCCGAAAGAATGGGGGAGGATCCCATGCCAGCTATCGTGATCGTCGGAGCCCAGTGGGGCGACGAAGGCAAAGGCAAAGCAACCGACCTGCTCGGTGGCCGCGTTGACTACGTGGTCAAGCCCAACGGCGGCAACAACGCCGGGCACACCGTTGTGGTGGGCGGTGAGAAGTATGAGCTCAAACTCCTTCCTGCCGGTATTCTGAGCCCGAACGCGATTCCGATCATCGGCAACGGCTGCGTGGTGAACCTTGAAGCGCTGTTCCAGGAGATCGATGGCCTGGAAGCACGCGGTGCCGACACATCCCGTTTGCGCGTCTCGGCCAATGCCCACCTCGTAGCGCCATACCACCAGGTTCTGGACAAGGTCACGGAGCGCTTCCTCGGCAGCCGCGCCATCGGCACCACAGGTCGGGGCATTGGTCCGGCTTACATGGACAAGGTGGCCCGCCTGGGTATCCGCGTCCAGGATGTCTTCGACGAATCGATCCTCCGCCAGAAGGTGGAAGGCTCGCTGCGTCAGAAGAATGAGCTCCTGGTCAAGGTCTACAACCGCCGCAACGTGGTGGTGGACGAGATCGTGGAGTACTTCCTGTCCTACGCAGAGCGCCTGCGGCCGCTGGTCATTGACAGCACCTTGGTCCTCAACAACGCTCTCGACGAGGGCAAGGTGGTCCTCATGGAAGGCGGCCAGGCCACGTTCCTGGACGTAGACCACGGCACGTACCCGTTCGTGACGTCTTCCAACCCGACTGCCGGCGGTGCGTCTGTTGGCTCGGGCATCGGACCCACCCGGATCTCGCGTTCCATCGGCATCATCAAGGCCTACACCACGCGTGTAGGCGCCGGTCCGTTCCCCACGGAGCTCTTCGACGAGATGGGCATGTACCTGCAGAAGACAGGCGGCGAGTTCGGCGTCAACACCGGCCGCCCGCGCCGCTGCGGTTGGTACGACGCCGTCCTTGCCCGCCACGCATCCCGCGTCAACGGCTTCACGGACTACTTCGTCACCAAGCTGGACGTTCTGACCGGCATCGAGCAGATCCCGGTCTGCGTGGCCTACGACGTCGACGGCGTTCGCCACGACGAAATGCCCATGACCCAGACCGAGTTCCACCACGCAGTGCCGATCTTCGAGTACTTCGACGGCTGGACCGAGGACATCACCGCAGCCAAGACGCTCGAAGACCTCCCCGAGAACGCCCGCAGATACGTGCTGGCCCTCGAGAAGCTCTCCGGCACGCGGTTCTCCGCGATCGGCGTGGGCCCGGACCGAGACCAGACGATCGTGGTGCACGACCTCATCGAGGACTAGTCACCAAAAGCGAATTACGACGACGGCGGGTCGCCCTTTCGGGGGCGGCCCGCCGTCGTGCGTTCCGCGCCAAAAAGGCACAAAGAACGCCGTCGAAAAAACTTTTTTGGAATCCGCGTAACCCTTTGGAGTGCCTCGACGATTACCTCTTTGAAAGGCCGAGCTGAAATTTGTCCCCCATCAAGTTTCAGCTCGGCCCTTTTCATGTCTGAAGGGGTTTCGTGGATGTGCAAAAAGTCCGGGAGAGGCCAGCCCCCGGAACCGAAGGCTGGTCCTTGGGCATAGCGGGAGCAGCGGTTAAGCTAGGTGAGGTTGCCCGGCCCTGCCGCGTCTGGGCGGCACCGAGGATCTCGCATGGGTCCGGACATTCGCTCCCCAATGAAAGCCACGCTTCAGTGACCGACGCCTTGACCGATGCAGCATTGCTGGCCCTTCGCGGCCGGGAAGCTGAACTGTTCAGCGCCGTCTACCAGGCCTTTGCGGGCCAAGTGCTCGGCTACCTGACGGCAAAAGGTGTTTCGGATCCCGAAGCTGTCACACAAGACGTCTTTCTTGCCGTCCTGCCTCGCGTCGAGACGATTACGGGCGGTGTCAGTGGTCTGCGGACGTTCGTGTTCTCGGTGGCCCATGCCCGGATGGTGGATGACCATCGTCGGCAAAGCAGGGCACCTGAGCACCACGAGTTTGAACCTGAACGTGACACGCGCCAGTCGAGTTCGGCGGAAGCCGAAGCGATGAACCGCGTGGCGCCCGGGGAAGTCATGGCGCTGTTGGACTTCCTTGGGGAAGATCAGCGGGAAGTCCTGACGCTTCGTATTGTTGCCGGTCTGACCGTGGACCAAGCAGCCGAAATCATGGGGAAAAGCCAAGGCGCAGTCAAGCAACTCCAGCGCCGGGCGTTGAATGCGCTCCGCGAGCACTCGGTAGTAAAGGAATACGTGGCACCATGATGCGTTGGGATTGCAAGGACATTGACCGCGATGCGGTCATCCTCGAGCTCATGCTTGAGGCTGGCCTAACGGACGCCCCCGAAGTCACGGACTCGTTGAAAGCACTGGAATCCTTTGCGTCCATGCCGGCGCCTGTCCCAGGGCCTGCACTCGCGGCGATGCTGGCTGGCTCGACGCCGGGTGACGGCTCCGCCACGACCGCCCGTGACTCTGCAAACAATCTTCCGTTCGACGAGCTCGGCAAACGGCGTCAGTTGCGCAAGCATCGCCCCGTCGTCATTGGTGCCGCCGTCCTGACCGCCATGGGCCTGGGTGTTGGTGGCGTTGCGGCCGCGAGCGGCGGATTCAGCAAAGGAACCCCGGAATTCATGCAGACGCTGATCTCCGGCTGGGCGCCCGCTTGGACCACAGCTCCGCCGTCGCTGGTACCTCCAGCCCCCGCCCAGGACTCCCCGAAAGTCGCGACGCATCCGGCTCCCGCCGACCTGCCGCCGGCGGTGCCCCCAGTGACAGGCGCTTCGGCGGACCCCGTGGTCACTGCCCCAGCTGGCATCGGCGAGGCGCCGCACGAGCCCGTGACGCCAGCGGCCGTTCCCGCCCCTGCAGGCCGGCCAAGCGACGAGCAATCCGAAGCGCCGAAGCAACCGCACACCGAGCCTAAGACCGACTCGCAGGGAATCCCTCCGCAGCCCAAACCGGCCATCCCCTCGGCCCCGACGGCGAAGGACCTCCAAAACGGCGTTCAGCAAGCAGTCGAGAACGCCCAGGACGACGTGTCCCTGAAGCCTGCCGGGCCGTCGCTGCGTTGGCTCCTTGGACTGCTGTCCCGCTAGTAGGCTGAAGCTATGACACACGTCAACGATCCGGCAGTCATTGACCGGCTTATGCGAACAAAGGGCCGCTGGGCAATCGTGGGACTCAGCACGAATGAGTGGCGCTCTGCGTTCGAGGTTGCTCTCTACGTTCGCGACACGATGGGCATGGAGATCATCCCGATCAACCAAAAAGGCGAAGACGTCCACGGTGAAACCGGCTACAAATTCCTTGCCGACGTGCCCTTCGAGAAGCAGCCGATCGACGTCGTCGACTGCTTTGTGAACTCCTCGCGCGTCGGCGCCGTAGTGGACGAAGCGATTGCCGTGGGGGCGAAAGCCGTTTGGCTCCAGCTCGGAGTAATTGACGAGGACGCAGCGGAACGGGCCAAAGCTGCGGGCCTGGACGTCGTCATGAACGCTTGTCCGGCACAGATGGGTTGGCGGAGCGGCATCTAGCCGTCGTTTTCCGTTAACCGGACGCTGGTATGTTTTTGGGGCAATCACCCTTTCGAGATTAGGGAATTTCCATGTGTGACGACCACCCTTCCACCGCCAGCCGACGCACCGCGCTCGGTTTCCTCGGGGCTTCCCTCGTGGCTGGGCTGGGGGCATGCGCGGTCCCGGGAAACCCGTCTCAAGATAGCCCGACGGCGGCTCCCCGCACGGCGGGACCCTCGCCGTCGTCGTCCGCAAGCGGCGCGATGAGTCCCACACCAAGCCCAGCGGGTCCTGTGCGGCTCCGGAACCCCTTCACCCCCGACTTCACGCTGCCGCCTATCCAAGGCGGACTGGCTCCCGTGATTACCAAAATCCCCACCAAACATCCCGTGGTGTTCCTCACGATCGACGACGGACTGGTCAAGTCCCCGGAAAGCGTCCGGCTCCTCGCGGAGAACGGCTACCCGGCCACACTGTTCCTCACGAGCAACACGGTCCGCGACAACCCTGCATTCTTCAAGGCGTTCATGGCGCAGGGGAGCCTGGTTGAAAACCATACGGTCAGCCACAACGTCAACATGACCACGCAATGGGGCTACCAGCGTCAGCTTGACGACATCGCAGGCATGCAGGATTTCGCCCTTCAGCAGTACGGCCGCAAGCCCACCCTGTTCAGGCCTCCCGGAGGTGCCTACTCAACCGCCATGCGCCAAGCCGTTGCCGCCGCCGGCTTGAAGGCGATCGTTACGTGGGAGGCCAAGGCCAATGCCGGGCGCATGGACTACCAGTACGGCAATTCCCTCCGACCAGGCGACATCGTCCTGATGCACTTCCGCCCCGAATTCGCGGCGGACTTCGAGGCATTCCGCTCGGCGCAAGTGGCTGCCGGACTGGAAGTGGTGCTCCTCGAGGACTTCCTGGACGTTGCTTGAGGCGGTCGGTCCGCTAGTCATCGCACTCCGCTAGTCTCGCTACATGGACGCTGCCACACTCCGCCAAATCTGCCTTGCCTTCCCCGGGACCTATGAAGACTTCCCGTTCGGCCCGGAAACCTCGGTTTTCAAAGTCCGGTCCGCTGTGTCCGGCGGATCCAAGCAGGAAGGCAAGATGTTCGCCGCATCCGCCATGGACGACCAGAACTTAGCAGTAAGCCTCAAATGCGATCCCGCCTTGGCTGTGCAACTCCGCTCGGCCCATCCGGAAATCACCGGCGCCTGGCACATGAACAAGACGCACTGGAATGGCGTCCGCTTGGACGGCGCCCTCCCCGACTCCATGGTCCGGGACATGGTGGAGGATTCCTATGACCTCGTGGTTTCCTCGTTGAACCGCAAGCAGCAGGAGCAGCTGGGCTGGGCCCGGCTCGCCAAGGACTGACACGCGGACCCCGTCTGCTGCTTCGGCTAGATTGTGAGTGGACCGCACCTTCCATCGCCTCGAAGCAATCAGGAGGAGCCAGATGCTGGAACAAAAGACCCTCGATGAGCTGTGGAATTTTGAGGACCCCGCGTTGTCGGAAGCCCGCTTCCGCGAAGCCATGGCGGATCCCGCCTACGATGCGTTTGAGCGGGCCGAGCTCGCTACCCAATTGGGCCGGGCGATCGGCCTGCAAGGCCGCTTCGAGGAAGCAGACGCTCTCTTGGACGGGATTGACGCCGAGGAGGAGCCCACCATCGCCGTGCGGATCCTCCTGGAACGTGGCCGCCTGCTCAACTCCGCCGGCCACCCGGCCATGGCCGTTCCGCTCTTTGAACAGGCCGCCGAGATGGGCGACCTCTTGGGCGAAGATTTCCTCGCCGTGGACGCACTTCACATGCTGGCCATCGCGGACTCCGGCCACCAGGAATCATGGACGCGCAGCGCGCTTGAGTACGCCTCCGCCGTCGACGATTCCCGCACCAAACGGTGGATGGTTTCCCTGCACAACAACCTCGGTTGGGCGATGTACGACGACGGTCGCCGCACCGAGGCGATGGTGGAATTCCAGCTCGCTGAGCAGTGGGCCGAGCGGGTAGGAACCGAGCAACAGCAGCAATGGGCGCGCGAGGCCATCGCTCAGTGCGCAAAATCCCTGAATTTACGGGGTTAAAACACCCAAATGACCCCTTCGGACGGCAGGATCGTCAGATCACATTTTGACAAAAGTTGATCGAAACTGCCCTCAAATATTGCTTTTCAATCACTCGTGGTGAAGTATGTCACACGAAGGGCGCGTCGCAGCGGCGGTGCCCGGACCGATCGACTGCCGGCCAAGACGCCGTCAGAGTTCGGTACAACGAGTCTCTGGAGGGTTTTAGGATGAACGTTCAGCAGCAGTCCCTTGCACGCCGCGGTTTCCTTCGCGGCGCGCTGGCCGCGGCCGTGCTTGTGCCGTTGGCCGGTTCGATGGCCTCTTGCGCCGGGGGTGGCGGCGGAGGAACCACTGGTCCAACGGGGACCGTTTCGGATACCAATCCGTTCGGCATGGCAGACAAGTCCACCGTTGACGCCGTGATCTTCAAAGGCGGGTATGGAATCGACTACGTCGACTTCGCGGGCAAGGGCTTCGAAAGCGCACATTCAGGTTCCACCGCCAAGATTTCCCCGTCCACGGACATCGCGCAGGAACTCCAGCCGCGATTCGTCGGAGGCAACCCGCCTGACCTGATCGACAACTCCGGTGCCAAGGCCATCGGGTTCAGCACCATCCTGGCCCAGCTCGAAGACCTCACCAGCGTAGTCAACGCAAAGAACCTCGAGGGCAAGGTCATCAAGGACACCCTCTACGGCGGAGTCCTCGCGCCGGGTACCTTCGAAGGCAAGCTGGCGGCCTTGAACTACGTCCTGACCGTCTACGCAATGTGGTACTCCGACGCCCTGCTCAAGGACAACGGCTGGTCCGTTCCCAAGACTTGGGATGAGATGTACGCACTCGGCGAGCAGGCCAAGGCCAAGGGCAAATACCTCTTCGTGTGGGGCAAGGAAGCCGCCACGTACTACCAGGAAATGGCGATCGCTTCCGCCATCAAGGAAGGCGGACACGACGTCCGCCTCGGATTGGAAAACCTCAAAGCAGATTGCTGGTCCCACCCTGCACTCCAGAGCGTCTTTACCGCCCTGAACAAGATCGTCAAGGCAGGCCACTTCAAGCCCGGCGGTTCAGGCACCCAGTTCACGGCAGCACAGGCACAGTGGAGCAACGCCCAGGAAGCAGTGTTCTACCCGTCCGGTTCGTGGATCGAAAACGAAATGAAGGACCAGACCAAGGCCGGCTTCAAGATGACTGGTGCGCCCGTCCCATCGGTGACCACTAGCTCCAAACTGCCGTACGCGTCACTGCACAGCGCAGCGGGCGAACCCTTCGTGGTTCCTTCACAGGGCAAGAACGTGCCGGGCGGCAAGGAACTGCTCCGCATCATGCTGTCCAAGGACGCTGCCACCAACTTCGCCAAGACGAAGCTCGCGCCCACCATCGTCAAGGACACGGTTCCCTCCGATGGCTTCGGCTCCACGGCACTCGTCTCCCAGACCAAGCTGCTCAGCGACGCGGGCGACAATATCTACACCTGGAACTTCATTGACCTTTACGGCACCAACAAGGACCAGCTGGTTGTGTGGAACACGTTCCTCGATGGAAAGTCCGACGTCGCCACGCTGACATCGGACCTGCAGAAGATCACCGACAAGGTCCGTAACGACAGCTCGGTCAAGAAGATTGAAGTGAAGTGACTTCAGTGAAAGCAAAAACACTCCGGGTCGACGGCGGCGCCTCCGCCGCCGTCGTTCCGGATACCGCACCACCCGTCTACAAGAGGCGGCGCAAGCCCCTGACATTCGACAAGGTCAGTTTCTTCGTGGTCTTCCTGGGCCTGCCCCTGGCGATCTACCTTCTGTTTGTGATTTGGCCTTTCATCCAGGCGTTCGGCTACTCCCTGACGGACTGGAGCGGTTTTTCACCTGACCAGAACTTCATCGGACTTGAGAACTACCGGAAGCTCTTCACGGATGACATCTTCATGAAGGCCATGGGGAACAACATCCTGTTGGTCATCTGCCTGCCCATCATCACGATCATCCTCAGCCTTGTGTTAGCAACGTTGGTGACCGTGGGCGGCAGCAGCAAGGGCCAGATCAAGGGCCTGCGCAATTCCAGCTTCTACCGGGTTGTCTCTTTCTTCCCCTACACGATTCCGGCGATTGCCATCGGCATCATGTGGGGCCAGATCTACGATCCCTCGGGTGGCCTCCTGAACGGCATCCTCACTTCCCTCGGGATGGACCAGTTCAAGTCCTACGCTTGGCTTGGGGATAAGAACACGGCCATGATCGCCACGATGTTCGTGATCGTGTGGGGCTTCATTGGCTTCTACATGGTGCTTTTCGTGGCGGGCATTAAAGGTATCCCGGCCGAGCTGTTTGAGGCGGCCCGGATTGACGGGGCGGGGCGTTTCCGCACTGCCGTGTCGATCACCATCCCGTTGATCCGGGACAACATCCAGACGGCCTACATCTACATGGGCATTTTGGCGCTGGATGCCTTCGTCTATATGGCAGCCCTGAACTCCGGCGGTGGCCCGGACAACTCCACCCTGGTGATGTCCCAGCAGCTCTTCTTCACCGCCTTCACCAAGGGCCAGTTCGGACTGGCCAGCGCCATGGGCGTTGTGTTGGCCGTAGCCACCCTGATCTTCTCCGGCCTCGTGTTCCTGGTCAACAGGCTCACTGGTGGCGACAAGGATGTGTCCCTCTGATGACTACCAAAATTGCCAGCCAGGAAATGAAGTCGCTGCACTTCAACCCTCGCAAACCGGCCACGACTCCCGGAGACAAAGTGGTGGGTGCCGTTTCTCATACGGCCCTGACCATCTGGTCGCTCATCGTGATCCTGCCCTTGTTGTGGACTTTCATGTCCTCCTTCAAGACCTCCAGCGAGATCTTCGCTTCGCCGTTCGCCTTGCCCTCCCAATGGCGCTTCGACAATTACGTCAAGGCCTGGACCGAGGCAGGCATCGGAAGCTACTTCCTCAACTCCGTGATTGTGGTGGGGTCGGCCTTGGTGATCGTCATGGTCCTCGGAGCCATGTGCGCCTATGTCCTGGCGCGCTATGTCTTCTTCGGCAGCAAGGCGATCTACTACCTCATGCTGGCCGGGCTCACGTTCCCGATCTTCCTCGCCATGGTGCCTTTGTTCTTCGTCATGAAGAAAATCGGCCTCCTGAACACCCTGCCGGGTTTGACCTTGGTGTACGTCGGCTTCGCGCTGCCGTTCACGGTCTTCTTCCTGTTTTCCTTCTTCAAGTCGCTTCCTCACGAAATCACGGAAGCGGCTGCCTTGGATGGGGCCGGCGAGTGGCGGACGTTCTTCCAGGTCATGTTGCCGATGGCCAAGCCGGGACTCGCCTCGGTTGCCATCTTCAACTTCCTGGGCTTGTGGAACCAGTTCCTGATTCCGGTGGCCATCAACGCGGCAGGGCCCCGCGTGCTATCCCAAGGACTGGCCGCCTTTGCCGGCCAAATGGGTTATGCGGTGGACTTCGGGGCCTTGTTCGCGGCCGTCACGGTCACCGTCGTTCCCGTGCTGATCGTCTACGTCATCTTCCAGCGCCAGCTTCAGGGTTCGGTGTCGCAAGGCACGTCCAAGTAGCACGGCCAAGCCAAAAAACGCCGACGGCGGTTCCCACCATTGGTGAGGGCCGCCGTCGGGCGTTTCTGCCGGCTGCTCCGTGCCAACCGGCGCGGCCCGAGTCAAAGGCGCTGGTAACGGGAACGGAACAAGGAATAGATACCGTAGGCAATGAGTCCAAGGCTGACGAACCCCAGCACCCATCCGCCGAAGGGTTGTTTCAGGAAGGCCTTGAGCGCCGAGTCGAGGCCGCCTTGTTGGGAGGGGTCGTGCGCCGCTGTGGCGATCAGGATGAGCAAGCCGACGGCGCCGAGCGCCACCCCTTTCGCGCAATAGCCCACCACGCCAAGCACCGTAAACGCATCTCCCAAGGCCCCGGACGGTTTTCCCCTCAAGTTCTTTTCGTACCTGCGCGTGATTCCCATGAAGACGTATGTGCCGGCGGCTGCCAGCAGCGCCACCCCGATGATCACCAGGAGGACGGTGCCGGGAGTGCTGGACATGAGGTCTGCGCTGGTCGAACGGGATTTCTCGCTGCTGCTGCTTGGACGGCTGAGCGCAAAACTGCCGAAAGTCACTGCGGCCACAGCGAAGACGATCGCCTGCCCGGCCGCCTTGAGCCGATTCATCCAGCGCTTGGAGCTGTCGCGCCCGCTCCACCCCATCACGGCGTCGCTCGCCATGTACAGAGCGAGGGCGCCGCAGGCCACAAGTCCCGCCCACAAAAGAACGACGCCGCCGGGCGTGGCGGCCATCTGGCCGACCGCACCGCTTTGGTCGGCTTGGCCGGATGAGCCCAGCGCGATTCCGAGGGCGATGATCCCGATCAGAAGGTGTATCAGCCCTAAGGCGACAAAGCCGGCCCGCGCCACGATCCTGACGGTCCGTGAATCCTTGGCGTCGTCTACGGCATCTCCCACCGAATCGGCGCCCCGGGATACGGCATTGCCAGCTTTGTTCATATGATCGTCCGCGCCCATGGAGCTCCTTTGGTCTGTCCTCATCTTGCCACCGTGGGCTCCCAAGCGGGAGGGCGCGCGACCACTGGATACGATGGGCGCATGTGGATCGCGTGGATCGAGTTCGACATCCTCCTGGGCGAGGTGCACAGCCTCAAGGAGAAACGCTCTCTCGTGCGCCCGCTGATCGCCGAGTTGAAACGGCGTTTCGAGGTCTCTGCCGCCGAGACCGGGCACTTGGACCAGCATCGGCGTGTGCTCATCGGCGCAGGCGCAGTGGCAGCAGACAGGGCGCATCTCGTGGAGGTGCTCGACGCCGTCGAACGCTTCGTTGCCGCGCGCCCCGAACTGGAGCTGCTGAGCGCCCGACGCCGGGACCTCCACAGCGAAGACTGAAAACACAACGCGGGGTCACTTACGGCCCATCCCGAGGGGATTCTTGGGCCGTAAGTGACCCCGCGTTGGGGTTACCGGAGCTTAGCCGAAGTACTTCGGCAGGGTGGCCTCGTGGGCTTCGTTGAGGGCGTCCAAGGAGAGCTCGTCGACGCCGTTGATCTCCAGCTTGCCGCCGGCAGCGTCGACGACGCCGATCCGGAGGTGGGCGAAGCCGCGGGCAGTGCACATGTCCTTGAAGCGGATTTCCTCGGAGCGCGGAACGGACACGATGGCCCGGCCCTGGGACTCGGAGAACAATGCGGTGAACAGGTCCACGCCGTCCCGCTCCACGAGTTCGTCCAGCGCAATCCGGGCGCCCACGCCGTAGCGAAGTGCGGACTCCACCAGCGCAGCGGCAAGGCCGCCCTCGGAGAGGTCGTGCGCGGCGTCGATCATGCCGTCGCGCGAAGCGTTGATGAGGATTTCGCCGAGCTGGCGCTCGATGGACAAGTCAACCTTCGGCGGCAAGCCACCGAGGTGTCCGCGCAGGTTGGACCATTCCGAACCGTCCAGCTCTGCAGCCGTGGTGCCCAGCAGGTAGATGGCCTGGCCATCTTCCTTCCAGCCCGAAGGCGTGCGTCGCGCGACGTCGTCGAGCTTGCCCAGCACTGCAACCACGGGGGAGGGGTGGATCGGCACGGTACCGGTCTGGTTGTACAGCGAGACGTTGCCGCCTGTGACCGGGACGCCCAGCTCCATGCACGCATCGGACAGGCCGCGAATAGACTCGGCCAGCTGCCACATAACATCCGGGTCCTCGGGGGAACCGAAGTTCAGGCAGTCGCTGACGGCCATCGGGACGGCGCCGGAGGTTGCGACGTTGCGGTACGCCTCGGCCAGTGCCAGCTGTGCGCCGTGGTACGGGTCGAGGTACGTGTAGCGGCCGTTGGCGTCAGTGGCCAGGGCAACGCCAAGGCCGGTTTCCTCGTCCACGCGGACCACTCCGGCATCGTCCGGGAACGCCATGGCGGTGTTGCCGCCGACGTAGCGGTCGTACTGCTTGGTGATCCAGGCCTTGCTGCACATGTTCGGCGAAGCAATAAGCTCGGTGATGGCGGCAGCCAGTTCCCCGGACGTCGAAGGGCGCCCGGCGTCCTGCACGGAGCCCGTGAAGGTGTCGGCCTGCACGGAATCCTGCCATGAGGGGCGGGCGAACGGGCGGTCGTAGACCGGTCCGTCGTGGGCAACAGTGCGCGGGTCGACGTCGACAATGACTTCGCCTTCCCACGTGATGATCAGCCGGCCGGTGTCGGTCACTTCGCCCAGCCAGGAGTACTCCACGGCCCACTTGTCCATGACCGCTTCGAAAGCGGCGATGTTCTCAGGGGTGACTACCGCCATCATGCGTTCCTGCGACTCGGACATCAGGATTTCGCCCGGGGTCAGGGTGGGATCGCGGAGCAGCACGGAGGTCAGCTCAACCTGCATACCGCCGTCGCCGTTGGAAGCGAGCTCGGACGTGGCGCAGGAGATGCCAGCGGCGCCGAGGTCCTGGATACCCTCAACCAGCGAACCCTTGAACAGCTCCAGGCAGCACTCGATGAGCACCTTTTCGGCGAAGGGGTCGCCTACCTGGACGGCGGGGCGCTTGGACGGCTTGGTGTCGTCGAAGGACTCCGAGGCCAGCACCGAGGCGCCGCCAATGCCGTCGCCGCCGGTGCGCGCACCGAAAAGGACTACCTTGTTGCCCTTGCCGGAGGCGTTGGCCAGGCGGATGTCTTCGTGGCGCATGACGCCGACTGCCAGCGCGTTGACCAGCGGGTTGCCCTGGTACACGGAGTCGAACACCATTTCGCCGCCGATGTTCGGCAGGCCAAGCGAGTTGCCGTAGCCGCCAATACCGGCAACGGCACCATGCATGACGCGGGCCGTGTCCGGGTGGTCGATGGCACCGAAACGCAGCGGGTCCATCACGGCTACCGGGCGGGCGCCCATCGAGATGATGTCCCGCACAATGCCGCCGATACCGGTCGCGGCACCCTGGTAGGGCTCCACGAACGACGGCGAGTTGTGGGACTCGATCTTGAACGTCACGGCCCAGCCGTCGCCCAAGTTGGTGACACCGGCGTTTTCGCCGATGCCTACGAGCATGTCCTTCTTCATCTCCTCGGTCACCTTTTCGCCGAACTGGCGCAGGTGGTTCTTCGAGGACTTGTAGGAGCAGTGCTCGCTCCACATAACGGAGTACATGGCAAGCTCGGCGCCGGTAGGCCGGCGGCCCAGGACCTTCACGACCTCGTCGAACTCGTTCTGCTTCAAGCCGAGTTCGGCCCAGGGAAGCTCGGTGTCCGGCGTCTTAGCCGCGTTCTCCACCGTGTCGATGTTGAACTTCTTGCCGACGGTTTCAGCTGAGGTAGTCACTGTGCGCCTCCCACGATCTTGTTCAGGACGGAGGTGAAGAAGCCCAAGCCATCCGTGCCGGCGTTGGACTCAGGACCGAATCCGGGCTCCACCGCGTGCTCCGGGTGCGGCATGAGGCCCACCACGTTGCCGGCGGCGTTGCTGATGCCGGCAATGTCGCGGCGAGAACCGTTCGGGTTCCAGCCGACATAGCGGAACACGACGCGGCCCTCGGCCTCAAGGGCGTCCAGGGTCTTGTCGTCGGCGATGTACTGGCCATCCTGGTTCTTCAGCGGAACCGTGATTTCCTCGCCCGCCTCGTAGTCCGAGGTCCACACCGTCTTGTTGTTCTCCACGCGCAGCACCTGGTCGCGGCACAAGAACTTCAAGTGGTCATTCTTGATCATGGAGCCCGGGAGCAGGTGCGACTCGGTCAGGATCTGGAAGCCGTTGCAAATACCCAACACGGGCAGCTTGGCGTCGCTGTTGGCGGCATCGATGATCCGGGACATCAGCGGAGCGAAGCGGGAAATCGCGCCGGCGCGCAGGTAGTCGCCGTAGGAGAAACCGCCCGGGATGACGACGGCGTCCACGTCGGCCAGGTGGGTGTCCGCATGCCAGAGCGCGACGGCGGTGCCGCCTGCGAGGCGGACCGCGCGGGCGGCGTCGCGGTCGTCAAGGGTGCCGGGGAAGGTGACGACGCCGATCTTGGCCCCAAGCAAATGGGGTTCGACGGCCACAGGGGCTCCGCCGATCAAAGGAAGTTCAGTCATGTCAGGCCTCGACGACCTCGACGTTGACGACGTCTTCGATCACCGGGTTGGACAGCAGGGTCTCGGCGGCCTCGCGAGCCTGGGCGAGGATGGCATCGGTCACCTCGCCGTCGACGGTCAGTTCGAAGCGCTTGCCCTGGCGGACTGCGCTAAAGCTGGTGAAGCCGAGGCGGGGCAGTGCGCCCACGATGGCCTTCCCCTGAGGGTCCAGAATCTCGGGCTTGGGCATGACGTCGACGACGATCCGGGGCATCCGGTAACTCCTGTGCGTGAGCGTTGGTTAAACCTTGGTTAAAGGCTGCCGCGGAGTGGTGCCGTCTCACGCCGGAACTGCCTCCAAACAGCGTTCAGCAACAGTGTTTAGCGGCAGGGTCTTACGGAATAAGGGGGGCGCTCCGCGAGCTTGCATGCCCATTCTACCGGCCAAATCGCTACATACCCTATTTGCGGGAGATCGGTGAAGAGGTGGCTACCAAGCAAAAGGTACGCGCCAATTCGCGGCGGCGCCCCGCCGTCGTCGGGGGTATTCAACGCCCGACGGCGGCTCCGGGCACTGAACGACGGCGGCTCTGGCCGGGGGTGGTTTGCGTCACTAGGATTGCGGCATGGCCGAAAACGCTAAGTCGATGGTTTTGCCCGTAGTCCTTGCCGCTGTTTTCGCCGGCCTGGGCAGGGTGGTTTTCCAAAGGATCATGGCGGACCGGGCTGCCCGGGAAAACCGCATTTCCGTCCCGCCGGATGCTTCGACAAGGGCCAAAATCAGCGACGCGCTGAGAGGGATCCATTCTTAGCGCGGCCCGGGCCGCTGACACCGTCTGGGGCGCAATAGGGTACGCGCAAATGCGCTAATCCTCCGGGTTAAAGGCGCGTATTCGGGAGTAGCTTGGAATTACTGTCTAGGAAATTCCCCGTCCAACAGGAGGAGCAATGACCGAACACGTCGCCGAAGTGTCCGCATGCAGCGTTGGCAGCTGCGGATTCAACCATCATGGCTGCACCGCCTACGGGATTACGATCGGCGGAACCGCGGATCACGCTTCCTGCGCCACCTTCATTGACACCGCGCTCATGGGAGGACTCCCCAAAGTCCTGGCGCATGTCGGTGCCTGCCAGCGCTCGGAATGCACCCACAACAACAACCTCATGTGCGAGGCCCACGATGTCCGGATCGGCCCCGGTGCCGAAGCGGCTGATTGCTTGACGTACCAGCACGCCTGAGGCTCCTTTCAGGCCGCCTTCGTGATCAATATCTGAATGTCCGCACGGCGGGCACGTCCCCTTCCGACGGGGGCGTGCCCGTTGCTGCGTGCGGATGTATTCTGATGCCGAATGACATGACAAAAAACGTGAAATGTGTCCTATGTCATATTCAGCTATCACTCTGTACTCTTTGAGTCGGCTGGGCTTTAGCTGATTACAGGAACTGTCAATCGGTGCCCGTCCTAAGTTGATTGATCTTGACATGACCGCCACGATCGCCCGGAAAGGTGCAATCACTCGTGAATTCACAAGGAAAGAGCTTCATTAGAAGCGGGGGGCTTCGAAAAGCTGCGGCGTTGGCAGTTGGACTACCGGTTCTGCTCTCCTCGGTGGCTTTGACACCCGCTCATGCTTCGCCCGCTTCCGGCTCAACGGCCTTCGGATCAACGGTTGCGGGGGTTGCCCGGAATGTCGACCCCAAGTCTTATCAGGATGGGCGCTACGTAGTGGTGCTGGCAGAGAAGCCGGCGGCCACTTACGACGGCGGAACTCCCGGCTATGTGCCCACCAAGCCGCAATCCGGCAAGAAGCTTGACGTCGGCAGGGCCGAAGTGAGGCAGTACCAGGCCCACTTGCAGCAGAAGCAGCAGGACGTGGCCAAGCAGCAGGGCGTGAGCATCAATCGCGACTACACCACAGCCATCAACGGCTTCAGCGCCACCCTTTCCGCGAACCAGGCCGTCAATCTCGCGAAGAACCCCGACGTCCTCCTCGTTGCCCCGGACACGCAGTCCGCTCCTGACTACTCCACCACCGATTTCCTCAACCTCAGCGGACCGAACGGCGTGTGGAATACCCAGTTCGGCGGCCAGGATCAGGCCGGCAAGGGCACTGTGGTGGGCGTCATCGACACCGGCTACACGCCCACAAGCAAGTTCTTCGCCGGCGATCCCGTCCAGCCGCTGGTCGGGGACCCCCAGGTGGGCGTCCCGTACCGCACGAGTGACGGCAAGATCGCCATGCTGAAGGCCAATGGAGATACCTTCGTAGGCGAGTGCCAGAAGGGCACGGACACAGGGGCAGCGTTCGACGGAACTGCCTGCAATTCCAAAGTCCTCGCCGCGCACTACTTCGCAGATGCCTTCCTTAAGACGGTTCCGCCAGCCCAACGGGCACCCCAGGAACAGATCTCGCCCATCGACGTCGTGAGCCACGGTACGCACACGGCCAGCACCGCCGCTGGCAACTCCGGTGTGGAAACATTCGTGGATGGCCGCAGCTTCGGCAAGACAAGCGGAGTGGCACCAGCTGCCAAGCTCTCGATCTACAAGGTCTGCTGGGAAGACACCGACCCCAATACGGGCGGTTGCTACAGTTCCGCGGCCATCGCCGCCATTGACCAGGCCGTTGCCGACGGCGTGGACGTCCTGAATTACTCCATTTCCGGCGCTACGGACACCACCACCGACCCTGTCTCGCTCGCGTTCCTCTCTGCTGCGTCGGCCGGGATCTTTGTGGCGGCGTCCGCCGGTAACTCGGGTCCGCAGGCCAGTACCGTCAACCACGGCGCACCCTGGATGACCACGGTTGCGGCTACTTCCTTCTCCCAGGAGCTCCAGGGAACCGTCGAATTCTCCGACGGCACCAAATTCCGCGGAGCGAGCATCATGAACCACCAGGTGAGCGGGGCCGGCGTCGTGCTCTCTGCCAACGCCGCCTCAGGTGCCGGTAACGCGGCACTCTGTGCGCCTGGATCCCTGGACCCGGCGAAAATCGCCGGCAAGGTAGTGGTGTGTGACCGCGGGGTGGTTGACCGCGTCGCCAAGAGCGCCGAGGTGCTCCGCGGTGGCGGCGTGGGCATGATCCTCGTGAACCTCGCCAACTCCTCCTTGGACACCGACAAGCACGCGGTGCCCACCGTCCACGTGAATCCTCCGGCCTCGCAAGCCATCAAGGACAAGGTCGCGGCAAGGCCGGGACTTACTGTTTCCCTGGTTGACCACGACACCACCGGTCTTCCGCTCGAGGCCCAGCCGCAGATCGCCGGATTCTCCTCCCGCGGCCCGCTCCTCGCCACCGATTCGGATCTCCTCAAGCCGGACGTCTCGGCTCCCGGCGTTGCCGTGCTGGCGGGTGTTTCGCCGATCGGCAGCAAGAGTGATGAGTACGGATTCATGTCCGGTACCTCCATGGCATCCCCGCACATTGCAGGTTTCGGAGCCTTGATCCTGGCGAAGAATCCCGATTGGTCACCGGCGATGGTCAAGTCGGCCATGATGACGACGGCGAGTGACGTCAAGCTCGCCGATGGAAGCAAGAACCAGGACGTCTTCGCTACCGGTGCAGGAGAGATGAACCCTGCCAGCGTGCTGGAACCGGGCCTGGTCTACGATGCCGGAACCGAGGACTACCTGAAGTTCATCCAGGGCACCGGCGTTGATCTCGGCAAGCCGGGACTTGGCTCGACACTGCCGCGCGACATGAACCTTCCGTCGTTCGCCCTGGGAAACCTCGCGGGCAAGATCGCGGTCACCCGCACTGTCACGGCCCTGACCCCGGGACAATACCGGGCAACAGTCAACGTCCCCGGGGTTGACGTCAAGGTCACCCCGTCTGTGCTGAACTTCAACGAAGTCGGCCAGGAGAAGACCTTCACGGTGACCTTCGAAAACAAGAGCGCGCCACTGGGTGCTTTCGCGATGGGATCGTTGAAGTGGGAAGGCGCCAACAAGTCGGTGGTCTCTCCGATTGCGGTCCGTCCGCAGTCGGTGGTGGCCTCCAAGAGCGTCGCCTTCACATCGCAGCAGGCAAGCGGATCCGCGGACATCAACATCGTCTCCGGTTCCGATTCTCCGACGGCCGTGACCGTTGACGGCCTCTCGAAGGCTGACTCCTCGGCCGCGGAGCTGGTTCCAGGTCCAGTGAATGTGGCGAACGATGCTTCGAACTTCGTCAAGACCGCCACCGTTCCCCCTGGAACGGCGTTCGCGAAGTTCTCGGTGATTTCTTCCGATCCCACCGCGGATTTCGATCTGTATGTCCTGTCGCCGTCGGGTCAGTTGTTCACGGCAGCGACACCGAGTGCCAGTGAGTCGCTCTCGCTCGACAACCCGCAGCCTGGGACCTACACCATCATCGCGAACCTGTTTGCCAGCCCCAACAACCGGCCCACCAAGGCCAGCGTTGATGCCGCGATCCTGGGCGCAAACCAAGGCAACGCCACCGTCACGCCCAACCCGATCAAGATGAAGAACGGCAAATCCGGGAAGCTCACCTTCGCGTGGAACAACCTGACACCGGGTTCCTACATCGGCCGACTCACCTTTGCCGGCACCAGCTCGCCGACGTTTGTGTCCGTCCTGGTCTCGGCAAATGGCAGCGTTTCCGTGGTGCCGAAGGATGACCAGGAAGGCGAGCACGGCAAGGCCAAACTGCAGAATGACGGGGAGGACCAGTCAAACAACGCCCTTTAGTGCGGCAATGATCGTCTGACAGAAATGCAAGGCAGCGGCCGGCGGGATATCCCGCCGGCCGTTTTCTTCGTGACCCCCGGACGCCCGCTCACTTATATGGCCCTTTTGGCGGACGCTCGCTCACTTTTGAACCTTAACGGTGGAACCCTCTTGCAGATGATGTGAGCGGGCGTCCGGCCCGGGATGGTTATATGTGAGCGGGCGTCCGGCCCGGGACGGTTATATGTGAGCGGGCGTCGTTAGATGTTTCCTGTGGATCCTGCCACGCCGCCGAGGAGTGCTGCCATGGTGCGCCAACGGGCGATCTCACAGCCGTCAGTCCGGCTGAAGCGGCTACTCACTTCGCGCCCGCGGAAGCTGCCCGTAACCGTTGCCACCTGCGGACCGCCGTATTGCTGGGTGCAAATACGGTCCGGCCGGGGAACCGGAAAGAAGATCTCTTCGCCGAATTGCTCGACGGCGGCAAGTGCCGCGCGGGGGTCCGGAAGGGTCGAGCCTTCGGAGACTTCGCCGCCGGAGCCGAGCAGGACGAACTCATAGTCCGCCGCGCCTGGTGCCTCCGTCAGCGTGATGGTGAGTTCGACGTCGTACTTTCCATTGCTTGAAGTCATCGCTGTCCTTCGTGAGACGGTGTTGGTACGAGGAGTTCCAGGAGCGGTTGCACTTCGTCGAGGACCCGCGCACGGAGCGCCTGGGCCTCTGCGGCGAATGCCCTCTGATACTCAACGTACTCGGCCTTGCCTTGTGGTGTCTCGATCCTGATGGCCGGATATCCCCACTCTTCGAGGTCATAGGGGGAGGCCTGCATGTCCATGGCCCGGATCCGCCAGGACAGTTCGAAGCAGTCCATCACCAGATCGCTCGGCAGGGCCGGTGTCAGTTTGTACGCCCATTTGTAGAGGTCCATGTTGGCATGAAGGCAGCCGGGCTGCTCCATGGTGCGTTGGTTGTTCCGCGTGGGGGTGAGCTCATTGAGCGGGATGGCGTCCGGAGTGTAGAAACGGAAGGCGTCGAAGTGCGAGCAGCGGATCCGGTTGTCTTCCACCACGGTGTCTGTGCCTTCGGCGCCGAGGCGCAGCTTGAGGTACTCGTGGCGAAGATCGAACTTGTCCTGGCGGTAGACCATGGCCCACTCGTGCAGTCCGAAGCAACCAAACTGGGCGGGCCGCGCGACGGTTCCGGAGAGGATGATGCCGGCGAAGCGGAGGGCTTCGGTGCGGTCGGCCGCGAACTTGCGGCGATCGAAGATGACCGCAACGGTACGGGCGGGCAGACCCGCGGCCGCCAGCGCGCCGTCGTCGAGCGCTCGGTAATACTTCCACCCGGCCCGCTCCGCCGCTTTCGGGCCGGAGAGCGCGACGCCATCGCCCGGGTGCCAGCGCAGCAGCTGGCCGGGCTTCTGGGTGTAGTAGGTGAAGAGGAAGTCTTCGACGGGATGCTTCTGGCCTGCGGAGCGGCGGGCCAAGTATGGCTTGGCGTAGCGTTCGACGCGGGCGTGGTGGGCGGCCTCCAGCGCGAGCCATTTCTCTTGCGGGAGGTGCGTGTATTTAAGCTCCGGCACCGCTTGAACCAATGATGTCGGCGACGGCGGCCCAGGCGGAAATTTCGCAGCCGTCCGTGAGCTTGTAGGAGGACTCGACGCCCACGCCATCAACGGCCCCGGTGACTATTGCCGTCTGGGGTCCGCCGTAACGCTGGTCGCAGACCTGGTCGCTAGAGCGCGGCGTTCGCGTGAGGAGGGCGGGGTTCTTTTTCAGGGCGGCGCACGCAGCGGCTGCGGTGGGGTGGTGGCTCTCCGCGGAGGGGACACCGCCGGTGCAGACGAGCGTGTAGCTTTCCGGGGCTGCCGTAGGGGAGAGCTTGACGATGATCGAAAGCTCGGCTTCTCCGCGGCCGGGTGAGCTGGGCGCGGTGGGGGAGAACGAAGGGGTCGGTTTGCCGCTGGGAGACGCCGTTTCGTCAGGCAAAAGTCCGGTAGGGCTGCTCGACGGCGAGGACGACGCGCTGCTGCCAGGCGCCGGGCTGGTGGGCGAACCGCCTCCGGCGCCGGGCGTGCAGGCGGCAAGACCAGCGACAGCGAGGATGGCCAGCACTGACCGGACTATTCGCAGACGCATGGGGGTTCTCCTTGATTTATGCCAGTTTATCGCCCGTACCGGCAGCAGGGTGTTGCGTGGCTGCGATGAGGCCCGTCATCGCCCGGTGCAGTTCCGCTACTTCGGCGCGCGTGAGTTGGAGCCGCTCCATGATGGTTCCAGGCACAGCCGTCGCCTGTTCCCTGAGGGCGGCGCCGGCTTCGGTCAAGGTGATGGCGAGGGCCCGTTCGTTTCCGTGGATGCGGTTCCGGGTCACGAATCCTGCTTCTTCGAGCCGGCGCAGGATCGGTGAAAGAGTGGCTGGCTCGTGCAGGAGTGCCTCGCTGATTTCCTTGAGCGTGCGCGGGCTGCGTTCCCATAGGGCGAGCATCACGAGGTACTGCGGATGGGTCAGCCCCATCCTTTCAAGCACCGGTTTGTAGACGCCCACCACGCTCCGCGACGCCACGGTCAGGGCGAAGCACAATTGACGCTCCAGCAACAGATCGTCTTCCGGCGGGGCGGTGGTTTCAGGGGCAATGGGTGTGCTTGCGGCAGCCATGGTTTGCTCCGTTCCGTGTGGGCGACCGATCCGTACCGGCCGATAGTTAGTGCACTAATTGTTAGTGTACTCTTAAACCACAACATCCTTTTGAGAGAGGGTAGACCAGGTGGCCAAAGAGACCATGACCCAGAGATTCATGCGTGCAACCGGCAAGCTGCGGATCATTTTCGGTCCGGCGCACAGCAGTTCCCTGAATCATGAAATGACCGAGGAGAACAAGCGCCTCCTCGCGAGGCGCCAGGCCGAAGCGCAGCAGTGGGAGACCGTCCGCCGCCCGGATGGCAGCACCTACGTGGTCCCCAAGAACCCGGACGACAAATCCCTTCGCTAGTCCCTTGCCGGTGTGGGCCCAGTTCCTGCCTCTCACCGATCGACGCCGACCCGGGCCTTTTGCGGGTTCCGGGCGTAAAATTGGCCTCACTGGAACCACTCAGCTCCAACCGTACGGCTGGACCTCGCAGCGGGGAAGGAGGTGGGAATTGTGGGACATGCACTCGATAGTTTCATGAGGGTAACCGATCGGCTTCGCTTCTGGTTCGGCCCGGCAACCCGGGGCGACATTGATACGCCCGTAGTCCACAAGCATGACGACTTCGAGACGGCGTCGGAAGAAGACCTGGGGCATTTCGTCGTCGAAACGGACGACCAGGGCCACCACTACGGAGTCCGCAAGGAAAGCGCCTGAAGCCGCGTGCGGGACCAAAAGCCGCGGGAAAGCAAAAGAACCGGAGCCAAAGCTCCGGTTCTTTCACGTTAAAACACTTCAGATTTAGACGGCGGTGCCTGGCTGTGCACTCCCGACGGCGTCCGCTAGACGGCGGAGGGCGTCTAGCGGCCGGTGCCGCCATAGACGGTTGCCTCGGCGTCGCCGTCGAGATCGAACGCCTTATGGATGGCGCGAACGGCATCATCAAGCAGATCGGCGTGCGTGACGACAGAGATGCGGATCTCCGAGGTGGAAATCATGTTGATGTTGATCCCGGCGTCGGAGAGTGCCTTGAAGAAGGTCGCGGAGACGCCCGGGTGCGAACGCATCCCGGCACCGATCAGCGAAAGCTTGCCGACGTTCTCGTTGTATTCGATGCTTTCGAAGCCGATTTCAGGCTGCGCCGCACGGAGGGCAGTGAGGGCGTCGGCGCCTTCGACGATGGGCAGGGTGAATGAGATGTCCGTGCGGCCGGTACCGTGCGTGGACACATTCTGGACGATCATGTCGATGTTCGAGTGCGCCTTGGCGATGACCTGGAAAATTGCGGCGGCCTTGCCCGGGATGTCCGGGACGCCGACCACGGTGACCTTGGCTTCTGAACGGTCGTGTGCAACACCGGAGATGATTGGCTGCTCCAAGGCAACTCCCTCTTGAATCGTGATCTTGTCATCGGCGCTGGGCAGGACCCAGGTGCCTTCGTTCTGGCTGAATGAGGACCGGACGTGCAGGGGCACGCCGAATCGGCGGGCGTATTCCACGCAGCGCAAGTGCAGGATCTTGGCGCCGGAAGCTGCCAGTTCCAGCATTTCCTCGCTCGAGATACGGTCGATCTTCGTGGCGGTGGAGACCACGCGGGGGTCCGCGGTGTAGATGCCGTCGACGTCGGTGTAGATTTCGCAGACGTCCGCTTCGAGCGCGGCGGCGAGGGCCACAGCGGTGGTATCGGATCCGCCGCGGCCAAGGGTAGTGATCTCCCTTGTGCTGCGGGTCATGCCCTGGAAGCCGGCCACGATGGCGACGTGCCCTTTGTCCAATGCGGTTCGGATGCGGTGGGGGTCGACGTCGATGATGCGGGCCTTGCCGTGGATGCCGTCCGTGATCATGCCGGCCTGCGAGCCGGTGAACGACTGGGCGGAGGCGCCGAACTTGTTGATGGCCATGGCGAGCAGGGCCATGGAGATGCGCTCGCCTGCGGAGAGGAGCATGTCCATCTCACGAGCGGGAGCAGAATCGGTGACTTGGGCGGCGAGATCCAGGAGTTCGTCCGTGGTGTCTCCCATGGCGGAAACCACTACGACAACCTCGTTGCCGGCCTTTTGTGCGTCAACCACGCGGCGGGCGACACGCTTGATGCCTTCTGCATCGGACACCGAGGAGCCACCGAACTTCTGCACGATCAGCTGCTTTGTCTTGGCAGCCGGCGCGGTCAGGTCTTCGGTTTTCACATCGGTAGTGGGCAAACTCATGCGCGCACCCTCACTGCATCAATTGGGGATCGTACGTTGCGTGGCCAGGTAGCGGCATAGCTACGTGGCTTATGTGGCCAGTTTATCGCCGGGCGCGGCGGGCGGGGGAATTGTGACCAAATCTCGGCCTTTGCGTGCATGCCCGGCGGTTTCGGCTTGGCGTACGATCAAGAAATACGCAGCCTGCGGGCATGTGGGCTCACGGGAATTGAAGCGTACTTGTTCTGTTTGGGGGAAACAGGTGAGTAGAGCATGTCCATAGCTGAAAGTTCAAACGTTCCGGGCAGTGGCGCCCTCGGAGTATCCGCCGAAGGCGTCTCACGCCGCTTCGGTACGGTCCACGCCGTCGAACACATCGATTTCCATGCGCCGCCAGGGAAGGTCACGGCGCTCATTGGTCCCAACGGGGCTGGCAAGACGACGCTCCTCCTCATGCTTGCCTCGCTTCTGCGGCCCGACTCCGGGACCATCCGGATCAACGGGCTGGACCCCGTTCACGACAGCGCGGCCGCGCGGCTCCGGATCGGCTGGATGCCGGACACACTCGGTGTATGGGAGTCCTTGACCGCCCGGGAAATCCTGGTCCAGATGGCGCGCTTCTACCGTCTGCCCAGGGTCGGTATCGCCCCGCGTGTTGCCGGGTTGCTCGAGCTTGTCAGGCTGGACACCCTTGCCGACCAGCCGGCCCGCGTCCTCTCCAGGGGCCAACAACAACGGCTCAGCCTGGCCAGGGCCCTCATCCACGACCCCTCTGTGCTTCTGCTCGACGAGCCTGCGTCCGGCCTCGACCCGGGATCCCGGGTGGAGCTCCGAATCCTGCTGCGCCGCCTGGCCGGGGAAGGAAAAGCCGTGGTGGTTTCCTCCCACGTGCTCAGTGAACTCGATGAAATCGCGGACGGAGCGGTGTTCGTCAGCCAGGGCCGCACCGTGAAACAGCAGACCCTCGAGGAGGCCGCCCTGCAGGGCCGGCGCTATGCCATCACAGCCCTCGACAACGAGGCCCTCACCGCAAAGCTCAACGAACTGGGGCTGGAACACCGCGTTGAGGCGGGCCGCCGCCCGTCGGTCACCTTGCTGCTGACGCACGACGACGGCGCTGCCGCCCTCTTGGGCGAACTCGTCCGGTCCGGCATCGGCGTGGTTTCCTTCGCCCCGGCAGCCGGTGCCCTCGAAGAGACGTACATGAACCTGGATACGGAGAGGCCATGAGCAACGTGAATGACACCGTGCCGGGACCAGCGGAACCGCAGGGAGCTACGGGTGGCGGAAACGCCGTCGTCGGCTATCTTAGCGGGATCCGCGACGTTGTGGTCCTTGAGATGAAACAACGCTTGCGCTCCCGCGGCTGGTACATCATGTTGGGCATCTGGTTCTTTGTGATCGCAGTAGTGACATGGCTGACCTGGCTAGCCTGGAACGCCAGCATGGAAGCGCGTCGTTCGACGATGCCGCCGTCGGCACTGGCGCAGCAGGACGGTGCCGGGTCCATGATCTTCGAGGTCGTCTTGGCTTTCGTGCTCCTGTTTGCCCTGCTTGTGGCGCCCGCGCTGTCCGCCAATGCCATCAACGGCGACCGCGCCGGAGGCACGCTCGCCATCCTGCAGATCACTTTGTTGACCCCGGGCCAGATTCTCTGGGGCAAGTTCTGTGCGGGGTGGCTAGCGGCACTCGCCTTCCTCGCGACGAGTGCCCCGTTCCTTGTCTTCGGAATGTTCCAAGGCGGGCTGACCCCGGGGCACGTGGTGGTTTCCTTGCTGATGCTGGCGGTGGAACTGGCCGTTGTCTGCGGGATCGGAGTGGGGATTTCCGCGCTTGCAGGGCGGCCCTTGTTCTCGATCGTGGTGAGCTACTTGGTAGTTGCCGCACTGGTGGTCGGATCGTTGATTTCCTTCGGACTGGGAACGCAACTGGCGCAGGGCACGGTATTGGCCAACTCTCCCGTTGGCCGTGGTGTCTTGTATGCGCCGGTGCAGCCGAGTCAGCAGGGGCAACCGCTTGAACCGGCGCAGCCGGCCTATACCTGCGAGGGTCCCTTGGTGGAGCACCCGGCCGCCCGGACCGAACGCGTGGCGTGGATGCTCGCGTTGAATCCCTACGTGGTGGTGGCCGACGCCATTCCGTATCCGGACCGGAACGGGTCGGCGTTCTATTCGGTCGGCATGATCGAAGGCATCAGCCAAGGCGCCAGGTCCGCGCTTGCTGGCCCGGACCACTCCTACCTATGCGCAAACGGCGTGCCGCAGCCGCAGTACCTCAAGCAGACGACGCCCTTGTGGCCACTGGGACTCGGCCTGCAACTGGTCCTGACGGGGCTGCTCATGTGGCTCGGCTGGCGTTCGCTGCGGACGCCCGCAGGCCGGTTGGCCAGCGGGACGCGGATCGCCTAAGCCGCTACATGAGGGCGTTGCGGCGACCCTCGAAGGCCCTTCCCAGGGTAACTTCGTCCGCGTACTCCAGGTCTCCGCCCACCGGGAGGCCGGACGCAAGCCTGGTGACGGTGATGCCGATCGACTTCAACATGCGGGCCAAGTAGGTGGCCGTCGCTTCGCCTTCAAGGTTGGGGTCGGTCGCGATGATGATTTCCTGGATGGCGCCGTCGTTGAGCCGGGTCAGAAGCTCGCGGATACGGAGTTGCTCGGGCCCGATTCCGGCGATCGGATTGATGGCGCCGCCGAGGACGTGGTACCGGCCGCGGAAGGACCGTGTGCGTTCCACCGCCAGGACGTCCTTGGATTCTTCGACCACGCAGATCACGGAGGGGTCGCGGCGCGGATCGCGGCAGATGTTGCACAGCTCCTGCTCGGTGACATTGCCGCAGACCGTGCAGAACTTCACGCGTTCCTTGACTGTGGTGATGGCCGCGACCAGCCGCTTCATGTCCTCGGGATCGGCCTCAAGGATGTGGAAGGCCAGGCGCTGCGCTGACTTCGGCCCGACGCCGGGGAGCCGGCCGAGCTCGTCGATCAGCTCTTGTACTGCGCCTTCGTACACAATGTCCTCGTTCGTTTGGTGTGGACGCCGTCGCTGTTCGGCGGGCGTCGCGGTTTGGTGGCACCTTACTCGGGCGCCGGCGGGCTCTTAGACAGGGTTCCTTGAGGTTCCCCGCCGAACACCTTGCGGGCCCACGCAGGGTGTTGGGACGGCGTCTCGTTGTTAGCGGCGCATGCTGTCCAGTGACCGTTCTTCCAGTAGCTTTCCGCCCAGAATACGCTCGACGGCTGCGCGTCCAAAGACTCCCGACTCCTCGATGGTTTCATCGTCGGCACTCGGAATGTCCTCCACCACGCTGCCAGGCGCGACGGTTGCCCGTGCCGGTGCTTTCTCACGGCCGGCCATGGCTTCCGGGCTGTTCGAAAGCCGTTGGTAGAGGCTCTGCTTCCCGGTTCCCGAAGGCACCGGCACTGTTGCGGGGGTTGATCCTTGGGCAGGGGCGGGTGCAGGCGAAGGCGCGGGTTCGGCCGCCGGCGCGGTGGCCGGTGCCGGCACTGCAGCCTGCGGCTGGTTTGGAATCTGCGCTGCGGCAGGTTCATAGACGGGACTGGGTGTCGTCGGGGCAGATGAATTGGCGTGACCGTCAGGATCGGCAGAGATGCCCGAAGCTGTGGAGCCAACGTTGGACTCCGTGCCGACCACCCAGGAACCCGGCGCGTGCTCGACAGCCTTCGACCATGGATCTTCCGGGGCCTTGGACTTCTTCTCCGAAGATGCTTGGGTGGAGCGCTTGCTCGTGGGGGCAGAGGTGGCGGGGGCTGAGCTGTTCTGCGCCGAATCAGCGCGGGGCGAAGGGGCTGGCGAAGGTGCGGCCGGCTCCCAATCCATGGGCGGTTCTTCGTCAAGCGGGGGAGCGTCTTCGTCCCGCGGGGGACCCCAATCATCGTCCGAGTACGAGTAGTCCGCGGCCAGGTCTGTCGGTGCCGTTGGGGACGACGCAGTTGCTGCGGCGGACGATGCCGGGGCAGCTGCCGAAGCGGAAGCCTGCGCACGGGAAACGGTTTGGGTCGGAGCGGCCTCGGGGGCTGGTGCCGGGACGGCCCTTTCGGCTTCCTGGGCGGCAGGGCTTTGTGCCGCAGGGGCAAGTCCCCATGCGCTGTCCACGGCGGATGACACAACGGGAGAGGCGCCACCGCCTACAGAGGGCGTCGGGTCAGCCGGTGCTTTTGGGTTTGGTTCAGAGCTACCTGAGCTGTTGCCGCCGACGACCGAAGTGATCTGGCAGTCGATGCCGATCGTCTTGTGGATTGCCTGGCGAAGGTTCTCGGCATGGTCTGCTCGGCTGAAAGCGCTCGCAAGGCCGTCAGTGCTGAATGCCAGAGTCAGAAGTTGGCCGTCGAACTGCGCCACCTGTGCGTTCGCTCCGACCAGAGCCCAGCTGCTGCGCTTGATCTTGGTCAGCGTCTGGAGGATCTCGGGCCAAGCCCGCCGGATCACCTCGACATCGGCGCCCCCGGTGGCGGGCCGGGAGGGTTGTGCGGGGGCTGACGGTTGTGCGGGGGCTGACGCCTGGGCCCGGGCAGGCTCGGGCGTTTGGCTAGGCGCGGCCGTTTGAGCTGGTGCGGCCAGGGACTGGGTCCGGTCCTGATCTGCCGCTGGTTGAACGGATGGCGCCTGGGCAACCGGGCGCGCAGGGGGAGCTTGAGCAGGAAGCTGACCAGGAGCTTGGGCAGCTTTTTCGGGAGCCGGACGGCTGGCCTGTTGCCTGGATTCATCCACGGGCCAGTCAGTAGTGGAGACCTGTGGCGGTGTCAGTTGTTCCTTGGACGGTTCGCCGGAGGCAGGCGAACGGCCGGGCGCGGGAGCCTCAGCGACCTCGGATGGCGAGGGCGCCGGTGGCACGGGCGCTGGTGAGCCGGGCGGTGGTGAGGCGGGAGCGGGACTGGCGGCCGCCGTCGGGCGCTCCACTGCTTGATCCGCCGGGCGGGCGGGCGGCGCGGCGACAATCGAAGGAGCCGCGGCAGCTTCCGGCGGCGTTTGGGCTTCCCCGGGAGGAAGTGCCCCGCCGTAGTTGAGGCGGCGTTCGACGCGGTCGATCCGGGCGGCGATGCCACGTTCGGTCTGCTCGGAACTGGGCAGCAGGATGCGGGCGCAGAGCAGTTCGAGATGCAGGCGGGGCGAGGTGGCGCCGGTCATCTCGGTAAGCGCGGTGTTAGTGACGTCCGCGGCACGGGAGAGCTCAGCGGCACCGAGGTTGTTGGCCTGGCTCCGCATGCGGGCGATCTGGTCCGCCGGCATGCCGCGGAGGATGGCTTGGGCGCTTTCCGGCATGGCCTGGACGATGATGAGGTCGCGGAACCGCTCCAGCAGGTCCTCGACGAAGCGGCGGGGATCGTGCCCGGTTTGGATGACACGGTCCACGGCACGGAAAACGGTGGCGGAATCGGACGCGGCGATTGCCTCGACGACGTCGTCGAGCAGTGAAGCGTGGGTGTATCCAAGAAGCGCGACGGCGAGTTCATAGTCCAGGCCGTTGGGTCCGGCGCCGGCCATGAGCTGGTCAAGTACGGAGAGGGAATCGCGCACCGACCCGCCGCCGGCCCGGATGACGAGGGAGAGCACACCGGGAGCGACGGGCACATTCTCCTGTTGGCAGAGAAGCTCGAGGTACTGCATCAGCGGCTCGGGCGGCACCAGCCGGAAGGGGTAGTGGTGCGTGCGTGAGCGGATGGTGCCGATGACCTTGTCCGGCTCCGTGGTGGCGAAGATGAATTTGATGTGTTCCGGCGGCTCTTCGACGATCTTCAGCAGCGCATTGAAGCCGGCAGATGTGACCATGTGGGCTTCGTCAATGATGAAGATCTTGTAGCGGTCCCGGACCGGGGCGAAGGTGGCGCGTTCGCGAAGATCTCTGGCGTCGTCAACGCCACCGTGGCTGGCGGCGTCGATCTCGATGACGTCGAGCGAGCCGGAGCCGCCGCGGGCCAGCTCAACGCAACTGTTGCATTTGCCGCAAGGAGTGTCTGTGGGCCCTTCGGCGCAATTGAGGCAGCGGGCGAGGATGCGGGCGGAGGTGGTTTTTCCGCAGCCGCGCGGGCCGGAGAAGAGGTAGGCGTGGTTGACCCGGTTTTTGCGCAGGGCCGTCATGAGCGGCTCGGTGACGTGTTCCTGCCCGATAACGTCCGCGAAAGAATCGGGGCGATATCTGCGGTAAAGCGCAGTAGTAACAGTCACAGGGGAAACCTACCTATAGGGACTGACATTTAAATAAGAGACCCCTCATGCACCCGCCAGAGCCCATCTACCCTTGCTACCTTCCGGTCCTGGGGGAGTTCAACAGGATGACGCCACATGAGGGGCCGTCGACAAGCTTACCCGAAGTTTTCGAGCCCTCCGAATTTGCGGACATGTGCCTTGTGAGCGCCAAAAAATGGACATGTCCCCTTGATGCTCGGTGGTACCAAGGGGCATGTCCCTTGTGTGAGCCAAGGACTGGACATATTGGGATTATGTCCAGTGCTCGCTAGCAGGGGAGGGCATGTCCAGTGGTTAGCGCCAACCGTTCACTGGCCACGTCATGAATGCGGGCTCCTCATATGGGTGGGCTGAGCGTAGGGCCTGCACTACGGCGTCGAGCATGTCCGCTTCAACTACGCACTCGACCCGGATTTCCGGTACGGTCTCGCCTTGCCCCACGGCTCCGACGAACGGCTGTGCCCCTGGCAATGGAGTGAAACGTCCTGTGCCGGGAGTGGTGAAGGAGCAATGCGAATAGTCGCCGATTCTGTCCGCCCCGGCATCGCCGATTGCGGCCAGCAAGGTCTCGCTGTGTGACACCGGGACGTAGACGACGAGGGCGTGTATCTGGCTCATGGCACCATCCTGCCAGCGGCCGCCCAAAAACAGGTCAAAGGATGGTTTCTGATCTCCATTGCCAAACCGCTGAACGCAGCGGACTATGGGTATGTACACCGATTGGGGCAATCTCAAGATTGTGAGCTGCAGGGCCTGGTTTCAGGGGCTGGACCCAGCAGCTCAACGGAGTGCCGGAGGAATGGACGCATTGGGGGCGTCCATTTTTACGTTTAAGCGCAGGGTGGGGCGGCTCGGCACGATGAAAGTCCCGATTGGGCGATGCTGAAATTCTCGGGTACAGTGGAGTCTGCTTTTGATTCAGAAGCATGGAGAATTCGCCTAGCGGCCTATGGCGCACGCCTGGAACGCGTGTTGGGTTAACGCCCTCGGGGGTTCAAATCCCCCATTCTCCGCGTTTGTGGTGAGTCGAGACATCCTTCATGGATGAGTCGGGTCATCGGTAACACCCCGGTCTTCGGACCGGGGTGTTTTTCTTTGTCTGGGTTGGTAGCCGCGGGCGGGGTCGATGGTGAGTTCGCGGATGATCTCTCCGGTGGCCGTGTCGCTGATCGTGACGTCCGTGTCGTGGATGAGCATCAGGACGTGTTTGCCGGCGTAGGCCCGCCCGATGCCGATGTGGCGGAGCCGTCCGGCGTGGCGGAGGGTGAGTTTCCCGAACCGGTCGACGCGGTCGATGCGGCGGCGCCAGTGGTCTCCTTGTTTCGCTCCGGACGGTGCTGCTTTGGGGGTCGCGGTGTAGGCCTCGTGCGGTGTTCTGCGGTTCAGGGCCCGGTGGGGGCGTTCGTGGTTGTAGATGTGGCGGAACTTGTCCAGTTGTTCGTACAGGTCCGCCAGGGTGTGGGCGCGGGGCTGGCCGGTGAGCCATTTCTTCAGGGTCTGATGGAAGCGTTCGATCTTTCCCTGGGTCTGCGGGTGGCTGGGTGAGCCGTTTTTCTGGGTGATGCCCAGGGCGTGGAGCTGGTGTTCGAAGGCGTTGCGCCCCCCTTTTCCGCCGGCCAGGCGGGTGGTGTAGACCATGCCGTTATCGGTCAGGGTCCAGGCCGGCAACCCGTGTTCCGCGGCGGCGGCCAGGAAGGTGGACACCACCGCAGTGACGGTGACGGGCGTGAACGCGGCGCAGGCGAGCAGGTAGCAGGAGTGGTCATCGAGGAAGTTCAAAATCTCGGTATCGGTCCCGTCGGCCAGGGCCCAGTGGGTGAAGTCGGACTGCCAGGTTTCGTTGGGCTGGTGCGCCTCGAAGCGGTGCAGGGAGGACTTCGGGCGTTTCTTCGGCTCCGGGGCGATCAGGCCCGCGGTGTGCAGGATCCGGCGGATCGTGGAGATCGACGGCGCGTGTAGTCCTTCACGTCCAAGGTGCCAGGCGATCGTCACGGGCCCGGCGTCCAGGCCGGCAGCGTCCAGTTCCCGCCGCAGGGCCTGGACCCGGCCGGTGACAGCGTCGGTGGTTCGGCGCGGGTTGCTCAGCGGGCGTTTGGACCGGGGCTCGACGGCGTCGATGCCCCCTTCGGCTTCGCGCCTGAGGAGTTCATGGACCCAGCGGCGGCTGACTCCATAGCGGCGGGCCGCATCCGCGACGCTCAGGCCCTGGTCACGGACTGCAAGGACGATCACTTTCTGCTTCGACATGAAACATGCTCGCCGCGCCCGGGGCGTGAACGATGTCCCGACTCACCGGTGAAGCGTCAACCGGGAACGATGACCCGACTCATGTGTGAACTATGTCGTGAAACTACACACCCCATTCTCCGCGTTTGGCCCCGGTCTTTTGGACCGGGGCCTTTTTGCGTTCCGGCTCTATTCGAATTGCCCCTGCGGGCAGAATGATCGTGCAGAATCCGAGGGCGCCAGCCAATCAACCCCTGCCCTACATCCGTTCCGCAGCCACCCGTTCCAGCACTTCGCGGCACGCCAGGATTGCCGGGTGGATCCGGCCGGCGGTGCGCGTTGAGGTGAAGACTGTCCGCTTCGGGAGTCCCGGCAGGTCAAGCAGTTGGACCGGCGTGGTCCGCCCCGTCCAGACGAGGTCCGGCATGAGGGCCACGGCATTGCCGGACTCGATGAGCCGGATTTGCGCTTGGAGGTCGGCGGTTTCGTAGCGGACGTCGGGCTCGAAACCGGCGGAACGGCATGCTTGCTCCGCCCAGTGCCGGGACGCCGCGCCATGCGGTTCCATGACCCATGGCAGCGCAGCCGTGTCCGCGAGTGAGGAGATCGATTCGCCGCCAAGGCCAATCGGGGGAGTGGCCAGCCTGATGGCGTCGCTGGTCAGGGTTGCGCGGTCCAGGCCGGGATGGTGCGGTGCCGCGTGTCCGGGGTATTGCTCGGCCACCACGATGTCGAAGTCGCGGGCCCACGTTTCATAGAGCGCAGTCTCGGGTTCGCGTTGGATCATCTCTACGCGCACTTCGGGGTACTCGCCCTTCATGATGGTGAGGAAGTCCGGCATGAGGGCCAGGGCGGCGGTTTGGAACACGGCCAGCCGCACTGTTCCCGTCACTGTGGAGAGAGACGCCGCGAGATCCGTCTCTGCCCGCTCGAGGGTGGCCAGCAAGGATGCCGCGTGCTCCACAAGGATCTCGGCCTGCGCCGTCAGCTGCACGCGTCGCCCCGACTTTCGCAGCAGTTTCACGCCGGCTTCCTTCTCCAGCAAGGTCAGCTGCTGGGACACCGACGACGGGCTGTACTTCATCGCGTCGGCCACTTCTGCGAGCGTTCCGCGGATCTTCAATTCGTGCAGCAGGCGCAGCCTGCGGACATCCAGCATTCGGCTCTCCAGAAGGGTCGAGAAATCTAATGAATATTCTTCAGAAAAGATCGCTTTTCCTAATCTGATTGTAGATCCATACTGATGGAAACAAAGCCCTCTCCGCACCAAAAGGAACGAAGCGCATGAGCACACCAACCCGGGATTCGAGCATCGACGCCAGGACGCAGTCCACCCCGGAATCCGGACACCTCCAGGAGTTGGCCCACGAAGCCATCCAACTGGTTCGACACTGGCTCACCGAAGCCTCGAAGGTGCCCGTTGACGTTTCCGCCCAGCGCCTCGCCGGCGTCCTCAAGGACCCGAATGGCCTGGACTTCACGGTGGGATTCGTCGACGGCGTCATCCGCCCAGAGGATCTGACCGTCGCCGGCCGCAACTTGGCGAAGCTTGCCCCGAAGGTCCCGGCCTTCCTGCCCTGGTACATGCGTGCCGCCGTGCGCACCGGCGGTGTCATGGCTCCGGTTCTTCCGCAGGTAGTCATTCCGATCGCCCGCAAGGTCTTGCGCGACATGGTGGGCCACCTGATTGTGGACGCCACGGACGCCAAACTGGGCCCGGCCATCGCCAAGATTAAGCAGAACGGCGTCCACCTGAACGTGAACCTGCTGGGCGAGGCCGTCCTGGGCGAACGCGAAGCCAGCCGCAGGCTTGAGGGAACCCTCAAGCTCCTGGCGCGTGACGACGTTGACTACGTCTCCATCAAGGAGTCCTCCACGGTGGCCCCGCACTCGCTGTGGGCCTTCGATGAAGCAGTGGACCACGTGGTCGAGAAGCTCACGCCGCTCTACAAGCTGGCTGCATCGTTTCCCAAGCCCAAGTTCATCAACCTGGACATGGAGGAATACAAGGACCTCAGCCTGACCATGGCCGTGTTCACCCGGATCCTGGACAAGCCCGAATTCAAGAACCTCGAGGCCGGGATCGTGCTCCAGGCCTACCTCCCGGACGCGCTCTCGGCCATGCAGGAACTGCAGGAATGGGCTGCGGCACGCCGGGCAAACGGCGGCGCTCCCATCAAGGTGCGCGTCGTCAAGGGTGCCAACCTGCCCATGGAGCAGGTCCAGGCGTCCATCCAGGGCTGGCCGCTCGCAACGTGGGGCACCAAACAGGATTCGGACACCAACTACAAGCGAGTCCTCAATTACGCGCTCACCCCTGAGCACATCGATGCGGTCCGCATCGGCGTCGCAGGCCACAACCTCTTCGACGTTGCCTTCGCGTGGCTGCTGGCCAAGGAGCGCGGGGTCACGGAGGGCATTGAGTTCGAAATGCTCCTCGGCATGGCCACGGGCCAAGCCACGGCTGTCCGCAAGGACGTCGGCAGCCTCCTGCTGTACACACCGGTGGTGCACCCGGGCGAGTTCGATGTCGCCATCGCCTACCTGATCCGCCGCCTCGAAGAAGGCGCCAGCCAGGACAACTTCATGTCCGCCGTGTTTGAGCTCAGCGAGAATGAAACCCTGTTCGAACGCGAGAAGCAGCGCTTCCTCGCCTCCCTCGCGGAGCTGGACGACGCCGTTCCGGCCCCCAACCGCACACAGGACCGCAACAAGCTTGCGGCCGCCATGCCAAACCATGGTTTCGCCAACACGCCGGACACCGATCCTGCCCTGCCCGCCAACCGGGCCTGGGGCCGTGCCATCCTGGAGCGCATTACGGGCTCCACCGCCGGCAACGCGATCGTTGAAGCCAGCAAGGTCAGGGACGCCCAGGAGCTGGACCGCATTATTGCCACCGCCGTCGAACACGGCAAAGCTTGGGGAGCCATGCCGGCCGCCGAGCGCGCAGCCATCCTGCACCGGGCAGGCGACATTCTGGAATCCCGCCGCGCCGAACTTCTTGAGGTCATGGCCTCCGAGACCGGCAAGACGATCGAACAGGGCGACCCCGAAGTCAGCGAAGCAATCGACTTCGCGCACTACTACGCCGAGCGTGCCAAGGACCTGGAAACGGTCGACGGCGCCACGTTCGTTCCAGCGAACCTCACCGTCGTGACCCCGCCGTGGAACTTCCCGGTGGCGATTCCCGCAGGCTCCACGCTGGCGGCACTCGCGGCGGGATCCGCCGTCGTGATCAAACCGGCAAAGCAGGCCCGCCGCTCCGGTTCCGTCATGGTGGACGCACTTTGGGAAGCTGGTGTGCCGCGCGAAGTGCTGGCGCTCGTGCAGCTCGAAGAACGCGAGTTGGGCACCCAACTGGTCTCGCACCCCAGCGTTGACCGCGTGATCCTCACCGGTGGCTACGAGACCGCCGAGCTCTTCCGCTCCTTCCGGCAGGACCTCCCGCTGCTCGCGGAGACCTCGGGCAAGAACGCCATCATCGTCACTCCGCACGCGGACCTCGATCTCGCCGCCAAGGACGTCGTGTACTCGGCTTTCGGGCACGCCGGACAGAAGTGCTCCGCCGCTTCGCTCGTGATCCTGGTAGGCTCCGTTGCCACCTCCGAGCGCTTCCACAACCAACTCGTGGATGCAGCCCGCTCGCTCAAGGTGGGCTACCCGGAACAGGCAACCACCCAGATGGGCCCGATCATCGAGCCGGCCAACGGCAAGCTCCTCAACGCCCTGACAACCCTCGGCGACGGCGAGACCTGGGCCGTGAAGCCGGAGAAGCTCGATGAGAGCGGCCGGCTGTGGTCCCCGGGCATCCGGTTCGGCGTCAAGCGCGGATCCTACTTCCACCTGACCGAATTCTTCGGCCCGGTCCTCGGCGTGATGACCGCGTCCACCTTGGAAGAAGCCATCGCCATCCAGAATGAGATCGAATACGGCCTCACCGCCGGACTGCACTCGCTCGATTCCGATGAAATGGGCGTCTGGCTGGACACCATCCAGGCCGGCAACCTCTACGTGAACCGCGGCATCACGGGCGCCATCGTCCAGCGGCAGCCATTCGGCGGCTGGAAGAAGTCGGCCGTGGGCGCAGGCACCAAGGCCGGCGGACCCAACTACCTGGTCGGACTTGGCAGCTGGCTCCCTGCCGAGCCCGCCGCGAAGCGCGGTGCAACGCTCAAGGGTGCGGCGGCTTCGATCCTGGCCGCGGCCAAGGCCGCAGGCCCGCTTGTTGAGGCCAGCGACGCGGAGGCCCTGCAGAAGGCGCTCTTCAGCGACGCCGCGGCATGGGCCACGGAATTCGGCACCCGCAAGGACGTCTCCGGCCTGAGTGCCGAGCGCAACGTCTTCCGGTACCGGGCCTTCCCCGTGACCATCCGCTTGTCCGAGGGCGGGAAGCTCGTGGACCTGCTTCGCGTCGTGGCAGCCGGGGCAGTGGCGGGTTCGGCACTCACGGTGTCTACCGCCGTCGAGCTTCCCGAAGCCGTTATCGCAGCGTTCGCGGGACTCGGGGTGAGCACCCGCATCCAGAACGACGCCGAATGGCTGGCTTCCGCGGCAGGCATCAACGGTGGCCGCATCCGCCTGATCGGCGGGGACAGCAGCGCGCTGAGCGCCGCCACCGGCGGTCGTCCCGACGTCGCGATCTACCACGGCACGGTGACCCCGGCCGGACGCATCGAGATGCTGCCGTTCCTGCACGAGCAGGCCATCAGCATCACGGCGCACCGCTTCGGCACGCCGAACCACCTGTCGGACGCGCTGATCTAGCGATTCCTCAAAAAGCCCGGCGGGACGGCACCAGCCGCTCCGCCGGGCTTCTTTGCGTCTAAGCCTCGTACCCCAAGCGCCGCAACCGCTGACGGGCGGCCTGCTCGCTGGGGCCGCTGCGTCCCAAAGTGAGGCGTACAACGGCGAGGACCACCCGCGCGGCAAGAATCGACGGCAGCGGGATGGGGCCAAAACGGGCCTTTTCCAGCCCCAACAGTTCCCGGTACCGGGGCTCAAGGCTGGACACGGCCGCGGCGAACAAAATCCGGTAACCGGGTTGCAGCGACGCTTTCAACGGGGGATATCGGATGAAATCGATGGTTTCCCGGAGCCGCTCGTCGGCGCGGAGATGTCCGGAGGCGTACCAGCGGTCCATTTCCGCCGTCACTTCCGCGAGGCTCAGGGGAGGGTCCTCGACTCCCATCAGGCGGCCGGCCTGGGCCCACTCGCGGATGTAGGCGTCGGCGCCGCCGGGGACCGCACCTCCCCAGATCCGGTGCGCGGCCACGAAGGAATCCGCGTAGGCAACGTGGACCCAGCGGAGAAGCTCGGGGTCGTTGGCTGAATACTCGCGGGCCTGTCCGTGCGCGTCAACGTAGCTGCCCTTGACGGAATCATGGACCCGTCGCACGAAATGGGTTGCCGTGTGGGCTGCGTCCATGGAGCCGTAGCTCACGGTGAATATCCAGCGGATGGTATTTGCCAGCCGGCCGAGGGGATCCCTTTTGAAGCCTGAATGGTCGTATACGCCCGCCAGGGCACCAGGGTGCAGGGACTGCATGAGCAGCACCCGGATTCCCGCGACGATCGTGGACATGGACCCGTGGACGGCCCAGACGGCCGAGCCGGGAAGGTGGTATCCGGGGTCGTTTCCCTCCGCAAGCCGCAGCACCCAGTCAGGCGTGGACTGCGGGTGACCCGTAAAAGTCATCCGCAGCTCCGCTTGCCACTTCTTCAGGAAGTTGACCATGGTCCATTGTTGCGCAGCATCCTGTTGGCGCAAGGGGCCGACGTGTTAACGCAAAAAGTGCCGGCCAGCTGTGGAAACAGCGGGCCGGCACCTTTTACGCGAGTCCGCTTAGGCCGCGGGTTGCTCGGCAAGCGCCCGACGGCGGCGTGCCGGGGACGCTGCCACCAGCAGCGCCGCGATTGCCACGGCAGCGCTCAAGACCAGGCCGGGCCGGTACTGATCGAGCATGGCCGCGGCGCTGAGCGTGTTGCTGGTGCCTGCGCCGGTGTCATGCCCGCTCACCAGGGCCGTCGTCACGGCAAGGACAAGGGCTGCACCAACCTGCGTGCTGGTCTGGATGAGTCCGGCGGCCAGCCCCTGCTCCGAATCCCGGATTCCAGCGGTGGCTTGGACGTTGATGGATGGGAAGGCCAAGGCGAACCCGATGCCCAGCAGGATCACCGAGGGCAGGATGTCCAGGACGTAGTTGGGTGAGGTTCCCACGCGGAGGAACAGGACGTAGCCCAGTCCCATGGCGGTCAGGCCGGTGAGGATGAGCTTCGGAGCTCCGAATTTCTCGATGAACCTATCCGCGAAGGGTGCGCTCGTTGCCACCAGGAGCCCGGTGGGAAGCAAGGCAAGTGCCATGCCCAGGGGAGACCAGCCGAGGACCGATTGCAAGTACATGGTGAGGATGAACTGGAAGCTCAGATAGGAACCGAACAGTCCAACCGCACTCAGGTTGGCGCGCGCCACCCAGCCTTCACGAAGGATGCCGAAGCGGATGAGAGGGTGCTTGACGCGGTTTTCGATGACGGCGAAGGTTGCCAGCACGGCAGCAGAGATGGCGAATCCGGCGATTGTTGCCACAGATCCCCAGCCCTTCTCCGGAGCCGAAACCAGGGTGTACACGAGGCCAAGCATGCCGAGCGCGAGGGTGACTGCGCCCCAGACATCATGGCCACTCTCTTCCGTGGACGGCTTGTCCCGGGGAATGAACAACATGCCGAGAAGCACGACGGCGACGGCGATCGGTACCGATACGAGGAAGGTCCAGCGCCAGCTCAGGCTGGTCATGAGCCCGCCAACCACCAGCCCGAGTGAGAAGCCGCTCGCGCCGAACGTGGTGAAGATGGACAGCGCCTTGTTGCGCTCACGGCCTTCATCGAAGTTGGTGGTGATGATGGAGAACCCGGTAGGGGCGGTGAACGCTGCGGCCAGGCCCTTGACGAAGCGCGTCGCGATCAAGAGGGTGGGATCGTTCACGAGGCCGCCGAGGAGTGAAGCCGCAGCGAACACGGTCAAGGCGATCAGGAAGATCCGACGCCGGCCCAGCAGGTCGGCGAGCCGCCCGCCCAGGAGCAACAGGCTCCCGTAGCCCAGGACGTAAGCGGAAACGATCCACTGCAGGGAATCGGTTCCGAGGTGGAGTTCGTGGCCGATGGAGGGAAGGGCCACGCCCACCATGGAAACGTCCAGGCCGTCGAGAGCCAGGACCGTGCACACCACCATTAGCAGCAGCCACTGGGCCCGGGTCCAGCGGACGGCTGTATGGAGCTGCTCGGCAGATCTAGTGAGGGTGCTTGGGGAAGTCATGGAAATCAATCTATATGACGCGTCATTCAATGACAAGGAATATGACTAGGAATCTTATGACGTGGACTTTATTTGGGGTTTCGACTAGAATCGCACCATGGCAACAACGCAGGATCGCCAGCTGGTTGAGCAATGGCGCAGCATCCAGAACTCGTACTTCCGCACCGCGGCCGCCATCGACCGCGCCCTCGAAGCCAAGTTCGACATCGGCCTCAACGAATTCGAAATCCTCGATCTCGTTGCCGAAAGCGTCGACTCCGCCTGCCGCATGAAGGCACTCGGGGAGCGGACTCCCATGACCCAGAGCGCCGTCTCCAAGGTTGTCGACCGCTTGGAGAAAGCCGGACTCGTCTCGCGCGTAACCTGCGCGGATGACCGCCGCTCGTTGTACCTCGAGCTCACCGACGCCGGCCGCGCGCTGCATTCGGATGCCGCCGTCGAGCACCGCGCGCTGCTGAAAGAGAACCTCGGCGAGTAGCCCGCTACGGTCCGGCGAGTGTTTCGCGGACCGGCCAAGTATGAAGTCGAGTGTTCCCAATCAATTTCATAGCGGCCACAATGGGACAAGCGCGCCCGTACTGGGGATGAGCGCCTGTCTCAGGAGCCGCTGTGGGAAAGCATCATGAGTCTGACCGGATTGTCGATCTGGTGCTCACAAGAAAATTTGGACGGGTCCTTTCGGCCTGCTTCCTCGCTGTCGTGGTGATCCTCGCTTTTGGTTTCCAGGGCCCGGGCTTGGGCGGACCGGCAAGGGACAGATCCTTGGCCACGGGCCAAGTCGAACCCGGCATGCTGCCCACCGATGGTGCCGCGTCCAGCGCGCAGGAGGCCGCGCCTCAAAGCGTGACATCGGCCCCGGTCCAGGCAGGTGACAAAGCCACGGTGTCTTTTGAACGTTCCCCGGTCCAAACCCTCGACAAGAACGGCGTCGGCACTCTCAACGTCTCGTCGAGTTCCCTCGACCGGCCCCCTGCCGGTAAACTCTACGCGCCGCTGGAAACGCTGCTTCCGAGCTCTCCCTTCGGGTTGAGGATCGATCCTTTCACCGGATTACCGGGTGAGTTCCACTGGGGCCAGGACTTCGCCGCGGCTTGCGGCACGCTCGTCTACGCAGCCGACTCCGGCGTTGTCCGGGCCGTGGGTTGGCACCCGTGGGGTGGCGGCAACCGCGTGGAAATTGATCACGGCAACGGCCTTGTCACCACATACAACCACCTGCAGGGAATTGCAGTGACCAAGGGGCAATCGGTCCGGGTAGGCGAGGTCATTGCCAGAGTGGGAACCACGGGTTCCTCGACCGGTTGCCACTTGCACTTCGAGACGATCCTCAAGGGCGTTTACACCAACCCTATGAACTGGACGTTCCTGCCAACCAATCAGGTGGATCCCCTCGGCGATATCCCGATGGTCAGCTACCAGCCAGGTTCCGCCACCGCGACCTCGGCGGGGTCTGTCTGGTCCATCCCCGGGGCCGTGCCGACTGACCCGGGAGCCGTGCCCTCGAGAGAGGCGGTGACCGGCGGAGTGCAGGAAGCGAAGGTTGTGCCGCCGAGCCCGTCTGCTACAGGCAAGCAAACGCCGACGGCGTCACCCACTGGTAGTCCGACGGCGAGTCCGACTGGCACCCGAACGGGGACGCCGAGCCCGACCGCGACGCCGACTGCCACCCCGAGTGCGCCGCGGACTGGCACCCCGAGTGCGCCGCGGACTGGCACCCCGACCGCGACGCCCTCGCCGAGTGCCACTCCCACTCCAAGCAAGACGCCGAGCCCTACCGTGACTCAGGCTCCCACCGTGACCGCACCGCCCACGGTGACGGTACCGCCCACGGTGGCGCCGACGTCGAGCCTTCCCGCGCCGGTACCGACCGTGACACACACCCAGTCGCCCCCGCCGGCGCCCACGACGCCGGCACCCATCAAACCCACGCCGTCAGCGCCCGCCAGCCCCAAGCCGTCGGCTACCGTAACTACCAAAACCACCCCTACGGCCCCTTAGCCGTAGAAGTCATCGCCTTCCTGGAGCCCGTCCAGCCGCGCGTAGACTCGAATGCGGCAGTTTGCCAAGGTTCCACGTCGTAAGGAAGCGATTCAATGTCCCCGATCTATAGCATCCCCTTGACGTTCAACGACGGCTCCCAGGCCGACTTCGGGCGTTTCGAGGGCAAAGCCGTACTGGTAGTCAACGTGGCTTCGAAGTGTGGTTTCACGCGCCAGTACTCGGGACTTGAGGAGCTCTACGGCAAATACCGCGACCGTGGATTCGAGATTCTGGGTGTGCCGTGCAACCAGTTTGCCGGCCAGGAACGGGGTTCCGACGCCGAGATCGCGGACTTCTGCCAGCGCAATTTCGGAGTCTCGTTCCCGCTCGCGAGCAAGTCCAAGGTCCGGGGCAAGGAGCAGCACCCCCTGTACGCCGAACTCACCCGGACGGCCGACGGCTCCAAACCGCAGAAGGTGAAGTGGAACTTCGAAAAGTTCCTCGTGAGCCGCGAAGGCGAGGTAATCGCCCGCTTCCCGTCCGTCGTCGAGCCCGATTCCCAAGAGCTCATCGAGGCACTCGAAGAGGCTCTCGCTTAAGCAGGCTGGAAAGATTCCTCACCAAGGTCGGCGATGCCACTGGCGAGGGTCTGACGGTTGTCAACAACGATTTCTCCGTCAACAACCGTCAGGATCACCGGCGTCTGCGCGAATTCGTCCGGCGCGGTGGTCAGCGGATTGTGTAGGACCACCGTCAGATCGGCGCGGGCTCCGCTCTCTACGATTCCGCCTTCCTCGCCGACCGATCGCCAGTATTGGCTCGTGTAACCTTCGAGAGCGGCACGCGCGGACAGCGCCTGCTGGGGCTGGACGGGCTCGACGTCGGGCCGGCCGGCCGGTCGGCGCGTCTGCGCTGAGGCGATGATCGCCCGCGGGTCGAAAGGCGCGATAGGCCAGTCCGATCCGAGTGCGACGATGGCTCCGGCGGCGCGGAGATCGCGGGTCCGCCACGCGTGGTTGGCCCGTTCGCTGCCAAGCCTGCGGGACCAGTTGTCGGTGTGGTCGGCGCGGCTGTAGAGGGCGCAATGCGTCGGCTGCAGGCTCGTTGCGGCACCCGCGCTGATGATTTCCGCTAAGACCGAATCCGGGATGGACTCGATGTGCTCGATCCGGTGGACCGTGCCGTTCTTGGGAAGGGCGCCGATGGTCCGCGCGACGAAGGACACCGCCCGGTCGCCGATGGCATGCGTGGTGGTGGGGATGCCGTGTTCGTGGAAGAACTTCATGGCTGCGGCAAGGGCCTCCGGATCGTGCCAGAGCGGGTGGAGTGATTCTCCGTGGGTGTCGGGTTCAAAGAGCCACGCCGTGCCGTTGTCGATGGTGCCATCCATCATGAGCTTGATGCCGTGAACGTGCCAGCGCCTCCCGTGCCGGCCCTGCATCGTCAGCATGGCTTTCAGGTCCTCCTCGGTGGCGCCGGGCATGACCCACGGCGAGATCCGCAGCCGGATGGCGAGCTCGCTTTTGCGCTCCAGGGCCTCCAGCACTTCGAGGGTGTCCGGGGCCCCGAAGTCCAGCATCTGGCCCGCTACGAGCCCGGATTCTGCCATGGAACGCAGGAGCTTCCCAAGTTCGTTGACGCGCTGCTCGAAGGAGGGCTGGGGAAGGACGCGGCGAACGAGCTCCTGGGCGGCCATTTCGTAGAGCATGCCGTTGGGCTTGCCGTGCTGGTCGAGGCCGACGTAGCCGGTGCTGGGCAGTTCTTCCGTTCCGGTGACGCCGGCGAGCTTGAGGGCGGCGTCGGACACAAGCGAGGCATGGCCGTCGAACAGGGTGATGAACACGAGTTCGTCGTCGAGGATGCCGTCGAAGAGGGAGTTGTCGAAGACCGCATCCCCGAAGATGGCAGGGTCGAGGCCCCAAGCGAACAACCAATCGGAGCCGACGGCGTGCGGCGTGGAAGCTGCGTACCACGCAAGGGCTACGCGGACGTCGTCGAGCTCGGTGATCCCGCCCAGGTCAAGGCCACGGGCTATTTCCGCTCCATGGATGGGGTGGATGTGGGCGTCGATCAGGCCGGGGCAGACTGTTGCGTCACCGACGTCGATCACCTGTTTGGCTCGTGCGGTCCATTCATCGGCAGCCTCGGCGCGGCCGACGTACGCGATGCGGCCATGTGAGATGGCGACGAAACCGGCGGTCTCAGTGAGCGCCTCACCGTCGAGGATGCTGGACGAGAAGATGACGAGATCGATGGGCTCGGGCGTGGTCACGATGTAACTCCTTGTTGTGTTCGGGTTTCCGACGCCGGCCCGGTGAGGATCAGTCGTCGTCGATGGCCGCCTTCAATCCGGCCGAAAGGACATCGGCCAGGAACGCGAAGCGGTCTACGGGGTGCTCTGCCACGGCTTTTTTTGCCGCAAACAGATGGGGATAAGTGCGTTCCTCCTCTTGGTTGATGCTCCATGCGGATTCCATCGTCATTGCGTCGAGGCTCGCGCCGATCGCTGCGCTGTCGAGGGTTTCCAACGCGGGAATGATGAGGTGCCGGGGTGCCCCCGCGATCTCGAACGCTTCGACAAACTGGTCGTATCGCTCCAAGGCCGCCGGGTGTGACACCGGCTGCGTGAGCAGGAGGGGAAGGAGTGCCGGGACCAGGCTGTAGGCCTTGCGGAGGGAGTCGAAGATCTCGCGGATGACGTCGTCGAGGCTGCCGGACGGCAACTCGGGCATCGGAGCCCTGTCCACGAGCGCGCCACGGGCCAGCTCGATGATCTCTTGGCGACCCGTGACGTGCTTGTAGAAAGATGACTGCCTGACGCCCAAGCGTTCCGCGAGCCGCGGGATCGAGAGGCTCTCTTCCTCCTCGAACATCTCCAGGGCCGCGCGGCCGATCGCCTTCCGCGAGAGCCTTGGTGTCCGGGGCCGTCCTAGCTGGCTGGTTTTGCTGGGAGTCTGCATTCCTCAAGACTAGGCTCCGGGATCACTCGGCGTGGCCGATGCGCTGGTAGGCCGCCGGGTTGACCTTACGTAGCACGAGGGCCAGCACGGTTCCTGCCGCAAACAAGAGCGGTGCAAATACGAGCAGTGTGGTGTTGACGGGGTCCCCGGCCGGGAGGCCGGTGAGCAATTGGGCGTTGTTGGCCATCAGGTAGGTCACCGCGCACATGATGATCGTGGCTGCTACGGCGGAAGGCATGACGTACCAGCGAAGGCCGTGGTCCTTGAGGCGGGTGAAGAAGACCACGACGCCGACGCCCGTGAGTGCCTGCAGGAGGAGGACGCCGATCACTCCCGGGGTGTTCGTCCAGATCAGGAACTGGGTGAACGGGTCCAGCTGGAGCAGGGCCGCGCCGATCACGAGGGCGAGCGCGAGGAGGGTCTGGTCGAAGCCGGCCACCGAGGGGGTGCGGTATCGCGGGCTGATCCGGCCTGAGCGCTTCGGGAAGATGCCCTCGCGGCTCAGGGACAAGGTATAGCGGTTGATGGTGTTGTGGAAGGAGAGCTGGGCGGCGAAGATGCTGGTGACGATCAGCACGCTCATCAGGTTCACGCACCAGCCGCCCGCGAAGTTGCCCGCTGCGATGTAGGCGGTGTCCCCGGCGTCGAGGTGGCCGGCGGCGAACGCTTGGACGGCGTCAGCTCCGAAGGCCTGGACGATGATCCAGACGGCGAAGGCGTAGAACGCGCCGATGAAGGCGACGGAGATGTAAGTGGCACGGGGGACGCTGCGGTCCGGGTCCCGGGCTTCTTCCCGGTACAGGGCTCCGGATTCAAATCCCATGAAGGCGGAGAAACCCAGGCCCAGGACCGCGGCGAACTGCGGGGAGAAGATGGCCTGCGGGCTGAATGATTCAAAGCTGATGCCGTGTGCGCCGCCTTGGGCCAGGACGAACGCGGCGACGATGGCAACGATCGCGGTTTCGAGGGTGAGCAGGACGGCGAGGACCCTGGCGCCGACGTCGATCCCGCGCCAGCCCAGGTACCAGACGGCCCCGATTGAGACGATCGCGTAGAGCCACCAGGGAAGTTCCACGCCGGTGAAGGATTTGACGGCGAGGTTGGCTTGAATACCGAGCAGTCCGTAGAGGCCGATTTGCAGGCCGTTGTAGCTCATCCAAGCGGTGAGGCCGGAGCCGAGGCCGACCACGCGGCCGAGGGTTTTCGATATGTAGCCGTAGAAGCCGCTGTACGAGCGGACGTGGCGGGTGAGCGCCATGAAACCGATGGCGAACAGGCCCAGGCCGATAGCCGCGGCGATGTAGATGGAGGGAGCGCCGACGCCGCCCACCGCGAGGGCGAGCGGGGCGATGCCGACGACGATGGTCAGCGGAGCGGCCGCTGACACCAACATGAACACAATGTCGCGAGTGCCGATTGCGTTCTTCTTCAATCCGCCGTCAACGCTGACGGGCGCGGACGGCATGAGGGCCGCCTCTTCTTTAGTGAAAGCCATTCGCTTATTGTGAGGGGCGGCACATGTTTCAGTCAAGAGGGTCTGTTCCGGGGCTTGTTCCCCGGACCACGCAACCCCGACGCTCGCTCACCTATATCGCCTTTTTGGCGAACGCTCGCTCACTTATGTCGTCGTTGGTGAGTGCTGGGCTATCGGCTGCTGGAGCCCCGCATGATAAAGGGTCCTCCTGGGTAACCACGCCAGGCATCGAAGTCCGGGCGGCCGAGGTCTTTGCCGACCGTGAGCGGGGGGATTCCTTCGGACTGAAGCAGATCGATGACGAGCCGGCTGAGCGTACTTCGGCGGGTTGCGGCACTCCGATGCGGCAGCCCGCCGTCGGGCGCTAACCCCGGACGCTCGCTCACCTTGGGTGAGCGAGCGTTGGGTGGGATGGCCTTATTGGTGAACGAGCGTTCGGTGGAATGCAGTCAAAGGTGAGCTAGCGTCGTCGAAAGTGGCCCTGTAAGTGAGCGAGGATCGCGGGGGCAACGCGAGTAATTTTCCAACATTCCGACCGTAAGTTACCCTGCGTTAGCCTTTTGTCTGGTTGGATTGGGTTTATTGGGGCAGACACTGGAGGCGCCGTCTCCTACCGACCCGAAGGTAGTAATGGAGCTCATCGAGGCCGAGTACCCGCGGCCAGGACACGTACTTCTGCACCTTAGCGACTCCCATCTGTTGGGAGGGTCGGAACCCCTTTACGGCGCGGTTGATAGTGAAGCCCACCTCAGGCAACTCTTTTCGGAAGTGCATGCGTCGAAGGTCCGCCCCGACGCCGTAATCTTCACCGGGGACCTCGCCGATCAGGGTGAGCCCGGTGCCTACGCCAAACTCCGGTCGATCGTCGAACCTGCCTGTCGAGAGATGGGAGCGCGGGTGATCTGGGCGATGGGAAACCACGACGATCGGGCGAATTTCCGTGCGGGCCTCTTCGACCAGAGTGACAATAACGCGCCGGTGGATCACAGCTACTTCGTCAACGGGCTGCGGATCATCACACTGGATACCTCCGTGCCCGGCTTCCATCACGGTGAGCTAAGCCAGAGCCAGCTCGACTGGTTGGGATCGGAGCTTGCGACGCCGGCTCCGGACGGCACGATCCTTGCCCTCCACCACCCTCCGGTCCCAAGCGTCCTCGATCTCTCGATCCTCGTGGAGCTGCGCGGCCAAGCCGCGCTGGCCGACGTCGTGCGCAATTCGGATGTCCGCTCCATCCTGGGCGGCCACCTGCATTACTCCACTACGGCCATGTTCGCCGGTGTCCCCGTATCGGTGGCTTCCGCGAGCTGTTACACGCAGGACCTCAACGTTCCGCAGGGCGGGACCCGCGGCCGTGACGGTGCCCAAGCGTTCAACCTTGTCCACGTTTACGAGCAGACGATCGTGCATTCGGTGGTGCCGTTGGGCAAATCGCCGACTGTCGGTGAGTACGTCAGCCCGGAAGCCACGAGGCGTCGGCTCGCCGAAGCAGGCATCCGGATTCCCCAGAGAGCTACCCACGAACGCGGTTCCAGGGTCGACGCGAAGAGCCCGGAGATGACTCGACGCTAGGGGGCCTACTTCTCCCAGGGCGCCTTGACCGGAAAGTACTTCTCCATGAAGTCCGTCACGAGTCCGGCCCTTTCGTCGGCAGCCACCTCGGGGAAGCTCCCATCGTTGAGGCAGAAGAAGTCCACATTGCGTTTGGCGAGCAAGGTGGGCAGGTAGTGCAGCCCGGACCACAGGGTTGTGTCCACATACCTGACCTTGGCTGCCGTCTGCGTCACGGCCCGGCCCGTGAGCAACGAGTAGTAGTGGTAGAACGAGTTGGTCACGGAGATGTTGTCCGCCGCACGGAACCTGCTGGCCGCTGTCTTGGTGAATTCGGCCGGAAACTCGCGCTCCATCTCTGCGATCACGCTGCGCCGAAGGGGCGCTGCGGTGTGCTCCAGGTGGCGCGTAGTGATGCGCCCGAACCGCTCCCAGAGAAGCTTCCTGTTGACGCGGGCAGCGTTCTCGAAGCCGCTGCGTTCGGCGTCGTTCTCTCCCAGTCCGATCCGGGTGGAGGCTTCGATGAACTTGGTGATGCCGCCGGGAGTGAAGAACATGTCCGGTGCAACGGGCCTGCCGAAAAACATGTCGTCGTTGGAATACAGGAAGTGCTCGGAGAGGCCCTCAATGTGGTGCAGCTGGGATTCCACGGCCTGGGAATTGTGGGTTGGCAGCACTGTGGGGTCCTTGAAGAATTCCTCGCTGCGCATGATCCTGACGCTCGGGTGCTCGGCCAGCCACTCCGGGGCGGGGGAGTCCGTGGCGATGTAGATCCGGCGAATCCAAGGCGCATACATGTACACGGAGCGCAGGGCATACTTGAGCTCGTTGATCTGCCGGAAACGGGCCTCGTGGGCGTCGCCCTCGCCCACGATTGCGTCTTTCATCTGCTCGCGACGGGCCGCGATGTATGCGGGATCGTTGCCGTCCACCCATGAAAAGACGATGTCGACGTCGAAGTCGATGTCGCTCGCGTGGTCCGCGAACATGTTCTCGATGGTCGGCCAGCTCAGCCCGTGGCGTTCCACTGTGCCCCGGACAGCGTCCTGGCGCAGCATGGTTCGCCGGGTCAGGGAGTTCTCCACCGGCAACACGAGCTGATCGCCGTCGAACTCCCACAATTCCAGTTGCACGCCCAAGGAAGGACCGTAAGTCAGCCCGCCCCCGGGTTCCACGCGTGGACGGAAGAGCCGGAAGATCCTGGCCTTCCGGTTGCTTGAGAGTTCGCCATCGGCTACGAGCAACGTGGATTTCTTCCGCGCGTCAACGGTCATGGAGTAGAACGGCTCGTTCCGGAAAGCAGAGACCAGAGCCTGGCGCAGTTTCTTCCGGAGCTTCCAATCGACGGCGATCACAGGCCGGTGGTCGTTGCCGCGGACCAGGATGAAGTCCAGCCCTGCCGCGTCCAGCGCGGCGCGGATGACGAGGAGGTCTTCGACCATCACCTGCTGCGGCGTGCGGTTCTGGTTCAGCAAGCTGTAGCGGCCGCGGTGGCGGACGACGTCGGGGCGGTGCTTGAGGCGCGCGTCGACCGCGGGCGATGTTGGTTCAGGAACGACCGCATCGTCGTCGGACGGGGGGCTACCGAAGTAGATTGCTTGCTGGTCCATGTCTGTGATGGCTTTTCTCCGAAAGGTTGTGGTTCGCGCGAGCTTGGTGGACCTAGCCCACTAAGGCTTCACGCCAACTGCGCAGGAATGCGCCTCCGGCGTCGTCGTGAATGATGTCGTCGCCCAGGCCGAGGTCTGTGGCTGTAAGAACATCGTAGGGCTTGTTGGGCACGCCGTCGGCGGGCCGGACGTCGACGTGCTTGACGCTGTGGTCATTGTGGTGGAGCCAATCCGCCATGGCGTAGTCCGTGCGCGAATCGCCCACTGTCCGCCAGGCCTGCGGGGTGATTCCCTGGGCTGCGAGGAGCTCCACCGCGCGGCTCGCGCCGAGGTCCTTGCCGAGCCGGATGGACTCGATGTCCGTGGAGATGATGGTGGGATCCAGACGGTAGTCGGCGGCGTCGTCGGACTCTGGCGCGTGGTGATCCAGGAGCGCGGCGGAGAGCCCGTGCCTGCCCATGAGCTCCAAAGCATCCGCGTCGAAGAGCTTCTGTTCGGCCAGGTAATCGTCACTTGAGACGTCCAGATGCTGTTCCACCGACACCATGGCGCGCTTTGTCTCATCGAAGAACATGTGCGTCGCGTAGTCCTCCGCCACCATACGGCGGACGTCGTCGCCGTAGGCCTTCGGAACAGCAAGGGCGTGGTCCACATGGATGGGTCCCGGGCCGCCCGAGGTGTAGCTGAACCACACCGCGCCCTTCTCGCAGATCGCATGGACCACCGTTCCCGCGGGCATTCCGGCGGCAATCATGGGTGCCATGACCTGTTCGCGGATGAAAGCGTCTGAACGGCCGGTGTTGAAAATGACGGGGATGCCTGCGGATGCCAAGCTCACGAGGTCGGCGATGATTTCCGGCTTCACGTCGCGCGTCACGGGACTCGCGACAGGGCCGTCGACGTCGAGGAGGAGTGCGAGGGCGGGAGCAGCCGGGTGCGTGCCTGGCATTGAAGCAGTCATGAACCCATTCTGTCAGCCCCGCGTCTCTGTTAGTCCGTGGCGGCAGCGGTGTGAAGGCCGACGGCGGCCGCCGGCCCTGTTTCAGCTCGCACCGTCCGTCAACGGTTACCTTTTGGCCACAACCTTGGTGACCGACTTCTCATAAGTTCCCTTGGACGCCTTACTTCTTTAGGCTTGCAAAGTGATATTCAAAGCTGTGGGCGAGGGACGCCCGTACCCCGACCATGGTTTTTCCACGCCCAAGGACTGGGCCTCGCTGCCGCCCCGTCCTGTCCGGCTCGATGAACTCGTCACCACCAAACGCACGCTTGACCTGGAAGCACTGTTGGCTGAGGATTCAACCTTCTTCGGCGACCTTTTCCCACATGTAGTGCAGTACCAAGGCCTGCTGTATCTCGAAGACGGGCTCCACCGTGCAGTCCGTACTGCGCTCCACCAGCGTACGGCCATCCACGCCCGGGTCTTGGTGATAGATGGTTAACGAAACAATCCCGGAGGAGCAAGTGGCAGTGTCCGAAAATGCGGACCCGAGGAAGCGCCGGAAACGTCCCGGTCGTCAGAAAGACGTGGCGATCCTGCACGGGCATCGGGTTGTCACCGGGCCGGAACTCCGGGCAACTTTTGCCGAGACTCCTGGACCCGAGAGCCATCCTGGGTGGTTCAGCCGCCGCCTCTTGCATGGGATCGTTCTCGCGCTGCTCGTCGGATTGGTGGTTGCCGGACTCGTGGGCGCCTGGGCAGTCATCAACGGCGTGATCCGTTTCCCTTCCGCCGTTGCAAGCCAGGTGCCGGCGGCAGTGTGTCCTGCCACTGTTTTCGACTACATGCCCAACAACAAGATCAGCGTGAACATCTACAATGCCGCCGGCAGGGCCGGTCTGGCCAAGAACATTGCGGACCAGTTGAAGGCCCGGGGATACAACGTCGGCACGGTCGATAACTCCACCACCAGCTACACCGGCCCGGCCATGGTTGTTTCGGGATCGGGCGGTCAAGCGGCGGCTTTCAACATCCAGCGGAACATCGCGGGCACCGACTACTTCCAGGACCAACGGACGGATGCCTCCGTGGACCTCATCCTCGCGCCCGGCTTCTCGGCACTGGTGCCGCCGGAGCTCGTGGACAACACCCCGGGCAAGCTCAGTTGTCCCCGTCTGGAGCAGCGGATCGCCGACAACGCGAAGCTGCCGGTAATGCCGACGCCGTAGCGTTGGCCTTCCATGGACTGAGCCAGCTACCGCCGGCCCCGCGGCAAGGCCCCGCGGCAAGGTCATGCCAAGCGCGCGGGCCGGCCGTCGTCGTCGAACCTTGCTCCTGCGCCCAACTGGATGAACCGCACGGTCTGGACTAACCGCTCCTCAAGCTCGTTCAGCTCTGTTCCGATCGCGGCATTGCCGCGTGCCGCGCTGGAGGAAAGAGTTCCGTGGATGAGCCTCGCCAGCTGGCCGACGTCTGTGGGCGGGAGGTAGCCGGCTGCGATTCCGTCGCGCAGGATGTCCTGGAGCAGCAGGTTGAGTTCGCCGACGTGATCTGCCAATTTGGCAAAGGAAGCGGGAGAGAGGACAGCCCCCATCGCAGGGCCCGGCGGGAGGTGCCGGCGGCTCAGGTCTTCCACCTGGGCGCGCACGTAGAGGGCCAGGCGGTCCACCGGGTTCTGCAGTGCGGCGAGGGATTCGCGCAGATCGCCCAGGAATCGCTCGGTCTCGTCGAGCGCGTACGCAATGAGGAGCTGTTCCATGTCGGCGTAGTAGTTGTATACCGCCGTCCGGCCGACGCCGGCGTGCCGCGCGACGTCGGTCATGGTCAAGCCGGGCAGGCCGTGGGTGAAGAGCAGTTCCCCGAAAGCTGTCAGGACCCGGCGTCGGGTTTCAGCGCGTTGCGCCGCATTGCTGGCGGCCGTAATCCTAGGCATACAGACACTTTACAGGGATCTGTCAGCAAAGTTGGGTGTGTGCGGCGCGAGCTGGCAGCAGATGACCTTGCAACGCGCCGTTGGGGTCGCCTGCTGCCAGCTCGCGCAAAGGTTCTAGATCGCGCAGCCGTCCGGGCCGCAGGCGTCGGCGTCGGGGCTGCCGACGGCGACCAGGGGATTCGCTTCCTGCCATGCCTGCGCGAGGGCCTGCGTGAAGACCTCTGAGGGCTGCGCGCCGGAGAGTCCGTACTTGCGGTCGATGACAAAGAACGGCACGCCGGTGACGCCGAGCATCCGGGCTTCGGCGATGTCGCCGCGGACGTCCTCTGCGTACTTGTCGGTGCTGAACAGCTCCGCGACCTCGGCTTGCGGCAGGCCCAACTCGCTGCCGAGCTTGGCCAGGTATTCCTGGCTTCCGATGTCCTCGCCGTGTTCAAAATGGCCGCTCAGGAGCTGCTCTTTGGCTTCGTCCTGCTTGCCGTGGGCGGCAGCCAAGTGGATGAGGCGGTGTGCCGTGAAGCTGTTGGCCACCACGACGTCGTCGAAACGGTAGTTGAGGCCCTCGCCCTTTGCCTGCAACGCCACGTGCTTGAACATCTGGCTGACCTGCGCGGGGTCCATGCCCTTGCGCTTGCTCAGGTAATCGAGCTCTGTGCCGTCGTAGTGTTCCGGGATGCTCGGATCCAACTGGTAGCTGCGCCACTGGATCTCGACCGAGTCGCGGTGCGGGAATTCAGCAAGGGCTGTTTCGAACCGGCGCTTTCCGATGTAGCACCACGGGCAAGCGACGTCTGACCAGATCTCAATCTTCATGGTGGCGACAACCGGAAGCGGGGCCCGGGCATTCCCGGAAGGGGCTGTTGGACTGGTCACAGCCCGGCGTCCTAGACCGCCCGCTCCATCACGAAATCGTGCTCCACGGTATCGCCCAGGCGGAACGACTTGGTCCCGACCTTCCTGAATCCACTCTTCCCATAGAAGCGGATGGCCTTGGCGTTCTGGCTGTTGACGCCCAGCCACACCCCGGCCGCACCCGAGCCGGCAGCGCGGTCCAACGTGGCCTTCATGAGTTCGGCGGCAGCACCGAGGCCGTGGTGTTCCGGATGCACATAGCATTTGCTCAGCTCTGTGGAGGGGTTGAGCGTCAGGGCCGACGCTACATCGGTATCGGTTGTGGGCCGGGCCACGAGCATGCTGTAGCCGCGGAGTTCCCCGGCGGCGTCGACGGCCAGGATGGTGACGTCCGGATCGGCAAGGTATTCCGTGAACTTCTCCGCACTCAGCGTCCTGCGCAGGTGCGCGGCGATGTCTTCGGGCGAGGAGTCCGGCGGGCAGGCGAGCGGAAAGGTGACGGCGGCAAGCTCCGCCAGCCGTCCGGCGTCGTCCGCTGTTGCTTCACGGATTGTCTGGCTCATGCGGTCCTCTCTGGCAATCGGGCGCAGAAATGCCCCTCAAGACTGATCTTAAGGGGCATTTCAGGAAAGATTACGACGGCGGTGGCCCGCCCGCTTTCCGCTCGCGGAGCCGGGCTGCTTAGGCGCGGGCTTCCGCAAGCAGGCGAAGATCCTCATCCGGCTCGGGATCCCTGCCCAAAGCGAGGCCGACAATGGTGACGACGGCCGTGGCGAGCAGGTATGCGGCGATCAGGATCCAGTTACCGGTGGCGGCGTAGAGGGCGGTGAAGATCAACGGTGCCACAGCTCCGCCCACTACGCCCGCCACCGTGTATGCGAGGGAACTTCCGGCATAGCGGAGCCGGGCCGGGAACTGTTCCGTGATGAAGGCCGCCTGCGGACCGTACATGAAGGCGTGCAGCCCGAGGCCGATCACGACGCCGACAGTCAACAGGAGGACGGAGCGGGACTGGATCATGAGGAAGAACAACGGGATGTACACGGCTGTGGCAGCAGCGGTGATGCCGTAGACGAGCCGGCGGTTGAACCGGTCCGTGACAGCTCCTGCGGCCGGGATCAGGAACAGCTGGAATGCCGAGCCCACCAGGACTGCACCCAGGACGTTGCCGGTGGTCATCCCCAGTTCCTTGGTGGCGTAGACCGCGACAAAGACGGTGAACAACGCGTATAAGACGTCGGGGCAGATCCGGCACAGCGCGGCGGCGAGGAGGGGACGGAACTGGGTGGTGAGGACTTCCTTGATGGGAGCCTTGGGCCGTTCGCCGGTGGCTTCGATGGCCTTGAAAACCGGGGTTTCCTCGAGCTTGAGCCGGATGACCAGGCCGAAGGCAACCAGGATGGCCGAACTGAGGAAGGCCACGCGCCAACCCCAAGCGATGAAGGCATCGTTGCTCATGACGGCAGCGAGGACAGCCAGTGCGCCGTTGGCCAGCAGGTTGCCCGCGGGCGGCCCGATCTGGGCCGCGGACGACCAGAATCCGCGCTTGCTGGGATTGGCGTACTCGCTGGACAGCAACACGGCGCCGCCCCATTCGCCGCCGACGCCGATGCCCTGGGCCAAGCGAAGGAGGACCAGGATGATCGTGGCTCCAATGCCGATCGTGTGGTAGTCCGGCAACGCGCCGATGAGGACCGTGGCCGCGCCAATGAGGATGAGGGTGATGACCAGGACGTTCTTGCGTCCGATCTTGTCTCCGAGCCGGCCAAAGACAACGCCGCCAATGGGCCGGGCGAGGTAACCCACCGCGAAGGCCGAGAAGGAGAGCAGGAGGCCCGTGGTTTCGTCGTTCGTGGGAAAGAAAATCTTGGGGAAGACGAGCGCGGAGGCAACGGAGTAGATGGCGAAGTCGTAGTACTCCAGGGAGGTGCCTGTGACGCTGGCAATGAAGGCCTTGATGGCGCCTGCCGAGGGTTTGCTGCGCCTTGTTGGACTTGGCGAAGTGGTCGCGGACATGGTTCCTCCATGGAACGTTGGGCGGGCTTTGTGATCCCGATCTCAATCGGGGTCTACAACCAATGATGCATCACATGGAAGAATTGTTCAACAATTTTTTGGCGGAAGTTCTTGCCTAAGCGGTGAGATGTTGGCGGATCCCTTCGACAATTAGGTCATGATCCTCCTGCGATGAAAGGCCTGACGCAGTGACAGCCGCGACCACGCCGACGCCACGGACCCGCACGGGAAACGAGCCGCCTGTCACGGCATAGTCGGCGCCGAGCCACCCGCTGGCTACCGGATCGATACCGGCGGAGGACAGTCGGGCTTCGACAAGTGCGCTGCTTGTTTCCATTCGCAAGACGAGTGCGGATTTCCGTGCGATCCACGATTCCTGGTCCGGTGTGATTCCGGGCAACGCAGCTCGGAAAAGAATGAGCCCGGGGCGCCGGATATCGATGCCGATCGCGTGACCGGCCTCCTGGGCCATGTTGGTCAACAGTGAGCCGAGCCTCCAGGCGTCTCCGTGATCGAAGGAAGTGAAAATCAGCTCCTCTTCTTGGCGCTTGAGCGCTGCCAATGCTTCAACAGCGGCGATGTCGGTCATGAGACCCCTTCTGAGAGATCGCCTGGATAGGCGATATAGGCGAACCTAGTTGAGTCGGGTGACCAACTGTTGACATTGAGGGTTCCCTGGCCGCCGAAGAGGGGCCACGTGTGGAGCGGAGTGGCCCAGTCGCTCGTGGAAACAACGACGACGTCGACCCGCAAGTCCGCGGGGTGGCCCACCGTGCCGCCGGGGAAACGGATGTAGCTGGCCAGGCGCCCGTCGGGCGAGAGGTGCGGGAACCAGTCAACGGTGCCGCTTTCAAGCAGGCGCTCTGGCGTGCCGCGGTGACTGGCCCGCACCCTGGCAAGTTGGGCGTGGCCCGGCCGATCCGTGAAGGCCTCGGTATTGAAGTACAGCCATTCGCCGTCGGGCGAGTACTCGGGGCCGTCGCAGTGGCCGTCGACGTCGATTGCGGACGCTGGTCCGCCCCCTGCTGGAATCGTGATGAGCCGGCCCGGCTGGGTGAAATCCCCTGCTTCTATTCCCACGTAGGCGAGGGTCTGTCCGTCGGGGCTGACGCCGTGGAGGAAATGGAACCACCCGTCGTCGTCCGTGATCTTCGTGGCCTCACCGCCGTCGAGGGCTGCGCTGTAGATGTGGCCGTCATTCGCCGAGAGGTAAATGGTGGTGCCGTCGGGCGCGAGGACGTGGTCGTTGTTGAGGTCGGGGATGCCGGTGATGGCTACCTTTTCGAGTCCGCCGGAAAGATCCAGCCGCCACAGGGCGCCGTCACCATTGAGGATGAGGGCCTGGCCATCGAGCGTCCAGTTGGGTGCCTCCAGGAGCAAATTGTCCGTGTTGAAGGCCAGCTCGGACGTGCCGGTCGCAGAGGCGATCCATACTTCGCAGCGCTGGCCGGGTTGGAGGGTTCGTATCACAGTGCTTCCTCGGGAGAACTCGGGGCGCGAGTTGGCAGCAGATGCCCGCAAAATCGGATTTTGGGGTCATCTGCTGCCAATTCGCGCTAACCGCAGGGGTGGTTAGTCCTGGCTGAAGGCGGCGTCGAAGGAGGTCTGCGAGGGCGGGAAGTCGAACTTCTTGAGGGCGGCGAGGGCTTCCGGGGCGCCGTGGAGGCGGTCCATGCCTGCATCTTCCCATTCCACGGAGATCGGGCCGTTGTAGCCGATCGCTGTGAGGGCGCGGAAGGAGGATTCCCAGGGGACGTCGCCGCGTCCGGCGGAGACGAAGTCCCAGCCGCGGCGGGGGTCGCCCCAGGGCAGGTGGGAACCCATGACGGTGTTGCGGCCGGTGGGGCGCAGCTTGGTGTCCTTGCAGTCCACGTGGTAGATCCGGTCCTTGAAGTCCCAGATGAAGGAGACGGGGTCGATGCCTTGCCACATGAAGTGGGAGGGGTCCCAGTTCAGCCCGAACGCTTCGCGGTGCCCGATCGCTTCCAGGGTGCGCACGGTGGTCCAGTAGTCGTAGGCGATCTCGCTCGGGTGGACTTCGTGGGCGAAGCGGACACCGCATTCGTCGAAGACGTCCAGGATGGGGTTCCAGCGGTCGGCGAAGTCCTGGTAGCCGGCTTCGATGACCTTCTCGGGGACGGGCGGGAACATGGCGACGTACTGCCAGATGGAGGAGCCGGTGAACCCGACGACGGTGTCCACGCCGAGGGCTTTGGCGAGGCGGGCGGTGTGTTTCATTTCCTCGGCGGCGCGTTGGCGGACGCCTTCGGGGTCCCCGTCGCCCCAGACCTTGGCGCCGACGATGGCTTGGTGGCGGAAGTCGATGGGGTCATCGCAGACGGCCTGGCCTTTGAGGTGGTTGGAGATGGCCCAGACCTTGAGGTTGTATTTGTCCAGGATGGCGAGCTTGGATTCGACGTAGCCGGGTTCGTCCCAGCGCCAGGCGTCCAGGTGGTCGCCGGACACGGCGATCTCCAGGCCGTCATAGCCCCAGCCTGAGGCGAGGCGGGCGACTTCCTCGAAGGGCAGGTCGGCCCACTGGCCGGTGAACAAGGTATACGGGCGGGGCATTGGTTCTCCTAGGGAAAAGTTTCGGGGCGTGCCTCAGGCCAGGGCTGTCAGTGCCCGGCGACCTGGATGATCGCGGACTTGGCATCGGCGGATTCTTCGATGGCGGCCAGGACCTGTTGGACGGCGAGCCCGTCCTCGAACGACGGCGACGGCGGGGTCCCGGCGTCGATGGCTGCCAGGAAGTCGCGGATTTCGTGGGTGAAGGTGTGTTCCCAGCCGATGACGTGGCCCTGGGGCCACCAGGCGTCCATGTAGGGGTGTTCGGGTTCGTTGACCAGGATGCGTCGGAAGCCCTGCTCCCGGACGGGCACCGTGGCGTCCATGAAACCCAGTTCGTTGATGGATTCCAGGTCGAACAGGAGCGAGCCCTTGTCGCCGTAGATTTCCATCGTGAGCGAGTTCTTCTTGCCCGTGGCCATGCGGGAGACTTCCACGGAGGCGACCGCCCCGGAGGCGAGGGTCAGCGTGGCCCAGGCGGCGTCGTCGACCGTTACTTGTTCCGGACCGTCCGCGCCGGGGCGGCTGTCCACGAAGGTGTGCAGCCGGCCGGAGACCTCGGTGACTGTGTCCCCGAGCAGGAAGAGGACCTGGTCGATGGCGTGGGAGGCGATGTCGCCCAACGCGCCGGATCCGGCGGTTTCCTTGTTCAACCGCCAGGTCATGGGGGAGTCCGGGTCCACGAGCCAGTCCTGCAGGTAGGCCGCACGGACGTGCCGGACCGTGCCCAGCCGGCCTTCCGCGATGAGCTCGCGGGCCAGCGCGAGGGCCGGTACCCGGCGGTAGTTGAAGCCGATCATAGACTGGATGCCGCGCGAGCGGGCTGCCCGCGCGGCATCCGTCATGGCTTCGGCCTCGGCCAGGGTGTTCGCGAGGGGCTTCTCCACGAGCACGTGCTTGCCCGCTTCCAACGCCGCGATGGCGATTTCGGCGTGCATCCAGCCCGGGGCGCAGATATCCACGATGTGGATGTCATCGCGTTCCAGGACCTGGCGCCAGTCCGTGGCGGACTCGCTCCACCCGTACCGGGCCGCGGCCTCGGCGACCTGTTCCGGGTCCCGGCCCACGAGCACTTTCTGCTCGAAGGCCGGAACATCGAAGAAGCTGCCCACGTTCCGCCACGCGTTCGAATGGGCCTTGCCCATGAACGCGTAGCCGATCGCGGCAACACCCAGGGTTGTCTTAACCGGTTCGCCGTCGTGAGGGGTGGTGGGGGTAGGGGCGGAGCTAGTCATGAGTGATTCCTAGAGGGTGGCGGCCATCGGGTCCCAGTCCTCGGGGAGGGCTTGGGAGGTCACGGCGGAGCTGTCGACGCCTACAAACGTGCCGGTTTCGGCGGACTCGGAAATGGAAACCAGGGTATCGACCACATGATAGGCGAGGGCTCCCTGGGCGCGGTGCGGAACACCGGCGCGCAGGGACCGGGCCATGTCCAGCACGCCCATACCGCGGCCGTTGGCCGGTCCCGTGGCGGGAATGATTTCCGCTTCCTCGGCTCCGGCGCGCCAGAGCTTGAGGTCGCCGTCGAAGTAGTTCGGATCGGGCAGCTCGAGGGTGCCCTCGGTGCCGGTGATCTCCACGAAGCCCATCCGCAGGCGGGGGGATTCGAAGCTGAAGACGCTGTGCGAGGAGGCGCCGCCCTCGAACTGGAGCATCGCGGAGACATGGGTGGGGACCTCGACGGGGAATTCCTCCCCTGCCTTGGGCCCGGAACCGACCACGCGGACGTCTTTGGCCTTCGACCCGACGGCGGCGACCTTGCGGACCGAACCGAAGGTCTGGACCAGCGCGGTGACATAGTAGGGGCCCATGTCGAAGAGCGGGCCTGCGCCGTGGGCGAAGAGGAACGACGGGTTCGGGTGCCAGGATTCCGGGCCGGGGGTCTGGAACATGGTCAGCGCGGTCAGCGGGGTGCCGATGTCGCCGCGTTCGATGATCCGCCGGGCGGTCTGCAGTCCTGCGCCCAGGAAGGTGTCCGGTGCGCAGCCCAGGCGGATGCCCGCGGCGTCGGCGGTCTTCAGCAGCGCCAGCCCGGATTCGCGGTCCAGGGAGAACGGCTTCTCGGTCCAGACGTGCTTGCCGGCGTTCACGGCGGCCGTGGCCACCTCGACGTGCGCGGCCGGGATGGTCAGGTTCACGATGATCTCGACGTCGGGATGGTTCAGGGCCGCGTCCACGCCGCCCCACTCGGGGATGCCGTATTCCTTGGCCCGCGCTTCCGCGGCTTCCTCGAACAAGTCCGCGATGACGTGGACTTTCAGGTCAGGGAAGACTGTCAGGTTGTCCAGGTAAGCCTTGCTGATGTTGCCCGCGCCGATCACGGCGACGCCCACGGGCCCCCGCCGGGTGGACGGTGTGGACTGGTGCGTTGCGGCGCTCATGCGTTCACTTCCTGTGCTGCGTTGTCCTGAAGGAAGGCGAGGCTTTCGGCGATGCCTTCAAAGATGTCTCCGGCGTAGTCGTCGAACTCCACGACGCCGACTTCCAGGGACTTGGCGGCAGCAACGACGTCGAGCACCGGGATGGTGCCCTGGCCTGCCGGCAGCTGGGCCTTGGTGTCCGTGGTGCCGGGGCCGTCCTTGATGTGGATGAACTTCACGCGGTCACCGAGGCGGGCGAGCAGTTCCACGGGGTTCTGGCCGCCGACGGATACCCAGTAGGTATCCACTTCCAGGACCAGTTCCGGGTCAAGGAGGCCTTCGAAGTACTCCAGGGCGGTCTGGCCCTCGATGGTGGACTCAAGTTCCCAGGCGTGGTTGTGGTAGCCGACGCGGATGCCGTATTCGGCGCCCTTCTTGGCGGCGGCGTTGAGCTTGGCCGCGGTGGCCTGGATGTCCTCGGCCTTCTGCCAGTGCTCGGCAGGCAGGTAGGGGTCGATGACCGTGCTGATGCCGAGTTCCTTGGCGGCTGCGAAGATCTCGTCCTGGTCCTGGCTCAGCAACGGCGCGTGACCGGACGGGGCGCTCAGCCCGTTCTCCTTCAGCGCAGCGCCGAGCTCCTTCGCCGTGGCCACGAAATTGTAGGGTTCAACCTGCGTGTAACCGATCTCGGCAACCTTTTTGATGGTGCCCGGCAGGTCTTCCTGCATGGCATTGCGCAGGGTGTACAGCTGGATGGAGTAAGACATGGTTTTCCTTTGCGTTGTCAGTTGCGTGAAAAGTTCGGGTACCGGCTGTTAGCGGCCGGCGAGGGATCCGCCGATGCCGCCGACGCTGAAGTACTTGTTCAGGGTGGCGAAGACGATGATCGGCGGGAGCATCATGATGACCGCGAGGGCCATGACGCCGGACCAGTCGGTCTGGTTTTGCTGGAAGAACGACTGGACGCCCATGGGGAGGGTGAAGATTTCGTTGGAGCGCAGGAACACGATCGCTACGAGGTAGTCGTTCCAGGCCAACAGGAAGGCGAAGATGGCCGTGGACAGGATGCCCGGCAGGGAGTTGCGCAGCACCACCTTCGTGAACGATCCGAAGACCGAGCAGCCGTCGATCCAGGATGCTTCCTCGAGGCTGACCGGGATGGAGTCGAAGTAGGCCGCCATCATCCAGGTGGCGACTGTCATTGTCGAGCCGACGTAGATGATGATCAGTCCCATGAGGTTGTCCACGAGTCCCAGGTTTGCGAACAGGATGAACAGCGGCACCACGGACGTGATGATCGGCAGGGACTGCATGACGAACAGCAGCAGGGAGTAGCCGGAAACGGCCCTGGACCGGCCGCGGGAGAGGACATAGCCGGCAGGTGCGGCTACGGCGACGGCGACGATCACGGTGCTGACGGTGGTGATGAGGCTGTTCTTGAGCCAGGTGGCCGCCAGGGTCTCGGAGAAGACGTTGCTGAGGTTCTCAAAAGTGAGGCCGGTGGCGGTGCTGTTGGGGCCCGGGGTCAGGGCCAGGACCACGGTGACCATGATGGGGACCAGGACGATGGCAGTGATGGCCAGGATCAGGACGAACCGCCACCAGCGTCCGCGCATGCCTGCTTCGGAGAGGACGCGGCGGGATTTCTCGGGTCCTGCGACACCGAGCGCGGGTCCGGATTCGGGGTGGGCGTGGAGTACTGCGCTCATTATTCGACGCTCGACTTTCGGATCTGGCGGTACAGGAAGACCGACACGACGACGAGGGTGAGGGTCATGAGGAAGGCGATGGCAACGCCGGGACCGGTCTGGAAGTCCTGGAAGACCGTGCGGTACGCCAGGACCACGAGGGAGGTAGTGGCGTCCACGGGTCCGCCGCCGGTGAGGAGGTAGATCGTGGGGAAGTCGTTGACGCAGAAGATCGTCATCAGGATCCAGCTGATGTAGGTGGAGCGGGCGATCAGCGGCAGGGTGATCTGGGTGAACTGCTGCCATTTGCTGGCACCGTCCATGCTGGCGGCTTCATACACGGTGGTGTCTACCGAGGCCAGTGCTGCCGAAATCATCATCATCATGAAAGGGAAGCTGACCCAGACCTTGAACACCATGACCATGACCGCGGCCAAGTGGGGGTCCGCCAGGAACAGGGGCGTGCCCAATCCAAGGTTGCGGAAGATGGAGGGGATCAGGCTGTCCGGGGTAGCGACGAGCCAGTTCCAGGCGGTGGAGGAGACCACGATCGGAACCACCCAGGGCAGCAGGAGCAGGACCTTGAAGGTCCCGCCCGCCGGGATTTTGGTGCGCAGCAGCAGGGCCAGGCCAAGGCCAACCAGCCACGAGCCGAAGACGCCGACGATCGTGAACCACAGGGTGAACTGGGCGGCCTTCCAGAAAGCCGGGGAGGTCAGGACATGGCCGAAGTTGTCGGCTCCGACGAAGTTGCCGGTGTCGATCAGGGAGCCGTCGTGGGTGGCCTGGACGCCGGCATAGACCAGCGGGTAGCCGTGAATCAGGACGAGCAGGATGACCGAGGGCAGCAAGAGCCAGAAGAACGTCCGCTTGGTCTGCCCCGAAAGTTTGCTCTTGCGGTTCAGGGACCCGCCGCCGGACCCGCCGGGAGCGAGCCCACGACGGGCCCGGGCGAGGCCGGACTGTGTTGTGGTGGTTGACATGGCGACGGCTTTACTTCTTCATGACGGACTCGAGGCCGGTCTTGAAGGCCGTGAGCGCCGTCTTGGCGTCGGTCTTGCCGGTCAGGATGGTCTGGGTGAACTGGTTGAGTGCCTGGCCGCCGTCGAGGACAGCGAGGTTGGCATTGAGCGAGGTTCCCTGCGCCGCGAAGGTCTTGGCGATGGGCTGCCATTCCTTGACGATCTTGACGTTGTTGGCGTCGCTTGTGAATTCGGGCATCTCCGTGATGGATTTGAATACCGGCAGGGCGTTCATGAGCTTCTGGCGCCACAGCTCCTTGAGCTGTCCCATGTAGTAGGTCAGGAAGGCCTCGGAGGATTCCTGGGACGGGGTGTTCTTGTACATCATGATGTTGTTCGGGAAAACGAGTCCGTGCTTGTCGCCGTGCGGGCCCGCAATCGGGCTGGCAACCATGATGTCGCCGGAGGTGTCGCCGACGCGAGCCGGCACGCCCAGGACATACGGGCCGAAGGCGGCTTTCTTGTCCTTCCACTGCGCGTTGAGGTTGTCCGTCGTGTAACTGACTGCAGCAGGGTCGATGATGCCGTTGGAGACCAGCTCCAGAAGGTACTCCGTGGCTTCCACATTACGGTCGTTCATGACGTCCAGCTGGCCGTCCTTGGTGAAGACGCCACCGCCGTTGTTGACCATCATCATGATCATCGAGTGGTTGCCGATGTTGTTCCCGGCGCCGGATCCGGTGGCGAAGCCGAAGGCGCCGATCTTCTTCAGTGCCTTGCCTGCGTCAAGCAGCGAGGCCCAGTCGGTGGGCAGCGCGACGCCGGCCTGGTCGAAGAGGGACTTGCGGTACCAGAAGACGCGCATGTCCAGCTGCCACGGAACGGCGACGTAGCCCTTGTCGGACTTGAACGGGTCCAGCACGCCGGGCAGGAAGTCGTCGAACTGGCCGTTCTTCTTGAGCGCGTCGATGACCTTGTCCGCGTACGCGATCTGACCCTGCTGGTCGAACTGGAAGGCCTGGAAACCGCCACCGGTGGACACCGCAGGCCCGGTCTTGGACGCGATGGCCGAGGAGAAGGTCTGGTAGAAGTTGTTCCACTGGATGATCTGGTAGCTGGCCTTGCCGTTGCTGCCTGTGGGTACGTAGCTCTCTGCGATCTTCTTCGCGGCATCGTTATAGGCCGGGGTGGCCCACGGCATGTCCCAGAACTTGATGGCGCCGCCGGCGGAGCTCGAGCTGGAACCGCCTCCGCAGGCTGCGAGCAGGGGGACAGCCGCTGCCGCCGCCGTGAGGCCGAGGAAACCCCTGCGGGAGAAATTGCGGCTGGCTTCGGACTGAACATTCATGATTATTCCTTTCGGGACCGCTGCGTGGTCTTCGCGTTCGGTGCGGTCCGGCTCGTCGTCGAGAAGGCTGATGATTGCTTTTGGTGCTGTTTTGCTCGATGGTGCTGGTTGCGTAGTTGAGGAGAAGTGCGGGTTCAGGTCAGGTGCGCTATGGATTCCGTCAGCCGCCCGAAGCCAGCCAGATCGGAGGTGAGAGTACCGGCGTCGAGGTGTTCCTTGAGGCGGCGCCAGGTGGTGCGGTGGGCGGATTCGTAAAGCGTGGGCAGGAGGATTTCTCCTTGGGGCCCGGTGGCCCGGACTTCCGCCGGCCAGGCAGCAAGCGGTTCCGGGACCGCGATGCTGACACCGCCGTCGTCGGTGTAGAGGCGGAAGTCGACGCCGGCGGGCCGGGAGTTGCTCAGTACGCCCTGGATCGAAACCGGAGCGCCGTTGGCGAGGCGCCCGGAAACTGTGTAGCCGTGCGTGCCGCGGCGGAGGACGCGAAGCGCGTCCAGCTGACCGGTGACGCGTACGACGGCGGCGAGATGCTCGGTCAGCAGCCGTTCCGGATCCGTGCCTGCCGCGGCCGTCGCGACCGTGTCCAGCATGGCGGCACGACCAGCTACCGAGCGGACGGCGTCTTCGGCACCGGCCAGACCGGGGTTGGATGCCCAGCGCTGGTCCAGGACAACCGCGACGCCGGCTGCCCCAGCGGCGTTGAGCAGAGCGGCGGTGTTTTCCGGAACCGGGTTGACGACGACGATGCCCGACGCGCCGCCGTCGATCGCCTTGACTGCCTCAGTAGTCCAGCCAGGAGCGCCGTCGATCGCGGATACCCGTGCGGCCTCCCCGATTGCCACCGGGCCGAAGCTCGCCGGAAGCGAAGCGACCGCGAGTGCCACGGCGCCGCTCTCTTCCGCCTGCGGAGTGGCAGTGACGGTGTAATGGGGGCTCATGAGCGGGCTCCTGCATGGCTGTTCGCGTGCTCGGCCGCGGCGATGTCCACTGTGGCGTCGGCGATCGCTATCGCGAAGGTGAGGTCATTGATGAGGCTTTCGGCGGACGGCGGTTGCTTGGTTCCGAGGGCCAGTTGGGCGAGTTCGCGCCATTCGCCCTCATAGCCGTTGTGCTCGAACGGCCCGTACGTTGTGCTTGTGGTGCCGCGGGTGATGGTTGCGACGGCGGAACCCGCCTGCACGTAGGAAGGGGTGAAGTCCACGCGAAGGGCTGCCTCGTCCGAGATCGCCTCGAAGGCCCATTCCGGCTTCCACGTCTTGTTCATCGCTGCCCTGAGCTCGATAATCCGGTCACCGGCTCGCAGGGAGATCACATACCCGAAGGGGCGTACGTGGCGTGCCTGCAAGACCTCCAGGTCTTCGAAATCCGGGGTGAAGCGGCGGATGAGGGGAAGGTCGTGGATGGCGAGTCCCATGATGCCGCCGCGGAGGGCGTTCTTGATGACCTCGACGTCGCTGTAGTCAGGGGTGCCCCCTGCAGGACGCGTGATGATTTCGGTGGCGAAGTCTTCGAAGCGGGCGTTGGGCGGAAGGACGATGGAGGAACGGATGGTGTGGACGTTCTCGGGGAGATCGCCCCATCTGGCTTCGGCTGCGAGCCAGCCTGGATCGAAAGTGTGCATGGCGCCCACGATGATCGGCACGCCGGTCTCCTCGCTGACCGCCGAAATCCGGGCCGCTTCCTCACCGCTCATGGCGAAGGGCTTTTCGCAGAGGACGGCCTTCTTTCCCGCGCGGCACGCAGCGATCACTTGGTCCGCGTGGAACTGGTGGGGGCTGCAGATGGCGACGATGTCGACGTCGGGATCGCCCAGGAGCGCGTCCATGCTGGTGCTGTGGTTGGCGCCGACGCGTGCTGCGACCGATTCGGCAACCGCGGCGTCGACGTCCATGATGTGGCGGACTTCCAGGATGTTCCGGAGCCGGGCCAGGGAAGGAAGATGGATTGCTTGGGTGACCGGGCCGGCGCCAAGGATGCCGACACCGAGGGGCTGTGGTGATCCTAAAGGTGCTGCCTGTGACTGGCTGGACAAGATCAGTTACCTCTTCGTAAACGGAGTCTCTGAGTGTCAGCGTGGCTTTGTGGGCTACGTGACCCTTCTCACAAACAACCTACGACTACTTTTGACGATGAGCAAGCAAAAGTTGAAAATCAGTCGACAATCTTTTGCTGCGTGACACCCATAAGCAATCGTGCTATCACTGATGCATGACCTCAGCACCCGGAAAAGACCCCGGCAAGGACGGCGCCGTACAGGACGCCGGGAGCCTTTCGCGTGCAGGAGACCTGTTTCAGCTTCTTCGCGACGGCCAGGCACGAACCCGCGCCGAACTCGCCCTCACTACCGGACTGGCCCGTTCCACGGTCGCCTCGCGCATCGACGCCCTCATGAATTCGGGACTGGTGGGCCCTGCCGGTGAGGCGAGTTCCAGTGGCGGCAGGCCGCCGTCGCGCTTTGCCTTCAACCCTGCGGCCCGGGTTGTCTTGGCGGTCGACGTCGGAGCGACGCACGTGATCGTCGCGGTCACCGATCTCGGCGGAACAGTCCTGGCCGAGCGGCGCCTCGCGCAGGAAGTCGCAGACGGTCCCGACGTGGTGCTCGGCAGGGTGGTGGCGGCAGGGCGGGAGCTTCTCACCGAAGCCGACCGCAACCTTGAAGACCTTGCCGGGATCGGCATCGGACTGCCCGGCCCCGTGGAACACGACACCGGCAGGCCGATCAAACCGCCGATCATGCCCGGCTGGGACGGATTCGATGTAGTCCGTTACATGCAGCGCTCACTGCCCGTTCCCGTCCTGGTGGACAACGACGTCAACATCATGGCCCTGGGCGAACGCACGGCGTATTGGCCGGACCACGACAATTTGCTCTTCATCAAAATCGCGACGGGCATCGGCGCGGGCATCATCAGCAGCGGTGAACTGCAGCGCGGCGCCAACGGAACGGCCGGGGACCTAGGCCACGTCCGGGTTCCCCGCGGCGACGACGTCCTGTGCCGTTGTGGGAACTATGGCTGCCTTGAAGCACTCGCCTCCGGACCCGCCGTCGCGCGCCAGCTGCAAGCCCAGGGCCTGGCGGCTACCAACGGCGGCGACGTGCTGCGGCTCGTAGCCGAGGGGAACCTCCAGGCCATCCAGGCACTCCGGCAGGCGGGACGCGACGTCGGCGATGTCCTGGCAACCGTGGTCAACCTGCTCAACCCCTCCATGATCGTCATCGGCGGCAGCGTGGGGGAGGCTGGCGAGCACCTCGTGGCCGGCATCCGCGAAGTTGTCTACCGGCGCTCCCTCCCCTTGGCCACCTCGCATCTGCGCATCGGCATCTCGATGGCGGGCGACCAGGCCGCGATCCTCGGTGCGAGCCAGATGGTCACCCAACACGTTTTGTCCCCGGCCGTGATTGAAGCCACGCTCCAAGCAACGGGCTGACGGGCGTCTTATGGCGTTCGGCCGCGGCATGCCGTGATAGCAATGAAGGTGATGCCTACTTTCCCTGCCCTTCACTGCGCCCCATGACCGGCCAATTCCTCGCCAAGGTCCCGCGAGGCTGGCTGATCCTCGCGTGCATAGGCCTCATCGCCCTCAACATGCGGGGACCGTTCGTCGCGGTGGCGCCGGTGGTGGATTCCCTGAAACGGGATCTTGGATTCTCGCCCGTGGAACTCGGGCTGCTGACGGGCATTCCCGTGCTCTGCTTCTCGCTCGCCGCGCCGTTGGCCTCAATGGCCGGACGCAGGCTCGGAGCCGAATTCGCGGTGATGCTCACGCTGGTGGGTGTCCTGGCCGGCGTCGTGATCCGCTCCAGCGGCGGAGGTGTTCCGGTCATGGTGGGCACCGTCCTCATCGGCCTTGCCATCACTATCGGCAACATCGCAGTGCCGCTCATCATCCGCCGGGACTTCGCGCCGCGACGCCAGGCAACCGCGATGGGTGTGTACACGGCTGCGCTGAACATCGGGTCCTTCCTGACTTCGGTGGCCACTGCCCCGCTCGCCGAACTCGTAGGCTGGCGGCTTGCCCTCGCGGCGAGTGCCCTCCTGGCCTTGGCGGCCATCCTGTTCTGGATCCCCACTGTCGGTGCCCGGCAAGCTTTCGTTCCCGCTGCGGTGCCGGCCGCCTCGGGCTCGCGGGGCGGCAAGGCTTCCGGTGTTGGCTGGCTGACCGTTGGCCTGACGCTCGGCTTCGCCGGCCAGGCGTTTTCGTACTACGGCGTGACGGCGTGGCTCCCAAGCTTCCTGGCCGATGAGCTTGGCATGGGCACAGCGCAAGCCGGCGCGGGATCGTCGCTGTTCCAGATTTTCGCGATTGTGGGCGGGCTCGGCGTGCCGCTGCTCGCCCGTTTCGCCAGTACGACGGCGGTGGCGGCCACCTTGGGTGCCTTGTGGCTCACGGTTCCCCTGGGTTTGTTGTTGGCCCCGGGCTGGTGGTGGCTATGGTCGTCCCTCGGTGGAGTAGCGCAGGGTGGCGGCATCACGGTCATCTTCATCGCCATCATCAAGTTCGCCCGCGACCAAGCCTCGGCAGGCAAGATGTCCGCCGTCGTGCAAGGGGTGGGTTACTGCTTCGCGGCCCTGGCGCCAACCATCATCGGCTACGTGCACGGCATCTCCGGCAGCTGGACCGTGCCGCTCCTGGTGATCCTTGGCTCGGTCGCCGCGTTCTGCGTCTGCACCACCCTCTCGGTGCGCTGGGTGGCCCGTCAACGCTAGGTCCGCTCACGACGGTAGGCGAGTCTCGCCGTCGTACCCAACTAACTCGCAGTTGTTGTCGTTATGAGGCTTCAAAACGACAACAACTGCGAGCCAGTTGCTTGGTGCGGGGTTCCGTCGCTGGGCTGCCTCCCCGACCATCGGGGTCACTTGTTGCGAAGAGTGCAGGCAGCCCAGCGGCGGGGGCTTTTGTCTGCTGTTCTAGGCGGCGACGAGTTCTTCCTTGGTCGCTTCCTCGCGGGCTTCGGTGAGGTAGCGGGCGTAGGCCGGGATGGTCAGGAAGGTGGGGAACTCCTCGGCGAGGGTGACTTCTTCGAAGATGCTGCGGGCGTCGTTGAAGCGGTCGTCGTCGAAGCGTTCCAGGCGTGCGAACTCTTCGTCCAGGAGATCGTTGATCCACTCGCGGGTGATGACTTCACCGGTGTCGGTGATGGCGTGGGAGTAGATCCACTGCCAGAGCTGCGAGCGGGAGATCTCCGCCGTGGCTGCGTCTTCCATGAGGTTGTGGATGGCCACGGCACCGTTGCCGCGCAGCCAGGACTCGATGTAGCGGATGCCCACTTCGATGTTGTTCCGGATGCCCGTCTCGGTGATGGTTCCCTCGGTGGAGGCGACGTCGATCAGCGCGCGGTCGTCTGGCGTGACGTCCTCGCGCCAGCGGTCCAGTTGGTTCGGACGCTCGCCGAGTACGCCGTCGAACACTTCGCGGCACACCGGAACCAGATCCGGGTGCGCGACCCAGGAACCGTCGAAACCGTCGCCGGCTTCGCGGGTCTTGTCAGCGCGGACCTTCTCGAACGCTGCCGTGTTGGCAGCCTCGTCCTTGCGGTTCGGGACGGCAGCGGCCATGCCGCCGATCGCCATGGCGCCGCGGCGGTGGCACGCCCGGACGAGTTGCTCGGTGTAGGAGCGCATGAACGGCTGGGTCATGGAGACCTGGGCGCGGTCCGGCAACACGAAGCGGGGGCCGCGGGTGCGGAAGTTCTTGATGACGGAGAAGATGTAGTCCCAGCGGCCGGCGTTCAGTCCCGAAGCGTGATCGCGCAGCTCGTAGAGGATCTCTTCCATTTCGAAGGCCGCGGTGATGGTCTCGATCAGCACCGTGGCGCGGATGGTGCCCTGCGGGATGCCGAGGAGGTCCTGGGCCTGGATGAAGATGTCGTTCCAGAGGCGGGCCTCGAGGCGGTTCTCGATCTTGGGCAGGTAGAAGTACGGGCCCTTGCCCTGTGCGAGCAGGCGGCGGGCGTTGTGGAAGAAGAACAGGCCGAAGTCGACCACGCCACCGGCAACGGGCTTCCCGTCGATGAGCATGTGCTTCTCCGGCAGGTGCCAGCCGCGGGGCCGCACCACGATGGTGGGCAGCTCCTCGGCGGCACGGAGCTTGTATTCCTTGCCTTCCGGTGACGTGAAGTCGATCCGGCGTTCCAGCGCATCGGTGAGGTTCAGCTGGCCCTGGATGACGTTGCGCCAGGTGGGGGTGGAGGAGTCTTCCATGTCGGCCAGCCACACCTTGGCGCCCGAGTTCAGCGCGTTGATGGTCATCTTCCGGTCAACCGGTCCGGTGATTTCCACTCGGCGGTCTTCCAGGCCCGGGGCCGGGGGAGCGACGCGCCAGTTCGGATCGTTGCGGATGTCCGCCGTCTCCGGGAGGAACCGCGGATCCTGTCCGCTCGCGATCTGGCCGCGGCGGGCGTGCCGCGCCTGCATCAGCTCCTGGCGGCGCTCCGCCGTCGCGCGGTGCAGGGTTGCCACGAACTCGAGGGCATCGGGAGTAAGGACCTCGTTCTGCCGGTGAATGGGCTGGGCGGTCAGCGTGATGCCGTTGATCGTGTAATTGTCGGTGAAGCTGTTCATGGGAGTTCTCCTCTTGAGGGTCCCAACTGACTCGCAGTAGGTGTCGTTTTGGGGGCTCAAAACGACACCTACTGCTACCTAGTTGGGGAGTGGGCCCACGGCCGCCGGGTTCCCTCGCGAGCTTGCGAGTGGAGGGGGCGGCTGGGGATTAGTGGAACTGGCCTTCTTCGGTGGATCCCACCAAGGCCAGGGTTGATGCGTTCGGGTTGAGCGCAGTTGCGATGTCGTCGAAGTAGCCGGTGCCGACTTCGCGCTGGTGCTTGGTTGCGGTGTAGCCGCGGGACTCGGAGGCGAATTCCTTTTCCTGGAGTTCGACGTAGGCGCTCATGCCTTCGCGGGCGTAGCCGTGGGCGAGGTCGAACATCGAGTAGTTCAGGGCGTGGAAGCCGGCCAGGGTGATGAACTGGAACGTGAAGCCCATGGCGCCGAGTTCGCGCTGGAACTTCGCGATGGTGGCGTCGTCCAGGTGCTTGCGCCAGTTGAACGACGGCGAGCAGTTGTAGGAGAGCATCTGGTCCGGGAAGTCGGCCTTGACGGACTCGGCGAACTTGCGGGCCAGCTCAAGGTCCGGGGTGCCCGTTTCCATCCAGATGAGGTCGGAGTACGGGGCGTAGGCCTTGGCTCGGGCGATGCAGGGTTCGATGCCGTTGCGGACCTTGTAGAAGCCCTCCGCGGTACGTTCGCCGGTGATGAATTCCTGGTCGCGCTCGTCGACGTCGGAGGTGATCAGCGTTGCTGCCTCGGCGTCGGTGCGGGCGATGATCACCGAGGGCGTGCCCGCGACGTCGGCCGCGAGGCGGGCGGCGTTCAGGGTGCGGACGTGCTGCTGGGTGGGGATCAGCACCTTGCCGCCGAGGTGGCCGCACTTCTTTTCGGACGCGAGCTGGTCTTCCCAGTGCACGCCCGCGGCGCCGGCCTGGATCATGGATTTCATGAGTTCGTAGGCGTTCAGCGGGCCGCCGAAACCGGCTTCGGCGTCGGCGACGATCGGGACCAGCCAGTCCTCGACGGTCTGGATGCCCTCGGAGAATTCGATCTGGTCGGCGCGGAGCAGGGCGTTGTTGATGCGGCGGACAACGGTGGGGACCGAGTTCGCCGGGTACAGCGACTGGTCCGGGTAAGTGTGGCCGGAGTTGTTGGCGTCCGCGGCTACCTGCCAACCGGAAAGGTAGATGGCCCGCAGCCCGGCCTTGACCTGCTGCACGGCCTGGTTACCGGTCAGCGCACCGAGGGCGTTGGTGTAACCGCCAGTGGCAGCCTCCTCGCTGAGCTGCTTCCACAGCTTCTCGGAGCCACGCCTGGCCAGGGTGTGTTCTTCGGAGACGCGGCCGCGGAGGCGGACGACGTCGGTGGCCGAGTAATCGCGGGTGACGCCTTCCCATCGCGGGTTGGCAGCCCATTCGAGCTCCAGTGCGGCGGCCTGCTGAGCGGAGGTGGGCTGCTCTGGTTCAAATGCTGCGGTCATTGTTCTGTCTCCTTTGACGCTACTTTGGCGTGTTGCGGTGTATGTAGCCCCGGCCGGTCTTCGCTGCGCCTTTGCAGTTCAGGCCGGCCGGGGTTTCCGTAGTTCTTACTTTTCAGTACTTCCAAGGGGCTTGCTAGATAAAAAGCATGGAAAGAAACGCACTTCTTCGCGTATCCTCAAGAAATGCCACCTGTGAGCTGGAACCGCGAAGTACCGCCGCCGTCGTCGTCCGCCTCCGACGCCGAACTGGACGTCATCAGCCTCGGCCGCCGCGTGCGGTATCTGCGCAAGCAGGCCGGGCTGACCCTCGACGACGTGAGCGCCGCCGTCGGGACCGCCCCCAGCCAGCTGAGCCTCATCGAGAACGGTAAGCGGGAACCCAAACTGGGCTTGTTGAAGCAGCTTGCCGCGGCTTTGAATGTCGGCATCGAACAGTTGCTCGGAGCGGAACCGCCCAGCCGCCGCGCGGCCCTGGAAATCGAGCTGGAACGGTACCAGCGCGGGCCGTTGTATGAGTCGCTGAACCTGCCGAAAATCCGCGTCAGCTCGCGGCTCCCGCTCGATGTACTGGAGTCGCAAGTGGGCCTTCTGCAGGAGCTTGAGCGCAGGCTCAACGAGCAGGTCGCGACGCCGGAAGAGGCCCGGCGCGCGAACGGTGAATTGCGTGCCATGATGCGTGAGCGCGGCAACTATTTTCCGGAGTACGAGGCCGAAGCGCAGAAGGTCCTCAAAGGGGTTGGGTACACGACCGGTCCCTTGAGCCAGCACGTCATTGCAGACATCGCGGACCACCTCGGATTCACCCTGCACCACGTGGGCGACCTGCCCCATTCCACCCGTTCGGTGACCGATCTTAAGAATCACCGAATTTATCTCACGCAGAGCCAGCGGCAGGACCACGATCCCCGTTCGGTCCTCCTGCAGGCCCTGGGCCACTACGTGCTCGGCCACGAAACGCCCAAGAACTACGGCGACTTCCTTGCGCAGCGCGTCGCGACCAACTACTTCGCCGCGGCGCTCCTCCTGCCCGAACACGCCACCCTGGAGTTCCTCCAAAAGGCGAAAGCCGCCAAGGAGATCGCGGTCGAGGACATCCGCGACGCCTTTGCCGTCTCCTACGAAACCGCGGCGCACCGCTTCACCAACCTCGCCACGAAACACCTGGGCATCACGACGCACTTCCAGAAGACCCACCAGAGCGGCATCATCTACAAGGCCTACGAGAACGACGGCGTGGCCTTCCCCCAGGACCATACCGGCGCCATCGAGGGCCAACCGGCGTGCAAGGCGTGGACTTCGCGTGCCGTATTCGACGTTCCGGACAAGTTCAGCGCCTACAGCCAATACACCGACACCGTCTCCGGCACGTATTGGTGCACGGCCCGAACCGAGCGCTCGGCGGCGGGGGAGTTTTCGCTCAGCATCGGCGTGCCGTACCAGCACGTGAAGTGGTTCCGCGGGAGGGAGACGACGGCGCGGGCTACTTCGACGTGCCCGGACCCGAACTGCTGCAAGCGCCCGCCGGCGTCGTTGGCTTCATCCTGGGCAGGCAACGCCTGGCCGTCCGCCCGGGCCCACTCGCATCTCCTGGCCGCCATGCCGCCGGGCGCGTTCCCCGGCGTCGACGAGACCGAGGTGTACGCGTTTCTGGAGGCGCACTCGGGGTAGTTTCGTGCGAGGCGCGTCACGCTACGCAACTTTTTGGATTCCGGCAGCTTGGACAGCCCCGCTACTTGAGGACCGGGTAGCTCAAGTGCGTGGCGCCAACACCCTCGACGACGGTCGGGTCGCCCAAAGTGACCGGCGCGTTCTCAACCCGATCGAACAACCGGATGCCGGATCCAAGCAGCAGTGGAACCAGGTCGATGCGGATCTCGTCGAGCAGGCCGGCGTCGAGGCACTGCCGAATGGTGTCCGGCCCGTGCATGACGACGATTTTGTCGCCGGCCGCGGCCTTTGCCTGCGCGACAGCGCTTTCCAGACCGTCGGTGACGAAATGGACGGTGGAGTCGGAACGGGGCCACCCCTCGGGCATCCGATGAGTCACGACGTACGCGGGCACGCCGAACGGGTGCTGGCCGCCCCAAGCGTCGGCCCGGTCTGAGGTGCGTCGCCCGGTGAGCATCGCGCCCACATCGCCTATTAGGGCACGCAGGTATTGGGCACTCGCTTCAGAAACATGGAATGTGAAACCCGGGTTGAAGGTAGGGACGTCGACGTCGCCTGCGAAGTACCAGTCGAAGACCTCGTCGACGCCGTCCTCGAGATCCGCCACATAGCCGTCGAGGGACATCGACATGAACGCCACTACCTTGGTCATTACCTTGCTCCTGCGGTTTCGGACGGGTTTGGCCCGGGTCAAACGGACATGGCCCAAGACAAAGCCGCAGCGCGGCGAGGCTCGGAGGGGTCTATCAGCCTGATTCTGTCGACGAGCCGGACGCGGTCGATGAGGGATGACTCGATGAGTGCCAGAACGAACGCGTGGTCCTTGGGGCGTGCCGCAATGAGCTTCGCCGCGCAGAGATCGTAGGGATCCAAGCAAAGCCCGGTGCTGTTCCGGGTCCGCTCATTGCGCACACCGACAAGGCGGTACTCCCAGTCCTCCGGGAGCACCGCGGTCTCCCTTTCGGCTGCCTGGACATAGAAACCGAACTCCTTGTGGAAGGGTGACCACTCACCAAGGGCGGAGTCGATGCTGTCAGCAAGTGTGCCGGCGTCGTCGTCGGAGAACGGGGCGATGTCGACGGCATCCGACATGGTGATGGACGCAGGCAACTGGTCCTCCGTGAAGGATCCCAGAATTGACTGGCTGCCGATCACGATCACCCGGTCGCCGTGGATGATATCCGTAGCGGCCCGGATGGCGTGCTCGAGCTCATCGCGGCGCATGGCTGTACCGTACCCCCGCACCGGCCGATTGTCAGTAGCCGCCCCGCTGCCGCTCGCGCTCAGCCAGGAGCGTTGCTACTTTTTCGATGAGCCCATACGGCATCGGCTTCCCTAGGGGGAACTTCAATGTGCCCTTGGCCGCCCGGAATGGGGCGATTTCCCGCTCAAAGTTCGCGTCGCCGTCGGGCACTGGGTAGACGGAAATGTGGTGCTTCCACGCCGCGAAATACAACACATAGTGGCCGTCGAGCGTGATGGTGGGGATACCGTAACTGATCCTGTCCCCGGCTCCGGGCACCGCTGCCAGGGCCCGCCGTCGAATCTCGTGAAGGATGGGTCGAACCTCGTCTGGACGCGACGCGATGTACTCGTCCACCGTGTCAAAGTGCTCCGCCATGCGCGTCCCTCGTTCCGTCCCAAATCCCGCCGGTCAGCCCGTCTTGGACCAAGCTTGCCTTAGCCCGCGCCGCCCCGCCAGAGGGGGTCGAAGACGTTCCGGGCGACTCCCACGCTCGCTCACGTATGTCGGGTTTTGGCCGGACGCTCGCTCAGGTATGTCGGGTTTTGGCTGGACGCTCGCTCAGGTATGTCGGGTTTTGGCTGGACGCTCGCTCAGGTATGTCGGGTTTTGGCTGGACGCTCGCTCACGTATGTCGGGTTTTGGCTGGACGCTCGCTCACCTGGGGAGATGAGTATCGTGGGCGGTGGCGAGTTTGCCTGACAATTCTCGATTCCTCGATGCGAGAATGGGGGAGGCTCCGCGGTTTTGCAGGCGGGTCCACCACCAGTGCTAATACAGCGGGGCGCCGTGCCAACTCCGGCCGCCTGCGCGAACCACTATGAACGGACAAGCGATGACGTCATCATCAGAATCCCAGACCCTGAGTAAACCCGCGCCGCGCTTCGCGTCGATAGGCTCTCCGTACTTCGGCATCATGCTGGCATGCATGGCGGTCGTGCTGATCCTGTCCAATATTGGCGCTGCCAAAGGCGTCGTCTTCGGTCCGATCATTACCGACGGCGGATTCTTCCTCTTCCCGCTTGCCTACATCCTCGGCGATGTGATGAGCGAGATCTATGGATTCAAGGTTGCCCGCAAAGCGATCGTCACCTCGTTCGCCCTGTCAGCATTCGCGTCGCTCTGCTACTGGATCATCATCGCGCTGCCCGGTTTCAATGACGACTATGGCACCGCCAAACAGGCAGCCATCGAGGGAGCGCTGGGCCCCGTCCCGTTGATCGTCCTAGGTTCGTTGCTGGCGTTTTTCGCCGGTCAGACCATCAACTCGTGGATCCTCGTCAAGATGAAAGCCCGTTCGGGTGAGAGAACCCTCTGGGCCCGGCTCATGGGGTCATCCGGGTTGGGGGAATTCGTGGACACGCTCATCTTCTGCAGCATCGCTGCCTCGGTTATCGGCATCACAGACTTTGGAAGCTTCATCAACTACTTACTGACCGGGTTCCTGTACAAGACCGGTGTCCAATACATCCTTGTGCCCGTGACGTCCTTGGTCATTGGCTGGATCAAGAAGCGCGAGCCAAGCTACTGGGCCTGAGCAGTGAATCCGGGACGCGGGCCGCATATGTGAGCGAGCGTCGGCTCGGGACGCGATATATGTGAGCGGGCGTTGGGTCGGGACGCGATATATGTGAGCGGGCGTTGGGTCGGGACGCGATATATGTGAGCGGGCGTTGGCCCGGGACGCGATATATGTGAGCGGGCGTTGGCTCAGGACGCCATATATGTGAGCGGGCGTTGTTGGCTCAGGTGAACCGCAGGGAAGTCCGGTAGTTTCAGAGGATGAAGCTGGGAAACGCCGTGCTCACGGCCGAGAATCTTGTTGCAGGCTATGGCGAGCATGCAGTGTGCGGGCCGCTCGACGTCGAGGTTTTCTCCGGGCAAGTGCTCGGGATGGTGGGCGAAAACGGTGCCGGCAAGTCCACTCTGCTGCGGACGATGATAGGCGCGCAGGCTGCCATTGAGGGCGATGCCCACGTTCTTGGCTTGATGCCGGACGACCGCTCGGCCCTCTTTCGCAGCAAGGTCTCGGTCCTGCTGGACGAGGATGCCTACTTTGATTCACTCACGGTCCGCGAGCACCTTTCCTTGGTGGCCCGGGGGCATGGCCTCGCCAACCCCGATGCTGCCGTAGAGGGAGAGATCGGCTTCTTCGAGCTCCAAACGGTGGCGGATGCGTTTCCCGATCAGCTTTCCTCGGGACAGCGCCGCAAGCTCCTGCTGGCCTCGGCATTTATCCGCCCCTTCGAGCTGCTGGTCCTGGACGAACCGGAGCAGCGGCTCGATACCCGCATGCGCGGCCTGCTCGCGCAGCGGATCGCGCGGACTGCCAAGAAGAGTGCCGCCGTCGTCATGGTCACTCACGATGCGGACGTCGCCCAAGCGGCGTGTACCCGGGCGGTAATAGTAGACGACGGCGGGGCACGCGTGGTTAGCACCGACGAGGCTGTGGCGAGGATCCGCAGGTGAGCATGTCTACTGCTGCCGTAGCGCAGCCGGAGTTCGTGGACTTCGACCCCGAGAGTGCCACGCGCAAGGTCATCCGCCCGCGCGGCCAGTCCTTGCTTTCCAGGCTCAACGAGCTATACATCCAGTTCCTGACGTTCGGCGTCGGCTTGATCTATGCGACAGGCCTCCTCAATGGGCTCACTGCCGCAGCGGAGCATGGCTTCGGCGGTCACCTGATTTCGGCTGGCTACGGTGTCGTCTCTGTTGAATACGGCCTAGTGGCCGGGTTCGGGCTCTTGGGCCTCGCGGCCTATTGGGTGGCGGGCAGGCTCGGGCCACTGGCCATCACGGCGAATCAGCGGCACTGGTGGTACTCGCTGGCTATCAACCGCGAGCCGCTTCTAGCCCGAGGCTTGCGCCGCGCAGTCTGGGCTGCCGCCGTTGTCGGGGCCCTCACCACAATTCCGGTAGCAGTCATCAGCGGCTCGAACGCGGTGGTGTTTGCCGGACGGGTCCTGGCAGGGGCACTGACAGGCGCGGCTATCCTCGCGCTGGCCGCGTTCGCCCAGACCCGCTTGGCAGCGCCGGGCCGGCCGCAGACGCCCGCCCGGCCGCAAGGCCGGGCAACCTCGTGGCTGTTGGCTGCCGCTTCGGCCGCACTCGGAGCAATGCTTTTCGGGACGCTGCAAGGAAACTGGGTCTTCGCCGTCGCCCCTGCAGTCGCTTTGATGGCCGCGGCGCTCGCCATGCGAAACAAGCTCTCCAGCGTCCGCACGACATCGCTGCTCAAGGCAGGGTCCGCGAGGGGACATGTCCAAGCTGCGCTCACACTAATGGACACGGGGGAGCTCAGTGCCTCGCTTTCCAGCGGCGGCAAACGGAGCCGGGTGAAGCTCCCGGGGACGCCGCGCACGGCAGCGGGCGCGCTCTTTCACGCGGAGGCAACCGTGCTCGCTCGACAACCCGCCCGGCTGTGGCGCTGGGGCCTGGGCCTCGCCGTCGTTCCCTTGACCGGGCTGGTCCGGACGTTCGATTCACCTATCATCCTGCTTCCTCTGCTGCTTGCCGCAGCGATATTCTCTTCCACCGCGGCGGCCGGGCCGCTTTGGCAGTTGCGCATGGCTCCCAGCCTCGACGCCCTCCTGCCGATCTCCAGGACGGCCTCGCGCTGGGTCCACGTCGCGCTGCCGGTCATGCTGATGGGTTTGTGGACGACGGCGGCTGCCGGATTCTTCGTGCTGGCGGGCGGCTTCCGGGTGGAGCTCCTCGTCCTAGGCGCGGCGGCGGGCGGTGGTTTGGGCGCGGGGATGCTGCGACGAGCCTTCCGCCAGCAGGAAGACCTGACCAAGCTGGTGTACCTGATGCAGCTTGGACGGAGCGGACCCGCCATGCTGGGAACCAGGATCCGAGGCTACGTTCTGTGCCTCTTCGCCCTGGTCCCTTTGGCTTTGGGCATGCTGTTCAACGCCCCGGAGCTGCTGGTCACGCCCGCCGTCGTGCTCAACGTGGTGCTCCTGGTGATCGGAGTGACGACCGCGGACCGCCCCTGATGTGGTTCCAGGCGCGAGGGCACGGTTCCAGCGATCTCGACGGCGGGAAGCGACCGAGACCTACGAGTAGTACTGCCCTAAGGTCTCGGCCTTGAACTCGAAAAAGTCCCCGGATTCGATGGCCAAGCGGGCGTCGTCCACCATCTTCACCACGAAGCGCTCGTTGTGGATGGAGATGAGCGTATGCGAGAGCAATTCATGCGCCTTGTACAGGTGGTGGATATACGCGCGCGAATAGTTGGCGCAGGTGTAGCAGTCGCAACCATCCTGCAAGGGTCCGAAATCCGATTTGTAGCGCGCCCCGGACAGGTTGTACCGACCGGACGGAGTGTAGAACGCCGAGTTGCGGGCCACGCGGGTGGGGGAGACGCAATCGAAGGTGTCGGCGCCGTTTTCGATGGACGTGAAGATGTCGTCCGGCTCGGAGATGCCCAGGAGGTGGCGGGGCTTGTCCTCGGGAAGTTCCTCGTTGCACCAACGCACAATGGTGCCGAGGTTCTCCTTCTCCAAGGCACCGCCGATGCCGAAACCGTCAAACGGCATGCCGCCAAGGTCCCGGCAGGCCTTACGGCGAAGGTCCTCGTACTGCGCACCCTGGATGACGCCGAATAGGGCTTGGTAGGGTTTGCCCACCCGGGAAGCTGTCAACCGCTCATGCTCCACCACGCAGCGCTCAGCCCAGCGACGCGTCCGCTCCAGGGATTCCTCTTGGTAGCCGCGCGAGTTCTGCAGCGTGGTCAGCTCGTCGAAGGCGAACATGATGTCGGCGCCGATCTGGTGTTGCACCCGCATGGAGATCTCCGGGGAGAAACGGTGCCGGTCCCCGTTCAAGTGCGACTTGAACCAGACGCCGTCCTCGTCCACGTGGGCCAGCCTCTCCTTGCCCGGGGCCACGGCGTCGTCAGGCCCGGACGCATCCACGGAGGTCATGTCGATGACCTTCTTGAACCCCGAGCCGAGGCTCATCACCTGGAATCCACCAGAGTCCGTGAACGTCGGCCCGTCCCAGTTCATGAACGCGCCGAGTCCGCCCGCCGCGTCCAGAATCTCCGGTCCAGGCTGCAGATATAGGTGGTAGGCGTTGGCCAGCAAAGCCTGCGCGCCGAGCTCCTTCATGGATTCGGGCAGCACGGCTTTGACCGTGGCTTTGGTCCCGACGGCGATGAACGCGGGCGTCTGGATCTGGCCGTGCGGTGTGGTGATGGTACCGGTGCGGCCCAGGAACTCCCCGCGCTTGCCGCCGCCGTGGCGGCTGTCGCCGTCGGCGTTCAAAGGGCCCGACGACGGCGGGCGCGTTTCGCTGAGCCGCGTACCTACCTCGAAGGAAAATGCGGACTGAAGGGCAGCCCCGAGCGCGGAAGGATCGGACTTGGAGTTAGACCCGGAAGCAGGCAGTGAAGAATCGGCTGGCACCGTTACAGTCTGCCAGCCCCGGAGCGTGAATCGTCAGTGCGAATGCACCTCTGTGGGGTAGTTCTCAGCCTTCCAGCCGTCCCAGTGGGAGCGGATCGAGTCCAGACTGGCCGCGCCCAGGTCGTAGGTCGAAGCGATCACGATAGTGCCGCCGTCGGGCCTCTTCTCCGGAATCACCGGCTGGTCAGCCACAATCAGCAGCCCATCCCCGTGTTCCGCATAACCGTGAACGGTGAGGCCAACCTGGTGGTTGCTCCGGAACCAGACCTTGCCGGAAAGGGCCTCGCCTGTGGGGAGCGTGAGTGAGTATTCCTCCCCGGGAGCCGGGACGTTGGCCAGGCCAAGTTTCTGGATCCCGGAGCCGCTACCGCCGGGCAGGGAGACAAAATGCGTACGCCGGTGCCCGTGTGGATGGCGTTCCAGGGCGAATCGGAGCTGGTGCAGGAAGGTCAGCCAGCCTTGGGTGATGTCCTCGTCCCACGCGGCCCATTCGGAATCGTGGTCCAAGGCGGCCCGCGTCACGCGGACTTCGGTGCCTCCGCTGACCGGGGTCAGTTCGAAGACGTCCCCGCCGTTCACCGTGAGGCTTGTGTGGTCAGGCCCCTCGACCACGGCGGTGCTGAAGTAGATCTGGTTGATTTCGTCGGCAAGCTCGTCGGCCTCCCAGCCGTGCCATTGAGCCACGAGCGACGGTTCGCGCAGCGAAGTCCAAACTTGCTGCGCGTCGGCATTAACAACAACGCTCAGATTGTTCGTCATGGCCCGAATCTACCGCCCTTGGCGCGAACGCGACAGGTCTTGCGAAATCCTCCGATAGCGCCTAGGCCCGCACGGCCTCGAGTTCGTTCGCGATCCGGTGATCGAGTTCACCTACGCCAAGGGTGTTCGAGCCGCCGTGCGAACGGAGGAACAGCAGGGTTTCGAGCCGGAGCAGCCGCCATTCACGCTCGGCATCGCGGTTGCCGTTGTCGATGGAGCGGAAGATTTCCTTGTCGTACAGGTTCGGTTCGTTGAGCCCGCGCTGCCGGACCTTGGCGGCGATCCGGGCCTTGAACGGGTCTGTCTCCACGGTGTCCGGCGCTTGCAGGAGTTGATCGTAGACTTCCGCGCGTTCCGTTTGGCCGAGCTCGCGGCAAATGAAGCTGGAAAGTGCGAGGGAACGTTCAACGGACATCCACCGGTCGCGGTTTCCGTCGTAGGGGAGCACGTTGAGAATATCGGCCACCGCGAGGGCGTGGTCCGGATCCCGCAGTTCGATGAAAACATCGTGGGCCAGGTCGCTCAGATCCCGCAGGCAGCTTCCCGACTTCGTGTTGATGCCCTTGATGAGGCGTTCGCTCAGTACCGCGACGCCGTTCCTGCCCGGGTGCGCTTCGGCAGCGGCGGCCACGACGTCCTCCGGCGAGTCGGTCGGTTCCGGGATCAGCGCGAGCTGCTCGGGGTCCGGCCCCGCAGGCCGGCTGACAGTCGGTGCCACCGGAGGCAAGGGAGGTACGACGACGGCTGGAACGGCTTCCGCGGGTGAGTCACCGGCGTCGGAGGTACCGGCGTCGGGCGCGTCGCCGGAAACCGGCTCCGCAAGCGTGGCCGGATCTTCCGTGGGCAGCGCGTGGTCGTCGGGAACGACAGCTGCTTCGCCCACCGGGACGCTGGACCCGATCGCGATCCGCACTTTTCCGCCGTCGAGCGTGGTCACCAGAATGAGTGCGGGCACGCCGAAATCGTCGTGTTCGAGCTCGACGTGCGTGATTTCCTCCGCGGGACCCTCCCCAGGGAGGAACAGGTAGTCCCCGATTTGCAGGGCCCCAGCCTGCTTTTCACGGTACTGCTGGCCGGCCGGGCTGTGAGTCATCGGAAGTCCTTTGGTTCTCTTGGGGTCCGCCCAACAGTCTATAAAACCCACCCGACAAATCGGGGAGGTGGCTACTGCCCGCGCTGCCGCTACTGTCCGACGCCGGCAAAAGCCAAGGCCTGGCGTACCAGATTGCCTCGACCGCCGCTGAATTCCTGCTGGACGTCGTCGCTGAGGATTTCCTGCGGCGTCATCCACGTCAGCTCGAGGGCGTCCTGGCGCGGTTCGCACTCGCCCGTCACGGGGATGACATAGACCAGGGACACTGCGTGCTGGCGGTCGTCCGTGAAGCCGGTCTGCGACGGCGCCGGGAAGTATTCGGCCACCGTGAACGGCACGGGACTGACGGGCAACTGGGGGAAGGCCAGGGGCCCGAGGTCCTTTTCCATGTGCCGCAAAAGCGCGGCCCGGATGGTTTCGCGGTACAGCACGCGGCCGGACACGAAGGATCGGACCATGGTGCCGTCGGCGTCGCCCTGGAGCAGGGTACCTACCTCGTTGACGAATCCGAGTGGATCCAGGCGCACGGGAACCGCCTCCACGTAAACCATGGGGAGGCGGCCGCGGGCTTCGAAGAGGTCTTCATCGGAAAGCCAACCGGAGTACGGGTCAGGGGTACGAACACTCATGGTTAAGTTCTACCCCATCCCATGCAGTTCCATGCCGTACGAATCAGACAGCCAGGATTGCGTCGAGCCCAAACCCCGGAACGCTCGCTCACCTATATCGCCCATTCGGGCGACGCTCGCTCACGTATGTGGCCAAAATCGGGATCCCGCGCTCAGATGAGGTGAGCGGGCGTTTCGGGAAAGGCCAGTATTGGTGAGCGGGCGTTTCGAGAAAGGCCGATATATATGAGCGGGCGTTTCGGGAAGCGCCCATATAGGTGAGCGAGGGTTGGGCATGTAGTGCGTGGGCTTTCGTCACAGCCTAGCTGGCACCAGAATGGGGCCATGGCTGTTGAACTTGAAGAATTGATCGTCAAAGACGCTGCCGAGTGGCGGTCCTGGCTCGAAGAGAACGGCGCCGATAGCCCTGGCGTGTGGCTCGTGCTGCACAAGAAGGGCGGCAACGTGACGGAACTCGATTACGCCGCTGCCTTGGATGAGGCCCTTTGTTTCGGTTGGATCGACGGCCAAGGCAGAAGGCGCGACGACGAAAGCGTCTTCCAGCGTATGACCCGGCGCGGCCCCAAAAGCCCATGGTCCAAAAGGAACGTGGGGCACATTGCCCGTTTGGAAGCTGAAGGCAAGATGACCCCGGCCGGATGGGCCGCCGTCGACAGCGCCAAAGCGGACGGGCGTTGGGAAGCCGCCTACGTGGGCCAAGCGGACGCGGAAGTCCCGGAGGACCTCGCGGCCGCCATCGCCGCAGTTCCCGCGGCCCAGGCGATGTTCGATGTGCTGACCGCGGTCAACCGCTATTCCCTGATCTACCGCACCAACTCTGTGAAGAAGGCGGAAACGCGGGCCAGGAAGATCGCTGGCTTTGTCGAGATGTTGGCCCGGCAGGAGACACCGTATCCGCAGAAGAAAAGGCCCGCGGTGGCAGAGTAACCGCGGGGATCTACTCGGGCTTTTCGGGCTTCTCTCGGGATAGAGCGACGATCCAGCCTGGAGTGTCTTCCCCGAGCCGCTGGTCCAGCAAGACCCTGGCCTTTGCTGCGGCGATCTGGACCTTGCGGTCTTCAGCGCTCACCGAATCGGGACGCTGCGAGGGGGCGACGGCGCGGGTTTCGGATGCTGTGGCAGCTGCCAGGAGCTCATCCTCTGTGCCCACTTTGAGGAGGGCGAGTTCCTCCCGTGACGCGAGTTCGCTTTGGCCCAGAATCTCGATGGCTTTCTGGCCCATTTCGGCCTCCGAGCGGCTGCGGGACAGGGAAGCGTCCAGCGCCCATTGAGCTCGACGCCACCATTCGGACCTGTTATCCGCCCGCGCCTTCTGCCGCAGCGACAGGAGGCCAACGATCGCGGCAACGATCGCCGCAACCAGGACAGCGAGCGGGCTGAGCGCGCCAACGATCTGCCACCATTCCGGCGGTGCACCGACCACGGTGACAGGTATCGGGCTCGGGATCGGGTTCACAGCTCCAGACTAGGCCCCGGCACTGACAATTTGCCGGACGCGCGTGGCGGCTTCCAGCAGCATCCACGCCTGAAGTTGGCTGGAGAGTTCGACGGCGGTGCCCTCCGGATACGTCTCGGCGGCCGGACGCTGGGGTTCCGTCGAGAAGATGAGCCAGCCGTCGTCGTCTTTCACGGACGTCCAGTTGGCAGCGTCGGTGCGCACAGTCCGCCCCGCCCAGACCGCCTCCGCGGTGTTGAGCACGAGATGCCCGGCGGTAATGCGGGTAACGGAGGGCAACCGCACGTCTCCGGCGGCGAGCGCCAGGTAGCGGACGAGGATCCCGGTGAAGAGTCCGCCGTCGCCGGTGCCTTCGCCGCGAAGAACCAGCCTCCCCGGCCCGTCAGACGGACCGGGGACGGTCAAGTGTTCGGCCACCGAGGCCACCAGGGCGGCCGCGCGTCCCAGGTTCGCGTCTCCACCCAACTCCAACAAGGCGCCGAGCACGGGGCCCTGGTTGTAGGTGTAGATCTCTTCTGCGAGGACGAGCTTGCCCTCCTTGATCCAAACGCCGTCGAGATACAGGCCGCGGGTGGGTTCGAAGAGCGTGGCATCAAGCCAGTCCAGGAGCCTTTGGGCCCGGTCCTGCTTGCCGGTCCGGGCGAAGTGCAGGGCCACCGGCGCTGTGGCCGGGGTGTTCTTGAAATCGCGTTTGGTGCTCCAGAAGGTGCCTCCGCCCATGTCGTCCGTGGAGGCCAACTCGAACCGCGGTGAGAGGATTTTCTGCAGCCGGGCGTTGCGTCGGCGGCCCGGCTTGTGCGCCCGCCCGGCCAGGGAGTCCAAACGCAGGACGGCGAGGGCGAGCCATGCCATGTCGTCGTAGTAGCTGTTGACGTAGCGCACGAAATTGCGCAAGCGGATAGTGGTGACCAGGCGTGAAGCGAGCTCGCCAGCGCTAGGGCGATCACCGCCGTCGAACCTTGATCCCGAGGCCAGTTCGCGCAACCCGGCGTCCACGAGGCAATCGACGTAATGCGCCTGCCACCAGTAGTTCCAGGGCTGACCCGGAAAACGCGTTGACGGCCGGACCGACGCCGCAAGATGCGTTCCGGGAAGCAAGAGGAGGCGCCGTCCGAAATGCCGGGTCACCGAACGTGCGGCGTGGTCGGCTCGCGCGGCCCAATCCGGTGTTCCGGAGGAGCGGTGCGGCGTCTCGGGGGCGGACATGGTGACAGCCTAACGCCGCGCGCTTGGCCGCAGGCCCCTCTCCAGTGCACAATCAAAGTGATTCAGTTAACATTCATTAACGGATTTTGGTTCTGCATCGAGGAGGATGGATGGACATCAAGGGCGCAGTTGCGTTGATAACCGGCGGGGCTTCGGGATTGGGGGCCGCAACCGCAAGGCGATTGCTCGACGCCGGAGCATCCGTGGTGCTGCTTGACCTCCACTCATCTCCCGGGGAGTCCCTCGCCGCCGAACTCAATGCCTCGGGCGCCGTCGGCAGGGCCGTGTTCGTCCCCGCCGACGTCACCAATGAAGAGCAGGTGCAGGCCGCCGTCGACGCTGCCGTCGCGCTGGGCCCGCTCCGGATCCTGGTCAACTGCGCCGGCGTGGCAACCCCGGGCAAGGTGCTCGGCAAAGACGGCGTGCTGCCGCTCGAGAACTTCAACAGGGTCGTCCAGATCAACCTCGTGGGCACGTTTAACGTGATCCGCCTGGCTGCCGCCGCGATGGCCGAAAACGAACCTGCGTCTACCGAGCTCGGTGGGGAGGAGCGCGGTGTCATCATCAACACGGCCTCCGTGGCGGCTTTCGACGGCCAGATCGGGCAGCCTGCGTATGCCGCGTCAAAGGGAGCCGTGGCCGCGATGACGTTGCCCCTGGCCCGTGAATTTGCGCGCTCGCTGGTGCGTGTCGTGGCCATTGCACCGGGCATCTTCGAAACACCCATGCTGGCCGGCTTGCCCCAGGACGCACAGCTCTCCCTCGGCCAGCAGGTACCGCACCCGGCCCGTCTTGGCCGCCCCGCCGAGTATGCCAACCTCGTGGCGCACATCGTGGAAAACGCCATGCTCAACGGCGAAACCATCCGCCTCGACGGCGCGATCCGGATGGCACCGAAGTGAGCCAGGCCCACAAGCTGGCGGCCGCCGTCGAACCTTCGGCAGGTTCCCTGCCTTCGGCAGATTTTTTCGATTTCGAGTCTCTCCTCAGCGTCCAGGAACAGCGCAAGCTCAACGAGCTCCGGGAATTCCTGGCCACGGAAATCGCGCCGTATGCCAAGGACTGGTGGGACAAGGCCGAGTTTCCGGCGCACATCCTGCCCAAGCTCGCCGCGCTTCGCCTGAGCACCCCCACGCACCGCGGCTACAGCAACCTGTTCGCAGGGTTGGTGATCGCGGAAATGACCCGCGTGGACACCTCCATTGCCACGTTCTTCATGGTCCACCACGACCTCTTCATCGAAGCGCTCTACGAGTTCGGCTCCAAGGACCAGCAGGACCGCTACCTCGACGACGCCTCCAACCTCCGGACCACCGGAGCGTTCGCGCTCACGGAACCGGACCACGGCTCCGACGTGGCCGGCGGCCTGCAGACGGTGGCCCGCCGGGTCGCCGGGGGAGCCGACGACGGCGGCGACTACTGGGTGCTGAACGGCGCCAAACGCTGGATCGGCAACGGGACGTTCTGCGACCACATGCTGGTATGGGCCCGGGACGAAGCCGACGGCGCTATTCGCGGCTTCATCGTGGACGGCACGCTGCCCGGGGTGACACGGACCAAGATCGAAAACAAGATTGCCCTGCGCACCGTGCAAAACGCCGACATTGTCCTCAAAGACGTCCGGATTGCCGAGGCGGATCGTTTTTCCGGGATCAACAGTTTCAGCGACACCAACCACCTGCTGCGCGGATCAAGGCTCATGGTGGCCTGGCAGGCCGTGGGGCAGCAGTTGGCGGCATTCGACGTCGCCCGCCAGTATGCGCTTGACCGCCAGCAGTTCGGCCGCCCGCTTGCGAAGTTCCAACTCATCCAGCAGCAATTGGTGGACATGCTCGGCAACGCCGTGGCCAGCATGGGCATGATGGTGCGGATCGCCCAGCTGCAGGAGGACATTTACACGGACAGCAAGGGAGTGCGGCACGGCGGAGCCCAGATGGCCCAGGTGGCACTGGCCAAGTCGTACTGCAGCGCCCGGATGCGCGAAACCGTGGCGATGGGCCGGTCCATCCTGGGCGGGAACGGCATCGTGACCGATTACCGGATGGCCAAGATCTTTGCCGATGCCGAGGCGATCTACACGTATGAAGGATCGTTCGAGATCAACTCGCTCATCGTGGGCCGGGCCGTGACAGGGGTCTCCGCGATCGTTTGAGGGGTTTCCGGGACGCCGCTTTGACGGCGGCACAGGGCGCCATTCCGGGGCTCGTTTCCCAGGCCGGAGCTTGAAGCGCGGCGATGGGAAACAAGCCCCGGTTTGAGCGTGAGGCCTCAGTCCCTGGACAACTGGTCCTCGAGATTGAAGATTTCCGTGAGTTGGACGAATCCCTGGTCCGGCGCCCGTGCGTCGTCTTCGAACAGCAGTGCCATTTCTGCCTGCCAACGGGCATTCACATCAGTCAGGGCCATGCGGGCTCGTGCCGCGTCGAAATCGTCGCATTCCACGTATCCCACTAGCAGCCCGTCGTCGGCGAGGAACAACGAATAGTTGTTCCAGCCGGCCGCCTTGAGTTCTCGGAGCATCTCCGGCCATACGACCGCATGACGGCGTCGATATTCGGGAATCTGGCTGGGTTTGACCGAGGAACGGAAGCAGATGCGCATGTGGGTTCTCCTCCTACTGTGAATCGTTTCATTCAAAGCCCGCGAATCACCGCAAATCGCGCAGCTTACCGGGTGCCGCTCCTGAGCCGCCGGTACTCCTCGCGGGGAACCGGCGTCGCGTCCGGCGTGCCCAGCTGATTGAGGGGGATGCGGTACGTTTCCCGGGCCGACCAGGCAGCCACGGCTCCGATGATGCAGATTCCGAAGCAGATGGACCCGATGATGAGCGGTACGTTCGCGGACCCCGGCGGGGCGATTGCCGTGAAGATGCTCGGAAGGAACGCGGTGATGACAAGGCCAATGTTCTGCGAGATGGCGAATCCCGTGACTCGCGTGCGGGCGGGGAAGAGTTCCTGGAAGTAGCTGGCGAACGTTGCGTTCCAGACTTGGTAGAGCGTGCCCCACATGAGGATCGAGAGGATGATGGTGAGCAGTACGTTGTTCTGGCTGACCGCGTACAGGTAGGCGTAGGCCAGCACCCCGGAGCTCAATGAGCCGAAGATCATCAACGGCCTGCGGCCGAAACGGTCCGACAGATCTCCGAACAAGGGGATGAGGGCCAGCGCGACGACGTTGGCCAGGACCGGGATCCAGAGGTAGACGGTAGTGCTCATGCCGACGCCGTAGCCCGGCTGGGTGGCGTAAGCCGCACCGAACACTGCCACCGTGACGCCGACGACGTTGACCAGGGTCATGCAGATTGCGCGAACCACGTCGAGACCGCTTTCGCGCAGCACGCGGACGATCGGCATCTTCGGGATCTCTTGGTGCGCCTTTTCTTCGGTGAAGATGGGGGTTTCTTCGACCCGGCGGCGGATCATGTACCCGGCGAACACCACAAGGGCGCTGAGGAGGAACGGAATGCGCCAGCCCCAGGATTTGAACGATTCACTGGAGAGCATGGCAGAGAGCGGGAGGAAGACCGCGGCGGCGATGATCTGCCCGGCCTGGGTGCCCTGGAGCGCGAAGCTTGCGTAGAAGCCCCGGCGGCCGAAAGGTGCGTGCTCCACGATCATGGCGCTGGCACCGCTCAGTTCGCCGGCCACCGCGAAGCCTTGGATGAGCCGGACGGCAACCAGCAAGACGGGTGCCAAGACGCCGACCTGGCCGTAGGTGGGCAATAATGCGACTGCGAAGGTCGACGCGCCCATCATCAACATGGCCAAGACCAGAACGTTCTTGCGGCCATGTTTGTCGCCCCACTGTCCCAGGACGAATGCGCCGATGGGGCGGGCTACATAGCCCACGGCGTAGGTGCCAAGCGAAGCGATCAGCGCAACGGTCGGGTTTCCCGAGGGGAAGAAGACGCCGGGAAACACCAGCGCGGCGGCCTGTGCATAGATAAACCAGTCGTAGTACTCAAGGGCGCTGCCGATCCAGCCGCTGGCTGCCGCCTTCCTCGTGGTGCTGGACTGTCGCGGTTCGATTGAACTTCGCTGCCTGCTCGCGTCGATCTTCATATTGTCCTCCTTTGGACAAGTCGTTGGGGCCACTGGAAGGGCCTTCCCGCCTTTGGGTGTGGTTTCCAGTAGGAGTGCAGCGCCATCGCAAGAATCGGAGTGAACTTCCGCTTGGTATGCGCTTTCCCATCTGGTAAGCGCTTTCCATCAGACACCCGCACAGCCCCGCTGTCAAGGTTAAGTTGTTGCGCCGGTCACACCGGCGGGACCTATCGGCCCGGCATGATCGGGTCATCGGTAGAGCCGCCGCGAACCCGGGGAACTAGGGCGAACTCGTGCTCCTGCGGAGGGTGACGCTGCCCGCGACGGCGGAAGGATCGCCGTCGTCGTCGGAAAGGGCCGCCATGGTTGCCAGTCGTCCGATTTCTTCCAGCGGCAGACTTACGGTGGAGAGCGCCGGCCGGAAGTCCCGGAGCCATTCGATGTCGTCGAACCCTGCGAGGCCGGCGTCATGGGGGACTCTGAGCCCCTGGTCCCTCAATGCGGCGGCCACGCCGATGGCCATGACATCGTTGGTCGCGAAAATGCACAAGCGTTGATCCGACCCCGATCCGTCGGACGCCTTGATCCGCCAGGCCAGTTCAATGCCGGCGTCGAAACCGCCGTTCCGGTTGAACGCGACGTGCACAACATCCGCGGCGGGCTGGCCGGCGTCGGACAAGCCTCGTTGGAATCCCATGACGCGCTCATCCGAAGTGGTCAGCCCCTCCGGCCCGGCCACAATGACGAACGGCCCTTTGTGGGTGCGCGCCAATGCGCGCGCCAGATCCCGCGCAAGTTGCTCGTTAGGGACCGCGATGGTGCGGTAGTTTGCCGTTTCGGCGACGCCTAGAATCGCTTGCCCGACGACGCCCACGCGCCCGCCGTTGCGGCAGTAACGGTCCAATTCGGCGGCTAGCTCGGTGTTCGCGCGGGCGTCTTCGGAACGTGTTGAACGCGATCCTGCGATGACGATCGACTCGGCCCGCCGTGCAGCGAAGGCGGCGACAGCTTCCTTCTCCTCGGCGGGTGTGCCGTTGGTGGTGGCGAGCAGGACCATGCGGCGCTCCTGCCGCGCTGCGGCCTGGACGCCCTGCGCTATGGCGGAAAAATATGGGTCCGCGATGTCGTGCACGATCAGGCCAATGAGCCCCGTGCTCGATTTCGCCAGGGCCTGGGCCTGGGCGTTCGCGATGTAGCCGAGGGTGTCTGCCGCCTGCCGGACGCGCTCGGCGATCTCCGGTGCGGGTGTCCTGGCGGAACCATTGAGCACCCGGGAGGCCGTGGCGGGGGAGACGCCGGCCAGTTTGGCCACTTCGGACAGCGTGCTTGCAGTCACGGACAACTCCTCTTCAAAAGCCTCAGCCTCGGCACTTTCAGCAACATCCGATTATTGCAGTGCTAACCGGCCTTGGGAAAGCGATTGCCAGACCTCGAGCTGCGTGTCATCATGAATGCATTGGGAATGCGCTTTCCCATCTCATAACTTTCCACCTGAAGAAGGACTCATGGGCTACGAAACAAAGACGATAAGAATCGCCATGAACGGCATCACCGGCCGGATGGGCTACCGCCAGCACCTGCTGCGTTCCATCCTCCCCATCCGGGACGCCGGGGGCTTCACCTTGGCGGACGGCACGCGCGTCCAGGTCGAACCGATCCTGGTGGGCCGCAACGAGGCGAAGATCCGCGAACTCGCCGAACTCCACAAGGTTTCCGAGTGGTCCACCGACCTCGACGCGGTCATCAGCGACCCCACGGTCGACGTCGTTTTCGATGCGTCAATGACCAGCCTCCGCGCCGCGACGCTGAAGAAGGCCATGCGCGCCGGGAAGCATATTTTCACTGAAAAGCCGACGGCGGAGACGCTGGAGGAAGCCATCGAACTGGCCCGTATCGGCAAGGAATCCGGCGTCACGGCCGGCGTGGTGCACGACAAGCTGTACCTGCCTGGCCTGGTGAAGCTGCGCCGCCTCGTGGACGAGGGCTTCTTCGGCCGGATCCTCTCGATCCGCGGCGAGTTCGGCTACTGGGTCTTCGAAGGCGACGTCCAGTCAGCGCAGCGCCCGTCCTGGAACTACCGCAAGGAAGACGGGGGCGGCATGACAACGGATATGTTCTGCCACTGGAACTACGTTCTTGAAGGCATCATCGGCAAGGTCAAGAGCGTCAACGCCAAGACCGCCACCCACATCCCGGCCCGCTGGGACGAGCAGGGCAAGGAATACAAGGCCACGGCCGACGACGCCTCCTACGGCATTTTCGAGCTCGAGACCCCGGGCGGGGACGACGTCGTCGGACAGATCAACTCCTCCTGGGCCGTCCGCGTCTACCGCGACGAACTCGTGGAGTTCCAGATCGACGGCACGCACGGTTCAGCCGTCGCGGGCTTGAACAAGTGCGTGGCGCAGCAGCGCGCCCACACGCCCAAGCCGGTCTGGAACCCGGACTTGCCCGTCACGGAGTCCTTCCGCAGCCAGTGGCAGGAAGTCCCGGCCAACGCCGATCTGGACAACGGCTTCAAGCTGCAGTGGGAAGAATTCCTGCGCGACGTCGTCGCCGGCCGGGAACACCGCTTCGGGCTCCTTTCCGCCGCCCGCGGCGTGCAGCTCGCCGAACTCGGACTGCTGTCCTCGGCCGAGCGCCGCACCATTGATATCCCGGAGATCGTGCTCTGATGACTTCCCTTCTGCTTCCAAACCACGACGGCGGGACCCGCCTCTACAAGGTGCAGCCGGCCACGTCGTGGTCCAGGCCGACGGCACCGCTGACGTCCCGGCGCGCCTACGCCGCGGCACATGTCATCCCAGAAACGACGGCCGACAACACCCCGGGCGCCCCGGCGCACTTGGACTGGGACGCCACGATGGCGTACCGGCACGAGCTGTGGTCCTACGGCCTGGGCGTTGCCGATGCCATGGACACCGCCCAGCGCGGCATGGGCCTGGACTGGGCCGCCACGCAGCAGCTCATCAAGCGAACCGGCGTCGAAGCTGCGTCCGTCGTGGTGTCCGGCAACGCCGCCACTGCCGGCAAGAGCGTCCAGGACCTCGTCTCCTGCGGCGCCGGAACGGACCAGCTGGACCTTGACTCTGTTCCCGAGGGTCCCGCGGGCATCAAGGCAGTGTTGGACGCGTACCGCGAGCAGATTGCCGTCGTGAGCGAAGCCGGACCGAAGGTCATCGTCATGGCGTCCCGGGCGCTGGCCAAAGTGGCTGCAAGCCCCGAGGACTACCTGCACGTCTACTCCACGCTCCTCAGCGAAGTGGACCAACCGGTCATCCTGCACTGGCTCGGGACGATGTTCGACCCCGCACTGGCCGGCTATTGGGGCTCGGACGACGTCGCCGAGGCAACAGACACCTTCCTTGGCCTCATCCGCGATCACGCGGACAAAGTGGATGGCGTGAAAGTCTCGCTTCTGGACGCTTCCCATGAAGTTGAACTGCGCGCAGCCCTGCCGGAAGACGTCCGCCTCTACACCGGCGACGATTTCAACTACCCGGAACTGATCGACGGCGACGGCGTCCACCACTCGGACGCGCTGCTGGGCATCTTCGCCGCGATCTACCCTGCCGCTTCGGTGGCGTTGCAGAAGTACGACGCCGGCGACGCCGCGGACGGGCGCGCCATCCTGGACTCCACCCGCGAACTCGGCAAACACATCTTCAGTGCACCGACGTTCTACTACAAGACCGGGATCGCCTTCATGTCCTGGCTCAATGGCAAGCAGCCCGGATTCCAAATGGTCGGCGGACTGCACTCGGGGCGCTCCGTGGTCCACCTGGCGCGCACCTTCGAACTCGCCGACCAGGCCGGGCTCCTGCGCGATCCCGCACTGGCAGCCTTCCGGATGTCGGATTACCTCCGCATCAACGGAGTTGGCGCATGAGCGACTTTTCACGGCTGTCACTTAACAGCGCCACCACCAAGAAATGGACCCTCGCCGAGGCCGTGGACGGTTGCGTCCGGGCCGGAATTCCTGCGATCGGACCGTGGCGGGACATCGTCGCCGACACCGGCCTGGAGAAGGCGGCCAAGCTGATCAAGGACGCCGGACTTCGCGTCTCGTCCCTCTGCCGGGGCGGCTTCCTCACAGCGGCCGACGCCGAAGGGCAGGCGGCTGCGCTGGCGGACAACCGCACGGCCATCCTGGAAGCCGTGGCGCTCGATACGCGGGAGCTGTTCCTGGTGGTCGGCGGGCTCGCCCCGGGCGAGAAGGACGTCGTCGCAGCCCGCCAGCGCGTTGCCGATCGCCTCGAGGACCTGGTGCCCGTCGCCGTCGAACACGGGGTCCGGCTGGTGCTCGAACCGCTGCACCCGATGTACGCCGCGGACCGGGCCCTCATCTCGACGCTGGGCCAGGCACTCGACCTCGCCGCACCGTACGACGCGAAGGCGGTTGGCGTCGCCGTCGACACCTTCCACGTGTGGTGGGATCCGGAACTGAAGCAACAGATCCAGCGGGCCGGCCGCGAAAACCGGATCGCCTCCTACCAGGTGTGCGACTTCAACCTTCCGATCGCTGCCGACGCCCTGCTGTCCCGCGGCATGATGGGCGACGGAGTGATCGACTTCGCGACGATCGGCACCTGGGTGCGCGACGCCGGTTACACGGGCGACATCGAAGTGGAAATCTTCAACCAGGACATCTGGGACGCCGACGGCGATTCGGTCCTGGAAACCATGAAACAGCTCTACGCGGAACTCGTGGTTCCGTACGCCTAGGCACCCAATACAAAAGGCGGGGACTCAGTTTGAACTGAACTGAGCCCCCGCCTTTCTGCGTGCTTATCCTGCGGCGGAACCTCCGGCCAGCAGCTCGGCGACCTCGGCCGGAGACAGCCTGCCGTCGACGATCCACACCGCGAAGGTGCGGACCAAGGATTCGCCTGCCGCAAGGTCCACCGGCCGCTCCCAAGCCAGGGCCGAACCCACTGCTGGGTAATTCGCCATCCGAACGAACCAAGGATCCTGCGCCTCGGCCGGGGCGGCGAACACCAGTGTGGCGGGACCTTCAGGGAAGTCTGCTGCCCAGGCCAGCCATGGCGACGCCGAGCCGTGGACTTCGGGTTCACCGCGACTTTCCGCTGTGAAGACTTCTGCCCCGGCGGAGGCGGGCAAACGCCAGAAGAAGCCGCCGTAGCCGCTTGCGAGGGCGCCGTTCGAGCCGGGACTGCCAAGTGAGGAGTCGACGACGGCGGTCAGCTCCGTTCTTAGCTCCAGTTGCCACGTGCGGTGGTCAAGCTGCCGGGAGCGGGTGGCGCGGCCTTCGCGGAGAAGTTCTGCGCCGTCCGGTGCCTGCCAGCTCAATTCCTGCTCCAGATGGCCTGGACCGGACGTGGTGAACACCTCGATGATGCGCCCGTGGTCTTGCCGTTCTTCGTAACGGCCGGCAGCGCGGGTATACGTCTTGCCGCCCCAGAAATTGGTTCCGTTCACATCCTGCAAGGCGAATCCCGCGCCGAGGTGCCAGGAGTGGTCCGCTGGCAGATGGTCGGTGACGGTGACTCCGACGAGGGTTCGGACCGGGTGCAGATAGGGCCGCGGGGAGAGCCGCGCGGCGAGGCCGGCGCCGCTCTGCAGGGTTGCCAATGCGACGGCGGCCTGGCCGCTTTCAATCGCAAAGGCGCCAGGCTCGCCGCCGTCGGACAGGCTCAAAACCGGCCTTCCGGCGTCGACGGCTGGCCGCGCCCAAGGCAAGCAAAGTTCGCTGAAGGTGGCGTGCGCCGCCGTCGCGCGTTCCAGGGCGTCTTCGATTCCGTCGACCACGGCACGGGCGCCGTCACCTTCGCCCTCCCAAGTGACGTACTGCTCCGGGATCAGTGCGGGAGATTCCGCGGTGCGGATGGCCTCCAGGACCTGCATGAAGGCGCCGCTGTCCGCGAGCGGGCTGATCAGCGGCGCGCCGGTTGCGGGGCTGATCGTTCCCGTAACCGGCGTCGAGCGCTGCTGGTGGCGATGCTCCAGCAGGTCCTCGGTGAGGTCCACCCGGCTGTACACGGTTTCGCGCGTCCCGGCGGCAGAGCTGACCGTGAGGCGGTCTTCGGTGTAATAGAACTTCGCCGTGCCCTCGCTGCCCTGCAGGGTGATGTACGGTTCCACGGATTCGGCGGCGCAGAGGGTGAGCGCGCACGTGATCGGCAGGCCCGCAGCCGTGCGGATCCGGATCACGGAGGTGTCGTCGGATTCGATGTCATTGGCGCGGTACAGGTCCGTTTCCACAGAGGCAAGATCGTCCACCGTCCGCGCTCCCGCGATCCTCAGGGCGGTGGCGATGGCGTGGGCCAGCGGGTTGGTCGCTACACCGTCAACGACGTCGATGCCGTCAAGGCTGCGTTTGCCCGCCCAGCGGGAGCGTTTGTAATAGGCGCGGTCACGCACCCAACGCCCGGTGGCCGAGATGCCCAGAAGCGTGCCGATCTCTCCTTCCGCAAGCAACTCCTCTATGGCCTGGAGGCCGCGGGATCCGAGGCTCTGGAAGCCGACTTGGACGCTCCTGCCGGCCGCAGTGGCGGCTTCCTGCAAACGATTGAAATCGGCGAGGGAAGCGACCGGAGGCTTCTCGAGGTACAAATCGGCATAGGCGAGCGTTGAGAGGGCGAGTTGCGCGTGCGTCTGGATCGGAGTGGCCACAATGACGAGGTCCAGCGCCGGGGTTCCCGCCAGGAGTTCGTCCAAGGTGCCGAATACAGCGGTTCCGGGCGGGAGGGCGCCGGGGGCAGGCGGATTCGGATCTGCCACGGCAACAAGGCGGACGACGCCGTTGGCCTGGAGCCTTTCGAGGTTCTGCAAGTGGTGCGCGCCGAAGCCGTGGACCCCTATAAGGGCAACCCTGCTGGGCTCATGGCCGGGCTGTTTGTATTCTGCCGGGACGGGCGTGGACAGGGTGCCCATGGCTCTCCTCATCTGTCCCCGGGAGGCGGGGCTGCTGACGTCGGTGTCGTTTCAGGGCGCTTGGTAAGCGCTTTCCAAGAAGAGTGTACCGTGCATCGGGGGAGATGTAACGCGTTTGGTTAGACGATCCGGCCGGCCGGCAGTTTCTCTCCGGCCTCGACCGCCACGTCGATCGAATTTCCTGCCACGGGCATGGGGCACGTGCCATACGGGGTGAAGGCGCTCGGGTAGTTGATGGCGCGGTTGAAGTCGAGGACTACGGAACCGTCGGGCCGGGGGCGCGAGACGGCCAGCTTGCGCCATTCGTCCGTCGTGTTGCCGTTCGTTTCGTCGTGGAAAGTGACGGTGAGGGCTCCGAGCTTCTCGGCCTCGGCGTGCAGGCGGATCTCGTGGGGAAGGCCAGGCGCCCGGAATACGACCTCGCCGACGGATCGATGCACCCCGTCCACCAAAGGGTTGGCTGTTCCGATGGGTACATCCACCGGCTCAGGGTAGGCCTCGAAGCGGCCCTCAAGCACCCAGTCCGGGTTGTAGTCAAAGGTGGGAACGGCGTCGAACTCCGTCAGTACGGGCGAGGAGTTGTCCCTCGTGCGGATCGCGTACTTGTCCGCCCGCATGGCAAGTTCCACCACCACTTCCGTGCCATCCGAGCCGCCGAATTGCACCCACATGAGCGATTCCTCGTCCTGGAGGGTGGCCGAAATCGTCCCGTCCACAGGAGCTCCCGTCTCCACGAGCGTGAGTCCGTCGGCCGGGCCCGCGGTGAGTGTCGCCGTCGTGCCGTCCGTAGACCAAAGCCCCGGGACGAGCTCGACGGCGGCAGGTTCGGATTCGAGCCACTGGAAGGAGGTGAGGGTCAGCCAGCCGTGGTCCGCCGCGAGGGCGGCGTTGCGGCCGTTGCGGAAACGCTGCCAGCGTTCCAGCTGGACGTTGCTTGCGGGGGCTGTTGCACTCATGGTTCCTCCAGCGGCTCGGGATCTGTCGTTGCCTTAACCATGCACCGGCCACCACCATTCCCGGAACCCAACTGACTCGCATTTGATGTCGTTCTGAGGGCTGATAACGACAACAACTGCGAGTCAGTTGGGGCGGGCAGGGCGGAAGTGCAGAGTGAGCATGACAACATTTGAGACGGATTGCCACCCCCGCAAGAGCTTTGGGTAAGATTCCCTAGGAATATTAGTAATCCGGCTCACAGTATCCAGCGCAGTGTACGGGCCACACCCAACGCCAGAAGGTATTTTTCATGGTTGACACTGCACATCTCAGCACCGACCTTGCCGCGGAATTGCGGGCCGATGTCCGTCGCGTCTCCACGCTTCTCGGAGAGTCGTTGGTCCGCCAGCATGGCCCCGAGTTGCTCCAGCTTGTCGAGCAAGTGCGCCTGCTCACCAAGGAATCCAAGGAAGCCGCCCGCGGCGGCGCTGACGCCACGGGTCCGTGGAGCGCGCACGACGTCGTCGCCCAGGTCCGCGAGTTGCTCGCCTCCTTGCCCCTTGAGGAAGCCACTGAGCTGGTCCGCGCCTTCGCGTTCTATTTCCACCTCGCCAACGCCGCCGAGCAAGTGCACCGCGTCCGCGGACTGCGCACCCGCCAGGAAAAGGACGGCTGGTTGGCCAAAGCCGTGGCCGAGATCGCCGACGAAGCTGGAACCCAGGCCCTGCAGGACGTGGTCAACGAACTGGACGTCCGTCCTATTTTTACGGCGCACCCCACCGAAGCCTCGCGGCGTTCAGTACTGGACAAGATCCGCAAGCTCTCGGACGTCCTGGCCGAATCCACTGTTGAGGGCACGGCCGCGCGCCGCCGACAGGACCGCCAGCTCGCCGAGATTATCGACCAGATGTGGCAGACCGACGAACTGCGCCAAGTCCGCCCCACTCCCGTGGACGAGGCCCGCAACGCCATCTACTACCTGAGCAGCATCCTGACCGATGCCATGCCGGAGATGCTCACGGACCTTTCCGAGCTGCTCGCCGAGCACGGCGTTGTGCTGCCGGCGCACAACGCTCCCATCCGCTTCGGTTCCTGGATCGGCGGAGACCGCGACGGCAACCCGAACGTCACCGCTTCCGTCACGCGAGAGATCCTGCAGCTGCAGAACCAGCACGCCGTGCGGATCAGCATCTCGATGATTGACGAACTGATCTCCGTCCTCTCCAACTCCACCGCCCTCGTGGAGGCGGAAGAGGACCTCCTGGACTCGATCGCCGTCGACCTCAAGAACCTGCCCGGCCTGGACAAGCGCATCCTTGAGTTGAACGCGCAGGAGCCATACCGGCTCAAACTGACCTGCATCAAGGCCAAGCTCATCAACACGGGCCGCCGTGTGTCCGCATCGAGCCACCACGAACCCGGGCGCGACTACGCCTCCACCTCTGAACTCCTGGCAGAGCTCGAGTTGTTGGAAGCCTCGCTGCGCAAGCACTCGGCTGTGCTCGTGGCCGACGGCGCCCTGGCGCGGGTCCGCCGCGCGATCGCTTCCTTCGGGCTGCACTTGGCGACCCTCGACATCCGTGAACACGCCGACTACCACCACGACGCCGTCGGGCAGTTGGTGGACCGGATCGGCGTCGGAACTCCCTACGGCGAGTTGAGCCGCGCCGAGCGCTTCGAACGGCTGAGCGCGGAGCTGGCTTCGCGCCGACCGCTGTCCGGCCACCCCATCAAGCTCGACGGCGACGGCGACCGCACCTACGACGTCTTCCGCAGCATCCGCCACGCGCTCCAGACGTACGGGCCCGACGTCGTCGAAACCTACATCATCTCCATGACGCGCGGTGCGGACGACGTCCTGGCCGCCGCGGTGCTGGCCCGCGAAGCCGGACTGATCGACCTGTTCGGCGCAGCTCCGTATGCCAAGATCGGCTTCGCCCCGCTCCTGGAAACCGTGGAGGAGCTGCGCGCCTCGGCCGAAATCGTGGACCTGCTGCTCTCCGATCCGTCCTATCGCTCGCTCGTACGGCTGCGTGGGGATGTCCAGGAGATCATGCTGGGATACTCGGACTCCAACAAGGAATCCGGCGTCATGACCAGCCAATGGGAGATCCACAAGACCCAGCGGAAGCTGCGCGACGTCGCCGCCAAGCACGGCGTGAACGTCCGCTTGTTCCATGGCCGCGGCGGTTCCGTGGGCCGTGGTGGCGGTCCGACCTACGACGCCATCATGGCCCAGCCGAACGGCGTGCTCGAAGGCGCCATCAAGTTCACCGAGCAAGGCGAAGTCATCTCGGACAAGTACTCCTTGCCGGAGCTCGCCCGCGAAAACCTGGAGCTCTCCCTTGCCGCCGTGATGCAGGGTTCCGCGCTGCACCGCACCCCGCGCACCTCGGACGACGAGCGCGAGCGCTACGGCCACGTCATGGAGATCATTTCCGACGCCGCGTTTGCCCAGTACCGTTCTCTGATCGACGACCCGGACCTGCCTTCGTACTTCCTGGCCTCGACGCCGGTGGAGCAGCTCGGCTCCTTGAACATCGGCTCGCGCCCGTCCAAGCGTCCTGATTCCGGCGCCGGACTGGGCGGTCTTCGGGCCATTCCGTGGGTGTTCGGTTGGACCCAGTCGCGGCAGATCGTTCCGGGTTGGTTTGGCGTGGGCTCAGGCCTGAAGGCCGCCCGCGAGGCAGGCAACACCGCCGAGCTCGCAGAGATGATGAAGCGCTGGCATTTCTTCCAGTCCGTGATTTCCAACGTGGAGATGACGCTGGCCAAGACGGACATGGACATCGCCGGGCACTACGTGTCTTCGCTGGTTCCGGAAGAGCTGCATCACCTGTTCAAGGCAATCCGCGCTGAGTACGATCTCACGGTTGCCGAGGTGGAACTCCTGAGCGGCGAAACCGAGCTCCTGGAAGCGCAGCCGACGCTCAAGCGTTCCCTCGAAATCCGCGACCAATACCTCGACCCCATCAGTTACCTACAGGTGGAGTTGTTGCGCCGCGTCCGCGAAGCCTCCATTTCCGGCGCGGAGATCGACGAACGCCTCCAGCGGGCCATGCTCATCACCGTCAACGGCGTGGCCGCCGGCCTCCGCAACACCGGATAGCCGTTTTCTGCCCTTCAGACGCTCGCTCACTTATATGGGTCTTTTGGCGCACGCTCGCTCACATCATGTGAGCCGGCGTTTCCGGCGGGAGCGCCATAGGTGAGCGAGCGTTTAGGGTTGATAGATGCCGTCGTTCCAGACCAAGTTGAAGATCACCGGGCTCAAGCCAGGCAATCCGCCGGAGTCAGTAATGGCCGCTGCGCTTGAGGCCCTGGAAACGCGGCACCATGTCGAATCCAACCAGCTGGACATTGTTGGCGGCGTCGCCCAGATCAGCCTCCGCTTCCTGGTGGAGCCGCGCGACTATCCCGGTGAGAACCGCGAGGCCCGCGCGTCGGCAGCCATGATGCGCGACGCCGTCGAACGCGTAGCGCTCACTGGGAACCTTTACGTTCTGCGCCGCAAGCGGGGGAAATGGTCGCCGGTTTGAGCCCGACATCGGGACGCGCCTAAAGGTGCGGCGGCTCGCCCGGCTCGTCCACCGGCGAGCGGTCACCCCGGCGACGCGTGACGATCACGCCCACCACGACGCCGATCAGCAGCCCCACGCCGACGCCGATCAGTGAGCTCGCCCAGAACGGAAGCTTCGTCGTCGAGCCCGTAAAGTAACCCAGCCCCGTCTGCCACGTGGCCCACAACAGCCCGCCCAAGCCAGCGCAGAGGCTGAAGCCGCGGGAGGAAACCTCGGCGATCCCGGAAGCGGCCGACGCAGCAAGCCGCCCGCCAGGGATGAACCGGGCGCCGATGATCGCGCCGTAGGTGGAGGAGCGCCCGGCCCTGGCGATGGCCCGGTGGATGCCCTGATGGACTTTGCGGCCCCAGGCCCAGCGGTCCAGGACATGTCCCAGACGGCGCTTGAACAGTTGGAAAACGATCATGTCGCCCAGCCAGGAGGCGACGGCGGCCATCAGACCCACGAGCCACAGGTTGACCCGGCCCTCAGCGGCCAGCGCGCCACCCGTGATCACCAGCATCTCGGACGGGATGGGCGGGAAGATCGCGTCGCCCACCACCATGGGGATGATCCAGACATAGATCGCGGCTCCCCAGCCATCGGCGGTGGTGATGTCCATGGGCACAAATTACCCCACTTTGGTGCATCCGCCGGAGTGTCGTGCAAGACTGGCGCCATGCGGCTCGAAATCCTGCAAGGTGACATCACCACGCGCGACGTCGACGCGATCGTCAACGCTGCCAACTCGTCGTTGATGGGTGGCGGGGGAGTGGACGGCGCGATCCATCGCGCGGCGGGCAGGGAACTCCTGGCCGCGTGCATGGAGGTGCGCGAGCGGTACCCGCATGGACTGCCGGTGGGCCAAGCCGTGGCCACCCCCGGATTCAAATTGCCTGCCCGATGGGTGATCCACACCGTGGGTCCTAACCGCCACATGGGACAGAACGATCCGGAACTGCTCGCGTCGTGTTTCCTCGAAAGCCTGAAAGTGGCAGCATCCCTCGGGGCGGGTTCCGTTGCCTTCCCCGCAATCAGCGCGGGTGTCTACGGCTGGGACGCGCGCGACGTCGCCACAGTAGCGCTCGACGCCGTCAGCCGGTTCGCCGTCGAAAGCTCCAGTGGGCTGGAACTCGTCGAGTTTGTGCTGTTCAGTGCGGAGACGACGGACGTATTCCGGAGCGTGTTCGGGCCTTCGGAAGGGTGAGGGAAGCCGCGGGCTTTCGCGGGTGGCCTTTTCAGGTGGCGCGCGCTTTCGCGGGTGGCGTCAGGCAGACTGCGCCTCAAGCACGGACTTCAACTGCCCCAGTTGCCCGACTTCCGACTCCATGGTCTTGGTGATCATCGACCCCATGAGCTTCATGAAGCCCTTGGGCTGGAGATCCAAGGCAAAGCGTACGGTCGTGCTGCCGTTGTTCTCGTCCAGCGTGAAGGATCCTGTTGGTCGGGCGGGGCCGGCAATGACCTGGAAATCGAGTCGTTTGCCCGGCTGGGCTGCGATGATCTCGTAGTCGCCGGCGATCGTGCGGCCACCGGGGCCAGCCATCGTCTGGGAGTACACGGCACCTTTGTTGCCTGCTTCTCCGCTTGCGAGGGAGACCGTCTTTACGCCCGGACGCCACAGCTTATTGTTCAGCCCGTCCGCCAGGAAGGCGTAGACGTCGTTTGCGGGGCGGTTGATCGAGACTTCGTTTTCAGCGTGGGCCATCTGGTTCCTTTTCGCGAGACCGAACACCGCCCTCGGTCGTCGGGCCGGCAAAACTGAGCATATACGCCCGGTCCGCTTGGCAACTCGGGAACGCGCCATTGTTTCGGCGCCGCGGCGCAGGGCACCCGCTCCTTTCCCGACGCTCGCTCACTTGTGTGGGTGTTTGGGCGGACGCTCGCTCACTTGTGCCGCCCCTTTTGCCCAGCCCTCGTGCAGATATCGGGAGTGTCCGTTTAACGGTGGATCCGACACTCCCCCACTGTGATCACCCACCCAATCGTTTGGAACGGGTGGCTCAGTTTTCGACCGTCACCGACAGATATGCGAGCGAGCGTTCGAGAAAAAGCCTCCATATGTGAGCGAGCGTCAGGCCGGGTGGGCTTCGCTCAACTCGAGTCGGCTCCGGTACTCCACGGCCTGCTTGCTGATGGGGTCAACGAATCGGATGCCGCGCGCCAGCAGCTGGAGCGGCTTGGAGTAGTCGTCCGGGGCTTTGTCCAGCAGTTCGGGGTAGAACGCGTCGTTCACGATTCCCAGCCCGAGCGAAGCCATGTGCACGCGGAGCTGGTGGGTCTTGCCAGTGTGGGGCTCAAGCCGGTACAGCGCTCGGCGAGCGGGGGCGCCGTCGTGAGTGCCGCCGTCGAACGTTCTCAGCAGCTCAATGCGGGTCTCCGCGTTGGGTTCGCCGTCGATCACTTCGGCGAGGAGGTAGCTCCGGGATTTGGTCATGCGATTGCGCACGACGGCGGGAAGGTCGACGGCGGGAAACCCTGCGGCGGGTGCCGCGGCAGAGACGCACTCGTACTCCTTCTGCACCTGCCGTTTCTCGAAGAGCACCTGGTACTTGCCGCGGGTCTCCGGGTTCGTGGAGAGGAGCAACACGCCGGCGGTCATGCGATCGAGCCGGTGCATCGGGATGAGGTCTGGCAGGTCCAACTGGTTCCGGAGCCGGACGAGCGCAGATTCCTGGATGTACGTCCCGCCTGGGGTGGTGGGCAGGAAGTGGGGCTTGTCGACCACCATGAGGTGCTCGTCCTGGTGCAGGATGTTGATCTCCACCGGCATCCGGGTCTCTGGCGGGAGCGTGCGGTAGTACCAAATGAAAGTGTGTTCTTCGAGGGGCGTACCGCGGTCAAGGGGCGCGCCGCCTTCGCCCACGATTTCGCCGGCGTCGAACCTGTCCTCGATGCCTTGGGGGTCGATATGGCCCCAGCGGTGCATCATGTAGTCCATCGCGGTGTCCCAAGGCCCCTCGTCCGGGAGGCGCAGACGGGTGGCGTTGACGCCGTCGCGCACTGGAAGGGGGGATTGCATCACTGGTCTATTCTACCGGGGCCGCAAACACCTAGTACGTCGTCCCGCCCGGCAGGATGACGGGCTTGATGGGCTGCCGGTTGAAGTTGAAGTCGTTCACCAAGTTGCCGAGCTGGGGGTTGTCCTCGCGGACGCCGGGCCGGGGATCTGGCCGTCCGTCGGTGGCCGGGTCTAGGCGTTGGCCGTGCAGGAAGTCGTCTTCGATGAATTTGGCGTAGGCGTCGTGGCTGAGGATTTGATGGTCGATGTTGCCTTGTTTGGCGTAGGGGCTGATGACGATTCCCGGGACCCGGAGTCCGTAGCCGTTTTGGTCGACGGTAGGCGGGGTGACGTGGTCGTAAAAGCCGCCCCAGTCATCCCACGAGAGGAAGATGGCGGTGCTGTTCCAGTCCGGGCCCGACATGACGGCATTGATCAGGCCCGTGACGTAAGCCTGCCCGGTGCTGATGAGCGCCGGGGGGTGCTCGCTGACGGCTCCGGTGGGGTCGATCCAGCTCACAGCAGGCAACGTACCGTTCTTGGCCGCGGTGTAGAAGTTGGTGAGGGACTGGATGTTTCCTAGCTGTCCGTCCTGTTTCACGGTGTCGAAGTAGGGTAACGGATTCCAGATGCCCGGCGTCTTCGCATTCTGGGCAACGGGAGCGCAGGACATGGCTGCATCGTCTTGGCAGTCGGGTTCGGTGCCGTTGAAGACGTAGTAGGCCCAGGGCACGTTCTGTTTGTGCAGCAGGTAGGTCAGATCGGTCCAGGCGTAGTCAGGGGGAGCAAGCAGCTTGGCGGCCGCCAGCAGCTTTTGCTTAAGCGCTTCAGGGAGTGTTGCTTTGTCGATGGCGGCCTGGCAACTCGCATAGGAATCCGAGCCCGCGCAGTTTTGCGTAATGAGGGCGTGCAGTTGCGCGGCAATATCCGGGGTGATCCCGGCTGCAGTGAGCGCATCCTGGCAGGCCTTGTTCTGCAGGCCGGCCCGGCATTTGCCGATGAGGGTGGACTGGATCGAGGTGGTGAAGTCCGGTGGACTGCCGGGATTCTGGAGGGCGTTCACGCAGGATTGCGGGTCGCCCGCCCGGCTGCATTTGGCCGACCATTCCGAGACCATGTACAGGTGCTCGGGCAGGCTCCAGGAGGCGTTGGGTTCGAACATGTGGTCCTGCAACGTGAAGTCCTCGGCATACGCCCAGTAGTTGGGCAGGTCACGCGCGTCGTGGTAGCCCATCACGTCGCTTTGGTTGCCGCCCGCGCAGGCTGGGGCGTTCGGTGCGCAGTTCGTCGAGGCCTTCTCGGCCTGCGCGATGAAGCCGTCCATTTTCCCGCCGTCGATGTCCGCAGTGGCATTGCTCTGGCTGTGCGGGCCACCGGAGTTCCGGTCAGAGGGGTCGTAGTACGGTTTCACGCACGAGCCATTGGCCGGATCCGGGACGCACACCGCAGGGGAACCGTTCTGCATCGGAATCCCGTCAGCTCCGGGGAACGTCCCGAAGTAGCTGTCGAACGAGCGGTTCTCTTGCATGATGACGATGACATGCTGGATCTTCGAGATCCCCGGATCCACCGCAGAGGAGCCGGACTCCCCGCCGGCCGGGCTCCCGGCCGCCACCAATGACCGGGACCAAGAGGAGCCGAAAAAGACGGCGGCGCCCACAAGCGCGATGACCGCGACGATCGACAAGGCAGCGAGTGCGGGGCGCCGTAACGCCCAGGCCCGAATCCGCCCCCTGCGATGCCCGAGTGGCCGATCGGCCCCGGACCCAGCGGGCGGACTATTGAAGCTCATCTTGCACCTCACGGACAGTGATACCCGCAGGGTACTCCTTCGCTGACCGCTGCGGTACAGCCCAGTACGGCCTCAGGTACGGCCTCAGGTACGGCCTCAGCGACGGCGTCCGCACGGCGGTCCGCAACCTCCGACGATTAAAAAGTTCTTGACAAGAAAAGTTGTCGGCGGGCAGAATGGAAGCATGTTGGACATCGAAGTGATCGAGGATCCCGCCGCGGCGGAAGCGTCGCTGGACCCGATCCGCACCCGTATTCTGCAGGAGCTTGTCGAGCCCGGTTCCGCCACGCAGTTGGCGATCAAGGTGGGCCTGCCCCGGCAGAAAGTCAACTACCACCTCAAGGCCCTTGAGCGTCATGGGCTCGTTGAGCTTGTGGAGGAACGGAAGAAGGGCAACGTCACCGAACGCGTTTTGCGCGCGACGGCAGCGTCGTACCTGATCTCGCCGGTGGCGCTTGCATCCGTGGCGCCGGATCCCCGACGCTTCTCGGATCGCTTTTCCGCCTTCTGGCTCCTGGCCCTCGCGGCCCGGACGGTCCAGGAGATGGGCAAGCTGATTGCGGGCGCGGCCGCGGCGAAGAAGAAGCTTGCGAGCTTCGCGATCGACGGTGAAATCACCTTCCGATCGGCGGCGGACCGTGCCGCTTTTGCCGAGGAACTCGGCGTCGCGGTGACCCGGCTCGTGGACAAATACCACGACGGTGGCGCTTCCGCAGCGGCGAGCGGCGCACGCAAGCACCGGCTCGTCGTCGTACTTCATCCCGCACTCAAGACAAACACGCAGCACTCTCCAGAAAAGGAACAGGACAATGACTGACAACCGTGAATTCGAAATCGTGGCCGACACCGAACTGCCCGGCACTCCTGAACGGGTCTGGCAGGCTGTCACGCAGGACACCTCGGCCTGGATGTTTCCCACCGATCAGTGGCCGGCCGTGAAAACCGTCGACGAGTACCCCAGCCACCTTGTGACGCGGATGGACGGGCCGGACGGCTGGTTCAACCAGCTGGAGCATGTCCTCGAACCGCTCGACGGCGGCCGGGCCAAGCTGCACTATGTCCACAGCGGCATCTTCGCGGACAACTGGGAGGGGCAGTACGACGGCGCCAGCAAGCACACCGAGTTCTACCTGCACACCCTGGGCCAGTACCTTCAGTACTTCGACGGCAAGCCCGTGGTCTTCACCGACATCCAGGGCCCGGCGGCCTCGCAGACCCCCGACGGTTTCGTGCGCCTGAAGAAGGCCCTCGGCGTGGACGGTGTTGCGCAGGGTTCAACGGTTGAGGTGGACGTCGACGGCGTCGGGCGGCTGAGCGGGGAGCTCGACTTCTCCAACCAGCACTTCCTGGGCCTGCGCACGGCCGACACCCTCTACCGCTTCTTCGGCCGAAACTCCTTCGGGGCGCCCGTTGGCATGACGGTGCACGATTTCGGCGGCAACGGTGATTCCGAACTGACCGCCAAGGCCTGGGGCGGGTTCCTGGAGAAGGTGTACGCCTAACCCCCGGCCCACCCAACTGACTCGCAGTTAACGTCGTTTTGAGCCCTCTAAACGACAACAACTGCGAGTCAGTTGGGCTGGGGAAGCGAATCTGGCTCAGGCTGCCAGCCGCGTGCCACAGCATCCAGCGCCGCGTCGTAGATCCCTTCCCAGTCGGTTCCGGAGTCATTCATGTTCGCCAGTTCCAGGCTCACGAGGCCGTGGACCTGTCCCCAGATGGACATGGCGATCGTCGCGGCTTCGGCATCCCGAACGGTCCCCGCTTTCTGCGAGGCGGTCACGGCTTCCATGAGGGGAAGCATGGCTTCCGAGGCGACTGCCGGCGTCGGGCTGCAGTCCACATAGCTGGCAAGTGCGCCGCCAAACATGAGCCGGTATAGAGCCGGATGTTCCAGCGCCCAGGAACGGTAGGCGAGGCCCAGGCCTCGGAGCCCACCCCTTTCAGCGAGCCGTTGCGATTCGCCGAAGGAGCGGAATCCGTCGTCGACGGCGGCCGTCAGCAACTGTGCTTTGCCCCCGAAAAGCGAGTAGATCGCGGTGGTTGAGGTCTGGGCGGTCGCGGCGACGTCCCGGAGAGTGACCCGCGCGGGGCCATCCCGGTCGACAAGTTCGGCCGTTACCTGAAGAAGCCGCTGCCGGACGAGCTGGTCATGAACGATGGGTCTTGCCATACCTACAAGTGTTTCATAACATTGTTTCATAACGACGTTATGAAACTCGATGAACGGAACTTGAGCTACCGTTCCCAGACCGAAGGATTCACATGGCACAGGAAGTCTTCCCCGGACGCTTCACGGCGGACACCGGGCGCGAGTCGGTGACCGTATTCCTTATCGGAATGCGGGCCAATCGGTGGTGGAAGATCGGCAAAGTGGCGCGCGTGGCATCGGCAATGCCCACCATGCTCCGCCATCTCGCAACACATCCCGAGTCCGGATTGCTCGGCTGTGAACAGTGGTTTGGGCGCACCACCATGCTGCTCAGCTATTGGGAGAGCCCCGAGCATCTCAGGCGCTTCGCGGCGGACAGGGACTCGCCGCATTTGGGGCCCTGGCGACGTTTCATGAAGGAAGTCTCGGGAAGCGGTGACATTGGGGTCTGGCACGAAACCTACCAGGTGCCGGCGTCGGGAATTGAGGTGGTCTACAGCGGCATGCCGCAGTTTGGCCTGGCCAAAGCCACCTCGCATGTCCCGGTCGGTCCAGGCACCAACACCGCCAAGCAGCGCATGGGTGCCGGGCAACCCAACTGACTCGCAGTTAATGCCGTTTTGAGCCTCCAAAACGACAACAAATGCGAGCCAGTTGGGCGGCGAGTAACGCGCGCTACGCGACGGCGGCGGCTTCCTTGGGTGCCTTCAAGGTCCTCCGGAGCTGCGGCGACGCGTCGATCCTGGCTTGGGCATCGCGCAGTGCCAGCACCGCCGTCTCAAGCTGGGCCGGCGCGAGCGTGTACGGGACACGCATGAAGTGCTCGAAAGCCCCGCCGACGCCGAAGCGCGGACCTGCGGCCAGCCGCACGCCGAAGTCCGGGGCGACGACCGTGAGCGCGGTGCTCGACGGCGTGGGCAACCTGCACCATGCCGTCAGCCCGCCGCGCGGACGCTCCACGTGCCAATCGGGCAGGTGCTCGGCCAGTAGTCCAAGGAGCGCTTCCCGGTTCCGCCGCAGCTCCGCAAGCCTGGCGTCCAGCGGTTCAGCGAAGGCCCGGAGCAGCCGAGCCGCCGCCAATTGCTCGACGATAGGGCCGCCCAGATCCATCGTCGTCCGGGTCTGCACAAAGCGGCTGATCAGGTCCACTTCAGCGCGGATCCACCCTGTCCGGAGCCCGGCCCAATGGGATTTGCTGAGCGAACCGATGGTCACCACGGCCGGACTGAACGCCGCGAGCGGCGAGGTGCTGACGACGTCGAGGTTCAGCTCCCGCAGGGTCTCGTCCACCACCAGGACAGTGCCCGTTCCTGCCGCCTCGCGGACCAGGCGGCGGCGCTGAAGGTTGGACATGATCCGCCCAGTGGGGTTGTGGAAGTCCGGCACGAGGTAGGCCATGGCCGGGCGTTGGTGGCGCATCGTCGCCACCATGCCGTCGATATCCCAGCCGCCCGACGTCGACTCCCCGCCACCGCCCGACGTCGGCTCCGCGGCAGGCGGCATCGGCACCGGAACCGTGCGGGAGCCCGAAGCTCGGATTGCGTCGAGAGCGTTGGGGTAGCTGGGATGCTCTACGAGGACCTTCTGCTGCCGCCCGGCGAGGGTCTTCAAGATAATGTTCAGTGCGTGCTGGGCCCCCGAAGTCACCAGTATCTGGGCGGCCGTGGTGGGGATGCCGGCTGCCGTGTAGCGGTCCGCGATGGCTTCCCGGAGGCTCGGAAGGCCGACCGCGTCGTAGCCAAAACCGGGCAGCAACGCCGGAAGGTCAATCAGCGCATCAGCGAATGCGCGGTGCACCACTTCACCCGTGGCCGGCAATGAAGCATAGGCGAGGTCGAGAATCCCATCCGGAACCGCCAGACCGGGTCCGCTGACGGGAACCGTCCGGTGCGGAATGCCCGTCCGGCCCCGGCTGCCCTGGCCGCCGCTGAGGAAACCTTGCTCGCGCAGGCTGGCGTACGCGGCGGTAACGGTGGTCCGGCTGACGCCCAACGTGACGGCAAGCGCGCGTTCACTCGGTAGCGCGACATCGAGCGGGATGCGCCCGTCCATCACCAAAAGGCGCACGACGTCGGCAAGCTCGCGATACGCGGGAGCGGCGCCAGTGTTCCACGGGCCGAGGAGACGCACCATGGCTGTGGGGTTCAGGGATCCGGGCATAAGACCAGTATTGCAAACTGGCTATGGAAAGCAATGCCAGTTTTCGGGGAGCATGGTTTCATGATGACCCGCAGAATCACCCAGCTCCTGATCGGCCTCGCAATGTATGGGATTTCCCTGGCTTTGTTCATCCGGGCCGGCCTTGGCCTGGATCCCTGGGACGTGTTCCACCAGGGCGTCGCCGGGAAGATCGGGTGGAGCATCGGCACGGTCGTGGTGGTTGTCAGCTTCCTCGTTCTTCTTCTCTGGATACCGCTGCGGCAGATGCCTGGCTTCGGAACCCTCGCCAACGCCGTGCTCGTGGGTGTCTTCGCGGACATCGGCCTGGCCCTGATCCCCGCGTTCTCGCACCTGGGTGGCCAGATCGCCATGCTCGCCGGCGCCGTGGTCCTCAACGGCATCGCCTCCGCTTGCTACATCGGCGCACGCCTTGGACCGGGTGCCCGCGACGGACTCATGACGGGACTTGCCCGCCGCACGGGCTGGTCCGTGCGCTTGTCACGCACGTTGATCGAGGTTGTTGTTCTCGGTGTGGGCTGGCTGCTGGGTGGGTCCGTCGGCGTGGGAACCGTTGTCTATGCCTTGGCCATTGGACCGGTGGTGCAACTGTTGCTGCCCCTGTTCACGGTTCCGGTGAAGGCTCCCCAGAGTCCGGTGGAAGCGGTGCCGGCCGCGCCGTGACGCGGATACACCAGCGAATTTCGGTTTCGCCACGCGGATTGGGCAGCGTCAGCCGCGCGATTCCTCCAGCGTCAAGGACCGGGCTGGCACTTCGGGCAGAAGTAGATGGTCCGGTCTTCCAACCCCGACGCCGGTCCCAGCAGCCCGCGGCGAATGGGCGTACCGCACCGAAGGCACGGCTGGTGCTCGCGGCCATACACCCAATAGCCGGAGCGGGGAATCCCCCGGACTCCAGGGAACGCGGTGCCACGCGTCATCCTTCGGCCCGGTCCTAAGTTGGCCTCGAGCAGGCCCTTCGCCTCCGTCAGCATCGCCGCCAGATCCTTCACAGCCGACACCGGCGAGGCCGGATGCACCCCAGCCAGGAAACACGCTTCGCAACGGTAGATATTGCCGATGCCGGCGAGATTCCGCTGGTCCAACAGTGCGACGCCGATCGGAGTGTCCGGTGCGGCCCGCAGCCGACGAAAGGCCTCTTCGGCGTCCCAGCCCGGCCCTAGCAGGTCCGGGCCAAGGTGCCCCACTACGCGCGACTCGTCCGGGGTCGGGATAACTTCCAGGATTCCCAAAGAGAAGCCGACGACGTCGGCCGTCGCCGTGCGGAGGACGCACCTGGCCGTGTGGCCGGGTTTCCTCCAGCGGCCGCCGGGGGCATAGACCTGCCAGCTTCCCTCCATTTTCAGGTGCGAGTGGATGGTCAGGGCACGCCGGGGCCGTGCGGCCGCCGCCGATCCGGCCTCGTCCGGCGAGGCCGCAGCCGATCCGGCCTCGGCGCTCCCGGTCCCCGCCGATCCGGGGGCGGCCGAACCCGCAGTCGGCTCCAGCAAGCGCATGAGTAAGTGCTTTCCGCGTGGCACCACTTCGGACACGGTCCATCCGGCCAGGTTCAGCGTGGCAAACCTAGGCACGCGGAAGTCAGAGGAGACAAGCGTCTGCCCGGCAAGGGCCTTGTGCAGCTCCGCGGCAGCCCGCCAGATCGAGTCGCCCTCAGGCACGGATCCCCGTTTCAGGCACGGATCCTCAAACCCTTCGGCGTGGAGTACGCTCCGGCGGCCGCAAGGGCAAAAGCCACGGGGGTGTCCAGGAGGTCATGGCCATTGACCTTTTCCATGATCAACTTGTCCACTGCTCCCCGCCGCACCACGCCTACGAGCGCCGCAGCGGCGGCCGCCAGGACGGCGTCGTCATGGCTGAAAGTGAGCAGGGTCTTCCCTCCGCGTTCGACGTACAAAACCAAAGCACCGTCGACCATGACCACCAAGGCCCCTGCCTTCCGCCCCGGACGGTGACCCGATCCGGCGTCGACTGCCAACGCGGGCCACGGGAGGGCCGCGCCGTACGGGTTGGCGGGATCCGTGGAGGCCAGGGCCAAGGCGACAGGCTCGGCCTTGGCGAGTTGGGCATCCTCCGTGAAGGAGCGCAAACGGTCCACAGTGGCCGGCACGGCAAACTGGGCGGCTCCGAGGTGCTCGATGAAGTAGCCGCGACGGCACCGCCCTGCTTCTTCGAGGCGCGCGAGGACCTTGTACATCAGCCCGAATCCGCCCACGATGTTCTCCACCATGACGGAGCCCCGGGTCACGATGCCGTACCTGTCGAGGAGGAGTTCGGCGGTGCCGCGCGCGTGGATCGTGGGGTCGAGCTCAGGAGCCGGCAACGCCGACCAGCGCCCGACGGCGAGCGGGGGAGTCGGAGCTGTTCCGGTGACCGAGCCATACCGACCACCCGTCAGTCCCGGCGACCCCATCAAGCCCGTGCCGTGCGAGCGGCCGAGCCTGCTCATGCGCAGGGACCTGGCCCGCGGCGGCCGGGCGGGCTGCTTGTGTGCCGTGCGGCCGCCTGCGATCATCGCACGGACGGGGGCGAAAGTGTCGCCTGTGATGCGGCCGGCCCAGACGAGATCCCACAGTGCGGCGACCACGGCGTCGTCGCTGAGCACCGCATCCATGCCGCCCGCAACCTCGGTGAGTTGCCGGAAGAAATAGGCGCCCCCACCGGTCTGCAGGTATTCCAGAAGGCGGAGTTGGGAATCGCCGGGCTCGAAATCAGGGTCCGGGTTGAGCGTCAGTTCCGCGGCTTCGGCCACATGGAGGCTGATCCAGCCGTCGTTCCCGGGCAGCGAGCCGGCTCCGGACCACAAGACTTCGCCTGCCGCCATGAGCTCGTCCAACATTGCCGGCTGATAGTCGGAGATCCGGCTGGCCAGCACCAAAGGCTCCCAGGCCGACGCCGGAACAGGCACGCCGGAGAGCTGATCGACGGCGGTCATGATGCCGTCCAGCCCGCGTAGCGCCGGGGCACCCCGGGAACGGCCGGCAGAGGGCACGGACACGTTTTGCCAGGCGGGGAGGAACCGGCCGTAGGCGGCAGCGTCCACCGGCTCCACTTCGGCGCGCAGCGCGGCCAGTGAACGACGCCGAAGCTTGCGCAGCACTTCGGAATCGCACCACTCGCTACTAAAGGGGACTCCGCGGATCGGCACAGCCGGGAGTTCCGGCGCCTCCAACAACTCGGCCCCCTCACCGGGAACCGTGTCCGGCGCACTCGGGTGCGGGCGGAACTCGCCCTCAACAACACGGCCGTCCGCCGCCAAGCGCTTCAGTGCGGTGCCCACGACGGCGACACCCAGTCCCAGCCTCGCAGCAGCTTCCTCGGCCGTGAACGGTCCGTGGGTCCGCGCGTAACGGGAGACCAGGTCCCCGAGTGGATCGTGGACGGGTTCGACGAAGGCGAGCGGCACTCCCATGGGCAGCGGAACGCCGATGGCATCCCGCAGCCGGGCCGCATCCTCGATGGCTGCGAATCGTTCAACGCCGCTGAGGGTCACGGTGAGGGCGCGGTTGGCCTTGCGCAACGCAGCCAGATGCGCTCCGGCCGCCAGCTGCAACGCGGGCAGATCCAGGGAACCATCCGGGGAGGCTTCCACCCCTTCGGGCTGTAAACGGGCAGCCACTTCTTCGACGCTCAGGGGGCCCAGCAGGCGCAGCAAGTCGGCGACGCCTTCCATGCCACGGACCCGCCGGCCCGGTGCCAGCCGCTGGAGCTCGAGTTCCGTGGCCTCGATGACCTTCGCGTCGAGGAGTTCGCGCAGTTCCACCCTGCCCAGGAGCTCGTTCAGGAGCGTGGAGTCGAGGGCCAAAGCCGCGGCCCTGCGTTCGGCGAGCGGGGAATCGCCCTCGTACAGGTACTGGGCCACGTACCCAAAGAGCAGCGACTTGGCGAAGGGGGAGGGCTGCTGCGTGGTGGTTTGAACCAAACGCAGTTCCCGGCGCTCGATCGAGGCGGCAATGTCTTTCAACGCCGGGAGGTCGTAGACATCCTGCAGGCATTCACGCACGGTTTCGAGGACGATGGGGAACGAAGGGTATTTCTTGGCGACGTCCAGCAATTGCGCCGAGCGTTGCCGTTGCTGCCAGAGGGGCTGCCTTTTCCCAGGATTCTGCCGCGGCAGCAACAGCGCACGCGCGGCGCACTCGCGGAAGCGGGAGGCGAACAAGGCACTGCCGCCAACCTCCGCCGTCACGATCTGCTCAAGTTCCTCCGGATCAAACAGGAACAGCTCAGCCCCGGGCGGTTCGTCCTCCATCATCGGAACCCGCAGCACGATGCCGTCGTCGGCGGCCATGGCGGAACCGTCCAGCCCGTAGCGCTGCTGGAGCCGCTGTCCGACGGCGAGGGCCCACGGTGCGTGGACCGGCATGCCGAAGGGGCTGTGCAGGACGACCCGCCAGTCGCCGAGTTCGTCGTGAAACCGTTCGACGACGAGTGTCCGGTCATTGGGGACGACTTCCGTGGCCTGCTTCTGTTCGCCCAGATACTGAAGCAGGTTGCCGGCGGCGAAGTCGTCCAGCCCGCTGGCCTTGCAGCGTTCCAGCGCTGGACCTTGGTCCGAAGCGGAAAGTTCACGCACGAATGCTCCGAGTGCCCGGCCGAGATCCACCGGCCGGCCCAGGGAATCGCCTTTCCAGAAGGGGAGTTTTCCAGGCTGGCCGAAGGCGGGCGAGACAAGGACGCGGTCGTGCGTGATGTCCTCGATTTTCCAGCTGGTGGCACCCAGGGCGAAGATGTCCCCGACGCGTGATTCGTAGACCATTTCTTCGTCGAGCTCACCGACGCGTCGGCCGCCTTTGGCAGCGCGCGACGCCGGACTGGGCTCCTGTGCAGACGCCGCACCGTTCTGGCCGGATCCAGAAGCAGAGCCAGAACCTGAGCCTTCGGTCTCGGTGCCGATGATGTAGACGCCGAAGAGTCCGCGGTCGGGGATGGTTCCGCCCGAGGTCACGGCTAGGCGCTGTGCTCCCGGGCGGCCTTCGATGGTGCCGGCGTTCCGGTCCCAGATGATGCGCGGCCGGAGTTCGGCGAATTCGTCCGATGGATACCGTCCAGCCAGGAGGTCCAAGGTGGCTTCGAAAGCCGAGCGTGGCAGGGTGGCGAACGGAGCGGACCGGCGGACGGTGGCGAACCATTCCTCGACATCGATGCTTCCCAGAGCGGTGGCGGCGACCGTTTGTTGGGCGAGGATGTCCAAGGGGTTGGCGGGAACGTGGAGGCGTTCGATCTTCCCACTCAACATCCGTTCCACGGTGATGGCGGTGTGGACGAGGTCTGCCCGGTGTTTGGGGAAGAGTACGCCTTCGGAAATCTCACCCACTTGGTGGCCGGCGCGGCCTACCCGCTGGAGTCCGCTGGCCACCGACGGCGGCGACTCGACCTGGACCACCAAGTCCACGGCACCCATATCGATGCCGAGTTCCAGGGATGACGTCGCTACGACACACCGCAGCCGTCCGGACTTGAGGTCGTCCTCGATGAGTGCCCGCTGGTCCTTGGATACGGAACCGTGGTGCGCACGGGCCAGGACCGGATCGGCGCCGCTCGTGCTTCCGGCCTGGGCCATCATGTGGGCGGGCGTCGCCGTCGAGGACGGCAGCCCCGAGGGACCCGGCCCCCCGGACGGCCCTCCGAAATCGGCTAGCCGTGAGTCCAGAACCGAATCCGACGCGGCAGAAAATACGTCCGCCGCCATGAGCTGGCGCTCAGCGTAGATCTCGTTCAGCCGGGCCGTGAGTCGCTCCGCGAGACGCCGGGAGTTGGCAAACACAATGGTGGACTGCTTCGACAGCACAAGATCAACGATCTTCTCCTCGACATGCGGCCAGATGGACGCTTGCGGTTGAAGTCCGGAGGCTGGCCCGGAGTCGAAGGCGCCCGCAGCTCCCGCCAGGTCCGACATGTCCTCCACAGGAACGCTGACGCTGAGGTTCCAGTTCTTGTGCGATGGCGGCGCGACGATTTCCACCGGGGCCGAGCCCGCTAGAAACTGTGCAACCAGCTCGCGCGGCTCCACGGTGGCCGAGAGGCCGATCCGTTGGGCGGGTTTCGGCAGCAACGCATCAAGCCGTTCCAATGAAACTGCGAGGTGCGCGCCACGCTTGGTGCCTGCAACTGCGTGGACCTCGTCGACGATGACGGTGTCCACCTCGCTGAGAGTCTCCCGGGCTTTGGACGTCAGCATGAGGAACAAGGACTCGGGCGTGGTGATGAGGATGTCCGGCGGGTGGCTCAGCAGCGCGCGGCGGTCCGCCGTCGTCGTATCTCCTGAGCGCACGCCGACGCTCACAAGCGGGGCCGGCAATCCGAGCCGTTTGGCGGTCTGGGTGATGCCGATCAGCGGCGAGCGGAGGTTCCGTTCGACGTCGACGCCGAGTGCTTTGAGGGGCGAGATGTACAGGACACGGGTCTTGCGCTTGGGGGCTCGGGCACGGGCGCGGCCGCTTGTTTCCTTAAGACCAGGAAGGGCTTCCGGTGAAGCAGCCGGCGACACGGACAAGAGCCGGTCCAGCGCCCACAGGAATGCTGCGAGCGTCTTGCCGGAACCAGTAGGTGCCACCACGAGGGCGTGCGATCCGGAAGAAATGGCTTTCCATGCACCATCCTGGGCAGGTGTGGGCGCGGAAAAAGCACCGAGGAACCACTCGCGCGTGGCAAGGCTGAAACGGCCCATGGCCATATGGCCCGGACCGCCCGGTAGCTCCTGCTCCTGCATTCCTCCATCATGCCTCACGGCACTGACACAATCAGGAACAGCGCAGGATAAGGCTCAGGCGCTGAACCCGCCTACCCCGACTGAACCCGCCTACCCCGCCTGGAACGCCTGGACGCTCAGGAGATTGATATTGGTGTTACTGCAGCCCGTACGCTGCTGCGGGATGAAAAGCGAAGCGGTGTCCTCCGGTGGGTAAACCCGGAAACCGGCGGCAGGGGTCTGGGTGCATTCGGGGTAGTTCCCGGCCTGGGTGTAGCGGAGTTGGGCGAAACCGGCCTTCCCGGGAGCAAGAACCACTTGTGTCGCAGGCTGGGAGTCGTCCCGCGCGGCGGCCGCGCCGATCGGATCGCCCGTGGCTCCAGACGTGAGTGAGACGCCCGGGAAGCCATTGAGGACGCAAGGTTCCGTGCCGGAGTTGGTCAGGATGAGTTTCATGTAGACGCTGCCTGCCGCTCCGCCCCCTGTGGAGTCGACAGAAGCTGTCAGCGAGCCCGCCTTGCAGAGCGCGACGCCGGATGCCGTCGTCCCGGTGCTCGATGGCGTGGCGCTGCCGCTTGAAGTAGGAGTACTTGAGGCTGAGGCTGAGGCCGAGGCCGACGGTGACGACGAGGCTGAAGCCGTGTCGCTGGGTACGGCTGAGCCCGAGGGCTGGGCCTGGCTTTGGAAGCAGCCGGAGAGCAGGAATACCGAGGCTGCTGCCATCGTGAGCAGGAGACCGTTCTTGACTCGCATATTCGTCATGCGCACAGCTTTTCGTCGTCATTTGCCGGAGTCAACTGCGGCGCGGCAGCGGCGCCGGATTGGCGTCCGGATCGTGATGTTCCGGACGCCGACCCAGCGGAGCCGTTATTTGGACACTGAAGCCTTGGCGGAGCGGCTGCGGAAGAAGGCCGCGCCACCCAGCCCCAGCCCGGCCACACCGGCGATCAGGCCCGCCCAACTGCGTGCCTGTGAGCCGTCGTCGGTCACGGAAGCTGCCTGCTCAGTGGAGATTGACGCAGCCATGTGACCATCACCCGCGGCCGCATCTGCGGCTGTCACGGACACCGACGGAGCCGGAGCCTTCAGCGAGTGCGGGTCCTGGCCGTCCTTCGGGATTTCAGCCCAGTCTGTCTGCCCTTGCTCGCAGTTCTGGAGCGTGGGGAAGTAGAGCGTCTTGCCGGCGGTGTCGGGCAGCTTCACGGACAAGACCAGCGCGTCGCGCAAATGCGGGTCCAGCGGAGCCTTGGCCGTGTAGACGATCTGGCTGGTGCGCTTGGTGATCGAGGTGCCGTCGGCCAGCTTCTTGGGTTCGGGCAGCGTCTGCGTCACCTTCTCGACCGTCCAGTTGGAATTCACCGTGGGCGTAGCGTCCGTCAGTTCCTCGGGGAGGTTGATGGTCAGCTTGGTGGTGCCCGAGGTGTCGCAACCGTGCGGGACGCCGAAGGTCAGCAGCGCGTACGAGTTGGCGGCGGTTTTGTCCGGGTTGATGGAGACGTGCGCAGATGCGCCTGCGAGGCCGGCCATCATCAGTGCGGCGGTGCCGCCGGCGATTCCGGTGGCGGAGAGGGCGCGGCGGAGTGAGGAGTTGTTCATGGTTGTTGCCTTTCAACGGGCGCGCGAAAGCGCCAAAGTGCGGGGATGTGCCCGTCACCAGTTGAAGGCGGTGCCGGGCGGAGTCAGGAAAGCACGACGACGGCGGGCGGGCCGCGTCTGCTGTCTTGCCTGAGGTTCCGCCACGGGCGGGGGACGAATACGGCAGGTGCGCTGAACGCAACAGCTGCGCTGCCGGCGTCGGGCCTGAAGATCAGGCATATGAGCTGCAGGAAGGGCCGGAGCCAGGCTTCGAGCTGCCACAGTGCCTGCTCGCCCTTGGCAAGGAGCAATGCCGAAGCGGCAGTGGCGAGGGCGTGCCCCGTCAACATCAACCAGCTGAGCGGAGTGTCGACCTCGTGAAAATGTACTGTTTCAGCGCCCAGCGGCGGGGAAAGGTGCTCGGCCGCCAGATGGTGTCCAGGTGATCCCGGAGCCGGTACGGTAAGCGGACCGAATGCCGTGAAGGCTTCGTGCAAGGCCAGCTGGCCGGCTCCCAGAAGCGCGGCAATGACCGGGAATCCGAGCTTGAACCGGGTGGCAAGAGTGGTGACGAGCCCGGTCAACGCGAGGACGGCCAACAAGACCGGCGCGACGGGAAGCGCACCGCCGGAGAGCACGTGGGCCCCTGCCGCGAGGGCAACAACGGCGACCGCCAGAGCGCCCGAACGCATGGCATGGAAGGGCGTCCGGGCATGCGATGCGCGCACGGGTTCCTCCCTCGGTAGCGTTCAAGCGGGCGGTTGACCGTCCAGTTCGGGCTGGTCAACCCCGCAATTCTACCGGTGGTTCGTGGCCGCGCGGCTGTCGGATGGGTCGTGTGACGGGCTCTGCTCGCCTGGGTGGACCGGGCCCGGCTCGAAATTGCCTTCCATCGTAAGAACCAGGGCGAGCGCCGGGATCACACACTGGATGACCACCGGGGGAACGGTATAGTGGGTGCCCGCGTCGACGAGGCCAAGATCGGCGAGGGTGGCCAGCTCGCGGAGCGCCCGCAGCGCCTCGAAAGCGGGCAACGCGCCGCCCACCGATTCGTCCTCTGCCGCAGCCTTGAGTTCCTCCGCACTGACGGGCTCTCCGGTGGCTCCCCTCAGCAGGACCCTGGCCAGGGTTGCATTGTCCCGTGGACCTTCCTCCCACATGCTGCCCGAATCCATCACGGCACTCGCGAGGAATACCGTGAGCAACTCACGCCGAGTCTGAAGCCTCGAATCCAGGTCCGGGGAGTGCCACGATTCGGCGCCTGCGCCGGGGGTTGCACGCGTTGATCCAATCGACAGGACATCGATGTCCACCAGTGCGGCCCAGATTTCGCGAAGCACGGGAACTTCGTGCATGGAGCCGACTTCAAATGACTCCGGATCGGCTTCGGCCGCGCCTTCGCCCTCCGGGAGAGGCCCTTTCCCGGTCTTTCTCCCCCTGGCTTTCACTCCTACCGCTCCGGCACCACCTTCAATGTCTTTCAGCCGGAGCACGCCAGTGCTGGTGACGTCCTTTCCGGCTCCAATCCACTCCAGCAAACGTCCGGTCAACTGGAGAACGGGGAGTTCCTGGAACGCCCGGTCCTGCTCTTCGTCGGAGAGTTCCGGCATGTCGCCAGGAAGGTCCAAATCCCCGGCAGTCTCTTCAGTGAGGAACATATGGACGACCAAATATTCCTCCTCGGTACCGGTCCAGCGGCCCGTCTCAGAGAGGAAGTCAACGTAAAGGTGCAGGTAATCGTAGATCATGGCCAAGGCCTCATCGATGTCGGACTCGTCATCGATGTCAGACCCGTCAAGCATGTCGGCAAGGGCAAGGGCGGCGTCGTCCAAACTGCCAGGGTCGAAGCTCGTTGCGGAGCTTTCCTCGCTGATCGCGTGGTTTGCCGTGATGAACAGCTTGACTATCTGCAGACACCTCAGGGCGTCCGGGGCGTCCCCAAATCTCTCGAACCAGTGAACGAAATCCGGGGTGAAGGAGTCGACTACGCGATGGTTGAGGACCAACTGCAAGGGCATTTTGGGGGCCGAAGGCACTGCCTTGACATGCCCGCCACGGGCCTTTGGTTTTTTCGCTTTCCGGCCCACGGCCACTCCTTTACTTCCCGGGCTCATAACTACCGTACTGACGTTACCCGACGCCGCGTAGGCGAGATCAGGGGCTTTGTTGGCAGCACCGACCCATGTCGCGGTAGCTCCATACAAGGTCCTCTAGTCCGCGGATTTCGGTCGCGTCTCCGCCCGAAAGTGTTTCTTCTTGTTGATCTCAGATAGGCTGATTGCGGTCAGTGACAAGACGTCCATGGGATGTCTTCCGGGGTTTCCTGGATAGCTGGCCTTTATCTTGCCCTACCCCAGGGAAAAAAGTAAGACTTCAACTGGGGCTGGACCACTGGCTCGAACCACGAGCATTCACGCTCCTCCAGACGTCGCTGGACAGCCCAAAGCGCGTAGTCGGCTACTTGAAGCCCCCATGACGATGAAGATTCCCAAACGCACAGGATGATGTTCCGGTCCTGGACTGCCTCATAAGCATTCGCTTTACAGAGAAAAGTAGTGTCAATTCGAGGCTTCTGCCGGTGGATAGCGGCGAAGACCTCGTTCCGAACAGCATGCCGGTCATTTTTCGCGTGGAAGCCCGCCGTGGGTTTGGGAATCAGGTAGTTATTGCCGGACCACCTTCCGACGGCTTGCCTGCCGGGCCCTCGCTCTTTGGCCCCTCGCCTGCCGGACCCGGCGCGGCTTCCGAAAAGCTGCGTGCCGCCCTCGAGCCGGCGATGGTGCTTGCCCCGATACTGATGAGGGCACCGAGGATCATGGCGGCGGCTTCTCCTGGTTCCAGCAAGTGCAATTGGGAGCCAATGGTGGCGGCTGCAACCGGTACTCCCAATTGGGACGAGGCCAGTACTGCGAGCGGCAGGGGCTGGCCGAGGGCCCGGAGGCTTCCGTGCACCAGCAGCGTTCCGAAGCCAAGGCAGATCCCGAGGAGGATCATCCGTGGGCTGCCCGCGAGGGTCCGCAGGTCAAGCGATGCCCCCAGCCAGACGAAGAACACTGGACCCAGGAAACCGTCGCTCACGGCGAAAAGCTGATGCGCCAGGCGACGGGGTTCGCCCACCGCGGAGACCACCAGGCCGAAGGAGAACCCGGCCAGCATGATGGAGACGTGGCCCAGAACCGCGAGTCCGGAAAGTGCGAAGAGCAGGGCCAATTGGATCCGCAGTTCCAAGGCGAACTTCCGGTCTTCGGATATGTCGTGCAACCGTCCGCGGTTGCCGCTGTTCTCCAGCCACCGAAGCACAAAGAACAAAACCAGCGCGCATGCCGCGACGACGGATGCCCCCACGGCCGCCCGGCCCGCGTTAGGCGGATCAACGGCTAACGGAAGCGCCACAATGCAAGCGATGTCAGCGATCGCCACTTGCGCCGTCGTCGTCAGGACCTTCGGCCCTGTCAGCCGGAGCGAGTCGACGATCGGCAAGACCAGTGCTGCGGAGGAGGAAGCGAGCAGCACGATGTAAAGGGGAGCATGTCCGGTACCGAAGGCGAAAGCGATGACGACTCCGACGACGGCGGCCAGCACCGCGGCGACGCCGGCGCGCAGGGCGCCGCTACCCAGGGCAGGGCGGATGGCTTTGTCCCGCACGGGGACGTGCGTCCCGGCCACGAACATGATGAGGGCGAACCCGACGTCGGCTACAAAGGTGAAGGTGGGATCCGAAGAGTCCACCAGTCCCAGACCCGTGCGTCCGATCACGATGCCCGCCAGCAACTGCCCGAGCACAACGGGAAGGTGCCATTTCCGCGGCAGCGCCAGGAGCGGCCCGAGGAGCGCGACTGCGGCGATCAGCGCAAGCTGAAAGAACGACACGTTCCTCCTTCTCCAGGCATGGCGGTTGGCCTGCGGTGGTTACCGGGGTGCATCAGCCAGTTTCAGCGGAATGTCCGTGTTCTCGTCCGTGTAGTAGCTTGCGCACACGCGGTGATAGCCGTCGGCTACCTGCGCGGGCATGCCCGTGGCCAGATCTCCCCGGACCATAAGGATGGGCGAGAGCTTCTTGCCCTCCTTGATTTTCTTCAGGTCCGAGGCCACGTGGGCGTTATCTTCCGGGAGCAACGCAAGGCGGGCGGCCCGGAGAATGTCCTTGGCTTTGCGGTGCTGGATGGGCGCCTCCTTGAGGGCGGCGACGACCGAGGCCACCACGTGGTCGGATTCCAGGAGGGAAAGGTAGTCTGCGGCGCTCGGGTAGTCCTGGTCCTCGGGCTCCGGCAACCAGCGGACTTCGCCTTTGTTATCGTCAGGCATGCGTTGTACTCCTTGGCCAGCGGTATCGGTTTGCAAACGTAGGCGGCGCCGGACGGGGGACCTTGGAGAGGTCCGTGCCGGGGCGTCGCCGTCGTAATTCAAGGGCGAGGCTTTCTTGGCCGCGGGCCATCGCCCAGTGGTGATTCGCGGCAAAAGCGGGCTTGAGCAGCCAGCTTAGTCGTCGGAGCAGTGGTTTCGATGTACTGAGCCGCCAGTCGTAGGTGACCACGGTTTCGGGGCCGTCCTGTTCGAAAGTCCACCGCCCGGTCCCATGCAGGTCGCCGCTCGCCGCGATCGCGAAACCTCGCTCCGTGATGGGTTCGGTGACCGTGAACCTCCAGCGAAGCGTGTACGGCATCCAGCCCTTGGAGTGCAGGGAGAAGGCTTTTCCCGTACCGTCGGCATTTCCCGGATCCAACGGAACAACCCTCAGATACACCGAGGGCCACCAGCGCGGCAGTGTTCCGGCGTCGCCCAAAATATCCATGACCTCACGCGGGGTCCCCGCGACGCGCCAGACAGTGAGGAACTCGTAGTCGGCGTTGCTCTTGGAAGTGCCGCCCATTGTTGCCTCCAGGGCGCGGATGGATAGTGGACTCACAGTACTCATGCCGTTGCACACGGTCAACGGCCCGGCTTCAGCGTTCACGCGGGCCGGTTACTCCCGGACGGTCACCGTCAGCCGTTGGATGTCGTTGTTTCCCATGCCTTGATAGTTCCACTCCGGCGTCCCGGGCTGGATCTGCCCGGTGGAATCCGTCGCACGGCATGCCAACTCGTGGGAACCGGGAGTTGCGATCCACGTGAATGTCCATCCGCGCCACGCATGCCGCCCGGCTGGAGGTTGAAGTTGGGCCTGCTCCCAGACCCCGTCCACAGAGACTTCCACGCTGTCCACGGTTCCTTTCCCGGACCAGGCCCGGCCGCTCAGTTGGACCGGTCCCGCCTCCACGGTGCGTTGCCGCGTGAAGAAATCGGGAACGCCGGGCGGAACCATGAGGGAGCGGACCTTGATCCGCTGGACGGGCTCGCCGGGATCGTCTGCATCTTGGGTATAGCGGTAAGAGTCGAGCTGTTGGTAACCGTCGAAGCTGTGGTCAATTGCCTCGATGGATTGCAGCCATTTGACGCTCGTCATCCCGTACCAGCCCGGGACGAGCAAGCGGACGGGGTAGCCATGCTGCGGTGGCAGGGCTTGGCCGTTGACCTCATAGGCGAGCAGGACGTCGTCGGACATTGCTTCCGCGAGGGTCAGGCTGCGCGCGTACTGATGCTCCACGCCGCCCTGGATCCCGCGGTCCGCGCCCGTGAAGACGAGCTCGACGGCGTCCGGCGACACACCGGCGTCGAGCAGCAACGGAGCGAGCGGGGTACCGGTCCACTCGGCGGTGCCCACTCCACCCTGGTCCCATGGCTGGCTCACGGGCCGCGGTTCCAGCCGCGAGCGGCCGTTGCCGGCGCACTCCATCGTGACGGCGTGGGTGCGGCGCTCGCGGTGCTGGAGGTCAGGCAGGGTGTACTCGTGCGGATGGTCCACGAGCCCGCCAATATTCAACCGCCACGAAACGGGATCGATCTGGGGAACGTCGAAATGGACCAGGAGATAGTGCATGCCCAGCGGTGTGACAGGCCATCGGAGCATCTCCAACGGCATGGCGTGGTTGCGCGAAGCTAGTTGCAGTTCTTCACGGGTGATGGGACCGGTGGTTGGGGTGACCGGTGCGGTTGGTTCTGTCGGAGCAGCGGGGGCGGTGGGGGCCGGGTTGGCAACAGCGGCGCCTTCCGCTGTGCGGCGGGTGTTGACGCTCATGCTCCCAGTATGGTCGTCCGTAGCGGTGGTGTCACTGGAATTTGCGCGGGGAAGAGTGGGCGCGTCTCGGTAGCGGGGGCGCCCCGGCGACGGATGCGCCGCGGTCCGCGTCCGACGTCGGGCTACTGGGAAAGTATTCTTGGTCTTTGGCGCTTGCGCTCCTGGACAAAGACAGTTGGAAGAAGGAGAGCCTCCGTGAAGATCCGAGCCCCACGACTCGACGTCAGCGGTGTTCTCCTTGTTTGGGCCCTGATATTCGGACTTTGGCAACCTTTTATTTGGTGGCGGGGGATTGTCGCGGCCGTGTGTTTGATCGTCGCACTGTGGGGCTTTGTTGCTTGGTACCGGCGTCGTCCGAGGCAGGGGCGTTAGGTCATTTGAACGGTTAGGGCTACCCCTTCTGGACAGAGCGGACGACTCCTAACTGAGAAGGGAAATTGTCGGGGTCTCCGATTACCGTGGGGCGCATGACTGACTCCCGCGACCTGGGCTTGCCCGTCGGCTACTCTGAACCGCTTGATGCATGACGACTTTTGCGGGCGCGTGGCAGGAAGGGCCAATTGCGCAACAGCTTGTTGCCCAGGAGTCCGAACTGGCCCAGCAGATCGCGAAAGATCCGTACAACTTCGAATTCCTGAGCCGTGCCGGGCGTTGTTCAGTCTTCGAGGTAGGCTGGAGTGAACAGCAGGGTCAGGCCCTCGGCCATGGTGGGATGCGTGATGATGGCGTCGCGCACGGCGGTGTAGTCCAGCCCTGCCAGCATGGCCATCTGCACCACTGCGATGGCTTCGCTGGCTTCGGTTCCCAGCAGGGCGGCACCCAGGATCTTGTTCGTTTCGCGGTCAATGACCGCCTTCCAGAAGCCTTCCAGATGTCCCACGGTTCGGGCCCGGGGAACGGCCGTCACCGGCATTTTCGCGATGCGGACGGTGTGGCCGGCGTCTCGGGCCTGCCGCTCGCTCAGGCCTACCCGGCCGAGCTCGGGGGTGGTGAACACGCAGTAGGGAATCAGCCGGCCGTCGGTGCTGCGCGGCTGGCCGGCGCCGGTTCTTGCGGCCAGATTGGTCTTGAGCACGCGGTAGTCGTCATAGGAGGCGTGTGTGAACTGGGGTGTTCCGGCGGCGTCACCCGCTGCCCACACTCCGTCGGCAGTCGTGCGCAGCTGACCGTCCACCCGGATGTATCCGCGGTCGTCAAGTTCCACGCCGGCACCTTCGAGGTTCGCGCCGCCGGTCATTGGCTTGCGTCCCACCGCCACCAGGATGTCTTCCGCGCTCAGGGTCTCACCGGAGGAGAGCGTGAGCGTGACAGTGCCGTCTGCGGCGCGGGCCATCCTGTGCGCCCTGGCCCCCAACCGCACGGCGATACCGGCGTCGGTGAAGTTCTGCTCGATAGCAGCGGCAACGTCCGCGTCCTCCCGGGCGAGCAGTTGTCCCCCGCCCTGGACAAGGGTGACCCTGACGCCGATGGTGTTGAGCAGGTCCGCGAATTCGCACCCGACGTATCCGCCTCCCAGCACGATGATGCTCTCCGGCAGCGATTCCAGCTCCAGCAGGGTGTTGCTGGTCTGCACCCTCGACTCCGCCAGGCCTTCGATGGCCGGCAGGAGCGGCTCAGTGCCCAGGTTCAGGACGACGTCGGCTCCGCGCAACGTTCGCACGCCGCCGTCGCGCAGGGTCACCTCGACCGTCCGGGGAGCGACGAACTTTGCCTCGCCGAGGATGAAGTCCATGCCCGAGCCGGTGAAGGAGGACAGCTGGCCCTCGACCATGGTGTCCACGACGTCTTCCTTGCGGTGGCGTAGCAGTTTGAGGTCCATTTGCGGGTCCTCCGCCCCGGAAATGCCGAATTCGGCGGCCCGACGGATGGTTTCCAGGACCCGGCCGCTGTTGATGAGGGTCTTGGTGGGGATACAGGCAACATTGATGCACGTCCCCCCGATCATCGAGCGTTCGACCATGGCGACGTTCCTGCCGGCCCGGGCCAGGTCCAGGGCCAGGGTTTTCCCGGCCTTTCCGCCGCCGACCACCACCAGGTCCACATCCTCGATGTCCATGCGTCCCGTCCCGTACTGTTGCCTGCCCCGGCTATGCCGCGACGATTACCAGAGTCCCGGCCAGCCTACGCCCCCATGCAGGTTGCTTCGAGCACTCCCCGATGCATTATGTGGTACCAAGTCGATGAGGAAAGGGCATTAACGTAGGCGCCATGGAGGCGGCGTCGGCAGGGTTCCCCGGCTTGACGCCGGAGTTAAGTCCTTAGACGGCGCCGGCTTCCGGGATGAGGCCTCGCTCTGCGATGACCTCCTTGACAAGCGTCAGGGTGTTGAGCACCCGCCGGAACCCGATATAGGGATGCGACGGATCAGCGCACCGACGATCTTCGTCAGGCCCACGGTGAAGCCGGTGTTGATGTGCAGCTTCAGCTGGAGCTCGGTGCCTAGGGCGACCAGCGTGGAGGTGGTCACCATCGTCTGCTCCTGCTGGGTCAGGCAAATCCGCTCAAACCGGTTACAGGTCATCCCCCAGGCAGATGGGTGGATCAAGGCTTAGTGCGGGAAGAAACCGACGTGTCCGTAGAAGACGGTGATGCTGAGGAACAGCCACATCATTCCTGCGATGAACAGCGACACAGCGAAGACCCAGGCCACCACGCGATTCTCAGGAGCGAACGGGGCCGTGATCGCGGCGACGCCAGTGATGGCGTAGGCGAACGCCATGTAGAGAGCTTCCAGGATGGAGCCCGCCAGCATCCCAGCAATCGGTTCCTCCTTCGGGGGATGCCACATCCCGAACTCGAGTCCGGCGACGGCGATCATGATCAGCCCGATGCCGCCAAAGGCACCCGCGTACAGGAACGGCCGGACGGTGGCCACGAGCTCGAGCTGCCCCCCGCGTCGACGGCGGTTCTCTCGGCACGCAGCAACGCTATGGCCCCGAAGAACACCAGAAAGCCAAAGAACATGGCGGGTTCACCGAAGGTGAGGTTGTCCACCGCACAGCAGGGGACGCCGGGAACGGGAATCTGTTTCAGTGGCCACGTGAGGGTCATGTGAGTGCCGGTGACGGCCAAAAACAACCCGAGGGCAGCAAACATCCAGGCCCATCCGTCGATCGTTTTGCGACCAGGTTGCTGGACCACTCGCAGGAAGACGAGTGCCAACAGCATGATGGCACCAGCGACCATCGCCATGGTCGTGTTGTAGGTGATGCCCTGCTCAAGCATGCACTACCCCCGTTCTGCCCGAAGTGCCTGCCGAATGACCAGCAGGCCCGCGCACGCCGCGAATGTGGCGGACAGGATCAGTGCACCCATGTCGCTACTGATGGCTGCCCAGAGGATCGCCGACAGGACAACGCCGACCACCAGGATCGTAAAGACAGCCTTGACCAATATCGCTCCCCACCGGCGAGTTTGCCCGTCGTTGAGTTCAATCGGGAGCCCGGTGAACGCATCATGTTGGGACATATAGATGTCTTACCACGCGTAGGCATGGACTGAAAGGGGCAATTGGGGCACGACGTTGGCCCTCGACGCCGGGTTGCAGGAACCGGCCGATGAATGGCTGTCGCTGCCGAAGGACAAGGGCGCGAATGCCGCGCTGAAGGTCGCCTCGCTCGTGGCCGGGATGGTTGCCGGGGCGGACAGCATCGATGACATGGCCCTGTTGCGCGACCCCGGGATGTGCAGGCTCTTCCCTAACAACATGAGGAGAGCCGGACGTTGGTTTCCTTGGGGCCGATGGCCTGGCAGCCCGCGCACGCGTCCAACCCTGATGGTCATCTCCTGAACGGGCAGCCACGAGCGGTTGAATGGGAACGTGCGAACACGTGGCCAGCTCGACCGGGAAGTGATGCTCGTGTTCGACGCAGTAGGGACAAAACCATTACGGTCAACCTCACACCGGACCCGTCCACACGGTCTCCCCGGGGATCTTCCGATACATCCGTGCTGACTCAGCTCATAGTCAGCTTCCGATCGATGGCGTCGCGGGGACCTCGGGCCGTTTGGCTGTCCGCTCGTTCGGAACGGTGACCATGATGGCGATGATGGCGATCACTACCATGAGGAGGTTGAACAGGATACCCACGGCACCGCCGAACCTGAGGCCGACGTTCTCCTGGTTGCCGATGAACAGGCCCCAGGACCTGATGGTGGCCGGGTCCATGGACTGGGCCGCGACGTACAGGGCCGCGGAGACGGCGACGCCGATCGCGTTGCCCAGCGAGGAGGCCATCTTGTAGATGCCGGCGGCGGCACCGGCCTCGTCGTCGGGTACGTTCGAGAGTGCCGCATCCGTGGAGGGTGTCGCGTAGAAGCCAAGACCGATACCGAACAAGGTGAAGCCGATGACTGCCAACACGATGTATTGCCCGATGAGGGTGAACGTCATTGACGTCAACAGGATTCCGACGCCGGCGATCGCGCTTCCCCAGATCATGGGCCGCTTGGGGCCGAAGCGCTGAAGCAGTTTCTCCCCGACGCGGATGGTTGCCAGGATCGCCACGAGGTAGCCGAGGGTCAGCAGACCTGACTGCAATGAGGACAAGCCTGCGGCCACCTGGACCAGGCCGAGGGAGACGATCAGCGTCCCGGCCGCACCATTGAGCAGGAAATTCGAGAGGGTTGCTCCGGCGAACGTCGAGTTGCCGAAAAGCTTCAGGTTCAGGACTGGGTTGTTCCTAGTTGTCTCGATTCCGAAGAAGACGAGTGCAGCCACGACCGCGGCAACGATGAGCCCGATTCCGGTCCAGCTGAGCCAGCCGATCCGCGGGCCCTGCGAGATATACACGTTCAACGCCACGAGCGCGATGATGAGGCTCACCATGCCGCCCCAGTCGAACCTTCCGCCGGCTTTCCCGGCAGACCCGGATTCCGGGGTGCGACGCAGCAGGAATAGTGCGATGACCGAGAGCGCGATCGAGATCCAGAAGATCGACCGCCAGCCCAGGAACGATGTCGCCATCAGGCCGCCGAAGAGGGCGCAGAAGCCCGAGCCTCCCCACGAGCCGATCGACCAGAAGGACAGCGCACGCTGGCGCTCCTTTCCCTCGTAATAGTTCTTCACCAGGGCCATGGTGGAAGGCATAATGCACGCCGCAGACAATCCCTGAACGACGCGGCCACCGAGCAACGCCGCCGCAGTGAGCCCACCGGCGTTCTCGGGAGTCAGCGCAATCAGGAGGGACCCGAGAATACTCAGGTAGATGCCGACGTTCATGAACCTGACCCGCCCCAGCCGGTCCGCCAGCCCGCCGGCAACCACGATGAAAATGCCGGAGAACAGCGAAGTGATAGACACCGCCAGATTCCCCAGGGTCCGTTCGATCCCCAGTGATCCCTGGATACCTGGGATGACGTTAAGCAGGGTCTGTGCGAACAGCCAGAAGTTGATGACAGCCAAGACGATGCCGATCAACCATGCGTCGTTCGGTTTCCACTGAGTCCCGGTCGTGGCCGCGGACTGGGCGGTGCTCATGGTCTTGCTCCTAATTGGAGAGGTACGACAGTGCGGCGACCACATGGGTTTGGACGCCGATGGACAGGGCCGGGTCGATCACCGGCGCGAACAGCGGGGAGTGGTTGGCCGGTATGTCCCGGGCTACTGTCCCGCGTTCGACGGCGGCCCGGTAGGTTTCGGGGTCCGCGCCGCCGAGGAGCCAGAACGTGTATGGCACGCCGAAGGCGTCCGGAATGCGGCTGAAGTCCTCCGACGCTGTCTGCGGGTGGGCCTGGCGCACGGAGTCCGCCCCGAAATGGGCGGAGAATGCGGCCCGGACCTTTTCTGTCACGGCCGCGTCGTTGCTGGTGAGCGGGAACTGGTCGTAGTACTCGAAATCGGGGTCTTGCGGTGATCCGGCGGCGGAGCACTCGCCCCTGACTATCCGCTCAATGGCAGTGAGGACGGACGCACGGACCTGGGTGTCGTAAGTGCGGATGTTGAGCAGGAGGGTGGCGCGGTCCGGGATGATGTTCGACGTCGCTCCGGCGTTGAGCGCCCCCACCGTGACAACGGCGAAGTCACCAGGCTTCGTCTCGCGCGAGACGATGGACTGCAGCCTGAGCACGATCGAGGAGGCCAGTACCACGGGGTCAACTGACATGTGCGGCATCGAGCCGTGCGCGCCCTTCCCGTACACGGTGATCTTGAGCGAATCCGCGGCCGACAGCACGGGGCCGGCTGTAGTGGCCACGATCCCCGCCGGGATCGGCATCACGTGCTGGGCGAAGGCGACGTCGGGCCGCGGCACTTTGGCCACGAGTCCGTCGTCGACCATTGCTTGTGATCCGGCCCCGATCTCTTCGGCCGGTTGGAACAGCGCGATGTACGTCCCGGACCAGGCTGTGCGCCCGTCGGACATGAGCTTGGCCGCGCCGACCAGGGCAGCGACGTGGAGGTCGTGCCCGCACGCGTGCATGACCCCGTCCACGGCCGACGCATAAGGCAGCCCCGTATCCTCGGTGACTGGCAGGGCGTCCGTGTCCGCGCGGGCAAGCACCGTTGGGCCGTCCCCGTTTGCGAGGATCCCGACGACGCCGGTGCCCCCGAGGCGTGTTACGGCATAGCCGAACGCGGTGAGTTTCCCCTCGACGAGCTTCGAAGTCTCCTGCTCCTCGAGGCTCAGCTCGGGGTGCCTATGCAGATCGATGTACGTATCCCGGATCCAGCCGAGCTCCGCTTCAAGGCCTGCCAGGACTGCTTCGGAACCGCTCATGGACCTTCGCTCTCAGTAGCAGTTCGGAGCGCCTGGGCGAGCCGGCGCAACCGGGAAACCCAGCATAGACCCGGAAACCCCAGCGGGGGAGTGCCGTCCAGTCCCGGACAGTTTCCTCCGAGTGCGCCGCGCACCGGACCGTGGCGGCATGCGGGGCGCCGTCGCCGGTCCGAAGACCTTTGGCCTACGCCATCCGGCACATGCTCACCAACGGCACACTATTCGAAGATCTCGGCTCGGATCACTTCCAGCGCACTACCGCAGAACGACCGCACGTCATGTCGTCCACCAACTCCGCCAATACTTTTGTAAGAGAGTTGGCTTCAGCGCAGTCCAACAGGTCGAAGTCGGTCCTGCCGCGGAGGAGATCAACGGTCGGCCTCGGGCCGGCCTCGCATGGGACGCACTGCAACCGTCAGGTTTATGTTCCTCCAATCGGCGGCTGCGCTTCAGGAGGCGGCGATTCCACTGCCACAACGAGGACAATCTCCGTAAGTTATCCACCGCTACGGCCGTCAGGGTTCCACCCCAACGGCACCCTATCCAGCCGTGGATAACCCGAATTTGACTGACACCCATCTGTGGAAAGCTGGGGTGGTGGGCCTGGGGGGTGTTCCCCTGCGGGGAGGCCCCGAGTGAACGGGGAACGAGGAGCGTCCCCTCGGCTGGAGGGGGCGCGCGGGTGCTGCCGGTTTCGGGTTAGTTCCCGAGGAGTTTCGTTCCGTCGTGGGGGTGGAAAATATGCGTGCCGGGAACCTGGATCGGTCAGCCTTCTAGTGCTGTGGAGCGGTATGCGGGCAGACTTGGTGAGTGTGTTTCGGCCGTCCCCGATACGTCTATGGTGCCGGTGAGCCTGTGGGTTAGTTTGGTGGTGGGGGCACAGTTTCTTGTCCGCGGGCGCCGCTCTCATATTCTGTAGCTAACCCTCTTCGGCTCGCGAAGGATAATGGACGTTTCTTCGGACTGAGTTGGTGGAGAGGCCGCACAATGGCAAGTCTTTCCTCGAGGAGTTCGGCTAACGCGGTTTGTAGACGTCGGAGCGGTGTTCGATCCGGTGGACGTAGAGGATGCGCTCTTCGATGTCGAGGGTGAACAGCACCCTGTAGTCGCCGCGCCGTGCCGTGCGGAGTCCGAGCAGTTCGTTCGTGAGGGGCTTGCTGAGCCGGTGGGGATTCTCGGCAAGTGCGCCGGTGACGAATTCGATGATCGCGGTTGCTGCTTTCTCCGGCAGCCGCCGGAAACCCTTCAGTGCCGGGCTGGTGACCTCGACGTTCCATGGGGCGGAAGCGGTGGATTTTGCGTCGGTCACCGCGGTGGCAGCCCGAATTCACGACGGAGGTCTGCGCCGCTGGTCGTGTTGCCCTCGACGATGTCGCGCCGGGCCTGGTCCAGGTCTTCGCGGATGCCCGGCTGCGAGAGCCAGTGGATGGTCTCCTGCAGGGATTCCAGGTCATCGGCGGACATCAGCACCGCTGACGGGTGCCCGTGCCGGGTGATCTGGATGATCTCGTGCGTCGTGTCTGCTTCCTCCACGAGGGCGGACAGCTTGTCCTTGGCTTCGCTGAGCGGTACCGTTCTCATGCTGGGAATTATAGCCTGATATCAGGCCATCAACTAGCCTGACTTTTAGCCGATAAGCTGCCTTGTGTAAAGTAATACTCTGCGTATCTCATCAGATGAATCAATTCGCCCCAATCCCCTGGATCCGCCGGGGCGGGCTCGCTCACCCCGGGATTGCGCGGATTTTTGCGCCTCTGCAACCCTGACGGGCAGCTTCCCGGACGATCCAGACGGCTGCGCGTGGTTGTCTGTGACGGCGTGATCGTGAACCTTTCTTCCGGAAGTACGTTGACGAACTCGGCAATGACCTTCCAGGGCCGGTGCAGCCGGTCGGGGAATTAGGCCTTCAGAGTTTCAGGACCATCGACGAAGCCGTCAGCACAGGGTTGGGTATTCCGCTAGCCGTCGAAGTCTGACGGCCACGATGCACTCGAGAGGTTGCCGGTACTCCGCGCCATCGCCGATGTTGGGCGGCTGAGGACGCCTCGCAGAGTCTCCGCTCGACGGTTTGGTGCGAACACCACCCAACCACACAGTGCAGTGGTAGTTTGCGGTTATGGCAAATGCCCTCGCGTGGTTCTCACAGTCCGGTGTGGTGCAAGGATTGATTCTCGGTGCCGTGCTGGCGTTCTTGACGGCGATCCTCGTGATGAATGCCGTGGGCAGGGCGGTCACAACGACTGTCAACGGTTGGAGTGCCATCCGGAAATGCGGCCAGCCTGGCAACGGAGTCCTCGTGCGGGCCGCCTGCGCCAAGGCCCTGCCCGTCGTCAATGTGTTTGAAGAGGCCGCGTACTGGACGACCACGGTGGATGGCTCAGGGCAAACGCTGAGCGGCGGGAATGGATATGTCCTGCATTTTCCTCCCGGGAAACTCCCGCCGCATGATGCGTTCTGGTCGCTCACCCCGACCGATACCGTCGGGTACATGGTGGATAATCCCACTCATCGCTACAGCGTTGGCGACCGTTCCCCTCTCGTGCAGAACGCCGACGGTTCTGTCGACATCTATCTCCAGCATGAGGCTCCGAGCGGCTACGAGCAGAACTGGTTGCCCACTCCTTCCGGGAAGTTCAAGCTGATGTTCCGGGTGTATCTGCCCGGCGCGGCGATTCTCGACGGCACGTACCAATTGCCGAGCATTGTCAGGGCGCATTGAAATGAACCGCCTCATCTTGAAGTACGGACGCCCGCTTACCGCCGTCATTCTGGCGGTCTTCGCGTGGGTCATCTACAGGCGGATCGCCAACGGGGACGGGATCATTCCACTCGTCATGGCTGCGGTTATCGTATGGGGGCTCGGCGCGCCCGCGTTCATCTACCTCTGGCCGCGACTCACGGTCAACGGATTCAAGAGGGCGATTCTCAAGCACGGGTTCGGTGAGGGCCCGATCCCCGTCAACACGCTTTACGCCGTGCCCGGCACCTCTTCGCCGTCGACGTCGCGCGGGAGCCTCATGGCAACCGGAGCCGACGACTTGCTCTACGTCGGTGGCTGGCTCGACTTGAGCGAAGGGCCGCAAGTCCTCCACATACCGGACATGTCCGGCCGTTACTTCAGCGTGCAGTTCACCGACTCGTCGAAAAGCACCAATTTTGCCTACGTCGGCAAACGCACGACAGGAACCAAAGCCGGCGACTTTCTCCTCAGCGGGCCCGGTTGGAAGGGAACCGTTCCGAACGGCATGACGCAGATTTCTTCGCCAACCGATTCCGCACTCGCTATCGGCCGTGTCTTCGTCGAAAGCGACAGCGATCTTCCGACCGCTTACTCGCTCGCGAAGCAAATACAGATCGCGCCGCTGAAGCAGTAGCGGTCGACGTGACCGGCCCGGATGTACGACGGCGAACGGCTCGCCGCCGCTGGCTGGCCGAGGGCCAGGACGCAGGAGGGGATCAGAATGACTGCAACGCTCAAACTGACGCACAGGGCCATCGGGGTGGAAGTCCGTCGCGGCACGTATGAGGCCATCGTCGACGGGAAAAGTGCCGGGACTGTCGAACTGAACAAGACGATCGACATCACGCTCGAACCGGGACGTCACACCCTTCACGTCCGAAATGGCCGAAATTCGAGCCGGACCAGGTCTTTCGACGTCGCCGAGGGCGAGATCGCCAGGTTCCGGTGCAGCGGGAAGAGCCCCCTGCCGATCTTTCTCCTGTCCTTCGCGGTTCCCAGCCTGGCACTCACGCTCAAACGCGAGTAGACGCAATCAGCCGATCCCGTGTGGGCTTAGCGGTGGAAGGTGACGTGGATGATGCCGCTTTCGGCGGTCTCTGACGTGACCGTGTAGTCGCTTTCCAGCCCCCGGAGGTCGTCCCAAAGCCGTATTCCACTACCGAGCAGGATCGGTGTGATCGCGACATGCAGCCGGTCGACAAGTCCAGCACTGAGATAGTCGCGCACAACGGTAGGGCCCCCTCCGATACGTACGTCCTTTTCACCCGCCGCACTCAGCGCTCGTTCAAGCACTTCTTCGGGGCTGGTATCTACGAAGTGGAAAGTTGTACCGCCGGCCATCGTGATGGCAGCGCGAGGCGTGTGAGTGAGGACGAACACCGGGACGCGGAACGGAGGCTCGTCGCCCCACCAGCCCTTCCACTCGGGGTCATCGGGGAAGTTATGGAACCCGAACATTCCGGCACCCATAATCTCAGCTCCGATCCCCTCGAAGTAGGCCGCGGCGTATTTGTCGTCGACGCCGGACGTACCTTCTCCACTGGTGTCATGCAGAACCCGCTCACGGAACGTGCGGGTGGACGTATATGCGTCAACCAGGCGGCCCCAATCCGACCCGAACGGATTCTCCGGAGTTGCGTCGGTGGTCGTGGCGAAACCATCCAGCGAGATATTCAGGTCAACTCGAACAGCCATGGTGAAGGTCCCTTCAGATCAGTGGTTGCGTTATGCACCCACCATACTGGTGCTTAGATCATCGACGCGGAAGTATTCACGGGAGAAATCAGGGAGTTCCGGAGCAATTCTGGAACTGAAAGACTTTGCAACGGAAAACAGCAAAGACCTCCGGGTGTTCCTCAGCCCGGGGACTCTGAGCCTCGGCGCGAATGGCGAACCCGGCCTGACGTCGACCGTTATGTATGAGCTGGGTGCGCTAAAAAGTAGCCAGGGAGACCAGCAGTACGAAATAGGCAGCCAACAATGGGCCAACACGCCGGTTATCGGCAGCGTTGTGATCTACGACTACCCGGCGCGGCTGGCCTACGGCGCGGCCAATCTAAGATGAAGCCTTCGACACCCGCGGTACCCAGCAGCGCACGGCGTCGCGGTATTGCCGGAATTCTTCGCCGAACCGTTCCTCCAGGTCAGATTCCTCGAGCGGTCTGACAACGTAATTCCACACCAGCGAACCAACGACGGCGTAGGCCACCACGAGCCATGACTGCAGGAGGACACCGACTGCCGCGCCTTGGAGGATGCCCGCGGCCGCCATAGGATTCCGGATCCAGCGATACGGACCTGCGATGACCAGGCGGTTCGGCATTGCCGATGGTAGCGGCGTGCCGTTTCCCAACGTCGACATCGCTACAGCCGCCGAGATGCCAAGGACGCTGGCGAGTACCAGAACCGCGATGCCGACAGGAATTGCAAACGACGGAAACGGGAGTGCCACCGCCCAGCGCCCTTCGAGAAAAGCGACGGCGAACGGAATCGCCGCCAGGAAGAAGCCCCAGAAGAGGACAATTTGCCCGAATGTCGAGGCCACGTGGCTTGCGGCGGTGGGGCGGGGGATTGCGGGACGGAATGCGAACGGACCGCGGATGATCCACCCGGTAGGTACACGCCCGAGCAAGACAAAGCAGAGCGCGATCAGCGAACCCGCAGTCGCAGCGCCCATGCCGAGCACGCCCCAGCCCGCTTCGGTTGTGACGGTGGCATACACCGTCAGTGCGACGGCGACAACACCCGTCCAGCCTGTACTCACCACCGCAGCGGCCTTAACACCAAACGCCGCCACGGCTGACGCCGCGACGAACAAAGGAATGTCGAGGGCAGCAACCGCAACCGGGTCGAGGTTACCCAGAGTCGACTCGCGCACCACCGGCGACAGGAAAACCGCGGCCCACCACAAGAAACCGGCAATCGCCTGCACGGCGAAATATGCTTTGCCCCACGAAACGGCTTCGCCCCGCCGAATCAAGGGCGACACCGGCTCAACCCAAACATCAGCAGCCCCAATCGAAGACAATTTTGGCTCAGCCTACCCAATTCGAAGACTGCATCCCTCTTCACGGCCGACCGCCGCAGGACGAGTTACCCCCCGAACCCCCGGCAAAATGCCCTCACGGCTACAATGAGACATATGCCGGACATCGAGCGTTGGCCCACCGGAAGGTTGCTGTCTACAGCGGCCCGGCTGGTGGAACACGCTTGGGACGAGAATCTCAGGGCGATCGGCCTCACCCACGCCGGTGTCATCGCGCTGGAGGTCCTTGCAGCCACTGGCCCCATCACCCAGACCACGCTGGCGCAGATCGTGCGCGTGCAGGCCCAGACCATGGGGCAAACCCTCAGCAGGCTCGAGGCCCACGGCCACGTAAGCCGCAGTCGAAATTCCGAGGACCGCCGGGCGCACGTCGTTTCACTGACCGACGCAGGCAGGGAAGCGCTTGAGCGGGCGGCGGAGTCGGAACGGCAGGTTCTCGCCCAAGTGTCGATCGATACGTCGATGTTCAGGCAGGAATTGAAAATAGTCGTGCGCGAACTGGCAGACCGGCAAGCACCAGGGGCAGAGAGTGCCAGCGCCGCTTTAGCCTCCGCGGCGCTGGAAGACTAGCCCAAGGAAACGTCGACGGCGGTCCGCTCATCGGGCGTAGGACCCCCACCGCGCGCGGACCGCTCGCCGCGCGCAGCCAACTCATCCAGTACCGCGTCGTACCAGGACTTGACCCCGAACTCAGGCTTCCCGACGTCGAGCAGCCTGAAGAGGGCGTCGGCCAAAAAGTTGAGCTCCGCAACAGACAACTTCGCAAGCCCCTGGATTGGGTCCAGTTCGCCCGCCAGGCATGCGGTGAGTAGCGCGTTCACAGCGCGGCTCCAGGCATGTGGGCAGACACGCAAGAAGCGTTGGAAGAGAGGGGTGTCCGGCGGGTCATGGGGTCGCTCCATGGAAAGAGATCCGAGGGCCGCTGCATAACCCACCCTGATGATATCGACACGCCGAGGGGCGCGGCAAGCGCGCCGCGCTGCCCGAGAACCAGCATCAATACAGCCCAAATAGCGCGTTCAGTCCCGTCCACGTCGCCGGACAAGCCAAGCCACCAAGATCACGGCAGCGGCGGCGCAAAGCACGGGGCCGAAACGACGAACCAGCACCGGCCACACGGCCGAGCCCAGATCCAATTCCGACGACGGCGCGGACGGCGTCGCGGTTCCGACTGCGGCCGCAGGCACGGGCGACGCCGGGGGCCCGGCCATCGGTGCTGCAGGACCCGCGGCGGGGGGGCCGACGCCGGCGGGCCCGGCCGCAGTCGCGGCATCAGGCTCCCCGGGCTCCGTTGCCCCAGCCGTCCCGGACTCTGCCGACGCAGCCGACCCTCCGGCGTCGGTCTCGGTATCGCTCGGAGCCCCGCCGCCCGCCTTCCCGATCACGCACTGGACAAACTGGTCCAGCAGCTTGTCCGAGATGTCCTGGATGACGCCCCGGCCGAATTGGGCCGGTTTCCCGGTGACGTTCATGTCGGTGGTCACGTCCACGGAGGTGCCGTCGACCTCGGGCGTCAGCACTGCCGTCACGGTGGCGCCAGCCGTGCCGTTACCGCGTTTGTCCTTCCCGGTGGCCGAAATGACCACCGTATGCGTCTCCTGGTTGCGCTCGAGGAATTCACCGGTGCCGGTGTAGATCATGGCGATCGGGCCGAGCTTGACCTTGACCGTTCCGGTGAACTGCTCGCCGCTCACGGACGTAAGGGTCGCCCCCGGGAAACAGGGCGCGATGTCTTCCAGCTGGTTGAACGAATGCCAGGTGTCCTCCAGCGAACTGGGAACCACGAAGTGATGTTTGAGTTCCACGTCTGCCTCCGTCCGTTTTCCGCTAGAGTCCGGCGGCCGCGAGGACGGCCCGCTTGGTCAGGACCCCGGCCAGGTGGCGGCGGTAGGCCGCGTCCCCATTGAGGTCGCTGGCGGGATCGGTCCCTTCGGCTGCGTGTGCGCTCGCGGTGGCGATCGCTTCCCGGGTCAGCGGGGCACCCGCGAGTGCCTGTTCGACGGCGGTCGCCCGCAAGGGCGTGCTGGCCATGTTGGTCAGGCCGATCCTGGCCTCGGCGATGGTGCCGCTTTCCACCCGGACCATGGCGGCCACTGAGACGATGGACCATTGCTGGGCCACGCGGGTGAATTTCTCATAGTGCGCACCCCATCCGGTGTACTTCGGCACCCGGATATGGGTGAGGATCTCGCCGTCGTCAACGGCGGTGGTGAAGTACCCCTGGAAGAAGTCCGCCGCTGCCACCCGGCGTTCCCCGTTAGGACCGTTCAGGATGAACGTCGCGTCCGCGGCCAGCACCGGCGCGGGCATGTCACCCGCCGGGTCGGCGTGCACCAGAGCGCCACCGAACGTGCCGCGGTGGCGGACCTGCGGATCCGCGACCGTCGCCGCGGCCTTGGCCAGCAACGGCACGTGCTCGGCAATCAGAGGGTCGGTGGCGATCTGGTGGTGGGTCGTCATGGCTCCGATCAGCAGTGCGTCGCCGTCGTCGCGGACCCCGGACAGCTCCCCGATCCGGCCCAAGTCGACCACCATGGCTGGGTCGGCCAGGCGCAGCTTCATCACGGGGATCAGGCTTTGGCCCCCGGCCAGCAGCTTCACGTCGTCTCCGGCGTCGGCCAACACGCTCAGCGCCTCCGCCAGCGTAGCCGGAGCGGCGTAATCGAATGCGCTCGGAATCATTGCACACCTCCGGTGGTCTTGGCTTCTTCAAGGGCGGCCCATACGCGCGACGGCGTACAGGGCATCTTGATGTCCTTCACTCCAAGGTGCCGCACCGCGTCCAGCACTCCGTTGACAATGGCGGGCGTCGAGGCGATGGTTCCCGCCTCGCCGACTCCCTTTGCCCCCAACTGATTGGTGGTGGACGGCGTCTCGGTACGCGCCGTCGTGAAGTGCGGCAGATCCGGCGCACTGGGCACGAGGTAGTCCACGAACGAGCCCGTGACCAGGGTCCCCGCGTCGTCGTGCACGGCCTCCTCATAGAGGGCCTGCGCGATTCCCTGCGCCAGGCCGCCGTGGACCTGGCCTTCCACAATCAGCGGATTGACCACCACCCCGACGTCGTCCACGCAAACGTACTTGCGGATGGTGACGTGCCCGGTTTCGGTGTCCACTTCCATGGCGGCCAGGTGGGTGCCGTGCGGGAAGGAGAAGCTCTGCGGGTCGAAGGTGGCGTCCGAGTCCAGATTGGGCTCAAACCCTTCTGGCAGGTTGTGCGCCGAGAAGGCGGCGAAGGCGACTTCACCGAATGCCGTGGATTGATCAGTGCCCTTCACGCTGAACTTGCCGTCCGTGAACTCGATGTCCTCTTCGCTGGCCTCCATCATGTGCGCCGCCAGAACCTTGGCCTTCTCGATCACCTTGTCTGCAGCGGCCAGCACCGCCATGCCACCGACGGTCAGCGAGCGGGAGCCGTAGGTGTCCAGGCCGCGCTGGGAGACCTGGGTATCACCATGGAGCACTTCGACATTTTCGAACGTCACGCCGAGCCTGTCAGCCACGAGCTGGCTCCAGGCGGTTTCGTGACCCTGACCGTGGGGGGATGTGCCCGTGACCACCTCGACGTTGCCGGTGGGCAGCACGCGCACCTGGGCATGCTCCCAGCCGCCGGCCGCGTAACTGAGCGCGCCAAGCACTCGGGACGGAGCCAGGCCGCACATTTCCGTGAACGTGGAGATGCCGATGCCGAGTTGGACGGGATCGTTGGCCTCGCGGCGCCTGGCCTGCTCAGCCCGGAGCTCGTCGTAGCCAAAGAGCTCCAGCGCCTTCGCCGTGGCCGCCTCGTAGTTGCCGCTGTCGTATTCGAGCCCAGTGACAGTGGTGAAGGGAAATTCCTCGTGGTTGATCCAGTTCTTCTTCCGCACTTCCAGGGGGTCCATGCCCAGTTCGACGGCGAGTTCATCCATCAAGCGCTCGATAGCGAAGGTTGCTTCCGGCCGGCCTGCGCCCCGGTAAGCGCCCGTCCACGCCTTGTTGGTGAAGAGGTTGTTGCATTCCAGTCGGTACGCCGGGAACTTGTAGATGGCGTTGTACATGAACGCGCCCAGGATCGGGACTCCCGAGCCGATAATGCCCAGGTAGGCGCCCATGTCCGCCAGCAGCTGGATGTCCAGCCCGGTGACGATTCCGTCCTTCGTCGCCGCGAGCTTCACCTTCTGCACTTGGGCCCGGCCGTGATGCCCGGACTGAAGCGATTCGCTGCGGGTTTCAGTGTATTTGCAGGGCTTGCCGACACGTCGGGCTGCCATGAGGGTGATGAATTCCTCCGGGATCACCGTCAGTTTTCCGCCAAAACCACCGCCCACGTCGGGGGCGATCACACGCAGCTTGCTTTCCGGGATTCCCAGCGTCAATGTCAGAATCAGCCGCAGGATATGGGGAATCTGAGTGGACGACCACATGGTGATTTGCTCACTTGTAGGGTCAACCACGATCGAGCGCGGTTCCATGAAAGCCGGGATGAGGCGCTGTTGATAAAAGGTGCGTTCGATGAGCACCTCGGCGTTCGCCAATGCCTCGGCGATCGGCTTGCCTGTGCCTGCCTCGCCCGAGTCAAACACCCACGTCGCCGACAGATTGGACTCCAAGCTGGAGTGGGCGAGCACCTTGTCCGTAAACGCCTCCTCCAGATCCAGGACCACCGGAAGTTCGTCGTAGCTGACGTCCACGAGTTCGACGGCGTCCCGCGCCGCTGCGGCGCTGCGGGCAACGATGCAGGCCACTACCTCGCCGGCAAAGGCCACCTCGTCGACGGCGATCGATGGGAACGCGGGCGCCTTCTGCTCGGCGGTCACAGGCCAGACGTTCGGCAGGCTGCCCTGTTCCGCGGCCACGTCGTCTCCGGTAAGTACGGCGACGACGCCGGGCGAAGACTTCGCTGCGGAAACGTCGATCGACGTGATCGTCGCATGGGCGAACGGGCTCCGGACCATGGCCAGATGCAGCATGCCGGGCAGCGTCATGTTGTCCGTGTACCTGGAGCGTCCGGTGATGAGGTGGGCGTCTTCCTTGCGGAGTCGGGGCCTGCCGATTTCGGCGATGGTCATGCCACACCTGCCGTTTCCGTCTCGTCGCTGTCTGCGGACACGGTGCTGTCCGCGGAAACCGTTCCGTCAGCGGCGGCCTGTACCGCGGCAACGATGTTCTGGTACCCGGTGCACCGGCAAAGGTTCCCCTCAAGGCCGTCCCGGATTTCCTGCTCGGTGGGATGCGGGTTCTCGGCGAGAAGGGATGCCGACTGCATGATCATGCCGGGCGTGCAGAAGCCGCATTGCAACGCATGGCATTGGTGGAAGGCTTGCTGCAGCGGGGCGAGCTTGCCGTCCCGGGCCAGGCCTTCGATGGTGGTGACGTTGTGGCCGTCTGCCTGAACCGCGAACATGGTGCAGGATTTGACGCTGACTCCGTCCAGATGGACGGTGCAGGCGCCGCAGTTGGTAGTGTCGCAGCCGATCAATGTGCCGGTCTTGCCAAGCCGTTCGCGCAGGTACTGGACCAGCAGCAATCGTGGCTCGACATCGTCTGTGTAGCTCACATCATCGACTTCGACGGTGATCGTCTTGGAACTCGCCATTGGGATCTCCTGTCGCGTTGGAGACGAGCACACTGCCCGGCATCCAGTCCTGATGTGACACAGGTTACTCCTCGGAGGAGGTGAGCGCCCTAGCTCGGATTGAGTTCGTACCCCGCATCCTCATGGTCCGCTTCTACCGTGGGTTCGTGATGGATCCGGGCCTCCATGGTGCTCAATCTTCCGCCCCCGCCACCCCAATGAAGGGCAATGATCTCGGCGGCAATGGAGACGGCCGTTTCCTCCGGAGTGCGGGACCCCAGATCCAGGCCGATCGGGCTGGAAAGCCTGGCCAATTCGGCCTCGCTCAGGCCCGCTTCGCGCAGCCGTTCCAAGCGATCGTGGTGCGTGCGCCGGGATCCCATCGCCCCCACGTACGCCACGTTGTGGCGCAGCGCCAACTCCAGCAGCGGCACGTCGAATTTCGGGTCGTGGGTCAGTACGCAGATCACGGTGCGTTCATCGACTTGGCCGGCGCTGATCTGCGCCTGCAGGTAGCGGTGCGGCCATTCCACCACCACCTCGTCCGCCTGCGGGAACCGGGCAGCCGTTGCGAAAACCGCGCGTGCGTCGCAGACCGTAACCCGGTAGCCCAGGAAGGTGCCTTGTTTCGCGACGGCGGCGGCGAAGTCGATCGCCCCGAACACCAGCATCCGCGGTTGCGGGGCGAAACTGAGGGCGAAAACGCGCATGCCTTCCCCGCGCCGCTGCCCGTCCGGTCCGTACATGAGCGTGGCGTTGCGGCCCGCGGCGAGCAGGCCTTGGACGTCGTCGGATACCGCATGGTCGGCACGCTCGCTGCCGAGGGAACCGACGAACCCGTCAGGGCGGACCACCAGGTGGCGGCCCAGCCAGGCCGGATCGGGGTGTTCGATCACAGTGACGATGGCAACCGGGCGGCCGGCGCCGACGTCGTCCGCTACCTGGGCCAGTTCCGGGAAGTTCTCAGTGGAGACCGGCTCCACAAAAATGTCCAGGATCCCGCCGCAGGTCAGGCCGACCTCGAACGCGGCGTCGTCACTGATGCCGTAGCGCTGCAGCACCGGCTTGCCCGATTCGACCACCTTGGTGGCCAGTTCGTAGAGCGCTCCTTCGACGCACCCGCCGGACACCGAGCCCACCGCACTGCCGTCGGCGTCGACCATCATCGCGGCGCCGGCCGGCCGCGGTGCGGAGCGGAAGGTCCGCACCACCGTTCCGAGTCCTACAGTGTGGCCGGCCGCCATGGCGGCGACCAGATCGTCCAAGACCTCACGCATTGGCAACCACGTCCAACAACTCCTCGAAACTCTGCATTGAGTGCCCCCCTATAAAGAAGTCAACGTGCGGCAGCACCGCCCTGATTCCCCGTTGCAGGGGCTCGTACCCCGCCTTGCCGCGGTGCGGATTGGACCAAATGATCCGCCTCGCCAGATGATGCAGCCGCTCGGCCTGGCGTCCCAGCAGTGCCGGGTCGCCTCGCTCCCATCCGTCGCTGGCAATCACGACGACGGCGCCGCGCACCATCACGCGCTGGCCCCAGCGGTCGTTGAATGCTCGCAACACCTCTCCAAGCCGGGTTCCGCCGGACCAGTCAGGGACGGTGCGGCCGGCGAGGGCCAGGGCATTGTCCGGGTCCGGAACCCGAAGCGCGCCGGTCACACGGGTCAGCCGGGTTCCAATCGTGAATACCTCCACCTGGCGCGGGGCGGCTTCCACTACCCGGTGGGCCAAGCGCAGGAGGCTGTCCGCGTAGGGTGTCATCGAACCCGAAACATCGATCAACCAGACCGTCCGGCGGGGTTTGCGCGGAGCACGGGCGCGGCGCAGCGGCCCCGGTTCCCCGCCGCGGCGCAGCTGGTCGCGCAGGGTCCGTACGCGGTCGACGTCGCCGTGCCGGTCGAGGTGCTTGCGCCGGGTCTGCCGGGTGGGCAAGCGGACCTGCAGCTCCTCGAACATCCGGTGCAGCAGTGCGCGTTCCGCGTCGTCCAGGACGGCTATATCGCGGTGCCGCAGCAACTCCCGGCGGCTGGCGAGTGCCCGCAACTGTTCCCGCCCACCTTCCGGGCCGCCGTCGTCGTCCAAAGCGGCGGCGCTGACGGACGTCGCCGAGGTTTCGAGCTGCTGCGCGGCGGAATGTTCCACGGCGAACCAGGCCTCAAACGTCCGCTGGTAGGCGGGCAAATCCTCCGGGGAGGCGCAAAGCGTGGCGCGGCCGGCCCAGAACACATCCGAGCGGCGGTCCACGGCGAGCCTGCCAACGGCGTCGACGAAGCTGAGCGAGCGGTCCGCGGTCACTTTCACGCCTGCCGCGCGTACCGCGGCAGCAAAGGCCAACAGGATCTCTTCGGCGCTGTGGCCTGTGCCCTGGCTTGCGCTCTGGCCTGCCGGGGGGCTCCCTCCTGCGAGTGGCATGGGCTCAGCCGAGCATCCGGGCCAGGGCCGCCGAGACCCGCTCGGTGTCTTCGCGGTACTTGCACAGCGCGCCGATGCTGGCCGCGGCCGAGGCCAGGTCAAGCTCGGCCCGGCCGAGCTGGTGCAGCGCACGGGCCCAGTCCAGGGTTTCGGCCACTCCGGGAGGCTTGAGCACGTCGTCAGTGACCCGGATCTGCTGGACGGCGCGCACCACCTGCTCGGCCAGGAGCGCGGGCACCTGGGGGAGCCGGGTGCGCACAATTTCCACTTCGCGGGCCAGCCCGGGGTGGTCGATCCAGTGGTAGAGGCACCGGCGTTTGAGCGCGTCGTGCAGGTCGCGGGTCCGGTTGGAGGTGAGCACCACGATCGGCGGGGTATCAGCCTTGACCGTGCCGAACTCGGGGATGGAGACCTGGTAGGTCGAGAGCACCTCCAGGAGGAACGCCTCGAACTCGTCGTCAGCCCGGTCGATTTCGTCAATCAGCAGCACGGCCGGGCTTTGCTGCAATGCCTTAAGGATGGGCCGGGCCAGCAGGAACCGTTTGTCGTAGAGCGAGCTTTCCAGCTCGGCCACGCTCAAACCCGCACCCATTCCCGCGCCGCTGCTGGCCTCCACGCTGCGCAGATGCAGGATCTGGGCAGTGAAGTCCCAGTCATATAGCGCCTGCGACGCGTCGATTCCCTCATAGCACTGCAAGCGGATCAGCGGCAGTCCGAACCCTTCCGCCAGCGCTTCGGCGAGGGAGGTCTTGCCGGTGCCCGGTTCGCCCTCCAGCAGAAGCGGCCGTTCCATGCTCAGGGCGAGGTAGCCAATGGTGGCCAGGCCCTCGTCGGCGAGGTAGCCGGTGGCGGCCAGCATTTCGGCCAGCGCTGTGGCGGAACTGATCGACGTCTGCGTCATGGCACCAGCATAGGGTCACTGGCCGGGCTGCGGGGGAGCCTCGGGTGATGCGGTCCGCCTGGGCTACCCGCCGATGTACGACATCTCGATCTTGTGTGCCGTGGGGTCTTTCGGCGTGTGCGAACTGCGCAGTTCCGAGTAGCGGTCCGTACGGCCACCCCACAGGGCGGACAACGCCGTCGAAAGCTCGACGTCGGACGCGCCGCCCCTCAGGAGAGCCCTTAGGTCAGTGCCGGTTGTGGCGAAAAGGCACGTGAACAACTTCCCGTCTGCAGATAGCCTGGCCCGGGTGCAGCCGCGGCAAAAGGCCTGGGTCACGCTGGAAATGACTCCGATTTCGCCGCTGCCGTCCGCGTAGCGCCAGCGATCCGAGGTCTCGCCGGGGTAGTTGGGCGCCACGGGCTCCAGCGGGAACACCGCCCCGATGCGGGCCAGGATCTCGGCGGAGGGCACCACTTCATCCATTTTCCAGCCGTTGGACGCCCCCACGTCCATGTACTCGATGAACCGCAGGACGAACCCGGATCCCTTGAAATGGCTCGCCATGGGAAGGATGTCCTGGTCGTTCGTGCCGCGCTTGACCACCATGTTGATTTTCACCGGCCCCAGTCCCGCGGCCTGGGCAACGTCAGCGGCGTGAAGGACCTTCGCCACGGGATAGCCGACGTCGTTCATGGCCTGGAAGGTCTCCTCCCGGAGTGAGTCGAGCGAGACCGTCACACGGTTCAGCCCGGCATCCTTGAGGGCTTGTGCCTTCTGCGCCAGGACCGAGCCGTTCGTGGTCATGGCCAGGTCCGGTGCCAGCCCGTCGGGGGTGCGCAACCGGGCCAGCATCCGGACCAATTCCTCGATGTCCTTCCGCAGCAGGGGTTCCCCGCCGGTCAGCCTGATCTTGCGCACCCCGTGCCCCACCGCGATCGACGCCAGCCGGGTGATTTCCTCAAACGTCAGCAGCTGATCCCGGGGCATGAAAACGAAATCCCGCCCGAAGATCTCCTTGGGCATGCAATACACGCAACGGAAATTGCATCGGTCCGTGACGGAAATCCGCAGGTCCCTCAGGGGCCGGTGGAAGGTGTCGGTGATGGAATTGCCGTCCATGCAGCGCCCTCTCAACGCGGTAGTAATGCCAACCGCTTGTGCCTCTCCCAGCGTAAGCCCGGTTTCGGGCGCCCACAATGGAGACGGCTGAACGACGGCGGAGCCGGACTCAGCCGATGGGCTTCGCCATCCGCTCCACAACGTACTGGGCGTCCACCGACGTGCCGGTCACCGGATCGCTCATTTCCACTTTCCAGCTGCGGGCAAACTGGTCAACCCCATGCTTCATTGCCACCGTGCCTGAAATGAGGACCGTGCCCGGCTGGTTCAGGCCGCGCTCCGCCAGGACCTCGAGCCAGTAGTCAGGGCTGAGGAGCGCCTCCAACGAGCTGTCCTGGATAAGGGTGTCCGGCGTTTCGCCGTCGCCCACCCACCCCTTGAGCGTGATCTTGTCCAAATGGTCGCGGACATCATCCAGGCGCCAGGCCTTGCGCCCCAACACGTCCGGGCTGGCGTTCTTGCTCCAAGCCACCCCGTGGACCTCGAGTTCGCGGTCGGTGTGGTCGCACGCCACGGTCAGGAGCACGTCCTCATCAGTGATCACCAGGGCCCATTCGGCTTCACCCGAGGTCCTGCCGTGCTGGACGCGGACTTCCGAAACCTGCTGGGCCAAGTATGGCGACACGGGGTACAGCGCCGGCGTGGTCGCGGGGCCGGGAACGCCAAGTTCGGCCAGTTCGGCGATGTGGGCCTGCACTTCTTCCTGCTCGCGTCCCGCGTAGCCGGCGTTCAGGAGGTGCTTGACCTGGACGTTCCTCGTGGTGCCATCGGGAAGTTCAAAGCTCAGAGTCGTCATTTTCTGTCCATCCTTTGCGTGTCCTGCTGGAGAAATTTTTCAGATCGGAAACCGGAAACAGTCGCCAATGTACATCCAGTATGCGTAATGTATACATTTAACGCCAGTGTGGCAGGCGTCACCGTAAACTTCTCGTGGAGGAAACCCATGGCCAACGTTCCAGTTCCGGCTTCCGGCGCAGCGCCGCGTCCGGGAAAGCCGATGCATCCCAAAGGCCTGTACAGGGCCTTTGCCGCAAGCCTCACCGGCACCGCGCTCGAGTGGTACGACTTTGCTGTCTACTCCGCCGCGGCCGCCGTCGTATTCCCCATCGTCTTCTTCCCGTCATCGGATCCCTTGACCGGGACCATCCTGGCGTTCTCCACCTATGCCGTGGGCTATGTGTCCCGTCCTGTAGGCGGCATCATTTTCGGACGGCTCGGTGACCGCATCGGCCGCAAAAAGGTGCTGGTGACAACGCTGATGATCATCGGCGTCGCCACCGTACTGATCGGGGTGCTGCCTGGTTACGGCAGCATCGGCATCTCGGCCCCGATCATCTTGGTATTGCTGCGCTTCGCCCAGGGCGTGGGGGTCGGTGGCGAATGGGGCGGCGCAGTGCTGCTCTCCAGCGAGTACGGCGATCCCCATAGGCGCGGGTTCTGGGCTTCCGCGGCCCAGGTCGGACCGCCGGCCGGCAACCTCCTGGCCAACGGGACGCTGGCCGTCCTGACCGTTACCCTCAGTGAAGCGCAGTTCATCAGCTTTGGCTGGCGCATCGCCTTCCTGGTCTCGGCCGTGCTGGTCGGGTTCGGCCTTTGGATTCGGCTGAAGCTTGAAGATACCCCGATTTTCAAGGCCATCGAGGCGCACGGTGAGCAGCCCAACGCTCCGGTCCGTGAGGTCTTCAGCAAGGAACTCCGGCCGCTCGTCGCCGCCACCCTGTGCCGGGTAGGCCCGGACGTGCTCTACGCCCTGTTCACCGTCTTCACCCTGAGCTACGGGATCCAGACGCTTGGCTATGACCGCAGCCAGGTCCTCACTGCCGTGTTGATCGGCTCGGCGTTTCAGCTGTTCATGATCCCGCTTGCCGGAGCCGTCTCCGACCGCTTCAACCGGCGCCTCGTCTACGGGATTGCGGCAGTGGTTGGAGCCGTCTGGACTTTCGTCTTCTTCGGCATCCTGGGCGGGCACAGCGAGCCACTGCTGATCGTGGGAATCGTCCTGGGTCTCATGGCGCACTCCTTCATGTACGGACCGCAGGCCGCCTTCATCGTGGAACAGTTCTCCCCGAGGCTGCGGTCCACCGGAAGTTCGCTGGCCTACACCTTTGCCGGCGTGATCGGGGGCGCCATTGCACCCTTGATGTTCACGCTGTTGCTGTCCCAGTTCGGCACCTGGATTCCGGTTGCCATCTATGTGGCCCTAGCCGCCGTCGTCACCGTAGTCGGCTTGGCGCTCGGCCGGGACTCCAACACCGTGGAGGATGAGGACTACCGTCTGCTGCTCGAAGGATCTGCGGCAGGAAGCCGACCGTCCGCCGGCGCGGAAACGCGCTGACGCTGGCCGTCCGGAGGAATCGTGAGGATCTCAGCGAGCTGCGCTGGGGGGGCGAAGGCCGTCTCAAGTCCGGAGCAGGATGTCCCGGGTCACCGCGAGGTGATGGTCAATGGCCTTCTGGGCCGTCGCCGCGTCGCCGGACATCAGGGCGTCGAGTATGTCCTGATGTTCGGCGCACACTTGCTCGCGGCGGCCTCCGGTACGGAACAGCGCGGAGACTCCCACCAAAATTTGCCGGACGTGGAGCTTACTGTACGTCCGGGAAATGAGCTCGTTGCCCGCCGCGTCGATGAGCTGCTGGTGGAACAGGGTGTCCAGACGGATAAACTCACGGGCCGCCTCCGGGCTCAGTTCCTCGGGAAGCTTTGCCTGCAGGTCAAGGGTTTCCTGCATCGTCCCGGCGGGGACACGTCCCTGCTCGATGACCAAGCGGGCGGCGTGGCTTTCGAGGATCCCGCGCAGTTCCATCAATTCGGACATTTCCCGGCCGGTCACCGGGGGAACGTAAGCTCCGCGCTGGGGAATCAGTTCCACCAAACCGTCCGAGACCAGCAGCAAGAGCGCCTCACGCACCGGCGTACGCGATACGCCGATTTCCGCGGCCAGTTCCTGCTCATTCAGGAACTTCCCCTGCACCTCGGGGTCGATCAGGATATTTTCACGCAGGTACGCGTACGCCTTCTCGCGGCCGGACGCCGCAGTCCCCGAACTTTTTCGCATACATCATGTATACAACAATCTGGAGTAAATTCATGCGTTTAGCCGTGGCACAAATCATCACCGGGGCCGATGTGGCCGCCAACCTGGAACTGATCCGAGAATACGCCACCCGGGCCAAGGCTGCTGGAGCCGAACTCGTTGTCTTTCCTGAAGCAGCCATGCGCGCCTTCGGCAACAGCCTGGCCGACATCGCCGAACCGCTGGACGGGCCGTGGGCCGCAGCGGTCCGCAGCCTTGCACGGGAGCTGGATATCGCCGTCGTGGCGGGAATGTTCACCCCCGGCGAGGGCGGACGGGTCCGGAACACCCTCTTGGTCACCGGCCGCGGGATTGACACGTCCTACGACAAGATCCACCTCTTTGATGCATTCGGCTTCGCGGAGTCTGATTCGGTCGACGCCGGCACGTCGCCTGTAACCTTCGAACTCAACGGCACCGTGTTTGGCCTTGCCACGTGTTACGACGTTCGTTTCCCCGCACTCTTCACCGCCAACGCACGGGCAGGAGCGCAGGTCAACATCGTCTGCGCCTCATGGGGCGCCGGCGAAGGCAAAGCAGAGCAGTGGGAACTGCTGGTGCGGGCCCGCGCAGTGGACAGCACCACCTTCGTCGTGGCGTGCGGCCAAGGCGATCCCGCGAGCGTCGGCCTCCCCTCCACAGACACGGCGCCCACAGGCATCGGGCACAGCGCTGTGATCTCGCCACTGGGTGTCGTAGTCGCCGCCCTCGGGGAAATGCCGGAACTCGCCATCGTGGACATCGATCCGTCTGTTGTGGAAGAAGTCCGGGGCAAGCTTCCCGTTCTGGCGAATGCCAGGGACCTCTAGCGGCCGCCGTCGGCGTCTTCTTCGAGGGCCAGCCAGTAGGCCGAGCCGTCGGGCGTGCGGCTCACGATGCCGGAGTCAACAAGGTACCGCCGGAGCATGGGCACGTCTCCGGTGAACCGGGCGACGCGTTCGTTAAGCTCCCGTTCCGCCACCCGCTCGCTGGTCTGGAGGACGCGCGTCGCAACCCAGGCGAGAACCTTGAGTCGGTCTGCCTCCCTCGCCGGATAGCGATCAATGCGGCCATCCGAGGTCAAGAAGCGCTCGACGCCGGACGGGCTGGGTGCCGACGAAAGGCTCGCCAGCGCGTCCCGGAAGGCATGCTCGCGGATGCGGTAGCGAACATCGCCTTCGGTCTCAACCGTTTCGACCAGCCCTGCTTGGTCCAGGAGCGCGAGCGCCCGTTCGAGTTTCGCTGGCGAGAGCGAACTGCCCGGGGTACCGCCAACGCTGATCTCAGCGAAGACCCTCCGGGCTTGGGTGTTTGCCAGTGCGGCGAGGAGGCGCCGCGCATCCGGCGTCGTCAGTGAGTTGCTCCCCATGAGCCCAGCTTAGGCACAAACCGACGCGCCGTCCTGACCTTCTTTCGTTTGGGAAAGCGCTTACGACACGGCGAGCCGCGTCATTTTAGGGCTTTCGAGCGGCAAGAAGGTCAGGACGGACAAGCCGAGCGAGCTAGGCGGCCGGGATGTCTTCGAAGATGACCTGGTCCAGCAGGACATGGCCCCAGCTTCCCGTGCCGTTATCGACCACCTGGAGCTGGGCGCTCTGGCCGATGAGGTCGGAGACGTTCCACGACGTCCATGCGAGGTGCTCGCTGTTCTGGCCCGTTGCGGTGCGAACGACCTGCCCGTTGACGACGAGATTCACCGTGGTCTGATTGTCCGGCCCACCGCCAACCGCGTTCGGCATGCTGCTGAATACGATCTGATCCACCATGAGGTGGCCCCAGGATCCGCTTGCGTGGTCGATGACCTGGATTTGGGCTTTCTGTCCCACGAGCGTGTGGACGTCCCAGTTAACGTTCGACATCGTCGATGAATTCTGGCCCGTCGCCGTGCGGACTACCTGCCCGTTGACGAGGAGGTTCACCGCAGCGGCACCTGACTGGCCCCAGGGGTGATTGCCTCCGGCAATGAGGAAATCGATATAGTCCCGCGTGATCGTGAATGTCGGCGACGTGACCGCGCCCGTGGCGGCATCACCCCCTCCGGCGTACGTATCGAGGACCTTGGAGCCGAGCCGGTTCGGGAGGGATTCCGCCGTCGGGCCTTGACCAACGTAACTGCCCGACGCCGTCCAGCCGGCACCCCACGTCGCGCCCTCGAAATCGGCGAAGACATCCGAGGGCCTCGGGTTGTTCCCGCCTCCTGAGAGGAAGTTGACGTACGAGTGGCCGATGGTGAACGACGGCGAAGTCAGCGTTCCGGTCGACGCGTCGCCGCCGTTGAAACTGTTGACGAGCTTGTTCCCGAGGTAGCCCGTGACGGGCTGCTGGTTGGGGAGCGCGCCGGTGGCGGGCCCGGAACCGAAGGCCGTGCCCGCCGTCGTCCATGGGCCATAGCTGCTGCCCTCGAAGTCCGCGTAGGGCGCCGCGGGATTCGCCTGTTCGGTGATGTTGGCGAATTCCGTGATCGAAAGGTTGGCGAAGTCGGCGCTGCCGCCGATCGTGTAGAGGGAGATCCCCGTGTCCGACGACGTGAAGAAGTCCTGGTTCGAGAGGGCGATCCGGCCGTCGTCGGCGAAGACCTCCACGCTGCCGTGGTCCACAAGGATCCGGAGATGTACGGACGTTGCACCCGAAGCGAGCGGCGCCTGGGACTGCTGGTACGTCCCGAAGGAGTACGGCACTTGGTCCTGCGCGGAGCGATCGACGTAAAGGTTGCCCCCGTAGACCCCGATGTTCGTGTGCCGGCTGGCGTCCTTGTTCTCGCCGACGGAGATACCGACGTTGTTCAGCGTGGTCCAACTGACGTCCGCGTCGAGCTCGTAAGCCGAGCCATGGTAGTCGAGGGATGTCCGTCCATTGACCGTTGCGTTGGCGGGCTTCACGGTTTTTGTGGCGTAGTTGGCCAGATTTGGCGTCGGCTGGGATAGAAGGCTGTAGACACCGCTGCCCTCGGACTTGAGGCTGAGCTGACGCACCACGGACATTTGGCCGTTGTAGTTGTCGGTGGCGTCAGTCGGCACGGTGTGCGGGGCGTAGTGCCAGTTGTTCATCCAGCCGATCGCGTAACGGGAAGCGTCGGGATTCGCGGCGTCCGGCCACGTCACCGAGGCATACCAGTCCGAGCCCCAGTCGAGCCACTGCGGGTCCGTCTGGTCTGCGACGAACGCCGAGCCGTTCCACGTGCCGGTCCAGTATGCGTACGTGTCCGGCTTGCCGCTGTAGTCACCCTGCATGCTCCCGGCCATGATCCAATGCCACGAACCGTCGTTGGCCTTCATCTGGAAGATATCCGGGCACTCAACGCCGCCGATATTCGGCGTGGTGTAGCTGAAATCCGTCTGGTGTGTCCAGGTCTTGAGGTCCGGCGAGGTGTAGAACGTGATTTTCTGCGCGCGGCCGATCGCCGCTACCCACGTAGAGTGCGCCGCGTCCCAAACGATCTTCGGGTCGCGGAACCAGTCCGAAGCGTCCGGGTTGGCGATGACCGGTGCGCCGTACTGCGTGAAGGTGGACCCGCCGTCGGTCGAGAACCAGAGGTATTGCGATTGCTGGAACGCGTCGCCGTCGGCGGGTTGCGTGGCGAGCGCGACGACGGTTCCGGCCCCGAATCCCGCGGTGTTGTTCGTATCGATCACGGAGGAGCCGGTCCATACGGGGAAATTGCTCTGGAGCGGAAGGGAGTCGCCTTGGTCGTTGAACACCACAGTGTCCGACGACGTCGCATGTCGCCAGCCGCCAGGGCCGTTGTCCTGGTTGCTATGAAGGTAATACAGGTTGTACTTGCCGTTGAGATAGATGGGCCGCTGAGGATCGCTCAGCCATCCTGACGGGGGAGTCATGTGGTATATGGCGCGCATTGTCGGTGCGGTCGCGCTGCCGACGGCTCCCGCGCCGGGAATGTCGGCAGTAACTATGGTGGTCGTGAAGAACATCGTGAGCGCGGCGAAGAGGGCGGGCATGCTCGCCCTCTTCGCCAGCTTCCTTGCTGGGTGGGCCATAAAATCTCCGGGTCTGTGAGGACTACTCGACCGCCGATGGCTCTGCGACGAGCCTCTGCACACGGCGTTGTTGAGCAGGCGGGGGAGCTTGTGGTGGAGTCAAGGACTTTTGATTAAACGCTTAATCACGGCAAGAGTAACTGATGGTGATCCGTTGATCAAGCGTTTAAGCGGATTGTTCTAATTGGCCACGCGGGCGGCGAGGCGGCTCACGAGAGCGCGTCGGACCCGCTGGGCTGGCTGCTCGACGGCCACGCAACTCAGGAAACCGAGTGGCCAGGCCGCAACGAGAGCGAGTGCAGCAAAGCCGAGCACGGGAACGTGTGCCGGTGTGTGGGCGGCTGCGAGGAGTTGCTGGATTGGCCACCCGTAGATGTAGATCCCGTAGGAGATGTCATATCGTGACCCGATGGCGGACGCGCTGCCGATTGAACCGATCGACAGGACGAGGTAGGCAAACGGCAGTGGGGCGAGGGCTGTGCCGTAGCCCGTGGCGAGGGCGCCCAAGACGGCCAGTACGGCGAGAAGGCTTGGCACCGCACCGATGAGGACCCGGTGCCTCTGGGTGGCAAGGAGGGACCCTGCCATGAAGATTGCGAGCAGCGGGAGGGCGAATTCGGTGCGGTTCGGCCCCAAGCTGCCGGCGAGGAGCTTTCCGAAGACTGCTCCGGTGGATGCGGCAAAGAGCAGGAAAATTGCGGTGGCCGTGCCTCGCCTGCTCCCTGGAAGCCTGCGGAGCAGGAACACGACGATGGCGATGATGACGTAGCACAGCCCCTCCCAGGTGAGAGTCCATAGGGGGCCGTTCCAGTCGAAGCGGTCGTTGTTGCCCCAGAGGGACGTCCCAATGGCGGGCGTGTCCATAACGCCGACGCTGAGCGCCAGGGCGGCGCCGAGGAAGGCCAAAGCTCCGCGCAGATCGTAAGTTCCGTGGGTCAGGAGGGCGCCAAGCGGTGCTGCCACGAAGGCAACAGCAAGCGCGGCGACCACGAGGGCCGGATAGATGCGGGCGAGCCGGGCTGCGGCGTACTCCAGCACAGTGTCCGAGCGTTCGGCGCTGACGGTGATGAGATAGCCGGAGATGGCGAAGAAGCCCATGACGCCTGCCGTGCCGAGCTTGATCCCGTAAAGCGAAGGTTCCGGGCCGTAGCCGCCCAGCCACCAGGAGTGCGAGACGATCACGGCTGCTGCGAATACCAGGCGAAGGGCGTTCAGTGAGTTTCGTCCGGAGCCCAGGGCGTTACCGAGGGTGCGGGCGCCAAGTATGGACAGGCTTGGACGGTCCCCGGCTGACGTTGGGATCTTCATGGGCTGGTCATCTCTTTTCGGGCCCCGGGGGCTTTCGGTGACCTTCTTGAGTGTGACCCGGCTAACATTCTTTCTGAAGCTACACGAGTAGATCTGAGGAGGTCAAGCGTCTCCTTTCTCAACCAACCAGCCGCACCTCGCCATTGCCGAGCCGACCAGCTGGAAAGAGACGGCCGCGGCGGTAGCCGCCGGGCTCGGCAGCGCCGACCTCGAGCGGCCTGACGATGACGCGACCGTGGAGCGGCCGTAACTGTGGCCGCGGCCAAGAAGGGCGAACTCGGCGTCATCGAGCGGGGTTGCGCGACTTACGAGCGCTGGCAGCACAAGCCGACGGCGAAGGGCACCGCCCGCATCTGGTTCTACCTTAACGAGCGCACGGTCTTTTCAGCCGAAGCTCACCCGCGTCCAGCCACCCTCAATCAGCCCGTCGATAGTGCAAGGCGACCGCGCCGTTGCTAAGCGGCTCCGCCGAGATCAGGTCGAGACATCGGGTGCTAGGCAGCCCGCCTTGGTACAGCGTGGGACCGTGGCCGGCAATCCTGGGATGGACAAGGAACTTGTACTCGTCGATCAGATTCAGTTGGTCCAACCCTGTGGCAAGTTTGCCGCTGCCGACGAGCACCCCGCCGGGAGTCGCATCCTTGAGATCCTGCACCGCCGTCCGCAGGTCGCCCACGACGTGGTGGCTGTTGGTCCACGGAAAGTCACTTCGCGTCGACGACACAATGTACTTCGGCTTGGCCTCCAGCTTGAGCGCCCACTCGCGCATCGCGGGCGGCGCGTCCTCGTCGCCGCGGGCGACCGCTGGCCAGTAGCTCTCCATCATCTCGTAGGTGGTGCGGCCCCAGAGCATTGCGCCCCCCTCGTCCATAAGGCGGGTGAAGTAGGCGTGCGTCTCGTCGTCGGCGATGCCTTCCCGATGGTCGACGCAACCATCCAGGGTGACGTTGATACTGAACGTTAGGAGGCCCATACGACGATGCTAGGCCGCCACTTACCGACGCCTCAACTATCGCCGCCTTGCCACGGAGGCTATTCCGCCGGAATCGCCAGTGTCCTCTGGAGGTAGTCATTGTCTCCTCTGACGCCCTGAGATACACGAAAGCGATCAGCTCCCTGCTCGACGCGCTGCGGCAGCTTGGTCGGCGAAGCCCGCACCACCACGCCCCGAGAATGCAGAAAACCCCCGGTTTCCCGGGGGTTTTCATTGGCGGTGACGGTGGGATTTGAACCCACGTTGGCTTTTACACCAAACAACATTTCGAGTGTTGCACCTTCGGCCGCTCGGACACGTCACCAACTGAAATAGGGTACCGGAGTGAAGGCCTGTTCCCCAAAACGGCCGGTCGGTGCCCACTTAGTAAGTAGCCTTCGCTTCCCCAATCGCAGCCGCAGGACTAGATTCGCAAGCACGATGACTCTTCCACAAAACGCACCCCAGAACACGCACCCCCAATCGGCCCTGGCCTACTGGACGGTGGGCCCCTGCCAAGGTGAGCTCCGCAGCGAGGAACTTCCGGCCCTGGGCCAGGGCGAGGCGATGGTCCGAGCTTTGTACTCGGGAATCAGCCGGGGAACAGAGCTCGTGGTCCATGAAGCGCACGTCCCGCCTCGGGTTGCGAAGAAGATGCGGGCACCCCATCAAACCGGGGATTTTCCGGCGCCGGTCAAGTTTGGCTACCTGTCGGTTGGCGTCGTTGAGGAAGGCCCCGAAGATTGGATCGGCCAGAACGTCTTCTGCCTGCACCCGCACCAAGACCGCTACGTCGTGCCGCTCACTTCACTCACCCGAATTCCCGACGGCGTGCCTGCACGCCGCGCTGTGCTCACCGGCATCGCCGAGATCGCCCTCAACGCCCTCTGGGAGGCCGGACCCCGCCTTGGTGACCGGATCGCCGTCGTCGGTGCCGGACTGGTGGGCGGCATGACCGCAGCACTGCTGCGCAGTTTCCCGCTGCAGCGCTTGCAACTCGTGGAAACGGATCCGGGGAAGCACGGGTTCGTGGAATCCCTGGGCGTGGAGTTTGCGCTTCCGGACGATGCAAAACAGGACTGCGACATCGTGTTCCATTGCTCGGCCACGGACGAAGGACTGGCCCGTAGCCTGCAGCTCGCGGGTGACGAGGGCGAGATCATTGAGATGTCTTGGTACGGGGACCGGAAGGTCTCCCTGCCGCTGGGGGAGGACTTCCATGCCCGGCGCCTCTCCATCCGAGCCAGCCAGGTTGGAGTGGTTGCACGTTCCCGCCGGCACCGCCGCACCTCAAGCGAGCGGCTGGCGCTGGCGGTTTCCCTGCTGCGGGACCCCGTGTTCGACGCGTTCCTCACGGGAGAATCGCAGTTCGAGGAGCTGCCGGAGGTCTTCAACGGCCTGGAAAACGGCGAGCTGGACGATCTTTGCCGAGTCATCAACTACCCCAAAACCAAGAAGGGCTAACCATGTTCAGCCTCACCGTCCGCCGCCACTTCATGATCGCCCACAGCCTCCCGCGGGAGTCGTTCGGCCCGGCGCAGGGACTCCACGGAGCCACCTTCGTCGCCGAGATGACGTTCCGCCGGGCGGAACTGAGCGACGACGCGATCGTGCTGGACATCGGCGCCGCCGGAACCATCCTGGACGAGGTGCTGGCAGGCCTCAACTACAAGAACCTCGACGAGCACCCGGACCTCTCCGGACAGCTCACGACGACGGAAGTGCTGGCCCGCTTCATCGCTGAGGCGGTCGCGGCGAAAGTCCGCGGGAGCGACGACGGCGGTGCGCTCGCCGGCGTCGACGTGGTCCTCCGGGAACATCCCGACGCCTGGGCGGGCTTCTCGCTGGATTTCGGGCGATAGCTAGCGCGGGACTGCCCCGGATGGCGGACAAACGGTGCAGAATGGGGCCATGACGTCCGCCGTGCTTTCGACCCAAACACTCACCTCGGAACTCCTTCGCGCCTGGGCGTGGCACCGACAGGGCCTGGACGGTTCCTTCGCCGGCAAGACGTCCGAGGAAGTCCTGGACCGCGCCGGCTGGGCCCGCTCCGTGGGCGGCGCCAACCCCTACCTGACGCTTTTCGCCCGGGCCGGGATCCGGCGCGAACAGGTCGATCGCGACGTCGCCGAGTTGAGAATCCACGAGCTCCCCACGGCCCGCGGTTGCACCTACGTCCTCGGCCGAAAGGACTTTGCGTGGGGACTCCAAGTCGGCCGGGAGGCCGCGGCGGCGCCATTCAAGGTCCTGGCCCGGCTCGGCGTCGAACGCGGTGAGATCACCCTCCTCGAAGAGCAAGTGCTGCACACCCTCATGGAATCCAGCGACCCCATGGACCCGAAGCAGCTCAGGGACGAGCTTGGCGAGTCCGTCCGCAGCCTTGGCGAAGAAGGCAAGAAGAAGGGTGCGTCAACCACCCTCCCCACCGCGCTGGGCCTCCTCCAAGCCGACGGACGCATCCGTCGCGTCCCCGTCAATGGCCGCCTCGACCAGCAACGCTACGCCTACACCTCATGGGCGCTGCCGCCCAGCTCCCTCGACGACGACGCCGCCCGCGCGCTTTTGATCGAACGGTATCTGCGCTGGACCGGCGGAGCGACGTTCAAGCAGAGCCAATGGCTAACGGGTTTCACCGTCGCGCAGAGCAAGGCGGCGCTGGCCGCCGTCGGCGCCGTCGAAGTGACCACGGAGGCAGGCGAGTCGCTCTGGATGCTGCCCGACGACGTCGAGCACCTTTCCGCGTTTACGGCACCACGGGAGGAGCAGATCCAGCTTCTGGCCGGGACGGACTCTTTGGTGCTGTTGCGCAGGAACTCGGCGGACATGCTCGCCGAGCGGGATCGGGGCCGGAAGGTTATGGACACCACGCTGGCGCTTCAGGCTGACCTGTCCGACCACCCGATCCTGGACCGGGGAAGGATCATCGGGCTGTGGCAATACGATCCGGGCAAGGAGCGGATCGCCGCCTGGACGTTTGACAAGCCCAGCGCGGCCGTCACGCAGCGGATCAGTGAGGTGGAGAGCTGGATCCGCGAGGACCTGGGGGATTTCCGCTCGTTCAGCCTGGACTCACCGGCATCGCGGCAGAAGCGCATCGACGCCTTGGACAAGGCGAACGCCGCGAACGCCTGACACCGGGCTTCGCTTGGGGCAGGTTCAGTCCACCCAGAATCCGGAGAACTCCCCGGTGGCTTGCGTGAAGGTGGCATCCACGTGTTTTACGCGGCCCGGGGCATCCCGGGATTGCAGCCATTCCAGCAGGGAATCGACGGCTTCGCGATCACCTTCGGCGATCACCTGCACCGAGCCATCCAACTGGTTGGCCGCCTCCCCGGTCAGTCCGAGCATTCGGGCCTGGTGCATTGTCGAGTAGCGGAAACCGACGCCCTGGACGCGGCCGGTCACCATGGCCGTGACCCGCACCGGGGAACTCATGCGGCACCCGATCCATATGGCCGCGTGATTGCCTCCAGGAAATGCCCGTCCGGATCCGCGAAGTAGACGCCGCGTCCGCCGTCGTTGTGGTTGATCTGCTGGGCGCGGGACCGCGCAGGGTCCGCCCAATAGGGGATTCCCTCGGCCTGGATCCTCGCGAAGATCCCGTCGAAGTCGTCCTCACTGACCAGAAACGCGTAGTGCTGCGGCGAGACGGGCCGGTCCGCCGTGGCGAAATCGAGGGCTACTCCATGGGCAAAGGACACAGTCATGAAGGACCACATGGGCTGCGGACTCGGCAGGCCAAGTACCTTGGCGAGGAACTCCGCCGAACGGCGTTTGTCCGTCGCGTAGACGATGGTGTGGTTGAAAGAGACGGTCATGAGGTCCTCCTCAGATGTGCTGCCTGAGACCATCTGACGTCCAACACCTCACAATTTCAAGGGCGCCTTTTCATCGGGATTCGTAGACGTATCGGCAAGAATGGATCTCCGCCCGTGAGACGGCGTTGTGAGCGCGCTGAGGGTCAGCGTTGCCAGAAGAATGAAGAACGGAACGTACAGGTAGAGGTATCGTGGCCGCGTTTCGAAAAACAGGAGAAATAGAGTCAACGCGAGCAAAGACCAACGCATGATTGCTGCGCTGGACGTCAGAAGCCGCGGTGACCGCACGCGCATGGGCATTGCGACCAGGAAGAGCAATGCCAGCCAACCGGACTGCCAGACGCCTGTCATCAGGTCAAAGTGGGCGCCGTTTCCCCAGAGGTAGTCCTTGATCTGGTTGCTGAGCGGATCTTTGATCGGGAAGGGATCCTTCTGATTCAAAAGGAGTCCTTCTCCCCAGGTATGAAAACTCCCATCGCCAAACGTCCACACGGCCTTGCGGTCAATGAATTGCAGGTAGCCCGGATATCCCATATCCGTTACGCGCTGGGCGTACACTTCAAGGCCGTGCTGGTAGCGCTCAGTTGGATCTTGAATCGCCGCAGTGGCGTTCACATCCGATTGCGTGAACGCGCCAATCCCGGTTGCTCCCATCATGAGGAAATGCGTCCACGGAAAGGCCTTGGTGTTCTGATCGACGTTGAAACCGACATAAGACTGGGCTTTGATGTCTACCCACATTGCCGTGTTTGTGGCGGTGAACCCGATTGCCGTCGCCACCAGAACCCCTGCCAACGCACGCAACTTATGCAGGGCGCTCTTGTTGCGGAAAAGATATTCGAGTGCGTAAACACCAACTATCGCTGCGGTTGCGAATGCGGCGGTCGGTTTGAGGTTATAACCCACCGCCGTGACGGCGCCAAGCAGCGTCCAAAGGACAAGTTTGACCTGCCACCTGCCCGCCCGCACCGCCTTGAGATGGATGTATAAGAGCAACACTGGAAAGAGAATGCCCACGCTGTCGGAGTAGACAACTGAGATGTACGGGGAGAGCACGAGGTAGAGCGCAGATGGGAGAAGCGTGAAGACGGCGGCACCTTCGTTGACAAGTTGCCGTGCACACAAATAGGTGAGCAGGATTGCCGTGCACAACACCACGCAATTGAGGACGATCGCCGCGTAGAGGAGCCCGCCCGAGGGGACACCCAGGGCCACCATCACTTGGGAGTACCTCGTGAGCGCGACCGTGATCGCCAGGTTGTTCGGGTACATGTTGAAGTAGTCGTAGATGGTGGACTTGCTGCCATCGGCGACGCCGAACGCGCTCTCTGCAACCGCGCCAGCGTCCCACCCGGGCATGACCTGCAACGCGTACCCGAGCCTCAACTGCACCAAAAGGGCAAGGATCATGGCGACAGAGAGGAATGCGGGACGGACCCATCGCGGCGCGGTTTCGAGTCGGCGGCCAAAAGCCGCTGAGGCTCTATACAACGGGGGAAGAACGAAGAGCACGAACAAGGCGCCACAACCCGTAAGCGCATAGTTGTAGTTGGCGATGTGCGGGGAGGGCCAGAACAGCACCCCAAGCAGTATGAAGGCGAGCATTCCGCAAAAGATCAGGCCAGGGGCTGCGGACAGCTTATGGTGCCTAACGGGTTCTTCGCGCCATCCGCGGATCCGGCAGGCCAACTCCGAGTAGAATCCGAACGTGGTCCGGGCGCCAACCACAGCTATGAAGACGCCGAACGCGGCCAGTATCTGGAATGCCCGGGACGGCATCAGGGTCGGCGCGATGAATCCGGAAACCAGAGCCGCGAACACCGCGGAACCGAGCCAGATCCACGTCGACAACTTCACTTTGGGCGGGTTCCGCGTAACGGCCTGCTCTGGAGCCTCGAGGACGGGCCGGGCTTGGGTCTCAGGCATTGGATGCCTCCGGCTGAACTTTGCTCTCGTGGAAAACCCAAAGACGCATCAAGGTGTAGGTGAGCGTAGCTACGCAAGCGATCGCGAACAGCTGAACCAGGAGTTGGGGCATTCTGGCGACATCCACGAAGAACCACAACAGTGCGGCGTTCAGCGTAAAACCTGCGGCATTGACTACGAGGAACCTGAGGATCGCGGGTCCCGATTTGCCCTCGTGCTTAAAGGTGAAGGACCGGTTGCCAAAGTAGCTGATGACCATTCCGGTGCAGTAACTGACGGCCATAGCTGGAATAGCAGGCGTCCCAAGCAAGGACAGGACAGCGAAGATCGTGTACCCGACAATATTGTTGACAATGCCTACCACGGCAAACTTTCCCGTGGATTCGAGCAGCCTTGCACGGGGCGACTTCATTCCGCCTCCGCTTCCGAGATGGCCGGTGTTGCTCTGCGGTCGGTGGCGCCGTATATGGCCCGGACCCCGTACAACGGCCGGTTCTGAACCTCCGTGTAGATGCGCCCGATGTATCCACCCAGGATGCCGAGCATGATGAGCTGCAAGCCGCCCACAAAGAGGATCGACGTGACAATGAACGTCCATCCTTCCACCACGGTGTTCGGAGAAAACACCTTCATGAGCACGGCATACGCGATGCCAACGACGCTCAGCAACGCTGTGATCATGCCGATTCTGGAGATCAAGGTGAGGGGGAACGTGGAGAAACCGAAGACGCCATCCGCGGCCAATTTGAGCATCTTTCCCAGCGGATATCCGGACTTTCCATTGAGGCGTTCGTCGCGGTCAAATTGGACGGCGGCCTGATTGAATCCAACGTAGCTGACCATCCCGCGAATAAAGCGGTCGTGTTCGCGGAATTTCTTTATTTCATCAACTACTACGCGGTCAAGCAGCCGAAAATCACCCGTATTGGCCGGGATTTCGATTGATGCAATGCGCCTGAGCATTACGTAGAAAGCCCAAGCGGTGAACCTCTTGAACGTGGTGTCTTTGCGAGTCCGGCGTTGCGCATACACGACATCGAACCCCTCCTCCCACCGAGAGATCAGTTCCAGGCTGACTTCTGGAGGATCCTGGAGGTCGCTGTCCATGATGATCACGGCATCGCCGGTTGCTGCGTCGATGCCCGCTGTTACGGCGACCTGGTGGCCATAATTACGAGCGAAATCGATGACCAGTATGCGGCGGTCCGTCATCTGCAGGTCCCGAAGCAGCTCCAGGGAATTGTCTTTGCTGCCATCGTTGACGAAAACAAGCTCGATATCGTAGTCGAGGCCTGCTGTAGTTTCGGAGATCACGTCATAAAGGCGACGGATGTTTCCGGACTCGTTGAAGATGGGAAAGACATATGAAATGGACTTTCGCCCGCCGCTGTGCGTCATTATCGGTCGTTTCTGAAGGCCGCAGACATGGACGACTGCGTATGGAACTGTTGCCATATCAGGTTAGCGTAACGTCTGGATAATCAAACGGTAGGCGGATCCCGGATGGCTGTTACTTCCGGTGGGCTGCGAAGAAATCCCGGAGCAAGGCTGAACATTCCTCTTCGCGCACGCCCGCGTAGACCTCTACCCAGTGGTTGAGCCTGCGTTCCCGCAAAATATCGAACACGGATCCGGCGGCACCGGCCTTCTCATCCCAGGCGCCGAAGACCACCCGCGGAATCCGTGCCAGCACAATGGCTCCGGCGCACATTGCGCAGGGCTCCAGCGTCACGACGAGGGTGCAGTCCTCGAGTCTCCAGCCGTCTCCGCCTTCGCCAAGCTCCAGGGCGTGGCGTTGCAGGGCGGCGGCCGCCTCACGGATGGCGACAATCTCGGCGTGCGCGGTCGGGTCGCCGTGCGCTTCCCGTTCGTTCCGCCCGGCACCCAGCACGCCGCCGTCGGGTCCCAAAACGACAGCGCCGATCGGCACATCCTCCGTATCCAGCGCCAGCCGGGCCTCGTCCAGGGCCAGACCCATCCAGGCCGCGTGCTCTGCGTGATAAGGCTCGTTGGTGCTCATGCCTCAATGATAGTTTTGGAGTCATGCGCACACTCGTCGTGGACCACCCGCTGGTCGCTCACAAGCTCACCGTTCTGCGGGATAAGAACACTCCTTCACCGGTCTTCCGGCAACTCACCGAAGAACTCGTCACTTTGCTGGCCTACGAGGCCACCCGCGAGGTCAGGACCGAAGCGGTAGAGATCGAAACCCCGGTCACCAAGGCGATCGGTACCGCCTTCACGAAGCCGACGCCGCTTGTGGTTCCCATCCTGCGCGCAGGCCTCGGCATGCTCGAGGGCATGACCAAGCTGGTTCCCACTGCCGAGGTGGGCTTCCTGGGCATGGCCCGCGACGAAGAAACCCTGGACATCATCACCTACGCCGAGCGCCTCCCCGAGGACCTGACGGGCCGCCAGATCTTCGTGCTGGACCCCATGCTCGCCACTGGCGGCACCCTGCGCGAAGCCATCAAGTTCCTCTTCAAGCGCGGCGCTTCGGACGTCACATGCATCTGCCTGCTCGCAGCCCCGGAAGGCCTGGCCAAGCTCGAAGAAGAGCTTTCCGACGCCAACGTCAAGATCGTCCTCGCCTCGATCGACGAGAGGCTCAACGAAAAGGCCTACATCGTTCCGGGCCTGGGCGACGCCGGAGACCGCCTCTACGGCGTGGCCGGCTAGCGAGTCCGTCCGCGTGGGCCCGCAGCCCACGGTCTCGGCGGCTAGCTACTAACCCACCCGGCGCTGGGCCTTGCTTGCCTTGAGCACCATGGGAAGTTTGGACCGCAGGGTGCACTCAAGCAACTCCTCCGCGGTCTCGTCCTGCTCGTAGACTTCCGGCAGCCGGATGCCGATCAGGGTGTTCATGAGCATGCCCTGCGCAAGGAAGTCGCGGGAGGTTTCGGGGGACAGCCCCGCTTCGTCCCGCACCAGGCGATAAATGTCCAGGAATCCTTCCCGCGCCCGTGCCCCGATGGCGGGTTCATGGCCTGCCACGAAAGCCTGCATCAGCATCATGAGGATCCCGCGGTCCTCCACCAGATCCGCGTAGGCGATGGCCATGAGCTGCTTGAGCTGTTCCGGACGGCCGCTGCCGGCGGCAGGATCAAGGTGCTGCAATTCTTCGGCGAGTTCTCCGGCGTCGTAGGCCGCGATGACGTCGCGAAACGCGCGCATCAACTTGCCGTGGGCGCGGTCCAGGGCCTCCAGGAACAGGGTCTCCTTGGTGCCGAACATCCGCACGACATACGGCTGGCTGATGCCCGCAGCCTTTGCCACCTGGTCTGTGGTGGAACCGGCGTAGCCGCGCTCGGCGAAGACGCCCGTGGCGGCTTCCAGGATCAGTTCACGCCGTTGCGCCGCAGGTATGCGTTCGGCAGTTGCCTGGCTGCTTGAGTCCGTTCCAGGGGCGCCTGTGCCCATTGTTTTCTTCACCACACTTGACATGTTATCAGTCGATAACTAACTTTGGCTTTAAGTAATCATTCGATTACAACATCCCAAAAATAGCGGCATCTCAGCGACCCCGTGGAGCCATCATGAAACGCACTATTCCCGTCTGGCTGGCCATTGTGGCGGCCTCCCTGCCCGTCTTCATGGCCACCCTGGACAACCTGGTGGTCACCAACGCACTGCCCGTCATGCACAAGGCCCTCGGCGCGAGCGTCGAAGAACTGCAGTGGATCGTCAATGCGTACTCCCTGAGCTTCGCGGCGTTCATGTTGCTGGCCGTCGGCCTGGGGGACCGCTTTGGCCGCCGCCATGTGTTCATCGCGGGCCTTGCCATCTTCACCCTCGCTTCCGCAGCGGCAGCCGTCAGCACCGATCCGTGGCAGCTCATTGCTGCCCGCGCCGTCCAGGGCGTTGGTTCCGCGGCGCTCATGCCGCTATCGCTCACCCTGCTGGTGGGTTCGGTCAGCGACAAGCTGCGCCCGCTCGCCATCGGCATCTGGGGTGGAGTCTCCGGCCTGGGTGTCGCCCTGGGACCGCTCATCGGAGGCGCAGTCGTGGAAGGCTGGAGCTGGGAGGCGATCTTCTGGCTCAACGTGCCTATCGGCATCGTGTCGATTCCGCTGGCGCTCTTCGCGCTGCCGAACAGCTTCGGCGCACGCGTCCGCGCCGACGTCGTAGGCCTTCTTCTCTCCGGACTGGGCCTCCTGGCGCTCGTCTTCGGCATTGTCCGAGGGAACGACGCCGGCTGGTCCAGTGCCGAAGTCCTCGTCGGCTTGATCGGTGGCGGGGTCCTGCTGCTTGCCTTCGTTCTGTGGGAATCCCGGGTCGCCGCGCCGTTGCTTCCGCTCCGGCTGTTCCGCGACCGCAGCTTCACCGTGGCCAACCTGATCGGCCTGACCTTCAGCTTCGGGATCTTCGGGTCCGTCTTCATCCTCATCCAGTTCCTGCAGGTGGTGCAGGGCCACGGACCCCTCGCAGCCGGCGTCATGACGATGCCCTGGACGTTGGACCCCATGTTCGTCGCACCGCTGGCGGGCCTGCTGGCACCGCGGCTTGGCACCAGGACCCTGATGATCGCGGGCCTCGCGCTGCTCACAGCGGGCATGTTCTGGCTGGCCGGGGTCCTTTCCGCGACCGTCCCGTACGAAACCCTGGTGCCAGGCTTCATTGCGGCAGGAATCGGCATGGGCCTGGTTTTCGCCCCGATGTCGACGGCGGTTCTCGCCAACATGCACGCCGAGGACCACGCGAAGGCGAGCGGCACCAACTCCACGCTCCGGGAGATCGGGGTAGCACTGGGCGTAGCCGTCCTGACGGCAGTCTTCACGGGAGCCGGCGGCAAACTCACGCCCACGGGCTATGTGGACGCGGCCATTCCCGCCGTCTACGTGGGTGCATCCGTGCTGGTCCTTGCCACCGTGGTGGCGTGGCTCCTTCCATCCCGCGCCGGCGCACGCAGCCTGGCGGCTCAAGCAGAAGCCGGCGTGGGCACCTGGGGAGGCGCCGCCGTCGAACTCGTCAACGCGGGGTCACTTACGGCCCAATTCGAGCAGCAACATGGGCCGTAAGTGACCCCGCGTTGTGCTCCGCCCCCTACCGGTTTTCGGGCTCCGCCGATAGCCTTTGGCGCATGGACTGGAAACTTGAACTTGTGTTTGTCCCTGTGTCCGATGTGGACCGCGCCAAGGATTTCTACGTCAACAAAGTGGGCTTCAACGCCGACTACGACGAGCGGCCCATGGACGGCATCCGCTTCGTCCAGCTGACTCCGCCTGGCTCGGCCTGCTCCATCTGCATCGGCGAGGGCCTGAACGACGCCCCTCCAGGCACCGCCCCCAGCCTGCAGATGGTGGTGGGTGACATCCAGGAGGCCCACAGCCAACTCAAGGCCAACGGCGTGGAAGTCAGCGACATCGACATCCAGGATTGGGGCCACTTCGTGTACTTCGCCGATCCGGACGGCAACAAGTGGGCCGTCCAGTACATCCCCAACAGGCCCAACGGCTAGGACTCACACCGTAAGAGTTGGGCCGCGGACCACCTTCAACGGCAGGATGGATGGATGAACCTGCCTGCTGAAGCCGTGAAGACCCTGACCGTCCGGGCTGTCCTCTTCGATATGGACGGAACCTTGGTGGACTCCACCGCCATCGTGGAGCAAGTGTGGAGCGAATTCGCCGGCCGGTACGGACTGGACATCGAAGAGATCCTGCGGACTTCACACGGGGTCCAGGCCAAGGACACGGTGCGCCGTTTCGCCCCGGCCGGAGCTGACCTCGACGCGCTCGCGGAGGAGCTCGGCGAGATGGAACGGACCCGGACGGACGGAATCGTGGCGTTGCCCGGAGCAGCGGAACTGCTGCGGTCCTTGCCTGCCGATACCGTCGCCATGGTCACCTCGGCCGATCGGATCCTCGCCGGGGTGCGCATGCAGGCAGCCGGACTCGAGATGCCCGCAACCACTGTCACCTCCGAGGCAGTGACCCGCGGCAAACCTGACCCGGAAGGCTACCTCAGGGCAGCCGCGCTGCTGGGTGCCGAGCCTGCCGACGTCGTCGTCTTCGAAGATGCCCCGGCGGGTATCGCTTCCGCCCTTGCGGCCGGCATGCGGACCGTGGTGGTGGGCAACGCCGGCGGCGAGGCGGCGGATGGGCTGTGGCAGATCACGGACTACTCAGCGGTCACTGCCACGGCCGGTCTGGACGCTTCGGGCCGCCGGGTAATCGAGCTCCGGTTCTAGCGTCAGCGGGCTGGATGCGGGCCGGACGGGTCCTGTCGTCCCCCTGAGGACGAGGGTTCCCTCGAAGATGATCCTCGCCCCGGTCAGGCTGGTTGAGCCTGGGTTCTCGGAGAGAGCGGCGACGGCGCGTCGGGCTGCTGCACCGACGTTGACCGCGATCGTCGAAAGGGCAGGAAACGTTGTGGTTGCTAGGGTGTCGTCGCATCCGATGACGCTCAAGTCCTTCGGGACGTCCACGCCTGCGGCAGCGAATCCGCCCATTAGGCCGTGCGCGATGACGTCGTCAAAAGCGATGACTGCCGTGGCTCCGGACGCTGCCACCGAATCGCTGAGAGCCTTCGCGGCTTCGTAGGTGCCCGGATCCGCGCTGAAATGCGTCACCTCGAGGGCATGGGCCTTCGAGAAGTTGTCCACAGCCGAGCGACGCTGCTTGTTTGCCCATGATTGTGGTGGCCCGCCGACGTAGGCGATGCTGCGGTGGCCGAGCTCGGACAGGTGCGTCAGCGCGGAGCGGATGGCCGCGCTGGTGTCCAGGAGTATCCGGTAGGTCTCCTGAATATCGCGGTTGATGAAGGCCACGCGCTGGGAATCGGCGATCTGCCGGATGCGGGACGAAACGAGCCGGGAAGACACGACGATCAACCCTTCGACCTGGGGTGCCATCCGTGAGATGAGGCGGTCTTCCCGGGTGGGGTCTTCATCCGTATCCGCCAAGAACACGGATAGCCCGAGGTCGCTCGCATAGTTTTGGGCCGCCCGGACCAGAGGAGGGAAGAATGGGTTGGCGATGTCCGGCACGATGAGTCCGATGGCGCCGGCGCGTCCTGTCGAGAGGGCGCGTGCGTGATGGTTCGGTACGTACCCGGCGGCTTCGGCCGCTTTTTGAACCATTGCCACCGTCTCCGGCTTGAGCAGGTTTGGCCGGGTAAAGGCCCTCGACACGGTTGAGGGAGCGATGCCGAGTTCGGCCGCCAGCTGGGTGATGGTTGGACGTCCCGTCATTGGAGCTCACCCGCGAGTTCCAACGCGGCCTGGATCAGCGCTTCGGCACTGCCAGGCGCGAAGGGGGCCGGCATGCCGTAGTAGCGGTGCGCGTCCTCCACCTCGTATCCTCCGAAGTCATATTCATCAGCGGTTGGGAAGTATCCTGGGCACCCGTTGGTGTAGCCGGTGACGAAGACGGGCCCCTCGACGCGGGAGGCGATGGCTTCCGTTGCGGCCAGGAATGGTTCTCCGGGTAATCCTACGAGGGTCAGGCCCTGCCAGTTGAAGACGCTCAGCGGGGCGTCCCAGGACATTTCCTCTTCGGGACTGCGGTCATTGGCCCATTGCACCCACACGTTGAGAAGGGATCGCCGGCCCGGATCGGCCGAAACCGCGTCGGCCCCCCACTGCCGGCTCAACTCGGCGGGCGAAACGGCGTCGCGCGAATTCATTGCGACGCTGATGGTCCTCCGGGCTGCCGTGGTCTGCCGGGAACCGGAACCAAAGACGGGCAGCAGCGGGGTACTCAACACGGATGCGGCGACATGTTCTCCGATCTTGCGCGCCTGCCCCATCGTCCTGCCAGCTGAGCCGGATAGCGAGTACGACGCGTCAGCAGCATGGCCGGAGTTGATGTCCCCGGGGGTCCCGGGCAGGAAAAGTGCAACCGAGCCGGGGTAACGCTCCTCCAGGACGCTCCTGGTGAACGCCGGGTAATCGCCGCTGATGAGCCGGTTTTCCGGACCCAGAACTACCGGGTGGCAAGGATAGAGAACCAGCCAGGCAATCATTTGTCCGGCTGCGTCGCTGAAAGAGGCAAGCTGGACCGGCGGATCCACGGTGCGTTCAGGATGGCGGCGGTTCCTGGCAACATCCACTCCCCGCGATTCGCCGTACCGCAGGGTCGCCGGCCGCCGGGAGGCCACGGCAGCCTCCGTGGCCTCGCGGCAAGCCAGGACGATCTCCTCCAAGAGCGCCGGGTCATGGCCCCCGAGCCGGCCCGGCATGACGCACGGACCTGCGTGGGTATGCGTCGCGGTGATTGCCACACGCTCCGGCGCAACTGGCAAGTCGTGTGCGATCCGCGTGCACGTGTCTTCATGGAGGCCGCAGACATCCACAGTGATCCAGCAGGTGTCATCGACAGCCAGCGCCCGGACGGTCAGGGGATCGTGGACGCCGGTACTCGGTTCCGTCCTCGCTGCGAATCCGGCCATCGGCGTCCCAACCGGCGGCGAGATCTCGACGACGACGGCGCCCACCCGCAGGACCCCCTGCTGGGGTTGGCTGGTACTCATTCCGGTTCGCCCGATACCTTTCGACCGCCTTGGATAACCGCGGAAATGGTCCCGGCTTCGGGTAAGTCCGCGGTGATCAGGACAAAGTCTGCCGGGGAACCCACATGAAGGTGGCCGAGCCCAGGCCGGGTACCCGGGATCACCCGGGCGGGCGTGGACGTCACCATTTTGAGGGCTTCCGATAGATCCAGGCCGACGTTTCGGATCACGTTGCGGAAACCGTCCGGGAGGGTCGCGGCGGCCCCTGCGAGCAGATCCGTGCCCACGTGGGAGAGCCTCCCACCGGGAGCGAGGTCCACCAGGCCGCCCACGGAAGTGCGGTGGCGGCCAGGCTCGCTGCCGGCCAGTGCGGTGCTGTCCGAAACCAGATAAGCGCGTTCGGGGGTCTTGGCCCTGATCATGACTTTCAGCGTATCGCCGGGCAAGTGGTGGCCATCCGCTATGAGTCCCGCCGTGAGGCGGTCATCAGCGAGCTGGGTCCACAGGGCATTCGGGTGCCTGGGCAATGTAGTGGCGATTCCGTTGCCCAGATGGGTCGCCAGGCTGGCTCCCGCGGTGATGGCAGCCGTGATCTGTTCAGGACTCGCGTGCGTGTGTCCGATGGCCACTTCGACGCCGAGTTCGCGGATTTGGGCGATCTGGACCGGCGCGTCGGGGGTATGCGGAGAAACGGTGACGATGCCGACCATTCCGCTTGCGCGAAGCCAGCGCCGGACCTCCTCAACGTCCAACGGGCGAACGAAGCGGGCGTCGTGGACGCCCCGGGGACCGTCCTGGTCCGAGATGAAGGGGCCTTCGATATGGACGCAGGGGATGGCTGACCTGGTGCTTGGATCAATGTCGCAGGCCCGCTTGATCTGTTCGAGCGCGCCGGTGATTGCCTCTTCGGACGCTGTAACAATGGTCGGCACCCATGTCGTGACGCCCAGCTTCGCCAGCTCCGCGCTCAAGTTGATGATGGTTTGCGGCGTGATGTCGGGGGCATTGACATCCATTCCGCCGTAACCGTTGACCTGGCCATCGATGAATCCCGGCGCGATGACGGGCAGCCCCTGGTCAGGGTCGATCTCCCGCACCGACAGGATGGTCGTGTCGTAGGCGATTTCTATGTTGATCCCCCGGTGCGGGTCTTTGCCCACGATCTTTTTGGGGTGTGTCACAGCTTGCGTACCCGTCCTTTGAAACGTGAAATGAACTGCTGGTTGGCTTCGTCCCCGCCGGGAGCATTTCCTGATCTCCACAATGGCGGCTCAATGCCGACTTCGTTCAGCTTGCTGATGGTGGACATCATGAGCCAGTTCAGGGTGAAGGCGTTGGCGAACGTGGACACGGCGGCCGTCTTTTCGACCGCCCCGGGAACCGTCATGACAGCGTCCCCGACCGGAACCTTCGTGTCGATGTGGTGGTCGACGACGTCGTGCAGGTTCAGTTTTTGCGGATGCCGTGCGGGATGGTCACTGGCTGTTTCCTCTGCGTGCTCCCGCGAGGAAACTCCGATGGTCTTGACCGATCTTCCACGCGCTGTCAGGGCCGCGTCGATGAGCGCACTATTGATGCCGTACGCGTTGACCAGGATCAAGAGGTCCCCTGGTCCGAGGCCCGCGTCCTCAATGACGATCCGGCCGTAACCCGGCGTCCGTTCCATGGCCATTGAGCGGAGGGCGCCGCTGGAGAGCAAGGTGCCTTCGTCCAAAATGGCGGAGACGTGCATCAGTCCGCCTGCCCGGAAGAACACTTCCTGGCTTGCCAGGTTCGAATGACCGCCGGGACCGTAGATGTGGACCAGTTCGTCCTTGGCCACCTGGGCCGCGAGAGTGCCCGCCGCGACGCTGATGTTTTCGGCTTCTTCCAGACGGATTCGCCCGAGGAGCTCGGTGATTTTTCCGAGGTAGTCCTGCGAGAGCTGCTCACTTGCGTTCATCGCGGATCGGATTCGGCGTCGAGGTAGATGGTGACGTTTGGGTGCGTGCGCAGGGCAGTACCGGGGTGGTCGCCGCTGACCGACTGGTTCAGCGTGTTGTGCACGGCTGTCCTTTTGGCACGGCCGGGCACGGAGGCGATGATTTCGGAGGCGTGCAGCAATCGTGGGATGGAGACCGTGATCGCGCGCTGCGGAACGTCGTCGAAACTGGCGAAATGACCTTCGTCCACTTGTTGCTGGCGACTGACGTGGTCCAGGTTGATGACGCGGGCTGGCAGCAGGTCGGCGAGGTCTGCCGGGGGATCGTTGAAGGCTAGATGGCCGTTGACTCCCAGTCCGAGCAGCACGAGGTCAAAGGGATCGTGGCCCATCAGCGTGCCATAGCGCTGTGCCTCGGCTTCGGCGGGGTTCCCCGGGTTGATGCGGTGAAAGGTGGTCGGGGGAAGGTGGCTGAAGAACTTTCGTTGCAGCCAGTTTCCGAACCCTTGGGGTGCGTCGGCCTCGAGCGCGAGGTAGTCGTCCATATGGAAGCACGTTATGCGGTTCCAATCGATACCGGGTTCCTGGACGAGCGCCTGAAGCGTTGCCTCCTGGCTGGGAGCTGCTGCAAGCATCAGCCGGACCTCCCGCTGGTTCCGGAGCGCCCTGCGTAGCGTTTCCGCCGCATGCTGGCCGGCATGTTTCCCCAAGGCTGCCCGGTCCGGGTGCGTGGAAACGGCGGGGCTGTAAGTGGTCTGTGCTGTCACGTGTGTGTCCTTCGGGTTTCTAGTTCAGTGGTCAGGAGGAGTGATCGGGCGATGTGGAAGGGGTCCTTGACGGGCAGCGCCACGATCTTGTCGAGGGGTTTCCCCTCGCGGTCGCGTATCTGCAGCCACTCCTGGCCGGAGGGGTCCGGAAATGTGTCGAGAGTGTAGGTCCAGATCCGCTCATGCCAGTCCAGGAGGTCTGGACGCCCGAAACGTTCGGCGAGCAGCCTGGTTGCGTAAAGGGCCTCCACCTGGACCCACCAGAGCTTGGTGTCCCACGTTTGGGTCACGAGGGTCTCGTAGGGGTCGTTGCTGAAGAGCCTGCCCCGCGGTTCTGCCCCGGTGCTGTCGACGTATCGGAAAACACCGCCCTTCTGCTCGTCCCAGCCCACTTCCAGGGCCTGGACGGCAAGGTCCGGTAGCCAGTCCGGAATATGAGGTGCAAGTTCAGGCATGATCTCGACGGCTTCCATGACCATCCAGAGCATCTCCAGCAGGTGACCGGGGGTTCGGTGCCGGGCCAGGAGCGTGTCCAGGTCATCGCTGCTGTCAGGCCGGTATTCCCACCAGGAGCCGGCCTTCCACATGCCTTCGGAGTTCGCGTCGCCGAGGAGCTGGGAAAGTGCGGCGCCGGCTGTTTGAGCGCTTTCGGCCGAGCCGCTGGCCAAATGCAGTTGGGCGCCCACGTTCAGCAGTAGCATCAACCCTGCCGCGTCCTTGAACCCCGCCCGGACGGGGTAAGGCTCGGACGGAGCGCTCCGCGCCTCGATCCTTTCTTCGGCGTGGGCGAGAAGTGCATGGGCTGATTGCAGCCACTCATCACGTTCCCGGCCTGCGGCTTGGGGAAGCCGGGCCGCGCCCGCCAGGCCCAAGGCGGCAAAGAGGTCGGCCAGGACGCTGACCGCGACCTCCCCTTGCGGACCGGACGGCAGCGCCTGCCCCTCAGCCGATGTGCGGTATGCCGTCATGCTGCCGTCCAGGATGGCGTGGGCTTGGATGAACCTGGCGGTCTCAATTGACAGAGCGGCCCACGGCCGGGGATTTTCCCCGATGATTCCGGCCTCGCTGTCCAGCGCAATCCTTGAGCAGAGCCAAGCCCAGCGGCCTTGGGACCACGTATATTTTTCGTTCGAAAGCAATCGCCCTGAGTTGGAAAAGCACGTGAAAACCCCGCCGTTCTCCCTGTCGACTGCGTTCTCAAGCCACCAGGGGAGGACGTCCTTAAGCAGCTGATCACGTATTTCGGACCCGATGGCGCTCATGCGACGGCGCTTTCAACTGGGAACGATGTGGCCGGCTCAAGGTCGCGGTCAAGGGACTCGACAAGGGCGTCGGAAGCCTCGTTGTGCCAAGGGCGCAGCCAGCCGAAGACGCAATAGACGATCGCGGAGGCAAGCACCGGGGCGGCCACGTTGATTGTCTGCGCACTGGCCGTACCCAGGCTCGCGATGGGAGCGGCCAAAACGTACTTTGCGAGTGCGAAAACGATCAAACCGGTGGCCCAGGAGAACAAGGCTGCCGAGGGACCGCAGCGCCGGAATGGCCGCAGCATCCCCAGCAGCATGGGAACGGCGATCGGCCCCACCAAGGCCCCGAACCAGAGGATTATCAGGCCCAGGACGCCGCCGAATGAATCCGCGCTAAGGGCAATGACCATGGACAAACCGATGAACAGGAACGTGGAAATCCGGCCACCCAGGAGTTCCGCACGCGAAGTCAGCGGCTGCCGGGAACCGCGCAATGCAGGGATGATGTCCCTGATAACGACGGCGGAAATCGCGTTGGCGTCCGAAGAGGTCATGGCCATGGTGTGTGAGAACATTCCTGCGACGACCAAGCCGACCAGGCCGGCTGGCAGCAGTTGCTGGGTCAGGAGCGCGTAAGCCTGATCGGGGTGCGTCAGATTTGGCAGGATCAGTGGCGCGGCCCACATGGGGAAGAAAAGGACCAGCGGCCACACGAGATAAAGGGCGCCCGAAAGCAGGACCGATTTGCGGGCCGCTGAGCCGGACGGAGCGGCAATGAAGCGTTGAGCGAGATTCCACGTACCTCCGTTGTAGGAAATCGTGCTGATGAGGCAGTAGGCGAGGAAGAACCCGATGGTGTAATCACCTGCGAATGGCTGCGAGTGGGAGGCGGGCAGACGGGACCAGATTCCCGCGATCGAGGAAACGCCCCCAAGCTTGGCCACGGCGAAGATGAGCATCGCAACGCCGGCTACGGACTGGATGATGAATTGGCCCATATCCGTCAATGCGTCGGCCCACAAGCCGCCGATGGTCGAATAGATGAGCGTGACCCCGCCGACGATCAGGATGCCAACGGCGATCGGAACCCCGGCGAACACGTTCAGGAGGATCGCACTGGCTGCCCACTTGGCCGCAACGTCGAAGATTTTCAATGCGGCACCGGACCAAGCCAGTACTTGCTGCGCGGGCAGGTTGTAGCGCGTGGCCAGGTATTCGAGCGGGGAGATGATCCCCAAGCGCTGCCTGAGACGCGGCCAGCGCGGGGCGAAGAAGAAAGCGCCAACAAGGCAGGCGATGGTGATGGTGAGCGCCCACCAGACATATAGCGCGAAACCGGTGGTGTAGGCGATGGCGGCGTACGCCACGAAGACAGCAGCCGAATATCCGGACATGTGGTGGGAAATCCCTGCCAGCCACCACGGCATCTTCCCGCCCGCTGTGAAGAAGTCGGCAGCGTTTTTCACTCTGCTCTTGGCCCACCAGCCGATCCCTATCATGACCACGAAATAGGCCCCTAAAACGAGCCAGTCAGCGAAATACATACATCCTCCTTGATGCAACGAAAGCTTGGAAATGGGATCTGCAGTGGCGTCCACTTTTCTCTGCAAACGTTTGCAAAACAAGGGTCTTTTTGAAAGTCTTCTTCCGGGCCCCCGCCGCCGCACCAAGGACTTCGACGGTGACAAGGTTGGCCCGGAGGACAGCAACAGACGGGCTATGGCAGATCGCCGATATTCCTCGATCGTTGCCACAGCCCGTCTGGAGGTTTCAGGGCGTCGGTCACCCAGCCCCCGGACCTAACCAGCCAGTGCGTACACCGTGGTCCCGCCGATGCTCTGTGCCTGGAAGTTCGCAGCCACCCACTGCGCGATCTGTGCAGGAGCTTCCGATCCGCTGTTCGCCTGCATGGTCCCGCCTGCGATGAAGTAGTGGATCTTGCCCTGTGCCACGAGTTGCTGAAACTGTGCAAGCGTGGGGGACGGGTCCGTACCGTTGAAGCCCCCAACCGCCATGACGGGCAGTTCGGTGGCCAGCTGGTAGCCGGCGGCGTTGTTGGAACCCACGACGGCGGCCGCCCACGTGTAGTTCGAGGCGCCGGATTTGAGCGCGGCAACCATTCCCGACGACGGCGTCGTGGCACCGAGCAGGCCGCCCATGCCACCGCCTTGCCGGTTCCCGCCGAAGCCACCGCCCAGGGCGCCCGGCTGCTGGAGGGTCTGGGGCGGGTTGTTCTGGGCTGCGTTGTTTTGGCCGGCTTGTCCGAAGCCGCCCCGGCCGCCGAAACCACCTGCTCCGAAGCCGCCGAACGTAATCGTTGGAACTGCGCTGGGGATCGCGCCGCTGTGCGTCACGGAGGCGGTGGAGATCGAGTACGCCAGGGGGCCGGCGAGGGAGGCCACGAGCGCGAGTACCGCCGTCGTGCGCTGAAGGATGCGGGAGGCGAGGCGTCCCGAGAGCAGCAGCCCGGCCGCGGCTGCCAAGGCGCCAAAGAGCACCGCCCAGCGCAGCCACGGACCATACACGGTGGTGCTGCCCAAGAGGCCGAAGGCCGTGAATCCCGCTGCGGCCACTGCTGCGGCGAGCATGACCGCGGCGACGAGCTGCGCGCGGTGCTGCCACAAAAGCGCACCGCCCAGGCCCGCGAGCCCGGCGATGCCCGGAGCCAGGGCTACTCCGTAATAGGGATGGATGATGCCCGCCATGAAGCTGAATACCAGTCCGGTGACAAGGACCCACGAGCCCCACACGATCACCGAAGCCCGGACGGAATCCGTACGCGGGGCACGGCGGCCCAGCCACAGCAGCCCGGCCCCGAGGACCAACACGGAGGGCAGGAGCCACGCGATCTGGCCGCCGAACTCGCTGTTGAACATGCGGAACAGCCCGGGAACTCCCCAGCCGTTGCCGCCTCCCACGCTGCCGGTCTCCTGGCCGCTGAGCCTGCCCAGGCCGTTGTAACCGAGCGTCAGTTCCAGGATCGAGTTGTTCTGGGAGCCGCCGATGTACGGCCGCATGTTCGCGGGAATGAGTTCGACGACGGCGAGCCACCAGCCGGCCGAGACCACCATGGCCGCCCCCGCCCCAAGCAGTCGAAGCAGGCGGCGCCCCACTCCGCCCGGCGCCGCAACCACATACGCCACCGCAAATCCAGGAACCACCAGAAGGACCTGGAGTTGCTTGGTCAGGAAACCGAAGCCCAGGAACACTCCCGCCAGCAGGAGCCAACGCAACTTGTTGTCCTGGACGGACCGAAGCGTGGCGTAGCCGGCGGCCGTCATGAGCAGCACCAGCAGGGCGTCCGGGTTGTTGAACCTGAACATGAGGGTGGCAACCGGCGTGATGGCCATGACGACGGCGGCCAGCAGCCCGGCCCGGTGGGCGAGCCGCCGATCGCCGGTGGCGGGGGCCGCGGCCCGCCGGACTGCCAGATAAAGCAGCCATGCCGTCGCAACACCCATGAGTGCCTCGGGAACCAGGATGCTCCAGGAGCTTAGCCCGAAGATCCTTACCGAGAGGCCCATGATCCAGAGCGACGCAGGAGGCTTGTCCACCGTGATGGAGTTGGCCGCGTCGGAGGATCCGAAGAACCACGCGGCCCAATTCTGCGAACCGGCCTGGGCCGCGGCCGAATAGAACGGGTTGGCCCAGCCGGAAGCGCCGAGGTTCCAGAGATACAGGACCGCAGTTGCAAGGAGGACAATGCCGAGCTCCACGCCGTGACGCAGGGCATGCGGGCCATGGTTGGGGCGGGACTCTCGGGTCAGGCCCGGCCGAGCGCGGCCGTCCCCTCCCCGGGGAGCGGCCGTTTCCGTAGGATCCACCAACCGCGACGGCGGAGACGACTGCCCTGCCTTGGAGTCCGTGTCTGTGGAATAGGAAGTGGTCATCGGAATCTACTTTGTCAGCTTGTAGACGGTGGAGCCGCCCACAGTCTGGGCTTGGAAGTTGGCCTGTACCCAGGAGGCTACCTCGGAATTGCCGCCCTGGCCTCCGAATCCGCCGCCGCCACCCATGCCTCCTCCTGCGATGTAGTAGCCGATCTGTCCCTTCGCCACCATGTCCTGGAATTGTGCCAGCGTGGGGTAGGGATCTCCGCCGTTCCAGCCACCGAGTGCGATCACATTGGTGTTCGTCGCGAGCTCAAGGCTCGCGGCTTGGGTGGCACCGGAGACGATCGCCGACCACTTCGTGTTGGTGGATGTCAGCAGCGCGGTCAGTCCGGCGTCGGCCGTTCCCTCGGAACCGGGTCCTCCCGCCTGACCCGCGCCGCCGGTTGCGCCGAACCCTCCAGCACGGTTTCCGAAGCCGCCCATCGCGGAACCGCTGGGTCCCGACGTCGGGATGGAACCGGAGTGCGCGGTAGCCGCCGTCGCGAGCGTCCACGCCGCGGTTCCGAGGCCGCCTGCCAGAAGGGAAACGACGACGACGGCCGCAGCCGCTGCGTTCCGGAACCGGCCCGCCGGCCGCAGTGAGTCGAGGCGAAGCAGGATTGCCGCGGCCGCCACGACGCCCAGGACGACGATCACGATGCGCAACCACGGAAGCCATGAGGCGTCGCGGCCCAGGAGCACCGCGGACCAGGCCGAACTACCGAGGATTACCGCGGCCAGGACGATCCTGGCCGGCCAATACCCGCGGCCGCGCCACAGCTCAACGCTGCCAATGCCCACCAAGGCTGCGATTGCCGGTGCGAGAGCTACCGCGTAGTAGGGGTGGACGATGCCGCTCATGAAGCTGAAGACGCCAGCCGTGACCAGAAGCCAGCCGCCCCAGAGAATGAGCGCGGCACGGGTGCGGGAGGCCCGCGCTTCCCGGCGGGTGAACCACAGGCCGGCTGCCAGCAGAATCAGCGCAGCAGGGAGAAGCCAGGAGACCTCGGCGCCGAAGCTCGTGCCAAACATGCGGGCGATCCCGGCAGCTCCACCGAAACCGCTGTTGCCGCCACCGCCGCCGAACCCGCCGAGGCCGCCCCCTGCAGGGGCGCCGCCTCCGCCGGGCGTCCCTTCGCCCGAGCCGGTGATGCGGGACAGCCCGTTGTAGCCGAACGTCAGCTCAAGGAAACTGTTGGTTTGCGAACCTGCCATGTAAGGACGTGCTGAAGCAGGGGTCAGCTGGAACAGAGCGACATAACTGCCGGCCACTACTGCGATACCGGCCAATGCGCCGAGCAGGTGCAGCAACCTCCGCCGCAACGGGGTGGGTGCGGCCCAGAGGTACGCGAGTCCCAGTCCTGGAACGATCAGGAAACCCTGCAGCATTTTGCTCAGGAACGCGAGGCCCACCACGGCGCCGGCTGCGGCTAGCCACTTCCAGCCTGCCCGTTCGATGGCACGGGTAGTGAAATAGGCCGCGAGTACCAGGCACAGGGTCAGCATGGCGTCGGGATTGTTGAAGCGGAACATGAGCGCCGCCACCGGGGTCAGTGCCAAAGCGCCGCCGGCAAACAAGCCAGCGCCTGGTCCGGAGACCCGCTTGACTGTCAAATAGAGGAAGCCGACGGCGGCGGCGCCCATCAACGCCTCGGGAACCAGCATGCTCAGGGGCGAGAAGCCGAAGATCCGGCCCGCCAAAGCAGGGATCCACAATGAAGCCGGGGGCTTGTCGACGGTGATGGCATTGCCGGCGTCGAGGGAACCGAACAGAAACGCGGTCCAGTCCTTGGTGCCGGCCTGGATGGCCGCGGCGTAGAAGGAGTTTCCGTAGCCGGTGGCCGCGAGGTTCCAGAGATACAGGAAGGCGGTGGCTACGAGGAGCCCGGCAGCGGATGGCCGCACCCAGCGGGGCTGCCGGCCAAAGGCGTATCGCGTCCAGCGGGGCGTGGCATCGGGGGTTGCGGGGCCGGTCGAGTGACGGCCCGGCGGTGCCGGGGCGGTCCCGACGGCGGCAGGAAGCTCGGCACCTGCCGGGCCCGTGCTTGCAGGAGTGATCGTGGAGGTCATGATGCTGCCGTTTCTGTGCGAGGTTTGGCTTGTGTGGTGGGTGCAGTTGCCTGCGCAGCAGGCTGCCGAAAGACCCAAAGTCGGAACAACAGGAAGCGGACCGCAGTGGCGGCGAGGTTCGCTGCGACCACGGTGAGGAGCTCGCCCCAGCGGTCCGGCGTCGTCGTGCTGTGCACCAAGGCGAGTGCCCCGGAGGTGAGTGCGAGGCCGATCCCGAACACAATCAGCCCCTCGAAGTGGTGCCGAACGGGATTGCCGCCCTGGATGCCGAAGGTGAAGCGCCGGTTGGCGCCGGTATTTGCGATGGCCGTGACGAGCAGCGCCAGGAAGTTGGCCAGCTGCGGGTCCATGAATCCGCGGCAGAACAGGAAGATGAGCACATAGGCGAGGGTGGACGCAGCGCCGATCGCGGTGAACCGGACCAGCTGTCCGAAAAGACTGCTGCGCGGGTTCTGCTCGGCGGTGCGGGACGACGCCGGGAGCGGCCCGCGTGCAAGCGCTGCTCGCAATTCCGGAATGGGGATGCGGCCCGAGACGAGATCCCGGGTGAGCCGGACCATGCCGCGGACGTCGGCCAGGGCGGTGCGTACCACGTCGACGCTAGAATTGGGATCGTCGATCCAGTCAACGGGAACTTCGTGGACCCGGAGGCCGCAGCGTTCGGCGAGGACCAGGAGCTCAGTGTCGAAGAACCACGAGTTGTCCATGGTGTGGGGGAGGATCTGCTGTGCGACGTCTGCCCGGATCGCTTTGAAGCCGCACTGGGCATCGCTGAAGCGGGCGCCCATGAACGAGTGCAGCATCAGGTTGTAGCTGCGCGAAATGAACTCGCGCTTGGGGCCGCGGACAACCCGCGAGTTGCGTGTGAGACGTGTGCCAATCGCGAGGTCCGAATGGCCGGAGATGAGCGGCGCCAAAAGGGGCGCCAGTGCGGCGAGGTCCGTGGAAAGATCCACGTCCATGTACGCCAGAACCGGCGACGGCGATGCGAGCCACACCTTGCGAAGGGCGTTGCCGCGTCCCTTCTCCTCAAGATGGACAACCGCGAGCTCAGGCAGTTCCCTGGCCACGCGCTCCGCGATTTTCAAGGTGCTGTCCGTGCTCGCGTTGTCCGCCACTGTGATGCGGAAGCCATGCGGGAAGGATTCGCGCAAATGGCCGTGTAGCCTGCGCAGGCACTCTTCGAGGTCGCGCTCCTCGTTGAAGACGGGGATGGTGACATCGAGGACGGGGACGGCGGTGTGGGTGTCCACCGGGGCACGCCGTCCGCTGCGTTGGACGGGGGTCTTAGCCTTGATGGGAAGGCCCGGCGGCACCACCGCGGGGTCCTTCAGGGTTCCGGAGGTGGATTCGATGAGCGTCATGTATCCACAGTGCCGTTGCAGAATATGAAGGCTTTAGGCGGAACCTGTGACGTGGCTGTGGATGCGCCACCCGCGTGGCAATTCACATGCCTGGCCAAAGAACGCAAAGGGCCGCCCCCGAAGGGACGGACCTCGATGTATTTTGCGCGTGGCTCTTGGTTTAGTACCAGTTATGGGCCAAGTGGAAGGACCATGCCGCGGACGGCGATCCGTAGCGTTCCTTGATGTAGTTCAGGCCCCAGCGGATCTGCGTCTGGTAGTTGGTCTGCCAGTCGGCGCCTTCGGACGCCATCTTTTCGGCCGGCAGCGACTGCCCAATGCCGTAAGCGCCACTGGAGGAGTTGGTGGCAGTGGTGCGCCAATCCGATTCCTTGTTCCACAAGGTGATCAGGGCTGACATCTCGCCCTGTCCCCAACCGTAGGAGGGAAGGATGCTTGCGGCATAAGCCTGGGCGCCGGAGGGATCATCGACGGCGACGGGTGCGGCCGGGGCTGCCGGAGCTGCGGGTGCAACGGGGGCAGGGGGTGCCACGGGCGCGGCCGGTGCGGCAGCCTGGGCCGCGACGGCGGCCGGAGCGGGGGCGGGTGCCTGGCTCGGCGTCGGCGTGGCGCTGGCCTTGGGGCTCGCGCTCGCCGACGGCGTGGCTGAGTGGTCTGCCGTGCGGGATTCGGACGTGCGGGTCATGTCCTGGGTATTGATGGCTTGACCGGCGGCCTGGGTGGCGGCACCTGCACCGAGGAACACGGCAACGACGCCGGCAACAACTGCCATGCGCTGGCCGGTGCCGAGGTTCGACGCGGCACGCCTCAAAGTGGAGCGTGACTTGTTATTCCGGGCAGGTTCGCCGCGGTGGCGCGCAACAGGGCGCGACTGATTCCTTGAATCAGACATGGTGATTGCCTCTCGACGCCTGCGGAGTTAGCTGTCGGATTCGGATGAGGTCATCCGGCCGTGGCCACAGCGGAACGTGGCGGTACGGCTTCACCCCTAGGGCTGGCTCAACATGAGCGCTTGCCCGGAGACCTGGGTCCCCCGTCTCTGCCTGGACTGATGGGCACCGGGGAGTGGCAGAGCTCGGCGCCTACCCGGCGGTGGCCGGAATGATCCAGCGCACCCATTCGACGGTACAGGAGGATCTTACTTAAGTCACATTTAGGTAACGGAGATCACGACGTCGGTGCGTCGACTTGCGCTCGCCGCGCACCGGCGTCGCGCCCGCCAGAGCGGCCTTTCAGGCCGTGGCGGTCCTGAGCGCCGGAAGACGCACGGCGAACTCCGTCCGTCCGGGCCGCGAGGCCACTTCGACCGTGCCGCCATGCGCCTGGACAATGGATTCCACGATCGACAAGCCGAGCCCGGACGTGCCCTCGGAACCGGAGCGGGCGGCGTCGGCACGGGCAAAGCGCGAGAAGATCCTGCCTTGGAATTCAGGCGGGATGCCCGGCCCGTTGTCAGTCACGGTCACCACTGCGCTGCCGTCGGCAGAGCGCATGACGCCGGTGACCACGGTGGTTCCCGCCTCCGTGTGTTTACGGGCGTTGGAGAGCAGATTCGCCAAAACCTGGTGGAGTTGAGTGGTGTCGCCGCGGACCGTGAGAGGCTCGTCCGGGAGCTTGAGCTGCCAGATGTGCTCGGGGGCCATGACTTTCTCGTCGCTGACGGTTTCGATCACCAACTGCGTGAGATCCACATCGGTGAACTCGGGGGCCTTCCCTTCGTCCAGCCGGGCCAACAAGAGGAGGTCCTCCACGAGGGTGGTCATGCGTTCCGACTGACTCTGCACCCGGCCCAGCGACTTGCGCCCGTCCTCGGTGAACGTCTCCGTCATGCGCAAGAGCTCGGTGTAGCCGCGGATGGCGGTCAGCGGAGTGCGCAGCTCGTGTGAAGCGTCGGCCACGAACTGGCGCACCTTTGTTTCGCTTTGCTGGCGCGCCTCTAGGGCGCTGGACACGTTGTCCAACATCAAGTTCAAAGCGTGGCCGACGCTTCCCACTTCCGTGCTCGGGTGGGCCGCCGACGCCGGAACGCGCACAGCGAGTGCCACCTCACCGGCGTCGAGCGGAAGCTTCGACACCTTCGTGGCGACGTCGGAGAGCTGCTCCAAGGGGCGCATGGTCCGGCGGATCAGCACGGTTCCGGCCAGCCCGATCAGGACCAGTCCGCCCAAGGAAACCAGCACCATGGTCCAGACGAGTGAGGCCTCGGTGTCCTCTTTCGAGGCGAGCGGCAGCCCCGTGATGACAACATCGCCGTAGGGAGTTTCGGTGGCCACCAGCCGGTAGCCGCCATTGGACAGGGTGCGATCAACCGGGCGGCCATCGGAGGGGAGCGCCGACAGGATTCGAGCGTCGCTGGGCGACAACGGCGCACGGGTGGCATCAGAGGACAGGAATCCAGCATCGGTGCTCACCTGACCTGCGAGAATACGCGCATTCAGGGTGCCGATGCTTTGGCCCCGGGGGTCCAAGGGGTCCGGTCGGCCGCCAGGGTTGCCTTGCGGCGGGCGGCCATGGGAGGCCTGCGCCAATTGCTGGTCCAGCTGTTTCGTGAGGAACACATCCATGGAGGCGTAGCTGACCACACCGACGGCACCGCAAATGGCCACGAGGAGTGCCATGGAGAGAAGGATCAAGCGCGTGCGCAAGTGCCAGGTTGAAGGATTGAACCAGCTGTGGTCGGTCTGACGGGGGATACCCGAGAGTGCGGACATTCGGAGCCCCGGCTATTCGGCGGGCTTGATGACGTAGCCTGCTCCGCGCACCGTGTGGATCATGGGCGGGTGGTTGGCCTCGATCTTCTTGCGCAGGTATGAGATGTAAAGCTCCACGATGTTGGCTTGCCCGCCGAAATCGTAGTCCCACACGCGGTCAAGGATCTGGGCCTTGCTGACCACGCGCTTGGGATTCTCCATGAGGTAGCGGAGGAGCTCGAACTGTGTCGCCGTGAGAGGAATGTCTTCGCCTCCGCGAGTAACTTCTCGTGTGTCTACGTTCAGGGTCAAGTCACCTACAACCAGTTCGGCCGTGTCCATCGCCGCCACTCCCGAGCGTTGGACCAGGCGGTGCAGGCGCAGCAGGACTTCCTCCATGCTGAACGGCTTGGTGACATAGTCGTCGCCGCCGGCGGCCAACCCGACGATGCGGTCCTGCACGTCATCCTTCGCCGTGAGGAAGAGCGCAGGCACCTCAGGCGCAAAGGCGCGGATCCTGCCCAGCAGCTCAACGCCGTCGAACCCCGGAAGCATCACATCCAGCACCAGGACATCCGGGCGGAAATCCTTGGCGAGCTTTACCGCAGCGGGACCGTCGCCCGCCACGGCCACCGACCAACCCGCCATGCGCAAGCCCATACTCATGAGCTCGGCGAGGCTGGGTTCGTCGTCCACCACAAGGGCGCGGATTGGAGAACCGTCCGGGTGGCTGAGCTGCGGTAGGTTATTGGTCATGGAGTGCGAGGATGCCATGGGACAACTCTCCAATCTGCCGGTTTGCCAGTGCTTTGCCGTTGCTGTGAGCACCCTGTGAGTCCCAGCCTAGCCACCTGTCGGGAGGTTGTTCCGGTTCCAGCAGAATCCGACACCATACCGAGCGGCAGGTCACAGGCAAGCCTGCAGTTCGACACAGCCAATGCACAGCAAAGAGACTGACGCTGTTTGGGACAAGAACACGCACGACCAAACAGCCTCGATTTCGATGGAGAAGACCATGGATCAGCAAAACAACCCCTCCGTACTTGGTTCCGAGCCGGAGAGCGGGCACCCGCAGCCGGTGATCCGCCCCCTTGACGATTCTGCGCAGCCTGGTGCTGGGCAGCCTGCCGCCGGGTGGGGTGCTCCGCAGCCGCCGGTGAACCAGCAGCCTGGGCAGCCTGCCGCCGGGTGGGGTGCTCCGCAGCCGCCGGTGAACCAGCAGCCTGGGCAGCCAGCCGCCGGGTGGGGTGCTCCGCAACCGCCGGTGAACCAGCAGCCTGGGCAGCCAGCCGCCGGGTGGGGTGCTCCGCAGCAATACAACTCCGGACAGTCCCGGCCTTCGTTTTTCAAGAATTGGAGCCTGAAGAAGGGGCTCATTGTTGGCGGCGTCGCGGTCGTGGTGGCTGCGGCGGCAGGGGCCGGTGCTTACGCCGCCGGAAACGGGACCGCGGCAGCAGATACCACCAACGCGCAGGGACCGGGGGCCGGGCAGAACGGCCAGGGCGGGTTCGGCGGCCCAGGTGGGACGAACGCAGGCCCGGGAGGGCTCGGCGTTGGCATGGGCGGCCTGAACGCTGCGGTCCACTCCGAGTATGTGGTCCTCCAGAACGGCAGCTACGTCACCATGGCGGGCCAGCTGGGTACAGTCACTGACATCTCGGCGAGTTCCATGACCGTGAAGAGCGACGACGGATTCACCCGCAGCTATGCGCTGGGAACTGACGTCGTGGTAGCTGAGGGCATGCGGCAACGCGGAAGCGGAACCACTGGCACCACCCTGACCCTCGCCGATGTGAAATCCGGATCCAGCGTGAGGGTCACCGCGCTCAAGGAATCGGACAAGTACACGGCGCAGTCCATCCAGATCGTCACTGCCACCACTTCGAGCACCCAAGGAACCGGCACCACGAACTAGTCCCCACGGCCACCCTCGCCTTCGCAAGTCCCCACCGGCTCCCAGCCTTCGCAAGTCCCCACCGGCTCCCAGCCTTCGCAAGTCCCCACCGGCTCCCAGCCTTCGCAAGCTCAGGCAGGGACCCTCGCCGGCGTGGCCCCACAGGCAGGGACCCTCGCCGGCGTGGCCCCACAGGCAGGGACCCTCGCCGTCGTGGCCCCACAGGCAGGGACCCTCGCCGGCGTGGCCCCACAGGCAGGGACCCTCGCCGGCGTGGCCCCACAGGCAGGGACCCTCGCCGGCGTGGCCCCACGGCCAGGGAACCCTGGCGGCGTGGGCCCACGGAGCTGATGTCGTTACGGGCTTTCAAAACGACATCCAATGCGAGCACGGCGTGTCTCCGGGGCGATTGCAAGGGACCTAGCAGACGATTTGCCAAAGAATTTTCACAGGACGCAGACCCACGATTGGACAAGGGTTGTTTCATATCTCGAGATTCAAAGGCAAGCGCATGACGTGACTTAAGATTCAAGGAATGATCTTTCCATCAAATTTTATTCGAATATTTCGTGCACAAAGGCCAGTATGACGAACGAGAACGAGTCACATTTGGACATGTCTGAATTGTGATGTGCGGCACAATAGTCCGATTCGTCTCAAAATGTGGACGGTTCGGTCCTTTGTTACTTGCAAGTTCCCTTTGTTACGTTGCACACTTCAAATGTGAACAAGAACTCAACAGCATCTGCAGCCGCAGCGATCGAGCCCAGCGCACCCGCTGGTTTTTCGATGAGCTGTTGTCGAATGCATGCCTAACTTCAGACCCAAAGAGGTTTCAGGCATTCGCCCCCTGCCCAGCGTCGGGCGCCCCTCCCCATCTCATTGCGGGGACCAGACCAGCATTCGAAGCCGCGATGACGGCTATTCACTTTGAGGTAAGCAATCCATGTCAGTTGCATCCGGATACGTCCACATCTCCGTCCGTAACGCCAATAAGGCCGCGTCGAACGCCGGCCTGCGTCCCGGCTTCGGCAACCGCCCGGCCTACGCCCAGCCCGCACCGCAGGGTGGCAGCCAGGCGCCCGGCTACGTCCCCCAGGGCTATAACCCCAACTCCTATGGCCAGCTCCGCGCTGTTCCCGCCAACGAGGCCTCGCCGATGACTGCACCCACGCCCGTCCTGGCGCCAGCGGACCGTTCCATCCGTCCCGTTGCAAATGACAATGTGGCCCGCGGGTTCGTGCTCTACATGGGCATCGACGAAGACACCGCTGCGGCCGCCGGAACGTCCATCGCCAAGCTTGCCCAGGAAATCCGGGCCTACGCGCAGTCCCTCGTTTCCGGCGCCGAGAGCTATGCCGCCGTCGCGGTAGCCCCAGCCAGTGCGCCCGGTTCCGCGCTCGACGTCGTCCGCTCGACTTTCGGTGACCCGACCGTTGGCAACCGCCAGCGCGCCGAGGCGCTCCGCCCGCAGCCTGCCCAGGAAGCCCGCCCGTCCGGCGTCCTGATCGACCTCGCCCGTCGTGAAGTGCACCTCGACGGCGAATCGCTGAACCTCACGTTCAAGGAATTCGAGCTCCTCAACTACCTCGTCGAGAACGGCACCCGCACCGTGGGCCGCGATGAACTCCTCGAGGGCCTGTGGCGCAACGCCGAAGAGGTCCCCAACGAGCGCACCATCGACGTCCACATCCGGCGCCTCCGCTCCAAGCTCGGGCGCCTCGCAAACACGGTCCGCACGGTGCGCGGCCAGGGCTACCGCTTCTACGAGCACCCCGAGGTCATCGTCTGGGCCGCTCCGGAATACTCGATCTAGTCTCAACCAGCTCAAAGCGCCCGCTCCCTGTCTAGGGGGCGGGCGCTTTCGCTTCCCCGCGGCCCACCCAACTGACTCGCATTTGTTGTCGTTTACAGGCGTCAAAACGACAACAAATGCGAGTCAGTTGGGATAGTAGGGTGGGGGGATGAGCGAGCATCACATTAAGCGGCTGGTGATCATGCGGCATGCGAAGTCGGACTGGCCTCTCGGGGTGCCGGACCATGAGCGCCCCCTTGCCGAGCGTGGCCACCGGGAGGCTCCCCTTGCCGGGAAATGGCTCCTCAAGCACCACGTGATTCCGGACTTCATCCTGTGTTCGTCCTCGCTGCGGACCCGGCAGACCTGCACTTGGGTGTGCAGCGAGCTGGGGGACAAGGCCCCGACGCCGAAACTCGAGGACGGCCTGTACGCCGCCTCCGCGCAGCGCATGTTGACCGTCATCAACCATGTGCCGGAAACCGTCACCACGCTCATGATCTTCTCCCATATGCCCGGTGTTCAGGACCTCGCGATGCACTTGGCTTCCCGCGACTCGGACCACGACGCCTACATGGACGCCGCAACTCGTTACCCCACGAGCGCCATGACCGTGATGGAACTCGAAAAGCCGTGGGCTGAACTCGATGGCCAGGATGCACGGCTGACGCACTTCGCAGTTCCGCGCCCAAAGAAGTAGTCCGGGCTAGCCCGCCCCGAGGCCCGCGGCCACATCCTGCAGCAAGCGCACGACGTGGCGGATGCTGGGGCTTGCCGTCATGGTCTTCCGGTACACGATTCCCACCTGGCGCTGCTGCATCGGGTTGACCACGGGCACCGCCACCACTCCAGAGGGGAGCTCGGGCCTGCCGAGCCGGGGCACGAGCGCCACCGCAACACCCTGCTGGACCATTGCGATGTGCGTGGAAAAGTCGGGGTCGTAGATGCGGATATCCGGCACCCGCCCCAGGCCTGCGAGGATCGCCAGCAACGCCTCATTGCAGATGGCGCCGGCCGGCGTGCTGATCCAGCGTTCGTCTACCAGGTCGGAGGGCTCGACGGCGGTCCGGCCGGCCAGCCGGTGGGCTGAGTTCAGCAGGACGTCGGCGGTGTCGAGGCAGAGGTCCTCGTGGACCATGTTCTCCGGAATCACCAAGGGCACTGAGTGCCAGTTGTGCACGACGCCGAGATCGGCTTCACCGGTTGCGACCCTTTGGACGGCCTCGCGCGGGTCCTCGGCCACCACCCGGATTTCAAGCCCGGAGCCGCCAAGCCCGGAGCTCCCCGCTGCCGAAGCGATGGCAACAGCCTGATCTGCGCCAAGTTTCCGCAGCATCGGCCCCACCAGCCCGCGGCAGGCCGTCGAGAACCCGACGAGCCGAAGCACTCCGCTCGGCTTCGCTGGGTCGGCGAGCAAGGTGGCCTGTAGCTCCTCCAACTCGCCCAGGATCCGGCGTCCGTACTCGGCCAATGCCATGCCGCGGTCGGTCAGCAGTACGCCGCGGCCATGCCGCTCCAGGACCGTGACACCGCTCTGCTTCTCGAGCTTCTTGATCTGCTGGGAGACCGCCGAGGGGCTGAAGCCCATGGCTTCCGAGGCCGCCACTACCGAGCCTTGCTGTTCAACTGCTACGAGGGCCCGTAGCGCCGCAATCTCAATCATGAAGCAAACGTACATGATTGAATGCAGAATTCAACGCTGGTGCTTCATCCTCTTGACTGTCAGAGTTGAATCGTGAATATCCGACACTCAGCACTCGCCGTCCTTGTCGCCGTCCTTTGGGGCCTGAATTTCGTCGCGATCGACTTTGGCCTACACCCCGCAAGCGGGAATGGCGGCAACGGGAGCGGCGGCTCGGCCGACGTGCCCCCGCTGCTGTTCGTCGCCATCCGTTTCCTGCTGGTGGTGTTCCCCTGTATCTTCTTCGTCCGCAAACCGGACGTCAGCTGGAAGGCGATCATCGGCGTCGGGCTCTTTATGAGCGCCGGGCAGTTCGGCCTTCTCTATCTGGGCATGGCGCTCGGGATGCCTGCCGGGCTCGCCTCGCTTGTGCTCCAGGCGCAAGTGCTCCTGACAGTGCTTTTGGCGGCCCGGTTCCTCGGTGAGCGGCCGAGCAAGCGCCAACTGACCGGAGTGGTTCTGGGTGTCGCAGGGCTTGCCCTCGTAGCGGTGGGTCGTAGCTTGGTGGCCCCGGTGGTGCCGCTCATGATCGTGCTCGCAGCGGCGTTGTCCTGGGCCGCGGGAAACATCATCGCACGCAGGGCCAAGGCGGCCTCGGGACTGGGGCTGGTGGTCTGGTCCGGGGCGGTTGTCCCGTTGCCGCTTGCGGGCTTGTCGCTGATCGTGGACGGGCCGGCCGCCGTCGTCGGGACCCTCACCAACCTTCAGCCGGCGACCATCTTGAGCGCCCTGTACACCGCCATTTTCGCGTCGCTGGTGGGCTATGGGATCTGGAACCGGCTGCTTAGCCTCTACCCGAGCTCGGCCGTGGTGCCCTTCACGTTGTTGGTCCCGGTGGTGGGAATGACCGCGGCGTGGCTGCTCATCTCAGAGGTCCCGACGACGGCGGAACTGGCTGGCGGCCTCCTCCTGCTGGGCGGCGTGGCGACTGCCGTGCTGCAGCGACGCGCGAAGCCCGGGGATCTGGCGGCGCCCGAAGTACGTCAGCGCTTGGGTGCCGGCCTGCGCTGAGCCGGCGATCGCGGAGGAAGGGACCCCGACGTCGGGCGCTTGGCAGGGGTTGCCGGCTTCCTCTGGACCGGGCGCTTCACAGCCCCCGACGCCGGACGGGCCGCCGGCCGCTGGGCGGGCCTGGCGGGTGCCGGGGAAGGACGCGAAGCAGGCCGGGACGCCGGCCGGCGGGCAACAGGCCGGGCCGCCGCCTTCGCACGGCGGGATGGCCATACCGCCCCCAGGAACAAACTCAGCAGGGAGCTGCAGCCGGCAAGCGCGGCGAGGTAGAAGTAGATGTCCGAATCTTTGGTGCTCACTGCGCTGCCCAGGGCGTTCTCGTCCTGGTTGAAGGCGAGGCCCCACATGCGCAGAAATGCGATTCCGAACGCGATGAAGAAGATCGTCGAGATGGCTCCGAGAACCAGCATGAAGTACCTGCGGCGGGTGAAAACCTCGGCGACGCACGCCAGATAGCCGATCGCCAGGACCCCAAGGAAGATGTACATCACAGTTTCGTCAAGGGTGATGGCGAGGAGTACCAGCAAACCAGCGGACACCACGGCAGAGATGATCGCTAGCTTTCCACTGTTCCCCATGTGACGCATGGGATTAATCATCCCTGACGGGCAGGCAGCGCCACGCCCCAAGACGCGCCAGTTGCCATACCGTTACCGCAGTACGTAGCCGCGCATGATAGTCATGATGGCCGCAATGCTCTGCTCGCGGGTGCGCTCGGGGTTGTACGTCTGCCGGTCAAGGCCCACCACGAAGATCGCTCCGAACATCGCCGCCTCGAGGCTGCCCCGGGCAATGCCCGTATCCACGGTGTACGTGGTGGCGACCTTTTCGATGGCTGAGCCAATCACGGCCAGCAACTCGGTGCGGAGTTCGACGAAGAGCTTGCCCCATTCGCTGGGCGTCCGCCAGTTCTCGCTGATCCAGAGCCGCGCGAAGGACGGGTAGTCGTCCATGAAGTCCATGGCCTGGCCGAGCATGGCCTCCATGGCCTCGAGCGGATCGGCGTGCAGGCCTTCGATGGTCTGGAGCCTGCCGAGCATGATGTCGACGCCGTGGCGCAGCAACTGGGCGATCAGATCGGACTTGCTGCCGAAGTTGTAGTAGACCGTTCCCTTGGACACTCCGGCTGCGGCCGCGATCTCGTCCACTGTGACCCCCGCTGCGCCGCGCTCGCCGATCAGCTCCATGGAAGCGTCGAAGAGGCGCTGCTTGGTCGCGTTCGTGCGGGCCGGGCGGAGCTTCTTCTCCGGGAACCCGAGGGCCTCCGGCTCTTGCATGCTCATACGGCGATCTCCGGCTTCAGGGTCTTGAGGGTCCAGAACTTGTGCTTACGGACGGCCAGCGTGGAAAGCGCGGCTCCCAGCACAGTGTAGCCAAGCAGGCCCAGGACAATCGGCCAGATCATGGACAAATCGCCGCCATAGATCAAATGCCGCATCCCGGTCACAACGTAGCCCATTGGCATGATCTCGTGCACCACGTGCAGCGGCATGGGGGTGGTTTGCCACGGGAACGTTCCGCCGGAAGACACCAACTGCAGGACCAGCAGGATCAACACCACGAACTTTCCGGGAGTCCCCAGCAAAGCCACGATGCCCTGGATCAGGGCCGTGAATGCCATGACCGCGGCCAGCATGAACAACCACATCCACACCGGGTGCGCCGCGTTGAGGCCCAGCCCCAGGTCCACCACGAGGGTGAGGATGCTTGCTTGCAGCACGGACACCACGAAGAACGGCAGCCAACCGCCGACGGCGATTTTCCACGACGGAGCGTTCGAGGCCAAGGCCCGCTGCGTGATGGGACGCATCGCCTGGACCAGCATGAACACACCGATCCAAAGGGACAGCGTCAGGAAGAACGGGGCCAGGCCCGCACCGTAGGACCCTGCCTTGGCCTGCGAGACGTTGCTGACCGCCACAGGATCCGCGATCACTTTGGACACCTCGCTCTTTTGGGCGTCGTTCGGGTTCGGGACCTTGCCTGCGCCCTTCGCCAACTCGCTCGCCAAGGTGCGGGATCCGTCCGCGGCCGTCGCGGCACCGCTGGCAAGCTGCGCCGCGCCGTCGTCGAGCTTTGCCGCACCGTCGGCGAGGGCCGCCGTGCCGTTGACGGCAGACTGTTCACCCGCGGCCAGCGTCGCGGCGCCGGAGCTGAGCTGGTCCGCGCCTGCCGAGGCCTGGCCGATGGCGCCCGTCAGTGCCGGCGTGGCACCGGCAAGTTTGGCGGCGCCCGCACTGACCGCAGCCGATCCGTCGGAAAGCTGCTGGATCTGGGCGGCATCGGCCGAGATCTTGGCTTTGGCGTCGGTGACCGGGCCGGACGCGGCGGCGGTGTCGAAGTCTGCCAGGATCTTGTTCGCCTGGTCCTGCGTGATGACCCCGGAGGACACGAGCCGCGCGTTGGAGGCGACAACGCGGTCCCGCGCCCCGGCGTCGAACGCTGAAAGCTGCCCGACGACGTCCTGGACTTTCGCGTTCAACTGCGCGTTTCCGGCGGCTACTTGGGCGGCGCCGTCGGCGAGCTTCTGTGAGTCGGCCGGAAGGGATGCGGTCTTGTTCTTCAGTTCGGTGAGCCCTGCGCTGAGCTGCCCGGCGCCGCCGTTCAGCTGATTGGCGCCGTCGCGCAGCTTATTTTGGCCCGCCAGTAGCTCGGACGCGCCGCTGCTGAGCTTGCTCGTGCCGTTCTGGAGGGTGGCCGCGCCGTCGCTGAGCTTGCCGACGCCATCGGCGAGCTGGGAGGCGCCGTCGGACGCCTTGACGATGGAAGCGTGGATGGTGCCGAAGCCCGTGAGGAGTTGGTTGGCGGTTTCCTCGCCCACTTCCTTGGCCACGGTGGAGTGCACCGCGGTGGTGAGCTTGTCGACGATGGTGCTGAGGAGATAGTTGTTCGCGTCGTTGGTGGTGACGTTGAGCATCGCCTGGTTGGCGGCGTCGAAGCTGCCCGGCGAGACCAGGTTGGCGGAAAAGTCCTTTGGAATCTTCAGGGCGAAGGCGTATTTGCCGGATTCCACGCCGGCGTCGGCTTCGGCCGCGGTGGTCACTCGCTGCCAGTTGAAAACGTGGCTCTGCACGAGGCTGTCGGCAACCTTCTGGCCCGCCTGCAGTTCGGGACCGTTGGCCGGCTGGGCTCCCGCGTCTTCGACGACCAAGGCTGCGTCGATCTGGTTGAGATTGCCGTAAGGATCCCAGTTCGCGTAAAGGTACACGGCTCCGTAGAGCAGGGGCACCATGGTCAGGGCGAGGATGGTCAGCTTAGGCAGGAGCCCGCCGGTCATGCGCTTGAGTTCGGAGCGGGCCAGCCGCAGAACAGTCACTTTGCGGTCCTTTGCAGGGTTTCGGGTACTTCTTCGGGATCTTCTTGCGGGTCGTCGGCGGGTTCGGCGGGCGGTTCGGCCGGTGCAGTATGCGCGACCGAGTTGCCGATCACCGCGGCCGGTCCGTCCCAGCTGTCCGGGAGGGCAGAAACGACCGCGACGACGGCGAGCGGCCGCCCGGCGTCGTACGCCAACTGCTCAAGGCGGGGGAGCCAGTCTGCGGTGTTTGCGCTGTGCCGGTCCGGGGAGTCGAGCACCAGGAGGTCAAGGGCAGGGTCCGCGAGGGCCAGGGCAGTCAGCAGCTCGAGGCGCCGGTCGGCAGGGAGCTGCTCAATCCAGAGCCCGGCGATGTCCTCGAAGCGGTTGACCTTGAGCCACGGCTTGCTGAGGAGGGCGCCACGGTAGCGGCGGGGGATGAGGGAAAGGTCTTCGGTGACGAGGTCGCGGACGCTCAAATGCTGTTCCGGCTCGTTGACGCCGGGAGCGTCAATCAGGGCGCTCGCGGCCCGGACTTTCTTGGTCTTCGTCGAGTTGTCCCAGCTCAGGAGGCCTTTGCTGGGTTTCATCCGGCCGCTCAGCGCAAGCGCCAACGCGGTGCGCTGGTCCTGACCGTCGCCGCTGACCAGGAGGAGTTCCCCGCGCCTGGCTTCGAGGGAAGTGGGAGGCAGGAGATCGTCCCGGCGGCCGTCGATCTGGAGTTGCTGTGCAGACAGCACAATTGGACCTTTCGCAGAACCTGTTATCTGCTCCAATCGTAACTGAACTGACCAGTCAGTTCAAATAGAGTTTGGGCGGCTACTCGGCCCGCGTGAAGGTTCCCAGTCCTGTCCTGTCGTAAAAGTCGAGCGTGACACTGGGTGCGCGGCTGCTGCCCCCGGCAAAAACTGCCCCGGCCAGGCCATTGCCGTTCTCTCCGATAGATTCAAAGCTGAAAGTGTCGGCGTCAAAGTGGACGAGCGGGAAGGTGGTCGGGCTGCCGGCCGGTCCCATCCTGAGGGCCAGCTTTCCGTCCTGGTCGAGGACCTCGAGCGGGCCGTAGTAGGGGTTGGCATACGTGCCTGTGTACGCAATGTTTGCTCGGGCCGGAGCAGGGTTGGAGGGAACTTTGGTGTAGTCGACCTTCGGTTTCTCGGAGTCATCGATCTGCTTGAACACACCAGCGGTAAATGCCAGCCAATCGACTGTGGGTGCGCCGTGCTGCGCTGCGTCCAGGAAACCTGCGGTGATTGCTTCGGGAATGCCCTGCGGACGTCCGTTAGTCAGGGCCACGATGGCTAGCTGCTCCCCAGGGAGCATGGCAACAGCGGTGGCGGTGCCAAGATTGAACGCTCCGGAGTGCCCTAGCTGGACACGTGCCTGGTCGTCATAGGTGACGTTCCATCCCAGGCCGTAGAAGCGGGAGCGCGCGGCGGGAGAGGATGCTGGGCCCGAAACCGCATGCGGAACATGGGTCGTTTGGAGTGCAGCCGGATCGATAACCGGCTTGCCGCCGAAGCTGCCGTTGCCGAGTTGCAGCCGGAGCCACTGGGCGAGGTCCCGGACCGAGGAACTCGCACCCCCGGCCGGGGCCTCGGAGTCGGCGTCGCGGTGGTACTTCGCTGCCCATTGCTTGTTCCCTAGGGGCACATGGATGGCGGCTTTGTCCGACGCTTTCTCATAGTCCGAGTTGCGGTAACTGCTTGCGGACATGCCGAGCGGCCGGAAAAGGATCTCGTCCGCCAGATCCTCCCAAGACATTTTCATTGCTTTGGCAGCTGCCTCACCGCCTGCCGTGTAGCCGAAGTTGCTGTAGTTGTAGCTGGACCGGAAGGTATCAAGCGGCTCCTGGTTGAGGTGGCTGAGGATGTATGCCCGGTCGAATCCGAGGTCTTCCAGCAGATCACCTGACGCTGTTTTCAGGCCGCTCTGGTGCGACATGAGGTCGGCAAAGGTGGCATTTCGCGTGACGTAGTCATCCTTGAGCGAGAAGTCCTTATCGGATTCAATGACGGAGTCGGTCCATTTGATGAGTTGCCGCCCCACCACGCCCGCCACCACGGTTGACGCCAAGGGTTTGGATACCGAAGCGAGCTTGAAGACCGTGTCAGAACCGATCCGTTCCGGCTTCCCGACCTCCCGGATGCCGAAGCCCTTGGAGTACACCACCTCGTCCCGGTACACCACGGCCACCGCCATCCCGGGCAATCCGGTCTTCTCCATGGCGTCTTGGATCAAACCGTCGAGCTTGCTCAAGGCGCCGTTGACCTTCGCCCTGTCCAGAAGCGGTTCGATCTGCCCCGGCGGGGCCGGGAGCAGTGCGGCCGACGCTTGTGACGCGGGCTGTGCGGATTCACCAGTGCAAGCCGACAGTACCGAAATACTGGCTACGCCGGCCGCTCCAAGCCCGATCGTCTTGAGCAGCGCGCGCCTATCGGGAGAAATGTCCATGAGTCCTCACAGTCCGTACTTCTCCAAGAGGCGCAGCCACACCTCGCTGATGGTCGGGAACGACGGCACCGCATGCCACAGCCGGTCCAACGGCACTTCGCCCACAATCGCGATGGTTGCGCCGTGCAAAAGCTCGGCTACTCCGGGCCCGGCGAACGTCGCGCCCACCACCACCTTCCGGTCCTCGTCCACCACGAGTTGCGCCCAGCCTTCGTAATTTTCCGAATGCAGCTGGGAGCCGGACACGTTGATGGGGAGTTCCACCGAGCTTGCGTTGATGCCCTTTTGCAGCGCCTGCTTGAGGCTCGGGCCCACGGATGCCACTTCCGGATCCGTGAAGACCACGCTGGGTATCGCGTATTCGTCGGCCGTCTTTGCGAGGGCGCTCCAGGGCTTAGGGTCGCCGTGGAGGGTTCCCTTGGCGCGGGCCACGATGGCGTCGCCGGTTGCCCGGGCCTCGTACTTCCCCTGATGGGTGAGGAAGACCGATCCCGCAGCATCGCCGGCCGCGTAAAGCCACAGCCCGCTGGTGCCGTCGCTCGCGGCACCCTCAACCAAGCCGCTCGAGTCCGTGGTGAGGCGCAGAGGCTTGCCCTCCTCGGCGTCGAGCCCTACGTTTTCGAGTCCCAAATTGTCCAGGGAGGGCCGCCGACCGGTCGCCACCAGCAACTGGTCGGAGTTCAAGACTGTCCCGTCGCCCAGGGTGACGCTGAAGGCATGGTCCGCGTTGTGTTCGACGAGCGTGGTGTCTGTCCCAAGGTGGAGATCGACGCCGTCGGCCCGAAGCCCCGCGGCAACCAGATTGGCGGCTTCCTCCGGGAACGCGCTCAACAGCCGGCCTCGGGCAACGATCGAAACCGACGAGCCCAAACGGGCAAACGCTTGGGCAAGCTCCACACTGGCGACACCGCCGCCAAGGACGATGAACCGCTTGGGGATTTGCTGCACCGAGGTGGCGCCGCGGGTTGTCCAGTAGGGGACGTTGCGCAAGCCGTCGATTTTCGGGATGAGTGGTGTGGATCCGGTGGCCACCACTACGGCGTGATGGGCCTTGAGCGAGTAGCTGTTGCCGTCCTTGCCGTCCACTTGGACTTCGCGCGGGCCCGTGATGCGCGCCCGGCCCCGGATGAGTTCGATGCCGGAGTCCACGAGCCACTGCACCGCGCCGTCGTCCTGCCACTTGTTGGTGAAGTAGTCCCGGTACTTCAGGACCGGCGCGGGATCCAGGACCTTCGTGACGGAGTCCGATGCTCCGGGCACTGATTGTGCTGTGTGCAGCGCGGTTCCAGGCCGAAGGAGTGCTTTGGACGGTATGCAGGCCCAGTAGGAGCATTCCCCTCCGACGAGTTCAGCCTCAACGATGGCCGCGGTAAGGCCGCCCCGGACCACTCGGTCTGCAACGTTCTCACCCACCGTCCCGGCGCCGATCACGATGACATCGAATTCCCGGATATTCTCGTCAGCCATGGGAGAAGCCTACGCCCGGACACCGGCGGGGATCAGGGATGCGGCGACGGATTCTGCTTGATCAGGCGTGCATTGCGCCCTTAAACCAGCCGGTGATGCTCGCCGGATGCGTGATGGCGGTGCCGACGACGACGGCGAACGCACCGGCGTCGAGGGCCTGGCGGGCTTGTGCGGGGGTGTGGATGCGGCCCTCGGCGATGAGCGGCTTGCCTAGTCCGGCGCCGGCGATCTCCGCGAGAAGCTCGAGATCGGGGCCGTCTGTCTTGGCACGTTCCCCGGTGTACCCGGCCAGCGTGGTGCCGATCAGGTCAACACCGGCTTCGACGGCGGCCACAGCATCAGCGTAGGAACCGCAGTCAGCCATGACCAAGGTATGCGATTCAGCATGGATTCCATCGACGGTTTGCTTGAGGGTCAAGCCATCGGGACGCGGGCGTCGGGTGCCGTCGATCGCCACGACGTGTGCGCCGGCATTCGCGACGGCGAGGGCGTGCCGGAGCGTCGGGGTGATGAACACGCCGTCGTGCCCGTCCTTCCAGAGCCCGATCACCGGAACCTCCACAGCTGTGCGGGTGAACTGGACATCCGCGAGGCCCTGGACCCGGACCGCGGCGGCACCACCGATAACCGCCGACGCGGCAACCTGGCCGGTCGTCCGCGGATCGCGCATGGGTTCGCCCGGGTAGGCCTGGCAGGAGACGATCAACTGCGAGCGGAGGGCTTCGAGGTCATCGGGGGTCAGGATCATGAGGTGTCTCCTTGCGAGGGTGTTCGGGTGGTTTGGTGTCAGTTCAGGACGAGTTTGGCTGCGCCCACAATCGCCGCGGTATTGCCTAGCGCCGCGCGAAGCACGGGAATGTCAGCAAGCGGGCCCATAAGCTCTTTGCGCAGGGCGCGTTCCATGGGTTTCCACCAGAAATCTCCCGCATCTGCGAGACCGCCGGAAACCACTACCGTCTCCGGGTCGAGGATGTTGACGAGCCCGCCGATCGCCTGCCCGGCAGCACCCGCGCCCGCCCCGATGGCTTTGATGGCGGCAGCACTGTCAGCCGCGGCTGCACTATCGCCGTCGCGAGCCACTGCAAATACGGCACGGGTGTCCGCGACCTCGGAGGAACCGCCGAAACGGATGAACGACTCATGGATGGCCGGCCCCGAGGCGATCGCCTCGACGTGGCCCGAGCCGCCGCACACGCAGGGGAGGGCTTTGCCCTCGTGATAGGCGTACGGCGAAGCAAAATGCCCCACGTGCCCACCCACATAGTGGTGCCCCAAAACAGGAGAGCCGTCCAGCACAAAGCTGCCGCCCACACCTGTCCCGAAAGCCACCATCAACGAACTCGAAGACCCCGCAGCCGCCCCACGCCATGCCTCACCCAAAGCATGCGCATGCACATCGTTGACTGCACTGACCGATCCCCGCGGCAAGCCGAGGAGTTGCGCCAGCCCGGCCGTCAACCTTGTCCCGGCCCACCCCAGAATCGCATCAGTCGCCGAAACCACCTCACCATTCACGGCATCGATGACCCCGGCAGAACCCACACCAACACGCCCGACGTCGATTCCCTCGCCCGCCGCCCGCCGCATGAGCCGCCCCACGAGCGCCGCAGTCGCCCGCAAAATAGCGTCGCCCCCATCCCGATTCAGCGTAGGAATCTGCTCCGAAAACAACACCTCCCCATCGGCCCCCACAACCCCAGCGGCAGTCTTCGTCCCACCAAGATCAACCCCGACCACGTACATCATGTTTGTCCTCCGGATCGTTCGATTGCTGGGTTTCATTGTTGCTCGGTCACGTGTTTGCTGCGGTTGAGTCAGCGCGGACCGTACGTTTTGTCTGTGCTCAGGTTAGGTGTGGTTGCGGCGGCGCCAAACCGCTGCCTTGCCGGCGCTTAGACACCTCCCGACGTCGTCTTCCGGTCGCTGGGCGACCTTCAGACGACTCTGGTCGGCGATGCGCGCCTACGCAAGACCCCGGCCCGGCACCTCAGGCGATCGACTCACCTGACGCTGCGAACTGTCGACTCACCGATCGGGACCTGCCGCCGACTGCCGCCTGCGGCGGCACAGTGCGGACCCAAAGTGGACCGCCCGAAAAGGTTCCGCAATCGCCCGAGTGCCGGAGGGACGGTTTTGTGTAGTCCCGCATCGCCGACCAGAATGCTGCGCAGGTCGCTTAGCGACCGGAGCTGCATGGCGGGAGGTGTCTAAGGGACGGCAAAACTGGTCCGCCGGCAGGACCCGACCACTGCAACCCACGAAAGGTGACGCTCGGCAACCCACAAAGGTGAAGACCGGCAGCACAATGATGCGAGGCAACCCCGCTCAGGCGAGGCGAGCCTGCGAACCTTAGACCAGGCCGTTGCGCTCGAGGATCGTGCGGATTGCGGAGGCTTCTTCGGCGTTCAGGGAGAGCATGGGGGCGCTCATGGTGTTGGATTCGATGATGCCCATGATTTGGAGGGCCGTCTTGAAGGCACCTAGTCCTGCTGCCCCGCCGGAGACGCGGCCGTTGGGGGTGTAGACGATGTCGAAGAGGTCGGCCAGGCGGTCTTGTTCGGCGGCGGCTGCGGTCCAGTCTCCGTCTTGGGTGGCGTCGAACAGGCGGCGGTAACCGGCGGGGTCGACGTTGCCGAGGCCGGGGACTACGCCTTGGGCGCCGGCGAGGAGGGCGCCGTCCACTACTATTTCGTGGCCCGTGAAGATGTCGAAGTTGGGGATGTCCTTGGCTGCGAGGACGAGTTGGCGGAAGGAGACGTCGTCGCCGGAGGAGTCTTTGACGCCCGCGATGACGCCGTCGCGGCCCAGGCGGACCAGGAGGTCGGTCGGAAGTTTGAAGTGCGTGCGGACGGGGACGTCGTAGGCGAAGATCGGCTTGTCCACGACAGCGTGGATGCTGCGGAAGTGGGTTTCGGTCTCCTGGGCGTTGCCGATGGCGTAGTACATGGAGGTGACCACGATTGCGTCGGCGCCGAGGTCCACAACCTTGCGTGCTTCTTCGATGACGCGGTTGGTGGTTTGTTCGTTGGCGCCCACGATGAGGGGTACGGCGCCGGCGTTCGCGTCGGCGATTGTGGAGACAACGAGTTCGCGCTCTTCGTTGGTCATGTAGGGGACCTCGCCCGAGGAGCCCAACACGAAGAGGCCGGACACGCCGCCGTCGAGCAGGTGCTTGGTGACGTTCTTCAGGGACGCGGTGTCAACGCGGCCGTCTGCGTGGCGGGGGGTGATGACCGGGGGAATGACGCCCTGGAACTGAGTAGACATAGAAATCTCCGTTGCTTGGATCTTGATGGGAAAAACTTAGGTGTGGAGCAGGCTGGGCGCGGCGCCGAGCAGCTTCTTGGTGTAGTCGTTGCTCGGGTTGTCGAAGACCTGGGCGGCCGGGCCTTCCTCGACGATCTGTCCGAAGTACATGACGCAGATGCGGTCGGAGACGTAGCGGACGGTCTGGATATCGTGCGAAATGAACACCATGCCAAGGTTCAGCTGGGTTTTCAGGTCGGACAGCAGGTTCAGGACCTGGGCACGGACCGAAACGTCGAGGGCCGACGTCGGCTCGTCCGCCACGATGATGTCCGGGTCCAAGGCGAGGGCGCGGGCGATGGCCACGCGCTGGCGCTGGCCGCCGGAAACCTGCGACGGCGTGACCTCGGCAGCCGATTGCGGCAAACCGACGAGGGCCAGCAGTTCCTTGACCTTGGCCGAGCGGGACGCGGCGTTGCCGATGCCGTGCACCTGCAGGGGATCGGTGAGGATGTCTTGGATGGTCATGCGCGGATTGAGGGCCGTGGCCGGGTCCTGGAAGACGACCGATACGGCGCGTCCGAATTCCTTGCGCATCCGGGCGTTTCGTTTGATAGCCGGCTTGCCGTGGAACAGGACCTCGCCCGACGTCGGGGCTTGGAGTCCCACGAGCACCGACGCGAGCGTGGACTTGCCGCAGCCGGACTCGCCGACGATGCCCACCGTTTCGCCGCGGCTAATGCTGAAGTCCACGCCGTTGACGGCTTTGACGATGTTGGGCCGGAAGAGGCCGCCGGTGCGGGCCCGGTGATGGACCTTGACGTCTTTGAGCTCGATGACCGGCTTGCCGGTTGAAACACTCACTTTGCATCCTCCTTGAGGTGGCTAGCCCAGTAGTGGTCCCGGTCCGCTCCGCCACTGGCTGATTCAATAGCCGTGAGGACCAATGGCTGGTTTGGATCGGCGTCGGGCCTCAACGAACGGGCCGCAAAGCGGTCGCCCGACGCGAAATCGCGCGGGGAGGGAACGGTGCCGGGGATCTGGTGGAGGCGGACGGCGTCGGCCTCGATCGAAAGAACAGCGCCCAGCAAACCGCGCGTGTATTCGTGCCGCGGGTTCTGCAGGAGCTCGGAAGCCTGTGCCGATTCCACTACCTGTCCTGCGTACATGACCGTGATCCGGTGTGCGAGGGAGGCAACGAGGGCGAGGTCGTGGCTGACGAAGATCATGGCGAAGCCGAGCTGTTCGCGCAGTTCGTTGAGCAGTTCCACTACCTGCTTCTGGACGGTGACGTCCAGCGCGGTGGTGGGTTCGTCTGCCACCACGATCTTCGGCGAGCGGGAGAGCGCCATGGCGATCAGTACGCGTTGGCGCTGCCCGCCGGAGAGCTCGTGCGGGTAGCTGGCAAGCGTGCGGACGGGATCGAGCTTCACCATTTCCAGCAACTCGGCGGGGGTCTTGCGGCCGCCGCGCCTTGTCAGCTGGGTCATCTGCTCCTTGATCTTCATGGACGGGTTGAGCGAGCTCAGAGCATCCTGGTAGACCATTGCGATCTGTTCGCCGCGTAGGCCTTGGTAGGCCTTGGCATTGCTGTGCTTCGAGCCGGAATCAAGGAGTTCCTTGCCATCGAAGGTGATGGACCCGGTGATCTCGGCGGTCTTTGGCAGGAGGCCCATGATCGCGAGGGACGTGATGGACTTGCCGCAACCGGATTCGCCCACCAAGCCCATGGTTTCCCCTTCGCGGACGGTGAAGGAGACGTTGTCCACGATCGCGGTTTCGCCGAAGCGGCCGGGGAAGCGGATGGACAGGTTCTTGACCTCCAGAACGTTCCGGGCATCGGCGGGGACCTGGGCGAGCCGGTCCGTGCGCTTGGCCTCGATGGATGCGAGGAGCTCAAGTTCCTTGTCGAGTAGCGCGTGGGGATTCTCTGCTGCGAGTTTCGGATCATTCAGAACGGACGCCGCGTAGTCCTCTTCCGAGAGCGGATCGCCGTTGGCGGCGCGAACGCCGTCGAGCTCGTGCTGCTCGACCACGGAAGACTGGGCTACCGACGTCGCGATCTCGGTATCGACGGCGGCGCCCGTCACTGCCGCGCCCGCAAAGGCAGCGCCAGCACCGTCGTCGTCCTTCACAACAGGTGCCTTGCGCAGCTTCGGGTTCACCATGGCATCGGTGAGGCCCTCGGCGAGGATGTTCAACGCAAGCACGGTGAGCAGGATGGTGAGGCCGGCGAAGGTGGTTGCCCACCAGCCGCCGGACAGGACCAGGTTGCGGCCGTAGGAGATCACGTTGCCCCAGGACGGCGCGGGATCCTGAACACCGGCGCCGAGGAAGGACAGCGAGGCTTCGAGGATGATGGCGTCGGCCACCATGACCGTGGCGAAAACCAGCACCGGGGCCGCGGTGTTGCGGACAATGTGCTTGAGGAGGATGTAGGGGCGGCTTGCACCCATCACTCGTTCGGCGCGGACGTAGTCTTCGCCGTATTGGGAGAGCACGTTGGCGCGGACCACGCGGGCGAGCTGCGGGGTGTAGATGATCGCGATCGCGACGATGATGGTGGGGACCGAGTTGCCGAACGCGGCCAGGAGTACGGCTGCAAGGGCGATGCCCGGGAACGCCATGAGGATGTCCATGAGGCGCATGATGATCTCGCTGACGGCCTTGCCGGACGTCGCGGCGAGCGAACCAAGCACGGCGCCGACGGCGATCGCGAGGGCCACTGCGCCGAGGCCGATCATGAGCGAGGACTGTGAGCCGTAAAGGAGCCGGGAGAAGACGTCACGGCCGAGGCGGTCGGTGCCGAAGAAGTGGTCGCCGTCCGGAGCTTGCGCCGGAATGAACGTTTCCAGGGGATCGTGTGGCGCGATGACCGGCGCGAAGATCGCCGCGAGGGCGATGACCACGAGGAACAAGAGGGCAAAACGCGATCCCCAAGGGAGGGACTTGAAGCGGACGCCCGGGGCGCTGAGCCGTTCAGCAAGTTTGCTGCGCATGGCTATACCGTCCTGATTCGGGGGTTGATGAGCAGGTACAGGAGGTCCACCACGATGTTCACTAGAACGAAGGTGACCGAGATGGTGAGGACCACGCCCTGGACCAGGTTGACGTCCAGGTTGGTGATGCCGTTGAGGATCAGCTGGCCCATGCCCGGAAGGGCGAAGATCATTTCAATGACGACGGCGCCGCCCAGGAGGTAGCCGATCCTGAGTCCCAGCACGGTCACCGGAGTCACGAGCGCGTTGCGCAGGACGTTCCGGGAAACCACCTCGCGGTAGGGGACTCCGTTGCCGATGGCTGTGCGGACGTAGTCACGGTCCAGTTCCTCCACCATGGACGTGCGGACCACGCGGATCAGGGAAGCGGAGACCGGAATGCCGAGCGCGAGGGCCGGGAGCGCCATCGAGTTGAGCCAGCCGCCGAAGCCGGACTCCGGCGTCGCGATTCCACCCGAGGGGAACAGCGGGTTGTCACCGAGCGCGAACCACTGGATGAGCAGGATGCCAAGCCAGAAGGACGGGGTGGCGATGGCTGCGATGGAGAAGATCCGGACCAGCTGGTCCTGCCATTTGTCGCGGTAAAGGGCGCCGATGATGCCGAAAACCAAAGACAGGACGACGGCGATGATCACGCCGAGGAAGGTCAGCTGGAGGGTCAGCGGGAAGGCTGAGGCGATCATGCTTGCCACCGACTTGGACGGCGGTGTAGTCACGCCAAGGTCGAGCTGCAGGAGTCGGCCGAGGAAACGGAAGTATTGGACGAACAGGGGATCGTTCAGGCCGTTGTCCTGGCGGTACTGCTGTTTGGCGGCCTCGCTGGCGCCTTCGCCGAGGGCCGAGCTGGCCTGGTCGCCTGGGGCTGCTTGAAGGACGAGGAAGACCAGCAGTGTGATGCCCAGGATCATCAGGGGCAACGCTGCGAGCCTGCGTCCAAGCAGACGCAATATCATGACCAATTTGTTCTCCGGTTGCTTTGGTGCGGGGACCCAGTGGCGGTCTCGCGGGGTAGTGCTTCTAAGGGGTGCGCCTCGCCCAACTAGCTCGCAGTAGTTGTCGTTTTGAGCCGTCTAAACGACAACAAATGCGAGCTAGTTGGGGTGGGTGTGTCTAGGAGGTGCGGCCGACGCCGATGAAGGACAGTCCCGTGGTGGGCAGCGGCTTGAAGCCTGAGAGCTTCTTTTCGTCCCAAGCGCTGGGGAGCTGGCGGTGGAACAGCGGGTACAGCGGGACTTCATCGGAGACGAGATCCACGATTTGGCCGGTGATCTTTTTCGCATCGGCGGCTGCGGCCTGCGAGCCCTTATCCATCAGGCCCTGGAGGGTGGCGCTTTCCGGAGTGGTCCAGTAGGCGCGCTTGGCCATCCAGGTGGCGCCCGAGTAGAACCAGCTCAAGAGCAGGTCTGCGTCGTTGCCGAAGACGGAGGGGTCGCCCGGGGCCGCGACCACGGAGAAGTCGGCTTTGCCGACCCTGTCCGAGTACAAGGCGCCGGACTGGAGGTTCTTTGCGGTCACCTTGACGCCCGGGATCTTGTTCCAGGATTCCAGCATCAGCGGAGCAACGTCCTTGACCCAAGCGGTATCCGTGGTGAGCAGCTCGAATTCGAGGTTGCTCACGCCGGCCTGCTTGAGGAGGTCCGCGGCCTTCTGGGGATCGTAGGAGTAGACGTTCTTGGCTTTGACGTAGTCCGGGTGGCCCTCCTGGAAGTACGACGACGCAGCCTTCGCATTGCCGAACAAGGCCTTCTTGATGATGGCGTCCTTGTCCAGTCCGTAGTGGAGTGCCTGGCGCACCAGCTTGTTGTCGAACGGGGCCTTGGCGCAGTTGAACATCAGGAACAGCATGCCGAAGGACTGCACGGACTCAACGCGGGTCTTGGACTTGAGCCCGTCCATGTCCAGGTAGGGGACGTCTTCGATTGCCTGGACGCGGCCCGACTGCACTGCCGTGACACGGGCTGCCGCGTCCGAGAGCAGCAGCCACGTCATGCCCTTGGCGAGTGCCGGCTTGGGGCCGTTGTAGTCAGCGAATGCTTCGAAGACGATCTTGTCGTCCTTGACTGCCGAGATCAGCTTGTAAGGGCCGGAGCCGACGGGCTTGGCATCGAATCCCTTCTGGTCGGCTGATGCCAACGCCTTCGGAACCACCTTCACCACGGAGATTCGCGGTCCGAAGCCCGGGAAGGGGTATTTCAGCGAGAACTCGACCGTCTTGGCATCGAGGGCCTTGACGTCCTTGATGAATGGAATGAACTGGGAGAACAAGGACTTGTTGGCCGGGTCCATCACGCGGGTGAAGGAGTAGACAACATCGTCGGTGGTGACAGGGGTGCCGTTGTGGAACTTGGCACCGTCGCGGATGGTCACCTGATATGTGGTGTCGTTGACCTTCTTGGGGTCGCTCGCTGCCAGCGCGTTGTAGGGCTCGCGGGTGGCGGGGTGGAGTTCCACGAGGCCTTCGAAGACGTGCAGGTTGGCGGCCTGCGGCGTGGCGCCGGAGGACGTCATCGGGTCGAAACCCGTGGACAAGGCATAGGAGATGCCTGCCTCGATGGTGAGGTCCTTGTTGACGGTCGCAGTGTTGTTTGCTGCGCCCGTGGTGGTGGAGGCAGGACCGCCACATGCGGACAGGCTGGCCGTGAACGCTGCCGCGGCTCCAATCGCCCCGGTCAGCTTGAGGAAGTTGCGTCGGCTGGCGTCGCTGACCAGCGGCAGGTTGTTAATCGTGTTGCTCATAAGATGCCTCACCATTCAAGTTTTCTGGTTATCGGATGTAGGACATCCGATGCTCGTAAAGAAACTGTAAGGGTGGTCACATGAAGTCGTCAAGCGAGATCTGGATCACTAGCGGCCCGGCGAGCGGCCGCGACGCTCCTCGCGGGGTGCTCCCGACGGGCGCGGCGCCGGGTTTCGCCTTGCGAGGTTCAGCCTGGGGCTCGGTCAAAAATAAAGGCGAACATCTATCAAGGAGATGGGACATCCGATATTGTATGTTGCGAAGCACTATATCCACGGTGGGCGCTAGGCTCACCTCAACATTAACACTGCACTGATTCCTTGTCCCCGGTCCTGAAAGGGTCCGGCCGAGGATGAGTACTTTTGCAAGGAGAGCCATGACCACTTCCGGTGTCGTTCCGCAGGCGCGGTTCAGCGCACAGGCCCGGCTCAGGGCCCTCCAGTCGGACATTATGGAGTTGATCCTCGAGCGCGAGCTCGAGGCGGGCGATCCTTTGCCCACGGAAAATGAACTCTCCGTGGCTCTGGGGGTAGGGCGCAACACCCTGCGCGAATCCCTGAAAGTGCTGCAGGCCCTGGGGGTCATCGAGATCCGCCACGGCTTTGGCATGTTCGTCGCCCCCAGCAACTTCGAGGCGCTCGCCGACGGCCTGACGTTCCGGGGCCGCTTGTCGCTGCGCCACCAAGGGCTCGAGGCCCTGCAACTCGTGGACGTGCGCCAGGCCCTCGAATCGGGACTGATCGGCTCTTCCATGGACGTGATGACCGCCGAACAGCTCGCCCTGATCGAAGAAGCCGTCAAGCAGATGGAGGAGCTCGCGCACGCTGGCGAGAACTTCGTAGCCGCCGACGCCGAGTTCCACCGCCGGCTGTTCGAGCCGCTCAACAACGAGCTCCTCATCAACCTCATGGGCGTTTTCTGGAAGGTCTACCGGAAGATCCATGTGGAGATCGGCTCCGCCAACGAAGATCTTGTAGCAACCGCGGCCATGCACCGAAGCATCTACACCGCCGTCGCTACCGGGGACAAGACCGCGGCTGCCGAACTCCTCAACCGTCATTTCGACGGAATCCGCCGTCGAATCAGCGAGGCCGTCGCAGTCTAAGGCCTGGCACCCAAGCTCAAGGGCCGCCGTCGTACTTTTTCATGAAGTACGACGGCGGCCCTTGGCTTTTGTGCGGTCGGGTGACGGCGCCCTGTGCCTTCCTGACCTTGTTTGGTTTGGGAAAGCACTTGCGACACCGCCGGTCTCGTCATTTGGTGGCCGTGGCGCGCCAAAGAGGGTCAGGAAGGCGCGGGCAACGCGGAGCACAGGGGAGGGCGCTGCGGCAAACCAAACCCGGGCCCGGAATTTAACGAAAAAAGACCCGCACCGGGCCCGGTGCGGGTCTTCATTTGTGCGCCCAGAGGTGTGTAGTTTCACGACATAGTTCACACATGAGTCGGGTCATCGTTCCCGGTTGACGCTTCACCGGTGAGTCGGGACATCGTTCACGCCCCGGGCGCGGCGAGCATGTTTCATGTCGAAGCAGAAAGTGATCGTCCTTGCAGTCCGTGACCAGGGCCTGAGCGTCGCGGATGCGGCCCGCCGCTAGAGGGTGTCAGATTGTTTGTGTGGGAGGGCTGTAGTCGCTAGGTGATTGGAGAATCATTGTGGCCATGACTGAACCCCGTGAAGTGACTCCGGAGGAATTGGCTGTGCGGGCCGCGGCTGCCGGCAGCATGGATGCGTTCAAGGCATCTGGTGCCTTTGATGAGCTGATGGCGCAGATTGATTTCGGTCAGCTGGAGCTCGATGGCAAGGATGGCTTCATCCAGCAGCTGATCAAAGCCTCCCTGGAACGCGGGCTGCAGGCCGAGTTGTCGGGACACCTGGGATATGACAAGGGTGACCCGGTCGGGCGTTTCCTTCCGAACTCGCGCAACGGGTCCTATCCCAAAACCCTGGGTACCTCGGCCGGTGACGTGGATCTGGCCATCCCACGGGACCGTGATGGCTCGTTCACTCCGCGCTTGGTTCCCAAGGGTTCCCGCCGCACCGGAGGCCTGGATGACATGATCGTGAGTCTGTACGCCGGCGGCATGACGATCCGGGACATCGCCCACCATCTGGAATCGACCTTGGGCACCGAACTCTCACGAGAGACCATCTCCAAGATCACCGATGAGGTCCTCGAAGAGGTGCTGGAATGGCAGAAGCGTTCGCTGGACCCACTGTACCCGATTCTCTATCTGGATGCAATCATCATCAAGGTCCGGGACGGCCATCAGGTCCAGAACCGCGCCGCGCACATCGCCGTCGGCGTGGACATGGACGGCATCAAGCACGTCCTGGGCATCCGGGTCGAGGCCGCCGAGGGAGCGAAGTTCTGGGCCGGGGTCTGCGCTGAACTGGCCAACCGCGGCGTCAGGGACGTCCTCATCGTTTGCTGCGACGGGCTCACCGGCTTCCCCGAAGCCGTCGCGGCAACGTGGCCAGAAGCCACCGTGCAAACCTGCGTCGTGCATCTGATCCGGGCCTCGATGCGCTTCATCGGCTACCAGGACCGCAAAAAGGTCGCCGCCGCGTTGCGCCCGGTTTACACCGCCCCGACGGCCGACGCCGCCCAAGACGCCTTGGACGAGTTCGAGGCCTCCGATCTGGGACGGAAATACCCGGCAACGGTCCGAACCTGGCGCAACAGCTGGGAGAAATTCACACCGTTCCTGGCGTTCCCGCCACCACTCAGACGCATCATCTATACGACCAACGCGATCGAGTCGCTGAACTACCAACTGCGCAAGATCATCAAGAACCGCGGGCACTTCCCCAACGACCAGGCAGCGGTAAAGCTACTCTGGCTCGCCATCTGCAACATCGAGGACAAACGCGCCAGCGAACGGGCCAAGATGGACAGCAAGACCCGCGACAACCGCTCCAAAACCGTCCACAAGCTCATCGAAGGCACCTTCACCCCAGGATGGAACGAAGCCCTGGGGATCCTTATCCTGAACTACCCCGACCGGCTTAGGCCCTACCTGAACAACTAAGACAACGGTCCTCCTACACAAACAACTTGACAGGCTCCGCCGCTATGGAGTCAGCCGCCGCTGGGTCCATGAACTCCTCAGGCGCGAAGCCGAAGGGGGCATCGACGCCGTCGAGCCCCGGTCCAAACGCCCGCTGAGCAACCCGCGCCGAACCACCGACGCTGTCACCGGCCGGGTCCAGGCCCTGCGGCGGGAACTGGACGCTGCCGGCCTGGACGCCGGGCCCGTGACGATCGCCTGGCACCTTGGACGTGAAGGACTACACGCGCCGTCGACCTCCACGATCCGCCGGATCCTGCACACCGCGGGCCTGATCGCCCCGGAGCCGAAGAAACGCCCGAAGTCCTCCCTGCACCGCTTCGAGGCGCACCAGCCCAACGAAACCTGGCAGTCCGACTTCACCCACTGGGCCCTGGCCGACGGGACCGATACCGAGATTTTGAACTTCCTCGATGACCACTCCCGCTACCTGCTCGCCTGCGCCGCGTTCACGCCCGTCACCGTCACTGCGGTGGTGTCCACCTTCCTGGCCGCCGCCGCGGAACACGGGTTGCCGGCCTCGACCCTGACCGATAACGGCATGGTCTACACCACCCGCCTGGCCGGCGGAAAAGGGGGGGGCGCAACGCCTTCGAACACCAGCTCCATGCCCTGGGCATCACCCAGAAAAACGGCTCACCCAGCCACCCGCAGACCCAGGGAAAGATCGAACGCTTCCATCAGACCCTGAAGAAATGGCTCACCGGCCAGCCCCGCGCCCACACCCTGGCGGACCTGAACGAACAACTGGACAAGTTCCGCCACATCTACAACCACGAACGCCCCCACCGGGCCCTGAACCGCAGAACACCGCACGAGGCCTACACCGCGACCCCCAAAGCAGCACCGTCCGGAGCGAAACAAGGAGACCACTGGCGCCGCCGCATCGACCGCGTCGACCGGTTCGGGAAACTCACCCTCCGCCACGCCGGACGGCTCCGCCACATCGGCATCGGGCGGGCCTACGCCGGCAAACACGTCCTGATGCTCATCCACGACACGGACGTCACGATCAGCGACACGGCCACCGGAGAGATCATCCGCGAACTCACCATCGACCCCGCCCGCGGCTACCAACCCAGACAAAGAAAAACACCCCGGTCCGAAGACCGGGGTGTTACCGATGACCCGACTCATCCATGAAGGATGTCTCGACTCATCACATTGTGCGCCCAGAGGGATTCGAACCCCCGGCCTTCTGTTCCGTAGACAGACGCTCTATCCAGCTGAGCTATGGGCGCATCTTGGTGATTCTCGGGAGTTTCAAACTCGTTCCCCCCTCGAACCTCAATAAACTTTACGCGAGATCCCTGTTGGTGCCAAATCGATGCGGTGTAATCTGCCTAACTAGACCGGTCTATGTGACCTTAGTCACTAAATTTGGCGTATCCGTGACGCGGATCCTTGATTTTTAGGGGTTTTGCTCCGAAATGGTCAAGAGATCCCACGTCCGAACCCAGATTGGTCTACTCCGCGACCCCTAGCATTTAGGACACACCACTGAACCCGAGGAAGGGAACCACGATGGGCGATCTGGCGCGACTGCCGTTGCTTGAGAAGGCACCTACTACGCATGCACGCCTGTTGGCCTGGGTGGAGGAAGTAGCCGAGCTGACACAGCCGGACCGCATCCACTGGGTTGACGGCAGTGAAGCTGAAAACAAGAAGCTGACCGACGAACTTGTCGCGGCCGGCACCCTGAAGAGACTGAACCAAGAACTCTTCCCCAATTCATTTGCTGCATTCTCTGATCCCGCGGACGTAGCCCGTGTCGAAGAGCAGACCTTCATCTGCTCCGAGAAGGAGCACGACGCAGGCTTCACCAACAACTGGATGGCTCCGTCCGAGATGAAGCTGAAGCTGCGCGGGCTGTTCGCCGGCTCCATGCGCGGCCGCACCATGTACGTCATTCCGTTCGTCATGGGCCACCTGGATGCCGAAGATCCGAAGTTCGGCGTCGAGATCACCGACTCGGCCTACGTTGTTGCCTCGATGCGCATCATGGCGCGCATCGGCACCGACGTCCTTGAGCGCATCACGCAGACCGACGCTTTCTTCGTCCCCGCGCTGCACTCCCTGGGCGCTCCGTTGGAAGCCGGCCAGGCCGACGTCGCATGGCCTTGCAACCCCGACAAGTGGATCGTGCACTTCCCGGAAGAGCGCTCCATTTGGTCCTTCGGATCCGGCTACGGCGGCAACGCCCTCCTCGGCAAGAAGTGCTACGCCCTGCGCATCGCATCCGTCATGGCCCGCGACGAAGGCTGGCTGGCCGAGCACATGCTCATCCTGAAGCTGACTTCGCCTGAGCAGAAGACCTACTACATTTCTGCGGCGTTCCCCTCCGCTTGCGGCAAGACCAACCTTGCGCTGCTCGACCCCACCATCAAGGGCTGGAAGGTCGAGACCCTCGGGGACGACATCACCTGGATGCGCTTCGGCAAGGAGGGCGAGCTCCGCGCCGTCAACCCCGAGGCCGGCCTGTTCGGCGTCGCTCCCGGCACCGGTTGGGGCACCAACCCCAACGCCATGCGTGCCATCGCCAAGGGCAACAGCATCTTCACCAACGTCGCGATGACCGACGACGGCGGCGTGTGGTGGGAGGGCATGACGGAGAAAACTCCGGCGCACCTGACTGACTGGCAGGGCAACTCCTGGACCCCCGACTCCGACAAGCCGGCGGCACACCCGAACTCCCGCTTCTGCACCCCGATCGACCAGATCGACATGCTCGCCGAGGAATACTTCAGCCCCGACGGCGTTGAGCTCTCCGCGATCCTCTTCGGCGGCCGCCGCAAGACCACTATCCCGCTGGTCACCGAGGCCCGAGACTGGTCCAACGGCATTTTCATGGGTTCCACGCTGTCCTCCGAGACCACCGCTGCTGCGGCCGGTGCCGTTGGCGTTGTGCGTCGTGATCCCATGGCCATGCTGCCGTTCATCGGCTACGACGCAGGCGACTACCTGAACCACTGGGTCAACCTGTCTGCCAAGGCGAACCTGGAGCGACTGCCCAAGATCTTCCTGGTCAACTGGTTCCGCCGCACTGCCGAGGGTGGCTTCGCCTGGCCCGGCTTCGGTGACAACGCCCGCGTCCTCAAGTGGGCCATCGAGCGCCTTGAAGGCAAGGCCGACGCCGTCGAGACTCCCATCGGCTTCGTGCCGACCGGCGAGTCCATCGATCTCGAAGGCCTGGACATGACCCCCGCCGAGGTGGAAGCCGCAGTGCGCGTCGACGCCTCCGAGTGGAAGACCGAACTGGCATCGATCGAAGAATGGTACGCAAAGTTCGGCGGTTCCCTGCCGGCTGCGCTCCTCTCTGAGCTCGACGGACTGAAGGCCCGCCTGGCCTAGACCACCTGCAGGCTTACGACGACGGTCCCGCACCTCGGTGCTGGACCGTCGTCGTCGTTTCCCCCATCTTGGAGCAGCCGAATCGGGAGCATTGTGCCGCGATTGGCGCGAGCGTAGCTTTTAGAGAACCAACAGTTCTCTATTTCGGGGGTCCGGGCCATGGACGATTCCCAGCCGCACACAGAAGAGTCCACTCTGCCTTCAGAACCGCGTGACGGGCCCAAAACGGCCCAGCAGGCTACCGCCCCCTTGGCCGATTTCGGCGTCGGGGATGTCGCCATTGCCGGTGGAAAAGGTGCCGCGCTGGGGGAATTGGTGCGTCAAGGGTTTCCAGTGCCGCCGGGATTTATTATCACCACGGGCGCGTACTCCTCCTTTCTGGCGGAAACGAACGTGGGTGCCGCACTGAGCGGTTTCCTGTCCGTCGGGCCTGATGAAGCTCCCGACGGCGGTGCGCCCGACGGCGGCGACGGTACCGGCGGTGACGGCGATGCGGCCCTCCGGGCACTTTTCGCCGCGGCGGAAATGCCCGGCCGGTTGCGGCAGGAGATCCTCGATGCCTATGCGAAGCTGGGCGGCGGGGCGGTCGCGGTCCGGTCGAGCGCCACGGCGGAGGATCTTCCGGGAGCCGCGTTCGCCGGTCAGCAGGACACCTATCTCAACGTGCTGGGCGGGGACGGTGTTGTCCAGGCCGTCGCCAATTGCTGGGCATCGTTGTGGACGGACCGGGCCATGGCTTATCGCCGACGGCAGGGAATTGATCCGCACGAGGTGGCCATCGCCGTCGTCGTGCAAAAAATGGTGCCGGCCGCCATGGCGGGTGTCCTGTTTACCGCGAACCCGGTCACGGGTGAGCGCGGTGAGATGGTGGTGGACGCGAACCCCGGGCTGGGCGAGGCCGTGGTCTCCGGGCGGGTGACCCCGGAGCACTATGTCCTGGACGCCTCGGGGAAAGTGCTGGGTTTCACGCCGGGTGGCCGCGAGGTAGTGATCAGCGCGGCTGAGGGCAGCGGCACGCGAGAAAGCTCCGGTATGCAAAGCACGAAACCAGGGCTCGCCGCGAAGGAATTGGCGGAGTTGGCCATGCAGGGAAACAAAGCCCAGCAGCATTTCGGCCGGCCTCAGGACATCGAGTGGGCGGCCGCCGGCGGAACGCTGTACGTACTGCAGTCACGGCCGATGACCGCTCTCCCGCCCCAACCGCCCGTCCTCAACGCGGTCCAACGTCGGGTGGGGCCGTTCTTCATCGAGATGTTCCAGGAGCGGCCCTATCCTTTGGACGTATCCGGCTGGATGAGTCGGGGGATCCTTGCGATGCTGCACGGCATGGCCGGGAGCGTGGGCGTGGTGTTCCCAACAGTGGAGGAGTTGTTGCCGGAGGAAGACGGGGTAGTGGTGCAGCTCATCCCGCCTGTGCCGCGCGCGACCATCCGAACGCTTGCCGCGCCGGTGTCCTTGCTGCGCCGGTCGAGGCGATTCAAAGCCGGCGCATGGACCCAGGATCCTCGTTTCTCCCTGTTTATCAACAACATTGAAAGGCTGAACGGCAAGGACCTCGGCCCGCTGCGGTGGCGTGCGGTGGTTGCATTTGCCGGGGAATGCTTCGCGGCGATGCAGGGCATTACGGACTTGAGGGTCTCCTACCTGCCCGGCATTCCGGTGCCGGTGCTGAAAATGCGTTTCATGCTTCTGCTCTTGGGCAAGATCAAGCTTGCGCCTGCGCTGATCGCGGGGGCGGAATCCCGCACGAGCCAGGCGAACCGGGCCCTTGAACGGCTCGCTTCCATCGCGGCGGACGATCCCGGGCTGTCCCGCGCGTTACGTGATGCAGGACCCCGTGAGCTCCTGGAGTTGCTGGAAAATGAGCCCGAACATCGCGCTTTCCTCGAGGCCTTCAAGGCGTTCCAGCTCGAGTACGGCCACCGCGAAACCACAAGCGTTGTCCTCAGCAGTTCGCCCACGTGGTCTGATGCCCCCGAGGTGGTTCTTGGTCTCGTGAAGGCCTTGTCTGGAGAGCGGCCCCAAACAGTCGACCAGGGCGGGATTGCGCTTGCGGAATTGAAACGTCATCCGGCTCTCCGCTTCGAACCGCTGCGGCGCAGGGTGCTCGCCGCCGTCGAGTCCGCCCAAGCCGGAATGGCTTTCCGCGAGGACAGCCACTTCTACGCCACCAAAGCCATCCCGCCTATCCGCCGGGCCTACCGGGAGCTCGGCCGCCGACTGGTGATGGCCGGCGTCATCGATGAGTCCGAGGAGATCTATCACCTGCGGTTCGAGGAACTGGAGTCCATCACAGACAACGACGACGGCGCGCTGCCGGCTTCACTCCGTGACCGTTTCCGGCCGCTGGTACTGGCTCGCGAGGCAAAGCGGCGCGAACTCGAAGGCATCCCGCTGCTCGATCCGGCTTTGCTCTTCGGCGGAGGCCGTCAGAGCCGTCAGAGCCGCCGAGGGCGCAAGGTGGAAGGGGTCCTCCTCTCCGGCACGGCAGCGAGCCGCGGCCAAGCGACCGGGCCGGTCCGGGTGATCCGTAGACCGGCCGAGTTCGGACGGCTGCGCAGCGGAGAGGTCCTCGTGTGCCCGTACACCAATCCAGCCTGGACACCGTTGTTCCAACGGGCCGCCGCGGTTGTGGTGGACGCCGGCGGGCTCGGCTCGCATGCGGCGATCGTTGCGAGGGAATACGGAATTCCGGCAGTTATGGGCACCGGTTCGGGCACGAGCGCCTTGACTGACGGGCAGCAAGTGCTCGTGGACGGAACCCTGGGGGTAGTCCTGCCGGCCGCTTCGGCGGAGAGACCTTGAGATGCCGGGGAACCGGGACCACCGGAAGCTCCCGCGCCGGCGCGGGGCGGCCCTGAACAGTGCGATTTTCGAGGCGGTCCTGGCAGAGATCGCCGAATCCGGCTACGCGGCGTTGACCATGGACAGTGTGGCCGAGCGCGCAAGGGCGAGTAAAGCTTCGCTCTATAGGCGGTGGCCCGGACGCGCGGCCCTGGTGCTTGAGGCAGCCTACGATGCCATGCCCGGCACGGCGTCCGCGCCGGACACCGGCAGCCTGCGCGAAGACGCCTTGGCGATCCTGCGGCTCGTCGCCCAACAACTCGAAGGGGCCGTGGGGCAAGCAATGCGCGGGCTCTTGGGGGAGGCGCTGCAGAATCCGGCTGTGGCTGCTGAGGTCCAGGAGTACGCCCGCGGCAACGTAGCCAAGACCATGCGAGCCATCATTGAGCAGGCCGCGGCCCGCGGCGAATGCGATCCCAGCGTGGTCACGGAGACAAGGATCGAGGCCGGCCCCGCCTTGCTGCGGCAGCGGTTCATCTTCTCTGGAGTGCCGATCGATGACGACTATTTGGTGCACGTGGTGGACGAGGTAATGCTGCCGTTGTTGCTGGTTGGGCCGCCCAACTGACTCGCAGTAGGTGTCGTTTTGGGGCCCCTAAACGACGCCTACTGCTAGTTAGTTGGCGAGCCAGATGTCCGGTCCGAAGACTTCGTAGTGAATCCTTGTGGCGGGGATTCCGGCGTTGATGGCTTCGTTGCGGATGTGCTTCATGAACGGCAGCGGTCCGCAGAGGTACAGCGAGGCATCGGCTGGGAGGTCCAGTTCGCGCAGTGACATGAAGCCCGCTTTGGACCCGGCCTGCGGTTCCTCCAGCCAGAGCTGGAGTTCCGCACCATCCAAGCGCTCGACGTCGTCCGTCATCTGGCCGCGCAACGCCCAACTGTCCAGATTGCTCTCCGCGTGCAGGACCAGCACTTGGCGGTCGGAGCCGGAATCGGCGAGCGAGCGCAGGATGGAAGCCGTGGGCGTGCAGCCGATGCCCGCCGAGGCGAGGACCACGGGACCGTTGCCCTCCTTGAGCGTGATCTCGCCATAGGGGTTGGAGATCTCCAGGACATCACCCACCCGAACGGTGTTGTGCAGCACGGGCGAGACCTCGCCGCCGTCGTCGATTTTTGTCGTGAAGCTGCGGCTGGTGCCGGCGTTGCCGGAAAGCGAGTACTGGCGGACCTGGCGCACGCCGTCGGGGAGTGTGACCTTGACGCTGATGTACTGGCCCGGCAGAGCTTCAGTAATCGGCGTGTCGTCGGCTGGCTCCAGGGTGAAGGTCGTCGACCCGGTGCCGGCAGGAGTCTTCGACGCGACCTTCCAGGGGCTCCACATCTTGCCATTGGCCTGCGCTGCGTAGAGTCCCTTTTCGAGCTTGATCAGCGCATCCGCCATGAGCCAATAGACCTCTGTCCAGGCTTCGGCGATTTCAGGGGTGATGACTTCGGCCAGGTCTTCCGCGATGGCGGCGAAGAGGTGCTCGTAGACCACTTGGTACTGTGGCTCGGTGATCCCCAGGGAAGCGTGGCGGTGTGCAATGCGGGACAGAACTGTCTCCGGCAGGGTTCCGGGGTTGCTCACCAGATGGCTTGCAAAGGCGGCGATGCTTCCAGCGAGGGCCTGCTGCTGGTTGCCGGAGCGCTGGTTCGAACGGCTGAACAGCCCATCGAGCAGTTCGGGGTGCGCAGCGAAGAGTCGGGAGTAGAACTTGGGGGTGATGTCACCAATCCGGGCGCCGACGAGCGGCAAAGTGGCCTCGATGACGGGGAAGGACTTGTCCGAGAGCATAGGTACTCCTGTCGTAGTGGCCCGTGGGACGCATACGGACCGGGATCAATACTTGTATTTGGAATGCAAGTATCTATAACTAATTTCTACACGTCGTAGAAGTATTTGCCTAATCGACCGCCCGAAGATGACAGAGGCCCGCCATAAGCCGGGTCTACAGTCCGGGGCGTAACCCGATCGTCTGGAATGCCGGCACCATCTGCCGAAGGCGCGGCAGCGAGGACACGACGACGTCGTCCAGCTCGCGGTAGAAGGCTTCCCTCGCGCGGGCCAGGGCATGCCGCAGGCCGCATTCAGTAATCAGCGGGCAGTCGCCATGTACGGATTGGCACTCGGCGGGGTCGGCCCTGTTATTCAGTTCACGCAGGATGTGGCCAACAGTGGCCTGCTGTCCGGCGGCGCTGAGCCGTGATCCGCCGTTTCGGCCGCGCTCGACGTCGATGAGGCCGAGCTCCCTCAGCCGGACGATGGCCTTGCTGACGTGGTGGTAAGGAGTCCCTACGGCGTCTGCGATGTTCTGGGTCGTCAGGAGTTCTCCTGCGGGCGCGGACGAGAGAACCAGGAGCGCACGCAGGCTCACATCCGCGAAGGCATTGATCTTCATGCCCTCAAGCTTACGGAGTAAGGTCTAGTCCACCCATACGAGGGGTTCATTGGTGTCGACTTCTGCGTTGTCAAAGCTGAAGCCTTCGGCGGTCTGGACATACGGGACAACGGCTGCGAGGAGACCGCCGCTGCGATGCTCAGCCGCGGCGTGGATCCCGTCCGAGCCGTGTTCCGGAAGGATGACGTCGTTGGCAATCGCCACCGCGCGGTATTCGTCACGGCCTTGGCGCAGTAATTCGAGGATGTCTGCCAGCATCGACTCTGTGTCGACGTTTCCCTCGTCGTCCGGCTCTCCGGGCGTTACGAAGACGATCCGGAGTTCGTTATCCTCCGCGAGTGTGACGGCGAAGGGCAGGAACCCACCGTTTTGTTCCAGGTGTTCCTGCGCTGTTGCCAAGGCGGCCCCAAGGGTTTCACGCACTTCGCGGAGTTCGTTTTCCTGTGTGCTTTCGAGGCCGTTGATCTGGGAATCCATGCTGCTGTCCGCCTTCGGGGCTGCCGGCTAGGACCGGACCAGTGCGAGGACGCGGTCCCGTACCTTTTCCATGGTTGCAACATCCTTCGCCTCGGCGTTCAGGCGCAGGAAAGGCTCCGTGTTGGACGGACGAAGATTGAACCACCAGCTGCCGTCCTTCGCCGTGAAGGTGCTGCCGTCCATGTAGTCCACGTCGACGTCTTCGCCAGCAAAATCGGCACGGACCCGCTCGATGGCTCCTGCCTTGTCCTCGATTTCGGAATTGATTTCGCCGGAAGAGACATATGGCTCGTACTGACGGCCAAGATCGGACAGTGGGCCGTCCTGCTCGCCCAATGCCGCCAAGACGTGCATGGCCGCGAGCATGCCGGTGTCCGCGTTCCAAAAATCGCGGAAGTAGAAGTGCGCCGAGTGTTCGCCGCCGAAGACGGCTCCTTCTTCGGCCATGACTGCCTTGATGAACGAGTGCCCCACACGGGTGCGCACGGCCCTGCCACCATCCGTCGCCACGAGCTCCGGGACTGCCCGCGAGGTCAGAAGGTTGTGGATGATTACGGGGGTCTTTTCCCCCGCCGCCTGTGCTCGGGCGATTTCCCGGCGCGCAACCATTCCGGTGATGGCAGACGGGGATACTGGTTCGCCCTTCTCGTCAATCACGAAGCAACGGTCGGCGTCACCGTCGAACGCCAGGCCGATATCCGCACCGTGCTCGATCACTGCGGCTTGCAGATCGCGCAGGTTTTCGGGCTCAAGCGGATTGGCGGGGTGATTAGGGAACGAGCCGTCCAGCTCAAAGTACAGGGGGACGATCTCGAACGGCAGGGCAGGAAGCAACTGGTCACCAAGCACCGCGGGAGTGGTCAGCCCGGCCATGCCGTTTCCGGCGTCAACGACGATCTTCAGCGGACGGGAGCCCTTGAGGTCAACCAGGCTGCGCAAGTACTCGGAATAGTCCTTCAGGACATCGCGGGTGCCGATGTTGCCTTGGACATCCGCAGCCGGAATGCTTCCGCTGTTGAGGTACTTCTCCGCCAGCGCCTGGATTTCCTTGAGGCCTGTTTCGGAGGAGATCGGCTGGGCGCCGGCCTTGGACATCTTGATGCCGTTGTACTCGGCGGGATTGTGGCTCGCGGTAAAAGTGGCGCCGGCCGCATTCAGGGCACCGCAAGCGTAGTAGAGCTCGTCGGTGGAGATGAGGTCCAGGAGCTGGACATCGGCGCCGCGGCGAGCGGCGCCGTCGGCGAATGCCTTGATGAATTCGGGAGACGACGGACGCATGTCGCCGCCAACCAGCACAGTTTCCCCGGCGAGGCCGAGGGTGTCGACGAAGGCCGCGCCGACGGATTCCACGATGTGGGAGGTGATGGATTCGCCGACGATCCCCCGAACGTCATAGGCCTTGAAGGAAGCCGAGAGGTCAAATGTATTGTTCTGCTCGCTAGTCACGCGCTCAATCTTACTGTGGAGCGAGGTCGTCGCTGTGCGGGAACGTCATCTATGTGGAAAACGTTTGTCCACATAGATGACGTCCCGGGTTCTGGCTGTCTGCGGGTGCTGGAATACTGAAGCCATGCCCAACAACCCGGATTCCGCCCTACTCGCAGCTGATCAGTCCACCACCCGGCTGCAGGCCCTTGAAGTATTGAAGGAGCTTGTGGGAAATGCGGACGCCCGTTTTCACGACGGCCAGTATGAGGCGATTGAGGCCCTCGTCGACGCCGGACGGCGCGCATTGGTGGTGCACCGGACAGGCTGGGGCAAGTCGGCTGTGTACTTCGTCTCGTCGTTGTTGTTGAGGCGCCGGGGCGCAGGGCCCACCCTCATCGTTTCGCCGCTGCTCGCACTGATGCGGGACCAGGTGGCGGCAGCCGCACGTGCCGGGGTGCGGGCCTTAGCTATCAACTCCGCCAATCAGCTTGAGTGGGACAATGTCCGCGAACAACTGGCCGCGGACGAAGTGGATGTCCTTCTGGTTTCGCCGGAGCGGCTCACGAATCCTTCCTTCCGGGAAAACCAGCTTCCCGAGCTCATCCGCCGTACCGGTCTCCTGGTGATTGACGAGGCACACTGTATTTCGGACTGGGGGCACGATTTCCGTCCCGACTATCGGCGCATCTCCGATCTCATCGAGCAATTGCCTGGCAGCGTTCCCGTCTTGGCCACCACGGCCACGGCCAACTCCCGGGTGGTCCATGACATCGAAGAACAGCTCGGCGCTGGAGTGCTGACCATCCGAGGTGAGCTTGGCCGGGAGTCCTTGCGGCTGGGTGTCTTGAAGCTCGCCGACTCGCGGGATCGCCTTGGCTGGTTGCTGACCCATCTTGCAGACATGCCAGGCAGCGGAATCATCTACACCCTGACCGTTTCTGCCGCTGAAGACACCGCCCGGCTGCTCTCCGAGGCAGGCCACCACGTCCTGTCCTACACCGGGCGGACGGACCCCGCGGATCGTGAACGGGCCGAGCAACTCCTCAAGGACAACCAAGTGAAGGCGTTGGTTGCCACATCGGCGCTCGGCATGGGCTTCGATAAGCCGGATCTCGGGTTCGTCATCCACCTTGGTGCCCCGTCATCGCCCGTTGCTTACTACCAGCAAGTCGGACGCGCCGGCCGTGGCGCTGCAAATGCCGATGTGCTCCTCCTGCCTGGATCCGAGGACCGCGAGATCTGGCAGTACTTTGCGACTGCTTCAATGCCCTCGGAGGAAAAGGCCGCAGCCGTCCTCGACGTCTTGGCCGAATCCAGCTCTGCCTTGTCCACGGTGGCCCTCGAAGCACGGGTGGACCTGCGCCGGACGCCTTTGGAACTCCTGCTGAAGGTGCTCGCCGTGGATGGAGCGGTGGAGCGCGTGGGCGGTGGGTGGAGGTCCACTGGAAGTCCGTGGATCTACGACGCCGAGCGCTACGCCCGGATCGCCGAGGCCCGGGTGGACGAGCAGGATTCCATGGTGATTTACCAAGAGACCGCCGGATGCCGCATGGAATACATCACCGCGGTCCTGGACGACGAGTCCGCGCGTGCATGCGGCCGCTGCGACAATTGCGCCGGCAGGTGGTTCCCGGCGGACGTGGCAGCTGCCGCCGCCGACGCCGCCGGGCAGACGCTTCGGCGCGCGGGTCTTGCGCTGGAACCACGGCTTCAATGGCCCAGTGGCATGGATCGGCTCGGCGTCACGGTGAAAGGCAAGATCAAGCCGGAGGAGTTGCTGGCCGAAGGGCGCGTCCTGGCCCGCCTGACCGATCTCGGCTGGGGTGGTGCCCTCCGTGAGCTCTTTGCCGCCGGCGCAGCTGACCGCGAGGTTGAACCGGCCATGTTGCAGGCTTGCGTACAGGTCTTGCGCGAATGGTCCGCCGGAGACGGCCGGTCCACGGGGTGGAGTGGCCAAGGCCGTCCGGCAGCCGTCGTGAGCATCCCCTCCAGGAACAAGCCGGCGCTGGTCGAATCCTTGGCCCGCGGCATAGCCGGCATCGGCCAGATGCCGTACCTGGGTTCCCTCCAACTCCAGCACGGCGGACCCACGGGCGGGCGCGGTGGCAACAGCGCCTATCGGCTGGCCGGTGTCTGGGAGCGCCTCGTGGTGGGTCCGGAACTTGGACAGAACCTTGCGTCGCTGGGCGGTCAAGGCATTCTCTTGGTCGACGACCTCGCGGACAGCCGCTGGACCATGACCGTTGCCGGCCGCGCCCTCAGGCAAGCGGGGGCAGGATCGGTGTTGCCTCTCGTCCTCGGTCAAGCCTCGTGACCGGCGCGGTCCCGGACGTCCAGTCCGGATCCAAGTGGCAGCCGCGGCTCGCTTTGCTGGTTGCCGCCACCTTCTTCATGGAGTTCCTGGACGGAACTGTCCTTACTACGGCCATGCCGAGCATCGCGGCCGACTTCAAAGTGGTCTCGGCCGATGTCAACGTCACGATGACTGCCTACCTGGTGACTGTGGCCATGGGAATTCCGCTCAGCAGCTGGCTCGCAGAACGCTTTGGGGCACGCCGGATCTTCTGCCTGGCGATCGCAGTGTTCACCGTGGCGTCGCTGTTGTGCGCGGCCAGCCAGGACCTCACCCTGCTGACCTTGAGCCGGGTGGCACAGGGGGCCGGCGGGGCCATGATGGTGCCGGTCGGGACTCTCGTAGTGCTGCGGGGCACGCCCAAGTCGGAGCTCCTCCGAGCCACCGCGTTCCTGGTGTGGCCCGGGTTGCTGGCCCCCGTCTTGGCGCCGCTTGTGGGCGGAGCGTTCACTACCTATCTTTCCTGGCACTGGATCTTCCTGATCAACGTACCGCTGGGGCTTGCTGCGTTCATCGCAGCCCTGAGGTTGGTTCCGCGTACGGGAGGCGATGCTGGCCGGCGGCTCGACTGGCGGGGGCTCACGCTCACCACCTTCGGCGTAGGATCGCTTGTTGTAGGCCTTGAAGGGGTTGGCGGCCACGGCGCGGGCGTGGTCCCGGCAGCTGTGCTGTTGGCCGGAGCACTGGCTTTGGCCGGAGCGGCCTGGTGGATGCTCAAAGCCAAGACTCCGCTCTTCGATCTCCGGGTTTTCGCCACTCGCACGTTCCGGGCCACCTCCACCGGAGGGTTCGTCTATCGCCTGACTATCAGCTCGGTGCCCTTTCTGTTGCCGCTGTTGTTCCAGGACGGCTTTGGCTGGGATCCGCTCAAATCCGGTGCCATGGTGGCTGCGGTTTTCATCGGCAACATCGGCATCAAGCCTGCCACGACGCCCATCATTCGGCGGTTCGGCTTCAAGCCCGTGTTGGTCTTCGCCTCTTTCGCTTCAGCAGTCACCTTTGCCGCTTGTGCAGCGCTCAACGCAGGGACCCCGGAGCCGTTGATTTTTGCCTTGCTCCTGGCCAGCGGAGCCTTCCGCTCGATCGGATTCTCGGCGTACGCCTCGGTGCAGTATGCGGATATCGTCCCGGGGGAGCTTCCCTCGGCCAACGCAGTATCAGCCACGTTGGTGCAACTGGCCGCGGGCGCCGGCATTGCAGTGGGTGCACTCTTCCTGCGCCTCTTCGACCATGTGTCGCTCTTCGGCGACGGCCCTTCCTCGGCGTACCGTGGCGCCTTCCTCGCCATGGCTGCCGTGATGCTGTTGAGCACAATAGACAGCCTGATGCTGCACCGCCACGCCGGCGCTGAAGTCAGCCGCAGTGCTGTGAGTAAACCCGAGAAACGGCGGGGCTGAGGCCTTCGAGGACGTTAGTCGCCGGAACTTCCATACGGGAGATCCCGGCGACTCTCGGCCGTCCGCCGTCTTGCTTGGATCGTTTAGCTAGGACGCCGGGTGCGTGAACGGGATCCGGTCGAACGACATGACGCTCGTTGCTTCACCCGGGTTGACCGTGACCTTCAGCCAGTCCTTGGCATTGTTGGATCCATCCACGGTGATTCGGGTCAGGTTCTTCGCTGCTGTGGCCTGGCCGTAGAAAGACAGCCATGTGGAACCGGCAGCGAGGGGGTGGTCTTGGTTGTAAACGTGACTGTCGCCATTGATCAGGTAGACCGGGCCGCCGAACGAGTTCGATTCCTCGATCAAGGTCTGCACCAGGGGCTTGAAAGCACCAAAATCCGCCTGGGAAGGGGCCGCGACTGTCGGGTCGAACATGTCCGCCTGAGTCATCACGACGACGGCCCGGTCACCGGTGTTCCGCGCCTTCCGGAAGGTATCCCTCAACTCCTGGATATCAGCCTCGGTCCTCTGCTGTACCTCGTTAAGTTGGGCGGCGGTGGGCTGGGTCTGGCCGAGTCCCGTCCAAGGCAGCATTGAATTGTTGCTGCCCGGAATGTTGACGGCAGTGAAGGCGACCTCATGCTTGCGGAAGCTGACGTTCTCCGGGAAGCCTTCCTTTGCCTGTGACTTCACCTGCATCGGCGAACCAAGCGTGACACCTGGCTGCGGGAAGAAGACTTCCCGCACCTTGGCCAACCTCTCCAGGGGGTTGTATGCACCGTTGTTCGTTCGGTGGCAGTCAGTCCATTCGTTGTCACCCGGGGTGTAGACGAGAGGGGCAGTAAAGCTGTCGAAGTTCGTCTTGATGGCCTGGAAGTACTGGTCCGTGCACTGGGACGATCCGTTCTTGATATCGCCCACGTGTGCTACAAAACTCAGTTCCTTGTGCGCGTTCAGGTCCTGAATGTAGGAGGGGAAGGCTTGGATTTCAGCGTTACCGTAGGGCACGTCGCCGATGACGCCGAAGCTGAAGCCCTCGGTATTGCCTTGGTGTCCGTTGCCGTTGGAGCCGTCTTGTCCCGCGTTGTTACCGGGGCTGGCCGCCAGTGCCGGCGGCGTGAGCAACGTGGTCGACAGCAGGACGGCCCCAACCGTTGCGATCGCGAACTTCGTCATTGAACGCATGAATCTCTCCTCGTCGTTGGTCTCCGTTACCCGGACGAGGTTATTGGCGCGAGCTGAATTCAAAGAGTCGGAGACATGAACCTTCCCCGCCGCCGCCGTTGAAGACCCAGGCCGCTGAGGGCCCGAGGAACGCAAAAGGCCCCGGTCAGGGACCGGGGCCAAAACGCGGAGACGGGGGTGTGTAGTTTCACGACATAGTTCACACATGAGTCGGGTCATCGTTCCCGGTTGACGCTTCACCGGTGAGTCGGGACATCGTTCACGCCCCGGGCGCGGCGAGCATGTTTCATGTCGAAGCAGAAAGTGATCGTCCTTGCAGTCCGTGACCAGGGCCTGAGCGTCGCGGATGCGGCCCGCCGCTATGGAGTCAGCCGCCGCTGGGTCCATGAACTCCTCAGGCGCGAAGCCGAAGGGGGCATCGACGCCGTCGAGCCCCGGTCCAAACGCCCGCTGAGCAACCCGCGCCGAACCACCGACGCTGTCACCGGCCGGGTCCAGGCCCTGCGGCGGGAACTGGACGCTGCCGGCCTGGACGCCGGGCCCGTGACGATCGCCTGGCACCTTGGACGTGAAGGACTACACGCGCCGTCGATCTCCACGATCCGCCGGATCCTGCACACCGCGGGCCTGATCGCCCCGGAGCCGAAGAAACGCCCGAAGTCCTCCCTGCACCGCTTCGAGGCGCACCAGCCCAACGAAACCTGGCAGTCCGACTTCACCCACTGGGCCCTGGCCGACGGGACCGATACCGAGATTTTGAACTTCCTCGATGACCACTCCCGCTACCTGCTCGCCTGCGCCGCGTTCACGCCCGTCACCGTCACTGCGGTGGTGTCCACCTTCCTGGCCGCCGCCGCGGAACACGGGTTGCCGGCCTCGACCCTGACCGATAACGGCATGGTCTACACCACCCGCCTGGCCGGCGGAAAAGGGGGGCGCAACGCCTTCGAACACCAGCTCCACGCCCTGGGCATCACCCAGAAAAACGGCTCACCCAGCCACCCGCAGACCCAGGGAAAGATCGAACGCTTCCATCAGACCCTGAAGAAATGGCTCACCGGCCAGCCCCGCGCCCACACCCTGGCGGACCTGAACGAACAACTGGACAAGTTCCGCCACATCTACAACCACGAACGCCCCCACCGGGCCCTGAACCGCAGAACACCGCACGAGGCCTACACCGCGACCCCCAAAGCAGCACCGTCCGGAGCGAAACAAGGAGACCACTGGCGCCGCCGCATCGACCGCGTCGACCGGTTCGGGAAACTCACCCTCCGCCACGCCGGACGGCTCCGCCACATCGGCATCGGGCGGGCCTACGCCGGCAAACACGTCCTGATGCTCATCCACGACACGGACGTCACGATCAGCGACACGGCCACCGGAGAGATCATCCGCGAACTCACCATCGACCCCGCCCGCGGCTACCAACCCAGACAAAGAAAAACACCCCGGTCCGAAGACCGGGGTGTTACCGATGACCCGACTCATCCATGAAGGATGTCTCGACTCATCACAAACGCGGAGACGGGGGGATTTGAACCCCCGGTGGAGTTGTGCCCCACACTTCATTAGCAGTGAAGCCCATTCGGCCGCTCTGGCACGTCTCCAGTTGCTATTGCTAGCCAACCAAGGATACGCAGAACTGGGCACCGAGCGCAAAACGGCCGCGCGGGCCGCCGTCGGGCGCCGTACCGCCGCTTGTCGGACTCGGCGCGGGCCGCCGTCGGGCGCTCCCCGTCGAGGGCGCTAGTGCCCCGAGCCCTCCTTGCCCGCAAGCGCCCGCCACAAGAAGTGTTGGCTGCGGGCTTGGAGTGAGGCTGCCTGACGGTTGTCCGATGCTCCGGCGTGACCACCTTCAAGTGCTTCGTGGAACCACACGTTCGGGATGCCCATTGCCTGCATCCGGGCTGCCATCTTCCGGGCCTGGACCGGGCCCACACGGTCATCGGAGGTGGCCGTCCAGATGAACGTCTCCGGGTACTCCACGCCGTCGCGCAGCAAGTGGTACGGCGAAAAGGTGCGGATGTACTCCCACTGTTCCGGGACGTCGGGATCGCCGTACTCGGCAATCCAGGAGTAGCCGGCCGAAAGCTTGGTGTAGCGGCGCATGTCCAGCAACGGGACGCCGCAGGAGATGGCTCCGAACAACTCCGGGTACTGGGTCAGCATGTTGCCCACCAGCAGTCCGCCGTTGGAGCCGCCCACGCAGCCGAGCCGCCGCGGACTGGTGACGCCCCGCGAAATGAGGTGCTGGGCCACAGCGGCGAAATCCTCGAACGCGCGGTGTCGATTCGCCTGCAAGGCTGCGCGGTGCCAAGCGGGACCGTACTCGCCGCCGCCGCGGATGTTGGCCACGACGTAGACGCCGCCACGTGAATGTGCCGCAGAGCCGTCTTCGGACGGGATGCTTTCGGTCCGGCGTTCCAGCCAGGCGCGCCCGATGGCTCCGCTGTAGGCCGGGGTCCTAGAGACTTCGAAGCCGCCGTAGCCCGAGAGCTGAGTGGGGTTCTCGCCGTCGAGGTCAAGATCTTTGGACGCCACCTGGAAATAGGGCACGCGAGTGCCATCTGCGGAGATGGCGAAGTGCTGCTGGACCTCGTAGTCCGCCTCGTTGAAGAACGACGGCGAGGACTTCACCACTGCGTGCGTGCTCGCCACCCCGCCGTCGTGGCCTGCGTCGAGCGTGTAGCTGGCGATGCCCGGGGACAGCGTTCCGCGCATGAGCGTGGTGGGGGTGGTGAAGCCCGTTGCGACGAGCCAGTAGTCGTTGCCGGCGTCGTCGCCTTCCACTTCGTCCTCATCGTCGACGGCGTAGGCGTTCACATCGTGCAGCGGCGGGGACGCATCCAACAATGTCGAGGCCCACCCACCCGCGGAGTCCTTGCGGGCCGGGTCGAGCACCCTGATTTCGGAAGAGACGTCGTGCAGCAGGTTCAGGAGGAGGTAGTTCCGGGTCCAACTCCACGACTGGAGGGACGTGTGTTCATCCGGGGTGAAAAGCATCGTGAAATCGCGTGCCCCGGACAGATAGCCCTCAAAGTCGGCAGCCAGCAGAGACCCGGCGGGATAGGTGGTTCCGTCCACGTTCCAGTCCTGCCGCGGTCGGAACATGAGCCATTCGCGGTGCGAACTGAGGTTGACGTCGGTGGGGACATCGATGGCCAGCCACGCGTCGTCATGCAGAACGGAAGTGGTCCGGTTGAAGAAGTCGATCCAGTCCACGGCGAAAGTGCGTTCGAAACCCGGGGTGGAGTCGTGGGCGACGAGGGACATCATGTGGTCTTCGGGGATCTCGAAAATCCGCTCCGCCTCAGTCAAGGATTGGCCGCGACGAAGCTTCACCCCGGTGCGCGCGTAGGACGAGCTGGTTTTCGGCAGGCCGTCGGCGGTGGTGGCAACCAACAGGGTGTCGGCATCGAGCCAGCTCACGTTGCCCTTCGCGGTCGGAAGGTCGAAACCGCCTGCAGCCGGGTCCACGAAGGTGCGGGTCTCAACGTCGAACTCGCGGTGGCGGTTGGCGTCACCGCCGTCGGGGGAGAGGGCGATGATGGCGAGGCGGTGCGGTTCGCCTTCGGCCGGGCGCAGGAAGTTGGCGCCGTGGAAAACCCATTCTTCGCCTTCGGCGGCGGCAAGTGCGTCGATGTCGAGCAGCACGTCCCATTCCGGGGCATCGCTGAGGTAGCTTTCCCACGTGGTCCGGCGCCAGAGGCCCTTGGGGTTCTGCTGGTCTTTCCAGAAGTTGTAGTAGTGCTCGCCACGCTTGTTGACCATGGCGATCCTGTCCGTGGAGTCCAGGACCTCCAGGATTCCGGCTTCCAAAGCCGGGTAGTCGGCGTCGTCGAGCAAGTCTTCGGTGCGGGCATTTTGCTCCCGCACCCAGGCCAGCTGTTCCCCGCCATGAATGTCTTCGAGCCAAATATTCTCGTCGACAGGTTCGGGGGTGATTGCGGTTCCCTGGGCAGTTTCGTTGTCGGGCGCGGGCGCTTGATCAGCTGCTGTGGTGGTCATCCCTCATCCTAGAGTGACTCTCTGAGAAGGAAGCAAGTCACAAGAAGTTAGGCTTGGGCGTGGGTAAATCGCAGAACATTCGGGTGGGGCTGATCGGGGCAGGTCCCCGCGGCACCAGTGTGCTGGAGCGTTTGCTCGCCAATTGGGCCGCGACGGAAACCCAAACACGTTCCTTGCACATCGACGTCGTCGACTCCTATCCCGCCGGCCCCGGGCACGTCTGGCAGCCCGAGCAGTCCCGGCTGTACCTCATGAACACGCAGTCGTTCTACCCCACGTTGATCCCCGAGGACGAACGACTCGCGCCGCCTTTGGCCGGGGGCTCCTTTGAGCAGTGGCGGGCGAAGCAGCGGTCAGGTGGCGGTCCGGGCCTGAGCGACGAGGAACGGGCCGAACTTGCCGTGCTCGCCTCCCACGACTTTCCCAGCCGTGCCCTTTACGGGCGGTATTTGCGCTCGACGCTGGAGGAACTGCTCCACCGTGTCCCCGCCGGCGTTGAGATCGCCTTCCACCGGAACAACGCCGTGGCGGCGCGTCCCCTCCCGGGCGGGCCGGCGGACGGTTCGCCGGGTGTGTCCACGGGCGGAGGGTTCGACGTCGAACTCGACGACGGCGCCCGGCTCACCGTGGATTCCCTCGTCCTCGCGCTGGGCCACCTTGAGTCCCGGCTCAACCCGGAGCAGCGTTCGTTCAGGGAGGTGGCGTCGGAGCTCGGGCTGCTATACGTCGCGCCCGCCGCACCTGCCGACGTGGACTGGGTGCTGGTGCCGGACGGGGAAACCGTCCTGGTCCGCGGCATGGGCCTGAATTTCTTCGACGTCATGGGCCAGCTGACGGAAGGCCGCGGGGGACGATTCGTGCCGGCTGAAGACGGTCTCCCGGGGAAGCTTAAGTACTTTCCTTCGGGCAGGGAACCGAAGATCATCGCGGCATCCAGGCGGGGAACTCCGTACCGGACCAAGGCCGGGTTGGACGGGTACTATCCCAAGTCCGTGCGCTTGCGGTATCTGACCGAGAGCGCGGTGGAACGCTTCGCCGCGGCAGGCATCCAACCTGGCTTCGACCACGATCTTTGGCCCCTCCTGCATCGGGACGCCCTGTGGGCCTACTACTCAACGTTGGTCGTGGCGGAACCCGTGGCCGTGTTTGATGCGAACGAGTTTCTTGCTGCCCTCGAAGACTTGTTGCAGCCGCACGCGCATGCCACCGGGCGATGGGAAAACCAGGTCGCAGAGCTGGTTGCCACCCACGTTGCAGCGTCGCGCCGCCTTGACCTGCTGGGCCTCGCGGCGCCCTTGGCCGGGCATTCCTTCGCGTCCAGGAAAGAACTCGACGCCGCCGTCGTCGACTATCTGGACGACGATGCCCGCCGCTCCGCGCTCGGAGAGTCAGATCCCGTGAAGATGGCCATCGGTGCCCTGCACGCGGGACGGGCCATCCTGAAGAGCGCCGTGGCCGACGGCGGCATCACGGACGAATCGTGGGTGGGCGAGCTGCGGGGCTGGTTCGAATCCTTCGTTGAGGGACTCGCGAGCGGTCCTCCCGCCCTCCGCGCCGAACAGTTGGCCGCTTTGGCGCGTGCCGGCGTCGTGAGTTTCGTTGGCCCGGATCCGCGATTCAGCGTTGATCGTTCCAAGCGCGTCTTCCGCGCGGTATCGGCCTGGGTGCACGACGACGCCGCGGAAGCCAGGACCCTGATTGAGGCCATGTCTCCCGCGAACCGCGTTGGCGTGAGTGTTTCTCCGTTCCTGCGTCAATTGCTGGCCGACGGATTGGTGCGGCCCAAAGTGATGATGACTGCCGAGGGAATGCCGGTGCAGACCTCCGGCTTGGACGTCGAGCCGCACCCCTACCGGCTGGTGGGCGCCAACGGTTCAGTGACTCCGGGGATGTACGCCCTTGGCCTGCAGCTTTCCTCCACCCAGTGGGGGACGGCCATCGCCGCCGAAGCCCGACCTTCCGATGGCACCGGCTACCGAAGCGGCCAACGGACCCTCCGCGACGCCGACGAAATCGCCAGGGACATGCTCGGCCTTCCCCTCGAAAAATGAGCATGCTCCGCCAAGAAAAATGAGCATGCTCCCCGCCCGATCCAACAAGTGGACATAAACCTGATATGTCCATTCGTCCGGGCCGGGGGAGAGCATGCTCATCCGGGGTTGGCGCTGCGGCTAGCCCCTAAGGCACTTCTGGTACTCAAGCCATGCGAAGGCGTATTTGATCCAGCCGAGCACGTCGTACCACTTGCTCGGCATGACGGGTGCAGTGCACTTGGGAGGCAGAGGAGCGGCAACCTTGACTGCAGCTTTGACTACCGTCCCGGACTCGACGGCGGTCAGCACCAGGGTTCCTGTTCCGGCTGCCGCTCCCGCGGGTACCTTGACGTTCACTGAGGCGGCACCGAAAGCGACGCTCACCGTTCCCAGTTGTGTCGCGACCCCCTTTGCATCCGTGAAGATTGCCTTGAGAGAGGTGTTTTGCGGGCTGCCGAGCGAGGTCAGGTTCAGTTTGGAGACGGACAGGGCCATGGCGTCACCGCTCCTCACCTCTGCTGCCGTGGTGTTTACGACTGCAAGGGAACGGCGGGCGAAGTCCGGTGACACTGGATTGTGGGCCTGCAAGTACTTGATCCACGCGTCTCGATCCACGAGTCCTGAGTCCTTGGTGTTGCTGCCTTCCTTGAAGACCCGGAAGTTGTCGCCGCCAGCGGCCAGGAAGCTGAAGGTTCCGATGCGGTACGACTTCGCGGGGTCGATGAGCGCCCCATTCACCCAGATAGAGGTGATCAGGTCGCCCGCAGCACGGGCGGCGTCGTACGTGTAGTTCACGTTCTTGGACACGCCTAGCTGCAAGTACGGACGGCTCGGCACGGAACCATCGGCGTTGGTCTGCCATTGCTGCTCAAGAAGCGACTTGAACTTGGCGCCCGTCAGCGACGTGGTCCAGAGATTGTTCACGAACGGCAGCACCGCGTTGGCTTCCGCGTACGTGATGGTGCCGTCGGGTGCGTAGTAAAGCTCGTTGCGCAGGCCGCCGGGGTTCACGACGCCGATCTCGGCCCCGCCAAGTTCGGGTGCCTTGAGGGTGTCCACGAGAGAATCCGCCACCAGGTTGCCCAGTGTGGATTCGCTCGCGCGGTCATCGCGCTTGGGAGTCCCGCCCGCGGGGTCCGGCGTGAACGCCGTGGTGATGTCCGCGGTGACGGCGCCGACCGGCTGATTGCCGACGACGGCGGCATCGGCCAGGGCCTTGTCGACGATGGCCTTGACCTGTGCAACACGGGGGTAGGTTCCGGACATCTCCGTTGTGGAGCGCTTGACGTTGCCGGCGGTATAGGCGGTCACGGCCATGCTCTTGGTATCTACAGTCAGCGTGATGCTGCCGATGTTTTCGCCGTAGTTGCCCGTCTGCACGATCGGGCGGGTCTTGCCTGTCGGCAGGCCGTTGGCGTCAAGGACTGGTGCGTCCCAGGCGTATTCCTTGTGGGTGTGGCCAGTGAAGATGGCTGCCACATCCGGTGTGGTTTCCTTCACGAGCTTGGCGAACGGCCCGCCCGCAGCAACTTCCTGCTCGATCGTGGCACCTTCCGGGGTACCCGCTCCGGCGCCGTCGTGGATTTCCGCGACAATCACATCGGCCAGCTTGCCGGCCTTGATCTTGGCGGCAACGCGGTTGACGGCGTCCACAGGGTCACCGAATTCAAGATCCGCGATGCCGGCCGGGCTGACCAGGGACGGGGTCTCCTGCGTCACGGTGCCGATGACGGCCACCTTGACGCCGTTCATGTCCAGAACCGTGTATTCGGGCAACACCGGTGTGGTGGTGCCCTTCTGGTAGACGTTGGCACCCAGGATTGGGAACTTCGCGTTGTTCCCGCCGGCGATGACGCGGTCCCGCAAGTCCGCCCATCCGCCGTCGAACTCGTGGTTGCCCACTGCGGACGCTTTGAGCTCAAGCGCGTTCAGCACATCGATGGTCGGCTGGTCCTTGGCCACCGCGGAGGCGAAGAGTGACGCGCCGATGTTGTCTCCCGCCGAGATGAAGGCGGTTGAACCGGGCGCGGCAGCGGCCCGGAGTTGTTCGATGGTGCTGGCGAACAGGACGGTGTTGCTGTCGATGCGTCCGTGGAAATCATTGATGCCCAGGAACTGCAGGTCTACGCTGGCCGGCGTGGTCGGCAGGTTCAGGCCGACCACCACGGGGTCGTGGTCACTCGCCCGGAACTGGTCCGCGGCGTAGTAGTTGCCTACGTTGTTGTTGTACCTGCTGTACTCGAAGGCGACCGACTCCACCGAGTTGATGTTCCAGATGTCGGTTCCGGTGACCACCTCATGGGCGGCGGGAGAGGCGAGGATGTGGTCGAGGGATCCGACCATTCCGCCGAACAGGTACGAGTGCTTCCCGGTGCTTGTTTCCAGGTCCGCGTAGCCGGCCCCGGTGAGGACGTTGATCGGGTCTTCTTTGGAATAGGCGTTGAAATCGCCGATGAGGAATACCTTGTCGGTGCCCTTGGAGGACTTCAACTGATCGGCGAAGGTCAGGAGCGACTGTGCCTGCTTGGTGCGGGCAACGTTGGAGGCGCCTTGGCCCTTGTCGGTGTCGTCCGGTGTTACTGCCGAGCCCTTGGACTTGAAATGGTTCACGATCGCGATGAACTTCTTTTCATCGCTGGCCTCCACGGGCTTGAAGACCTGGGCGAGGGGCTTGCGTGCGCTGGCGAAAGCGACAGTGTCGTTGTGGATGATCGACTCACCCAGTGGTTCGGCGCTGGCCTTCTTGTAAATGAACGCCGTTCGGATCATGTCCTCGTCGCTCAGCGGGGGAGCATTGGCTGGCGTGCGGACGTAGTCCCAGATACCGGGGGTTTCAATGTTGAGGGAATCCACCAGCTTCGCCAGGGCATCATCGCGGTTCTTGCCGAATTGTGCCGAGTTCTCGATCTCCTCCAGGGAGACGACATCGGCGCCGGACTTGGTGATTGCAGCCACGATCTTTGCTTGCTGGCGCTGGAGGTTCTCGGCGTTCGCCGCACCGCGGGCGTTGCAGCCGTCCTTGACCGTGATCGGATTTCCGTCGCGGTCAGTGTAGTAGGTGCAGCCGCTGAGCTGGTCACCGGTGGTGGGGAAGTAGTTCAACACGTTGAAGGAAGCGATCTTCAGGTTGCCGCCCACGTTGGCCGGGGCCTCGGGACGGCTACCGGTGAAGCTGACTGGCTGCACGGAGTCCGCGGTGGCCGGGGTCAGCTGGGAGAGCGGCTGGAATTTCCAGGCGTTGTTCCCGTAGCCGAGGATCACGTTGGTGCGGAAGGTCGCAGCCGATCCGACCCGGACAGGATTGCTCGTGGTCAGGTAGGGGAGCGGCTGTGCCTTCGTGGAGGCGTCCTTGAGGAAGTTGGTGGACGCGCCGTCGTCGAGTTTGATGCCGCGCAGTGCATTGTCGGCAACCACGGCGTTGTATTCCGCTGAGCCATAGTTTGCTACGGCAGTGGGCTGGACCAAGGGGGAGGTCCCTGCCGCCAGGCCGATTTCGCCGTACTGGTTCAGTGAATAGTTGTCCGTCACGGTGAAGGTGCCCTGGGGTGCCAGGAGCATGCCTTCATAGCGCTCGCGGGTGGTTTCGTCGGCCGGAAGTGCGAAGTTGCTGGGCTTGACTTCGGGCGCGGCTTCGCTGAGCTTCTTCACTCCAGCTGCGTCTGCGGTGAGCTGGGTCTGGTTGGAGAACTCGCTCACCGTGCCGGTGAGTTCGAGGTAGTCGCCGATCTGGGTGCTTTCCACGGTGGACGGTGAGTAGACGAAAATTGCGTCCGACGCCGTCCTGGCCGCCGGATCAGTGTCGCCGCCGGTTCCGGGGGTCTGTACGTAGTAGCCGTTGAATCCGCCCGTTGCGTAGACGGCGGTGACTTTGCCGCGGGTGGTGACCATGGCACCGGTGAAGGGGCTGGCCGCTCCGGTGCCTTGGATTTCCGCAATGGTCTTGTTCTCGGGCGCGGCGGGCGGAGGCGCTGTGGCTCCTGCCGCCGTCGGGGTGATGGCGGCGCTGAGGCTCAGGTCGGCGGCGTTGTCGTTGGTGTCCGCGCCGTTGCTCCGGTTCAGGCTCCGTACGTCGGTGTTGTTTGTCGGTGCCAGGGCCGCCGCGGTCTCAAAAGTGTTGCTGCTGCCGTAGCCGAGGAGATCGGCTACGGCAGAGTTGCCCACTACGGAACCCGTGGGGAGCGGGTTCACTGCAGTGCCTTGCTTCGCAAGGACGATGGTTCCGGCACTTCCGCTGGGGTTGAGGGTGCCGGAACCGTCGACGTCGGCAGCCGGCAATTCTGCCGCCGTCGAGGTTGAGCTGTTGCTGGCGCCCTTGATGAGGAAGTATCCCTTGGCCGGGATGTTCCCGGTGAGGGGAGTGATGAAGGTGGGCGGATTGACGTTGCTCGCCGCGCGGTATTGGAGCGACCAGCCGTTCAGGCTAACGGCGGAGTCCGAGTTGTTGTACAGCTCCACGAACTTGTTGCGGAAAGCAGCTCCGGCGCTGCCTCCGCTGAGATAGGCCTCATTGATCACCACCGACGGGCCCGTCGTGGGGGGTATATCGGCTGCCAAGGCCGGAACGGTGGCGAGCGGGGCTGCAAGCAATCCCGCCGACACCACCAAACCGACTAGAAATTTCCCATTTTTGAAATGCATTAGCTCTGACTTTCAATTGGCCCTGTGGGGCACAGTGGAAGACGCCCGCCGTGTGCGTCGGCGGGCGGTGATCCGGGCTTTACTCCGGTGGGGATATCACGCTCGGCATCTCATCAGTCGTGGGTGAATACCGGGTTGCCATATGGTGACGGCACAAACAAGAGAGAGCATGCCCTCCCTTTGAGGCGGGGAGTGGACATAATCCCAATATGTCCACTCCCCGCGTCGTGGGGAGAGCATGCTCTCTGGTGGGTGGCGGGCTGCGCCTAGCGGTTGGGCCTATGCAGCCTGGTTTTGGATGAGTTTGAAGATCGCACCCGTCGGGTCTGTCAGGGTGGCCATCCGGCCGTAGGGAGTGTCCTCAGCCGCCTGGACGACGGTGGCGCCAAGGGAGACGGCCTGCTCGATGGTGTCGTCGACCTTGTCCACCGCGAAGTAGACGCCCCAGTAGGACGGGACCTCCGCCGGGAGGAAACCGGAGGCATCCATGATGCCTGCCTTGGAGTCGTCGCCCGCCCCGAGGGTGGTGTAGCGGAACTCCGGGGTATCGCCCACTACGGTGGTTTCCCAGCCGAAGACGTTCTGGTAGAAGGAAACTGCCGAGTCGTACTCCTTGGCGAAGAGCTCGTGCCAGGCGGGTGCGCCGGTTTCGGCAGCCAGCTGATAGCCCTTCATCTCGCCGAACTGCCAGGCACCGATCGCTGCTCCGGAGGAATCCGCGTACATTGCCATGGTTCCCTGGTCCGGCACTTCCATGGGTTCCATGTAGACCTGGCCGCCGTTGGCGACGGCCGCTTCGGTGGTGGCCTTGATGTCGTCAGTGCGCAGGTAGGTGGACCAGACATCGGGCATCTGCGCCATTTCTTCCTGCTTCTGCATGATCCCGGCCACCATCTTGCCGTCCTTCGAGGCCGTGATGTAGCCGCCGTACTTTTCCTGGTCCCCGGTCTCGTAGGTCCAGCCGAAGAGCGAGTTGTAGAAGGACTTTGCCTTCTCCGGGTCCGAGGTCATCAGGTCGATCCAGCAAGGCGAACCGGGGGTGATGTCAGGCGTAGGCATGTTTGCTCCTGTGTCGTTTACCGCGGTTGTTGCCGCGGTTTCATGAGTGGGTGGTGGAGACAGACAAAACCCTATGCGGGGCCTCCGACAGTTTCAATGCCTTGGCTCGATGCCTTCAGCGGAACCTAGCCCATGACGAGCATCAGGATGAAGTAGATCGCTCCGCCGACCACCGAGTAGATGGCGAAGGGCGTCAAGGTCCGGGTCTCGAAGAAACGAAGCAGGAACTTGGTGGCGAACCATGCCGCGACACCCGCGCACAGCGCGCCCACCAGGAACACTCCACGCTCGTCGGCCATGGCCGGGGTGAAGAGTTCAGGCAGCTTGAGCACGGCGGCAGCGCCGATGATTGGCGTCGCGAGCAGGAAGCTGAAGCGCGCGGCGTTTTCATTGTTCATCCCGGACAGCAAGCCTCCGGCCATAGACGAGCCGGAACGGGAGATGCCCGGGATGAGGGCCGCTGCCTGGGCGGTTCCGATGGCCAAGGCGCGTTTCCACGGCAGGGTGGCGATTTCGGCGTCGGAAACCGTTGCGGTGGCCGCGTGTTCTGCTACACGGCGGCTGTCCCTGGTCCGCAGACGCTCGGCTGCAAAAAGGATGAGACCGTTAAGCACCAGGAAGGCGGCAGCGATCAGCGGCGAACCGAAGAGGTTCCGGATGGGCTTTTCCAGGACCAAACCGATGATTCCGGCCGGCACGGTTCCAACCACGAGGAGCCAGCCGAGCTTTGCGTAGGTGTCCGACGGAGCAATCTTCCGGTCCCGGATGGAACGGCCAAGGCCCTTGGCGATTTCAATCCAGTCCCGGAGGAAGAAGAAGAACAGCACAATTGCTGTAGCCAGGTGGGTGGCTATGAGGAAGTTCAGGAATTCGGGCGCCTTCTGGTCCAGGCCCCAACCGAACAGTTTGGGCAGGATGACGCTGTGGCCGAGGCTGGAAATCGGAAAGAGTTCGGTGATTCCCTGCAGCAGGCCCATAACGATGGCCTGGATCATATTAATCATGGGTTCGATCCTAGCCAGTACCGGTTACTGGGAGATGAACGTTTGCTGGGAGGCAGCCGTGTGCCAGCAGGTGAACGCGGTTAATGGGGTAGGTGACTAATATCGACCAATGACTCAAGAGCGATGGCGGCAGGTTTCCGAATGGCCCATGGTGGCGGCAGCGGTGCTGTTCCTGGTGGCCTATTCATTCCAAGTGATCGCCAATCTCAGCGAGGCCCAATCCACGGTCGTTGACACCATCATCTGGGTCACCTGGCTGGTGTTTGCCCTGGACTATGCGATGTGCCTCGTCCTGGCGCGGCGTCGCGCCCAGTGGTTCGTGCGGAACCTGCACGAATTGCTGATTTTGGCCCTCCCGGTCCTCAGGCCCTTGAGGTTGCTGCGGCTCGTGACACTCCTGAAGCTGCTTCATCGTACCGCCGGAAACGCCATGCGGGGCCGCATCCTCACTTTTGTCCTTGGGTCCGCGGCCCTCGTGACGTATTGCGGTGCCCTCGCCGTGCTTGATGCTGAGGAGAACGCCGCGGGCGCCAACATCACCAACTTTGGCGATGCCATCTGGTGGGCGATGGTCACCATCACCACCGTCGGCTATGGGGACCACTACCCGGTGACGGTTGTGGGCCGCTGCGTTGCCGGGGGTTTGATGGTCTGCGGAATCGCTGTCCTGGGCGTCGTGACCGCCTCGGTTGCCTCGTGGCTCGTTGAACAGGTCTCAACCGGAGCTGCGGCGGCCGCGACAGTCGCCGAGGAGCCCATGAAACAGGAGATCCGCCGGTTGGCAGAACAAGTCGAACGACTTAGCGCGCTTCTGGAAAACGCCGACGGCGAGCCACGGGGCGGCGTGGTCGGAGCCCGCGGCGACCACGCGCCGTCGCCCTAGCTCGCCGTCCGCATAGCCCTCCGCCGAGGTGCGTTCTTAGTCCCTTCCGCGGACGGGGATGCTCGCGGAAGAAATCAAGACGGCGCTTTTTTCTTCGTTGGTGGCGGGGCGGATCTGGCCGCGTTCGGGGACGAAGACGATTGCCTCGTCTTCTTGCTCGGGGGCGTTGACGAAGGAGCGGAAGCGGCGGAGGCGTTCCGGGTCCTTCAGGGTCGCCGCCCACTCGTCCTCGTAGGACCCAACGTGCTTGGCCATGGCGGCTTCGAGCTCGTCGGCGATGCCGAGGGAGTCCTCGACGACAACCTCGCGCACGTGCTCCAGGCCGCCGTCGAGCTCTTCCTGCCAGCGGGCCGTGCGTTGAAGCCGGTCGGCGGTGCGGATGTAGTACATGAAGTAGCGGTCGATGTATTTGATCAGGGTCTCGTCGTCCAGGCCGCCGGCGAGGAGCTGGGCGTGGGCGGGGTTCGCTCCGCCGTTGCCGCCGACGTAGAGGTTCCAGCCCTCCGATGTCGCGATCACGCCGACGTCCTTGCCGCGGGCTTCGGCGCATTCGCGGGCGCAGCCGGAGACGCCCATTTTGAGTTTGTGCGGGCTGCGCAGGCCGCGGTAGCGCAGTTCCAGGTTGATGGCCATGGCCACGGAGTCGAGGACCCCGAAGCGGCACCAGGTGGAGCCCACGCAGGATTTCACGGTGCGCAGGCTCTTGCCGTACGCCTGGCCGGACTCCATGCCTGCGTCAATGAGCTCGCCCCAGATCTCCGGGAGTTGTTCGAGGCGGGCGCCGAACATGTCGATGCGCTGGCCGCCGGTGATCTTCGTGTACAGGCCGTACTTCTTGGCGATCGTACCGATGACCACGAGCTTGTCGGGCGTGATCTCCCCACCCGGGATGCGCGGGACCACGGAGTAGGTGCCGTCTTTTTGCATGTTGGCCAGGGCGCGGTCGTTGGTGTCCTGCAGGGTGCCGCGGCCGGCGTCGAGCACGTACGCGGAATGCTGCGACGCAAGGATCGAGGCGATGGTTGGCTTGCAGATGTCGCAGCCCGCTCCGGTGCCGTATTTGGCCAGGATGTCTTCGAAGGAGTCCAGTTCCAGGACGCGGATCGCGTCGAAAAGTTCCTGCCGGGAGAGCTCGAAGTGCTCGCACAACGCCTTGGAGACTTCGATGCCGGACTTCTTCAGTTCCCCCTCGAGGAGCTTCTTGAGCATCGGCACGCAGGAGCCGCACTGGGTGCCGGCCCGCGAGCACGTCTTCAGTTCGCCGAGTTCCCGGACGGGGGTGTTGCCGTCGCAGGAGCCGCAGCCGTTGACCGCGTCGCGGATGTTCCCGGCGGGGACGTTGTTGCAGGAGCACAGGATCGCGTCATCGGGCAGTTCGGTGTCGGGGGCCTCCCCGCCGCCCGCGGCGGTGAGGTAGGCGCCCGGTTCGGCGGGCAGTTCGCGGCCGAGCAGGGGGCGCAGGCTCATGTACGGGGTGGCGTCGCCGACGAAGATGCCGCCGAGCAGGGTCTTGGCGTCGTCGGTGGTGACGATCTTCTGGTACACGCCGCGGGCGGGGTCGGCGTAGACGATTTCCAGGGAGTGCTCGGTTGTGGCGAACGCGTCGCCGAAGCTGGCGACGTCCACGCCGGAGAGCTTGAGCTTGGTGGCCGTGTCGAAACCGGGGAAGGTCGCTTGTCCGCCGTGCAGGCGGTCCGCGACGATTTCGGCCATCGTGTTCGCCGGTGCCACGAGCCCCAGGCACATGCCCTCGAAGTTCGCGACCTCGCCGATGGCGAAGACTCCGGGGATCTCGGTCTCGCAAGCATCGGAAATGACAACACCGCCGCGCTGGCCAAGCGTGAAGACCTGTTCCTCGCCCTCCGCTGCACGGAAGAGCTCATCGCGCGGCCTGACCCCGATCGCGACGATCACGATGTCGGCGTCGATGATGCGGCCGTCGGCCATGAGGACACCGGTGACCTGGCCGTCGTCGTCGGACAAAACTTCCGAAGGGAAGACGCCGCCGTGGATTTCGAAGCCCTTGTCTTTAATGAGGCGGCCCAGTGCCTGGCCGGCGCCTTCGTCGAGCTGGGTGGCCATGAGCCAGGACGCGCCGTCGATGACGATCGGGGTGGCTCCCAACCGCTCCGTCCCTGCTGCAGATTCAAGACCGAGGAGACCGCCGCCGATGGTGACAGCGTTGACCTTGCGGCCCAGCTTTTCCGTGAGCTGCGTGATTGCTTCGTTGATGGCCCAGACGTCTTCGAGGGTGCGGTAGACATGGGTGAGCTCGGCGCCCGGGATTGGCAGACAGGCGGCATTCGAACCCGTCGCAACCACGAGGGCATCGTATTCGTAGCTATTGCCGGCCGCGGTTTCCACGGACTTGGCATCGGTGTTGATCTTGACCACCCGCTCGCCGGTGCGCAAGTCCAGGGCCTCGTGCTCCCACATTGACGCGTGTCCGAGGGTGAGGTCGCAGTCCACCTCGATGAGCGCCTTGCTCAACGTGACCCGGTCATAAGGAAGATGCGCTTCCTCGGTCAGGACCGTGACGTGCCAGCCCTCGAGACCGCGGGTATGCATGGCATCGGCAAAGCGGTGGGCCGCAGGGCCTCCGCCCGCGACAACAATGCGGCGCGGGTTCTCTGAAGGGGAAGTATGTCCGGTCACTGGCGGCCTTTCGCATGTGCCGCAGAACCGTCATCCGCGACTTGTCACTTCAGACTAAAGACACGCAGTTTCGCGTCAGTTTCCCCTTTGTTTCGGGGGCTTAACTTCGGCATCACGGTGAGGATTGCGGCTATGTGAGGTCTCCTTTACGAACAGGACACATTGATTGCATTCCGGCGAAACATCGCAGGCCTACCGTGAAGTTGTGGCCGCAAACGGCCCGTGCCGGCTGGCGGAATTGGATCCGCCGGACCGGCAGGCTTAGCGATAGGGGCTGAAATGACCGTAATTCTGGATCGGCAAAACCTGATGGGCGCACCGACCGCGTCCGGCTGGCACCGCGTCTGCGCAATCGACGAGCTGGAGCCGGCTTGGGGCGAAGCTGCCCTGGTTGGAGGGAAGCAGGTAGCACTTTTCCGCACCACTCCGGATGAGGTCCTGGCGGTATCCCAGCAGGACCCGGCAACCCTGTCCAACGTCATGGCGCGGGGCATCGTCGGTTCCCGGGGCAGCCGTCCCACCATCGCCTCGCCGCTTCACAAAGAGGTCTACGACCTTGAAACCGGCGAATGCTTCACTAACCCCGAACTTCGGCTCGCAAGCTACGCCACCCGTCTGGTGGACGGATACGTCGAAGTAGCTGTCTAGGCTGCTTCAGCTTCCGACGCCAATGGCCGGTTCCGCCCGCGGAACCGGCCATTGGCGTTTCCTCGTGGTGTGTCGGGGGTCCGCCAGCGGGTTTGACGCAAAAGAGGCCGGCCATGGAATCCAAAGATTCGCATGAACCGGCCTCTCAGCCGCGCTGTGTCGCGCCACGCGGAAGGTAAGGGATTTGAACCCTTGGTGCGGGGTTACCGCACACTGGTTTTCAAGACCAGCTCCTTAGGCCGCTCGGACAACCTTCCCTGCCTAGTAGTGTTTCATAGGGAGTTGGCTGCGCCAAAAACCTGTCGCCGCGATTTGCGCGGTTAAGGTGTCTGAAAGGCCAACTGCACTGAGCGAGGGATCGGGAGCACTCTATGAAAGCCGTCTACATCTCCAAACCGGGCGGGCCCGAGGTTCTGGAAATCCGGGACGTCCCTGCTCCGGTTCCCGGCCCCGGCGAGGTTCTCATCGACGTCGTCGCCGCCGGTCTGAACAGGGCGGATGTCCAGCAGCGCCGCGGTTTCTACCCGCCACCACCGGGGGCATCCGAAATTCCCGGCCTTGAGGTCTCCGGCAGGATTGCCGCGTTCGGGCCTGAGGTGAGCAAGCCGTTTTCGGTCGGCGACAAGGTAGTGGCCCTGCTTTCGGGTGGCGGCTATGCGCAGCAGGTTGCTGTCCCGGCGGAGCAGGTTTTGCGATTGCCCGACGGCGTGGATCTGGTCACCGCCGCATCCTTGCCTGAGGTAGCCGCAACGGTTTACTCGAACCTCATCATGACTGCGCAGCTGCAGGCCGGTGAGACGGTACTGATCCACGGCGCCACTGGGGGCATCGGCACCATGGCCATCCAGCTCGCCAAAGCGTACGGCGCTACGGTCGCGACGACGGCCGGAACGGCCGAAAAGGTCGGAACCGCGAAAGCCTTCCTCGGGGCCGACATTGCCATCAATTACGCGGAGGAAGATTTCGTCGAAAGCCTCAAGGCACAAAACGGCGGCAAAGGCGCGGACGTCATTCTCGACGTCGTCGGTGCCAAATACTTGCAGCAGAACGTGGAAGCACTCGCGGACTACGGCCGGCTGGTGGTGATCGGGCTGCAGGGTGGCGTCAAGGGCGAACTCGACCTCGGCCAGTTGGTCAGCAAACGGGCGGCCATCATCGGCACGGCGCTCCGTCCGCGGCCGGTCGCGGAAAAGGGTGTCATCATGAATGCCGTCCGTGAATCGGTCTGGCCGATGCTGGCCGACGGCCGGATCAAGCCGTTCGTGGCCAAGTCGTTCCCCTTGGAGCAGGTCCGCGAAGCCCACGAGTACTTCGATTCCGGCGAGCACATGGGCAAGGTCTTGCTGCTGCTCTAGCGGCGCCCGCCAAACCCGCAGCACGAAGGAGAGCGATGTCCATTCGGTACAGCATCCTGGCATTGCTTCAGGAGCAACCACGCTACGGCTACCAATTGCGAGCGGCGTTCGAGGAACGCACGGGAGCCGTCTGGCCGTTGAACATCGGACAGGTGTACACCACCCTGAACCGCCTGGAGCGTGACGCTTTGGTCCGCAAAGAGGGCGACGACGGCCGCGGCCACGTGCTTTTCAGCATCACCGACGCCGGGACTGCGGAGATCCGTCGATGGTTCGCGACCGCAGTGGATCGTGGAGCGCCGCCGAGGAACGAATTGGCCATCAAGCTGGCGTTGGCCGTCACGACGGCGGGCACCGATGTCCCCGCGCTGATCCAGGCCCAACGTGAGATTTCCTTGCGCGAGCTGCAGGCGTATACCCAGGACCGCAGGGACCTGGCCGCCAACCAAAGAGTGACGGATACGGCCAGGCTGCTCGTCCTGGACTCCTTGATCTTCCATGCCGAGGCGGAGGTCCGCTGGCTCGATCTTTGCGACGCCAGGCTGGTGCAGCAGGCCAATGGCGCCAGCAACGGCATGATCGGAACCGTCCGCTCTACGGGGACACCCAACGCATAGACTGCTCCGCAGGGGAGGTGCTGACATCGAAACATTGACGAATGCCGGCGTCCGGATCCGGCTGCTCGGCCCCGAGGACGCCGACGCGCTGATCCGTCTGGCAGATACGGACAACTTGTTCGACGAGGATCCTTCAGTCGCGCCGTCAGGCGCGTTGACGTACGACGGCGCCCGCTCCTTTCTGGGCGACCCCGGCGTGCTTTTCTGGCTGGCTGAGCTCGGCGGCGAGACGGTGGGATTCCTCCACTGCTGCATTCAGCGCCGTCGTAATGCCGGACCTTGGGCCGAACTGCTCCTCATGGAAATGGGGACTCATGCGCAGTGGCGCCGCCGTGGTATCGGCCGGTCCCTTTTGGCCGTCATGGAGGAGTGGATGCGTGAACACGGGATGGAAGAAGTCTGGGTCCCGGCCAACCTCTATGCGACGGGCTTCTACGAAAAATGTGGTTTCGCTAAGGACGAAGGCGAAATACTCTTCAAGGCACTGGGCTGAGTTGCGGCCCGTGAGAGTATGAACGCATGAGCGATCAGGACGACACTCAACCCAGTGGCGAGAGTTTTGACGACCTCCCGGTGGAGGGCACAACCTTGGACGCTGGCACGGCACAGAGCACATCGGAAGCAGGTCCGAAGGCCGACGGGAAGCCTGGGGCCAAGAAGGGCAGCACCCTGCAGGACCTCGTCGACGAACCGGCCAAGGTCATGCGTATCGGCACCATGATCCGCCAGCTCCTCGAAGAGGTGAAGAGCGCCCCCCTGGACGAGGCAGCCCGCGGACGCCTTGCCGCGATCCACGAACGCTCCATCAAAGAGCTGGAAGAGGGCCTCGCACCGGAACTAGTGGAAGAGTTGGAGCGCATCAGCCTCCCCTTCCCTGAACACGCCACGCCCTCTGACGCCGAACTACGGATCGCGCAGGCCCAGCTCGTCGGTTGGCTCGAAGGGTTGTTCCATGGAATCCAGACCGCCATTGCTGCCCAGCAGGCAGCCCGGGAGCATGCTGTTGCCCAGTTGCAGCTTCGCCAGCTCCCGCCCGGAACCATGATCGCCCCGGGCGTCGTTATTGGCGAAAACGGTGAGCCGCAGCGTGCCCACCTTCCCGGCAAGGAAGCGGAACCCGACAAACCTTCTCGCGTTGAAGACCCGGACCGACACCCGGGTCAATACCTCTGAGCGCTGGGTTGGGATTCTTTGGGGCCGTCCGACAGGGACGGAAGGATGACGCTGAACTTGGCAAAGGACTGTGGCGCCGTGCCCACGATCGCTTCCATCGCGGCCTTGACCGGTACCACCAAGTGCTTGAAGGCGTAGAAGACGAACAGCTTTACGTCGAACTCGTGGCCATTGCGAACGAACTGGCGGACTTGTCGTCCAGGGTGCGTGCGATCTGCGTGGAGGCCCAACTCCAAGCGCCCAGTGATGGGCTGGACATTCCTGGATCGCTCGCGGGCGTCCATCGCGCGCTGTCCAAAGCGGGGAACTCTCTTGCCACCACGGCGGAGGCGGCCGCGATGCTGCGTCTCGCCGTCGGGCCCGTTCCTGTAGGAGCCGTTTCGGTACGACGACGCGCTGAAGCCGTTTACGAGCATGTCGAGGAAGCCGAACGCCTGCTGAGGGCCAAAGCCGGCTCGTAGGCTAATTGGGGATTTAGGTGCAGACGCGTCTATTCCCACATAACAACTATTAAGCGCCTAGCTTAGAGGGGCCGGAATCCGTAGCCACCCGGTGTGCGCGGCTGGCAGGATGGAAGCCATGACTTCGTCACCGAACCTTACTTTTAACGACGGCAACTCCATCCCCCAGCTCGGCTACGGGGTGTGGCAGGTTGAGGACGATGTAGCCGAAAAGGTAGTGCGTCAGGCCTTCGACGCCGGCTACCGCCACATCGATACCGCCAAGATCTACGGCAACGAGGCAGGCGTGGGACGCGCCATCGCATCCTCCGGCCTCAAGCCCGAGGAAATCTTCATCACCACCAAGCTGTGGAATGCGGACCAGGGCTACGAGTCCACGCTCGCGGCTTTTGAAGAGTCCATGAACCGCCTCGGCCTGGAAACCCTTGACCTGTACCTGATCCACTGGATGCAGCCGAAGCAGGACAAGTTCGTGGACACGTGGAAGGCGCTCATCGAGCTCCAGAAGCGCGGACGCATCAAGTCCATTGGCGTCTCCAACTTCAGCAAAGAAGGCCTGCAGCGCCTGATCGACGAGACCGGCGTCGTTCCGGCGATCCACCAGATCGAACTGCACCCGTTCTTCAACCAGGCCGAACTTCGGGAGTTCGCTACGGCGCGCGGCATTTTGACCCAGGCCTGGTCGCCCCTCGGCCAGGGCGGCGAGCTCCTTGAGAACGCCACTATCGCCCAGATCGCTGCCAAGTACGGCGCCACCCCGGCGCAGGTGGTTATCGCCTGGCACCTGGCGATCGGCAACGTCGTGATCCCCAAGTCCGTGACCGAGTCCCGGATCCAGGAAAACTTCGCAGCACTCGGCGTCACGTTGGATGAGGCCGACATTGAGGCCATCAACGGCCTGGACCGAGGCGCCGAAGGCCGCATCGGACCGGACCCGGCCGTCTCAGACTTCGCCTAGTTTCTCAACGGGAAGACCTCGCACCGAACAGGTGCGGGGTCTTCTTGCCTTAATCAGGCGCGATCTCGCAACGCGGGGTCACTTACGGCCCATTCGGCGCCACCAAATGGGCCGTAAGTGACCCCGCGTTTCTCAGAGGGGGCGCTGTGGGCTCACCTCGCTGGGCGGAGGGGTGGGCCGGTGGAGGCGCGGATCGTCAGATGGGTGGGGAGTTCGGCTTTCATGCGCATCTGGGACCGGCCGGGCCGCAGCCTGCTGACGAGCATGTCCGTTGCGACGCGCCCTGCTTGTTCGATGGGGGCGGTGAGGGTTGTCAGGGGCGGTTGGCAGAAGTCGGCTCCGAAGATGTCATCGCATCCGACGACGCTCATTTCATTGGGGACGTCGATGCCGCGTTCCCTCAGCCGGACGAGGACGCCGATGGCGACCAGGTCGTTGAACGCAATGCAAGCAGTGGCCCCGCTGTTGAGCAGGGTGTCAGCGGCGGCAGCCCCGGACCGCGTACTCGGGTGATAGGGGCCAAGACGCCTGATGGTGATTCCCAACAACTCGGCTCTCTCCTGCAGCGCGTCCCACCGCCGCCCGTCGGACCAGGAATTCGGCGGGCCCGCGAGATAGGCGATATCCCTGTGACCGAGTGAAAACAAGTGCTCCATCGCCTGCTGGACCCCCGAAGGGGTATCGATAATCACGCTGGGGACACCGGGTGTGCTGCGGTTTATTGTCACCAAGGGGGATTTGGCGGCGGCGCTGATCAGCTGTTCGTCGCTGAGACGGGTCGCGGGAAGAATGAAGCCGACGGCGGAGCCCCGGAACTCTTCCAGATACGTTGCTTCCAGCTCGACATCCTCTTCGGTGTCGACGAGCAGTTGGGTATAGCCGGCAGTCTTGAGTTGGTGCTGCGTGCTGCGGATGAAGTCAAAAAAGTACGGATTCGTGATGTCCGGAACCAGGACGGCGACGGCTCCGGACCTGCCCGGGCCGGTACTGCGGGGATATGCGGAGGGCGCGTAACCCAGTTCGCGGGCAGCCGCTTCGATGCGTTCCCTCGTCGCTTGGTTGACGCGATGCGGCTGAGATAAAGCCCGCGAGACTGTGGAGGCGGCCACGCCGCTGAGAGCGGCGACATCCCTGATAGTCGGTCCCCGCCCCAGAGGGCTGGTTCCAACGCCGGCCTCGCTAATGCTCATAGTGCTGCCCCCTTGCGGCCCCGCAATGCGTTCTGAGAATCCATCTTCTCTCATCTGCGTGGTCCCTTCCCATCTGTGACAGGACGGACCATGGAAGCAACTATGGCAATTTATGGCAACCGTTGCACTTGTTGCAGCAACTGTCATAGTGTTCCAGCTAACATCCGGTCTGTCTGGCCGGTTCCCCCGAAGATCTCGGGGCGACTCAACGAGGAGCATTAAGAAGACATGAACAACTCAAGGACGCGACTTATTGGCGCGGTCGTTCTCGTTTCGCTGGGAGCACTAGGAGTAACCGGATGCGGTGGCGACAACAGCTCCGCAAGCGCGAGCGGCGGCGCCCCCAACGGCCAGGGCAAGACCCTGGATGTCCTGGTCGGTGCCAACACAAACAAAGCCGAGCAGTACAAGGCCTGGCAGATTCACATTGCCGATGCATTCAAGAAGCAGACCGGCGCTGACCTGAAATTCGAGACGTTCGCCAACGCCAACGATGAGCTCTCGAAGATCCAAACCTCTGTTGTCGCAGGCCAGGGCCCGGATGTCTACGCAGTGGGTACGACCTTCACCCCGACAGCGTACTCAACAGACGCCTTCGTGAAGTTTGACTCAAATATGTGGAACAAGGTTGGCGGCCGCGATCGCTTCGTTCCGGCGACGCTCGGAATTTCCGGTCCCGACGCCCAGAACGAGGTGGGCGTCCCCTTCACCTCCAGGCCCTACGTTCTTGCCTACAACACCGAATTGTTCAAGAAGGCCGGGCTCGACAAGCCCGCGAACACCTGGGACGGGCTGCTGGATCAGGCCAAGAAGCTGACCACCGGATCCACGTACGGGTTCGCGACCGGATATGCGGACAACTACACACCCTGGAAGTTTGCCTGGGCCATGGCCAACCAGTCCGGCAACCCCCTGGTGGATGGAAAGACGGCCCGCATCGATGACCCCACGGTGCTCAAGGCATATGAAACGTACTTCGGCTGGCTGACCAAAGACAAGGTCGTCAACCCGGCCGCAGTGGGCTGGAACGACACCCAGGCTGCAGCTGACTTCGCCGCGGGCAAGTCCGCGATGATGTTGATGACCACGGCATCGTCAAAAGTCACGTTCGATGCCTCACCGGTGAAGGGCAAATACGCTTACGCCGTGATGCCGACCGTGCCGCCCGGACAGAGCTCCGCACCCTCCGGTGGCCAACCGGTGAGCTCAATCATTTCCGGTGACAACCTGGTGATCGCAAAGTACTCGGAGAACCAGGACCTCGCCGCTGCGTACATCAAGCTGCTCACCAGCGACGACGAGCAGATCAACTACAACAAGCTGTTCGGGGATCTTCCCACGAACGCCACAGCGGCCAAGAAGGTCCAGGACGCGGATCCCTCGTTGTCCCCGATTATTGATTCGGCATCCAAGGCCAAGACCACGCCGTTCACGGGCGCATGGGGCGACATCCAGCTGGCGCTGACCAACGTCGTCGTTCAGTCCCGCCCGGATCTTGGCAATGGCAGCTTCAATGAGACCAATCTCAAGGCTGCACTGGCCAAGGCCCAGAAGGACGCCCAAGCCTCCCTCGACAGGGCGACGTCAAACAAGTGAGCATCACTGTAAAAAAAGACGCCGCCCTGCGGCGCGCCCCGGAGCTTGGCGGGCAACCTCCTGCCAAGCGCCGGCGGACAGTGAGCGAACGAAACCGGCCGCTGTGGATGCTCACTCCGGGTGCGCTCCTGATCGGCCTGATAATCATCGTTCCCCTGATCCTGGGCATCTACATCGCGATGCTTCAGCTGGATCAGTACACCATCCGTAAATGGATCAGTGCCCCTTTCGTAGGACTGAACAACTTCGTCGAAGCGTTCACATCCACTGACTTGGTTCACGCCTTCGGCAACAGCGTCGGCTTCTCCCTGATCGCCACCGTCATCACCGTGCCGATCGGTGTTTACGCCGCACTGGCGACCCAGAACGCCTATCGCGGCAGGTCGCTGGTGCGATCGATGTTCCTGATTCCCTACGTCCTCCCATCGTTCGTGGTCGGAAGCTTCTGGCGCACCATGCTCCAGCACGATGGGATCGTCAACAAGGTGCTGACCGGGGTCGGGCTGCCTGCTGGTCAATGGCTCACTGGTCCGGCGAGCTTCTGGGTACTGATCCTGGTCGAAGTGTGGGCAGCTTGGCCGTTCATTTACCTCATGGCATTGTCGGGCCTTCAATCCGTGGACCAGGAAGTCCACGAGGCGGCGGCCATCGACGGCGCCCTGTGGTGGACGAAGCTGCGTTACGTGATCTTCCCTTATTTGCGAGGACCGGTCGCCCTGGCGTGCCTTATCGCGACCCTCCACCACATGAACAACTTTTCGCTTGCCTTCTTACTGTTCGGCGTCCCGGCTCCATTTGACGTGCAGGTTTTGCCGACCCTCGTTTACAGCATGAGTTTCACCAGCTTGCGGTTCGGCATGGGAGCGGCGATGGCCCTGATCTCACTTCTGCTGATCGCCATACCGCTCTACTTCTACCTGAAAGCCGTTCGACTCGACACAGGCGCTGACGCGGGAGGCAAGAAATGAGCAACAAAACCCCCGACGTCGTGTTGGACGTCCCGTTGGAGATCTCCGGGGGCCTTCGCACCGGAAGTGCGCCCCGCAAGACCGGGCGGCAGAATGTCGCGGTATACCGGCTGCTTCCGACACCTCTGCTGGTCGGAGGCACCATCTTTCTGTGCGCCATGGTCGGGATTCCTCTGCTATACATCGTGTTTTCGTCCATGAACTCCGATGTGGAAGTCGCCCGAGGGGCATTCTTCCCCACCGAATTCACCCTGGACAACTACACGAAGATCTGGAGCACGCTGCCCTTGGGCAATGGCCTGATCAATAGCGTCATGATCGCCGGCGCTGTGGCCGTCGTTTCCTCGTTGCTGGGTATCGTCACCGCCTACGTGCTGGTCCGGTTCGAGTTCGTGGGCCGCCTCAGCATTCTGCGCGGGCTCATCGGTCTTCAAAGCGTTCCGGGCGGACTGCTCCTGCTCCCGGTGTTTGTTCTCTTCGCCTCAGCGGGCAACTATCTGGGAATCACGGTCATCGGCACCTACTGGGGCCTTTTCCTCGCGTACCTGACATTTGCGCTGCCGTTTTCCACCTGGGTCATGGTCACCTACCTGAGGGGCCTGCCCAAGGAACTCGAGGAAGCAGCCCGCATCGACGGATCTTCTTCCCTCGGGGTCCTTTTCCGGATCATCTTCCCGCTCAGCTGGCCCGGGTTGGTGGTTGCCGGCGTCTTTTCCTTCCTGCTCGGCTGGAACGACGTCATGTTCGCCTCGGTCCTCACCCGTCCAAACACCCAGACCGTTGCGGTTGTCCTGCAGATCTTTGGTTCCTCCGCGGAGGGCGGGGCGCTTCCCCTTTACGGCCAAATGATGGCCGCATCCTTGGTCTGTGCCGCCCCGGTGGTCATCCTTTATCTCATCTTCCAACGATTCCTCGTCGGCGGCATGACCGCCGGCGGTGTCAAGTAGGCCAGCCACACCGGCTGCCACCCATGCATTACCTCAAGGAGAAAACGACGTGACCGTCAAGCAAACCCAGTGGACCCTGTCTGGATTCGGCGACGAAATAAGCGCTGACCCGCTCATCCAGATCGCAGTTCTGCAGGCCTTGGGCGCCAACCACATCGAAGTCCGCAGCGCTTGGGACACCAACATCGTCGAGATGTCCGAAGAGGACCTCGTCCGGCTGGACCAAATACTGCGCGAGCAAAACATGGGCGTGTCCGCGATTGCCTCTCCCATAGGCAAAGTGGACATCACCACGCCTGTCGCCTTCGAGGTGGACCGCCTCCACGCGGCCATTCGTGCCGCGAAGATCCTGGGCACCCGTTACATCCGGATCTTCTCGTTTTATCGACAGGACGGCCTCGCCGCCGAAGACATCCGCGACGCCGTCATGGTGCGGATGCGTGCGTTGGCCGCGGAGGCCCAGGCACACGACGTCGTACTCCTTCACGAAAATGAAAAGGACATCTACGGCGACACGCCTGAACGCGTCCTGGACATCATTACGACCGTTAATTCCCCGGCGCTGCGGGTTGCCTGGGACGCTGCGAACTTCGTTCAGGTAGGTGTCAAGCCCTTTGGCGAGGCCTACGACATGCTTCGCCCTTACCTGGAATATCTGCAAGTCAAGGATGCCCGAGCCGATGACCGCCTGGTGATGCCGGCGGGGGATGGCGACGGCCAACTCCGCGAAACCATCAACGCATTGAAGGCGGACGGTTTCGAAGGCTTCGCGTCCTTGGAGCCCCACCTGGCAAACACCCATCACCTCGGAGGGTTTTCCGGACCTGCGGCGTTCGGAGTTGCGGGCCGCGCATTCAACCGCCTCCTCGCTGAAGCCGGAGTTAGCACCAAATGACCACCTCGAACACAGCAACCACGCCCAACCGTCGGCTGCGCACCGCCGTCGTCGGCTGCGGAGTCATCGGACGCCAGCATGCCCGGGTCATCACCGAGAACAAGGATCTGGAGCTCATCGCCCTCGTTGACCCGGTTGGGCCAGCCGCGGCTGCACTGGCAGACTCGGTCGAGAATGAGCTGCACAACCCGCGTCCGGCGACGTATTCGTCGCTGGTTGCGGCACTGAAGGATGCCGACATCGACCTTGTCGCGGTCTGTACGCCAAGCGGTCTGCACTCCGATCTGGCAGTTGAGGCCCTGAATGCCGGCAAGCACGTCATCATCGAAAAGCCCATCGACGTGGACTTGCCCAGCGCCAGGCGCGTTGCCGATGCGGCGGCTGCCGCGACCGGGCAGGTCATTTCGGTGATCAGCCAGCACCGATTCGATCCGGCCAGCGTCGCCGTCGCCCGTGCGGTCCGGTCCGGACGCTTCGGCAGGATCACCTCGGGAGTGGCTTCGCTGGCGTGGTGGCGGGCCCAGAACTACTACGACTCCGGCCAGTGGCGGGGCACCTGGGAGCTCGACGGCGGCGGGGCCGTCATGAATCAAGGCGTTCACAGTGTTGATTTGCTTCTTTGGTTCCTGGGCACCCCTGTTCAGATCCAGGCCCATACTGCGCTGCTTGCCCACGAGCGCATCGAGGTGGAAGACACAGCAGTTGCTACCGTCCGCTTCGCCTCGGGCGCCCTGGCAGTCATCCACTGCACCACTGCGGCCTATCCCGGACTCACCGCCCGGATCCAGGTCCACGGCGAGAAGGGCTCGGCTGTTGTCGACAATGATCGGCTGCAGTATTTCCACGCCTCAGACAACGCTCCTGTAGAGGGAGAATCTTCCTACGGCATGGCCGGGGCCGGGAACCAGTCCGAACTTGAGGTCGGGGCGCATGATGCCTCAGCCAACATCGACGGATCAGACGACCTGCAGACCGCGCACCAAAAGCAGTATGCCGACGTCGTGGAAGCCATCCGGTTCGGAAGAGATCCGCGGGTCGGAGTCGAGGAAGCAACCGCGGCACTGGCCACGGTGCGGGCGCTTTATGTGTCGGCAACTCTCGGGACGTCGGTGTACTTCGAAGACGTCCTGGCGGGCAAGTATGACGACCTCGTCGCCCACACCGGGGGCGCTTAGGTCCGCCCCACGCTTAGGTCCGCTCCACGCGGAGCGGTCCCTGATGAGTTTGAACGCCGTGCTGGTGCCGCACTTCGCGGCATCAGCACGGTAACCAGATGATGTCCGGTGCCTCTCAGTCCTCCGAAAGTTCCGGGACGCGCTCGGCACGCAGTTCGCGCAACCAACCCAGGGCTTCTAGTTCGTCGGAGAAATACCGGGTCGGGCACTGCGGTGCGGGGAGTCCGTGCCTGCCGTGGGCAATGACACGGTCCACGGGGGTGCTGCCCAGGATCGCAAAGGCCGTGATGGTGGCGGCCTCACTGAAGAATCGGACGGCGTCGCGGCTGACGGACTCGACGCCGATGACCTGCAGCAGCACCGCGGCGCCCGTTCCGCCCGTCAGAGCCAGGTATCTCTCCCGGATAAGCGCTCCGTCCTCTGCGGTGATCCGGCGGCCTGGGCGCAAAGTGATCCGGAGTACCCCTTCACCAGTGTCATCAACCCTGACATTTTCATGTTCTGAACTGAACCACGCCCCACCGCCGTCCGCGTCGGAAGCGGTGCTCACCTCTGCCTGAAGGTGTAATTCGCCCTCGGACTGTACCAGCGTCGTCATCAGATCCCCCAGATGTGATTCCGCTGCAACCCCATTGACGCAGCTCCCGGGTCAGCAAGAGCCGGGTGCAGATCACAATACCGGTGAGGACGCCCGGCGTCCATGAATAGTGAGTGTGCGGAGTGTTTTCGCTCGAGTGGCCTCCGGAATCAAGTGGCGGGCACAGCGAAGGGCGCACCCTGATGGGATGCGCCCTTCGCTAGACGGTCAGGTCAGTCCTTCTTGAAAGCGTCCTTGACCTTCTCGCCGGCCTGCTTCAAATCGCCTTTGGCCTGGTCGGCCTGGCCTTCCGCCTTCAGGTTTTCGTCGCCTGTGGCGTTACCGGCAGCTTCCTTGCCCTTGCCGCCAGCCTTCTCGGCAGCGTTCTCAATCTTGTCGCCTAGTCCCATGGTGTTTCCTCCTCTGGTTCGGCAGCCGATCGATCCGGCCGTTACTACATACTAAGCATGCTTCGGGTTTGGATTTCAAGTCCGGTCCGTCTGTGATGAGTGCGGGCAATTTGGCCTACGGGTTCTGCAGCCTCTTTCCTCCTTGACGAACCCTGGGGCAATCGCGGAGGTCACCGGGGTCCTCACATTCGCCATTGTCTCCTACCGGCACGCGTCCCAGGCATGAGCTCGCGGCTACTGACCCAGGCGGCCGCTGCGTCTCGTCAGACTCCGTGGATTTCGCCTACCTCGGCTGTCATGAAGACTTGGCAACGTTCTACGAGTCCTGCGGTTGGCGGCGTGTCCGAGCGCGAGAGCGGTGCCTTTCACGATTGGACGGAACCACGGTCATCGAATCCGCAGATACTCCGATCCTGATCTGCTCCGCCGCTAAGACCACCGCATCGTGGTCCGCCGGACCGATCGACCTTCGGGGAACTCCTTGGTAGAACACCCAAGGATCGAGTCCCGGCCGCTGCCGGATGAGCGGCACATCCTTCGGCGTCCGGCATCATTCGGAGCGAACCGCTCGTGCTCTATCCCGCGATGAGCTCCTTGGCCGGCCCCTCGTGCAGGGCTAGATAAACAATGTCCCGGATCTGGTTGGCCTGTGGATCCGTCATGGTCCGGGTGAGGGGACGAAGCACCAAACGTATGAGGGCGTTGGCCTGTCCGTCGCGGATGCGGAGCCGCTCCCGCGCTGCCGCGGGGAGCTCTCCGGATTCAGTCAGCGCCAAGAGCTCGACGCTTTCCAGGTCTTCGGCTTGCTCACCTAGGGCTGTCCGCACCCGGTCTCCAAGCACTTCGGCGTCCAAGTCTGCGGGAACGACGATCGAGATGTCCCTTCGGATTGAGGGCAGCTGCGAGACCGGTTTCCATCGAGACAGGTCCAGCATCTGCTGTTCGATTCTTTTGTCCGTGGACCTGAGCAACCTGATGTCGGGGATGCCTTTTCGAAGCATCAGGGCCCGATCCAAGCCCATCCCCAGGGCCAGCCCCGACCATTTTGCAGGGTCGAGTCCGGCCTCGGAGAACAGATGCGGGGCCATAAGCCCGCATTCCGCGAGTTCAAGCCATTCCCCGTCCATGAGTACATCGACCTGCAAGCCCTCCCTGGTGTAGGGGTGAACTGCCGGAACCGCGCGCCATTGCGCCCCCGGAAGGACCGCTTGCACGAGGGCGGCGATTAATTTCTTCAGGTCGTCGGAGGCGAGGTGCTCCCGGGAGCTGACGCGCCACAAGTCCACCTGGTGTGGAGTGCCGACGTGGGTGCGGTCGATGGAATCGCGCCGGTAGACAAGACCGGGGATGGCCCAGAGCTCGTCGATGGAAGCCGAGGTATGGCTGCGGAGCATCACTGTAGGACTGACGTAGCGGGAGTATCTTTGATCCCTGGTCACGTCCGATTCGTTGAACCCCAGGCGGTCGTAGTTGTCGGCCACGCTCACCAGCGGGCTGTGTCGAACGATCCGTTCAGGCACACCCCATTTGCTGCCGACCGCGTCGATGGCTCCTTGCAAGAGTGTTTGCATTGCGTGCGGCCCGCCGTCCGGATTTGAGAGATCCCGGATGGTCAAAGCATCGTTGAGTTCGGAGGGACTGAGATAAGTGGGCATTGCTGGTCCTAATGTTCGGATTTGAGTGGCGGGTTCCACCCCCGACTCAAATCCAGCGCCAGGACCTAGGCGCGCGCCTGAGAGCCCTCGCGACCGGAACCCGGTCGGGGGCAAGTAAATCGGCGCATGGAGAGCATGGGGAGACTATACCCCAGCTGCCGACCCTGATCGTCGGAGTCAGCGCTTCGCGCAGCTACAAACCGAGGTCTTTGACGGCAGTGACCCAGTTGTGGGCGATCGCCTCCTGGGCAGCTGACAGGGTGACCTTGTGAGCGCAGATGGCCTTGTGCAGAGTGTTCTCCACCGCGTCTTTCGGGTTTGTGGTGCCCGTGGCGCTCGACTTGTTCGGCTCAGGCCACAGATTCGACACGGAGTTGGTGCCGCCGAGCTCCAGGCTGATCAGGTGATCGTATTCCGTGGTCTTCATTGCGACCTGGCCGTATTCGCGCAGGCTCTCGGCCTTCACCTTGTCCGTGTTCGAAGCGGGCGGGCGCACCGTAGCCGTATAGCCGCTTATGCATATCGTCGAGTCGATGTTCTCCTGGGTAACCGCTGGATCCGTGGCCCCCGGAGTGCACTCGGGGTCCGGCAGGTACTCGCCAGTAGCGGCGTCGACCACTTTGGCGGAGCACTGTCCGGCGGCAAGCTGCTCGTCGGTAGCGACCACGCCGGGGGAGTGGATGGACTTCACGGCTGCAGCCGCCGCACCGGAGGGTGTGTTCCCAGCCGCCGCAACTGCCTGAGGAACTGCCGGCGACGCGGACTTGGCCATCGGTTCGGCGGGGTGGGTTCCCTGCTGGCATCCACTGAGGGCCAATGCAGTAAAGAGGAATGCGGCGGGCAGGGCGAGACGATTGCGGAAGTTCATGACCCTCAGGTGTTCGGGAGCTCGGAAGTCTGTCCCTCGGAAAGGGGAACGACAAGCGGAAGCCAATAGCTCCCGCCCATCTTTTCTATCCTGTTGCCTGGACTTCGAAGCGACCGGCGCGCCGGGCAGCCTACTTGCCCCGGGTCTCAACGGCTTCGGCGAGCTCACGGAGCTTCGTGGACTTCATGCAGCCGAAGTCCTGGCCACGGGTACACAAACCCTACGGGCAGGATGCGGGCAAATAGGGCCACATGGCCAGCTGTGCATCACGGATGAAGGAGGTACCGCGCGATGAGGTAGAACGCAAAATCGGCGACACCGATGATCATGCCCGCGATGGCGAACCCGCGACCACGCAACCCGCGCTCTCTGGCCCGCCGGAAGCCTAGGCCTGAGATGGCGGTCCCGAGCGGGCCCACCATGGCAAAGACGAAAAGCCCGACGCAGCTGATGATGAAACCCGCTATTGCCGCCTTGCTGAACGGAGCGCGTGGCTGGACTGGTGCGTATGGGTTAGGTATCTGCGGGGCGTCGGACGGCCAGCGCTTTTCGGGAGGGGGAGGAACACTGCTCATGAGGTCTGTTCTTTCGCCTGGAATGGTGTCAGGCGAGCCTACGATATGGCGTGCAAGCATGCCTGCAGGCCGGGAATCCTCTGGTGTGTCGGAGCATTGAAAGGGAAGTACCTACTCTTGATGCCGGACGGGGTAGGAAAGCTCGTCCGCGGCTCCAAGGACCCCCTCCGGCCACTCGGCCACAAATATCCACGGCATGTTCTCCTTGGCGAGGAAGTTCACCGGAGTCCAGGAAAAGATGAAATGCGGACGCCCTGGATAGATCTCGAGGACGGCCGAACGCTCGAGCCGCCAAGGGCAGAAGTGGCGCGCCCACCACCGGGATCGGGGGCGGAACTCAAGCTGCGAGGCGCACATGGTGAGTATGACCCATGGCCCTTGGATCCCGAACCGTCCGGGGATCGAAAGGCCACCTCTGAATGTGTATGTCATTCGGTCACTCCAGCGACAGGCCGAATGGCAAGGCGGTATTGCCAACCATTCTTGGCCGTCGCACAATCGGCAAGTGAGGTTCGACGGAGTGATCCCCGAGGACGCACCGGATCCGCGTCTTGAGCAGGCCCGGCGTCTGGAACTGATGCCCATTCCCGTCATGGGACTTGTGCCCCAGCCTTCGCTGGAAGATCCGGATATGGTCGGCATCCAGTACGGGCAGGATTCCCGCGGATACAACGAGATGTCGGCGAGCATCACCTACACACTGTGGCGCAATCCCGCTGACCGATCCGACCCGATAAACCTAGCTGAGCTCGACGAGCAGACGCGAAGGTCGATCGAAGACATTCCGCCTTGGCCGCGGCCGGTCTGGCTGGTTGAAGGGGTTCAACGCATGAGGTACCCCCAGCTCTGGGAGGCCGTACGGACCACCTGGCACCGAGACCCTTCCGAACGCTCGTCCCCTGCCCGGGTGCTGGCTGAACACATGAACCATATCCTCATCAATCGCTACCGGCGCGACTGGCCCGGAGGTATTGCCTGGGACCGATTCGCCGGGGACGCCAGACGACCTCCAACCAACCGTGAGGTGGCCGTACGGATTGACGGCGTCGAAGTGCAAGGTGTGGAGATCGACACTGACCCCCTCGTGTGCGGGGTTGGAGCGTCCCTCGGACGGGGCGGTGTTGTGACGGCCGTCCTCCCACGTGATGAGCTCGGCTACATACGCATTGAATTCGCGAAACGCCGGTAGGCTGTGGGGACATCAGCGAGGGGACCAAGGATGAAGCGTCCGCGCACTGGGGCCGCGATCGCCGTGCTGCTGGGGTTGGCCCTCTCCGGGTGCCAGGAGTCGGCCGGGCCGCAGCCCACACCGGGACCGACCTCATCGCTGCCTAGCCCGTCGTCCTCCGAGCTCACGGCCATCATCCAGACCGCCGTCGAGGACCGGAACGGCACCGTCCTGGATGTTCCACCGGCTCCCCGCCTGACGGATGCGCAGACGACGACGGCGTACCGTGCCAAGCGCGCGCGGGACTTTCCGGTGGTGGCCCGGTCAAAGGCCGGGTTCAAGTCAAAGGGCTTCTGGTACTCGGACTTCACGACGAAGATCACCGCGGAATCCGTGGAGGTGACCGGGTCGACGGCAAGCGTCCATTTCAAGGAACTGACCGAAGAACACCAGGCATCGGCGGCGAACGGGCCAAGCAACGTCCCGTCGGGCTACTCGGTATCGGAGACAGCTACGTTCCGGGCATCCCCGGATGGATGGCAGCTGGACAGCATCGCCCCGTCCGCGCCGGGGGCCTCTTGCCGATGTCCATCGTCAAGGGCTGAAACCGGAGTGCGAATGAGGAAGCGATGTCCGGCATGCTCTGGCGGTTATTCACGTATGTCCCGGAAGTACTGCGCTACGTTGTAGTTGCCGATGAGCCTCGCCAGATCGACCGGCGTTTGGCCGCTCGCGTTGACGTGCAGCGGGTCAGCGCCGTGGGAGCGGAGCAGCCCGATCAGCTCGCCTCGACCTTTGGAATTGAAGACGGCGATCCAAAGTGGTGTGTTGCCGAAGACGTTCTCCGCGTCGACCTTTGCCCCTGCATCGATCAGAGCGGCAGCCGCCGCAGGGGCAAACTCCTGTGCCGCGAGATGAAGCGGTGTGAAGCCTTGGCGGTCCACAACGTCAGGCAATGACCCCGCGGCAAACAACGACCCTATCGCCTCGGGATCGTCTTCCAGCGCCGCGTAGTGGAGTGGAGAACGGCCAGCGCGGTCCATGCATCGCTTCGGCCCGTTGTCCACGTTCATGCCTTGTCCTCGATGGCGCCAAGTCGGATGCGCACTTCCGCAGCACCAAACTCATGACCGCTCGCCCGAGCTCCTGTCCAATTGAGGCCCACGAGAATCCCGTCACCCTCGAGACCGTCGATCCATCGCGTACGCCACACGTCGAAGGGAATCGCCATCGGCTCGAAACCTCCGTAGGCCGGAATATTCGCGATAACCTGCTCCGCCCGGCTCCGAAGGGACCAGAACGGCATGCTGCGCTCACCGTCCCCGCTGACCGGTGCCGGGATGCCAACTGCGTCGCGGATCCCCAACACCTCACCGTTCTTGACTATCTCTTCGTAGAAGAGAGCTGCCTGCGCTGCGTGGACACTCATTCCGACAGCCTATGACGCAACGGCTCGGCAGCAAGAAGCCGACGAAACCCTCATATGCATCTGACCGTGGATAGGTCGCTGCGAAATGCGCCCCCATACCGAGAAAATTGGTGATCATTGACTTCATGGGTTCCTTTACGATCACGAGCACCCCGCTATCGGTCGCACGCGAACTTTGGCGGCTGGGCGAGCCTGGTCTTGCCTCACGCGCTATGCGTTTGAGCGTCGAGCAGGCCGTCGACATCGGGATCAGGGCTGGTGACCTGGAACAATCCGGCCAAGCACGCACTATCTGGCCCGACGGTCCGAGCGGAGTCTCTTCTGCGCTGTTGCTAGCAGCCGTTGAGTATCTCGAAGGTTCCATGCGCCCGTGCGCCAGACGCCGCCGCCTTCCCGAGAAGCATCTGCCACCGGAACTTCAAGCCAGCGAATCAGACCTCTGGGCTGCGCTTTCTCCAGTACCTGACGCACTGGATCGTCGGCAGCTCGAGACCCGCCAGTAAGCCAGCCATCCCGAACTTCCGCGATGAGCGCAGGCCGCCACTGCTGCGTCTTGCGGACGGGTCCGACGCCAGTTTGGTCCACGGCAACGGCGGCGGGGAACGATTCAGCCCGTTGTCGGCGTCGTTCGCCAAACCGCCCCCACTCGCACTCCGGACGGAATGACATGGGAAAACCGACGGCGGCGCCGATATTTACCCCGTCGAAACTGGCACGAGGCAGATTCTCGTCAACGCGAATCCTGCCGCATGTTCGTGTGACATCATGGGCGGCCAGCGCTCCTGGACCAAAGCTCCGGACGGTATGGGATCCTCTAACGGACGCCGGCCCGTGTTGAGCTGATTAGCTGAGATTACTAGTCCGTGGCCCACGGGCTAGTCACTAATGAAAGGGAAGCTCCGCACCTTGCGGGAAAGGCAAGACTCCTTGTGCGGGGGTCATGGTGAACCACTCGCCGCCCTCCTTGGTCGCAAAAATGATGACTCTTTCAACTGTGTCGAGCGGATCGCCGTCCGGATACGAGTCGCTTCCAGAGCAGGTCGGGGGCATCGAGGAAATGCGCAGGTTCTCCCGTCCGGGATTCCCCTTGAGTACCTGCTCGACTTCAACAAGGTGGGTGGTGGCCTTTGAACCGTAAATGCTGCTCATGCCGACCTGCCTTACAGACTTTCCGATCAGCACCATGCTGGCCTTGTCATATTGGCCCTGAGCGGTCTCGAACCGGACCCAGTCAACGCACGCTACGGTGCCACCGTCTGGCCCGGGGCTGGGTGTAGAACCAAGGATTGAGCCGGTTGATTTCGCCGTTGACTCCGCAGCTGCCGGTCCGTCCGTGACCTTGTCGCCGCATGATGTCAACAGGGTGGTGAGAAGTATCGATAGAACCAGGCATCGCCACAACCCACAGCGTTTCATTGTGTTCCCCCATAAGTGGACGTTGATCGGAGGATATAGGGTGCGTACTCGCATTCATAGACGTAAGTCCCGCACGAGCGAATGCACCTTGACGGGGAATTACTGCAACTATGTTCTCCGCGTCGACCCTGCCGGGCTATGGTCCGGGGACACTGTGACTGCTCACAGTGGCGACCTGCCGCTCGGGCTCCTCGTAGTCGGGTCTCCGGCCGGGATCAGGGCTCTTCGAAGGCATCCGGTGATGGGCTTTCTTAGCAGCACTGATTGGGCAGCGCAGGACTAATCCCGTTCTGAATCTCCTAAGCATGGCCAATCACCGCAAGGAATGCGCACAAAGAACGCGCGGCACATGCCTACTTGGGCATAGGCGGCCGAGTCTAGACTCGTGCCACGAATCGATACGCGGGCCAAGCGTAAGTGTGCCCTGCCGGTGTTCCGGGCTTTCCTCAAGCCAACGAAAAACCCCGTATTCCCGCTGAACAAGTGGGAATACGGGGTTCTTTTCGAGCTTCCTATCAGAATCGAACTGATGACCTTTTCATTACGAGTGAAACGCTCTACCGACTGAGCTAAGGAAGCACCGCGTTATCGGCCGGGTACCGGCTGAATCACGCAAGATACAACTCTAATAGAGTCACCTCGTCCGGGTCAAAACAGCCCCGTGCGGAGCTACCGTGGCGCCGTTGTTGCGGAATTCACCCGCTCGTCGCGCCGGGTTCAGGCCGCCGTCGTGGACCGGGGGCAAGCTGGGCGGACTAACGTGGCCGCACGATTTCGGTCATCAACCAGCGAAGGGGCGCCATGAGCATGGACAGCGGCAAGAGGATCAACGCGGACGACGCCGGGGCACATCGTGCGCAGCGGCTCCGACTTGCTGTCTTGGACATGGTGGGCACCACCATTACCGACGATGGTCTTACAGAGCGTGCTATGTCCCTCGCCCTGCAGGAGACCGGCGTCGAGCCTGGTTCGCCCCGCTTCGAAAGCATGCTCGGCTACGCCCGGGACACGATGGGCTTTTCCAAGCTGACCGTTTTCAGCCACCTTTTCGAAGAAGCTCAACGGGCCGAGAGAGCCAACAAGGCTTTCGAACGCGCCTACGACGATCTGATTGCCGACGGCGGCGTCCGGGCCATTCCAGGCGCCGAGGAAACCATCGACTGGTTGCGGGACTCCGGCGTGAAAGTCTGCCTTGCTACGGGCTTCGGCCGGCACACCCAGAACATGGTGCTTGAGTCGCTGGGGTGGATGGGGAAGGCGGATCTCAGCCTGTGCCCCGCTGACGCCGGCCGCGGTCGCCCTTACCCGGACATGATTCTCACGGCCGTGTTGGCCCTTGACCTGGACGATGTCCGCGAGGTCGTCGTCGTGGGGGACACGAGCTCGGATATGTTGTCCGGCGTTCGCTCCGGCGCCTCCGCCGTGGTGGGCGTGCTTACTGGCTTCCACTCCGAGGCGGCTTTGCGCGCGGCCGGCGCCACCGCCGTCGTGCCCTCAGTCAAGAACCTTCCCGCGCTGCTGGAGCCCCACGCCGCACGGCTCTAGCGCCGGTCCCTCAACGATTTACCACTTTTGGTCCGATGTCTGCCACGCGGAAGCCGTCAATCCGCCACCTACGCTGCTGGGTGCGGTTGGGGAGGTCGATTTCGTCGTCGAGCGCCTCTTGATCGTTGAGCTGGACGGCAAGACGCACTTCGAACCCCGGGCCATCAAGAGGGATCGACGCCGGGACAACACTTCGGTTGCCGCGCCCCCAAAACACTCAGCACATAGTCCCGTCCGAAGGCGCCTTCCCATCCACGAAGTAGTTGTCCACGGCGTCGGACACGCATTGGTTGGAGCGGCCGTAGGCGGTGTGGCCTTCGCCCTTCCACGTCACGAGGGAAGCATTGCCGAGTTGTTTGCGCAGCGAACCAGCCCAGGCGACAGGCGTTGCGGGGTCCCCAGTGGTTCCGATGACTACAATCGGCGCACTGCCGGTGTACTTCACGGGAGCAGGCGCGTGTACCGGCTTATAGGGCCAGTCCTTGCAGTTGATGCCGGTGTAGGAGAAGTAATAGCCGAAGGTGGGGGAGAGCTGCTTCAAGCGCGCTTCTTCGGAACGCATCCCGGCCGTATCCGTGACCATAGGGTAGTCAAGGCAGTTGATGGCGTTGAACGCGAACGAGGTGTTCGACGTGTAGGTGCCGTTCGGGTCCCGGTCCGCGCCGAAGTCGGCAATCCGAAGCATGAGCGACACGTCGCCCTTGAATGCGGCCACCAGAGCCTGGGTCAGGACAGGCCACGATTCGTTGTCGTAGAGCGGGGTGAAGATACCGCTGACGAACGTAGCCCCGGTGACAAGCCGTCCGTCTTTGGCGCGTTTGGGATTCTGCTCGACGTCGGCGATGAGGTTCTGGATCTGCTGCACGCCATTGTCGACGCTGCCGGTCATGGGGCATCCGGACTTTGCCTGGCAATCCGCGACGTAAGTGCGGAGCTCCTTTTCGAACGCCTCGGCCTGCCCCGCGGTGAGGTCCTCGTTATTGAGGGACGGATCCACTGCGCCGTCCAAAGCGAGCTTGCCGACGTTGTTCGGGAACAATGACGCATAGGTGGCGCCGAGGGCGGTTCCGTAGGAGAAGCCAAGGTAGTTGAGTTTTGCGTCGTTCAGCACGGCGCGGAGTATATCCATGTCCTTGGCGGAGCTGGCGGTGTCAATGTGCGGCAGCGTGGGACCGGACTTTTCCACGCACTGGGCATTCATGGCCTTCGTGTCGGCCAGCGCCGCGGCGACGCCCTGGTCAGTGTCATAGTTGTAGACCTTCTCGCGGGAAGCGTCCCGTTCGGCATCGCTGAGGCACGTCACCGGCGCCGACCGCTTGACGCCGCGGGGATCGAAGCCCACCAGGTCGAAGCTGGACCGCAGCTTGCTAGTGAAGTGCGTCTTCGCCGCGTCCCTGACGAAGTCATAGCCCGAAGCGCCGGGGCCGCCGGGATTCACCAGCAGCGAGCCTTTCTTCGTGCCCTGGCTCTGGAGCCGGATGGCGGCGATGGAGATGCTGCCACCATCGGGTTTGGCATAGTCCACCGGCACTTGGATGTTGGCGCACTGGAATCCCTGCTCACAGGACGTCCAGTTCACTCTTTGGGAGTAGAAACTCTCCAGTCCTGCCGGCGCTGCGGCTGCGATGGACGCGTCCGGGGTGCTGACGTTACCGGACCCGTTGCTGGCGCCATCATTGGGCGCCGGTACAGAGAACACGCAGCCGCTCAGCAGAAGGCTCGCGGTGGCCGTGGCAGCCACTGCCGCTGCAGCCCGCCGCAGTGAGGGGAACCGTGTCCTGGAACTGGACCCGGCGGGCCGGCGTCGTGCGGGGGTCATGCGTTTCTCCTCAGGCTGGGGAAGCGTGCTGTATTTCTAAACTATCCGGCTATTGCTGAATCAGGCTGCTCGCCATGGACTCGACGGCCAACAGCGGTGCCACGTTGGTCGTGGTGATCCGCACTCGCGCCTTGTTGATGGCATCCATGCGCGCCAACGTGATCTCTGGCGTGGAGCTGGCCGCGTAGCCCTCCAGCTCACTCCTGAGTTCAACGTTGACCAACTCGACGGCGTTCCCCAGCTGAATGACCAGGACGTCCCGGTAGAAGGACAGCAGATCGGTCAGCGTGCGGTCGAGGGAATCGGTGATGGATCGCTTGGCACGGCGTTTCTGGTCGTCCTCAAGCTGCCTGACCTGGCTGCGCATCGACGGCGGCAGGGTGCCCGACTCCGGAGCGCCCAGGCTCGCGAGCAGGGCGACCTTCTCGGCGGCGTCGCGTTCGTCGTTGGAGCTGTTGGCCTCATCCGTTGCGATCTTGACCAGCTTTTCGGCCATCATCACGGCGGCAGTGACGCCCCGCAGGCCCAGCGGGAAACGGACAGTCTCCATCCGGCGTTCCCTGGCTTCGGGATCGCGGGCCAGCCGACGCGCGATTCCGATGTGGCTTTGGGCAGCGCGGGCGGCCCTGTCCGCAATGGCGGGGTCGACGCCGTCGCGCCTCACCAGCAGGGCGGCGACGTCGGCAGCCGGCGGAATCCGGAGGCTCACCGGGCGGCAACGCGAGCGGATGGTGACCAGCACATCGGCCGGCGACGGCGCGCAAAGCATCCAGATGGTCCGGGGCGTCGGTTCTTCGATGGCCTTGAGGAGCACGTTGGTGGTGCGTTCGGCCATGCGATCCGCGTCCTCCACCACGATGATGCGCCAACGGCCCGTCGCCGGCCGGTCGCCTGCCTTGGACACCAACTGGCGGGCTTCGTCGATGGTAATGGTGACCTTCTCCGTGCGGACAAAGGTCACGTCGGAGTGGGTTTCGCCCAGGATGGTCCGGCACGATGCGCATTCTCCGCAGCCGCGAAGTGCGACGTCATCCTGTTCGCAATTCAATGCCGCGGCGAATGCCTTGGCCGCGTTGGAACGGCCTGAACCCGGTGGTCCGGTGAACAACCATGCGTGCGTGAGGCCTTCGCCTTGGGCGGCGGCGCGCAATTGTGCGACGACGGGCGCCTGGCCCTGGAGCTCGTCCCAGACGCTCATGCGCGGCTCCCGAGCAAGTCCTGCACACGCCGGAGGATCTGCGCGGCGAGGTTTTCGACGGCGTCCTTGGCGGGCAACACGAGGTACGTCTCCGGGTGGGCCTCCGCCAGTTCCAGGAACGCCGCACGGATGCGGGCATGGAAATCGTCCGGTTCCGATTCGAGCCGGTCCTCGGTAGCGTCTCCGGCAGTTCTGCGGTCCCGGCCGTCGCCCGGGTGGACGTCCAGGAGCACTGTCAGGTCCGGCTCGAGGCCTTCGGTAGCCCATTCGTTGAGCCGCCTGACGTCGACGGTCCCGAGGTCCCTGCCGGCACCCTGGTAAGCGACGGAGGAGTCGATATAGCGGTCCGTGATCACCACAGAACCCTGCGCCAAGGCCGGGCGGATGACCTGGCTTGCGTGGGCAGCCCGGGATGCGGCGAACATCAGGGCTTCGGTCCGGGGGTCGATAGTGCCGTGGCCGTGGTCCAGCACCAAGGAACGCAGCTTCTCGCCGATCGGCGTGCCCCCGGGCTCGCGGGTGCGCAGCACCGAAAAGCCGAGGGACTCGAGCGATGCAGCCAATCGGGCGGCTTGCGTGGACTTGCCGGCCCCGTCCCCGCCTTCGAAGGCGATGAAGAGTCCTGGGCGCTGGTCCGGCGTAGGGCTCTGGTCCTGCTTGAGGCGCTGCGTAGTCACGGATCTAAGCGTACAGAGGAACTCTGACAGTGCCCGACGACGGCGCTTGCCCACCTGCGCGGGACCGAACCTGCCGCTCGACGGGACGGAGCCGTAACACCTTTCCAACGCCCGCGCCCCGCGCCGTAGGCTGGGGCAATGAGTCTTTCCCGAGAACACGCCGCAGATCTGTCCCCTGACACTGTGGTGGTGGCGGCAGGCCGTCCCGAACGAAGCCATGACCAACCCGTCAACCCGCCCATTGTTCTGTCCTCCACGTATTTCGGCACAGGAGCACTGAGCGACGGCGACCGCGGCTACGGACGCTATGCGAACCCCACGTGGGATCCGTTCGAAGAAGCACTGGCCCAGCTGGAAGGAGCCGAGCTGCCCGGTTTGCTCTATGCCTCGGGCTTGGCCGCAGTGAGTTCCGCGTTGTCGCTCGTGCCTGCCGGTGGTGTCCTGGTCATGCCCACGCACAGCTACGCAGGATCGCTCGTCATGGCCACCGAACTCGCGGCCAAGGGCATCCTTGAACTGCGGACCGTTGATATCGCGGACACCGACGCCGTCAAGGCGCAGCTCGCCCCCGCCGATGGAATACCCGCCAGCATGCTGTGGATTGAAAGCCCCACCAACCCGATGCTCGGCATCGCAGACGTACGGGCACTGGCCACCGCCGCCCATGAAGCCGGCGCCATCGTGGTCACGGACAACACCTTCTCCACGCCGCTGGTTCAGCAGCCCCTCAGTCTGGGCTCCGACGTCGTGCTCCATTCGGTGACCAAATACCTGGCTGGACACTCCGACGTCGTACTCGGCGCCTTGGTGACCTCGAATGCGGAGCTGCGAGCGGAACTCCTTCACCACCGGATCATCCACGGCGGCATCGCGGGCCCCTTCGAGGCGTGGCTCGCGCTCCGAGGCCTGCGCACGCTGGCACTCCGGATCGAGCGCTCGCAAGCTTCTGCCGCGACGTTGGCCGAGCGGCTGAGCACCCACCCGCGCGTCGAGTCGATCCGCTTCCCGGGCCTGCCCACCGATCCCGGCCATGAGCGTGCCAAGTCCCAGATGAAGGGCTTCGGCTCCATCCTGTGCATCCAGTTGGCCGGAGACGGAATCCGGAGCGGTGCCGACGCAGCAGATCAACTGGTTCGTGCACTGCAGCTGTGGATCCCCGCGACGTCGCTTGGCGGGGTCGAATCCCTCATCGAACGCCGACGCCGGCACACCGCCGAACCGCTCAGCGTGCCGGACAACCTGATCAGGATGAGCGTCGGGATCGAGAACGTCGAAGACCTCTGGGCGGATTTGGAGCAAGCGCTCAAGTCGCTTGACCGCTAGGCTTGTGGGCGTGGACGGAAAAATTTTGATTTCAAACATCCAGAATGGAATTTGGTTCATTCTGGGACTGGTTGCCTTCGCTTTGGAGCTGTGGGCGCTGGTCGATTGCCTGCGCCACAAACCCTCGTCGTTTGAAGCGGCATCCAAGCGCACCAAGACCTTCTGGCTGGCACTGACCGGCGTCGCCGCGGTGATTGGCGGCCTTTCCCTCCTCGGTGGCGGCGGTGGCTTCGGCATCTTTGGCATCGCAGCCGTCACGGCAGCGTGTGTCTATTTGGCGGACGTCCGTCCTGCGGTGAAGGAAATCGGGAACAGCGGCCGGAACCAGGGGCCGTACGGTCCCTGGTGATCCCCACCGGCTCCCTAAGCTCGCAAGCTCGCTCAGGGAACCCTGCCGGTGTGGGCCGAACCGGTTCCCTAAGCTCGCAAGCTCGCTCAGGGAACCCTGCCGGTGTGGGCCCCACCGGCTCCCTAAGCCGGGGCCACCGCTGACCAGTCGACGGTCAGTTCCCCCAAGCGCCAGCGCGAGGTTCCGTCCTGAAGGGGCCAACCGGCGTCGCGCATTGATCGGCACATGGCGGTCCACCGCTGCTTGCTGCCAAAGGACGCGAGCGGTGCGGCTTCCAACCAGGCCTGGTCCAGCGCATTCAGGAAAGCATGAATGCGTTCCCCCGGGATATTGCGGTGGATGAGTGCCTTCGGCAGGCGTTCGGCCACGTCGGAGGGAAGTTCGAAACCGCCGAAGCGCATGGACAGGCTCAAGCTCAAGGGCCCGTCCGGATCCAACGCAACCCACGTCACCCTGCGGCCGATTTCGTCACACGTGCCGTCGATGAACAATCCCTGCGGTGCCAGCCGCGACTGCACCAGCGCCCAGATCCCGGCCACATCCGATTCCTCGTATTGCCGCAGTACGTTGAAAGCCCGCACCAGCACGGGATTGCCTGGAACAGGAACCTCGAAACCGCCCACGTGGAAGCTGAGCCCGGGCCTTTCCAGGGATTTCGCGACCCGGACGCGCTCGGGCTCGATCTCGATCCCGCACACGCGGACATCGGGGCGGACTGCCTGCAGCCTTTCGAAGAGTTCGACGGCGGTGGCCGGGGAAGCGCCGTAGCCGAGGTCCACTACCAACGGGTCGACGGCGGAGCGTAGCCGCCATCCCTGCGGGCCCGCCAACCAGCGGTCCAGACGGCGCATGCGGTTGGGATTGGTGGTGCCCCTGGTGATGTTGCCGACTGGTTTACCGCGCCTTCCCTGCACCCGCTCCGCTTTTTGCACCACCGTCCCACTTTATCCTCCAACGCGGGGTCACTTACGGCCCATCCGGCCGGCAAACATCGGCGCTAAGTGACCCCGCGTTGCGACGTAACGCCCGGCAACGACCAGGCCTGATCGCTTAGGATGAAAACCATGACTTACAAGCTGATTCTGCTGCGCCACGGCCACAGCGACTGGAACGCCAAGAACCTGTTCACCGGCTGGGTGGACGTCGACCTGAACGACCAAGGCCGCGAGGAAGCAGCGCGCGGCGGAGAGCTCCTGGTCGAGAACAACGTTCTCCCGGACATCCTGTACACGTCCCTGCTCAAGCGGGCCATCAACACCGCGAACATTTCCCTGGACAAGGCCGACCGCGGCTGGATCCCGGTCAAGCGCGACTGGCGCCTCAACGAGCGCCACTACGGCGCTTTGCAGGGCAAGGACAAGGCCCAGACCCTGGCCGAGTTCGGTGAAGAGCAGTTCATGGAATGGCGCCGCAGCTACGACACCCCGCCGCCTGCCCTCTCCGATGACAGTGAGTTCTCCCAGGTCAACGACGTGCGCTACGCGGGCCTCGGGGACGCCCTGCCGCGCACCGAGTGCCTCAAGGACGTCCTGGTCCGTCTCCTGCCGTACTGGGAGTCAGACATCAAGGAAGACCTCAAGGCTGGCAAGACAGTCCTGGTCACGGCTCACGGCAATTCCCTGCGCGCCCTCGTCAAGCACTTGGACGGCATCAGCGACGAAGACATCACCGGTCTGAACATCCCGACGGGCATCCCGTTGGTCTACGACCTGGACGAAAACTTCAAGCCGATCAACCCCGGTGGAACCTACCTCGACCCCGAGGCCGCGGCAGAGTCCATCAAGGCTGTAGCTGCCCAAGGCAAGAAATAAGCTCTTGAGAAAACGACGGCGGCCGGCCCACCTCGCGAGGTGGGCCGGCCGCCGTCGTTGTTCGTTGAGCGTGGCTAGAAGCCTTCCGGCTGCCATTCACCGGTGACCAGGTAGGTCACCTTGCGGGCAACCGAGACGCCGTGGTCCGCGAAGCGCTCGAAGTAGCGGCTGGCGAGGGCCACATCCACGGTAGTGGCGGCTGTCTCGGCCCAAGCGGGATCGGCGATGGCCCTGAAGACGCTCAAGTGCAGATCGTCCACCCTGATGTTGAGCTTGAGGATGTCCCGGGCAACTTCCAGGTCGCGCGACTCCAGGAGCAGGGTGACCTTCTGGATGATTTCAAGGTCGAGGCGGGCCATGTCCTTGAACGTTGCCGTCAGCTGCTCGGGGATGACCGTGGCCGGGTAGCGCAAACGGGCCAGCTGGGCCACGTGCCGGGCGAGGTCACCCATGCGCTCAAGGGATGCGCTCATCCGCAGGGAACCGACAATCATCCGGAGATCGCTTGCCACAGGGCCCTGGAGGGCCAAGATATCGATGGCCCGTTCGTCGAGGCCGTTCTGCAGGAAATCGATCCGGGCATCGGCGGCAATGACATCCTGGGCGAGATCTACGTCGGCACCTTCGAATGCGGTGGTCGCGTTCTGGATCGCCTCAGTGACCAGTTTTGAGATCTCAATGAGGTCCTCACCGACCTGGATGAGCTCCTCCTGAAAAACCTTGCGCACGGTGGCGTCCTCTCCTTGGAAATCTCCTCCGCACCCTTCTGGCGGCGCGAAAATCATCACAGCTAACTACGGTCCAACTAGTAAGGGTGGCAGTGGTCAATGAACGATTGCGCACCTTTAGGTGAACGTTAGCTGAATCGGGGCTGTTTGGTGACCGTTCCATATTTTGCAGTGTTTTGAGCGCATAAGCTAGATCCGTGGATCCAGTGCTCATCGGTGTCATCGCAGGTCTAGTCGGCCTGTCGTGCGGCGTCTTTGGCGTGCTCGCGTTCAGGCTCAGCGAACGGCAGCGAAAGATCGTTGACCTGGACGTGACCGAGCCGCTGCTTCCGGAGGGAGCCGCGGAGGTGCTGTCCGTCGTCGGGCGCGCTTTCGTCGTGGTGGACGCGATCGACGGCGTCGTCCGGGCCAGTCCCGCGGCCTACGCCTACGGCCTCGTGAGAGGCCACACCGTGGTGCACAAGCAGTTGCTGGACATGACCGCAAAGGTGCGGCGCGACGGCGTGATCCTGGAAGAGACCTACGAGTTGCCCCGCGGCCCACTGGGCAAGGGAACCATCGTGGTGCAGGTGCGGGCAGCCATGCTCGGGTGGGAATATATCGTCCTGCTGGCCGATGACCGCACCGAAATCACCCGCACCGAAGAGATCCGCAACGACTTCGTCGCGAACGTCTCGCATGAACTCAAGACGCCAGTGGGCGCCATCTCCCTTCTGGCGGAAGCGCTCGAGGCAAGCCCCGACGACGAAGAAGCCGTGCGTCGCTTCGCGAAGCGCATGCACAAGGAATCGACAAGGCTGGCCGCGCTGGTGCAGGACATCATTGAGCTGTCCCGGCTTCAGGGAGCCAACGTGGCACAGCAAGGGCACGCCGTGGACATCAACACGGTGATCTCCGAGGCCGTGGACCGCTCGCAGCTCCCGGCCGAGCTCAAGAACATCAAGATCGTCGTGGGGGGCCGAACGGAAACAATGGTGTTCGGTGACCAGGACCTGTTGGTGACCGCCCTACGGAACCTGATCGACAACGCCATTCGTTATTCGCCGGAAAACACCCGTGTGGGAGTGGGGGTCCGCGCCAAAGAGGGCGTGGTGGCCATTTCCGTCACAGACCAGGGCGAGGGTCTCAGCCCCGAAGACCAGGAACGCATCTTCGAACGCTTCTACCGCGTGGATGCGGCGAGGTCCCGCCAGACCGGGGGAACGGGTTTGGGCCTGAGTATCGTCAAGCACGTGGTATCCAACCACGGCGGCGAGGTCACCGTCTGGTCCCAGCCCGGCCAAGGTTCTACTTTCACCATCCGCCTTCCGGAAATGGAAGGCCAGGAGGACGACGACGCCGGGGCGAAGCCCCGAAGCGTGATTCAATCGACGGGCGCTGTGCGCGCCCTAGAGCAAGGAGCTGGCGCTTGAGCAGGATTCTGATCGTGGAGGACGAAGAGTCGTTCAGCGACCCTCTGTCCTACCTATTGGGCAAAGAAGGCTTCGATGTCCAGGTTGTAGACAACGGCAGTGATGCCTTGGTGGAGTTCGACCGCAACGGGGCCGACCTGGTCCTGCTGGACCTGCAGCTTCCGGGAACTCCTGGCACTGAGGTTTGCCGGCAACTGCGCCAACGCTCCAGCGTCCCGGTCATCATGCTGACGGCCAAGGACTCGGAAATCGACAAGGTAGTTGGACTGGAGCTTGGCGCGGACGACTACGTCACCAAGCCGTACTCCTCCAGGGAACTCGTTGCGCGCGTCCGTGCCGTGCTGCGTAGGCAAGGCGAGCCGGAGGAGCTCATCACCTCCACCGTGCAGGCCGGCCCGGTGAGGATGGACATCGAGCGGCATGTGGTGAGCGTCAACGGCGAACAGGTATCGCTTCCACTGAAGGAGTTCGAACTCCTGGAGATGCTCCTTCGCAATTCGGGCCGTGTGCTCACCCGTGGGCAGTTGATCGACCGCGTCTGGGGTTCCGACTACGTGGGCGATACCAAGACCCTGGACGTCCACGTGAAGCGCTTGCGCAGCAAGATCGAGCCGGACCCCTCGGTTCCCCGCTACCTCGTGACGGTTCGGGGCCTGGGCTACAAGTTCGAGCCGTAAGAAGCTACAGCAAAAGGAAGGGCTCCCATCGGGAGCCCTTCCTTTTTGTCTTCGAGGATCCAGCGTATTGCCGACCGAAGCGGCGCAGGCCGCCGGCCGCCTAGTGGCCGGTGGCGCTTGCGCTCGGAGTCGGGGTCGCGCTGCTGCCCGGAGTTGCGCTGCTGCTCGGGGTGGCGGAACCGCTGACCGAGGGGCTCGGAGAAGCGGAAGCGGTGGGGAGGTACTTCGCGTATTCCTTCAAGGAAGCGTCCAGGACCGGGAACTGCACGGCGCGGGAATCGGAGCCGGTCTTGATGGTCACGGAAGCCATGGAGCCAGGGGCTCCGCCGCTCGTGCTCAGAACCGCGGCGTCCGTGGTCTCGTTGAGGTAGGTCTGGGACTTGGCCTTGACCGGAATGGTCGCCTGTGACCCGCCGGCACCACTGATGGTCAGGGTTGCATCGCTCGAGGAGGTGTTGAACACGGCACCAATGACGCGTCCCGGCTTGTTGGCATCCGTGGAGACGATGAGCATGTTGCGCAGCTGAAGCGAACCGAGGTCTTCCCTGACGCCGTCAGACGGAGAGTACTGCTCGTTGGTCTGCTGGGGGTTGATATAGCCACAGCCGGTCACGGACAAGAGACCGATGCTGATGGCGGCCGCCGCCATCGCCAGTTTGCCGCGCTGGACACGGTTCATCGCAGTAATGCGCACGACACGTACTCCTCTAAGAGTCATTGGAACACTTTTCAGCCATAGCCTATCGGCAAACTAGCAGGAACAAGGATTCCGATCACCATTGTGGCGGCCCTCCAGAAGGAGTAGGGTCATCCGGAACGCTGCGTCCAATGCACTTTTATGCCCTCCCGTCAAGAGGGTGCCGGAGGTCCGAAAAGGCCATTTTCCGCGTATTTACAGGGCTCAGGACCCCTTTCCGTGCCAATCGTATGCCTTAAGCGTGATAAACTGGTCTGCGGGAAAGGGGAAAGTCCACATGGTTTTTGAGGTCGGCGAGACAGTAGTTTACCCTCACCACGGTGCAGCAAAAATTGAAGAAATCAAGATGCGCACTATCAAGGGCGAAGAGAAAATGTATCTCAAGCTCAAGGTGGCTCAGGGTGATCTGACCATTGAAGTTCCAGCAGAAAACGTAGACCTTGTTGGGGTCCGCGACGTAGTGGGCAAGGAAGGCTTGGAGCACGTATTTGACGTTCTCCGTGCCGAGTTCACTGAAGAGCCCACCAACTGGTCCCGTCGCTACAAGGCAAACCTGGAGAAGCTTGCTTCCGGCGACGTCATCAAGGTTGCAGAGGTCGTCCGCGATCTTTGGCGCCGTGATCACGATCGCGGCCTTTCCGCAGGTGAAAAGCGAATGCTGGCCAAAGCCCGTCAGATTCTGATTTCAGAACTGGCACTGGCTGAGAAGACCGACGAAGAGAAGGCCGCAAGCGTTCTCGACGAAGTTCTGGCTTCCTAACAGAGATTCAAAGATTTGAGCCCCGGTAGCAACCTGCTGCCGGGGTTTCCTTTTGCTCCAAAGCCCAACTGACTAGCTCCAAAGCCCAACTGACTAGCAATAGATGTCGTTCTGGGCGCCCAAAACGACATTTGCTGCCAGCTAGTTGGGCGGGTGGCCACCACGTAGGCTTGGGCGCATGACTACACCATCCCAGCGCGAGGCCACCGCCGTCGTCGTCGTTGCGGCAGGCTCCGGTGAGCGGCTTGGCTACGGCATGCCTAAGGCAAAAGTGCCGCTGGGCGGCGAAGCGATCCTCACGCATGCCCTTCGCGGCGTCGCGACGGCGGACGTTGCCCGCCAGATCTGCGTGGCCGTCCCCGCAGGGGACCTGGAGTTGCGCGAGCTGTGCGAGGAATTCCGGCAGGAACTGGGCGCTGACGGCCCGCTGATTACCGTCGTCGACGGCGGATCCACCCGTGCCGCTTCGGTCCGCGCCGCCCTTGGGGCGGTCCTCGAAGGAACGCGCGCTGTCCTGGTTCACGACGCCGCGCGCGCGCTGACTCCCGAGCGGGTCTTCCACCGGGTTGCCGTGGCGCTCTCGTCCGGCGCCAAAGCGGTCATCCCCGCCATTCCGGTGGTGGATACCGTCAAGATGGTTGCGGAAACTGACGGTGACGACGCCGGAATCGCGCCGGAGATCGTCACCGGCACCGCCCCGCGCGAACAACTTCGTGCGGTGCAGACTCCGCAGGGATTCGACTTTGAGACTTTGTTGCGCGCCCACGCGGCGGCCGCCACGTTCGACGACGAGCAGTCGGCGGCAGTCACGGATGACGCCATGCTGGTCGAGCTCCTGGGCGTGCCGGTCCACGCGGTCCGCGGTGCCAGCCAGTCACTGAAGATCACCACGCCTTTGGATCTCATCATTGCGGAGGGCCTGCTGGAAGGGCCGCTCGGAGTCCGCTGGGTGGAAGGCTGATGGCAGGCCCGAAGAACGCGGCCATGATTCTGCCGCGCACAGGCATCGGGGTGGACGTGCACGCCTACGCACCCGACAACGATCCGCAGCCGCTATGGCTCGGCGGGCTGTTTTGGGAGGGCGAGCGCGGACTTTCCGGGCATTCCGACGGCGATTGCGTTGCCCATGCAGCCGCTGACGCGCTCTTCTCCGCTTGCGGCATTGGTGATCTCGGCACGCATTTTGGCACCGACCGTCCCGAATTCGCAGGTGCGTCCGGTGTGAAGTTGCTGGGGGAGGCGGCCAGGATTGTCCGGGCTGCCGGCTTTGAGATCGGGAACGTGGCAGTGCAGTTCGTTGCCAACAGGCCGAAGTTCGGGCCGCGGCGTGAGGAGTCGCAGCGTGTCCTCAGCGCCGCCGCAGGAGCTTCCGTCAGCGTCACGGCAACCACCAGCGATGGCCTGGGTTTCACGGGGCGGGGAGAGGGCATCTCCGCTGTCGCCACGGCCCTCGTGTACGCCGTGCCCGCAGCGACCCAAAGCGATAGCGCCTAAATAGCGCCTCAACAGGGGTAGATGGTGGGCAACGAAGCCAGAGGGTGCGCATCCGCTAATCTGGAGCGGTGACCCTGCGCTTTTACGACACTGCATCCGCCGAAGTCCGCGACTTCGTTCCCCTTGAAGCCGGCAAGGCCAGCGTCTACTACTGCGGTGCCACGGTGCAGGGGATGCCGCACGTGGGGCATGTCCGTTCCGCGATCGCCTTCGACCAGTTGACCCGTTGGCTTGAATACCGGGGCCTGCGTGTCACTGTTGTCCGCAACGTCACGGACATCGACGACAAGATCCTCGCCAAGTCGGCGCAGTCCTTCGGACCGGACTGGGCCGAGGAACCCACAGCCAAGGCCGAGGAAGAGTGGTGGGCCCTGGCCTACCGCTACGAGCAGGAATTCGAGCAGGCCTACGATGTCCTGGGCGTTTCCCGCCCCACCTATGAGCCTCGTGCCACCGGCCACATCCCGGAGATGCACGCCCTCATTCAAAGGCTCATCGACCGCGGCCATGCCTACCCTGCGCTGGACGACTCCGGGGACGTCTACTTCGACGTCCGCTCCTGGAGCAAGTACGGCTCGCTGACCCGCCAGAACATCGACGACATGCAGGGAGCCGCCGACGTCGAGCCTCAATTCAGCAGCAGGAAGCGCGACCCGCGCGACTTCGCGCTGTGGAAAGGCTACAAGGACGGGGAGCCGACGACGGCGAGCTGGGTTTCGCCGTGGGGAACGGGCCGGCCGGGTTGGCATCTTGAATGCTCCGCCATGGCCACGAAGTACTTGGGCCAGCAGTTCGACATCCACGGCGGCGGATTGGACCTCCGCTTCCCGCACCACGAGAACGAGATGGCACAATCGCAGGCCGCCGGTGACGGATTCGCCAATTTCTGGCTGCACAACGGCATGGTCACGTATGAGGGCGAAAAGATGTCCAAATCCGTGGGCAATACAGTGAGCCCCTCGGAAATGCTCGAGCTCGCCAGTCCGCGGGTTGTCCGGTACTACCTTGGCCAGGCGCAGTACCGCTCCGTCCTGGACTACCGGCCCACCTCGCTCCAGGAGGCTGCGGCGGCCGTAGAGCGGATCTACGGCTTTGTTGCGAAGGCTTCCAAGAAGTTCGGTGGCGACTTCGCCGCGCACCCTGAGTCGAGCCCCGTTCCGGATGCCTTTGCTGCTGCCATGGATGACGACCTCAACGTCCCGCAGGCCCTCGGCGCGCTGCATGAGACTGTCCGGGCGGGGAACACCGCTCTGGCGTCCGGAGACGACGCCGGGGCCGAGCAGGCGCTCCGGGCAGTGATGGCCATGACCACCGTGCTTGGATTGAACGACGTCCGCGGCGAAGTCCAGGAGAACTCCGAGACTGCCCAGGCCCTTGAGGTCCTCGTGGAAGCCCAGTTGCAGGCTCGCGCCGAGGCGAGGGTGAACAAGGATTGGGCGGCTTCCGACGCGATCCGCGACACTCTCGCGGCAGCCGGTATCGCCGTCGAGGATGGCGCCGATGGAGCCAGCTGGAGCCTCAAGAGGGATTGAGAAAGCGCCGTCGTCCCGATTTAAGTTGATTCAGTAGACTTGATTGCAGACGTACTCAACACAATCAAGGGTGGAATTCATGGCCAACAACGGTCGCCGGGCTGTCAAGAGCAAGAAGGGCCCCACCACCGGAACCGGTGGCCACGGTCGAAAGGCCCTCGAAGGCAGGGGTCCAACCCCCAAGGCTGAGGACCGCGAGTACCACAAGGCGTACAAGAGCAAGCAGCTTGCCGAGCGCTCCGCGGCCAAGCGCGCGGCCGGGGGCACCAGCCGCTCCAACCCGGGCGCCCGCTCAGGCCCGAAGGGCCGCGCTACTGAGGAAGTCGTCACCGGACGCAACTCCGTGGTGGAGGCGCTTCGCGCCGGAATCCCCGCGAAGGCACTGCACGTTGCCATTCGGATCGAGATGGACGACCGCGTCAAGGAGTCCCTCAAGCTCGCTGCCGAACGTGGCATCCCGCTGCTGGAAACCGGTAAGCCCGAGCTGGACCGCATGACCGAAGACGCCGTCCACCAGGGCCTCGTTCTGCAGATCCCGCCGTACGAATACCAGGACGCCTACGACCTTGCCGAAGAGACGGTCACAAAGTGGAAGAAGGGGTACATCCCCAACGCGCCCCTCTTCGTTGCGCTCGACGGCATCACCGACCCACGCAACCTGGGCGCCATCATCCGCTCCGTTTCCGCCTTCAGCGGCCACGGCGTGATTGTCCCGGAGCGCCGCTCCGTCGGCGTCACCGCTTCGGCTTGGAAGACCAGCGCCGGCGCGGCGGTCCGCGTCCCCGTTGCCCGGGCGGCCAACCTGAACAACGCGCTCAAGCAGTTCAAACAGATGGGCATCTTCGTGCTGGGCCTGGACGGCGACGGCGATGTCTCGCTGCCGGATCTCGCCCTGGCCACCGATCCCGTGTGCATTGTCGTGGGTTCCGAGGGCAAGGGGCTCAGCCGCCTGGTCCGCGAAAACTGCGACCAGATCATCTCCATCCCGATCGACTCCGCCATGGAATCGCTCAACGCCTCCATGGCCGTGGGCATCTCCCTGTACGAGGTCTCAAGGCAGCGCGCCACGAAGTAGCGGGTTGGGTGGCGGCACAGCCGACGCCCGCTCACTTATACGGTGTTTCCAACGGACGCCCGCTCACTTATAGCGCCAAATACAGCAACGCCCGCTCACTACTTTTGGTGAGCGGGCGTTGCTGTTCGCTTTATAAGTCGGAGTTAGAAGTCGTGTCGGTTCGCCAGGACCGGGAGCTTGACCCGCGCTTCCTTGACGACGGCGGCGTCCAGCTCTGCGAACAAGAGGCCCGGTTCGGCGTCGAGCTCTTCCAGCACGTTCCCCAGGGGAGACACGACCACCGAGTGCCCCACTCCGGTAGGCGCTGCACCCTTGGGTTCACGGCCTTGGCTCGCGGGATCGCCTTGGCCGCAAGCCAGCACGAAGGTCGTGGTGTCGATCGCCCGGGCCCGCGCGAGCAGCTTCCACTGCTCCGCCTTCCCAGGCCCGGCACCCCAGGAAGCGGACACGATATTCACATCGGCGCCGCGGTCGGCATTAGCGGTGAAGAGGGCCGGGAAACGGATGTCGTAGCAGGTGGCCAGGCCAAAGGTGAGGCCGCCGGCGTCGAACGTGACCGGATCGGTGCCGGCGTCGACGGTATCCGATTCCGCAAAGCCGAAGGCGTCGAAGAGGTGGATCTTGTCGTAGCTGGTGTCCACCCCGGGCCCGGTGGCGATCAGCGTGTTCCGGACTTTCCCATTGCTGCCGCCGTCGGAGGCCAGCCCGGGGGTGAACATTCCGGCCACGATCACGATTCCAAGATCCCGGGCGATCTTCCGCACCTGGCTGGCCCACGGCCCGTCCAGGGGCTCAGCGATGTCGAGCAGGGAATTCCCGAACGCCCGCATGGTCGCTTCCGGGAATACCACGAGCTCGGCGCCGCCCTCTTTTGCCCGGCGGGCGTAGCCTTCCAACAGGAGCAGGTTGTCTGCCAGCTCGCGGCCGCTGATGAGTTGAGCAAGGGCGATTCGCACAATTACCTCCACATTGGTGTATAGCCAAAGTATGCAACGACCGCGCCGAGGATACGAACCCAGCCGCGGGCAGCGGGCGTATTCGGCGCAATCGACACAATCCGCTCAAACGACAGGTTTCACAAAAAGCGCAACGAGCCGAATGGTTCGACGTTTCAGCAGGTGAGCGGCCTGTTTGCGTTCGTACTGGCCGCCGGCCTGGTTCAGACCGCCGGGCATGGGCACTGTCATATGGGCCGCGGGCGGGGGAGAATTGGCGTCGGAGACTAAACTCTCAAGTAATGGTTATGCCGATTTTTGACACAGCATCTACAGTGGACGCCTCGCGGCCGTCGCCGCTCGGGCTGAGTGTTCCGTTGCCCGGGAAAGCCGACCGCGACACCCCTTCTCCGGACCGGGTCAACGTCGCTGTGTGGGCCCCCGGACTTACTCGAGTCGAAATCGCTTACAAGGCCCCTGGCGACTCCTGGAAGATCCACACGCTTCCCAAACTTGAGGACGGCGTTCACCACGGGATTGTCGACGGGCTGCCGCCCGGCACCCGGTACGGCTTCCGCGCCGCAGTCCACGAGGACACGCTCCCACTGTCCGTTCCTGCCCCGGACTTTGACGCCGACGACGCCGAGCAGCTGTTGCTCGATCCCTACGGTCGGGCGGTGCACCAGCGCGGAGAACTGCTGACCTCCGTGCGGATGGAATCGGGTTTCGACTGGGGTGACGATCGCCCGTTGCGCACGACGTGGCGGGACACCATTGTCTACGAAGCTCACGTCCGGGGCCAAAGCATGCTGCATCCGGATATCCCGGAGCACCTCCGCGGCACGTACGCGGGGATGGCCCACCCCGCCATGATCGAGCACTTCCACTCATTGGGAGTGACTGCTGTGCAATTGCTGCCCATCCACTTCCACATGGACGAGCAGCACCTGCAGTACTTGGGCCTGACCAACTATTGGGGCTACAACACGGCAGCGTTCTTTGCGCCGCATGCGGACTACGCCACGCAGGCGGCCCAGCAGGCCGGCCCGCACGCCGTCCAGGACGAATTCAAGGGCATGGTGAAGCTCCTGCATGCGGCGGGGATCGAAGTGATCCTCGATGTCGTCTACAACCACACGGCGGAAGGCGGGCCTGACGGAGACACCTTCAGTTTCAGGGGTCTGGGCGAGGAGCGGTACTACCGTCATGATGCCCACGGCCGCTACCTCGATACGACGGGCTGCGGCAACACCCTCAATTTTGCCGAACCGAAGGTAGTGGATCTGGCGATTGAATCGCTGCGCTATTGGGCGGAAGAATTCCACATCGATGGCTTCCGCTTCGACCTTGCCGTGACCCTATGCCGCAATGCCGGCAACGAGTTCGATCCCGAGCACCCTTTCCTGAAGCGCATCGCGGAAGATCCGGTGATCTCCAAGACCAAGCTCATTTCCGAACCATGGGATGTGGGCTACGGCGGCTGGCAGACCGGACGGTTCCCCAAGGGCTGGGTGGACTGGAACGATCACTTCCGCGACGGCGTGCGCCGCTTCTGGCTCTCTGACCGGGGCGCCGCCGACGCCGGGATGTCCGGCGGCAACGTTGGGGTCCTGGCGGACGCCTTGACTGGCTCCGCCCGGGTCTTTGAACCTTCGGGGCGCTCGAGGCTCGCCTCCCTCAACTTCATCACCGCCCACGACGGTTTCACGCTTGCCGACCTCGTGTCCTACGACCGCAAGCACAACGAAGCCAACGGCGAACAAAACCGCGACGGCCACGGCGACAACCGTAGTTACAACCACGGATTCGAAGGACGAACGGAGAACGAGAGGATTCTCGCGGCCCGTGCCCTTTCCAAACGGAACCTCATGACCACCTTGATGATCTCCATCGGCGTACCCATGATCACTGCCGGCGATGAGCTCGGACGCACACAGCAGGGAAACAACAACGCCTATTGCCAGGACAACCCCCTGACATGGATCGACTGGACCCAGACACCCGAATCGCATGACATGCTGCGGAGCACCAAGCGGGTGATCCGGCTCCGCAAGGAGTTCCTGCACGCCCAGGACGAAGGTTTCCCGGACAAGGGAACGGGCCTGGAATGGTTTGATGAGGAGGGCCAGCCGATGACGGCGTCCCGGTGGCACGATCCCTCGCTGCGTGTTGTGCAACTCTTGGTGAGCTCGGAAGGCGGTGCCTACCGGGGCTTGCTCGTGATCAACGGGAACAAGGATGACCAGAAAGTTGTCTTGCCCAAATTGGTCGCCGAATCCGGGGCTGGCAGCCGGATGTTCGAACTAAGGCTGACAACCTCCGAGCTCAATGACCGTAGGCAAGGAGCGCTAGTCGCGGCAGGCGAACGGGAAGTCGTCCAAGGCAACACCATCAACATCTACCGCACTTAGGAACCATGAAAATCTATTCGGCAGACACGTGGACACTGGAAGAACTAAAGGAACAAGTGTCCGACGCCGGCCGCCGCACCGTGATGGTGCCGCCGGCAACAAACAAGGAGGGCGTCCTGGAAGTGTTCGGCCAGGTGCTCGATTTCCCCGAGTACGACGGGGTGGACCTGGATGCGCTCAACGATTCACTCCACGATTTCGCAGACAGTGTGTCCGAGGACGACCAATCACCTGTCACCCTGATTTGGCAGGTCCCGGCGGCCTACCGGACAGACCGGTCCTTCGGGTTGGTTTGCGAGATCCTCCAAGACGCCGAGTTCTACTCCGGGCGGGACCTCGCCGTCATAGCGGTCTTCCAGCAGTAGCTCGACTGGCCGGGCGGGCGATGCCCGTCCGGCCAGCTCGTCGCTACGCGTTGACGATCAGCCCCAGTTCGGCCTTCGAGGCCAGGGAGGGGTGCTTCGGGAAGACCCGGACGGTGTAGCCGAACGATCCGGAGCGGTTGATCAGGATGGACCCGGTGAACAGGTGGCGCCCGTTGCCGAGGTCCTCGAACGAGCTCAGTTCGGCCACGGTGATGTCCTCCAACTCATCGCTTTCTTCAGCCCGCCCGTAGGCCACCTCGACGCTGACGTCGTCCGGTGTCAGGGTGTGGAGGGCGATGTAGGCGTTGACCTGGAGGGTGTCGCCGATCTGGGGTTCTTCGGAGACGCCGATGGAATCGACGTGTTCCACGATCAGCTGCGGCCAGGCGTTGCGGACCTTGGTGGTCCACGCCGCCAGCTCCTTCGCCTCCTTGAAGAAGCCAGCCACGGCACGCCGTCCTGACTCCGCTGCCGGGCGGTAGAGGGTGTTGACGTAGTCCTGGAGCATCCGGTCGGCCGAGACTGCCGGGCCGAGGTGGGCCAGGGTGTGCTTGATCATGGACACCCAGTGCGTCGGCACGGCTTCCGGGCCCGACTGCGAGGGCCCGGCCGCGCCGGCGTCCGCGGAGACCGTGGAGCCGTAGAAGCGCGGTGCCACCTGGGTCTCGAGGAGCTCGTAGAGCGCGGCGGCTTCGATGTCATCGCGTTCGGTCGGTGACGCGTCGTTGTTCGCGGTCGGGATCGCCCAGCCGTTCTCGCCGTCGTACATCTCATCCCACCAGCCGTCCAGCACCGAGAGGTTCAGGGAGCCGTTGATGGCCGCCTTCATCCCGGAGGTGCCGCAGGCCTCCAGGGGCCGCAGCGGGTTGTTCAGCCACACGTCGCAGCCCGGGAACAGGGTCCGGGCCATGGCGATGTCGTAGTTGGGCAGGAACACGATCCGGTGCCTCACGGCGGGGTCGTCGGTGAACTTCACCAGGTCCTGGATCATCTTCTTGCCGGCGTCATCGGCCGGGTGGGACTTGCCGGCGATGACCAGCTGGATGGGGTGCTTCGGGTGCAGCAGCAGCGCCTTGAGGCGTGCCGGGTCCCGGAGCATCAGGGTCAGGCGCTTGTAGGTGGGCACGCGCCGGGCGAAACCGATCGTGAGCACGTCCGGGTCCAGCACGGTGTCCGTCCAGCCCAGCTCCGCATCGGCCGCCCCGCGCTTCTTCCATGCCGCCCGGAGCCGACGCCGGACATCCTCCACGAGGGAAACGCGAAGTTGACGCCGCAGCGTCCACACGTCCTCGTCGCTGACGTTGTAGGCGAGATCCCAGCGGCCCATGGCCTCGGCCTCGCTTCCAAACTGCTGGCGGGCCAAGGCAGAGATGCGCGGGTCCACCCAGGTGGGTACGTGGACGCCGTTGGTGACGGAGGTGATGGGGATTTCGGAGTGGTCGAAGCCTGGCCAGAGCCCGGAGAACATCTCGCGGGAGACCACGCCGTGGAGTTTGGCCACGCCGTTGGCCCGCTGCGCCAGGCGCAGGCCCATGACGGCCATGTTGAAGACCGCGGGGTTGCCGCCGTCGTAGTTTTCCCGGCCCAGGTCCAGGACTTTCTCCACCGGGACGTCCGGGGCCAGGCCGGCGTCGAAGAAGTGCCTGATCTGCACGGCCTCGAACCGGTCGATGCCGGCCGGGACGGGGGTGTGGGTGGTGAACACCGTGGACGCGCGTCCGGCGGCGAGGGCCTCGGACCAGCTCAGCGGGGCTTCGGCGGACATGAGTTCCTGGATGCGTTCGATGCCCAGGAACCCGGCGTGGCCTTCGTTGGTGTGGAACACTTCCGGGGCCGGGGTGCCGGTGAGGCGCTGGTAGACGCGCAGGGCCTTCACCCCGCCCATGCCCAGCAGCAGTTCCTGCTGCAGGCGGTGGTCACCGCCGCCGCCGTAGAGCCGGTCCGTGATCCCGCGCGCGGCGTCGTCGTTGGCCGGGACGTTCGAATCGAGCAGCAGCAGCGGCACGCGCCCGACGTCGGCCCGCCAGATGTGCGCGTTGAGCTTGCGTCCGTTGGGCAGCGGCAGTGAGATCGTCACCGGCTTGCCGGTGCCGTCTTCGGACGGTTCGCGCAACAGTGTCAGGGGCAGGCCGTCCGGGTCCAGGACCGGGTAGGTCTCCTGCTGCCAGGCGTCCCGGGAGAGGGACTGCTTGAAGTAGCCCGCCTGGTACAGCAGCCCGACGCCGATCAGCGGCACGCCCAGGTCCGAAGCGGCCTTCAGGTGGTCACCGGCCAGGATCCCCAGGCCGCCGGAATACTGCGGAAGCACCTCGGTGATCCCGAATTCAGGCGAGAAATACGCGATGCACGCCGGAGCATCCGGACCCAGGCCCTGGTACCAGCGCGGCTCACTCAGATACCGGTCCAGATCCGCCGCCGCACGCTGCACACGCTCTACAAGTTCATTGTTGGAAGCAAGTTGGTCCAGCTGATCGCGGCTGATTGACCCGAGGAGGCTTATTGGATCGTGACGGCTCTCCTCCCACAATTCCTGGTCAAGGCTCGCAAAGAGTTCACGGGTAGGCCGGTGCCACGACCAGCGCAGATTCATCGCGAGACGCGCCAGTGGCTGGATCGGCTCGGGGAGCAGTGTACGGACGGTAAACCTTCGAATTGCCTTCACGAGCGTCACACTAATCCACTCGGTGGACGGCAGGAACAGCTTTCGGTTTCTTTTAGGTAAATGACACATTGCGCGGAAGAGTCTGGGGTACCTCTTCGCAAAATGTGATTTTTCTCGCTAACGTCGAGGTTGTGACCACTACTGCAGCACCGCGATCCAGCTCAGCGTCCAAGTCCAAGCAGAAGGCCGGTATCACCGAAGGTCTTAGATTCGGCAGATTCCCCATCACGGCCGTGCAGCCCGTGATCGAGGAAGGCCGGTTCCCGGCCAAGGCCTTGCCTGGTGAAGATTTGGTGGTTGGCGCCACGGTCTTCCGTGAGGGCCACGACCAGCTGGGGGTGAGCGCCGTCCTGCTGGACCCCAAAGGCAAAGAACGCCAACGTGTCCGGCTCGCCCCGGCCCCGGGTGAGCGTGGCAAGGGAACGGACCGCTGGGAGGGCCTGCTGACTCCGACGACGCCCGGAGCCTGGACCTTCGCAATCGAAGCCTGGCACGACCGCTATGGCACGTGGCATCACAACGCGGAAGTGAAGGTCGAGGCCGGCATCGATGTGGAGCTCATGCTCGCCGAGGGTGTCGCGCTGCTCGCCGAAGCGGCAGGCGAAAGCGCCCGAAGCGCGGCGGACAAGCGAATCCTTCGCGCTGCCTCGGAAGGCCTCGCCGATACTTCGAAGACTGACGAGGAGCGCCTTGCCGCCGGCTTCAGCGAAGAGGTCGTGGCCGTCGTCGAGCGCCAGCCGATCCGTGAACTCGTGACCGTCTCGGAACAATACCCGCTCCTCGTGGAGCGTGACCTCGCCGGCCGCGGGGCCTGGTACGAATTCTTTCCCCGCTCCGAAGGTGCCGTTTTCGATCCCACCACGGGAACGTGGACTTCAGGCAACTTCACGACGGCGGCCAAAAGGCTCGACGCCGTTGCGGACATGGGCTTCGACGTCATCTATCTGCCGCCTATCCACCCGATTGGTTTCCAGCACCGCAAGGGACGCAACAACACCTTGACCCCGGGTCCGCAGGATCCGGGCTCGCCGTGGGCCATCGGCTCCGAAGCCGGCGGCCACGACGCCATCCACCCAGAATTGGGCTCGTTCGAGGATTTCGACGGGTTTGTGGCCCGCGCCAATGAGCTGGGCCTCGAGGTCGCTCTGGACTTGGCGCTGCAGGCCGCCCCGGACCACCCCTGGGTGAAGACCAATCCGGAATGGTTTACCACTCGGGTTGACGGCAGCATCGCCTATGCCGAAAACCCGCCCAAGAAGTACCAGGACATTTACCCGCTGAACTTCGACAACGATCCCGCTGGACTCTCCAAGGAAATCCTGCGCATTGTCTTCCTCTGGGTGAGCCACGGCGTGAAGATTTTCCGCGTGGACAACCCCCATACCAAACCGGTGTGGTTCTGGGAATGGCTGATCGGCAAGGTCAACAAAAAGTACCCCGACGTCGTTTTCCTCGCCGAGGCGTTCACCCGCCCCGCGATGATGCACGCTCTCGGCCGGGCAGGTTTCCAACAGTCGTACACGTACTTCACGTGGCGGAACACCAAGACCGAACTGGAATCGTATTTCCAGGAGGTCAGCCACGAATCCCCGGCGTATTTCCGACCCAATTTCTTCGTCAATACCCCGGATATCCTCACCGAATACCTCCAATACGGCGGTCCGGCCGCGTTCCGCATCCGCGCCGCTTTGGCGGCGACGGCCAGCCCGCTCTGGGGCGTGTACGCCGGATTCGAGCTGTACGAGCATGTGGCGCGTCCCGGTGCCGAAGAGTACATCGACAACGAGAAATATGAGTTCAAGGACCGCAACTGGGATGCCGCGGCCGCTTCCGGGCACAGCCTCGCCCCGTACATCACGCGGCTCAACGCCATCAGGAAGGCCCACCCCGCCCTGGGCGACCTGCAGAACCTGACTTTGCACCACAGCACTGACGACGCCACCATCGTGTTCTCCAAGCACAAGACCTTGCCTGACGGCAGCAAGGACACCTTGATCATCGTGGTCAACGTCGATCCCCACGGCATCAGGGAAAGCACCGTGACCCTGGATCTCTCGGCTCTTTCGCTGGATCCATCCGACTTCACCGCCAACGGACGATTCTGGGTGGATGATTTGGTCAGCGGCGAAAGCTGGGAGTGGGGCGAGTACAACTACGTCCGACTGGACGCCCATCAAGAACCGGCACACATTCTCAATATCCGGAGGTAGCCTTAGTGAGCTTTAATCCGCAGGGTCAAAATCAGTACTTCACGCCGAAGAACACTTTCGAGCTGAACGCCCCGGGTCTTCAACATGACCCTCATTGGTATCGAAAGGCTGTTTTCTACGAGGTTCTGGTGAGGGCCTTCGCGGACGCGAATGGCGATGGTTCCGGTGACTTCCACGGACTGATCGACAAGTTGGATTATCTGCAGTGGCTCGGGGTGGATTGTTTGTGGCTGCCGCCGTTCTTCGATTCGCCTTTGCGCGACGGTGGTTACGACATTTCCGATTACACATCCGTGTTGGACGAGTTCGGCACCATCAGCGACTTCAAGCGGCTCGTGGCCGAAGCCCACGCGAGGGGCGTCAGGGTCATCATTGACCTCCCGCTGAACCACACCTCGGACCAACACCCTTGGTTCCAGGAGTCACGTAAGAATCCGGATGGTCCGTTCGGGGACTTCTACGTGTGGAGTGACACCGACGAGAAGTACCAGGACGCGCGCATCATCTTCGTGGACACGGAAGAGTCGAACTGGACGTTCGATCCGATCCGCCGGCAGTTCTTCTGGCACCGCTTCTTCAGCCACCAGCCCGACCTGAACTTCGAAAACCCCAAGGTCGTCGAGGCCCTGCACGACGTCGTCAGGTTCTGGCTGGACCAAGGCATTGACGGATTCCGGGCAGATGCCATCCCGTACCTCTTCGAGGAAGAGGGCACCAATTGCGAAAACCTGCCGGCGACCCACGGTTTCCTGCGGGACCTTCGGAAGATGGTGGACGAGAACTACCCGGGGCGTGTGATCATCGCCGAAGCCAACCAACCGCCGCACGACGTCGTCGAGTACTTTGGCACGGAGGAAGAACCGGAATGCCACATGGCCTTCCACTTTCCCATCATGCCGCGCCTGTACTATGCGCTCCGTGACCAGAAGGCTGCCCCCATCATCGAGACGCTGCGGGACACCCCGGGAATCCCGGCCGGCGCCCAATGGGGCACCTTCCTGCGCAACCACGACGAACTCACCCTGGAGATGGTCACCTCCGACGAACGTGCCGCCATGCTGGGCTGGTACGCCCCGGACCCGCGGATGCGCGCCAACATCGGGATCCGGCGCAGGCTTGCCTCGCTGCTGGACAATTCCCGCTCCGAGATCGAACTGATCAACGCGTTGCTGCTTTCCCTTCCGGGCAGCCCCTTCTTGTACTACGGGGATGAAATCGGGATGGGAGACAACATCTGGCTTGACGACCGCGACGCCGTCCGCACGCCCATGCAATGGAACCCGGACCGCAACGCAGGGTTCTCCAACGCCGACCCCGGAAAGCTGTACCTGCCCGTCATCCAGTCGCTGGTCTACAACTACAGCATGGCGAACGTCGAGGCCGAAGCGGCCCATTCCGGATCGCTCCTGCGCTGGACACGGCAGATCCTGAGTGTCCGGAGGAACCACGCGGCCTTCGGGCTAGGCGGCTACCGGAACGTTCCGGCAGACCATGAAGTGGTCCTTGCCTATTTGCGCGAACTCCGGGAGGACAATCCGGAAGGCGAGGACGCCGAATCGATCCTGTGCGTTTTCAACCTGTCTCAGCATCCGGTTGCTACCACTCTGGATATCCCTGAATATGCCGGAAGAGGCTTGAGGGATGTGTTCGGAGGCCAACCGTTCCCGGGAATCGGCGCCGATGGCTCCCTGACCCTCACGCTCGGCAGCCACGACTTCTTCTGGCTTCGGATACGTTCGGCGGGTTCCACCGCCTCCTCGCCGTACACCCAGGCCATCCCAGTGCTCTCCATCGAAGGCTGAGATGAGTCTCATGGCGCCCACCACGGTTCTGGCCTCCCTGCTCAAGGAATGGCTGCCCCGGCAGCGCTGGTTTCCGGTCAAGGCAGGGTTATTCGAACTGGATTTCGTCGGTTCGTTCGTCCTTTCCGCGCCCGCCTTTGGCACAGGCTCGGAGGTCCAGCTATTGTCCGTCGCTTACGCAACGGCCGACGGCGGGAGGCAGACCGACATCATCCAAGTACCGCTTAGCTTTCGTTCCGCGCCCTCGGCCGCTTTGGCACCTGCCTTGGTGGGCCAGATCGGTGGAACAAGCGAGCAGGATCCGGCTATCTGGGTATACGACGCGCCCCACGATCCTGACTTTGTGACGGTATGGCTCGATCTCATCCGGGGTCAGGCGTCCGCCGAGCCCGGCGAGGGGGAGTGCACCGCGAGCGGACATACCGTGCCTGGCAGCCTGCGGCTGCCCTCTGCCTCAGGATCCGTGCGAGTCTCTTCCGGCGAGCAGTCCAACACTTCGGTGATCGTCGACGACGGCGTGTCCGCGGCGATCGTGAAGATCTTCCGGGTCGTGTCGGTCGGCAAGAACCCCGAGGTGGAGGTGGGCGCGGCCTTGACCTCGGCCGGTACGAAGGAAGTGCCGTCCACCCTTGGATGGATTACGGGAACGTGGGAGGTACGGACAACCCTGGGTCGCCATGGCACGGCCTCGGCGGATTTCGCCGTTGCCCACGAATTCCTTGCCGGCGGACAGGACGCTTGGCGCCTCGCCGTCGACGCCGCGGCATCGGGCAGCGACTTTACAGCCGAAGCCCGGCAACTGGGCCAGGCGACCGCCACCGTGCACCTCCGGCTCGCGGAAACCCTCGGAACCGTCCGGGAACGCGTCCCGGGCCAGGACATCGCGCCCGAAGTAGCCCGGCGCGTCCGCCAGTCGTGGGCTGAGGCGGGCACCGCCGTCGGGCCCCATGAGCAGCAGCTCGAGGCACTCCTGACGCAACTGTCGGGGAAGGAGGCCGGGACGCTGCAGCGCATTCACGGGGACCTTCACCTGGGCCAGATCCTCTTGGTGCCTGGCGCTGCGGGAGAACCGGCCCGGTGGGCGATCCTGGACTTTGAAGGCGAACCCCTGAGGCCGATCGAACACCGTAATATTCCCGACGTTCCCCTGCGGGACGTCGTCGGGATGCTGCGGTCGTTCGACTACGCCGCCGGCGCGGCCATCCGCGAGAACCCGGGCGCCCGGGTTCCCGCCACGTGGGTTGACGACTGCGCCGAGGCTTTCCTGGCAGGCTACAGCGACATCACCCCTGGAACTATTGACCGCCGCTCGCCGCTGTTTGTGGCATTGTGGCTGGACAAGGCCTTGTACGAGGTGATCTACGAGCTGCGGAACAGGCCGGACTGGTTGCCCATTCCGGTCAATGCTTCGCGGCAGCTCCTCGGAAACACGAGCCCCGGCACGGATGCCGTGGCGACATCGGAAGGTAAGGAAATGACAGGCTCAGCACGTACCGAACGGCCCCGAGTCCCGCTGTATGTGGACGCCGCAACCCTGGGCCGGGTGGCCGCCGGTGCGCACCACGCCCCGCACTCGGTGCTGGGCGCTCACCTTGACGACCACGGTCACGTCACCATCCGCACCGTCAAGCACCTCGCGGCGGAAGTAACCGTGGTCACCGAAGCCGGTTCCGTACCGATGACCCACGAGACCGACGGGATCTGGGTGGCGGTCCTCGAACCGCTGCAGCACGGCCACGTTCCGGACTACCGCCTCGACGTCGTGTACGGCGATTCCGCGCCGGTGACGATCAACGATCCGTACCACTACCTTCCAACCGTCGGCGAGGTGGACCTGCACCTCATCGGCGAAGGCAGGCACGAACGGCTCTGGGACACATTGGGCTCCCACGTCCAGCACTACCGCTCCCCGCTCGGCGATGTGGACGGCGTCTCCTTCGCCGTCTGGGCGCCAAATGCACAGGCAGTCCGCGTCAAGGGCGACTTCAACTCTTGGGACGGGCGTGAACACGCCTTGCGCTCGCTCGGTTCTTCAGGAGTCTGGGAAGTCTTCATCCCGGGCGTTGTAGCAGGGGCGTGCTACAAATTCGAGCTGCTGACGAAGGCCGGCCATTGGGTGGAGAAAGCCGATCCGCTGGCCTTCGGCACCGAAGTTCCGCCCTTGACCGCGTCACGCGTGGTGGAGTCCAGCTACCGTTTCAAGGACGACGCCTGGATGACGGCGCGCGCCAACAAGGACCCGCACAACTCACCCATGAGCGTCTACGAAGTCCACCTTGGTTCCTGGCGCCTTGGCCTGGGGTACAAAGAGCTGGCCAAGGACCTCGTGGACTACGTGAAATGGCTTGGCTTCACCCACGTCGAGTTCATGCCAGTGGCCGAGCACCCCTTTGGCGGTTCATGGGGCTACCAAGTCACGTCCTACTTTGCTCCGACCTCTCGATTCGGGCATCCGGACGAATTCCGGTTCCTCGTTGATTCGCTGCACCAAGCGGGCATCGGCGTCATCCTGGACTGGGTCCCCGCGCACTTCCCGAAGGACGCCTGGGCCCTCGCCCGCTTCGACGGCGAACCGCTGTACGAGCACTCCGATCCCCGGCTCGGTGAGCACCCGGACTGGGGCACGCTCATCTTCGACTTCGGCCGCACCGAGGTCCGGAACTTCCTGGTCGCGAACGCCCTGTACTGGCTTGAGGAATTCCACATCGACGGGCTCCGGGTGGACGCAGTGGCCTCCATGCTCTACCGGGACTATTCGCGCGAGGAAGGGGAGTGGTTCCCCAATGTCCACGGTGGACGCGAGAACCTGGAAGCCATCTCCTTCCTCCAGGAGGTCAACGCCACGATCTACAAGACCCACCCCGGGGCAGTGACCATCGCCGAAGAATCTACGGCGTTCCCGGGCGTTACCGCGCCGACCAACCATGGCGGCCTGGGGTTCGGCCTCAAATGGAACATGGGCTGGATGCACGATTCCCTTAAGTACATCTCCGAAAACCCGGTGAACCGCCGCTGGCACCACGGTACGGTGACTTTCTCCATGGTCTACGCCTTCACGGAGAACTTCCTGTTGCCCATCAGCCACGACGAGGTAGTGCACGGCAAGGGATCGATGCTGCGCAAGATGCCCGGCGACCGGTGGCAGCAGCTTGCCAACCTCCGGGTGTTCATGGCTTACCAGTGGGCGCACCCGGGCAAGCAGCTCATCTTCATGGGCACCGAATTCGGCCAAGAGGCCGAATGGTCCGAACAGCACGGGCTCGACTGGTTCCTTGCCGACATTCCGGCGCATCGCGGACTCCAGTTGCTCACCCGCGAGTTGAACACGCTGTACAGCTCGACGCCGGCCCTTCATGTCCGGGACAACGAGCCCGGCGGTTTCCAGTGGATCAACGGCGCGGACGCGGACCGAAACGTACTGACCTTTATCCGGTGGGACAACGACGGCAACCCCCTGGTGTGCGCCGTGAATTTCTCGGGAGGCCCGCACCAGAACTATGTGCTCGGCGTCCCGTCCGCCGGCGCATGGCAGGAAGTACTCAATACTGACGCCGAGGTGTACGGAGGCTCGGGCGTGATCAACAGCGGCGAACTGCTTGCCACCGCACCCGGGGCGGAAGGATTGCCTGCGGCACTGACCGTCACCTTGCCGCCGCTCGGAGCTTCTTGGTTCACGCCTGTGGGGTAGTTGTTGTGTTTGTCTGAGGTGAAGGGTCCGGAAGCCTTGAGTTTCCGGGCCCTTTGCGTGGATCTAGCGGACGACCGCTGAAGCGCAGCAGGCCGCCTGGCGGGGCTTTTGCCTCCCCGGAGAACTGGTGGTATAGTTAGTACCCGCGCTGCTCCCCAGTGGAGATCGGTGAAGTTGACTGAGTTCCTCGTGAAGATCAAGTCAAGAACGCCGATTTGACTAGGAGGCAAGCAGCCGGTAAGTTTGAAAAGTTGCTCCGGAGCGATCCTGGACCCTGTGGGGTGTGGGTGGTGCCGGGTGTGTCTGTTGTTTGAGAACTCAATAGTGTGCCAAGTTTGTTGATACCGATTTATTTTATATGAATTGGTTGTTTTGGCTGGTTCTGTGTCGCTTTGGTGGCGTGGGGCTGGTTTTTTACAGCTGGTTTCAAATTTTGTGCAGCTCTTCTGCCGTTATTTCCGGTGGTTGTGGTTGTGTCTGTTTTTGTTTTACTTCAACGGAGAGTTTGATCCTGGCTCAGGATGAACGCTGGCGGCGTGCTTAACACATGCAAGTCGAACGATGATCTCCAGCTTGCTGGGGGGATTAGTGGCGAACGGGTGAGTAACACGTGAGTAACCTGCCCTTGACTCTGGGATAAGCCTGGGAAACTGGGTCTAATACCGGATACGACTGCTCCGCGCATGCGGTGGTGGTGGAAAGCTTTTGCGGTTTTGGATGGACTCGCGGCCTATCAGCTTGTTGGTGGGGTAATGGCCTACCAAGGCGACGACGGGTAGCCGGCCTGAGAGGGTGACCGGCCACACTGGGACTGAGACACGGCCCAGACTCCTACGGGAGGCAGCAGTGGGGAATATTGCACAATGGGCGAAAGCCTGATGCAGCGACGCCGCGTGAGGGATGACGGCCTTCGGGTTGTAAACCTCTTTCAGTAGGGAAGAAGCGAAAGTGACGGTACCTGCAGAAGAAGCGCCGGCTAACTACGTGCCAGCAGCCGCGGTAATACGTAGGGCGCAAGCGTTATCCGGAATTATTGGGCGTAAAGAGCTCGTAGGCGGTTTGTCGCGTCTGCTGTGAAAGACCGGGGCTCAACTCCGGTTCTGCAGTGGGTACGGGCAGACTAGAGTGATGTAGGGGAGACTGGAATTCCTGGTGTAGCGGTGAAATGCGCAGATATCAGGAGGAACACCGATGGCGAAGGCAGGTCTCTGGGCATTAACTGACGCTGAGGAGCGAAAGCATGGGGAGCGAACAGGATTAGATACCCTGGTAGTCCATGCCGTAAACGTTGGGCACTAGGTGTGGGGGACATTCCACGTTTTCCGCGCCGTAGCTAACGCATTAAGTGCCCCGCCTGGGGAGTACGGCCGCAAGGCTAAAACTCAAAGGAATTGACGGGGGCCCGCACAAGCGGCGGAGCATGCGGATTAATTCGATGCAACGCGAAGAACCTTACCAAGGCTTGACATGAACCGGTAACGCCTGGAAACAGGTGCCCCGCTTGCGGTCGGTTTACAGGTGGTGCATGGTTGTCGTCAGCTCGTGTCGTGAGATGTTGGGTTAAGTCCCGCAACGAGCGCAACCCTCGTTCTATGTTGCCAGCGCGTGATGGCGGGGACTCATAGGAGACTGCCGGGGTCAACTCGGAGGAAGGTGGGGACGACGTCAAATCATCATGCCCCTTATGTCTTGGGCTTCACGCATGCTACAATGGCCGGTACAAAGGGTTGCGATACTGTGAGGTGGAGCTAATCCCAAAAAGCCGGTCTCAGTTCGGATTGGGGTCTGCAACTCGACCCCATGAAGTCGGAGTCGCTAGTAATCGCAGATCAGCAACGCTGCGGTGAATACGTTCCCGGGCCTTGTACACACCGCCCGTCAAGTCACGAAAGTTGGTAACACCCGAAGCCGGTGGCCTAACCCTTGTGGGGGGAGCCGTCGAAGGTGGGACCGGCGATTGGGACTAAGTCGTAACAAGGTAGCCGTACCGGAAGGTGCGGCTGGATCACCTCCTTTCTAAGGAGCACCATTATCGCTCCCTGTCCGGCCGCATGGTTGGTTGGGGGGTGTGTGGAAGCAAAGCCCATTGCGCAGGCGTCTGTTCTGCGGTGGGTGCTCATGGGTGGAATATCAGCAGATAGCGGCCGGTTGGTTCTTGTCCGCCCCTAGTACGGATGCTCTTTGAGTGTCTTGGAACGGTGCGGGTGGGGGGTGGCCGGTTTTCGTGTTTGGCACACTGTTGGGTCCTGAGGCAACAGGGCCGTGGCGTGGGGTGCGTGGCCTGTGAGGGTTGCGTGGTTTCCGTGGTGCGGGTTTGTGTGTTTCTGGTTTCCTGGCTGCATGGTCTTCGTGCGTTCGTGGTTGTTCTTCGTCTTTGGTGGCGGGGGTGGCCGGGTGCGGGGGGGTGTGGTACGGGGTTGTTGTTTGAGAACTACATAGTGGACGCGAGCATCTGATACGGGCCGGCCTTCGGGTTTGGTTCGTGTCATACAGCAATTTCTTTTTATGAACCTGGATCCGGCCGTGGTGTGCATCCTTCGGGGTGTGCGGTGTGGCGGTTTCTGTGGTTCTCTCGAGAAGTTTTTTGATCTTGTGTGGTCAAGTTTTTAAGGGCACACGGTGGATGCCTTGGCATTAGGAGCCGAAGAAGGACGTAGGAATCTGCGATAAGCCTGGGGGAGTTGATAACCGAACGGTGATCCCAGGATGTCCGAATGGGGAAACCCCGCCAGACGCGCTTGCGTGATCTGGTGACCCGCATCTGAACACATAGGGTGCGTGGGGGGAACGCGGGGAAGTGAAACATCTCAGTACCCGCAGGAAGAGAAAACAAGAGTGATTCCGTTAGTAGTGGCGAGCGAACGCGGATGAGGCTAAACCGTTCCATGTGTGATAGCCGGCGGGCGTTGCATGGGCGGGGTTGTGGGACTTTCCGTACTGGTTCTGCCGGACCGGTGGGGTGAGAGCATGGACATAGGTGAACGGTCTTGAAAGGCCGGCCGGAGAGGGTGTTAGCCCCGTAACCGTAATGTTGTGTGCCGCCTGGAGAGGATCCCAAGTAGCACGGGGCCCGAGAAATCCCGTGTGAATCTGTCAGGACCACCTGATAAGCCTAAATACTTCCTAATGACCGATAGCGGACCAGTACCGTGAGGGAAAGGTGAAAAGTACCCCGGGAGGGGAGTGAAACAGTACCTGAAACCGTGTGCTTACAATCCGTCGGAGCAACCTTGTAGTTGTGACGGCGTGCCTTTTGAAGAATGAGCCTGCGAGTTAGTGTTACGTCGCGAGGTTAACCCGTGTGGGGTAGCCGTAGCGAAAGCGAGTCTGAATAGGGCGAGTGTAGTGGCGTGATCTAGACCCGAAGCGGAGTGATCTACCCATGGCCAGGTTGAAGCGACGGTAAGACGTCGTGGAGGACCGAACCCACTTCAGTTGAAAATGGAGGGGATGAGCTGTGGGTAGGGGTGAAAGGCCAATCAAACTCCGTGATAGCTGGTTCTCCCCGAAATGCATTTAGGTGCAGCGTTGCGTGTTTCTTGCCGGAGGTAGAGCTACTGGATGGCCGATGGGCCCTACAAGGTTACTGACGTCAGCCAAACTCCGAATGCCGGTAAGTGAGAGCGCAGCAGTGAGACTGTGGGGGATAAGCTTCATAGTCGAGAGGGAAACAGCCCAGACCACCAACTAAGGCCCCTAAGCGTGTGCTAAGTGGGAAAGGATGTGGAGTTGCGAAGACAACCAGGAGGTTGGCTTAGAAGCAGCCATCCTTGAAAGAGTGCGTAATAGCTCACTGGTCAAGTGATTCCGCGCCGACAATGTAGCGGGGCTCAAGTACACCGCCGAAGTTGTGGATTTCAGATAGTAGACAAGCCTTCGTGGTTCAGTCGTCTGGAGTGGTAGGGGAGCGTCGTGTGGGCGGTGAAGTCGCGGTGTAAACCAGCGGTGGAGCCTACACGAGTGAGAATGCAGGCATGAGTAGCGAAAGACGGGTGAGAAACCCGTCCGCCGAATGATCAAGGGTTCCAGGGTCAAGCTAATCTGCCCTGGGTAAGTCGGGACCTAAGGCGAGGCCGACAGGCGTAGTCGATGGACAACGGGTTGATATTCCCGTACCGGCGAAGGACCGCCCATGCCAAGCGGGGGATACTAACCGCCCGGAGCCTGCCCAATCACCCTTGTGGTGTGCGGGTTTTGGCCGAGCGCGGGACCTGATCCCGGGAGGTAAGCGTATTAACAGGTGTGACGCAGGAAGGTAGCCGGGCCGGGCGATGGTTGCCCCGGTCTAAGGATGTAGGGTCAGCGATAGGCAAATCCGTCGCTGTGTCTTTGATGACGTTCCTGAGATCTGATGGGACCCCCGTCATGGGGGGATCCGGTGATCCTATGCTGCCTAGAAAAGCATCGGCGCGAGGTTCCAGCCGCCCGTACCCCAAACCGACACAGGTGATCAGGTAGAGAATACCAAGGCGATCGAGAGAATTATGGTTAAGGAACTCGGCAAAATGCCCCCGTAACTTCGGGAGAAGGGGGGCCCCAACCTTGAACACCACTTGCTGGTGGGAGGGGATCGGGGCCGCAGAGACCAGGGGGAAGCGACTGTTTACTAAAAACACAGGTCCGTGCGAAGTCGCAAGACGATGTATACGGACTGACTCCTGCCCGGTGCTGGAAGGTTAAGAGGACCGGTTAGCCGCAAGGCGAAGCTGAGAATTTAAGCCCCAGTAAACGGCGGTGGTAACTATAACCATCCTAAGGTAGCGAAATTCCTTGTCGGGTAAGTTCCGACCTGCACGAATGGAGTAACGACTTCCCCGCTGTCTCAACCATAAACTCGGCGAAATTGCAGTACGAGTAAAGATGCTCGTTACGCGCAGCAGGACGGAAAGACCCCGAGACCTTTACTATAGTTTGGTATTGGTGTTCGGAGTGGCTTGTGTAGGATAGGTGGGAGACGTTGAAGCCCGGACGCCAGTTCGGGTGGAGTCATCGTTGAAATACCACTCTGGTCACTTTGGACATCTAACTTCGGCCCGTGATCCGGGTCAGGGACAGTGCCTGATGGGTAGTTTAACTGGGGCGGTTGCCTCCTAAAAAGTAACGGAGGCGCCCAAAGGTTCCCTCAGCCTGGTTGGCAATCAGGTGTCGAGTGTAAGTGCACAAGGGAGCTTGACTGTGAGAGAGACATCTCAAGCAGGGACGAAAGTCGGGACTAGTGATCCGGCGGTACATTGTGGAATGGCCGTCGCTCAACGGATAAAAGGTACCTCGGGGATAACAGGCTGATCTTGCCCAAGAGTCCATATCGACGGCATGGTTTGGCACCTCGATGTCGGCTCGTCGCATCCTGGGGCTGGAGTAGGTCCCAAGGGTTGGGCTGTTCGCCCATTAAAGCGGTACGCGAGCTGGGTTTAGAACGTCGTGAGACAGTTCGGTCCCTATCCGCTGCGCGCGCAGGAAATTTGAGAAGGGCTGTCCTTAGTACGAGAGGACCGGGACGGACGAACCTCTGGTGTGTCAGTTGTACTGCCAAGTGCACCGCTGATTAGCTACGTTCGGATGGGATAACCGCTGAAAGCATCTAAGCGGGAAGCTCGCTTCAAGATGAGATTTCCATGCACCTCGTGTGTGAGAGGCCCCCAGCCAGACCACTGGGTTGATAGGCCGGATGTGGAAGACAGGACTAAAGACTGTTGAAGCTGACCGGTACTAATAGGCCGACAACTTACACCACACAAACACGATCACTGCTTGCGTCCACTATGTGGTTCCCGAACAACAAACCCGTTGCTCCAGGAACCAAACAACTGAACAACAACACCACAATGTTGTAACCACGTATCTTCCCACCCCGCACCTGCGGGGACGGGTAACAGGGTTACGGCGGTCATAGCGTGGGGGAAACGCCCGGTCCCATTCCGAACCCGGAAGCTAAGACCCACAGCGCCGATGGTACTGCACCCGGGAGGGTGTGGGAGAGTAGGACACCGCCGGACAACCATTAACGGCCAGGCCCCGACACCACGTGTCGGGGCCTGACCCATTTAACCACCCCCGGATTTAACCCCGGCCCGGCTGACGTGAGCGGGGGTTTCCGAACGGGGACACATAGGAGAGCGGGGGTTTGGGATATCAAACCCCCGCTCACCTATCACCCGGTTCCCACCAACCCCGGCTCACCTATGGGCGGGAAATCCCCAAACCCCCGCTCACCTATGGGCCGGTTCCCACTAACCCCGGCTCACCTATGGGCCGGTTCCCACTAACCCCGGCTCACCTATGGGCCGGTTTCCACGAACCCCGGCTCACCTATGGGCCGGTTTCCACGAACGCCTGCTCACCTATGGGCCGGTTTCCACGAACGCCTGCTCACCTATGGGCCGGTTTCCACGAACGCCTGCTCACCTATGACCCGGTTTCCACCAACCCCGGCTCACATAACAGGGTCGGGGCCGGGAGTGTCCGTTTTCCTTCGAAGCTGATGGCGAAGGCATTCAGGGCCGGTTTCCATCGTGCAATCCATCGTGCTCTGCTTCGCCCGGTGGGGTCCAGTGCCCGGGTGGCCAGGTAGAGGCATTTCAGGGCGGCCGGGATGGTTGGGAAGTGTCCCCGGGCCCTGACCGCGCGACGGTAGCGGGCGTTGAGGGATTCGATGGCGTTCGTGCTGCAGATGACCCGCCGGATCTCCACGTCGTAATCCAGGAATGGGACGAACTCGCTCCAGGCGTTGTCCCACAGTCGGATGATCGCCGGGTACTGCTTGCCCCATTTACCGGCGAACTCTCCGAGGCGTTCCTTGGCCGCGGTCTCGGACGGTGCCGTGTAGACCGGGCGGAGGTCCCGGGCCATTTCGGTCCAGCTTTTCCTTGAGGCGTAGCGGAAGGTGTTCCGCACCAGATGCACGATGCAGGTCTGGACCACGGCCAGAGGCCAGACGGTATTGATTGCTTCCGGCAGACCCTTCAGGCCGTCGCAGACGATGATGCAGACATCTTCCACGCCCCGGTTCTTGATCTCGGTCAGTACCGCGAGCCAGAACTTCGCTCCTTCCCCGCCGTCACCGGCCCACAGCCCCAGGATGTCCCGTTCGCCGTTGGTCGTGACACCGATAGCGACATAGATGGGCCGGTTGGTGACCTGCCCATCGCGGACTTTGACATGGATGGCGTCGATGAACATCGCCGGGAGCACCCGGTCCAGGGGCCGGTTCTGCCATTCGCTCATTTCCCCGACGATCTTCTCGGTGATCCTGGAGATGGTGTCCTTGGAAACCTTCGCGCCGAACACGTCAGCGAAGTGGGCGGCGATCTCCCCGGTTGTAAGACCTTTCGCGCTCAAGGACAACACGATTTCGTCCACACCGGTCAGCCGGCGCTGTCGCTTCTTCACCGTCTGGGGATCGAACGTGGAACCGGTGTCTCTGGGCACGTCGATTTCCACCGGTCCGATCTCGGTCAGCACGGTTTTGGTACGGGTGCCGTTGCGTGAGTTCCCGCTCCCGCGACCTGCCACCTCGTGCTTCCCGTATCCCAGATGCTCGTCCATTTCCGCTTCCAGAGCGGTCTCCAGGACGTTCTTGGTCAGTTTGTTCAACAGCCCGCCTGGGCCGACAAGCTCCAACCCCTGTTCCTTGGCCTGGGACAGGAGCTGCTGCGCCAACTCTTGCTGATCCACCTCAGTCGCCATGGGACCCATGGTCTCGCTCATGATCAGTCCTCCCCGCCAGGCAAAGCCCGGCGTGTCAGGCCAACCCCGGATCCACCGTTATTCCGACACTCCCTCGGGGCCACACCCCCGCTCACCCTTGAGGCGGACCGCGGCCCCCCTGCCCCCACCCACCCCCAGCAGAAATGAGCCGGCGTCCGGCCGGGACCCGGCATATGTGAGCCGGCGTCCGGCCGGGACCCGGCATATGTGAGCCGGCGTCCGGTCAGAACCGGTTATATGTGAGCGGGCGTTTGCGGGGAGCGCGTCGCGCCCGGAGTCGCGGGGGTCGCTGGGCGGTAAAGTTGGTGCACATGGAGAGCCTCTTTAGTCACCTCGCGCCGGACTCCGAACCCCAGCCGGAGCAATCCGGTGAGCTGGACCCGGTAGTGTGCACCGTCGTCGTGCCTTCGCCGGTGGCGCATGCTTTCAAGGGCTTCACTGATCACCCGCATCTTTGGTGGCCGATGGAGGACCACAGCGTCTACGGGGCGGGTTCGCACGTTGAGTTCGAGGAGAATTTGATCCTGGAGACAGCTGATGACGGACGTACCTCGATCTGGGGCACGATCGACGATTGGCAGCCGCCGTTGTCCTTCCATGCGAGCTGGTATCCGGGGCGTACCGCGATGTGGTCTACGGAACTTCGAGTCGCCTTCCGGGCTGTTGACGGAGGCACTGAAGTTCGCCTGGTGCACGACGGCTGGGAAGGCGCCGAACACCCAGCGCAGACCCGTGCAGACTACGCGGCTGACTGGCCGGGAGTTCTTGATCGCTATGTCCGGTTCATGGGCGGCGGCAGTGAATAGAATCCGTCGGCTGCAAGCGGCTGACTGGCGGTTGCTTCGCGACGTTCGGTTGGAGATGCTGTCGGACACCCCGATGGCCTACGTCGAGAGCCTCGCGGCCGCTCGGCGCCAGACTGACACTCAATGGCAAGAGCGCGCAGCAACGATGTCGAGCGACTCGAGCATCACCCTCGTGGCGGATGACGGTACTGACGGTAGCCGGATCAGTGGACTCATGCGCGTGGTCGTCAAGCAGCCGCAGGATCCTTCCCAGGCTCTACAAGCTATGTTGATCAGCGTCTACGTTGCACCTGAACACAGAGGCTTGGGCCTGGCCGACCAGTTGCTTGATGAAGCTTGCGCAGTAGCAGGCGCGGAGCTTGGAGCCGGCGTGATAGAACTGGGGGTCCACGAGGATAACGCCCGCGCGAAGGCGTTCTATGAGCGGCATGGATTTGAATACACCGGTGCAAGCCGGCCGTATCCGCAGGACAAAGCGAGGTTGGAGATCGTCATGGCCCGGCGGATTCCGCACTCTGGGCAGATCCAGCAGAGCAAAGGCCCTCACGAGTTCATCGATGAGCTAGCGGTCGCCCTTGCTCCAGGGCAAATCGCCGTCGACGAAGACACACGCACGAGCTATGCGGCAGACCTGGGACCAGTCTTGGACTTGCAGCTGCCCCTGGCTGTGGTGTTCGCCGAATGCGTTGAAGACGTGCAGCATGCGGTGCGCAGTTGCGCCAAGCACGGGGTTCCGATTGTTGCCCGCGGCGCCGGCACCGGGGTTTCCGGCGGCGCCCATGCCAGCCAGGGGTGCATCGTACTCAGCCTGGAACGCATGAACCGCATCCTGCAGCTCAACGCGGATGATGAGACCGCCGTCGTCGAACCTGGCGTGGTGAACGCTGACCTCAACGCGGCAGCGGGTGAACACGGCCTGATGTACGCGCCGGATCCCGCGAGCTACAAAATGTCCACGATCGGCGGCAATGTGGCCACGAACGCCGGCGGCTTGCGTTGTGCCAAATACGGCGTGACCAGGGACTCTGTGCTGGCGCTCGACGTCGTCATGGCCGACGGCTCGCTGATCCACACAGGGCACCAGACCTTCAAAGGTGTGGCCGGATACGATCTCACGGCGTTGTTTGTGGGCTCGGAGGGCACCCTCGGGATCGTGGTGGGCGTGACGGTGCGCCTGCGCTACCTGCCCCGCGAGGTACAGACCGTGGCGGCCTTCTATCCGGACTTCCGCGGTGCCGCGGCCGGCGTCCTGGCTGTCGGAAGGGCACGCGTCCAGCCTGCCATCATGGAAATGCTCGACGCCGGAACGCTGGCCCAGCTCGACGAACTGTACGGTTCGGACCTCGGAGAACGTGGACAGGCGCTGCTGCTGATCCAGACAGACGGTTTCGGAGCTGCCGCCGAGGCAGCGCTGGTGCGGGAAGTGCTCGCTGCCGGCGGCGCCGCCGTGACGGCGGAATCGAATGCGGAAGCCGAGAGGCTCATTGAGATGCGGCGGTCGAGTCGAGGCGACGAAGTGGACAACGAATACCGGGTAGGCGAGGACGTCGCCGTTCCGAGGTCACGGCTTGTCGACTACGTGGCCGCGCTCGAGGCCATGGCCATTACCCACGATGTCCGGCTCAAGGTGGTGGCCCACGCCGGCGACGGCAACCTGCACCCCACCTTCTGGGTGGACCGGGTGGACATGGAAGTGGACGCGGACGCCATGACCCGACTCAACAAGGCCCTCGACGACTCCATCGATGCCGCGCTGGCGATGGGCGGAACCATCACGGGCGAGCACGGGGTGGGGCAGTACAAGCTCCGCTGGCTCGGCCTTGAGCAGCCCGGGCCCATCCGCGAGTTGCAGCATCGCATCAAGGAGCTTTTCGACCCAGCCGGAATCCTCAACCCTGGCAAGGCCATCTAAGCCGTTGGTATTCCAAATCTGATCGCCAAGATCTCGCGTCACACATATCTGCTATTTTCATCGCAGTTTACTTTGCCCAAGGATGCCCCTAATCTTATTTGGTATACCAAATTGGGGCCAGGGAGGCAATCAATGGGACAAGCACAGCCGCCGCGCCGCGGTACTTCCGCCAAGGCCGGTCGGAGGACCGCGTGGGTACTCGTTGCCCTGGCGCTTGTCTCCATCAACCTCCGTCCTGCCATTACGACCATCGCCGGCACCATGGGGCAACTGCAGGCAGGGTTCGGACTCGACGCGCATTTACTGCCGCTGCTTGGAGCCTTGCCTGTACTTGCGTTCGGCGTCTCGGCTCCTTGCGGTCCATGGCTGGCCCGTCGCCTGGGGACTGGCAGGGCCGTTGCGGCGGCACTCCTGACATTGGCCGCCGCGCTGCTTGTCCGCGTACTCGTGCCCGGACTGTTGCTGCCCGGAACCTTCCTGGCAGGAGCATCCATCATGACTGCCAGCGTGCTGGCGCCACAGATCGTCAAAGCAAACCGCGGTACGGGATGGTGGACGGGGCTGTGCACCATGGGCTTCGGGCTGGGGGCGGCGCTCGGCGCCGGGCTCGTCCAGCCGCTGCAGCAAACGCTCGGCGGAAGCCTCGCCGGGGCACTGGCCGTCTGGGCCGTCCCCGCCTTGCTAGGGGCCGCGCTGATCCACCGCGCCGGTCAAACAGCCCGGCGTCCCGACGGGACCGGCGAGACCGGCGAGACCGGCGGAGCGGCGTCGGGCGCTGGCCTACAGGAGACGACGACGGCGGACGTCGCCACGCGGGAAGCCGGCACCATCCCGCTGCGGAAGCAACGGACGGCCTGGACCGTGACCGCATTCTTCGGGCTGCAAGCCATGCTGTATTTCGCCGTTACCTCGTGGCTCGCGGTGTTCCTGGTGTCGAAGGGCCAGACGGCGGCCGACGCGGCAGGGCTCCTGGCGTGGTTCAGCGTCGCAGGGCTGCCCGCTAGCCTGCTGGCTCCCGTTCTCGCTGGGCGTCGCGCGGTTCTGAAGGTCATGGCTCCTGGCCTCGGACTTCTTGTCGCGGCGGCTTTGATAGGAGTCCTGACGGCGCCCGTAGCTTTGCAGTTCCTCATGGTCGGCCTGTTGGGAATCGCCCAGAGCGCCGGCTTCGGGCTGGGAATGGCGTTGGTGGTCATCCGCTCGGCAGGGGCAGAGAGCGCCGGCAGCCTATCCGCCATGAGCCAGGGCTGGGGCTTCGCGCTGGCCTCCCTGGGGCCGTTGGGGGCGGGATTCCTGCATGAGTGGTCCGGAGGCTGGGACGTTCCCTTCTGGGTCTTGGCCGCGGAAGCGGTGCTGCTCGCGGTGGCCGGTTTCCTCGCCGTGCGCGGGCCCGCCGTCTCGGTGGCAGCCGCCGAGATGGAGCACCTTGGCGAGCCCGCCGCCGTCGGGCGCTAGCCAGGGGGGCAGGGCGCAAACCAAATCACGCACGGGCCTCCCACTCGGCCCATCTGACTAGCAGTAGTTGTCGTTATGAGCCCCCATAACGACAACAAATGCTAGTTAGTTGGGCAGACGCTGGCGCCGTCGTCGGGCGCTAAGCCTTAAACAAAGAGCCGGTCCCTCGCACGAGGGACCGGCCACTTTTTTGTGCGGAAATTAGACGAGCTCGAGCTGCTCTGCCACGACCTTTCCGCGGTGGATGACAGTGCGGTCGGTGCCGCGGTCCATGACGGCGGAGGCGACCGTTTCGCCGTCGAGCAGCAGGAGTTCGGCGGGGTCGCCGACCTCGACGCCGGGGCGGTGTGCCGTGCCCTTCAGGCGGGTGGCGGACGGGTCAAGGATGCTGGCGCCGCCTACCGTGGCGATCGCGAGGCAGTGCTCGATGAGCTCGTCCTTGCGGAAGCCGTGGGTGAAAGCGAGCTGCCAAGTGCGGTCGAGCATGTCGGTGTTGCCGTAGGGGGACCAGTAGTCGCGCTGGCCGTCCTCGCCCAAGCCCATCCGGACGCCGGCTTCGGCGAGCAGCGGGATGGGAAGCTGGCCCGCCACTCCGGCGGAGCCCGGCGCCACGGACGCCATGGAGATGTCCAGCTCGGCGAACTCTTCGATGAGGCGGCGCGTGGTGGCCTCGGAGACGCTGCCCAGCTGGTACGCGTGGGACATGGTGACCTTGCCCTGCATCCCCAGGGCGCGGGTGCGCTCGATGACCAGGTCCGTGCTGAAGACGCCGAGCTCACCGGGCTCGTGGAGGTGGATATCAATGGGGACCTGGTACTTTTCGGCCAGTCCGAAGACGATGTCCAGGTGGCGGGCGGGGTCGCGGTCCAGGCTGCAGGGGTCGATGCCGCCCATGACATTGGCGCCGGCCTTGAGTGCCTGGTCCATGAGGGGTACGGTGCCGTCCTCAAGGAGGAGGCCGGCCTGCGGGAACGCGATGATGTCGACGTCGGCCTGCCCTTTGAACTGCTCCTTGGCGGCCATCACGGCATCGAAACGCTCGAGGCGGCAATCGACGTCGATCTGGGCATAAGAACGGACACGGGTGGTGCCGCGAGCGATCATCCGGCCGAGGGTGTTGTTGACCCGTTCCTGTAGCGGGATCTCGGCGTTGCGCCAGTTCTGCCGGTCGTTCATCATCATGGTCCATACGCCCGGGCCGCCGGTGTGTTCACGGAACGGAAGACCGATGCGGGTGGAGTCCAGGTGCACATGGACGTCCGAGAACGACGGCACGAGGATGCGGCCGCGGCCCTCGACGACGGATGTGGTGCCAGGAACCGCTCGCGCCGGGTCATGGGCTTCGACGCCGGTGATCTTGCCGTCCGTGATGAGGACGTCGCTCAATGCTTGTCCCCAGGGGCGGACGGCGCGAATCAGGGTGTTCAATGTATTGCTCCTTTGATGTTGGATCTATTGCACACCAGCGAGAGCTGCAGATTCCAGACCTGCGTGATGGCAGGCCGGGGCAGCCGCGCTGGCTGGTCTCGGGACTTCGCTAATGCAGCGTTGCTGCTGTTCCGCGCCCAGGGTGCCGAACAACGGACACCGGGTGCGGAAGACGCAACCGCTGGGTGGGTTTGCCGGCGAGGGCAGATCTCCCCGAACTCGCGCTCGCGGAGGCTCAGCAGCTGGCCGCGCACGATGCGGGCGAGGTATGCCCAGCCGAAGAAGCCCAGAATGATCACGAGCGAAGCCATGGGAAGGAAGCTGCCTTGGCCCAGCGGGGTGTCGCGCAACCGTGACTGCAGGATGGGTGTCAGCGAAAGGATCAGCAGGAGGTGCGGGAAGGCAAGGAAGAGATCCATGATCCGGCTGATGATGGCGTCCGTCTTGCCGCCGAAGTAGCCCGCGGCTGAGGCGAGCCGTGCAAACAGGTCACGGCCCAGTCCGGGTTCCACGCCCAGCCAGTGGCTGGCCGAGGGGTACATGTATCCCGGGAGCGGCAGCCCGGGAGTCTGGAGGTCGTCCAAGACGTCGGGGCTGGTGTTGGACGTGAACGGATCGTTGCCTGACATGGCACTGAGCAGCGGGCCGAGGATGGCGAACAACATGATGGCCACCACCACGCAGAGGCTCAACAAGGCGATCTTGCTGCGACGGATCCGCAACCACGCGGTGGCCAGAAGCGATCGCGCCTCGGCGGTGGGTCTATTCGGGGCCGTACTGGGGGATGGACTCGCAGCCGTAGCTTCGACGGTGGACTGTAGCTGGGTCAACGGGGGTGCTCGATTCATGATCCAAGGAGCGGACTCCGGATTTTTTGTATACCAAAAATAGACTAGAGCAGGTTTGATGGGATGTAAATCACAAATATCGCACTATCTGGAATACCAAAAAGCTCTCTTTCCGTCCGTGTATGCTCGGGTGGAACGCAAGACGATGGGGAAGGGAAGGGTGGCCGAAGCCGATGCCCGAAACGTTGACAACCCGCGACGACGAAGCCCTGGCCGAACAGGTCTACCAGCTGGTTCTTGAGGGAATTGTGGCGGGGAGATACGAACAGGGCGCGCGGCTGCGCGAACGGGAGCTCTCCGAGCTCTACAACGTTTCACGGATCCCCGTGCGGGAAGCCATCCAACGCCTCGAGCGGGATGGCTTCGTGGAAACCTTCCCTCGCCGGGGCGCAGTGGTGCGCCAATTGACGCTCACCGACGTCAATGAACTCTTCGACGTACGGCTCTGCCTGGAAACGTTCGCGGCCCGCATGGCGGCCGTCCGCGTCGCGGCGGGCGAACCGGGCGGCCGCCTGCAGGAACTCCTCGACGACACAAGGCAAGCGATCGACGACGACCGGACCGATGACGTCGTGCGCCTCAGTGCGGCGTTCCACGCCGAAATCGTGCGGCTGTCCGGCAATCGGCTGCTGATCGAATCGGTCAAACCGTTGTTCGGCCGCATGCGCTGGATCTTCGGGCTCGCGCACAACCGCAGCAACGAACTCCAGCGCGACGAGCACATGGAACTGTGCAACGCCATCCTCGGCGGCAAGGCCGATCTCGCCTACACCCTGGCGTACTCCCACATCGAGCTCGGGCGTGAACCGGTGCTTAGGGGACTCTCGCAGACGTTGGAGCCCTGAACCTCAGCGCTAGTCGTCGGAATCCGGGTATTCGTCCTCGTCGTACCGGGATTCCTCGGTTTCAGCTTCAAGGATCTTGAGCATCGCCGTGTCCGGATTGAGCATGATTGCAGCCTCGTCGCGCCGGTGGCGCAGGATGGTGTCCAAGTAGGACTGCACGGCTTCAGCCAGCGGGATGTGGCTGTCCTGCTTCTGGCTCATGTACCAGCGGTGTTCGAGGACTTCGTGGACCACTTCCGCCGGCTCAAGCTTGCCTGCGAGGTCGCGCGGGATGGACCGGACGATGGGCTCGAAGATCTGGCTGACCCAGGTATGGGCACTGATTTCTTCGTCCATGTCCGGGTTGTTGTCCGCCCGGAATGAATCCATGTCATTGAGCAGCCGGCGGGCCTGGTTCTCCTGGGCGTCCAGGCCAGTGAGGCGGAGCAACCGCCGCTGGTGGTGGCCGGCGTCGACGACCTTGGGCTGAAGCTGGATGGTGGAGCCGTCCGCCGTGGTCTTGATGGCGTATTCCTCGACGTCGAAGCCGAGTTCGTTGAGGCGGCGGATGCGCGCTCCGACGCGCCAGCGTTCACCGAGCTCGAACGATTCCTTTTCGGTGAGTTCGGCCCAAAGCCGGCGGTACGAGTCCATGATGAGCTCCGACGTTGCCACCGGGTCCACCTTCTCCTCGATCAGGCCGCCTTCGAGCAAGTCCATGAGTTCCCCGGCGATGTTGACGCGGGCGATCTCCAGATCGTACTCACGCTGGCCCACCGACAGATCGGGGTACAGCTCGCCCGTCTCGGCATCCACGAGGTACGCGGCGAACGCGCCGGCGTCGCGGCGGAACAAGGTGTTGGACAAGGAAACGTCGCCCCAATAGAAACCGATCAGGTGCAGGCGCACCAGCAGCAGCGCCTGGGCGTCGATAAGCCTTGTGAGGGTGTCACGGCGCAGCATCTGGGAGAAGAGCGCCCGGTACGGCATGGAGAACTTGAGGTGCCGGGTGACCAGCACGGGGTTCAGGGGCCTGCCGTCAACAGTGGTGCGGCCGGTGATGACCGCGACCGGCTCGACACAAGGCACATCCATTCGTGCCAGCTTCCGGAGCATGTGGTATTCGTGCCGGGCAACGTGCTCGGACGTTTCCTTGATGGCGATGACGGAGCCGGCCAAGTGCGCGAAACGGACGATGTGCCGGGAAATACCGCGCGGCAGGGCGGCCAGGTTCGCTGCTGGCCAGTCTTCGAGTGCGATGTGCCAGGGCAGGTCCAGTAGCTCGGGATCCGCTGCAGCGGCGGTGATGTTGAGGGATCCGATCACACCCGCCGGCGGAGCAATGTCATTGGCGCTGGCAGCCTCGGTGCGCGGGAGTTTGCCGATCTGCGCGTAGTCGGTGGGTTCGTCATGCCACTTGGCACCGCTTTGCTCGGTCATGGAGTCAATTCTTCCGTATGGAGGCTGCTGTTAACGACGACGGCGGCCCGTCCACTCGGAAGGGCCGCCGTCGCTTCGATATTAGGGCCCACGCTGGCAGGGTTCCCTGGCCGAAGCGGAGCGAGGTTAGGGGACTGGTGGGGACTAGTCGCCCAGGCGCAGGCCCGACTTGGTGTCGAACAAGTGCACGTGGCCCGACTGCGGACGAACGAAGATGGACTCGCCCTTCATCGGGGGGCGGCGGCCGTCGACGCGGGCCACGATGTCGTGGCTCTTGCCGTCAAGCGTGGTGTGGCCGTAGACGTAGGCGTCGGCGCCGAGCTCCTCGACGACGTCAACCTCAACTTCGAGGCCTTCGCCGGCACCAACGGTCTCGAGGTCTTCCGGACGGGAACCGAGCGTGACGGTCTTGCCGTGTGCCTCTTCGAGGACATCGTGCGGTACCGGGTAAACGGTGCCACCGAACTGGACGCCGCCGTCGACGACGGGCAGCTCGAGCAAGTTCATGGCAGGCGAGCCGATGAAGCCGGCAACGAAGACGTTCTTCGGGCGGTCGTACAGGTTGCGCGGGGTATCTACCTGCTGCAGCAGGCCGTCCTTGAGAACGGCAACGCGGTCACCCATGGTCATGGCCTCGACCTGGTCGTGGGTCACGTAGACCGTGGTAACACCGAGGCGGCGGGTCAGGGATGCGATCTGCGTACGGGTCTGGACACGGAGCTTCGCGTCCAGGTTGGAAAGGGGCTCATCCATGAGGAAGACCTGAGGGTTACGGACGATTGCGCGGCCCATGGCAACGCGCTGACGCTGGCCACCGGAGAGTGCCTTCGGCTTGCGGTCCAGGTAAAGCTCGAGGTCAAGAAGCTTGGCTGCTTCGCGGACACGCTCCGCGCGCTCCTCCTTGGAGACGCCGGCGATCTTCAGTGCGAAGCCCATGTTGTCCGCAACCGTCATGTGCGGGTACAGAGCGTAGTTCTGGAAGACCATTGCGATGTCGCGGTCCTTCGGCGGGACGTCTGTGACGTCGCGGTCACCGATCAGAATGCGGCCGGAGTTTACATCCTCGAGGCCTGCGAGCATGCGCAGGGAGGTGGACTTACCGCAACCGGAAGGTCCAACAAGGACCAGGAATTCGCCATCGGCGATGTCGATGTTGAGCTTATCGACGGCGGGCTTATCTGTGCCCGGGTACAGACGCGTAGCGTTATCAAAAGTAACTGTTGCCACAGTTATCAATCCCTTCACCGGCAGGTACGTGCCGGACGATCCGTTGTGAATGGTTCATGTTTATTCAGTTGGGCTCCCCGCCCTGGGCTAGGCCCGGGCAAGGGAGACTGAGTGACGCCGCACGGTAGTTGTGCGCCACATCACAACCTAGAGTATGGCAGTAGCTCGGGGTATTCGCCTAAATGTTACGAATGTCACATGTGAGATGAGTCTCCCGAGACTTCGCGGCGACGTTCGCGAAGGACCGCTTCCAGGAGTTCGGCGACGTGGACAGGGGCCTCGACGCGGAACTCGGCCTGGGTGAAATCCAGCCCGACCTTGACCCCGACGTCGCCGGCGCCAAGCCTGGCGATTGCGTCCTCGTCGGTCACGTCGTCGCCGGCGAAAAGGATCCCGGTGGCGGAGGTGGCCTGGCGCAGGAACTCGACGGCCTCGCCTTTGGAGGAGTGCACCACCGAGGTCTCGAGGACCCGTTTGCCGTTTTTGAGGAAGACTCCCGGGCGATCTTCAAGGACCGCTCGGGCAGCGGCGACAGCGTCCTCCGCCACATCATCGTCGGCTCGCCGGGTGTGAAGTACGACGCCGGCAGGCTTGTCTTCGAGGACGGTCCCCGGAGCTTCCTGCGAGATTCCGGCCAGGACCTCGCGGACTTCGGCAAGGAGATCCCTTTGGGCGTCGTCCAGTTGGAGTTCCGCCGAACCGGGGCCCATCCAGGCCTCGGCGCCATGGCTGCCAATCAGCAGCGTTGCCTCGGGAGGGGAGGCGACCGCCCGCAGGCTGGCCAGTGCCCGACCGGAGATGAGCGCCGTCGTCGTCCTCGGTAGTTTGGCGAGTTCAGCGAAAGCGGCGGCTGAGCGCTTGAGCGGACGCGCGGCGTCGGCGTGGTCGACGATCGGGGAAATGGTGCCGTCAAAGTCCATGGCCACCAAGAGCTGATCGGTCCGGGCGATCCTGCGGACGGCGTCGAGCAGTTCGGGCGTCAGGCTCAGCGGGGGAGTAGCTGCTGTCTCAGGAGTCATCGCGCACCACGGTTTCTGCTAAGGCCGAAAGGAATTCGGCCGACCAATGATCGACGTCGTGGTCGAGGATTTGTTTCCGCATGGACTTCATCCGGCGGCGGGATTCGTTCGGGGGCAGGTGCACGGCCCTCATGATGGTGTTCTTCAGCCCGTCGATGTCGTGCGGATTCATGAGGAGTGCTTGCTTGAGTTGATCGGCCGCGCCCGTGAATTCACTGAGGACCAGCGCACCCGTGTTGCTGGTACGGGCTGTGACATATTCCTTCGCGACGAGGTTCATGCCGTCGCGCAAAGCCGTCACCAGCATGACGTCGGCTGCGAGGTACAGGGCCACCATCTCCTCGATCGGGTAGCTGTGGTGGAGGTAGCGAACGGCGGTGTTCTGCATCGTGTCGTAGCTGCCGTTGATGTGGCCCACGGTGCCTTCAATTTCTTCACGCAGGAGTCTGTACTGCCGCACGCGCTCGCGGCTGGGGCTCGCCACCTGGATCAGTGTGGCGTCCTCCACGGTGAGCCGTCCTTCCTTGAGGAGTTCCTCAAAGGCCTTCAAACGATGGGGGATGCCCTTGGTGTAGTCGAGGCGGTCCACGCCCAGGAGGATGGTTTTGGGGTTGCCGAGGTCCTGGCGGATCTGCCGGGCACGATCGATGATGTCCGGGCGCTCAGCGAGTTCGCTGATCTGATCCACGGCGATGGAGATCGGGAAGGCCTGTGCGCGGGCAATATGTGTGATCCGGCCATCGGTTCCTTTGACGTGGATCTGTTGCTGTTTGACGCTTGCGCCAATGAAGCGGCGTGCCGAGCGCATGAAGTTTGCCGCGTCACTAGGACGCTGGAAACCCACCAGGTCAGCGCCGAGCAGGCCTTCGATGATGGCCTGGCGCCACGGTAATTGGGCGAAGATCTCCGGAGGCGGGAACGGGATGTGGTTGAAGAAGCCGATGCGCAGGTCCGGGCGCGCCTGGCGGAGCATACTTGGCACGAGCTGGAGCTGGTAGTCCTGTACCCACACAGTGGCTCCTTGGTCCGCGTGCTGGATGACAGCGTCGGCGAACCGCCGGTTGACCCGGCGGTAGCTGTCCCACCATGTTCGGTGGAACTCCGGCGGGGCAATGACGTCGTGGTAGAGCGGCCAGAGGGTGGCGTTGGAGAAGCCTTCGTAATAGAGCTCAACATCGTCCGTGCTGAGGTCCACGGGAATCAGGTCCATGCCGCCGTGGCTGAAGGGTTCCAACGCTTCGTCCGGGGCGCCGTGCCAGCCCACCCACGCGCCGTCGGTCTTGGTCATCATCGGCGCGAGGGCAGTCACTAGCCCGCCGGGGGAGCGGCGCCAACCTTCTTCGCTGTTTTCCCCCTCATCGCTGGGGTAGCGGTCCACGGGAAGACGGTTGGAGACCACCATGAAATCGTGTTTCCGGGTCGGTGGAGCCTGTTTGCCTTCGGGTGCGCTGTCGATTTTTTCGCTTGCCGTTTCTTGCATTGCTGCCCCCTGGGGTTGCTTGTGACTCATCTCCCACCCTACCGGCGGGAATCATCAACGACACTTGCTCGTTCCTCAGACTGGAGTCGAAGACCCCAGCAAAGCTGCCGGTCTTCTCCCGTAAACTGGCCCCGTTGCCATTGCTACAACCAACGCCGTCGATCAATCACGAGGAACTGATGAGCCCCGCAAACGAACCACGCCTGTCCAAGGCAGAGCGCACCGCCCAGGCCCGCGAAAAGGCCCGCGAGATCCGCGAAGCTCAGCTGAAGAAGGACAAGCGCAACAAGTTGCTCATCGGATGGGGCATTGTGGTCGCCGTCGTGGCGATCCTCGCGGTCATTGCCCTCGTGGTCACCCAGAACATTGCGAACAATGCCCCGATCGCCGATCAGGGCCCGACGCCGGCCAACGCCAACGTTCACGGCGGCGTGACGCTGCTGAAGGGCACCGATGTGACGAAGGTGGCCGCCGGCACCGTTAGCCTCGCGTCGCTTCCGTCGGCCCCGGCCACCGCGCCCGCCACCGTGACCGCTCCCGGCGCCGAGGCTGAAGCTGGCAAACCGGTCAAGGTTGTGGCCTACATCGACTTCATCTGCCCCATCTGCAAGAACTTCGAGACCACGTACAGCCAGCAGCTGACCCAGCTGCGCAACGACGGCAAGATCACTCTGGAGTACCGTCCGTTCGGTTTCCTGGACGCCAGCTCCAGCACCAACTACTCCTCGCGCGCCGCCAACGCCGCAGCATGTGTGGCGAACACGTCACCTGACAAGTACTCGGCACTCGTGGACCTGCTGTACGCCCAGCAGCCCGCCGAGGGCAGTGCGGGCATTTCGGACAACGACCTCAAGAAGTTGGCCACCCAAGCCGGATCGGCCAACATCGACTCCTGCATCGACAACAAGACGTACCGGCCGTTCGTCAAGGTGGTCACCCAGGAGGCCAAGAATATCGGGATCTCCGGCACGCCCACGGTCTTCATCGACGGCCAGCAATGGGACAACAAGGCGGACTTCATGACCGTCCTGAATGCAGCTGTCGCAGCAAAGAAGTAGTTATCGAGGCCTAGGCCTCCTGCCCGCTGGAATTTCCGTGGGCGGGAGGTCTTGGGCTACCCTTATCTAGCGCTTGCGCGCACCAGCCCCGGCTTGCCGGGGCAACCAGCTCCGGCCTGCCGGGGCGCGCCTCCTTAGCTCAGTTGGCCAGAGCACCGCTCTTGTAAAGCGGGGGTCGTCGGTTCGAATCCGACAGGGGGCTCCAGATCCAGATGATGTAGGCCGACTCGGTCTAGCGGAGGACGGCCATTCCGGGCTGATCACCGCAGGTGGAGGGCACCCCGGTGATATTCGTCCGGCCACCCGATTCCGTTAAGGTCGGGCTTGGGGGTGTCCGCTCAGGTGGCGGGATCACGCAGGGTCGGGACTTTGGTCCGAGAGAGGTATTTGGCTCTAATGTTGACCGATGATTGAACCGCGCCAACTTAGTGAAAGCATCAGCATGCGCGTACTGCGCGTAGGTGATGCGGCTGCGCTCGCCGCCGCATATGTGCGCAACCGTGCCTACCTTTCACCCTGGGAGCCAGTACGGCCCGAGGAGTATTACACCGCAGACTGGCAGTCAGCGGACATTGCCAGCCGCCTCGCTGCGCATGAGGCAGGGGGAGCGCACCCGCTCGGACTGTTCGACGGCGATCGAGTCGTCGGCCGATTCAACCTGGCCGGAATCGTACGCGGTCCCTTCCAGAGCACGGGCCTGGGCTACTGGGTGGATAGCACATATGCAGGCCGCGGACTAGCGTCGGCGGCAGTCCAGGCGATAGTCGAAATGGCGCGCGACGAACTCGGCCTGCACCGCATTGAGGCGAGCACTCTTCTCCACAACGCTGCCTCGCAGCGCGTGCTGCTCAAGGCCGGGTTCCAGCAGATTGGCATGGCGCCGCGATACCTGCAGATTGCCGGAAAATGGCAAGACCACAATCTCTACCAAGTGGTCCTTCACGACTAGAACCGTCCACGGGCTCGCCCAGTACGCTATCGCCATGCAGATTCGCGAATGCACCCTCGACGACCTGGCGCAGGTGAATTCGCTCTGTGACGCCAGCGAGCGGAGACGCTGGACCAGCGAGATGGTCCTCCCAAGGAGCGACCGAGTCGTTTTGGTGGCCGTTACACACGGCAAGGTCATCGGCGTAGCCAAGACCCATTTCCATCCGAATCCCGACGGCGGCTCGCCCGCCGGCCACTATCTCGGGGGAGTGGTGGTCGCCCCGGGGTTTCGACGGCGAGGGGTCGGTTCTGCCCTCACCGTGGCGAGGTTGGAATGGATCTGGTCCCGGGCGTCCATCGCCCACTACTTCGCAAACGAACACAACACGGCATCCATCAGAATGCACGATGCGCTCGGCTTCCGCCTGGTTGCACGATTCCCGGAGATTCGCGGAGTGACCGCCGACGACGGCCGGGCCGAGCTCATTCTCTTCGCGGCGTCCCGAGGAGGGTGGGACCCGTCAGAGGTCACTGAGTCCAAGGCCTCGATCATCGAGGCACGGTGATCGTTTTCCTGCCGGGGCCCCGATTGATCGTAGGCAGGTGCAGGATGGGCCTTTGACGGACGGCAATTTCAGCCATACGAAGCGTTCCATTTTGTTGAAGGTTCCGAAGTCCAGAACGGCCCCGTCAAGCTTGGGGGCCAGGTCATGGCTGACGCTGACCGTGATCGTCGCGTCGCCCGGTAAGTCCGCTCCGGCGCGGGTTCCTTCGCGGCCGGCAGCGTACAAGACGCATTGAAGGGGCTTTTTCGGCTCGGTCCGCGAGAAGTAGAGCCCTTGCTTTCGGCAGCCGCCGTTGCCTTGGTAGCAATGCAGCAGCCCACCGAAAACTTCAATCATGTCGACGGCGGTCCCACTCACGAAAAAGCTGCCGTGGCCGGGAATCCGGGCGAGCATGCCTTGTCCCGTTGTCGCGGTCTTCATGGGCTGTTTCCGATCTATGGAGGTGTGCGGTCCGGCCTTGGCCTCGAGTGAGCCGGGCGCTTGCTTATATGCATCTATATGCAGATTCTTTCACATTCCTACTTGCGCGCTAAATCGCAGTTCGGCTCGCCTTCGCGATACAGCGCCTCGCGTGATAGCCGGACGGCCTGCCCGCACGGGATGTGCGGGCAGGCCGTCAGCTCTTGAACGCTATGACGGGTCAGGGGCGGAAGAGTTCCTCGAACGTGCCCGATGTAGTGGGCGAGCAGGTGTTCGCCAGGCAGCCGAGGTGCCACATGTGTTGGATGGTGGAGAGCAGGGTGTAGTGGTCGGAGAGCTGGTTCGAGGTCTTGTGCGGGCCTGCAGCCGAGTTGATCACGATCATTGGTGCGTGGCCGCCGCCCAGGACCGCGCCGTTCTGTCCGACCGGGCTGCCCGGGCCGCCCGTGGAGCCCGAGTAGTCGTTCTCGTCCCAGGCCAGGACGATGCTTGACTTAGTCGTCTTCCACGTCTGAGAATCCATGATCTGCTGGACGGTCTGCTTGAGGTAGGCGTCGCCGAGCTGGATCGCGCGGTGGTCGAGGCCGGAGTCCGGGTAACCGCATTGGGGCAGTCCGATGAGGGCTGCTCCGGAGGGGGAGATCCCGTGCATGTCGTGGCACTGGTTGGGACTGATCCAGACAAAGTTGGGCACGTTGCCGCTCGCGAGGTCGGTTTTTAGGTTGTTCTCAAGCGGCACGATGTTCTGCAGGCGCGGGCTGCCCGGGTAGTTGATGTCCGAGAAGTACATGAACGGGTTGTGCTTCTGGGCGTACAACTTGACCGTGGTGGAGCCGATTGTGGGTGCGTATTCGACCTGGGAGCCGGTGCTAGGGAGGTTCTCCATGTATGCCTTCCAGCTCAGTCCCTTGTTTTCGAGCTGGTCGACGATGGTCTGGCCGGAGAACATATGCGGAGTCGCGGCGGCGCTGGCCGCCTGTTCTGGCGTGAGTTGCCCGGTGACTCCAGTGTCGCTGGAGCCGGGGACGAACTCTTCAGGGGCGCACGTGACATTCGCTCCCGCTTTGCAGTCGTCCCAGATTCCTTGGAAGCTGCCCGAGATGGCTGAGAGGTAGTTGGGCAGGCTCGGGTGCGTGACGCCGTGGTAGTTCGCCGCAGTGTTGTAGCGCTGCGCGAGGGTATTGATGTAGGGCGCGTCGGCGGTGTTGCCGATGATCTGGTCGTAGCCGTGGTTCTCCATCATGATGACGAAGACATGGTCGGGACCGTTGGCCCCTTGTCCGCTCGCTTGGGCGACGGAGCCGGACGCGGCCAGTGCCGTGGCGGGGCCAACCGAGCCGACCACTGCGGTGCCTGTGAGCGCGATGGTGGCCGCAATGGCTGCCAGGGCTCCGGACTTGCGGCTTTTCAACACATTGAGCATTGAATTGTCCTTTCGGGTTGCGCCCCTGTCGGAGCGCTTCTATTCGGGGTGAAGAACAGCGGGCGACGGCGGGCGACTGCCCGTCAGCGGCCCAATTGGGGGTCGGACGTGAGAGCCCTGCCGTCGTCGAGGCGCCCTGCGAGGACTCGCACGAGCTTCGGATCCGCCGCGGCGGTGATCTTGAGGTCGTACCAGCCGCCTTGCGTGGGGATCACCACGGTCTTGGCCTGGCCCGGGTTGAGCGCGAGGGCCTGCGACCCGGCGCCGTACGCGTCTGTGATCGTGAGCGCGGCAGCGGCCGGGCCAGCGTTCTCGATCCGGAACTGCGCGTGGCCGGACACGCCGTCGCGGGTGACGGTCGCGCGGATGTCCGCGGCCGCCGTCGTGCCCGCGAAGCGGCGGTACCAGCCCGCCGGGCCGTGCATCTGCACGTCGTACTCGGCGCCAAGCGCCCACGACGCGTCGAGTGATGCACCCGCGCCGATCGTGTACGAGTACGGTCCCGCCGGAAGGAGATTCGAGCGGACCTGCACGTGTGCGCCGAGCTTCCCGGCGTTCAACCAGTGGGCGGAGAGCTTGCCGCCGGCCACCGAGACCGCGACGTCGAGCGCGTACCCGAGCGGTCGCGACGGTCGCGTGCCCTTCTCCTGGGCCGGCATTGAGTTGACTGCGGGAGGCGTCGGCACGTAGCTCGGATGCCGATTGTGGTCCGCGGCCTTGAACGCCGAGGTGTCGGGCAGGGCCGGCGCCGCGCCCGCGTTCGCCGAGAAGTCGAACGCGCTCGTGAGGTCGCCGCACACCGCGCGGCGCCACGGCGAAATATTGGGGGACTTAACACCGAAGCGTGACTCGAGGAACCGCACGATCGACGTGTGGTCGAACGTCTCCGAGCAGACCCACCCGCCCATGCTCCAGGGCGAGGCGACGAGCATCGGCACGCGCACTCCGAGACCGTAGTGGCCCGGGACGTCGGCGATGCCGGAGAACGTCATCCGGCCGTCGTACCACTCGCCCTCGGTCGAGACCGTGGATGCGCCGGGGATCTGCGGGGTGTTGGGGTGCGGCGGGACGACGTGGTCGAAGAAGCCGTCGTTCTCGTCGTACATGAAGAACACGGCTGTCTTGCTCCAGAGGTCCGGGTTGGACGTGAGGATGTTGAGGATGTTCGCCGTGTACCAGGCGCCGAAGTTCGAGGGCCAGTTCGAGTGCTCGGTGTACGCCTCGGGGGCCACGACGTAGGAGACCTCCGGGAGCTTCCCGCTCGCGACGTCCTCGCGGAAGATCCGGAACAGGTCGTCGCCCGCTTTCGCGTTCGTGCCTGTCAGCGCTTTCTCGTAGAGCGGGCTGCCGGGCTTCGAGTTCTGGTACTGCGTGAGGTACAGGAGCGAGTTGTCCCCGTAGTTGCCGATGTGCGCGTCGCCCGTCCAGCCCCAGTAGCCCGCGGCCGTGAGGCCGTCGCCGACGTCCTGGTACACCTTCCAGCTCACGCCGGCCTTCTCAAGCTCCTCGGGATACGAGCTCCACGAGTAGCCGACCTCGGCGTTCCACAAGTCGGGGCCGCCGGCCTTGTAGTCGTTGCCGTCCCAGCCCGTGAACATGTAATAACGGTTGGGGTCCGTGGGGCCGAGCAACGAGCAATGGTACTGGTCGCAGATCGTGAACGCGTCCGCGAGGGCGAAATGGAACGGGACGTCGCCGCGCTCGTAGAACGCCATGGTGGCCTCGGACTTGGCGGGGAGCCACTTGTCGTATTTGCCCACGTTGAAGGCCTCGTGGGTGAGCTTCCACGAGTGGTCGAGGTCTTCCATGAACTGCATGCCGAGATTCGGCGCGGTCGGGTGGTAGGGGAGGATGTCCCGCGTTCCGTTGTTCTGCGCGAACGCGTCCTTCCCGCTCGGGAGGATGGCCGGATGCGGGTCACCGAACCCGCGTACGCCCTTGAGCGTGCCGAAGTAGTGGTCGAAGGCGCGGTTCTCCTGCATGAAGACGATTACGTGCTCGACGTCTTTGATCGAGCCGGTGGCACGGTTGGCCGGAATGGTCGCGGCGCGCGCGATGCTCTCGCCTAGCATTTCCGCGATTGCGGCACTCGCCGCGCTGGCCCCTGATAGTTGAAGAAAACGTCGACGGTTGAGACCTGACATGAGCTGCTCCCAGTGCTTGGCTTTGTTGACAAAACCCCCGCCGGACTCTTCCAGCACCGGGCAAAAGCTAAGTGCAGGAAAAGCAAACTTTGGGCAACATACGGGAGGGGGCAAGCCGGAGCCGGCTTTTATCTGCCTGGGGTCTCGGTCCGGGCGTGGTTGAGCTTTTCAGTCTTTCGGGCGGTGAGGTAAAGGCGGTGGGATGTAATGACCAGGACCAGCCAGACGGCGCCGAGCGTCCAGGCCGCCAGGACATCGGTGAGCCAGTGGTGGCCCAGGAACACCCGGCTTAGGCCGATGGTCAGGGCGAAGAGGGCCGCGGTGGTCACTGTCCAGGCGCGGGCCCGGCGGGAGCGGCAACGCAGGATGACCAGGTAGGCGACGATTCCGGCGATCACGAACGAATTCAGCGAATGCCCGCTGGGAAACGAAGGGGAATACTCGTAGGGCGGCACGGCGTCGCTGAGCGGGGGCCGGGCACGGCCGATGAGTTGCTTGCCGGCAATGGTCATGAGGAGGGAGCCGGCCGCAGCGGTCACAATGAGGATCGCCGGCGTCCACGAGCGGCGCCGCAGGACCAGCACGGCGGTGGCAATCACGGCCAGGATCGGCATCCCGATTCCTCCGCCCAGATCGGTGTACGCCGTGGCGGCGGCGTCCAGTGCGGGGCTGCGCAAGGTCATCGCTGCCTCCAGGACCGGGTGGTCCAGGGCGGACACGCCATCTGCTTCTGTCACGGCCTCGTACACTCCGCCGGTCGCGAAAGCGAGCAGTGATGCCACTGCGGCTCCAGCAGCGAGGATCAGGATGAGCGCACCGTACGGGCCGAGACGGGCACTGAGGCGTTGTGCGCGGGAGGCGAGCCACCTACCAGCGGGCGACTTCCACCGGGCCAGGTCGGCGTCACCGACGAACCGGTCGTCGGCAAGCTCGCCTTTGCCTTTGGCTGAGTCGTCGTCCGACGTGCCTTGGGGATGAACGCCCATTGTCTTCCGCCTCACCTCGTGAATTGATTTGATCAGTAAGGTTACCTTCTAGGCTGTTTGAAGACCGGACCCCAGAGGATTGGCCCCGCCCCCGGAAGGAGCACTGAGTGGACACTGATGCTGGCACGTGGTTCCTGAGTCGCGCTGAGCGGGGGAATCTGGCCACGAAGGTGCACGCGGGCGGTGCCGGGTCTTCGGCGTGGTCGGAGGGCAACCTGGTGCGGCCCCTGATTCATGGAGCGAGCTATTTTGCCCGACTGCATGAGGAGCTGACTGCTCTGCGGGCGGGAGACCGTGTGTGGTTCACCGACTGGCGTGGCGACGCCGACGAACGGCTGCTGGCGGACGGACCGACGATCGGGGACCTGCTCGCAGGGTTGGCTCGCCAGGGCGTGGAAGTGCGGGGCCTTGTCTGGAGATCCCACGGCGAGCGGGTATCAGCCCCGATGAGCGGCCGATCCAACGAGCTCCTGAGCCGCAAGATCAACGACGCCGGCGGAGAAGTGTTGTTGGATCAGCGTGTCCGCCTGTTCGGTTCCCATCACCAGAAAATGTTCGTCATCCGCCGTCGTGACGATCCGTCGCGGGATGTTGCGTTCATCGGCGGGCTCGACCTTTCCCACAGCCGAAGGGACGACGCCGACCATGCGGGAGACCCGCAAGCGGTGACCATGGATCCCCGGTATGGGAAACGTCCGCCGTGGCACGATGCTGCGCTCGAACTGCGGGGGCCCGTGGTCGCGGATGTACTGGCAGTGTTCGCTGAGCGATGGAACGACCCCCATCCACTGGATCGACGCACCCCCTACCGGATGCTGCTGCAACGCCTGGCCCGTATGCCCCGGCACCCCGAACCGCTCCCGGCCGCTGCACCGCCGCCACCCGCGGCCGGACCCCATGCCGTGCAGCTGCTGCGCACCTACGGTGTGAAACGTCCCCCGTTCCCGTTCGCGCCCGAAGGGGAACGCAGCGTTGCCCGAGGCTATGCGAAAGCCTTCGCCCGCGCCCGCTCGCTGATCTACATAGAGGACCAGTACTTGTGGTCGACCGAGGTCGCAGCCGGAATCGCAGAGGCACTAGAGCGGAATCCTGACCTTAACGTGATCGTCGTCGTGCCCCGCTACCCCGACTCAGATGGCTCGCTTACGGGGCCGGCAAGCCGGATCGGGCAACTTCGCGCCCTCAAGATGTTGCGCCAGGTCGCACCCGACAGGGTCGGCGTGTTCGACCTGGAGAACAGCTCCGGAACTCCGATCTACGTCCACGCCAAGATCTGCATTATCGACGACATCTGGTTCACCTGCGGCTCAGACAATTTCAACCGCCGGTCCTGGACCACCGACAGCGAGCTCACCTGCGCTGTATTCGACACCACTGCCGACACCACTGCCGAGAACGGGGAGCCGCCCGGCACCGACAACGGCCACGCCGCTTCCCGGCCGCTGGCCCGCGGGCTCCGGCTCCAACTCTGGGCCGAACACTTGGGCTTCGATCAGGACGATCCCCGAATTCACGACCCGGCGGCTGGGCTAAAGCTGTGGAAGACCAGCGCCGACGCCCTCGATAACTGGCACGAAACCGGGCGCCGCTCGCACCGCCCCACCGGAAACGTGCGGCACCACACCCCGGAACCTGTTTCGGCCCTCCAGCGTCTGTGGGCGGATCCGCTCAGCCGCTTCGTCGTGGACCCGGACGGCCGTCCCCGGCGACTGCGCGGCACCACCAAGTTCTAGGCAAGCTGGGTCGAAGCGCCCACCGCGTTCAAAGCCGCCGGATTCAGGCGGCCATCACCGCGTCTGCGGATGACCGGACGGAGATGTTGACATCTGACTGTTGGGGATCGATCAGGGCCGGAAGACGGCGGGATTGCGAGCAGCGGTGGAGCGCTTCCATGGCCGCCGGTTCCACGTTGGCCCCGCTGACGTCGATTTCGAGGGCCAGGCCAGGCATAAGGGCGTTGGCCCGCCTGGCGACTACGTAAAGGGCGTGGAGGCTCCGGGAGGTTAGCCGTCCATGGGCTGTGATGCGGACCTGGGCACCATCGATGTCCATTTTTACGAGAAGCCGGATTTTTTCGGTCATGAGTCCTCTTCCGATCAGGAACCGCGACGCTGCGGCCCGGAACAAAGACTAAACGGAGGATGTGACGCGGGCAACAGTTTCCTCTGTTAGCGGCTTAACTGATTGCGAACCATCTCTTCGGGCTTGCCCATGGCCCTGCAGGGAATCCTGGCATAGGGTTTGACCCACTACCCGCTGGCTGCCCCATTGGGTTCATAGGCACGATGCGGGCGCCCGGGCATGAACTTTGAACTCGGGATGTGGCCAGCGCCGATTCCCGACCGATGAAGACGTGAGGGAGAAACATGACGCTTGCTCGTGCTGGACATCGAATTTCCGCCCATCGTCCCTGTATCCCCGCAGCGCTGCCAAGGGTGCCAGCCTGCGGGCAGTGCGGCCCTGGGTTTCCGTTGACCTTCCATGAGTATGTTCCCGCTGTCTATGCGGCCGATGGCAGCGGATTGCGGCCGCCGTCGGCAAGCTACAGCTGTGCAAAATGCGGGACGAAGGACAACCATCAGGTTCCCTCGGGCTGGGAGCCGCCTGAGTGGCAGTGGTACTCCTGAGCGGCGTCGCCGCTCAACGCAGGGAACGACGGCGGGAGGCCCCGCCGTCGTCCACGCTCAGCGTTTCATGGAGCTCCGCCTCGGAGGGTAAGACCAGCAGCCCAGCTGGAACAGCAACGCGGAGACTCGTTGCGGGAGCTCGCTTCCGCGCCCTATGATCGCCATGGGCTTGCCGTCGGCGGGCTTCGGGGTGCGGCACGGGCGTCGCTACATGGGTGCGTCTAAAGTGACTTCAATATTGATCAGGACCCGGGAATTCACGAGGCGTTTGATGCGTCTTGGATTCATGACGACGACTATTGCTTCCATGGCGGCGACCGGCATCATGGGGATGGGTGCAGGTCTCATGCCCCCGGGATCACCCGGTGCCCCCATAGCCGTGGACGGAGTCTCTTCGGCCAGCGTTTCCGTTTCCGCGCCGTCTTCCGGCGGGGCAGTGGATTCATACACAGTGACAGCCAACCCCGACGGTGCCACCTGCACCATCACAGGGGCATCGGGTTCGTGCGTGGTCAGAGGTCTGATCAATGGTTACACGTACAGCTTCACAGCCACGGCCACCAACAGTGCCGGTACGTCAGAGCCGTCGCCACCCAGCAATTCGGTCACCCTCCACCTGACTCCTATCGACATCTACTACTTTTCCCTCGGCGGCCCTGCATTTCTTGGTGATCCCACCGGCTGGGAGGTAGACAATTTGCGCTTCGGTGGAGCCTACCGCAACTACAGCAGGGGGACGATCTACTGGTCGCCGACGACCTACTCCCACCTCAATCAGGGTGCGATCCGATCCGCCTACGCGGCTCAAGGATGGGAGAACGGCCCCCTCGGATACCCCACCTCCGATGAAGTCGGACCGATTCGCGGCGGCGGCGTCTACCAGTCCTTCCAGGGCGGGGCGATCTACTGGTCACCGGCCACAGGCGCCCACGTGAACGCGGGCGCCATCCGCTCTGCGTATGTCGCTCAAGGTTCGGAGAACGGCCCGCTGGGCTACCCCACGGGCAACGAGGTAAAGGGGCTGCGCGACGGCGGCGCCTACCAGTCGTTTCAAGGCGGGGCGATCTACTGGTCGCCGGCGACCGGCGCCCACGTGAACGCGGGCGCCATCCGCTCCGCCTATGCGGCACAAGGATGGGAGAACGGCGAGCTCGGCTATCCCACAAGCAACGAGTACTCCGTTTGTTGCGGTGGTGCTGCCCAGGACTTCCAAGGCGGCCGAATCACCTGGACGCCAACAGGGGGCACCTCCATCCCCCGACGCTAGCCGTGCCAGCCCGGAAGCCGCGAGCGGAGTGGGTGATTCCGCGTCGCGGCCTCGGAAGGGTGGTTCTAGTCAGCGAGGATGTGGTACAGCGCTCGCCGTGTTTCGTCGATCTTTTCCATGGCGGCTGTGCGCTGTTCGTCGGTTGCGGCGAAGCGGAATTGGTGGATAACCCCCATGAGCTTTGCCACGCTCTGGTGAAACGCGGGTCCTGATCCTTCTGGATCGATGTTCCACGCATTTTCCAGCTCCTCGGCGTGCTCCGTTACGTATGCCTTTCCGGCGTCGGTGAGTGTGAACTCAGTGCGCCGGCCTTCGCCGACGGGTGCAATGAGCTCTTCGTCAACGAGCTGCTGCAGCGTCGGATAGACGGAACCCGGGCTTGGGCGCCACGATCCGGACGTCTTCTCAGCGATTGTCTTGATGAGTCCGTATCCATTGGATGGTGCTTCGGCCAGCAAGGAGAGGATCGCGAAGCGAACGTCGCCCTTGTTGGCCCGACGCTGGCCGCCGGGGCCAAAGCCGGGACCAAAGCCTGGGCCAAACCCCGGCCCGAAACCGCGGCCTGGCCCAAACCCGCGGCCTGGCCCGAATCCGCCGTGTCCGTGGGGCCCGCGACGGCTCCGGCCGCGTCCGAAGCGTTCCATATCCGGACCGCAATCCGTGTGTCTGTTGTCGTGAATGCCTTTCATAGCGGCATCGTCCTTTCAATCTTGTGTGGGTTGCCCTGAGGCTCGCAGTGTGTTCTGCGATAGTTAACGATATATCGCTGACTGTCGTTAAACAAGAGTTGGATTTTGCTCGAACTGGGCTGCGACGCAGCTCGGGGATGCCGGATCGCTCCGCCGACGGCTCCCTCGGAACTTAGGATGGTCATGAACGAGATTGAGGACACCAAATGAGTGAACACCTTACGACCATCGAGGTCGAAGAATTCCTGCCGTATTCGCCTGCCAAGGTTTGGCGGGCACTGACGGAACCCGGGCTGATCGCCCGCTGGTTGATGGAAAACGACTTCCAGGCGATCGTGGGGCACCAGTTCCATATGCGCGGGATTCCCGTTCCGGCAGTCGGATTCAGCGGCTTGGTGGCCAGCGAAGTCCTTGACCTGGAAACGGAGAAGCTCCTGCGTATTTCCTGGCGGGATGCGAACTCTGGAAACAGCCTCAACAGCACTGTGACATGGTCAATCACTGTGGCGGACACCGGCACCAGGCTGTCGATTGTCCACGACGGCTTCAATCCCGACGAGCCGACCCACGTGGCATCGCACCGCATCATGAGCGGCGGATGGCGAAACCATGTTCTTCCGCGGCTCGGCCAGACCCTGGCCGAATCCGACAGCGCCGAATCCGACAGCTAAGGAAAACAATGCAATTCGTCGTCTTCTACAGCTCGGATCCTTCGGCGCTTCCAGGGCTGCAGGCCGTTTACCCCAGGCACGTTGAATATATGCAGGCGTTCGCTGCCGAAGGCGGCCTGATTGGCATCGGGACTTTCAACAACCCTGCCGTGAACGGTTCGATGGGCATCTTCACCAGCAAGGAAAGGGCGGAGCAGTTCATTGCGGGAGATCCTTTCGTCTTGGAAGGACTTGCAGTACCCAGCGAGATCCGGGAATGGAACGCAGTCATGTTCAGTCCGCAGGATCACGCCTGACATTCGGGCAACTGCGGCGCCTTTCACCGGCAAGGCTCCATAACAGGCTGCGGCACCTTAGGCTCGATTCTCCACGCCGCCCGGTGTAGTGCGGTTGCGAGCCAACCCCGGATCCGAGCCAGCCGCAGGCGCCTTGCCGGGCGTGCCGGAACAACCGGTGCCCCAGGCAAGGCACTGCGGCTGTCATTGTTCACGATGCCAATGACTGCGCAAGCCATCATCAACGAAAAATCCATAGTCATCTTCTTCTCATCTAAAACGTGGAGCCCTGGACTGTGATCAGTTAGCGGCTGGAAGAAACCCGAATACTCAAGGCGGAACCGCCGTCGTTCAAGGTCCTGTTAAAGACGCTAAGCGCTCCGGAAGACTATGTCAGCAGCTGTGCCGCCCCCTGCTTTTCCTAGGATTGACGGTCCTACCCTCACTACGCGCGGCTCGAACACTCAGTCCGAGATCGACGCCGGCGCAGCCAGTTCGCTTGCAGTGGTGGCCGCCCAGCTCGCGAGCAGTTTCAGGCGTTCGTCGCTCGCCGACCCTGGTTCCGCGGTGTAGGCGAACATCGTCCACCCGGGGTTGGCCGGCAGCTCCATTGCCTCGTAGCTGAGTTCGAGGTCCCCGACCACCGGGTGGTGCATGCGCTTGGTGCCGGTTCGGTGGAAGCGGACGTTGTGGGCGGCCCAGCGTGTGCGGAATTCCTCGCTTCGAGTGGCGAGTTCGCCGACCAGGTCGCTCAAGCCCTTGTTGTGCGGCTGCCGTCCGGCGTGACTGCGAAGGGTGGCCACGATGTCGTTCGCGCCCTGCTCCCAATCGAGGTAAAAGTTGCGTGACTCGGGGTTGAGGAACACGAACCGGGCGTTGTTCACGGGCCGGACGGGATCGGCTAAAAGGGGCGAGAAAAGGGCGCGGCCGAGTGGGTTCGCAGTGATGAGGTCCATGCGCTCGTTCCGTACCCACGTCGGGGCGCCCGTTATCGCGTCCATAAACCGCTGGAGGCTCGGGCGGATCTGTTGCGCAGGCGTCACTGCCCGACGACGGCGGCGGCCCGGCCCCGGCTGTGCGGCGCGGGCGAGATCGAACAAGTGGGCGGTTTCGGCTTCGTCCAGCCTGAGGGCATGGGCAATCGATTCGAGCACTTCGTCGGAGACACCTGTGAGGTTGCCGCGTTCAAGCCGCGCGTAGTAGTCCACGCTGACTGATGCCAAGGTTGCGACTTCTTCCCGCCGCAGCCCGGGCACCCGCCGGTTGGCCCCCACAATGAGATTCACTTGTTCGGGTGTCACTTTGGCCCGGCGGGAGCGCAGGAACTCACTCACATCGTTTCGACTGTCCATGGATTCAGGCTACTTCCGGCAGAGGACCGGTGGGAGGTCCTGTCATTACACCGTTCAAGCGCTGTGGGCGGATACGGCTGGGTGCCGTATCCGCCCACAGTTGTTAGTTGGACTGGGAGTTAGTGACCGGGGCCGCCGGTTTCGGTTGCTGTGACCTTGAAGCTCGCATCGAGTTTGACGGTGGCGTGCGTGCCGTCCGACTTGGTGATGTGGGCTTCGTAGGCGGCGCTGCCGTCGTCTTCGGTGGTCATGTTCTCCACCGTGGCGCCGGAGTTGGCGGCCAGTACAGCTGCCTTCACCTTGGTTGCGGTGTCACCCGTGAGGTCGGTTTCGTTTCCGTGGTTGCCGTGGCCGCCCTTCCCGCCGCCCGGGCCGCCGGTTTCGGTTGCCGTGACCTTGAAGCTGGCGTCGAGTTTGACGGTCGCGTGCGTGCCGTCCGACTTGGTGACGTGGGCTTCGTAGGCGGCGCTGCCGTCGTCTTCGGTGGTCATGTTCTCCACCGTGGCGCCGGAGTTGGCCGCCAGTACAGCAGCCTTCACCTTGGTGGCGGTGTCACCGGTCAGGGCCGTTTCGTTTCCGTGCGTGCCGCCGTTCGTGGCAGGGGCGGATGGGCTGGCGGTCGAAGTGTCAGTAGTTGCAGCGTTAGCCGGCAGGGCCATGGCGGTGAGGGCTCCGCCGCCTGCGACGGCGCCGATCAGGGCCGCGCCCACTGCAATTTTCCGGACTTTGTTCACGATGTTGCTCCTTAGAGGTTCAACTCCGAGGGGTTCGAAGCTGTATCCCATCCTCGAACCCCGGGCTTTGGCCCCTGTATACCTATGCTGTGCCTGAACTGTGACATTTTGCCTGGCTCACAGGATGCGGAAGCGTGGCACCGTGCGGACGCCTAGAGGTTGGTCATCCGTTCTGCGGCGTCGTTGTAGCGCCCGCCCTGCACCTGGATCCTGGAGGCGGCGTCCTCGATTTCGCCCAGTTCCGCGGCGGACAATTCGACGGCGGCGGCACCGATGTTTTCCTCCAAGCGGTGCAGCTTGCGCGTTCCGGGGATCGGGACGATCCATGGCTTCTGCGCCAGGAGCCAAGCCAATGCGATCTGACCGGGAGTGGCGCCCTTGCGTTGTGCGATGCTGGCGAGCAGTTCGACGACGGCGGCATTGTGCTGGAGCGCATCCGGCGCGAACCGGGGGATGGTGCTGCGGATGTCGTTGCCGGCGTCGAAGCTGGTGGCCGCGGTAATGGTTCCTGTCAGGAAGCCCTTGCCGAGCGGGCTGTAGGGGACAAAGCCGATGCCCAGTTCCTCGCACGCGGCCAGCACTTCCTCCTCGGGACGGCGCCACCAGAGGGAGTATTCGCTTTGGACAGCGCTCACGGGTTGGACGGCATGCGCCCGGCGGATTGTTCCGGCCGACGCTTCGGACATGCCGAAGTGCTTCACCTTGCCGGCCTCGATCAGTTCCTTGACCGCACCCGCTACGTCTTCGATGGGAACGTCGGGGTCCACGCGGTGCTGGTAGTAGAGGTCGATGGCGTCGACGCCGAGCCGGCGCAGTGAGCCGTCCACGACGTCCTTGATGACCTCAGGGCGGCTGCTCACGCGCCCGCTCGGCTTCCGTTCTGCGGAATCGATGTCCCAACCGAACTTGGTAGCGATCACCACTTGGCCCTTGTACGGGGCGAGGGCTTCGCCTACGAGCTCCTCGTTGGCATATGGGCCGTAGATTTCGGCAGTGTCGAAGAATGTCACGCCCCGGTCCACAGCGGCGCGGATCAGCGAGATCATTTCCTGCCGGTCCGGCTTGTCGCTGTATCCGCCAGTCATGCTCATGCAGCCCAGCCCGACGGCGGAGACCTCCAAGCCGTTGGTGCCCAGTGTGCGCTTTTCCATCCTTCGTCCTCCTGTGTCGTGAATCCCTGTGTCGTGAAACAAAGTCCAGCCTTGCCGTCAACACTAGGGATAGCCCGGTACTGGCAGGGAGTCCCTGTCAGTACCTCTCAGGAGGGAGTTCCCGAGGACGGCGGACCGCCGCCGTCGGGTGAGCCGTAGTAGCCGTGAACTTTGTCACATAAGCTACTAGGAGAGTAGGAAGAGGTTGGCGGTGCATCCAGAGTTGCGTGGCTTGCGATTTTTCGGTGCGCGCTGGAAGACGCGACCGCTTGCCTCCCAGATCCTGGTGTGGCTGCTCTGCATCCTCTTTGTGACAGTCACTTTGGGCGCGCTTCTTTACACCCAGATCAGCAACCAGACCCTCGAGGACCAATACCGGCTCAGGGCACTGGGGATCGCGACTACGGTGGCGCAAATGCCGGAAATCGTCACGTCGCTGGGGAACGGGGATCCAACGCACTCGATTCAGGCGATTGCGAGCAAGGTCCAGTCCCAGGCGCAGCCGGACTACGTCGTCGTCTCCGACCGGAAAGGTGTCCGGTATTCCCACCCGAATCCAAACCTCATCGGACAGACCTTGGAAGAACCCGTCGCCGTCCTCGACGGGCAGACCCATGTTGGCATCGACAAGGGCAGCCTCGGCGACTCAGTCAACGCCAAGGCGCCGGTGCGCGCGGCGGACGGGACCGTCGTCGGGCAGGTCTCGGTGGGAATCCTGGAGACCACGGAAAGCAGCGAACTCGCCAAACAGGTGTTGCTGATTGCCGGCTATTCGGCGGTGGTGCTCGTGATCAGCGCCATGGGTTCTGCCTTGCTGGCGCGCAGAATCAAGCGGGTCACCTTCGATCTCGAACCGGTGGAGATTGCGTCCCTACTGCAGGAGCGTGAAGCCCTGCTGCACGGCATCCGCGAAGCAATGATCGGCTTCGACGACGACGGCCGGGTCACCGTCATCAACTCCGAGGCGCGCTCCCTGCTGCACTTGGAAGAAAACGTGCTGGGAGAGAAGATCGAGGATCTTCTGCCGTCCGGACGGCTCCGTTCCCTCCTGACGGGTGAGATCAGCGGTACCGACCAGATCGTGATTACCGAGGACGCTTTGCTCGTGGTGAACCGGATGTCCGTTGCCTTGGCGGGAAGGAGCATAGGCTCGGTGGTCACATTGCGCGACCGTACCGAGGTAGAGGGCCTCGTCCGCGACTTGCGCTCCGTCGAAGGGCTGATGGAAGCTTTGCGCGCCCAGGAGCATGAGTACGCCAACCGTCTCCACGTGGTGGACGGACTCCTGGAACTCGGGGATGTGGATCAGGCACGGAATTTCGTATCGCGGATTTCGGACACCTCGCGCTCCCTTGGCGAAGGGCTGCGCTCGCGGATCGAGCCGCCGGAGCTTGCGGCCCTGCTGCTCGCGAAAATCACCGTGGCTGCTGAGCAGGATGTCGAAATCTCGGTGACCGACGACTCTCAGCTGCGTCAACCATTCCTCGAAACGCAAGCGCTGCTCACGATCGTCGGCAACCTCCTGGACAACGCCGTCGAGATCCTCGCGGAGCAACCCACGCCCCGTGAGGTGACCATCCAACTGGACGATTCCTCGGGCATTTTCATTTGCGTGACCGACAATGGGCCCGGTGTTCCTGCGGAATTGGTGGGCACGATCACCGCCGACGGGTTCACCACGAAGGAACCGCGGCCAGGAATGCGCCGCGGGATAGGCCTTGCGCTGGTGAGCCGGATCGTTCACCGTGCAGGAGGAACCATGGATGTTTTCCCCGGACCCGGGGGACGCTTTGAAATCTGGTTGCCGGAACCGCGCTTGGGATCCGAAACCCCGGTCATGACAGGAAAGTCGATCGAATGATCCGCACTTTGGTGGTCGACGACGACTTCCGCGTAGCGCGCATCCACGCCAGCCGCGTGGCCAAAATCGAGGGATACGAATGCGTCGGCGAGGCGCACACCGCCGCGGAGGCCAGGGAAGCAGTGCAGCGGCTCAAACCGGACCTTCTTCTCCTCGATGTCTACCTTCCCGATGAAGACGGCATCAGCCTGTTGAGGTCACTTCAGGGAGCTGGCGAAAAGCTCGACGCCGTCATGATCACCGCCGCGCGGGACCTTGAGACCGTGCGGGCCGCCATGCGCGGGGGAGCGGTGTACTACCTCGTCAAACCGTTTGGCTTCGAGCAACTGCAAACCCAGCTCGAGGCCTATCGGCGCTGGCGGCAGGAGGCGGAGTCCCGGACGGTGGCCGACCAGGCGACCGTGGACCAGCTCTTCAGCCTGCGCCGTACGGCTCCGCCTGCCAAAGGACCACGGCGCCTGCCGCCCACGATGCAAAAGGTCCTCGACATGGTGGTTCACTCCACGGAGCCCTTGGGCGCTTCGGAGATTGCGGGCAGCGTTGGCATCAGCCGCCCGACGGCCCAGCGCTATCTCAGTGAACTCGAGCGCAAAGGACTTGTTGACCTGCATTTGGCCTACGGTTCCACCGGGCGCCCGGTGAATACGTACCTGCCACGCAAGGGTTGAGGCCGGGCGGCGGGATATGCTGCTGAAGCGGAGCAGGCTCCGCTGATCCGGCGTCGAGCGCCGTTGTGGGGATTTTGGGGGACGAAAAGTGAAAATTTGGAGCCTGGCTGTCGTGGCCGCGACGGCGTTCGCCTATCTGGGCGCGGTGCCTGCGATTGCGGCACCTTCGGAAGTTCTCGACGTCGTCGGGGTGCCCGTTGGCGTGGTGGTTGGTTCCGACGGCACTGCGTACGTGGGCAATTACGGCGGGGCCGGCGGCATCCAGGTGATACCTGCCGGAGCCGCTAAGCCTTCCCGGACTATCACCACGGGAGGATATACGTCAGGCCTGGCATTGGCCCCGGATGGCACCCTGTACGTCGCTGAACGGGACAGCGCCACGAATCGGTACGACGTGGGCGTTATTCCTACTGGCGCGAGCGGCGTGGCTCGGAGAATTCCGGTTTACCCGGGGAGCCATCTGATCGCCGCAGGCCCTGATGGGACGATCTTTGTCCCCAACCCCTCGGAGCACACCGTGTCGGTCATTGCACCGAACGGATCGACCGTGGACCGGACAGTACCCGTCGGAGCAGGGCCGGTGGAGGTCGCAGTCACGAAGGACGGCACCGCGTTCGTCGCAAACCAAATCGCGGGGACGGTCTCGGTCATTCCTTCCGGAGCGAGCGCCGTCTCACGGACCATTCAGGTCAGCGCAACACCCGGGACCACAGATAACCCCCACGGGATCGCATCCGGGCCCGACGGAACAATATACGTCACCAACATCAGTTCCGATCGGGTAGCTGTGATCAAGCCGGATACTGACACGGTCGCATACCGTATTTTCGTCCCGGGAGGCCCCCAAGAGGCAGCCGTCGGGCAGGACGGAACCCTGTACGTGACCACTGTCCAGGACCGCGTGCTGTCCGTCGTCCCGCCGGGCGCAACAGCTGTGGGATCCTCCATTCCAACCGAAAAGAACTCCGGCCATCTGGCGGTGGCTCCAGACGGTACGCTCATCGTGACGAGCCCGGGCAACGGCACGGGAGACGGCTCGGTATCCCGTTACGCGGCGATTGCCGCGGGCGCAGCAACCTCCAAAGCCTCGAAGCCGGCCACCACCGGAACACAACCGGGCGACGGGATCGTCAGCCCCTGGAGCATCATCACTGCAATCGGTGGCGGCGCCGCGACAGTGGCAATCGCCGTCGCGGTCTTCATCGTGGCTGCGGGACGCCGCAAGAGATCCGCCCTTGAAGACAACGGCAAGCCTCGATCTGCAACCTAGGGGTTGCTCTTTCGAATAGTTAATGCAACTCTGTAGTTGCAGTAACTGACCGAAAGGAACAGAATCATGACTATGACCGTAAACCAGGCCTCTGTCGTCGACGCCGGCGAATTCACCGTGAGGCGCACCATCACCATCGCCGCCCCCATCGAGAAGGTTTGGGCGGCGATCACCGAGGCCGAGCACATCGCGCGCTGGTTCGGGCAAACCGCCGTCCTCGACGAGGTCGCCGTCGGCGCCGGCGGTGTCTTCTCTTTCGAAGGCTACGGCGCCTTCCCGGTGCGGATCGAGGAGCTCGATCCGCCGCGAATGATCGCCTACCGCTGGAGCAACGACGACGCGCGCGGCACCCAGCCTGCCGAGGTCGATCCTGACCATTCGACGATGTTCCGCTTCACGCTTGAAGCGCTCGACGGCGGAACGCAGCTCACCGTCGTCGAGACCGGCTTCGACACGACGAGCGATCCCGCGTTCAACATGGAGAGCCACCGCCAGGGCTGGGACTCGGAACTCGACGAACTGGCCGCGTATGTCGAGGGTGGGTCGTGACCGCGAGCACCCTGGTTCCAGTGTTCGCCGCGCTCGGCGACGAGACGAGGTGGAGCATCCTGGCTGCCCTAGGCGAGGGCGACGCATCGGCGTCGGCCCTCGCTGGGCGGCTCCCGGTCACCCGACAAGCGATCGCCAAGCACCTCGCCGTGCTGCAGGAGGCCGGGCTCGTTGAATCGGTGCGCGTGGGCCGCGAACTGCGCTACAGGGTGCTCGGCTCGCAGCTGAGCGAAACGGCACGCAGCCTCGACCGCATCGGCGCAGAGTGGGATCGCCGCCTGGCCGCGATCAAGCGCATCGCGGAGGGACTGTAATTCTTCGACGACGGGGCCGTCTAAGTTGAGCGTCGGTTGCGCGCTTGGTGCGCCAGCTGGATGAATCCGTAGATGAAGGCGGCCTCGATGAGCACCATCAATCCGAGCCACAGCAACTCGCCCGTGCCGATAAAGTCAATGATCCCGACAAGGACGAGTACGGTTCCGAGGACCAGTGTGTAGACGGCGAAACCGAAGGCCACTTTTGCGCTCCGCACGCCCGTCTGGAAGCCAAATCCCAAGGGTTCTCCTCCGGGATAGCCCTGGACGCGATCGTGTCCTGCGGGCTTGAGCCTGTCGAACTCATCCCAAGGATCCTGATCCTGATCGGCCATAGTTCCATTATCCCGCGGATCGGACCGGTTGCTTGAGGGGGTTCGCTGCCGTTTCAGGGCGGCGTGCCCGAGTGCCACATTCGGGAAACGCTCGGGAAAGCCATGAACAATGGGGTCCATGATGCCCGAAGAACTCACCGCTAGCCCGCGGACCAAGGACACCGTAGCTGTTGGCGATCAACTGCAAAGCGCAGTCTCCCGAGCTTCCGCCTCGAAAGTACCCGAGGTGACCGTCCTGTTCTGGGTAGTGAAGATCCTTACTACCGGGATGGGCGAAACGACGTCCGATTTCCTTGTTCACCGGTTCGAACCCGAGATCGCTTTGGGCCTCGGTTTCGCGGCATTGGTGATTTCGTTGGTCCTGCAGTTCGGGGTCCGCAGGTACATCCCCTGGGTGTACTGGACCGCCGTCGCGATGGTCAGCGTGTTCGGGACGATGGCTGCGGACGCCGTCCACGTCGGACTTGGCGTCCCCTATCTGGCGTCGACTCTGTTCTTCACCGTGGCGCTCGGCGTCGTTTTCCTGCTTTGGAACCGGAGCGAAAAGACCCTCTCCATCCATAGCATCACCACGCGGCGTCGGGAGGCCTTCTACTGGGCTGCGGTGCTGACAACCTTCGCACTTGGCACGGCTACCGGAGACCTGACTGCCTACTCGCTCGGCCTCGGCTACCTCGCCTCAGGCGTCATGTTCGCGGTAGCCATCGCCGTCCCCGCATTGGCCCATTGGCGTCGCCTGCTGGCTGCGATCCCCGCCTTCTGGTTCGCGTACATCCTGACCCGGCCATTGGGGGCGTCCTTCTCTGACTGGACCGCTGTTTCCCCCGACCGAGGGGGACTCGACTGGGGAACTGGCCCTGTCAGCCTGGCCCTCGCCGCTGCGATAGCTGTACTGGTCACGTTCCTGACGATCACATGGCGGCGAGCCAAGTAGGGCGATCCACTGCCGCATGTTTCGTACTATTGTTCGTATGTCCTGACATATTTGCGTTAATTCTTCCTCCGGTTCACCCCGGATTCATAGCACGTGACCCGTTCCTTCACCTTGCCCTTGGATGGTAGTTCCTGCCCTTGGGGGACTTTTCGGTTCAAGATGAAGGAACACCATGACCAACCGCTTCCTAGCAGCGGCCGCCGTCGCCGTTGTTGCAGCCACCGCTGTGACCGGCTGCGCTCAAAGCAGTACCGCTTCGGCCCAGAACAATGGCGCCAGCGCATCACCGGATAAGACGATCACCGTGTTCATCAGCGGCGACACGAACGTCCAGAAGCTGTGGGAGAAGAGCCTCGTTCCCGCCTTCGAGAAGGCCAATCCCGGCTACAACGTCAAGGTCACCCTCGATCTGCACGGCGAGCACGATGCCCAGACCCTGGCGAAACTGACCAGCGCCACGGAGCAGAACAAGGAACCTGATTTCGACCTCGTCGATGGCGGCTTCGTCTCCAAAGCCTCCGCAGCCAATCTGCTGACCTCCGTGAGCTCGCAGACGATTTCCGCGCTGAACGATGTCCCGCAGGACGTCATCAAGGCCGGCGGCACCGGCGGCATCCCGTACCGCGGCTCCGCAGTACTCCTGGCATATGACACCAAGACAGTTGCCACTCCGCCGAAGACCCTTGACGATTTGCTTGCCTGGATCAAGGCAAACCCGGGCAAGTTCACCTACAACTCGCCCAAGTCGGGAGGATCCGGCGGTGCGTTCGTTGCCACCGTTCTGGACAAGTTCGTCCCGGCCGACGCCCGCGCCAAGATGACGGTGGGCTACGAGAAGGACCTCGAGAAGTACTGGGACCAGGGCTTCGCGACGTTGAAGGACCTCAACTCGTCCGTCTTCCAGAGCGGCGTCTACCCCAACGGCAACCAGCAGACCCTTGATCTGCTCGCCAAGGGACAGATCTCCATGGCTCCGGTGTGGTCTGACCAGTTCATCACCGGCTTGACCAACGGCCAGATCCCGTCCACCGTGAAGGCCACCCAGATCAGCAACCCGTCCTTCACCGGCGGTGCCGCCTACCTCGGCATTCCCAAGTCCTCGCCCCGCCAGGAAGCCGCGCTGAAGCTTGCCAACTTCGTCCTCTCGCCGGACGCGCAGACGATGATCATCAAGGAAATGTCCGGTTTCCCGGCCATCAGCCTCGACAAACTGCCGGCTGATGTGAAGGACAAGTTCAAGGACGCAGACACCAACAACCTGCGCAAGGGCTACTTCGACCAGATGGGCAAAGACCTGAACAACCTCTGGGACCAGAAGGTTCCCGGCCAGTGACAACCACGCTTCAAAAGCCGGCGGAACTGCAACAAACAGTTCCGCCGGCCGGTGCCCCGCGCCCCAAGCGACTGAGCCAGCGCGCCGTCGGGTTCTTCATGGCGCTGCCGCCGATCCTGTTGATCGCGATCTTCGTCGGCTTCCCGATCGTTCTCGCCTTCGGCTTCAGCATCGGCTTGACCGGCGGGTTGAACCACACCATCGCCACGATTGGCCAGAACGTGCACGAGGCAGACGCCTGGTGGGGAACACTGGCCGCCTACCAGGAGATGTTCACCAACAAGCGCTTCCTCGGGGACCTTCTGGTCACGGTCATCGTGACGCTCGTGAGCACGGCAACAGTCATCTTCCTCGCGCTGGGCATTGGGCTCTACCTCAAACTCAAGGGCGGTCGAATGGCCCGGCTCCTCTCCGGACTGGCGATCGTTCCGCTTTTCATCCCGGTGGTCATCGCCTCGTGGGCGATCCTGACCTTCTACTCCGGCACGGGTTTCCTGCGGAGCGTCTTCGCCCTCTTCGGACTTGACTTCCCCGTGTGGGCCTTCACCATGGTCACGGTCATCATCGGCTCGGTCTGGACGTCCCTGCCGTTCGCTGTGCTCATGGTCTCGTCCGGACTGCAGTCCGTACCGAACGCCATGATCGAAGCAGCCCGCGACGCCGGTGCCGGCTCCTTGCGCACGATCGTCTCAGTGATCGTTCCCATGGCGGCAGTTCCGATCATCATCGCGACGACGTTTACGGCCATTGGAATTGTTGGATCGTTCACGGTCCCGTACTTCACCGGGCCAAATTCACCGAACATGCTCGGAGTGGACATGTCCAACTACTTCTCTGCCTTCAACCAACCCCAGCAGTCCGCCGTCATGGCTTTCACTGTCTTCCTGATTGCCTCCGGAATCGCCGCGCTCTACGTGTGGGCAAACTTCCGTTCCGCCAAGGAACAGGGGAAAGTCTGATGGCTCTCCCTACCGGATCCCCGATTGCTTCCCGCACCCGCCGACCCCTCACGCTCGACTCGATTGTCCGCAGTGCGCTGGTGGGCCTGTTCGTGGTACTCATGGTCGTTTTCATCCTGGGACCCTTGCTCTGGCTCGGCGTCCGCGCCTTCGCCGGTAACTGGACCTTCCCCAATCTCCTTCCCGATGACTGGACATTGCGCTGGTGGCAGGTGGTCGTCAACGACGGCGCGCTCGGCATCGCGGTGCAGAACTCCTTGTTCTTCGCCCCGCTGACGGTCCTCGTGTCTGCGGTCATCTGCTTGCCCGCGGCCTACGCCTTCGCCCGCTTTGATTTTCCCGGACGCCGCTTCTTCCTGATCAGCCTGTTTGCGACGAACGCCTTTCCGAAGATGGGCTTGTTCGTTACCCTGGCGGCTCTTTTCTACGCGTTGAACCTGATGAACACCATTTTGGGAATCCTCGTGGTGCACGTGCTGGGCACAGTGGTCTTCATGACATGGATCCCCGCGGCAGCGTTTGCTGCCGTGCCGCGAAACCTGGAGGAAGCAGCCCGCGACGCCGGAGCCTCCAAATTGCGTGTGTTCGCCTCAGTGACGCTCCCCATGGCGCTGCCCGGGATTATCGTCGCGGCCGTCATGTCCTTCCTGGCGTCCTTTGACGAGGCACAAGGAACGTACTTGGTGGGTGCGCCTGCTTTCATGACCATGCCCACCCAGATGTACAGCCTGGTGCTGAACTACCCTACCCAGGTGGCTGCCGTCTTCTCGATCCTGCTGGCCATCCCCTCCGTTGCCCTCATGCTCGCGGCGCACAAGCACATCCTCGGCGGCCAGCTCGCCGAAGGCTTCCAGATCAAATAGCGCCACGCGCACAACGTCAGACAGAGAACCCATGACAATTCATGCACCATTGACTGAACCACCCGCCAGCACAACGAAGCCGGGAACTCCGGCGTCGGGCGGTGGGCTGGCTATCCGCGGTCTCCACAAGATCCTCGGCGGCCGCACCATCATCGACAACCTCGATCTGTCGGTCAAGGAGGGCGAACTGGTATCCCTGCTGGGGCCCTCCGGCTGCGGAAAGACAACGACGCTGCGCATGATCGCCGGCTTCCTGGAGCCGGACTCCGGCTCCATCGAGGTGGAAGGCCAGGAGGTCTCGCATCTTGGTGCGGAGAACCGCCCCAGTGCCATGGTGTTTCAGAACTACGCGCTGTGGCCCCACATGACCGTGGCCAAGAACGTCGGCTTCCCACTGAAGCTCCGCAAGATGTCAAAGGCTGAGATCAAGGACAGGGTGGAAGCCGTCCTGGAGTTGGTCAGCCTTTTGCATCACAAGGATTCCAAGCCCGCCCGCATCTCCGGCGGCGAGCAGCAACGCGTGGCTTTGGCCCGGGCACTCGTCCAGGAGCCGAAGCTCTTGCTCCTTGACGAACCCTTGAGCAACCTGGACGCGAAACTGCGTGTCAAAGTCCGCGAAGACATCCGCAAGATCCAGCAGGAACTCGGCATCACCACGGTCATCGTCACCCATGACCAGGAAGAAGCGATGTCCATGTCCGACCGCATCGCCGTCATGAATGCGGGCCGGATCGAGCAATACAGTACCCCGGAGGCGCTGTATGCCCGCCCGGAAACCGAGTTTGTGGCCACCTTCATCGGCAGCATGAACCGTCTGGAGGGCTCGCTCAATAACGGACTCATCACCGCGGGCCCGGACATTCTCGGGATCCGGCCCGAGGACGTCATCCTGGCAGACGCGCCCTTTGCGGGTGCGGTCCCGGCGACGGTCGAGAGGGTCGTCCCCCGCGGACACTTCCAGGAAGTGTACGTGCGCAGAGCCGACGCCCAGCTCCGCAGCTTTGTGAGCGGTGAGCTCATGCAGCCAGGCCAACAGACATATGCGGGGATCCGCAAGGCCATGACCTTCCGGGACGGACGCCTGGTAGCAGAGGCAGGTGCCGCACTTTGAGCAACACCGTTGACACCAAAAGGACCCGCGCCACGGCCCATCGGGGCGACTCCAGCAAATATCTCGAGAACACTTTGCCCGCCATCGCGTCAGCCATCGACGCGGGTGCGGACCTCGTGGAAGTGGACGTCCGGGTAACGAAGGACGGGCAGGTGATCCTGCTCCACGATGCCTCGCTGCTCAGGATCTGGAGCCTCGACGCCGACGCTGCAGACCTCGACTATGACCGCATCAGGCAACTGGGCGCCGGCGAGGAGCGGATTCCCCTGCTTTCCGAAGCCCTAGAGCTTTTCCGCGGCCGTCGGTCAACCTTGCTCATCGACATGGACGAGCCCGGCCCCGCAGGGGCGGCCGCCGCCGTCGTGCTCGAAAGCGGCATCGAAGTGGCCTGGTGCGGGAACCTGGACGGAATGCGGATCATCGGTGCCCTCGACCAGGACGCCCGGATTTGGCTGCCCTGGAGCAAGAGGACCGCCCCGCCGGGAGAGCTGCTGGCCGAGCTGAATCCCGAGTTCGTCAATTCCGAGCACGTGGTTCTCAGCAAGCACATGGTCGAACAGATCCACGCCGCGGGGGCCAAAGTTGCGTGCTGGACCATTGATGATCTCGAAACAATGCGCTGGGCCTTGGGACTCGGCGTGGATTCGATCACGAGCAACCAACTGGATCTGTTGCAAAGCGCCATCGCTGAAGACCCTCAGGTGTGGGCTTCGGCCCAGGCTCCCGGGGGACTCGCCGGCGATGAGGTTCTTGAGTCCCGGAAAGTCGCCTTTGAGCTGGCCGAATGGGCCGTCGGGTACATGCGCGACGCCGATCGTGGCCAGGTCTCGACCAAGGCGCACCCTGCTGATCTGGTCACGGAAGTCGATGTCGCCGTCGAGCGCCATGTCCGCGAAGTGATTGCCGCCCGCCTTCCCGGCCACACGGTGGTGGGCGAGGAAATGGGCGGAGTCTCCGTGCCCGGCGCACCGTGTTGGTACCTTGATCCGGTCGACGGAACCACCAACTACGTGAACCACATTCCCTGGACGGCGTTCTCGCTTGCCTTGGCGGTTGACCGCAAGCCCGCGGTGGCCGTGGTCGCAGATCCTTGGCGTGGCGAGATTTTCGAGGGGTGGTCCGGTCATGGTGCCTGGCTCAACGGAAAGCCGCTGTCGCTGGCTCCGGCGGGAGTTTCGACGGCGGCCCTGGCCGGAACCGTGGTGGCGACCGAACTCGCGGGGCACTTGCCGTGGCCCGGAATGTTGGAACTTCTCGCGGAGCTTGGCGAGCGGCACAGCATCATGCGGATCATGGGTTCGGCGACCATGACGGTGGTGGGCGTAGCTGCCGGGCGCGGTGCCGGAGCAATCATCGGGAGTTTCAGTCCGATCGACCACCTGGCGGCGACGCTCGTTGTTCAAGAGGCCGGTGGCATTGTCCTCAATTCCGAAGGCGAGATGGACACGTTCCCGGAACAGGGCGGGGTGCTTGCTGCCCGTCCGGAATACTCGGCTGAGCTTTACGAACTGTGGAGCCAGGCACATGCAGCCGGCAATTGAGCTCCTCTCCGACGCTGTTTCCACACTTGACCGGCGGAGCCGCTTCGAACTGGTTGAGGAGATCCGCCTCGACTTTCCGACGCACCACCCGCAGGGCATGGCGTTCGCCAAAGGGCTGACGTTCTTGTCGTCCGTTGAGATCCTCGAGGCGCCGCGCCCTGCCGCGGATCCGGCGCTGCGCACTCCCGGACGGGGGAGCGGGCACGTGTTCGTCCTTGACGCAGGCGGGCTGCTACGCGATATCCCCGTGGGCGAGGGCTTGGCGTATCACCCCGGTGGTATCGACTTCGACGGCGACCACGTGTGGGTTTCCGTCGCCGAGTACCGGGCCGGCAGCAGAAGCATCGTCTACACGATCGATCCGGGCACCTTCGAGGTCCGTGAGCGGTTCCGTGTGGACGACCACGTCGGTTGGATCGCCCGCGATCCCGGGCTGGACCTGGTGTTCGGCGGGAGCTGGGGTTCCCGGCAGCTCTACACCTGGGACACGGAAGGCCAACTGGTGGATCAGTGGGAGAATCCAAGCCACTTCGTCGACTACCAGGATGCCCAGCTCCTGGGTCCGGGACTGCTGCTGTGCAGCGGGATTTCACTGCTGCCGCAGGTTGATGGCGGTGTCCTTGAACTCGGGGGACTGGCCTTGGTTGAACCGCTTCGGCAAAGAATCACAGGGGACCTGCCCATCAGTGAGTTCAGCAGTGCCGGTCACGTCATCACACGCAACCCTGTCACCGTCACCGTGGATGAATCCGGGCTGCTGATTCACGCTGCGCCGGATGACGGCGACGACGACGGCGGCACGCGGATACTGAGCTACAGGATCATTTAACACGGCCGTGACAGACCGGAAACCGGTCCTGAACGGGGCCTCGATAGCGTGGCCGCATGATCGTATCCATCATGTCCAAGGTCAGTGCCTGGATCGAAGCCGCCTACTTCTACGACGCCGCAGAGCTGGGGGCCTCCGGTGCCACTGAAACTACCCGCTACGGCTGGCTCCCGGCCCTCAGCGGTGTGGCCATCGCCGACGCCCAGGCGCGGAAAATCCGGGCCGCGGAGTAACTAAAACCCCGGGATTCCGGGGTTTTTGAATTGCCAGATGTCTTGTTGAACACACTATTCGTTGATGGCGTGTACTATGCCCTAAACTGCTTCACTGAGGTGCCTGAAATGGCACTATGCAGCAACGAAAGTGAACCAATCAATGGCTACCGATTACGACGCCCCACGCAAGACCGAAGAAGAGTCTTCCGCCGAATCGCTCGAGGCCCTTCAGGCGTCGCGCGGCTCCGGTGCCCAGACTGCTGTCATCGACATCGACGAGAACGACACAGCCGAGGGCATTGACCTTCCGGGCGCCGATCTGTCCGGCGAAGAACTGACCGTCATCGTTGTTCCGGAGCAGTCCGATGAATTTACGTGTTCATCGTGCTTCCTGGTCCGTCACCGGTCGCAGATCGCGCTGGAAAAGAACGGCCTCAAGTACTGCCGCGACTGCGAAGGCTAAACCCCGCACGCAATGCAGCCCCTCTCGACTGGAAACCAGCAACGCCAAACCAGCCGGGTGGGGCTTTTGCATGTCCGAGGTACCGACGGCCCCGCGGCGCGGCTAGCCCGTAACGGGCGTCGCGCTCGCGGAGCTGCTTAGGCGGCTTGGAGTTCTGTGACGTGGTGCCTACCTCCACCGCGCGACCCCTCAGAAGCACCACTCCGGCGTCGTTATCCGTGATAACGAACAGAGGCGCGATGCGGCCCGGAAACCCTGGAAAACCGCGGAAACCAAGCCGCTGAATCACGTCCCCGTGACCCTTCTCAAAGCCCGCTAACAGTTGGGCGCCGAAGCGGATACGAAGCTCCTGAAAGGGCCCCGACGCTCCTACGCTTGAGGTATCGGATCGCTCAAGCACTCAAGGGGATGGGCCCAAGTGAGAAAGTTTCATGCCTGGTTCGCGGCTTTGCTAGTGGTCGCCGGGCTTGGTCTCGTGGCTCCAGTGGAGGCGTCCGCAGCGCCGTATTGCGGAATCGTCTGGGGATCGTTGGCGAAGTCCAACCCGGCGCTGACCCAGGCACAAGTGGTCAATGTCCGGACGGGCGAGCAACCCTGCTATGACCGCCTGGTGATCGACCTGAACGGCGCTGTTGCCGGTTATTCAATCCGCTACGTTCCACAAGTATTGCAGGACGGTTCGGGCCTTCCGGTCGAGCTGAGGGGCAATGCGTTCCTGCAGATCACGGTCAACGCCCCCGCGTACAACTCCAACGGCAATGCCACGTACAACCCCGCCGACAAGAACGAGCTGACGAACGTCTCGGACTACAAAACCTTCCGGCAAGTGGCCTTCGCGGGCAGCTTCGAGGGATACACGAGCATTGGCCTCGGTGTCCGCGCGCGGCTCCCCTTCAGGGTCTTCACGCTGGCCGGCCCGGGAACAGGATCGCGGCTGGTGATCGACGTCGCCCACATGTGGTGAAGCAACCAACACAGAAGCCCTGCTCCGGGTAATTCCGGACCAGGGCTTCTGACATGTTGAGTTTTATTCCGGTACCACGAGGGCCGGGGTGTCCTTCCGGAGGGTTTCGCCGCGGAAGAAGCCGGGCCGGACGCGGGCCATGATTACCATGACCACCGCTCCGAGGGCCAGGATGCCCACTCCGATGATGAACACGAGGCCGACGCCGAAGATCTCTGAACCGCTGCCGAAGTCCGGGGACCAGCTGTCCACCGCCGTCTGGATGAAGACCAGCGTCAGCACGATGCCGCCGACCACCGGGAAGAGCAGGCGCATGAAGAAGTTGCGGACGCTGCTGAACACGCTGTGCCGGAAGTACCAAGCGCAGGCGAAAGCAGTCATTCCGTAGTAGAAGCAGATCATCAAGCCGAGCGCCAGGATGGTGTCGTTGAGAACGTTCTCGCTGACCACCTTCATGATGGCGTAGAACCCGCCGGAGATAGCCCCGGCCATGATGGTGGCGTATCCCGGGGAACCGAAGCGCTTGCTTACGGTGGAGAACTTCTGCGGCAGGGCGCCGTAGTGACCCATGGCGAGAAGGCTTCGGGCAGGGGAGGCCATGGTGGACTGCAGGGACGACGCTGTGCCTGCGAGTACGGCCAAGGACATCAGGATGGCCAAAGGACCCATCACCGGGGAAGCCAAAGCAGCGAAGATATTGGACTGGTTGTCCGGGTTGTTGAGGCCGATGCCGTCGCCGCCAATGCCGGCCACCATCATCGTTGCGACGATCACTGCGACGTACAGTCCCAGGACGGCGATCGCCGTCGTGGTTCCGGCTTTGCCGGCGGTGCCCTTGCCGCCCTTGGTCTCTTCATTGACCGTCAGGCAGACGTCCCAGCCCCAGTAGACGAAGACCGCCAGGGACATGCCCGCAGCGAACTGCTCGAAGCTGCTGATCTTCGTGGGGTCGAACCAGTCCCAGCTGAAGGCGATGGCCGTGGGGGTGTCGCCGGAGGAGGCGTGGGTGAGGGCCATGACGATGAACACGCCAAGGACCACTACCTGGAATCCCACCATGGCGTACTGTACGAGTTTGGTGGCGTGCAGGCCCCGGTAGCTGACCCAGACGGCCAGTGCCACGAAGGCCAGGCACGTGGCGATGTTCAAGGCCTTGTTGGAGGTGAGGTCGGCAAGATCGGGATTGCCGAAAACCTGCGCGAGGAAGAGGTAGAAGAAGTCCACCGCAACGCCCGCCAGGTTGGACAGGACGATAATGTTCGCGGCCAGCAGCCCCCAGCCGCCCATCCAGCCGATGAACGGGCCGAAGGCCTTGGTGGCCCACGTAAAGGTGGTGCCGCTGTCCGGGGAGTCTGCGTTGAGCTCCCTGTAGGCAAACGCCACGAGGATCATCGGGATGAAGGCGACGATGAAGATCGCAGGCAGCTGAAGGCCCACCGCGTTGACCGCCGGGCCGAGGGAACTGGTCAGGCTGTAGGCGGGTGCCACCGAGGAAATACCCAGGACGACGACGGCGAGGAGCCCCAGCTGCCCCGTCTTGAGTCCTTTGCCGCTGATGCCGTGTTCGGTGCCAGCGGGATCGTGGGCCTCCACGGTTTTCCTGGCGCTTGGGCGGGTTAATTGAGTCATGTGCTTGGCTCTTTCTAAATGGGCCGAAGGTTTGTTGCTGGGTGATGCCGTGAAGCCGTCAGCGGGGTATGAGACGGGAGTCACTAAATGAATGACGTTCATTTAGTAAAGGACGCGGAGAAGCCTTGGCGCAAGTGGTTTGGCGAAACAATTTGGTTCGAAGCGGATCAAGTGAGCGAGCGTCTGCCGGAAACGGCCCAAAGGTGAGCGAGCGTCGGGAGGCCGGCAGGTTGAAAGAGCCCCGATCCCACGGCTCACGAAGGGACGCTCGCTCACATATGCGGCCAAAAGGGCAGACGCTCGCTCAGATCATCTGAGCGAGCGTCTGCCGGAAACGGCCCAAAAGTGAGCGAGCGTCGGGGTCTGGGCGCTGCTTAGGCGCTCAGTTCGGCCCGGAGCGGGTATTCCTTGCTGTCGAGGAGAAGCTGCGTGCAGCGTCCGGTTTCCGGGTTCAGCACGATGGGGGCCGCGAGATTGACCGTGGTCTTTTGCGGAGTCGGGTTCACTACGACCAGGATGGTTGCCAGCCCAGCCCGGTCCAACCCAGCCCGGTCCAGGCCGAGATCCTCCAGCGTCGAGCGGGGGATCGTGGGCGCGTAGCCCGGAACGTAAACGGCGGCCTCGGCCAGGAACATCCGGATGCGCGGGCTGGCCGACTCCATCGCGTAGAGTCCGGGGGCGCCGTCAATTTCCCGCAGAGCGAAGCCGTCGGAAGCTTCAAGCCCCGGCATGGGCGCGGTGAAGCTGAGCTCCCGGGAAGCCTGTGCCGAGCTCATTTGAGGAAATCCATGAGCGTGGGCTGGAGCGTCTTGGCGGTGACTGCGAGGGCAACCTGGTAGTTGGTTTCCTGCAGCTTCAAGTCCATGACGACCTTTCCGATGTCAGCGTCTTCAATTCCGGAGCGCTGTGCGTCGAGTGAGGCCTTGAGCCCGTCGACGGAGTCCTGGGCGCGCATGAGCTTGGTCTGCCTGGCGCCGACGTCCGCACGTCCGTTGACGACCGACTTGATCTTGTCACCGATCGCCGCCAATCGGCCGCTGATATCCGCGCCGGAGCGGATATCGGCGACGACGTTGCTCACCAAAGCGAAAACTGAGCCGGCGCCGTCACCGAAGATCGCACCGCCGTCGGCGTCTACCCGCACTGTCTGCGTTGCGTCAATCCGCCGTTCCACCGTGCCGCCCGGTGTTCCGTTGAAGACAGGTGGCGTGGCATTGCTGAACGCGCCGGCGGAATCGGAACTTCCAGCAAAGACGTTGCGGCCCAGGTACTGGGTGTTCGCCTGGGCGAGGAGGTCCTTGTTGAGGCCTTCGATTTCGACGGCGATCGCCTCCTTGGCGTTGCTGTTCAGGGAACCATTGGCAGCCTGGACCGTGAGGTCTCGGACCCGGTTGAGGATGTTGGTGGCCTGGCCGAGGGCCGAATCGGCGGTGGTCAGCCAGCCATTGCCGTCGTTGATGTTGTTCGAATACTGTCCGACGGCGCTGAGCTGGCTTTTCGTGGCGAGCAGGTTCGCTGTGGCCGCGGGATCGTCCGAGGGCCTGGTGATGTTCTTGAGGTTGCTGGCCTTGTCCTGCAGCGCGGCGAGCTTTGCCTGCCCGGCCTGCAGGTTCCATTGTGCGGCCGCGGACATTGTCTGGGTCGTGACACGGTTCAGCATGGCTTACCTTCCCACCAATCCGGTGTGGTTGATCAGGACGTCGAGGGCTTCATCCACGGCGGTCATGGCCCGGGCGGCCGCTTGGTATGCGTGCTGGTTGCTCAGGAGGCTGATGTTCTCCTCGTCGAGGCTGACGGACGCGCCGGAGGAACGCTGCCCGACGGCGGCGGTGCTCGCCGCGTCGGCGAGCTGCTGGTGCTGCTGCGCGGACTGGGACGCCGTGCCGATCCCTGTGACGATCCCGGACCACAGCGCGTCAGGGGAACCCTGCCCGTTACCGATTTGGGCAACAGCGTCCGCGATTTTGCCGTCGAGGGCGCCCGAACCTGGAGCGCCGGTGGCGATTCCTGCGGCGCTCGTCGGGACAACGCTGAGGGACAGGGCCGCCGGGGCGCCAGGGGTGGTTGCGAAGAAATCGAGGTTTGAGGCGCCGGTGGTGGACTGCCCAGTGCGGTGCACGGCATTGACGTCATTCATGAGCTTGGTGGCGAAGGCGTTGTACGACGCAGCGGCCTCCGAGATGGCGCCTCCCGCGCCTCCCGCAGCCGGGGCAAGAAGCGAGACCGCGCCCGCGAGCTTTCCGCCGTCGAGGGGAACCGCCACACCCGGGCGATCAGCCCATTCCAACTGCACTGGTCCCCCCAACGGCAATGTCGAAACCGGAGCGCCCATGCTTGCCTGGCCGCTCAAATTGATGTCGCGGTGGGAAGTACCCGAGACGATGGCGTTGCCGCCGACGAAGACATCCACCGTGCCGTCGGCGTTGTCCCGGACAGTTCCACCGGCCAAGGAAGCGATGGTTTCACTCACTTTGTTGCGGGCGTCGATGATCTCATTGGCGGAACCGCCCGAGGCCGTGACGGAACGGATGGTTGCGTTGAAGCCGGCCACCCGGGCGGCGGCATCGTTCAGGGTGGCGACGGTACTTTGGGCCTCGCCGCGAATCCGTGTCCACTGTGAATCCAAGGCCTTGTAGCCCGCCGACACTGTATTGGCGAGGGTGGTGCCAGCTTGCAGCAGCACGCCAGCGGGGGCTGCTTCTCCCGGGTGGTTGGAGACGCCCTGCCACGACGACCAGAAAGTCTGGAGCGCCGTCGATATTCCGGCGGCCCCGGGCTCGTTCAGGGAGCCTTCGAGTTGCTGGAGTTGGGTGGACCGATAGTTGGCGTAACCGGCCTGGGCCGCGCTGGAGCGCACCCCGGCATCGAGGAAGCTGTTGCCCAACCGGGAGATCCCGTCCACGGACACGCCTTGACCAGCCTGGGCGCCCGCCGCGAAGAGGCCCGTGCGTGCGGGTGCCCCGACGGCCGATTGCTCGATCCGCTGCCTGGTGTAGCCGTCAGTGCCGGCATTGGCGATGTTCTGTCCGGCAACGTTGATGCCCTGCTGCGCCGCGGTCAGGCCCAGGTAGGCCGTATTGAGTCCGCCGAATGTGCTCACTGCTGTGTCCTTTGGGTGATCCGGGCCCTGAGTGGTCCGGCCTTTGGTTGTCCGCCGTGTTCCGGTCAGAATTGCTGGTCGAAAAGGCGGGACGGGGTTGAGTCGGCTGTCCTGCCGTGGGAACCTGTCCGGCCGTGGGAGTCGTAAGTCCCGGCCGCCGGCTTCAGATCCGCCATGGTTTCCTGGGTGGAACGGACGGCCGCGCGAAGGAACTGCTCGTTCGAATCACGCAGCTCCTTGATGGTGGCGGTCTGCTGCTGCATCGCGTTCAGGTGCGAGGACAGGACATCGGCCCAGGCTTCTTCCGGAGCCGACGAGGCCAGCTCGCCCAGTGAAGAGTCCGCAGGCAAGCCCCATTGCTCTGCCACCGCCGCCACTTCCACCGCCCTTGCAAGCCCGGCCTTGGACAGGTGTCCCAGTACCTGTTCCACTTCCCGGGTGCCATGCGGCAACCAACGGGATTTGCCCGCAGTGAGGAGAAGTTGCTCTTCCTCCAGCTTGAATGTCAGCAGATCCAGTAGCTCACGTTCTCGCCACAGCAGGGCCGACAGTTCATGGATGGCCATGTCGGGTCAACTCCAGTTCCGGGTTCTTTTTTCGGGTGCGATGCCGCGGGAAAGCACTTCCCCCGTGCCTTCGCCGCGCTGAAAACAACTATCGGCTGCCGCGGCCCATGCGTTAGGCGTTGTTTACGCATGATTTATTCGCTTTGTCCAGTCAAGCGACGCGCGGTGAAGCGTGTGGCCCGTGGCAAATTTTCCTGCGGTTTTTTGCTAACCAAAGGTGACCGTTGTTCCGATAACCAGAAGTGACAGGCCACGGACGGCCTGGAAGTACCAGCAGACCCAATCACGGAGGAATACATCATGGGCATGGCAATCAACACAAACCTGATGGCGAACAACGCTTACGGCAACCTCAACCGCACGCAGAACGACGTGTCCAAGTCGATGGAGAAGCTCTCCAGCGGCCTGCGCATCAACCGTGCAGCTGACGACGCAGCAGGGCTGGCAATTTCGGAAGGCCTCAAGTCCCAGGTCAGCGGCTCGGCAGTCGCCGCCCGCAACGCCCAGGACGGCATCTCGGTCATCCAGACCACTGAAGGCGCACTGACTGAAGTCCACTCGATCCTCCAGCGCATGCGTGACCTCGCTGTCCAGGGCTCGAACGACACCAACAACGCCGCATCCCGCTCCGCGATCAAGGGTGAAGGTGACTCGCTCGGCAAGGAACTGGATCGTCTTACGCAGTCCACCCAGTTCAACGGTATCGACCTGCTCAAGGGTGCGGCTGGAAACAGCGGCGCGGCCCTGAACATCCAGGTCGGCACCGGCGGCAGCGCCAACGACAAGATCGCCGTGAACCTCGGTGACGTCGCAACCGCCGTCGGAACCGGCGCGACGGGCCTCTCCGGCGCAGCTGGTGCCGCAGGCTTCAAGGTGGACACGAGCGCCAACGCCCAGCTGACCATCGCTGCCGTTGACACCGCCATCGCGGCAGTTTCGGCTCAGCGTGCGGACCTGGGCGCAACCCAGAACCGTTTGGAGCACGCCACGAAGACCCTCCAGGTCTCGGGCGAAAACCTGCAGGCAGCCGAGTCCCGCATCACGGACACGGACATGGCTTCGGAAATGGTCAAGTACACCAAGGCCAACATCATGTCCCAGGCCGGCACGGCAATGCTGGCCCAGGCCAACCAGTCCGGCCAGGGCGTTCTCTCGCTCCTGCGCTAAGACCTTCCGGTAGCTGACCGGTAATCGGTGAATGGCGGCCAGGACGGGAACACACCCCTGGCCGCCATTCGCGTCCGGATCCTGCCGACAAGACCAATACCTCCGGAAGGACCAGACGTGGCAAGCTCGATCGACGGCCTCGCCAGCGGGTTGAACACCACCTCCATCATTGATTCACTCATGGCGGTGGAAGCACAACCGCAAACACAACTGAAGACGAAGCTTGCGTCAGACCAGACGATGGTTTCGACGCTTCAGTCGCTCAACTCGAAGTTGTCATCGCTGAAGGACCTCGCGAGCGGCGACTCGGCCGTGAACGCCTTGAACTTGTTTAGCGCCACCACCAGTGCGCCGTCCATCACCGCGACGGCGACCACCTCCGCAACCGCGGGCTCAATCGACGTCACGGTTACCCAGTTGGCCCAGAGCCAGGTGGACGTCACTGCCGCGATGACCAGCTGGCCCACCGACGCCTCGGGGGCACCCGCACACTTGACGCTCGTCGACTCCACGGGAAAACAGACAGAGATCACGCCGGCATCCACCTCTCTTGACGACGTCGTGACGGCGATCAACGCGGCGTCCGGCCCGGCCCGTGCTGTGAAGGTCCCGGCAGGCAACGGAACCTATCGCCTGCAACTGACCGCAGCCACTTCCGGCGCGGCTGGAGCCTTCAGCGTCTACCAGGGCACGGCAGCGCAGGTGAGCGCGGGCACCGCGATCGACCTGATGGCTGACCCCTCCGCCGCCGTCGTCAAGGCCGCCCAGGACGCCAAAGCGACCCTGTACGCAGGCACCCCGGCAGCACAGACAATCACGTCCGGAACCAACACCTTCACCGATCTGCTTCCCGGCGTATCAGTGACCGCCTCCGCCGTTACTGCCGGACCGGTGACCGTGAACATTGCCAGCGACTCGGCAGGCATCACCAAAAGGGCAGGGGATTTGGTGAACGCGGTCAATGACGTCCTCGGCTTCGTATCCATTTACAGCGCCGTGACCCAGACGACGAACGCCAACGGCGCCTCCGTGGCCAGTGGCGGCATCTTCAGCGGCAACAGCAGTGTCCGCTCGGTCAACGATCAGGTCTTCTCAGCCATGTCGATGCCCGTGAACGGGAAGTCCCCCTCCGAATACGGAATCAACGTCACCCGGGATGGAAACTTCACTTTTGACGCGGCCAAGCTCCAATCGTCCCTGGCTTCGGATCCGGCCGGGACGCAGGCAGCGCTCCAGACCATTGCTTCCCGGGTGTCCGACGCGGCCACCAGCGCTACCGATCCGTTCACTGGTTCGGTGACCGCCCTGATCAAGGGGCAACAATCCGAAGTGGCTGACCTGGGCAGCCAGATCTCCGATTGGGACCAGCGCTTGGCCACCAGGCGGCAGACCCTGCAAACCACGTACAACGCCATGGAAGTGGCCCTTGGCCAACTCAACGCCCAGCAATCATGGCTCACAGGCCAGATTGCCGGCCTTTCGAGCTCGACGAAGTAAGGAGCGTAAAGCATGACCTCCACAGCCCTCCGCGCCAGCCAGCTTTCCCGGTACAACGACGACGCCGTCCTTTCGGCCCCGCCGGCCAGGCTCCTCACGATGCTCTATGACCGGCTGCTCCTGGACCTGAACCGCGCCCAGTTCGCCCAGGAGAATGCCAACTGGGGTGTCGCAAGCGAAAACCTGCTGCATGCCCAGTCGATCGTCACCGAGCTGTCCTCTACCCTGAAGACCGATGCGTGGGATGGTGCGCCTGGGCTGCTGAGCATCTATCAGTACGCGATGGAAGCCATGATCGGGGCCAACATCTACCGCGACGTCAACCGGACCAAGGAATGCATCGCACTGCTGGAGCCGCTTCGGCAAGGCTGGCACGACGCCGCTTCGCAGCTGCCGGTCCAGGCCTCGGTATCCGGCATGGCGAGGACGAACGGCACCCTCGGTGTCGGCTGATCCGGTCCAGGAATGGTCTGACCTCCTGGACCGGCTTGAAGCAGACATCGCCGTGGCCGTCTCGGGCGGCGAGGCCGAGCCATGGAATCCGCCTGCCGCGGCCGGACCAGTTCCTGAGGAGCTGGCGGACCGGGCGCGCAGGATCCTGGACGCCCAACTGGAGTCCATCGCGATGCTCGGCAAGGTCCGCAACGACGCCCTCGCCCACTTGGACGCCCTCGGTGCCGTCCCGGACAGCCAATCTTCAGCGCGCCCGCTGTTCCTCGACGTGCAGGGCTGAAGAGAAGTATCGAAAACAATCCTGCAATCGGCTAACGGATGCCCCATCCTTGCCGATGGTGGAAGTTGAGCAGGGATTGCTCGATGCACGGCCACGGATCGGCCTCTTCATACCTATTCGCGAAGGCAGGCCGTCGTGTTCGAGTCAGTGACTTCCGTTGCCCTTGGTAGCGCCCTGGACGGGCTGTCGTTGCGCCAGCGCACCATCGCCAACAACATCGCCAACATCAACACGCCGAACTACCACGCCAAAAGGGTCCAGTTCGAAGACGCGCTTGCGGCCTCGGTGAGCGCGGGAGACGGGCAGGCCGCGGCTTCCGTCACTACCTCCCAGGAACCCACCCAGCTCAACGGCAACAACGTGAACCTGGACACCGAAACGCTCTCGAATGTGGACACCGTCTTGCGCTACCAGTTCGCCTCCCGTGCCATCGGCGAGCAATTCACCGCCCTCCGCACAGCCTTGAGGACCAGCTGATGACTTTCGATGCGATCGGGATTGCCGGCTCCGCCCTGACTGTCCACCGCAAATGGCTCGACGCCGTCTCGGACAACCTGGCCAACATGAATACCGCAACCCGCACCAGCGGCAAAGCCTTCCAAGCCCGCTACATTGAAGCCGCCGAGGGCAGCAACGGAAACGGCGTGTACGTCAAGAGCACCCCCCAAGGCAGTGCGACCGGCAGGCTCGTGTACCAACCGGACCATCCGCTTGCCGACGCCCAAGGCTATGTCCGTTATCCGGACATCGACCTCGCCGAACAGATGGGTGCCCTGATTGTGGCGCAACGCGGCTACCAGGCCAACGCCCAAGTAGTGGACCGCGCCCGTGAGACTTACCAGGCAGCGCTTGAGATAGGAAAATCCTGATGGCTTTGGACCCGATCGGCGCAGTTCAAGGCGGCGGGGGACTCTCCGTGCAGGGCGTCACCGGCACCGGTTACCTGGGCGGCAACGTAGCCGGAGCCGCGGGAACCTCGGGCAGCAACGGCTTTGCGACGGCGCTGACCGGTGCCGTGGACAACCTCCAGTCCCTGCAGTCGACGTCGAACCAGCTGGCCGTGTCTGCGGTGACGGGCAACCTTGACGACATCCACAAGGCGACGATCGCCGCGACGCGCGCCCAGATCACCATGGAGCTTGTCTCTACGGTGCGGAACAAGGGCGTTGACGCGTTCAACGAGATCATGAGGATGCAGGCCTGATGCCTCCACAGATTGCCGCCTTCTTCCGCAAGATGGGCGATGGGTTCAAGGGGTTCACCGCCGGGCAGCGCACCATCGCCATCATCGGCATCGCCGTCCTCGTGCTCGGCGGGGTGGCCCTGTCAGCATGGTTGGGCAAGCCGTCCTACTCGCCGTTGTTCTCCGGATTGAAAGACACGGATGCCAACGGAATCGTGGAGCAGCTGCGCAAGGACAATGTCCCGTATGAGCTCAGCAATGGCGGTTCCACCATCCTGGTTCCCGATAACAAGGTCAACGACGAACGGCTGAAAGCCGCCGCGGCGGGCCTTCCGGCGGCCGCGGCCACGGGCTATTCGCTGCTCGACAAACTCGGGGTGACCACTTCCGAGTTCCAGCAGTCCGTGACTTACAAGCGTGCGCTGGAGGGCGAACTTGCCACCACCATCCAGGCTATGGACGGCGTGAAGACGGCCGCTGTGCAGTTGGCCATCCCGGCCAAGACAGTTTTCGTGGATAAGGCTCCCGACGCCACTGCATCCGTGTTCGTGGAAACGCAGCCAGGCACCACCCTGTCTGCCGATAAGGTCCAGGCGATCGTGCACTTGACGTCCGCCGCGATAGAAAACCTGAAGCCGACCAACGTGACCGTGGTGGATTCCCAAGGCAACGTCCTCTCCACGGTGGGTGGGGGAGCCACGGGTTCCTCGTCCAAGCAAGCCGCCGACTACCAACAGCGCACCTCCGATTCGGTGAAGGCCGTGCTGGACCGGGTAGTGGGACCGGGCAACGCCACCGTCGCCGTCGCGGCCGACGTGACCGCCGAGTCCGCGCAGCAGCGCAGCGAGACGTTCTCCACGGCCAAGGATGCCGCTCCGCTCAGCGAGACCACCAAGACCGAGAAGTACACGGGAACCGGCGGCGGCGCCTCCGGTGTCCTTGGCCCGGACAACATCGCCGTGCCCGGCGGCACCAACGGCAACGGAACGTTCGACTCCAGCGACACCACCAAGAACAACGCCGTCAACAAGGTCACGGAAGACCGCACCATTCCGCAAGGCGCCGTGAAACGCCAAACCATCTCCGTGGCGATCAACCAGTCAGCGGCGGCCGGACTCAACGTCAACTCGGTCAAGGCCCTCGTCACGTCCGCGGCGGGCGTCGATCCCACCCGCGGCGACGTCGTGACGGTTGAGGTGCTGCCCTTCAGTACCTCGGCAGCAGACGCGGCAGCTCAGGCACTGGGCGCGGCCAAAGCGCAAGCCGAGGCCAAGCAACAGTCGGATTTGATGAACACGCTCATCCTCGCCGGCAGCATCCTGCTGGCAGTGGTAGCGCTGATTGTGCTCGTGCTGATCCTCCTGCGGCGCAGGCAGCGACGAGAACCGGTTGACCTTGGCGAACGCCTCGACTACGAGATGCTGCCGCAAGGCGTCTCCACGCCGGCGCTCGAAGGACCGCCCGCCACGTCGGCGATCGAACTGCCGCCTGTGCATCCCGTTCCGGCCTTACCGATGTCCGGTTTGCCGACACCAGGCTCCGAGGCTCTCGACGGCGAGCGGCGTCGGGCCCAGATTGAGGCCATGGTTGCCGAAAACCCGGCCCGGACTGCCGATTACCTGCGCGGCCTCATGGATGAAAGGCAGTCCGTATGAGGGCCGGGGAGTTGGACGTCGGCGGCTTAACCGGTGCCCAGAAGGTGGCCGTGGTGCTGATGCAGATGAGCCCGGCCAGTGCAGCCTCCGTCATGACCCAGTTCTCCGAATCCGAGGCCGAAGACATCGCGGCTGAGATCGTCCGCTTGCGCCGCGTCTCCTCAACCGTCGCGGACCACGTGATGACCGAGTTCCACGACCTTGCGGTCAGCGGACGCCGCACGGCCCGCGGCGGCCAGGAATTCGCCGTCGGGCTCCTGGAAGCGTCCTTCGGTGCGGACAAAGCGGCCGGTTTCATGGACCGTCTCGCCTCGACGATGGCCGGGAAGTCCTTCGAGTTCCTGGAAATGATGGATTCCGGACAGCTGCTGGCCCTCATCGACGGCGAGATGCCGCAGACCATTGCCTTGATCCTGGCGCATTTGCGGCCGGGCAAGGCTTCCGCGGTCATGGCCGGACTGGGCGACGTGCAACGGAGCGAGGTGGCCCGTTGCATCGCCACGATGGGAATGGCTTCGCCGGAGGCCGTGGGCATCGTGGCCGAAACCCTCAAGGTTCGCGCCGGGGCGGTCATGTCGCAACGGAAGTCGAGCGAGATCGTCGGCGGCATCCAGCCCCTCGTAGACATCATCAACCGCTCGGACATCAACACCGAACGCTCCGTGCTGGAAGGCTTGGAAACGCTCGATCCGGAGCTGGCCACGGAAGTGCGCGCCCGCATGCTGACCTTCGTGGACATCGTGAAATTGGAGCGACGCGACATCCAACAGATCCTGCGTGGCGTCAATGCCGAAGTGCTCGCTGTCGCCATGAAGGGTGCCCCTGCCGTGGTGCTCGAGGCTGTACGCACCAACGTGTCCGGCCGCAACCTCGAAATCCTGGAAGCCGAAATGGCTTCCGCCGGGCCCGTGCGCGCCTCCCAGGTTGAAGAGGCCCGGGCAGAGATTGTCCGTTCCATCCGGGAGCTGGAAGCCGAAGGTGCCATCGTTGTCCGGCGCGGCGAAGAGGACGACTATGTCTACTGAGGCTGAACTCCAGAGAGTGGTCTTTCCGGACATCCAGCCGGCTGCGAGGTCGCGCAAGGAGGACCGGGGGTTCACCCAGGGGCACGCGGCAGGTTACGCCGCCGGGATCCAGGCCGCGGCTGCGCAACAGCGTCGGCTGCGCGAACAGTTTCACGCCGAACACCGCGCAATGCTCGACGCCGGACGCCTGGCTGTGGCGCAAGCTGTCCGCGTGCTCGAAGCGGCGGCCGCCGCGTCCCAGGAGCGCCGCGGCGCCGTTTTGGAGGAAGCACAGGACGTGTTGGCAGCCGGCACGATGGAGCTTGCCGAAGCCATCCTGGGCTACGAACTCAACGACGGCAGGAACACCGCCAGCGCAGCCTTGGCCCGTGCCCTTGGTGCCATGTCCGGATCGGAAACCGTGACTTGCGTGCGCCTCCACCCGGTGGACCTTGCCGCGCTGGCCGCCGTCGACGTCGGGAGCGTGGCCGGCGTCGAACTTAAGGCCGATCCGAACCTGAACCCCGGCGATGCGATCGCGGAATACCCGCAGGGCTGGCTCGACGCCCGTCTCAGCACAGCCGTGGACAGGGCCAGGGCAGCCCTGCTGGGGAACGACGCATGAGCAGTACCGGGTACCGGCCGCACGCCGGCCGTTTCCGCGGAGCCCTCGCCGCCGCGGCGCCGCAGCGCGTGGGCACCGTGACGTCCGTGCTCGGCCTTGGCCTGGAGGTCTCCGGGTTGGACTGCGCGGTGGGCGATCTGGTGACCGTTGGCGAGGCACCCGGGCTTGACGCCGAAGTGGTCGCCTCGGTCAGTGGCGCCGTGCGATGCATGCCGCTGGGACGGCTGACCGGGGTGGCCGCGGGAGACCCGGCACGTTCGAAGGGCGCTCCGATCCTGGTCCCCACCGGCCGTGGCCTCTTCGGGCGGGTACTGGATGGGCTCGGGCGTCCGATCGACGGCAAGGGCCCGTTGCCCGCAAGCCCCATGGTCCCTTTGGACAACGAAGCCCCGTCGGCGATGCACCGCGCCCGGGTGGACACCCCGCTTCAGACCGGGGTCCGCGTCCTGGACACCATGGCCACTCTTGGCCGCGGCCAGCGCATGGGGTTGTTTGCCGGCTCGGGCGTCGGGAAGTCCTCGCTGCTGTCCATGATCGCCCGCGGCACCGACGCCGAAGTGTCCGTGATTGCCTTGGTGGGGGAGCGTGGACGTGAAGTGCGCGAGTTCCTGGAGGACGACCTTGGCCCCGAAGGCCTGGCCCGTTCCGTGGTGGTTGTTGCCACGTCCGATGAGCCAGCCCTCATGCGCCTGCGTGCCGCGGTCACGGCTACCCGGATTGCCGAATCGTTCCGCGAAGCCGGCCAGGACGTGGTGCTCATGATGGATTCGCTGACCCGCGTGGCCATGGCCCAGCGGGAAATAGGCCTGTCCGCCGGCGAGCCGCCCGCCACCCGCGGCTACCCGCCGTCGACCTTTTCCTTATTGGCCCGGCTCCTGGAACGCGCAGGGACCGCCGAAACCGGATCCGTGACCGGCATCTACACGGTCCTAGTGGACGGCGACGACCACAACGAACCGATCGCCGACGCCGCCCGCTCGATCCTTGACGGACACGTGGTCCTGGACCGGAAGCTCGCTGTCACGGGGCACTTTCCTTCGGTGGACGTGCTTGGTTCGGTGTCCCGCGTGGCCTCCAAGGTGAATTCAGCCGATCGCACGGCGCTCGCGGCATCCTTGCGCAGGGTCCTCGCCGCGCGGCGCAACGCCCAGGACCTGATCGACGTCGGCGCTTACCACCGTGGCAGCAACCCCTTGGTCGACGCAGCCCTGGACCACGAACCCGCCATCAACGGGTTCCTGCAGCAAAGCATGGACGAATCCACCCCGTACAGCGAGTCCTGGCCGGAACTCTTCCGCCTCTCGGCAAGCCTCGAAGGAGCAGCGTGAACCGTCAATTCTCCCTGGCCGGGCTGTTGCGCCTGCGCCAAACACAACAAGACGCCGCCGCCAGCGGACTGGCCCGCGCCAACTCCCGGACCGCATCCTTGCGATCCCGCCGAGCCACCGCCCGGGAGGAATTGGCCGAGTCCGCCGGAGCCGCCGGAAGCTCCGCGTCGCTCTTGGCCATTGCGGCCTCCCGCGCGTCCGCGCAAAGCATGTTGGCCGAGCTTGACGCCTTGGCCGCCAGTGCGGAGGCCGAGGCCGAAGAGGCCCGCGCGGAATACACCGAAGCCAAACGCCGCGCGGTAGGACTCGAGAAGCTAGAAACCCGGCACGGGGCCGCCTTCGAGGCTTTCGCGCTGCACGCCGAACAAAGCGTGCTGGACGAGATCGCGTCCTCCGCGTGGCACCGGAAGGCAACCTCATGAGCATGACCGAGGCCATCGGGCGCATCCAGAGCATCGAGTCGATGTTGCAGCAACTCAGCCAGGGGGTCCGTCCGCAGGCATCTTCCGCGAGCACCACCGCTTCCACTGACACAGGCGCGGCCACTTCCACGGACTCGGCATCCTTCGCGCAAGCGCTGAGCTCCGCCGTCGGGAGCTCGACGACGCCGGACGCGAGCCAGCTCGCTTCTTCTTTGGGACTCGGCGGCACCGCCGCGCGCTCCGGCATTGCGGGCCTTACCGGTGCAGCGGGCGCGTTTTCGAGTGCCGGTACAGGCACGGCCACCGGAGCTGTCACCGGCGATGCCGTGGTGGCCGACGCCAAGAAATACGTGGGTGTGCCCTACGTCTGGGGCGGCACTAACCCGGCAGTGGGCATGGATTGCTCCGGCTTCGTGCAGCGCGTGTTTAAGGATCTCGGCGTCGGCCTGCCGCGCGTCGTCAGCGATCAAATGCGGCAAGGTACTCCCGTGGCGTCCCTGGCGCAGGCCAAGCCCGGCGATCTGCTGGTTAGTTTCGGCGGCGAACACATCTCCATCTACCTAGGCAACGGCAAAGCGATCGACGCACCCGTTCCCGGCCAAACGATCCAGATCCGCGATGCGTGGGAACAGCAGTCCAACTTGACCGCCATCCGCCGCATCGTCCCAGCGGGAGGCTCATGATGCAGTTGCCTTCGGCCGGTGTGGCTGCCCCGCGTCCGGTAGTTGCGGGCTCTCTGCCTGTGCCGCAGTCCGGCGCGGCTGCCGGTTTTGATGCCGTGATGAACGGCGTGCTGGCGTCCAACGAGAAGACCTTGGACGGGACCGCACAACAAGCGCTCGACGACGGCGCTCAGGAAAAGCCTGCCACAGGCGGCCCCGGGACGGTCGCCTTGGTCGCCAAACCAGAAGGGTCGAAGGTCGCCAAGGACACGGTTGATGCGCCGGGTTCGCTTGGTGCGCCTGGTTCGCCTGGTGCGGTTGATGCGGGTGCTTTTGCCGGTGCGGCCGCTGTTGCGGGTGGGCTTGCGGCCGCCGGAGTAGCAGTCGGAACCGCTGCTCCGCAGGCGATTGGGCCGGGCATCGCTGCGCCGGTCAAAGACGGTGTCGTTGACGGTACGGCCCCGGCCAAAGCGATTGCCGGCATCCCCGAAACAGGGAGTCTCGTCGTTGGGATGCCCGCGGGCAGCACTCACGCGACGCCGGCGGAATCGGGGGTAGGCGATGCTGTGCCGGCAGCGCTGCCACTCCGGAGCCTTGGTCAAAGCCCCACCCAAGCTGGTCCCATCCCGGCCAGCCCACTTCCCAATAGCTCACGTCCCACTAGCCCGCAGCCGTCCTCCGCTCTGCCCGCCAGCCCACGGCCGGCTGGCACCGTGCCCACTAGCCCGCTGCCCTCCGCCCTGCCAGGCACCCTGCCCACCAGCAAGCTGCCCGTTGGCCTCGAACCAGCGGTCAGGGTGACCGAAGCGCAGCCACGCGATTCCGGGACCGCCGTCGTACTTCCCACCGGGAAACCAGCGACGCAACAGGATACGCAGCGGGTCCTCGGGCAGGACGGCCCGGCCGCCCCGGCATTTGGGCTTCCCGCGGGGATTCAGGCCGGAATTCCGGTGCTGGCGCAGCCAGAGTCGCCCCTCCAGCAAGCCCCTACGACAGCGCCTTCTGGCATGGCAACGCCCACGTCCCTGGCGGACCCGGCGAAACTGCTGCCACAAGTGTCCCGGCCGCTGTTCTCGCTTGCATCGGCGGCGCCCGGCGCGCACGTGATGACCTTGAAGCTGTCCCCGGAAGACCTCGGACCGCTGACTGTCCGGGCGCATATCGAGGGCGCAGGGGTTCGGATCGAATTGTTCGCCCCGGGGGAAGCCGGCCGTGAGGCAGTGCGCTGCATCCTGCCGGAACTGCGGCGCGGACTGGGGGAATCAGGCTTCGGCGCCAGCCTCGACCTGTCCGAGCACAACGCTCCGGCCGATGCCGGTGCGGGCGGCTCGGACCCCCGGGACCGGCGCCCGGCGGAAAGCCCTGCTTTCCCACGGGGCAGGGACGGCGAGGTGGTTCGCCTGGCGCGGACCGCCGTCGTACTTCCCCGAAGCATTACCAGCAGCCTGGACATTCTCGTTTGATGAAGGAGCGCCAATAGTGACCATCCAAGCCATCGCGGCAAGCAGCGGAGTCCAGCCCGGAACCACGGCTGGAGCCGCCGCGCCCAAACCCGCGCAGACCATGGACTCGAGCATGTTCATGTCCCTCCTGGTCACTCAGCTGAAAAACCAGGATCCGAGTGCCCCCATGGACACGAACCAGATGATGAGCCAGACCGTCCAGCTGTCCATGATGGAGAAAATGACGGAGCTCACCGCAGACGCCAAGGAGAGTTTTTCGCTCCAGATGCGCAGTGCCGCGGCACAAATCATCGGGCACAACGTCAGCTACGCGCTCGCGGACGGGACAAAGGGATCGGGCGTCGCGAGCTCGGTTTCCTTTGCGCCCGGAACCCCCACTGTGGCGGTCGGAGGAGTGAACGTTCCGCTCGACTCCATCAACGGGATGACGGCCGCTACTTCGCCCGCCGCCTGACGCTCTACACCCCCCTGAACCACCCGAAGAAAGGCAACACCATGCTTCGTTCGCTGTACTCCGGAATCTCCGGCCTCCGTGCCCACCAGGCCATGCTGGACGTCACGGGAAACAACATCGCCAATGTGAACACAGCCGGCTTCAAGGCTTCCTCCACCCAGTTCCAGGACACGCTCTCGCAGATGACCCAGGGCGCCGGCGCCCCGCAGGCCGAAACCGGTGGCACCAATCCCGCCCAAATCGGCCTTGGCGTTCGCGTGGCGGGAGTCAGCACCAACTTCAGCCAGGGTTCATCGCAGAACACCGGGCGAGCAACTGACATGATGATCTCCGGCGACGGGTTCTTCATCACCAGCAAGGCCGGCCAGCAGCTCTACACCCGAGCCGGCGCCTTCGACATGGACGCAGCCGGACGTCTCGTCAGCCCCGACGGCGGCATCCTGCAGGGCTGGTCCGCCGCAAACGGGGCAGTGAACCTGGGAGGTCCCGTTGGCCCGATCGCCCTCTCGCCCAACACGACGTCGGCAGCAGTCGCCACCACCAAGGCGTCGCTGGACGGCAACCTCCCGTCCGACGCTGCCGTCGGGACTAGCGTCGAGCGCCAGGTCAAGGTGTACGACGCCGACGGCGCCTCCCGCAGCCTGAACCTGACGTTCAGCCGCTCTGCGGGCGGCTGGGATGTGGCCGGGGCGGATGCCAACGGTGCCACAGGGGCTTCGACGCTCACGTTCACGAACGGTGCACTGACCTCGGGCGGTGCCATGACCGTCGCCGGTATCACGGTGGACATGTCCACTGTTACCGGCTTCGCCGCCATGAGCACACTCACGGTCGGCAGCCAGAATGGATCCGAGGCAGGAAAACTGGAGTCCTTCACCCTCGGCGGCGACGGCTCGCTCATCGGCTCGTTCAGCAACGGCAGCAAGCAGGTTCTGGCACGCGTGGCCCTTGCCCGCTTCACCAACCCGGGCGGCCTCGAGAAATCCGGTAGCTCGACATACGTGGCAACCGCCAACTCCGGCACGGCCCAGTTGGGCGCACCGGGCGACGCCGGCCTCGGCACGTTGACCGCCGGAGCCCTCGAGATGTCCAACGTGGACCTCTCCCAGGAATTCACCAACCTGATCGTGGCCCAGCGAGGCTTCCAGGCCAACGCCCGCATCATCACGACGTCGGATGAGGTCCTGCAGGAGCTGACGAACCTGAAGCACTAATATTCCGGGCTGGCCGTCTGTTGGGGGCGCTGAAAGTCTGCTCTGCGTGACGCTGCCCGTTCACAGACACAAGGGTGGCCGGCATCCTTGGACGCTGGCCACTCTTCAGGCAATTACTGCATTTTTAGAGTCCGCCGACCCCGTTCGGAGTGCCGACGCCCGTGGGTCCGTCCCATCCGGTGCCGGAAAGGCACCACTGGCTCGTGGAGCACGTGCCCGTTGAACCCGAGGCGACGTCATTGAATTTCCCGGAGTTCGTGTACGGAAGCGAGTTGGCCAGCGTCGTCGAGCTGCCGGAGTTCCCGGAAAGCGCGTACATTGCCGCGATCAGTGGTGAGGACAGGCTGGTCCCTCCATACTGGGCCCATGACGAGGTGGTGCTGCTACTCGGTGCATACACTGCCAATCCCGTCTGCGGATCTGCGACGGCGGAGACGTCCGCCGAGGCGCGCTTGCCACACCCCGTACCGAACGTGGCAGCCGCAGGCAACGCGGCATTGACACTGGAGCAGCCGGATCCAGAGCCGGACCAGGCAGACTCGCCCCACCCGCGTGCACTGGTGTTCTTGACCAACGATGTGCCTCCCACCGCGGTGACGTAACTCGAGGAAGCGGGGTATGACGAGCCGGTATACCCGTTGTCACCGGTTGACGCTGTCACCGCGATGCCCGGGTGGTTGTAGTACGTGCCGTAGCTGGAGTCTGCCGAATCCCCACCGCCGTAGCTGTTGGAAATCGCGACGACCCCTGGTTGTTTGGCGGCCGTCGCCACGGCTGTTCCAAGATTAGTGATACTGGCTGTTGTCGCTTGCACAACGAGGATCTTGCAGTCCGGGCAGGCTGCCGAGACAGCGTCGACGTCGAGGGCGGTTTCGTCGGCCCAGCCGGAATTGAACCTGGGAAGCTTATTGCCGCCGTTTTGATCCTTGATGGTGAGGCAGCCGTTGCTGACCGTGCATGCCGTAAGGCCGAACTGTGCGCGGTAAACGCCGAGATCGCGTTCAAGGTTCGGATAGCCATAGGCATCTACGACTGCTACGGTGCGGCCGCCGGACGCGAGGCCCGTGATGTTGTAGGCGCCCTGGATATCCGCAGGGGTCTTGCCCGTGGCGGGCGGCGTGCTCGAAGCGGGCTTGGCTTGTCCTCCCTGCGGCAGCGCCTTGGCCGGGCTCGTTGAATCATCGACGTACTTGAGCGCAAAACACGACGCATCGCCGGCCGGGACATCCGCGCAGACCCTCTCCGCATGCCAATTGGCTGACGGAGCTGGTTGGGCAACTGCCGCCGGCGCAGTGGCTGAGACCGCACTCAGCAAGAGCAACAACGCCCCGGAAACGCTAAGAACCTTCTTCACGAAACCTCCCTGAGGATCAATAAGATCCGAGTTGACAGAACGGTCAACTCAGCGTGACAAGCTTCGCACCAAACGCCACTATTGTCACCCACGTCACATCCATCCCCGCGGTCTCATGAGCCACTGGGGAGATTCGCAGTTGGACTATTGGTGGTTGGTGAGAAGAGGGCCGTGGATGTGTTCGCGCCGGAAGCCGAGGCCCACGATCCGGCCCAAGAGGCGTTTGACCGGCGGAGTGTTGCTGATGAGCCGCATGAGTTGGATGGGTGGGTTTCCTTGGGAGAGGCGGGCGAGCTGGCGGGTCTGCTGTCGCTGCAAGGCCTGTGCTCGGCGTACCGCGGGTTCGCGTCGTCGTTGCAGTCGCTGGAGGTCGGCGACGGCGATGGTTCCAGTACGCAGTGGTACCGCGAGGTGATTGGCCGTGGCGACGGCATCGGCAATGGCGTAGTTCACCCCTGCGGCACCGGCCGGTGACATGGCGTGCGCTGCGTCGCCGATGCACAACAGTCCGGGTTCGTACCAGCGTCTCAGCCGATTGGAGCGCACCGAGAGCAGCTTGACCTGGTCCCAGTCGGTCAGCGCGGCCAGGCCCGCAGCTAGGAACGGCGCGGCATGTGCCACCCGCTCTCGGAAGGCGGCCAGACCCGCGGCCTGAATCTGCGGGAGCGTTCCCTTCCCAACGATCGTGCCGCACTGCCAGTAGTCGCCGCGGTCGATGGCGAGTACGACCTGCCCGCCGCCGAGGTAGCCCAGGGTCGGCGGCGCATCCTGGCTGCGTGGCACGCGGAACCACAGCACGTCGATCGGCATCGCAAACTCCCTTAGCGGCAAGTCCGTGTGTTCCCGGATAAGGGAGAACCGGCCGTCGCACGCCACGGTGAGATCCGCGCGGATCTCTATTTCGCCGTCGTTCGTGCGCGCCCGTACGCCGATCACTTGCTCGCCGCGGCGGAGCAGGCCGGTTGCTTCGGTACTCATTTCCAGCCGGAAGGCGGGATATTGCCTGGCCTGGCTGGCCAGGAAGTTCAGGAAATCCCACTGTGGCATGAACGCCATGAACTTGCAGCGGGTGGGCAGATGCCGGAAGTCCACCAGCCCGAAGGTCTGTCCGTCGATGCCGAGGCGCAGTTCCGGTATCTCTGTGTGGGGCAGGCGCAGGAACTCCTCCAACAAACCCAGTTCGCCCAGTACGTCGGTGGTTGCTGGATGGATGGTGTCGCCGCGGAAGTCCCGGAAGAAGTCGGCATGTTTCTCCAGCACTGTCACCTCGACTCCCGCGCGGGCAAGCAGGTAGCCCAGCATCATTCCGGCCGGTCCACCGCCGACCACACAACAGGATGTGTTCCAAGATCGTGGAGCGGGTGTGGCTTCGGGTCCGCCGGGCATCTCTAGCTCACCTCATCGAGCGGCCGAGGCCGTCAAGGATGAGGTTCAGCCCGAAGTCGAACTCGTCCCCGAAGTCGTAGCCGGGCTTGAGGACGTGTTCGGTGGCAATCTCCATCATGTGGGGGTATTGCCCGGTCGAAAAGCGTTCAACGATCGGCGCTGTGATCTCCGAGGCAGTGTCGCGGCCGTCAAAAGGCAGGGCGGCCTCCTGTAGGGCGAATCCGTAAATGTAACTGTCGAGCAGGGCGTAGGCATGGGCCGTCATCTGAACGGAAAAGCCTGCTGCCCTCAACGTCCCCAGCGTCGCTTCGTGGTGGCGAAGGTTGGCTTCGCCCGGGGAAGAGCGGCTTTCCAGCAGTCCGACCGCCCACGGATGGCGTTTGAGAGCGCTGCGCACGCCGTGCGCCCGTCGGTACATTTCCTCCCGCCAATCGCCCGCGGGGGAGGGCAGTTCGATTTCGCTGAAGACCATGTCCACGATGCCATCCAGAATCTCATCCTTATTGGCCACGTAGTAGTACAGCGACATGGGCTTGGTTCCCATGCTTTGGGCGAGCGAGCGGATGGTCAGTGCTGCGATTCCGGACTCGTCAGCGAGATCCACAGCGCAGCCGAGCACCCTTTTGCGGCTCAGCTGAAGGCGCCGCTGGGGGAGGGGCTGTGCAGTGTCCGGCATCGGGACTCCTTGGACTCTAGTTAGTACAGCACTCTAGCGATTTAGTGCAGGGGTCTAGCGGTTTAGTACATTGTACGATAATCTCTTTTAGTACAGCGTACGAAAAGTTATGCACCCTCATTGACTGGAAAGGAACGGCCATGACCGCTGGTCAGCATGCTGCGAAGACTCCGATTTCGGGCGGCTCGTCCGCGCCGCCGATCACGATGCGGGCCATCGTGCAGGAGGCTTATGGCTTCGCCGACGTCCTGCACATGGCGCAGATTCCGAAACCGAACATCGCCGGGAACGAGGTGCTGGTCCGGGTCCACGCTGCAGGACTGGATCGGGGGACCTGGCACGTGACCCGGGGCCTGCCCTACGCATTGCGTCTGGCCTTCGGCGTTCGCGCCCCCAAAAACCCTGTGCCCGGGATGGACCTGGCCGGCACCGTCGTGGCGGTCGGAGCTGCGGTGACCCGCTTCGCCGTCGGGGATCACGTCTTCGGCGTCGGGAAGGGCTCTTTCGCCGAGTACGCGACGGCCCGCGAAAGCCAACTCGCGCTCAAGCCGGCGGACATCAGTTTCGAACAGGCCTCGGTGGTCCCGGTTTCCGCCTGCACTGCGCTGCAGGCTCTTCGCGCCGCGGGCCAGATAGTGCCGGGACAGAAGGTGCTGATCCTTGGCGCCTCGGGCGGAGTAGGCAGTTACGCTGTTCAGCTCGCCAAAGCAGCCGGGGCCGAGGTTACAGGCGTTTGTAGTACGGCCAAAGCGGACCTGGTGCGTTCGCTCGGCGCCGACCACGTCATCGACTACGCCACGCAGGACTTCGCCGACGGCACTGAACACTACGAGCTGATCCTGGATATCGCCGGGAACCCCACTCTGGCTCGCCTGCGCCGGGCCCTCACCCCCTCGGGCATGGCCGTTATCACCGGTGGTGAAGAAGGCGGCCCCTGGACGGGCAGTATCGACAGGCAATTCAGGGCCCTGGCGCTGTCCCCGTTCATCAGTCAGCGGTTCGCCATGGTCATGGCCACACAGGGCGCGGCAGACCTCGAATACCTTGCCGGGCTCATCGACGCCGGAACCCTCACCCCGACTATCGACCGGAGCTATCCCCTGGAGCAGGTTCCGGACGCCATGCGCTATTTCGACGCCGGCAAAGTGCGCGGGAAAATCGCGATCACCATCTAGGCGCCGGGGGCAACTGAAACAGGTACTGGCAGTACACGGTATGACAGGCACTCCCACGCGGACGCGGGGACTGGTTTTCTTGAATCAGTCCCCGTTTAGCGAAAGGAACGCACGATGAAACTCGTACCCCCTACTCCCACGGTCAAAGCCCCCACGGAGAGATTCACGGGAGATGTCTACCTCAATCCCCTCCACAACGGCGAGGCACCCTCGCGTCTCGTGGCGGCGATGGTCCGCTTCACCCCCGGCGCCCGTACGAACTGGCATTCCCACCCCCTTGGCCAGACCTTGCACTGCACCGATGGCATCGGGTTCGTTGCTACCCGGGACGGCAGTGTGATCCTCATGCGCGCAGGAGACACGGTCCACACACCTCCCGGCGAGGAACACTGGCACGGCGCCACCCAGGACAACATGATGTGCCACCTGGCTTTAGTGGAGCACGACAACGGGGAGAGCGCCACGTGGCTTGAACCCGTCAGTGAGCACGCCTACGAAGCCGCGCATGCCCAAGCCAGCCGATAACCCAAACCCAAGCGAAAGAAGCCCCATGAAAACCGTCACCCTGAACAACGGCGTCGAAATGCCGATCCTCGGCTTCGGAGTCTTCCAGATCCCCGACGAGGAAACTCAGGCAGCGGTGGAAGCCGCCCTCGCCGCCGGTTACCGGCACCTGGACACCGCCGCCTCCTACGGCAACGAGGCCGCCGTCGGCGCCGCGATCAAGGCGAGCGGCATCGCCCGCGACGAACTCTTCATCACCACGAAGCTCTGGATCCAGCATGCCCCTGCCGGCAGCGTTCAAGAAGACACGAAGCGCGCGTTCGACAACTCACTGAGCCGGCTCGGACTGGACTACCTCGACCTGTACCTGATCCACCAGCCGCTGGGGGACTACTACAGCGAGTGGCGCGCCATGCAGGACATCCACAAAGACGGCCTCGCCCGCGCGATCGGGGTCTCGAACTTCCACCTCGACCGGCTAGTGGACCTCATCGACCACAACGAGATCGTCCCGGCCGTCAACCAGATCGAGACCCACCCCTTCCACCAGCGCGCCGCCGACCAGGCGCTGATGCGCGAACGCGGCGTCCAAATCGAGTCCTGGGGACCATTCGCCGAAGGCAAGAATGACCTGTTCACCAATCCGCTCCTCAGCGCCATCGCCGAAGCGCACGGCAAGTCCGTCGCCCAGGTCGTGCTCCGCTGGCTCATCCAGCGCGAAGTAGTCGTCATCCCCAAGTCAGTCCGGCCGGAACGCATGGCCCAGAACCTCGACGTCTTCGACTTCACCCTCACGGACGAGCAGATGAACCAGATCGCCACCCTCGACACCGGTGCCAGCCTCTTCTTCGACCATCGCGATCCCGCCATGGTGAGCTGGCTGGGCGGACGCAGGATCGCCTGAGACAGCAATGAGTTCCCGCCCCGCCCTCTTACAGCAAACTTGCAGCTTCTGTCCGGTTCCCGCACTGAGTTCCGGTTCTATCCTGAGGGGGTGGAGCAGCATACGGAGTCTGGGAGTGGCGAGCGGGAAGACCGCGAATCACGCTTCAGGGTGAGCCGGCGCAGGTTCCTAAGCGGGGCGGGAATGGCAGGGGCCGGATTGCTTGCCGGACTCGGGATCGCCAAGGCAGGCGTGTTGCCCGGGGGAACGGCCCCGGTCAGCGCAGCTACCCCGACGCCGGTGGCGTCACCCTCGCCGTCGGCCAGCGGCACGGCTTCCGGCCCTGCGATCCGTAGCTTCGTTTCAACTGCTTTGACCGCTGCCCGCGTTGCCAGCTGGGCTACCGGGCCGACGGGCGCAGGCCTCTTGTTCGTGGGACCGATGGGCCACGGCACCAACGGGCTGATCATGGACAACCACGGAGAACCGATATGGATGGAACCCACAGGTTCCGGCGTCACGGACCTTCGCGTGCAAGCCTTCGAAGGCCAAGCAGTGCTGACTTACTGGACTGGAATTGGAACGGGTGGCCACGGTGCAGGGAAGGGCGTCATCAAGGACGCCCGCTACCGCACCGTGGCCGAAGTCAACACAGGCAACGGGCTGCAGGCAGATCTGCACGAGTTCACCATTACCCCCGCCGGCACGGCGTTGATGATTTCCTACCCGACCGTCCGGCATGACCTGACGTCGGTGGGAGGACCCGCGCAGGGCTACATGTTTGACTGCCATGTCCAGGAAATCACCATCCGTTCCGCAAAGGTCCTCTTCGACTGGACGGCCTCGGACCACATAGACCTGACTGAGTCCTATTTACGCTCGTCCGATAACCCCAAGGCCGACGGTTCCGATGCCACGAAAGCGTTCGATCCGTTCCACCTCAATTCCGTGGACGAGAGCGGGGACGCGCTCCTCGTTTCGTCCCGCCACACGCACACCGCCTATCTGATCGGCCGTCCGGACGGAAAGATCCGCTGGCGCCTTGGCGGGAAGCACAGCGACTTCTCGATGACCCCGGAATCCGTCTTCGCTTGGCAGCATGATGTTCGACGCCGGCCCAACGGCATCATCAGCATGTTCGACAACCATTACAACCAAGGCACCACCGGCACATCGCGGGGGCTGCTCCTCGCCGTCGACGAAAAGGCGCACACCGCCGTCGTCAAGCAGGAGTTCAGCAGGGGCGGCCACCGGGGCGACGCCGAAGGGAACGTGCAGTTCCTGGATAACGGGCACGTGCTGGTGGGCTGGGGAGCGGACCCCGCCGCAACCGAATTCACTCCCGATGGGAAAGCAGTATTCGAGGCGACCGGCATCGGCGACGCCTCCTACCGCACCTACCGCTCGCCATGGACAGGCCGGCCGGACACCGTCCCGGACCTGGCCGCGGTCCCGGGCAATGGTTCCACCATGCAGCTATACACCAGCTGGAACGGCGCAACCGAGGTTGCCAAGTGGAGGTTCCTCACCGGAACCGGCCCCGGGTCCCTGTCCGAAGCAGTGACGGTTCCGCGTCGGGGCTTTGAAACCTCGACGGCGGTGGCCGCCGCTCCGAGGGCCGCCGTCGAGGCTTTGGACAAGTCCGGAAACGTTTTGGCGACGTCCACGGTCATCGCAACAGCCTGAGTCCAGGCCATTCGGCCTTCCGGCGGCGTTACGGCAGCAGGTGTTCGTGCGCGGCCGCCTCCACGGCGGCAGCTTCTGCCTCGGCCATTCGGGTCTCCGCGTCGACGTCGACGCGCCGGGTCATCAACCAATACAGCCCAGCGGAGACGGGGAGTCCGATGAACAATGAGATATCGGCGCCGTCGATGGCGTGGGCAATGAACCCGACGAAGAGCTTTCCGGCAGAGAAGAAGGGGATCATCACCACAAAGCCGACGAGGTAGGAGATGATGCCGGGCCAGCCCCAGCGTCCGTAGATCCCGTCCGGCTTGAAGATCTCGGCGATGGCGTAGTGGCCCTTGCGGACGATGAAGTAGTCGGTGAGGTTGACGGCCGTCCACGGAATGAAGAAGTACAGCACCAGCAGCAGGAAGTCGTTGAAGTTGGCGAGGAAGTCGGCCGAGGCCAGGTTCGCCAAGACCACGGAAATGAGGGCTGTGATGGAGATCGTGATGATCCGGAGCCTCAGGGTCGGCCGGATCTGTCGCACGCTGTCGATGGACGATATGAGGGTGAGCGAACCGCCGTACATGTTCAGTGCCGTCACGGAAAGCAAACCCAAGGCGGCGACGAACAAGGCGATGCCACCGAATCCGCCGAAGAGCTGGTCGGCCGTGGATTTGATCGAGCCGATGGTTTCGAAGTTCTCCCCGGCTGCGGCGCCAATGTACGCGCCGAGGAACATCACCCAAATGCCGCCGAGGGCGCTGCCCCAGAACGTCCACCGGAAAGTACCGCGTCCGCTGGACGGCGGGAGGTAGCGGGAATAGTCCGAGACATAGATGGCCCAGGAAATCTGGTAGCCGGCCGCAACCCCCAGCTGGCCCAGGAACGGTACCAGATGGAAATCGGCCAGGTTGTATGCGCCCGTGGGTATGGCAAGCTTTACGGCTGCAATCGTGAGCAGCGCCAGCATGACGATTGTCAGGTACGTCAGGTAGCGCTCAAAGGCATGGATGAGGTCGTAGCCGAAAAGGGCGATGACCACGGCGACAATGGTGACCACCCAGAACCACAGGTTTTGAGATCCGAAGTTCACCGACTCCGAGATCGCCTGGCCGGCCAGGATGGTGTTGAAGATGTTGAAGCCCGCGTACTGAAGATAGGCGAAGAGCCAAACCAGCAGGGCGCCGATGTAGCCGAATTGCGGACGGGACTGGATCATCTGCGGCAGGCCGAGTTGCGGGCCCTGCGAGGAGTGCGCCGCCATGAACAGCGTCCCGACGAGCACGCCGATGGCGATCGCGAGCAGTGACCAGATCAGGTTGCCACCGGTGGTGATGCTGATCAACCCCACTGCCAACGTCGCGATCTGGGCGTTGCTGACGAACCACAGCGGTCCGATGTGCGAAACCTTGCCGTGCCTCTCGTCCAAGGGAACGTAGTCGATCGACCGGACCTCCAGCCCGCGGCCCGATCCTTTGTCCGTGGTAGTGCTCATGGTGGATCTCCTTCGAAGCGTCTGGGCATCTTGACTTTGGTTTAGCACAGAGTGGGGCGGCCTAGAAGAGCTCGCAGGATTCCTAAACGAGCCGGTGGTGCTGCCACGTGGGGAACTGGTCCCGGGCCGCCCGGACAGCCTCCGGTGAGAGGTCCAGCGTCGCTGTCCCCGGCTCCGCGCCGAGGCTATGCAGGACAGTCCCGAGGGGATCAACGAGCATGCTGTAGCCGATGGACACAGGCGGGGTCTGGGAGACGGCCGCCACGTATACGCCGTTTTCTATTGCCCGGGCCTTGGCCAGCGTGGCCCATTGCTCGGTCTTGGCTGTGCCGGGAACCCAGGAAGAGCAGACGAGGAGCACCTCGGCCCCGGCATCGGCCAGAAGGCGCGCCAACTCGGGGAAGCGCAGGTCGTAACAGGTCATCAACCCGAACGTCATGCCGCCGCAGGAAAAAGTGACAGGCACTGGCTCCGGCGCGGCTTTGATGTAATCCGATTCCCGGAACCCTTGGCAGTCAAACAGGTGGATCTTCCGGTAGCTGGCAAGGCGCGAAGCGTCCGGAGCGATGGCCACCAAGGTGTTGAAGGCCCGATTCCGCTCACCGGATGCTTCCAGGAGGCCAGCGACGACGGCGATCCCGTAACGCGCCGCCGTCGCCTGGAGCTTGGCAGCCACCGGGCCGTCAAGGGGTTCGGCCATGTCCACGAAGCTCCGGTCCACCCGGCTTTTCTCGTACGTCGAGTACTCAGGGAACACAATGAGGTTGGAGCCCTCGCGGGCGGCCCGGGCACAGAAATCCGCCATCAGGTCGAGGTTACGGCGGACGTCAGTGCCGGAATCGATCTGGGCCAGGGTGATGCGCATGCAGTCCTCATTTCTCAGTGTTCCGGCAGCACACTGTGGTCCGTCGTCATACCAGGGCGGCTTCTTTTTCCTCCATCACCATTTCCGGCGGCGCCTTCCGGAACCCCTTGGTGATGATGCCCAGTACCACGACGCCGACGCAGAGCCAGATCAGCCCGAGCGTGATGGCGTTCGAATCGAGCTGGGAGAGTAGGAACCCGTCGATGATCGCGCCCACTGCCGGCATGACCACGTAGAACAATACGCTGAGCCGGTGCCCTGAGCGTCGCTGGCGCAGGTAGTAGGCAATGACCGAGATGTTGACGAGCGTGAAGGCCGTGAACGCGCCGAAGTTGATGAACGACGTCGAAGTGGCAACGTCGAGGAACATGGCGATGAGCCCCACCGCGCCGGTAATGACGAGGTTGAATACCGGAGTGTGGAAGGACTTGTTCAACGCCCCGAAGACCTTCTTCGGCAGGACTGAATCCCGACCCATGGCAAAGAGGAGCCGTGAGGCGCTGGCTTGTGCCGCGAGCCCGGAGGCAAACTGGGACACCACGAGTCCCGCCAGGAAAACCGCGCCGAAGAATTGCCCGCCGATCTTCAAGGCAATGTCCGACGCCGCCGACGCCGAATCGTCAAACACCCCGCCGGGGTGGATCAACTGGGTCGTGTAGGACACGACGACGAAGATCGCACCGCCGATGAGAGCCACGAGCATGATCGCCTTCGGCACGGTCTTCTTCGGCTCGATGGTCTCCTCAGTGAGGGTGGACACGGCGTCGAAGCCCAGGAACGAGTACGCCGCGATGGCAGCGCCGGCGGTGATTTTGTCGAAGCTCGACGTGTCGTTGAAGAACGGAGCGGTGCTGATCAGGGCGCTCGCGCCGGAGGTTGAGACCAAGGTTCCCACGGACAGGGCAACGAACAGGACTATCACCAGCAGCTGAAAAGCCATCAGGAGGTAGTTGGCCTTGTCCGCCACCTTGACGCCAACCACGTTGAGCAGCGTGGTGATGGCGATGAATGCGACGATCCAGACCCCGATGGGAATGTCGGGGAACTGCGCCGTGAGGTAGGAACCCCCGATGAGCCAGATGACCATCGGCAGGAACAGGTAGTCCAGCAGGACAGCCCAACCGGCCAGGAATCCGATCCGGGAATCGATGGAGCGCCGGATATAGGTGTACGCGGAGCCGGCCACCGGATAGGCAACAGCCATCCGTCCATAGCTCTGCGCGGTGAAGAGCATCGCGACCATCGCCACCAAATAGGCCGACGGCGATGCTCCGCCAGTGGTTTCGGCGATCACGCCGAAGATCGCCAGCACGATGAGCGGGGTCAGGTACGCCAGCCCGAACAGGACCAGCGAGGGCAGTTTCAGGGCGCGCGCGAGGCTCGGTTGTGTAGTCACCGGTGGTTCCTTAGGAGTTGGAGGACCGCGGGGTCCAAGTAGTCGGGTCGATGCGGCCTTCGTAGACGGGCAGTTCGATGGCCGGTTCGCCGGGACGGAATTGGGACCAGGGGCGGTTGAGGTTTTCGGTCCCGTGCGTTCGGACGTGCTCGACGGCGGAGAGATCCAGTTCCGCGGCGAGAAGGGTGGGGGCGTCGTCGTCGGCCTCCGCTATGGTGTTCCCCTCGGGGTCGACGATCAGGCTGAGGCCCTTGCCGGTGGGACCCGCGCAGTTGACGCTGACCATGAAGACCTGGTTCACAATGGCATTTGCCTTGGCCAGGACCAGTTCTTGCTTGCGATCCGGCGTCGTGGTCTTGACGACATTGAGGATGACTTCGGCGCCCATCCACGCCAGCTGGCGGGTTACCTCGGGGAACCACGCGTCGTAGCAAATGTTCAGGCCGACCCTGCCGATCCCTTTCAGGTCAACGGTCGTGAATCGATCGCCGGGATCGTAGGGCTCAAAGGGGCGCCAAGGGAAGACCTTGCGGTAGTAGCCGGCAAGGTCGCCTTCCGGGGAGAGGACCACCTGGGTATTGAACAATTGCCCCTCGGGGCCGCGTTCGCAGACGCTGCCTGGAACCAGCCAGATACCCAGGTCCGCGGCGAGTTGCCGAAGTTCCTTGACGCGCGGACCGTCCAGCGGCTCGGCTGAATCCTGCAGGACTTCCGTACGTTGCAGGTCCGGATTGGAATCCCCGAAAAGGTGCAGTTCGGGGAAGACCACGAGCTTGCTGTGCGGTTGGGTCGCGACGGCGGCGGCGACCTCGGCTGCGAAGGCCTCGGTGGGCTCGCCGATCAGCCGGGGTGACGCTTGGGCGGCGATGAGGGGAAGGATGCGTTGCACTGGTTTCTCCACGTTGTCGTTGTGACTCGCCTCATATTAGATCATAATGATCAAATAAAAGGAAGGTGGATTTTGCCCCGTAAAGTAGCGGATATGACCCGTCAGCTCGAGGACACCACCGGCGACTCACCCATCGATGCTGCCCCTTTGCTCGGAATCGACCGCAGGAGCGCAATCGACGCCGTGCGGCTGCGGATCGGCATGGCGATATCCTTGGGGCTGCTTCAGCCGGGAGAGAGGCTGCCCGACCAGCAAGACGTCGCGCTGGGCCTATCGGTCAGCCCGATCACCGCTCGCAGGGCCCTGGCGAGCCTGGCTGATCAGGGCGTCGTTGTCCGCCGTCGTGGACGTGGCGGCGGAACCTTTGTCGCTGACGAGCCGCCGCAGAACGTGCTCGAGAAGCTCGCTGCGTCACCCGCCGAATCCCTTGCCGTGAACCGGCTTGTGGACCGTCGGCTGCTGTTCGAATGCGCGGTCACCCACTTCGCCGCGGTCAATGCCACGGCAGCGCAACTTGATGAGCTGGAGCGGCTTACCCACGAAATGGCCGGATCAACCAATTGGTCCGAGTATCACCAGGCCGACGAGCAGTTTCACCGGTTGGTCGCGGCGTCCTCGGGCTTGGGTCCGGCGGTCGATGTCTACAACGAGGCATTGGCGGAGCTCTACGCCTACTTCATCCCCTACCCGATCGAGTTCCTCCATGAGTCCAATAGGGATCACATTGCGCTCGTGAATGCCCTGCGGGCCGGCGACGATCGCGGCGCGGTGGAGGTGTCGCGGCGGCACGTGGACGTGTTGCACAAGACGATGTTCATGGGCCTGGCGGGCGGCGACGGCGCTAAGAGGGACAAAAAGGGGTAAACGACAGCTCCTGCGCTATCGTCCGGGATTTCGGACTAAAGATGGACGCCTTTTCGTGATCACTGTCACTTTGCGTGCTCTGATTGATTCTCAGTTGGGGACATCGGACTTCGGTTGTCAAAGTGAGGATTAGGCATGCAGGCCACAGGAAAAGCGGGAACGGGTGGGCCGCGCGTTGAGCGTCGTTCCATTGACTTTGTCCCGGAAAATGAACGCCATGGTTCGCCTGGCCAGCAGTTCACGCTCTGGTTCGGGGCGAACATGCAGATTACGGCCATTGTCGACGGCGCTTTGGCAGTACTGTTCGGCGCGGATGCGCTGTGGGCGATCATCGGCCTCCTGGTCGGAAACCTCTTGGGCGGCGCAGTCATGGCGCTTCACGCGGCCCAGGGGCCGAAGCTCGGCTTGCCTCAGATGATTTCCAGCCGGGCGCAGTTCGGAATCTTCGGGGCGGTGATTCCCTTGGTACTGGTGGTCGTGATGTACCTCGGCTTCGCCGCAACCGGTACTGTCCTCTCCGGACAGGCAATCAGCCTCATCCTCCACACGGGCACCCCTGCCGTCGGCATGATCGTCTTCGGGGTGCTCACCATCATCGTGGCGACCCTGGGCTACAAGTACATCCACATGTTGGGCCGCATTGCGACCGTCGTGGGTATCCTCGGCTTCACCTACCTGGGCATCCGGTTGTTGACCAGCCAGGACGTCGGCGCGCTCTTGGGAGCCGGCGGTTTCGAGTTCCCCACCTTCCTGCTCGCCATTTCGCTTGGCGCCGGATGGCAGCTGACGTACGGTCCGTACGTGGCCGACTACTCCCGGTACCTGCCTTCCAACACCCCAACACGCAAGACCTTCTTGTCGGCGTACTTCGGCACGGTGATTGGTTCCCAGTGGTCCATGACTCTCGGCGCGCTCTTCGCTGCCCTCGCATTGCCCAAAGGCGCACGCTTCCTGGACGGCCAAGTCGCTTTCCTCGGGAATCTGAGTGGTGGCGGACTGATCGCGGTGGTCATCTACCTGGTCATCGTGACCGGAAAACTGACCGTCAACACGCTGAACGCATATGGCGGCTACATGACCATGCTTACCTCGGTCACGGCGTTCACCCGCAAGTCTGCGGTGGCGTCATGGACCCGGTTCGCCTATGTGATCGGCTTTATCGGACTCTCAGTACTCATAGCAGTCCTCGCTTCTCCCGATTTCATCGCCAACTTCAAGAACTTCGTCCTTCTCCTGTTGATGGTATTCATCCCCTGGAGCTCCATTAACCTGGTGGACTACTACCTGGTTTCCAAGGAAAAGGTGGACATTCCGGCCTTGTACGACCTGAACGGGCGCTATGGACGTTGGAACAAGACCGCGCTGTTCAGCTACGCGATCGGCATCGTCGTCCAGATCCCATTCCTGGCGCAGACCCTCTACACCGGACCGATGACCGACCTTCTGGGCGGGGCGGATATCTCCTGGCTCGTAGGCCTCGTGGTCACGGCAATCGTGTTCTACCCGCTGGCAAAGAGGAACTCCAACGCTCCGGCCGAGATGGTCTACCCGACTGAACCCGGCTCGGAGGCAGTAGCTCCGCTGGCCGGCTCAGTGCCGAACACCGCAGCAGTTTAGTCTCTGCGCCGTTCCCCCTCGGACGCTCGCTCACCTTTGGGGTGTTTTCGGCGGACGCTCGCTCACATCATGTGAGCGAGCGTCCTGGCATTTGGCCATATATGTGAGCGCGCGTCCCGGCTTTTGGCCATATATGTGAGCGCGCGTTCCTGTCGACGTCCCGGGAACAGTTGGTTTTAGGTTCCGACGGCGGCAGTCCTGTTGCGCCGTCGTCGAGCGTTTGCGCCGTTCCCCCTCGGACGCTCGCTCACCTTTGGGGTGTTTTCGGCAGACGCTCGCTCACTTGAGGTGAGCGCGCGTCCCGGCTTTTGGCCATATATGTGAGCGCGCGTCTCCGCCATGTAGGATACGACGTCGGCATCAGGCCTGGGTGCCCAGCCTGCGGGAAATCTCCCTGGCGCATCTGGTCACTTCAGGAATCCACTCCCGGGCGACGTCCTCGATGCGGACGGCCCGTTCCTCGGCGGTCTCGGCGTCCTTGGCCCGGTGCCGGGTGCCTCCGCCGGGAAACGCCCGGTTCGACACCGTCAATGTCACGCTGGCCACCGGATAGCGCTGCCGGTCGAGGACAGCGACGGCAACAGAGGAAAACCCCTCGGTGACTTCGTCCTGCTCCCACGCATATCCGAGTGAACGCGCCCGAGCCAACAGATCCTGCAACGCGGGCAAGGACTGCGGGCCTTTGCTGTGGCGCTCGGCGAACGCCTCCGGTCCAGGGAAAAGCGCAGCCACCTGGGCGGGATCCATCTGGGCCATCATCGCCCTGCCGCTGGCCGTCAGGTGGGCCGGAAGCCGGACCCCGGTGTCTGTGACAAGGGGGCTTTGCCGCGGAGCCCGCTCCTCGATCACGTATACGACGTCGCGCCCGTGCATCACGGCAAGATGGGCAGTCCGACGGGTGCGGGCGACGAGCCGGGACAGAGGGAACCGGGCAATCCGCTGGATCGGAGCCTGCCGCGAATACCCTGTCCCCAACTCATGGGCGGTCACTCCCAGGGCGTACTTGCGCTCCTCGGGAAGGTGGACCAGAAAGCCGTCATCGATCAGTGAGGAGATGAGCTGATACGTGGTTGATCGGGGCAAGCCAACATCGCGCGCAATGATGGACGCGCTGACCGGGCCGGCCTGGCCTGCGACGTATCTGAGAACCGCCAGCACCTGGGCCGCAGCCGGTGCCTTGGGCCGCACGGATTGACTGTACATTCTCCTAGAATACGCGGCGGAATGTCCGGTATACCGGACGTTGATGCCACGCCCCGTTCTAGGACAATCCCGCCAAGCGGGCCCGTGCCGTTTCTGCGGTCCGGCGTTCCCGGACGGCTAGCCGGGCTGCCAGTTTGCGGTTCCGCTCAGCCAAGGTGATCGCCCACTCCGTCGCTGCGAGTTCCTGCTGCAGCGCCGCCAGCTTGTCTTTGGCAGCTTTGACTTCGACGGCGAGTTGCTCGCTCCGGCGCACGGCCTCGGACTTTTCGCGCTCGGCCTGGGCGAGTTCCAGGTCAGCCTTGTCCGCGTTGCGCTCAGCCTCCACGAGCGCGGTTTGTGCCTTCTCACGTTCGCGCTCCGAGTCGGCGCGTGCGCCCTCCGATCCTGCCCGCCCGCGCTGCCGCCCGCCGTCGTCGCGCTCTTCGTTCGTGGTACCCGCCGCGGGAAGTGCGCCGGAAATCGCCACCGCGCCCGTGAGGTCCACGGGTTCCAATCCGTTCGTGGCGAGCGAACGCACCAGCTGCCCGCTGCGGAGCGCCGCCGCAGCGCCGGGATCGGTCATTGCGGCCCTCAGCGTGGCCTCGATCTCCATCGCGGCGGCGCCACTGACCTTGACGCCGAGGCCTTCCGCGACTGCCCGGGCCTGCTCGACGGCGGCGCCCAGGACGCGCGGGCGCTGTTGGCCGAGCGTACGGAGGCGCTCGTGATCTTGCTGCTCCTGGGCGCTCCCGAGCGATGCCCCAAGCTCCAGGACGCCCGCGAATTCCTTGGTGCCGTGCCGGACGAGCATGTTGACGGCCCACGCCGCCGTCGAAGGCTTGGGCAACTGGGCGATCTGTTTCGCCAGTTCGGCGTCCCCCGCGGACTTGGCTTCCTTGGCCCGCGCGGTGCGGGCCGCCGTGAAGGCCGAGGGAACCAGTGTGTAAAGTTCGACGGCGATCGCGGCTAGTTCCATAGTGGAAGCGTGTGCCGTATTACTCGGCGAGGAATTCAGCGAGTGCGTCAGCCATGACTCCAGGTTCCCAGCCGTGGTTGGCGCCCGGAATGGTGGCTTTCCGGGCACTCGGGATATTGGCCACGATGGAGTCGGCCGCTTTCGGCATGATCGGGATGGTTTGCTCGCCGACGATCGCAAGGGTGGGCTGGGTGATGCCGGACCATAGCCGGGCGCGTGGCGCGGACTGGGTCCACGCGAGCGATTCGGCGTCGGCTGAAAGGCTGGGGCCCATTTCGAGCATGATGGGCCATCCTGGGCTGTTCTTGGCGCCGGCCAGCCACTCCGGCGGCATGTCCTTCATGTAGTACTCGATGGTGCTGGCCTTGTCGCCGGATGCGATCCGTTCCTGGAGCCCTGCGAAGAATTCAGCCCCGCCGGTCCCGAGTTCGTCGCTCAAGGGAGTCTCCCACAGGGCCAGCTTCGTGACGGGTAGGCCGGCCGCCGCCGCTGCCAGGGAGATCGAGCCACCGGAAGAGCTCCCGAAGAGCGCAGCCTTGCTTCCTGCGATGTCGATGAGCGTTGCGAGATCGTCGATGTTGTCCTTAAGGCTGAATGACGGAGCCTCAGCGCTTTCCCCGCGGCCGCGCCTGTCGTAATTGAGGACCGTGAACCCCTTGGCGGCCAGGAGCTTGGCCATTTCCACGGTGTTGGGGTCGAAACCCCTGAATTGCATCGCACCGCCAACCAGGATCACGGCAGGTCCCTCGCCGTATTGGTCATACCCAATGCGGGTACCGTCTTTCGAGATCGCAATTTCGGACATCCCAGATCCTTTGATTTGGCTGACAGTAGGTTCCTAAACTCTGGGGCTCAGCCACTTGCGGGTCAAGGGGAGAGGGGCTCTTAGCAGGAGTTCTTAAGAGCTTCTTAAATGCCGCACGCGAGAGTGGAAGCAGACCGCACAACGGCCTCCACACCCCGAACCGGAGATTTCATGTCATCGCACGCCAAGCAGAACACTTCCGCGGAAGTCCGCACTTCCGCCGTCGTCGGTCACAGTGTGCCGTTGCTTCCACAGCCTCGGTATTGGCTCCTGTGGGGCATTGTGCTCGCCGCGGCAGTCCTTGCCATTGGCTTCAGCGTGCAGTCGGTAGCAGGCGTGACCACCAGCGAATTCGGAGTTGACCAGGAACTCAGCCGCCATCACGTGGGCGCACTGACCACCGTGGCCATGGCACTGAACTTCCTCTTCGCCCCGGTAGCCGGAGCGTGCATTGTCCTGGTGATCGGCTTGTTCGTTTTCCTGGTTCGGAAGTCCTTCGTACGGGCGGTCATGTTTGTGCTCTTCGCATGTTCGGGCTGGGTTGCCAGCGAGGTGTTCAAACTTATCGTTGCCCGCCACCGGCCCAATCCTGCGCTTCTTTTCGACCCACTGGCCCCGGAAACGGGTTCCAACAGCTTTCCCAGCGGCCACACCGCCTTCGCCGTAGCGCTCGCCTTCGCCTTGTACTTCCTGGTCAGGGGCACACGATGGGGCGTCATCACCGCGTGGGCCGGCGCCGTCCTGGCCGTGGTGGTGGCGTGGTCCCGGATCTATATCGGAGTCCACTACCCCAGCGACGTTGTGGCGTCGTTCCTGGCCACCACCGCCATAGTCATCGTTTTGGCCGGGCTCTGGAACCGGTACGTACCGCGAGTCATCGGGCGGCTGCCATTTGGCGTTGCCTCAGAAGCAACCTCGTCAGAAGCAACCGCCTCGGACGCGGCCGCAACCCAAGCACACGGATCCTGAGGAGGACCCCATGCACGTACTATCTGCCATGCCCGCATTCCTTGATCCCACCACCCTCCTTCAGGGCTTGGGACCCGCGGCGCTCGGCGTCGTGGCGTTGATCGTCTTCATCGAATCCGGTCTCCTTTTCCCGTTCCTGCCCGGGGACTCTTTGCTATTCACTACCGGCCTGCTTCACCAGCAACTGCAGCTCGAATTGCCGGTGTTGATCGCCGTCGTTTCCGCCGCTGCAATCGCCGGAGACCAGATCGGCTACATGCTCGGGCGCAAGTTCGGGCGGCGCTGGTTCAAGGATGATGCCAGGGTCCTGAAGACCGCGCACCTGGATACGGCCGAGGAATTCTTCAAGCGCCGCGGCGGCCCCGCGATTGTCCTGGCCCGCTTTGTCCCCATCGTGCGGACATTTGCGCCGCTGAGCGCAGGCATCGCCCGCTACAACTACAAATCGTTCACCCTGTGGAACATCGCCGGCGCCGTCATTTGGGGAACCTCCGTGACGCTCCTCGGCTCCTGGTTGGGACACTACGAGTTCATCGCGAACAACATTGACGCCATCGCCGTGATCATGGTTTTGGTCTCCGTCTTGCCGTGGGGAGCCGAGTTCCTCAAAAAACGGCGCAAGGCCAAGGTGGGCGCCGCGAACGGGCACGCCGGGGAAGAATAGACAGCATGACAACAGCTGAGCGGCCGTCCCTCCTCCTGGTCGAAGACGACGCGGCCCTGGGGCCGCTCATCAGCGAACTCCTGGAGCCGGACTTCTCCGTTCACCTGGCAGTCAATGGGCACGACGGCCTCCACCTCGGATTGACCCGGAGTTGGGATGCGATGGTTATTGACCGCGGGCTGCCCATCATGGACGGCATCGCCTTGATCAAAGCCCTTCGGGCCAAGGGGATCGCCACCCCGATCCTCATCCTGACGGCGCTCGGTGCCACCGATGAGAAGATCCGGGGCCTCGACGCCGGGGCTAACGACTACATGAGCAAACCGTTCGACGCCATGGAGCTGGCCGCACGCTTGCGAGCCCTGACCAGAACGTATGCCCATCTGCCCACGACTCTGGGAATCGGGGACTGGGAGCTCGACGCCGGCGCCCGCTCCATGCGCTCCGTGTACGGTTCCGTGGTCACCCTGACGGCGAAGGAAGCCGGGCTCCTCGAAACCTTGGCCGGTGAGCCGGAACGTGTCTTTACCCGTGAAGACCTCATCAACACCCTGTTCCACCCCACGGACCAGCCCGGCGTGATCGACACCTACGTCCACCACCTGCGCCGTAAGATCTCCAAAACGGTGATCCGGACGGTCCACGGCCTCGGATACCAGATCGGCGACCCCCATGACTAAGAAAAATTCCCATGAGTGAGAACCCGGACCAAGCGACACTGCGCAAAGCATCCCTGAAGATCGCGGTGCGGATCAGCGCGGCATGCGCGGTTTTGGTGCTCTGCCTGTTGGCGGCCGCGGCGTTCTATCTTTTCAACCAGCCGCTCCAGCCCGGATTACCAGGATCCAAAGAGGCCGACTCTGTCTTCGCCTACCTCGACTTGAAGGACCTCCTCAAGGCCATGATCGTTGCGGGCGTGGCAGGGATCTTCCTTGCCGGGGCCATCGGCTGGCTCAGTTCGCGGAGTGCCATCAGGCCCCTGGGAGAAGCGCTCGCACTGCAGCGACGCTTCGTCCAGGACGCCAGCCACGAATTGCGCACACCCCTGGCCATCCTGGATGCACGGGTCCAGCTGGCCCAGCGCGATGCCCCGGCGGACTCCAAAACCGGGGAAGCGCTCGCCCGCATCCGCAATGACACTGCGACCCTCACGGGCATCGTCAACGAATTGCTTGTGGCGGCCACCGGCTCGCGTCCGGATGCTGCCGCAGAGCCGAGCGATCTCGCCAAGGTGGCAGGCGCCGTCGTCGAGAGCTTGCAGCAGCTCGCAGGGGAGAAAAACGTCCGAGTCGCCCTGACGGAAAAGGACCGCCCCTTCGCACTCATTGACGCCAATGGCTTCCGCCGCGCCCTCCTTGCCCTGGCCGACAATGCTCTGGCGCACACCCCCGCTGGCGGCCAAGTGGGGATCACGACGGCGGTGCTCGGCAACCGCGCAGTGGTCACCGTCTCGGATTCCGGGGCCGGGATCAACGGAGTTGACCAGACACGGATCTTCGACCGCTTCGTGAGGACACACAGCCCCGACGGCGCACCGGGCCAGCGCAGCTTCGGAATCGGCTTGGCGTTGGTCCGTGAAATCATCACCGGGGCCCGCGGCACTGTGGAGGTTGAGCGCAGCGGTCCGAGGGGAACGGTCATGAGGATCACGCTGCCACTCGCCCCGAAGGACACGGCTCCGAATGACACGGCGCCAGGCTCGGCATTGCCTTCTTAGGCGGCCTGCAGGTTGGTGACGCGGGCGTATTTGAGAGCTTTGGCGTGGTGTCGTAGCCTGCGGCGGTGGTGCCTGGAACGCGCAGGTTGAATTTCCGGTTCCTGGGTTCCGGGCAGGTGCGGCGCTGTTGATCGATACAGGTGGCCGGTCGGGGTGCGGATGTCGAGGACGTGCCGTGTCCCGGGGCCGGTTTATGCTGCTCCGGTTCGTGCCGACCCGGCTTTTGCTGTCCAGCCGGGGAGCTCTTTGGTGTGGTTGCAGGCTTCGCACACGCCCGCCCCGTTCGTCAGGCTGGTGGAGCCGCCGTCGTGCCAAGGGATGATGTGGTCGAAATGCCGGATCGGCGCGTCGCAGTACGGTGTCCGGCAGGTGTCGTCCCGGGCCTCGATGAAGCGCCGCAGCCCGGGCGGGTACAGCCGGGCGCGGGAGTCGACGCCGACCAGGTCCCCGGTTGCGGGGGCGGTGAAGAGGCGCCGGAGCCAGACCTTCAAATCGTGATCCTCGGACTGGCCGCGTTTGGTCTTGCCGCTGCCGCCGTTGAGCAGTGTCCTGGCCCAGGCGGCGGGGACGATGCCGTAGCCGGGCAGGCGTGCCGGTTCGGCATCGCCCTGGAACAGGGCCCGGTCGGTCATGACGAGCTGGACTTCCACGCCGCTGATGCCTGTCGGCCGGTACACCGGCGGCCGCGTCGGCGCTGCGTTGGGCGGTATCGAAGGCGACGGCGATCCGGGCCTGCGGGGCTGCGGCCGCGGACTTCAGATCCTCCAGAGCACGCAACTGGTCAATCAACTCTGCGCGGTCGGCCGGTTCGGTGCCGCCGGCGTATGGCCTGAACGAGGCAACGGTATCGATCAATTCCCGCACCCAGGCACCTGACACCCGAGCCTCCGGAACCGCATCGCCGAACGGCGCGCCTGCTCCGATCAGCTGCGTTCCCCGGTTCCCGGCCATAACCAAAGCATTTCAGGGACCTACGACAGTATTAGGTCGAAGATCGTCTGGCAGCCAAAAAACCCGGAAATCGGCAGAACTTTTTCATAGCGGACCGCTCCCGCCCAGCTCTGGCGTGCGTCGCCGAAGCAGACGAGAATGGCTTCGTGGTTCCCCCTCGTCCTAGCGGGGACAGCACCTTGATGAACCCCGCTGCCAGAAAGATTCAAAGCATCTTTCTCACGTTGACCCTTGGCAATACCCTTGCGGCCTCGTTCATTTGGGGGATCAATACCCTCTTCCTGCTGGATGCGGGACTCAGCAACCTCGAGGCCTTTGCAGCGAACGCCTTCTTCACAGCCGGCATGGTGGTCTTCGAAGTGCCGACAGGAGTGGTGGCCGATGGGTGGGGACGCCGCGTTTCGTTCCTTCTTGGCACTGTGACGCTGGCCGGATCCACCTACCTCTACTTTCTGCTCTGGCAGCTTTCCGCCCCGTTCTGGTGGTGGGCCGTGGTATCGGTATTGCTCGGTCTGGGCTTCACCTTCTTCTCGGGTGCCGTGGAGGCCTGGCTCGTCGACGCGTTGCGCTTCACTGGATATGAGGGCGGCTTGGAGACGGTGCTCGGGCGCGGACAGATGGTGTCGGGTGCCGCCATGCTTGCGGGCTCAGTGGCTGGCGGGGTGATCGCGCAGGCCACCAACCTGGGAGTGCCGTTCCTGATCCGCGTCGGCGTGCTCCTCGCGATGTTCGTCGTGGCCTTCTTGCTCATGCGCGACGTCGGGTTCACCCCCGAACGCTCTGCCCATCCACTCAAGGCGACCCGCGCCGTCCTCGACGCCTCGATCGAGAACGGTTTGAAAAATCCACCCGTACGGTACGTGATGCTGGCAGCGCCGTTCAGCGCCGGCGTCGGGATCTATGTGTTCTATGCCCTGCAGCCGTACCTGCTTCAGCTCTTCGGTGACCGGCACGCGTACTCCGCGGCCGGGCTGGCGGCGGCCATCGTGGCCGGAGCGCAGGTGTTGGGCGGGTGGCTTGCACCGCGTATCCGGCGTCTCGTGCGCAAACGCACCACCGTGTTGATTCTGAGCGGAGGGGTGAGCGCATCGATTCTGGTGGTGCTGGGGTTCACGAATATTTTCTGGGTGGCGCTGGCCTTATTGACGTTCTGGGCCATGGTCGACTCGGCCGCCACACCGGTGCGGCAGGCCTACGTTAACGACATGATCCCGTCGAAGCAGCGGGCAACAGTGCTTAGCTTCGACTCGCTGATGGGATCAAGCGGCGGAGTGGTGGTGCAGCCGCTGCTCGGCCGGGCGGCCGATGTGTACGGCTACTCCATTTCGTTGGCGATCAGCGGCGTCATCGAGTTGATCGCGGTGCCGTTCCTCTTGGCGAGTCGTCGGCAGGGCTCTTTGGCCGATCAGGCCAACGCCTCGATCGCCGCATCGGACGCGGAACCCCGTAGGAATTGACCTACGGAAGCCGTGAAGCCCGGAGGAGCGTGGGTTGGCCGGCCTTGTCAGGATCAAGCGGTACAGGGCTAATTAGCACAGCTGGGCCACGATGCAGAGTGCCATCCGAAAGCGGTTGGCAGCGCACGCCGCCGCGGCCTCGCATGGCGGCATGCGCGCCCGGAGCCAGGACTTGGTCCATCCAAGCGCAGGGGTGGGCAGGCCGTCCGCCCCGGAACCGTATAAGGCCGCCGCCGGACTCCAACGCGAACTCCCCGCCCAGCAGGGGAGCCAGATGGGCTCCCCGGAGGACTACATTCCGGCGCGTGAGGAGCGGGTCAAAGGGTGCGACGCCCAACTCGGCGGCCATCGCTTCGAGCGACTCGATGGCCATCAGGGTGACTGCTGCATCCATGTGCGCGGCCTTGCCGAAAAACCGGTCGCCGACGATGCCCTTTCCGCTTACGACGTCGACCTGCTCGGCATCCGTGGTGGGCACCTCGGCGGCACCATCGCGTGCACGGCCGAAGTAGGCGTGGCCGGAGGACACGAGCAGATGCAGGATCTCCACGTCGTATCTGTAGCTTGCGGTCATGCCATAAGGCTATGCCTATCCCGGGTCAGTAACCCCGGCCCACTCAAACCTCAGTCTTTAAAGCTAATTCTTGCGACGCTGGAAATCAGCGAACGCTCCGATGCCGGTTCCCACAAGGGCGATGCCGGCAAGTATTGCCCACCATGGCTGCATGCTTCCGGCAGCCTTTATGAATAGCAGGACTGCTACTAGCGCAAATAGAACCAGGGAAATGGGAATGTCACGAGTACGTTTAGGAGTCAAAGCATGCTTCCTTGATCGCGGAGATGCCTAGAATCGTTTGTTCCGGGGACAGCAACAGTACTGACTTTACTTGGCGAATGAACCCCTTCACCTAAAGGAGCTGGCGATGCTTGGGCAACCCCCGCACTCGACGCCGTGACCCCACCGACGACAAGTCCGACGAGTAGAGCCCTTCCGATTGAACCTAGCTTCGACGCGTTTGACATGGATCACCCTTCAGTGAGCGATAGGCGTTTCATAATCAAATTATGCATATGAAGCAAATTGGGGCAAGAGTTTTTATTAAACAGGTCGAGGGAATTATTTAGATATTCCAAAATGGGAATCACGGATTACATTCCTCTCGTATGTCTCAATACTCAATCCACAGTCAGTCGCCACTCAATTTTTGACTTTTGACCACTCAATTTCAGATATCCATCACTCAATAGGAGCAAAAACTCTTGACATTAATGCGACTCTTATGATCGATGATGCAGCCGAAGGCTGAGCCGCGATGGCCGACCGAGGCGGCTCTTCATCGCCTCGGTCGACCTCCTGGAGGTTTCGCCGGCGTCAGCTCCAGAACCCGGAGAGCTGCCCGGCAAGGGCTCTGCCTTGCTCGTAACCCGCCCGAGCCGCAGGCGGACGCAGTGACAGATCCATGGCATTGGCGCCGAACATGTGCTCGGAGCTGCCGTCCGGGAAGATCGTTTCGACCCTGCTGCCGCGTGCACGGAGTTCGTCGACCTGCGTTGCCAGATGCGTGCCCCACTTCAGCGGTTGCAATGATCTGCCACCGAAGGGGGAGAGCACCAGAACCCGTCCGTATCCGGCTGCCAGATCGGCGTTCTCGGCGTTGGAGCGGTAACCGCCGTCGAGGTACCGCTTGTCTCCGATCCTGTAAGGCAACCCGCTGGAACAGCTGGCGGCGATGGCGTCCGCCACGTCGACCCCGCTATGGCGGTCGAACGCGACCGGTTCTCCGGTACGGGCATCGACCGCCGTGATGAGCACCGGTCGTTCCGGCCAGTGCTGGTTGGGTAGCCGGGTGGCGACGGTACTGCGCCATTGTGTTGACCAGGAGCCATCCGACGCCGCATCCATCTCGAGCGCTGCCGCGCCCAGTCGCCGGCGCATGTCAGCCACGTCCTGGGCATCAGCGATGATCTTGTTGATCCGCTCCAGGTGGTTCACTACCGGCCTGGCCGGTGCGCGTCCCGGTCCGGACCCGACCGGAGCGGACCGTTGCTGTGGAACAGCGTCAAGGATGTTGGCGAGCAGCTCGGTTGGGGTCGCGCCAGCTATCTGGGCCGCGGCCGTCGATCCGGCTGACGTACCGATGGTCAGATCGGCGTCGGTCACATCGAGCCCGGCATCAAAGAGGCCGGCGACGACGCCGATCAGCCAGGCATTGCCTGTCGATCCGCCGCCGCCGAGGACCAACGCCCGTTCGCGGGAGTGCAGAGGTAAAGAAGGGTTTGTGTTCATGGGAGTCGCCTTTCGCGAATTGCCTGTTTGGCGCTCCCGGTGGCGACTAGGTCAGTCGCGCGATCGTGGACTGCAGGGGAGCACCCATTGCGGATACTGCGTTCATGGGACTCACCTCCTGCTGATAGATCACGATCGCCGCCACGGTAGCACGCCCGCTTGCGGTGCGCAATCGTCGGCCTGTCAGTTCCGATGCATCCGTAGCAGCCGCTTTCCCGAGATCTCACTGTTCGACGTAACCTTTTGGCCCGTCGCGGACAATACAGTGCATGGGGAACGTTGAATCTGACGAGCGGGCGCTCTGGGCGGAAAGCGTACAGGGCAACGCAGACGCTTTTGGGAAATTGTTCGACCGATACCGTGAGAGAGTCTTCCGTCACGCCTATCGGCTGACCGCCAACCGTCATGATGCTGAAGACGTTCTTGCCGCAGCGTTCCTGGAATTGTGGCGGAAGAGGCACCGGGTGCGCATCGTCGATGGTTCAGTTCTTCCATGGCTGCTCGTGACCACGACCAACGCGGCCAGGAACACGGCGAGAGCCACCGCTCGGTACCGAAAGCTCTTGGCGTCAATCGAGCGAACACCGGAGCCCGCTGAGTCCAGTGAGTCGGCGTACTTGCAGAAGGACATCTCCGGGGATGCAGCCAAAGCCTTGGGAACGCTCGGCAAAGTCGATTTGCAACTGGTCAGTCTGGTGATTTTCGAGGGGTATTCGGTTGTTGCCGCTGCAGGGATCCTGAAAATGACTCCTGGGACCGCCAAAGTTCGGATGCACCGGGCGCGTCAGCGGATGAAAAGTGCGATCACCGGGCCAGTTGATGCGAAATCCATTCCAGCCTTCGAAGGAGGCAAACGATGAACGGACTCCCTCTGGACGAAGCGTTCAGCAAAGCATTGCGTGCAGAACTGGTTTCCCGGGTGCAGACTGCGTCCCCCGTCCGCTCTCGGAAACGAACCCGGCGCCTGTGGATCGGGGGAGTCGCGTTGGCTGGCGCAGGAGTCCTGGGCGGCGTCGGTGCTGCGGCCGCCGGATTCCTCACAATTCCCGGCGGAGACCGCATCACCACGCTCGCCCCTGCCGTGACCGAAACGCACACCGGAACGGCATCCGTGACACTTGGCGTTCCACCGGTCGGAGCCAATGCAGTTGGGCTGGAACTAACATGCCTGACGCCGGGAAGATTTGAATACGAAGACGGAGCAAGCAGCACTTGCGCGGCCCCCGACGTCGGAACAAGCGCCAGCTGGTCCGGCTACACGATCAAGCTCCTCCCAGGCCAACGCAGCGTGACGATCAAGACAGATCCGGCAAACAGTTGGCGCCTCACAGCCAAATACATTAAGCGGGAAGCAACAGGGTGGGGCGTGAACCTTGGCGGGAACACGTTCGGTGCGGAGAACCAGAACGGCAGTCCTGACCTTGTTGCCGTGATGGCAAGCAATGGTCAGTCCGGGTACGCCTACAAAACGGACCTCGACGAAGCCGACGGGACGGCGGCCATGAAGACCTTCAAGAGCCCGGAGGATGCACTCGCCTGGCAAGAGGCCCGACGGGGAAAGTCATTTCCCGTACCTGTTTACGAGTCCGACGGCAAGACCATCATCGGGGAATTCGTGATTAAGTGAAGGCAGCCATCGGGTCCAATGGCGGCGTCGGCATCACGCCGATTCCCTAACCCTCCACAGGGAACGCCACGCCTTCGCCCACCACGCGGAGGCACAGTTCAGTGCCTGGCCTGGTGATGGAAGCGTTCCAGTGGCGGATGGTAATGACTTCGCCGCCTCCCGGGTAGGTCCGGGCTGTACTTTCGGCGGGAACGCGCGGAGCGAGCTTGATCCGAACTGTCGTCTCGGGGCCGAAGTAGTCGGTATCGACAACCACTCCGCGGATGGGGCCGTCGGGGGCAATCCGGATCTGTTCCGGGCGGAGCATCAATTGGACGAGGCCTTGTGCCGGGGGACGGCGCACGGGTATACCGCCCAGGGAACACGTGGCCAGGGAGCCTTCCATCCAAGCGTCCAGGATGACGGCGTCACCGAGGAACTCGGCCGTTGCCCGGTCTGCAGGACGCGTGTACACAACGAAGGGATTGCCGATCTGCGCCAGCTTTCCGCCGCGCATGATCGCCACTTGATCCGCGAAGGACAGGGCCTCGGCTTGATCGTGGGTCACCAAAATGGTGGTCACTCCGGCTTCGTTCAGGACCTTCGCCACGGCCCGCCGGGTGGCCACGCGGAGGCCGGCGTCGAGCGCGGAGAACGGCTCGTCGAGCAGCATGAGTTGGGGTTCGCGGGCCAGGGCGCGGGCGAGTGCCACCCGTTGCTGCTGGCCTCCCGAAAGCTGGTGGGGCCGCCTCTTTGCCATGTCCGCATCGAGGGAAACCATGTCGAGCAGCTCCTGGACGCGCGTCTTCACGGCGCGGCGGCCGCCGTCGAGCGCTGACTTGTCCAGCCCGAATGCGATGTTCTGCCCCACCGTGAGGTGCGGGAAAAGCGCGCCGTCCTGGGCAACATAGCCGACGTGCCGCTTGTGGGCAGGTACCCAGATCCCGTTTCCGGCTACCTTGTTTCCGCTGAGGCTGATGGAGCCGGTGTCCGGGTGCTCAAAGCCGGCGATGAGGCGCAACAGTGTGGTCTTGCCGGAACCGGAAGGACCGACGATGGCGGTTGTTCCGCCCTTGGCCACGGAGAGGTTCACGCCCTTCAGCACGGCCTGCGAGCCGAAGTTCTTGGTGACCTCGGCGATGTCCAGATGCGTGTTGGTGGTGGGAGCCACCGAAGCCGCTACGCGGGGTGACGGAAGCCTTGAGGGGGATTGTTCGGTCACTGTCCGGCTACTTTCTTGGACTGTTGGAAAAGCAAGTACGTCATGGGGGCAGACAACAGGATCATGAGCAGGGCGTAGGGTGCCGCGCCCGAATAGTCGATCTCGCTGCTCTTGCTCCAGAATTCGGTGGCCAGGGTGTGCGTGCCGTTCGGGGACAGCAGCAGTGTTGCCGTCAGCTCGTTGACGATGGCGAGGAACACAAGCGCGGCCCCGCCGGCGGCGGCCGGAGCTGTGAGGCGCAGCGTCACCTTCAGGAAGGACACCAGCGGGGCCTTGCCGAGCGATTGCGCGGCCTCGTCGAGTTCCTTGGGAGCCTGGGCCAGTCCGGAGCGGATGTTGACTAGGGCCCGCGGCAGGAACAGCAGCACGTAGGCAGCAATCAGGACCCCGGACGTCTGGTACACGCCTGGAACCATCCGGATGCTCACGGTCACGAAGGCGAGGCCCACCACGATGCCGGGCAGGGAGCTGGTGACGTAATTGGAGAGTTCAAGCATCTTGCTGAACCAGCTCGGGTGCCGCACGGCCAGATAGGCCATGGGGAAGCCGACGACGATTGTCGCCGCGGCGCCTACCGTGCCATAAGCGAGGGTCTGGAGCAGCGCCGGAAGGAATTCGTCGGCTGACCAGACGCGGGCGCCACCGGCCACCACCCAGCGCAGGACAAAAAAGATCGGCAATCCGAAGGCCAAAACGGTGAGGGCAAGCAGGGCGAGCTGGGACGGAATCTGGTAGTGGTGCAGGGGAAGCTTGATCGGCTTGGCCTGGGCACCGGAACCGATGCGGGCGTAGCGTGCGTTACCGCGGCTCCTGACTTCGGCCAAGAGCAGGATGAGGCAGAAGAACACCAGGACGCTTGCCAACATGTTTCCGGCGGTGCCGTTGAACGTGGATTGGAACTGGGTCATGATCGCAGTGGTGAACGTGTCGAAGCGGATCATCGCGAACGCGCCGTATTCAGCCAGCAGGTGCAGCGACACCAGGAGCGCGCCACCAGTCATGGCGATCCGTAGTTGTGGCAGGACAACCCGGAAGAAGATGGCCCATGGTCCCAAACCGAGGGAGGCCGCGGACTGCTCAATCGCGGGGTCGAGACGCCCCAGCGTCGCCGCCGCGGGAATGTAGACGAGGGGGAAATAGGACAGGGTGGCGATAAGCACGCCGGACCAGATGCCCTCAAGCGATGGGACTGCAGTCACCCACGCATAGCTGTTGACGAAGGCCGGGATGGCCAGTGGGGCTGCCAGCGCCACGGCCCACCAGCGATGCCCTCGCAGCTTGGTCCGCTCCACGAGCCACGCGCCACCGACTCCCAACACCAGGCAGATGGGGACCGTGAAGACCACCAGCATGACGGTGTTGAGGAGCAGTTCGCCAACGCGGGGCCGGAAGATGAGCGCGACGGCGGTGTCCCACCCGGTCGCGGCCGTCATGTAAGCGACGTATCCGAGCGGGATGAGCGAAAACAGTGCGATCAGCACGGCCAGGAGGGATATTGCAGAAACGCCGAAAGGCGGGCGGGGGCGCTTGCCCCTGCCCGCCGTCGTCGTGCTCGCCGAAGCCTCGGGAACTTCCGGGGAGATGCGGGCCGATAGATCAGTGGTCACAGAATTACAGCAGTCCTGCCTTGGTCATCAGGTCGGTGACCTTTGCGGAGTTCAATTTGGCCGGATCCACGGTGGGAGCTTGAAGATCCTTGATGGGAACGAGTTTAGCGTTCGAGTCCACGTTGGAGGCGATGGCGTATTCGTAGGAGGTCCCGTTCTTGAGGACTTCCTGGCCCTGCTTGCCGGTGATGAACTTGATGAAGGCCTGGGCAGCCGCGGAGTTCTTGGAGGATTTCAGCACGCCGCCGCCGGAGACGGACAGGAAGGCGCCGGGATCCTGGTTCTTGAAGAAGTACGGGGTGACCTTGTTGGAGTTCTCGCCGGTCTTGGCCTGGTCGCCGTAGTAGTAATAGTGGTAGATCAACGCGGCGTCGACTTCTCCGGCGTTGACCGCCTTCATGGCGGTGCTGTTGCCCTTGTATGCCTTGAAGTTGTCTTTCATGCCCTTGAGCCACTCAGTGGTGGCGGCCTCGCCCTTCTGCTCGAGGAGCGCGGCAACAATGGCCTGGAAGTCAGCACCCGACGGCGAAGCGGCCCACCGGCCCTTCCACTCCGGCTTGGCCAGGTCGAGCATGGACTTGGGCAGCTTGTCGTCGCTGATCTTGGTCTTGTCGTAGACCAGGACGGTGGAGCGGGCGGCGATGCCGGTCCACTTGTTGGTGGACGGACGGTACGCGGCCGGGACCTGGTCCACGGTGGCCTTGTCGATGTCCGCGAAGAGGCCAGCGTTCTCAACCTGGGCCATGGCCGGGGAGTTCTCCGTCAGGAAGACGTCGGCCGGGGATGCCGCACCTTCCTGGATGATCTGGTTTGAGAGCTCGGTGTCGGACCCCTGCCGGATGGTGACCTTGACGCCGGTCTCCTTGGTGAACGCATCCACCCATTCCTTGGTCAGGGTGTCGTGCTGGGCGTTGTAGACGGTGATTTCCCCGGCCACTTTAGTGGAAGTAGCAGCGTCGGCGGAGGCGGAGCCGGTGGCTGCCGAGGAGGCGGTGCCGTTGCCGCAAGCGGTCAGGCTGAGGGCTGCAGTGGCGGCGAGTGCGATGCCGGCCAGCGCATTTGCGCGAATCTTCATGAGGGCTTCTTTCTGCGAGCAAATCCAAGGGAGCCCGGGGGAAGGAAATGCGGGCTCACAGCTTGAAACTTTAGGTTAGCCATACCTAAATTTCCATCCAGAACACCCCATCGTGACCGGAATCACATGCATTACGAAAGATTTACATGACCTAATACGCGAATGGCGGCGTGTCGTCGTTTGAGCGAGTGCCTTGCGGCAGTCGATAAGCTGGCTCCATGCCCGGTCTCGCCGAATTCCTGCCGACCTTCGTCGGCGTCGGCGTTCTGATGGCGGCCACGTTGGCGCTGCTCTTGGTGTTCCGGATCCCGCACCCTTTCGCGCCTGCACTAGCCATCCTCCGCGGAGCGGTGCAGCTCGCGGCGATCAGTTTTGTCCTGGGCGGTGTGATCACTAGCCCGCTGTGGGTGGCCGTCGCACTTCTTGTGATGTTCGCAGTAGCCGCGATGAGTGCCACGCGACGCATTGGCTGGAGCCTGCCCCATTTGGGCCTGGTCAGCGGCTCCATGGCTGCTGGCATCGGAATAACGCTCGCCGTCATTTTCGCGACGGGAGCCATCGCGTTCACCCCCCGGTACGCGCTCGCGATCGGCGGGATCGTCATTGGCAACGGCATGACCATCGCAGTCCTGGCCGGCCGGCGCTTCAAGGAATCCGTTTACGAGCACTGGGAGGAAGTGGAGGGGTGGCTGGCACTTGGCGCCACTCCGAGGCAGGCAACCCTGGACCTTGCCAGGCGGACCGTCTATTCGGCCCTGATCCCGTCAACCGATCAAACCAAGACCACGGGACTAGTCACCTTGCCCGGCGCGTTCGTCGGGGCCATCTTTGGTGGGGTTTCTCCCTTTGAGGCAGGCCGCTTCCAGATAGTGGTGCTCGCGGCAATCATGGCGGCAGGTTCCATCACCGCCGTCATGATCATCGGAATCCTTGCGCCGGTACGTGTGCGTCCAGCGACGCTACGCTGACACTGCCTAACGGGAGCCTGCCGCCGGCCGACAGTAGGAATTGAACCGCACTCCTACAAGCGCCTCCCTACCTAAAGCAGAAACGGCCCATGATCGTTGTCACCCGCCTGAACGGCACCCGCTTTGCCGTGAATCCGGACATCATTGAACGGATCCACGAAAGCCCGGACACCCATCTGGTGACCCTCGACGGCGCTACGTACGTGGTGCAGGAAAGCCTCGCGGACGTCGTGGAACTGATCGCGAACTACCGGGCCTATATTCTTCGGCGGGCACAGGATCTCCCCACCGTGACGGGCTATCCCTTGAGCCTCGTGCGCACGCCGGACCCGGATGGAAGGTAAGCCATGGATCCCTCGACAATAATCGGGCTGTTCCTGGCCTTCGGCTCGGTGGTCGCCATGGTGACCCTCGAAGACGCCAACCTCATGGCCCTCCTGCTTCCCGCGCCCATGGTCCTGGTTTTCGGTGCAACCCTGGCCGTAGGCCTGGCCGGAAACACGTTCCGGGACACCGTGCGGGCGTTCAAGGACCTCCCCAAAGCGTTCAAGGGAAAGACGGACAAGCCGCAGGACAGCATCGACCAGCTGATCGGCTTTGCCGAGAAGGCGCGGAGCGAAGGTCTTCTCTCGCTTGAAGAGGCGGCTGTGGACGAGAAAGATCCCTTTCTGGCCCGCGCCCTCCAGAATATCGCCGACGGCACGGATGCCGAAGAGCTGCGCATCCTCATGGAAGACGAGATCGACTCCAAGATGCGCAGCGACCACGTCTCTGCCAAATTCTTCGCCAGCCTGGGCGGCTACGCACCGACCATCGGCATTATCGGCACTGTGGTGTCCCTGACCCACGTCCTTGAAAACCTCTCCTCACCCGATCATCTGGGACCAATGATCGCCTCCGCTTTCGTGGCTACCCTCTGGGGTTTGTTGTCTGCGAACTTCATTTGGCTGCCGTTCGCCTCGCGGCTCAAGCGACTCTCCGAGCTCGAAATCGAGCGGATGACCCTCCTGATGGAGGGGATCCTGGCGGTGCAAAACGGGACCCAGCCCCTCCTCCTCGCCGAACGGCTCCGTGCCATGGTTCCCGCAGACAGGCTCGGCAAGGCGAAAACCGCAAAGAAGAGCGACGACGGCGAAGCCCGCCCCGGCAAATTCGCTTCGTCCAAGGCCGCATGAGGTCCCGGCGCCGCCGCGGTTCTCCTCCGGCGGAAGAACACGTCGACGAACGCTGGATGGCTTCCTACATGGACATGGTCACGGTGCTCATGTGTATGTTCATCGTGCTCTTCGCAATGTCCACAGTGGACCAGGCCAAATTCGACAAGCTCCGCAATTCGCTGGCCACGGGTTTCGGCACGGTGGCCAGCCAGAAAGTGGACACCGCCACCGGGACAGTCGTTCCGCCGGAATACACAAGCGCCGACGCCCAGGGATTCTCCAACCTGGACCTGGCGCTCAAGGAAGCGGACCGGCTCACCGCCTTGCGCGACGAGATGAAGTCCAAGCTCGACGCCGCGGGGCTGGGCGCCAATGTGCAGTTCCAGATCAGCGAACGCGGGCTCACGGTGAAACTCGTAGGATCGCAGACCTTCTTCGAACCCGACCGGCCGGAACTCACGCCCCGCGCCAGCCAGGTCCTTGGCATGATCGCACCTCCCATGGCCAAGGCGGCCCTTGAAGTCATGGTGGAAGGCCACGCCGCCAACGGTGTGACCTCGTACCCCTCCACATGGGAGCTTTCTTCTGCGCGCTCCGTCAACGTCCTGAGGTACCTCGTCGACCATGGGGGCATTTCGGCCGGGCACATCGGCGCCGTCGCATTCGGATCTGCCAGGCAGGTCAACGACGATTCGACCGAGGCGCTGATGGAACTCAACCGCAGGGTCGACGTCGTCGTCCTCTCGGATAAACCCGAAGTGGTGCGTGCGCTGATCCCCGAGGCACTCAAGGCGAGGGCGGGCGGCCAATAGGGCGGCGGGCTTGTCGCGGCAGGTGACGGGGCGGCGTCGGGATCCGTGGAAATGACCTGCGGGCCGAGGTACGCTCGTGGCATGACCCCGGAAGACATCGCCAGGCTCACGTACTTGCGCAAGGCCCGCGACTTGATCGACCGCGAGTACGCCAAGCCTCTTGACGTGCCGACCATGGCCAGCCATGCGTTCATGTCACCGGCGCACTTCTCCCGGCAGTTCCGGGCCGCTTACGGAGAGACCCCTTACAACTACCTCATGACCCGCCGAATCGAGCGCGCGATGGCACTCCTGCGCGGCGGAATGAGCGTGACCGACGCATGCATGGAGGTCGGTTGTACGTCGCTTGGCTCATTCAGCTCGCGTTTTACTGAACTCGTGGGGGTGCCGCCGAGCACTTACCGCGCCCGCGAACACCTGGCCGTGGCTGCCATGCCTGCGTGCGTGGCGAAGATCCGCACGCGGCCCAGCCAGAACGAAGCGAGCAAGCGCAGGGAAGCGCTTGCGGTCACCGGCGACTGACTAGCTGAAGCCGTAGCCGGCCAACGTACGCCAGAGGTCCCGCCCCGATGGGGCGGGACCTCTGGCGTGTCCGGGACGTCTATTAGCGGGGACCACTGGAAATACGGTCGCATTTGATTTGCGGAAGATACATGCCTTAATAACCGCATTTGAGGATTATTCTGAAGCCATGCCAAATATTCGAGTATCTGAAGCAGCCCGGTTCCTGGGCGTCAGTGACGACACCGTCCGGCGCTGGACCGAGAACGGCATGCTGACCCCCGTCAAGGATGATTCCGGGCGGCTGGCCGTGGATGGGCTGGAACTTGCCCACGTCGCGCGGGACCAGGCCCAACTGCCCGAGGATCCTACCCGGGTGGGCCGTTCGGCACGCAACCGCTTCGTCGGCCTGGTCACCGGCATCACGGCCGACAAGGTCATGGCACAAGTGGAACTGCAATGCGGTCCGTTCCGTGTCGTCTCCCTCATGAGCAGCGAGGCGGTCCGGGAGCTCGGGCTCGAACTCGGCTCGGTCGCCACTGCCGTGGTCAAGGCGACCACCGTCATCATCGAAACACCCCAAGGAAAGAGCATCATATGAGGATCACCCGCAAGCCTTTCGCCGCGCTGCTCGTTGCCGGCGCCCTCGCGGCCAGCCTTGCAGGCTGCGGTTCTGGCAGTACCGCCAGCACCGCGGGCAGCGGATCCGCCAGCGCCAACGAAACGCCAAAGCTCTCAGGCACGGTGACGGTTTACGCGGCAGCCTCGCTGAAGGCAACGTTCACCAAGCTGGCCAGCGAATTCGAGGCTTCGAACCCGGGCACCAAAGTCGCCCTGAGCTTCGCCGGGTCTTCAGACCTCGTCACACAGATCACCCAGGGCGCTCCGGCGGACGTCTTCGCCTCGGCTGACACGAAGAACATGGCCAAGCTCTCCGACGCCAAGCTGCTCGACGGAACGGCAAAGGACTTCGCCACCAACGTCCTGACCATCGCTGTCCCGCCGTCCAACCCGGCGTCGATCAGTTCCCTCGCGGACCTGGCCAAGCCAGGGGTCAAAGTGGTGGTCTGCGCCAGCCAAGTACCTTGCGGCTCCGCCGCCCAAACCATCGAAAAAGCCACCGGCACAACCCTGAAGCCCGTCAGCGAAGAGTCTTCCGTCACTGACGTCCTGGGCAAGGTCGCCTCGGGGGAGGCCGACGCCGGACTCGTCTACGTCACCGACGTCAAGGGCGCCGGGGACAAGGTCAAGGGAATCACTTTCCCCGAGTCGGACAAGGCCGTCAACACATACCCGATCGGTACAGTCGGCACCAGCAAGAACAAGGATCTGGCCGCGGCTTTCATCGCGCTGGTAACGGGAAGCGAAGGCAAGAAGGTTCTCGGCGACGCCGGCTTCGGAACGCCGTAGCCCCTGGAAAGAAACGAGCAGGATTCAAGAAGCGCTCGTCAACGCCCAGGACTAACGTCGTTGCCATGACTATTTCACTGCAGTACTCACACATCACTGTCAACGATCCGGACGAAGCACTCACCTTCTATCGGGACGCCCTCGGCCTAAAGGTGCTCAACGACGTCGCGCAGGGCGGATTCCGTTGGGTGACGCTCGGCAGCGCGGACCAGCCGGGTGTTGAAATCGTGCTTTCCGAACCGCACGCGGGCCGGTCCAAGGCCGACGGCGACTCCCTCCAGGAACTGCTCACCAAGGGCGTCCTGGGGCCGATCGTCTTCCGCTCCGACGACGTCGACACCCTCTTCGAGAAGGTCAGGGCTTCCGGAGCGGAGGTCATGCAGGAGCCGATCGACCAGCCGTGGGGTCCCCGCGACTGCGCGTTCCGCGATCCCTCAGGCAACATGGTGAGGATTTCGCAGGCTCCGGCCGCCTAGCTTGACCTGCATCCACGGGCATGTTGGGTCTATTCTTAGCGGTGAAGAGCAGCTGTTCCGGTTCCGCGTGCAACCGGATTCTGCCGCGAAGGAAGATTCGGGGATCTGAGGCTCACCATGGATGCTGCACACGCCGCACTGGAGTTCTCCGCGCCCCGCCAAGGCATGTTCCATGGTTGACTCCGGCGTTGGAGGGGGAACTGTTGATGACGCTGACCTGTGTAAACCGTTTCTGACTCAGCTACCCGTGAGCGGGGTGGCCGTGTCCATGTTCGGCGGGGCCGCGTCGGAGACCCTCGTGTGCGCGAGCGATCCGCTGGCGGTCAGGCTTGATGAGCTGCAGTTTGATTTGGGCGAAGGTCCAAGATGGGAAGCCTTGCACACCAAGCTTCCGGTTCTGGTTCCCGATGTGCGACATTCCCACCCGTACTCGTGGCCGGTATTCAGCAAAGCAGTCCTGGAGACAGAAGCTGCGGCGCTGTTTGTGTTCCCGTTGACCCTGGGCGCTTTGGATCTCGGGGTTGTGGAACTCCACCACACGAAACCCGGGAGCCTGAGCTACCCCGATTACGCGACAGCGTCGGTCCTCGCCGGCCAGACGGCGTGGCAATTGTTGCGACGGGTTCTGATGGTGAACTCGTCCGACACGGACCCCGCCGTGGAAACAGCGCTGATGTCCCGAAGGGAAATCCACCAGGCCACGGGAATGGTCCTGGCACAGTCAGGAAGTTCCGCTGCGGACGCACTTTTATTGATGCGTGCCCACGCGTTCGCGCATACGCTGACGTTGCGCGAAACAGCCGAGGCAGTGCTGCAGGGACGCTTGAGTTTTGCTCCAGAAAATGACGCCCACGGCAGTGGTGGTCTGCAGTAATATGGCGACATGGTGACGATAAGCCGTGCCGAGCGCGTCAGCGCGGCCTTCGTAAAGATCACGAACACGTTGGTTGCTGACTACGACGTGCTGGACTTGCTCCATGCGCTTGTCGAAGCCTCCGTGGATCTGCTCGATGCCGCCGCGGCCGGGTTGCTGCTTGCTGATCCTCACGGAGAGCTGCAGGTCCTGGCCTCCACCAGCGAGCAAAGCCAGCTCGTTGAAATACTTCAGCTGCAAGCGGGCTCCGGTCCGTGCGTCGAGTGCTACCGGACAGGAACTCTGGTAGTCGTGGAGGACATACGCTCGTTGAGTGGCCAATGGCCGGAATTCCGGGAGGCCGCCCTGTCACAGGGATTCCGTTCTGTCCACGCGGTACCGATGCGCGTTCAAGGCAGAACCATCGGAGCCATGGGCCTTTTCGGCGAACATTCCGGCGCCCTGACGCCGGAAGACGTTGCCATCGGCCAAGCGCTGGCAGACGTTGCGACCATCGGCATCCTCCAGGAACGCACCATCCGTGAATCGGCAGTGGTCAACGAACAGCTGCAGCGCGCCCTGAACAGCCGGGTCCTCATCGAACAGGCCAAGGGGGTCATTGCCTACACTGCCGGAGTGGACATGGAAGAGGCATTCGCACGCTTACGCTCATTTGCACGCGCCAACAACCAGAATCTGCATGACACGGCCTCGCGCGTCATCAACCGGACCCTGACTCTATAAGAGACGATGGCCGTCCGCCGAGCCGCCGTCCACCAAGCTACCGAATCCGGAGAAATTCCTGGTGGGACGCTAATTCGATGCCCAGAGCCGCGGCCGAAATATCCTCGAGGGCGTCAATCATCGATTCGAAGGCAGCTCCGTTTCCAAGTTCCGACGTCTCATCGACGAATTGCATCGAACGGAAAAACGTAAAGCGCGCCACTTTTATTTTCAGCTCCGCGATGAGCTCATCGATCTCCGCCAACGGATAATCCCGCCAAGTTTCGGTGTCTGCTGCGGCAGATGGACGCCTTGCGCGAGAAGTGCGGGTGCTGGGGTCGCCTGGCATGATTTGTGATGTCCTCCTGAAGCGTGCGCCGACAAAGGGCGCTGCCAGGGTCCAGGGCAACACACCTACCGTATCCGACATCCCATCACGCGGATAGGCTCCGATAATTAGTCCCTTACGCCCGCACTTTCCTTGCCGATAGTGGCAACCGTGAGTGAACAGGAAGATCAATCGGCGGTACGGCAGCGCACCGTGGACGTCTATGACTTCCGCAGGCCCACCACCTTGCCGCGCCAACACAGCCGCGTCCTGGAAGTCGCCTTCGAGACGTTCGCCCGCCAATGGGGAACACAGCTCACGGCCAAGGTCCGCGTGAAGTCCACCGCGACCCTGGAACAGCTCATCATGCAGAGCTACGACGAATACGCCGCGTCCCTGCCTTCGGTCACCTCGATGGTGCTGTGCCGCATCGAGGGCAGCGAGTCGCGGCTCGTCATGCAGTTTCCTGCTACGGCGGCATTGTCCTGGGTCACCCGCATGTTGGGTGGGGCCAGCGAATCGGCGGTCCCGGATCGGAAGTTCACCCAGATCGAGCAGGCGCTCATCAGCCGCATGGTAGAAGACGGACTGGAGGACCTGAGCTATTCGCTTGGCGCGCTGCTGACCACCCCGGTGCGCATGGACGTCATCCAATACAACTCCCAGTTCGCCCAAGCCGCGGCTCCGGCGGAGCTCATGATCGTGGCCTCATTCACCGTGAAGGTGGGCGAAAGCCTTGCCGCAGCCAGCCTCGCGATTCCCGCCGACGTCCTGCTTTCCGGGCTAGGCGACGTCAATCCCACTGTCCACAGCGGCGACGCCGAGGCGCTGGTCCGCGCCCAGGTCACCCAGGTGCCGGTAGACGTAGCCATCCAGTTGAGCCCCACTCCGGTGACGCCTGCGCAGATCCTGGGGCTCGCCGTCGGGGACGTCATTGCGCTGCCGCACCTGGAGAACCGGCCGTTCGACGTCGCCATCAACGGCACCCGCCTAGCCACCGCAGCACCGGCCCGCAACGGCTCCCGTGCAGCCGCCGTCATCGTCACAATCGAGGAGAACCAGCGATGAGCATCACCCTGACCCTGCACGAGTCCGCGGCCGAGCGTTTGGCGATGCAGCTGCCCACTCCTGCCACGCTGCAGGTCTCCGGCATTGTCCCGCCGCAGGCCGCTGCGCCATATGCCCCCCTCGCGGTCACCGCCACTTTCGTGGGCGCCGTGACCGCGGACTTCGCACTCATCCTCACGGACCGTTCCTTCCTGGCCGCTGCCGGCGGCGGGTTGAACGGCGTCGTGTCCGGCGGAGTCGTGTCCGTCGTTGACGTACTGCGTCCGGCGATGGAACACGCATCCGAGGCGTTCGACGCCGGCGTGCTGGGGGAGTTGCGCGAGGAAGACTCTGCAGGGCTGCTGTCCGACTCCGAAACGGCTGTTTTTGAACTGCGCCAGTCTCCCTCGTCCGGCGGCGAGCAGGCGTTCGGCTGGTTCGCCGTCCGGGTCCGCGAACACGGGACCGTGCAGGACACTGCCGCCGCACGGAACGCCCAGTCCGGTGCGGTTTCGGCCCGCCTCGGACTGATCAGCAACGTCGAAATGGCCCTCACGGTGGAAATCGGCCGCACGCGCATGTCCGTGCGTGACGCCCTTGCCTTGGAGCCGGGCAAAGTGATCGAGCTGGACCGCTCGGCCGGCGCGCCCGCGGATGTCCTCCTTAACGGGCGCCTGATCGCCCATGGTGAAGTCGTCGTCGTGGACCAGGACTACGCAGTACGCATCACCCGCATCCTGGACGTCGCCGAGGGAATCTACTAGATGGATTCGCTCATCCTCGGGCTGCGCGTGCTCGTGGCCCTGGGTGCGGTGCTGGGGCTCATTTGGGTCCTGCAGCGCCGCCTTCTCAAAGGAAAGGCCAAGGGCCGACGCCGGGCCAACACCACCCTGACGGTGGTCAGCCGGCAGACTGTCGGCCAAAAGGCCTCGGTGGTGGTGGTCGACGCCGGCGACAAGCGCTTCCTTTTGGGTGTCACCGAGCACGCCATCAGCGTCCTGCACAGCGGCGACGTCCCCGTGGAGGTACCGGAGAGCTCTCCGGTACCCGAGAGTTTCGCCGACATCTTCCGCGACGCCGGTGGCGCGTCACTTGAGGATAACGGGCCCCAAACCGCTTCACTCCAAGGCAGTAGACTCACACGCCGCAGCGAGATCCACCGCCGCAGCGAACTGGACAAACCACAGCCAATGCACGGTTCCATCCTTGCCGGTTCCACCTGGCGGCAGGCCGCCGAGGCCATCAGGGGACGCCGGAATTGATTCTGACCCTTGGGCCTGCCGATGCCCGCCGCACCGGCAGGACATTGCTTGCAGTGCTTTGCGTACTGTTGCTGACGGCACTGTTCCTGTGGCTGGGCATGTCCACCGGACATGCGGCGCCGGTCAGTCCGACGCCACCCACTCCGCCCGTAGTTCCCACCGCACCGGCCCAACCGTCCAACGGCAACGTCAGCATCAACATCAATGGGCTGGACGGAAAGCCGTCCACCGCGGTAGTGACCCTGGTCGGGATCACGCTGCTCTCTGTCGCTCCTGCCCTGCTGCTCATGATGACCTCGTTCACCAAGATCTTCGTGGTGCTGGCCATGACCCGCAACGCCTTGTCCCTCCCGTCCATCCCGCCCAACCAGGTGCTGGCCGGGCTGGCGCTCTTCCTGTCCATCTTCGTGATGTGGCCTGTGATTTCCGAGATCAACAACGTCGGGATCCAGCCCTACCTGAACGGAACGCTGGACTTCAACGGAGCCGTTTCGGCCGGATCCGCGCCACTCCAGCACTTCATGGTGGCCCACACCCGGCAAGAAGACATTGCCCTCATGACCCGCGCGGCCAAACTCGACAACCCTGCCAATCCGCAATCGGTCCCATTGCAGACCCTTATCCCGGCCTTCATGATCTCCGAGCTCCGGGCGGCGTTCATCATCGGTTTCGTCATTTTCATCCCGTTCCTGGTGATCGACCTGGTGGTCTCGGCCGCGCTGATGTCCATGGGCATGATGATGCTTCCGCCCGTGATGATCTCGCTGCCCTTCAAAATCCTGCTGTTCATCCTCGTGGACGGCTGGGGATTGGTGATTACCGCCCTGATCCAGAGCTATTCGAGCGGCTGATGAATACCAACGCAGTCCTGGACATTTGCCTCCAGGCCCTGATCCTCGCGGCCAAGCTGGCCGCGCCCGCCTTGGTAACCGCGCTCGTGGTGGGCCTCGCCATTTCCCTCCTGCAGTCCATCACCCAGCTTCAGGAAGCCACCCTGTCCTTCGTGCCGAAGGCAGTAGCCGTGGCCGTGGCCTTGGTGGTGTGCGGGCACTGGATGATCACCGAGGCCGTCTCCTTCACCAACGAGCTCTTTGCCCGGATACCCGGGCTGATCGGCGGAGCGTGAAGTGGAGCTGCCCTTCAACCAGTCCTGGCTTGAGGTCCTGTTGTTGGCCTCCGTCCGGATGACGGCGTTCCTGGTGGTGGCGCCGCCCTTCTCGCACCAAGCAATTCCGCTGCGGATCAAAGGGATGCTCGGCATCGGTTTGGGGCTGGCCGTTTCCCAACGTCTCTCCGATGGCTACACCTCCAAGGACACCGCCGGCTTCATCACGGCCGTGGTCCTTGAGCTCGTGACCGGGCTGGTCCTTGGCTTCCTCGTCCTGCTCGTCTTCGCGGCCATCCAATCGGCCGGCAGCCTGATAGACCTCTTCAGCGGTTTCCAGATGGCCCAGGGCTTCGATCCCCAGATGATGATCAACGGCGCCCAATTCACCCGGTTGATGCAGATGGCCGCCCTGGCACTGCTTTTCGCCTCGGACGGCTACCAGTTGGTGATCGGCGGCCTGACCGGGAGTTTCACGGCGTTGCCGCTGGCCGGGGGACTGGATTTGGCACAGCCTGTACACGCGATGATTTCCGCGGTCACGGGGATGTTCCTTTCCGCAGTGCAAATCGCCGGGCCGCTCCTGGTGGTGCTGGTACTAGCCGATATCGGGCTGGGGCTCCTCACCCGGGTGGCGCCCGCACTGAATGCCTTCGCCCTGGGCTTCCCGCTCAAGGTCTTGATCACCTTGGGGCTCGCAGGGTTCCTGTTCCTGGCATTGCCGCGCCTCGTTGCCATGCTCGCCGAGCAGGCGGCGAACACACTGATGGGGGTGGGCTGATGTCGGATTCGCAGGAAAAAACCGAGCAAGCCACTGACAAGCGGATGCGGGAAGTCCGGTCCAAAGGGCAGCTTTCCCGCTCGCAGGACCTCACAGCCTGGCTCGCCGTCGGATCCTCGGCAGCCATGATCCCGTCCACTATCGAGCGTGCCTCCAACGCCGCGGCGGACCAACTGTTCACTGTCCGCGGAGTCATCGAGAACCCCGATCCTGCCAAGGCCGTCGCGGCGCTCGAAGCCGGGTTCGGTTCCCTCGCCCAGGTGCTGGGGCCCTTGTTCGTGGTGGTCATGGTGGTGGTGCTGGCCGGATCCGCGCTGCAGGGCGGCATCCACTTCAAACGGTTCCGCGCTGAGTTCGAACACTTCAACCTTGTCAGCGGCCTCAAGCGGATCTTCGGCGCCCAGGCGCTGTGGGGCGGCCTGAAAGCGCTCCTGAAGACCGCCGTCGTCGGGCTTGTCCTCTACGCCGTTGTGCAGGGGCTCATCCCTGTGCTGCTCACCGCCGGGGGACTGCCGGTATCCGGCATCCTTTCGGCAGCGGCCGGAGGCATAGCTTCGTTGATCCAGTTCGCCGTGCTGGCGGGCCTGGTCCTTGCCGCCGCGGACATCTTCGTGGTCATGCGCCGCAACCGCAAGAAGACGCGCATGTCCAAGAAGGAAATCAAGGACGAAAACAAGAACAGCGACGGCGATCCCCTCATCAAGTCCCAGCGGCGCTCGCGCCAGTTGAGCATGAGCCGGAACCGCATGATCGGCGCGATCGCGGACGCCGACGTCGTGATCGTCAACCCGACGCACGTCGCTGTGGCGCTGAAGTACGACGCCGGCAAAGCGGCACCACGCGTCGTGGCCAAGGGAGCGGGGGTGATCGCTGCCCGTATCAGGGAAGAGGCGGAGGCGAAATCGGTCCCGATGGTCCAGCACATCCCGCTCGCGAGGGCACTGCACTCGGCCTGCGAACTTGGCCAGGAAATCCCTGTGGAGCTCTACCGGGCCGTGGCTGGAGTCCTGGCGTTCGTCATGTCGCTCAAGTCAAGGGGAGCGGCACGCGGAATGCACCGCTTGCCGGGCGTGGCGGGGACCATGGCCGGAGCGCCCGCATGAGCCACCGCAGCCCCCGAACCGCACCCAGCAACCACCCCACTCCGGACAGGACCCAGCAATGAACAGATTCGCCAGGCTCACCGTGCCGGTGGGAATCGTTGGCATCGTACTGCTGCTGGTGGTTCCCGTGCCGGCGCCGCTGCTCGACTTCCTGATCGTCTGCAACATCCTGCTCGCCCTGCTGATCCTGCTCACCAGCATGTTCGTCAAGAAGCCCCTCGACTTCTCCGTCTTCCCGTCCTTGTTGCTCGTGGCTACGCTGTTCCGGCTGGGGCTCAACGTCGCGTCCACCCGGCTGGTGCTGGGACAAGGATTCGCCGGACAAGTGATCGACGCTTTCGGCAAGGTCACGGTGGGCGGCTCCATGATCATCGGCGCCGTGGTGTTCCTGATCCTCGTGGTCATCCAGTTCGTCGTGGTGACCAAGGGCGCCGAACGCGTGGCCGAGGTGGGGGCAAGGTTCACGCTGGACGCCATGCCCGGCAAACAGATGGCCATCGACGCCGACCTCAACGCCGGCCTCATCACGGACGCCCAGGCCCGCAAGCGCCGCGCAGAGGTGTCCGCCGAGGCCGACTTCTACGGCGCCATGGACGGTGCCTCGAAGTTCGTCAAGGGCGATGCAATCGCGGGCATCATCATTATCATCATCAACTTCGTTGGCGGCATTGCCATCGGCGTGCTGCAGCGCGGCATGAACGTGGGCGATGCGCTGAACTCCTACGGCCTGCTGACCATGGGCGACGGGCTCGTCACCCAGATCCCGGCCCTCCTCATGGCCGTCTCGACGGGCATGATCGTCACCCGGTCCAACGCCGAAGAAGACATGGGCCGCACGGCCTCCTCGCAACTCATGCAGTCGCCCAACGCCTTGCTGATCGCGGGACTGGCCGCAGTGGCTATGGCGCTCATCCCCGGCATGCCCATCGTGCCCTTCCTGCTGGTGGGTGCTGCCCTGCTGTTCGGCTCGAGGCGCCTCGCGGCGCAGCAGAAGAAACAGAGTGAGGCTGACGACGCCCAGGAAGCAGCCGCACTGAGCTCCGATGAAGACCCGAACGAGAGGCTCATGCAGGACATGCGCGTCCACCCCCTCGAGATCTTGTTGGCTCCGGACCTTGTCGACATGGTCTCCGGCGCCTCGGACGACCTCCTGGCCCGTGTCCGCTCTTTGCGCCACAAGATCGCCATGGAGTTGGGGATCGTGATTCCGCCCGTCCGCACGCGTGACAACGTCGAGCTGCCGCCGGCCACCTATGCCATCCGCATTGCGGGGGTGGAAGCCGGACGCGGCACGGCGCCGTCGGGCAAGTTGCTCGCCCTCGGCGATTACCTTGACGCACTGCCGGGCGCCTCCACGGTGGAGCCGGTCTTCGGGCTGGCCGGAAAATGGATTCCCAGCGAGATGCGCCACAGCGCCGAAATGACGGGGGCAACTGTGATCGACCGGGTTTCCGTCCTGGTGACCCACTTGTCGTCGATCGTGTCCGCCAACGCCGCAAGGCTCCTCACCCGCGAGGACGTCAGGGTGCTGACGGAGGGCGTGCGCAAGCAGAGCCCCGCCGCCGTCGAGGAACTCATTCCCGGGCTCATGTCCTTGGCCGAAGTGCAGCGGGTGCTGCGGGGACTCCTCGAAGAACAGGTCCCCATCAACGATCTTCCCCGCATTTTCGAGGCACTCGCCCTGCGTGCCAAGGTTTCCACCGAGCCCGAGGCTTTGGTGGAAACCGCCCGCCAATCGCTGGGGCCCGCGCTCGCAGCCAAGTTCCTGGACGGCACGGTGCTCAATGTGATCATGATCGATCCACTCCTGGAACAGTCCATGCTCGAAGACATGCGCCCGGCCGAAGGGGGTACCCAGATCGTCATGAGCCAAGCGCGCCTGGACGCCGTCCTGGCCTCTGTGCAGTCTTCGGTGGAGGCCGCCGCAAACGCCGGACGGCAAGCCGTTCTGGTGTGCGCCCCGGCGTTGCGGCCCGCGGTCCGGCGGCTCGTGGCGGCTCCCGACGGCGGTGTTCCCGTGTTGTCCTACCGCGAAGTGACGTCCGCAAACATCCAGATCGAAACCGTGGGGGTGGTCCGCCATGCCGAAGCAATACAAGCTTAAGGGCACCTCCCTGGACGACATCCGGGCGAAAGCCGAGCAACAGCACGGTCCCGGGGCGCGGATCGTCTCTGCCGAGAAAGTCACCAATCCGGGGATCGCCGGCCTCTTCGCAGCCAATCGCTACGAGGCAACCGTGGAGGTTCCGGCAGAGGGTTCCACCCAACTAGCTAGCAATAGTTGTCGTTTTGAGGGCTCAGAACGACAACAACTGCGAGTCAGTTGGGACGCCCAGGTTGCTGGGGAGGCACGGCTTGCCGGGGAGGCTCACGCGTTGCAGGGGCCCGCGATCGCCGCGCTCCTGGAGCAAGCCGACGCGGCCGAGATGGACCTGCACCGGCCCGAGGCAGCTGTTTCAACCGCCTCCCCGGATTTCGCGGGGATGTTGGAGCAGCTGGGGAAGGAGTTCCAGGCGCCGGTCTCCGGACCAGCGACGCAAGGGATGCTGACCGCGTTGCCGGCCCCCGCCGTCGGGCACGCCGTTTCTGTGCAGGTACCGGTTCCACTTGCCGGCAGCGGCAACCTGATCGTCCTGCTTGGCCTCGGCGACGACGCCCTGGGACCGGCGTTGGAAATGTCCATCGCCGAGGGCGGCTCCGACGTCCGGACGGCCGGAGCGCTAACTGCCTTCGGGCACCTCCACGTGGTGGGGCGCCAGGGCGCGACGGCGGCACGCGCCCAAGCTGTGCTCACCGGCCAAACCGTGCTGGTCGCTTACGGACTCGGCAGGCAAGGCGAAGCCGCGACGCATGCGGCGGCCGTCGCAGCGCTCGCCGCAGACCAGTTGTGGCTGGTTGCCGACGCAGGGCGGAAAGCGGAAGACACGGCGGCCTGGGTCCGGGCGCTCTCCGCCGCGCTGGCCGCCGAGCGAGTCACGCTTGACGCCCTTGCTGTTTTCGGCGCATCGGAGACCGCAAGTCCCGAGACGGTCAACGGACTCGGCCTCCCCATCGGGTGGGTGGACGGCAAGCCCGCCCGCGTTGCCGTGCTCGGAAAGGTACATTGAGAGCATGCTGGTACTGACACGCAAGCCGGGCGAACAGATCATGATTGGTGAGGACATTGTCATCACCGTCATGGAAGGCCGCGGCGACGGCGTGCGGATCGGGATCGAGGCCCCTCGAGGGGTGTCCATCCAGCGTCGCGAAGTTGTTGAGGCGATCGCCGCTGCCAACCTCGCTGCTGCCCAGGCCGGCCCCGAAGCCGAGGAACTCGTTGCCGGGCTGCGTCCGCCGGTTCGCAAGCCGAGCAAGGACTAGGCGCCGTCCCTACTCCAAGCCCAGGAACTCCTTGAGGAGCGGCAGCGAGCAATCCCTCGTCACGGCCAAGGCCCGTTCGATATTTGCATTTTCCGCAAGCAGCATCACGTCATCCACGGTGCCAGCACACGCGACCGCTCCCGGCGCCGCCGGGGCTGCGTCGCCGGGCTGAACGGAGCCAAGCGGAGGGGTCCCGGCCCCTTGCAGCCCCATCTGGAGAGCCTCGACGTTCGCGGCCGCGGTTGTTTCGACTTGATTGAGCACCGAGACCAGCTCACGGTGGTGATCATGAAGCAGTTCCGGCCAGATTCCGGGCGGGGCCACTGAAGCGATCATCGGCAGCGTGGCATTGGCCGACAAGCGCCATTCGATGGCCAGGGCCGACGACTCGATGTTCCGGGCAAGGGTGTCGAACCGAAGGTTTTCCAGGACCTTTTCCACGTCAGCGGCAGTGAATTTCAACCAATGCCAGTTGCCTGCCCGAACGTGCAGCAACTGTGTTTCGAGCCGGTACAACAGCAGTTCCAGCTGTCTCCGCTCGCGCCACAGCATCGCCGATAGCTCATCCGCCCCCACGGTTCCCCACTCCCCGGTTTGGCCTGCGAACATGAATCCGAGGCCTCTTTTGTATCTTTTTCATGAGCGTACACGCATTGTTATTTTTCAGATGGTATGTTCACTGAATACATGTCTGTTCCGTGTAATCTTCGGCACGTTGCATCGTCTCAGCAGCTCGCCCATGAAGCCTTGGAATCAGGCTTGGCAACTCAATAAACAGGTCTCATGGGGGGACTAATTTTGAATCGCGAAGAACGCAACGAGTTGGTGCTGCAGCACTTGCCGCTCGTTGGCTATTTGGTGTCGGAGCTCTGCGCGAGAGCTTCTCATTTGTCGCGCGACGATTTCGCGTCGGTAGGGTCCGTGGCGTTGATAACGTCTGCCGATTCCTTCGATCCGAACCTCGGAGTCCCCTTCGGCGCCTTTGCGCGCCGCCGGATCGTCGGAGCCTTTGCGGACGAGATGCGGGCCAGCGACTGGGCCACGCGCTCTGCGCGCAAGCGCATCAAGGAAACCATGTCGGTCCAGGAGACGCTGTCCGGCGTCCTTGGCCGCACGCCTTCGGTGGCCGAAACCGCATCAGCCCTGGGTGTCGAACGTAGCGTGGTGGAAGCCGCCCTTGCCGATGCCGCAAGGACCCTGTCGCCGCTGGATGACGTCGTAGTGGACACTGTTGCCGCGGACACCATCTCCCCGGAGCACTCGGTCCTGGCCGATGAGCGCCTCAAGTACCTTCGCGCCGCCGTCGACGCCCTGCCGGAAAAGATGCGGTACGTCGTCGAGGAGATCTACTTCGGTGGGCGGACAGTCAAGGAACTCGCTGAGGAACTCGGTTCCACGCACGCCGCGGTCTCCCAACAGCGTGCCGAGGGCATCCGGCTCATGCGCGATGGACTTTCCGCACATTACGCGGACGATCCGGAACAATCCTTTGAGCCCCAATCGCGCATTACGGCCCGACGTCGGCACGACTACCTGTCGACCCTCGCCACCGCCACTTTGGGCGGAATTACCCGTAGTTTCAGCTCGGCAGATGCTGCCTTGAACCGAGCGGTCTAGACTCCGCCTACTTTGCGGTCGGCACGCGGCGGAGCACGACGGCGGCAAGGACTGCCGCTCCCGCCATCAGTACCAGCCCGATCGCCGCCGTGATGTGGACGCCGGATTCAAACGCCGCACGCGCGGCGGATGTCAGGGCATCGCCCATAGGCTGGGGCAGCGTTGCCGCGGTGTCCACGGCTCCGGCGAGCGTCTCCCGCGAGCGTTCGGCCGCGTGGCCGGACAATTCGCCTGGAAGCAGCAAGTGGTGTTGGTAGGACGCCGTCAGGATGGAGCCAAGGACGGCTGTGCCCAGCAATGAACCGAGCTCGTAGCCCGTTTCGGAGATCGCCGATGCAGCGCCCGCCTTGTCGGCAGGAACCGCGCCGAGGATCAGGTCGTTGGAGATGGTCTCCGCCGAGCCAACCCCGATGGCCAGCAGTAGGAGTGCCGTCAAAAGGTACCCCGGACCCTGGCTGTGGTTGCCCAGGGCGGCCACGAGGTATCCAACTGCGCTCAGCGCCAAGCCCGATGCCACCACCAGGCCCGGGCGGATCCGCTTGACCAGCGGAACCACCACCAGGCCCGCCACGATGGTGGCCAGCAGCGCCGGAACCATCGAGATCCCCGCCTGCATGGGGGATTGGCCTTCCACGAGCTGCAAATGCTGCGCGAAGAAGTAAATGAAGCCGGTCATTGAGAACAGGGACAAGACGTTGGCCGTGATGGCCGTGCTGAAGACCTTGTTCCGGAAAAGCCGTACGTCCAACATGGGCGATGCCAAAGAGCCCTGCCTCCGGACGAAGACGATTCCCATGGCCAGGCCGAACGCCATGAAGGCCGCGGGTCCAGGGCCAAAACCGTGTACGGCGGCCTCTTTGATGCCATAAACCACGGGGGCCATGGTCAGGATGGACAGCACAACGCTGGGAACGTCCGGCTTGCCCGGGTTGCGATCCTTGGACTCGGGAATGAGGGAGGGGCCAAAGGCGAGCAGGGGCAGCAACAATGGCACCGCAACCAGGAACACGGCACCCCACCAGAAGTGCTCCACGAGCCAACCGCCGAAGATCGGCCCGAGGGCTGCGCCGCCGGAGAATCCTGCGGCCCACACTGCCACGGCGAGCCGGCGGCGGTTCGGGTCCGGGAAGATGTTGCGGATCAAGGACAGCGTGGACGGCATGAGCATGGCTCCGAAGATGCCCATACTGGCGCGTCCGGCGATGAGCCATTCAGCCGACGGCGCGAAGGCGGTGGCCGCGGAAACGGCGGCGAAGCCCGTGCTGCCGATCAACAGCAAGCGGCGACGGCCGATCCGGTCTCCCAGGTTTCCCATGGACACCAATAGGGCTGCAAGCACCAGCGGGTAGGCGTCGACGACCCACAGCAGCTGCACGCCCCCTACTTCCAAGGACCGGGCGATTTGCGGCAGGGCGAATGTCAGCGCCGTATTGTCCACAGCCACCAGCAGCACGGGGAACATCAGGAGTGCCAGGGCAGCCCAATCGCGCCACGGGGCGGATTGGATCGAAGGGGTGCGGGGGTGCTGGGTTGTGGACGGCGTGAACATGGAGATAACTGTACCGTCTGGACGGTATAGTTTCAATCTGACTCATCGAACTGCCGCATCGAACTAAGGGATGATGGACACCATGCCGCGAAAACCTATTGCCCGGGACGCTGTCCTGGATGCCTTTGAAGCCCTCCTGATCGAGGTGGGGGAGCGGGCTGCGACCCTGGACGCCGTCGCCAAGCGCGCAGGCGTCTCCAAGGGCGGCCTGCTCTACCATTTCCCCAACAAGGAAGCCATGATCAGCTCCTTGCTCGAACGCATGGACGGGCTGGCTGCTCTGGATATCGAGGCAATGAAGGCAGCCCCCGAAGGTGCGGCCGCGTTCTTCATCAAGTCTTCCCTGTGGGCGGATACTCCGTTGGACCGGGTGTTCGTGGCCGCCACGCGGCTCGCGGAAGTAGCCCATGAAGAAACCCGCAGGCGTTTCGCCGGGATCCAGCAACAATGGCTCGATGTGCTCGCCGAGGAAGTGGGGCCCGAGATGGCCAAAGCGGTCCGGTACATGGGCGATGGACTTTACTTCAACGCAATGCTTGAAGGCGGCGCCGGTGATACGGAAGTCAAGGCCAGCGCGAGGAGCGCCGACGTCGGTGCGCTGCTGGCCGCCGTCGAACGCCTCCGTGACTGAGGGTGCGGCCCAACTGTCCCCACCGCCACCCTCGCCTCGCAAGCTCGGCCAGGGAACCCTGGCGGCGTGGGCCCCCGCAGTTGTTGTCGTTTAGAGGCTCCAAAACGACATCTAGTGCGAGTTAGTTGGGGAAGTCGGGCGGGGGCGGTGACCACATTTGCGGACGCGGGCAGTCCGTAGGACAATTGGGAGTTGTGGCAGCCGTCACCGGCAACCACGATCTCATTCACATAACTGAATACGCCTTTGATCTGCGGCGGGAGAGTCCTGCAGGCATGTGATGCAGGCGCCGTAGGAGCAAATCCTCCCCAGGAATCTCTCAGGCCCACGCACCGCCGCGGCAAGGCAACTCTGGAAAGCAGCGCGCTGACGCGCGCTCACCGACGGTGCAAGCGGAACAGTGCCACAAGCACGGTTTCGCGGAAACTCTCAGGTCCAATACAGAGCGGGGAGGAACCCGATTAGCTGTGGCGCACCCTGCGCCGCCTTATTTATGGAGTTCCTTCGTGACGGTTAGTTCAACCTCCACTACGTTCGTTGACCGGCATATCGGCACCCGCCGCCAAGCCGACATTGACATCATGCTCAAGTCTGTTGGCTACGACAGTGTCGATTCGCTCGTAGACACCGCGGTTCCCAATGACATCCGCCAGGACGTCGCGCTGACGCTCCAGAACGCCCTCAGCGAGGTGGAAGTCCTGGCTGAACTTCGCAAGCTGGCGGCCAAGAACAAGACGGCCGTGCAGATGATCGGCCAGGGCTACTACGACACCGTCACTCCGCCGGTGATCCGCCGCAACATCCTCGAATCCCCGGCCTGGTACACGGCCTACACGCCGTACCAGCCGGAAATTTCCCAGGGCCGCCTCGAAGCCCTGCTGAACTTCCAGACCATGGTCCAGGACCTCGTGGGCCTGCCTATCGCCAACGCCTCACTGCTGGATGAAGCCACCGCGGTTGCCGAAGCAGTCCTCATGATGCGCCGCGCCAACAAGAACAAGACGGCCCATGACGGCAAGACCGTCCTCGACGCCGACTGTCTCCCGCAGACCATCGCCATCGTGAAGGGCCGCGCCGAGGCGCTCGGCTTTGAGGTGGAGATCGCGGACCTGTCCCAGGGCCTGCCCGACGGCGACATCAACGGCATCGTGCTGCAGCAGCCGGGCGTTTCCGGCCGGGTGTTCGACCACTCCGCCGTGATTGCCGCCGCCAAGGAACGCGGCGCCCTCGTCACCGTCGCCGCGGACCTCCTCGCCCTCACCCTGATCACGCCTCCGGGTGAGCAGGGTGCCGACATCGCCGTCGGCTCCACCCAGCGCTTTGGCGTTCCGCTGTTCTTTGGCGGCCCGCACGCCGCGTACATGGCTGTCCAGAAGGGCCTCGAGCGCTCGATGCCGGGCCGCTTGGTGGGCGTTTCCAAGGACGACGCCGGCACTCCCGCCTACCGCCTCGCCCTGCAGACCCGCGAGCAGCACATCCGCCGCGAGAAGGCGACGTCCAACATCTGCACCGCGCAGGCCCTGTTGGCCATCGTGTCCTCGATGTACGCCGTGTACCACGGCCCCGATGGCCTGAAGGCGATCGCCGAGACGGCCCACAACCACGCCCGCACCCTGGCAGCGTCCTTGAAGGCCGCGGGCCTTGAGGTCCTGCACCGCAGCTTCTTCGACACCGTCACCGTCCGCGTCCCCGGCAAGGCCGGGAAGGTCATCGCCGCCGCCGAGGCCAAGGGCATCAACCTGCGCGGCATCGACGCGGACACTGTCGGCGTCTCCGTCGATGAGACCACAACAAAGGAAATCGTCGGCGGCGTCCTTGATGCTTTTGGTGTCGTCGCCGCCTTCGGCGCGACGGTGTCCGGTGACGGCGAGGGCTTCGCGCTGGAGGCCGCTGTCGAGCGAACTTCGGACTACCTGCAGCACCCGGTGTTCAACACGCACCGTTCTGAAACCCAGCTGCTGCGCTATATCCGCAAGCTGTCGGACCGCGACCTGGCGCTGGACCGCACCATGATCCCGCTGGGTTCGTGCACCATGAAGCTGAACGCCACCGCCGAGATGGAAGCCATCTCCTGGCCGGAATTCGCCTCGATCCACCCCTTCGCCCCGGATTCCCAGACCGAGGGCTGGCGCGAACTGATCGAAGATCTGGAAGCTGACCTGACGGAGATCACCGGGTACGACCAGGTCTCCATCCAGCCCAACGCCGGTTCCCAGGGCGAACTCGCGGGCCTGCTGGCCATCCGCGGCTACCACCACTCCCGCGGCGAGGCCCAGCGCAACGTCTGCCTCATCCCGGCGTCCGCCCACGGCACCAACGCCGCCTCGGCAGTGCTGGCCGGCATGAAAGTGGTCGTGGTGGCCACCGCGGCCGACGGCACGATCGACCACGCGGACCTGCAGGCCAAGATCGACGCCACCGGCCGTGCTTTGTCTTGCATCATGATCACTTATCCGTCCACGCACGGCGTGTACGACGCCGACGTCCGCGAAATCTGCGACTCGGTGCACGCGGCCGGCGGCCAGGTGTACGTGGACGGCGCCAACCTCAACGCGCTCGTGGGCCTGGCCCAGCCGGGCAAGTTCGGGGGCGACGTGTCCCACCTGAACCTGCACAAGACCTTCTGCATCCCGCACGGCGGCGGCGGACCCGGTGTTGGCCCGGTCGCGGCCAAGGCGCACCTTGCACCCTTCATGCCCGGCGATGCGAACAAGGCAGCACACGAAGACGGCGCTTCTTTGCCAGGGACTGGCGTGGCCATCTCCGCCTCGCGTTACGGCTCCGCCGGCGTCCTGCCGATTTCCTGGGCCTACGTGAAGCTCATGGGCGGCGAAGGCCTGACCGAGGCCACCAAGTCCGCGCTGCTTGCCGCGAACTACATCGCCTCGCGCCTCAACGAGTACTTCCCCGTTCTCTACACCGGTGAAGGCGGGCTCGTGGCCCACGAGTGCATCCTGGACCTGCGCGAACTGACGGCTCGCACCGGCGTTACTGCTGAGGACGTGGCCAAGCGCCTCATCGACTACGGTTTCCACGCTCCCACCCTGGCGTTCCCGGTGGCGGGCACCCTCATGGTGGAGCCCACCGAATCCGAGGACCTCGGGGAGATCGACCGATTCATCGAAGCCATGATCACCATCCGCAAGGAAATCGACCAGGTCGCGAACGGCGACTTCACGGTGGAGAACAGCCCGCTGCGCCACGCACCGCACACCGCGGCCGCCGTCGTCTCCTCGGACTGGAACCGTGAGTACTCCCGCGAGCAGGCCGTCTTCCCTGTCCACCACCTCAAGCAGGACAAGTACTTCCCGCCCGTCGGCCGCATCGACGGCGCCGCGGGCGACCGCAACCTGGTCTGCTCCTGCCCTCCGATCGAAGCCTTCGAGAACTAAAGGACTCCTCACGATGACTGAGAACTACACTGCGCTCTACGAAGAGCACAAGAAGCTCGGCGCTTCCTTCACCGATTTCGGTGGCTGGCAGATGCCCCTGAAGTACTCCTCCGAACTGGCCGAGCACCACGCCGTCCGCCAGTCCGCAGGCCTGTTCGACCTTTCCCACATGGGCGAAGTCTGGGTCAGCGGCCCGGACGCGGCCGCTTTCCTGGACTACGCACTGGTGGGCAAGATCTCCGCGATGTCGATTGGCAAGGCCAAGTACTCGCTGATCTGCCAGGAAGACGGCGGCATCATCGATGACCTCATCACGTACCGTCGTGGCGATTCCAAGTTCCTGGTGGTTCCAAACGCCGGCAACGCCAAGGTTGTTGCCGAGGCACTGGCGCAGCGGGCTGCCAACTTCGACGTCGTCGTCGAGGACGCCTCCGCAGCGACCTCGCTGATCGCCGTCCAGGGTCCCAAGGCGGAAGAAATCCTCCTGCGTTTGGTCCCGGCGGAACAGCACGCCCTGGTCACCGAGCTGAAGTACTACGCCGCCGTCGAGGTGCCCTTCACCTTTGCCGGGAGCATCACGGAACTGCTCCTCGCCCGCACCGGTTACACCGGTGAGGACGGCTTCGAAATCTTCGTGGACAACGATGCCGCCGCCGCCCTGTGGCAAGCAATCGCGGCAGTTGCCCAAGACGGCGAGCTGATCCCCGCCGGCCTGGCCTCGCGTGACTCCCTGCGTCTCGAAGCCGGCATGCCGCTCTACGGCAACGAGCTCTCCCGCGAAGGCAACCCCTTCTCGGCGGGCCTGGGCCCGGTCGTCTCGCTCGCCAAGGAAAGCGACTTCGTAGGCCGCGCCGCCCTCGAAGCCCTGAAGGCTGAGGGCGCCGGATCCACCAGCGGCCGCAAGCTGGTTGGCCTCAAGGGCCTGGGCCGCCGCGCCGGCCGCAGCCACTACCCGGTCCTCAAGGACGGCGTAGTGGTCGGCGAAGTCACCTCCGGCCAGCCCAGCCCCACCCTCGGCTACCCCGTGGCGTTGGCCTATGTCGACGTCGAACACGCCGAGCCAGGCACGGCCCTGGACGTAGACCTGCGCGGCAAGGCTGAACCGTTCGAGGTTGTCGCACTGCCGTTCTATAAGCGGGTTAAGTAGGCCGTGTCGCCTTAAGCCCGTCGGCTTCGGTGGGTGGCTGGGAGCCGCGGGACGGAAGAATCCTCCGCGTGCTCGGTCGCGAAGACGCCCGCTGGGCGGACGTGACGCTCCCGGTGGGTTGCGTGACCGTGGTTGCGTTTAGCCCGTCGGGTCCGACATCCTCTGCATGCTCGGTCGCGAAGACGCCCGCTGAGCGGACGTGTCGCTCCCTTAGACGCATGCTGCCGGATGCCGGCACCCGATGGGGCCCTGCATCTCACCTGCGGCTCAGCTCACCTCCGGTTTAGCTTATGGAGGATGAGCTACCTGCCGAGGGTGAGGCCCACGGGAACCACGGGCCCATAACTGAATCCCGAAGGGCCAGCGTTCTTTTCCGGAACGGTGAGCCCCGAAAACTGAACAAGCCTCTAGCGGTGGGGGAGCGGCATCCGGCAGCGTGCGTCAAAGCGACGAAGGAGCAGCACGCAGAGGATGGCGGCCCCCGCCGCGTAACCTGACCACAACTGTTTTCTTAGACCAACGCAAAGGAAAAAACATGGCAAAAGTTGCACCTGAACTCCAGTACTCCGACGAGCACGAGTGGGTTGCCCGCGAAGCCGGCAATCTTGTGTCTGTCGGTATCTCGGCCGTGGCCACCGATGCCCTCGGCGACATCGTGTATGTTGACTTGCCCGAGGTCGGTTCCGCTGTGACTGCGGGGGAGACCTGCGGCGAGGTGGAGTCCACCAAGTCCGTCTCTGACCTGTACTCCCCGGTGACGGGGGAGGTCACGGAAGTGAACTCCGCCGTCGTCGACGATCCTGCGCTGATCAACAACGATCCGTATGGTGCGGGCTGGCTCTTCAAGGTGTCCGCCGAGTCCGACGGTCCGCTGCTTTCCGCCGAGGAATACGCTTCCAAGAACGGTGGCGAGCTGTGAGCGCCGCGACCGGGGCCGCGGGCACCGAGAACATTGTGTTCGAGCAGGTCGTTTCGCCGTCCCTGGACGCGGTGTTGTCCGTGCTGGATCCGGAGATCGCGGCGAAGATCGACGATGAGCTGAACCGCCAGCGGTCGGGCCTGGAAATGATCGCCTCCGAGAACCACACCGCGGTGGCCGTGATGCAGGCGCAGGGCTCGGTGCTGACGAACAAGTATGCCGAGGGCTACCCGGGAAAGCGCTACTACGGTGGCTGCGAGCACGTGGACGTCATCGAGCAGCTCGCGATCGACCGGGTGAAGGCCCTCTTCGGTGCCGGGTACGCGAACGTGCAGCCGCACTCCGGCGCGCAGGCGAACGCCTCGGTGATGCACGCCCTGATCAAGCCGGGCGACACCATCATGGGCTTGAACCTGGCCCACGGCGGTCACCTGACCCACGGCATGCGGATCAACTTCTCCGGCCGCCTGTACAACGTCATCCCGTACCAGGTCCGTGAAGAGGACCACCGGATCGACATGGCCGAGGTGGAGCGCCTGGCGCTGGAGCACAAGCCGGCACTGATCGTGGCGGGCTGGTCCGCCTATGCGCGGCAGCTGGACTTCGCGGAGTTCCGGCGGATCGCGGACCTGGTGGGCGCGTACCTCATGGTGGACATGGCGCACTTCGCCGGCCTCGTGGCCGCGGGGCTGCACCCGTCCCCGGTCCCGCACGCGCACGTGACGACCTCGACGACGCACAAGACCCTCGCGGGTCCGCGCGGGGGGATCATCCTTTCCAACGATGCCGACATCGCCAAGAAGATCAACTCCGCGGTCTTCCCGGGCCAGCAGGGCGGCCCGTTGGAGCACGTGATCGCCGGCAAGGCCGTGGCCTTCAAGATCGCCGGCTCGGAAGAGTTCAAGGAACGCCAGGAGCGTGTGCTGGCCGGTGCCCGGATCCTGGCCGAACGCCTCGTCCAGGACGACGTCACGGCCAAGGGGATCTCCGTGATTTCCGGCGGCACCGACGTGCACCTGGTGCTCGTGGACCTGCGCCACTGCGAACTCGACGGCCAGCAGGCCGAAGACCGCCTCGCAGCGATCGAGATCACCGTGAACCGCAACGCGGTTCCCTTCGACCCGCGCCCGCCGATGGTCACCTCCGGCCTGCGGATCGGCACCCCGGCACTGGCCACCCGCGGTTTCGGTGAAGCGGCGTTCCGCGAGGTTGCGGACATCATCGCCGAGGCACTGATCGCCGACGCCGGCGCGGACCTCTCCGGCCTGCGTCACCGCGTGGAGGCACTCGCCGCCGCGCACCCGCTTTACCCCGGCGTCGCGAACCTCAGCTGAGGCTCTCTTTTGGGCCGTTGGGTCCGGCCAGCGTGTCGGAACCAACGGTCCGTCGGGGCCGGCATCCTCTGCGGGCTCGGGCGCGAAGACGCCCGCTGAGCGGACGTGACGCTCCCTTAGACGCCCGCTGCCGGATGTCGGTCCCAAAGGGGCCGCGCCGCTCACCTCACCCACCGTCCCCGTGCATATATCTAGTTAGGAACCGACATGGCTGTTGGCGTCTTCGATCTTTTCTCTATTGGGATTGGTCCTTCGAGTTCGCATACCGTGGGGCCGATGCGGGCTGCTGCGGTCTTTGCAGGTGAGCTGAAGGAGTCCGGTGCCCTGAAACGGGTGGCGTCCCTGCGCGTTGATCTGTACGGTTCCTTGGCTGCTACGGGCCGCGGGCACGGCACGATGACGGCGGTGCTGCTGGGCCTGGAGGGCTACCACCCCGAGGAGATCCTCCCCGAGGAAGTGGAGGAGCGGCTCGCCTCGATCGCCGAAACCGGCACACTGAACCTTTGCGGCGCCGTCGATCCCGAGTCGGGGGTGGCGCTGCCGTACGGGGAAGCGGACATGATCCTGCACCCCCTCACGGTCCTGCCCCGGCACACGAACGGGATGAAGTTCTCCGTGTCCGACGCCGATGGCGAGGTGCTGCACGAGGCCACCTTCTTCTCTGTGGGCGGCGGCTTCATCGTCCGCGAAGGCGAAGAGGACGCAGCCCAGAAGGAACTGGAGGAGTCCAAGAAGGAACTCCCGCTGCCCTTCCGCACCGCCGCCGAACTCATGGGCCGCTGTTCTTCCAAGGGGCTTGGCATTTCGGACATCATGTTCATCAACGAGCGCGCCTCCCGGACCGAAGAGGAAATCCGCGAAGGCCTGCTGCACATCTACTCCGTCATGGAGGCCTGTGTCGAAACGTCCCTCAAGCGCGAAGGCGTGCTGCCCGGCGGACTGAAGGTCCGCCGTCGGGCTCCCGACTGGCACGAGCGGCTCCTGAAGGAAACCAAAGACCAGGACCCTGACTACCGGGATCCGAAGTACTGGCAGGAATGGGTAAACCTCATCGCCCTGGCCGTGAACGAGGAAAACGCCTCGGGCGGCCGCGTGGTCACCGCGCCCACGAACGGCGCCGCCGGGATCATCCCCGCTGTGCTGTACTACGCCCTGCACTTCGCCCCCGGCATGGACAAGGCCACGCAACAGGACCGCGACGACGTCGTGGTGAAGTTCCTGCTCGCCGCGGGCGCCGTCGGGGTGCTCTACAAGGAGCAGGCCTCGATCTCCGGCGCTGAAGTGGGCTGCCAGGGCGAAGTGGGTTCAGCTTCTTCGATGGCCGCTGCCGGTCTGGCCGAAGTCATGGGCGGCTCGCCGGGACAGGTGGAGAACGCGGCGGAGATCGCGATGGAACACAACCTGGGCCTGACTTGCGACCCGATCGGCGGGCTCGTGCAGATCCCGTGCATCGAACGCAACGCGATCGCTGCGGCGAAGGCCATCAACGCTGCGAAGATGGCGCTCTGGGGCGACGGCACCCACCGCGTCTCCCTGGACGAGGTCATCGTGACCATGCGGGAAACCGGCAAGGACATGTCCTCCAAATACAAGGAAACTGCCATGGGCGGCCTCGCTGTCAACGTCGTGGAGTGCTGACGCCCGCGTCCTGAAGTTCCAGGCGGCGGGTACCGGACGGCCAGGCAGGGCCGAGCAATGCCGCGGATGCCATGGCAGCGAATACCGACCAAAAGCCGTTGCTACGGCCGGTGGAGAGCGGCGGAATGGGGCGGTAGACGATCATCGGGTCCTCCTGGTTCGGCTTTCGTTACAACCACTTTCCGCCTCCGGGATAGCTGTGGACTTTGGGGAACCTTTGCCGTGCCTGTGAGAAACCGAAGGGCGCTGGTTTGAAGTCGTCAGAGAACGATCAGGCGGTAGCTCTCCGTCAGGGCCGATAGACTTGGGGCTGAACGCCTGCGCCGCACACCGGCGCCTGCTGCCTCAAGTAAGCAACTGATTGGACACGGCCCCCTTGCGAGAATTTACGGCACGCTTTGCCACCGCCGAGGAAATCGAACACTGGGACAAACACGTCACGGCCAATCCCAACGGCGGCAACCTCCTCCAATCCGAGGCCTTCGCAGACGTGAAGCAACACTTCGGGTGGAAGCCTCTGCACCTCGTCTACGAGACCGGGGAATACAGCAGCTACAACCTGGTCTTGGAGAAGTCGTTTCCACTGCTCGGCAAGCTCTGGTACCTCATCAAGGGGCCAGACGTGGCCGGCGTCGAGGACATTCCCGGGATCATCAAGGCCAACCGGGAATTCGTGAAGCGGGACAAGCTCGGGGTTTTCGCGGTGAAAATCGAGCCGGACATCGTCCTCAGCGGCGAAGCCCGGGACGCGATCGAGGCCAGCGGGGCGGTCAAGACCCCCAACCTGCAGCCGAACGACTCCACAGCCCTGCTGGACATCTCTCCCGAGGAGAACCAGCTTCTGCGCAACCTGCATTCCCGCGGCCGGAACGCGGTTCGCCGGGCCATCCGCGAAGGGGTTGAAGTGCGGACCATGGAACCCACGGAAGAGAACTTCCGCGCCATGTATGCGCTGATGACCAACACGGTCGAGGCGAAGTCCCAAGTGCGGGTCCGCGAATTCGGGTACTATCGCCAGTTCTGGACCAACTTCATCGAACGTGGCCAGGGCAGGCTCTTGTTTGTCTTCGAAAACGGTGTCCCCTCGGTTGGAGCCTTCGTCATCAACTATGGCCGGAAGGGCACCTACAAGGACGGCGGATCGCTGCAGAAGCGCGCGCAGTACGGCGATTCCCATTTGGTCCAGTGGACCGCCATCAACCAGGTCAAGGAACTGGGTTGCACGGAGTACGATTTCTGTGGCACCCCGCCCGCTGACCGGCTCAAAGACACCTCGCACCCCTTCCATGGACTTGGCCTGTTCAAGACAAGCTTCAGCAAGACCGTCACCGACTTCGTCGGCTGCTACGACCAAGTCATCAGCCCGCTGAAGTACAAGCTCTGGACCGCAGCCGGGGAACGAATTGCGCGGCAGGTCTACACGCGCCGCACGGGCCAGCAGTTCTACTAGAATCGCAGCGCCGACCCGTCTGCTGCAGGTGCAAAACCCCGTATTTGGAGGAACCCCGCCCTTTGGAGGAACACCCGCGTGACTGACCGCCCCGACAACAGGCCCAACACGGACGGCTTGCCCAAGACGCAGCCGCTCAAGCCATCCCAGGTGCGCCAGAATGTCAATGCTAAACGCATGCTTCGCAGGCTCGTGCAGGGCGAGAATCCTCCCACCGCCCCCATGAGCATCGTCGATCGCCTGGCGGGCAGTCCCTACGCCAACCCCATCATCCACGTGGGCGGTGTTGATGCTTCGGCCCGCAAGACCATCGACTTCGCGCTGCACATGGCAGAATCCATGTTTCGTTACGGAGCCGGTGCCCTGGAAGTCGAGACCAGCATCATCGCGGTCACGGCGGCACTCGGGTTGAAGAACATCGAAGTGGACATCACCAACCAGTCCGTCGCGCTCAACTACGCGCCCAAGGACCAGACTCCCATCACACTGCTCCGGGTGGTTCGCTCCTGGACCAACAACTACGCAGGACTGGCCCAGGTGCACCAGCTCGTCACGGATATCGTGGCCGGCGGGGTGGGCAGGTCAGAAGCGGTGAGCCGGCTGGATGACATCATCCGCAGCAGCAAGCCCTTCCCGCGGTGGATGGTCACCATGGCGTTCGGCGTCTTCTCCGCCGTTTTCGTCGGAGTCCTGGGCGGGGGAGTTGGAGCGTCCGCTCTGGCTTTCGTCTCCAACATGCTTGTCAACCTCGTGGCCCGGCAATTGGGCAAGTGGCGCACGCCTGACTTCTTCGTGACAGCCGCTTGCTCCTTCCTGGTCACGTTCATCGCGCTGATGCTCCACTGGGCCGGGGCGGATATCCCGCCGTCCATCGTCGTGGCGGGCGGCATTCTTTTGCTCCTGCCAACGGGTCGGCTCGTCTCTTCGGTGCAAGACGCCATCAACGGATTCCCCGTGACTGCGGCCGGACGTTTCCTGTCCACCATCCTGACCTTCGGGGCGATCGTTGCGGGCATCGCCGTCGCGGTGGTTGTGGGTGACCTCATCGGCAGCGTCGCGATCGATGTCACGCAAACATTCCCCGAAGCGTATCCGTTGTGGGGACAGGCGGTCCTGATTGCCATCGGCGTAATTGCCATCGGCATCACCGAACAGACCCTGCTCAAACTTCTGCTCCCGACGGCGGCAGTGGGCTTGGTGGGTTACTTCGTCTTGTGGGGGGCTTCCAACCTCGGCTTCGGAGACCGGCTCTCGCCGGCGATTTCCGCCGTGGTCATTGGTCTGCTCGCCCGCATGGTGGCACTCAGGCTCGGTGCCCCGCAGCTGGTGGTGGCAGTCCCGGCAGCCCTCATCCTGCTCCCGGGTTTGAAGATATTCCGTTCCATGTATGTATTGACGGTGCAGGAAGCAGACGTCCTGCTGGGTTCGGGCGGGATGCTCAACGCGGGAGCGATCGTGCTGGGCGTGGCCGCAGGAATTGTGCTGGGCGACAACCTTGCCCGGCCGCTGACCAAAGGGCTTGCCAGCAACGAGCGACGACGCGTCCGCCGGCGGTAGCCCGCCGCGTCCGGAGGGCGACCCAGCCGAAACAGTCCCTAGATCTGCCCGATCGGGAGTTTCTTCTCCGCTTGGAAGTCGTCCTCTACGCGCCCCTGGGCCCAGTATCCGGAAAGGGATACTTGGGAACGCTCCAGCCCACGCTGCTTGAAGAAGATCTCCCGCAACCCCTTCATATAGCCTCGCTCACCATGCGCGAACACGTCCACGCGGCCGGGCAGCCACTCTGCGTCGCCCAAGGCATCGAGCAGGATCGAGCTTGATCCGGCCGGGACTCCGGAGCGAAGAAGCCAACGCAACTCCACGCCGTCGGGAGCCGCAATGGCAAGGATGTCGGCATCGCTATCGACTTCGAGGAAGGCAAGGCCTTTGGCGTCGGCCGGCAGAGATTCGATCGCGGCGGCAATCGCCGGGAGCGCGGCGTCGTCGCCCGCGAAAAGGTACCAGTCGGCGTCGGGCGCCGGGTTGTAGGCGCCGCCGGGACCCGTGAAAACAAGCGTGTCGCCGGGCTGGGCGGCCAGGGCCCACGGGCCTGCAAGGCCCTCGTCGCCATGGACCACAAAGTCGATTGCCAGCTCCTGCGCAGCTTGGTCCACCCAACGGACGGTGTAGGTGCGGGTGTAGGGCCACTGTTCGCGGGGCATTGTCTCCCGGATGGCCCAAAGATCCAGCGGCAGCTCATAGTCGACGCCGGGCTGCGGGAACACGATCTTTACATACCGGTCCACGAAGTCGTTGTTCGCATAACCGGCAAACCCCGGTCCACCTGCAATGATGCGCACCATATGGGGCGAAAGCTGTTCGGTGCGCAACACCGTCAGGTTCACTTGGGGGCGGGTATTGCGGGATGCAGACGACGTCGCGGGCAAAGATGTCATGTAGGCAAGCCTAAGCTAGGGCAGCGGTGGAAGCTCCCAGATGACGGGATCTGCGCCTTGCGCACGGAGCAGGGCATTGGCCCGGCTGAACGGGCGCGAACCGAAGAAACCGCGCGAGGCGGAGAGCGGACTGGGGTGCGCGGAGGAGATCACAGGGGCGCCTTCAAGCAGAGGCTGTACTGCTCCGGCGTCCTTGCCCCACAAGATCGCGACGAGCGGACTCTGCTTGCCCGCTACCGTGCGGCGGCCGGCGACGGCGGCGACCGCCGCCGTCGTGATGGCCTCCCAGCCTTTGCCCCGGTGCGAGCCGGCCGCACCGGCCGCGACGCTGAGCACCCTGTTCAGGAGGAGTACTCCTTGGCCCGTCCAAGCCGAAAGATCGCCGTGAACCCGTGGCGGGAGTCCGAGATCGGACTCCATCTCCCGGTAGATGTTCGAGAGGCTGCGGGGGATGGGCCGGGTTGGCCCGGAAACCGCGAAAGAGAGCCCGACGGCGTGTCCCGGCGTCGGGTAGGGGTCCTGGCCCAGGATGAGCACCTTGACGTCGGCAAGCGGCTGCCGGAAGGCGCGAAGGAGGTTGGACGCGGCAGGAAGCACGTGGGTTCCGCGTGTGGCCTCGGCCGCCACGAAGGTCAGCACCGAGCGCAACTCGTCCTCGACGCCAGAGAGCGCGTCGGCCCAGTCCGGCGCCATGAGGTCCGCCAAAGCCATTCCCGGGAGTGCCTCGAACTCGGCCGAGTGATCCTCGGATTCAAGCTCGAATAATGCTTCTTCGCCTGCCACCCAGTCATTGTCCCTGTCCTGAGGCTCCGGGGAAAGCGGCTCCGCAAGGCGGCGGGGCAAATGACACCCATGTTATTCGCCCGTTACCATGGGCGGGGGACATTTTTTAAGTCAATGCGTCGAAGGAGTGTGTCGTGGCAGAACCCGCACGGGAACCCATGGCGTCCGAAGCAACTGGATTGGTACTCGAAGACCTGTCCACCGGACTCCGCAGCGATTCGCCGCTCGGCGAGCGTGAACAGCAGATGCTCGCCCTGGAGAGGCAATGGTGGAAGTACGCCGGGGCCAAGGAACAGGCCGTCAGGGAACTCTTCGATCTCTCCGCGACCCACTACTACCAGCTCCTCAATGCCCTCATCGACACCGAGGAAGCGCTGGCGCACGATCCTATGCTGGTCAAGAGATTGCGTAGACTACGTATGTCACGTCAGAGGGCCCGCACAGCGCGTCGTCTCGGTTCTGACGCTTAGAGCACCCGCTGATCCCCCAGCAAGCAAGCAGCAAGGACAAGGCTTCACCATGACCAAATTTGCCCGGGATGAATTCGACCGTGTCCCGCAGAGCTCATCGCGCCAAGGTGTCCACAGACTCGTCGCGTCCGTTTCCCGGCCCGCCCTGTGGCCGGTGCTGCTGCTAGGCGGCATCGCGCTGGCCGTAGGCCTCGTTGCGTTCCTCATCCTTCCGAAGCTTGGATTCACCTCATCGACGACGCCGCAAGCCGTCGTCACCACCGATGCCCCCAAGCAAAGCGCCGCGGCGTCACCATCCGCAAGCGGCGCCGCGCAGGCGTCCAGCCAGCCAAGCCCGAGCGACACGCCTTCCAGCACCCCGACGCCGACCCCGAGCACGGCGCCCTTGGACAAGACGGCGGCAGTCGCGGTCTACAACGGCACCACCACTGGTGGCCTGGCGGCCCGCGTGGCAGGCCTCGTTCAAGGCGGAGGCTGGCCGTTGTCCACCGTCGCAAACTGGGGCGGCATGCCCCAGCAGACGTCGTCGGTCTTCTACAAGGGTGCAGCCCAGAAGGGCAATGCCGAAGCCCTCGGTAAATTGCTGGGCATTTCCAACCTTGTGGACAGTGCCGAATTCCAGCAGCCCGTGGTTGTCATCCTCGGCCCCGGTTACAAGTAGCAACTCGGTTACGCCTCAATAACATTGCGGCCACCCGCACCCGAGGTTGCGCTACGGCAACGTGACTGTGGTTACAGTAGTTGTGAGCTGGCCCGGAGATCCCGGAAGCCGGCCACTGCTAGTTGAAAGTGTGGGGATCATGGCTTTGGGAACCGTCAAATGGTTCAATGCCGAAAAGGGCTACGGATTCATCACTGTCGATGAGTCCGGTGACGACATCTTTGTGCATTGGTCCGCCATCCAGATGGATGGATTCCGTGCGCTCGAAGAAGGACAACGGGTCGACTTCGAACTGGGCGAGGGCCAGAAGGGCCCGCAGGCAGAAAGCGTGCGGCTTATCTAGTGGGTGTTGCGGCAACAGGGCTGTCCTGGCCCCTTGGAGGGCGCCGGTCCCGGGCAATTCCTCTTCTCGCAGGTTTTGCAGCCTTGGCCCTCGGATTGGCCGGATGTTCCGCCCCCGTGGCTAACGCCAGGCTCAGTTCGGTTACCCCGAGTGGCGACGGCATCCTGCGCATCGGCGTGATTCTGGACAATACCGGCAGTTCCGCATTCCTCAACGAGTCCGAGTTGGCAGCAGCCAAGTTGGCCGTCAAGCAAATCAATGATGCAGGCGGATACAAGGGCCATCCCGTCGAGTTGCTTCCGGCATCGGCGGCCAGCGAAAGCAGCAGCGCTAGCCAGGCAGCCAGCGCGGCGGCTTTCACTGCCGATACCGCGGCGCAAGCCAAGGCGTTGCTATCAGCCCACGCCGACGTCGTTGTGGGGCCGACGGATTCCAGCCATGCGCCCGCCGCCATCGATGTTCTGTCTCCTGCCCGGATTCCACTTATCTCACCGGCCAACACGGCGTCAGGACTCAGCAGCTACAAGAACGGCGGCTTCTACTTCCGCACTACGGCCGCCGATGCCGCACAGGGCAGCGTCCTGGCGAAGCTTGCCCACGACGCCGGCGCCAAGAGGATTTCCGTCCTGCATGAAGCCGGGGACTACGGAACACGTGTCTCCGGAGCGGTCATGGACGCTGCCCGCAGCCTCGGAATGGACGCCGTGTCCAACGCGGAATTCGCGGCCGGCAAAGCAGCTCCCGCCGCGGCGGGCATCAAGTCCGGCACACCGGACGCCGTCGTCGTGGTTGCCCGTGACGGTGCCCAAGGCGCCCTGGCCGAGCTCCTGAACGCGGGGCTGAGCGGCAAGAGCCTGATTTTGAGCGACGGTGCCATCCGCCAATACGGAACCGCACTCGGTGCCGGTGGCCTCAACGGCGCGCGGGGGATTCTTCCAGGTGTCTTCCCGAGCGCGGCGTTCCAAGCCGATCTGACTGGCATCGACCCCAAACTCAAGGACACGACGTACGCCGCCGAGACGTACGACGCCGTTACCCTCGCGGCGCTTGCGGCCGCAGCGGCGGGCGACGACGCCGGCGGCTCGATCGCGGCCTGGCTCACCACAGTGTCCGGCGGGACGCGTCCGACGTCGGGCGATGCGGCAACGAAAGAACGCACGTCTTGTACGTCATACAAGGACTGCGTCGAGCTGCTGAAGGAGGGCAAGCTCCCGGATTACGACGGCGAGTCCGGCACCATCGGGTTCGACGCCAACGGCGACGTCACCTCGTCGAATTACATGGTCTTCACCTACGGGGCAGACAACACTGCGCGGGTGAGCGGCAAGGAGACGGCCTCACGGACTCCGTGACGGCTTGTGCCCGTAGCGAATTCCCTTGGCGTGGCGAGTAGTTTCCAGCTCTTGCTGCTTGCACTCTCCTCGGGTGAGTGCTAATTATTGATTAGCACTCTCAAGCACTGACTGCTAATTCTTCCCGGCTCCGGCCGTATGGAAACAGTGGCGGTGCCTGAGAGAACAAAGAAAACCTTGCTGGGGTGAGGTCCGGAGCACGCGGCATACAGAGGCCGAATGTGAAGGATCGTCCGTCGCGGGCACCGCAGTGAAGGCACCTTCTTAACGACTGTCCCGAAAGGACTACCGCCGTTATGGCCAAGATCATTGCATTTGATGAAGAGGCACGCCGCGGTCTCGAGCGGGGTCTGAACATCCTCGCCGACGCCGTCAAGGTCACCCTCGGCCCGCGTGGACGCAACGTCGTCCTCGAAAAGAAGTGGGGCGCCCCCACGATCACCAACGATGGTGTTTCCATCGCCAAGGAGATCGAGCTGGACGACCCGTTCGAGAAGATCGGCGCCGAGCTGGTCAAGGAAGTTGCCAAGAAGACGGATGACGTCGCTGGCGACGGCACCACCACCGCCACCGTCCTGGCCCAGGCACTGGTCAAGGAAGGCCTGCGCAACGTAGCTGCCGGCGCCGACCCGCTGTCCCTCAAGCGCGGCATCGAAAAGGCTGTTGAAGCCGTTATCCGCGAGCTGCTTGCTTCCGCAAAGGAAATCGAGACCAAGGAAGAGATCGCGGCCACGGCTTCCATCTCTGCCGGCGACACCGAAATCGGTAACCTCATTGCTGAAGCCCTGGACAAGGTCGGCAAGGAAGGCGTCATCACGGTCGAGGAGTCCAACACCTTCGGTCTTGAGCTGGAACTCACCGAAGGCATGCGCTTCGACAAGGGCTACATCTCCGCTTACTTCGTCACCGACGCAGAGCGCCAGGAAACCATCCTTGAAGACCCGTACATCCTGATCGTCAACTCCAAGATCTCCAACGTGAAGGAACTCGTTGCGGTCCTGGAGAAGGTCATGCAGTCGAACAAGCCGCTGCTGATCATCGCTGAGGACATCGAGGGCGAGGCCCTGGCCACCCTGATCGTCAACAAGATCCGTGGCACCTTCAAGTCCGTTGCCGTCAAGGCTCCGGGCTTCGGTGACCGCCGCAAGGCACAGCTCGCCGACATCGCTATCCTCACCGGTGGCCAGGTCATCTCCTCGGAGGTCGGCCTCAGCCTCGAGAACGCAACCCTCGAACTGCTCGGCAACGCCCGCAAGGTTGTTGTCACCAAGGACGAGACCACCATCGTCGAAGGTGCCGGCGACGCCGACGCCATCGCCGGTCGTGTTGCACAGATCCGTGCCGAGATCGAGAACTCCGATTCCGACTACGACCGCGAGAAGCTGCAGGAGCGCCTGGCCAAGCTGGCCGGCGGCGTTGCAGTCATCAAGGCCGGTGCCGCAACCGAGGTAGAGCTCAAGGAGCGCAAGCACCGCATTGAGGACGCAGTCCGCAACGCGAAGGCTGCCGTTGAAGAAGGCATCGTCGCCGGTGGTGGCGTTGCCCTCATCCAGGCCGGTGCCAAGGCATTCGCCAACCTGCAGCTCGAAGGCGACGAAGCAACGGGCGCCAACATCGTCCGCGTTGCCATCGACGCTCCGCTCAAGCAGATCGCTTACAACGCTGGCCTCGAGCCGGGCGTTGTCATCGACAAGGTCCGCGGCCTGCCGTCGGGCCACGGCCTGAACGCTGCAACCGGCGTTTACGAGGACCTGCTGGCCGCCGGCGTCAACGACCCCGTAAAGGTCACCCGCTCGGCTCTCCAGAACGCTGCGTCCATCGCTGGTCTGTTCCTGACCACCGAGGCCGTTGTTGCCGACAAGCCGGAGAAGAACGCTCCGTCTATGGGTGGCGGCGACGACATGGGCGGCATGGGCGGCTTCTAAGCCCCCGCGCCGGCTCACCAGCCTCACGCACGACGACGGTCCCCGCTTCAGGTGGGGGCCGTCGTCGCCGTTTAACGACGCCCGCTCACTTGTGTGGGGTTTTGGCCCGATGCTCGCTCACTTGTGTGGGGTTTTGGCCCGACGCTCGCTCACTGCCTCGCGGTCCGGGAGTGTCGGGGCGGTCTGGCAGGATGGAAACCATGACGATTATTGCTGCCGCCGATGGTTCTGCCCTCGGCAATCCCGGGCCTGCCGGCTGGGCCTGGTACGTGAACGACTCTTGCTGGAGGGCCGGCGGTTGGCCGCACGGAACCAACAACCAGGGCGAGCTCATGGCGGTGCTTGACCTCTTCCGGTCCACGGCACACGTGCCCGATGAAGAGCTGAAGATTCTCTGCGACAGCCAGTACGTCATCAACTGCATCACCAAGTGGATGCCGGGATGGAAGCGCAAGGGCTGGCGCAAAGCCGACGGAAAGCCCGTCTTGAACGTCGATCTCCTCAAGGACATCGACCAGGCCATTGTCGGCCGCAAGTACACGTTCGAGTGGGTCAAGGGCCACGCCGGCCACGACCTCAACGAGGCCGCCGACGATCGCGCCCGCGCTGTAGCCACGGCGTTCCAGCAAGGAACAGCTGCTCCCGGCGGACCTGGTTATCCGGGGGCTGATGAGGCTGCGCGGTCCTTTGCCCGCACGCCAGCAGCGCGCACGCCGTCAGCCCGCACAGTGCCTGTGGAGGCGCCCTCGCTTTTCGACGGCCACGACGACGCCGATAACCCGGATGAAGACCTCACGTTGTTCGGCGGTCAGGACCTTTTGGGCGGGTCATCCTTGCCTAACGCGCCGGCGGCGTTCACGGAACAGGAGCCGTTCATCGAGTCCACTTTGTTCGCCGGAGACGACGAAGAAACGGTCCTTGGCCAGGCGGGCGGGCGCTCAGACGAAGAAACCGTGATTCTCCTTGAGAAGGAGCTCCTGAGGCCCGACGTCAGGGGAGACCTTGGGCGTACGGGGATCCTGCTCCACCCGGACTTCACCGAGATTGGCAGCTCCGGACGTGTGTGGTCCCGCGACGAGCTCATGATGGCGTTGGAGGGCGATCCAGGCGAAACCGCGGAGGTTGAGGTAATTTCCGCAGAGCGCATCTCCGGCAACGCCATGCTGCTCAATTACAGAAGTTATGGGCGAGCCGGCTCGGCATTGCGGAGCTCGATCTGGTTGCTCGACGACGGCCGCTGGCGGTTGCGCTTCCACCAGTCGACGCCGGAGAAGTAACGGGGCAGAAGCAGACGGACCCCGGTGGGAAGGCAGATTTGCCGCCCGCCGGGATCTCCTGGCCGTTCCTAGTAGCTGAACCGCTGGGTGTTGCCTTGCTCGGTCTGGAGGTAGCTTGCAGCGGCGGAGGACAGTGCCAGGTTGATGGATGCGAGTGAGGCCTCCACCTTGTTCTGGGTCAACGTCCACTCGGAGACGAGTGCCTGGAAATTGTTGGCCGCTGACCCCTTCCAGGTGGCTTGGAGCTCGTCCAGGCCACGTTTCATCGCCTGGACGTCGGCGCTGATGCGATCCACGGTGGCTTTGACGTTGGCGGACTTGAGCTGGAGCAGTTCGGTATCGACGGATATGACGCTCATAGGGCGTTGCCTTTCAACTAAAGGGGTCCGCGGGTGCGGCTGGCTTGTGGTCCACACAATGAGCCTAGAAGCCGTCACATGGCGCAAGCAGAGCCGAATCTTCCTATGTGGACAACTCGCCAAATCAAGCCGCCCAGCATAGAAAACTGCTAGTCGGAGATCTCCGCGTCGGCGATACCCGCATCTTCCGGTACCTCGGACATGTCGTCCTGGAAGGGGAGGCTGACAACCAGGGTGGCCCCGCCGCCGTCGGTCTCTTCGACCCTGACGGTACCGCCGTGGGAACCCACAATTGCAGCGACAATCGCGAGACCGAGCCCGCTGCCGCCTGTCTCCCGCGTGCGTGAAGTGTCCGCCCTGTAGAAGCGCTCGAAGATCCGGGGCAGTTCCTCGGCCGGAATGCCGCTGCCGTGGTCCCGCACCTCGAGAACGGAAAACGGACCGCCGGGAGTGTCCCGCACCCCCACGGCGACCTCGATCGGCGTTCCTTCGGGGGTGTATCGCAGGGCATTGCCCACCAGGTTTCCGAGCACCTGACGAAGCTTGGCCTCGTCACCCTGGACCGGGGCAGGCGCTGCCGCTCCGCCGTCGAGCCCTGTGAGCGAAATCTTCCGCTCGCCGGACGTCGCGAATGAGTCCACGACGGCGTCGTTCGCCAGCAGGTGCAGGTCCACCGGCTTGAGCTGCAATGGCCGTTGTTCGTCCAGGCGGGCAAGCAGGAGCAGGTCTTCCACCATGGATCCCATGCGCTTGGCTTCGCTCTCGATCCTTCCCATGGCGGTGCCCACATCTTCCGGCGTGGCAAGGGCGCCGTGGCGGTAGAGCTCGGAGAAACCGCGAATAGTGACCAAGGGGGTCCGCAGTTCGTGGGAGGCATCGGCGGCGAATCGCCGCATTCTCGCCTCGGAAGCCGCCCGGGCCGCGAAGGACGACTCGATGTGGGCGAGCATCGCGTTGAGGGAAGCACCCAAGCGACCGACTTCGGTGACCGGGTTTTCGACCTCCACGCGGCGTGAGAGATCACCGGCGGCGATAGCAGCTGCAGTCTTTTCAACGCGTGAGAGGGGACGGAAGGAGCGTGCAACAGTCCAGGTGGCGATGAAGAATGCGAGCACCAGGGTCAACAGTCCGACGCCGACTACTACGAGCGTGGCGTGTTCCATGACTTTGTCCACGGGGGACAGGGGCAGCCCGACGATCACTACTGCGTTTTGCCCGGTCCGGTTGTCCACGACGTTGACCGCCACCACACGCCAATCGCCGCCGGCGGTGCCGTTCACCTGGAAGGGTGCGTAATTGCGGTTCTTGGCTTCACCCGGGCTGATGGTGGCGATGCTCGGCCGATCCGTCTTGCTGCCGCCGAACGGATACGGCGGCTGGCCCTGGACGTAGAGCGTCAACGAATAGTCCGTGGGCACTGCAGGGCCCGCCTCAGACAGATTGGCGAAAGATTGCTGTTGCTGGGCGATCTGGACGGCAGCCTTGAGCTTGTCATCCACTTGCCCTTGGAGGTAGCTCTTGACGAGCGTCAGCGTCCCGGCGCCCGTGGCGGCCAAGGCAAGGAGCAGCAGCCCCATGATGATGGCGACCAGCTGCGACCTGAGGGAGGCCGACTTCCAACGGTTGAACAAGGTCAGCGCTTCTCGGCCGTCCGCAGTACGTAACCGACGCCGCGCTTGGTCTGGATCAAGGCAGTGGCATCCGGGTCAATGTCCACTTTGCGCCTGAGATAGGAGATGTAGGATTCCACGATCGAGGCGTCGCCGTTGAAGTCGTATTCCCAGACATGGTCCAGGATCTGCGCCTTGGAAAGCACCCGGTTGGGGTTCAGCATGAGGTAGCGCAGCAGCTTGAACTCGGTGGGCGAGAGCTCGATGATGGTGCCGCCGCGGCGGACCTCGTGCGCGTCGTCGTCGAGCTCAAGGTCATCAACGCGGATGACGGCGTCGTCGTCTTCCATCGGCTGCGTGCGGCGAAGCACGGCGCGGATCCGGGCCACCACTTCATCCAGGCTGAAGGGCTTGGTGACGTAGTCGTCGCCGCCCACCGTCAGGCCGGTGACCTTGTCTTCCGTGTCGTCCTTGGCCGTCAGGAACAGGACAGGGAAGTGCTTTCCGGCGGCACGGAGCCGGCGGGTGACAGTGAACCCGTCCATATCGGGGAGCATGACGTCCAGGACAGCGAGGTCCGGGGCGTGAAGATCGGCGGCAGCGAGCGCTTCGCGGCCGTTCGACGCCGCAACGACCTCGAAGCCAGCAAAACGCAGCGAGGTGGAGAGCAGCTCACGGATGTTGGGTTCGTCGTCGACGACGAGGAGCTTGGCTTCGGGGCCGTTCTTTTTCATACCATTCATGATGCTCCCAGTTTCTGGGAGTTGACTGGATACTTGTTGTGAGAATTATCGGGGTGTCGTGGTTGCGGGCCCGGGCTAACTACCGAGAGCGAGCCCGACGCCGAGTCCCACCATGGTGACGGCAATCCCTCCGTCGAGGATCCGCCAGGACGCCGGCCGCGCGAAAAATCCGCGCAGCAGTTTCGCCCCGAACCCGAGTGAACAGAACCAGAGAATACTGCCCAGCATGGCTCCGGCGCCGAACCACCACTGCAGCCCGGGCCCTTGCGCGTTCGCCACGGATCCCAGGAGCAAGACGGTGTCCAGGTAGACATGGGGGTTGAGCCAGGTCAGTGCCATGACAGTTGCCAGCGCGGCAGCCAGTCCGCTTCGACCGGCACCCGAAGGCCCGGGCTCAGCGGACACGAGCGCTTGCGGCTTGAGGATCCGCCGTGCCGCCATCACGCCGTACGTCACCAGGAATGCCGCGCCGACATAGCGGAGAACGACGACGGCGGCAGGCGCCGCGCTGAGAAGGGCGCCTGTGCCGAGTACCCCGGCCGCGATGAGCACCGCGTCCGAGATCGCGCACACTGCAACGATTGCCCCGACATGTTCGCCGCGGATTCCTTGCCGGAGGACGAAAGCATTTTGGGCGCCAATGGCAACAATGAGGGCCAGGCCTGTGCCGAGGCCCAAGCCGGCAGCGTGGAAGACGTCGTGGGAGTTCATTCTTCGAGGCTAAGTTTCGCCCTGAACATTAGTCCAGCTAAATATTCTTAGGCATCGTAAGATCATCTTATGGCCAGATTCTCTTCCGAACAGCTGCACACCTTCGCCGCCGTGCTCGCGGAAGGTACGCTCGACGCCGCTGCCCGATCACTGAACATCACGCCGTCGGCCGTCTCCCAGCGCCTCAAGGCGCTTGAACAAGCATCCGGCAGGGTCTTGCTGCAGCGCAGCAATCCGGTCCAGGCCACCGAGTCGGGACATGTGGTGCTCAGGCTGGCGCGGCAGCTCGCCCAGTTGGAGGCCGACGCCGAGCTCGAACTGGGCCTGCCCGGCGAATCGCCGATGGTCTCGGTTCCGATCGTGGTCAACGCGGATTCCTTGTCCGTCTGGTTCCTGAAGGCCCTCACAAAGGTCCCGGCGGAGCTGAACGCCGTCTTCGATCTTCACCGGGACGACGAGCAGTATTCCACGTCCATGCTGCGCGCCGGAACGGTGATGGCCGCCGTGACAGCGACTCCCGAGCCGGTACAGGGCTGCCGCGTGGAACCGCTGGGAAGCATGCGATACCGTGCCGTCACTACGCCCGAATTCAGGGCGCGGTGGCTTCCCGACGGGGTCGATGTCGCCGCGCTGGGTGCAGCTCCGGCCGTGGACTTCGACCGCAAGGACGAGTACCAACATCGTTTCCTGGAACTCCTTGGCGGGGCTGGGCGTGGGATGGAGCCGGCAGGACCGCGCCACTATGTTCCGTCCAGCCAGGAGTTTGCCGAGGCCATTCGCTTGGGGCTTGGGTGGGGATTGCTGCCTGAACCTCAATGCGGCCGGGAGATAGCCGATGGAGACTTGGTGGAACTCGCGCCCGGGCAGCCCTTGGACGTGCCCTTGTACTGGCAACGGTGGCGGACACCGTCGCGGATCCTGGACGCCGTGACTGAGGCGGTCCGGAGCACCGCCGCGGAAGTGCTGCGCAGGGCCTGACGATGCTGTGCAGGGCCTGACAAGCTGGCCAAAAGCCAACACGCCGCGGGCACAGTCCTAAATTGTCGGAGCCCCGTTTCACACTTGAGCCATGGAAAACAAACAAGATTCACGCGTTGACATTCAAAACGTCGAATTCCATGTCAGCTACCTGGACACGCACTCTGGACGCATCGAGCTCGAGGCGTTCAACGACCGCTCCGCCGCTGAACGCTTTGCCGATGCGCAGCTCAAAGACGAGGACTCCTGGGCTGTGGTCGACGCCGTCGTGCTGCAAGCAGCGGGGCACCAGGAGCGCACGCAACAGCTGGTTGCCTAGCCCTTAAGTTGACTAGCCCTTAAGTTGACCAGCCCTACGCGGCGGGTACGTCCTTGGCGTCCATGATCCGGTAGGCGTAGCCCTGTTCGGCGAGGAACCGTTGCCGTTTGGCGGCGAAGTCCTGGTCGAGGGTGTCCCTGGCCACCAAGGAATAGAAGCGTGCCGCACGGCCGTCCTGCTTGGGGCGAAGCAAGCGCCCCAAGCGTTGAGCCTCTTCCTGGCGGGAACCGAAAGATCCCGATACCTGGATTGCCACCGATGCCTCGGGCAGGTCGATCGAGAAGTTGGCCACTTTGGACACCACCAGGGTCTTGATGTCACCGGCGCGGAAGGCATCGAACAGCTTCTGCCGCACCTTGACTGTTGTATCGCCCTTGATCACGGGAGCGTCCAAACGCTCGCCGATCTCATCCAACTGGTCGATGTATTGGCCGATCACCAGCAGCGGCTCGCCCTGGTGCAAGGCGACGAGCTGCTCCACCAAGGTGGTCTTGGTCTCCGACGTCGCGCAGAGCCGGTACTTGTCCGCATCCTCAGCCATCGCGTAGGCCACGCGCTCGTCCCGGGGCAGGTCCACCCGGACCTCCACGCAGTCCGCCGGCGCAATGTAGCCCTGCGCTTCGATATCTTTCCACGGTGCGTCGTAGCGCTTGGGGCCGATCAAACTGAAGACCTCACCCTCACGACCATCCTCACGCACAAGTGTCGCAGTGAGTCCCAGACGACGCCGCGCCTGCAGGTCCGCCGTCATCCGGAAGATCGGAGCCGGCAGGAGATGGACCTCGTCGTAGATGATGAGTCCCCAGTCGTGCCCGTCCACGAGTTCCAAGTGCGGGTAAAGGCCTCCGCGTTTCGTGGTCAGGACCTGGTAGGTGGCGATCGTGACCGGCCGGACTTCCTTGACCGCGCCCGAATACTCGCCGATCTCCTCCTCCGTCAGCGACGTCCGCTTGAGGAGCTCGTCCTTCCATTGCCGGGCCGCGACAGTGTTGGTGACCAGGATCAGCGTGGTGGTGCAGCTTGTAGCCATGGCTGCGGCCCCCACCAAGGTCTTGCCCGCACCGCAAGGCAGCACGACGACGCCGCTGCCGCCTGCCCAGAAGTTCTCCGTGGCAAGCTTCTGGTATGGCCGCAGGTGCCAACCGTCCTCGTTCAAAGCGATCAGGTGCGGAGTGCCGTCCACGTAGCCTGCGAGGTCCTCGGCCGGCCATCCGAGCTTGAGCAGCAATTGCTTGAGCTGTCCCCGCTGGGAGGAGTGCACCACCACGGTTTCGCCGTCGATCCTCGGCCCCAGCAAAGGTGCGATTTTCTTGGCCCGGATGACTTCCTCGAGTACGGGGTAGTCGGTGGTACGCATGACCAAGCCGTGCTGCGGGTCCTTTTCGAGGCGCAAGCGGCCGTAGCGGGACATCGTCTCTTCGATGTCGATCAGCAAGGAGTGCGGCACCGGGAAACGGGAGTAGCGCAGGAGCGTGTCGAGGACTTTTTCGGCGTCCAGTCCTGCGGCGCGCGCATTCCAGAGGCCAAGAGGGGTGAGCCGGTAGCTGTGGACGTGTTCGGGGGCACGCTCCAGCTCGGCGAATGCCGCAATCGCATGCCGTGCCTCGGTAGCGAGCTCGTGGTCGACTTCCAGCAGGATGGTTTTGTCGCTCTGTACGATCAGCGGACCGTCGCTCACTATTGCTTCCTCACTTGTGCGGATCGCCCGCGGGCTCCACATCGATGATGCGGTGGATGGACAAGACTCTTTCGGTATCCCTGGCGGCGTCGAACACCCTGACGCGTCCTCCCGACACTGATACCGGAACGACGGTTTCGGTATTGGAATTCCCCAAGCCGTCCACCACGTTCATGGTGACCGCTTGCTTCAGCCGGATGGCCCTCTGCAGGGTCTCGAGTCCCAGTTGCGTTGCCGCCTCGCCGGTCGATTCGCCATGGACCGCGCGATGGTGCCTGAGCACCGCGAGCTGGGCGTCGACGTCGTCGTCCGGCGGTGCAATGCGGGGCGCAGTGTATACGGGGCGAACGCCCCCGGCCACGGCCGTCGTCCTCTTGTAGCGCACGACGGCGGTCTCCGCCTCCTGCACGGCAGGCGAGAGTCCCAGCTCGCGCAGCACCCTCGCGGTCTCCCGGGGGCTCGCGGCGGAGGTCAGTACTGTGGGGGCGATCCGGACAAGTCCCAGGCTCGCGGCTCCCGGCTCCCGAACGAGCTCGGCGATGGCGGCCTCGTCGTCGCTTTGGATGAAACTGGGGCTGCTGGCGACACGCAGCCGGCCGTGCCTGGAGGCGATGTCCTTGATCAAGTAGCGGAGCGGTTGGGGAACATCGGTGGCGGAGTGGGTGCGCAGGAACGCGAGGATGGTTTCCGCGTCCTGGCCGGCGTCCAACGCGCGGCGGATCGAATCTCCGGAGAAGCGGAAGATCGTGGCCGGGCCCTGGCCTTCGGCGTCGGCGATCAAGAGCAGTTTTTCGCTCAGTTCAGGTGCCAGGTATCCCGGGGCGACGGCGGTCAGGTCGGCTTGGAGCAGGACATGATTGACGGCCGCGGGCAGGTGTTCGCCGAGGATACTGAGGGCCAGCTCGGGCTGTTCGGTGGCGATCGCCGAACCAAGCTGGGTCAGGGCGCCAGAGCCCATGAGCCCGAGGAGTTCGGCTTCGTGCAGGATTCCGCGGACAAGGGAGCTGAACCGTCGAGACATCCGGGGCTGGGCCCATTCCGCGCGTTCCATGACGGCTTCGGCGTTGAGCACAGGAGCCTTGCCGTCCGCTGCTTCTACTTCGAGGGTGAGCTCTTCGAGGATCTCCAGGATCCGTTTGCGGACCAGCGGGGCGTCAGGGCGTTGGGCCTCGGCGGACAGGGCGTTGATGGAACTTGCCGGAGAACCGGATCGGGGTGCCGTGGTGGCAGGCCCGGGGAGGGTTTGTCCCACGAGGGAAGGAGCGCGCTCGCTCGCGAGCCAGGCGTTGACCAGCCAGAGCCACTGTTCCTGGCGGGGGAGCGTGAGCCATTCCACCGATGGCGGTTGCACCCAGGTGGAACTGTCCACATCGAGCCGCAACAATCCTGACAAGGCACTGAGCTCGAGGATCAGGGCGGTCTCGGACAACCCCATGCGAAGGCTATCGGCCAGGCGTTTGAGTTCACGCACGCCGACCCCTCCGCTGCGCAGGGTAACCACCGGCTGCTCGCGGACCGCGTACAGGAGTTCGCCCACCAAACGGAGTACTTCGGCGATGGCACCCATGGCGGCATTCCGGCGCAGGGCAGCACTCGTCTGGCCCAGCTCCGGTACGGGAGGCTTCAACGTGAAGTGGTCTACGATCGCGCCACCGCGCAGGGACAGTCCGACGCTGTGCGGGAGCTCAACGTGGCCGGCGTCCAAGGGGACAAGTAATCCGCGGGCCAAGAGCCAGTCCACGGGACCGACGTCGCGGCCTTCATGGAGCACGGAAGCCTTGCGCTGGGCCTGGGGAACGGCGCCCATGGCCCAGTTGCCGAACTTGTTCAAAAGGGGACGCGTCCGCACAGGTGCCTCGGACAGGATGTGCTGAAGGTTCTCCGGCGTCGATGTCCAACGTTGCAGCGCCAGCGCCGCGTCCATGGGCGTCGTGGCGGCCAGGATGTTGGCGCCGCTTTGGTGGAGTTCGGCAACGAGATGCACCACGCGCTGGGCGAAGGCCGGTTGCAGCCGCACCAACTCGGTGTAGCTACGGCCCAAACCCGCCGGGTAGATGCCGATGACGTCCTTGAGGCTGCCCACCGGCAAGTAGAAACGCTGCCGGCCTGGATTGTGCACCGTGGCCGGGGGATCGGCCCGGTGGATGAGGGCCAGTTCCTGGAGTTTGTTCAGGATCGGCTCGAGCGCGGCAAGGGTGGCGCCGTTGATGCACTTCTTCAGCCCCGCCGCCGAGACGCTGTGGCCGGTGTCGGTGTTGGTGCACAGGTGGAGCGTCTCGAGTACTTGCATCTCCGGTTTGTTGAGCCGTTCCAGGGCGCGCTGCACGCTGACCCGGGCACTTGCCCGCGCCGCGAGTGCAGCGAAGTCCGGGACCACGGGGGAGATGAGGTCCGGCCGCGCGGCAAACAGGGCCCGCAGCGAATCATCGCTGCGCGCTTCCAGTTCCTTGCTGAGCGCGCGAATAAGGGACATCAATTCAACGTTACAGCCAGCCGGGTCCGCCGTCGGGCTTTCCGGCTGCTCATTGACGACGCCGTGCCCGCACAGAGTCAACTACCAACGCGGCCATCAAAATGAAGGCGAGCGGCAGCCCGTAGAGGGCGGTGGACGTGACCCAGGCCGGTGCCACTCCACCGGCGAAAGCGACCGCCATCACGGCAGCGACGGCCGCCAGGGAAAGGACTGCGACGACTGCGGCAACGATGGTGAGCGGGCGGCGGAAGTCGTGGGGAATCATGGAAGCAACGCTAACAGTCCCGGGCCGCATCCCCGGTTCCAGGCCAGGGCGCAGTTCCGTTGCGTACAAAAGGCGGCAGGACCTGCCTGTGGGGGTCTCAAAGCGCGAATCCGCTGCCGGGCAGGATAACCTTGAAGCAACAGACCAACACGGTCAAGGCAGTTACCCCTATTCCCGCAGTATCCTGCGGATGCGGTGGCGCGCCGGCCGTGTCTCGCAAGTAAGAACGAAGAAGGTTGATTACGTGCCCACCGGCAAGGTCAAGTGGTATGACAAGGAAAAAGGCTTCGGATTCCTCGCAGCAGAGGACGGCCAGGAAGTATTTCTGCCCAAATCCGCGCTGCCCGAAGGGGTAGCGGATCTCAAGGCGGGCACCCGGGTTGAGTTCGGCGTCGCCGACGGTCGCCGGGGCGCCCAGGCGCTGGGACTCCGCGTGCTGGATAAGTTGCCTTCCATCGCCAAAGCCAAGCGCATGAATGCCCGCGAGCTCGCTCCGGTAGTCCAGGACCTCGTATCTGTCCTGGACAACCTCTCCGGCACGTTGTCCGCCGGTAAGTACCCTGAAGGCGCCAAGGGCAAGGCCATCGCCGCAGCCCTGCGCAAGGTTGCCGACGAGCTGGAAGCCTAAACCTGCCATGACATCAACGGCGAAACCCCGCACCGGCCTTCCTGTGTGGCGCGTCGGCAAGCCGGACGCTTTCCTGGCGGCCGCCGTCGACGTCGCCCGCAACGCGGTGGAGACCATCGCCAAGCCGGCCGAAATCGGACCGCACATTGCCGCGCGTTCCGAGGGCGAACGCGTGGTCACGCACTTGTTCGAATCGCGGCTGGCCGGCTACGGCGGGTGGCAGTGGTACGCCGTCGTGACCCGCAACTCGCGCTCCAAAGTGGTCACGGTCAGCGAGCTTGGCCTGCTGCCTTCGGAGGACTCCATCCTCGCCCCGGAATGGGTGCCTTGGGCAAAGCGCGTCCGTCCGGAGGACGAGGCGACCGCGGCCGAAGAGTTGGCGGAGGAAGCTGACGTTCCCGTTGACGCGGACGACGACGGTGGCCCCTCCGATGAGGACGTCGCCGCCTCCGGTGACGACCAAGAGAACGACGACGCCGACGACATCGAGGCTGACTAGCCCTTGGCGGACCCGGCGAGTGAATTCCCTGAAGGTGGAAACTGATGTCCACCTTCAAATCGCTCGGTGTCCTTAACTACCGCATTTGGTTCATCGGTGCCCTTATTTCCAATATCGGCACGTGGATGCAACGGACGGCCCAGGATTGGCTGGTTTTCGCCCATCTGAGCAACCACGATGCCGGCGCGATGGGCGTGACCTTGGCCCTCCAACTGGGTCCGCAGCTTTTCCTGGCCCCATGGGCCGGACTGCTTGCCGACCGCTACAGCCGGCGCAGGCTCCTGGTCATGACCCAAACGGCCATGGCGGTCCTGAGCACTGGCCTGGGACTCCTGGTGCTGAGCGGTGCAGCGCAGTTGTGGCATGTCTACGTGTTCGCGCTCCTGCTTGGCGTCGTCTCGGCACTTGACGCCCCGGTTCGCCAGACGTTCGTGTCGGAGCTGGTCAAGGATGACTATCTTTCCAACGCCGTTGCGTTGAACAGCGCATCCTTCAACGTCGCCCGCATGATCGGTCCCGCCGTGGCCGGCGTGTTGACGGTCGCGGTGGGGCCGGGCTGGGTATTCATGATCAATACCCTGACCTTCCTCGCAATGCTTGGCGCGATCCGGGCCATCCCCCTCGCCTCCTTACGCGTCCAACCCCGGGCCGCCGCTGGCAAGGGCCGCATCCGTGAGGGGCTTCGCTATGTCCGCAACCGCGCGGACATTGTGGTTGTCCTGGTCGCGATTTTCATCATGGGCACGTTCGGCCTGAACTTCGTCCTCTTCATCGCGGCCATGGTCGGCACGGAGTTCGGCATGGACGCGGGGGCATTCGGGCTGCTCAACTCGGTCATGGCGATCGGGTCCGTCGCAGGAGCATTGCTTTCCGCCCGGCGAGGGCGGCCACGGATGCGGCTCATCTTCGCGGCGGCTGGCGGGTTCGGCCTTGCGAGCGGACTGGCTGCCCTGGCGCCGAACTACACCATGTTCGCCTTGGCGCTGATTCCCTGCGGACTGTTTGCCCTGACCATGATCACGAGCGCCAACGGCTACGTGCAGTCCACCACGGAACCTGTCATGCGCGGCAGGGTCATGGCACTCTACATGGCCATCTTCATGGGTGGAACGCCCATCGGAGCACCGTTCGTCGGCTGGGTGTCCAACGTGGCCGGACCCCGATGGGCTGTGGGCGTGGCCGCCGGCGCGGGCGCCAGCACCGCCGTCGTCGGCATCGTGTGGATCATCCGCGCCCGCCAGCTGCGGCTCCGTTTCGATAGCAGCGCCCGCGGCATGCGGTTCTTCCGCATCGAGTCCCAAGGCGCCAGTGGCGCTGTTAATGAGGCTAGCGCCGTTAAAGAGGCCAGCGCCGCCCGGGATCCTCTCCCGGACGACGCCGACCAGTCCTGACTGCGGGAACGCGGCAGGTCCGTTACTTCTTCAGTTCGCCCACCACGAAGTCGATGCTGGCGAGCAACGCAGAGACGTCGTCCGGCTCGATGGCAACGAAGGTAGCGATGCGGAGCTGGTTGCGGCCCAGCTTGCGGTACGGCTCCGTGTCCACGACCCCGTTGGCGCGCAGCACCTTGGCGATGGCCGCGGCATCGATCGAGTCGTCGAAATCGATCGTGGCAATGACATTGGAGCGGTCCTCTGCCTTCGCGACGAACGGGGTGGCGTACTCGGAAGCCTCTGCCCAGTCATAGATCCGGCCTGCGGAGTCCGCGGTGCGTCCGGAAGCGAAGTCCAGGCCGCCATTCTTGTTGAGCCACTGGACCTGGGCATCCAACGTCACCAAAGTGGACAGGGACGGGGTGTTGTAGGTCTGGTTGAGCTTCGAGTTGTCGATAGCCGTCTGCAGGTCGAGGAAATCGGGGATCCAGCGGCCGCTTGCCTTGATGCGGGCCGCGCGCTCCAGGGCGGCGGGGGAGAAGAGTCCCAGCCACAGGCCGCCGTCGGACGCAAAGTTCTTCTGCGGGGCGAAGTAATAGACGTCAGCTTCGGCAACATCAACATCCAGGCCGCCGGCTGCGGACGTCGCATCCACCAGGACCAAGGCGCCGTCGTCACTGCCCTGAACCCGCTTGACCGGAGCGGCCACGCCCGTCGAAGTCTCGTTCTGCGGCCATGCGTATACGTCCACGCCTGCTTCGGCCTGTGAAACCGGCCGGGTGCCAGGCTCAGACTTGATGATGGACGAAGCTTCAAGGAAAGGTGCCTTGTTGGTTGCCGAAGCGAACTTGGAACCGAACTCACCGAAAGAGAGGTGCTGGGCCTTCTTCTCGACCAGGCCGAAGCTGGCGACGTCCCAGAACGCGGTGGAGCCTCCGACGCCGAGGATCACCTCGTAGCCCTCGGGCGCACGGAAGAACTGGCTGAGTCCCTCCCGGACGGAGCCCACCAGGTTCTTGACGGGCGCCTGGCGGTGGGAGGTGCCGAGGATCGTCGTCGAGGCGGCGGAAAGGGCCTCGATCTGCTCCGGGCGGACCTTGGAGGGCCCGGCGCCGAAGCGGCCGTCCTTGGGCAGCAAATCGGCGGGGATAGTGATGCTGTTGTCGCTCACGGGATGCTCCAATGGTGAAGTAGCGGCCTAGATGGGTCGTGGCAGGTGGCAAGCTGCCCCTTCGACTCCCCAATTCTGCCTGAAGCCGCAGGCGGGGGCAGAACCGAAGCTGTCATAGTCCGCCACGTGGAAAGCACTTGGTCGGCTGGCTCGGGTCAAGCGCCGGAATTATCCGGAGTAATTCCAAATAAGCTAAGCTTGGAGCTGGCGAAAATACGCTAGATACTGCGCTCGAGGAGCTGAGCTGGATGACGGATCTGATCGATACCACTGAGATGTATCTTCGGACCATTTTGGAGCTTGAAGAAGAGAACATCGTGGCTCTTCGCGCACGCATCGCCGAGCGCTTGCGGCACTCGGGCCCAACCGTTTCCCAGACGATCGGACGGATGGAGCGCGACGGTCTGGTGATTGTGTCCAACGACAGGCACCTTGAGCTGACTGAAACGGGCCGGAAACGCGCCACCGAGGTCATGCGCAAGCACCGGCTCGCCGAACGGCTCCTGGCAGATGTGATTGGACTGGACTGGGCCTACGTCCACGATGAAGCATGCCGCTGGGAGCATGTCATGAGTGAGCGCGTGGAACGGCGGCTCTATGAACTGCTTGACCACCCCACGGAATCGCCTTACGGCAACCCCATTCCCGGACTCGAAGCGCTGGGCGGAGTCGCGTCCCACGCCTTTACCGATGGCGTGGTCAATCTACTTGACGCGATGAACGAATACTCACCTGAAAACAGGGTCACCGTCAGTCGACTGGCTGAACCGATCCAGGTGGAGCCTGAACTTCTGGTGCAGCTGGACGAGGGCGGAATCCGCCCCGGCGCCAGGGTTTCCCTGGAACGTGTGGGGGAGTACATCTCCGTTCGCGTGCCCAATATCGACGGCGCATTGGAGCTGCCGCCCGAGGTTGCCTCGCACGTTTTTGTCACGGTCGCCTAGCTGGCCCGCCGATGCGGTTGGCAAATATAACGAAATTATTACCGCGGGGGCTTGATCCCCTATAGTTAAATACTGGCGCCGATACCAAAGCGTTACCTGATCCGAAGCCGAGTTCTGCCAGCGGATCAGGTGGATTAGTCCATTCACTGGCAGAAACGGAGGAACCACCATTGGCTGTCGAAAGACGGCCTTGGGGTGAAGTCCGTAGCGGAAGTGCAAACAGCGCAAGGCCCCTCCGGGTACCTTGCGTTTCGTGCCCTTCGCACGGACCGGGTCCACGATCTCTCTGGCCCGAATCCGACAGCTAACTTCGCAGGCTTGCCAGAGAGGAAAACCTTGACCACGCAGAACACCAGGGGCCGCAGGCGCGCGTCCGGTCCTACTGCTGTGCTGCGGAGCGCAAGCGCCGTCGAGCACGACAGGCCCCGCGATCCCCATCGCGAACTTCGTCGCCGCAAGGGTCCCTTGCGGCAGATGGCCGAGTTCGCCGCCGCAAGCGGAGCAGGACAGAAGGCCGGAGTGGCCCTTGCCGCTACAGGCCTCATCCTGACGGTCGCCTTGCCGGGCGCCGGCGCTATGACGGCCACGCCCGAGTCAAACCAAACCGCCTTGGCAGTGGGCACCCAGCCTGAGATTCCGGCCGCGGCAAGCGCCACGATCGACTTCAGCCGTGCTGCGGTTTCCACCACTGCCGATCCGGACAGCAAGCTCAAGCAGCTCCTGAGCGCGCAGTCCGTCGGCACTATCAAGACGTCGTCATCCAAGGGCACCCTGGGGGCGCCTCTCGACGCCCTGACAACGGCCTCGCCTTTCGGCTACCGCGTGAATCCCATCACGGGCGGCTTGGGAGAGTTCCATAGAGGCCAGGACTTCGTGGCCCAGTGCGGCACCCAGGTCCATGCTGCCGCGGCCGGCAAGGTCACTTTCGCCGGCTGGCATCCGTATGGCGGCGGAAACCGCATTGTGGTGGACCACGGCAACGGCCTGGAAACCACGTACAACCATTTGTCGTCCTTCAACGTCCAGGTGGGCCAGACGGTCAGCCGCGGCGATGTCATCGCATTGAGCGGCACCACCGGCGCCTCCACGGGCTGCCACCTCCACTTTGAAGTCATGGTCAACGGCGACGTCGTTGACCCCCTGGGCTGGCTGTAGCCAATCCGATGGAAGCCTCTCGCATGCTTGTCACGCTCCGTGACCTGAATGTGACATTCAATCAAAACTCATGTACCGTCTAAGACGCATCAACTTTTAGAGAGTTGATGCACTCGAGTGGATTGCCTAGCTCTGCCACTGCTCGAGGTTCCGTTCGCAAAACATCGTCTGGCAGAGGCGGGGGACCCAACTTTTGGTCATCTTCACCGATGGCCTTGGGGTTAAGTCGCACAACTTCCGAGAGGGAGAAGTGTGGCCGGATGACTCCCATCCGAATCCGACAGCTTACCTCGCGGGCATAGGGAGAGGCCTCTTAACGTGTCTTCACGCTCTACTGTTGCGCGCCACCGTGCCGCGGTCACCAAGACCAACTCGCTTGCCGTTATCGCTAAGACTGTCGGCAGCAACGCCGGTGGCGTAGGCCGTCAGGCAGCGGTTATCGCAGCTGCTTCCGGTCTGGTGCTTACTAGCGGTATCGCAGCCAACGCTGCAGAAACCAACGTCCCCCGCGAGTCCACTTCGACCTCCGCCCTGGAAGTCCAGTCCATCGCCCAAGCCAGCATTTCGGCTGACTCGTCCGTCGCCATCAAGTACGAGCGCCCGGCGGTCTCCACCGAAGCTGCTCCGGTTGTCGCAGCTCCGGTTGCCACGCAGGAAGCTGCTCCGGTTGCCACGCAGGCTGCAACGGGTGCCGCTACCGGCTCCTCGACGCTCTCTGTCACCGCTGCTGTTTCACCCGCCACGAAAGTTGCCAGCGGCAAGGGCGCAGCGATTGCTGCCGCAGCTTACGCACAGCTTGGCGTTGCCCAGGACTGCACCGCCCTGGCTTCGAACTCCCTGGCCGCCGTTGGGATCAACTTCCACGGCTGGCCGGCAGACTACCTCTCCCTTGGCCGCACGGTCAGCGCTGCTGAAGCGCAGCCGGGCGACTTGGTCTACTACCAGAACGGTGGCATGGGCATGGCCCACATCGCCGTTTACGTCGGCAACGGCATGGCAGTCCACGGCGGCTGGAACGGTGGCACCACCGCCCTTTACAGCGTCAACGTTGGCTCCGGCCCGGTCTTCATCCGCGTTGGTGGCTAGATAGCTCCGGCTACATAGCTTCACTGGAACATCCCCGCTGGTCCGCCGGCGGGGATGTTCTGTTTTAACCAGCATGCGCTAAATCACTGCTCCAGGCAGTCTCAAAGGGACGATTCGAGGAGTAGCCCCCAGGTGCGTGAAAGGTTCCGGCCATGTGTCCGGCACATGAACTTTGACCGACACCGCGCTGGAACTCCCGCAAGGATTCGTTGATCTGGCCTCCGGGTGTTTACTCTTAGGTTGTCGATCCACAGCCCGTACATGCAGAGGGCAGCCGGCCCTCGCGCCCCTGACGGGTGCGGCCGTGAAGAGGTACGTGCATGCGCACACTCGTTCTGAATGCTGGATATGAACCGCTGGCGGTAGTAACCTTCCGCCGGGCGCTGGTCCTTGTGCTCACCGGAAAAGCGAGCGTAGTGGCCGAAGGCGACGAGCCTGTCGTCGGGCCACAGGAGATTCTCGGACGTCCCTCCGTGATTCTGCTCAATCGCTACATCCGGCCGAGGTACAACACCATCACGGCGGTTACACGCCGCGGCGTCTTGCGCCGCGACGGTCACCGTTGCGCGTATTGCGGGAAAGCAGCGCACACCATTGACCACGTCCACCCCAAATCCAGGGGCGGCGCGGATTCCTGGGAAAACCTGGTGGCAGCGTGCTTGCGCTGCAACAACGCCAAGAGTGACCACACTCCGGCCGAGATGGGCTGGAAACTGAGGTTCACTCCGGCGGCGCCCACCGGGACTATCTGGCAAATCAAGGAGCTTGAGAAACCTGCGCCCGCATGGGATCCCTTCCTCCTGCCCGAATCGGCGGCCTGAACCGGAATTGAGCCTGCTTCCCGGGTAATCTGGGCGGGTGGACTTTGATGCGGTGATATTGGCGGGTGGCAAGTCCTCCCGCCTCGGCGGCGTGCCCAAAGCCCAGTTGAGGTACGACGGCGCCACCCTCCTTCAGCGTGCCGTCGCGGCTTCCCGCGGCGCCGGGAGGGTCGTCGTCGTCGGGCCGGATCCCGGCACTTTGCCGGACGGCACACTGACCGCACGGGAGGACCCGCCCTACGCCGGACCGGCAGCCGCGATCGCCGCCGGACTCCTCGCCCTAGGGCAAGACGGAGTAGCGCAAGACGGCGAAGGGCAAGACGCCGAAGGGCAAAACGGCGTGAGCCCGTCCCCGGAACACGCGCCCTGGGTCCTGGTCCTGGCCTGCGATATGCCCCTGGCGGCCGCCGCGGTTCCGGTCCTGCTTCGGGAACTTGCAGGCCACGAGGAAGCGGAAGGGGTCATGTCCGTATCCGCCGACGGCCGGAGGCAGCCGCTGCTCGGCATCTACCGGGTATCTGCTTTGCAACGGGAAGTGCTCGCAGCGGCAGAACAAGGTGGCCTGGCCAACGCCGCGGTCTTCCGACTGCTTGCTAGGCTTGATCTGCTGGCCGTGCCTGTCCCCGCAGGGTCCACCGATGACGTGGATACCTGGGACGATGCCGCGGCGCTTGGAGTGGACGGCGACGTGCCGTGACAACAGCTGTACCGGACAGTGGAGGCGGATCGTGAAGAGCCAGGAAGAAACGCTCGAGGAATGGTGCAGGAGCCTGCTGCAAGCATATGAGCTGGAAGACGTCGAGATCGACATCAACGAGATCCTGTCCCTGGCAGGCGTTGCAGCCCATTCAGTGGTCCGGCCTGCGGCTCCCTTGACCACCTTCATTGCGGGCTTCGCGGCTGGACTTGCTGCGGGTTCGGGACGAGCGACTGAAGCTGCATCGATGGATGCCGCCATGGGCCTGGCACGCACGCTCGCGAAGGACTATACGAATCCGGGAACCGACGCCGGATGACGGATGCCCCCGGGCATGTCCCGCATGCCGACCATTTGTGGGCCGAGGCGCGGCAACTTGCCTTCGATAGTGCCACGCCCATTCCCGCCGCGCCCATTGCGCTGAAGGACGCCATCGGCAGGACCTTGGCCGCGGATGTCCACGCCCTGCAGGACCTGCCGCACTATGCGTCCTCTGCGATGGATGGCTGGGCGGTCAACGGCAGCGGCCCATGGATCCTCGCCGAACCCGGCCATCGGCTGGCACCGCACCAAGCGAGTCCTATCGCCACCGGTGGCCTGATCCCGCCGGGGGCCAAGGCAGTGCTGCGGAGCGAGAACGGGGTCCTGACCACGGACGAAGATGGCTTGCCGCTGCTCGCGCTCGGCGGGAACGCGAAGCCGGGCGAACCGCGCAACGGTCAACACATCCGCAACGCGGGAGAAGAAGCTGCGGCGGGCGAGCTGCTGATCAAATCGGGCGTCGTCCTGAACCCGGCCCATCTCGCCCTGGCTGCCTTGGCCGGGCGCGATGAACTCGACGTGCTGGGCAAGCCCCTCGTGAAAATGCTCCTGACCGGCTCCGAAGTGGTGACCGCGGGTGTCCCGGTCCCCGGGCGGGTGCGGGATACCTTCGGTCCCCAGCTTGGCGCCGTCGTCGAGCTCCTTGGCGGGATCCGCGGCGAGCAAATCAAGGTGGGCGACTCCTATGAAGAATGGCTCTCGGGCCTTGAAGAGGGCGAGCCGTCGCCGGACGCGCCACCCGCCGACGTCGTCATCACCACTGGTGGAACCGGCCGCTCGGGGACCGACCACTTCCGGCGGGCCATTGCGGATCTCGGCGGACGCTTGCTGATTGACGGAATTGCGATGCGTCCGGGACATCCTGGCGTGCTGGCCGAACTGCCCGATGGGCGCTTCGTGCTGGGTCTCCCCGGCAATCCGCTCGCGGCCATGATGGTCCTCTTCACGATCGGTGCACCGCTTCTCGCGGGGCTGGGGCACAGGGCGCTGCCGGAGGTCGGCGAGGTTCCTTGCGGGGCAATGCTCGACGCCGATCCCGGACGCACGCGCTTGCTTCCCTTCAGGTTCGTGTACGGCCTGGCCTCGCCGGCCCAGCATGCGGGGCCCGGGATGATGCGCGGCCTCGCCGGTGCGGACGGAGTCATGGTGGTGCCGCCGCACGGCGTGCAACTGGGCGAGGCGGTGCCCGCTTTTCCGTTGCCGTGGGGGCCGCCGCTTCCCCTGCCGAAGTCCTCGGAAGACAAGGCCAAGAAGACTCCTGCCAAGCCGGCCCGTAAGGTTTCGTCCGGGCCGGTCGACTGGAGCGCCCTGACGGGCTGAGAGTTTCCGGTGCCGAATGGACGCGGGTGGATTAGAGAGTCAGGCCTTGCAATGATGGGGGCATGAACAGGCATGCACCCGAGCAGGACATCAACGAAGATGACCTCCAGATCCACCCACCCAAGCGCTCCGCTGCGGGCGTCAAGGCAGTCACCGTGGCATTGGAACGCGGTTGGGCCCAAGCGGGCGTCAGCCGGACCGTCAAGTCAATGCTCCGCGTCAACCAACGGGACGGTTTCGACTGTCCCGGCTGCGCCTGGCCGGAGTCCATCACCGGCAAACGCAGTCCAGCCGAGTTCTGTGAAAACGGGGCCAAGGCAATCGCCGAGGAGAGCACCACCCGTGTGGTCGACGCGGAGTTCTGGGCACGGCACTCCCTGGCCGAACTCGAGGACAAGACCGAATACTGGCTCGGCAGCCAAGGCCGCATTGCCGAGCCGGTCGTCATCCGCCCTGGCGACACACACTATTCGCCGATCAGCTGGACGGATGCTTTCGCCTTGATCGGCGAGCACGTGAATGCCACGACGCCGGACCGCTGCGTTTTCTATACCTCGGGGCGCACGGCCAACGAGACCGCGTTCATGTACCAGCTGTTTGCCCGCAGCCTGGGCACCAACAACCTGCCCGACTGCTCGAACATGTGCCACGAGTCCTCCGGGAGCGCCCTCAACCCGACCATCGGGATCGGCAAGGGCACAGTCTCGCTGGAAGACATCCACGAAGCGCAACTGGTGCTTGTCGTAGGCCAGAACCCGGGCACGAACCATCCGCGCATGCTGTCCGCCTTGCGTGATTGCAAGAACAACGGGGGCAAGGTTGTCGCCGTCAATCCTCTGCCGGAAGCCGGGCTCTTGAACTTCAAGGATCCCCAGTCGCTCAACGGCGTGGTGGGTGGTGGCACGGACATCGCCGATGAATTCCTGCAGATCAAGGTGGGCGGCGACCTTGCCCTGTTCCAGGCGCTGGGCCACCTCCTGCTGGAGGAGGAGAAGCGGCAGCCAGGAACAGTGGTTGATCGCGCCTTCATCGAGGCGCAGACCGACGGCTTCGAGGCCTACGCCGAGGCCCGGGCGGCGCTGGATTGGGTCGAGACGGAACGCGCCACGGGCTTGAGCCGCATTGAAATCACCAAGGTGGCCGGCATGCTGGCCGCCTCGAAGGGCACCATCATTTGCTGGGCGCTGGGGCTGACCCAGCAGCCCCACTCCGTGGATACCTTGCGTGAAATCATCAACCTGCTGCTCTTGCAGGGAAACTTCGGCAAGCGTGGCGCCGGTGCCTGTCCCGTCCGCGGCCACTCCAACGTGCAGGGCGACCGCACCATGGGCATCTGGGAGAAGCCTTCCGAGGGCTTCCTCGCAGCCTTGGACAAAGAGTTTGGATTCACGACCCCCCGGGCGCACGGGTACGACTCCGTGGAAACCCAACACGCCTTGGAAAAGGGCGAAGTGGACGTGTTCGTTTCCATGGGCGGCAACTTCGCCGCGGCAGGCTCGGACACCGTCGCGCTGGAGGAAGGGCTCAAGCGGGCCGGGCTGACGGTGCACATCTCCACCAAGCCCAACCGCGCCCACGTGGTGCACGGCAAGACCTCCCTGATCCTGCCCACCCTGGGCCGAACCGACACGGACGACAAACACCCGGGCGGACGGCAGATCCTCTCCGTGGAAGACTCCATGTCCGTCATCCACACCACCCAGGGCCGCTTGAGTCCGATCTCGGAGCATTTGCTCAGCGAACCTGTCATCGTCGCACGCATGGCACAGGCGGTCCTCGGGGACAACCACCCTGTGGATTGGCGTGCCATGGCCGAGGACTACGACGTCATCCGGGACCACATCTCCAGGGTGATCCCCGGTTTCGAGGACTTCAACGCAAGGGTGCGGACCAAGAACGGCTTCGTCCTGCCCAATCCACCACGCGACACCCGCACGTTCGCCACGGACATCGGCAAGGCACGATTCACCGTGAGCCCGCTGGAGTATCTAGAAGCCCCGGCAGGCCACCTGATCCTCCAGACGGTCCGCAGCCACGACCAGTACAACACCACGTTCTACGGCTTGGACGACCGCTACCGGGGCATTTCCGAAGGCCGCCGGGTCATCCTGGTCCACGGGGACGATCTCAGCGAACTCGGCTTCGAGGACAGGGACATGGTGGACGTCATCTCCACTTTCGGCGGAACGGAACGCCGGGCGGACAAGTTCCGGCTGGTTGCCTACCCCACGGCCAAGGGTTGCGCAGCCGCGTACTTCCCGGAGGCCAACGCCCTGGTCCACCGGGAACTCGTTGCCCGCGAATCCAACACCCCCGGCTACAAGGCCATGACGGTGCGGTTCGTCAAGCACTATGAAGCTGCCGAACACGAGGAAGCTGCCGGAACGGTGGGTATCTGAGATGGGACGGGTGACCGAGCGCCGCAAGGTGCACAAATTCGTCCTGGATGGCTCCGCCCAGGCGCTGGAGCACCCGGTCCGCTACCGCGAGGACTTCCTGGCCGTCGAGGAGCCGCTCGAGGTGCGCCTGGGGCACATGTCCTTCTCGGTGACCATGCGGACTCCTGGCGACGATTTCGACCTCGTGGCGGGCTTCCTGGTCTCCGAAGGTGTCATCTGGGACCCGGCCCAGCTCATTTCGCTGCGCTTCTGCGCCGGCGAGGACGAGAACGGCGTTCAGACCTTCAACGTCGTGGAGGCGCAGTTGCGTCCCGACGTCGTCCTTCCCGAGACCGGCCGCAACGTCTACACCTCCAGCTCGTGCGGAATCTGCGGCACCGACTCCATCGAGGCAGTGCGCAAATCCTCCCACTTCAACCCAGCGGATGACGCCCTGAGCGTCCCGGTCGAGGTTCTGGCCGCCCTGCCTGACCGTCTCCGCGAAGCACAAGCGGTCTTCGACAAGACCGGGGGAGTGCATGCCGCCGGACTCTTCCGGATCCACGACGACGGCGCAGGCGGCGCTGCCGAGCTGTTGTGCCTGCGGGAAGACGTGGGCAGGCACAACGCCGTGGACAAGGTGGTGGGCTGGGCGCTGCGCGAAGGAATGTTGCCCCTGCGCGGCACTGTCCTGCAGGTCTCCGGGAGGGCATCCTTCGAGCTCGTCCAGAAGGCGGCGCTCGCAGGAATCCCGGTTCTGGCCGCCGTCAGCGCACCGTCCAGCCTTGCCGTGGAGCTCGCGCAGGAGACCGGTTTGACCCTGGTGGGCTTCAGCCGGGGGACCAGCCTCAACGTCTACGCGGGCAGTGAGCGGGTGGCGACTAGGGACTTGTAGGGATAGCCGTCAATCACTTGGCTATTGTCCAGGAACAACGTAGATTTTATCCATCGAATGGAATCCGTTTCCTCCGGACAGTGACCTTGCTTACGAGGCTGGCCATAACGGTAAGGAAGCAATCTACCCAGCCCAGCGCTAAAGGGGACTTCAATTGCACGACGACCGCCGGATCACCGAGAAGCGGCTCGAACGTTTTGTCCGGGAGCGGATAGCTCCCGCCATCTATGGCCGCGCACTGCCTCTTGAACTGAGCAGCTGGGATGCCCCGGGAGAGCCGGTTCCGGTCTCCGAAGCACTTCGCCAGGTTTTTGAACCCCAGGAACACGGCGCCGTGTGGGGCAAGGCCTGGAGCACCAAATGGCTTAGGCTTCGTGGCGAGGTCCCGGAGGGCTGGGGAGTCGCTGATGGCACCACGGTGGAGATCGTCGTCGATCTCGGTTTCAGCATCGACGCCCCCGGTTTCCAGTGCGAAGGCATCGCCTGGCGGCCGGACGGCACCATCATCAAGGCCATCTCTCCGCGCAACCAACATGTCCCGTTGAAGCTTCTGGGTGGCGGACTCTCGGTGGACTTCTACGTGGAAGCCGCGGCCAATCCGGATCTCAGCCAGGGGTGGAGCTTCGCGGCAACCCCGCTCGGGGACAAGTCCACCTCCGGAGACGAGCCTCGCTACCGGCTTGGACGCATAGCCATCGCCGAACTCAACGAGGTGGTGTGGGAGCTCCACCAAGACATCTGGACTCTCAGCGGGTTGATGCACGAGCTACCTTTCGAACTGCCGCGGCGGCATGAGATCCTTCGCGCCTTTGAGCGCATGCTGGACATCATGGACCCGGACGATGTCGCCGGGACAGCAGTCGCCGGCAGGGAAGCGCTTGCCGAGGTCTTGAGCCGGCCAGCTTACGCCTCGGCCCATGAACTACTGGCTACCGGCCACGCACACATCGACTCGGCCTGGCTATGGCCCGTCCGTGAAACCATCCGCAAATGCGCCCGTACGTTCTCCAACGTTGTCGCCCTCATGGACGAGAACCCCGATTTCGTCTTCTCCTGCTCCTCGGCGCAGCAATTGGCGTGGATGAAGGAGTTCTATCCCGAGCTGTTCATCCGGATTCGGGAGAAGGTCAAGTCAGGGCAGTTCGTGCCGGTCGGCGGCATGTGGGTGGAATCGGACACCAACATGCCCGGCGGCGAGGCAATGGCCCGGCAATTCGTGGAGGGCAAGAGCTTCTTCCTGCAGGAGTTCGGCATCGACTGCCAGGAGGCCTGGCTACCCGACTCCTTCGGATATTCCGGGGCCCTCCCGCAGATCGTCAAGTCCGCTGGTTCCCGGTGGTTCCTGACCCAGAAGATCTCCTGGAACCAGGTCAATAAGATGCCGCACCATACCTTCAATTGGGAGGGCATCGACGGCACGCGGCTTTTCACCCACTTCCCGCCCGTGGACACCTACAACTCCGAGCTTCACGGCCGCGAACTCGCCCATGCCCAGCGCAACTACCGGGAGCACGGCCGGGGCACCATATCGCTGGTTCCCTTCGGTTACGGCGATGGCGGTGGCGGACCCACGCGCGAAATGGTTGCCGCAGCGCACCGGACGGCGGACCTGGAAGGCTCGCCGAAGGTGCGCATGGGAACCGCAATGGAGTTCTTCACGCAGGCCGAGACCGAGTACCGCAATCTCCCGGTCTGGGTGGGCGAGATGTACCTCGAGCTGCACAGAGGAACATACACGACCCAGGCCAACACCAAACAGGGGAACCGCCGCTCGGAACACCTGCTGCGCGAGGCCGAGCTTTGGTGCTCGACGGCGGCAGTACGGACTGCAGGTTCGTTCACCTATCCCTCGGCGGACCTCAAGCGATTGTGGCGACTTGTACTGCTGCAGCAGTTCCACGACATCCTGCCGGGCAGTTCCATCGCGTGGGTCCACCAGGACGCGGAGCGGAACTATGCCGCGATCGCCCGGGAGCTGGAAGGCATCATTGCAAGTGCCGCGTCGGCCCTCCTGGGCGAGGGGGACACCATGTTCCTGCTCAATGCGGCCCCGCATGAGCGCACCGGTGTTCCGGCTCTCGCCGCTGCGGAAGCGGTCCACCCGGATAGTCCGGTCAACGTCGCGGAACGCGCCGGCGGCTATGTTTTGGACAACGGCATCATCCGCGCGGTGCTCGACGCCAACGGATTGCTGACCTCCCTCTCGGATTACGCAACGGGCCGCGAAGCCATTGCGCCCGGGATGTTCGGCAACCACCTTGAGCTCCACCGGGACACGCCTAACGAATGGGATGCCTGGGACATCGACGAGTTTTACCGCCGGAACGTCGTCTCGGTAGTCGAGGCGCGATCGGTGACGCTGGAAAGCGCGGGCTGGGACGCCGTCGTCGTGGTGGAGCGGACTGTGGGCTCCTCCACCATCACGCAGCGCATCTCCCTCGAAGCGGGCGCGGAATCCCTCGGCATTTCCACCACGGTGGACTGGCAGGAACACGAGAAACTGCTGAAGATCGGTTTCCCGCTGGATGTCCGTGCTGACCGTTCCGCCTCCGAGACCCAGTTCGGGCACGTATTCCGGGCGACGCACACCAACACGTCCTGGGAAGCTGCCAAGTTCGAATTTTGTGCACACCGGTGGATCCACGTGGCAGAGCCGGGTTACGGCGTCGCCATCTCCAACGCGTCAAGCTACGGGCATGACGTCACCCGCAGCATCCGCGACGATGGCGGAACCACCACCAACGTCCGTGTGTCACTGCTGCGGGCGCCCAAGTTCCCGGACCCCCAGGCCGACCTTGGTGTGCACGTCCTGGATCTGAGCATCCGGCCCGGCGCCAGCATCGGCGGGGCCGTGGAGGAGGGCTACCGGACCAACCTGAAACCGAGGTTGCGGGCAGGGGCGAACCCCGTGGAGCCGCTTTTCACCGTGTTCAACCAGGCGCTGGTCATCGAAGCCGTCAAGCTTGCCGAGGACGGCTCCGGAGATGTCATTGTGAGGCTTTATGAATCGCTGGGAGAACGCTCCACGGGCCTCATCACGGCGAACTTCGATTCCCGGATGGTGCAATCAGTGGACCTCTTGGAGCGCCCCGTTGAGGCTCCCGGTGTGACGCCCGGAGCGGGTGCCGCCGAATTGACCCTGCGCCCGTTCCAGTTGGTGACCTTGCGATTCAGCCGCTGAGTTTCCTGCGTGCCCACCCACCCAACTAGCTCGCATTTGTTGTCGTTTTGGAAGCCCAAAACGACAACAAATGCGAGTCAGTTGGGGGTCAGACGTCGTGCTGGAGGCGTTTGACGAATTGCTTGGTCCGTTCCTCGCGCGGCTCCCGCAAGACCTCCGCGGCGGGTCCACGCTCGACCACCACGCCGCCGTCCATGAAGATGACTTCGTCGGCAACCTGGCGGGCGAAGGCGAGCTCGTGCGTCACGATCACCATGGTCCACCCTTCGTCGGCAAGTTCCTTGATGACGCCGAGCACTTCACCCACGAGTTCCGGGTCCAGGGCAGAGGTGGGCTCGTCGAAGAGCAGCAGTTGGGGTTTGAGCGCCAAGGCACGCACGATTCCCACGCGTTGTTGCTGGCCGCCTGACAGCTCAAAGGGGTACGCATCGCGTTTGTCTGCGAGGCCTACCCGGGCCAGGAGCCGCTCGGCCTCTGCCACGACTTCAGCCCGGGGCCGCTTCTGGACTTGGAGTGGTCCTTCGATGATGTTCTTGAGCACCGTCATGTGCGGGAACAGGTTGTAGTGCTGGAACACCATGGCACTGCGATCCCGGAGGGCGGCGATCTCCCGTTTACCCACTGTGCCGGCGAAATCGAGGGTCAGTCCTGCGCCGGACCCCCGGACCGTACCGGCGTCGGCGTCCCCGAAGGTGACCGTGCCGGCGTCGGGCACTTCGAGGCCGTTGAGTGAGCGCAGGACAGTCGTCTTTCCCGAACCAGAAGGCCCGATCAAGGCGACCACTTGTCCGCGGCGGACATCGATGTCGATGCCGCGCAGCACCTGGTTGCTGCCGAAGGCCTTGGCGAGGTCCCGCGCGGACAACACCAGCGCGGAGTTCCCTTGGGGGGCGTTGCTTGGCTCAGTGGGCGACATAACGGTCCAATCTGCGCTCCAGGGCGGATTGGCCCGTGGAGAGGACGAGGCAAATGACCCAGTAGACCAGTGCGGATTCGAGGTACAGGATCATGAATTCCTGGCTGAACGCGGCGATCTGCTGGGCGTTGCGGAAAAGCTCGGTGACCAGGATGAGTGAAGCCAGCGAGGTGTCCTTCACAAGCGAAATGAAGGTGTTGGACAGTGGAGGCACGGAAACCCTGGCCGCTTGCGGGAGGATGATCCGCACGAGCGTTTGCGGCCGCGACATGCCGATGGTGTGCCCGGCCTCCCATTGGCCCTTGGGCACCGACAGGATCGCGGCGCGGATGACCTCGGCAGCGTAGCCGCCCACGTTGAGGGAAAACGCGATGATGGCGCTCGGCCACGGCTCCAGCTTCACGCCGAGGCTCGGGAGGCCATAGAAGATCACGAACAACTGCACCAGGAGGGGAGTCCCGCGGATCACGGAGACGTAGAAGCGCGCGACGCCGGAGAGCAGCCTGTTGGGGCTCAGACGCATGAGGGCGACGAGCAGCGCCAACGCCAGGCCAAACGCGAACGAAGCCAGGGTCAAGGGGATGGTTCCTGTGACGGCGCCGCCGATGATTGGCCCGAAGGAACTCCAGACGAGGTCCCAGTTGAAGGTCATCTGTTTGGCCGCCGGCTACTTGGTGACGTCTGCGCCGAAGTACTTCTGGGAGATCTTGGCGAGGGTGCCGTCGGCTCGAAGGTCCGTGAGCGCTTTGTCCACTGCGCTCTTGAGTTCGGTGGATCCCTTGCGGAAGACCATGGCGCTCTGCGTCTTGTCGGTGGTTTCTGCGGCGATCTTCAAGCCGGAGTCCGGGGTGCTCTTGGCGTAGTCGAGGTAGGTCAGCTTGTCGTTGACGGTTGCGTCGACGCGGCCTTGGCGCACCAGTGTGGCGGCCTGCGCCCAACCTTCGACGGACTGTACGTTGGCGCCTGCGTCAACTGCCATCTTGTAGAAGTTGCTGGTCAGCGACTGGGCGGTGGTCTTGCCTTTGAGATCGGCGAAGCTGTTGATGGAGTTGTTGTCGGACTTAGTCACGACGACGCCATTGGAGATCGTGTAAGGCGCCGAGAAGTCATACTTGGCCGTGCGCTCGGGGTTGATGGAAATCTGGTTGGCAATAGTGTCGAAGCGCTTGGAATCCAGGCCCGCGAAGATGCCATCGAACTGGGTTTCCTGGAAGGTCGCCTTAACCCCGAGCTTGGCGGCCACGGCCTGGGCGATTTCGACGTCGAAGCCCGTGAGGGGACCGGCCCCGTTCTCATGGAAGCTGAACGGCCGGTACGTGCCTTCCGTGGCGATGACGATCTCACCCTTGGACTTGATGGCCGACAGTGAGGTGTCTCCACCCGACGTCGACGACGGCGAGGAGCCGCCGCCGCAAGCGGTCAGTGCCAGCGCGACGGCGGCAAGGGTTGCGGACAGTGCTGTGCGGCGGGTAAGCAGGCTCTTCATGAAAGCCATCTTAGTCACGGGACCGTACCCGGGTGCTGCGGGCGTACACGGGAGGACGCTTAAAAGGCTGAGTGGGGGCGGTCCCCAACAGCCCGCCACCACTCATCCCCCCAAAAGTGCTTCCGCACGCGCCACGAACCTTGGAAACCCGTTCATTGATTCAAAGGTCAGGCTGCTTCGCCTTCACACATTCATAATTATGGCACGATATAATGGATTTATGAAAGAGGTTACGCGGTATGTTTTTACGTTACCGTGCGGCGAGTCCGGCTTGCAACGATTTTGGACAGCCAGATGCCTCCCAAGCCAAGCGCGGTCGCCAGAGCGGCAGAGTAGTTGATGAGGGGCCGCAACCACGTATTGGATAGCGGGATGAGCGGAAAGACCTGCGAAACGATCAGCAACCCAAGGCCCAGGAGCAATGTCGAGGAGGCGACCCGGAGCAAAACGGGACCCGAACCTCGAATGGATCGCCAGATCCCCGGGATGAGGCATACGGCAACGTAGCCCGGGTAGAACCTGCCCAAAGCCGCGTAGACCTCGAGGGACGGACCCCAATCCAGTCCGACCAGGCCCACGGTGGAGCCCGAGGTGTCCACCGAGAAGAAGAAGAAGGCCGTGAGGACCGCGGTTGCTCCCAAAACGGCCAAGCCAACGGGGCCACGGATGGCTCGTTCGCCGCCGGGGGAAGCAAAGGCCCTCGCCACCTTGATGCCCATGAGCAGGAACGTTCCGTACAGCATGAACCGAAGCAGCAGGTTACAGAGGTTGAAGCTGCCCAGCCACGCGTCGATCAACAAATAAGGACCCTCGATGCTCAGGAGGATGTCGAGGGAAATCAGTGCGAACAGGACGAACATCATCCGGTTCTCTGACCGAAGGGCGCTGGGGATGCGAATGGTCGTCAAGACGAGGCAAATGGAGAGGGTGGCCCACGCCAACACGGTGGTCATCCCAGGTTCTCCCAGATTGTGTTCGTGCGGTCGAGCTCATGCTCATGGCGGCGCAGGGCCTTGCCCAGGGCCTGCAGCCGCTCTCCGGCCAACAGCGCCAGTTCGCCTTCGGTCATCCGGTCCAGTGCGTCCCTCCGCGCCCCGGGGGGCCATCCCGCCTCCGCCTCGGTGACGAGGCCGCTGGCCACGAGGCCTCCGGCGGGTCCGACGCCGGCCGCCCGGGACGTTGCCAAGGCCAGTTCCGGGGGTAGCCGGTTGGCTGTCAGGTGCGCGGAGAAGTTCTGCGGGGCGATCCCGGTGGCGCCGCTCACCCGGTGGCGCAGCTCGCCGTCGTCGATCGCGTCCACCCAGTTCCTGACTGAACTCGGGTGCGGGGTCTCCGCAAGGACCAAGGACGGGACGCCGTCCCGGGGCTCCGAGCGCTCGACGACCGCACGAAGCAGGTCCATGGTGGAGACCTGGCTGACGAGTTCCGCATCAGTGGGGGGAACCGGGGTCCCGCGAAGCGCCGCGTACGCCTCGAATTGTGCCAATGCGTCGAAGGGATTCATGTCGAAGGCCCGGCTGATGCTCACGAGCGAACTCTCGGCAACCTTGCCGCGGACCAATTGCTGGGCCAGCGTGGTGCGCTTCACTCCCGAAGAGCGGCAGACATCGGCCGTGCTGGTGTTCGGGGCGATCCCGTGCAGCCAGCGTTGGAACGCCTTGGAGGGGAGGGACATGAACCACTTTCTGATAGACGGTTCCCGCAGGAGGTTTCTGGAAGACGGTTCCTGCGAGGACTGCGAGGTCGATTTTACGATGCGCGCACATTGAATTATGCTTGATTCTCGAACCCGCTGGTCCGCACACCCCCCAAGTACGGACCAGCGGGTTCTTCCATGCCCCGGTCTTTCAGCACGGTGGCACTTTCCGCTCAAGGGCGGAGCAGTGAGAGGATAGACCAATGACTGCAACGCTTGTCGCCAAAGAGCTCTCCGGCGGCCACGGTCACCGCACCTTGTTCTCGAAGCTCTCCCTCACTGTCGCGCCAGGAGACGTCGTGGGTGTCGTCGGCGCCAACGGCGCCGGGAAATCCACCCTGCTGCGCATCCTCGCAGGAGCTGACCGCCCCCAGGAGGGCTCGGTCAGCCTCGCCCCCAGCGACGCCTTTGTCGGTTGGCTGCCCCAGGAACACGAACGCACCCCCGGCGAAACCGTGGCCGCCTACATTGCGCGCCGCACGGGTTGCGCCCAGGCCACGGCCGAGATGGAAGCCGGCGCCGAGGGGCTCGCGGCCGGGACCCCGGATGCCGACGACGCGTATTCCTTGGCTTTTGACCGCTGGATGGCATCGGGTGCCGCGGACCTGGAGGACCGGATCCCCGCGGTATTGGCCGAACTTGGCCTGGAATCCGGTCCGGATGCGCTCATGACGGGCCTGTCCGGTGGGCAGGCCGCGCGCGTTGCCTTGGCGGCGCTCCTGCTGAGCCGCTTCGATGTCGTGCTCCTCGACGAACCCACCAATGACCTGGACCTCGACGGACTTGCCCGGCTTGAATCATTCGTCCAGGGCCTTCGCGGCGGCGCCGTATTGGTCTCGCATGACCGGGAGTTCCTGGCACGCTGCATCACCAAGGTGCTGGAACTGGACCTGGCCCAGAACAGCGTGGCGGTCTACGACGGCGGTTACGATTCCTTCCTCGAAGAGCGGGCGGTGGCAAAGCGGCACGCCCGCGAACGCTACGAGGAATTCGCCAACACCAAGGCCGATCTCGTGTCCCGCGCCCGGACGCAGCGCGAATGGAGCTCACAGGGCGTCCGCAACGCCATGAAGAAGAGCCCGGACAACGACAAAATCCGCAGGGCTGCGAGCGTTGAGTCCTCGGAAAAGCAGGCCCAGAAGGTCCGTCAGATGGAGTCCCGCATCGCCCGGCTTGACGAGGTGGAAGAGCCGCGCAAGGAATGGCAGCTGCAGTTCAGCATCGGCCAAGCTCCACGCTCCAGCTCCGTCGTCGCAACCTTGCGCGACGTCGTGGCCCATCAGGGCGACTTCACGCTGGGACCCGTCAATCTCCAGCTCAACGCCGGCGAACGCATTGGCATCACCGGACCCAACGGCGCAGGAAAGTCCACCCTCCTGCGGCTGTTGCTCGGGATTCAACAGCCCGACGCCGGAGACGCCTCCATGGGTGCGTCCGTGGCGATCGGCGAGATCGACCAAGCCCGCGGACTGCTGGCGGGGCACCTCACCCTGGCAGACGCCGTCGAATCCGTCCTGATCGAATGGAACTCCGCGGATGTCCGGACCCTGCTGGCCAAGTTCGGCCTCAAAGCGGACCACACCTCCCGGACCGTGGATTCCTTGTCCCCGGGCGAACGTACCCGCGCGGCGCTCGCGCTGCTGCAGGCCCGCGGCGTCAACCTGCTGGTCCTCGACGAACCCACCAACCACCTCGACCTGCCGGCGATCGAGCAGCTTGAGGATGCGCTCGACGGCTACGAAGGCGCGCTCCTGCTGGTCACGCACGACCGCCGCTTGCTCGAAAACGTCCGGCTCGATTCCCGCTGGCACCTTGACAACGGCACCGTGACCGAACTGCACCACACTTCCGGAATGGGGAATCACAAGCCATGAGCATGGATGGCGTCGCCTGGCGCTCGCTCTACAACATCACCCGCGCCAAGAGCGGCTCCCAGCCGTTTTCGCGGGAAACCATCAAGCGCGTGCTCGCTTTCGCGAAACCGTACCGGAACAAGCTGATTGCCTTCGTACTGGCCTCCATCGCCGGCGCATTCCTTGCGGTGGCCACCCCGGTGCTGGCCGGCAAGGTGGTGAACGCGCTCATCGCCCGTGCAGGCGTGGACGTCGTGATCGGGCTGGCCGCGCTCATCGCTGCCGTGGCCGTCGCCGACGCCGGGGTGGGACTGCTGACCCGGTGGCTGTCTTCCGTGATCGGCGAAGGCGTGATCGTTGACCTGCGGACGCGGGTGTTCGACCATGTGCAGCGCATGCCCATCGCCTTCTTCACCCGGACCCGCACCGGAGCCCTCGTCAGCCGGCTCAACAACGACGTCATCGGAGCCCAGTCGGCTTTCGCGGGCACGCTCTCCGGAGTGGTCAGCAACGTCGTGTCCTTGATCCTGACCCTCGTGGTCATGCTCAACACGTCCTGGCTCGTCACCGTCCTTGCGATGGTGCTTCTGCCGATCTTCCTCATCCCCGCACGCCGCATGGGCTCCAAGCTGGCCGACCTCCGGCGTGAAGCCGCGTCCCACAACGCGGCCATGGGAACCCAAATGACAGAGCGTTTCTCCGCGCCCGGCGCCACGCTCGTCAAACTGTTCGGCCGCCCGGATGAAGAGTCCGCCGAGTTCGCCCTGCGCGCCGGCCGCGTGCGGGACATCGGTGTCCGCACCGCCATGTTGCAGTTCACGTTCATCACCGCATTGACACTGGTTTCGGCACTGGCCCTCTCGCTCGTTTACGGACTGGGCGGTTGGCTTGCGCTGAGCGGGCAGCTGGCAGCGGGCGACGTCGTCGTGCTGGCGCTGCTGCTCACCCGCCTCTATGCGCCGCTCACCGCGTTGTCGAGTGCCCACGTTGAGGTCATGAGCGCGCTGGTCAGCTTCGAGCGGGTCTTCGAGATCCTGGACCTTAAGCCGCTCATCCAGGAGAAGCCCGACGCCGTCGCGGTGCCTTCGGGACCCGTTGCGGTGGAGTTCGACGACGTCCGCTTCGGCTATCCGTCCGCGGAGAAGGTGTCCCTTGCGTCGCTGGAGGAAGTGGCGACGCTTGATACCCGCGGCGGTGAAGAGGTCCTGCACGGGATCAGCTTCCGCGTGGAGCCCGGTCAAACCGTGGCGCTCGTGGGGTCCTCGGGCGCGGGCAAGTCAACCGTGGCCCAGCTGCTGTCCCGCCTGTACGACGTCGACTCCGGCGCCGTGCGATTGGGTGGCCATGGGCGAGGTACAGGCCTGGATATCCGGGACGCAACGTTCGATTCCCTCCGGGCGACCCTGGGCATGGTCACGCAGGACGGCCACCTCTTCCATGAAAGCATCGCCTCCAACTTGCGGCTGGCCCGTCCAGGAGCGACGGACGAGGAAATGTGGGACGTGCTCCGGCGCGCCCGGCTCGAAGCGATGGTCCGCTCCTTGCCGGATGGCCTGGAGACCGTGGTGGGTGAGCGCGGCTACCGCCTTTCCGGCGGGGAACGCCAGCGGCTCACCATCGCACGCCTCCTTATCGCACAACCGAGGGTCGTCATCCTCGACGAAGCCACGGCGGCGCTGGATTCCACGAACGAAGCCGCAGTCCAGGCAGCCTTGGGCGAGGCACTCGAGGGGCGCACCGCCGTCGTGATCGCCCACCGCCTCTCCACCATCCGGGCGGCCGATGTCATCCTTGTGGTGGAGGACGGATCGATCGTCGAGCGCGGCACGCACACAGAGCTGCTCGCCGCGGACGGTCGCTACGCCGAGCTGTACAACACGCAGTTCGCGGAGGCGACGGCTGTGGCACAAGAAGCTGTTCCGGAGCTGTAGGCGCGGTGCCCGGTTTCAGCTCCGGGTGTCTTGGCGAACTTCCGGCGCAACTTCCACGCGGTTGCGGCCGGCGGACTTGGCGGTGTACAACGCCATGTCGGCTTCCTTGAGGAGCCGTTCGCTGCTGACCCGGTGGTCGGGCACAAAGGCAGAGAGACCGGCGCTCAAAGTCAGGGTGCCCGAGGGGTTCCCTGAATGCGCGATGCCCAGGTCCCGCACGGCCTCCAGCGCGCGTGCGAGCCTTGCCTCTGCGCCGGATACCGTCTGGCCGGGCAGCAGGAAGAGGAACTCTTCCCCGCCGAACCGGTAGATTCCGTCGCTTTCCCGCCCTTGGCCGGCAAGGGAGGCCGCAACCGACTGCAAGGCCAGGTCACCGGCCTGGTGGCCGTATAGATCGTTGTATCTCTTGAAATTGTCCACGTCGCAGATCGCCAGGCTGTAGTCGGTGCCGTACCGGGCGCTTGCGTGGTGCAGCTGTTCCAAGTCCTCCGAGAGCTTCAGCCGGTTGTGGAGCTTCGTCAGGGGATCGGTGCGCGCTTGCTCGGCGAGCGCGGCACGGTAGCGGGCAAGATCCGTATGCAGCGAAGTCACCCTTTGTGCCACCAACAGCCGGGTATGCAGAGCGAACGGATCAAGCGGCTTGGCCACGTAATCATCAGCTCCGGCCTGCATGCCGGCGACTACGTCTTCCCGTGAATCCTTTGAGGTGACAAGGACAAGATAGGTGTAGGAGTCTTCTTCGGCGCTGCGGATGGCGCGGCACAGCTCCAGTCCGTTGAGCCCGGGCATCATCAGGTCAGTCACGACGACTTGCGGACGGTGTTTCCTGTACAGCTCCCAGGCGGAGCTGCCGTCCGCGGCCACGATGCATTCATGGCCGGACTGCTCCACAGCCGCTTTCGCCACGAGGCGAGAACCGAAATCGTCGTCCGCCACCAGGACCTTCACGAGGCCACCGACAGGGCGAAGTCCAAGGCTTTGTCAACGAGGGCAAGTTCGGCTTCGAGGGCGGCCAGGAACACGGGATCGACAGTCTTGCCGCTTGATGAGCTGCGTTCCAATTCCTCGCACATCCGGGCGGCGCGCGCGGCTCCGATGTTGGCTGCGGCGCCTTTCAATTTGTGGGCCACCTGTCTAAAAGCGTCTCCGCTTCCGTTCTCCAAAGCCTGGCGGAGTGCTTGCAGGCTCGGTTGAATGTCTTGCCTGAAGGCTTGGGCCGCGGCAGGCAGCAATCCCAGTCCGTCTGCCGGGCCGAGGTCACGCAACGTCTCCAGCCTCGCGGGGTCGAGGGCGGGTCCGGAATCTTCCTTGGATGTTTCCGGTATCCATCGCGAGAGAACCCGGTCCAATTTGTCCACGTCCACCGGTTTGGTCAAATAGTCGTCCATGCCGGCCGCGAGGCAGCGCTCACGGTCCTCATCCAGGGCGCCTGCGGTCATGGCAATGACGGGGAGCCGCTTGCGGCCATCGTTCCGTGCCCGGATCGTCTTGGTGGCCTCGAACCCGTCCATGACGGGCATATGGCAGTCCATCAGGACCGCGGCATACTCGGTGGCCGCAGTAGCGGCAACTGCTTCGCTGCCGTCGGCTACGACGTCGGCCTCGTACCCGAGCTTCGCCACCATGCTGCGGGCTACGAGCTGGTTGACCTCGTTGTCCTCGACGACCAAAATCCGGCCGCGCGAAGGCTGGCTGATGGTCACCGGGATTGCCGGAGCGACGGCGGGAACCGCCAGCGGGCGCGCCGCCACGAGACGCATGAGGCGGTCGTAGAGCTCGGAGCTCCGCACGGGCTTCGTCAACCATTCCTGGACCCCGGCTGCCACGAGTTCGGCTTTGTCCACATTCATGGTGGAGGTCAGCATGATGATCCGCGTGGACTCGAGCGCGGCGTCGGTGCTCAGCTGGTGTGCCAGCTCCAAGCCGTTCATGTCCGGCATGCACATGTCCAGCACCGCAATGTCGAAGGAACGTCCGGCGGCGGCCTCCTCGCGGCAACGATCCAAGCCCTGTTGGGCGTCACCGACAGCCTCCGGATTCATCCGCCAGCCCGCCAATTGTGCCTGGAGCACCAGCCTGTTGGTCGAGTTGTCATCCACTACCAGGACCCGGAGCCCCGTGAGCTGGTCGGGCGAGATCGACGGCGGAGTTGCGGCGGGTCCGCTCACTGCCAGGGGAAGGGTCGCCCAGAAGGTGCTGCCGTTGCCCAAGGAGCTGTCCACCCCGATCTCGCCCCCCATCACCTCGGTCAGCCTCCGCGAGATCGCCAGTCCAAGGCCGGTTCCGCCATACCGCCGGGTGGTGGAGGCATCGGCCTGCGAGAACGACTCGAAAAGCCTGTGGTGATCTGCCGCCTCGATCCCGATCCCGGTGTCCCGGACCTCAAAGCGTACCCGTACGTTCGCGGATTCCTGATCCACGACCTTCACACTGATGACCACCTCTCCGGAAGGAGTGAACTTCACGGCGTTCGACGCCAGGTTGAGGAGAATCTGCCTGATGCGGCCGGCGTCGCCCATCAGCATCGCCGGAACCTCCGGCCGGCAGTACGCGATCAGCTCGAGGCCTTTGGCCTGTGCGGCTTCGGCAAGGAGGACTGCGAGTTCTTCCACCAGGCTGCGTGGATTGAAGGGCGCAGGGTCAAGGTCGACCTTGCCGGCTTCGAGTTTCGAGAAGTCAAGAATGTCATTGATCAAGGTCAGCAGGGCTTCGCCCGCGCCCTTGACGCCCTCGGCATATTGGCGCTGGGTTTCCTCCAAGGGGGTGTCCAGCAACAATCCGGTCAGCCCGATCACGCCGTTCATCGGTGTGCGGATCTCATGGCTCATTGTCGCGAGGAACTCGGACTTCAAGCGGCTGGCCTCCTCGGCGGCTTCCCGGGCTGTCACCAACTCGGCCTGGGCGATCCTGCGTTCGGTGATGTCCTGGGCGATCGTGGCGACTCCATGGATGCCGCCGGTGCCCCGGATCGGGGACATTGTCAGCGATACCGGAACGATGGAACCATCGATGCGGACCCGCGCTGTTTCGTAGCTGTGGGTTTCGCCACCTGCCCTGATGGCCGCCATGAGCTCCTTCTCCTCGTCCTGAAGTTCATCGGGAATGATGAATGAGACGTGCCTGCCGATTGCCTCCGCGGCATTGTACCCGTAGATCCGTTCGGCTCCGGGATTCCAGCTGGTGATGACACCGTCAAGGGTCTTTCCCACGATGGCATCCGCCGAGGAGTTGACGATCGCGCCAAGGCCTTCGAGCTCCGCCGTGCGCTGGGCAACCTTGGATTCGAGATCCCGCGTCAGGTTGATGTTCTCCAGGATCATGAGGATCTGGCGCGTGACGGCCAATGCCAACACGGTGAGTCCCACGGCCTGGAGGAAGGGGTCGCCGGGACGCCCGACACGTATGGGCGCCACCATGACGGCACCGAAGACGGGAACATAAGGGAGGAGTTCCAAGGCGAGGGTGTAGAGGCGCCGCTCCGTCCGGGGACGCGGGGCGTAGGGGACGAGCGGGGCGAGGGCGATCAGCAGGAACGCCGCGATCCAGCCGGCGGCGAGGGGAGTTCCGGTGAGCCCCGTCACGCCGTCCGAGGTCAGGTCCACGTAGGTACTGTCCGTGATCGCCAGGATGAGGAGCCCACCTCCCAAGCAGATCCACCTGAGGCGCTCCCCGGGTGCCCTTCGCATGGTGAGCATGAGGACAATGGAGACCATCACGATATCGGCAACCGGATAAGCAAGGCCGGTGAGATGGACGAGGATGTCCTGCCCTTCGGCCTTGTACATGGATCCGAGTACGGTGGCCCAGCTCATGAAAAGGACGGCGGAGGCGATCACTGCCGCATCCAAGAGCCCGCGCAGGAAAGCAACCCTCGAAACCCGGGGACGCGGGAACAAATAGAGAGCGATCGCGGCCGGGATCGAATAGCCGACGAAAGCGGCGTCGGCTATGGACGGGTAAGGGTAGTTATGATCCAGCGTGAGCCCATAGAAGGTCCAGATTGATTGGCCGGTTGTCCACACCAGCGTGGCCAGCGCCATGACCCACCACGCGCGGGAGCTTTCGTCTTTGCACCGTGCTGCCCTGGCACAACTGAGCGTGCCAAGCAGCGCGGCGGCGAGGATCGCGAGATCCCCGACGGACTGCGCCGCAGACGTCCCTTGGTTGGCGTCGAGGATCATCGCCAGGATGACCACGGCCACCGCGGTGACGATCACAGTCCAGGCCAGGACAGGCCTTCGAAGGCTGTGGCCGCTCATGCCGATGGCCGGAGCGTCGCGGCGCTCATGAAGAAATTGCATGCGATCCCCCAGCTGGATCTGACAATGCTGACCTGTATTAGGTTAAACCAAACTTTGCCACCAGATGTCCCAAAGCTCTACTGGATCTTCGCGGCGAAATTCAAAAAAGAGAATCGCCGTCAAGCCCTGTTGCCCCAATGCGGGCAGACCTACTTTTTCGCGAGCAGGGGCAGGACGTGGTCCGTCAGGAGTGGAGCCAAATCGTCCGGAAGTTCAGCAGTGAGATCCAACCAGCGGATCTCCGCGATCTCGGCGGAAGGATGGGCGTTCCACGTGCCCGGTGCGGTGAAGACGGTGGCCTCGATGTCCGTCGCGGCCTCGTTCGCGGCGACTGCGAGCCAGCTCCCCAAGGGCTTCAGGTCGGCCGGGTCGACGTCGATTCCGACCTCTTCGGCCAGCTCACGGGATGCCGTCTCCGCCGCGGTTTCACCCGGTTCGGGCTTGCCACCAGGGTGCATGAACTTGTCCGTGCCGCGCTTTCGCACCGTCAGCAGCCGTCCGGCGTCGTCGTATACGCAGACAGCGCTGACGACTATCAGGTCCTTGGATGGACTGTTGCGGGTCATTGCTCTCTCCTTAGCCGTGATTCGAGCAGCAGATCCTTGGCCGGTCCGTGGACGTCCCAGGCGAAGCTGAAGGCATCCGGCCCGTCCCAGCGGTAGTTGACGTTGTAGTCATCGGGATCGCACCAGTGGCTGTCCTCGTTGGCGTGGTCGCGGAAGCTCATGCGGTGGAACGGCTTCCCGTCCGGGAAGTAGACGTCCATAGCATCGGGGGAGTCGGAAGGCCGCAGGAGGTATTCGCGGAAGGCCGGGCCTGCGTGGGTGGGCCAGGTCATGGTGCCGTCTTCGCGAAGGAGGAGGCCGCCGTCGGGCGTTCCTGAATAGCGCACGACGCCGGCAAACGTACCGCGGGTGCCGCTCGCCCGGTCCCACAGGGACCGTTCCACGGTCCAGCTGCCCAGCAGGTAGGCCCGCAGGTCTTGCGTCGGAGACGATTCGCGCAGATGGTCGTTCAAGTGCCCTCGATTGGAATCGAACCAACGACACCGGCTTTAGGAGAGCCGTGCTCTATCCACTGAGCTACGAGGGCCTGTGCGCGTGCTGGAAGCTCCGGGGAGCCGCTGGCCGGGCACGCATACAAGCATACAAGCTGCCGGGGCGGCCCTCGAACACCGAGGCCGGCGACACAGTCTGCCCCCCAACAAGGGAGGAGCGGCGCATGGTTGCGCCGGCGCTAGGCTGGCCCCCATGAGGGAGCAGATGACGGCGGCGGCCGCCCACGGCGACCACCTCCCGGAGCTGGGCACCATCCGCTCGAACATCGGCGGCTGGGCCCAGTTGAGCGTGGTGCAGTATTTCGTTGCCGAATCGGCGGTGATCGAAGCCTGGCGGGGACCCGAACCCTACGATCGCCGGACCGGTTTCATCAGCGACCTTGGCGCGCTCAAGTGCGGGATCTACGAGCACCGCGATGTCTGCTCGCCCCTGCATCTGCTCATGAATGCCTCGTTTGTGGTGCAGGGCCTGGGCATGCTTTTCGGGGCGCTGCTGCTGAGTTCGGCGCTCCTGTGCATCGCGGCCCGTCCCGGCGTGCGCATCCTGCAGGGTGCCGCCTACCGCAAAGCGAGGCCCACCGCCGTCGCGGTCCGGGTCCTGACGGGTATCTCCGGGCTGGGGACTGTGGTTGTTGGTTTCGTGCCGGAAGACCTTGGGTCTCCCTTCCATCTTGTGGGTGCCCTCATGTTCTTCATCGGTGGAGCATCCGCCCTGTTGCTCCTCGGACTGCTTTGGCTGCCGCATACCCCTGTGAGCTGGTTCATCGTGGCGTGCGGAACGTTGACTCTGGCCGCCCTCGTGGTCGGCGGCCTGACACGGATGGATGTCCCCGAGCCTGGAACCCTGGAACGCCTGATGGCCTATCCGGTGACGATCGGATTTTCCGCTGCGGGGCTAGTGGTGGCGCAAAGGGTCCGGCAAGTACGGCGGACGGCGGCGCGGCTTGCAAAACGCTGAGTTTTCGCGGGTAGCCTCATGTCAGCGGGTGGGTAGTCTTTGCATTATCATGAGTGCACTCACCGGAATGGCGCCGGGCTGAGGGTTCCACGCAGTCTTGGCGCAGATTAGATTGACCGACTCAGCAGAACATAGGACCCATGACTCATCAGCTTGTTCTGCGTCGTCCGGGACACGCAGGCGAAATATTCCCCGTAAGGGCAGCTTCCGGGCTCTCGGGTTGCGACCTTCGGGACTCTTGCGCTCCGATCGTCCGACGCCGGCAGGCGACGCAGCGATGAGCGCCCAGACACTGCCCGCCCGGGATTCCACGCTCCCCGATGGTGCCTTGAATACTTCCTCGGAACCAGTTTTCGATGTTCCGGAACAGATCACCGTCGATTTGTCGGAAGACGGCATTGTTGAGGTCATTCTGCCGCCCAACACTGTGGTCCGTTCACCGGAAGCCCAGGCTGCCGCCGCGGCCGTCCGTGGTTTTGCGGATGGACGGCGGCTGCCCCTGCTGCTGACCGTGACCGGCGTACTGTCCGTCACGAACGACGCGCGCCTGACCTACACGAATTCCGCGGTTGTTTCGGCATGTGCCCTGCTGGGCGAGAGTCCCGTAGATCGGGTGATCGCACATTACCTCCTGCGTTCGAGGTCGGACTCAGTTCCGGCGCGGTTCTTCACCTCCGAGGCGGAAGCCCGCGACTGGTTGAGAGAGCACCACCGTGGATCATGAGCCCCAGGACCCGCGACTCCTTGCCCTTGTCGAAGGGGTAGTCCGGATTGCGGACGGCGACCTCAGCACCAGGATCCCGGTCTCCGGCCCACGGGACGAAGTGGCTGCTGTCATTACCGGGATCAACCTCATGGCGGACGATCTTCAAGCCATCTACCAGGAACTCGAGGAACGGGTCGAAAGCCGAACCGCCATGCTGCGCGAGGCCCAAATCGAACTCGAAAGGATGGCGCTCACTGATCCGCTGACCCAGTTGGCCAACCGCACGGCACTCGAAAGGGCGCTGAGCCATGAACTTGTCGAATCGGAGCGGGGCGAACTCCCGCCTGCTTTGCTCGTTTTGGACTTGAACTCATTCAAGGGGATCAACGACACCTTGGGGCACGGCGCAGGGGACACCGTCTTGAAGGTCACTGCCAGGCGCCTGGTCGCCGCGGTCCGCGACACGGACATGGTGGCCAGGCTCGGCGGGGACGAATTTGCCGTCATGCTCCCCAAATCCAATGCGGCGCATGCACGCGGGGTTGCCAAGCGGATCCTTCGTGCCGTGGGGGAGAGCATCGACATCGGTGAAGTCCGGATCATCTGTGGAACCAGCATCGGGCTCCGGGTCGCCGAGCCAGGACAGTCCGTGGACGACCTCGTGATGGAAGCCGATACCGCCATGTATGCGGCAAAGGCAGAGCAGGGGAGCAGCGTCAGGGTTTTCGAACCGGCTTTGTTGTACGCGCGCCGGCTCCAAGGACTCATGATCTCGGAACTTCGTGAAGCCATCCGGACAGATCAGCTGATTCTCCATTTCCAGCCTGTTGTCGAGTTGGCCTCGGGCCGGATCGAGGGCGCCGAAGCTTTGGTGCGGTGGAACCACCCCGAGAGGGGATTGTTGATGCCGGATGCGTTCATCCCCCTGGCAGAGGAAACCGGCATCATCATCGATCTCGGGTATTGGGTTCTTCGGCGGGCAATGCAGCAATTGCGCGCGTGGCAGGACGGCCCGGGCGTGGACGAAGACTTCAGCATGAGGGTCAATATCTCGACAACCGAACTGCAAAGCCTGGACTTGATCGAGCATGTGCAGGAAGTGCTCGCCGAAACCGGAGTGGAGGCATCCAAGCTGGTCATCGAGCTGACGGAATCGATGGCGGTGAACGGCAGCGACATCGACAGATACTCTCTGACCGGGCTCCGACGTCTAGGCATCCGCTTGGAAATCGACGACTTCGGCACCGGCTATTCGTCCATCAGCTACCTGCGCAGCCTTCCCGTCAACGTGGTCAAGATCGACCGCTCCCTCATCCAGGGCCTGGGCAAGGACGACAAGGAACGGGACTTTGTGGCGGCCGTTCTCCAGCTCATTCATGCGTGCGGAATGCAGGCTGTTGCCGAGGGCATCGAAACGGCAGAGCAAGCGGCTGAGCTTGCCCGACTGGGCTGCGCCAGTGGCCAGGGGTATTACTTTGGCCGGCCCATGGCAGCGGATAAATTTGCCGAACTGTTGCGAGGCACGTGAGCATGCCTCTTCCCGGTAATGGAAGACAGGTAACGGAAAGGCACCGGACCTTAGGTCCGGTGCCTTTACATTGTAGCTAGTTGGACGGGGTGGAGTTGGGCCACCAGCCGATGGCCTGAGGCGAGCCCTGGGTGGTGGAGTTGGGCCACCAGCCGATGGCCTCAGGTGAACCCTGGGTGGTGGAGTTGGGCCACCAGCCGATGGCCTGGGCTGAATCCTGTGCGAAGTTCGGCCACCAGCCAATGGCTATGGACGAATCCTGCGAGGGGCTCTGGCTGCTGGCGGACACTGCTGCCGAGCCGGTAATTCCTGCGAGCAAGATTGCTGCTGCCGCGAGGAGCGCGGCGAGAGTTCTTTTCATGCGAAAGCTCCTGATGTTTTGTGACTGATGCGACTGGAGTGAACGAAGTGAAGCACGCTCATTATAAGAGTAACGACACGCCGTGTCATCAATGCCTTGTCCACATCTCTCAAAATCGTGCTAATCGCCGGGCCGCGTTTCGACGAAGTGTCTCAGGGACATAATGGAGCTATGCGAGAAAAGAAGGTTGCGCCGTCATACGCTGCCGTGGAGCTTGAGGCGAGGGGACACAGAGCCAGCCACGAGTTCACCAAGGCTGCCGATGGCGCGCGTTCGGCAGCCCACATTGCCCGCGGCGAGGGTGATTCCACGGGGTGGTGGAACATGACTTTCCTTCAAGCCGAGAACCTTCTCGACGCCGGTGACTTCGCTGAGTGCACGGCCCTGGCGAGATCCCTTTCCGAGGCATCGTTGGCTGTAGCCTCGCCCCAGCACAAGGCCCGGGCACTCATTTTGATGGCGAACTCCTTGCGGAGCGAAGGACTTTTGGAGCTGGCGACGGCGGCCGCGGCGTCGGCCGTCGGCCTGGTCGATGATGACGCGGACATGGAAATCGACGTCCACGCGCGGCAGGCCCTGATCGCGGCGTTTGGCGAGTCAGGAAAACTTGAAGAGGCATGGGAGGAATGCCTGTCCCTCTCGGAAAGAATCTCCGATGAGATGGATGACCAGTTGGCCGGCAAGGCGTACTGGGTCATCGGCAATGTTGCGTTCCTCTGCGACAAGGTAGCTGAGGGCCTCCAGTACCACGAGCTCGCCGCGGAAACCTTTTCCCCTTCCCGGAACCTTGATGTCTGGGCCAAGTTCAACAAGGCGTCGGCGGCGATGAGGCTGGCAGCGGAAGTGGCAGATGCCGCCACGCTGCGGTGCATTGAGCGTGCCGAACTTGCCACGGACGTCGTCGGAGGCAGCGAAGAGGAAATTCTCCTGCTTCGCCTCAACCGCGCTCATTGGAACTACCTGGCAGGAGACGCCAAGGCGGCACTTGAGCTGCTGGACGAAATCAGTGGCAGCGCCGACCAGTTGCCTTCGCAGATCGCCGGCGAGATATTCCTTTTGATGGCGCGCGCCCAGGCCGATACCGGGACCAAGCAGGCGGCGAAAGAAAGCTTGGTCGAAGCGGCCGATCGCTTCGACAAAGCCGGTGCGCACCAGCGTGCCCTCCAAGCGCGTGAGATGCTCGCTCCGGGGCCCGATTCGGAAGACTGATTCTGATCAGGAGTCGCGCCTTAAGGGCGTTGGCCCAGTCAGGCGCTCTTCTTGGAACGCCGGCCGAGGAACACAGCCGCGCCGCCAGCCAAGAGGCTCAGCAGGAACAGTACCCAGCCCACAACGGTGAGCGTGGAAGCCAAAGCCACCTGGCCGGCGTCGGGCGTTGCAGATCCGAGCGCAGCGTCAACTGCCACGTTGCTCCACAAGCGGACCACCGCGAATAGCAGGGGGGCAGCCCACAGAGCCCAGCGCAGTGCCTTTCCGGCCACATTGGTGCCGATGAGCAGAAGCCAGGTGAAGCCGAAGATCAGCGGAAACAGGGTTCCGGCGGTTTTGTGGATGTAGCTGAGCTGTCCGCGGGCGTCGTCCGTCATGGCGCCATGCAATTGATGGACGTAGTCGGTAGAGAACCCGCCGATGAGGGAATCCGGCATGGACATACCGCCGGACAACTGGGTCATCTGGTTCAGGGTCAGCAGATGCACGTACCAGAACAGGAAAAGGCTGGCCACAACCCCGGCAATCACAATGAGGCGGCCGTTGTTCTGCGCCTTCTCCGGGGACCGCTGGGTGGTGGGATTGATCACCGACCGCAAGTGGTGCTGGGGGACAGCGGCATTGGCGCCGTGCTTTTTGATGCGTTGGGCTGGGGTCTTGGCCATGTCATTCATTATCCCGCCACATAAGCTGGACCCATGACCACTGGCAGGCACTCCGCCACAGAACTTGATCCATCGCTCGACGACTACGAACTCGCTGCGGCCCTGGTCCGGGAAGCCGGGCAGCTTGCCCTGCTGATGCGGATGGGCGGGTTGCAAGGGGAACGGAAGACTTCGGTCTCTGACGTGGTGACCGCCGCGGACCATGCGGCTGAAGCCTACGTCCTCGAGCAACTGCGCCGTTGCCGCCCGGACGACGGCATCCTGGGTGAAGAAGGAAGCTCGGTGGCAGGAAGCAGCGGCCGCACCTGGGTCATCGATCCCGTGGACGGTACCTACAATTTCCTGCACGGCTCCACCTATTGGTGCTCGGCGATCGCCTTGAAGCACGACCGTCCGGCCACACATGGGGTCGCCTCGGATGCGGACGTGATCCTCGGGGCTATCTATCAACCGGAGTTGGACAAGCTTTGGACCGGCGGCGAAGGCCACCCCGCCACCCTCAACGACGAACGGATCCCGGGGCCGTCGGGGGCTGCCCTCAGTCAACTCGGTGCCGCGACGTACATCCACCCGACCTGGCTGGCCGATCCACGCGCTGCCATGCCCTGGCACGCTGCAGCAGTGTCCGCAGCGTCATTGCGCATGTTCGGTTCCGGCTCCTGCGATCTCGGGCGGGTGGCCGACGGTGAACTGGGCTGCTGGTTCCAGCACAGCTGCCCCGAGTGGGACTGGCTCCCCGGCAAGGCGATCGTCCGCGCGGCAGGCGGGGACACCGACGTCGTGCGCGTCAACGGCCTGGACTGGTTCCTCGCGGGAGGCCCGACGGCCGTCCGCGAGTTGCGTGCGGCGCTCACCTCGGTGCCGCAATTCGCCTGAGTGTGCCCTTTCTTGGTTGGAGGAATGGACATAGTTCTGTTATGTCCACTGATTCAAGCAAGGAGGGGACATGTCCCTGGGGGATTGACCCTATTGGGGAGTACCCCGGACTGGGCGCTGGGCAGTTGCTAATCTCCGGACGGCAGCTCAAGCCCAGGGGGAATAATTGGACAACCGCACCGTCCTGCTCGTTTACGGCACCCGTCCGGAGGCCATCAAAATGGCGCCGCTGGTCCATGCCTTGCGCGCAACCGGCCGTTACAAGGCGCCAGTAGCAGTAACCGGGCAGCACCGGGAAATGCTGGACCAGGTCAATGCGCTCTTCGGCGTCCAGCCCGAGCATGACCTGAACATCATTGAGCCCCGCCAAACCCTTGCGGGGATCACGGAAAAGTCCTTGCGGGGTGTCACGGAAGTCCTCCACGATGTCAGGCCGGACGCGGTGGTTGTCCAGGGAGACACCACCACCGCCATGGCCGCGGGGCTGGCAGCGTTCTACCAGGGAATTCCGGTGGTCCACCTTGAGGCCGGACTGCGCAGCGGCAACCTGAATTCACCTTTTCCGGAGGAAGCGAACCGCCGTTTGCTTGGGCAAATCGCCACGCTGCATCTGGCGCCCACCTCCACAGGCAGGGACAATCTGCTGTCCGAGGGCGTTTCGGCGGAGAACATCGCGGTCACCGGAAATACGGTCATCGACGCGCTGTTGAGGACTGTCAAAAGGGACGTTGAGTTTGCGGAACCCGTACTCCGGGCCATCACGGATTCAGGCCGCAAAATCCTGTTGGTCACTCTCCACCGACGAGAAAACCTTGGCCAGGCCATGGTGGGCGTGGGCAAGGCGCTCGCGCGGATCGCGGCCCAGTGCCCCGAGGTGGAAATCGTCCTTCCGATGCATCGGAATCCAGCTGTGCGGGAGGCCGTCCTGCCCGAAGTAGCAGGTGTCAAGAACATCACCATTACGGAACCCCTCGACTACGTGCAATTCACCAAGCTCCTGAGCCTGTGCCACGTGGTCCTCACTGACTCGGGCGGGGTCCAGGAAGAGGCGCCGGCCCTCGGGAAACCCGTTCTGGTCATGCGTGACAACACCGAACGCCCCGAGGCCGTGGCGGCAGGTACGGCACGGCTCATCGGGACGCATGCGCAAACCATCGTGGACGCCGTCAACGCCTTGATGAGCGACGACGCGCTGTATTCGGATATGGCTACTGCAGTGAACCCCTACGGCGACGGCGGCGCGGCCGAGCGTGCGGTGGCGGCTATCGACTCCATGTTGGGGACGGGGCAGCGACGCCCAGACTTCGTCGCTTAACCCATTCGGGTACCTTCGGGAAGCGCTCGCCTCGGGCCTTGTTTACTTTCTCCACGGGGGACGTGCGTCCTCCAAGGTTTCCGTTGCAACGCGCCCGGCGTGATTGCAACTCTCACGAGGGGGCAAAACTTGAATACGAGACACAGGACATGGTCCGCCGCGGTGGGCGTCAGCGCTATCGTAGCGCTGGGTTTCGGCCTGGTAGCGGCACCAGCTGCAACAGCCGGGCCGACTGACGTTATTTCTTCGGGCAGCGGACAAATCATTGACGGCAGCGTCCTTGCGATACCGAACTTCGCCGGCGTGGCATCCAACGGCGCGGCAACTGCCCGGCAGATCGGCACCCCGCCATCCGGCCCGGCCGTCATTGAAAACAGCACTCCGCTCGATCTTTCCGCCGCCTTCGGCATCGTGAACGTCGGTGCGGGAAACATTCCGCTGCTGGGCAACAACGGCATCATCCAGCTGGGCGCGGTCAGCCAGTATGGAAAGGCCGTCAATGACGGATCCTCCGCGGCGTTCTCAGGTACTGTCTCGGGCGCACCGGGCCTTATCACCCTGCCCGGCGGCCTGCCGACGTCGGGAAGCCCCAGTATCCCGGCGGCTGAAATCAAAGCGGGTACAGCCAACATCCTTGGTGGCGCCGATCTCGTGAACCTGGACCTGAAGATCACCACGCTGGCCGCCGCCGCCAAGCAGGACCAAGGGGCGGCTCCCGCCGGCGCCTACTCGATTGCCGGCGTATCTGCTGATCTTGGCGGAACGGTCATTGGCGGAGTTGCCGGCACGGTTGGCACTGCAATCAACACCGCCAACCTTGTCCTGGGTCCCTTGGGCGTCACTGTGGCGAATCCTCTTGCGGGCGGCACGATCTCCATCACCGAGGCAGACCTCCTGGCCGTTGCCGGTGTGCCGAGCCTCAACGCCCTGCCCCCTGGCACGGACCTCGTTTCGTTCCTGCCGCAGGCTGTTGCCGCCAAGATCACCAGCGTGGTCAACTCCACGCTCGCCAGCGCGACCGCCGCAGTCAACGCGCTCGGGCCGATTGCGCAGATAACTGCCGGCCCCGCACTGGCCGTTCTGACCGCCGCCCTGAACGGCGTCGTCTCCGGAGTGTCCTCTACCATCGTGACCCCGTTGTCCAACGCTTTGACCGCATTGGTCTCGGCGAAGGTCAACGTACAGGAAAGCAACGGAGGCACCTTCACCGAGCGTGCGCTCCAGGTAGGCATAGCCGGCGGCAGTATTGCCACCGTCGACCTCGCCAACGCCTCCGTGGGTCCGAACCTGCTTGCAGCAGCAATCCCGGTGCTCAACAACGACACCTTGGCCATCAGCGGCGTAGTGGCTTTGCTAGCGCTTGTTTGCTGGTTGTTGTTCCGTGCACGCCGTCGGACCCCGGTTCCGGCCGTCTGATTGCGTCTGCCCGCACCAGTCAAGAACCACGGAAGGAATGTGCAGCATGTACGGAAATAGTTTGACGACAGGGGGAGCCGTGGCGGGCGGCGCAACCCTCGCCGTCACCGGGGCACCGGCCCTTGGCTGGGTCATCCTCCTGGGTATTGCGTTGTTGGTCGCCGGGTTCGTGGTCCTACGCAACAGCAGGCTCAAGACCGCGAAGCGGGCTGCCGACCGCAAGGATTCCTAGCTGCATCATCCGCGGGGCGGCCCCACCACAGGGGGCGCCCCGCTTCACCTTCTCTTGAAACGGCCGTAAAAAGCCTCAAAACACTATCGGGGAGACATGTCAGTACTCGAGTCCGCGCAAGCCTTGGCATTCGTTCTGTTGGTGGTGTTCCTTGCCTACATCAGTGTGATCCTGGTTCCGTTCCTGCGCCGGACTCCCGATCCGGAGGGAACACCGGGAGGCTTCACTTGGCACGTGTTCATCCCGTGCCGCGACGAGGAAACGGTGATTGGAAATACCCTGGCGAAGCTGCGGAGACAATTCCCCGAGGCCCACGTTTGGGTTGTGGACGATGCCAGTGAAGACGCCACGGCCCACATTGTGCAGAGCGCATCGGTGGCCGACCCCTTGGTTCACCTAGTGCGCCGCTTTCTCCCGGACGCCCGTTCGGGCAAGGGCGACGCCCTGAACGCGGCGTACCGGGCCCTGGATGACTGGCTGGTTTCCGGGGCCGACCGCGAAACGGTGATCGTCATGGTGCTCGACGCCGATGGGCTCATGTCCGAAAATGCGTTCCGCCAGGCCGCCGGACCGCTTGCCTTCGGCGATCCCGAGGTGGGAGCCGCCCAGACCGCTGTGTGGATGTCCAACGTGGATGACCGGGCGTTGAAGACGGCCGTAGGATTCGGACGCGTGAAGCAAGGCTTCGCCCGGTACCTCATCCTTATGCAGGACATGGAGTTCCGCACCACCATTGCCGCCATGCAGTCGCTCCGACGCCACACCTTGACCGTTGGTTTGGGCGGCAACGGGCAGTTCACCCGGCTTTCCGCCCTCGACGCTATCGCCAGGACCTCCGGGGAGCCTTGGCATGGAGCCCTCCTGGAGGATTACGAGCTCGCGATCCACGTGATGCTGAGCGGCTACAAGACCGTCTACATGCATGACGCCCATGTGTCGCAGGAGGCACTTCCGGGGCTTCGCCGACTGCTGACCCAGAGAACCCGCTGGTGCCACGGCGGAATGCAGTGCAGCAGCTACCTGGGGAGAATTTTCGAGTCTCCGCACTTCAGCAACATCGGGGCTATCGAATGCAGCTATTTCCTGGTCCAGCCGTTCATCCAGATCCTGGGCCTGGTCTTGTGGCCCGCGCTGTTCATCACGATGGTGGCCCAGGGCTCCCTCACGATGGGTGGCTTCCAAGCGTGGCTGGCGGCGTCCTGGTTCATCATCCCGCTCATCATTGTCACGGGCATCGCCCCTTTCGCCTTGTGGGGTCCCGTCTATCGCAAGCAGGCAGTCCCGGACAAGAGCTGGTGGGCGGGAGTCCTGTGGGGAGTTGGCTACTGGCTCTACATGTACCAGAACTACGTTTCCGTGTTGAGGGCAACTTACCGCTTGGTCACGGGACGCCAGGGCTGGGCGAAAACCCGGCGCAACAATGAGGACGACGCCCAGCTGTTAGCGAAGGAAGCCTAGTGTCCACGAGTGTCCAATACTCCAGAGGCCCACAAGGCCAACGGGTCGCAACGCTCCGCTCGAGCCAGGGCGGTATTCTCCCCGGCCTGGTATGCCTGGCGGCGGCAGCCTTGGCCATGCTGCAGCAGGAGAGCATCCGCAGTCTCGAGGCCTTGAGCATGGCCTGGGTGTTCGATCGGGTCCTGGGAGGCTCGTCGTACAGCGTCCGCGACATCATCTTCCACAACATCGGCGGTGGGCAACCCTTCGGCCTGATGGTGACCGGATTGTGCTCCAGCACGGTACTGATCGCCCCCGTCCTGGCCTTGACCGGTGGTTTGTTCCTCATGGGCCGTATCGCGGTGCCACGATTGGCCCGCGCCGCCGCCTTGGCATTGCTGATTGTCATTGTCAGCAACGGCTTGAGGTTCTTCATGATCGCGGGCGCACAGCAGGCCTGGGGAGAGCAGGGGTTCAGTATCATGCACCATTTCCTCGGTTCTTTCGTGGTGATCGCCGGTTTTGTCGCGGCCATCATTGTCCTGGTCCGCGCAGGCAAGACCAGACGGGGGCGGCGTGCCGCGTAGCTTGGCGAAACGGGCGACGCCGGGGGCTGCAGCATTGCTGATTGCAGGGCTCCTGAATGGATGCAACCAGACACTTCCCGGGGCGCCCACCGGCAACCCGGCAGTGGGCGAGTGCCACCTGATTGTGTCGCCGGAACAATTCGACGCCGTCAGCGAACCAAGCCCACCGGTCTCCTGTACGGAGGCGCACACCGCCCAGACCTACAAGGTCACGCAGGTTCCGGCTCCCTTGTCAGGTCAGGAAACAAGGCCGGGACGGCAGGAACTCAAGGTACTCACCCAGCGCTTGTGCGACGTTGCCTCACTGCGGACGTATCTTGGAGCCCGTGAACGTGATGGCACAACAGGCCTAGCCATCGCCGCGTACGCCCCGAGCCGTGACGACTGGGAACGTGGCGCCCGGGCCGTGCGTTGCGACGTGCTCCTGGCCGCGAACGACGGCACTCCCCGGACCACCACCGCGGATTTCAAGGGCATGCTGGCGGGCCCCGAGTCGGCCGCCCTGCGGCTCTGCTATCGACAGGAACTCGCGGAAGGCCAATTGAGCGACGACGGCGTCGATATTCCATGTATCGAACCCCACACCGCAGAGGACATCAGTGCCTGGTTCAATCTGGACGGCAGTGTGGCCACCCCTGCCGCGCGAAACGCGCGGTGCCTGCCTTATGCCTTGCAGTTCCTCGGCGTTGACGCGCTCCCGGCCGGAATCCTGCTGCGTCCGATCATCCGGACGGTGAACGGCGCGTACACAGTGCGGTGCGCGGTCGCGCCCCTGCAGTCCAATTTGCAGTCCAGTCCAGGCACCATTACCGGCACGCTCGCGCCGGCGGGAGGGCCGAAGCATGGTTGACGCAAGGCCGGATGCCGAGAAATCCGAGCCGTCCACGAGGTTCGGCCCGGAACCGCTCCGCCGGAGGAGCGGGGCCGCCGGCCCGCTGCGCTCCGCGGCCGGTTACCTGGCCAGGACGTTCGGCCCGGGTGAGGTGGGGCTGCGTGAGGTGAGGCAAGGCGCGCCGGGGTCGCTCCGCTTGCGCGCTGTTGCCGGGTTGTCCGGCACGCTTGCCTCGCTCGTCATGATCCTCCGCTTGTTCATGCCCCAAACCGTTGGCATGGCCGACCAAGGGACCGGTCAACAACTGCTTTGCTCTCTGGGCGTCCGGAACCTCAGACCCTGGGGCTATGCCGACTTCACGAATTTCATCCAACCGAGCTGGGTGCCGCATCAGTACTACGGTGAGGCTTGCGGCTTCACTGGATCCGGAGAGCCCGTCTATTCCTCGCAATTGCTGCTTTTGTGGCTCGGTAAGTGGCTCACGCCGGTGTTTGCTTGGGGATCCGGCCTCGATACGCGCGCGGTGGGGATTGTGTGCTGTGTTGCCTTCGGCGCCCTCATCGCCGGACTCGTGGCGGCGTTGCCGGGGCGGATGCCGTTCCGGTTGCTGGTCGCTGCGCTCGTCACGCTGGTGACGGTGGACGGAGTCTTCGCGGATTTCTTCGTGTCGCCCTACAGCGAACCCGCTGCGTTCCTGGGCACGCTTGCCTTGGCGGTGGCGCTGCTGCGCTACTGGAACGGCGGAAGGCCGCGGTGGGCATCGGTGCTCATGGTGGTCCTCGCAGCCGCATTCACGGTCTCGGCCATGCCGCAAATGGTCTCGTGGTTGCCCGTGGTTGCCTTGGCGCTCCTGTGGTTGCCTGCCGCGCGCACTCGACGGCCGGCAACTCCCGCGCATCGTCGGTGGCAGGCATTCGTGATGCCCTCGGCGGCCGTGGTTGCCATTGCGGGGGTTACCGTAGCGTTCGTCTCAGTCGAACCCAAGCGTGCTACCGAACTGAATCTCTACAACACCGTCTTCGCGTCGATCCTGCCCAACAGCCCGGATCCCGTCGCGGATTTGAAGTGGCTGGGGCTGGACCGGAGTTTCATGACGGCCGCGGGCAGCACGATGGACTCCGTCAATTCAGCGGTGTACAACCCGAATTACCCGCAGTTCGGGGAACAGATCAATCGTGGCAAGATCGTCGCGTTCTTTGCCACCCACCCGGAACGGCTGATCGGCCTCGGGGAGCGGGGAATCAGCGCCCTGCTCACGCCCGAGCTCAGTGATGGGGGATCCTACATGGCGGCTTCGGGCCAAGGTCCCGGCGTCAAAGAACGCCGGGTGCCCGTTGTCCTGGGCCTGTACACGGCGATGAAAGCAGCGCCGGTTGCGTTACTTGGCCTCCACCTGTTGACCATGCTCTTGGGCTTCGCCGTTGCCGCTCGACGGGAGTCGGCAATAGGACGCCTTGCCGTGGTGATGGTCCTCGGCTGCTGGTCGCAGTTCTGGGTCGTCCTGATTTTGGAGGGGCAGGCGGAGATCCACGGCCGGATGATTGTTGCCGGGTTCATGTCGGCATTGTGCGTTCCGCTCTTGGTGGCCCTGGTGAGCATTCTTGGGTCGAAATCGACGAAGCCAGGCTCGCAGCCGGCCGTCGTCTAGCTCAACCAGCCGTCTTTTCGAAGCTGTTCCTGGAGGCTGATGATGTTTCCCACGGTGAAGCCTGCGGCTGCATAGCGCTGCCGGACCCGGTGCAGGTGGGACTTGACCGTCTGCTCGCTGATCGCCAAAAGATCCGCCACCTCCCTGATGCTTCGAGGCGTGGGTCCAAGGTACAGCTCCACAAGCCGCCGTTCCCTGACGGACAACTCGACTCTCGTACTGGCTGTTGACTCAAGCATGCCCTTGATATCCGGATGAAGGTATCGCCGGCCGGATGCCGCCGCGCGGATCGCGGCCGCGGTGTGGCCCGGGTCGGCGGACTTGGGCACAATGGCCAGTGCGCCGGCGTCGAGGGCTGAGCTGATGGCCATTGCAGGCTGCTGGTCCGCCAGCAGGACCACCTGCATCCCCGACGCCCTGAGCGAGGAGACAATACCGGCAAGATGAGGGGCTTCTCGCCTTTGCAGTTCACCGACGACGGCGACATCCGCCTTGGCGGCCCCGTCACCTTGGGGCACGCGGCCTTCCAGAGGCCAGGAAGAGGCCCCGGCCAGGACGCGGATTTCCGGAGCGTACACGAGAAGCCACTGCGACAAGGAGTCGACCAAAAGCCGGTGGTTGTCGATGAGCAGAACGCGGGTCAACGTCGCCACCCGGCTGTCTCAACCACGATGCTGCAGCCTTCCCGGTCATTGTGCGCTTTGCCCCGGCCCAGCGAATCCAGCTCGGTCCACAAAAGAGGTGAGAGATGGTTCTTGCGGACTCCGCCAATGCGCCATGTCAGGCGTGTACCGTCCTGGCCGGACTTCTCGGCAAAGAAGTGGATCCGGTGGGCAGCCCTTGGCCGCGGAGTGGCGTCGCCCCGGTGTGCGCCACGCAGCGTTGCGCCCATTGCCATCAGCATGGTGGCAGCCAGGATGGCCGGGCGTGAGCTCTCCGGCAACTCTTCCACCAAGTCAGTGGGCTGGGCAACAATGACATTGTGGCCAAGGCCCTCGAGCTCCAGGGCCTCAGCAAGCCAATTGTCGGACCATTCCTCCAGTAGCAACTGGCGCAAATGACCCGCAAGCTCCCTCGCTTCGCGGGCCGTCGCTGGGTCCAGAGGCAGCGAGGGGGCATGCGCCACCTTGGCAAACAATTTATCGATCTGGGTCTTGGTGACCGCCAGTTCGAGTTCCCGTACGGACGTTTTGGCGTGGATTGCCTGCGTCAGGGCGTCGAGCCGCCCGCTCAGTCCGCTCGCGCCCTTCCGCTGGAGGGCGTCCCTGCGCAGTAGCACGCTCAAAGTTCCAACCGCACCGGGAAGGAGCGAAAGGAACAGGACGTTCGACGTCGTCCGGGGGTCGGCTCCCGGGGTGACGGCGTAGAGGGCGGTGTTGACTGCCGCAATGGCGAGCGTGAGGGTGACGAATCCACGAAGGTTCCAAAGGTGGGACACCAGGAGGACTGCGACTGCGGAGAGCAGTGCATTCGCTCCGATCAGGGCGAGCCCCGTTTCCTGCTCGATAGCCAATGCGGCGCAGCAAGCCGAAGCAACGGCCAGGACCAGCCACGTGGCCCGCAGATTGGCCAGCCGGCCCCGTGGAGTAGCGGCGTCGGAGGCCTGGAGGGCAACGACGACCTCCAACAAGTCGAGGCCTGTAGCCAGGACGTGCCAGGGGGCAGCGCCCGCATTGTTGCCGGCTTCAAAAGCGAGATAGAAATTGAGGATCCACAGCACGAAGCAGGCTGTCGCCAGAATTCCACGCGACACGAAGAGGGGTCCCTCCACGCTCGTCCGCGACATAGCCGGCATGGTCATGCGGCCACGGCTTCGAGCAGGATCGTGGTTCCTTGTCCAGGCGTGGAAAAGACCCGCGCACGTCCCCCGGCGTCACGCATCCGGGCGAGGACGGATTCCTTCACGCCCAGCCTGTCGGTCGGGAGCGTCGAAGGGTCAAATCCACAACCGGAATCGCTGACGACCACTGAAACTTGGCCCGAGATCCGGGATAACAGGACATCCACATGTCCTGCGCCGGCGTGCCTGTCGGCGTTCAGGATGCATTCATCCACTGCCGCCAGCAAGGCAGCCTGGACAGGAGCAGCCAGCGCTCCGGTCGTCCCGTGGATCTCGACGCTGAAGCCGTCCCGTGCCCGTATCTCGGCGATTCGCCGCAACCGAACCGCGAGCTCGCCGGGTTCCGGGGTCTCGGACGGCGTCGAAGCGCCAAGGCCGACGTCGGTCGCTCCTGGCGGCGGTGGTCCCGGCCGGGCCACCGCCCCCGAGGAGGTGACGGCGTCGAGCATTTCTCCTAGTTGTTTCGAGGAGAGACCGGCGCCTTGGCGGCCGATCACGGTGAGGGTGCGCAAGGTGGTGTCGTGCAAATGCCTCGTGTTCCAGGCCACGTAGCTACGCCGGTTCTGTGCCACGATGTGGGCTGCCACGGATTCCTGGCGCACGGCGAAATCTCCCCAATACAGGGCCAAAGCCCGTGGTCCGCCAAGCCGCATCGCCAAGGTGATGATCCAGGTCGCCGCGAGTATGAAAGCGCTCGCCGGATGGACGCCCACCGCCGAAGCGGAGATCACCGTGTACCCCAGGACGAGAAGGAACGCCGTGAATGTGAACAGCCTTGAGCGCCAGGTTTTGCGCATCGAGAGGACGAGGACGGAACTTGCCGAGAGGACCAGTGTGTAGGGGAGGAAAGCGGGATTGAACTCGTCGCGTTGTTCGGAGCCCAACAATTCCGCGAGCAGGATGAGCCCGAACAGAACCGCCAGGCGGTGGGGCCATGCATCCGAGTGGAGCATCAGTGCGAAACAGGCGAGGACCGCCGCAAGGACAAGGTACGCGCCGACGAATTCCCACGGTTGGAGCGGCTTGGCGGCAGCCAGGAACAGGCTTGAGGCAATGGTGATGCCCGACCCCAGAAGGGTTCCGTATTTCGACACCACACCGGGGCGGCGCGTAGTCCAAACCCCTCGTTTTCCCCGCATGCCGTTCCTTTGGATGTGTCCCAGAGCCAGCGAACTTGTAGCTCCTAAGAAGCATAATTGGGAGAGCACTTCGGAGCCTCGGTATTTCCCGACTGAGCCGGTATTTGACGGACATCGAGGAAGATCATGCGGGTCCTCCGGGGTCAGAGCCACCGCCTAGACTGGTAAACACCATGGATATGTTGTTTGACCCGTACGCGGATGGCCCCTTCAAAGCTGCAAGCCGAGCTGCCACCAAGGCCGCTCCGGCCATGCTTTCACGCGCCGGAAGCGGCCCTGCACAGAGTGGAAGTGCGCCGGGCGGCTCTGCGCCTAGGGACTCTGCGTCCGGTGGCGGTGTGTCTTGGGGTGGCGCGCCCGGCGGTGGGCACGACGGGGGCCACGCGGGCTTGCCGTCTGCGGAGGCATTGCTCGAAGGGTTGAACCCCCAGCAGGAGGAAGCCGTCAAACATGCCGGCAGCCCTTTGCTGATCGTCGCCGGTGCAGGGTCAGGCAAGACCCGCGTGCTGTCGAACCGCATTGCGTACCTGATAGCCACCAGGCGGGCGCACCACGGCGAGATCCTCGCCATTACCTTCACCAACAAGGCGGCCGCGGAAATGCGGGAGCGCATCGAAGCGCTGGTGGGTGCCCGCGCCAAGTCGATGTGGATCTCCACGTTCCACTCCTCCTGTGTGCGCATCCTGCGCCGCGAAGCCGCCAACGTGGGACTGAACTCCAACTTCTCCATCTACGACTCCGCGGACTCCCTGCGGCTCATCACCCTCGTAGCGAAGAACCTGGACCTTGACCCCAAGAAGTTCGCCCCCAAGGCCATTCAGCACAAGATCTCGGCCCTCAAGAACGAGCTCATCGACGACGACGCGTTCGCCTCCAGTGCCAATTACAACGAACCCTTCGAACAGGCCGTGGCCGAGGTCTTCAAGGGCTACACGCAGCGCTTGCGCCAGGCCAATGCCATGGACTTCGACGACCTCATCGCGCAGACCGTTTACATGTTCCGGGCCTTCCCTGCCCTCGCGGAGTCGTACAGACGTCGGTTCCGCCATGTACTCGTGGACGAATACCAGGACACCAACCACGCCCAGTACGCATTGGTCCGCGAAATCGTCGGCGAGGGTCCGCAGGCGAGCGAGCTGACCGTCGTCGGCGACTCCGACCAATCCATCTACGCCTTCCGCGGTGCGGACATCCGCAACATCGTCGAATTCGAGAAGGACTACCCGGAAGCCCGCACCATCAAGTTGGAGCAGAACTACCGCTCCACCCAGAACATCCTGAGCGCGGCGAACTCCGTTATTTCGCGCAACCCCAACCGCCCGGACAAGAAACTCTGGACGGCCGAAGGCGACGGCGAGAAGATCATCGGCTATGTGGGGGAGAACGAGCACGACGAAGCCCAGTTCATCGCCAAGGAGATCGACCGGCTCCAGGACGAGGAGGGCTTGCGTCCTGGCGACGTCGCCATTTTCTACCGCACCAACGCCCAGTCACGCTCCATTGAAGACGTCCTCGTCCGGGTTGGCCTGCCGTACAAAGTGGTGGGCGGTACCCGGTTCTACGAACGCAAGGAAATCAAGGACGCCCTCGCGTACCTTCGCGTCCTGGTGAACCCCGACGACGACGTCAATTTGCGTCGCGTCCTCAACGAACCCAAGCGTGGAATCGGCGATCGTGCCGAAGGTGCCGTGGCGGCGCTCGCCGAACGCGAACGCACGTCGTTCATGACCGCGGCACGCAAGGCGGACCAGGCTCCCGGCATGGCCACCCGCTCCGTGAACGCGGTCCTGGGCTTCGTGAAACTTCTGGATGACCTGGCCGAAGTGGCCTCGGGTTCCGGGGCCGCGGCAGCTTTGGAAGCTGTCCTGGAACAGACCGGTTACCTGGCCGGGCTCCGCGCCAGCACCGATCCGCAAGACGAATCCCGCGTGGAAAACCTCGCCGAATTGGTGGCGGTGGTCCGGGAATACGAGCGCGACAACCCAGAAGGCTCGCTGGGCGAATTCCTCGAGCAAGTCTCCCTCGTAGCCGACGCCGACCAGATCCCGGACGCTCCGGAGGGATCTTCCGAGGATGCGGCCGCGGCCGTGGCCGAGGCCAAGCGGATGGGAGTGGTCACGCTCATGACCCTCCACACGGCCAAGGGCCTGGAATTCCCCGTCGTCTTCCTCACCGGCATGGAACACGGGCTGTTCCCGCACCAGCGGTCCGCAACGGATCCGAAGGAACTGGCGGAGGAGCGTCGCCTGGCCTATGTGGGCCTCACCCGTGCACGGAAGCGCCTTTACGTGACCCGTTCGGAGGTCCGCAGCATGTGGGGCCAGAGCCAATACAACCCCGCCAGCCAATTCCTGGAGGAGATCCCCACCGGTCTCGTGGAGTGGAAGCGCGAAGGGACCTCCCGCCAAGTAAGCGGCTGGGGTAACGCGCCCATCGGCTCCGGGCGTTACGGCGGCTCCTTCTGGGGCGCCGGAACGTCGCGCGGCGCTGCCGCCAGCGGCACGGCGGGCTTCAACGCCGACGTGCCGGCCGCCGTCGTACGCAACCGTGTCCAGCCGCAAAAGGAAGTGGTCGCCGTCGTCGTGGGGGACAAAGTGAACCACACGAGCTTCGGCAACGGCACCGTGATCGGCATCGAAGGCGCCGGTGACAAGACCGTGGCAAAGGTGAAGTTCGACGTCGGCGAGAAACGGCTGCTGCTGCGTTACGCGCCGCTGACCAAACTGGATTCCTAGCGGCTCCCGTCGTCCTGCCGTCCTGGCATTATGGTGGCTGGACGCGCCGGAAAACCGCGTCATATAGCGGTTTTTCTACGGTCGATAGAAGTGTGTGCTTACTCACTTAACAGGTACTGTAGAACCGGCTGGCCTCCCCGGGGGGCTAAAGTTCGAGAGGAACTTGCGCAATGTGACCGGCTGCTAGATGGCCGTTCGATGCGCACCTATCCGCAGCCGGTTTTCGCGGTCACCGTGGTTTCCGGCTGTACAGAAACTACTTCGACGTAGAAGGACACTAAACCGTGGACCTGTTTGAATATCAGGCGCGCGATATGTTCGAAGCGCACGGTGTACCCGTGCTCGCCGGCATCGTGGCGCACACTCCTGAAGAAGCAAAGGCTGCTGCCGAGAACATCGGCGGCGTGACCGTCGTCAAGGCGCAGGTAAAGGTCGGTGGCCGTGGCAAGGCCGGCGGTGTCAAGGTCGCAAAGTCCGCTGACGAAGCGCTTGAGCACGCCACCAACATCCTTGGCATGGACATCAAGGGCCACACCGTCAACAAGGTCATGATCGCCCAGGGCGCCGACATTGCTGAGGAATACTACTTCTCCGTCCTGCTGGACCGGGCCAACCGCAACTACCTGGCCATGTGCTCGGTTGAAGGCGGCATGGAAATCGAGCAGCTTGCCGTTGAGCGCCCCGAGGCACTCGCCAAGGTCGCCATCGATCCCGCCGTCGGAATCGACCAGGCCAAGGCCGACGAAATCGTTGCCGCTGCTGGTTTCTCCGAGGAACTGCGCGGCAAGGTTGCTTCCGTCATCCTGAAGCTCTGGGACGTCTTCAAGAAGGAAGACGCAACCCTTGTTGAGGTCAACCCGTTGGTCAAGACCGGCGCCGGCGACATCGTTGCCCTTGACGGCAAGGTCTCGCTGGACGAGAACGCCGGCTTCCGCCACCCCAAGCACGCACACCTTGAGGACAAGGACGCAGCTGACCCGCTCGAGGCCAAGGCCAAGGCGCAGGACCTCAACTACGTGAAGCTTGACGGCTCGGTTGGCATCATCGGCAACGGCGCCGGTCTTGTGATGTCCACCCTCGACGTCGTTGCTTACGCAGGCGAAAACCACGGCAACGTCAAGCCGGCCAACTTCCTGGACATCGGCGGTGGAGCCTCCGCTGAGGTCATGGCCGCTGGCTTGGACGTCATCCTCGGTGACGAGCAGGTCAAGAGCGTTTTCGTGAACGTCTTCGGTGGCATCACTGCGTGTGACGCTGTGGCAAAGGGCATCGTCGGTGCACTGGCCGAGCTTGGTGTCCATGCCAACAAGCCGCTGGTTGTCCGCCTCGACGGCAACAACGTCGAAGAGGGCCGCCGCATCCTGGCCGAGGCCAACCACCCGCTGGTTACCCTGGCAGCCACCATGGACGAGGGCGCCGACAAGGCCGCCGAGCTCGCCAACGCAGCGAAGTAAAGGGACCTCACAATGTCTATTTATCTGAACAAGGACTCCAAGGTCATCGTCCAGGGCATCACCGGCGGCGAAGGCACCAAGCACACCGCCCTGATGCTCAAGGCCGGCACCAACATCGTCGGTGGCGTCAACGCCCGCAAGGCTGGCACCACGGTGCTGCACGGCGACAAGGAAATCACCGTCTTCGGCACCGTCAAGGAAGCCATAGCCGAGACCGGCGCCGACGTCTCGATCGTCTTCGTTCCGCCGGCATTCACCAAAGCCGCCGTGGTTGAAGCCATCGAAGCAGGCATCGGCCTGGTCGTTGTCATCACCGAAGGCGTGCCGGTTCAGGATTCCGCCGAGTTCTGGGCACTCGCCCAGGCCACGGTGGACGCTGACGGCAAGCAGATCACCCGCATCATCGGGCCGAACTGCCCCGGCATCATCACCCCGGGCGAAGCCCTCGTTGGTATCACCCCGGCGAACATCACGGGCAAGGGCCCCATCGGCTTGGTCTCCAAGTCTGGTACCTTGACCTACCAGATGATGTACGAACTTCGCGACCTTGGCTTCTCCACGGCCATCGGCATCGGTGGCGACCCCGTCATCGGCACCACCCACATCGACGCCCTGGCTGCGTTCGAGGCGGACCCGGAGACCAAGGCAATCGTCATGATCGGCGAAATCGGTGGCGACGCAGAAGAGCGCGCAGCCGACTTCATCAAGGCCAACGTCACCAAGCCGGTTGTCGGCTACGTTGCAGGCTTCACCGCCCCCGAGGGCAAGACCATGGGCCACGCTGGCGCCATCGTCTCCGGCTCCGCGGGTACGGCTCAGGCCAAGAAGGAAGCTCTCGAAGCTGCAGGCGTGAAGGTCGGCAAGACGCCGTCCGAGACCGCCAAGCTGCTCCGCGAGGTCTTCGCAACCCTCTAGCACCCAAAGCAGGGCCCACGACGGCGCCCGTCACCTTCCACGTGAAGGTGACGGGCGCCGTCGTTGTTTAACTGTTGAATGCCCGGGCGGCCCGTCACCGACGCTCGCTCACATCTGAAGGCTTTTGGGCCGACGCTCGCTCACATCTGAAGGCTTTTCGACCGACGCTCGCTCACATGATGTGAGCGGGCGTCGGCGGTTAAGGCCGGATATGTGAGCGGGCGTTGCAGGGGGCGTCACGGTGGGAAGAGCTTGTGGGGCGCTTCGATAGTTTGTTAGCATGTCAGGACAAACTATTAAAGGAGAGCAGATGCCCCTCGTCCGCATTGATGTCAACGAAGGCCGCACACCAGAGCAGCTCGACGACCTGAGCAGGCGGATCCACGACGCTATCCTCGCCGAGTATGGCATCCCGGAGCGCGACTACTTCCACATCATCACCGAGCATCCCGCAGGCCAGATTGTTGCGCAGGATGCCGGCCTCGGTTTCGAACGAACGTCCGGCGTGGTCATGATCCAGATATTCACCCAGGGCGGGCGGAGTCGCGAAGCCAAGCAGTCCCTGTTCGCCGCCATCGCCGCCGGGCTCGGCGAGATTGGCGTCGCCGGCGAGGATGTCTTCCTTGGGTACGTCGAAAACAGTGCCGATGACTGGTCCTTCGGCTTTGGCCGCGCCCAGTATGTCACTGGCGAGCTTGCTGTTCCTGCGCGGTAACTGAGGCGTTTTGGGGCGGATTCAAGCCCAAGTCGCCGCGTAATTTATGCCATTACGTTTCGTTGTAAATATGTCAGTACAAACCTTTGACAGGACATGAATTCTGGTGCAAAGTAGTGGTTGTGGCCCCGCTCACTGCGGGCCGGCAAAAGCACCGGAGCTCTCACCGTCCCGCAAGAAGAGTTCACTACAGAAAGGTCCGCGATCACCGTGACCCACGAACTGCTCACCATCGGGCGCATCAGCGTTGATATCTACCCGAACGACATCGGTGTGGGACTGGAGGATGTGCAGTCCTTCGGCAAGTACCTTGGCGGCTCGCCGTCCAACGTGGCCGTCGCCGCCGCCCGCCACGGCCGCCGCTCCGGCGTGATTACGCGCACCGGCGATGACCCGTTCGGCATCTACCTGCACCGCGAGCTGCGCAAGTTCAAGGTCGACGACGCGTTCGTCACCCCGGTACCCGGCCTTCAGACCCCGGCCACGTTCTGCGCGATCCAGCCTCCGCACGACTTCCCGCTGTACTTCTACGGCCGTTTCCCGACGGCACCGGACCTCCAGATCAAGGCCGAGGAACTCGACCTCGAAGCCATCAAGGACGCCGGCATCTTCTGGTCCACCGTGACCGGCCTTTGCCAGGAGCCCAGCCGCTCGGCCCACCTCGCAGCACATGAAGCCAGGCCGCGCACAGGCCTGAACGAGGGCCAGTACACCATCCTGGACCTGGATTATCGGCCTATGTTCTGGGCTTCCGAAGACGAGGCCCGGGCCGAGGTCGCCAAGATCCTGCCGCACGTCACGGTCGCCATCGGCAATGACAAGGAATGCGCCGTCGCCGTGGGTGAAGGAACCCCGGACGAGCAGGCCGACCGCCTCCTGGCCGCCGGCGTCGAGATCGCCGTGGTCAAGCTCGGCCCCGAAGGCGTCATGGCCAAGACCCGCACCGAACGCGTTGTCTCCGCTCCCGTTCCCGTGGAGACCGTCAACGGCCTGGGCGCGGGCGACTCCTTCGGCGGTGCTTTCTGCCACGGACTGTTGTCCGGCTGGCCTTTGGCCCGGATCCTGGACTATGCGAACGCGGCAGGCGCGCTCGTCGCCTCCCGCCTCTCGTGCGCCGACGCAATGCCGACGCCGGAAGAAGTCACCTCCTTGCTCGCCGAACGTGGCCGCCTGACCCCGGACGGCACAGCAGGCACCGACGCAGCTTCCCATCCAGCAGTTTCCGAAGGAGCAACACGTTGAGCTTCAATGACGACCCCCGCCGTTACGAGCACCTCAGTGCCATCCGGCTTGAAGATCCCGACGCCGTTGCCCGCGCCGCTGCCGCACGTCGCCGCCACCCGGGCCTGAAGTACGGCTCCCAGAACTTCATCGTCGCGGCCGACCACCCGGCCCGCGGCGCGCTGAGCGTCGGCGCCGACCCGGTGGCCATGGCCGACCGCCGGGAACTTTTGGACCGGCTGCAGATCGCTTTGGCGAATCCCGCCGTCGACGGTGTCCTGGCCTCGCCGGACATCATGGATGACCTGCTCCTGCTCGGGGCGCTTGAGGGCAAGCTTGTCTTCGGCTCGATGAACCGCGGCGGCCTCGCGGGGCTGGTCAACGAAATCGACGACCGTTTCACGGGCCACACCGCAGCCGCCCTGGACGCCCTCGGCGCCGACGGCGGGAAGATGCTGACCCGGATCTGCCTCGGTGACCCGGACACGGCGTCGATCCTGGAAGCGACGGCCAAGGCGGTGGACTCCCTCGCAGCGCGCAAGCTCATCGCCATGGTGGAACCGTTCCTGTCCGTCCGCGAGGCGAACGGCAAGGTCCGCAACGACCTTTCCCCGGACGCGGTCATCAAGTCGGTGGCGATTGCGCAGGGCCTGGGTTCCACAAGCGCCTACACCTGGATGAAACTCCCGGTCGTGGCCGAGATGGAACGCGTCATGGCCGCCACCACACTGCCCACGGTCCTGTTGGGCGGGGATCCGGACGCGGGCCAGGACGAGGTCTTCGCCAGCTGGCAGGCAGCGCTTGCCCTGCCGGGAGTCCAGGGATTGACTGTGGGACGGACCCTTTTGTATCCGGCCGACGGGGACGTGGCCGGGGCCGTGGCCACCGCCGCCTCGCTCTTGAAAACGCCAGCGCTGCTGAAGACACCTGCGAAAGTATCGGAGTAAGAGTAATGTCAACGCGCAGAATGACGGTCGCCCAGGCGGTTGTCGAGTTCCTGTCCAAGCAGTACACCGTGGACACAGTCGGCGGGAGCGAGTACCGGGAGCGCCTGATCCCGGGCACCTTCGGGATCTTCGGACACGGCAACGTCGCCGGCGTCGGCCAGGCCCTCAAGCAGTACCAGCAACTCGACCCGAGTATCATGCCGTACTACCAGGGCCGCAACGAGCAGGCCCAGGCGCACCAGGCTGTCGGCTACGCTCGGCACACCCGCCGTCGCCAGACCTTCGCGATCAGCACCTCGATTGGCCCGGGTTCCTCGAACCTGCTGACCGGCGCGGCGCTGGCCACCACCAACCGGCTGCCGGTGCTCTTGTTGCCGAGCGATACCTTCGCCACCCGGGCCGCGGATCCGGTGCTGCAGCAACTCGAGCTGCCCTACGCCTACGACATCACGGTCAACGACGCCTTCCGTCCGCTGTCCAAGTTCTTCGACCGGGTGTCCCGGCCCGAGCAGCTGTTCTCCGCGTTCCACCACGGCCTGCGCGTCCTGACAGACCCGGCCGAGACCGGTGCCGTGACCATTTCGCTGCCGCAGGACGTCCAGGCCGAAGCCTTGGATGTCCCGGAAGAGTTCCTCGCCGAGCGTGAATGGCGGATCCGCCGCCCCGAAGCCGACGACGACGACATCCGCCGCGCCGCCGAGGCCATCCGCGCCGCGAAACGGCCCTTGATCATCGCCGGCGGCGGCGTCCTCTACGCCTTCGCCAACGAGGAACTCGCCACGTTCGCCGAGCTCACCGGCATCCCGGTAGGTAACACCCAGGCGGGCGTCGGCGTCCTTCCGTGGGACCACAAGTTCTCGCTTGGAGCCATCGGCTCCACGGGCACGACGGCGGCGAACGCCATCGCGGCCGAGGCTGACTTGATCATCGGCATCGGTACCCGTTACGAAGACTTCACGACGGCGTCGCGCACTGCGTTCCAGAACCCCGACGTGAAGTTCGTCAACATCAACGTGGCCGCGATCGACGCGTACAAGCACGGCACCGTGCTGCCGATCGTCGCCGATGCCCGCAAGGCCCTGGTCAAGCTGAACCAGGCGCTCGGCGGCTATCGTGTCGGCGCGGACCTCGAGCAGAAGATCGCGGCCGAGAAGAAGCGCTGGAACGGCATCGTGGACGAAGCCTTCGACACCCGCCACACGCCGCTCCCGGCCCAGAACGAGATCATCGGCGCCACCAACCGGGCCATGGACGAGCAGGACGTTGTCATCTGCGCCGCCGGTTCCCTGCCCGGTGACCTGCACAAGATGTGGCGCGTCCGGGACCCCTTCGGCTACCACGTGGAATATGCCTACTCCTGCATGGGTTACGAAATCCCCGGCGGCCTGGGTGTCAAGCGTGCCGCTCTGGCCGAGGCCGCGGCGGGCGGCAAGGATCGCGACGTCGTGGTCATGGTGGGGGACGGCTCCTACCTGATGATGCACACAGAACTTGTCACCGCCGTCGCCGAACGCATCAAACTGATCGTGGTCCTCATCCAGAACCACGGCTACGCCTCGATCGGTTCGCTCTCCGAATCCCTGGGCTCGCAGCGCTTCGGCACGCAGTACCGGGTCCTGGACAAGGAACAGCACTCTTTCGATGCCGGCGAGAACCTGCCCATCGACCTGGCCCTCAACGCCGAGTCCCTCGGCGCGAAGGTGATCCGGATCGAACCCGGCGAGAAAGTCATCGCCGAACTGGAACAAGCCATCCGCGACGCGAAAGCAGCACCGGAAGAAACCGGACCGATCGTCATCCACGTCGAATCCGATCCCTTGCTTGACGCGCCGAGCTCCGAATCCTGGTGGGACGTTCCCGTCTCGCAGGTCTCCGAACTCGAATCCACCCAGCAGGCCTACCAGACGTACACCGACCACAAGAACCGCCAGCGCAAGCTGCTCGGCTAGCCCCCTCAAGCTCGCTTCAAGCCACAGACCTCTTCAAGCAACAGACAAGGAAGTCCGCACATGTCGACGACGACCACCATGACCACCATCAAGCATTTCATCAACGGTGTTGAAACCGCCGGCGCCGGCGATCGCAGCCAGCCGGTCTACAACCCGGCCACCGGCGCCGTCTCCGCAACGTTGCGCCTCGCGAACCGTGCCGATCTTGACGCCACCGTTGCCGCCGCGAAGGCCGCGAGCGAAAAGTGGGGCGATTTCTCCCTCGCCAAGCGCACCGCTGTCCTGTTCAAGTTCCGCGAACTGGTCGCCTCCCACGTGGACGAACTCGCGGCCCTGATCACCGCCGAGCACGGCAAGGTCATTTCCGATGCCAAGGGCGAGATCGGCCGCGGCCTGGAAGTGATCGAGTTCGCCTGCGGCATCCCGCAACTGCTCAAGGGCGACTACTCGGACCAGGTCTCCACCGGCATCGACGTGTTCTCCTTCCGGGAGCCCCTCGGCGTCGTCGCCGGCATCACCCCGTTCAACTTCCCCGTCATGGTTCCGCTCTGGATGGCACCCATGGCGATCGCCACGGGCAACGCCTTCATCCTCAAGCCCTCCGAACGCGACCCCTCCGCCTCGATGCTGCTCGCGAAGCTCTGGAAGCAGGCCGGCCTTCCCGACGGCGTGTTCCAGGTCCTGCACGGCGACAAGGAAACCGTCGACGGGCTCCTGACCCACCCGGACGTCGACGGCATCTCCTTTGTCGGCTCCACCCCGATCGCGAAGTACGTCCACGAAACCGCCACCAAGCACGGCAAGCGGGTCCAGGCCCTGGGCGGGGCGAAGAACCATGCGATCATCATGCCCGACGCCGACCTCGACAACGCCGCCGACCACCTGGCCGCCGCCGCGTTCGGTTCCGCGGGCGAGCGGTGCATGGCCATCTCCGTCGCGGTCGCCGTCGGGGACGCCGCCGAGCTGCTGGTCAAGAAAGTCGAGGAACGCGCCCTTGCCGTGAAGGTCAAGAACGGCACCGAGCCCGACGCCGAAATGGGCCCGGTCATCACCCCGGCCTCCAAAGAACGCATCGTGCGGATCGTCACCGAAGCCGAAGCCGCGGGAGCGGCGATGGTCGTGGACGGCCGCGACCTGGTGGTCCCCGGCCACGAAGAAGGCTTCTGGGTCGGCCCCACCGTGATCGACCACGTCAAGACTGAAATGACCGCCTACACCGAGGAAATCTTCGGACCCGTCCTCGTCGTCGTCCGCGTCGAGGACCTGGACGAAGGCATCAAGCTCATCAACTCCAACCCCTACGGCAACGGCACCGCGATCTTCACCTCCTCCGGCGCGAACGCCCGCAAGTTCCAGCGCTCCGTCACCGTGGGCATGGTCGGCATCAATGTCCCCTTGCCGGTGCCCGTGGCCTACCACTCCTTCGGCGGCTGGAAAGCCTCGCTCTTCGGCGACAAGCACATCTACGGACCCGAAGGCGTCTCCTTCTACACCCGCGGCAAGGTCGTCACCTCCCGCTGGCCCGAACCCACCCACGCCTCCGGCGCCTCCTACAACTTCCCCTCCAACTAGTCCCCTCCCACCCAACTGACTCGCAGTAGTTGTCGTTATGAGCCCTCATAACGACAATAAATGCGAGTTAGTTGGGCCGGCAGGGCGCCGATTGAACAAGGATTGAGCAATGACAGAGAACAAACTCATCATCGGCACGGCCCCGGACTCTTGGGGTGTCTGGTTCGCGGATGACCCCAAGCAGACCCCGTGGGAACGCTTTCTGGACGAAGTGGCCGAGTCCGGCTACAAGTGGATCGAACTGGGCCCTTACGGCTATCTGCCGAACGAACCCACGCGCCTCGCGGAGGAACTCAAGCAGCGCGACCTCAAGGTCACGGCAGGAACGGTCTTCACTGCCTTCCACCGCGGCCTGGACCAGTGGGAGACCGCCTGGGAACCTGCCCGTAAGGTAGCCGAGCTCACGGCCGCCATGGGCGGCGAGCACATCGTGGTCATCCCGGCCATGTGGCGCGACGACGTCACCGGGGAAGCAGTGGAAAGCGGGGAGCTCACCGAGAAAGCGTGGAGCGACCTGTTCACCGGCCACAACCGTCTGGGCAAAACCCTGCTGGAAGACTACGGCCTCAAGCAGCAGTTCCACTCCCACGCCGATTCACATGTCGGGGCGCAGGCGGACATCGAAACGCTCCTGGCGTCCACCGATCCCCAGTACCTGAACCTGTGCCTGGACACCGGACACGCGGAATACTGCGGAGCCTCCAGCCTGGAACTGATCAAGAACTACCCCGACCGCATCGGCTACCTGCACCTGAAGCAGATCAACCCGGATGTCCTCAGGAAGGTCAACGAGGAAAACATGACCTGGGCGGCAGCCAACCTGGCCGGCGTCATGACCGAACCGCCGAACGGCCTGCCGGATCTTCGTGCAGTCATCGAGGCCGTTGAAGGACTCAACCGGCCGATCTTTGGCATTGTGGAACAGGACATGTACCCCGTGGCCTTCGACGTCCCCATGCCCATCGCCAAGCGCACCCGCAACTACCTGCTTTCGTGCGGCTCCCGCACTGCCGTGCAGTAGCACAGCAGCCCAGACACCTAAGGACAGAAACAATGACTGACATTCTCCGCGTGGCCGTCATCGGCGCAGGCCGCATGGGCGCCGACCACATCAAGCGGCTCAGCACGCGCATCCACGGCGCCGAAGTGGCCGCCGTCGTCGACGTCGACCTCGCCCGCGCGCAGGCCGCCATCGCAGGGATCGACGGCGCCGTCGCCCTCGCTAGCGCCGAAGAGGCCCTCAACAACGGCGACGTCAACGCCGTGCTGATCGCCACCCCCGGTTTCCTGCACGAGGAAATCTTGTACAAGGCACTGGAGAAGGACTTCCCCATCCTCTGCGAAAAGCCGCTGACTCCGGATGCCGAGAGCGCTTGGAAAGTTGTCCAGGCCGAAACGGCGCTCGGCCACAAGCGCATCCAGGTGGGCTTCATGCGCCGCTTCGACGCCGAATACGCCGCCCTGGGTTCCGTGATCCGCGACCGTGAACTCGGCGAGCTGCTCATGCTGCACCACCAGCACCGCAACCCGGACACGCCCCAGGGCTTCACCAACGCGATGCTCATCAACGACTCCGTGGTCCACGAATTCGATGCCATCCGTTTCTTCACCGGCGAGGAAATCACCTCCGTGCAGGTCCGCCTCGGCAAGGCGACGCGCAACGCCCCGAACGGCCAGCACGATCCCCAGCACGTCCTGATCGAGACCGAGTCCGGTGTCCTGGCCGACGTCGAAATCTACGTGAACGCCAAGTTCGGCTACGAAGTCGCCACCCAGGCGTCCTTCGAGGACGGCATCGTGAGCATCGGTGGCGACGGCGGTCCTTACGTCCGCAGCGCCGGCCGCTGGGGCGGCAAGGTCACCCCTGGTTTCGAGGAGCGCTTCGGTGCCGCGTATGACGTCGAGGTCCAGGCTTGGGTTGACGCCGCCCGCCGCGGCGAAATCGGCGGCCCCACCGCCTGGGATGGCTACGCCACCGCTGCTTGCTGCGAAGCGGGAGTCGAAGCCCAGAAGTCGGGCGAAAAGGTCGCGGTACAGCTCAACACCAAGCCTGAGCTGTACAAGTAGGAGTGACCATGAAGATTGCGCTCGACCCCACACCGTTCCACCACAGCCACAGCCTGCTGGAGTTTCCCCGACTGGCCGCCGATCTCGGCTATAAATACCTCCAGCTGACCCCGCACGCTGACTTCATCCCGTTCTTCAACCACCCCAAGGCTGACGACGAACTGGTGGGCAAGCTGAAGAAGGCCTGCAAGGATGCCGACGTCGAGATCGCCTCGGTGCTTCCCGTGCTGCGCTGGTCCGGGCCGGACGAAGACGCCCGCGAGGCCGCTGTCCGTTATTGGAAGCGTGCCATCCAGATCACGGTCGATCTCGGCGTGCAGACCATGAACACCGAATTCAGCGGCCGCCCGGAAAAGGCAGAGGAGTCCGAAAGGGCGTTCTACCGCTCGATGGAGGAGTTGCTTCCGATTATCGAGCGCGAAGGCCTGGACGTCCTCATCGACCCGCACCCGGACGACTTCGTGGAGGACGGACTCGCCGCCCTGCGCGTCATCCGAGGCGTGAACTCGCCCAACATCGGTATGGTCTACGTTGCCTCCCACACGTTCCACATGGGCAACAAGCCGCTCGACATCATGCGGGCCGCTGGGGACAAGCTGCGCCTGGTCCACGTGTCCGACACCATGGACCACCACGCCTCCCACGGGCTGCGCTACATCACCAACCCGCCGGGCAACGCCGTGCGCGTGCACCAGCACCTCAAGATCGGCGACGGCGACGTCAACTGGGACGAGTTCTTCGGCGGGCTCAAGGAAATCGGCTTCCTGGACAAGGACAACACTGTCATGGTGTCCAGCGTCTTCGCCGAGGACGACAACGCCAACGAGGTGTCCCGCTACCAGCTGGAAACCATGGGCAAGTACATCGCGAAGGTCCAGTAAGGGCAGACAACAAAGGGAGGCGGCGGGTTTCTCGCTGCCTCCCTCCCTTTGTTGTCCTGGCTACCGAAGCAGGGATGCCAGGCAGGTGTTGTATCCGGCCATGACTTCCTCGAAACTAAGCAGTCGCGGCCTGCCATGAACGGCGGTCTTGGGAAATGCGGGGAGTTCTTCCGGGGAACACAGCAGCGGTTCGCAGGTGCGCCCGGCGGCATTCAGGGTGGCGATGCCCCAAGGATGAACGGCCGGTGTGACCGTAATGTCGATGGCGTTCAGCGTGTCGGGGAGGAGATTGCGGACGACCGATCTCCAAGCCGCAACGTAGGATTCGCGGAGCATTTCGATCTTGTCGATGTCATTGAGATCGTAGCTCCGAAGCAAATCTTCGGAGAGTGAGTCCCATTCCTCGGTGGACCGCACGAGCAGGTGGGCGGCCCGGATGTGGGCGCTTGCTTCGTTCAGTGAAGGCATTAGTCTTCTTTCAGGGTTGGCGCCTGTAGGGTCGCCTGCGGCTGGACCGGTTGCGGGTTCTTGCCGGGGTTGCGTGCGCTGGCGGCGCGGGCGACGTGGCTTCGGGCGTGTTCGACGGCTGGGGCTAGTTCGGTGAAGAGGTGTTTGTGGTGGCGGAGGGAGTCCAGGACCCCCACCTGGGTGACGAGCCGAAGGTGGCGCTCCTGGATCCCTTTGATCAGCACCGTGATTCCGCGGCGTTCTAGAGCCTGGACCATGTCGGTGATTGTTCTGGCCCCGGTTGCGTCCAGGATCTGCAGTTGTGACATGCGGATGATCACGACGTCGACGTTCCGGATGGCGCTGACCCGCTCCAGGACGCGTTCGGCGGCGGCGAAGAACAACGCCCCGTCGAGCCGGAACACGGCGATGTGCTCGTCCCCTTCGTGGACCGGGCCGGGGATTTCTTCCCGGTGCACTCCGCTGGACCGGACCAAGGCACGCAGGGCGAAGAAGGCGGCGACAGCGATCCCGATTTCCACGGCCTCGATCAGGTCGAAGGACACGGTGATCAGTGCGGTGACGAAGAACACGACCGTGTCGGCGCGGGTTGATCCGATCACGCTGCGCAACGTTTTGAGGGAGACCATGCGTGTCGCGGTGACCATCAGCACCCCAGCCAACGCGGCAAGGGGGATGCGGGAAACCGGGCCGGTGGCCAAGTACACCACGGCCAGCAGGACCAACGCATGGGTGATGGCGGCGAGGCGTGTCCGGCCGCCCGAGCGAATGTTCACGGCGGTGCGGGCGATGGCACCCGTGGCCGGCATGCCGCCGAAGAATCCGGACGCGACGGACGCCAGGCCCTGGCCCAGGAGCTCACGGTCCGCGTCGTAGGGGCCGGTATCGGAGATCGACGCTCCGACCCGTGCCGAGAGCAGCGACTCGATCGCGGCCAGGGCCGCGATTGTGGCCGCGGACCCGGCCAGCGCGGTGATCGTCGCCAGGTCCAGCGAAGGCATCGTCGGGGCCGGCAGGGAATCGGGCAGGGCACCGATCCGGGTCACGGGCAGATCGAGGAACTGCGCGGCCACAGTGGCGATGATGATCGCGATGAGCGAGCCCGGGATCCGGGGATGGATCCGCGGTGAGGCAACCATGATCACCGCGACCAGAGCTACCACGGCAACCGGGGCAAGAACCGAGGCTGGGGACACAGTGCCGATGGCCTGGATCGCCGAGATGACGGCGTTGCTGCTAGGCCCGGGCTTGCCGCCGAACGCGGCAGGGACCTGCTGCAGGAAAATGATTACCGCGATTCCGACGGTGAAGCCCTCGATCACAGGCCAAGGCAGGAGAGTCACGACCCGCCCGAGTTTGAGTAGCCCGGCGGCAACCACTATCACCCCGGCAAGGACCGAGACAGCGGCCAGTGCACCGAGCCCATGGGCGGCGATGACCGGGCCCAGGACCACGACCATTGCGCCGGTAGGTCCGGAGACCTGGATATTGGAACCACCGAAAACGGCCGCGATCACGCCTGCGATTACGGCGGTGATCAGTCCGCTGGCCGCACCCGCGCCAGAGCTGACACCGAACGCGAGGGCCAGCGGCAGCGCGACGATGCCGACGGTGACCCCGGCAACCAGGTCTCCTTTCCAGGTACGCGGCAACAGCGCGTAATCCTGGCGCGCGGGCAGGAAGGCCCGGGCGGCGACCAGGATCTTCATCGGGTGCTGGCCGCTGCGGCTGACGCGGGTGCAGTCGCTTCTGAGGACTCAAGCTGCGCCCGGGTGGTGTGCAGCATGTCGTTGAGCAGCAGTCTCGCAACGGAGAGGAGTTCCGCGACCTGTGGGTACGCCAAGGTGTAGAACATCTGCAGCGCCCGTCGTTCTCCCTTGACGAGCTGATATCGGCGCAGCACCGACAGATGCTGGGACAGGTGCGAAGCCTCCAGGCCTGTTGCGGCCAGAAGCTCTGTCACTGACACTTCGGGCGCCGCCGACAGGAGCTCCAGAACCCGGATCCTGACCGGGTGGGCCAGCCCCTTGAACAGATTGGCCTTCACCTCGTACAGCGGTGCCCGGAAATCCGCGAACTCTTCCATGACTGCCTCCTTGCCCGCCAGTACAAGCCTTTGCTTGACTATTTGATGGATTCATCATCCAGTGTAGCAAGGGCGGGAACGGAGAGCCCTGCGTGCCAACACAAGAGGGCTTCATCCGAAATCGGATGAAGCCCTCTTGTGCAGTTCGAGGAACCCGCTATGCCGTCACGTTCAGCGACGCTGTGAGCGCTGCGTCGGCGTCCCGCAGGACCTTGGCTGCGACCTCGAGTCCTTCGATCCTTCCGAGCGAGGTGTCTTCGTGCTCGATGTTGACGAGCACGTTCGGGTCCACTTCATGCAGGGCACGCAGGAACTCGGTCCAGTAGGGGGTGTCATGCCCGCGGCCGAGGGCAACGAAGTCCCACGCGGAGTTCTTGGGCCACTCGTTGGCCCATTCGTCACCGCCGAGGTTCGTGCGGTTTTCGTCCGGCGAGAGGCGACGGAAGCTGTTGTCGAGGACGCCGTAGAGTGCGGCGTTCCCGGTATTGACGCGGACGTCCTTCGCGGCTGCCTGGAAAACCAGCGGGCCGAGTTCGCGGACCACGGCTACCGGATCCATCTGCTGCCAGAACAGGTGCGAAGCATCCAGTTCAACGCCCACATGGGTAGCTCCCGTGAGCTCGATGAGCTTGCGGACATCGGCGGTGTTGAACACGATGTTCTGCGGGTGCAGTTCGAGGGCCACCTTGACGCCGTGGTCTGCAGCCAGGCGGTCGGTCTCGCGCCAGAACTTCGCCGCGACGTCCCATTGGTAATCCAGCACATCCAAAGCCGCCGAGTTCCAGGCGTTGACGATCCAGTTCGTCACGGTCGCGCCGGGCTCACCGCCGGGCAGGCCGGACATAGTCACTACCCGGTTCTGGCCGAGGCGCTCCGCGAGCCGAATGGAGCGGCGGATGTCCTCGGCATGCTTCTCTCCGATCTCGCGCTTCGGGTGCAAGGGGTTGCCGTTGCAGTTCAGTCCTGCGATCGCGACGCCGGTCCCCTCGAAGATCGCGAGGTAGTCGTCGCGGGCGGCATCCGAGACAAGAATGTCGGCGAAAGTGGGGACGTGGACCGCGGGCAGGAACCCGCCGGTGTTGATCTCGATTCCCGTGAGGCCCAAATCAGCGATGACTTTGAGGGCTTCGGGAAGCGGCCTGTCGTGCAGGATCGCGTTGTAGACGCCGAGTTTCATAGCGTGATGGTCTTTCCGTTGTTGAGTGCCGATTCCGTGACAGCGCCGAGCAGTTCCATGTTGCGCACGCCTTCGTCGAACGTGGCGCAGCGGGGGAGGGACTCGGATTCAGGCAAACCTGCAACCTCCTCGAGGAATGCGCGGGCCTGGTATCCGAAAGCGTCGTTTTGGCCGAAGCCAACCTCGGGGGCGTCCATGGCGAGGCCGCCGGCGATGTAGGGGTGGCCCGGGCCGAGGATGACCTGGCGGTACCCGTTCTCGTTGCCGGAACCATCGTTGAGAAAGAGCTGGATTTCGGAGGGGCGGCGCTGGTCGAACTTGGCCGCGCCGTTCTCGCAGAACACTTCGAAGTTGAGGCTGTTGGCGTGGCCGGCGGCAACGCGGGAGACTTCGAAGCTGCCGGCGCCGTTCCCGAACTCTGCGTTGAAGGCGGCATAGTCGTCGTTCTCCACGGCCTCGAAGGTGTCGCTGACGGCGGCGTGATCGTGGCCCATCACGGCGCCAAGGGGCACGGGGCGCTTGTCGATGACGGTGCTCAGGCGCCCGCCGCTGATGGACTTGATGTCGCCGCACAGGAACTCGGAGACGTAGGCCAAGTGGCTTCCGACGTCGGCCAGTGCGCCGGAACCGGGGCCGCCCTTGTAGCGCCAGCTCATGGGAGCCGACGGGCTGAAGCCGTAGTCGGTCCAGTAGCGGCCGCTGAAGTGCAGCACCTTGCCGAGGACACCGGTCCGGATCAAATCGCGGATGTAGGCAATGCCGGGCGTGCGGCGGAACGTGAAGCCGATCCGCGCGATGCTCGAGGCGTTGCGGGCGGCCTCGGCCATAGCCCGGGCGTCCTCGATCGAGTCGCTCAGCGGCTTCTCGCAGAGGACGTGCTTGCCTGCGGCCAGGAGTCCCTCGACCACCTCGCGGTGGAGGGAATTCGCGATGACGACGCTCACGACGTCGATGTCGTCGGCTTCCGCGATGGCCTGCCATGAGGTGTCATTGCGTTCGTAGCCAAAACGTCGGGCGGCGAGTGACCCGAACTCTGCGTTCACATCGCCGATGGACACGAGGCGCACCGGCGGAAGCACGGGGCTGTAAAGGGCGGACGCCGTGCGGTAGGCCGCCGCGTGTGCCTTGCCGGCCATACCTGCGCCGATGACGGCGACCCCTAGGCTCTCAGCCATTGATTTCTCCTTCGAAATTAAGCCTGGGTGCCGAACACCCCTTGCGGCATTTTGGAGCGCTACAATTTAGCACTGGACACAAAGCCTAATCATGTGAGTATGTCCTGTCAATGTTCCACGAATACCCTTGACAGCAGAGTAGGAAGGTTCCCCGAATCGTGAGTGCGACAAGTCCTAAAACCCGCCGCCCAACCATCTATGACGTTGCCAAACATGCCGGCGTCTCGCCGTCGTTGGTGTCCTTGGTCCTCCAGTCGCCGGAAAGGGTCAGCGACAAGCGCCGCCAAGCTGTCCAGTCGGCAATGTCTGAGCTCGGCTACCGTCCCAGCAGGGCCGCGACCACGCTAGCGAGCAATCGGACCAAGAGTATCGGCCTGCTGATTGACGACTACAGGAACCTTTGGTTCGTCGATCTCCTCAGGGGCATGGAGTCGGTTCTTTCGGACCTCGGCTACCACGTCATGTTGGCCGACTCCAGGCCCGGCGAAAACCGCATCAAGGAAGCCGCCGACGGGCTGCTTGCCATGCATGTCGACGGGCTGGTGATCGCGGCAGAGCCGAGTGAGTCCATGCTGGACCGGACGTGGGTGCCCACGGTGGTGGCCGGGTGGCGCAAGGGAGTGCCGGGCGGCGCCGACCTCATCACCAACGACGACGACGGCGGCGGCGGCATGGCCGCCAGCCATTTGCTGGGGCTGGGTCATACCCGCATCGGCCATCTCTCAGGGTCCGACGGCGCGTCAGCCCATCGGCGTGCCGGTTTCCGGCGGCAGATCCAGGCCGCCGGCGTCGAACTCCTGATTGCCGAGTCCAAAGGCACTTCGGAGGAAGATGGCTACGCCGCGGCTTCCTGGCTGCTTGAACACTACCCGGACGCGACGGCGATCTTCGCGGCCAACGACACCATGGCCGTGGGCGCCTTTGCCGTCCTCAAGGCCAGGGGCCTTCGCGTGCCCAACGACATTTCTGTGATCGGCTACGACAATTCCCCGCTGGCAAAGTCGAGGTACTTGGACATCACTTCCGTCGACAACCGAAGCGACCTTGTCGGGGTTGATGTTGCGCACAGGCTGCTCGCCAGGATTCAGGATCCGGCCCTCAAGCCCCAGCAGACCTTGATCGATCCCGTCCTGGTGGTGCGAAGCACCACGTCTCGGCCCGTCCCGTAGCCCCGATCTGAACGGTGTTCCCCGGGAGATCACATGACCATCTCACGTAAAAACATCCTAATGTCAGGACAAAGTATTGACATCTGTGAGGCGAGTCACCATGATCTGTGTAGAGGGCTTTGAGCTCCTGCAGAGTGGCAGGGCCACAACCCCAATCAAAGGAGATAAATCGTGAAGAAGTTTTCCTGGCGGAAGGCGGCACTCGTTGCGGCCGTCGTTCCGATGATGGCTCTTAGCGCTTGTTCCAGCACGGGCGGGAAGCCGGCTGACAGCGCCAATGCCGCCGGCGGCGGTCAAGCCGTCAGCACTCCGCGTATGAAAGTCGCCCTCATCACCCACGCGGCGGCAGGCGATACATTCTGGGATATCGTCCGCAAGGGCGCTGAGGAAGCGTCCGCGAAGGACAATGTTGACCTCCTCTACACAAGTGACCCCGAGGCTGGGCGCCAGGCACAGCTCGTGCAGCAGGCCATCGACCAGAAGGTTGACGGCATCGCCGTCACCCTCGCCACGCCGGATGCCCTCAAGGACGTCCTCAAGAAAGCAACCGATGCCGGTATCCCCGTGGTGAGCCTCAACGCCGGCGAGGGTGTCTCGGCACAGCTCGGGGCGTTCACCCACTTCGGCTCGAACGAGAAGCTGGCAGGCGAGGCCGTCGGAACCAAGCTGGCATCGCAAGGCTTCAAGCACCCGGTCTGCGTGATCCAGCAGCAAGGCCACGTTGGCCTCGAAGCACGGTGTGCTGGCGTCAAAGCGAAGGTGCCCGGAACTGAGATCCTGTACGTCGACGGCAAGGACATGACTGCGGTCCAGTCCACCGCTACCGCGAAGCTCCAGGCAGCCAAGGATGCAGATGTCATCATCGGCTTGGGCGCGCCGATCACCCTCACGCTCCTCAAGTCCGTCACGGACGCCAGCAGCTCTGCAAAGGTGGCTAGCTTCGACCTGAACGCGGACCTCGCCCAGAAAATTGTGGACGGCTCTGTGATCTTCACCGTGGACCAGCAGCCGTGGCTCCAGGGCTACATGTCCGTTGACTCCCTGTGGCAGGCCAAGCGCGGCGGCTTCAAGCTCGGTGGCGGCCAGCCCGTTCTGACCGGTCCCACCATCGTGGACAAGTCCAACGCTTCCGACGTCCTCAAATTCGCCCAGCAGGGCGTCCGCTAGATCCAGGATTCTGGCCGCGCGGCGGGTGACCACCGCGCGGCCTGACCAACAAGGAGTTCTTCCTATGGCAAACACAGCAACCCTGCCGCCGGCACCGGCTTCGGCCCCCGGCGATGAGCGTATCGGACGCCGTAGCCCGGTCCAGAAGTTTCTGGGCAGGCCCGAAGTCGGCGCCCTCGTGGGGGCCGTTGTCCTCTTCATCTTCTTCGCGTCGGTGTCCCAGACGTTCACGCAGCCGAACGCGCTCGCGACCGTGCTGTATGGTTCCTCGACGATCGGGATCATGGCGGTGGGGGTGTCGCTGTTGATGATCGGCGGTGAGTTCGACCTTTCCACCGGTGTGGCCGTGATCTCCTCGGCCCTGACTGCCTCGCTGTTCAGCTGGAACTTCTCGCTGAACGCGTGGGTCGGTGTCGTGCTGGCGCTCGTCGTTTCGCTCGGCATCGGTTTCATCAATGGCTGGATCCTGGTCAAGACGAAGCTGCCGTCCTTCATCGTGACGCTCGCGACGTTCCTGATGCTCACTGGGTTGAACCTGGCCCTGACCCGCCTGATCGGCGGGTCCGTGTCCTCGCCGTCGATCTCCAAGCTGGACGGTTTCGATTCCGCCCACGCGGTGTTCGCGTCCTCGATCAGCATCGGCGGGGTCGAGGTGAAGATCACGGTGTTCTTCTGGATCATCCTGGTCGCGATCGCCTCCTGGGTGCTGCTGCGCACGAAGGTCGGGAACTGGATCTTCGCCGTCGGCGGGGACGCGAACGCGGCCCGCGCCGTGGGCGTCCCGGTCACGAAGACCAAGATCGGGTTGTTCATGGCGGTCGGGTTCTGCGGCTGGATCCTGGGCATGCACAACCTCTTCGCCTTCGACGCGGTGCAGTCCGGCGAAGGCGTGGGCAACGAGTTCCTCTACATCATCGCCGCGGTCATCGGCGGCTGCCTGCTCACCGGCGGCTACGGCTCCGCGGTGGGCGGTGCGATCGGTGCGTTCATCTTCGGCATGGCGAACAAGGGCATCGTCTATGCCCAGTGGAACCCGGACTGGTTCAAGTTCTTCCTGGGCCTGATGCTGCTGCTGGCCACCATCGTGAACCTCATCGTCAAACGCCGCGCAGAGCTCAAGTAGAAGGGGCGCACAAGAAATGAATGCCAAACAGATCGACCAGCAGACCCTGCTCAAGGATGAAAAGGACCCGCTGACCCACACCCCCGTGCACCTGCTCTCCCTGGACAAGATCGGAAAGCACTACGGGAACATCATCGCCCTGCGGGACGTGACCATGGCCGTGGACAACGGCCGCGTCACCTGCGTCCTGGGGGACAACGGCGCCGGCAAGTCCACGCTGATCAAGATCATCGCCGGACTGCACCAGCACGACGAAGGCGCGCTGCACGTCATGGGCGAGGAACGGAAATTCAACTCCCCCCGCGACGCCCTCGATGTCGGCATCGCCACCGTGTACCAGGACCTGGCCGTGGTCCCGTTGATGCCGATCTGGCGGAACTTCTTCCTCGGCTCGGAACTGACCACCGGGTTCGGGCCCTTCAAATCCATGGACGTCCAGAAAATGAAGGACATCACCCTGGCGGAACTGGCTCAGATGGGCATCGACCTGCGCGATGTGGAACAACCCATCGGCCAGCTCTCCGGCGGTGAACGCCAGTGCGTCGCGATCGCCAGGGCCGTGTACTTCGGGGCGAAGGTGCTGATCCTGGACGAACCCACGGCCGCGCTGGGCGTGAAGCAGTCCGGCGTCGTGCTCCGGTACATCCTGCAGGCCCGCGACCGGGGCCTGGGCGTCATTTTCATCACGCACAACCCGCACCACGCCTTCCCGGTCGGGGACCGGTTCCTGCTGCTCAAGCGCGGGAAGTCCATCGGCTACTACGACAAGAAGGACATCACCCTGGACGAACTCACCGCCCAGATGGCCGGCGGCGCGGAACTGGCAGAACTCGCCCACGAACTCGAACAACTCGGCGGACACACCGAAGCACTCAAGGAAGTCCAAGCCGAAGTCGCCGGGGTATCCGAAGTGACCGACGTCGCCGACGTCGCTGACGCTTCAAAGGAAAACAGCCCACGCCACGCCTAGGGCGCAGGGAGACAGCGCGGACAGAGACGGGGGTCCGCCGGAAAACCGGATGGGCGCCATGCCACCACGGGAATGTGCACGAAGCAGTAGACGGGAAGACAGCATGACGATCCGGGTTGGCGTTATCGGCGCCGGTGTTATGGGCGCAGACCACATCAGGAACCTCTCCACCACCATCAGCGGGGCCGAAGTCACCTTCGTGGCAGACCTCGACGCCGGACGTGCGGCGGCCGCGGCGCCGCCGTCCGCACGCATCACCACCGATCCTTCCGAGCTGATCAACTCCAGTGAGGTTGACGCCGTCGTCGTTGCCTCCCATGACTCCACCCATGCGGGGCTCGTCCTGGAATGCTTCGAAGCGATGACCCCGGTGCTGTGCGAAAAGCCGTTGGCCCCCACGCTCCTGGAAAGCCGCGAAGTGGTGGAGGCCGAAGCCGACCTCCTGGCCGCAACGGGTGCCAGGCTGCTGTCGATGGGCTTCATGAGGCGTTTTGATCCCGGCTATGTCGCCTTGCGCGAAGCCACCCGGGCACGCACGCAAGGCGAGCCTTTACAGGTCCATTGCACGAGCAGGACGGCGTCCGCGGGTCCGGGTGCGAGCTCGGAATCGGCCATCACCAATTCGGCCATCCACGAGCTCGACATCATCCCTTGGCTGCTGGATTCGCCTATCACCGAGGTGTCCTGGCAAGCGGGGCGGAGTTCCCGGCACAGTACCGGTGACCTGCGGGATCCAGCCTTCATGCTCCTGCGCGCGGCCGACGGTACCCTGGCCACGCTCGAACTCTTCCTCAACGCGCAGTATGGCTACACCACCCGGTGCGAGGTCGTATCAGAGTTCGGCACTACGGCACTCCCGGAACCGGCTGCCCTCGATGTCCGGCAGGAGGGGAGGCGAAGTTCCGAAATCCCTGCCGACTGGCGTCCACGCTTCGCCGACGCTTACCGCCTGCAACTTCAGGCTTGGATTTCGGCCCTCGAAAAGGGGGAGCCTGCGCCGATCGCCACGGGTGAGGATGGCCTGCGCGCGTCCCAGCTCGCACAAGCCATGATCCGTTCGCTCCACAGCGACGGGGCCTACACGAAAGTGGTCTACTGATGGTGTCATCCGGGCTGCCAGTGCCTGGTCTGCCGGTGACCCGCGTCCCGGATTCCCGCGACGCTCCCGCGTTGCGCTGGGGGATCATGGGCCCGGGGTGGATTGCCGAACGCTTCACGGAGTCGGTGCAGGCCCACTCACGGCAAGTGATCGCCGCCGTCGGCTCACGCTCTTTGGACCGGTCCAAGGCGTTCGCGGACGCTTTCGGCGTGCCTGCCGCCTATGGGAGCTACGAAGAGCTGGCCGCGGCTCCGGACATAGACATCGTGTACGTGTGCACTCCACACAACTTCCACCACGCCGCTGCCGTCCTCGCCATCGACGCCGGCAAACACGTCCTGATCGAAAAACCGATCGGTCTGAACGCGGCACAGGCGAGGGATATCGCCGCGCGGGCCAAGGCAGCCGGCGTTTTCGCCGCCGAGGGCATGTGGAGCTTCTTCCTTCCGAAGTTCGACGTGATCCGGCAAGTGCTCGACGCCGGGACGCTGGGTACCGTAACAACGGTCCTGGCGGAATACGGCGAGCACTTCGAACGTAGCCACCGCATCTTCGACCCCGCACTGGCTGGCGGGCCTTTGCTGGACCTGGGCACCTACCCGCTGGCCCTGATCACAGAGATCCTCGGCGCCCCGGAACGCTTGAGCGCTTTCGGCCAACCCCACGAGTCCGGTGTCAATGCCCAGCTCTCCGCCATCATGCAATTCCCGGGCGGAAACCAGGCCGTCATGAATACCCACCTGCATAATTTCACCCCCACCGCGGCAACGATCGTTGGCTCCGAGGCCACGTTGACCATCGATGGCCCCTTCAACATGCCCGGCGGTTTCGAGATCCGATTCCCGGATGGCACGCGGCTTCGCCACAACGAAGCGGCGGGCGGGCATTTGGAAGGCTTGCACTACGAAGCCGCGGCCGTGGCACGCGCCATCGCCGCCGGTGAGACCGAAACCCGGCAACGGCCGTTGGCCTCCTCCATCCGGACGATGGAAGTTGCCGATGAGATCCGCCGCCAAGTGGGCATTGAATTCCCGGGCGAAGGCAACGCCGCCTAAGCAATTGTTGTACTGACTATCGAAAGGACAGGCCCATGGCCTACATCGAACAGCACTCCAGTCTCCCCACGCCGGTGCGGCTTGGCCTCATAGGCTCGGGCTGGATGGGAGCGTTCCACGGCGAAAGCATAGCCCGCAGGGTTCCTGGTGCGGTCCTGGCCGCCGTCGCCGATCCCAACGTGGACTCTGCGGCGTCGGTGGCTGCCCAGCTTGGTACGGCGAAGGTCACGGCCGACGCCGCGGACATCCTGGCCGATCCGGACATCGACGCCGTGATCATTGCCAGCCCGGCGCGCTTCCACGCTTCCCTGATCGCCCAAGCCGCCGCCGCCGGCAAGCACGTGTTTTGCGAGAAGCCTGCCGCGCAGAGCCTCGAAGAGCTCGACGCCGCCCTGGTCGCCGTCGAAGCGGCAGGGGTACATTTCCAGATCGGCTTCAACCGCCGCTACGCCACCGACTTCCAGGCCGCCAAGAAGGACTTGGCCGAGGGAATTGTGGGAGTGCCGCAGCTCTTGCGCTCGCTGACGAGGGACCCGGGCACAGGGAGTATCAGGCACGCAGCCAGGGTTCCGGCCTGGACGATCTTCCTGGAAACCCTCATCCACGATTTCGACACCCTGAACTGGTTCAACGAAGGCGCCGAGCCGGTGGAGGTCTACGCCGTCGCGGACGCCCTGGTGGAACCGGGCCTGCGTGACCAGGGATTCCTGGACACCGCTGTGGTCACCATCCGCTACAGCAATGGAGCCTTGGCAGTAGCGGAAGCCAACTTCAGCGCACTCTACGGCTATGACGTCCGGGGCGAAGTCTTCGGCTCCAAGGGCATGGTCCAGGCCGGACGGCCCACTGAAACGGCTGCCGTGAGGTACACCGCAGAGGGCCTTTCCGCCGAGACTCCGAGGCTCAACGTGGAACTGTTCCGCGACGCCTACACCGACGAACTCGTGGACTTCGCGGCGGCAGTCCGCGCGCGTCGCGACGGCACGCAGCCGCCGTCGGGCGCTTTCACCCTCACCCCGGGAGCCGCGGATGCGCGCCGCGCCCTCGCGATGGCGTTGGCCTGCATCGAATCGGTCCAGCAAGGCGGACCCGTGGCGGTACCCGCCGTTTCGAGCAACAGCAAGGCCGGTGTCTGATGCGCTTGGCCGTTTGTGCGGAAATGGTCTTCACTGATCTGCCGTTCACCGATCGGGTACGTCGGATCCACGAGGCAGGATTCGACGTCGAACTCTGGGACTCGAGGAGCAAGGACATTGCGGCACTCAAGTCGAGCGGCGCGGTCTTTTCCTCCATGACCGGGTACACCTCCGGGAGCCTGGTTGACGCCGACACCGCCGATGACGTCGTGAGGACGGCCGAGACGCTGATTCCGACCGCTTTGGAACTCGGCGTCAGCCGCATGGTGGTGCACTCGGCCGAGCTGATCGACGGCAATGCGGCCCGTCCCGTCTACCGGTCCAACGGGAGTATGTGGATCACGGGTGTCCGGACCCTGGAGCGCCTTGGCGCGCTCGGCGAAAAGCACGGACTGACATTCTGCCTCGAAAACCTCAACACTGTGCTGGACCACCCCGGAATTCCGCTGGCCCGCGCGAAGGACACTTTGGCACTCGTGGAGGCGGCCGGACACCCCAACGTGAAGATGATGCTGGACCTGTACCACGCACAATTGGGGGAGGGGAACCTCATTGAGCTGGTCCGCACCGCCTTGCCGCACATCGGCGAGATCCAGGTGGCGGACGTCCCGGGCCGCTGCGAGCCCGGCACCGGCGAAATCAACTACTCGGCCGTGGCCCGGGCGCTCGGGGCTGCAGGCTACGAAGGCACCGTCGGCATGGAAGCGTGGGCCAGCGGAGACAGCATGGAGGCGCTTGAGGCGTTCCGCCGGGCGTTCACGCTTGAGGCCTCCGAGTTCCGGAACAGCTCAGCTTTTTCAACGGAGGTAGCACTATGAAGGACGTCATTCTCGGGCTGGTTGGAGTAGGGCGGATCGGCGTGATGCACGCCAACAACATTGCCGGCCTCAACGCGGAACTGAATGCGCAGGGCATCAACGTGGAGTTGCGGCTCACGGATGTGGCCGAAGAGCATGCCCGCACGGTGGCAGCCGGTCTCGGTGCTCAATTCCTGCCGTCGGTGGAGGCTTTGATCGCTTCCGGAGTGGATGGGCTGGTGATCGCGACCGGAACGGGCACGCACCCCGAACTGATCCGCGCTGGAGTGGACGCCGGTATCCCGGTGTTCTGCGAGAAGCCTGTAGCCATGAATGTGGCCGATTCGCTGCCTGTCCTGGAACATATCCGTGCCAACGATGGCGTAGTGCAGATCGGGCACCAGCGTCGCTTCGATGCCGGTTACCTCGAGGCCAAGCGCGCTTACCAAGCGGGGGAGCTCGGCTGGATCCACTCCCTGCGCGCCGTGACCTGCGATATGACACCGCCACCCGTGGAGTTCCTGGCAACGTCCGGCGGGCTGTTCCGCGATTGCTCCGTCCACGACTTCGACATCCTGCGCTGGCTGACCGGCCGCGAGATCGTGGAGGTCTATGCCAAGGGTTCCAACAACGGTGATCCCGCCATCGGCGGGGTGGGCGATGTGGACACTGCCTTGGCTTTGATTACGTTCGACGACGGGACGGTCGGCACGGTGTCAGCAACGCGTTACAACGGTGCGGGGCACGACGTCCGCCTCGAAATCCAAGGCTCCAAGCATTCCATCATGGTCGGCCTGGACGACAAGACAGCCATGGAATCAGCCGAGGCCGGCGTAGCGTTCCCAGCCGGAGAGCCCCACAAGACGTTCGCCGAACGCTTCGACCAGGCCTATCGCTCCGAAATGGCGGCCTTCGTTGAATTGGTCCTGGGCAAACGGGAGAACCCGTGCACGCCCGAGGACGCCGTCGCGGCTTCCCGCGTGGCCGACGCCGCGCAGGAGTCTCTGGCAAGCGGGGTTCCGGTCAGGGTGGCGCTGGTGACGGCCTAGCAACCTGGAGTGCTTGCAGGCCCCAACTGGCCCCACCGCCACCCTCGCCTCGCAAGCTCGGCCAGGGAACCCTGGCGGCGTGGGCCCACGCAGTTGTTGTCGTTTTGACGGCTCAGAACGACAACAACTGCTAGTCAGTTGGGTGCACGAACTCCTTTAGGCGCCGAACGGCAAGCGGGGGTCGATGTCCTGTCCGTCCCAGCTCTGCCGCACCCACCCGTGGTGGGGGTCGTCGCTGATGAGCCATTCGCGCACGGGTCCCGGGCCTGCCATGACGTTCAGGTAGTACAAATCGTAGCCGGGAGCGGCCATGGCGGGGCCGTGCCAGCCGTAGGGAACAAGGACGACGTCGCCCGTGCGAACTTCCGCGGCCACATCGATCGGGCGCTCATCGGAGGCGTAGACGCGCTGGAAGCCAATCGCGTCGGCGTCTTCAGGGGCGCCCGAGCCTTCAGCCACCCGGGTCTCGAAGTAGTAGATCTCCTCGAGCTGCGTTTCGCCGTCCTTTTCCTCGTCATGCTTGTGCGGGGGATAGGAGGACCAGTTGCCCGCAGGGGTGAGTACTTCGCAGACGATGAAACGATCCGCCTCAAGGGCCGCTGGGGTGCCGAAGTTGTGGACCTGGCGGGAGCAATTGCCTGCTCCGCGCAGCTCAACCGGGGTTTCCGCGGCGGTCACTAGCCTGGTGGGGTACGACGCGTTGGCCGGGGCAGTGGCAACGGCGACGCGGCCGCCGTCGGGCGAACTGATGGTGACGGCAGCATTCGTGCCGGAATACAGGACATCGCTGGGGCCATGGAAAACCGACGCCCGCCCCGCAAGGGGATACTCGACGTCGTCGACCGTCACCGTGAAGGCGCCGTTGAGCGGCACGATGATCCGCTCTTCAGCTGCGGCGGGGAGTACGACGGCGGCGCCCGCGGCGAGCGTGGCGACCTTGAGCCCAGTATGGGCCCAACCGTCCACAGTCAACGCGGAATCGGAGGTTCCGAGCGAGATGTCCCAATCGCCGTCGTTGGCGGTTCCCAGTGGATAGACCCAGTTGGCCATGAAGTTATGTCCTTGCGTTAGCGCTGTACGAGTGTCATTTCAAAGCTGTAGGAATCGGCCCGATACACGTGGTGGCCGGTCTCCACCATGCGCCCGGTGTCGTCGACGGCGGTGCGCTCCATGGTGACCAAAGCCGAACCGACTTCTGCCTCCAAGAGCGGTGCCTGGAAGTCATTGGCGATCATTGCGCCGATCCGTTGCGAGGCGAGGCGGAAGTTGACTCCGCCGCGGCGAAGGATGGCGTAGAGGCCCTCTGCCTGGAGCATGGACTCGTCCATGGTGGTGATGTCGTCGCGGACCCAGTTCTCCATCAGCGCCAAGGGCTTACCGCCCACCTTGCGCAGGCGGGTGAAGTGGTAGACCTTGGAGCCGGCCGGAAGCTGGAGGGCGGTCAGGGTGGCTGCGTCGGCCTCCATGTGCGAGAAGCTGAGGACCTGCGTTGTGGGCTTCTTGCCGTTGTTGCTCAGGTCGTCGTAAAGGCTGGAAAGCTCCAGGGGACGGCGGACCTGGCTTGACACCACCTGTGTTCCGACGCCCCGCTTCCGGACCAACAGGCCCGAGCGGACGAGTTCGTCCATGGCCTTGCGCATAGTGGGCCGGGACAGGTTGAGCTGGGCGGCGAGGTCTATCTCGTTGTCCAAACGGCTGCCGGGCTCCAGCACTCCGCTGTGGATGGCTGCCTCGATGCCCTGGACGACCTGGTGGTACAAAGGCACAGGGGAAGAACGGTCGATAGTGAGGCCAAGTTGATTCGCCATTGCATGCTCCCTCGCATTCCGGGACTGTCCCGGAAGTTGCAAGCATGTCCGCTCATGTTCGCTTGATAGGACATACTGCTTTACTGATGATAGCAGGAGCATTGTGCGGGTCAAGGGTGCCGGAAGCGCGTTTATTGCGGCGTTTCAGGGGTGTTGTTTGGGACCTGGTTTGGAACATGTCCAGACATCAGAACCATGCGCGGGCAGGCCACCGGCGGACGCCTTTCGGCGGCCGGTGCGTCTTCCGGCGTCGGGCGCTTTCAGCGTCGGCGGGCGCTGCCGCGTTGCCGGAAGTAGCCGACGCCCGCCAGAACGGCACCCAGTCCCTCGGCGACTGCGCTGAGGGACTTCTCGAAAAACCATACGGGCTCGTACATAGACGGGAGTGGACCTATGGCAGGTATGTCGACATAGCGGTAGAGGATGACGGCTAGGAAGGCGCTTCCAGCGACGACCACCGCGGCCGCGTAGGCCGGCCGACTGCCCCGGACCAGGACATAAAGGCCAACGAGAACTGCAGCGACGGCCTCAATCCGGAACAGGTTGCCTTCCCCGATTCCGCCAGGGGCACCCAATTGGTAGCCGGAGGCAAGATCGAAGTGCACCACGGCGTCGACGACCAAGGCTGCCGCCACAAGCAGCCGCAACAGGATGTCCTTGGGCCTGCGGCTCATCGGCTTGCGGCGGGCCGCTTCACGGGTGCTCATTTCACTGTTCTCATTTCACAACCAGGGTTCCGTGCATATTGGAGTGGTAGGTGCAGTGGTAGGGGTAGCTGCCCGGTGTGGTGGGCGCGGTGAACTGGGCTGTTCCGCCCCCGCCGTCGACGGCCGCGTCGAAGGCCTTTCCATCGTCAGAGGTGACCGTGTGGGCCTGGACGTCCTCGTTCTTCACGGTGATTTTGGCGCCCGGGCTGACCGAGACGGGTCCTTGATAGCCGAAGTCCTTGATGGTGATGGTGAGCGATTGCGAGGTCCCGGACGGCGGAGCAGTCGAAGACGCGGCGGCAGGTGGGCTCGACGATGAGCCCTGGTAGCCGGTTCCGGACGCCCCGCAACCGCTCACGGCGATCAGGGCGGCCGCTCCTACGATGACCATCGTGGCTTTGGGGCTGTTTCTCATGATTGGTTCCCCGCTTCTCGTGTCCGGTGGCGCTCGAAGGTGCTTGCCACATTGATGAGACGAATTCCGGAGCGGTCAGGTTCACGGGCGCGGGAAATTGATTCCGGCAGGCGGACCGGCCGCTCGATCACCCCACAGGACGCAGCGTCCTGCAGACCTCCACGAATGCCTTGAACGGCGCGAGCCGTTCCTCCTCAGGCAGCTGCGAGGCCTCGGGATGCCATTGCACGGATGCCACCCAGCGCTGCGGATCCTCGAGGGCCTCCACGGTCCCGTCCTCGGCGACCGCCGTCACCACCAAGCCATCGCCTACCCGGGCCACAGCCTGGTGATGCCCTGAGGCGATCCGCACCGAGTTCCGTGAACCATAGAGTCCGGCCACTTTGGAATCCGGTGAAAGTTCGACGTCGTGCCACGCCCAGGCGCTGAGTCCACCTTCCGCCGGGGTCAGGCCGTTGTGCTCCACTAGCGATGGGTGCATGTCCTGGATGAGCGTCCCGCCATAGACCACATTGAGGAGCTGGTGGCCGCGGCAGATGCCGAGGGTGGGCAAACCGGCGTCGAGCGATCCCCGGGCGACCGCCAAGTCAAGGCGATCCTGGTCCGGGTTGACGTCGTAGCAGGCATCAGTTGCTTCTTCACCATAGAGTCGCGGATCCAGGTCTCCGCCGCCGGGCAGCAGGACCCCGTTAAGGGAACGGAGCTCGGCGGCCAGCGGACCGGCTTCGTCGGTAAAGGAAGCGTCCAGCAGCACGGGCTCCGCGCCGGCGTCGCGCACTAGTTCGACGATGAAGTCGAAGAGTTCGTTCGCCTCTCCCACGCGAGGATCCGCGGTTTCGGAGCCGCTGAGGCGGACAGGTATGCCGATCCGGGGCCTTAAGCTGCTTTGCTGTTCGGAAGTCTGCATGCTCCATGATGCACTGGTCGGTCGGCTCCTGCGCAACGGGAACCGCGGGCATACGCTGATGCCATGAATCCGTCCCGCGCCCTGACTCCTAGTCCCCGCACACTCGACATTGAGAGCGTCGCCCATTTCGACAGGCTTCTGGGCTCCGGGGCCGCAACGATGCACGGATGGCACGCCCAGTCGCTGGACTTGCGAGGCCGACGCGCGGACCTGGAGAGGCTCGACCCCCAAGGTGCCATCTTCCTGGGCTGTACCTTCGACGACGGCGTGGAGGACTCCCTGCGGAGCCGCGGCGCACTCATCTTTCCCAAGCTGCGCGGCGTGCCGTTCAACCCGTATCGGGGCAGCCTCTACAGCGCCGCCGAGCTATACGAGGACATTGACTCCACGGAGTACGAAGCCACCCTGGATGCCCAGGTCTACCACTGGAGCATCATGCCGGGGCAGCGGACCAGCCTGGACGCCACCCTCGCCGCCGCACTGCACGACCACGCCATCGGGGACGCCCTGGACGAACTCCTGGGCAACGGGGATTTCGCGGGGAACAAGATCGTGGGAGTCATGGGCGGGCACGTCGCGCAACGCGGAACACAGGAGTTCGAGGACGCGGCGCGGCTGGGCCGGCTCTTGGCGCTGTCCGGATTCACGGTAGCCACCGGGGGAGGCCCGGGGGCCATGGAAGCTGCCAATTTGGGCGCCTACTTGAGCGGACTGCCCGACGCCGAATTCGCCGCCGCGCTGAAGTCACTCGCGGCGGTGCCGGGTTTCCGCCCCTCGGTGACGGCCTGGGCGCGGGCGGCGGCCGCCGTCGTCGGGCACCACCCGAGCGGGACGATGTCACTGGGCATTCCCACCTGGTTTTACGGGCACGAGCCGCCCAACCTCTTCGCCACCCACATCGCCAAGTACTTCGCCAACTCCATGCGCGAAGCGATCCTGCTCGAGCTATGCAACGGCGGAATCCTCTTCCTTCCAGGCTCCGCCGGCACCGTGCAGGAAATCTTCCAGGACGCGTGCGAGAACTTCTACGGCGCCCCGGAAACCGTCACGCCCATGGTGCTCGTGGGGCGTGACCACTGGGAGCACAAGTATCCCGCGTGGCCCATGTTGCAGAGCCTCGCTGCGGGGAAAGTCATGGAGGGCCGAATCTTCCTGGTAGACACTGTCGAGGAGGCGCTCGCCGTCGTCGCGGGCTAACCGCTTGGTTATGGCGGCTCATAACGACAACTGCGTGGGCCCACACCGCCAGGGTTCCCTGGCCGTGGGGCCCCACCGGCGTGGGCCCCTGCCTGAGCTTGCGAAGGCTGGGAGCCGGTGGGGACTTGCGAGGCGAGGGTCGCGGTGGGGATTACTTGGGAGTTAGTGCGGGGCGCGGCCGCCCAGGCGCGTGGTGATTTTGCGGGCCGCATCCTGGCATGCCTCGCCGAGGCTGGCGAGCGTGTCCTGCGAGACCCGGAACTTTGGCGCCGGGATCAGGACGGAGGCAACGATGTCTCCACGGAGGTCAAAGACGGGGGAGGCAACGCCGACTTCTTCGATGGACGTTTCGCCGAAATTGAAGGCCCAGCCCCGCTCCACAGAATCCCGGAGCCTGAGCAGGTAGGCCTCGAGTGCTTCGTCGTCGAGGCCGGGCAATGTGATGGAGCCGCTGCGCAGGAGCTTGCGCACGCGGTCGGCGTCTTCGGCGGCAAGGAAGACCTGCACCGAGGAGCTGAGCGCCTCGTTATAGCGGGCACCCAACGGAGCGAGGTGCTTGACCTGGTGACGGCTGGCGATTTGCTCCACGCACATGGATTCGCTCCCGTTCCACACCATGAGGGCGCTCGTCTCGCCCGTCCGTTCGCTCAGTTCGCGCAGCACGGGATAGGCAACCCGGCGCTCTTCCAGCTCGGCAAGGAGCGGGCCGGCAAGGGCGATCATCCCCAGGCCCAGCCGGAATCGTCGGGATTCGGGGTCGCGTTCCACCAGGTGTTCTTGTTCGAAGGTTGCCAGGATCCGGGACACGGTGCTCTTGTGCAAGCCGATCCTGCCGGCGATCTCGGTGACGCCCAGCAAGGGCTCGTCGGCGGTGAAGCTGCGGAGCACGGCGATGGCGTTCTCGAGTACCGAAGCGCCCTTGGAGTCGCCGTTGGCCGGGGTTTCGCTCGTGGTTGCACGCTGTTCTGCACGCTGTTCTGCTGGGGTCATGATGGTCACTATATGGCTCTTTTTATTGGGACATGCCCAGCCTTCGCTTAGAGCAATGAGCATATGAGTCATATGTCCACTGCTCGGGCGCAAGGCCGGGCATGTCCATTGGAGGTGGGTGTCAGGCGCCGATGATGTTGTATTCCGGGCCGAACGGGAACTTGGTGATGTTCTCGGCACCGTCTTCACCGACCACCAGGATGTCGTGCTCACGGTAACCGCCGGCACCCGGCTGGCCGTCGAGGACCGTGATCATCGGTTCCATGGAGACCACCATTCCTGGCTCCAGAACGGTGTCGATGTCTTCGCGCAACTCCAGTCCGGCTTCGCGGCCGTAGTAGTGCGAGAGGACCCCGAAGGAGTGTCCGTAGCCGAAGGTGCGGTTGGCGAGCAGTCCATGCGAAACGTAGATTTCGTTGAGTTCTGCGGCGATGTCCTTGCAGACGGCGCCGGGCTTGATGAGTTCCAGTCCGCGCTTGTGCACCTCCACGTTGATGTTCCACAGTTCCAGGGAGCGGGCATCGGGTTCGCCGTAGAACAAGGTGCGCTCCAGGGCCGTGTAGTAGCCCGAGGTCATGGGGAAGCAGTTCAGCGACAGGATGTCGTGTTCCTGGATCTTGCGGGTGGTTGCCCAGTTGTGGGCGCCGTCCGTGTTGATGCCGGACTGGAACCAGACCCAGGTGTCGCGGATCTCGGAGTCGGGGAACGTCCGTGCGATCTCGTGGACCATGGCTTCCGTGCCGATCAGGGCCACCTCGTATTCGGTGATTCCGGCCGTGATGGCGTTGCGAATGGCCTCGCCGCCGAGGTCGCCGATCCGGGCGCCGTGCTTGATGACCTCGATTTCCTCGGAAGACTTGATCATGCGCTGGCGCATCGCGGCCTGGGCCACGTCCACAAGCGTCGCGCCGGAGAAGGCGGCCTGGATCTTGTTGCGGTTGTCCAGCGGAAGGGAATCGTCCTCGACACCCAGGCGCCGGACGTTGATCCCGCGGGTGCGCAGCACTTCCTGGATGCCGAAGATGTAGTTGTCCCGGCGCCAGTCCGTGTAGACGAGGTTTTCCCCGTAGCTGCGGCGCCACGGCATACCGGCGTCGATGTTGGCGGTGACAGTGACGGTGTCGTCGGCCGTGACCACCATGGCGTACGAGCGGCCGAAGTAGGTGAACAGGAAGTCGGAGTAGTACTTGATGGAGTGATAGCTGGTCAGGACAACGGCGTCCAGTTCCTTCTCGGCCATGATCCGGCGAAGACCGGCAAGGCGTCGTTCAAACTCTGCGTCGGAGAAGGTCAGGGAGACCTTCTCTCCGTTGTTGAGGACCTTGAGGCGCTCAAGCTTGGTGACGTCGCTTACGGCTTCATTCTCGGTGATGGTCATGGGTGGTGTTCCTTTCAATGGGTGGGTTGTTTCAGTCCTGCTGCAGGGGCTTCTTGGAAGTCTCCACAGCGAAGAGGACCGCGATGAGGGAGATGACGGCGGCCGCCACGAGGTACCAGCCGGGGGCCAGTTGGTTGTGGGTCAGGCCGATCAGGAGGGTTGCCATGAATGGGGCGGTACCGCCAAATAGGGCGTTGGAGAGATTGAAGCTGACGGCGAAGCCGCTGTAGCGGACCCTCGTGGGGAAGAGCTCGGCAAGGAAACTGGGCAGGGTGCCGTCGTTGAGCGTGAGCATTGCGCCCAACAGAATCTGCACCAGGACAATGACCAGGAAGTTACCGGTGTCGAGGAGCATGAACGCCGGAACAGTCAGCACCACGAACAGTACGGAAGCAGTGATGAGCATGCGCTTGCGGCCGAACTTGTCCGATGCGATCCCCGTCAAGAAAATGAATCCGATGTAGCTGAGGAGGGCAATGGTGGTGGCCAGGAACGATTCGGCTGCACCGAAGTGAAGCTCCTCGGAAAGGTACGTGGGCATGTAGCTGAGGATCACGTAGAAGCCGACGGCGTTGAGCAGCACGGCGCCCGTCGCGATGATGAGCTGCTTGCGGTACGTCTTGAACATCGCGAAGGCCGGCGCCTTGACCGCGGTGTCTTTCGCGGCCATTTCGCGGAATGCCGGTGTGTCCTCGAGTTTGGTGCGGATGTAGCGGCCGATCAGGCCCATCGGGGCGGCCAGGAGGAAGGGCAGGCGCCAGCCCCATTCGCCGAGCTGCTCGGCGCTCAGCACTGAGCTGAGCAGTGCCGCAAGGAGGGAACCGAGCAGCAGGCCTGCCGCTGTACTGGCAGGTACGACGGCGGCATAGAGTCCGCGCCGATTGGCCGGCGCATATTCCACCAGGAAGGCTGAGGCGCCTGCGTATTCGCCTGCTGCCGAGAAGCCCTGGACAACGCGGACGAGCAGCAGGAGGACTGGTGCCATGACGCCGATGGTGTTGTAGCCGGGGATCAGGGCGATGCAGAACGTTGCCACGGACATAAGCACGATCGACAGCGAGAGTGCCTGTTTCCGTCCGAGCCGGTCACCGATGTGGCCCCATATGAATCCGCCCAGTGGACGGACAAAGAAGGAGACGGCAAAGACGCCAAACGTGGCGAGCAGGGCGGTCTGCCGGTCCGATGCGGGGAAGAAGACAGTCGAGATAATGCCGGCAAGGTAGCCGTAGACGGCGTAGTCGAACCATTCGACGAAGTTGCCGATGAAGCTTGCAGTGATGACGCGGCGGCGGGTGTCCTTGCTGACCGTGTGGTTGCCGGCTGGCTTTGACGGGCCGCCCGGGATGGCTGTCGCATCGGGAAGCTCGCCGGATCCGCCTTTGGATCCGGCATGAGCGCTTCCCGGGATTGCTGCCACGGAGGATGTTTCGTTTTTCATGAATCCACCAAGAATTTTGGGGTTGCATTCAACGCAACGCTGTTGCACCAGAATAGATGTGTTGTGCATCACCGTCAAGGGTCTCCGGTTTCCGCCCAACTGACTCGCACTTGTTGTCGTTTTCTGGGGGCTAAACGACAACAAATGCGAGTCAGTTGGGGAGTGTGGCGAAGGTGGGGTGCGTCAGCAGCAACGATGTTGCGTGAAATGAGTGAGGGGGTGTCCCGGAAAGCACAAAGAAGCTCCCCGGATCCAAGGATCCGGGGAGCTTCAAGGTGAGACCGGGAGAAAGACTATTTGAGCCAGGCGGCCACCACATCAGGGTGGGCATCCACCCATTTCTTGGCAGCGGCATCGGGCTTCATGCCGCCCTGGATGTCCGTTGCTACGGAGTTCTGGTCCGCGTTGGTCCATGAGAAGGCCTTGAGCAGTTTCGCGGCGGGAGAACCGCTGTCCGCGAACTTTTTGGCCATCACTTTGTTCAGTTTGTAATCGGGGTAGTCACAGGCCACCTTCTCGGCGTCGGCATCGCAGCCCGGGGTGTAGGCGGGCAGGCTGACCTTCTTGAGGGGGACCTCGGAAAGGAACCATTGCGGTTCGTAGAAGTAGCCCAGCAGCGGTGTCTTGTTCTTCTCCGCCGTACGGAAGGACTGGATCAGGGCTGCTTCCGAACCGGAGAAGACCACTTTGTAGTCGAGGCCAAGGTTCTTGACGAGGGCTTCATCGTTGGTCACGAACGCCGGGTCGCCGTCCAGCACCTGGCCCTTGCCGCCGGATTCGGAGGTGGCAAGGATGGACGCGTATTTGTTCAGGTTTTTGCTGTCCAGGATGTCCGGGTATTTCTGGGCCATCCATGGTGGTACGTACCAGCCGATGTGCCCTTCATTGCCCGTGGGGCCGGCGTCCACCGCTACTTTTTGGTCCGTGATGTACTGCTTCGTGAGGTCCGCGTGACCCCAGTTCTCAAGGATCACATCGACTTCACCGGAACCAAAGCCTTGCCAGGAAATCTGCTCCGACAGGTCCTTCTGGACTACTGTGCAACCGAGCTTGTTCTGCGCGATGTAGCTATAGACGGCCGCATTTGCCGTGTAGCCGACCCACGCGTTGAGGGCGACATTGACGGTTCCACAGGGCGTATTCGAGGAGCCTGCGGCTGCCGCTTGGTTCACGGAAGCGCCTCCGCAGCCAGCAAGCAAGAGGGCTGCAGTAACGGTTCCGGCCAATACGGGAATTGTTCGTTTCAAAAGCTGTCTGGTTCTACTCATGGTTGGGGTCTCCTTGTTGGGGGGTAAGCGGTGAGGAATTAGTGCGCGCTCGATTTTGCTGAGCGGATTTCACGGACGGGGTCGGCTGCGGCGGCCTGGGTCATGCGGTCCAGCAGGATGCCGAGGAAGACGATGGCCAGGCCGGCGGCAAGGCCCTTGCCGAACAGCGAGCTTTGGACAAAGCCGGCGACGACGTCATACCCGAGGCCACCTGCGCCCACGAGCGCACCGACCACAACCATGGCGAGGACATAGATCAGGCCTTGGTTGGCTGCGAGGGCCAGGGATTTCCTGGCCATCGGGAGTTGGACCTTGGTGATGACCTGCCAGGGCGTGGAGCCGCTGGATACCGCAGCCTCCATGACGGTGGGGGAGATCGCTGCGATTCCGTCGGCCGTGATCTTGATGGCCACAGGCGCAGCGTAGATGATGCCGGCGACGATCGCAGTGAACCTGGTTGCGCCGAAGAGGCCTAGGAACGGAACCAAATAGACAAAGGCGGGCATAGTCTGGCCCGCATCCAGCATGGGCCGCATCATCTGGTCCACCTTGCTGGACCTGCCCATCGCCACACCGAAGACGATGCCCAGCACCATGACCACGGCCGTGGCAACAAGGGTGCTGGCGAGGGTGACCATGGCATCGCTCCACAGGCCCAGGTAAATGATGACGCCCAGGCATGAGGCCGTGACCAATGCCAGCTTCCAACCGCCGAGTGCGCAAGCCGCAATGAGGACAACCGCGACCAGGAGGTAGAAGGGGGTCTCGGCCAGAAGGGATTGGAACGGGTTGAGGATTCCGTTGGTCAGCGCCTCGCGGAAGGACACTGTAAAAAGGGAGAGATTCGTCTGCAGCCATTCGCTCGCGGCACTTACTCCGCTGACGATGTCCGGGCCAAAGTTGAGGTTCTTCGGAAAGGCCGCGGCCCAGAGCATCGTGCGGGAGAGCTGGACCATGACTAGGGCAACAAGAAGGCTGACGGCGAGCAGGATGTATCTGCTTCTCCGCGATATACGGCGCTTGCGGGCTGCCCCGGGTTCGGCCCGGCGGCTGGCAGCCGTGGTGACCCGGTCCAGCACGATGGCCAAGAGGACAATCGACAGGCCGGCGTTGACTGCTGTCCCGACGTCGAGTGATTGCAGGGCACGCACAACCACTTGTCCCAGCCCCGGAGCCGCGATCAGCGCTGCGATGGTAACCATCGACAAAGCAGCCATGGTGCTTTGATTGATCCCCATCACAATGGTGCGCCGTGCCAAAGGGAGTTGGAGGGTCAGCAGTCGCTGCAACCCCGTGGTGCCCAAGGAGTCGGATGCTTCCCTGGTGTTTTCCGGGATGTTCCGGATTCCGTGCGCGGTCAGCCGGATGAGCGGAGGCACCGCGTAGATCACCGTGGCGATTACCGCGGAGGCAGGGCCGATCAGGAAGATGAGGGCCAAAGGTGCCAGATAGACGAACGTGGGGAGGATTTGCATGAAGTCGAGGACCGGAGTGATTACTTGGGAGACCCTCCCGGAGATCCCGGCCAAGACTCCGAGCGGAAGTCCGATCAGGAGGCTGAACAGCACGGCTGTGAGGACGAGGGCGAAGGTGTAAGCCGCTTCAACAAACAGCCCCTGGAGGCCGAAGAACACGAAGGCCGCCGTGGTCAGCAAGGCTACCCGGGCGTTGCCCACCGCGAAAGCGATCCAGCTGAGCAACGCGACGGTTCCCAGCCAGCCGATTTCCGGCAGGCGAAGCCCGGTGGAGCTGGCGGCGAAAATACCGATGAACAGGTTTGCGACCGCGTCCACGGCGGCCCGGAGGGGAGTGAAGACGTATTGGAAGACTGGATTGTCCGCACGGTTCGCGGCCACCCAGGCATTGAATTGGTTGAGCGAGCGGTGGAGGTCAGTCAGCTCCGACGCCGGCAGCGTGAGTGTCGCGGTGCCGTGGAGGATCAGGTATCCAACAAGCCAGACGACGCCGGCCCCGACCAGAAGCAGGGTGCGGCGGCTGAGCCGTTTGCGCGGTGGGCGGACGGAAACGTGACCGGTCTGAACCGGGGCGCGATCGCGAACGAGAGTGGACATCACGCCGCAACTTCCGTGCTGCGGATGACCGACAAGATGCTGTCGCGGTCGATCTGGCCGGTGATCTTGCCGGAGTCTTCCACCAGGATAGGACACGATGAGTTCATGACGGTGGGAATTGCGTCGCGGATGATCATGCCTGCACTCAGGACAGGAGCATCCCCGGGAGTGCCCAAAGCCACAGGATCGGTGATCCACTTGAGCGTCAGGACATCCGCGCGCGGTACTTCGGAGACGAAGTCGGCAATGTACTTGTCCGCAGGCGATCCGACGAGATCATCGCCTGTGCCGCATTGGACCGTCTCCCCGTTCCGCATGATCAGGATGCGGTCCCCGAGTTTGAGCGCTTCCGAAAGGTCGTGGGTGACGAACACCATCGTCTTGCCCATCTCTTTGTGCAGCCGGATGACTTCCGCCTGCATGTCGCGTCGGATGAGCGGGTCCAGAGCCGAGAAGGGTTCGTCAAAGAGGATGGTGTCCGGATCGCCTGCCAAAGCGCGACCCAATCCGACGCGCTGCTGCATTCCACCGGAGAGTTGGTCAGGGAAATGCTGCTCGTATCCCGTGAGTCCCACGAGGTCGATGATTTCGCGGGACCTGGCGTAGCGCTCGTTCTTGGCGGCGCCGCGGACCTGCAACCCGTAGGACACATTGTCCAACACGGTTCGGTGCGGCAGGAGGCCGAAATGCTGGAAGACCATGGACATTTTCCGCCGGCGCAGCTCCCGAAGCTCAGTGGTTCCTGCCTGCGTTACGTCCTTGCCGTCCACGAGGACACTTCCCGACGTCGGTTCGATCAGCCGGGTGAGGCACCGGATCAGGGTGGACTTTCCGGATCCGGACAGGCCCATGACGACGAACACCTCGCCCTTCGCGACGTCGAAGTTCATGTCCCGCACGGCAGCATTGCAGCCGGTACGTTCAAGCAATTCGGCGGAGCTCAACGCCGAGAGTTCGGGATCCTTGGGGATCTTCTCACCTCCGGGTCCGAAGACCTTCCAGAGGTTGCGCACTGATATGTCAGGACTGCTCATTGCTGTACTCCTGCCTGTGGCGGCTCGAACCAATGGCTGGGCCCGGGGCTGATGTTTTGCCAGATGTGCTTTGTTTCCCGGTATTCGGCCAAGCCCGCGAGCCCCAATTCGCGGCCGTTGCCGGACTGTCCGAAGCCGCCCCATTCGGCCTGCGGAACGTACGGGTGGTAGTCGTTGATCCAGACCGTCCCGTGGCGCAATGCTTCGGAAACTCGCTGGGCCTTCGAAGCGTCCGCCGTCCACACTGCTCCGGCGAGCCCGTAGACCGTGTCGTTGGCCAGTCGGATAGCTTCTTCCTCGGTGGTGAACGTTTCCACCGTCATGACGGGGCCAAAGGATTCCTCCTGGACCACGCGCATCGAGGTCTTGCAGCCGTCCAACACGGTGGGCGGGTAGAAACTGCCACCAGCCAGCTCCGGGCTGTCCGGAATGACGCCCCCGCACAGCAGCCGGGCGCCCTCCGCGACCCCGGCCTGCACGTAGGCGTGGACCTTGTCCCGGTGGGCCGTGGAGATCAGCGGACCGGTCTGGGCTTCCTGGTCAAAGGGGCCGCCCAGCCGGATCCGGCGTGCACGGTGGACCACTTCGGCCACGAACTCGTCGTGAATGGATTCTTCGACAATGAGCCGGGCCCCGGCAGAGCAAACCTGGCCCGAATTAAGGAAGACGGCCGTCAAGGCGTTGTCGATCGCGGCCTCCCGGTCGGCGCCGGCGAAGACCACGTTCGGGTTCTTGCCGCCAAGCTCGAGGGCCACGCGCTTGACCGTCTGCGCAGCAGCCACCATGATCCGCTTGCCGGTTTCCAGTCCGCCGGTGAAGGAGACCAGGTCGACCCGGGGATCCGAACTGAGCACAGCCCCCACTTCCGGTCCCGTTCCCGTCACGAGGTTCGCGACGCCGTCGGGCACGCCTGCTTCCCGCAGGGTGTCCATGAGCAGGACGGATGTCGAAGGCGTCAACTCACTGGGCTTGAGGACAAAGGTGTTCCCGGCAAGCAGTGCCGGTGCAACCTTCCACGAAGCCTGCAGGAGCGGATAGTTCCACGGCGTGATGAGGCCGCAGACGCCCACCGGTGCATGGACGACCCTGCTGATGGCGCCGGGACGGCCGGTATCGATCACGCGGCCCGCGTCCGTGCCTGCCACGCTGCCGTAGTAGCGGAAGCAGGCTATGACGTCGTCGATGTCGTATTCGGCTTCGACAAGGCGCTTGCCGGTATCGAGGGCTTCGGCCGCGGCGTATGCGGCCTTGTCCCGCAGCAGCAGCTCGGCCACGCGGAGCAGGATCGTGCCGCGTTCCAGTTCCGGCGTGTTCGGCCAGCCGCCGTCGTCGAACGCCTTCCGGGCGCTCGCCACAGCGGCCTCGGCATCGGCCGGGGTGCACTCCGCGACGTCGGCAACGTGCGTACCGTCCGCCGGGCAGCTGATGCTCCGGATGCCTCCGCTGGACTGCTGCCACCCGCCGCCGACGTAGCTGCCACGCACCGTGTGGATCTGTGAAAGTTGTGGGCTGTTCATGCCGCTCCTTAGTTCCTTGCCGAAGTGGCCTCGGGCTGGCTTAGACTGTCCCGAACCGGCCCGCCCGCACCCTGAACCGTGCCGTGCCGGTAGAACTCGGCGGCGATCGGAGCGAGGGGTTTGCGGCCCTGGATCAAGTCCGCAGCTTTCTCGGCCAGCATCATGACCGGCGCGTAGATGTTTCCGTTGGTCACGTAGGGCATTGCCGAAGCGTCAGCCACCCGCAGGCCCGATGTGCCGTGCACCCGCATGCTGAGCGGGTCCACCACGGCCATGGGATCGGTGGCCGGGCCCATCTTGGCTGTGCAGGATGGGTGCAGGGCGGTTTCGGCGTCGCGGGCTACCCAGTCGAGGATTTCCTCGTCGGTCTGGACGGCGGGGCCGGGGGAGAGCTCGCCGCCATTGAAAGGCGCCATGGCAGACTGCTCCAGGATGTTCCGGGAAATCCGGATGGCTTCCACCCACTCGCGCCGGTCCTGCTCCGTGGAAAGGTAGTTGAACTTCATGGACGGGTGGGCGGTTGGATCCGTTGAGGTGATCTTCAGGCTGCCGCGGGCATCGGAATACATGGGCCCGATGTGCACTTGGTAGCCATGCTTGGCATCGGCCTTCTGGCCGTCGTAGCGGACGGCCACCGGGAGGAAGTGGAACATCAGGTTGGGGTAGGCAACGTCCTCGTTGGAGCGGACGAACCCGCCCCCTTCGAAGTGGTTGGTGGCCGCAGGCCCCTTGCGCCCGAATAGCCACTGCAGGCCGATCCACGGATAGCGCCACAGGCTCAGGCTTGGCTGCATGGACACCGGCTGGGTGCAGGCGTGCTGGATGTAGACCTCCAGGTGATCCTGCAGGTTTTCGCCGACGCCGGGGAGGTCAACTACAGGCTTGATGCCCAGGGACTTGAGGTGCGTGGAGTCCCCGACGCCGGACAACTGCAGGAGCTGCGGGGTGTTGATGGCTCCTCCGCACAGGACGACTTCCTGGGCGTCCACGCTGTGCTGCTTGCCGTTGCGTCGGTAGCTGACGCCCGTGGCCCTGACCTCGGAAGTTCCGATGCCGTCGAAGTTGATTTTCGATACGAGGGCCCGGGTCCTTACGGTGAGGTTGGGCCGGTCCAGGTGTGGCCGCAAGTAGGCACGCGACGCGGAGAGCCGCTGGCCCTTGTGCACATTGCGGTCGAAGGGCCCGAAGCCCTCCTGCCGGTACCCGTTGACATCGTTGGTCCGCGCGAATCCGGCTTGTTGGGCGGCGCGGAAGAAAGCCTGGAAGAGGGGATTGCGCGCCGGGCCGCGTTCAAGGACCAACGGTCCGTTGTGTCCTCGCAGCTCATCGTCGGGATCCGCGGCGAGGGCGGTCTCCATACGGTTGAAGTACGGGAGGCAGTGGGCGAAGTCCCAGGTTTCCATCCCGGCGTCGGCTCCCCAGCGTTCGTAGTCCAAAGGGTTGCCGCGCTGGAAGATCATGCCGTTGATGGAACTCGATCCTCCCAAAACCTTGCCGCGGGTGTGGGCGATCCGGCGTCCGTGCATGTGCGGCTCGGGGTCGGATTGGTAGCGCCAGTCGTAGAACCTGTTCCCGCTGGGGAACGTGAGTGCTGCGGGCATTTGGATGAACAGGTCCCAGGGGTAGTCGCTGCGGCCAGCCTCCAGGACCAGGACGGTCTTGGTGCGGTCGGCGCTCAACCTCTCCGCCAGCACCGATCCGGCGCTGCCCCCACCCACAATGACGTAATCAAACTTTTCGTTGGCCATTACTTGAACTCCTTTGAAGTGATCCCCATTGCTGTGTCCGGTAGCCGGGAGCGGTGTCAGCCGCGCAGCTTTTCCATGGTTGGATCCACGAGGGGATCCGGGGAGATGGTGGCCGGGATCCGTTTGCCGAAGTATTCGATCTCGACGGCGTCACCCTCGCCCGCCTCGGCGGGCAGCCAAGCGTAGGCGATGGGCTTCCGGACGGTGTAGCCGTAGGCGGCGCTTGTGACGTAGCCGGAAGGCTCTCCCCGGTAATAGACAGGTTCCTTGCCCAACACGACGGACGTGCCGTCGTCGACGGTCAGGCAACGCAGGCGCCGGTTGACGGGCAGTTCGCGGCGGGCTTTGAGGGCCTCGGCGCCGACGTATCCTTCCTTGTCCTTGCCGACGGAGAAGCCAAGGCCGGACTGGAAGGGCTCGTGTTCCGGGGTCACGTCGGTACCCCATAGCCGGTAGCCCTTCTCAAGGCGCAGGCTGTTGAACGCGCCGCGGCCGGCCGCGATGATGCCCTGCTCCTGGCCGGCCTCGAACAACAAGTCCCAGAGCCTTTGGCCGTTTTCCGCCGTCGTGTACAGCTCCCAGCCCAACTCGCCTACGTAGGAGAGCCGCATCGCGGTGACCGGGATCCCGCCGATCCGGACCTTTTTGGTGCGGAAGTACTTCAAACCGTCGTTGCTGAAGTCGTCATCGCTGACCTTGGCGATGACCTCGCGGGCCAGCGGTCCCCAAAGCCCCACACAACATGTGGAGCCGGTGATGTCGCGGACCTGGACCCACTGGGTGACGTCCCCGGCAGTCTGCTTGCGGGCCTCGGTGGTGAAGTAGTCGAAGTCGATGTTGCCGTTCGCGCCCACCTGGAACGTCGTCTGATCCAGCCGGGCCACAGTGATGTCGCTGCGGATGCCGCCGTCGTCGTTGAGGAGCAGGCAGTACGTCACCGCACCCGGCTTCTTGTCGACTTTCCCGGCGCTGAGGCGCTGCAAGAGGGTTACGGCGCCCGGGCCGGAAACCTCCAGCCGCTTGAGCGGCGTCATGTCATAGAGCGCGACGGCGGTGCGCGTCTTCCACGCTTCGGCGGCGGAAATGGGGGAGTGGAACATCCCGGCCCAGGGCTCGCGCTCCGGCGCACGCCATTCTTCGGGGAGCACTTCCAGTAGGCCGCGGTTGGCCTCGAACCAGTGCGGGCGCTCCCAACCCTGGGCTTCGAGGAAAAATGCCCCGAGCTCCTTCTGCCGGGCATTGAACGGGCTCAAGCGCAGCTCGCGCGGAGAGATCCTCGGCTGCAGCGGGTGCAGGACATCGTAGATCTCGACGAAGTTCTGTTGCGAGGTTTCGCTGACGTAGCTCTCCGCAGTCTGGATTTCCTCGAACCGGGAGACCTCGCATTCGTGGAGCGGGATGCGGGCCTGGCCTTCGATGAGGCGTTCCGCCAGGGCTCGGGCCACGCCGGCAGAGTGTGTCACCCAGACGGCCTCGGCCACGAAGAACCCTTCAACATCCTTGGACTCGCCGACGAGGGGACCGCCGTCGGGGGTGAACGAGAAGATCCCGTTGAAGCCATCGGCAATCCGGGCGCCGGCGAGTGCAGGAAGGAGTTCCTTGGAGTCTTCCCAGCACGGCAGGAAGTCTTCTTCCGTGAACGGCAAGCGGGACGGCATCCGGTGCTCGGACATGTCTCCGGCGGCAACCTCGGGCAGCTCCCGGAGGTCCACGGGCATGGGCTTGTGGGCGTAGGAGCCGATGCCTATCCGGTCCCCGTGCTCGCGGTAATAGAGGTCCTTGTCCTGGTGGCGGAGGATGGGCATCCAGGCGCCGTTGCCCGGGTCAAGCAGCCGCGAGGCATCGTTCCGGCCCACGAGCTCAGGCACGGAGGTGGTCTTGACGTACTGGTGGGCGAGGGGGAGGAGCGGCACGGACATGCCCACCATGGCTCCGATCCTGGGTCCCCAGAACCCGGCGCAGGAAACTACGATGTCAGCCGGGATCACGCCGTCGGGCGTTTCGACGCCGGTGACTTTGCCTCCGGACTGTTCAATTCCGGTGACGGGAGTGGAACCGCGGAACGTGACCCCTGCGGCGCTCGCCTTGGCGATGAGCAGGCCGACGGCGCGGGCCGCGGAAGCCAGGCCGTCGGTGGGGACGTAGAGACCGCCGAGGACCTTTTCCTGGTTGAGCAGGGGGTAGTGCTTGGCGCACTCGTCCGGATCGATGAGCCGGCCTTCGACACCCCACGACGCCGTGTAGCCCAGCTTGCGCTTGAGGTCCTCCAAGCGCTCCGGAGTGGTTGCCACTTCGAGGCCGCCCACCTGGTTGAAGCAGGACACACCGGATTCGCTGAGCGAGAGCAGCTTGTCCACGGTGTAGGACGCGAATTGGGTCATGGCCTTGGAAGCGTTGGTCTGGAACACGAGGCCGGGGGCGTGCGAAGTTGAGCCGCCCGCCAACGTCAACGGTCCCTGCTCGACCACTGTGATGTTGGTCCAGCCGCGGGTGGACAGCTCATCCGCGAGATTGGCGCCGACGATGCCGGCTCCGATGATGACGACACGGGGTGTTGTGGACATGCGGGAAGCTCCTGAATTAAGAGATGTGGAAGTTTGGGGCTCGCCGGACCCTAGACGTGGCCGTCGACGGTCAACCCGGGTGGGAGGTTGGGGGCGTCTTCGGATTCTTTGACCATGATCTGGCCGTCCACTACCAGGACTTCGTGGACCCTGATGGGCAATTTCGCGGGAGGCGCGTCGGCGGCTCCCGTGCGCAGGTTGAACTTTGAAGCATGAAGGGGGCACTCGACCCAGCAGTCCTCTACCCAGCCGTCGGCGAGTGAGGCGTCTTGGTGGGTGCAAGTGTCGTCGAGGGCGAAGAGTTCGCCCTCTTCGGTGTGGAATACGGCAATGGGCGGAGAGGTCTCGAGTCGAATCGCGTCCCCCGGAGCCAACGAGCTAAGCGGGCAAGCACTGTGCATCTCACGAACCTTCTTTCACCGGGCTGACCGAAACCTGTCGGGCGGTTGTCTCATGATCAACGCTGACCACAATACGCAACAGAGTGATTGACCTCACAGCGCCTTGTCAAGGGGTTTAATTTCTTGCGCGGATTCCTTGACACGCGATGTGAAGTCCGTCACGCTTTTTCGCATAATGAAGTTTGTTGCGTATTGCGCAATAAACTTCCGAACGGCTCTGCGAGGAGGAAGCCATGGAGACATTGGCGATCGTGGGTGCATCACTGGCGGGTCTTTCCGCCGCCCGCGCTGCCCGGGCGCAGGGTTTTTCCGGCCGGTTGCTCATCATTGGCGATGAGCAACAGCGGCCGTATGACCGCCCGCCCCTGTCCAAGGAGTTCCTGGCAGGAAAGATCGGTGTCAAGCACGTCATGTTGGAAGCTGGGGAGGCGGGAGCAGATGACCCGCTCCAGGCCGAATGGCTGCTGGGCTCGCCGGCACGAAGCTTTCACGCCGCCACCAGGACCCTCACACTAGGCGACGGACGCACCCTGGTGGCTGACGGCGTCGTGATTGCCACAGGAGCTTCAGCCCGCACACTGCCTGAACTAGCGGGCCTGTCCAACGTGTTTACGCTGCGGACACTCCAGGATGCGCAGGATCTGGCGCCGGAACTCGTTGCCGGCAGCCGCCTGTTGGTTGTGGGTGCAGGCTTTATCGGAGCGGAAGTCGCATCGACAGCCAAGGGCTTGGGAATGGACGTAACCATTATCTGCAACACCGAAGTGCCGCTTAGCGCTCCGCTCGGTCCGGAGATGGCTGCCGTCATGGCCACGCTCCACGGGATCAATGGAGTGGAGCTGATTTGTGACACGGGAATCGACTCGTATTACAGCTACGAAGGAAATGTGACCGGTGTCCGGCTCAGCAACGGACAGTACCGCTCCGCCGACGTCGTACTCCTCGGAATCGGTGCGGTCCCCAATGTCGGTTGGCTGGCCGGTTCGGGGTTGGCGATCGACGACGGTGTCATGTGCGACTCAATGGGCCGGACCAACGTCCCCGGCGTGGTTGCCGTGGGAGACTGTGCGGCCTGGTTCGACGAACGCGGCGGGCGGCACCACCGCGTGGAGCATTGGAGCGGCGCCCAGGAACGTGCCGCCCTTGCCGTGACCGGGCTCTTGGATCACTCAGCAGCACCCCAACCGCTCAACCTGCCGTACTTCTGGTCTGAACAGTACGGAGTGACGCTCCAGTTCGCCGGCCACGCGCGTGACGCAGAGCGCGTCGAGATCGAGGCGGGGCAGCTCGAGAACCACAGTTTCCTGGCCGTGTACTACCGGGGCGAAGAACCGGTGGGCGTTCTGGGTGTGAACCAGCCGCGTCTGTTCACCCGATGGCGCCGGCAACTCAACGCCCGCAACGCCCCGCCCGTCCTGGCAACCCCTTAGACACCCCTCAAGCCCCACCGCTTTCATCACTGGATAGGAGTCAGTATGACTACTGAAGTTGTTTCCCCCAGCCTGATCCCAACTCTCCCCGGCCACACTTATGTCAGTGAAGACATCTTCCGCGCCGAGCAAGAGCACATCTTCGAACAAATGTGGTTCTGCGCAGTGCGGACCGCGGACCTGGAAAAGGCCGGCTCCTTCAAAACGGTTCAGATCGGCCGCGAGAGCGTGCTCATCAACCGCACCCGCAAGGGGGAAATCCGCGCGTTCTACAACATCTGCCGGCACCGGGGCGTGAAGCTGTGCATGGAGGAATCCGGCGAAGCCAACCGCTCGTTCCAGTGCCCCTATCACGCCTGGACCTACGATCTTGAGGGAAAGCTCATCGCGGCGCCGAACCTCACCAAAATGCCGGATATTGACCGCAACGAATACGGACTGGTCAAGGTCCACGTCCGCGAATACATGGGCTACGTCTGGGTCTGCCTCGCGGATGAGCCGCCGTCGTTCGAAGAAGACGTCATGGGTGCGATCGAGGAACGCCTCGGGGACCTGCGGGCTGTTGACAACTATGACATCGCGAACCTGAGCCTTGGCCGGCGCATCAAGTACGACGTCAAGGCCAACTGGAAGCTCATCATCGAAAACTTCATGGAGTGCTACCACTGCGCCACGATCCACCCCGAACTCACCGAAGTCCTGCCCGAGTTCGCCGACGGGCTGGCGGCGCAGTATTTCGTGGGCCACGGCGCCGAGTTCGGTGACGACATCAAGGGCTTCACGATTGACGGTTCCGAAGGCTTGGATCGAATTCCCGGAGTGGGCGATGACCAGGACCGCCGGTATTACGCAGTGACCATCAAGCCGAATGTCTTCGTCAACCTGGTCCCGGACCATGTCATTATCCACCGCATGTTCCCGCTGGCCGCCGACCACACGATCGTCGAATGCGACTGGCTGTACCTGCCTAGCGTGGTGGAATCCGGAAAGGACGTGAGCGCATCGGTAGAGCTCTTCCACCGGGTCAACCAGCAGGACTTCGACGCCTGCGAACGCTGCCAGCCAGCGATGGGTTCCAAGATCTACGCCAAGGGCGGCGTCCTGGTACCGAGCGAGCATCACATCGAGGCGTTCCACAGCTGGGTCACCAACAAGATCGCCGATGTACCCGCCGACAGCTAGCCTGAGAAATGTCTGTCTTGTGACGAGCTACCGCGAACTTAGGAAAAGGAACACCAGATAATGGTTTACAAAGTACGGGCGGTCATCGCCAAGGAAAAGAACGCTCCGGTCTCGGTGGAGACCATCCTGGTGCCGGACCCCGGTCCGGGCGAGGCGCTGGTGGATATCCTCACCTGCGGCGTTTGCCACACCGACCTGCATTACAAGCAGGGCGGCATCACCGATGAGTTCCCCATCCTGCTCGGCCACGAGGCCACCGGTGTGGTCAGCGCCGTCGGCCCGGACGTCACCGAAGTTGCGCCCGGGGACCGGGTGATCCTGAACTGGCGTGCCGTGTGCGGGGAATGCCGGGCGTGTGCCAAGGGCCAGCCGCAGTACTGCTTCAACACGCACAATGCCACCCAGAAGATGACCCTGGAGGACGGCACGGAACTGACACCGGCCCTGGGGATCGGCGCCTTCGCCGAGAAGACCCTCGTCGCCGCGGGACAGTGCACAAAGATTGACGACGACGTCGATCCCGCCGCCGTTGGGCTGCTCGGCTGCGGTGTGATGGCAGGCATCGGTGCCGCCATCAACACAGGTGAGGTCAAGCGGGGCGAGTCCGTGGCCGTGATCGGCTGCGGCGGCGTCGGCATCGCCGCCATTGCCGGGGCAAAGCTCGCCGGCGCCACCACGATCATCGCCGTGGACATCGACGCCAACAAAATCGAGATGGCCAAGTCCCTGGGAGCCACGCACGGTATCAACTCCAGCCAGGAGGACCCCGTCGAGGCCATCCGGTCGCTGACCGGCGGCAACGGTGCCGATGTGGTGATCGACGCCGTCGGACGCCCCGAGACCTTCACGCAGGCCTTCTACGCGCGCGACCTCGCCGGCCGCGTGGTGCTGGTGGGTGTCCCGACGCCGGGCATGTTGCTGGAACTGCCCCTGCTGGATGTCTTCGGCCGCGGCGGTTCGCTGAAGTCCTCCTGGTACGGGGACTGCCTGCCCTCCCGTGACTTCCCGATGCTGGTGGCGCACTACAAGCAGGGGAACCTTGACCTGGACGCGTTCGTGTCGGAACGGATCACGATCGACCAGGTGGAAGAAGCGTTCGCCAAGATGCGCGAGGGCAAAGTGCTCCGCTCGGTCGTGGAAATCGCATGAGCGTCACCATCGAAAACCTCGTCACCTCGGGCACGTTTTCGCTCGACGGCGGCACCTGGGACGTGGACAACAACGTCTGGATCATCGGCAACGACGACGAATGCGTGATCATCGACTGCCCGCACGACGCGGCAGCGATCATCGACCGCGTCCGTGGCCGGAGGGTCCTGGCCATCCTGCTGACCCACGCGCACAATGACCATATCGGAGCAGTGCTCGAGGTGGCGAGTGCCGTGAACGCTCCGATCCACCTGCACCCGGCGGACATGGTTCTGTGGGAGCAGGTGTACCCGGATGCCGCGCCGGACCGTTACATTGCAGACGGCGACATCTTCGAAGTGGCGGGCACGGCCCTGCAGGCCATCCATACCCCGGGGCATTCCCCGGGTTCCACGTGCTTCTACTTGGAAAGCGAAGGCACGGTGTTCACGGGCGACACCCTCTTCAACGGCGGTCCAGGGGCGACGGGCAGGTCGTTCAGCGACCACCCGACCATCCTGGCCTCGATCCGGGAACGCCTCCTGACGCTTCCCGCGGAAACCGTGGTCCGGACCGGCCACGGCGGGGACACCACCATCAAAGCCGAGGGGGACAACCTCGCCCAGGCAGCGCTGGATCGCCAGGTCGACGGCGTTTAGGCTCCGGTGGCTGCGGTGTAACCCATCTTGACGCTGATTGAATACCCGGCTTGCTTGAGCGCATCGAGCAGGCCGGGTATTTTTTCCGGCTCAAAACGGAAGGCCGGCCCGGAAAGACTGATAGCTCCGATCACCGTGCCGCTATGGTTGCGGATCGGAACGGCGACGGCGTTGAGTCCGCGTTCGAGTTCTTCATACGTGACGGCATACCCGGCCTCCGCGATGACCGGCATTTGCTGCTCCAGCTTGTCCCGGTCGGTGATGGTCTGAGGCGTGTATCGCGCCTGGCCGGATTCCCTGAGAACGCGGTCACGCGTCGCGGGCGGCAGCGCTGCAAGCATGACCTTGCCGCTGGACGTCGCGTGGAGCGGGGTGAGCCCCCCGATCCAGTCCTGCGTGCCAAGCGTGTTGGGACCGATGGCCTGATCCACATTGACCGCGAAATTTGACCGCAGCACGGCCAGGTTGGCAGTCTCCGCGAACTTCTCCGCCAGGGCTTCGAGATCTTCCCGGGCCTCCTTCACCAAGCTGAGACGGGCCGGAATGGCACTGGCCAAGCGCAGGATGTTGAAACCGAGTTGGTACTTTCCGCGCTCGTGATTCTGCTGCACCATGCCACGGGCGTCCAAGGCGCTCAGCAGTCGCGACGCCGTTGACTTGTGGACGCCCATTTCCTCCGCGATCTCACTCACGCCGGCAGCTCCGTTGCGGGCGATGATTTCGAGCACGGTGATGGCCCGGTCCACGGACTGCACCCCGGCGTGCTGCGCGGCGGCGGGATCGGTATCGGGGTCGTTGGAAATGCTTGCATCAGCGTCCATGTGGTTCATCGTCTCAAACGCGGTCAAATGAGTGGGCTCTCCGGACAGCGTGTCTTGGGGTACGGCGGTCTGTCTCGCCTGCCTGGATATAGGATCGGGCGATATGGCACTGCGACTTGTTCAAGTGAATTTCAAGGCCCGGGATGACTCGGTGCTCGGCAAGTTTTGGGGCGAGGTCCTTGGGTGGGATATTTCCCGCGAAGGACCCGGTGTGAGCAATGTTGAACCCGTCGGCTTCATCGGGCCGGACCCCGTTGCCGTCTGCGTCGATGTCGTCACCGTCCCGGACCCCGAAACGGTGAAGTACCGCGCCCACCTCGACCTCGCCACCACCTCTGAGGCCCATCAAGTTGAGCTTGTGGCGCGCCTGTTGAAGCTCGGCGCGAGGCCCGCCGACATTGGCCAGGGCGATGTGCCGTGGACGGTCCTGGCCGACCCGGAGGGCAACCTGTTCTGCGTGCTGGAGCCTCGGCCGATCTACCGGGACACAGGGCCGATCGCAGCGGTGGTGGTCAATTGTGCGGATCCGCGGGCCATGGCCCGGTTCTGGAGCGGGGCGATGGACTGGACCCTGCACGAGGTGAGCGACGATCTTGCGCGGCTGCGTTCGGCCAAGGGTGCCGGGCCGTATCTGGAGTTCGTCCGGACACCCGCCGCGAATGCCGCGTGTGGCCGGGTCCATCTCGACCTGAGGCCGTACCGCGGCGATGATCAAGCGGCAGAGGTGGCCCGGCTGCGGGCCCTGGGCGCCACGGACGCCGACGTCGGCCAGGGCGACGTGCCATGGGTGTGCCTCGCCGACACGGAGGGCAACGAATTCTGCGTCCTCACTCCGGGCTGAGGCGTCGATCGCCTCAAGCCGTTCCTTCTTGGGCGCCGTCGTGCCACACTTGGTGGACTATCGATTGACTGGGGGGATCCGGGTCAGGAGATTGGTATGTGTGTTCTGATGCAACCCCGCACCTCGGGCCGCCGACTGGTGGTGATCGAGCCATGAACATCGGTTGGGCTTACTTCATGTCGGGAATAATCGCAGTTGACTCGCTCTTGCTGGGATTGCTGCTGTTGAACGTGAAGTGGCCCAGGCACTGGAAGAGATGACGCCTGAGGTCCTCGAACCTAGAGCACCTTGCGGATCGTTTCCTCGAAACTCACCACGTGGTGCAGGGCGAGCGCAGCCGCCCTGTCCTCATCGCCGTCGGCGATTGCGGTGAGCAACTCAGCATGCTCCGCGACGTGGCCCGTCACTGAAGGCACCTTGTCCAGCATGTGGCACCAGATGCGTGTTGCCAGGTTGTCGTAGCGGATCAGCACGTCCTCGAGGTGCGGGTTGGCCGCGGCCTTGTAGATGAGCCGGTGCACCTGGATGTCGTAGCGCATGAGTTCCTGCTGCCCGGCGTCGTGCGCTTCCAGGCCGCTTATGGCTGCCGCGACCTCACGCAGTTCCTCCCGCAGCTTAGGGCTGGCCATGCGGGCAGCGCGCCGTGAGGCCAAGGGCTCAAGCAGTTCCCGGATTTCGGACACATCCGCCAATTGGGTGATGTCGACGCCGGTGGCGAAGGTTCCGCGGCGGGGATACGACACCACGAGGTGGTCGCTTTCGAGCCGCTTGATGGCCTCGCGCACGGGCGTCCGTCCGATGCCGAGTTCCGCGGCAATCTGACCGTCGTTGATGGGGTCGCCCGGTTTGATGTCCAGCATGATGAGCCGGTCGCGCAGGAGCAGGTAGGCGTTTTCCGCCAAGGACGTTCCCTGTGTGCCTGTGTCCAGTGCCTCAAGTGCAGTGCTCATGTGCCCTCTCCCGTTTGTCACAATTCCAAGTCTGGCGGATCAGTTGCTGCCGGGCTGTTGACGGTTGTGTGATCTCCAACATACTATGGCAATAGTTCTAGTATATCAGTTGCTGATTAGTCAGTAAATATAAGTATCTCAAAAGGAGACCATCATGGTTGAACCGCTGATCCGCCCGCTCGCCCAGGCGGACCCGGAGGTTGAACAGGCGATCGCCCAGGAACTCATCCGCCAGCAGTCCACGCTGGAAATGATCGCCTCCGAAAACTTCGCCCCTGCAGCCGTCATGCAGGCACAGGGCTCGGTCCTGACCAACAAGTACGCGGAAGGCTACCCGGGCAAGCGCTACTACGGCGGCTGCGAGCACGTGGACGTCATCGAGCAGCTGGCCATCGACCGCGTCAAGGCTCTCTTCGGCGCCGAAGCCGCAAATGTCCAGCCGCACTCCGGCGCCCAGGCCAATGCCGCGGCCATGTTCGCGCTCCTCGAGCCGGGGGACACCATCATGGGCCTCGACCTAGCACACGGTGGCCACCTGACCCACGGCATGCGCATCAACTTCTCCGGCAAGCTGTACAACGTCATCCCGTACCACGTCAGTGAATCCGATCTCCGGGTGGATATGGCGGAAGTCGAAGCCCTGGCCCTGGAACACCGCCCGAAGCTGATCGTTGCCGGCTGGTCCGCGTACTCGCGCCACTTGGATTTCGCCGAATTCCGCCGCATCGCCGACCTCGTGGGCGCCTACCTCATGGTGGACATGGCCCACTTCGCCGGCCTCGTCGCCGCGGGACTGCACCCCAACCCCGTCCCGTATGCCGATGTCGTGACCACCACGACCCACAAGACTCTCGGCGGTCCGCGCGGCGGAGTGATCCTGTCGAAGGAACAATACGCACGCAAGATCAACAGCGCAGTCTTCCCCGGCCAGCAGGGTGGCCCACTGGAGCACGTGATCGCGGCCAAGGCGGTCGCGTTCAAGATGGCAGCAGAACCCGAATTCCAGGAACGCCAGGTGCGGGTGCTGGAAGGTGCCAAGCTCCTTGCCGAACGGCTCTTGAAGGAAGACGTGGCCGCAGCAGGGATCTCGGTGGTCAACGGAGGCACCGACGTTCACCTCGTCCTCGTTGACCTGCGCCACTCGGAACTGGACGGACAGCAAGCCGAGGACACCTTGCACCGCATCGGCATCACCGTGAACCGCAACGCCGTCCCGTTCGACCCGCGTCCGCCGATGGTTTCCTCGGGACTCCGGATCGGCACTCCGGCACTAGCCGCCCGTGGCTTCGGCGCCAAGGAATTCGCGGAGGTCGCGGACATCATCGCGACGGCGTTGATCGCCGCAGCAAGCGACGGCACTCTAGGTGACCACACCGCCGTCGAACTCCGTGCGAGGGTTACCGCGCTCGCCGAACAATTCCCGCTTTACGCGCATCTTTCCCAGAACGTCAGCGGCAACGACGCCGCTGCGACCGAACTTGAGGCAGAAATGATTGGAGCAGCCCAGTGAACGCAGACCAACTCCCCGAACACCCGGATTTCCTGTGGCGTAACCCGGAGCCCAAGGCTTCCTACGACGCCGTGATCGTGGGCGGTGGCGGCCACGGCCTCGCCACCGCATACTTCCTGGCCAAGAACCACGGAATGACCAACATCGCTGTCTTGGAAAAAGGCTGGCTGGCCGGCGGCAACATGGCCCGAAACACCACGATCATCCGTTCCAACTACCTCTGGGACGAGAGCGCTGCCATCTACGAGCACGCCTTGAAGCTTTGGGAGATCCTGCCCGAGGAACTTGAATACGATTTCCTCTTCAGCCAGCGGGGCGTCATGAACCTGGCCCACACCCTGGGCGACGTCCGCGAAAGCGTCCGCCGGGTCGGCGCGAACAAGCTCAATGGGGTCGACGCCGAATGGCTGGACCCGCAGCAAGTCAAGGAACTCTGCCCCATCCTGAACATCAACGACAACATCCGCTACCCGGTCATGGGCGCCACGTACCAGCCCCGGGCCGGCATCGCGAAGCACGACCACGTCGCCTGGGCCTTCGCCCGAAAGTGCGACGAACTGGGCGTGGACATCATCCAGAACTGCGAAGTGACGGGCTTCCTCAAGGACGGCAACCGCGTGGTGGGCGTCAAGACCAACCAAGGAACCATCCACACCGAAAAGGTTGGCCTCGCCGCGGCCGGCCACAGCTCGGTCCTCGCCGAAATGGCCGGCTTCCGCCTCCCGATCCAGTCGCACCCCCTCCAGGCGTTGGTGTCCGAACTGCATGAACCCGTCCACCCCACGGTGGTCATGTCCAACCACGTGCACGTCTACGTTTCCCAGGCACACAAGGGCGAACTGGTCATGGGCGCTGGCGTGGACTCCTACAACGGCTATGGCCAGCGCGGCTCCTTCCACGTGATCGAGCACCAGATGGCCGCCGCCGTCGAACTCTTCCCGATCTTCGCCCGGGCCCACGTGCTCCGGACCTGGGGCGGAATCGTGGACACCACCATGGATGCCTCGCCGATCGTCGGACTCTCGCCGGTTGAGAACATGTTCGTCAACTGTGGCTGGGGAACGGGTGGCTTCAAGGGGACACCCGCTGCCGGCCTGACGTTCGCCCACACCATCGCCACGGGTACGCCTCACGAGCTCAACAAGCCTTTTGCGCTGGAACGCTTCGAGACCGGTGCCTTGATCGACGAACACGGCGCCGCCGCCGTCGCCCACTAGCCGCAGCCCTTTAGGAGACCAACCATGCTGCTCATCAGCTGCCCCAATTGCGGGCCACGAGACGAAACCGAATTCCACTACGGCGGCCAGGCGCACGTTGCCTACCCGGAAAACCCGGACGCGCTGACGGACCGCCAGTGGGCCGAGTACTTGTTCTACCGCGACAACACGAAAGGCGCCTTCGCCGAACGCTGGGTGCACAGCACCGGTTGCCGCCAATGGTTCAACATGCTCCGCGACACCGTCAGCTACGACATCCAGGCCATCTACAAAATGGGCGAACCGCGCCCCGATGTGCACACCGCAGCAGCCACCACTCCGGAAGGAGCCACGAAGTGACCCCGCAGAACGCCCGCCTCGCCACCGGCGGCCGCATCGACCGCAGCATCTCCTGGCGGTTCACCGTGGACGGCCAGGAATACACCGGGCACCCCGGAGACACCGTTGCTTCAGCATTGCTGGCCAGCGGCCGCATCAACGTCGGCAACTCGCTCTATGAGGATCGGGCCCGCGGCATCATGTCCGCCGGCGTGGAAGAATCCAACGCCCTGGTCAAGGTGGCTGCCCGCTTCCCCGGCCATGTCGCCGAGTCGATGCTTCCCGCGACCACCGTGTCCCTCGTGGACGGGCTCAGCGTTGAGTTCCTGAACGGCCTTGGCAAGCTCGATCCCAACGAGGACCGTGCCGAGTACGACAAGAAATACGTCCACACCGACGTCCTGGTGGTTGGCGGCGGCGTTTCCGGCCTCGCGGCAGCCCGTGAAGCCGTCCGCACCGGCGCCCGGGTCATCCTGATCGACGATCAGCCCGAACTCGGCGGCTCGTTGCTTTCCGGTTCTACCGCACCGGAACTCGCCGAGATGATAGAAGGCAAAGGGGCGCTGGAATGGATCGCCGACGTTGAGGCCGAGCTCGTCTCCGCCGCCGAATGCACCGTCCTCAACCGCACCACGGCGTTCGGCTCCTATGACGCGAACTATGTGATCGCGGCACAGAACCGTACGGACCACCTCGGCAGCCCGGCCGCGGACGGCGTCTCCCGCCAGCGTATTTGGCACATCCGTGCCAAGCAGGTGGTTCTCGCCCCCGGCGCACACGAGCGTCCGCTCGTCTTCGAGAACAACGACCGTCCCGGCATCATGCTGGCCTCAGCGGTCCGGAGCTACCTCAACCGCTACGCAGTCGCTGCCGGGCGGAGGGTCGTCATCGGCACCACCAACGATTCGGCCTACCTGTTAGCCGCGGATCTGCTCGCCGCCGGTGTCAAGGTCGCCGCCGTCGTCGACGCCCGTCCGAAGCTCAGCGACAAGGCCGCAGCCGCCGTTGAAAGCGGCATCCGCGTCCTCGTCGGCAGCGCCGTCGCCGATACCTCCGGTGCGGGGGAAAACGGCCGGATCGACGGCGTCACCATCCGCAGCCTCAACGACGACGGCGAAGTCACCTCCGGCGTCGAACGGATCGCTTGCGATCTGCTGGCGGTTGCCGGTGGCTGGAGTCCTGTGGTCCACCTCCACAGCCAGCGCCAAGGCAAGTTGCGTTGGGACGACGAGCTGGCCGGCTTCGTGCCAAGCTCCGTGGTCAGGGACCAGCAGGTTGTTGGCTCCGGACGCGGAAGCTACGATCTCGGGGACTGCCTCGGCGAAGGCGTATCCGCGGGTGCCGCAGCCGCCATCGCCGCGGGGTTCAGCTCCCAGGCGGTGCCCACCGAAATCAAGGCGCCGAAAGCCTCCGCCCCCACCCGCCAGTTGTGGCTGGTGCCGGGCCAGAGCGGAAACGCGGGGGAGTGGCACCACCACTTTGTCGACTTCCAGCGCGACCAGTCCGTGGCCGACGTGCTTCGTTCGACCGGGGCCGGCATGCGCTCGGTGGAACACATCAAGCGGTACACCTCCATCAGCACCGCCAACGACCAAGGCAAGACGTCGGGCGTCAACGCCATCGGCGTCATCGCCGCGGCCCTCAAGCAGGCTGGCGAAGCATCCGCCGGAGGCAGCCGGAGTATCGGCGACATCGGAACCACGACCTACCGGGCTCCTTTCACCCCGGTGGCCTTCGCGGCGTTGGCCGGGCGCCAGCGCGGCGAGTTGTTCGATCCCGCGCGCATCACCTCAATCCACCCCTGGCACGTTGCCCAGGGAGCGCTCTTCGAGGACGTCGGGCAATGGAAGCGCCCGTGGTACTACCCGCAAGCGGGCGAAGATATGGACGCTGCCGTGCTTCGCGAATGCGCCGCTGTGCGGGAATCCGTGGGCTTCATGGACGCCACCACCCTCGGCAAGATCGAGATCCGAGGCAAGGATGCCGGCGAGTTCCTGAACCGCATCTACACCAATGCGTTCAAGAAGCTCGCCCCGGGTTCCGCCCGCTACGGGGTCATGTGCACCCCGGACGGCATGATCTTCGACGACGGCGTGACCTTGCGCCTTGACGAGGGCCGCTACTTCATGACCACCACCACCGGCGGCGCCGCGAAGGTCCTCGACTGGCTCGAGGAGTGGCACCAGACCGAGTGGCCGGAGCTGGACGTGGTGTGCACTTCGGTGACCGAACAGTGGACGACGATTGCCGTCGTCGGACCCAAGTCCCGCGCCGTGATCGCAAAGGTCGCCCCGCAACTGGCGGCCGACGGCGGGTTGGACGCCGAAGCATTCCCGTTCATGACGTTCCGCGAGACCACGCTGGCCTCCGGAGTCCAGGCACGGGTTTGCCGGATTTCGTTCTCCGGTGAGCTTGCCTACGAAATCAATGTTCCGTCCTGGTACGGGCTCAACACCTGGGAAGCCGTTGCTGCGGCAGGGGCCGAGTTCAACATCACCCCATACGGCACCGAGACCATGCACGTGCTTCGTGCCGAGAAGGGCTACCCGATCGTCGGGCAGGACACGGACGGCACGGTCACCCCGCAGGACGCCGGGATGGAGTGGATCGTTTCCAAGGCCAAGGACTTCATCGGCAAGCGTTCCTACAGCCGCGAGGACGCGGTCCGCACGGACCGCAAGCACTTGGTCAGCGTACTGCCGGCGGACGGTTCGTTCCGTCTTCCGGAAGGCACCCAGCTCGTGGAAAAGGGAATCCCGGTCAACCCGGCATACGGCCCCGTGCCGATGCAGGGCTTCGTGACCTCGAGCTACCACAGTGCCGCTCTGGGCCGGTCCTTCGGCCTGGCACTGATCACCAACGGCCGCAACCGGATCGGCGAGACCCTGGTGGCCTCCGTCGGCGACCAGTTGCTGGACGTCGTTGTGGGAGAAACCGTACTTTTCGACGCTGAAGGGACCCGTAAAGATGGCTGAAACAGCAACACCCGCAAACCCCGAGACGCTCCGTGCGGCACGCCGCAGCCCGGCGTCGCACCTTGCACCGACCTTTGAGTCCGGCTCCGTGCCTGGAATCGTGGCGTTGAAGGAGATCCCGTTCCAGACCATGGTGGGCGTCCGGGTTGACCGGGCGTCCGACGCCGGAGCCCGCCTCGCGTCCGTGACCAGCGGACTGCCGGCCGCCTGCGGTGAGATCAGCGGGGATGAGAGGGCCACCACCCTCTGGCTTGGGCCGGACGAATTCCTGGTGGTCGCACCGGAAACTGCCCATGATTCCCTGGGCGGAGACCTGGTCCGTGCACTGGTGGAGGCCCTGGGCGACGACCCGGGCCAGGTGGTGGACTTGTCCGCCAACCGCACCACCTTCGAGCTGTCCGGCGTCCGTGCCCGGGACGTCCTTGAAAAGGGCTGCTCGCTCGACTTGCACCCCCGCGCCTTCCGCACCGGGACGGCCCTGGCCACGGAAATCGGCAACATCCCGGCGATGCTGTTGAAGACCGGAGAGGACAGCTTCCGGATCTTCCCACGGGCTTCGTTCGCCGAGTTCCTGGGACGCTGGCTGCTTGACGGCATGAGGGAATTCGCTTCTCCCGAGGTTCCCTGATGGCACTGAGTGTGCTTGACCTGTTTTCCATTGGCATCGGGCCGTCGTCGTCGCACACGGTCGGCCCGATGCGGGCGGCAAAGCAGTTCACCGACGGCCTGGAATCCTCCGGGCAACTCGCGGCAACGGTGCGCGTCCAGGCAGAGCTTTTCGGCTCGCTGGGCGCCACCGGCCGCGGCCACGGCTCGGACAAAGCCGTAGTACTTGGGCTCCAAGGCCAGGCGCCGGAAACGGTGGACACCTCCACCGCCGACGACCAGGTAGCGGCCGCAGCCCTGGACGCCGAATTGCGGATCGCCGGACACCACCGCGTGGACTTCAATTGGGACGAAGACGTGGTCCTGCACCGACGCAAATCCTTGCCCGCCCACCCCAACGGCATGACTTTCCGGGCCCTGGACCACACCGGGGAAGTGCTACGCGAACGCAGCTACTACTCGATCGGCGGCGGCTTCGTGGTGGACGGCGATGCGTCCGGAAGCGACAAAGTCGTCGCAGACAGCACCGTGCTGCCCTATCCCTTCACCTCCGCGGACGAGCTCCTGGCGATCTGCGCACGGGAGGACATGTCCATTTCCGATGTCATGCTCGCCAACGAGCTCGTGTGGCGCAGCGAAGCCGAACTTCGCGAGCGGCTGCTGCACATCTGGGCCGTCATGCGCGAATGCGTGGACAACGGCTGCGCTGCGGAAGGAATCCTGCCGGGAGGCTTGAACGTGCGGCGCCGGGCGCCGTCGTTGTTCAAGACGCTCAAGGCCACCGACGCCGGTCTGCAGGGTTCAAGCTCGGCAGACCCGCTGCTCGCTATGGAATGGGTGAACTTGTTCGCGCTTGCCGTGAACGAGGAAAACGCCGCGGGCGGCCGCATCGTCACGGCACCCACCAACGGTGCGGCCGGCATTGTGCCGGCGGTGCTGCACTACTACACGAAGTTCGTGCAGGGAGCCGACGACGACGGCGTGGTCCGCTTCCTGCTCGCGGCGGCCGCCGTCGGGATCCTGTTCAAGATCAACGCATCCATTTCAGGCGCCGAAGTGGGTTGCCAGGGCGAGGTGGGCTCTGCCTGTTCGATGGCTGCCGCCGGTCTGTGCGAAGTCCTTGGGGGTACTCCCGAGCAAGTGGAGAACGCCGCCGAAGTGGGTATCGAACACAACCTCGGCCTCACGTGCGATCCCGTGGGCGGGCTGGTGCAGATTCCGTGCATCGAACGCAACGCCATCGCCAGCGTGAAGGCCATCAACGCCGCCCGCCTTGCACTGCACGGCGACGGCAGCCACAAAGTGTCCCTTGATAAAGCAATCAAAACCATGCGAGAGACAGGAGCGGACATGAAAAGCAAGTACAAGGAGACCTCCCGCGGAGGCCTCGCCGTCAACGTAGTGGAGTGCTAGCCATGACTGTCACACAGAATGAATCCGTTAGCTCGGCGCTGCCGGCTACCACTGTTGAGCATGTCCTGACGCTCGATTGCCCGGAAACGCGGGGGATCGTGCACGCTGTCTCCGGCTTCCTCCTGGAACACGGCTGCGACATCATCGACAACAAGCAATTCGACTCCCAACTGGATCACCATTTCTTCATGCGGATCCACTTCGCATCGGATGGGGATCAGTCGACCATCGACTCGCTGCGGGAATCCTTCGCTCCCGTTGCTGAAAAATTCGGCATGCGCTGGCAGCTGCAACGCCACGGTGCCAAGCGGCGGGTGTTGATCATGGTCTCGAAGTTCGAGCACTGCCTCAACGACCTGCTGTTCCGGGCGCGCATCGGGGAACTTCCCATCGACATTGTCGGGGTAGTCTCCAACCACCCGGACCACAGGCGCACGGTCGAATGGCACGGCATTCCGTTCTTCCACGTGCCGGTCACCCCGGACACCAAGACGGCGGCAGAGGGTCAACTCCTTGACCTCATCGATCGCCTGGATGTCGAACTCGTGGTCCTTGCCCGCTACATGCAGGTCCTCAGCGACGATCTTGCCCGCAAGCTCGATGGCCGGGCCATCAACATCCACCATTCGTTCCTCCCCAGCTTCAAGGGTGCCAAGCCGTACCACCAGGCGTACGCGCGGGGCGTCAAGACCGTGGGTGCCACCGCGCACTACGTCAACGGCGAATTGGACGAGGGGCCGATCATCGCCCAGCAAGTCGTGGAAGTGGACCACACCTTCGGTCCGGACGACCTGGTCGCGGCCGGGCGAGATACCGAGTGCAAAGCACTCAGCAACGCTGTCCGCTGGCATTGCGAAGGGCGCGTGATCCTGCAAGGCAGCAGGACCGTGGTGCTCAAGTAGTGCTCGAACGGCCCACCCAACGGTGGGCCGTTCAGGCCCTGATTCCTTCCGCGATCTGTTCAGGCACGACGTCGTGAATCACTGTGGTGTTCGAGCCTGCCTGCGTGAGGGTCCGTGAAAACACGAACTTAGGCATCTCGCGCCAGATCCCGGCGAACTCGAACATGGGCGCCGAGATGTCCGGATCCGGCGCGGCCGTGTTCCAGTAAAGCGGAACAGGGCAGCTTGGGCTGGCAACCTAAATCCGGGCGAGGCGGGTTGCCAGGTGAAGGGCGGCCAACCGGCCCGTCCCCCGCGGATCCCCGCCGCACAACTCGAAAATCCTCTGGAGCCGGTGGTGCATCGACTGCCTTTCCAAGTGCAGCTCCCGAGCCGCCTGGGCGGTATTGCACCCGGAATCCAGCCACACCGCCAAGGTCCGCATCAGCTCCGAGCGCCGCTGCTCGTCATGCTCGACGACGGCGCCGAGCTGCCTCCGCACGAATCCCTCGCGGGCGGCCGCGTCGAGGCTTGCCTCCGCCAAGCGCTCGACCGCGAAGTCCTCGGCGTCGACAACGCCATTCCGGGTTTCGGACCCCGGGATGAGTTCAAGCGTCCGGCGTGCTTCTGCCAGCGACCACGGTGCTTCGCCGATTCCCTGGGCCAGCGGACCGACGGCTATGACCGAGCCATCGGGGACATCCAAGGCCCCAAGCGCTTGGATGAGCGCGATGCGCGAAGCCACTGCCGTGGCGTGGGGGAGAGCGGCCAAGGCGATCAGTTCGGCGTTGTCCGCGTAGCTCGCACTTTGCGGAACCGCCTCGTCCAGGATGCCGTCGAGCCGTGTCCGAAGCTGTCCCGCGGCCGGGGAACGAACCACGACGGCGGCGACCGGACCGCTGGCGGGGAACCCTGAGGCCGGCCCCAATTGCTGGAGCCTCCATGACTGGGTGCCCGAACTGATGGCCCGCATAAGCTCGATTCCCGCAAGTTCCTTGAGCCCGGGTGGCATCCGTTGCAGCAACGCCAAGCCGAGGATATCGACGCACCGCTCGCCGGCCACCCGCGCGAGGTTGGCGTCGCCGTCGTCGGGAACTTCCAACTCCAGTCGGGCGGCCAGCACGCCGCGGACGGGCACATCGACTGTGGTGACGGTGAACGACTCGGGCTGGACGGCCGCCGTCGCGCTTCCCAAAGTGATGCCCGACGGCGAGACGAGCCTCGCGCTGGAACCCGTCCGGCCGGCCAGCACGGCGAGGAGCTGATCCAATCCGCCTCCGTGCGCGAGTTCCGCCGACATGGCATGGCTCGTTTCGTCGCCGAACTGCAATTGCGCCACCGATTCGCTGACCAGCAGCGAGTTGATGGCTTGCATGATGCCGACGAAGGGAGCCACTTTGCACAACTCGATGATGGGAAGCCCGGCCTCCTGGCCGGCGTCGAGCATGGACTCCGGTATTGCGGGCAGCTCGGGACCGGTCTCGATGGCCAAGGCAGTGATGCCGCGGGCCGCCAGTTGGCGGACGTAGTCCACCCGGCGCTCATCCGAAGCAGTGGCGAGAGCCTGCCCGCCGCTCAGAAGCAGCTCGCCGCCCCGCAGCAGCGGAGCGATGTCCAGCACTTCGCTCGAATGGACCCAGCGGAGCTGCCGGGACAGTGCCCCGGGCACATCCGTCCGCAGGACTGGTTCAGCGGCTCTCAGGCTCTCGTGTTCGAAGGCGTCGGCAAGGAGTAGGGACATGACACTCCGTAACTAATTTCGGGGAACTATCGTACACATCGTATCTTGTTGCTGTGATCTGGGGCACATACATTGAAGTAGTCCCTTTCCTACACGGAGGATCCCCCAATGCACGAGAACTTATCCACTGCGACGCCTGGGGCTGCAACGGCGCAGACCGACGTCGAACAGAACCTGCAGTCCATTCCCGAATCAGCGCGTACCCGCAGCGTAGCGGGCCAATTCTGGATCTGGGCAGGCGCAAACCTTGCCCCCATCAACTGGGTCCTTGGGGCCCTCGGCGTCCAGCTCGGACTCGGCTTTGCCGATACCGTGACTGTCCTGGTGGTGGGAAACCTGATCGGTATGGCACTCTTTGGCCTGTTTGTCCTCCTGGGGCAACGGACCGGAGCTACCGGCATGGTCCTGGCCCGGGCCGTCTTCGGCCGCCGCGGCAACTACCTTCCGAGCGCCATCCAGGCACTGCTCGGAATCGGTTGGTGCGCCGTCAACACCTGGATCATCCTGGACCTGGTGATGGCACTCCTTGGCAAGCTCGGCATGGTCGATCCGGAGCAGCCCAACGTGGGCCCCAAGATCGTGGTGGCTTTCCTGATCATGTCCGCCCAGGTCACGATCGCCTGGTTCGGCTACAAGGCCATCGCGGCTTTTGAAAAGTGGACCGTCCCGCCCACCATCGTGGTGCTGATCGCCATGTCGGCCGTGGCCTGGTTCGGCATGAATATCGACTGGGGCTACGCGGGCCCTCCCGGTGCTGTCCTTGAAGGCGGCGCGCGGATCGCGGCCATGACCACCGTGATGACGGTCATCGGCATCGGCTGGGGGATCACGTGGTTCACTTACGCAGCGGACTATTCACGTTTCGTCAGCAAGTCCGTCCCCAAGCACAAGGTCTACCTGGCCTCGGTATTCGGCCAGTTCCTCCCGGTAGTGTGGCTCGGCATCCTCGGCGCCAGCCTGGCAACGAAGAGCGGCACGGCCGATCCCGGCCACCTCATCGTCGACAACTTCGGCGTCCTGGCCATCCCGGTCCTGTTCCTGGTGCTGCACGGTCCCATCGCGACGAACATCCTGAATATCTATACCTTTTCGGTGGCCGCCCAGGCATTGGACATCAAGGCCAAGCGTCGTTCCTTGAACCTCTTTGTCGGGCTCCTGGCCCTGGTCGGCGTCGTGTTCTTCATCCTGCAGGAGGATTTCGCGTCAACATTGAGCACGTGGCTCGGCGGCCTCGTGGCGTGGGTAGCCGCGTGGGGAGGCATCATGCTGGTGCACTACTTCTGGGTGGACAAGCGTAGCCCTGTCGCAGTCGATCGACTCTTCGACCCCGTGGGCACACGTCGGCTCCCGGCAGTCAACTGGGCCGGGATCACCGCGCTTTTGGTAGGAATCTTCGCCACGTGGCTGTTCATGTACGGCGTCCTGCCGATCATGCAGGGCCCCATCGCCACGGCCATGGGCGGGATCGACTTGTCCTGGCTGGCAGGCGGGCTCGTTGCCGCGGCGGTTTACGGCGCACTGGGCCCACGGGTTCATGCCCGATACCTTCCGCTGCCGTCCTCAGCCGCAGTTTCCTCCGCGGCCGCGACGTCGCAGCCGCTTGCGGAAGACGCCGTCGCCAATCTGGTCAACGACTGAAAGGACACCCGATGACCACCAACGCTTTCCCCGACGAGGCCCACGCGATCACGTGGCCCGAAAACTTCAAGGCGGCGGCGTCGTTCACGTTCGACGTCGACGCCGAATCGTGCACCATTGCGCACGATCCCACAAGCACCAGGCGCATGTCGCTCATGAGCCACCAGTCCTACGGCCCGAGGGTCGCTGTTCCGCGGCTCCTGAAGATCCTCGAGCGACAAGAGATCCAGGGAACCTTCTTCATCCCGGGGTTCACGGCGGAAAGCTACCCCGATGTGGTGCGGCGGATCGTCGACGGCGGCCATGAAGTGGCCCACCACGGCTACTTGCACGAACCGATGCAGGGAATCGATGCCGCCACCGAGGCCAACTACCTGGACCGCGGGCTCGAAGCCCTCGCGAAGGTAGCCGGGGTCAGGCCGGTCGGCTACAGGGCACCGTGGTGGGAGCTGAACTGGCACTCGCCGGCACTGCTAGCGGACCGTGGCTTCCTCTACGATTCAAGCCTGCTCGACGGCGATGCCCCCTACCGCATGGCGGTTGCCCCGGGTAATTCAGGGGATAGCGATTCACGGGACATTGTGGAGATCCCGGTCGATTGGGCCCTGGACGATTGGGAACAATACGCGTTCTACCCGGGAGTAACAGGAAGCGGCGTCATCGAGAGCCCGGCCAAGGTCTTGGAGATGTGGACCCTCGAAGCCGAAGCCCACCACGCCCAAGGCAGTTGCTTCGTCTTGACCAACCACCCGTTCATCTCCGGCCGTCCATCCAAGGCCGTTGCCTTGGAGCGGCTGATCGAACGAGTGAAGGCCATGGACGGGATGTGGGTGACCACCTTGGAGCGGATCGCCGAACACACCAAGGCCACGGTCAACGAGATCCACAGCCACGGCCGGATCGAGATCCCCTCCTACCCAGGCGCAGGAGCCAGCTTCAAGCCTGCCCGCGTCTTACAGCCCGCCCCCAACTAGGCCTATCCCCACCCAACTAGCTCGCAGTTGTTGTCGTTATCACGGCTCAAAACGACATCTAATGCGAGCTAGTTGGGCTGGGCGGAGCTGCAGGTGAACCGGGCTACAGGTCGGTGCGGCACGGGGCCGTGTGGAGTTTGTAGAGTCCGTTCAGGTCTCCGGCTGCCAAGCCATCCGGGGCACCGATCTCCGGGTACATGAGCTCGATGGGATCCTCAACGTGGTCAAGGCCCACCACGTGGCCAAGTTCGTGTTGAATCACGGCGGAGACATAATGGGCACCCCCGGGGACACCCAGCAGTTCCGTGATTTGCGGGGCGTCGAGGTCCAGGCTTCCGGAGACGTAGCTCTTGGGTCCGGTGCCGAAGCTGTACATGGTGCTGCCTCCGGTTCCGATGACGGTTCCTGCCAACCCCGGAGCCGCCTCGGGCGTGGTCCAGGAAATCAACAGCGGTGCCCAACGATCTCCATAGAGCGCGGGCTGGTAGGGCTTGCGCTTCTCGGAGGGGTTTTCCGTGCTGGGGCCGTCGTCAACGAATTTGAGGCCGGTGGCGGCGGCGATCTTGGCGATGGCGTCGGCGATGAGCCCCTCGGATCCGGCCGGGGCGAGGGCTGCGTTGACCACGTAGTGCAATGGCCGGCACGGAGAGTAGCCAACTGGGGTGCCGTCGGCGTTGGTGGCCAGGAACTTGTAGGAGCTGCTGGCTACCGCAGGCTTCGCGGGGGAGCCGAGCGGCTGCCCGGCTTCCTCCAGTCCAGGTGGTGGGGTATCCGGCGCACGGGCCGCTTTTTGTGGTGCCTGCCCGGGAGCCCCGTCCTGCCCGGGGCTGCTTGCCGTGGCATGGGCAGAAGGGGTCCGGTTTGGAAGCAAGCCGGTGATCCCGGGGCCGCCGCGGAGGAATCCACTGACCAGGACGGCTACGGCAGCGACGACTGCCACCACCATCAAGTTTCGGAACAGCGCCAGAACGGTACTGGGGCGCTTGGGCGGCGGACCGCCGTCGTAACCGTAGTTTGAATGCAAGTCTTCCCCCAAGTCCCTGCACCGGCGCCCCGTCGGGCCGGCGCTACTAACCGATGACTGCGCCGAAGACGAGTCCCAGCCCATACGTTGCCGCGGCCGCACCGAGCCCGATGGCGAGCTGCCGGAGGCCGCGGGTCAGCGGCGAGGTTCCGGACAACAAGCCGACGACGGCGCCGGTCGACAGAAGCGCGATGCCCACCAGCGTACCGGCCACAGCAAGCGCCGCGAAGCCCGTCATGCCGAAGATGAACGGCAGGATGGGCACGATGGCGCCCGAAGCGAAGAAGCAGAAGCTCGAGATCGCGGCACCCCAGGCGGAGCCTACGGCCTCGTGCTCGTTGACGGTTTCTTCCACTTCGGGTTGGAGCGAGAGGCTGGGATCGCAATCGCAGCTGTAGAGGCCCATGCGTTCGGCGGCCCGGTGTTCGGCGGCTTCTCGGGACATGCCCCGGGCCAGATACACCAAGACCAGCTCATTGTGCTCGATGTCCAGCGCAGGGGCTGCGGTGAGCGTGGCCTGGGTGGGGCGGGTGGCCTTGAGGAGCTCGAGTTGCGAGCGCACCGAGACATACTCGCCGGCACCCATGGACAAGGCGCCCGCCAGCAGGCCTGCGATGCCGCTGAACAGGACCACGGTGGCGGGAACGCCGGTGGCCGCCATGCCCATTACGAGTGAAAGGTTGCTGACAAGGCCGTCGTTGGCGCCGAATACGGCCGCGCGGAACGTGCCGGACAACCTGTTGCGGCCGCGCGTCGCCAGGCCGCGGACTACTTCTTCGTGGATCTGTTCGTCGGCCGCCATGGCGCGGGTCGCTGCCGGATCCTTCGCGTAAGGCGAGCGGCCTTCAGCCCGTTGGGCGAGGGCCAGCACGAACACCGATCCGAAGTTCCGGGCCAGGAAGCCGAGCATTTGGCTTCGGACCGAGGCCGCCTTCGGCATACCGGCATGTTCGCCGAGGAGCTTGAGCCAGTGTGCCTCATGGCGGCCTTCAGCCTCTGCGAGGGCCAAAAGGATTTCGCGTTCCTCGCCGTCGCGGCGCTGCGCCAGTTGGCGGTAAACGGCGGCCTCGGCTCGCTCATCCGCCAAGTACTGCCGCCAGCGCTTGATGTCCGACGACGACGGGGGAGCCTTGGGGGCTGCTACGTCCTGCGATGGACTGCTTGAGTCCTGCGGATTATCTGGATGCGAGTTGTCTGGATGCGAGGGTTTTGTGTGCGGTTGCACCGGGACTCCTGGGTTGCTGGGGCGGGCTTCATCGCCTCATTGCGGCTCCACTCTATCGCCAATTTCCGCGGTTTTTCGGCCGGTAATCCTCACTGGAGAATTTAGGTCCCCCTCAAAAACGGGAGGCTCCCGGGAAGCCTTGACCACGGCAGGGGGCAGTGCTGGGATGGATGGACAGGGTCCACGAATTGGCGGGGTAGCGCTGGACGGCTGCCTCCTATGCCTGTGCGATGGGCTCAGCGGCACGTCGAACGGAGGTTGCACCATGGACAGCACCGAGACCCACGCCCGCCACCCCGACCGTCCCACGGTCGAGGCCGATCCCGCCTATGACTACAACGAGGACCTGGCGGTGGACGAGGACTGGGACGACCAATCCGAGGTTCTTGACGACGACGAGCGGCCGGTTGCCCTCGATGCCGACGAACACCGTGAGGCTGAAGAGATCGAGTAGCCCCGGGCTCCGCTGAACCCGAGGTGCTAAACCCGGGCGGCTAAAACGCGCTCAGGATGAAGTGCCTCTGCACGCCTGCCCGGTGCCCGGTTGCCGCCACCGTAAGGGTGAGTTTCCGTGTCGCCGGGAACCAGCGGGCGGGCTGGACCGCCTTTGAGAGCGCTTCGGTGATGAGCCGCGGCTCATGATGCCAATAGCGTTCCAAGTTCCCGTCCACCACGAACGTGATGGAGCCTTGGGACAGGTCGACGCCGGGAATCACCCGGACGAACTCGTCCACCCGCCGGGGGCGGGGCAACAACAGGGTGCCGGACTGGGTGGTGCGGTCGGCGGTGGCGCCGTTTTCGAAAGGCATGGCCTTCTCCTGTGGAGTTGCTCTTGCCCGTTCGGTTGTCTCTGGTCCGAGCCGGGCCGCTTCTTCATCCGAACCACCCGCGAACATGGGGTTGGCGTGTGGCAAGTCGGAGCTTGGCACCACATCTCTTGAAGCTCTTCCTACTGTACATGGAACGGTACAATCGCGGCCCGGTATTAAGGCTCGGTAGAAATGGTTCCAAAAGGCAGCGGCGCCGCACCCTCGAGGAGAAGGTGCGGCGCCGCCGTCGTACTTGATTCTGTGAAGCTTAGTGGCTGGCCACCGGGTGGGCTTCCAAGGGGAGCTCCTCCACGGCTGCTCCGGCAACGCGGCGGTCCCAAGCTTCGCGGACCGCGGGTTCGGTTGGCGGGGTCAGCAGGGAGACCACAACGTAGACCACGAGCGAGGCGCCGAGGCCCCAGTAGATGGGATCGTTGGCGTAGACGCCGTCTTCGCTGGGGATGATTCCCGTGGCGTAGGCGATCAGCAGGCCCAGCGTCAGTACGGACCCGACCGCCATGGACCAGGCCGCGGCAATACCGGTGCCGCGCTTCCAGACCAGCCCGCCCAGGATGGCAACCAGGAGTCCACCCACGAGGATGTCGTAGGCGATGGTCAGGGCTACCACGACGTCTTGCGCCGCCATCGAGATCAGCACGGCAACGATGCCCAGGCCAAGGACCCAGTACCGGTTGGCCTTGACGTCGTGCTCGGGGTTTTCGGTGTCGTCGGTGTTGATTGTCTTGCCGAACCAGCTGGCCACGAACGGGACTACGTCGGCGCGGGCAACGGTGGCTGCGGCGATGAGGGCCCCGGAAGCGGTGGACATCATGGCCGCGACTGCCGCGGCCATGACGAGGCCGCCGATGCCGATCGGCAGGATGTGGGTGGCTACCTCGGCGTAGACAACGTCTTTGCCGAGGGCCTTGACGTCGATATTGGGCAGGGCCACGCGGGCGGCAAGGCCGATCAAAGCTCCGGCGACGCCGTACAGGACGCAGTAGATGCCGGCAGTGGCGCCGCCCCAACGGGCCACCTTGGGGGTCTTGGCGGTGAAGACGCGCTGCCAGATGTCCTGGCCGATCAGGAGGCCCAGGGTGTAGACCACGAAGTACGTGATGATGGTCTGCGCTCCGATGCCGTCCAACTGGAAGAAGCTGGCGTCAACGCGGGCACGGATGCCGTCGAAGCCGCCGGCGGCGTTGAGGACGAACGGGAGCATGAGGAAGAAGATGCCTACCGTCTTGATGATGAACTGCACCTGGTCGGCGAGGGTGATGGACCACATGCCGCCGATGGTGGAGTAGACGAGGACGATTGCGCCGCCGACGGCGATGGCAAGCCAGCGCTCCCAGCCGAAGAGGACAACGAAGATGGTGGCGTAGGCACCAGTGGACGTGGCGCACAGCATGAGTGTGTAGGCCAGCATGACGATGCCGGAGGTCTGCGTGGCTCGCTGGCCGTAGCGCAGGCTCAGCATCTGGGAGACCGTGTAGATCTTCAGTCGCTGGATGGTGCCGGCGAAAAGCAGGCTCAGGAGGAGCACGCCCGAACCGATCGCGACCACCAGCCACATGCCGGAGACACCGAACTTGTAGCCGAGACCGACGCCGCCAACCGTCGATGCGCCGCCGAGGACGACGGCGGCCATGGTGCCGGTGTAGAGCATCGGACCGAGGCGGCGTCCTGCCACCAGGAAGTCGCTGTTGTTCTTGGTGCGCGACTTGCCCCACCAGCCGAAGGCCAGCATGGCAAGCAAATACACCACCACGATCGCAATATTGATGAACGAAGAGTCCACGGTTGGCTCCTGAAAGTGATGCGCAGAGCTCTGGGGGATTCCGACGCCGGTCCGCTGGGTTCGCGCGGGGTTGCGGAAGGTCTCTGCGCTGGTGATTGGGGAGAGTAGTCTGTGATGTATGCCTCACAAACAACACTTGTTGCCTATGAGGATACGTAGTGATGCGAGTAACAGTCAAGACGCTGTCTTGCACAGCGGACTCATCGGCGGCCCTCCGGCTAGCCAAAGGCCCTGCCACGCGGGCGATCCGGCTACTATTGCTGCAATGACAGGGCCGCATAAACGGCCTGAAAGGTTCGTGAATGAAGGCTCTCCCCGTTGAACCGAGCAATGTCCCCGTTGCCATCGGTTCCAGAATCCGCGCCGCCCGCCAATCGCAGCGGCTCACCATCGAGCAGGTTGCCGACGCCACTGGCCTCACCAAAGGGTTCCTGAGCCGTGTGGAGCGTGACCTGACATCGCCGTCGGTCGCTTCCCTTGTGACGCTTTGCCAAGTTCTCTCAGTGTCCATCGGAGACCTTTTCGCCGCACCGGAGACACACCTGACCCGGCGCGACGACGGGCCGAGGATTTCGCTCGGTGGCCAGGGAATCGTGGAGCGGCTCCTGACTGCCCGATCGGAACGGAGGTTGCAGATCCTGCAGGCCTCCATCGAGCCACGCGGCCGCGGAGAAGCCGAGCTTTACGCCGTCGATTGTGACGTCGATGTCCTGCACGTCGTCAAGGGCCGGATCAAATTGATCCTCACCAACGAGGAGTACGAGCTCGAAGAAGGAGACACGCTGTCCTTCCCGGGCCGCGAGCCGCACACCTGGGTCAATCCGACGGACGAGCCCGTCGAGGTTCTCTGGATCCTGGTGCCGGCAGCCAGCCGCTGACGCTGGCGCCTTGGCCACCCGGCGTACGAGGCCGACACGCGGCGTGTAACACGCCTGAAACATGACTGACTTCCGGATTTAACCCTGGGGCCTTTGGTGTTACGTGCCTGAAATGAGCCGTGCCGAAGGCTGAAACAGGCCGACTGTACGTTCGAGTCAACGCAACTTGTCAAGGTCGGTAACCCGTGAGGTACCAGGACCTGTTCGTTTTAAAAATGGTCTCGCCGTGCGGGCGCCATGGAGCGCCGTATATGCAGGAAGGCTCCCGAAATGAACCCAGTATTCTTCAGCGTAGGGCTGGATGTGAACCCCCAGACCCTCGATCCCGGCGCAACAGCCTGGATGCTTGCAGCTTCCGCCCTCGTTCTACTCATGACGCCAGGTTTGGCGTTCTTCTACGGCGGCCTGGTCAGGATGAAGTCCGTCCTCAACATCATGATGATGAGCTTCGGTGCCATCGGCGTGGTCGCGGTGGTCTGGGCCCTGTGGGGCTACGGACTCGCGTTCGGCCCGGATACCCTGGGCGGCTTCATCGGAGATCCCTTCGCGAACTTCGGACTCAGCGGACTGGCCAGCGTCATTGGCGGGAAAGCCCCAGGGCTGCCGGACATGGTCTTCATAGGATTCCAAGCCACGTTCGCCATCATCACTGTCGCGCTGATCAGCGGCGCTGTGGCTGAACGTGTCAGGTTTGGCCCATGGCTGCTGTTTGCCGGCCTTTGGGTGACTATCGTCTACGCTCCCATCGCCCACTGGGTCTGGGGCGGCGGGCTCTTCGGTTCCACCGGGATCATCGGCAGCAAGATCTCAGCCCTCGACTTTGCCGGTGGCACCGTCGTCCACATGAATGCGGGCATGGCCGGGCTGATGCTGGCAGTCGTGCTCGGCAAACGGCTCGGATTCATGAAAGATCCCAACATCCGGCCGCACAACCTCCCCTTCGTGATGCTCGGGGCAGGCCTGCTGTGGTTCGGCTGGTTCGGCTTCAACGCCGGTTCGGAACTGGCCGCTGATGGAATCGCAGCGCTCGCCTGGACAAATACCCTCCTGGCCACAAGCGCAGCGCTCCTTGGCTGGCTGCTTGTCGAAAGGCTCCGCGACGGCCACGCGACGTCCCTCGGCGCCGCATCCGGCGCCGTCGCGGGCTTGGTGGCAGTCACCCCGGCCTGTGGATTCGTGGATCCGATTGGCGCGATCGTCATCGGCGTCATCGCCGGTGCCATCTGCGCGCTGGCCATCGGACTGAAGTTCAAGATCGGCCTGGACGATTCCTTGGACGTTGTTGCCGTCCACTTTGTCGGCGGCCTGTGGGGGACCCTGTCCCTCGGATTCTTCGCCGTACCCTCGGCAAAGACTGAGGGCGGTCTTTTCTACGGCGGCGGCCTGACCCAGTTCTGGCCCCAAATATTGACGGCGCTGGTGGTCACCGCGTGGACGGCGATCATGACGACGCTCATCGGGCTGGCCATCCACAAGACTGTGGGCATGCGCGTCAAGGAGCACGAAGAGCTGGCGGGCATCGACATCACGGAGCACGCGGAAACAGCCTACGAGTTGGCCATGGTCGGCGGATCCTTCAATCCCGGAGAACCACAGAACGGCAAAACTCCGTCGGGTTCCAGCGGTGAACCAGAAGCTAGCTCTAACGGGAAAACAGATCGGATGCGCAGCAAGGCGTCGACGTGAAACTGGTTACGGCCATCGTGAGGCCGGAGCGGATCGACGAGGTCCGGGAAGCCCTGGAACGCTTTGGAGTCAACGGGATGACCGTGAGCCAAGCGAACGGATATGGCCAACAACGGGGCTACATCGAGGTGTACCGGGGCGCGGAATACAACTCCGATCTCCTTCCCAAAATCCGGGTGGAGGTCCTGGCGACGGACGAGCTGGTGGACGGAATAGTGGACGCCATCATCTCCGGCGCCAGTACCGGCCAATTCGGGGACGGCAAGATCTGGACCATCGAGGTCTCCCAGGCGGTGCGAGTCCGGACAGGGGAGCGCGGCGCGTCTGCGATCAGCTAGGGCGATCGCCTGGAAAACACTGTGTGGGTGCCGCTCCATGAGGAGCGGCACCCACACTGCCATGTTCAGCCCACGTGCACCCAGGGCCTGCGCGTGATGTCTGGTTCGGCTTCGCGCAGCACTTCGCGGGTTACCGGGGCGATCTCGCCTTCGCCGAAGAAAAGGAACTTGCTCAGGTTGGCGATGGGGTTGCCTTCGGTCCAGCGGAAATAGATATGCGGCATGAGTCCCGTGACGTCCCGGATGTGGAGGAGCACCGCCGCGAGTGTGTTGGGCACGTTGTTGCTGTGGATCTCCAGGATCTTGAAGCCGTGCCGGACCTTGCCTTCCACGAGGAGTTCCTGCTCGAAGTCGGAGCTGTCATCCACGATGATCTCGATGAAGATCGCGTGGCTGTCTACCGGCAAGTGGTTGGCTTGCTGGGCGTGCTGCAGCTTCAATTCGTACCGGTCGGCGCTGAGCCGCTTGGGTTCGTGCGCGATGATCCGGATAGGGCCTTCCTCGTTGGAGGCCGTGAACTCAAGTGCCATCTGGTCCATCTTGATGTGCGTAGCCCGCAGCTCAAAGGACCGGCGTATGCGCGACGCGAAGCTCACCAGGACAATGCCAAGGATGAACAGGGCCGCTATCCTGATGCCGTCCGGGCGTTCCACCACATTGGCCACGGTGGTGTAGGCGAAGACGACCGCCACCGCACCGAAAGCGATGGACTTGGCCTTCTGCTTCTTCCGGCGGGCGGACAGGGTGACTGCGATCGAGGCCGAGGTCATGAGGACCAGGACGCCGGTGGCGTAGGCGCCGCCTTGGGCCTCCACGTTTGCTTCGAAGACCAACGTGATGATGAATCCAACTGCGGTGAAGACCAGGACCAGCGGGCGGACGGCTTTGGTCCATGCGGGGGCCATGCCGAAGCGCGGCAAATAGCGCGGCACGAGGTTCAGCAGGCCGGCCATGGCAGAGGCGCCCGCAAACCACAGGATGGCAATGGTGCTGATGTCATAGACCGTGCCGAAGCCGTCGCCCAGGAACTGGTGCGCAAGGAATGCGAGGGCTCGCCCGTCTGCCTTCCCTCCCGGCTGGAATTCGGCGGCCGGAATCAGGAACGTGGTGATGAAACTCGAGGCCACCAGGAAGGCACTCATGATGAGTGCCGCCGTCGTGAGCAGTTTGTGGGTGCCGCGGATGCGGCCCGCCGGATTTTCCTCCGTGTCGCTCGGGCTGCCCTTGATCTGTGGCATGACCGCGACGCCGGTCTCGAACCCTGAGAGGCCCAAGGCAAGTTTGGGGAAGACCAGGAGCGCGATGCCCACCATGATCAACGGGTTTCCGTGCTGCTGGTTCAGCGCTGCCCACCAATCGGTCACCACATGCGCCTCGGTCACCACGTGCGCCAAGCCGACCGCGACGACGACGGCGTTCAGCACTAGATAAACGCCCACCAGCACGACGGCGACGTTGATGGCCTCCTTGAATCCCCTGAGGAACACCACGCCAAGTCCGGCGATGAGCGCCAGGGTGATGGTGATTTCCTGGCCGTGGAGCCATTCCGGGGCGAAGGGGTTTTCGATGGCGTGGGCGCTGGCATCGGCGGCGGAGAGGGTCATGGTGATCATGAAGTCCGTGGCGGCGAATCCCAGCAAGGCGAGCACGAAGAGTTTGCCGCCCCAGCGGGGGAGGAGCCGCTCGAGCATCGCGATGGAGCCTTCGCCGCGTGCGCTTTCGGCGGCGACCCGGCGGTAGACCGGCAGCGCGCCGAGCAAGGTGACGGCGACCAGGACGATCGTGGCGAGCGGCGAGACGATACCGGCCGCGAGCGCCGCAATGGCGGGCTGGTAGCCGAGGGTGGAGAAGTAGTCGACGCCGGTGAGGCACATGACTTTCCACCAAGCCTGCGGCGTGTGGTCCTGGTCCGGTTTGCCGTGCGGACCTTGGCGCTTTCCGGACGTCTCTGGCATTCCGTCGAGCAGCCATCGCTTGAATTGCCCCTGTTTGATGTCGCCCGCGGGTTTGGGCCTGTCAGAGGGTTCGGCAGGTGGCCTGGTCAGCGTTGTCACATGGGTCCTTTCGCGCAGCTTGGAAGCTGCTCCAGATGGAGCGTACGGGTGGGCCGGAGATCGGATGCCCTTCTTTATGGAATCTTTACGCCGCATGTGAGGCGGGTCACTTCCAGGAAAGACGCATTCAAGCATTTGGTATGTGAGCGGCATCACGTAGCATATAGAACGTCCTATGTTGGATGTGACCAAAATACGAAAGGGCTACGCATGAATAACCCGCTACTCAGTGACAGGGTCAGGAGGCGGTCGGGATGGAGCCGGGGCAGACTTGCCGTCTCCATGGCAGCTGCCGCAGTTCTCGTGACGTCAACCGTCTTGCCCGCCTATGCCGCGTTGGATCCGTTCCCGAGTCCCAACGTTCCCTCCAGCCCTCCGGGAAACTACGCCGAGCAGGTCCTCGCTTCCAACGGTGACAACGCCATCGATCCCGTCCTGGGCAAGTACTACCGAATCGTCGCGCTCGCGGATTTGGGCGACGGAGTCCTCCTGGCTTCCTACGACGGCCGTCCCGATGGGGGCGATTCTCCTTCTGCCAACTCCATCGTCCAGCGGCGCAGCACCGACGGCGGAAAGACGTGGGGCAGTCCCACCTTCATCGCCCGGGGACAGATGGGTTCGGCGGGCGTGCAGAAATACGGTTTCAGCGACCCCAGCTACGTCGTGGATAAGGTCAGCGGGACGGTATTCAACTTCCACGTCTACTCCAAGAACCAGGGATTCGCGGGCAGCGTGCTCGGCAATGACGATTCCGACCTCAATGTGATCAGCTCGCAAGTGTCCGTCTCCACCGACCGCGGACTCACGTGGTCCACGGATCCGTCCAATCAGCCCACCCTGCCTGTTCCGTCCAGCTACCCGGCGGGTTCGGCCTACGCCGGGTTCGCGGGTCCGCTGGTCACCAGTACGGTCAAGCCAAACGGCAGCACCGTCAACGGGGTCGCCAATGTCGGCGGCGTGGTCAGCATGTTCGCCTCCTCGGGTGAGGGCATTCAGCTCAAGTACGGAGTTCATGCGGGCAGGCTCATCCAACAATTTGCCGGAACCATCGTCCAGCCCGATGGGAGCCGCCAGATCCAGGCCTACAGTGTCTACTCCGATGACCACGGCAAGTCGTGGAACATGGGTACGCCCACCGGAACAGGCATGGATGAGAACAAGACGGTGGAACTCTCCGATGGCCGCGTCATGTTGAACTCGCGGGACAGCAGCGGCGCCAACCCGCATTTCCGCAAGGTGGCATATTCCTCCGACGGCGGTGTCACGTACAGCACACCGGTTGCCGAGACGCAGCTCCCGGATCCGCGCAACAACGGCTCGATCACCCGGATGTATCCGGAGGCGGCTGCGGGATCGGCGGATGCCAGGAAGCTGCTCTTCTCCAACTCGCCCACACCCACCGCCGGCGGCGCACGCGTGGACGGCACGGTCCGCTACTCCGCCGACGACGGCAAGACGTGGGGTTCCTCGCGCGTCTTCAAGCCCGGAAGCATGTCCTACTCCACGTTGAGCGCCCTGTCGGACGGTACTTTCGGCGTCCTGTACGAAGGCGATAGCAATACCATCACCTTCGGGAAATTCGACGCTGCCTGGCTGAGCCCGGTTGCCGCCGTCGTCGTCCCCGGTGCTGCCACCGTCACGAACGGTGGCAGCACGCAACTCAGCGTGACCGTCACCAACAAGGACGGTTCGCCGCTTCCCGCTTCGACCGTCAGCCTCGACGCCTTGCAGGATTGGACGTCGACGACGGCGCAGCTCGCCTCCCTCGATCCGGGCGCCTCGGCGACTGTCGAGCTGACTGTCACGGCGCCGTCGTACGCCAAGGCGGGTTCGGTACCCCTGACCGCAAGGTTGAACGTCGGTGCGGCATCGATTACCGCACCCGTGTCGGTGACGGTGACGGGCGGTTCAGCGAGCAACGTCGTGGGAGCCTACATTTTCGGCACCCGCAATGATGCCGGAAGGGACCTGGCAACCAAGCCGTACGCCGCGGGCAGCGCGGTGCCCTACAAGTTCCGGGTGTACAGCACGGGCAATGTCACGGAATCCGTTGTCCCGCAGTCGGGCAACTTCCAGCCGTTCCTCCCGCCGGGTTCGGGCAACTGCCGGTTCAGCTCCCTTGGCGTGTGGGGCAATTACCTTTGCGGCACCCCGCAGCACACCGTGACTTCGGACGAAGTGGCGCAAGGATTCTTCGTCCCCCGCGCCGTCTGGCAGGTAACAGGCACTGGGGCTGCCACCCAGAACTACACGGTGACGGGTGACGAAGTGGACCTGCTGGTCCGCAATCCCCAGTTGAGCGGATCGGTGGTGCCCACGTTCAACGATGTGGACGGGGACGGGTTTGCCGGTCCGGGCGATACAGTGACCTTTGCCTACAGCGTGACCAACAGCGGCAATGTGGCGTTGACGGGCCTTTCGGCTGCGGCCATTGGATTGTCCAAACCAACCCTTGCCGTGGGTGAGTCGGTCAACCTCACCTCCACCTACACCGTGACCGACGCCGACATCGCGGCCAAGCAACTCCCGGCAATCACCATCCCGGTCAGTGCCAGCAATGGTGCCAAGGTTGCGTCCCTTCAATTGGCGGGGCAAACGGTCGCGCTGAAGGTCAAGCCGGCAATGCCCGGCACGCAGCCTGCCCTGGCTGCCCAGGATCTCATCGGCACGAATGCGCCGCTGGACTTGGGGCTCGGGGCGGAAAAGTACCGCACTGGACAAACCGTGACGGTCCACAACGTCGAGTATGGCAAGTGGTACTACGTCTACCTGAACAAGCGTGGATACCGTCTGGGCTGGTTCTTCCCCACGCAGCAGAACACCCTTTCCTTCGCGTTGCCCAACGATGTCAAAAACGGAATGGACAGCCTCGTTGTGCTGGACTCGGAAGGCCATCAAGTGTCATTCGGAGACTTCCAAGTGACGCCCTTCGGGAGCAAGTAACCCGCGAGGGAGCATGGAGTGACAAGCTGGGCCGGGCTCTGGGGGGAGCCCGGCCCGGTCTTGTCGTGGGGAGTTTGGTGGTTTTTGTTGTCGTAAACAAGTGATGCATATAAGGCAACTTTGAGTGTATGATTGGTGTCACAGTCACTGTCCGATCCACCTATTCACAAAGGAGTGGCGCATTTTGGAAGAGCTTCGTATTGAGGCCAACGGCAACCTTGGTCCCATTGATTCGGCCCGAATCCCGCGCTATGCCGGTGCTGCCACCTATGCCCGCTTGCCGCGACTGGACCAGGTTTCCAAGGCCGATGTCACGGTGGTCGGCGTCCCCTTCGACTCCGGCGTTTCCTACCGCCCCGGCGCGCGCTTCGGTGCCAACCATGTGCGTGAAGCCAGCCGTTTGCTGCGCCCGTACAACCCGGCCTGGGACGTCAGCCCGTTCGAGAACATCCAGGTTGCCGACGCCGGCGACATGGCCGTGAACCCGTTCAACATCAACGAGGCCATCGAGACCATCCAGCAGAACGCGCTGGACCTGACCGCCAATGGAAGCAAGCTCGTGACGCTCGGTGGTGACCACACCATCGCCCTGCCGCTGCTCCGCGCCGCTGCCGAACGCGCCGCCGAGCCCGTTGCCATGCTGCACTTCGACGCCCACCTGGACACCTGGGACACCTACTTCGGCGCCGAGTACACGCACGGCACCCCGTTCCGCCGTGCTGTCGAAGAGGGCATCCTGGACACCGAGGCCATCAGCCACGTCGGTACCCGCGGCCCGCTTTACGGCAAGAAGGACCTCGACGACGACCACCGCTTCGGCTTTGGCATCGTCACCTCGGCGGACGTCTACTACCAGGGCGTCCTCGAAACCGTGGCCAAGATACGGGACCGCATCGGGAACCGTCCGCTGTACATTTCCGTGGACATCGACGTCCTGGATCCGGCCCACGCCCCGGGAACCGGTACGCCTGAAGCCGGCGGCATCACCAGCCGCGAGCTCCTCGAAATCATCCGCGGTTTCCGTGGCCTGAACCTCGTGGGCGCAGACATCGTCGAGGTCGCTCCGGCGTATGACCACGCTGAGATCACGGGTGTCGCGGCCAGCCACGTTGCCTACGAACTCGTCACCCTCATGGCGGACAACGCAGTCGAAGGCAACCGCCACGGCGCCCCGAACGGCTACGCCGCACAGGCCCTTGGCCAGGAATCCCGGCGCCCGGCCGGTTTCGCCGCGGCGGTCACGAAGTGACGGACCAGCGCAACGGTGGGGACCTCGTCGTCGAGACCCTCGAGGCGCTCGGTGCGAAGACGGTCTTCGGGATCCCCGGCCAGCACGCCCTGGGCCTCTTCGACGCCATGGGCCGCGGCAATCTGCACTTCGTGTCCTCCCGCGTGGAGAACAACTCGGCTTTCGCCGCGGACGGGTATTCCCGTGCCACGGGCGAAGTCGGCGTGCTGTTCCTGTCCACCGGTCCGGGCGCGTTGACGTCCCTGGCCGGCTTGCAGGAAGCGTATGCGAGCGGCGTGCCTATGGTGGTCGTGGCGAGCCAGATCCCCTTGGAAGGTCTGGGGGCGCGCCGGAAAGGTATGCTCCACCAGCTCGATGACCAGAAGGCCTCGGCCGCGAACGTCACCAAGAGCCAGCGCCTCATCCAGCACGCTTCCGGGATTCCCTCGGCTATCCAGGATGCCTGGACCGAGGCCATTTCCTCGCCGCAGGGTCCGGTGTGGATCGAGATTCCGCAGAACGTGCTCCTGGACCCGATCATGGTCCCTCCGGTGGAGGACGCCCTCGCCGAAGCCGCCGATAACCCGCCGCGTGTGGAGCTGATCCGGGAAGCCGTCAAATGGCTCTCGACGGCGGAGCGTCCAGCCATCATCGCCGGCGGCGGCACGCGCCGTGGCCGGGCCGAGAAGTCGCTCCTGTCGATCGCCGAGAAACTCCGGGCCCCGGTGATTTGCACGCCCGGTGGCAACGGAGCGTTCCCGTGGACCCACGAGCTGTCCCTGCAGTCCTGGATCGAAGACCGCCACATGACGGACGTCCTCGAGGATGCCGACGTGCTGATCGTCATTGGTTCCTCCCTGGGCGAGGTGACGTCCAATTACTTCACCTTCGAGCCGCGCGGTCGCATCATCCAGATCGACGCCGAACCGAGGGTCCTGGAGTCCAACCGGCCCGGCCTGGGCATCCGTGCCGACGCCGGCCAGGCCCTTGCCGCGCTCGACTCTGCCTTGGATGAGGCCTTGTCTGCGACGGCGGCGGTACCGGACTGGCACGGCACCACGCCCGAAGACCTCGTCAAGGAGTCCCTCGCGAAGGTCAAGGCTCGCCTTGAAGAGCAGGACCTCGGCAAGGAACTGAAGTTCATGGCCGATATCCGCGAAGCCGTTCCGGCGGACATGCAGACCTTCTGGGACATGACGATCTCCGCGTACTGGGGATGGAGCTGCTGGGATTCCCGCGAGGGCCAGTTCCACTCGGCCCAGGGCGCCGGCGGCCTCGGCTATGGCTTCCCGGCGGCTATCGGCGGTGCCGTGGGACTGGAAACGGTGGGCAAACCGAGTCGCGTGCTGGCCGTCTCAGGTGATGGATCCTCCATGTATTCGATTTCCGAGCTGGCCACCGCCAAACAGCACAACGTCCCGGTCACGTGGCTGATCGTGGACGACGGCGGCTACGGCATCCTGCGTGAATACATGGTGGGTGCCTTCGGCAAGGCCACGGCAACCGAGCTCGCCCGCCCGGACTTCGTCAAGCTCGCCGAGGCCTTCGGTGTCCCCGCCCGCAGGGTGGACCCGGACGACGTCGGGGACGCGCTCAAGGAAAGCTTCGCCGCGGACGGCCCCAACGTCGTCGTGGTTGAAACCCTCCTGAAGATGTTCGGCCCCACGCACCTGGGCGACTGACACTCCGGACCCTCCAAACCCCCAGCGCGAGCTGGCAGATAATGACCCCTTTTTCGAAAGATAAGGGCATTACCTGCCAGTTCGCGCTTGGTGTTTAACGCACCTCACACATCATTAGTTTCCCAAAGCAATCAGTTTGGCGTATAGTTGCTTTAGGCAAACAAAAGTGAGGTGTCTTCCATGGCTGTCGCATCGAGCACAGCAACCGAACTCGTCCATCAGATTTTCGATCTGCAGCGGGTGTTGCGTTGCATCGTGACCGCGAACATCGCGAAAGATGCCGACGTCGGGTTCGCCCTGCAGGGTGTCATGCGCTTCATCGGCGAGGGGGAGTCCCGGGCCACGAAGCTCGCATCCCGACTCGGCGTCAGCCCCCCGGTGCTCAGCAGGCACATCGCCGAACTGGAGGAACTCGGTTTGGTGGTCCGGCGGCCCGATCCCGCCGACGGGCGCGCACAATTGGTGGCCCTGTCCGAATCCGGGATTGAGAAGGTCCGGGACTTCGAAGAACAGCGCAGCCTCAACTTACGGGCCTACCTCGCCGAGTGGAGCGAGGAAGACGCCCTGGAGGCAGGGCAGGTCCTGGAGAAATTGACCACATCACTCAACCACTCAGTCCGGGCAACGGCGGCCGGCTCCCACCACTCGAACCACACAGCTTAGGAGCAGCAGCAATGGCAACCCGAATACAAGAACGTTCGACGGCGGTGCCGGCGTCATCAGCGCCCATGACGCACCGCCAGATCATGGAAGCCTTGACGGGCCTCCTCGCGGCATTCTTCACCGCTATCCTGAGCAGCACCATCGTGGCCAACGCGCTGCCGACCATCATGTCCGATCTCCACGGCACGCAAACGGACTTCGCGTGGGTCATCACCGCCGCACTGCTGGCCAACGCCGCCACCACGCCCATCTGGGGCAAGCTCGCCGACCTCTTCGACAAGAAGCTCCTGGTCCAGCTGAGCATCGTGATCTTCGTGGCCGGCTCCGTCATGGCCGGGTTCTCAATGAGCATTCCCTTCCTGCTGACCGCCCGCGTCATCCAGGGCATCGCCTTGGGCGGCCTCACCGCACTGGCCCAAGCGATCATCGGCACCATGATTCCGCCGCGTGACCGTGGCAAGTATTCGGGCTACATGGGCGCAGTCATGGCGGTCGGTACCGCAGGCGGCCCGCTCCTCGGCGGCTTCATCGTTGACAGCCCGCTCGGCTGGCGCTGGACGTTTTTCGTCTGCGTGCCGCTCGCCGTCGTCGCGCTCATCCTGCTCCAGGTGACCCTCAAGATCCAGCACATCAAGCGCCCGGCCAAGATCGACTGGCTCGGCTCCATCCTGCTGACCTCGGGCGTCAGCCTGCTCCTGATCTGGGTTTCCTTCGCCGGCAACCCGGACTACTACGACTGGATCTCCTGGCAGTCCGCCCTCATGGTTGGCGGCGGCGTACTTCTGCTGGCACTGCTGGTACTGGTCGAATCGAAGGTGGCCCAGCCCATCATCCCGCTGAAGATCATCTCCCAGCGCACCACCGCTTTGGCGATCCTGGCCTCCGTGGCCGTCGGTATCGCGATGTTCAGCTCCTCCACGTTCCTTGGCCAGTACTTCCAGGTAGCCCGCGGCGCCACTCCCACCGAGGCCGGCCTCCTGACGCTTCCCATGATTGCGGGCAACCTCTTGGGTTCGGTGGCATCCGGCCAGCTCATCAGCCGCTTCGGCAAATGGAAGCGTTTCCTCCTGGCAGGCACCGTGTTGCTGGCCGGCGGCCTTGCCTTCACCGGCACCATCGACCACACCACTGAGCTGTGGATCACCTGCTGCTACACCGCCATCTTCGGCCTGGGCCTTGGCTTGCTCATGCAGAACCTGGTCCTCGCGGTCCAGAACACCGTCCGCGCCCAGGACATCGGCACGGCCAGCGCGTCTGTGGCATTCTTCCGCTCCGTCGGCGGTGCGATCGGCGTTTCGGTGCTCGGCGCCATCATGGCGACCCACGTCAAGGACCTTGCGACCCAAGGCCTCGCTGCGGCACACATCCCGGTCAGCGGCGGCTCCAGCAACGCGAGCATGGACCTGACGGACTTGCCCGCCCCGATCCGCAACATCATGCGTGCAGCCTATGGCGACGCGACCGCCCAGATCTTCCTGATCTCCGCAGTCATTGCCCTGGTCGCGTTCATCGCCGTGCTGTTCATCAAGGAAGTTCCGCTGCGGAAGACCGTGGACGCGACGCCAGCGAAGGAACTGCTGGCAAACGCCTCCGGCGAGGCCGCCATGACGCTGGACACCTCCGCGCTGCCGGTTATCGAATCCGCTGAATTTGCCCAAGCGACCGACGACGGCGGCACCCCCTTGGGGGTCAGCCGCGCCCGTGCGGCGGCCGAGAAGGAGCACGATGACCTGGACCTTGAGTTTGCCCGGATCCTGACGCAGGAACGGCCTGATCCTGCCGCGGGACTGCGCGAGGTCCAGGACCAGCTTGCCCGCACCCAACGGCTGCTGGCCGAACAACAGCTTCAGCTGAGCAAGGCGCAGCGCGAGCTCCAGGTGCGCGTGCAAGAACAACTTGCCACCGCCGTCGAGCAGTCCCGGATCGCCGAGGAGTTGTCCGCGCTGCGCAAGGAACTCAAGCGTGAACGCCGTCGCCAGGAAAGGGCTGCCTTGCTGCTCCTTGCCGGCGACGCCTCGAGGGCAGGGGAAACCGGGCGGCACGCGGGCTAAGCGCCGGCGGGCAGCCGCCCCGGAATGTGTGGCGGGAGCCGCTGCAGCGAGTTTGGAAGCGCTGCGGCGGCTCAGCTACGCCGCAAGGATGATATTCGGCTATCGATATTTCGCTGAGGCAACGGATTTCGTAGAGTTGAGGGACTAATACTGTCAGCGCCTGCTGCTATCCATGTATTTAGTCATTCGCAGTATTAAGTCATTCGCACTAATTCATTCGCGCACTCTCATTAAGGATCCGTGGGCATGCTTGTCACCCTGATACGGCGCTACTCCAAGCCGTATTTGCCGCAGATACTGGCCGTCATCATCTTCCAGTTGGCGTCTACCATTGCCACCCTTTACCTTCCAAGCCTCAACGCAAAAATCATCGATGAAGGGGTATCCCGGGGGGATACCAACTACATCTGGCAAACCGGAGCCCTGATGCTCGCGGTCGCGCTCGGCCAGGTCATTGCAGCCATCGCGGGGGTCTACTTCGGCTCCCGCGTGGCCATGGCCATGGGCCGCGACCTGCGCAGGGACGTCTTCCGCAAGGTCAGCAGCTTCTCGGCCAAGGACGTCAACAGCTTCGGCGCACCCACGTTGATCACCCGCGGCACCAATGACGTCCAGCAAGTCCAGATGCTCATGCTGATGGGCCTGAACTTCATGGTTTCCACGCCCATCATGTGCGTTGGCGGCATCATCATGGCCCTGCGTGAAGACCTCAGCCTCTCGTGGCTCGTCTGGGTCTCGGTGCCGGTCCTCGTGGCCGTGGTCGGTTACCTCGTGGTCAGGCTCATGCCGCTCTTCCGCTCCATGCAGAAGAAGATCGACGTCATCAACGGCGTCTTGCGCGAACAGATCATCGGTATCCGCGTGGTCCGTGCCTTCGTTCGTGAACCGTACGAGGCCAAGCGCTTCGGCGACGCCAACAAGGACCTCACCCTGGTTTCAGTCAAGATCGGCAACCTGTTTGTCTTGATGTTCCCGGCCATCGGAATGATCCTGCACCTTTCCACGGCGGCAGTGCTGTGGTTCGGCGGCCAAAGGGTGGATGCGGGCAACATGCAGGTGGGTTCCCTGACGGCCTTCCTGCAGTACCTCCTGCAGATCCTCATGGCGGTCATGATGGGTACCTTCATGGCCATGATGATCCCGCGCGCCTCCGTGTGCGCGGACCGCATCGGCGAGGTCCTCGACGTCGAGCCCTCCATCCACGATCCGAAGGCGCCCGTAGCGCCCGCGGAAAAGAAGGGGCGCGTCGAATTCCGCGACGTCACGTTCAAATACCCCGGCGCTGAAGCTCCCGTGTTGAGCAACATTTCCTTCACCGCGGAGCCAGGACAGACCCTCGCCATCATCGGCTCCACCGGCGCCGGCAAAACCACCTTGGTGTCGCTGCTTCCGCGCCTGTACGACGTCGCGTCCGGCGATGTATTGCTCGACGGCGTCCCGGTCACCAGCCTGGACCGGGACGAAATCACCAGCCGTGTGGCCACCGTGCCGCAGAAGCCGTACTTGTTCTCCGGAACCATCGAGCACAACCTGCGCTTCGGCAAGACCGACGCGACGGACCAGGAACTCTGGGACGCGCTGGAAACCGCCCAGGCCAAGGACTTCGTCATGGAAAAGTCCTCGGGCCTCAACCGTCGGGTGGCCCAGGGCGGCACCAACGTTTCCGGTGGCCAGAGGCAGCGCCTCTGCATCGCCCGGGCCTTGGTGACGCAGCCCAAGGTCTACCTCTTTGACGACTCCTTCTCGGCCTTGGACGTGGCCACGGACGCCCGCCTTCGCCGGGCGCTGAAGGAAAAGACGCAGGATGCCACGGTCATCATCGTGGCCCAGCGCGTCTCAACCATTGCGGACGCAGACCAGATCCTGGTCCTGGACAACGGCAGGATCGTTGACCGTGGCACCCATGAAGAACTCCTGGACACGTCACCCACGTACCAGGAGATCGTCGAATCCCAGCTGAGCGCGGAGGAAGTGGCATGAGCGAACAGAATCAGCAAAAGCGCGGCTGGGCCGCGAAGGCCGAAGCAGCGAAGGCTGCCCGCGATGCTGCGGAAGCAAAGGATGCAGCCGCGGCCGGTGCCGTAACAGCCGTGGAAGATGACGACATCGAGGAAACCGAATACACCCCGGGCGAAGCCGACGGCGGCATGTTCGGCAACCTGCCGGCCAAGAAAGCCAAGGCGTTCGGACCGTCGGCCAAGCGGCTCCTCGGGCTACTCAAGCCGGAGGCCGCCGGAGTCGTCCTCGTCATCGGCCTCGTCGTGGTCTCCGTCGTCTTGAACGTCATCGCCCCGAAGATCCTCGGCAGCGCCATGGACGTCATCTTCGGCGGTGTCATGGGCAAGCAATTGCCTCCCGGAGTGAGCCAAGCGGCCTTTGCCGAAGGACTCCGCCAGGCCGGCCAGAACAACTTCGCGGACATGGTCTCCAAGATGGAGCTCACCAATGGGATCAACTTCTCCAAGCTCACCTTCCTGATCTCGATCGTGCTCTTGATGTACTTCGTGGCCAACATCTTCCTGTGGGCCCAGGGCTACATCCTGAACAAGATCGTCATGAAGGTCATCAACCGGCTCCGCAACGATGTCCAGGCCAAGCTCAACCGCCTGCCCCTGAACTACTTCGACACCCGGCAGCGCGGCGACATCCTCTCCCGCGTGACCAACGACGTCGACAACGTCCAGCAAGGGCTGCAGCAGGCGTTCGCGCAGCTGGTCAGCTCGGTGCTGACGGTCTTCGGCATCACCATCATGATGTTCATCGTGTCCTGGCAGCTCGCCCTGATCGCGCTGGTTGCCTTGCCGCTCTCCGGCGTCCTTGCCGGCGTGATCGGCTCGCGCAGCCAGAAGCTCTTCGCCGCCCAGTGGAAGAACACCGGCTCGCTCAACGGCCAGATCGAGGAATCGTTCTCCGGCCACGAGCTCGTCAAGGTCTTCGGGCGTGACGCGGACATGCTGGAGCGATTCGACGAACGCAACGAAGCCCTGTACAAGGCCTCTTTCGGGGCACAGTTTGTTTCCGGCATCATCTTCCCGGCCATGAACTTCGTCTCCTACCTCAGCTACGTGGGCATCGCCGTCGTCGGTGGTTTGCGGGTTGCTTCCGGTTCCATGAGCCTTGGCGACGCCACGGCGTTCATCCAGTACTCGCGTGAATTCACCCAGCCGCTCGGCCAGATCGCGGGCATGGCCAACATGCTCCAGTCCGGTGTGGCTTCGGCTGAGCGCGTTTTCGAGTTCCTGGATGCCGATGAGGAAATGCCGGAGAACGCGGCCCGTCACCTGCCCCCGCGCACGGACGGCCACGTCGAGTTCGAGAACGTGTCCTTCAGCTACGTTGCCGACAAGCCGCTCATCGAGAACCTTTCCCTGAGCGCAGAGCCTGGACACACCGTGGCGATTGTCGGACCCACGGGCGCGGGCAAGACCACCTTGGTCAACCTCGTCATGCGGTTCTACGAGCTCAATTCGGGGCGAATCACCCTGGACGGCGTGGACATCAAGGAGCTGAGCCGTTCCGAGCTTCGTTCCAAGGTGGGAATGGTGCTCCAGGACGCCTGGCTGTTCGGCGGCACCATTTACGACAACATCAAGTACGGCAACCTCGAAGCCACCGAGGAACAGATCATGGAGGCGGCCAAGGCCACGTACGTGGACCGCTTCGTGCGTGCCCTGCCGGAAGGCTACCAGACCATCATCGACGAGGAAGGCAACAACGTCAGCGCGGGCGAGAAGCAGCTCATCACCATCGCGCGGGCCTTCGTTTCCGATCCCTCGCTGTTGATCCTCGACGAGGCCACAAGCTCCGTTGACACCCGTACCGAGCTGCTGTTGCAGAAGGCCATGGCTGCCCTCCGCACGGATCGCACCAGCTTTGTCATTGCCCACCGTTTGTCCACCATCCGCGACGCCGACACCATCCTGGTGATGGAAAACGGCAGCATCGTGGAGCAGGGCAACCACAACCAACTGCTCGCATTGCAGGGCGCTTACTACCGCCTCTACATGTCGCAGTTTGCCGGTGAGGATGCCGGGGAAGCAGTTGTGGATGACTCGACGGCGGTGCACAGCTGAGCCAGCGAATTACGGTACAAGTGCCGATGCGTTGGGGAGACATGGACGCGTACGGGCACATCAACAACGTCCAGATCGTGCGCATGCTCGAAGAGGCCCGCATCGCGGCTTTCGGTCCGCCCCGCGGTGCCGGACTCCCCGGAGTGGAAGCGCCGGTCTCCGTCTTCGACTCGGTTGAAGACGGGGTCATGACCCTCGTGGTGGAGCACAAGGTCCGGTACGTCCGGACCTTGGAATACCGGAACATACCGGCAGTGGTTGAGATCTGGGTCGGCGCCGTGAAGGGGGCAAGTTTTGACCTTCACTACGTCATCAAGGATCCCGTGACCGGCCAGGACTGCGTCAACGCGACTACCCATCTGGCGTTCGTCGATGAGTCCACGGGCCGTGTCCGCAGGCTCACTCCCGAGCAGAAGGAGCAGTTGGCGCCCTATCGGGCCTAGCTGAAGCGATAAAGCAGCGCCCTGTGCATCCCGGTGGCCGTAGAGTTTCCCCATGAAACTCGAGATCGTCGCCGTCGGTGCCCAGGGCGCTGCCGTTGCCGCTGAAGAAGGCGCGGACCGGATCGAACTTTGCAGCGCCTTGGAGCTCGGGGGACTGACCCCGAGCCAAGGGCTGATGGAAGCCGCGCAGGAGGCTGCCGGTGGGCGGCTGGAGATCCACTCGTTGATCCGTAGCCGGCCGGGAGATTTCCTGTATTCCGGCGCGGATTTGGACACCATGTACCGCGAGATCCGGTTCTTGCTCACCCAAGGGGCTCACGGAGTGGTGATCGGAGTCCTCACGGCCGCCGGTGATATCGACGTCCAAGCCACGCGAAAGCTCGTCGCCACCGCCTTGGAGACCAACCCCGACGCCCAATTGACCTTCCACCGGGCCATCGACCAAACCCCGGACCCGGCGGCCGCCGTCGAGCAGCTCGTAGACCTTGGGTTCACGCGGGTGCTCAGCTCTGGCGGCGCCGCGACGGTGGGGGCGGGGATCGCGACCCTCGAGCGTATGGTCCAGCGGGCAGCGGGCCGGCTTGAAGTCATGGCAGGCGGCGGACTCGCCCTGGACGATATCCCTGCCCTGCACGCCGCAGGACTAAGCGCGGTCCACTTGTCAGCCAAGGCCACGGTTTCGACGTGGAAGAACCGTGGGGACTCCTTCGGTACACCCGGAGATTCGGACCCGACGGCGTACATGGTCACCAACCGGGACCTGGTAAGGGCCGCCCGCGCCGCCTCCCGCTGACGCCCCCAACTGACTCGCAGTTGTTGTCGTTTTGGGCGCTCAAAACGACAACAACTGCGAGCCAGTTGGGTGGGTCCCTTTACACACCGGTGACTTGGGTCAAAGATGGGTGAAGCATTGCGATCGAAAATAGCCTCCAGGAGTCACAAAGATGCAAAACCTGAGCTTCTCCACCAACACCCTGAACATGGCGGAGCTAGGCCCCAATAGCCCGTTGCCCGTAGTCACGGCTGAACTGGACCTGCCATACAGAATCGGCGACGGCGTCCCGGAGGAGCTGCAGGCCGCGGCCCGCTACGGGCAAGTGCCGAACATGTTCCCGTACCTGATGCAGGACGGCTACTCGCGCGAGCGGACCGCCCACGAGGTGCCTGCCGTCGTGCTTGAGAACAGCAAACTGCGCGCCGTTGTCCTTCCCACCTTGGGCGGCCGGCTGTGGGAGCTCTTCGACAAAGGGTCGGGGAAGCAACTCCTCCACACCCACGGGACCCTGCAATTCGCCAACATCGCCCTGCGCAAGGCCTGGTTCGCCGGCGGGCTCGAATGGAACATCGGCACCCGCGGGCACTCGCCCACCACATGCGATCCGGTGCACACTGCTATCGTCAAGACTCCCGAAGGCCACGACGTCCTGCGCATGTGGGAGTTCGAACGCCTCCGCGAGGTGGTTTTCCAAGTGGACATGTGGCTTCCGGAGGACTCGGACGTCCTCCTCACGGCGGTCCGGATCCGGAACCCCCATGACCACGAGGTACCCATGTACTGGTGGAGCAACGCAGCCGTTCCCGAGACGGCGGAAACGCGCGTGATCGCGCCCGCCACGGAGGCTTTCGGCAGCGATTACACCACCGACATCGCCCGCGTCCGGCCCACTGAACACCAAGGCACGGATGCCACCTGGCTGGTCAACAGCCCGCACGCGGCGGATTTCTTCTTCGACATCCAGCCGGGCCATCGGCACTGGATCGCCGCAGTAGACCACGACGGCGATGGCCTGGCCATGCTGTCCACGAGCCTCCTTCGGGGGAAGAAGCTGTTCGTCTGGGGCCAGGGTGACGGCGGGAAACGCTGGCAGGAATGGCTCAGCCCCGGGGCCGGCCCCTACGCAGAGATCCAGGCCGGGCTCGCGCAGACCCAGTTCGAGCATCTGGCCATGCCTGCCGGCGCCGAGTGGAGTTGGGTGGAGGCCTACGGCAACGCGAAGCTGGATCCCGCAACCTCCCACGGCCAGGATTGGGACGCAGCCGTGACCCACGCCAGCGTCCGGCTCGAAGAGCTCGTCCCGGACGAGGAGCTCGAAGTCGCCCTCGCCGAAGCCGCACGGAACTATGCCCTGCCTCCGGACGAGATGCTGGTGCGCGGCAGCGCTTGGGGTGCTTTGGAGAGTGCCCGACGGCGACACTCCGGCCGCGCGTGGCTGGACGAAATCGGCACTCCCTTCGCCGACGATGCAACCCCTGAGGCGATCGAGGAAACGGGCCCGTGGCACAGCCTGCTGGATGGGGCAAGCTTCCTGGGCGCCGGGACCTTCGTGGCTGGAGCCGATTGGGAAGAACTGCTGGCAAAGGATGGTGGAGCGGAAGCGCAGTTCCACCTGGCCACGATGAAGCACGCCCGCCAGGACCTCGCCGGTGCGATCGCCGGATACGGCGCCGCGCTGGTTGCCGAGGACCTCTCGCCCCGTTCCAAGGTCCTCGCCACACGGGGCCACGCCCTTGCGCTGCTTGCCACCGACAAGACTGACGGGGGCCTGGCAGAGCTTGCCGCGGCGAGCCGGTTGGAGCCCTCCAACCTCCCCTTGCTCAGCGAGGCCATGACCCTCAGCATCCGGCATGGGAACCCCGCCCAAGCACTCGCCCTGGCGAGCGAGGCACCTGCCGGAATGTCCGACGTCGGGCGCATCCGTTTCCTGACGGCGCTCGCCCTCGCGGGCGTCGGCAAAGGCCAGGAGGCCGCACGGATGTTGCGGGACGGCGTCGAGATACCAGACATCCGGGAAGGCGAGGACGGGATCGCCGAGCTGTGGCAGGAAGTGTGCCCGGAGGAGCCGGTGCCAGCCAATTACCGCTTCGGAATGCACTGACCTCCGGGGTTCACGAGCTCGGTGCGCATGCGGCAGGAGGCAAGATGTGGGACGCATGTGGCAGAACGCGTGAGGCGGGACGCATGTGGTGGGGGTGCCGACTTTGCTGATGCCAGCACCAAGATAAACCATGTAAGTTGGCATGGTGACTCCCTCCACCAAAACCCCACTGACCCGTGCCCCCGGTATCTCCAAGGAGATCGAAGATGCGGCCTGGTTCGTGCTGGGCCCGGGGCTGCAAGGCAAAGCTTCGGCGCTCGACGCCAGTACCCGCACTTGGACGGTGGACTCCGCCGGCGAGCTCCTGGAGCGCCTCGAACGCGGCGTCGGAGACTCCAAAGCGCCCATGATGACCAACCTGCGCCAAAACCTGGAAGGGGCCTCGCGCGAGGCCAAGTTGCTCGCCGTCGAGCTCCTCTTCCTCCAGTCCTTGCCGCTGGCGCACGAGGTCAAGTCGCTCAAGGTGAAGCGCGCCCGCGTTGCCGAAGCCGCGTCCTGGCTCGATCCCGAGCTCGAGCTCCCCGAGGAGCTCTACCAGGGGATGACCGATCACGGCGTCATCCGTGACCGGACCGCGGAATTCAACTGGACCATCTGGGACCACCTGACCTGGTTGTGTCGGTTCGTGGCGCACGTCGATGGCCAGTCCAACGCGAGCATCAACAAGGCCCTCAAGGACCCGCTGAAATTCCACGAACTCGCGGCGGCAACCCCCGAGGACCAGCCGGCCATCCGGCGCAGCATCGAATACTTGGCGTGGCCCAGCTACTTCGAGCCAGTGGTCGCCGACGTTGAGCGGCGCGAAATCCGGGACGCCTTCGCCTCGCTCGTTGGTGGCGCCCACGGCGAAACGGAAACCGACATCACCGCGGACGTGCACCGCATCCGGCTGTACCTCGACGAACAGGCCGGCCAGCGCATCGATTGGTACGACCGCCAGCTCGTCAGCCAATGGCGCAAAGTGGGAGATCCCGGCCGCCGCGCCTGGCTGCTGCGCACGCACCAGGACTCCGCCGAGCTCCTCGCCGCGTGGCGGGACGAGGAAAAAGCAACGCTCGACGTCGAACACCTTCGCGAACTCACCGCCGGCGTGACGGCAGGCCTGGTCCAACATGCCGTGGACGAGGACTACAAGCACCTAGGCTACGTGGAGCGGGAAGACATGAAGACCGCCGTTTTCGCGTTCCTGACCGTGATGAAACCCGGCGACCTCGCCCTGTTCCAGAACTCCGGTGCCATCAGGATCGGCGTGGTCCTGGGCGAACCGGAACACAACGAGGACAATCGCCGGCTCCGGCGTAAAGTGCGATGGTTCGATGAGACGCACCCGATCGCCGAAGCGCCGCGGCACGTCCAGCGCCAGCTCTCCACTTCGGGCATCGTCGTGGACGTCACGAGGGTCATCCAGTCGCTGCAGGCCCTCCTGCCCGCCGAAGCCGAATCCGACGGCGAGGAAGCCGCCGCCCCGGACGCCGTCGTCGAGCCCGTGATTGAAGGGTTCCGCCCCCTCACTGAAGAGTTCGCAGCTTCCCTCCACATGGAGCTTGAGCCACTCACCGAGATCGCGGAACTCCTCGAGGAGAACCGCCAACTAGTGCTCTACGGCCCTCCGGGAACGGGAAAGACCTACCTCGCCAAGCACTTGGCGGCCCAGCTCGCCGGCGACAGTACCGACGAGCGCGTCAAGCTGGTCCAGTTCCACCCGTCCTACGCGTACGAGGACTTCTTCGAGGGATACCGGCCGGACAAGACCGACGACGGCCAGGTGTCGTTCAAGCTCGTGGCCGGTCCGCTGCGTCGCCTCGCTGAAGAAGCTGCGAAGCCCGGGAACTCCAACAAGCCGTACTTCCTCATCATCGACGAGATGAACCGGGCCAACCTGGCGAAGGTATTCGGTGAGCTGTACTTCCTGCTCGAATACCGCGACGACCGCATCTACCTCCAGTACAGCCCCAACGAACCGTTCAGCCTCCCGGACAACCTCTACATCATCGGCACCATGAACACGGCGGACCGCTCTATCGCCATGATGGATGCGGCCATCCGCCGTCGCTTCGCGTTCGTCGAACTGCACCCGAAGGTGGAACCGATCCGCGGTTCCCTCCGACGCTTCCTCACGGCCCGCGGCTTGGACACCCTCAACGCGGACCTGCTTGACGCCCTGAACGACTCCATCGACGACTGGGACCGGGACCTGATGATCGGCCCCTCCTACTTCATGAAGAACGCGGCCCAGAACCCTGCCGGGCTGCGCAGGATCTGGAAGTACGAACTCATGCCACTCCTGGAGGAGCATTACCACGGTCAATTGAACCGGGCCCAGCTGGAGGAGCGCTTCGGTCTGGACCAGTTGTTGGGTCGACTTGCGGTCCGCTAAGACCGCGCCACCGCGGCCGGCCCGCGCGCCGGGCATCGGAAAGCCAGCGGTCCGCGCTTCGACGAAGGCTCCGGCTGTGCGGCACATCGTCATGGACGAGCTCTCCGGTGGCATCGTGGACAAGCTTGATCCAGACGCCGCCGCCCTCCTCAACTCGAGCGGGCTCGCGAAGGCCTCGCCCATGGGGATGGGCCTCTACCGCATCGAGCCTGTGGGCAAGGTCGGGTCTGTGCGGACGCCGACCGTCCAGTTCGAGGTCCGGCCTAAGGACCGACTGGGCTTGAACCGGCTGCTGTTCCTCCTCAGCTACGCCGGGGACCAGGGATTCCGCGAGGATTCGGTGGCCGCCGTCGAGCACAAGGACCTGTGGAGCGCCCTGGCTGAGTCCCTCGCCCAGTTGGCGGAGCGGGCCCTCAGCCGGGGCCCGCTGCAGGGGTACCTCACCGTGGACGAGTCCCTCAGGACGGTCAAGGGCCGCATCCGGATCTCCGACCAGATCTCCCGCCGCCCAGGGATGCTGGTTCCGCTTGAAGTCTCCTATGACGAATTCACCGAGGACATTGCCGAAAACCGCATCCTGCGTGCCGCTCTTGAGCGGATGGGCAAGGTTCCCGGAGTGCGGCAGAACGTGCTGAGCCGCTTGCGGCAGCTCAAGGGAAAGCTCGACGCCGTCACGCGGCTGCAGTCCGGAGCGCCACTCCCGCGGTGGCAGGCCAACCGGATGAACCTCCGCTACCATCCCGTCCTCCGTTTGGCCGAGCTCATCCTGCGGAATGCCTCCGCCGAAGCCGGCGAGGGGAAACAGCAAGCCGCCTCGTTTGTCGTGGACATGTCCACTGTTTTTGAGGAATTCGTGGGCGTGGCTTTGCGGGCGGCCATGCGGGCACATCCGGGTGAAATGCGGCTTCAATACGGCGCCACCCTCAACGAAGCCGTTCGGGATTCGGACCGGCTCACCGTGCGCCCCGATGCCGTGCATTTCCTGGGTGGCAGGCCGGTGGTGGTGTACGACTCCAAATACACCTCGGCCACGGATTCCGGGGCATCGCTCAACGCGGACCACTACCAACTCCTGGCCTACTGCACCGCGCTGCAAGTACCCACGGCGTGGCTGATTTATGCGGGCAAGGGAGAGATGAAGCTGCGGCGGATCCTCAACACGGACATCGACATTGTGGAGTACCCGCTGGACTTGTCCCGGCCACCGGCGGAGATCCTTGCCGCCGTCACCGACTTGGCCCAGCAGTCCTGGGGAGAAGTGGTCCGCCAGGCGCGACTGTGAGGGGCCTCCTCAGCAGGGCGGCGGGGACCGGTTCCGTCCGGGCGGCGGGCGGACTAGCCTGAGAGAGCAAGTCACCGCAGATGGAGGCATCATGCACGGCAAGAAAAAGAAGAAGTCCTGGAAGGACATGACACCTGGGCAACGGGTGGGCATGCTCGTGGTGGGTGCGGGACAGTTGGCGTTGCTGGTCGCGGCACAACGCAGCATTTCCAAGACCCCCGCGGCCCAGATCAGGGGAAACAAAGCCGTATGGCGGGCCGCAAGCTTTATCAATTTCTTTGGGCCGCTGAGCTACTTCCTGTTCGGTCGCCGTCGAGGAACTGCGTGAGCTGATTCTCCAAAGCCGAACGGTCCCGCAGTTCGCATTCCCACACGGTGAGAATCTCCCATCCCGAGGCTCTCAGCAGTTCGCGCTGTCCGGCGTCGCGCTCCCGGGTGCGATTGCGCTTCGCTGCCCAGAAATCCGCGTTGCCGCTCGGTGCGTGCTGGCCTGCCTTGCAATCGTGGAAATGCCAGAAGCATCCGTTCACGAAAATCACCTTGCGCCGGCCGGCGAACACGAGATCCGGGCTGCCGGGCAACTTCCCGCCCGCGGCCCGGCCATGGAGCCGGTACCGGTAACCCTTGGCATGCAGGAGCCTGCGGACCAAGAGCTCGGGCTTGGTGTCCTTGCCCCGGATCTTGGACATGTTCAGGCTGCGTTGCTCAGGCGTCAGCAGGTCGCGGCTCTCGCCCATATCCTCAGTCTACGCAGCCCACCCTGCGACGCTCGCTCACGTATGTGGGTTCTTCTTTGGACGCTCGCTCACGTATGTGGGTTCTTCCTTGGACGCTCGCTCGCATGATGTGAGCGAGGGTTGGTGCGGTCGTCAAGTTTTTGAGACATTTTCGTTGTTTGTTTTGGTTAGGCGGCCAGGGGTTCCTGGACGCTGGTGTGGTGGTTTGCGTGGGCGGTGGCTGGCGGGATGCCGCCGGCCCGTCGGTTGGGTCGGCGGCGGTTGTACCAGCCCTCGATGTAGTCCATCACGGCGGTCCGTGCGGTGAGCCTGGAACCGAAGCGGTGGTGGTGGTAGAACTCGGTCTTGAGGTGTGAGAAGAAGTTCTCGGCGACCGCGTTGTCCCAGCACACCCCCACCTTGCCCATGGACTGGGTGACCTCGTTCTGGGCGCACCATCGTTGGAATTCCTCCGAGGTGTACTGGGTGCCCCGGTCGGAGTGGAAGACGACTGGGCCGCCGATGAGGTGGCCGTGGTTCCGGGCCATCCGCAGGGCCGCGGTGCACAGGCTGGCGCGCATGTGTTCGGCCATGGCCCAGCCGATGACCATCCCGGAGAACAGGTCGATGACCGTGGCCAGGTAGAGCCAGCCCTCGCCGGTGCGCAGGTAGGTGATGTCCCCGACCAGCCGGGTCCCGGGCACCGCGGAGGTGAAGTCGCGCCTGCCCTGGTCATCGAGCATGTGGTTCTGGATGTGGGCGGTCTTGGCCTGCGGGTCCTGGAGCGTGGTCTTTTTCCAGGCCTGGGTGCGGATGGCCCGCAGGCCGTGCTCGCGCATGATGGCCCCCACGGTCGGGGCGGAGACCTTGGTCCCGGCCGCGTTCAGGAGCCGGGTCAGCTGGTCCCGCCCGGCACGCCCGGACTCCTTCGTGTAGAGCTTGGTGACCGCGGTGACCAGCTCCCCGTGCCGCACGGTGCGCGGTGAAGGGCCGGCAGGTTTGCGCCACCGGTAATAGGAGGCCCGGGAGACGTTCAATTTCCGGCATAGCCACACCACGGGATGGTTGGCCTTCTCCGCTTCGATGAACTCGTAGAAATCCTCTACTTTTGCTTCGCGGCAAAGAAGGCGCTGACTTTTCCCAGGAACTCGACCTCGGCCTTCAACCTGGCGTTTTCGGCCAGCGCTTTCTGGTGTTCATCCCACGCCACCGGCCCCCGGTCCTCGGGCTGGGCAGGGGTGTCCGGTTGCTTGTCCCGGGACTTGTGTACCCAGTTTCCCAGCGTGCTTTCCTTCACCCCGATCTCCTGCGCGATCTGCTTCACCGGCCGGTCCGAAGACAAAACCAGTCGAACCGATTCCTCCCGGAACGCGGCGTCGTATGTCTTTCTGCGGGTGGTCATCTGAAACTGAGGCTCCCATCAAGCTGTCTCACAAAACCATACGGCCGCATGGCCGGGGGTGGCTTGTTTGTGAGCGAGGGTTGGCCGGGGGTGGCTTGTTTGTGAGCGAGGCGAAAGTTGTCAAGCTGTGTGGAGTCACTGGGCTAGTTTTTGGGGTGTTTTGGTCTGGGGGAGGTTGATCCCGGCGTATGTGGCGGGGGCCGGTGTGGTGGGTCGGCGGCGGAATCTTCCCGGGTGTCGTTCGTAGTAGTCCTGGTGGACTTTGTCTCGCTTGGTCCAGAGTTCTTTCCACGACCCGTCGTGGACCTGTGATGGTGAGAACAGTGCGATGCCGGAGTGTTTGTGATCGGTGCTGTACCAGTGCACGTAGCAGGTGAGGTACTCCCTGGCGGCCTCGAGATCGTTAAAGATCCGGGGGTAGCCGGGCCGGTATTTCATCGTGCGAAAGCCTGACTCCGAGAAGGGATTGTCGTTGGAGACGTACGGGCGGTTATGGCTGAGTTCCACGCCGTGGGCGGTGAGGGTGTCACGGAGCAGGGTTGATCTCATGGCCGGGCCTGAATCGGCATGCACGATGCGCGGGGCGCCGTGCCGGGCGATGGCTGTCTTGAACATCTGCGCGGCGAGGTGGTCGGACTCGCGTTCCTCCACCCGCCAGCCGACGATTTCCCGGGAGAAGATGTCCATGATGGAGTACACCTTGAAAACCTTGCCCTGCCACTTGGCATAGATGTCGGTGATGTCCCAGGACCAGACCTGGCAGGGTCCGGTGGCCTTGACCACCGGCTTTTCAGAGGAACCACGCGTGCCCCAACGCTTGCGCGGGATGGTTGGGCGGGCCTGCTGGTCCTCGTAGTCTGCCGCGATCCGCCACCACGAGCGGTTGGAGGCGAGCAGCTCGCCGTTGTCCCAGGCTGTGGCGAAGGCATGGTCAACGGAGTTGCCCTTCTCCCAGCTGGCCAGGATGAGCCCCAGGATCCGGTCCTGATGCGCGGAGCTGATCCGGGATTCGTAGGCCCGGTCGCTCTGGTGGATCGGGTGCTGCACCGCCGGACGGGGATTGGACCGGTAATGCCAGGTCCCGCGCGAGAGGCCCGCCAGCTTGAGCGCTGTCCGCTGGGAGCCGATGATCACATGCAGTTCCAGGACCAGAGTGTTCTCGGCCGCTATGAATCGTTGTGAGCGCTCGTCGGGGTTGTATCGGGCTCTGGCACGCTCAACTCGTGCAAGAGCCCGATAGCTTTTCCCAGCGCGGAATTCGTGTCCTCCAGCTCCTGCACCCGCTTCTGGAGTTTTTCGACTTCGGCACGGTGGGCAGCCATTTCCTTCGCGCGTGCTTTTTCGAACGCGGAGAGTTCACGATTCGTCGGGACCATGCCTCCATGCTCCCGCGGAATCAGGCCACGGTCGATATCGCCCTGGACCATCATCTTGCGCCACCGGCGGAACGTCCATTCCGAAACGGACGTCGAGGCCATCCATTCCTTCCTCGACCCGTGCGGCTGCAAATAGTACTCATGCATGAACTCACGGATCTCTTCACGCGTAAAACCCTTGTTATCAACGGCCATCGCCGGCTCCTTCAATCAAAAGGTAATGAATGACTCACAACCAGCTTGACGATGAGGGAGGGTTGGCCGGAAAGGGCCCATATGTGAGCGGGGGTTGGCCGGAAAGGGCCCATATGTGAGCGGGGGTTGGCCGGAAAGGGCCCATATGTGAGCGAGGGTTGGCCGGAAAGGGCCCATATGTGAGCGAGGGTTGGCCGGGGGTGGCTTGTTTGTGAGCGAGGGTTGGCCGGGGGTGGCTTGTTTGTGAGCGAGGGTCAGGCCGGAACGCGGAATGTGAAGGTTGTTCCTTCGCCGGGGGTACTCTCGAGGCCGATGGTCCCGCCGTGGGCATCGACGATTGCCTTGCAGATGGAAAGGCCCAGACCGACGCCGTGAATGGCCGTATTTCGGACGCTTCCGGCCCTGAAGTACCGAGTGAAGGCATCGGCTTGGTCCTGCGTGTCCATGCCCATTCCGGTGTCTTTGACGTGGCACACCACCGCGTTTTCCTCCTGCAGTAGCGTGACGCGGACGTCGCCGCCGTCGGGGGAGTATTTGATGGCGTTGGAGATGAGGTTGTCCAGCACCTGGGAAATGCGGTTGGCATCAACGTGCGCCTCGAGGCGTTCGGGGGCGTCGACGTGGAGCCGCACCCCGCCGTCGTTCGCTTTCGGCTGGGCCGAGGCGACACTCGACTTGACCAGTTCGGATACGTCCACCGCGTGTGGCTGGACGATCATGTGGCCCGAGCGGACTGCCAAGAGGTCGGAGACGAGGGAGAGGAGCCGGTCCGCGTTTCGTTGCACAATCTCAAGTTGCTGCACCGCCCAGGTCGGGAGGTTTTCTGCCTCCTCCAGCACAAGGTCCACGTACCCTGTGATGGACGTCAGCGGGGTGCGGAACTCATGCGAAACGTTTGAGACGAAGTCGTCCCTCGCAGCGAGAGCGTCCACCAGTGCCGTGACATCGCCGAAAACGACCACTGAACCCAGATAGCTGCCGTCGCAGTCCTTCATGGACCGCGCGCTGGTGGTGAACGCGCGCTTTTCCCTGCCCGTCCCGACCCAGACGAGGTAGTCAGTGAACTCCTGCCTCAACGCGGCGCGGCGCATCGGCGTGCGATCCGCCTCCGTGGGGGTCACGCGGTCGGCGTCGAAAACCAAGAGCTCTGGCTCGCCGTGGCGATCGGTGTCCCCAGAAGCCTCGAGCACTTGGTTCTCCCGCTGCTTGCGGTTCGCCATCATTTCGCGGCCGTCGGCGTCAATAGCCACGACACCAAGGTGGACGGTTTCAAGAACCGTGTTGAGCAGTCGTTCCTTCTCCTGGCTGTCCGCCAAGGCGCGGAGCAGCGCGGCGTCCCTTTCCTCAAGACGCTTCTGCTGGGCGACCATGCTTTGGGTCATCACGCCAATGGAAACGCCGATGCCGAGCATCATGATGGGCAGCAGCAACCCGCGTAGCAGATCCTGCGGCGTGTACGTTCCATGGATGAATTGCGGCGTCCAAATCATGGCGAGCGGCCCCAGGAAGGAAACAACCAGGGCAGAGCGTAGATACAACCCCGAGGCGCAAAGCCACATGACGGGAAAGACGGTCAGGAGGCTGATTCCGATGGGGCTGTCTTGTCCTCCCTCCCGCCCTAGCCCGATGGACACCATGTCGAGGAGCGGGATGGCCAGGAATGTCGGAAAGGGGAGTCTGTCCCACGGGACTGCGTAGCAGAGCACCCACGCTGCAGCTTGGGTAGCCAGGAAGATGACAAACAGGGGATTGCCGAGGGTTGCGGGGAAATAGAGGCCAACCAGGACCGCAGTGAGGCACGCCGTCACCGTCAGCGGCAATTGGCTGAGCGCGACGCGATCCTTGAGCGAGTACTCATGGAAGGCATGTTGAAAGAACATCACCCGGCCGCTTTTGGCATCCCATTCAAACGGACGTTTCATAAGGCCAAAATTCGCAATTGTTCAAGGTCGCGTCGCATGCCAGAAAGGATACCGGCAGCCCGATATACTTCCATTCGTAGCGGGCTGGGAGGGCTGCAAATGACTGAATTACGGGTTGGGCTTGTCATAGAAGACGATCACGACATCCGGGAATTGGTCGGCGTTGTCCTCAGCCAAGCTGGCTTCGAGGTTCACATGGCGACGAGCGGGGCCGCCGGTATCCGGGCAGCGCGTGATTTGCAGCCACACGTCATCACCCTGGACTTGGGCTTGCCTGATATTGATGGCTTCGAGGTGGCACGCCAGGTCCGGAACTTTTCCGATGCATATATCGTCATGTTGACGGCCAAGGCCGACGAGCTAGATACCCTCCTGGGCTTGGAATCCGGCGCTGATGACTATTTGACCAAGCCTTTCCGGCCCCGGGAGCTTCGCGCCAGGGTGGCCGCAATGATGCGTCGCCCGCGCTCAGGAGCCACGCCAATCCATCAAGGGGAGGCTCCGCCTTCCCAACGGACTTTCCGGCACAACGGGCTGGTATTCAGTTATGCGACGCGGACCGTTTCCATCGACGGCCAGGACGTACGGCTGACTCCAACGGAGTTCGATCTCCTGCACTCCTTGCTTGAGGCAGGTTGCACGGTCTTGAGCAAAGCGGACCTTGTGCGCGGCCTCCGGAACGAACCTTACGACGTCGGGATCTACACGAGCGACGCCGAAGAACGGTCGGTCGAAGTGCACATTGGAAACCTTCGCCGCAAGCTCGGCGACGACGCGCAGAACCCGCGTTGGCTGCAAACAGTGCGCGGGGTGGGATATCGGCTGGCTCCGGCAAGAACGTGAATTCTTCACGTGGCGAACGACTGATAGCATTCGCCGGTGGGTCGAGGGATATTTCAGCGTTTGGTTGGCATTGTGATTGCGGTAACCGTCGGCGGTGCGGCGGCCCTCTTGTGGTTTGCCATTGCCTCGACGGGTAATTCGGCAGTCGAGTCGCGGGCTGAGGGTATCGTCCTTGGCGTCTGGAGGATTCTCTACGATTCGGTGGCGCCGCAACCCCGCGTGATTCTGGCGGCAATCGCCTTTGCACTTCTGCTTTCCGCCGGAGTGGCTTTGCTCGAGACTCGCATTGCCAACAGATCACGCCGTTCCGCGAATCCCCGGACACCGCTGGCGCCAAAGATCGTCATGGCCGAAACCCGCGGTGTATACGCCGGCCCGGTTACGGTGACCGTCTTGATTCCTGCACACAATGAGGAAGCTTCGTTGCCGGCCACGATTGCCTCCCTTTTGTCGCAATCGCATCGCCCGGAACGCGTAATTGTGGTCGCCGACAACTGCACGGATGCAACTGCCGCCCTTGCCCGCGAGGCCGGGGTTGAAGTATTCGAATCGGTGAACAACACGAAGAAAAAGGCCGGCGCACTCAACCAGGCTCTGAAGTGGCTTCTCCCTGGCCAAAGGGACAACGACGTCGTCATGGTCATGGATGCAGACACCCGCCTTGACGATGGATTCCTGGAGGTCGCGGTTGCGCGGATGAGCAATGACAGGGCACTAATGGCCGTGGGAGGTCTTTTCTATGGGGAAGAAGGACACGGAATTGTCGGCCAGTTCCAACGCAACGAATATATTCGATATTCACGGGAAATCGGACGACGGCGTGGCCGCGTTTTTGTGCTGACTGGTACGGCCTCGCTTTTCCGTCCCCGCGCATTGCGCACTGTTGCCCAGAGCCGGGGCGAATCGATCCCGGGAATTCAAGGAGACATTTATGACACGGCATCTTTGACCGAGGACAATGAGCTCACGATCGCCTTGAAGTCCCTCGGAGGCCTCATGATTTCCCCCATGCAATGCACCGTGGTCACCGAGTTGATGCCGAATTTCCGCACCTTGTGGGCACAGCGACTTCGTTGGCAACGCGGCGCCCTGGAAAACCTTGGGGCTTACGGCGCCACGCCCCAGACACTTCGCTACTGGGCGCAGCAGTTCGGCATCGGCTACGGAGTGATTGCCCTCAGCGCCTACCTCCTCCTGATCCTCTTGATGGTTTTGTCCCTGGATAACTGGGTCTGGTTCCCGTTCTGGCTGGGAATCGGCGTCGTCTTCTCGATCGAGCGGGTTGTCACGGTATGGAAGGGCGGCTGGCGGGCACGCCTCTTGGCGGTCACGCTCTTTCCGGAATTGTTCTTCGATATGTTCCTCAACGTGGTTTATGTCAAGGGAATCATCGACATCTCGCTAGGTCGGCAAGCCAAATGGAGACACCTCCACCATTCACCGGCCGGCGAATCTCCTAAGGCAGCATGACCGTGGCTATTTATGCTTCCCATCCCGCAGGAATCCTGCTTCCTGAGCAAATTTTGCATTCCGATTGGTTTGCCGTTTTGGCGACCTTCGTTGCGATTAATACTTTGATGTACGGCGCGTTGGCCATCGCCAAGATCCTGCCGAAAGCGCACCCCGGCGATTGGGTTCGCACCCGGAACCAGCGATCGGAGACTCGCAGCATCCACCCGGATGCTCCGGCCGTGAACGAAGCCACTGACTTCGTTAAAGCCCGACGCTGACCGTCCGCGGCGCTTGGAAGGACAACAGGCGGAGCCACTCAGGATTCGGCTCTGCCAAACGGACGCCTTGCAGGGCCGCCGCGGTTTCCTGCACGACGACGGCGGCCTCCAGTTCCGCGAGCTTCGCACCGAGGCAGCGGTGGATCCCTGAGCCGAAGGCCAGCCCGTAGGCCGTAGGGCCGTGTTCCGATGACTCGTGGTTCCCCGTGAGCTCCAAGAGGATTTCGGCACCGGCCGGGATGTGCTCGCCGTCGAGCACGGTGTCCTCTGCAGCAACCCGACGCCACGTCGGAACCGAAGATTCCGTGGCCAAAATGTGCCGGATGAGATCCCGGGCCGTGGTGCCGGAAGGTGCGTCTTTCCAGGCAAGGCCTGTGGATCCCTCGGCAAGCCGGAATAGTGCCGTGCTGATGAGCTGAGTGGTGGTTTCCTGTCCCGCTATGAGCAGGAAGTAGCCGAGGGAGCAGATCTCGGGAGTGCTGAGACCGTGTTCCGCCAAGGAGTTGAAGAGATTCCGCCGGGGCGAGGCCACCGACTCGAGGACGAATTCCCGCAGCCAGCCGTAGAACTGTGCCGCGCTGTGTGCCAGTTCCAGTTGCCGTTCGGGATCCGGCCAGCCCCAGAAGAGTTCCAGGGAGTCCAGGCTCCACGCTTTCAGCTCCGGAAGGTCGCGGACTGGAAGGCCAAGAAGCTCCAACATCACGATGGCCGGCGGGTAGGCAGCCACGGCCTGCACCAGGTCCACCTGCCCGTGCGCCTTCAACAGCCCGGCCGCCGTCGTCGCGGCATCCCGCGCGATGCCGCGAATACGTGGCTCGAAAGCACTCACCGTTGCGGGGGTGAAGTACCCGGCCACCACTTTGCGGATGCCTGCATGGGAATCGCTGTGGTTGCTGGCCAGCACGGGCGGCAGGGCGAAACGGGCACGCTGCAGGACGCGCAATGACGGTCCGGACAACGGTGTCACAGCGATGAGGGCGTTCGCCGGGCTGAAGTCTTCGGGCCGGTGCAGGACCTCCCGCACCGCAGCGGGCTCCCGCAGCACCATATACGGGCACGTCTGGACGGCGGCAGAAGCGGAGCTCATGACCAGGCCCCGTTCAAGCAGTCCAAACCGCCCAACCAGTGCACACTCGCCGCCCTGAATGTGACCGGCGGGAGGTCCGCGGCGCGCTCCGGGAGCACCCCAAGAAGCGGCCTCAACGCGCCGAGCGTCGCCCGGTTGCCGTGTTCCAGCACGCCCGGGTCGTCCGGCCAGGTTCCTAGAATCACACCATGGATGGCCAGGTCCCTGCGTTCCAGGGCCTCGAGTGTCAGTGCCGTGTGGTTCAGGGTTCCCAACGCGGGGCGGGCTACCACAACAAAAGTCGCGTCACTTCCAAGGTGACTGCCTAGATCTGCCAGTGTGCCGCCGTCGGCGTCCAACTCCACGAGTAGACCGCCGGAACCTTCCACGAGAACGTGGTCATGCGTGCTGGCCAGTTCGCGGATGCGTGCGGCATGTGCCGCAATCGGGGGCAGCGTGATTCCGTCCAGCGCGGCTGCGGGCACTGGGGCGAGGGGTTCTTGAAGCACGACGCCGGCCTCGGCCGTGAGCGGTCCGGCCAAGCGGGTGATTTCGGTGCAGTCGGAGTCGCCCACCACATCGCCGCTCTGGCAAGGCTTGTACACGGACACCGAGCGGCCCTCAGCCTGCAGCGCTGACGCAAGGGCCGCCGTCGTGACCGTCTTGCCGACGCCGGTGTCCGTTCCGGTGACCAGCACTATGTGTGGCAGTTTCATGGCGTTTCCTCCAGGATGCGGCGCAACGTTGCGCACGCGTAGTCGATGTCGTCGGAAGTCAGGGTGGCCCGGGCCGTCAACCGGAGGCGCGAGACACCATCGGGAACCGATGGAGGGCGGAAGCATCCGACGCGGACACCCGCCCGGTGCGCCGCCTGGCTCGCAGCAAGCGCCGCCGCGGCAGAGGGCATGGGGATGGATTGCACGGCACCGGCTGTTTCAAGCGACGCGTCAGCGGGCCCGACGGCGGCGCCGCGCCGCTGTAGGGTTGGCGCGTGTAGCGCGGGCGCCAGTCCCGCTGTGAGGCTGGCCGCGTTCCGATGGACGGCCGCCGCACGCCAAGGTTCAGCGCGGATGATTCCGACGGCGGCCAGTGCTGCAGCGGCCGACGCTGGTGCGAGCCCGGTGTCGAAAATGAAACTGCGGGCCCTGTTGACGAGGTGTTCGCGGAGCAGGGCACTGCCAAGCACGGCACCGCCCTGGCTGCCGAGCGACTTGGAAAGGGTCGCGGTCAGCACCACGTTGGGATGGGCCGCAAGGTCCGTTCCCGCTACCGAGCCAAAGCCCTCGAACGCGCCGCGGCCTGCAACGCCGAGGCTGTGGGCCTCGTCCACGAGGAGCATCGCGTCTTGGTCTTCGGCCAGTGCCAACAGCTGGGGGAGCGGGGCGGCGTCGCCGAAGACGCTGTAGATGGCCTCGACCACGACCAGGGCCCGGGGTTCCGCGCGGGTCCGCAGATGGTGCTCGGTTGCGCCGAGATCGTTGTGCGGGACCGTTTCCACCCTCGATCGGCTCAAGCGAAAACCGTCAATCAGCGAAGCATGGCAATGTTCGTCGGCCACGATGAGGGTCCCGGGGCCGCCGAGCGCGGTGGTGACGCCCAGATTGGCCAGGTATCCGGACGAGAAGACCAACGCGGATTCCATGCCGGTGAGGCTCGCAAGCTCGGATTCGAGCTCCAGGTGCAGCGCAGTGGTACCGGCAACTAGTCGCGAGGACGTGGCACCGGTTCCCCAACGGCCGATCGCTTCCCGCGCAGCCTCCGCCAGCCTTGGGTCCGTCGCGAGGCCAAGATAGTCGTTGCTCGCCAGATCCACCTCGGGATCGCCACCGAGGCGCGTCACCGGCGTGCGGACGAGGCCCCGGCGCTCGCGGACCGCGGCCTGCTGTTCCAACCACGCAGTCATGGAGCTGCTCATGGGCCGTGTACCTCGGCCACGGCCGCCACCATGCTTTCGGCCATTCGCCCGACCTCCTCGGCGGTGCTGACATATGGCGGCATCGCGTAGACAAGATTCCGGAACGGCCGCAGCCAAACGCCGCGCCCGACGGCGGCACTCGTCACTGCGGCGACGTCGACCTCCGTTTTCAACTCGATGACGCCCACCGCACCGATCGTGCGGACCTCCTTGACGGCGTCGAACGCGTTGGCGGCTTCGAGACCGGCAGCGAGCCCCGAGCCGATCCGGGCCACATCGCTGCGCCAGGCGCCGCCGTCGAGAATTCCCAGGCTCGCATTGGCCACGGAACACGCGAGCGGATTGCCCATGAACGTGGGACCGTGCAGCAAGGCACCCGCGCGGCTGCTCGAAACCCGGGCCGCCACCTCGCCCGTGCAGAGCATCGCGGCGAGCGTGAGGTAACCGCCGGTGAGGGCTTTGCCGACGCACATGATGTCCGGTACCACGCCGGCATGTTGCGCGGCGAACAGCTCGCCCGTACGGCCGAAACCGGTGGCGATCTCGTCGTGGATCAGGAGGAGCCCGTGCCGATCGGCGATGTCGCGAAGGATGCTCAGGCATTCGGCGGCGTAGACGAACATGCCGCCGGCGCCTTGAAGCACCGGCTCCACGACGATCGCGGCGACTTCGTTGGCGTGTTCCGCCGCGAGGTCCTCGACGTGCGCCCGCCACTCCGCGATTTCCTCGGGTGGCGCGTCCGCGGCGGGCGGTCTCGCTGCGAACACATTGGCGGCCAACAGTCCGGGGAACGCCGAATGCATGCCGTCCACGGGGTCGCAGACGCCCATCGCCGCGAAGGTGTCGCCGTGGTAGCCGCCGCGGATGCTGAGGAACCTTTGCCTCTTGGGGAACCCCGAAGCGGTCTGGAACTGCACCGACAACTTGAGCGCCACCTCCACGGACACCGATCCCGAATCCGCCAGGAACACCCGCTCCAGCCGTGGCCGATCTGCCGAGGAAGGGGCCATGGCCACGAGCCGTTCGGCCAGTTCGACGGCGGGTTCGTGGGTGAGGCCGCCGAACATCACGTGGCTGAATGTGTCTAGTTGGCGCTTCGCCGCGGCGTCCAGGACGGGGTTCCGGTAGCCGTGGATGACTGCCCACCAGGAGGACATGGCATCGAGCACCTCATGGCGTTGGCCGGTTTCGTCGCGGAGCCGCAGCGTCACGCCGTCGGCGTCTTCGACTTCCCACAACGGCAGCGTTCCCGACGCCGGAGCGTACGGATGCCAGAGGCTCGCCCGGTCCCGCTTGATGACGCTCATGGTGTCAGCCTTCCGTGGCGCGAGCATTCGGCGGTCCAGCCGAGTGGTGTGACCTGGACTTTCATGCGGCGCCGACAAACAGCGCAATAGCGGGGAGGCTCCATCGCGAGGCGCTGTTCACAGCCCTGGTGAGCGTCCGACGTCGGGCGCTCGCCTTGCTGGGCTCCGGCTCCGGCGGCGGGCCCGCCGCAGTGCCCGCAGAAACTTGCCGTCTCAATCGTGCTCACAGCGACTTCTGGAGTTCCTTGATGGGCATGTTCAGCTCCACGAGGAGGTTGAGGTCGGCGTCGGCGGGACGGCCCAGGGTGGTGAGGTAGTTGCCGACGATCACGGCGTTGATGCCGCCCATGAGGCCTTCGCGCGTGCCGAGGTCGCCCAGGGTCAGTTCGCGTCCGCCGGCGTAACGCAGCACGGTCCGCGGCATGGCGAGGCGGAACGCCGCGATCGCGCGGAGGGCGTCCTTGCCGTCCATGATTCCTTGGTTTTCGAGGGGCGTCCCGGGGCGCGGATTGAGGAAGTTCAGCGGGACTTCGTGCGGTTCGAGGGCCGCGAGCTGGCTCGCGAGTTCTGCCCGCTGGGCGGTGGTTTCGCCCATGCCGATCAGGGCGCCGCAGCAAAGTTCCATCCCGGCTGCCTTGACCATGTTGCAGGTGTCGAGGCGTTCCTCGTAGGTATGGGTGGTGACGACTTCGGGGAAGTAGCTGCGCGCGGTTTCGAGGTTGTGGTTGTAGCGGTGAACGCCCCACTCGGCGAGTTGGTCCACTTGGCGCTGGGTAAGCATGCCCAAGGAACACGCAATGTTGATATCCACTTCCGCGTTGATGCGGTCGATCGCGAACTTGATCTGGTTCATGAGCTTGATGTCCGGTCCACGGACGGCTGCCACGATGCAGAACTCCGTGGCCCCGGTGGCGGCGGTTTCCTTGGCGGCCTTCACGAGCTCGGGGATGTCGAGCCAGACGCCCCGGACCGGACTGTCAAACAGGCCCGATTGGCTGCAGAAGTGGCAGTCCTCGGGGCATCCGCCGGTCTTGATCGAGATGATTCCCTCTACTTCCACGTCCTCGCCGCAGTGCTCGAGGCGGACTTCGTGGGCAAGCTGCAGGGCCTCCGGGATGGCTTCGTCCGGAAGCTCCAGGATCTGAAGCAGTTGGGATTCGCTGAGGCCTTCGCCTTTCGCGAGGACCTGCTCGCGCGCTGTTTCCAGAATCGGATATGTGGACGTACGCCTTGGGTTTGGCTGGGTGGTCATGATGCTCCTCGGCCGTTACTTGCGGGGGATGGTGCGTTCCTTCATGACGGTAGTGGGCTTGTGTGGACCTGATTTTGTTGGACGTCCACAAACCCGAAGCTGCAATCTTGGCGGCCGGCTCGCTGGATAAGTTACAGCCCGGAAACACCGTGGAGACTCCGTGGTTTCATCCCGCCGATAGCGTCAAGGCCATGTTCAGAGGGGAAACATGTGCAGACAAAGGAAGTTGCGGGGATGACTGACGACTCGAAGACAACGCAAGTGCTTGAACCCCCGACGACGGGCGGCTCCCCGGTGGGGGCCGCCGTCGTCGAACCTTCCGAGACGATAGCTGCCGGGGGTCGTACGGCGGGCAATGCCGATGCGATGAGCGCAGCGAAGGAGAGCCTGGAGGACTACACCCTCAGGTTCGCGCCACGGTCCTACCGCAAGTGGGGTGCGGGCGTGGTGGCGACGAGTGCGCTCGGTGGAATCGCTTATTTGGCTGATTTCTCGATCGGCGCGAACATCGGTATTTCGTACGGCACCGTGAACGCTATTTTTGGAATCGTGGTGGCGGCTGTGGTCATTTTCGCCACCGGATTTCCTTTGGCCTACTATGCGGCCCGGTACAACATTGATCTTGACCTCATCACGAGGGGCTCCGGATTCGGCTATTACGGCTCGGTGGTCACCAACGTCATTTTCGCGACGTTCACGTTCATCTTCTTCGCGCTCGAGGGATCCATCATGGCGCAAGGCTTGGAACTTGGGCTGGGGATTCCGCAATGGCTCGGTTATGCGGCCTCTACGCTTATCGTCATTCCCTTGGTGATTTACGGGATGAAGGCCTTGTCCAAACTGCAGGTGTGGACCACGCCTTTGTGGCTCCTGCTCATGGTGGTGCCGGTGGGGTATTTGGTGATTTCGCACCCGGACAGCATCGGGGACTTCTTCGCTTTCACGGGAAAATCCGGCGCTGAAGGCACCAATCTGGCCTCCGTGATGCTGGCCGCGGGTGTCTGTCTGTCACTCATGGCGCAGATCGCTGAACAAATTGACTACTTGCGCTTCATGCCGCCCAAGACCGCCGAGAACCGCGGTGCCTGGTGGCGTGCCGTGATCCTGGCCGGTCCGGGATGGGTGATTTTCGGCGCGATCAAGCAGATCGTGGGCATGTTCATTGCGATCTATCTGATCGCGAACCTGGATCCTGCCGCATCCGTCCACGCGAACGAGCCTGTTCACCAGTTTCTTGGCGTGTACCAGGAAATGATGCCGGCGTGGCTCGCGATGACCTTGGCCGTAGTGCTCGTGGTCATTTCGCAAATCAAGATCAACGTGACCAACGCGTACTCCGGCTCGCTCGCGTGGACCAACAGCTTCACGCGGATCACTAAGAGCTACCCGGGGCGCATGGTGTTTGTGGTGGTCAACCTGGTGATTGCGCTGGTGCTGATGGAAGCAAATATGTTCGAATTCCTCAATACGATCCTTGGCTTCTACGCGAATTGCGCCATGGCCTGGGTGGTTACCGTCGCGTCCGATATCGCGATCAATAAATACTTGCTCAAGATTTCGCCCAAGGTTCCCGAATTCCGCCGCGGCATGCTTTACGCCGTCAACCCAGTGGGCTTCGTCTCGATGCTGGTTTCGGCTGTTGTCTCGATTGCGGTGTTCTTCGGGGCTTTCGGTTCGGCTGTTCAGCCGTACTCGCCGATCTTCGCCGTCGGGCTGGCGCTTGTGCTGCCGCCCGTGCTGGCCTTGCTGACACGCGGGAAGTACTACTTGCGCCGCTACGAGGACGGCATCGATCTGCCCATGTTCGACGCCGACGGCAACCCGAGCGACGCCAAGCTGTTGTGCCACGTCACGGGACTGGAGTTCGAGCGTCCGGATATGGTCCGTTCCGCCCAGGACGGGCCCGACGGCGAACCGCAGTTCATCTCTTCGCTCGCCTTGTCGACGGATAAGACGGGGGAGTTGGTCCTGCCGGCTCAGAAGTAGGCGGGAGTTCGACAGGTTCCATAGGCCTCGACGACGGATGGGCGGCCTGGCCGCGGTCCCGTCGTCGAGGCCTTTGGTCTGTGTTTGTTGTGTTGGCTGTGTTGGGCCGCGCTGGTGGACGGCAGCCTGTGGATAACTTTCCCGCCAAGATGGGCAATTAAGCTACCCTTTTTGGAAACGTTTAGTCTTGAAAACTATTTGGGGATAGCAAACCATGACTCCACGCACCTCGGTTTCTGCTCGCTTTTTCATGATTGTCAGCCTTGCGACGGCGTTGACGCTGACCGCCTGCGGGAACACTACCCAGCCGCAGTCTGCGTCACCCACAGTTTCTGCCACTTCCACTGCTACTGCCATGCCCTCTCGGACCCCGACGGTTGCCTACAAACCTGCGGACGCCAAGGGCAAAGCGGAGAACGTGCCCGTTCCCGTGTTGCCGGAGGCGGCGAAAGCGAACAGCAAGGAAGGGGTGGAGGCGTTTGCGAGGTACTGGTTCCAGGCGCTTTCATACGCCTATGAGACTGGGGATACTACTGTTAGCAAGCGGGTTACCGGTCCTAGCTGCGTGTTTTGTAATGGCCTCCAAGAATCGATCGGCCAGTCTTGGGCAGAAGGAAAGTGGATCGTCGGCGGACGCATTGAGACGCCAGTGGTGGCCGGAAAACTTGGAACCGGACCAGAATCTCGGCAGGCGACGGTCCAGGTAATCCAGCAGCAAATAGAGATTCGCAAGGCGGATGGAACCCTTTACCAAGAACCCACTGAAGCTTCCAACAGCGGTAGCCAACTAGTGGCCACATTCAGTGTGGATGGTTGGTTGGTCACAGACCTCGGATTGATTCGATAGCAATGCGAACTGTACGTGGCCTATTGATTGGATCATTGGTCTTCTTGTCCTGGGTTGGTTCCGCAGTTCCGGCGAACGCCGAGAGCGAAGATCCACCAATCAACATAGGCTTCAGGAAAAGCGGCGTGAGCCTGGGTGCTGAGAATTGGGTCCGTGACCTCCAAACCGGTGAAATCGTTCCGGCCCCACCTAACCACGTCAGCGACGACCCCAACCAATACAAGGCAGAGCTCCAATGCCAGGTTGACGAGGATGCCTTAGATAAGAAGTGCCTTCCCGGACAGGTGCAATGCCCGCCCCGCGAGCCTGGTGGGAAGTCTGGAACTCCGGTTATCTGGAAGGTCGCACCTAAGGCGATTTCAAATCCCACGTGGGTCGACTGGAAATCGGGTAACAACGGTCCGTCCTGCCTGTACGACCAAAAGCCAGAGGATCTCTTGCAGCGCATTGCGGAGAGAATTGAGAGCGACTTCCGGAACCTTCCGATTAAACCGGCGGATCTGACGGCCCAGCCTAGCCCGCACACACTCAAGGGCGCTGAAACCAACATCTTCGCGGACGCCGTTGAGCAGCAATTCGATGTGACACTCCTCGGCCAGCGAGTCCACGTAGTCGCTACCCCCGTGGAGTACACCTACGCCTACGGGGACGGCAGCAGCCTCGGGCCAACACCTTTTGCTGGCGGGCCGCTCCCGGAGGCGGAATGGGGCCAAAAGACCAGAACAAGCCACGTGTATCAACAGCCCGGTGACTTTCAGGTGTCCGTGACCACAATCTTCCGCGGCACCTACTCCGTGAACGGTGGCCCGAACATGCCGATTCCTGGCATAGGACAGTTCGCGTCGCCGTCACAGAAGGTCAGTGTCTGGAGGTCGATCACGCGCAACTACGCCGACAACTGCATCGTGAATCCGCGGGGCGAAGGCTGCCCGGGCGTCCCCTAAAGAGCGTGTGATCCCCGTCTCAACAGGAATAGTTGCATGCGCGCGGCAGTTGCCGCCAGTGGACCTGTTCCCGTTTGAAAGGCACTGCCCATGTTGTTTTCCACTTTGACCCTCGGCGAGATTGAACTTCCCAACCGCTTGGTCATGGCGCCGCTGACCCGCCTTCGTTCGGGCGTCGAAGGCGTTCCCGGTCCGCTGGTCGCGGAGCACTATCGGCAGCGTGCCTCCCTCGGGCTGATCGTCAGCGAGGGCACCTACCCCACGCCCGCGGGGCAGTCTTACCCGGGACAGCCCGGCCTCGTCACCGAGGAGCAGATCGCGGGCTGGAAGAAAGTGACAGACGCCGTTCATGCCGAGGGCGGCAGGATTTTTGCCCAGGTCATGCACGGTGGCCGCGTCTCTCACGCGGACATCACGGGCGGTCACGAGATCGTGGCACCCAGTGCCGTGGCCATCGACGGCGAAGTCCGCACGCCGAACGGCAAGAAGCCGTACCCGGTGCCCCGCGAACTGAGCACCGATGAACTTCCCTCGGTCATTCAGGAAATCGTCACGGCTTCCAGGAACGCGGTCGAGGCAGGATTCGACGGCGTCGAGCTCCACTCGGCGAATGGCTACCTGCTGCACGAATTCCTGGCACCCAACACCAACGTCCGCACTGACAGCTACGGCGGTTCTCCGGAAAACCGGGCACGCTTCGTGATCGAGACCGTCAACGCGGTGGTTGAGGCCTTGGGCGCCAACCGGGTCGGCATCCGGATTTCCCCGGAGCACTCGGTCCAGGGGATCGCCGAGACCGACCCCGCTGATGTCCGCGCCACTTATGAAGTCCTGGTTGACACCATCGCCTCGCTCAACCTTGCCTACCTCAGCATCCTCCACCATGATCCCAAGGGTGAACTCGTCCAGGATCTGCGCGAGCGCTTCAAGGGCACATTCCTCGTGAACACCGGCTTCGGTGTAATGACCACACGGGATGAAGCCCTGGCGCTCGTGGCCGACGGTCACGCCGACGCCGTGGTGGTCGGCCGCCCGGCCATCGCCAACCCGGACCTTGCGCGCAGGTGGCGTGAAGGCCTCCCGCTCAACGAACCGGATCCGTCCACGTTCTACGGTGAAGGCGCCAAGGGGTACACCGACTACCCGTTCTACGCCAACTAGAACCCCCGAACCCCGACGGCGGCACCTGCGAAAGGTGCCGCCGTCGCGGTTTAACCGAGCGCGAGAGGCTGCGGAGTCTGTCCCGGGCGTCCGAAGCCGCCACAAAGAGGCCATTCCTATAGGATTTGTCTATGAAACTCGCTTCCTCACGGGACCGCGCGCCCGGCCGACCCGTCAGCCGCCAGGTTCTCGCCGACCACGTCTACGAGGAACTTCTCGCGTGGCTCATGGACGGCCGGCTCGAACCGGGAGCCGCGGTCAGCATCGACGGCACGGCGCGGGAACTGGACGTGTCCCCGACCCCTGTGCGCGAAGCGCTGGCGAGGCTGGAGCACACAGGCATGGTTCGCCGAGTTGCCCTCAAGGGTTACAGGGTAGCCCCGGTTTTCACGCGCGAAGATTTTGCCGAGCTCATGGAGGCCCGGCTCGCGATTGAGCCCGTGAATGCCCGTCTGGCGTGCAGCCGGATCACTCCTGACGGGTTGACGGATTTGCGAGCGGCCGTGAAGGACCTGGAGACGGCTCCCCGAGGCCCGTCCTTCATGGAATTCCGGGACTATCTCGAGGCCGATGAGCGCTTCCATAAGCTGATCGCCGAGCAGTCCGGCAACCAATTCATGCTTGCCGCCTACACCGCGCTGGGCGGCCAGGTCCAGCGGTTCCGGCTGTTCGGGGGAGTGGGCATCACCGACGCCGACCAGGCCATCGCGGAGCACCAGGCAGTGCTCGACGCACTGGCGAGCGGTGACCCGGAACAGGCCGCGGCCGCCATGGCCGACCATGTGCACAAGGTCCGGGCCCGGGCCATCGCCGACGCACCTGCTGAGTAAGCCGTCGCCGGACGGCATCGTTGACGCCCGCTGACTGAACCGTCGCCTACGGGCCGAGTCCGACGGCGATCCAAGACGGCGACCCGACGCCACCAAGCCCTCAGGGCCCGTCCAACGGCGGCCCTTTGTGTGCGCGAACTCGATATCTCGTGACCCTCTTCACAAACATATGTAAGACATATAGGATCTTCGATGATGCGGGGTAAGGGTGCGGAAAGCCGGGGCCGACCTGCGGAAGTCCGAATAAATATGTTGACAGTCTTACTCAGATAGTAAATCCTATAGGAAACAGGATTCCACGAAGGAGTGAAAACTATGGCTTACACCGCCGAAACCTGGCCCATCACCGCGGCCCTGCTCCAGTTCCCCGGCACTGACGCCACGGGACAGCACATCAACGACGCCGATGCTTCCGCTTGGGCCGAGGTCCTGCAGGAAGTCAAGGACGCAGGATTTGCCAACGCAGACCTCACGGACAGCTGGGTCCGCCCGGGCGACCTCAGCAAGGAACGCCTTGCCGAGTTCAAACAGACCGCGGAGCACGTTGGCATTGGCATCCCGGTCATCTCGGCCATCCGCCGCAGCATCATCCACACCCGCGACTGGGCCGAGAACCTGGCGTACAGCCACCGGACCATCGACGCCGCAGCCGAACTAGGCTGCGAAGTTGTCTCGTTCGGACTCCATCAGGCCATTACCGCCGAGCAGCAAAAGCAATTGTGGTTCTGGACGGTGGAAGGCTACAAGGATCCGGTGGGGGACAAGGAAGCCTGGGGCAACGCCGTCGCACGCTTGCGGGAACTCGGTGAGCACGCCGCGGAAGCCGGCATTCTGCTTTCCCTGGAAATGTACGAGGACACCTACCTCGGCACCGCCGATTCCTCAGTCCAGCTGGTCCAGGACATCGGGCTGGACAATGTGGGCCTCAACCCGGACCTCGGCAACCTCATCCGCCTCCACCGTCCCATCGAGGACTGGCGCGAGATGGTGGCCAAGACCCTGCCGTACTCCAACTACTGGCACATGAAGAACTACATCCGCGACGAAGACGTGGCCCGCGACAGCTACATCACCATGCCCGCACCGATGGAGAGCGGCCTCATCAACTACCGCGAAGCCTTCAAACTCGCGCTCTCGGTAGGCTTCCAAGGCATCTTGTGCACCGAGCATTACGGCGGCGACGGGCTCAGCGTCACGGCGAGCAACCAGGAATATCTCCGGCGACAGGTTCTTCCGAAGACAGAGAACTATGTCCTCGGCCAGAGCCAGGTCGCCCAGGGCCGGCAGCTGACGTCCGGCTCGGAGCCGGCTACCGCGCAGCACTCCGCATCCTCCCAACTGGCTGGCGTCTAGAACCATGACGAGGATTTTCGACAACCCCGCAGACTTCGCGGACGATGCCCTGGACGGATTCGTCGCCGCCAACCGCGGCTATGTAGCCCGGGTGGACGGCGGAGTGGTCCGTTCCACCGAAGTCTCCACCGGACAGGTCGCCTTAGTGGTGGGCGGCGGCTCGGGACACTACCCTGCTTTCGCCGGGCTGGTCGGGCCAGGCCTGGCAACTGCATCGGCGTGCGGCAATATGTTCGCCTCCCCGGCGGCCGGCCAGGTCTACCGCGTGGCCAAAGCAGCCAACGCCGGAGGCGGCATCCTGCTCAGCTACGGCAACTATGCAGGCGACGTGCTCCATTTCGGCCAGGCCCAGTTGCGCCTCAATGCCGAAGGCATCGAGACCCGCACCGTGACTGTTACCGACGACATCGCCAGCGCACCGCTGGACCAGATCGAAAAGCGCAGGGGGATCGCGGGCGACCTCACGGTCTTCAAGATCGCCGGCGCCGCGGCCGAAGCGGGACTGGACCTCGACGCCGTCGAGCGCTTGGCCATCAAGACGAACTACCGCACACGCTCGCTCGGGGTGGCCTTCGACGGTTGCACCCTTCCGGGAGCCTCGGATCCGCTGTTCCATGTTCCGGCCGGCCAAATGTCCCTCGGCCTGGGCATCCACGGCGAGCCGGGCATTTCCGAGCACAAAATGCCCACCGCGTCCGAGCTCGCCGAACTGCTCGTCTCCAAGCTCCTCAACGACAAACCGGACGACGCCGGAAACCGTGTGGTGGCCATCGTCAACGGCCTCGGCACCGTCAAGTACGACGAACTCTTCCTGCTCTTCGGCAAGATCGAGAAGCTCCTCAGCAAAGCAGGACTCACTGTCGTCGAGCCCGAGTGCGGCGAGCTTGTGACAAGCCTGGACATGTCCGGTCTTTCGCTGACGCTGCTGTGGCTGGACGAGGAGCTCGAACAGTATTGGGCAGCACCCGCGGACACCCCGGCGTTCCGCAAGGGCAACCTCGCGCCCCGCCCGCCCCGCAACCAAGCAAGCGTCACCGCAGTAAACGAGTCCGACGTCGAGCAGCCCACCGCGGCTGCTGCCGAACTCGGCCGGCAGGCCGTAGCCGTGCTCGCCCAGGTTCGGGACGTCGTCGTCGAGCATGAAGAAGAACTCGGCAAGCTCGACGCGATTGCGGGCGACGGCGACCACGGCATCGGCATGCGACGCGGCGTTGAAGCGGCCTTCGCCGCCGCCGAAACGGCAAGCGGAGCCTCGGTCGGCCGGATCCTGGCGGCGGCAGGGGAGGCCTGGAGCGAACGCGCCGGCGGTACCTCGGGCGCATTGTGGGGCTCGGCGATCATTGCGGCCGGACTGGCGCTCGGCAACAAAGCCGGCTACTCCGGCGAGGATGCGGCGGCCGCTGTTGCTGGCTTTGCGAACGCGATCACCGAACTCGGCAAAGCCGAACCTGGCGACAAGACCATGGTGGACGCGCTGCTGCCGTTCCGGGACGCGTTCCTCACAGAGTTCGGCGCCGGAGCCCCGGTTGACCGGGCCCTCGCGGCAGCCGCTGCGGCGGCCGAATCCGCGGCGGCTGAGACGGCGCGTTTGCGTCCGCTCAAGGGCCGGGCCCGTCCGCTCGCAGAGAAGAGCCTGGGCCACCCTGATCCTGGCGCCGTCTCCTTCGGGCTGATCACGGCGCGGATCTCACAACATATCGATTCACAGCTGGCGTCCCCGGCAGGAAACGGAGTTCAAGCATGAGACCACCAGAGGGCTGGCGGATTGTCGTCGGCAATGACGAAGCGGGCGTCGAATACAAGCAGGCGCTCATGGCGTTGCTTGAAGCCGATCCCCGGGTGGCGTCCGTAACCGACGTGGGCGTCGGCGCCAACGACTCCACGGCCTACCCGCACGTTGCCGTGAACGCGGCGCGCAAAGTGGCCGAGGGCGAGGCGGACCGGGCCCTCTTGATCTGCGGAACGGGCCTGGGCGTGGCCATCGCGGCCAACAAAGTCCCCGGAATCCGTGCCGTCACCGCGCACGACAGCTACTCCGTGGAGCGCTCGGTCCTCAGCAACAACGCCCAGGTTCTGACGTTGGGCCAACGGGTGATTGGCCTGGAACTGGCCAAGAAACTGGTGGGCGAATGGCTGGGCCACCACTTTGACGAAACATCCTCTTCCGCCGCCAAGGTGGACGCCATTTGCTCCTACGAGCCCGATTACACCAAGGCAGTGTGACATGACTGAATCAGCAAGCAGCGCCGCAGGCGACGGAAGCGCGGCCCGGAAGATCGCCGTCGTCGGATCCGGTTACATGGGCGGCGGGATCGCGCAGGTCCTGGCCCTCGGCGGAGCGCGCGTGGCGCTGGCGGATGTGTCCGCCGAAATCGCGCAAAAGAACTACGACCGCCTGCTCGTCGAGTCGGACGAATTCGTGGCCGCGGGCCTCTTCCCGGAAGGTTCCACGGCAATCCTGAAGGCCAATCTGTGGGCCGCCAAGGACATCGAAGAGGCCGTGGCGGACGCCGACTTCATCGAAGAAGCCGTGCCGGAGGTCCTCGACATCAAGCACCAGACCCTGGCCCGGATCAGTGCAGCCGCCCGTCCGGACGCGTTGATCGGCTCGAATACCTCCACCATTTCCATTGCAGATCTCGCCGAGGCCGTAGCGGGTCCGGAGCGATTCCTGGGCGTCCACTTCTCCAACCCGTCCCCGTTCATCCCGGGCGTCGAAATCATTCCCCACGCCGGCACCACGCCGGACACCGTAGCTGCGTCCCGCGAACTGGTCCACGCGGCCGGCAAGCAAACCGCCGTCGTCAAGGACGTCACCGGTTTCGTGCTCAACCGGCTGCAGTACGCGCTTTTCCACGAGGCCGCGCAGCTGGTGGAGCAAGGGATCGCAACAGCCGACGACGTCGACACCCTGGTCCGTACAACGTTCGGCTTCCGCTTGCCGTTCTTCGGCCCGTTCGCCATCGCGGACATGGCCGGACTGGACGTCTATAACTTCTGCTACAAGTCGCTGCAGACCGGATTCCCGGAACGCTTCGCGACCCCGAAGATCCTGAGCGACCTCGTGGAGGCGGGAAAGCTGGGCACCAAGACCGGGGCAGGCTTCCTCAACGTCCCGGCGGAACGGACGCCTGAACTCATCGCTTACCGGAACAAGGCCTACGTGGCCATGCAGAAGCTCCTCGACGAGCTCGGCCCGGCCCCCATCAACTAGTCCCGACATTCACAGGAGAATACCCATGAGCACCTTCCCCGCAGAACGCACAGCAATCGTCACCGGCGCCGTCTCCGAGCGCGGCATCGGCCGGGCTACCGTCAACTACCTCGCGGCACAGGGCTGGAACATCGGCATCATCGACCTCGACGACGCCCTCTGCAAGAGCACCGCCAAGGAAATCGCCACCGAATACGGCGTGCAGGCCTATGGCGTGGGCGCCAATGTGGCCGATGAAGCATCCGTGCGCTCGGCGATCGACACGCTCGAGGCCGAGTTGCCGCAGATCGTAGCCTTGGCCAACGTCGCAGGCGTCAGCTCACCGATTCCGTACCTGGAACTCGAGCCTGCCGAATGGAACCGCGTCCTGAGCATCAACCTCAACGGCGTCCACTTCGCCACCCGCCGCGTGGCCGAATCCATGGTCAAGAACCGGATCGGACGCATCGTGAACATCTCCTCGGTTTCCGCGCAGCGCGGCGGCGGGACGTTCTCCAAAACCCCGTACTCGGTAGCCAAAGCCGGAGTCATCGGGCTGACCCGCGCCACCGCCCGTGAACTGGGGGAGTACGACATCACCGTCAACGCCATTTCTCCCGGCCCCATCGACACCGACATCATGGGCGGCACCCTCAGCGAGGAACGCAAGGACGAACTCACCAAGGACCTCGTGGTGAACCGCGTGGGCTCCACCCGGGACATCGCTGCCGCCATCGCCTTCCTCATCAGCGAAGACTCCGGCTACATCTCGGGCCAGACGCTGAATGTCGACGGCGGCCTGTACATGCACTAATGCCTGAAACCTGACTACTCAACACTGATTTCTCAACACTGATTACTCAACGAGGAGTTTCGATGTCCGCTGTAACAACGTCCACGAAGGAGATGCTGGATTCGCCGGTCCTGAAATCGGCGATCCGCAAGGCTGCCTTCCGGCTCATGCCGATGCTGGTCATCCTCTATGTGGTCTCCTTCCTCGACCGCACCAATGTCGGCTTCGCCGAAGCTGCGCTCGGCGCTGACAAAGGCGTCTCGGCCGGGGCGTTCGCGCTCGGTGCCGGTATTTTCTTCATCGGTTACGCGATCTTTGAAATCCCCAGCAACCTGCTGCTCAAGAAGGTCGGAGCGAAGATCTGGCTCGCCCGCATTGCAATCACGTGGGGCATCGTCTCTGCTTGCTTTGCCTTCGTGCAGGGTGAGACGTCCTTTGTGATCCTGCGGTTCCTGCTCGGCGTCACCGAGGCGGGCCTGTTCCCGGGCGTCATCATGTACCTGGCCGAGTGGTTCCCGAACAAGGTGCGAGTGCAGATGTTCGCGATCTTCTACCTCGCGCAGCCGTTCTCCCAAATGATCGGCAACCCGCTCTCGGGCTGGCTCATCAACATCGGCGACCAGCTTCCCGGCGTCCGGGGCTGGCAGGTCATGTTTTTCACCGAGGGCATCCTGGCCGTACTCGCCGGCATTGCGGCGTTCTTCTTCCTCATCAACGGCCCGGAGAAGGCCAAGTTCCTCAACCTCGACGAGAAGTTCGCGCTCAAGGAGATCATGACGCAGGAAGACACTGTCAAGGATGAAACCGGGCCGCGGGGCGTGTTCGCGGCGATGCGCAACGGTCGCGTTTGGTACTTCACCCTCATCTACTTCTGCCTGCAGATCGCCGTTTACGGCGTCACCTTCTTCCTCCCGCAGCAGGTTTCTTCGCTGACAGGCCAGAAGGTGGGTCTCGCCGTCGGACTGCTGATCGCCGTTCCGTGGTTCTTCGGAATCTTCTCCTGCTACCTGATCGGCCGGGCAGCCAACACGGTTGCCAAGCGCCGCATGTTCGGCACGGTGCTGTTTGTATCGACAGGTCTGTGCATCCTTGGGTCGGCGTGGGCCGGCACCAACCACCAGCCGGTGCTGGGGATGATCTTCATTACCCTCGCGGTATGCAGCTTCCTCGCAGTCGGGCCGGTCGTCTGGGCCTACCCCACCGCATTCCTTGCCGGTTCCGCAGCCGCGGCCGGCATCGGCCTCATCAACTCGCTGGGCAACCTGGGCGGTTTCGTGGCTCCGATCCTTCGGACCGCGGTCAACAGCGCCACGGCAGACCCCACCGGATCCGCCGGGGTCTACGCCCTCGGAATCCTGCCCTTCCTGGCGGCCGCCATGATGTATGGCACCCGGGCATTCAGGAACAAGGCCGACGATCTTCTGGGCAAGTAGCCCGTTGTACATCGGGGTCAGCACCAAGATGTACATGGGCTACCGGCACAGCTTGTCTTGGCTGGAGCGAGTGCGAAATGAAGTGGACGCCCGTCCGGCCCTCGTGGCCGGGCGGGTGGTCCCGTTTGTGATCCCGTCGTTCCCCATGTTGCCGGACGCCGTCCGGATTCTGGACGGCTCTTCGCTGCGCCTGGGCGCGCAGAACTGTGGCTGGGCTGAGGGTCCGTGGACGGGTGAAGTGTCACCGTCGCTGCTGGCGGAGCTCGGTGTGCGGCTCGTGGAGATCGGACACGCGGAACGGCGCCGGCACTTCAGCGAGGACGACGCCGTGGTCGCATTGAAGGTCAGGGCCGCGGTGGATGCAGGGTTGACCCCGCTGCTGTGCGTCGGCGAGGAGGCGGTCGCCGATCCGGGGGTGTCGGCGTCGTTCGTGTTCCGGCAGATCTCGGCCGCTGTACGGGACGACTGGGCGACGGCGGCCTGCCTGGTCATAGCGTACGAACCGGTGTGGGCCATCGGCGCTGCCGAGCCAGCCGGCGCGGCTTACGTGTCCGACGTCGTCGATCACCTCCGGGGCTTGCTTGCCGAACATGGCCTCGCCGGGCTGCCGATCATTTACGGTGGCTCCGCCAAACCGGGGCTCCTGCCTGAACTGCGGGGCGTGTCCGGACTTTTCCTAGGCCGCTTCGCCCACGACGCCGCGAACTTCGGGGCGGTCTTGGACGAAGCGCTGGGGTTACACGAAGCCCTTGGCTTGCCCAACTAACTCGCAGTAGTTGTCGTTTTCAGCCCTCATAACGACAACTAATGCGTGGGCCCACGCCGCCAGGGTTCCCTGGCCGAGCTTGCGAGGCGAGGGTGGCGGTGGGGATCAGTTGGGTCTCTGCGCTGGCACAGTCCCACGAAACCGCCCAGGTGCTCCAGCCCTTCCGGTTGGGTGGGCAGGTAGTTGGTCAGCTCCGGTGAGCGTACGACGACGGCCCGCCACTGACCGCGCGACACCGCCACATTGATCCGGTTGCGCGAGAGCAGGAACTCCATGCCGCGGGGCACCTCGGCTGCAGCCGACGCAGCCATGGACACGATTACCACAGGAGCTTCTTGCCCCTGGAACTTGTCCACGGTCCCGACCCGCACACCGCGAAGTCCAGCCGCCCTTAGTTCGTGCTGGATGAGCTGAACTTGGGCGTTATAGGCAGCAACCACGAGGATGTCCTTTTCAAGCAGTGGCCGCTCCTCGGATGATTCGCGTGGGTCCAGCCAAGCCAGACCAAGGTGTGCCCTCACTTGGCGGACTACCTCCACCGCTTCTTCGGGAGACTGCGTGGAATTGCCACTGTGCTGGACGTAAACGCACTCGACGCCGGCCCGAACGCCGGACAGACGCCGCGTCGAAGCAGCCGGTGCTGAATGCAGCCGGCCATCGTAGGACAGCTCCGACACCGCGGCGCACAGATCCGGGTGCATGCGCCACGACGTCGCCAGGAAGTAGCCGAGCTCCGCGGGCAGCGTGTGCATGCCGTTGGCCAGCCAGCCGAGAGCGGACTCATCGACCGGTTCGGGGTGCTTGCCCTGGGTGACTTGGGGAAGCTGCTGCGGGTCGCCGAGGAGCAGCAGTCTCTTCGTTGCCCGGCTCACGGCGAGGGTGTTGGCGAGCGAGAACTGACCGGCTTCGTCAATCACCAGCAAGTCCAAGGAGCCAGGAGGAACGGTCCGGCCGGTCATGGTCCACGCGGTGCCGCCGATCAAGCAGCCTTCCGCGGAGGCCAGCAGCCGCTCAAGGTCATCCTTGGTCTGCTGGTCCCACGGAACGGGGTCGTCATGCTTCATTTCCTTGGCGATGAGCGTAGGATCCACCCCGGCCTTCACCGCAGCGTGCAGCATGTTTTCGACGACCGCATGGGACTGTGCAACAACCCCTACCTTCCAACCTGCACGCACCAGCCGCGCCACGACGTGCGAGCCAACGTACGTCTTGCCCGTGCCGGGAGGCCCCTGCACTGCCAGGTATGACTGGTCCAGATCCGATACTGCGGCGGTGATGGCGTCCACATATGCATCGTCGCCGGATCCGACGGCGGGCAGTTCCAGAAGCGCGGCCAGCCTCGGCCGGATACGGCGTAACAAGTCCAACGCCGGATCCTTGGGCCATGACGGCAGACTGGAACGGAGCTTGACGGCCAGTTCGCTCAAGGCCTTCCTCTGCCCGTCCGTATTGACTGGAGCGTCGGGGGTCAATGCCATGGGAAGCTGCGAGTATTCGTCGGCACCCTTGGGCAGTCGCTCCGAAATCGTCACGACATCCGAAGCACCGTCGTCGGGCCCTGAAAGCGCGCCCCCGTCATCAAGGGCGTCGGGATCGCCTACCTCGATTACCTCAGTCCCTCCCGCTCCCGACCTGCCCAGGGCGCTGACTGCCTTGCCGTCGAAAGCCTCCGGCACGGGCGATTCGTACATCCGGAAGTACTTCTTACCGGGCGCGAAACCGGAGCCGTCGGCGGCGTGGCCGAACAGCCGTACCGTCCGGGCCGGGTTGCTGCGGGGAGTTGGCTTGGCCCAGTCGTCCAGCACTTCGCCGCCTTCCACGATGAAGCAGTCCCTCGTGTCTTCCCATTCGGAAACTGGCCGGTCCAGGCGGTCGAAGTGTCCCCACCAGAATTGCTTGTCCTCACGCCGGTGAAAACCGACCGCGGCCGCCACCATGGCCACCGCCCGGTTGTCGTTGGAGCGGAGGGAATCGTCCGGCAATTCCGCAAGGTAGTCGTGGAGGGCTGTTTCCTCGGGCGCGGCCTCGTACTTGTCCGGCTCGGTCTCCGCGGGTAGCTCGGGTCCCGAAGCGGCCGGAAAACCGGGTTCAATGGAGCGTTCCGCTGCCAAGCCCAGCAACCAATTCCGCAGTTCCAGGGTGGAGAGGCAATCGTATTCGTTGTAGTCGGAGATGCCCGCGAGGATGGTTGCCGCCTCGTCGTCGCGGTTCGCGTCCCGGGCCGTGCAGTAGTTGGCGTAGGCAACCACGGAGGCTCCGGCGTCGGTCACGTCGCCCGAACGCAAATGTTCGCCCATATACAGGGGCTCGAGTTTTTTGATGCTGTAGGAGTCTTCAGAAATGCGGATGCTGTGCCGCACGGTGTCGTAGAGGTCCACCAGCACGCCTTCGCGGAGGAGGTTGTCCACGGCGGCTTCGCCCACCGTGTGGATGACCGATAGGTTCCGCAGCGCGGTTTTCTCATAGGCCGCGTAGTGATAGATCCGCATGTCCGGATACTTCATGCGTCGTTCTTCCACGTAGTCGAGGAAATCGATGAACGCCTGCCGTTCCTCAGCCCGGGAATGTGCCCAGAACGGTTTGAACACCGGAGATCCGCCCGGCTCCGTCGGATTTTCCACGACCCCGAACAAGTACTCCAGTCCCCAGCGGCCCGTTACCGGGTCTTGCCACAGGGGGTCTCCCTCGAAGTCGAAGAAGATGTCTCCCGCGTCGGGCCGGGGGAGCCGGGCCAGGGAGTTGGACTCCAGGACGGAGTAGCTGATGCTCTTCGCAGTGCCCGTCTTGTCGGTGTAATTGAGTGTCCCATCGGGTGTGGCTGTTCCGGTTTGCAGTCGGGCTTGTTCCTGCAGTCGGCGCGTGGCGGAATCCGCGGCGTCGGGCATCCCGGCAAGGGCGTCGATGGTGAAGATGCCGTTTTCCATGAGCTTCTTGCGCCGGGTGATCCTCATCCCCGCCACCATCAGCAGATCCCGGTGGAGGCGCACTTGTTCTTTGCAGTAGTCGCAGCGCCCGCACGCGGTGACTCCGGGCGCGCCCCATTGGATAGGCTCCAGCCGCGATCGGTGCGCGTCCGTCAATGTGAGGAAGCGGTCCCGGCGTTCACGGAACACCGGAAGGACATCGGCGAGCCGGTGGTCGCTGTGCACGTAGTCGAAGCCGCCGGCGTCCGATCCGGCAGCGTCCCGCTGAATGGTAGCCCCGAGGACAAGGGTCAGGTCCGGGGCCGGAGTGATTCCCGCCTTGAGCAGCTGGTCGCCGTAGGCAGCCAGTTGCAGCAGCGCAGTGACCTTGGCATGCCGGGCGAGCTTGGTGTCGTACACTGCGTAGCTGCCATCCGGCTGCTTGACGAGGAAATCGGACCGTCCGTGAAACTGGCCGTCGAAGAATGCCGCCTGGAAGACCACATCCGCGCCCGATCGCAGCGCGTCGATCGATTCCGCATGCTTGGCTTGCAGGGTGGCGCGGTCCATCGCTTCGGCGGGAACGACGTCGAACACGCCCGCGCGCGTCAGCGGATCCCAGGTGCCGAACTCGGCCACGAAACGGTCCAGCACCCTGTGCTCGTGAACGTCGCCCAGGGCGGCGGTCCGTTCCAGCATTTCGTCGACGGCGAAGGACGGCTTCTGCGAGAGGCCCAGCTTCTCATCCAACTTGCGCAGCAACTGGTACTCGCACGTGGAGGCCGTGACGAGGTCGCTGGCGGAAAACACCAGATCCCGCTCGTGCCCTGCATCTACTGAATCGAGAAAAAACACCGTGCCCCCAGACCGTTGAGCTGATGAAGCCAAGCTATCAGTGCGGTCCGACAGTAAGGCAGCCCTGGGTCAGCGCGGTGGGCTCAGCCGCTGAAACGGAGGGTGATCACCAGGCCGATGAGCGCGACCACGCCGGCCAGGATCATGGCTGCCCTGGGATTGCCGAAGTTGAGGGTCCATCCTAGGCCGAAGCGCCGCGGAACCATCAGCGCATGGTCTTCGCGGTTGACGTAGAACAAACCGCTCCGCCAGTATTTGTCGTCCTCCCGATGGGTCAGGCCGGTGTCCTCCTCGCCCTCGTCCCTGGCGCGGTTGTTCCTGGCGAAGACGACGACGGCGACCGCGACGGCGGCCAGGATCGGGAGCGCGACCACCAGCGGCGCCCATGGCGTGACCGTGCCCGTCCACATCAGCAACGATGATCCCAGCATCGCCAGGTCGATCATCGCGAGCAATCCGAGGAGTGCCTTGGCGCCCAGCAGCATGTACCGGCGGTGCCAGTGCGCGGAGCCTGCCGGGTGCGCCGGGTCGATGTCGGGCCGGCTGCGGAAGAGGATCGCCGCTGCGATACCCATGAGCAGCGCGGTCACGCCGATTTGCACGAATACCAGTGAGAAGGCGGTGCCGATCGATTTGGCGGCCAATCGATTGGGCATGCCTTTCGCACCGTAGTGCACTGCGAGCACGTCCGGCATGGACGGGTAGCTGATCACGCCGATCACCACAGTGGCGATAGTGACGATCAATGCCGGCGCCAGCCAGAGCCAGGGAAAACGCGGTGGATCGGTCCGCAATTCGGTGTCCACCGCGATGACTTGGCGGACGCCCTCATACCAACCTCCGGCGGCTTTGGCCGCCCGGATTTCGTGGTTGGCCAGGAAGAAGCAGCCGTACCAGAAGCCGACCAGCACCAGCACCGACAGCGGCAATAGCAGCGTTTCGCCTGTCATTGCGTAAATGGCAAGGCAGACCCCGATGGCGACGATCCCGCTCAGGAGAACCCGCCAACGATAGATGCGGGTCTGCCTGACCACGGTCGGGTCGTCGGCACGCTGGGCCGGTACGCGGACCCCGAAGGGAACCGTCGGGCTGTTGATCGCGGGCAGGACCAGCGCGATGGCGAGCACCAGTGCCGCCAACGCGGAGCTCAGGACAATGGCAACGGTCATGGTGTTTCCTCTGGCTGCGTGGTTCCAAATGAATCGAGTATCGATCGGCAGGACTTGAGAACTTCGTCGGCCGATAGTCCCCTGGCGACGGCTTCGGCGAGGAGGGTCCGTGCCCTCGCAGTCCACTCCGCGCCGAACGGCGGGTCTGCGACTGTCGGGGTCACCACCGCGCCGGTCTTGCGGTTGAGCTGGATCAGGCCTTGCTGGCGCAACAGGTCATAGGCTTTGTTCACGGTGTGGAAATTGATCCCGAAGTCCGCGGCGAGCGTCCTGGTTGCCGGCAAAGAGCTGCCCTCCGCCAGCACGCCGTCGGCGATTGCCTCCACGATCTGGTCCCGCAACTGCTGGTAGATCGGTATGTCGCTGGCTAGGTCTACGTTGAGGATCATCACTCACACCTCCGTCTTTATTATATAAGTTATAGAACAAGTAGCGGAAGATCCCCACCACCCGGAAAGCAGGCTCCGAATGACCACGTCTGACGCCAAAACCGCCCAAGATCCCGCCTTCGAAGCCGCATACCAGGCAGCCCAAAAAAGCCTTCGCGAAGGCGGCATTCCCATCGGCGCAGCGCTAGCCCGCGGTGGCGTGGTGATCGCGAGCGGGCACAACGAACGCGTCCAGAACGGCGATCCCATCGCGCACGGGGAAATGTCGGCCCTTCGCGCAGCCGGCCGGCAGAAGAGCTACCGGGACACAACCCTCTATACGACCCTCGCTCCGTGTGCCATGTGCACGGGCACCATCATCCAATTCAAAATCCCGCGCGTGGTGGTGGGGGAGGCCCGCACCTTCGACGGCGAATTCGAGCTGCTGCGGTCCAGAGGCGTGGAGGTGGTGGTCCTCGATGACCAGAGGTGCGTGGACATGATGCGCACGTTCCAGGAAGAGAATCCGGAACTGTGGGCCGAGGACATCGCCGAGTAAGACCAGCGGAGCGCTGGGTAAGACCAGCGGAGCGCCGAGTAAGACCAGCGGAGCAAAAAGAATCTGGCCACAGCCAAACCCCAAGCGTAGGCTGACAGCATCGGCGTCGGTGCCGGGGGTCCGCGTCGATACCCAATCGATCAAGGAGGACTCATGAGTGTTGTGCGCGAATTCATGACCACCAATGCCCAGTGCGTCAAAGAAGAGCAGTCGCTGCGTGACGCGGCTGTCCTGATGCGCGATCTGGACGTCGGTTCGCTGCCGATCTGCGGCAACGATGGAAAACTCAAAGGATTCATCACTGACCGCGACATTGTGGTCAAGTGCGTTGCTGAGGGACTGGATGCCGACCGGCTGACCGCGGCAGATCTCGCCCAGGGCACGCCGATCTGGATCGATGCGGATGCCAGCATTGATGCCGCCATCGACCTGATGGAAAAGCACCAGATCCGGCGCCTTCCGGTCATCACCGACCACAAGTTGGTGGGCATCATCAGCCAGGGCGACATCGCCCGCAACTACACCGAGGAGCGCGTGGGCGAATTGGTGGAGCACATCTCCGCCAAGACCCCCATGGCGCAACTGGGCTAACCGCAACTTTCGCACCCATCAAGCGTCACGGCCCGCCGGCCGTGGCGCTTCCGTGTGCGGGCAATCCGCGCCGTCTTTAGCCACGGCGAACCCATAAGGCAAAATGTCATGGTGACCCATCTTCCCCAGCCCCAGTCAGCACAGCCCCAATCAGCAGACGCCGCCATCCACGCCGTGATCGCCGACGAGCTCGGTGTGAAGGCCTGGCAGGTCAAGGCCGCGGTTGACTTGCTCGACGCCGGATCGACTGTCCCGTTCATCGCCCGGTACCGCAAGGAAGTCACCGGGACGCTCGATGACACCCAGTTGCGCGAACTCGAGGAACGGCTCAGGTACCTGCGGGACCTTGAGGACCGCCGTCGAACTGTGCTTGAGGCGATTGCCGCTCAAGGCAAGCTGACTCCGGAACTGGAGGCTGCCGTCGTCGGCGCGGATACCAAGTCCCGGCTGGAAGACATCTACCTGCCATTCAAGTCGAAGCGCCGCACCAAAGCGCAGATCGCCCGCGAAGCCGGCCTTGAGCCGCTCGCCGATGCGCTGCTCGGGAACCCGCAGCTCGAGCCTGAGCGTGAGGCCGCCAAGTACCTCAACGCCGAACACTCCATCGACGACGCCTCCGCGGCCCTCGCCGGCGCGCGCTCGATCCTCGTGGAGCGGGTATCCCAGGACCCCGATCTCGCCGAAACGCTGCGCGAGCGGTTATGGACGCAGGGACGGATGGTTTCGCGCGTGAAGAAGGGCCAGGAAACCGAGGGGCAAAAGTTCAAGGACTATTTCGAGTTCTCCCAAGTGCCTTCCGGAATGCCCGGCCACCGCGTGCTAGCGCTCTTGCGAGGCGAGAACGACGGCGTCCTAGAGCTTGATCTCGCCGAGGCAGAACCCGCCGACGACGACGCCCTGGCCGCCGCGCGCGGCCGGTACGAGAACGCTGTGGCCAAGTGCCTCGGGGTCGCCGAGCGTGGCCGCCCCGCCGATTCATGGCTTGTGCAGACCGCACAGATCGCCTGGCGCTCGCGCATCCTGGACCGGCTCAGCAATGACCTGCGCGGCCGCATGTTCGCCCAGGCCGAGGATGAAGCCGTGAGGGTGTTCGCCGCCAACCTCCGCGACGTGCTTCTTGCAGCTCCCGCCGGAAACCGTGCCACGCTGGGCCTGGACCCGGGACTGCGCACCGGGGTGAAAGTGGCCGTCGTCGATGGCACCGGCAAAGTCGTCGCCACCGACACCGTTTATCCCCACGCCCCGGCAAAGAAATGGGACGAGGCCCTGGTGACGCTCGAGCGCCTGGCGCGGCAGCACGCCGTCGAGCTGGTGGCGATCGGCAACGGCACGGCGTCCCGCGAAACCGACAAGCTCGCGGTGCAGCTCATCAAGTCGCTGGCAGCATCCGGCGGGCCGACGTTGCAGAAACTCGTGGTCTCCGAGGCAGGTGCGTCCGTGTATTCGGCGTCTGCGCTCGCGGCCGCGGAACTGCCCGGCATGGACGTGTCCTTGCGCGGGGCCGTTTCGATCGCCCGACGCTTGCAGGATCCGCTGGCCGAATTGGTGAAGATCGAACCGAAGTCGATCGGGGTGGGGCAGTACCAGCACGATGTCACGGCTGCCAAGCTCGACCGTTCGCTGGACGCCGTCGTCGAGGACTGCGTGAATGCGGTGGGCGTGGACGTGAACACGGCGTCGCCCGCGCTGCTCGCCCGGGTGGCCGGCGTCGGGCCGCTTCTCAGCGAGAACATCGTGGCGTACCGCAACGAGAACGGCCCCTTCGCTAAGCGGGCCGACCTCAAGAAGGTGCCGCGGCTGGGTGCCAAGGCTTTTGAGCAGTGCGCGGGCTTCCTGCGGATCACCGGGGGAACGGAACCGCTCGACGCGTCCAGTGTCCACCCGGAAGCGTATTCGGTAGCCCGGAAGATCGTCGCTGCTGCACGTGGCGCTGCTGTGTCTTCGCTCGATCCGCAGGCGTTCGTGGACGGGACGTTCGGCCTGCCGACGGTGCGCGACATCATGTCCGAGCTCGAAAAGCCGGGCCGCGACCCTCGGCCGGCATTCGCGGCGGCGACGTTCTCCGAGGGCATCGAGAAGATTTCGGACCTCAAGCCCGGCATGATCCTGGAGGGCACCGTCACGAATGTGGCAGCGTTCGGGGCTTTCGTGGATGTCGGAGTACACCAGGACGGGCTGGTCCACGTGTCCGCGTTGTCCAACAAGTTCGTGTCCGATCCCCGCGAGATCGTGAAGTCCGGACAGGTTGTCCGCGTGAAGGTCCTTGAGGCGGACCCGGAGCGGAAGCGGATTTCGCTCACCCTCAGGCTCGACGACGAACCTGGCACCGCGGGCGGGTCCGGTTCCCGGGGCGGCGGGCGTGAGCGCGGCTCGCGCCCGGCGGCGCCGCAGGGTGGACATAGCGCGAAGGCGGCTCTTGCTAAGGGTGCGCCTGCTCGCAAGGCGGCGCCTGCGAAGGCGGCTCCCCAGGCGCCGGTCAACACGGCCATGGCGGAAGCGCTGCGCCGGGCCGGGCTGGGGAAATAGCCGCACACATTGTCCGGCCCCGGCACCCAAAGGCTGATCATTCTGAAGGGATGCTACTGATTCCCGACGTATGAGTGGCATCATGTAGGAGATCAGCAGCGTTAGCTTGTGCCAGGGGGGGCCATGATTCGAACGCGCGGGCAGGGGAAGAGGACACGGACGTTCAGGCCTAGATGGTGGTTGTATGCCATCTTCGCCATGGAGTTGTGTGTTGCCCTGGCGGTGGGGCTGCCCTACCTCTTCGGCGATGATTCCTGGGAAGCCTGGGGATGGCCGGTCTGGATTTCGGATGCTTTTTCGTTGCTCGTGGTGCCGGCAGTGGTTTTCGCATCATTTTTTTTGGTGCGCCAGCAGCTCCGGGAGCGGGCTGAAGCCTCCCGGACCACCCGCTTGATGGACACGGTGCTGAGCACCAGCCGGGAGTGGTTGTGGGCCATAGGACCTGACGGGCGCTTCACCTTCTCCAGCCCGGCGGGCGTGGATTTGATCGGCTACGAGCCTTCAGAGCTACTAGGCAGGCATTTCCGTCTGATCATTGACCCTGATGATCTGGCCGACGCCCTGCAGGGAAGGGCTTCCACTCAAGATGCTGCCGCCGGGTGGTCCGGACTTCACGCCGTGTGCCGCCACAAGGACGGCAGCAGGGTTCTGGTCGAGGTGTCCGGAAGAGCACTTCGCGACGCCGCTGGACGCCCAAGTGGTTTTGAGGGGACCAGCAGGGCCCTTGATCCCCGGACACGGGACTCGCTGGCTACCGGGGAGATCAGGAGCCGGATCGAGGCGGTGCTCGCCAGGCGTTCCTTGATGACGGCATTCCAACCCATCCGCTCCCTGGAATCAGACTCAATCGTTGGGGCTGAAGCCTTGACGCGGTTCCCGGGATCTCCGAGCATTTCCCCCGAGATGATGTTCGCCGAGGCTACCACCGTCGGACTGGATGTTGAGCTTGAGATTCTTGCCCTCGAGACCGCCCTCGCGGCTGCGAAGGGGCTGCCACTCGCGTTGTCGGTTTCCGTGAATCTCTCACCCCGGGCATGCCTTGACGCGAGACTCTCCGATATTCTTGCGCACTCTGGAATATCGACGGGCCGGATCGTGCTCGAGGTGACGGAACGCCACCACGTTGTTGACTATGGTCCCCTCGCTGCGGCGCTTGCACCTTTGCGCTGCCGCGGCTTGAGGATCGCCGTTGATGACGCAGGTGCTGGCTTTGCTTCCATGCGCCACATCCTGTTGCTGAAGCCCAATGTGATCAAGCTGGACAGGGAGATCATCGCCGGCATCGACACCGACCCGGGCCAGCGGGCCCTCGGGGCGGCCATGGTCGGCTTCGCGAAGGAAATCGGGGCAGCCCTGGTCGCCGAAGGGATTGAAACCGAAGCCGAGCTAAGTGCGGTAGCCGAGCTCGGCATGACTGCGGGGCAGGGCTACCTGCTGGGCCGGCCTTCGGTGCGGCCGGAGGAATGGGCACAGTGGGACGAGGCGTTCCAGCACCGGGGAAGACCGAAGACATCGATGAAGCCCGGGCCCAACTAGTCCCCACCGGCTCCCAGCCTTCGCAAGCTCAGGCCGGGTCCCTCGCCGGCGTCGGCCCACGCAGTAGGTGTCGTTTTGAGCCCTGAAAACGACACCTACTGCGAGTTAGTTGCGTTAGGGGATGGCCTGAGCTGGCACTCATCGGGAACCAGAGTATTCACCAAAGGGCCTAGCGGGCATTTCCAATGTAACTACTCATTCGTCCCAAACAAGAACACTCATTTTGCCGCCGTCGCCTTGGTGGCCTACGAGATCTTGGTTATCCGGGCACTCGTCCGTCGGCAGAACAAGTAGCCGCAACGCCAAAACGACGGCGGCGCCTACTCGTGTGTCACGAAGCCGGTGATGTGAGAGGGGCTCCCGAGTCCGGCGTGGGAGCGGGAGCCTTCTGCCACGGCCAACGCCCGGTGATCTCAAGCTCGATGGAGAAGCTCAAGAACGTCCGGATCAGCACGATGACCGCCAGCACCCCCACGCTCTCAAAAGTGGGGGTGACTGCGACAGTACGAATGATGTCCGCGGCCACCAGAAATTCGAGGCCAAGCAGGATGGAGCGTCCCAGAAGCTGCCTGTAGGAGCGGTAGACCGAAAGCGGCGCCGAGCTTGCCGGCAGGCGTTTGGGCTTGTAACCGCGCAGGGCAAGGGGTATCGATGCGATGGCTCCCACAACCATCACTGCCACACCCGCAAAGTCCATGTACCGGCCGACGGCCTCGATGATTTGCTGGAAATCCATCAGTCCCCTTGTCCCAGGCTAGGGTGCCGGGATCGGGAAGAATGCCCGAGGATCCTGCAACAAGGCCGGGTAGTCGAAGTCCGTGCGGTCAATGATCTTGGTGACCTCGAAGTTGCGGCCGAAACGTCCGTCTTCCAGCGTGATCGGCCGGCCGAGGATCTTGCCCAGGGCGAACTTGGCGCCGCCCTCGATGGGGACGAGGACTGGCGTGTTCCCGGGGAGCGTCCGGAAGGCCTCGTCCTGGCGCTGGCGGTTGCGGGTGGGCCTCTTCACCAGTTGCTTCGGGGCCTTGCGGGCGGTCTTGCCCGGGCGACGGGACGTTTCCGAAGCGTAGACGAATTGGTAGCCGTCGCCGTCGATGTTCGCGGCCTTGGCTTTGCCCGCTGCCGGCATCCCCACCTTGTCGATCTTCTCGGGTTCGACGTCGCCCACCGGAGCGCGAAGCACCCAAATGAAGTCGTCGTAGGGGTCTTCGGGGATGAACTCGTGACTGGGCTCGGGCCAGAGGTACTCAAGGTCGTTCGGAGTGTCGGGAAAAAGCTCGGCGTAGAAGCGGGGCTCTTTCTGGAGCAGCTTGGAGCGGTGGCTCAAGTGGAAGTCGGCGTCGCCGAGCCACGGCGGCATCGGAATCTTGGAGGCGTAGTCCGGGTGGGCTGCTTGGGGTGCGAACTCGGTGATGCTGGCGCGGGTGTTGTCCGGATTGCCGCGGGCGACCCATTCGTCCACCATGGCCAGGCCGTAGAGAGTAAGTGCGGGAACGTAGCCCATCCACATGCGGATAGCGGGGTGGGAGGGCCGGCCGAACTCGGGGATCACCAGTGCGCGAAGGATCTGCAGTGCTTCGACACGCTGCTTGCCTAGCCTTGCGGTGTCCAAGACGGCAGCACTCTGCTTGAAATCGGGGAACGGAAGGAAGGTCTGCATCCTTTCAGTTTGGGGGCCGAACCGCGTAGATCCAAGTTGGCGCGGTGTGGCCTTCCCCTCGCTCGTGGTATCGGGGCCCTGAAGATCGCTTTGGCGGCGATACTTGTCCCATGGATGCTGCGCCGGAATTCGGTCATGAAGTACATAGCAGTTTTGCTTGCTGGTGTTGCGGCACCGAGTATCCGGAGGCCGAGATCGTCCGGCTTGGAGCACATCCGGAGGCGGGAGTATGCCTGTCTTGTACTGTCTCGCTCCGAAGCGCCGCGCGTCGGCGGGAGACTCGTGCCGGAAACTGGCCCGCTCGTGCAGTTCTGGGGTCGGTTGATCGAGCCCGCGGCGCGGTAATGGCCCGCCGCTGGCAGCACCATCCGGTGTTTGGGTCCCTCTTGCGGAGAATCAACCGCTTCCTGCCGTAAAGCCCGCTTTGCGGTTCCGCTCGAATCGGGTGCATTCAGTATTCGTCCTAGTCTTGTCGGGTGGAAACTTTTGGCGAATCGACGACGACGGCGGCACCTCCGGTTGCCGAACTGCACCTACACATCGAGGGGACGCTCCAGCCCGAGCTGATTTTCGCGCTCGCGGAACGGAACGGGATTGAGCTTCCGTACGCGGATCTGGATGAGTTGCGCGCCCGGTACGAGTTCACTGACCTGCAGTCATTCCTGGATCTGTACTACGCCAACATGGCCGTGTTGCGCACCGAACAGGATTTCGCGGACATGACCAGGGCCTATTTGGCGCGCGCCGCGGCCGGTGGCGTGCGGCATGTCGAGATCATGATGGATCCGCAGGCGCACATCTCGCGCGGAGTGGCACTGGAGACGTGCGTGAACGGTGTGGCGTCCGAACTCACGACGTCGGAAGAGGAGTTTGGCGTCTCGACGCTCCTGATTGCCGCGTTCCTGAGGGACATGTCCGAGGAATCTGCGCTGGAGGTTCTGGAGCAGCTCCTTGCCATGAAGGCGCCGATTGCCGGCATCGGCCTGGATTCGGCCGAGGTGGGCAATCCGCCGTCGAAGTTCGAACGGTTGTACCGCCGGGCGGCGGAGGCCGGACTCCGACGGATAGCGCACGCCGGTGAGGAAGGCCCCGCTTCGTATGTGTACGAGGCTCTCGACCTGCTTGGCGTGGAGAGAATCGACCACGGCATCCGCTGCATGGAAGATCCGGCCCTAGTGGAACGGCTGGTGGCCGAGCAGATCCCGTTGACCGTGTGCCCCCTGTCCAACGTCCGGCTGCGCGCCGTGGATACCCTGGCCGATCACCCTTTGCCCGCGATGTTGGCGGCCGGGCTGAATGTCAGCGTGAATTCGGACGATCCCGCCTACTTCGGTGGCTACGTGGACGACAACTTCGAGCAACTGGTCGCGGTGCACGGCTTGTCTGTTGCTGACCGGGCCCGCCTGGCCGCGAACTCTGTGCGTTCGTCGTTCGCGGACGAGTCCCGGAAGGCGGAACTGTTGGACGAGGTTTCGCATTGGGAGAAGGCTTCGGGGGAGTAAGGGAGGCCTTCGAGGGTACCTCAATCGCCTGCTACTGACCGGTACCCGAGAGCCTTCCATCACTTGCCGACCGTTTGGGCGTAATAGTGGGTCACGACACACGGTGTTTACCGAGAACAGTCGCCAGAATTTACAGAACATTGGCAGACTGCTGAAGGAATGTTCGCCGTTGAAGGAGACCCAGTGGCCAAGTCCACCGTCGAAAAAAGCAGTGCCCGTCTCAAGACCGTCCTGGACGTCTTGGCTGAGGGAACCTGGTCCGAGAAGTCGTTGAATGCCGGCGAGATCCTGGCAGAAGCGATTGTCCGTGTCCCGCTGGATGAGCGCGAGAGTGAGCTGCTTAGTGGAGGCATTCCACGCGGCCATAAGAGCCTGACGACGGAGACCGCGAAGCTGGTCAAAGCTGGCTGGCTGATCAAGGGTCGCTCGGGCTGGACCATCACCGACGACGGTCTTCGTGCCACTGTCGCTTTCGCCAAGCCGGACGAGTTCGTTACTGCGCTGACTGAGGGTACCCCCGTCCCTGCAGGCACTCCGCTTCCCACGGCCCCCGTCAAGAAGGCCGCAGCCAGGAAGCCCGCGGCAAAGAAGGCGCCTGCTGCAGAAAAGGCCGCGGCGGCTAAAGCAGCCGCGGAAAAGGCACCGGCCGCCAAGGCAGCGCCTAAGAAAGCTGCCGCACCCAAAGCGACTGCCGCCGTCGAGAAGCTCGACCAGCCGTCCGCCGTCGCGATCGCCGGTGACTTCAACACGATTCTCGGCGCGCCGGAGGACTGGGCTCCGCAGTACGACGAGGTGCAGATGAAGTTCAATTCGCGTCGTAAGGTGTGGACCCTCGCCGCCACGCTGCCTGCCGGTTTCTACACCTACAAGATCGCGCTGAACCGCTCGTGGGACGAGAACTACGGCGCGTTCGGCGCGCGTGATGGTGCCAATCACGAACTGCAGCACGACGGCGGCAAGATCACCTTCACGTACGACCACGCCACGCGCGACATCGTCACGGCTTAGCCGTAACTCCCAAGTTTTCTCCAAGTCCAAATGTGGACTTGGAGAAAACGTGGGAACAAAGCGCCCGGACTCCGAGGTTAGGGTAGGTCAAAAGGACCTAACCGAGGAGCCAGCGATGACCGATGCCACCTTCCGCCACAACGTTGACCGCGAACGCTTTGAAGTGCTCGCTGATGGCCACGTGATCGGTAAGGCCGCGTACAAAGCGTACGACGACGGTGGGTCCCCGCAGCGGATTTTCTACCACACCGTGATCAACGAGGAGTTCGGCGGCCAAGGGCTGGCGGGCAGGCTCGCCGAAGTTGCCTTGGATGAGACTGTGAGCGAGGGACTCGGGATCGTGCCCGTGTGCCCTTTCATCAAGAAGTTCCTCACCAAGCACTCGGAATACGCGGCGAACGTGACTGCACCGACGCTGGCGCATTTGGAGTACCTCAACGCGGCCCTCGTTCCGGCTGCCAGGGCCTAAAAGCGGCGGGTCGCACCGCCGTCGAGCCTCATGAATACATCAATGAACCCGGAGTGGTGAGAACCTCGCCGGTCTCCAGCCAGGTCTTCAGGCCGGAGAGGATCATCGGCCAACCGCCGTAGATCTGGTCGTTACCGCCTTCGCGAAGGTCGCTGTGGGTGACGGTCAAGTGGCAGGAGTCGCCGACGGGTTCGATCTCCCATGTGACGCGTGATGTGCCCTCCGCTTTGACGTCCTCGCCCCAGAGCGCGCGCATGGTTTGGACGAGCCGGCGCGGCGGATCGACCTCCACGTTTTCGCCTTCGCCCAGGACCATTCCGTTGGCTTTGGGATTATGCATCTCGTAATGCCCGCCCGGCGTCCAGTCCGCGGTGTGGGTGTTGCCGAACTGGTACTTGCTGCGGGTGTCGCTGTCCGTGATGGCTTCCCAAAGCCGCTCCGGAGTGGTCTTGATGTAGATTTCGAAGATCTTTTCCACGGGACTTTCCAATCTGGTCTTGAGGTCGCTCAACGCAGCGGCCCACGGTTCTGCATATTTGCTCACCCAGCGGTCGTGGACGAGCCTGATGGGTACCGGATTCAGGTAGTGGAGCTTTTCGCGACCACGACGGCGGGTCACAACCAGCCCGGCTTCCTCAAGGATCTTGAGGTGCTTCATGATCCCGAAACGGGTCATGTCGAACCGTGCTTCGAGTGCGCTGAGCGTCTGCCCGTCCTCGTGGAAGAGCTCGTCGAGCAGATCCCTGCGGGTGGGGTCGGAGAGTGCCTTGAAGACGGCGTCCATGCATTCAGAATAGGTGACCATTTGGTCACATGTCAACGGATTCGGGTGGACTTCAACTGGGCAGGCTTACGTCCGGGTGGGTCTGAAGTGGTGGTTGCGTCGGGGTGTTTGGCGGGGGTCGACGTGGGGTGGTGGTTTGAACCATGCTGTGCCGGTGTCCAGGGTGATGGTCCAGTGTTCTTTGTGGATGACGTGGTGGTGGTGGCTGCATAAGAGGGTGCCGTTGTCGGTTCCGGTGGTGCCGCCGTGGGACCAGTAGGTGATGTGGTGGGCTTCGCACCAGGGTGCGGGGATGGTGCAGTCGGGGAAGGCGCAGCCTTGGTCCCGGGCGATGATGGCTTTGCGGATGTGGGGCGGGAAGATGCGGGTGGTGCGGCCGATGTCCAGAACGCGGCTATCGCTGCCGAGCAGGACGGGGATGATGTCCGCGTCGCAGGCGATCTTGCGGATGACCGCGGGGTGGAGCGGGCCCTGAAAGGTGGACGCGCCGCTGCTGAGGCGGGGACCGGCGGGCGTTTCGCGGCCGAGGTGGTCGAGGTGTTCGAGGAGGTCCCGGTAGTCGATGGTCACCATCACCTGGGGCCGGAGGCCGCCGTTGGCGGGCAGTTCGCCGGTGGCCAGGGCCACTGCGCAGGCGCCGGTGAGCCCGTCGAGGAGTTTCTGTGCCCGGGAGCGGCGGTCCAGGCCGGGGCCGGTGCCTGTGCCGGTGCCTGTGCCGGCGGCGTTGGGCTGCAGGCGGGGGTTGGTGGCGGTGTTCATGGCGGTGGCGAGGGTTTCGAATTGTTCGGCGGTGGCGAAGATTTCCAGGTGGTGCAGGCCGCGGCGGGGTTTGCGGATGAACGCTCCTTGGCGGTGGCGTAGTTCTTCCTCGCCGGGTTCGGTTCCGTCCTGGTCGATGGCGTCGACCCAGCGTTTGGCCATGCGGGAGACGAAGTCCGGATCGCTCTCAAGTGCGGTGTCGGTCAGGGAGTGTTCCATCTGCAAGGTGGTGTCGGTGTCGGCGAGGTGGCGTACCTGGTCCAGGGCGGTGCTGATCACGGTGGCGGAGCGGGAGGGCAGGGCCGCCGAGGCAAGGGCCGCGGCGAGGACCTCGTGCCGTGCGGGGAGGTCCTGTCCGGCGATCCCGGTCTGCGGGAGCACCCCTGAGGCCAGGACGAGCCGGCGCCTGGCTTCGCCGATGCCGATCCGCAGCCTGGCGCGCAGGAATTCGGCGGCGTTCCGGTACCCGTCGTCGGCCGCGTCGGCTGCGACCGCAAGGCCGGCCGCGTCGGCTGCGACCGCAAGGCCGGCCGCGGCTCCCGTGTCGGCTTCAGTTCCCGCGACCGGTGCGGCTGCGGTGTCGGCTGCGGTGGGTTCGGTCCAGCCGGTCCGCCACCCCGGCGCCGGGGATGCCTGCCATGCCGTCTGGGCTTCGCGCCGGGTCCGTTCCACGGCCTGGGCTGCGACGAGCTGCAAAAACTCGACCGTCCGGGAGATCTCCTCGACCTTGCCGGCGAAATCGGCGGCTTCGGGGAAAGCCAGCACGCGGGCGTCGGCGAAAGCGGTTGAACGCAGCGCATCCATCGCCGCCACCGCCTGATCAAGCTCATGTGCGGGGGACAGCGCGGCCCGCGGGGACAGCGCGGCCGGCGACGGCACGGCGGCCGGGTTTTGCTGCCCGGCATGCCAGGCAGGGACGGGCTTCAGGCGGCGGGACAGTCGTCCCGGCGCCGCGATCCCGCCATCGGGCGAGGCTGCCCGACGTGCCACGAGTTGACCGATGCCTTCCATGAATAAACCCTGTCACGGGGGTCTGACTTTTTTAGCCCCTGCGCTGCCAATCGACGTCGCGCAAAGCGAAACAAGGAAAACAGGTCCCAAAAATCAGGTGTTGAGGTCCCAATGAACCCTGATCGCCTCGGCGACCGGGCCGGTGACGTCGATCTGGAAGGCAACGGGTGCGGTTCCCGTCTCTTCAATGACGGTGTCGTGGTAAACCCGGCCGCATGACGGACACAAAGTGTAGAGGTCCTCATCGTCGGGCCACGGAGCCAGCCCTGCGGGGACCGGCTCGGTTGCTCCGCTGTACACCGGGACGCCTTGAGAGTTGGCCTGAATCAATCCCTCTTTGCTGACCGTGTTTCCGCACAGGCAAGTGATCGTCGTGACATCGTGACCGATGACATCGGCAAATTCAGTGTCCATTTGAGCTCCCCGGAGTCGGAAGAGACGTTCTGCTTGTAGCTTATGCCCGTGATCGCCTCCCGTCGCTGCCAGTTTGGCCGCGCCTTGATTACGTGGACGGGGGTGGGCCCAAGCTTCAGCCTAGACTCCTTGGATGGCTACGGATCTTGAGAGTGTTTTCCTCAATGGCACGGTTGGTGCCGGCAAGACGACCACGGGCGAAGCCTTGCACTGGCTCCTCGCCGACGACGGAATCAGCAATGCCGTGATCGACCTCGATGAGTTGCGGCGGAGCTGGCCTGCGCCTTCATCGGACCGGTTCAACCACGAGCTGGAACTGAGGAATCTTCAAGCTGTCGCGGGGAATTATCGTGACGTTGGCGTACGGAGGTTCATTTTGGCAGGAGTGCTTGAGCAATCCACCGAGGTGGATCGCTATCGTGCAGCCCTCGGTGGAGGAAAACTCACCGTGATCCGGCTGGACGCGTCAATCGAGACTATCCACGAGCGGCTCAGGAACCGCCACGAGCCGAACAGCCGGGAGCTGACCTGGCACCTGGATCGCAGCGTGGAGCTCGATGAAATCCTGACCGGCGCTCGACTCGAAACACATGTGGTGGCGACGGGACCGCGAAGCCCAAAACAGGTTGCCCAGGCAGTTCGGGCTCTGGTTGGGTGGTAGGAGCAGCCAAGCCCGGCGGACCCATGGAGCCCGTCGACAACGCTTAGTGAGGGGACGCGATGAAATCCAACGAACTGCTGCAGGATGCCTTTGGCCGGATCCGTGACACCGTGGCCGCCACCCTTGAAGGGCTCGACGACGGCTCTCTGGTCCGTCGGCCCGCCAGCACCGGAAATTCGATTGCGTGGTTGATCTGGCACCTCAGCCGGGTGGAGGACGTCCAAGTCGCCTCCGCCGCCGGCGTCGAACAGGTGTGGACTTCGCAGGACTATGCTGGCCGCTTCAAGCTGCCGCTGCCCGAGCGCGACACCGGCTACGGCCACTCGAGCGATAAGGTCGATGCGGTTCAGGCCCCGCCGGAGCTGTTGCTCGAATACTACGACGCCGTCCACCGGCAGACGGTTGCGTTCCTGAAAACTCTCGGGGACGAGGACCTTGATCGCATCGTCGACACCCGCTGGGACCCGCCCGTCACTCTCGGCGTGCGGTTGGTCAGCACTATTGCCGATTGCCTTCAACACGTGGGGCAGGCCGCCTATGCCAAGGGCTTAGGCGGCCTGTGAGCGCACTCCTCATACCGCTTTCCGGGGTTTGAAGACCAACCCCACGACGACTGCCAGTGCGAGTGCGGAAAGGACGGTTGCCGACCAGAACCCGGCCCGTCCGCCGGTCAGGAAGTCGCCGGGGATAGCGAAGGCCGCGTAGATCGAAGCCACAATGGCCAGGCCGACGGCGCCGCCCAGTTGCTGCATTGTCTGGAAGAGTCCAGACGCGGACCCTGCGTGCTCCGGTTCGACGTTGCGCAGCGCGAGCGTCGTGAGCGGCATGAACGTCATGCCCGCCGAGATTCCAGTGCCCAGAAGTGCAAGCAAAACAAGGGCGAACGGGGTGTCCGTGTTCAGTTGCGTCAGCGGCAAGAAGGCGACGACGCGAAGGGCGGTGCCGAAGATGACCAGCCGGACGGCCCCGAAGCGCTCAAGTAGACGCGGGACGATCCGCGACATCGCGAAGATGCTCAACGGCATCGGCAGGAACGCGAGCCCGGTGACCATGGGCGTGAGGTGCAGATCGTCTTCGAGGTACTGGACCATGAGGAAGAACATCGCCAGCATCCCGCCGTAGGTGGCCGCCATCGCGGCGAGCGCCGCCACTCGGCTCGGGCTGCGCAGCAGCTGTGGACGGAGCAGTGGGTGGGCGAACCTCCTCTCGGTGACGGCGAGCACTGCGATAAGCGCTGCCCCGACCACCAGGCCGCCGATCGTGCGCGGGCTGGACCAGCCGACGTCGCCCGCTTGAATGAGACCCCACACGATCGCGACGGCGCCGCCCGTCGCGGTCACCGCTCCGAGGATGTCAAAGCGGCCGGGCCGCCGGGGAGTTTCCGCGACGAGGCGCGGCACCGCGATGAGGACCACGACGCCGATCGGCACGTTGATGAAGAGGGTCCACCGCCAGCTGGTGGTGTCGGTGAGCAGTCCGCCGAGGATGAGCCCGAGCGCGCCACCCATTGAGGCAATGGCGGAGAACAGGGCGAGCGCCCGGTTCCGCGCGCCGTCGTCCTTTGCGCTGGTGGTGATGAGCGCGAGGACGCTCGGGGCGGCGAATGCGGCGCCGAGGCCCTGGAGCGCGCGTGCGATGACAAGGAGGAGGGGCGAGGTGGCCAGGCCGCCAAGCAGTGAGAAGAGCGTGAAGGCTGCGACGCCCACCAGGAAGGTGCGACGGCGGCCGACGACGTCTCCGATCCGTCCGCCGAGCAGCAGGAGGCCGCCGAAGGCGACGGCGTAGCCGTTCAGGACCCAGCTGAGCTCGGCCCGGTCGAAGTGGAGGTCGGTGGCGATGTGGGGGAGCGCGACGTTCACGACGGTCGCGTCGAGGACAAGCATGAGTTGGGCCAGCATGACCAGCCAGAGGCCAATGCTGCCGGCGCGGCCGCGCGGATTTCCGCTGGTCAGGGCGATCCCGGCGGGTGCGCGTGTGGCGATTGTGGGTGTCATTGGAGGTGTCCTGTTCTAGCCGAGAGGGCTGACGTACACTAAGAGGAGAGATGCTCCGTTTAGAACTATACGGAGACTCTCTCCGTTTTGCAATGGTGTATTGAAAGGTGTTTCTGTGCGCGCTGACGCTCAACGCAACCGCGATCGGATTGTGGAGGTTGCACGTGCGCTCTTCCGGGTCAAAGGCTACGAAGCCGTTTCGATGGACGAAGTCGCCAAGGCGGCCGAGGTGGGACCCGGTACGCTCTATCGGCACTTCCCGACCAAGGAGTCTCTGTACGACGCGGTCCTCGAAGCATGGGCAGAGAAGGTCAACACCGCCGTCGACCGCGCCCTTACCCTCGACGCCCCTGCGCGGGAGCGGTTGTTGAATTGGCTCACCGATTATGCGTCGATGCTGACCGAGCACAAGGGTGCCGCCGCGCGGATTACCGCAGCGCTGGGCGACCCGGGTTCACCATTTGCGGCAAAGTGCCAGACCTACCTGGGCGCCAATCAGCGCGTGATCGAAGCGTTGGACTCGGCCTTGCGCCCTGGAGTCGATGCAATGCAGATCAGCCGGCTCGTCGGCGGCGTGGCTGCAGTGGTAGATAACAGCGAACTTCCGGCTGATGCAGCAGCATCGATGCTCGCGGTAGTCGCTGACGGACTAATCGCTCCCTGACGCGGTTCAGCGCTGGGCTGAGTACTCCAGCATCTGAGCTGTACTCCAAGTGCGCCACGTCACTTACTCGCAAATTCGTTAACCAAGTCCAGTAGAGATCACTCAAGGCTGCCCAGAAGCCCGTCCGTAGGATCCGTAGTGAGCCGAAGATGGCTCACTGCCATTGCTTTTGGGATGCAATGTGCGGCAGTACCAACCCCGGCAGGGCCCTGAACCATGCCAAGGACGCACATCATGAAAACTGCAAAACTCATGGCCGTCGCTTGCCTCTTGCTTGCTTGGACAGCCACACCATTCTCCGCCGCGAATGCCGCACCGATGGATGCTTCGGGCATTGTTTTGGGCAGCGACATTTCCTGGCCCCAATGCGGTGGCGGACTTCCTGGGGGCCAGGCGTTCGGGATTGTCGGCGTGAACGACGGCCGTCCGGGCACCGCGAATCCCTGTTTCGCCGAGCAGCTGGGCTGGGCCAGCGGCTCGGCGGGCGGGACAAGCCAACCGGCGGCCGCCTTGTACGTCAACACCGCCAATCCCGCCGAGTACGGCGGGTGGTGGCCGGCATCCGATGCGGACGTGGGCATGAGCCGTCCAAACCCGTATGGGAGCTGCGACGGGACGGCTTCGCCGGCGTGCGCCTACCTCTACGGTTACGGCATCGCGTTCGACGACGTCAATCATTACGGCGTACCCGACCCCACCAAGCACATGTGGTGGTTGGACGTGGAGACCGGAAACGCGTGGTCCTGGGACACCATGGCCAACGCCGCGGATATTGAAGGCATGGCCGCCTACCTGCAAGACATTGGAGCGGCGGTGGGGATCTATTCAACCTCGTACCAGTTTGGAGTAATCGCCGGTCAGCTTCATCCCGACAGCAACCTGAACGGGCTCAAGAGCTGGCTTGCTGGAGCAGCGTCTCCGGAGTCGGCAGTGGAACTCTGTTCGGCCCCGCCACTGACGGCCGGCGGCGTGGTTGCACTGACCCAATTCACCACTGACTTCGATTACAACCACTCCTGTATTCCGCCGGCACCGCCACCACCCCCGCCACCTGCTCCGGCAGTGGCCCCGCCGAAGCCCCCGGTCCCGACGCTGACTACAGACGCCAGCGGTAAGCGGAAGCCGGTGCTGTCCGTAGCGCAGAACTGACAGTTCCCAGCCGAGGTTCGCAGCCTGGTCTAGCTCTGCTCCACTGCAAGATTTCCCCAAGATTGACCTAGTTTGCCCCGTCCGGAGCTGTAGCTAAGTAATTTCGATCCGGGGGACGAACGGCATGGCCGATAACTGAGGTTGACGGGCGACTCCCGAAATTGTTACTCGCAGCGACAAAGCAGTCGAAAGGTGTCAAAATGTCTCAGCCAAACTATAACCAGCCGTATCAGTACCCGAACTACCCGAACGTCCAGCAGAACAACTCCCTCGAGCACTTTCAGGGGAGCAAGTTCAAGGAAAAGTCGATAATCTTCGGGGTCATCGGTTTCTTTTTCCTGGGCATTGTTTTCGGGCCCCTGGCGATTGCCAATGCAAGGAAGGCCGAAGCCCTGCACCACTCGGCAACCCTGGGGAAGGTCCTTGGGTGGATCGACACCATCGCTTCGGTATTGGGCCTTTTGGCCTTCCTTCTCATTTTCCTTCCGGCGGCGTTCGGCGGGGGACACTAGCGCGCCGGCCCTGACGGTTCCCAGCCGAGGTTCGTGACGCGTCGTTTCGTGACCTCAGGCAACGATGGACCAGACTTAGGGACGTGAACAACAAACCCCGCCCCGGCCTAGCGATCGCTGCACTGAGTCTCGGGACGGCGCTTAATCCGTTGAACTCGTCGATGATCGCTGTCGCGCTGGTGGTCCTGCGCCAGGACTTTGCGCTCGACGTCGCCACGGTCACCTGGGTGATTACGTCCTTCTACCTCGCCTCGGCCGCTGGCCAGCCGCTCATGGGCAGGCTCGCAGACCGCTTCGGTCCGCGGAGGTTGTTCACCTTCGGTATGGCGGTGGTCGCCATTTCCTGCCTTTTGGCGCCGTTCTCGCCGAACTTCGCATTGGTCTGCGTGGCTCGAGCGCTCATGGCGGTGGGGACCGCGACGGCGTACCCGTGCGCCGTCGTCATGGTTTCGACGCTCAGCCGGCAGGCGAACATCAGCTCCACCCGACCCCTGGGGCGCATCCAGATGGCGAACACCTCGGCCGCTGCGGTGGGGCCCGTCGTCGGCGGCCTTCTGGTGAGCTTGGTCGGCTGGCAGGCGCTGTTCGCGATCAACGTGCCGATCTCGCTCCTGGCCCTGATCGTGGTGCGGAGGGTGGCACCGCCCGACGTCGGACGCGAAAGCGGCAAGCTGTCGGCCCTCCTCCGCGATTCCGACATTCCGGGCATCCTGGCGTTCATCGCCTCACTGACGCTCGCAATGATGGCGCTGCTCAACGTGATGCCGGCCTACCGCTGGTGGTTCATCGCCGTCGCTGTTGTCCTGGCGGGGCTGTTCGCATGGCGCGAGTTCCGGTTCAGTCCGCCGTTCCTGGATTTGCGGCTGCTCGGGCGGAACCGGCCGCTGTTGCTGTTGTACTTGGGTTTCGCGGTGTTCAGCGCAGTTTACTATTTTGCCTTCTTCGGGCTTCCGCAGTTGCTGCAGCAGGCTGGAAAGTACGACGCCGGCGTCGTCGGCCTGCTGATGCTGCCTCTGGCTGCCATGTCGGTTTTCGTAACCCCGGTGGCGGTGCGGTTCATTGAGCGGTTCGGCGTGCGGTCCGTGATGATCGCCGGCGTCGTGCTTTTGGCCCTGGCTTCCTGCGCCCTCGGGGCGCTGACGTTGTCCTTCTGGCCACCACTGGTGCTCATACTCACGGCGTTGATGGGTGTTCCGTATGGCGTGGTCAGCACGGCGTCCAACCAAGGTTTATATGTGTCCGCGCGGCCCGAGGACAGGGGAGTGGCAGCCGGGATTTTCCAGACGTGCAGATACCTCGGGGCCATCACGGCGACGGTTCTTATTGGTGTGCTGTACGGGCCCGGGGTCAACCAGGCGAACTGGGGGCTCATGGTGTTGGTGATGCTGGGGCTGAGCGGGGTGGTGTTCGTGTTGGCCCTGGCTTGGCGGAAGCCGGGGGCAGTGGGATAGGTCCACCTTCACCACTCATTTTCAGCGCAACGCACACTCATTTTCAGTGCGATGCACACTCAATTTCTGTGCAATGCATACTCAGCGATCATTTTCGCCCGTAGCGTTGGATAGATTGTCAGGCTAGGGCTCTGGGGCGCTCTCCTCAGATTTGGAAGGCCACTAGGCTCTCATTTCAAAGCTGGGGTGTCTGCGTGAGGAGTTGGGAAGTGTTCGAAGAGGAAGTCCGACGGGCACTTGACTACGTGGCTCGCGGTGTCAGTGTCCGGATCGTCGGCGGCCCCGGAAGTGGAAAATCAACGGTCCTGCAGTCGATCGCCGCTGGGCTCGAAAAGGCCGGGTTCACGGTCTACAGCCTCTCGGGTTCGCGGCTCCTGAATGAGACGCCGTTCGCAGGGATTGGCGCACTCGGACTGGAAGGGCGCGGACAAGAGAATGGGCCGCTAGGAGTCGCGAACGTGCTCGCCGAACAGTTGGCGCAGCGAGGCCCCCGGGCAATAGTCGTTGATGATATCGATGAGCTCGACAAGGAATCAGCGGCAGTCATTGACATTGTTCAGGGGCGGACGCAACGGCCGCTGGTGGTGACGATGGACGATGCCCCGATGGACTCAGGGGTCTCCGTGTTCACGCCTGCCCGATGGCCGGAGACAACGATACGACTCAGTCCACTTCACTACGATCAAGTCAATAAACTCCTGGCCCAGACGCTCGGTTCGCCGCCGGACGTGGATTTGACCACCGCCGTGCTCATGAAATCTGGGGGCAACCCGCGGCTCGTGGTCAGAATCGCCCAAAGCGCGGAGCTGAGCAAGCAGCTTGTCCTCCATGACGGACAGTGGAGAATGGGTGGGCGCACACTCTGGAACGAATATCTCCAGAGCACCGTCCAGGAACTCCTTCATGGACTAAGCACCGATGAACGGACGGCTTTGCATACCCTGTCCGTGGTGGGAGCCCGGCCGCTGGGGTCCCTGAAGCCAGTAGTTGAGGCAGATGTCCTGGACAGGCTCGAAATGCGGGGGCTGGTTGCACTCACCGAAGACAGCGCTGGAGCCATGTGGGCAAGCGTCAGTCCCCACATTGTTGTCGACCATTTCCGCGACCATCACGTCCGATCCTCCCGCAGGGTGCTGGCGGATCGGAGTAACCGGGAGATCGATTCCCATGACCCGCCGGTAAAGAGTTCCTCGCCTGAACTTCTGGCCGAATTGATCCGAGACCTGCGGAGTGAAGCCGGCGGCGGCACCGCTGCGACGCAGCATTTCCAAGAACAGCTACGGGAACTGGAGGAATCACAATTCAGCGTCTGGGAGTCCGAAAAGACCATGTCCAACGCAGCAGCGTTCCTCAAGTTCTACTGGGGCGGCCCGATCGATCCCTCACGCATCGAACAAGTCTTCAGCGAAACTGGGGCGGCTGGCGCTGATTCCGGCGATCACTTCTTCTTCGCCATGACCCGGGCGCTTTGGGCCATCGTCAGCGGCGGGGAAGCATCTGCTGCGACGGGCATACTCCAGGCGATCGGCCAAGCTCACCCCGATTGGGAGGCAGAAGCCCAAGCGTTCGCGCTCTACCTCGAGGCGTCCTTCGACCGAATGCCCTCAAACCTCGACGAAACCCTGGACAGGCTCCGCAGCCGCCACCACGAGAGCGGCGTTCTGCCAGTCATCCGGGGCATTCTGGAGCTCTACCGCTTCGACGCCCAGGCTGCCCTCCGGGCCCTTGATTCAGCAGACGGCTTCGGCCTTGCCGCAGGCATGGAACCCTTCGTCCGCGGACTCGCGCTCCATTTTGCCGGCCACGGCGAAGAAGCAATGATCTTCTCCCTCAGCCAACGTGCCGCGGCGCGGCGCCGCCTTGATCAGTTCGGCTTCGTCGCGAGCAGCTACGTTGCGGTACTGGCAATGACACAACAAGGACTCAGCAAGGAAGCTGACTGTGTAATGACTAGCGTCTTCGCGCTCGGCCGGCCCGGCTTTCTGGTGAGCTTCCTCCACGACGCGATGCTCAGAATCGCCGGCCTTCGCGCACTGGCCGGCCCCGGCAAGAATGCCGCCTCCCTCGGGATCCAGGCACGCAAAGACGTCGCTGACATTGGGCCCCTGCCTGGTACCGGCAAAGCGGTCTATGAGCTCGTTTCCCGGAAATACGCCGATCCAGCCGACTTTGACGAAAAGGCTGCGGACCTTCTGGAACAACAGCTGGACCGCGGTTACATCACCGAAGCCGTGTATGCCTCATTGTTCATGTTGTCCCTCTACCCCGGACACAAGATCCTGGAGACTACGCAACGGCTACTGCAGGAAAACGGCGTGAGCACCCATGCCCAGTTCCTCGCCATCGCCGGTGCCATTCGTGACCGCGACCACCAACTGCTAAAAATCCTCCTGGACCAATACGAAGCCGACTCCGACCTTCCCGCAATCACGAGGCTCCTGAAAGGCGTGGTGAAGGGTCACCTCCTCAAACGCCGCCGGGGGTTGGCCAAGACTTTTCATCAGATCATCTCAACTTTCGAAAACCGCTTCCCGCCACAAGGGGTGCAACTGACCCTCGACACGGGAGGGCATCCCCAAGGTCTGACTCCTCGAGAGAGGGAAATCGCCATCCTGGCAGGCAGCCAACGCACGCCTGAAATCGCTGTCCTCCTGGGGATCAGTCCGCGGACCGTGGAAAACCACATCTCCAGAGCCCTAGCCAAGACCGGAACCACCACGCGCCAGTCCCTTCATGAGCACGCTCGAAACTCCCAAACAAAGCGCGGATAGTTGGACAACCGGCTGCGTGAGTCCGGGCCCTGCCTGGGTTGGATCTTGAAGCACTCCCTATCTAAGAGTGTCAAGTGTTTTGCTTCTATTGAGTGATGAATGCTCGAAATTGAGTATGCGCACACTTCAAATTGAGTGGTGCAATAGTCAAAATTGAGTAGTGGCAAATCTTGCACAGATGCATCGACCAATTCTGGTTTTTGACTTTAAAATTTTAGCCTTCCGACAGCTATTGATCTTTAAATTGATTCCAAATATTGTTGCTGCTGAACAAGCCTTTTGCTTATATTTTTGGGGGATCCGTAATGTTCGATTTCCGAAAGATTCTTGGCTCAATCGCGCTTTCTTCAGTGTTGGCATTTTCGGGCATAAGTGCTGGCACCGCCGCCGCGCCGACTTCGAGCGTTGCCGGCGCCGTGGTGGATGCAACCATGGAGCCGCAGGTTGCCTTTGTTTGGAACGTCTGGCAAGACAACTTCTACAGTAAAGAGACATGTAAAAGGGCTTCCTTCGCAGTCCTAAGCATGCACCGCTATATTCTCAACTACGACTGTCGTCAGAATCGTCCGGGCACCTTCAATGCCGGCCGCTGGTCGCTTTGGGTTTGGGTGCCTGATTCCGTGAGGTAACCACGTCCTATGAATAGCAACAGATCATCAAACAGCGGCCAGCTGTTACTTCCTGTCCGAGACGGAAGCTTGGTCGAAGTGCGCGGCCGTCTGTTCACGGGGGCCGACGGACACGCCTATGTGCGGCCGAGAATGCACCCTGATGAACCGCGTGTCGGTTTGCCCGAGCAGGCTCAAATGGACACAACAACACTAAGAATCAGGGTCACGGGCCTTGCGATGGGTGACCCGGGGCTTGGGAGGCTGGAGAGTTCTTGGCACACAATTCTTGGCGTCTTAAGAGGTACGACCATCGAAGTTGACGCTGTGCTCGATGCTCCTGCGGAATGGCTCGACTCGTGGGAGGAAACGGACCCGAGATACGCAGAGGCGAAGGCTGGTACTCCGTCGGAGTGGTTCCTTAGTCCGGACCGCCAGAAGCTTCTGGAAGGAATCTTTGCCAGCTTTGATGAGCACAAGGACTTCTATCCTCTTATTTCATTGGGACTTAACGGCACCTACGAAGGCACCTTCCGCGCCACGCTGTACATGCTGGCGATCAACGAAAGTTTTGCATCGTGGGCAGGCAACTTCAGCGCCGATGACCTCCTTGTTCGATCGTTCGTGAGGGCCCTGTAGCTAAGGGGGTTGTTGTGCGTTGGAGAAGCAATGCAGGCATAGTTTCCGCGATGCTGCTCCCCGGTGCGGCCGTATGGTTTTGTGAGACAGCTTGATGGGAGCCTCAGTTTCAGATGACCACCCGCAGAAAGACATACGACGCCGCGTTCCGGGAGGAATCGGTTCGACTGGTTTTGTCTTCGGACCGGCCGGTGAAGCAGATCGCGCAGGAGATCGGGGTGAAGGAAAGCACGCTGGGAAACTGGGTACACAAGTCCCGGGACAAGCAACCGGACACCCCTGCCCAGCCCGAGGACCGGGGGCCGGTGGCGTGGGATGAACACCAGAAAGCGCTGGCCGAAAACGCCAGGTTGAAGGCCGAGGTCGAGTTCCTGGGAAAAGTCAGCGCCTTCTTTGCCGCGAAGCAAAAGTAGAGGATTTCTACGAGTTCATCGAAGCGGAGAAGGCCAACCATCCCGTGGTGTGGCTATGCCGGAAATTGAACGTCTCCCGGGCCTCCTATTACCGGTGGCGCAAACCTGCCGGCCCTTCACCGCGCACCGTGCGGCACGGGGAGCTGGTCACCGCGGTCACCAAGCTCTACACGAAGGAGTCCGGGCGTGCCGGGCGGGACCAGCTGACCCGGCTCCTGAACGCGGCCGGGACCAAGGTCTCCGCCCCGACCGTGGGGGCCATCATGCGCGAGCACGGCCTGCGGGCCATCCGCACCCAGGCCTGGAAAAAGACCACGCTCCAGGACCCGCAGGCCAAGACCGCCCACATCCAGAACCACATGCTCGATGACCAGGGCAGGCGCGACTTCACCTCCGCGGTGCCCGGGACCCGGCTGGTCGGGGACATCACCTACCTGCGCACCGGCGAGGGCTGGCTCTACCTGGCCACGGTCATCGACCTGTTCTCCGGGATGGTCATCGGCTGGGCCATGGCCGAACACATGCGCGCCAGCCTGTGCACCGCGGCCCTGCGGATGGCCCGGAACCACGGCCACCTCATCGGCGGCCCAGTCGTCTTCCACTCCGACCGGGGCACCCAGTACACCTCGGAGGAATTCCAACGATGGTGCGCCCAGAACGAGGTCACCCAGTCCATGGGCAAGGTGGGGGTGTGCTGGGACAACGCGGTCGCCGAGAACTTCTTCTCACACCTCAAGACCGAGTTCTACCACCACCACCGCTTCGGTTCCAGGCTCACCGCACGGACCGCCGTGATGGACTACATCGAGGGCTGGTACAACCGCCGCCGACCCAACCGACGGGCCGGCGGCATCCCGCCAGCCACCGCCCACGCAAACCACCACACCAGCGTCCAGGAACCCCTGGCCGCCTAACCAAAACAAACAACGAAAATGTCTCAAAAACTTGACGACCGCACGGGGCCGCGTTGACTGCGTGCGACGGAAACGTCCAACACCATGCCGGCCCCATGAAACCTACCGATCCGGTTCATAGTGCGGAAACGGTCCCGCAAGACGGGGCGCTGTCGTCAGCGGCAAGCCTCATCACCAAAGAGTTGAGCGGCGACCCCAAGTTCGGGTCAGTCGCCCTTGAGCAGGGGAAGCTCGTCATCATGTGGCACGGCCCGGAGAACGACCGCATCGAACGCTTGCGCGACCAACTCCCTGGCGTTGACATTTCGATCCGTTCGGCAGCATGCGTTCCGGGAACCGTCACGGCCCGGGCGGGAACCCATCTGACAGAAGATGCAAGAGTCAGGGTCGTCGGGATGGCCAATGACGGATCCCATGTGGTGGTCACGGTTTCAGAGGGCGCAGACAGCAGTGCCCTGGCTGCCGCTTATGAAGCCTGGCTCGGCGGTCCGGTCCGCCTCGAAACGGGGGACGTGGTCCCGGCCACGGGGTCGCCCTGAAGGGCTTCCTTGGGAGGCTCGCTCTTTGGTTTAGCAGAGCTTGTTGACACCCCTATCGGGTGGGAATAATCTCTGCCTTACGAGGTTCGTGGTCTCGGTTTGAGTGTTTTCGGCGCTGCCTCTGGGGGAGCTCCGCTAGTCGAATGAACTAGCGAGGAGAGTCCTCAATGTCTTGGGAAATGTCCGGAAAATATGTTGCTAATTGCAGTTGCGCTTTGATCTGTCCCTGTCCGGTAGACGGCAGGCCCAACAGTGCCAACGGCGAGTGCCGCGGAGTGGCAGTGTTCCATGTTGCGAACGGGAAGCTCGATGACACCGACCTTTCGGGTGTCGACTTCGCCTTCGTCAATTTCTTCCCGTCGAACCTGACCGCGGGAGGTTGGAAGATCGGCGTCGTGGTCGATGAAGGCGCTTCCGACGGGCAGGCGACCGCCCTCGAAAGCATCCTGCACGGTGAGGTCGGCGGACCGTTCGGGGATCTGGCGGCCCTGTATGGCGAATGGTTGGGCGTTCAGCGGGCCGGCGTCACGTTCTCGGATGGCGATAACCCGTCCGCCTCGGTGGGAGACAGTGTGAACTACACACTGGAAACGCTGCCCGGCCCGGGTGGCAGCGTCACCACAGTCAAGAACGCGATGTACGCCTTCGCTGCCGACTACATGATCGGAAAGGCGCCGGGGCACTCGGATCTCTTCGGCCTGGACTTCGACGGGATCTACGGCGAGAGCGGAGAGTTCGCCTACGCAAGCGAAATGGCTGAAGGCGCCCCCAAGGGTAGGGCATGACAGCCGGGAACCTGCCTCGTAGAAAGTTGAATCGGGGAGCTGTGGCGGGCGGTACGCCGCGCGCCACAGCCTTTAACTTGGATCCACGCGAGGCCGGTCTGGTTGCTGTGTTGCTGATCCTCGCGGCCGTGAGCTGGATCGTTTCTGCCGTGCAAACGGCGGGGATGGACATGGGGCGTTGGACAGATCCGGGGCCGCTCGGCTTCTTCCTCACCACCTGGGTGGTGATGCTCGCGGCGATGATGTTTCCGTCGGTGGCGCCCATGGTGGTTGCTTACGCCAGGATCACCCACCACCGTCGGGAGACCGGTCGCTATGCCCCGCCGGGTTCCACGGCAGTGTTCGTGGCCGGCTACCTCATCTCCTGGACGATCTTCGGCCTCGCCGCGTACGCGCTCTACGCACTTGTCGCGTCCCTCATCCCCGGTTTGTTTGTCTCCGATCCGGGCGGTCGCTACCTGGCGGCCGGCGTGATTTTTGTGGCGGCCCTCTACCAAGTCACGCCAGCCAAGAACGTCTCCTTGATGAAATGCCGGACGCCGATGGACTTCATCCTGCGCCGCATCCGCTATGGACGCCTTGGCGCGCTGCGCCTCGGACTCGAGCACGGCGCGTGGTGCGTCGCCTGCTGCTGGGCGCTGATGGTGGCACTCTTCGCGCTCGGCGTGATGAGCGTCGGCTGGATGGCTGTGGTGGGGGCGTTCATTGCCTTGGAGAAGATGCTTCCGTGGAAGCGGATCGCCAACCGATTGGTCGCCGTCGCGCTCGCCCTGATCGCCGTGGCGATCGCCTTTGCGCCCGCGATGGCGCCAGGAGTCGGGATGTAAGTGCGGGGGGAAATGGGACGGTCTCACTCATAAGGGAGTCAGAAATGACTGATGGTACTGGACTGATCGGGCGTTTTTACAATCAAGGTCAAGACGATAGAGCCGTGGCTGACTGACGGACACTTGGAGGCGTGCCACGTGGTTATGACGGGTACGCACCGCGGTGACATGGCGGGCGTTCCAGCGTCGGGCAACAGCGTCGAATTCTGCGGGACCGACATCATTCGCGTCGAGGACGGCAAGGTTGCCGAGCACTGGGGATCCACTGACACCCTCAGCCTCATGCAGCAGATCGGCGCGATTCCCCAGTAGCGATTCCGCAATAGCGTCTCCCGCCCGCGCTCCTAGCTGCGGGCGGGAGGCATTCGGAGGTGAGCCGGGAAGTCTGGTCGGCAGCTCGATAAGGCTGTCATGGAACCGGAGATCGCCGTGAAAATTCCGAGCGGAACGTCCCCCGGAGGTGGACTGGGAAGAGGTCTGCGTTCCCGCACCGCACTGCTATTGGCGTTTGCCTTCGCGGTCATGGCCGACCCTGTCTCCTCTGTTGCGTACGCGATCGAAGCGGCTCTGCGCGCCCTGGACGGCGATTTGGCGTTGCTCGTCCCGGCGATGATCTTGGTGGTGGCAATCGTTGCCTTGGTCATCGTGAACTACCGACAACTCGTCGCGCGCTACCCGAGAGGCGGTGGGGCTCCGGCCGCCGTGGGTGAGGCCTTCGGAGATGGCTGGTCCTTCATCCCCATTGGTGCGCTGGTGGTGGATTTCCTGCTCACTATCGCGATCAGCGTCTCGGCCGGGTCCTCGGCGGTGATCGCCTATTTTCCCGCTCTTGCTCCCTGGCGTTTACTGCTCGGGCTGGGCTTGGTGGTCCTTGTCGGTGCCGCGACCTGGTTCGGTCACCTTGGCAGGTTGGTCTTCGCGGCGATGACAATGGCCTTTATCGTCGTTTCCGTTGTCGTCCTTCTCTACGGCTTGGGCGCAGCACCTAAACCGGTCAGCGCGATCGCCGGCGTTTCCGGGCATCCACCTGTCCTTGCCGTGGTGCTTGCGTTCCCGGTCGCCATGGCCATGGCCACCGGTGTGGAAGCGGCGACCTCGGCGGTTGCCCAGCTCGGGCAGCTCGACAATGACGGGAAGCGACGTTTCGGGCAGCTCACTCTCTGGCTGACTCTCGCGATCGTCGGCACCATCACGCTGGGCCTCGCCTTGGAGGCCGCGCAGCTGCACGTCGGCATTCCGCCGAAAGACAGCACGCAGATCGCCGAACTCGCCCGCCTCGCTGCGCCGGCGCCCGTGTTCGCCGCCTTCCAGCTCGTCACTGCCCTGCTGCTGCTCTCAGCGGCTTCCTCGGGATTCCAGGCGGGACCGGGCCTGCTCAAAGCCCTGGCGCGCCACATCAACCCCCACGGTGAGACCGTCGGCGTCCTTCCGCTCTCCCTGGGCCACACCAACCAACACCACACTCCCTATTGGGGCGTGGCTGTGTTTATCGTCCTGGCCGGTGCGGTGACCGCCATCGCCGGTGCCAACGACCAGGAGCTTGTCCTGTTCTACGCCGTCGCAGTCCTCCTCAGCTTCCTCGGCGGCCTGGTCTCTATGGCACGTTTGGCCCGCAAGGACCGCCAGCCGGGAGTCCTCATCCTCAGCACTGTCGGGGCCCTCGCTGTGGCATTCACCCTCGTTGCCAATCTCTCCCGCGGCTTCCCCATCGTCAGCCTCGCCGCCGCCCTCGCCGTCGCAGGCCTCCTCTACCGGCTCTGGACCAAAGCAGGACGCCCCCGCGGCATCCGCAATGTGGCCGCGGAAGCAGAATTCGATTGACGTCCGCACCGAGCTAGCTGCCGGCGTCGCTCCCGTCGTCGGTGTCGTCGAAGGCTTCGAGCAGTGCCGCGCCCTCCGCGAGGAGGGGTTCGCGATCGGCCGGCTGGGCCACGAGCCGGGTCACGTCGCTCATGAGGGTCTCGATGTATTGCCGCACGACGGCGTGGTGGGCCGCGTCGCCGAACCACACGAGCTCACGGCACACGCGCAACAGGGCCCTGACGACGCGAGGCTCGTTCGCTCCGTACCGTCGGACCTGTCCGAGAGCCAGATCCACGAGATAGGCGAAATCGCGGGCCGGGACGTGCAGCCTTATGGTGCCTTGCGCGTCCGCCACCGCCCGCGGCCCGTGCTGCCGGAGCGAGAGGGCAGCAAGGATCGAGGCGAGATGGTCCACCGCTTGGTTCGCGGTGTAGGGATCGTTGATGGCGGGCGAGAGCGCCTTGGACGCGACGTCGGCGAGTTGCCGGATCCCGAAGGCGACGTCCTGCTCGAGGGTCCGCTCGTAACCGATTCGTACGCTCTGGGCGAGCGCCCGGCGCAGTTCAGTGCCGCCGTCGGGCGCAAGCCGTGCGCCCTCGCCCGTGGCCTCCCACACCCAGGCGAGCGGGGAACCCGCGACGACGTGTCGGCCGATCATGGGCACCATCCGGGCAGTGAGGTCCCGGCTCGCGAGCACCCCGACGAACGCCTCGACATGGAAGGCCTGAACATATCCCGATTGCGGTACCAGCAAAGCGGTGGCGCCGGGCGGCGGGTTTGGCATGCGGATTCCGGGATCCCCAGGGACGAAGGACCGCTCGATCACCTTGAGGGTGGCCTTCTCGACGCCCTTCATGACTTGGTCCACCTGGATCGAGTGGGACAGATGGTGGGCGAAGAAGACGAGCATGACCATGCTCACGAACAGCAAGAGGAGTGCGCCGCTTACCGCGAGGCGAGGGTAGTCCTGGGTGCGCTGTCCGGCGGCGATGCCGACCGTATAGAGGCCCGCCGTGCTGTAGGCGAACGTGGCGACGAAGGCGCTGAGGGTTACCTGGTTGGGGATGTCGCGCAGGAAGTTCCGCAGCAGCCGCGGGCTGAACTGCGTCGACGCGAGTTGCAGTGCCACGACGGTGAGGCCGAGCACGACGGCGATGACAGTCACCATGGTGCTCGCGATGCCGATGAGCAGGTTCCGCGCGTCGTCGGACGTCCCTTGGAAGAGGAGGACGGCGAAGGGTGAAGTGGCGTCGAGCTGAACCGCGGAAAGGCCCGCGCCCGCGATGATCGCGACGACGACGGCGCAGGTCGGCATCGCCCACAGGGCACTCGCCAGATACTCCCGAACGGCATCACGCCTCACATGTGACACTCTCTGCCGACGGTCCTCGTCAGTCAAGGGGATGCGTGTTGAATACCGGGAGGACCTTGGACCCTAGAGCGGCCGCCCGGAGCCGGGACAGACTGGCATATGGCCAACATCTATATTGCTTACGGGACCGTTGAGGGACAGACGGCCCAGATCGCTGAGTATATTGCCGACGTCGCTCGGGGCCACGGCCACGAGGCGCAGACGGCGGACATCAAGAAGTCCGGGGATACCCTGCCGGAGGGTTACGACGCCGTCGTGGTCGGTGCATCCGTCCATGTGGGGAAGCACGAGGGCTATGTGCGGGACTTTGTACGGAAAAACACCGCCGCGCTTCAGCGCATCCCCTCCGCGTTCTTCTCAGTCAGCCTCGCTGCCCAGGGCGATGAAGTGAACGCCGAGGGTTATGTGGAGAAGTTCGAGGAGGAGACGGGATGGCGTCCGGCCCACGTGGGGCTCTTCAGCGGCGCCCTGCTCTACACCCATTACGGGTTCCTCAAACGCGCCATGATGAAGAAGATCGCCCGCGACAAGGGCAGCCTGGACACGGATACCTCGCGCGACTACGTCTACACCGAGTGGGACGGGGTGAGGCGGTTCACTGAGGACTTCGTGGCTGGATTGACTGCTCCCGCAGCCTAGGCAGGGCCGGGGGGCGCCGGAAACCTTGACTTCACGCCGAGGCTCAACAAGGGTGGAAGGGATCGATCCAAGCGAATTCTTTCGAAACAGGAGATCCAACAATGACTCTTCCCACAGGTTTGACTTCCGGCACCTGGTTGCTGGACATGTCCCACAGCGAGATCGGCTTCAGCGTCCGGCACGCCGGCATCAGCAAGGTCCGCGGCCGCTTCACGGAAGCCAGCGCCGAGGCCCGCGTGCGCGAGTCCCTGGCCGACGCGTCGCTCCACGCAACCGTCAAGACCGCGAGCTTCGACTCCGGCGATGCCAACCGTGACGGCCACGTCCGCGGCGCCGACTTCTTCGACGTCGAGAAGTTCCCGGAGATGACCTTCCGCGCCACGAGCGTAGAGGGCGACGGCGAGGACTACACCCTCACGGGCGACCTCACCATCCGGGGAATCACCAAGCCGGTGGAGCTGGAAGTGGAGTTCACCGGCGTCGCGGTTGATCCTTTCGGCGCGACCCGCGCCGGCTTCTCCGCCGAAACCGAAATCAGCCGCAAGGACTTCGGACTGACCTGGAACGCAGCTTTGGAGGCCGGCGGTTTCCTGGTGAGCGACAAAGTGAAGATCAACCTCGAGGCTGCCCTTGTGAAGCAGGCTGAGCCCGTAGCAGCCGAGTAGCCGCGGGGCACGGTAGCGGGTTCCGGCAGTTGACCCTGCCGGAGCCCGCTCGTCCAGTCGATTGAGGTCTTGTTCGGAGAGTTCGACGGCGGTGTCCCCAAGTTCTCGGCCGGAAGTTCGCGCATCTTGGTGCAGGGAGGGTGGGCGTACTATGGGCCATGGCGCGTTTTGGAATGAAGATGGCATGCACGTTCCTGGCTCTTATTGGACTGTCGCTCGCGGGCATGGCTCCCGCAGCAGCGGCCGCACCGACGCGGACTACGGACTTGGTCGGCAACGATGTTTCCTGGCCACAGTGCGGCAAAACCCTCCCTGCGGGGCAAGCCTTCGCGATCGTGGGCGTGACCGGCGGCCTGGCCAATAACACCAACCCTTGCTCGGCCCAGCAACTGGTTTGGGCGGCTGGCTCAACGGGGGGAACAGCGCAGCCCAAGGTCGCCCTGTACGTGAACACTGCCAACCCAGGACTCGCCGGCTCATGGTGGCCGTCGTCGAACTCCTACGCAGGCACGCAGGTCGCCAATCCTTACGGGACGTGCGGCGGCGGAGTCGATCTTGCCTGCTCCTACATGTACGGCTACGCGAAGGCCTATGACGATGCCACTATCCGCGGCGTGAACAACCCCGGGAACTACTTCTGGTGGCTGGACGTGGAAACCGGCAACAGCTGGCAGACCAACACCGCACTGAACAGGGCCGACCTAGAAGGAATGGTCGCCTACTTCACGAGAATCACCTCCGGCGCTGCCGGTACAGGTGTCGGGATATATTCGACGGTCAATCAGTGGGCGATTATTGCCGGAACCGTGCCCGTCGGCAGTCCGCTCGCTGGGCTGCCGAGTTGGCTTGCCGGTGCCAAGACCTTGCGCGGAGCGAAGTCCAATTGTTCTTCGCCCGGCCTTACGTCTGGAAGCCAGGTGTCTGTGACCCAGTACGTGGCTGCCGGAGTCGACTACGACTATTCCTGCCCCTGAGGAGGCTCGCTCGCGCTGGCGAGACCGCGGTGGCCGCCAGGTTCCAGGCCAGGCGTTTGCGCTTCTTGGAGACCGGCAGCTCCCCGCTCAACTCACAGTGTAAGAGTTGAGCGGGCGGCCGGTGCTGCCATACGTCAGGTCCAAAATGAGAAGCCCTTTTTGCTCCAGGACACTGAGGTAACGCTGGGCCGTCGGGCGGCTGACACCTAGCTGCCCGGCGATCTCAGCGGCGCTGATGGGACCCCCGGCAGCGCGGACGGCGTCGAGCGCTTTCTGCATGGTGGGCTGCAGGCGCGGCGCCGGAGCAGCGGTCCTGACCCCGGCCGAGCGCGCGTTGTAGAGGCCGTCAATAGTCGCCTGGTCGGCAGTTGAAGCGGAATCCAGCTCCTGCCGCCAGATCCGGTAAGCCTCCAACTGCGTGCGCAGCCGGTCAAAGCTGAAGGGCTTGACCAGGTAGTAGACCGCGCCGCTCGTCATCGCTGACTTGACGGTGGCCAGATCCTGGGCCGCGGTGATGATGATGCAATCGACGTCGGTTCCAGCCGCCTGCAGGGACCGCAGCATGGAGATCCCGTCCTCGTCCGGAAGGTGTACATCCAGCAAGAGCAAGTCCGGGTTGAGGCGCTCTATCGCCTCCCGAGCGGCTGCGGCGCTGTAGACCTGACCGACGCATTCGAAACCGTCAACCCTTGCCACGCGGGCAGCGTGGATTCCGGCGACCCGGAAATCGTCGTCGACCACCAATGTCTTAATCAACGTCTGCTCTCCTGTCCTTGTCCGCGACGATGCGGGCATTTTCCCGTTAGTTGAAGCGACGGCAGAAAACGCACAAAACGTGCACTTTTGCGGCTAAGGCGCACAACTTACTGAAGACTTCTGGCCCGGATGATCCCTTCCTAAGCTTTACATAGTTTCAGTGATCCACATCACTAATTCGTCGGACTCCCAAGGAAGGGATCCGTAAGACAGAGAGGTCTTAGCGTAATGAATGCTATCCACCCCAACCGGCCGCCCGGGGCCCCCGAGAGGGCTGAGGACGCCGCGGGCATCGACATTGTCGGATTGACCAAGCGTTACCTCACTCCCAAGAACGAGACCTTCACTGCCATCCGCGATGTGACCCTGAGGGTCGAACCCGGCCAGTTCTGCGCGATCGTCGGACCGACGGGCTGCGGCAAGTCGACCACCCTGGCCCAGGTTTCCGGCCTCGAACGGCCAAGCGCCGGTTCGGTGAGAGTCCACGACCAGCTCGTTGACGGCATCACCAACGGCGTCAGCTACATGTTCCAAGCGGACGCGCTCTTCCCCTGGAAGACCGTCCTCGGGAACGTCTTAATCGGCCCGGTCCTGCTCGGGACGCCCAAGAAGGAAGCCACCTTGCTCGCAAGGGACTGGCTGCGCCGCGTGGGCCTGGCCGGCTTCGAAGACCGTTACCCGCACCAGTTGTCCGGCGGCATGCGCAAGCGCGTCGCCATGGCGGCAGCACTGATCAACAACCCCCGGATCCTCCTGATGGACGAGCCGTTCGGCGCCCTCGACGTGCAGACCAAGGCCATCATGCAGAACGAGCTCCTGCAGCTCTGGGAGGAACTGCGCCCCTCTGTCCTGTTCATCACGCACGACCTCGACGAGGCCGTGGCGCTCGCCGACAAGGTGGTCATCATGACCAGCAGCCCGGGCACGATCAAGGATGTCTTCGACATCGATCTGCCCAGGCCGCGTGGAGATGTCCAGAAGATCCGGCACGAGGAACGATTCCTGGAGCTGCAGGGCCAGATCTGGGAGTCCCTGAAGGACGAAGTCACCCGCGCCTACAAGCAATCGGCGGGTGCAGCAGCATGACAACCACAATCAGTAGAGGTGCTCCCGTGCAAGAGCAAGAAAAAGCACAAGCGAGTGAGCTTAAGAATTCCGCCCGGCGTGCCATGAACCGCCGTACCACGTGGGTCTGGGCCGGCCGTGCCATCCTCGCCGTCATCGTGATCGGTGGCTGGCAGTGGTTCACGACCGAGGGCTGGGTGGACAAGTTCTTCTTCGGCCAGCCGACCGAAATTTGGAACAGCCTGGTGGATCTCTTCACCAAGGGCACGGCCTTCGGCACGATCTGGGAGAACCTCTGGGTCACCATGCAGGAAGCCATCTACGGCTTCGCGCTCGGAACGCTCGTCGGCGTCGTGCTCGGAATCCTTCTTGGCTCGAACAAGTACCTGTCCGAAGTTGTCGGCCCGTACATCCGGATCGTGAACTCCATCCCCAGAATCGTGCTCGGCTCGATCTTCATCGTGGCTTTCGGCCTCGGCGTCTTCCCGAAGGTGCTGCTCGCAGCGGTCCTGGTCTTCTTCGTCGTCTTCTTCAACGCTTTCCAGGGTGTCCGTGAAGTCGACCAGAACCTGGTCGGAAACGTTCGCGTCCTGGGAGCATCGCCGCTCCAGGTAGCGATCCACGTGACCATTCCCTCGGCAATGACCTGGATCATCGCAAGCTTGCACACGGCGTTCGGTTTCGCGATCATCGGTGCGCTTGTTGCTGAAGTGCTCGGCGCCCAGCAGGGAATCGGCCTCATCATCAGCCAGGCACAGGGAACATTCGATCCCAATACGGTCTTCGCCTGCATGGTGATCATCGCAGTCATCACGCTCGGCGCGGAATACCTCATCGCACTGCTAGAGCACACGCTGCTCAAATGGCGGCCACCAAACCGTTCCGAAGCACAGGCGATCTGACGCTCGCCGTCTTCCATTCCACTTACCCCAACGCTCGAATCCTCAAAATAGAAGGAAACGCACAACCATGATGAAGAACAAGATCTACGCCGTCGGCGCTGCCGGAGTGATCGCCCTGAGCCTCGCGGCGTGCGGCACCAGCACCGCAAGCAGCAACGGCGCGGCAAGCGGCGGTGCTTCCGCGGACACCGCCTCGATGCCCACCGTGAAGATGATGGTCGGCGGCATCGACAAGCAGATCTACCTGCCGTACCAGCTCGCACAGCAGCTCGGCTTCTACGAGAAGTACGGCGTCAAGATGGAGCTTTCCACCGAGTCCCAGGGTGGCGTCGGCGCCGAAGACGCAATGGCATCCGGGCAGGTGGACATGGCCGGTGCGTGGTACGTCCACACGGTCGACTTCCAGTCCAAGGGCAAGAACGTCATCAACCTCGTGCAGCTTTCGAGTGCACCGGGCGAACGCATCATGTGCAGCCCTAAGGCGAACGTGAAGACGGGCGCAGACCTCAAGGGCAAGACCGTCGGCGTCACCGACCTCGGCTCGGGAACCGATGAGCTCACCCAGTTCATCGCTGCGAAGGCCGGACTCGCGAAGAGCGATTACCACACGATCGCCGTCGGCGCCGGTGCAACCGCAATCGCGGCAATCCAGCGCGGATCCGCTGACTGCGTCATGACCACCCAGCCGACCGTGGGCGCCCTTGAGAACAAGAACCTCGCCGTTTCCGCGATCGACCTCGCCACCTCTGACGGAGCCAAGGCAGCGCTTGGCGGCACCTTGCCGTCGGCCGGCCTTCTGGCCCAGTCTGACTGGGTCAAGACCCACGAGGACGCAGCCCAGAAGGTCGTCAACGCCCTTGTGGACACGATGCACTGGATCAGCACCCACTCCGCCCAGGAAATCGCGGACAAGCTGCCCCAGTCCTACGTCCAGAACAGCACCATCTCCAAGGACCAGTACGTCGCCGCGCTGAACCAGGACAAGGGTCAGTTCCTCCCGGACGGCATCATGCCTGCAGGTGGCCCCAAGACGATCTTCGCCGAGGAGAAGACCATCGGCGTTGACACCTCCAAGGTCAACATCCCCGACACGTTCACCCAGAAGTACGCCCAGGCCGCGCTCAAGCTCGAGGGCTACACCGCCACCACCACCCCTGCCGGCAACGACGGCTAATCCCTACCCCCTATAGCTAGCCCCCAAACGATCGGCCTGCGTGGTAATCCACGCAGGCCGATTGTTTTGTTTGGGGGTACAGGCGATCTTCATCTTGGTTGGGTATTGCGCTTGAATCTTGTTCTGCTGACCGTCCAGACAGTGATCCAGAGCAGAATGACGAGGATCAACGTCTCGGTCCCGTTGGGAGCAAAACCGAACAGTCCCCAGATAACGTATGGAACGACGAACACAAGTAAGCCTGTTGCTACAGCGGCAAATACAACAGCACGACCAGACATCTTGCAGACCTCCCTAACGGCCGTCGATGCTTCCACGCAGGCCGATCGTTTTGCTTCCGGTGCTTGTGGACCCGCGGCGTTAGAGCTGCCGTGTACTGCTTCGATCCCTCTTTTGCCATTCCTCGGATCTGAAGAAACTTTCCAGCTCCGGTCCTGCATTCTCCGAGATACGTACGTCGTCATCGGTCATGTCAAACAGGGGAAGATAGCCTTTTTGTTCCGCCAATTCATTCGCTATCACCAAGACCGACTTTTCTTCGGCGGACACTGACTCGCCACCGATCGCACGCTGTGCAATGTGCTCGCACCCGGAAATTTGCAGTATGACCATGAGGTCGAAGTTCCTGAGCTCATGCTCATGCCAGATGCTCTTCAGTTGGAGAGGCCCGATGGTGTTCCTGTCCCCGGCTCTGCTTTCATGGCTCGTCGTGGGATCACTTCGCCGAGCAGAAGCAGTTTCCTTACGAGGCGCATGTTGATCTCCATCAGGGAGCAGGCATTCCAAAACCGGACGAGCGGTTTGTTTAAACTAGGCCATAACGCTCCCACGGGTCAACCCTTGGGAGCGTCTGGATTTACGTGTCGATGCTGGCCATGTTGGGGTAGCGGTCCCCGGCCGTGGACCCAGCCGGGGCCAGTTCGTCGAGGCGCTTCAGGTCCTCTTCGGAGAGTACGACGGCGGTGGCCGCCAGGTTTTCTGCCAGGCGTTCGCGCTTCTTGGTGCCGGGGATCGGGACGATGTGGTCGCCTTGTGCCAGCAGCCACGCGAGGGCAAGCTGCCCAGGCGTGCATTGCTTCTGGTCAGCGAGTTCCTTCACCCGGTCCACGAGCTCGAGGTTGCGCGTGAAGTTGTCGCCTTGGAAACGAGGGGAGTGCCGGCGGTAGTCGTTCTCGGCGAAGTCCGCCTCGCTGCGCAGCTGTCCGGTCAGGAACCCGCGGCCGAGAGGGCTGTACGGAACGAACCCGATGCCCAGCTCGGCCAGGACCGGGAAGACCTTCGTTTCGGGCTCCCGTTCCCAGAGGGAGTACTCGGTCTGCAGCGCCGTGATCGGATGCACGGCGTGGGCCCGACGGATGGTGTCCGGTGCGGCTTCGGACAGTCCCAAGTGCCGGACCTTTCCGGCCTGGACCAGTTCGGCCATGGCGCCCACCGTGTCTTCGATGGGTACCGTCTTGTCTACGCGGTGCTGGTAGTACAGGTCGATGTGATCCACACCGAGGCGTTGCAGGCTGGCGTCGCAAGCGGAGTGGACATATTCGGGCCTGCCGTTGACACGCAGGAAGGATCCGTCCTCGCGGCGTTCGTTCCCGAACTTCGTGGCCACAACGACGTCGTCACGGCGGCTGGCGATGGCCTGGCCGACGAGCTTTTCGTTGGTGAAGGGCCCGTACATGTCGGCGGTGTCCAACAGGCTGCCGCCCGCGTCGAGGAAGGCGTTGATGGTGGCAAGGGACTCCCGGTCGTCCCCTTCGCCGTAGAACTCACTCATGCCCATGCAGCCGAGGCCGAGAGCAGAAACGGTCAATGAACCAAGCGTGCGGATTTCCATGGGGTTCTCTCCTATAGGTGGCAGAACGTGCTGGATAGCAGGACGGTGCTCAGAGAGGGGTGCGGGTAGGGCCACTATAGGCACGTCGGGGGAGAGTGGACAACGTTGAGGCAGGGAGAGCGGCCAAGCTACTGAATGGCAACTTCGGATTGGCCGAACAGTTCTGCATCGAGCTGGTCGAGGGCTTCGGGATACCCCGCCACATCGATGGGTCCGCGTGTGGTCTGAAGTGAAACCACTCGGAAACCAGGGCCGAAGTTGACTGCCGCGAAATCCCACAGTTCCAAGTGCCTGCGGGTCGCCGGTGTCCGGCCATTTACGAGGAAAGTAGCTGGATTGACCCATGATCCGTCTCGAGACTCGTTTGCCACGAAGTCAACTAGCGGTGCGCGGACGGAAAGCAGGCCCCGCACCCAGCCATTGGCCACGCCGCCGGGCAATGGTTCGGGCGAACGAATCCAGAATTCCGTCCACCCGCGCCGTCGCCATAGCTTAAACCTGAGTCGATTAACTACGCGGGCTACCACTAGGGAAACGATCCAAGTGGCCACAAAAGTGATAGCGAATATGGGAATCGAGCTGGGCTTTGCGCCATCGAACACAAGGAGGACGATCGAGCCCGAACCTACGAGACCGATCGTCAGCAGATGCTTGATCCTGGCTTTCTTCCCGGTCATGCCACACTATAGTCCCGGGTCCCACGCGTTGTCCCAGACATGGACCCACGCGAGAACCGTCTAACCGCCGAAGCGCTCAGCGAAGTCCTTAGCTGATTCGATGGACTCAATCCCGATGATCCAACAAAACACTGCAGCGGCAAGCGCGATGAGCAGGAAAACCGACGAGGCTGTGATCCAAAAGACCTCTCGCGGCAGGTTAAGAATGGAGCGCACCGACGCCATATCAGCCATTGCCGGAATAGCGACGGACGCTGCCATCACCCACTGGCGTTTGGCGATCTCGGCCCTGTAGTGCGAGCCGGATTTGTCGTCTGGATCAAAGTCGAACCCGAACCAGAAGGCAACGAACGTCGACACCGCCGTCAGGCACGGAAGCGCGAACGTAATGCCTATCCAGACGGCCCCGTTTCCAGATTTCCCCATATCCATCATCCAATCACCTCCGCCTCCACGGATCGGAACGGGCCGCAGACCGCTGCGGGAAAGTAAGTTGGTGTTGGAACACGACATGCCGTCCGGCCAAATCGACCGGCAAAAGGGAATCAGGAAACGACAAATGAGCGAAACCGCGCTGCATGCTGCGAAGGTCAATCTGATGGTGGCGCGGTGACGGCCCGGCTGCGGGTGTGCCTGCCCGATCAGAAACTCCTGGACGCCATGGAACCTTCCGCCGACGTCGAGTTCGTCGTGTGGGACCTGACTGGCCCCGCCCCGGCGGACAGCTTCGACCTGCTGGTGCCGCCTTACATGGGCCGGCCAGACGCGCTCACGGCGCTGGATGGCGTGCCGGTCAGGCTCGTGCAGAGCCAGTCGATAGGGTACGACGGCGTCGCTGACGTCTTGCCGTCGGGTTGCGTTTTCGCCAACGCGGCCGGCGTCCATGAGACGTCGACGGCGGAACTCGCCTTGGGAATGATGATCGCCAGCCAGCGTAGTATTCCGGACTTTGTGCGCAACCAGGCGTCCGGTACGTGGGGCTATGGGCAGAGACCAAGTTTGGCGGACCGCAGGGTGCTCCTGGTCGGCTACGGGGGAGTGGGGAAGGCGATTGAAGCCAGGCTGTTGCCGTTCGAAACGCAGGTGACGCGGATGGCAAGCCGGGAACGGGACGATGACCACGGCCGTATCCTCGGCATCGACTCACTTTATGAGCAGTTGCCGCTGCACGAGATCGTGGTGGTTAGCGTACCTTTGTCCGAGCACACCCGTGGGCTGGTGGATGCTCGGTTCCTCGCGGCCATGCCGGACGGCGCGTTGATGGTGAACGTGGCGCGGGGCCCGGTGGTGGACACGGAAGCCTTGCTGCGGGAGACGTCTTCGGGACGGTTACGTGCTGCTTTGGATGTAACGGACCCGGAGCCTCTGCCGGCCGACCATCCTTTGTGGACGGTGCCTGGCGTGTTGATCACGCCCCATGTGGGCGGGGCGAGCTCCGCGATGTTCCCCCGGATGGTCCGGCTGATCCAAAAGCAGATCTCGTTGCTGCTGGCCGGTGAGGTGCCGGTGAACGTGGTGCTGGGTGCGGAATCGGTGGGCGAGTAGCGGGCTGAGCGGGCAGACGGAACGGATGGACTCGGGCATGCGGTTGACACCGACGAAGGAACCGTCGTGGCCGTATTCGGTTCCGAACTTTTTGGCCACGACGACGTCGGCCGGTAGCCGGCGATGACGAGCTTTCGTTGGTGAAGGCCCCGATCCACGGTGTCCAACAGGATAGGGGAGGAGGGACAACGGGTGCGTGGGCCGCGGAAGCTTTGCTTGTGATCGCGCAGGCTCGGCGGCGGCAGGAGTGACGACTCCCAAGCTATCCTGGGCAGATGGCCGCAATTGGGGAAACCGACACAGTGAATTTCGACGCGAAGTTGCGGCGTGAGGCGATGGCATGGCTGACGGTACGTACTAATGATGGCGAGGATTGGCTCACCCGAGAGGACATCAAGGACTTCACTTTGGACGGGGAGCCAAGAAGACTGCAGGCCACGCAGACGGGGATTTGGAAGCCGAAGGATCTTGGGGCGGCACTTTCGATCCAAACCGTTTACAGGGCTCCCGGTAGGGAACGCCCATACAACGATGAAATGGGGGAGGACGGGCTCCTTCGCTATGCATGGCGTGGAGATAACCGGGAGCACCCGGATAATCGCGCGCTTCGAGCTGCCATGGAGCAGCAGTTGCCTCTTATCTGGTTCTTCGGTGTTGGGATGGGGCCCGCCGTTTTTCAACCTGTCTTCCCTGTCTATCTTCTTTGGGAAGAACCTGAACGCAAGCGATTTGTCATTGATCCAAACGTTGGCAAGGGCCTCGTCAGTAAAGAAAGCCCGATAGAAGAACACCTCCGTCGCTATCTCACCGTGGAAACCAAAAGGCGATTGCATCAACCTGTATTTCGCTCGACCGTACTTCGGGCCTACAAGACTAGGTGCGCGGTGTGCGCGTTGGCTCACCGAGAACTGCTCGACGCAGCGCACATCGTTCCAGACTCCTCAGAACTGGGCATTGCTTCCGTTGTAAACGGTATGGCGCTGTGCAAGATTCACCATGCCGCTTTTGATGCGCACATACTGGGCATTCGTCCGGATTTTGTAGTGGAAGTTAGGGACGATATTTTGGCGGAAGTCGATGGCCCAATGTTGACCTATGGGATCCAAGCCCGGCACGGTCAACGTCTCATGGAACTGCCGCAAAACCGTCGCGAGTACCCCAGCCAGGATCTACTTGAACACGCCTACCAAGCTTTCAGGAGCGCTTGAGGTCCGTCCCCGAAGAGCGAATTCACTTTAAGACCCTGGCAGAGTCATCGTAAGAAATGGGTGACAAGCGCCTTCGCATCAGACACTATAACAAATGCCCAATTTCAGCACAAAGACTGCAGATGGGCATTGGCGCGGACGTCGCTAAAATAGTTAGAGCTTTTGGCTGCCTATATGCCGCAAGCCTGAAGGTTCACGATCGGTGGCAGTGTGCTAGTCGACGTCAATAACCCTCTTCGAGATCGCGGATGAAATAGCTTATGGAGAGTCGACGGGTTTGTCTTCATCCTCGTTTTGCCCGACTTCTCCCCTGAACATCCGAAGTCCTTCAATGGCGCGATATCGGCGAAGCTGCGCTGTTCCGGAGTGCGGAATCTGCGCATCACTAACTTCGGTTGGAAGGGGCGCAGTACGAAGTACTTCCAGTGGGATTAATTCCTTGAGTTTTTGAATGTCTAAACTGTCAAAATTGTTTCCATTCGATCCGAGGTAGAAACGGCCACGTTGCGAATCGCCTCTGTAAGCGAAGTGCCCGGCGACTGTAATAAGGTCAAAATGCTGCGATTCGATTGTTTCTTGTAGTCTGAGTCGGACGTGTTCCAATCCATCAAAGAAGTCCAAACATGACCAGACCTCAAGGAACTCACGGTCGGACGTTGCATAGGATTCGCTGAGGAGAATCTCGACCATCCAATCTGCGGCTCGCAGTTGCCATGCATCCGCCAGGTCAACCAGGAATTCAGGTGCTTGTGGGCCGTTTGCCTCAGTGGACTCGGCCGGCTCGTCAGCGGCCATGTTCTTCCCAAATGGGTAGTAGGTGTTTGTGGCCCTTCTGAGTGCCGTGCCGAGCGATGCGGGCGACCCAAAGGGGCTCTTCACGGTTCGTGGGGAAATGGATCCCTGGGATGAGCGTCATGCCGCCGTCCGAACGGCACTTCTCAAGAGAATAACCGACTTGTAATTGGCCGGGTTGCGGTAACCGCGGGCGGTGCGTTTGATGTTCTTTATGGCGGTGTTGTTGGCTTCAACCTTGCCCGTCGTGGCACCGGTAATGATCAGCACCTCGATCTCTTTCCACCACCGGCAGACGGTGCGGTAGAGCCTGTTCGTCTCCGGTCGTCCGGCTGCCTTGACCAGTTCCTCAAGTTCGTTCTTCGCCGTCGCGGCGTCCTCCAGGGAGCCGGTGCGCAGCAAGACCCGCAGCTGTTCCTTGACCTTCCAGACCGCCTGGAGCGTGCCGGTCGGATCGTCGGCAGCGAACACTTCTGCTAGCCGGTGGGCGGCCTTCTCCGTGAGGGTATTGCCAGCGCGCAGGAGAAGCATCCGGTGCGCCCAGGCCTTGTCGACGGCCCTTCCGCGGCGGCCCTTGACCTGTTGGGACAGGTTCTGCCGTGTCTCGGTCACGGCCTGGTTGGCCAGGGAGATCAGGTGGAAGTGATCGACCGCGACAGCGGTCCGGGGAAGCCACATCCGCAGCGCCTTTCGGAACGCGGCCGAGGGGTCGATCGCCACGACCTGCACGGCCAGACGCCATGCCAGAGGCCGGGCGAAGAGCCACTCCCCGACGCCCCTGTGGTCCCGGCCGTCCAGGACGCCCAGCACCTGGCCGCTGTCCAGATCCACGATCGTGGTCATCCACGGCTCGAACCGTGTCCAGGCCTTGGATTCGGGGTCCTGGAAGTAGCGCACGGACCGGAACCGGTGCTCATCGATACCCAGCATTCTTGGACTCAGCTGATCCACATCCGGAAGGGTGAGAAAGCAGGCTTCATTGAGCGCGACACGGACCATCCACCAAGACACCGCGAACGCGGCAGCAGTCTCCGAGACGGCCCGGCCCGAACGGATGACCGCACCCACGAGCTGGTCCCGGAGCCGGCCGGTAGAGCGGGCACGCCGCGGGACCTGGGCGGTGGACTCAAAGAACGAGAGCCTCTCGCACGCCGGTTCTTCGCAATACCGGCTCTTCGTGGTTGGTGGGGAAATGAGTTCGTGTCGTTGAAGACAAGGGGGCCCGTGGCCCTGCTGGGATGAGTGTGTCTAAGCATTCAACCTGGAACAGGACCACGAGCCTTGAACGAGCCTACCGGGGTCGCAGCTGAGGCTGCCACCAACATCTTCAACCTGCCCGATTACCGTGTCATTTCCACCGGAGTGAGCCCCGATGGCGGCCGGAGGGTCATTGTCGAAACCGACCAGCCGCCGGGCTGCCCCACGTGCGGGGTGGTTGCGTCGCGGCGGAAGGAACGACGCTTCCAGCGGATCCGGGACATTCCTGTCGCCGGCCCGGTGGAGGTCCTCTGGTCCAAGTACCGCTGGTATTGCGAAGAACCGGCGTGCGAGAGGCTCTCGTTCTTTGAGTCCACCGCCCAGGTCCCGCGGCGTGCCCGCTCTACCGGCCGGCTCCGGGACCAGCTCGTGGGTGCGGTCATCCGTTCGGGCCGGGCCGTCTCGGAGACTGCTGCCGCGTTCGCGGTGTCTTGGTGGATGGTCCGTGTCGCGCTCAATGAAGCCTGCTTTCTCACCCTTCCGGATGTGGATCAGCTGAGTCCAAGAATGCTGGGTATCGATGAGCACCGGTTCCGGTCCGTGCGCTACTTCCAGGACCCCGAATCCAAGGCCTGGACACGGTTCGAGCCGTGGATGACCACGATCGTGGATCTGGACAGCGGCCAGGTGCTGGGCGTCCTGGACGGCCGGGACCACAGGGGCGTCGGGGAGTGGCTCTTCGCCCGGCCTCTGGCATGGCGTCTGGCCGTGCAGGTCGTGGCGATCGACCCCTCGGCCGCGTTCCGAAAGGCGCTGCGGATGTGGCTTCCCCGGACCGCTGTCGCGGTCGATCACTTCCACCTGATCTCCCTGGCCAACCAGGCCGTGACCGAGACACGGCAGAACCTGTCCCAACAGGTCAAGGGCCGCCGCGGAAGGGCCGTCGACAAGGCCTGGGCGCACCGGATGCTTCTCCTGCGCGCTGGCAATACCCTCACGGAGAAGGCCGCCCACCGGCTAGCAGAAGTGTTCGCTGCCGACGATCCGACCGGCACGCTCCAGGCGGTCTGGAAGGTCAAGGAACAGCTGCGGGTCTTGCTGCGCACCGGCTCCCTGGAGGACGCCGCGACGGCGAAGAACGAACTTGAGGAACTGGTCAAGGCAGCCGGACGACCGGAGACGAACAGGCTCTACCGCACCGTCTGCCGGTGGTGGAAAGAGATCGAGGTGCTGATCATTACCGGTGCCACGACGGGCAAGGTTGAAGCCAACAACACCGCCATAAAGAACATCAAACGCACCGCCCGCGGTTACCGCAACCCGGCCAATTACAAGTCGGTTATTCTCTTGAGAAGTGCCGTTCGGACGGCGGCATGACGCTCATCCCAGGGATCCATTTCCCCACGAACCGTGAAGAGCCGCAATACCAGCGGTACTTGGACCAGAGGACCTCCACCGGGCCGGCGACAGGAATGTCCCGGATCCGCTGGAAGCGTCGTTCCTTCCGCCGCGACGCAACCACCCCGCACGTGGGGCAGCCCGGCGGCTGGTCGGTTTCGACAATGACCCTCCGGCCGCCATCGGGGCTCACTCCGGTGGAAATGACACGGTAATCGGGCAGGTTGAAGATGTTGGTGGCAGCCTCAGCTGCGACCCCGGTAGGCTCGTTCAAGGCTCGTGGTCCTGTTCCAGGTTGAATGCTTAGACACACTCATCCCAGCAGGGCCACGGGCCCCCTTGTCTTCAACGACACGAACTCATTTCCCCACCAACCACGAAGAGCCCCCAAAGGAATCGACAATAAACGAGACGTGCTCACCATGATTTTCGAGATTGGCGTCGAGCAGCCTGGCGAGCCATCCGACTTTCTGCATCCCTGGGGAGATCGGAAGGTCAAATTGAACCGGATCTCTGGCCAACGATCTCGCGACAAACTTAACCAGGTTCATGTTCGGCACTGCACTGCTCCAGTCGGAATGTAGGTTCCCCTTCTGAACTGCAAGCATTCGAATATCGATATTGGGATGGTCGAAGGTATCAATCAATGGCTGCCCGGCTGGGGTTACTCCTTTAGACAAGCTGTCTATCTGCGTAAGTATCAATTGGTCAGAAATGTCGCCAAAAGGTAGCGAGAACGTAAAATACCGGTCAAAGTATGCGGGGTCGCAAGCCCGAAATTTTCCCGAAGAGTCCGCCGAGCGGCCGAGTTCACCTGCCATTCTTGGGAATAGGTCAGAAATTGCTCGACCTAGTGCGAGTATTTCGGTCTTGCTTGTATATCCGGATTCGCTGATGAGTTCATCCCATTCCGCCTGGGCCTTGGGGCGATCTTGAACAGGAGCAACAACTTTTTTCATTCCGATCAGACGACCCCTCCACTTCGGGATCTGCGCATAAATCCTCGGATGATGAAGCCGCAGGAATGTGATAGCTAAGAAATCCGCGGGATCCACTTCATTCTCCGCGAGGGCAAGATACGTCTTGGCCTGGGCGCAGTACCTCCGACATGCCCTGGGGGTTGTCAAGTGGTCCCACATATGGTCCGTATAGAACGCCTGAAACCGCTGGAATGGGGAAAGTGTAAACGGGCTGGTGGTGTCAGTTAATATTGATCGGACTTCATCGAAAACGATTCTTTGAAGGTGAGTCTGTTGCGCCGGCGGAAGTGAAAGCGGATACTGAACAATCTTCTCCAAGAAGGCGTTGGCCGTCTCGGTCTTACCCCGAAGACCGGCGGCTAGTATCTCAACAAGTGAGTTGTGATCATAGGAAAGAAGGTAATTGGTCCGTGGAAATCTTCCAGTCAACCGGACCATTTTCATCAACGTCATGATTTCGTCAGGTTGCAATCGGTCAATGTCGTCGATTATCACCAGAACCCTAGACCCGGCTTCGTTTATAGCATCGGAGAGACGTTGAAAGGCACTGTCCCAGGATTCTTCGGGTAGTGTCTCCTTGACCAGCTCAGCAACTCCATTGCCAAGGCCCCACGGAACCGACTTCAGCAATGGCGAGGAACGTCTCATGATCGTTTTGACGTTTTTTCGTACTTTTCGATGACTGCCTTTCGGGAATGCCTCAAGGAACGATGCGAAGAATTCACGCTGTATCTCTGTCGAGCCTTCAGCCGACCAAGGACTGAACGTAACCACCTTAACCTGGGGTCTAAGAGCAGGTCGCAGGAAGTTTAGCAGGGTGGACTTTCCTGAACCCCAGGGACCGGTAAGTGCCACAACGCTGCTGTCGTTGCTGTTGGTCAGATTCTTTAGTAGGTCCGCAACCATGCTGAGGAACGGCTGTCTCCCAAGGAGGTCATCCTTCGGATTCCTCAGCGGCGCGTCTGTCCAGGGTTCGATTAAGGCTTGTTGGAGGTGGTCATTCATCCCTGGAGCTCCTCGTAAACCAGCTCACTCAGCATCTTCAGCAGTGCCCTCATCTTCGTCTTGTCACCCAAGGCCTGCAGGCTCAGGTTGTAGTGGCTGTCCATCGAGTTCGACACGGCATCGGTGACGGCCTTCTCTAGATGGGGACTGCCGCCGAAGTGGCTTCGCGAGTTGTTCTGTGCCTGTTTCTGCAACGTCTCATTCTTCACCAGCTCGCGCCGCACGCCTTCGACGAAGTGTGCAACCGCATCCAGTTCCTCCCCCTCGAACGGCAAATTGGCCTGCCGGATGATCTCTTCCCACGTCGCCAGAACAGGATCCTTAGCCTGCCCGGTGCCCACCTCGGTCGGTGGTTTCAGAAACGCATCCTCGCCAGAGAGCTGAAGCTGGGCCTGCCCCTTGTCCTTGAGCGCGTACTTCGCAAGCACGACCCCGGATAGGTCCAGCGCCACCTTCGCATCGTTCACGCGGAGAACGGGAAGGAGGTGCTTGTAGTAGATGGAGCGCTTCTCCAGGTCCGTGTCGGCGAAGTCTACGATCTGGGAGAGGAAGTCGTAGGCGCGGACGAAGGAGCCGAGGTCCTTCCGGAACAGGTCCAGCTCCTCTTGGGCCGCCTTGTCACACTCAGCCACGGCGGCGTTGTACCGAGTGTTGAAGCGCGATTTTGCCGGAGCCACCCAGCCGGAGAGCGCGTTGTTACCTGCCTCCAGAACGTAGGACTTCACCAGCCCGTCCACCTCGGACTCGAGGTAGATCTGGGCGGCGTCGAGCTTGGCCTGAAGGTCGTGCACGACATTCGGATCCGAGACGCCCTCCAACGCGGCCTCGCGGAAGTAGGGCTGGAAGGAAGCGAGGATCTCGTCCGGATTGTTGACGAAGTCCAGCACGAAGGTCTGGTCCTTGCCCACGGCGGTGCGGTTCAGCCGGGACAAGGTCTGGACGGCCGACACTCCCGAGAGCTTCTTGTCCACGTACATGGCGACAAGCAGCGGTTGATCGAATCCAGTCTGGAACTTGTTGGCCACAAGCATGATCTTGTATTCGTCGGTGGAGAACGCCTCTGAGAGCGTGCGCCCCTTGAGCCCTGGGTTCATGTTGATCTCGGTGAATGCCTCGAGGCCCGATTCGTCGTCGTTCACTTCCCCGGAGAAGGCGACCATGGCGCCCAGGCCGGAGTAGCCGGCGTCGTGGATGTATTTGTCGATGGCGAGCTTGTACCGGACGGCTTCCTTGCGGGAACCGGTGACCACCATCGCCTTGGCCTTGCCGTCGAGGCGCCAGGCCACGTTGGCGCGGAAGTGCTCGACGATCACCTGGACCTTCTGGCTGATGTTGTACGGGTGCAGCTTTACCCAGTTCATCAGCGACTTCAGTGCCTCTGATTTCTCCACTTGAGTGTCGTCCGAGTCGTAGTCCCGGCCCTCGTGGGCTAGCCGGTAGGCCACCTTGTAGCTGGTGTAATTCTGCAGCACGTCCAGGATGAAGCGCTCCTCGATGGCCTGCTGCATGGAGTACAGGTGGAACGGCTGCGGCAGCCCGTCCGGGCCCTTGCGGCCGAACAGCTCCAGGGTTTTGGCCTTGGGCGTGGCAGTGAAGGCGAAGTAGCTGATGTTCTTGGCATCGGCACGCTCGGCCATCTCGGCCGCCAGATAGGATTCGACGTCGAAATCGCCGCCGTCGTTGACGTCCGCAAGTTCCTCCGCAGAGAGGACTTTCTTCAGCTTGTTCGCCGTGGACCCGGTCTGGGAGGAGTGGGCCTCGTCCGCGATGATGGCGAAGTTCCGGCCCTTTAGCGACTGGGATTCGGCGATTGCTTTCAGCGCGAACGGGAAGGTCTGGATGGTGACGATGATGATCGGTGTTCGGGCCACTAGCGCGGCCGTGAGTTCGGCGGACTTGGAGCCGGCGTTGCCGCGGATGGGGACCACGACACCGGACTTGTGTTCGATCTGGTAGATCACGTCCTGCAGCTGGGCATCCAGGACGGTCCGGTCGGTCACGACGATGACGGAGTCGAAGATCTTCTGGTTGCCGGCGCCATGCAGGGAGCTGAGTTGGTGAGCGGTCCAGGCGATGGAGTTGGTTTTGCCGGAGCCCGCGGAGTGCTGGACCAGGTAGCGGTGGCCGGGGCCTTCATTGCGGGCGGTCTCGATGAGCTGGTTGACCACGTCCCACTGGTGGTAGCGCGGGAATAGGAGGGATTTGCGGACTACCCGTTCTCCGGTGACGGGGTTGGTTTTGTCGCTTATCTGTAGGTGCAGGAATTTGCCGATGATGTTCAGCCAGGAGGCGCGCTGCAGGACCTGTTCCCAGAGGTAGCTGGTGGCCGATCCTTTGGCGTTGACCGGGTTGCCGGCGTGGCCGTCGTCGCCGAGGTTGAAGGGCAGGAAGTAGGTGTCCTTGCCCTTGAGCTCGGTGGTCATCTGGATTTCGTTGTTGCTGACCGCGAAGTGCACCAGGGCCCGGCGGCCGAAGGACAACAGCGGCTCGTCCCTGTTCTTGCCGTTGCGGGGCTGTCGGTCTTTGCGGTACTGCTCGACGGCATCATTGATGTTTTGCGTGAAGTCCGTCTTGAGCTCGATGGTCGCGACCGGCAGGCCGTTGACGAACAGGACCAGATCGATGCTCTTCATGGTGTCCACCGTGGAGTAATGGACCTGCCGGATCACTCGAAGGCGGACCTTGCCGTAGCGTTCCAGCGTTTCGGGGTTCAGACCCATGGCCGGCCTGAACTGGCACATCTCAAATTTCGCAGCGACGTCCTTGAACCCCGTACGGAGGACCGAGAGCATGCCGGCTTCCTTGGCAGCGGGCTTGTCCAACACCTTGCACAACCTGTCCAGAAGGAGACCCTTAGCGACGTCATGCTCGGCCGGGGAGTCCGCGGGTTTCAGGACCTTCGCCAGCTGCTCAGGCTGGGTATCCGCCAGCCATGCGATGACATCTTCAGGGACGATGGCCCGGGTGGCGTCGTAGAGGCTGCGAGCCGGCCGGTGAGGCTCGTAAATCCAGCCCTCGGCCGCGAGGGCCTGACAGATCTCCTCTTCGAATGTCACTTCATTGTGCTGTGCCATGGTCACCAATCCGGATGTTCTTTAGACATGAACAGGACGTATGCGAGAAAAGCAGTCATGCTGGATTTACTATGGGCAACTTTAGTTGCCGTTCCAGACGAGTGGTGAATTTTCTCAAGTCCGGGCCCGCCAGTTGGCTGTTATCAACGCAACTCCGCCTCAATGTTTCTAAGCAACTCAACCATCTCCCATTCCAGATTCTCAGGTGACACTGCCGATGCGAGCTTCCTGGCCGACAGCACTGGAAACCTTGTTTCCTGCGTTCGTCGGTTCCAAGATGCAATGAAATCCTTTGGCGGTATCATGCCAAGACGTCGATCCAAGCCCTTATCCCATAAAGCCTTGAAATCTCTCAGCGCCGTCGTTATCTTCGTTGACTCGTCATAGTGAGCAGGTAACGTCTTTGCAACGCTTGAAGAATACTGTCCGAAAACGTCGTCGAAAAATGATTCAGCAATCAGTTCCAGCTCTGATCGAACGATTGAATCGTTGAGTTTTGTAAATGTGGAAACTATTTGAGGGGAGATGAGATAGCTTTCCAATTCCTTCTTATTCCACACGTGGGCTTTTACGCCAGAGGCTAAGAGATCTTCTTCAATCTTCTGGCACTCGATTTGCTGGCGATAGTCTCTATCCAAGATCAGCCTAATATTTATGGTTTCGCCCATATATCGAGAAGAAAGCCAAGCAAATGACTCAACGCTTGGCCATCGGCTGAAGCCCCCAATTGGAATGATGGCTAGATTGCGCTCCATTGCGAGTCCAGCGCAACCAAGGCGTTCGGCCACCACACGCAGAATCTTCATGTCCTGCCCTTCCACGAAGAGAGCATTCTTCGCCTTGAGAGCTCGAGCCATTGAAAGGTTAAAAGAACTGCCGAGACCATCGGCAATCACACCTAGCCCATTCTGATTCGAGGTGCGGACGGCAGACGCTGCAGTTCGTTCTATCCAAACCAGGGATGATGGTTGAGCTTCGGACGCCACTTCTGCAGCGTGCGACGACATGATGACCTGCTGTTTGGCAGCCTCGACGACCCTGACCAAGCGGCGCTGGAGATCAGGGTGGAGAAAAACGTCAGGCTCGTCCAAAAGGATGGATGCGCAATTCCGATTTCGCCAAAGATGAAATAGAAGCTGTAGCCAGATTTGAATGCCGTCTCCAGCCCAGAAGATCTCTTTCTCGGTGCGGCTACCTCCGTCCATGTAGAAGACGTCTAACCAGTCTTCCCCATCTACGCGTCGAGACGTTAACGCCAATGTTGTAATTTCCGGAGTATTCGTCAGAAGGAATGAGATCAAATCATTATGTTCATCCGAATCGCCGGATTGTGAAACCTTTAGATGATTTCGGAAGTGTCGGCTTGAAAGTCGCGTTTCCAAGTGCCCCTTTAGGTGAATCGCGGTCAATCGCTTTTCATTGCGTTCAAGTGGCGTCAGAGTCGGGACGATACCAATTACTGATACGAGTGCCTTTGCCGCCGCAGCAGTTTGTACATGGCTGCCTTTATGTTCGAGCCAGAAAAATGGAGGATCGTCGGCGGGCCAGGTGATTCTGAGTATGGCGCCAGAAGTGTAGCGCAATTCTAACTTAGATTCGGTGTCATCACTAAATTCATGTCGCACATTTTCGAGATTAAATGATTCGGTTCGAATTTTCCCGAGAAAATATCCATTTATCGTTTTGCCGTTACTCGAAAAGTATTCCTGGGGTCTGTTTCGCGTGGCAAACCGGGCGGCTTCATTGCAAAGTCTTATTGCCGAAATTAGGGTACTTTTTCCAGCGTTGTTCGGCCCGAGAAGGAGTGCACTTCCAGAGAAAGAAACAGAGTATGATTTAAAGCCCTTGAACATTGTGAGCCTCAATGACTTAATCATTTGGTTCCTTTGGTCTGAACGTCGATCACACCGGTGACTGCGGCCGAGATGAGGGCGGAGCGACGTTCGCGCAGGAGCGAAATCGACCGCCGGGCTAATTCAAGCAGATCATCGATCCGAGTCGTCGACTCATCGAGATACCGGGTTATCTCGATCTGTTTGGATGTCTCGGGCACCGGAATCCAGAGTCTTTTGATGTCTTCGAGGCTTAGTTGGAGCTTAGTTCCCCCGTAGGCACCCTGGTTCAGTTGGCGCTGCCCGAACTCTGAAAGGACGAAGTACGCGAGGAATCGTGACTGGAGTCGATTTTGATCGAGTCGAGTGAGAGCTACGTGCTGACTAACGTACGAGCCGGCCTCCTTTTCCGATGCCACTCCAACGGACCCAAGATACGCGGTGATCGAGAAAAGAACGTCGCCCGCTTCAACCACAGCACGTGTGCCCTCCGAATCACGAGGGATGTCGACGTGTTGAGTCTCGGACATATCTAGGTGGAGGTGTCCTCGCGTAAGATTGCCAATTCGAACAAATGGCGTTCCATGGTCCGCATAGAATTCTGCCCATCCTCGCGAGCCGCTGGTAATGAAGGTGAGAGCCCGCTTCAACTCTGTAGTCCACCATGTTTCAGGTATGTGGCCGAGCCATGGGATGCCCGAGGGCTTGGTGGGTGCGGTGGGGTCGAGGCCCTTGGTGACGGCGTGGGTGATGATGGCCTGGCGTTTCTCGGCGAGCAGTTCGATGAGCCGCTCCTGCTTGCCGATCAGTTCGTCGATCTGGGCGGTTTCGCGGTCGAGGAAATCAGAGATCGCACTCTGGATCGCGTGGCTTGGGTATGGCATTTGAAAAGAACGAAAATCATTCTGGCTGAGGTTCTGCATGCTACTGCTGGTGCCAACACATATGGCGGCAACCTGGTCGCGATATTCCCGAGTTTGCATCCACCAGTAGACAAATCTTGCGACTGCGGCTTCGGACGTCCGCACTTGCCAAAGACGATCCGGAAGATACAGATTGTCATAATCACGCTGAGTGTGGCCAGCAGCACCCACAAGAGCCGGCGTGTTCATGCGACTGACGATCAGCCGGTCGGAACGAACGGGACAGGACGCGCGTTCAATCTCGTCTGGATCCACGACTTTGTTTTCCGTTGCATCGAAGAATCCGTTGGAAACACAACTGGTCTTCAGCACGCCTACTTCGTCTTCAGCTGATGGGAAATCAATCGCATTTACGCTGGTGCCGCTTTCGATCGCTGCCACCGCACGGCGGACCGCCAATTGAGGGTGCGTCACTTCTCAACCTCGGACAGCAGCATCGTGATCTCGCCGATGAGCTTGTTGAGGTCCTTATCGATTTCCTCCAAGGACCTGGGCGCGACGTATTTGTAGAAGTGGCGGGTGAAGGGGATCTCGTAGCCGACCTTGGTCTTGGCTTCGTCGATCCAGGCGTCGGGGACGTGGGGGACGACTTCGCGTGCGAAGTAGTCTTGAATGTCCTCACCGAGCGGCACATTTTCGGTGTCGCGCAGGTCCGTGTCCGCCTCGGGAGTGCCCTTGGGGCCCTGGCAGATGTCGGCGGTTTCGTCGCGTTCGGAGAGGCCGGCGAGGACCGCTTTCAGGACGGGCGCGCCGAGTTTGAGACCAGCACCTGCGAGACCCGTCTTGAGGGCCTTGAGGAATGTCTCACGGTTCTTCCAGAGTTTCGTTTCGCTTTCGCCGAGCCGGGTGAGCGTCTTCTCGAGAAGCTGCCGGTCGTCGTCGGACAGTTTCTCGACCGGTTTTTGCGCCAGCACGGCGTCGACCCGCTCGGGCGTGCAGGCGAAGTTGAGCTTCAATGGGCGTTCCACCGTAATGGTGGAGTAGCCGAAGTCCTGGTTGTTGAAGATCTTAGAGGTCTCGCCGTCGTCCTCGAAAGTGCCATAGAGCCGGACGATCTTGGTGATGTCTTTGGGCCCGAGTTCCTTGCGTTTGGAGCCGAGGCTTTTGCGCATTTTCTGGAAGAAGTCCACGCCGTTGATGAGTTGGACCTTGCCGACACCCTCCGGGTGTTTCTGCTTCTTGTTGTTGGAGAGGATCCAGACGTAGGTGGCGATGCCGGTGTTGTAGAACATGTCCGTGGGGAGCGCGATGATGGCCTCCACGAAGTCGTTCTCGATCAGGTACCTGCGGATCTCGGACTCGCCCGAGCCGGCGCCGCCGGTGAATAGCGGTGAGCCGTTCAGGACGATGCCGATGCGGGAGCCGCCGTCGTGCGACGGGCGCATCTTGCGGACCAGGTGCAGCAGGAAAAGCAGCGAGCCGTCGCTCACGCGGGGCAAGCCCGGGCCGAAGCGGCCGTCGAAGCCGTGGAGTTCGTGTTCCTTCTGGATCTGCAGCTGGATCTTCTTCCATTCAACGCCGAAGGGCGGGTTGGAGAGCATGAAGTCGAACTGCTGGCCGATGTTCTGATCGTTGGCCAGGGTGTCGCCGACCGAGATCTTGGAGATGTCCTGGCCCTTGATCAGCAGGTCCGATTTGCAGATGGCGTATGACTCGTCGTTGATTTCCTGCCCGTAGGCGACGAGGGATGCGCTGGGGTTGAGTGCATGGAGGTGTTCCTGGGCGACAGTGAGCATGCCGCCCGTCCCGGCGGTTGGGTCGTAGATGGACCGGACGATGCCCTCTTTGGTGAGGACGTCGTCGTCGTAGTTCAGCAGCAGCTGGACCATGAGCTGGATGACTTCGCGCGGGGTGAAGTGCTCGCCGGCGGTCTCGTTAGAGGCTTCGGCGAAGCGGCGGATGAGTTCCTCGAACATGAGGCCCATCTCGATGTTGCTGATGGTCTCCGGGTGGAGGTCGATCGCGGCGAAGTCCTTGGTCACGCGATAAAGCAGGTCCGAGCTGTCCAGCTTCTCGAACGTCTTGTAGAACTCGAAGCGCTCGAAGATGTCGCGGGTGTTCTCCGAGAACCCCTGGACGTAGTCGAGGATGTTCGCCTTGATGTTGGTGGGGTCATCCAGGAGCTTGGCGAAGTTGAACTGGGAGGTGTTGAAGAAGCTGTGGCCCGAGGCCTTCTGCAGGAAGGTGTCCAGCGGGATATTCAGGTCTTTCTTGGCCTGCGCTTCCTGCAGGACGGCGTCCTTGGTGGCGTCTAGGACGCAGTCCAGGCGGCGGAGGATGGTGAACGGCAGGATCACCGAGCCGTACTGTGCCGGTTTGTAGGTGCCTCGCAGAATATTCGCGATGCTCCAGACTAGGTTGGCGTTGTTGTTGCTGGCCACTGTTCCCACTTCCGTTGCTGCGGGCAATGAGGGGACCAGCTTCTTAACTTGATGCTGGCATCGTCCCCATTGCCGTGCAGCATTCATTGATCACGCACGTACTCGCTTTGCATTCTATTGGGAGCAGGCGATCGGAGCTGACGGATTGGCCAACTTGAGGGCCCGCGTGTCCTGACGCGACGCTACGTTTCGCAGGACCGTGCTGAGCCAGCGGACCTCCGTTGGCGACCGAGCTCGCGGAGGTGGATGTCATGGCGGCGCCGGCGCAGGAGAGGAATGGGTTGCAGGCGAAACGTGAGTTGCTCGCAAGGTGACGTCCCCGTCAGCCGCTTGCTGCTCACCAGAATCGTCAAGCGATTGACCGTGCTCGTCAACCAGTACCGAGTGGTCGAGCGCCCGCGTCCAAGTTCAGGACTTACTGTCCGACCGTCCTAACCGGCCCTACTTCTTTCTTGTTGGGAACCAAGGAACTCCTGGTTTGATGGCAAGAGCGAAGAACGGGAAGATGATGCTGAACATCACCAAGCTGGCTAGAGTGGGCTTGGGTGTCCAACCAGAGGTCGCCCAGTAAAGCAACCATTGAGCTGCCCACATGCCGCCTACCGAAGCGACGTAAACATAAAGTCGTCCCCACCCGGTCTTTGGGGTCGTTATCTTCGGTTTGGCCGAAATTGTCCGGCGCCCGTCCTATCTGCAAGCGTCATTCCAGTTTGTTCCCGCGCCAAATGCTCCGGATCCGGCCCGTGTAACCCGCCCAATGCCGAGACTGAACCCCAGACGGCCCCGCAGCTCGCCTCGTCGCAGCCGAGTGGTCTCCCATGGCGGACCACCCTTGCCAGCACGACGGGCCCGACCAGCCTGCGGTGGTGATCGCCGCCCGGGGATTTGCAGCTTCTTGTAGACAAACCACGTTGCAAGACTCGTCCCCGAATGCTTTCAGGATGCTCGGGCCGAAGGTGAAGGTCGCGAACAGCGGACCGACCTGAAGTGGATAGAACCAGAAACGTGCCATCCGAGCGGTGACGATGCTAGCTGCAGCGGGATAGCAGCCGTCTACGTGTTTCGGTCTTGAACACGTAGACGCTCCTTTTGTGACACGTAGATGGAGCCTTTATTACACGTAGATTGGCCATTTTTGCACGTATTTTTCGTGGTCTCACCACTTAGATGGCAAATCCAGACATAGCCTTTTTACGGCGAACTGGGCGGCCCTTGCGCCTCCCAATTGCCGGAATGACGTGATTGCTACAGCAAGCTCGCACCTGAAGGGGCGCGAACCGGACATTCCCGCCGAACAACAAAATCTGGAGGAAACGTGAAAATTAGTTCAGTATCCTTAGTTATTTCGGTCTCAGCCGCTGCAATACTTTCTTTGTCAACTATTTCTCCCAGCGTGGCGGCCGAGAGCGTGCCACCGATAAGTCCGGCAATCCGCGCCATCGAGAATTCGGCACCGGGATTCATTCCGACGGCCAACGTGCGAGGATCTGCAGATTTGAACACCTCGCAGGCCAGGGCCCTAGCCGGGAACGCCTCGAATGAGCTTCCCACGAATTCTAGTGATCCTGTGGCAGTCCAGAGTTCGAGTGGGGCCGTGATTAGGTTGGGGCTTCCCTTCCGTGAAAAGGCCGTTGAGGGCAAGAAACAGTCCAACGGGACAGTCGTTTTTGATAATGAGAACGGAACGAGTTCCGTGCTGGTGCCTAAGGAAGGAATGGGCGTTGCCGCAGTGACCGTCCTTTCCGACTCCTCCTCACCCAGTCGTTTCAACTACAATCTCACGGTTCCATCCGACGGCACCGCAATTTTGAATAATCGAGGTGCCGTCGAAATCTTCGATGCCAAGGGCGCTTTCTCGGGCGTGATTGCCCCCGCCTGGGCAAAGGACTCCAGAGGCACGGTCGTGGCGACTCATTACGAGCTAAATGGTCCCACTCTCACCCAGGTTGTAGACCACACGTCCCAGTCGTACACGTACCCCGTCGTGGCGGATCCATGGCTAGGAATCGACTTGATTGACAGGTTTAGCTGGGACGGAAACAATATCAAGGTTCACGTTACCCCCATGATGGGCTTCGTGAACGAGACTGTCGCCGCCGGCGCAGGCTGGGACGAGCTGAAGACAAAGACCCGTAACCGGGTGAACCAGGCTACCCTCCATCAGCAATGGCTCTGCCATGCCCTAGGAAAGTTCGTGATCTTCTTCGAGCCGCCACCCAACAATACTTGGGATCTGGAGGGTTGGCGCCGAGTTGTGACCAACCCACTCGACTTCATCTGGTACCGGTGCAATTGGTAGCACGTAAACGAAGGACGAAATGAGTAAACGAACAGCCCCCATCATCATAGGTGCCCTTGGTCTCGTAGTCTTTTCAGTCGTAACAGTGATCTGGACAGTGCGGACATTTGAGATTGACGCTGCCAATCTGACAGAGGCCACCCCACCACTGCAGGCGGCCCTCTGGCTGGGGAGCATCCTCGTGGTTGCGGGATCTATTACTTGGCTCATTGTGCTCAGAAGACGGGGACCTAAGGAGTAGCAGCCACTCGATCATTTCATCGACGAGCGCGGGTTCGCGGATTTCGCTCGCGGAGGTGGATGTCTCGCTCACACCCCATGCGCTTGCTGAGGCGGCCTCGACTTTTGGCAGGCGTCCGGGGAGGTCGTCCGTTACGAATAGCTCCCATGGCGAACCATCCTTGTCAGCAGGATTGGCTCGGCCGGCCTGCGGTGATGCTCCTTGCCCGGTAGAGCAGGCTGTTGGTGGTGCTCAGAGCGACGGAGGGTTTGGCGCTTTGCCAGTCGATAGCTCTAATGAGAGCGGCTCTGACCGCCTTTTCCTACCCGGTAACGGTGAATCGCCGGGACCCCAAGAAGGATGTACCCAAACGCTATGGCCGGGTAGCCGGTCCACAGCGGTCCAAGCAGCTCGCGCAGGGGGCTGATGAAAATCATGGCGACGCCCAAGAGCGCAATTGCGAGCGTCAGTAAGCCGCTCCGACCATGAAGCATCACATGACGCGCTTGTTCTGCGGGGATCATTTGATTGCTCCTGTTTCTTTGGACAGTGCGGTTTTCACCTGGTTGTCATTCGAGCTCGAATTGCCGACGTGATCTCTTCGGGATGGGCGGTTGAGACGATCCATCGGCGCGTCTTCGTTTCCAAGGCGACCGCAGGCCCTCCCACCAGCAAGCCTCGGGTGTTTTTGCCCATGATCCGGAAGCCATATCCGTCAGCGAGGGTTGTCTCCGGGACCCCAGCTACGGCCACAACGTCTGAGATCGACATTTCGGTTGAATAGAACGGCGCGAGGCGCAGCACGATTTTCTCCTCAGTTATGGCGATGGAGACGGTCATCCGAACAATCGCCCAGGTGAAGGCGACGATGCCGGCGGCCATGAGAAGCCCGGGCAATACGATGCCCGAGACCAGAGCTGACACAACCAACACGATGACAGACGCGCCTACAATTCCCCAGATCAAGACTTGGGAGCGTCCTGCCAGCCGGGCCTCTGATATCACCATGTCTTTCCCACACTTCCGCGTCCGACTTGGACCGGACTCTCTAAGATCTTTCGTACGGCCTGCGGAGCCCCCGATGCCGCGCTTGTGAGTAAATAATCCATGCGATTGAGCCTGCAAACGGCACTGCAAAGATCACGACGGCAACGGCCACCTTACTTAGAGGGGGAATCCACTTTGATGCCATAAGCGATGCAAGCGCTACGACTACCAACACGAAATAGACGATGCCCAAAAAAGGCGTAGCCCAGGCGTCGCTGACGACTGGGTTATCCGTATCAGTTGGGCTCAACACGACCGACCTGCTTTGTTTGCTTCTTATAGACAGGCCACGTCGCGAGATTCGCCCCCGATGCGGCCACGGAGAGGATCCCCATGATGGTCTGATTGTTAAAGAACGCGATGGTAGCGACGATCAAGAGCAATACGGCTGGGAAGAGGGTCAGAAGTTTCATCACGCCGTCACCCACACCCCAAGGCAAGCGACGGGCCGCCAGTTGGTGCCAGTTCATAATCCCCCCAAGGGTTAGGTCGACTTCGCTTGGTTAGGAAAAATCGATCAGCCGTTGAGCTGCTGACGGTCCCATCCTGAGAGAAAGATAAACCTGCGAATGCCCGTCTCCGTGTGGATTTGGTGAATCTCCGTGCGTTTTGGGCGAATCTCCGTGTGAAAACCGCAAAATTCAGTGTGGAAGAGCCGGCGTCTACGTGTTTGGGACTACCCGCGTCTACGTGCGACGCACCCCGCCGTCGTACCCCGCAACTGAACCACGCAGGAAGTGAACGCAACCGCCCAAGTGCCGCCCGCCGTCGTGCACCCCACCCCCGGCGACGCAAGTTACCGTCTACTCCTCAGACTCCGGCAGTTCCTGCGGCCCGGATCCAGGTTCTTTCCTTGGGTGCTCGCCATCCGGGCCAAGTTCGTCGGAGTAGGGTGCTCGACCTTGGGGGGAGGTGTCGATGAGTTCGTTGGCGGCCATCGCCAGGAGGTCGCGTTGTAGGACGGGCAGGGAGAGGAGGCCTTGGAGATAGGCTTCCACCTCGTACTCGCCAACTTCGCCGCCCAGGCTGAAGTACTTGAGCCAGAGTTCGCCGACGTTGATTTGTGCTGACTTCATGGCAGCGGCCAGCATGCGCTGCTGTTGTGGTTCGTGCTGATCGAAGCCCACGGGCCGGCCTTAGTCCAGGGCCGCCGGAATCCCGGCGACGAGATCGGCACTGATCTGACCCAGTGTGCTGTTCTGCCGCCGGGCCCGGCGCATCAGTTCGGCAAGGGCCAAGTCAACGGTCAAAGAGTGGCGCTGCATCAGTATGCCGCAGGCCCGGTTGACGAGGTCGCGACTATGGAGGGACTCGGCCAGGGCTTCACTGATGCGGTGAGGTGCTTCGCTGGCCTGGATATTCGCAAGCAACGTTGCAGCCGGGGCGGCAAATAGTTCCAGCACCCCGGCCGCGTCCTCGCCGAAAGCGCCCGCACGGTCCGAGTAGATCTTCAGGGCGCCGATGCATTCTTGCTCGGCGATCAAAGGGGTGCTGATCACCGAAAGGATAGGCATGCCCTTCACAGCGTCAGACCATTGGCGCCAGCGCGGATCTGTTGCGACATCCTGGACGATCACTGTTTCTTCCATGGCCCAGGCCGTCAGGCACGGTCCCTGGCCCAACTCATATTGGAGGGCATCCGCGCGGGTGACCACTTCGTCTGTGGAGGCGCTGCTGGTCAGCCTGCCTCTCGAATCCACAATGGAAACTCCAGCGCCGGTGGCTCCGGACACGGATTCCTTGATGGCACGGGCAAGCAACCGCACGGCGCGGTCCACTTTCTCTTCCGTCAGCAGCAGGCCCTGGATTCGCGCGATAACGGTCGACAGTTCATCCAGCGGTAGTTTCCGCGCCATAGTCCTCATTCATCTAGGTCCAGTGCATCGAGCCGCAAGCGTTCCTGTGAAAGAGAATCCAGCACGGCATTTGGTGCGCTGTTCCTAGCTTAGTCCGCACCATTCCCCACGTTTTGGCTATTCGTCGAAGTAAACTTCCGGATCCGTCTCGCCCGACACAGAGGCAATGACATGAGCGGCTATATCCCGGAGTTTGACGTTTCGGCTGTTCGAGGCCCGGGTCAAAACCTTGAAGGCGGTGTCGCGTCCGCATCGGTTCTGCGCCATGACAATCCCGACGGCGGTGTCGATCGTCGAGCGGGACTGCATGGCTGCGGTGAGATCGTCCCGGGCGTTACGCAACTGGGAGATCATCAAAGCCAGACGCAAGGACTTCGCTGCACTCTCGGCGAATTCTTCTGCAGCCGTAATGTCCGGTCCGGTAAACCCGTGTGGGGTGGTCGAATAGAGGTTCATGACGGCTTCGGCTTCACCGGCCAGATCAAGCGGGACTGCCAGGATAGATCCGATGCCGTTCCGCCAGACTGCCTCGATGTAGTCACCCCAACGGCTTTCATGGCGGCTATCGACGACGAGCATCACTGAATTGTGCCGAAGCGCCGTGAGGCAAGGCCCGTCTCCGAATTCAATTTGCAGTTCATCGAGCGCGCGCACCCGCTCATCGCTGCTGGCTGTGGTGATGCCCTTTTTCTTCGTGACAACGGTGAGACCGCATGAGACGGCGTTGGAGGCCGTTGTGAGAGCAGCCCCTGCCAGGGTCGCAAGGTTCGCGAGGAAATCGTCAAGGTCGACGCTCTCCAAACAAAGATCCTGGAGGGTGATGCCAAGGTCCTGGTTCGGGTGGGCAGGCAATCCGGCCAACGCGTTGTGGGTCGGGCGCGGCTCTGAGCTAGTCATGTGCCTGCGATCCTTCCCGAATCGAGTTCCCGCATCGCTTCTGTGTCTAGTTCCCGCATTGCCAAGGCCAGAAGGTTCATTTGCGATGGGGGGAGCTCGCCGAGCTCATGAAGATACGCGTCCACAGCCATTTCATCCACATCGCCCCCAATCCCGTAAAAGTAGGCCCATACCCCGGCCAAGGCCGTGCGGCCGTCCCGGTACCAGTCGGCGGCGCTTCTCCGTTGCTCGGATGCCCACTCAGGATGACGCATTCCCGATCCCTCACGATTATTCATGGGATGCACCCGGGGAGGTCCAATCGAGGGGGACTGACGCGTTCAGGATGTCGGTGGCGATGTCATGAAGGCGCCGGTCGTTGTCCCGGGCAGCAAGCTGAAGCAGTTCCATGGCACGGTCCCGTCCACAATGGTTCTGGAGCATGATCAAGGACAGCGCCGCGTCCACCACAGCGCGTGACTGCAGCGCAGATCGGAGGTGTTCGGGGTACGGCTCCGGAACATGAAGCCGCAGCGCCAACCTCAGCGTTTTCGAAATTGTCTCGGCATGCTCCAAAACGCGGGCGACGATGGCCGGGTTAAATGTGCCGGGCGCATAGGCGTAGCAATTCAATGCTGCGCGTGCCGAAGAGTCTGTCTGGATAGGGACTGCGAGGACAGAGCGAATACCTTCGCCGTCTACCTGGTGGGCGTACTGTGCCCAACGATCGTCGGCCTGCAGATCATCAATCAGCACGCGGTGTTGGTGCCGCAACGCCGTAAGGCAAGGGCCGTCGTCGAACGTGTATTGCTTTTCGTCCAAGCGCTGCGCCGCAGCGGTACTACTGGCCACCGTTGAGGGGCCGGCATCCCGCTCGACGGTGATAGCGCACAAGAGAGGTTCCCGACCGTCCAACAAGGATGCTGAGATGGTGGCCAAGCCCAGGAGAAATTCGGTGAAGCCGGGACTTTCAAGCAGGAGGTCCTGCAATTGTTCTGTGGTGGGTACAGCGTTGTTGCTGGCCATGCGGCCTCGATTCCAAGGGGCGCCCGGATCCCTAACCCAGGCCGGTAGCCATGCCCGCTTGCGCGCTGCATAGCCCTTATATTCAATCCCTGGACCCGAACGACCATCCTGAAATCTCCTACTTCGACACTACGCCCTCCCGGGAGCTTTGGACACGAGAGGCCGTGGTCGTGAGCGGAGACGGCTCAGACCTCACCTTTGGTGGTGCTGGCTCGAAGGTCCCGCGTGAGGTTGGGGGACTGGACTATATTCTCGGTCGCCGCCCAGGAGGCGAGGAGCTTCAGGGCTTCTTCCGAGGGGCTGCCGGGAATGGCGGGGTAAACAGTCAGGGTGTGGCCGGGGTCGTCTTCGAGGTCCATGGCCTGGTAGCTCAGTTCAAGGAGCCCGACCACGGGGTGGTTGAAGAATTTGGTGCCTGAGTAGTGGCGGCGGACGTTGTGTGCTGCCCAGCGCGTGCGGAATTCGTCGCTGCGCATGGAGAGTTCGCCCACGAGTGCTGCGATGTCTTTGTCGTGGGGGTTGCGGCCCGCGTCGCGGCGCAGGATCGCGACGTTGACGTTCGCAGCACGGTCCCAGTCGGGGTAGAAGCCCTGGGCGCGGGGGTCCAGGAAGATGAAGCGCGAGTGGTTCGCAGGGCGTGCCGGGCTGCGGTACATCTCGGAGTAAAGGGCATAGCCCAGGGCGTTGGCGGCAACGATGTCCATGCGGTTGTTGCCGATAAAGGCCGGGGCTCCGGTGATGGCGTCGAGCAGATACTGCATCACGGGCCGCACGGCTGACGCGGGTGTGTCGCTGGAGCGTTTCCTTACCGAGGGGACGGCCGCACGTGCCAGGTCGTAGAGATGGTCGTGTTCGGCGCGGTCAAGCTCAAGAGCCCGGGCGATCGAGTCGAGGACGCTGTCCGAGACCCCGGTGAGGTTTCCACGCTCGAGGCGGGTGTAATAGTCGATGCTGACACCGGCGAGACGGGCGACTTCTTCCCTTCGGAGACCCGCCACTCGGCGCCGGCCGCCGATGGGCTCGATGCCCGCCTGCTCGGGGGTGATGCGTCCTCGGCGGGAGACCAGAAACTCTCGTACCTCGGCTCGGTTATCCATATGGAAACGGTACGACCCAACCAGGGACGGTTGGGAGGTTCTGTCATAACCCGTTTCGACAGAGCCCTCGCTACGCCTGCGGATTGCGGGTTTCATGGAAATCGAAGTCAGGCATTCGATGAAATGGAGCACCAGCGTATGCGCGCAACCATCATGCACACCCCCGGAGATGTCCGCGTATGCGGCTCGGACCGGTGGTCCTACCGCCCGTGAGTACGACGCCGACCACCACACGGGCTGCGACGGCCGGGACTGTCCCGGCAGCACTAGTCGCCACTGTCGTCTTCCTTACCGCTGTCGCACCGCTTGCAACCGACATGTACGTCCCGGCGTTCCCGCGCGTGTCGGAAGAATTCGGCACCTCGGCGTCGTCGGTTCAGCTGACTCTGACGACGTTCTTTGCCGGCATGGGACTGGGGCAGCTGGTCGGCGGCCCGTTCAGCGACCAACGCGGCAGACGCATGCCGCTTGTGGCAGGCACGATCCTCATGACCATCGCGACGGTTGGCTGCGCCCTGGCCCCGAGCATCGGATTCATGATGATTGCCCGGTTGCTGCAGGGCTTTGGCGGGGGATGGGCGATGGTGATCGGCCGCGCCGTCATCGTGGACCTGGCCCACGGCCCTCAATTGGTCCGGGTGCTCAACATCGTGATGGGGATCGGGGGCGTGGCGCCGATCATCAGCCCACTGCTGGGCGCCGTGATCCTGCAGTTGACCGGGTGGCGGATGACCTTCTGGACACTGGCGGCCCTTGGTGTCCTGATGACCCTTTGTGCGCTGTTCGTCGTGCCGGAATCCCGGCCGCCCGGGAAACGTCACGCGGGCGGACTGCGTGAATTCGGGCGTGCGGCGTGCACTGTCCTGGCGAACCGCCGGTTCGTTGGATACGTGATGGTGGCATCTTCGGCATTTATCGCGTTGTTCGCCTACGTCGCAACGTCCGCATTCATCCTGCAGAACATGAACGGATTGTCGCCGGTGGCGTACTCCATCGTCTTTGCCGCGAACGCTGGCGGGATGACTATCGCTGCCCTCGTCTCGGCGCGGCTGGCAGGGCAGGTGCCCACGCGACGGGTCATCCTCGTAGGACAGACCATCGCGCTCGCCGCTGGAGTCGTCATGCTTGCCGGCGCCCTCTGGTGGGGCACTCCTTTGCTCGTGGCAATGGGCAGCTTCTTCGCGCTCATGGTGGCCCAGGGACTGATCAATACCAATGGCGGTGCCCTTGCCTCGGCTGAAGTGCCGGCGCACCCGGGCACGAGTTCTGCCGTCCTGGGTCTGGTGCAGTGGACCACTGCCGGCATCATCGCGCCGATCGCAGGGTTGGGCGGTACGGACACGGCCGTCCCGATGGCAGTCATCATGATTGTCGGGGCCCTGCTGTCCCTCTTCGGTCTTGTCATTGTGGCCCGGCCCAGCGCAACCATCAGGGCGTTCACCAGGCCCGTTACTGCTCGAAATAAAGTCAAATCGATTGACATGACCTAAGTCACATTCTATATGCTGGTATCGGTCAAGCAGCTGGCTTCTCGATTTTCGTACGAGGAGGTCAGTCATGGCACCTATTCAACCCAGTCATCCCCATCTTCATGGTCAAAGGGCCTTCCACCTCGATGTTCGCGCTGCACGGCGCGGTGCAGCCTGGACGGCGGACACCTCCGGTGAAGCCTTGCGGGGCTACCTTCCCAGGCCAAGCGCGGTTCAACAACTGTTTCGGCGATGGCCGTTCGTGCCCTCGCGGGAATTGGAACGCATCCGTCTCGTGCTTCTTCATTGCGACGAAATAGCCCACGCGGCCGCAACCCGCCGGCTCTCCGAACCGGCCCAGGCGTTGCTGGATCTCGTGACGAGCGAGCTGGAGCGGCGACGCGAACCAGGACATCATCACCCTCTCAGCAACGGGCCGGCTACCCGGCATCCCGCACTGCCCACGCTTGCTCCCGGCCGCCGTCGGGGAGAACTTCTCTGATGGCGGGACACTTTGAAGTTTTCACTGACAACGGAGGCAGCTGCAGGGTGCGGCTGGTCGACGAGTTCGGGAAAGAGCTTGCCGTCTCCTCACCATTCCGGGACACGGACGCCGCGGTCCGCGGGATCTATACCTTCCGCGAGATCGCGGCGAGCGGACTGATCGAAGACCACACGTCCCGATTCTGAGTCTTGTGCCCTGGTCCTGGTGCCACGGGCCGTCGCCGCAGCGGCAGCTACTTCTTCGACGAACGGGGCTTCGCGACCTTCGGCGGAAGGGTAGCAACGTAGGCGAAAGCCTTCTCAATCCATTCCGCCGTTTGCTCCTCGTCGTCGCTCAAAGCTTCGGGGAGCCCGACGTAGCCACCCATGGCGCGGCCTTCGGGGCCGAACGGGAGCGTTTGGTGGCTGGCCTCCAGTGCCTCGCGGTCGGCGTCGGAAAGCTTGACGCCGATCATCGGGCCGAACAGTCCGGCGAACATATTGCCGTTCACGAACGCGCCCAGGTTCCCGAACATCGGCTTGACGACGACATCAGGGTTCTCTGGCACCACCGCGCGGAAGCGGTCTTTGTCGGCGTCGGACGGTTTGGGGATCTGCATGTGCGTACTCCGCGGTAGGGGATCGAAAGCCTAGGACTGCATGCAGCATACGACGGCGGGATGCGGGCCGCCAGCGTCGGGGCACCGTTCTCCTTTGAATCCAGAACAGGTCAAACGAGGAAAGTAGGATGGGCGAATGCCGAGTTCACCCGAAAACGAGCCTGCAGACCAGCTTCAAGGCATTCTGGACCTCCAGTCTGTTTTGGTGGGCGCAGAGAATGCTTCTGATCGGTGACGGCCCCTGCATCGCGGCGCTCCGGGAGATGTCTCCTGTGATTATCGACGACGGTTCGACAGACCTGCGCTGGCCGGCTCTCACCAAGAAATTCGCAGAGATAGGTGTTCATAGCTCGTTGGGGATTCCCATGGAAATCAGCGAAGACGCCAGTGCTGCGCTGAACTTTTTCACATCCAAGCCAGGTGCATTCACAGGTCTCGGGGAGCGGGATCGAAACTCACTTCGAGGGGTAGGAACGGGTGGACGTTTTTGGGTGCCTCGGCTGTTTGGATGGACCCGGACAGCTACTTGTGGATGGGCTTGGTCAAGGCGAGGCTGATTGTCTGGCCGGGGGCGAGTTCGCCGTTGGGTAGGTCTGTGAAGGCATACCAGACCGCTTCGGTGCCGGTCAGCGGGCGGTTCGCCCATCTCAGGTCTGTCACGCTGAACCGGGACGAGATCTGGCGCTCGGTGTCCCCGGGCGCAGTGGTATAGGTGAGCGGGACGCCGTCGGGGTCGGCGGTGAAGGTGCCCTGCGCTCCGTCGATCTTGAGTTCCCCGGGCATGAGCCTCACCCTGGTGCCTGCGGGGATGGGCTTGTCAGTGGTGAGGGACGGGTTGTACTGCAGCAGTTGGGTCGTGGTGGATCGGAATTTGTAGCCGATGCTGTCGAAGGAGTCACCGTCGACGGTGGTGTAGAAGATGGTCTGGCCGAATGAATTGTTGACCGTTGTTCCTGTACCGGACCTGCTGTCGACGGGATTCTTCTGCAGTTGGATACGGTTCCCGGCACGGACAAAATAGGTGTTGCCCTTCTCGTACACGTATGGGACCTTGTTCGCTTCCGCCAACTGCTCTCCCGTGATTCCGAACCGGTAGGTGATCCCGCCAAGTGTGTCCTCGGATTCGATGACGTAACTCGTGGGGATGCCGTTCTCGTCGACGGTGGCCGCCCCCTTCGCACCCTTGATCGGGCCTGGAGACGGGATCAACCGAAGCTTTGTATTGGGTGCCAATGCGCTCCCGGGCTGAAGCCCATTGAATTCAGCGAGTTTCTCCTCGGAGATGCGGAAGGCTGCGGCCACTCCAGCAGAGGTGTCACCGGAGACGGTGGTGTAGTAATCCACGTTCCCAAATGAATCGGTAACAGTGGGCCCGGCCAGGGAAGACCTCCCGGCGTTGGACGGTGTCGCCATAGCGGTGACGCTCGGCGCCGCAACCGTGTTGACCGGACCCGTTACTAAACTCGAGGCCACGAGTACGCCGGCCGCGACCGCCGCGGCAGCAAGCCCCGCAGCGGCGAAACGCACCCAATGACGTTTGGCCGGTGTGCGGTGGAAGTCGTGGACGGATCCGCCGACGGCGATGTGAGTGACCTCGGAATTCACGAACGACAGAGACCGATCGCGGCTGCGGTCCAATTCCTCGTCGGTGATCATGAGCGCAGGATCGGCGGCTGACAGCAGATCGGCGACGGACTGGTCCTTGCTCATTCTGTTGCTCCTTCTGACACTGTCTGCTCCTGAAGTATTCGGCCTAGTTCCTTGCGGGCCCGGTGCAGGCGCATTCGCACGGCAGTCGCCGTCGTGTTGAGGAGATGGGATACTTCGACGGCGGTGAGTCCGTCCCAATACGTCAGCAGCAACACCTCCCGTTCCTTCGGACCTAGGTAGTCGATGGCATCCCGCACGGCGGATTCCTCCGCGGGTGTCCCGGGGACGCGCTCCGACAGCAAAGCACCGATAAGCCCCGCCGACCGGGACAAGGACCTGTCGTGGTTTCGGAGCACGTTCTTGGCTATTCCGAAAATGACGAGCACCGGGAGCTCAGCATCCTGTCGGGACTTTTCCCAGGCAATCCTGAAAACCTCCGCGCACAGATCCTCGGCGGTGGCGGGGCCGTCCGTCCTGCGCCGAAAATAGCGGTAGATGCGGTCGTGGGACCCCGTGTGGGCGGCAACGAACCGTTTTTCCCTCTCCAGATCCACCCGTTCCCCCATTGTTTGCAAGCTCATGCCCTTGTTAATGTCCGGCAGCCAACAAACTGTAACGAGAATCTTGAAAGAATCTGGGCCATTCAGAAATCCAATGGGCGCTGAACTGCTCGCGTGCGGTATGCGGAGGAAGCTCGGAGAACGCAACTCCCTGCGCGCGCTGAGTGCGTGACGCTTGAGGATTCAGGCCGGAGCACCATTCGGGATAGACGCGGAAACCGCGCTTGCCGGGATGAAGGTCGGAGCTGACGTAGCCGAACGAGATCAGGTGCGGCTTGGTGAATTGGAAGACCCCGAACCGTTCCTGCTCCTCTACGAAGACAAGCAGTCCGGACATCGACTCTTCAGCCGTGAAGGGCCTGGTCGATCCGCCTTCACCGCGCTTCCAGACCGCGACGAAGGCGCCGGGTTTCGTCGGTGTGATCCGGGCCGTGCGGATTCGCCATTGCTCGTTCCCGATGCGGGCGACCCCAGATTCGTAGTCGCTGTTCTGTTCTTCAACCTGGAGGAGAGGCTGAGCATCGGCAAGAGCAGGCGCGAGATCGATGAAACGCTTGAAGGCGTGGAAATTCACTCTCAAACTGTATTCGCTCAAGAGTCGGCCTGGTGGGCATTTAGTATCGCGGAGTAGCGCGGCCGGTTGGTCCCGCTGGGCCCTTACCAAGCCTGCACGGAAACTCGGTCGACCTTCGGGGGCTGGCGAGCTCACGATGCTCGTGCACACGCGACCGATGCAGTGGGCCCGTCAGGCGAGCAGCTGCTCGCTGAGATCCCAGAGCCGTCGCGCGTCTTCGGGGTTGAGCATGGCCGAGTTCGCGTCGGCCGGGATGTTGTCCGGGGTTAGCGGTCGCTCTTCGTCGTCGAGCACGGCCACGTCGCTGTCTTTGAGATACACGCCGCCGATCCCGTCGAGCAGCGGGCTGGCTGCGCCGAACACGAGGGTGGCGGCGCCCTGCTCGATGGTCTTCTTTCCAGCCTCCGGGTCGATGATCGCGTCACCTTGCTCGTCGACGAGGCCCTGTGCCCGGAGGGAATCGAGGCGCTGGGGTGAGTGCGGGCCGGGTCCGATGACGACGCCGGGGTGCGCGGCGAATGCGCGGATGCCGTCCCCGGCGAACCGTCGGTCCAGTTCAACGGTGAAGAGGACGTTGGCGCGCTTGGATTGCGCGTACGCAGCGACAGGGTTGTAGCCGGTGGAGAAGTCGAGGTCATCCCAGTGGATGTCGCCGAACCGGGCCGCACCGGAGGTCACATTGACGACGCGAGCACCGTGCGCCGCGCGCAGTGCCGGGAGGAGCGCCCGGGTGAGCTGGAAGTGACCGAGATGGGAGGTCGAGAACGCCAGTTCGTGGCCACGGGCGTCAAGACGCAGCTCCGGGCCGAACAAGACCGCGGCGCTGTTGACCAGGATGTGCAGGGGGCGTCCGGAATCGAGCCAGCGCGCGGCAAAGGCGTCAATCGACTCCGGGTCTGTGAGGTCGAGCTGCTCGACGCGAACGCCGTCGATCCGGCCGACCGATTCGGCCGCGCGCTCGGTGTCGCGCGATGCGACCGTCACGTAGGCGCCGGCGGCGGCGAGAGCGCGGGTGACCTCCCTGCCAAGCCGGCTGTGCCCGCCGGTGATGATCGCCTCACGCCCGCTCAGATCGACGCCCTCGAGGATGTCGGCGGCGGTGTACGCGGCGGTGAATGGAGTGTGGAGAGGGGTCTGTTCCGATGACATGAGTCCAGTGTCATCTACCGAGCGCGGACGCGGAAGTCCAAGGCGTCCGCCCTGCGCCCCCTGCCCTTGCGGCCGCGAGCGTTTGCGGTCAACCTTCATGCCCGAATTCTTTCCTCACTTAGACGGCGGATTCTTCCAACGCCTCCGGAACCGGGAACCGATTCAGCCATTCCCTGGCCTCCTCGACGGACTTGAAGTATCCTTGCGGGCACTCGTGCTCACGCAACAGGGCCGCGGCCATCACCCGGTCGACCACTGTGGCCCCGACCAGTGCCACAGCGGACACAAACCGCGTCCCGGAAGTCTGCCCTTGAACTGGCTTCCTCTCGATCGAACGTGGTGCGTCGCTAATGACCTCCATGAGGTTCACCATCCCTGATCGGTGGAATACTGGGCGATCCTAATTTGGAGGCTTATTACATTCGGCCCAATCGCACGTTCGTCGGGGAAGATTAGGATTGGGATAAGCCAAGCCAAGTGAGCCAGTTGGTAAACACCCGCAGAACTCATCGTATCTACGCCTCAGGGCTGTGGCCTCGGAAGTGAGTCGCTCAACCAGCGCCGTTGCTGAGGTTCATTGGCGACAGCTGACGGCGGGAACGTCGGCGGGAGCTACGGGGCGTGAGATCAAATAGCCCTGGGCGGTGTCGCAGGCCATGCCGCGGAGTGCAGTGAGTTGCGTGGTTCGCTCGACGCCCTCGGCAGTTGTCTTGACTCCCGCGGCTTGCAGGACATGGATGAGTCCGTTGACGATGGCCGCTGCACGTGCGTCCGTGTCGATGTCGTCGATGAAGGACTTGGCGATTTTGACGGTCGTCAGGGGAAGGGCCCGAAGTAGCGCGAGGGTGGAATGGGCGGTCCCGTAATCATCGAGAGCGACCCCGACGCCGGCGTCGATAAGTTGCTGCAGTTGCACAGCGGCCCCGGGCATGTCGGTGATCGCGGTCCCTTCGGTGAGTTCGATCTCCAGGAGGTCGGCCGGGACGCCGTGACTGTTCAGTGCGCCCAGGACATCGCCGACCAGCGTGCCTGATGCCAGTTGCAGGGGGGAAACGTTGACGGCGATCCTCAGCGGGGTGCCGGCATCGGACCACAGCCTCGCCTGCGCACAGGCCCGATCGATGACCCAGGCGCCGATCCTGAGAATCTCCCCGGTATGTTCCGCGACTGGAATGAACTCGGCCGGAGGGACCTGGCCCAGTTCAGGATCCATCCAGCGCAGGAGGGCCTCCACACCGTGATCCTCTCCGGTGGCCAGGTCCCGGAGGGGCTGGTATTCCAGGCTCAACGCGCCGTCCCGAAGAGCACCGGGAAGCCGGCGGCGGATGAGCGCTTCGCGGGCGAGCCCTGCCGCATTCCCCGCAGGGCAAATCCGCCCGACGCGGCGTTTGCCGGCATGTTTGGCGTTGAGCATCGCATCGTCGGCGTGCCGGAGGACTGCCTCGAGCCGGCTCAAGGCACCCTCATCGGTGACATCACTCGCCATAGCAAGGCCGAGCGTGGCGGTAACGTCCAGGTGCTGCCCGTCGACGTCGAAGTGCTCGTCCATGCATTCCAGCACACGGTCGGCGACGGCTCCGGCTTCGGCTACGTCCACGCCGACCAGCAGCACAGCGAATTCGTCCCCGCCGAGCCGGACGACGGTGTCGCCGTCCCGGACGCATCCGGAGAGGCGTGCGGCGAATTCGGCGAGCACGATGTCCCCGGCCCGGTGCCCGTAGGTGTCGTTGACGCCCTTGAAGTCGTCCAGATCGATGAAGAGGATGCCTATCCGGGACCGGTGCGTGTCGCGGGTCAGGGCCGGCGCTTCCAGCTCAAGCATGCGCCTGTTCGGAAGGCCCGTGAGCGGATCATGCAGGGAGGCATGCCGGAAGACGGCCGACAGGCCTTCGAAGACCTCCGAGACCGGCACGATCCGCGGCACGCCATCGCCGACAACTAGCAGATCCTGGTAGCGGGTCGCTTCGGGCCTCTCCAGGATGACCGCGACCGCTTCGGACATCCCGAGCCCGTCCGGGACGGTGAAGTGGGATGCGCCCAGCATGTCTGTAGCCGTCGCACGGGCATGCAGCGCACGGCCGAACCCCAGACGGCCCGACATCTTGTATTCGAGCTGATCTCGGCTCAACAACGCCGGCCCGGCCGGGGAATCGACCACCACCCCGCGCAGGCTGCTGTTCGCCCTGAAGAGTTCGTCAACTTCGAGGGCCTGCGTGGAACCCGGCAGCACAATCGCCTCAAACCCGAGCGCTCCCAGCACCAGAGCATTCTGCTGGCGGTACGGTGTCGCAATGCTTTCAGTGTCCCTCACCGACTGTTGATATCACGCCAAGACCGCGTGCGGACGCCGGTTTTACTGCCGATGGATGAACAGTGCGTTGCATTCCGGCAACGTGAAACCCGGCGCCTGGGTGCGGCTCTGACCGCCTTCGCAAGATCACCAACGATCACTGTCGACGGAACCGACTTCATCCCCGGTGGAGCAACGCCCCTCTTTAGTGGAGGTTGCCGATCGATGGTTGTCCTCCGACCAGTTCGGAGGAGAAACCTTCGGAGAACCGGACGCCGTCGGCCACTTTCGCTAGGCGTTTCTTGGCGGCGTGTTCGACCAGCACCGGAACATAATCCCGGATCCGGCCACCGCTCAAGCTCGAGTGTTCTTCGGCAACTACATTTTCGACGACCGAGCGTGGAATATCGGGGAACCGCTCGATCAAGTGGTTGATGACAGCCACAAGGGCCCGTGCTTCGTCGTCCCTGATCATAGGCTCAGTGTCCAATGCTGCTGTGGGGACGTCAACATGACCACAGGTCAGTACGGCCTGCCCGCTGAGTGGCAACGGGTGTGCCGTCCATGACGGGCCCGCAGCCGCGGCGCGGCAACGGACGAGCGCCAGCCAGATCATGCGGGTCCATCGGACAGCATGCACGTTGAGGGATCGGCTACCGCACCGTTTTGAAGTGCTCAACCACCGGGAATGGATCGTAGAAATGGTGCAGCAGCTCCTTCCACCGCTCATAGTCGGGGGACCCACGGAAGCCGTCGGAATGGGCCTCGACCGAATCCCACTCAACGAGGAGAAGGTACAGGCTTGGGGACTCTATCGAGCGTGAAATCGAAAGACTCCGGAAGCCTTGCTGCCGGCTGATAAGAGGTCGCGCCCTTCGGAATGCCTCTTCGAAATCAGACTCGCTGCCGGGACGGACGGGGAGAATCGCGTGCTCCAGAATCATTCCCTCAGCTTCTCACGGTCGTCCGGTTGAGGATCGGCTAGCGGTCAGGGGGTGACATTTAGCACTGCGAAAAGTCCGCCACTTATCGCCGCGAATCCGGGGCTTGTCGCGTGTTCCGAAAGGGGAGCGCATTCAACACAGCATTGCGGATCGTGATGCCCGATCGGGTCTTGGGTACGAGGAGGCGCGATGCGATGCCGGCGCCCCGTTGTAGCGAGTGCACGTGTTTGCGGTGGCTGCGTTCATAGCCGGCGAAAGCGGCGGTGTGGTCATCCGGGTGAGCGGCAATCGCGTCGGCGAGGGTCTTGGCTCCAACGATCGCGCTGCTGGACCCTTCACCGAACAACGAGATGCAACTCGCCGCGTCACCGAGCAGCACCACGCGGCCGGCAGCCCACTGCGGTACGTCCATGCGGGTGACGGCGTCGAAGTACCTTTCGTCGGACGCGCCCCATTCCTCGAGCGCGAGCGGGGTGAGCCATCCGCCGTCGGCGTACGTGGCCTCGACGAGGCGTCTGCCTTGGTCCGCGTCGCGGTAGTCGAAATTCTGCTGCCCCCGGAAGATGAATGCGAACCCGGGTTTTCCACCCGCCGGGTGGATGGTCAAGGAGGTTCCCGGTTCGTTGTACAACAGCACGGTGCGCGGATCTTGGATCGGTGCAGGGGCGCGCACGGTGCCCACGAACATGCCGAATGGGCGGGAAAAACGTTCTTCGGGGCCGAATACCAAGCGCCGAACGGTGGAGTGGAGTCCGTCGGCTCCGATGACCAGGTCGAAGCGACGGGAAGGGGTCCGCTGAAACTCGACGTCGATTCCGCCGCCGTCCTGGTGCAAGGCGGTGATCGAGTCGTCCCGGATGATGAGGCTTGTCTCCTGGGCCTTCTCAAGCAACAGGCCGACGAGGTCAGTGCGTGAGACCTCGACCTCCCCGTCGCCGTCGGCACGTTGGCGGGTGCGGATGGTGTCCTGCGGCCGCCCGTCGGCATCCACAAAGACCAGGCGTTCGACGCCGGTGGCAGCCTCCTCCAGGTGCGACCAGATGCCCATTTGCCGTGCGATAGCGACTGCTGCTCCGCGCACGTCGATGGGGTTCCCACTAGATCGTGTGGCGGCCGCTCGTTCCACAATCGTGACCGACCAACCGGCCTTCGCCAGCCAGTACGCGGCGGTCAAGCCGGCAATGCCGCCACCGGAGACCAGTACGCTGCGATCCACCATGCCCCCATTCAAGCACTCAACACCGCGGGTAAGCCCGCATCGCGGGTGGTTCCACGTCGCCTATCTATGCGGGAGAAGATACTGTCGGCGACATGATGATTTGGATCAACGGAACCTTCGGCGTGGGGAAAACTACTGCCGGCAAGGCACTGGTCGAAGCGCAGCCCGCTCTACGGCTCTTTGACCCCGAAGCGGTCGGATATATGCTCATGCACAGTTTGAAGGACCAGGCCTTCGGCGACTTTCAGGACCTTCCGGCATGGCGGGCACTGGTTCCAGCCACGGCTCTCGAAATTTGTCGGCATACCGGACAACACTTGGTGGCCGTCCAGACCGTGCTGCGGCAGGACTATTGGGCGGAACTTCAGGCAAGTTTCAATGAGTTGGACGATCAAGTCATCCATGTAGTGCTAGACGCCGACGAAGCAACCCTTCGGAGCCGAATCGAGAACGACCAGGTCGAGTTGTCCGGCAGGCAGTGGAGGTTGGATCACCTCGAGAGGTACGCGGCGGCCCGCACGTGGATGATCAAAGACGCTGACCTCGTCATCGACACGTCCCGGCTATCAGCGGAAGATGTTGCTTCTCGAATCGCCGACGCTGTCACTGCGGAACTCCCTGTCCAATAACGCTGAGCGGACAATACGAGGGGTGCCCCTGCGGGCTGCCGGGCGACAATAGCGTGTGCCCTCGGCCGGTTTCGTCCCGGACGGGCATATTTTGGAGATGCAGCTGCCGTCTATGGATCCGAGCTGGTTTATCAAGGCACCCTTCGAGCGAGTCGGGACCGGGCCAGCTATCAGTCCCGCTGGCTATGGACTCTCTTCGGCGATCCGCAACCTTTCGAGAACCTCGATAAGTACACGGCAAAGAAGATCCCCGACCGGTTCACGCTTGCGTCTTTGAACGAGTAATGCCGCGCTCTCGGCATCGAGCGTGACAACTCAGGTTTCTACGGTTCAAACGGGCTGCTCGTCGGAGAAGACACGAGTAGTTGGACTAGCAAACCGGGCGACAAACTCAGTCGCGGCCATCTCACTTAGACGGCGGATTTTTCCAACGCCTCCGGAACCGGTAACCGATTCAGCCATTCCGTGGCCTCCTCGACGGACGTGAAGTATCCGTGCGGGCACTCCTGCTCACGCAACAAGGCCGCGGCCATCACCCGGTCGACCACTGTGGCCCCGACCAGTGCCACAGCGGACACAAACCGCGTCCCCTGCAGCGTCACTCTGGACTCGAGACTCAAACACACGTCCACCACTTCGACGAGCATCGGTTGCAACCGGCCTCCGGTCACGCCACGGACGGCAGCGACGACATCGTGAACATCGGCGGCCGACACAGACGAGCCCGGCGCCCACCGCAGATGGAAGGTACCCTCCGCATCCACATTCAAGGTTGCGTTTGCGCAGGTCAGCGCGATTTCCATCATGAGCCCCCCTTAGTCCTCAGATGAGGCTAGCGGTTCCCGAGGCACAAATGTGATTTATCGAACAGTTTCGCTAATTCTTCCGTCGGCCGAAGCCCCATCCAGGCGCCAATGGCCCACCATCTGCAAACAGGTTCGTTAACGCCCGCAGGACCCATCGCCACAAACTGCCCTCTGAGGTCGCTTTGAAGATTAGATACGACGCCGTTGCCAACGCTGCCTACATCTACTTTGCAGCAGAGGGAACTCTTGCCGGGAATATAGCCAAAACCTATTTGTGCGACACCCGTGAAATCAACGGAATGATCAATCTCGACTTCGACGGCGATGGCCGGCTCCTTGGCGTGGAGGTCATGGACGCGCGCTCAAAGCTGCCATTTGAAGTGCTGAAACAACTCGAATGATGACAGCGCCGTCCTGCCGGAACCCCGGGAAGGCACCCAGGCGTGCTCCGTGTCTTACGAGCGCGACGCCCAGTGACGACGGCCGCCGCACACACCAGGATCCCTCAGCACGCATTCCCGTCGATGCGAGCAGGTTCCGGAACTGCTTCGATCATCGAGAAACGGGCCGGGACTCGGATAATCGTTGCTTATGAGCGTTGGGGGCTGGGCGGACCGATACAGGCAGGGCGATCGGGAACGCGTGTGGACGGAGTTGGGGCGGCTCGGGTCGAATGTGCGTGACCGCCAAGTCATCCGCGGCGGATCCGCTGGTGATCGAGCTCGAGGGAACAAGGTATTCCGGGGAATCGATCTCCAGCTACTTCATCAGCGAGCACGAGGCCTGGGCAGAGGAAGCTCGGGACGACCCTGCTGTCGGGCCTTTCGTACTGCCGGTTGCGCCTGATCGGTTGCATAAGGCGAAGGTCAGCGGCGGTGCGCCGTATGGATTCCGGGTCCCCGACAGTGGAGCTGACGGCGTCTTTGCCGCTGAGAATGACATGTCGTTTGTGTCGTATCTAAACCAGATATTCCGGAATGGCGGCTTTGCCAGCTTGCCTTTGGGAGACAGACACGAGCGGCTGCGGAAGTCACTAACCGACGGACTGCTGTTGCTCTAGATGTGCTGCGCAGGCTGAGTCTGACGTGGCATGGATTTGTCCGGTAACCGATCCCTCTACGTGCCGGTATCGATATCACTCGGCGTGCAGGCTGGCCGATGTAGTGGTCGCACCAATAGCACGCCCTGTGTGCGGGTCGCGGGCTTGGGTTATTGGGCCCAGATGCTCCGAACGTTTTCTTGCGCGGTGATGAGCGGTGTCGTTTCGATGGTGATCGACGCTTCATTGAACCTCAGGGCGGCCCAGTCATATACCAGACGCAGCGAACCGGCCTGCGGCGCCGGCCACAACCAGGCGTTAATGCGATAGTCGTAGTTCTGGTCCGAGCCTCCGCCCCCGCGTCCGTGTGTGGTCAGCTGCGGCCCCTCTGGTTCCGCTCCGTCGAACGGATAGCGGTGAGCCCTGAGGCCGCCGATGGCCTTGGATCCGTCAGGCATTTCCACTCCCACCCGGAGCGATCCTTCGGCAGATTCTCTGCGGAACGGACGGTGTGGTTGGAGATTATCCATCAGCTCAAACCATTGCTCGTCTGTCATGTCGGCCTGACGGCTGGCGCTCACGGAGAAAGCGAACACGCAGCCCGCCCGGTATACATCGATGCGACGCAGGCACAAGGCGGCACCAGGCCGGCGAGCAAGAACTGCCGTCACCGGGACCGGTACAGGCAACTCATTCTCCGGCGGGCTTACCCAGATCGGTGTTTCTACTCGTACGGGGCGCGGTTCTGCCGACCGCTCAACCTCCGGAAAGAATGACATGGCCCTCACTCTCCCACCACCCGATGGACATGTCGAGCCTGCCCCTCAGGGGATTCTCGAAGGGGCCACTCCGGTGACCAGGGCGACGGATTCCAGAGGGGATTGCGCCGTTCTGGTTCAGACGGATTCGTTCTGTCCGGAATCCGCCAGCGTGACGCCGGCAACAGACCAGTTCTCGCGGGGAAGCTCGTGCAAGATCACCCGGATCGTGTCGGGACGGATTTCCATAACCTCAGCGTAAGTGGCCGTGAGCGCAGCCAGCAGCTGACGCTTCTTTTCAATAGAGGAGGGGGATGCATTGAGAACCTGAATGAGGGGCATCCACAGATTGTGGCATCCTCCGCGGAGGAACGAGTGGACTCCGGCTCCTCACCGGCCAGATGCGTCTCGAAATGAGCGAATCGCGCTACCGCGCTCAAGCGCAGCCGAGGGATCCGTTGCCGGGCATTTCGAACCTCCCTGATCAATTGCGCTTTAAGAGTCGGGACCTGCTGAGCTGCCTGAGGCAGTGTGAGCGGCACTACGGCGGCGGTTCAGCCGTCCTCTGACCGTGCTGCCCTCTTCAACTCAGCGATCCGCAGCCGTAAGAAGATGATGGTTAAGACCAAGGCATACACGGCCAGGACGGCCACTGCGATCACGAAGACAACGTATAGAATTCCGATGATTCCGAAGGCCGGACTTAAATTCATTGCTACCCCCAAGAGTCGTTGGGTCCCAATGCTACACAGACTCTTCAGCGATTCTTCGTGGCGAAGTTGGACATTAGGCTCATGAAAGTTTCAGTCTGCTTCGTTGGATTGGATCACGACCTCATATGGTGGTGCCATGACCGAGACGATCGCTTGGAACTTGGCATTTCGTTGTGGCAATGGCGTTGGCAAGGCGCCGGGGCGAACTGCCGATGCAGCCATTCCCAACCAGCCGCCTTCCGGCTGGACAGGAAGCCTTGGGCCGGGCGTTCGTTGGGAACAGTGGCCACGAAGCCTCAACACTGGTTTGCCCATGATGCATGTGCTGACGATCTGGCTACCCGGTGACTTTCAAAGGCGTGGGCCACAGTTTCCTGGAATCGCCATATTTGCTGGTGAGGGACAATTCGCAGACGACAGCAAATCTCCGATCCCCAGCGCCGAATCAACCGATCCGTTCTTACGCGACCTTGCAGCAACCGAGGACCATCCCGGCCTACTTAGGCGCAGAGACGTGATCGACGGAGAATTCGCGATCCTCTGGCTCACAGATGATGAGTTGGCGGCCGGCCCGACGGCGCCTCGTCCCGATCTTCGTGCCGAGGGTGAGCATGCGGACGAGTCAGAAGGTACGAATGCTTGGGATATCGTCGAGCCGACCATCGACATTTGGTTGATTCCGCGCGTCGATCCAAATGCTGGCAAGGCCCCCGTCGAACTCTGGGGAGATGAGGTCGGCCCCGGTGGGTATGTCAATCCTTCAACAGGTGGGAGGAGCCTTGCGGGCTGGGCTGAACCGCTTTTCGCGTTAAGCCACTTGGGCGGAACGGCCTTCCCCGTCCAGGCGATGCCTGAAGGCCTTACTCCTTGGTATCTCGAACTAGAAGAGATCTCGGGACTCAACTTCGGCGGTGGCGGCAACGCTCAAATCGATCTGGAATCTGATGCCTTCGACTGGGCTTGCGGATAGCGCACAAGGGGATTGCCCTCGAGAATCCGGGCTTCCGGGTTAGGCTCGCGGAATGAAGCTCCGGGGGCTACTTCTGGTCGTGCTTGGGGTGCTGGCCGTTGTCCTGGCCCTGGCTGTGTTTATCCGTGGGGGTGTCAGCACCGTCTGTCCCGCGGTCGGGCACGCCTACACAGGCGATGTGGAGTTGGTATTTGTACATAAGCCAAGGTCGGTTTCCGCATGCTTCGGGGAGGGCTGCACTCCGGCCCCAGTGGACAAGAGCCGGGACGGCAGGTGGTTGGTGCCCCAGTCTGCGCCTTACCTGGTGCCGCCCGTCAGTGTCACCTCTGTCTTTGTTGACGCGGTGGACTCTTCAGGTGTCCGTGTCGCCCGCGTTGTGGCGATCGAAACGGAGCCCACCGGGGAGCACCCTGACGGCCCTGAATGCGGCGGGCCGTTTCGGTTCAAGCCGGTACAGGTGCCGCTCGGTTGAGAACAAATGGTCCCTTTGCCCGGCCTCAAGGCTTCCGGACCTGCAACGCGTTCTTCGGCAGGCTCGTCCGAGGGTCGAGGTTTGTGGACTCCACGCGCCCAAAGGCCATCTTCCGTCCGGTCGGGGATCCTTTACCGGACGCTTGGACAAGAGGCATTGTCATGAGATTGCGTCGATAAAGTGGGAGCAGGCAAGCTCCATCAACTCGGCTGGGAGCTCGTGCCCGCCATGAAACAGATGTGTGTCGCAGACTCCAGGGCCGAAGCCCGCGAGCACGGCACCCACCCCGTCAGTAGGGAACCACGGATCAGCGGATCCGGCTGAGACAAGCACCCTCTGTCCTTCGAGAGCTCTTACGACCGCAGGCACGTCGCCGGACGCCGTGAGGCCAGGTACGAACCATGCCGGATTGTGCTTGATGCGGTGAGATGCGAACGAGGCAACGGTGCCCACGCCGCAACTCACCACACCGACGGAGAGGCGCGCATCGAACGCAAGGCTGAAGAGCGCTACCTGACCGCCAAGGGAATGGCCCATGATGCCCAGAATCCCGGCCATCTCGGGCTCCTCAACCAGCCACGTCGTCAGAGTTGCGATGTCTTTGGTGTGCTTGGCCTGGAGGCTGCTGCCGTGCGCTATGCGAAGGAGCGCATCGAGTTGCTCGTCATCCGCGCCGGCGGGCGACCAACACCGTTGACGTTCTTCGAAGCCGATCAAGTCGGGGATGAGCACCCGGACTCCGTGTTCGGCGAGGCGGAGCCCGTATGCCATCGAAGGATCACCGCGGAGACCGGCCACTTCACTCTTGCCGAGCGAGAACTCACCGCCATGCTGGTGGACGGCGATCACTGTGCTTCCGGAGGGCGACTCAGGGCTGAGAAGAAGGCATGGGACGGTGTCGCCGTCGCTCGTGTCCACTTCAATCCGTTCCCGGGCGATCGAACCATCAGAGCCAAGCGGGCGACGGCGCACGGCCGTCGGGCGGTGAAGCTCAGGCGGGTCCAAGCCCAGGAGCCGGCGGACCCATTCGCGGTTCCCTGAAAGGTCTTCCATAAGCCCATCGTCTCAGCCAGTCACTGCTCCAGTCACAAGCAGCGCACGCCGAGGGATCCTCTGCAGGACAGGCGGAACCGGGAGCTGCGGGGACGTAGGGTTGCTTTATGGAGGAAATGCTTTCCGGGGGAAACATGAACGAAGTGGTCCGCGCCGGAGATACGGTGCGACATCCCAGCGGTCCCTGGACGAGCACCGTCCATGAGGTCCTCCGTCGTCTGCACCTCAAGGGAATTAAATGGGTACCGCAGGCCTATGGCATCGATAATGCAGGTCGGGAGATCCTGGACTTCGTGCCAGGCTCGGTTCCCTCGTACCCGATGCCCGCGTGGGTCTGGGAGGACTCCTTTCTAGTGACAGCAGCCGGGAGGCTCCGCGAGTTCCACGACGCCACAGCAGGGCTGAATATCGTGGATGCGGTCTGGAAGACGCCGGTTCACGAGCCGGTCGAGGTGGTCTGCCACAATGACTTTGCCCCGTATAACTTCGTCTGCAGTGGCAGCCGCTTCGCCGGGGTGATCGACTGGGACACGATCTCGCCCGGCCCTCGGATCTGGGATGTCGCCTACCTTGCGTACCGCCTCTGTCCCCTCGCCGCGCCGACGAACCCGGACGGCCGCCCCGGGGACAGCGCCGAGGATCAGGGCAGGCGACTTGGGCTCCTGCTAGGCGCGTACCGCGCCGACTTCAGCGCCTCAGAGGCGCTCATGGTGGCGGTGGAACGGCTTGAAGACTTGGCGCGGTTCACGGCCGCTGAGGCCCAGCGCCAGAGCAGATCCGACCTCGCCGGTCACGTGAACCTCTACATGAGTGACATCGTCTATTTGAAAACTGCAAGGTCGAGGATCGTGGGCGCCGCAGAAACAGGCATCCTCTAGTTCTCGCTTCGAGGAAGCGACGCTCCAAGTTTCGCGTCCGGTAAAGGATCCCTTTGCGGACAGCCAAAACCTTCTCCTATTCCGATCGATGTGCTGTGTCCAGAATTCTTGGTTTCCAGGCCTAGAGGAGACAGCTGAGCCAATTTGATAGGGAGCCGTGTCTGTGTCTGACCTGGTGATAGGTTCGGCTCATGACCGACGAGGATGCTTCGCTTCCGCCCGTCTGGGCCGCCGACTCGCCGAGTAGGGACACGTGTCAGCAAAGGCCCAGATGACTAGCCAGAACATTCAAGTGATACCGAGGAAGAGATGGAAAGCCATGCCGGTGCAACCATCGGCCGGCAACTACCGTCTTGTCACCTTCTACACAACCTGGTTCCTTTTTGGAACCCTCGCCCTTTTTTTCGTGGGTGCGTTTGCATCGGCCAGGAGCACGTGGTTTCCGCAGTGGCTTTTTTACGCATCTGCCGCGCTGGCGTTCCTCGAACTCGCAACCATGGGGTGTGCAGCTGTTCTGGCCATCTCTAAATATCGAGCAGAAAGAGCCTTGGGATACACAACCTGGCCGTCTGGAGATGAACTCGGGCAATGAATTCCCGCCCGGTTCGGGATGGTTCACCGGGACCCTCCTTCACTGCCTCTGTGATGTCCGACCGTTTTTCGATAGTTGTTCGTCAGTAGAGAAGTCACCAAGGTACTCGGGGCTGGAATGTGTTGGCAGTTCCTCGTCACCAGTTGGCTGGTGGCGGTGAACTTTCTGGTAAAAGTTGTTGGATTCCTGACGCCCTACAAGAGCGAGGACTATGGCTGAGAGGATCGCTGAGACACCGTAGGAGATACTTGCCACTACAGTCAACCTGCTGCTCAGTGTCAGGAATGCGATCGTTGCTGCTAGCAGAGTCAAAATTCCCAGGCCGATGGTGAGGTTCCTGGCCCAAAGCCGTCCCTGGTAGTTCTTCCAGCCCATCCATAGCCACAGGGACGCCGCCACTAGGAAGAGAAGACTCCTTATGACCCCTATTGGGGCAAAAGGGACACCTGGTGAATTTCCGTCACCCTGAAGAATCCCAGCGGTCAAGAAGAACTGCACGGCTGCGAGGACCACAGCGACCACAGCCCCGGCGACCATCATCGAGCAAACGACTGCGACATTGGTCGGAACACGGGGCGTCATGATCTGAAGCGTACCCGGTCGCGTAAGCCGGTCCCTCTCCGGACCTCTACACCGGTTATAGCAATGTGCACGGTGAGGGATCCTTCAGCGTGCACGTCGCGGAAGCCAGGAGGCGTTCGCTTCGATTATTTGGCTGGGGGTTCGCTGAAAGGGAAGCGAGATGTGGTGTCCCAGGTGAAGGTGCCTCGTTTGGCATCCTGGTGGACGGCTATGAGATGCATTTCGTTGATGGCCAGGGGAGGAAGGGCGGTTGCCCTCAGCTGGTCGGACGCTTGTTGAATGAGTGCGGTACTGCCTTCGGCCAGGGCGTAGCCCAGGGTGAGATGGGGGTTGAAGGGGGCTCCGGGCAGCGGTTGGCCCTTGTTGATGGTGTCAGCGGCCGCGTCGCGAACCGCCGCGGTAAGTTTCGCCCATGCGGACGTACTGGTTCCTTTGACTCCAAGCGAGTAGTCATCCGCTTCCGGTTCGCCCAGCCCGATGCTGAACGGTTTGGTGTCGGCGGCGAGGCTCTTGAGCCTGGCCATGAAGGCATCCATATCTTCGGGGCTGACCTCGTCGGAGGTAACCGCGAACTGCTGCACCGTTGCATGCAGGTAGTTTGCTGGCTGGACGGAGCAGTAATCGAACGCCTCCAGGACGCGCTGACGTTCTTCCAGCGCCGATCGGAGGTCGGGGGCGGGCAGTGCGTAGATGTGCAGGCGGTTCCGCATAGACGGCCACAAGGTGATGGGGTGCCCAAAGAAGCGCTTCACGGGTAAACCGTAGCGTCGTCGTATGAATCGGAGGTGAACCGCCTGCCTGATGGGCAGCAGAACGCCCACACGACCTTGATGGTGTGCGTCAGGCGATCCGTCTGGAGTTCTCTCAGCGGCCAAGCACCGAATCCGCAATCTGCTGCGCGGCTTGGTCCGGTGTGATGTGTGTGGTGTCGATGACCTCGGCTTCTTCGTGCAGCCAGGTACGAGCTGCCTCGGCGTATGGCTCCAAGTACGCGAAGCGGAACGTTGAGGGTCCGAGGTTTTTGTCGTTCTGTATGCGGTCGCGGAGCGTGGCCTGGTCGGCGTGGAGCACGAAATGCTGGATCGGTATGGCGTGCTCCGTAAGACCATCGCTGATCTCCCGCCAGTAGTTCTCGACCAGGACGGTCATCGGCATTACGAGTGTGCCTCCGGTGTATTCGAGCACGCGTCGAGCCGTTTCGACGACGAGCCTTCGCCACGGCTCCCAGTGCTGGAAGTTGTCCGTTGCAGGAAGTCCCGGCTTGATGTCCATGAGCACCTCGCCGACTTTCTCAGCGTCGAAGACGCGCGCGTCGGGCAGTAATTGCTGCACGAGCGCGCTCGTCGTCGTCTTTCCCACTCCGTGGGTGCCGTTGAGCCAAACGATCATGGACCGAACTCTAGCGCCAGTAGGTGTCCTTTCTGGGGTCCCGATAGCCGATCCGAGAACGGGCTATGCCACGTCAGTCCACAACCGCAGCGATAGCCTCAATCTCGACGAGCTGGTCGGGGTAGCCAAGAACCGTGACACCCATCAGCGTGCTCGGCACATCGTGGCCGCCGAATGCCGCCCGGACCACATCCCACGCCGTTACAAGATCAGCGTGCTGGCCGGACGCGACGAGGACGCGGGTGGAAATCACATCGTCAATACCCGCAGCGGCGGCTTCCAGAGCAAGGTGCATGTTCTGGATCGCCTTCTCAGCCTGTGCCGCGTAGTCCCCGACACCAGCCGTCGATCCATCCTCATTCAACGGGCACGCTCCGGCCAAGAAGATGAGCCGCGCATTGCTGGGAGCGGTTGCCGCGTACGCATATTGGGCAACATCGGCAAGTGCGCCCGAACGAATAAGAGTGATCGAGGCCGGCATGGTAGTCCTTCTTGGTTGTTGGATCGTCTGGTGTCACCGTAACAACGGAGGACGCCAAGCAATCACCACGTCCCGTAAGCCGATCCTTTTCCGGGCACCGCGCCGCTCCGTTTTGCGTGGTCAGCCTCTGATTGGCCTATTAGGCGAATACGGTCGTCGGAGCTACGAGGGTAAGCAGCAATCGGGGGAACGGGTCCTGTTTCAGGCTTCGGAGGAGTGTCGGTAGGTAACCGTGGCGAATGCGCTGCCCACCAGAGCCCCTGTGACGCCCGAGACTACCCAGGGGTTCCCTGACTGAACCAGGCTGCAGAGGGCGAAGGCCATTGCGCCTGAAGTCATCAGTGCAACGACTCCCGTGACAACTGCCCGCGTCTTGCGGGTCGCTTCCTCGGCCACCGCCAACCTGGCAACGATTACTGCGCCGGAAACTGCCACCCCAAGCACCGTCATAACAAGCACTTCAGCGAATAGGTAGAACAGATAATAAAGGACGAAGACAGGGTTGAAGGTGGGCAATGTGTAACTGAGAAGATGAACTAATTCCGCTGCGATACCCAGGGTGACGCCGAGGCAAGCAAGCCTCGACCACAGCTTTCCCCTGCACCACCAGCCGAGTTGGCCGTTACTTTTTGCCACTATTCAGCACCTCACGTCGAAGATTGCTGCTTGTGTTCCCGGCTCTTGCCCATGCTTCCTGAGTAGGTCAACCCAATTGAGGACCACTGAGACGGCCTGATCCAGGACCACCTACGAGCCTGCTGACCAGGTCGCCGAATTCGGACCGATCAGGGATGTATCCGCCTCGTATTGTGTGAGTCCGGAGCTATCCGTGTGGCGTTTCGTCTGAACGGTCCTCAGGCAATCGCGACAAACCTCGTGATTCACTGGGGCATGGGTTATTCAAGCGAACGAAGCTGGCCGACGTGAGCACTCTGCCCTCCGACTTACTCAATGGTGGATATGGAGCGTTGACTTGGTAACCAGCGATCCTGATCGTCGGCTACTGGCTGGGCCCACAGCCTTCGCGCTGCTGCGCATGCGTTTCAGATGTTCCACGGTGGCCTTGGTCTTTCTCGCCATCATCCTCTTCCTGAGCGTTTCGGCTGTGCTGCCCCAGTCGTGGTTCACAAATACCCTTGTACTTGCGATGGGCGTGAGCGCTCTTTCAGTCGGGATCCTAATCCCATATGTAGCCATAAAAGCAGAGGGGGAGGGCGAAGCCGGTTACACCACACTGCAACACGGGAACAGGAAACTGGAACAACGCGACCCCTACCTAGGCAGGGTCATCCGCGGACCAGGCGAGGACTACCTGCAGCGGGCGGATTTCCTCGAGATGGTTCAGTCCGCCAAAGCCGAGGCAGAAGAATCTGCACAGAAGAGCCGAACGTCCCGCCGCTGAGCGTTAGCCTGCGGTTTGTTGGGCGATGGTGTGGGCGAGCGTGTCTAGATGACATGGTTGAGGTACAACGCGATCAGGAGGAATGAGGCGATGAGCACCCATACCGGTGCCAGGCCCCTGCGCGGGGCGACTTTCCTGATGACGGTTGTCCGGCCGATGACATAGACCGTCGGCAGGAAGGCCCAGATCCAATGGAAAGGCCGTACGACCCCGACGCCGCGCAGCCTCCGCCAGTCCAGGTAGCCCAGAAGACCGGGGGCACCGAAGGACATCACGGCAGAGAAAAGAACCACAGTGGCCGGTGTGACCGAGCCGGTGTGGGGGATCGCCGCTACCATGCGCACGACGTCGCCGCGAGCAGCCAGGACAGGCACGGCAAGGAGCATCCAGATGTAAGGGGTGTACACGGGCACGTGGGCTCCGAGCATAGGCCGGGGAAGCCGTAGTCCGGGGATCCGTGCGGCCAGCGGACTCTGGGTCCCGGTATCGCCTTCGGCTTGCCCGGCGCTGTCTCCCCATTTGGAGGTTCCGGACCCGTAGGGATCCGCAGACCAGCCTCCCGGTGGGAGTCCTGGTTTCTGACCCGTTGGATCCATCAGTCATCCTTTCCATTCCGGACGCTCGTTCAAGCGCTACGCCGTGATCAATTCTCCGATGCCTTCCCTTCATTGGGTGCCCCCGGCACGCCAGGCCACGGGCTTTTTCGCGGCGCGGAGTGCCGACGAGGGAACCGCGGGGTGCAGGCGAGGGAACAATGACACCGAACCCTTGTTGGCGACGGTTCGGTCCAAATAGCCCTCGCACCTTGCCCGTAAGCCGGTCGACCACCGTGCCGCGGTAACCCGCGGGGCCGGCCCGCGGAGTTGCTGATCGCGGCTATGTACGCAAGACCCGCACGATGAAATGCACGATGACGGGGGGGATTACTGCAACCATTCCTCACCGCCCCGCCACGCACCCCGCAACGTACTCCGCATCCACGCCCACCCCGCCGACGATCGACGAGTAGTGGCCCGTCAACCACGGCAACCCGACCACATAAAGGCCCGGACATTCGGTGACGCCGCGGACGTGACGTGGATAGCTCCAGGCGTCCAGGACAGGAATGTCCACGAAGCTGAGGTCGAGCTTGTAACCGGTGGCCCAGAGCACCGAGGTGATGTTCTCGGCGGCCAGGTTGACCCGCGCCGGTGAGGCAACCGGTAGCCAGTCGTCCGACGGCGCCTTCTGCTGTTCAGGAGCATCGATTCCCGCGGCGGCGATGTAGGCGTCGAGAGCCCGTCCCATGCGCTGGCCGAACCCGGCCTCGACTGTTGCGAGGCGTTCGGGGAGATCGTCCGTGAAGGTGAGTTCGCCGTCGTCGGCTGCTTCCAGATGCCCGTGCAGCCGGACCCCCTGGCGGCCGAGTTCGCGGAGATGGATGTCGTGGCCGCCGTGGGTGCCAGAGAGCAGGGGGTTGCAGGCGAACCGCGCGGCGGGGGAGGGCAGCTGCCCGACCGTCAGGGCGTTGACCCCGTACTCGGGCCCGTGGATTCCGGCTTGCAGGAGCCAATAGAGGATGTCGTGCCCGCGATACCGGCGTGGCGCCTCCGGACACGTCGACACCGCCAGATGCACCTCACGCCCGGCCGCGAGCAGGTCTTCCGCGATCTGCCCGCCCGACTGCCCGGTCCCGACAATCAGCACGGCGCCGTCGGGCAGCTGCTCCGGATTGCGATAGTCGTGCGTGTGGAGCTGGAGGACGCTCGCGGGAAGTCCTGCGGCAGGGGCTGGGATCTTAGGTATTTGATATGCGCCGGTCGCCAGCACCACATTGCGTGCCAGCCAGCCGCCGTCGGACGTTTCGACGCTGAAGCCGCCATCCGACGTCGTGATTCGTGTGACGTCCGTGCCGGTCCGGACCGGGGCGTCGATTTTCTTCGCGTAGTCGCGGAAATAGTCCACGGCGTCGTCACGCGCCATGAATGCCTCCGGCCCCGGGCCCACGTAAGGCATGCCCGGCAGGTCCAGTGAGAAGTTCGGCGTGTTCAGCACGAACGCATCCCAGCGATCCTGCCACGCGCCACCCAGCGCGGCCCGCCGTTCAAGGACCAAGTGCTCGACGCCGGCCCGGCTGAGGAAGTAGCTCGTGGCCAGTCCCGCTTGGCCTCCACCGACGACGAGCGTGCCGATTTCGAGGGGGCGGTTCTGTTGTGTGGTTGTGTCCTGTTGTACGGCTCTGGGCTGGTCAGTCTCCATGAGCGGTCCTCCCGGTCCCTTGGCAGAACTTTACGCCCGGAGATTCGGGTGCGGGAGGGTGGACAGCATTGTCAGCCGCGTGGTTGCGTGGAACTGTCGCTATGACCGCCAACGGGAGGAATATCAGTGAGCAAGCTAGCACTTATCACTGGCGCCAGCTCCGGTATCGGCTGGGCATTCGCCGAACGCCTGGCCGACGACGGTTACGATCTGGTGATCGTGGGCCGACGACAAGAACGCTTGGAACAATTTGCCGCGTCGCACCCCAAAACCGCGGTCCGGACCGTCGTCGCCGACCTCGCCCCCACCATGCTCAGCCGTGCGGCAATCGCGGGCATGCAGGAACGCGGCGTGGGCACCATCATCAACGTGGCGGGCATGATCGCCTTCGGCGGCCCCGCCCCGCACTCCCAGATGCCCCGTCGCGTGGTCTACGGCGGGAGCCTGGCGTATCTCGTCGCGATGTCCCAGACCCTCAGCGCCGAACTCGAGGGCACCGGAATCACGGTGCAAGTCGTGTGCCCGGGGGTAGTGGCAACTGAGTTCCACGAACGCCAGGGCATGGACTTGAGCATGATGCCGCGGATGAGCGCCGGCGACGTCGTCACCGCCAGCTTGCGCGGCTTGGAACTGGGCGAAACTGTCTGCGCCCCGGGCGTGGAGAACTCCGGGCTCCTCGACGCCGTCTTCCAAGCAGACCTCGCCGCTTTCGGAGCGCAGAACCCCGAGCTCGCCACGCGGTACCGATAATTCCCGCTAATTCCGGCGCACGAACTTGATGCGATCCCCCGGAATCGGTCCTAGAGTGTTGGCCATGGCTATCGCACGCTTCCCCGTTGTAGTGCTCGACTGTCCCGACCCCAAGACCCTGGCCGAGTTCTACAGCGCATTGCTTGAGTGGAAAATCGAACGGAACGACGACGACTGGTGGTCCGTCCGAGCCGAGTACGGCGATTCGCTGGCCTTCCAGAAAGTCGACTCCTACAGGGCGCCACAATGGCCCGGCCAGGACGTCCCTCAGCAGATGCACCTCGACGTCGTGGTCGATGACCTCGACACCGCTGAGGCAGCTGTGCTCGAGCTCGGCGCCACCAAGCACGAAAACCAACCGGGAACGACGTTCCGGGTGTTCCTTGACCCCGCCGGTCATCCTTTGTGCCTCTGCCTGGACTGATTGGTCACAGTTGTCGATCTGTGCTCCTGCCGCGCGTCGTATGAGTAAGGGCCCCGAAAGGAAGGGGTAACTGACAGCGACGAAAGGAACAGACCAATGTCAAAGAACGAGCCCACCGACGCTCAGTCCGAGGCGACCGACGAGATCCGGAGCCTTTTCGGCGAGATCTACGCCGCATGGGCAGACAATGATGCGGATGCTTTCATGGCATCGTATCGGGACGACGCCACGGTGGTTATGCCGCGGGCGTATCACCGCAACAAGGGGGAAATCCGGAGTTCCATGGCTGCTGGCTTCCAAGGTCCGCTCAAGGGTTCCCGGGCGGTCGATGAACCTCTGAGCATCCGCGTTATCGGGGACCACACAGCGATCGTTGTCAGCAGGGCCGGCATTCTCATGGCGGGAGAAGCCCAACTCCCGGTCGACCGCGAAGTCATTGCCACGTGGGTATTGGTTCGAGAGGATGGGCGCTGGCTCGTCGCCTCGTATGCCAATGCGCCGGCCCACTGAAAATCGTGTCGAAGAGCCGAACCCGCAAGGTGTTCGGTGTTGGTGGAGCGAAAAATCAAACCAGGGTTCAGACGAAGGGACTGCGAAATGCCAAAGTATTTGGTCCTGATCTTCCAGGATGAGGTGGCTACGAAAGACGTCGCGGGCGAGACGGTCAGCGCCGACTACCAAGCGTTTATGCAGCGCCGCGGGCGGTCACTGCTTGGCGGGGCCGCACTTGAGCCGGCGGAGACGGCCACGTCCTTACGACGCGACGGGTCCGGTGGATTCTCGGTGACGGACGGTCCCTTCGCCGAGTCGAAGGAGACGCTTGGCGGCTACTACCTCATCGAGGCAGCCGACCTCGATGAGGCGCTGGAGATCGCCAAGGAGGTTCCCGCCGGGGTCGGAGTCGAGGTTCGGCCCGTTCGAGTGGCAAGCTGATGCCGGCCGCCAGCTCAGAGGTCGCTGCTGCGGTCGCGGAGGCGCACCGTCGGGAGTGGGCGTTCGTGTTGGCGGCCACCATGCGTATTGCCGGTGATATCGACACAGCGGAAGAAGCCGTACAAGATGCGTACGCCAGCGCATTGTCGACGTGGGATACGCGTGGCATCCCGGAGAACCCCGGAGCGTGGCTCACCGTGACTGCGCGGCGAAGAGCGATGGACATGCACCGACGGGCCGCGACGGCACAGCGGGCGCTCCCCAAACTTCACGACCCGGAGGTGCAGTTGCTCGACGACCCGGGCCGTGAGACGGAAGACATCACCGATGACCGGCTGCGATTGATATTCACGTGCTGCCACCCCGCCCTCGCGCCTGACGCTCAGGTAGCCTTGACGCTACGCCTTTTGTGCGGGCTGTCCACGGCCGACGTCGCGCGGGCGTTTCTGCTCCCGGAGTCGACGATGGCCGCGCGGATTACTCGGGCGAAAAAGAAGATCGGGGCCGCGCACATCCCGTACCGCGTGCCAGCGGCGTCCGAGCTGCGCGAGCGTGTCGACGGCGTGCTGTCCGTTGTCTACCTGGTGTACACGACCGGGCACACCGCCCCATCAGGAGCGAACCTGATGCGCAGAGATCTCGCCGAACGAGGCCATGAGCTGGCGAGAATGCTGCGCGTCCTGCTGCCCGGCGACCGCAATGTCGCCGGGCTGCTCGCCCTCGTGCTACTGACCGACGCCCGCAAGGGCGCCCGGCTTGATGAGCACCGTGAACTCGTGCTGATGGAGAACCAGGACCGATCAAAATGGGACCGATCGGCCATTGATGAAGGGGTAGCGCTCCTGCGCGAGGCCTTGAATCTCCGGCCACCGAGCCGTTTCGCCCTCATGGCGGCGATCGCGGCCGTCCATGACGAGAGCAAGTCGTGGTCCGACACTGACTGGCAGGAGATCCTGGGTCTCTACGACCTGCTCACGGAGACGTGGTCCTCTCCGGTCGTCAAACTTAATCGGGCCATCGCCCTCGGCTTCGCGGTCGGCCACGCGGAAGGTCTGGCCGAGTTGGATGCGCTCGGAGCCGAACCGCGACTCGCTCGATACCCGTATCTTGCCGCTGCACGCGCCGACTTCCTGACCCGGCTGGGCCGTTTCGACGAGGCCCGGGTTGCCTTTGAAGAGGCGTTAATCCTCACCGAGAACGACACCGAACGAAGCTACCTCCAGTCCCGGCTAAGTGAACTCATGGAATGAATCCAGCGCGGGTCAGCCACGGTCGTGGAGGGTAATTTGGTATCCGTCGGGGTCGGCGAAGGTAAAGGTGCGCCCAAATGGGCCGTCGAAGGGTTCGACCACGATTTCGGTACCGACGGCCGCTAATTTGTCATGGATCGTTTGCGTGTCCGTGGCGTGCAACCACAATCCGATGCCGAGGCCGGGCTGTGGCGTGGAGGCAAGGCTGACGCCCGGCGCAAGGTCCCGGACGGCGAACGCGACCGGTTTGGTGTCAAATACCACCGCGTGCGGCGGCCCCGCTGGGGAACGGGTCAGCCCGAGGTGCTGCTGATAGAAAGCGGCAGACGCTTCGAGGTCGCGCACCTGGATTGAAATGAAGTCGGGTCCGGTGACCGGCATGAGGAGCTCCTTAGTGTCAGTTAGTTGACACTAAGGTTATGTCAGAATATTGACATGAGTCAAGACGTTACCGGAGTCAGCCTCGATACATCGCTCGGATATCTCCTTAAGGAGGCGGCCAGTGCGCTTCGCGCGGCAATGGAGGGTGTGTTGCGGCCGCTGGGCATGAACATCACCCATTACGCATGCCTTGAGCTCCTTGCGCAGCGGCCGGGGCTGTCCAACTCCGAGCTCGCGAGAGGCGCGTTTGTATCTCGACAGTCGATGAACGTTCTATTACAGGCGCTAGAGCGTGAGGGTCTCGTTTCTCGCGCGACCGAGGCTTCGGTCGGCCGAATACTGCCGACTGTACTGACGGCGCATGGCCGCCAGCAGCTCGAAGCCGCCAGTGCTGCAGTCAAGGCTGTGGAAGACACCATGCGCTCTGGCCTCACTGAGGACGAACAGAAACAGCTTCGAGACATGTTGAGGACGTGCGTCGCTTCCCTGCAACCGGCCAGCTAATAGAAAAGACGTCGCAACTTGGAAGTGAACAGGTGACCGATAAAGCTCGGCACCCAGGTGCGGAATACATCGGTCAGGATTGGAGAAGCGGTCAGTGGGGCCTCGGCATAAAGTCGAAATCACGAAGCAACCCACCCACCTAAGGACCTGTCATGACCGCCATCGAATCAGTCACCCTCGAAGTTCCTGACCCCGCGGCCGCCGCCGCTTTCTACGACGCCGCCTTCGGATTGGGCTCGCGTGTGCGTGTGCGGGCCTCGGATGCTCCTACTGACGGCTTCCGCGGATTCACGCTGTCGCTCGTCGTTTCGCAGCCGTCTACCGTCAGCAGCCTCATCGACTCCGCGGTGGAAGCCGGGGCCACGACGCTCAAGCCGGTGGCGAAGTCTTTGTGGGGCTTCGGCGGCGTCGTGCAGGCTCCGGATGGCGCAATCTGGAAGGTCGCCACGTCGGCCAAGAAGGACAGCGGTCCCGCCACGCGGGAGGTCGACAAGATCGTGCTCCTGGTGGCGGTCGCGGACGTTTCGGCGAGCAAGCGGTTCTACGGCGAGCGGGGCCTCGCCGTTGGGAAGAGCTTCGGAAAGTACGTCGAGTTCGCCATGCCGTCGAGTCCCGTCCAGCTGGGTCTCTACGCGCGCCGCGCCCTCGCCAAAGACGCCGGCGTCTCTCCCGACGGTACCGGATCGCACCGGCTCGCGATCAGCAGCGACGCCGGCCCGTTCACCGACCCCGACGGGTTCGCGTGGGAGCCAGCCTCAGCGTGAGGCGGGCGCCGGGTCTCAAACGACCCGATCCGCACGTTCCCAATGCTCCCGCAGTAACGCGCCAAGCCGGTCGGGTTCGATCCGGTGCGGGGGATCGAAGTGGTGGCGATCCGGGAACACTTCGAGGCGGAAGTTTGGGAATACTGTGGACAGTCGCTCGGCAATCTCGCCATAATCGTCGGGGTTGCTCAGGCCGCCGAGGACGAAGAACACCGGACGATCGAACGCAGCGAGCCGCGCCCTATCCAGATCGTAAATCTTGAAGTCCCGCAGAAACGCCCTGATCCCCGCCGGCCGCTTGGCCATCCACGGCGGCGGTCCGCCCTCGGGCGGTGGCGGAAGGACGACGTCGGGCTTCACTCCCAGCCTCATGAACGCCGCCATGAACTGATCGGGCGGGAGCGTTTCCAGCGTTTCATATTCCATCCAGAGCCGGGCGTGCGCCGGACTCCAGCCCCAACTTCCCGCCCACGCGGGCTCCAGGAGTGTGAGACTGAGCAGCCGCTGTGGATGCTTGGCCGTGAACGCTAAGCACGCTGCCCCGCCGCCCGAGTAGCCAAGCAGATGGAACTTCTCCCAGCCGCGGGCGTCGGCCTCGCGGAGGACACCGTCGACTTCGGTGTCCAGGTTCCAGCCCGGTGGCGGCTCGTCGCCGTCGTAAAGTTCCAGGTCCTTCGCGACGGTATCGACGTCGGGACCCAGCGCTTCGATCAGCGCCCCATAGGCGGGTTCGGCGGGAAGAACGCTCCCAGGAAGAAGAACGACCCGAATCGGCTCCATGGCGGAACTCTACGCCGCTTGGGGCTCCAAGGGAGGGGGAGAGGGGACTATTTTCCGGGGGCCGAGGACTGTGACGCCGGCGTCAACGGCAGCGGCGAGAAGCTCGCCGTCGTAGGCCACCGGCAGACCAGTTTGGAGCCTGATCGCGGTTGCCAGATGGATCGCATCCGCGCTCCTCGGCCGGCCGGGGAACGCGGCGGCGTACATCAGATCGGAACGGGCTATGTCCACCCATGATTCTGGCATGGCGAGCTACTGGCGCGGAGCGCAGGAGAGGCCCTTGGCGGCGCGCGGCAGATGAAGGTTTTTGACAAATAGTGGCCATCCGCCCAAAGCCCTGTATGCTTGTAGCTGTTGTTGTGTTTGGCATTTGGTAGTTCAGGCAGTTCCCGCGGTTCATCAACCGCGACCTTCTGAAGTAACGGTGGAGAACACCCCACACCGGAGGCCCGACAGTCGGGACAACCTCCACCTTCAGTAAGGAAACTGAAAAAATGGCTACAGGTATCGTCAAGTGGTTCAACTCCGAAAAGGGCTTCGGCTTCATCTCCCCGGAAGATGGCAGCCAGGACGTTTTCGCTCACTACTCTGCAATTAACTCGGGCGGCTACCGCTCCCTCGAAGAGAACCAGAAGGTTTCCTTCGATGTCGAGCAGGGCCCCAAGGGTCCCCAGGCAGTAAACATCCAGGCTCTCTAAGCTTCGGATTTCAAAAAGCAGGGCCGGTCAATGACCGGCCCTGCTTTTTTGTGCTCATTTCGGGTTATAGGGGGTTATAGGACAAAACGTGTGTAAATCCCGGGCGCGTCATGTCCATCGGTGGATCGTCTTCGCCCGGATGCGGGATTCTGCTCAATCACTCGAATGGACAATTGCCGGTCCCGCGGAATCACGGGACCGGCAATTTCGGCGAGGAGAGTGATCCAGCAGAATCCGACAGTGTCCCTGGATCGTCCTGGTTAACCCTTATTCGCAGGCTATGCCGTCGCCATCCCTGTCCAGTGCGGGCCGGTAGCCTGGCTGCCCCCGATAGATCGGTGCGGCGCCGGCGGCCCGGGCGGCCGTACAGTTCGCGTAGTAAACGGACGACGGCGCCACGGGCGGCGCGACCGGCTGTGCCTGCCTCGCCTGGGCTTGGTCTTGTTGTGCCTTCACTGCAGCAGCATCGGCGTCAGCCTTTGCCTGGGCCGCAGCCTGAGCTGCCGCTACCTGGGTTGCTGCGGCATCGGCAGCCGCTTTGTCAGATGCAGCCTTGTCTGCCGCCGCCTTCGCTGCCGCTGCGGTTGCTGCCGCACGTGCATCCGTCACTCGCTTGGACTCTGAGCTTTCCATCCAAACTAAAGCGCCGGCCTCGGATTTTGTGCAGATGTACACCTTCGGTGGATAGCTCTCTGTTGCGTTCTCCGTCACGCAGGACACTGATTTTGGCGCGGTCGGCGTCGGCGTTGGTGTTGGGGTGGGAGTCGCCGAAGCCGAGGCCGATTGGGTGGCGGCAGCCTGCGAAATTGTTGAGCCAGCTCCGCCGCACGCGGCAAGGGAGAGCGCTGCGGCTGTTGAGGTGACGAGGGCAAAGACCTTGAAGCCGGCCTTGCGAGATTTCAAAAAGTCGTGCGACGCGTGCTTTATTTCCCCGTTGTTTTTTGGCGCGCGAGTATTCATTTATTGCCCCCAATGATTCAGTTTTCGACGCGAATGTCAGCAGATCCTAGCATCTGAAATGCGAGAAAAGAAGAAGTTGTCCACATAGATGGGATGGCCTCTTGACGGGGCTCTCAAGAGTGCGGCGCAGAGTCGAAATTAGAGATTATATTCGATCCGGAAAAAGAAGACTCGAATAAATATCCACATGCGCGAGGTTCGGTCTAGAGGCGGCCACGAAACCCCCGTAGCGTCAAAAGCAACAGACCACCACCAGGAGAGCCATGGAGAATCCACTGCCAAACGTCACCTCCTTGGACGCCGGGGGAACACTGAGTTTTCATTGGCTCACACGGAGATGCGGAACAAAACCCCACGTCGGCACACGTAGACGCCTCCCGGCGCACACTGAGTTTCGCCAAAACCACACTTAGACGGCGGTTTCGGACTTTACGGTTTCCCTTGGAACGAGGTTCGTCAGTGCCCCCGGGGGTTCCGTGGGAGTGCTTGGGAGTCCCCCTGCCAACGCCCGGCTTTGGGCAGGAAACAGTTGAATCGTCTGGACCTCGCACCACCTAGGGCCGGAGAGTGCTGGATTAGCGCATCAGAGAAAGTTGGATCGCGAGTGTTCGATCAAGAAGTTCGGCGAACGCTGGACTACGTTGCTCGCGGAATGATGGTTCGAATTGTCGGAGCGCCGGGCAGTGGCCGAACGAGTGTCGCGCAAAAAGCTATCGCCGATCTGGAAAATACCGGAGCAACGGTTTACTCCATTTCGGGACTCCGCTCACATCGCGGAATACCTTTTGGTGGAATACATAGCCTGAGCCTGGATATTCGAATTGGCCAATTGGGAGTTCTCGGTGTTGCCGACACCCTGGCAAGCCGACTCTCGAGGCCAGGTGAGCGTGTCCTTGTAGTCGATGACCTCGAGTTCGTCGACACGGAGACTGTAGCGGTTCTGGACGCCGTCCGGCGTCGGACAAAACGGCCCATGATCGTCACCATGAGCGAGTCTTCGATCTCCCCGGTGGCACAGCCTGCGGTGCTGAGCCCCGGCCCGGAAGCCAGGGTTCACCTGAATCCGCTTCGATACGAGCAGGTGAACGAGCTCCTCACCGACATTCTGGGATCTCCTGCGGACGCCGACACCACTGCCCGGATCCTCACGAAATCGGCAGGGAACCCCCGGCTTGTGGTTCGCATCGCGGAAACGGCTTCCCTCAGTGGCTTGATTGTCCTCCGCCAGGGGCAATGGCATATGACGGGCGAGACCCTGTGGAACGAGCACCTCCATGGCACGGTGGAATCCCTCCTCGAAGGGCTTGAACCCGACGAACTCACGGGCCTTCAGGCGATGGCCATCGCTGGGACAACGCCCCTCGATGTACTGCAGCAGGTAGTCCATTCCGACGTTCTCGACAGGCTCGAACAGCGCGGCCTCATTTCCGTCTTGGAAGATCTCCACAACACGGTGTGCGCTTCGATCACGCCACCAGTTTTGGCCGACTACTTCCGCGGTCAAAGGGTCCTCACCAGCAGGCGGGTCTTGAAGAGCCGAATCACCCGAGCCCTCAGCGGTTTGCCCCAGGAATCGCACGTTGACGTCAACTCGGCTGATTCGCTGATGAGGGTCCTGGCCGCGCTGCGCCTTGAACGGAGCTCAGACGCAGCCGCCGCCCGCCATTTTCATGAGCAAGTTTCCGTCCTGGAGCGCCAGCGCTACGAGCTGTGGAATGCCGACAGGTCGGTATCGAATGCTGTGGCCCTTCTGAAGGTCTACTGGGGCTCGCCTATTGACGCATCGAGGATTGAGCGTGTCCTTTCCCAGACCTTGACCTCGGAAGGAGAATCGTGCGATCTCCTGTTCCTGGCATTTACCAAAGCGCTTTGGGGGATCCATAAAGGCAAAGGACTGGATTCTGCAGCCGGCGCCCTCAGGAGCTTCGGGGAGGAACGTCCCAAATGGTCCGCGGAGGCCGAAGCGGCGGAGCTATTCCTCGTGGCGTCCTACGATCGAATGCCGGAGAACCTCGACGAACTCTTCGCGCGGCTCCACGATCGCCACCCTGAAAGCGGCGTCATATCCAGCATCCGAGGCATCTTGGAACTCTACCGATTCAACCCTTCCGCCGCGCTCAAAGCCATCGACACTTCAGGCGGGCTAAAGGGGATTCCGGGAATCGAGCCGTTCATCCGCGGAATGGCTTTGTTCACCTCGGGGCGGGCCGAGGAGTCGATTGTCTTTGCGCTTGACCAGCGCACAGAGGCCCGCCGCAAGCTGGACCAATTCGGGATGGTTTCCAACACCTATGTGGCTGCCCAGGCCCTTATCTACCGCGGCTATTTCGACGACGCCGAGTACCTCATGGGCAGTGTCTTTGCCATGGGGCGGCCAGGCTTCCTGGTGGCTTCCCTCCACGACGCCATGCTCAGGCTCGCCGGGCTAAGGACCGCGACGTCCGCGATCTTGCCTGCGGCGACCCTTGCCACCCAGGCGCGACGCGAAGCTGAAGACATCGGCCCGCTTCCCGGAACCGCGAGAGGAGTCTACGAGCTCGTCGCCGCGCGGCCGCTCATCCCCGCTGTCTTCGACGGGAAAGCCGCGAAACTCATTCAACGGCAGCTCGAACGCGGCTATGTGCTCGAGGCGATCTATTCCGCGCTGTTCTTCACGTGCCTTCTCCCCGGCCGCAAAGTTCTCGAACTCCTTCGGCAGACCTTGAAAGAGTATGCCCCGTCCACTTCCCATGATCAGCTTTTGGCAATTGCCGGTGCGGTGGTGGAGGACGACTACCAAATGCTGGGCGTGCTGCTCGAGCATTACGAGCCCGACGCCGATTTCTACCAGGTACGGATGCTGCTCCGCGGTGCTTTCAAGCGGTATGCGTTCGTGGACAACACCATCGGTGCGGCCGCGATGGACCGGGCGTACTCCATGTTCGCGACACGATTTCCGTCCCCGGATGAGCCCGTCGCGTTTAGTTCCGGAAGCTATTCGCCCCTGACTGTCCGTGAAATCGAGATAGCAGCCCTGGCCGGACATCGCTCCAACCCCGAGATCGCCGAGCACCTGGGAATCAGTATCAGGACCGTGGAAAGCCACATCTCCAACGCGCTGCGCAAGACAGGAAGCCCGTCCCGCACGGCCCTCTTTGACCTTGTCCGGGATTCTGCTCCGTTCCGCGAGAAGCGGCCCTCCGAGTGAGCCGGCAAATGGGCTTCGGTCTACAACGTTCCTCCTTCCTGCTTGAAGACGAAGGAATGCCTAACGGTTAGCTGATCCGGAACTGTGTGGGAGATGAGGACGACTACCTTGTGCTGTGCCCACTCGCCGAGCTCGTCGATCAGGGCGTCGATGCCTCGAACGTCCATACCGTTGAAAGGCTCATCGATGGCGACCACAGGGGTATCGGCGACAGTGCACATGAGCAGCCAGAGCTTCCGGATATTGCCCGTCGACAGCATGGAAACGGGTTGCTCCACCCAGTCTTCCAGTCCATACTTGGCCAGCCGGGTGAGCCCGGTTTCCGGGCCGACCTGACGGCTACGTGCCGCAAGAGCCAGATGATCGTGAACCGTCATGGAGGGGTAGAGCGCCGGCGTCGTACGGCAGACGCTCCGCACGTGGCGCGCGTCGGGAGAGCCGGCGTCGATCCCGCAAAGACGAACGCTTCCGGCCCAAGGTTGGAGGAATCCGCTGATGAGCTCCAGAAGAGTCGATTTCCCGCTGCCATTGCTGCCGGCCACCCGGTAGAGCCCCGGCTCGTTCAGACTGAGACTGAGTCCGTCCAGGACGGGTGAGCCTTGCCGGTAGCCGGCGGTTACAGAATCAATTTCGATTGAAGCCTCAAAAGACGTTGGTGCAGGCATACGGTGGCTCCCAGGATCAAGAGGATGGAATAGCCCAACAACAGCACGGTGCTGAACTCAGGGCTGACAACAAGGATGAGCGAGCAAGGAGAAATCAGGAGGAGTGTGAAGAGTCCATCCATCACATCGTTGGATTTGGTGCCGTCAGTGGTGGTCGGCGGACGGGAGAGTGATTCCGCGACGACCCCGGACGCTGCGACGATCAAGCCCGCGAGGACAGCGCCAGGAGCCGGAAGGTCCAGGGCGAGAAGCGCCCCTAGGAAAGCAAATCCACCGACGGCCGCCCCCGCCATAACGTAAATCCCTACGAGCCGGACAACGATCGCGGCGGCGGAGAAGCCGTTCTCCCACGCAAAGCGGTAGTGGTACAGCTTCGCAGTGGGCCCGATCCGATAGAGCATCGGTTCCGTGACGCCCAAGCTCAAGAGCACGGCAATGCCAACCAAGGATTTGTGCAGCTCCCCGGAGCCGAGAGCAGACGGCAGGGGGAGAATGCCCCTCGCTCCCAGGAGGGTGCCGACGACGGCGATCCAGGCGAGGACGATGGTGGCGATCACCGAGCCCTGTTTGCTGCTCAACAGATCAGTGAGAACGAATAGCCCGAAGTTTGTCACCGCTCGCTGGCTGCCGCCCCGTTCCGTGCCGAGGGAAATCCTGCGGTAGCTGAGGCGGCGCCAAGCGCGGACGCTGAGGAGGACCAATATCCCCGACGCGGCCGCCGCGAGCACATACAACGCTGGAAGGAAGCGCGACGGGTCCTCGGCGAGTTCGTCAATCCGGGAGAGGTGAGGCAGGAGAAAGCCAGTGGCAACTCCGAGCAACAACCCGAGGATGAGAGCCAAGAGGCAATACCGCCAATGGATCCCTATCCGTCGCGCAGGTGTTGAGGCGAAATGGAGAACACAGTAGACGCACGCACAGGAGGCGAAGACCATGACGGAGACCGAAGCGGCCACGACGTCGAGGTAGCTCGACGATTCCTCGAAGAAGACCAGGAGGAATACCGCAGCCGAATACCAAAGGATGCCTGTGCGGCGGAGCGCCGGGACCAGGCCGTATCTCACCACAACCTGCTGCAGGGGAAGTTCCATCGCCCGGAATAGCTCCAGGTGCGGAGTGCCGGAGACTGCCAGCCGTCGGCTTGAAACTACCTCGGTGAGCACCGTGGCGACGGCGCAGTAGAGGACCGCTAGGAATCCCCAATTGAGCACAGCGGCCGTGTCGTGGCGGAGCGGGCCATCGCGGAGAACAGACATTGTGGATGCGAACACCATTGTTCCGAGCAGGACCACGGCTATCGATCCGAAGATCACGAGGGCCCTGAAACCATCCAGCGTGAGAGGCAAACGCATCGCATTGACAATTTCGAACGCCCGGAAGTCCCGCAGGATTCGGTAATCGGACCGCCGGACGGACGCCGAAGGGATCCTGGCGTTCGAAACCTGGCCTTGGACGTCGGCGGGAGAGACTTTGGTCGCCATCAGCGCCTAGAACTTGCTCCGCGGACTCTTCTTCTGGACTGAGTCCATGAAGGCCACAATGGTGAGGACGGCGAGTCCGAGCGCACAGACGGCGGCGACGGCCGACGTCGTTCCCTGGAATGGGACAACTATCACCGGGCTGAGGGCCGCCGCGTGCGCAAAACCGGCGACGGCGAAAACGGCCGCCTTGAGCGGTAGCCATTTCCCGGCCGGGCTGAAGGCCGCAATCAGGGGTGACGCCACGCCGAGGACGAGAAGTACGGTGATGGTCGTGTTCTTCACGGCGAGGGGATCTATGTTCTTGAGGCCTTCCGGGGCAGGAGAAGCCCAAATCAGGCCGAGGGAAATGCAGGAGAATGCAGCGACCATGAGGCCCACGATTCGTAGAAGAAGGCTGTAGAGCTGAGTAGTCATTGAGAATTTCTGCCCCTGGGTGGTGGTTGAGGAAGGTCAGCCGATGGCGACTATTGTTGACAGACAAATGGCCGAAAGCGCAACGAAGATCTTCCTGCCTGTGGAAAACTCGCGCCAATGCCGGTAGAAGATCGCCAGGACAAGTACGGCCATCGAGGGAAAATATGCCCAATATCCCGGGACGTCCCGCGGTTGGATGACGCCGAAGACCACGCTGAAGAGGTTCACGGGGATCGTGGCGAGAATGGCGATCACAAAGAAGGACCCGATTTTGAAGCGGCCCGCGATGACCGATTTTCCCGGGATCACTCTTTTGTCCAGGAACGTGGCGAGGGAGAAGTACAAAGCGATGATGACGGCGTAGACAAGGAAGAACAAAACGGTGCCCACCGTCATGGAGAGGCTCAGCAGTCGACCGTCCCCGATTTCCGCGCGCACGTCCGCCGGAACGTTCGCGTTGAGGTACTTCCTGGTCAGCGGAAGCCGCAGAGCCACCAAAGCCATCAGCAGGATGTAGCCCGCGATCCACAGACCGCGGGATGTCGAGACCCATTCCCTGCCTCCCGTTGGCTCGGGCCGCAACTTTCCGACCTTAGCGACGCTAATGACGGTTTCGGACTCCCGGCCGTCTTCCGTGCTGGTCATGAATTCCTCCTCAGGTCCTTAGCTGAATCACGATGGCCTCGATGGCAGCACCGAGGACTATCAGGGCAATGGCAATGAGCAAGGTGCCGAGGGAACGGGCCATATCGTCGATGAACGACCTCAGGGTTGCGGGCTCGTTCTTCGTCAGCAGCCTGCGAGCCAGGCCAGCGGCGGGCTGGAATCCGGCGGTCGCCGCCAGCACGAGGCCGAAGAACTCGAAAGGGACATACCAAATCACGTCGGCAACCAGGCCGGCACCGCCGACCGAGTGCACCCCGAGCGATACCGTCGCCCCGACATAAAGTGCCAAGATGCCGGCTCCGAGGAGCGTGGTCAGCCCGAGGGTCACCACCCCCGAATAGAGCACCAAGGCCGCGCCGAGGTTCCGCGCAAGGATCTGGAGGAAGTCTTTGCTGTAGAGGGGACTCCCACCCATGTCCCTCGCGTCCCGGATCCAGGACAGGTCCACGGCCGAATAACCGAAGACGGCTATGGCTGCCATGGCCAGACCCGTGCTTGGGAGCAACCATCCAGGGATGCCCCCAAGCACGTGTGCTGTCTTAGCAAGCATCGATTTACGCGACTGCTTGCGCTCGGCCGATGCGGAAGAGGATTCCTCGAGCCGTTGCGATCAAGGCACCAGTGATTCCTGCCCCGAATATTGTGCCGATGACAACGAGAGCCCAGCCTCCGACCTCGATGGCGTTCATGATCTGGGACGCCGCCGCGGCAGAGATGCCGAGGGACCCCGCGATCCATGAAACGGCCAAGCTCGCGCCGAAGATGCCGACCACAGCCAGCGCAGCCGCGGCCGCAGCCTGAAGGCCGGTCCTTTTCGTCATTGTTGATTCCACTACAACCCCATTTCTCGAGTAGAACGGCCAACGGTATTGCTGGCCTTGAAACGTGGTGGTCCTCCTCAAAGGAAGGCCATCCACGATTCAGATTCTCTCGGTGAAATTGGCGTCTACGTGTAAAAAACGGAAAAATCCGTGTGCCAAAGGCCGTTTCTCAGTGTGAACAAGCCGGATCTCCGTGTGCGTGCGGGCCCGTCTACGTGTTCACAGGGCAAAACACTGAGAGCCGCTAGCGGCCCTTCGAACGGTCAGGAGCGGCTTGCGGCCTTGATCATGGCCGCGGCAAAGCTACCGTCGCGTCGACGGTGCCTTGGCCGGAGAACCGACAATGAACGGCCGTGTGTTGAGCGGTTCGACAGGAACGACAGGAGGCTTGACGTCGGCAATCGGCTCCGACAGCTCAGCGCGGGAGCCGGTTCCGAGCCCGCGAACTGTCCAGCCCTGCGCCCGCCATGCCGCAGCGTCCAGGACGTTCCGCGCGTCCAGCACCATCCGGCGTCGTACGAGCGAGCCGATGGCGGCGGGTGAGAGGGCGCGGTATTCGTCCCATTCGGTGAGCAGCAGCACCAACTCAGCGCCTTCGAGCGCGCGCGTGGTGGACGCTTCGAAGCGGAGCTGGGGGTAGCGCATCCACGCATTGTTGATGGCTTTGGGATCGGTCACCGTAACGTGGGCGCCCGCCGCGGCCAGCTGGAGTGCGACGTCAAGGGAGGGGGAGTCCCGGATGTCGTCGGTGTCCGGCTTGAAGGCAGCGCCCAGCACGGTCACGGTGCGGCCGGACAGGAAGCCCTTGCACATGTCACGGGCGACGTCCACGGCCCGGGCGCGCTGGCCGAGGTTGATGGAATCGACCACACCCATCCACTCATCGAGGGAAGGCACGGACAGCGCTTGTGCCTGCGCGCGGAACGAGCGGATGTCCTTCGGCAAGCAGCCGCCGCCGAAACCCAGGCCGGCGTGGAGGTACCGGTTGCCGATGCGCGGATCCAGGCCCATCGCCTCACTGAGCTCGGTGACGTCGGCCCCCGAGGCGTCGCAAAGTTCGGCTATCGCGTTGATGAAGCTCAGCTTCGTCGCGAGGTACGCGTTGGAGGCGGACTTGATGAGCTCGGCCGTTGCGAAGTTGCAGACCAGCCGCGGGATCCCGGCGGAAATCAGCGGTTCGTAGACGGCGTCGAGCGCAGCCGTGACCGGGGCGCCGGCGGCGGAGTCCTTGCCGCCCGGAACACCGTACACCAAACGATCCGGTACCAGGGAGTCCTTCACTGCCGTGCCTTGGCGCAGGAATTCGGGGTTCCAGCCGAGCATGACATCGGGCCTGCGGGCAAGGATGCCGCGGAGCATGTCCACTGTTCCCACAGGAACGGTGGACTTGCCGACGACGGCGGCGCCCCTCGCCAGGTGCGGGAGGAGGCTCTTCGTGGCTGCGATCACGTAGGAGAGGTCCGCGGTATCCGAGGTCTTGGACTGCGGGGTGCCCACGCAAAGGAAGTGCGTCTGGGCATCGGCGGCATCGGCGAAATCGGTGGAGAACCTGAGCCGCTTGGTTGCGAAGCCGTCCCGGAGAAGTTCATCAAGGCCGGGTTCGTGAAAGGGCGCGAAGCCCTTGTTCAGGTGGGCCACCTTCTGGGCGTCGACGTCGATGCCCACCACGGTGTGGCCCATCGACGCGAGCGTTGCGGCGTGCACTGCGCCAAGATAGCCGCAGCCTACAACGGAGATTTTCATGCTGGGAGTCCTTTGCTGGAAGTCACGGAAATGGGGGCAGGCTTTGCCGCCTGGATTGCGGCCGCCTGAACTTCGGACGCCTGAAGTTCGGACGCGTGAAACTCGGCTGCCTGAACCGGGTGGCTGGGAGCAGTGGCCGGCTCCACAAGCGCTTCACCGGAGATCACTGCCTCGTAATGCTCGACGAGCTGGGCGCTCAGCACCGGCCAGGTCCGTCCTTGGACCGACGCGAGCGCTGCCAGTCCGAACGCGCGGCGTTTGGCATCGTCGCCCACCAGGTCCTGTACGTAGGCCCGCAGCTGCGCGAGGTCTCCCGGCTCGTAAAGCCAGCCGGTGCGCGAGTTCTCCACGAGATCGAGCGGACCGCCCCGGCCGGTGGCCACGACGGGAACGCCGGACGCCATGGCTTCCTGGATGGTCTGGCAAAACGTTTCGAACTCGCCGGGATGGACGAAGAGATCAAAGCCGGCCACAACTTGAGCCAATTCGTCGCCGCCCAGGAAGCCGGTGAAGAAGGCGTTCGGGAGTGCTGCTTCGAGGGCAGCGCGTTGCGGGCCGTCGCCCACAATGACAAGCCTGGTTCCAGGCAGATCCGCCAACACGGCAAGGTCCTCCACCTGTTTCTCGATCGCGAGACGGCCGACGTAGCCGATGATGCGCTCGCCGTGGGGCGCCACCGAGGCGCGCCACGCCGTCGAGCGCTTGGTGGGAGAGAACCGCGCGGTATCCACACCGCGCCGCCACGTGCCCACCCTGAGGATCCCGCGGCCGCGCAACTGGTTGAGCGCGAACGTGGACGGGACCAGTGTCCGGTCTGCACGAAGGTGGATGTTGTCCACCCGGTTCCATGCCCAGTTCTCCAGCATGGGGAGGCCATACCGGGCGGCGTAGCTGGGGACCTCGGTTTGATAGATGGCAACCGTGGGGATGCCGAGCTGGTGCGCAGCCTGCACAGCCCGCCATCCTAGGACGAAAGGGGATGCGAGGTGGACGACGTCCGGTGCGTAGTCGGCAAGGATTCTCTTGACCCGGCTCACACCGCCCAACGCCACCCGCACATTTGTGTATCCGGCCAAGGGCACGGAGGGGAGGCGATGGACAAAAGCGCCGTTCACGACGTCCGAGACAGCAGTGTCCGACGTCGATGGCGCAATCACCATCACTTCGTCGCCTCGCTCTTGCAGATGCTCCAGCACCCGCAGGATGGAGTGCGTGACTCCGTTCATGAGCGGCAGGAATGATTCGGCAACGATAGCGATCCTCACCCCTCCACGGTGTGCGCGGCGGTTGGCGAAGCGGGGGAATGGGCGTGACTGCGAGGGGAAGGTTTGGTTAACAAATTGATGTTGTTTCCCCGAGTGGAGGATCCGTAGGGACGGAAAATTCGCCACTCTAGGTAATTACGGAGCTGAAAGACGGGTAGAAGTCACTCTTATTCCCCAATATGGGCCCGATTTACGGTGACAACGGTAGTGAACCTCGTGGCCATGACTGGGGCTTGTCCCGGGCACCGGGGTATTTCGGTAAGCGGGCGATGACTGGGCGGCGCGCCCGCACATGCTGAATAGCGTTGGGTGATTCACCCTGCGCCGCCCGTATGTCCGGCCAGGCCGTTGTCTAGAATCGAGCCAGACCCTATGAAGATCTTCAACCGTACTGACCAGGTTGACCAGCACCGGACGTTTAAAGGGACGATCCCTGGTAAATGGTTTACGTGGTTCTCCACCGTTGTGGTGGTATTTGCTTTCACCGGCGTCACCGCCGGCATCACTGCACCCGCGGCCCAAGCCGCTAATCCAACCGTCGTCACGTTGACCTTTGACGACGCAAATGCCGACCAACTCAACGCCGCGCAGACCATGCAGAGCCTGGGCCTGGTGGGTACTTTCTTCACGCCGTCCGGATTCATCAACAATCCGGGCTACATGACTGTGGCGGACATGCAGGGCCTCGTGGCGAACGGCAACGAGATTGCCGGCCACACTGTTACCCACCCCGATCTCACCACCTTGCCGGCCGACGAGGCCACACGCCAGATATGCAATGACAGAGTGAACCTCAGCAATTGGGGATTCACAATCACCGACTTCGCCTACCCCTTCGCAGCCGAGAACGCCTCTATCGAAACGATTGCCAAGAACTGCGGTATGAACAGCGCCCGCGGACTTGGCGACATCAAGACCCGGTTCAGCTGCGCCGGGTGCCCGCTCGCGGAGACAATCCCTCCTGCCAACCCGTACAACACGGCCGCCCCTGATGAAGTGGACAACACCTGGACCCTGGCAGACCTCCAAAAGTCCGTCACCCAGGCGGAGCCCGCAGGCGGGTGGGTCCAGCTCACGTTCCACCACATTTCAGCCACCAGCACGGATCCGCTGAACATCACCCCGACCCTCTTCAACCAGTTCGCCACGTGGCTCAAGTCCCGACCCGCAACCACCACGGTCAAGACGGTGGCCCAGGTCATCGGCGGAACCGTGAAACCGCTCGTGTCGGGTCCGGCGGTCCCGCCCCAGGGCACTGGAAACCTGGTCAAGAACCCGAGTCTTGAAACCCTGGTGAACGGCGTACCGCAATGTTGGGCAGCCGGAGGCTATGGAACCAATACCGCAGCCTTTTCCACCGTCAGGCCGGGTCACACAGGAAACGTCGCTGAAAAGCTCGTCGTGAGTGGATATGTCGACGGCGATGCGAAGTTACTGCCCGCGTTGGACTTGGGAGGCTGTTCTCCAACGGCAACTGTGGGACACACCTACAACATAGGCGCGTGGTACAAGTCCACCACCAATACTCAGTTCGAGCTGTATTACCGAACCGGGCTCGGTTCGTGGACGTATTGGACCTCCAGCCCATGGTTCGCCGCAGCTACTACCTACCAAAAGGCCACCTGGACCACTCCGGCGCTCCCTGCCGGTGCCAACGGCATCAGTTTCGGGTTGAACCTGTTCAGCAACGGCACTATCACGACTGACGACTACGAGATGTTCGACGTCGCCACCGTGACACCACCTCCGCCTACGCCGGCCGGAACCAACTTGGTACAGAACCCGAGCCTTGAAACAGCCGGGGCCGGATCGTTCCCGCAATGCTGGCAGGCAGGTGGATACGGCGCCAACACCGCCGCGTTCAGCACCGTAGCCACGGCCCACACCGGTACCAAAGCGGAGAAACTCACCATCACGGGCTACTCCAGTGGTGATGCGAAACTGCTTCCCACAATGGACAGCGGCAGTTGCGCTCCACCTGCCATCGCGGGACACACCTATTCGGTGCGTACCTGGTACACCTCCACAGCCGTCACACAGTTTGCCTTGTATTATCGTGACGCCTCCGGAGCCTGGGTGTACTGGACCTCCGGACCGTGGCTGGCTGCAGCCAGCACCTACACACAGGCAAGTTTCACGACGCCGGCACTTCCTGCCGGGGCCACTGCCATCAGCTTCGGCTTGAGCCTGTTTAACAACGGCACAGTCACCACGGATGACTATTCGCTGTATGACACCGTGGGAGCCCCGCCACTGGGGTGACTAACTGATCAGTGACAAACAACCGAGGGCGGCCAACTAGCCGCCCTCAGTTGTTTTATCTGGCAGCCTTCAGGACGTCCGGCAGCTCGTCCACGAATACTGTCCCGGGCGGCTCGTAGTAGATGACAAGCACCTCGTCACCCACGTTGAAAACACTGCTCTTGTCGAATGGATGCGCGTGGAAGGCGTTCGTGCCGCCGTGGAACGGCAGCATCACTTCCCCCACGGTGCCCGGCCCGATTCGACCCGTGACCCTACCGATTTTGCCCGTCAGGCTCCGATCAACCTCTTTGTGCATCGGTGTCCCTACGCATCAGGCGTTTTGGTGGGCCGCTTGGGCGGTTCCTTGCCGTTCTTGAGCGCTGCTGTGATCGAGGGCAGGTAGTTGCCCACCTGGGACAGGATCCCACCCACCATGCTGTTGAGGCCCTCGCCGCCGTTCAGGACCGTCAGGTTACCCACGTGGGCAAACGGTTCAGCAGCGGCTGCCACGATCGCAGGCATGTTCTCCGCGAGCTGTTGGGAGATAACGGCCTCTTGGTTGGTTCCGAGAGCCTCGGCACGGGCCTTGATGCCGTCCGCTTCCGCCAAGGATTTGGCCTTGATGGCGGAGGCTGCAGCGTCACCCCGGGCCTTGGTGGCTGCCGCTTCGGCTTCACCGGTGATCTTCGTAGCTCCCGCAATGGCGGCCGCGGCCGTGGCGTTGGCCTGGGCTTCGACTTCCACCTTGCGGGCGTTCGCCTGGGCCTCGAGTTCCGTGCGCCGTGCCCGCGCCTCGGACGCGCTGATGTCGGCGGCCTTTTGGGCTTCCGCCTCAGTCCGCTGCGCGTACGCCTTGGCATCGGCAGGCTTCCGGATGGACGTCTGGAGCTTTTGCTCCTCACGGTCCGCCTCGAGCTTTGCCACCTCGGTTTCCTGGACCACCACTTGCTGGCGAGCCGTGGCATCAGCCAACGGTCCCGCCTGGGCGGCGTTGGCCTTGGCGGTTTCGGCATTGGCTTGGGCCGCTGATTGCTTGATCGCCGAAAGGCTTTGGGCGTCCGCGATCTGGGCGGCGGCCTCGGCCTCCCGCTCCGCGGCCTCGCGGTTCCTGGTGGCTTCAGCGATGCGGGCCTCCATTTTGACCTGCGCAATGTGCGGTTTGGCCAGGTTTTGGATATAGCCCGTGGGGTCCTGGAGATCCTTGATCTGCAGGGAATCAACCACTAGGCCAAGCTTTTCCATTTCTATGCCACTGGCGCTGCGGACCAACGACGCAAGTTTGTCGCGCTCACGGATGATCTCCTCCATGGTCATGCTGCCAATGATCGAGCGCAAATGCCCCTCAAAAACGTTGTAGACCTGGCTTTGCATTTTGGGCTGCTGGCCGAGAAACCTCCTCGCGGCATTCGCAATGAAAGGTGCGGCGTCACCGATTTTGTAAATAACCACGCCCTCCACGATCACCTGGATACCTTGCGAGGTCACGCAGTTGACCTGGAGTTCTGTTTCATTCAGCGTGAGGGACAAAGTCCTCACTGTTTGGAGCCCTGGAACCACCAAGGCGCCTTTCCCGGTGACGATTTTGAAATCCATTCCGTCCCTGGTGTCCAAACTTCCCCGAGTCAGACCGGAAATGATCAATGCCTCGTTTGGTTCAGCCACCTTCCACATCAATTTGATGAGAAGCCTAATGACGGCAACGGCGACAACTACCCCCAATACGGTGACAAGAAGGGGGAGATACGCAACGAGGTCGAACATGACTGTCCTTTCAACGGCAAGCACCCAAGTGGCTCGTGTAGTCAGTCTGCTGTGGTCTGCTCCAGGAGTCCAGCAATTTGGATACCTACAATTGACACAACGGATGCTCCTAGGCGTGCGTTCCCGCGAGCGATTCAGTCCTCGCCTCTGAAGCGCCTTCCGCTGGGCCAGCCGGTACGCCGTCGCCCTCTTGGCCGTAGAGCCAGTCGTTGTACTGGAAGTCGCCGTCCTGTCGGCTCTTGAACAGCAGGTTCCGCAAGATGCGCGCGACGCCGGAAACGTGCCACGACTCTCCCCAGACGCGCGCGGTGCGTTGGACGCGGGCCGTGCGCGCTGCGCGGGCTGAGTTGAAATCGCCGATGGCGCGGTCCCACGCACCGGCGTCGACGCCGTCGTCGGTAAACACGGAACCGATGGTGGAGTCCTGGAGGACGGCGGCGTCTTCAAGCGCCTGGCAGGCCCCCTGGGCCAAGTACTGGAGCATGGGGTGCGCGGCATCGCCCATCAAAACAAGGCGGCCATCGATCCAGTTCTCGATGGGATCGCGATCGTACATGGGCCAGCGGATCCCAGTCGCCAGGTTCCGGAGCGCCAGCTGTACGGCCGGAATGCAGTCCTTGTAAGCGGCCTCGAGTTCGTCGACGCCGCCGTACTGCTCCTCGCCGCGCTCGAACGAGGGCGACTTGAAGACAGCCACCGTGTTGAGCAGTTCGCCTTTGCGCAGCGGGTATTGCACGAGGTGGCAGTCGGGTCCGAGGTAGACGACGACGTCCTCGAGATCGGTTGCCGGGGTCTCAGGCGTGATGGGCACCGTTCCGCGGTAGGCGACGTACGACGACGACACCGGCCCGTCCTGCGCGACGGCGGCGCGGAGCGTGGACTTGAGGCCGTCCGCGCCGATCACGACGTCGGCCTCGTAAACGTCGGCGCTCGCGGTGTGGGCCACGCCGCGGTGGTTCACGGTCTCGACTTTCTCGATGACGACGTCGTTCACCAAGCGGACACCGGCGTCCTGGCAGGCCTCCAACAGGATCCGGTGCAGGTCGCTGCGATGGATCACGACGTACGGGGCGCCGTAGCGCTCTTCGAACTCGCCGCCGAGGGTCTGACGGGTGAGTTCCTCACCGGTCAGGGCGTCGCGGAACACCAAGTGCTTGGGCCGGACGCCGATTTCCAACGCCTTCTCCAAAAGGCCCCAACGCTTCAGGACGCGGGAGGCGTTGGGGGCCATCTGCAGGCCCGCGCCGACCTCACCGAATTCGGGCGCCCGCTCAACCAACGTCACCTCGGCGCCGTTTGCGCGGAGGGCCAGGGCGCCGGCAAGGCCGGCCATCCCTCCGCCGACGACGAGGACTTCAGTGGACGGTTTGCGGTCAGACATTGCTAACTCCTACAGAGGTGGTGTTTTTGGAATTGATGTTGGCGGTCTTGATTTTGGCCGTTTTGATCTTCGCGCCGATCGCGCCGAGCAGGATGGCCGCGACGGCGGCGGCCCCGGCAAATGCGAGGAAGTTCGAGTTGACGCCGAGCCCGGCCGCGAGCAGCAGTCCGCCTACCTGGGGTGCGGCGACTGCGCCAATGCGGCCGACTCCGAGGGCCCAGCCGAGCGCCGTGCCCCGCAGGTGCGCCGGGTAATGGCTGGCCACTGCCGCGATGATGAGGCACTGGGTTCCGTGGGTGCCCACCCCGGCCAGCACCAACATGACGTAGACAAGCCCCACGGGCGGCCCCGCCACCAGTACGGCCAGCGCGACGGCGGCGACGGCGGCTGCCGCGATCGCCGTCGGGATCGGGCCGAAGCGGGTTCCTGCCCAAGCGGTGGCCACCGAGCCGACGACGGCACCGAGGTTGAGCGCCAGCGCGAACGTCAGGGCTGACCCGAGGTTGTAGCCAGCCAGTTGCATCAGGTTCGGCAGCCAGGTGCCCAAGCCGTACCAGGCAAAGAGCGTTACGAGGGTGGAGACCGCGAACAGGAGACTCATGCCGAGGTACGGGGCCCGGAGCAGGGACTTGAAGCCCACTGCTTGCTTCGCATCTTTTGCTGCCGGGAGGGTCGCCGGGAGAGTTTCCGGGAGGAAGCGCATGCCCAGCGGAACCACCACGAGCAGCGCCACAGCGGCCACAAGGAACATGACCGGCCACCCGAATGCGGGAATCAGCGGAATCCCAGCCAATGCGGCAATCGAGCCGCCGATCGGCACTCCGGACATCATGAGAGTGGCGATGGTGGACCGCCATTTGGCAGGGACCAGCTCCGCGACCAAGGCGTTTGCCGAGGGAACAAGTCCGCCTAGGCCGATGCCGGCCAGCAAGCGCAGGCCCCCGAAGACAAAGGCGTTCGGGGAGAACGCGCACAGGATCGTGAAGAGCGAAAACAGCGCGGCGCAGGCGATGATCGTCCGTCGGCGGCCCCAACTGTCTGACATCCTGCCAGCGAAGATGGCTCCAATCATCATGCCCAGGAATGCCATCGAACCGACCGTGCCGGCCGTGGCTTTGGTGAGCCCCCAGCCTGTGTCGGTGATGAGGGACGACTGCACGGTTCCGTAAACGATGAGGTCGTAGCCATCGAATACTACGAGCAGCCAGCAGACAAGCACAGCGGCGGCGGATCGCTTGGAGAACCGGGCGGAGGCCCCGGGGGATTGGTGAACGCCGTGTTGGGTCCGCTCCGGCGCTGCAGCGGATGGTGTGTGATTCATCCCACCACTGTGTGGCCGTTGTTTGTATAGCCCAATAGAATTCTGTGGTGCAGAATCTCCCAGCCCGCAAGAAACCGGCCTACTCCATCGAGGCCGTCGACAATGCCCTACACCTCCTTCAGCTCCTGCGCGACGGCGGCAGCCTACGGCTCAAGGACGCCGCCGCGGAGCTGGGAGTTGCCCCTTCCACAGCGCACCGGCTGCTGGCCATGCTGGTCTACCGGGGGTTCGCGGTCCAGGACGAGACCCGCCGCTACGTGCCTGGGCCGGCCATGGGGGTTGGCCCGGCAGGACTCAGCTGGAGCCGTTTGCTGCGCACGGTGGCGCAGCCGCACATGGAACTCCTGAGTGGTCGGATCAACGAGACCGTCAATCTCATGGTTCGGGTGGGCACCAAAGTGAGGTTCCTGGCCACGGTGGAGGGGACCAACGCCTTACGGGTAGGCGACCGCCAGGGGACCGTTCTGCCCGCGAACAAGGCCTCGGGAGGCAAGGCGCTGCTGGCCGAACTGGAGCCCGCCATGATTGAGCAGTTGTTCCGCAGCCACAATGCGGAAATCGGCGGGGACAACATTCCAGACGCGGAATATCCGGCTTTCCTCCGCGAGCTCGAGACGATCCGGAGCAACGGATTCGCCGCGAATTTCGAGGGCACCGAGGAGGGGATCAGCGCCTTGGGGGTTGCCCTTCACAACGGACGGGGCGTTGCCGTGGGTGCACTGAGTGTCGCGACTCCCGTGGCAAGGTTCCGCAGGCTCTTCGACAGCGGACTGGTGGGCATCATGCGGGAAACCCAGCGCCAATTGGAGATCGATATCGCAGCCAATCCGGCCGAGTCCCAGCCTTAACCCACCCAACTGGCTCGCAGTCGTTGTCGTTTTGAGGGCCCATAACGACAACAAATGCGAGCCAGTTGGGTCAGCGGGCCTGTCAGTTGGGCCAGCGGATTCTGGCTAGCAGAATATGCTGGAGATCACTTGAGGACCTCCCTAGGGTCTGGAGTACGCAAAAACTGTCCCGTACCCCTCGAGGAGGCCCCTGTGTCCATCAGCGCCGATAGCACAACGCATGAATCAGTTGCCGCCGCGCACGCGATTCCGGAACCGACCCCGGAGGAAGCGGCGCAGCTGGAGCAGCTGTATGAGGATTTCGAAGCCGGGAACCTGATCCCGCTCTGGACCGAGATCGCGGACCTGATGCCGATGGTGCCGTCCCCGAAAGCGGTGCCGCACGTGTGGCGCTGGAACGATTTGTACCCATTGGCGGCCCGTGCCGGGGACCTCGTGCCCGTAGGCCGGGGTGGTGAACGCCGTGCCATAGCACTGGCCAACCCTGGCCTGTCCGGCACGCCGTATGCGACGCCTACCCTGTGGGCCGCCATCCAGTATCTGGGCGCGCATGAAACTGCCCCGGAGCACCGCCACTCGCAGAACGCCTTCCGTTTCGTCGTCGAGGGCGAAGGTGTCTGGACAGTTGTCAATGGGGACCCGGTGGCGATGCGCCGCGGGGATTTCCTGCTCACGCCGGGCTGGAACTTCCACGGCCACCACAACGACACCGATCAGCCGATGGCGTGGATCGACGGACTGGACATCCCGTTCGTGCACTACGCGGACGCCGGGTTCTTCGAATTCGGCACCGAACGGGTCACGGATGAGGCCACCCCGGATGTTTCGCGCTCCGAGCGATTGTGGGCTCACCCGGGACTGCGCCCGCTCTCCGGCCTGCAGGACACGGTGAATTCCCCGATCGCGGCCTACCGCTGGGAGCACACGGACGCGGCCCTCCGCGAACAGTTGCTTCTCGAAGATGAAGGCCACCCCGCCACTGTGTCCCAGGGCCACGCCGCCGTGCGCTACACCAACCCGACCACCGGAGGGGACGTCATGCCGACCATCCGCGCGGAATTCCACCGTCTGCGGGCCGGCGCTTCGACCGAGCCGTTGCGCGAGGTCGGCTCGAGCGTCTGGCAGGTCTTCGAAGGACGCGGCACCGTGGTGTTGAACGGGGAGTCCAAGATCCTGGAGAAAGGCGACCTGTTCGTGGTCCCGTCCTGGGCTCTGTGGTCCCTCGAAGCCGAGAGCGAGTTCGATCTGTTCCGCTTCAGCGACGCACCCATTTTTGAACGACTGAATTTCAACCGCACGTACATCGAAGGACGCAACAAATGAGACTCCTCACCCTCCGCACCGGCGCCGACAAAGGTACCGTGGCCGTCCGCCAGGACGGCGACACCCTGACAGAGATCGACGGCTTCTCCGATGTGGGCGCGCTCCTGCAGAACCCCGCCTGGGCGGCCATCGCTGAGGCGGCCAACGGCGCAACGCACGCGTACGACGGCGCCGACCTCGCCGCCGTCGTGCCCTCACCGGGGAAAATCATCTGCGTCGGGCACAACTACCGCAACCACATCAAAGAGATGGGCCGGGACATCCCCGAGTACCCCACCCTGTTCGCGAAGTACCAGGAATCGCTGATCGGTCCCAACGACGATCTGGCGCTGCCGCAGGAATCGGACACCGTTGACTGGGAGGCCGAGCTCGCCGTCGTGATCGGCAAGAAGGGGCGCCGCATTAGCGAAGCCGACGCGGCTGATCACATCGCTGGGTACTCGGTGCTGAACGACATCAGCATGCGCGACTACCAGTTCCGCACCGTCCAGTGGCTGCAGGGCAAGACCTGGGAGAAGTCCACGCCGTTCGGGCCGGCCCTGGTCACCAAGGACGAATTCACCGCGGGGCCGCTGATGACTTCCGCGGTGGACGGTGAGATCCAGCAGAGCACCCCCACCGGGGACCTCGTGTTCACCCCGGAATTCCTCGTGTCCTACATCTCGACCATCATCACGCTGAACCCGGGCGATGTGATTGCCACGGGCACGCCGGGCGGTGTGGGCCATGCCCAGGACCCGAAGCGGTACCTGCAGGAAGGCCAGCTCCTGGTCACCACCATCGAGGGCCTGGGCCAGCTGAACAACCGCGTGGTCAAGGAAGCCTGATGGTTGCCCGCCAGGACCTCACCACCGATCCGGGCCTGCAGGAACAATTGCTGCAGGCCCGGCGGGGGACCGCATTCTTCGCCCGCAAGCTCAACGAACTCTCCGACGTCGGGGTCGACGGCGATTCGCTGCTTCCCGGCTGGAGCCGCCGCCACGTTGTAGCACACGTCGGCTATAACGCCCGGGCCATCGCCCGCTTGGTCGAGTGGGCCTCGACCGGCGTGGAGACTCCGATGTATCCCTCCGTTGCCGCGCGGGATGAGGAGATCAACTTCGGTGCCACTCTGTCTCCCATCGCGTTGCGGAACCTCTTCGATCATTCGGCCGTGCACTTGAGCGTGGAATGGCGGGATCTGCCCGAGGACGCCTGGCACCACACGGTGCGCACGGCCCAGGGCCGCACCGTCCCGGCGTCGGAAACGGTCTGGATGCGCACCCGCGAAGTCTGGGTGCACGCCGTCGACCTCGACAACGGAGCATCGTTCGGCGACATCCCGGCGTCGGTCCTGGAGCGGCTGCTGCGCGACATCACCTCCGCTTGGGCAACCCGGGGCACCGATGCCGGGTTGTTGGTCAGAGTCGCCGCCACAGACCTCACGTTCGGCGATCCGGACGCCGCGGTCGTGATCACCGGGCCTCTTGCCGGCGTCGTGCAATGGGCCACCGGGCGCGGGACCGGCGGTGTCGCTAGTGGTGCCGGGCCGGTACCGGCGGCACCAAAGTGGATCTGACGGCGTAGGGCACAAAGAAGGTTGGCACAGCCCCCGGCTTCTTCACCGCAGGAACTGCACCAACCGCTTGTATGACTATTCAGATTTGGCTCTAGACCCTACCATTGGCGGCTCCTGTAATCCCGGGCTAACTTATTCCGGGCTTTGAATGGGCTATTTTGCGTCGTCAGCCAGATGCCGTGAAAACATCCAGCCTGCGGCGACCATCAGGATGCCCAAGACGATGAACGTCCAGTTGTCGAGCGTGTTCAGCGACAGGAAGTTGGCCGCCGAATCAACCCCGACACTCAGTCCGTACACACTGAGCACGATGTACAAGGCACCGAAGCTCATCAGGATATTGCGTGCGCTATGGCCGCCCGAGCGGGACATCGCCCAGCTGGTTCCGCCGATCAGCAGCTGCACAATGTTGAGCAGCAGAGACACTTGGAACGCACCCAGGAGCATTGCGTGCGAATTTGGCCCGAAGAACTGCAATTCCCCGTACCGCATGGTGATGCCCGGAATGAATCCGAGAAGGCCCACCAGCGCCATCAGAATACCTACACCCATGCCGATGTTCTGGATGTCCGTGCGTCCAAAGTGAACACCATGTGCATGTGGGGTTGCGGTAGTCATTTATGCCCTCCATCCACCTTTGCGAACAATCCAATTTTACGTCTGGCATATGCAAAAAGCGCTGGGAGCGGCGGCAGCCCGGCGGCCCGGCGCCGCCCCCCCGGACCTCGCCGCCCCCGGACGCGCGCTCAGATATGCGCGGTTTTCCCCGGACGCTCGCTCACCCATACGACGGCGGCGCGGCCGGAGTGAGCGAGCGTTTGGTGATCGCGCCCTATAAGTGAGCGAGCGTTGGCCGGAAGGGGGCTATAAGTGAGCGGGCGTTGGAGGATTTGCAGGCCGTGCGGGCGCCTGCCGGGGGAGCGGGGCACGCCGTGGCACGATAGAACACGATGAAACTGCGCGCTGATCAGACCGGTAACCATGGCCTGCCCATGCCTTTGTGGCTGCAGGGTGCCCTTGAGTCGGCCCAGGCCGCTATCATCTCGGCGCTCGTGGTGGTCCTGCCGCTGATCGGAGTCTGGGCAACTGACGGATTCCAGAACCACACTATCGATTTCCTGGCACGCTTGGCTGGCCAAACTTGGCTCCTGGTCCACGGCGTGCCGCTGCAGCTTGCCACCGTCAATCTGGGAACCGCAGGCCTACCGGGGTCCGGGATGCTGTCCCTTATCCCGCTCGGACTGACTTTGGTCCCCTTCCTCCTGGCATGGCGCGCGGGCCGCCGGCTGGCCAGGGCCTCCTACACGGACCAGCTGTGGCAGGCCTTCTTCGGAGCGTTGCTCGTCTACGGGGCATTCGGCGCGGCGACCGGATTCGTCTGTCGCACGCAGGATATCGGCATCAATATCTGGTTCGCTGCATTAATTCCCCTTATCCCGTTCGGCCTCGGCATGGTGGTGGGCGCCCGGCGGGAGTCCGGCTCCTGGAGCAGGCTCATTGGCGTCGACGCCGTCGATTGGCTCGCACGCACAAGCCAGCATTCCCGTTGGGCCGGGTCCTACTTCGGCTCCGCCATCAAGGCCGGATTCGTGGCAATCATGGCGGCCATGACACTCTCAGCGACGCTGCTCGCCGTCGACCTTGTCATGCACTGGACGGACATCATCGCTGTTTACGAAGGCCTGAAAGCCGGGGCCCTCGGCGGTGGCGTCCTCACCATCGCCCAGCTCGGCTATCTGCCCAATCTGGCAGTTTTCACTTTGGCTTGGTCCTCCGGCGCCGGCTTCTCGCTCGGTGTCGGCTCGCACGCGGGGCCGCTGGGCACCGCCGTCGGGCCGCTGCCCGCGATTCCTGTGTTCGGCGCACTGCCCACCGGGCAGCTCGACTTCGGCGCCGCGGCCCTTGCCCTTCCGGTGATCGCTGGTCTATTGGCAGGGTGGTGGTTCCTGCGTGCGGGGGAGAACCACTTCGACGAATGGCTTTCCATCAAGATCAAGGCGCGCTGGTTCACCGCTCCTGTTTCCACGTTGATCCTCGGCGCGCTCATCGGGGCCGTCGCAGGGGCTTTGGCTGGAGGCCTCGCCTGGCTTGCGCGTGGTTCCGCCGGAATCGGGCGTCTCACCGAGATCGGCCCGGACCCGCGGTGGACGGCAGTCTGGATCGCCGCGGAGGTGGGGATCGGCGTCGTAATCGGTTACTGGGTGGGGCCCTGGCTCGAGAGGCGGCAGAAGCTCCACGAGGCGGATCTCGACGATGCCGTGTACGACGGCGACCGCCGCTAAGGTGCCCGCCTCACCTGGCTCGCGCCCCGGCTAGCGCAATCCGGAGGGAATGGACTTCTGGAAATCCACCTGGCACGAGTTCTGGGCGTGGAGCGTCAGGGCGCTTCGTGCGCAGTTCTCCAAGGTGGTGATCTGCTGGAAGAAGACAACCGCGGTCAGCACCAGCAGGCACATGACGGCCGTGACCACGAGCCCGGAAATCGTGCCAAACAAGACGATGCGTGGCTGCTTGAACCGGATGGTCCGCACGAGGACCACCACTCCAAGCACCCCCGCGATGACGGTGAGGATGCCACTGAGCCAGACGTAGCTGATGTTCAGGATGTAGACGAAGATGGCGCCAAGCACGGTCAGCAGGAATGTCCTGAACAGCGTTTGGGTAACGGCAAGCGCTGATTTGGCAGCCTCGCTCTGTGGCTGATGCTGCGGGGTGGGTCCAACGCCGGAATTCATGTTTTCCAGCCTACGCGAGCCAGCCATAAGCTAGTGCAATGCGCATTGTTGTCCTCGTCTCCGGAACCGGTTCCAACCTCCAAGCAGTCATCGACGCCGTGAAAGCGCGCGAGCTGGACGTTGAGATCGCGGCCGTGGGAGCAGACCGGCCGGGTACCTACGGCGTGGAACGCTCTGCCGAAGCCGGACTGGACACTTTCGTGGTGGACTTCAAGGACTACGCGGACCGGGCCGATTGGAACGCCGCGCTTACTAAAGCCGTTGCCTCCTACGATCCGGACGTTGTGGTTTCCTCAGGGTTCATGCGGATTGTCAGCCCGGAATTCATCGATGCCTTCGGCGGCAAGTACCTCAACACGCACCCGGCATTGCTGCCCGCTTTCCCGGGTGCTCACGGAGTCCGCGATGCCATGGCCTATGGCGTGAAAGTGACTGGCTGCACCGTCCACTGGGCCGACGCCGGCGTGGACACCGGGCCCATCATCGCCCAGGAAGCCGTCGAAATCGCCCCGGAGGACACTGAAGATACCCTGCACGAACGCATCAAAGTGGTGGAGCGCAGGCTCCTGGTCCGGACCCTCGCGGAGCTCGCGGCGGGAAAACACGCCTGAGTCCTCCTTCGGACCCAACTGACTCGCATTTGTTGTCGTTATGACGGCTCAAAACGACAACTAATGCGAGCTAGTTGGGGATGCGGGGGGGGATGCGGGGGGATGCGGGGGCATGCTCAGTCGAGGTCGAGCTGCTTGGTCTCGGGCGCAAACAATGCCATCCACAGCACCGCCGCCACGATGAGCCCGCCGGCCAAGGCGAAGGACGTGGCCAAGCCGAACTCGGGCCAGAAATACGAGGCGAACACGAGCGGCCCGATGCCTGCTCCAACCCGTGAGAACGTCGACGCCCAGCCGAAGCCGGAGCCCCGGAGCTCGGTGGGGTAGAGCTCCGACACATACGTATAGAGCACCGGGATCGCCACTTGGATAACGAAGCCGAACGCCAGGAGCCAGAACACCGCGGCGTCAGGAATGTCCACCACCAAGGACACGATCACCAGGGTCAACGCGGACAGCGGCCCCGTGATGGCCAGGATCCATTTGCGGCCCACCCGCTCCACCAGCACTGCGGCGACCGCCACGCCCAGGAGCCCGACGCCGGCCATCCCGGCTGTCGTCACGAAGGCCTTGTACTCCTCGAATCCGGCGCCGATCAGAATCCGCGGCATCCACGTCAGGCTCAAGTAGTAGACCAGAAGGATGCTGAAAAACAGGGCCCAGGCCGCCGTCGTGATCTTCCAGTTGAACTGCCAGACCCGCCGTAGCTGCTGCCACGCGCTGCCGGCTGAGAGGCGCGGTGCGTCTTGCGGGGCGGGAAGACTGTAGGCCCGTGGCTCGGCCCCTGTGGCCAGGACGAGACCGTCGATGACGTCGGCGGCCTCTTGGCGCCGGCCCCTGCGGATGAGGAAGAGCGGGGATTCGGGCACGCTCCGCCTGACCCAGAACACCAGCAGGGCAGGCAACACCATGACGAGCATGGTGAGGCGCCAATCGGCAAAGGCAGCGACGAGTCCGGCCGAAATGAAGCCGCACAGGGCTGCGCCCACGGGCCACCAACCATCCATTGCGGTCAGCACCTTGCCGCGTTGCTTCCGCGGGGTGAATTCACCTACCAGGGCGTAATCCACCGGAATGCAGCCGCCCAGCCCGAAGCCCGCCATGAAGCGGAAGACGCAGAACCAGACGAAGTCCGGCGCGAAAGCTCCCAGGACCGTGAAGATGGAGAAGATCAGCAGGGTGGCGGTGAAGGCCTGCTTCCTGCCGATGGTGTCCGCGATGGTGCCCCAAGCGAAAGCGCCCAAGGCCATGCCGATCAGGTTGGCGGTACCGATCCATCCGGCGTCGGCGGGCTGGAGGGACCAATGCTTGGAAAGCAGCGGGATGAGGATCCCGTTGAGGGTGACGTCCCAGGCATCGAACATGAAGCCGAGGCCGCCGATCAGGAAGATCCTGCCCTGGACTTTCCACCGCCATGGCAGCTCCTGGACAACTTGCTCGCCGCTCGGGACGGTTGTGTAAGTATTCATTTCCCCTCCTGGGGAAAACTCTATCCGTGCTTCTCGATCGCCTTTCGCAGGAAGCCGCCGGCCTCATCCAAAGCGCTCTTCGCATGCGCCGGATCGATGCCAGTCAGCACCACCAGGATGGCCGCCTTGACCGATCCACCCACGGAATCCAGCGCGCGAATCGCCGTTTCCGCGTCCACGCCCGTGGCGTGTTGGATGGTCCGCTGGGACCTCGCAAGGAGTTTGTTGTTGGTTGCCCGCAGGTCGACCATCAGGTTTCCGTAGGTCTTCCCGAGCTTGACCATGGCGAGCGTGCTGATCATGTTGAGGACGAGTTTTTGCGCCGTGCCCGCCTTCAGCCGCGTGGAACCGGCAACGAATTCCGGACCGACCACCACATCGATCGCCACGTCCGCCAGTTTGCTGATGGCTGAGTCGTGGTTGCAGGCGATCGATGCCGTGAATGCGCCTCGGCTGCGGGCCTCCTCGAGGGCGCCGATCACATATGGCGTGCGTCCCGAAGCCGAGATTCCGATGACGGTGTCCGCCTCGGTCACGCTGATGTCGTGCAGGTCCCGGGCTCCGGCCGTGGCGTTGTCCTCGGCGTATTCCACCGGTTTCTGGATGGCCTGGGTGCCGCCCGCGATGATCCCGACGACGAGCCCCGGGGGAGTGCCGAAGGTTGGCGGGCATTCGCTCGCGTCCAACACTCCGAGCCGCCCGGCAGTTCCTGCGCCGACGTAGAGCAGCCGGCCGCCGCGGGCGAGGCGCTCCGCAACGGCGTCGACCACTGCGGCGATCTCCGCGCTGGCCTGTTCGACGGCGGCCGGGACGCCGCGGTTCTGCTCGTTCATGGCGGCGACGAGCTCGGCCGTGCCCATGGTGTCCAATTCACTGAGCGCAGGCGATGCCGCTTCGGTTTGCAGGCCTTCGAGCTCGGAGCGGAGTTCCTTGAGCCGGTCGCCGTCGGGAGAATCAGGGGAAGAAGCGTCAGGCAGTTCCGTCACGGTGAATGTACCTTTCCTGGAGGAGCCCGCGGCGGTTCGCTGCGAGGGCGGCCCCGTCCATTCCATCGCCGAGAGCCACAACCACCTCAATCCCAGCCGAAGCGAGGGCGTTGTGCAAGAGCCCGCCGAAGAACTCCGATTTCACGACGCCGCCAAGCAGCGCCACTTGTTTCGTCTCGCCGGAGGCAAGGGTCACGGTGTTCACGAGGAGCCTGCACGCTTCGTCCACAATGCCGCGCGCGACGGCGTCTCCCGCCTCCGCTTCGTCCAGCACCACTGGCGCGAAACGCGCCATCGCCCGGGCAGGGTTGTCGGATTCGGCGAGCCACGCCGGAAGCTGCGCGGGCGAGCCGAGCAGCGCCGCAGCCGCGCCGAGCAACGACGTGGCCGCTCCGCCGTCGTGCGCTTGCAACGCGGCCTGAAGACCCTGCTGGCCGATCCAGCGGCCGCTTCCGCGATCGCCCAACAGCGGTCCCCAACCGTCGGCGCGGTGGAGGGTCCCGGCGTCGTCGAAGCGGAAGGCAACAGCCCCCGTGCCCACAATCAGCACTGTTCCGGGCGCGCCATCCAGGGCGCCGAGTTGGGCCGCGGTGGCATCCGAGAGAACCGCGGCCGGGACCTTGAAGCGCTCGGACAGCAGGACGGCGAGTTCGTGGGAGTTGGCCGCTGAGGCCTCAACCCCGGCCACGGCGGCGCCGATTCCCCGCAACGAACCTTGCGCGAATGCTGCCGGAAGCCCCCGCGGCAGCATGGCCGCGGTGTCAGCCATCAGCTCGAAGGCGAGCCGCGCGCCGTTGTCCATGCCCAGGCCGGGGAAGCCCTGCTGGTCCGCCGAGCCCAACACCTCATTCCCCAGCCTGAGTTCAACCCGGCACCGGCTCTTGCCGACGTCGGCTACCAAAATCACATCCTCGGAATCCATGGCCCAACCATATGTTGCGGACGCGGCCACGTCTCGAAAAACGAAGAGGAGCCACAACACGATAAACTCGTCCATATCCCCAGCAACCGCGGAATCCCGCGATATAAGACGGAGACTTTTGTGAGCTTGACGCAGCTTGACCGTGTTCCCATCCGCCGTGCACTGATCTCGGTTTACGACAAGACGGGGCTGGAGGAGCTAGCGAAAGGCCTGCATGCAGCAGGAGTCGCCATCGTCTCCACCGGTTCCACCGCGAAGAAGATCGCCGCAGCCGGTATTCCGGTCAAGGAAGTCGAAGAAGTCACCGGCTCTCCGGAGATGCTCGATGGCCGGGTCAAGACCCTGCACCCCCGCGTGCACGGCGGCATCCTGGCCGATCGCCGCGTTCCTGCCCACATGGAAACGCTCGCCAAGATGGAGATCGAGCCTTTCGACCTCGTCGTGGTCAACCTCTACCCGTTCGTGGAGACAGTCCGCTCCGGCGCTGCCCAGGACGACGTCGTCGAGCAGATCGACATCGGTGGCCCCGCCATGGTGCGTTCGGCCGCCAAGAACCATGCCGCCGTCGCGATCGTTGTTGACCCGAACTTCTACGGCGCCGTGGTGGAAGCCGCCGCTGCTGGTGGCTTCGACCTGAAGACGCGCCGCCGCCTGGCCGCGAAGGCCTTCGCGCACACCGCGACGTACGACACCGCCGTTGCCACCTGGACTGCCAACCAGTTCCTCGACGAAGACGGCGACGGCGTCATCGACTGGCCCGCTTACGCCGGCCTCGCCCTTGAGCGCTCTGAGGTGCTGCGCTACGGCGAAAACCCGCACCAGCAGGCCGCCCTGTACGTGGACAAGGCTGCGCCCGCCGGCATCGCCCAGGCAGACCAGCTGCACGGCAAGGCCATGAGCTACAACAACTTCGTCGACGCCGACGCCGCACTCCGCGCCGCGTTCGACTTCTCCGAGCCCGCTGTCGCCATCATCAAACACGCCAACCCCTGCGGTGTGGCCGTTGGTTCCGCAGATGCCGCCGACCCCATCGCCGACGCTCACGCCAAGGCCCACGCTTGCGATCCGGTGTCCGCTTTTGGCGGCGTCATCGCCGCCAACAGCATCGTCACGGCGGGAATGGCCAAGACCGTGGCCGGAATCTTCACCGAGGTTGTGATCGCCCCGGGGTTCGAGCCGGAAGCCGTTGAGATCCTGTCCAAGAAGAAGAACATCCGCCTGCTGGCCCTCCCGGACGGCTACGGCCGCTACCCGACGGAAATCCGCCAGGTCTCGGGCGGCGTCCTCGTCCAGCAAGCCGACAAGGTGGACGCCGACGGCGACAACCCCGCCAACTGGACCCTCGCCGCCGGCGAAGCCGCCGACGAGGCCACGCTGGCCGACCTCGCGTTCGCTTGGACCGCTTGTCGCGCCGCCAAGTCCAACGCGATCCTCCTCGCCAACAACGGAGCGGCAGTTGGCATCGGCATGGGCCAGGTCAACCGCCTGGACTCGTGCAAACTGGCCGTCGAGCGCGCCAACACCTTGGGCGTTCAGGTGGAGTCCGACGGTGCTATTGGGGGCGATGCCCCCGGCGGTGCCTCAAACGTCGGGACGACAGAATCAGACGCGAGCAGCGCTCCCGAGCGTGCCCGCGGTGCCGTGGCCGCTTCCGACGCGTTCTTCCCATTCGCCGATGGCCTGCAGATCCTGATCGACGCCGGCGTCCGCGCCGTCGTGCAGCCTGGCGGTTCAGTGCGCGATGAGGAAGTCATTGCCGCGGCCAACGACGCCGGCATCACGATGTACTTCACCGGAGCACGGCACTTCTTCCACTAGGTCCGGGCTTTCACTAGGTCCACTCGCTTCACGAGGTCCACTTGCTTCGCGAGGTCCACTTGCTTCACCAAAAATGGACATGTCCCCCGTTCCCGGGTGGACATGTCCATTTTTCGTGTTCATGACCGGGCATATTCGCAATATGTCCAGCCCTGGGAGCGAACAGGGGGCATGCCCGGGGGAGAGGGGGGAGGCTAGGGGGCCGTGGACGCGGTCTGGTACGTGCCTTGGATGACCTTGCCCCAGTACGGGCCGTACATGTTGCTGGAGTTGCTTCCGTAGCCGTAGCTGTTCACCGAGTTCTGGTACCCGCTGGAACTGGTTCCAATGAACCACGGGCCCCCAGAAGAACCGCCCGTCATGTTGCAGGGGATCCCCTGGGTGTTGTACTGGGGGTTGTTGGGATCATTGGCGGCCGTGCCGGAGCAGCTCTTGAGTGATTCTCCGGTGAACGGCGATGCTGCAGGGTAGCCGAACGACTTGTACGCCAGTCCTCGTGCGGCGTTGAACTGGACCCCTGAGGCGCCCACTACGTCCGAGAGCTTCTGGCCATTGAGGGTGTTCATCACGGCGAAACCGGTGTCGTACTGGATATTTCCATTCGAGGACCATTGGCTGGTTGTGTAGAGCGCCTTGGCCGTCCACTTGCCGTAGGGCGCGGCGCCGTCCAGGTAGGCGGGAACGAACGTGAAGTTGCTTGCGAACGCTCCGGGGCCTTCGTTCAGGCAATGGCCTGCGGTGGACACCGTGCTCTGGTTGGCCGAGGTGACGGAATTGCCGGAGCAGACATAGTTCACCCCGCCGAGTGTGAAGAACACCTTCCCGATGTGCGAAACGGACGACTCACTTGCGTTCGTTTCGCGGTCCGCGGCCGGGGACGGCGCTGCCGGGCTGGCGGCTTTCTGGCCTTCGATTGTGGTCAGGGCACTCCCCAAGCCGGAAAATACCTGCTCGGGAGAAACCGGGAGGTCGGAACGGCCCACTGCGGCCTGTGCCCGCGTGAGCGCCTTGCTCGCGAGAACGTCGCCGGAGACGGCGTTCTTCATCCGTTCAGGAGTCCAAAAGTCAGCGGTGTTGGCGTCCGACGCCGAATTGCTGCTGACGGTCGACGCATCGGCGCCATTGTTCATGGACGGAGCCGCCGTGGCCCCGCTGCCGGCGCCCAGTGCGAGTAAGGCGGCGGCAGTGAGGCTCAGCAGGCTTGTGGCCAGGGTCTTCGTTCTCGTCACAGTTGTCCTAGATATCGAGGGGAAGGCGGTCGGTTGGTGGTGGCCGCCGACTGACGGAACCGAAACTACCCAAGCCATGACAAGCATGTAAAGAGATTGTGAAACTTTTGTGAGATTTGACTTTCGTTTTGACAAGATGCGAATTCTGCCCTATTTCCGAGTAGCCGGAGGACCTAGGACGCGGACGCCGACTCGTAGGCTTCCCGGATGACGGAGCCCCAATAAGGCCCGTAGATCACAGCCGGGCCGCCGGGGTAGCCGTAGCTCGTAATGGAGTTTTGGTAGGAATCCCGGCCTGAGTCCACCATCCATGGTCCGCCTGATGATCCGCCCGTCATATCGCAGGGAATGCCCTGCGCCTTGAACTGTGGATTGATCGGATCCTTGGTGGCGTCACCCGAACAGCTCTTCAGCGATTGCCCGTCGAACGGCGGGGCGGCAGGGTAGCCGAACGCTTGGTAGCTGAGCCCCCGGTCCTGGTTGAACTCGACGCCGGACGCGCCGACGACGTCGGCCAAGTGCTTGCCGTTCACCGTGGCAGTGACTGCGAAGCCCGTGTCATAGCGGATGTCGCCCGCGGTGCGCCACTGGGGTGTGGTGTAGAGGGCTTTGGCAGGCCAAATGCCGTAAGGGGCCTTGCCGTTGAGATAAGCCGGAACGAAGACGAAGTTCTTCACGAATGCGCCAGGACCCTCATTGACGCAGTGGCCCGCGGTCGCCACGGTGCTGTCGTTGTCCGACACCACCACGTTGCCGGAGCAGACGTAGGCGAAGGCACCCATGGTGAAGAAGACCTTGCCGACGTGGTCAATGGGGTCTTCGTCTTGGTGCAGGCTCGCGCTGCCGCCTTTGGCGCTGGAGATTTTCACTGGCGGTCCGGTTTCGACCGTGCCGTTGGCGGTGCTGGAGGTGCCACCTCGTGCGAGGGCTTTGCCAGCTAGGACATCGCCAGGAATTGCCGCTTGCATCCGTTCGGGAGTCCAGTACCCCGTGGGGTCGGTGTTTGTTGTCGCCAAGCTGACGAGCTGCTGCGTCCCAGGCGCTGCGAAGCTCGAAACCGCGGTGAAAGGCGTTGCGGCTGCCGCCCCTCCAGCGGCACAGAGGGTCAAAACGGCGGAGGTAAGGAGGCTCAGGAGACCAGTGATGGGGAGTGATTTCTTTGTCATGATTGTCCTGCCAATCGTTTGGCGGCCACGTGTCGTCGGCCACAGTTTGACCCCATGAACCTACTCCGATTTGGCGCGGAGGTACATAAGGTGCGGCGGGGTATGACGTAGCACAGCTCGAACGGGGCCGTCCCGGTACGCGGCAATCCGGCCCCCTCAGGTAAGTTAGAGATGTTGAAATCTGCAGACTTTCAGGGAGATGCCCCGCCAATGGCAAAGATTATCTATACCCACACTGACGAAGCGCCGATGCTGGCGACGTACTCATTCCTGCCGATTGTGGAAGCTTTCGCCTCGACGGCCGGCGTTGAGGTCGAGACCCGCGACATTTCGCTGGCCGGCCGAATCATCGCCGTCTTCGGTGACTACCTGACTGAAGAGCAGCGCATCAGTGACGCGCTGGCCGAACTGGGTGAACTGGCAAAGAAGCCCGAAGCAAACATCATCAAGCTCCCCAACATCAGCGCGTCCGTCCCGCAGCTGAAGGCAGCCGTTGCCGAACTGCAGGGGCAGGGCTACGCACTTCCGGACTACCCGGACAACCCCTCCTCCGACGAAGAGACGGACATCCGCTCGCGTTACGACAAGATCAAGGGCTCGGCCGTGAACCCGGTCCTGCGTGAAGGCAACTCGGACCGTCGCGCGCCCCTGTCGGTGAAGAACTACGCCCGCCAGAATCCGCACTCCATGGGTGCCTGGAGCGCGGACTCCAAGACCAACGTCGCTCACATGACGGAGAACGACTTCCGCTCCAACGAGAAGTCCGTGGTCATCCCCGCCGATGACGCCGTCAAGATCCAAATTGTCCGCGAAGACGGCACCGTCAAGGTCCTCAAGCCGGCCTTCCCCGTCCTCGCCGGTGAAGTAGTGGATGGCACAGTTCTGCGCGCCGCGGCCTTGGACGAGTTCCTGGCTGCCCAGGTGGTCCGCGCCAAGGAAGAAGGCGTGCTGTTCTCGGCACACCTGAAGGCCACCATGATGAAGGTCTCCGATCCGATCATCTTCGGCCACGTCGTCAAGGCGTATTTCTCCGAGCTTTTCGACACCTACGGCAAGCAGATCGCTGCTGCCGGCCTGAGCGCCAACAACGGCCTCGCTTCCATCCTCAACGGCCTCGATGAACTCCCGGAGGACGTCCGCGAAGGCATCAAGGCGGCCATCAAGAAGGGCCTGGCAGACGGCCCGGCACTGGCCATGGTCGATTCCGACAAGGGCATCACCAACCTGCACGTTCCCAGCGACATCATTGTTGACGCTTCGATGCCGGCAATGATCCGCAGCTCCGGCCACATGTGGGGACCGGACGGCAAAGAAGGCGATACCCTCGCGGTCATCCCGGACAGCTGCTACGCGGATGTCTACCAAGTGGTCATCGATGACTGCCGTGCCCACGGCGCCTTCGATCCCACCACCATGGGTACGGTTCCGAACGTCGGCCTGATGGCACAAGCAGCTGAGGAATACGGCAGCCACAACAAGACCTTCGAGGTTGAGTATGCGGGCACCATGCAGCTTGTGGATTCCTCCGGAACCGTGCTGATCGAACACCAGGTCTCCCCGGGCGACATCTGGCGCGCCTGCCAGACCAAAGACGTGCCGATCCGCGACTGGGTCAAGTTGGCCGTCACCCGTGCCCGCGCCTCAAAGATGCCGGCTGTCTTCTGGCTCGACGAAACCCGCGCCCACGACGCCCAGCTAATCGCCAAGGTCAAGGAATACCTGAAGGACCACGACACCGAGGGCCTACAGATCGAAATCATGTCCCCGGAGAAGGCCACCGCGTTCACGCTGGAGCGGATCCGCAAGGGCGAAGACACCATCTCGGTGACTGGCAACGTGTTGCGTGACTACCTCACCGACCTGTTCCCGATCCTCGAACTTGGCACCAGCGCCAAGATGCTCTCCGTGGTCCCGCTGATCAATGGCGGCGGCCTCTTCGAGACCGGTGCCGGTGGATCGGCTCCGAAGCACGTCCAGCAGCTCCTGCAGGAAAACCACTTGCGCTGGGACAGCCTGGGCGAATTCCTCGCGCTGGCCGTTAGCTTCGAGCACCTTGCCACCACCACCGGCAATGCGCGGGCCCAGGTCCTCGCCGACACGCTGGACCGCGCAACGGGCACGTTCCTGCTGGACAACAAGTCCCCTAAGCGCAAGGTGGGCGAACTCGACAACCGAGGCAGCCACTACTACCTCGCCAAGTACTGGGCGCAGGAACTTGCCCAGCAGACCGACGACGCCGAGCTCGCCGCGGCGTTCTCCGCCGTTGCCGGGGCCCTGACGTCCAACGAGGAAACCATCATTGCCGAGATGCTCGGAGTCCAGGGTTCGCCTGTCGACATCGGCGGTTACTACCGCCCCGACGCCGCAAAGGCAGAGGCCGTGATGCGTCCTTCCGCAAAGCTCAACGAGGTTGTCGCCACGCTGAACTAAGCGTCCCACCCCACCCAACTAGCTCGCAGTTGTTGTCGTTTTGAGGGTTCATAACGACAACAACTGCGGGTCAGTTGCATTTAAGCGCGGCGGAAGCGGTGCGGCGCGTCGAGCCCGTCGACAAGATCGGCAAGTACTCGGCCGATAGCAGGGGTGAACTTGAATCCGTGCCCGGAGAACCCGGCCCCGACCACCAGCGGTCCAAAACGGTCGAGCACGAAGTCTTCGTTGGCCGTGCTCGTGTAGGTGCAGCTGATGGGAACCGCCGATTCGGCGTCGACCCCTGGCAGCCAATCACGAGCGTAGCGGCGGAGGGCCTCCAGCTGGACCGGCTCGGGTTGGAACGTGCGGGCATCAGGATCGGTAACCGGCCCTACGCCGTGCCAGCCCGCCTTGACCCCTTCGCCCGGCGTGAGCATCCCATAGACAGGGCTGTACCAATAGTCGTCACGGGGATCTCCGGGGTCCGGAGCGTGGTTGAAACTCGGCCAGGACTGGGAATCGTCGATGGGCGCGAAATGGGCAGGTTGCTCCTGGGTGACCACCAAACGGGGGAGCGGTACCTGCGCCCCGACAAGCTTGCTGGTCCAGGCGCCCGCCGTGATGACAGCCCGGCGCGCGGTGATCTCCAGCGAATCAGTCACGACGACGGCGCGATCCTCGCCGAGGACGCGGATCTCGCGAGCAGGGGTCGAATACTCGAAGCGGGCACCGTGTGCCTCGGCCGATGTGCGCAGGGCCCTGAGGGCCTCGCCCGCCCGCACCCGGCCCGATTCCGGCACGAAGAGGACATCGCTTCGGAACACCATGCCTGGCCAACGCTGTGACGCCTCCTTGGCGGAGATGAAATGGCTTGCGATGCCCCGCTCTGCGTGCGCGGTACGGACTTCCCGGAGCCGGGCAACATTTCCGTGGTTGGCCAGACCCACAAGATCCAACAATTGCGTGTCGGTCTCCTCTGCGAGCCCGTCCCAGAGGTCCCTCGCTTCGCTGACCAAGGCGAGATAGTCGTCCTCCGCGTAGGCCGTGTTGAAGTTGCGCGTGGCTCCGTGCGAAGCGCCCACATGGTGCCCCTCCTCAAACTGCTCAAGGAGGACCACCGATCGCCCCCTGAGTGCGAGCTGCCGCGCCGCAGCTGATCCCATTGCACCTCCGCCGACTACGACGACGTCAACATCCATCCTGGATTCACCCATCCTGTCCTGCGGCCTCCCATCGAGGTCCACTGCAGTTCCATTCTGCCGTGGACGGAGCGGCTGTTTTGAGCTGTGCCCAAGGCATGGAAGATTGGACCGGGTGAAATTCCTCCTTCCCTCGCAGATCTCATCCTCGCGTGGCATCGCGTTTCTGAGGATCGTGTTCGGCGGCCTTTTGCTGCTTCATGGGGTCCAGAAGCTGCTCGCGGGGCAGCCTGCGTTCGAGGCAACCATCGCCGCCATGGGTGTTCAAAAAGCGGAGCTGATGTCCTGGCTCGTCATCTGGGGCGAAACCGGTTTGGGCGCGCTTTTGGTGCTCGGCGCGCTGACCAGGGTGGCTGGCTTCCTGGCGGCCCTCATGTACGCAGGGATCTGGTTTGTCACCGAATCAGGCAAGCCATTGTTGAGCAATAGTCCCGGCATCAACGCGGAGCTGCTCATTCTGTATATCGCGTTGGCGTTGGCGTTTGCCTTCATCGGTTCCGGGGCGCTTTCGCTGGACCGGAAACTGTTTGCAGGGAAGCCAGCCCGGAAGTCACGGCGCTAGGCGCCCTAGCGTCGTCCGGCCTGGAGACCCGCGCGCGCCATGGCGTCCGCGTAGGAGCGGCCCATTTCTATCAGCCATTCGGTCTGGCGCTCCTTGGAACCTGCGAAGGCGCGCCCGTGCAGCGAACGGGCCTTGTAGACCTTCAGGCCGCGGCGCCAGATCAGCTGGTTGTCGGTCTTGAGGAGCATTTGCGCCAAGCGGTTGGCTTCCGTTCCGTGGGCGACGATCGCCGAGGCGCGTGGAACGAGTTTGAGGAAAGCGAGGAGCGGCTTGAGGCCGGCGGCGACCTGCTCCGGAGTCAGCTTTCCGTTCGCCTCGCCGGGAGTGAACCACGGGTGGGTGTTCCACGGCATCATCCATTCCGGGCGCAGGCCGAGTTGGAACTGCAGGCCCAGTAGCCGGGTGGCGGCGGCGTCGTCGCCGGCCCAGACAACGCCCCGCGAGGAGGCCTCGCTGGTGTTGGAAAACAGGGTGACAATCCGGCAGTCCTCCACGGAGTGCATCGGATCCACGTAGGGGACCTCAAAGCCCGGGCGGAGCTTGCGGAGGAACTCCACATGCGCGTTGACCGGGGCGATGTGCGGGGCGAAGAAGGGGCTGTCCGGAATCGAGGGAGTCATGGCTTCTTCGGCGGGAGCCGCTGCGGGAGCCGCTGCGGCGGCCGGCTCGAGGGCGGCGGGCTCGACGGCGGGCTCGACGACGGCCGGCTCGACGACGGTTACCGTCGGCGTCTCTTCGACGGCGGGAGCGGCACCAGGTTCCACCTTGCGGGTAACGACCGGGCTGGCCTTGGGCATCGAAATCGAGGAAGACTTCTTCGGCGCCGTCTTGACGGCGGCGGCCTTCGGAGCGTCTTTCCGGGCCGGAGCCTTCATTTCGGCCTTGGCCGGTGCGTCCAGGTCATCCTCGTCGTCGAACAAACCATCGAAGAGCTTGTCGAGTTCGTCGTAGCTGCTGCCGTAGTCGTCGTCGAGCTCGGGGCCGCGCCCGAAACCTTCCTCGTACCGCGAGTCCAGTTCGCTGCGGTAATCCTCGTCGTGTACCTCGAAAAAGTCCGGTTCGGCCAATGCGGTCATGAGAGCAGGGGTCTCCTGGGGTCGGGCAGGGGCCGGTATCGGGCGCGTGGGGGCACGTCCGTTCCGGACCAGTTGATGGGGGGCTCTCCCGGGGGCCGGGTTGAGCCTTTAGATCTTAGCAAGCCACAGGTGGTCTGGTGTCCTTCCGCCGTTCACCTGACGCGGTATGTCGCGCAGCCCCGGGGCGTGAAGGAACCGCGATGCGTCGAACATCACCCGGACGCGCCGCCGAGGGCGGGAGCAGAGACACGAGAAGGCGGTGGAATGAAGGAAGGAGTCCATTCCACCGCCCTTGTTCGGCGTCAGTTGTTCGGCGTCAGCACTCAGACATGGATGACGAATTGTGCAAGTGCCGCAGCTGCTATGAAACTTGCGGAGAATGTGATTGTCGCCACAATCACCGTGCGCCAGTTCAGGGTCTTCAGCGCGTTGATGTCGCGCCCGACGTTCAGGCCGAGCAAGGCGATCGAGCCAAGGCCCACGTAGAGCGGGTCAAGGTTGTGGGTGAAGGAGACAATCATGCCACTGAACGGCAGGATCGGAGCCGTCGCCAAGGTGGCGAGTGCAAGGACCCATACGCTCGACGGCACGGCCGGGACGTATTTTGCGAGTACGAATGCCAGAGCGGTAAGGAGGCCAAGGATCACCACGCCTGCGGCGATGCTTGCAACGAAAGCGATGATCCATGTTGAAGGCTTCGTGCGCACCTCGGGGTCCTGGAGCACAGCCGAAACGTCCACCTTGTTTCGGGCCTGTGGCCTGCGCAGCTTCGCGGCAACAGCGTTCCCGTGGCGGTCAAGACGCTTGCCCTCGTCATCGCGGCGGAAGAGGCGCGCCCAGAACTTGTAGAGCCGCAAGGACATCGGCAACGAAAGGAAGGCCCCGGCGTAGAAGCCCACAAGGTTCGTCACCAGGTTCGACAGGGCCGCCAGCGCCATGATCTCCGGTGCTTGCCCCGGATAAAGGATGGACAGGGCCGCCACGCCGCCAAGCATCATGGATCCCGAGCCGAGGCCCAGGCCCAGCGCCAGTGCAAGCGGGTCGAAAATACCCATCCCGCCGAGCAGTCCGGCCAGCAGGGAGATGAAGACTGCACCGAAGACGCTGCCCAGAAGCCACACGGAGAACACGCCGCGGTAGACCGGGGATTTCACGCCAAAGCGTTGCAATGCGTAGGCCAAGTAGGATTCGCGGTCGATTGCCCAAGTGGCACCGATCGCCGTGCGGCCCATGCCCAGCGCGACGCCGACCGGCAGGGCGACGATGACCGTTCCGAAGATGTGGCCTACTTCCTGGAGCAGAATGGCCGGGCCGAGCGAGGTCAGCTTGGCGAAAGAAGGTCCCACCTGGGTGCCGAGGGCCCCCAGGAACATGACGATGCTGACGTTGAGCAATACCGAGGCCACGGCACGGCTTTGGCCGGACATGGGGCGCACCTTCTGGACGCCGATGACGGCGCCCATCAGCACTGCCCACAAGACGGGCATGAGCACGATAGCGGCGTTTCCCAGGGGAATCTTGTGCGTTCCGGCCAGGATGGCCACGGCGCAGACGGCAGTGGACAGCAGGATCATCGATCCCCATTGCCGTGCGGTCGGGGTGAAGAGGCGGACCGGTCCGTGATCGACATTGACTACGGGCGTATCCACCTCCGGAGTGGTTGTGGATTGGTTCTTCATTGTTGTGCACCCTTCGTGTGCTGCAGTGGCGAAGACGGAGCCGCCCGCGCCATTTGGTATACCAAAGATGGTAAGGTGGATCACATCGCAATGCAAGACATGTCACAAATGCCGCTCATAATCCTGTAATTGAAGGCGTCCATATGCTTGGCCAACTTCGAACTTGATCTGCGGCCATCTGACCTGGGATACCAAATTTGGAGGGTTTATGATCACTCAGCTTTCTGCCCGGTACGTCCTTGGCTATGACGGGACGAGGCACGTGATGCACAAGGATGGGCAGGTCGTGATGCGGGACGACGAGATCGTCTATGTCGGTACCGACTACACGGGGCCCGTTGACGAACGCCGGGACTTTGGACAGAGCCTCATCACGCCTGGCCTCATCGATCTTGATGCCCTGACGGACATTGATCACATGATCTTCGACTCCTGGCCCACGGACGAGACCGCCCCGGGCTTGCAATGGTCCGAGGACTACTTCCACAACCGCCGGCGCGATGTCTTCACCGCGGCGCAGCGCCAGAGCGTGCGAAAGTTCGCACTGGCGCAGCTGGCCTTGCACGGCGTGACCACTTACATGCCGATTGCTTCGGAGATCCACAGCTCATGGGCTGAAACCTTCGAAGAACTCAAAGGGATGGCGCAGTCCAGCATCGAGCTCGGCCTGCGCGGTTTCCTGGGCCCCGCGTACCGCTCGGGGATCAACGTCACCGACGACGACGGCCAACGCGTGATCCTCTTCGACGAGGAGGAGGGACATAAAGGATTCGCCGACGCCGCACGGTTCCTCGACTACGCCGACGAGCTAGGGCATCCGTTGCTTACCGGTGTCCTGCTGCCGTGCCGAATCGAGACACTTTCGGACGAACTGATGCGCCGGACTGCTGAGCTGGCCACCGAACGCAACGCATTGGTCCGCCTCCATTGCCTCCAGGGGGCGAATGAAGACGGGTTCCTCGTCAAGCTCACCGGGCGCACCGTCCTGGAGCAGCTCGCGGATTCCGGCCTGCTGGACACACGGCTCCTTATCCCGCATGGGGTTGTCATCGACGGCACCGACCCGTCCTCCGGCGCACAGGGCGGCCCGTTGGATGTGCTGGCCCGGCATGACGTCAGCATCATCCACTGCCCCCTGACGTCGTTCCACTACTCAGGCATGCTCAAGTCCTTTGACGCCTTCGCGGCTGCCGGAGTCAACATGTGTCTGGGAACCGATTCGTTCCCGCCGGACCTGATCAAGGGCATCGATATCGGCACGCACCTAGCGCGCATCGCGGAGGGTCGGCGGGACGCCGGCACGGTGTCGGCGTTCTTCGACGCTGCCACTTTGGGTGGTGCCAAGGCATTGGGCCGCGACGACCTGGGACGCCTGTGTCCGGGCGCCCAAGCAGACATCATGGTCGCCTCACTGGGGGACTTCCGTGATGGGGTCGTGGAAGATCCATTGCGCACGCTAATCCTCAACGGTTCGGCACGCAATGTCACCGACACGTACGTTGCAGGCCGCCCCGTAGTTGTTGGCGGCTCCCTCCCGGGCATCGAACTGGATGAACTGCGCGGGGAGGGTCAGCAGCTTTTTGGACAGGTGGTGGAAGCCTACGGCGAACGCGACTACCGGCGGCGCAATGCGTCCGAGCTGTTTCCCCCGGTCTACGCCCCGGCGTCGGTTCGGATCCATGGCACGACGGCGTAACGCACCGAAGGGTGGGATCTCTCCGTGGTTCCACGCATGAGCTCCTCCGCGGGGCTGTTTGCCCTGCGGAGGAGCCCGGAGCGGGCTACATCCAATGCGGTGGAGAAGCCCAAGCCAGTGATTATGCGGGAATTGTTGCCCGGATCTTCCGGCTACCTACCATCACGATGAGGCCAAGCAACAGCAGCGCTGCCGCGAACAGCAACCACAGGCCATTGAAGCCGGTGCTTGCAAGAAGGGCCGTTCCAGCCCCAACAGCAACCGCTGCACTGGCAGAGGCCGCATTGGCTTGTGCGGCAGTTCCGGATGCGATTGCCGACGGCGTCTCAACCGAAGGAGCGGCTGCAGCCGGATCGACGAAGCCCTGGGAACCGATCGGCTGGTTCACGACGGGCGGGGTGACTGTCGACGGGTTCGTGGCGCCAGAAGGCAGACCCAAACCTACCGACGCGGTGTCGATCATCAGCGGAAGACCCAAGGCTGAGATGAGGCCGGTCCCCGAGAGGCTGCCTGTACCTGTCGGCGTGGTGCCAAGCAGGTTGACCGAGGTGTCACCCACGGTGGCCAGTCCGGTTACTGGCGCCGCGACCCCGGTGCCTCCGGTGGTGCCTGCAGGCGTCGTGCTGAGGACGTTGACCGAGGTGTCACCGACGGTGACAGGAGCGGTTACTGGCGCCGCGACGCCGGCGCCTCCGGTGGTGCCGCCTCCGGTCGTGCCGGTCGGCGTCGTGCTGAGGACGTTGACCGAGGTGTCACCGACGGTGACAGGAGCGGTTACCGGTGCCGCGACGCCGGTGCCTCCGGTCGTACCGCCTCCGGTCGTGCCGGTCGGCGTCGTGCTGAGGACGTTGACCGAGGTGTCACCCACGGTGACAGGAGCGGTTACCGGTGCCGCGACGCCGGTGCCTCCGGTCGTACCGCCTGCCGGTGCGGTTCCGGTCGGCGTCGTGCTGAGGACGTTGACCGAGGTGTCACCCACGGTGACAGGAGCGGTTACAGGCGTGTTGACGGGAGCCGTCGCCTGGGCGCCAGGGGCCGTTCCAGGGGCGGAATTGCTCAGAACTGCCAGTGAGGTGGCTCCGATATCAACAGGGACCGATATCGGAGCCACCACCTGGGTTCCGGACGGGACGGCTGCTCCGCCGGAATTGATCGCCGGGGCCGGAACCGGGGCGAGTGCAGGGGTGGTGGTCGCGGCGCCCGAATTTCCAAGTATTGAGAGCGACGTCGACCCGAGGTTCACCGGAATGGATACCGGTGCAACGACTTGAGTGCCTGAGGCATTGCCTAGCGCACTTGTAGTGGTGTCTGCCGCGTTCGCGGCAGTTGCGCCGAGGGCTATCAACCCACCGGCAAAGAGGGTGCCAAGCAGCCCCTTGCGAATCATGCTGTGCATTATGTTGTTCTCCTGAACGAGTAGTTCCAAAAGGCGCATAGGAGCGCCCGGATCGGCCGTTTGCCGCGGCCCGGAATGAACTTCCGGGAAAGCGGCGGGGCTCGGAACTAGTCAGGTGAAGAACCCGGGTCAAACGACACCGGAGCCGGAACTCTGCCAGCAGCAGCTGTGGACACGAGGGTCCCAGTCAACGGGTAAGAAAGGTTCGTGCCTTGGAGCCACGCAGCGGCAGCCCCCGATGGATTGCTGGAAAGGACTGCAGATCCACTGACGGTGTCGCTGCCGCCTGGCGTACCGGGCGGGAATGTGCCGTCGGACCGGGACGCGGGAGAATCGTTGGAACCGCTAGTACCGCGGACTGCCGCCTTCGAAGGAGTCCCATTCAGGCCCGGCGGGCCACTGTAGCCAGCGAGGCTGAGCAGCGGAGCCGCGACATCCTGAGCCACCGTTGAAGGGACTCCGGCAGCGGGCTCAATTACATCGGGTCCCGCTGCAAGGGCCTCAACTATTCCGGTGACATCGGGGACGTGGATGGAAGGGACAGCTATCACTTGGACCGTGACCGGAAGGCCGCCGATCAAGGAACCGATGCCTGACCCAACCCCGTCAACCGCGCTCGCTGCCGGCGAGACAACGCTTGCACTCACGGCACCAACGGTCCCCTCAGGGAGGACTGCGCTGACCACGGGCGTGTTGGCCAGAAGCTGGTCGACGCTCCCGGTCAGCTGGGGAAGTGCGTTGACTACCGGGGGCGGCACCTGGACCGCTGGTAGCTGGACCCCGGGGACTGCAACGGATACTACGGCCGGGGCCGGCACGGATGCGACAACTGCCGCAACGGCATTGCCGGGGGTTCCGGGAAGTCCCTTGGCAGCGTTGTGTACAACGTTTGACACTGCGGAGCCCGCACCGCCCAAAAGGGTGTGGTTGTTGGTGTTCCCGGAATCAGCGTTGGCTGCCGTGGAGGAGAGGGCTATCCAAACGACGGCGCCGGCGCCGGCGAGCAGGACGGAGCGGAGAACATGAAGAACGCGCGGTTTGCCTTGCTCTGCTTCCATCTCGACACCCCCCAGCGTCAGCTTCGATAGGCGATCGCTCCCATCGTAGGCCTCGCTAGTTAACTAGTCCAGACGTTGGAGGACGGATTCGTCATTCAGTTCAGCGGGCGTCGTTGGCGTACCGGACTCCGAGCTGGGATCGCACCCCGTCGAAGAGGCGCATCGTGTTCAATGAATCGTCCAAGGGCATCACAGGACTTTCGGTCAGTCCTTGCTGAACACAGCGTGTAACCTCACGCAGCTCGTAGGTGTAGCCGATCCCTACCGCGTCGAAGCGTTCGGTCCGTGGTTCATCCCAGCCTGTTCGAATCAGAAGCTCGCGCGGATTGTTGATGGACCCCTGCGTCTGGAGGAAGCCCTTGGAGCCCGCAACGGACGCCGAGCGAGGACCATGGGCCAGCAACGAAGAGGTCAGTTGGGCGATGGCACCGCCGTCGTAAGCCAGCGTGAGCGCATTCTGGGAGTCGACGCCGTCGTCCGTCAAAGTACCCACTGCGCTGACTGACTGCGGGAAACCGAGGGTGCCCAAAGGCCACAGCAGAGCGTATACTGTGAGGTCCAAAAGTGCCCCGCCGCCGGCCGCCGGGGCCCAGATCCGGGCGGAAGGATCGTAGGGGGCAGGGAACCCAAGGTCGGCGCTGACCCACTTGATGTCGCCCAGTTCGCCCGACGCGGCAATGGCGAAAGCCCTCTGCATGCTGGGCAGGAACCGACTCCATACGGCTTCCATGAGGAACAATTTCCGTTCCCGGGCCAAAGCGACGAGCTCTGCCGCTTCACGGCCGTTGATGGTCAAGGACTTCTCGCACAGAATGTGCTTGCCCGCCTTGAGGGCCTCCCTGACGATCTCGAAATGCTGGGCATGCGGGGTGGCCACGTAGACCACGTCGACGGCGTCATCGCCGAGCAGACGCTGGTAGCCGGGCACGCCGCCGTCGTCCCCGTAGGACTTCGTGACCCCATGCGCGGCAGCAAAGGCGTCCGCCGATTCCTGGCGCCGCGAACTCACTGCGTAGTGGTTTGCGTCCTCGAGCTGGGCGAGGTCACTGCTCACGGTCTTAGCGATGCCTCCTGTGGCGATAATGCCCCAGTTCAGGGCCTTGCCGGTGGCTGCGCGGGGATCCTGGTTCGGCTGGCTGAACAACCATGGCTTGGCGATATGCAGACTCATGCGGCCTATCCTCTCATTCCGCCGCAAGCGTTATACGGCACACGCTCAAGTCACGGGCCATCTGAATTTCGTCGGAGCCATCGCCTAGGCTGATGGTCATCATCCCTCGCAGAGAGGCTCTGTGGGGAGTTACCGAATGGAGTAGGGATGGGTGTTTTTCGACGCGTCATTTTGCCTGTGGCATGGCTGCTGGTATTTGCAGTGATCGCCGTGGCCTTGGTGAAGATCGCCTTTGTGGATGGGCTAAAGCCGCAGGGTGCCGAGCCGGCCCCGATGGCCAGGGTGGAGACGCCTGTTGTGCCCGCGGCGCGCGCAACGGTCACCAATACTGTGCAGATCAAAGCCACCGTTCAGAGCGACCCCATTGTCGGTGTCCGCAGCACGGCGGCGGGAATGGTGGTCCACCTCTATGTGGAGCCGGGCGTTGCCGTGGCCAAGGGGGACCAGCTCTTCCAAGTCAAGTCCCAGCGGACCAAGCCTGCCAGCACCGGCACAACGCCCGGGGAGAAGACCACGTCGGAACCCGTGTACGTGTACACCGACGTGCTCGCCCCTGCCGCCGGAAAGCTCAATGAACTGACGGCCCTCCTTGACCAGCAGTTAAGCGTGGGCGAAGTTGTGGGCAAAGTCGATCCCGGGACCTTCACGGTGTCCGGCCCGGTCAACGCCGCCCAACAGTATCGGCTTCTTGCCAAGCCGAGCTCAGCGCAGATCTCGCTGGTGGGCGGGCCTGCTCCGTTCGGCTGCCCTGCAGTGACGCTGAAGAACAACGCCAACGACGCCGGAGCCACTGCCGGCGCGAACGGAACCGGCGGCGTGGGGATGGCCGTGCCAGGTGGCGGACTGTCGTTAGCCGCGGCTGGACCGGGTGGGGCAACGCAAAGTGACAGCGCGAGCACCGGGACGATCAGTTGTCCTGTGCCGGCCGGAACGGAAGTCTTCGCCGGCTTGGGAGCAACCATGACGGTGAGTGCGGGCGAAGCCAAGGACGTGGTGACAGTTCCCCTGACCTCGGTGAAGGGCAGCGTCAAAGAAGGCATTGTTTGGATGGCCGGCGCGGCTGCCGAGGGCAAAGCTCCGGAACAACGGCCTGTGAAGTTGGGTCTCAACGACGGTGACAAGGTGGAGGTGCTGTCCGGCCTCGCCGAAGGGGAACGGGTGCTTGAATTCGTTCCCGGCGCCCCGGCTGCTCCTTCCCAGCAAGGCTACGGGCCGGGCCCGGCGGCGTACCGTCCGGCGGGAGGCTAGGCATGGAAAGCCTCGTGAGTTTGCGCGGTGTCACGCGCACGGTGGTGCTGCCTGACGATCAGAAGCTTCATATCCTCCGCGGGATCGACCTTGAGATTTCCGCCGGCGACCACGCTGCGATCATCGGCCGCTCGGGCTGCGGGAAGTCAACGTTGCTGAACCTCCTGGGTCTGCTGGACGTGCCCACGTCCGGCGAAATCCAGTTTCTTGGCACGCCTGTGCTACAACTCGGTGGCGACGCGCGTGCACGGCTTCGAGGCACCATGGTGGGCTTCGTGTTCCAGCAATTCAACCTGCTCCCCGGCCGTAGCGCACTGGACAATGTCATCACGCCGCTCCTCTACGCCCGCGGCCGCGATTTCCTGCGACGCCGTGAACTGGCCATGGACATGCTGGACCGTGTGGGACTTGCCGGCCGCGCCCACACCATGCCGAACATGCTCTCGGGTGGTGAGCAGCAGAGGGTTGCCATCGCGCGGGCCTTGGTCCGGCGGCCCCGTCTGATCCTTGCCGACGAACCCACGGGCGCGCTCGATGTAGAGACCGGGCGAGCGGTCATGGCACTTCTGGACCAGGTGGCCACGGAGTCCGCCGCGGCACTCGTGACCATCACCCACGACAGCAATGTAGCTGCACTAGCACGGTCCCGCTTCCGTCTGGACTCTGGCGTTCTGCATCCCCTTGACGGCGAGTCGAACTCGGGGATCCCTTTGCCGGAACCGGCTTTGTCGGCACTGGCTTCGTCGGCTCCGGCGCTGTTCGGGCCCACATCCTCGGAGGTCGATCGATGATCGGTTTCATGTCAGCCATCGTGGAAGCCTGGCAGGAACTGCGGATCAACAAAGTCCGGATCCTGCTGGCTTTGCTGGGCGTAGCCTTGTCCGTCGCGGCGCTCACGTCCGTGGTAGGCGTCGGCAATCTTGCACGCGAAGGATTCAAAGCCTCGTCCGAGCGCACAGGAGGACGCTCAGCGACGCTCGGACTAGGGGTCAACGGTCCAACCCGGCCGGATCCAGGGCGTCTGGATGCGGCGTATCAGTCCATCGTTGACCGTTACGGCATTGCCTTCTCCTCGCACGAGGCCCACGCCGAGCAGCCGTTCCAGTTCCCTCGCGGTGTCCAGTCTGTTCAATTGATGGTGGTGGACCCCGGATATGGGGTCATTCACCGGCTGGAGGTACGGCAAGGGTCCTGGTTTGCCAGCGACGACGAACAGCGGCTGGCGCCCGCCGTCGTCGTCACTGAAGCGTTCTACAACGCGGCTGGGAGGCCTGACCTTGCCTTGCAACCCGGCATCAAGACCGCAGGCGAGCAGGAATCGAATGCAGTGATCATCGGCGTCGTGCCGGACACTCGGCCGGATGCACCCCCAGCGGCGTACATACTGTCGGGCGCTGCCAAGCAAATGGGAGTCAACCAGCTAGGTGGGCAGTTCAAAGTGTGGGTGCAGGACGGGCAAGCAGAAATGCTTTCGGCCGCCATCCAAGCCGATCTGGCGCAACAGTTCCCGGAAACGTACATCACGGCGCAGCGGATGGACTTTGCGGCACACGGAGATCCCCTGGCTCCGGTGCAGCTGGTGGTGGGCGGTATTGCAGGCCTGGTCCTCTTGTTGGGCGCGGTGGGGATGTTGAACATCTCGATGGTCACGGTCCGCTACCGGGTGCGGGAAATCGGTATTAGAAGGAGCTTTGGAGCGACCTCGGGGCGGATCTTCCTTGGCGTGATGATGGAGTCCGTCGTTGCCACCGCAGTGGCCGGGCTGGCCGGCGTCATGGTGGCCGTGGCGGTGGTCAAACACCCCTGGATCCAGTCAAAGGTTGCGCCAGCCCTCAGCCAGTACCCTCCGTTCCCCATCGAAGCGGCCATGCTCGGTTTCGGAGCAGCTGTGCTGGTGGGAGCGCTGGCCGGAGCAATCCCGGCACTTGTGGCGGTGCGCGTCAAGGTTATCGACGCGATTCGCTTCTAAGGAGCCGAGCTCGGCGCACCCGGAAAGAGGGCCGGGAACCTTGGGGTTCCCGGCCCTCCTTCCGTTGTTTGGAAAACGTGGTCAGGCCCCGGCAGCTACGCGTGGACGAACAGCTTCCTCGCTCAGTTTGCCCTGTTGCAACCTGAAGCGGCGCTCGGTCTTCTGAGCCAGGCTGCGGTCATGCGTTACCACCAGAATGGTGGTGTTGTGGTCCCGGCTCAAGGAACTGAGCAGTTCGATGATGTGCTCACCGGTCTGCTCATCAAGGTTGCCGGTGGGCTCGTCCGCAAGGATGAGCTTGGGCTCGTTGGCCAGCGCCCGGGCAATGGCAACCCGCTGCTGCTCACCGCCCGAGAGCTTGTTGATGCGACGGGACTGTTTCTCCGGATCCAGCTGCACCTGCTCCAGGAGGGACCGCGCCCGCTCCAACCGGGCCGCCTTCCGCATTCCGGCGAACTCCATAGGCAGCATCACGTTGTCCACTGCCGAGAGGTTGGGGATGAGGTTGAACTGCTGGAAAACGAAGCCGATGTCCCGGCGCCGGTATTCGGTGAGTTTGCCGGCGGGCAGCCCGGCCAGACTGACCCCGTCCACTACGACGTCCCCGCTGGTGGGCTTGTCCAAGGCGCCGAGCAGGGAGAGCAGGGTGCTCTTGCCGCTGCCGCTCTTTCCCACGATCGAGGCAAGGGTCCCCTTTTCGAGCTCGAAGCTCACGCCGTTGACGGGCTTGATGGTGCGGTCGCCGGATTTGAACTGGCGGACCAGGTCTTTGACTTCAATCATGGCTATTCTCCTCGGAGGACTTCGATGGGGCGGATGCGGGCTGTGAGCAGCGCTGGTACCAGGGCGCCCACGACGGCGACGCCGAAGACCGCGGCAATGCCGGCGGCAATGACGCCGGGGGAGGCGCTCGCCGTGACCGAGGTGAGCAGCTGGGAGGCTCCGCCGAACGGGTTTCCACCGGGACCGCCGAAGCCTCCGCCGCCGGGGCCGCGCTGGCTCGTGGCCGCCGTCGAGCTGTTCGAACTGATCAGTGCCGATGCGATGCCGCCGCTGGCGAAGGATGCGATGGCAGCGCCAACGACGCTGCCAAGCGCCACGAGGACGAGGGCTTCGAGCACGAACTGCAAGCCGATGGTGCGGTTGCGGGCGCCGATGGCCTTCAGGACTCCGATCTCACGGCGGCGCTCGCGGACCAGCATGACCATGATGAGCAGGATGATGAGGCCGGCCGTGCCGAGGGCCGCGATGAAGGCCACGAGTGAAATGTTCTTGACGCTGTCCAGGGAACTGACCGCGGTTTCGAGGTTCCGCTGGCCCTGCGTGACGTCGGCTTTACCCGAGCCCAGGGCGGTCTGCAGTGCTGTCTTGGCGGCATCCACGTTTGCCATGCTGTTGACCGTCACCACCATGCTGGAGAGCTCGCCGGGTGTTGCGGCGAGGGCCTGGGCTTCGGCGAGTGTCGTGTACACGGCGTTGTTGCCGAAAGTGGTGCCGGCGTCGAAAATGCCCGCCACCATGAACGTCGTGCCGGCGATGGTGAACGTTGAGCCGGCCTTGAGGTTGTTCTTTGTCGCGAGCGTCGTTCCGACGAGGGCCTTGGTGCCGGCCACCGTGTAGTCGCCCAGGCCCGTGCCGCTGGTGATGTTCAAGGCCTTGCCGGCGGTGTCCACCTCGGCGCCGATACCAGTGGCCGTGATGGGCAGCGAGAACGCCGGCGCGGTTCCGGTGCTGCCTGTTGGCGTGTTTCCCGATCCGGTGCTGCCGCTGGTGTTGTTGCGGTTGCCGAGCGTGCCGGCGTCGATGGCTGCCTGAAGGTTCGTGGTGACGCTCGTACCGCCGCCGGGGCCGCCGCCCGGTCCCGCTTGTTGCGTCGTGGTGCCGGTGGTGCCGGTGGTGGAGGCCGCCGATGCGGCCTCCAGCCGCAGCGCCTTGGTGCCCACCACGGAAACGACGTTCGGTACGGCTGCCGCCGTCGCGGTCTGGGCCGTGGTGAGCGGCTCGCCGCCGCCGTCGAAGCCCTGCGCCCCGGCGGGGTTCACAGTCAGGACTGTACCCACGGAGGCGTTGAGCTCCTGGACCTTGCCGCCAACGGCTTGGTTGGCCACGAGCATGGCCAGCGCCAGCCCGATCGCGACGGCAAGCACTGCCACTACAGCCGCGGTTCTTATCTTGTTGCGGAAGGCATTGCCTACACTCCGGGCGAGGACGCTCACGTTTCTCCTTCTGGACCTGGCCCGCCCCAGCGGCGCGCCTGCTCACCTAACAGTGCTCACCGCGGCTGTGCGGTTGTGCTGCTGTTGCTATGCGGGGCCTGTGAAGAATTGCGCGACGGCGGATGGATCCGGACACAGCGACGGCGGCCACCCCCTTGAGTGGGGATGGCCGCCGTCGTTGGTGTCTGAATGGGAAGTGTTACTTGGTGATCGGTCCGAGGATCGGATCGTCCACGTAAGCCGTCTTCACGTTGGCGAGGGTCACGATGACCGGGGGCAGCAGGTATGCCGGCACGGTCTTGACGCCGTTGTTGTAGGACTTGGTGTCGTTGATTTCCGGGGTCTTGCCGGACTGGACGTCCTGGACCATGGTGATGGCGTGCTCAACGAGCTTGCGGGTGTCCTTGTTGATGGTGGAGTACTGCTCACCTGCAAGGATGGACTTGACCGACTCAACTTCGGAGTCCTGGCCGGTCACGACCGGAAGCGGCTTGCCGGCCGCCTTGACCGAGGTCAGGATGGCGCGGGCCAGGGTGTCGTTCGGGGAAAGTACGCCGTCCAGCGAAGCGCTGGTGTAGGTACCTGCGAGCAGGGTATCCATGCGCTTCTGGGCGTTCTCTGCCTTCCAGCCCTGGGTGACGGCCTGTTCGAACGACTTCTGGCCGGACACGACCTTGAGGGTTCCATCATCGATCTTCGGCTGCAGGATGCTCATGGCGCCGTCGAAGAAGACCTTCGCGTTGGCGTCATCGGGGGAGCCTGCAAACAGCTCAATGTTGTACGGGCCGCTCGGCTTCTTGGCCTTGAGTCCGTCCAGCAGGGCCTGGCCCTGCAGCACGCCGACCTTGAAGTTGTCGTAGGCCACGTAGTAGTCCACGTTGGAGGTGTTCAGGAGCAGGCGGTCATATGCAATGACCGTAGCGCCGGCGTCCTTGGCCTGCTTGAGCTGCGTGCCCAGCTGGGCGCCGTCAATGGCACCGACGATGATGAGCTTGTCGCCCTTGGTGATCATCGCGCTGATCTGGTTCTGCTGCTCCGAAACGCCACCGTTGGCGAACTGCACATCCGGCTTGAAACCTGCGCTCGTGAGCCCGTCGTTGAAGAGCTTCTCCGCCAGGACCCAGTTCTCACTGGTCTTCTGGGGGAGCGCGACGCCGATCGAGGAACCCTTGGGGAATGCCTCGCTGCCGCTGGATGAACCACCGGAGGTGCCGCTGTCCGTACGGCCGCAGGCCGTCAGCGCCAGTGCCGCGATCGCAGCTACTGCTGCTGCCTTTCCTGCTTTACCAAACATTCGCATATCTTGGTTCGCTTTCTTTGTTGTGGATGGAACAATCCGTCTTGAAGCCGGTCAGGCTTCCTTGGAGATGACTTCCTTGGTTGAGGTCGTCTCGTCCGGGGCGTTTTCGCTGCTCCGGCCGAAGTTTTTCATCATCATTCCGATGATTGATTTCTTGCCCTGGGTCTTGTTGTAGACGTCGAAGGCAACGGCTGCCAGCAGCACCAGGCCCTTGATGATCTGGGTGAGGTCCGCGCCGACGCCGAGCAGTTGGAGGCCGTTGTTGAGGACAGCCATGACGAGGCCACCAACGATGGAGCCGATCACGGTGCCCACGCCGCCGGTGACCGCTGCGCCACCGATGAATACCGCAGCGATCGCATCCAGTTCCCAGCCGACGCCGTCGAACGGACCCGAAGCGGTGGAGCGGCCCACGAAGATCATGCCGGCGAGGCCAGCAAGGATGGACATGTTCATCATGACCATGAAATTGACCTTCTTGGACTGAACTCCGGAGAGCTCGGCCGCGTGGCGGTTGCCGCCGACTGCGTAGATGTGGCGGCCGATGACCGTCTTGGCGGAAATGAAACCGTAGATCAGGACCAGCACGGCCAAGATGAGGCCCGGGATGGGGAACGAGGTGCCGGGGCGGCCAGTCGCGAACAGGTACGTGGCGTAGAGGATGGCTGCATTGACGAGCACGAGCTTGGTGACCATCACCCAGCCTTCCTGTACTTCGGCGCCCAGTGCCTGGGCGGTGCGGCGGGAACGAATCGCACTGACAATCACGAATGCGACGGCGATAAGGCCCAGCAGGATTGTCAGGTTGTTATACCCCGTCTTCGGCCCTATCTCGGGCAGGTACCCGGAGCCCAGGTACTGGAAGTCTTCCGGGACCGGAACGGTGTTGGACTTGCCGACGAACTGGTTGAAGCCGCGGAACAGCAGCATGCCCGCAAGGGTCACGATGAATGCCGGAATCCCGACGTATGCCGTCCAGAATCCTTGCCAGGCTCCGATCAGGGCGCCGAGCAGGAGCCCGAACAGGACTGCTACGTACCAGGGCAGGTGCCAGTCCCTGATGGCGAGGGCCACCGAGATACCGACGAAGGCCGCTACTGAACCTACGGAAAGGTCGATGTGGCCGGCGATGATGACCAGGACCATACCGATTGCCAGGATCAGGATGTAGGAGTTGCCGTTGAAGAGGTTGATGACGTTGCCCGGGGTGAGCGTGCGGCCCGAGGTGAAGATCTGGAAGAAGATGACGAGTGCAACCAGGGCGAAGATCATGCCGAATTGGCGGGTGTTGCCACCGAATAGCTTCTTGAGCGCGTTCATTGTTTTGGGTCCTTGTGTCCGTGTGGTTCTGGAGGTGACCGGGGTCAGGCAGCTTTGCGGCTGGATGTCATGAGCTTCATGAGGCTTTCCTGGCTGGCTTCGTCCTTGTTGAGTACGCCAGTGATGGAGCCCTCGAAGATGGTGTAGATACGGTCGGAGAGGCCCAGCAGCTCGGGAAGCTCGGACGAAATCACGATCACGCCCTTCCCTTGGTTGGCCAGCTGCTGGATGATTCCGTAGATCTCGTACTTGGCCCCGACATCGATTCCGCGCGTGGGCTCATCCAGGATGAGAAGGTCCGGATCGGTGAACATCCATTTGGCGAGAACCACCTTTTGCTGGTTTCCGCCGGAGAGCTTCGATACGCCTTCCTCCACTGACGGGGTCTTGGTGCGCAGCGATTTCCGGTATTGCTCGGCCACCATGAATTCCTTGTTGGTGTCCACGACAATTCCCCGGCTGATCTTCTTCAAGTTGGCTGACACCGTGGTGGTCTTGATGTCATCCAGGAGGTTCAGTCCCAGGCTCTTGCGGTCTTCCGTGACGTAGCCGAGACCGGCGTCGATCGCCTGGCGGACGCTCCGCATCGTGATCGGCTTGCCGTCCTTGTACACCTGTCCCGAGATGAACCGGCCGTAGGAGTGGCCGAAGACGGAGCGGGCAAGCTCGGTGCGGCCGGCACCCATCAGGCCGGCAAAGCCGACGATTTCCCCGCGGCGCACATGGAAGCTGGAGTTCTTGCAGACAAGGCGGTCCTGGATCTGGGGATGCCCGACCGTCCAATCCTTGACCTCGAAGAACACCTCGCCGATCTTCGGGGTGTGGTCCGGGAAGCGGGACTCGAGCGTCCGCCCGACCATGCCCTTGATGATCCGGTCCTCGTCGACGCCGTCTTCCACGACGTTGAGCGTCTCGATGGACTTGCCGTCGCGGATGATGGTGATCTCGTCCGCGATCTGCTCGATCTCATTGAGCTTGTGGGAAATGATGATGGACGTGATGCCCCGGCCCTTGAGGCCAAGGATCAGATCCAGCAAGTGCTGGGAGTCCGATTCGTTGAGGGCCGCGGTGGGCTCGTCGAGGATGAGCAGCTTGACGGACTTGTTCAGGGCCTTGGCGATTTCCACGAGCTGCTGCTTGCCGACGCCGATTTCCTTGATGGGGGTATCCGGGTCCTCGCGCAAGCCAACCCGTGCGAGCAGTTCGATTGAGCGCTTGCGTGCCTCGGCCCAATCGATGATGCCGCGACGGACCGGTTCGTTGCCGAGGAAGATGTTTTCCATGATGGACAGCTCGGGAATCAGCGCCAGTTCCTGGTGGATGATCACGATTCCCGCATGTTCGCTGGCCCGGATGTCCTTGAACTGCTGGACTTCCGCCTGGTACACGATGTCGCCGTCGTAGCTGCCGTAGGGGTAAACCCCGGAGAGCACCTTCATCAACGTGGACTTGCCTGCACCGTTTTCACCGCAGATCGCGTGGATTTCGCCCACCTTGACCCGGAGGCTAACGTCCGAGAGCGCCTTCACGCCGGGGAATTCCTTGGTGATGGACCGCATCTCGAGGAGAACCGGATCCTGGTGCGTAATGGGGGTCGACATACGCTTGCGCCTCCAATGTTTGACGTCGTTGTCGGCTCGGGGATGGCGAGCCTATCTGATGAGAAAGTAAACTGGATCACACCGCTTGTCGTCAAGACTTTAACGCAAGACGGCGATAACAGCGTGGTAACGAAATGTTCAGCCCTGCTTGATTCCGGCGTGCTGGAACACCAAAGCGGCGGCCCCGAGGGCCTCCGCCCGGGCGCCGAGCGAAGACATCGCCAAGTGCGTTGTCTCGCCGATTACGGGCACTGCGTGGCGGACTAGACCGCGCCTGATCGGGTCCAGGAGGATGTCGCCGAGCCCGGCCAGGGGGCCGCCAACCACGATGACTTCGGGGTTTATGAGATTCGCCACATTGCCCAGTGCCCGCCCCACCGCGAGCCCCGCATCGTCCACCACGCGAAGGGTCGCCGGATCCCTCGCCAGGGCGTTTCGGACAATGTCCTCGGGCTCGAGGTGCAGCCCCGAGCCCTTCCCGAGCAGCTCGATCATGGTGGTGGTGGAAGCCATCGTTTCCAGGCAGCCCCGGTTGCCGCAGCGGCAGATGGCGCCGTATTCGTGGATGGTCGCATGGCCGATTTCTCCCGTGATTCCCACCGCCCCGTAGTAGGGTGCGCCATTGATGATGAGGCCCGCTCCAATGCCGGAACCGATCTTGAGGAACATGAGGTTGCTGATCCCGCTGTGCGGCCCCCATGTGACCTCGGAGAGGGCACCGAGATTGGCGTCGTTGTCAACGTATACGGGAAGATCAAGGGCTTCCTCCAGTCGTTCGAGAATCTGGATCCCCACCCATTCGGGCAGGATGGCACCCTGCGCCACAGTGCCGGAACGGCGGTCGATGGGACCGGCTATGCCGGCGCCCGCGCCAACTACCGCGCTTCGGTCAACCCCGCTTTCGAGCAAGAGTTTGTTGAGGAGCGCGACGGCGGCGCTGATGCCCTGTTCGGCGTGGTGGCCAAGGGGCAGTGTGACGGTTTCCTCGACGATGATGTGATAGCCCAGCGAGGCCAGGACCACCCGCAGGTGCCGCCGGCCAAAATCGATCCCGACGGCGACAGCACCGTTGCTGTTGAGCCTGACGTTCAGTGCCCGGCGTCCGGAGCTAGTGATCGGTTCGGTGGAGACGAGCCCCGCGTCCTGCATGATCTTGACGATGTTGGACACCGTTGCCGTGGAAAGACCGGTCTGCCTGGCGAGTTCGGCCTGGGTGGATGGCCCGCTCAGCAGGCATTCGATGAGCCGCTGCTGGTTCAGATGGCGCAGCGCTGATTGCGAGCCGGGGTTTTTGCGATGGCTCTTCGTCGAGCTGGATGTTGCGGGCATGACAAGAAGCGTGCCTCAAATCACAGTTGCAGTCAAGAAGTTAACGCAATGGAGCAAACTTGCATCGGCGTCATGAACTATGCGGCAGATTTGTACGATCCATCCCCGGCGGGCCGTCCGCAGGTCCATTTGTCCTGTGGGGCCGGCCTGCGGCTGGCTAGGCTGGAATCACGAGTAATCCCGGGCGTGTCTCACATGAACGCCCGACGGGGGATGCAAGGTGCTATCGAGGTGGTAATGATGCTGCTGTCCGTTCTGCAGGCCAACGCTGTTGTCCTGGACATCGACGCCAATCTAAAGACGGTCGATTCGGCGGCGCAGCGCGCTGCCGCGGCGGGGGCCTCCTTGTTGCTGACGCCCGAGCTCTTCCCGGTAGGCTATGCGCCGCTGAGGCTCCACACCGAGCTGGATCCTGCAGTTCTCCCAAGTATCCGGGGGCGCCTTGCGGACATCGCCAGCACGCACGGCATCGGACTCGTTTACAGCCTTCCCGCACCTGCTGCCGATGGCGGCTGGCATATCTCCGCCACTCTTCTGGACGCGCACGGAACCGTGCTCCTGGACTACGACAAAGTGCACCTCTTCGGCGAGGAGGAGCGAAAGGCGTTCTCAGCCGCCCAAGCTGCTCCCGGCGTCGTGGACTTCAACGGGATCAAAACGTCGCTGCTGATTTGCTACGACGTCGAGTTTCCCGAAAGCGTCCGCGCTGCGGCCATGCGAGGCGCTGAACTTCTGCTGGTTCCCACCGCACTCTCTGCGGGCTTCGACGCCGTACCGCAGGTCCTTATCCGTGCCCGGGCGATGGAGAGCCAACTCAACGTGGCCTACGCGAACCACAGCGGCCAAGAGGACGGTTGTGACTTCCTTGGCGGAAGCGTGGTCGCCGGTCCGGGCGGCTCATTGCTCGCTGCCGCCGGTGATGGCACGGCATTGCTCTTCGCCGAGATTTCCACGGAAAGCGTCAAGGCAGCCCGGGAACAGGTGCCCTACCTGCGCGAACGCCGCCCCGAGCTGTACCGGGAGTGGGAAGACTAGCCGTCCCCTCCGCCCACCAAACCGTCCGTGTACTGCAGCGCGATCCAAAGCTCCGCGCGCACTTGAGCCTGGTTCAGGTCCGTGTCGAGCAGTTCGGCGAGCAGGCCGATCTGGCGGCGCACGCTGTTGCGGTGCAACCCCAGCAGTTTGGCGGAGGCGTCCCAGCTGCCGTTTTCGCTCAGCCAGCCCCGGAGCACAGCCAGGAGGGGATCGCGCCGATCAGCTTCCAAGGCAAGCACCGGTTCAAGGAGCCTCGCGGCCAGCATGGACCCGGCCTCGCGTCCCAGGAGCCCGGTGACGGACCAGGTCACCTCATCGACGCGGGCGCTCCGTCCGCTGGACTGGACCCGTGAACGGAGCGACGTCACCCGCTGATGCGCTGCGGCGAGGCCAGTCAGTTCCGTCGCGTCTCCAATGACGAGCCGCCAACCGAGCTTTTCGATGTCCGCCAGGAGCGCGTCGTCCACCTTCAAACGGGTGATTGCAGCGAATCCGTAATCGGTGATTTCCACCAGTTTGGTGTCGAAGAGGCGCCGCCACTGCAAAAGCTCGCGCACCGGGCTGTCACCTGCAGGCCATTCGGGGGAGTCCACCTTGATGCCCTGGACCACGCGCAGGGGAGCGGATCGCGTGGAGGACAGGCTTTGCGCGAGGAGGTCCTTGAGCCCGTTGACGTGCCGGGTTCCGCCGCTGGCAAGGCTTTCAGGGTGCAGCAGCAACGCCGTCGCCAATTGGCTTGGCGCGAGCGAACCGCTGGTCCGTTGGCGGACGAGCAACTCCAGCAGCCCCACCACCGACTGCACCACGCTGTTCTGGGCGGGTGTCAGCGCAGTGTCCGAGCCCAGGATCAGGGCGCCCAGGTTGGCGTCCTTGGTGCTGCGCAGCGGGTGGCCGAAGACCATCGCCGATCCCGGCTGCTCAAAGCCGTCCACTTCAACCCGCGGTCCGCTGCCCGAAAGGAGTCGTCCCAGCATGGGCTCCAGTAACGAGTGCTCGACGCCGGTGCTGCCGCCGGCAGCGTGGGCGCGCGCACGTACACGCCCGTCCGCTCCGACGAGAAGTGCCCAGACAGGCACCTTCTGGACCAAAGCGGCGAGCAGCTCGTGTTCCGGCCGAGGGGAGAGGACTGCCCGCATGAGTTGCCTGTTGGTGTCCGCGAGCTGGCGGAAGACCTTCGCGTTGTCCGATTCCAGGAGCTGGGAGAACTCAAGCCCGATCGCGGCGAACGGGATGGACTCCGGGATCTCAATCAAGGTGAGCTGGTGCCGTCGGCACGCCTTGAGCAGCTCGGCCGGGACGGCGTCGAAATACGGCCTGATCCCGAACCCCAGCGCCGCCACCTCGGCCCCCACCAGCCGCTTCACGTACGCATCGACGTTTTCCCTGGACCCGCCATCACCCAGGAAAGGGAGTCCCGCGGTCAGCAGGAACTCCCCCTCCGGCAGGTAGGGGGTGGGATCGTCCAGTTCGCTGGGTTCAACCCAGCGCAGCAGCTCCCCGCCGCTGCCGCCGTCGTGGAGTATCTCCAACTCTGGCGGCAGCTGCTTCAGGAACTGCTCAAGCGTGACGAAACTGAGGCGGCCGGGGGTGGGCTCAGGCGACATCGCTCGGTGCCTCCTGGTAATCGGGGCACTCGTACGCAGCGGACTCATACACGCGGGGGAGTCGCGGTGCGATCCGGTTGATGATCTCGTCGCCGTGGCTTCCGATGGCGGCGCCCCAATCGTCGGCGCTCGCAGCCCCTTCGGCAGGATCGCCGAACAGGACTGCCGTGTCTCCGACCTCGATTCCAGACGCGTCCGGGCCGAGGTCCACCATGAACTGGTCCATGCACACCTTGCCGATCACGGAGACTTTCCTGCCGGCGATCTGGACCAGGCTCCGGCCGCTGATGCCTTTGGGGATGCCGTCGGCGTAGCCGAGGGGAATGAGGCCGAGATAGCGGGGCTCATGCGTGATGGCCTGGTGTTCGTAACTGACGCCAGTCCCTGCCGGGACTTTCTTGACCATGACGAGCGGCGCGGTGACGCTCAAGGCGGGGCGAAGTCCAAAGTCGGCGGGATCCAAATGGTCCGCCGGGGCGAGTCCGTAGATCGCCAGTCCGGCGCGGACCATGTCGAAGTGGAATTCGGGCCGGTCCAGGATGTTTGCCGAGCTCGACACGTGCCGCAGCTGCGGGTCCAGGCCGGCAGCCCGGGCTTCGCGAACGGCGTCTTCGAACTCCGCCACGGCTGCGGCGTTGCCAGGGTGGGCGGGTACATCGGCCCAGGCCAAGTGGGTCCAGATGCCGCGGACAACCACCGTGCCGTCCTCCTCGGCCTTGTGAGCCTGGGCCACGAGTTCGGACCAGTCTTCCTTGCGCGCGCCGCCGCGGCTGAGGCCGCTGTCCAGCTCCAGGTGCACGACGGCGGGGCGGCCCAATTGCCTCGCGATCCCTGCCAGGACCTCAAGTTGACCAACGCTCCCAAGCGAAACGTCGACGTCGTACTCGAGTGCCTCACGGATCGTTGCGCTGGTCTGGGATGCCAGATATAGCCACGACAGGACCGGCACGGTGATGCCCGCCTGGCGAAGTGCAATGGCTTCGCTCAACTGGGCGGTTCCCAGCCAATCAGCGCCTGCCGCCACCGCCGTCCGGGCCACATCCACGAGGCCGTGACCGTAGCCGTTCCCCTTGACGACGGCCATGAAATGCGGCGCTGCGGTGCGCTTCTTGAGTGCTTTGATGTTGTCTGAAATCGCAGACAGGTCAACGCTGACCTGCCCGGAAAGCGCCGCTTCCGGCGTCGTTTCTGATTGTGCAATACGTCTCATGGTTGATCACTATAGGTCATTTTGCACCGCCGTGAGAGCTGGCTCACAGGCTTACGGTTGTCAGGGGAAACCGCCAACTACTCTGAAGGGACGTCAACGGTGACTGTGCCTACCTCCACCCAGACCAAGCCAACGCACGCCACGAATACAGATGCCGGCAATGCCGCCCGCCGCCCGGGACTCGGTTCGCAGCTCCTGCGCCGCAAGCCGATCGGGCAGATGGTCAGCGAAGCCGGAAGCAGCGAAAGCGGTACGCCGCTCGTCCGCAGCTTCGGCGTGCTCCAACTGACGATGATCAGTGTCGGCGCGACGCTGGGCACCGGCATCCTGGTGATCCTGGGTGAATCCGTGCCGCTGGCCGGTCCAGCAGTCTGGATTTCCTTCGTGGTCGCGGGCCTGGCCGCCCTGTTCTCCGCAGTGTCCTACGCCGAAATGGCAGGCCTCGTGCCCGTTGCCGGATCCAGCTACTCCTACTCCTACGCCACGATGGGCGAGGGCATGGCCTGGATCTGTGGGTGGTGCCTCGTCCTCGAATACGCGGTCTCTGTGGCTGCAGTAGCCGTCGGCGCAGGGCAATATGTGAACGAAACCCTTGCCGCGTTCGGACAGTTCCTGCCGGACGCGATGTCCCAGCCACCGGGCAGCGGCGGCGTGGTCAACATCCCGGCCATGGCGATCGTGGTCCTCGCGATGATCCTGCTGGTGCGCGGCGCCAAGGAAAGCGCCTGGATCAACACTGTGATCGTGTGCATCAAGATTGTTATCCTGCTGTTCTTCTGCGCAGTTGCGTTCACCGCGTTCAACGCCGGGAACTTCGAACCGCTCATGCCCATGGGGGCCGCAGGCGTCTCGGCTGCCGCGTCCCGGGTGTTCTTCTCCTACATCGGCTTCGACGCCGCTTCCACGGCAGGTGAGGAAGCCCGCAACCCGAAGCGCGACATGCCCCGCGCTATCCTGCTATCCATGGTCATCGTGACCAGCATCTACGTCCTGGTTGCCGTGGCCGCCATCGGCGCACGCCCCTGGGAATGGTTCGGCGGCACCGAGGCAGCCCTCGTCCAGATCCTCGAGGAAACCACCCACCAGCCCTGGATCGCGCTCGTCTTCTCCATCGGAGCCGTGCTCGCCATCGCAAGCATCGTCCTGACGGTCCTCTACGGCCAGACCCGCATCCTGCTCTCCATGTCCCGCGACGGACTGGTCCCGGAGGTCTTCGGCCGTATCTCTCCGCGAACCGGCACTCCGGTGGCCGGAACGCTCATCGTGGGCACCGCCGTCGCACTCACAGCGGGCCTCGTCCCGCTCGGCGCGCTCGCCGACGCCACCAGCATCGGCACCCTCTTCGCATTCGCGCTCGTGAACGTCGCCGTCATCTACCTGCGGCGCAACCGCCCGGAGCTCAAGCGCAGCTTCCGCGTGCCGCTCTACCCGATCACTCCTGTTCTCGGCACGCTGATGTGCGCCTACCTCATGGCCAACCTGGGTGCTGACACCTGGGTGGTATTCGGCGGCTGGATGCTCGTCGGGATCGCGCTCTACTTCGGCTACGGACGCCGGAACTCCAAGGTAGCGGCCCTGACCGAACAGGAATACCGTGAACTATCCGCCAGGGTCGCCGACCCGGAAACTGTGAAGGCAGAACTTTCATGACCATCGCCACCGAATTGCCGACGGAACCCACACCCCGCGCCGGGCACCCGGGAACTTCCCAAGCAACGCCGGCCGACGCTCCCATCACCATGCTGAACCCGGACTTCCCGTTCAGCTACGACCACTACCTGGCCCACGCCGACGGCCTGGCGGTTGTTCCGCCGGAACTGTACGGGACGGAGGTCGCGGTGATCGGTGCCGGCCTGTCGGGACTCGTCACGGCCTACGAGCTCATGAAGCTCGGGCTGCGACCCGTGGTCTACGAGGCCGACCAGATCGGTGGGCGGCTGCGCACCGCGAGCTTCCCCTCGGCTCCCGGAGTGGTGGCAGACCTCGGCGGCATGCGATTCCCCGTGTCAGGCAAGGCGTTCTACCACTATGTGGATCTCCTCGGCCTGGACACCCAGGAATTCCCCAACCCGCTCGCGCCTGCAACATCGAGCACCGTGATCGAGCTGGCCGGGCAGAAGCATTACGCCGCCACCTCTGCTGAGCTGCCGGAGTTCTTCCACGAGGTTGCCGCGGCGTGGAAGGCCGCAGTGAATGACGGCGCTGCGTTCCAGGAAATGCAGGAGGCGATCCGGGCCCGCGACACCAAACGCATCAAGGAGCTGTGGAACGAGCTGCTCCCGCTCCTGGATGAGCAGACTTTCTACGGCTTCATCGCCGCAAGCAAGTCCTTCAAGGAGGCCGGATTCGCGCACCGCGAGGCCTTCGGGCAGGTAGGTTTCGGCACCGGCGGCTGGGACACCGATTTCCCCAACTCGATCCTCGAGATCCTGCGCGTCGTCTACACCGACGCTGATGACCAGCACCGGCTCATCACCGGGGGAGCGCAACGGCTCCCCGAGGCACTGTGGCACCACGCGCCGTCGGGCATGGCTCACTGGCCCGAGGGCACTTCCCTCGCATCGTTGCATTCCGGTTCCCCTCGCGGAGCCGTGGACCGCATCGAGCGCGGAGGCAACGGCGATCTCATGGTGCGCGAGCGTTGGGGCCGCGAGACCGGGTACTCCGCCGTCGTGACCACGTGCCAGTCCTGGCTGCTGTCCACGCGCATCCACACCCAGGAATCGCTGTTCCCCTCGGAACTGTGGACCGCGATCGAGCGCTCGCACTACATGCAGTCGTCCAAGACCTTCGTGATGGTGGACCGGCCGTTCTGGAAGGACATCGACCCCGAAACGGGCCGGGAGGTGTTGTCCATGACCCTGACCGACCGGCTCAACCGGGCAACGTACCTGCTCGACGACGGCCCGGACAAGCCTGCCGTCATCCTCCTTTCCTACACGTGGAACGACGACGCCCTGAAGTGGCTCTCGCTCAGCGCCGAGGAACGAGTCAAGCTCATGCTCCACTCGCTCGAGCAGATCTACCCCGGTGTGGACATTGCGAGCCACATCGTGGGCCAGCCCATCACCGTTTCCTGGGAGGCCGACCCCAACTTCATGGGTGCCTTCAAGGCCAACCTGCCCGGGCACTACCGCTACCAGCAGCGACTGTTTACGCACTTCAAGCAGGACAAGCTGCCGGAGAGCCAGCGCGGGATCTTCCTGGCCGGCGACGACGTCTCGTTCACTGCTGGCTGGGCCGAAGGCGCCGTCACCACAGGGTTGAACGCTGTGTGGGGCGTCGTGAACCATCTTGGTGGTTCGTCCGTGGCAGGCAACCCCGGTCCCGGTGACTTGTTGGACGAACTGGGTCCGGTCAGCCTGGACTAGCCTTGTGCGTGCATCTCGCGGTGCGCTGCCGCCAGCTCGCGGTAGTGCGCCGCGTTGCGCTTCACGCCGTCGAGCTCTTCTTCGCTCAGTTCGCGGCGCACTTTGGCGGGCACGCCGGCAACCAAGGAGCGCGGCGGGATGACAGTCCCCTCAAGCACGACCGCGCCAGCGGCAATGAGCGAACCGGTACCGATGACGGCGCCGTTCAAGATGGTGGCGCTCATGCCGATGAGGCAGTCGTCCTCCACGGTGCAGCCGTGGACGACTGCGCTGTGCCCGACGCTGACGCGCTCGCCGACGGTGCAGGGGAATCCGGGGTCGGCGTGCAGGACCACATTGTCCTGGAGGTTCGAGCCGGCACCGACGCTGATGGCGGCGGTGTCGGCACGGACCGACACGCCATAGAAGGCGCTCGAGTCCGCGCCGAGGGTGGCCTTGCCGATGATGGAAGCCGTGGGTGCCACGAAGGCGGTGTCATGGATGGCCGGGGTATCGCCGGCAAAGGTGTAAATGGGAGCCATGGGGCAAGCCTAGATGACGGCGTCCGGTCCACCCATCCCAACTGGGTCGCATTTGTTGTCGTTATGAGCCCTGAAAACGACAACAAATGCGAGTCACTTGGCTGAATCGGGACGCGTCCGGAGGACCAGGAACTGGTAGTGCTGTGTCCAATTCCCCGCACCCGGCCCGGATTCGGCTCCCGTGCCCTCGGGCCAGGTCTCAAAGTGCTCCACGTCGCCGTGCGCGCCGAAGATGCGGCGCACGGCGTCGTCGCTCCGGCGGCTGAAGAACCGCCGCGGCTCGTCTTGGTCCTCGGGGTTGAGGACTTCTTCATCGTCACCGGACCAGAGCCCGACGGCGATCGGCGCGCCAGCCGCGCTGACCCGCACGAGTTCACGAACGACGTCGTGGATTACCGCGTTGGGGACGTGCAGGAGGGTGCTCATGGTCCACACGGCCGGGAAAGTGGCATCGGCGAACGGCAGGGACCGGCCGCTGGCAACGCTGGCGTTGAGCCCTTTGGCGCGGGCAACGTGGATGCTCTCCTCGGACAGGTCGACGCCGGTGTAGTGCAGTCCCGCCCTCACGAATTCCAAACCTTCGACGCCGGTGCCGCAGCCTAGTTCGAACAGCGAGTGCCTGTGTTCGTCCTTGAGCAAGCGGATGAACCAGTCGCGGCATTCCGTCCGATGCGGGGTCATGGCGCGGGTGTTCTGGATTCCAGCCTGCCGGTCGTAGTAAACCGCCAGGTTCGCCTCGTGATAGTCGGCTTCGTCGCTGAAGGCCCTCCGGGTCCCGTCCATGCACCCAGCGTAGAACACCCAACTAGCTCGCAGTAGATGTCGTTATGAGGCGTCAAAACGACAACAAATGCGAGCTAGTTGGGAGGGGGACGGGCGCTAGTTGAACACCACCGTGCGGGTGCCGTCGAGCAGGACGCGGTGCTCGGCGTGCCACTGCACCGCCTGCGCCAGGGTGCGGCCCTCGACGTCGCGGCCCATCTGCACGAATTGCTCGGCTGTGCGGGCGTGGTCCACCCGGATGACTTCCTGCTCGATGATCGGACCCTCGTCGAGGTCTGCCGTGACGTAGTGGGCAGTGGCTCCGATGATCTTCACGCCCCGGGCATGCGCCTGGTGGTAGGGCTTCGCGCCCTTGAAGGACGGCAGGAAGGAGTGATGGATGTTGATGGCCTTGCCACTGAGTTCGGTACAGAGTTCGTTGGAGAGGACCTGCATGTAGCGCGCCAGGACGGTCAACTCGATGCCATGCTCACGGATGAGTTCGAGCAGCTTCGCCTCGGCCTGGGGCTTGGTGTCCGGAGTGACTGGGATGTAGTGGAAGGGGATCCCGTAGAACTCCGCCAGGCCTTCGAGGTCCCTGTGGTTGGACACGATGGCCGGCACCTCTATGGGGAGGGTGCCAGTGCGTTGCTGGAAGAGCAGATCGTTGAGGCAGTGTGCGTCCTTTGATCCCAGGATCAGGGTACGGACCTTCCGGCCCACGGGGTTGATCTGCCACTTCATACCGAATGCTTCGGCCACCGGCGCCAGCGCGGAACTCAGTTCAGCCTGGGTCGAGGACGTCGTGGCTTCCACCCGCATGAAGAAGTTTCCCGTGCTGGGGCTGCCGTATTGCTGGGAATCGGCGATGTTGCAGCCGGCCTCCAACAAAGCGCCTGCAACGGCGTGCACAATTCCGGGCCGGTCCGGGCAGGACAGGGTTACAACAAAAGACGTAGGCAGGGTGGAGTCAGTCACACGATCAAGCCTACCGTTGCGCACCTGTTGTACTGTTTAAGTCGTCGCGACTGGCGTTGGGTGGTGTACCACCAGGGAGCGGCATTGATGAAGACCACGGATCGTACGCCTGGGCCGAGGGTCACGTTTTACTGTCGCTGTGCCATGCCCCGTAATCAAAGGCATTGAAAAAACCCAGCCGGTAGCCTGACCTGTAGAAACACCCGTTGCCTATCCAGGAGATCTTCGTGACCACCACCACCATCACCTCCGCGACCATCAGCAACCAGCCGCTTTCCGAGCTCGACCCCGAGATCGCAGCAGTTCTGGAACAGGAACTCGGCCGCCAGCGCGGCACCCTGGAAATGATCGCTTCCGAGAACTTTGCGCCCCGCGCCGTCATGGAGGCCCAGGGCTCGGTCCTGACCAACAAGTACGCCGAAGGTTACCCGGGCCGCCGCTACTACGGCGGCTGCGAATACGTCGACATCGCCGAGCAACTGGCCATCGACCGCGTGAAGGCGCTCTTCGGCGCTGAGTACGCCAACGTCCAGCCGCACTCGGGCGCGCAGGCCAACGCCGCAGCCCTGTCCGCCATGATCACTCCCGGTGACAAGATCCTCGGCCTTTCCCTCGCCCACGGTGGCCACCTGACCCACGGCATGAAGCTCAACTTCTCCGGCAAGCTCTACAACGTAGCTGCCTACCAGGTTGAAGAAGACAACTTCCGCGTGGACATGGACAAGCTCCGCGAACAGGCCATTGCCGAGAAGCCGCAGGTCATCATCGCCGGCTGGTCCGCTTACCCGCGCCACCTCGACTTCGCAGCCTTCCGTTCCATCGCCGACGAGGTTGGCGCGCTCCTCTGGACGGACATGGCCCACTTTGCGGGCCTCGTCGCAGCAGGCCTGCACCCGAGCCCGGTGCCGCACTCCGACGTCGTCACCTCCACGGTGCACAAGACGCTGGCCGGCCCCCGTTCCGGTGTAATCCTCGCCAAGCAGGAGTGGGCCAAGAAGCTCAACTCCAACGTGTTCCCGGGCCAGCAGGGCGGCCCGCTCATGCACGTCATCGCCGCCAAGGCTGTCGCCTTCAAGATCGCTGCCGGCGAGGAATTCAAGGAGCGCCAGGAGCGCGTCCTCGAAGGCGCCAAGATCATCGCCGATCGCCTCAACCAGGCCGATGTCGCTGAAGCCGGCGTTTCCGTCTTGACCGGCGGCACCGACGTCCACCTGGTCCTCGTGGACCTGCGCAACTCGCAGCTGGACGGCCAGCAGGCCGAAGACCTCCTGCACTCCGTGGGCATCACCGTCAACCGCAACGCCGTTCCGTTCGACCCCCGCCCGCCGATGGTCACCTCCGGCCTGCGCATCGGTACCCCGGCACTGGCTACCCGCGGCTTCGGAGCCACCGAATTCACCGAAGTTGCCGAGATCATCGCTTCGGCGCTGAAGTCCGGCTCCGCTACCGACGTCGAAGCCTTGCAGGCCCGCGTCGACAAGCTCGCCGCCGACTTCCCGCTGTACCCGCAGCACGAGCAGTGGTAAACCCGTCCATGGCGCAGACCGCGAAGATCCTTGACGGCAAAGCAGCCGCAGCCGCCATCAAGTCCGAGCTGACTGAGCGCGTCGCTGCCCTGAGGGCCCGCGGCGTAACTCCGGGCATTGCCACCGTGCTCGTAGGTGCGGACCCTGCCTCGCAGCTCTACGTGTCCATGAAGCACAAGCAGTCCGTGGAGATCGGGATGAACTCGATCCAGCGTGAGCTTCCGGCGGACGCCACCCAGGCCCAGGTTGAGGCCCTCATCGACGAACTCAATGCGGACCCCGCCTGCCACGGCTACATCGTGCAGCTGCCGCTGCCCAAGCACCTGGACACAGACGCGATCCTTGAGCGGATCGACCCCGCCAAGGATGCCGACGGCCTGCACCCGACCAACCTGGGCCGGCTGGTGCTCAACGTCAACGGAGAGATCACCTCGCCGCTGCCGTGCACACCCCGCGGCGTCATCGAGCTCCTGGAGCGCAACGGCTACAGCCTCGCCGGCAAGCACGTTGTGGTTGTCGGCCGCGGCGTCACGATCGGCCGCTCGATCGGTCTGCTGCTCACCCGGCGGGCCGTGAACGCCACCGTCACGCTGACGCACACCGGCACCAAGAACCTCTCGGAGCTGCTGCGGCAGGCGGACGTGATTGTAGGCGCGGCGGGTGCCAAGCACATCGTCAAGCCTGCGGACGTGAAGCCGGGCGCGGCCGTGCTCGACGTCGGTGTCACCCGTGAAACCGACCCCGAGACGGGCAAGAGCAAAGTCCACGGCGACATCGATCCCGCCGTTGCCGATGTGGCCGGGTGGATTTCGCCGAACCCTGGCGGCGTCGGGCCCATGACCGTGGCGCTGCTCATGACCAACGTGGTGGAAGCCGCGGAACGCCAATTGGCAGCGGGAAGCGTTTCCGGCATCGCCTGATTGTGCTCCACAGCGCTGTGTAGGGCGCCTACTCCCGCCGGAGTAGGCGCCCTACACCGTTAACCCGACGACGCCGGCGCCCTCCGCGGCTAGGCTCGGAGCATGCAGCGGCGTTTCCAGGGTCCGCCCACGAGTTTCATCGTGATCGCGGTGGCCCTGATCCAGGTCTTGGGGACTGTGTTTTCGGCGAGCCATCAGGCTGCCCTGCGCCCCCTGGATCCGCTCGCCTTCATGCTGCTCTTGGCGGGCCCCGCGGCCTTGGCTTTCCGGACCCGCAGGCCCGCTGTCATGCTGCCGATCACCCTCGCGGCCACGTCCAGCTATTTACTCCTCGGTTACGCCTGGGGTCCGATTGTGCTGTCCCTGGCTTGCTCGATCGTCCTCACCGCCGCCGCGGGGCTGCGCTGGCAGGCCTGGCTTGGGGCGGGAATTTGTGCTGCAGCCGTCGTTCTGATGGCTGTCCTCGCAGGGGATGAGACGGGGCTGGTCCGGGCCTCTGCCGGTGTTGCCTGGGCGGCGATCCTTGTCCTGATCGGTGAAGGCTTCCGACGGCGGGGCGAGCGGATGGCCGAATACCGGCGACGGCGGGAGGCCGCGAAACAGGCCGAACGGGACGAGTACCGTCTCACGCTCGCCCGCGATATCCACGATGTGGTGGCCCACTCCCTCTCGATGATCAACGTCCAGGCTTCCGTGGCGCTCCATCTGGGAACGAACGATCCCGAGAAGCTCCGCCCGGCGCTGGAAGCCATCAAGGCCGCCAGCAAGGAATCCCTGGCCGAAGTCCGTCAGCTCCTCGGTGTGCTGCGCGACGACGCCCCGCTGAGTCCCGCGGCGCCGCCAAGCCTGGGGCGGATCCCGGAACTCGTGGAGGACGCGAGGCGAGGCGGCTTGGAAGTGCGGTTCGAAAACTCCGTAGAGGCGGACAGGGCAGGCCCCGAACACCTTGGCCCAGCGCAGCAGGAAGCCGCCTACCGGATCGTCCAGGAAGCGCTGAGCAACGTCCGCAGGCACGCCGGCGCGGCGTCCGCCGTCGTACTTCTAGAACTGGCCGGGAATGCGCTGAGGGTGAGGATCGACGACGACGGCGGCGGCCTCCGGGGAGCGCCCGCCGGAAACGGGCTCAGGGGCATGCGGGAGCGCATCGAGGCCCTTGGCGGCACGCTTGGCCTGACGCCGCTGGAGCCCGGGCTGCGCGTGGAAGCGAACCTCCCTCTGAACTCCAACAAGGGAGAACGCCAGCTATGATCCGCTTACTGCTTGCCGACGACCAGAACCTCATCCGGGCGGGATTCCGGGCCCTCCTGGACGCTGAACCGGACATGGAAGTGGTGGCGGAAGCGGGTACCGGCAGGGACGCCGTCAGGCTGGCCGAACGTGAGGCGCCCGACGTCGTGCTCATGGACATCCGCATGCCTGATGGCGACGGGCTCGCCGCAACGCGGCAAATCCTGGCCAACCCCCGCCTCGCGCACACCCGCATCATCATCCTCACCACGTTTGAGCTGGACGAATACATCGCCGAGGCCGTGCGCGCGGGTGCCGCCGGCTTCCTCGTCAAGGACACCGAACCGGAGGAACTGATCCGCGCCGTGCGGGTGGTGCACGACGGCGATGCCCTTCTTTCGCCGTCCGTGACCCGCCGCATCATGGCCCAGCTGGCCCTGCACAGCAAGGCTGCGTCGAAGACAGTGCCCCTGGGCCAAATCACCGAGCGCGAGCGGGAAGTCCTGGCGCTCGTGGGCGAGGGCCTGAACAACGCAGAGATCGCCGAGCGGCTGTTCATCACTCCTCTGACAGCGAAGACGCACGTTTCACGGATCATGACCAAACTGCTGGTCCGGGACCGTGCGCAATTGGTAGTGCTGGCGTACGAATCCGGATTGGTCCGGCCGGGCTGGAGCAGCTAGCCTTGGCCCGCTGTCTCCCGGGGGAGTAGGCGGCAGGGCGCAAGTGACTCCCTGTGGCCGACGCCTTTCGATGGGCCAAAAACCAGACTGGAACCAGAGCCGAGATACGGCCTGTTGAGAGTTTGGACTGGACATGTTGACATCACTGAGCACCACCATCGGCGCCGCGGCCGCGCAGCTTCCCGCCGACGTCGTCCATGGGCCGGGGGACGGATTCGTCTTCTGGCCGTTTTTCCTCCTGATCCCGCTGTTTTGGTTCCTGGTCATCGGTTGCTTCATCTTCTTCGGCCGCCGGATGTGGCGTCGGAACCACTACTGGGCAGCAACCCAGGGCGCCGAAAGCGTGCTGAGGGAGCGCTACGCACGCGGCGAAATCGACGAGACCGAGTACCGCCAGCGCCTGGAAGTGCTGCGGGCACATCCGACGAAGTAGGGAACCGGACGATTCTGCTGGATCACTCGTCTGGATAAACCATCAGGCCTTGGAATCACGCGGTTCCAGGGCCTGAGGTTTGGAGTGATCTCGCAGAATGTCCCGCAGGGTCCCGCGAGTTACTCCAGAAAATTGCGGAATACCTCTTTCACGTATTCCTTGGCTCTACTAGTCTGCTGGGGTGCACAATGAAGCCACCCGCTCTTTCTCCACGTCAGCCAGCTTCCAGATGAACCCACCCGCAGTCATCACAGCCGAAAACCTCACCAAGAGCTACGGCGAGCTCACCGCCGTCGACGGTATCTCGTTCGAGGTTCCGGCGGGGGAGTCCTTCGGCCTGCTTGGCCCGAACGGCGCCGGCAAATCGACCACCATGAAAATGATCGGCGGCGTCTCCCAGCGGACGTCCGGGAAGCTCAGCATCATGGGCCTGGACCCGGAAACCCATGGGCCGGAAGTCCGTGCGCACCTCGGGGTGGTGCCGCAGCAGGACAACCTGGACGAGGAACTGAAGGTCCGCGAAAACCTGATTGTCTATGGCCGCTACTTCGGCTTGCCGTTGAGCTACTTGCGTCCCAAGGCCGACGAACTGCTCGAGTTCGCCCAACTGACAGACAAAGCCAAGTCCAGGGTCGATGCCCTCTCGGGCGGCATGAAACGGCGTCTCACGATTGCCCGCTCGCTCATCAACGAGCCCAAGATCCTGCTCCTGGACGAGCCCACCACGGGACTGGACCCGCAGGCCCGGCACATCCTCTGGGACCGGCTGTTCCGGCTCAAGGAACAAGGCGTAACGCTGATCCTCACTACCCACTACATGGACGAGGCCGAACAACTTTGCGACCGGCTGATCGTAGTGGACAAAGGACGGATCATGGCCGAAGGCTCGCCCGCCAGCCTGATCCGCGAATACTCCACACGCGAGGTGCTGGAACTCCGCTTCGGCTCTGAACGCAACGCCACCATCGGCGTCGAACTTGCAGGCATCGGCGAACGCGTCGAGACGCTACCGGACCGCGTGCTCATCTACGCGAACGACGGCGAATCGGCCCTGGAGCAAGTCTCCGCCCGCCGGCTCCGTCCCTTGACCTCGCTCGTGCGGCGTTCTTCGCTGGAGGACGTCTTCCTCCGGCTGACCGGGCGGAGCCTCGTTGACTAGCGCCCACTCGCCGGCCGTTTCCGCCAGCCGGGCGAGGCGCTGGGGATCCTTCTTCTACGCCGAGCAGGTCCTGCGAGTGATGCGCGGCTACGGCTGGTCCGTCTTCCTGTACAGCGTGGGGCAGCCCGTGGCCTACCTCTTCGCGATGGGCGTCGGGCTGGCGAGCCTCGTGGATGCGAACAGCGCGGCCGTGTTCGGGGGCGTGAACTACCTGACGTTCATCGCGCCGGCACTGTTGGTCTCATCCGCCGTCATGACTGCGTCAGGGGACTTTTCCTACCCGATCATGGACGGCTTCAAATGGCGCCGCGTGTTCTATGGCCCGCACGCCTCACCGCTCGTACCGCAGCAGATCGCCGCGGGGCACATCATGGCCAGTGCCTTGAAATTCCTTGTGCAATCAGCGGTGTACTTCGCCATCGTGGTCATGTTCGGTGCCTCGCCGAGTCCGTGGGGCTGGGTGTCGGCGATAGTTGCGACAGTGGCCGGTTTGTCCTTCGGGCTGCCGCTCATGGCCTACGCCTCGACCATCACCAAAGACTCCGGCCAGTTCGCGTTGGTGCAGCGTTTCATCGTGGTGCCGCTGTTCCTGTTCTCGGGCACGTTCTTCCCGCTGGATTCGCTGCCGCTCGGGGTGCGCTGGATCGGTTGGATCTCCCCGGTGTGGCATGGAACGCAATTGGGCCGCGTCTTCACCTATGGACTCGAGGAGAATCCCTTGTTGACCCTGACCCACGTCGTGTTCCTCGTGGGCGCGGCCGCTGCAGGTTGGACGCTGACGCGGCGCCAGTTCGTCAGGAGGATGGGGACATGAGCGTTCTTACTGGAGGCCATAGCGCCACCGACGCTGCCCGGGAACGCACCTTCGGCCCTCTGTACTCCCGCAACGCGCTTGCTGTTGTGTCACGGGGCCTCATGGCAGCGAAAAGCAGCACCTGGTTGATCCTCGTCTCAGGGTTCTTCGAGCCGGTGCTGTACCTGATTTCCATGGGCGTGGGACTCGGCCCGATTGTGGGAACCGTGGCGGGACCGGGCGGCCAGGAAATCAGTTATGCGGCCTACATCGCTCCCGCGCTCCTGGCCGTGTCCGCCATGAACGGCGCTGTCTATGACTCCACCTGGAACGTCTTCTTCAAGATGAACTTCGCCAAGCTGTACCAGGGAATGCTCTACACGTCCCTCGGGCCGTTGGACGTAGCCATCGGGGAGATCTTCCTGGCCCTGCTGCGCGGACTCCTGTATGCCACAGGGTTCACGGCCGTCATGGCCGTCATGGGACTCATCACCACGCCATGGGCCATCCTCGTCATTCCGGCCTCGGTGCTGATCGCTTTCGGCTTTGCGAGTTTCGGCATGGGCATCACGAGCTTCATGAAGACTTTCCAACAGATGGACTGGATCAACTTCTTCATGCTGCCCATGTTCCTTTTCAGCGCCACCTTCTACCCGCTGAGTGTCTATCCGCAATACATCCAGTGGCTCATCCAAGCAATGCCGCTATGGCACGGCGTGGAACTCCTGCGGCAGATCAGCATCGGTTCCTTCAGCCCGGCCACGGCAGTTCATGTCGCCTACTACCTCGTGATGATCGCCCTCGGCATCACGCTCACTACCGGAAGGTTGCGCAAGCTCTTCCTGAAATAGCCGGGCAGGCTGTTCGCCGGGGGTGGAAGAGAGCGGTTCGCCGCGCGGAGTTTGCGACAATGGGTGCATGCGATCCCTCGGCGACTCCCCGTCATCTGTTCCCTCGTCCGCTTCCGCCCGGAGCCCTTTCAAAGGCTTCCGCATCGGTGGACTGGGCATGACAGTGGTGCTCATCGCCTTCCTGGTGGCCGTGATCTTCGCCGCCAACCATAACGACGTCGTCGGTTGGATCGTCGCCGTTGTCTCCTTCGGCTGGCTCGCGCTCGCCGCCTTTGTGGTCTTCAGCATCCAGAAGGCTGCCAGGCGGGCCGGTAAAAAACTCACCGAAGCCCAGAACGCTTTCAACGCGGCAACCGGCCGCGCGCCGTCGTCGTCGAGCGCCGACCACGGTGGCACCCGGGTGGTCTCGGAACGGAACGAAGCGGATGAAATCCGGGACCTCAAATTGGACCACTCCTTCAAGATCGTCCAGGTGCAAGTACGAGTGGTCGAGGACGAACGGGCCAAGGGCGACGCCGCCGACCAGGACACCATCGATCGCGCCCTGGAGACCATCGCCATCACGTCGAGCAATGCCCGGGACATGATCAAGTCCTCCGGCGGCGGCGACGAGCCCGTCTCGGGCACCATCATCGACTAGAGTAGGCGGGGTGAGCTCGGCATTGAAGAAGGACTTCCTTCGCATCGCAACGGTCAACGTCAACGGCATTCGCGCCGCCTACAAGAAGGGCATGGCAGAGTGGCTGGAACCGCGCGACGTCGACATCCTGTGCCTGCAGGAAGTCCGCGCGCCCGATGAGGTGGTCCACCAGCTCATCGGCGAAGGCTGGTACATCCTGCACGCCGAAGCCGAGGCCAAGGGCCGCGCCGGCGTTGCGATTGCCTCCAGGCAGGAACCCGTTGCTACCCGCGTGGGTATTGGCGACGACTATTTCGCCACGACCGGACGCTGGGTCGAGGCAGACTACGTCGTGCGGGACGGCGGCGGCAAGGACACTACGCTGACGGTCGTCAGCGCTTACGTGCACTCCGGCGAAGCGGACACGCCCAAGCAGGTGGACAAGTACCGCTTCCTGGACGTCATGACCACAAGGCTTCCGGAACTGGCCAAGCACAGTGAGCATGCCCTGGTGGTCGGCGACCTCAACGTGGGCCACACCGAGCTCGACATCAAGAATTGGAAGGGCAACACCAAGCGTGCCGGTTTCCTTCCTGAGGAGCGCGCGTACTTCGACCGCTTCTTCGGCGACGAGATCGGATGGAGGGATGTCCACAGGGGCCTGGCAGGAAATGTCGATGGCCCCTACACCTGGTGGTCCCAGCGCGGTAAGGCCTTTGACACTGACACAGGCTGGCGCATCGACTACCACATGGCCACTCCTGGACTCGCGGCAGCCGCTCTTTCGGCCGTCGTTGACCGGGCGCCGTCGTGGGACACCCGTTTCTCCGACCACGCACCGCTGGTAGTCGACTACCAGCTCTAGGCTTTCGAAAGTTTCCTCATGACCAGTTCCACCACGACCGAACCCGCTGCAGCCGCAGCCAAGGCAACATCCACCAAACTGGCCGCCGGGGCAAAGCACCGTGTGCTGTCCGGCATGCAGCCCTCTGCCGACTCCCTCCACTTGGGCAACTACCTTGGTGCCCTGGTCAACTGGGTCCGCATGCAGGACGAGTATGACGCCATCTTCTTCATCCCGGACCTGCATGCCATTACGGTGCCGCAGGATCCTGCCGAGCTGGCCCGCCGGACACGCGTCACCGCTGCGCAGTACATCGCCGGCGGCGTAGATGTGGACAAGTGCACGCTGTTCGTCCAGTCCCAGGTTCCTGAGCACGCCCAGCTGGCGTGGGTCCTGGGCTGCATCACCGGCTTCGGCGAGGCCTCGCGCATGATCCAGTTCAAGGACAAGTCGCTGCAACACGGTTCCGACCACGCGAGCGTCGGGCTCTTCACGTACCCGATACTGCAGGCGGCCGACATCCTGCTGTACCAGCCACATGGGGTACCCGTAGGCGAGGACCAGCGGCAGCACATTGAACTCAGCCGCGACCTCGCCCAGCGCTTCAATAGCCGCTACGGCGAGACGTTCCAGGTGCCGCAGGCCTTCATCCAGAAGGAAACGGCCAAGATCTACGATCTCCAGAACCCCACGGCGAAGATGTCCAAGTCCGCGGAGTCGCCGGCCGGGTTGATCAACCTTCTCGATGACCCGAAGGTCACGGCCAAACGCATCAAGTCGGCCGTCACGGACACCGAGACGGAAATCCGCTTCGATCGCGAAGCCAAGCCCGGGGTGTCCAACCTGCTGAGCATCTACTCGTCCATCAGCGGCCAGCCGGTGGAGAAGATCGTCGCGGACTACGAAGGCAAGATGTACGGTCACCTGAAGGTTGACCTCGCTGAACTCGTTGCTGCCCATCTCGGGCCAATCCGGGACCGCGCCAACGAGCTGCTGGCCGATCCGGCCGAGCTCGACCGGCTCCTCGCCCACGGAGCGGACAAGGCCCGCGAGATCGCCTCGGCCACGCTCGCGGACGTCTACGCCAAGGTGGGCTTCCTGCCTTACGGCGGACCACAAGGAATCCGCTAAAACCATGTGCGCAGCTGGCAAGATCAGCGTCCAGGTCGGCTCTCTTTCAAGGGGAGCCGGCCAGGCCGCTGACGCCCACCCGGCCACGGGCGCACACCAGTCTGCCAGCGCGTGCGGGGACAATATGTGCGTAGGGGTCATCCTGGGTTTCCCCAGGGAAGTCGCCCAGGAACTGCAGCAATGGCGTGCATCCTTCGGTGATCCCATGGCGGAAGTCATCCCGGCCCACATCACCCTCGTCACGACGACGCCTGCCCAGGACTGGGAAGCCACCCTCGAGCACGTTCGCGATGTCGCCCGGCGCCAGGCACCTTTCAAGATCACGATTTCCGGCACGGGCTCCTTCCGTCCGGTGTCCCCGGTGGTGTTCCTGAAGGTCGAAGACGGTTTCGAGGAGTGTGTGGGCCTGCACGAACAACTGCAGACCGGCCCCCTCGAACGCGACCTTCCTTTCCCCTACCACCCGCACGTCACGGTAGCGCACGACGTCGCTCCTGAAAGCCTGGACGAAGCCGAAACGGTGCTCAAGAACTACAGCGCCACCTTCCCTGTGGTTAGCATGGGACTTTACGAGCACGACGACAATGGCATTTGGCAGCTACGGGAAGAGCTCGACTTTGGCGGCGACGCAGACCAAGCACGGAAAAGCACAGCACAACGACCGGCAGCAGGCGGAAAGGCCACCGCTACCGACTGAAGGGGCGCAGCTGAAGCTGCAGCTCATTCACCGTCAGGTCGAATGGGGAAAGGCCCGGCGCTCAGGACATAGGGGCGCCACGATTCCGGCGTTCATCAACTTGGCCCTCGCCCGGCTGAGCAACTTCCGGCCGATGCGTGCCTTCAACCTCTACAACCTGCGCCATGGTCCACTGTTGAGCGCGGGCATTGGCTTCACCATGTTCTTCTCCATCACAGGCCTGCTGGCCACAGGATTCGCGGTGACCGGCTTGGTCCTCAATGGGCAGCCCCAACTGGTTGATTCAATCGTCTCGAGCGTCTCCACGGCGGCCCCGGGACTCCTGAAAACCAGCGGAGGCAACGGCCTGGTGGATCCGCACGATCTCCTGAACCCCACAGGCCTTGGCTGGACGGCCGTCATAGCCGCCGTCGTCACGGTCTTTACCGCGCTCGGCTGGATCGCCGGGATCCGGGAGGGTCTTCGCGGAGTCTCCGGGCTGGAGTCCGTACAAGAGAACCCCCTGCTGATGAAGGCCCGCGACGCCGGGACCCTCCTGCTGCTCGGCGCAGCCTTGGTGGTCAGCGCCGGTGTTTCGCTCGTGTTCGGGACAGCGGCCGGATGGATCATCGAACGGCTCGGGTTGGCCGACGCCGTCGCCGGCCCCGTCACGTGGCTCGTTCGCACGGCCGTTCCACTTGTCCTCAACTGGGCGACCGCGGTGATCATGTTCCGCTTCGCAGGCCGCCTGAAACTTCGCCGCCAAGCGTTCGTGGAAGGAACAGTGCTGGCCGGCATCGGGACCACCATCCTCCAGATCTTCAGCACGGAATTGCTGGCGAACGCCGGACGGAACCCCATCCTGGCCTCATTCGCCATCATCATCGGGCTTCTCATCTGGTTCAACCTTGTCAGCCAGGTCTACTTGGTCTCCGGGGCGTGGGCCGCCGTCAGGGAAGCGGATACCGGCGCTCATGAGCACCCCAAGCCGGCCCTCGGATCACGGCACCCTTCGCCGCGCACGTTCCACGCAAAAGGGTCCTGACGGCATCCAGAGCCCCAACTGACTAACAGTTGTTGTCGTTTTGAGCGCTCATAACGACAACAACTGCTAGTCAGTTGGGCTGGGTCTCCTGCTAGTCGCCGAGGTACTGCCCGGCCCAGGCCGAGATTATCCCCGCGACCCGGGCGGCTTGCCCCTTGCCCGTCAACAGGTGGTCACTGCCTTCAAGCGAAATAAAGCTCCGCGGGTGCCGTGCCGTTTGGAAGATCTCGCTGGCATTGTCGATGCCCACAGTGTTGTCTGTGGGGGAGTGCAGCACCATGAGTGGTCTGTGCAGGGTACGGATGCAGTCCCTGAGGTCGGCCTTCTCCACGTCCTCAACAAAGTGGCGGCGAATCTCCATGCGCCTGCCGCCCAAATTGACCTTTGCGCTGCCTTCGCTGAGAATCGTGCTGACTTCGGCGTCGAACATGTGCTCCACATGCCTGGGCTGGAATGGGGCGCCGACAGTCGCTACCGCCCGTACCTCGGGGAGGCTGAGGGCGGCGGCCAACACAGCGGCCCCGCCGAAGGAGTGGCCAACAAGCAGGGAGATTTCCTTACCATCAGCACGCATGAACTCGGCGGCGCGGATGGTGTCCGCCACTTTCACGCTGAACGATCCTGCGGACCAATCGCCGGAGGAGTCGCCGAGTCCAAGGTTGTCGAAGCGAAGCATGCCGACGCCGAGATCCGCCAAGCCCTTGCAGATACGCGAGGCTGACGGGCTGTCCTTGCCGAGGGTCAAACCATGGGAGAACACACCCCAGCCCCGGACCGGGCCCTCAGGCACGTCCACGATCCCTGCCAGGAGATCTCCGGTACTGCCTTCGAAGCTGATCTTCGTGGACTTGGACACCCTGTCCGCCTTTCGTTTTGCGAGCGAGTCTTAAACAACGACGACGGCGGACCCCGCCAAGGGGACGCCGTCGTCGTCGTATTCTAAATTTTGGACTAGATCTTGCGTGCCAGGATGGCCTGCTTGACCTCGGCGATTGCCTGGGTCACCTGGATGCCACGCGGGCAAGCCTCCGAGCAGTTGAAGGTGGTGCGGCAGCGCCACACGCCTTCCTTGTCGTTGAGGATCTCCAAGCGCATATCACCGGCATCGTCGCGGGAATCGAAGATGAAGCGGTGCGCGTTCACGATGGCGGCCGGGCCGAAGTACTGGCCGTCCGTCCAGAACACGGGGCAGGACGACGTGCACGCAGCGCACAGGATGCACTTGGTGGTGTCGTCGAACCGTTCCCGGTCCTCGACCGACTGCAGGCGTTCCTTGGTGGGCTCGTGGCCCTTGTTGATCAGGAACGGCATGACCTCGCGGAAGGACTGGAAGAACGGCTCCATGTCCACGATCAGGTCCTTCTCCACCGGGAGGCCCTTGATCGGTTCAACGGTGATGGGCTTGGAGGTGTCCAGGTCCTTCAGCAGGGTCTTGCACGCTAGGCGGTTACGGCCGTTGATGCGCATGGCGTCGGATCCACAGACTCCGTGTGCACAGGAACGGCGGAAGGACAGCGAGCCATCGATCTCCCACTTGATCTTGTGCAGGGCGTCCAGCACGCGGTCGGTGCCGTACATCGTCAGCTGGTGGTCTTCCCATACGGGCTCTTCCGAGACCTCGGGGTTGTAGCGTCGCACGCGCAGCGTGATGTTGAAGGTGGGAATTTCCCCGCCTCCACCAATGTGCGCGGGCAGCTCGATCTTGGATGCTGGCTCAGCAAGTTCAGCAGACATCTTAGTACTTCCTCACCATCGGCTCGTAGCGCGTAAAGACAACAGGCTTGGTGCCGAGTCGGATGCCCGCGATTGCTTCCGCAGATCCGTCCGCCGGGGCGTGCTCATCCTTATACGCCATGGAGTGCTTCATGAATTTCTCGTCGTCGCGCTCCGGGAAGTCCTCCCGGAAGTGGCCTCCACGGGACTCCTCGCGGTGCAGGGCAGCAACTGTCATGACTTTGGCCAGTTCCAGCAGGAAGCCCAGTTCCACTGCTTCGAGCAAGTCAAGGTTGAAGCGCTTTCCCTTGTCCTGGACGCTGATGCGCTGGTAGCGCTCTTCGAGGGACGCGATGTCCGTGAGCACCTGGTTCAGGGTGTCCGCAGTACGGAACACCTGCATGTTGGCATCCATGGTGTCCTGCAGTTCCTTGCGGATCGCGGCAACCCTTTCGCCGCCATCGGAAGTGCGGACGTGGTTCAGCAGATCCAGCGTGTACGCCTCCGGGTCTTCCGGGAGCTCCACGAAGTCAGCAGTCTTGGCGTATTCGGCTGCGGCAATGCCTGCACGCTTGCCGAAGACGTTAATGTCCAGCAGCGAGTTGGTGCCCAAGCGGTTGGAGCCGTGGACCGAGACACAAGCAACCTCGCCGGCTGCGTACAGGCCCGGCACGATGGTGTCGTTGTCCTGCAGGACCTCGGTGGTGATGTTGGTGGGAATGCCGCCCATGGCGTAGTGCGCCGTCGGGAACACCGGAACCGGTTCCGTGTACGGCTCGACACCGAGGTAAGTGCGCGCGAATTCGGTGATGTCCGGAAGCTTCGCGTCGATGTGGGCCGGCTCAAGGTGGGTCAGGTCCAGGAGGACGTAGTCCTTGTTCGGGCCGCAGCCGCGTCCTTCACGGACTTCGTTTGCCATGGAACGGGCCACGATGTCGCGGGGAGCGAGGTCCTTGATGGTGGGGGCGTAGCGTTCCATAAAACGCTCACCCTCGGAGTTGCGGAGGATCGCGCCTTCGCCGCGGGCAGCTTCCGAGAGGAGGATGCCCAAGCCGGCGAGACCGGTCGGGTGGAACTGGAAGAACTCCATGTCCTCCAGCGGGATTCCGCGGCGGAAGGCGATGCCCATGCCGTCACCGGTCAGGGTGTGGGCGTTGGAGGTGGTCTTGAAGACCTTGCCTGCGCCGCCGGAGGCGAACACCACGGACTTGGCCTGGAAAACGTGCAACTCGCCGGAGGCGAGGTCGTAGGACACGACGCCGGCTACGCGCTTCTGCTTGTACGGCGTTCCGTCTTCGCGGACGGCGTCTTCCTCGACGGTCAGCAGGTCCAGGACGTAGTACTCGTTGTAGAACTCAACGTTGTGCTTGACGCAGTTTTGGTACAGCGTCTGCAGGATCATGTGGCCAGTGCGGTCTGCTGCATAGCAGGCGCGGCGGACCGGAGCCTTGCCGTGGTCACGGGTGTGGCCACCGAAACGGCGCTGGTCAATGCGGCCTTCGGGCGTGCGGTTGAACGGCAAGCCCATCTTTTCCAGGTCCAGCACGGCGTCGATGGCTTCCTTCGCCATGACCTCGGCTGCGTCCTGGTCTACCAGGTAGTCGCCACCCTTGATGGTGTCGAACGTGTGCCACTCCCAGTTGTCCTCTTCGACGTTGGCCAGGGCTGCACACATGCCGCCCTGGGCTGCGCCAGTGTGGGAACGGGTGGGGTAGAGCTTGGTCAGTACTGCAGTGCGTGCGCGCTGACCGGATTCGATCGCGGCGCGCATGCCGGCGCCGCCGGCACCGACAATAACGACGTCGTACTTATGGACCTGCATACCAGATGCTCTTTCTCTCTAAGTCAGATGGTCGGCGGAGCCTGCTCCGCGTGTTGTGCACAGCCGGACTAAGCCGGTGGTGCAGCGGAGCCGCTACGGCGCCGGGCAGAACCCGCCCGGCAGCTGAACGCCGTTGACGACGGGGCACGGGTTGAACGTGAAGATCACCAAAGTGCCAAGGACGACGATGACGACCGTAGCCGCGTAAAGGACCACCTTGAGCCACAGGCGGGTGGCGTCCTTCTCGGCGTAGTCGTTGATGATGGTGCGGACGCCGTTGGTGCCGTGCAGCATGGCGAGCCACAGCATGGCCAGGTCCCAGAACTGCCAGAACGGGTCGGCCCACTTGCCGGCCACGAAACCGAAGTCGATGCCGTGGATGCCTTCGCCTACCATGAGGTTCACGAAGAGGTGGCCGAAGATCAGGACCACGAGCACGACGCCGGAGAGCCGCATGAACAGCCACGCGAACATCTCGAAGTTCCCCTTGGAACCGGTGCCGCGACGGTACTGCGGAGCAATTTTCCCACTGCCGATTTTTCCACCACTGTTTTTTCCACTGCGTGGGGTTTGAATATCAGTGCTCATGGCTTAGTGGCCTCCCAGTGCGAGGGACAGGTGGCGGATGGCGAAGGCCCCGAAGGTGACCAGCCACAATACCAGGACGGTCCACAGCATCTGGCGCTGGTATTTCGCGCCCTTCTTCCAGAAGTCAATGGCGATGACGCGCAGACCATTGAAGGCGTGGAAAACAATCGCTGCGACGAGGCCCGTCTCGCCGAGGGCCATGAGGGGGTTCTTGTAGGCGCCGATAACGGCCGTGTAGGCCTCCGGGGACACACGCACCAATGAGGTGTCCAGCACATGGACCAACAAGAAGAAAAAGATCACAACACCGGTAATGCGGTGTCCAACCCAGGACCACATGCCTTCACGGCCGCGGTACAAGGTGCCAGCTGGTTTTGTCGGCACTGAATAAACCTTCCTGCAACACAGCGGCGCTGGCACGGGATCCATGCGGGGGAAACGCCAGCTGCGAGAGCACTCGTAGCTCAGCCTAAATCTAGGCTTCGCTCACAGCTTATTCAATTTAGGCACCCCTTCTTGTAACGAGAGTGCGGGTGTTCGCCTGAATTCCGGTCTTTTCGCCGCGCGGGTGAGACGAAGACCACAAAGTGGGAGTTGCGCGTGTGTCGGATAAGGTGTTGCGGTGAGTATAGAAAACGCTGCAAGCTTCGAATCGCCATTGCGTCACTTCCATGCGGTTATTCCGGCTGGCGGAGTGGGCACGCGCCTGTGGCCGCTTTCGCGTGCTGCTGCGCCCAAGTTCCTGCATGACCTCACGGGTTCGGGAAGCACCCTGCTGCGCGCTACGTACGACCGCCTCGAACCATTGGCCGGCAACCGCGTGCTGGTGGTTACGGGTGTGGCGCACCGGGTTGCTGTCTGCCGCCAGCTTCCCGAAGTGGGCGAAAACGAATTGGTCCTCGAAAGCGAACCGAAGGACTCGGGAGCGGCGATCGGCCTCGCCGCCGCCATCCTGTACCGTCGCGACCCGGACACCATCATGGGTTCCTTCGCAGCCGACCATGTCATCAGCCCGGACAACCTCTTCCAGGAAACTGTCCGTGAGGCCATCCACACTGCGGCCGCCGGAAAGATCGTCACCATCGGCATCAAGCCCACGCACCCCTCGACCGGGTTCGGCTACATCCGCACCGGGGACTTGCTCAACATCGATGACGCACCGAACGCGCATGCCGTGGTCGAATTCGTCGAGAAGCCGAGCGAGGACATTGCCAAGAAATACCTCGAGACGGGCGACTACGTCTGGAATGCGGGCATGTTCGTCGCCCCCGTCGCGCTCATGCTCAAGCACCTGGAGGCAAACCAGCCGGTCCTGTTTGCCGGGCTGGAGGAAATTGCCAACGCCTGGGACACGCCGGAACGCGACGAAGTGACTGCCCGGGTGTGGCCCACCCTGCCGAAGATTGCCATTGACTATGCAGTGGCTGAACCCGCCGCAGCGGCGGGGGATGTCGCCGTCGTGCCCGGTACCTTCCGCTGGGACGACGTCGGAGACTTCGCCGCAATCGGTCGACTCAACAATGCCGGCGACGTCGATGAGGTGACCGTCCTGGGCGAAGGCGCCCGTGTCTTCACCGAGAACGCCAGCGGCGTGGTCGTCTCCGACACCAAGCGCGTGATCGCCCTTATCGGGATCAAGGACGTCGTGATCGTTGATACGCCGGACGCCTTGCTTGTCACCACGAAGGAACACGCCCAGCGGGTCAAGGGCGCGGTGGACGCACTCAAGGCGAGCGGCGACACAGACGTTCTCTAGCGCCCTCTTGCGGCGCTGTCCGTAACCAAGAGACCCCTTTCGCTATTCGGGGGGCGTGGATGGCTAGAGTTGTGAGGTGCGCAATTTCACTACCGAAACCGAGCCGACCCCAGTGGTGAAGCCGTGGCTTGACGATCTCTTGCCGGAACTCCTTGAATTCCGGAGGGATCTGCATGCGCACCCCGAACTTTCCTTCAAGGAATTTCGCACCACGGACAAGTTGGTTGAACGGCTCGAAGCGGCGGGGCTTGAACCCCGCCGGCTGGAAGGGTCGGGGCTGACAGTCGACGTCGGCGAGGGGCCTATCGCGACGGCCCTCCGCGGCGACATCGACGCGCTCCCCATCATCGAAGAGACCGGGCTTCCGTTCGCGTCGAAGAACCACGGCGTCACCCACGCGTGCGGGCATGATGTCCACACCACGAGCATGCTTGGCATTGCCTTGGTGCTGCACGCCATGCACCAGGAATCCCCCTTGGGCGGCACGGTGCGCATCATCTTCCAGCCAGCAGAAGAAACCATGCCCGGCGGTGCCCTGTCCTGCATCGAGCAGGGGGTGCTCCAGGGTGTCCCGCGGATTCTTGCGCTGCACTGTGATCCGCGTATCAACGTCGGCAAGATCGGCACGCGCATAGGCGCCATCACCTCGGCGTCGGACACCATCAAAATCGAACTGACCGGACGTGGCGGCCATACTTCCCGTCCGCATTTGACCGAAGACCTGGTCTTCGCGCTAGCCCAAATCGCCGTCAACGTCCCGGCCGTGCTATCCCGTCGGGTGGACGTGCGCAGCGGCGTTTCGGTGGTGTGGGGTCAGATCGCGGCAGGGTCCGCACCCAACGCCATCCCCGCCAACGGATACATGGCCGGCACCATGCGTTGCCTCGACAGGGACGCCTGGCACAGCGCAGGGGAGTTGCTCGACGACGTCGTCCAGCAAGTTGCCGCGCCGTACGGGGTGGACGTGCACCTTGAGCACACCCGCGGCGTCCCTCCCGTGGTCAACTCGGAACACGAGACTGCCCTCATCGAGGCGGCGGCGCGTGCGGAACTCGGCGAGCACGCCGTCGTCCTGACCCCCCAGTCCATGGGAGGCGAAGACTTTGCCTGGTTCCTGGCCGACCTGCCGGGTGCCATGATGCGGCTCGGAACGCACACCCCCGGCGGTGAGGAATACGATCTCCACCGCGGTGACTTCATTGTGGACGAGCGTGCCCTCGGCTTCGCGATCCAGGTCCTGGCCGCCGCCGCGCTGCGAACCATCCGGGATCTCTAAGCCTCGGACGCTCGCTCACTTATGCCGGGTTCTAGCCGGACGCTCGCTCACTTTTGCCGGGTTCTGGCCGGACGCTCGCTCACTTATGCCGGGTTCTGACCGGACGCTCGCTCACTTTTGGTCGAAACGCCGGGGATCCTCTTGCAGATCATCTGCAAGAGGATCCCGTTGTTTCGGCTTGTTTGTGAGCGGGCGTTGTTGGGGGTGGGCTTGTTTGTGAGCGGGCGTTGTTGGGGGTGGGCTTGTTTGTGAGCGGGCGTTGTTGGGGGTGGGCTTGTTTGTGAGCGGGCGTTGCCGGGGTCAATTGAGTTGTGCACAATTTAATTGTGAGCTATCGTTATTCCCATGAGTGAAGCCCCCCGCCTCGACCGCCAGGTCTGTTTCGCCCTCTACTCCGCGTCCAAGGCCGCCACTGCGGTCTACCGGCCCGTCCTGGACGAGCTTGGACTGACGTATCCGCAATACCTCGTGATGCTGGTGCTCTGGGAAAACGAGCCTCGAAGCGTCCGGGAACTGGGTACCGAGCTGGGACTCGACTCAGGCACCCTGTCACCGCTGCTCAAGAGGCTTGAAGCCTTGGGCCTCGTGGAGCGCCGGCGTTCAGCCGAGGACGAGCGACGCGTCGAGATCCACCTGAGCGACGCCGGGCGGGCCCTCAGTGCCCGGGCGGGCGCTGTGCCGCAACGCCTCGCCGACGCCGCCGGCCTGAGCGCCGCGGAGCTTGCGCAGCTTCACGACACTCTGGGCCGGCTCACTGCCGCCCTCCATTCAGCCATCTGATCGTCCATCCCAAAACGTCCATCCCAAAACGTCCATCCCAACAAAGGAAAAGGAACCACAGTGAAGACTTTGTACATAGCCGAGGCACTTGCCTCCGGTGAAGGCCGCGAAGGCAACGCCCGCACGAACGACGGCAAGCTGGACGTCGCTCTCGCCAGCCCGGTGGAACTGGGCGGAAACGGCCAGGGCACCAACCCCGAGCAGCTCTTCGCCGCCGGTTACGCGGCATGCTTCCACTCGGCACTCAGGCTGGTAGGGCGCAAGGCCCGGGTGGATCTGACCGATTCCGCCGTCGCCGCCAAGATCCATTTCGGTGCATTGGAGGGCAGCGAGGGATACGGCCTCGCCGCGGAGCTTGAGATCGCGCTGCCTGCCCTCGACCGGGAAACCGCCGAGCAACTCGTGGCCAAAGCCCACCAGATCTGCCCCTACTCCAACGCGACCCTTGGGAACATCGCCGTCGACATCAAGCTTGTGGAGGTGGCAGCATGAGCTCGGCACTTCCCAAGAGCACCCGCGAAATCCGGCTGGCATCCCGCCCGCAAGGACGCCCTGTCCAAGAGAACTTCCGGCTGGCCGAGACCGATCTGCCGGAGCTGCAGGAGGGCCAGATCCTGGTCCGCAACGAGTTCATGTCGGTCGATCCCTACATGCGCGGCCGCATGAATGACACGAAGTCCTACTCGGCACCTTTCCAGCTCGACGCAGCGCTCGACGGCGGTGCGGTGGGTGAGGTGATCGCGTCCCGTTCCGAGGCACTCAAGGTGGGTGACGTCGTCGTGCACCAGCTCGGCTGGCGCGAATACTCGGTGGTGGATGCGGCAAGCGCGACGCCGGTTCCGGCCGGCCTGGCGCCGACTTCGGCGTTCCTCGGAGCACTTGGCATGACGGGCCTGACGGCATATGCCGGGCTGCTCAAGGTGGCCGAGTTCAAAGCCGGGGACGTCGTCTTCGTTTCCGGTGCCGCAGGCGCAGTGGGTTCGATCGTCGGTCAGGTCGCCAAGGCCATGGGCGCTTCCAAGGTGATCGGCAGCGCCGGTTCCCCGGAGAAGGTGGCTCGCCTGCTGGAACTCGGCTTCGACGCGGCCTTCGACTACGACGACGGTCCCGTCGTGAAGCAACTTCGTGAGGCTGCGGGGGAGCGCGGCATCGATGTCTACTTCGACAACGTGGGCGGCGAGCACCTCGAAGCTGCCCTCGCCGTCCTCACAGTGGGTGGCCGCGTGGCAATGTGCGGCGCCATTTCGCAGTACAACTCCACAGAGCCCGCATCGGGCCCCCGGAACCTGGCCGTGGCCATCGGAAAGCAACTGACCCTGCGCGGCTTCCTCGTGGGTGGCCAGCGACAGCACGCCGCCGAGTTCGCCCAGAACATGGCCGAATGGCTGGCCAATGGAACGGTCCGCTACGACGAGACGATCGTTGATGGACTGGAAAACGCGCCGAAGGCTTTCATCGACCTCCTGGATGGAGCCAACACCGGCAAGATGCTGGTCCGCCTGCCCTGAGTATGATCCCGCACTGAGTACCGGCCGCAGCGGGCGGGCATCCTAGGACCGTTCGCTGGGAGTTCCACTACTGCTTGGTAACAAAAGCTCAACAATCTTCGGGTTGTTGGGCTTTTGTGTTACCCGGGTGTGTTCAATCCCACTAAAGTTGTGCCATCAGTGCGCCCCAGGCGCAGTGCTGCGAAGCATCAGTGAAAACAGAATTTCAGACTCGAGTTTTCGAAACGGACACTCATTGACCAACTGTCGTAGCATCAATCACTTTCTTCCTGGAGGAAAATTGAAGCAATCACTGCGTGCCACATTAAAGCGCGGTTCATTTGCAGGCGTCGCAACTGCGGGCGCCGCTGCACTTTTGCTGGCAGGCTGCGGTAGCGCACCGTCTGCTTCGAGCTCGGGCAGCGCCACCAAGTCGGACTACACCGCATGCATGGTGTCCGACTCCGGCGGCTTCGATGACAAGTCGTTCAACCAGTCAGGCTACGAGGGCCTTCAGGCAGCAGCCAAGGACCTGAGCATCCAGGAGAAGCACGTCCAGTCCAAGGCCGACACGGACTACGACCCCAACCTTCGTTCCATGGTGCAGCAAGGCTGCAAGCTGACAGTTACGGTCGGCTTCCTGCTGGGCGACGCCACGAAGAACATCGCGACGGCGAACCCCAACAGCCACTTCGCCATCATCGACTACTCGGACCCCACCTTCCCGAAGAACGTCAAGCCGATTGTCTATAACACGGCCCAGGCCGCGTTCCTGGCCGGGTACCTCGCCGCCGGCACTTCCAAAACGGGCAAGGTTGCGACCTTCGGTGGCCTCAACATCCCCACCGTGAGCATCTTCATGGACGGCTTCTCCGACGGCGTGAAGTACTACAACCAGAAGAAGGGCAAGTCCGTCCAGCTGCTTGGCTGGGACAAGGACAAGCAGGACGGAACGTTCGTCGGCGACTTCAAGCAGGTCGACAAGGGCAAGGTCCTCACCCAGGGATTCCTGGACCAAGGGGCCGACGTCGTCCTTCCCGTCGCTGGACCGGTTGGAGCGGGCGCCGGAAGTGCGATCCTTGACGCCAAGGCAAAGGGCACGGACGCAAAGCTGATCTGGGTCGACTCGGATGGCTACCTGACCGCACCCGCCTACAAGTCGGTCATCCTGACTTCGGTCCAGAAGACCATGGCGACCGCCGTCGAAACGGTCATCAAGGCCGACAAGGACGGCAAGTTCGACCCCAGCCCGTACGTCGGCACGCTCGACAACGGGGGCGTGGCGCTTGCCCCGTTCCACGATCTCGACTCCGCTGTTCCGGCAGACATGAAGAGCGATCTTGACCAGTTGAAGAAGGACATCATCTCCGGCGCAGTCAAGGTCGAATCGAAGTCCAGCCCCAAGTAAAAATCCGGGCTAAACCGCATCGCGCTGCCCTTCAGCCGAGTTTTGGCAGAAGGGCAGCGCGTTCTGCGTTGCCTTCAATTTGCTCTTCGACACTCCTATGCCGAGCACTATGCTGGGAGCACGGTGATGACGAGGAGCCATCCTTTATAGATGGGTTGGAGTTTTGAAACTCGAACTGAAAGGGATCACGAAGCGCTTCGGATCCCTCGTAGCCAATGACCACATCGATCTCGTGGTTGAACCCGGCCAAGTCCATTGCCTCCTGGGCGAAAATGGTGCCGGCAAATCCACCCTGATGAATGTCCTTTACGGACTCTACGACCCCAGCGACGGCGAAATCCTGGTCGACGGAAAACCCGTTGTTTTCAAGGGGCCGGGCGATGCCATGGCGGCGGGGATCGGAATGGTCCACCAGCACTTCATGCTGATTCCGGTATTCACCGTCGCGGAAAATGTCGCGCTGGGAAACGAAGCCACCAAGGCGGCCGGTTTCCTGAACCTGGATGAAACCCGCCGCAGGATCTCCGAGATTTCCAAGCAGTACGGATTCCACGTCGACCCCGATGCCCTCGTGGAAGACCTGCCCGTTGGTGTGCAGCAACGCGTCGAGATCATCAAGGCACTCGTGCGCGACGCCGAAGTCCTGATTCTCGATGAACCGACCGCGGTTCTCACTCCGCAGGAAACCGATGAGCTTCTGGACATCATCCGGCAGCTCAAAGCCGCCGGAAAGTCAATTGTCTTCATTTCGCACAAATTGCGCGAGGTCAAGGAAATTTCGGACATCATCACGGTGATCCGACGGGGCAAAGTAGTCGGCTCGGCCGATCCCTCGGCGTCCCCGACGGAACTCGCCTCGGCGATGGTAGGCCGGGCGGTCAGCCTGACCCTGGAAAAGAAGCCCGCCCAGCCGGGTGAGGCGACCTTCAAGGTCCGGGACCTGACCGTTGTGGACCACAATGGCCAGCACGTCGTGGACGGGCTGAGCTTCGACATCGCCAAGGGTGAAGTGCTTGCCATCGCCGGTGTCCAAGGCAACGGCCAGACGGAGCTCACGGAAGCCATCCTCGGCGTCCAGCAGCACGTCACCGGGTCCATCGTCCTCGACGACGTCGAACTGCTGGGCAAGAGCGTCAAGCAGGTCCTGTCCGCCGGCGTCGGGTTCGTCCCGGAGGACCGCAAGATCGACGGCCTGGTGGGAACGTTCTCCATTTCCGAGAACATGATCCTGGACCTTTACGACAAGGCGCCTTTCGCCCAAGGCATCGGCATGAAACCGGCCTTGATCGCTTCGCACGCGGAGAAGAAGGTCGAGGAGTTCGATGTGCGGACGCCGTCGATCGATGTCGCTGTGGGTACGCTCTCCGGAGGCAACCAGCAAAAGGTGGTCCTGGCCCGGGAGCTGTCCAGGCCATTGAGGCTCTTCATCGCATCGCAGCCCACCCGAGGGCTCGATGTCGGCTCCATCGAATTCGTACACAAGAGGGTCATTGCGGAACGGGACAACGGAACTCCGGTGATGATCGTGTCCACGGAACTCGATGAAGTCCTCGAGCTCGCTGACAGGATCGCCGTTCTCTACCGGGGAAAGCTGGTCGGGATCGTTCCCGCCGGTACGTCCCGCGATGTGCTGGGCTTGATGATGGCCGGCGTTCCCGAACATGAGGCAGAACTGACTGCGCACAAGACCCTCGAGGGAGGAACCCATGTCTGAGTCCAATACCCCTCGGCAGGAAAACGAGGTCGAGCCGGAGCGCCCGGAAACATTGGACGACGAGGCCGTCCTGGATGTCGCGCTGGACACGGCGGACGGTGCAATGGCCCCGTCAGTAATTCCGGCTGCCAGCCAAGGCGGACAGATCCCGCACGCCGCCGGTGGTTCGGTCTTCCGGCAGATCGTGACCGGAAACGCCATGGTCTCGGTGTTGTCCGTGCTGCTCGCCATTGTGCTCGGCGGCATCCTGATGGCCGTGACGAACCCCAAAGTTGCCGAAACGGCAGGCTATTTCTTCGCGCAGCCGGGGGACATGCTCACCGAGGTCTTCAGGCCCTACGTGGCGTTGGTCCAGGGCGCGATATTCAACTGGGCCGGGGCCGACGCCGCAGCCCAGCTGTACCCGATCACTGAAACCCTGACGGTGTCCACGCCCCTGATCCTGGCAGGACTCGGCGTGGCCTTGGCCTTCCGTGCGGGCCTGTTCAACATCGGTGCGCAGGGGCAGATCATTTTCGGCGCCCTGTTCGGCGCCTACGTGGGCTTCACCTGGCACTTGCCTTTCCTGGTTCACCTGCTGCTTGTCATCGTTGCCGGATTTGTCGGCGGCGCGGTGTGGGGCGGCGTCGTCGGCCTCCTCAAGGCCCGGACCGGTGCGCATGAGGTCATCGTGACCATCATGCTGAACTACATCGCGAACTTCCTGCTCCTGTTCCTCCTGACCACTCCCGCTTTCCAGCGCAAGGGCTCGACCAACCCGATCTCGCCCTTCCTGGACCAGTCGGCACTGTTCCCGGAGTTGCTCGGCCCCCAGTTCAGGCTCCACGCGGGCTTCCTCCTTGCCGTGCTGGCAACGGTCTTCGTCTGGTGGCTCCTGAAGCGCTCCACGCTCGGCTTTGAATTCAGGGCCGTGGGCGCCAACCAGAGCGCGGCACGCACCGCCGGAATCAACGTTCCCCGCGCCGTAATCCTCGTGATGGCGATTGCGGGTGCGCTTGCAGGCCTGGCCGGCATTGCGCAGGTATCCGGAACGGAGAAATACCTCTCCGGAGGTGTCGCTGCTTCCATCGGATTCGATGCCATCACGGTCGCGCTGCTCGGTCGTTCGACGCCGTGGGGAACATTCTTCGCCGGGCTCCTGTTCGGCGCGTTCCGTGCGGGAGGCGTCGCAATGCAGGCTGAAACCCAGACCCCCATCGACATCGTCTTGGTCATCCAGTCGTTGATCGTCCTGTTCATTGCTGCACCGCCGCTGGTGCGGGCAATCTTCGGGCTGAACCCGCGGAAAAAGAAGAAGGCCACTGGCGGCCCCGGCTCCGGAACCATCCCCTCCGGAAAAATCGAGAGCGGAGCTGCAACAGCATGAGCACCACAACAACTCAGCCCGGCGGTGGCACCCCCGCCGGAAACGCCCCGGCGGGCCCGGGAAAAACGGGTGCCACCGAGCTGGTGAGCTGGAAGGCCGGCATTGGACTATCCCTGCTCGCAATCCTGGGAACCGTGCTGTTCGGCTTCATGTCCAACTCGAAGTCGGCAGGCTTCGGCATTGCCGAGGCCGCCAATGAAGCGGCCTCCAGTGTCGCTGCTTTGGTCACGTTCGTCCTGGCCCTTCTGCTTTCCGTTGGTCTCGGATACCTGTGGTTCGTCCGCCGTCGTTCAGGCCTCACCTCCGGTTCAGGCACGGGGTCAGGTTCAGGCACGGTACCGGGTTGGCTGCCCCCATCCACCGTCGCCGCCGTCGTGGTCCTTGGCCTTGCCGCGCTCGGAGTGGCAAAGGTTTCCAAGATCACGCTCCCTTCCGCGGCCATCGGCTGGATCGCTGCGGTGATCCTTCTTGGCCTGGCCGGCTACACGGTGTATCTCACCCAGGCGAAGAGGGCTGCACCCCGCTGGGTGGGCGGCACCTTTGCCGCAGTGTTCCTCATCGGGTTCATGGTCTGGATCGTCGCTGGCGGAAATGGCAATGAGCCGTCGATCTCCCTCGCCGGACTGATCGCAGGATCCGTCACCTTGGCCGTGCCGCTCGTCTTCGGATCCCTTTCCGGCGTCCTGTGCGAACGCGTCGGCGTGGTCAACATTGCCATTGAAGGACAGCTCCTGCTGGGAGCATTCTCCGCAGCCGTTGTTGCCACGGTGACGCACAACGTCTACGCCGGGCTGGTCGCGGCGGCCGTCGCCGGGACGCTTGTTTCCTTGGTCCTGGCCGTGGTCAGCATCAAGTACCTCGTCAACCAGATCATCGTCGGCGTCGTGCTCAACGTCCTCATCAGCGGACTGACGAGCTTCCTCTTTTCGACGCTGCTGACGGCTGACCCTGATGGGCTCAACAAGCCGGGGCGCTTGCCTCCGGTGGACATCCCCTTCCTGTCCGATATCCCCATCATCGGCCCCATCCTGTTCCACCAGTCCCTAGTGGGCTATTTGATGTACATCGCAGTGATCGTGGTTTACCTTGGCCTCTTCCACACGAAATGGGGACTGCGCGTGCGGGCCGTCGGCGAGCACCCGCAGGCAGCCGACACCGTGGGCATCAACGTCAACCGGACCCGATTCTGGAACGTACTCATGGGCGGTGCGATCGCGGGCATCGGCGGCTCGTTCTTCACGCTGGTGTCCGTGGATGCGTTCAGCAAGGACATGTCCGGTGGCCGCGGGTACATCGCCCTGGCGGCGCTGATCTTCGGGCGCTGGAACCCGATCGGTGCCTTCCTGGCCGCGTTGCTGTTCGGCTTCGCGGACAACCTCCAGAGCGTCATCACCATCATCGGATCGCCCGTGCCGAGCCAGTTCATGGCCATGCTGCCTTACGCCTTGACTGTCTTCGCCGTCGCTGGATTGGTGGGCAGGTCCCGGCCGCCGGCGGCAAGCGGCATACCGTACGTCAAGGGCTGACCATGGCGCTCACGGATACCGACGTAGACTGGGCGGCCCTCGAGGCCGCTGCAGTCGCCGCCATGGGGAAGGCCTACGCTCCGTATTCGAAGTTCCCGGTGGGGGCTGCCGCCCTCACCGAGGACGGGCGGATCGTCAGCGGATGCAACGTCGAGAACGCAAGCTATGGACTCACCCTGTGCGCCGAATGCGCCCTCGTGGGGGACCTCCATATGGGTGGCGGCGGCAGATTGCGGGCGTTCTATTGCGTCGACGCGAAAGGCAATGTCCTCATGCCATGTGGCCGGTGCAGGCAATTGCTGTATGAATTCCGGGCACCCGGCATGCAACTCATGACAACGCAGGGCATCAAGACCATGGACCAAGTGCTGCCAGATGCCTTCGGTCCCGACAACCTGGAGGAGAACCGGTGACACAGACTGAAGCGTTCGACGCCGTACAGATCATCAGCATCAAGCGGGACAAGGGAACCCTGAGCCCGGAGCAGATCGACTGGACCATCGACGCCTATACCCGCGGCGTCATTGCCGACGAGCAAATGGCGGCCCTGAACATGGCCATCCTGCTCAACGGGATGGACCGTGCCGAGATCTCACGCTGGACCGAGGCGATGATCGCCTCGGGAGAGCGGATGGACTTCTCGAGCCTTCGGCGGCCCGACGGTGGCGTGAAAGCGACCACCGACAAACACTCCACCGGGGGCGTCGGGGACAAAATCACCCTTCCGCTTGCGCCGCTTGTGGCGGTCTTCGGGGTGGCGGTTCCCCAGCTTTCCGGCAGGGGACTGGGCCACACGGGCGGCACGCTCGACAAGCTCGAGGCAATTCCCGGGTGGCGGGCGAACCTGAGCAACGAGGAAATCCTGGCCCAGCTGCAGGACGTGGGCGCTGTCATTTGCGCCGCCGGCACGGGTTTGGCTCCGGCGGACAAGAAGCTCTATGCCCTGCGCGACGTCACGGGCACCGTGGAAGCCATTCCCCTGATTGCCTCGTCCATCATGAGCAAGAAGATCGCCGAAGGCACAGGCTCCCTTGTACTCGACGTGAAGGTGGGCTCGGGGGCGTTCATGAAGGACGAAGCCCGCGCCCGCGAGCTGGCCGAAACCATGGTGGCCCTTGGCAAGGATGCGGGCGTCAACACGGTGGCCCTCCTTACCAACATGAGCACGCCGCTGGGCTTGACCGCGGGTAATGCGATCGAGGTGGAGGAATCGATGGAGGTGCTTGCGGGCGGCGGCCCGGAAGACGTCGTCGAGCTCACCGTCAGGCTCGCCGAAGAGATGCTCGCGTGCGCCGGAGTGCACGACGCCGACCCCGCGGCCGCCCTCAAGGACGGCCGCGCGATGGATGTCTGGAACCGCATGATTGAAGCCCAGGGCGGCGATCCGCGTGCCGCCCTGCCGGTGGCCAAGGAATCCGAGGTCATCCAGGCTCCGGCCGACGGCGTCCTCGTGGGGCTCGACGCTTTGTCCGTGGGCGTGGCTGCGTGGCGCCTGGGCGCCGGACGTGCCCGGAAGGAAGACATCGTCCAGGCCGGCGCAGGAGTGCGCATGCACGCCAAACCGGGCGCCTTGGTCCGGGCGGGGGAACCACTCATGACCCTACTGACCGACACCCCGGAAAAGTTCGACAGGGCAACGGAAGCCTTGGAAGGCGCTGTGCTCATTGCGCCGGAAGGCTCACGGCCGGCGCAACGGCTCATCATCGACCGGATCTCCTAGGCTGATCTCCCGGGCAATTCGGGATGCCCGGGAGACAATCCCTGCGGCCATTCGTTAGGAAGACCGTGCAAGCCATCAACGACTTCATCCTCGCCGCGGCCGGGCAGCCTTGGGTTTTGCTTCTGGTTTTCGCCTGCTGCGTGATCGACGGTTTCTTCCCGCCCATTCCGAGCGAGTCGATGGTAGTGGGACTCGCGGCAGTCTCCGTGACCGCCGGGACGCCCAACACGTGGCTGTTGATCCTGGTGGGTGCCCTTGGGGCTTTCACTGGCGACAACATCGCCTACTTGATCGGCCGCAAAGTAGGTGTTCGCCGATGGCGGTGGATGCGTTCCCAAAGGATGCAGGGTGCCTTCCGCTGGGCCGGGAGGGAACTTCGACGCCGGGCCGCGTCGCTGATCATGGTTGCCCGGTTCATCCCCATCGGCCGTGTGGCGGTCAACCTCACAGCCGGAGCAACCCACTTCCCGCACGGCATGTTTGTGGCGCTCACGGCCATGTCCGCCGTTCTGTGGGCCAGCTATTCGGTCGCCATCGGCGTGTTCTTCGGCCAATGGTTCGAGCACAACCACCTGCTCGGAGCGGTCATCGCGATCGGCGCGGCCGTCATCCTGGGAATCATCGTGGACCGGATCATCAGCAAAGTCCGCGGGGCCACGCCTTCCACCGAAGAGGGCGAAGAAACCGGGGAGCCCGAAGAGGAATCCGTCGTGTAGCAGGCGTAGCCAAGGGGAGCCGTCTCCTCCCTTGGTATGAGCCCTTGGCACCGGAAGATCCCTCCACGGGTGGATGCTTCCACTTCGACTTTCGAGCTAGCCTTAAAGTGTGTTCTACCCCGGCCGGGGCGTAGCGAACGACGCCCGGGCCGTGGGACACTGGATAGCGATCTATGTCACGCGACCGTGTGACTTTCCTTGAGGAGCAATGCCTGCGTGGAATTCATGAACCACATGCTCGAGCATGCCGCCGGGCAACCGTGGATCTACCCGGTGCTCCTGGTTTTCTTTTTCATCGACGGCTTTGCCACGATCCTTCCCAGTGAGACCGCGATCGTCGGGCTTTCGGCCCTTGCGATGCACCGGGGTGAGCCCAACCTGTGGCTCCTCGGCGCTACTGCGCTTGTCGGGGCCATGGCCGGCGACAACATGGCCTACATGCTGGGCCGCAAGATCGGCCTGGACCGCTGGAAATGGATGCGCAAGCCGAAGGTCCAAAAGATGTTCGCTTGGGCGCACTATGAGCTGGACAAGCGCGGCGCCGTGCTCATCTTCACGGCCCGATACATACCGTGGGGCCGGGTGGCGGTCAACTACGTCGCCGGACAGACTGGCTTCCGCCACAAGACCTTCTTCTTCCTGGATGCCTTCGCCTGCTTCACTTGGGTAGGTTACTCGATCGGCATTGGATCGCTGGCTGGCCACTGGGTGCACAACAACCCGCTCCTCGGCGTGGGGATTGCCGTGGCATTCGCCGTGGTACTCGGCGTCATCGTGGACCACACCTTGCGTTGGTGGCACAAGCACCTCGAAAAGAAGGACGGCGAGAAGAAGGAAGCCGCTTCCCCGGAAACAGCCGCAGCAGACGCGGGTACCGCGGTTAACGCGGCGTCCGGTGTCGACCGCTCAAACCCTGCTGGCTAAGCTTCTTCCGTCCCCCTAGAGTTGAGACGTGACTGAGCCTATTGTTGATGCCGCCCCTGCCCTTGACTTCGACCTGAAGAGCCTGCCGAAAGTTTCCCTTCACGACCACTTGGACGGGGGACTGCGCCCGGCCACCATCATCGAGCTGGCGGAGGCCGTCGGCCATACCTTGCCTTCCACCGATCCCGTAGCCCTGGGCCAGTGGTTCCGGGAGTCCGCCGACTCCGGTTCTTTGGTCCGCTACCTCGAAACCTTTGATCACACGATTGCTGTCATGCAGACCAAGGAAGGCCTGGCGCGCGTCGCCAAGGAATTCGTCGAGGACTTGGCCGACGACGGCGTCGTGTACGGCGAGATCCGCTGGGCACCCGAACAGCACCTGCAGAAGGGCCTCACCCTGGACGAGGTTGTGGACGCCGTCCAGGAAGGGCTCGACGCCGGAGTGGACGCCGTTGAGGAATCCGGGCGCCAAATCCAGGTCGGCCAGCTCATCACGGCGATGCGCCACGCGGACCGCGGCCAGGAAATTGCCGAGCTCGCCGTGCGCCACCGTTACGACGGAGCTGTCGGCTTCGACATCGCCGGAGCCGAAGACGGTTTCCTGCCTTCCCGATTCAAGGACGCTTTCACCTACCTGGCCGAGCACAACTTCCCGGCTACCGTGCACGCCGGCGAAGCCGCGGGCCTGGAAAGCATCCAGTCCGCCCTTGTGGACGGCCGCGCCTTGCGCTTGGGCCACGGCGTGCGTATCGCCGAGGACATCACCGTTGAGTTCGAAGACGCCGAGGGCGAAGAGGCCGACGACGACGCCGAGGACACCGTCGGCATGGTCACCTTGGGTGAAGTGGCCGGCTGGGTCCGCGACCGCGGAATCGCCCTGGAAATCTGCCCCTCGTCCAACCTGCAGACCGGCGCAATCGCGAACTTCGGCGAAGGCATCGAGAACCACCCGCTGGACATGCTCTACCAGCTGGGCTTCAACGTCACCATCAACACCGACAACCGGCTCATGAGCGGCGTGACGCTCACGGACGAGTTCGAGCTTCTCGTGGAGACCTTCGATTACGATCTGGACGACCTTCTCGAACTGACGCTCAACGCGGCCGAGTCGTCGTTCCTGCCGCTGGATGAAAAAGAGGCGTTGGTGGAGTACATCAACGACGCCTACGCCAACCTTGGCTGAGCAGACTCCTGCAGGCGTCGGTTCTCCTGAACGGCCCGCAGACGTGCTCGTTGGGCCCACGGCAGCAGGGGTCCCCGGCCGAGCTTGCGAGGTTGGGGAGCTGCTTGATGGGCCCACGGCAGCAGGGGTCCCCGGCCGAGCTTGCGAGGTTGGGGAGCTGCTGGGGAAAATTGCCTCTTTGCGCGAGCACTGTCCGTGGATGGGGGCGCTGACCCATGAGTCCCTCGTCGAGTACCTGATCGAGGAAGCGTACGAAGTGGTCGACTCGATCGAAGCCGGCGCGTCCGGTTCCGATACTGCCGACGAACTCCGGGGCGAGCTGGGCGACGTGCTGCTCCAAGTGGTGCTGCACGCCCGGCTCGCCGAGGAGCAAGGACAGTTCACGTTCGACGACGTCGCGCGCGCCATCACGGAGAAGATGGTGCGGCGCAACCCGCACGTCTTCAAGCCGGACGGGTCCTTGCAGGAATCCTTCCCGGCCACCGTGGAGGAGATCGTCGAAAAGTGGGACGCCGTGAAGAAGGCCGAAAAGCCCGGGCGCTCGGATCCATTCGAAGGAATACCGCCTCACCTTCCTGCCCTCGCCCTGGCGCAAAAGTCGCTTGACCGTGCCGAGCGGTCAGAGCGCGCAGGCGGCCCGGAACGGGACGGCCGTCACGTGGCGGCGGTTGAGGTTCCCGACTCCGAAGCTGCGCTCGGAGACTTGCTGCTCGCCGTCGTCGCGGGCTCAAGGGAGAAGGGCTTCGACGCCGAACGGGCCTTGCGCGGCGCCGTCCGCCGGTACCAGGGCCGCGACGGCGAAGCCACAAAACGTGAGGGTTCCGACGCTGTTCCGTAACCTTGGCCGGTCTCGACTAGGCTAGTGGCGACGAGGACGTCGAGAATTTCCCTCAAGATTCCCAGTAAATCGCTTCACCATAAGGAGCAGTCCATGGCGCTTATCGATGCCATCCACGCCCGCGAGATCCTTGATTCCCGCGGAAACCCGACAGTAGAAGTTGAAGTTCTGCTTTCCGATGGCCAGATCGGCCGCGCGGCAGTTCCCTCCGGTGCTTCCACCGGCGAGCACGAAGCCGTTGAACTGCGCGACGGTGACAAGGGCCGTTACCTCGGCAAGGGCGTCCAGAAGGCCGTTGACGCGGTCATCGACGAAATCGCCCCGGCCCTGATCGGCTTCGACGCCACGGACCAGCGCAGCATCGACCAGGCCATGATCGACCTCGACGGCACCCCGAACAAAGGCAAGCTCGGCGCGAACGCCATCCTCGGCGTTTCCCTCGCAGTGGCCAACGCCGCCGCCGCCTCCGCGGACCTTCCCCTGTACAAGTACCTGGGCGGCCCGAACGCCCACGTCCTGCCCGTCCCGCTGATGAACATCCTCAATGGTGGTTCCCACGCCGACTCCGACGTCGACATCCAGGAATTCATGATCGCCCCGATCGGCGCGGAGACCTTCTCCGAAGGCCTGCGCTGGGGCGTTGAGGTCTACCACAACCTCAAGTCGGTCCTGCAGGCCAAGGGCCTCTCCACCGGCCTCGGCGACGAAGGCGGCTTCGCGCCGAACCTGCCGTCCAACCGCGCCGCACTGGACCTGATCCAGGAAGCCATCAGGAACGCCGGCTACACCCCGGGCAAGGACATCGCACTTGCGCTCGACGTCGCCTCCTCCGAGTTCTACAAGGACGGCGCCTACCAGTTCGAAGGCAAGGCACTCTCGGCCACCGAGATGAGCGCCTACTACGCCGAACTCGTTGCCGACTACCCGCTGGTCTCCATCGAGGACCCGCTGGACGAAAACGACTGGGAAGGCTGGAAGACCCTCACCGACACCATCGGTGACAAGGTCCAGCTGGTTGGCGACGACCTCTTCGTCACCAACCCGATCCGCCTGCAGCAGGGCATCGACTCTGCCACGGCAAACTCCCTGCTCGTCAAGGTCAACCAGATCGGTTCCCTGACCGAAACCCTGGACGCCGTTTCCCTGGCCCAGCGCTCCGGTTACACCACCATCACCTCGCACCGCTCCGGCGAAACCGAGGACACCACCATTGCTGACATCGCCGTTGCCACCAACGCGGGCCAGATCAAGACCGGTGCCCCGGCCCGCTCCGAGCGCGTCGCCAAGTACAACCAGCTGCTGCGCATCGAAGAAGAACTCGACGATGCCGCTCGCTACGCCGGCCGCAGCGCTTTCCCGCGTTTCAAGGGCTAGTATCCGCTGAAACAGCTGACCGGTGGCTATGGTGGAAAGACCATAGCCACCGGTTCTGTTTAACGAAATGTGCGAGCACTTCGGCAAACCGCAGGCTCCGTGAGGCACGCAACGCGCAGCAACCCGCCAGGCAAGCACCAGGCATTACAGGAGTGTCATGGCCACCCGCCGCCCCAAGGTCCCCCGGGCAGATGCCCTCGGCCGCTCGCCCCAAAAAAATGCCGACGGTGGCCATGTCATCCGTGCCGACTTCGGTGAATCCCGCAAGGCAAGCGCTGCCCAGCGAGAGAACCCGGTTAACGCCGGGTCCAGGACGTCGTCCAATGTCAAAGACGAAGACGGCACGCAAAGCAAGGCCCAGTCCGGATCCAAGGCTGGTTCTGCGGCGAAGCCGGGACGTCCGCTTCCGGGCAGAACGGGAAGCACCCCGGTTGTCGGCAAGGCATCCAACAAAACGTTCGGTGCCGGCTCCACGCACACCGACAAGGACCACAGCGCGCGCCCTGTGCCCGCGAAGGCGTTCTCCGGCCGGATGCTTGCCCTCGCTGTGGTGATGATCGCGATCACCATCATGCTCGCGCCCACAGTCAAGATCTGGTTGGAGAAAAAGGCGGAAATCTCCAGCTTGGAAGCCGATATTGTCAGCAAACAGGCCGAGCAGGCGAGCCTCCAGAAGCAGATCACGCGGTGGCAGGACCCCAACTATGTGAAACAACAAGCCCGGGATCGCATTAACATGGTTATGCCGGGTGAAGCAGGCTACTGGGTGTTTGGTGGAGACGTTCCCGCCGGGACACCGGGCGGAAGCACCAGCTCGGGAGCCTCCGGAAGCCCGTCCAATCTGCCATGGGTGGATGGCCTGTGGGAATCCATCAGGCGCTCGGCAACAGACTAGACGCGGTGCCCGCCGCCGTCGCGCCCTGAGGGGCGCGGCCAAACAGGGCAGGAAGGATGGCAGCGCCAGTGGAAGACAACTCGGCACCTGCATCGCAGGAGGCCCGCAAGCCATCAGCACACGATCTCGAGATCCTCAGCCGTCAGCTCGGACGGCCGGTGCGCGACGTCGTCGAAATCCCGGCGCGCTGCGTGTGCGGCAACCCGCTGGTCGCCGCGACCGCTCCGCGCTTGAGCAACGGCACGCCGTTTCCCACGACGTTCTACTTGACGCACCCCGTCATCACCGCCGCCGTGTCGCGGCTGGAAGCCGGCGGGCTCATGAATGAGATGAACGAACGCCTCACCGCTGACGAGCCTTTGGCGGCGTCCTACAGGAGCGCCCACGAAGCCTATCTCCAGGCACGTGACGAGATTGCCGGACGCGCCGGCACCGGCGACGTTCCAGAAATCGCCGGCGTCTCGGCCGGTGGCATGCCCACCCGCGTCAAGTGCCTGCACGTGCTGGTGGGCCATTCCCTGGCCGCCGGTCCCGGCGTCAATCCGCTTGGCGATGAGGCCATCGGGGCGATCAGCGAATGGTGGACCGCGGACCGCTGCTATTGCGACGGCGCGTGGGACAGTGCGGGGGAGGCCCCATCCCGGGACCTCAGCCGCCACGGACCGCAGGGCCTGCCGGACATCGTGGGCCGTCCCGCCCCGGTCCGCAAATCCAAGTCCCCCCACCCATCAGAGCCATCAGGGGAACCAGCCGCAGGGGAGCCCAACGTATGAACCGGGTAGCTGCCATCGACTGCGGTACCAATTCGATCCGGCTCCTGATCGCGGATGCGAACGGCGCGGACGCAGGCTTTCCGTTACGGGACGTAGTCCGCGAGATGCGCGTTGTGCGCCTCGGACAAGGTGTCGACGCCACCGGCGAACTTGCCCCGGAGGCGCTCGAACGCACCTTTGCGGCAACCGCCGACTACGCCGAGCTGATCCGCCGTCATAGCGCCGGGAGCGTCCGTTTCGTGGCGACCTCTGCCAGCCGGGACGCCCGTAACCGGGACGTCTTTGTTGACGGGATCCGGGAACTGCTGGGCGTCGAACCCGAGGTCATCTCGGGTGACGAAGAAGCCTCGCTGTCCTTCGCCGGCGCAAGCAGTGTGCTGCCTTCGCGCGGCAAGGACCCGGTGCTTGTAGTGGATCTTGGCGGCGGAAGCACCGAGTTCGTCCTCGGAGACGCAGACGGCGTCATTGCCGCCAAATCCGTCGACATCGGCTGCGTGCGGCTGACCGAGCGGCACCTCCGCAGCGACCCTCCGACGCCGGAGCAGATCTCCGCCGCGGAAGCCGACGTCGACGCAGCCATGGACCTCGTGGCCCGCACGGTCCCGCTGGGCCGGACCACCGCCGTCGTGGGCGTTGCCGGCACCGTAACCACCATCACGGCGCATGCTTTGGGCCTGGGCGAGTACGATCCCGCACTCATCCACGGTGCCAGCCTGGACCTGGTGACCATCAGCGACGCGGCCACAAGTTTGTTGGAAATGAGCCGCGAGGAACGTGCCCGGCTGCCCTACATGCACCCCGGACGCGTTGACGTCATCGGGGCCGGAGCCCTCGTATGGCGCCGCATCCTCCAGCGCTTGGCAGAACTCGGAGAGGGCTCCATCACTGCTGCCATCTCCAGCGAGCACGACATCCTCGACGGTATCGCGCTGAGTATCCGTTGAGCATGGGTATTCGCTGATGACGTTGCCACACAGTTGGCGCCGCCGGACATCATCGGCCGCGCTGGCCGCGATGCTGGCCGGGGGAAGCCTTGCAGGTGCGCTATTCACTGCCCCTTCGGCGTTCGCCGACTCTTGGCGGGACAAAGAATACTGGCTCAACGAGTACGGCATCTCCGCCGCCTGGCAGGTATCGAAGGGCGCCGGGGTGAAGGTGGCCATCATCGACAGCGGAGTGGACGGGCAACACCCCGACCTCAAGGGCGCGGTGGTCGGCGGAACCGACGCTTCGGGTGCGGGAGATCCGAACGGCCAGAAGAGCATCGGCGCCAAACCCGAGCACGGGACCCTCGTCGCCACGCTCCTCGCAGGGCGTGGACACGCTTCGGCCAGTCCATCGACCGCTCCCTCGTCTCCGTCGCCGGCGTCGTCTCCTTCGTCCGGTTCCAGTGTCGGCCCGGACGGAATCGTCGGCGTCGCGCCCGAGGCCCAGATCCTGTCCGTTTCCGCTTGGCTCGGTTCGCCGAATCCCGCGGGGAAGACGGACCAGGAACAGATTCCCGAAGCTGTCCGATGGGCAGTGGACAACGGCGCCAAGGTCATCAATATTTCCCTCGGCAGCACATCGCCCGATTGGCCCCAGAGCTGGGACGCGGCGTTCCTCTATGCCGAACAGAAGGACGTGGTCATTGTGGCCGCGGCGGGCAACCGGATCGGTGGAAACGTCCAGGTCGGCGCGCCGGCCACGATTCCGGGTGTACTGACCGTGGCGGGACTCGACCGGAACCGCACGGCCAGCGTCGACGCCTCTTCGCAGGGAATCAGCATCGGCGTCTCGGCGCCCGCGGAAAAACTGGTGGGCGGACTGCCTGGGGGTAGCTATGAAGACTGGGCCGGCACGTCCGGCTCCGCGCCGATTGTCTCCGGAGTCGCGGCTCTTATTCGCTCGAAATGGCCGGATATGAGCGCCAAGCAGGTCATCAACAGAATTGTGTCGACGGCCGAGGATGCAGGGGCGCCCGGCAAGGACCCCATCTACGGGTACGGCATCCTCAACGCCGAGGCGGCCCTGAAAGCCGATGTACCCGAGGTAGCGAGCAATCCGGTGGGATCGATTGCGGACTGGATCCGGGTGCATCGGCGCGGCGACCTCAGCAGCCCCACACCTCCGTCAACATCGAAGCCGGGCATACCTGCGGCCACCTTGGCGGATCCCACAGTTCCTGCGGCGAAGGCGCCCTCGCAGGCCGACACGGCGGTTCCGGCCGCTGTGGTCATCGGCTTCGGTTCGCTTTTCGTGGCGATCGTTGCGGGCGCCTCCGTCCAATTGAGGCGCGCCTACCGGACCACACCGGAACTGCCCGACGAGTCCGCGACCGGCGCGGTGGACGTCGTGGATCCGAGCGGCCCGAAATAGCCCCCGGCGGTAGGGTGTAGCTCCGCGAAATAGTTAGTGAAGATTTTCACAAGGTGCTGTACTCTATTCTTATGGCAACCACCCCTGAGCTCATTGACCGTCCCCGTGTTCTCGTTGTCGGCGGCGGATACGTCGGCCTGTACGTAGCACTCAAGCTGCAGAAGAAGATCGCGAACGCCGGCGGCATCGTCACCGTCGTCGATCCGCTTCCCTACATGACCTACCAGCCCTTCCTCCCCGAGGTTGCCGGCGGCAACATCGAGGCACGCCACGCCGTCATCTCGCACCGCCAGCACCTCAAGCAGACGGAACTCATCCAGGGCCGCGTCACCAGCATCGACCACCAGAACCGCACCGCCGTTGTTGCTCCGGCCGACGGTGGAGAGCCTTTCGAGATCCCCTACTTCGACGTAGTGGTTGCCGCCGGTGCCATTACCCGGACCTTCCCCATCAAGGGCCTTGCTGACGAAGGCATTGGCCTGAAGACCATCGAAGAAGCAGTCGCCCTGCGAAACAAGGTCCTTGAGCGCATCGAGCTCGCTTCCACCATGACGGACGCTGCCGAGCGCGCCAAGGCCCTGACCTTCGTGGTCGTCGGTGGCGGTTTCGCCGGTATTGAGTGCATCACCGAGATGGAAGACCTCGCCCGCGCTGCGGTCAAGAACAACTCGCGCGTCCGCCAGGAAGAGGTCCGCTTCGTTCTCGTCGAAGCCATGGGCCGCATCATGCCCGAGGTCACCGCAGCCCAGGCCGAGTGGGTTGTTGAACACCTGCGCAGCCGCGGCATCGAGGTCCTGCTCAACACGTCCCTCGACAACGCAGAGGGCAGCCTCAAGCTCATCAACCTGCCGGACAAGACCCCTGCCCAGGAGTTCGAAGCCGACACCCTCGTGTGGACCGCAGGCGTGCAGGCCAACCCGATGATCCGTTCCACCGACTTCCCGCTCGAGCCGCGCGGGCGTGTCCGTGTCCTCCCGGACCTGCGCATTGCGGGCGACGAAGGCATCATCGACAACGCCTGGGCAGCCGGCGATATCGCTGCCGTTCCCGATCTCACGGGCAGCGGCTTGCCGGACGGCACCTGTGTCCCGAACGCCCAGCACGCCCTGCGCCAGGCCAAGCGCCTTGCCAAGAACCTGTGGGCCTCCCGTTGGGACAAGCCCATGGGCGACTACAAGCACAAGAACCTCGGTGCGGTTGCCGGCTTCGGCGAATGGAAGGGCGTTGCCAACATCAACATCCTGGGCCGTATCGGACTCAAGGGCGGACTCGCCTGGCTGGCCCACCGCGGCTACCACGGCCTGGCCATCCCCACCGGTGAGCGCAAGGTCCGCGTGATCTTCAACTGGCTCCTGGGCATGACCATGGGCCGCGACACCACGCAGCTGCTGGACCTCGACAACCCGCGCGGAGCCTTCGTGGCCGCTGCCACCCCGGCTCCCAAGCCGGCCGCCGCACCCGCGCCGGCTGCCGAGCCTGCTGAAGCCAAGGCTCCGGTCACGGCTGACGCCAAGTAGCGAATCCCAAGTAGTACCGACGACGGCGGCCGTCTCCCACGCGGGAGGCGGCCGCCGTCGTCGTTTAATAGCGGGTCCTAGACTTGCAGCATGGCTGGCGAAAGCGATCTGACGACTCTCCTGAGATCCATGCACCCCGTGCTTCGAGACGGTGACTACGTGTACGCGTTGTGGCCGCACGGCAAACCGCTTGAGGGCCATATCGAAGCCGCTGTCCGCGAGGCGGAGGGCCTTACCGTGGTGGTGCGGCGGGAGGAGGCCGGGCGCTTGGGACTGGCCTACGATTTCGTGGCGGCGTGGATCACCCTTCAGATCCACTCCGCGTTGGAAGCTGTGGGGCTCACCGCGGCGGTCAGCGCGGCCCTCACTGCAGCCGGTATCAGCTGCAACGTCCTGGCCGGATTCCATCACGACCACCTGTTGGTTCCATCTGCCGAACGCGGGCACGCCATGGAAGTGCTTGGACTGCTGGGCCAGGGTGTGGTGCTGCGATCGGAGAGGGAGGTGGATCGCGAGTCCGTGCTTGCGCTCACTGCTGCCGCCTTTTCCACCAGCCCGGTCACCGGGCTGCCCGTCGAAGGAGTCCCGGCCGAAGTGACGCTGCTGCGTGAACTCTTCGACTGCGATGAGTACTTGCCGCAGTTCAGCATCGTGGCCGAGATTGCCGGTGAGATCGTAGGCCACGTCATCAGTACCCGCGGCTGGATCGGGGAGCTCCGGCTTTTGGGGCTGGGCCCGATCAGCGTCCAGCCACACCTGCAGCGTCGGGGCATCGGATCTGCGCTCTTGCGGGAAACCGTCCGACGGGCCGACGATGCGGGCGAACCGGGCATCGCGCTGCTGGGCAGCACCGGGTACTATCCGCGCTTCGGATTTCTACCCGCCCGCACGCTGGGCGTGATGGCCCCCGACGCCGGGTGGGGGGACCATTTCCAGCTGTTGCCCCTCAAAGCATGGCCCGACGGCGTCAGCGGAACCTTTCGTTATGCCGCGCCATTCCAAGGACTCTAGGAGGCAAAGGAGGGGAGTGCGCTGGGTTACCATTATCCGGGCGCCCCAGTAGCCCAATTGGCAGAGGCAGCGGACTTAAAATCCGCGTGTTGTGGGTTCGAGTCCCACCTGGGGCACGCACGCGAAATGCGAACCGTGCCGCCCCCCGTGTTGCGCCAGGCTGTGCCGTGACGGGAAATTAACCCCGTGTTCATGCGAAGGGCCGTCCGGGCGTGGCAGTGATCCACCGTTATTAGATCCTGACCTGCATATATGTGTTCCACGACACATATTTGGTAGTACTCTCATGGAACATGTTCGAAGTGAAAGTGACTTCGGGCGAATGACCACGAATCAGACGCACCGCGGAGGCTATTTATGTACAGGAAGAAAGTCATTTCGGCGATTGCAGCAGCAGCCACCCTTGGCATGCTCGTGGCGGGCTGTGCGAATCAGACTGCCCCTAGCGGCACCGAGACCTCGGGTGGCGGCGGCAGGATCAACATCCCTGCGATTTCCAAAGTCGACGTTCCTGCCGGAGCTGTTTTGCCAGCAGGCGATGGCAAAGCAAAATGCCCGTCAACCACTACCCTTGCCTATGCCGGTGCAGAGACAGGACCCAACGCCCAGCTGGGTATCAACATCTTCAACGGCATCCAGCTGGCCATCAACCAGCACAACACCGCGAACCCCGGCTGCCAGGTCCAGTTCAAGAAATTCGATACTGAAGGCGACCCGAACAAGGCCACGGGCCCCGTGACGCAGATTGTGTCCGAGCCGGACATCGTCGGCGTGGTGGGTCTGCCGTTCTCGGGAGAATCCAAAGCCACCGGCAACATCTTCGAGCAGAAGGGTTTGGTGCACATCACGCCCTCCGCAACCAACCCGAGCCTGACGAAGAACGGCTGGACCACCTTCTTCCGTGCCCTCGGCAATGACGCCGTCCAGGGTCCGGCTGCGGCGAAGTTCCTCACGGACAAGCTGCAGGCAAAGAAGGTCTACCTCGTCCAGGACGATTCTGACTACGGCATCGGTTTGGGAACCACAACGTCCGCGGCCCTTGGCTCCGCGATGGTGGGCTCCGACAAGGTTGTCACAGGCCAGAAGGACTTCTCGGCCGTGATTTCCAAGATCATGAACGCCAAGGCAGACACCGTCTACTACGCCGGATACTACGCAGAAGGCGCTCCCTTCGACCAGCAGCTGGTTGGAAAGGGATTCACAGGCTCCTTCGTGGGTCCGGATGGCGTGAAGGATGACCAGTTCATCAAGCAGGCCGGCGACGCGTCGTCGAACTCGTACTTCACCTGCCCGTGCATCCCCGGCGAGTTGATCCCGAGCTTCGAGTCCGAGTACAAGAAGCTTGCCAACGCTGAGCCCGGAACCTACTCCATTGAAGGTTACGACGCAGCCACGGTCCTGCTCTCCGGTATCGACAAGGGCAAGCAGTCCCGCGCGGACCTTCTTTCCTGGGTCAAGTCCTACGATGCAGACGGCCTGTCGAAGCACTACAAGTGGGATGCAACCGGCGAACTGGCAACGCCTGATGTTTACGGCTACAAAGTTGAGAACGGCAAGATCGTTCCCATCGGCGTCATCGGAAAATAACACCGAGCCCAGATGAATGCTGGGGGTTAGCATCCATGCCGACCCCCAGCATTTCTTTTGATTACATCAGGAAGTGCCATGATCAGTGAAGTAATTCCCAACCTGCTCCACTCGGTTCCCGTGGACGACACGTGGATCACGTTCGACGTAAACTCGTTTACCCAAAACTTCTGGAGCTCAACCTTTGACGGGTTGACCTTCGGGGCAATTTACGCATTGGTTGCCCTCGGCTACACCCTCGTCTACGGCGTTCTCAACCTCATTAACTTTGCCCACTCTGAAGTGTTCATCACGGGTTGTTATGGAGTGTTCTTTACCCTCAGCGCCCTTAATTTCGGCCCCTCAGCTCCGAGGCTGGGTTTTTGGGCCATCGTGGGAAACCTTGTCCTCGCCCTCGTCGTCGCAATTATCGCCTCAGCGTTGATGGCAGTGATCGTGGAACGCGTGGCTTATAAACCTTTGCGGCAGCGCAAGGCGCCCCGCCTGGCATTCTTGATTACCGCCATCGGTGTTTCCTTCGCCATTCAGTACACGATCTACTGGTGGCGCGGACCGAGCCCGGAGGCTGCGCTGACGATGTTCCGGCCGCTCGCAATTTTCGACGTCTTCGGGACAATCGTCGATTCGCAGCAGGTGGTTATTGTCGTCGCTGCGATTATCCTCATGATCGCCACTGATCAGTTCATTAGGCGGTCCCGTACCGGACGAGGCATCCGTGCCGTGGCGCAGGACCCGGACACCGCAACCTTGATGGGTGTCAACAAGGAAAAGATCATCGTGACCACCTTTATCATCGGCGGGATCCTGGCCGGAGCAGCTGCCTTGTTCTACGTCATGAAAATCCCGTCCGGCGTGCAATACAACGGCGGATTCATCCTCGGCGTCAAAGCCTTCGCGGCCGCTGTCCTCGGAGGCATCGGCAATGTGCGCGGTGCTTTGCTGGGCGGCCTGCTGATCGGTTTGATTGGCAACTACGGCCAGGTGCTCCTGGGTAGTTCCCAATGGACGGACGTTGTCGCGTTCGTGGTCTTGGTGTTGGTATTGATTGTGCGACCCGAAGGTGTCTTGGGTAGCTCGCTTGGAAAGAGTAAGGCATGAGCACGACAGACGGCCCCACGCTTATTCCCGATGATGCTTCAGCACAGGAGATCGCCGACCGCGAAGCCAAGATGCGGCAGCGCAAAGGCTGGTTCCCGGGACTGAGCGACAAATGGAACGCTCTCCCGCGCCAAACCCAATGGCTGATCCTGATCGTCGTGGTGGTCATTGCGTACTTGCTTCCCATCCTCAATCCGCCGCTGATCACGACGGAACCGGGCAACAATTGGCAAATTGCACTCGCGCAAATGTCCGTCTATGCCTTGGTGGCTGTGGGCTTGAATGTGGTGGTCGGCTATGCGGGCCTCCTTGACTTGGGCTACGTGGCATTCTTTGCCCTGGGTTCCTACACGGCAGCAATGTTTACCAGCCCGGATTCGCCGTATGTGCACATTCCCTATTTGTGGACGCTGCCCCTGGCGATGGCGGTTGCCATGTTCTTTGGCGTGGTCCTGGGTGTGCCTACTCTTCGCCTCCGCGGCGACTACCTGGCTATCGTCACGCTCGGCTTCGGCGAGATCGTGCGCATTTTGGCCACCATCATTCCGGCGATGAAAGGCCAGGTTGGTTTCCAGAATGTCGGACACCCTCCGGGAACGGATTCAAGCGGCCAACCAATCTTCCTGAACTCGAGCGGAACTCCGTGGTACTGGTTGACGCTGACCATCATCATTTTGGTGCTCTTGGCCGCCGGAAACCTGGAGCGCAGCCGCGTGGGACGCGCGTGGATTGCCATCCGTGAAGATGAAGATGCCGCGGAAATCATGGGCGTCCCCACGTTCAAGTACAAGGTGTGGGCCTTCGCGATTGGTGCTTCCGTGGGCGGACTCTCGGGTGCTTTGTTCGCCGGCCAGGTGGGTTTTGTGAACAACCAGAAGTTCGACATCGCCACCTCAATCCTGTTCGTCGCTGCTGTTGTCATGGGCGGCACGGGAAACAAGGTCGGTGCGATTCTTGGTGGTGCGTTGGTGGCATATATTCCGCTCCGCTTTACCGCGATTGCCGAGTTCAAGTACCTGATCTTTGGTGCGGCGCTGGTGGTCATCATGATTTTCCGCCCCGGGGGACTTCTGCCGGCACGCCAGAGCCTCCTCGCGTACGGACGCTTGGCTTACAACAAGCTCAAGGGCGCCGTAGGCGACATCCCTCCTTCAGGCAAAGTCGTTTTGGAACCGGGAAAGGGGGCTGACAATGAGTGAAGCAATTGAACCGGATATTGATGTGGAAGCACTCAAGGAACAAGGTGTGGACCTTGAGGTCGCCGGGAAGGTAGCGCCTGAAAGGGACATTGTCACCAAGGTGGGCGAAGCCTTGGTCCAGGTTCAAAACCTGACGATCAAGTTCGGTGGCCTGACGGCCTTGGACAATGTCACTTTCGATATCAACCGAGGCGAGATCCTCGGCCTGATCGGTCCCAACGGTGCCGGCAAAACCACCTGTTTCAACGCCATGACAGGCGTATACAAGCCGACGTCCGGAAAGGTCTTGCTCGAAGGCCAATTGCTCAACGGACTGCCGCAGCACCGGATCACCAGGCGGGGCTTGGCCAGGACCTTCCAGAACATCCGCCTTTTTGGTGAGATGACAGCTTTGGAAAACGTGGTTGTCGGTCTCGATGCACGCCACCGCACGAGTGTCGGCGGGGCACTCCTTCGTCTGCCGACCCATGTCCGGGAAGAGAAAACCGCCATTGAACGCGGCATGGCATTGCTTGAGTTCGTGGGCATCGCTGATCATGCCCATTTCTTGTCGCGGCACCTTCCTTACGGATACCAGCGCCGCCTGGAAATCGCGCGGGCGCTGGCCACCGACCCTAAGGTCCTGTGCCTGGATGAGCCTGCGGCCGGGTTCAATCCCGCGGAAAAAGAAGAACTCATGGCCCTGATCCGGACCATCCGTGACGACGGCTACACCGTCCTGCTCATTGAGCACGACATGAAGTTGGTCATGGGCGTGACCGACCGGATCGTGGTCCTCGAGTTCGGGAAAAAGATCGCGGATGATTTGCCCAAGATTATCCGCGACGACCCGAAAGTTATTTCCGCCTATCTCGGGGAGCCTGAAGATGACCTTGCTTGAGCTGAAGAACGTTTCCGTCCACTACGGCCGGATCCAAGCCATTTCGGACATGTCATTCAGCGTGGAGGAGGGCGAAATCGTTTCGCTCATCGGTGCCAACGGTGCCGGCAAAACCACCACCATGAGGACCATCTCCGGATTGCTGACTCCCTCGGCCGGCTCCATCACCTTCGAAGGCCGGGACATCACCAGGATGAAAGCGCACATCCGGGTCGTCCAAGGTATTTCGCAGGCGCCTGAGGGACGCGGAATCTTCCCTGGCATGACGGTGGAGGAGAACCTTGACATGGGCTCCTACGGCCGCAAGGACCGGACCAAGGTGTCAGACGATTTGGAGCGCGTCTTCGACCTGTTTCCCCGGTTGAAGGAGCGCATCAAGCAGTTTGGCGGCACCATGAGCGGTGGCGAACAACAGATGCTCGCGATTGGCCGGGCGCTGATGTCCAACCCGAAGCTCTTGCTGCTGGATGAACCTTCCATGGGGCTTGCTCCGCAGTTCATCCGCCAGATCTTCAAGATTGTCACGGAGATCAACAAGCAAGGCACCACGGTGCTTCTGGTGGAGCAAAACGCCAACCAGGCCCTCGCCCGCGCACACCGTGCTTTTGTCCTGGAAACCGGGTCAATTACGCACAGGGGAACCGGCAAGGAGCTGCTCGCCAACCCGGCGGTCAAGGAAGCGTACCTCGGCGTCGGATAACCGCATGTGCCGGCACCCTCACAACAAGGAGGGTGCCGGCATCAGCCCTGGTGGAACTTTCGGTGCGGACCAAGCGTGGGAATTGGTAGCGTGAACTATCACTTCGCACCCACGGCAAGAAGGACACCCACCATGGCACTCGGCGGCAACCCGATCTTCAACGGAAAGAATTTCCGTGGAGCCACACAGGCTCCGCCTGTTCCCAGCTATTCCCACGGCCAGAACCACTATGGCCAGAACCAGTACGGCCAGAACCAGTACGGCCAGAACCAGTACGGCCAGAACCAATACGGCCAGAACCAGTACGGCCAGCCCGCCTGGACGGCACAGCCGCAGATGACCAGCGATCAGCTGCAGCAGATGTACAACCAGCCCGCAGCCGGTCCGGCCGAGACCGGCCGTATGACTTTCGACGACGTCATCGTCAAGACTGCGGCCTGCCTTGCGGTGCTGTTGCTTGGGGCAGCCGTCACATTGTTCGTGGCTCCCGGCACGGCAAGTCTCCTCATGATTGTCGGAGCGCTGGGCGGCTTCGCCCTGGGCATGGTCAACTCCTTCAAGAAGCAGCCGTCCCCGGCGCTGATCCTGAGCTACGCCGGACTTGAGGGCTTGTTCCTCGGTGGCCTGACCCGCCTCCTGGATGGCATGTTCCCGGGAGTCGGCCTGCAGGCAGTCATTGGTACCCTCGCGGTGTTCGGCGTCACGTTGGCTCTCTTCAAGAGCGGCAAGGTGCGCGCCACCCCCAAGGCAATTCGCTTCTTCATGATCGCGACGCTCGGCTACCTCGTCTTCGCAGTCATCAACATGGTCCTGGTGTGGACCGGCGCCGTCCAGTCGCCGTTCGGCCTGAGCAGCAGCGTGCACATCTTCGGCATCCCGCTGGGCGTTTTCATCGGCGTCCTGGCGATCGGCCTGGCCGCGTTCTCCCTGGTCATGGACTTCACGAGCATCGAACAGGGTGTCCGGCAGGGCGCTCCCGAGAAATACTCCTGGACAGCCGCTTTCGGCCTGACCGTCACGCTCGTGTGGCTCTACGTGGAGATCATCCGCCTGCTGGCGATCCTGCGCGGCGACGACTAACCTCCCGGGACTTGTTGAGCGTGGTGCCCCTGAAGATCCGTCTTCAGGGGCACTACGTGTCTTTCCGAAGCGGCTTACGACAGCCGCTCGAAGACCACCGCCATGCCTTGCCCGCCACCGACGCACAGCGTCGCCAGTCCCAAGGTGCCATCCCGTTCGCGGAGGCCATTGAGCAAGGTGGTGGTCATGCGGGCGCCTGTCATGCCAAAGGGATGGCCAAGGGCGATGGCGCCGCCATGGACGTTGAGCTTCTCCGGATCGATGCCCAGTTCGCGGGCGCTCGCCACCACCTGGACAGCGAAGGCTTCGTTGAGCTCCACGAGGTCAATGTCTGCCATGCTCAGCCCCGCCAAGGCCAGCGCCCGGCGGGACGATTCCACGGGTCCCATGCCCATGAGCTCCGGGGAAAGGGCACTGACGCCGGTCGAGACGATGCGTGCCAGCGGTTCGAGGCCAAGCTCCCGGGCCCTGACATCGCTCATGACCACCACAGCGGCGGCGCCATCGTTGAGCGGGCATGCGTTGCCAGCAGTTACGGTCCCTTCCTTGCGGAAGACCGGTTCCAAGGCGCTGACCGCTTCAAGGGTGACGCCGGCGCGGGGTGAATCGTCGCGCTCGACGACGGTGCCGTCCCTGCGGGTGTACGGCGTGATCTCCCGGGCATAGAAGCCCGAGGCAATGGCCGCCTCAGCGCGGTTCTGGCTCTGGACCGCCCACAGATCCTGCTCCGCCCGGCTTATTCCGTGGCTCGTGGCGACATTCTCAGCGGTCTGTCCCATCGCGATGTAGACGTCCGGCATCCGTCCACCCATGCGGGGATCCGTCCACGGCGTGTTGGACGCGGCCCGGGCGGCCGTGCGGGCGCGCGCGGCTTCAAACAGGGGGTTATGAAGGCTGGTGTCCGTTTCCCCGGCACCGACCCAGTTCTGGTAACGGGACACCGTTTCTACCCCCGCTGAGACGAAGGCATGGCCTTCCCCGGAGCTGATCGCATGGAAGGCCATCCGGAGGGTCTGCAGGCTCGAGGCGCAGAAGCGGTTGATCGTGGCCGCGGGGACCGTGTCCAGGCCGGCCAGGACGGTCACCACCCGGGCCATGTTCGAACCCGCCTCGCCGCTCGGCTCGGCGCAGCCAAGGTAGAGGTCATCGAGGCCGCGGCCGTCCAGTGCTCCTGGATCAAAGGCCGGAATCTTCGCGAGCGCGGCAGCCACCATCGCCGCTGCGAGGTCGTCAGGACGTTCGTCCTTGAGGGACCCTTTGAAGGCCCGTCCAATCGGGCTTCTGGCAGTGGAAACGATGACAGCCTCAGTCATGCCCCCAGCTTACGCCGGGGCCCGCTCGCCGAAAGGCGGCGGATGCACCGACGTCAGGCGAGGCGTGTGGCCCCGGCGGCCGGAGTCACGGTGAAGATGTCCGGGGTCGTGAAACCTGCCGCCGCGAACGCGCGTACGACGGCGTCGCGCACCTCCTGCTCGTGGCCCACCGGGGTGAGGGCGATGGCTGAGCCGCCGAAACCGCCTCCGGTCATCCGGGCACCGATAGCGCCGTGGGCGCGGGAGGTTTCCACCGCCAGGTCCAGCTCCGGGCACGAGATCTCGAAGTCATCGCGCATGGACGCATGGCTCGCATCCAGGAGCCTGCCGATGTGGGCGGGGCCCTCCGTGGTGAGGCGTTCCACGGTCTGCAGCACGCGGTCGTTCTCCGTGACGATGTGCCGCACCCGCCGGAAGGTGGTGCTGTCCAGGAGGCCACTGGCTTCCTCCAGGTCGCCGATGCCGACGTCGCGGAGCGCCGGGACGCCCAGGACTTGGGCCCCGAGCTCGCAGGAGGCCCGACGGGAGGCGTAGCCGCCGTCCGCATGCGAATGGGAGACCTTGGTATCGATGACCAGCAGCACGAGCCCGGCTTCCTCAGCGTCGAAGGGGACCAGTTGGACGCTCTGGTCGCGGCAGTCCAGGAAGACCGCATGGCCCTTTGACCCGCGAAGCGACGCCGACTGGTCCATGATTCCGGTGGGCGCGCCCACGAAGTCGTTTTCGGCCCTCTGCGTTGCGAGGACCATGTCTTCGGCGCCCAGTCCCGCGCCGGTCAGCTCGTTGAGGGCCGAGATGACGGCGCATTCGATGGCGTGCGACGAGGACAGTCCCGCGCCAAGGGGGACATCCGAATCCATGAGGAGGTCGAAGCCCGGGACAAGGATGCCGCGCTGTTGCAAGGCCCAGGCCACGCCGAGCGGATACTTCGTCCAGCCCTTGGCTGCTTCCGGGACCAACATGTCGACGTCGGCTTCGACCAGGCCTTGCCCGCCGAAAGTGGACAGCAGCCGGACTCGTGAATCATGGCGGATCCGGACTGCAACCTTCGCGGTCTTGTCGATGGCGAAAGGCAACACGAAACCCTCGTTGTAATCGGTGTGTTCGCCGATGAGGTTCACTCGTCCCGGTGCTTGCCACACGCCGTCGGGGGCTGAACCGAAAGTCGACTCGAAAAGCCCGGACAGGGCACTCACGGCCGGGGCGTCGGGAGTGGAGGTCATGCTGGGGCCCCTTCCGGGATGGCGCGCTGCGAATCGCTGGCGACGGCGCGCAGCCGTTCTGCCACGGATTCGGGCGTGGTGTCGTTGATGAAGGCTCCCATGGCGGCCTCGGAACCGGCAAGGTACTTGAGCTTGTCGGCGGCACGGCGTGGGGAGGTGAGTTGCAGGTGCAGGTGGCCCGACGGTCTCAAGGCAGCATCGAGGGGTGCCTGGTGCCATGCGGAAATGTACGGCGTGGGAGTCGGATACAGGGCATCCATGCGCTTGAGCAACTCAAGGTAGACGTGGGCCAATTCGTCGCGTTCTTCGCCGCTCAAGGCGGCGAGGTCTGGAACTTGCCGATGCGGGACGAGGTGCACCTCCAGCGGCCAGCGGGCGGCGAACGGCACGTAAGCGCTGAAGTGCTCGCCTTCGAGCACCATGCGGCTCCCGTCCCGCCGTTCGGCCTTGAGGATCGAGGACGTCAGCGATTCCCGGCCCTTGGAGTTGTCGAAGTGCCGGCTGGCAGCGGCGCCAAGGCTTGCCGCCCGCGGCGTGACGTAGGGGTAGGCATAGATCTGTCCGTGAGGGTGGTGGAGCGTTACCCCGATGTCCGCGCCCCGGTTTTCGAACGGAAAAACCTGCTGGATTCCAGGGAGCGCGCTGAGTGCCTCGGTCCTGTGCGCCCAGGCCTCAATAACAGTGCGGGCCCTGGTTTCGCCAAGCTCGGCAAAGGATCCGGTGTGGCTGGGGGTGAACGAGACAACTTCGCATCGGCCGTAGGCGGGGCCTGCCGTTCCCCATGCAGGGGTGCCTGGAATCGTGCCGACCGCCGGGCCCAGTGAGGGGAAGCGGTTCTCGAAAACCACGACGTCGTAGTCCGGCGCGGGAATTTCCGAAGGGTTCGCGGGAGTGGTGGGGCAGATCGGACATTGGTCCGCGGGCGGAAGATGGGTGCGGCTTTGGCGATGTGCCGCGACGGCGACCCATTCGCCGCTCAGCGCGTCGTAGCGAAGCTCGCCCGGATCAGCTCGCGGCGGCAGCTCACGGTGATCCGTCAGCGAGCCGGGATCGCGCTCCGGCGAGCCGGCGTCGTCGAAATAGATCAGCTCCCGGCCATCGGCGAGGCGTGTGCTGGTAAGGCGAGTCATGGATTCATGGTGCCACAGAGTGCTCAAAAAGGCAAAATATCTAACAAAAAAGAACATTAAGGGTGGGGTCAAGCAAGGCGCGGCATGCAGTACGGTGGTGCCATGCCTCCCACTACACCGATTTCCGCGCCGGGCGAAGAGACCGTATCCCGCCGCTTCGCCAGCGGACGCCAATTCGAGATCCGCCGCGGTGACGCGCTCGCCGTCGTGACTGAGCTCGCCGCGGGCTTGCGGTTGTTCAGCCGCGACGGCGTCCAACTCACCGAGAGCTACGGGGACGGGCAACTACCGCCTGGCGCTACCGGAATTACCCTGGCTCCGTGGGCCAACCGAATCGAAGACGGGATCTGGTACCTCGACGGAAAGAAGCAGCAACTGGACATCACGGAGGTGTCCCGCAACAACGCGAGCCACGGGCTCCTGCGCAACTCCTCCTACGCCCTCGTGGCAGAGGACGAATTCTCCGTGACCCTCGAAGCCGTGATCTTCCCGCAGCATGGCTACCCCTTCCTTGCCCGGCACCGGGTCCGCTACGAGATCGACCCCGGGCTCGCACTGCGGGTCTCCCAGAGTTTCATCAATGATTCGGCGGCACCCGCGCCCTTCGTACTCGGGGCACACCCGTATTTGCGCGTCGGGGACGTTCCGCCGGAAGAGATGGTCCTGACTGTCCACGCCGGCACACGGCTCGTGGCCGACGAGCGGCTGATCCCGCGTAGTTCGGTGCCTGTCGAGGGCGATTTTGATTTTGGCGGCGGCCGGAGCGTGGGCGGCCTGGATGTCGATGTGGCATTCACGGATCTGGAGTTCGACGGCGGCATCGCCCGCCAAACGCTGTCGGCGCCGGATGGTCGGAGCGTCTCCTTGGAGCAGGACGAAAACTGCGCCTACGTCCATGTCTTCGTCACGGATACCTTTCCTGGCCGCTCGAAAGCCGTTGCGATCGAGCCCATGACCGGTCCCGCCAACGCCTTCAACTCGGGGGAGGGGCTCCGGTGGCTTGAACCAGGCGGGACCTTCACCATGAGGTGGGGAATTTTGGGCACGCTCTAGATGGGTTTCCCATCCGGCACTCCCTGCGGAATTATGGGGGAATGACGCCAGCACAGGACGCCACGCCATCAAGTGACCCCGTTTCGGCCGCGCCCAGGCCGGTGTCAGAGCATCACATTGCGCAGGACATCCCGTATGGAGTGCGGATCGCTGCCGCCTGGGCCTGGCGGGTGGGCCTCATCTTGGTGGTAGTTGGAGCCCTTATTTGGCTGTTGGGGAAGGTTAGCTTCCTGATCATCCCGCTCATGGTCGCCTCCCTTCTTGCCGGCTTGCTCTACCCGGTCACGCGGTGGCTCAGAAAGTTCAAGATCCCGCGTGGAGCGGCCGTCGCTATCACGGTGGTGGGGTTCCTCGGGATCCTTGCGGGAGCACTGGCGTTGGTCGGCCGGCAGCTCGCAGTGGGATTCGGCGAGCTTTGGCAGGAAGCGCTTACGGGCATCCAGCAAATCCAGGCGTGGCTGGCCGACGGGCCGCTGCATCTGACCGCAGACCAGATCGACACCTACATCCAGAGCGCCACCTCGGCCCTGCAGAACAACAGCAGCAGCATCCTCAGCGGCGCCCTGTCGTTCGGCAGCACGGCCGGGCATTTTGCGGCGGGCATGGTCCTGGCCCTCTTCATCCTGATCTTCTTCCTTCTGGAGGGATCGAGGATCTGGCGGTTCATCGTCGGGCTCCTGCCCAGGACTGCACGCGCCGCCGCCGACGGCGCCGGCCGGCGCGGTTGGTCGTCCATGGTCAGCTACGTGCGCATCCAGATGTTTGTGGCGTTCGTGGACGCTGTGGGGATCGGCGTCGGCGCAGCGATTATCCAGGTTCCGCTCGCCCTGCCGCTGGGTGTCCTTGTGTTCATTGGTTCATTTATCCCGGTGGTCGGTGCCCTCGTGACGGGAGCCATCGCCGTGCTCCTGGCTTTGGTGGCCAATGGTCCCGTTAACGCGCTCATCATGTTGGCCATCGTGCTGTTCGTGCAACAGCTCGAAAGCCATATCCTCCAGCCGCTCATCATGGGCAAGGCAGTATCGTTGCACCCTGTCGCAGTGATCTTGTCCGTCGCAGCCGGTTCCTACCTGGCCGGAATTCCGGGAGCGCTCTTCGCCGTTCCGCTCCTCGCCGTAGCAAATACGGCGGTTCGCTATATTGCCGCGCGGACGTGGGAACATGATGAAGGACTGATGACGGCGTACGCCGGCGCAGGGATTGCACCACCGGACTCCGATGAGGAACCCACCATCAAGGAAATCCACCGTCCCGGCGCCGACGCGGGCGCACGGTCCAACAGCGGCGAAGGCGCCGCAGGTCAGCACGCGGCTGCGGAACGGACATTCCCCAAGGATGCCGCAGAGCACACCAACAAAGGAGACTAACCCGTGAATACCCTCGATACCCTGCCCGTCACCCTGGACGATGTCCTTAAGGCGCGGGAGCTGCTCGAGGGCATTATTACCAAGACCCCTATCGAGTCCTCACGGGCCCTGGGAGCCATGGTAGGCGGAGAGGTCTTCTTCAAGTGCGAGAACCTCCAGCGGGCAGGTTCCTTCAAGGTCCGTGGTGCGTACGTGCGCATGGCGCGCCTGTCTCCCGAGGAAAAGAAGCGCGGCGTGGTCGCGGCTTCGGCAGGCAACCACGCACAAGGCGTTGCAGTGGCGGCGAAAAGCCTGGGGATCAAGGCACGCATCTACATGCCGCTCGGTGTAGCGCTTCCGAAGCTTGCTGCTACCCGCAGCCACGGCGCTGAAGTTGTCCTGCACGGACATAACGTCGATGAGGCCCTGGCCGAGGCGCAGCGTTACGCGGATGAAACAGGCGCCGTCTTCGTCCACCCCTTCGACAACGTCGACGTCGTGGCGGGCCAAGGAACCGTCGGGCTCGAAATACTGGATCAGGTCCCCAACGTCGACACCATCCTCATGGGAGTTGGCGGCGGCGGCCTGCTCGCCGGCGTCGCAGTGGCCGTCAAAGCGAGGGCAAAAGAGCTGGGACGCGAGATCCGGATCATCGGCGTGCAGGCTGAGAATGCGGCTGCCTACCCGCCGTCGCTCGCCGCTGATGCCTTGGTGCCGCTCAAGAAGGTTTCGACCATGGCGGACGGCATCGCCGTCGGTCGCCCTGGCCAGCTGCCGTTCAGCATCATCCGCGAACTCGTAGACGACGTCGTGACCGTGAGCGAAGACTCCTTGGCCCGTGCGCTCATCTTCCTGCTGGAGCGCGCCAAGATGGTGGTCGAGCCGGCCGGTGCTGTCGGCGTCGCCGCCCTCATGGACGGCAAGATCGAAAACCCGGGGACCACCGCCGTCATCCTGTCCGGCGGCAACATCGACCCCATGCTGATGCTCAAGGTGATCCAGCGCGGCCTCTCAGCGGCCGGACGCTACATGACCGTGCGCATGATGCTCGACGACCGGCCGGGTTCCTTGGCCACCATCGCCCGCATCATCGCCGAAAACGATGCCAATGTGACCGGCTTGGACCACACCCGCGTGGGCGGCGCGATCAGCATGGGCGACGTCTCCATCACCGTCAACCTGGAAACCAAAGGCCACGAGCACAGTGAGCAGGTCCTCGCAGCCCTTCGCGCCGAGGGCTTCCACCCGATCGTGGTCCACTGACGGGCTGCTGGCCATGGCGCTTTACGACAACAGGGACAGGCGGGTACCGGCGAAGGATTCACTGGCCATCCGTGCCAGGGGCGGATTGCTGTTCATGGGTGGCTTCGTTGTGCTGTTGGCTGTGATCGAACTGGTCAACACCTTGATGTTTCACAGCCTCAACGCCATCTTCGGGCTGCGGCCGCGGAGCGCGGACGGGGTTTTCGACATCCTGACGTTCCCCTTGCTCCATGCCAATTTCGGCCACCTTCTGTCCAATGCGCTGCCGTTGGTCATCTTCGGATTCCTGGTGTTCCTGTCCGGTCTCCGGGTGTTCCTGACGGCTCTCGCGTTTAGCTGGCTAGGCTCAGGCCTTACGGTGTGGCTCATCGGCGGGGGAGGCGTGACAGTGGGCGCTTCGGGCCTGGTCTTCGGACTGTTCGCTTTCCTGTTGGTGCGCGGGTTCTTCAACCGCAGCTGGTGGCAAATCCTGCTGTCCGTGGTGCTCTTCCTGGCGTATGGCAGCATCTTGTTCGGCGTGCTGCCCACCGTGATGGGTTTCGTTTCCTGGCAAGCGCATCTTGGCGGGGCCGTCGGGGGAGTGGTGGCTGCAGTGCTGCTGCGCCCGCGTCCCCGCACCGTGGCCCAGCCCAACTGACGCCGCACCGTGGCCCAGCCCAACTAGCTCGCAGTTGTTGTCGTTTTGGGCGCCCAAAACGACAACAAATGCGAGTCAGTTGGGGGAACAAAGCAAAACGCCGGCCCGCCCCGCGAAGGGGTGGGCCGGCGAAACGACAACACCGCGTGGGCCCACGCCGCCAGGGTTCCCTGGCCGAGCTTGCGAGGCGAGGGTGGCGGTGGGGACTATCAGCCGGCGAACGGCTTGGCGGAAACAATCTCCACCGGAATTTCCTTGCCGTTGGGGGCGACGTAGCTGATTTTGTCGCCTTCCTTGTGGCCCATGATCGCCACTCCGAGCGGGGACTTCTCACTGAAGACGTTGAGATCGGAATCGCCGGCGATTTCACGGGATCCGAGCAGGAAGGTCTCTTCGTCACCGGCGATGCGGGCAACCACGACCATGCCCTGCTCGACGATTCCGTCGTCGGCCGGAGCTTCGCCCACCTGGGCGTCGCGCAGGAGCGCGGTCAGCTGGCGGATGCGGGCTTCGATCTTGCCCTGCTCTTCCTTCGCGGCGTGGTAACCGCCGTTTTCCTTGAGGTCGCCTTCCTGGCGGGCGGCTTCGATCTTCTGTACGATCTCCGCACGGCCGGGGCCGGAAAGGTGGTCCAGCTCTGCCTTCAGGCGGTCAAATGCGTCCTGGGTAAGCCAAGCTGCAGGCGCGCTGTTGGTGGTCGACACGGACTTCTCCTTATGGATCTGACAAGCAAAGACCCCGCCGGTGCAGGCCACTCGTGGAACTCAGCAACCAACTCAGCGGGGTTAAGGTATTGATCCAGTGTAGTCAATCCTGTGGACAAACCCAAGCTCACTGAGTCGCGGGTCACACCTTTGCTATTTGCTGCCGTTTACAATCCAGCAGTTGTCCACGACGGCGGACACGGCCTCGGACTCGGTGCGAAGGATGGTCCTTTGGGCGGTTGTCTGGCCGCCGTCGGCCCCTGCTTTGGGGGCGTTCGGCCCGATCTCGACGACTTTCCAGCCGACCACCGCGAACTTGGAGTCCATGGCCTTGACCGCGCATTTTGCCGTGGCATCGGGATTCTTGGTGACCTGGAAATCGACCGACAGCTGGGTCGCGTCCGTGGCGCTGTAGCCGATGTCCTTGAACGACACAGACGACTGCGAGGAAGACGTGGTGACCCAGAACAAGAGCCCGATGGCCACGAGGAGGGCGGCGATGACGATGTTCCGTTTGGTTTTCCCTCCGAAGGCGCGCTTTTGGCTGCCGTAGCGATTGGCTAGGCTGGTAGTTGCCGGCAGCGCCGTGCCCGATGGGTCTTCCGAAGTCACCCACCTAGTTTAGTGGGCTTCTGGCGCCTGCCCGCACACAGCGGAGTCGCACGCGTTAGAAATACCTGATCAGTTGAAAGCCATCAGCAAGCCCAGAACAGCATTACCTGGAAAGAGGAACCGTACCGGATGAGCACATCCACCAGCCCCGACACGCAGCTTCGGCTGCTCACCGTCCACGCACACCCGGACGACGAGTCAAGCAAAGGCGCGGCAACTATGGCGATGTATGCGGCTTCCGGCGTGGAGGTCATGGTGGCTACGTGCACTGACGGTTCCCGCGGGGACATCCAGAACCCGGCCATGGAGTCCGCTCCGCACCCGAAGCGGGACATGGCAGGCGCCCGCCGCTTGGAAATGAAGCAAGCTGCCGCGGTCCTGGGAATCAAGCAGCGTTGGTTGGGTTTTGTGGATTCTGGACTGCCCGACGGCGATCCGTTGCCACCGTTGCCCGCCGGCTGCTTTGCGCTTCAGCCCCTTGAGCGGGCGGCGGCACCGCTGGTCCGCTTGGTCCGCGACTTCAAGCCGCACGTCATCGTGAGCTACGACGAAAACGGCGGCTATCCGCATCCGGACCACATCATGGCCCACAAGGTCGCCGTCGAAGCTTTCCACGCTGCCGGTGACCCTGAGCGCTACCCCGGGACAGGCGAAAGCTGGGCGCCCAGCAAGCTGTACTACGATCGCGCCTTCAGCCCCGACCGTTTCCGCGCCTTGCATTTCGCACTCGAAGAGGCGGGCCTGCAATCGCCTTATGCCGAACGCCTGGCTTCCTGGCTCGAAGCCGATGCGGAAGGCCATACTCCGCCGAGGCCGATGCACCAGACCACTACGCAAGTGGATTGCGGTGACTACTTCGAGGCCCGTGACGACGCACTCAGGGCGCATCGGACCCAGATTGATCCCCTTGGATTCTTCTTCGCGGTATCCCCGGAGATGCAGCGCAGGGCCTGGCCGTGGGAGGACTACACGCTGGTCGACTCCCGTATCCCGGCTGAACTGCCGGAAAAGGACCTGTTCGCAGGGCTAAGATAGGATCGCCGGCGATTTCTATCAAGCGTAGAAGTCGCCACCGGCTGGAAACTCCCATAGAAGGTTTGAACCGTGCACCACTTTCTCATCGCCCTGGCCACGACCCCGTCGCCTACCCCGACCCCGTCGCTGCGCCCCGGCTTGTCGGAAGACCAGGTGACCCCGGGCACCTGGGGTTTCGTCCTGACTGCCTTCATCGTGGTGCTCACGACCTTCCTGATCGTTGACATGGTGCGTAGGATCCGGCGGGTACGCTACCGCGCCCAGGTTGAGGAAGCCCTCGTCGGCGAGGCCGACGGCGCTGAGGCTGAGGGCACTGGGATCGACGGCACTGAGATCGACGGCGCTGAGGCTGAGGGCACTGAGATCGGCGGCGCCGGGACCGGCGGCGTCGTCCCGGGCAAGCCGGGCGTTAAAGAATCCGACGGCGATGCCGGCTCCGGAGCCCGCTGACCCGGGCACCACCCGGGAATGGCCGGGGGCGTCCAACGCCCTCGGCTTGGAACCGTCCGCCTATCTCCGCCAGCATGCGGACAATCCGGTGCACTGGAGGCCGTTCGGCGATGAGGCCTTCGCGTTCGCGGCGGCCCGCGATGTACCCGTTTTTCTCTCCATCGGCTATGCCGCGTGCCACTGGTGCCACGTCATGGCCCATGAGTCCTTCGAAGACCAAGACACCGCCGACTACTTGAACGCACACTTCGTGGCCATCAAGGTGGACCGCGAAGAACGCCCCGACGTGGACTCGATCTACATGGCAGCCACCCAGGCCATCAGCGGCGAGGGCGGCTGGCCGATGTCCGTCTTCCTGACTCCCGACGGCTTGGCCTTCCATGCAGGCACCTACTTCCCGCCAACGCCCCAGCCCGGGAGGCCGTCCTTCCGCCAGGTGCTCGAAGCGGTCCACGAGGCGTGGCTGGAACGCCGCGACGCCGTCGAGCAGAACGCGCGACGGCTCGCCGCCGGCATGGCCAATGCCCAGCTCGCCTCGGCGGTGTTCCTCGACAGGCCGTCCGAAAGCCTGGACAGAAGCCTGCTATCCGAAGCTGTGCGTCTCCTCGCCCGCTCGGAAGACCCCGACGGTGGTGGCTTCGGCGGCGCTCCCAAGTTCCCGCCGTCGGCCGTTCTTGAGTTCCTGATACGGCACGCTGCCGTGCCGTCGGATACCTCGGACGCCGCCCGCGACATGGCGGGCCGCACTCTCGCCGCCATGGCCTGTTCCGCACTGTGCGACCAGCTCGACGGCGGCTTCGCCCGGTATTCCGTGACCGCGGATTGGTCCGTGCCGCATTTCGAGAAGATGCTTTACGACAATGCCCAGCTTCTCCGCGCCTACGTCCACTGGGTCCGGCTGAGCGGCGACTGGGTCCTGCCTGCCGGCGAGGCCGCGAGTGTCGCGTCCCGGGTGGCGGACTGGATGCTGGATTCGCTGGGTGTGGGCGATCCCGCAATCCCGGGCGGACTCGCTTCCTCGCTCGACGCCGATACCGTGGTGGACGGAGTGCATCATGAAGGCGCGTCCTACCTGTGGACTCCTGCGAGCCTCGAAGCCGTGCTTGGACCGGGGGACGGGGCGGCCGTGGCCCGGCTCATGAACGTGGGGCCGTCCGGGAGAGTCTCGGAGCTTGGATCTCCGCTGCATCCCGGGCGCCGGCTGTCCGGGGCGGAATCGCGGTTGTGGGACCGCGTCAGGCCCGCCCTGCGCGCCGCACGCTCGGCCCGCCCCCAGCCGGCCCGGGACGACAAAGTCGTGGCGGGCTGGAACGGCCTGGCCATCGCAGCGCTTGCCGAAGCCGGAGCGGTCCTGGACAGGCCGGAACTTGTGACCGCGGCGGAAAGCGTGGCCGAGTACCTCATGCGCGTGCATTGGCGTCCGGCGGCCGGCCCCGAAACTTTCAGTGCCTCAAATGCCGGCACCTCAAAGCCCGGGGCGGGGGTGCTGATCAGGGTCTCGCACGACGGCGTTGCGAGGGGGATCAGCGGTCTGCTGGAAGACTACGCGTTTTGTGCCGAAGGCTTCCTGGCTCTCTACGCCGTGACTGGCCAGCGGCGCTGGTACGTGTTCGCGGAGGAGCTGATCAGCGGCGCCTGCGCGCGCTTCGTGGTGGACGGCAGATTGTCGGACTCCGTGGGGGAATCGGCCCAGGTATTCAACGCGCAGGGACAGCACGCGGGCCTGGACCCCTTCGACAATGCGGCGCCGAGCGGGGCGGCGGCCTTTGCCGGAGTGTTGCTGAGCTATGCGGCGTATTCCGGTTCGCACGAGCACCGAGCCATGGCAAGCAGCATCCTGTCGCTCCTGCCGCCGATAGCCGGGCGGGCGCCCAGGGTGGCGGGATGGCTGCTTGCGACCGCCCAGGCGGCCGTGGCCGGTCCCATAGAGGCCGCCGTATCCGGCCCTCCAGGCGGGAAGCAGCGCGAACTCCATCGCGCTCTGTTGGCTTCGCCGAGTCCCGGGCTGGTGGTGGCCGTCCAGCTCGGTATGGCTGGCGAAAAAGCCGACGACGACGGCGCGCCGCCCGGGTCCCGCGCCAAGGAACCGGAGGTGCCACTGCTTGAGTCCCGCACGGCTGCCGCGGACGGCTCGCCACAGGTGTACTTGTGCCGGGGGATGGTCTGTGACCTGCCGCTTGGCTCCGTTGAGGAACTCGTGCAGCGCCTTGACGCGATGACTGAGGCCGCAGGCTAGCTCAGCACGGCAATCATGATTGCGGCGAAATGTGCGGCGAAGGCCAGCACCGTGAGGGCGTGGAAGAGTTCATGGAAGCCGAAGTTCAACGGACTGAAGTTGGGCCTCTTGATCCCGTAGAAAACGGCGCCAGCGATGTAGAGGGCCCCGCCCACACAGATCAGGATCGCGGCCGGAACGTTCGCGGCGAAGAACTCCGGCAAATAGAACAACGCCCCGCAGCCCAGTGCGACGTAGATGGGCACGTAGAGCCAACGTCGAGCGCCGGTCCAGAGAACCCGGAACAGCACTCCCAGTAGTGCTCCGGACCAGATCACCCACAACAGGAGCACGGCCTTGGGGCGCTCCAGGAGGGACCACGCCAGGGGTGTGTAGCTGCCCGCGATCACGAGCATGATGTTGGTGTGGTCCAGGCGTTTGAGGACCATCCTGGTCTTCGGCTCCCAATTGCCGCGGTGGTAGACCGCGGACACGCCGAAGAGCAGTACACCCGTCAAAGCGTAGATGGCGGACGCGATTTTGCGATCGGTCGTAGGCGCCATCGTCACCAGGACGATCCCTGCCGCGACGGCGAAAGGAGTGGCCACAGCATGTATCCAGCCGCGCCACCTTGGTTTGGTTGTGAGCAGCTCCGACATCGTTAAAGCGTAACCCGCGGGCGGATAAGTTACTGCCGAGTAGCACGTTTTGCGATCGTTTTCCGCTGCTCAGGTGTGCCGACTGTCCGCCTTGGGAAGGTAGCCTTGGTGGTGCGCCTACGGCAGAAGTCGCGAGGTGCCGATCGTTGTTTGGCTGAAGGGTTGGCTGCCAACCAGGCTGGCCGCCGTCGTCGTTTGTTTCGCTTTTCACGTGCTGTTCAAAGGAAGTCAGGTGAGTGTCCGGATGGAGTGGCCCGGCTTCCTCTACGGCTTCTACGAGCGCAAACTGCTCCGTTCGCTCGAACAAGAGAAGATTCCCCGGCACATCGGCGTCATGGTTGATGGCAACCGCCGCTGGGCGCGGCAATTCAACGCTCCCACCAGCGAAGGCCATCAAGCTGGCGCGGACAAGATCCACGAATTCCTCGGCTGGTGCCAGGAACTCGGAGTCAAAGTCGTCACGCTCTACATGCTCTCGACGGACAATATGAACCGCTCCGGCGAAGAGCTCGAACTGCTTATGGGAATCATCGCCAACACCCTCGATCGCTTGGATGACGACGCCGATATCTCGGTCCACGCCATGGGTGCGCCGGAGCTCCTTCCGGACTATCTCGCCGAGCGGCTCAACAAGCTCACGGCCCGCACACCGATCCGCGAGCGGCTCCATGTGAACGTGGCCGTCGGGTACGGCGGACGGCGCGAGATCGTCGACGCCGTGCGGGAACTGCTGCACGACGCGGTCGCGCACGGCCGCGACATCACCGAGCTGGCCGATGAGCTTTCAGTGGACGATATCTCGCGTTTCCTCTACACACGCGGCCAGCCGGACCCCGATCTGGTGATCCGCACGTCAGGTGAACAGCGTTTGTCAGGTTTCCTCATGTGGCAAAGCGCCTACAGCGAGTTCTATTTTTGCGAGGCCCTCTGGCCCGCGTTCCGCAAGGTTGATTTCCTGCGGGCCCTGCGGGACTATGCCGGCCGCCAGCGCCGCTTCGGTTCCTGAGACGGTGAACTTCCCGGTGCGCACCCGTTTACGGGAAGTTCACATTTTGTCTACACGAATCGCCGTTTGGGCTAACCGGAAATGTAATCGCACGGGAATACGTTAATCCCATCAGTAGGCAAACCGCCTGCTGATCGGGGAGGCCAGTAGATGGAGCGAATCATCGCACCAGTTACGTGGGGGGCCGCGCCCGGCCTTCCGGCCGAGCCGCCTCACGAATAAGCCGGGTTCGCCCGGGGCTGGAGTCGATGTGGCTATTTCTGAGCAACTGCCCGTAGTCGTTTCCGACGGGGAAAGTTCAGCTACCTCTCGCACCAAGCGGGCCAACGATGGGCGGACTGCAAAGTCCGGAACCCCGACAGGCCGAAGCTATGTGATTGACACTTCCGTGTTGCTTTCCGATCCGCACGCCCTTTTGCGCTTCGCGGAGCACGAAGTCATTGTCCCGATCGTGGTGATCACGGAATTGGAGGGCAAGCGCCACGACCCCGAATTGGGTTACTTCGCGCGCAAGGCCCTCAGGCTCCTGGATGACTTGCGCATTGAGCATGGCGGGTTGAATCAACCTATCCCGATCGGATCCGACGGCGGCACGCTGCGTGTCGAGATGAACCATGTGTCAACCGAAGTGCTGCCGGCAGGATTCCGCGGCGCGGACAACGACAGCCGCATCCTGGCAGTCGCCAAGAACCTCGCCAACGAAGGCCATAACGTCACGGTCGTCTCCAAAGACCTCCCCATGCGCGTCAAAGCCTCCGCGATGGGGCTGTTCGCGGACGAATACCGCAATGAACTCGTCAAGGACTCCGGCTGGACCGGCATGGCGGAGATCGAAGCCAGCGAGGACGAAATCACCACCCTGTACGGGCACGAACCGGTTTTCATCCCGGCAGCGGCCGAGCTTCCCGTCAATACGGGCCTGGTGCTGCTCTCCAACCGGGGCTCCGCCCTGGGCCGCGTGGGCGCGGACAAGCAAGTGCGGCTGGTCAAGGGGGACCGTGATGTCTTCGGACTGCACGGCCGCTCAGCTGAGCAACGGCTTGCGATCGACCTGCTCATGGATCCCAGCGTCGGAATCGTCTCGATCGGCGGCCGGGCGGGCACTGGAAAGTCGGCCTTGGCCTTGTGTGCGGGACTCGAAGCCGTCCTGGAGCGCCGGGAACACCGCAAGGTGATTGTGTTCCGGCCGCTGTACGCGGTGGGCGGACAGGAACTCGGGTACCTGCCCGGTTCCGAGGCAGAGAAGATGAACCCCTGGGCGCAGGCGGTCTTCGACACCCTCGGTGCACTCGTCAGCCAGGAAGTCGTCGAAGAAGTCATGGACCGGGGCATGCTCGAAGTCATGCCGCTGACCCACATCCGGGGACGTTCGCTCCACGATGCGTTCGTGATCGTAGACGAGGCCCAGTCGCTCGAAAAGAACGTGCTCCTCACGGTCATGAGCCGCATCGGCCAGAACTCCAAGATCGTCCTGACCCACGACGTCGCCCAGCGCGACAACCTCCGCGTGGGCCGGCACGACGGCGTTGCCGCCGTCGTCGAGACCCTCAAGGGGCACCCGCTGTTCGGCCACATCACCCTGACCCGCTCCGAACGCTCGCCGATCGCGGCCCTCGTGACGGAACTGCTTGAAGGGGCGGAAATCTAAGCTGCATTTGCGCGGAGGGCCGTGGCCGGGTTCGCCGGGCCACGGCCCTTCACCGATCCTCGATCGTTTCCTCGAGCCGGTTGACGCTCGCTCACGTATGTGGGGTTTCGGGCGGACGCTCGCTCACGTATGTGGGGATTCCGGCGGACGCTCGCTCACGTATGTGGGGTTTCCTGGCGACGCTCGCTCACGTATGTGGGGTTTCGGGCGGACGCTCGCTCACATGCCCAGGAACCTTGCTGTGGCCTCATGGCCTTCTACCTTTAGCTTCCAATCGGGCCGGATGAAGGACCCCGTGGGGAGACGAACGCGTTGGACTTCCACGACGTCGGTGCCCCATTGGTCGCGGTAAATGCCGTTGGGTTCATAGCCGAGGCTGGCGGAAACGCCCAAGGATTGCTTGTTCCAAATGGCAGCTTCGGAGGTCGCTACTTCTGCATTCAGGTAGTCGAAGGCGTAGCTGAGGGCGGCCGCCCGCATCTCCTTGCCGAGGCCTTGGCCTTGAGCGCCTTTCTTGAGCCAGGAGCCGGTGGACACAGTCTTCAACGATGCGAAGTTCTTCGCCTCCAGATCCTGGCAGCCAATGAAATCGGCGTCGTGCCAGATGCCGAGGAGGAGCGTCCATGATTCCGGAGTCATTCCTGCACGGCAGCGCCAGTACCACCGGGCCATGTTGGCACCCAACTCATCTTCGGGCAGTTCTGTCCAGGGATTGCTGAAGGGGGACCTCCCTGACTCGTGAATGCCGCTGAGGGCTGCCCCGACCGCTGCCGGGATGTCAGCGTCCTGGATGGGGCGCAAGACCAAGCGGGGGTTGGGCGGAAGGGGCGTATAGGTGAGCGGGGGTTGGGCGGAAGGGGCTGCGGTCGTCAAGTTTTTGAGACATTTTCGTTGTTTGTTTTGGTTAGGCGGCCAGGGGTTCCTGGACGCTGGTGTGGTGGTTTGCGTGGGCGGTGGCTGGCGGGATGCCGCCGGCCCGTCGGTTGGGTCGGCGGCGGTTGTACCAGCCCTCGATGTAGTCCATCACGGCGGTCCGTGCGGTGAGCCTGGAACCGAAGCGGTGGTGGTGGTAGAACTCGGTCTTGAGGTGTGAGAAGAAGTTCTCGGCGACCGCGTTGTCCCAGCACACCCCCACCTTGCCCATGGACTGGGTGACCTCGTTCTGGGCGCACCATCGTTGGAATTCCTCCGAGGTGTACTGGGTGCCCCGGTCGGAGTGGAAGACGACTGGGCCGCCGATGAGGTGGCCGTGGTTCCGGGCCATCCGCAGGGCCGCGGTGCACAGGCTGGCGCGCATGTGTTCGGCCATGGCCCAGCCGATGACCATCCCGGAGAACAGGTCGATGACCGTGGCCAGGTAGAGCCAGCCCTCGCCGGTGCGCAGGTAGGTGATGTCCCCGACCAGCCGGGTCCCGGGCACCGCGGAGGTGAAGTCGCGCCTGCCCTGGTCATCGAGCATGTGGTTCTGGATGTGGGCGGTCTTGGCCTGCGGGTCCTGGAGCGTGGTCTTTTTCCAGGCCTGGGTGCGGATGGCCCGCAGGCCGTGCTCGCGCATGATGGCCCCCACGGTCGGGGCGGAGACCTTGGTCCCGGCCGCGTTCAGGAGCCGGGTCAGCTGGTCCCGCCCGGCACGCCCGGACTCCTTCGTGTAGAGCTTGGTGACCGCGGTGACCAGCTCCCCGTGCCGCACGGTGCGCGGTGAAGGGCCGGCAGGTTTGCGCCACCGGTAATAGGAGGCCCGGGAGACGTTCAATTTCCGGCATAGCCACACCACGGGATGGTTGGCCTTCTCCGCTTCGATGAACTCGTAGAAATCCTCTACTTTTGCTTCGCGGCAAAGAAGGCGCTGACTTTTCCCAGGAACTCGACCTCGGCCTTCAACCTGGCGTTTTCGGCCAGCGCTTTCTGGTGTTCATCCCACGCCACCGGCCCCCGGTCCTCGGGCTGGGCAGGGGTGTCCGGTTGCTTGTCCCGGGACTTGTGTACCCAGCTTCCCAGCGTGCTTTCCTTCACCCCGATCTCCTGCGCGATCTGCTTCACCGGCCGGTCCGAAGACAAAACCAGTCGAACCGATTCCTCCCGGAACGCGGCGTCGTATGTCTTTCTGCGGGTGGTCATCTGAAACTGAGGCTCCCATCAAGCTGTCTCACAAAACCATACGGCCGCAGGCGTATATGTGAGCGGGGGTTGGGCGGAAGGGGCGTATAGGTGAGCGGGGGTTGGGCGGAAGGGGCGTATAGGTGAGCGGGGCCCTCATCGTCAAGCTGGTTGTGAGTCATTCATTACCTTTTGATTGAAGGAGCCGGCGATGGCCGTTGATAACAAGGGTTTTACGCGTGAAGAGATCCGTGAGTTCATGCATGAGTACTATTTGCAGCCGCACGGGTCGAGGAAGGAATGGATGGCCTCGACGTCCGTTTCGGAATGGACGTTCCGCCGGTGGCGCAAGATGATGGTCCAGGGCGATATCGACCGTGGCCTGATTCCGCGGGAGCATGGAGGCATGGTCCCGACGAATCGTGAACTCTCCGCGTTCGAAAAAGCACGCGCGAAGGAAATGGCTGCCCACCGTGCCGAAGTCGAAAAACTCCAGAAGCGGGTGCAGGAGCTGGAGGACACGAATTCCGCGCTGGGAAAAGCTATCGGGCTCTTGCACGAGTTGAGCGTGCCAGAGCCCGATACAACCCCGACGAGCGCTCACAACGATTCATAGCGGCCGAGAACACTCTGGTCCTGGAACTGCATGTGATCATCGGCTCCCAGCGGACAGCGCTCAAGCTGGCGGGCCTCTCGCGCGGGACCTGGCATTACCGGTCCAATCCCCGTCCGGCGGTGCAGCACCCGATCCACCAGAGCGACCGGGCCTACGAATCCCGGATCAGCTCCGCGCATCAGGACCGGATCCTGGGGCTCATCCTGGCCAGCTGGGAGAAGGGCAACTCCGTTGACCATGCCTTCGCCACAGCCTGGGACAACGGCGAGCTGCTCGCCTCCAACCGCTCGTGGTGGCGGATCGCGGCAGACTACGAGGACCAGCAGGCCCGCCCAACCATCCCGCGCAAGCGTTGGGGCACGCGTGGTTCCTCTGAAAAGCCGGTGGTCAAGGCCACCGGACCCTGCCAGGTCTGGTCCTGGGACATCACCGACATCTATGCCAAGTGGCAGGGCAAGGTTTTCAAGGTGTACTCCATCATGGACATCTTCTCCCGGGAAATCGTCGGCTGGCGGGTGGAGGAACGCGAGTCCGACCACCTCGCCGCGCAGATGTTCAAGACAGCCATCGCCCGGCACGGCGCCCCGCGCATCGTGCATGCCGATTCAGGCCCGGCCATGAGATCAACCCTGCTCCGTGACACCCTCACCGCCCACGGCGTGGAACTCAGCCATAACCGCCCGTACGTCTCCAACGACAATCCCTTCTCGGAGTCAGGCTTTCGCACGATGAAATACCGGCCCGGCTACCCCCGGATCTTTAACGATCTCGAGGCCGCCAGGGAGTACCTCACCTGCTACGTGCACTGGTACAGCACCGATCACAAACACTCCGGCATCGCACTGTTCTCACCATCACAGGTCCACGACGGGTCGTGGAAAGAACTCTGGACCAAGCGAGACAAAGTCCACCAGGACTACTACGAACGACACCCGGGAAGATTCCGCCGCCGACCCACCACACCGGCCCCCGCCACATACGCCGGGATCAACCTCCCCCAGACCAAAACACCCCAAAAACTAGCCCAGTGACTCCACACAGCTTGACAACTTTCGGGGGTTGGGCGGAAGGGGCGTATAGGTGAGCGGGGGTTCCTGGGGGCCCGCCCTTACGAACGGGGGCCGATGTCCCAGCTAATGTGCTTCCGGACGTCGGTGAGGTTCATCGATTCGGCGAGGAACAGATCGTCCAGCATGTATTCATCCACGCCCAGAATCCGCATCCAATGCCCCTGACCTGCGGTATCGCCGTCGAGCGATTGGCTGGAAACGCACACGCCCGTTCCCGAGTCCACGCGCAAGAGCGTGCGTCCGGGGAAGCAGAGCGGCGTCGCCGCGTCAGACGCCACGTAGCTGGATCCCGGCGTCGCGATGGTTTCGAGAGCCGGGCGTCCTTCGTGATCCACTTCCCGGATGGGGCCGAACGACACCCGATTGGACTCGGGAAACTCCATCGGCACGGGAGCGTTCCCGGCGAGCTCGACAGGATCGAGGGCTGCCGCGAGCCGACCGTTCCCGAACGACGGTTCGCCGTAGGCCGCTTCGGGGCGCCGGCGGACCAAGCCCGCGGAGTCGTAAACGGGGGTGACCAAGTGGGCCGGCAACAGCCACGACTTGCGCTTGGAACCAAGGTAAAGCCCGTCGCGGGAGTCGTTGATGCCCGTGGTGCTATGCAGCAACGCGCCATCGACGGTCTCGAGCCGAAGCGCTCCCGGGCGGCGCAGCCATGCACGCACTGTGGCATCCGCGTTGCCCGGACGGTCCAGGTATTCGAACCTCAGGCTGGTCCATTTCCACGGGGAGGAACGGCAGAGGTTTCGGAAGTTGGAGGACATGTCGGCGTCGGAATCGCCTTGGATTTCTGCACTGTAACGCCCCATATCCACAGTCTAAGGGTGCGTGACCGGCGCAGCTTTGAGAAAACCGATAACATCCGAGGGTGATCCGAAGACTCGGCGAATTGTGGGGGACCAGTGTCCCGGCCTTCTGGCTGCTGCTCGCAGCTTGCGTGTACTTTGCGGTCATGGCTGCCCGGCTCACGGTCATCGACGTGCGTCACCACCTGCTCCCCAACCGGATCGTCTTCCCGTCCTATGCCATCGCCGGTGTGTTGCTGCTCGGCGCAGCGGTAGCCGTCACCCTGGCCGAGGGAGCGGCAGGGCCAGCGCCCGACGGCGGTGCCTCCTTCCTGGGCGTTCCCGCCTTGGGAATCGTGGCCGGGGGAGCAGCGCTTTGGGTGTTCTACTTCATCCTGCGCTTGGTGTACCCGCCAGGGATGGGCTTCGGCGACGTCAAATTGGCCGGTGTGCTCGGGCTATACCTTGGCTATCTGGGGTGGGCGCATGTTTTCGCGGGAACGTTTGCGGCGTTCCTCTTCGGCGGGCTGTGGAGTCTGGGAGTCCTGGCTGCCCGGCGGGGAACGTTGAAATCATCAATACCCTTCGGTCCGTTCATGCTCGCGGGTGCCGCCGCGGCGATGTTTGCCCTGCCGGCGTGAGAAGCCGCGAGCGAAAGGGAGCGCGGGAGGACCGTTTGAGCGGGCTTGCCCGCTGTCATTCGCGCATCGCCGGTGGGATACTCGCCCTACTGGAGGGCCCGATCCGGAAGCGGAGGCAGTGCTCTTGTTGGTGATGACTGTTTCAACGGAAGCGGGCTAGGCCGTGGCGATCCCCGAATTCATCCGGGAAATCCGCGAGAAGATCGGCAACGACCCGCTGTGGCTACCCGGCGTTAGGGGCGTAGTCCTGGATGACGAGAACCGGGTCCTGCTGTGCCAACGGGCCGACAATGGCCGGTGGACCTTGATCACCGGAATGCTGGAACCGGGGGAGCACCCGGCCCCCGGTTTGCTCCGCGAGATCTTCGAGGAGACCGCAGTCGTGGCCGAAACCGAGCGCATCCTGGCGGTGGGCGTGATCGGCCCGGTCACGTATCCCAACGGAGACGTGTGCGACTTCCTGGATATTGCCTTCAAATGCCGTTATGTCTCGGGGGAGGCCCGCGTCAACGACGACGAGTCAATCGCCGTCGGCTGGTTTGCCCTTGACGAGTTGCCTGAGATCAGCGCCGGCCACCGCGAAACCATCCGACTGGCGTTGGAGCCGGGCTCCGCCGTCGCGTATCAGCGCGATTGACGGGCCGCGAGGATCGCGCGGGCAGCGAAGAGGCACGCGGCGACACCGCAGGCGATAGCACCCACGATGGTCCACCATTCTCCCTTGGCAGAGGCTATGGAAACGGCCAGAAGGCCGAAAAGGACTGCCCCTAATCCCCATCGAACGGCCGGGCTGATGTTCGCGGATTCTTCGGGCTCTGAACTCATGGGTTCCAGCCTAAGCCAAACGCCCGGCCCGGTGGACATGCCCGGCTTTGCATCCGGGCAGTGGGCACATTCCCCATATGTCCACTGGTCCGAGCCAAGGCCGGGCATGTCCTGGCGTTAGCGCCGGGCGAGCTCACCGTCATTGTCGCCCACCGTTGCGGACTCCGGCTCAGCGGCTGGGTCGACGGACGCCCCGACGGCCCCCTCGGCGGTTCCTCCGAGGCGTTCGGCTTCAAGGCGTTCCGCTTCCTGGCCCCCGACTGCCTCGCCCCGGGCCACCATTCCGGCGGTGTCCGAGAGCGGGATCTGCTTGAGGGTGATCGCGAGCAGGAGGGCGATGGCGATGAACGGGATCAGGTACCAGAACACGGGTGCCAGTGAATCGGCGTAGGCGTTGACGATCGCGTCCTTGACCTGAACCGGCAGTTGGGCCAGCGTCTGAGGATCAAGCTTGCTGGTGGACTGTGCAGCCTGTGCAGCAGAAGCCCCGGCGCCCGTGAATGCCTTGGTGAGGGACTCGGCCAGCCGCGTGGTAAAGATCGAGCCGAAAACGGCCACGCCCAACGAAGCCCCGACCTCGCGGAAGTAGTTGTTGGTGCTCGTTGCCGTGCCGATCTGCTCGGCGGGAACCGCGTTCTGGACCACCAGGACGATGACCTGCATAATCAGGCCCAGGCCTGCGCCGAAGATGAACAGCTGGATGCAGATGACCCAGATCGGAGTTGCCGCGGTGAGCGTGGTGAGCCACAACATCGCAACGATCGTGAGGCTCGCGCCGAGGATCGGGAACATCTTGTACTTGCCGGTCTTGGAGATGCGAATACCGGAGTAGATGGACGTACCCATGAGTCCAACCATCATCGGCAGCATGAGCAGGCCGGAGACGGCGGCTGAGGTACCGGAGGACATCTGCAGGAACGTCGGCACGAAAGCGATGGCGGCGAACATGCCCAGGCCGAGGGTGAAGCCGATGGCAGTTGCGTTGATGAAGATCCGGTTCTTGAACAGGCTCAGCGGAATGATGGGGTCTTCTGCCTTGCGCTCCACGAGGACGAAGAGGAAGGCAGCGAGCACCATGCCGGCGCCGAAGGCCCAGGTGAGGGGGGAGTCCCATCCTTGGTCCTTCTTGCCGCCGAAGTCGGTGAAGAAGATCAGGCAGGCCGTGGCAGCAGACAGCAGCAGGACTCCAAGGATGTCGATGCGCTTTTCGGCCTTCTTGTTCGGCAGGGTGAGCGTGAACCAAGCGATGGTGAACGCCGCAATGCCGACGGGGATGTTGATGTAGAAGGCCCATTCCCAGGTCAGGTGATCGACGAAGAAGCCGCCCAGAAGGGGACCGGCCACGGCGGAGAGGCCGAAGATGGCACCAAGGGGGCCCATGTACTTGCCGCGTTCCTTGGCAGGCACGATGTCCGCGATGATGGCCTGCGACAGGATCATCAGTCCGCCGCCGCCCAGGCCCTGGATGGCGCGGAACACCACGAAGCCCCAGAAGTCGGTGGCGAAGGCACAACCGATGGAAGCTACGGTGAACAAACCGATGGCAATCAGGAACAGGTTCCTCCGGCCCAGGATGTCACCGAACTTGCCGTAGATCGGCATGACGATGGTTGTGGCGAGCAAGTAGGCCGTGGTGATCCAGGCCTGGTTCTCCACGCCGCCGAGCTTGCCGACAATAGTGGGCATGGCCGTGGACACGATGGTCTGGTCCAGGCTGGAGAGCAGCATTCCGGCGATGAGCGCCGAGAAAATGATCCAGATCCTTCTCTGGGTCAAGAGCAGCGGCGCGGCCGCTTTGGTCTTGAGAGTGGTACTCACGGTTGGTCCTTCTGGGGTTCGACGGGGTTGGTGTCCAGCGGTTGGGCGAAGAGCGCGCGTGCTGCCCTGAGGTTCTGGTCCAGCAATTCGCGGTAGGGCTCGGTGTTCTCTTCGGAAAAGAACTGTTTACTCGTCTTCTTGGTGACCGCGCCGAAGACCGCGGCGGCCATGATGATCTCGGGGTGGTCCGCGGTGAGGCCTTCCCGGGCGGCGATGAGCTCGGCGAACTGGCGCTCGCGGACTTCGCCTTCGCGGGTCAACCGGCCCAGGAGCTGGGGCTCGGCCGTGACTGCCGCGATGAGCTGGCGGATCTCCGATGGGCTGACGGTGGACCGCTCGAGGACGGCCAGGGTGAAGCGGCGCAGTGCGGACAAGAGCGAGTCGGAGATCGTGCCGATGGCACGGGCGGGGTTGCGTTGGAAGGCCTCCAGCGCGTCCTCGGGAAGCTCGTCGGAGAACGAGCCGATCACCGCGTCCTCCTTGGTGTGGAAGTAGTTGAAGAACGTCCGCCTAGAGATCCCGGCCTGTTCGCAGGCTTCTTCGACGGTGAAACCGTTGAGTCCGCGTTGGGCGGTCAGGGACCTTGCGACGGCGGAGATCGCCGCGCGGGTCTGAGCACGCTTGCGCTCCCGGAGTCCGCCGTCATTAATTGCACTATTTTCCACAAAGTAAAGTTTTGCACTTACTGTCCAAAAGTGCAAGAAAATTTCTGTGGCCGGAAACGACGACGGCGGCCGGCACCTTCCGTGGGGAAGGCGCCGGCCGCCGTCGGGCTGGCCAGCGGGGCTGGAGGGAGACTAGGCCTTGTGGGCCGGGCGGGTCATAGTGGTGACGTCGAGGGCCTTGTCGAGCTGCTCTTCAGTCAGTTCGCCCCGCTCAAGGTAGCCGAGGGAGATCACGGCTTCGCGGATGGTCAAACCCTCGGCAACGGCCTTCTTGGCGATCTTTGCCGCCGCTTCGTAACCGATGAACTTGTTCAGCGGGGTCACGATGGACGGGGAAGCCTCGGCCAGGAAGCGTGCACGCTCCACGTTGGCCGTGATGCCGTCGATCATCTTGTCGGCCATGACGCGGCTGGTGTTGGCCAGGAGCCGGATGGATTCGAGCAAGTTGGCAGCCATCACCGGGATGCCGACATTGAGTTCGAAGGCACCGTTCGTGCCGGACCAGGCGATGGCGGTGTCGTTGCCGATGACCTGGGCGCAGACCATGATCGATGCTTCGCAGATGACCGGGTTGACCTTGCCCGGCATGATCGACGAGCCAGGCTGGAGGTCCGGGATGGAGATTTCGCCAAGTCCCGTGTTGGGGCCGGAACCCATCCAGCGCAGGTCGTTGTTGATCTTCATGAAGGAGATGGCGATGTTGCGCAGCTGGCTGGAGCCTTCGATGAGGCCGTCGCGGTTGGCCTGCGCTTCGAAGTGGTCGCGCGCCTCGGTGAGCGGCAGGCCGGTGTCGGCTGCGAGGAGCTCGATGACGCGCTCCGGGAAGCCTTCCGGGGTGTTGATGCCGGTGCCGACCGCGGTTCCGCCCAGGGGGACCTCGGCGACGCGGGGGAGGGCGGCGTTGATGCGCTCGACGCCGTAGCGGACCTGCGCGGCGTAGCCGCCGAACTCCTGGCCCAAGGTCACCGGAGTGGCGTCCATGAGGTGAGTGCGCCCGGACTTGACGACGTCCTTGAACTCCACGGCCTTGCGGTCCAGGGAAGCAGCCAGGTACTCGAGGGCCGGGATCAGGTCGTTGATCAGGGCCGACGTCGCCGCGACGTGGACCGACGTCGGGAAGACATCGTTGGAGGACTGCGAAGCGTTGACGTGGTCGTTCGGGTGGACAACTTTGTCACTCCCGCCGGCCGCGAGGGCGCGCGTTGCCAGCTCGGCGATGACCTCGTTGGTGTTCATGTTGGAGGACGTGCCCGAACCGGTCTGGAAGACGTCGATGGGGAAATCGCCGTCGTACTTTCCGGCGGCAACCTCATCGGCAGCGTTGGCAATCGCCTCGGCGAGCTCGCCGTCGAGCACTCCCAGTTCAGCGTTCGCCAGGGCCGCGGCCTTCTTGACGCGGGCCAGGGCCTCGATGTGTGCGCGCTCAAGCGTCTTGCCGGAGATCGGGAAGTTCTCCACGGCGCGCTGCGTCTGGGCGCGGTACAGGGCGTTCACAGGAACGCGAACTTCGCCCATCGTGTCATGTTCAATACGGAACTCGGCCGTGTTGGATTCTTGAGTGGAAGTCATGGGGCTAGCTTATGGCGAGCAGCCGCTTGACCGAAAACCGGCGGAGCAAAGCTACGGCCGTTGTGTGCCGCCCCCTCGGGGGCGGCCCGGCATCCGGACTAGAGCTTGCCGATCCCGGAAACAAGCGCCGCGCGGCCCTCGTCCAGTTTGTAGGAAAGCCCGACGACGGCGGCCCGGCCGTCGTCGATCGCGTCGGAAATCACACGGGAACTGTCGGCGAGGCGGCGGGCCGTCTGCTTGACGTGTTCCACGACCATCTCGTTGACGTCCGTCTGCTCGTTGCGCATAGCGGTGAGGACGGAAGGGGTGATGCGCTCCACCAGGGAACGGATGAAACCCGCGGGCATTTCACCGGTCTCGACGGCACTCTTGGTCGCGGTCACTGCGCCGCAGCTGTCGTGGCCAAGGATCACGATGAGCGGAACATGCAGCTGGGAGATGCTGTATTCGAGCGAACCGAGGACGGCGTCGTCGATCACTTGCCCGGCCGTGCGGACCACGAAGGCATCGCCCAGACCGAGGTCGAAGATGATTTCCGCGGCCAGGCGGGAATCCGAGCAACCGAAGATCACGGCAAAGGGATGCTGGTCCTCGACCAGGGAATGCCTGCGGGAAGCATCTTGGTTGGGATGCAAGGACTCCCCGGCGACAAAGCGTTCGTTTCCTTCGCGCAGACGGCGCCAGGCAAGGGCAGGAGTCAGATAAGTAGCCACGGCGCTACTTTACGGCTTTGAGGTAGCAGGCTGCGAAACTGTGTCGCCCGGCTTCGTGCTCGCGTCCGCGGAAGCGACAGGAGCCGCGTCCATTGCCTTGACAACGGCCGCGGCCAAGGTGGAGAACTCGTCCAATCCCGCGCTGCCGCTCAGGATGATCGTGGTGCCGCGGTAGTTCAGGACCATGCTGCGGTTGCCTTTGGCAGTGTCATGGAGTTCCCAGTCGTGGCCACCGGCGCTGCGCGTGCCGGTCACCGGAGCGCTGCCGGCCTGCTGGAAAATCCAGGTCGGATTGGCCTTGCGGGTCTGGACAATTCCGATGAAGGCCTGCTTGGGCGTGACGTATCCGACTTCCCATGTGGGTACGCCGTCGCCGGTGCCCGATACCCAGCGGGCGTAGTTCGGACTAAATGTGTCGCCGGTAACCGGCGCCACGGGTGTGAAACCCGCCACATCTTTCGCGTTGGCTGAGGTTGCGGCTACATCCACGTTGGGCTTGTAACCGTTGCTCTTTGGCGCCGGATTCATGAGCACGATCGGCAGGAACGCCAGCACGCAGAGGAGCAGCGCGATGAGCATGCCAATGACCGAAGCGTTGGCCCTTTTGGCTGCTTTGGCCGCGATTACGGGCTTGACCGCAGGCTGACCGGCGTCGCCGGCACCAGCTGCGCCCGCGCCTTCGCTGCCGGAGGGGGCGGCGGCAATTGCTTTGTCTTGCGTTTCACTCACGCTTCAATAGTCTCCTATCCAAGCGGCTAATACACATCGGCCGGTCAGTGCAAGGGGCGTTCCGGGACTTGGTCATCCCATGACCGAGGCGCCCCGCCCCGACTATGATCTCTTCTAGAGGAATCATTCAGGCCGACAAGCCCAGCCATTCCTGGTCCCACGAATCGCGTCATCGAAGAAGAGGTTCACGTGTCTCCAGCGCCAATGTCCCAGAAGTATTCCACGATTTCGCCGGCGCTCGCCGTCGGGACCGATGAGCCGGACCGCAACCTGGCCCTCGAACTTGTCCGGGTTACCGAAGCCGCCGCGATTGCAGGCGGCCACTGGGTTGGATTCGGCGACAAGAACAAGGCGGACGGCGCCGCCGTCGACGCCATGCGCTCTTTCCTCCACACCGTCCATTTCAACGGCGTCGTTGTCATTGGCGAAGGTGAAAAGGACGAAGCTCCCATGCTCTTCAATGGCGAGCACGTCGGTGACGGCACCGGGCCGGAGTGCGACGTCGCCGTCGACCCGATCGATGGAACCCGACTGACTGCCCTGGGCATCAACAACGCCCTCGCCGTCCTGGCAGTGGCCGAACGCGGCACCATGTTCGATCCCTCCGCCGTGTTCTACATGGAGAAGCTCGTCACGGGCCCCGAAGCCGCCGACATGGTGGACCTGCGCCTGCCGGTGAAGCAGAACCTGCACTTGATCGCAAAGGCCAAGGGCGTTAAGGTCAACCAGCTCAACGTCATGATCCTGGACCGCGACCGCCACCGTCCGCTGGTGGAGGAAATCCGCGAAGCCGGTGCGCGCACCAAGTTCATCATGGACGGCGACGTAGCAGGCGCCATTGCGGCCGCACGTTCCGGCACCGGCGTCGACGCCCTGATGGGCATCGGCGGCACCCCGGAAGGCATCGTTGCAGCATGTGCCATCAAGTCCCTCGGCGGTGTCATCCAAGGCCGCCTGTGGCCCACGAGCGACGACGAGAAGCAGAAGGCCATCGACGCTGGACACGACCTCGAGCGCGTCCTCTCGACGAACGACCTCGTCACGAGCGATAACTGCTACTTCGCAGCCACCGGCATCACCGACGGCGACCTCCTCAGGGGCGTGCGCTACTCGAAGGACAAGGTCCTGACCCAGTCCATCGTGATGCGCTCCAAGTCCGGCACCATCCGCTTCGTCGACGGCGAGCACCAGGCCAGCAAGTGGGAGGGCTACGCCCGCAAGTAGGACCCGGCTTAGTGCAAAAGGGCGGCACGATCGCTCGGCGGCTATCTCCTCGTTCCTCGTCGATTCTGACGCCGCTGTCACGATCCCACCGCCCTTTTGCGCGCCCGCAGACTTCCGTCGGGCTAACTGGGAGAAGGTCCGCGACGGCATTGTCACGTTGTCGCGGGGACTGCGCCTGCCGTTGCACAGCACGGGGACGGTGGCGGAACACTTGCGGGGCTATATCGAGTTCGACCCCGAATGTTGCCTGAGCCATGGCTCCGCCGCGCGGATCCTCGGCATCAGTTTGCCCAAGGCGCTTGAAGAGGACTGGCGGATCCACTTGGCTCGCCCGGGCGAGAGATGGAAACCACGGAGGCGCAATGTTGTTGGGCACCAACTCACGTTCAAACCGGGTGAAGTGATAAAGCTGGACGGCGTCCGACTCACCTCACCTGCCCGGACGTGGCTGGACTTGGCCCATTTGATGAGTATCGACGACATTATCGCGGCGGGCGACTCGATCGTCGTCGAGCATGGCGAAAACCATCCCAGGCCGCGCAAGGCTTTGGCAACCATTGAGGATTTGAAGGCGATGGTGTCAGCCCATCCCGGCATGCGAGGCGTCCGCAAAGCCCGGCTGGCCCTGGATCTGGTTCGAGCCGGCGCGGATTCGCCGCAGGAAACGCAAATGCGCCTCATATTGCTGCATGCAGGTTTGCCTGAACCCACGCTGAACCACGTCATCGTCAACGAATGGGGCGCTCCCGCTGTGTGGCCCGATGCCGCTTACCTCAAGGAGCGGGTCGCCCTCCAATACGACGGGCGGCACCATGGGGAAGCTGAGCAGTACCAGCGGGACATCAGGCGCCAGGCGTTGACGGAACGGCTGGGTTGGCGCGAAGTCCGGGTCCACCATGAGGATTTGCTCGGGCCCCGGCCAGAAGTGGTGGAAAAAGTCCGCCGGGCGCTGCGGGGACGCCGCGAGTTGGCAGTAGATGCCCGCAAAATTGGATTTTGAGGTCATCTGCTGCCAGTTCGCGCGGAGGAACCCTAGCGGAGCTTTTCGCGCAGCTTCCGGGCGACTTGGTAGGCGCCGTAGCGGAACTTGTTGACGGGAAGGTCCCACGTGCCTGGGTAGGCTATTTCGCGGCCGCCGAAGGACTTTTTGAAGGCGGTGAATCCGGCCCACTTGTGGTCCGGCTCGTCCTCCGGGGCCACGCCCCACAGGTCGACGTGCTTGAGCCCTTTGTCCTTGGCGTCCGCCATCAGCGTCACGAGCAATGGAATGCCCGCGCTGAGCTTGCGGTGCGTGTCATCGAGCGCCGCGTGGGCGTAGGTGCGCGTGTCGACGGAGTCGTACGCCAGGGCAGCGGCAATGGCTTCGCCCTCGAGTTCGGCGATGAACAGGGTGGCGGCACCGGCGGGCATAAGGGAGCGGGCCACCGAGCCGAGGTAGTCGTCGCTCTGGGGCTTGAAGCCATTGCGTGCGGCAGTCATGTGCAGGAAGTTGAGAAGCACTGAGATCTCTTCAGGATCCTGCGAGGACCGGAAGGTGACACCCTTCTTGTGGATGTTGCGGTACAGGTTCCGGTTGGTGGGTTTCATGCCCGCGAGGACGTCCTTGAAATCGCCTTCCAGATCGACAATCCAGCTCAATTCCGGCTGCTGGTTGGACGGCGCAGGCTGCAGGCCGCGTCCCCGCAGGATCGCACCGGCTTCAGTGGCTTCGAACCCGGCGGTGACCGGTTCCATCCGGACAAACACCGCCCGGCTCCGGCGCGCGATCGCCACGAGTGCGGCTAGGGCTTCGTCGAAGGCCTCCAGCGAATCGGCCACGGGTCCGTACGGCGTGTAGATGACCTTGCCTGCCGGGTTCTTTTCCTCCACGGCGAGGAAACGCCAGCCCAGGCCGGACTCCTCGTGCACGGTACGGCCGAGGGATCGCTGGAAGGACGCCCATGCGGGCGTCTGCAGGAAATACTCCACGCTCTAGTTCCCCAAGCCCGTTGTGACGGCAAAGGCAACGCTCGTTCCCGTTGCGCCGGCAACCGGGTGCACCATGACGGGCTCTTCGGATGCCGGGATGAACGCACTCCCGCCGCGCTCCACGGCGAGCTCGCTTTTGGGGGAGTCGAGCACCACGGAACCCGAAACCACGACGACGACGGCGGGACCGGCCTGGGCCATCGGCACGGGTTCCGCTCCGGGAGCCAACTCGATGCGCTGTAGTTGGAATTCCTTGAAGGGGGGCACATAGAGATCCTGGCCGAATCCGGAGGTCCGGGGTTCGATGCGCGGTACGCCGAGGGAAGCGAATTCGATGGTCTTCAGGAGCTCGGGGACATCGACGTGCTTGGGGGTGAGCCCGCCACGGAGCACATTGTCCGAAGCTGCCATCACCTCCACGCCGAGGCCTTTCAGGTAGGCGTGGACGTTTCCGCCCGGCAGGTACACCGATTCGCCCGGGGACAGGAAGACAAGATTCAAGAGCAAGGAAATCAGGACACCGGGATCGCCCGGGAACTCACTGTTGATGTCCACCAAGGTGGAGAGCTCCGCAGCGTGCTGACCCATCGGCGCGCCCGATTTCAGGATGGAAACCACCTGATCCGTCGCGGCGGAGACGGCGTCCCCGCCGGTAATCAGCCGGGTGAACGCAGCTTTGAGTGCCGAGGGCTCGTCGGACCCGGAAAGGTCCGCGATGACTCCGGTGATGACATCAGGAACGTCGACGGCGGCTAGGTCCAGGAGGGTCCCGACGTGCTCGAAGACACGCTGCGAATCGGCCGCGGGACGGAAACCGCAGAGGGCGTGAAACGGAGTCAGCGCGAAGATCATCTCCGGCTTGTGGTTGTCATCGCGATAGTTGCGCTCCGGTGCGTCCGCTGCCATACCCGCGGCATTTTCCTTCGCGAAGCCGTCCCTGGCCTGCTGCAGGCGAGGGTGGACCTGCAAGGACAGGGGCTTGTCGGCTGCAAGGAGCTTGGTGAGGAACGGCAAGCGGGGACCGAATTCAGCCACGCTCGTTTCACCAAGGAAGTGCACGGGATCCACGTTGATCAGGGCGTCCAAGGCGACGGAAGACCCATCCGGACGGGTGGCCACGGACGGCGAGTCCGGGTGCGCTCCGATCCACAACTCTGCCTCCGGACCACCCGAGGCGGGCCTTCCCAGCAGAGCGGCGATCGCCGTCGTCGATCCCCATGCATAGGGGCGGAGAACATTCTCAAGCTGGTACACGGCAGGGGATCCTTGTCATTGCGGAGGGTTCATTCGGGAGTGCCGGGGATGACCTTCTAGCGGCTGCTCAGGCCCTTAGCGGCTGCTGCGGGCGGAGACGTTCGCGCTGGAGAAGACTTCGGCGACCTTGTCACGGAGCCTGGCCCCTTTTTCGGTAGCAGTGTTGTTGAGCTCCCGGGCGAATTCGAGCAGCTCGCCACGAAGCCGGACGGCCAGCTCGTCGGTTCCGGACGCCAGCATGCGCACTGCAAGGAGGCCGGCGTTGCGCGCGCCGCCGATGGAAACCGTGGCAACGGGAACACCGGCGGGCATCTGCACGATGGACAGCAGGGAATCCATGCCATCCAGGGTTTTCAGCGGTACCGGGACGCCGATGACGGGCAGCGGGGTGACCGAGGCGAGCATGCCCGGCAAGTGGGCGGCGCCGCCTGCCCCGGCGATGATGACGCGGATGCCGCGCTCATGGGCGTCCTGGCCGTAACGGATCATTTCGGTGGGCATGCGGTGGGCGGAGACGACGTCGGCTTCGAAGGGGATGCCGAATTCGGCCAGGGCGTCCGCCGCGGCTTCCATGACAGGCCAGTCGGAGTCGGAGCCCATGACGAGGCCTACGATCGGAGCAGCGTTCGCCGCGCCCGCGTTTCCGGCAATCGCGTTCTCGGCACTGACGTTTCCTGTGCTCATGCGGTCTCCTCTGAGGTGGTCTCGGCCGGCATGCGGCCGTCGCGGATGATGTCGGCCACTACGGTGGCCCGGCGTCGGATGGAGTCGACGTCCGCTGTCGAGTTGCCGACGAGATTCACGTGCCCGATCTTGCGGCCGGCCCGCACGGACTTGCCGTAGCAGTGGACCTTTGCGGCAGGTTCGTAGGCGAGGGCCTTGGGGTAGGCGCTGTAGAGATCCTGGTTGTCGCCGCCCAGGAAGTTCTTCATGACCACCACCGCGCCCAGGGCATCTGTGGCACCCAGCGGGAGGTTGAGGACTGCGCGCAAATGCTGTTCGAACTGGCTCGTGACGGAGCCGTCCTGCGTCCAGTGGCCGGTGTTGTGCGGCCGCATGGCGAGTTCGTTGACGAGGAACCCGACTCCGACGCCGGGCGTTTCGAAGAGCTCCGCAGCCATGACGCCCGTGACTCCGAGTTCATTGGCGATTCGCAGCGCTGCCTCTTCGGCTGCCGCAGCGACTTCCACGGGAATGTCCTGGGCCGGCGCAATCACTTCGTCGCAGACGCCGTCCACCTGGACGGTGTGGACTACCGGCCAGGCGCGGGATGCGCCGTCGGGGGTCCTTGCGACGAGCGCGGAAAGCTCGCGGCTGAAGTCAACCTTCTCTTCGGCCAATAGCGGGCTCATGGCTTCGAACCAGTCCGCGGTGGTGCGTGCGTCCTCGGCGGAATGGACGATGCGCACGCCCTTGCCGTCATAGCCCCCGCGGGGGGTCTTCAAGACAATCGGCCAGCCGGTCTGCTCGCCGAAAGCGACAAGGTCTTCGACGCCGCGGACCGCAGCCCACGCCGGATTGGGGAGTCCCAAGCGGTCGATCGCGGCGCGCATCACGAGTTTGTCCTGCGCATGCACCAAGGCATCGGGGCCCGGCTGGACGTTGACTCCGGCCTCGATCAGTGCCCTCAGGTGCTCGGTAGGGACGTGCTCGTGGTCGAACGTCATGACGTCCAAGCCCTCCGAGAACTCAAGAAGGGCGGCGAGGTCCTTGTAGTCGCCAATGGGAGCCGTTGCCACGGCCTGGACCGCGGAAACGTCCTCACCTTCGGCAAGGACCCGGAGTTCAAAGCCGAGAGCAGTTGCGGCCGGGGCCATCATTCGTGCGAGCTGTCCGCCGCCCACCACGCCAATTACAGGAAAAGTCACAAGGTTCAGCCTACCGAACCAGCAGCTGGTTCCCAGATTCTGCTCGCCGCCGGGTCCTGGGAACCCGGCTCGCGGCCGCCGGCGCGGAATAATTCGGCAAGCTCCAAGGAATCGGAGCTAAAATGGAGCCTTCGGCCCATCGGCCCCCTAGAACAACGGCCATGGAGGGTCATGATCAACACACTTGCAGATCGCATCCGCGGGCTCGCCTCGCTCTTTTGGCGCGAAGTAGCGAAGTTTGGCGCTGTAGGCGGTGTTGCGTTCGTCATAGATAACGGCTTGACCTACTATCTCATGCACGGCCCGATGACGGACAGTGAGGCCAAGGCCCGTTTCGTCGGCGCCACCGTGGCCACCGTGTTCTCCTGGATCGCCAACCGTTTCTGGACATTCCGCCACCGCCGCCAGGCGAACGTGGTGCGCGAGTTCGTCATGTTCGTCATCATCAACGGCATTGGCATCGGAATCTCCACAGGCCTGACCGCCATCGCCAAATACGGCATGAACATCCAGGACAAGAACGTCCTGTTCGCTGCCGGGATCGTCGGCATCCTCGTCGCCACCGTAGTGCGGTTCTTCGCTTACCGCTTCCTGGTGTTCAACAAGGAACTCGACGAAGAGCCGGCCTTCTCGCATGACCACGAGATCATCGAAGCCCACCACAAGGCCAAGGCCAAGGCCATGCATTCCGCTAGCACCGCGGCTGACTCCGATGAGGGCGAAGGCGCGGTCAAGCGCCGCTGACGCGCTCGTTGTCCAGCAGGTGCTGGGTGACGTCAACCTCCGGGTGCACGAGGACAACTGAACCGTCTTTGTTCCACGCACCCAGTGCGTCGGCGAGGGCCGACTCCAAACCGTCGGCCGCGCGTACCAGCAGGCGCACGCCCGCGTCGTGTTCCTTGGCGAATCCGTCTAGCAACTCCGCGTGCGAGTGTCCGGTTTCGAGGCGGCGCAGGGCCGGCATTGCCGCGTCCGGTTCGGCGTGCGCCATGAACACGTCACCGTGGGAGCGCACCTCAGCCGCGTAGTCGACGACGCCGACCGGCAGTTCTCCCGGCCAGCGCATTGCGAGTGCAGCGAGCGGCACGGCAACGACGGCGTCGAAGCCGGCTCCCGCACCGACGTCGGGGGTGTCCGTGACAAGCAGGTCGGCGCTGCCGCCGTCGAGCACCAGCTCCATCCCCAGCTGCCACCCGGCCAGCGCCCACACGAGGGACTTCCAATGGGCCGGCAGGTCCAGGCGAAGGCTCATGCCCGGTTCGGCGTCGAACTCGTCCTGAAGCAGGTTGCTGGTCTTGGCCACCCAATTGTCCAGGACCCGGCCTGAAAGCTCCACCCGTTCGGCGTCCGGTCCGTACCAGGTCAGTCGGGGGGATGTGGCGTGTCCGGAACGCAGGGCTGCCATCAGGTTCATCGCGGGGGTGCTCATGGCTACATCTTGCCACGAGGCGCGCGGCCCGCCGCTGGAGCATGTGAGTTACACCACATGGGGCTGGGCGGCGGCGACGGCGCGACGTTCCAAGGGGCAATCAATTTCCCCGAAATTCAATGAAAATACATTTTAAGTGAGTCGATGCTTCCGTTTTCCGCGGAGGCGCGCGGATGGTGCGAAAAAATCGCGGGCGTGGCGTGACCGCAGTTAGTACGGAAAGTTGATTATTATCCCGGCGTGGCTTGACGGCACGGTAGTTACACACGTGTAATTAGATATCGAACGCCGCTGCGGGAGTATCGGGTACATAACCGAGTACCGAATGAGCACGGCAGCAGCTGCACACATCAGGAGGGACGCCATGGGGCAAGCGTTGCGTATCCAGGAAGATGCAGTCGTCGCGGAATATGCGTCGGTGAAGTACCGGTCGCGCGAAGTTCCGGGGGATTGGTATGTTGACCCGGCAGATCCGCAGGCGGCGGACCGCTATATAGAGACCACTCGGGAGTCGCTGGAAGACGAGGCAACAGCCTTTCTTGCTGCCCACGAGGCTCTTGTGGGAGGCGCGCCGGCAGATCCGGAGGACGATCTCGACGATCCTCCCATGGAGCTGCGCCGTCCGCTCGACAACCCGGCACAGCCGGTATGGATCGGGCTTCCGCGCCAGGGGGACTTCGACGACGAAGGCGAACTTGGCTGGCAGACGGACGCCTTGTGCGCCCAGACGGACCCGGAGGCGTTCTTCCCCGAGAAGGGCGGTTCCACCCGGGATGCCAAAAAGGTTTGCGGTGCGTGCAATGTCCGTTCGCAGTGCCTTGAATACGCACTCGCCAACGATGAACGTTTTGGTATCTGGGGCGGGCTCTCCGAGCGTGAACGCCGCAGGCTGAGGAAGCGAGCGGTCTGATTCTCAAGGCAGTACACGTTACCGCCGTGGTCGTCTCGCACGACGGCGGTAACTATCTCCCCAGAACCCTGGCGGCTCTGCTGGACCAGACGCGTCCGGCAGATGCCGCCATTGGCATTGATACGGGCTCCCGCGACAAGTCCGCCGCATTGCTGCAGCGGGCCCTCGGCAAGGCCAATGTCACCGCCACAGGCGAACACAAAGCAGGTTTCGGTGCGGCCGTCATGGCCGGCCTGGCCCGTTCGGCGCCACGTTCGCAGGAGCCAGGAGCCGTGGAGTGGATCTGGTTGTTGCACGACGACGCCGCTCCTGCTCCGGATGCACTCGCCGAGCTGCTCCAGGCAGTCGAGCGCGCCCCTTCGGTCACTGTCGCCGGTTGCAAGCAGCTGGCCTGGAATGCGGAACGCAGGCTCATCGACGCCGGCCTGTCCACAAGCCGATGGGCCGAACGGCTGACGCTCATTGAAGCCGACGAGCTCGACCAGGGTCAGTACGACGGGCGCACGGACACTTTCGCCGTGAATTCCGCAGGCATGCTGATCCGCCGCGATGCCTGGGAGCAGCTGGGCGGCTTCGACCCCGCGCTTCCGGGAGTGGGAGACGACGTCGATTTCTGCTGGCGCAACTGGCTTGCGGGCAACAGGGTCGTGGTGGTTCCGGCGGCGCGCATGTTCCATGTGGAGCACCGACCCCACAGCCTGGCGACACCTGCGGCCGCACGCAAGAGCCAAGTCCATTTGAGGCTCACCCATGCTTCGCCGTGGAAGGTTCCGCTGCACGCGTTCGGCGCGTTGCTCGGGAGCATGGTCAGACTCATCTTGAGCATCCTGGTCAAAGAGCCCGGTCACGGGATTTCCCAGCTCGGCGCCACCGTTGCGGCGCTCGGCCGTCCCGGGGCGATTCGGCGCTCCAGGCTGAACGCGGCACGGACGCGACGCGTGCCGCGGTCAATGGTCAAAGGTCTCCAGACTCCGCGCCGCGAGGTTTGGGCCCACCGCCGGTCCCTCGTCGAGGCGATTGGCGCAGACGAATTCCAGGAGACGGATTCGCTGGCTCCGGAACCGAGCGGCGACGCCGGCGACGATTTCGTGGCCCTCGCGACGAATGAGCGGGGTTGGATCGGCACGGGCGCGGTGGCCGCCGGATTTGTTGCGCTGGCCGCTTCCATCGTGGGGCTGTTAGGGCTCCTGGGGGCAAGCGGGATAACGGGCGGAGGCCTCTTGCCGTTGTCCGCCGCAGGTGACATCTGGCGGTCTGCGTCCACGTGGTGGATCGGCCTGGGTGCAGGCTTGCCCGGACACGGGGATCCCTTCGCCTACATCCTGTGGCTCGTGTCATTGCTCGGAGGAGGCGCCTCCGGCACAGCCATCGTGTGGCTGTTGTTGCTCGCCATGCCGCTGTCCGGCCTGGGCGCCTGGTTTGCCGCGGGCGCGATGACCACGCTGCGCCGCTACCGGTTCATTGCCGCGCTGATCTGGGCCGGAGCGCCGGCCCTTCAAGTCGCCTTGAACCAAGGAAGGGCCGGAGCCCTCCTGGCCCACGTGGCGATGCCGCTGCTGGTGCTGGCCCTCTTCCGGGCCACTGGATCGGCCCTGGGGCGGGACACTGCGTTGGACCGACAACTGAATCACGATCGGATCCAGCCATCCGGCTACGCCGCAGCCAAGCTGGTGACGGGGAAGCCGGGCGTCAACGGCACTCCGTCGTGGACGGCTGCTGCCGCGGCGGGCCTGATGCTCGCAGTCGTGACGGCTTCTGCGCCGTCCCTGCTGCCCCCCTTTGCAGTACTCATTGTTTTTTGCGGCATCGCCTTGGGGCGGCGCGGCCGGACCATTTGGTGGTCACTCCTTCCGAGCGCCGCGCTCTTTGCGCCGTACGTCCTCTCGGTCCTTGAACGGCCCCGCACCCTGCTGGCGGATCCAGGCCTCCCGCTGGGGTTCGAAGCCGCACCTTTGTGGCAGCAATTGCTCGGCCAACCCTTGAAGTTCGACGTCAACGGCGGATTGGCGGGCTTGGCACTATTCGGCCCGTCGGGTATTCCGTGGGCGCTGGCGTTTGCCCTGCTGCTCGGTGCCCCGGTGCTACTCTTGTCCATTGCCGCGCTCTTCGTGCCCGGAAGGCGGTCGCGCGTCACGCGTTTCCTCTGGGCAGGGGCCCTTTTGCTCCTTGCCTGGGCGTGGCTCGCCGGACATGTGGCAACGGGTGTCGACGGCAACCTGCTCGTGGCACCTTTCACGGGGCCGGCAGTTTCCGCCGCCGGGTTCGCGTTCCTGGGAGCGGCGCTGATCGGCGCCGATAACCTCCTCCGGCTCAAAGCCAAGGCGGAAGACGGCCGCACGGTCCAGCGCGCGGCAGTGCGAACCGTTTCCGCTGTAGCAACGCTTCTCCTCATTGCCGGACCCCTGGCCAGCATGGGGCTGTGGGCAACCCAGAATGTCCTGGCCAGCGCGGACACTTCCCCTCCTTCCAGCGGCGCGCTTGGCACGCCGCGCCTGGTCCAGCCCTCAGGGCAAGGCACCTTGCCGGCCACCGCCGTCGACCACGGCCAAGGGCCGGAACAGACCCGTACCCTGGTCATCACCGCCGGTGAGAACGGTGGCTACACGTCATCCCTCATGCGCGGCGCCGGGACGACATTGGACTCGCTCTCCACTGTCGCCGCGGGCCGGTCCATCGTGGGTTCACCCGGACAGGAACGCCTCGCGGCCGACGACGACGCTACCGCGTCCATCCGGAACGCCGTAGCGACGATTGTCGCGGGAACAGGCGTCGATCCCCGGCCAGGCCTTGAGCAACTCGGTGCCGGATTCGTGGTTCTCAAGTCAGCCGACACCGCTGCCCAGCTGACGGCCAACAGGATCGATTCCGTTCCCGGCCTGGTGGCTGTGGGAAAGACCGATTCCGGGTGGCTCTGGAGGGTCACGCCGCTCAACCAAGCCGCCGCAGCCGACGCCGAGACGGCACACCGCGTCAGGGTGGTGGATGCCAAGGGTGCCGTGGTTGCCCTCTTGCCCTCCCTCGGAACCTCTGCCGCCGGCGACATCCCGGCGGGCGGGGACGGACGCCTGGTAGTGCTCGCTGAGCGGGCAGACGCCGGTTGGGGCGCTTGGTTGGATGGCCGCCAACTGAGCCCGACGACGTCCGGATGGGCCCAAGCTTTCACCTTGCCGTCCACAGGCGGCCAGATCGAGATCCGCTACACCACAGTGTGGGAGCCTTGGCTCAGCATTCTGCAGGGCGTAGTGATTGGCTTGACCGTCCTGCTGGCCATCCCCATGCCTGCCCGCAGGCCGAAAGCCGGCCTCCTGAAGGAACAAAACTCCCTCCGTAAGGAGTACAGCAGTGTCTGACAACCAAGGCCCGGCACCCGAGCTCAGAGCGGGGTCAGGGAAGCGCGGCCAGCGCAAAGCCCAGAACCAGAACAAAGGCCAGAACAAGAACAAAGCCGTTGTGTTGGGAGCTCTTTCCGCGACGTTGCTCCTCGCTGCAGGGGCCGGAATGGTGTCGGCAGCATCCATCCTGCCGTCCCCGTCGGGAAGCAAAACGCTGGACATGTCCCTTGCGGATGTCCCGGCGGGCAAGACAACCGCAGTGTGTCCGGCGCCTCCCCGTCTTGCAGAAGGAACCGCCGCGGGCACCGACAGCCAGTTCAGCCCGGTTTCGCGTTCGGCAAAGAGCTTCCTGGATGCGGTGGTGCTCAGCGACGCCGCCGGATCCGTCCCGGGGAGCAACCTCGCCTCGCTCGGGGGCTCCGCGATAGCCGACATTGCCAAGCCCCCGGCTGCCGCCCAAGCCCCGGCGTCGGGGCCTCCCGTGCTGAACGCCGGCGTCGTGGCCCAGAGGTCCGCGGGCGAGGTCACCGTGGTAGGCGCCGATCCCATCAGTGGCCAGAAGGCCGCGGTGGCGGGCTTGATGAGCTACACCGCGAGCGACGGCGACCTCCGCGGGCTGGCGGCGGCACCCTGCCAGCAGCCGATCAACGATGCATGGCTCCTTGGAGCAAACACCGCGCTGGGGCGAACGGCGGTTTTGAATATCAGCAATGCCTCGGGCACACCGGCTACGGTGAATCTCGAGTTGTTCGGTGCCCATGGACAGCTCCAAGCCCCGGACAGCCGTGGCTTGCTGGTTTCGCCTGGAGCCACCCGATCCATCAACTTGGCCGGACTGGCCCCGAACGAGGGCCAGCTCTCGGTGCATCTGCGCAGCAGCGGCGGCCCCGTCGCGGCAACCATCCAGCAGAGCGTCCTCCGGGGCCTCACCGCCGGTGGTGTCGAGCTCATTACTCCCGGTGCCGGCGCAGCCGATGCCCAGGTCATGACCGGGGTGGATGTCCAGGACCCGGCAGCCGTGAAGTCACTCGCTGACAAGCCCGGTTTTGCCGACGTCGTTCCGGCCTTGCAGATCACCGTCCCCGGTCCGGTGGACGCCGTCGTGGACGTGCGTTTGTTCGGGCCGAACGGCCAGCGTGCCTTGCCCGGCGGGGGAGCGGTGACCGCCAAAGCCGGTTCGGTTACCGAAGTTCCGCTCACGGGCGTCCCGGCCGGCATGTATACCGTCAGCGCGACTTCGGATGTTTCCTTCGCAGCGTCCTCCCGCGTAACGCGGGGGCTCAAGGCCGAGGATCCCGTTGATTTCGCCTGGTCTCCGGCAGCAGTCCGCTTGGGTAGCCAGCATGTGATGGCGGTGCCCCAAGGCGGAACCCGGTTCCTCAGCTTCGGCGTGCCGGCGGGCCGGGCCACGGTCAGCTACTCGCCGGTTACCTCTGACGGCAAGGTACACAAGACCCAAACGGTCGACATCGCCGGAGGGACCACATCGGTCATCGGCGTTCCGGACAAGTCCGACGGCGCCGCAGTCTCGGGCTACATCGTGTCGGCGTCAGGGGACGCTGCCTACGGTGCGCTCGTCCTCGGCCAGGGCGATCAACCCGGCGTTTCGGTCCTGACCATCCAGGATGGCGCTGCGGGCCACGAAAAAGTACAGGTCACGCTCGGTTACTGATAACGACGGCGGTAAACGGGGTCCAGGGTCTCCGGCGGCACTCCGAGCATCTCGGCGGTGTACTCGACGACGACGTCGTGCACCAGGTCCTGAAGGTCCTCGCGGCCGCCGGTGGTGTGCTCGACGACGCGCCGATAGATCGTGATGACGGGTCCTGCGCCGTGGGCTGCCGGGGTGTATGAGCCCAGCGGCGCCGCGGTTCCCTCTGCCACCAGTTGCTCAAGGTTCGGCGGGATCTCGTCGACGGCGAACGCCACGCCGTCGAGCCGTTTGCCCCACATATCCTGCAGCCGCTCCGCGGAATCGAGCACGAGGTCGTCGAACCTCTCGGCACGCGTCCGGTAGCCGGGAAGGTTGGGAAGGATGATTTCCCCGCGCAACCCCCGCCCGTGGCGGTTCCTGCGGCGCTCCCTGAAGCCGCGTGCGGACGTGGCCGCCGCCGTCGTTTCCTGGCTGTCCCCGGTGTCGGACAAATGGACTGTGAAGCCCGGAACGTGGTGCTGTGACTGCATATATCGACTTTAGACCCGTGATTCCGCCAACGCGACATAATGCGCGCAAAGGGGCAATGCACCGCGCCGCGGGGAAGTGCGGCTAATCTGGGATGTTGTGGGTGCAATCCGTCAGTGTTCCAGATCAGCCTGCCGCCAATCCGCGGTGGCTACTTTGACGTACGTTTACGCCGAGTCCACGGCGGTGCTGGGTCCGCTGGCCACCTATGCCGAGCCGCATTCCTACGATCTGTGTGGGCAGCATGCGGAATCGCTGACTGTGCCGCGGGGCTGGGAGGTCATGAGGCTCGCCATGCCGTCCTCGCCGCCTCAGCCCGGGCCGGACGATCTCCTTGCCCTGGCGAACGCCGTGCGTGAAGCCGCGTCGGCCCCGGCCGCGCCGGAACAACGCGCCGTCCGCACACCCTTTGACGGACCGGCCCCTGCAGAGGGGACCAGGCGCCACCTGCGCATCCTGCGCGATCCTTCCTGACCCCCCGACGACAGTCACTGCGCGTCCCCTGCCCTGTGTACTACCCTGTGTCTCGCCTTATGTGTCGCCGCTCCCCGGATGACAAGCTTTGTGACACCGTGCGCTGCGCCGCAGGGTTGTACTCTGGAAACTGCCATATCTGTCCACAGCGGCGTCCGCGAGATGCCATCCAGGGAGCTTCAACCATGCCAAAGGTCAGTCCTGAATTGTTGTCCATCCTGCGGTGCCCTGTCACCGGGTCCCCGCTGGAGCAGGACGGCGAGGAACTTGTCACGACGGCCGCTTCCGCCTCGGGTGAGAAGCTCCGCTATGCCATCCAGGACGGAATCCCTTTGCTGCTGCCCCCGGAACTGCTGGCAGCCGCCAACGCCGCGGCCTCAGACCAGCACGACGCAGACCAGCACGTCGGCCCCCGCCACGCCTGAGCCCCCCTGACTCGACCATCCGGTACTTCCAAAGGACTTCCATGACTTTCGACTACAAGGTTGCAGACATCTCCCTGGCTGAAGCGGGGCGCCACCAGATTCGCCTGGCCGAGCACGAAATGCCTGGCCTCATGTCGTTGCGCGCAGAGTTCGGTCCGAGCCAGCCGCTCAAGGGCGCACGCATTGCGGGATCCCTGCACATGACGGTGCAGACCGCGGTGCTCATCGAGACGCTGACAGCCCTCGGTGCCGAGGTCCGCTGGGCCTCGTGCAACATCTTCTCCACGCAGGACGAGGCCGCTGCCGCCGTCGTGGTCGGCAAGGGAACCGTCGAGGATCCCCAGGGTGTTCCCGTGTTCGCCTGGAAGGGCGAGACCCTCGACGAATACTGGTGGACCGCCGAGCAGATCCTCAGCTGGCCGGGCGCGGACGCCGACCCTGAGTTGGGCCCCAACATGATCCTCGACGACGGCGGCGACGCCACGCTGCTGGTCCACCAGGGCGTCGAATTCGAAGCCGCAGGCGCCGTGCCGACGGCCACGGAAAGCGATCCCGAAGAGTATGCACTCGTCCTGGACGTGTTGCGGAAGAGCCTTGCCGCCGACCCGAAGAAGTGGACCCGCATCGCGGCCGGCATCCGTGGCGTGAGCGAGGAAACCACCACGGGCGTGCACCGTCTCTACCAGCTCGCCGAACAGGGCAAGCTCCTGTTCCCGGCCATCAACGTCAACGACTCGGTGACCAAGAGCAAATTCGACAACAAGTACGGCATCCGCCACTCCCTGCCGGACGGCCTCAACCGCGCCACCGATGTCCTCATGGGCGGCAAGGTCGCCGTTGTCTGCGGTTATGGCGACGTCGGCAAGGGCGCCGCTGAGGCGCTCCGCGGCCAGGGTTCGCGCGTGATCGTGACGGAGATCGACCCCATCTGCGCACTCCAGGCAGCCATGGACGGCTATCAGGTGGCCAAGCTCGATTCGGTCTTGGAGCAGGGCGACATCTTCATCACGACCACCGGCAACAAGGACGTCATCATGGCCTCCGACATGCTCCGCATGAAGAACAAGGCGATCGTGGGCAACATCGGCCACTTCGACAACGAGATCGACATGGCCGGACTGGCAAAGGTCGCCGGCGTCCAGAAGGTGGAAATCAAGCCGCAGGTGCACGAGTGGGTGTTCCCCGCGGCCGACGGCCGCGAAGAGCGATCGATCATCGTGCTGTCCGAGGGCCGCCTCCTGAACCTGGGCAACGCGACCGGCCACCCCTCGTTCGTGATGAGCAACTCCTTCGCGAACCAGACGATCGCCCAGATCGAGCTGTGGACCAAGAAGGACCAGCCGGAGGCCGAGCGAGAATACTCAAAGCAGGTCTACGTGCTGCCCAAGATCCTCGATGAGAAGGTCGCCCGACTGCACCTGGATGCTTTGGGCGTGGAACTAACCGAGCTCAGCAAGGAACAGGCGGAATACCTGGACCTTGACGTTGCCGGGCCGTACAAGCCGGAACACTACCGGTACTGAGTACACCGGCTGGGGCGCGCCGAGGCGGGCTCCCAGCCAATATCAAGCCGCACCCTTTAGGATGCCGCTGTGGGGCGTGAGTTTTTGGGGGCGTGAGTTTTGGAGAAAACAGGAATGGGTCTTAATCCCGACGGCGAGCAAGCGGACACTTTCGAGCATGTGGGCGCTGCGCGGCTCTTCGACGTTGAGCAGGACAGTGGCGGTGCCCGGCACTTGGACACCTCGCACTTGGACACGACGCCGACGAAGCGAAGCCGGTTCCGCAAGGTCGCCTGGATCGTGGTTGTCTGCCTCATTGCCGCGCTCAGCGGCACGTTCGCCGCAGTGGCCCCGCATGCGGCCAGCGCAGCAATCGAGTCCGAGGGATCATCAGGTGAACGCAGCGAGGCGGCAGCAGTGCTGCCCGTCGTGAAGCCTGCCACGGTTGTTGCCTCGCCTGCGAGCGGGGCCAAACAGGTGAACCCGGCTGCGCCCGTCACGATCAGCGTCAAGGACGGAACCCTGGACAGGGTCTCCCTGACGAGCGCCCAAGGGAAGACCGTTGATGGTGCGTTGACCCCGGATGGACTGAGCTGGACCGCATCCACGCCCCTCGAGTTCAACTCCTCCTACACCTTCAATTACACCGTTGCGGATGCGGCCGGACGCCTAATGTCGAAGACTGGATCTTTCACGACGGTTTCCACGCAGAACGAGGCCGACGCCGCCATGTACCCCCTGGACGGGGCGAAGGTAGGCGTGGCGCAGTCGCTGCAGCTCACGTTCAGTGAACCCGTGGTCAACAAAGCCGCCGTCGAGAAGGCCATCAAGGTGACCTCCACGTCGGGCCAGGTCGGGGCCTTCCACTGGTTCAGCGACACCATGGTGCGTTACCGTCCGGAGAACTTCTGGGCGGCGAACAGCACCATCACCGTGGACCTCAAGCTGTTCGGGGTGGACTTCGGCAATGGACAGATCGGCAACTTCAACAAGACGAACACCTTCAAGATCGGCGATAAGAAGGTGGCGGTGGCCGACGCGGTTGCGCACACGTTCACGGTCAGTGTCAACGATCAGCAAGTGGGCGAGTGGCCGGACACCATGGGCGACACGAGGTTCCCTTCCGCGCGCGGCTACTTGGTGCTCATGGAAAAGTACCGGGTAGAGCACATGGACGCCTCGACCATCGGCCTCAAGCCGGGGGATCCGGCCTACTACGGACAGCTTGACGTCAACTACGCCACGCGCCTGACACCCAGCGGCGAGTTCATCCACCAGGCTACCGACTCTGCCCTGCCGTACATCGGTGTCACGAACCTCTCCCACGGCTGCATCGGACTAGGACCCGACGGTGCGAAATGGGTGTTCGACAACATGACAACCGGGGACGTCGTCCAGGTGGTCAATACCCAGGGTGACTACGCCAACTTCGACGACGGCTTTGGCGACTGGAACATCCCTTGGGCCCAATACGCCAATTGAGCAATACGCCAGCTGACAGGGCGCGCCTTTCGGCACTGTCCGGGACGCATCAGTACCACCGGTAGACTTGGCGGGTCAGTCTTGGGGGCTGGCTTTCTGCCGGGGGATGTGGAGTTGCTGTGGCGTCGCAAAGGAAGCGCAAAGCCGGGAAGATTCTCGGAATCATGGGGATGTGTGCCGCTGTTGCGGCCGGAGGGATCGGTGTTGCGACCGCCCCGGATTTGCTGCAAACGGCAGTCGAATCAGAAGCGGGATCGCCGCAACGCACGGATGTCGGACTGGGGTCCGCCGTCGTCAAGGCAGTGGAACTGGGAATTACGCCCCTTGACGGTGCCCGCGAAGTCAATCCCGCCGTCGGGCCATCTGTGAAGGCCGTGCACGGCACGCTGAAGGACATTGAACTTGTCCCGGCCACGGGCGGCAGGGCCGTCAAGGGAGCCATCAGCGCCGACGGCAGCACCTGGGCCACGGTGGATCCTTTGGGGTTCAACATTGAGTACCGTTTTGGCTTCACCGTTGTTGACGCCGCGGGCCGGGAAACCCGGAAGACCCAATCCTTCACCACGGTTTCCACGCCCAACGAGGCCAACGCCATGGTGTTTCCCAACCACGGTGCCGTCGTGGGTTCGGGCCAGCCCATCGAAATCAACTTCAGCGAGCCCGTGGCGGACAAAGCCGCCATGGAACAGGCCGTGAAGATCAGTGTTTCCTCGGGCCAGAAGGTGGCCTGGCGCTGGTACTCGGACCGGAAAGTTCGTATCCGCCCGGAGACCTTCTGGGCAGCCCACACGAGCGTCACAGTGGACATGCCTCTGTTCGGCCGGGATTTCGGCAACGGAATGATCGGCAACTCAGACGTCAAGGCAACGTTCACGACAGGCCCGCAGCGGATAGCGGTGGTGGACGACGCTACCAAGACCATGAAGGTGTATTTCGACGGCGCGCTCGTCAAGACCGCTCCCGTGACCCTCGGCAGCCCGGATTGGCTCTCGCCCACCGGCTACGCCGTGATCATGGAGCAGGAGCGCCACTCCAAGTTCAACGCTGGCAGCATCGGCCTCAAACCCGGTGACAAAGGCTACTACGCACCGCTCGTCGTCGAGCACGCCAACCGGCTCACGAACTCAGGGGTCTACGTTCACCAGGCGCTTCCATCGGCTTACGGAGCCGTCGGCGCGTACAACGTCTCGCATGGCTGTGTTGGCTTGCTCCCGGCCGATGCCGTGTGGTTCTTCAACAACATGCGTACGGGGGACGTGGTGCAGGTACTGAACACCGGCGCCCCCGCCGTGGAACCGCTAGAAGGCTTCGGCGACTGGAACATCGCCTGGGCCGGCTACGCGAAGCGCTGAGCGCTGCCGGGACTTGCCGCAGTTATGCCCGACGGCGTGGCTCACCCTGCGCGCCGCGCGCTCGGCTAGCGCGTGAATGGAAGCCTGTTGAGTCGATCGCCGACAACGGCGCTGCGTTGTTCTGCGCGGCGCAGCCGTTCCAGGTCACGGTTTCGCCGCTCGCCCAAAACCGCGTGCAGGTAGTCTTCCGGCGTCGTTCCGGGCGGCGGCGATGGGGCGACGTAAGCCGCCAATTCGCTCGCGAGGGCCGCGGCCATGCGGGCGCGCGAGTCCGGCGCCATCCGCCAGGCCTGCTGGACGAACTGTGATGCCCGCCGCGCCATGCCGTCCGGAACCGTGCCGATATCCGCGAGTCGCACCCACGCCTGCAGGTACGGAGGGGCATAGGGGAGGATTTTGGGTTCAGCGGGAACGCGCTGCCTGAGCGAATAGGTTCCGGCCACAACGTCTCCGAGCCTCTTCGACTTGTTGTTGAACAATGCCACGGCAATGGCCAGTCCGCCGAACGTCGCGTAGATCTCCAGGAAGCCGATCAACCCACGGATCACTGCGTGCCGGAAGCGGATGGATCCGCCGTCGTCGCGCACAATCCGGAGCCCGGTAGCCAGCTTGCCCAGCGAGCGGCCGCGGCTCAGCGTTTCCACCGCCACGGGGACCGCCACGAGGCACAGCACCACGCTGGACAAGGCCATCGCGCGGCCCGCGGCCACGTCCACATGGGGTGCCGCCATACTGAGCAGGATCAACAGACCCAACAGCAACACAACGTGAGCCACGACGTCGAGCATGAGCCCAAGTGCCCTCGCCCCGAACGATGCCGGCCGCAGTTCAAGGACCACGGCCTCGCCGGTAATGATCGAACTCAAGCCCGCCCCCAAGCATCGCCACGACGTCTGCAGGACCGGACGGCTCCCGCTGGATCGAGTCTAATCGCGGCCACGGCTGCGGAGGAGGGGTCTGCTTGGATGTGGGACTGTTCGGGGAGGGTTGGGATTAGGGTGGAGCCGTGGACATGGATGCCTTCTCTGTCGTGAACGGGACAAAATGGTCCCGCTTGCACGAACTCGCGCACAAACGGCGCCTTGACGGTGGTGAAGCCGACGAGCTTCTGCGTTTGTACCAAGTAGTGTCATCACACCTGTCCCTCATCAGGTCCGTGGCCCCGGAGAGTGCACTCTCCGCCTCTTTGTCGGCGGCCCTCGCCCAGGCCCGTACCCGCTTCACCGGGGCGCGGTCGAATTTCATGGAAGACCTCGCCCGCTTTTTCGTGGTGTCACTGCCCGCCGCGTTCTACCGCTTGCGCTGGCTCACGGTCTGGTGCGGGGTTTTCTTCTGCCTTGTGGCCGGCGCCTACGCCCTCTGGATCGGAACGTCTGCGGACGCCTTGAGGGCCCTCGGAAGCAGCACTGCCGTGAAGCAATACGTCGACCATGACTTCGTCGGCTACTACTCAGAGAACCCCGCTGCGTCCTTTGCCGGCGCCGTCTGGACCAACAATGCCTGGATAGGGGCGCAGGCCGTGGCCTTGGGCATCACCGGTTTCTGGGTGCCCTACACGCTGTTCGCGAATGCACAGGGCCTGGGAGTCGCAGCGGGCGTGTTTGCCGCCACCGGCAAGATGGACGTATTTTTCAGCTACATCCTCCCGCACGGCCTCATGGAGTTGACGGCCGTCTTCATTGCCTCCGCGGGCGGCCTCCGCATTTTCTGGGCCATGGTTTCCCCGGGTCCGCGGCGCAGAATGCAGGCAGTCGCGGAAGAAGGGCGTTCCCTGATCACGGTGGCCCTCGGCCTGGTGCTTGTCCTGTTCGTTTCCGGACTCGTCGAGGCGTTTGTGACGCCGAGCCCGCTTCCCGTGTGGGCCAAGATCTTGATCGGTTCGCTCGTTCTCGCGGCATACTGGGTCTATGCCTTGGTGCTGGGCGGGCGGGCATTCCGTGCCGGCGCCACTGGCGACCTTGACGCAAACGACGCCGGTTACCGGGAGATAGCCGCCTGACGGCACCCGGGTCCGGCCGCAATCAGACGTTCGACGGGGTGGCTCATCGTCTCTCCGCGAGGGCTGACGGTAGGCTCGAAGGCAGAGAAGATTGCCAGCGGACCGTTCCTGCTCCGGCATGTGAATCCTACGGAAGTGAATCCAAGTGACCGAGAAGAGCCCGATCCCCAAAGACCCGGACGCGGATATCCACGACGACGGCGACGAGCCGGCCTTCGAATGGATGAAGCCCGCCCCCAAGTCCGCGGCCGCTGACGTACGCCCGGCAGGGGCCGCTGACGCAGCCCGGGACTCTTCGGCGAAGCGCGTGCCAGAAGAAGGCAAACAGGGAGCCGGGTCCGCGTCAGGCGCAGTTGCAGGCGAAGCTGCACGGCCTCTCGCTGAACGGCCCGTCGCAGCACAACAGCCGGAGAGCCGGGCAGACCGCAAAGCCGCCGAGGCTGCGGAGGCCGGGCCGGAACCGGCCCTCTTCGCTGAGCCTCTGCCGACGTCGGCCCTTCAGGTCCGCCCGCCGGAAGCCGAGGTGGAACGCCGCAACCACGAGCGGGAGCTGGCCGCCAAAACCAAGCCTCTGGCGCCCCGCATTTTCCAGGTCCTGCTCGCCGCCTTCTACCCGGTGGTCCTCCTGGTGCTGGCAATCCGCGCCGTCGCGAGCCCGTTGTTCCTGTGGGTGGAGTATTACCGTCCGGGCTTCCCCGGAGACGGCTATGGCTTCAATGCCGATGACCGGATGACGTATGGTTCCTATGCCCTGGACTATCTCAGCAACTGGTCCGGGCCGCGCTACTTGGGCGAGCTCGTCAACCATAACGGCGAGAAGCTGTTCAAGGAGGGCGAAGTTTCCCACATGGCCGATGTCAAGACCGTGATGCTCTCCGCATTCGGCGCCGGCGCCCTCATGATCATCATTGGCATCATCGCGATGATCTATCTGCGCAAACGAAGCACGGGCGGGATCCGCCGCGGACTCTTTGCCGGTTCGATCGTCACCTTGGTCCTCATCCTGGGACTGGGCACGCTTGCGGGACTGGGCTGGCAGCAGTTCTTCACGGACTTCCACCACATCTTCTTCGCCAACGGCACCTGGACCTTTGCACTCGACGACACGTTGATCCGCTTGTTCCCGGGACAGTACTGGATGGACTCCGGAATTGCGATCGGCGCCTTGGTCTTCATCACGGCACTGCTGACACTCATCTTCACGTGGCCTACCCGCCGTCGTCGCGGACTCTCTGCCAAGAACGAAGCCGCTGCGGACGACAGTGTGGATCCCGACCCGGAGATCCGCGCGGAGGCCGGCACGCCGGAGAAGTAGCACCGCCGCAAGAACGAAGAAGCGGCCTCCCCGGAATATTCCGGGCGGGCCGCTTCTTTGTGCGCGTGCCGTGCTGACCATCGGGCAGACCCTTAGATCCAGGACGGCATCCACATACGCATGCGCCACCCCTGGTAGCTGATCACTTCTGCCGTCCACACCGGATAGAAAAACGCCGACAACAGCACGGCAAGGACCACCACAAGGCCAACCACGTAGAGGCCCGAGCGGCGGCGCCACGGAGGAGCCCCGCTCTTGCCGAGCACCAGTCCTAATCCATAGACGAGAGCCAGCACGAGGAAAGGCTCGAAGGAAAGCGCGTAGAAGTAGAACATGGTGCGCTCCGGATACATGAACCACGGCAGGTAACCGGCGGCGACCCCGGCCAGGATGGCCCCGGCCCGCCAGTCGCGCCGGCCCGCCCACCAGAACAACACCACGAAAAGCGCAATCGTGGCACCCCACCAGATCACCGGGTTGCCGACGGACAGGATCGCCGAAGTGCAGTTGGGCAGATCGCAGCCGGGGGTTCCCTGCTTGGGGGACTCATAGTAGAACGATGTGGGCCGCCCCATGACGAGCCAGGTCCACGGGCTCGCCGAATACGGATGGGGCGAGCTGAGGCCTTGATGGAAGTTGTACGCCTCCATGTGGTAGTACGCCAAGGAGCGCAGCGGCCCGGGAATCCATCCCCATGTATCGGAGGGATTCGTATCCGCCCAGTGGCGATAGTAGGCGTCCTTGGAAAGGAACCAGCCGGTCCACGTCGACAGGTACACGGCTCCGGCCACCGGGATCATGGTGAAGAACGCCGGAATGCCGTCCTTGATGATCCCGGCGCTGGGCCAACTCCGGATGCCCGCAATACGCCGCGCGCTCATGTCCCAGAACACGGTCAACAGGCCGAAAGCGACGACGAAGAACAGCGCCGACCACTTGGTTCCGACCGCCAAGCCGAGGCACACACCGGCCGCCAGCCGCCACCAGCGGAATCCGAGCCACGGCCCCGAGGCGAGGTGCAACGCCGTCGGCCGGCCGTCCTTGGAGGCGCCTGCCAGCGCGGCAAGCCGTGCCGCCAGCCGTCGCCGTCCGTCGTCGCGATCCATCAGCAGGGCGCCAAAGGCTGCGAGCAGCCAAAACATCAGGAAGATGTCCAGCAGCGACGTCCGCGACATGACCAAGTGGTGGCCGTCGACGGCGAGCAACAGCCCAGCAGCCGCGCCCAGGATGTGGGAACGGAACAGCTTCAGGGCGATCAGGGCGATCAGGGCGATGGAGAGGGTGCCCGTCAGGGCCGCGGAAAACCTCCAGCCGAAGGAATTGTCCGAGCCAAAGAGCCACATCCCGAAAGCGATCATCCATTTCCCTACCGGGGGATGGACCACGTACTCGGGGGAGTTGAGCAGGACGTTCGGGTTGCCGGCATTGAAGGCATCGTTGGCCTTGTCCGGCCAGCTCCGCTCGTATCCGCTGACCAGGAACGAGTAGGCATCCTTGACGTAGTAGGTCTCGTCGAAGACGAGGCTGTGCGGTGCGTCGAGGCGGACAAAACGCAGGATCCCGCCGATCACGGCAGTAATGGTTGGGATCAGCCAGAACCAGAGCCTCAAGGACGGCGGATAATCCCGCCAGCTTTGGATGCTGCCAATGAGCCGCGTCCGCAGGGCCTCGGCTGCGAAAGCCTCCCGGGGCCGTATCAACCAGGTTTGCGGGGCGGGGCGCACGGAGGTATCGGTCACTCAGCCCATGCTACCTTTTGCCGCCGGTAGCTCCCTGAAAGCGGTAGCCGGGGCATTAGGCTTGTTGGGTGACTGAACAGCTGAGCTCCCCGGATGAAACCACCGTTCCCGACTCGGCGGAGTCCCTCGAGACGGAGGCCCTGCCCGCCCTGCCCGACGGCGTGGGCCGGATCGTGCTGGCCGCCACTCCCATCGGCAACGTGGGCGATGCCTCCAGCCGGCTTATCGAGTTGTTGCAGACGGCAGACATCGTCGCTGCAGAGGACACCCGGCGCCTGCATCGTTTGGTCCAGTCACTCGGCATCACCGTGTCCGGCCGGGTCATCAGCTACCACGAGCACAACGAGGCCGCCAAGACCGAGGAACTGCTGGATCACGTACGGGCGGGCAAGACCATCATCATGGTGAGCGACGCCGGAATGCCCGCAGTGTCCGACCCCGGCTTCCGCCTCGTGGAGGGAGCCGTGGCAGCAGGGCTGTTCGTCACAGCTTTCCCCGGCCCGTCCGCCGTCTTGACGGCCCTCGCACTATCGGGGCTGCCCACGGACCGGTTCTGTTTCGAGGGATTCCTTCCCCGTAAAGCCGGCGAACGCAGCGCCCGGCTTGCGGACCTCGGCAACGAACGCCGGACCATGGTGTTCTTCGAGGCACCACACCGGCTCGAGCCAATGCTCCGTGCCCTTCACGAGCGGTTCGGTTCGGACCGCCGCATCGCCGTGTGCCGCGAATTGACGAAGACCTACGAGGAAGTCATCCGGGGAACCGTCCGCGAACTGCTCGAGTGGGCTGAAAACAACGAAGTCCGCGGCGAAATTGCCGTCGTCGTGGCCGGCGCCCCAGAACAGGCGCCGGGCAAGCCCGAAGACCATGTTGCCGCGGTCAATGACCTCATTGCCAAGGGCATCAGGCTCAAGGAAGCGGTAGCCGCGGTGGCCGAGGAGGCCCGCATCAGCAAGCGCGAGCTGTACTCTGCTGTGCTCGCGGCGCGGTAAGGCAGTGCTCGCGGCGCGGTAGGTTCCGGCCAAGCTGAGGCTGTGCAACTGCACAAACACTTGCTCCCGCGGCAGTGCGCGAAGGCGTAGACACTGCTTCGCGGCGGGCAGTACCGTGACAGTAATTCCACAAAAATCAAGTGTTGGTGCATCTCTCCAACGTGCGCCGACTGACGAAGGAGTCACAGTGACTGTTACCGCCGATCGCGAAAGCGAACTTCTCGCCTCCGTTCCCACGGGGCTGCTCATCAACGGCCAGTGGCTGCCTGCGGCGTCCGGCAAGACGTTCGATGTCGAGGATCCCTCCACGGGCAAGGTGCTCTTGAGCATCTCCGACGCTGGAGTGGAGGACGGCGCCGCGGCGCTGGACGCTGCTGCCGCCGCCCAGGCCTCCTGGGCCCGTACCGCTCCCCGCGAGCGTGGCGAAATCCTGCGGCGAGCGTTCGAACTTGTCACGGCACGCGCCGAAGACTTCGCACTGCTCATGACCCTGGAAATGGGCAAGCCCTTGGCCGAAGCCCGCGGCGAAGTAGCCTATGGCGCCGAGTTCCTGCGCTGGTTCTCCGAGGAAGCCGTCCGCGTCAGCGGCCGCTACTCCGCGGCCCCGGACGGCAAGAACCGCATCCTGGTCCAGAAGAAGCCTGTTGGTCCCTGCCTGCTGATCACCCCGTGGAACTTCCCGCTGGCCATGGCTACCCGCAAGATTGCCCCCGCGGTTGCCGCCGGCTGCACCATGGTGCTCAAGCCCGCCAACCTGACCCCGCTGACCAGTCTGCTCTTCGCGCAGGTCATGCAGGAAGCCGGCCTCCCCGCAGGCGTGCTCAACGTCGTCCAGACCTCCACGGCAGGCGCAGTCACAGGGCCCCTCATCAAGGACGACCGCCTGCGCAAGATCTCCTTCACAGGTTCCACCGCCGTCGGGCAGTCCCTCATGCGCGAAGCCGCCGACAAAGTCCTCCGCAGCTCCATGGAACTCGGCGGCAACGCCCCGTTCGTGGTCTTCGAGGACGCCGACCTGGACAAGGCCGTGGAAGGCGCTGTCGCGGCCAAGATGCGCAACATGGGCGAGGCTTGCACCGCAGCCAACCGCTTCATTGTGCACGACTCCATCGCCGACGCCTTCGCCGACAAGTTCGCTGCCAAGATCTCCGCGCTGAACACCGCGCGCGGTACCGAGCCGGACTCCACGGTCGGCCCGCTGATCGACGGGAAGGCCCGCAACGGCGTGCATGCCCTCGTGTCCGACGCCGTTGCCAACGGCGCGATCGCCGTCACCGGCGGTGCCCCGGTGGACGGACCAGGCTACTTCTACCAGCCCACCGTGCTCAAGAACGTGTCCGCGGACGCCCGCATCCTGAAGGAAGAAATCTTCGGACCGGTGGCCCCGATCATCACGTTCAAGAGCGAAGACGAAGCCATCAAGCTGGCCAACAACACCGAATACGGCCTGGTTGCCTACGTCTACACCAAGGACTTGAACCGTGGTCTGCGCGTCAGCGAAAGGATCGAGACCGGCATGCTCGGCCTCAACGCCGGCGTCATCTCCAACGCCGCAGCACCTTTCGGTGGCGTGAAGCAGTCCGGCCTGGGCCGTGAAGGCGGTTTCGAAGGCATCGAGGAATACCTCACCACGCAGTACGTCGGCATCGCGGATCCTTACGCCGACTAGCAAAGCCTTCGGCAGACCTCTCGCAACGGGGACCTGCCGTTGAATGAAGGCAGGGCACTGAACCTTTGGGTTCCGGTGCCCTGCCTTTTGCCGTTCCATCCAACTGAGTCGCAGTTGTTGTCGTTTTCGGCGCCCATAACGACATCTATTGCGAGTTAGTTGGGTCAGCGCCGCCAGCGGATGGAGCCGGACAGTCTCTGCACGGATGCTGCCGCGCGGCGTGCTGCCGCGGCGGAAATGCCACCCAGCCAGCGGAAAGGTGACCACAAGAGCTGGAACCAACGGGACATCAAGGACGGCGGGAACCAGTCCGCGCGGAAGACCGCGAACCAGGAGGCGTTGCGCCGGAACGCGGCCCGGACAGCCGCGATCCGGTCCCCGGCCGGGTTCGGTTCCTCCGCCGTAGTATCCGCCGGGATGCCCGCGGGGGGACCATAACGCTGCCGTTCGAAGTCTCCGGTGAGCGATGCAAGCGCGTGCTGGCCGGCGTCGTCGGCGGCTCCCGACGGCGACGCTGCCGCAGCCGGCGCTCCGAGTGCGGCCGAGTTGCTCAATCGAGCCGCGAAATGCCGCGGCGTTTCGCTGGGCACGGGCGGTACACCGTAATCCGTGGCGAGGTCCTGGAGCTCAGCCCATGCCAGGACGGGGCCATCCCGGGGCTCGGCGGGGCCGGCTGTGCCTCCCGAACCGGGATGCTTGGCCCGTGCCGGCCTCAGGCGCCGAGCCCGGATGCCGGAGCGGACCAGCCGCGGGGAGGCTGCCAATACCGCAAGAAGAAGCGCGGCCGCGGTGACGTACAGAATGGTTGCGGAGCCGCCGGCCGTGCCTGATCCGACTCCCGGACCAGCAACGGGCGGTACAGCAGCGGTACTCGGCGCGGGAGTCGAGGAACCCGGGGTCAGGTTTTCGTCATGCAGGTTGGTGCTCGGGCCGCCCGCTGCGGCAGCCTCGCTCGCGTAGGGCGGAACGACGCCGCGGGAAGGGGTTGGTTCGAAGGCGACCCAACCGACTCCCTCGAAATAGAGCTCGGGCCAGGCGTGGGCGTCGCGGGCATCCACCTGGTATTCCGGCAGGGGTTCCTGGCCCGCCACGGCAACTGTGGCCCCTGTGGCGTGGCCCGGCGCGTAGCCGACGGCGATGCGGCTCGGGATTCCCTCGAGCCGCGCCATGACGGCCATTGCAGAGGCAAAGTGCACGCAATAGCCGCTCTTCTGCTGCAGGAAATCGGCCAGCACTGACATGCCGTTGCCGTCATAACCGCCCTGCACCGGAGCCTGCAGGGAGTAGCTGAACTGAGACGAGCGCAGATAGTCTTGGATCGCCATCGCCTTGGCATAGTTGCCGTTGGCGCCGGCCGTCACTGTCTTGGCGGTGTTCTTCACAATGTCCGGAACATTGCTCGGCAACTGGATGAAATCCTGCGAGATGGACGTGGGCTTGGCGTTGTCCAGGCTCAACGTTGCGGAGGTCAGGGCCGGCAGCGCCGAATACACCGTGTACTGCTGGTTCCTCGTGGTTCCGTCCTCGCCGCGGATGCTGAGCGTCGCCGGATCCCACGACCAGCGTCCGCTCAGACCGTTGACGGCTGTCGGTGCATAGGGGACCGGAAGGTACGGACTGGTGAACTGCCCGGTGTCGACCACCGTCACTTGGCGCACGAGCTCGGAGGGGAGCGGGTAGTCCGGCGCCATCCGGCCCGGCCCTATGCGCCGTGAGGCTTCGCGGTCGTCCGGTGCCCAGGTATCGCCGTCGAACTTGTCGATGGTGACGGAGCGCAAGTAGACCGGGGCCGTGGAACTCGTGGCATAGGTGATGCTGCCGTCGCCGGTGGGATTCCGCAGGCTGTTGCCGAGCGTGATCATGGGGTTCAGGCCGTTGGAGACACCCCAGGGATTCAACCGCGAACCCACCGGAAACGTCCCGCGATCGAAGCCCGGAATGGCCAACGGCAACAGGAGCCCCAGCGCCAGGGCCACGCCACCGATCACGATGGATCGTTTGAGCTGCCCCGTGCCATGGGCGTTGTCGGTCTGCAACCGGGAGTCCGGCGCGAACCACTGGCTGCAACCGAGGATCAGGATGAAGCCGACTGCGGCAGCGAGGAATCCGGGCAGCCCGCCGCCTTGCGGCTTGATGGTCGCCGGGAACACGAGGACAACCAGCAGGCCCAAGCCGCTCGTCGCAGGCATGCCGAGCGGGACCGCCAGGGCGTCGACGAGGACAGCAACCACGCCCAGGGCCGCGCAGGCGACGAACACGATTCCTGCGTTCGGTGAGACGGGTGCCGTCTCCGAGACTACGGTTTCGCCGGCCCGTTTGAGGAACTGACCCAGCGTGTCAAGGGTCGCGCCGGAGGGAATGAAGCCCGCGATGCTTTCCGGCCGGAAGAACGTGAAGTCGAGGATAAACACCAAGGCGAGCAGGCCGCCCAAAGTGGTGAGCAAAGGGTGGACCCTCAAGGCGCGCAGGACCGCCAAGGTCAATCCGACGACAAACACCGTGGTGATGGCGGGAACCAGCCAGGCCCAACCCCTGAAAACCCCGTTGAGCGAGAGCGAGGCTCCGAGCACTGCGACGGCGATGGCCGCCGACATTGCCCAAGGGTACGCTCCGGGCCCTGGCTTCCGCCGGGCGCGGGGCGCCCTTCCCGGACCAGGGGCACTTCCCTGACCGCGGGAGGCAGGGTCGCTTGTCCCTGCCGGCTCCGGGCCCGCGGACCGTCCCGGAGAGCCGTTCCTGGAGGTAGTGGTCATCGTGGCACCGCCGCGCCACGCCGGACGTCCATCGCTGCGGCAGCGGCCGCGAGGATCTCTCCTTGATCGAAACCGGCCCATGCGGCAGTAAGGTCCGTTCTCGAACTCACGGCCACGGCACGCCAGCCACCCAGCTTCAGGGCTTCGATGACGGGCTGGACGTGGTGCGGGTGGTCGGTGACCACCAGGGCAAAGGCGTTGGCCCCGTAGCCGGCGGCCGGCGCCAACGCGCGGGCCTCGGAGAGCGGCATGTTGCCGAGCAACGCGAGGACGGGGCCACGCAGGCGGTGTGCGGCCAGCTTGTCCATGAGATGGTCGTCGAAGGGCGCCTCGGCACCATCGACGACGGCGGCTTCCTTGCGGCTGCGCTCGCCGTGGACATGCCGTGGGCCGCTGAGCTGGATGGCGGCGAGGCTTTCGGCAATGGATTGCAGGCCTCCCACGCTGCTGAATTCCTCGGTTTCGGGATACGGCGCGGAGCGGGATGTGCGAAATGCGGGGTGTCCGGCGGCATCGAGGAAACGCAGCGAATAGTTGCGATCGGCAAGGTGGGCGCTGATCGACATCGCTGCCGTCACGACCCATTCGAAGTTATCACTGCTCACCAGTTCAAAAGCGTCTTCGTGCGCGGGGCCGAAGACCGCGGCAGAGCCCGACACGAAAGCGGAATAGCGTTGGTCCAGGATGATGGTCGCCTCGGGCGTGGTGACGGATTCCTCCTGCCGCACCATGAGTTCGCCGTGCCGCGCCGTCGCGGCCCAATGGACGCGCCGCATGGGGTCGCCATGCCGGTATTCACGGGTCATCACATCGTCGTCGCTGGGATTGGCGCGGATCCGCGTGGCCGTCACGCCGTCGTTTCCGCGTGCGCCGGCCAGGCCTGTGGCGGGGAGTTCGACGGCGGCGGGCGTCACGGTCAGGATGTCGCCGTCGTCGATCTCGTGCCGGTGCAGCGACAATCCGAAGGGATCGCAGAACTCGGCCGTGACCGGACCGATCCTGAACTGGCCGCGCTTGCCGGAGCGCAAGTGGTACTCATAGCGGCTGGTGCCGCCGGAAGCGGCACGGGCGGGAAAGCGAAAAGCCGGAGGTTCGCCGAAGCGCGGTGGCAACTGCTCTTCCATGATCACCGGCCCGGCCGCTGCGCCGGTCCGCGCAACTGCCAAGCGCACGGTGGCCGTGGAGGAAGTCTCCACGGAGGAGGGATGGAATTCGCGGAACACCTGGAAACGCGGCTTGAGTATGCGGACGCCGGCAAGCGATACCAGCGGCAGCACCAGCAGCAGGATCCCGAGGGCCAACAGATCCCGCCTGCCAGTGATCTGGGCAAGCAGCAAGAAACCCACACCACTGGCCAGCAAACCCCAGCCACGGGTAGTGAACAGATGCTTCGGAAGTAGATCGATCAGCGCCATGCCTGCCCCCTCCTTCCCTCTCCCTAGCTGCCGCGGCGTTCCGCGCCAGCGTCTTGGCTTACCGGGAGGGAGGCCAAGATGGCCCGGATGATGCTTTGTGGTGTATCACCGGAACTCGCGGCCTTGCGGTCAAGGATGATGCGGTGTGCCAGAACGGACTCGGCGACGGAAATGACGTCGTCGGGAAGGACGAAATCCCTTCCGTCGAGGGCAGCGGTCGCTTTGGCCGCCCGCAGCAGCTGCAGGAGGGAGCGCGGGCTGGCTCCGAGGCGCAGGCGGGCGCTGTCCCGGGTGGCCCGGCCCAGGGCAACCGTATATTCCTTGACGGACTGCGAAACGTAAACCTGCTGCACCGTGGCGATCATTGCGGCGACGTCCGCGGAAGTGACCACCGGTGTGACTTTGGCGAGGGGTGAGACCGCCTGATGCGTCTCGAGCATCTCGATCTCGGAGAGCTTGTCCGGGTAGCCCATCGAGATGCGGGCCATGAAACGGTCCCGCTGCGCCTCCGGTAGCGGGTACGTTCCTTCCATTTCGATGGGGTTCTGCGTCGCGACAACCATGAACGGTTCGCCCAGCTGGTAAGAATGGCCGTCCACCGTCACTTGGTGTTCCTCCATGCATTCGAGGAGGGCGGACTGCGTCTTGGCGGAGGCGCGATTGATTTCGTCTCCGATCACGATGTTGGCGAACACCGCACCCATCCGGAACTCGAACTGCCTCGAGGACTGGTTGTAGATGGAGACGCCGGTGACGTCCGAAGGAAGAAGGTCCGGGGTGAACTGGATCCGGCTGACCTTGCAATCGATGGTCCGGGCGAGGGTCTTGGCGAGCAGCGTCTTGCCGACACCCGGCACGTCCTCCACCAACAGGTGGCCTTGGGCGAGGAGGACGGTGAGGGCAAGCTTGGCGGCCTCGGCTTTGCCGTCGATGACTTTGTTGATGGCCGCCAGGATTTTCTCGCTGGCAGCGTGGAATTGCTCAGGATCCATGACCGTCGGCTTGTGCCCGTTGAAGGACTCGCGCTCAGGCGGCAGGGCAGCCACGGCCTCGTCCCGTAGCAACTCGTCATCAACGGTGCCGTGTCGCTTTGAGTCCATGGACAATCCCCTCAGCCATGACAGAACCCCGGCCGGGCCGCGGTGCCCTGGCCGGGATTTACCGCCTTTTGTACCAGACTACCCAGCCTAGGGCCGCCGCAGACAGAGGCATGTTCCGCTGGAAAGGATACAGGGGTGATCAGGGAGGGATACGTCGGCGATCAGGAAGGCATCAGCAGGGAAAGATAGGGTGGATCCATGTGCAATTCCCTCCCGCCGGCTTCCTACCGCGCGCCTGAAACCGGCGATTCCCGCAAAGAATACCCGCCTGCTCCCGAACCGCTGCCGGTCCCCGTGATGGACAACCACACGCACCTCGACTTCCGGCACGGCCTGCTCGAAGTCGCGGTGGCGGATGCCCTGGACGCAGCCGAAGCCGTAGGTGTCCAGGGCGCGGTGCAGGTAGGTTGCGACCTCGAGTCATCGCGGTTCACGGTCCAGGCGCTTGACGCGGACCGGCGGCTCCTTGGAGCTGTCGCCATCCACCCCAACGACGCCCCCGTTTACGCGGGCCGCGGAGAGCTGGAATCGGCGCTCGCGGAAATCGAGGAGCTGGCTGCCCATCCGAGGGTCCGTGCGATCGGTGAAACCGGGCTTGATTTCTTCCGCACCCATGGAGACGGACTGGTGCACCAGCGCCATTCGTTCCGCCGCCACATCGATATCGCGAAGAGACTGGACCTCACGCTCCAGATCCACGACCGTGACGCCCACGACGACGTGGTCCAGGTTCTCCGGGAGGAGGGGGCCCCCGGGCGGGTGGTGTTCCATTGCTTCTCGGGCGATGAAGAACTCGCACGGATCTGCAATTTGAACGGCTGGTACATGTCCTTTGCGGGCACCATGACGTTCAAGAACGCCGCAAATCTGAGGGACGCGCTGGCCATCGCGGATCCGGAGCTGGTGCTCGTCGAGACTGACTCCCCGTTCCTCACGCCGCACCCTTACCGGGGCCGTCCGAACGCGAGCTACATGGTGCCGTACACCGTCCGTTCCATGGCCGAAGTGACCGGAACAGAGCTATCCACGCTGTGCTCGCAACTGGCTCAAAACACCATCGCCACCTACGGATCCTGGGACTAGGCAGCATTCACGCTGCATACCCAGTATGTAAAAATCTTGGTCACTTTATAACGCTTCGGTTACAGTGGGTAACCAGTAGCCGGGGTCGGGGAAGGCCTTCGGACAACTAACTCCGTTCGCAATTGGTGTTTTCAGTTGAATTGAGTGTGGCGGCGCACAACTCCGCTGCAGTCCTCACGCATGCTTCGGCCTGCATCCGGGACCGCGGCAGGAGGCCCCTGTGCGCTTTTCCCCGTGCCCGGATGGTCCAAAAGTTACGGGCAAACATGGTCAAGTTCTTCACCACGGGCGGCAAGTTCAGTTTCGTCAAGGTCGGTGCGCAGCTGCTGGTGCTTTTGGCACTGGTGCTGGGAGTCGTTGCTTTCACGGGCAACAACAAATCAGTCACCCTCAACGTCGACGGCAAAGTGAGTTCCGTCCAGACCTTCGGCAATACCGTTGACCAGGTGGTCAAGGCAGCCAAGGTTGATCTGAAGGCTGAGGACCGGGTTTCCCCGGCCTTGGACACCTCGGTGCAGAACGGCTCCATCATCAACGTCAATCTGGCCAAGGCCGTAACGGTCAGCCTTGACGGCGCCCAGCGGACGGTCAACACCACGGCCCCGAACGTCGAAGGCCTCGTCTCCGAGCTCGGCGTCGCGAGCGCATCGGCCGTCTCCCAGCCCAAGGACACGCAGCTGGCCGTCTCCGGATCCTACGTTTCGATCCTTACCCCCAAGACGATCAGCCTGATTGTCGACGGGCAGAGCTCTTCAAAGACCACGACGGCGGCCGACGTGGGAACCGTCCTCAGCGATGCCGGCGTCTCGCTCGGCGCGAACGACCGGGTTTCGCAGCCCAACTCGGCTCCCGTTGTCCAGAACATGGTGATCAAGGTTTCCCGGGTGGACACCAGCAAGACCGCCACCGAGACGGAGAACGTCCCCTTTGACACGGTCACCATGGAAGACCCCACCCAGTTCAGCGACCAGAAGACTGTGACCCAGGAAGGGGTCCTCGGACTGCTCAGCAAGACGTTCAAGCTCGTCCTGGTAGATGGTCGCGAAGCTTCCCGGTCTTTGGTCTCCTCTGACGTCACCGTCAAGCCGGTCTCCGCGAAGGTGACGGTCGGAACCAAGGAGCGCCCCAAGCCCGCCCCCGCCGCGGCTGTTGCCTCAGGACCTACCGGCGCGCCGAACGAGGCAATGTGGGACAAGATTGCTCAGTGTGAGTCCGGCGGGAACTGGGCCATCAACACCGGCAACGGTTACTACGGTGGCCTGCAGTTCGACATCCAGACCTGGATCGGTTCCGGCGGTGGCGCTTACGCTCCCAACGCAGCCGCCGCCAGCAAGGCCCAGCAGATTGACATCGCCAACCGCGTCTACGCGCAGCGCGGCCTCGGACCTTGGGGCTGTGGCTGGGCAGCTTCCAGCTAAACGAAATGAAATTGGCCGGGTCCGGAATCTTCGGGCCCGGCCTTTTCGCGTGCCGAAGATGGGGAGCGCGCGCTCCCGCTAGTCGCTCAGACGATACGATACCTAGGTGACTGAACCGAATTCCGAACCCGCCGCCGTCGCACCCCTTCTGGGAGCTGCGGACATCCGACGGCTCGCCGAGGAAATCGGTGTCCGCCCGACAAAGACCCTGGGCCAGAACTTCGTCATCGACGGCAACACGATCCGGAGGATCGTCTCTGTCGCCGGTATCGATCCCGAGGAAACCGTGCTCGAGGTTGGGCCGGGGCTTGGTTCGTTGACGCTCGGCCTGCTCGACGCCGCCAAAACAGTTGTCGCCGTCGAAATCGATCCCGTACTGGCAGGCAAGTTGCCGGACACGGTGCGCGCGTGGCGCCCGGAGTCCGTGGACGATTTCCATCTCGTCCTCTCCGACGCCATGAAGATCACCGAACTTCCGGTACAGCCCACGGCCCTCGTGGCCAACCTGCCGTACAACGTGGCGGTCCCTGTGGTCCTGCACCTGCTCCAGCATTTCCCGAGCCTGCAACACGGGCTGGTCATGGTCCAGGACGAAGTGGCGGACCGGCTGGCCGCCGGGCCCGGCTCCAAAATCTACGGAGTTCCCTCGGTCAAGGCCGCTTGGTACGGCCACATGCGCAAAGCCGGCGTGATCGGCATGAATGTCTTCTGGCCGGCGCCGAAGATCCACTCCGGACTCGTGTCCTTCACCCGCGGTATACCGCCGGCAACGCACGCGACGCGCGAGCAAGTCTTCGCGGTCATCGACGCAGCATTCGCCCAGCGCCGCAAGACACTCCGCGCGGCCCTCGCGTCCTGGGCCGGGAGCGCGGCCGAGGCCGAACGTTTCATCGTGGCTGCAGGCGTTGATCCGACGGCCCGCGGAGAGGTGCTCGATATCAACGCGTTTGTCCGGATCGCCGAGGCACGCCACCCCCTGGACGCATGAATCCGGCAATCAGCGGTGCGATCCGCGGCCGCTTCGTCGCACGGACCGTCCGCGTCCGGGCGCCCGGCAAGGTGAATGTTTCCCTCAACGTCGGCCCCTTGCGGCCCGACGGCTACCACTCGGTGGCCAGCGTGTATCTCGCGGTATCCCTGTATGAGGAAGTAGCCGCCACGAGCACCGAGGGTCCCGGGATCACGGTCAGCATCGCTCCCTCAAGCACGTTGGACCTCGACGGTGTGGACATCCCGCTGGACGAGCGGAACCTGGCCTACAAGGCTGCCGCCATCATGAGGGATGTCTCGGAGAACGCCACGGGAGTGCACTTGGAAATCACCAAGCGCGTGCCTGTTGCCGGAGGCATGGGCGGCGGCTCGGCCGATGCCGCGGCGACGCTCCTGGCCTGCGATGCGCTCTGGAACAGTGGTTTGTCCCGGGAAGAACTGGCCCACCTTGCCGCGGAGTTGGGTGCGGACGTGCCGTTCTCGCTCCTCGGAGGTACCGCCGTCGGGCTTGGCGTCGGCGACGAACTCTCACCCGCCTTGGCGAAAGCACAGATGGACTGGGTTTTGGTCTGCGCCGACTACGGACTCTCCACACCCGAGGTCTTCCACACCTTGGACAGGCTTCGGAACACCGAGGGACTCGACATCCCCGAACCGCTAGAGGTCGACGCCAAGATCCTGCAGGCACTGCGCGACGGGAATCCCGACGCCCTGAGCAAAGTCCTTGTCAACGACCTTCAGCGCGCCTCGATCGAGCTGTCTCCGCAATTGCGGGACACCATCGGGATGGGAGAGTCGAGCGGTGCCCTCGCCGGGATCGTTTCGGGTTCCGGCCCCACCGTGGCCTTGCTCGCCCACAACCCCCGGGCGGCCGAAGGGCTCGCCGAAGACCTTCGGCACCTGGGACACAACGCCCTTGCTGTGCACGGCCCGGTTCCCGGTGCCCGGATCATCTCCGATACCCTCCTTTGACAAGTCGCCCTGACTGTTCACATCAGAAAGTAGTACCCAGTGGCCCACCTGCTCGGCGGTGAAAACCTCACCGTTTCGTTCGCAACCCGCACCATCCTCGACGGCGTAACCCTTGGTTTGGAGGACGGCGACAGGATCGGCATGGTCGGGCGCAACGGCGACGGCAAATCCACGCTGATGCGCTTGCTGGCATTGCGATCGACGCCGGATTCCGGCCGCGTCACCAAACGCGGCGACGTCAATGTCGGCTACCTCGACCAGTCCGACGTGCTCGACGGCGACCTCACCGTGGGGGCCGCGATCGTCGGCGACCAAGCCGACCATGAATGGGCCGCGAACCCCAAAATCCGCGAGATCATGGGCGGCCTCGTGGCCGACGTCGATTGGCACGCCAACGTGCATGCCCTCTCCGGTGGACAAAAGCGCAGGGTCGCCTTGGCCAAGCTGCTCATCGAGGACCACGACGTGATCATGCTCGACGAGCCCACCAACCACCTCGACGTGGAAGGGGTCGCCTGGCTCTCCCGGCACTTGAAGACCCGATGGAGGGCCAACCAGGGCGCGTTCCTTGTGGTGACGCACGACCGTTGGTTCCTGGACGAAGTCTGCAACCGGACGTGGGAAGTTCACGACGCCATGGTGGACCCGTTCGACGGCGGCTACGCGGCCTACGTGTTGGCCCGCGCCGAGCGCGACCGGAGCGCTTCCGTCGTCGAGAGCAAACGGCAACAGCTGGTCAAGAAGGAGCTGGCGTGGCTGCGCCGGGGCGCCCCGGCGCGAACCTCGAAGCCGAAGTTCCGCATCGAAGCCGCCAACGAGCTGATCGCCGATGTTCCTGATCCGCGCGACTCGGTGGCCCTCAGCAAGATGGCAACCGCCCGGCTCGGCAAGGACGTGCTGGACCTTGAAGGTGTCTCCCTCGACTTCAAGGGCGACGACGCCGGCCGGAAGCTCTTCGACGACGTTACCTTGCGCTTGGCGCCCGGGCAGCGGCTCGGGCTGGTGGGCGTCAACGGTGCCGGAAAGTCCACACTGCTGCGGCTGCTCAACGGCGAGATCACGCCGAGTTCCGGAAAGGTCAAGCGCGGCAAGACCGTTGTCACGGCGGTGCTCAGCCAGGACGTGAAGGAGCTCGACGATGTGTCCGACCTTCGTGTCATCGAGGTCATCGAACGCGAGAAACGCTCCTTCAGCGTTGGCGGCAAGGAATTCACGGCCGGCCAGCTGGTGGAGCAACTCGGGTTCACGAAGGAAAAGCAGTGGACGCCCGTCACCGACCTTTCCGGTGGCGAACGGCGCCGCCTGCAACTTTTGCGCCTGCTCGTGGGCGAACCCAACGTCCTGATGCTCGACGAACCCACCAACGACCTCGATACCGACACTCTTGCCGCCGTCGAAGACGTCCTTGACGGCTGGCCCGGCACGCTCGTCGTTGTCAGCCACGACCGCTACCTGCTGGAACGCGTCACGGATTCCCAAATGGCACTCTTGGGCGATGGCAAGCTGCGCGGACTTCCGGGCGGCGTGGACCAGTACCTCGAATTGCGCGAAGCCGCGCTCGCGAGCGGTGCGGTGACCGGCGGCGCGTCGAGCGGGAGCGCCAGGCCGACGGCGGCAAGCGGCTCGAGTGCGGCCGCCTCCGGTCCGAGCGAAGCAGAGAAACGTGAAGCCCGGAAGGACCTGAACCGGATCGACCGGCAGCTCGGCAAGATCGCGCAACAAGAAGAGAAGCTCCACGTCCAAATGGCGGCCAAGTCCCACTCCGGCGACTTCGACGCCCTCGGCGAACTGAACACGAAGCTCCAGGAACTCCTCGAAGAAAAAGAAGGCCTGGAGCTCGAATGGCTCGAGGCGGCCGAGATCCTGGGGGAGTAGTCGGGCACGTCGCGGATTCCCGCAGTCCGGCGGTTAAGGGCGGCGGACTGCCGGCGTCGTCCGCGAAAGAGAGAAGGGCGCTGGGTCCGAATCGACATCCAAATGTGCTGACGACTCGGAAAGAGGAATCCGATGCGCGGATTCCGGTGTCGACAGGAATTTTGCGCGTCGCCGGGACACATCCGCGTCGACACCAATGCGCGCATAGGGGTGAGTCCCAAACGGAACTTTGGCAAGAGCGGTGCTGCGGGCCTTCGGGTAGGAGCGCATCGCGGCGCATCGGGGTTTGGAGGTCGCTCAGCGACCGGAAGACCCCCACATGCGCTGTGTCTAAGCGACGGCGAAGGGCCGTTGCGCCGCGGAGGCGACCTCGGACGCGACCGCAAAGGCAACCACGGACACTGGCGAATGGGCCGTGGCGCCGCGAAGGAGACCAAAGACGTGACCGCGAAGGTGACCACGGACGCGACGCGAAAGGTGCCCCTAGCCCTCGCTCCGCAGCTCCGGCTCTTTTTGCAGGCCCGTCAGGCCGTTCCATGCCAGGTTGACCAGGTGGGCCGCTACTGCGCGCTTGTCGGGCTCGCGGTGGTCCAACCACCATTGGCCGGTCATGGCCACCATGCCCACGAGCATCTGGGCGTACACGGCTCCATCGGCTGCGCTGAATCCGCGCCGGGAGAATTCGTCGGCCAGCAGGTTTTCCACGCGATCCGCCACGTGGGAGAGCAGGGTGGAGAAGGCGCCTTCGGGCTGGGATGGCGGGGCGTCGCGCATGAGGATCCGGAAGCCGTCGCTCCGCTCTTCGATGTAGCCAAGCAAGGCAAGCGCCGCCTGTTCAACGAGGACGCGCGGTTTGGCTTCGGCGGCGAGGGACTCGTTGATGGCGTCGAGGAGGATCCGGAATTCGAACTCCACAACCTGCGTGTAGAGGCCTTCCTTCGAGCCGAAGTGCTCGTAAATCACGGGCTTGGACACGCCTGCGGCCGCTGCGATTTCGTCGATGGTCGTAGCGTCCAGGCCGCGGGCGGCGAAGAGGCCCCGGCCAATTTCGATGAGCTGGGACCGGCGCTGGGAGCCTGTCATCCGGGCACGGACAACCTGGGCGGCGGGTGCGTGGTTGATTACCCTGGAACCCGTCGATTGCCGGGGAAGTCCTGTGCTGTTGCTCACGCATCCATCATGCCTCATGTCAAGCGTGCAGCGACCTCGGGAGTGCCTGTAAGTGCCGATGAAAAGGACTCAGGAATGCACCAAGTCGCGAACACCGCAATGGTCATGGCAAACTAGATTCTTGTGTGTGCGACCCGGTCAATCGGGAAGCCCGAGGACCCCGCGTCCGCAAGGGCCGCGTGCGCACGGTCCGCTCTGGTGTAATGGCAGCACCCCGGCCTTTGGAGCCGTGGAGTATAGGTTCGAATCCTATGGGCGGAACTTGTCGGTGGTCTGCCGGCACCGCCTCTGAAGGCACCGTCTCTCCCGAAGCTGTCCACTGGCTGCACGGAAGGCTGTGAATCGGCAAGAGTAGGATAGAGCAGATGCCGCAGCCGGGTTCGCCCGGACGTAACCGAGCAAGGAGAGCGACTTCGTGAGCCCCGATACTACTGGCCCCGCCGCTGTAATTGTCCTAGCTGCCGGAGCCGGTACGCGGATGAAGTCGCGGACTCCCAAAATCCTTCACGAAATCGGCGGACGCTCGATGGTGGCGCACGCCATCCTCGCGGCCCGCTCCATCGATCCCCAGCAGCTGGCCTTGGTGGTCCGCCACGAACGCGACCTCGTCGCGGCGCACATCGGACTGATGGATCCCGACGCCGTCATCGTGGACCAGGACGATGTTCCGGGAACCGGACGCGCGGTGGAAGTAGCCCTTGACGCCTTGGACGCGAAGGCCGAACTCACTGGCACGGTAGTGGTCACGTATGGCGATGTGCCTTTGCTGACCGGTTCTCTTCTCTCCGAGCTTGTCGCCACGCATGAATCCGAGGGCAACGCGGTGACGGTCCTGACTGCGGTTCTCGACGACGCCAATGGCTATGGCCGCATCCTTCGTGCCGAGGACGGCACCGTGCTGGGCATCCGCGAACACAAAGACGCCAGCGACTCCGAGCGCTCAATCCGCGAGGTCAACTCCGGCATCTACGCTTTTGACGCAAAAGTGCTTCGCGAGCAGTTGCGCAAAGTGACCACTGAGAACATCCAGCAAGAAAAGTACCTCACGGACGTTCTCGAATTGGCCCGCGACGCCGGAGGCCGGGTTTCCGCCGTCGTCACCGCAGACCGCTGGCAGGTCGAGGGCGCCAACGACCGTATCCAGCTCGCCGCGCTCGGTGCCGAGCACAACCGCCGCATCATCGAGGCCTGGATGCGTGCCGGCGTCACGGTGGTTGACCCGGCCACCACGTGGATCGATTCCACCGTCACCTTGGACGAGGACGTCCGCCTCCTGCCCAACACACAGCTCCACGGCACCACAACCGTGGCGCGCGACGCCGTCGTCGGGCCCGACACGACCCTCACCGACGTTTCGGTGGGCGAAGGCGCGAAGGTGACCCGCACCCACGGTTCGGGATCCACCATTGGCGCCAGGGCAAGCGTGGGCCCGTTCACCTACCTGCGCCCCGGCACTGTCCTCGGGGAGACCGGCAAAATCGGCGCGTTCTACGAAACGAAGAACGTGACGATCGGCCGCGGTTCGAAGCTGTCCCACCTCGGCTATGCGGGCGACGCCGAGATCGGCGAGGACACCAACATCGGCTGCGGCAACATCACGGCCAACTACGACGGCGAGAAGAAGCACCGTACGGTGATCGGCTCCGGCGTACGGACCGGTTCCAACACCGTCTTCGTTGCCCCGGTAACGATTGGTGACGGCGCGTACAGCGGTGCCGGCGCAATCATCCGCAAAGACGTTCCCGCCGGAGCACTCACCTTGAGTGTCGCTCCCCAGCGCAATGCAGAAGGCTGGGTCATCGCCAACCGGCAGGGCAGCAACTCGGCCCAGCTGGCGCAGGCTGCGCAAGCCGCGCATGGCTCCACTGCCACCCCCGATTCCTCAAGTACTCCGGCAACCACAGAAGAGGGCACACAGGCATGAGCGAAATTACCGCACACGGCGAGAAGAAACTAGTTCTCGCCGCCGGACGGGCGCACCCCGAGCTGGCGCAGGAAATCGCCAAGGAGTTGGACACCGAACTCCTGCCTATCGACGCCTACGACTTCGCGAACGGGGAGATCTATGTGCGCTCTGCGGAGAGCGTCCGTGGCACGGACGCCTTCGTCATCCAGGCGCACCCGGCCCCGTTGAACAACTGGCTCATGGAGCAGTTGATCATGATCGATTCCCTGAAACGCGCCTCGGCGAAGCGGATCACGGTTGTTTCGCCGTTCTACCCCTACGCCCGGCAGGACAAGAAGGGCCGCGGCCGCGAGCCGATCTCCGCCCGCTTGGTGGCAGACCTCTACAAGACCGCCGGCGCGGACCGCATCATGTCCGTGGACCTGCACACGTCCCAGATCCAGGGGTTCTTTGACGGCCCCGTGGATCACCTCATGGCCATTCCGCTGCTTGCCGACTACATCCGCACCAGGGTCGAAGCGGACAACATCACTGTCGTCTCGCCGGACACCGGCCGTGTCCGCGTCGCGGAACAGTGGGCCGAGCGCCTGGGCGGCGCGCCGTTGGCGTTCGTCCACAAGAGCCGCGACCTCACGGTCCCGAACCAGGCTGTCTCGAAGACCGTCGTCGGGCAGATCGAAGGCCGCACCTGCGTTCTGATCGACGACATGATCGACACCGGTGGAACGATCTCCGGCGCTGTCCAGGTCCTCAAGAACGCCGGTGCCAAGGACGTCATCATCGCGTGCACCCACGCCGTGTTCTCCGAGCCGGCGGCGCAGCGCCTGGCCGATTCCGGTGCCCGCGAGGTTGTCGTCACCAACACCCTGCCGATTCCGGCCGACAAGCGCTTCCCGCAGCTCACGGTGCTGTCGATCGCACCGTTGATTGCGCGCGCCATCCGCGAAGTGTTCGACGACGGTTCCGTCACCAGCCTCTTCGACGGCAACGCGTAGCCCCCACCCAACTGACTGGCAGTAGTTGTCGTTTTCGAGCCTCAAAACGACAACAAATGCGAGTTAGTTGGGCTGGGCCCGCGCCGTTTTCCCTTTGGCGGGACGCGGCTGCTAAACTCTTGGGGATACCTTGGCGAGGGAGAGCACATCCGGGTTAAAACCGGATTGCGGGTCTCCGTTATCGACTGGGTCTGAATCTCCTTCAACGAAGGCGGACCGAACCTGCTGCTCAGCGGCTGGTCCTCTGCCGGGCGTGGAAGGTCACCACAGACCTCCGCCCTTGCTGATCGACTTGCCGGCAATTTGCCGGCGCCACAGTAATCAAGGAGTACACATGTCTGAGCAGAAGCTCGCAGCAGAACTGCGCACCGAATTCGGCAAGGGTTTCGCCCGCCGCGCCCGTGCGGCCGGCCAGATCCCGGCTGTCATCTACGGTCACGGCGCTGAGCCCCTCCACATCAACCTGCCGGGCCGTGCCACCACCTTGGCCGTCCGCGTCTCCAACGCACTGTTGGCCTTGGACGTCAACGGCGAAGAGCACCTGGCTCTCGTGAAGGACATCCAGCGCGACCCGATCAAGCAGATCATCGAGCACATCGACCTGCTGACAGTCCGCAAGGGCGAGAAGGTTACCGTCGACGTGGCCGTCCACGTTATTGGTGAAGCTGCCATTGGCGCTGTCGCCAACCAGGAAGCCACCACGGTTTCCCTCGAAGCCGAGGCCACCCACCTGCCGACCTTCGTCGAAATCAGCATCGAAGGCCGCAAGGCCGGCGAGCACGTCCACGCTTCGGACATCGTCCTGCCGACTGGCTCGGAGCTGCTCACCGATCCGGAGACGCTCGTCATCCACATCTCGGAGGCCACCTCGGAAGCCGAGGAAGAGGCAGCTCCTGCTGCTGAGTAGTCTTTCGGACTAATCGAGGCATTAGCCTTTGTGAGTGGCCGGGTCCCCGAGGGGTCCCGGCCACTTCTTTTTCATTCCACCCTCTTGATTCCCTAGGATGACTCCATGACAGACACTTGGCTGATCGTAGGCCTTGGCAATCCCGGTGCCGAATACAGCCACAACCGCCACAATGTCGGCCAAATGGTCCTGGACGAACTTGCCTCGCGGATGGGCGGAAGCTTCAAAGCCCACAAGGCCCGGGCCCACGTGGTCGAGGGCAGGCTAGGAATCGGGGGGCCCCGCGTAGTACTGGCGAAACCGATGAGCTATATGAATGTTTCCGGAGGACCCGTTTCCGGCCTCGCCAGGTTCTTCGACATCGCTCCGCATCACGTTATTGCCGTCCACGACGAAATTGATATTCCCTTCAATACGGTTAGATTGAAGATCGGCGGTGGGGAAGGCGGGCACAACGGCCTGCGCGATATTTCCAAGGCTTTGGCTACAAAGGACTACTTGCGGGTTCGCGTGGGGGTCGGCAGGCCACCCGGGAGGATGGACACTGCGGACTATGTCCTCAGGGATTTTGCACCCTCCGAGAGGAAAGAGCTGCCGTTCCTCCTGGATGAAGCAGCGGATGCTGTTGAGGTATTGATGACCGAAGGTTTGCTTGCCGCCCAGCAAAAGTTCCACCCCGTCAAGGCCTAGCGGCGGGGCCCCATGCGCACTCATTTCAATGGTTAACAAGTACTCTGAGGGTTCGTCGGCTGACTAATTGATTCGCGCCGATCGCTATGATACTTTGCAAATCACTGCTGGGGGTGAAGAGGAAATACAAAAGCAAACGACCCGCTGAACGTCACGTCCGCCAGAGCTGCGAAGGTAGCGTGATCTAAATTGCGAGCAACACCGGAATCTGAAACAGAGCGACCCGCAACGGAGCGGCAAGCACTGGGCGCTGCGGAGCGTCGAAAATGGTCGTCACTGGTCCGGCAGGATCTTCAGAACACGGTTATTGAAGCGCTCGGCGACCCGTCTTTGTATGGAGTGGTGGTGGTTGGCGCGCCGGGCGTGGGCAAAGCGACTTTTGCCCGTTCAGTAGAGGCCCGCCTCACTCCAAGGACCCACGTACTGCATTTGCACGGCTCCACGGACGTCACCACTCCGTTTGGGGCCCTGGCCCATCTGCTCGCGAGGCTGCCAATCGATGCCGCAGATTCCCCTGGCGCGATTATCCACGAGATCTCGCATTTGATAAGTTCGGACGCCGCGGGGCGCGAAGTGCTGTTGGTCCTGTCGGAACTTCCCGCTTTGGATACCATGAGCACAGCACTTCTCGTGCACTTATTAATCAGTGGGACAGCAAAAGTCCTCGTCACCGTCCGCCAAGCCACGGACATGCCGGAAGATCTGGTCAGGCTGTTGAAAGACGGCCTCCTGGACGAGGTTGAACTTCAGGTCTTTTCCCGCGCGGAAGTTGCCAAATTGCTCAGCGGCGTCCTTGGGAAACGAGTGACCGCTACGGCCGCAAGCGCTTTGCACGCGTCCAGCGGTGGAAATCCCCTGGTGCTCCAAGCCATTGTCACTGAGCAGCTCCGCTCGGGCAACCTGCACCTGGCCGGGCAGGTTTGGGCGATGAAGGGCGAAATCCACCTTTCATCCGCCGAAGTCCTGACCGATCTGGTCCGCTCGCGCCTGGCCAGGGAGAGCCCTGCGGTCCGGGAAGCGCTGGAGCTACTTGCCCTCATTCGAACGGCCCCGCTCGCCGTGTTGTTGGACGTCCTGGAACCTGAAGTGGTTGCCGAGATGGAGTGGTCCGGCTATCTCCGCATCGAAGCGTCAGGGGCCCGCCGGGTGGCGCTGCGCGACGAGTACATGGGGGAGGTCATTCGGGGCTGGATGGACCTGCCGCGGAGGAATGAACTGCGGCGGCTCGCCGCCGGGGTGATCGGCAGCATTACCCGGGACCTGGATGCCGAGGCGCTCCTGGGCTTTGCCTCTTCGACGCTGAACGTCCGCGAAACCCTTGAACCCGGGGTGGCCCTCGCGGCTGCGACGGCAGCGAACAGGCAATTCGATCCTTGGTTCGCCTTGGAATGCGCCCGGCAGATCGGACGCGAGGACAAGGAATGGGTGGCTGCCGCCCAGCAACGCTGCGTTTCCCACGTCATTCTGGCCGAGCACGAGGCTGCGGTGGCCGCATTGAAGGATGTGGCGCCCGAGCAGCTTCGGCGCCTCGCGGCGTATGACTATGCGGACTATGTGCAGGAGCTCTGCAGTGCGCTGCTGTGGATTCCAGGCGGGCACCTCCAGATCCCGGGCCTCATCGCTGAGGCGGGGGAGGATCTTTCCCGCCGATCGCAGGAAGCCGGAGCGGATGCCACTGAAATAGAACGGGCATGCGGGATGCTGAGGCTCGCGAGTTTCGAGCTCCACGTCCATCAGGGCGAGTATGCCGAAGTTGCCGAAGCCTTGGAGCAGGAGTACCGGGATGGCGTTGATCTTCAGCAAAGGCTGAGCTGCGGGAGCCTGCTGACCATGGCCTGGGCAGTACTAGGCAGGGAAATGGAGGCGATCGAGCTGGCGCGCGAGCTGAGGCACAAGATTCAGCGCGCAAAGGCGCGGCCGCGGTTGCATAACTGGTTGTCCGAAGGCTTGTTTGCCGCACTCCTTTGCAGCGGACAGTGGGAAGAACTTGCCCGGATGCTGACGGCTACCCTCGATCAGCAACCAAAGAACATCCACTACCTTGGCGGTGCCGCAGAACTTGCCCTTGGCGTTTCCTACACCTATGCCGGACGGGCTTCAGTCGCGATCGACACCCTGCTGGGGGCCCAGGCGCAGTTGGAGATCAGGCGCAACTACTACGGACCAGCATTGGCCTACTCGGCGCTCGCTTTTGCGTACGCCCAGGCCGGGGACGTGAAGGAATCCCGGACTTTTCTCGAATTGGCGGAAAAGGGACAAGGGGAAACAGCCTGGTTCCCCGCCTGGATGGCCGAATTCTGCGTCAAGATGGCAAGACGCTGGCTGAAGGATCCCGGGGCGAAGCAAAGTCTCATCGAGTCGGCCAACCGGGATTTGGCGAAGGGACGGATCACCACGGCATCAATCAGCCTCTTCGGCGCCACCGTGCACGGCACCGAGGAGGAGCTGCTGCTCCTGGAGCAGGTCTCATCGCGCCGCCAGGGCAAGATGGCCGCAGTGAACCGGATGGTGGCGGAGGGAACCCGCAAGAAGGACCCGAAGACGCTGCTTCTTGCTGCTTCGGTTGCCCAGGAACTGAAATTGGATGCGGTAGAGTCCCGCTGTGCCGTCCTGGCCTTGGACATCGCCCGGGAAGCCGGCGATTCAGCGTCCGCCAGGCTGGCCCAACAGCGGCTGGACCGCTTGGTCGGGACCGTGCCGGTGCTACCCCTGACACCACACACTTTCGGACCCGAACTGACGGAAAGGGAGCGTCAGGTTGCAAAGATGGCCAGTCAAGGGTTGAGTAACAAAGAGGTAGCCAACCAGTTGCAAGTTTCCGTGCGCACAGTCGAAGGCCACCTTTACCAAATCTTCACGAAAATGGGAATCTCATCGAGGAGCGAGCTTGAAGGAACCGCGCAGTCATGACAACGCTGCGGCGGTGCATGGTCACGTCGGAGAACGCGGTACAAGGCCGCCCGAACCGTGGCTCGACTATGGGCATTTGCTTCCTGGAATTACAGCTGCCATCCGTGCGGATGACTGTTCGGCCGTCTTCATCGTGGGCGATTCCGGTCTCGGCGCGTCATCTCTCCTGGCCCAACTAGGAAGCGCCTTTGGCGGGGAACGTGCGGTAGTCCCGATTCACGGAAGTCCGTCACTGACCGCGGTCCCGTACGGGGTACTGGCTCCTTTTCTTGCCCATCTTTCGCTTGCCGACATATCCTCCCGGGTCGCCGTGCTTCGCTCACTCTGGGATCATCTTGAGGGCGTCCGCGTAGGTACCGGACCAGCTTTGCTGCTCGTCGATGACGCGCACTACCTTGACGATGCCACGTGCGCGATGCTGACCGAGCTTGTCCAGGCAGGGTGGGCCAAAATCGTGGCCGCATGCATTCCACGGCCGGGAGTCCCCGGGCCGCTCCTGCGCTTGTGGCACGAGGGGACTGCCGAGTGGTTTGACCTGGAGCCTTTGACCGCTGAGCAAGGCCACGAACTGTGCGAGGCATTGCTGGGGGGAATCGTCCTGAACAGCACGAGCCATGGGTTCTGGACCGAGGCGGGCGGCAACACCCTTCTTTTGAAGACCCTTGTCCGCGAAGCCGAGAGCTCGGGTACCCTCGTCCAGAGGCACGGCGTTTGGCTCAAAGCAGCCGCGACACCGGTCCACACGGTAAAGCTGGAAGCTGTTGTCAAACTTCAGCTGATGCGCATTTCGGCCGCGGGCAGGGAAGCGTTGAGCTTGATCGCATTGGCAGAACCGGTGGACGAGACGTTGATTAACGTCGTGGCCGGAGAAGCGGCCGTCCAAGAGCTCGTGGACCAGCATTTAATCAAGCCCGGGGGCAATGGGTTGCCAAACCTTCGACTCGTCAATCCGGTCTACGGAGAGGTGCTTAGAAGCATCGTCCCGGCCGCGCAGAGCCTCCAACTGCATCGGCAGTTGATCTCCCGAATGGATGTTTTGGAGGACAACCCGGATTCCTTGTTGCGGATGGTGGCGTGGTCGCTTGACTGCGGAGCGGACGTACCCGATCGTCTCTTGATCCGGGCCGCGGTGCTTTCGGCGAGATTACTGCAGAGCGAGACGGCACTGCGCATGGCGGGCGCGGTACGGGACACGCAATGGCAATCGGTTGCTCAGGCGGTCGTCGCCCGCTCGTACTTCAATCTCGGCCGCCGGGACGAGGCTGCGGCAGCCTTGACCCAAGAAACAGTGGATGGCGCTGCCGGACCCTCCCACGTCGTGTCCAGCAGCGTTCTCCGCGCGGTCACGCTTGCCGCCGTCGGGCAGTCAGCTTCCGTGATTCGGGCAGAGGCCGACGTCCTCCGCGAATGGGGCGAACAGCAGCCAGGCATCGACGGCCAGCGGACGCCGGACGCGAAAGCCTCGGTGACGCTCGCCGTCACCGTGATCGGGCTGCTTGCCGGCTCCGTGGACGGCGACTACAAGAGGATGGGCCCCGAACTGGAGCACGTGCTCCTTCAGTCGGGAACCGTGGAAGGCTCTTTGGGCCCCCTATTCAAGGCCCTGGCGCTGGCCCTGAAGGCAGAGATGCTATGCGCCCTCGGCCGCGGGCGGCAGGCACGGCTGCTGGTTCTCGAGGCTGCCGGCTTGGCGCAGCCCCAGGAGAACGATGTCTTCTTCATCCCGGAATTCATTTCTGCCCGCCTCGTCATTTGCGCACTGGCTGTAGGTGACTGGGCCGACGCACAAACGCTCCTCGACAGGTACTACGAATCGTCGGGTGTCTCGATGGCGACCTTCGGCGGCGCGGCCTACGTGGTGGCCGGGTACATTGCCATCAGGCAGGGAAAGTCCGGCGACGCCTTGCCGTTGCTGACTGCGGGACTCGAAGCGTTGAGGGACAGCGATCCGCAGAATCTCTTCGGACTGTGTGCCGCCATGGCTTTCTACGCCGCAGCCGGCGCCGGGTTGACTGAAGCCGAACGGTTCCGGGCGGACTACAAGGACTGGGGACAACACAGCACCCACCTTCTCGCGGCACAGGCAAACAGTTTTTTCGACGCCGCGCTTGAACTCCTCAACGCCGACGGTTCCGGCGTGGAAGGGTTGCACCGCAACGCTGACCACGCGGCGAAGGAAAACGCCACGTACCTTGAACTTCATGCCCTGGAGCTTGCGCTTGGCCTGGGCGATCTCAGCAGGCTGGACCGGTTTTGTGAAACCGCGGCTGCAACGGAGGGCGAGTGGGCACAAGCGCTCGCCGAATATGGCCGGGCACTTAAGTTCGGGGGGGCTGCCCGCTATCTCTCCGCAGGGGAGAAGCTGCAGGCGGCCACCGCCTACCATCTGGCCGCGAAGGCTTATGGTTTGGCGTTGGCAGCACCGGATCGCAACAGCACCAAAGAGCTCAGTGCCGTTGCGCGCGCGGGGCTGGCGCGCTGCAACGAAGAACTGGGCCAGGGCAGCGAGGAGACACAGAACGAGTCGGTCGTTCCGAAGCTGACCAAGAGGGAATGGGACATCGTCAATCTGGCGGTTCAGGGCCTCAGCGACCGGCAGATTGCGGACACGTTGCTTATCTCGGTCCGGACCGTCGAAGGGCATCTGTACCGCTGTTATTCGAAATTGGGGATCACGGGCAGGGACGAACTTGCAGGGGCCGCCGCCGTCGCGCAGGGAGCGTCGAGTACAAGCTGAACCCGGGAAAGACCGCAGGGCACTAGTAGTGCACTCTCGATTTCGAGCGGGCGCCACTGCCAGTGACGAGTACCTGCCACCCGGGGGAAAGGTACTCACACCCGCATACGAGTATCCGGCAGTATGAAAGTCGAGTACTCACTACTGGTGTGGGCCTGACGGCTAGCTGGTTAATTGGGGGGTGTCACCACTCGATCACTGGGGGTCTCGCTCATGTTGACAGCAGGCAGTGCATCTACGGTCCATGCCGTTCGGTCCGGGAACGGGTCCCGGTACCAGGCATTCGACGCATCTTCGGCTCCGTCATCGCCTGACGGAACCGGAGGCAAATCGGCAATTTCGACGGCCTGGCCGCCGATTGGACCTAGGGCCGCTGTTGAAGACATCGCCAGTGCGCTGGCAGCTTCCAAGGGTGGTGTCCTTGTTACGGGGCCGTCGGGGAGCGGCAAGAGCTACTTGACTACTCGCGCGGTGAACGAACTACGCGGGCGCTCTTTCGTCGTCGTCATCCGGGGCAGCGCCGCGTTGGCGAGATCACCGTACGGCGCCCTCAATATCCTTTTGAGCGACCTTGACCCGGGATACCTTGCGCATCCCGTCCTGGTGCTGTCGGCGCTCACCAATTTGCTCCGTGAGCGCTCCGAGGGAAAGCCGGTATACCTGGTCATAGAAAACGCGGCCGAGCTTGATGAGTTGGCGGCGATGACAGTGGCCCAACTCGCGAGGAACGGCACTGCGCAGCTTATCCTCACCTGCACCGACCCGCAGCGCCTCTGCGGCGAGATCACGCGGCTTTGCGGTGATGGGTTCCTGCACCGGATAGACCTCAAACCACTGACATTCCAGGAATCGCACGCTTGGCTCGAGGCCGGACTGGGAGCACAGGTCTCTGCGTCCGGCGTCCATGCGCTGTGGACAGCAAGCGGAGGCAACCCCCACTACCTCAAGATGCTCGCTGCGGAGCTCGCCGAATCCGGCTCGCTACTGAAAAGCGACGGCGTCTGGGTCCTGACCTCCCGCAGCGAACAGCACGGCAGGGCGATCACCGACCTCATCACCACGCGGCTTGGGCGAATGGGCGACGGTGAGCGCAAAGTCCTGGAGATCCTTTCGCTGGCAAGGGCCGTGCCCCTGGAATCCCTGCTGGCCCTCGCCCCTGCGGACGATGTGGACTCCCTGGAAAAAAGGAGCGTCCTCGTCGTCGACGATTCGCTGCCCAGGATGGCACGGCTCCAAAGCCAGCTGGTGGGTGACGTGGTCCGGGCGAACGTTCCCCCTGGCCGCAGCAACGAACTCCGGGGCCTGCTCCTTAGGTCGATGAATCCGGACCTTGGGCAACGCTCGATGCTGCTATCCATGGCCGCGTGGGCCTTGGACTGCGGAGCCCAGCTGGGAAGGGAAGAAGCGCTTGAAGCTGCCGCGATCGCGAACCGGCAACTTGATGCGCGGCTGGCCCTGCGCCTGGTCCGGTCCATTCCAGGCCACGCGACCATGCCGGGGGCAATAGCCGAGGAAGCCCGGGCGATGATGACCCTGGGTGACGTCGCCGGGGCCAGGGACCTGCTGAGTCTTCATTTGGATGAACCGGGGGATGAATCCACCCTTGCCAAATGGGTCCGGCTCAAGCTGGCCGAAGCCGCGGTTCTTCTGGCCCTTCCCGAAACTACGGCGCAAGCATGCGAAACGCTGGCCCACGTCCGCCAGCGGCTCGAAGAAGAAGTCGGCGAAGGACAGGACATCGCCGCCTTGCGGGAGGAACTTGTCCTGTCCGAATCGCAGGCAGCCAGCTATTCGGGTTCCTACGTCGAGATGGCAGCAAGACTGGAAGAGGTCCTTCAAGACTTTGAATCGCACGGCACCGAATTCCGCCTCCTTGCCGGAAGCTGGCTGTGCGAGGCGTGGGCCCTGACGGGACGGCAATCCGAGGCGGCGGGCATGGCGGAACAGCTGATGGCTGACTGCCATGATCCCGCTGTTTCGGTCGCCGCAGCCCGGCGCGCCACATCGCGGCTCCGGTTCGCCTTCGTCCTTGCAGGACGGTGGGATAAAGAGGCGGAAATGGTCCAACCCGGCGATGACCTCTTGGTTTCCGCGGCCGAGGCACTGCCCACGGCGATCGATCTTCCCAAAGCGATCTTCCGGTGCCTGCAAGGGCGGGGCCAGGACGGTTTGGACGCGCTCATTCCGGTGATAAGCCAGTTGCGGGTCCAGGACAACGAAGGCATGCTGGATGTCGCGTGCACGGCGGCGGCTTACGCCTCGGCCCTGCAAGGTGGGCAGGAGCAGGCCCTGCGCTATCTGAAGGAAGCTTCCACCCAGCCGCGCCGGCCGACGTGGCGCAAGGAGCGAACGAAGAGGTACCTCGCGGCGTTGGCCCGGGACCGGGTCGACGGACCGGAGGCCGCCGTTGAGGAGCTCCTCCGCCTGGCCGACGCCGATCGGGACGAAGGTGCCCCCGGTCACGAGATCTTTTGCCTCAGTTCAGCGGTCCGCCTTGGCGCAGTTGCAGCCGCTCCACGGTTGTTGGACTCGGCCCTCCGGTGCCAGGGACGATTCGCCGAACTGTGCGTTGCGTATGCGCGGGCGACGATGTCCGGAAGCGCAGAGCTTCTTCTTGAGGCGGCACGGTTGGCAGAAGACATGCAGAACGACAGGTTCGCCTTCGATATCGCTGAGACCGTGTTGCACCTGGACCTGGTTCAGCTGGACAAGACGGCCCTCAGGAAGGCGCGGCAACTCGCGGAGACGTGCCGGCAGCGCTTGCGCACCCCGCAAAGCAGCAACCAAGAGGGGTTGAAGCTGACTGCCCGCGAGATGGAGATCGCCAAGCTGGCGGCGAACCGGGAGAGCAATAAAGGTATCGCTGCGAAGCTCCATGTTTCAGTTCGCACGGTGGAGGGGCACCTGTACCAGATCTTCGGCAAGCTGAAAATCGTTGAACGCTCCGAGTTGAGCTTCGCGCTTGGAAACGTCGAAGGTGGTGCGAAATGACTGAAGTGGTTGCGGCCGATGCGCTCGTCGGACGATACAACGTGATGGCAGCCGTCGTTGACTGCCTTCTTGACGTCAATGGTCCCGGGGTCCTGCTTTTCGGTGATGCGGGCATCGGCAAGACGGCACTGATTAACGAAGTGGTCCATGAATTGGGGCAACGCGTCCGCCCGTTCAGGGTCTTTGCCGGCCCCACCCTGGCCTCGGTACCGTTTGCCGCCTTGGCACCCTTGCTGACGGCCTTGACCCCAAGCCAGATCAACGAACCGTTGTCGGTCCTGAGGGCCGTAGTCGCGGCGCTGAACCCGGCAGGACAGCCGCATCCGGCCCCAGCCGTGCTGATCGTGGAGGACGCACATCACATCGATGACAGCAGCGTGGCTGTCCTGGCACAGTTGGCGGCAGCGGAAGCCGCAAAAGTCGTGTTCTTGTGCCGTCCGTATCCCGCGCCGCCGGCAGAGGTTTTCTCGATGTGGTCCGAAGGGCTCGTGGACCGATTCGACCTGCAGCCGCTCAACGAGCAGGAAGTCAACCAACTTTGCGCCCAGGCCTTGGACGCGCCCGTCGTCCAAGGCACCAGTGCCGTCCTTTGCAAGTACTCCGGCGGAAACCCGATGTTCCTGCTGGAACTGATCGAGCACGCCAAATCGTTGGGCCAATTGGTCTGCCGCAACGACGCCTGGATGCTTTCGGGCGAGCTCCGGGGGACCAGCGTGCGTTTGATGGACCTTGTCCGGAACCAGATCCTGATGCTGGGAGCCGCGCAGCGTGAGACCCTGGAGACCGTGGCACTGGCGGAGCCCGTCCCGCTGAATGTAGTGCAACAGGCCAGCGACTCCAGCGCCGTGGACGAACTGCAGGAACTGCATTTCATCGAGATCGCGTCCGACCCCGAGCGGCATGTCCGGCTGGCCCAGCCGTTGGTTGGCGAAGTGATTCGCCAGCTCGTCCCGACCGCCCACAGCATGACCATCCGGCGGCGCATCGTGAACCTCATGGAGTCCAAGCCCCAGACCATGGACGGACTGCTGCGCTACGTCTCCTGGGGATTGGAATCGGGCACCGAGATTCCGGACTCCGACATCCTGGAAGCGGCCCAGCTGGCCAACCGGTTGTTCATCCCCAGCTACGTGGAGCGGGTAGCCGGCGCGATCAAGGATCCTTCCCTGAGGCTGGCCGCCCAAGTGGAGGTGGCGCGGGCCAAATGGTACCGGGGCGACATCCGGGGAGCGGTGTCGTCGCTTGCGGGGGTCGTGGATCGGACAAATGACCCGCGGACGGTCCGGCAGGCATCGATGTTGGCGGCCCAGCTTGCCGGGCGACAAGGCGTCGGACCGAACGCCATCAAACAGGCCGCGTACGAATGGGAAGCAGCCCTGGCCAGGCTCGTCGAATCCCGTCAGGGGATCGGCGCTGATGAGCTGGAACTCGGGAAGCTGGGAAGCAGGCTCCTTTCGCTGGAAGGCCGCCAAACCGAAGGCCACTACATCGAGACGGAGCGGGAGCTCCGCCAGATCTGGAAAGAAGCGGACGACGACGAGTCCCGCCTCGTCGCGGGCACGCTCCTCGCAGAGGCCATGGCTGTCACTGGACGGCCGGTTTCCGCGATCCAGATTTTGATGGAGATACAGGAGATGGTCGCCAGGAGCGGCGACTGGAGCCTCCAGTACGCGGGGATGGTGATGCGCCGCTACATCCTGGCCTTGCAACAGTCAGGCGAGTTCGGCGTCCTGGAAACGTTCCTCAAGAACCATGTTTCCCAGGCACCGAACTCCCTGATCTATTCAGGCGGGATGTTCCACCTGGCTGCGGGAATGGTGGACCTGCGCCGGGGAGACCTGGGGGTGGCGCTGCCGCGGCTTCGCCAGGCGGTCAGCATGCTGCGTGTCTCCGACATGGGAAGCGACCTGCCCGACGCCGTTGCTGCCGCCGCGTACGCGGCGTCGATCCTGAAACGCCGGGACACTGCAATGACGTACTCAAACGAATACGACGCATTAATCCGGGAAGGCTTGCATCCGTCGCTGTTGGCACAGGGTCATGCGGCAGTAGCGCGAGCCGAGCATACCGGAACGCAAACAGCGATCGCGAGACTCATGTCCCTTGCGGATTCCGCAGCCGCGGACGGAGCCATCGGCGCGGAGATAGACATCCTGATGTTGGTCCTGAGACTGGGAGACCCCGGTGTGGCGCGTCGGCTGATAGCAGTAGCCGAGGGCAGCGAAGGCCGCACTGCGGAGTTTGCCTTGAGCGTCGGGCTTGCCCTCACGCACAAGGACGCGGATCGCCTCATTGAGCTGAGTGATTCGGCAGCCAGGGACGGGCTGGAGCTTGCCGCCGCTGACTGCGCGAGCCACGCCCTGCGGATCCTGGAAAGCAGGGGAGATAAGGCGCGCCAGCTTGAGGGACAGCGGCTCCTCAAGCGCCGAACCGCTGCTCTCGACAAGGCCGGCCCGGCGGTTGAAGGAGTCTCCCCGGATCTCCAGAAGCTGACCCGGCGCGAACAGGAAATCGCAACGCTCGTGCAGTCCGGATCGAGCAACAAGGACATTGCGCTTAGCTTGGGCCTGTCGTTGCGCACCGTTGAAGGTCACTTGTACCGAATGTTTGCGAAGCTTGGGATCAGCCACCGGGAAGACTTGATGAACGGTGGCCACGGCATGCAGGGTGTGGGCTGATCGCACGCGACCCCTATGCCCACTGCGATGGGGTGACCGCTTCCCGGAAGCCGCCTTCCGCCGTCGTGCGCTAGGGCAAAAGGCACGCAAAGGGCCCGAGGCCTAAAAGCGAGTACTGAATCGAGTGGTTAAAAGCGCTCGGACGGGTAGTCAAAAGCCTCGGAAGGGACCGCGTGTCCAAAGACGGGTAGAGCCCACTCGCGCCCGCCCTAGGGGTTCGTTAATACGCTTTTCTTGATGGCAACCGCCACTCATTTGGGGATAAGTGAGTCTCGAGATGAAGCGCAGGAAGAATTCTATGCAACAGGAAAACCTCCCGGTGATCCGGCGAGAAGTCAACTCCAATGCGACCGGTCTCCCACATCCGGCGGGTACCCCAACAATCGAGCCGGCGGCAGGCGGTTATGTGCCCTCTGAGACCAGGGCACATCCCGTTTCGCCGCCGGCTTTCTTTCACATTGGAGACAACACGCACCGGGAGGTCGACTGACCATGGCACCGAACACGAAAGTAAAGACCCTCAATACACAGCCGGGCGGGAGCCCGCAATCTCTGCACACGCAGGCACCAGCTTGGTCTGAGGGTGCGGGAACGCGGACAACCACACAGGACCCGGCTTTTACTTTCGACGTGGCGATCGTGGGAATGGGCTATGTCGGGCTGCCCACGGCCCTGGCGATCAACGCCTCAGGTCGGCGTGTTCTCGGCCTCGACGTGTCCGACGCCCGTCTGGCGGTGATCCGCGAGCAACGTGCAGATCTTCTGGACTCCGACAAGGAGCGGCTCAGCAACGCGCTGTTGGATCCGACCTTCATGCTAAGCAGCGACTTGTCGTTGCTTGCCCGCGCGGCGGCGGTGGTTGTCTGCGTTCCCACCCCCGTGGACGAGTACTTGGTCCCGGACCTCGGTATTCTCCGGGCGGCCTGTGCCTCGGTGGTCGATTTCGCCACCACCGGCCAGTTGCTGATGCTGACCTCTACAACCTACGTCGGATCCACGCGCGACCTTCTGGCCCTGCCCTTGGCTGCGAGGGGACTCATTCCAGGACGTGACGTGTTCGTGGCCTTCTCGCCCGAGCGCATCAATCCTGGCGTGGATTCGTTCTCCCACGAAGACGTTCCCCGGGTAGTCGGCGGCGTGACCCCGGCCTGCGGCGAAGTTGCCGAACGGCTCCTGAGCGCCAGCACCAAACTGGTTCACGTTGTGCCGTCTGCGGATGTCGCCGAAATGACCAAGCTGGTGGAGAACACTTTCAGGGCCGTCAATATCGCTTTGGCCAACGAATTCGCTGATATCTGCCACGAACTCAACATGGAAGTCATGGACGTCATCGATGCGGCCTCCACGAAGCCGTATGGCTTCATGGCGTTCACCCCCGGTCCCGGAGTCGGGGGACACTGCATACCGTGCGACCCGCACTACCTGCTGTGGCAATTGCGCAAGGCCCGCTTGACGGCCCCGGTGATCGAGCAAGCGATGGCCGGGATTGCAGGCAGGCCGCACCAGGTGGTGGAGAAGGCCCGCCGTATCCTGTCGGACCGCAACCACGGTATTGCCGGTGCCCGCGTCATGGTGCTCGGGGTCGCGTACAAGCCCGACGTCGAAGATCTCCGGGAATCCCCGGCGTTGGAAATCATTGCCGCCTTGATCGCCGACGGAGCGGAAGTGGCATTCTCCGATCCTTGGTGCCAGACGGCGCCCGACGGTCACGGCGGGACACTCCAATCCGAGCAATCGCCTGCCGACTGGAGTGCGGACCTGGTGATCCTGCACACGAGGCACAGCCAGATGGAACTTGACTGGCTGGCCGGAGCACCAGCAGTACTGGACACGACGTACCGCTTGCCCAAGGCCGACAACGTAACCCGGCTCTAGATCCACCAGGTTTTCGACGGAAGCAGGAGTAATGAAAACAGCAATAACCGGCGGTGCCGGGTTCATAGGAAGCCACCTTGTTGAGTACTTGTTGGCGGCCGGGGACGAAGTCGCCGTGCTGGACAACTTGTCGACCGGGCGCTTGGAGAACCTCAAAGGCGTCATCGGCCACAGGAACTTCCATTTCATCGAAGGTACGATCCTCGATCGTGACGCAGTGAACAAGGTGGTTGCGGGTGCAGACAGGGTCTTCCACCTTGCCGCCGCGGTTGGCGTGAATCTGATTGTCGACCACCCGTTGGAGAGCCTCCGCACGAATATCCACGGCACCGAAGTGGTCCTGGACTCGGTCTTGGAATCAGGTGCCTCGCTGTTGCTGGCATCCACGAGCGAGATCTACGGCAAGAACACGTCGGACAGCCTCTCGGAGGAAGCGGACCGCATCCTGGGATCCGCGCTCAAATCCCGGTGGACGTACGCTGCGGCCAAGGGTATTGACGAAGCATTTGCCCACGCATACTGGCGCCAATTCGGGTTGCCGGTTGCCATCGTGCGGCTCTTCAACACGGTGGGCCCGCGGCAGACGGGCCGGTACGGAATGGTTGTTCCGCGACTTGTGCGGCAGGCGCTCGTCGGTGAGCCCCTGACTGTATACGGAGACGGCCACCAGACCAGGTGCTTTTCCTACGTCGGCGACATCGTTCCCGCCATCGTCCGTATATCCGAGGAACCCCTTGCCTACGGAAATGCGTACAACCTCGGTGGTAGCTACGAGATTTCCATCCTGACGTTGGCCGAGAGGATTGTTGAACTCCTTGGGAGCGGCAGCACCATCACCTTGGTGCCTTATGAGCAGGCGTACTCGGAAGGCTACGAGGACATGCGCAGGCGGGTTCCGGACAACAGCAAGTCCTTCGGGCTTGTTGGCTTCGAGCCGAAGACCACCTTGGATGAAATCATCCTCAACGTCGCGGCCGACTACAAACCGGCAAAAGTCCTGGATCCCGCAGGTTGGAAGATCACGCTCGCATCTTGAACCAAGGGACGGGAAAGCCTACAGCGTAAGGACAGGCGGCTGGGTGAGTGGAGTATGCGCTGACCGGTCGCCTGCCCCTGTCCAAGGAAAGATCCGACGAACCCTTTTCCAGGAGCACGATGTGAATCGCCCAGCATCCGGGCCGAGGCGCCACAGCCGGGGCGGAGTGTCTGTACTTGCGGTCCTTACCCTGCTGACGGCGGCCTGCACCGGTCCAGGACCTTCCCCGAGTCCGACACAATCAGCCACAACGGCCGGCCGGTATCCATGGCACACCGGGATCGTGTCCACGACTTTCTGGGTTGGCGAGATCTTTGATCCCAAGGCTGCAGACGGGAGCCAAGTGATGTCGACATACGACTCCCAATGGATGCAGAGCTACGGAGGCTGTGACGGGGTCGTGACAAACGGCTGCAAGACCGAGGCGAGAACGCAGGCCAAAGGATACGCGCCCACCAGCATGACTCCGAAGGAGAACCCGTTCTACCTCGATCTTCCCTACGATGACGTCAACGATCCCACCGCGTTCGCCGAAAGGGCCAGCGTCATTCCGTGGGCCAACGATCCAGGTTTCGCGGGCAATGCCCAGAACCGTTCCTTCAGCTACATGAAGAACCAGTGGGTGAGGATCCGGATGGGCAACCGCGAATGCTACGGACAGATTGAAGATGCCGGTCCGGGGCAATATCACGACAAAAATTACGTTTTCGGATCCAATGATGCACGTCCAGTCAACAAGAACTTCAACGGAGCCGGAATGGATGTCTCGCCTGCGCTCAACGGGTGCCTTGGCTTCTCCGAGCTTGACGGCGAGTCGGACAAAGTCGACTGGCAGTTCGTGCCGCGGGACCAGGTTCCCGCGGGACCGTGGCTGAAAATCGTCACGGTCAGCCAAGTGAAGTAGCACCGGCCGCCGGGGCCTTCCAAGTAACCCGGTAAATCAGCCCGGTACGGGCAGTCCCTCGAAAATTGGAGGTATCCATGCAGTGGCTTAAGAAGCTGTTTCGACACGGCAACGGGAGGCACCTTGCCCGCCCGGCCGAAGCCAAGGACCAGAACAGGGCGGAACGTCCAAGCCAGGCATGATCGCTTGTTAATCGGCGGGGTCAAGGCAGTTTGGCGTGGAATCCTGCACCCAACAAGTCGGAGAAGCGTTGGGTTCCTTGATCGATGCCGCTACACACGTGGCTGGCCGGATCCTCAGGGGTGTCCTGCGGGCACGACATGTCCCGGTTCAAGGACCACATGGAGACTCGTTGAACTCCCTTGCTGATTGCGAAGGAGTTCAATCCGCGAGCCGCATCGAGGTCGAATATCTCGCCTGGGAGATCGTTCCGGCCGATCATGGGGGTCAATCCCATCTTTCCCCAGATCTGTTCGCTGTTGAGGGTGGTTCCTGCGCGCTGGTAGATGATGCTGAGCTGATCGTGGGTGGACTGGGCCGCCGAGGTTCCGGCATCGAGCATGCTCTGCGATTGACTCCGGCTTGAACCGTAGTTCATGGTCATGATGTTGACCCCGGAGAGCTGGACGCCGGCGGCGAGCATCTGGTCAACGGCTGATGTCCCGGCGTCGGTCAGCCCTTGCGGGGTGACCGGAAGGGTCAGCCAAATTGAAAGGGCGTGCCCTTCCTTGATCCGCTCCTTCTGGAGGGCAGCGATGGCTGCGGCTCGGCGCTGCCAGGCTGCGCTGTCTGCCAGGTTGTCGCCCTCGATGTCAAAGTCGATAGTTGCGGGGTTGTAGTGCTCCAGCACGGCCCGGTAGGCCCTTTCCAGATCTGTTGCATTCTGGCAGGAGTTGGCGAGCTCACTGTTCACTGAGCCGCCGAAGGACACAGCGAAGGCGCCGCCGTTTGACCGTAGCCTGGCGATACGCTCTTCGAGCTTGAGCGAAGTCTTCGCGGCATCGAGACTGTATGTGCTACCCCAACTCGGTGTGCAGGCCTGTCCAGCCATTGCCACCACAAACGCCAGCGTGACGTTCTTGGTGCCCTCGCCCACGGGTGTCTCGAAAGCGTACTGAGGGACCACAGTGACGTCGACGTAGCCGGAAAACCACGGGGGCTCGAGGGAACCGTTTGCGTCCGTAGTAAACCGCCACACGAGGATGCCTCCCATCCCCAGCACCACAAGGATGGCGGCAATGCAGGCTCGGGCGAAACCTGACAGCCGGCGGAGAGGTCCAAGGGTTTGGGCAGACCAGCCACGGACTTCACGCGCCCCGTCCGCCTCAGCCGAAACGGACGTGCCGCCTCCCTGCTTCCTGGACACTCTCTTCCGCCATCCTTAAACTCCGACTGCCCTGATTGCACCATTTGACCACGAACAGATCGGATTCGCCCCTGGCTGCGCCCTGAGGTTTGATTCCGGTGCTTTAGGCGCGGAGCGCACGAGTAGTGGCGCTGTCCGGACGTCAAGGTTGAGTGTAAAGACGGGTAGAGCCTACTCGTGTCCGTCGCCGCCTCAATTCTTACGCTGATGGTGTCAGTTGGTGGAGGGCAACGGGGGAAAGACAGGTCTCGCAATGGAAACGGACTCTCTGGTCCGAGCGGCAACAGGACGCGGCGGATTTATCCGAGAAGGCGTTTACCTGGAGTTCGAGCCTGCTCTTGGGGGATTCAGCACAGTCCCTCCCATCGACCCTGCGCCGATTGACGGTGCTGCCGAACGGCAGCGCGCCCTCATAGAGAGGGCCCCTGAGCGGGGGCCGGTGGTGAATAAGCCTTTGAGACCGAGGCTTCCCCCAGTCGCCACCGGCCCCTTCAGGAACCGCGGCAGCGCGGGTTGGCGATGAGCTCCCGGAGGAAGGGTGTCGCATCCGGCCCGCTCCGAACTTCGAGGAAGCGGGCAGGCCTGTGGGCTGCCTCGTGGGTGTCGGTGCTGCTCTTGTTGACGGGCGCCACATCGCTGATCAATGGAAACCAAGCTCCCCTCGTTGGGCCCGGGGACGACACCCCCACACCTTCTGCCGCCCCGCTCTCATCCGTCAGCTTGACGTTTGATGCGGGCCGGTCAAGCCAGATGGAGGCGGCCCGGATCTTGAAGGACCACGGCCTCCGGGGCACCTTTTTCATCGACTCCGGCTTTGTTGGCGCGCCTGACTACATGACCACGGACAATCTCCACAGCTTGGCCGCGGACCAGAATGAAATCGGTGGCCATACGGTCACTCTTGCTGATGTGACCTCGGTAGAGCCGGACGAAGCCTCGAGGCAGATCTGCAACGATCGGGTGAACCTCACGGATTGGGGCTTCAAGGTCACCTCTTTTGCCTATCCGTTTGCGGCTTCAACGCCAAAATCGGAAGAACAGGTCGCCGGTTGCGGCTACAACAGCGCGCGTGGCCTCGGCGAGATAACCACCCCGATCGACTGCGCGGGCTGCGCGGCCGCGGAAACTGTCCGCCCCGCCGACCTGTTCCGGACAAAGGCAACATCGGAGGTCGGCAGCAAGTGGTCATTGGCCGACCTTGAGGCGACAGTAACGCAGGCCGAAAAGGCCGGGGGCTGGTTGCAGTTGACCTTCTACGACATCGATAACAGCGGCAGTCTCCGCTCCATCAGCCCCGCGTTGTTCGAACAATTCGCCACCTGGCTGGCGGCCAGGACCCAACAAGGGACCATGGCCGTGCGGACGGTACATGACGTGATCGGCGGCGTGGCGAAACCCGTGGTGAACGGTCCTGGGGCGGCGCCGGCAGCACCTGGGAAGAACGCCCTTCGGAATCCGGGGCTGGAAACCGCTGGAAAATATGGCTTACCGGAATGCTGGCAGGTATCGTCCTATGGCAAGAATGCCGTGGTCCTGAGCACATTGACCCCGGGACACAGTGGTGCGGTGGCCCGTCGCCTGGACGTGACCGAATATTCGTCCGGTGACGCGAAACTGCTTCCCGTCCTCGATCTGGGAGCGTGCGCTCCGAGCGTGAGTGCCGGCCACAGCTATTCGCTCAGGGCGTGGTACCAGTCCACCGCAAAGACCCAGTTCGAAGTGTATTACCGCAACAATCTGGGCACGTGGACCTACTGGACGGCCAGTCCGTGGTTCGCGGCCAACACCAGTTATGAGCAGGCGATCTGGGATACGCCGCCCGTTCCGGCAGGAGCCGAGGCCATCAGCTTTGGAATGAACCTCTTCAGCGATGGCCAGCTTGCTACCGATGATTACGAAATGTACGACACAGTGGGAGCTCCGTCGCCGTGATAGTTCTTTCGATCTTTTTGGTTCTGGGGGTAAGCACGATCTTTTGGTCCCTTGCCGGGCTGGTCCGCCTGACCAGTGAGGAGTGGTGGCGGGTCCAGGGGTTGTCCTCCCGGACCCGCGGATGGATCGCCCTGCTGCTCGGCGGCACGGTGCCGATCCCTCGACGTCAACGGGCCCGCCATCGTTCGAAGGGGGTGCGGATCTCCCCGGCGAATGTCGCGGTCCTCGTGGCCGCCCACAACGAGGCTTTGGTCATCAGGGAGACAATCCTCGCTGCGTCCGCATTGGTCCCTCGACGCAACATCCACGTCGTTTCGGACATGTCCACTGATGACACGGCCGCAATTGCGCGGGCCGCAGGTGTGAAGGTCCTTGACCTCGAACCGAACCGTGGCAAGGCAGGCGCACTCGCCGCGGGCATCGCCCATTTCGATCTGTGCAGGCGGTTCAAGGTAGTCATGCTCCTGGACGCAGACACCCGCCCGACACCGGACTACCTCGAAACCGGGCTGCCGTTGTTTGACGATCCCACCGTGGTCGCCGTCGCGGGACGCGCCAAGTCGATCATGAGCCCGGCGCCTCCGACGGCGATCGGCCGCTTCTTGGTGGCCTACCGGGAGCGCTTGTACATTGCGGTCCAACTGCTGCTCAAGTACGGCCAGGCGGCGCAGGGCGCCAACGTCGTCTCCATCGTGCCTGGATTTGCCAGCATGTACAGAACCAGCGCGCTCGCAAAGATACAGGTCCTTGCGCCCGGACTGGTGATCGAAGACTTCAACATGACGTTTGAGATCCATGCGAAGAAACTGGGACGAATCGCGTTCCATCCCTCCACAGCTGTTGCGTACACCCAGGATCCGGACAACCTGAAGGACTACATCAAGCAGGTGCGGCGGTGGACACTTGGTTTCTGGCAGACCGTCAGGCGGCACGGCCTGCAGTTCAGCAGATTCTGGTTTGTCCTCGGGCTGTACATTGTTGAGCTCATAGCCAGCTGCCTCTTCTTCGTGCTTCTGGTGCCGGCATTCCTGCTATCGTCCCTCGCTGCGGTCGAAGTGTGGATTTTTGGCAATCGATCGGAAGTTTTTATCTTTCTGTCGGGTGTCCTGCGGCCTCAGGACGTTCTCATCGGAGTCTTCCTGCCGGACCTCTTCTTGACAGTCCTTGCCGCTGTTTCGATGCGCAACCCGCGCTTTCTGTTGATGGCTCCCTTCTTTCCGCTGATGCGGATCCTGGACGCGGTCATCTGCCTCCAGGTCTTGCCCAGGGCGTACTCGGCGAATTCGTCGGGAGTCTGGGTCAGCCCCGTCCGGCGGATCCAACGCGAACCTCAGGAAATCGCGACTCCGGGGCCTTCTGTAGTGCGGACAGGTTAGGGCACAGGCGTTGGCCTAGTGTGCGGACACGCGGACGCCCATGCCAGGCAGCCATTGCGGCTGTGTGGCATGGGCGTCCGACACTCCCGGAGTGCGTAGTGTCCTGCTGACCCGGGGGTCCCGGGATATTAGTTGGTGACTCCCGAAGTCGTGACAACGTTGAGCCACGGACCGGCCGGCACGCTGGCGCGGTCAACGAAACGCCACGATACGTGGTCATTGTCGCCGTTCAACTGAGCGAAGCCCAGGCAGCCGTTCAGGGCAGGGGACACGTCCATGCCTGCACCCTGGCTCGGGTCGCCGGAGAAGGACTTGTTGGCCGGACGGGCGTTGTTCGCGCCGAACACGTAGGCGGAATCGTGGTAGAGCGAGCCGCTGGAGGGGCCGGCATCTTCAACTTGTCCGTAGCAAACGCCGCCATTGGGGCCGGTGATCTGGACCCATGCGTTCTTCATGTAGCTGTAGCTCGAGTCCGCGCAGTGGTTGACGCCGGTTTTGGCGTTGTCCGCGGCGGCCCACGGAATCACTTTGCAACGCTCGGCGAAAGCGACGCTGTCATTGACGTCGTCGTAAGGCAGATCCAAGTAGAACGGGTTCTGCAAAGGCTTGGCCTGGTGCAGCGGGAAGTACCCATTGCTGGCTACGCGCTGTTCCGTGGCGCACTGGAAGCTCGTGCCGGTGCCGGAACTGACTCCGTCACAACCGCCGTAAGTGCTGCCGGGGCAACCGCTTGCGCCGGACGGAGTGGTTCCCATGTTGACGCCAGTGTGCTGCAAAGCCCACTGGCCGTTGTAAGTGGAGCAGACCTGGGAGCCGTCCGAGAGGCTGGCGTTGAAGATCTCGCCCACCCAGAAGGTGGTGCTCACGATGTTGGTGTGCAGGGGGTATGTTCCCGTCACAGGCAGGGGCGCAGCCGTTGGTGCGGGCGCGCTGGCGGCTGTTGCGGTCGGAGCCGGCGCAGCTGGAGCGGGCGTACTCGACGGCGCCGCGGCCGGAGCATTGCTGGGCGTCGGCGTCGGTGCCGGCGTGGCGGTGCGAGTTGGCGCGGATGAAGGGGAGGGTGATGAGCTGGGCCACGAATATGAACCGCGGTCGCCGGCCTGATAGGAGGATTTGTGTGATGACTGGACAGCGGAGATGGTGGCGAACCCGCCGAAGGCAAGTAGCGCCACGGCGACGAGAGCCGTGAACAGGTGTTTCATATTTTGGGTGACATATCTGTTGGGGACATAGACATACGAGACCTGGGCAATGGATGGGCGAACTGCAGGCGCACACGCCGCAGTGTCGTGCACGGCCAAATGGCGTGCAACGACAGAGTTGTCGGGAAAATCGGCTGCGCTTCAACTCCCCAGAAGTAGCCAGCCGGAACTTACTCTTGCCGCACCAGCTTACACAGTCAGATCACAGGGCGGTAACAGATGAGGCAAATCCCGCGGGAAACCCGGGTTGGAAACGACGCCGTGGTGCCTCGCGGGGAGGCTCCGTGGAGCAGGGATGTTTCGTGCGAGTGGCCCCGCAAAACCAAGTAGTTACCACTCAATCCAGGATCGAAACCCGAAGGTAACGTTTGGAAATGACACCGGTCCGTGCCACTGCCGTCAGGAACGTGTGTCCGGCGGCCCGAAGATGAGACAGGACCATGGACGATACCGAAGGGACCCACACCTCGCCCCCGATCATTCGGGCCGCGGAGCTCCAGGAGATTGCTATTGCCTTGTCAGGGCCGGAACCCGCCGGGATAGTCATCTCGGGGCCGGGGGGTTCAGGAATGACCACGCTCTTGGACGCAGCGGCCTCGGTGCTGAGCGGTTCCTTCAGCGTGATCGCCCACAACGTCTCGGAGTCATTCGCGGACATTCCGTTTGGAATCGCCATGGCACTTGTTCCGGAGCTGCCAGCCAGGGCCAAGGTGTGGCCGGGTTCCATCGTGGCGGCTTGCCGCAAAGCAGTGCGTGGCGCAGCGACACCCGGATCTGCCGCCTTGCTGGTGCTGGACAACATAGATTTCCTGGATGACATGTCTCTTTGGCTCCTGAGCCAGCTGCTTGTCGAACCGGACATCCGCCTGATTGCCACCCACCGCTCCGACCGGCCCTTGAGAATGGAACTCATGGAATCCGTGGTGTCGCGGCAGCTGTCCGTGGTGACGCTGGACGATCTCACGCAGGAGCAGCTTCGCGAATTCCTTGATGATCGCCTCGGCGGACGGGCGGCCCGCAGCCTGGTCCGGGACATCCATGCCCTCACCGGAGGGAACGTGCAAACTGCGAAGTTGCTGTTGGACGAAGCCGCAGGGCGTGGCGAGATCGTGGAGCAGGCTGATTCCTGGATGTTGTCCGGACCGATCCGCTTAGACGGCTCGCAAGCGCTCGAGCTGACCCGCCACCGGCTTGAGGGCTATTCCGTGCCACAGCGGCAAGTCGTGGACTTCCTGGCTGTGGGGGAGCCAATACCGCTGGCCGTCCTTGAACAACTTGGCCAAAAGCGGGCGATCGAAGCGCTGCGGGCCGACGGAACGATCCGAGTCCTGAAAGACGGCCAGAAGACGGCAACGCTCAGCCACGCCATCGAAGCGCGGCTGGCCCGGCAGCAGCTGGGACCTGAACGGATCCTCGAACTTCGACGGGGCATCTACGCGACGAGCTCAACCGTTGCCGATGACTCGCTCTGGACCCTGTTCCGTCGCGTGGACCTTGAACAGGCAAGCGGTTTGCCGGTGCCCGACGCCGATCTTTTGACCGTGGCCATTGCCGCAAACGATGTTCACGACAATCGGAGGGCCCGGCGGGCCGCGGAAGCGGTGCGGGCGCCGGAACTCGAACTGGTTGCCGCTGTGGAGCTGGCACGGGCGCTCTACCAGACAAGGGATTTCCCCGGGGCTGTGACGGTCTTGAAGGGTCTGGTGGCAAACACCCCGGACGTCCTGACTGTTGACTTCGCCCACGCGGTATGGCTTCTGCTGCGTGCCCTTTTGCCGACATCGCCCGGGGCAAGTGTCCTGCAGGCGGTCCTCCAGGATGCCCGACGGCGGCTGGAGGCTGCCGCTGTCGGCCTCCAGCCGGGCGAGCCAGCCCATCTTGACGAGTCTGCGGTCCGGGACGAACTGGATGTCCTCCAGCTGTATCTGGATGCCCAAAACGGCAGCTGGCCTTCAGCCAACGGTGAGCTGTTCCAAAGGCTTTGCCATAGCCAATTGGTCGATCCTGGATTGCGTACGGAGCACCATCCGCCACCGCCCGTCCAGGCCGGCGTGCTGTTGATGGCGCTCGTCTCCCAAGGGCTGGCCGTCAGCGGGCGGTTCGCTGACGCCGTCGCTCTTTCGACTCTGGCCCTCGAAGCCGTGGGGCGGCTGCCACGGTGCCCCGTGGACTTCCACTCCACCGTGCTGACCATCCACGGGTCCAATCTGATCTGGCGCGGGCAATGGGGTGGCCCCGAAATGTTCTGCGCCGGAAGTTCCAGCTTTAGCAACCGGATGAGCTATTTCGGCGGGTCTGCGCATCTCTACAGGGCACTTGTACTTGCCAGGCAAGGGAGCCTGGAACTGGCATGTGAACAGTTCCGCCAAGCCAAGGCCCGGCTGGATGAAGCCGACCCTGAAGGGCTCCTCCCACCGGCCCTCGGCGGACTTGCCGCGGCTGCGTGGTTGCTGGGCGACGTCAACCAGGTACGCCGGGCACTGACGGCCTACGATTCGAGGTCCAGCGGAGGGAACTATCTTGCTTCGCAGCTCGCCGAAAGCTATTCGTCCGCCGCCCGGTCAGTGCTGATTGGCGCTGAGCACTCGCACCGGAAACTGCTCCAACTTGCCGGGTCTGCCGCCAAGAAGGGGCACCGGGCGCTTGAAATGTTGAATCTCGGCCTCGCGGCCCGAACCGGCAGCCGGGGAGACCGGCAGCTTGGGGCGGGAGTGTCCGAACTGGTGTGGAGCGCCGAGTCCGGCATGCCGTCGGGACAGGAAGCAGGACAGGAAATGGGAACAGGGCAGCTAAGTATAGGTGAACCTCAGCAAGGGTCAGACGAGGAGGAGGCTTTCGTTTTTGACGAGCCCCGCCCGGCCAGTCCGGAGGCCGCGTCCTCGGTCCTTCCCGGCGTCGTCAAGCTTTCACAGCGTGAACGCGAAGTGACTGCCTTGGTGGCCTCAGGCCTAAGCAGCGCGGAGGTGGCTGCCCGATTGGGTATCGCCGTGAACACGGTCAACGCCCACCTGCAGCGGGTTTACGGCAAGCTGGGAGTGTCACGTAGGCAGAAGCTTTCCGAACTGTGGGACGAGTTGGCGAAGCCGGAGGAGTAGGGCCAACGCTCCGCGGATGAAGGCAGAGAAGCCGATTGGTGGGACAATTACTACGTGACGCCGCCACTCATGGCGGTCAGCCGCTGGCGATTGCCACGTAGTCCTAACGAGGAGCACCGGTTTTGACAATGGTTTCCACCCCCGCGTGGGGAGATGCCCAGGTTTCCGCACTTGATGACGATGAAGTCCGCCGCATCCGCAACGACTTCCCCGTTCTTGGGCAGGAAATCAATGGCAAGCCGCTGGTCTACCTCGATTCGGGCGCAACTTCGCAAAACCCCCGGAGCGTGCTTGAGGCTGAGCAGGAATTCTATGAACAGCGGAACTCAGCCGTCCATCGCGGCGCGCACCACCTTGCGGTAGAGGCCACGGACGCCTTCGAAGACGCGCGTGCCACCGTGGCCCGTTTTGTGGGCGTGCAGGACGATGAGTTGATCTGGACCGCCAACGCCACCGCAGGGCTGAACCTGCTGGCCTATTCGTTTTCGAACGCCAGCGTGGGCCGGGTGGGCGGGGAAGCCGGGCGCTTCGCCCTCAAGCCGGGCGACGAAGTGCTTGTCACCGAAATGGAACACCACGCCAACCTGATCCCGTGGCAGGAACTGTGCCGGCGGACCGGAGCGAGCCTCAAGTACATTCCCCTCGACGGCACCGGTGCGCTGCGTCTCGAGGAAGCAGCACACCTCATGACCTCGCGCACCCGGATCGTGGCCTTCACCCACACTTCAAACGTGCTCGGGAATATCAACCCCGTTGACGTGTTGGTCGGAATGGCACGGCAAGTAGGCGCGTTGGTGGTCCTTGACGCCTGCCAGTCTGCGCCACACCTCCCTTTGGACTTCAAGGCCCTCGACGTGGACTTCGCCGTGTTCTCCGGCCACAAAATGCTGGGGCCCACGGGAATCGGCGCGGTCTATGGCCGCAGCGAACTGCTCAATGCCATGCCCCCGTTCTTGACCGGCGGTTCCATGATCACCACAGTGACCATGGAGGAAGCCCAATACCTGCCTGCCCCCCAGCGTTTCGAGGCCGGAACCCAGCCTATTTCGCAGGCTGTGGCCCTCGCTGCCGCGACGAACTACCTTAGCGAAACGGGGATGCAGCGGATCGCCCTTCGTGAGGCGGAGCTCGGCCAACGGCTTGTTACGGGCCTCAGCGCCATCGATGGGGTGCGTGTGCTGGGCCCCGGGCCGGGGGAGGAACGGACCGGTCTTGCCGCGTTCGATGTCGCCGGAGTGCACGCTCACGACGTCGGGCAGTACCTCGACAATCTGGGCATCGCTGTCCGCGTGGGCCACCATTGTGCCCAGCCGTTGCACCGCAGGCTGGGCCTGAGCGCCTCCACGCGGGCCAGTACCTACCTCTACACCACATCCGACGAAGTCGACCTGCTGGTGGAGGCCGTTGCCCAGGTCAGGCCTTACTTCGGGGTAACCGCCGCCGGAGCCGCATCATGAGCGCCCTGGATTCCCTGTACCAGCAGCTGATCCTGGAGCATTCCAAGGCCCGCAGCGGCGGAGACCTTGCCAAGCTTCCGGCTGCCGGAACGGGCATCTCCGGGACAGAACAGAGCTACACGGGACAGAGCCACCAGCTCAATCCGATTTGCGGTGACGAAATCACCCTCCGGCTCAGTCTCGGCACCGCCGGAGACGGGCAGGCCGTCACGGAAATCCATTGGGACGGTGACGGCTGCGCCATTTCGATGGCGTCGGCGTCCATACTCAGTGAAATGGCACCGGGCATGTCCCCGGTGGCCCTCCGCAACACGATCGATCACTTCCGGGAATTGATGCGTTCACGCGGCAAGCTGGAAGCGGATGAGGAACTGCTCCAAGACGCTGCCGCGCTGGCCGGCGTTGCCAAATATCCTGCCCGGGTAAAGTGCGCCATGCTCGCGTGGGTTGCTGCGGAGGACGCGCTGCGCCAGGCCGAGGCGAGCCAAGGGGTGTCCCCGGCTCTCTAGTGCGGGTGGTTCGAGGTCGAGTACCGTCCACTCTATTCCGGGCAGTGGTCCGGACTTAGCCTCGAAGCATGATTACCTTGGAGAGCAGGCGCGAATGGCGCCAGAGCCAGCATCGGGTCCGCCGGGCGGAATTCGTTGTTGTGGGTTTGTTGCTCGCCCTCGTCGCCGCGACAATTCTTGCCGCCGTCGCGGGACTAGTGCAGTAAGGGGCGAATGCTCCAACGCAGCATGCTGCGGCGTTCACGCCTGACTATTTATAGCTTTGGAAAACCGTACGGCAAAGAAAAGCTCGGACCCGCAATAACCGGTCCGAGCTTTTTTGTACCGTTGGCCTAGTCACCGCATCATTTGGGTACCGCTGCGATGAGCACCGAAATCGTCATGAGACCGAGAATTGCCCAAACAAAGAACAATGACCAGTTCTTCTCTTGGGTTTTCCTGTGGGCCCCATGCCACACTCGTTCCATACTATTCGCGTCCATAGCAGCAAGGTATTCCTGCCGATACCGCCCAAACAGCGTGCCAACCACCCCAATTGAAAGCGGCATTACTCCAATTAAAATGAGGGCTACTCGTATGCGGCCCCGCCACGTCAGGCGCGGGTAAAAACGTCAGGCACGCCGTCGCCGTCGTCGTCCCTTTGCTCTTCCTGGGCCACGCTGCGGTAGTGCCGGTTGCGGGCTTTGAGCACGACGGCGGCAATCGCCGCCGCCGCGAGCGAACCGGCGAGGATGGCCACTTTCGCGTGGTCATCGTGCGGGGAACCGGAACCGAAGCCCAGCTCGGCGATCAGCAGGGAGACGGTGAATCCGACGCCCGCGAGCAGGGCCAGCCCTGCGACGTCGATCCATGCCAGGCCGTCGTCCAGCCGTGCGCGTGTGGTCTTGGTGATGAGGAATGTGGTGCCGAAGACTCCTGCCGTCTTACCCACCACGAGGGCCAGGACGATGCCAACCGCCACGGGATCGAGCAGGGCGGCACCCAGTCCCTCGGCGCCGCCCAAAGCCACGCCGGCGGAGAAGAACGCGAAAACAGGCACCGCAAAGCCGGCGGAGAAGGGACGCAAGCGGTGTTCGAAGCTTTCGGCGAGCCCGGCCGCTGGCTCACCCTTCTTGCCTGAGGCCACGACTGGCACGGCGAATCCGAGCAGGACTCCGGCGACGGTGGCGTGGATTCCCGAGGCATGGACGAAGGCCCAGGTGGCTGCGGCCAGGGGGAGGAGGAGGTACCAGCTGCGCACCCGTTTCTGGACCAAGAGCGTAAAGAGGGCCAGGGGCACAGTGGCGGCCATCAGCATGAAGGGCTCAAGACCGCTCGAGTAGAAGAACGCGATGATGCCGATGGCAATCAAGTCGTCCACCACGGCCAGTGTCAGCAGGAAGGTCCGCAACGCCGCGGGCAAATGTGTGTTGATGACGGCCAGCACTGCCAGAGCGAAGGCGATGTCAGTGGCCGTAGGGATGGCCCAACCCCTGAGGGTTTCCGCGCCCGAGCCGAAGTTGACGACCATGTAGATGAGCGCGGGAAGGATCACGCCGCCCACCGCTGCCGCAACCGGGACGATCGCTTTTGCGGGCTTCCGCAGTTCCCCGGCCACGAATTCACGCTTGAGCTCCAGCCCCGCGATGAAGAAGAAAACGGCCAAGAGCCCGTCCGAGGCCCAGTGGCCCAAGCTCAATTCCAGATGCCAGGGAGCGTAGCCGATCTTGACTTCGCGCAGCGCGAAGTAGCCGTTGGCAAGGGGTGAGTTTGCCCAGACGAGCGCGGCCACCGTGGCGGCGAGCAAGAGCGCGCCACCAACGGTTTCAGTGCGGAGAATAGCCAGGATCCGTTGATATTCCGGGAAACTGGATCGGCTGAACACCTTCGAAGGGGCAGCGGGGCGTCGGCGGTTAGCCATGTGGCTCCTTGGGGAGTTGCGGGTCGACAAAACTGTTGCCGACCAGACTTCCCGGCGCACCTGTATTCCACTTTAGCGGAACGGTCACCCACCCGGCCGCGGCCCCCAACTAACTCGCAGTTAACGTCGTTATGAGGCGTCAAAACGACAACAAATGCGAGCCAGTTGGGGACGGCAGGGGCGTTACGTGAGCAGCGCCGCGATCCCGATGACCGCCGTCGCGAGTCCGAGCACCATCGAGATGGTGACCAACACGACGTGGACCGTGAGGAACTTCGTGGCTTTCCCGTTGGCGTCGCGGGCACGCGAGTCTGCCATGACGCGGCGCAGGAACTGCGGCCACACGATGAGGGACCACGCACCTGCGATGATCAGCACAATCGACAGCCCGGCTGCCAGCTGCACGCTAGTGGCTTTCGAGCCAGGCCTGGGCCTGCTGGGACTGGATGTTCAAGGCCTTGCCCACCATCGGTTCGGCTGCGTCGGCGATCTTGCCGCCGAGGAACGGAACCGACGACGTGACGGCACCTTCGAGCTCGACGCGGGTGTTGCCGCCGTCGGCCACCAGGCGCTGCGCTGCCGTAACATCCAGCGGGGCGCCGGAGATCTTAAGGGAGATGTTGCTAGTCCGGGAACCATCGGCCGTCGGGGCGTCCCACTTCTCGGTCTGGGTGACGGTGAGCTTCTCGCCCACGAACTTGCGGGCGATCTCCGGGAGACGCGTGGTGGGCAGGGTGCGGACCGTGATGGTCGTGAAGGCGCCGGAGGTGTCGCCGTCGATCTGGAATGATTCCAAGGTGCCGCCGACGTACTCGCTCGTGTGGCGCAGGAAGTCTTCGTCGATGAAAGTGGCGGCTACGCGGTCGACGCCGTAGGGCAGGGTGGTGGATGCGTTCAGGGCCATGGGGGTCCTCCGTGAATATCTCGGTTGAAAGCTCTTGCGGCTCCCAAACATCCTACGGTGTGGTCGGGGTAGGCTAGGAACGCCCCGGGATTCGAGAGAATTTCGGGTTTTCGTGCTGCCTTTCCCCATCCGACTTCCCTCTTCCGAGGAGTGCCATCCATGAGCCCCAAAGGCCAACCGTCAGCGGTCAACTCCGGAGTCAGCCCTGCCGGCACTGTCGCATCCCTTGGTGGACTGCGGCGGGCCCTGGGTGAGGACCGGACCTTCGCCCGGGTCAGGCCCGAGGCCTCGCGGGCCTTCACCGAACGCAGCTCCGATTACCAGATCAGCGCCCCGGCAGGCTTGAGGGCGGCGCTGCTCGCGGAGATGGCCGACGGACTCGCCTCCCAGGATCTTGAAGCCACCGCTGTGGTGTTGGCCGTGACGGCCACGGGTCGAGAAGCCGAGGACCTTACCGCGGCCTTGGCTGCCTATCTCCCCGCGGACTCGGTGGCGGCCTTCCCCAGCTGGGAAACCCTGCCGCACGAACGGCTCTCCCCGCGCTCGGATACGGTGGGCCGCAGGCTCGCGGTTTTGCGCCGCCTGGCCCACCCGGAGAGCTCGACGGCGGGTCCCCTGCGAGTGGTCGTGGCGCCGGTTCGCGCAGTAGTCCAGCCAGTGGTGGAGGGACTGGGAGAACTGGTTCCGGTGACGTTGAAGGTGGGGCAGGAAATGCCCTTCACCGACGTGGTACGCCGCCTTGCCGACGCTGCCTATTCGCGAGTGGACATGGTTACCCACCGTGGTGAATTCGCCGTCAGGGGCGGTATTTTGGACGTTTTTCCACCCACCGAGGACCACCCGATCAGGGTGGAATTCTTCGGCGACGAGGTGGACCAGATGCGCTGGTTCGCCGTGGCAGACCAGCGTTCGCTCTCCGGACCGAGCGTGCACCACCCGAGCGAATTGCACGCCCCGCCTTGCCGGGAAATCCTCATCACGCCGTCGGTCATGTCCCGGGCAGCCAAGCTCAAGGCCGAGATGCCAGCCGCCGCCGACATGCTGGAAAAGATCGCGGGCGGCATCGCCGTCGAGGGCATGGAGTCCCTGGCTCCGGTTTTGGTGGACGCGATGGTGCCTTTCGTGGACCAGCTGCCGGCAGGTTCCATCGGTGTGGTCATCGAACCGGAGAAGGTCCGCACCCGCGCGCATGACCTCGCGGCCACCAACGAGGAGTTCCTCGAAGCCGCCTGGTCCACGGCGTCCGACGGCGGGTCGGCGCCCCTCGATCTCGACTCGGTGCTGGGCTCCCAAGCCGCTTCAGCGTTGCATGCGGCCAGCTTCCAGTCCTTGACCGACACCCGGCACGCGGCGCTGGCCCACGGTGTTTCCTGGTGGTCCATCACCTCACTGGCCACGGACGAAGAACTTGTCCTCGATATCGACGTCCTGAACCTGCACGCGCGTGAACCGCGCGGGTACCAGGGCGACGTCGCGGAGATGCTCGAATTCATCGGTTCCCACGTGCGGGACCAATGGCGCATCGTGGTGGCGACGGATGGCCCTGGGCCTGCCCAGCGTCTCGCCGAGTTGTTCCACGATGCCGACATCCCGTGCTCCCGCGTCGAATCCCTGGCCCATGAACCCCAAGCCGGAATCATCGAGGTGACCACCGCCGCCGTCGGACGCGGTTTTGTCTTGGACGGCCTCAAACTGGGGCTCCTTACGGAAGCCGACCTCCTGGGCCGTACTTCCGCCGGGTCCACGAAGGACATGCGGCGCATGCCCTCCAAGCGGCGCAACGCCGTCGACCCCCTCCAGCTGCACGCCGGCGATTTCGTGGTCCATGAACAGCATGGAATCGGGAAGTTCGTGGAGCTGATCCAGCGCAAGGTGGCTGGCTCCTCTGCTGGTCCTTCCGGTGGAGACGCGGGTCTTCGCGAGTACCTCGTGCTTGAGTACGCGGCGTCCAAGCGCGGTGCCCCCGGCGACCGGCTTTTCGTCCCTACGGACCAGCTCGACCAGGTGACCCGCTACGTCGGTGGCGATACGCCGTCGTTGAGCAAGATGGGCGGGGCGGACTGGGCGAGCACCAAGTCCAAGGCCCGCAAGGCAGTCAAGGAAATCGCGGGTGAGCTCATCAGGCTGTACTCGGCACGCATGGCTTCGCGCGGGCATGCCTTCGCTCCGGACACGCCGTGGCAGCGGGAGCTGGAGGAAGCATTCCCGTATGTGGAGACGCCGGACCAGCTCACCACCATCAACGAGGTCAAGGCCGACATGGAACGCGAGATCCCCATGGACCGTCTGGTCTCGGGCGACGTCGGCTACGGAAAGACCGAGATCGCCGTCCGGGCGGCGTTCAAGGCGGTACAGGACGGCAAACAGGTCGCAGTGCTGGTTCCCACCACGCTGCTCGCCCAACAGCACTATGAGACCTTCACCGAACGCTTCTCCGGATTCCCCTTGCGCGTCAAGCCGCTGTCACGGTTCCAAGGCGCGAAGGAAGCCAAGGAGACCATTGAGGGAGTCAAGAACGGCTCCGTGGATGTGGTCATTGGCACGCACCGCCTGCTGTCCAAAGACTTCGAGTTCAAGGATCTCGGCCTGGTGATCGTCGATGAGGAGCAGCGCTTCGGCGTGGAGCACAAGGAAGCGCTCAAGAAGATGCGCACCAACGTGGACGTCCTCGCCATGAGCGCCACCCCCATCCCGCGTACCTTGGAAATGTCCCTCACGGGTATCCGCGAAACATCAACGCTGGCCACACCGCCGGAGGAGCGGCACCCGGTGCTGACGTATGTCGGGCCGTTCACCAACAAGCAGACGTCCGCGGCGATCCGGCGTGAACTCATGCGCGAAGGCCAAGTCTTCTTCGTTCACAACCGTGTGTCCTCGATTGAGCGCATCGCCGCCCAGATCCGGGAGCTTGTCCCCGAGGCCCGCGTCGAAGTGGCCCATGGACAGATGTCCGAGAGCCGCCTGGAAAAGATCATCGTGGATTTCTGGGAGAAGCGCTTTGACGTCCTGGTCTGCACCACCATCATCGAGACCGGGCTGGATATTTCCAATGCCAACACCCTGATCGTGGACGGCGCGGACAAGTACGGCCTCTCCCAGCTCCACCAGCTGCGTGGCCGCGTGGGCCGTGGCCGCGAACGCGCCTACGCCTACTTCCTGTACCCCTCCGAGAAGCCGCTGGGCGAAGTGGCTCTCGAACGGCTCAAGGCCGTCGCGGCCCACAACGAGCTGGGGGCAGGCATGCAGCTGGCCATGAAGGACCTCGAAATCCGTGGTGCCGGCAACCTGCTGGGCGGGGAGCAGTCCGGGCACATCCAAGGGGTCGGCTTCGATCTGTACATCCGCCTGGTCGGCGAAGCCGTGGCCGAATACCGCGGCGAGGCGGAAGAGAAGGCCGCCGACATGAAGATTGAGCTGCCCGTCAACGCCCACTTGCCGCACGACTACGTGCCCGGCGAACGCCTGCGCCTCGAGGCCTACGGGAAGCTGGCCGGGGCCATCACCAACGAGGCCATCGACGAAGTGCTGGCTGAACTCGTGGACCGTTACGGCGAGCCGCCGCTGCCCGCGAAGAACCTGATCGCCGTCGCACGCTTCAGGGTGGGTGCCCGCGAGGCCGGGCTGTCCGACGTCGCGCTCCAAGGCAACTTCATCCGTTTCTCGCCCGCCCAGCTGCCCGAATCGAAAGTCATGCGGCTCAACCGCATGTACCCCGGCTCGCAGATCAAGCCGGCCCTCGACGCCGTGTTGCTCCCCAAGCCCAAGACGGCGCGGATCGGCGGCCGCGACCTGCAGGACGCCGAGATCCTGGAGTGGGCCAACACAGTGATCGAAGCTATCTTCTTCCCGGCTTCGCCGACGTCCAGCGCTTCGCAGACCGCAGGCTAAGCGATGATGGGAGGACACCACGCCGCGTCCGGGGCCGCGGCGTGGATAGCTATCGCTTCAACCGGCCCGTACGCCTTGGGCTGGTACCCGCTGGACGCCACCGGAGTCCTCATCGGAGCGATGACGACGGCGGGAACTGCTTTGGTGTGCGATTGGGACCACCGCTCAAGCACCATCGCCCACTCCCTGCCGCCGCTGTCGAACGTGATCGCCGTCGGGATCGAGAAGGCCAGCGGAGGGCACCGGCAGGGAACCCATTCACTGTTGGGCGCCTCGGCCTTCGTGGTCCTCGCCGCCATGGCCGCCCAGTTCCAGCTTGATACTCCCGTGGGCCGTTTGTCCGTGGGGGCCGGACTGTTGTGCATGTTCATGATCAACCTGGCCGCCAAAGCCCTCAAGCTGTTCCCGAATACCGGGTGGATCGCCAACTGGGTGTTCGCTCTTATAATGGCCGGGCTGGTCACGTGGTTCGCCCCGCATCAGTGGAGCTGGCTGCCCCTGTCCATGCTCACCGGCGTCGGGATCCACATTGTCGGCGACATGATCACCACCGGGGGAGTGCCGCTGCTGTGGCCCATCGTCATCAAGCCGCCGAAGTTCTGGCGCAAGCTGCCCCTCGTCAGCGGGATCTGGCGGGCCAACGGCGCCTTCTCCGTCCCCTTGCTTGGCAAAGCCGGTTCGCGGCGGGAATGGCTGGTCCTGATTCCCGTGAGCGGCTACGCCATGGTTGGACTTGGCCTGGCGGCGTGGGCATTGCTCCGGAACCAGTGGCCGGCACTCCTCGGGCTCATGTTGGGGTTGGGTGGGTGACGGTGGATTCTAGAATCGCGAGGTCATGCCGCCCGTGAAGCTCCCGGACAGAGGGTTGCCTGCCTTGTCCGCAGCGCCTGACACCGGGGTGTAGACGGGATTTACCTTGTTGCTGGTAGATCCCGCTGTGCCTGAACGGTTCCCCTGCAGGGTGATGACCAGTGTCCCGGATGTCCAGGTCATCGTGGACAAATCGAAGCTCAGGGGCGTCTGGCCGGTGGCATAGGCACTGACCAGGTCCACGCTTCCAAACGACCAAGCCGAGCACGTGGCGGGGCTGGCGAAAGTCAGCTTGTGGTCTAGGCCGATGCTGGCGGTGCCGCTTGCGGACTGGGCAGAAGCGGAGGAGGAATCCCAGCCACTGCACAGTGTGCGTGGGTCCATGTCCGGGGGAAAGACGATGGTGAGGGTGTCTCCCGCGTCGGCTTCCTTTGAATTTTGCGGACCGCCGTTGGCCATTGTGACGGAACTGACGGTAGGGGCCATGGTGTCGATGTTGATTGTCTGGGACTGGGATGTGACGTTGCCAGCGACATCCGTGGCGGAGTAGGACACCGTATGGGTTCCGTCGGCGCCGCTGACATTCACTGCCGCTGTGGCCGCGTTGACGGTGGATGGGGTGCCGTTGTCCACCTTGTAACTAATGGACGCGACCCCCGAACCGCGGACGTCCGTCGCGCTGAGGTTTACAGTCACCGAGCTGGTCCTGTTGTAGCCCAGGGAGTTTGGCGTTGGGGAGATTGAGGCCCCCACGACCGGATAAGTGGTGTCGATCTTAACCGTTTGAGTGTGGGAATCGCTGGGGTTCCCTGCGACGTCCGTGGCGGAGTAGAACACCGTGTGGGTGCCGTCGCCGCCGCTGACGGTCACCGCCGCTGTGGCTGCGTTGACGGTGACTGGGGTGAGGCTGTCCACGTGGTAGGTAATGGATGCGACACCCGAACCGCCCGTGTTGTCCACGGCGACGAGATTGACCGTGACCGTTCCGGCGCGGTTGAAGCCCGCGCCATTCGGCGCTGGGGAAACCGAGGTCACGCTGATGGTGGGTGGAGTCGAATCAGAAGTGGTGGAGTCGCATTTAAACTACTGTGGCCCCGGACTGAAAAGTCCGGGGCCACAGTTTTTGTATTTAGGTCTTAGCTTTCGCCAGCCGAGTTGGAGCGGCCGAGAATGGTCTGCGGGATCCAGAAGGCAAGGCCAAAGAGGACCAGGCAAACGGCCATCGGCCAGGTGTTCTCCAGCGTCAGGAAAGTCAAGGAGTAGATGGCACCGAGGAACAGGACCATGCTAAAGACAAAGAGCAGAATGCTCTGGCCCATAGGGTTTTCTTTTTCGATGGGCTGGCTGGCGTTCTGGGACATGCTTTCCTCCTCGGCCCCGGGGGGGGCTCAAAAACTATGGCGGCTGCCGGGAAACTCAGTACGCGGATGAACCTTGTTCACCTTTGACGATGGCAATTCCGGAGCTCGCACCGATACGTGTTGCACCAGCAGCAATCATAGCCTGTGCATCGGCCAGGGAACGTACTCCACCGGAGGCCTTGACGCCGAGATCCGGACCCACTGTCTTGCGCATGAGGGCCACGTCTTCCACTGTGGCGCCGCCACCGTTGAAACCGGTTGAGGTCTTCACGAAGTCCGCCCCGGCTTCCACCGATGCCTCGCAAGCCAGGACCTTCTGCTCGTCATTCAGCAGGGCAGTCTCGATGATGACCTTCAGGATGGCGCCGCCGGCGTGGACAGCCTCCGCGACGGTCGTGATGTCATCCACCAATGCGCCTTTGTCGCCGGCACGGGCCGCGGCGATGTTGATCACCATGTCGATTTCATCCGCACCGTCCAATACGGCGCCACGTGCTTCGAAGGCCTTGACGTCGCTGGGAGTGGCGCCGAGCGGAAAGCCGACAACCGAGCAGGTGAGCACTCCGGAACCCTTGAGTGCCTTCGTCACGGTCTTGACCCAAATCGGATTGACGCACACCGACTTGAACTTGTACTCGGCCGCCTCGGCGCAGACTTGGCGCACTTCGGCTTCGCTGGCTTCCGGCTTGAGAAGAGTGTGGTCGATGTATGAAGCGATGCTTGCACTGTTGTCCAGTGCGCTGGAGGCTTCGTTGCTCATGGAGGTCCTTCCGTGGCGGGCCCGGTGTGCCGCAAGGGTCGCGGCTCGTCAAATGACCATCTTGCCACACTGCCCGGCTGCCGTGGAGGCTCCTTCAGCGCGGCTGGCGGGCCGGGTATCGGGCTCCCTGAGACTCCCTTCCCGGCCCGCACTTAGGCCCCCGCCTCAGACCCGCGTCCCCTCAGGCCGCTGCGGCGGAGCGTGCGGAACGCGGAGGCCGCGTAGGACTGGGAGTGCGGAGACTGGCGTCTTCCTCAAGCCTGGCAGCGCAGTGTGCCGCGGCGGCATTCGAGGAGAAAACGAGCCCAAGGCGCATGCCGTCCCGCGAGGCGGCGTCCCCGATCGCCCAGATGCCCGGCGCCGATGTGGAGAAATCGCGCCCCACCCTGATACCGCCGTCGGGAGCTGTCTGCAGGCCCGCGCTTTCAGCGAGCCCATTGCGGGGGAGCCGTTCCTCGGCGAGCACCACAAGATCGCCGTTCATGCTGCTCCCGTCCTCGAAGACGATCCCGGTAGCCGGCAGGACTGAACCGGCGACGGAAGGCATGACGGCAGCTGGACGCAAAGTGGTTCGGATGGGGCGTACTCCGCGGGCGCGCAGCACGGCCTCGGCCTGGCCAGCCGCCGGACCGGTGCCAACCAGAATCCCCAGCGGACGACGGCCCAGGACCCTGGTGATGTCCTTGACGGCGGTGCCGATCTGCTCGGCGTCGTCGATGGTGGAGTAGTTGAGGCTGCATGCTGCGCCTTGGACCGGCGGGTACATGGGGGACGAGCCGGTCGCAATCACCAGCTGATCGTAGGGGAATTCGAGGCCTTCGGTGGTGGTGACCGCGCGGGCCTGGACATCGATGAAGCTAGCGGCCTGGCCGAAACGCACGGAGACCTGGGGGAGGGCGGCTAGCTCCAGGAGGGCATCGGGGCACTCGTCGCGGTTGCTCAGGACGGTGATAGTGCCATGGAACGCTGCCGTTCCGGACTGTCGCGAAGTAGTGCTGCTGCCTGTCAGTCGACGGACCAGGGCCTGGGCTGCCGGCCCGGCTCCTGCGATGACGAGGTGGATCGTGCCTGCGGACGGGGGGATGGACATGGTGGGTCCCTTCGCTGAACTGAGCTGTGGTTGATGTGCCTGTGCCCAGCGTAGGCGGGGGGTTTTTCGGTGGTGTTTCCCTGTTGTTGCCATTTGGCGGTGGCCCGTTCCCTGATGGTTACCAGCCGGTAATGAGTTGGATCACACAGGCGCCGCCGCGGCGTCAATCCTGCACGCCTAGTGCGCTGTGAGGGAGCGGTCCGGAGGTGCCAGCCACTCCCCGCTCTGGCCAAGCCCGACTACGCTGTCCATCGTGCCTCCGCCGCTCAGCGCCGCCGCACCTGTTTCCGTAGGAGCCGTGAGGAACCACGCTTCGACATGGTCGTCCAGGAGGCTGTGTGCTTCGGGAAGCCACGCGGTGAACACTGGCTTGGGTGCCACGTGGAGGGTTTTCAAGGGCGCGACGCCGGGAGTGTCGCCCAGGATGAGCCGCGCCTGGGCCTGCCTGCCGTAGGCGACGTCCGCGGTGCCCTCGATATAGCTGACCGACTTCCAGAGCATTCCACGGAAGGCGCAGTAGTTGGAGACCGCGAGCCTCACCGGGAGCCCGACCGGAGCAGGCTTTTCGATTTCGATATAGCAGCCCAGCCGTCCGTCCTGGTCGTACTGGGCTGAGACGGTGGCGTCTGTGACTACGAAGTCGAGGTTGGCCTGATGCTGGGGCATGCCCCAGATTCCCTTGCCGCACTTGACCGAGATTTCGGTGTTGACCGGCAGGTCCACCACGAACTGGCCAAGCCTGAACGACTTCTGGAAGAGGAGCGGCAGAAGCGGCGGGACGGGCCGGCTGCCGTGGGTGATGGCAATGGCCAGGGAATATTCGATGTATGTGCCGATATCCGTCGACGTGTGGTTGACCACCATGACCAACAGCAGGGCTTTGCCGCCGAGGCTGAAGGGTCGCATTTCCTTGCCTGGAAGCAGCCCAGCGGCGGCGCGTTTGTTGATGGGAAATGCCGCGATCAGCATGGGGGAGTTGTTCGACTTGAGCGGCATCACGCGACTGATGCCATCCACTTTGGCGTACTGGCCGCTGAGTTTGATCTGGCGGCGTGGGACCGGCGAGGGAAGCAATCTGTGGAAGGACCTGTGCATCGCCGCGTGCAGCTGTGCGAAGTTTTTCATGGCCGTTCCTCCGGACCAAGAGCGAATCTACGGCCATGGTCCCACCGGGCCGGGCATCTGTCCATGACGCGACGCGGAATCAGCGTCTGGGCGCCGCCGTTGAGCTGCGGACCACCAGGTCGGGCGTGAGGCGCTCGTCCGCGATGGGAGCCTCGGGATTGTTGAGCCGGTTCATTGCCGCGGCTCCGGCGATGTTTCCCAGTTCTATTGCGTGGAGATCGACCGAGGTCAGGTCGATCCCGTGGAGCCGGCCGGTCCGTGAATTGTCGTAGCCCACCAGTGACAGGTCCCCGGGAATGGCCATGCCCCTCGCGTAGGCGGCTTCTCGTGCTGCCAATGCGAACTGGTCATTGTGGGTGAAGATGGCTGTCGGGCGGTCCGCGGAGTCAAGGATTTCAATTGCGGCACGCATTCCGGCATCTTGCGTGAAGTCATCGGCCGGTACGGTCCGGGGAACCATTCCTGCGCCGCGCATTGTCTTCTCGTAGCTCCTTCGGCGGACCGTATGGCCGTCGTAGTCGGGCCCGGCCAGATGGGCGATCCGGGTGTGTCCAAGGCTGAGAAGGTGTTCGGTGGCGGCGCGGGCGCCGGCGTCGTCGTCCGAATACACGCTGTCGACGCCGGGTACGGGCCGCGCGACGCTGACGATCGGGACTATTTGTGCAAGTTCCTGCACCCGTTCGTCCGGGTCGAGCAGCGTTGCGGCGATGATGATCCCCACCCGCGCCTCAATCAGCGAGTCCACGGCTCCCGCGTCCACGCCGTCGATAGACTGGGAGACGCTGAGGATGAGCCGGTTGCGGGCTTGGGGGAGTGCCATCCTTACGCCGCTGAGGATGTCGGCATAGACCTCGTTGTGGATGTCCATCAAATAGAGCCCGACGGCGGAGCGATGCTTGCGTGCAAGGTCGGCGGCGGCCGCGTTGGGCCGGTAACCGAGACGTTTTGCAGCGTCGAAGATGGCCTGCTTCGTCTCGCCGCTAACACCGGGAGCATCGCGGAAGGCGAAAGACACAAGCGTGCGTGAGACGCCGACTTCACGAGCCACATCGCTCTGTGTTGCGGGACGGAGCTGCCGGTCAGGACCCATGCCCTCATCTTCCCATGGCCGGGAAGTCTCAATTAAGTCATTTGTTAGATTGACCTTACATTTAAGTCTTTCGCGCGTTAGTCTGTTATTCAGAGCGGGTGTATGACCCGCATCACAAGACAAAGGAGTCCTGATGTCTGCTACGCAAAGCCATAGGGGAGTCGGCAGCGCAGTCGCGCTTCCTCCGCTGACCAACGGCCCGCATCGTAAGCGCCTTGGCCTGGTCGCACTGATTGCCACCTTCGGCGGCCTGCTGTTCGGTTATGACACGGGTGTCATCAATGGGGCGCTCCGGCCAATGACGGCCGAACTCGGCCTCACCCCGTTCACCGAGGGCATCGTTGCCAGCTCACTCGTGTTCGCGGCGGCGATCGGCGCCCTTTCGGGCGGACGCATCTCCGACGGGTGGGGGCGCCGCAAGACGATCATTCTGCTAGCGGTGCTGTTCTTCGCCGGCACCTTGGTGTGCGTGTTCACGCCGAGCTTCGGGGTGCTCGTGGTCGGCCGCGTCCTGCTCGGTCTCGCCGTCGGTGGCGCTTCAGCGGTGGTCCCGGTGTTCCTGGCGGAGATGGCCCCGTATGAGATCCGGGGCTCCCTGGCGGGCCGCAACGAGCTCATGATCGTCGTCGGCCAGCTGGCGGCCTTCGTCGTCAACGCCATCATCGGCATCGTATGGGGCGACGTCTCCGGCGTGTGGCGCATCATGCTTGCGGTCTGCGCGTTGCCGGCGATCGCGCTGTTCTTCGGAATGCTCCGCGTGCCTGAGTCGCCGCGCTGGCTCGTCGAGAAGGGCCGGCACGATGAGGCCCTCGCGGTACTGCGGTCCGTCCGCTCCGAGGACCGCGCGCTCGCAGAGCTCGGCGAGGTCGAGAACGTCGCCAAGGAGGAGCAGGAGAGCCAGCAGATCGGCTGGCGCGCGGTCTTCAGCAACAAGAACCTGTTCCGCATTCTGCTCGTTGGTATCGGCCTGGGCGTCGCCCAACAGCTGACCGGCATCAACTCGATCATGTATTACGGCCAGACGGTGCTTGTCGAGTCGGGCTTCAACGAGAGCGGCGCGCTCATCGCGAACATCGCGCCCGGCGTGATCGCGGTGGTCGGCGGCGTCATCGCGTTGTCTTTGATGGACCGGATCGACCGTCGCAAGACCTTCATCCTCGGGCTTACTCTGACCACCAGCTGCCACCTTCTGATCGGCTTCGCCTCAATGATGTTGCCCGTAGGCAACCCGATCCGCCCGTACGTGATCCTCTTCCTGGTGGTTGCCTTCGTCGGGTCCATGCAGACATTCCTGAACGTCGCGGTGTGGGTCTACCTGTCCGAGGTCTTCCCGCTGCACATGCGCGGCTTCGGCACCGGCGTCTCGATTTTCTTCCTCTGGGTCGTGAACGGCTTCCTCTCGCTGTTCTTCCCATCGCTGGTCGCAGGGGTCGGGATCACCGGCACCTTCTTCCTCTTCGCCGTCGTCGGGGCACTGGCCCTGGTCTTCGTCGTCAAGCAGGTCCCCGAAACCCGTGGCCGCACCCTGGAAGCACTCGAGGAAGACGTCACCACCGGTGCCATCTACCTCGTCCACAAGAACCACAGCTAGACGCGGAGCCGGTAACCCCGTTTGACCACGGTTTCCACGAGCTTTCCGTCCGGCAGCGAGGACCGCAAACGGCTCACCGTCATGTCTAGGGCATGGACCGAGCCACGCAGTTCCAGAAGATCGGAAAGCGCTTCGCGGGACAACACGGCTCCCCCGGCTCCCAAAAGCGACCGCAGCAGGAGTAGCGGAGCCGGGGCCAGCTCCACCACGGAACCATTGATCCTCAAGCAACGCCCGCGCAGCTCGATGTTCCCTGCGGGAGTGTCGAGCCGGCGCACATGGTTCAGGGCCAGATGTTCGGTGACGAGCCGGATGAGCGCACCCATGCGGTAGCGGTCCGGGATGAGGGGGGTAAGCCCGGCGTCGATCAGTGGCTGTGCAGTGACGGGCCCGACGGCGGCAACGGTCACCTGGGTCTTGAGGGCCTCGATCAGCTGGCGGTACATGCCCATTTCGTGGGCAGTGCTCCACATGGCGTCTACGGCCGGTGCGCTCGTAAAGGTGAGCACATCCAAGTCTCCACTACAGGCGGCTTCGATCAGGCGCGGCAGCTTGTCTTCGCCGTCGGGCTTTACCCAGCGGTAGGGGGTGACTGTGAGGACCGTTGCCCCGGACATGCGGAGGCGCTCCAACTGGCGCACATCGGTGTAGCCGTGCAATTGCACGGCGACGGTCTTGCCGCGGACGCCTTCCTGAAGGAGCATGTCCACCAGGGTGGCGGTGGTTTCGTCACTGCTGATCCCGACGTCGGCAAGGCCCGCCGCGCGGACCGCACCACGGGCTTTTGGCCCCCGCACGAACATGCGACAGGCAGCCAGGACGTCGAGAAGTTGCTCGCCGATGCCGAAGGAGTCCGCAGCCTCGCACCAGCGCCGCATGCCGTAGGCAGTGGTGGCGATGCAGATATCGGGTTTGGCCGCGATGATCGTTTTCGTGTCCTCGATGAGCGTGACGTCTTCCTGGACCGGCGCGATCTTCAAAGCCGGAGCGTGCAACACGGAAGCGCCGCGCCGTTCAAGCGCCTCAATCAAGTCACGTGAACGCCTGTGTGAAGTCACTCCGATGCGGAAACCGTCCAGCGGCGCATCGTCGGTTGGTACGGGGGTGGCCAACGGCGAGCCTGCATCGATGGAGTCTAGGGCATTCAACGTAGTCATGTGTGTTCTTTCAGGCTTCAAGGAGGGAAGCTGCGAGGAGGTTGAGGTCTGCGGTGGCTTCGGTGTGATTGCGGTTGGCTTCGGCCACCCGGACCACTTCGCCAATAACCAGGACGGCCGGGTTGGTGCAGCCTGCGGCCGCGGTTTCAATGGTTCCGAGTTCGGCGATGGTAGTGCGTTGTCCGGGTCGGTAACCGCGCTCGACGACGGCCATGGGCATTGCCGGGTCCATCCCGGCCCGGCGGAGCCCGGCGGCGAGCTGCGGGAGGGTCCCGATGCCCATGAGGACCACGATGGTCCCGCCGAGCCCGGCCAGGTGCGTGTGCTCTTTCTCGGTCAGAGGTGCGTGGCCCGAGACAACCGTGAACATGTGGCTGACCTCGCGGTGCGTGACGGGAATGCCCGCGGCCGCAGGGACAGAGATGGCGCTCGTGACGCCCGAGATGACGCGGACGGGGATGCCCGCCCGCACACAGGCGCTGACTTCTTCGCCGCCGCGGCCGAACACATAAGGATCACCGCCCTTGAGCCGGACCACATTCTTCCCGGTCAGCGCGGCGTCGACCATGAGTTTTTCGATGTCGCATTGGGCTACCTTGTGGTGCCCGGGGCGTTTGCCGACGTCCACCATTTCCGCGGACGTCAGTTGCGCCAGTTCCGCGTAGGGGGCGAGCCGGTCGTAGAAGACGACGTCGGCGTCCCGCAGCGCGTTGACCGCGCCGATGGTCAACAGATCGAGCGCGCCGGGGCCGCCGCCCACCAAGGTGACGTGGCCTGACTCGCCTGCGGCAGGTTCGCTGGCGACCGGGATCCCCGTCTTCCGGCAGCGTTCGAGCAGGGGTTCCCAGCCGGGCTGGCCGTCGTCGACAGCCGCGACCAAAAAGGGGCGTTCGGGCAACGGGCCGTCAGCGTCGGCTCCGTCGGGGGTGCTGAGCCGATGGACGACGGCGCCGGCGGCTTCGTAGCGCCGGACGGCCTGCCGCGCGGCGTGAGCGGAGCCTATGACCAGAACGTCGCGGCCTGTGAGGTCGATGGTGAGCTGCATGGCTTCTTGCTCCTTAGTCCTGGCCGCGAACGGGGATCGTGCTGGCGATGAGGACGCCGCCTTTTTCCTCGTTGGTGGCGGGGCGGATCTGGCCGCGTTCGGGGACGAAGGTGATGGCTTCGTCTTTCTGGTCGGGGGCGTTGACGAAGGAGCGGAAGCGGCGAAGGCGTTCCGGGTCTTTGAGTGTTTCGGCCCATTCGTCCTGGTAGGTGTCGATATGGCGGGCCATCGCGGTTTCGAGGTCGTTGGCGATGCCGAGGGAGTCGTGGATGATGACGTCTTCGATGTGTTTGAGGCCGCCCTCGAGCTCCTCCTGCCAGCGCGCGGTGCGCTGGAGCCGGTCCGCGGTGCGGATGTAGTACATGAGGTAGCGGTCGATGTATTTGATCAGGGTGTCGTCGTCCAGGTCCTGGGCGAGGAGTTGCGCGTGGGCGGGCAGGAAACCGCCGTTGCCGCCGACGTAGAGGTTCCAGCCTTTGTCGGTGGCGATGACGCCGACGTCCTTGCCGCGCGCTTCGGCGCATTCGCGGGCGCAGCCGGAGACGCCCATTTTGAGTTTGTGCGGGCTGCGAAGGCCGCGGTAGCGCATCTCCAGGTTGATGGCCATGGCGACGGAGTCCTGGACGCCGAAGCGGCACCAGGTGGAGCCCACGCAGGATTTCACGGTGCGCAGGCTCTTGCCGTACGCCTGCCCGGATTCGAAACCGGCCTCGACGAGTTCCTTCCAGATCTCCGGGAGTTGTTCGAGGCGGGCGCCGAACATGTCGATGCGCTGGCCGCCGGTGATCTTCGTGTACAGGCCGTACTTCTCCGCGACGCGGGCGATCACGCCCAGGCCCTGCGGCGTGATTTCGCCGCCTGCGATGCGCGGGACCACGGAGTAGGTGCCGTCTTTTTGCATGTTGGCCAGGGCTCGGTCGTTGGTGTCCTGCAGGGTGCCGCGCCCGGCGCCCAGGACGTATTCGCTGTTCTGGCTGGCAAGGATGGAGGCGATGGTTGGCTTGCAGATGTCGCAGCCCGCTCCGGTGCCGTATTTGGCCAGGATGTCTTCGAAGGAGTCCAGTTCCAGGACGCGGATGGCGTCGAAGAGTTCCTGGCGGGAGAGGCTGAAGTGCTCGCACAACGCCTTGGAGACTTCGATGCCGGACTTCTTCAGCTCCCCCTCGAGGAGCTTCTTGAGCATCGGCACGCAGGAGCCGCACTGGGTGCCGGCCCGCGAGCACGTCTTCAGTTCGCCGAGTTCCCGGACGGGGGTGTTGCCGTCGCAGGAGCCGCAGCCGTTGATCGCGTCGCGGATGGAGCCGGCGGGGACGTTGTTGCAGGAGCACAGGATCGCGTCATCGGGCAGTTCGGTGTCGGGGGCCTCCCCGCCGCCCGCGGCGGTGAGGTAGGCGCCCGGTTCGGCGGGGAGTTCGCGGCCGAGCAGGGGGCGCAGGCTCATGTACGGGGTGGCGTCGCCGACGAAGATGCCGCCGAGCAGAGTCTTGGCGTCGTCGGTGGTGACGATCTTCTGGTAGACGCCGCGGGCGGGGTCGGCGTAGACGATTTCCAGGGAGTGCTCGGTTGTGGCGAACGCGTCGCCGAAGCTGGCGACGTCCACGCCGGAGAGCTTGAGCTTGGTGGCCGTGTCGAAACCGGGGAAGGTCGCTTGTCCGCCGTGCAGGCGGTCCGCGACGATTTCGGCCATCGTGTTCGCCGGTGCCACGAGCCCCAGGCACATGCCCTCGAAGTTCGCGACCTCGCCGATGGCCCAAATGCCGGGAACCGGGGTGGCGCAGTGGTCGTTGATGACTACTCCACCCTTCTTGCCCAGTTCGAACAGCTGTTCTTTGCCAGCTGTGGGGTCTTGAGCGGCGCGGAATAGTTCATCGCGGGGGCGGATGCCGATCGACGCGATGACCATGTCGGCGGGAATGATGCGCCCGTCTTTCATGAGGACGCCGGTGACCTGGCCGTCGTCGTCGGACAATACTTCGGCGGGGTAGGTTCCCGTAAGAACTTCGAGTCCTTTGGCAGTGACCAGCCGGCCCAATGCCTGGCCGGCGCCCTCATCAAGCTGGGCGTTCATGAGCCAGCGCGAACCGTTGATGACGGTGGCCTGCGCGCCCAACTCCATGGTGCCCGCCGCTGCTTCCAGACCGAGGAGGCCACCGCCGATCGTCACGGTCTTGACGGTCCGGCCGAGCTTATCCGTGAGTTCGGCGATGGCCTTGTTGATGGCCCAGACGTCGTCGAGCGTGCGGTAGACATGGGCGAGGTCACCGCCGGGGAAGGGGAGTTCCGCCGCGTCCGAACCGGTGGCCACCACCAGGTGGTCGTAGTCGTAAGTGTTGCCGGCCGCGGTCTCCACCGACTTGGCTTCGGGGTTGATCTTGGTTACCCGCTCGCCAGTGCGCAGGTCCAGCGACTCGTGGGCCCACATGGACATGTCGCCTAGTGTGAGGTCGTAGTCCACATCGGTCAGGGCCTTGCTCAACGTGACCCGGTCATAGGGAAGATGCGCTTCCTCGGTCAGGACCGTGACGTGCCAGCCCTCGAGACCGCGGGTATGCATGGCATCGGCAAAGCGGTGGGCGGCAGGGCCTCCGCCGGCGACAACAATACGGCGCAGGTTTTCTGGGGTGGAAGTGTGTCCGGTCACTGGTGGCCTTTCGCATACGCCGCAGAACGTGCTCCGCAACTTGTCACTTCAGACTACGGACGGGCAGTTTCTCTTCAGTTTCCCTTTTGTTTCGTGGTCTTAACTTCTGGGTCACGATTGGATGTCGGGACGTGTGAGGTCTCTTTTACGCACCGGACACATTGACTGCGTTCCGGTGAAACACTCCCCGCCTACCTTGAACGTATGGCCGCGTGGCGGCCAACGCCTTAAAGGAACGGGCAGCATTTGTCCGGCCGCAGGCATAGCGAGAGGGGTTGACATGACCGTCATTCTGGAACGGGAAGAACAACTGACGAGCGCTCCGACGGCGTCCGGCTGGCACCGCGTATGCCCCTTGGACGAACTTGAGCCAGCTTGGGGCGAGGCAGCTTTGATCGACGGCGTGCAGGTGGCGCTCTTCCGCGTCGACGCCGACAATGTCTACGCGGTCGCCCAGCAGGACCCTGCAACCTTGGCCAACGTCATGGCCCGCGGCATCACCGGTTCCCGGGGATCACGCCCCACCATCGCGTCGCCGTTGCACAAAGAGGTCTACGATCTGCAGACCGGTGAATGCTATTCCAACCCCGGGCTGCGGCTTGCGGCATTCAGGACCCGCATGGTTGACGGCTTCATCGAAGTCGAACTCTAACTAGAGCCCCAGCGCTTCGCGGACGTCCGCGAGTATGTGGTCCAAAGTGGTCCGCGCGGCGTGGCGGGTTTCCGCGAGTTCCGCCGCGGAACCGACCGATTTGATGACCTCCAGGTAGCACTTGAGCTTTGGCTCGGTGCCGCTGGGCCGGATGATGACGCGGCTTAGGTCCTTGGTCAGGTAGAGGAGGCCGTCCGTTGGCGGAAGTTGTTCGGTTCCCTCGGCCAAATCCACAAAGGTCTCGATGGCCGAGCCGCCAAAGGACTCCGGCGGATCGGCCCGGAGCCGGTTCATCATGGCGTCCAGCAAACCAAGGTCCGCCACCCGGATGCTGAGCTGATCACTCGCATGCAGGCCGTGCACAAGGTAGATCTCGTCCAAGGTGTCGAAGATCGTCTTTCCCTCGGCCTTGGCAGCCGCCGCCAGTTCTGCGATGAGCAAGGACGCGGAAATGCCATCCTTGTCCCTGACAAGTTCGGGCGCCACGCAGTAGCCCAGGGCTTCCTCATAGCCGTAAACGAGTCCCGGTACCCGGGAAATCCACTTGAATCCCGTCAGCGTTTCCTCATGGGCGAATCCAGCCGCCGCCGCGATGCGGGACAGCAGCCGCGACGAGACGATTGAATTGGCAAAAACGCCCCGGCTCGCGTCGCCTTGCCGGGCATCCGCGCCTTGCCGGGCATCCGCGCCTTGCCGGGCATCCGCGGCGTGCCGGGCCACGACGTGTGCCCCAAGCAGGGCGCCTACTTCGTCGCCCCGCAACATCCGCCAAGCACCCGTATCAGGGTCCTTTGCCGCCACAGCCGCGCGGTCGGCGTCGGGGTCGTTGGCCAGCACGATGTCGGCATCCAAGCGCGCCGCGGCCGCCAAAGCCAGATCCAGCGCGCCAGGCTCTTCCGGGTTGGGGAAACTGACCGTGGGAAAGTCCGGGTCCGGTGCTGCCTGCTCCTCGACGAGCGAGACGTCCGTGAAGCCGGCCGCGCTGAGAACCGAGACCGCGGTTTCACCGCCCACGCCATGCATGGGGGTCAAAACGATCTTCAGCTCACGGGCCGGGAAATTCTCGACGTCGGCCAAGCCAGCCATCGCAGCCTCATACTCGCCGGTGATGGAATCGGGCAGCTCAGTCCAGCCGGATTCAGCCAGTTCAATGGAGTCCAAGGGGCCCACGGCTTCGATGCTTGCGGCGATCTGCGAATCGTAAGGTGCCACGATCTGGGATCCACGGCCGCTTTCCTCCACGGCCCGGCCGCCCAGGTACACCTTGTAACCGTTGTCCTGCGGAGGGTTATGGCTCGCTGTGACCATGACGCCGCCGTCGCAATCAAGGGAACGGACCGCGTAAGCCAGCAGTGGGGTGGGAAGCGCTGAAGGCATCAGGAAGGTGTCGATCCCGGCGGCCGTGAAGATGGCAGCAGACTCCAGGGCGAAGACATCCGAGTTGTGCCTCGCGTCATAGCCGACGACGGCGCGCGGCCGCGTTCCGGGGGAAGCGGCCTCAACGGCATCCTTGAGGAAGGACGCCAAACCTGCCGCTGCCCGCCGCACCACCACGCGGTTCATCCTGTTGGGACCGGGACCGAGGGCTGCCCGGAGTCCCGCGGTACCGAACTGCAGTGTTCCACTGAAGCTGTCTTCAAGCTGTTGACGGGCTGCAGCGACGCCGCTGGAGGCGAGTCCGGTCAGCTCGGACAGGGCTGCCGCAGTGATTGGGTCCGGATCCTGGGCAGCCCATTCGCCGGCGTCGGATATCAGCTTTTCAAATTCGGCATCGCTCGATGTCATAGGGATAAAGCTATCGTCAAAGGGAATGAATGCCGAGGTCACGGGCTATGTCAGCCGTCACAGTCCGGCCCACGCCACCCAACTGGCTCGCAGTTGTTGTCGTTATGAGGCGTCTAAACGACAACTAATGCGAGTCAGTTGGGCTCCTCGAGCGTCAGGGTTGCTGCCGCGTGCTGCTGAGTTTGAAGCTCGCCGCGCCACCTGCGCTGAAGGCGGCCGCACCCGTGTTGCCCCATGGCGGAAAGAAAATGTCCGAAATGACTACCGAGCCGTCCTGTGTGAAGACCTCTACGGACGAGGAATCCAGGAGGATGCGGAGGCGGACCTTGCCGTCCTTCATGGGCACGGATGCTTGGTGGTAGGGGCTGAATTTCGGCGAGAAGTTGGAGGTTCCGGCCGCGGAACGGTCCACTTTCAGGGTCTGGCTTGCGCGGTTGTACGAGATCCGGAGGCCTGCCTTTCCGTCCGACGAGGCCCGCAGCACCATGCCGGCGTCCGCTGAGCCCGCAACGTCCATTTCGGCTTCGATAAGCTGGGTTCGGGACCCGAATTCGCTGCCGAGGGACTTCGTGGAGTCAGTGACGGTGAGGTTTTCGCCATGTACTTCACTGGTGTTGGCGTTCGTGAGCGCATCCGCGGCGGGCGGGGCGATGGTCGAATGGAGCTCGAAGCGGCTTCCCGTAGCTGCGAGGGTGAGTTGGCGGGGGATGGCCATGGATCCGCGCCACGGGGTGCTCGGGACGGACTGCGCATAGTCCCAATTCCCCATCCAGCCGAGCAGTACCGGCTTTCCACCGGGAGCCGCGGAGATGGTGTTGGCGGCGTAAAAGTCCGCTCCATGGTCCAGCCATTGCGAGTCCGTCAGTGGGTCACCCGGCTTCGCCGCGTTTTCCGCCGTGAACCGGGTGCCGTCGAAATCGCCCACGAAGTACTGCATGCCCGAGCCTCCTGCGATGCCTCCGGGGTTGATGCTCACGATCATGACCCACTTCTTCAGTCCGTTGGCGCCGTCGACGTCCATCTGGAGAAGTTCGGGAACTTCCCAGAGGCCGCCCTGGGCCCCCACCCCTGAGAAATCGCTGAGGAAGCTCCAGTGCAGCAGATCCGTGGATTTGAACAGTTTCACCACTTGGGCGTCCGCTACCACCGTGGTCATGACCCAGTATTTGCCGGGCTCGTACCAAGTGATCTTGGGATCGCGGAAGTTGTTCGACGCCGGCTGCAGGCTGAGCACCGGATTGCCTTTGTACTTGGTCCAGGACGTCCCATGGTCGAGGCTGTAGGCCACGGACTGGGCCTGGCTACCCTTGGGCAGAGCCCCGCCTTCTCCGTATGAGCTGGTGTAGAGGGCTACCAGCGGCGGGTTTTCAGCTGTGCCCAGGCCGGAGGCGTTCTTGGTGTCCGGAACGATCGCGCCGGAAAAGATTTCCTCGCTGGCGGAGCCTTCCATGGCCACCGGCTGCTGGGTCCAGTGGACCAGATCGGTGCTGGTGGAGTGGCCCCACGACATGTCTCCCCAGAAGTTGCCGTGCGGATTGTGCTGGTAGAACGCGTGGTAGGTGCCGTTTTCGTAGACAAGCCCGTTGGGGTCGTTGATCCAGTTTTGCGACGCTGTCAGGTGCGCGGCGGGCCGCCACGGGTCCGATTCGGACGGTGCGGGTGCAGAGGTTCCGACGGCGGATGGCGGGTTCGTCGCAGGCCGCGAGGAGTCCGGCGTCGGAGTGCAGGAGCTCGCGAACATTGCCACGACGACGGCGACGACGGCGAGTACCGCCTTGCGGGCGGGCCGGAGCGGGCATTGGGGAGAGTGGAGCATGGGACTTCCTGGGTTGTGGAGCGGGGCGCCCGGGGTGAACCGGGCGCCCCATAATCGCCGGGCAGGCAGCAAATCATCTGCCCGCCCGGCTGGAATTGACGGTGGCCTACTTGTAGAGGCCTTCCCCTCCAACGCGGACGTTGGTGGGGAGGTAGCCGAACGGGCCGAGGCCGTTCTTGCCGAAGCTGCGGTCAACCTGTGTGACGCCACCGGCGAAGTTGATCTTTACCGTGGGCGAGAGGGACCCTCCACGGACTCCGTCGACATTGTCGATGAATGACTGCACCAGGCCACCCGGCTGCACGTAGTGCGAGTAGGCCTGGAACTGACGGCCGTTCTGTTGTGCCGACTGGGTGCCGCTCGGGTTGTTCGCCGGGAGGTTCAAGTCGGTCGGCGAGCCGAGCGCGAGTCCCGAGTTGTTCACCGGCTGGAAGTCCGAACGGACACCGTTGCCAACAAAGCCGTAGACGCCGTCCGGGCCACGCATGCCATCGGCGTAGGTGAACTGGTGGCTGATGGTGAACAGGTAGTACTTGTTCTTGCCGTTTTCGTTCTGGATGAAGATCTGCGGGCGCTCGGTCTGGTCGTTGACGCAGTTGGCGGACAGGATCGGCGGCAGGAAGTGCCACTGGGTCAAGTCCTTGTTGTCGGCGACAGCCAGGCCGACGCTCGCGGTCTGGAACCACGAGCCGGTGGTGGTGTTGACCATGTTGGTGTTCTCGGCGTGGGGATCGCCTTGCTGGTAACCAAGGTCAGCATCGGTGCACTTGTAGGAGCCGCGGTTTCCGGCGGTGTTGCCCTCAAAGACCATGAAGGTCTGGCCTGGGTGGGCCGGGTCTTCGAAGGTGTACGGGTCACGGAAGGCGAAGCCGGCGTTCTGGGCCTTGGTCTGGTACAGCTTTCCGTCCGGTTCGAGCAGCTTGGTGTGCTGGAACCCGTCGAAGGTCACACCGTTCTTGTCGGCGTGGATGTTGCCGAGAGCCTTGGCGATGACTGCGTCCGGAGCGATCCCGCCGCCTCCCGCGTTGCGCTCTGCACGGTCGTAGAACGTGGTGGCCGTGTAGAACACGTTGACGTGGTCACCCTGCATAAGGCGCGTGGAACCCGACCATTCGGTGTTGCCGATGGAGGTGTTGTCCAGGAACAAGTGGCCGCCGTAGTTCCACTTGTCCTTCGCCGGGTCGGCGTTGGTCTTGCGGAAGAAGTAGCCGATGCGGGCGTTCCAGTGGCGCTGGTCGAAGCCGTAACCCGCGTGGCGGTCGGCGACGAGGGAGAAGATGACGTCCCAGCCCTTGTAGCTGATCTGGTTGGCGTTCTGGTCTGTCAGGGACCAGGTGTCCCAGACCCAAACGTCGTCGTTCATGGCCGGGAAGTCCTTGGGGATCTCCGGCATGGTGACGCTGGGGCTCATGGAGTTCTGGCCGGGGGTCACGTTCGGGTTGCTCTGGGCCATGATCTGCTTGGCATCCGCCCGCGTCCATTTGGACGTGAAGCTTGCTGCGGGATCAAAGGCTTCCTGCGTGTGGACCGTCGGCAGCGGGAATCCCGGCGTGGGGGCCGGCATCGTGGTGGCCGGCTTGTCGGCGGGCAGGTTCGCCTGGGCTGCCGGGGATGCCATCAGTACCGTGGCGGCCACACCGGCAGCGGCCGCAAAAGCGGCTGCCGACCGCAGTCGGCGGCGCGGCCTGTTGGGGTTTGAGTGAGATTTCATGCTTGCTCTTCTCGCGGAGGTTGGACTACGGGGGAATGGGCGCAAGCCCTTGTCCGAACTCCGGCGTTCCCGGTAACACCGATGGCGTCGTCAGGAACGCCATCGTCTCGGGTGGATGAGGATTCATAAGAGGCCCCCATCCTGCGGTCCTGGCACGTCGACTTGCCGGGACCGATCAAAGCTTGACGCGCGCTGAATGTGGCCGCAACTCGTGTTTCGCGAGGCATTCCGGGCCATAGGCCACATGTCAGACATATGTGCGCAAGCGCTTACATTTTTACACCGCGCGCGTGCCATGGAAAGTGCGGCGGGTCAAATATTTCTGAATAAATCTGATTTATTCAAAAAGTTCACACGCCATTAACACTTGGGTGAATTGACTTGACAGGAGTCGGAAAATTGCCGTGACGACGCCTGTCGCGTGCTGCTTGCTTGGATCGCGGGCGCGTGAGCTGGCGGGCAACCCCGGACCGTTCCTACCATCTCGCCTTCAGATGCAAAACTGCCCGCGCCGGGGTCCGGCGCGGGCAGTTCAGTTGTTCGTGGTGACGCTATTTGGTCTTTGTGGAGCGGGTTCGCGCGAGTGCGGTCACCCCCGCGGCGAGGCCAATGAGGCCTGCCGCGAGTCCGAACCAGCCGGCCGTGGATCCGGCGTCGCTCGATGTCGATGCCGCAGCTGACGGAGCCGGGGTCACGGTTGGAGCGGACGTGGGAGCCGCCGATGCAGCCGAATCACTGGCGGTCGTCACGAACGAGGGAGCCGGGTGCTCCGGCTCTGGCTGTCCCTCAACGGTCTTCTCATCCCACTTCACTACCGTGCCGTCGGTGTACGTCTGGGTAGCGGGCAGGGTGATGGTGGTGCCGGCGTCGGGCAGTACACCGACCGAGATCGAGAACGCCTGATATTGGTTCTGCCCGATCTGGTGTGCTGCGTCCGCAGTCCAGACGACCGAACTGACAGCCTTGGTCACCGTTGCTCCTGCGACCGTGACGGGTTTTGGCAGGGTGGTGGTGACGAGCTCGGCCGTCCAGCCCTCGACCGGCTTCACGGACACCGAGTTGAAGGGTGTGTCGGTGGGGAGCGAGACTTCGAGCTTGTTGGTCTTGGCCGTCGGGGACTCGTTGGGGACGTTGAAGGTCAGGTGGGTGTAGCCGCCCGCTGCCGGGTCGTCGGGATTGACGTTGACGTGTGCGGAGGCGGCCGAGACGCCGAAGGCGAGCAGCCCGGCGACCATGGTGGCGGCGCAGGCGGTTTTGAGGGTACGGCGTTGGGAGGTCTTCATGGCAATGGTGCCCTTTCACAAAGGAAAAGCGGTTGGGACCGGGGCGGACGGAGGTCCAGACCGGTGAAGGCAAGGAGCTGCCGCCCGTCCCTGCCCATGTGTGAAAGGGAGAGTCTTAGACGGCGGACACGAGGGCTGGGGGACCGCGCCGGGAAGGAAGCCGGAGGCAGGGAAGGCCCCGAGGACGAACATTGCGGCTCGAACGGGGGCTGGGGGCGCGAAGTGGCTGGACCACTGTGGCGACGGGCAGTTGGACCAGCGGACGTAGCCACGCAGCCAGCGCCCATAGTGCTCGTTCGCCGCGAGCGAGCACCAGCGCCGTGCCCAAGATTGCCATGGTGTGCGCCGCGAGCATCTGCCAGTCGCTGGCCGCGGCGTGGGTCGAGACGATGGCGCTTACGGTTTCCGGAGCGGGCGCCAAGGGAACATGCCCTGCATGCCCGGACAGCAGCGGTGCCGCGGTGGAAGTTCCGGACAGGGCGCAGAACGCCCAGTGAAGGCAGAGCTGCCCGGCCCCCAGTAGCCCGGCTAGGGCGGGCAGCGAAAGCCGGACGCGCGTCAGTATGGCGACGGGGAGGATTGTCAGGGCACACAGCGCCGTCAAAATGGCTGGCGCCGGAAGTTCTCCGCCAACAGCCAGGTGCCCGCCCGCGGCGAAGCCCAGAATGATTGAACCGATCAGGCCCGTTCGCAAGAACCGGAAAGGCGCGGATGTGGTCATCGGCGGTCCTTTCCGGCTCGAGCGCTACGGCGGAGAATCACTCAAATTCTACTGTGCTACGAACTCCGGAATGGCCGGGGAGCCTTGACTCCCCGGCCATTGGATCAAAGCTTGGCGATGATGTCCGCCAGGAGGCGCGAGATGCGTGCGCCCGCCGTCTGGCCTGCCTCGATGACTTCCTGATGGCTCAGCGGTACCGGGCTGATGCCTGCGGCCAGGTTGGTCACGAGGGAGATGCCGAAGACCTCCATGCCTGCGTGCCGGGCGGCGATAGCTTCCAAAGCGGTGGACATGCCCACCAGGTCCGCGCCGATTCGCTTGGCGTATTGGACCTCAGCCGGAGTTTCGTAGTGCGGGCCGGTGAACTGGGCGTAGACACCTTCGTCGAGCGTGGGATCCACTTCGCGTGCCAGGCCGCGGATGCGCGAGGAGTACAGGTCCGTGAGGTCCACAAACGTGGCACCTTCAAGGGGAGAAGCCGCGGTCAGGTTGATGTGATCACTGATCAGCACCGGAGTGCCGGGCGTCCAGGCTTCGTTCAGACCGCCGCAGCCGTTGGTCACTACGAGGGTCTTGCATCCGGCTGCCGCGGCAGTGCGAACGCCGTGCACTACGGCCCGAACGCCCTTGCCTTCGTAGTAGTGGGTACGCGCGCCGAGGACAAGGGCCCGCTTGCCCTCTTTCGTCAGGACCGAACGGATGGTGCCCACATGCCCCTCAACGGCAGGCGCGTGGAAGCCGGGAACTTCCGACGCCGTGAGGGTCGCCGTCGTCTCGCCTATGAGATCCGCAGCCGCGCCCCAGCCTGAGCCGAGCACGAGCGCGACGTCGTGGGATTCGACGCCGGTCTCCGCCGCGATGTAGTCGGCCGCAGCTTTGGCGGCCTCGAATGGGTCTGTGTTCATCAGCTCTGTGTTACTCACTGGTACAAACTACAGTGCGGCGCGCGCTGTTGAACAGAGCGCAGCTGGGCAGGAAAGCGGCCTCTGGGGGCGTTCTCAGGTGGGGCTTAGTGGCAGGTCCGCCGGCATTAAGTGAGAATTGAACATTGTGACCATGCATCCTGACTTCAGCTCACCACGAATCGCGATCCTGGGCGGAGGTCCAGGCGGATATGAAGCGGCCATGGTCGCGGCCCACTTGGGAGCGCGGGTAACCCTCATCGAGCGCGCCGGGCTCGGCGGCTCAGCCGTCCTCACCGACGTCGTACCTTCCAAAACCCTGATCGCGACGGCGGATCTCATGACCCGCGTCGGCGAGGCGGGGGAGCTGGGAGTCAAGTTCGCCGTCGACGGCAGCGATGTGGCGCCGGGCATGCGCGCGGACCTGGGCCACATCAATGACCGCGTCCTGCACCTCGCGCGGGAGCAGTCCGACGACATCCGGGTGGGCCTCGAGCACCTTGATGTCGAGATCCTGATGGGTTCCGGAAAACTTTTGGACAACCACACCATCGAGGTCACCACCGCGGACGGCACCAAGACAATCACCGCCGACGCCATCCTCCTGGCGGTCGGTGCGCACCCCCGCGAACTGCCCACGGCCAAGCCGGACGGTGAGCGCATCCTGAACTGGGCGCAGATCTACAACCTCGAAGAACTTCCGGAAGACCTGATTGTCGTCGGGTCCGGAGTCACCGGTGCAGAATTCGCCTCGGCCTACAACGGCCTTGGTTCTAACGTCACCCTGATTTCGAGCCGCGACCAGGTTCTGCCCGGCTCGGACACGGACGCAGCGCAGGTCCTTGAAGGTGTCTTCAAACGCCGCGGCGTGCGCGTTTTGTCCCGCTCACGCGCGGAGGCAGTTGAAAGGACCGACGCCGGTGTGAAGGTGACGCTCGGCGACGGTTCGGTGGTGACCGGTAGCCACTGCCTGGTGTGCGTGGGTTCTATTCCCAACACGGCCGGAATCGGGCTGGAAGAGGCGGGCGTGGCTGTCACGGAGTCCGGCCACATCAAGGTGGACGGCGTCTCCCGCACCACCGCGCCGAACATTTACGCCGCTGGCGACTGCACGGGAATCCTGGCTCTCGCCTCGGTCGCTGCCATGCAGGGCCGCATTGCTGTTGCGCACTTCCTGGGCGACGCCGTCATGCCGATCAAGCTACACCAGGTGGCTTCCAACATCTTCACTTCCCCGGAAATTGCCTCTGTGGGCGTCTCCGAGGCCGACCTCGAATCAGGCAAATACCAGGGCGACGTGGTCATGCTGTCCCTGCTGAGCAACGCCCGCGCCAAGATGCGCAACACCAAGGATGGCTTCGTCAAGATCATTGCGCGCAAGGGTTCCGGAACGGTGATCGGTGGCGTCGTCATCGGCCCCAATGCCTCCGAGCTCATCTTCCCGATCGCTGTTGCCGTCAAGCAGAAACTGCACGTCGACGACCTCGCGAGCACCTTTACGGTGTACCCCTCGCTGACCGGTTCCATCTCGGAAGCCGCGCGGCGGTTGCACGTGCATATGTGACGGTTGCAAGGCCGCGGAACTGGATACGTTGCCTCAGGTGAAAACCTCCGCTTAGCGGCGTGGTTGCGCGCATTGCGTTTGCTAGCGTCGGGCACATGCCTTCTTTCTATCCGCCCAAATTTCGTCGCGGTGACCTGGTGCGCGTGATCGCGCCCGCGCTAAGCCGCGCTGTGGTCATGGAGCACGACAACACCACCCACATCGAAAGGCGTTTCGCCGAGATAGGCCTGCGACTTTCCTTCGGGGAGCACGTCGACGAATTGGATGGCCTCCTTTCGTCGTCGGTGCAGTCGCGCGTTGACGATCTTCATGCCGCCTTCTCGGATCCGGAAGTAGCGGGAATCCTGACAGTGATCGGCGGATTCAGCAGCAACGAATTGCTTCCACATCTCGACTGGGATCTCATCGCGGCGAACCCGAAGATACTGTGTGGCTACTCAGACATCACGGCCCTTCAAAACGCCATCCACGCACGAACCGGACTCGTTACCTACTCCGGGCCGCACTGGTCCACGTTCGGCATGCGGGACCACTTTGAGGAAACTCAAGCGTGTTTTGTGGACGCGCTCTTTGGCGAGGCGCCCATGGACGTGCGTCCCGCCGCGACTTGGACCGATGACGCTTGGTTCCGAGACCAAGACGGGCGAACGCCAATTCCCAGCGGCGGCTGGTGGCCGTTGCAGGGTGGCGCTGCGAGCGGGCGGATTGTCGGCGGAAATCTGTGCACGCTGAATCTCCTGCAAGGAACTGCGAACATGCCGTCCTTGGAAGGTGCGTTGCTCTTCTTGGAGGATGACTTCGAAAGCCACCCGGCCACATTTGCCCGGGACCTTGCGTCGCTTTTGCAGACGCCTGAGGCAGCGGGCATACGGGGATTGGTGATAGGTCGCTTCCAGCGGGCAAGCCGAATGACCCGGGAGCTACTGGCGTTGATCGTGGCCAAACAATCCGTTCTTGCAGGCTTGCCGGTGCTCGCCAATGCCGATTTCGGTCACACCTCGCCTATCTTCACGTTCCCGATCGGCGGTGATGCCGAAGTTTCTGTCGGTGAATCGAGCGCTTTGCGGATCACGCGCCACTGACGACGGAGAAATCTGTAAGTGGACTTACTCCCGGTAGATTTCGCGGCGGTGACCGGCCTGAACGACGACGATCACGAGTCGGCCGTCGTCGATCCGGTAGAGCACCCGATAATCTCCCGTTCGGACGCGCCGCTCGACCCGCCCTGCCAGCTTCTTGGCGCCGGGCTGGCGCGGAGTCTCGGCCAGCAACTCGATGGCTGTTTGGACCCGGCGGCGGCCCTCGGGAGGAAGATTGCGCAGTTGCCGAAGGGCCGCTGGCAGGACCGTGACGTTGTAGCTCACGTCAGGCCCAGATCGCGCTTGACGTCCTCCCAAGGGATAGGCGTCTGACCCGTCTGTTCCATCTCTTCCCAGGCCACGTCCACGGCCCGGATGTCTTCAAGCTCTTCCGCGGCTTCACGAAGACGCTCCAGCTCGGCGGAATCGATAACTGCGGCGACCCGAATTCCGCGGCGAGTGAGGAATACCGGTTCGCGCTCGCGATGTGCCGTGTCCACAATGGTTGCCAGGTGATTCCGGGCTTCGGTGATGGCGATATCGGTCATGGACTCGATAGTGCGGTAAGTGCAGCAAAATGTACGTTGCGTACAGAACTGTCGATAACGCATGTGCGTTCCAGGTCGGTGGGCCGGCTATTTTGTCAGAGCCTCCTGAGATGCTTTGGGTATGGAAGCGATCGGACACCTCACTACCCGCCAGGCCGCTGCGCCCGGCGGCGGGTTCGTCGTCTTCCGTAAGGCGCGCCAGCCGCGGATGGTGACGGCGGCTGCTCAAGCGCCGGGTCAAATGCCGGGGCCGCGCCGGCTCGCTCTGCTGGATCCGCCCGAGGATCGCGACGGCGGCCGCGGTGGTCCGCAGCGGGTTCTGGAGGGTGCTCTTGCAGCGTTACGCTCCTTGGCACGGACGGCGGTGGACGACGTCGGGCCGATGGGGCTGAATGACTCCGCCGCGTTTGCCTTCAACGTGGAGGAACTCTCCCGAACGCTGGACTATTTGCAGCTGGTCGCCGCGGGGCAGTTGGACCGGGTGCGGCAGGAGGAGCCGGCCGGCGGGACCGGCTGGACGACCGGCTGGGGAGTCGAAGCGCGGGCGGCCGGCTCCAGCGATGGTCCCGGCAGCGCGGAAACTAAAGTCGGGGCAGCCGGAGCCGGAGCCGGTGCCGGCGTCGAGGGCGGTGGGCTCGCTGCGGGCGATGCCCGCGCCGGGTTCCAGGAGTTCCGGAACACGGGCGAGCACCTCCGCTCGCTTTTGCGGATCAGCGCGGCCGAGGCCCGTCGCCGCTTGGCTCTGGCGGAGGATCTGCTGCCCGGCCGTTCACTTACAGGTCAAAGGATCCAGCCGCGGTATGGGGAAGTGGCCGCGGCCCTGGCCTACGGGAGCATCGCGTCCCGGCCGGCCACCATCATCACCATGGCTCTGGATCGCGTCCGGCCCCTGTGCAGCCCCGAGACAGCCGCGGACATGGAACACGCACTGACCCTGACGGCGGCCGAGAACGACGCCGATTTCCTTGCCAGGATCGCCCGGCGCTGGACGGACGCGATCGATCAGGACGGTGCCGAGCCCAGCGAAGAAGCCCTGCGCCACCTCCAAGGCGCTTTCCTGCGGCGGCCCAAACACGGGCTGCAGCATGTGGAAATCTTCGCCACTCAGGACCAGTACGAGCACCTGCTCACCGTCATGAACACCGCCACCAACCCCCGAACCCGCACGTCCGAGGAGCCCGGACCGGGGGACAATACCGTGGACGCCGGCGGCGGGAGCGCGCTGGCAAATGCTCCGGCCGACAGTCTTCCGGGCGGTTCAGGCGATGATGCCGCGTCCCTGGATCGCCGCACACGGGCGCAGAGACTTCTGGACGGGTTGCTGGGCGCCTGCAAGATTGCCCTCGCCACCGGGGCGCTGCCCGCGGTCGGAGGCCAGCGCCCCCAGATCATGGCCACCATCGACCACCGGGACCTGCTGGCACCGCTGATGGAAATCGGGCAGCTCGCGTTCCTCGGGCAATCCGGACACCCCGGGCGCTCCGGCGGGCCGAAACAGGGCACGGGGAGCTTCACGTTCAGCGGTCCGGTCCCGGCGGCCACGTTGCGGAAGATCGCCTGCGATGCGGACATCATTCCTGTCGTCTTGGGCGGGGAAGGCCAGGTGTTGGATATCGGCCGGGCCTCCAGGATCTTTCCCGCCTACATCCGTAAAGCGATCACCGCCCGGGACAAAGGCTGCGCGTTTCCTTCGTGCACGATGCCGGCCCCGTGGTGCGAAGCCCACCACATCACCTACTGGTCCCGGGGTGGACCAAGCAGCGTCGACAATGGTGTCTTGCTTTGCAGCCACCACCACCACCTGATCCACAAGGAAGAATGGCACATCCAAGTCCAAACAGGCGTGCCCTGGTTCATCCCGCCACCCCACATCGACCCGCGCCAAAAAGCGCGCAGAAACCACTACTTTCAGGTGTGACCACGTTTCTTGGTATTGATCCTCAAGGCCTGTGCAAGAGTGTGGGGATGGAAATTCGTAACCGGGAGATCCTCGTCGATGAACTCACGGCTGTCATGCGCGGGTATGAGGCGGCCAACAATACACACGACATCGAGCGGGTTCTGCCGTACATAGACAGCGACGCTACCTACTGGTTCTCAGACGGATCCCACGAGGGGCGCGATCAGGTCCGGGCTGCCATCGAGGCGACCTTCCTTGCGATTCGGGACGAGCGATACGTCGTTGACGAACTGACGTGGGTGCTCGTGCAGGAGGAGGCCGCCGTGTGCCGCTACCGATTCTCCTGGACGGGAATTATTGACGGACAACAACACTCCGGAAGAGGACGCGGCACCAACGTATTAGTGCGCACACACGAAGGCTGGCAGATTGTCCACGAACAACTGACAGCCGATTCGTAATAGCGCACCGGGAGGCACCGTTGCCCGAGGCAAAATGGGGTAGCCAGATCCTGCGCTTGTGTCGCGAACTGGTGATTCCGAACAACCCCGACGGGAAAGCACCCTCTGGTTTACTAGGGCCATGGGGGATCCGGCAGAAAACAAAGATCGCACACTCAAAGTTGACGGCTTGGTCAACGGACGTGACCTCGGCGGTCTACGGCGCGTAGATGGGACGGTCACTCCACGGGGCGTGTTCTTTCGGAGCGAGAACGTCGATTGGATCACCGGGAGCGGATGGCAACAGATCCACGATGCCGGGATCCGGACCGTGGTTGACCTTCGTCAGCAAGGTGAACGCAACACAGATACCCGGGAACGGCCCGGCTGGCTCACCACCGTCCATGTTGACCTTGACGGCTTGGAAAACAAAGAGTTCTGGGCCGACTACTGGAACAACGGTCTGGTCGGCACAGCTCTCTATTTCCTCCCGCACCTTGCGGCCATGCCCGAACGGGCCGGTGCCGCCATATCCGCTGTGGTCAACGCACCGCCAGGAGCGGTCCTCTTCCACTGCATGGGCGGCAGGGACAGGACGGGCCTGCTCGCCATGGCCCTGCTTCATGCGATCGGCACCGATCCCGAAAGCATCGTCGGTGACTATCTCGAAACCGTCAGGCTTGGCGATGTACGGGCAGCGAACGCCAAGCGAAACAACGCCGAACGAAGGCTTGAGGAAGTGTGCCGGCAACACGGTACAACAACCGAGGGCGCGTTCCGGGATGCCTTGGCAAAATTCGATCTCAAAGGCTTGCTCGACTCCGCGGCGCTCACCGACGAAGACCGCGAGGGCTTGTTTACCTGGCGCGGCGCGACCACCACAGCCCCAAACCGGGAAGCGATAGCCTGAGCACCAAACCCCCTACGCCGCAACCCCCTGAAAGTGCTTCTCGATAATCCCCTTGATGTCCCCATGGCACCCGCCACACCCAGTCCCCGCGCGGGTCGCTTTGGATACCTCCGGCACGGAAGAGCAGCCATCCAGCACGGCTTCCTCGATGCTCGCACCGCTGACGCCCGCGCAGCGGCACACGGTCCGCTGGGGGTCATCATTCGAAGCAGATGAATCCAGTTGGTCCGGCCCATCCAAGCGAAGCAGGAGTGAACGGTCTGCGGGCAGTTCGGAGCCGCGTTCGAACAGCATCACGAGCTCCGCGGCCGTGCGGGGCATTCCCACGGTGACGAGTCCTTCGAGCGCGCCGCCCCGCGTCGTCATTTTGACATAGCGGCCGTGTTCCGGATCGGCCCATTGGGCAACCTGGCGCCGCGGCATTCCCTCGGAGACACCGACGGTCAACAGCTCGTCATCCCACGGTTCGGCGCTGTTGTCGCCGGCGACCGCCAGGTTGATGCCGCGCGCCTTCAACACCACGACGCCGGGCTTCTCCTGCGGTAGCGGTGCCAAGGTGTCGGCAGCGCCCTGGCCGCCCTCTGCAAGGAGGATCAGGTACTCGGCAAGCCATTCGGCCTGCCGCCAGCCCGGACCGACCAGCCCGGAAGGACCCAGTGCGGTGCGGCATTCGGCGCACTCGGCATCGGCGCAGCGGACTTCGGCGCAGTCGCCTATCGCGAACATGTGCGGCTCGTGATAGGTCCGCAGGTGGTGATCCACCAAGATCCCGGTGGCTGCAGGCAACCCACAACCTTCGGCCAGTTCGATCCGTGGGCGAACGCCGCAGGAAAGGACCAGAAGGTCGCCTTCGATCCGTGACCCGTCGTGGAGCACCAGGGCCGAAAACTTGCCGTCGGGACCATTGTGCTCCACCGCAGTAGAGCGGGCGTTGCCCACCATGGTGATCCCGCTGTTGCGCAAGCTCGCAGCGAGGACGGCTCCACCGCCACGGTCGATATTGCGGCCCAGCGGGAAGGAACCGTTGTGCACCACTGTGGTCAGGGCGCCTTCTTCCGCCGCGGCCAAGGCAGTTTCCAGGCCAAGCACGCCGCCACCGAGGACGATCACGCGCTTGCCGGCGGTCACGGCGTCGCGCAGTTGCCCGGCATCTCGGAGATCGCGGAGGGCCGTTACCCCTAGAGGGAGCACAGGATGCGAAGGATCAGGGTTGATGCCGGTGAGGTTCGGAATGACGGGCCTCGAGCCGGTGGCGAACACCAAACGGTCGTAGCCGGGCGTGGTCCCGTCCGATAGGACCACTTGCTGACGTGCACGGTCGATCCGCTTGACGGTGACGCCCAGCCGGACCTCGACGCCGTCGGTCGCCAAATCGGCAGCGTCCGCCATCGCGAGAGCCTCCGCGGTGGTCCGCCCCACGCCGAGTTCCGCCACCATGACGCGGTTGTACGCGGCTTCGGCTTCCTGCCCGACGACGAGCAACTCGACAAGGCCGCTGCGCACGGCCGGCAACAACTCGTCCACCAGCCGGGACGCGACCGGTCCGAAACCGACCACCACAATTCGCTCGCTCACGATGCCTCCTTGACCTGCATTGACAAGCTCTCCTGCATTGACGAGCCGACGGCCGCCGGCACAGTCAACTGGGCAGCCGACTGGGCAGCCAACCCCGGTTCGGCATGTGCTAGTGCCGCCTTCCGGACCCAGACTGTGCTGGTCTTGAATTCCGGCATTCCGGAAATGGGATCCGTGACCGCCTCAGTGAGACGATTAGCGCTTCCCAGTCCAGGGAAATGGAAAGGCAGAAAGACCGTGTCCGTCCGGATGCTGTTGCTGAGCTCTACCTTGCACAGGACCTCACCGCGCTCGTTGGAGACCCGGACAAAGTCGCCGCCGGAGATGTCCCTGACGGCCGCCGTCGCCGGGTGGATCTGCAAGAGCGGCTCCGGCTGGGCTGCCGCGAGTTCGGGCACGCGGCGGGTCTGGGCGCCCGATTGGTAATGTTCCAGCAGCCGTCCGGTGACGAGCGTCAGCGGATCGGGATCAGAGCCGACGACGGCGGATCGCCGGGACCGCTTCTGCGGTGCCACCGGGACCATCACCGCGCGTCCGTCGGAGTGCGCGAAGCTGTCGAGGAAGAGTCGCGGCGTTCCCGAACTGCCGGTTGGATAAGGCCAGTAGGCGGCTTCTCCGCGGTCCAGCATGGCGTAGTCGATTCCGGAGTAGTCGGCCAAGCCGCCTGCGGAGGCGAGCCGGAGCTCCTCGAAAACGGTCTCGGGATCGTCGCTGAACGTTGAAGGAGCGTCGAGCGATTCGGCGAGCCGGGCCATGAGCCACAATTCACTGCGGACGCCTGGGGGAGGGGTGAGCGCCTTACGACGGCGGAGCACACGGCCCTCGAGGTTGGTCAGGGTGCCTTCTTCCTCGGCCCATTGGGTGACGGGGAGGACCAGGTCAGCCTCCTGCGCGGTCTCGGACATGAAGAAATCGCAGACAACCAGGAAGTCCAGGCTGCGCAGGCCCTCGATCACCGCGCCGGCGTCGGGGGCTGATACCGCCACGTTGGCGCCGTGGACGAAAAGGCAACGGACGCCGTCGGGCTGTCCCAAAGACTTCAACAACTCCACGGCAGGCAGTCCAGGGCCGGGGATGAGGGATTCGTCCACGCCCCACACTTTGGCGACGTGGGCGCGGGCGGCGGGATCGGTGATCTTGCGGTAGCCGGGGAGCTGGTCGGCCTTCTGGCCATGCTCGCGGCCACCCTGGCCGTTGCCTTGGCCCGTCAATGTGCCATAGCCGCTGCGGGAGGATCCCGGCAGGCCCAAAAGAAGGCTGAGATTGATCGCCGCTGTGGCTGTGTCTGTGCCGTCGACGTGCTGCTCGACTCCGCGGCCGGTGAGGATGTAGCTCCCGCCGCGCCGGGCGCCGTCGGCGAGGCGGCGGGCGGTGTCCCGGATGAGCGTGGCGGGCACGCCGGTGATCGACTGGACGCGCTCCGGCCAGAAGCCGGCGAGGCTACGAACGATCGCAGGGTAGCCGGTGGTGCGGGACTGGAGGTATTCGGTGTCGGCAAGGCCTTCGTGCACTACCACGTGGGAGATGCCCAACAGCAGTGCGAGGTCCGTTCCCGGGGTCGGCTGCAAGTGGATGCCGCCGCCGTCGCCGGTGAATGCGGCGGTCGCGGAACGGCGGGGATCGGCCACGATCAACCCGCCGGAATCGCGCGCGCCCTGCAAGTGCTGGACGAATGGCGGCATGGTCTCGGCAACATTGGAGCCGAGAAGGAAGATGACGCTGGCCGAATCAAGGTCCTCGACGGGGAACGGGAGGCCGCGGTCCACGCCGAACGCGCGGTTTCCGGCTGCCGCAGCGGAGGACATGCAGAAACGTCCGTTGTAATCGATGCGCGACGTTCCCAGCGCCAAGCGGGCGAACTTGCCCAACTGGTAGGCCTTCTCATTGGTGAGTCCGCCGCCGCCGAACACGCCGACGGCGTCGGGCCCGTACTGCTCGCGGGTCTGCTTGACTGCTCCGGTGACCAGCATGAGTGCCTGGTCCCACGTGACCGGCCGGTGGACGCCGTCGGACCCTTTGAGCATGGGTTCCGTGACGCGTCCGGTGTGGTTCAACAACGACGGCGATGTCCAGCCCTTGCGGCACAGCCCGCCCCGGTTGGTGGGGAAGTCACGGCCGGACACTTCCAGTAGCGGAAGTGCCTTTGCTGTGGGAGCGGGGTCTGACCCCGGCTGCGCCGAGGGCGCCGCCGGGGTCAGGGTCATGGCGCACTGCAGCGCACAATACGGGCAGTGGGTGTTGGCGCCATTGGGCATATTAGATGTGTCCCATCGCGTTGCGGTTGGCCTTCCGGAGGTAGCAGGCCCAGCAGACGATGAGCATCAGCACATAGGCGCCGACGAAGCCATAGAACGCGGGGGTGTAGGAGCCGGATGCGCTGGATGCGTTGAGCACCTGGGGGATGACGAATCCGCCGTAGGCACCGATCGCCGAGATCAGGCCGAGGGAGGACGACGCGAGGCGCGCCGTGCTGGCGGCGCTTGCACCGGAGCGGGCGGCCCGGCTGGAGGTGGCGAAGATGACCGGAATCATGCGGTACGTGGCGCCGTTTCCGAAGCCGCTTGCCGTGAAAAGGAACAGGAACAAGACCAGGAACAGCCAGAAGTTCTTGAGCGGAAGGGTCCAGATCATGGTCAAGGTGATGATGGCCATCGCTGCGAACGCCGTGACGGTCATCCGGGCTCCGCCCATGCGGTCAGCCATGCGTCCACCGTAGGGGCGGGCGAGGGAGCCGACCAGCGGGCCAAGGAAGGCGAGCGAGAGGACGACCGCGCCGAGGTGCATGGAGGAGAAAGCCGGAAAGTAGTCCTTGATGAGCTTGGGGAAGACTCCGGAGAAGCCGATGAACGAGCCGAAGGTGCCGATGTACAGGAAGGCCATGACCCACAGGTGTGGTTCCTTGAGTGCGGCGATGGAGCCTGCGACGTCACCCTTGGCGCTCGTGAGGTTGTTCATGTACTTCCAGGCGCCGAACGCGGCGACAAGGATGAGCGGAATCCAGATGAGGCCGGCCATGGGCAGGTTGACGGTACCGGCCGCCAGGAGGGTGACCGCGATCGGGACGATGAGCTGCGCGACGGCGGCACCGAGGTTTCCGCCCGCGGCGTTCAGGCCCAGCGCCCAGCCCTTTTCACGTGCAGGGTAGAAGAAGGTGATGTTCGCCATCGAGCTGGCGAAGTTACCGCCGCCGAAGCCCGCGAGGCCCGCCACCAGCAGCATGACGCCGAAGGGGGTGCCGGGGGTCGAAACACACAGGGCGAGGCCCGCCGTCGGGATCAGCAGCAGGAGGGCCGAGACGATGGTCCAGTTACGGCCACCGAACCTCGGAACCATGAAGGTGTAGGGGATGCGCAGGGTGGCACCGACCAGGCTGGGGATCGAGATGAGCCAGAAGATCTGGTTGGTGTCGAACTTGAAGCCTGCGGCTGGAAGCTGGACGACGACGATCGACCAGAGTTGCCAGACAACGAAGCCGAGGAACTCGGCAAAGATGGACCAGTACAGGTTGCGCTTGGCGATGGAACGGCCGGCGGCTTCCCACTGCTCTTTGTTCTCTGCATCCCAGTTGGCAATCCAGCGGCCAGGGCGGTGTTCAAGCTCGGGGACGAGGGCGGTGGGCGCCTGCTCGTTGGTGAGGATTTCGGTGCTTCGGTCAACTGTCACGGAGTGCCTCCTTTGTGGGGACGTTGTACTTCCACGTTAGGGACGGCGCGTTTCGCGGACCGTCGCGGTTTGTAAACGTGCTGTGACATTTGCCTATCGGAGGGGGTCACCGGTGCGTGAGGCGATGGTGAGGTTGTGTGGCGCGGACCACAGAGTGAGACTTTCCAAAGCGTCCGCATATTGGACCTGATTGTCCATTTGTTGGATACCGGCAACTATTATTGAACTCTCAATAATCTTTGCCGGCAGGCTCAGGAACGCCGGGCCGGCGTGAACGGAAAGCAACCACTACATGTCTTCCATCGCTGAATCCAAGGAAAGCGAGTCAGTCAAGCCGGTCAACTCGCGGGGACGGGTGATCTTCGCCAGCCTCATCGGGACGTCCATCGAGTTCTACGATTTCTACGTTTACGCCACGGCTGCTGTCCTCGTCTTTCCCAAACTCTTCTTCCCGACGGCGGACGAGACCACGCAGTTGCTGAGCTCCTTCGCGGTGTTCGGCGTCGCTTTCGTCGCCCGCCCGCTCGGCTCCATAATTTTCGGCCACTTCGGTGACAAGTTCGGTCGCAAGGGAACGCTGGTTGCGTCCCTCCTGACCATGGGTATCGCCACGTTCCTGATCGGTTGCCTCCCGACGGCGCAGGTCCCGGGCTGGACCTTCCTGGCCCCCACGTTGCTGGTAGTGCTTCGTTTCGCCCAAGGCCTGGCTCTCGGTGGTGAGTGGAGCGGCGCCGCGCTGCTCGCAACCGAGAACGCGCCGGCCAAGAAACGCGCCATCTATGGAACGTTTCCGCAGATGGGCGCGCCGATCGGCTTCATCCTGGCCAACATCATCTTCCTGGTCTTCAGCTACACCCTGACTCCCGAGGCCTTCGCCGCCTGGGGCTGGCGCGTGCCGTTCCTGCTCAGCGCCGTCATGGTGATCCTCGGCCTCTACGTGCGCCTCAAGCTCATTGAAACTCCCGCGTTCACCAAGGTGCTGGAGTCGAACGAAGTGGCAAAGCTGCCCATCGGACGCGTTTTCAAGAAAAGCTGGCGCCCGCTAATCCTCGGTACCTTCATCATGTTGGCCACGTATGTCTTGTTCTACCTGATGACCACGTTCACGCTGACCTACGGCACCAAGCCCACGCTGGCGGGCGCCCAGGCCGCAGCGGTCAAGGCCGGAAAGCCCATGACCGACGCGGCCGCCGCGGCGTTCGTCCCGGGCTTGGGCTTCAGCCGGAACGACTTCCTCTGGATGCTGATTGCCGGCGTCGTCTTCTTCGGCATTTTTACCCTTGTGGCGGGCCCGCTGGCCGAAAAGTATGGTCGCCGCAAGATGCTTCTGGCGGTCACCGCGGGAATCCTGGTGTTCGGCTTGCTTTTCGTGCCGCTGTTCAGCGGCGGCTTTGTCGGCACTATGGCGTTGCTGATCATCGGTTTCACGCTGATGGGCCTCACCTTCGGCCCCATGGGTGCGCTGCTTCCGGAACTGTTCCCCACCAACGTCCGCTACACCGGATCTGCCGTCAGCTACAACATGTCCAGCATCCTCGGCGCGGCTGTGGCTCCGTTCATCGCGGTCTGGCTCTGGGAATCGGCCAAGGGCAGCACGGTCCTGGTGGGTGTCTACCTCAGCGCGATGGCAGTCCTGACGCTCGTGGCACTGTTCCTGTCCAAGGAAACCAAGGACACGGACTACGAGAACAACGTAGCCTGATCTTGTATTAACAGGCTCGCGTTTAGCAGGCTCGCGCTAAATGGCTCCGGCCCCGCACCAATGGTGCGGGGCCGGAGCTCTTTAATTGGGCCCACGCTGCCCGGGTTCCCTGGCCGAGCGAAGCGAGGCTAGGGCGGCAGTGGGGACTAGTCTTCGATCGTCGCGATAACGGCGCCCGCGGAGACGGTCTCGCCCGCCTTGGCCACCAAGCCGTGAATGGTGCCGGCCTTGTGGGCGGTGAGGGGCTGTTCCATCTTCATGGCTTCCAGGACCACGATCAGATCGCCCTCGGCAACCACGTCGCCGGCGGCTACAGCCACCTTGACGATGGTGCCCTGCATTGGCGAGGTGAGGGCGTTGCCGCCCGCGACTGCAGCTGTGGCGCCCGCAGATCGGGAACGCTTCTTGACCTTCGTGCCCTTGGCGCCCGCGCTGGCAACCGAGGAAACCGAGCCGAGAGTCGCGGGAAGGACAACTTCCAGCCGTTTGCCGCCAACCTCGACGACGACGCGCTGGCGCTCACCGGCGTCGGCGGCTTCTGTTCCGATTCCGGTAGGCGTCCATGCGGGGATGTTGTTGACGAACTCGGTCTCGATCCAGCGCGTGTGCACCTTGAACGGGCCTTCGGCCGGAGCGAACGCGGGATCGGTCACCACTGCGAGGTCGAAAGGAATGACGGTGGGGATGCCTTCAACGACCATTTCCTCAAGGGCGCGGCGGGAGCGCTGGAGGGCCTGTTCGCGGCTGGCGCCGGTGACGATCAGCTTGGACAGCATGGAATCGAAGTTCCCGCTGATGACGTCGCCCTGTTCGACGCCGGAATCGATGCGGATGCCCGGACCCGTCGGGTTCTTCAGGGTGCTGATGGTTCCCGGTGCGGGCATGAAGTTGCGGCCCGGGTCTTCGCCGGTGATGCGGAATTCGAAAGAGTGGCCGCGGACCTCGGGATCGCCATAGCCGAGTTTCTCGCCCCGGGCGATGCGGAACTGCTCACGGACCAGGTCAAGGCCTGTGACTTCCTCTGAAACACAGTGCTCCACCTGAAGCCGGGTGTTGACCTCAAGGAAGGAGATGATGCCGTCCTGGCCCACCAGGAATTCGCAGGTTCCCGCGCCCAGGTAGCCGGCTTCTTTCAGGATGGCCTTGGAAGACTCGTACAGTCGCTCGTTCTGCTCGGGGCTCAGGAACGGAGCAGGGGCTTCTTCAACGAGTTTCTGGTTGCGGCGCTGGAGGGAACAGTCGCGGGTGGAGACCACCACAACGTTGCCGTAGGCATCGGCGAGGCACTGGGTCTCGACGTGGCGCGGGGAATCCAGGAAGCGCTCGATGAAGCACTCGCCCCGGCCGAAGGCGGCAATGGCCTCGCGCACCGCGGACTCGAAAAGCTCGGGGATTTCCTCGATGGTGCGGGCAACTTTGATGCCGCGGCCGCCACCACCGTAGGCGGCTTTGATGGCGATCGGCAGCCCGAACTCCTGGGCGAAGGCCAGGATCTCGTCGGCGGATTCCACGGGGTCGGCCGTGCCGGGAACCAGGGGAGCGCCGACCTTTTCGGCGATGTGGCGGGCCTGCACTTTGTCGCCCAGCGCGGAAATGGCGTCCGGAGAAGGGCCGATCCAGGTGATGCCGGCGTCGATGACTTTGGCGGCAAACTCGGCGTTCTCGGCGAGGAAGCCATAGCCGGGGTGGATGGCGTCGGCACCCGACTGCTTCGCGACCTCGATCAACTTGTCCATCACGAGGTATGACTCAGCAGCAGTGTTGCCGCCCAGCGCGTAGGCCTCATCTGCCAGCCGGACGTGCAGGGCGTCGCGATCGGGGTCCGCGTAGACGGCCACGGAAGCGATCCCTTCGTCCCGGGCTGCGCGGATAATGCGGACCGCGATTTCGCCTCGGTTGGCGATCAAGACCTTGGTGAGAGGGCTGGAAATGGGCTGCGCCGGATTAGCTGACAAGTTGACTCCTTCTGTCCTTCAGGGAGCCTAGCGTGATTTTGAGGGTTCCGCCCATATTGATGGGGGATTCCGTGTGTGAGACGGCCTGTCTTTGTAGGGTTGCTACAAAGACCGGAATCCGGCTATCAAGCCGGCGCCTCGGCGCGTCCCTATTCGTTGGTCCCTTCGGAACCGTTGTGGGTCCAGAGTTCGGTGATTCCAACGTTCGCCTGCCCCAGCAGATCGCGGAGGGTCGAAATGGAGAGCCCGACGACGGCGTGCGGGTCGCCGTCCACCTTGCGGATGAAGGCCCCGCCCAAGCCGTCGATCGTGAACGAACCGGCGCAGTGCAGGGGCTCGCCGGTTGCGATGTAGGCGTCGATGTCTTTCTCGCTCATCTCGGCAAAGTGGACTTCTGCGCTGGATACGGCGCCGACTGTTGCTCCGGTGCCGACGGCCGTCTCGCCGTCGTTCATGTCGGCTGCGGTTTCGCGGCAGTCCACGAGCCAGTGCCCGGTGTGGAGTACCCCCTTGGAGCCGCTCATGCGCAGCATCCGTTCCTTGGCCACGTCCACCGTGTACGGCTTCCCGTGCGACTCGCCGTCGAATTCGAACACGGAATCGCAGCCGATCACCAAGGCGCCCTCAGCATCCGGAAGGGAGGCAACGGCCTCGGCCTTGGCTCGAGCGAGGAGGAGAGCGGTGTCATGCGCGTCTGTCACCCCGTACCGGGCTTGCACGGCATCCTCGTCCACGTCCGAGACGAGCACCTCGTGGTTGATGCCGGCCTCGGTGAGGAGCTTGGTGCGGGCGGGGGATTGGGAAGCCAGGATCAATCGGGTCACGGCTCAAGCGTAATACGCGGCGCCTTCCACCGACGCTCGCTCACTTATGTGGGTGTTTGGCCGGACGCTCGCTCACCGAGGTGAGCGGGCGTTTGGGGAAAGGGCATTAAAGGTGAGCGGGCGTCGGTTCCGGACACAGAACCGACGCCCGCCTCAAGACGACCAGGCGCTTAGTGGACCAGCTCCTTGGCCCCGCCTGCCGCCGTCGTGCGCTGCAGCTTGGCGCCCTCGACATCGACGTCGGGCAGGATCCGGGACAGCCACCGCGGCAGCCACCAGGCCTTCTCGCCCAACAGGTACATCACGGCAGGAACGATGGTCATTCGCACCACGAACGCATCCACGAGCACGCCGAACGCCATCGCGAAACCGAGCGGCCGGACCATGGTCAGGTGGCTGAAGATGAAGCCGGCGAACACGCTGACCATGATGATGGCGGCGGCCGTGACTACCGCTGAGGCATGGCTGAAGCCGCTTCGGACCGCCTGCTTCGCGTTCTCACCGTGCATGAACGATTCACGCATGCCTGAGGTGATGAACACCTGGTAGTCCATGGCCAGGCCGAACAGCACACCAATCAGGATGATCGGCAGGAAGCTCAGCACGGCTCCGGGATTGGGCACGTCGAACACGGTGCCCAGCCAGCCCCACTGGTACACGGCCACCACGGCGCCGAACGCTGCCGCGAGCGAGAGCAGGAATCCGCCGGTAGCGAGCAGCGGGACGACGATCGAGCGGAACACGAGGAGCAGGAGGACCAGCGAGAGCCCGACGACGATCGCCAAGTATGGCGGTAACGCGGCACCGAGCTTCGCCGAGACGTCGATGTTACCGGCTGTCTGCCCCGTCAGCCCGATGGTGGCGCCTGTGGCCTGCTGGATTTCGGAACCCTTGGCACGCAGTTCCGAGACCACCTGGACGGTGCTGGCACTCGCGGGGCCGTCCTTGGGGATGACCTGGAAAACGGCCGTGCGGTGATCCGGGCTGAGGGCTACCGGAACGGCCGCCACGACGTTGTCCACGCTGCGCAGCTTGTCCGCGACGTCGAACTGCTTGGTCTTGGCCTGGTCGTCGCTGAGCCCGGACGGGAAAGTACCGACAACCACGATGGGGCCGGTCATGCCCTCGCCGAAGCTCGTCCGGGTGAGGTCATAGGCCTTGAACGCTTGCGAGTCGACCGGTTCCGAACCGCCGTCGGGCAAAGCGAGGCGCAGCTGGGAAGCCGGGAGGGCCAGCACCCCGAGCAGCACGACGCCGGCAAGCAGCGAGACCACCGGGTGCCGGGTCACGAGCCCGCCCCACCCACGGCTGCTTCGCCGCTGGTCCTCGGCGCGGTCCGCCGAGGCATGCTCCGGCTCCGCGTTGTGGCGCTCCGCCTTCGCCCACGCCCGCTTCGAGATCAGCTTGCGGCCCACCAGCGAGAGGACCGCCGGGGTCAGGGTCAGGGAGACGACGACGGCGACTGCAACTGTCGCGGCGGCCGACAGGCCCATGACGGCCAGGAACGGGAGCCCCGGAACGACCAGCGCGGCAAGCGCGATGACGACGGTGAGACCCGCGAAGAGAACGGCGTTGCCTGAGGTGCCGGTGGCAAGGGCGACAGATTCCTCGGCGTCCATCCCTGAAAGCAATTGCCCGCGGTGGCGGTTGACGATGAAGAGCGAGTAATCGATTCCGACGGCGAGGCCCAACATGAGCGCGAGCATCGGGGAGATGGAACTCATGTCGATGACGCCGGTGAGGGCAAAGGTTCCGCCGACGCCAACGGCCACGCCAATGATCGCCATCAGGAGGGGCAGGCCGGCGGCGACGAGCGTTCCCAGCATCACGATGAGGGCGATCGCAGCCACGGCGATGCCAATGATTTCGGAGACTCCGAACAACTGGGAGACGTCCTCGGTGATTTCCTTGCTGGCCAGGGCCGTGACACCTGCCGAGGAGACTCCGTGGACGATGTCCTGGACTTGCTGCCGGACGGCGGGGGTCAGGCCGTTGATCGATGTCTTGAACTGGACCTGGGCGATCGCCGCTTTACCGTCCTGGGAGACGAAACGCATGCCTTGGGACGCTGTCACCTGGCGCTTGGCCAACGCAAGGGCGGCGGCACCGTCAGTGGCTTGTTTCTGGCCGGCGTCGAGTTTTTGGCGTCCGGCCAGAAGTTCGGCCTTCTGCGGGGCGAACTGGGCCTGGATCTGCGCAGCGGGCATGCCCGCAGCGGTCATTTGCTGCTCGGCGGCCTTCAGTTGGGCATCGCCCGCATCGAGCGTGGCCCGCGCCTTGTCCAGCTCAGCTTGCCCGGCGGCGGCTTTCTGTTCCCCGGCAGCAATATCGGACGGTGCCTTGTCCAAGGTGGCTTGGGTCGTGAACGGGTTGACCGTTGACTGCACATCGGGCAGTTTTTCCAGCTGGGCGAGGGCCGACGCGATGGCGTCCTTGCCGGCCTGGTTGAATCCGGCGTCGCCGGCTTCGAAGACGATCCCCGCGGAACCACCCGAAGAAGCCGGAAGGTCCTTTTTGAGCTTGTCCAGCATCTGCTGGGTCTCGGTACCCGGGATCTGGAAGTTGTTGGACATGGTGCCGTGGAAGGCGGCTGCGGAGCCGCCGACTGCCACGAGCACGGCCAGCCAGAGGGAGATCACCAGCCAGCGGCGACGGTAGGAGAACTTGCCAAGGCGGTAGAGCAGGAGTGCCATATTGGAACCGATCTGTCGGTGTGTGGTTATGCCGAGTGTTGTGGGTCAGCCGCGGGCTGAGTGCCGCGCGACGCCGGGCTTCGAGGGGCGGGTGTCGTGAAGCCCGAACCGAGCAGGCCAATGGCGTCGATCAAGTACTGCCGCAGGCTCGCGAGGGAATCAGGGGAAAGGTCCGGGCCGTGTTGTTCGAACCAGACGCTCATGGCTGCCTTGCCGCACGAAATGATAGACCCGGCCAAGGCCCGCAAATAGAGCTCATCGACATCCGGGCCGAGGCGAAGACGCGCGGCGTCGATGATCTGCATGGTGCAGTGGTCCCAGGCTTCGAGTTCGGAACGCACCAGGGCGCGGTTGTCGTGGGTCAGGCTGAAGAGCTCGGCCATGGGGGAAACCGTCATGGGGTCAGCCAGTGCCATGAGGGCGGCCCGGGCGGAATCGAGGATGGGTTCGTCCGACGGGCGCAGGCGGAATTGTTCCAGGGCATGGTCCAGGAAGCCCTCGGTCACCGAGGCCAACGCCGCCTCGAGGCTGGGGAAGTAGTTGAAGAACGTGCGCCGGGATACGCCGGCCTCTTCCGCGAGGTCCTCCACCGTGAAATTGCCGGCGCCCCTGCTGCGCAGCATGGCGAGGGCCGCATCCGCGATTGCTCGGCGGGTAGCCAGTTTGTTCTGTTCCCGGCGCGAGGGCAGGGCGGCGGTGTCGGAGGTTGTCACGTACTTACACTAAGTGCAACTTTGCACTCAGGGCAAGTTAAATCTCCGGCGGTGCCGTGTCTTCCCGGGGCGCGGCCGACGTCGCGGGCTGTGCGGGCTGCTGGGCAGCGGTGCTGGTCAGGTAGATCGACTGGCCAGTAGCGCCGGGCTCGCCTTCGGCGAGGGGGATGGCGAACACTGCGGTCCCGTAGGCGCACACTTCGGTCCAGTTGCCGCCCATCTCGGACGTGTCGAAGCGCATGGCGACAATAGCGTTGGCGCCGCGCTGCTGTGCCTCGCTGACCATACGGGCCATGACCTCCTGGCGGCTTTCATAGAGTGCCTTGGTCATTTCGGGCAGTTCGCCGCCGCCGAGGGAGCGGAAACCGGCAATCATTTGGGAGCCGAGATCCCGGGAGCGGACGGTGAGGCCCATGACTTCGCCGAAGACGGCGTCGATCCTGTGGCCCGGAATCTTGTTTGAGGTGACAATCAGCATGGACAGAGCCTATCCAGAATCCACCCCTGTTAAAAGGACGAATCCCCGGGGCATTCCCCGGGGATTCGTCCGCGCGACGATGGGCCTCCGCTAGGCCTTGGCGTCAGCGAGCTCGCGTGTGTCTCCGGATGCTTCCGCAGACTCGGTCTCGGCTGCGAACGCTGTTCCCTTGCGTGGCGCGTTGTAGAGCGATTCGTCCAGGATTCCCTGCCGTTTGGCGACGATGGCCGGAACCAGCGCTTGTCCTGCGACGTTGACGGCCGTGCGGCCCATGTCCAGGATCGGGTCGATCGCAAGGAGGAGCCCGACGCCGGCGAGCGGCAGTCCCAGCGTGGACAGGGTCAGCGTGAGCATGACGACGGCGCCCGTGGTGCCTGCCGTTGCTGCCGAACCAAGGACCGAAACCACCACGATCAGCAAGTACTGGCTGAAGTCCAGGTTGATGCCGAAGAACTGGGCAACGAAGATCGCGGCAACGGCCGGGTAGATGGCGGCGCAACCGTCCATCTTGGTGGTGGCGCCGAGCGGCACGGCGAAGGATGCGTAACCCTGGGGAACTCCGAGGTTGCGTTCGGTGACGCGCTGCGTGAGCGGCAGCGTGCCTATCGAGGAACGCGAGACGAATGCCAGCTGCACGGCCGGCCACACGCCCGAGAAGTACTGCTTGACGGACAGTCCATGGGCCTTGACCAGGATCGGGTAGACGACGAAGAGCACCAGGGCCAGGCCCGCGTAGATGGCCACCGTGAACTTGCCGAGCGAACCGATGGTGTCCCAACCGTAAACAGCCACGGCGTTGCCGATCAGGCCGATAGTACCCAGCGGGGCGATGCGGATGATCCACCAGAGGACCTTCTGGATGACCGCAAGGGCAGAAGCGTTGAGGTTCAGGAACGGTTCGGCCTGCTTGCCGACCTTGAGGGCGGCGACGCCGACGGCGATGGCGATCACCAGGATCTGCAGCACGTTGAAGCTGATCGACGTGCTGGCGACGCCGTCCGTGACGCTCGTGCTCGCGCCGATGCCCAGGAAGTTCTTGGGGAAGAGGCCGGTGAGGAACGCCCACCAGTCGCCGGTCTTTCCGGCGTATGCGGCCTTCTTGGTGATGCCGGTGCCGGAGCCCGGCTGCAGGAGCACTCCAAGTCCGATGCCGATCATCACTGCGATGAGCGAGGTGATGGCGAACCAGAGCAAAGTGTTCCATGCCAATTTCGCTGCATTGGACACTTGGCGGAGGTTCGCGATGGAGCTCACTACAGCGGTGAAGATCAAGGGCACGACGGCGGTCTGCAGCAGCGAGACGTAGCTCGAGCCGATGGTCTGCAGCGTGGCGCCGAGCCCGTTGGGAGTCTTCGTGGTGCTGCCGGTGGCTTTGGCCAGGAGACCGAGCGCCAGGCCGATCACCAGGGCCGCGATGATCTGGACGCCGAAAGACGTTGCCCACTTGGGAAGCCGGGACCCAGTCTTTCCGGCGGAAGTCAAAGTGTTGGATGAATTGCTCACCGGAACAAACTAGGCCCCGACAAATACCACCGCGACCCGACGTTGAGAAATGTTACATTCCCAAATTCAACCCACTACAAAAGAGGCCCACGAATTCGTGGCCAATCCACCCATTTATGAAGTTATTCCCGGAGCAAATGTGGGGAATGTAACAGCGTTTGGGCTTCGATATGGGAGCGAATTGTTGGGTCGCGAAGCCCGGAGGACGGGCATCCGGCAGCGTGCGTCTAAGCGAGGAACGAGCGAGCACGCAGAGGATGTCCGCCCTCCGGGCGGGGAGTTGGGTCAACCCAGCAAAGCGCGCTTGAGAGTATCCAGGCCAACCGAGCCGATATTCAGCGCATCCGTGTGGAAGGCCTTCAGGTCGAATCCGTCGCGGCGTTCGAGTTCAGCCCGGATTTCTTCCCATAGCCGTTGCCCTACCTTGTACGACGGAGCCTGCCCCGGCCAGCCGAGGTACCGGGTGAATTCGAACTGGAGCTGGCCCGCGCTGATGGGAAGGTTGGCCTTGAGGAATTCGAAGCCCTTTTCAGAGGTCCAGGTGCCGCTGCCCCAGCGTTCGGGAACTTCCAGCTCAAGGTGGACGCCGATATCGAACACGACGCGGGCAGCGCGCATGCGCTGCATGTCCAGCATGCCCATGTGGTCGCCCGGGTCCTTGAGGTAGCCGAGCTCCAGCATGAGCTTTTCGGCATAGAGGGCCCAGCCTTCACCGTGCCCGGACACCCAGCAGACGTTCCGTCGCCAGTTGTTGAGGAGTTCGCGGCGATAGACGGCGGTGGCCACCTGGAGGTGGTGGCCGGGGACGCCTTCGTGGAACACCGTGGTGGTTTCGGCCCAGGTGGTGAAGGTATCTTCGCCGGCGGGGACAGACCACCACATGCGCCCGGGCCGGGAGAAGTCGTCAGAGGGACCTGTGTAGTAAATGCCGCCTTCGTCCGTGGGCGCAATGCGGCATTCGAGCGTCTTCATGATGTCCGGGATCTCGAAGTGCACGTCGGCCAGTTCGGCTACTGCGCGGTCGGAGAGGTCCTGCATCCAAGCCTTGAGGGCATCGGTGCCCTTGATTTGCCGCTCGGGATCGTTGTCGAGGATGGCTTTGGCTTCCTCGATGGACGCGCCAGGCTTGATTTGCTCGGCTACGCGCTCCTGTTCGGCAATAATCCTGTCGAGTTCCTGCACGCCCCAGGCGTATGTTTCCTCCAGGTCCACGGTTGCTCCGAGGAACAAACGTGAGGCCAGGGCGTAGCGTTCGCGGCCCACCGCGTCCTTTTCGGGAGCAAAGGGCAGAAGCTCCGCTTCGAGGAAGGCGGCGAGGCGCAAGTAAGCGGAGCGCGCGACGGCGGCACCGGCGTCGAGCTCTTCCTGCAGTTCCACCGGCAGCGGCTGCCCATCGAGGGATGCTTCCGAAGCGAGCTTGGCGAAGAAGCCGTCCTCGGCCGCGTATTTGCTGGTCTGTTCGATGACGATCTTGACTTGGCGGGCTGCGGAGACTCTCCCTGCCTCCTTGGCTGAACGAAGGGAAACAATGTACCCGTCGATCGCTTCAGCAATGTTGGCCGCGCGGCCGGCGATGTGCCCCCAGTGTTCGGCAGTGTCGGTGGGCATGAGGTCGAAGATCGCGCGGATGGTTTGGGCCGGAGACTCGATGTTGTTCAGGTCCGCGGCGTCCCAGCCTGACTCGTGGATCTCGAGGGCCAGTCCGAGCCGTTCCCGCATCGCGTCAAGGGTGACGACATCGGAAGCGTCCGCCGGTGCGAGGGCAGCCAGCTCATCGAGGGTTCGGCGCGCTGCCTGGGCAAATGCCTCCGCGCCGGCAGGCGAGAAGTCCTGGTACTCGGTTTCGTGTCCGGGCAGGCCCAGGGTGGTGGCGAGGGTCGGGTTGAGGGCAAGAAGGGTGTCCGTGTAGGCGTCGGCGACCGCATCGATGGCAGTCTGGAGGCGTGCCGGAGCTGTGTTAGGAGTAGTCACCCCAAGAGCCTAACCGCGACAAGACTCTTGTGAAAGGGTTGTTGCAGATGTCTCGGAGGCCAACCCAACTAGCTCGCAGTTGTTGTCGTTTTGAGCCTTCAAAACGACATTAAATGCGACTCAGTTGGGGCACCACAGAACTTAACCCCGGCTGCGCTTCCAGGCGCCTGGCCCCGGAGTGGGGTCCATGCGCAGTTGCTGCCGTCGCAGCCAGTGCCGCGTGCTGGGTTTGGGAGTTTCGGCTTCCTCCGGCGATCCAAGGGAGGCGACGACGGCGGCAAGCGCCGCGAGCTCTTCCGGCGTCGGGTTTCCCTTGACGACCGAAAGCAACGGTTGCGCCGGCTCCACGTCAGTGGAATCAGGCCCGGAGTCAGGAAGGTTCTGTCCGGCGCTCACAGAGGGATGTTTCCGTGCTTCTTGGTGGGCAGGCTGGCGCGCTTGTCGCGAAGCGCACGAAGGCCCTTGATGATCTGGATGCGGGTCTCCGACGGCACGATGACGGCGTCGACGTAGCCAAGCTCGGCCGCCTGGTAGGGGTTGAGGAGTTCTTCCTCGTACTGGCGGATGATCTCGGCGCGCTTGCCTTCGACGTCGCCACCGGCCTCGGCGACGGCGGCAAGGTCGCGGCGGTACAGGATGTTCACGGCACCTTGGGCGCCCATGACGCCGATCTGGGCCGTGGGCCAGGCCAGGTTGAGGTCGGCCCCAAGCTTCTTGGAGCCCATCACGATGTACGCTCCGCCGTAGGCCTTGCGGGTGATGACCGTCAGTTTGGGCACGGTGGCCTCGGCGTACGCGTAAAGCAGCTTGGCCCCGCGGCGGATGATGCCCTGGAATTCCTGGTCCTTGCCGGGCAGGAAGCCGGGGACGTCCACCAAAGTGATGATCGGAACATTGAAGGCATCGCAGTGGCGGACAAAGCGGGCTGCCTTTTCCGAAGCGGAGATGTCCAGCGTGCCGGCGAACTGCATGGGCTGGTTGGCCACGATCCCGACGGTGTGGCCTTCAACCCGGCCATAGCCGATGATCACGTTGGGGGCGTAGAGCGACTGCATTTCGAGGAAATGGGCGTCATCCACGATCTGCTCGATGACCTTGCGCATGTCGTAGGGCTGGTTGGCCGAGTCCGGGATGAGCGCGTCCAGGGCGAGGTCGTCGTCGTCGAGCTCCAGCTCTTGCTCGTGCTCCAGCACGGGTGCCTCGGAGAGGTTGTTGGACGGCAGGAAGTCCAGGAGTTCGCGCACGAACTCGATCGCATCGGCTTCGTCGCTGGCGAGGTACGTCGCAGTGCCGGTGGTGGCGTTGTGCTGGCGCGCGCCGCCGAGGGTTTCCATGTCCACGTCTTCGCCGGTGACGGTCTTGATGACGTCTGGGCCGGTAATGAACATGTGGGAGGTCTTGTCCACCATCACCACGTAGTCGGTGAGGGCGGGGGAGTAGGCGGCGCCGCCGGCGCACGGGCCCATGATGAGGGAAATCTGGGGGACGACGCCGGAAGAATGGACGTTGTTGCGGAAGATGTCGGCGAACATCGCCAGTGAGGCGACGCCTTCCTGGATGCGCGCGCCGCCGCCGTCGTTGATGCCCACCATCGGGCAGCCGTTGCGGAGGGCGAACTCCTGGACCTTGACGATCTTCTCGCCGTTGACCTGGCTCAGGGAGCCGCCGTAGACGCTGAATTCCTGGCTGTAGATGGCCACCAGGCGGCCATCAACGGTGCCATAGCCTGAGACAACCCCGTCGCCGAGCGGCTTTTTCTTCTCCATGCCGAACGCGGTGGAGCGGTGGACGGCCAAAGCGTCGAACTCCACGAAGGAGTCTTCATCGAGGAGCATGTCGATGCGTTCGCGGGCGGTGTTCTTGCCGCGGGCATGCTGCTTCTCGATGGCTTCGGGGCCGGAAGGTTGTTCTGCACGGGCCTGGCGGTCGCGGAAGTCGGCAATCTTTCCCGCTGTCGTTGTCAGATCGTGGCTCATCAAATATCTCCGGCTCTGTAGCTGATTTACGCTGGCACTGCTTCGTTAGGCATGCGCTCTTAAGTAGCATCCGTACAAAGTGCGGGCCCTGTTGGCTAGTCTAATGACGCAAAAGCCACAGACCGCTGTAGAAACCCTACAATTTTCGGACTTCAAGTCGAGCATCGAGCCATGTTACTCGCCAGTAACATAGTTGGGCTACAGTGTCCTCATGACCTCAAGCAACGATGCTTCTGCAAACCCTGCCCTTCCCTACCAGGCACGTGGATCTCTGAAGGGCCGCACCATCCTGATGTCCGGCGGCAGCCGCGGCATCGGCCTGGCAATCGCAACCCGCGCGGCCCGCGACGGCGCCAACATCGTCATCATGGCCAAGACCGGAGAACCCCACCCCAAGCTGCAAGGAACGGTCTTCACGGCCGCCGAGCAACTGGAAGCAGCGGGCGGACAGGCGCTGCCGCTCGTTGGGGACGTCCGCAACGACGACGACGTTGCCACGGCGGTTGCCGCCGCCGTCGAACGCTTTGGCGGAATCGACGTCGTCATCAACAACGCCTCGGCGATAGATCTCTCCCGCACTGACGCGATTGACATGAAACGCTATGACCTCATGCAGGACATCAACGTCAGGGGCACCTTCCTGCTGTCCAAGCTCGCGCTTCCGGCCCTGCGGAAATCGGGCAACGCCCATATCCTGACTCTTTCGCCGCCGTTGAACCTCGACCCGAAGTGGGCCGGCATGCACTTGGCCTACACCATGGCCAAGTACGGCATGAGCCTCACCACGCTGGGACTGGCCGAAGAACTCAAGGACGACGGCGTGTTGGTCAACTCGCTCTGGCCTTGCACCCTGATCGACACTGCTGCCATCCGGAATATGCCGGGCGGGGAACAAATCGTCCAAGCCGCCCGAGGCTCGGACATCATGGCCGACGCTGCCCACGCTGTCCTGACCGGCGCGCACCTGACCGCAGACTCAGGCGGTTCGGCAAGTTCGGGCAACTTCTACACGGACGAACAGGTGTTGCGGGCTGCGGGCGTTTCGGACTTCAGGCCCTACAGTCTGGGTGCCCCGGAGGAGAAGCTGGTGCCGGATATCTTCCTCTAAGCGGAGAACTTCTTCCGGGACCTGCCTGGCTGGATAGGATTCTGTCTATGGATGTCGAACAGCCTGCCAGCACCGAACCACGTGCCCCGCGCCCGGGCCTGGACCGTGATGCCCTGCTTCATCCCGACTTCCTCGCGGCCGCCGGTATTTCGCAATTGAAGATCGTGGAGACCACCGGTTCCACCAACGCTGATCTGCTGCGCGCCGTTACCACGGAGCCCAAGGAATGGGGCGACCTCGCAGTCCTCACCGCCGAGCACCAGACGGCGGCGCGCGGCCGGCTCGACCGTCATTGGGAATCTCCCGCACGTTCGGCGATTTCCGTTTCGATCGTCCTGCGCCCCGTGAATTCCCAAGGACTGCCCGTCCCGACCCAGAGCTACTCCTGGCTCTCCCTCCTGGGTGCGCTCGCCTTGCGTGAGACCCTCCTGGAAACCGCGGGCCTGCCTGCGGAGATCAAGTGGCCCAACGACGTCCTCGTCCGGGGCAAAAAGATCGCCGGCATCCTGGCCCAGATGGGGCCGATGGGCGATGGCTCGGTTCCGGCGGTGATCCTGGGTACCGGCCTCAACGTCACGCTCGGCGAGGATGAATTGCCTGTCCCCACGGCAACGTCCCTCCTGCTTGAAGGTGCCACCACCACGGACCGCACTGTCCTTCTTCGCAACTATCTCTCCCGCTTCGCAACGCTGTACCGCAGTTTCTGCAATGCCGACGGCGACCCTACAGCGGGATTGGCCGGCGGCTCCTCCCTGCACAAGCGGGTAGAAGCTGTCATGGTCACCTTGGGACGCGAAGTAAAGGCCCATTTGCCCGGCGACCACGAATTGGTGGGGCATGCGTCCAGGTTGGATGAATATGGTTCCCTTTTAGTGGTGGACCATGGTGGCCGCGAGCACGTCGTGACCGCCGGCGACGTCGTCCACCTGAGGGCTACCGAAAGCGGTTATGCGTAAAGAGCTCCTGCGTGGGGAGCAAGTCATCGTGATCACGCGGCAGCAGCCCAGGATGCTCTTTGGTCCCGTCCTGACATTCATACTCGTCCCCGCTGCCGCCGCGTTCGCCTGTGCATGGATTGTCAAGGGCGGACCGGGCAAATTGATTCCGGTCATCACAAGCGACTGGACCCAATGGTTGGTTACCGCGTGCCTGGCCCTAGTGGCGATCGTGCTGCTCGGCTACAGCCTCCCGCGATTCATCCGCTGGCGCGGCATACGGTACATCCTGACAAGCGGCCGGATAGTTGCCCGTTTCGGAATGCTTCGCCGCGGCGACTGGCAGGTTCCGCTGGCTGCGGTGCGTAGCGTGGGGATTCAACAATCGCTGCTCCAACGGATATTGCGCTCCGGGAATATATCCTTGGATACCGGGCACCCCGGCGAGGCCGTTCTCGCGGATGTCCCGGAGGTCGGCAAGTTTCGAAGTTTCATCCTGGATGCCATGGCCGAGCTTCCGGCGAATGTCAGGTTCGGCCCCGGCGCCGGGCAAGAGAACCGGCGATTTTGACAGTTTTGCTGGACCAGTTGACGACCCGGATGCCGCGTTGCCCTGGGATATGAGAGAAGGTGGAAGAGATGAGCGTTGACGAGCAGGAGCCTGAGTACATGGACCACGAGCCCGACGCCGTGCCCGAACCTTCCGTGGACCAAGCACTAACAGGGGTCCTCCCCGTAGTGTCCCCGCCAACCGGCGCCCTGTCTTCAGAACGGCTTGCCATCAAGGCCCTGGAAACCAGGCTCCTGGGCGGCGAACGCAAACTCCGGCGACGCGAAGTGGCGGCCGGAGCAGGCGTCTCGCTGTTGTCTGCCCGCAAGCTGTGGCGAGCGCTGGGTTTCCCCAACTTCGGCGACCAGGACGTCGCGTTCACTGAGCGCGACCTCGCTGCGCTTTCCACCATCCTTGACCTCGTCCGCGCAGGAAAGCTCACCGAGGAAGCCGCCATTTCCGTGACGCGCGCGATCGGCCAAATGACCGACCGGATGGTGGTGTGGCAAGTCGAGGCCCTCATCGAAGACATGGTGATGCAGCAAGGCATTCCCGACGCCGTTGCCCGCAAACAGTTGGTCAATGAACTGCCCAACCTCGTCGACGCCATGGAAGAGATCCTTCTGTACTCGTGGCGCCGCCAGATGAACGCCGGTGTGCAGCGCCTGGCCGTCCGAGCAGAGGCAGGTCTTCAGGCGAGCGAAGCCGGCCGCGAAGGGGACGAAGACGATGCCCCTTTGCCCTTGGCGCGCGCCGTGGGCTTTGCCGACCTCGTCTCCTACACGAGCCTGTCACGCCGCATGAACGAGAAAACCCTGGCCCAGTTGGTCCAGCGCTTCGAGAACAAATGCGCGGAAATCATCTCCATCGGCGGAGGGCGCCTCGTCAAGACCGTCGGCGACGAAGTCCTCTACATCGCCGAGACGCCGGCCGCCGGCGCTGAGATCTCCTTGGCCCTCGCCCAGGCCTTCACGGAAGACGAAATCCTGCCGGAAGCCCGCGTCGCCATGGTCTGGGGACGGATCCTTTCCCGCCTCGGCGATATTTACGGCCCCACCGTCAACCTCGCGGCCCGCCTCACCGCCTTGGCCGAACCCGGCACGGTCCTCGTGGACGAGATGACGGCAGCAGCGCTAGGCCAGGACGAACGCTTCGTCCTGGTTCCGCAGACGGCCGAGAACGTTCGTGGTTTCGGGGAAATCCTCCCCGTCCGGCTTGCCCGCGGCCTTGGCAAGGGACTGGTTCTCGACTGATGACTTCACCCTCTGCAGCGACCTCCCCCGAGCCCGGATTCACGTTGAGCTATGGCTACGGGACGGACCGCGGACACAGCCGGGAACTCAACGAAGATTCGCTCATCGCGGAGGATCCGGTCTTCGCGGTCGCTGACGGCATGGGCGGCCACGAGGCGGGCGAGATTGCCAGCGCGTTGTGCGTACGGACCCTCGGCAGCATGCCCCAATTGGCGTCCGGAGTCCGCTCGGCGACCGCTGTTGCCATGCAAGAGTGCATCCTTGCCGCCGACTCCCAGATCCGGAATGCCACGGGTGGCCGCGCCGGAACTACGCTCACCGGCGTCGTTGTCGCTGAGCACATGGGCGTTCCATATTGGCTGGTCATGAACGTCGGCGATTCGCGCACGTATCGCTTGAGCCGGGGCGATTTCAGGCAGGTGAGCGTGGACCATTCGGAAGTCCAGGAACTCGTGGAGGCCGGAAGCATCACGCGTGAAGAAGCCACGGTGCATCCGCGCCGCCATGTGGTGACCCGCGCCCTCGGTACAGGCGGGGAAAACGAAGCGGACTTCTGGTTGCTGCCCATCCAGGATGGGGACCGGATGCTGATCTGCTCGGACGGACTCACCGGGGAGCTGAGCGACGAGCACATGTCCCGGATCCTGCGCGCGGTGGAGAAGCCCCAAGACGCGGTGGATGCCCTCATTCAGGAGGCGTTGCTGAGTGGCGGACGGGACAATGTCACCGCGATTGTGGTGGATGCCAGGATCGAGTAGAACGACGCCGAAGGGACTGGTGCAGGCTCCTGCCGATGGCGTTTTTGGGGGACGGGATTTGCGACACGCCCGGACTTTGTAGGAAGATTCCGGTCAATACCACCCCAACTCCGGGCGGCCTGTGCCGTCCTGCAGAGGTAAACATGACACAACGCTCCTCCGCGCGCTCTGGCGGCGCGACCCGTACCGCCGTGCGACGCCCGTTCTCCGTGGCCCTCGCGGGCATTGCCATGGCTGTGGTGATGTGCGCTTTCCCGTTGCTTTCGGCCCATGCCGAGACCGTCGGGCCTCCCGGGCAGGGACAAGTTTCCCCGGCCCCGGCCCCGGACCCGGCACCAACCGAGCCCACGCCAACCCAGCCGAAGGTCGTGGATCCCGCGCCCACCAAGCCACCCGTCGTCGCGCCGGCGGTCCCGGCACCCGCACCGGTTGTGCCGGCACCCGCCGCGCCCGAACCGGCCCCCATGACGCAGGTGACCCCGGAGCCGGAACCCAGCGTTGCGCCGTCGGAGGCTCCGGTAGCCTCGAGCTCGGCTACCCCGTCGGGCAGCCCGACGGCTAGTGCCTCGCCGTCGGCGTCGTCCAATTGGAATACCCCGATCCAAGACGGCCTCAAGGCGACCCAGGCTGCCGCGGTGAGCGGTACAAAAGGGCCGGGTTCTGACATGTTCGCCGTGATCGCCATCATGGGCGGCGTGCTTTTGGTGGCGGCGGGCGGCATTGCCTTCGCTTTGTGGAGCCGTCACCGCTTCTCGCACTGATTCCTGCTTGTGGTCCCTGCTTCCCGTCCGGGGGCCCTATTTTGTCGCTGCTTTGCGGCAAGATAGGTACGTGAGCACAGCAGAGAGCGAAACCGCAGTTCCAACGGAAGCCGTACGGGAAGAGTACGAAAACCTCGCAGACCTCGTCCGCAAGTACCGCTATGCGTACTACCAGGAAGATGCGCCGACTGTTTCGGATGCCGAGTTCGACTCCCTCTACCGCCGCCTTGAGGAGCTCGAGGCTTTGCATCCCGAGCTCGTGTCCAACGATTCGCCCACGCAGGAAGTGGGCGGAGAGGTTTCGGCCGCTTTCGCCGCCGTCGAGCACCTCCAGAGAATGTACAGCCTGGAGGATGTCTTCTCGCTGGACGAGTTGGAAGCTTGGGTCCGCAAGGCTGAGGCTTCGGTCGAAAAGCTGGGCACCGCGGCTACCCGCATTGCGTGGCTGACGGAGCTGAAGATCGACGGCCTGGCAGTGAACCTGCTCTACCGCGACGGCAAGCTTGTACGTGCCGCCACGCGCGGAGACGGCACCACGGGCGAGGACATCACCCACAACGTGCTCACCATCAAGGAGATCCCGCGCCAGCTCAGCGGCAGCGGATTTCCGTCCGAGGTGGAGATCCGGGGTGAAGTCTTCATTCCGTCCAAGGCTTTCGCCGAATTCAACGAGGCGCTGATCGAAGCCGGCAAGGCGCCGTTGGCCAATCCACGCAACGCCGCGGCCGGCTCGCTGCGCCAGAAAGACCCCGCGGAAACCGCCAAACGTCCGTTGAGGATGTTCGTCCACGGCATCGGGGCCCGCGAAGGCCTTGACTCCACGAGCCAGTCGGAAACGTACAAGCTGTTGGAGGAGTGGGGCCTGCCGGTCAGCCCCTATTTGAAGGTTCTGGACTCCTTCGAGGAGGTCCTCGACTTCATCAAGCACTTTGGCGAACACCGGCACGACCTCCTGCACGAGATCGACGGCATCGTGGTCAAAATCGACGACTTCGCCACGCAGCGTGCCCTCGGCTACACCTCTCGGGTGCCTCGTTGGGCGGTTGCCTACAAATACCCGCCGGAGGAAGTCCACACCAAGCTGCTGGACATCCAGGTCAACGTCGGCCGCACCGGCCGCGTCACTCCCTACGGGGTGATGGAACCGGTCAAGGTGGCCGGATCCACCGTGGAGATGGCTACCCTGCACAACCAGGACGTGGTCAAGGCCAAGGGCGTCATGATCGGCGACATCGTGATTCTGCGGAAGGCCGGAGACGTCATTCCTGAGATCGTCGGGCCGGTATTGGCGTTGCGAGACCAGCAGGATCCTCCCGTCCGTGAGTTCGTGATGCCCACGGAATGCCCGTCCTGCCACACGCCCCTGGCTCCGGCGAAGGAAGGCGACGTCGATATCCGCTGTCCCAACGCGAAGTCCTGCCCGTCCCAGCTGCGCGAGCGTGTCTTCCACGTGGCGAGCAGGGGCGCTTTCGACATTGAGGCACTGGGGTGGGAAGCAGCCATCGCGCTCACCCAGCCTGCGGAACCGGAAACTCCGCCCCTGCGCAGCGAAGCGGCCTTGTTCAGCCTCACACCGGAGGATCTCGCCGAGGTCCGCATCCACCGTGAGAAGCGCTCCAAAGGCGTGGGCACGGGAACGTTCGAACTGGTGCCCTACTTCTATTCCAAGGCCACCGCCAAGACACCCTCCAAACCCACAGCCACCACGGACAAACTGTTCAAGGAACTCGAGAAAGCCAAGACGCAACCCCTCTGGCGCGTCCTGGTTGCCCTGTCCATCCGGCACGTCGGCCCCACTGCGTCCCGCGCCCTGGCCACCGCTCTTGGCAGCATGGAAGCAATCCGGGCCGCCTCTGAGGAGGAACTGGCCAACGTCGACGGGGTGGGACCGACCATTGCCGCGGCACTCAAGGAATGGTTTGCCGTTGACTGGCACCAGGAAATCGTTGATAGCTGGGCAGCTGCCGGTGTGCGCATGGTTGACGAACGCGACGCCGGTATCCAGCGGAACCTTGAAGGCCTCACCATCGTGGTGACGGGCTCCCTCCCCACGCTGAGCCGGGACGAAGCCAAGGAAGCCATCATCATCAGGGGCGGCAAGGCAGCCGGCTCCGTTTCCAAGAACACCAGTTACGTCGTGGCCGGGGAGAACGCAGGCTCCAAACTGGACAAGGCAGAGCAGCTTGGCATCCGGGTGTTGGACGAGGACGGCTTCAAGGCATTGCTCGACGGCGTCCTGGAACCCGTCGGCGGCGCGGCTCCGGATGATGAAGACGCAGCGGTTTCTCTGGCTGGCGCTGCCGCGGCGGAAGCGGACGCCGCCGAATGACGGCCGATGTCTTGGAGCTTCTCGCTGTCGCCCACGCGGCCGCCGCGGCAGGAGCGGAGGTGCTCGCGGCCAGGCCTGCGGGCCCCAACTCGGCCGGGAACCTCGGCGTCGTGAACAAAGGTGACGCCGGCGACTGGGTGACGGCCTTCGACGTCGCGGCGGAGAACGCTGTGCGGGGCGCAATTACCGCGGCCCGCCCGCACGACACCATCACGGGCGAAGAGCACGGCACCACGCGGCCCGAGGAGCCCAGTGGCTACCGATGGTCGATCGATCCGCTGGACGGCACCACCAACTTCATCCGGAATATCGTCTACTACGCCACGTCCGTGGCCGTTGCTGATGCCGACGGCGTCTGGCTGGCCGGCGTCGTCAACGCCCCGGCGCTTGGACGCATCTACTCGGCGGCACGCGGCCACGGAGCGTGGCTTGAAGAAAACGGGGAGCGCACCCAGTTGAGCGGACCGCTGCTGGGCCGTACGGGGCTGATTGTGGCCTCCGGGTTCAGCTACGATCCCGCCACGAGGGCCGAGCAGTTCGCCGGGCTCGGAAACCTCATGGAAGGTTTTGCCGATCTCCGCAGGCTCGGCTCCGCCGCATTGGATCTCTGCCTCGTGGCCGATGGAACCCACGACGCCTTCGGGGAGCGGGGGCTCAACGAACACGACTACGCGGCAGGTGCCCTGATCGCCGAGGAAGCCGGCTGCTGGGTCCGCCGCCCACGGCTGACCAGCCCGCTGGACGGCGGACCCACAGACGCGGACCGTTTGGAAGCGTGGACCTGCGCGGGAACCCTTGAGCTCTCGGGCAAGTTCCCGCTTTAGGATCGCGGAGTCTTCGATGATACGGACGCTGGCGATTTCGAACTACCGTTCCATCCGGGACCTGACCATGGAGCTGCATGGCCTGGACTTGGTCACCGGCTCCAATGGCAGCGGCAAGTCCTCGCTTTACCGTGCTTTGCGGCTCCTGTCTGAGTGTGCCGGGAGCGATTCCGCGAACGTGGTGGGTTCCTTGGCCCGCGATGGGGGGCTCAGCTCAACGTTATGGGCCGGACCAGAAACCATCAGCGATGCCATGCGGCGGGGTGAAGCGCCGGTGCAGGGAACAGTCCGGAAGGCATCCGTCAACCTGAAACTGGGTTTCTCCGGAGATGACTTCGGCTACCTGATCGACCTGGGACTGCCCGTTCCCGCTGGCGCTTTTGACGACGCCATTGGCAGGACCGTCCCGTCCGCTTTCAACAGGGATCCGGAGATCAAGCGAGAGCACGTATTTTCCGGCCCGGTAGCCAGGCCCGGGTCGGTGCTCGTGGACCGCAAAGGGGCCGTTGCCCGGCTGAGAGGCGGGAAAGGCGAATGGGTGGAACTGTCCCGTCGCCTGCACGCTTACGAAAGCATGCTCACAGAAGTCTCTGACTATGACAGGGCCCCGGAGGTACTCAGGGTTCGGGACATGGTGCGGTCTTGGCGTTTCTATGACCACTTCCGCACCGACCATGAAGCTCCAGCCCGTCAGGCGCAAATCGGCACCAGGACTCCCGTCCTCCACCATTCCGGGGGTGATCTTGCGGCAGCCTTGCAGACACTCCGCGAAACCGGCCAGGACGGTCTGCTCGACGACGCGATCGGCAGCGCTTTCCCGGGCAGTAGGCTGCGGATCGCCGTCGTCGATGGTCGCTTCAGCGTCGAGCTCCAACAGCCGGGTATGCTTCGGGCCATGGCGGCCGCCGAACTGTCCGATGGCACACTCCGCTACCTCATGTTGGTTGCGGCGCTTCTGACGCCGAGGCCGCCGGAGCTCATGGTTCTCAACGAGCCGGAAACCAGTCTGCATGTGGATCTCATGCCGGCGCTGGCCCAGCTCATCGTTCAGGCCGGTGAGCGCAGCCAGCTGATTGTGGTCTCCCACTCTGCGCCCCTGATCGCTGCCTTGCGGGAGAGCGGACGCGTTCATCAGCATGAGCTGTACAAGGACCTGGGGGAGACAAGGATCAAGGACCTCGCTGCACTGGAGGGACCGCCCTGGAACTGGCCCCGCCGGTGACTCGTGCACCCAACATCCTGATGTCAGGCTCCGGCCGCGGCGAGCGACCCCAGTTCCGCGCTCACTTATATCTGAGCGAGCGTTGTGGGATTGAGGCGTATATCTGAGCGAGCGTCGGGGGCGGGGCGCCGCGAAGCCGCCCGCCGCCGTCGTATTTTACGACGCTCGCTCACGTATCCGGGGTTTTCCTTGGACGCTCGCTCACGTATGTCTGAGCGAGCGTTGGGGGATTGGGGCGTATGTCTGAGCGAGTGTCGGGTCCCGGGTGATAGTTCGGTCACGGAAACGCCGCTTTGGCAGGTCGTCCCCCGCGGACCCGACTACCATGGATCAGTGCATTCGCAGATTACCGTCCGTCCCGCCCTGCCCGAAGACTACGACGCCGTAGCCCGAGTCACGATGGCGTCTTACGTGACCGCTGGCTACTACGGCAGCCCGGATCACCCGTACTTGGAGAAGCTGCGCGATGTGGCCGGCCGCGCCCGGTATGCCGACGTTTTCGTCGCCGAGCGCGATGGCCAGGTTATCGGCTCCGTCACGTCGGCCAGGGCCGGCGGCGACTTTTCGGACATTGGCCTTCCTGACGAACTCGAAATGCGCACCTTGGTGGTTGATCCGGAGGTTCAGCGCTCGGGCGCGGGACGCGCCCTCGTCCAGGCAGTAGTCGACCAAGCCCGTTCCATGGATGGCATCAACGCCGTTTCCCTCACGACAGGCGCCACATGGGAAAGCGCGAATGCCCTCTACGCCAAGACCGGATTCGAGCGCGAGCCGGAGCGTGATTGGTTCGTACCCGGGACCGACATAAAACTATTCGTTTACCGGCAGGATGTCCGCCAGCCATAAGGTTTCCTCGTAAACCCCGGTCATCGGGCCGGGTGCGGAAACTGAGAAAGGCGCGGCATGCGCAAGACATTCGGCACGGGCTCGGTCTGGGAACAGACCCTTGGATACTCCCGTGCGGTCCAGGTGGACAATACACTCTTCATTTCGGCCACGGCGGCGTCCGGAACCGTTGACGGCAAGAACGCGATCGTCGGCGACGACTTCTACTCGCAGACCAAATACATCCTCGAAAAGCTGGGAGCGGTCCTGGCTGACGCCGGGTTCGCTTACGACGACGTCGTGCAGTCCAAGCTTTACCTGACGGACATCAGCAAGTGGGAAGACGCCGGCCGCGCACACGGCGAGGTCTTCGGCGAGATCCGTCCCACCCTTTCCCTGGTCCACGTCCTGCCGTTCCTCGACCCGGAAATGCTGGTCGAGATCGAACTGGTGGCCCAGAAGAGCGCGTAAGCAGCCCAACTAACTCGCATTAGGTGTCGTTTTGACGCCTCATAACGGCATCTACTGCGAGTCAGTTGGGTGGGCAGCTACTTGGGGGAGAGCCGCGCGGGGACGCCGTAGCGGTGTTCCGGGCGGCCCGTGGTGCCGTAACGCAGTTGGATCTCGACGGCGCCATCATCGGCCAGCGAGGACAGGTACCGTTGCGCCGTGGCGCGCGAGACGCCCACCCGTTCGGCCACTTCCGTGGCCGAGTATTGTTCCCCCGGTGCCAAGGATTCCAGCACGGACGCCTCGGTCGCCGAACGAGGCTTTCCCGACGGCGCCACGTCACCTGCCACGAGCGCCCGCTTGGCCCGCTCGATCGTGTCCTGGTCCACGGCATGTTGGCGGCCGAGGATTCTCCGGTATCTGGCGTACGAACGCAGTTGCTGCGACAGAGATTCAGCGGTGAACGGTTTCAGGAGATACGCCAAGGCCCCGCGGCGCAGGGCGGTCCTGATAGACACCGCATCGGATGCCGCAGTCAGCATCATGGCATCCACATCGAGTTGGCCCAGCAGATCCAAGCCTGAGCCGTCCGGGAGATAAACGTCCAGCAACACAAGGTCCGGCCGAAGGCTATGCACAGACTGGAGCGCCTGCGCCGTGGATCCCACCGGGGCCAGGGCAAGGAAACCGGCCACAGAGTCCACATAGGCGGCATGGAGCTTGGCGACGTGGAAATCGTCATCCACGATCAACACCCTGAAGTCTTCGCTCACTGGTGTCCTTCCTTGCGTTCAGCTGCGGGTGGTACGGCCCGGACGGCATTGTCCGGCGTGCCCGTCACGCCCGGCATCGTGGCCATAAAGACGGCGCCTGGGCCGCCTGTCGAACCCGGGTCCAGGACGCGCACATCGCCACCCCGACGGCGGGCGAGTTGCAGGACCAGTGCGAGGCCGAGTCCCTGCCCGCCGGCCCTGGCAATACCGCCCTCGGCGGGCTCCGCCGTCGTGAATCCTTCCACGAAAACCCTTTCGGGCTCGACACCGCCGAGGCCGTCGCCGGAGTCCGCGACGACGATGTGCAGCGTGCCGCCGTCGGGCCCTGGTTCGTCGAGCAGCTCAAGCTCCACCCAGCGTTGGGTCGAAGAGCCGGCGACGGCGGCGTTGACTGCGTTGTCGATCAGGTTGCCGAGCACCGTGGTGACGTCCTGCGGCTCGGTGACGTGCTCCCGCACCAAGGTCTCGGGGCCGATCCGCAGCGCCACCCCCCGCTCGTCCGCTTCCACGCTTTTCGCGCCGACGAACGCCTGCAAATACGGATCCTGGAGGAGCTCGGCTTGCTGGACAGGAAACTTCAGCGGCCCGGTGGCGGAGATCCTGGCGAGATAGTCCTTGGCCTGGCCGTGTTGGCCGATGCTCATGAAGCCGGCGATCGTATGGAGCTGGTTCGCGAATTCGTGGCGCTGGGCCCGCAGCGCGGCGGACATGGTGCCTACGGCGTCGAGCTGGCGCGTCAGCTGCTGCAGCTCGGTGCGGTCCCTGAGCATGACCACCCAGCCGAGATCCTCCTTGCGGTGCAGCGCCTTGCGGGCGTTGGCAACCAAGACCCGGCCGCCCGCCACGATTTCCACTGCTTCGGCGTCGTGCGCAGAGGGTTGAGTGAGGGCCTTGAGCTGCGCCGGGACGGCGGCCCTTTCCCAGTCAGTGCCCGCCATGTCAGTGCCCGCCAAGTCCGTGCCGGACCGGGCCGAGCCGGCCGTGGCGGGGGAGCCAGGAGTTCCTGAGCCTTCCGGCATGCCGAGCAGCCGCCTCGCCGCGGCATTGAAGACGGTGATGCGGCCATCAGCGGAAATGCCGATCACGCCGTCGTCCACGCCCTGAAGCACGGCCACCTGGTCATGCACCAGAGTGCTGATCTCCTCGGGTTCGAGGCCAAGGGTTAGGCGCTGCAAACGACGACGGAGGAGGAACGATGCGAGGACGCCGGCCACCAGGGAGCCCGCAGCGGTCAGGGCAATCGGGACGATGTCCTCGGCAAGGCTTTGGCCGAGCGACTCCATGGAATAGCCGACGCTGACTTCGCCCACCACCGTCGCTGCGGAACCTGTCGCTGCGGAACCTGTCGCTGCGGAACCTGGAGCGAAGACCGGGACCTTGGCGCCCGCCGATGGTCCCAAGGTTCCGGTGTTCCGAGTGGTGACTTCCTTCCCGGAGAGGGCATCCGAGGGGTCCGTGCTGACCCGTTCGCCGAGACGGACCCGGTCCGGGTGGGCCAGCCGCAGGCCGGTCTCGTCCGTGACCACCACGAACAAAGCACCGGTGCGGCTCCTGGCGGCCTCGGCAGCAGCTTGGATGGGTCCGGCCGCGAGAACGGTGGCGGGTGGGGTTCCGGGCTCTTTGCTGATGGCTTCGACCTGGGAGCGGAGCGCGGGGTCCGAGGCCACGGTGCGTGCCAAAGTCAGCGCCTGGTTCTCCGCCTCCGTGCCGATCCGACCATAGACGAGCCACGCATGGACGGAGCCGCTTAGCAGCACCACCAAAAGGACGACGCCGAGTTGCAGGAGCAGGGTCTGCGTCGAGAACCGCAGGGCAAGCCTGGGCATGCTGCCTCCTTCCGGCGGGGATTGGCCGGCTGGAGCGGGGCAGCAGCGGCGCTGTATTTCTACGTCTACCTCTCCATTGAAGCATTGAGCACAATGAGCAAAATGCTCTCAATCAGCAGTATGTCCATCAAATCCCACAAAGGCCTTGCCGTGAGCGTCGCCACTATACGTTCTGTATCGCGCATCACATCGACGTGATGCCGTTCACTGTAGTAAGGAGCCGGCTGTGCTGGTATTGCTTGGATTCGCAATGATTGCGGTGTTCATGGTCCTGATCATGACAAAGAAGTTGACGCCCGTTCTGGCGCTGATCATCGTTCCCACCATCTTCGGCCTGTTTGCCGGTGCCGGTCTTGGCATCGGAAGTATGGTGATGGACTCGATGAAGTCCATGACGTCCACGGCCGCCCTCCTGATGTTCGCGATCGTGTACTTCGGACTCATGATCGACGTCGGCCTGTTCGACCCCCTGGTGAAGTTCATCCTCCGCAAGCTGGGCAACGACCCCGCCAAAGTGGTCCTGGGCACCGCCATCCTCGCGGCCGCAGTATCGCTCGACGGCGACGGCTCCACCACCTTCATCCTCACCACCGCAGCGATGCTGCCCGTGTACCTGCGTTTGAAGATGAGCCCTGTGGTCCTGACCTGCGTGGCCGGCCTGGCCAACGGCACCATGAACATCCTGCCGTGGGGTGGCCCCACGGCCCGCGCCGCCACCGCCCTCAAGATCGATGTCAACGACGTGTTTGTCCCGATGGTTCCCTCCCTGATCGCAGGCCTTGTCGTGGTCTTCGTGTTCTCCTGGCTCTTGGGCCTGCAGGAGCGCAACCGCCTCCGCGCCACGGCTCCCGAGATCTGGGGCGACGTCGCTGACGCCGGTGACGCGTTCGACGGCGGCACGCACCGCGGTGGTACTGGCACCGGCGGAGGCTCCGGCGTCGTGGTCCTGGAACGCACTGAAACCCTCGTTGACCTCGCCGACACCGGCTTGACCGACACCGCTCTCGATCCCAACCGCAAGACCCTGCGCCCGAAGCTCTTCTGGTTCAACCTCGGACTGACGGTCGCTGTCATGGTGATGCTCGTGGCCAACCTGGTGCCGCTGCCGTACGTCTTCATGGTGGGTTCCGCGATTGCCCTGTTGGTGAACTTCCCCAAGGTCAAGGAACAGGGCGCGCAGCTGGTGGCCCACGCGCCGTCCATCGTGGCTGTGGTCAGCATGGTCATGGCTGCAGCCGTCCTCACGGGTGTCCTCAACGGCACCGGCATGGTCAAGGAGATGTCGGCGTGGCTCGTCCACATCATCCCCGCCGAGATGGGCCCGTTCATGGCCGTCATCACCGGCCTGCTCAGCATCCCGATGACGTTCTTCATGAGCAACGACGCCTTCTACTTCGGCGTCCTGCCGGTCCTGAGCGAAACCGCCGCGCACTACGGCATCAGCGGCGCGGAAATGGCGCGCGCCTCCATCACCGGCCAGCCCTTCCACCTCCAGAGCCCCCTGGTCCCAGCGATCCTGCTGCTGGTGTCCCTGGCGAAGGTTGAACTGGGAGACCACCATAAAAAGGTCCTCTGGCGCACGGCCGTCATCTCCGTCGTCATGCTCGCAGTCGGCATGCTGACGGGAGCCATCGGCATCGGTTAACAAAGCAACCAGCAACGCGGGGTCACTTACGGCCCATTCGGGACCTCCGGATGGGCCGTAAGTGACCCCGCGTTGTTCGGGGTCCAACCCACGTAGACTAGTCCGGAAAACCATTTGAACTTTGCAGGGGAGATCCATGGCTGCGATCAACCGTGACGACGTCGCGCATCTTGCGCGTCTGGCTCACATTGAAATGAGTGCTGAAGAGCTGGACAGGATGGCCGGCGAGCTTGCCGTCATCGTGGATTCGGTGAAGTCCGTCAGCGAAGCCGCCGGGGACGATGTCCCGGCCACGTCCCACCCGATTCCGTTGAGCAACGTATTCCGTGAGGACGTCGTGGGCCACACCTTTACGGCCGAGCAGGCGTTGTCCGGGGCTCCGGATTCCTTCGAGGGCCGCTTCAAGGTTCCGGCAATCCTGGATGAGGACTAAGCGAATGACTGAATTGAACAACTCCGAACTCATCCGCCTGTCCGCGGCACAGTTGGCCGCCAAGCTGGCCGCGCGCGAGGTCACGTCCGTTGAGGTCACCCAGGCGTACCTGGACCGCATTGCCGACGTTGACGGGCTAGTCAACGCATTCCTGCACGTCAACGCCGAAGAAGCGCTCGCCGTGGCCGCCGAGGTGGACGCGATCCGCGCCGCCGGCGGTGCCGAAGCCGAGGCGCTGCACGAGCTCGCCGGCGTGCCCATCGCCGTCAAGGACCTCATCGTCACCATCGGCCAGCCCACCACGGCCGGTTCCAAGATCCTCGAGGGCTGGCACAGCCCCTATGACGCCACCGTCATCAAGAAGCTGCGCGCAGCGAAGATGCCCATCCTTGGCAAGACCAACCTGGACGAATTCGCCATGGGGTCCTCCACGGAACACTCGGCTTACGGCCCCACCCGCAACCCGTGGGACCTGGACCGCATTCCGGGCGGCTCGGGCGGTGGCTCCGCGGCCGCCGTCGCAGCTTTCGAAGCTCCGCTGGCCCTCGGCACGGACACCGGCGGATCCATCCGCCAGCCCGGCGCCGTCACCGGCACGGTCGGCATGAAGCCCACTTACGGTGCAGTGTCGCGCTATGGCGCCATCGCTATGGCGTCGTCGCTGGACCAGATCGGCCCGGTTTCGCGGACCGTGCTCGACTCGGCCTTGCTGCAGGAAGTCATCGGCGGCCACGACCCCTTCGACTCCACCTCGCTGACGGACCCCTTCGACACCCTCGTTGCCGCAGCCAAGACGGGCAACGTCACGGGTATGAAGATCGGCATCATCAAGGAACTCCACGGCGAGGGCTACCAGGCCGGCGTCGAGAACCGTTTCAACGAGTCCCTTGAGCTGCTCAAGGAGGCCGGCGCGGAGATCGTCGAGGTTTCCTGCCCCAACTTCAAGTACGCGCTGGGCGCCTACTACCTGATCATGCCGTCCGAGGTTTCCAGCAACCTGGCCAAGTTCGACGGCGTCCGCTACGGCTTGCGTGTCCTGCCCAAGGACGGCCCCATGACGATCGAACGCGTCATGGCCGCTACCCGCGCCGCCGGTTTCGGCGATGAGGTCAAGCGACGCATCATCCTGGGCACCTACGCCCTGAGCGCCGGCTACTACGACGCGTACTACGGCTCGGCGCAGAAGGTCCGCACGCTCATCCAGCGTGACTTCGAGGCCGCGTTCGCGCAGGCCGACGTCCTGATTTCGCCGACGGCTCCCACTACAGCCTTCAAGCTGGGGGAGAAGCTGGACGATCCGCTGGCCATGTACCTCAACGACGTCGCCACGATCCCGGCGAACATGGCCGGTATCCCCGGATTGTCCCTGCCTGGCGGACTGGCGGACGAAGACGGCCTCCCCGTAGGCATCCAGCTGCTGGCGCCTGCCCGCGAGGACGCCCGCCTGTACCGCGTGGGCGCTGTCCTTGAATCCTTGCTCGAAGAGAAATGGGGCGGCCCCTTACTGGACCGCGCCCCTGTTCTTGGTTCCAGCTCCACCATCGCCGGAGGTTCCAACTGATGTCTACCGACGCCATCCTCAGCTTCGAAGAGGCCATGGAGAAGTACGATCCCGTCCTTGGCTTCGAGGTCCACGTGGAGCTCAACACCAAGACCAAGATGTTCTCCTCAGCCCCGAACGTCTTCGGCGACGAGCCGAACACCAACGTCAACGAGGTGGACCTCGGCATGCCCGGCGTCCTGCCAGTGGTGAACAAAACGGCGGTGGAGTCCTCCATCAAGATCGGCCTTGCCCTGAACTGCAAGATCGCCGAGTACTGCCGCTTCGCCCGGAAGAACTACTTCTACCCGGACACCCCGAAGAACTTCCAGACGTCCCAGTACGACGAGCCCATCGCGTACGACGGATACCTGGACATCGAACTCTCGGACGGCACCGTGTTCCGTGTCGAGATCGAACGCGCACACATGGAAGAGGACGCCGGCAAGCTGACCCACATGGGTGGCGCCACAGGCCGCATCCAGGGTGCCGACTACTCGTTGGTGGACTACAACCGTTCCGGTGTCCCGCTCGTGGAAATCGTCACCAAGCCGATCGAGGGCGCAGGCAGCCGGGCACCCGAGCTCGCCAAGGCCTACGTTGCCGCAGTGCGCGAAATCGTCAAGAACCTCGGCGTTTCCGACGCCAAGATGGAACGCGGCAACGTCCGCTGCGATGCCAACGTCTCCCTGCGCCCGCACGGCCGCGAACGTTTCGGCATCCGTTCCGAGACGAAGAACGTGAACTCGCTGCGCGCCGTCGAGCACGCCGTCCGATACGAAATCCAGCGCCACGCCGCCGTTTTGGACTCCGGTGAGCCGGTCATCCAGGAAACGCGCCACTGGCACGAGGACACGCGCACCACGACGTCGGGCCGCGCAAAGTCCGACGCCGACGACTACCGCTACTTCCCGGAGCCGGACCTCGTTCCGGTCCTGGCGTCCCGCGAGTGGGTCGAAGAGCTGCGCGCCACGCTGCCCGAGCCGCCCGCAGCCCGCCGCAAGCGGCTCCAGGCCGACTGGGGCTATTCGGACCTCGAGTTCCGCGACGTCGTGAATGCCGGCGTCATGGACTCCATCGAGGAAACCATCGCCGCCGGTGCCAGCGCCTCCGTGTCCCGCAAGTGGTGGATGGGCGAGATCGTCGGACGTGCCAAGACGGCCGACGTCGACCCCTCCGAACTCGGCGTCACGCCGAAAACCATCGTGGAGCTCAACAAGCTCGTCGAGGGCGGCAAGATCAACAACAAGATGGCTTCCCAGGTGCTCGACGGCGTCCTCGCCGGCGAGGGCACTCCGGCCGAGATCGTCGAGAAGCGCGGCCTCGCCGTCGTGTCCGACGACGGCCCCCTGCTGGAAGCGATCGACGCCGCATTGGCGGCCCAGCCCGACGTCGCGGAGAAGATCCGCAGCGGCAAGCTGCAGGCCATCGGTGCGATCGTCGGCGGAGTCATGAAGGCCACCCGTGGGCAGGCCGACGCCGGCCGCGTCAAGGAACTGATCCTGGAGAGGCTCGGCGTCGAAGGCTGATCCCACGCGCCCCCCACGCGCCTCACCCAACTAGGTCGCAGTTAATGACCCTTCTATGGTTCGTCAAGCGTGGCTGGGTGTTGGGTTTGTGTTGTTGAGTGTTCGGTAGATCCGTCGGGCGAGATAGCGTTTCACGCACCGGCGGATCTCCCTTTTGGTCCGTCCTTCGGCTTGTCGTTTCTGGACGTATCCGATGGTCTCGGTGTCGAAGGTCATCCTGCTGAGGGCGATCATGTGCAGGGCTTTGTTCAGGGTTCTGTCGCCGCCGCGGTTGAGCCGGTGCCGGACGGTGTTCCCGGAGGAGGCCGGGATCGGGCTGACCCCGGCCAGGGAAGCGAAGGCGGCCTCGGAACGGACCCGGCCCTGATGGGACCACGCGGTCAGGCAGATTGCGGCGGTGACGGGACCGAATCCGGTTTCCTGCAGCAGGGGCGCGGCTTCGCTGATTTCGACCAGTTCGGTGATCCGGGAGCCGTTGGTTTTGATGTCCGCGTCGAGTTCGCTGATGTGTCTGGCCAGCCGGACCGCTTCGGAGCGGGCAACGGACAATGCCAGCGGTTCTTCGCGGGCCCGCCAACGGGAGACCTCGGCGATCTGGGTTCCGGTCAGGGGTTTGCGGGCGTCCAGGCCCAGATCGTTCACCCTCAGGAGCGCGGTCAGTGCGTTCACGGACCGTGTGCGCTCGGTGGTCATGGACTCCCGCGCGGTGACCAGGACCCGCAAGGCTGCACGGATCCCTTCGTTCAGCCGCGGGCGGCGCAGCTGCTGCTCCCGGAGGGGCAGGACGGCCGCGGCGATCCGGTGCGCGTCCAACACATCGGACTTGCCGACTCCGCGGTGGGTGCGGGCGTCCATCCGGGCGGCTTCGGCGACCTGGTAGCCGGCGGCGCCGACGGCACCGGCGAGCAGGGCGCCATAGGACGCGGCGCCCTCGATCACCCACAGGGTCCCCAGATCGGCGCCGGTGCGGCGCGCGACCCAGGCGATGGCCCGGTTGATGCCGGCGCTGGTGGTCGGGAAATCCCGGGTCTGGAGCAGTTCCCCGGTAGCGGTGATGATGGCGTAGACATGGTTTTTGGCGTGGGTGTCGACGCCGACGACAAACGGGTGGGAATGCGCAACGATAGTCATAGCGGTTCCGGCACTTTCCTCTATTTCGCGGATATGGTCAGGGCCGCAAACGGCCGGTACCAGTCCGGGTAGAGGTCACTTCGGAACAGCACTGTGACGAGCCACGCCCCGTCAAACAGGGCGGGCAACCTTCTGATCAAGTCACCGAGGTGGGCCGGGCAGGTACCGGCCGCCCACCCCGCGGACGGACAAGTCACTAAAATGGCACCCCGACGGGGCCAGCCGTTATGTGAGTCACGACCGCAGGGCGGAACGGCCAGCACCTACTCTGCCAGCCAGTCCCAGACCAGCCACTCCAATCCTCACAGTCGTTATGAGCCTTCAAAACGACAACAACTGCGACCTAGTTGTGTCTGGATCCACAGCCCTCACACAGCTTCAAGGCTCATTATGGAGTCATCAGTTCTTTGCTGCCCGCCCCTTACCGGCCCGGGGAGGAGCGGAGGAAGGATTCGGCCATGTCCACCATGACTCCGGGGCTTCGCAAGGCCCTCATCGCGGGCGGTATCGCCGTCGTGTTGACCGGCGGTGGTGTGGCCGCAGTCTGGGCTGCCGGCCAGATCATCCCCGCCTACGTAGTGAGCGCGACGCCGACGAGCACGGCATCGCCTGCCTCCCCGTCGCCCGGGGCTACTTCGCCCGCCACCCCGTCGCCCGGCAAGGCCCGGCCGTTCCCGGTGCTTCCACGCGGCTTCGCAGGCCCGGGGATCCACGGTGAGTTTACGGTCAAGAACAACGACGGCAGCTACACGACCCTGGTGACGCAGCGTGGCTCCGTGCAGTCGGTCAGCGATTCGAGCATTTCCGTGAAGAGCGACGACGGCTTCACGCAGAGCTACGCGATCACATCGTCTACCACCATCGTCAGGTTCCCTGCTGCCGGAACAGGCACCCAGGGCCGCCGTCCATCTCTTCAAACCATCAAGGCCACCGACCTGAAGGCGGGCGACACCGTCGCAGTCTCCGGTACCAAGAGCGGCGCCACGGTCACGGCCACGCGAATTATCGGGGGTACCTTGCCCGCCGGGCCCACTGATGGCGGACGACGGCTTGGCTACGGGAGCGTCTCTTCCTGACTCTGCGCCCGCTCGTCTGGCTATGATGCTACTACCGCCGAACCGCGACCAATGGTCCGGTGTCTTAGCCCAAAAGGAGACGAATGCGCCCCACGATCAAGTCCGTGGCGGCGGCAGCCGGGGTTTCGACGGCGACTGTGTCCTACGTGCTGTCAGGCAGGAGCGGCAAAGACGGCAGCAGGAGCGGGTCCGGGGTGGCGCCCGCTACCGTGCTGCGGGTTCAAGAGGCGGCCCTGGCCCTCGGGTACCGCCCCAACCAGTCGGCAAGGGCCATCCGCACCGGCCGAACGAACCTGCTCATGTTGTCGCTGACAATGATCTCTGATCCGTGGGCATTGGATGTCAGCCGCGCTGTTGGTACGGCCGCCGCCCAGCGGGGCATTACGCCCATGATTCTGGCCGATACCGACTGGCGGGTGGCACTCAAACGCCAAAACGCGGACGTGACATTCATCGACGGCGCCGAGGAACCCGGGGATGCCGAACTGCTGGCACAGGCGGCGAGGCTGCAGCGCTTGGTGGTCTTCAGCGACACCATGGAACCTGAAGGGTTCGACGTCGTACGGCCCGTGGCCGGTTCGTCTTGCGACCAGGCGGTGGATCACCTCACGGGGCGGCACCACCGGGTGGGTTGCCTGATCTCCTCGACACATTCGACAAGCACCCTCGACCTCCGCTTTGGTGCCTACACCCGCGGCCTGGCCAGGGCTGGTTTGGACTACCGGGACGACTACGTCGAGACGTATGACCGCGACGGGCTCAGCGCGTTCGACGCAGCGTTGCGGCTCCTGCAGCGGGCGGATCGGCCGACCGCGATCTATGCGACCACGGACTTCGCGGCGATAGCCGCCATCCATGCGGCCCAGCGGCTGCAACTTCGCATTCCCGGAGACGTTGAAGTGCTCGGTATCGGCAACACCACAGAAGGCGAGCGCATGACGCCGTCGTTGACCACCGTTGGTCCCGAGGGCTTTTTCCATGGCCTGGCCGCATTCCTGCTCGACCGGGCAGAGAATCCCGATGGGCCTGCCGGCATTCTGGAATTCCCCTGGAAGCTCATCGTGAGGGACTCAGCGCCCTCGGTGTGAAAGCCAGGGCCTACGGTATGAACCGGGGCCCTCGGGCTAAGCCCGGACTATCCACGCAGCGTGTCGAGGCACGTGCCGGATGATCGCACAACCCGCACTCCATGCACTTTAGTGACGTTTTCTGCCAGTAAAAGTTAAGGAAAGATCATCCGAGATCTTGCCTTTAAACGATTAACATGATGTGATCAACTGCACAACACCAGTTGGGTTGGCTGTTCGCCGAATGCGGGCCCGCCCCCGAAGGACCGTCGGTCTTCTGACCAAGACATCGGAGAATTCTTATGAACCACAACGTGACCCGCAGGTCATTCCTTTCCTTTGCGGCTGCCGGTGCCGCCGTCGTCTCGCTTGCCGCTTGCGGCGGGAACAGTGCCGCGGGGGGTAGCGCAGCCAAGGCCGCCTACGCTGCTCCCGCGAAGGACCTGAGCGCCGAGCTGAGTTACGCCATCTGGGACGCGGCACAGAAGCCCGCGATGCAGAAGATCGTGACTGAATTCAACAAGCAATACCCGAACATCAAGGTCACCATCGACGTCACGCCGTCGAAGGGTTCGGCCTACTGGACGAAGATCCAAACCCAGGCAAGCAGCAACACCCTGCCAGATGTTTTCTGGATGAATGGTCCGCACATCAAGCTTTACGCGCAAAACAACCAGCTGTTGCCCTTGGACGGACTGGTGTCCGGCAAGGCAGTGGACACGGCCAATTACCCCAAAGCGCTGGTGGATCTGTACACCGTCGACGGGGCGTTCTACGGGGTGCCCAAGGACTTCGATACCAGCGCGCTCTTCTACAACAAGGCCCTCTTCAAGGAAGCCGGGGTGCCGGAGCCGACGTCCAACTGGACCTGGGACGATGTGAAATCCGCCGGCGCCAAGCTCTCCAAGTTCTACCAGGGCAAAGGTATCTACGGGTATGCCGGCGACCTCACGGGCGGCCAGACCAGCTACTACAACACGATGATCGAAGCCGGTGGGACCATCATCTCGACTGACGGCAAGAAGTCCGGATACGACTCCGCCGGCTCAATCGCCGGCCTTCAATTCTGGCGCGACCTGATCGAATCCGGCGTATCTCCCTCGATGCAGCAATTGACGGACACCTCTTCGAGCGACATGTTCACGTCCAGGAAATTGGCTATGACCATGGACGGCTCCTGGACCGTCGGGCCGGCCCAAAAGGCCCTTGGGGAAGATCTTGGCATTGTCAGCCTCCCGAAGGGGCCGAAGAGCAACCAGAGCGTGATCCACGGACTTGCCAACGTGATTCCCGCCAATGCGAAGAACCCGGCCGCGGCGCAGGCGTTCGTGGCCTTCCTGGGAACCCAGGATGCTGCCAAGATCCAGGCGGAAACCGGAACCGTCATCCCGGCCTTCAACGGCACGCAGGATGCCTGGGTCAAGTCCGTTCCCTCTGTCGACCTCAACGTCTTCCTTGACCTGGCCAAGGATGCCTCGCCCTACCCGGCGTCGGCCAACACGGCCGCCTGGAACGAACTCGAGAACACCTTGCTGCCCCAGGCGTTCGCCGGGACCAAGCCGGTTGCGGACGTCGCCAAGGACCTTGCCAGCCAGATGAATGCCGCGCTGGCCAAAGAATCATGAAATCCCAGACCCTGACGCCGGCGCCCAAAAACGGCCGGGCCGTCCAACCCGCCGGGGATCGCCGCAAAGGAAAATCGAAGTCGGATGGCTGGTGGCCATGGTTGTTCGTGGTGCCTACTGTTGCGGGCATCGGAGTGTTCTATCTTTGGCCGATCGTCCAGACGTTCTACTACAGCTTCACCAAGTGGGGTGTCTTCGGCGGAACCAAGTTCATCGGCCTGGACAATTACGTGCGGATGTTCGCGGATTCCACTATTCCGCAATCAATCCTCAATACGCTGATCTATACAGTCGTCGTCCTGCTGGGGATTCCTATTGCGGTCATCCTTGCGTCCCTGATCGAGCGTCCCGGCCTGCGCTTTGCGGCCCTGTACCGGACGCTGTACTTCATTCCCTACATCACCATGCCGGCCGCCGTCGGGATCGTGTGGAGGTTGATCTACAACGGTGACTTCGGTCCCATCAACTGGTTCCTGGGCTTGTTCGGGATCCAGGGGCCTTACTGGACATCGACGCCGGGGTTTGCACTCCTTGCCGTGGCTACCGTGGGGCTTTGGATGTCGCTGGGATTCAACCTCATCATCATCAGCGCGGGACTGCGCGAGATCCCTCGGGAGCTCTTCGAAGCCGCGGAAATGGACGGGGCCAGCCGGGTCCGCCAGTTCTTCAGCATTACCGTCCCGCTGCTGACGCCCAGCATCTTCTTTGTCACGATCGTCACCGTGATCAGCGGCTTCCAGCTGTTCGATTTGCTGTACGTGATGATGGGGAAAGCGAACCTGGCCATGCCTCAGACGCAAAGCCTCGTGTACATCTTCTACAACCAGGCCTTCCTGCAGAACGACAAGGGCTATGCGGCAGCCATCGGCATCCTGATCCTCGTCATCATCGCTCTTCTGACCGCTTTCCAATTCCGTATCCAGAAGAGGTGGGTCAACTATGTCTGAATCGATGCTCTCCACAAAAGGCGGTGTCGAATCCCGACAGATCGCTTCGGCAAGGCCATCTCACGCTGGAGGCGAACCCTCTGAACCCGCGGGCCGCGACCGCAAGATCCGCGGCACCAAGGGCGCCAAGGGCGCCGATCGCAAAGGTGCCAAAGGCGGCAAACAGGGCTCGAACGTCCTGGCACATTGTGTACTGAGCATTGGCGGGTTGGCCATGATCTCGCCCCTCCTGTACCAGATCGTCATGTCGCTTTCGACGAACGCCGAAGTCCAGAGCACGCCGCCCACCCTGTGGCCCAGCGTCGTCCAATGGCATAACTTCGCGGACGTCTTCACCTCCATGAATTTCGGTTCACAGCTCTGGGTGACGGTAGCAATCACTGTCATGAGGGTGTTCGGCCAGGTGCTCCTCTGCTCTTTGGCGGGTTACGCCTTCGCTCGGATGCAATTCCGGTTCAAGGGGCTCATCCTGGCCATAGTCTTGTCGATCATCATGGTGCCGTCCCAGTTGTTCCTGATCCCGCAGTACCAGATCATCCAGAACCTGGGGTGGCTGAACAGCATCGCCGGCATCGTGGCTCCGGGCATCTTCAGCGCCTTCGGCCTTTTCCTGATGCGCCAGTTCTTCATGGGGCTTCCGGACGAACTCGAAGACGCGGCACGGCTCGACGGTGCCAATCCGTTCCAGATCTTCTTCCGGGTCATGCTGCCCCTCGCGGCAAACGGCTTGTGGGCCCTGGTCATCATTACCGTGCTGTGGTCCTGGAATGACCTCTTGTGGCCTTTGGTGGTGACGTCGACGGCGAACGCCGCACCATTGAGCGTCGGGCTTTCGAATCTCCAGGGTGAGCACGCCAACAATTACCCGATCCTCATGGCGGCATCGCTCATGGCCATGGCGCCAATCCTGATCATGTTCCTGCTCATGCAGAAGCGTGTGATGGCAGGCATCGGCCGCTCCGGACTCAAGTAAAAACCAAGTGGGCACCCACGTAGAGACTCACGTAGGAAAGGATCGCAGCCCTTGACGGAACAGAACCCGGTCCAGCTGGACGGCTGGTCGTTCGTGCTGGTCGACTCCTTGGAAAAGGTCTACCCGGACGATCCACCACGGCCGTTCGACAGGACCATCCCGATGTCCGTTTTCCCCGGCGAGACTGCGTCGATCCAGGTGGCTCTCCGGCCGCCCATGAAACACGATTTTCGGCTGTCAGGGGCGTTGGAGGTTGCAGTCGATGGTCCGGCGGCAGGAATTGCCACCATTTCGCAGGTTGAACTGGTGCCGTGTTCATTGGCGGCATTCCCGCAGCATGACGGTGGCTATGACCGGGACACTCCCGGTTTGTATCCCGACCTTTTGCGACCCACCCCGGATGGTCTGATCAAGCCCCTCTACGGGCAGTGGAGCGCCGCATGGATCGACTTCGTGGTGCCATCCGCGGAGAATGCGGGCGATCACGAATTCGGGATCTCGGTACGGGACGTGGGGGGCCGCGTGCTCTTCAGCACCACTATCGAAGTCACTGTCCTCGCGGCTCAAGCCCCGGAACTGGAGATCGTGAACGCCCACTGGTTCCACTGTGACGGCTTGGCGAGCCATTACGGCGTCGGCGTCTTCAGCGAAGAGCATTGGTCGATCATCGACGCCTTCATCGGGTCCGCGGCAAGGATGGGAGCCAACTCGCTGCTGACGCCCACGTGGACTCCTCCGCTCGACACAGCCGTAGGGGGAACCCGGCTGCCCACCCAGCTGATCGGGATCCGCGAGGATTCCGGCTACCGCTTTGATTTCAGCAAGCTGCTGCGATGGGTGGATCTTTGCGCCAAACATGGCATCCAGTACCTGGAAATTGCCCACCTCTTCACGCAATGGGGGGCCAAGGCGACGCCGGCGATCTATGTCGAGACTGCCCGCGGAATGGAGCGGCGCTTTGGCTGGGACGTGCCGTCGACGTCGCCGTCTTACCGGGAGCTGATGGCCGGGCTGCTGCCTGCCCTGCGTTCCTTCCTGGCAGAGCACTGGTCTCTTGACCGGGTCATTTTCCACATTTCCGATGAACCAGCGGGCGCGCAAGCCCTGGCCGGATACAAGCAAGCAAAGGACGTCGTCGCGGACCTCCTGGACGGGTTGACGGTGGTTGACGCCCTGAGCGACTTTGAGTTCTACAACAGCGGAGCAGTTCCCAAACCCGTGGTGGCAAGTGATGCCGTGGCACCGTTCCTGGCGGCCGGGGTGAAGGACCTGTGGGTCTACTACTGCGTCGCCCAGGACGCCGGCGTCGCCAACCGGTTCATTTCCATGCCTTCAGTGCGGAACCGGGTTTTGGGTCACCAGCTATATGCCCTGGAATGCGCGGGCTTCCTGCATTGGGGATTCAACTTCTACAACACGGCCCACTCGTTGGCGCCTGTGGACCCGTTCAAGGACACCTGCGCCGGAGGAGCGTTTCCGGGCGGCGACGCCTTCATGGTCTACCCGGGACCGGATGGGGTGCCGTGGGAGTCGATCCGTTACAAGGTGTTCGCCCAGGCCATGTGGGACCACCGGGCACTCTCGCTCCTGGCAACGCTGGCCGGTCGCGAGGAGGCACTCGCGTTCATCGATACGAACGGCTCGGGCGGGAGCCTCGCCATGGACAGCTTCAGCTACGACCCCCTTCATTACCGAAGGGTCCGCGAGCTGGTCAACCAGGGAATCGCGCAGCGCGTGGGTCAAACACGCCGACGCATCAACTTATCTAGTTAGGAATAGTACTTATGGACCTCAAAGTAGGCATCGTCGGATTCGGCTTGCGGTCGTCGCTGTGGCGCCACGCGCACAAGCCCGGCCACGGTTCGGAAGTCACCGTCGTGTGCGATCTGGGCGAGCGCGGCAGGGCGGACGCGGCCGGGAAGATCCCGACGGCGGTCATCACCGACGATCTGGACGTCCTGTTGGACTCCGGCCTGGACGCGGTCCTGGTCCTGACGCCGGACAACCAGCACGCCGCCGTCGCCGTCCGGACGCTCAAAGCCGGCATCCCCACTTTCTGCGAGAAACCGCTTGATGTCACGTTGGAGGCAGCCGATCTTATCCTCCAGACGGCCTTCGACACCGGAACGCGACTCTATGTGGGCCACAACATGCGGCACATGCCGGTGGTGGTGCAGATGCGCGACATCATCCAGGCCGGGACCATCGGCGACGTCAAGGCAGTCTGGTGCCGGCACTTCGTGGGGAACGGCGGGGACTACTATTTCAAGGATTGGCATGCCCAGCGTGCCAACACCACAGGGCTGCTGCTGCAAAAGGGCGCGCACGACATCGACGTCATCCACTGGCTCGCCGGGGGATACAGCACCAAGGTGCAGGCGATCGGCGAGCTGGCCGTTTACGGCGACGTCGCTTCCCGCCGCGACAACACGGCACGCCGGATGGGTGATTGGTTCTCCGTGGACAATTGGCCCCCCACCGAACAGACGGACCTCGCCGAGACGATCGACGTCGAGGACATCTCGATGATGAACATGGTCCTAGGCAACGGCGTACTCGCCTCGTACCAGCAGTGCCATTTCACCCCGGACTATTGGCGGAACTACACGGTGATCGGCACCAAGGGCAGGATCGAGAACTTCGGTGACGGAGCCGGCGACCAGATCTATGTCTGGACCACCCGGACAACCTCCGGTTTCGCCGAGCCCGACCAGAAGGTGGAGATCCGCGACGGAGAAGGCGGCCATGGCGGCGCGGACCCCTTGCTCATAGCTGAGTTCCTGCGCTTCGCAAGGGATGGCGGAACCACGGCGACTTCGCCGATCGCAGCCCGGGAGGCCGTGGCGGCGGGCGTGCTCGCCACCGAGTCCCTCCGCGGCGACGGTTGCGCGAAGCTGGTTCCGGCCTTGCCCGAAGAGCTCGTGGAGTACTTCAACGCGGGCCAACCAGCCCGGGTGCGGGAACCCTAGCGTCGCGTGCCCCCAGCTAACTCGCAGTTATTGTCGTTTTAGAGCCTCATAACGACAACAAATGCGAGTCAGTTGGGCTGGGCGGCGCCAGGTGACGTGCCCCCGGAAAGTTCGGTCATGACAGTCTGCAGCGCTTCGCAGACCGTCATGACCGATTTCCGTTTCAGGGTTTCCGGCCTCGCCAGGATGTCGATCTTGCGCACGGAATTCACCCCCGCCAGCGGTCGCAGCACCACGCCGGCGTCCAGTACCCGCTGGGCGGTGAACCGCGGGAGCAAACCTATCGCGCCGCCGTCCGCCACGAGCGAGGCCACCGTGGAGTAGTCGTTGATGCGGTGCAGGACATCCGCCGGGCGCCCGCTGACAGCGACGACGGCGGCCAGCACGTCCGCGGGGGAGTAGCCGGCGCGGCTGGTCACCCAGGGCTGCCCGACGACGTCGGCCGGCCTGAGTTCGCGTCGCGCCGCGAGCGGGTGTCCGGCAGGCAACGCGACGTCGAGCGGCTCGTCGGCGAGCGGGATCACGGCGACTTTGTCGGTGGGCCACCCGGGGCTGTGCTCCATCCGGTGCGCCAGCACAAGGTCATATCGGGCGGCCAGGCCCGGAAAGTCTTCCTGGGCAACGTCTTCGTCGGCGAGCTTCACGCGGGGAACGCTGTTTTCCGGACCCGCGTTGCGCGCGGTGGTCAGCAAGGCCGCGAGCGGAGCGAACAAAGCCTGGCCCGCGCTGTGGAAGGCGCTCACGGTCACAGTGGAGCCCGGTGAGTCGTGGTACGCGCCAATGGCGGCCTGGGCGTCCGCGAGCGCATTCACGACGGCGGCTCCGGCGTCGGCCAGGACCCGGCCCGCATCGGTGAGCACCAGGGCCCGGCCCTCCTTGCGGGTCAGGGGCACGTCCACCGACTTCTGCAAGAGGGCGAGCTGCTGGGAGACGGCCGAGGGAGTGACCATGAGCGTCTCGGCCACGGCCTTGACACTGCCGAGATCTCCTAGTTCCCTGAGCATTTGGAGCTGATGTACTTCCATTTAGCAAATGCTAATTCGTTGATTGAGAAAAACCTAGTTGTGCTAAACCGTCCGTGGGGTTTCAATGAAGTGAAACGGCACACAAACGGCCCAATCCCTTGAGTTAGGAAGACCCATGAAGGCTCTCTACAAGTCCGGTCCCCACGCTGGTTTCGAACTCGCCGAACGGCCCGAACCGGAGGCAGGTCCCAGCGACGTCAAGATCCGCGTCATGACCACCGGCATCTGCGGAACGGACCTGCACATCCAGTCCTGGGACGCGTGGGCGCAGGGCATCATCGAGACCCCGCTGATTGCGGGACACGAGTTCTACGGCGAAGTGGTCTCCGTCGGCGAGGACGTCCGGGACGTCAAGGTCGGTGACCGTGTGTCCGGTGAAGGCCACGTGGTCTGCGGTATCTGCCGCAATTGCCGCGCAGGCCGCCGCCAGATGTGCATCCACACGGTGTCCGTGGGCGTGCAACGCGATGGTGCTTTTGCCGAATACGTTGTCATCCCGGAGACCAACGTCTGGGTCCACCAGGATCCTTCCATCACTCCTGAGCTCGGCGCCATCTTCGACCCCTTCGGCAACGCCGTCCACACCGCACTGAGCTTCCCCCTCGTCGGCGAGGACGTCCTCATCACAGGTGCCGGCCCCATCGGACTCATGGCAATCGCCGTCGCGCGCCATGCCGGTGCCCGCAAGATCGCCATCACCGACGTCTCCGCGCCCCGCCTTGAACTCGCCCGGAAGATGGGTGTGGACCTCGCCGTTGACGTGTCGAAGATGCGCGTCAAGGATGCCCAGCTCGAGCTTGGCATGCGCGAAGGATTCGACATCGGCCTGGAAATGTCCGGGCATCCCACGGCCCTGCCTGAGATGATCAACAACATGAACCACGGCGGACGGATCGCCATGCTTGGCTTGCCCAGCCAGTCCATTGACATTGACTGGGGCAAAGTGGTCACACACATGCTGACCCTTAAGGGCATCTACGGCCGCGAGATGTACGAAACCTGGTACGCCATGAGCGCCATGCTGTCCTCAAACCCCGTACTGCACAACCACATTTCCGCCGTCGTCACGGAAAAGCTGCCCGCCACCGACTGGGAAAAGGGCTTCGAAATCGCCCGCGCCGGCACGGGCGGCAAGGTCGTCCTCGACTGGACCGAAATCTAAGACACCGTAAAGTCCTCCCCAAGACCCCAGTACCAGGAGCCACCATGTACTCAAGTATCAAAGACCAGCTGCAGGGCGAACTTGAAGAGATCCGCACCGCAGGCCTCTTCAAAACCGAACGCCACATTGACTCGCCGCAGGCCAGCCACATCTCCGCAGGCCAGCTCGGCCAGCCGGCGAACACCGTCTTGAACTTCTGCGCCAACAACTACCTTGGCCTGGCAGACCACCCGGACATCATCGCCGCAGCCAAGTCCGCTATGGACGAGCGCGGCTTCGGCATGGCATCCGTCCGCTTCATCTGCGGCACCCAGGACCTGCACCTCGAACTCGAGGCGCGCGTCTCACAGTTCCTTGGAACCGAAGACACCATCCTCTTCTCCAGCTGCTTCGACGCCAACGGAGGCGTTTTCGAGTCCCTGTTCGGGGCCGAGGACGCCATCATCTCCGATTCCCTGAACCACGCCTCCATCATCGACGGCATCCGGCTCAGCAAGGCCAAGCGCTTCCGCTACGCCAACCAGGACATGGCTGACCTCGAAGCCAAGCTCATCGAGGCCTCAACCGGCGAGACCCCGGCCCGCCGCAAGATCATCGTGACGGACGGCGTTTTCTCCATGGACGGCTACCTTGCTCCGCTCGAGGCCATTTGCGATCTCGCGGAAAAGCACGACGCGCTGGTCATGGTGGATGATTCCCACGCCGTAGGCTTCATGGGAGCAACCGGTGCCGGAACCCCGGAACACGCGGGCGTTTCCGACAGGATCGACATCTACACCGGCACGTTCGGCAAGGCCCTTGGCGGTGCTTCGGGCGGCTACGTCTCCGGCCGCAGCGAAATCGTCGCCATGCTGCGCCAGAAGGCCCGCCCGTACCTTTTCTCCAACTCCCTCGCCCCCGCAATCGTCGCAGCCACCATCAAGGCCATTGAGCTGGTCCAGGGTTCGGGCGAGCTCCGCTCCAGGCTCTTCGAGAACGCCGCCTTGTTCCGCCGCCGCATGAGCGAGGAAGGCTTCGAACTGCTCGACGGCGAGCACGCCATCATTCCTGTGATGTTCGGCGACGCCGTGGCGGCCGCGAAGGTCGCCGACGAGATGCTCCACCACGGAGTGTTCGTCACGGCGTTCAGCTACCCCGTGGTGCCCAAGGGAGCTGCCCGGATCCGCGTGCAGCTCTCGGCCGCACACAGCTCTGAGGACGTCGAGGCGTGTGTCGAGGCCTTCGTGAAGAGCCGCGCAGCCGCGGGGCTCTGAGTTCCCATGATCCTCACCATCCTGGGCGGCGGGGGATTCCGGGTACCCCTGGTCTATTCAGCACTGCTGTCTGACCACGGGCCCGGCCGGGTCACCGAACTAAGGCTGTTCGACGCCGACCCCGCGCGCCTGGGCGTGGTGGCGAGGGTCCTGGCCGACATGGCCGAGGGGGTGCCTGACGCGCCCGCAGTGGGGCTGTTCACGGAGCTGTCAGAAGCATTGCCCGGCACGGACTTCATCTTCTCCGCCATCCGGGTGGGTGGCCTGGAGGGGCGCGCCGCCGATGAACGTATTGCCCTGGAGCATGGGGTTATCGGGCAGGAGACCGTGGGTGCCGGGGGGATTTCCTACGCCCTGCGGACCATTCCCGTGGTCCTGGACATCGCCGAGGCCGTGAAGAAACATGCTCCACACGCCTGGTTCATCAACTTCACCAATCCAGCCGGGGTCATCACCGAGGTGATGACGCGGGTCCTCGGCAACAAGGTGGTGGGGATCTGCGATTCGCCGGTGGGGCTGGCCAGGCGATGCCTGCTCGCAGCCGGAATCCACCGCGGCGCGGCAGCCTTCCGGGACGGTTCCGTGCAGATCGACTACATCGGCCTGAACCATCTGGGCTGGCTGCGCGGGCTGGTAGTCGACGATGAAGATGTCCTGCCGCGGCTCCTCGACGACGACAGCGCCATCGAATCGTTTGAAGAGGGCCGGCTTTTCGGCGCTTCGTGGATCAAAGCCTTGGGCGCGGTTCCCAACGAGTATCTGCATTACTACTACTTCAGGCGGGAAGCGCTCGACGCCGACCGGCGCGCCGAAACCACCCGCGGCGCCTACTTGGCGCGGCAGCAGTCGTCCTTCTACAGCGGGCTGGCGGAAGCGAACGACGGCGGTGCGGGGCCCGCCGAGGGGGTCCCGTCGTCGAAATCGGCCCTCAGGCTCTGGGAAAAGACCAAGCTCGATCGCGAAGAGACGTACATGCAAAGCAACAGGGACGCGGCCGGTACGTTCGAACGCGACGCCGAGGACCTGGTATCCGGCGGCTACGAGGCCGTAGCCTTGGCGATCATGCGTGCCATCAGCCAGGGCGAAACGGCCCGACTGATCCTGAACCTCCCCAATAGCGGCACCCTGGCAGAACTCGACGCCGACGCCGTCATCGAGGCGCCCTGCCTCGTAGACGCAGACGGAGCCCGCTTGCTGCCGGCCAAGGCTCTTCCGGACTACGCGCGCGGGCTCGTCGTCAACGCCAAAGCGGTGGAACGCGCCACGATCGACGCTGCGCTCACGGGTTCCCGGCGGTCCGCCTACAAGGCGATGGCGATGAACCCGCTCGTGGACTCGGTCAGGGTGGCAGAAGCGCTCCTGGACGACTACATCAGCCATTTCAAGGAGCTCCAATACCTGCGCTGAACCCCTTCGCCTAAGCCCTGTCCCGCAGAGGATCGGAGGCCTAGTATCTGCAGCATGGACAAAGATGCAGCACAACGTGTAACCGAGGTGTTGGATTCGCAGCAATGCTGGAATCTCCTGAGGGGCGTGTCTGTCGGCAGGCTGGCCGTGTGGCTCGGAGACCACCCTGACATTTTTCCGATCAACTACACCGTGGACCAGGGGACGGTTGTCTTCAGGACGGGAGCGGGCACAAAGCTCGCCGCGGCTCTGGGCGAGTTCCCGGTGGCCATGGAGGTGGACGGAGTCGACCCGAACACCGGAGTCGCGTGGAGCGTTGTGCTCCATGGCAAAGCGGCGCCCGTCAAACAGCTCGACGACGTCATCAACTCGTTCTCGCTGCCCCTGTTTCCTTGGGAATCCGGCAAGAAGGACCATTTCGTGCGGGTTCCCGCGGATTCGATCTCCGGGCGGCGCTTCACCGTCACGGAACCGCTCACGTGGTGGACCCCCTACAGCGGCATCAAGCCGTCCGCTCTGGAATAGGCCCGCTGGGACGGGCGCGGCGAGTCCCGAGCCGGCCCCTCGCATCTGGGCGTATGCGCTGACAGGATGGGGGGATGGCTGCGAATTATGATGTGGTAATTGTCGGTGGCGGCATCGCCGGGTTGTCGCTGGCTTCAGCGCTGGCCGGCCGGTGTTCGGTGGCGCTCGTGGAAGCCGAACAGACACTGGCCTACCACACGTCCTCCCGCTCAGCCCGGCAGCTGATCCCAAGCTACGGACCCGCCGTCGTACAGGAACTAACCGTCCGCACGCTGGAGCTGATGGCAGCCCGCGATGCTGCGTTGCCGGTGCCGGTGCTGGAACCGCGCTCGTTCATGTTGGTGGGCGACGAAGCCACCGTCAAGGCAGAAGCCAGCGGGCACATGCACCCCATCACGCACGCCGAAGCCCTTGAGCTGTGCCCGGGGCTGAATCCCGGCGCCTTCACGGCCGCAGGCCTGGACACGGGGTCGTTCGCCTGTAATGCGCCCGTGCTGTTGGAAGACCACCGCCAACGCGCCGAGGCCGGGGGAGTGGATATCATCACCGGAGCCCGGGTCCATTCTGCCCAACGGCTCGGTTCCGGCTGGCAATTGGGCGCCGGGCTGGAAGGTTTCCAGTCCGCCGTCGTCGTCAACGCGGCAGGTGCCTGGGCGGACGAACTCGCGGTCCTCAGCGGGGTGGAAAAGCTGGGCTTGCAGCCGTTCCGGCGCACGGCGGCAATCGTTGACGTCGAACGCCCGCTTGCGCCAGGCACCCCGATGGTCGCGGCAGCGGATGATTCCTACTATTTCCGGCGCGAGGGGGAGCAAGTGCTCATTTCGCCATCGGAAACGGTGCCGAGCGGGCCTGAAGACGCGCAGCCGCGGCCCGGCGACGTGGAAGAGCTCGTGGCCCGGCTGAATTCGATCACGTCGCTGGGCATCCGCTCCGTGGCAAAGGGATGGACAGGCTTGCGTACTGAAGCTGCCGACGGGGTTCCGGTGGTGGGTTTCGACGCCGAGGCTCCCGGTTTTTTTTGGCTTGCGGGCCAAGGTGGTTACGGTTTCCAGACGTCCTCGGCAATCGCCGAACTCGCCGCCGCGGAGATCCTGGGATCGGCGAATGTTGCCTCCGCGCCGGGCATCAGTCCGGCATCCCGGACACCGAGGGAGCTCGCGGCGGCCCGTTGTTCCATCCGCCGATGAACAATAGGTTCATGAGCGGGCAGACGAGCACACTGATCAGCAACATTGGCGAACTGATGACCCAGGACGCGGAGCATCGCGTTCTCAAGGACGCCGCCGTGGTGATCGAAGGTGAGCGGATTTCCTGGATCGGTCCGGTGTCGGAGGCTCCCGCGGCTGATGAGCATGTGGACGCGGAAGGCCGCGCGGTGCTCCCGGGCTGGGTGGACTCGCACTCGCACCTGATTTTCGCTGGCGACCGCACGGCCGAATTCGAGGCCAGGATGGCCGGCCAGAGCTACAGCGCCGGCGGGATCGCTGTCACCACGCGCGCCACGCGCGCCGCGAGCGACGAGGAACTGACCCGCCTCGCTGCCGGGCGCGTGGCCGAAGCCGTCTCCCAAGGCACCACCTATCTCGAGAGCAAGACCGGCTACGGACTGGACCTGGAGAACGAGGCACGCAGTGCACGGATCGCGGCAGCGACCGTGGATGAAGTCACCTACCTCGGCGCGCACTTGGTTCCGGCCGGAGCCGACGCCGAGGCATACACGGACCTCGTCTGCGGTCCGATGCTTGACGCCGTCCGCCCGTACGTCAGCTGGGCCGACGTTTTCTGCGAGCGCGGCGCGTTCACCGAAGAGCAGTCGCGCCGTGTCCTGACCGCCTGCCGCGATGCGGGACTGGGCCTGCGTGTCCACGGCAACCAATTGGGTGAAGGCCCCGGCGTGCAGTTGGCAGTGGAGTTCGGCGCGGCCAGCGTTGACCATGTCAATTACCTTTCAGCGGCCGACATCGAGGCGCTCGCCGGAACATGGAGGGGCTGGGATGCCTCCACCGGAACGGGTGCGCGGGGCACGGTGGCCACGTGCCTGCCCGCTTGCGATCTTTCCACCCGCCAGCCGCTTGCCCCGGGCCGTGCGTTGATCGACGCGGGGGTGCAGATTGCCTTGGCCGCGAACTGCAACCCCGGCACCTCCTACACGAGCTCCATCGCCTTCTGCGTCACTACTGCGGTGTTGCAGATGCACCTGAGCGTCCACGAAGCCGTCCGGGCGGCCACGTATGGGGGTGCGCTGGCACTGGGCAGGGAGTCGGGGAACGACGTCGACGGCGAACGGGCGGTGGGTTCGATCGCCGTCGGGCACCGCGCCGACCTCCACATGCTCAAGGCGCCGTCGGCGACGCACCTGGCGTACCGGCCCGGTATCCCGCTGACTTCCGCGGTGTGGCGGGCAGGCGTGCGGGCGCTCTAGCGGCGCTCTCGAGTCAACAAGGCAGGGCCTCTCCAGATGGAGGGGCCCTGCTTTTTCTTGTGCACTCTAGCGACGCCAGGGCGGGGTTCCTCCCTAAGGTTGGTCATTCCCATTTGCCAGGCGCGTCGAGGCGCCGTCGCGATCCTTGTGCGATTGAATATGATCGTTTAGTGTTTATATGGATCATAAAACGTCAAATCATTGACCGTTGAAGAGTGCGTTGAAGAGTGCGTCGAAGAAGCGCGGACAGGAATGGTAAGTGCGATGAGTAACAACACCCTCGGGGCCTTCATGGAAGAAGAGCTTGTTTCGCAGCCCGAGGTCTGGAAGCGGGCCATCGAGCAATCCAAGGCGGAGCACCTGCTTCCCGCTGACGGTGAGCGGATCGCCGTCGTCGGTTGCGGTACCTCATGGTTCATGGCGCAGAGCTATGCCGCCGCCCGCGAATCCGCGGGCAAGGGCGTCACCGACGCCTTTGCAGCGTCCGAAGCCTTCCTCAATCACAACAGCGCCGGCCGCCAGTACGACGCCGTGATCGCCATTACCCGCTCCGGCACCACCACTGAGGTGCTTGAGCTCCTTGAAGCCTTGCGTGGAAAAGTCCGCACTATCGCCGTGATCGGCGACGTAAATTCACCCATCACCACCCTGGCCAACGCCGTGATCGGCCTTCCCTACGCCGACGAGAAATCGGTGGTCCAGACCCGCTTTGCCACCACAGCCCTCGTGTACCTCCTGACGAGCCTTGGTATCGAACTCGGCACGGCGATTGAGGATGCCCGCACTGCCGTCACCGAGCCTGTTTCCCAGGAGTTGCTCGACGCCGAACAGTTCACCTTCCTCGGTACCGGCTGGACCGTTGGCCTGGCCCACGAAGCCGGACTCAAGATGCGCGAAGCAGTGCAGGGCTGGACCGAATCCTATCCGGCGATGGAGTACCGGCACGGTCCCATTTCCATTGCCGCCCCAGGCCGCGTGACGTGGATCTTCGGCCCGCAGCCCGAGGGCCTCGACGCCGACATGGGCCGCACGGGCGCCCTCTACGTCAACACCGGCAAGCATCCGCTCGCCGAGCTGGCCCGGGTCCATAAGGTCACCTTGGAGCGGGCACGCGTGCGCGGCCTCAACCCCGATCTGCCGCGCAACCTCACGCGCTCTGTTGTCCTGAACGCCACGGCCTAGGCAATCCCATGGTTCTCGGAGCCGCTGAATCCGCAGTCCTGGCCTTCGACGTCGGCGGGACGGATCTGAAGGCAGGCCTTGTCGACACAGCCGGGAATGTCCTTGGCCTGCGCCGCACCGCTACGCCGCATGATCCCTTGCGGCCGGGCGAGGCGATCCTGGACGCAGTCGAGGCATTGGCCTCGGAATTTGCCGCTGAATTCCCCGGCCACCCAGCGAAAGCCGCGTGCATTGTGGTTCCGGGAATCGTTGATTCCGACACCGGAGTAGGGATCTATTCGGCGAACCTGGGCTGGCGGAACTTTCCCTTTGGGGAAAAGGCCGCGCAACGCCTCGGGCTGCCGGTCTCCTTCGGCCACGATGTCAGCACGGCCGCCGAAGCCGAATTCCGGTTCGGAGCGGCCCGCGATTTTCGCAACGTCGTGGTGATGGTGGTCGGCACGGGGATCGCCGCCGCCGTCATCTCCGACGGGTACCCGGTGCGCGCAGGCGGCTTCGCCGGGGAACTGGGCCACGCCCTCGTACCGGACCCCGACGGTCCCGGGACCACTATCCTTGAGGCCGTCGGCTCCGCCGGAGCGATCGCCCGGCGTTACAGCGACAAAGCCGGAACACCGCGCGCCGGTGCCCGTGAAGTCCTTGAACGGGCCACAGCGGGCGATGCACTTGCGGCAAGGATCTGGGCCGACGCGGTGGACGCCCTCGCTTTCAGCCTCAGCCAATGCGTCAGCATCATTGGCACCGAAGCAGTGGTGGTTGGCGGCGGGCTTGCCGAAGCGGGTGAAGGACTCCTGCAGCCACTGCGTTCGCGCCTCGATGAGCTGCTCGATTTCCAGCGCCGGCCCATCATCATGCGCGCCCAGCTCGGCCAGGATGCAGGTTTGCTCGGCGCCGCCATGAGGGCACGGGCCTTGCTCCCGGCCGCGAAGGCCGCCTCCGGCACGGGGACGGGGCGGTGAACCAGGCCATGAAAAGGGTCATCACCGTCACGCCTAATCCGGCCATCGACCTCAGCTACCACGTCGCCGGAATCACCCCCGGAGCAAGCCATCGCGTTGCCGGACCCCTCAGCCGCGCAGGCGGAAAGGGCCTCAATGTTGCGCGCGTGGCCCACCAGCTGGGCCATCCCGTGCTGGCGATCGCGCCCTCGGGCGGCACGTCCGGTGCCGAATTCGCCGCCGAACTGCTCAGCAGCGGCGTACCGCATCGCCTCATTCCGGTCGCCGCGGAAACACGGCGCAGCATTGCGCTCGTGGACACGGTGGGCGGCGAAACGTCCATCTTCAATGAAGAGGGCAGTCCCCTCCAAGCGTCCGAATGGCAGGCGCTGGCCGCCGCCGTCGTCGACGCCCTTGACGGGCAAAGCGCGGGAGTGCTTGTCGGTTCCGGCAGCCTGCCACCCGGCGCGCCGGCCGACTTCTACCCGGCGCTGGTGCGCCTGGCGCACGACGCCGGGATTCCCGCCGTCGTCGATACTTCCGGTCCCGGGATCATCGCCGCCGCGCGGGCCGGGGCGGACCTCCTCAAGCCCAACAATCACGAACTCCTTGAAGCAACAGGGGAAAGCAGCCTTGACGTGGCCGCAGGGCGATTGATCGCCCTCGGGGCCAAGACGGTACTGGTCAGTGCCGGCGCTGAAGGCATGCTCGCGTTCCACCATGCGTCCCCCGGAGGCTACTGGAGCGCCCGGCTCCCGGAACCGCTCAGCGGCAACCCCACCGGAGCCGGCGACGCCGGAGTGGCGGCGGCCGCCGTCGCGCTCGCCGACGGGATCACGGACATCCCCACGATCCTCCGCCGGGCGACAGCCTGGTCCGCCGCCGCGGTGCTCATGCCGGCCGCCGGTGAGATCTCACCGCTCTACGCGGACCTCGAAGACAAACTTATTCTCAGCTGGAAGGAGACCCTGTGACGCTCGTCAGCACACGGGAACTCATGGATACCGCCGCGACCAACGGAATCGGACAGGGCGCCTTCAATGTCGTCCACCTCGAAACCGCCGAAGGCCTTGTTGCCGGGGCGGAGACGGCTGGTGTCCCGCTGATCCTGCAAATATCGGAGAACTGCGTCCGGTTCCACGGCGGACTCGTCCCGATTGCCCGGGGTGCCATGTCCATCGCCCGGGACTCTTCGGTGCCCGTGGCCCTGCACCTGGACCACGCCGAATCCGAAGAGCTGGCTATGCAGGCTGTCGACCTCGGGTTCGGTTCCGTCATGTACGACGGTGCGCACTTGCCCTATGGCTCGAATGTTGAAGTCACGCGTCGGGTCGCCAAATACGCCCAGGACCACGGGGTCTACGTCGAGGCCGAACTCGGCAAGGTGGGAGGCAAGGACGGTGCCCATGCCCCGGGAGTCCGCACGGATCCGGCCGAGGCTAGATCCTTCGTGGAAGCCACCGGCGTCGACGCCCTCGCCGTCGCCGTCGGTTCCTCGCACGCCATGACGGAACGCAGCGCAGCCTTGGACCTGGCCCTCATCACCCGGCTCAAGGAGGCCGTCCAGCTGCCGCTCGTCCTGCACGGATCCTCAGGCGTAGCAGATGAAACGCTGGTGGCGGCAATCCGGGCCGGTATGACTAAGATCAACGTATCCACACACTTGAACGGGTTCTTCACCCGCGCCGTCCGTGAGTACCTGGATGCCAACCCCTCGGTGGTGGACTCCCGCAAGTACATCAAGGCCGGACGGGACGCCTTGGTGCTGGAAACCGCACGTCTGCTGACGCTGTTCGCGAAAGTGAACTAGTCCCAATTTCCGGAAGGTTCGTGATGACCCGCAACGATCGACTGACAGCCATCCTTGATCTCCTCGCCGAGTCAGGGCATGTTGAGGTCGAGGATATCGTGACCCGACTGGCCGTCTCGCCGGCCACGGCGCGCCGTGATCTGGACAGCCTCGCCAAGCAGCGGCTCCTGAGCCGTACCCGTGGCGGAGCAACCACAGGATCGGTCGCCTACGAACTTCCGGGGCGCTACAACAGGGATGATCACGCCGAGGCAAAGCAGCAGATTGCCTTGGCAGCCTCGGAGCTCATCATGCCCGGGGCCGTGATCGGACTCAGCGGAGGCACCACCAATACGGCCCTGGCCCAGGTGCTGTCCACCCGCGAAGACCTGAACGCGCCCTCCAACAGGCCCATGCTGACGGTGGTCACCAACGCAATCAATATCGCCGCCCAGCTTGCCGTGCGTCCCAACATCAAGATCATGGTCACCGGCGGCATCCTGAACCCGCGTTCCTACGAACTTGTCGGGCCCTACACCGATGTCATCATGCAGAAGGTTGCCTTGGACATCGCCTTCATCGGCGTCAACGGAGTCGATCCGAAGATCGGCCCCACCATCACCGACGAGGGAGAAGCCATGGTGAATACCGTCATGGCCCGGCGCGCCACCGACTCCTATGTCCTCGCCGACTCCACGAAGATCGGCAAGCGTGCCTTCGCGGCGATGGCCGGGTACGATTTCCGCCGGCTCATCACGGATTCGGGCATCACGGCAGAGGACAAAGCTGCGTTTGAAGCCGGCGGCACCGAAGTGATCGTGGCCAAGGACGCCTAGCTCTGTTAGATGGCCGTCAAAAGACCATCGGGGGAGCGTTCAACACGGTTTCGTCCGTGCTGCGCCGCACCCACTGGCTGAACGGCGTGTCCAGATCGTACTTGTCCTGGTCGTTGCGGATCAGTGTCCGTAGCTCCGCGTTGCCCGGGTTGTTGAGGGACTCGAAGTACTCCACCGACCAGTGGAACCACCGCATGCAGAAGAGCCGCATGGTGAGGCCATGGGTCACCAGCAGGGTGTTGGGCGCGTAGTCGGGTTTCTCCCAATGCCGGTACAGGGTTTCCATGAAGGACGAAATCCGGTCGTAGACATCGGAACCTGATTCGCCCTCGCGGAAGCGGTAGAAGAAGTGCCCGTAGAGGTTGCGGAGCTCCTTCTGGTCCCCGATGTCTCCGGCAATCTGGAAGTTGGCCCAGTCCTGTTCACGCAGCCGGGGCTCCTCGATCACCCTTTCCGTGAGGCCGCCCAGATTCAGTGCCTCGAGGGTCTGGTATGCCCGAAGGTACGGCGAGACATAAACGCACACGGATTCGCCGTCGAGCTTCCTGCGCAGTGCCTCACCCGCGGCCCGTGCCTGCTCGATGCCGAGCTCCGTCAACGGGATACGGTAATCGGGCACACGGTTGTAGATGGAAGTGTCGGCGTTGGCGGCGGACTGGCCGTGCCGGATCATGAAGATTCGTGCTGGCGCGCTCATCCCACCAAGCATAGGGTCAGGAGACGCCTGGCCATGCAAACGGACTCCGGGTGGCCGGGCTCAGGGGAAACATCAGGCAAATGCAGGCAAGATAGGAGCATGCTCCTAGCCTCAACGCGCCGGTTGCGCGCCGAAGTACTGATTGTCCTTGGCCTGTCCCTCGGCCAATCGGCCGTGTACTCCGTGGTGCAGTTGCTGGACAAGATGACCCAGGGGCCTTTGGCCCATGCGACGTCCACCCTCAACCGCTCGCAGAGCACGCGCGAGTACTTCGATCTCACCTACCAGCTGTTGGATATCACGTTCGCCCTGGTCCCGGTGGTGTTGGTGTTCTACTTCCTGTCTTTGCACCGCCAAACGGCGGAGAGCCCCTCGGGTTTCACCCGGCTGGGCTTCAACTTCGCCCGCCCGGGCCGCGACGCGTTGCAAGGACTAGGCCTCGCCGCGCTGATCGGGATCCCGTCGCTGGGCCTCTATGCTGCCGGCCGCGCCCTGGGGATCACCACAGCGATCATTCCCAGCGGCCTGGACTCCTACTGGTGGACCGTGCCGGTGCTGGTCCTCTCCGCGGTGCGGCACGCCGTCGTCGAAGAAGTGATCGTGGTGGGCTACCTCCTGGACCGGTTCGGGAAGTTCGGGTGGAGCACCCCGCTGGCGATCGTGCTCAGCGCGCTCCTTCGCGGCAGCTACCACCTGTACCAAGGCTTCGGACCTTTCATCGGCAATGCCGTCATGGGCCTCGTGTTCGGCTGGATATACACGAAGACCAAAAGGGTCATGCCGCTCGTGGTGGCCCACGCCCTCCTGGACATTGTGGCGTTCGTCGGCTTCAGTGTCTTCGGCAAGGCCATCGGGCTGGGCTAGGGGCGCGTTAAAAGGTTTCGGCCGCCATTGCGGGGTGACGTCATTGGCACCCGCATAATGGCGGCCGAAGTTTTCCGGGCCATCCTGGCCCGTTGGTCCGTCAGATCGTGACGGCTCCGTTGGCGGTTTCGAACGTTACCGACATGATGCCCGGCGTTCCGTGCGGAGCCATCCATTGGACAGCAACGTCCTCAAGCGGCTTCTCCACGGGTTCTCCGAGCCATTCGGTAACCCGTTCCGCGGAGCCGGCAATGGTGAGGCTGGACATCTTGACGTCGCTTGGGTACACGAGGGACGGGTGAAGTGCAGGGTCGCCCTCCCAACGGAGCAGGTACGGAACCTGGGGATCGGCGATGAGTCCCAGGATGCCGATCTGCGACCAAACGAGTTCGCGGCCGTCCGGAAACTTGCGGTTGCCGGGGACAGCGGCGCGTCCGAGCCGCTCTTCGAACGGGCTCAGGTCGTCAACAGCGACGCACCAGCCCATCCAACCGCCTCCTGCGGCGGAGCGTGCACGGACTGCTTGTCCAAAAGGTGCCTTGTCGGATGCCGGGTGGTCTAGGACCTCGACAACTTCCAGGTATTTGTGGTCAGCAAGGGGGATGATCATGTTCCGGGTACCGAAGCGCGGATGCACTCCGCCCCGGACTGCGTCCACTCCCAATGCTGCGGAAATTCGCTCGGTGGTGGCCAAGAGGCCATCTCGTTCACAAGCGTAAGAGACGTGATCCATGCGCATGGCTTCATCTTGGCACTTTGTGATGGAGCTCTCAGCTAAGTCAAGCCTAACCAAGGTGGGATGTATCGAAAAGGCAGCTCAGAGTCACTTCAGGACGCGCCGGGACCGAAAACTACTGTGTTCGTCACAAACCTTCCGGAGCCCGCAATACCGTCCATAGACTGGCGCCAACCGAACGCCGGCAGGCTGAATACTTCAGCCCGGCAGGCTGAAACACGGCAAGAGCCCAGACAACCAGGAGTCCGCATGTCGCAAGGATGGTCATTCGAAACGCGCCAGATCCACGCCGGCCAGGAGCCGGACGCCGCCACCGGCGCCCGGGCACTTCCCATCTACCAGACCACTTCGTTCGTCTTTCCCAGCGCGGAAAGCGCGGCCAACCGCTTTGCGCTCGCCGAGCTGGCACCCATCTACACCCGGATCGGCAACCCCACGCAGGATGCGGTGGAACAGCGCATAGCGAGCCTGGAGGGTGGACTCGCGGCACTCCTGCTGAGCTCCGGCCAGGCCGCGGAAACGTTCGCCATCCTCAACGTCGCCGAGGCTGGCGACCACCTGGTCGCCAGCCCGAGCCTCTACGGCGGCACATACAACCTGCTGGCGCACACGCTGAAGAAATTCGGAATCTCGGTCACCTTCGTCGAGGACCCGGACAACCTCGAACACTGGCGTGACGCCGTGCAGCCAAACACCAAGCTGTTCTTCGCCGAAGTCGTCTCCAACCCGCGCCAGGACGTTTTGGACATCGAGGGCGTCTCCCGCATCGCGCACGAAGCCGGAGTCCCGCTCGTCGTCGACAACACCCTCGCCACGCCCTACCTGATCCGGCCCATCGAGTGGGGCGCGGACATCGTGGTGCATTCGGCCACCAAGTACCTGGGCGGGCACGGATCCGCCATTGCCGGAGTCATCGTGGACTCCGGCAACTTCGATTTCGGCAAGGACCCCGAGCGGTTCCCCAACTTCAACACTCCGGACCCCAGCTATAACGGCCTGGTCTATGCCCGGGACCTCGGCAAGGACGGTGCCCTCGGCGCGAACCTCTCCTACATCCTCAAGGCCCGGGTCCAGCTCCTGCGCGACCTTGGCTCGGCAGTTTCACCGTTCAACGCTTTCCTGATCTCCCAGGGAATCGAAACCCTCAGCCTGCGGGTGGAACGCCACGTGGAGAACGCCACGAAAGTGGCGCAATGGCTCGAAGGGCGCGACGACGTCGAATCGGTCGCGTACGCGGGGCTGCCTTCCAGTCCGTGGTTCGAGCGCGGGCGGAAGTACGGACCCCGCGGCACCGGCGCGGTGGTGTCCTTCACCATCCGCGGCGGGATCGACGCCGGCAAACGCTTCGTGGACGCCCTGGAACTGCATTCGCACGTGGCAAACATCGGGGACGTCCGTTCCTTGGTTATCCACCCCGCGTCCACGACACACAGCCAGCTGACCCCCGAACGGCAGGCCGTGGCCGGAGTGACCCCGGGCCTGGTGCGGCTGTCCGTCGGGATCGAGCACATCGACGACATCCTCGCGGACCTCGAGTCAGGATTCCGGGCGGCGAAGGGCAGCTAGTGCCGCTCCGGATGGCGCAGGAGGCCGGCGGGCGACGCAACATGAATCTTCGCCAGCCGGCCTCCTTGGTCCCTGCTTCGTGAACAAAACACGGTCAAGTGTCACAAAGGTGTCATAATCTTCGTCAGAAGGGGTCCGGTTTTCCTAGACTCTTCCTATAGGTCATGAGTGCCAGCGACAGCCCCGGCTTGCTGGCCGGCAACCCTCCATTCGCGGCGGGGTGCCCCGGGTGAAGACCTGGCCCTTCGCTGTGTTGGCGGCGGGCAAGCGCGATGTGAGGTGTCAACGAATGACAATTGCTGCAACAGCCATACCCCTTTCCGGTACCCAGGACGGAACACTCAAATATGTTTCCGTGGGCGGACTCGAACTGGAGGCCGGAGGTTTCCTGCCGGAGGTCCTCCTTGCGTACGAAACATGGGGGCGGCTCAATGCCGACGCTTCGAACGCCGTCCTGGTGGAACACGCCCTGACGGGCAGCACCCATGTGGCCCGTGGCGAGAGCGACGAAGAAGGCTGGTGGGAGCAACTCGTTGGTCCGGGCGCCACCATCGACACGGACCGCTACTTCGTGGTCTCCGTCAACATCGTGGGAGGCTGCTACGGCAGCACCGGGCCGTCGTCGAGCGCTCCTGACGGCAAACCGTGGGGTTCCCGCTTCCCTCTGGTGACGCTGAGGGACAGCACCGTAGCCGAAGCCCGGCTCGCCGACGCTCTAGGGATCCGCAGCTGGCACACCGTCGTGGGCGGGTCCATGGGCGGTGCCCGTGCACTCGAATGGGCTGTCGGCTATCCGGGCCGGGTCGAGCGATGCGCCGTGATTTCGATCGGGGCGTACAGCACTGCCGAGCAGATCGCGTTCGCGCAGGCCCAGACGCTCGCCATCCGGCAGGACGCCGACTTCAACGGCGGTGACTACTATGGCCAGGCCGCGCCCGAGGCGGGGTTGGCCCTTGCCCGGCGGATCGCCCACATCACCTACCGTTCGGCGGATGAACTGGACTTCCGCTTCGGCAGGAACGCCCAAGGCGGCGAGGCACCCCTCCAGGCTGCCGCGCTGGGGGACCGCGGCCGCTACCAGGTGGAGAGCTACCTCGACCACCAGGGACGCAAGCTGGTCCAGCGCTTCGACGCCAACAGCTACATCGCCATCACCGAGGCCCTCATGAGCCACGACATCACCCGCGGCCGCGGCTCATTGGAGGAGGCGCTGTCCGTGGCAACGGCGAAGTTCTTCGTTGCGTCGGTGGACTCGGACCGGCTCTACTTCCCGGAACAATCCCACGAGCTGGCCAAGGCCTTGCCCGGAGAGGTCCCGGTTCACGTAATCCAGGCGCCGATCGGGCACGACGGTTTCCTCACCGAGATCGGCCAGCTCGGCCCCCAGTTGCGCGAAGCCTTCTTCGGCTGAATCAGCCGTTCATGATCTCCTGGCGGAGCTTCATGTAATCCTCCATGGCGATTTTCCCGTCGCTGTACTCCTGGTCCAGTTCGGCCAGTTTCCGTGCCCGGTAGCCTTGGGGCGCGCTGTTCGGCTGGGGCGCGCTGTTCGTTTGCGGAGCAGCCGACGACGGCGGAGCGGCCTGCGGTACGGGCGTCGCCACCGGGGGTTGCGGCTCAGCCGGGAAAATTACCGGGGGTTGCTCCGGGTATCCGACGGGGTTGGTCTGCGGAGGATAGGGCTGACCGGGGTAATTCTGCGGAGGGAAGTCCCGGAGCCTGCGTTGGCGCGAGCGGTTGTACATGCGGATCCCCATCGGAATCAGCCAAGAGCAGACGATGATCCAGAAGATCAAATTGTTCACGGTACAGGCCTCCTAGGTCTTTCACCAGCTTAGCCCCGCCCCCCGTGACCCGCCCTGTGGTTCCCGCTCAACTCCGGGGCAGGAAGGTGTCGGCAGGACCGAAGACGGGTCCCGGCGTCGGGCGTTTCGGCAGGATGCCGTCACCGGAGGACCGGTGCCGGATCCTGCGGATGACCCAGGGGACAAAATACTCCCGTGCCCATACGAGGTCGCCCGAGCGGGCTTCGCGCCAACTGCGCTGGGGGAGCGGCTTGGGGAACAGTGGTTCGAGGCTATGCGGCACATTGAGTGAGTCGAGGACCATCGCGGCGATCGTGTGGTGGCCGAGCGGGGAGAAATGCAGGCGGTCTTCGTCCCACATCTGGGAGTTGGAGAGCTGCCGCAGGGACCACATATCAGCGATCACGGCATCGTTGCGGGCGGCCACCGTGCGGAGGTTTTCGTTGTAGATGGCCACCTTGCCGCGGATCCGGCCGAGTACTGACGACAAGGTGTCCGGGCCGTTGAAGAGAACCACGGTGGCGCCTTCGGAACTCAGGGTCTGCACGGCGGCATCGAGTTTCTCGGCCAGGGCGTCCGGATCGCCGCCGGGACGGATGAGGTCGTTGCCGCCTGCGGAGATGCTCACGAGGTCCGGCTTGAGGTCCATGCACGGGCCAAGTTGTTCGTCGAGGATCTGCTGGAGCAGCCGCCCGCGGATGGCGAGGTTAGCGTAGGCGAAATCCCGGTGTCCCCTGCTCAGTTCCTCGGCTACGCGGTCGGCCCAGCCGCGATGTCCCCCTGGATTGTTGGGTTCCGGGTCGCCGATGCCTTCGGTAAAGGAATCACCGAGTGCCACGTAGCGCGTCCACGGATGAATCCGCTCGTGCGGCTTTGCCTCCACCATGGAATCAGTGTCACTCACGTTCATATCCTGCCTCTTGCTGCAACGCTACGCGCCCGTAGCTTGTTACTCATGGGTAACTGTAAGAATAGTCCCATGAGTCAAGCTTCTGCCTTTCCCGCCCCGGTCGTTTTGTGGTCCCACGAAGAGGAGGAGCGGGCTGGAAAGCCGTTGCTGGTCCTGTTGCACGGTTACGGCTCCAACGAGCAAGACCTCTTCAGCCTTGCCGGGCTGTTGCCCCGGGACTTCGTCGTCGCTTCGCTCCGCGCGCCGATCGCGACGGGCCCAGGCTTCACGTGGTTCCCGCTCACGGCGTCCATCGACTACTCGCTCGACGCCGTCAAGGACGCCGCGGAGTACGTGTTTTCCTGGTTGGACTCGTGCAAGTCCAACCACAGCTCGGTGACGCTCCTCGGATTTTCCATGGGCATGGCCATGGCAACCTCGCTGCTCCGTCAGCGCCCGGCGGACTTTGCCGCCGTCGTCGGGCTTTCAGGCTTCGTCGTGGACGCCGATGCCGACCCCGCCTTCCGTGACGCCGAACTGGACGGTTCCGTGCCGCTCTTCTGGGGCCGGGACCAGCAGGACCCTGTCATCACCCCCGACAAGATCGAATACACCATGGGGTGGGTGCGAAAGCACACGGACCTCACCAAGGTGCTCTACACGGGTATGTGGCACGGCATCAACGAGCAGGAAATCGGCCACGTATGCGAATTCCTGGAGCACAAGGTCCTCGCGTCCGTCTGAAAGCAACGCGGGGTCACTTACGGCCCATTCCGAAGCACTTAATGGGCCATAAGTGACCCCGCGTTGCCAATAGCTAGGAAGCGGCGGTGATCCGCACCGTCTGCCCGTTGACGGTCACGGTGTCGCCGACATGGAGCTGGCGGCCCCGGCGATCGTCGATCTCGCCGTTGACTTTGACCAGGCCGTTCTTGATGAGTTCCGTAGCTTCCACGCCGTCCTCCACCAGATTGGCGAGCTTCAGGAGCTGACCAAGGCGGATCATGTCGTCGCGGATGGGGATTTCTTCGATTTCCGGGTTGCTCATACAAGCAATGATGCCTGAAGTAAGGTGGTGAAAATGCCGCAGTCGTCCCGCCCCTTGCTCACCGGACTGCTCCTCGCCGTGGCCACCGGGCTCGTGATCCCGCTTCAGGGCCGGATCAATGGCGCCCTGGGAGCAACGCTCGACGACGGCATCGCGGCCGCCGTCGTGAGTTTCACCACCGGGCTGGTACTGATCGCGGCGATCGGACTGGCGCTGCCGAAAGGCCGCGCCGCCCTGCGAAGGGTCCTGCCCGCCCTCAAGGAGCGCAGTTTTCCGCGGTTCTATGTCCTGGCCGGCGGTATCGGCGCCCTGTTCGTGTTCGCGCAATCTTTCACGGTCGGCTTGCTTGGCGTGGCCTTGTTTACGGTCGCCGCGGTCACTGGCCAGACCCTGAGCGGACTGCTCGTGGACCGGCTCGGCATCGGTCCCGGCGGCAAACGCTCGATCACCGGGGTCCGCATCCTCGGCAGCATCCTGACGATCGCCGCCGTCGTCTGGGCCGTCTCGCCGCGCCTTGGGGCAGCCGCCGACGTCGGGTCCTTGCTGCTGCCGATCCTGTTGCCGGTCGTGGCGGGTTGCCTCATGAGTTTCCAGCAGGCGATGAACGGTACAGCGACCGTGCACTACGGCAGCCCTATCGCCGCGACGCTGGTGAATTTCGTGGCTGGAACAGTCATTCTCTGGATCGCCTGGCTGATCAAGTTGTCGCTGCTTGGTCCTGGCCACGCCCTGCCCGCCGAATGGTGGTATTACTTGGGCGGGCCGATGGGCTGCGTCTTTATCGGCCTGGCTGCCTTGTTGGTCCGCAGCCTCGGTGTCCTGGTCACCGGGCTGGGAATGATTGCGGGCCAGCTGCTCGGATCGCTCGCGCTTGACCTGGTCCTGCCGGCTCCAGGAACCGTGGTGGCCTTGCCCACGATTCTTGGCACCTTGCTGACCCTGTTCGCCATCATCGTCGCCACCTTGCCGTGGCCGAAGGGTGCGCTCTCGTCCCGCCGCCCCGGCAAGGGCTAGCCGGGCCAGTCCCGGAAGCAGGACAGCACCCAAAGGCCGGTAGGCTAGGACACGCAGCTTCCTGCACAGCATTACCTACGCGCACAAGCACGGACCGCACCCAGCGGCCCTGTAGAACATTGGAGTTACCCATGGCAGCAAAATCCGTCCTCGACCAGGTCATTTCCCTCTCCAAGCGGAGGGGCTTCGTGTTCCAGGCCGGTGAAATCTATGGTGGCTCCCGGTCCGCATGGGACTACGGTCCCCTCGGTGCCGAACTCAAGGAAAACATCAAGCGCCAGTGGTGGCAGAGCGTTGTCCGCGGCCGCGAAGATGTTGTAGGCCTCGATTCCTCCGTGATCCTGCCCCGCCAAGTATGGGAAGCCTCCGGCCACGTCGACGTGTTCTCCGACCCCCTGGTCGAGTGCCTTTCCTGCCACAAGCGCTACCGCGCCGACCACCTCGAGGAAGAGTACGAGGAAAAGAAGGGCCGTCCCGCCGAAAACGGCCTCAAGGACATTGCCTGCGCCAACTGCGGCACCCGCGGCCAATGGACCGAACCTCAGGAGTTCTCCGGCCTGCTCAAGACCTTCCTGGGCCCAGTGGCCAGTGAAGAAGGCCTGCACTACCTGCGCCCGGAAACCGCGCAGGGCATCTTCGTCAACTTCAGCAACGTGCTCACCACATCCCGCAAGAAGCCGCCGTTCGGCATCGGCCAGATCGGCAAGTCCTTCCGGAACGAGATCACGCCGGGCAACTTCATCTTCCGCACCCGCGAGTTCGAACAAATGGAGATGGAATTCTTCGTCGAGCCGGGCACCGACGAAGAATGGCACCAGTACTGGATGAAGGAACGCATGTCCTGGTACACCGATCTGGGTATCCGGCCGGAGAACCTGCGTTTCTACGAGCACCCGCTGGACAAGCTCAGCCACTACTCCAAGGGCACCACGGATATTGAATACCGCTTCGGTTTCCAGGGCTCCGAGTGGGGCGAGCTCGAGGGCATCGCCAACCGCACCGACTTCGACCTCTCGACTCACTCGAAGGCATCCGGCCAGGACCTCAGCTACTTCAACCAGGCCACCAACGAGCGCTACACGCCGTACGTCATTGAACCGGCCGCCGGCCTGACGCGTTCCTTCATGGCCTTCCTTGTGGACGCCTACACGGAGGACGAGGCACCCAACGCCAAGGGCGGCGTCGATGTCCGCACTGTCCTGAAGCTTGATCCGCGCCTGGCACCGGTCAAGGCAGCCGTGCTGCCCTTGAGCCGCAACGAGGACCTGTCCCCGAAGGCAAAGGACTTGGGCGCCCAGCTGCGCAAGAACTGGAACATCGACTTCGACGACGCCGGCGCCATCGGCCGCCGCTACCGTCGCCAGGACGAGATCGGCACCCCGTTCTGCATCACCGTGGACTTCGACACCCTCGACGACCAGGCCGTCACCATCCGTGAGCGCGACACCATGAGCCAGGAACGCGTGTCCCTGGACAAGGTGGAGGGCTACCTGGCCGCACGACTGATCGGCGCCTAAGCGTGTCCATCGAATACCGCGAATGGCGTGAGGGCGACGACCTCGTCCTCCTGGAAATGTGGGGCGGGCCCGAGACCCTGCCGGCCCAGCAATTCCGCGCAGCCCTGGCGCCGTCGAGCAATAGCGGCCAAAGCCAGCCTTGGCGCCGGTGCATCGTGGCCGAAGACGTCGTGGACGGCATCGGCATCCCGGTGGCGGCAGGTGTGGTCCACGAGGCCTCCCTGCACCCGGAACGGCTCTGGGCCTACATCGAGGTTGCCAAGGACCACCGCCGGAGCGGGATAGGGGCCACGCTCCTGACCATGCTGCGGCGCGAAGCCGAGCAGGCGCCGTCGGGGGTCACAAAGCTGCGCAGCAAGGTGGAGCCCGGCACGGCCGGCGCCGCCTTCGCCGAGTGGGCGGGACTTGCACCCATCCAGCGTTCGCAGCTCGTGGTGGTTGACCCCGAGCCGCTCAGGCTTCCGGTGTTTGGAGACGGCTCCGAAGCAGCGGCCTCCGAGCAGGTGGAAGACCTAGCCACGGGATCCGTGGAATTGAGCGACGTCGTAGGCCGGTACTACACCGCCGTGCACCACTGGGATAACCCGGGAGTGCTCGGCATCCCCACTGTGCAGCGGCTGTTCCTCGATGACCTGACGGGGGCACACGGCGCGGTGGTGCTGCGTGCGCCCAAGGCGAGTGCCTTTGGCTCGGGCGTTCCGGCCACCCGCAAGGGCAAGCTGCAGGCCTTCGCCATCAGCTACGCCCAGGGCAGCTCGGACGAGCCCTCGGAAGTGTTCCTTGGCCACGATCCGCTTTTGCAGGATGACGAGGCGCGCGCCGCAATCCGTGACCTGCTGGCGCTCATTGCCTATCAGCACCCCGTGCTCCTCGAGGTGGACGATTCCATGACGGCAGTGCGCGCCGTCGTCGATCCCTTGCTGGAGTTGGGCAAGGCGAAGCTCCGCGGCGCGGACACCCTGGTGGTCAGCGAATAACTGTTCTTCCCCGGCTGGCCCAACTGACTCGCAGTTGTTGTCGTTTTGAAGGCTCATAACGACAACAACTGCGAGTCAGTTGGGTGGGACGCAGCGCTGCCCCACGTAGGCTTGTGGGCATGAGGTTTTGCAGCTAATGGGTCACGGCCATTCACACGGACACACAGGGCATTTCGAGCCAAGCCCGCTGGCACTCGCGGCACGCAAGCGGGCCAACTCGCTCCTCGTGGCCGTGCTGGCCCCGATTGCCGTGCTCACGATCGTTGCCATGCTTGTGATGTGGCCGTCAGGGAGCAAGGAAGGCATCACCTTCGCGAGCCCCTACGCGGCCGCTCCCGGGGTGACGTTTGATACCGGCAAGATCCAAGCCGTCACCCAGGAAAACTGCACGCAGGGGACCCAGGCTCCCGGCACGAGCGGTACGAACCAAAGCAGCGGTACGAACCAAAGCAGCGGCACACAGCCGCAAGGGTCCCAATGCACCTTCGCGTCCACGCAGCCGGATAACGGCGGCAGCCCCGTCAAAGTGGTCATCAACCCGGATGTCGCCAAGTCCCACGGCGTCAAAGTGGGGGACAGCATCCGCTACCTGAACCTCTCCAAGGTGCAGGGCGCAGCGGCAGGCAACGGCTCGCCGTCGTACGTTTTCCTGGACTTCGTGCGGGCCGTTCCCATGGCGCTTCTGGCTCTCCTGTATGCCGTGGTGGTCATTGCGGTCGCGCGCTGGCGCGGCTTCAGGGCGCTCCTTGGACTGGCCGGAGCCTACGTGGTGATGGTCAGCTTCATGCTTCCCGGATTGGTGGAAGGCAAACCGCCGCTGCTCGTGGCATTGGTCGGCTCCACCGCCATCATGATCGGGGTGCTCTATTTCGCCCACGGATTCTCGGCCAAGACCTCCACCGCGTTGCTGGGCACGATCTTCGGCCTCGGAATTACAGCGCTGCTGGCGGCCTGGGCCACGGATGCGGCCAACCTGACCGGGATCGCCACCAGCGAGGGCGCCACACTCGTGAATATGTCGGACAAGATCTCCCTGTCCGGCATCATCCTGTGCGGGCTGATTATCTCCGGGCTCGGAGTCCTCAACGACGTGACCATCACCCAGTCCGCCGCCGTGTGGGAACTCTACGAGCTGGCGCCTGAAACCGGCGCGCGCAAGCTGTTCAGTTCAGCCATGAGGATCGGCCGGGACCACATCGCCTCCACCGTCTACACCATCGCCTTCGCCTACGCCGGTGCTGCGCTTCCCCTCTTGATCATTGTGATGCTGTACGACCGCCCGCTGGTCGATGCCCTCACCAGTGCCGAATTGTCCGAGGAAGTCATCCGCACGCTGGTGGGCTCCATCGGCCTGGTGCTTGCCATCCCGGTGACCACCTTGATCGCAGTACTGGTGGTCAAGGCGACCGGTCCGCGGCGGCTCGCGGCCGCCGGCACGGAGGATGCGAAAGCCGCCGGCACGGGGGATCCGGAAGCAACCCACGACGACGGCAACGTCCGCGAGCTTGAAACCGCCGGGTCCGCCGATGCCTTCGAATCGTTCGACACTGGCGAGCTTGCCGCCGTCGTCATGACCAGGCGGGCACGCAGGGAAGCCGAGCGCCGCTAGCCGTCGATGACATTTGTCATCCCTCATTGGTGACACACGCCCGGGCACCGGACGCGGATCTCGGCTTTGATGGGTAGTGGAGTAAACCAAAGCCAAGGAGAGTCATGACAACAGCGAGTGTGCCGGCAGTCCACGCCGCCGGACTGCACAAGAGCTTCGGGAAGGTCCGTGCCGTCCGCGGCCTGGACCTGACCGTCCAGCCGGGGGAGGTGGTGGCGTTCCTCGGTCCCAACGGGGCGGGCAAGACCACCACCATCGACATGATCCTCGGATTGAGCGCCCCGGACCAGGGAAGCGTTTCCATCTTCGGCCACACTCCCCGGGGAGCCATCGCCCGTGGCCAGGTGGCAGCGGTGATGCAGACCGGCGGCTTGCTGCGGGACATCACCGTGCGCGAGACCGTGCAGCTCAACGCCGCCATGTTCGACTCCTCCCGGCCCGTGGACGAAGTCCTGGCGCGGGCGGGCATCCTGGAGATCGCCGACCGCAAGGTGGAAAAGTGCTCAGGTGGCCAGCAGCAACGGCTGCGCTTCGCCATGGCCCTCGTCTCCGATCCCGGATTGCTGATCCTGGACGAGCCCGCTACCGGCATGGATGTCGCGGGACGACGCGACTTCTGGAACGCCATCAGGACCGACGCCCAGCGCGGACGGACCGTCATCTTCGCCACGCATTACCTCGAAGAAGCAGACGCCTACGCGGACAGGATTGTCCTGGTCCGGCAAGGCAGCATCGTGGCGGACGGCACCGCCGCCCAGATCAAGAACCTAGCCTCCGGCCGCACCGTCAAGGCTTCGCTTCCGGCAACAGAGCGCGGACTGCTGGCCGGGATGCCGCCTGTGGAGAGCATGGATTACGACGGCGGCCGCCTCACCGTCCGCACTGGCGACTCGGACGCCGTCGTGCGGTACCTGCTCAATAGCACGGGCGCCCACGACGTCGAAGTGGCGGCCAACAACCTCGAGGAGGCCTTCGTGGCCCTCACCGGAGACGATGCCGTACCGGAATCCACGAGCATCACTTTTGAAGGAGACCTCATATGAGCACGGCAACAGTCGTCCAGGAACGGAAGCCGTCCACCGGCGGGGTCAACCGCACATTCCTCTGGATCGAGATCAAGCGGATGCTCCGGAACCGTCGGACCATCATTTTCACGGTATTCATGCCGGCCATCTTCTTCTTCATTTTCGGCTTGTCCAACAAGGACAAGCTCCTGCCCAACGGACACAGCTACGGCCAGTACATCCTCATCAGCCTCACGGTCTATGCCGCGATGACCGCTGCTACGGGCGCCGGTAGCCAAGTGGCAGTGGAACGTGCCCAAGGCTGGAGCCGCCAGCTTCGCCTCACCCCCCTCCTGCCCGGTGCGTACATCGCGGTGAAAGCAATGGCCGCGCTGACGCTGTCCCTCGTAGCCGTCGTGGCCCAATTCGCCATCGGTGCCCTGGCCGGTGTCACCATGGATGCCCAGACCTGGCTGACAGCGGGGCTTGTCGCTTGGCTCGGCTCCCTGGTCTTCGCGGCACTTGGCTTGTTCGTCGGATACCTCATGCCGAGCCAGAACGTCATGCAGATCCTCGGCCCGGCCCTGGCCATCCTTGCCATGCTCGGTGGACTGTTCATGCCGATCGAGATCATGGGGGAGACCTTCGGGAACATCGCCAAGTTCACGCCCGCATACGGGATCGGGCAATTGGCCCGGAGCCCCATCACCGGAGAGTTCGACTGGGCGTGGATCCTCAACGTGCTCATCTGGCTCGTGATCTTCGTGGCCGGGGCTGCCATGGCCTTCCGCCGCGACACGAAACGTGTCTGAACAGGCCGCTAGGGTGGGCACCATGACGATGTTCCGCGGTCCCGGGCCACGGGGCTGGTTCATCGGTGCGGGACTCTCCATCCTGCTCTGGGCCTGGCCGACGTGGAACATCGTGTGGTCCGTGGACGAGCCGCTCGCCTGGAAAATGGCGGCGTCGGCGTCCTTGATCGTGTTCTTCGCGGCCTACGTCTTCCTGCCCCAGATCAGTTGGAGCCTGGGCGTCCCGGCGGGCATCGTGTCCGTCTGCATCCTGCTGGCGCTGAACGGGCTGATGATCCTCATCATCGGAAGGGAAGCCTTGTGGACCTGGACGTTCCTCGCCTGCGCCATCGCCATGACATCCCTTCCGCCGCGCACGGATTTCTTCCTCATCGTCGCTTTGGCCCTCGTCTCCTTCACCACCCAGCTGGTGACGGGCAACGGGGAGCAGGCCCTGCTGCAGGCGGGGATCATCTTGTCCCTTGGCCTCATGATGTCCGCCTTCGCGCGGCTGATCCGGCAGACCGCACGGCTCCGCGAAGCGCAGACTGAACTGGCCGACGCAGCCGTCGCAGCAGAGCGCAGCCGCGTGGCCAGGGACATGCACGACATCTTGGGGCACTCCCTGACGGTGATCGCCGTGAAGGCCGAATTGGCCGGCCGGATGCTGGACACCGTCCCCGGCGACTACCTTGGCCGCGACCGTGCGGCAGCCGAGATCTCGGCGGTGCAGGACTTGGCCCGAGGTGCGCTCGCCGACGTCCGGGCCACAGTGGCCGGTTATCGCGGAATCAACGTCCTTGCGGAGCTCGCCGTCGCCCGGACGGCCTTGGAATCGGCCGGGATCGACGCCGAACTGCCGGGAACCGTGGAACAGGTTCCGGCGCGGCACAGGGAGCTCTTCGGCTGGGTGCTGCGCGAAGGTGTCACCAACGTGGTGCGGCACTCCGGGGCCGCGCGCTGCCGCGTCCGGTTGACGGCGTCGAGCGTCCTGGTGGAGGACGACGGCGTCGGCCCGGCCTCCGGGGGCCGCCCCGGGAACGGACTGGCCGGGATCCGCGAACGCGTGGGTGCCGCCGGGGGAACCGTCAGCATTGGCCCGAGTGACCTGGGAGGGTTCAGATTGGCGGTGGAGGTATGAGCATCCGATTGGTGATCGCAGACGATCAGGCGCTCGTGCGCGGAGCACTCGCGGCTTTGCTGGGACTGGAGCCGGACATCGAGGTGGTCGCGGAACTGGGCGACGGGACCGGGGTGGCGGCCGCCGTCGTCGAGCACTCCGCCGACGTGGCAATGCTTGACGTCGAGATGCCTGGCCTGGACGGCATCAGCGCGGCTGCGGCCGTGCGGCGGGCCGCGCCGTCGTGCCGGGTCCTCATGGTGACCACCTTCGGACGGCCCGGCTACCTCAAGCGCGCCATGCAGGCCGGTGCCTCCGGATTCGTCGTCAAGGACACGCCCGCGCGGCAATTGGCCGAGGCCGTGCGCCGCGTCCATCGCGGGCTTAGGGTGGTGGACCCCGTGCTCGCGGCGGAATCATTGACCGCGGGAGACAGCCCGCTGACCGAGCGCGAGGGCGAGGTGCTCAAGGCGGCGTCCGACGGTGGAACGGTTGCCGATATTGCGAAGTCGGCGATGCTTTCCGAAGGGACCGTGCGGAACTACCTGTCCGCCGCGATGGCCAAGACCGGCGGCCGGACCCGCGCCGAGGCCGTGCGCATCGCCGAAGACAACGGCTGGCTGCTCTAGCGGTCCGACTAGGTGGGTGCGGGCCGGGGGCTGCGTTCCGGGCCGAGCAGTCGGCCCGGACCCACGTCTTCGGCCGGTCAGCCGATTTGCCCCGCTTTGAGACAATGGACGGGTGACTGTAGTAGCAACGCCCCCTTCGCCCAAGCTCGAACTGCCCCCGCTGCAGCTCGGCCGGATCACCGTGGACACCCCCGTGGTCCTTGCCCCGATGGCCGGGATCACGAACTCGGCCTTCCGCCGGCTGTGCCGTGAATACGGCGGCGGCCTGTATGTCGCGGAGATGGTGACCTCCCGTGCCCTGGTGGAGCGCACGCCGGAATCGTTGCGCATCATCTCCCACGACGACGACGAAAAGGTCCGTTCCGTACAGCTGTACGGCGTGGACCCTGTCACCGTGGGCCAGGCCGTACGCATGCTCGTCGAGGAAGACCGGGCGGACCACATCGACCTCAACTTCGGCTGTCCCGTGCCCAAGGTCACCCGGCGCGGCGGCGGATCCGCCCTCCCGTGGAAGATCGACCTCTTCACCTCGATCGTCCAGACCGCCGTCAAGGAAGCCTCCAAGGGCGATATCCCGCTCACCATCAAGATGCGCAAGGGCATTGACGAGGACCACCTCACGTACCTCGACGCCGGCCGCATCGCCCGCGATTCCGGCGTAGCCGCCGTCGCGCTCCACGGCCGCACGGCCGCGCAGTTCTACTCCGGCCAGGCCGACTGGTCCGCGATCGCACGGCTGCGCGAGGCCCTCCCCGACATTCCCGTCCTGGGCAACGGCGATATCTGGTCCGCAGAAGACGCAGTCCGCATGGTACGTGAAACCGGGATTGACGGCGTCGTGGTGGGCCGTGGCTGCCAAGGCCGCCCGTGGCTTTTCGGTGACCTCCAGGCAGCGTTTGAGGGAAGCGATGAGCGCCACCGTCCCGGCCTGCGCGAGGTAGCCGACGGCGTCTACCGGCACGCCGAGCTCATGATCGAAACCTTCGGCAACGACGAGTACAAGGCGCTGCGAGAGATCCGCAAGCACATGGCCTGGTACTTCAAGGGCTACGTCGTGGGTGGCGAACTGCGCGCCAAACTGGCTACCGTGCCAACCCTCGAGGTCCTGCGCGAGCTCCTGGACCAACTGGACATGGACCTGCCGTACCCGGGCATCGACTCGGAGGGCCCACGTGGACGGGCGGGTTCCCCGAAGAAGCCGGCCTTGCCAAAGGACTGGCTGCTCAGCCGGCAGATGGACGCGGATCAGACGCGCGATATCGCCGCAGCCGAACTCGACGTCTCAGGCGGCTAAACCGCTGCCGGGGCCGCCGCGTGCACGCGCACGGCCAGAGTCATGGAAAACTGGCTGCATAGGCACCGGCTGAAAAGACGCCGGTGAACGGCAAGCGGAGGAGGCAGATACCCATGGGAACTGAAGCGATGTCTGCAGCACGCCCGGCCGAAAACGCAACGGGCATTCCAGGCTATGTGGAAGCCGACTCGGCACGCTGGGTCCAGGAACCCCGGAAGAATACCTACCGCTCGGACTTCGAGAGGGACCGGGCACGGGTGTTGCATTCGTCAGCCCTCCGGCGGCTCGGGGCCAAAACCCAAGTGGTGGCACCGGACACCGACGACTTCGTCCGTACCCGCCTGACGCACAGCCTTGAAGTGGCCCAGGTGGGCCGCGAGTTGGGCCGCGCTCTCGGTTGCGATCCGGATGTTGTGGACACGGCGTGCCTGAGCCACGACCTCGGCCACCCGCCTTTCGGCCACAACGGGGAATCCGCGCTCAACGAGGTAGCCCACGGAATCGGCGGCTTCGAAGGCAACGCCCAGACCCTGCGCCTGCTCACCCGCCTTGAACCGAAGGTCCTTGCTGCCGACGGCCGGCCCGCGGGCCTGAACCTGACCCGCGCGAGCCTTGACGCAGCGTCCAAATACCCGTGGTCCGCCATCGACGCGCCCGTCATCCACGGACAGCGGAGCAGCAAATTCGGTGCTTATGAAGACGATCTGCCCGTTTTTACGTGGCTTCGGGACGGCGCGCCGGGCAACCGCTCCTGCATCGAGGCCCAGGTGATGGACCTGGCTGACGATATCTCCTACTCCGTCCACGACGTTGAGGATGCCATCGTTGCCGGCCACTTCCAGCTCAAGTGGCTGGACAATCCCGATCACCGGGCCCGAGTGGTGGGGTACACCAAGCAGTGGTACCTGCCCCACAACGATCCCGCCGAAATCGATGCCGCTCTGGCCCGCCTCGAAGCCACGAGCGTGTGGGTCCGCGAGGCCGATGGCAGCCGCAAGTCGATGGCGGCGCTGAAGGACATGACCAGCCAGCTGATCGGCCGGTTCTGCCAGAGTGCCCTTGAGACCACGCGTGCCCGCTTCGGCCCGGACCACCTCACGCGCTACGGCGCCGAACTCATGGTCGCGGAGGAAACCGTCACGGAGATCGCCGCCATGAAGGGCCTTGCCACCACGTTCGTGATCTCCACCGACCATCGGCAGCCCGTCTATGAGCGGCAGCGCGAAGTCCTGCACGCGTTGGTGGGCGTACTCAACGCGAGCGGAGACCGGCACCTGGAACCGATGTTCGCCGCGGACTGGCGGGACGCCCCCGACGACGGCGCCCGGCTTCGCGTCGTCATCGACCAGGTGGCGTCCCTGACGGACGCATCGGCGCTGGCGATGTACGAACGTCTTGTGGGCAGCCTGCCGTCGCTCTGGTAGGCCGCCTCGAGTTGTTGGCCCGCTCAAGGACCGCCCGCGCGAAGCGACTAGGATGGTGACGTGGCTGGCCTGATCAAACGTGAAGATATCGACGAAGTACGCCAGCGCACCGATATCAAGGAAGTGGTGGACGGCTACGTCACCCTCAAAGGCGCGGGCCTGGGCACTTTCAAGGGCCTCTGTCCCTTCCACGACGAGCGCTCGCCGTCGTTCACTGTCCGTCCCCAAGTAGGCCGGTACCATTGCTTCGGCTGCGGTGAAGACGGCGATGCGATCTCCTTCGTCCAGAAGATGGACCACAGCTCCTTCCACGAAGCCGTGGAAAAGCTCGCGGCCCGGATCGGCTACGAGCTGCGTTATGAAGACGGAGGCACGGGTCCCAACCGCGAAGAGGTCGGCAAGCGCCAACGGCTGCTGGATGCCCACAAGATCGCCGACGAATTCTTCCGCGCCCAGCTGCTCACGGCAGGTGCCGCCGAGGGCCGCAACTTCCTCCATGGCCGCGGTTTCGATCGGACCGCAGCCGAGCAGTTCGGCGTCGGCTACGCGCCGCAGGGTTGGGACTCGCTCCTGAAACACCTGCGCGGACGCGGGTTCACGGATGCCGAATTGAAGCTGACGGGGATGTTTTCCGAAGGAAACAGGGGCATCTACGACCGCTTCCGAGGCCGGCTCATCTGGCCCATCCGGGACATCGCCGGCGACACGATCGGATTCGGCGCCCGGAAGCTGTACGAGGACGACCAAGGCCCGAAATACCTGAACACTCCGGAGACTGTGCTCTACAAGAAGTCCCAGGTCCTCTACGGCATCGACCTCGCCAAGCGGAGCATCGCCAAAGACCGGCAACTGGTGGTGGTGGAGGGGTACACGGACGTCATGGCCTGCCACCTTGCCGGAGTCGGTACCGCTGTGGCCACATGCGGTACGGCTTTCGGTACAGACCACATCAAGATCGCCCGCCGCTTGCTGTCCGACGACGGTACCGGGGGAGAGGTCATCTTCACTTTCGACGGCGACGCCGCCGGCCAGAAAGCGGCATTGCGCGCCTTCGAGGAGGACCAGCGTTTCGTCGCGCAGACGTACGTGGCCGTGGAACCGAGCGGAGCAGACCCCTGTGACTTGCGCCAACTGAAGGGGGATGCAGCTGTCCGGGACTTGATCGCCACCCGCCGCCCGCTGTTCGAATTCGCGATCCGGGCGTCCCTCAAACGCCACAACCTGGACACCGTGGAAGGCCGTGTCTCAGCCCTGCGGGAATCGGCCCCGGTGGTTGCGCAGATCCGTGATTCGGGCATCCGCCCAGCATATGTCCGCGAGCTGGCAGGCTGGCTCGGCATGCCCATTGAGGAAGTCAGCCGGGCTGTGGGTTTGGCTGCCAAACGCGCTGCTTCCGGCGCGCCGGGTACTGCGGGGGCTGCGAGCACCGCAGGAGCCACGGGTGCCGGGCAAGGCACAACGCCGGGCCAGGCCGGCCAGCCGGCGGCAGCACCGCCGTCGGACGCTCCCATCGCCTTCATGCGCCCGGATCCGAGGGATCCCATTGCCGCCATGGAGCGGCAGGCCCTCGAAGTGGTCATCCAGAACCCCGCCGTCCTGGGTGGCGAAGCTGCGCTCATCGGTGGCGCATGGGAACGGTTTGAAGCCTGCCACTTCGTCACCCCTGCCTACTCAGCCGTGCACACTGCCGTCCGGGCCGCCGGGCTGGCCCACGCGGGTGACCCTGTGGCTTGGGTGGAAGGGATTCGCCGGGAAGTCCCGGAGCCGCTCCAAGGCCTGGTCTCCGAGCTTGCAGTCGTTCCGCTGCCCGCCAGCACTCCCGAAGCGCTGCAGCGTTATTGCCGCGACATCCTGGCCCGGCTTTTCGAACTGCAGATCACCAGGGTCAAGGCGGACAAGATGGGCCAATTGCAGCGACTGGATGCCTCGGCCCAGCCGGAAGAGTTCCAACGCCTCAACCGGGAACTCATGCAGCTGGAAATGCAGCGCCGCGCCCTCCGCATGGATAACTGAAGCCTTTCCTGCGCCGATTTCGTTTCCCGGCGGCCCTTTGTTAGGCTTGTACACGCTTCATTCCTCCGTAGCTCAATTGGCAGAGCATTCGACTGTTAATCGAAGGGTTACTGGTTCAAGTCCAGTCGGAGGAGCTTTGAGTCGGAATCCCCGTCAGCCGCGTGCTGGCGGGGATTTTTCGTGTCCGGCAGTCCGTGGCCCAGCAGATCAGCGAAGGGATAGTGGATTAGCTTCGAAAAGCATGCTCCAGTGACGAACGTGGCAGGTTTCAGGCCTACTTGGGTCTCACCCCTTATTGCCCTGAAGCCGCGCACGGTCAGCGCAGCCGAAACCGCCGCGCCGCGGCCCAGGTCTCTGGAAATGAACGCGAAGCCCCTCAGTCGGCTGTAGGTTGACGCTTACGACCTTCCGGTAGTTACTGGCGGCGCCGGATGGTGGCGGGGACGGGGACAATGCCTGTAGTAAAGCATGATGATCTGGTGATGCAGGCGCTGTTGCTGGAGGAAATCCAACAGTCGGTGATCGGACTCGACAACACGTGGCGGGTGACCTATTGGAACCATGCCTCCGAACGGCTCTACGGTTTCGGGTCCACGGAGGTCCTTGGTCGTAAAATCAGCGAGCTTGGGATCATCGCCGGCCTGGACTTACAGGTGCAGGCGGTGACCCTGCGGGAGATCACGGACGGGATCGCCGCGGGCCAAGGCTGGGCAGGTGAGTTCTGGATGCAGCACCGAATGGGACGTGGGTTCACGGTGTATGCCACGGTCAGTCCGGTCCGAGGCATAGCTGCCATGTCGGTCGCGGCGGTGGCAGTGTCGACGGAAATCACCCGGGACATCACTGAGCTGAAACGTCTGCAGGTGGCCGCTGCCGAGCTTGAACGTCTCGTAGCGGCCCAGGAAATGGTTCACATGGGCATCGTCGAACACGACATCGTTTCGAATCGGTGGTCGCACTCAGATGAATATGCCCGGATCTACGGACTGGCCCCGGGTGAACTGGTCTCACGAAAACAGTCTCTGGCCCTGGTCCACCCCGAGGACCTGGAGCTAATCCAGGCGGCGCGGCGGGCGCTTGATTCAGGCACGAAGCGTGTTGAGTACGAGTTCCGGATCATTAGGGCCGACGGCGAGCTTCGGTGGATGCAGTCCCAGGGAAGAATGACCCATGACGCCAATAACGGGGCACCGTTGCGCTTCCTGGCGACGGTCATGGACATCACTGACCGTAAAGACGCCGAACAGGTTCTTGAATGGCAGGCCCGCCACGACGCGTTGACAGGCCTGCCGAACAGATATCTGCTCATCGACGTCCTCCAGGGCTTCTTGGCGCGGGCGTCCCGGCGGGTGGTGGTGATGTTCGTTGACGTCGACCGGTTCAAGCTAGTCAATGACGGCATCGGGCACACTGCCGGGGACGCTCTCTTGATCCTGCTCGGCGAGCGGCTCCAGACTGCCGTCCGCTCGGGCGATACCGTGGGCCGATTCGGTGGCGACGAATTCGTCATTGTCTGCGAGAACCTGGGTATCCGCGACGCCGCCGCTGCTGCGGAACGCATCAGGATGGCGACCCGCCAGCCGTTCAATATTGACGGACGAAGGATCTTCCTCAACGTCAGCGTCGGGATCGCGGTCTCGGGACCGGGAGATACTGCGGAATCGTTGCTTCACGGCGCGGACACGGCCATGTATGAAGCAAAGGCCGCCGGTGGAGACGGCTCAGTGGTCTATGACTCCCGTACAACCGGGCAGGCAGCCGGGCGCCTGGACCTGCAATCCGACCTGCGCGTGGCTTTGGAACGGGATGAACTGTTCCTGGAATACCAACCCATCATTGAACTGGACACGGAACAAACGGTCGGGTTTGAGGCCCTCTTGCGCTGGCGTCATCGTGAACACGGACTGATCATGCCGGACACGTTCATCCCCATTGCCGAGGAGACAGGCCTCATCGTTCCAATCGGAACCTGGGTGCTCAACGAAGCACTGGCCCAGGTCCAGCGGTGGCGCTCCAGTGTTCCGGGAGCCGGGAACCTCTGGGCCGCGGTGAACATTTCCGCCCGCCAGCTCGTGACCCCCGACTTCCCGGACATCGTGCACGCGGCGGCCCTAGCGGCGGGCATCGATCCAGCGGCGGTCAACCTGGAAATCACCGAAACCGTGTTGATGGAGCAACCGGAGCTGCCATCTGAGACCCTCCACCGGCTGCACGATCTCGGTGTCGGGCTTTCCATCGATGACTTCGGCACAGGTTACTCCTCATTGGGCTACATTCAGTGGATGTCCGCCCGGACCCTGAAGATCGACCGGTCCTTTGTTGAAGTACTCGGCACGGACCCGCAAAGGGCCTCCATCATCGAACTCATCCTGGGCATGGCACGGACCCTCGACCTGGTCGTGATCGCCGAAGGAGTTGAAACCCCCAAGCAACTCGCCGAACTTCGACGTCTCGGCGTCCACCATGCCCAGGGCTATCTCTGGAGTAAGCCGATGCCGGCTGACCAAGTCACGGCCTGGCTGGCGCGAACGGTCCGGCGAACCGAGCCACGGCTTGGCTGACGCCAACGGATCTCGTCCCACTGCCGTGCCTTTGCATTTTCGCCGCCGGACAGGAATCACACAGCAAGGTCGGTGTCGGTAGACACATTCGTCTTGGAGCTGAACGGATCACAGGGCGGCAGCCGCAAGGAGAGCGTAAACCAAGTCGTAGTACCGGAGCATTCCGGACCAATAATCGAAGGGTGACTGGGTCAAGCACAGTCGGAGGATCTTTGAGTCCGAATCTCCGTCAGCCGCGTGCCGGCGGGGCTTTTTCGTACCCAGCCCGTTCGTGGGGGCCAGGCTCTTGTCAGTGGCTCCGCTCCGTGTAGTACCGGACTTCGAACATCTTGGCCCCGTTCTCGGAGACCCACGGACCGTGTTCCATACCCGGAGGACGGGTCGCCCAGTCGCCGGCTTTGAAGGTCCGGCCGAGCCGTTTGTCCACAAACGAGCCTTCGAAGATGAAGACCTCTTCCCAGAATTCGTGGGTCAGAACGCCGTTGGGGGAGGTGTCAGTGCCCGGCTCGAACTTCAGGATGCGCGTGACGCAGTCATTGTCTGAATCCCGCGCCAGGATGGCCTCGGACAGGCCCTCGATATGCGGGTTGCAGGGTGTGAAGTCCACCGATTCCGTAGGGGTGAACTCAAATTCGGGCTTTGCCATGGCTATTCCTCTTCCTTGACGTTGATGCCGTGGGTGCTTTATGACCTGAAGACCCATTGCACCGTTGCTCAAAAATCCCCGTCCCCAGTAGAGGGCGGGGATTTTTGGCGTCTGATTCGTTTACCTGATCGTGAGGGCGACTATCGGGTGGTGAGGGTGACGTCGTCGAGGTACATCCAGGTGTCGTCGGCGGGGGTGGAGCCGTCGAGGTGGACGTTGAACCAGAGGGTGATGGTCTGGCCTTTGTAGGCGGTGAGGTCGGCGGTGAGCTGGGTCCAGGTGCCGTTGTTGTTGCAGAGTTTGAAGAGGCTGCCCAGGGTGGTGCCGGTGGTGGTGCGGACTTGTGCTTCCATCCAGTCGTACGGGCAGGTGTTGCCGGTGCAGGGGTCTTCCTGGCTGTGGGGCTGGTACCAGAAGGACAGGGTGGTGGTTCCGGTGGCGGGGACGGTGATGGTCTGGGACAGGCTGCTGTCGCCGAGCGGTTCCGCCCCGGAGGCCAGGCCCAGGAGCGCGGAGCCGGTGCCGGTGTGCGCGGTGGTGGAGGCCACGGGTGCCCTGACGCCGCCGGTGATCCAGGAGCTGAGTCCGGATTCGAAGCCGCCGTTGGTGATGGCCGAGCTGGTGGTTCCGGTGGGGGTGACCGGTGCCGAGGCCGCCGAGGCAACGGAGGTGCCGACGGCGTTGGTGGCGGTGACGGTGAAGGTGTAGGCGGTGCCGTTGGCCAGGCCGGTGACGTTGGTGCTGGTGGCGGGCGGGTTCCCGGTGACGGTGACCGGGGCCAGGGTGGTGGCGCCGGCGTGCGGGGTGATGGTGTAGGAGGTGACCGGGGAGCCGCCGTTGGCCGGGGCGGTCCAGGACACGGCCGCGGAGGCGTTGCCCGCGGTCGCGGTGACCCCGGTGGGGGCGGCGGGTGCCGTGGGGTTGGTCTGGGTGTTGGTGAGGGCCACGTCGTCCAGGTACATCCAGGTGTCATCGGCCGGGCTGGAACCGTCGAGGTGGACGTTGAACCAGAGCACGATGCTCTGCCCGTTGTAGGCGGAGAGGTTGGCGCTGAGCTGGGTCCAGGTGCCGGAGTCGCTGCAGAGCTTGAACAGGCTCGCCAGGACCGTGCCGCTGGTGGTGCGGACCTGCGCTTCCATCCAGTCGTAGCGGCAGGCGGTGCCGGTGCAGGTCTCGTCGGCGGTGTGCGGCTGGTACCAGAAGGACAGGGTGGACGTCCCGGTAGCGGGGACGGTGATCGTCTGGGACAGGGAACTGTCGCCGAGCGGTTCGGTGCCGGATGCCAGGCCCAGGAGCGCGGAGCCGGTGCCGGTGTGGGCGGTGGTCGAGGCCACCGGTGCCCTGGCGCCGCCGGTGGTCCAGGAGCTGAGCCCGGATTCGAACCCGCCGTTGACAACGCCCGGAACCGGGGCCGTCGGGGTGACCGGGGCCGAGGCCGCGGAGGGCACGGAGGTTCCGACGGCGTTCGTGGCGGTGACCGTGAACGTGTAGGCCGCGCCGTTGGTCAGCCCGGTGACGGTCGCCGTCGTCGAGGGCGGATTCCCGGTAACCGTCACCGGAGCCAGAGACGTGCCCCCGGAGGTAGGCGTCACCGCATACGAAGTGATGGGGGAGCCGCCGTTGGCCGGCGCCGTCCAGGACACCACTGCGGAGGCGTTGCCCGCCGTCGCGCTCACACCTGTCGGTGAGGCGGGTGCGGTCGGGGCCGTCGGGGTGACGGGGGCCGAGGCCGCGGAGGGCGCGGAGGTCCCGACGGCGTTCGTGGCGGTGACCGTGAACGTGTAGGCCGTGCCGTTGGTCAGTCCGGTGACGGTCGCGGTCGTCGAGGGCGGATTCCCGGTAACCGTCACCGGAGCCAAGGCCGTGCCCCCGGACGAAGGCGTCACCGCATAGGAAGTGATCGGGGACCCGCCGTTGCCCGGCGCCGTCCACGACACGGACGCCGAAGCGTTGCCCGCCGTCGCGCTGACACCCGTCGGTGCGGCAGGCGCGGTCGCGGCGGCAGCTACAGTCACCGCGTGCGTGACGTTCCCCGTGAGGCCGGAGTTATCGGTCACCGTCAGCTTCACCTGGTACGTTCCTGCTGTGGCGTAAGTGTGCGATGGCTTCACGCCGGTGCCTGCCGCGGAGGCGTCGCCGAAGTCCCAGCTGTAAGAGGCCACGGTCCCGTTCGGATCGGTCGAAGTCGAACCGTCAAACGTGGCTGTCAGACCCGCCGTCGAGGATGTGAAGGCGGCTACCGGGGGCTGGTTGGGCACATTGCCCAGGGCCTGGGCGACCGTTTGAACTGACGTGGTTCCGTTGGCCGTTCTCGCAGCCAGCCATGTGACAAAAGTCTTGAAGAGATTGGGATCGATAGTCAAAGTGGGATCTGTTCCGACCGCGATGTGGTGGAAGGTCAGCTGGACCCAGCCCCCTCCTGGTTCCGCGTTCGTAACCAGGTCCTCGAGGTTCTGCAGCGTCCACGTGCTGTCGACTTCGTCCGGTGCCGCCGTGTTGTAGGGATTGGCCGGGGGGAGGGTTTCCGCGAAGGGGCAGCTCGAGCAACTCGCAGGCGAACGGATATCACCCAAATTGCGCGCACTCGCAAACCCGCAATTCTTCACGATTTGCTCGACGGAAGAGTTTTCGGCGGCGAAGGGATAGGCGAAATCGGTGGCGTTGAATCCCCAGCTGGCGAGCGTGGTCCGCCCGCCGCAAACCTCGTTGGTTGCGGCCGAAGTGGACAACGTGGTGAGGTCCGGGTGGGTGATGGTGTGGCCGCCGATCTCGTTGCCATCCGCGGCGATGCTGTTCAGGTTGGCACGGGTGAGCCATGACGGATTATCGATCCAGCTGGTCGTAATGAAGAAGGTGCCGTGCAATCCGAGCGACTTCAGTAACTGTTCGGCCGGGAGCTGATCGGCATTGCCGTCGTCGAAGGTCAGGCTGATGATTGTTTTCGGAAGTGCCGCACGCGCGGCAGGCGCCAAGTAGACAGCGGAGTAGCCCAGCAAAAACAGCACGGACGCGGCCGTGGCCCAGCGGAACCAAGTGGGCCGCCGGAACAGTATGGTCAGGAGCCGCATCGGCTTCCCCTTTTTCTGAACAGACCGGGTCAGAATCCCCAGGTCCGGAGCCTATTGGCTATCCATCGCACGGGTTAAGAGTGGGTGGTACCCGTTTTAGACCCGGTCTCCCGCTCGTCCACTCAGGCTCCGATGCGCGTATCCGGCCCCAAGGCCGCCGACTCAAGCGAAAGGCGAGTACCTTCCCTCAGAGACGAGCTCGATTGCCCCGTCGAGCACGCTCACCATCGGCCCATGACCCGGCAGGATGGTCTCAGCGCCCAATTGCCTAAGCACCTCAACGCTGGCCAAGGTCTCCGCCGGACGGTGATGGAAGACAGCGGGCAACAACTGCGGACCGTGGACCGGACTGACGGCGTGGCCCGTGACGAGCGCGTCCCCGGTGACCACGGCCTTGGCTGAAGGGACGAAGAAGGACACGTGGCCGCTGGTATGCCCGCCCGTGGGGACGATTCGGGGAGATCCCGGGAGCCCGTCGAGAATGTCCTGGGTCATCGCGGCGACGCCCGGGACCGCGACGTCGGACAGGCCCCCCGAGCGGATGGCGTGTACCGCCCACACGCCGACCCTCGGGCGGAGGATCCGCGATCCAAGATCTTTGACGGTGACTTGTTCCAGGACCTCCCGGCGGATGTTCGGCAACTCCGCCTGGGACGCAAATACCGGAATACCCATCGCGGATATTCTGGCGGCATTGCCGATGTGATCCGAGTGACCATGCGTCAGGAGAACTCCGGCAGCATTTTCCATAGCCAGCCCAAGGAAATTCATGCTCGATTGGAGCAATGGCCAGTTCCCGGGATAGCCCGTGTCAATGAGGGTGAATTCCTTGCCCCGCTTGAGGATCGTCCAGTTGACGGCAGGCCCTTGGACGAAGAAGACGTCCTCGGCAACTTCCGTCACGTTGTCCTCGGCTGACCAGTTCTTAGGCATGCTTCCTTCTGTTCCTTTCCGTCACGGATGCGCTTCGGAGGCTCTACGTATGCGCCTCAGGCGCGTCGGACTATCCTATCCTCGGTGAGGGCGTCGGCTCCGCGGCATTTGGCGATACCCGGGAGGGGTATTCTGCTGCCCTTCCCGTGGGGGCCGGGGCTCGATTTCACTTGAGGCAAAACCTTTGCTAAAGTCATAACCGCTTCATTCCTCCGTAGCTCAATTGGCAGAGCATTCGACTGTTAATCGAAGGGTTACTGGTTCAAGTCCAGTCGGAGGAGCGCAAAGGTCCCGCACCGGTTTTATTGGTGCGGGACCTGTTTTTTGTCTCGGTTTGTCTGATTTTGCGCAATTGCCCGAATGGGCAGATTCTCATCGCCAAGTCGTCAAACGAAATCCATTTCCACTTGAAGGAATCTCGCTGCCTCGGCCACGGCGGACTGGAAGGCGTCATCTTCGGTGGGCGGCGTCCTCGGCTCCCGCGGGTGCCATTCGTGGGCGGCGGAGTGGACGCGGGTGAATCCGCCGCCAGGCGGGGCGTAAAAGATTCCGAAGCGTTGGACGGGCCATTCGGGGGAGGTCTCCGGAGCCACGAGCAGGGCCGCGCCGTTTGTCGGATTGAACCACTGCGCAATCGGCCGGCGGCGGTCCTCGGTGAAGAGCCCGGCCGCGTAAAGTGCCGCGGATTGCGGACTTGTCACGGTGCATAGACGATCCCACCACAGCGGCAGGATGCCATCATCCCTGCGCTGCCATGGGGCTGGAATAGGCTGTAGTTCCTGCCAACGGGGCACATCTCAACTTTATCGCCGGGCCATGACCGGCAACAGACCTCGAAGCAACGGAAGGCCTGCTTAGTCCCGTTTCCATGGCCCGGGATTGATCCGGTAGAGGATTGCGGAACCGACGACGGCGCCCAGCAGCGCTCCGAACACAGGGTTTCCGGCCCCACGGCCCAGCAGGAAGCCGACGACGGCGCCAAGCACCGCTCCGAGGAAAAGTCCCCTGCCGTTGCGGTGCGGTTTGCGCGTCATGGTTTGAGCCTACTTCTCCGTGCCGACGCCCGGGCTTCTCGAATCAGGGGACAGCCGCATCAGTGGATGGGCGGATTAGTGGATGGAGGGGACCGACCGGGGCCGCACGACGAGCCAGAGGGCCGCCACGGCGCTTGCGAGGCACACAGCCTGGACGGCCCCCATAGGAACGGCAGAACCGACGCCCAGCCAGCCAACCACGGGCGGGATGATGCCGGCCATCAGGAAGTTCGAGGCACCCAGCAAGGAGGCCGCGGTTCCGGCCTGCGCGCCATGGTTGGCCAGGGCAATCACCTGGACGCAGGGGAACATGAACCCGGTGGCAAGGATGTAGAACCACAACGGGACCATGACGCCCCATAGGCCGAAGCCGAGCAGATCGAACACCACAATCAAAAGGGCCATGAGCAGCATCCAGGCCGTGGCGAACGCCATGATCCATTGGGGTGCCACCCGCCGGATGACCCTGGAGCTGATCTGGACGCCAGCGACGATGCCCAAGGAATTGACACCGAACAGCAGGCCGTATTCCTGCGGGGAAAAGTTGTAGACCTGTTGGAACAGGAAAGTGGACGCGGACAGGTAGGCAAACAGTCCGCCGAAGTTGAAGCCGCCTACGAGCAGCATCCCAACGAAAATCCGGTCGGCGAACACGGCCTTGTAACGCTGGCCCGCCGTCGACGTCGTCTGCCGGCGGAGTTCGGCAGGATACGTTTCCCGGATAAGGAAAACCGCGGCAATGAACACGAGGATTCCGTAGCTCGCCAGGAAGTAGAAGATCCCGGGCCATGGCATCACCAACAGCAGTTGTGAACCGATGATAGGAGCCAAAATAGGCGCCAGGCCATTCACCAGCGACATGCGGGAGAACATCCGCACCATGGCGTAGCCCGCGAAGAGGTCCCGGACCATCGCCATGGCCACTACGCCACCGCCGGCTGCACCGACGCCCATCAGGACGCGGAAAAGGGCAAGGGTGCTGATGTCCGTGGACAGCGCGGCGCCGAGGGAAGACCCGATGTGCAGGGCCGTTGCCAGGATCAAGGGCATGCGGCGCCCGAATTTGTCGCTGAACGGACCCACCATCAATTGGCCAATGGCGAAGCCCACCGTTGTGCCGGTGAGTGTGAGTTGGATCGCAGCCGCTGACACGTCGAAATGATGCTCCAGCGCGGGAAACGCCGGCAAATAGAGATCCACTGTGAATGGACCCAAGGCGGTCAATGCGCCAAGTAGCAGGATGTAGAGGAGTTTTTCGCGTCGACTAAGGGAATCGCCCGGTACAGGGGGAGTGTTCACGATTATCAATCCTATGTGCGACAGATCATATTTATCAGCGATGGCTGGGGCGCGCCGCAGGACCGCCCCGGAAGTTGAGGCTGAAGCTGAATGGTAGTTTTGTGGACAGGTGCGCGTGGGCGGCTGTATTCGTCTCCGTGCCGGAGCCGGGTAGGAGCAAGATGGAAGCAGTGAGGCGGAACCTATGAGTGGACGTCACAGCGGCCGGGCTGGCCAACGCCCGGGCATTTCGGCATTGCCGAACACCCTGAAACTTGCAGCCCGGCTCGCGCCGCGGCAGCTCAACGACGAAATCAGCCTGGCCAAGCTTGAACTTAAGGGCAAAGGCAAACAGCTGGGTGTTGCCGGCGCTTTCGCTGGCGTTGCGCTGATCTTTCTCTCTTTGCTCGTCATCGCCCTGGTTGTGGCGGCAATCTTGGGCCTGGCCACGGTCATGCCACCGTGGCTGGCTGCGCTTGTGGTTGCGGCGGCGTTCCTTTTGATCATTCTTATCGGGGCACTCGTGGCATTCCGCGGGTTCAAAGGCGCCATGCCGCTTGTGCCTGAGAAGACCATCCGCGGCATCAAGCACGATCTCGGCATAGTCAAGGAGGGCACTTCCTTCGATGCCAGCATCCTCGACCCCTCGTCGGAAGCCTACAAGGCAGCGGAGGCAGCGAAAGCCGCCGCAGCTGAGAAAGCCAAGGCTGAAAAAGCCGCCAAGGCAGAAGCACACAAAGCAGAGCAACCCCCCGCCCCAAGCGAAGCTGAGCTGCTCCGCCGTCTGGAGCAGCGCCGCGAGCACCTCGCCGACGTTCGCGATCAGCTCGGCGTCGAGCTCGACGTCAAGACCCAGGGAAAGGTCCTCCGCGACGTTGCCGGGCAAAAGTTCGACGACGGACGCCGGTTCGCTGCCGACAAGCTCGCAGATTTCAGTGAGAAAGTTCCTGCCGGGCTGCCGGAGCGGCTCGCCGCGCGCTGGAAAGAGCTGTTTCTCTTCGCCGCTTCCGCCACGGTGGCCGCAGTAGGACTGCGGAAGCTGTTCAAGAAGTAATCGGGACGGCAAGCAGCAGCGTCAGCTGCGAACTACGGAAAGGGGGACAGGTGAGGTTCATCGGTGCAGGCGCACGCCCGGGCCAGCCACAGATCGACCACGATCTCATCTTCACCGTCCCAAATTTCCTCACCGTGTTGCGCTTCATGGGCGTCCCGCTGTTCGTGTGGCTGGTGCTGTGGCAAAGAGAATACGGTTTCGCCGTACTGGTTCTCGCCATCATGGGCGGCACTGACTGGGTGGATGGCTACGTCGCGCGGCGTTTCAACCAGACCTCCAAACTGGGCCGCATCCTCGATCCCGTCGCGGACCGCCTGGCACTCATCGCCGTCGCTGTCACGCTCGCCATCGCCGGTGTGGTGGATTGGTGGTACCTGGCCGCCCTCGTGGTGCCCGACGTCGTGCTTGCCACTGCGTCATTGTTCTATTTCCATAGCCACCCCGACCTCCCGGTGAGCCGGATCGGCAAGATCAGGACCGCGTTCCTGCTGCTGGGCACGCCTCTTCTGGTCCTCTCGAGGCTCGCGATTCCCTACACCGGTGTGTACTTCGTGATCGCATGGATCTGCCTGGGCCTGGGTCTGCTGGGGCACTGGGTGGCGGCCTACAACTATTTCTGGGCAATCCTGCGTAAGGGCAAAGAACTCAAAGCCAACGACGGCGGTCGCAGCTGATGGCCTGGTTCGCAGTCCTTCTTGCGGTGCTTGGCGCCTTTTGCCTTGCCATTGGCGCCCAGCGCCAGGGCAGCGCGGTTAAGGCCGATACCGGCGGCCTCGCCCTCAGTTCCAAGGGTTTTTTGAGGCTTCTCAGAAATCCGCGGTGGATGCTCGGCCTGCTGTTGCTCGCCTTGGGCATGGGGATGAACGCTATCGCCTTGGTGTCGGCACCCTTGACGGTGGTGCAGCCCATCGGAGCCATCGCCTTGGTCATCACCACGGTGGTCAATGCCAAGGACCAGGGACTTGCAATCAATCGCGGCACGGTGGTGGCGATCTCTGCTTGCGTGACTGGCTCGGCGATGTTCGTCCTGCTGGCTGTCAACGCCACCCAGGAGAACCACCACGTCAGCGGCGAGGACGAAATAACCATCGTGCTCCTGTTGACCCTCGCCGTCGGGCTTTTTGGAACGTTGGCTGTCATGTTCCGGCACCGCTTGAGTGCTTTCGTGTACATCCTGGGAGCCGGGGTGTTGTTCGGATTCGTCGCGGTGCTGACGCGCATCATCGGCCGGCACCTGCTGGACCCGAACGGGCACTTTTTGCTTAACGTTCAGTGGTACACGGTGGTGGCAATCGCCGCTGCCGGCGGGCTTGGTTCGTGGTTCGTGCAGAGTGCCTACTCCGGTGGGCCACCGGATTTGGTGATCGCAGGGCTGACTGTGGTGGACCCCATTGTCGGAATTGCCATCGGGATCGCAATTTTGGGTGAGCTTCGTCCCGATGTCCACGCCGTGCTTGCAATCGGCATGGCCGTGGCCGCTTCCCTTGCTATCGTGGGGGTTATTGCCCTGAGCCGGCACCATCCCGAGGTCACCAAGCGAAAACGTGACGCGAAGGCGGCTGCAAGCCGGAAGGCCTAGGGCAAAGTTCGACAACCGTGCCCCGCACACCCGCGGCAGGCAACCGGCGAAGACACCGCAGGGCCAAACGTTTTGCGATGTTCGCACCGTGACCATCAGGAGTTCTCCACGTGACTGTTCCCGAAACCAACAAACCCCTCACCATCCTGATCGCGGCGGAGACCTACCGCCCGCAGGTCAACGGTGCTGCACAGTTCGGGTACCGGCTTGCCAAAGGCATGAAGGCGCGGGGGCACAACGTCCATGTGCTGGCCTGCCGGGCGGACAACGGCAAGAGCTTCACCGAGTTCGGGGATGAAGGCACCGTGCACCGCTTGAAGTCCCACGGAGTCTTTACGCACGAGTACTTTCGCATCTGCTACCCCTGGGAAATCAAGAACGACATTCGGATGCTCTTCGACAAGGTGAAGCCCGACGTCGTTCACATCCAAAGCCACTACATGATCGGCGAACATGTTCTCTACGAGGCGAAGAAGCGGGGCATCCGGATCATCGCCACCAACCACTTCATGCCCGAAAACCTGAACCCGTTCTTGCCGTTCCCGCAGTGGTTCAAGGACATCATCGGGCGGGTCTCGTGGAAAGACATGGGCAAGGTCATGGGCCAGGCCGATGTCGTCACTACTCCCACGCCGCTGGCCGCGAAGGCAATGCACCAGCACGCCTTCCTCCGCAAGGTCCTGCCTCTGTCCAACGGTATTGACGCGGCGGCTTACGAACTTGCGCCGGGCGAAGAAATCGAGCCGCATGCCAACCCCACCGTTCTCTTCGTCGGCCGCCTTGCTGAAGAAAAGCATGTGAACGTCCTGATCGACGCCGTCTCCAAAACACCCGCCGAACTCAATGTGCATCTTGAAATCGTCGGCGGCGGAGAGGTCCGTGCCGCTTTGGAGGCCCAAGCCAAGCGCCTGGGCCTGGGCGAGCGGGTCAGGTTCCTGGGCCTCGCCAGCGACGAGGACCTGAGGAAGGCGTACATTCGGGCGGACCTGTTCTGCATGCCCGGAACCGCCGAACTGCAGTCCCTCGTGACGCTCGAGGCGATGTCGGCGTCGACTCCGGTTCTTCTCGCCAACGCGATGGCCCTGCCGCACCTTGTGCGTGAAGGCGAGAACGGGCATCTGTTCACGCCAGGGGACAGCAATGAACTGGCAGCCCGGATCACCGAGCTCTTCCGCCTGCCGGCCGGCGAACTCGAAGCCATGGGCAAGGCCAGCCGCGCCATGGTGGAGCCGCACAGCATCCAAGGCACATTGCAGACGTTCGAGGACCTCTACCGCGGGGCGAGCTATGAGGACAAGGTCATCTAGCCACACGAGCGCGGCGTAGGCTCCTGCTTGGCATCAGGAGCCGAATTGTTTTGCTAGAGTGTTTTGGCCGGGGACGCTGACAAAGCGTCCCCGGTGACTCGGGGCTATAGCTCAGCTGGTTAGAGCGCGGGACTCATAATCCTAAGGTCCTCGGTTCAAGTCCGAGTAGCCCTACCTGAAAAGAGCCCCTGAACTGCGGAAACGCAGGTCAGGGGCTCTTTCGTTTTGACGTTCTCAGGTGGCCATCCACCGGAAACCCACCGGAAACGAATCGAGCTAGTTACCGAACGCCTCGAGCAGCGAGGTGTTATCAGGTGCCTCGTGCGTCTTCTGGACGTAGTGCTTCCTGGTCACGTTCTCGCTGGAGTGGCCAAGCTGGGCGGAAGCGGCAGCCACTCCTGACGAAGCCTCCAGCAGTGTTCCGACGGTCTTCCTGAAGGTGGGGCCTAGCGCCCAGAGCACGGAGACGGACTTGGGGACGCTGAACGTGAGGTCAAATCCGGCGACAGCGTGCCGAGTAACGGTTTGCCCACTATTGTTTTGGACGATGGTGGCTTGGCCGTGTGCCCGGCCCATCGGAGCGCCGGTATCCGGGTGGGCGACATCGTCTAAAACGGCCTTCGCGTCGGTTTCCGTGACGAGGTCACCGGTTGTTCGGCCGATGCCGTTCAGGCCGGAGCCGAGCCATCGCCTGTTGCTCCGCGTTCCCTGCTTCGAGGCGCTCGAGTTCCGACGATTGGGTCCGGAGGGCCGTCTGGAGGGCGTCGATGCGCTGTTCGAGGCCCTTTGTTCCGGCAGCCTGCTGGATGGTGGCATGTTGCCGAGCGACAAGCCTGGAATAGGGTCCCCTTGCTGAGGCCTTGTCGCGGGCAGGTCGCAAGAGGCCGTTTTAAGCGGCGCTCCTCAGCTATTGTCCTCATCTGCGCGGGTGATGGTTCCGGCGGCGCCGTCAACGGTGATGGTCTGCCCGGTAACGAGCCGCAGGGTGGCGTCGGGGACGCCGACGACAGCCGGGATGCCGTATTCGCGGGCCACCACCGCCCCGTGCGAAATGGTTCCGCCCATCTCCATGACCAATGCCCCGGCGGTAAGGAACAACGGCGTCCAGCCGGGGTCCGTCGACGGCGCCACCAGGATCTCGCCCGGCTCCAGGTGCGCGCCGACCGGGTCCAGGATCACCCTAGCTTTGCCGGTGGCGATGCCGGCAGACGCCGGGCTGCCAGAGAGCACCAGCCGCCGAGGCTCCCCTTCCGCCACCGCCAGTCCTGAAGTTCGGGCCGCCGCGGCCTCCACGTCCGTGCCGTCGGACAGCAATAGCCGCGGAATGTACCGGCGGCGCAGCTCTCGCTCGTAGACACGCCGTCGGCCGGCCACCAGCTGATGCAGATCCGCTCCACGCAGCCCCACCCGCACCTCGTCCGGCTGGAGAAAGAAGACGTCGCTTGCCTCGGCAATCCGGTCGGAGCGGGCGAGCTCCGCGCCCACGGCTGCCAGTTGCCGCCTCAGCGCCGCAAGAATCACCACCAGGTAGTATTTGGGCTGCTCGCGCAACCCGCACAGCTGCCGTGCCCGGCGCAGCGCCAACCGAACAATCGCCGCCCGCAGCCTGCCGCGCCGGGCAGCCCTGGCCACCAAATCCGCGGCCTTCTCCTCTGCCTGGGCGGCGGCGCGCGCGAACTGGACGTCCGGAGCCTGCTCCGGATCGGTGACCCGCAGGTAATTGGCGATGGCGCCCAGAAGATGCGCCGGGTCCTCCCCCCAGCGCGGCATCCCCAAGTCGATCTCCGCGACTGCCCGGTGGCCAAAGCGCCCTAGAAACGCCCCCAGCCTTTCCTGCAGAACCGGCGGAAGCGTGCCTGCGGCGTACCGACGGGACAATTCAGTTGCTGGCTCCGCCGCCAGGACCTCGGTGGCGGCTGGATCAGAACGAACCTTGGTGGCCAGCTGCCACAGTTGCAGGTCCATGTCCGTGGTGACGTTATTGGGCAGGCCGCGCAGAACTGCCTGCAGTTCCCCGGGCGCGGCTATTCCGCGCAGCAACCATCGGGCCACACCCAACAGCACAAACCCGGCGGCGGGCGCCGCGATCACCTTCGGCACCGCGTTCGCAAAGGCCCCGGGCATGACGCGATCCACATAGTCCATGCGCTGCACCGCGGTTGCTGGTTCGCCAAATTCCAGCCGCTTCTCTAGCTCGTCCGCGAATCTCCGCACGCGCTGCAGCGCTGCCTCCGGCCGCCATGCGGCCTCGGCCAGCCGGGACGGCAGCTGGATCAGCTGCCTGACGATGTCCCCGGCAAAGATGTTCGGGGTGCGGGATCCCCGGACCACGGAGAACCTCGGATCGTCGTAGAGGGTGTGCAGGAGCCCGGCGGACCGTGCCTCCGCAACTCGAAACGTCCTGAGCAAGGTCCTCCGGCCGCCCTTGCTTCGGACCACCGGGGTCAGGTCCACGTATGGCCGCAGCCCGGCCCCTGGCATCTGCCATCCGCTGTCGTTGGCGGTGCTCAGGCGCTGGAACAGGGCCAGCCCCATCGGCGTGATCGGCCGGACGAGTCCTTGGGCCAGGCTGGCACACAGGAAAACGCGGGCTCCTGCGGCCGGATCCACGCCCTCCGGCACCGGATACAGCGTGGTGATTGGCCTTGACTGGGTCAGCCAGATCTTCCCTGCCGCGTCCACGGCCCATTCGAGGTCCTGTGGAGCGCCGAAAATATCCTCAACGCCGGCGCCCAATGCGGACAGCTCACCCAGCTGCGCGTCCGTCATGCACGGTCTCCCGACAGCGCTCGCCTGTCCACGTTGGCTCCCTGGCGGACGCTCCAGCACCCGGCCGCTGGAGGTGTCCAACACGAAATGGTCGGGGTTGACGCCGCCCGACACCACCGCATCCCCGAGCCCCCGGCCAGCGTCTATCACGGCCTGCCTGCGGGTGCCGGTTACCGGGTTCGCGGTGAACAGGACACCCGATGCCTCGGCCTGCACCATCCGCTGGACGACGACGGCGATTCCGACCTCGCCCTGCCCGATCCCGTTCGCGGCACGATAGGCGACCGCACGGTCCGTCCACAGCGAACCCCAGCATCGCCGGACCGCATCCAGGAGGGCATCCATGCCGGCAACATTCAAAAAGGTGTCTTGCTGGCCAGCGAAACTGGCCTCGGGAAGGTCTTCGGCGGTCGCGGAAGATCGTACGGCGACTGGCACGTCGCGTCCCAATTCCGCGTAAGCGGCTCGGAGCGCATCGGCCACAGGCTCTGGAACCGCGGCATCCAGAATGAGTGCGCGCGTACGTGCGGAGGCCTCCAGCAGGTCCGGTGGGACCCCCGGGCGCATTGCGTCGAGCGTTGCGCCAAGCCCGTCCAGGTCCGCTACGACCGTCCGGTAGGCCGCCGTCGTCAGGCAGAACCCGCCAGGCACCGGCAGCCCGGCAGCGGCGAGGATCCCAAGATTCAGCGCCTTTCCCCCGACAACCGGCAGCATACCGGGCCCAACCCCGGCCAGATCGATGACGAAACGCTCCTGGCCGTCCCCCCGCCGGCGTTCGCTCGCCGAATCCATGATGTCCCCGGTTCCTGCAGTGCCGATGATGCTTCGTGCCGACTTTATGCCCGCCGGCTGGTGAACTCAATGGCGGCCCCGGGCAAAACAACACGCCCCAACCGGTGTGCTTGAAGGTCGTGGTCAGCCCCAGGCCATGGTGGTTGATCAGACAGCGATTGGCGAATCATCGGACATCAACGCCGCGATCTTCTCCCAGAGTCTGGCGTGAGGCCGGTTGATCAGCTGGGCCGGACCCACTCCACTTGGTCGGAGGCGGAGAAACGTCTCCATGAGTTGAACTCACTCTGCAGCGGTGTTAAGCCTCGCATGCCGGAACGTGCTGAGGCAGGGACTGCGTCGGCGGGCATGGACTTGTCCTGTGTCTCCTGGCGGCCAGGTCAGAGTGACGGTGAGCTGCGGTCTCATCATGCCGGGGTTCTGGCCGCCCCGCTGTCCGGGCGGATGTTGGCGTTTCGGTGGAACACGTTGCCGGGGTCCCATTCAGTCTTGATCCGGGCGAGCCGATCGTATTTCTCTGCCCCGTAGGAGGCCCTGACCCGGTCTTCGTCGTCGGCGTCGGACAGGAAATTCACATAGGTCCCCGCCCCGGCTGCGTAAGGCCGCATCGCCGCCCAGAATTCACGGACCCAGGCCCGGTCCGCGTCGAACATCTCGGGCGTGGGGGAGGCTGCGGAGATGTTGAAGACCCATTTGGCTCCCCGGCTGCCGCCGAACGCGCTGTCCGCATCCGCGGTCCGGGCGAACGCGCCGCCTAGCGGGAAAACCGGGACGAACGACAACGGGGACGCCTTGCGGGGCAGGAAGTCGGCAAAGACGTCGATGGCATCGTTGCTCAGATCATCTAGGGTCAGGGCCTTTTCGTAAGCCTGGGTGCCCCACGGGGCGCTTTCGTTGAACATCTGCTGCAGCTGGACGTAAGGGATCGGGGACAGCATCTGCCACTGGGGCTGGGGTGTCATCCGCCGGATAGGCTGAAGGACGGATTCGTGCTCCTCCGCGGTGCCCCATCCGACGACCGCCAGTACAAAACCAGGCTGTCCTTGGTACTCCGGGGGAACAAACGGCGCAGGCGGTGCGCTCAAGCCGGCGATCAGGGAGCCCATGGTGTCAGGCAAGGTCGCTACGAAATCGCGGCTGAACCGCAGGCCTTCCTTTCCGTGCTCGGGATCCCAGAAGAACAAGGCCAATTGGGCCAGCGGTGGAACGTCATGAAGGGCAAATTCAAAGCTGGTGACCACCCCGAAGTTGCCCCCTCCGCCCCGCAAGGCCCAGAAGAGATCCGGATTCGCTTTCTCCGAGGCGGTGACGACGCGTCCGTCTGCGGTCACCAGCTCCGCAGCGACAAGGCTGTCGCAGCTCAGCCCGGTCCGGGCTGTGAGCCAGCCCATTCCGCCCCCCAACGTCAAACCCGCCACCCCCGTGTGGCTGATGAACCCGCCGGTCATTCCGAGCCCATGCTCCTGAGTCGCCGCGTCAAGCTCGAGCCAGGTAGTGCCGCCGCCGCAACGGGCTCTGCGGGACTGCGGGTCAACACTCACGGCGTTCATGGCACTCAGGTCAATCATCAGCCCGTCGTCGCAAACCGAGTGGCCCGCGTAGCTGTGCCCGCCGCCCCGCACGGAAAGCTCAACCCCTTCGGCTAGGGCATAGCTGATCGCTGCTGCCACCTGTGAAGCGTCCGTTGGCCGGACGATCAGTGCCGGGCGCCGGTCAATGTCGCCGTTCCATACTGATCTGGCCGTGTCATAGCCATTTTCTCCTGGAGCCAAGACCTCGCCGCCGAAGGAGTCTCGAAACGCCGCCAAAGATTGCTCTGAGATAGACATTGTTTTCTCCCGGTACGACGACACAGTACCGGGATCGTACACCCGGGCCTCCCTTCCAAACCAGAGGTTGCGTGGCCGCTCTGGAGGGCGTCGTATGGCCCGGAGCGCGTAGTGCGGCGGGGACTTCACCATGCCCTCGGCAGTTTGAAGCTTTTCCGGCCGGACCGCTGGGACATCATCGGGGCAGTCATCTGCCTGCTCGGCGTCGTGGTCATCATGTACGCTCCGCGCAGCCCCGGATAACGAAACCGGAATACAGCATCCTCTGAATACAGAGTCTGATGTACTGTTTCGTCATGGAAACCCTCACCCATGCCCCGGTGCTTGCCCGTTTCGGCTACGCGGTCTCGGACCCGACCCGGGCCCGGGTCCTGCTGGCCCTGGCCGGCGCGCCGGCCTACCCGTCCGAGCTAGCCGACTCCCTGGAGGTGTCCAGGCAGAGCATGTCCAACCACCTGGCCTGCCTGCGCGGCTGCGGGCTCGTCGTGGCCGTCCCGGACGGGAGACGGACCCGGTACGTACTCGCGGACCCCCGGCTGGGCCAGGCAATCAAGGACCTGCTCGGGGTGGTGCTCGCCGTGGACCCGGCCTGCTGCGCCCCGGACGGGACTTGCCTGGCATGAGCACCGCAACCACCTTGGCCTCTTCGGACGGCCGCCGGGCGGTGCTGAGCCGGCGCATCCGCCTGTTCGCCGCTGCCACGATCAGCTACAACCTCATCGAGGCCGTCGCCGCGCTCTGGGCCGGCGGCGTCGCGGATTCCTCCGCGCTGATCGGCTTCGGCCTGGACTCGGTCATCGAAGTCACCTCCGCCCTGGTTCTGTCCTGGCAGTTCTCCGCCCGGGACCCGGAACGCCGCGAGCACCTGACGCTTCGCATCATCGCGGTGTCCTTCTTCGCCCTGGCCGCCTTCGTGACCGCTGACGCCGCCCGCGCACTGACCGGTGCGGGCGAGCCGCAGCATTCGACCCCGGGCATCATCATTGCCGCCCTCAGCCTGGGGATCATGCCCGTGCTGTCCTGGGCCCAGCGCCGCGCCGGGCGGGAACTGGGTTCCCGCACGGCGGTGGCCGATTCCAAGCAGACCCTGCTGTGCACATACCTCTCCGCGGTGCTGCTGGCCGGGCTCGTGCTCAACAGCACGCTGGGCTGGTGGTGGGCGGACCCCGTCGCGGCCCTGGCCATCGCGGCGATCGCCGTCCGCGAAGGCATCAACGCCTGGCGCGGGGACGCGTGCTGCGCCGTCGCCTATGCCGGACACTCCGGGACCACGACCGAGGCCGGCCCCGGAGCCGACCGGCCAGCCCTGGATGACTGCTGCGCACCGGCCGCTGCGGACCCGGACACGGCAGTGACCGTTGGCACCGCAGCCCCAGGCCAGGCGATGGAGACCGCCGCGGGACCAGGGCATGGTGCCGGGCCCGAATCCGTCGCCTGCTGCGCCGAGTGCGCTTCCGCCTCAGCCCCGAAGACCTTTCCGATACCCCCTGACCGTGCGCACGGGCAAGGAATAGCGCCGGCCTGAGCTCACCGGATTTCCTTCAAGCGGGCCCCTTCCCGGATCACCCTCCGGGCGTATTGTGTTATTCCATGGAGTCATGGACTACGCCTTCGGGCGAGGAGAAGCTGGAAGTCTTCGATCAGCTGGCCCGCATCGCCAAGGCGGTGTCGAACGGTAAACGGCTGGAGCTGATCGAGCTCCTGGCCCAGGGCGAGCACCCCGTGGAAACGCTCTCCACAATGCTGGGGATGGGGATGACCACGGTCTCGGCGCACCTGCAGCTCTTGAAACGGGCGGGCCTGGTCCGGACACGGCGGGTGCGGACCACCATCCTGTACCAGCTTGCCGGCGATGACGTGGCCCAGATGTACCTGGCCATCAAGCGGGTGGGAATGCTGCGTTCCCCCGCCCTACGGGACGCGCTGGCAACCTATTTCGCACCCGGCGGCGCCCAGCCTCCGGTCAGGACCATCGATCCGGCCGACGTCACCTCCGGCATGACAGTCCTCGATGTCCGCCCCCTCTCCGAGTACGAGGCGGCGCATTTCCCCGGAGCGGTGTCCATTCCCCTGGCGGAGCTGCAGGACCGTGTTGGTGAGATCCCGGCCGGTAAGCCCGTGGTCGTGTACTGCCGCGGCGAGTTCTGCAGGCTCGCCAGGGACGCCGCGGCGTGGCTGACGGTCAGGGACATCCCGGCGATGGCCATGGATGAAGGCATCATCGAGTGGCGGGCAACCCGCGAGGTGGATCTCGATGCAACCGCGTGAGCAGATGGCGCTGCTCGGGGCGCGCATCCGCGCTGACGCAGCCGTGCAGGAATCCCTTCACCGCCGGACCCTGATCGTGGTCGCGACCAGCCAGATCCTGGGCGGGGCAGGCCTGGCCGCCGGGGTCACCGTCGGCGCGCTGCTCGCCCAGTCCATGCTCGGCGGGGACGGCGCCGCCGGCCTGCCCGCCGGGTTGTTCACCCTCGGCTCGGCGCTGGCGGCATTCCTTGTCGGAGCCACCACCCAGCGACTGGGCCGCCGGACCGGGCTGGCTCTGGGCTTCGCCGCCGGAGCCCTCGGCGCCCTCGGCGTCGTCGGCGCAGCCGTCATCGACAGTATCCCCTTGCTCTTTATTTCCTTGTTCATCTACGGGGCGGGCACCGCGACGAACCTGCAGGCACGCTACGCAGGCACCGACCTCGCCCCGGTCTCCCGCCGCGGCACCGCGGTCAGCATCGCCATGGTCTTCACGACCCTCGGCGCCGTGGTCGGCCCGAACCTGGTCGACGTGCTGGGCCGGTTCGCCGCGAGCCTGGGCATTCCCGCCCTCGCCGGTCCGTTCCTGCTCGCCGCGGCCGCCTACGCATCCGCCGGAGCCGTGCTGTTCACCCTGCTGCGCCCGGATCCCTTCCTGCTCGCCAGGGAACTGGAGTCCTCCACACTGGCTCCCGGCCCGGCCGGCACGCCCCGGCCCGCCGGGCAGCCCGGCACCGGAGTGTACGTGGGGGCCGCCGTCATGGTCCTCACCCAGGTCGCGATGGTCGCCATCATGACCATGACACCGGTCCACATGCGCGCCCATGGCCACCCGCTCTCCGAGGTCGGCCTCGTCATCGGCATCCACATCGGATCGATGTACCTGCCCTCCCTGTTCACCGGCATCCTCGTGGACCGCATCGGCCGCACCCCGATGGCCATCGCCTCCGGCTTGACCCTGCTCGCGGCCGGATTCACCGCGGCCATGGCCCCGGCGGACTCCCTCGGCCTGCTCATCCTGGCCCTGGCGCTGCTGGGCATGGGCTGGAACCTGGGACTGATCTCCGGAACCGCCCTGCTCGTGGACGCGACCGTCCCGGCGAACCGGGCCCGCACCCAGGGAGCCGTCGATGTGCTGATCGCCGTCGCCGGTGCCGGCGGCGGGGCAATGTCAGGGCTCGTCATGGCCCAGACAAGCTACGCGGTCCTGTCGATAGCCGGCGGGGTCCTGGCCCTGCTGCTGATCCCCGTCATCTTCTGGGCCCGGTCCCGCACCGTCAGCCCCGCCTCCTGAGCCGACACCCGGACCCGTGAAACCGAGCAGCAACCCTAACCGGACAACGGAACCTCCTGTCCTGGGGCTGCGGCAGAATCTGGCCCAGTTCATCCTCCTGGTCGCCGTCAACGCCTTCGTCGGCGGCACGCTGGGCAGGAACGCACGGTGCTGCCGCTGCTCGCCGGGCAGGTCTTCCACCTGGACAAGCACACCTCCGCCCTGACCTACATCCTGGCGTTCGGGCTGTTTCTGATCTTCGGCCCGTCCTGGGCATGGAACGTCGCGGCCAACATCGTCCTAGGCATCAGCCAGGGCCTGACCTGGTCCACCACCGTGACGATGAAAATGGACCTCGTCGGTCCCTCCCGCCGCGGCCTGGCCATGGGCCTGAACGAAGCCTCCGGCTACCTCGGCGTCGCGGGCACTGCCCTGGCCACCGGCTACGTCGCCGCCACCTACGGACTGCGGCCGGCCCCGTTCCTGCTCGGCGCCGCGTTCATCGCCGTCGGCCTGGGCCTGTCCGGCCTTACCGTCCGCGAAACAGACCAGCACGCCCGGCTCGAAGCAGCGAGCCAGGTCCCTGCGGCCGCGACCAAGGCGTTACCGGCCGGGGTTGCAGGACGCCGTCGACCGTCAGGTCCACCCTTTCATTGAAGAAGCTCACCAGCCCGTGGATCTGCGCGGCGTCGCGGAAGCGCCGGTCGTAGCTCCAAGCGACATTCCTGCCGTCCTCGGTGCCGGGGTAGGTCCAGTAGCGGGCTTCGCCCTTGTAAGGGCACACGGTCCTCTTGGGGCTCTCCTCCATGAGGTCCAGCCGCACGTCCTCAGGCGGGATGTAGTAACGGACGGGGAGGAGCGTCTCGTACAGGAGTTGCGCGCCGTTTGTCCTGGCGAGTGGGACCTGGTCGAGGGAGACCTCGACCGACAGGGATGACGCCCGGATGTCCACGCGGTGGAACGGGTCGCGGGGGTGTCCGATGATCTCCTCGTCGTCTTCCCTCCACTGAAAGGCGGCGAAATCCAGGACGACATACCCGGCCAGGTCTGGGTCGTCCGGGCGGAACGCGGCTCCGGCAGCCGTCGTCGTCCCTGTCACGACATCCAGCTGTTCGCCGGGGGTGGTGTACCGGCCGAACCCCGTGCGCGGATCCAGCGACGGGAGTGAGTCTGCGGACAGCCTGACGGCGAGCTCCGGGACGTCGGCCGCTGGGCCGCCGGGCGGTGTCAGCTCTGCCAGAAGTTCAGCCTCCGGCACGGCAAAAATCGGGGTAATGCGCTTCGGCTCCCAGACCAGCCACGCGTGCAGGGTGTCGACGACGGTGTTCCCGCCCAGGCTCGCGCGGATCCGCTTGGCGGTGGGTTCGAAGCGCAGCTGCGGGAAGGTCCCGAGGATCACTCCGGATAGTTTGGTGGCCATGCTTCAAGCGTGAGCGAGGGGCTGGTTGCCGTCAATGTCAAGTCCGAGTAGCCCTACCCGGAAGGCGCCGGTATCCTGGCGGTTGCCGGGGCCTTTGGCGTTTGCCCGGCCGCGGCTTGATGGCCTATTTGGTGCGATCGAGACGCGGTGCGGTTGATGCGCCTATGAGCATGGCGAGTGCACCCAGGCCCAATGGCAGTCCGCCCAGGGTGGCGAGGCTTCCGACTATCAATGGTCCGCCTGCGTCACCGAGTTCCCTGCCGAGCTCGGCAGAGCCCATGGTCCTGCCCATCCGGCTGTGGGGCGTGTTGTCGGCCAAATGGGCGAACGCGAGCGGGGTGGCCGTTCCGACCCCGGCCCCGATCAGGAGGGCGGCGATGAACACGGTGAGGGGTCCCGGGGCGAGGGCTACGATTCCGACGCCCGCGGCGGAGAGCAGCAGCCCGGCCCTTATTCCCGCCGTGTCGCCGATCCTTTGCTGGTCACGTCGTTTCCCGATCCATGGCTGGATGATGGCCGAAGCGATGGCCAGGACACTTACGGCGGCGGTCCCCGCAACGGGATCGAGCCCGTGACGGGTGGCGAGGGCCGGCAGGAACCCGATGGCCGCGCCTAGTGCGCCCGTGGACGCTGCCAGTACAGTCGTCGGCACGAGGAAGCTCCGTTCGGTGATCTGCCGGGCGAGGTCAAGGACGGTGTATCTGGTCCGGGGAACGGGTTCGAACCGTGGCAGGCTCACCGCTACCCATACAGCGGTGGCCGCCGCGAGGGCTGACAGGACCGCAAAGAGCAGCGCGAAGCCCCCGACATGGATCAGGCCAGCTCCCAGGAGCGGGCCGAGGACGTAGCCGAGGCCTTTCCAGGATCCGTACCGGCCGAAGTATTTCCCTGCGTTCCTGCCGCCGGCCAGTCGTGCCACGGTGGCCGATGAAGCAGGAGAAAATGCCGCTGCGGCTGCTCCCTGGCCCAGACGGGTCAGGCCCAGCGGGAGCGGGTCCGCCGCCCACAACCCCAACAGCGAGAAACCGGCGAATGCCAGAAGGCCCCAGACGATGACCGGCTTGGCGCCTATCCGGTCACTGAGGGCACCGAAGACGGGCTTGAGAAACACTTCGGCCAGATCGTAAACGGCCAGCAGGATGCCTAGGTTGAGCAGGCTCAGGCCGATGTTCCCGCTCTGGGCCCCTATTCCTGAAGCAATGCTGTGGGCCCCGAAAGCAGTCACGAAACCCGCTGCGTAGAGAGGAATGGTATGCCCGTGGATCTCCCGGGCGGTCCTGGTGGGGCTCACTGGTGCACCTGAAGGTAGACAAGATCTGAAAATTTTTCAAGAACCGCGGCGCACCGGGCAAGTTCGGTCTCCGCCGCATCGACCAGCGGGCTGGCGAAGACCGCCTTGGAGCGGTTGCTGCGGAACCATCGGCGAAGCCTCTCCAGGCTCTGCTCTTCTTCCTCCAGTTCGGCCAGGGTGAACTTGCGCTTCGCGATTTCCTTGGCAACTTCTTCGTTGAATTTGCCGCAGTCCGCCGTGAACTCGGCCCACTCATCGGCCCTGGCCGCTTCGAAAAGCCTGCGCAGCTGGGCGGCATCGGCGTCGTCAGCGTTCGTCGTCAGCAAAACGAGTTCTCCGTCGCCGGCCCGAGCCAGCTCACGGGCCCTCTCGGCACCCGTCCTGCACACCGGAACGTCCGGGGCGGTCCAGGCACCCTGCCCCACGGGAACCGCGCCGAAACGGCGAAGCTCCCGCCAAACGGCTACCCGGTGCCTGGAGGGTTGGGAGGGAACCTGGACGATCATCACGAGCCAGGACGTGCGCTGTTCACTAGTCACAAAGCAAAGTGTAACGATTGTTACAAGGAATCCTTCCCTCGTGGACGGCACCAACGCGGTCTCATCACATCCGCGGTCGAGGACCCGAGAGTTCGCGACTAGTTTGGCGGATCGTTTCCCACGAACGTTCCGGGGGGCATCCAGGCGCCAAACACGGGGCCGGGATCCGGCCGCTTTGCGTGCCGCCCGTCGTCGGAGATTCGTTGTTTGAGACGTTGCAGCACCCATGGGAACAAGTGCTCGCGTGCCCACACAATGTCATCGGTCCTAGCTTCGCGCCAGCTGCGCCCGGGTAGGTCTTTCGGTGTCATCGGTTCCAAGGCATGGGCGACGTTGAGGGTATCCAGCACCATGATTGCGATGGTGTGCTGTCCCAAGGGGGAGAAGTGCAGCCGGTCCGGATCCCACATTCGTGGGTGGGTGAGTTGGCGCAGGGCCCAGAGGTCGGCGATTACCGCATCGTGGCGTGCGGCGATGGTGCGCAGGTTCTCGTTGAAGATGGCCACCCTGGCGCGGGTGTGTCCCAACACGGGCGTAGCGCCCCAGTCCGGTCCGGCAAACAGTACAACCGTTGCGCCGGCAGCGGCGAGGAGTTGCACGCCGGCGTCCATCCGGACGGCGAGTTTGTCGGGATCGCTTCTGCGGAAGATCAGGTCATTGCCCCCGGCATTGAGAGTGATCAGATCCGGCTGCAGGGCAAGTGCGGGGCCGACCTGCTCATCCAGGATCTGATGGAGCAACCGTCCGCGGACCGCCAGATTCGCGTAAGCGAAATCGTCGTGTCCGGCGCTCAGTTCTTCCGCGACCCGGTCCGCCCAGCCTCGCAAGCCCCCAGGGCTGCGAGGCTCCGGATCTCCTACCCCTTCGGTAAAGGAATCACCCAGGGCCACATAACGGCTCCACGGGTGCAGGCGGGCACCGGAAACAACGGGGCCACCCTGCGCCGGACTATCGGCGCTGGGAGCGTTCATCCCTCCATACTGCTCCTGCCAGGCCGAACGCGCCACGGTGGCCTCTCTTCTTCGCTCGCCGGATGCGCATCCTAGAGTTATCCTGTGAGCTTCGAATTGCCCTCGCTGATCGATCCTGGACTGTGGTCACTCGTCGATGAATCCCGCGCTTTCTACGCCCGGCGGCCGGCTGGCCGTGGGCCGGGCAGTCGGGAAGAGCTGCTCGCATTCCGAGCGAGAGCGGCGGCACCTGCGCAGTGCGATCCACGGCCAATCGCAGAACTGGCAAGCGCGCATGGGCGAAGCGTTCCTGTCCGGATCCACGTGCCGGCCAGTGCCCCGGTGGCGGGCGTATTCCTGGAAATCCACGGCGGCGGCTTCTACATGGGCTCGGCCGCCGGAAGCGACGTTCGCAACAGGCGGCTTGCGGATGCGCTGGGTATTGCAGTGGTCAGCGTGGATTATCGACTCGCTCCGGAGCACCCGTGGCCTTCCGCACCCGACGACTGCGAGACAGCGGCGCTGTGGCTGGTGGAGCATGCCGAACGCCGTTTTGGCACAGCCAAACTCGCTATCGGTGGCTTTTCTGCGGGGGCGACGCTGGCGTTGTCTACGCTTGTGCGGTTGCGCGACCGCGGGGTCACGGCTTTCGGCGGCGGGGTGCTGCAGTTCGGCACTTATGACCTCGCCGCGAAGACGCCGGCCGGACGCCGGATCGCCGACGAGTATTTTCTCCACGCCTATGCGGGGACCGCTCCGGATCGCACACACCCCGACCTCTCGCCGCTCTTCGCCGAGCCCGCGGGCCTACCGCCGATCCTGATCGTGATCGGCAGCGACGACATCCTCCTGGAAGACAATCTCGCCATGGCCACGGAGCTGTCGGCCGCCGGTGTCGAGGTCGATCTGCGAATTTATCCCGCTTCCCCCCACGGCTTCACCGGGCACGCGACGCCGATGGCACGGGCCGCCCTCGAACACATCAACGCATGGCTTCGGATTCGGCTGGGCCCAGCAGACTGAATCGCTCAGCCGGGGCGACCACGCGGGTCGATTCCGGCACCAATGCGCAAGGTGCGACACACTTGGGCGGGTGGCAGACAGGTATAGAGCATGAGGCACCCTTCCAACGCTCCTGACCGGGAGCGCACCTTCAGATTGCTGTATGAACTCGTCTACCCAGAGCTCATGAGATTTGTTCAACGCCGCGCCCACCCTGACCACGCCGAAGACGTCGTCGCCGACGCATTCCTTGTCGTGTGGCGCCGCCTCGATGAGTTGCCGAGCAGCCATGGTGACGCGAGGGCATGGATCTTCGGCATTACGCGAAACATTCTGCTAAACACCCACCGGGGCGAACGGCGTCGTTTAGCACTCGGTGTTCGTCTCGCAGACTCCGCCGCTCTGGCCTACCTCGACGAAGACGCTGACCCGATCGTGAATCGCGTGGACCTAGGCAGGGCATGGCGTGCGCTATCGGAGGTCCATCAGGAGGCCTTGGGCCTTATTGTCTTCGAAGACCTCAAAGCACCACAGGCAGCCGCAGTACTCGGCATCTCACCGGTCGCCTTCCGTCTGCGAGTGAGCCGCGCCCGCCGAGCCCTTCGCCTTCTCCTCGAACACCTACCCCGGCAGTCCCGCACACCTGCGGCTTCTTTCGAAAGGACAACCACGCCATGACGCGCAATCAAGAGATCGATACTCTGCTTCGATCACTGGACGCCGCGGACCACAGGGCCCCCGTCGACAGTGAAAGGGCCGACGCCGATCTTCTCCGCATCTTGTCCACCGACCCGGCAGAGACACCATCCGAGCGCCCCTCGATGAGGAGCGCCGCCCGCAATCGTAGGCCTCAAAGCAGCAGATGGACCTCCCGCAGGGTCGCCGTGGTCGGAGGAATGGTGGCGGTGGTCACTGCAGGCCTGGTTGTCTTGCCGTCCTTGTCAGGCGGGGATCCTGCGTTTGCCAGCTGGACGCCCGTTCCGGCCGGCATGACTGAAACTGAACGTGCCAGTGCCGCCGCGGAGTGCCGCGAATCCAAGAAGCATGTAGGGGGTGGAATGTACGCTGACGACGTCGACTCGGCTGCGGTAGCGATTGCCGAGCGGCGCGGCGTGTGGACCACGGTGGTGCTCACGGGTGAGGGCGGGTTTTCGGCGCTGTGTATCACCGATGACGCCGTCAGTCTTTTCGGTAAGGGCATGATCGGATCGGTTGGAAAGTCCAGCCCTCACACGGTTCCGGGCCCGCGTGAGATGACCGCCACAGCTCTAGGGACGGGAACCATGAGCGCAGGCGACATTTCCTTGGCGGCCGGCATCGCGGGCTCTGACATTCTCTCAATCGTCTATAGAAGCCGGACCCACGGGGGCGTGACAGCGACCGTGTCCCGGGGACGCTTCGCCTTGTGGCTGCCAGGAGACGAACTGCGGAACGCGTCGAGCGATGGTGCCGAGGTCGAAGTGACCTACCAAGACGGCACTACGGGAACGAGTCGTCTGACCCTTTAGGACAAGCAGACACGTGAGGGGCCCTTTAGCCCGAAACAAAAGAAACCCCTGACGCGCGGAAGCGCGGTCAGGGGTTCTTTCGAATGCGGGCGTTACTCGGAGCGCTGACCTTCGTTGGAGTCGTCCCCGGCGCCGCCGGTGAACATCAAGCCCTTGGGCTGGATGGAGGCGAGTTCCTTGATCGGGGCGAGAGCGCCCGTTCCCAAGTCCAGGTTTGCCAGGTAGGCGGGTCCGGCGTCGGGCACCACCGTGGAGACGGCTTCGCCGGCCTTGAACGGGCCAGTGATGGAGAAGACCTTGTTGTCCTTCGGATCCGTGACCAGGAGGGTCTGGTTGGAGTGGGCCGCGAAGACGGTGTCATCCAAGGGCTGGGCAACCGAAAGCACCTGGAGAGCTTGCTTGCTGCTGCCCGGGTTGGAAGCGAAGATCAACTGCTGGTCCGCCTGCGCATCAAGCATGAACGAGTTCTTGAACCGCGGAGCGGCCGCCGGAACCTGTGTGTTGGAGTCCGGGTCCGTGAGGCCGAGCGTGGTCGCCTTTCCAGCCTGGGGGCCATTGGCTGCGGTAGCCTTAGCGCTGTCGCCGAAAAGGGGCGTCAGTTTGGCGGTGGCGCCTTCCAATGCGACGGAATAGGCGGCGGGACCCGAAGTATCAACCGGCGCCGAGGCACTGACGAGGATCTTGCCGTTCACGACAGATACGGCATCGGTTCCCCCACCGTGGGTGAGGCCCGAATATGTGTACGTGGTCAGCGGCTTGGCCTGCTCAGGGCTGAGGGTCGAGAAGCTCGAGTTGCCGTCCTCGTTGGCGGTGAGGAGGAGACGGTGGTGTTCCGGATCGGCCGTAAGCCCGTCAACCTTGCCCGTGACTTGCCAGGACTTGCCGGGCTTTCCGTCGAGGCTGAACTGCTGAACAGTGCTGGCTGTGGTGCCGTTTGCAGAAGCCTCGCCCAAGGGGCCTACGCCATTCTGGAACGAGACGTACACGGAGTCGCCCATCCGCGTGATGTCGTCAGGTGCTGACTCGGTGCCGACCGGGGAGAAGGTCTTCACGGTGAATCCAGCGGCCGCGGCGTGTGCTTCGCCCTCGTCAGCGGCGGATGCCGGCAGGGCAACGGAGGCAAGAGTAGAAGCAGCGACTGCGGCGCTGATCAATACCATCGAGGTCCGCTTGAGCTTGTTGGGTGTAACAGGCATTGAAAATCGTCCTTAGATTGGGGAAACGATGTCCCCGCCAACCTATGGAGGCGGGCTGGGAGGGAACCCTGTAAAGGGCAAACACCGGGAGACCCGGAGGTTAACGGCAACCATTCGCGCTTCGGACGATGACGCTACGCAAGACAGCAGTCCGCCAAGAGGTCGGTGCACCTGCTTGCTTGTGTGGAGCACTGTCATTGCTGTAAGTTACTCACCAGTAACTTACGCGAAGGAGTGTCATGTCCAAGGCAGCAATCGACCTCGAGGATCTCCCGTACGCCGACGGCGACTTCTATGGCTTTGAGCAATTGCTCACGGGCAAGGAGCAGGACCGACTGGCCGAGATCCGGGCTTTCCTTTCCCGTGAGGTCAAACCGATTGCCGTCGATTGCTGGAACCGCGGGGAATTCCCCATGGACCTGATTCCCAAACTGGCCGAGATTGACCTCGTCAGTCCGGTCAGGCGGCAAGGCTATTCCAACGTGTTCGCTGGCCTTGTGCACGCAGAGGCAACCCGCGCCGATGCCTCGATTGCCACGTTCATGGGCGTTCATGATGGCTTGTTCACTGGCTCCATCGAAGCGCTGGCATCTCGAGAGCAGCAGGACGCCTGGCTGCCCGACATATACTCCCTCAAGAAGATCGGCGCCTTTGGGCTGACCGAGCCATTGGGCGGCTCGGACGTCGCAGGCGGCACCCGGACCACTGCGCGCCGCGACGGCGGCAACTGGATCCTCAACGGGGCCAAGCGCTGGATCGGCAATGCCACTTTCTCGGACTGGGTTGTGGTCTTCGCCCGCGACCTCGGCGACAACCAGGTCAAGGGGTTCCTGGTGGACACGAGCCTCCCCGGTTTCAAGGCCAGCAAGATCGAGAACAAGATCTCGCTGCGCACCGTCCAGAACGCCGATATCACCCTTGAGAACGTGGTGGTCCCGGACTTCTTCAAACTGGCCAATGCCAACAGCTTCAGGGACACCAACAAGGTGCTCAAAGTCACGCGGCTTTCGGTCGCGTGGCAGGCTGTGGGCCAGCAGCTTGCGGCATTCGACGTCGCCCGCCGCTACGCGGTTGAACGGATGCAGTTCGGGAGGCCCCTGGCATCGTTCCAATTGGTGCAGCAACAACTCGTGCAGATCCTGGGCAACACAGTGAGCTCCATGGGCATGATGGTCCGTCTCGCTCAACTTGAGGATGCCGGCGTGGCCAAGGACGAGCAGTCCGCGCTGGCGAAAGCCTTCACTACGGCCCGCATGCGCGAAAGCGTTGCCCTGGGCCGCGGCATCCTGGGCGGCAACGGCATTGTCACGGACTATGGGATGGCAAAGATCTTCGCCGACGCCGAGGCGATCTACTCCTACGAGGGCACCCACGAAATCAACACCCTTGTCACGGGAAGGGCCATCACGGGCATTTCCGCCATCGTCTAGAGGCAGCACATCGTGTAGCGGAAGCAACACGGAAGGCCGGAGATCCGTGACGAAGGCGAGCGGGTTGACGTAGTCGTCCCCATTCCGCACTCCCCAGTGGAGGCACGGTGATCCCGCGCAGTGGCCGATTCTCACTACGCCGATGGATTGGCCCTTGTTGACCGTGGCGCCCTCTGCGAGTTCGCTGTCCACGGGCTCTAAGCTGCTCCGTAGCCCGCCCCCGTGGTCGATGGTGATCACCGGGCGGTCCACCACGACGCCCACGAAGCTCACGGTGCCGTCGGCGGGCGTGGCGACTGTGACGCCGTCGTCCGCTGCTCGTAAATCCACGCCGCGGTGCCCGCTCAACCACGGCTTGTCCGGAGGGTCGAAGCCGCGCAGGACCGCCGGCTTGGGGGAGAGCGGCCACGCCCAGCCCGGGCGGATTCCGGACGGGCTGGTCGCGCCCGGCGGCGACGACGCGGCGGCAGGCGCCGTGCCCAAGGCAACGAGCAAAAGAACGTGGGCCGGAAGATGTGCAGTTCTCATGGACCAAGCCTTCGTCGGCGCCGGAGTGTCCGGAAGCCGCCAGTTCGGCTATGTGGAAAACGGTGCGGGAAACCTGCCGGAGGATGGAGGCTGAATCCGGGGCTTTGCGGTCATAAGGCTGGAGGCGCTGTAGTACACTTGGTGGAGCAGTTTGCTGTGCCCTCAAGCTTGTTCAGAAGCGCTTCTCATTCAGTTGCGCGGGGGTCCCAGGCTGACTACGCGTATCCAACCCTCCAACTGCGAATCCTCATGGATTCAGTGCTGCGGAGGATTGTGCCTCTTGCGGTCCGGCGAGTCATTGGCCGGATGAGAAGTGCAATGGATGCCAGGAGCCACGGCCCGTTCGGGTCCGGCTAATTAACCGTCAACTATTGGCAGGGTAAGAGCGGCCCGTGTGGCTCTCTCATGAATGACCTGCCGGAAGGAGCGTCGGCATGCCCGTCGTAACTATGCGCCAGCTGCTTGACAGCGGCGTCCACTTTGGACACCAGACCCGTCGTTGGAACCCGAAGATGAAGCGATTTATCTTCACGGAGCGCAACGGCATCTACATCATTGACCTTCAGCAGTCGCTGTCCTACATCGACCGCGCTTTCGAGTTCGTCAAGGCTACTGTCGCCCACGGCGGCACCGTCCTGTTCGTCGGCACCAAGAAGCAGGCTCAGGAAGCAATTTCCGAGCAGGCTACCCGTGTTGGCCAGCCGTACGTCAACCAGCGTTGGTTGGGCGGTATGCTCACCAACTTCCAGACCGTTGCCAAGCGCATCCAGCGCATGAAGGAACTCGAAGAGATCAACTTCGAGGACGTCGCAGGCTCGGGTTACACCAAGAAGGAGCTCCTGCTCCTTCGCCGTGAACTCACCAAGCTGGAAACCAACCTCGGTGGTATCCGCAACCTGACCAAGGCTCCTTCCGTTCTGTGGGTTGTTGACACGAAGAAGGAACACCTGGCTGTTGACGAAGCCAAGAAGCTGAACATCCCGGTTGTTGCCATCCTGGACACCAACTGCGATCCCGACGAAGTTGACTTCCCGATCCCGGGTAACGACGACGCCATCCGCTCCGTAAACCTGTTGACCCGCGTGGTTGCCGACGCCGTTGCTGAGGGCCTCATCGCCCGTAACCAGCGCGCAACCGGTGCTGCAGAGGCTCCGGAAGAGCCGCTGGCTGAGTGGGAGCGCGAGCTCCTCGAAGGCAGCAAGGCCGAAGCTGCTGAAGCTCCGGTTGCTGAGGCTCCGGCCGAAGCCCCGGTTGCAGAAGCTGCTGAAGCTCCGGCTGCGGAAGCTGTCGAAGCCCCGGCCGCCGAGGCCACCGAAGCTGCTGCTGGCGAAGCCGAAGCAGACAAGTAAATCCGGACCTTTCCCGCACCAATTTCGATGCGGGGAGCTACTGACAGGATGGCGGCCCACTAGGTGGGCTGCCGTCCTGTCAGTCCGTAAACACATAAATTTCTAGACAGAGGGGTTCACATGGCGAACTACACTGCTGCTGACATCAAGGCCCTGCGCGAGCGCACCGGCGCCGGCATGATGGACGTCAAGAAGGCTCTTGACGAGGCCAACGGCGACGCCGAGAAGGCCATCGAGATCATCCGCATCAAGGGCCTCAAGGGCGCTACCAAGCGTGAAGGCCGCTCCACCGCTGAAGGCCTGGTTGCAGCCAAGGTCACCGGCGGCGTTGGCGTAATGATCGAGGTCAACTGCGAGACCGACTTCGTCGCCAAGGCTGACAAGTTCATCCAGCTGGCCGACAAGGTCCTGGCCGTCGCCGTCGAGTCCGGCGCTGCCGACCTCGAGACCCTGCTGGCCATCGACGTCGACGGCAAGCCCCTTTCCGAGGTTGTCGTCGAAGAAGGCGCCGTTCTCGGCGAAAAGGTTGTTGTCCGCCGCATTGCCCGCATTGAAGGCGGCACGGTTGACGCTTACCTGCACAAGACCTCCAAGGACCTCCCGGCCCAGGTCGGCGTCCTGTTCGCCGTTGAGGGCGAGGGCGACGCCGCTGCTACCGCAGCCCACGACGTTGCCGTCCACGTTGCAGCAATGGCCCCGAACTACCTGAGCCGCGAAGACGTCCCGGCCGAGCTGGTCGAGTCCGAGCGCCGCATCGCCGAAGAGACCGCCAAGGCCGAAGGCAAGCCGGAAGCCGCTCTCACCAAGATCGTCGAAGGCCGCGTGACGGGCTTCTACAAGGGTGAAGTTCTCCTGGACCAGGCATTCGCCAAGGACTCCAAGAAGACCGTTGCACAGGTCCTCGAAGAGGCCGGTGTCAAGGCAACTGCCGTTGCCCGTTTCCGCGTCGGAAACTAGTTAGACATACAAAAGGGGTGGTCACTTCGGTGGCCGCCCCTTTTGCATGCAACGACAGGCCCGCACCGAGTGCATCCACGGCCGGCAGCTTTCTGCCCGGCCCCCAGCAAGATAATCTAGCCAGAGTCCACAAACGGGAAGGCACCATGGAAACCGAGAACACTGCAAGCCATCCGGAGAAGACCCGTCGTCGTGTACTGCTGAAGCTGTCCGGCGAGGTCATCGGAGGCGGGAAGCTTGGTGTGGACCCGGAAACCGTCCGCGCCATCGCCAAGCAAATCGCCGCCGCTGTTTCCGAGGTCGAGGTGGCAATCGTCGTCGGCGGCGGTAACTTCTTCCGCGGCGCCGAACTGTCACAGAGCGGCATGGACCGTTCCCGCGCCGACTACATGGGAATGCTCGGCACTGTCATGAATTGCCTGGCGCTGCAGGATTTCCTGGAGCAGGCCGGCGTCGAGACCCGCGTTCAGAGCGCCATCACGATGGGACAGGTAGCCGAGGCCTACATTCCGCGCCGTGCCATCCGCCACATGGAGAAGGGCCGCGTCGTCATCTTCGGTGCAGGCGCAGGTCTTCCGTACTTCTCCACTGACACCGTGGCGGCCCAGCGTGCACTCGAAGTGCATGCCGACGTCGTCCTCATGGCGAAGAGCGGTGTGGATGGCGTGTACACCGCGGATCCCAAGAAGGATCCCACGGCCGAGAAACTCGAAAAGCTCAGCTACGACGAGGCCCTGCGCCGTGACATCCGCGTCATGGACCAGACGGCCATGACCATGTGCAAGGACAACAATTTGTCCATGGTTGTCTTCGGCATGGAAGGCGAAGGGAACGTCACCCGGGCCATTCTCGGCGAAAAGCTGGGCACCCTGGTCACCCCCTAGCAAGGGCTAGGATATTTCTAGGACTCTTCCGCCCGCAGGGGCGGAAATTTATTGTGCATTGCGGCCCGTGGACCGGGGCGCGACTATTTCTGAGGAGAAACCGTGATCGAAGAAACCTTGCTCGAAGCCGGGGAAAAGATGGACAAGGCGGTCGAGGTAGCCAAGGAGGATTTCGCGTCGATCCGTACCGGTCGTGCGAACCCCGGACTCTACAACAAGGTGATCGTGGAATACTACGGCACCCCCACACCTCTGCAGCAGCTGGCTTCCTTCGCTATTCCGGACGCCAGGACCATCCTGATCACGCCCTTTGACAAGACCTCAATGCGCGACATCGAAAGGGCCTTGAGCGACTCCGAGGTCGGCGCCAATCCGTCCAACGACGGCAACGTCATCCGGATCACCATCCCGGAGCTCACCCAGGAACGCCGCAAGGAATACGTCAAGATCGTCAAGGGCAAGGGTGAGGACGCAAAGGTTTCCATCCGAAGCATCCGGCGCAAGGCCAAGGACGCCCTGGACAAGCTCGTCAAGGACGGCGAAGCCGGCGAAGACGAGGGTGCCCGCGGCGAAAAGGAACTCGACGCGATCACCAAGGCACACGTCGACGGTATCGACGAGCTCCTCAAGCGCAAGGAAGCCGAGCTGCTCGAGGTCTGATGAGCGAGGCTGAGCCGGCGCCCGCGCAGGGAATTCCCACCCGCGCCAGACGCCAACGAGGCAACCCAACGCCCAAGGCCGGCCGGAATCTTCCGGCCGCCATCGGCGTCGGGCTCGCCATGCTCTTTGCCGTTCTCGGCGGGCTGCTGTTCCTGCCGCTGGGTTTCGTTCTCCTGACCACCGCGTTTGCGGTCCTCGGCGTGTGGGAAATTTTTCGTGCGCTCGAAGCCCAGGGCACCAGGATGCCGATCATCCCCGTGCTGACCGGTACCGTGGCGATGCCGCTGGCGGCTTACTTCGGTGGCACCGAAAGCCTGCTCTTCGCGATGGTGCTGAGCAGCACGGCCGTCCTGCTCTGGCGTTCGCTTGAAAGCGCTGCCGGCGCTCCGCGCAGCGTCTTCTCCGGAATCTTCACGCTTGCCTGGGTGCCTTTCCTGATCAGCTTTGCCATCCTGCCTCTCCACACGGGCGGGGGAGCGACGACGGCGGGTCCCTGGCCCGCCGGGCAGGTTCCGGCGGGTGCCTGGCAGATTGCCGTGATGTTGCTGCTGGTAGTGTCCAACGATACTTTCGGGTACCTCGTCGGGGCGCTGTTCGGCAAGCATCCGATGGCTCCCAAGATCAGCCCCAAAAAGACCTGGGAAGGGTTCGCTGGCTCGGTGGCAGGCGCCATGGTCATCGGGATCCTCGCCAGCATCTTCGTCCTGGGCAGGCCCTGGTGGGTCGGCGTGGTGCTTGCCGTAGGCATGGTGGCCGCGGCTACCGCCGGTGACCTCGCGGAGTCCATGGTCAAACGGGAACTTGGCGTCAAGGACATGAGTAGCATCCTGCCCGGACACGGCGGGATCATGGACCGGCTCGACTCGATCGTCTTCGCGGCTCCGTCAGCATATATTCTTTTCGCGCTGTTGAGCGGCGCCTGACAACCACCCAGAAGGAAAGCAGTGGCAGTGGACATTCGTCGCCAGATCCCCGCAGCATTTGAGCGCGTGGCGCACAGCAAGTACGGCTACAACGCAAAGCAAGTGGACCAGTTTTTCCAGCGCGCCCGGTTGTCTTTTGAAAACAGGGCCGAGGCCTCGGAGAAAATCGGCAGCAGCGATGTCCGTGCGGTTTCGTTTGATCCTGTCAAGGGGGGCTACGACGCCACCGCTGTGGACGCCGCATTGGACCGCCTCGAAGATGCCTTCGCCCGGCGTGAACGCGACGAGCTGATCGCTGCCGAAGGCGAGGACGCCTGGTTGCTGAAAATCGGCAAACTCTCCGGAGTGTTGCGCGGCCGTTTGCACAGGCCCGATGGCGAACGTTTCCGCCGGCCGGACAAGAAGCGTGCGCGGAGCTACAACATCGCCGAGGTCGATGCCTTGTGCGTCTCCCTGATCGGTTACCTGGAGAACGACAAACCGTTGAGCGTCGACAACGTCCGCCGAGCCGCATTCTCCGAGGCCCGCGGGCGCGACGGCTACGAAGAGGCGCAGGTTGATGCTTTCCTAGACCGGGTCGTCGAGCTCATGGCGGCGATCGACTAGCAAAGACAGCCGGGCTCCCGGCGCCTTCAGCGCCCGGCGCCTTCAGCGCCCGGCGCCTTCAGCGCCCGGCGCCTTCAGCGCCCGGCGCCTTCAGCGCCCTCGGCCGAAATCCCTCAACGGAGCTGGCGCTCCGTGGCCACCGGCCGTTCCGGGACATGGAGCCTGGTCATAAGCCGGGTCACGGTCCCGGGGATCCGGTGTTTCGTGGCCCGCGAGACGAGCACCATCACGGCAAACGCGGCCGGAACCGTCCACGCCGCGGGCTGGGCAATCCATCCGGGCGCGGCGGAACCGATGATCGTGCTCGATACGAGCGCACCCCCGCACAGGACGGCTCCCGTCAGCATGCCGGCAATCGCGCCTGCGTCGCTCAGGCCCCGCCACCAAATGCCCAGGACCAGGACCGGACAAATGGTGGACGCCGTGAAAGCGAACACCAGCCCTACACTGCCGGCCAGGGCCATCGAATCCGTGGTGAACGCAAAAGCCAGGGGGACGGCGACCGCCAGGAGGGTGGCCACCCGGAATCCGTGCACGCTCCCGCCAAGAAGGTCCTGGCTGATAACGCCGGCCAGCGAAACCACCAATCCCGACGTCGTCGAGAGGAATGCGGCAAATGCGCCAGCGACCACCAACGCCGACAGCAGATCGCCGGGCACGCCACCGAGCAGCTTTCCAGGCAGCAGCAGGACCATGGCGTCGGGCCGTCCGTTGCGTGCAAGCTCAGGTGCGAAGACCCGCCCGAGCAGGCCGGACGCCGTCGGGAACAAATAGAAGACCGACAACAGGCCCAGCACGATAAGGGTGGTCCGGCGGGCCGATTGGCCGTCCGGGTTGGTGTAGAAGCGCACAAGGACGTGGGGGAGTCCCAGCGTTCCGAAAAGCAGTGCCACCAGGAGCGAGACAGTCTGGTAGAGCCCGGCTGCGGGGAGGCCCGTGGGATTGCTGGATGCCTCCGCAAGGACCGGTGAGCCGCCGCCGGTCTGGTTCAGCAGCAGGAACACGACAGGCACTGCCAACGCCGTTAACTTGAGCCAGTATTGGAAAGCCTGGACGAAGGTGATGGAGCGCATGCCACCGGCCACTACCGTCACGCAGACCACGGCGACGACGGCGATGGAGCCCACCCAGGAAGGCAATCCCGTGCTGATCCGGATGGTGAGCCCGGCGCCTTGAAGCTGCGGCACGATGTAGAGCCATCCGACTGCCACGACGATAAGGCTCGTCACGCGTCGAACGGCTTTCGACTCGAGCCTGGCCTCCGTGAAATCCGGAATCGTGTAGGCGCCCGATCGTCGCAAGGGCGCGGCCACGAACAGCAGCAGCATCAGGTAGCCGGCCGTGTAGCCCACGGGGAACCACAGAGCATCCGTCCCGGTCAGTAGGATCAGTCCTGCGACCCCCAGGAAACTCGCGGCCGACAGGTATTCGCCGCCGATCGCCGAGGCGTTCCACCATGGCCGGACAGTGCGGGATGCCACGTAAAAGTCGCCGGTGGTGCGCGAAATGCGCAAGCCGTAGAAGCCGATCGCCGCCGTCGCGAGCGCGACACCCACAAAAGCGGCGAGCCCGACGGCGGGATTCACTTCTCCTCCACAAGATCGCGGTAGCGGGCTTCGTTCCTTGCCGCGGAGCGGTTGTACAGCCAGGCGCTCAGGCCGATCACCGGATAAAGTGCCGCTCCAAGAATGATCCAATTGACCGGGATGCCGAGAATCCGCATTTGCGCGAGCGGGGGGACCAGCGCCACCATGGAGCCGTAGGCGGCCAGGACCAGCAGGAATCCGGAAGCCACAACCACAGCCAGGCGCAACTGCGAACGGATGAGTGACCGGACGAAGACCTGCCCGACGTCCGAGTCCTCGGCGGCCTCGCGCGAATGGTATGGACGCATCGGGGCTATCCGGGCAGCTGACTGCGGGGCCGTGACCCTGACGCGGGTCATCCTTGTGGCCGGATCCGGGTGGCCTCGAGTTTGTCCCGCACGGCCGGAAGATGCCTGCGGCTGATCGGCAGTTCGGCGCCGGCAACGGTGACACTTGGCCGGGCCGCGGCGAGTTTCATATGCCCCACGTGGTTGAGGGACATCAGATAGGAGCGGTGGATGCGGATGAATCCGGCTTCCGCCCACTGCTGTTCGAGGTCGCTCAGGGATACCCGGATCAGGTAGCTCGCCTCCGCGGTGTGCAGCCGGGCGTAGTCTCCCTGAGCCTGGACGTAGCTGACGTCGTCCCTCCGGATCATGCGGGTGGTTCCGCCTTGGTCGACGGTGATCATCTCGGGCACCTTGCTGCCGTCCTTGATGAGCTCGCTGATGCGGCTGATGGACCTCGCCAGGCGCTCGGCACGCACCGGTTTGAGCAGATAGTCGACCGCGGCCAGTTCGAACGCCTCAAGCGCACAGTCCTCGTCGGCGGTGACGAAGACGACGGCGGGAGGGCGGGCGCTGCGCGAGATGGCGCGGGCGATGTCCAAACCGGAAAGCGCGGGCATGTGGATGTCCAGGAAGACAGCGTCCACGGATTCCGCTTCGAGGGCGCTGAGGGCTTCGGCGCCCGAGACTGCGCGGTGGATGGCACCGATGCGCTCGTCCCGACCCAGCAGGTAGGCGAGCTCTTCAACGGCGGGGAGCTCGTCGTCGGCGACGAGTACGTTGATCATGGTTATAGGTTAGCCTCAGGCATCATGGCTCGGCTGGGACTTTGGCACGCGGATGGTGATCAAGGTGCCCTCGCCCGGTGCGGTTTCGATGACGAGGCCGTGTTCGTCCCCGTAGACCTGCCGAAGTCGGGCATCGACGTTTCGCAGTCCAACGTGGTCGCCGTCGGCGTGCCCCGCCAGGACAGAGCGCAGGTGTTCCGGATCAATGCCCACGCCGTCGTCCTCGATGGTGACCTCCGCGAACGCCCCGGAGTCGTTGGCGCAGATGGTGATGTGCCCGGGTCCTTCCTTCGCTTCAAGCCCATGGCGCACGGCGTTTTCCACGAGCGGTTGCAGGCTCAGGAAGGGAATCACAGTGCTCAGGACTTCGGGCGCGATCCGGAGGCTCACTTGCACCCGGTCTCCGAAGCGTGCCTTCTCCAACAGCAAGTAGCGGTCGATGCTCCGAAGTTCCTCCGCCAGGGTGGTGAAATCACCGTGGCGGCGGAAGGAATACCGGGTGAAATCCGCGAACTCGACCACCAACTCCCTCGCCCTGGCGGGGTCAGTATTGATGAATGAGGCAATTGCGTTGAGCGAGTTGTAGATGAAGTGGGGGCTGATTTGTGCGCGCAGGGCCCTGACTTCGGCCTCCATGAGCAAGGTGCGTGAAGCATCGAGCTCGGCCAATTCGACTTGCACGGCCACCCAGTCGGCCAGCTCGCTTGTCGCGCGGACCAACCCGGCACCGGTTTGCGGGGCGAAGGCTGCGACGGCTCCCACCACGCGGTTTCCGGCCCTGATCGGCGCGACGACGGCGTTCAGTGCGTGCGAAGCCGGGACAACCACGGTCCGCCCGTCGGAGAGCACTCCCGAGGCGAGCTCCATCAGTACCGCTTTGAGTTCTTCCGCCGCGCCATCCCACGCCAGGACTGACTCGGTGTCGGTGATCGCCAGGGCGTCGCAGCCAAGCAGGGAACGCAATTGCTTGCTCGCCTTGGCCGCTCCCGCCGCGTGGAGCCCGGTGCGCAGGTGCTGTCCCGCGCGCGACGCCGCGTGCAGGGTCTGGTAGGTGGCCCTCTCGGCATCGGTTCCCAGTTCGCGGAAGGAACGGATCACCTTGAGGCCGACCCCGACGACGATCGCCACGGCGAGCACGATGACCGCAATGGCGGCGGCGGTGACGAGCGGGGAATCCGGCATGGAGCAAGACTAGCGAACCCACCGTTCGGCGCAGCAACGTGCCCGCTGGGCGACGCCTGTGCCGGTGAATCTGGAAGTGGCGCAGCCGCCGGGCGGATAGTGATTCCAGTCACATCGGCCAGGAGTGTGGTCGATGTAGACGTCCACAACCAGGAGGAAGCCATGGGTAACGAGGCCCAGACACCGGACGCAGCAGCGTCCGTTGATTTCCAGGAAGTCCAGCAAACGGGGCAGTTTCAGGAGCTTCGCAAGCGCCACCGCAGTTTTGTCTTTCCAATGGCCATCGCATTCCTGCTTTGGTACTTCGCTTACGTCCTGCTGGCTGACTACGCGGTGGGCTTCATGTCCACCAAGCTGTGGGGCAACATCAACGTCGGCTTGGTCTTGGGCCTGCTGCAGTTCGTCTCAACTTTCGGAATTACGGGCTGGTACGTTCACTACTCCAACAGCAAACTGGACCCGATAGCCACGGAAATCCGAAATGAGATCGAGGGCCATGAGTTCGACAAGGGCAGCACCGTGAGGGGGGCAGCGAAATGAGTGCCATGGTCCCGATGGTCAACGTTGCCGCTCTGAAGGACACCACGCTGTTGAACATGGGAATCTTCGCCCTGTTTGTCCTGGTCACCATGGTGATCGTCCTCCGGGCCAGCCGGAACAACAAAACGGCTGCCGACTACTATGCCGCCGGGCGCTCGTTCACCGGTTCGCAGAACGGCACCGCCATCGCCGGCGACTACCTCTCCGCGGCCTCCTTCCTCGGGATCACCGGGGCGATCGCCGTCAACGGCTACGACGGCTTCCTGTATTCGATCGGGTTCCTCGTCGCATGGCTTGTCGCGTTGCTGCTTGTCGCCGAACTCATGCGCAACACGGGTAAGTTCACCATGGCCGATGTGCTTTCCTTCCGGCTGCGCCAGCGACCGGTGCGGATCGCCGCGGCCCTCACGACTTTGGTCGTCTGCTTTTTCTACCTGCTGGCGCAGATGGCCGGCGCCGGAAGCCTCATTTCCTTGCTCCTGGGCATCAGCGACTGGGGCGGACAAGCCTTGGTGATTGTCGTCGTCGGCGCCCTCATGATCATGTACGTGCTGATCGGAGGAATGAAGGGCACCACTTGGGTCCAGATCATCAAAGCCGTGCTGCTCATCTGCGGTGCGGCAGTCATGACGCTCTGGGTGCTGTCCATCTACGGCTTCAACCTGTCGAACCTGTTGGGTGCTGCCGCAGACTCTGCCAAGAACCCCAACGTGCTGAACCCCGGCCTGCAGTACGGCAAGACCGAGACCTCCAAGCTGGACTTCCTGTCCCTCGGCTTGGCACTCGTCCTCGGCACGGCCGCCCTGCCACACGTGCTGATGCGCTTCTACACTGTGCCCACGGCGAAGGAAGCCCGCAAATCGGTGGTCTGGTCCATCTGGCTGATCGGGTTGTTCTATCTGTTTACCCTGGTCCTCGGCTACGGCGCGGCAGCCCTCGTTGGAGCCGACACCATCAAATCGGCCCCGGGCGGGGTGAACTCCGCTGCGCCGCTCCTGGCGTTCCACCTGGGCGGGCCTTTGCTGCTCGGCTTCATCTCGGCCGTCGCGTTCGCTACGATCCTTGCGGTGGTGGCCGGTTTGACGATCACGGCAGCGACGTCGTTCGCCCACGATATCTATGCAAACGTCATTTCCAAGGGCAAGGCCGGCGCCGGAACCGAGGTCAAAGTGGCCCGGCGGACCGTGGTGGTCATCGGGGTCCTTGCGATCATTGGCGGTATTTTCGCCAATGGCCAGAACGTAGCGTTCCTCGTCGCCCTCGCCTTCGCAGTGGCGGCATCAGCGAATTTGCCGACCATCCTCTACTCCCTGTTCTGGAAGAAGTTCACCACCCAGGGCGCCACGTGGAGCATGTACGGCGGACTGTCGGCGGCCATCATCCTGATTGCCTTGTCGCCGGTTGTTTCCGGTGCCAAAACGTCAATGATCCCGGGCGCTAACTTCGCGATCTTCCCGCTGAGCAACCCGGGTATCGTGTCCATTCCGCTCGCCTTCCTGCTTGGCTGGCTCGGAACCGTCCTGGACAAGCGGCGCGAAGACACGTCGAAGCAGGCCGAGATGGAAGTCCGTTCCCTGACCGGCGTCGGAGCCGAGAAAGCGGTGAACCACTAGGCCTACCGGTCCAACAAGCAGTAATCCCTCCCGCACTCAGTGTGGGAGGGATTTCTGCTGCAGATTGGCGGGACGCCTTAGTGGTTATGGCCGCCCGGCAGCGAGTGCTCTCCGTGCGGGACGGCGTGCGCTCCGGCCACCGAGGCGGCGAGGCCCGGCGTCGTAATTGCTGCGACGACGACGGCGGCGGCGAAGGCAGCCCCTAAGAGCGCGCCGGCCCTCGGGGAACCCGAGGTGGCTCCGCCGTCGTCCTCTAGGAACCTGCGGGCGAGCCAGGCAGAGGATCCCAGAGCCATCAGGACCAGGAAAAGAGCCGCCAGATGCCCGCCGTCGAGCACTCTTTGGGCCATGCCGCCAACCAGGAATCCAACATGGACAATGACGGCGACGAGGAGGCCCATGGTTGTCGGCTTACGGAACCGGAGCCGCCCCCGCTGGAGACTGGCAATCGAGCTCGCCAGCAGCGCCAGGCCCCAGGCCGCGAAGACGCCGCCCGCCCACACCAGCGGTCCCCGGCTCGAAATGTAGCTCGATGCGATGGAAAGTTCCACGAGGCCGGCCCCCATGCCCGCGAAGCACGAAAACAGGGTGAGGGATGCCCCGGCGGTGGGTCCAACGGACGTCGCTGCTTGAGCTGACACGGACGGCTCCTTATGGGTTTCGAGGTTTCTAGACGTGGGCCCTGGCGGTGGCGGCCGGAACCTTGTCCTGCGAGAGCCCGATGCCGAGGAGCACCACTGCGCTTGCGAGGTGCAGGACGTTGTCTGCGCCGTTGAGGGCAATGATGTTAAGGGCGGAGCCCACAAGGAACAGTCCGAGGATGCCGACAAGCAAGTAGACCGCGCCGACCGTGGTGTTGATGGTCTTGGACAGCACAGTGCTGTTCATGCCCGCGTAGAGAAGGGCGGCGCCGATGGCGAGGTGGATGATGTTGTGCAGGGGGTTTACCGCAAAGATGATCAGATTGGCACCCTCGGTGGCGAAGAATCCAATTCCCGAGGTGACGAAGAATCCAACGACACCCACGAGCAGGTAGACGGCGCCAAAGATGGTGGCGATCAGGCGGTTGGGCGAAGTGCGCATGGTCCAAACCTTCCGGTATGGCCGGTTTCATATCCGGCCTTGTGTTCGAAACCCCGGACGGGGCTCTCAACCAGTTATTCGGACCACCCGGGGTTATGGATGGGTGGGATGGGACGAATTTTTTCGACGTTGTCCCGACTCAGCCGGTACGGAGCGCTTTCTTGGTGTTCCGGTTCAACAACGGCTGCACCCGGAAGGGAATCAATTCGCCCATCGACATGGCGGTGTCGGTTCGTTCCACTCCGTCACACGCAAGGATCTTGCCGTTGATCCGGAACAAATCCTCGGCGTCGAGCGCCACCACCCGCAGCAGCAGGTCAGCCGAACCGGTCAGGCCGTACCCCTCCAGGATTTCCGGGATTTCCGCGAGGTCCAAGGCAAGCTGTCCAAGCTTTTGCTGCTGCACATGCACCGAGATGAACGCCATGAGGGGATAGCCCAGGGCCGCAGGGTTGATGCGCCGCTCGAAGGAGAGAAACGCGTGCTTCTTTTCCAGTTGGGCCATCCGCGCCTGAACCGTATTCCGCGATAATCCCAGCTTCTGCGCCAAGGCGACAACCGTGCCGCGGGGGTCCTTCGCCATGGCCGAAAGCAGGCGTGTGTCGGTGCCATCCAAAGCTTGCATAATGCGCAACGTTAGCACGGTGCCCACCGTCTGGATAGGGCAGAATGCGCAGAATTTTCAGCGGTGGTTGTACCCAATGAGCATTGTGAGTAGGGTCACAATTAATCCAGGCGACGACGCCCGGATGCTGGCCCGCGGTTGGATCACAAGTCCCTCCAAAGGCCTGCGAGCACGAGCTGAAAGGTGCGATCAACTGTGTTGACGGACGAACCCGGCCAGGACGCCTACAAGGCTTCGAATCCCGGAATCAGTGCAGCAAGCCCGCGTCGGACCGGCGGGGATCTGGTCCAACTGATTTCCCCGGAAGGGGAACGCATCAGCCACCCGGAGTTCGATCTCTGGGTCAGCGATGTTACGGACGAGCAACTGTGCTCGCTGTATGAGGACATGATGGTCATCCGGCGCATCGACGCCGAGGCCACGGCCTTGCAGCGTCAGGGCGAACTGGCCTTGTGGCCGCCGCTGCTTGGCCAGGAAGCGTCGCAGATCGGTTCGGGCCGGGCCCTCCGGGACGACGACTTTGTCTTCCCCAGCTACCGTGACAACGGCGTCGCCTACTGCCGCGGCGTGGAACCAACAGACTTGGTCCGCGCCTGGCGCGGCAATGCTTCGGCCGGCTGGGACCCGTACCGCCACAACATTGCCACCCAGCAGATCATCATCGGCTCGCAATCGCTGCACGCCACCGGCTACGCGATGGGCATCCAGTACGACGGTGCAGACTCCGTTGCAGTTGCCTACTTCGGCGACGGCGCCACGAGCGAAGGCGACGTCAACGAGGCAATGGTCTTCGCGGCGAGCTTCCAAGTGCCCGTGGTCTTCATCTGCCAGAACAACCACTGGGCCATCTCCGAACCGGTCCGGATCCAGTCACACATCCAGATCGCCGACCGTGCCTCGGGCTTCGGAATCCCCAGCATGCGGGTCGACGGGAACGACGTCCTGGCTGTTCTGGCGGTCACCCGGATTGCGCTGGACCGGGCCCGCAAGGGCGGCGGACCTACGTTCATCGAAGCCGTGACCTACCGCATGGGCCCGCACACGACGGCGGATGATCCCACCCGTTACCGCGACGCCAACGAGCTTGAGGACTGGGCGGCCAAGGACCCGATTAGCCGGCTCAAGGCGCTGCTTCGGACCAAGGGCCTCCTGACGGAAGGGCTTGAAGCCAAGACCCAGGCCAAAGCGGACGAGGTCGCAAAGAGCTTGAGGGCAGGAGTCATCAATATGCCCGATCCCCAGCCGCTCGACCTCTTCAAGCACGTGTACAGCACTCCCAACTCCTGGATCGAACGCCAGAAGGACCACTACTCCCGCTATCTGGAAAGCTTCAGCGGATCAACCCAGGAAGGTGCACTCTGATGAGCAAGCTGACCTTCGCCCGCGCCATCAACGCCGGCCTGCGCAAGTCCCTCGAAAACGATCCCAAAGTTATCCTCATGGGCGAGGACATCGGTGCGCTCGGCGGTGTTTTCCGGGTCACCGACGGCCTCCAGAAAGACTTCGGCACACACCGGGTGGTTGACACTCCCTTGGCGGAATCCGCGATTATCGGCACCGCCGTCGGATTGGCCTACCGCGGCTACCGGCCGGTCTGCGAAATTCAATTCGATGGCTTCATCTACCCGGCTTTCGACCAGATCGTCAGCCAGGTAGCCAAGATGCACTACCGGACACAGGGCCGCGTCAAGATGCCCATCACCATCCGCGTTCCCTTCGGCGGCGGAATCGGCTCACCCGAGCACCACTCCGAGTCTCCGGAAGCGTACTTCACCCACACCTCGGGCCTGCGCGTCATCAGCGTCTCCAACCCGCAGGATGCGTACACCATGATCCAGCAGGCCATCGCCTCGGATGATCCGGTGCTGTACTTCGAGCCCAAGCGCCGCTACCACGACAAGGGCGAAGTGGATGAGACCGCGGAACTTTCCATGGCGCTGTCCATGGAGAAGGCCAAGGTCGTCACACCAGGCAGCGACGTCACCTTGGTGACGTACGGCCCGCTCGTGAAGACCGCGAACGACGCGGCCATGGCCGCCGCCGACGAAGGAGTCTCCGTGGAGGTCATCGACCTGCGCTCGCTGGCTCCGATCGACTTCCAGGCAGTGGAGGCGTCCGTCCGAAAGACCGGCAGGCTCGTCATCACCCACGAGGCCGCGCAGTCCGGCGGGCTCGGCGCCGAAATTGCTGCCAGCATTACCGAGCGGTGCTTCAACTACCTTGAATCCGCGCCGGTCCGGATCACCGGATTCGACATCCCGTACCCGTACTCAAAGCTCGAAATGCACCACCTGCCCGATCTGGACAGGATTCTTGACGGTGTGGACCGGGCACTCGGCCGCGGCAACTCCCTGAGCGGGCTGGAAGGATGAGCGCCACCATGATCAAGGAATTCAGGCTGCCCGACCTCGGCGAAGGACTCACTGAGTCGGAAATCCTCAGTTGGAAGGTCGCGGTGGGGGACACCGTGACCCTGAACCAGGTCATTGCCGAGGTCGAGACGGCCAAGGCCGTGGTTGAGTTGCCCTCACCCTTCGCCGGAACCGTGGCCGCTCTGCACGAACAGGCCGGCTCCGTTGTGGAGGTCGGCAAGCCGATCGTTTCCTTTGAAGTCGACGACGACGGAACTGCGCCTTCCGGCGTTGCCGGTTCCGGTGAGGCCGCCTCCACGGAAAGCACGGCGGAGGCCGCGGCGAAGCGTGAGCCGAACCTCGTAGGCTATGGCGCCGTCGTCGAAAAGTCCGGACGCCCGGCGCGACGCCAGCGGATGTTTGACGGGGGCCCCGCCGAACGCGAGCCCGCCCCGGAACCCGTTCCCGCCGTCGAGCCCGTTCCTGTCGTTGAACAGCCCGCACCGCCCGCCGTTCCAAACGAGCCCGTGGTGGAGCAGGAGCGTCCACGGTCCACGCCTCCGGTCCGCAAGTTGGCGAGGGATCTTGGAATTGACCTCGCGCTGGTCACGGGAACCGGGCCGGCAGGCTTGATCACCCGTTCCGACGTCCAGGACTTCGCGGCCGGAGCCCAGGCACAGGTCTCGGTTCCCGAGGCCGCACCGGTCGCCGTTCCCGCCGTCGGGGTTTCCGCCGAGCGGGAGACGCGGACGCCTATCAAGGGAGTCCGCAAGTTCACGGCCGCTGCGATGGTGCAGAGTGCTTTCACGGCGCCGCACGTGACGGAGTTCCTGACCGTTGACGTCACGCCCACGATGGAACTGCTGACGCGGCTCAAAGCCAGCCGCGAGTTTGCCGGGTACAAGCTCACGCCGTTGACCATCGCGGCGAAGGCAGTCTTGATTGCCCTGCGCCGGAACCCGACGCTGAACTCCCACTGGGACGAAGGCGCGCAGGAGATCGTGCAGTTCAACTACGTGAACCTGGGTATCGCCGCCGCCACGCCGCGGGGACTGACTGTTCCCAACATCAAAGACGCGGACAAGATGACGCTGCTGGAACTGTCCACGGCTTTGTCCGCTCTCACGGACACCGCGCGTTCAGGCAAGACCTCCCCTGCAGATCTGACGGGCGGCACCATTTCCATCACGAACATCGGCGTGTTCGGGATCGACGCCGGAACCCCCATCTTGAACCCGGGCGAGGCTGCCATCGTGGCGCTGGGATCAGTGCGCAAAGCTCCTTGGGTGCACAACGACGAACTCGCGGTGCGCCAGGTGATGTCACTGAGCCTGTCCTTCGACCACCGGCTGGTGGACGGCGAACAGGGCTCGAAATTCCTGGCCGATTTGGGCGCGATCCTGTCCGACCCCGCAACCGTCATGACCATGATCTAGCCCGATCAGGCCCAACTAACTCGCAGTTGTTGTCGTTTTGACGGCTCATAACGACAACAACTGCGAGCTAGTTGGGCCAAGCTAGCGCACCATCAGGGCGGCCAGTGCCATGCGTTCGAGGATGGGCCGGGCGCTTTTGACCGCCATGCGTCGTCCGTGGTGCCGGACCGAGTGGGGCGTCGAGTTGATGAGGCCGAAGGCTGCGTGGGCGCGGACGCGTAGTTCGGCAGGATCCGTGTCGGGATGCAGTTCGCCGAGCACACCCACCCACAGTTCCACATAGTTGCGCTGCAGGGTGCGGACTTCGGCCTGGTCGGGGTCGCTGAGGTTGCTGAAGTCGCGGTCCTGGACCCGGATGACATCGGGGTTGCTGAGGGCGAAGTCCACGTGGAACTCCACCAATCCGCGCAACGCAGCCTCGGCGTCGAGGGCCTCGGACGCCACCGTGCGGCCGCCGTCGAGCAGATTCCGGCTCACACTCAACAGCAGCTCGGCCAACACGGCCTGTTTTCCCGGGAAATGCCGGTATACCGCAGGGCCGCTGACTCCTGCCGCGGCCCCCAGGTCCTCAAGGGACACGCGGTTGAAACCGTCGGCGGCGAACAACCCGGCTGCAGCGGTCAGGAGGGCCTTGCGCCGTGTTTCCTTGGCTTGGCTTCGCTGGGTCGGTGCCTGGCCGTCCTGCTGGGAGCTCCGCTGGAAGGTGACCACAATTCCTCCTTTTGCACGCGTCCAATTCAGCGCCGATACCGGGCAGGCCCGGTGCCGGGGTAATGGACAACACAGTTAATAGAGACTAACCTAAATTCCAGTTATGCGGTACTAACTGAGATGGCCCATGGGCCGGGATGGGACACAGTCGATGGAGACACTCGCCAGCCAGCTGGATACCAGCAGCGATCAGTTCGCGGCCAACGAGGAAGCGCAACTGTCACTGGTGCACGAGCTGAAGAAGCGCCTTGCCGTGGCCGCCCTCGGTGGCCCGGAGAAGTCGCGTGAGCGGCACATCTCCCGGGGCAAGTTGTTGCCGCGGGAGCGCATCAACTATTTGCTGGACGAGGGAAGCCCGTTCCTGGAGGTCGCCCCGCTCGCGGCCAACGGGATGTACAACGATGATTCCCCGGGCGCCGGTGTGATCGCGGGGATCGGTTTGGTCCATGGCCGCCAGGTGATGGTGGTTTCCAACGACGCGACGGTCAAGGGCGGCACGTACTACCCGATGACGGTGAAGAAGCACCTCCGGGCCCAGGAAATCGCGCTGGAAAACAAACTGCCGTGCGTCTATCTCGTGGATTCCGGGGGAGCGTTCCTGCCCAAGCAGGACGAGGTGTTCCCGGACAAGGAACACTTTGGCCGGATCTTCTTCAACCAGGCGAAGATGTCTGCTGCGAAGATCCCGCAGATCGCCTCGGTCATGGGGTCCTGCACGGCCGGTGGTGCCTACGTGCCCGCCATGAGCGACGAAACCGTCATTGTCCGCAACCAGGGCACCATTTTCCTGGGTGGCCCGCCCCTCGTGAAGGCCGCCATCGGTGAAATCGTCACGGCCGAGGAACTCGGCGGCGGCGACGTCCACTCGCGTATTTCCGGTGTGACGGACCACCTCGCCGAAAACGACGAGCACGCCCTGCAGATCGTCCGCGACATCGTTGCCACCCTGCCCAAGCCGGCAGCCCCCGCGTGGGACGTGGACACCGCCGTCGAGCCCGTTGTCGACCCGGGCGAAATCTATGGTGCAGTTCCGACGGACGTCAACGCCCAATACGACGTTCACGAAGTCATCGCCCGGCTCGTGGACGGCTCGAGGTTCCACGAGTTCAAGAAGAACTACGGCACCACACTGGTGACGGGGTTCGCGAAGCTCCATGGCCATCCAGTGGGCATCGTGGCGAACAACGGCGTGTTGTTCAGCGAGTCCTCCCTCAAGGGCGCGCACTTCATTGAGCTCTGCGACCAGCGTGGCATTCCCTTGGTTTTCCTCCAGAACCTTTCCGGCTTCATGGTCGGCAAGGACGTCGAGCACGGCGGCATCGCCAAGAACGGCGCCAAAATGGTCACCGCCGTCGCCACCGCCCGCGTGCCCAAGCTCACCGTGGTGATCGGCGGGTCCTTCGGTGCCGGAAACTACTCGATGTGCGGCCGGGCCTACTCACCCCGCTTCCTGTGGATGTGGCCGGCGTCCCGGATTTCGGTCATGGGCGGCAACCAGGCCTCCAGCGTGCTCGCCACCGTCAAACGCGAGCAATACGAGGCCCGCGGCGAGGAATGGTCCGCCGAGGACGAGGAAGCCTTCAAAGCCCCCATCAAGCAGCAGTATGAGGACCAGGGCAGCCCCTATTACTCAACCGCCCGGCTCTGGGACGACGGCATTATCGACCCCGCAGACACCCGGCGCGTCCTGGGCATGGCCCTCGACGTCGTCTCCCGCCAACCCCTGCCGGAAACCTCCTTCGGCCTCTTCCGGATGTGACCCCATGACAATCAACTCCTTCGACACCGTCCTCGTCGCCAACCGCGGTGAGATCGCCTGCCGCGTCATCCGCACCCTCAAGGCCATGGGCATCCGTTCGGTGGCGGTCTATTCAGACGCCGACGCCGGGGCCCGCCACGTGCGGGAAGCAGACGCTGCCGTCCGCATCGGTACAGCCGCTGCGGCGGACAGCTACCTGCGGATAGACGCCATCATCGATGCTTGCCTGCAAAGCGGTGCCCAAGCCGTCCACCCTGGTTACGGATTCCTGGCCGAAAACGTGGAGTTCGCCAAGGCCCTGGACGCGGCAGGCATCGCGTTCATCGGCCCCGGCATTGACGCCATCGAGATCATGGGCGACAAGATCCGGTCCAAGAACCACGTCATGTCCTACGGCGTCCCGTGCGTTCCGGGCATCGCCGAACCAGGCTTGAGCGACGAGGCACTCATCGAGGCGGCGCCCGGCGTCGGCTTCCCCCTGCTCATCAAGCCCTCGGCCGGGGGCGGTGGCAAAGGGATGCACATCGTGGAGCGGCTCGGGGATATGGCGGCCACCTTGCTGACGGCCCGACGCGTGGCGGCGAGCGCCTTCGGTGACGACACTCTGTTCCTTGAGCGGCTCATCCAGTCGCCCCGGCACATCGAGGTCCAGGTCCTCGCCGACAACCACGGCAACGTCATCCACCTCGGCGAACGCGAATGCTCGCTCCAGCGCCGCCACCAGAAAGTCATCGAGGAAGCACCGTCCCCTTTGCTGGAGTCCCTTGTGAACGGCGCAGAAGTCCGGGCAAGGATCGGTGAGGCCGCCTGCCAGGCCGCCCGAAGCGTCAAGTACAGCGGTGCGGGCACAGTCGAGTTCCTCGTCTCGGACCAGGACCCGGAACACTTCTTCTTCATGGAGATGAACACCCGCCTCCAGGTGGAGCACCCTGTCACGGAAATGGTGACGGGCGTCGATCTTGTCGAATGGCAAGTGCGCATTGCGGCAGGCGAGGTCCTCACAGTGGCGCAGTCCGACGTCGTGCTTGACGGCCACGCGGTGGAGGCGCGCGTCTACGCGGAGGTGCCGGAACGCGGTTTCATGCCATCCATCGGCGAGATCGTGACGCTCCGGGAACGGGCCAGCAACGATCCGCACGTCCGCGTCGACTCCGCCATGCTTTCGGGACTGTCCGTCACCGGCGACTACGATCCCATGCTCGCGAAGGTCATTGCCTGGGGCCCTGACCGCAAAGCGGCGCTGGACACCCTGGATCACGCACTGGGGGACTACACGCTGCTGGGTGTGCACACGAACGTTGAGTACCTGCGGCTCCTGATCAACGACGACGACGTCCGCGCCGGCCGCCTCGACACCGGCTTGATCGAGCGCAAGCTGGACAGGATGGAATTCCGGCAAGTGACCGACGTCGAGTTGGTCGGGGCGGCCCTGCTTAACCGCTCGGAATTGCTGAACCGCTCGGAACCGGCTCCGCTCGGGCCGGCAGCACCCTGGAACACTACCGATGGCTGGCGCGTCGGCGCCCCGGCGCCGTGGAAGACCACCATCGGCCGTCCCGACGGCGGTCTGGCTACCGTGGGGTTGACGGTGAACGGGCCGGGCTTCACGGCACGCGTGGATGGCGGCGCCGAGCACTCTGCCTCAATGCGGCCGGGACCCGCCGGGCACGCGGTGCTGGTGCTCGACGGCGTTGATCACCACTTCGCGCACGGCTCACCCTCTCCGGGGCGTGGGGCGCGCGAACTTTGGCTCGGCAGCGACGGCTGGTCCTGCCGGCTCGAGATCCTGGACCGCGAGGCCCGGCTCCAACGGATCCTCGCGGGCATCCAGCGCGAAGAAGGCGCCGCGGATCCCGAAGTCCGGTCTCCCATGCCGGGAACCGTCGTCTCCGTTTCGGTGCAGAACGGCGACCATGTGGAAGCGGGCGACGTCCTCCTCGCGGTCGAGGCAATGAAGATGGAACATCAGCTGGTGGCGTCGGTGTCCGGCACGGTCCACCTCAGCAGCAAGACCGGGGACCTCGTCAAGGCTGACCAAGTCCTCGCGACTATCCATGTGGCGGCAGAACCCACCCCTGAAGTCACAGCAGAACCGACTGAAAACCAGAAAGACGAGGAAGTCTAACCATGGCAAGTTTTGAACTCACCGAGGAATACCAGGACCTGAGCGACTCCGTCCGGGAATTCGCCGACGAGGTAGTGGCCCCTGTGTCCACCAAGCACGACGAGGAACACAGCTTCCCGTACGAGGTGGTCAAGCAGATGGGTGAGATGGGCCTTTTCGGCCTGCCCTTCCCTGAAGAGTTCGGCGGCATGGGCGGAGACTACTTCGCGCTCGCCCTCGCGCTGGAACAGCTCGGCCGAGTGGACCAGTCCGTCGCCATCACCCTCGAAGCGGGCGTCTCGCTCGGCGCCATGCCGGTGTACCGCTTCGGCACCCAAGCGCAGAAGGAACACTGGCTGCCCCAGCTGACCTCGGCCGAAGCGCTCGCAGGCTTCGGCCTGACCGAGCCGGAAGCAGGTTCGGACGCCGGAGGCACCAAGACGAATGCGCACCTTGAGGACGTCGGAGAAGCAAAAAGCTGGGTCATCAACGGCAACAAGGAGTTCATCACCAACTCCGGGACCGACATCACGCGGCTCGTCACCGTCACCGCCGTCACCGGGCAGCACGAACGCAAGGACGGGAGCATCAAGAAGGAAATCTCCACCATCCTTGTTCCCACCGACACTCCCGGTTTCACCGCGGAAAAGGCCTACAACAAGGTGGGCTGGAACGCTTCCGACACGCACCCGCTCACACTGAACAACGTCAGGGTGCCGGAAGAGAACCTGCTCGGCGTCCAGGGACGGGGTTACGCCAACTTCCTGTCGATCCTGGATGAAGGCCGCATCGCCATCGCCGCGCTCGCCACAGGCGCGGCACAGGGCTGCGTCGACTTGTCCGTGAAATACGCCAAGGAACGCGTCGCGTTCGGGCAGAACATCGGCAAGTACCAGGCCATCCAGTTCAAGATCGCCCGCATGCAGGCACGGGCCCACACGGCACGCCTGGCCTACTACGATGCTGCGGCGCGGATGCTCGCGGGCAAGCCGTTCAAGACCGAGGCGGCCATCGCTAAGATGGTCGCAGGCGAGGCAGCCATGGACAACGCACGGGACGCCACCCAGGTGTTCGGTGGCTATGGCTTCATCAACGAATTCACGGTGGCACGCCACTACCGCGACTCCAAGATCCTTGAAGTCGGGGAAGGCACCACCGAGGTCCAGTTGATGCTCATCGCCCGCGAGCTGGGCCTTTAACCGTCAGGGAAGGTGAACGATGATCGACAAAGTTGTTGCCAGCGCCGCGGAAGCGGTGAAGGACATCCGCGACGGCGCCTCTCTCGCCGTCGGCGGGTTCGGCCTGTGCGGTATCCCGGTGGCGCTGATCGATGCGCTCCACGATCAAGGCACCAAGGACCTTGAAACAGTCAGCAACAACTGCGGCGTGGACGACTGGGGCCTGGGCATCCTGCTGAGGGACGGGCGTATCCGCCGGACCATCAGTTCCTATGTCGGTGAGAACAAGGAGTTCGCGCGGCAGTACCTTGCCGGCGAACTCGAGGTGGTCCTCACCCCGCAGGGCACCTTGGCCGAGAAACTGCGCGCCGGCGGTGCCGGTATCCCGGCGTTCTTCACGGCTGCCGGCGTCGGGACACAGGTCTCGGAAGGCGGCCTTCCGCAAAAGTACGACGGCGACGGCAACGTGGCGATCGCGTCCTCGCCCAAGGAAGTGCGCACCTTCAACGGCGCGGACTACGTCCTGGAGGAATCCCTGACACCCGATTTCGGACTGGTCCACGCCTGGAAGGGCGACCGTCACGGGAACCTCGTCTTCCACGCGACGGCCATGAACTTCAACCCGCTGTGTGCCATGGCTGCCCGGATCACCATCGCCGAGGTCGAAGAGCTTGTGGAACCCGGCGAACTCGATCCGCAACATATCCACACGCCGGGCATCTTCGTCCAGCGGGTCGTCGTGGCACCCGACACCGAGAAGCGCATCGAAAAGCGGACCGTCGCGTTGACCCAGGCGTCTCCCACCCAGCAGGCAGGAGCCTAGCCATGGAATCGAACATCACCCAGGATGTGCCGCCGCGTCCGGAGGCGGTCAGGCACGAGTACCGCCGCGCCGGCGCCGAGCACCACGAGGGCAAAGGCTGGACGCGGAACGAACTCGCCGCCCGCGTAGCCCGTGAACTCACCAACGGGCAATACGTCAACCTCGGGATCGGAATGCCCACCCTAATCCCTAACTACATCCCCGAGGGGGTCGAGGTGATCCTGCATTCGGAGAACGGGATACTGGGCGTCGGCCCCTACCCGGCCGAGGACGCCGTGGACCCCGATCTGATCAACGCCGGCAAGGAAACGGTCACCGTCAACCCAGGCGCCGCGTTCTTTGACTCGGCAACGTCGTTCGGCATGATCCGCGGCGGCCATGTGGATGTCGCAGTGCTGGGAGCCATGGAGGTCGCGGCCAACGGGGACCTGGCCAATTGGATGATCCCCGGCAAAATGGTCAAGGGCATGGGCGGCGCCATGGACCTCGTCTTCGGCGCCAAGCGGGTGATTGTGATGATGGAGCACGTGGACCGCAACGGCAAGCCCAAGATCGTCAAGGAATGCTCGTTGCCCGTCACGGGGAAAGGCTGCGTGGACCGGATCATCACCGACCTCGCCGTGATCGACGTCGTCTCCGAAGGCGGGTCATCGAGGCTCGTCCTGCGCGAGCTGGCACCGAATGTCTCCGCCGAGGACGTGGCGGCCGCGACCGGCGTCGAGCTCTTCGAAGAGGACCAGGAGCTGACTGTATGACCAGCGTTCCCGAACCCCGTATCCCAGAACCCCGTGTCGTTGAGCAGCGGGGGCTGTACTTCGAGGAACTCGAGGAAGACGTCGTCTACGCCCACCGGCCCGGGAGGACCGTCACCGAAACGGACAACGTTCTGTTCACCACGCTGACCATGAACACCCAAGCCCTGCACCTGGACGCGGCCTGGAGCGCCACGCAGCCCTTCGGACAGAGGCTCATGAACTCGATGTTCACCCTATCCACCATGGTGGGACAGTCCGTCACGCAACTGACGCAGGGCACCATCATTGCCCAACTGGGACTCACGGACGTCTCTTTCCCGCACCCGTTGTACCACGGCGACACCCTCTACACGGAGACCGTCGTCGCCGGGAAACGGGAGTCGTCGTCGCGTCCCGGCCAAGGCGTAGTGACCATGAAGCACACCGGCCGCAACCAGGACGGGAAAGTTGTGGCGCTGGCAACGCGGGCCTGCCTCATGTGGACCCGAAACGCGCATCTGGAGGCGCAACAGGGGACAATCAATACATGACCTTCACCATGGGCCCCGCATTGCTTTTCTGTCCCGCCGACCGCCCGGAACGGTACCAAAAGGCCGCCGAGCGTTCCGACGCCGTCATCCTTGACCTTGAGGACGCCGTCGCGCCCGCAGACAAGAAGCGGGCCCGGGGTGCCATCCTTGCGCAGCTCGGCTCCGGCGGGGAGACCGCCGAGCTCGACCCCAGCCGCACGATCGTGCGCGTCAATCCAGTGGGCACTCCTGACTTCGAAAAAGACCTGCACTGCCTCGCGCACACCCCCTACCGCACCGTCATGCTGGCCAAGGCCGAGACCGGTGAACAGCTGAAGGCACTCGAGGGTTACCACGTCATCGCGCTGTGCGAGACGGCCAAAGGAATCGTCAACGCGGCTGAGATCGCCCAGGCTCCCAACGTCGTCGGGCTCATGTGGGGCGCCGAGGATCTGATCGCCTCCATGGGTGGCACCTCGAGCCGCAAGGACGACGGCGGCTACCGCGCCGTCGCAACGCACTCCCGCTCTACCGTGCTGCTGGCCGCCAAAGCCGCAGGCAAGGAAGCCATCGACTCGGTCTACGTCGACATTCCCGATCTTGCCGGCCTGGCCGCGGAATCCGCCGACGCCGTGGCCAGCGGATTCGGTGCCAAGGCCTGCATCCACCCGAACCAGGTCGCCGTTGTCCGCGAAGCCTACGCACCGTCGCCGGAAGCCGTCGCAGGAGCCCGTGAACTGCTTGAAGCTGCGGCCGCAGCCGGAACCGGTGTGTTCCAATACAAAGGCAAAATGGTGGATGGTCCCATCTTGAAACACGCCGAATCCACGCTGCTCAGGGCCCGGCTGTCCTGAAGGGCTATTGACCGCGCCGTCGTTGCTTCGGCAGCGACAACGGGGCGATGACGTCGTAGAGCTCCATCCGGATCCAGCGATGACCCGTCTCGCGGAACTCGGCCCTCGTGGCGAAGCGATACAGGAAGCTGCGCGCCCGTACCCAACGCGGCCGGGCGCCGTCGAACGGGTCCTGGCGCAACAAGCGCAAAGTGGGCCGGTCGGCGTCGAGCAGTTTGCCCAAGAACGCGTAGAACCACTCCTCGTGCACCGTGCGCAAGGGCAGGAACCACATCAACCAGTCGAGGCGCAGGTGGTACGGCGCCCACTGCCGGGGCAGCCGTCGGACGTCGCCGGGCTTGCCCTTGAAGCCGTATTCGCGCCAATCGGCCTCATCGACGGGGACGTCGGCCTGGGTGCCTTCCACCACGATTTCCACCCGGTGCCGCGTCACCGTGCCGAACGCCCCGTAGGTGTTGACCAACTGCCATCGGTTGAAGCTGGCGTTCATGAGCTGTTCCCGCGAGAGCAGGTTGCGGACGGGCCAATAGCTGAGCACCAGAAGGAGCGCCGTCACTGCGAGCACGACGGCGAGCCACCACACCGGGGTCTGCGGAACCGCTGCGGCCGGATTCGACCGTTGGGGAATGAACGGCAGCACAGTGCGGGCGACCGGGTCACTCACCGCAGCGAAAGCGAGCACGATCGCGGACCAATTGAGCCACGCGAAGTTTCCGGTCCCCACAAGCCAAAGCTGCGTGAACACGACAATTCCGGCGGCAATGGTGGCCAGTGGCTGTGGGGCGAACAGGAAGAACGGCACCACCAGCTGGGCGAAGTGGTTTCCAAGCACCTCCATGCGGTGCATCGGTTTGGGTAGGAGATGCGCCTGGCGGCTCAACGGTCCGGGCATGGGCTGCGTTTCGTGGTGGTAGTACAGGGCGGTTAAATCACGCCACTCGCTTCCGCCATGGATCTTGATCATGCCCGCGCCGAATTCCAGCCTGAACAGCAGCCACACAAGCAGGACCAGGATGGTCCTGGGCGGGGGAGTCTGTTCCGAACCGAGGAAGCCCACAGTGAAGCCCATTTCGAGCAGCAGCATCTCCCAGCCGAAGCCGTAAAACGTCTGGCCGACGTTGACGATCGACATGTAGAGCAACCACAAAGCCAGGAACGCGGCCAGGGGAAGCCACGGCGGTCCCAGTTGCGGCAGCCCGCCCACGAGCGTAAGGGAAACGGCAAGCCCGGCGGCGCAAACGGCACGGAGCAGAGTGTCCGAATACTTCCAGCGGAACAGGCTGGGCCTGCGCAAAACCCGGTGTCCGTCCACGTACCTCGGGACAGGCAGGAGCCCGTGTTCGCCAAGGAGCGCGGGAAACTGGTTGAGGCTGGACAGGAACGCGATGAAATAGAGCGCGGCCGTGCCACGCTGGAGCACCTGCCGGGCGAATTCATAGTCCGGCGCCTCGAACCACGAGACCCAGTCCACAAAACAACGCTACGCCTGGGGTGCGGGATACTTAAGCAATGCAGCCGCGCAAGATCATCCTCCTCGGGTCCACTGGTTCCATCGGCACCCAAGCGATTGACGTCGTCGACGCCGCCCCCCATCTCTTCGAGGTCGTGGCGCTGAGCGCGGGCGGCGGGAACCTGGAACTCATCGCGCAGCAGGCAGTCCACACCAAGGCCCAAGCGGTGGGGATCGCCTATGGCGACGCCCACGAACTCCAGAAACTCATCAGCGAGGCCGCTTCCGCCGCCGGGCTCCGGAACTATGATCCGGCGATCATCACGGGACCGGATGCGTCCACCAAGATTGCCGCGATCGAAGCGGACGTCGTGCTCAACGGCATCACGGGATCCATCGGGTTGGCGCCGACGCTGGCAGCCCTCAAGTCCGGCGCCATCCTGGCGTTGGCGAACAAGGAATCCCTCATCGTCGGCGGGGCACTCGTGAAGGCCGCGGCAGCCGTCGGCCAGATCGTGCCCGTGGATTCCGAGCATTCCGCCATCGCCCAATGCCTCCGCGCGGGAACCGACAAAGAGGTCGAGAAACTCATCCTGACGGCTTCCGGCGGACCATTCCGGGGCCGCAGCCGCGAGCAACTCCGCGACGTCACTCCGGCCGAGGCGCTCGCCCACCCCACGTGGGACATGGGCCCCATGGTCACCACCAACTCGGCCAGCCTGGTCAACAAAGGCCTCGAGGTCATCGAAGCGCACCTGCTCTTCGATGTTCCCTTGGACAGGATCGACGTCGTGGTGCACCCGCAATCCGTGGTGCACTCGATGGTGGAGTTCGTGGACGGCTCCATCATTGCCCAGGCCTCTCCCCCTGACATGCGGCTGCCCATTGCCCTTGGACTCGGGTGGCCGGACCGCGTGCCCCGCGCCGCCAAGGCCTGCGACTGGAGCCAGGCCACCAGTTGGACGTTCGAGCCCCTTAACTCGGTGGCCTTCCCGGCCGTGGAACTGGCCAAGGACGCCGCGAAGCAAGGGAGCACCTTTCCGGCCGTCTTCAACGCGGCCAACGAGGAGGCGGTGGAAGCCTTCCACGCCGGGAGGATCCGCTTCACCGAGATCGTGGACACTGTGGAGTCCGTCCTCAGCGAACATTCAGGATCCTTGGAGCTGACGGTTGACTCTGTGTTGGATGCTGAGAGGTGGGCACGCACGCGCACCCACGATCGTTTAGCCAACAGCACCCTTTAGGAAGCAGTACTTAAGGCATGAATCCCGTCATTTTGTTCATTCTCGGAGTCGTCTTCGTCGCTATCGGCGTGGCCGTCTCCATTGCGCTGCACGAGGTGGGGCACTTGCTTCCCGCCAAGCTGTTCAAGGTGCGCGTCACGAAATACATGATCGGGTTCGGACCCACCCTGTGGTCCACGCGGAAAGGCGAGACCGAGTACGGCGTCAAGGCCATTCCGCTGGGCGGTTACGTCGCCATGATCGGCATGTATCCGCCCAACAAGGAAGATGGCAGCGTCAGGCCGTCGAGCACAGGCATGTTCCAGACCCTTGCCACCGAGGCCCGGTCCGCGGCGCACGAGGAAGTGGGCCCCGGGGACGAGAACAGGGTCTTCTACAGGCTGCCGGTCTGGAAAAAGGTCATCATCATGCTGGGCGGGCCGGCCATGAACCTCCTCATCGGCTTGGTGCTGACCGCGGTGCTGCTCATGGGCTTCGGAGTGTCCACGGCCACCACCACGATTGCCGAAGTGTCCAAGTGCCAGGTCAAGGCAGGCGAGACCGTCGATCCGAACTCGCCGAACTGCCAACTGACCCCGGCCGCGGTCGCCAAGCTGCAGCCCAACGACGTCGTCACCAGCTTTGACGGCAAGCCGGTGACGAGCTGGGCTGAAATGAGCGGCTGGATCCGGGCATCCGCCGGGAAGGCCGTGCAAATCACGGTGGACCGTGGCGGCAAGAGCGTCACCACGCAAGTTACCCCCGTGCTCTCTGCGCGCCCCGTCATTGGCGACAACGGCCAGCAGGCCAAGGGCGCGGACGGCAAGCCGTTGTACGAGGAAGTCGGGTTCCTGGGCATCGGCGCGCAGACCGCCATGGTTCCCCAACCGGCGTCGACCGTTCTTCCGATGGCCGGGGAGAACATCAAGCAGATCGCCGGAGTCATCCTCAACCTGCCTGCGAGGGTGGTCGGCGTGGCGCAAGCGGCCTTCGGCTCCGAACCGCGCGATCCCAATGGCCCCATCAGCGTGGTGGGCGTCGGCCGGGTAGCCGGTGAAGTGGCTGCCATGGATCAAGTTCCGCTGCAATCGCGCGTCAGCGCCCTCGTGGGACTCCTCGCCGGCCTGAACTTCGCCCTCGCCGTGTTCAACCTGGTTCCGCTCTTGCCGCTCGACGGCGGACACGTGGCGGGCGCGCTCTACGAAGGAGCCCGGCGTCGAATCGCGAAGCTCTTCGGCAAACCGGATCCAGGCGCCTTCGACATCGCCAAGCTCTTGCCGCTTACTTACGTCGTGGCGAGTGTCCTTATGGCCATGAGCGCTTTGCTGATCTACGCGGACATCGTCAAGCCCGTCAACCTCTTCGGCTGATCCGGATTGGGCTGGGGGGATAGGCTATCCATATGACTGTTTTCGCTGTTGAGTACGTGTACGACGCCGAGTCCGCCGAGGTGCGCGACGCGAACCGCCCTGCCCACCGCGCCTGGCTCGCCAGCCTCGCCGAGCAGGGAACCCTGCTGGCGAGCGGCCCATACACCGATGGCGCGGGTGCGCTGTTGCTGCTTGAGGCCGCAGATGAGTCCGAGCTGAACGCCACGCTGAAGGAGGATCCGTTCGCCGCCGTCCGGGGGATTGCAGGCATCCGGACCTCGGAGTGGAACCCGATTATCGGAATGCTTGCCGCCCACGCTTCCTAGCAGCATGAACGGCCGGGGTCCTGACCCCGGCCCTACGATCCACCCATTTCAACCCAAGGAGTCCACGTGACCTCGGTCAGCCTGGGAATGCCGTCAGCCCCGCCCCCCGTTCTCGCGCCCCGCCGCAAGACCCGCCAGATCAAGGTGGGTTCGGTCGGCGTCGGCTCCGATTCGCCCATCAGCGTGCAATCGATGACCACAACCCCCACCACGGACATCAACGCCACGCTGCAGCAAATCGCGGAGCTGACGGCGTCCGGCTGTGACATCGTGCGTGTCGCCTGCCCTTCTGCGGATGACGCCGAGGCGCTGCCGATCATCGCCCGCAAGTCCCAGATTCCGGTGATCGCGGATATCCACTTCCAGCCGAAGTACGTCTTCGCCGCGATCGAAGCCGGTTGCGCCGCTGTGCGCGTCAATCCGGGCAACATCCGCAAGTTCGACGACCAGGTGAAGGAAATCGCCAAGGCCGCCAAGGACCACGGCACGTCCATCCGGATCGGCATCAACGCTGGCTCCCTGGAGCCCGGCATCCTGAAGAAGTACGGCAAGGCCACCCCGGAAGCCCTCGTGGAATCGGCCGTGTGGGAAGCTTCGTTGTTCGAGGAACACGGCTTCAATGATTTCAAGATCTCCGTCAAGCACAACGACCCCGTCATCATGGTGGCGGCCTACGAGATGCTTGCCGAAAAGGGCGACTGGCCGCTGCACCTTGGCGTGACCGAGGCCGGGCCGGCCTTCCAGGGCACCATCAAGTCCGCGACGGCCTTCGGAGCGCTTCTGTCCCGGGGCATCGGCGACACCATCCGCGTGTCCCTTTCCGCCCCGCCTGTTGAGGAAATCAAGGTCGGCAACCAGATCCTGCAGTCCCTCAACCTGCGCCCCCGCAAGCTCGAAATCGTCTCCTGCCCTTCTTGCGGACGCGCGCAGGTGGACGTCTACACACTCGCTGAGCAGGTCACGGCCGGGCTCGAAGGAATGGAGATTCCGCTGCGCGTCGCCGTCATGGGTTGCGTGGTGAACGGCCCGGGTGAGGCACGTGAAGCGGATCTCGGTGTGGCCTCCGGAAACGGCAAAGGCCAGATCTTCGTGAAGGGCGAAGTCATTAAGACTGTCCCCGAGAGCCAGATTGTTGAGACACTGATCGAAGAGGCCATGCGTATCGCCGAAGAGATGGGGGAGGCCGATGGCGAAGATGCTGTCAAGGGTAGCCCCGTGGTTAGCGTCTCGTAACGAGGCAGCCGCCGATGGGATTTCGGTCCGGGTGCTCGGCGCTGCCGACACCCGGGCCCTTCGCGCGCTCGCGATGGAAGACCCTGTAGCGAACGTCTTCATTTTGGCGCACCTCGATTCGTCGGGGAGCGCCGCACCCACTTCCGGCGGCGCGAGCGTCTTTGGAGTGTTCGACGGCGACGCCCTGGTGGGTGCCTGCTGGGCCGGCGCCAACCTGGTTCCGGTGCAGCTGGATCCCGAGTTGGCTTCCCGCGTTGCGGCCGTTGCACACCGGGCCGGACGTCGCTACGCCTCGATCTTCGGGCCCGCCGGGACCGTGCTGGCGCTCCATTCCCGCTTGGAGCAATTGGGCCATTTCGCCCACGAGGTGCGTGCCGACCAGCCGCTTTTGGCGATCTCGGGACCACCCGCCGTCGAACCCAATCCACAGCTCGGCTTCGGAAACATCGCGGACTTCGACCGGATCCTGCCCGCCTGCGCAGCCATGTTCGAAGAGGAAGTGGGCTATTCGCCCTTTCTCGGGAGCGAGGACTTCTACAGCCGCAGGGTGGCCGGACTGATCCGGCAAGGCCATTCCTTGGTGCACATCGACGCCGGGGGGACCGTCAAGTTCAAAGCCGAACTCGGGGCGGTCACGACGCACGCCACCCAGGTCCAGGGCGTCTGGATGAACCCCGAGTTCCGCGGCCAAGGACTCAGCGCAGGGTACATGGCGGGAGTGGTTGTCCTCGCCCAACAATTCGCCCCGATCACGAGCCTCTACGTCAACGAATACAACACCCGGGCGCGCGCCACGTACGAACGGGTCGGTTTCCAACGCCTCGGAACCTTCGCCACGGTTCTGTACTAGAGCTCACCCAACTAACTCGCAGTAGTTGTCGTTTTGAGGGCTCATAACGACAACAAATGCGAGTCAGTTGGGCGGGGTGAGTTCGCCCGTGAGGTAGTGCTGGACGTTCGGTGCCACGAGCCGGACTACTTCCTCTTGGGATGCTGAAGCCAACGGTTCCAGCCGGACCACGTAGCGCATCAGCATGAGCCCAACCATTTGCGTGGCAACGAGGTTGCCGCGCATTTTCGCTTCTTCGGGGGAGCCAGGAAGACCCGCGGTGATCCTGGAAAGGATCGTCCTCGCCACCATCTCGCGTAGCAAGGCGGTTTTGGCCTTGGAACCGATCGTGCCCCTGACGAACGCGACAAGGCCGTGTTGTGCCGGGCTTTCCCACAGCCGCAACACAGCGCGGACGATTGCCTCCGAGCGTTGCGACGGATCCAACGATTCGACGCCTGCAAGGACCTCGTCGGGATCCGCCGGAAGCTCGATGCTCTGGGCGAAGAGTTCGTCCTTGCCCTTGAAGAAGTGGTGGACCATGGCCGGGTCCATTTCGGCTTCGCGGGCCACTTGCCGCAGGCTCGTGCCGTCGAAACCGTGCTCGGCGAAGAGCCGGCGCGCTGTGGCCAGGATCAGTTCGCGGGAGTCGCTCCCGCCGCTGCGGCGTCCCCGCCGCACGGGAGGCAAGGCGCCGCTCACGAGGTCCGCCGTCGGAGGGTGAATGAGGCCAGGACCAAAACTCCCACCACGATCGCCGCCATGAGCCCGGCATCCTGCCACATGGCCTGCGTCGCCTCGGCGTTGTCGGCGATCTGCTGGAGCGCATCGACCGAAAACGTCAGTGGCAGCACATTGGAGATGCTCTCCAGGAGGCTGTTCATGTGGTCCCGGGCCACGAAGAGTCCACACAACAGGATCTGCGGTATCACCACTACCGGCATGAACTGCACCGCCTGGAACTCGGTCCGCGCAAAGGCTGAGCACAAGAGGCCAAGCGCGACACCCAGCACTGCGTTGATGACGGCGATCATCACGACGTAACCAGGACCGCCCTTGATATCCAGATTGAAGATCCAGTAGGCCACGGCCGTTGCCACAAGGGATTGCAGGGCAGCCATGATGGAGAAAGCCAACGCGTAGCCGAACAGGAGATCGGCTTTGTGGATGGGGGTGGTGAGGAGCCGTTCCAACGTCCCCGACGTCCTTTCGCGCAACATCGTGATCGACGTGACCAGGAACATCACCACAAACGGGAAAATGGCCAGCATCATGAGTCCCACACGGTCAAAGGTCCGGGGGAATCCGGGAGGCAGAGTCTCGTTCTCGAACAGATAGTAGACGCCCGTGAGCAGCAGGGCGGGAACCACCATGATGAGCGCGACGCTGCGGTGGTCGTGACGCAGTTGTTCCAGGACCCGCCTGGTGGTGGCAAACATCATCCGTGGATTCATGACGCCACCTGGCTTTCATTTGCACCCCGGCGGTGCGAGGTGGCGCTCGTTTCCTGGATGATGTGCAGGAAGGCCTGTTCCAGATCGTTGCTGTGTCCCCGTTCGCTGAGTTCCGCCGGACTGAGCTGCGCCAGCAGCAAGCCGTCGCGGAGCAGGAGCAACGAGGAACAGTGCGAGGCCTCTTCCATGACGTGGCTGGACACCAGCAAGGTGGTGCCCGATTCGGCCATCGCGGCGAACCGTTCCCACAGCTCGGCACGCAGTACCGGATCCAAGCCAACCGTCGGTTCGTCGAGGACCAGCAGCTTCGGATGGGAGACGAGCGCGCAGGCCAGCGAAACCCGGCTGAACTCACCACCGGAAAGGTCTGCTGTCTTCCGCCGTGCCAGTGATTCGAGCCCGACGGCGGTAATCGCCTCCGCAGTGTCGGCCGCCGAGACGCCGTGCATGGCTCCGAAATACCTGACGTTCGCCTCGACGCTCAGGTCCGTGTAGACGCTCGGCGCCTGGGTGACGTATCCGACGTCGTGCCGCAATGACGGCGTACCCGCCGGACGGCCCAAGACTTCCACGCTGCCGGCTGTCAGTCGCTGGACTCCTACGATGCAGCGCATGAGGGTTGTCTTGCCGCTCCCGGAGGGTCCCAGCAGGCCCGTGATGCGCCCAGGCTGCATGGCGAAGTCCAGGCCGCGCAGGATCTTCTTGTGGCCGCGCGTGACGTGCAGGCCCTCCGCTGTGACCGCCGGGGGCGCAGGGGACGTGCCTGGTGCGGGACTTCCCGCTGGGCTGTGGGACATCGCGGCCTCCGTTTTATTCATCAGGTGATGAATAAAAGGTAAGTCCGACACCGGCTGGCGTCAACTGTGGGCCGCGAGGACGGATCCGGCCCTTCGTTCTGCAACGCGGGGTCACTTACGGCCCATGTCGGACCTCCGGATGGGCGCTAAGTGACCCCGCGTTGGTCGTTGCCCGGGCCAGGGCCAGGGCCTACAAATATTGATAAGTCCAAGCCCTTGAATATTGTGTCCGCGATCACATATGTTCGGACCAGCCGTGTCGTTCGGGCGCGGATGGTTTCAGAGAGGAAACACAAACAATGTCTGTAAGCGTTGATCTTTCGAAGGCACTCGACAAAGCATTTGAAGACAAGTCGCTTAAGGAGATTCTCGACGCATCTCCGGCAGCGCTTGCAGGTGTAACTGATGCGACCGCTGCGAAATTGGAGGAAGCCCTGGGAATCAAAACCATTCGTGAACTCGGTAGCAACAAGTTCTTCGCAGTCGCGGGCGTTCTGGTTGCCCTGGAAGGCAAATCCGACTAAGCCTCGAAGACAACGCCCGCGGCCGACCAGCCGCTGAGCCACGCCATGGCAGGATGACCAGCCGCCCAGCGGCCAGGGGCTTCCTCGCACCATGGCGTGGCTCATCTTCGTTTGGTGGGTGCCGTCCTCGGGAGGAACCCGGGGGATGGGCCCCGGCAGGTTCCCCGGCCGCAAGCCGGTAGATTGGTACACAGTAGTTTTTGCCAGCTCTTGCCATAGAAACGGATTCTGACCCGTGGTCCTTCGCCTCTCCCAGCTGTTCCTGCGCACCTTGCGTGAAGATCCCGTCGACGCCGAAGTCGCAAGCCATAGACTCCTGGTCCGCGCGGGCTACATCCGCCGTGCCGCGCCTGGCATCTACACGTGGCTGCCTTTGGGATTGAGCGTCCTGCGCAAGGTCGAGCAGATCATCCGCGAGGAAATGGCCGCCATCGGCGCCCAGGAAGTCCATTTCCCGGCGCTGCTGCCCCGGGAACCCTACGAGGCCACCAACCGCTGGACCGAGTACGGCGAGGGGCTGTTCCGCCTCCAGGACCGCAAGGGTGCCGATTACCTTCTCGCCCCCACGCACGAGGAAATGTTCACCCTCCTGGTCAAGGACCTGTACTCCTCGTACAAGGACCTGCCGCTGAGCCTGTACCAGATCCAGAACAAGTACCGCGACGAAGCACGCCCCCGGGCAGGCCTCCTCCGCGGCCGCGAATTCATCATGAAGGACTCCTACTCGTTCGACGTCGACGACGCCGGCCTGGACGCGAGCTACGCGGCCCACCGCGCCGCGTACCTGAAAATCTTCGGGCGCCTTGGCCTTGAGGTCATCCCCGTTGCCGCCACGGCAGGCGCCATGGGCGGATCCAAGAGCGAGGAATTCCTGTACCCCACCGAGATCGGCGAGGACACCTTCGTGCGCTCGGCAGGCGGCTACGCCGCCAACGTCGAAGCCGTGACCACCGTGGCACCGGCCGAGATCGACTTCAGCAACGCGCCTCCCGCGCGTGTCCTGGACACCCCGGACACGCCCACGATCGACACCCTCGTGGCGGCTGCCAACCAGCTCGCCCCGCGCAGCGATTCCGACGGCGGCGCCTGGACTGCCGCCGACACCCTCAAGAATGTGGTCCTCGCCGTCACGCTGCCCACTGGCGAGCGCCAGATCGTGGTCATCGGCGTTCCCGGTGATCGCGCGGTGGACCTCAAGCGCGTCGAAGCCAACGTCGGTTCATTCCTGCCCATTGCCGGGGAGATCGGGCTCGAAGCGGCCAACGAGGAAGACCTCAAGAAGATCCCGGAACTCGTCAAGGGCTACATCGGCCCCGGACTGGTCCTCGGCGAGGCCGTTCTCGGGCTCGAAGGCACGTCCAAGTTGCTCTTCCTTGTTGACCCCCGGGTTGTCTCGGGCACCAGCTGGGTCACCGGAGCGAACGAAGACGGCAAGCATGTCTTCGGTCTAGTAGCCGGGCGCGATTTCACCTGGGACGGCGTCATTGAATGCACCGAGGTCCGCGCGGGAGACGAAGCCCCGGATGGCTCCGGTCCCTTGGAGACTGCCCGCGGCATCGAAATGGGCCACATCTTCCAGCTCGGCCGCAAGTATGCCGAGGCCCTCGACCTGAAGGTCCTTGACCAGAACGGCAAGCAGGTCGTGGTCACCATGGGCTCGTACGGCGTCGGCGTGACACGTGCCGTGGCCGCCTTGGCCGAGGCCAACAACGACGACCGTGGCTTGATCTGGCCGCGCTCCGTGGCCCCCGCGGATGTCCACGTGGTGGCCGTCGGACGTGGCGAGGAAATCTTCGCGGCAGCCGAGAAGCTTTCCGCCGAACTCGAGGCGGCCGGCCTCGACGTGATTTACGACGACCGCCCCAAGGTTTCCCCGGGTGTGAAGTTCGGTGACGCCGAACTCGTGGGCGTCCCCACCATCGTGGCAATCGGCCGCGGCTTGGTAGACGGTGTTGTGGAGATCAAGGACCGTCGCACCGGTGAGGCCGAAAACGTGGCAGTCGAGAAGGCTGCCGACTATGTGGTCAACGCCGTACGCCAGAAGTGATCTCCGGCTTCGAGTCGGTCCAGCTCACCACGCTCATCATGATCGTGGTGGCTGGATTCGCCGCCGGCTGGATTGATGCAGTGGTGGGTGGCGGGGGACTGATCCAGCTCCCCGCCTTGCTCCTGGTTCCGGGGATCACCCCGGTCCAGGCACTGGCCACCAACAAAATGGGCTCCATCTTCGGGACGACAACCAGCGCTGTCACTTACTACCGCCGGGTTGGTCCTGACCTCAAGACGGCCATACCGATGGCGGTGATTGCCCTCGCGGGCAGTTTCGGCGGAGCCGTCCTGGCCGCCAACCTTCCTGCAAGCGTGTTCAAACCCATCATCGTGGTGGCGCTGATCGCCGTCGCGCTCTTCACCGCGCTGAGGCCCAATGCGGGCGAGCTGACCGCCCTGCGTCACGACGGCCACACTCACTACGTGGTGGCCTGCGCCATCGGTGCCGTGATCGGGTTCTACGACGGCCTGATTGGTCCCGGAACAGGCTCGTTCCTGGTGATCGCCCTCGTCTCCGCCATGGGCTATGCCTTCCTGGAGGCCAGCGCCAAGGCGAAGATCGTCAACATGGCCACGAACGCCGGTGCCCTGTTCTTCTTCCTGCCGCACGGATCGCTGCTGTGGGGCGTTGGCGCCGTGCTGGGCCTGTCCAACATGGCAGGCGGCTACCTGGGCGCGCGGACCGCAGTGAAACAAGGCAGTGGCTTTGTACGGATCGTGTTCCTGATCGTCGTCGGCGCGTTGATCATCAAACTCGGCGTGGACGTCTGGAACGACTACTTCGCCAAGTAGTGTTCCGGTTGCCGCCGGCGATGGCCGGAGCGAACCCGCGGGCGTAGCATGCACTCATGTGGGTCGATTCCGGCGACTATGAACGGGCACTCGAACGTGCGTGGGAACACACCCGGGAGTGGTTGAGGGCCTTGCCTGGGCGGCCGGTACGGCCAAATACCGCGGCGGATGACATCACGGCGGTCTTCGGCGGACCGTTGCCGGCCAGCGGACTGGACCCGGTCTCGGTCATAGATTTCCTCGCCGAACACGCCGAGCCCGGGCTGATGGCCATGCAATCGGGGCGCTTCTTCGGTTGGGTCATCGGCGGTACGGTGCCGGCCGGGATGGCCGCGGACTGGATGGTTTCCGCATGGGACCAGAACTCCGGGCTGCGTTTCGCCACACCCGCCACGGCCGGGATCGAAGAGGCCGCCGGGCGATGGCTCCTCGAGTTGCTCGGCCTGCCTGCTGGCTCCGACGTCGGATTCGCGACAGGCGCCAGCATGGCCAACTTCACGGCCCTGGCGGCGGCCCGATGGCGCCAACTGTCCAAAGTCGGGTGGGATGTCAACGCCGGGGGACTCCAAGGCGCCCCGAAACTGCGAGTCCTGGTCGGAGCCGAGCGGCACGAGAGCCTGGATATGGCACTGCGCTTCCTGGGCTTCGGCGCACCCGAAGTTGTCGCAGCGGACCATCAAGGCACGATCAATCCCGACGCGCTGCGGGCCGCGTTGGAATCCGGTTCCGGTCCGGCAATCGTGTGTCTCCAGGCCGGGAACCTGCATTCCGGCGCCTTCGATCCGTTCCTCGAGGCGATTCCGGCTGCGAAGGATCACGGAGCGTGGGTCCACGTTGACGGGGCTTTCGGCTTATGGGCGGCGGCGGTGCCGGGACTGCGTCATCTGGTCGAGGGCGTCGAGTTGGCCGATTCGTGGGGAACCGATGCCCACAAGACCCTCAACGTGCCGTACGACGCAGGAATCGTGGTGGTTCGTGACGTCGCAGCCCTGCGGTCCGCCGTCGGCATGCACGCCGAATACCTCATGCAGGACGACCACGGCCCCGGCGACCCCATGGAGAAAGTGCCCGAGTTGTCCCGCCGCGCCAGGGGAGTGCCGGTGTGGGCGGCCTTGCGTTCCCTGGGCGCCGATGGCGTGCGGGAGCTTGTCGCGGGACGTGCGGAGTGTGCCGCGGAACTGGCCCGGCGGCTCGCCGAAGTGCCCGGCGTGGAAGTCCTCAACGATGTGGTGTTCACACAGTTGTCCCTGGCTTTCGGTTCAGACGAGAGGACCCGGGCCGTGACGGACTTCATTATGGCCGACGGGAGGGTCTGGATGTCCGGTTCGCGCTGGCGGGGCAGGGATATCCTGCGTGTTTCGGTGACCAACTGGTCAACGGATTCGGCCGATCTGGATATCGCGGTGCAGGCGATCAAAGATGCGCTGAAGGCCACCGGCTAGGCCGGGCGTCCGGACAACTCGGCGCCCCGAAGCTAGTTCGAGGCGGCAAGTCCGGGTTCGGGCAGATCGTGCGCGGCGGGCAGCCCGTCCAGGGGCCGTCCTGCGAGGGTGCTGGCCACCCACAACGAGCGTGCCAGATCGCCCTCATGCCGCGGTTTCCCGGCATACCACAGGGCGTTTTCGACCTCGCGGACCAGGCTCCATTCCCGGGCCGCTTCGCCGTCCAAGCCGGCCGCGCTGCTGAAATCCGCGCAGCGCTCCAGAAGGGCAACTTCCGGAGCCGTCGTGGAGAGGTCGCGGATACGGTTCCACAAGATCGGTGCGACGGCGAATTCCGCCTCTCCGATCTTCGGTTGCGGATCGATCGCCACGTATGCGCGTTCTCCGATGGACGCAGCGCCATTGAGGTGCGGAAGGATGTTCATGAAGTGCAGGTCGCAATGCACCAGGACGTCCCGGCCTGCCCGGCGCCCAACAGCGCCCCGGGTCTGGCACACCTCCAACGCGGCTTCGAGGAGCCATCGGGGGAAGGGCTGGCCAAGTTGCTCCCAGTCGGCGGGCAACTCATCGCTCCAGCGCTCGGCTCGGGCCGCGATGTGCTCGAACTCTTTCCATTCGGGCCGCTCGTCCGGTTCGATGCTGAGTTCCTTCACGAGCGATCCCCAGACGTCGCGGGCTTCTTCCATCGGGGCGCCCTGCAGCCAGCTGACGGAGTCGAGCCGCTCCAGGAGCATCGTGCAGGAGGCCGCATCGGCGTCGAGCAGCTTGACGGCCCCGGTACCGCCCCAAAGGGCCAGCGCATGCCGTTCAACGAGGGCTTCCTCGTGCGGGAACGCTATCTTGAGCACCGAACGGCCGCCGTTGTAGAGGACCGGAATGACGATGCCGCCGTGGCCGTTCCATGGTTCCGCGCCGGGCTCCAGGTCAACCGACAGCTTCCAGCGTTCCAGGCTGGCATCGATCAGCCCGGGCAGCCCCGAGAGCCACGCCCGCCCCTCCGCTGTGCGGGAGTAGCGTGCCTGGAGGTCGCCAGGGATGGAAACGAAGGTAGTCATCACTGTCAGCCTACCCAAGCCGGTCCGGGAGCGGTTCAGACCACTCCGGAGGAGCCCAAGAGGCTTCCGATGAAGAACGTCGCGGCAAGCGCAAGGGCTCCGCCGATGACGACGCGCACGGCGGCGCGGGTCTTCGAGCTGCCGCCGATCCATGCTCCTATGGCTCCGGTGATTGCGAGCGCGAGCAGCACGGAAATGAAGGTCAGCGGGACACGCAGCCCCGGGGGCGGGAGCAGAATCGCGAGCATGGGCAGCACCGCGCCGAGGGTGAAGGCAATGGCGGACGCGAAGGCCGCATGCCACGGGCTGACGATGTCGTCCTGGTCGATGTTCAATTCGGCCGAAAGGTGAGCGGCCAAGGCGTCGTGCTCCGTCAACTCCGCAGCGACTTTCCGCGCGGTTTCAGGCCGCAGGCCCTTGGCCTCGTAGATCGCAGTCAATTCGGCCAGCTCTTCTTCGGGTTCCTCGGCGAGTTCCCGCCGTTCCTTCTCGATGAGCGCCTTTTGGCTGTCGCTCTGGCTGCTGACGGATACGTACTCGCCGAGTGCCATGGACACCGCGCCACCCACGAGTCCGGCGGCTCCCGCAGTGAGGATGGCTCCGGTGTTCGTCGTGGCGCCGGCGACGCCCACCACGATGGCGGCGACGGAGACGATTCCGTCATTGGCGCCAAGGACGCCTGCCCGAAGCCAGTTGAGCCGGTGGGCGAGGTCGTTGGCGTGTGGTTCGTTCTCATGCAGGGCTGCAGTTTCGATGGAAGCCATGGTACAAGCCAAGCACCTGAAGACTGCTGCCGCCAGCAAAGAAAGGCTTTCCTATGGAGCCGGACTGCTGTCCGGCAGCGGGGGGAGTGCCGTGCTGTCGATCGACAGTCCGGCGAACGGGCCAACCGGAGTTCCCCAGGCCTGGCTGCGTTTGGCGGCGTCGACAAGTCCGTCTATAGCCCACTGCCGCGTCTCGCCCTCTGACAATGCCACGAGGTCGGCATAGGCAGTCAGCGAGCTGGCTTCCATGCTTCCCAGCGCGAGTGCGGGTTTGGCGGCGAAAGTGGCAGGCAGGCGATAGCCGGCCTCCCGTGGCGGTGTCGCGATGCAGTGCAGCCGGCCCTGGGCCTCCGCTCCCCGGAGCAGCTCCTGATGGCGCGCCAACCAGGTGGCTGCCGTCGCCGATGCCTTCGCGTCCAGCTTGGTCAGGGCCACTTGGTAGGCATAGATCGCCTCCTGTTCGGAGCTGACGACGGCGGCAAGGGCTGCGGGCAGATCGGCCTTGGTGGGCGCCGTTCCGTGTGGCGGTGCCGTCGACGTGCCCGGGGAGGCAGTGCAGCTGGGGGGCGGCGTCGGGGCGGAACTCACCCCGGCCGGGGTCGCCGGTAGCGGCAACCCCCAGGTCGCGGCCAGCCGTGATGACTCAAGCAACTGGGCGGTCCCGACGGCGGCAAGCAGCCGTGCCATGCCGCCGTCGGCGTCCGCGGCGTCCGCCAAGCGACGGGAAGCGCTCAAGGCGAGCGCGGAGACAAAGCCGGCCCGCGTTGGGCGCTCCTGGGTGGCACCGGGGCTTGGGGAAGCCGTGGAGGTATTCGATCCCGAAGAGCCGGAAGGTTGCAGCAGCGCTTGCGTCTGGCTTGTCAGCAATATCACAGTGTCCGTGCTCTCCAGGAGCGATGCGCTGCCCAGGAGCGTCCCGGCCGAAGAGAGCGCTTCGGAACGGGCGGTTTCGGAAAACGGCACCGCTGGGGGCCTTGGGGCGTCCCGCGGGACAAGCACGGCGCCGACTCCTAGGACGAGGACTGCGAGGAATGCCAGCAGGATGGCCCTCATCCAGCCATGGCTCCGTGGTTTCTCAACAGTCTCGTGGTTCACAACAGACTATGGTGTCACGCCCGCGGACAACTTGCGTCTCCGGCAAGGAGTCCCCGTGCACCACGCCGCCGTAAATGTCGTTAAGCTAGTAGTCACAACATCATCTATCGGGAGGCGGCTGGCCAGTGAGTCATTCGGAAGCCACGACTTCAACAGACCAGGCTGGAACGGATCCTACGAGTCCAGCGCAACACGAGGTCCGCAACCCCGAGGAGAGCAGGCTGAAGGCCCTTCTGGCGCCTGCCGTCCTGGCGAGCCGGCTCTATCTTGAGGATGTTGCCATCCAGGTTGCCGGTTCGCACCGGGTTGTCCACGTGGTCATCGACCTGCCCCAGGAGGAAACCGGCGGCGTCAGCCTTGACGTCATCGCGGAAATCTCCAGGGCCCTTTCGGACATCCTGGACAACGATCCCCGCACCGACGGCCGGCCTTACGACCTCGAGGTCTCCTCGCCCGGCGTCGGCCGGCCCCTGACGGAGCCCCGCCACTGGCACCGGGCCCGCGGGCGCATGGTCAAGGTCAACGTGATCCAGGGAGAGAACCTGACCGGGCGTATCCAGTCCGTCGACGACGCCGGCGTCACCCTGGTTCCCGAGCAAGAGGTCAAGAAGGGCATGAAGCCCAAGCAGGGCGAACCCGTGAAAATTCCTTTCGACAGGATCCGCCAAGGAAAAGTCGAGATAGAGTTCAGCCACCTCAACGAGGCCGTGCTGGAAGACGAGTACAACGGACCTTCCGAGGAGGCCTAATGGATATTGACATGAGTGCGCTGAGACTCCTGGAGCGTGAGCGTGAAATCCCGCTGGACCTCCTGATTCCCACCATCGAGCAGGCGCTCCTGGTGGCTTACCACAAGACGCCGGGCGCTTTCGAAAAGGCCCGTGCAGAGCTGGACCGCAAGAGCGGGCACGTGACCATTTGGGCCACGGAAATCGACGACGACGGCGAAGCCATCGGCGAGTTCGAGGACACTCCTGCGGGATTTGGCCGCATTGCGGCGAGCACCGCACGGCAGATCATCCTGCAGCGCCTGCGCGACGTCGAGGACGACAACGTCCTCGGCGAATTCAAGGGCCGTGAAGGCGAACTCGTCGCCGGCCTGATCCAGCAGGGCAACAACCCGCACATGATCCAGGTGAACCTCGGTTCCGTGGAAGCGCTGCTGCCGCCGCCCGAGCAGGTTCCGGGGGAGAAGTACACCCACGGCAACCGCCTGCGTGCGTTCGTGGTGGACGTCCACCGCGGCGCCAAGGGACCCTCAATCACGCTGTCGCGCTCACACCCGGGCCTCGTCCGGAAGCTTTTCGAGCTGGAAGTCCCGGAGATCGCGGACCGTTCGGTCGAGATCGTGGCACTGGCCCGCGAAGCCGGACACCGGACCAAGATGGCCGTCAAAGCCAACACTCCCGGCATCAACGCCAAGGGTGCTTGCATTGGTGAAATGGGCTCCCGCGTCCGCGCAGTCATGACCGAACTCAACGACGAAAAGATCGACATCGTCGACTTCAGCGAAGACCCGGCGACCTTCATCGCCAACTCCCTGTCGCCGTCGCGCGTGAATTCCGTCACGATCACCGACGAAGCCACGCGCTCCGCCCGGGTGGTTGTTCCCGACTACCAGCTGTCCCTCGCCATCGGCAAGGAAGGCCAGAACGCCCGGCTCGCAGCCAAGCTGACCGGCTGGCGGATCGACATCGTCTCTGATGCCGCTCCGGCCAAGGGCAACTAAACAGACCACATGGCGCCCAGCCCCGGATCCGCGCACCTTGTGGATTCGGTGGCCGGGCCCTCGGGGGCTTAGAATAGATGGAACCGGGCCTATGCCCGGTATCCGTGCGCTTTGGCGTGCTCGCGACTTACGGGGCGATAACCCCGGCAAGGCAAGGGCGGGCGCCGAGCAAAGCAGAACCGCAGAAGACAGGTAAAGACACTGAGGCAGGTTGATACACCCAGTGACTGAACTGCTTCACACCAGGCACCAGCCTGTGCGCACCTGCATCGGATGCCGGAAACAAGGCAAGCGGAGCGAGTTGATCCGGCTTGTCGCCGAAGGCGGCGGGTCACCCGTCGTCCTGGTGGATGAACGACGCCGGATGGCTGGCCGGGGTGCGTGGCTGCACCCCAGCACTACATGCCTGACGCTGGCAAGCAAACGGCGTGCTTTCGCAAGGGCCCTCGCGGGCGCAAGTGAAGTCACCGCCGTCGAAAGCTACCTGGCGGCAGTCATACCCCCTGCGGACACTGAAGTGAAAGCAGGAAAACCGTCCAAACCTGAAAGCGGGTCAGAAAACTGATGGAAACCCGATGAGTTCCCAGCGATGAGTGCGCAACGATGACAACTTTGTTGCGCTCTGCACAGGGCCTATCCGCCGCGTTCGCGGCAGGGGCCCGCAGTAAGAATTAGACGGTTCGTGCCTGGCTCGGTGCGGACCGAGACAGGAGAAATGTGGCCAAGGTCCGCGTACATGAGCTCGCCAAAGAGCTCGGTATTACTTCCAAAGATGCAGTGACGAAACTGCAGGAATTGGGCGAATTCGTTCGCTCCGCCTCTTCAACAATTGAGGCACCGGTCGTGAAGAAGCTTCGCGACGCCTACCCGGGTGCCGGCGCTGCAAAGGCCGCTGCCCCGGCAGCACCTCGCGTTGCAGCCCCCGCGGCACCTGCCGCACCCGCAGCATCCCGCCCGGCTCCGGGCCCCGCTGCGCCCAAGGCTCCGGTTCCCGCCCCCAAGGCTGAGACCCCCGCCCCGGCGGCACCTGCGGCTCCCGCAGCTGCTGCAAGTCCTATTTCCGCCAAGCCGGGTGCCCGTCCGGCACCCAAGGCCGAAGCCCCTGCCCCGGCACGTCCGGGCAGCCAGGCACCGCGGCCGGGCGGCCCCCGTCCGGGCAACAACCCGTTCGCGACCTCGCAGGGCATGCCCCGCGGCCGTGGCGACGGCGAGCGTCCTCCCCGTCCGGGCAACAACCCCTTCGCAACATCGCAGGGCATGCCCCGTTCCGGTGGCCGCACTGACGGCGAACGTCCCGGCGGTCCGCGTCCCGCGGCCGGCGCAGGCGGTCCCCGCCCCGCAGCCGGTTCCGGTGGTCCGCGTCCGGGCGCTCCGCGTCCCGGTGCTCCCCGTCCGGGCGCTCCGCGTCCCGCAGGTGGCCCCGCAGGAAACCGTCCTACCCCGGGCATGATGCCCAACCGTACCGAGCGTCCCGCTCCCGGTGGCGCAGGCCGTCCCGGTGGCGCTGGCCGTCCCGGTGGCGGCGGCCCCGGCCGTCCGGGTGGCGCTCCTGGCGCAGGCACCGGTGGCGGAGCTCCCGCCGGCGGAGGCTTCGGCAAGGGTGGCCGCGGACGCGGAGGTACCCAAGGTGCCTTCGGTAAGGGTGGCGCAGGACGCGGCAAGCAGCGCAAGTCGAAGCGTGCAAAGCGTCAGGAACTGGAGCAGATGAGTGCTCCGTCGCTGGGCGGCGTATCCGTACCCCGCGGCGACGGCAACACCGTAGTCCGGCTCCGTCGTGGCTCGTCCATTACGGACTTCGCCGACAAGATCGAGGCGAACCCCGCCGCACTGGTGACCGTACTGTTCCACCTCGGTGAAATGGCAACGGCTACGCAGTCGCTGGACGAAGACACCTTCGGCCTGCTCGGTGTTGAACTCGGCTACAAGATCCAGGTAGTTTCGCCGGAAGACGAAGAGCGCGAGCTCCTCGACTCCTTCGACATTGACCTCGATGCCGAGCTGGAAGCCGAAGGCGACGACGTCCTCGAACCGCGTCCCCCGGTTGTCACCGTCATGGGTCACGTTGACCACGGTAAGACCCGACTGCTCGACGCCATCCGGAAGACCAACGTGGTTGCCGGCGAACACGGCGGCATCACGCAGCACATCGGTGCCTACCAGATCAGCCACATCCACGAAGGCACTCCGCGCGACATCACCTTCATTGACACCCCCGGTCACGAGGCGTTCACCGCCATGCGTGCACGTGGTGCCAAGGTCACCGACATCGCCATCCTGGTTGTCGCAGCCGACGACGGCGTCATGCCGCAGACGGTGGAAGCACTCAACCACGCACAAGCGGCCAACGTGCCGATCGTCGTCGCGGTCAACAAGATCGACAAGGAAGGTGCGAACCCGGACAAGGTCAAGGGCCAGCTCACCGAGTACGGTCTGGTTCCCGAAGAATACGGTGGCGACACCATGTTCGTTGAGGTTTCTGCCCGCCAGAACATCAACATCGACGAACTGATCGACGCCGTCCTGCTGACCGCAGACGCCGCTTTGGACCTGCGCGCCAACCCGGACAAGGATGCTCGAGGCATTGCCATCGAAGCGAACCTGGACAAGGGCCGCGGTTCCGTGGCCACCGTCCTGGTCCAGTCCGGTACCCTGGCCGTTGGTGACACGATCGTGGCGGGTACGGCCCACGGCCGCGTCCGTGCCATGTTCGACGAAGACGGCAACGCCCTCGACGTCGCGCTTCCGTCCCGTCCGGTCCAGGTCCTGGGTCTGTCCAACGTTCCGCGTGCAGGTGACACCTTCCTAGTGACCTCTGACGAGCGTACGGCCCGCCAGATCGCTGAAAAGCGTGAAGCAGCCGACCGCAACGCGGCACTGGCCAAGCGTCGCAAGCGCATCAGCCTGGAAGACTTCGACCAGGCAGTTGCCGCGGGCAAGATCGACACCCTCAACCTCATCCTCAAGGGTGACGTTTCCGGTGCCGTTGAAGCCCTCGAAGACGCACTGCTCAAGATCGACGTCGGCGACGAAGACGTTCAACTGCGCGTCATCCACCGCGGTGTGGGTGCCATCACGCAGAACGACGTCAACCTCGCCACGGTGGACAACGCCATCATCATCGGCTTCAACGTCAAGCCCGCCGAGCGCGTGGCCGACCTTGCCGATCGTGAAGGCGTGGACATGCGCTTCTACTCCGTCATCTACTCGGCAATCGATGACATCGAGCTGGCCCTCAAGGGCATGCTCAAGCCGGAGTACGAGGAAGTCCAGCTCGGTACCGCCGAGGTCCGCGAAGTCTTCCGTTCTTCCAAGTTCGGAAACATCGCCGGTTCCATCGTGCGCTCGGGCATCATCCGCCGTAACACGAAGGCACGCGTCAGCCGCGATGGCAAGGTCATCGGCGACAACCTCACCGTTGAGACGCTCAAGCGCTTCAAGGACGACGCCACCGAGGTCCGCACGGACTTCGAGTGTGGTATCGGTCTTGGCTCGTACAACGACATCAACGAAGGTGACATCATCGAGACCTTCGAGATGCGCGAAAAGCCGCGCGTCTAAAGTGTCGCAGGCCGGTGCTGCTCTCGGGCGGCCCCGGCCCGTTCCGCCGATATGGGGGCCCCGCCCCTACGCTGGGCGGCAAAGGATCTGCGATCCTTTGCCGCCCAGCTTCGGCAGGCCCGATGCCACTCCCGGGCCCCCATATCGGCTCCACGGGCCTCGGTGGGAAGCTCGCGGTCCGTTCCGGACCTTTTTTGGCGAGTGGCATTTTTAGACTTAAGTACGCAAGTTGCTAACGCGCCGTCGTACGCAAAATTTTAGGAGTTGAAATGGCTGATCCGGCACGCGCTGCCAAGTTGGCGCAGCGGATTAAGGTTGTTGTTGCTGAGGCACTGGGCCGGCGGATCAAGGATCCTCGGGTTGAGGGCATCACTATTACCGATGCCCGCGTCACCAACGATCTTCAGCACGCCACCGTGTACTACACCGTCTTCGGTGACGAAGCCGCTCATTCTGATGCTGTTCGGGCGTTGGAGAAGGCCAAGGGTGTTTTGCGCCAGGAAGTGGGCCGTAACATCACCGTGCGGCTGACTCCTACCTTGGAATTCGTTGCGGACCTTATTCCGGTCAACGCCTCGAACCTTGAGGAGCTGTTGCGCACCGCCAAGCAGCGCGACGCCGAGGTAGCCGCGCTGGCTGCCGGCGCCAAGCACGCAGGCGATGCGGACCCGTACAAGAGCGATGCCCCGCAGGATGCGGACATCGACGAAGACGACTTTGATGAAGAAGACATCGACCTCCGTGCCGATGAAGACATCGACGAAGACGGCGGCAAGTAGTCCAGCGCTTCCCGGGTGGGACCGGATCCGCAGTTCTTAGAACTGCCGGATCCGGTCCTTCTTTGTTTAACCGCGAAAAGCCGGGCCAAATTGATGGGCCGTCGCTAAGATCGGAGCATGTCGGCGCACGATGCAGCTCAGAGTCCCGAAGATTACCTCGAATACGCCCTGCGGCTCGCGGTTCAGAACGTGGCCGACGGCGGCGGCCCTTTCGGCGCCGTCGTGGTCACGCCGGACGGACGGCTCCATGACGGCGTCAACCGGGTCACCCGCGATAACGACCCCACAGCGCACGCAGAAGTGGTGGCCATCCGGCGGGCGGCGTCGGAACTGGGAAGCTTCGATCTCAGCGGCTCGGTGCTCTATTCAAGCTGCGAACCATGCCCGTTGTGCCTCTCGGCCGCCCTGTGGGGCAGGGTAAGCCGCGTCTACTTTGCCGCAGATCGGCACGGGGCCGCAGCCGCGGGCTTCGACGATGCAGTGTTCTACGAATATTTCGATGGCAACAGGCCTGAACTTTTGCCCGTCCACCATACGGAGGTCGCCGCATCGGAGGCTCCCTTCGATGCTTGGCGCGGGCACAAGAGCCGGACCAAATACTGAGATCGTCAGGCCCTAAACGCGGCCCGGAAGCCGCCCGACGCCGTCGAGCAGCTGCTGGTGGTCACCGCACAAAGCGATCCTGATCCACCCCTCGCCGATGGAACCAAAAGCGGTCCCCGGCGCCACGGCCACTCCAGCGTCCGCCAGGAAGGTGCGCACCCAAGTACGCACGTCCCCGCCGCTTACATGCGAGACGTCCGCCCAGAGATAGAAAGCGCCTTGGGCGCCCAGGAAGGGAATGCGCTTTTCCGCGAGCACTGCCGAGGCGGCGTCGCGGTTGGAACGGTAATGCTCCCGCGCGGTGTCCACATAGTCCTGCGGGCCGGTCAGCGCCGCGACTGCCGCGTACTGGGAAGGCGAAGCCACGCAGGAAACGATCGCTTCCATGACGTTGTTCATCTTCCGTTCCAGGCCCGGCGGGCAAATGAGCGCCCCGATCCGCAGCCCGGTCAGCCCGTACGTTTTGGACAAAGTCAGGGACGTGAAAACGCGCGCCTCCCCGGGAACGGTGCTGTCGAAGCGGGCGGGACTCGTGTGCGGAACGTCGAAGGTGAAGGCTTCGTAGCATTCATCCGAAATGATCCACAGATCGTGTTTGACGGCCAATTCCACGAGCTGGCGCGTTGTTTCCTCGCAGATTACCGCGCCCAGGGGATTGGAAGGCGAATTCAGGACCAACACCTTGGTACGGGGAGTGATCAGTGCCTCGATGTCCTCGATGCGGGGTTGGAACTCGTGCTCGGGGTAGAGCGGATAGTGCACCGGAATGGCGTGCAGCAAATGGCTCGTCATGGCAAAAGTGGGGTAGCCAGGATTAGGAATCAGGATCTCGTCGCCGGGGGAGAGGAGCAGGCTCATGGCGAAATGCAGTCCCTGCTGGGCCCCGTCGACGACATACACGCGCTCCGCCCCGAGGTCCACTTTGTTGTGGGCACGGAAGCGGTCGGCAAAGGCCTCACGCAGCGCCGGGATCCCGGCATTGGGGGTGTAGTTGGTCTCGTCCCTGTCCAGACACGCGATCCCCGCGTCCAGGATGTGCCGGGGGAGCGCGAAGCCGGGCTCGCCGATGCTAAGGACAATTGCCCCGGGGGTGCTCCAGGCGGCCTCGGTAATTTCGCGGATCTGGTTCACGGGCACTTCGCGGACGTGTGCGGCAAGCTCAGGCATGGGAGCCATCTTAGCTGCGCACCCGGACCGTTCAGGGAAGCCGGGGGCCGCAGGATGCATGCCTCGACGCGGATATACTGGGAGGCGTGCTTTCTGGACTGGTAATCGTTGACAAGCCGCAAGGATGGACCAGCCACGATGTGGTTGGACGGATGCGGCGACTGGCCGGTACCCGGAAAGTCGGCCATGCAGGGACCCTGGATCCCATGGCCACCGGGGTCCTCGTGCTTGGCATCAACAAGGCCACGAGACTGTTGACCTACATCGTCGGCACCTCCAAGACGTACTCCGCCACCATCCGGCTCGGCGAATCAACCATCACGGACGATGCCGAAGGGGACATCACCGAAAGCCGCAGCGCCGCCGGAGTCACCGAGGAAGCCATCCGTGCCGGCGTCGCGCAGCTCAGTGGCGAAATCCAGCAGGTTCCCAGCAGCGTCAGCGCCATCAAGGTCAACGGCGAACGGTCCTACGCGCGCGTCCGTTCGGGTCAAGAGGTCAAGCTCGCCGCCCGGCCGGTGACCATCCACCGATTCGAGATCCATGCCATCCGGAGGGTCGACGACGGCAGGGTCGTCGACATCGATGTGACTGTCGAGTGCTCCTCGGGCACCTACATCCGCGCGCTGGCGCGCGACCTTGGCGAGGCTCTCGGCGTCGGCGGCCATCTCACGGTGCTGCGCCGCACCCAAGTGGGGCCGTACTCCCTGGCGCAGGCCCGCACCCTCGAACAGCTTGCCGAGGAACTGGAAGTCCTCGACATGTCCGCCGCCGCCCGCGCGCTCATGCCCAACCGGGAGTTGAGCGACGCCGAAACCACCGAGATCTCGTTTGGCCGCAGGATCGCCGCGGGACCCGCTGCCGGCACGGCCGACGCAGCCACCGCCGAGAACCCGGCTGCTGCGTTCTCTCCATCAGGGGAGCTCGTGGCGTTGTTGGCCGATGCGGGGAGTTTCGCCAAGCCCGTCCTCGTGTTCGCGCCTGACAACGAAAAGCAGGCACACTAGCCATGGACGGATACTTTTACGCTGTCCTTGTGGTGGGCCTGCTGTCCACCGTCATTTGCGTCGTGGCGGGCATCATGAAGAAGGCCCCCAACGACGTCACCATACTGTCCGTTGCCGCCGTCGAACTCGTCCTGCTGGTCTATCTGGTGGGATCGATCATCCGCGTCGCGATGGGTGAAAAGATCGCGGGGGAGCCCTGGGAATTCTGGGGCTACATCGTCACGGCGCTCATCCTCCCCGTCGTCGCGGTGTACTGGTCCATCCTGGAACGGACCCGTTGGAGCAATTTCGTCATGGGCGCCGTGGGCGTCACCGCATTGGTCATGGCGGCCCGCATGAACCAGATCTGGTACTGACATTGGAAGAAGCACACGAAGTGACTGTTGAAACCACCGGGAAGAAGAACCCGGACACCCGCAATACCGGGCCCGGGAGGCTGTTGATTGCGGTCTACGCAGTCTTCGCGATCTCGGCGACGGCCCGTGCCGGCTACCAGATCCTGACGAAGTTCTCGGATGCTCCCTTGGCCCACATCCTTTCGGCCTTCGCCGCCGTGGTGTACATCGTGGCCACAGTCTCCCTCGCGAAGCCGGGCCGCACGTGGTTCAAGGTATCGCTGGCGGCCGTCCTCGTGGAGATGGTCGGGGTGCTGGTGGTTGGCGCGATCAGCCTTTTCGATCCTGTGGCTTTCCCGCACGACACCGTGTGGTCCTTGTTCGGACGCGGATACGGCTTTGTCCCGTTGATCCTGCCGGTCCTGGGCCTGTTGTGGCTCTACCGTCGGCGCCCGGCACGGCTCCCGCACTAGAAATCGGGGCTCCGCCACCCGGGCATGCCAGCCCAGGGATAGCGGGTAACCTTAGAGAATTCCGGCGCCGGACCAGGCGCCGGGCATAGCGAATACCAGCAGTAAAAGGCGAGGTTGATGGTCCACATCTGGAACGATCCCACTGAGGTCCCCGAGGATTTCGGTCCCAGCGTCGTTACCATCGGCAACTTTGACGGCGTCCATCGCGGACACCAGCAGGTGCTGACGCAGCTTCTGCGCACCGCGGGGCAGCACGGCGCGCGGTCCGTCGTCGTGACGTTCGATCCCCACCCGGCCCTGGTCCACCGGCCCGACTCCGCACCGGAGCTCCTCATGGGCTTGCAGGACAAGCTCGATGCCCTGGCCGACACGGGCGTGGATGCCATCCTCGTCATGAAGTACAACCTCACGCTTGCGGCCATGACGCCCGAGGAATTCGTCGTCAACGTCCTGCTTGACGGGCTTCACGCGGCACACGTTGTTGTGGGCCACGATCTCCGTTTCGGCGTGGGAAATTCCGGCGACGTCGGCACCATGCAGGAATTGGGCAAGAAACTCGGATTCGGCGTCCACGTGGTCAACGAATTCGGCGCGGAAGGCTTTCCCGTGCACGACGACGGCGGCACGGACCGTCGCTGTTCCTCCACCTGGGTGCGCGAGGCCCTCGCCGAGGGCGACGTCGAGACCGCGGCTGCCGTCCTCGGCCGCCCGCACAGGATGCGCGGCGAAGTGGTCCACGGCGCCGCGCGGGGACGCGCCCTGGGCTTTCCCACGGCGAACCTGGACCACGGCGCCACGGGCTACGTCCCCGCGGATGGAATCTACGCCGGCTGGCTCGTGGACGAATCCGGAACCCGCTGGCCCGCCGCGATTTCGGTCGGTTCCAACCCCACGTTCGACGGCGTGAGCCGGCAGGTGGAAGCCCACGTGATCGACCGCCCGGAGGAGGAAGTGGAGGACTTCAACCTCTACGGCCAGACCGTCGTGGTGGAATTCACTTCGAGGCTGCGGGGCATGGTGGCCTACCGCGGACCCGAGGCCCTCGTAGAGCAGATGCGCCTGGACGTCGCCCAGGCCCACGATCTCCTGCTGGACAAGTAGCCCCGCGCCGTGAGCGTTGAGAAGAACACCCGGCCACTCGACGAAGGCATCGTCAAGGACTTCAGCTCACGCATGAGTTACGGCTCCTACCTGCAGCTGCCCTTGCTGCTCAGCGCCCAGCAACCTGTCAGCCAGCCGGAGCACCATGACGAACTCCTGTTCATCATCCAGCACCAAACCACCGAGCTCTGGCTGAAGCTGGTCCTGCACGAGCTCCGGAGCGCGGCCACCTGGCTGCGCCAGGACGACCTTGGCTCCGCGCTCAAGGCCATCGCACGGGTCAAGCACATCCAGAAGACGCTCACCGAGCAATGGTCGGTGCTCGCCACGCTTACCCCTACCGAGTACTCCCAGTTCCGCGGCTTCCTGGGCAATGCCTCCGGGTTCCAGTCGAGCCAGTACCGCGCCGTCGAGTTCATCCTCGGCAACAAGAACGGGAAGATGTTGCCGGTGTTCGAATCTGATCCGGAGTCCAGAACCATGCTGGAGGAGCTCTTGAACGCTCCGAGCATCTACGACGAATTCCTTGCCTACCTGGACCGGCACGGCTACGACGTTCCACGCTCCGTCCTGGACCGGGACGTGACGCAGGCCCACGAGTTCACACCTGGGCTCTTGCCCCTTTTCAAGCACATCTACGAAAATGCCGCAGACAACTGGCCGGCCTACGAAGCCTGCGAGGAACTGGTGGACCTGGAAGACAACTTCCAATTGTGGCGCTTCCGGCACCTCCGTACGGTGCAGCGGACCATCGGCATGAAGACGGGAACCGGAGGTTCAAGCGGCGTTTCCTTCCTGAAGAAGGCGCTCGATTTGACGTTCTTCCCTGAGCTTTTCGCAGTCCGGACCGAGATCGGGCAGTGAGTGTCGCTCCTGTTTGAGGAGGGTCACACGGCAGCTTTCGACAAGATTGCCGGGCTGCCGGTAAACTGAGGGATGGATCCGGCTGCAGTCCGTGGCGGCTGGACCTGTTTTGTGTGCGGTCATTGGCACATCACAACCCGGCAGCGAGGCGCTGAATCGGGACGCACGGCACAACTCTAGGAGTTCACGTGGCACTTGAAGCCGCTGTTAAGCAGTCCATCATCGAGGCATACGCAACGTCCAAGGACGACACTGGTTCGCCGGAGGTCCAGATTGCAGTCCTGACTCAGCGGATCAAGGATCTGACTGAGCACATGAAGGAGCACAAGCACGACTTCCACACCCAGCGCGGTCTGCTGGCTATGGTTGGTCGTCGCAAGCGCATGCTGGGCTACCTCAAGAAGACTGACATTGCCCGCTACCGTGCGCTCATCGAGCGCCTCGGCCTGCGCCGCTAGTTTGACTTCGGGCGGCCCGATCCTCCGCGGACCGGGCCGCCTTTTCTCCATAACTAAATCCAACACTTAACAGGAGTTCAACCGCATCGCGCATTCGCGGTCCTCGGTAGTGATCCCCGGGAACAGCCTTCTGTGATGAAGGCGCAGCCCGTGGGTCTCGATCGATGACCGGGTGTCGTACAGGCCAGGAACAGACGCTGGCCTGGGTCGATGCGGAAGGACTTCCGCTAAACAAGAAACGGAGGTGACTCTCAATGGAGGGTCCCGAAATCCAGTTCTCAGAAGCCATCATCGACAACGGCCGCTTCGGCAAGCGTGTTATCCGCTTCGAAACCGGCCGCCTCGCCAAGCAGGCAGCCGGCGCCGCGATGGTCTACATCGACGAAGACACCGCGCTGCTGTCCGCAACCACCGCTGGCAAGTCCCCGCGTGAAGGCTTCGACTTCTTCCCGCTGACTGTCGACGTCGAAGAGCGCATGTACGCCGCCGGCCGCATCCCGGGCTCGTTCTTCCGCCGTGAAGGCCGCCCGTCCACCGAGGCCATCCTGGCTTGCCGCCTCATGGACCGCCCCCTGCGCCCCGCGTTCGTCAAGGGCCTGCGCAACGAGGTCCAGATCGTCGTCACCGTCCTGGCGATCAACCCGGACGAGCTCTACGACGTCGTGGCCATCAACGCCTCGTCCATGTCCACCCAGCTCTCCGGCCTCCCGTTCTCCGGCCCGATCGGCGGCGTCCGCGTTGCCCTCGTCGCCGACGAACAGGGTTCGCAGTGGGTTGCTTTCCCGAAGCACTCCCAGCTCGAAAACGCCGTCTTCAACATGGTTGTCGCCGGCCGTGTTGTGTCGGGTCCCGACGGTGACGACGTCGCCATCATGATGGTTGAAGCCGAAGCCACGGACAACTCCTGGAACCTCATCAAGGAACAGGGCGCTACCGCTCCCACCGAAGAAGTTGTTTCCGAGGGCCTCGAAGCTGCCAAGCCTTTCATCAAGGCGCTGTGCGAGGCCCAGGCCGACCTGGCCGCCCGCGCTGCCAAGCCTACGGTTGAGTTCCCGATCTTCCTGGACTACCAGGACGACGTTTACGCCGCCGTTGAAGCTACCGCTGCCGAAAAGCTTGCCGCGGTCTTCCAGATCGCCGACAAGCAGGACCGCGACAACGCCTCCGACGAGCTCAAGGACGAAGTCCTCAGCGCCCACTCCGGCGAGTTCGAGGGCCGCGAGAAGGAGCTCTCCGCAGCCTTCCGCTCCCTGACCAAGCAGGTTGTGCGCCAGCGCATCCTCAAGGACCAGATCCGCATCGACGGCCGTGGCCTGACGGACATCCGCCAGCTGACTGCCGAGGTAGAGGTCCTGCCCCGCGTTCACGGTTCCGCCATCTTCGAGCGCGGCGAAACCCAGATCATGGGTGTCACCACGCTGAACATGCTCAAGATGGAACAGCAGATCGACTCGCTGTCTCCCGTCACGCGCAAGCGCTACATGCACAACTACAACTTCCCGCCGTACTCCACGGGCGAGACCGGCCGCGTCGGCTCCCCGAAGCGCCGCGAAATCGGCCACGGCGCCCTTGCAGAGCGCGCCATCATGCCGGTGCTGCCGTCCCGCGAGGAATTCCCGTACGCCATACGCCAGGTGTCCGAGGCCCTCAGCTCCAACGGTTCGACGTCGATGGGTTCCGTTTGTGCCTCCACGCTGTCCCTGCTCAATGCAGGTGTGCCGTTGAAGGCCGCTGTTGCCGGTATCGCCATGGGCCTGGTTTCCGACCAGGTTGACGGCCAGACCCGCTACGCCGCCCTGACCGACATCCTCGGCGCCGAAGATGCTTTCGGCGACATGGACTTCAAGGTTGCCGGTACTTCCGAGTTCGTCACCGCCATCCAGCTCGACACCAAGCTCGACGGCATCCCCGCATCGGTCCTGGCTGCAGCCCTGAAGCAGGCCCGCGAAGCCCGCCTGCACATCCTGGACGTCATCAACGCCGCCATCGACACTCCGGACGAGCTCTCCGAGTTCGCACCGCGCGTGATCGCCGTCAACATCCCCGTTGACAAGATCGGTGAGGTCATTGGCCCCAAGGGCAAGATGATCAACCAGATCCAGGAAGACACCGGCGCCGACATCTCCATCGAGGACGACGGCACCGTCTACATCGGCGCTACCAACGGTCCGTCTGCAGAAGCAGCCCGCGCCGCGATCAACGCCATCGCCAACCCGCAGATCCCGGAAATCGGTGAGCGTTACCTGGGCACGGTCGTCAAGACCACCACCTTCGGTGCGTTCGTTTCCCTGACCCCGGGCAAGGACGGCCTGCTGCACATCTCCGAACTGCGCAAGCTGGCCAGTGGCAAGCGCGTGGACAACGTCGATGACGTCGTCTCCGTGGGCCAGAAGATCCAGGTCGAGATCACCAAGATCGACGACCGCGGCAAGCTCTCCCTCTCCCCGGTTGTGGCTGAGGAAGAAGGCGCCTCCTCTGAAGAAGCTCCCGCCGAAGAGGCTGAAGTTTCCGCCGAGTAGCCTGAACCGGCAAACACGCGGCAGGACCGGTGGACATGTCCACCGGTCCTGCCCGGTTTAACAATGAATTCCCGTCCCGGGGGTGATGCGCCCGCTGGTACGATTGCAGCCAGATTTGGCACCCGTGATTTCCCGCAGAACTGAAAGGTCTTGATGACTGTCGTACCCCTCCCATTGGCGCAGACCGTGCCCGGCGGCGAATTGATCCATGGCGCCGAAGGCGGCTCCGTTGTCCGGCGCTCAGTGCTTCCGGGAGGCGTCCGGGTGCTCACCGAGGCCATGCCCGGGCAGCGTTCGGCAACTATCGGATTCTGGGTGGGAGTCGGCTCCCGGGACGAGGCAGACGGACAGCACGGCTCCACCCACTTCCTGGAGCATCTCCTGTTCAAAGGCACCAAGAAGCGCACCGCCCTTGAGATCGCGTCCGCTTTCGACGAGGTCGGCGGTGAATCGAATGCGGCCACGGCAAAGGAAAGCACGTGCTACTTTGCCCGGGTACTGGACACGGACCTCCCCATGGCGATCGACGTCATTGCCGACATGATCACCGGCGCCGTGCTCGATCCTGCGGAACTTGAACAGGAACGCGACGTGATCCTTGAGGAAATCGCCATGGACAGCGATGACCCCACCGACGTCGCACATGAAAATTTCGTGGCCGCGGTACTCGGCGTGCATCCGCTGGGACGCCCGATCGGTGGCACCCCTGCCGCCATCAAGGCCGTGTCCCGCGATTCCGTGTGGGCACATTACCAGCGCTACTACCGGCCGGACGAAATCGTCATCACCGCAGCCGGCGGCCTGGACCACGACGTCGTCTGCCGCCTCGTGGTCGATGCCTTGCGGACGGCCGGGTGGGAGCTGAAGGACACCGCTGCCCCCGTCGAGCGCCGCTCCACCGAGCGGGCGGATATCACGGGCACCGCAGGGCTGCATGTGATCAAGCGTCCCGTGGAGCAGGCCAACATCATCATGGGCTGCCCTTCGATCGTGGCCACAGACGATCGGCGCTTCGTGATGAGCGTCCTGAACGCGGTCCTTGGCGGTGGCATGTCTTCGCGTCTCTTCCAGGAGATCCGCGAAAAGCGGGGCCTCGTTTATTCCACCTATTCCTTTGCCTCCGCCTACGCGGACGCAGGCTACTTCGGCATGTATGCCGGCTGCACGCCGTCGAAGGTCAAGCAGGTTCTGGAACTCCTGGGCGCCGAACTGGATAAGCTCGCTGCCGACGGAATCACGGACGAGGAACTGCGCAAGGCCGTGGGCCAATTGTGCGGCGGCATCGTCCTGGCCCTTGAAGACACCGGATCCCGGATGTCCCGCCTTGGCCGTGCCGAACTCGTTTCGGGCGAATTCCAGGACATCGATGAAACGCTGGCCCGCATCAAGGCCGTCACAGCCGACCAGGTCCAGGAACTCGCCCGGGTGCTCGCAGAAGCCCCCCGCACCGTGACCGTCGTCGGGCCCTTCGAGGAAACCGAGACGTTCGGCCTCTGAACCCCGCACTCTCACAGGGACATGCCCCTCGTTGGAGCCTGGGAGTGGATATAACCCTGATATGTCCATTCCTGGTTTGGAAGAGGAGGCATGTCCGGTGTGGGGAAGGCTGGACGCGCCTGCTCGATCGGGAACATGATGGTGACGTATCCACAGCCTTGCGCAGGAGTCGCCATGAACGAGCCAATGAAGAGTCATGCACACACTGCGCTGGAGGCATTCCTGGGTCATTGGCGGGGGAGTACCGAGCTCTCGGCGTCGCCCTGGGGACCTGCCCGGACCGCCGACGCCGAGGTGACCTTCTCGCGCGCGGCAGGAGGTTACGCCTTGGTGCAGAGCTACCGGCACATTGAGCCCGACGGCACCCATTTCGAGGGGCATGGTGTCTTTACCGTTGACCCGGACCACGGGGACACCTTGTGGTACTACGTGGACAGCATGGGCAGGCCCCCGGAAGCTCCGGCTCGGGGGCATTGGGAAGACGGCACGCTGAGGCTGGAGCGACGCAGCCCCCGCGGGACGGCGCGACACACTTTCAAGGTGGACGGCGGCGTGCTGACCCATATGGCGGAGCTAAGGCTCGGGGATGCCCCGACGTTCAGCCCGTTCATGGTCTCTGTCTGCAGGCGCGTCTAAAGCTCACGTCCAGCAGGCGCATCACTCAGAGGACTCTGGCCTCCATCGACTCGACTAACCGCGCGTCTGGCATGCCGTCGAGCGAGGCCGGCCTTCCTGGTCCACTCCACACCTTTATCCGCAACGTGTTCAGCATTGATTCAGCTTGCTCCCGTTCGGCGAAATCAAGCTCAATCAGGACCCGCTGCGAATCGTCCACAAGCCTGGAGACCCGGTAGGAGACAACGCCGGAGCCGGCGCGATCCGCCGGATCCGAGTCGAACGACTGCTTCCATGCGCCGAAGTCGTTCACCGAGTGTTCGATCAGGAGGGTGTACATGGCTGTTCCTTTGCTCTTGCGCGGATAGGCACAGCGTAGGCTCCTTGGACCCTGGGAACCACCCCTCGGCCGTCGCCGGCTCAGCCGCCGGCAAACGGTGGGAGGACGTCGACGACGTCGTCCGCACCGAGAGGCGCCGATCGGTCGCGGACCGCTACCTCATTGCGCAGGAAGCTGCTGCGGGAAATGATCCGGGCCAGGGGCGGTGTTCCAGCCGGTGGTTCCGGACGTTCGACGGCGAGCACGGCCGCGATCAGCCCGTCCAGGCCGGTCCCTTCAGGGAGGTCGTGGTGTTCCTCTTCGACGCCCGCCGCGGCGCGCGCGGCAGCGAAGTATCGTACGAGCAAAGCCTCAGCCTCCGATCGCGCTCATGCTGCGGTCCGGCTGGACGAAGTCGGGTGCGCCGAGGCCCGTGTGGTCCATGCCGTGCGCCTTGGGTTTGATCCACATGGCGTCCTGCCAGCGTTGGGCGAGTTCCTCGTCGTCCGCTCCGGAGCGAAGTAGTCCCAACAGGTCGAATTCCTCGCGGGAGAACAAGCAGCTCATGATCTTGCCTTCGGCGGTGATCCGTGTGCGCCGGCAATCGGAACAGAACGGCTCGGTGACGGAGGCGATGATGCCGACGGTGCCCAGCAGCGGACCGTCGGCTTCCGCAGATTCCGGGTCCCGCCGTCGTACTTCGAATCGTTCCGCCGGTGCGCCGTCGCGTTCGCGCGGGTCCGGGGTCAGGGCGAAGTCGCGGGAGAGCAGTTCGCGGATCTCTGCCGCCGTGATCATGTCCCGCCGGGTCCAACCGTGATCGGCGTCCAGCGGCATTTGCTCGATGAAGCGCAATTCATAGCCGCGGTCCACGGCCCAGGCCAGGAGGTCGGGGGACTCGGCGTCGTTGATTCCGCGCATGAGGACGGCATTGATCTTGACCGGACCCAACCCCGCAGCCCAGGCGGCATCGACGCCGGCCAATACCTTGGCCAGGAAGGGTCGCCTGGTGAGCTTCGTGAACGTTTCTTCGTGCAGGGAGTCGAGGGACACGTTAATGCGCGTGAGCCCGGCGTCCTTGAGCGCCGCCGCCTTCTTGTCGAGTCCGACGCCGTTGGTGGTCATGGAGATCGGCAGATCGGGGTGCGCCTCGCGGAGGGCCGAGATGATGTCCACCAGGTCGGCACGCACCAAGGGCTCGCCTCCTGTGAGGCGAAGTTCGCGGACCCCGAGTTGTTCGACGCCGATCCGCACCAGCCGGACAATCTCGGCGGCGGTCATGACAGCCTGCTTGGACAACCATTCGAGGCCCTCGGCCGGCATGCAGTACGTGCAGCGCAGGTTGCATTTGTCAGTCAGGGACAAACGCATGTCGGTGGCCCGGCGTCCGTAACGGTCGAACAGGCCCGGGGGAGTTCCTGCAGGGCGCGGCGGGGGCGCAGAAACGCTGCTTCCCGTCCCGTCGCCCGTAGGGGGCAACGGCATGCCTAGCTGAACACTCATGGGTTCAGGCTACGCCAGGCAGGGCTCGAGCGTGATATCGCACACCGGTCACGTTCGTCGTCTGCTCCCGTGGAAGGCAAGGAAGGCGCGACTTCTTACGGAATGCATACGGTTGGCCCGGCGGCGCCCGGAACACATACCGCGGGCACCATGCGAATCTATGCTGAAGGTGTGAACACGCAGTCCGCCCCGCACCCTGCAGAAGTCGGCAATCGCCGCATTCTGCTGGTCGAAGATGAACAGACCATCGCCGACGTCGTCCGGGACTACCTGATCCAGGCTGGCTTCCAGGTCGATCTCGCGGGCGACGGCTTCACCGCACTGAGCCTCGCAGCCGCCAGGCGGCCCGACCTTGTCATCCTGGACCGGATGCTGCCAGGACTCGACGGCGTGGAAGTGTGCCGCAGGCTGCGCCTGGCCATGAGCGTTCCCATCATCATGGTCACCGCCCTTGGCACGGAAGACGACCGGATCCTGGGCCTGGAAACCGGAGCGGACGATTACGTCACCAAACCCTTCTCGCCCCGCGAGCTTGTCCTCCGCGTGAAGTCCGTGTTGCGCCGGAGTATCCGGGAATTCAGCCCGGAACCTCCCGTGGAACTCGCCGGCTTCGAATTGGATCCGGCGTCCCGCACAGTGCTCCAGGATGGCAAACCCCTCATGCTTACGGTGCGTGAGTTCGATCTGCTGGCCTTCCTGCTTCGTCGGCCCAACCAAGTGTTCAGCCGTGAGGACCTCATCAAGGCAGTGTGGGGCTGGGACTTCGGGGATTTGTCCACCGTGACAGTCCACGTCCGTCGCTTACGCGAAAAGATCGAGGACAACCCCACCACGCCGGTGCTGCTCAAGACCGTCTGGGGAGTCGGCTACCGCTTTGACGCGAAGGAAGGTGGACATGCAGGCAGCTGAAATGTTCGCGATCCTGGGCTGGATGCTGCTGTGGGCTGTCCTCATCGGCGCCTTGACCCTTGCCTTGCTGCGTTTCCTGCGCGGCGCGTCGATCCTGGTACAGATCTGCCTCGTGGTGGTGGCGACCGTTGCCGTTCTCGTGGCAGGGATGGTGAGCGCCTTCAATGCGATGTTCATTTCCGCTGTGGACCTCGAAGTCATGTGGTACATCCTCGGGGTGGCCTCGGCCGTGGCAATAGCGATTTCCCTCGTCCTCGGGGCCGGGGTGTCCCGCAACGCCATCCGGCTCGTGGCAGCAACGCGGCGCCTCGGCAGCGGAGAAGCCCTCGATGGCTCCTTCCTGGCACAATCAGGATCGCGGCGGGCCGGACCCGCAATGAACTCCGAGCTTGCCCAGCTCGCCCAGGAACTCGAAGCGAGCAGCATCAAACTCGAGGAATCCCGACGACGGGAAGCCGCCGTCGAAACCGCCCGCCGCGAACTGGTCTCCTGGATCTCGCACGACCTCCGGACCCCTTTGGCCAGCATGCGGGCCATGGCCGAAGCGCTGGAAGACGGCATGGCCTCCGACGTCCCAACGTACTACCGCAAGATCATCGCCCAGACGGACCAGATGGCCGTTATGGTCAACGACCTCTTGGAACTGTCCAAAATCCAGGCCGGAACGCTCCGGCTCAGCGCAGAATCCTTGGACCTCTACGACCTCGTGAGCGACGCGATTGCCGACCTTGCGCCGCTCGCCGCCCAGCGCGGCATCCGGCTCGACGGCGGCGGCGACCGCGAGTGCATGGCCGTCGCGGACGGCCCGAGCCTGGGAAGGGCCGTCCGGAACGTGGTGCTTAACGCGATTATCTACAGCCGGCCCGACGGCGGGGTCATGGTTCGCGTCGGACGCGACGGAAGCGACGCCGTCGTGGACGTCGTGGACAGCTGCGGCGGCATCGACGATGAGGATCTCGCCCACGTTTTCGAGACCGGTTGGCAAAAGGACCGTTCCCGGGGAGCGGGAATACCCGTCGAAGGGGGTCCACCGCGGTATAGCGGGGCAGGCGTAGGACTCAGCATGGTGGCGGGCATCGTGAAGGCGCATGGCGGCATGGTCACGGTGGCGAACACGGGCGAGGGCTGCCGTTTCACACTCCGCCTTCCATCGGGTGCGCAGGCTACCCCATCCCGCACCGAGGTATTTCCGACACAGACAGTTCCCGCGGACACCATTCCGGCAAAGAGCCGCAAACAGGCAGGCACATCATGAGCAGGACCACTTCGAAGAAAACCAGTACCAGGACGGCGGCCCGATGGGCGGCGGCGTGCGGCGTGGTGGCCATCGGACTCGGGGTGGCGGCCGGCGAGTTGCTGGCCGGGTTCCTGAGCCCCTCCGTCTCGCCGGTCACCGCGCTGGGGGGCGTGGTCATCGACGCCGTTCCGGGTTGGGCCAAGGAACTGGCCGTCAACCTTTTCGGCACCGCCGACAAACTTGCCTTGATCGTCAGCATCGCCCTGGTGACCTTCGTCCTCGCCGCGGTCGCCGGCCTCCTGGAGTATCGGCGAAAGGGAGCGGGGCTGGCGCTTGCCTTGCTCGCTGGAGCGGCGGGGCTGGCTGCCGTCCTGACCCGTGCCCAGGCCGCGCCCACTGCGGCAATCGCCCCCGTCGTGGCCACCATCGTCACCATGCTTTTCCTCCGGCTCCTGATCCAGCGGCTCGAAACCTGGCGACCCATGCCCGAAGCAGCCGACATGCCATTGGCCCGCCGGAGCTTCATGCAATTGCTGGGTGGAGCCGCGATCGCGGCGGCGGCGGCAGGCATCATCACGACCCTGGTGCGCAGGGCGGGAACGGTGGCATCCGATTTCCGCCGCGGGGTGGCCCTGCCCGCCCCGGTGACTCCTCCGCAAAAGGTTCCCGACGGCGCTGCACTCACCTTGGCGGGCCTGCAGCCGCTCGTCACACCGAACCCCGACTTCTACCGGATCGACACTGCGCTGATCCCGCCGGCCGTGAATCCGCCGGACTGGACCCTCAAGGTGACCGGCTTGGTGGAGCGCGAAGTCCAGTTGGATTTCGCCACGCTGCTGAGCAAGCCGATGATCGAGCGCTACGTGACCATCGCTTGCGTGTCCAACGAAGTCGGCGGAGACCTGATCGGCAACGCCCTCTGGCTGGGCTGGCCGGTCCGCGAACTCCTCGCCATGGCCGGACCCAAGCCCGGGGCGGACATGGTGCTGTCCCGCAGCACTGACGGCTGGACCGCCGGAACCCCCCTCGAAGCGCTCACCGACAATCGCGACGCGATCCTCGCTGTCGGAATGAACGGCGAACCGTTGCCGCTGGAGCACGGCTTCCCCGTCCGGATGGTCGTCCCGGGCCTCTATGGATATGTTTCGGCCACCAAATGGCTGACGGAACTGAAGGTGACCCGTTTCGCCGACGACCAGGGCTACTGGGTTCCGCGAGGTTGGAGCGACCACGGTCCCATCAAGACGCAGTCCCGTATCGACGTGCCCCGGGACGGCCGCTCGGTCAAGGCCGGAACGGTCCAGTTCGGCGGTGTCGCCTGGGCTCAACACCGCGGCGTTTCCCGCGTGGAGTTGCGCGTCGACCGCGGCAATTGGCAGGAAGCCAAGCTAGCCCCGGGGATCTCGTCGGACACGTGGTACCAATGGCAGCTGGGCCTTGAGTTGGGCTCAGGGAACCATGAAGTCCAGGTCCGTGCCACCGATGCCACGGGTACCCCGCAGCCCGAAGCCCGAACCCCCGTGGCACCGGACGGCGCCACGGGGTTCCACACCATCCATGTCACTGCAAACTGATACTAGGCTGGGTAGGTCCGAGCGAAACAACCCGGGAGGAACCCTCGTGGCACGATCCGTCGCAGCCCACCGTCAAGCCGTCCAGGAGTTGCTGTCCGGCCTTGCGCACATAGACGGCACCGAAGAGCTGCCGTTGTTGGGGGCGCTCGGCCGGGTACTTGCCGCCGACGTCTTGGCCCCGCTCAGCCTGCCGCCGTTCGCCAACTCCCAGATGGACGGTTTTGCTGTCCGCGCAGCGGACCTCGCCCCGCACGCAGGGAGCGACGCCGGTGCGGAGCTGACGGTCGTGGATCCCGTCCCGGCCGGCGCGGCACCGGCACGGCTCATGCCTGGCACCGCAGCCCCGATCATGACCGGCGCCATGATGCCCGAGGGTGCCGACGCCGTCGTGCCCATCGAACAGGCAGTGCCTGATGTCTTTCCCGTCCCCGGTGTCCCATCAACCGTCCGCCTTCCCACCACTGAGCCCGGAACGTTCGTCCGCGACGCGGGGAGCGACATCACGGCGGGAACCGTTGCCTTGCGCGGGGGAACGGCCCTCGGACCCGGGCAATTGGGGCTGCTAGCCGCCATGGGGATGACCGCCGTCGAGGTCCGCACGCCGGTGCGCGTGCTCCTGGTCACCACCGGCGATGAAGTCGTGGAACCCGGTACGTCCCTGCCGGAAGGCAAGATCTACGATTCCAACGGAACCCTTCTCGAAGCCGCCATGCTTCAGTCCGGCCTCCACGTCACGCGGACGGGAATCAGCGGCGACAATCCTACCGAGCTGCTGGCGCTCCTTCGCAGCCTGGGCGGCACCGTCGATCTCATCGTCAGCACCGGAGGCGTCAGCAAGGGCGCCTACGAAGTGGTCCGGCAGGCCATGATGGACCAGCCGGTCGAATTCGTGTCGGTGGCCATGCAACCCGGCGGCCCCCAAGGGATCGGAACGTTCGACGGCCTGCCCTTCCTGGGATTCCCGGGCAATCCCGTGAGCTGCCTCGTGTCCTTCGAAATGTTCCTTCGCCCGGCGCTCGCCGCCGTCGTGGGCAGCCCTGCATTGCGGCCGAGCCTGCAGGCGCGCCTTGCGGAGTCGTTGACCTCGCCGGCCGGTAAGCACCAGGTCCGCCGGGGCACCCTTCTTCCCGGCGGAACGGTCAGGCTTGAGGGGGGTCCAGGCTCCCATCTCATCCATGCGCTCGCCAACTCGAACGCGCTGGTCCAGGTGCCTGCAGCAGTCACGGAACTCGACGCCGGGGCGGAAGTGGAAGTATGGATGTTGTGAATGACACTCCAGACCCCGCCAGCATCGGCGGCGCCCTTACGCATTTGCGCCAAGACGGCGGCGCCCTTACGCATTTGCGCCAAGACGGTACAGCCCAAATGGTCGATGTCTCCGAAAAGGCCGTGACCACGCGGGAGGCCACCGCCACCGCCACGGTCCACAGCACGTCCGAGGTGCTCACCCTGCTCGGCGCCGGTGACCTCCCGAAGGGCGACGCCCTTGCGGTGGCGCGCGTTGCCGGCATCATGGCAGCCAAGAAGACGCCCGAACTCATCCCGCTGTGCCACCCGCTGCCGATTTCCAAGGTCACTGTGGACTTCGAACTCGGCCCGGACACCGTGGTTGTCCTGGCAACGGTGAAGACCAGGGGCGTCACGGGCGTGGAGATGGAAGCTTTGACTGCGGCCTCCGTTGCTGCCTTGAGCGTCTACGACATGATCAAGGCAGTGGATAAGCACGCTGTCATCAGCGGCATCCAGGTGTTGGCCAAGAGCGGCGGAAAGAGCGGCGACTGGGCCCTTCCCGCGTCGTCCGGTGCGTCCGCCGTGCCCGGTCCATCCGGCGAAGGAGAAAGCGCATGAACGCCTGCGAACCTGCGCGTGGTCCGCGGAAGGCCGGCGTTGTCATCGCGTCCAACCGTGCCGCGGCAGGAATCTACGAGGACAAGAGCGGCCCCGTGATCCTGGACTGGTTGGTCGAACACGGCTACGAGACCTTCCCCGTCATGGTGGTCCCGGACGGTGAGCCGGTCGGTGCCGCCATCCGTGCGCTGCTGACCCTGGAACCCGCCGTCGTCATTACCAGCGGCGGCACCGGGCTGAGCCCCGATGACCGCACTCCGGAAGTCACCCTGCCTTTGCTGGATCGCGAAATACCGGGGCTCATGGAAGGCATCCGCCGCGCCGGAGCCGCCAAGACACCCATGGCGATGCTGAGCCGGGGCCATGCCGGTACAGCAGGCAAGACATTCATTGTGAACCTGCCGGGTTCGCCGAAGGGCGTCATGGACGGCCTTGCCGTCCTTGATCCCGTCATCGCCCACCTTTGCGATCAATTGGAGGGAAGTCATGACCACTGAAACCGACTTCGAAGTCATCAGCGCGATCCTTAGCGCGGAGCCGATTTCCGTGGACCAGGCCATAGCAGCCGTGGAATCGGATACGGCGGGAGCGGTGGTGAGCTTCAGCGGCGTGGTCCGGAACCACGACGGCGGCAAACCGGTCGACAGGCTCAGCTACAGCGCCCACCCCACCGCGCACCAGGTCATGGCCGACGTCGTGGCGAAGCTTGTGGCGGAGCACTCGGGGGAGGCCGCGCAGCCTGTCCGGATCTGGGCAGCACACCGGATCGGATTGCTGGAGATTGGCGAACCTGCGCTCGTCTGCGCCGTTGCCGCTGCACACCGCGGCCAAGCCTTCGCAGTGTGCTCGGAGCTCGTGGACAGGATCAAAGCCCAAGTGCCCATCTGGAAGGAACAGTTCTTCAGCGACGGCACGGTCGAGTGGGTCGGGGCCGGCGAATAGGGTCGCTTCCGACTCCACGTTGGGGCAATCCCGGTACGCGTCGCCCGGTAGGGTTAAGGGCATGACCGAACAACTTGCTGTCGCCGTGCTCGGCGCCCAGGGCCGCATGGGTATCGAAGCCGTCAAGGCGGTGGAGGCAGCCGCCGACATGAAGCTCGTCGCGGCCCTCGGCCGCGGCGATTCCCTTGATATCCTGCTCGACGCCGGCGCCAAGTATGTCGTCGACCTGACCGTTCCGGACAGCACCGAAGCGAACGTCCGCTTCGCCGTCGAACACGGCATGCACGCTGTTGTCGGCACCACCGGTTGGGACGCGGCGCGGCTCGCGGCCTTGCGCGGCTTGCTTGCGGCGAACCCGGAGGCAGGCGTCCTTATCGCCCCCAACTTCGCCCTCGGCTCCGTCCTCGCCTCGGCCTTCGCCGCCAAGGCCTCCAAGTATTTCGAATCGGTGGAAATCATCGAGTTGCACCACCCGAACAAGGTTGATGCTCCCTCGGGCACAGCCGTCCGCACGGCCCAACTCATTGCCGCCGCCCGCGAAGAAGCCGGAGTCCCCGCGAGCCCGGATGCCACGAACACCGCCCTTGACGGTGCCCGTGGTTGCGATGTAGATGGCGTCCGAGTCCACAGCGTTCGCTTGCGGGGACTCGTGGCACATCAGGAAGTGCTCCTCGGCGGGCCGGGAGAGCAACTGACCATCCGCCACGATTCCTTCGACCGGGCGTCCTTCATGCCCGGCGTGTTGCTGGGTCTGCGTAATGTGGCGTCCCACCCCGGGCTGACGGTCGGCCTGGACGGCTATCTGGATCTGGGGCTGTAGGCACATGGGCTCGCTCTGGAACGCATTCAAGCAGAACCGCACCAAGATCTGGGTGGGTGCCGTCACCTTGTTGTTGGTTCTTTACCTCGTGGTCACCTTCGAGCGCTCGATACTGCTTCTCAGTGACGCGAACCTGGTAGCCAAGGGAATCGGCGCTGCCTACTTGGTGCTTCCCATCATCGGAGCGTGGGCGCTGATCCGCGAGCTCGTGTTCGGTGCGCGCACGGAGAAGATGGCGAAGGTGCTCGAAGCCGAAGGCGGGCTGCCCGTGGACAACTTGCCCCGCACACCGGGAGGCCGCATCGTGCGTGCCGCCGCGGACGCCGAGTTTGAGAAGTACCGCGTGGAGGCCGAGGCCGCCCCCGAGGACTGGCGTTCCTGGTTCCGGCTCAGTTGCGCCTACGATGCCGCGGGCGACCGCAAGCGCGCAAGGGAATCCATGCGCGACGCCGTGCGCCTCTTCCGCACTGAGCCCACCGCAGCGGAGCGGTAGCGGCTGCCGCCAAGAAGGAGACACACCTTGTGTTCGAATATATGTTCGAATACCATGGCTGCATGAACGATCCTTCGAAGCGGCCGAACGGCTATCCCCAAGGCCTGGATGGGCCCATGAAGGCGATGAGCCCGGGCGTCGTCGATTTCCTCTTCCGGCAGCTTGTGGCAGGGGAGCCGCCTGAAGATGTGCAGTGGCGGCGCGAGGGAACCGTTCTGGGCGAACAGCAGCCGGGCGCCGAACTCGCCAGGCGGCTCGAGGAGACTGACCTCGAATCGTTGACCCCCGTTGAATTGTTCGACTATGTGCGGGCCGCCCAGCGGCTGGGAGCATGGGCAGACCGCTTGCGGGAGTCAGCGGTTGCGCTGTACTGCTCGCCGGAGGCGCCAGCCAAGCCCGGGCGCCATAGCGACGCCTCAGCCTGAGGCCTTGCTCCCATTTAGTTGAATTTGACGACAATCACGCGGGCCCCATTCTCCTAACCCGCAGCTGACAGGGTAACGTTTTTCATATGTCTGACTCTCGTGCGAACGTTCCTGCTCTCGGTACCCTTCTGACCGCCATGGTCACCCCGTTCACCAAGGACGGCGAAGTTGACTACAAGCAGGCAGCGGAACTGGCAGTCAAGCTTGTTGACGACGGCTGCGATGGCTTGGTCGTCACCGGAACAACCGGGGAGACATCCACGCTCACCGATGAGGAAAACCTCGGCATGTTCCGCGCCGTGAAGGAAGCCGTAGGCGGTCGCGCGGCCATCATCGCGGGAACCGGAACCAACGACACCGCGCACTCGGTGCACCTCTCCCAGGAAGCCGCGAAGCTCGGCGTCGACGGACTCCTGATCGTCACTCCGTACTACAACAAGCCGAGCCAGGCCGGCGTCCGCGCCCACTTCGAGGCCATTGCGTCCGCCACCGAGCTCCCCGTCATGCTCTATGACATTCCCGGACGCTCCTCCATTCAGATCACGCCGGAGACCATGATCGGCCTGGCCGCCCACCCCAACATCGTTGCGGTCAAGGATGCCAAAGCCGACTTCGCCGCGGCCACCCGCGTCATGGCCGAAACCGACCTCCTCTTCTACTCGGGGGACGACGGCCTGACCCTCCAGTGGATGGCCATGGGTGCGGTAGGCCTGATTGGCGTCACCACCCACGTCGTTACCCGCCGTTTCCGTGAGCTCATCGACGCCATCAACTCGAACGACCTTGGCACGGCACGCAAGATCAACTTCGAACTCGAGCCCGTGATCCGCGCAACCATGACCCGGGTCCAAGGCGCCGTCGCCGCCAAACAAATTCTTAAATGGCAGGGAGTCCTGCCCAACTCGGTTGTCCGTTTGCCCCTCGTGGAGCCGGACGCCGCCGAGATCGCAATCATCCGCGAGGACTTGGCGGAAGCTGGAATGGACTTCACTGTCTAGAACGATTCCGCCGGAAAGTAGCGCATTATGACCCAAACCGCCCTTCCCGGACTTGTCACCCCGCCCAAACTTCCGCAGGGAACACTCCGGATTGTGCCCCTTGGCGGGCTGGGGGAGATCGGCCGCAACATGGCCGTATTCGAAATCAACGGCAAGCTGCTGGTAGTTGACTGCGGCGTTCTCTTCCCTGAAGAGACCCAGCCGGGTGTCGACCTGATCCTGCCCGATTTCTCGTATATCGAGGACAGGTTGGACGACGTCGTTGCCATCGTCCTGACGCACGGCCACGAAGACCACATCGGCGCTGTGCCGTACCTTCTTCGCCTGCGTCCGGACCTGCCGTTGGTCGGTTCCCAGCTGACGCTTGCCCTCGTCGAGGCCAAGCTCCAGGAACACCGGATCAAGCCGTACACGCTCACGGTCGCCGAAGGACAGGTGGAGCAGTTCGGCCCCTTCGAATGCGAATTCGTTGCCGTCAACCACTCCATTCCGGACGCCTTGGCGGTGTTCATCCGCACCGTGGGCGGCAATGTGCTGCACACGGGCGATTTCAAGATGGACCAATTGCCGCTGGACGGCCGCATCACGGACCTTCGCCACTTCGCCCGCCTGGGCGAAGAAGGGGTGGACCTATTCATGGCCGACTCCACCAACGCGGACGTCCCCGGCTTCACGACGGCGGAAAAGGAAATCGGTCCCACCCTGGACCGCTTGTTCGGCCAAGCCAAGAAGCGCATCATCGTTGCGTCCTTCTCCTCGCACGTGCACCGGGTCCAGCAAGTGCTCGACGCCGCCGCCAAGCATGGCCGCAATGTCGCCTTCGTGGGCCGTTCCATGGTGCGCAACATGGCTATCGCCGCGAAACTGGGCTACCTTGACGTCCCGCCGGGAATCCTCGTGGACATCAAGAACATCGACAACCTTCCGGACCACCGCGTGGTTCTCATGTCCACAGGCTCGCAGGGTGAACCCATGGCGGCCCTGTCCCGGATGGCCAACGGAGACCACCGCGTGGTGGTCGGCCAGGGCGATACCGTCATCCTGGCCTCGAGCCTCATCCCCGGCAACGAGAACGCTGTCTACCGGATCATCAACGGCTTGCTCAAGCTTGGCGCCGACGTCGTTCACAAGGGCAACGCCAAAGTGCACGTCTCCGGCCACGCCGCTGCGGGCGAACTGCTCTACTGCTACAACATCCTCAAGCCCCTCAACGCGATGCCTGTGCACGGCGAAATGCGCCACCTCATCGCCAACGGCAACCTGGCGGAGGACTCCGGCGTCCCTTCGGACCGAGTCATCCTCAGCGACAACGGCACGGTCATTGACGTCAGGGACCACAAAGCCAATGTGGTGGGCCAGGTGGAAGTGGGCTTCGTCTACGTGGACGGCTCCAGCGTGGGTGAAATCACCGACGCCGACCTCAAGGACCGCAGGATCCTCGGCGACGAGGGCTTCATCTCCGTTATCACCGTGATCAACCGGACCACCGGCAAGATCGTCTCGGGCCCGGAAATCCACGCCCGCGGCGTCGCCGAGGACGATTCTGTCTTTGACGAGATCATCCCCAAGATCAACGCAGCCCTCGAAGACGCAGTGCTCCACCACGCGGAACACACCACCCACCAGCTCCAGCAAGTGGTGCGTCGTGTGATCGGCACGTGGGTCAACCGCAAGCTTCGCCGGCGCCCCATGATCATCCCGTTGGTCTTGGAAGCTTAATCCCGCAGGCATAGTCCTGCAGGCGGCGCCGGCACAGGCATCGGTGTCAGGCTCCGAACGGCCCGGTTCACGCGAACCGGGCCGTTCGTGTTTCAGGACCAACCCGACTCCATGCCGGATCCGCAGATTGTCCAACAGGGGCAACATGGTTCCTCCGCGCCCCTGAAATCCGCGGGTTTCCGGACGGGTTGGGGTAGCGTGGCCGATATGGCGACTCGTACCACCTCCGCGCCTAGAGGCAGCTCCAACAGCAAATCCGGCGGCTCGGGCAGCGGCCGGACCCCGGCTAAGACCGGCCGGAGCGGCACAGGCACGGCCCGCGGCAAGCAGGCCGCCGTCGTCGAACCCCAACAGCCGTGGATCCTGCGCGCGCTTGCCGGCGTCTGGCTGGGAATCGGGCACGTGGTGGGCGCGGGCGTCCGCCGGATCGGCTACGACGTCAGTGACCTTGATCCCGCGGACCGCAGGGATGGCGCCGCGCTTTTCAACCTGGCCCTCGGTGTCTTCATAGCAACCTTCGCCTGGTGGGGATTCAAGGGCTGGTTCCCGGACGTTGTCTACAGCATCGTCAACGGAACCTTCGGCTGGGTATCCCTGCTTCTTCCGCTCATGCTTTTCGTCTGCGCTTTCCGGCTCTTCCGGCAGCCGTGGGACAGCCGTGGAAACAACCGTGTGGGCATCGGCTTCCTGATCATGACGTTCGCCGGGACCGGACTGGCCCACATCATCGGGGGCCAGCCGACTGTCGCCGATGGCTTCGAAGGCCTCCGGCGCGCGGGCGGGATGCTCGGTTTCCTCGCAGCCTCGCCTCTTGCCGCCATCCACCCCGCAGTGCCTGTCATCGTCTACGGCGCCTTGGCGTTCGTCTCCCTCCTGATTGTCACGGCCACGCCGTTCGGCGCCATACCCCGGCGTATCCGCGGCGCCTACGAGCACCTCATGGGCGTTGATTTGGTGGATGCCGACGCGCAGCGCGGCGATTCCCACGACCGCAGCTACCTCTACGAAAACGAGGCGGCCGTTGAACCGAAGAAGAAGCGCCGCAAGCGCTTCTTCGGCAAGGATCACGACGACGACCCCACGCTTGAGGGCTATGTAGGCGACGAGGCCTTCGAACACGCAATCGTCGACGACGATGCCCCTCCCGCAAAGGGCGGGCCGGCAGTTCCGCCCGGAGTTCGCAGGCCGACGCAGGCCGAAATCGCCGTCGAGAAGATCAAGGCCGCGCAGGGACTTGGAAACCCGAAGGCGGTTGCCGACAACGCGACCGAAGCGATCCCCCTGGTCGTGCCGACCGCCGTCGTCCCCCCGGTCATCGTGCCTTCGGCGCCCGTCAGTCCGCCACCACCCCCGACGCCGATCCCGCAACGCACCGAGCAACTTTCGCTTGCCGGGGACGTCACCTACACCCTGCCGTCCTCGGACAACCTGACGCCCGGTTCCATCCCGAAGGAACGCACGGAAGCGAACGACGCCGTCGTGGCCGCCCTGACGGACACCTTGCAACAGTTCAACGTGGACGCTACTGTCACCGGCTTTAGCCGGGGGCCAACCGTGACCCGTTACGAGATCGAACTCGCCTCCGGTACCAAGGTGGAGCGCGTCACGGCGTTGTCCAAGAACATCTCCTACGCCGTGGCATCGAGCGACGTACGTATCCTTAGCCCCATCCCGGGCAAGTCGGCCATCGGCATCGAAATCCCCAACACGGACCGCGAAACTGTGTCCCTCGGCGACGTCCTGCGCAGCCAGAACGCGCGGCGGACCGACCACCCCATGGTGATGGGCGTCGGCAAGGACGTCGAGGGCGGCTACGTCGTCGCGAACCTCGCCAAGATGCCCCACTTGCTCGTGGCGGGTGCTACGGGTGCCGGCAAGTCGTCGTTCGTGAACTCCATGATCACGTCGATCCTGATGCGCGCGACGCCCGACGAGGTCCGCATGGTCATGGTGGACCCCAAACGCGTCGAACTGACCGCGTACGAGGGTGTTCCGCACCTCATCACGCCCATCATCACCAACCCCAAGAAAGCTGCCGAGGCACTTCAGTGGGTAGTGCGCGAAATGGATGCCCGCTACGACGATCTCGCCAACTACGGCTTCAAGCACATCGACGATTTCAACAAGGCTGTCCGCGCCGGCAAGGTGGTTCCGCCGGTTGACTCCAAGCGCATCATCAAGCCCTACCCTTACTTGCTGGTGATCGTGGATGAGCTCGCCGACCTCATGATGGTGGCCCCGCGCGATGTCGAAGACTCGATTGTCCGCATCACCCAGCTCGCCCGTGCCGCCGGCATCCACCTGGTCCTGGCCACCCAGCGTCCTTCCGTCGACGTCGTCACCGGCTTGATCAAGGCGAACGTCCCGTCGCGTATGGCGTTCGCCACGTCCTCTGTCACCGACTCCCGTGTGGTCCTGGACCAGCCCGGCGCGGAAAAGCTCATTGGCCAGGGTGACGCGCTCTTCCTGCCCATGGGCGCCTCCAAGGCGATGCGCGTGCAGGGCGCCTGGGTCACGGAGTCTGAAATCCACCGTGTGGTGGAGCACGTCAAGGGGCAACTCAAGGCCGTCTACCGTGACGACGTCGCGCCCGAGGCGCAGAAGAAGCAGATCGACGACGACATCGGAGACGATCTCGAGGTCCTGCTCCAGGCCACCGAACTCGTGGTCACCACCCAGTTCGGTTCCACGTCGATGCTGCAGCGCAAGCTCCGCGTCGGCTTTGCCAAGGCCGGCCGCCTCATGGACCTGCTGGAGTCGCGCGGCGTCGTGGGTCCGTCCGAGGGTTCCAAGGCCCGCGATGTCCTGGTCAAGCCCGACGACCTCGCGCCCGTGCTTGCGGCCATGAAGGGCCAGGACGCTCCGGCCACGCCCGACGCGCACACGGCCGCCCTGAGCGAGAACGCGAACGCAAACATCGCTGTCGGCGGCTACGCAGAGGACCTCGTGGCCACCGATCTCGAGCGCCGCAAGCAGGTCACGGAATACCACGACGGCGCAGATGGCATCGATGACGAGGACGAAGGCGGCGAAGACGCCTGGTCGTTGACCGGACGGTAGCCTAGAGGGGTGACTACATCCGACGGCAGCAAAGCCGGTTCCAGCAGCTCCGATATCTGGAATCTGCCCAACATCCTGACGATGCTCCGAATTGTCCTGGTTCCGTTCTTCGTCTGGTTCCTTCTGGAGGACAACAGCCAGCACGGCCTCTGGCGCTGGGCCGCCGTAGTGGCCTTCGCCGTGGCGATCTATACGGACAAGCTCGACGGCGACATCGCCCGGAGCCGCAACCTCGTCACCAACTTCGGCAAGATCGCGGATCCGATTGCCGACAAGTTGCTGATCGGCTCGGCACTTGTTCTCCTCTCGGCGCTGGGAGAGCTGCCGTGGTGGATCACCATCCTCATCCTCGTGCGCGAATGGGGCATCACGGCATTGCGCTTCTTCGTCATCCGCTATGGCGTGATGCCGGCCTCGCGTGCCGGCAAGCTGAAGACCGTCGTCCAGACTGTCGCCATCTTCCTTTACATCCTGCCGCTGAATTCTTTCGCTCCGTGGCTCCTCAGCGTGGCCTTCTGGGTCATGATCGTCGCCCTCGTCATCACGGTGTGGACCGGCGTCGAATACGTGATTGAAGCCGCAAAACTTCGCGCGGCCGGCAAACGCGCATGAGCCCCGCCGCTGACGAGGTGGCCGCGTCCGCCGTCGCCCTCGCCATCGAGCGGGGCATCACTGTGGCGACCGCGGAATCCCTGACCGCCGGGATGGTTGCCGCCACCCTCGCTGATACTCCAGGGGCGTCAGGCATGCTCCAGGGAGGGGTGGTCGCCTATCAGAACGCGGTCAAGGCTGGAATACTGGGGGTGTCCGAAGAACTGCTTTCCGCCGTCGGATCCGTCGACGCCGAGGTGGCTGCGGCCATGGCCGACGGTGCCAGGCACGCATGCGGAGCCGACGTCGGGGTCTCCACTACGGGGGTTGCGGGGCCTTTGCCGCACGACGGGAAGCCGGTTGGCACGGTCTTCATTGGCGTCGCCACCCAGGGCGGAGCCACAGCGCATGCCTACTCCTTTCCGGGAGATCGGCCAAGTATCCGTGCGCAGGCAACGGCAGCCGCGCTGGAGCGCTTGCTGGAGTGCCTTGTCCATACCGACCTACCGCACGTAAAGTAGCCGGGAACAAAAACAGCGGCCCAATAGTTGTTACATTGTGTCGCCCCGGAATGGCCGGGGCGCCTAGGATGTAAAAAACAACCGGTACACCGGCAAGGTGAACCGGACTCACGAGGGAGCAAGGCGATACAGATGGTTAAGCAGCCCGTATCCGTAAACGGCGTTGTCCGCTGGAAGGATGTGGGCTTGGCCGAGAAGGCACCGAGCGAACAGAAGGAGCGCAAAATGGTTGTTCTGCGTCACGAAATTGGTGATGTCCTGCGCGATGTCCGCCAGCGCCAGGGCCGTACGCTCCGCGAAGTCTCACACAGCGCCCGCGTTTCCCTTGGCTACCTGAGCGAAGTGGAGCGCGGCCAGAAGGAAGCATCCTCAGAGCTGCTGTCCTCGATCTGCTCGGCTCTGGACGTTCCGTTGTCCGGCATGCTCCGCGAAGTCAGTGACCGGGTTGCCGTCGCCGAAGGCGTCGCTGTTCCGGACACCGTCCCGCAGGAATTCGCCCAGCGCTACGGCCGCGATCTCGACCGCGAGCTCAGCGCCGAACTGAACGACGATTTCACCCAAGGCATGCTCTCCGGAGCCCGCTAGGCGGACCCGGCGCCGGCACGCAGTTGGCGGCGTGAGGTTCAGACCTCGCTGCGGGATCCATTGCGCCGAAACGTCTGTGCCGAAACGTCGGCACATGCTTGAAGCAAGAAGGAGGGCCTCCATATGGAGGCCCTCCTTCTTTGGTCTTTTGTGGGGTTGGCGCGGTCAGTCCTTGCCGATTCCTTCGCCGTAGGCAGCGTTGAGCCGTTCTATGTAGTCCGCCAGCGTCTGGATTTCTTCCAAGGGCCACTCACCCAGTCGCTCCCGGAATACCTGCCGACGTGCGTCCTGGACCTGGTGCATCTTTTCTTCGCCTTTGGGGGTGAGCCGGATCGATTGGGCGCGGCCATCCTGGGGGTCGGCTTCTTTGTAGACCATGCCGATGCTCTCGAGGAACGCGATCTGGCGGCTCACTGAAGGCTTCCCGACGCCGATGCACGAGGCGAGCTCCGTCAGGCGGATCGGACCCTCCTTCCGGATGATCGACAGCAGTCCGTATGCGGCTGGTTCCATGTCGGGATGGACCTGCCGGGATAGCTGGTGGGACAGCGATCGTGCGCGTCGCCAGAACATGCTCAGCTGGTGTTCCACCTGCTGGAGGGCGGCGTCGACGTTGTCGCCTTCCTCCACCATCTCTGGCGCGTCGTCGGGAGTGTTGCTCATGACAACCATTCTAGAGTCCGCTCCCATGAGAGACTCTATTGGTGCGGATCAGTGACTTCTGGCGGCTGATGGACGATGAATTCGGGGCTGGCTACTCCCGGGTCCTCAGCAGCTCCCTTGTATTGGCCGGCGTCGGCGGCCGTACGGCAAACGACGCCTTGGCAGCGGGCTACAGCCCCCGCGACGTCTGGCTTGCCCTGTGCGACGTCCAGGACGTTCCTCCGGAGCGACGTCTCGGCAGGGATATCAAACCCGCCGGCAAGGGTTCCGGAACGTTCTGAGTTCCGGTTCCTGGCGGACACGCCCGCAAATTTGTTCGAATATCTGTTCGGATGAGGCTATGCTCCTTTCAGAGGAAAATTGATCCTGGCGGAGCGGTTTCCGTGTCTTTCGACACCCGTAGTTGTCCACATAGGCGAAGTCGCACACAAAATTGTCAGCGGCAGGTACTAGCGTCGGATGAGACAGGAAAGCGGCCGTTCAGGCCAGTCCACAGCGAGAAAGCATCAGAGGTGTGAACCATGGCGGCAAACCAGGATCGTGAGAAGGCGCTCGAGGCAGCGCTTGCCCAGATCGACAAACAATTCGGCAAGGGCTCGGTCATGCGCCTTGGGGACGAAGTCCGGGCGCCCATCGAAGTTATTCCCACTGGTTCCATCGCCTTGGATGTCGCTCTTGGTATTGGCGGGCTGCCTCGTGGCCGTGTCGTCGAAATCTACGGTCCGGAATCCTCGGGTAAGACCACCGTCGCACTTCACGCTGTGGCCAACGCCCAGCGCCAGGGCGGCATCGCGGCATTCATCGACGCCGAGCACGCCCTCGATCCCGAGTATGCTGCAAAACTGGGCGTCGATACAGACGCCCTGCTGGTTTCGCAGCCGGATACGGGTGAGCAGGCGCTCGAGATCATGGACATGCTGATCGGCTCAGGCTCCTTGGACGTCATCGTCATCGACTCCGTCGCAGCCTTGGTTCCCCGCGCTGAAATCGAAGGCGAAATGGGCGACTCCCACGTCGGCCTCCAGGCCCGTCTCATGAGCCAGGCCCTTCGTAAGATCACCGGCCGCCTGAGCCAGACGAAGACGACTGCTATCTTCATCAACCAGCTCCGTGAGAAGATCGGAGTTTTCTTCGGTTCCCCGGAAACCACTACCGGTGGTAAGGCCCTGAAGTTCTACGCCTCCATCCGCATCGACGTCCGACGCATCCAGACGCTGAAGGAAGGCGCGGATTCGGTAGGTAACCGCACCAAGGCCAAGATCGTCAAAAACAAGATGGCTCCGCCCTTCAAGATCGCGGAGTTCGACATCATCTACGGCCAGGGCATTTCCCGTGAGGGCGGCATCATCGACATGGGCGTCGAGCACGGCATCATCAAGAAGTCCGGTTCATGGTTCACCTATGACGGTGACCAGCTTGGACAGGGCATGGAGAACTCCCGCCGCTTCCTGCGCGACAACCCTGAGCTGGCAGCGGACCTTGAGCGGCTGATCAAGGAAAAGCTTGGCGTCGGAGTAGTCAAGCCTGCCGAAGCCGAGAAATCTCCGAAGCTGAAGGCCGTTGACGGCTAAGCGTCAGGGCCACTACCGGTCCTGGGGTCCGTCTGCGGATTCGTCCGTGGCAGCAGACCCTGAAGCCAATCCGGAAGCAGTTGCCCGGGCCATTGTGCTGCGTCAACTCACCAATTCACCCAAGAGCAGGCTTCAGCTTGCGCGCAAACTGGCTGAACGGAATGTACCGGAAGACGTGGCTGAAGCCGTTCTGGATCGCTTCGAGGAAGTCCGGCTCATTGATGACGCCGACTTCGCGGAGATGTGGGTCCGCAGCCGTGCGCAGTCGAGGAAACTCGCCCGGGGTGCCTTGAGACGCGAATTGGCGGACAAAGGCATCGACGCAGAATCGGCCGAGAAAGCGCTCGCGCAAGTGAGCGATGACGACGAGCGGAACGCTGCCAGGGACCTGGTCGCCCGCCGTTTGAGGGCCGGAACAGACCTTTCCGACAGGACCGAGCGGGACAAGCAAGCCCGGCGGCTCGCGTCGATGCTTGCCCGTAAGGGCTACCAACCATCGGCGGCGTTCCGGATTGTTGGCGAGGTCCTGGACGAAGCATTGTCGGGGGAGTCGGAGTCCCATGGTGCACGGGTGCGCGGTGGTGGTGATGCAGACGACGTCGGCTAGGCGGCGTCGCCGGCGTAACTGAGAGCTGCCTGTGAGTATTGCCACGGGCGGCGGGGATGGGTGGCTTCTTGGCGGTCTTCGGCTAGGGTTCTGGACTAGTGTTCCGAGTCGGGAAGCAGGTCAGATCCAATGAATCCGTTGTCGTTACGGCTTTCGGCAATCATTGTGCCCTTGCTTGTCGCGTCGATTCTCCAAGCAGGCCCGGCTTCCGCGGACGACGATGCGCCGCCGTCGGGGTACCCCAGCTGGGCAGAGGTACAGCAGGCCCAAGGGAACGAAGCTGCCGCAAGCGCCGAAGTGGACCGCATCAACCAGTTATTGGCCGGTCTTCAACAGAAGTCGGGCGAGCTCGGGGCGGCAGCCATCAAGGCGGGAACTGAGTACGCGAAGGCCCATGACGCCTTGCAGCATCAGCAGGCAGTCACGCAGAAACTGGCGGAGGCGTCCCAGCAGGCCAAGGCAAAAGCGGATTCACTGAAGAAGGCCACTTCCTCCCTGGTGGTCAAGGCATACGAGTCGGGCGGCTTCGATCCCGGGCCCTGGTCCCTTGCGAATGCCGCCATCGCACCGGACAATATTCAAAATTTCGCCTTGCTGAACAAGGTCCTCGATCGTACGGCGAAGCTGCACGATGATGCGCTGAGCGCTTCGCAGGCATCCGCCGCGGCAACGGCCCAGGAACAAGCTGCCCGCGATGTCTTGGCCCAGTTGGACAGTGACGCCGCGGCAAAGGCCCAGGCCGCGGAGTCTGCGAGGCGCGCGGCCGAAGACAGCGTTGCCGCCACGGACGGCCAGCGAAAGACCATGGTCGCCCAGCTCGCGTCCTTGACGTCCACTTCTGCTGCAGTCGCGCAGAAATACCAGGACGGCCAGGTGGCGCTTGCCGCTTATCAGGCTGCCCAGGAGGCCAAGAGGGAGGCGGCACAGCGCAAGGCTGAAGCCGACGCCCTGGCGGCAGCCAACCAGCGGGCGGCGCAACAGCAAGCCGCCCAGCCGCCCATCAGCAGCGGCGGAGGCGCCAGCAGCAACAACAGCGGCGGCAGCAGCGGCGGCGGCTTCGTAGGGGGAGGCGGTGGCGGGGGAAACGTCGTCAACGACCCCGTAGGCGCACGGCAATACGCGTCCTCCCGGCTCGGCGCCTACGGCTGGGGCCAGGACCAAATGCAGTGCCTGTCGCAGCTGTGGACCCAGGAATCAAGCTGGATGACAGATGCCACCAATCCCAGCAGCGGTGCCTACGGTGTTGCGCAGGCGCTGCCGCCGGACAAGTACTATTCGGCAGGCAGCGATTGGCTCAGCAACTACCGGACACAGATTGATTGGGGCCTCGGCTATATCCGCGACCGCTATGGTTCGCCCTGCAACGCTTGGCAGCATGAGATGGGCTTCAACTGGTACTAGTCCGAGGGGCTACCCTAGATTGGTGAGTTCCCCTTCCGCAGCACCAGCACCAGCCCCCCTTCAGCAGCCCGCTCTGGGCCCTGTGAGCGAGCCCGCACCCGAGCACGGTGCGAAGCGCACCTACCAGGTCCGCACCTTCGGTTGCCAAATGAATGTCCATGACTCCGAGCGCATGGCAGGACTCCTGGAGGATGCAGGATACGTACCCTTCGACGGCGGCGTCGCCGACGTGGTGGTCTTCAACACCTGCGCAGTTCGTGAGAACGCCGACAACAAGCTTTACGGCAACCTCGGGGAACTCAAGCAGGTCAAGGCTGCCCATCCGGGCATGCAGATCGCCGTGGGCGGATGCCTGGCGCAAAAGGACCGCGAAACCATCGTGCGCAAGGCTCCGTGGGTGGATGCCGTGTTCGGCACCCACAATGTGGGGGCGCTCCCGGCGTTGCTGGACAGGGCACGTCACAACAACGAGGCACAGCTCGAAATCCTGGAATCGCTGGACGTCTTTCCCTCCACCCTGCCGACCAAGCGTGACTCTGTGTACTCGGGATGGGTTTCCATCTCCGTCGGGTGCAACAACACCTGCACGTTCTGCATCGTCCCGTCGCTCCGCGGCAAGGAAAAGGACCGCCGTCCCGGCGAGATCCTGGCCGAAATCCAGGCCTTGGTGGACGACGGCGCCGTCGAGGTCACCCTGCTTGGCCAGAACGTGAACTCCTACGGCGTGGAATTCGGGGACCGCCTGGCTTTCTCCAAACTGCTGCGCGCCTGCGGCGACATCGAGGGCCTTGAGCGTGTCCGCTTCACGAGCCCGCACCCGGCTGCCTTCACTGACGACGTCATCGACGCGATGGCCGAGACCCCCAACGTCATGCCGCAGTTGCACATGCCACTCCAGTCCGGCTCGGACAAGGTCCTCAAGGACATGCGCCGCTCCTACCGCTCCACCAAGTTCCTCGGCATCCTGGACAAGGTCCGTGACAAGATTCCCCACGCCGCGATCACCACCGACATCATCGTGGGCTTCCCCGGCGAGACGGAAGAGGACTTCCAAGACACGCTCGACGTCGTCGAGAAGTCACGCTTCGCCTCGGCCTTCACCTTCCAGTACTCCAAGCGCCCAGGCACCCCGGCCGCGGAGCTTCCGGAACAGCTCCCGAAGGCCGTTGTCCAGGAACGCTACGAGCGGCTCACTGCCCTCCAGGACCGCATCGCGGCCGAGGAGAACAGGAAACAGCTCGGACGCCGGGTTGAACTCCTGGTCACGGCCCAGTCCGGACGCAAAGCAGAAGAGACGCATCGCTTGTCCGGCCGCTCCCAGGACCAGCGGCTGGTCCACTTCTCCGTGCCCGAGGGCGCAGAGATCCCGAGGCCCGGCGACTTCGTCACCGTGACGATCACCGGGGCTGCTGCCTTCCACCTCGTCTCCGATCCGGCGACGACGGCGGACTACAGCTTGAGGCGCTCCCGTGCCGGCGACGCTTGGGACCGCTCGCAGGCTGATTCCTGCGGCGCTCCGGCACCGGGTGCCGCGGGGGCCGGGTCCGGCAGCCTGAAAGGCGTCTCCCTTGGCATGCCGTCGCTTCCCGTGCGGCGCGGCTAGCCCGGCATGACAGCAGTACCGGCCGGATCAGCGGATCCGAATCCGCCCGTGATCGCCGTCGTCGGACCCACCGGTTCCGGTAAGTCCGATCTCGCCGTCCACCTGGCCCTCGCGATCGACGGCGAGGTCATCAACGCCGACGCCATGCAGTTCTACCGTGGAATGGATATCGGCACAGCCAAGATCAGCGTCCCTGAACGCAGGGGAGTGCCCCACCACCTCCTGGACACGATGGATGTCACCGAGGAAGCGAGCGTCTCCGCTTTCCAGGCCGACTGCCGAGCCGCCATCCGCGATATTCATCACCGAGGCAAGCGTGCCATCCTGGTGGGCGGCTCCGGCCTTTATGTCCGGGCAGCGTTGGATGTCCTGGAATTTCCCGGCACGGACCCAGGCGTACGGCAACGGCTTGAGCATGAGCACGAGACATCCGGTCTTCCAGGCCTCCAGGAACGCCTGCAGCGCGTCGACCCCGTGTCCGCCGGAAGGCTCGGTGACGCACGCCGCGTCATCCGCGCGCTGGAAGTCTTCGAACTTACGGGGCGCCCGTTCAGCTCGTTCATGCCGAAGCGAGAGTACTTCCAGCCGGCCGTGCAGATAGGGCTCGACGTCGACCGCGGAGTACTGCGCGAGCGTTTGGCCGAGCGCGTCCTGAGGATGGTCGATGCGGGACTTCTTGAAGAGGTCGCGCGGCTGGACGCCGCCGGACTGCGACAAGGCAAGACGGCATCGCGGGCGCTCGGATATGCCCAGTTCCTCCGGGTCCTCGACGGCGAGTCCGACGCGGCAACCGCGGCCGAAGAAACCATCGTCGCCACCCGCCAATTCGCCCGCCGCCAGCTCACCTGGTTCCGGGCCGACCCCCGGATCCATTGGCTTGACTGGCAGGATCCGGATTTGGTGGCCAAGGCGGCAGAAATCTGCGCGAGCCCGGCGTCGGTGATTTAGGCGCAACCCTTAGTGCAGGTAGCCTTGAGCCATGGATGAAACCCTTGCATTTTCCGCCCCGCAGCCTGCCGCTGCCGGCGGTGCCGTACCCGCCTCCGGTCTTCACGGCCTGGCCTTCTCCAAGGGGCACGGTACGGGCAACGACTTCGTCCTCATCGCGGACCCCGAAGACGCGCACCAGATTTCCCCGGAGCAGGTCGCAGCGCTTTGTGACCGCCACGTGGGCATCGGCGGGGACGGGCTCATCCGGGCAGTCCCTTCACGGTTCCTGTCCGAAGGCCTTCAGCTGCTCGAAGCAGACTCTGATGCCGAGTGGTTCATGGACTACCGCAACGGCGACGGTTCGCTGTCCGAGATGTGCGGCAACGGCGTCCGCGTCTTCGTCCAATTCCTGATCGAGCAGGGTCTTGTCACGCTCGACGCCGGTGAATCCCTGACCATCGGGACGCGCGGCGGCATCAAGAAGATTGGCCGGACCGCTGAGGGCTTCGCGGTGGACATGGGTCCTTGGGAGTTCATTTTCCCCAAGGATGCCACCAGCAAGGCCATGGACTCCCTCGTCAGCGCCGACGGACTGGAAGTCGCCCGGCCTGCCCTTTCTGTCAGCATGGGCAACCCGCACACTGTAGTGGCATTGGCTGAACTGTCCGAGCTCAGATCCACGCAGCTCTTCAAGGCTCCAGTCGTTGATCCCAAGCCGGCCAACGGCACCAACGTCGAATTCGTGGTTCCCGCGGAGCCCCTCGTCCACGACGGCATAGGCAACATCACCATGCGAGTCCACGAACGCGGCGTCGGCGAGACCCAGTCGTGCGGCACCGGTGCCTGCGCGGCCGCCGTCGCCATCCGCCACTGGGCCGGGGAAGGCGCTCCCGATACGTGGCGCGTCAAGGTGCCGGGCGGCGTCGTCGGCGTGCGGTTCTTCCCGGGAGAAAGCGGCCGGGAACACGTGGAGCTCAGCGGCCCCGCCGTGATTGTCGCTAGCGGGACGCTTTCCTGATCCGCAGCACGCGGAAGGATTTCGACGTACTTTCCCGGGATATCGAGAAAGAACCGTCGAGGGTATCGGCCAGCCAACGCTGAAGCGAGTCCGCTCCAAGGTTTTTCTGCACCACAAGCCAGGCGTTTCCACCCGGAGCGAGCCGCGGCAGCCACCTGAGCAGCAGATTGTGGAGTTCATCCTTGCCGATGCGGATGGGCGGGTTTGACCAGATGGTGTCGAACATCACGGCAGGGTCGACGTCGTCGGGCAGGCTCGCTGTGACATTCCCGAGCTCCAGGAGGGCGGCGTTCTCGTTGGTCAGGGTGACGCAACGCTCGTTGACATCAACCGCGTGGACGCGCGCGTGCGGCGCCATGAGCCCCATCGTCAACGCAATGGGACCCCAGCCGCAGCCAATGTCCAGCAGATTTCCCTGCGGTGCCGGCGGCGGAACCTCCGAAAGCAGGATCGCTGTTCCCTTGTCGATCCCGTCGGGGCTGAAGATGCCCCCCGATGTCTGGAGCCGGCGGGTCGCGCCGGCCAGTTCCACCGTGAGGGGCTTGCGGGTGAACGGCCCCGCGGGCTGTGCGCTGAAATAGTGAGCAGACTCCATAGCTTGCCAGATTAGTGGCCAGCAGCGGGCAAGGGAAACCGCGCACCGCGACAAACCGGTCCAACCCGGGCTTGACGGGGTCTGATAGTCTGATCCGCATGTTCCTGATCTTTGAGTAGCCGGCACCGCCCGCGACGCAGGCCTGCTTCATAGCAGCGCCATTCCGCCTTGGCATGTCCGTTCCAGACGTTGCTTTTTGACGACTGGACACTCAGCAGATCGTCCCCTTCCCTCCTGGGATCTGTGCACGCAATACGCGCAGACCGTTCCGGATGGAGATCCCAGACCATCGGCCGAGCCTTGCCAGGCATCAGCCCTGCGCGAATTCCGCGCCACAAGAGACGAATCGGCACTATTCTGGAAATGCCGAACCCCCTAAAGGAGACCATGACCACGCAGAAGAACACCGGACCCGATTCCGACGCCCAGGACATGAGTCCTGAAGAAATCCAGGCTGTCATCGACCGGATTCTCTCCAAGGACGCACCTGCCATAGTCCAGGACCGCGACGAACCCCGGGGCGTGTTTGGCAAGGCCCAGGCGATTTCCCGTCTGGACGAAGAACACAGCATCTACGACGGCGATCAAGAGGATCTGGCCGAGCGCCGGGCCTTGGGCCGTACCGCGGGCCTGTCCACGGAACTTGAAGATGTCACCGAGGTCGAATACCGGCAGCTGCGCCTGGAGCGCGTCGTGCTGGCAGGCCTGTGGACCGAAGGCACCCTGGCCGACGCCGAGAATTCCCTGAGGGAACTTGCCGCCCTGGCCGAAACGGCCGGCTCGGAAGTCCTGGACGGGATCGTCCAGCGCCGCATGAAGCCGGACCCCGGAACGTTCCTCGGCTCAGGCAAAGCCATCGAGCTCAAGGACATTGTGATGTCCACCGGCGCGGACACCGTGGTGGTCGACGCCGAACTGGCTCCATCCCAACGGCGTGGCCTTGAGGACATCGTCAAGGTCAAGGTGGTGGACCGCACCACGTTGATCCTCGACATCTTCGCGCAGCATGCCAAGAGCCGCGAGGGCAAGGCCCAGGTTGAGCTTGCACAGTTGGAATACCTGTTGCCGCGCCTGCGTGGTTGGGGCGATTCCATGTCCCGCCAGGCCGGTGGCCAGGTGGGTGGTGCCGGCGCCGGTATGGGTTCCCGTGGTCCTGGTGAAACGAAGATCGAACTTGACCGCCGTCGAATCCGCACGCGCATGGCCAAGCTACGGCGTGAAATAGCCGCGATGAAGCCATCGCGCGAGACCAAGCGGGCCAACCGCCGTCGTAATGCCGTTCCTTCGGTCGCCATCGCCGGTTACACGAACGCCGGAAAGTCGTCGTTGCTCAACCGCCTGACGGATGCCGGTGTCCTCGTGGAGAACGCGTTGTTCGCCACCCTGGATCCGACAGTCCGGAAGGCCCAGACCCCTGACGGGATCGGCTACACCCTCTCGGACACCGTCGGCTTCGTGCGCTCGATGCCCACCCAACTTGTGGAGGCTTTCCGCTCCACGCTCGAAGAGGTGGCCGACGCCGATCTGATCCTCCATGTGGTGGACGTTTCGCATCCCGATCCGGAAGGCCAGATCGCGGCGGTCCGCACGGTATTCAGCGAAGTGGATGCCCGGAAGATCCCGGAAATCATCGTCCTGAACAAGGCCGACGTCGCGGATCCGTTTGTCGTGGAGCGGCTCAAGCAAAAAGAGCCCCGCCACGTCGTCGTGTCCACCCGCACAGGACAGGGTATCGCCGAGCTCCTTGGAGCCATCAGCGAAGCCATCCCGCGCCCTGGCGTGCGCCTTGAGGTCCTGATCCCGTACAACCGGGGTGAGCTCATCAACAAGCTGCACAACACCGATGCCGAAATCCTGAGCCTTGAGCATGAGGAGGAAGGCACCCGCGTGGTGGCCATGGTCCATGAGAACCTGGCAGCCGAGCTGGAGTCGTTCGTCAACAATGGTTGATCCTGAGGCGGGGGAGCGCGGCGAAACCGTGGGGGAACGGACCGCCCTCGAACTCCTCGACAAAGCCGTTGCCGGCATGGGCGGCCAGAACCGCACGGGCCAACACCAGATGGCCAGGCAGGTGGCGCGGGCGATCGAGACCGGTGAACACCTCCTGGTCCAGGCTGGCACGGGCACGGGCAAGTCCCTCGCGTACTTGATTCCGCTGATTGCGCACGCGATGGAGAGCAACAAGCCCACGCTCGTGTCCACGGCCACCCTCGCCTTGCAGACCCAGATCGTAGGCCGGGATTTGCCGCGGCTCCTGGAAAGCATCAATCCTGAGCTGGAGCGCCCGGTCAGCATCGCCCTGGTCAAGGGCCGGGCCAACTATGTGTGCCGGCACAAGCTTGAGGGCGGGTTCCCCAGCGAGGAGCCGGCCGAGGGGCAGTTGTTCTCCCTCGGCGAGGACACGAGCGTTCCGCATCTCGCCGCAGCCATCGGCGGGCCTGCCTCGCAGCTCGGCAAGGAAGTGTTGCGGCTTCGCGAGTGGGCCGGGAAGACGGCGACGGGGGACCGGGACGAACTGATGCCGGGCGTGACGGACCGGGCCTGGCGCCAAGTATCCGTCACGTCGATGGAGTGCCTCGGGGCGCAGAAGTGTCCCATGGCGGAAGAGTGCTTCAGCGAGCTGGCCCGCCACCGTGCCGCGGAGTCCGACGTCGTGGTCACCAATCACGCGATGCTCGCAGTCAGCGCCTTCGAAGGCCTGGCCGTGCTGCCCGAATACGACGTCGTCGTGGTGGACGAGGCCCACGAGCTCCAGGACCGCGTGACCGGGGCTGTGTCCGGGCAGCTGTCCGTCGCGATGATCCATGCCGCTGCCTCGAGCGCCCGCAAACACACGGCCATCACTGTGGACGCCCTGAACGCCGCCGCGGACCGCTTGGAACTCGCGATCATCGGTGCGCCCTCGGGCCTCCTGCCCAACGGGCTCAATGACGATCAACTTGATTGCGTGGACCAGCTCCGGGAAGCCTGCCGTGCAGCGCTTTCCGACTCGAAGGGAGATTCGTCCAACACGGTCGACGGCGGACGCCAGCTCGCGCGCTCACGGCTGATGTTGATCCTCGAGCTGTGCGAACGGCTGCTCTCAGCCCGGGAAAACCGGGAAGTCGTGTGGCTTTCCCGGAACAGTACCTTCGATCCGCAACAGGGCTACACGGCGCCCGACGAGGATTCGCCTGCTCTTATCAATATCGCGCCGCTCAGCGTTGCCGGACGCCTCCGGGAAGGGCTCTTCGCGGGCCATACCGTGGTTTTGACCTCCGCCACCTTGGCTATCGGCTCTGCATTCGAGGCCACAGCCGGAGGACTGGGCCTGACTGGCCAAGGCGCCCCCAGCTGGACCGGCGTGGATGTAGGCTCGCCCTTCGACTACCCGAAGCAAGGCATGCTGTACGTCGCCAAGCACCTGCCCAAGCCGGGGCGAGGGACCTCTCCCGAAGCGCTTGACGAACTTGAAGAGCTCATCAAGGCCTCGCACGGCGGAGCCTTGTGCCTCTTTTCTTCCCGACGTGCGGCGGAGGAGGCGGCGGAAGCGATGCGCTCACGCCTGGACGTGGACATCCTGTGCCAAGGCGAATCGACCATGGCCGCGTTGGTGAGGCAGTTTGCCGAGGAGGAAGACACGTGCCTGTTCGGCACCATGTCCCTTTGGCAGGGCGTTGACGTTCCGGGCGGTTCATGCCGGCTGGTGGTGATTGACCGGATCCCGTTCCCTCGTCCGGACGATCCCCTGATGACGGCACGGTCCCGCGCAGTGGCGCAGGCCGGAGGCAACGGTTTCATGGCAGTTTCGGCAACGCACGCCGCCATCCGGCTGGCCCAAGGCGCCGGCCGGCTCATCCGCTCAACGGGGGACAAGGGCGTCGTGGCAGTCCTGGATTCGCGGCTTTCGACGGAGCGCTACGGAAACTTCCTGCGGGCAGCGTTGCCGCCCTTCTGGCCCACCACGGACCGTTCCGTGGTGCGCGGTGCGCTCGAACGGCTTTACGCCGAGTCAGCCAAGGCTTAAGGCGCGCTCTTGCTCACGCGGACCCGTCCTGGTGCGAGGACGTCCTAAAGGGAGCGCAGGACCGAGACGACCTTGCCCATGATGGTGGCATGGTCTCCCAGGATGGGTTCGTACTGCGTGTTCTGGGGGAGCAGCCAGGTGTGGCCGTCGCGCTGCCGGAAGGTCTTGACGGTGGCTTCGTCGTCCAGGAGTGCGGCCACGATGTCGCCGTTGAGTGCGTCGTTTTGACGCCGCACTACCACCCAGTCTCCATCGCAGATAGCGGCGTCGATCATGGAATCACCGGCGACTCTCAGCATGAAGAGCTCGCCATGGCCTACCAATTGGCGGGGCAGAGGCAGTACGTCTTCAACGGTCTGGTCCGCCAGGATGGGTCCACCGGCAGCAATGCGTCCGACGAGGGGGACCATGGCCGTGTCACTGGCACTCGCGAGTTCCGTGACGGCCAGTCCTCCCGCGCTGCGGAGTTTCGCCGGCGATTCAACGCCGGGTATGACAGAGCCGCCGTCCAGGGTCAACGGCATGAGGACTTCCATTGCACGCGGGCGCTTGGGATCGCGACGAAGATAGCCGAGCTTCTCAAGCTGCGACAACTGGTGCGTAACGCTGGACAAGCTGGCTAGGCCAACCGTGTCCCCGATTTCACGCATCGACGGCGGATAGCCATGATCGTTCACTGAACGTTGGATGGTCTCCAGGATTTTCTTCTGGCGGACGGTCAGGCTCTTGGGGGCCTTCTGCGGCTGCTGGCTCCGCGCTGAGGCCGGCCCGCTGCCAGTGGCTTTCGCTGCCATTTTCACCAACGCCCTTCCGTTCCGCCCGTTCGGCCCTGAGGCGCCTGCCGGGACTGTCGGCCTGAAATGTCAGACCCTCCTGTTGCACTGGTTCAGTGCTCTTCCTTCACTCAAACGTAGGGCAGGCACTGGCGTTTTTCAAACATTTGTTCTAGCGAGTCTCGACATCGTTCGTTGATAGGTGCTAAAAATGTCATAGCAAGGTTCGAATATGTGTTCTATAAAAGTGCTGCAGGATCCGGGTGTTCGTTCGAATCGTTCGAACAGATCAACTAATAACCGTCCTGCAAGCACTGACTGAAGGCAAGAATTGGCAGCCGCAACCAGAGATTCCGGAACGCGGCATTGTTCAGAAGGGCTCAGCTCATGTCCGCAATCACCATCACCCACCGGTCCGGCCGCAATACGGCACCGGGCCGGCTTCGCCTGACCCGCCGGGGCCGCATGGTCTTCTTCGGGGTCCCGGCAATGCTCGTGGTCGCAGTGCTGCTCAGCCTGGCGGGATTCCTGAATTCGCCGGCCAAGGCTGCTGATTCCGCCGCCGAGCTGCAGCCCACTTCAAGTACGAGCGTCACGGTACAGGTGGGCCAGTCCTTGTGGGGGATTGCGGGAATCGCCGCGCCTTCCCGGGATCCACGCGACGTCGTTGCCGAGATTATCCAGCTGAACAACCTTCAGGACGGCCACATCGTGCCGGGCCAGCAACTGTTCATTCCGGCCACTTAACACCAACGCTGACCGGGTTGGCAGGTCTCCGAGTCGGCGCCGGGCCGTCACAGTTTCAGGGCATCCGCCCCCGCACCTTAAACTGTCATGGTGAGTGACCAGCTTGAGCGACTTGACCGACTTCCCCTCCGGACCAACCTCCGCGGCCTGAGCCCGTATGGCGCGCCGCAGCTTGATGTTCCGATTTTGCTCAACGTCAATGAAAACACCCATGGCGTGCCGGCCGATGTCCAGGCGGCCATCACCGAAGCGGTAGCGGCAGCCGCCGTCGGACTGAACCGCTATCCGGACCGCGAGTTCACAGAACTGCGCGAGGCTCTTGCGGAGTACCTCGGTCACGGCCTTGCGGCCGAGAACATCTGGGCAGCCAACGGTTCCAATGAAGTTCTGCAGCAGATCCTCCAGGTCTTCGGTGGCCCGGGCCGGACCGCGCTCGGTTTCCCGCCCACGTACTCGATGTACCCACTGCTGGCCAGCGGAACCGACACGGGATACATCGCGGGAGTTCGCGCCGAAGACTATGGACTCGATGCGGCCTCGGCCGCCGCGCAGGTTCGCGAACTCAAGCCGAATGTCGTGTTCCTCTGCTCCCCGAACAACCCCACCGGCACGGGACTTGGCCTTGACGTCGTCGAAGCCGTGTACGAGGCCGGCGAGGCGAGCCAGACCGTGGTGATCGTGGACGAGGCGTACCACGAGTTCGCCCACGACAACACGCCCAGTGCGTTGACACTTCTCCCTGGCCGGGAGCGCCTCATTGTTTCCCGGACCATGAGCAAAGCCTTCGCCCTCGCCGGTGCACGCATCGGCTACATGGCAGCTGCTCCCGAGGTCGCCGACGCGATCCGCTTGGTCCGCCTTCCGTACCACCTCTCCGCCATCACGCAGGCAACCGCGCTGGCGGCCCTCCGGCACCGCGAAGCCCTCATGGCCGACGTCGAGGACATCAAGGTCCAACGCGATCGCATTGTCAGCGAGTTGAGCCGCATGGGCCTCAAGCCGGCCGCCTCGGATTCGAACTATGTGTTCTTCGGCGGAATCGAAAACCCCCATGCCCTGTGGCAAGGCCTCCTGGAACGCGGCGTCCTGATCCGCGACGTCGGCATACCGGGCCACCTCCGCGTCACAGCCGGTACGGAGCCCGAGACCACCGCCTTCCTCGAGGCGCTCGAAGCCTTGCTGGACGGCCAGCTCTCCGCACCGGCCTAGACTTAACAAGTCCCACCACTCCTTCCTCCTAAGGATCATCAATGAGCGAAAACGGCGCCAGCACGGCGGCCGCCCGGACAGCACGCATGGAACGCACCACGAGCGAGTCCTCCGTCCTGGTTGAAATCAACCTCGACGGCACGGGAGTTTCGGATATCAGCACCTCGGTGCCGTTCTATGACCACATGCTGACGGCGCTCTGCAAGCATTCGCTCATCGACATGACCGTCAAGGCGACCGGAGACACCCACATCGACGCCCACCACACTGTGGAGGATGTCGCCATTACATTCGGTGAGGTCCTGCGCACCGCCTTGGGTAACAAAGCGGGTATCCGGCGGTTCGGCGAGGCCACGGTTCCGTTGGATGAGGCGTTGGCACACGCCGTCGTCGACGTCTCCGGACGTCCTTACCTAGTTCACGGAGGTGAGCCCGCCGGTCAGGAATACCACCTGATCGGTGGACACTTCACTGGTTCGCTGACCCGCCACGTCTTCGAGGCCATCACCCTGCACGCGGGCATCTGCCTTCATATGAATGTCCTGGCCGGCCGGGATCCGCACCACATCGTGGAGGCCCAGTTCAAGGCGTTCGCCCGGGCGCTCCGCTCCGCCGTTGAGTCCGACCCCCGCGTCGAAGGCATTCCGTCCACGAAGGGCGCCTTGTGAGTAAGCACATCCTCAAGGATGGCGCTGTCGTGGACCCGAAGGCCGCCAGCCGCATTGTCTCGCCTGAAGGAAAACCGACTGTAACGGTCCTTGACTACGGCTCGGGCAATGTCCGCTCTGCGGTCCGGGCGCTTGAGCGTGCCGGAGCGGCAGTCACGTTGAGCGCCAAGCCCGAAGATGTCCTGAATGCTGACGGGCTCCTGGTCCCCGGCGTCGGCGCTTTCGAAACGGTGATGCGCGAACTCAAGGCAGTAGACGCCATTCGGATGATCGGCCGTCGTGTTGCCGGAGGCCGGCCCGTCCTGGGCATCTGCGTCGGGCTCCAGGTCTTGTTCGAGGCCGGAGTGGAACACGGAACCGAGGCAGAAGGCATGGGAGAGTGGCCCGGCAAGGTGGAACTCCTGCCAGCGCCCGTTGTCCCGCACATGGGCTGGAACACCGTGGACGTGCCCGAAGGCTCAAAGCTGTTCGCCGGCGTCGAGCATGAACGGTTCTATTTCGTGCACTCGTACGGCGTGCAGAAGTGGGAATTCGACGTCGTCCAACCCCGCATGGCTCCGCCGAAGGTGACCTGGTCCGAGCACGGTGCGCGCTTCATCGCCGCCGTGGAAAACGGTCCGTTGTGCGCTACGCAATTTCACCCCGAGAAGTCGGGCGACGCCGGAGCCCGGCTCCTGCGCAACTGGGTCGATGGCTTGCGCCCGCAAGCAAAAACCCAGCCGCAAGCGACCGAGGCCGGAGGCGCTGCCTAAGATGTGGTCCGTTATCTTCATGGGCGCGGCCGGGCTGCTGGTAGGCGGCGGAATCTCCTTCCACCAGCAGAAACGCCCCGCCTGGGTCTCCATTTCGTTCTACGTACTCGCCGGCCTGGCACTGCTGGCGGCCTACCTCTTCACTTTGCCTGCCAAATAGTGCCTGCCAAATAACTTGCCGGGCAACTGACGCCCGTCCCCACGACACCGAGGACATCAATGACATCCCCCTCTGAACTGCCCGTCCTGGAACTCCTGCCCGCCGTCGACATCGTGGACGGCCAGGCAGTCCGCCTCCTTCAGGGAGAAGCCGGCTCCGAGACCAGCTACGGCACTCCGCTGGAAGCCGCACTGAACTGGCAGAACGCCGGAGCCGAATGGGTGCACATGGTTGACCTGGACGCCGCCTTCGGCCGCGGCAACAATGCCGACCTCATCAGCGAGGTGGTCTCGCAGCTGAACGTCAAGGTTGAGCTGTCCGGCGGACTGCGCGACGACGAATCCCTCGAGCGCGCGCTTGAGCTCGGCGTCGCCCGCGTGAACCTCGGAACGGCGGCGTTGGAGAATCCCGAATGGACCCGTCGGGCCATCGACCGCTTCGGTGACAAGATCGCCGTCGGGCTCGACGTTCGCGGCACGACGCTCGCGGGCCGGGGCTGGACCAAGGAGGGCGGGGATCTCTGGGAGGTGCTGGCCCGCCTTGAGGAGGCCGGCTGCGCCCGCTACGTGGTCACCGACGTCACGAAGGACGGAACCTTGCAGGGTCCCAACGTCGAGCTGTTGCGCCGGATGGTGGAAAAGACCGGCAAACCTGTCGTTGCGTCGGGCGGCATCTCCAGCCTCGAGGACTTGCGCGTCCTGCGGGAGCTCGTGCCGCTCGGGGTCGAAGGAGCGATCGTCGGCAAGGCGCTGTACGCCGGTGCCTTCACGCTTCCGGAAGCCCTGGACGTCGCCGGCCGCCGCTGATGTCGCAGGATCCACAGTCCCCGGCTGCTGACAATGCTTCGACTACGGCACCCCGGCAGTTGCCCGGGCACATCGCTGCCGCCCTGGCGGGCGCCGGGGGATCAGGCGATTCTGCCGGCCAGCCCTGGGCGGGCCGCGACCTGAGCGGAGACGCCGCCAAGATCCATAATTTCGACGACGACGACGGAACGGCCGACGCCGGGTACCTCGCCGCCGTCGCGGCCCTGCTCGCCGGTACCGGCAGCGAGGCCGGTGTGGTGGCTTCGTTGGCGACGGCCAGGGTCTTTGTCCCGGTGGTAGCCCAGCTCGCCGAGGAAGCCGAGGGCGTGGACGGTCTCCATGCCGACAAGCAGGCCGACATGGCGCTCGTGACATTGAAAGCACCGGACGGCCGCACGGCCATGCCCGTGTTCACCTCGGCTGCCGCCCTTGAAGCCTGGCACCCGCAGGCCCGCCCCGTCGCCGTTTATGCGGCACGGGCGGCGTTGTCTGCCGTGTCAGAGGGAGCCCAGCTGCTCGTCTTGGATCCGGGTTCGGATGTCACCTTCGTGGTGCGCCGGCCTGCCATGTGGTCATTGGCGCAGCAGCGCGACTGGACGCCGTCGTACCTTGATGATGAACTGGAGGCTGCTCTCAATTCCTTGGCAGGGATGTACCCCGCCGTGCGGCGCCTGGAGATGCGGCCAGGATCGGGGATGGCTTCGCGCACGGCCGACGGATCGGCCATGGCCGGCGGGGGACCCGGGCCTGAATTGCGCGTGGTGCTGTACCTCGAAGACGGCCTGGACGCCGCCGCGGTGCAGGACCTCGTCTCCGGGCTGAACGGACGTTGGGCGCAGAACGAATTGTTCGCCGAGCGGGTTGACTCGATCGAAGTCAGCCTGCAGCGGGCGGCACAGTAGCCGAAGGCACAGGGGGAACGTCCTTGTCCTGCCCTCGGCAGAACAGAGGATATAGCTCGTGAATTTCTCTCTCTACCGGGAGATGCTGTCCATCACGTCCGTGCGGCGTCTCCTGCTGGTGGGCATGGTGGCCCGCATACCGCACTCGGCAGCGGGAGTTCTGCTCACCCTGCACATCGTGCTGACCCTGGGCAAGGGATACGCCGCCGCGGGTGCTGCCGCCGCGGTATTCACCATCGGCATCGCGATTGGCGCTCCCTGGCGAGGGCGGCGCGTGGACATTGTCGGCCTGCGCAAGGCGCTTATTCCTTCGGTGGTGTCTGAGCTGGTGATTTGGTCCGTGGTGCCGCACGTCAGCTACGAATGGATACTTCCGCTCGTCTTCGTCGGGGGCCTGTTGACACTGCCGATCTTCAGCGTCATCCGGCAGTCCCTCGGTGTGCTGGTTGATGGCGAGCAACGGCGTTCGGCCTATGCCCTGGACTCCATCGGCACCGAAGTGGTCTTCATGATCGGTCCCGCGGTGGGCGCAGTCGTGGCTACCAGCGGGTTCACCGTGCTCGGCCTGACCATCGTGGGCGTGTGCACTTCGGCCGCCGGGCTCTTCCTGCTGTGGTTCAACCCGCCCACGCGCAGCGAGGGCGTCCTGGATGCCGGCCAGACGGCTGACCGGGATGCCGATGAGCTCCATGCGGCCGAAGCCGCAGTGGTGGCCTCGGCGCCGGCCCATCTCCAGGAAGCCGCTTCAGAGATGGCCCCGACGGTCTCGCAAGCTTCCGGGTTGCGGGGAAAAATGGCCCGGAACTTCACATGGTTCACCGCGGCGGTGGCCGCCGTGTTCGCCGTCGCCGCAGGATCGGGCATGGTACTGAGCGGCACCGACGTCGGAATTGTCGCGGTGCTGCAGCGCGGGGGGCACGAGAGCGAGATCGGAATTGTTTTCTTCTTCTGGTGCGCCTCTTCGGTAGTCGGCGGGCTCATCTACGGCGCCATGCACCGGCCCGTCTCACCCATCCTGCTCCTGCTGGGCATGGCGGCCCTGACCATCCCGATGGGCTTCGCCGGGGACACCTGGACCCTTGCTTTGTTGTCCCTGCTTCCCGGTCTGCTCTGCGCGCCGGTGTTGTCCGCGGCGTCGGAAAAGGTCGCCGACATCGTGGATGAGGACCGCCGCGGCGAGGCAATGGGCTGGTATGGCTCGGCGCTCACAGCGGGCGTCGCCTTCGGTTCGCCGGTCGCCGGGCTCTTCATCGACGGCGTGGGGCCGTGGGCCGGCTTCGTCGCTATCGGGACGGCAGGAGTGGTGTTGTGCCTTGCCGGGCTGTTCCTCCAGCTTCGTCGGCGCCGGAGCATGACCATCACCCAGGCCGGCGCCGGGGATCCCGCCAACTGAGTCGCGCCTGAGCCGCCAGAATACGACGACGGCGGGCCGGCCAAAGAGGCCAGCCCGCCGTCGCGGTCCTATGGGTAGTCCGTGTCAGTTGACCGGGCCGGTGAACTTTTCGCCCGGGCCCTTGCCCGGTTCGTCCGGGATCAGGGAAGCTTCGCGGAACGCAAGTTGCAGGGAGCGGAGGCCATCGCGCAAGGGGCCCGCGTGCTGCGAACCGATTTCCGGTGCTGCGGCGGTGACCAGGCCGGCCAAAGCGGTGATCAGTTTGCGCGCTTCGTCCAGGTCCTTGAGCTCTTCGGCTTGGGGGTCGTCGGCCAAGCCCACCTTGACGGCCGCTGCGCTCATGAGGTGAACGGCGCCGGTGGTGATGACCTCAACAGCCGGAACTTCCGAAATGTCGCGGATCTGCTGGCCTACTCCGGCGTCGGTGCCGGCGGGCTCGTGGTCGAGGGAATTGCTGTCTGAAGTGCTCATGCTGGTAAGCTTGTCACAGACCGACTGGAAGTTGCCATTTCCCATGGCACACGCAGCGCTCGGCCACCCATCGTTAATGTGCGCTTGGTTGCCGATTTCTGTAGAATTGATTTTCAGTTTGCAAGCGGAGTTCTCTCCCACCCGCGTCAGCCGTTTCCCTTAGGGGATGTAAGTTGCCGGGTACATGGTCGGACACCGTTCAAGGTAAGCCTTGGATGGTGCGAACGCCCCGTTGAGGGGCCGTCTCCGATCTTCGAGGCCTTCGATTGCGCCAGCAATTGGGGGCCTTCTCTATTTGCCGGTGGAATACTCATCACAACAACAGGAGCTTTGACATTAGCGAGCCAAGAATCAATGAGCGTATCCGCGTCCCCGAGGTGCGTTTGGTCGGCCCTGCCGGCGAACAGGTTGGAATCGTCCGTATTGAGGACGCCCTGCGTCTGGCTGCCGAGGCTGACCTGGATCTCGTTGAAGTTGCACCGCAGGCGAAGCCTCCGGTGTGCAAGCTGATGGACTTCGGCAAGTACAAGTACGAAGCCGCTGTCAAAGCCCGTGAGGCCCGCAAGAACCAGACCAACACGGTTCTCAAGGAAATCCGCTTCCGCCTGAAGATCGACACCCACGACTACGAGACCAAGCGCGGCCACGCGCTCCGCTTCCTGGGTGCCGGTGACAAGGTGAAGGCCATGATCCAGTTCCGTGGACGTGAGCAGCAGCGTCCTGAAATGGGCATCCGCCTGTTGCAGCGTTTCGCTGAGGACGTCGCCGAAGTTGGCGTGATTGAGTCCAGCCCGCGCATCGATGGCCGGAACATGGTCATGGTGATTGGTCCGTTGAAGAACAAGGCTGAGGCCAAGGCCGAGGCCCGCCGCGCGGCGCAGCGTGCAGAAGCCAAGGCACAGAATGAAGCCAAGGCTGCAGGCCGGATTGACGTCTCTGGCGAGGATGCTCCCTTGACCCAGTCACTCGCCGACTTGCTCCCGGCGGAACTCTTGACTCAGGCTGGGGATACCCAGGCCGAGGAAACCCAGGCTGAGGAAACCGCGCCGGAAGCCGTTGAGGCGGAGGCTGCTGAAGTCGAAGAGACTCCGGCCGCTGAGGAAACGGTTGTCGAAGAAGCCCCTGTGGTTGAAGCAGCTCCGGTGGTCGAAGAAGCTCCCGTGGTTGAAGCAGCTCCGGTTGCCGAAAAGGCTCCCGTAGTTGAAGCAGCTCCGGTTGCCGCACCGGCGCCGGCGAAGGCACCAGCGAAGGCTCCTGCACCGGCAAAGGCTCCTGAGCAGGCAGCTCCGAAGCCTGTTGTACCAGCTGCCCCCAAGCCTGCTGCTACACCAGTACCGAAACCGATGGCGAAGCCCGCGGTTCCGAAGCCTGCAGCTCGACCGGCAGCCCCCAAGGCCGCTCCGAAGCCAGCGGCACGCAAGACCAACTAGTCACGCCGCAGGAGGGGCATCCCCTCTGCCCGGCACGAAAGCAGTAGCCGCCCTTCATGGGGTGGCTGCACGAAAGAACTGCAGACCCAGTCTGCGGACACGTAAGGAGATCGGTTCCCATGCCGAAGATGAAGACCCACAGTGGTGCTAAGAAGCGCTTCAAGCTGACCGGTACCGGCAAGCTGAAGCGTCAGCAGGCCAACCGCCGCCACTACCTGGAGCACAAGTCCTCCACCCTGACCCGTCGCCTTGCCGGCGACAAGATCGTCTTCAAGGGCGATGCCAAGGTCATCAAGAGGATGCTCGGCATCTAAGTTCCAAGTTTTCTGGTTGCTGCCATCCGGCAGCTGCCGACTACACCAAAGCCTTCTCAGGCCGGCCGGGTTTCCGGCAGTAGCAGCTTGGGATAAGAATTTTGAAGGAGTACGCACGTGGCACGTGTGAAGCGGGCGGTAAACGCCCACAAGAAGCGTCGGGTTGTCCTTGAACGGGCCAAGGGTTACCGCGGTCAGCGGTCTCGCCTGTACCGCAAGGCAAAAGAGCAGCTGCTGCACTCGTTTGTGTACAGCTACGGCGACCGCCGCAAGAAGAAGGGCGACTTCCGTCGCCTCTGGATCCAGCGCATCAACGCTGCATCCCGCGCCAACGGCCTGACCTACAACCGTCTGATCCAGGGCCTGAAGGCCGCTGAGGTCGAGGTTGACCGCCGCATGCTGGCAGAGCTGGCCGTTTCCGACGCCAACGCTTTTGCCGCGCTGGTCAAGGTTGCCAAGGATTCCCTGCCTGCCGACACCTCCGCTCCGGCCGTCAAGGCTGAAGCCGCTCCGAAGGCTGCTGCCAAGACTTCTGCGGCTGCCAAGGCTGCTCCGGCAGTCAAGGCCTCCGTTTCCGAGGAAGAGCCCGCTGCCAAGGCCCCCAAGGCCAAGGCTGCGAAGAAGCCTGCCGCTGAAGCTGCTGAGTAGCACGTAGCCTCAGTTCATGGGACGGTGGCAACTGCCACTAAAGTTCTGTATATGAACGAAACCGGGCGCCCGCAAGAACTTCCGATGTCCAACCCCCGAGCCGATCGGGTCAGGGATGTCGCAAGGCTTGCAGGGCGCCCGGCGCGTTTAAAGCGTGGCCGGTTCCTCGCCGAAGGCCCCCAGACCGTGCGCGAGGCGCTGCTCCTGCACCGGGAGCGGACCGCGGCGGGGGAGCCCGCCGTCGTACATGAAGTCTTCGCGAGCGAAAGCTGCCTTGACCGGCTTCCCGAACTGGCCGAGCTCGCCGACGGCGTTGCCTTGCGGCTTGCGAACGATGATGTCCTGGCCGCCATGGCGGACACCGTCAATCCCCAAGGGATTGTGGCCGTCTGCAGCTTTGTGGACGTCAGCCTTGAATCAGTGCTCGACGCCGGGCCGCGGCTGATCGCTGTCATGTGCCAGGTGCGCGATCCTGGCAATGCCGGGACGGTGCTTCGGGCCGCTGATGCTGCCGGTGCGGATGCCGTGGTTTTGACGGCCTCCAGCGTGGATATTTACAATCCGAAGGCCGTGCGGTCCACGGCCGGTTCGCTCTTCCACCTGCCGGTCGTCCTGGGTGCGGACGTCGAAGAGCTCGCAGCCCTCTGCAAGGAGCGCGGCATCGGGATCCTCGCAGCGGACGGTTACGGCACCCTCAATCTGGACAAACTTCAGGACGAGAACGCGGCACGCCGCCTGGGCGCGTCGGCGGCGCCCTCCGCCTACGCACTCGAAGCCCCGACGGCCTGGCTGTTCGGTAACGAGGCGCAAGGACTTTCAGACTCCGAGCTGGCGCTTGCCGACCATCGTGTCGCAGTGCCCGTCTACGGTTCGGCGGAAAGCCTGAACCTCGGCACAGCCGCCACCGTCTGCCTTTACGCCAGCGCGCGCTCCCAGCACTCCTGACCATTTCTCAACCGGTACGGTATTGCTTGCAGGACGCGACCCCGCGGTCCGTTCCTGCCGATTCACTCACATCCCCTGAACCGAAGAAGAGGTGGAGCTTTCGTGGCTGCAAATGGCGGTACCAAGGCAATCGTGGCGGCATTGAGCGCCAACCTGGCGATCGCTGTGCTCAAGTTCGTCGCCTTCGTGCTGACGATGTCGTCGTCCATGTTGGCAGAGGCAATCCACTCTGTCGCCGACTCCGGCAACCAGTTGCTCCTGCTACTTGGCGGGAAGCGGGCGCAGCGGGCCGCAAGTCCCGAACACCCCTTTGGCTATGGCCGTGAGCGCTATATCTACGCCTTCATCGTCTCGATTGTGCTGTTCAGTGTCGGAGGCCTCTTCGCGCTCTACGAATCCTGGGAGAAATTCCAGCACCCGCACGCCATCGAAGGCGATTTCTGGTGGGTGCCGCTGGCCGTGCTGCTCGGCGCCATTGCGGCGGAATCCTTCTCGTTCCGCACCGCCATCCACGAATCCAATCCCCAGCGCGGAAAACAAAGCTGGATCAAGTTCATCCGCAACGCCAAGCAACCGGAACTTCCCGTGATTCTCCTGGAGGATTTCGGAGCTCTCCTGGGCCTCGTTTTCGCGCTGTTCGGCGTGAGCCTGACCCTCATCACGGGCAACGGCTTGTGGGACGCAGCGGGCACAGGAATGATCGGGTTGCTTCTTGTGGGAATCGCCGTGGTGCTCGCGGTGGAAACCAAGTCCTTGCTGCTGGGCGAATCAGCCACCAAAGAGGACAACGCCCGCATCACGGAAGCGATCGAGTCCGACGGCACGCGCATCATCCACCTCAAGACCATGCACTTGGGCCCGGAGGAGCTGCTGGTCGCTGCGAAGATCAGCGTAGGCGCAGCAGATACCGGTCAGGCCATCGCCAAGGCGATCGACGACGCCGAACTCAGGATCCGCACTGCAGTCCCGATCGCCCGGGTCATCTACCTGGAGCCCGACGTCGAGCGGGTCCAGGTCTGAGCAACCCGCGGCAGCACTAGGCCGCCAGTGGCCGCTTGCGTTCCAGCCAGCCGCTGATGCCCGCGACGCCGAGCCCCAGGATTGCCAGGACGGCCCCGACGAGGGCAGGGGCAACGTATCCCCAGCCCCAAGCGATGACCACGCCGCCGAGGAACGCGCCAAGGGCGTTAGCGATGTTGAGGGCCGAGTGGTTGAGTGAAGAGGCCAAGGACGGAGCGTCCGGCGAAGCGTCGAGGAGGCGCGTCTGCAGCGGCGGGATAAGCATGGAGCCAATACCGCCGACGATGAAGACCATGATGAATGCGGACCACGCCCAGTGGGCCGCGACGGCGTAGGCCACCAGCGCCAAGGCAATGAGGGGAAGGACACGGTAGATGGTTCCCATGACCGACTTGTCGGCGATACGGCCGCCAAGGATATTGCCTGCCACCATGCCGAGTCCGTAGAGGGCAACTACCACGGGTATCAGCGCCTGCGGAATCCCTGCCACCGAAGTCATGGTGTGCGAGATATACGTGTAAGTGGCGAAGAAGCCGCCAAATCCGATGATTCCGATCAGCAACGCCAACCACACCTGGATGCGCTTGAGGGCACCAAGTTCCCGCCGGATGCTCGCCTCGGGGTGGGCAGGCTCAAAGGGGACAAACTTCCACAACAACACGCTGGTGGCCAGGCCGATGACGCCCACAACGACGAAGAGCAGACGCCACCCGAACGTCTGGCCGAGCCAAGTAGCCGCAGGAACACCGATGACGTTCGCGATGGTCAGCCCGCCCATGACCATCGAAATCGCCCAACCGCGCTTGGTGGGGGCAACCAGGCTCGCTGCAATGACCGCGGCGATCCCGAAGAAGGCGCCATGCGGCAGTCCCGAGGCAAACCTCGTGAACAACATGGTTCCGTAGTCCGGTGCAATGAAGGACGTCAGGTTCGCGATGGAGAGGAACAGCATGAGTCCCAAGGCAAGTTGCTTGCGGGGGAGCCGGGCGCCCAGCGCCGCGAAGATCGGCGCACCCACTACGACACCCAAAGCGTAGGCGGAAATCAGGTTCCCGGCCTCGGGAGTGCTGATGTTGAGTCCCTGCTCGATCTCCTTGAGCAAGCCCATCATGGTGAACTCCGTGGTTCCGATGGCGAATCCGCCCATGGCAAGGGCGAAGATCGCCAGCGACACGTGACGGCTTCCGGTCTTTTGGGAGGTCTTGCTGACAGCGGTAGTGGTCATCGTCCTGTTTCTTGGGGGCGAGCGGGATGTCACTCGAAGGGAATAAAGCCGACTTTCAAGCTTAGTGCGAGTCTCCGGCGAATGTCCCTGAATGTGACAACTTCCATAGGCAAGGGTGATGCTCTGACGGCCAATAGACTGTTGCGGTGACTGGACTGATAAGCGTGGCGGGCGCCGCCGTCGTCGATTCCCTTGAAAATCCGAAAAGGCTGCTCGTTGCGAGGCGCAGCGCCCCGCCGCAATTCGCCGGAATGTGGGAGTTCCCGGGCGGCAAGCTGGAGGCAGGGGAGTCCTTCGAAGACGCGCTGCACCGCGAACTGCTCGAGGAACTCGGGATCACTGTGCGGCTCGGGGCCGAAGTGGAACCGGACGCAGCCGCTGGGTGGCCCTTGAACGAGCGGGCCGTCATGAGGGTATGGTGCGCCGAACTGCTTGACGGCGAACCGCGTCCGCTCCAGGACCACGACGAACTCCGGTGGGTTCCGCTTGGCAATGGAGGCGAGGCGTTCACCTTGCCGTGGATTCCTGCTGACCTGCCGATTGTCCGGGCACTGCTGGGGCGCGTGGCCTCCGGGCTGCTTGGCTAGAAAAGAGTGGACTGACCGGCCGGTGGGGACGCCGAGGTTTCTTTGCCCGCCGTGGCGTTCCTGTGGCTGAAACCGCTGCTCCCGGAGAAATCGTGATGGGCCTTGAAGTAGTTGATACGGCCGCTTAGCCAGGTCCTGTACTCCTTCGAAGCGTACGAGCCGTGACCGTAGAGATGCCGGTACTTGCCGACGAGGCCGGGGTGATGCACTGCCAGCCATTGCATGAACCATTCCCGCGTGCCCGGCTTCAGGTACAACGCCCCGGCCGTCACTCCGGTGGCACCGGCGTCGGACAGGGCCGTAAACAGCGACTCCAGAGCGTCATCGCTGTCCGTCAGCCACGGCAGGATGGGCATGGCCATGACGCCGCACGGCAGCCCGGCCTCGCGCAGCCGGCGGATGAGCTTGAGCCTGGCGCGGGGTGCGGGCGTGCCCGGTTCCACCGCCGAGGCCAGGGCTTCGTCAGTCATGGCCAGCGAGATGCCCAGGTCCACGGGCACTTGGCTGGAGGCGTGCTTGAGGAGGGGGATGTCGCGGCCCAGGAGGGTTCCCTTGGTGAGGATGGAGAACGGAGTACCGGAATCGGCCAGAGCCCGGATGATCCCCGGCATCAGCTGGTAGCGGCCCTCTGCCCGCTGGTAGGGATCCGTATTGGTGCCGAGGGCCACATGATGGTGGCCCCACGACGGTTTGGACAATTCCCTGCGCAGGACCTCCGCCGCGTTGATCTTCACTATCACCTGGGAATCAAAATCGTGTCCGGCATCGAACTCCAGATAGGTGTGGCTCTTGCGCGCAAAGCAGTAGACACAGGCGTGGCTGCATCCGCGGTAGGGGTTGACCGTCCATTCAAAAGGCATCTGGGAACCGGACGCCACCTTGTTGAGCACCGATTTGGCGGTGACCTCATGGAAGGTGACTCCGGAGAATTCGGGAGTTGAGACGGAACGCACAAGCCCGGCCAGCGGCAGCAGTGCGTCCGTTGCTGGGGCGGCGCCGGACAGAAGGCTGTTGCTGTTGTCTCCGGGTGCCGGACCACGTTGTGGCGAAAGTGCTTGTGCGTCCCATCTCATGGACTCCATTCGAATATATGTTCGAACGCTTGTCAAGGCCCGGTGAAAGAAGGCCCTGTGAAAGAAGGCTTGACGAAAGGAGGCCCAAGAAAGATCGGGCGGGGAGCCCTGAAGCCAGGCCAGCCCCTTGCTAGGGTGGGTTCATGATTCTGCTGACGGGATTCGAGCCTTTTGGCGGCGATTCCAGCAACCCCTCATGGGCTGCGGTCCTCGAAGCGCAGGAAATTTTGCGCGCCGAAGGGCATGACGTGGAAACGCTCGAGCTGCCGTGCGTATTCGGGGAATCCGCTGCGGTCCTGGGCGAGGCCATGGCGCGGGTACGCCCGGAGCTGGTCATCTGCGTCGGGCTCGCCGGAGGCCGGGACCGGCTCTCCTTGGAGCGTGTGGCCATCAACTGCGACGACGCCAGAATCCCGGACAACGCCGGGAACAGGCCCATCGACGAGCCGGTGGTGCCGGAAGGGCCCGCGGCGTACTTCAGCACGCTGCCGTTGAAGTCCGCGCTGCGAGCACTTCAGATCGCTGGAATCCGCGCCGAAGTCTCGCAGACCGCCGGGACGTACGTATGCAACCACGTGTTCTATGCCCTGATGCATGAGCTCGCCGGGGCTGTTGCGCCCCCCTCCCGGGGCGGTTTCATCCACGTCCCCTATGACACAGCGCAGCTGCCACAGGGCAGTGCCGCGCCCGGCATGGCGACGCAGGACATGGGCCGGGGGATCGCCGTCGTCGTTCGCACCGCGCTTGGGAATCCGGTGGACGCGAAACTGTCCGCGGGCGCCGTTCACTAAGCTGGCGCGGGTGAATCCAGCTCCCACTGCACCACAACGCTCGTGGAAACGGCCACTGAGCCTGCTTCGATGGGCACGCCTTCGCTCGTTGAGGCGCGCTGCATACCGGCCATCACCGGCACCGGCGATCCATGCCCCGGCCGCTGGTCGATGGATAGCACCTGCCCCAGCCGGCCGCCGGCAAGTGCGGCAAACCGGGCCGCCTTCGCTTCGGCATCCCGCCATGCGGCCTCTTGAGCCCGCGCCGCAACGGCCGAGGCATCCGTGAATCCTTGTTCGATCCCGTTGATGCGGAGGCTGTCACCGCCTGCAGCCACCGCGGCGGATATGGCCGCGGGGGCCGCTGACGGCTGCCCGACCCGGGCAACCAGCGTGGTTGATGCAACATAGCCGCTGACCTTTTGCCCCTGGTTTTCGGCCCAGACGAGTTCGGCACGCAGATTGAGGCCGCTGGTCCGCAGGTCAAGACCGGCCACACCATGCCCGCGCAAAGCCTCCGTCACGGCCGAGGCGATCTCTCCGGCGTCGTCATAGGCCGCTTCGGCGGCGTCGCGCCTGACCTCGACAGCGAGCGTGAGCGTGAGCAGGTCGGGAACGGCTTCAGCGGTTCCCTCTCCGGTGACAGTGATGGTGCGGACCGGTGTCATGAGGCCATGCTAGCCCCGGGCGCTGGCGAACGCCGTCCGGACGGTGTCACCGGTTAAAGCCCCGCCGAGCCCTTCTACTAGACTGGGTGTTAGTGCCCGCCGGACGCGTCCAGCGAGCATCGCTCCTGCTTTTGCCATGGCCCTGCCTGGTGAAGACCATTTCCGACTCGTAGCTAAGAACAGTAGATGACTGACACTTTGCCGGGCGCCGCCATCCCGAACCCTCTGGATGAAGCCGCCATCACCGCTGCCGTTGAGGAAGCCGTCGCCGCGATTGCTGCCGCATCCTCCCTCGAAGAACTCAAAGCCGTCCGCTTGGCGCACACCGGCGAGAAGTCGCCTTTGAGCCTTGCCAACCGTGAAATCGGTGGCCTGCCCAAGGAGCAGAAGGCCGCCGCAGGCAAGCTCATGGGTTCCTCCCGTGGCCGCGTCAACCAGGCGCTCGCGGCACGGACTGCCGTGCTCGAAGCCGAAAACGACGCCCGCATCCTTGTGGAGGAAACCGTCGACGTCACGGCAGCGCCGCGGCGACGCCGTGCCGGCGCCCGCCACCCGCTCTCCACGCTGCAGGACCGTGTGGCGGACATCTTCGTGGGTATGGGCTGGGAGATCGCCGAAGGGCCCGAGGTCGAGTCCGAGTGGTTCAACTTCGACGCCCTCAACTTCAAGCCCGACCACCCCGCCCGCGAAATGCAGGACACCTTCTTCGTGGAACCTCCCGAGGCTCACTTGCTCATGCGCACGCACACTTCCCCGGTGCAGGTCCGTTCCATGCTGGAGCGCGAAGTGCCCATCTATGTGCTGTGCCCGGGCAAGGTATTCCGCACCGATGAACTCGATGCCACGCACACGCCCGTGTTCCACCAGTTCGAGGGCCTTGCCATCGACAAGAAGCTGAGCATGGCTGACCTGCGCGGAACTCTGGAGCACTTCGCCCGGCAGATGTTCGGTGACGAGGCACAGATCCGCCTGCGTCCCAACTACTTCCCGTTCACCGAGCCGTCCGCGGAGCTGGACATTTGGCACCCCGGTGCCAAGGGCGGCCCTCGCTGGATCGAATGGGGCGGCTGCGGCATGGTCAATCCCAACGTCCTGCGCGCTGCCGGCATCGACCCGGACGAGTATTCAGGATTTGCCTTCGGCATGGGCATCGAGCGCACGCTCATGTTCCGCAATGAGGTCGGCGACATGCGCGACATGATCGAAGGCGATGTACGTTTCAGCGAGCACTTCGGGATGGAGATCTAACAGTGCGTATCCCACTTTCATGGCTGCGTGAATTCGCGCAGGTTCCGGCCGACGCAACGGCCGAAGACGTCATGGCGGAACTCGTCAAGGTCGGCTTTGAAGAAGAAGCGGTCCACCGCCCCACGGACGAACTCAAGGGTCCCATCGTGGTGGGCCAGGTCCTGAGCCTCGTCAAGGAACCGCAGAGCAACGGCAAGACCATCAACTGGTGCCAGGTCCGCGTGGTCCCCGAAGGCCAGGAGCAGGCCCTGACCGGCAAGGGCATCGACCCCTCCGGTGTGCAGGGCATCATTTGCGGTGCCCACAACTTCGTCGAGGGAGACAAGGTTGTGGTCACCCTCCCGGGCGCCGTGCTCCCGGGTGACTTCCACATTTCCGCGCGCAAGACCTATGGGCACCTGTCCGCAGGCATGATCGCCTCCGTACGCGAACTCGGCATCGGTGAGGACCACGACGGCATCCTGGTGCTTTCCCGCATTGGCCTGGATCCCGAAATCGGCACCGACGCCATGTCCCTCCTTGGCCTCTACGACGAAGCCGCCGAAATCAACGTCACTCCGGACCGCGGCTACGCGTTCTCGATCCGTGGCGTGGCCCGCGAATATGCCCACGCCACCGGAACCGTCTTCACGGACCCGGCAGCGAAGGTCAATGCCCCTGTGGCACTCTCCGGTGGCTACGGCGTCAAGCTCAATGACGACGCTCCCATCTACGGCAAGCCCGGTTGTGACCGCTTCGTGGCCCGCACGGTCCGCGGCGTGGACGCCACCCGCCCCACCCCGCCGTGGATGGTCTCTCGGCTGCGCCTGGCAGGCATCCGCTCCATTTCGCTGCCTGTGGACATTTCCAACTACGTGATGCTCGAACTCGGCCAGCCGAACCACTGCTACGACCTCGACAAGCTTTCCGGCGACATCGTGGTCCGCCGCGCAGTCGCGGGGGAGAAGATCACCACCCTCGACGACAAAGTGCGTGCGCTCGACGTCGAAGACCTCCTGATCTCCGACGACTCCGGCGCGATCGGCATCGCCGGCGTCATGGGCGGAGCCAACACCGAGGTTTCCGATTCGACCACCAACATCCTGGTCGAGGCTGCGCACTTCGATGAGGTCTCGATCGGCCGCTCGCGCCGCAGGCACAAGCTACCGTCCGAGGCGTCCAAGCGCTTCGAACGCGGAGTGGATTGGCAGGTTGCCAACGTTGCTGCCCAACGCGTCGTTGACCTCCTGGTTGAACTGGCCGATGGAACGGCCGACGAAGCCGGCACCGACGTCGGGACAGCACCGGACGCCGTGACCATCGAGCTGCCGGCCGGTTACGCGGCCTCCAGGATCGGTATCGACTTCACGGAAGAGCAGATCACGGGTTCCCTTAAGGACCTCGGCGCCATCGTCCTGAGGGACGAGGTGGGCGGCTCCTATGTGGTCACGGCACCGAGCTGGCGCAATGACCTGGAAACCAAGGAAGACCTCTCCGAGGAAATCGCAAGGCTGGTTGGCTACGACAACATCCCGGCCACCCTTCCCGTCGCCCCTCCAGGACGCGGCCTGACCCGGACCCAGCAACAGAAACGCCGCGTGGTCCAGGCGCTGGCCGACGCAGGGCTCACCGAGGTCCTCTCCTATCCGTTCGTCTCCAAGTCGGCCAATGACACCTTCGGAGTTGCGGAGGAAGGTGCGGCACGCACCGCCCTCAAACTGGCCAACCCGATCAGCGAGGAACACGGTTACCTGCGTACCTCCGTGCTTCCCGGCCTGATCGAGGTCGCCCGCCGCAACCACTCCCGCGGGTTCCGGGACCTCGCGCTCTTCGAGGCAGGCTCGGTGTTCCTTCCGGACGGCCAGCTGGGCACGGCGTCCATCCCGCCGCTGGGCGTCAAGCCTTCCGACGAGGTCCTTGACGGACTGTACGACGGCGTCCCGGACCAGCCGCTGCACATCGCCGCTGTTTTGACAGGCCATGATTCCCCGGCAGCCGCGGCCCACACTCCGCGTGCCTGGGACTGGGCCGACGCCCTGGATGTTGCCCGGCTCGTCGGCGACGTCCTCGGAGTGGAGCTCGTGGTCAGCCAAGGCAGCCACCAGGCGTTCCACCCGGGCCGTGCCGCCCAGTTGGCGCTCCGCTCCGGCGACGTCGTGGGCTACGCCGGCGAATTGCACCCCAAGCTGCTCGCCGCACATGACATGCCGGCACGCTCCGTGGCGCTCGAGCTCAACGCGGATGCACTATTCGACGCCGCTCCGGACGTCATTGTTGCCAAGCACATCTCCGGTTTCCCGGTGGCCACCCAGGACGTTGCCCTCGTGGTGCCGCAAGACGTTCCGGCGGACGCCGTCCTGGCCGCCCTCCGGGAAGGCGCCGGCGAGCTCCTCGAAGACGTCGCCTTGTTCGATGTCTACGCGGGCCAGGGCATCGAAGACGGCAAGAAGTCGCTTGCCTTCGGGCTGCGGTTCCGTGCCACGGACCGCACCTTGACCGCAGACGAGGCATCGGAGGCCCGCGAGGCCGCAGTCGCCGTCGCCGCAGAGCGATTCGGAGCAGTCCAGCGCTGACGAGGATCAACCCGGGGATCCAGGGGCTGGCTGTTCACATCCAGTCCCTGGATCCTGCCGATTCCGCCGCCATCGAAAAGATTGCTGCGGAATTGTTGTCTCCGGCCGAAACCCTGAGGGGAGACGCCATGGCCCCGGCCCTGCGCCTGGAGTTCCTCGCGTCCAGGCTGGCGCAGCAGGACTTTGCCGCCACCCTCCTGGGTGTTCCCGCCTCGAAGCTCCAGGCCGCGTATGAGTGCCCGGAATGCGGTGCTGGTCCCGGCATCGCCCATGGTCGCCCCGGATACGTGCTCGACGGCGGCCCCGCACCCCTGGCGCTCAGCGCCTCACGGTCGTCGGGCTGGGTGTTGTTTGCCGCCGTCGTGCATCCGGAACCGGGGCTCCGGGTGGGCGTCGATCTGGAGAATGCGACCGGTACGGAGTTCGCCGGCTTTGACGACGTTGCCCTGACCGCACGGGAGCGGCGCCATCTCAAGGCGCTGGAACCCGGGCGCCGGGCGCAATCGCGCGCACGCTTGTGGGCGCGCAAGGAAGCCTGGTTGAAGATGACGGGGGAAGGGCTCAGGGTGGCCCCGGATTCCCTTGAGGTGCTTGATAGGCCGGGGCTGTGGGATCTGGAGCTTCCGGCCAGCGCCGACGGCCATGATCTTCCTGCCGGACTGGTTGCTGCCCTCGCGGTAACGTCCCGCTGAATCCTTGGATTAGCTGAATTTCGGGATCAGCCGAAAGCGGGCAGCTTTGCTTGGTACAGCCACGGCTCCAGGACAGCGGCCGCGTCGAGCCCCGGGACGTAAGCGTTGGCCGCGGCGATGAATTCCGCCGTGGACACCGAGCTGTGGCGCTTGGCCCCGGTCCAGTGCCGCAACATTCCGAAGAACGCCGCGTCACCGCATGCAAGGCGGACGGCGTGGAGGGCGAGGGCCCCGCGCTTGTAGACGCGGTCATCGAACATGTGCTCGGGTCCGGGGTCGCCGATCACCAGGTCCTGGGCGCCGGCGTCGAGCTTGCGCCACGCGGCCCTTGCACGGTTGGCGAGGGACATGACGCCTGCCTCCTCGGACCAGATCCACTCGGCGTAGCAGGCGAAGCCCTCATGCAGCCAGATGTCCCGCCAACTGCTCACAGTGAGCGAATTGCCGAACCACTGGTGGGACAGCTCGTGGGCGATGAGGCGCTGCGCATCCCACGATTGCTCCATGTGGTTCCGGCCAAAGATCGAGAGGGTCTGGGCCTCAAGGGGGATTTCCAGCTCGTCCTCGGTCACCACGGCCGTGTATTCGGCAAAGGGATATGGGCCGAAACACTCCACAAACGTGCGCATCATGTCGGCCTGCCGAGCCAGGCCTTCGCGGGCCTCGGTCAACAAACCGGGGGAGACCGCAACGAACTGGGGCACCGGAGCCTGCCGCAGGGCTTCTGCATGATGGGCCGTCCCCGTGCGGACCCCACTGGGGGCGGGGCTGAGCTGGTGGAGCCGGTAGCGTCCGATTTGCACAGTGGCGAGATAGCTTGCCATCGGCTCGCCTTGTTCGTAGACCCAGGTTTCGCGGCTTGATTTCCTGCTGTGGGAGACCAGGCGGCCGTTGCAGATCGCACGGTAGTTGTCGTCGGTGGTGATACTGATCAAGTAGCTGGACTTGTGCCGCGGATGGTCGTTGCACGGGAACCAGGAAGCGGCGCCGTTCGGCTGTCCGGCAACCAGCACGCCGTCGTCGAGCTCTTCCCAACCGACCTCGCCCCACAGGCCCCGGCGCGGCTTCGGGTTGCCGTCGTAGCGGAGTTCAACCGTGAAGTGCTGGCCTGCCCTCAAGCGGTCCTTGGTGGTGATCACGAGGTGCTCGCCGCGGGTACTGAACTTCGGCACTTTCTTGCCGTCGACGAGGATTTTGGAAGCCTTCAGGCCCACCAGATCGAGCATCACCGAGTCCGCGTCTTCGAAGGCTACGCAGCGAAGCACGGCGCGGCCGTTGAGCCGGTTGCTGCCCAGGCTGTAGTCCAGGTCCAATTCATACCTCAGCACCTGGAATGCCGTGCTTCCGTGGTGCAGGGTGTAGGGATCGGCGGCAGTTGTGGTTATTCCTGGTTCGCTAGGGCTCATGTGTGCTGGCTGCCTCCGTGTAGCTTGTTGTGCTGCTGTTGTCATGGGCTGGTATTTCACGCCCTCTTGCCAATTTACGCTACGGTCCGGACCACGGGCTGACGGGGTTGCCCATCCAGTAAGTGCCCGCGGGAACAGTCTCGCCGCGCATGACCAGCGACGCCGGTCCCACCGTTCCGCCCGCCCCGATACTCGCGCGCGGCAGGATGACGCCGTGCGGGCCCATCGTGGCGCCGTCTCCGAGGACCACCGTGTCTATGCTCATGATGCGGTCGTGGAAGAGATGGGTCTGGACCACGCAGCCACGGTTCACCGTGGAGCTTTCGCCGAGAGTGACGAGGTCGGCTTCCGGCAGCCAGTAGCTCTCGCACCAGGTACCCCGGCCGATTTTCGCTCCGAGCGCCCGGAGCCACCACACCAACGCCGGCGTGCCGGATGCCGAACGCGCAAACCAGGGAGCGCTGACCATCTCGATGAAGGTGTCCACCACTTCGTTGCGCCAGATGAACGAGCTCCACAGCGGATGCTCGCCCTCTTTGATGCGTCCCACCAATATCCACTTCGCGGCGACCGAACTGGCCGCGGCCACGGCACCCGCGGCGAGGACCACGACGCCACCAAGGACGGCAGCGAGCCAGTAGGAGCTCTCGGTGGCGATCCAGTCGAGGACCAGCATGATGCCGACGGCGATCCCCACTGTCAGGATGACCGGCACCAGCCGGCATAGTTCCCAGAGGGCCCGTTTGGTTTTGAGGGCCAGCGGCGGGTTGAAGGTGAGGCTCTGATCGGCGTCGACGACGGTCCGGCGCAGCCTGACGGGAGGGCTGCCCAGCCAGGAGGTGCCCGATTTGGCCTTGGCCGGCGTAGCGGACAGCACCGCGACCAGTGAGTTCTTGGGCACGCTGCGGCCTGCGGCGGTCATACCGGAATTGCCGAGGAACGAGCGTTTGCCGATCTTGGCCGGCCCGATCTTCATCCAGCCGCCGCCAAGCTCGTAGGAGGCCACCATGGTGTCGTCCGCGAGGAACGCGCCTTCGCCGATGGTCGTCATGCGTGGCAGCAGCAGCACCGTGGAAGCCTCCACGTTACGGCCTACCTTGGCGCCCAGCAGGCGCAGCCACACTGGTGTGAAGAGGCTGGCGTAGATGGGGAAGAGCAGGTCCCGCGCCATGTCCAGCACACGTTCAGTGGCCCAAACCTGCCAGCCGACCCGGCTGCGGACCCGATAGTACCCCTCCTTGAGACCGACGCCGAGCATCCGGGTGGTCACCAGGATCAACAGGAGATTGCAGAAGAACCAAGCCAGTGCCGCCAAGGGAATGGCAAGCAGGAGTTCGGGGAACGCATCCTGCAGGGAATTCCTTCCTTGGATGAAGGCCAGGATGACGATCGCGGCGACGAATGCCGAAATGTAGGGGATCAAGGCGAGCAGCGCCGAGGCCGCAGCGAATGCCGCAAACCAGAGCCTGCCGATCAGGTGGTGTGACGAGGGGGTCTCGGGCCAGCCATTCTTGGCTTTGCCGCGGCGTTCGGCGGGGGAGCCGGCAACAAGATGCCCGGCCTTGACCTTGCCCAACACTGCGGAACCGGGCTCCACGCGTGCACCTGCGCCGATGCTGGTTCCCGGCATGAGCGTGCTGCGGGAGCCCACAGTGGCGCCTGCTCCCACATGGATGGCACCGATGTGGACGTAGTCACCGTCGATCCACCAGGCGGAGAGATCCACTTCGGGTTCGATGTTGCAGCCGCTGCCCAATGACAGGAGTCCTGTGACGGGAGGCAAGGAGTGCAAATGGACGTTGTTCCCGATCTTCGCACCCAGCGCCCGGGCGTAGTACGGAACCCACGGGGCGCTGGCGAGGCTGATGGCGCCCGAAAGGTCCTGGATTTGTTCGGCCAGCCACAGCTTCAAGTGGACTTTGCCTGAGCGCGGGTAGGTTCCGGGACTAACTCCACGCAAGAGGGTTCGGGCGGCGAGGATCGAGATGCCCATGCGTCCCGGCGGGCTGACGAACACCAGCCAAGATGCCAGGATCCACCACCAGGACACCACGGGAGCGGCTGTGAAACCGGCGAAGTCGGCCAGCAAATGGTTCGCGGCCATGAGGTACGTGAGCCAACGCATGCCCACCAGGATGTTGAGGAAGATCCCCATCAGGGTCTGGAAGATCTGCGATTTCCGGGAGGTGGGGCGAACCGTGCGTTCGGCCGCCGGTCCCTGGATGCCGCCTTCGGGCAAAGACTGCCGAGCGGCGTCGATCAGGGCGCCGACCCGGGGTGTCGCGTAGATTTCGGCCACCGTAATGGTGGGGTACCGCACGCGCAGCGCCGAGACGAGCTGGGCAGCGGCGAGGGAGCCGCCACCATAGGCGAAGAAGTCGGCGTCGAGCGAGGTGACGCCGGAGCCGAGGACGCTTTCCCATTGCTCAACCACCCACTGGGCGTCCTCGGGCAGGTTGAGTGGCGCCTTGTCCGCATCCGCGGCGCCCGCGCCCGCCAACGGCCACGGGAGGGAATGCCGGTCCACTTTGCCGCTGGTCTTCGTCGGAAGCGAATCCACGACCGTCAGCAGGGGAATCAGCGCGGCGGGCAGGCTTTCCGAAAGCAGCTCGCGGGAAGCTGAGAGATCGATGTCCTCGGGTCCGGCCGGAGCCAGGTAACCGACCAGTATCTGGTTCCCTGCCGCCGTCGTGCGGACTGCAGCCGCGGCACCAGCGACCCCCGGTAAGGCCTGCAGGGCGGCGTCGATTTCGCCGAGTTCGATGCGCCGGCCACCCAGCTTGACCTGTTCGTCCGCGCGGCCTTGGAAGATGAGGCCGGCTTCCTCGTAGCGGACGAGGTCGCCGGAGCGGTACGCGCGTTCCCACCCCAGGGACGGCATGGGTGCGTACTTTTCTGCGTCTTTGGCCGGATCGAGGTAGCGGGCCAGTCCGACGCCGCCGATGATCAGTTCGCCCGTCTCGCCTTCCGCGACTGGAACCCCGGCGGCATCGACGACGGCGAGGTCCCAGCCGTCCAGCGGCAGTCCGATCCGGACGGGTCCATCCCCGCCTAGGGGAGCCGCGCAGGCCACGACAGTCGCTTCGGTGGGGCCATAAGTGTTCCATACCTCGCGGCCGTCCACCGCGAGGCGCTCAGCGAGTTCGGGAGGGCAGGCCTCGCCGCCGAAAATGAGCAGGCGCACGTTCTCGAGGGCTTCCGCGGGCCACAGGGCCGCGAGCGTGGGAACGGTAGACACCACTGTGATGCCGTGGTTGATGAGCCATGGGCCAAGGTCCATGCCGGAACGCACCAGGGCGCGCGGGGCAGGGACGAGGCAGGCACCGTTCCGCCACGCCAGCCACATCTCCTCACAGGAAGCGTCGAAGGCCACTGAAAGGCCGGCGAGGACCCGGTCCTGCGGACCTATGGGATCTTGCTGGAGGAAAATCCGGGCTTCGGCGTCAACAAAAGCGGCGGAGGAACGGTGCTGCACCGCAACACCCTTTGGCGTGCCGGTGGAACCTGAGGTGAAGATGACCCAGGAATCGTCATCCAGCCCTGGGGAACGCGGAGCCGGGTGCGGTGTCGGCCGCTCCGCGGACACGTCGATCCTGCGGCCCTTGGTGACGACGGCGGACACTTCGGCTTCTCCGAAAACGAGCCGTGCCCGTTCCTCGGGATCGTCAGCGTCTACGGGTACATAGGCGGCCGCAATCGAGAGGATCGCCAGGATGGCGATGTAGAGATCGTTGGATCCAGAGGGGACCCGCACGCCGATTTTGTCTCCTGGGCCCAGTCCGGCTGCGTTGAGCGAGGCAGCAAAACCGCGCACCTGCGCCAAGAGCTCGGAATAACTCAGCGACTTGTGCCCGTCATCGAGGGCCGAGGCCTCCGGGAATGTCCGGGCCGTGTCCTGGAGGATCTCCATGAGCGTGCGTGCCGGCGGTGCGGCTGCCGAGCCTTGCAGCTGAGGCAGATGCTCTACTTGCAGTTCCAGGCGGTCGGCCGGGAGTTCATGTTCCTGGGTCACGTTCGAAGCTTCTCGGATTGAGGTGAACAAAAAGTGTCAGCGGTCGCGTTGCCGTTGCTTCGATTATGGGACCAACAGTACCTTGCCTGTGGTCTTGCGGGCTTCCAGATCGCGATGTGCCTGGGCGGCTTCGGCCAGCGGGTATGTTCCGCCAATCCGGACCTTGAGTGCGCCGCTGGCTGCAGCGCCGAAGACTTCGGCCGAACGCCAGCGCCGCTCCTGCGGGTTCTGCAGGAAGTGGCCTAGCGTGGGGCGTGTCAGGGACAACGATCCGCCCGCGTTCAGTCGCTGCGGGTCAAAGGGAGGCACGGGTCCGGACGCCGCCCCGAACAGGACGAGCGAGCCGCGGATCCGCAGGCTCGCGAGGGAACCGTCAAAGGTATCCTTGCCGACGCCGTCGTACACCACATTGACTCCTACGCCGTCGGTGAGCTCGCGGACCTTGTCCGCAAATCCGGCGTAGCGCAGGACCTCGTCCGCGCCGGCTTCCCGGGCAAGGGCTTCCTTCTCGTCCGAGGAGACCGTGGTGATGACGCGGGCGCCCCGGGCCTTGAGCAACTGCGTCAGGATGAGTCCCACGCCGCCTGCGCCGGCATGGGTCAGGACCGTCTGGCCCGGTTCCACGCGGAAAGATGAGTTGATCAGGTAGTGCGCGGTCATTCCTTGCAGCGGCAGGGCTGCCGCTGTGTGGTCGTCGACGCCGTCCGGTACCGGAAGCGCTTTGTCGGCGTCTACCAGGGCGTACTCCGCGTAGCTGCGGGATCCTTCAGCGGTAGCGACCCTGTCCCCGATGGTGAAATCCACCACGTCCGCGCCGATGGCCACCACGGTGCCGGCCGACTCGGAGCCGGGAGTGAACGGGTACTCGACCTTGTAGATACCACTGCGCTGATACGTGTCGATGAAGTTCACGCCGGCGGCTGCAACTTTGACGAGGAGCTGGCGCGGGCCCGGGACCGGAACCTCTGCCTCGGTGACTTCAAGGACTTCGGGTCCTCCGGCTTGCCGGGCAATGATCGCGTGCGTCATGGGTCTCCTTCTCCGTCGAGGCACTTTCGTGCCCGCATTCACACAACCATCCTAGGGAGCGGAGTCCGTCGAGTGTCCAGTCAACGGCTTGGGGCCGCGGTTCGCCGTAACGTGTCCGGTGGTAATCCGGGCGTGTCAGCTCCTGCCGTGCGCGGATGCAACAGGGCAGTCAAAGCCGCGGCCCGCTGCGAGTCCTACCTCATTGAGGTACCGCACGACGATGGCGTAGGACTGCATCAACGTGGTTTCGGTGTAGGCGATGGAGTGCGTTTCGCAGTAGCTTCGAACGATCTCCGAGGCGCGGCGCAAGTGTGGGCGGGCCATGTCGGGGAACAAGTGGTGTTCCGCCTGGTGGTTGAGGCCGCCAAGAAGGATGTTCATGAAGGGTCCGCCGGAGATGTTCCTGGCAGTCAGAATCTGGCGACGCAGGAAATCGACGCGCGAGTCGGTCGGCAGAACCGGCATGCCCTTGTGGTTCGGGGCGAAGGAAGCACCCATGTAGAAGCCGAACACCATGATCTGGACGCCCAGGAAGGCAAATGCCATGCCAATCGGCAGGAAGGTGAAGGCGAGGACCGGCAGTGCGAGAAGCCGTGCCAGAAGGATGGGGGTCTCCACCCAGCGGTGCTTGATGGCTCCGGGCCGGCAGATGTACATTAACGACTCCCACTGCAGGCTGATGCCGAGAAGCAGGAGGAGCGGGAAGAAGAACCAGCCTTGCCTGCGCGTGAGGAATGCGAAGCGTCCCTGCCTGCCTGCGGCGGCCTCAACGTGGAAGGCCAGGGCTCCGGTCTTGATGTCCGGGTCCTTGGAAATCACGTTCGGATTGTTGTGGTGTGCGCCGTGCTTCTGTTCCCACCAGGAGTAACTGATTCCGGCAACCGAAGTGGCAAGGATGCGGGCGGACCAGTCATTGGCCCTGCGGGAGGCAAAAATCTGGCGGTGGCCGGCCTCATGGGCCAGGAAGCTCAACTGGGTGCAAAGGATTCCCAGGGCCGCGGCGATGAGGAGCTGGTACCAGCTGGGACCGATCAGCGCGAAGCCGAACCAGGTACCGGTCAGCAGGAGGACCAGGGCGGCAAAAACGCTGATATAAAAGCCGACGCGGCGCTTCAAAAGCCCTTCCGCACGGACCGTCTTGAGGAGCTCGGAATAGCTGAGCACGACGGCGTTGGGTGGCCGGACGCCCTTGGTAGGACGTTCCGTGGTGGAGGTCTGTGACATATGCAGTTGCCCCGTAATACATAACGGGCAACGCTGCAACCGACGATCGGCTGCACGGTCTAGATCACCCTCTATTCAGCATACGCTCCCAAAACCGCGCGCCGAGACGAGCCGCTCCCGGCAGATCCGAAAACAATCATGCATAAATATCGGCAACCATGAATAGTTTTGCTGTATAGTCGTGCCATGACTATTTCTGTTGCCGTCTCCGGTGCCAGCGGCTATGCCGGGGGAGAGGTGCTGCGCCTCCTGGTAGGCCATCCGGACGTCACCATCGGTGCCATCACTGCGCACAGCAATGCCGGTTCAAGACTAGGGGAGTTGCAGCCGCATCTCCATGGTTTGGCCAGTCGGATTCTCGAAGACACCAGCGTGGAAAACCTCGCTGGCCACGATGTGGTGTTCCTGGCGCTCCCGCATGGAGCCTCGGCCGCGATCGCGGCCCAGTTGCCGGAAGGCACGCTGGTGATCGACGCCGGCGCGGACCACCGGCTCGAAGACCCCGAGGCATGGGAAAAGTTCTACGGCTCGGCGCATGCCGGGACCTGGCCTTACGGGTTGCCGGAACTCCCCGGCCAGCGCGACGCACTAAAGGGCGCGAAGCGGATTGCCGTGCCCGGCTGCTACCCGACGTCGGCCCTCCTCGCCCTCACACCTGGCTTCGCCAACAAGCTTCTCCAGCCGGACGACGTCGTGATTGTTTCCGCCTCAGGCACCTCGGGAGCCGGCAAAGCGGCCAAGGTGAACCTCATCGGTTCCGAAGTCATGGGGTCCATGAGTCCCTATGGCGTGGGCGGCGGCCACCGCCACACCCCCGAGATCGAACAGGGACTTTCCAACGCCGCCGGTGAACCGGTTACCGTGTCCTTCACGCCCACGCTCGCGCCCATGAGCCGCGGCATCCTCAGTACTGCAACTGCCAAGGTCAACGCCGGCGTCACTGCAGCCGAACTCCGCAGTGCCTGGGCTGAAGCGTACGACGACGAACCGTTCGTCCACCTGTTGCCCGAAGGCCAGTGGCCCATGACCAAATCGGTGCAGGGTTCCAACCACGCCGTCATGCAACTGGCCTTCGACGAGCACTCCGGCCGCGTGGTTGTCACGTGCGCCATCGATAACCTGACCAAGGGGACCGCCGGCGGCGCTGTGCAGTCCATGAATATTGCCCTCGGCCTGGACGAATCCGCCGGCCTCAACGTCCAAGGAGTTGCCCCGTGACCATCACCGCCCCCCAGGGATTCCGGGCCGCCGGCGTCAAAGCCGGCATCAAGGCATCGGGCAATCCCGACCTCGCCCTGGTCGTCAACGACGGCCCCCTGAAAGCCGCAGCAGCCGTTTTCACCTCCAACCGCGTCGCCGCGGCTCCCGTGCACTGGTCCCGCCAGGTTCTCTCCGACGGGCGCGTTGACGCAGTGGTGCTGAATTCCGGCGGCGCCAACGCCTGCACCGGTCCCCAAGGATTCCAAAATACGCACGCAACCGCCGAGAAAGTGGCCGCCGTCCTCGGGATCTCCGCTTCCGACGTCGTCGTCTGCTCCACCGGCCTCATCGGTGAGCAACTGCCCATGGACAAGATCATCCCGGGCATCGACGCCGCGTTCGCGGAGCTGGCCGAGAACGGTGGTTCCGCCGCCGCCACGGCGATCATGACCACGGACAGCGTGGCGAAGGAAGCAGTCTTCACCGGCACCGATGCCGAAGGCAACACCTTCACGGTCGGAGGCATCGCGAAGGGTGCCGGCATGCTGGCGCCCGGCCTCGCAACCATGCTCGTAGTGCTCACCACTGATGCCCAGGTCCCGGCGGAAGAGCTCGACGTCGTTCTCCGCGACGCCACGCGGGTCACCTTCGACCGCACGGACTCGGACGGCTGCATGTCCACCAACGACACTGTTGTCCTGCTGGCATCAGGGGCCTCCGAAGCCATCCCGTCCGCCGAGCAGCTCGGCGCCGGAGTCACCCAGGTGTGCGCCGAGCTTGCCCGCAAGCTGATCGGCGACGCCGAAGGCGCGAGCCACGACATCGCCATCCGCACGTTCAACGCGGCGAGCGAGCGCGACGCCGAAATCGTCAGCCGTTCCGTGGCCCGATCCAACCTCTTCAAGACCGCCATCTTCGGCAAGGACCCGAACTGGGGCCGCGTCCTGTCCTCGGTGGGCACCACGGACGCCGTCTTCGAAGCGGACCAGCTCAACGTCTCCATGAACGGCATCCAGATCTGCCGCAACGGCAGCATCGGCGACGACCGCAACCTGGTTGATCTCGAGCCCCGCGAGGTGCTCGTGGAAATCGACTTGCAGGCCGGCGACGCCGAGGCCACCATCTGGACCAATGACCTCACGCACGAGTACGTGCATGAGAACAGCGCCTACTCGAGCTAGACGGGGATGACCATGACTGCGCACACCCGCGAAAATACCTCCATGAGCGATGCCCAGGACAAGGCCGCGACCCTGATCGAGGCGCTGCCGTGGATCCAGCGCTTCGCCGGCACCACCATGGTGATCAAATACGGCGGCAATGCCATGGTCAACGAAGAACTTCGACGTGCCTTCGCCGAGGACATCGTCTTCCTGCACCACGTGGGCATCCACCCCGTCGTCGTGCACGGGGGTGGTCCGCAGATCAACTCGATGCTCGGCCGGCTGGGCATCGAATCCGAATTCAAGGGCGGCCTCCGCGTCACCACTCCCGAGGCCATGGATGTGGTCCGTATGGTACTCACCGGACAAGTGGGCCGCGAGCTCGTCGGCCTCATCAACTCCCACGGGCCCTATGCCGTGGGCATGTCCGGTGAGGACGGCGGGCTCCTGCGTGCAGTGCGTACCGGCACCGTGGTGGACGGGGAAGCAGTGGACCTGGGCCTGGTGGGCGAAGTGGTGGGTGTTGATCCCACGGGTATAGAGGACATCCTCGACGCCGGCCGCATCCCGGTGATTTCCACGGTCGCCCCCGAGATCCTCGACGAAGGGGATGGCACGGGCTCCACCACGGGGCAGGTCCTCAACGTCAACGCGGACACCGCAGCAGCGGCCGTCGCCTCGGCACTGGGCGCATCCAAGCTCGTTATCCTGACCGATGTCGAGGGCCTCTACGCAAACTGGCCGGACAAGTCCTCGCTCATCTCCTCGCTGACGGCCACGGAGTTGCGGGAGATGTTGCCGCGCCTGGAGTCCGGAATGATCCCGAAAATGGCTGCCTGCCTGAAGGCCATCGATGAAGGAGTGGAACGGGCGCACATTGTGGATGGCCGCCTGCCGCACTCCATGCTCCTGGAAACCTTTACGACCGCGGGCATCGGAACCCAGGTTGTCCCTGATGAGGAAGTGAACTCATGAACGAAACTGTTGGTTCTCGCTCGACCGCCATCGCCGCGGAGGCCGCCGCAACCACGCTCGTTTCCCAGAGCACGGGAAGTGACTGGCTGGCGCGTTACTCTTCTTCGCTCATGGGCGTCTTCGGCACGCCGCAGCGGGTCCTTGTCCGCGGGGCAGGGGCCCTGGTGTGGGACGCCGACGGCAAGGAATACCTGGACCTCCTGGGCGGTATCGCTGTCAATGCCCTTGGCCATGCCCACCCGTTCGTCACCTCGGTCATCGCCAGCCAGCTGGCCACGCTGGGCCATGTCTCCAATTTCTTCACGAGCCCCACGCAGATCGCGCTCGCCGAGAAGCTGCTGGCCCTCACCAACGCTCCTCCCGGCTCCAAGGTGTTCTTCGCCAACTCGGGCACCGAAGCCAATGAGGCCGCGTTCAAGCTGGCGCGGCGCAACAGTTCTGACACGCGCACCAAGATCATCGCGCTCGAAGGTGCCTTCCACGGCCGCACGATGGGCGCGCTTGCCTTGACTGCCAAGGAAGCGTACCGGGCACCGTTCGAGCCGTTGCCCGGCGGTGTGGTCCACATCCCGTTCGGCGACATCGAGGCGCTCCGTGCCGCCGTCGATGAAAACACGGCCGCAGTGTTCCTCGAGCCCATCCAAGGCGAAGCCGGCGTCCGCCCGCTCAGTGTCGAATACTTGCAGGCGGCCCGCGAAGCCACCACCGCTGCCGGCGCGCTGCTGGTCCTGGACGAGGTGCAGACCGGCATCGGCCGGACCGGCAAATGGTTGGCCAGCGAAGACGCAGGCATCGTCCCCGACGCCGTGACCCTCGCGAAGGGCCTGGGCGGCGGCTTCCCGGTCGGCGCGCTCATCACCTTCGGCGAGCGGACGTCGTCGCTCCTGACCGCGGGCCAGCACGGAACCACTTTCGGCGGGAACCCGGTGGCCACGGCCGCCGCGCTCGCTACCTTGCATGCCATCGAAAACCAAGGCGTGCTGGAAAATGTGCTCAGCGTCGGCGCTCACCTTCGGGCTGGACTGTCCGACGTCGACGCCGTCACTGAAGTGCGCGGCGAAGGTCTCCTGATCGGCTTCGATCTTGACGCCGATATCGCGCCCGCCATGGTGACGGCCGCGCTCGATGCAGGCTTCATCATCAACAGCCCCGGCCCGCGCACCATCCGGCTGGCTCCGCCGCTCATCCTGACCACCGAGCAAGCGGACCGTTTCCTCGACGCGCTGCCGGGCATCATCAAAGCCGCGGCAGCCCTGACCGCTGCACCCCTGACCGCTAAGGACGCACAGTGAACACCACCCGTCACTTCCTCAAGGACACGGACCTCACCCCGGCCGAGCAAGCCGAAGTGCTCGAACTCGCCGTTCGGATGAAGGCCGCACCGTACAGCGTCCAACCGTTCGCAGCTGCCGGCAGCGGGCGGAAGACGGTCGCCGTGATATTCGACAAAACCTCCACCCGTACCCGTGTGTCCTTCGCCACCGGCATCGCCGACATGGGCGGCAACGCGCTCATCATCAATCCGGGCGAGGCGCAGATCGGCCACAAGGAATCCGTGGAGGACACCGCCAAGGTCCTCGAACGCATGGTCTCCACCATCGTGTGGCGGACCTCGGCGCACTCCGGCCTCGTAGCCATGGCCGAAAACTCCAAGGTTCCCGTCATCAATGCCCTGTGCGACGACTACCACCCCTGCCAGTTGCTGGCAGACCTCCTGGCGGTCAAGGAGCGCAAGGGCGAACTCAAGGGCCTCACCATGGCCTACCTGGGCGATGCCGCCAACAACATGGCCAACTCCTATCTGCTCGCAGGAGTCACGGCGGGCATGCACGTCAGGATCTCGGGTCCGGAAGGCTACCTGCCGGCCGCCGACATCGTCGCGGCAGCGGAGGAGCGCGCCGCCGAGACCGGCGGTTCCGTGCTCATCACCACTGACGCCAAGGAAGCCCTCGACGACGCCGACGTTGTCGCCACGGACACCTGGGTGTCCATGGGCCAGGAAGCCGAAAAAGAAGCCCGCATGCAGCTCTTCCGCGAGTACTCCGTGGACGAGGCTGCCATGGCACACGCCGCACCGGACGCCGTCGTGCTCCACTGCCTTCCCGCCTACCGCGGTTACGAGATCTCAGCCGGTGTCATCGACGGACCCCAGTCCATCGTCTGGGACGAAGCGGAGAACCGCTTGCACGCGCAGAAGGCGCTCATGGCCTGGCTGATGCACCGCTCGGGACTGGCCTTCGTCGACGGGCTTTCCCCCGTTGAGGGCACCGGAGAGAGCACGTTCTAGTGTCCACCCATCCAGCATCGCAAGGTGCCAGCCCGGCCACCAAGACCGCCCGACAGGCGCGGATCACCGCGATCCTGACGGGTCAATCGGTGCGCTCGCAGGCAGAGCTCGCAGCCTTGCTGGCGGACGACGGCGTGCAGGTCACCCAAGCGACCCTCTCCCGGGACCTGGTGGAACTGGGGGCGGTCCGCGTGCGCGGCAAGGACGGTGCACTGGTCTATGCGGTGCCCGGCGAGGGTGGAGACCGCAATGCAAAGAGCGGTGTCACCCAGGAAATCCTGGACGCGCGCCTGTCCCGCCTCTGCGGCGAGCTACTGGTCACCGCGGAGGCTTCGGGCAATATCGCGGTGTTGCGGACGCCGCCGGGGGCCGCCAACTTCCTCGCCTTGGCCATCGACCACTCGGTGATGCCGTCTGTATTGGGTACGATCGCAGGCGACGACACTTTGCTTTTGGTTGCCCGGGATCCCGACGGCGGCGCCGAGCTGGCAGCCCGATTCCTCCAGCTGGCCCAGGAAGCCGGACCGGGTAACTAGCCCAGGCCGGCAACTGAAACATTCCGGCACTGTTCCACCCGGGCCTTCGGCCCGACCCAAGCATTTGACTCAAAAGAACCAAGCAACAACAAAGGAGCACTCTCGTGACTGAGCGCATTGTTCTGGCCTACTCCGGTGGCCTTGATACTTCCGTAGCCATCGGCTGGATCGGTGAAGCCACCGGGGCCGAGGTCATCGCCGTGGCCGTCGACGTCGGACAGGGCGGCGAGTCGCTGGAGACCATCCGCCAGCGCGCCCTCGGCTGCGGCGCCGTCGAGGCCTACGTCGCCGACGCCCGCGACGAATTCGCCAACGAATACGCCATGCCCACGCTGAAGGCCAACGCCCTCTACCAGGGCCACTACCCGCTGGTTTCGGCGATTTCACGTCCCGTGATCGTCAAGCACCTCGTCAAGGCCGCCCGCGAATTCGGTGCCACCACCGTTGCGCACGGTTGCACGGGCAAGGGCAACGACCAGGTCCGCTTCGAGGTCGGCATCCAGACCCTGGGCCCGGACTTGAAATGCATCGCACCTGTCCGCGACCTCGCCCTGACCCGCGACAAGGCCATCGCCTTCGCCGAGGAAAAGGGACTGCCGATCGAGACCACGAAGAAGAACCCGTACTCGATCGACCAGAACGTCTGGGGACGCGCCGTCGAGACCGGCTACCTCGAGGACATCTGGAACGCTCCCACCAAGGACATCTACGACTACACGGCCACACCGGAATTCCCGCCGGCACCGGACGAAGTCACCATTACCTTCGAAGCCGGCGTCCCGGTGGCCATCGACGGCATCAAGCACACTCCACTCCAGGTCATCCAGGAACTGAACCGCCGCGCCGGTGCCCAGGGCGTTGGCCGCATCGACGTTGTCGAGGACCGCCTGGTCGGCATCAAGTCGCGCGAAATCTACGAGGCTCCGGGCGCCATGGCCCTCATTACCGCCCACAAGCACCTCGAGGACGTCACCATCGAGCGCGAGCAGGCCCGCTTCAAGGCCACGGTCGGCCAGCGTTGGTCCGAGCTGGTCTACGACGGCCAGTGGTTCTCCCCGCTCAAGCGCTCCCTGGACGCTTTCATCGAGGACACCCAGAAGTACGTCTCCGGCGACATCCGCATGGTCCTTCACGGCGGCCAGGCCATCGTGAACGGCCGCCGCTCCGACACCTCGCTCTACGACTTCGACCTCGCCACGTACGACACCGGCGACACCTTCGACCAGTCGCAGGCCAAGGGCTTCATCGAGCTATGGGGAATGTCCTCCAAGGTCGCCGCAGGCCGTGACCTGCGAGTGTCAGGCAAATGACGTCCGTGGGCCCTCGGACGCCGGGGAGCGAGGTTGGGGAGCGTTCGGGGACGAATGAAGGTGCGCTGTGGGGCGGCCGGTTCGCCGGCGGTCCCGCGGATGCGCTTGCCGCACTGAGCAAGTCCACGCACTTTGACTGGCGGCTGGCCCGCTACGACATCGCCGGCTCCAAGGCGCATGCCCGCGTGCTGCACAAAGCGGGGCTGCTGGACGACGGCGAACTCCAAGGCATGCTCGAGGCGCTCACCTCGCTGGATGACGACGTCGCGAGCGGTGCGTACCAGCCCGCCGAGAGCGATGAGGACGTCCACGGTTCCCTCGAACGCGGGCTCATTGAGCGTGCGGGAACCCACCTGGGAGGCAAGCTCCGGGCAGGGCGTTCGCGCAATGACCAGGTGGCCACGTTGGGCCGCATGTTCCTGCGCGACCACGCACGCATCATCGCCCGCGGTGTGCTCGCCACGATCGATGCCCTCGTTGAGCAGGCCAAGGCCCACCATGGCGTTGCCATGCCCGGCCGGACGCACTTGCAGCATGCCCAGCCTGTCCTGCTGAGCCACCACCTTCTGGCCCACGCCTGGGCACTGTTGCGCGACGTGCAGCGGTTCCAGGACTGGGACAAGCGCGCCGGCGTCTCGCCGTACGGTTCCGGCGCTTTGGCCGGTTCCTCCCTCGGCCTGGATCCCGAGGCAGTCGCAGCGGATCTCGGGTTCTTCTCGGCAGTGCACAACTCGATCGACGGCACGGCTTCGCGCGATGTCTTCGCCGAGTTCGCATGGATCTGCTCGATGATCGGCATCGACCTTTCGCGGGTCTCCGAGGAAGTCATTCTGTGGGCCACCAAGGAGTTCTCCTTTGTGACGCTCCATGATTCGTACTCCACGGGGTCTTCGATCATGCCGCAGAAGAAGAATCCGGACGTCGCCGAGCTCGCCCGCGGCAAGGCAGGGCGCCTCATCGGCAACCTGGCCGGCCTGTTGGCAACGCTCAAAGGCCTGCCGCTCGCGTACAACCGCGACCTGCAGGAAGACAAGGAACCGGTTTTCGACGCCGCGGACACCTTGGAAGTGCTGCTCCCGGCTGTCTCCGGCATGATCGCCACGCTCACCTTCAACACCGAGCGCATGGCTTCCCTGGCACCGCAGGGCTTCGCACTTGCCACGGACATCGCCGAATGGCTTGTCCGCCAGGGAGTGCCGTTCCGGGAGGCACACGAGCTCTCCGGAGCGGCGGTGAAGCTGGCTGAAGGGCGCAGCGTTGAGCTGTGGGACCTGACGGACGAAGAGTACGCGGGCATTTCGGAGCACCTTACCCCCGAGGTCCGCACCGTGCTCAGCACCGAAGGGTCGCTCAACAGCCGGAACTCCCAGGGCGGAACGGCCCCGGCCGCCGTCGAGCGCCAACTGCTTGCCCTCGAAGCTGAACTCGCAGTGGTTCGGAAGTACGCGCAGTAACCAAAGCAGGTCCACACCGGTGGGCATTTCGCGGCAGTGTCTTACGCAAAAGCTGCCACGAAATGCCCGCCGTTGTCAGTTAATCCTCGTTAACAGCCGTTAACTCTGTCGGATACTATGGCGCTATGACCGAGATCACTACCTCAGCGCTTCTTGCCGAGCTCCACAAAGCAGCCGGCACTGTCACCGACGTTGTCGCCAAACTCGACGACGCCGATGTTGCAGCTCCCTCTGAGCTGCCCGGGTGGACCCGCGGCCACGTGCTGGCGCACATTGCCGGCATCTCCAATGCCATGGCCCGCCAGCTGGAATACGCCGCGCGCGGCGAGACCATCGACATCTACGACGGCGGCTACGAGGGCCGTACGAAGGCCATTGAGCTGGCTGCGAGCCACAGCCTCGCTCAACACCGTGCGGCCACGGAAGCGGCCCTCGCCCGGGCCCTGAGGGCCTTCGACGGTCTCGTGGAGTCCGGCTGGAACACCCGGATCAGCTTCCGGAATGGAACAGTGCTCGACGGCGGCCTGGCGCTCTGGCGCGAACTGGTCATCCACGTCACGGATCTGGGAGTCGGCCGCGGCCCGGAGGCCTGGAGCCGGCAATTCTGCGAGCATCTCTTCGATTTCCTCTCCGCCCGAGTGCCGGCCGACCAGAAATTCGTACTCCAGCCCCTGGGCCTGCCGCAGCTTGTCATTGGCTCGGGCCGGCAGTCCGTCGCGATCAACGGCATGATCACCGATATCGCCGCCTGGCTCGCCGGGCGCACGCCTACCCTGGGGAGCCTGCGCGCCTCTGCTGACGCGGACGGTGTTGACTTGCCGGAGCTTCTCCCGTGGCCATCGAGCGTTCCCGCGGCGCACTAGCGCTGGCGCGCTTGCTTGCCGCTGCCCGCCACAGGTGCATCGTGGCGTAGGAACGCCACGGGCTCACGTTGCGGAAATCGGCAGGCAGGCCTTCCGCGGCCGCTAGATTCTTGAGGCCGTTCCGAACCGCTGCATCGTTGGCGAGGAAAACATCCGGGTCGCCGATGACCCTCATCGCCACGTAGCCCACGGTCCATGGTCCGACGCCGGGAAGCGGCAATAGCTTGTCGGCCAGTGTTTGGGGGTCGTCGCCATAGTCGAAGTCGAGCTCCCCGCAGGCCATCGCTGCTGCTGCGGCCAGCACGGAGTCTATGCGGCGCTGTGGGCCCTTCAGTAGTTCCCGGCCCGAGCCGGCGATCTCCTCAACCGTGGGAAACAGACGATCCAGGCCCAGTGCGTGTCCTGCGTGGCCTTCCGGCAGGCGGGTTCCGGCGTCGGAAAGTTGGGTCAGCGCCGTGCGGGCGGCGGCTACGGTGATTTGCTGGCCGATCATCGCCCGGATCAGCAGCTCTTGGGGATCCACGGCACCCGGAACCCTGATCCCGGGCGTATCGCGAACTGACGGGCCGAGCCTGGCATCGGAACCCAACGCCTCGTCCACGGCGACGGGATCGGCGTCGAGATCGAACAATCGCCGCACCCGGCTGAGGAGCACGGGAAGATCGTGGAGATCGAGGGTGCTGACGGCGAGGGTCAGGGCGCCGCCGCGCGCCCCGGCGTCGTACTCCACGGTGAACGCCGCATTGCCGCGGGGCAAGCGGAGGGCCCGCGTATAGCTGCTGGAGTTCGCCAGCTCGACGCCGGGAACCGCGCGGGCCGCGAGGAAATCGAAAATCCCTGTGTCGAACGGCTCCCGGTACGGGAGGTTGAGGGTCAGAGAGGTAGCCTCGCCCTGTCTGCCGTGATGGCCAATGGGCTTCGCGGTGGCCCGGAACGCCGTCGGTGTCAGGGCGAAGACTTCGTTGATGGTGTCGTTGAACTGGCGGACACTGTTGAATCCGGCAGCGAAAGCCACATCCGAGAGTTTCATCGAGGTGGAGACCAGGAGCGTCCTGGCCGTCTGCGCCCGGCTGGCCCGCGCCAGGGACAGCGGCCCGGCGCCAAGTTCATGACTGAGGATCCTGTTGAGCTGGCGGGAGGAATAGCCCAGCCTGGTGGCGAGTCCTTCGACGCCGACCCGGGAGAGCGCGCCGTCGTTGATGAGCCGCATCGCCCTCCCGGCGATGTCCGAGCGCAGGTTCCACGCAGGCGTGCCAGGAACCGCCTCCGGGAGGCAGCGTTTGCACGCCCTGTACCCGGCCTCGTGCGCCGCCGCCGAGGTTTCGTAGAAGGTCACGTTTTCTGCCTTGGGTGTCCGTGCCGGGCACGACGGCCGGCAGTAGATGCCCGTCGAACGGACGGCGGTGAAGAACTGGCCGTCGAACCGGGGATCCCGCGCGTCGATAGCGCGGTAGCGCTGCCAAAAGTCCATGGCTTCATCCTTTCAGCATCGGCAGGCTCTTCCTAGCGGAAATCGGACATTGCCGGCGGCGGATCGAGCTGATGGATTTTGCTAGGGTCTGGGCATGACAACGCAGAGCCAATCCACGGAGGCCATCCGGGCCATTCTTTCCGGAGATCCGCGGGACGTTGCTCCTTTGCTCCTCGGCGCAGTGCTGAGCCACCGGACGCCCGAGGGCACGGTATCCGTCCGGCTCAGCGAGGTGGAAGCGTATCTGGGTCCGCGGGGCTCGGGTCAACCCGATCCTGGCTCCCACACCTTTGGCGGCCCCACCGCCCGCAACGCACCCATGTTCGGTCCGGCAGGCCACCTCTACGTCTACTTCACGTATGGCATGCACTATTGCGCCAACATTGTCTGCGGTCCCGACGGCGTTGCGTCCGCGCTGCTGTTGCGGGCAGGGGAGGTGGTGGCCGGGCACGCCTTGGCGCAGTCCCGGCGTCCGGCGTCGAAGTCCCTGAGCGACCTCGCCAGCGGGCCGGCGCGACTCGCCTCCGCAATGGGGCTGACCACGGCGGACAGCGGCCGCGATGCCTTGGCCGAGCCGTTCGGCCTCGAACTTCCGGTTACCCCGGCTGCGCCATCAGCAGTCGCGAGTGGTCTCCGCGTAGGAGTATCCGGCGACGGCGGTTCCGCCGACTACCCGTGGCGGTTCTGGCTTTCCGGGGATCCGACGGTGTCCCGCTACAAGCCGGGCAGGAGCCGCGCCGTCTAGAGGCCTCCGGGGATCCTCAGGCGGCGTGTTCGGTCCGGGTCGGTTCGGCGACATACACGCAGTGGTTGTCGGGCACTTCGAAGGGCGCCAGGCGGCCGAGCAATGACTCGCGCACGTGGGGCCACTCATCGCGCAGGATCGAGAAAACGGCGGTATCGCAACGGCTGCCGTCGGGAGCGAAACGGTGCCCGCGCAGCGTGCCCTCGTAGCTGGCCCCGAGCCGCTGAATGGCCGAGGCGCTGCGGGTATTCCGGGCATCGCAGCGGAAGGCAACCCGGTGGACGTCCAGCACATCGAAGGAGTAGGCCAGCAGCAGTTGCTTCGCGGCGGGATTGACATGGCTACCCCAGAACGGGCGCCCGTAAAATGTGCCGCCGATTTCCAGGCGCTGCTGGCGGGGACTGTACTCGCACAGCGAGGTGGTTCCGAGCAGCGCGCCGGTCCGCTGCTCGACGACCGCGAATGGAATGGTTGCCGGATCTTCGAGGCGGGCTGTGAAGAGTTCGGCCAGTTCCGCCGCGCTCAAGGGCTGCTCGGCGGCCATGCCGGACCACATCCCGGAGTCCACGAAATCGAAGAGCGGACCGGCATGTGCAGGGGAGAGTGGGACCAGGCTGATGCCGTGTCGCGTAAGGGCAACGTCGTGCTGCATTGCAGCATTTAAGCACCACTGGGTGCGGATGGAAAAGCTCAGGGGGTTAGCGGCGGGTGAACATTGTATGACGCACCGGCGTGCGGGCAGTTTCACGCACGTCAAGCAAAACCGCTGTAGAATGGACGGTCCGTCTTTTTCGATAGGGGAACGTTTCGATGCACGACGCTGATTTGATCCACGAGCGGGAGTACGTGGCCGGTCTCTACTCGCGCCTGGATGAGCTGCGGGAGGAAAAGCGCCAACAGCTGGCGCAGGTCCGGCGCGCCGGAGCGGTGGGAACCATGCAGAACGTTTCCGAAAGGGACGCCTTCGCGGCACTGTACGAGGACCGCCTCGCCCAGCTCGACGCCGTCGACGACCGTCTCGTGTTCGGGCGCCTCGACCTGGACACCGGGGAGGCGCAGTACATCGGCCGCATCGGACTGTCCACCGCGGACCTCCAGCGGCTTATGGTCGACTGGCGCGCCCCGGAAGCCGGCCACTTCTACCAGGCGACCGCCTTCGACCGGCAGGGCGTCCGCCGTCGTCGTCACCTGATCCTGCAAGGCCGCGAGGTCAAGGCGATCGAAGACGATGTCCTGGATGCCAGCATGCTGGCGGACAACGCCTCGCTCCAGGGTGAGGGCGCACTCCTTGCCGCCCTGAATTCCAAGCGCACCGGCCGCATGTCGGACATCGTCGGCACCATCCAGTCCGAGCAGGACCGGATCATCCGTTCGTCCATGTCGGGTGCCTTGGTCGTCCAAGGCGGTCCCGGTACCGGAAAGACGGCCGTCGCGCTCCACCGCGCCGCCTACCTGCTGTACACCCACCGTGACCGCCTGAAGTCCGCGGGCGTGCTGCTCGTCGGGCCTTCCTCGTCGTTCATGCACTACATCGAGCGGGTCCTGCCTTCCCTCGGCGAGACCGGCGTCGTCATGGCGAGCCTGGGCCGCCTCATGCCCGGAATCCATGCCGTCCCGGAACAGGATCCCGACGTCGCAGCGCTCAAGGGCAAGCTGAACATGGCCGACGTGATTGCCAACGCCGTAGCCAACCGCCAGCGGACTCCCGCCGAGGACCGCATCCTCGAGGTCGATTCCCGCAAGCTCACACTGTCCGTGCGGCAAGTCCGCCGCGCCCGGGACAGGGCACGCGCTACCGGCAAGCCGCACAACGAAGCCCGCGTGACGTTCGTGAAGATTCTGCTGCGCGAACTCACGGAGCAGCTGACGGAGATTGTCGAGGAATCGAATATCGGCAACAACGCCGACCGTTCCTATCTCGCCGAAGACGTCCGTTCGGCACGCGACGTCAGGATCGTCCTGAACCTGTGCTGGATGCCGATGACGCCCGAGAAGCTCGTGTCCGAGCTCTTCAGCAAGCCAGCCATCCTGGAAGCCTGCACCCCGCATCTCACACCGGCACAGCGTGCGCTACTTCTTCGCCCCGCGGATGCGCCGTGGACCGAAGCCGATATTCCGCTGCTCGACGAGGCCGCTGAGCTCCTCGGCGAGCTGGATCCCGCCGCCGGCAGGGGACTGGCACAGCAAGAGCATGATCGTGCCCGCGACATCGCCAACGCCAAGCAGACCCTGGTCAACATGGAGGCCATGGGGGTCGACGTGTTGATGACGGCCGAGGAATTGGCGGACCAGAACCAGGAACGCGAAACGCGGTTGACAGCGGCGGAACGGGCCACGAGCGACCGTTCGTGGGCGTTCGGGCACATCGTGGTTGACGAAGCCCAGGAACTCTCGCCCATGCAGTGGCGGCTCTTGGTCCGCCGCTGCCCCTTGAAGTCCTTCACGATCGTCGGCGACATCGCCCAGACGAGTTCCTCTGCCGGTGCGAATTCCTGGCAAAGTGCCCTCGCGCCGTCGTTCGGGGACCGCTGGCAGCTCGAAGAACTCACCGTCAACTACCGCACCCCCTCGCAGATCGCGGAAGCGGCGGTCCGCATGGCGAACCGCGCGGGGCTGGTTGTTTCGGCTCCCAAAGCCGTGCGTGAAGGCAAATGGTCGCCCATCGTGGACCGTGTGGACGAAGCGGGGATGGTGGACCGTCTCGTTGAGGTCCTTCCGGAAGAACTGGAAGCGATCGACGGCGGCCTCCTCGCGGTGATCGCCGACGGCGCCCTCCTGCCGCGCGCCGCAGCCGCCCTCCGCGGGGTGTATGGCCACCGTGTGGGCACCGGAGCGGGCAGCTACTCCCAGGACATCGTGGTCATCAGCCCCAAGGAAGCCAAGGGCCTCGAGTTCGATGGTGTCGTGGTTCTTGAGCCTGCTGCCATGCTGAACCACGAACACGGGAAGGTGGGCGATCTCTACGTCGCGATGACCCGTCCGACGCAGCGGCTGCGCCTCATCACCGCCGCGCCGTTGCCCGCGGGTATCGAACGCTGAGCCATGCAAGCAAGACGAACGGCAATCCTGCTAACTTAGAACTCGTGTCACACGTAAACAACCTCGAGTCCCAACACAACGACCCGGGCTTTGCCAATATCTGGCAAGAGCTCAAATGGCGCGGCCTTATCCACGTTTCCACTGATGAAACGGAATTGGAAAAGCTCCTCGCAGGGGACCCGATCACGTATTACTGTGGCTTCGACCCCACGGCTCCGTCCCTGCACCTTGGCAACCTTGTCCAGCTCCTGCTCATGCGTCGCCTGCAGTTGGCCGGCCACAAGCCGCTCGGCCTGGTGGGTGGCTCCACGGGCCTCATCGGCGATCCGCGCCCGACGGCGGAACGCACCTTGAACACCAAGGACACCGTTTCGGAGTGGGTCGGCTACCTTCAGGCACAGGTCCGCCGCTTCCTCAGCTTCGAGGGAGACAACGCGGCACGCATGGTGAACAACCTTGACTGGACCGCGCCGCTGAGTGCCATCGATTTCCTGCGCGAAATCGGCAAGCACTTCCGCGTGGGCACCATGCTCCGCAAGGATGCCGTTGCGTCCCGCCTCAACTCGGACGAGGGCATCAGCTACACCGAGTTCAGCTACCAGATCCTGCAGGGCATGGATTACCTCCAGCTCAACCGCGACTACGGTTGCGTGCTGCAGACCGGAGGTTCGGACCAGTGGGGCAACCTCACGAGCGGGACGGAGCTGATCCGCAAGGTCGATGGGAAGGTTGTCCACGCCCTCGGCACGCCCCTCATCACCAACTCGGACGGCACCAAGTTCGGTAAGAGCGAAGGCAACGCCATTTGGCTCGATGCCCACATGTGCAGCCCCTACGCCTTCTACCAGTTCTGGCTCAACACCGCGGATGCCGACGTCGTTGACCGCCTCAAGGTCTTCACTTTCCTTAGCCGCGCCGAGACTGAGGAGCTTGGAGCCGCTGTCGCCGAGCGTCCGTTCGCACGCGAGGGCCAGCGCAGGCTTGCCTACGAAGTCACCTCGTTGGTTCACGGAGTCGACGCAACGGAGAAAGTGATCGCTGCTTCGGCTGCGCTGTTCGGCAACGGTGATCTCTCGGTTCTGGACGAAGTGACCTTGGCGTCCGCAACTGCCGAGCTGCCGTCTGCCTCGATCGGCGCGGATGGCCTGGGCATCGTCGACCTCCTGGTTGCTTCCGGACTGTCCGAGAGCAAGTCCGCTGCCCGACGCACGGTGGGGGAGGGCGGCGCCTACGTGAACAACAGCAAGGTGACCGACCCCGACGCCGTGATCGACCAGGCGGAACTGCTTCACGGCCGGTACCTTTTGTTACGCCGCGGGAAGAAGAATCTCGCCACTGTCGAAGTGACGGCCTGACGCTTATTTAGTTCCGGGGCGTGTTCCTGCGGGGGCGCGCCAGACGGACTGTTGCATGCTCCATTGCACGCTCCTCCGGGCCGACTTGCGCGGCTCCGGAGGAGCGTGTATCGTTTTCTGAGTCGCTGCCGCTAAAGCGGATAAATTGCGACAAAATCCCATTGAGTGTGAATCATCCGATTTAGACGAAAAGTCTGGGACTCGGATGATTTATTGACTCTGTGGGGAAATTCGATCCATTTGGGTGAATTTCCGGAGAAATCCTGGATTTGCAAAGTGGAAATGAATGAAATAAAGTAGAAACATCGCAGCGAGGAAATGCGGAACATCGAATTCAATTGAATTTGTTCCGGGAAGTAATCGAATTGTGTCTGTTGTTTGAGAACTCAATAGTGTGCCAAGTTTGTTGATACCGATTTATTTTATATGAATTGGTTGTTTTGGCTGGTTCTGTGTCGCTTTGGTGGCGTGGGGCTGGTTTTTTACAGCTGGTTTCAAATTTTGTGCAGCTCTTCTGCCGTTATTTCCGGTGGTTGTGGTTGTGTCTGTTTTTGTTTTACTTCAACGGAGAGTTTGATCCTGGCTCAGGATGAACGCTGGCGGCGTGCTTAACACATGCAAGTCGAACGATGATCTCCAGCTTGCTGGGGGGATTAGTGGCGAACGGGTGAGTAACACGTGAGTAACCTGCCCTTGACTCTGGGATAAGCCTGGGAAACTGGGTCTAATACCGGATACGACTGCTCCGCGCATGCGGTGGTGGTGGAAAGCTTTTGCGGTTTTGGATGGACTCGCGGCCTATCAGCTTGTTGGTGGGGTAATGGCCTACCAAGGCGACGACGGGTAGCCGGCCTGAGAGGGTGACCGGCCACACTGGGACTGAGACACGGCCCAGACTCCTACGGGAGGCAGCAGTGGGGAATATTGCACAATGGGCGAAAGCCTGATGCAGCGACGCCGCGTGAGGGATGACGGCCTTCGGGTTGTAAACCTCTTTCAGTAGGGAAGAAGCGAAAGTGACGGTACCTGCAGAAGAAGCGCCGGCTAACTACGTGCCAGCAGCCGCGGTAATACGTAGGGCGCAAGCGTTATCCGGAATTATTGGGCGTAAAGAGCTCGTAGGCGGTTTGTCGCGTCTGCTGTGAAAGACCGGGGCTCAACTCCGGTTCTGCAGTGGGTACGGGCAGACTAGAGTGATGTAGGGGAGACTGGAATTCCTGGTGTAGCGGTGAAATGCGCAGATATCAGGAGGAACACCGATGGCGAAGGCAGGTCTCTGGGCATTAACTGACGCTGAGGAGCGAAAGCATGGGGAGCGAACAGGATTAGATACCCTGGTAGTCCATGCCGTAAACGTTGGGCACTAGGTGTGGGGGACATTCCACGTTTTCCGCGCCGTAGCTAACGCATTAAGTGCCCCGCCTGGGGAGTACGGCCGCAAGGCTAAAACTCAAAGGAATTGACGGGGGCCCGCACAAGCGGCGGAGCATGCGGATTAATTCGATGCAACGCGAAGAACCTTACCAAGGCTTGACATGAACCGGTAACGCCTGGAAACAGGTGCCCCGCTTGCGGTCGGTTTACAGGTGGTGCATGGTTGTCGTCAGCTCGTGTCGTGAGATGTTGGGTTAAGTCCCGCAACGAGCGCAACCCTCGTTCTATGTTGCCAGCGCGTGATGGCGGGGACTCATAGGAGACTGCCGGGGTCAACTCGGAGGAAGGTGGGGACGACGTCAAATCATCATGCCCCTTATGTCTTGGGCTTCACGCATGCTACAATGGCCGGTACAAAGGGTTGCGATACTGTGAGGTGGAGCTAATCCCAAAAAGCCGGTCTCAGTTCGGATTGGGGTCTGCAACTCGACCCCATGAAGTCGGAGTCGCTAGTAATCGCAGATCAGCAACGCTGCGGTGAATACGTTCCCGGGCCTTGTACACACCGCCCGTCAAGTCACGAAAGTTGGTAACACCCGAAGCCGGTGGCCTAACCCTTGTGGGGGGAGCCGTCGAAGGTGGGACCGGCGATTGGGACTAAGTCGTAACAAGGTAGCCGTACCGGAAGGTGCGGCTGGATCACCTCCTTTCTAAGGAGCACCATTATCGCTCCCTGTCCGGCCGCATGGTTGGTTGGGGGGTGTGTGGAAGCAAAGCCCATTGCGCAGGCGTCTGTTCTGCGGTGGGTGCTCATGGGTGGAATATCAGCAGATAGCGGCCGGTTGGTTCTTGTCCGCCCCTAGTACGGATGCTCTTTGAGTGTCTTGGAACGGTGCGGGTGGGGGGTGGCCGGTTTTCGTGTTTGGCACACTGTTGGGTCCTGAGGCAACAGGGCCGTGGCGTGGGGTGCGTGGCCTGTGAGGGTTGCGTGGTTTCCGTGGTGCGGGTTTGTGTGTTTCTGGTTTCCTGGCTGCATGGTCTTCGTGCGTTCGTGGTTGTTCTTCGTCTTTGGTGGCGGGGGTGGCCGGGTGCGGGGGGGTGTGGTACGGGGTTGTTGTTTGAGAACTACATAGTGGACGCGAGCATCTGATACGGGCCGGCCTTCGGGTTTGGTTCGTGTCATACAGCAATTTCTTTTTATGAACCTGGATCCGGCCATGCTTTGGTGTGGCGGTTTCTGTGGTTCTCTCGAGAAGTTTTTTGATCTTGTGTGGTCAAGTTTTTAAGGGCACACGGTGGATGCCTTGGCATTAGGAGCCGAAGAAGGACGTAGGAATCTGCGATAAGCCTGGGGGAGTTGATAACCGAACGGTGATCCCAGGATGTCCGAATGGGGAAACCCCGCCAGACGCGCTTGCGTGATCTGGTGACCCGCATCTGAACACATAGGGTGCGTGGGGGGAACGCGGGGAAGTGAAACATCTCAGTACCCGCAGGAAGAGAAAACAAGAGTGATTCCGTTAGTAGTGGCGAGCGAACGCGGATGAGGCTAAACCGTTCCATGTGTGATAGCCGGCGGGCGTTGCATGGGCGGGGTTGTGGGACTTTCCGTACTGGTTCTGCCGGACCGGTGGGGTGAGAGCATGGACATAGGTGAACGGTCTTGAAAGGCCGGCCGGAGAGGGTGTTAGCCCCGTAACCGTAATGTTGTGTGCCGCCTGGAGAGGATCCCAAGTAGCACGGGGCCCGAGAAATCCCGTGTGAATCTGTCAGGACCACCTGATAAGCCTAAATACTTCCTAATGACCGATAGCGGACCAGTACCGTGAGGGAAAGGTGAAAAGTACCCCGGGAGGGGAGTGAAACAGTACCTGAAACCGTGTGCTTACAATCCGTCGGAGCAACCTTGTAGTTGTGACGGCGTGCCTTTTGAAGAATGAGCCTGCGAGTTAGTGTTACGTCGCGAGGTTAACCCGTGTGGGGTAGCCGTAGCGAAAGCGAGTCTGAATAGGGCGAGTGTAGTGGCGTGATCTAGACCCGAAGCGGAGTGATCTACCCATGGCCAGGTTGAAGCGACGGTAAGACGTCGTGGAGGACCGAACCCACTTCAGTTGAAAATGGAGGGGATGAGCTGTGGGTAGGGGTGAAAGGCCAATCAAACTCCGTGATAGCTGGTTCTCCCCGAAATGCATTTAGGTGCAGCGTTGCGTGTTTCTTGCCGGAGGTAGAGCTACTGGATGGCCGATGGGCCCTACAAGGTTACTGACGTCAGCCAAACTCCGAATGCCGGTAAGTGAGAGCGCAGCAGTGAGACTGTGGGGGATAAGCTTCATAGTCGAGAGGGAAACAGCCCAGACCACCAACTAAGGCCCCTAAGCGTGTGCTAAGTGGGAAAGGATGTGGAGTTGCGAAGACAACCAGGAGGTTGGCTTAGAAGCAGCCATCCTTGAAAGAGTGCGTAATAGCTCACTGGTCAAGTGATTCCGCGCCGACAATGTAGCGGGGCTCAAGTACACCGCCGAAGTTGTGGATTTCAGATAGTAGACAAGCCTTCGTGGTTCAGTCGTCTGGAGTGGTAGGGGAGCGTCGTGTGGGCGGTGAAGTCGCGGTGTAAACCAGCGGTGGAGCCTACACGAGTGAGAATGCAGGCATGAGTAGCGAAAGACGGGTGAGAAACCCGTCCGCCGAATGATCAAGGGTTCCAGGGTCAAGCTAATCTGCCCTGGGTAAGTCGGGACCTAAGGCGAGGCCGACAGGCGTAGTCGATGGACAACGGGTTGATATTCCCGTACCGGCGAAGGACCGCCCATGCCAAGCGGGGGATACTAACCGCCCGGAGCCTGCCCAATCACCCTTGTGGTGTGCGGGTTTTGGCCGAGCGCGGGACCTGATCCCGGGAGGTAAGCGTATTAACAGGTGTGACGCAGGAAGGTAGCCGGGCCGGGCGATGGTTGCCCCGGTCTAAGGATGTAGGGTCAGCGATAGGCAAATCCGTCGCTGTGTCTTTGATGACGTTCCTGAGATCTGATGGGACCCCCGTCATGGGGGGATCCGGTGATCCTATGCTGCCTAGAAAAGCATCGGCGCGAGGTTCCAGCCGCCCGTACCCCAAACCGACACAGGTGATCAGGTAGAGAATACCAAGGCGATCGAGAGAATTATGGTTAAGGAACTCGGCAAAATGCCCCCGTAACTTCGGGAGAAGGGGGGCCCCAACCTTGAACACCACTTGCTGGTGGGAGGGGATCGGGGCCGCAGAGACCAGGGGGAAGCGACTGTTTACTAAAAACACAGGTCCGTGCGAAGTCGCAAGACGATGTATACGGACTGACTCCTGCCCGGTGCTGGAAGGTTAAGAGGACCGGTTAGCCGCAAGGCGAAGCTGAGAATTTAAGCCCCAGTAAACGGCGGTGGTAACTATAACCATCCTAAGGTAGCGAAATTCCTTGTCGGGTAAGTTCCGACCTGCACGAATGGAGTAACGACTTCCCCGCTGTCTCAACCATAAACTCGGCGAAATTGCAGTACGAGTAAAGATGCTCGTTACGCGCAGCAGGACGGAAAGACCCCGAGACCTTTACTATAGTTTGGTATTGGTGTTCGGAGTGGCTTGTGTAGGATAGGTGGGAGACGTTGAAGCCCGGACGCCAGTTCGGGTGGAGTCATCGTTGAAATACCACTCTGGTCACTTTGGACATCTAACTTCGGCCCGTGATCCGGGTCAGGGACAGTGCCTGATGGGTAGTTTAACTGGGGCGGTTGCCTCCTAAAAAGTAACGGAGGCGCCCAAAGGTTCCCTCAGCCTGGTTGGCAATCAGGTGTCGAGTGTAAGTGCACAAGGGAGCTTGACTGTGAGAGAGACATCTCAAGCAGGGACGAAAGTCGGGACTAGTGATCCGGCGGTACATTGTGGAATGGCCGTCGCTCAACGGATAAAAGGTACCTCGGGGATAACAGGCTGATCTTGCCCAAGAGTCCATATCGACGGCATGGTTTGGCACCTCGATGTCGGCTCGTCGCATCCTGGGGCTGGAGTAGGTCCCAAGGGTTGGGCTGTTCGCCCATTAAAGCGGTACGCGAGCTGGGTTTAGAACGTCGTGAGACAGTTCGGTCCCTATCCGCTGCGCGCGCAGGAAATTTGAGAAGGGCTGTCCTTAGTACGAGAGGACCGGGACGGACGAACCTCTGGTGTGTCAGTTGTACTGCCAAGTGCACCGCTGATTAGCTACGTTCGGATGGGATAACCGCTGAAAGCATCTAAGCGGGAAGCTCGCTTCAAGATGAGATTTCCATGCACCTCGTGTGTGAGAGGCCCCCAGCCAGACCACTGGGTTGATAGGCCGGATGTGGAAGACAGGACTAAAGACTGTTGAAGCTGACCGGTACTAATAGGCCGACAACTTACACCACACAAACACGATCACTGCTTGCGTCCACTATGTGGTTCCCGAACAACAAACCCGTTGCTCCAGGAACCAAACAACTGAACAACAACACCACAATGTTGTAACCACGTATCTTCCCACCCCGCACCTGCGGGGACGGGTAACAGGGTTACGGCGGTCATAGCGTGGGGGAAACGCCCGGTCCCATTCCGAACCCGGAAGCTAAGACCCACAGCGCCGATGGTACTGCACCCGGGAGGGTGTGGGAGAGTAGGACACCGCCGGACAACCATTAACGGCCAGGCCCCGACACCACGTGTCGGGGCCTGACCCATTTAACCACCCCCGGATTTAGCCCCGGCCCGGCTGACGTGAGCGGGGGTTTCCGAACGGGGACGCATAGGTGAGCGGGGGTTTGGGATATCAAACCCCGGCTCACCTACGGGCCGGTTCCCACCAACCCCGGCTCACCTATGGGCGGGAAATCCCCAAACCCCCGCTCACCTATGGGCCGGTTCCCACTAACCCCGGCTCACCTATGGGCCGGTTTCCACGAACCCCGGCTCACCTATGGGCCGGTTTCCACGAACGCCTGCTCACCTATGGGCCGGTTCCCACCAACGCCGGCTCACCTATGACCCGGTTTCCACGAACGCCGGCTCACCTATAACAGGGCCGGGGCCACACCCCCGCTCACCCTTGAGCCGGACCGCGGCCCCCTGCCCCCACCCGTCGTCAGCAGAAATGAGCGGGCGTCCGGCCGGGACCCGGCATATGTGAGCGGGCGTCCGGCCGGGACCCGGCATATGTGAGCTAGCGTCCGGCCGGGACCGGTTATATGTGAGCCGGCGTCCGGCCGGGACCCGGAATATGTGAGCTAGCGTTGTTTGAGGATTCTGATCCTGGACTCGGATCTGCAAGCCAGCCGAACGTCCTCAGTCATGCTTGGGTTGTGATGATTCCCACGGGAAGCCTGAATAGGCGGCCCTCGAATGCGTTCGTGGATGGCTGTTCACCTAGAATTACATAAGAGATACGAGCCGGATCCCGGCGGCGTGAGAACAAAATACGGATAAGAGCGGCTGCGCATGCGCCAGTGGTCAGCTCACAACAGGAGGAATCCATCATGGCTGAGCACAACGGCGGCAACCGCGGCAACTTCGGCGGTGGCCGTGGCGATCGCGGCCCGTTCCGCGCCAACAACAATTCCGGGGGCGACCCGCGAGGATTCCGTTCCAGAGACAACCGTGACGGCGTTCCTGGCGGTGACCGAGACCGTAAGCCGGCGGGCGATGGTGAGCGCCGTAGCTTTGGTGACCGTCCTCGTCGTGATGGGGATGCGCGCCCGAGCTTTGGTGATCGTGATCGTAAGCCGTTTGGTGATCGTCCGAGCCGTGAGGGCGACCGCGACCGCAAACCTTTCGGTGATCGTGATCGTAAGCCGTTTGGTGATCGTCCGAGCCGTGAGGGCGACCGCGACCGCAAACCTTTCGGTGATCGTGATCGTAAGCCGTTTGGTGATCGTCCGAGCCGTGAGGGCGACCGCGACCGCAAACCTTTCGGTGATCGTGATCGTAAGCCGTTTGGTGATCGTCCGAGCCGTGATGGGGATGCGCGCCCGAGCTTTGGTGATCGTGATCGTAAGCCGTTTGGTGATCGTCCGAGCCGTGAGGGTGATCGTGACCGTAAGCCGTTTGGTGATCGTCCTCGTCGTGATGGGGATGCGCGCCCGAGCTTCGGCGACCGTGATCGTAAGCCGTTTGGTGATCGTCCTCGTCGTGATGGGGATGCGCGCCCGAGCTTCGGCGACCGTGATCGTAAGCCGTTCGGCGACCGTCCGCGCCGCGAAGGCGACGGAGAACGTCGTAGCTTCGGCGACCGCCCCGAGCGCGGCCCCCGCAAGTTCGATGGCCCACGTAGCGAGGGACGCAGCTTCGGCGGCGGCTCCTGGGAAGAACGTCCCGCGCGGGTTCCGAACGCGGCGGATCTGCGCAGCGCCAACCGCCCGGACCGCGAGCGTTCCCCCGAGATCGACGACGACATCACGGGCCAGGAGCTCGACCGGGTCACGAAGCACCAGATCAAGACCCTTGAAGGCATGAACGCCGATTGGGTTGCGAAGCACCTGGTGATGGCAGGCCGCCTTATCGATATCGACCCTGAGCTTTCCTTCCAGCACGCCTTGGCCGCTAGCCGCCGTGGTGGCAGGTTGGCCGCTGTCCGTGAAGCCGTGGGCCTGACCGCCTACGCTGCCGGCCACTATGGCGAGGCGCTTCGCGAATTCCGCACCTACCGCCGGATCAGCGGCTCCAACGTCCATTTGCCGCTCATGGCCGACTGCGAACGCGGCCTGGGGCGGCCGGACCGTGCGCTGGACGTCGTCCGTTCACCCGAAGCACAAGACCTCGACGCCCCCGGCAAGGTTGAGCTAGCCATTGTGGCTTCCGGTGCCCGGAGCGACCTTGGCCAGTTGGATGCCGCGGTGGCCGAGCTGGAGATCATCCAGCTCGACATCAACCGCGCCTTCTCCTACAGCCCGCGCCTGTTCCGTGCCTACGCAGACGCCCTGACGGCAGTGGGCCGCACGGAAGAAGCCGGCAAGTGGCAGCGCCAGGCAGTCGTGGCTGAAAATGCCCTCGGCGTTGGAGACTTCGAGGACCCGGACATCATCGACCTCGGCGAGGACGATGAAAGCGAAGCTCGCAAGCCTCGTTTCAGGAACATTGAGGAGAGCACGGAGCGAGCCGACGAGAGCAAGTCCGAGGCGGCGCCCGCACGCGCGGAGACGGTCATCGGCTCTGAATCCACCGAACAGGACGACGTGGAACTCGACGACGTCGAGTCTGACTACTTTGAGTCCGACGACGCCGAGTCGGACCGCGATTCCGTCGAGGACACCGAAGAAGACGAGGAAGACGCAGAAGAGGCTTCCGAAGGCGGCGAAGAGACCAAGAATGACTGAGGCCTCGCTGGTTTCGCGTTTCGACGCTGTCCTGTCCGATCTGGACGGAGTCGTGTACGCAGGCCCGCACGCCATTCCCGGCGCTGTGGAGTCCTTGCAGCGGCTTGAGTCGGTCGGGGTGCGCCTGGGTTATGTAACCAACAACGCCTCGCGTACTCCGGCACAGGTTGCCGCGCACCTTCGTGAACTTGGCGCACCTGCTGAGGATAACCAAGTGGTCAGTTCCTCGCAGGCCGCGGGGGATCTTTTGGCCGGACTCCTGGCTCCGGGTTCTCGGGTAATGATTACGGGCAGTCCGGCGCTGGCCCACGAAATCGAACTCGTGGGCCTCACGCCTGTCCACAGCGCCAAAGAGAACCCTGTGGCTGTGGTCCAGGGCTTCAACCCGGAAATCGCGTGGAAGGATCTGGCCGAGGCGTCCTATGTTGTCGCCGCAGGCGCCCTCTGGGTGGCTACAAATACGGACATGTCCATTCCCCAGGCCCGCGGGATTGCTCCCGGAAACGGCACCCTCGTGGCCGCCGTCGCGTCGGCCACCGGCAAACAGCCGCGGGTAGCCGGCAAGCCGGAGGCCCCGCTCTTCCACTCGGCGGCACGGAGGCTCAAGTCGGAGCGCCCGATCGTCGTCGGAGACCGGCTGGACACCGACATCCTTGGCGGCAACCGTGCGGGCTTCGCGACGGCGGCAGTCCTCACCGGCGTCGATACGCCCGAGTCCATCCTGGCTGCACGCAGCTCGGAACGCCCAGGCTACTTGCTGGCTGATCTCACGGAACTGCACGAGCCGTACCCCGAGATCGTCGAGGAGGACAGCACGTTCCACTGCGGAAAGGCAACTGCCGAAGTCCAGGATGGCCTGATCAAGGTCTCCGGGTCCGAGAAGGATCTGGACGCCTGGCGCGCTGCATGCGCAGCCTGGTGGGCGGCCACCCCCGACGCCGCAGAGGCTACATCGCCGCGCCTCGAATGGCTGGAAAACTAGACTGGTCCGATGAGCGAGTTGAACGATCACTGGGAGAGCGCCGCCGAAATGAGTGCCATCGATCTGGACGGCCTCGAACCGCAAAGCGTCGAACCGCACGACGTCCTATGGCCGGACGACACTACCGCGACAGGTGACGACGCCGTGGATGCTGCCTTGGAGCGGCTGGCGGGCATCTCCACTGTGCCGGTGGCCGAGCACAGCGGCGTCTACGCCGAGATCCATGACTCCTTGATGGCGTCCCTCGACGACGAAGAACGCTGAGCATGGCCAGACTCGACCAGGAACTCGTCAGCCGTGGATTGGCGAGATCGCGGACCCATGCCGCGAAACTCATTGCGGACGGAAAAGTCAGTTCCGAGGGCAGCATTCTTGCCAAGGCAGCGCAACAGGTCTCCGAAGAGACGGAAATCGATGTTCAAGCCCATGCCGAGGACGTCTACGTCAGCCGCGCCGGACACAAACTCGCCGGGGCACTGGCGGCCTTCCCTTCCGTTCTTGTGGAAGGGAAGCGGTGCCTCGACGCCGGAGCCTCCACCGGTGGGTTCACTGACGTGCTGCTCCGGCAAGGTGCCGCGCACGTGGTGGCGGTCGACGTCGGGCATGACCAGTTGGTGCCGTCCCTGCGGAAAGATCCCCGCGTCGCAGTCCATGAGGGCGTCAACGTCCGCTACATGACGGCCGAGCAGATCGGTGGGCCGGCCGCGCTCACCGTGGCAGACCTGTCCTTCATTTCCCTCACACTGGTTCTACATCCGCTCGCGGCGTGCACCGAACCCGGGGGAGACCTCGTGCTCATGGTGAAGCCCCAATTCGAGGTCGGTAAGGAACGGCTGAGCCGCACCGGCGTGGTCACCTCCGATCATGAACGGCGTCGCGCGGTGGCCCAAGTCGCCAAAGCGGCCGTGGATGCAGGGCTTGAACTTTGTGGCCTGGCACCGAGTCCCTTGCCGGGCCAGGACGGAAATGTGGAGTACTTCCTGTGGATAAAACGCAGGATGCAGCCGGACTTGCCTAAGATCGAAGAGCGGGACGAGGAAGTTGCTGCACTGATGGAACGACTCTGGACCACCCACTAGAAAGCAGAACACCATGAGCAGGCGCGTTTTGGTCCTTGCCCACACCGGGCGTGAGGACTCCCTTCGCGCGGCCTGGGATGCCTGCGGGCAACTCCACTACTCAGGCCTGATCCCTGTGATGCAGAAGTCGGAACTGGACGACATCGAACGGTTCTACGGCGTGGTGGATAAGCCGATCGAGATACTCCACGGGGATGTCCGGTTGGAGGACGTCGAACTCGTCATGGTTCTTGGCGGCGACGGCACCATCCTGCGCGCTGCCGAGCTGGTCCGCAACGTCGATGTTCCCCTGTTGGGCGTCAACCTCGGGCATGTCGGGTTCCTCGCCGAAAGCGAGCGGGCCGATCTTGCCCAGACCGTCGAGTGGATCGCGAGCCGCGAATACACGGTGGAAGAGCGCATGACCATCGATGTCCAGGTGTGGGTCCGGGGCCAGAAGATCTGGCATACCTGGGCCCTCAACGAGGCCGCCATTGAAAAGGCCGACCGGGAGCGCATGATCGAAGTGGTGACCGAAGTGGATGAACGTCCGCTGACGTCTTTCGGCTGTGACGGAGTGGTGCTCGCAACCCCTACGGGTTCCACCGCCTACGCCTTCTCATCCGGCGGGCCTGTGGTGTGGCCCGAGGTTGAAGCCCTGGTGATTGTCCCCATCAGCGCCCACGCCCTCTTCGCCAAACCCCTCGTGGTTTCGCCGCGGTCCAGGCTGGCTGTGGAGATCCTCACCCGGACGGACGCCCAAGGCGTGCTTTGGTGCGATGGCCGCCGTTCCGTGGACCTCCCGCCCGGCGCACGGATCGAAGTAACAAGGTCCACCCGGCCTGTGCGGCTTGCCCGCACCCACCAGACCCCGTTTTCAGCTCGGCTCGTGCGGAAGTTTGAGCTCCCCATCCACGGCTGGCGGGGTCCGGCACCCCGTTCGGCTGACATCCACACCGGTCCTACCCCCGTGATCAGGACCTTCAAGCCCAGCCCTTTGCCGGCGCCCCAGGACGTGCGGACAGGCAGAGCGGCCGACCCCACAAAGGAGATGTAAACCATGATCGAGGAACTCCGGATCCGTGATCTCGGCGTCATCACCGACGCCACGTTGCCGTTGGGGCGCGGCCTGAGCGTCGTTACGGGCGAAACCGGTGCCGGTAAGACCATGGTGGTCACCGCCGTGGGCCTCCTCCTGGGAGCCCGGTCGGACGCAGGCGCGGTACGTTCCGGTGCCAAGTCGGCCTCTGCAGAGGCCCGGCTCTTGCTTGATCCGGCGCACGCCGCCGTGGAACGGGCCGTAGAAGCCGGCGGCGACGCGGAAGAGTACGACGGCGGCACCCAGCTCTTGCTGGCCCGCACCGTGGGCGCAGACGGCCGCAGTCGTGCTTTCGTGGGCGGTCGGTCGGCGCCTGTGGGCGTATTGGCGGAACTTGGCGAGAGCCTGGTGGTGGTGCACGGCCAGTCGGACCAGATACGTCTCAAGGGTGCCGTGGCGCAGCGGCACGCACTGGACCGATTCGCCGGGGCCGAGCTCGCCGCGATGCTCACGGAATACCAGGAGCTTTACGGGCATTGGAAGTCCAGCCAGGCGGAGCTCGATACCCTCCGCGGCGAGGCCCGGGAAAGGCTGCGCGAGGCGGAATCGCTCGCGGTCGCGCTCAACGAAATCGACGACGTCGATCCCCAGCCCGGCGAGGATGAATCCCTCAAGGCCGAGGCAGTGAAGCTGGCGAACGTGGAAGAGCTCCGCATCGCCGCCGCGGCAGCGCATGAAGCCCTGATCTCGGAGGAATTCGGCGAAACAGCTGATGCCACGACGCTGATTGACTCGGCCAAACGGGCATTGGACCAGGTTTCCGAACATGACGAAGCGTTGGCGGGAGCCGCCGCACGCCTCGCCGAGATCGGCTTCCTCATCAATGACATAGCGGGGGAGCTGTCCAGCTACCAAGCGTCCCTGGACTCCGAGGGGCCCGAACGGCTTTCGGAGATCGAGGAGCGGCGCGCAGCACTGGCCAAACTCATCCGGAAGTACGCTCCGAGCATCGACGAGGTCTTGGAATGGGCGGCAGCGTCGAGGACCAGGCTTGACGAACTGCAGGATGACTCGAGCCGGATCGAAGCCCTTGATGCCGAGGTAACCGCCGCAGAGACGACGCTGCGAAAGCAAGCCGCGCGCATCTCGAAGTCGCGATCAAAGGCGGCCAAGGAGCTCTCCGCGCGGGTAAGTGCGGAGCTCACAGCGCTTGCGATGGCCGACGCAACTCTGGTGATCGAGGTGGACAGCCAAGGGCAGTTGGGCCCGCATGGCGTCGACGACATCTCCTTCCTCCTGCAACCGCACGCTGGCGCCCCCGCCCGTCCTCTCGGCAAGGGCGCGTCCGGTGGTGAATTGTCCCGCGTCATGCTTGCCATCGAAGTGGTCCTCGCCGCCGTGGACCCGGTGCCCACCTTCGTCTTTGACGAGGTAGATGCCGGAGTGGGCGGGCGTGCCGCCGTCGAGATCGGACGCCGGCTTGCCATGCTGGCCCGCCACGTCCAGGTGCTGGTGGTGACCCATCTGCCGCAGGTGGCCGCCTTCGCCGACCAACATATCCGCGTTACCAAGACCTCAGTCAGGGGAAGCGACGGCAAGACCGCCACGGGCTTCACGTCCAGCGACGTCCAACTCCTCGATGACGAGGAACGCGTGAAGGAGCTTGCCAGGATGCTGGCGGGACAGGAAGACTCCGAGTCTGCGCGTGCGCATGCCCAGGAATTGCTGGACGACGCGAAGCTTCTGCCCCAATAGGCGTAGCCGCCCGGCAGCCGTCTGGGACATCGGTCACATGAGCGCCTTCGCCGGTCCCTGAGGCCAAGTAGCGGATTCCCAGGCGGCTGAGCTGTTTTGCCGGTCCAGGTGGACTTTACTCTTGATCCTTGCCCCATGGCAGGGGACTATTGAGCATTTGGGAAAACGGCTAGCGGATCCTTTGGAGGCGCAATTGATGATAGGCTCGAATTCCGTGGTGCAGCGATCAAATTCCCGTGTAAATTCCCGGTTCCCGGGCTCGTCCAAGACGACCAAACACATCTTTGTCACTGGCGGTGTGGCGTCCTCGCTCGGTAAGGGACTGACGGCTTCGAGCCTCGGCCACCTGCTGCGGGCACGCGGTTTGTCTGTAACTATGCAGAAGCTCGATCCCTATCTCAATGTGGATCCGGGCACGATGAACCCCTTCCAGCACGGCGAAGTCTTCGTCACTGACGACGGCGCCGAAACCGACCTCGACATCGGACACTACGAGCGCTTCCTCGATGAGAACCTTGAGGGTTCGGCCAACGTCACAACCGGCCAGATCTACTCGACAGTCATCGCCAAGGAACGGCGTGGTGAGTACCTCGGCGACACCGTCCAGGTCATCCCGCACATCACGGATGAGATCAAGCGCCGCATGCGCCTCCCCGCTGAGGGCAAGAACGCTCCTGATGTCATCATCACCGAAATCGGCGGCACCGTTGGCGACATCGAGTCGCAGCCTTTCCTCGAGTCCGCACGCCAGGTCCGCCAGGACATCGGCCGGAACAACGTCTTTTTCCTGCACGTCTCCTTGGTGCCGTATATCGGCCCCTCGCAGGAACTGAAGACCAAACCAACACAGCACTCTGTTGCCGCGCTGCGCTCCCTCGGCATCCAGCCGGAAGCGATTGTGATCCGCTCGGACCGCGAAGTGCCTGACGCTATGCGCGAAAAGATCGGCCGCATGTGCGACGTCGACATTGATGCAGTGATCAACGCCGCCGATGCTCCCAGCATCTACGACATCCCGAAGACGCTGCACTCCCAGGGCCTTGACTCCTACGTCGTCCGAGCCCTGGATCTCCCGTTCAAGGACGTCGACTGGACCAGCTGGGACAAGCTCCTCGAAGCTGTCCACAACCCCAAGCACCACGTAGAAGTTGCTTTGGTGGGCAAGTACATCGACCTCCCGGACGCTTACTTGTCCGTGACCGAGGCCTTGCGTGCCGGTGGTTTTGCGAACGAAACCAAGGTCAAGATCCGCTGGGTCCCGTCCGATGAGTGTGAAACCCTAGAAGGCGCCACCAAGTCCTTGGCCGGCGTCGACGCCATTTGTGTTCCCGGTGGCTTCGGTATCCGTGGCCTGGAGGGCAAGCTCGGCGCACTCAAGTTCGCCCGCGAGACGAAGCTTCCGGTGCTTGGCCTCTGCCTCGGTCTTCAGTGCATGGTCATCGAGTACGCCCGCAATGTGGTCGGCCTCGAGGGCGCGTCCTCCAGCGAGTTCGAGCCTGACTCCAAGTACCCGGTCATCGCCACCATGGAAGAACAGCTCGACATCGTGGACGGCAAGGGCGACCTTGGCGGCACGATGCGCCTGGGCCTTTACGAAGCCAAGTTGGATGAAGGCTCCGTGGTCGCAGAAACTTACGGCGCAACAACTGTTAGCGAGCGTCACCGGCACCGCTACGAGGTCAACAACAAGTACCGCGAGCAGATCGCAGCCGATGGACTCGTGTTCTCCGGAACGTCTCCCGATGGCAAGCTGGTTGAGTTCGTGGAACTGCCGCGCGAAGTACACCCGTACTACGTTGCAACTCAGGCCCACCCCGAGCTCAGCTCCCGCCCCACGCGCCCCCACCCGCTGTTTGCCGGCCTCGTGAAGGCTGCGCTGGAGCGTCAGGCAGGCGTGGATTCGCTAGCAAAGTCAGCCCGCAAGGTCGCTGCGAAGTAATCGCTCACACGAAATGAAGGACGGCGCGATGCCCGGTATTTCTGAAACCCCCAGCACTTTTCGGAGGGTTTCGGACATGCCGAGCCCGCGCCGTCTTTTGTCGTCCAACAAGGTCTATGAAGGCCGTATTTGGGACGTCGTCAGTGACGCCTTCGAGCTGGGCGACGACACCGGCACTTTGGTCCGCGACTACATCGACCATCCTGGCGCTGTAGCAGTACTGCCGATGAATGTCGACGGCGAAATCCTGTTGCTCAAGCAATATCGCCACCCCGTGGGCATGGATCTGTGGGAGATTCCTGCCGGGCTTCTTGATGTGGCCGGCGAAGACTTCGTAGTCGGCGCAGCCCGGGAGCTCGCAGAAGAGGCAGATCTCACCGCAGCCACGTGGAATGTCCTCGCCGACTTCTTCAATTCACCGGGATCCTCGAGCGAGGCGATCCGAATCTATCTGGCGCGGGGGTTGGGAGACGTGCCCGAGGCCGAACGCCACGTCCGCACGGAGGAGGAATCCGAAATCGAGCTGGTGTGGGTGCCTCTCGACGAAGCTGTTTTGGCAGTGCTGGAAGGCCGCCTTCACAACCCGTCCGCCGTCGTCGGGATCCTCGCCGTCGCAGCTGCCCGCGCCGACGGCTTCAGGAACCTGCGACCGGCCAATGCCCCCTGGCCCGCCCATCCGAGCCAGCGCTGACCGTGCCCCAGCTCGCGGAGACGAGGGTCCAGACCGCCATTGACCGGGCCGTCACGGACTACCTGCAGCACCTCGGCGTGGAACGCGGCCTTGCAAGCAACACCTTGTCCGCCTACCGCAGGGATCTGTCCCGCTATTCGAACTTCCTGGCAGGGTCCGGTGTCGACAAGCCGGGAAATATCTCCCGCCACGATGTCACCGCTTTTGTCCAGGCCCTGGCCGACGGCTCCGACGGCGGCGCCGCACTCGGCGTCCGTTCGGCGGCACGCACCGTGGTTGCCGTCCGGGGCCTCCACAAGTTCTGGGCCCTGGAGGGGACGACGACGGCGGACCCCGCGAGCGATGTCCACCCGCCTATGCCCGGCAAGCGTCTGCCGAAGGCCATTAGCGTCGGCGAAGTGACCCGTATCCTCGAAGCCGCCGGTGCCGATACCGCCACCGGGTTGAGGGACCGGGCACTTTTGGAGTTCCTCTACTCCACGGGTGCCCGCATCAGCGAAGCGGTGGGGCTTGACGTCGACGATGTCTCCCTCGAGGCTGAGGCCGATGGGCCCGCGATCGTGCGGCTCTTCGGAAAGGGCTCCAAGGAGCGCTTGGTGCCGCTGGGGTCCTACGGTGCCCGCGCCGTCGGATCCTATGTGGTCCGCGGAAGGCCTGCGTTGGCCGCGAAAGGAAAAGGCACTCCGGCGCTGTTCCTGAATGCCCGCGGCGGCCGGATCAGCAGGCAAAGCGCCTGGACCATTCTCAAGACTGCGGCCGAGAAGGCCAACATCACCAAGGATGTCTCTCCGCACACCCTGAGGCATTCTTTCGCCACTCATCTGCTTGAGGGCGGCGCCGATGTCCGGGTGGTGCAGGAACTCCTGGGCCATGCCTCGGTGACCACCACACAGGTGTATACCTTGGTCACTGCCGACACATTGCGCGAGGTGTATGCGGCCGCGCATCCGCGGGCGCTCGGCTGACGCCTCGCGCTGCACGCTGGAGACTTACCGCGGCCCGGTTACGCCAAGACCTTGAAGGTCAGCTCCACCGCGTTCAAGAACAGCGCCAGAATGGACATCCCGAGGCCGGCCACGAGCAGAAGGCCCGGGTGCGCCAAGCCGAGAACCACCCGCCTCAGATCAGGCCGGGAGCGCAGGAATTTCCTCGGCACCCGTGAGCTGGCGGGACTTTGGCTCCAGCCACGCAAACGTCGCAGGAACCAGGCGCAGCGGACGATGAAAGCCATCCACAGGACCGAAATGACAAGCGGGACTGCTGCCACGAGCAAGTTGAAGCCGAGGGCCGTCACTTCGCGCTCGGAATTTCCCACTGCGGCCTGGACAGTCGTGGAGATCGAGGCGCTCATGACCACTGAGACGCCCCACACGAGGAAAGCAGTCACCAAGGCAAGGAATCTCACGAAGAAGTGGCCAAGCACTGACTCGTTTTGTGGTTTCAAATGCCTGCGGGGAGTAGCGTTCAGCACCGCGAGTGTAGACAGAACGGTCGGCAGCGCGGCCATGCCGACCAGCAGGTACCAGCTCCAGCCGGCCAGGTCCAGGAATTCATCGAGGAGGATCAACACCGCCCAGAAACCGGTCCATGCCCACCCGGCGTAGAGCGGATGCCGGACCAGCCAGCCAGGCAGCCAGGCCTCGGAAGCGTCCGCTGCCTGGGCACTCGCCTCGCTCCCCGGGGCATCTGCCTTTCCTGGCGGGGCCTTTGCCGTCGTGGGACCTTCACCCCCATCCACGCTCATGGGCCAACTGTAGCAAGGACACACTTGCGAAGCCCTGCGGAGTTAGGCTTGGTCAATGACTTCAGCCCACGTCACCCTGTGTTTCCTGCTCCGCGACGGCGACGCCGGCCAAGAGGTGCTCCTGGGTCGGAAGAAGACCGGCTTCGGCACAGGGAAGATTGTGGGCGTAGGCGGACATGTGGAGTCCGGAGAGACAGCGGCCGAAGCCGTATGCCGGGAAGTTCAGGAGGAAATCTTCGTCCATGTGGAAGAAGGGGACCTCATTCCCGCCGGGACAGTGGATTTCGTCTTCCCCGCCAAGGCCGAGTGGAACATGTTCACCACGGTGTATCTGACCGAGAGATGGACAGGCGAGCCAGCCGAGAGTGATGAAATAGCGCCGCAGTGGTACCGCGTGGAGGGACTCCCTGTCGAACAGATGTGGGCCGACGCCGAACACTGGCTGCCCGCCATGATTTCCGGTCAACGCATCGCAGTTGAAGTTGTGCTCGCTGGTGACAACGAAAGTGTCGCCGAAGTTCACACTGGCGAGTGGCTGGATTCTGGAGCGGCGCGCTAGTTGCGAGGAATCTTCAAGAAAGCTTGGTTGGAAATGTAACTTTGTCCGGCTTCTTGGAAATTACCCTCGTAGCCGGTAACCACAGGCTTAAAACTTCAAGGGGGGACCATGCTTTCGGAACGGGAGCTGGCGTTTATCACGCTTCACAAGGACTGTTACCCACGCGTTTTCGGCTTTGTTCGACGACGCGTTTCAGATGCGGAATTAGCGCAGGAGCTCGCGGCGGACGTGTTTCGCGTGGCATGGCAAAAATGGGATGAAGCAGGGGTGACTGAACCCGCGTGGTTGTTCGCCGTAGCTCGGAATCTGCTGGGGAACGCCTACCGTAGCCACGAACGTCAGCAGGCATTGCATTTGCGGCTTAGGGAATCCGCAGGAACCATCGGTGCTGCTGCCGAAAGCAACGAAGTTGTGGAACATGCCATGGCTGCTTTGAGGGAAAAAGACCGTGACGTCCTGCAACTCGCGTATTGGGATGAACTCTCGATCGCAGAAATCGCCGGCGTGCTGCAGTGTAGCGAATCGGCCGCAAAGGTGCGTCTACACCGAGCCCGCGAGGCATTCCGCAAGGCCATGCCGGTCCGGGCCGAAACCGCTTCACAGAAAATGGGGGCATGAAATGGATGCCATTAGGAATTTGATTTCCGCAACTGATCCGTTGAAAGCAGATCCCGCTACCGTCCCGGATGCCGAGGCCGTCCTCCGGCAGATTGTCACGGACCGCTCCGAGACCGTTGACAAGATGCCGCCCAATATCCGGTCATTGGCCGATGCCAGGCGACAGCGGGCAGTGCGTCTCGCCGGGCTGCTGACCATCGCTGCGGCTGCCGTGACGGCAGGCGTGCTGGTGGTGTCGAATCTGGGCGCGTTGACCGGGGCTCCTGCTCCGGCCAATTCCGGGCATGTGACTCCGGCTCCCTCCGCCACCCCGTCAACCTCCGCAACGCCCACTGCGACACCAACACCAACCCCAACTGTAAGCATGGCCCCCGCTGTCCGGTGGAAGACGTTTACAGACGCGACATCGCAGGCGACGTTCGAGCTGCCTGAAAGCTGGTTCGTAGTGGAGCGACCGACGATGATTGCCGGCGGATCGTACAACCAGGCTTCAATACGGGATGCAGAGAACAAGCAGGTCGCGGAGTTGAACTTTGTCTACGACCGCACCATTGGAGGCTGCGCCAACCCTAAGCCGTACTCTCCAAAGCCGGTCACTGTCCTGGATTCGGTGGATCTGGATATCCCGCAGAAGGCAGACAAGGTCGCATGGTTTTCAGGAGCCAAGGGCTCCCCGCTTGGTCCCTCTCGTTTCACATTCACTGTGATCAAAGGCGATCGCGTCTACGGCACAGTAGCGCTCTCGGAGGAGCATGAGTTGCCCGGAACACCTGTGTGCCACCAAATCAATGGCATCACCGGACCGGACAACGTTCCCTTGGTCGAATTCGGAGACACTTGGGCGATGGCCGCGGACGGCTCGAACGCGCCTCTCGTCTTCGACACCATGGCGGAGGCGCGCGCGTACACGCAGACGCAGGATTACCAGGACATGAAGCGGATGCTGAGCTCTCTGTCCCTGAAGCCCAGCAAAACTGTCGTTTCCTCTATATACCGAAGCCAGGCCGCGAAGGTCCAGTTCGAACTGCCGACAGGGTGGACAGCGGCGGAGGTACCTGCGGGGACGGCCGAGTTTCCTGGCACGGGGATTGACGTCGCGGACGAGTCCGGTAAAAGGGTGGCCCAGTTGCGATATGGCTCTGGCGGTGGCCTCGGTGGCGCCTGCGGTCCCAGTGAGCGCTACAAAGTGACGGAGCTCGATTCCTTCACCATGGGATATTCCTGGGCGGAAGCAGCAGGTGCCAGGTTCTCATACCGCGTGCTGGACCTAGCCCCGGTGGGCAAAGGTTTGAGTTATGAAGTGGGTCTCGTCGACAAGTCCAGCGGGCAGCTGACGGACACGTGCCCGACCCTGATGTACGCAGTGGTCAGTGGGGCCCCCAAGGGCTCCCTGTCCTTTGCCGACAGGAGCATCCAAGGTCCCGGAGCTCCCGTCTTCGACACCATGCACGAAGCCATGGCCTACATGGGGACACCCGAGTACGCAAAGCTGAAGCTCATGATGACGAGCCTCGCACTCACCGATTAGCCAGGCTCCTGTTCGAGAACGACGCCGGGCCGGTCCCCAGAATGGACCCATTCTGGTGACCGGCCCGGCGTCGTACTTGGTGAAATTACGGCAGGTGCCGTTCATCCACGCCGTTGTATTCGCTGAGCGGACGGATCAGGGAGTTCGATCCGAGCTGCTCCATGATGTGTGCGGTCCAGCCGGTGATGCGGCTCGCGACGAACAGCGGGGTGAAGGTGGGGGTGTCGAAGCCCATGAGGTGGTACGTGGGCCCGGCGGGGTAGTCGAGGTTGGGCTTGATCGCCTTGGCCTCGTCCATGGCCTGTTCGAGGCCGTTGTACAGGCCCAGGATCTCGGGCCGGCCGTAGTGGGCGATCATCTTGTCCAGCGCGGCCTTCATGGTGGGCACCCTGGAGTCGCCGTGCTTGTAGACGCGGTGCCCGAATCCCATGACCTTCTTCTTCTGCGCCAAGGCGTGTTCCATCCAGGTCTTCGCACGGGAGGCTGCGTCATCCAGCGATTCCTCGGTGCGGATGCCGATTTCCTCGAACGTGTGCATGACGGCCTCGTTGGCGCCGCCGTGCAGCGGGCCTTTGAGGGCGCCGATCGCCGCGGTGACCGCGGAGTGCAGGTCCGAGAGGGTGGAGGTGACAACGCGGGCAGTGAAGGTGGACGCGTTGAAGGAGTGCTCGGCATAAAGGATCATCGAGACGTTGAACGCCTTGACGACCTCGTCCACCGGGTCCTCGCCGAAGGTCATCCACAGGAAGTTCGCGGAGTAGCCGAGGTCCTCGCGGGGATCCACGACTCCCTGACCGCGCCGGCGGCGCTGGTCGTAGGCGACCACTGCCGGCATGGCGGCGAACAGGTCAATTGCCTTGGTCATGTTGGCCTCGGGCGTGGAAACCTCGGCCAGCGGGTGCCGCGCTCCCAGCACTGAAGCGGCCGTTCGGCAGACATCCATGGGGTGGGCAGTCGTCGGCAGAGTATCGATGACCTGCTTCACTACAGGGTCAAGGGCGCGGCCCGCGCGCTCGCGGGCGGTGAACTCTGCAAGTTCCTCCGACGTGGGCAGTTCACCGTTCCACAGCAGGAAGGCGACTTCCTCGAAACTGCATTTGGCGGCGAGTTCCTGCACGGGGTAGCCGCGGTACAGCAACGAGTTGGTGTCCGGATTGACCTTGGAGATCGCGGTGTAGTCAACCACGACGCCGGCCAGGCCCTTCTTGATCTCTTCAGCTACCATGCTGTCCTCCTTCGTTCATCGGCAAGCACTCCGGACTAGCCGGAGCGCCTGCATCCCTTGGTTGATCCAGTTACCGGCTGAGCCCAGGAACCTGGAAGTTGAAAACGCTCGTGTCGAAGTGGTTGTAGGCCTCGTAGTCCACGAGGTCATAGAGGCGCGCACGGGTGAGCATGTTCTCCACCTGCGCCTCCTGCGTTCCTGTGGCCTTGATCGTTTCCAGCGTACGCTCTGCAGCCCCCATGGCAATGCGGAGCAGGGTGACGGGGTAGATCACCATGTTCACTCCGACGCCCTGGAGCTGTTCCACGGTGAATAGCTCGCTTTTGCCGAACTCGGTCATGTTGGCCAGGATCGGCACATCCACTGCGTCGCGGATGGCTTGGAACTCGGACAGGTCCTTCATGGCTTCGGGGAAGATCGCGTCCGCGCCGGCGTCGACGAGTGCCCGGGCACGTTCCTGGGCGGCCTGGATGCCGTCGACGGCGCGGATGTCGGTCCGGGCCATGATGAGGAAGTTCGGGTCGCGCCGGGCGTCCGCTGCCGCACGGATGCGCTTGGCGGCGGTGTCGGTGTCGACCACGTTCTTGCCGTCGAGGTGCCCGCACCGTTTGGGGTTGAACTGGTCTTCGATATGGCAGCCGGCCAGCCCGGCGTTTTCGAGTTCCTGGATGGTGCGGGCCACGTTCATCGGCTCGCCGAATCCGGTGTCCGCGTCCACGAGGCAGGGGAGTTCGGTCATGCGGGCGATCTGCCCTGCGCGGGTGGCGACCTCGGTGAGGGTGGTGAGTCCGATGTCCGGCAGGCCGAGGTCGTTGGCGAGGACGGCACCGGAGATGTAGACGCCGGGGAAGCCCTTCTCCTCGATCAGGCGTGCCGAGAGCGGGTTGAAGGCGCCGGGGAACTGGGCGATGGTCCCGGAAGCGAGCATCCCGCGCAGGGCGAGGCGCTTCTGCTCCGGGGTGGTGGTGGAGTAGAGCATCTAGAAGAGTCCCTTCGGTGCGGCGGCAAGGTCGATGACGCCGGGGGCGGCGGTGATGTTCAGCTGGTCCAGTTCGCCCGGGCCCAGTTCCGGGAGGCGCTCGACGGCGGCGAGGAACCTCTCGATCTCGGACGCCTCGACCAAACCGGTAGCAAGCGTTCGGAACTTGTTCACGTACTGTTCGCGGGCGAAGGGCCGGGCGCCGAGCGGGTGCGCGTCGGCCACGGCGATCGACTCGGTGATGACGGTGCCGTCGTTGAGTGTGATGACAACGGTGCCGCCGAAGGCCTTTTCCGCGATGTCCAGGGAGTGGTAGCGGCGGGTCCATTCGGGGTCTTCCACGGTGGTGACCTTGTGCCAGAGTTCCACGGTGTCCGGGCGTGCGGCGCGTTCCGGGCTGTAGGAGTCGACGTGGTGCCAGGTGCCGTCCTGCAGGGCCACGGTGAAGATGTACGGGATGGAGTGGTCCAGGGTTTCCCGTGAAGCGGTGGGCGAGTATTTCTGGGGGTCGTTGGCTCCGGACCCGATCACGTAGTGCGTGTGGTGGCTGGTTTTGATCAGGACGTTGGCCACGTTGGCCGGGTCCGTGGCCTCGGGGTGCTCTTTGTGGAGTTTGCGGGCGAGGTCGATCCAGGCCTGGGCCTGGTACTCGGCGGAGTGTTCCTTGGTGTAAGTGTCAAGGATTGCGCGTTTGGGCTCCCCGGCTTCGGGCAGCGGGACCTCGTAGGAGGCGTCCGGGCCGTCCAGCATCCAGGCGATCACGCCGTCTTCGCCTTCGTAGATCGGCACGGGGGAGGTCTGGCCGCGCATGGCCCGGTCCACGGCCTCGACGGCCATCTTGCCGGCGAACGCGGGGGCGTGGGCCTTCCACGTGGAGATTTCACCCTTGCGGGACTGCCGCGTGGCGGTGGTGGTGTGCAGGGCCTGGCCGACGGACTGGAAGATCGTCTCCACATCCAGGCCCAGGAGGGTGCCGATGCCGGCGGCGGCGGACGGGCCGAGGTGGGCTACATGGTCGATCTTGTGCTGGTGCAGGCAGATGGCCTTGACCAGGTTCACCTGGATCTCGTAGCCCGTGGCGATGCCGCGGATCAGGTCCTTGCCGCTGGCCCCGGTGTGCTGGGCCACGGCGAGGATCGGCGGGATGTTGTCGCCCGGGTGGGAGTAGTCCGCAGCCAGGAAGGTGTCGTGGTAGTCGAGTTCTCGGACGGCAACGCCGTTGGCCCAGGCGGCCCACTCGCTCGAGACCCGGTCCGTGATGCCGAAGACCGACGAGCCTTTGCCGTTGGTGGTCGGCGCGTGGGTCAGGGCCTGCGCCCGGGCGGCGATGATCGGGCCACGGTTAAGGGAGGCAACGGCAACGGAGGCATTGTCGATGATCCGGTTGATGATCATGTCGGTGACCTCGGGAGTCACCTCGACGGCGTCGGCGGCAACCGTGGCGATCTTGTGCGCCAGCTGCTCCTCGCGGGGAAGGTTCTCTTCGCTCTTGTAGACGCGGACGTGGTTGTTCTTCACCATGGTGCTCCTTAGTGAGGGGTGTGGGTGGCTTTGACGTGGGAAAGACTGCGGTGCAGATGGACTGTCGTGGCGGCTTCGGCGAGCCGGGGGTTGCCTGCCGCGATGGCTTCGGCGATCGCGGCGTGCTCGGCCGCGGCGGCATGGAGGCGTTCGTCGTCGTCGGCCGCGAGGCGGCGGACCCGCACGAGGTGCACGCGGAGGCTGCGCATGGCCTGGGCGAGGTAGGAATTGGAGATGGCTTCGTCGATCGCTTCGTCGAGCCTTCCCACCAGGGCGTAATAGTCGTGCCGGGAGGGGTCGCTGTCGTTGAGCATCTCCGGTGCCCGGAGGAGCTCGGCGTGGAGTTGCTCGAACACCGCACGTTCACCGCGCACGGCGGCGAGGGCGGCGGCCTTGCCTTCCAGGGTTTCACGCAGCTCGAACAGTTCGTCGATGTCCTCCAGCGAGATATCGGTCACGACGACGCCGCGGCCGCCCGCCGCCGTCGTCAGTCCTTCCGCGCTGAGCCGGCCCAGCGCCTCCCGGACCGGTGTGCGGGACACGCCCAGGCGCTCGGACTGCTCCACTTCCGCGAGGACCGTCCCGGGCGCCAGACGCCACTCAATGATGTCCTCGCGCAGGGCCGCATAGGCTCTCTCGCTGGCACGCATGGACCCTCCTTCGCTGGGTGGACGTCCTCAGTGTATACACAAATGGTGATGAAGCCTAGCTTTTCTGGAGATTACTCGGTCGATGATCGACCTGTGTATACATCCAGGATGGATTGTGGGCTAACTCCGGTTCCAGCGGTATTCGTTCTCCGGCCGACCTGGGGTACCGTATCGCGCATTCCGCGTGACCATTCCGGCGTCGGCCAGGTACTCGAGATAGCGGCGTACGGTGACCCGGGACATCCCAAGGGCGACAGTTGCCTCGCTTGCGGACACGGCCCGGCCAAGGCTGGCCAGGAGGTCTTTGACGGACTCCAGGCTATGGGCCGAAAGGCCCTTGGGCAGTGGGACTTCGGTGGGCGCGCGGAGACTGGCAAACGCCTGGTCCACATCGCTTTGCGATGCTCCACTCGCCCGGGCGCCTGACGCCGGTGCGGCGAGTTGCTCGCGGAAGGTGCGGTAGCTGGCGAGTTTGTCCGCGAACGTTGCGAACGTGAACGGTTTGATAAGGTACTGCACCACGCCGATCGACACCGCGCTGCGGACAATGTTCACTTCCCTGACGGCGGTGATGGCGATGATGTCCGCAAGGAGTCCCGAAGCGCGCATTCGGCGGGCAACATCCAGTCCGTGCAGATCCGGCAGGTTCATGTCCAGCAGGACGAGGTCCACCGGCTGGCCGGCAACGGCGAATTCGTTCAGTAGCCGCAGGGCCGACTGTCCGTCCGGGGCCGTTCCCGCGACGGTGAAACCGTCGATTCGGCCGACGTAGACGCCATGGGCATCGGCCGCGATGGGTTCGTCCTCGACAACGAGGACGCGGATTTCGGTCATTCGGCTTCTTTCCTGGAGTCCGGCGCGGGGAGCGCCACGCGGAAGAACGCACCGCCCAAGGCGCTCGTGGATTCGCTGATGGACAGCGTACCGCCAAGCCGCTGAACTGCTTGCCGGACCAAGGCCAGGCCCACGCCGCGGGAAGGAGCTCCGGGTTGACCCGCCTGGCCGATGCCGGCGGCCTTGGTGCTGAATCCGTATTGCCAGACGTCGTCCACGATGCCGGGATCGATGCCGTGGCCGGAATCGGCCACCGTGAACGTGGTTCCATCAGGTCCGGATTCGATGTCCAGTTCAACTTTGCGCGGCGGGGGAGCGGCAGCGGCGGCGTCGAGCGCGTTGTCCAGCAGGTTTCCCAAAATGGTCACGAGGTCCTGGACGGCGAGGCCCCGTAGGCCGTCCCCGCCGGTCACCGTGACAGTCAGCTCCGCTCCGCGTTCGTGCGCCTCGGCGGACTTTCCCATGATGAGCGCACTCAGGACAGGCTCGTCCACCGATGCCACGAGGTGGTCGGTCAGCTGCTGACTCAGTTCAAGGTCCTTGGTGGCAAAGTCCAAGGCGTCGGTGGTCCGCCCGAGCTCCATGAGGGACACGATGGTGTGCAGGCGGTTGGCGTGTTCGTGGGTCTGGGCCCGCAATGCGTCAGACAGGGTCTTCATTGTTTCGAGTTCACTGCCGAGGGACTCGATTTCCGTCCTGTCCCGGAGCGTGGCAACGGTCCCGAACACGGCAGGTCTCTGCCGACCCCTCATTCCGGGCGGTCCCACGGCGGGCGCCTGGTTCACCACCAGGATCCTGGACCCCGTGAGGTGGATTTCGTCGTGTGCCGTCCGGCCGGACTCGAAGAGCCCGTGGAGGCTGGGCTCCAGGGGCAGATCCGCAAGGCGAGGTGCGGCTCCCGCGGCGGGATCGACGTCGGACCTTTCCAGTCCCAGCAAATCCGCGGCCTGGTCGTTGTACATGACCACACGGCCGCCCGTATCGATCAGGACCACGCCTTCGCGAACCGAATGCAGGACCGACTCGTAATACGCGAACAATTGCGCCAATTGCTCCGGTCCCCAGCCCCGGGTGACCGAACGCAGGTAACGGCCCAGCAGCCCGGAGGCGAGGGAGCCTCCAGCGAGCATGGCCAGGGAGAAGGCGATGATCGTCGTGAGCCGGGCTGACACCGCGACGTCCACCGTCCGCACCGTGACACCCGCCGCCACGAGTGCCCGGACCTTTCCGGAGGAATCCTCCACAGGAACGATGGTGCGGACGGAAGGGCCGAGCGTACCGGCAGTGACCTCAGTGAAGGTCTGCCCGTGCAGGGCAGGATCGATGGTGCCGATATACGGTTTGCCGATTTCGTCGGGGTTCGCATGGGTCCAGCGCGTCCGGTCCGGGGCCATGATGGTGATGAAGTCGGTATGGGCGTTAGCCATGACCATCTGGGCGTAAGGCTGCAGGGCGGCGGACGGATTCGGCGTACCGGCTGCCTGAAGGACGAGGGGGTTGGCTGCGATCGCCGCGGCCACCGCCTGCATTCGCTGGCCGGCGTCGTTGTAGGCCCGGTCCCTCGCGTCCACAAACGCCACCGTTCCGACGATCGCAGTGAGCGCCAAGATGAACAGCAGATTTGCCACAAAGAGTCTCCGGGCAATGCTCCAGCGTCGGATCTCGTGCTCCTTTCTGCGGGCCATCCTGTGACCAATATGAACGCAACAGTGATACATGTCACGCCGCGCCTAATGATGGGTATCACAGCAGAGCGGCGCAGGGACATTTTGCAGGGACCACGGCGCTTTCCAGAGTATCTATAAGGAGCAAAGCCATGACCTCTCAAAGAGGAGAGATTGCACCCGCCAAGACCGGGCGCAAGGGGCTGGACAAGTCGCATTACCTCTACATCGCCGTGATCGCCGCAGTAGTACTGGGCGCAGTCGTCGGGCTGCTTTTCCCCGAAGTGGGTAAATCCCTCAAGCCTTTGGGTGACGGCTTCATCAAGCTCATCAAGATGATGATCGCCCCCGTGATTTTCTGCACGATCGTCCTGGGCATCGGATCGATCGCCAAGGCAGCCACTGTTGGCAAAGTCGGCGGCCTCGCACTCATCTACTTCCTGGTGATGTCAACGTTCGCGCTCGCGATCGGTTTAGTAGTCGGCAACATCATCCACCCGGGTGAAGGCCTGAAGCTGATCCCGTACGACCCCAATGCGAAGGCCGCCACGAACAGCACCGCCGACTTCCTGCTGGGCATCATCCCGGGAGACATTCCCGTCCTGCCGACGCTCCTGGCCGCTATCTTGGTGGGCTTCGCGCTGCAGCGCATGGGCTCCCAGGGCCAGCCGGTACTCAGGGCCATCCAGCACGGGCAGGCACTCGTCTTCCGAATCCTCATCATGATCATGTGGCTGGCTCCCGTCGGCGCCTTCGGCGCCATCGCCGCAGTGGTCGGTGCCACCGGGGTCAAGGCAATTTTCGGCATGCTCACCCTGATGGTTGCCTTCTACATCACCTGCGCGCTGTTCATCGTCGTGGTGCTCGGCACCTTGCTGCGGGTGGTTGCCGGCGTCAGCATCTTCCAGCTGATGAAGTACCTGGCCCGCGAGTACCTGCTCATCTTCTCCACCTCATCCTCCGAAGCGGCGCTGCCGAGGCTCATTGCCAAGATGGAGCACCTCGGCGTTTCCAAGCCGGTTGTCGGTGTCACGGTGCCTACGGGCTACTCCTTCAACCTGGATGGAACTGCCATCTACCTGACCATGGCCTCGCTGTTCGTCGCCAACGCCATGGGTATCCCGCTGGACCTGGGTGCCCAGGTATCGCTGCTGGTCTTCATGATCATTGCGTCCAAGGGAGCGGCAGGCGTTTCCGGTGCCGGCCTGGCCACCCTCGCTGCGGGCCTGCAGGCACACCGGCCCGAATTGCTGGGCGGAGTCGGCATGATCGTCGGCATCGACCGTTTCATGTCGGAAGCCCGCGCCCTGACCAACTTCACGGGCAACGCCGTCGCCACCGTGCTGATCGGTACCTGGGTCAAGGAAATCGACCGCAACCAGGTCACCAACGTCCTCTCCGGTGCGACGCCGTTCGACGAGCTGACCATGATCAGCCACCACGCTGAACCCGAAGTGAAAGAGGCCGTGGCCGCTTAGTCCGGCACGCTGTTTCGAAGCATCCACGCAGGCAAGGCAGGAACCCGTCAGGGGGACCTGCCTTGCCTGCTTTTTATTGGCACCGCGAACCAACCTTCTACCTCAGCTAGAAGGTAAAGGCTCAAACTGCGGGCAATGTCAAGTTCCGAAGAATGCCGTGTCGGGCGCTGTAGCCTAGGTGGGGAGCAGTGCTGGTGCTGGAGACAGCCGCAGGAAATGACCGTCGTGGAGAGAGTGGATAGATACGTGAGCAGCGAACGGGGAACGACTACGCTGGAGGGCACGGATTTCGATCTGGAAGACGCCGTCATGGGGCCCACGGGCCGCCCGCACCGCGACTTCCCGGAGCCCGCGCCACTGGCCTCCCATGGCCCGGCCCGCGTCATCGCCATGGTCAACCAAAAGGGCGGCGTGGGCAAGACCACGTCAACCATCAACCTCGCCGCTGCGCTCGCAGAATACGGCCGTCGCGTCCTGCTCGTCGACTTCGATCCGCAGGGAGCCCTTTCCGCGGGGCTGGGAACGAACCCGCACGAGCTCGACCTCACCGTGTACAACGTCCTGATGGACCGCAAAGTGGACATCCGCGACGCCATCCAGAAGACCGGCGTCGAAGGCATCGACCTCCTGCCGGCGAACATCGACCTCTCCGCCGCGGAGGTCCAGCTGGTCAACGAGGTAGCCCGCGAGCAAGTGCTGGACCGCGCGCTCAAGAGCGTCGAGGACGACTATGACGTGGTGCTCATCGACTGCCAGCCGTCCCTTGGCCTCCTCACGGTCAATGCCCTGACGGCTGCGCACGGCGTCATCATCCCGCTGATCTGCGAATTCTTCGCCCTCCGCGCGGTGGCACTGCTTGTCGAAACGATCGAAAAGGTGCAGGACCGGTTGAACCCGCGCCTGCAGGTGGACGGCGTGCTCGCCACGATGTACGACGCCCGCACCCTGCACAGCCGCGAAGTCATTTCGAGGCTCGTGGAGGCGTTCGGGGACAAAGTCTTCGAGACCGTCATCAAGCGTTCCATCAAGTTCGCCGACGCCACGGTTGCCGCGGAGCCCATCACCAGCTACGCCGGAAACCACATCGGCGCCGATGCCTACCGCCGCTTGGCCAAGGAACTGATTTCGCGCGGCGGCGCACCCTAGCCCGCGTGGCAGAACCGCTCACCCCGGGAGCCTCGCCTTCGGGACGGAAGGCCGGCTTTGAGGTCCGGCTGGCGAACTTTACCGGCCCCTTCGATCTCCTGCTCGGCCTGATCTCCAAACACAAGCTGGACATCACCGAAGTTGCGCTGGCCACCGTCACGGATGAGTTCATCAAGTACATCCGGCGCCTGCAGGAACTGGGCGAGGACTGGGCTCTGGACGAAGCCAGCGAATTCCTGGTCATCGCCGCAACCCTCCTGGACCTCAAGGCCGCAAGGCTCCTGCCAGCCGGCGAAGTCGAAGATGCGGAGGACATTGCCTTGTTGGAGGCCCGGGATCTCCTCTTCGCCCGGCTCCTGCAGTACAAGGCTTTCAAGCAAGTGGCCGCGATCATGTCCGGCACCCTGGAGTCCGAAGCCCGGCGCTTCCCGCGGCAAGTTGCGTTGGAAGGGCATTTCGCGGCGATGCTGCCCGAACTGATTTGGCGCCACACGCCGGAGCAATTCGCCGCGCTTGCGGCCAAGACCCTGGCGCCGAAGGACAACACGCCCGAGGAAGTCGGGCTCGACCACCTTCACGGATCACCCGTCAGTGTGAAGGAACAAGCCGAGATCATCGGGTACCGCCTGCAGCGCGGCCAGCCACAATCCTTCAGGGCCCTTATTGCCGACGCCGAGTCCACGCTTGTTGTCGTAGCCCGGTTCCTGGCACTACTCGAGTTGTTCCGCGACCGCGTGGTGGCGTTTGATCAACCGGGTCCGCTCGCCGAACTGACCGTCCGCTGGACAGGGCGCCCAGAAGGCTGGAGCAGCGACAGCTTGAGAGATGAGTATGAGCAGATCGACAAGGGAGAGGAACCGCTGTGAGCGAGCAGGAAACGGACGGGGACGGCCTCGCCGAGCTTGAAGCCCTGCCCGGTGGCGCCCGCGCGGCACTGGAAGCCGTCCTGATGGTGATCGACCACCCGGCCACCGCGGAAGAGCTCGCTGCCGGGCTCAACGTGACAGTCGCCGTCGTCGAGGATTTGCTGGAGGGACTGCGGCAGGAGTATAGCGGCTATACTGTTAAAGCCCCGGGCAGGGACGCTGATGACTTGCGCACTGATGCAAGTGCCAGCGCTGCACCCCGGGGTTTTGAGTTGCGGAACGTTGCCGGAGGGTGGCGGATCTATTCACGCGCGGATTTTGCCGACGTCGTGGGCAGGTTCGTTCTCGAAGGCCAGACCGCGCGGCTGACGCAGGCAGCCCTTGAAACCATGGCGGTCATCGCGTACCGGCAGCCGGTTTCCAGGGCCAGGGTGTCGGCCATCCGCGGCGTCAATGTCGATTCAGTCGTTCGGACCCTTGTCCAACGCGGGCTGATCGAGGACTCAGGTACCGATCCTGAATCGGGGGCGATCCTTTACCGGACCACCTCGTACTTCCTCGAACGGATGGGCATTGGCTCGGTGGCGGAACTGCCTCAATTGTCCCCCCACCTTCCGGGGCTGGAGGGCATCGAGGAGTTCTTCGACGCCGAACGCATGTAGTCGCGGGAAACCCGGCCGCAGGCAAGCTAAACAACTCAATATTGCAAGGATCTACAAACGCCCGGCTAGTAGCGGGCAGACACACAGGACAGATATTCTCTGTCCGGCTGGCTTACGTTGAGAAAGAACAAGCCGGCCACCATAACAAAAGGACGGGTCATGACACAGGCGGGACGCCAGGGTTCACCACGTAATAGTTCGGGACGAAACACTTCCGGACGCAACGAGTCGCAAGACTCAGGCCGCAACAACGCAGGCCGCAGCAGTGCCGGCCGCGCAGGAGGCAGCAGCTTTGGTGCCGGCCGGGGTGGCGCAAGCCGTGCCGGTGGCGCCTCCGGAGGTAGCAAGCGCAGCTTCTCCCCGGGCGGAGAGCGCCCCTTCAAGCCCACGCGTCCGCGTGAAGAACGCCCCTTCGATCCGGACAATCCCACCTCGGCCGGAGGCTACGAGCGTCGTGAAGACGCGAGGCCAGCCAAGGCCCCCCGCAAGCCAGGCTCCAACAAGCCCGGCTTCGGCAAGGCGCCGGGCACGCCGGGCGCATTGAAGCCCAAGACAAGCACCAAGAAACAGTACGCTTCCCGCGCCTTCGGCAGCGAGCGCTTCGGCCAGAACCTTGGACCGATCCGCAAGCCCCGCGGCCGCCGCGGCGAGGTGGCACAGTCCGAGCAGCACGACGCCGATGGCGTGCGCCTTCAGAAGGTCATGGCCCAGGCCGGCGTGGCTTCCCGCCGCGTGTGCGAGGAAATGATCGAAGAAGGCCGCGTCGAGGTCAACGGCCAGCTCACCACCGAGCTTGGCATGCGCGTCGACCCCGCCACTGCCGTGATCCACGTCGACGGCATCCGCATCCAGCTCGATGACACCATGCTCTACATGGTGTTCAACAAGCCCAAGGGTGTCGTTTCCACGATGGAAGATCCCGAAGGCCGTCCCTGCATCAGCGACTTCCTCAAGTCCGCCAAGAACAAGGGCGAGCGTCTCTTCCACGTCGGCCGTCTTGACGTCGCCACCGAGGGCCTGCTGCTGCTGACCAACGACGGCGAACTCGCCAACCGCTTGACGCACCCGTCATACGAGGTGCCCAAGACGTACCTGGTACAGGTCCGCGGTCCGTTCCCGCAGGGCGTCGGCGCGCAGTTGAAGGCCGGCATCGAGCTCGAAGACGGCATCGCGTCCGTCGACTCGTTCAAGCTCGTGGATTCCACTCCGGGCCACGTGCTGATCGAGGTTGTGCTGCACTCCGGCAAGAACCGTATTGTCCGCCGCTTGTTCGAAGCCGTGGGTTTCCCCGTGCTTCGCCTCGTGCGCGTCAAGATCGGTCCCATCGGCCTGGGCGACCAGCGCCAGGGCAGCATCCGCAACCTCGGCAAGCAGGAAGTCGGACACCTCCTGGCCTCCGTAGGACTGTAAGGCATGTCGGCATTCCACTCGCACGGCCGGGGCCACCTTGACGGCCCGGTGGTCGTTTTCGGCACCGGCCTGCTCGGAGCCAGCATCGGTCTCGGCCTGCGCGGCCGGGGTGTCTCCGTGTTCCTTTCGGACCCGTCGCCAACCAACCAGGCCGTGGCCGTGGATATCGGAGCGGGCCGGCCTCTGTCCGAGCTTGGGAACCCACCCCAGCTGGCTGTTGTCGCGGCACCGCCGGATGTGACGGCCGACGTCGTCGAGCGTGCCCTGGGTGAATACCCGGAGGCCGTTGTGGTGGACATTGCCAGCGTCAAGCTGGCCATCCAAGCCGAGCTCCGTGGCCGTGGAGTGGACATGTCCCGCTACGTCGGGACGCACCCGATGGCGGGGCGCGAGAAATCCGGGCCCGTCGCGGCCCGGGGCGAGCTCTTCACGTCCATGCCTTGGGTCCTTTGCCCGTCCGACGAGACCAGCGCCGACGCGCTTCAGACTGCACGTTCCCTTGCCGGTGACCTGGGGGCAATAGTCTCCCAGTTCACGGCGGAGGAACACGATGAAGCCGTTGCTTTGGTGTCGCATTTGCCCCAGGTGATGTCTTCGCTTCTCGCCAGTCGCCTGCAGGGAACACCGCTTCACGCGCTGTCCCTGGCCGGCAACGGGCTGCGGGACACCACAAGGATTGCTGCCAGCGATCCCACCCTTTGGGTGCAGATCCTTGGCAACAACGCTGCCAAGGTGGTGGATATCCTCCATGGTGTCCGTGAAGACCTCAACCGCTTGATCGGTACCCTGGAGGATCCCACGGCCCCCGGGGCCCGCCTGGATCTTGCCCAGCTCATCAGTGAGGGCAACGCCGGGCAGGCCAGGATCCCAGGAAAGCATGGCGGACCCCCGCAGGCATATTCATGGCTTACAGTTCTGGTAGACGACCGGCCCGGGCAGATCGCCAGGCTGTTGACGGAGATCGGTGATATCGGCGTCAACGTTGAAGACCTCCGCTTGGATCACTCGTCCGGGCAGAACGTTGGCATGGTGGAACTTTCCGTTATGCCCAACAAGCACGACCTCCTTGTTGAAGCCTTGACCGACCGTGGATGGCGGGTACTCCAGTAATGAAACGTGAACTTTTCGGCCCGGAGACCGTCGTACGTCCGGGAAAGCCGCTCGTTGTCGCCATCGACGGCCCGTCCGGCTCCGGCAAGTCCAGTGTCAGCAAGGAAGTTGCCCGGCGCTTGAAGCTCGCCTATCTGGACACGGGTGCGATGTACCGTGCGTTGACCTGGTACTGCCTCAAGACCGGCATCGACCTCGCCGACGGTGCCGCCGTCGAGCAGGCCTCAAAGGATCTGCCGCTGGAACTCAGCACGAGCGCGAACGCCGAATACGTCAGTGTTGCCGGAGTGGACATCACGGAGGAAATCCGAGAGCCGAGGATCTCCTCGTCGGTCAGCGCGGTGGCAACCACCCTGGGTGCCCGCAACGAATTGATCCGTCGCCAGCGCCAGCTGATCGAACAGCACCACCGCCGCATGGTGGTGGAAGGACGGGATATCACTACCGTCGTCGCGCCCAATGCGGAGGTCCGCATGTTGCTGACCGCCAGCGAGGAAGCCCGGCTGCGGCGCCGCGGCCTCCAGTTGGGCGGAACGCAGACCCAGGAGCAGCTCGCCGCCCAAGTGATCCACCGCGATGCCAAGGACTCCACTGTGGTGAACTTCACTCAAGCAGCCGACGGCGTCGTGACCCTGGATTCCTCGGACCTGGATTTCGAAGAGACGGTCGAAACGGCTCTGAGCATTGTGGGCAAGGTCATCTACGGTGACTGAAGCCCGGCTCCCGGCACGCTGGACCATGATGTGGAGCCGGCCTGTTGGCTGGCTGTTGGATCATGCCTTGTACCGGACCGCGATCACGGGACGCTCCAATGTTCCCAAGTCCGGCCCGGTCATTTTCGCGGGCAACCACATCAGTTTCCTCGACGGGCCGGTGATGTTCGGCGCGGCTCCACGGCCCATGCACATCCTGGTCAAGAAAGAGATGTTCAAGGGTTTCCTGGGAAAAGTTCTTCGTGCCTCGGGGCAGATTTCCATCGACCGTTCGGGCGATCGCGCGGCGCTCCAGCTTGGAAAGCAAGTGCTCGACGCCGGCCGTTGCGTGGGGATTCTCCCCGAAGGAACGCGGGGGAGCGGCACCGCCGGCAATATCAGCAACGGCGTCGCATGGCTCGCGTTGATGTCAGGGGCCACAGTGATTCCCGTGGCCATCCTCGGAACGCGGATCGGAGATGAACATCGCGATTCCATTCCGAGGCTGCGCCGCCGCCTGCACGTCAGTTTCGGAGCCCCCTTGAATGTGACCCGCAGAAATGGCGAGTCGGGGCGTGTTTCAATGGACAGGGCGGCTGCGGAGATCCGCGCTGCGCTGGCTGGACACGTCCAGGATGCCGTCAAGACCACCGGTCAGTCCCTTCCGGGGGACTAAATGAACCGGCCCACAGCCAATGCAGCACCGCCAAGAAGAAGTAGCCGGGACGCCGGCAGATCACCACTAAGGAAAGTGCAATGAGCGATACGACTCACAAATCCGGCAACATCGGAGCCGGCGACGACGAATACACGCCCACCGGCACCGACCAGGTGGCTGAAAACCTCGCCGCCTTGGACGACGACGAAGCCGAACTCCGCGCAGCCTCCCTCCGGGCAGGCCTGGAAGACTATGACCTCGACGAGGACGACGCCGCCCTGCTGAGCGGGCTTTACGACGATGAAGGCGAAGACGGTCCCCTCAAGCTGGACCCGGTCCTGGCCATCATTGGCCGCCCCAACGTCGGCAAGTCCACGCTGGTGAACCGCATCCTCGGCCGCCGCGAGGCCGTCGTCGAGGACACCCCGGGCGTTACCCGTGACCGTGTCATGTACTCGGCACACTGGAACGGCCGAAACTTCACGCTCGTGGACACCGGTGGCTGGGAGCACGACGCGAGGGGCATCCACGCCCGGGTCGCCGAGCAGGCCGAGATGGCCGTGGAACTGGCTGACGCCGTGCTCTTCGTGGTGGACTCAGCCGTTGGCGCCACTGCCACGGACGAAGGTGTCATGAAGATGCTGCGCAAGTCCAAGAAGCCGGTCATCATGGTGGCCAACAAGGTTGACGACTTTGCGCAGGAAGCCGACTCGGCAACGCTTTGGGGCCTTGGCTTCGGCGAGCCGTACCCGGTGTCCGCTCTCCATGGCCGCGGCGTTGCCGACCTCCTGGACCACGTCATGGACACCCTGCCCGAGTTCTCCACGGTGGAAGGCGTCGAGCGTTCAGGCGGTCCCCGCCGCATCGCCCTCATCGGCCGTCCGAACGTCGGTAAGTCCTCGTTGCTGAACAAGCTTGCCGGCTCCGAGCGCGTGGTCGTTGATCCCCTCGCCGGGACCACCCGCGACCCCGTGGACGAATTCATCGAACTGGGCGGCCGCACCTGGCGCTTCGTGGACACTGCAGGCATCCGCCGCCGTCAGCACATGGCCCAGGGCGCGGACTTCTACGCTTCCCTGCGTACGCAGGCCGCGCTCGAAAAGGCGGAGGTCGCCGTCGTGCTCCTGGCCGTTGACGAGGTGCTCAGCGAGCAGGACGTGCGTATCCTGCAGCTCGCCATCGAGTCGGGCCGCGCGCTGGTCCTCGCGTTCAACAAGTGGGATCTGCTCGACGACGAACGTCGCCGCTACCTCGAACGTGAAATCGAGCAGGACCTGGCACACGTTGAATGGGCCCCGCGCGTCAACATCTCCGCGAAGACCGGCTGGCACAAGGACCGTCTGGTGCCCGCACTGGACCTTGCCTTGGAGAGCTGGGACAAGCGCATCCCCACGGGACGCCTCAACGCGTTCCTGGGCGAGCTCGTGGCTGCCCACCCGCACCCGGTCCGCGGCGGCAAGCAGCCGCGCATCCTGTTCGGCACCCAGGCGTCCAGCCGCCCGCCGAAGTTCGTGCTCTTCACCACGGGCTTCCTGGACCCCGGATACCGCCGGTTCATCACTCGCCGGCTGCGCGAAACCTTTGGCTTCGACGGCACGCCGATCGAGGTCAACATGCGCGTCCGCGAAAAGCGCGGCAAGAAGCGCTAATTGAGACGCGCATCACAGATGACACCCGCCAAGGTGTCATTGAGAACCTCGAACATCGTGTAAGCTTTTTGAGGTGGTTCGGCCGGACTGCTTAGGTGAAAACCTAGGCGGAGAACGGCAGGACTGACGGGCTGTAGCGCAGCTTGGTAGCGCACTTGACTGGGGGTCAAGGGGTCGCAGGTTCAAATCCTGTCAGCCCGACCGCAAGGTCTGGATAGCAAAAGTCCCGGGAATCGTATGGTTCCCGGGACTTTTGCGTTTAAGCGTTGTGTGGCAGCGAGTGCGCGTTGGATTCTGCTGCTCGGATGGGATCGTCAGCGCTCGGATTTCGGATTCTGCTCAATCATTCGAATGGACAAATTCCGGGTCCGCGGAATCTCGGGGCCAGCAACGTCGGCGAAGGGAATGATCCAGCAGAATCCGACGGTGTTCGGGGGTCGACCGTCTTCGAAGAGCGTGATCCAGCAGAATCGACGCCGCCCCCGCGATTCTCTCCGGACCTGAGCTCACCGTGCTGACCTTGTTTGGAGGGCCAGAGCGTTGACACGACGTGACTCGCCGTGTCGTAAGCGTTTTCTCAGCCGGCAAGGAATCGATAGGGCCACGACAGCTTATGGAAACAAGATCCGTTGCAGAGAACATTATTAGCTACAAGTCGATCAAAGTCGGGACCAAAATTAACAAGGAGGACTTTGATGAGCAGCAGAAGAGTTTCAAAAGCCTCAATGGAACTGCGCCAAGCAAGAGACCCTCGGGCATCATGGATTAGCGGGCACCCATGAACAGTGCGGACTCTTGGGCACGAGCCTTTGAGGAAGGCTTCAAGCTTGTGGACGAAAGCATTATGGGCCATGTCAGATTCAGGCACGCTGCGTCTATTGATGCCACCCGAATCGCCGTCGCCTACGACGATTGGCGAGGCGCGCTGGCTGGTCGGGTCTACGACCTGCGACTCCTCGAAGAACTGGACTTCGACAGGCGTCAGCCGATTCAAACCGCCATGGGCATCGTGCTTCTGGAGCTTGTTGAACCCACGGATGAAGGAAGAGAATGAGACAGCACGGTTCTGAAGGCGATTAATGCAGATTACCCGGGAATCCACTGGTTCGGGAGCGTTCCATAGATACGCGCCTGTCGAGTACGGAGCGCTGACCATGCGTAGGGTACGAACAGCAGGTGCGGCGATAGTCTTGGCTGGTGTCATTTCGTGGCTGCTAGGGGCCCATGCCGTGTTCATCGTTTCAGCGCGGTACACCGGACTGGGCGTCTTCGAGTCCTATGTGGCGTTCCAGGGCGGGTCTAACGTTGGCAACGTCATTTGGTTCGTGATTTGGAGCGGAACAACCGGCATCGTGTTGGACCCTTGTGCCGGCGGAATCGTAAATCCTTCGATGCCAGAAGGGTGGCTCACTTCATGTTGTTCGCCTATGCGGTTCCGTCGGTGCTCCTGATCCTCCCAGACACTGCCTGGGGTTCGCTGTGTCACACTTCCGCGCGTTTCCGGATGACACAGTGCCTCATTCTCGCCTCGCAATGTTTCTCATCCAAAGTGGGACGCTGGCGCTTATCGTTGCTTTGATTCTGTCCGGCATGACATGTCTCCGATGTCGAAACCGATCCACGACTCGGAAATTGCCGATCGACGAAGGAAATTCGTAGTCGCAGGTCATTCTGCGCGTCGTCAAATGAGATGCCCGTCGTCAAACGAGATGCGCTTCGTACGTGTGCCACGGTCTCCGTCTACGTGTTGTACCGACCCCAACTATCATTGGATGGTGAGCGAAACACTTCCCCCTTGCCCCGAATGCGCCAGCGAATACACGTACGAGATGGGTGCGCTGCTGGTCTGCCCCGAATGCGCTCACGAATGGTCGCCGGCCGCGTCTGATGAGGCAGAAGCCGAGTCAACGGACATCAAGGACGCCGTGGGCAATGTCCTCTCAGACGGGGACACTGTCACAGTGATCAAGGACCTCAAGGTCAAGGGGAGCGCCACGGCCATCAAGGTTGGAACCAAGGTCCGCAACATCCGCCTCGTGAACGGCGTGGGGGATCACGACATCGACTGCAAGGTGGACGGATTCGGGCCGATGCAGCTCAAGTCAAGCGTGGTCAAGAAGGTCTAACGCGCCGACGCGCGTGGCCACTCAACACGTCAAACCAACGCTGGGCCCGCGAAAGAAACCTCAAGCCCCCTGCAGCGCCCCCAGTGCCTTGACCAGCGGTTCAAGCTCCGGTACCGATTCTGCGGCCGTCAGGGACTCCGCGAGGGTTTCGTCGTGCACCGGCCTTGCCGCCAGCAACAGCTTCTGGCCCGCTTCCGTGAGCTCCGTGTAAATCCCGCGCCGATCGTCCGCACACAGGATCCTCGTCAGCAACCCCCGGTCTTCAAGCCGGTTCACCAAACGCGTCGTGGCGCTGCTGGACAGTGCCGTGGCCCTAGCAAGCTGCTGCATCCGCATGTGCCAGCCATCCTGGCGGCTCAGAGCGTCAAGCACCGTGTACTCGACCACCGAAAGATCCGCAGCGGACTGCAACGCCTTCTCCAGCGCTGCCTCGATGTTGCCGTGGAGCGCTGCGAGAGTCCGCCACCCTTGCGCGCGTACTTCAACGGCGTCGTCCTTGATGCCCATGTCTCCTGTAACTCCTGCCGATTGATGAAGAAATCAGACGCCCGCAAAGTAGTTGCTTGCGCAATTACATGGCGCATGCAACTATATATGGAGCGTCTGCAACTAATTCTACGGTTCTCGGCGACGCACTTCCAGTCTCACGGGAATCCATCCCCACAAAGGAGCAACAACATGCCCGCAGGGTTGATCGCCCTTGCCCTGGGCGGATTCGGCATTGGCTTGACCGAATTCGTCATCATGGGCCTCTTGCCGGAAATTGCCACCGACTTCGGAGTCAGCGAAGCGGCCGCCGGCTGGTTCATCACCGGCTATGCGCTGAGCGTCGTGGTCGGCGCCCTCTTGGTGACAGCGGCCGTCACCCGCTTGCCCCGCAAGCCTGTCCTGATCGGGCTCCTCGTCCTGTTCATCGCGGGCAATTTCCTTTCCGCCATCGCGGACAGTTACCAGGCAATGCTGATCGGGCGCATTGTTGCCGCCCTTTGTCACGGAGCCTTCTTCGGTATCGGCTCAGTGGTCGCGGCCGGCCTGGTCCCGGCCCACAAAAAGGCCGGAGCCATTGCCATCATGTTCACGGGCCTCACCGCCGCGAACGTGCTGGGTGTTCCCTTCGGAACTTTCCTCGGCCAGAACCTTGGCTGGCGGTCCACCTTCTGGGCCATCACCATCATCGGCGTTTTCGCCCTCATCGGCATTGCCCTCATGGTCCCGAGGACCAAAGAAGGCGCCGCCGCCAGCAGCCTCCGCAGTGAGCTAGGCGCTTTCAAGTCCGCGCAGGTGTGGCTGTCGATTATCGTCACAATTCTCGGCTTTGGCGGTATGTTCGGTGCCTTCACCTACATCGCCTTCACGCTGACCCAAGTCTCCGGATTCGATCCCCACGCCGTCCCTTGGCTCCTCGTCCTGTTTGGCGCCGGACTGTTCGTCGGCAATATCGCCGGCGGCAAAGCGGCCGACAAGTCCATCGACAAAACCCTCGTGGTCATCCTTGCGGGCCTGGTGCTGGTACTCGTGTTCTTCGCACTCACTGCCGCGAGCCCGGTGGTCACCCTGTTCTCACTGGCACTCATGGGCGGCTTCGGCTTCGCTACCGTCCCGGGCCTGCAGATGCGCGTCATGCACTTTGCCGCCACCGCGCCCACCCTTGCCTCCGGAGCGAACATAGGGGCCTTCAACCTGGGCAACGCCCTGGGCGCCTGGCTGGGCGGAGTCACCATCACCATGGGCCTGGGTTATACCTCGCCCATCTGGGCCGGCGCCGCCATCACTTTAGCGGCCCTGTTCGTCATGATCGCTGCCGCGGCAGCCGCCGGACGCGGGGGAGCGGCGCAGTCAGCTTCCGCGCAGCAAGCAGCCTCCGACGTCGTACGCGAACCTGAGGAGGCGCCGGTCGCCTAGGCGACGGGCGGCTTCTTCGAATCAGGCGTCGTTGCTCGAACCGCGTTTGGCGAGGATCTCGCCGTTGGTCTGGCACGTGGGGCAGTACTGCAGCGAAGTCCCCACGAAGGCAACCTCCCGCACGGTGTCCCCGCAGACCGGGCAAGGCTCGCCGGTCCTGCCGTGCACGCGCATCGAGGCCTTCTTAGCCGGTTTGAGTTCTTCCGGGCTCTTGCCCGAGAGATCTTTAATGGCCCCGCTGAGAATGTCCTGCATCGTGGTGAAGAGACGCTCCACCGCGTCCGGTCCCAACGAAGAAGCAACGGCGACGGGAGACAGCTTCGCCGCGTGGAGGATTTCGTCGCTGTAGGCGTTCCCGATACCCGCTATGAGCTTCTGGTTCTTCAGGATTCCCTTGATCTGCTGCCGGTGCGTGAAAAGCCGGCTGAACTCGTCCAGGCCGAAGCCGGGGTCAAGGGGATCCGGCCCCAGCTCGGCAATGCCATGGACTTCCTCCGGCTGGCGAACGATGAAGATGGCCAATCCCTTCCACGTTCCGGTGTCGGTCAGGGTGATGCCGAAATCGTTGCCGTTGTTCGAAAAGCCCAATTGCGCCGCGAAGTATTCGCCCGCCACGCTCGCTTCGTTTCCGGGCTGATTCTCCGAGAACGTGAGCCAGCCGGCCTTGGCGAAATGGACGATCAAGTACACAGGCTCCGCCAAGTCGCCGCCCTCCGGTGCAGCGGGGGCGATCTCGAAAACCAGGAATTTCCCACGTCGGCCGACGGATTCAACGGTCCGCCCGATGAGCGATTCATGGGGAACATCCGCTACTTTCAGGGCGAACGCCGATGGCAGCAGTAAATGCGTGAGCTGTGCCCCGGACAGCTGCCCGTCCAGAAAGTCGCTCAGGGCAGTGATTTCGGGCAGCTCCGGCATGATCGTGCTCCTTCGGCGGCGTTGCAGGACTATGCGGCTCGAGTCTGCTTCCAATCATTCCAGACACCTGTGGGGAGGAGGCAGTGATGTGCTTATACTTTCAGCGGTGGCCGGATGACCGGGCCGCCGTCGTGGTCCGAAATGTCCCGATGAAAGGCGACTCATGAGCAATATTCCTGCCGATCTTTCCTACACCGCCGAACATGAATGGGTCAGTGCCCCGAATGCAGACGGCGTCGTGCGCGTCGGCATCACGGACTTCGCCCAGGATGCACTCGGCGATGTCGTCTACGCCCAGCTGCCCGAGCCTGGCACCACGGTGAAGGGCAACGACGTCGTAGGTGAAGTCGAGTCGACGAAGAGCGTAAGCGACATCTACGCCCCGGTGAGCGGCGAAATTGTTTCCCGTAACGAGGCTCTCGACACCGACTCTGCCCTGATTAACTCGGATCCCTACGGTGACGGCTGGCTGTTCGAAGTAAAGCTTTCGGAAGCTGACGCCATCGAGACCCTTCTCAGTGCATCAGAGTACGAACAACAGGTAGGCTAAATGGTATCTGGCCCGCCAAGTCGGTTCTCCCCGGAACGCCGGGAGCGACGGCGGCGGGCCAGCGACCTGTTTGGCCCGGGGAACCGGGCAGTTGCGTAACCGGCAGTTTTGTCAACTGCCGGCGGATGAGGAGGATTTCCATGGTTGGCGGCAAGCGGAACCACGCCCGGGACGAGCACGGTGCTGTAGAACAGCCAACCTCGGAGACCACCTCAATTCAGCTCACGCCCGTGCGCCACCACGAGCCGGATGCCCGGCCGCCGCTGGCCGCCGAGGAGCGCGCTGCGGTCCAGGCATTGCCTCCTGGATCGGCTTTGCTGATTGCGCACACCGGCCCGAATGCGGGTGCACGGTTCCTTCTGGACTCCGACACCACCACTGCGGGCCGCCACCCGGATGCGGACATCTTCCTGGATGACGTGACGGTTTCGCGCAAGCACGTGGAATTCGTACGCACCCCCGAAGGCTTCGAAGTAGTGGACACTGGAAGCCTCAACGGCACCTACGTCAACCAGGACCGGGTGGACAACGTCCTGCTCAAGAACGGCAGCGAGGTCCAGATCGGGAAGTTCCGCCTCACCTACTACCTGAGCCCTGCCCGCGCAGCAGGCCAAGACTGATTCCGGGTACGCCTGTGGCACTGCCCCAGCCGGAACGGCGAGGACCGCAGGTCCTCAACATCGGGGAGGTCCTCGCCCAACTCAGCGACGACTTTCCCACCATGACGGCGTCCAAGATCCGTTTTCTTGAGGAAAAGGGACTGATCAATCCGAAGCGCACGCCTGCCGGGTACCGGCAGTACGCCGAAAGCGACGTCGAGCGACTGCGTTTCGTGCTGGCCCTCCAGCGTGACCAGTACCTGCCCCTGAAGGTCATCAAGGATTACCTGGACGCGATCGACCGTGGCGAGCGTCCCGAAAGCCTCCCGCCGGGGGTGTCGGTTTCTCCGCGGATTGTCTCGGACGAACTTGCGGCTGAGCTGCAGGGCCACGCGCGCGCGTTGAGCGAGGAGCAGCTGCGGACGGAATCCGGGGCCAGCGTCCCGCTATTGCAGTCACTCCTCAGTTACGGGCTCATCAGCCACGTCAACGGCAGATTCGACGAACACGCCCTTCAAGTGGCGCGCGCATGTGTCCAGCTTGAAAGCCATGGACTTGAGCCGCGGCACCTCCGTCCCTTCCAGGCCGCAGCGGAGCGTGAATTCGGCTTGGTGGAGCGTGTCGTCGCTCCTCTGACGTCCCGCAGGGATGCGGCATCGCAATCCCGGGCAGCGGAAGCGGCCCGGGAGATCAGCGAACTCTGCCTCAGCCTGCATCGAGCCTTGGTGCAGGACCGTATCTCCCGTATGGACGCATGATGATTGAGGTCGAGATCGTTGGAGTGCGGATTGAACTGCCTTCAAACCAGCCTTTGGTCCTCCTGCGCGAGATGCACGGGGAACGCCATGTCCCCATCTGGATCGGCACGCCCGAAGCCAGTGCCATCGCCTTGGCCCAGCAAGGCGTCGTGCCGCCCCGGCCCATGACCCACGATTTGATGATCGACGTCGTTGAAGCACTCGGCCACACCATCATCAGCGTGAACATCGTGGCGGTCGAAGACAATATCTTTTATGGCCAGCTCCAGTTCGACGACGGCACTGTGGTGAGTTCCCGCGCTTCCGACGCGTTGGCGCTTGCGTTGCGGGCGAAATGCCGCATCTGGTGTGCGGACGCCGTGATGGATGAAGCCGGCGTCCGGATCACCGAACACGACGAGGGCGAAGACACCGAGCCGGGTCCCGAAGTCGACGAAGAACGGGAATTGCGCCGCTTCCGGGAGTTCCTGGACGACGTGGAGCCCGAGGATTTCGAAGGCTGAAGGTAGCCTAAGGTTAAAGTTGAGGGTGAAAGTTTCGACACGATCTGAAAATGCCCCGGACGTCTTTGACCTGAGGCTCCCGCACGCCTAACGTCGAAGATATCAAGTTCCCGTTGCGTACAGGACCCGCGCAAGTCACACTGAAAGGTGCGGCCGCGTTGAAATTACACGAGTGCATTTTCCCGTTTCGTGTTAGCCGCCGTATGCACCATCCCCAAGGGAACTTCTGACAAGGAGGGTCACGTGAGTCCCAAAGGCGAAGCAGGCGAGCTAAAGCAGGCGTCGACAGGCGTTGCTGTACCCGCAAGCGGTGCCCAGGGTCTGCTCTTCACAGAGGACCTTCCGGTCCTGGATGAAGATGCCGGCTACCGTGGTCCCACCGCGTGCAAGGCGGCAGGGATCACCTACCGCCAGCTGGACTACTGGGCACGTACAGGACTCGTTGAACCCGCTGTGCGTGGCGCCGCCGGTTCCGGATCGCAGCGGCTCTATGGCTTCCGGGACATCTTGGTTCTCAAAGTCGTCAAGCGCCTCCTGGACACAGGTGTATCCCTCCAGCAGATCCGTACGGCCGTTGAACATTTGCGTGAACGCGGAGTGGAAGACCTGGCGCAAATCACGCTCATGAGCGATGGTGCGAGTGTCTATGAATGTACTTCCGCGGACGAAGTCATTGACCTGGTGCAGGGTGGCCAGGGCGTATTCGGCATCGCGGTAGGCCGCGTGTGGCGCGAAGTCGAGGGGAGCCTTGCTGCGCTGCCGAGCGAGCACGTTGTAGAACAGTCCTTTCCGGACGACGAACTCAGCAAGCGCCGTTCCGCGCGCCGCACGGGCTGACCCGCCGTCGGGATCGCCGTGAGCTGCCACTGAAGACCAATGAAGCCGCCTTCCAACAGGAAGGCGGCTTCGTCGCTTCTCTCGAAGAACGCATTTCTCGAAGAGGCAGCTTCTGCCTCGCAGGTTCCCGTCAGCGCTTGCGGCGTTCCCGCGTGCCGTTGTTTGAGGACAGCATGTTCTCCAGAAGCGAGTCAAAAAGCTTGGCGGTGTTCTTGGCGGAGTCGCCAGGCCAGTGGTGGACGGCGTGGGCGGCCCCCTGGATTTGCTGCCAGTTCGCCTGCTCCGGAATATGCGGTGCCAGCAAAAGTTCGCCGAACATCGATTCCATCTCTGCGAGGCGGAACGTGTGCTCGGATGAGGCAGTCCGGACCCGGTTTGCAACGATCCCGGCCGGAGCCAGCTGCGGGGCGAATTCCTGGCGGAACAGCTGGATGGCGCGCATGGTGCGTTCCGTGCCGGCTACCGAGAAGAGCCCTGGTTCGGCAACAAGGACCACGCGGTCGCTCGCGCTCCAGGCCATGCGTGTGAGCCCGTTGAGGGAAGGCGGGCAGTCGACGAGTACCAGCTCGTACTTTTCGGCCGCAGCAAGGACCGTGGTCAGGCGGCGGAGATCGCGGCGCCCAAGATCCGGCCGGTCGTAGATTCCGGTGTAGGCGGATCCGACGGCGACATCAAGGGCCGTCCCCCCACCGTTGCCGCGTGGGTGGTCAACCCAGCCGCTGCTGACCACGTTGTCCAAGAGCCTCGCCTTGCGCGGGTTCTTCAGCATGCGGCCAATGTCGAGCTGGTCACCGGCCTGGACGCCGAGGGCCGTGGTGGCGTCGGCGTGGGGATCCAGGTCCACAACAAGGGTCGGGATCCCTGCGGCCAGTGCGGCCGAGGCCAACCCAGTGGTTACGGATGTCTTGCCCACGCCGCCTTTGAGGCTGCTGATGCTGACTACTTGCACTTGAAAACCCAAAACCTAACGCCGGTTGCCGTGTCGCGGTGCTTGTGTTCCGGCGTTGCCGGAACCGGGGCTCTGCCGCTGCCCTTCAACATCATATGTTGAGTGGCCGCGGATTCCCGCCTTATCGGCCCGGAACCGCTTGGGCCGCCTGTTACTCGATCGCCTTTTAGCACGTGAAACTGCATCGTGCGCGAAGGTACACTGCTCGTGACGAATCCCCGTGTGACTGTCACCACAAAGATTTGTGTTTGGGTATGGAGGTCTTACACACTGTGACCACCGACCGTTACACCCGCAATGATGCAGGAGAAGCATGTTTTCCAAGATTCTGGTGGCTAATCGCGGCGAAATCGCGATCAGGGCCTTCCGCGCTAGCTATGAACTGGGCGCCAAGACCGTAGCGGTCTTCCCGTATGAGGATCGCAACTCGATCCACCGGCAGAAGGCTGATGAGGCCTACCTGATCGGCCAGGAAGGCCATCCGGTCCGCGCTTACCTGGACGTGGACGAAATCGTCCGTGTCGCCAAAGAATCGGGTGCAGACGCAATCTACCCGGGCTACGGATTCCTCTCCGAGAACCCGGACCTCGCCCGGGCGGCCCAAGAGGCAGGCATCACGTTCATCGGCCCGCCGGCGGAGGTCCTGGAGCTCGCCGGCAACAAGGTCGCCGCACTCGAGGCCGCCCGCAAGGCCGGAGTACCGGTCTTGAAGTCCAGCGCACCGTCCCGCGACCTCGACGAGCTCATTGCCGCAGCGGACGAGGTCGGATTCCCGATCTTCGCCAAGGCCGTCGCTGGCGGCGGTGGCCGCGGGATGCGCCGGGTGGAGACCCGCGAGGACCTTCCGGAAGCCCTCCGGGCGGCCATGCGCGAGGCGGACGCCGCGTTCGGCGATCCCACCATGTTCCTGGAGCAGGCAGTGCTGCGTCCCCGCCACATCGAGGTCCAGATCCTGGCCGATGGCGAGGGCAATGTCATGCACCTCTTCGAGCGCGACTGCTCCCTGCAGCGCCGCCACCAGAAAGTCGTGGAAATCGCTCCGGCCCCCAACCTGGACGAGTCCATCCGCCAGGCCCTTTACCGGGATGCTGTCGCTTTCGCGAAGGCCCTCAACTACGTCAACGCCGGAACGGTCGAGTTCCTGGTGGACACCGAGGGCGAACGGGCCGGCCAGCACGTCTTCATCGAGATGAACCCGCGCATCCAGGTAGAGCACACGGTCACCGAGGAAATCACTGATGTGGACCTCGTACAGGCGCAGATGCGCATCGCCTCGGGCGAGACCCTCGCAGACCTCGGCTTGAGCCAGGAGTCGGTATCCATCAAGGGCGCCGCACTGCAGTGCCGCATCACCACGGAAGATCCTGCCAACGGCTTCCGGCCCGACGTCGGAAAGATCACCGGCTACCGTTCCGCGGGTGGCGCGGGTGTCCGCCTCGACGGCGGCACGGTCTACTCGGGTGCCGAGATCAGCCCCCACTTCGACTCCATGCTGGTCAAACTGACCTGCCGTGGACGCGATTACCCGGCTGCGGTGGCCCGTGCCCGGCGCGGCCTGGCCGAGTTCCGGATCCGTGGCGTGTCCACCAACATCCCCTTCCTCCAGGCCGTCCTTGCCGACCCGGACTTCATTGCGGGCAACGTGGCGACCGACTTCATCGACAAGCGCCCCGAACTGCTGAAGTCCCACGTCTCCGCGGACCGCGGGACCAAACTGCTGACCTGGTTGGCCGATGTGACGGTCAACAAGCCCAACGGCGAACTCAAGGTCCACTCGGACCCCGCAGCCAAGCTCCCGTCGATTGCCGGGATCGTTGCACCGGCCGGCTCACGCCAGAAGCTGCAGGAGCTGGGTCCCGAAGGCTTTGCGAAGGCCCTGCGCGAGCAGCAGGCCGTGGCCGTCACGGACACAACGTTCCGCGACGCCCACCAGTCGCTCCTCGCAACCCGTGTCCGTACCCGCGACCTCGTCGCGGCCGGTCCCGCCGTTTCCGCACTGCTGCCCGAACTGCTGTCGGTTGAAGCCTGGGGCGGTGCCACCTACGACGTTGCCCTGCGCTTCCTCGGCGAGGATCCTTGGGACCGGTTGGCCGCGCTGCGCAAGGCCCTTCCCAATGTCTGCCTGCAGATGCTGCTCCGTGGCCGTAACACAGTCGGGTACACGCCCTACCCGGAGGAAGTCACCGAGGCATTCGTCAACGAGGCCGCGGCAACCGGCATCGACATCTTCCGCATCTTCGACGCCCTCAACGACGTCAACCAGATGGCTCCGGCCATCCGCGCAGTGCGGGCCACCGGCACCGCGGTAGCGGAGGTTGCACTCTGCTACACCGGCGATCTCCTCGACCCTAACGAGAACCTGTACACCCTCGACTACTACCTGGACCTCGCCCAGAAGATCGTCGACGCCGGTGCGCACATCCTCGCCATCAAGGACATGGCAGGCCTGCTCCGCCCCGCGGCCGCAGCCAAGCTTGTCAGCGCCTTGCGTGAACGCTTCGACCTTCCGGTCCACCTGCACACGCACGACACCGCAGGCGGCCAGCTGGCCACCCTGCTGGCAGCCGTGGCCGCCGGCGTGGACGCCGTCGACGTCGCATCAGCGTCCCTGGCCGGTACGACAAGCCAGCCGTCGGCGTCGGCCCTTGTGGCCGCCTTGGCACATACCCCGCGCGACACCGGGCTCAGCCTGGCCAGCGTCAGCTCCCTGGAGCCCTACTGGGAAGCGGTCCGCCGGGTCTACGCGCCGTTCGAGTCCGGCCTTCCCGGTCCCACAGGCCGGGTTTACCAGCACGAAATTCCGGGCGGCCAGCTGTCCAACCTGCGCCAGCAGGCCATCGCGTTGGGCCTTGGCGAGCGTTTCGAGGCCATTGAGGACATGTATACAGCCGCGGACCGTATCCTGGGCCGCTTGGTCAAGGTGACGCCGTCGTCCAAGGTGGTGGGCGATCTCGCGCTGCACCTCGTGGGAATCCATGCAGATCCCGCGGACTTCAACGAGAACCCGCAGAACTACGACATCCCGGACTCCGTCATCGGCTTCCTGTCGGGTGAATTGGGAGATCCCCCCGGAGGATGGCCGGAGCCGTTCCGCACCAAGGCGCTCCAGGGCCGCAGCATCAAGGTCCGCGACGTCGAACTGAGCGCCGAAGACAGTGCTGCGCTCAAGGGCGATTCCAAGTCCCGCCAGAGGACCCTGAACCGGCTTCTGTTCGAGGGCCCCACCAAGGACTACCTCAAGAGCGTGGACACCTACGGCAACCTGTCGGTGCTCGATACCCGTGACTACCTGTACGGTCTCCAGCTCGGTGCCGAACACGTCATGGAGCTCGAGAAGGGCGTGCGTCTGATCGCTTCCCTGGAAGCAGTTTCGGAGCCCGACGAAAAGGGCATGCGCACGGTCATGTGCAAGCTCAATGGCCAGTCCCGCCCCGTTGTGGTTCGTGACAAGTCGGTTGTCAGCAACGTGAAGGCCGCGGAGAAGGCGGATGCGTCCCAGCCCGGCCAGGTGGCCGCGCCGTTCGCCGGCGCCGTGACCCTGACCGTCAAAGCAGGCGACGCCGTCAAGGCCGGCGACACCGTCGCCACCATCGAGGCGATGAAGATGGAAGCATCCATCACGACGCCGGTGGCCGGCACCGTCTCGCGCCTCGCCATCAACAACGTGGAGCAGGTCCAGGGCGGCGATCTGTTGATCGTGGTCGAATAGCGGCCCGCTCCTCCGCGGAGCACGCAAGAAGAAAGGTCCCGGGCTGTTAGCCCGGGACCTTTTTTTCATGCTTTGACTGATGCGTCGGGGTGCGGCGCGTCAGGAAGCCTTGGGCGCCGAGTACATTTCCTCGATCACTGCGTCGAAGTCCTTCATGACCTGGGCGCGCTTGACCTTCAACGACGGCGTGAGGTGACCGGAAGCCTCGGTGAAGTCGGACGGCACAATCCGGAACGACTTGATCGCCTCCGCGTGGGAGACGGACTGGTTGGCGTGGCTGATCAGTTCCTGGACGGCAGCCCGGACGAGGGCGTTGTCCGCGGCAGCCGTCGTCGTCGTGGACGCGGGAAGGCCGTGGCGCTCGAGCCAGCCGGGCAGGGCTTCCTCGTCGAGGGTGACCAGCGCGCCGATGAAGGGCCGGTTGTCGCCGATCACAAGGACCTGGGACACCAGGGCGTCCGCACGGATTTGGTCCTCCAGCAGGGCAGGCACGACGTTCTTGCCGCTCGCCGTGACGATGATTTCCTTCTTGCGGCCGGTGATCTTCAGGAAACCCTGTTCGTCCAGTTCGCCGATGTCACCTGTGCGGAACCACCCGTCGACGAACGTTTCCGCGGCGAGGTCATCCCGCTTGAAGTAGCCCCTCATGACGCAGACGCCCTTGGCGAGGATCTCGCCGTCGTCGGCGATCCTGACCGCATTTCCGGGAAGCGGGGCCCCCACCGTGCCGATCTTGATCAGGGACGGGGTGTTGACTGAAATGGGTGCCGTGGTCTCTGTGAGGCCGTAACCCTCGAGGATCTGCAAGCCGATACCGTGGAAGAAATGGCCCAGCCGTTCGCCGAGGGGACCGCCACCGGAGACGGCGTGGCTGACGTGGCCGCCCATGGCAGCGCGAAGCTTCCCGTACACCAAACGGTCGAATACGGCGTGCTTGAGCCTTAGCACCAAGCCAAGGGATCCCTCCTGCTGCGCCTTGGAGTAGGCGATCGCCGTGTCGACGGCCTTGTGGAAGATGGCACCCTTGCCACCGTCCTCCGCCTTGGTGAGCGCCGAGTTGAAGACCTTCTCGAAGACACGCGGAACAGCCAGGATGAAGGACGGCTGGAAGCTTTGCAGGTCTGCAAGCAGGTTCTTGATATCCGGCGTGTGTGCCACTTGGGCGCCGGCGGCGACGGCCAGAACCGAGATGAAACGGGCGAAGACGTGGGCCAGAGGGAGGAACATGATGGTCTTGGCGGTCTCGTTGACGACGTCGCCAAGGGAAGCCAAAGCGTTCTCCGAGAGCTCCACGAAGTTTCCGTGCGTGAGTTCGCAACCCTTGGGACGCCCCGTGGTGCCGGAGGTGTAGATGATCGTGGCGACGTCGGCGAGTTCCGCGCTGCTGCGGCGCGCCTCGAGTTCCTCGTCGCTGACACCGCTTCCCGCGCTGCGAAGCGCGTCAAGGCCGCCGCCTTCAAGCTGCCAGACATGGGCCACTGAGCCGAGGCCTTCGGCGGTGACGGCCTGGCGGATGACGTCTTCGTGGTGTGCCGACTCGGCGAATGCCGCGACTGCGCCGGAGTCGCCGAGGTTCCAGGCCACTTGTGACGGCGATGACGTTTCATAGATCGGCACGGAAATGCCGCCTGCAAACCAGACGGCGAAGTCCACGAGGGACCATTCGTAGCGGGTCCTCGACATGATGCCCACTCGGTCGCCCACGCCGACACCATTGGCGATCAGGCCTTTGGCCAGCGCCGACACGTCCTGGAGGAAGTCCTTTGCCCGGATGTCCTGCCATTGGCCGGCGCTGTCGAGCTTGGCGAACAGTGCCGGGTTGGATGTCTTGGCGGCCTGGCGAACCACAAGGTCCGTGATGTTGGTTTCGGGGGCAACATTCACCAGGGGCGGAACACTGAATTCACGCACGATAGCTCCTTCGATATCAACAGACCATTGCGGGGCTGCTCTAACTCTATACGGCCAAGTAATGGGTGTGGCGCAATTCACCTTACTCAAGTTACTGATGAGTAACATTACGTGAAGCCTGGGATTCCGCCAATGCAGGCCTGCGGGCGCTCCTTCCGAGGGTCCAACATGTCAGTACATATGGGGCGCTCGGAATAGGATGGCGACATGCCTCTGAATTCATCCAACGACCAGATCCCGGCAAGCGTTCGGAAGATTTCCTGGTCCGGTTCGGCGTCAACCGGCCGGCGCCCCGGCTCCACGCACGGCGGCCTGCGCTGGGAGTCGGTGCCATGGGCTGCGCGCCGTTCCCATCTCGGCCGCAGGGGGCTTGCGATCGGGATCGACATTGGCGGCACGAAGGTGGCAGCGGGAGTCGTGGATCCCTCGGGCCGGGTGGTCGACGAAGCGCGGCGCTCCACTCCGGGCAATGACGCCCGGGCCGTGGAGCAAGTGATCGTCGAGCTTGTCCAGGAATTGGGCAGAAACCACCGGATCGCCTCTGTGGGGATCGGCGCTGCCGGTTGGATGGATCTCGACGGCGGCACGGTGCTTTTCAGCCCCCATCTCGCCTGGCGTAACGAGCCGCTGCGCGAAAACCTTCAGAGCCTGCTGAGGCGCCCGGTACTCGTCACCAACGACGCCGACGCTGCTGCCTGGGCTGAATGGCGCTTCGGCGCAGGGCAAGGCGAGAGCCGCCTCGTCTGCATTACGCTTGGCACCGGCATCGGTGGTGCCATGGTCATGGACGGACGAGTGGAGCGTGGGCGGTTCGGCGTCGCGGGGGAGTTCGGCCACCAGATCGTGGTGCCCGGCGGGCACCGCTGCGAATGCGGCAACCGCGGATGCTGGGAGCAATATGCCTCCGGTAACGCGCTTGGCAGGGAAGCCCGTGAGCTGGCCCTCCGGAATTCACCTGTTGCCTACGAATTGCTCAAGGCTGCCGGAGGCTCGGCTGAGAACATCACGGGCGTTACCGTGACGGAGCGGGCGAAAGCCGGAGATTCCGCTTCGAGGGAGCTCTTGGAAGAAGTGGGGCACTGGCTCGGGCTTGGTCTGGCGAACCTGGCTGCTGCGCTCGACCCAGGGACATTCGTCATCGGCGGTGGGCTATGCGATGCCGGTGAGCTTCTCGTGGGCCCTGCGCGGACAGCATTCACCCGGAACCTCACCGGCCGTGGTTTCCGTCCCGCGGCCGCCATCAAGCTCGCTGCGCTGGGACCGCGAGCGGGGATGATCGGCGCTGCCGACCTGTCCCGGGTCAGCGGCAGGGCGCGCGGGTAGACGGGCCCAGCCGCGAGGGGATGCGCAGTGCGGAAGTCCGCTTAGACGCGGGCGCCGTCGTCGTTCTCGTCTTTTTCCTGGGGCAGCTTCATGATGAGGTACACCACTGAGGCCAGAAAGGTCGCCAGGATGCCCATCACTGCGAGGAGCGGCGCCGAGCGCCAGAACATGGCGGTGAACAGCAGGGCAAGCGGGCCGCCCACGGCTCCGATCCAGGCGAGCATGGTCAGGGGTTCGGTGCCGGCCAGGCTCGGCGGATCCTCCGGGACGAAGCCGTTCTCATCCTCGACGTCGTAGTCGCGCGGACCGGGCTCCCCGCCGCCCGTGGGTTCTTCTGCGGCGCCCTGTTTAGACAATCCAAGAGGGTCGAAGTCTTGGAAGGAACGTGACGATGAGCGCCCCGGAACGTCGTCCGGACCTGGACCCGGCCCTGTTCCGGAATCGTTGCCGCCCTCCGCCGACGTCGGCGCCTCGTCGAGGGCCGATGAAGGCATCGACTCAAGCCGGGCCACCAAATCGAGCCAGACGGCGTCGTCGTCTTTGTTGGCGCTCTGGTCGGGGGAGTCAGGCCCTGGCCTATTCATGGGGTGAATCCCGGAGCTCGGTACCGGACTGGCTGGCGGGGGCCGAACTGCTTGTCAGCCCTGCCATGGTCTTCTTGATGAACTCGGCAGAGCCCCGGAAAATCTCCAAGGCATCATTGTCCAGCGTGGCCACGTGGTAACTGTTCTCCAAGGTGCTGAACTCCATCGAAGCCGTGACCCGCTCCTTCAACTGCGTGATGCTCCGGTCGGAAACCACGTGGTCGACCGAGGAACGGAAGACGCGCACCGGTGCGGAAATCCGGGGGAGCAGAGTGATGGTGTCCTTGTACATCTTCTTCAACTCATGGGCGGCGGCGACCGGTGTCCTCGGGTACGCGCCCTCGTCCATGCCGGGTTTGAGGATGTCGTTGGCGATGGCCGGGGTGGATTTCATGACGTGCTTCAGGATGCCGACCACGGCGGCGCGGGGATCGTCGATCACCAGTCCCGGATTGACGACGACGGTACCGGCCACGGGCCGGGTGGCCGCGATCCGCAGAGCCAGTGTCCCTCCCATCGACAAGCCGGCGGCGAAGACGAAGTCGCACTCGGCCTGGAGCTCCAGATACGCCGCATCCACTGCGTGGTGCCACTCCTGCCAGTGCCGCGTGGCCATGTCCTGCCACGTGGTCCCATGGCCTGGAAGCAGAGGGAGACGGACAGCGAAGCCTTCGGCCGCCAAGTACTCGGCCCAGGGGCGCATGCTGTGCGGACTGCCCGTGAAGCCGTGGCTCATCACGACGCCGATACTGGGTCCACTACCGGTGAAGTCGCTGGTGTACGGCGAGGGATCGGGGAGAGTGTTCATGATGACTCCGAGGCTACTCTGTTGGCGGCACTGCTTTCCGTGATGTGTCCATCGTGTCACTGTTCGGGACAATTCTCACTGGAGTATGGTGGCTTCTGAGTGCGGGCCGGGACCGTCCGGACGCCTTGCAGACGCCGCCCCGGAGAGGAACCAAAGTGTTCTATTGGGTCATGAAACGGATCTTTTTGGGTCCGCTTCTCAAATTGCTGTTCCGCCCGTGGGTCAAGGGCCTCGACAATGTTCCCCAGGATGGCGCCGCGATTCTCGCTTCCAACCATTTGTCCTTTTCCGACTCGATCTTCATGCCGGTGATGGTGCCCCGGCGCGTCAGTTTCCTTGCCAAGTCCGAGTACTTCACGGGTACCGGGCTCAAAGGCAGGCTTACGGCCATGTTCTTCCGGCTCACCAACCAGTTGCCAATGGACCGTTCGGGCGGGGCCGCGTCCGAGTTGTCCCTGCAGGCCGGCAGGGACGTCCTGGCCGCCGGCGGCCTGCTGGGCATCTACCCTGAAGGCACCCGCAGCCCAGACGCCAGGCTCTACAGGGGCAAAGTGGGGGTCGCCAAACTTGCGCTCCAAACCCGGGTCCCCGTTGTTCCCGTTGCGATGATCGGCACCGAAAAAGTCCAGCCCATCGGGAAGCGTTTGCCCAACATCCGCAGGATCGGGATCATTTTCGGGCAACCTTTGGACTTCAGCCGGTACTACGGCCAAGAAGAAGAGCGTGCCGTTCAACGCGCCGTGACCGACGAGATCATGTACGAACTCATGCGGCTCTCGGGGCAGGAATACGTGGACGAATACGCCGCCGTCGTCAAGCAGCGGCTGGCCGGGCAGCCGCCGGAGCCGGTGAGCGGAAGCGAAGCGAATCCAGCCGACGACGGCGACGAGGGCAGGCGCCCGCCCGGCAACAGTTCGGGCCCGGACGGCGACGGCGCAGTGCCCGGGAAAGTGTGACGGCCTGCCAATAAGGGTTACGGAAGCCATGCCCCGAACAGCGGGCAAGGCAACTAGTCTTGGAGAGTGACTGAGCTATCCGCGAACCCCGCACCGTCCATGACCGGCCCCGTGACCAGTTCCCTGGGCAGCCCCCTGACCAGCACCGCGCAAAGCGGCGCGGCAAACTATCCCGGCTTGGACGATTGGCGCCAGCTGCCCATCTCGCAGCAACCCACCTGGACCGATAGGGGCGTCTTCGATGCCTCCGTCAAAGAACTGTCCGTGCTTCCGCCGCTGGTCTTCGCGGGCGAAGTCGACATCTTGCGCGAGCGTCTGGCAGCTGCAGCCCAGGGCAAGGCATTCCTGCTTCAGGGCGGCGACTGCGCCGAGACCTTCGAGGACGCGACAGCTGACAAGATCAGCGCCCGGGTCCGCACCATCCTGCAGATGGCCGTTGTGCTTACCTATGGTGCGGCCATGCCCGTCATCAAGATGGGCCGCATGGCCGGCCAGTTCGCCAAGCCCCGGTCCTCGAACGAGGAAACCCGCGACGGCGTGACCTTGCCCGCGTACCGCGGGGACATTGTCAACGGCTATGATTTCACCCCGGAGTCCCGCGCCCACGATGCCAGCCGCATGCTGAAGGCGTACCACACCTCGGCTTCCACGCTGAACCTTATTCGCGCCTTCACGCAGGGCGGCTTCGCCGATCTCCGCCTGGTGCATCTCTGGAACAAGGGCTTCACCGAAAACCCGGCCCATGCCCGCTACGAGTCCTTGGCGAGGGACATCGACCGCGCCATCAAGTTCATGGCGTCCTGCGGTGCCGATTTCGAAGCCCTCAAGCGCGTGGAGTTCTTCGCGAGCCACGAGGCACTCCTGCTCGACTACGAGCGGGCCCTGACACGCATCGACTCCCGCACGGGACTTCCTTACGACACTTCCGGGCACTTCCTCTGGATCGGTGAGCGCACCCGTGAGCTCGACCATGCGCATGTGGACTTCCTGTCCCGGGTGCGCAATCCGATCGGCGTCAAGCTCGGTCCCGGGACTTCCGGAGACGACGCATTGCGGCTCATTGACAAGCTCGACCCGAACCGCGAGCCCGGCCGCCTTACCTTCATCACCCGTATGGGTTCCAAGAACATCCGCGAGAAGCTGCCCGCCGTCGTCGAGAAGGTCACTGCGTCGGGCGCCCAGGTCCTCTGGGTCACGGACCCCATGCACGGGAACACGGTCACCTCGCCCAACGGGTACAAGACCCGCAACTTCGATGACGTCGTGGACGAAGTCCGCGGGTTCTTCGAGGTCCACCACGCACTCGGGACGGTACCCGGTGGCCTGCACATGGAAATGACCGGCGACGACGTCGCGGAATGCCTTGGCGGCGCCGATCCCATTGACCAGGACGCCTTCCTGGACCGCTACGAGTCTGTGTGCGATCCACGCCTGAACCACATGCAGTCCCTCGAGATGGCGTTCCTCGTGGCTGGAGCCCTCACCAAGCGGTAGTCCCCACGAAGCGCTAATCCCCACCAAGCGCTAGTCCAGCAGCAGGCCCGAATACAGGAAAGGCGATCCGGAACATTCCGGATCGCCTTTCCTGTATGGGCGCGTCCTACACAACGGTCAGTGTGACGACGGAGCCCTCCGGGGCATCGCTGTCCACGGGGTTCTGGTCGCGGACGGTGCCGAAGAAGCCACCCAGGATGTTGTTGATCTTGACCTCGAATCCGAGCGACTCCAGGGCCTTGCGGGCGGCGTCCGCCTGTTTGCCGATGAAGTTGGGGACATGCACCATTTTCGGACCCTTGGAGAGGGTCAACGTGACGGCGTCGCCGCGGATCAAGGTGCCGTTGGCAGGTGTCTGGCTGACCACGGCTCCCGCGGGGACCTTTTTGTCGTTGACGGGGTCCGGAGATATTTTTGCGGTCAATCCGGCGTCGCTGATCGCTTTGACAGCGGCTTGCTGGCTCATGCCGCGGACATCCGGTACGGGGAGCGGCTGCGGTCCCTTGGAGACCACCAGTGCCACCGGGGTGCCGTGGCGGACCCCGGTGTCCTGGGCCGGAGACTGGGAGATGACCGTGCCTGAAGGCACTTTGTCGTCATATTGCTCGGTGACTTTGCCGAGCGCCATCCCCGCCACACCAAGGGCATTCTTTGCCTGGTCAAGTGTCAGGCCGGTCATCGTGGCAAGCGGAAACAATTGCGGACCCTTCGAGACGAAGAGCGACACCCCTTGGAACTTCCGGACTACTTGGCCGGAAGCGGGTTCCGTTCCAACAGCCAAACCGGCCGTGACGTCGTCGTCGAACACGTCTTTTGGCTCGGATTGAAAGCCGGCGGTTCTCAGCAGCTGCTGTGCCTCGGCGACCGTCTTGTTCTTGATGTCCGGTATGGTTCCGGGCGAACCGGGCCCCATGCCGAAGAACCAGCCAGCCGCAGTGGCAAGGATCGCCAGGACAATCACGACAATCGTCCAGATCACGGCCCGGCGGCGCGGGTTGCCTTCCCGCAAAGAGCGCGACGGCGTGGCCGCGGCCCGGGCCCGGTCCTTTTCTTCCTGGCGCTCCATCCGCTTGATGTCGCGTTTGCTCGGCGGGGCATCGGCCGGATCCAGGGGTTCGCGGTCCTGTGGCACCTGGATGTCGAAAGCTGCGGCACCGGGGGAGAATCCCGACGGCGGAAGCACTGTGGTTGGATTGCGCTGGCTTGAGATGATCTCCGTCGGGCGGCCTATCCGTTCCAGGGGCTCCGTACGTTCGGCGTGGAAAGGGGCGACTACCGCGGTTGCCCCGGCCGCTTCTTGTTGCCCTTCGGGCATCGCCGCCTTGGCGGCCGGCGGGTTGATATCCAGTTGCGCGTCGCTCAAGGTGGTGCGGATGTGCCGCAGTTCCGACAAGAGCGCGGAGCCGTCCACCGGACGCTCTTCGGGTTCCTTTGCGGTGCACCACTGGACCAGTTCGTCCACATCGGCGGCAAGGCCGGGCACCGCGAGCGACGGCGGAGCGACGGCCGCGTTGACGTGCTGGTAGGCAACCTGGATGGGAACGTCGCCGGCATACGGTTGTTCGCCGGTAAGCATTTCGTAGATCATGATGCCGGTGGAGTAGATGTCGCTCCGGGCGTCCGCGGCTTTGCCGAGGACCAGTTCGGGAGCCAGATATGCGACCGTGCCGATGAGGGCGCCGGTGCTGGTGGTCGCTGTGACCGCCCGGGCCAGGCCGAAGTCGCCCACCTTGATGCGCCCGTCGTCGGCGATGAGGACGTTTTCCGGTTTCACGTCGCGGTGGATGAGCCCTGCCGCGTGGGCGGCCGCGAGCCCCTCGATGACGGGGTCGATCAGGGCAAAGGCCAGCCGGGGCGGAAGGGCTGCCTTCTCGTTGAGGACGTCGCGCAGGGTGTGGCCCTTGATGTACTCCATAACGATGTACGCAATGTGGCCGTCCTGTCCCTGGTCGAGGACACCTACGACGTGCGGGTGGGAAAGGCTCGCCGCGGCCCGGGCCTCGCGCTGCAAGCGGTCGAGGAAATTCTGGTCATTGGCCAGGTGGGGATGCAGCACTTTGAGCGCCACGTCGCGGTCGAGCCGCTCGTCGGTGGCGAGATAGACGGTTGACATTCCGCCGTTCGCGAGGCGCGATCGCACCAGGTAGCGCCCGTCCACGAGGGATCCGAGGAGTTGGTCCGAAACTTGTTCCTGCACCCTACGATCCTAGTTGAGCAAAAACACGGGCCCGAATCGCCGTGCGATCCGGGCCCGTGTTCGGCGGCCTGATTTAGCTGAAGTTCTTCTTGAGGGACAGGATCGAGGCGACGTAGGCCTTGGTGTCGTCGTACATCCCGTGCTTGCTCACCGAGTACTGGCCCTGGTAGTAGCCTGCGATGGCCGTGTTCAGATCCTTGCTGGTGTTGACGAGGGCCCGGATGATGGCGACGCCGGCGGTCACGTTGTCATACGGGTCCAGGATGTTGAGCTTGCGTCCCACCAGTTGGGAAGCCCATTCTCCGGAGGAGGGAATCACCTGCATCGTGCCGATGGCGTTGGCGGGAGAGACGGCACGCTGGTTGAAGCCGGATTCCTGGTAGGCGAACGCCATGGCCAGAGACGGGTCCACCCCCATCCGGCGCGCGGTATCGGCTACGATCCCCTTCATCTGGGCGGTGCTGGGCACCGGGGACGCATTGAGCAGGGCCTTGTTCGCGTTGGCCGAACTGACCACCGCCTCCGGGTAGGTGTAGCCCAGGAACGTGCTGGGAACCAAGGGAGTGCTGACCGGAGCCGGGGCCGGAGCCGAGGCTGCAGGAGCACCCGGGATGGCGAGCTTCTGCCCCGGATAAATGATGGTGCTCATCGATAGCCTGTTGGCCGAGAGCAGCGATGACAAGGACACGCCAAGGCGGGACGCAATGCCGCCCAGAGTGTCACCCGACTTGATCGTGTACGAGCCGCTGTTGGCAAGTGCCGGCGCTGCCGGGGCAGCCGGAGCTGAAGCAGGGGCCAATGCCGCTGGAGCCGGGGCAGCCGGAGCTGGTGCGTTCGTTCCCGGGCCAACCTTGATCTTCTGTCCCGGGTAGATGATGGACCGGCCGTTGAGGCCGTTCCAGCTGAAGACGTCCGACAGCGCCACTCCGTGGCGGGCGGCAATGCCGCTCAGGGTGTCCCCGGACACGACTGTGTAGCTGGCAGCCGACGACGACGCCGGGCTGGGTGCCGGGGCGGGCGCGGGTGCCGGGGCGCTTGGAGCAGCCGCGGAACCGGACAACTTGATCTGCTGTCCCGGGTAGATGATGGTGTTGCCCGAGAGCCCGTTGAGCTGCAGGACGGTGTTGGTGTTCAGCCCGTAGCGGGCCGCGATGCCGCTGATGGTATCGCCCCGGACGATCGTGTACGTGGCCGGAGCCGTCGGTGCCATGGGCTGCATGGCAGTCGGGATGGTCGCGGCAACCGCGGAGGCGGGAATGACGTTTGCGGATACGGCTGCGGCCTGGGCCTGCATGGCCGCGGTCAGCGATGCGGGGATCCTCTGGGTTTGTGCCGCTGGAAGCGCTGTTGCCGGCTGGGCGAGCGCCAACGAAGAGAGCATGACGGCGGGCAGCGCCGCTGTGGTGGCCGCAATTATGGGCATGCTCGTTGTCTTCTTGGGCGAGCGGGGCGTCGTCATGGGAGCAATCCTCATCTCAGCAGCGGATGTTGGGAATGCCGCTGTTGCCAGTGTTACTAAAGTTAGTAGTGATGCAAATGTGATCAATGTGAATCTCTCACATTTTTCGATTCCGCACAAGAAATCCCGGCGCATTCGATTCGTGGGCAATTCGGGGACGCAAATTCCGCCCGTGCCGTCCGTCCGGCTAGGCGCAAAGCGCGCGGGCGTGGCAATCTTGATCCGTGAGTAATGTAGAAAGCCTCGTTTCCGAATGGCTGCCGCTGCCCGATGTGGCAGAGCTGCTGAACGTTTCAATCACCAAGGTCCACGGTCTTCTGGATGAGCGTGCAGTGGTGGCTGTGAGAGTGGGCGCACGCAATATCCGTTCGATTCCTGCCCTCTTTATCCAGGACGGTCATGTGGTGGATAGCCTGAAGGGCACCATCGCAGTGCTTGGCGATGCCGGGTACACGGATGAGGAGCTCATCGCGTGGCTTTTCACTCCAGATGAGTCGCTGCGTGGCCGCCCTGTCGACGCGCTCCGTGAAGGGCGCAAAACTGAAATCCGACGCAGGGCCCAATCGCTTGCCTGGTAAGGGACTCCTGCCTTAAATACAGTGGTGGCGATCAGATTGCTGATCGCCACCACTGTATTTAAGGCAGGTATTTAGACTGCCCTTAACGTGGATTTCTCCAAGAGTTCATGCGGCCCGGCTGACGGCGGCTTCGGCCAACCGCCTGAGCGCGGTAAGCGGGAGTTCAGCCAAGGGGAGCCTTTCCAAGGCCTCGAAAGCTTCGTTGCTGAGTTCCTCGATCATGGATTCCGTGGCTTCGAGCGCTCCGCAATCTACGATGATCCGCCGGATCTCGGCAACCTCGGCCTCGCCAAGGTCCTGCCGTCCGAGCATGGTATCGATGTAGCTCGAATCAGTAGCCCCGGCCTGGTTGATGGCGAAGCCCACCAGCACAGTCCGTTTGCCTTCGCGGAGGTCATCTCCTGCAGGCTTTCCTGTCGTCCCGGGGTCTCCGAACACCCCCAGGACGTCGTCGCGGAGCTGGAAAGCTTCACCAAGGGGCAACGCGAAAGCGGAATAGCCTTGCAAGAGCTCTTCGCTGGCACCGGCCAAGGCGCCACCAAGGGCCAAGGGGTGTTCCGTTGAGTACTTCGCCGATTTGAATCGGATGATGGACTGTGCGCGGCGGACGGCACCTGCGCGGTCCCGCACGGGGCCCGCAACTTCCTCCAGGATGTCCAGGTATTGGCCGGCCATGACCTCGGCGCGCATCAGGTTGAAGATCCGCCGCGCAGGCGTGCCTGTTGCAGCCCTGCCGCCAATCTCGGTGAACGCTTCCTCGCTGAACGACAGGCAGAGGTCTCCGGTGAGGATCGCGGCCGCATGTCCGAAGCGCTCGCTGTCGAGGGCCCAGCCCTCGCCCTCATGGAGCTGGCTGAACCGCTTGTGGACGCTTGGACCGCCACGCCGAGTGTCAGAGCGGTCGATGATGTCGTCGTGAATCAGGGCTGCTGCCTGGAAGAGTTCCAAAGCGCAGCCGGCAGTAATGATGTCCGGATGTGCGGACTCACCGCCGGCACCTCGCCACCCCCAGTAGCACATCAAGGCCCGGAGCCGCTTGCCACCTGTCACGAGGCTCGTGATTGAGCCCATGAGGGGAGCGACATCGGGGGAGATGGTGGCCATGGTTTCTTGTTGCACCGCAAGGAAACCGTTTAGTTTGGCCGCGACGTCGGCCACGAAACGGCTCTGTTCCGAACCTAGGCTCTCGGTGGTCACTTGATTGACCCGGCGGCCACGTTGGCACCGATGGTGAACGTGGATTTGCCCGCTGTTTCCACAACCGAGATATTCACGGTTTCATTGTCGCCACGGAGGAAATCCTTTGATTTGATACTTCCCACGGTGCTGCCGGGAACTTCCTTAAAGCCCTGCGCCGTGAGCGCAGAGGTATAAAAGGCCACTACTGCGTCCGATGGGGACGCAATGGTGCCGACCAGGGCCACCGACGCCGGGGAGGAGTTCTTGTCGAAACTGCTCGATTCCACCGCTGCCTTGGGCATCAATGGAATCAGTTGTTGCGGGAATCCCGGAACCAGGGCGCCGACCGTCGCCGAAGCTCCTGCAGCCGCCGTGGACGTGGTGGCCGACGCCGGACTTGCCGAGGCAGGGGCCGCCCCGGACGATGTTGGCGCAGCCCCTTGGGATGCCGTGCCCGCGGGGGACGACCCGCAAGCCGAGATGGTCAACGCGACGCCCGTGGCCAGCAAGGCCATACTGACGGGTTGAGGCTTTCCAAAGAGCTTCACAGGGATTTCCTCCTGGGGACGACGCCGGATGCTGCCTCCAGTTTAGGGCGCCGGATGCGGCCACCAGTAACCAGTGCCGCGGCATAGGATTTCCTTGTGAGACCACAAGCAGAGAACAACGGGCGGGGCCCCGGACAAGAATCCGCCCCGGATCCCGCTGCCCTGCGGGAACTGAGGCGCACCAGCATCCTCCACGTCGACATGGATGCCTTCTTTGTCTCGGTGGAATTGCGCACCCGGCCTGAACTCAAGGGAAAACCCGTCATTGTCGGCTTCCCGGTGGATCGCTCAGTTGTACTGTCCGCCTCCTACGAAGCGCGGGCGCTGGGCGTGAAGTCTGCCATGCCCATGGCCAACGCTATGCGGATGTGCCCCAACGCTGTCATCATCGAGCCCCGCCACAGCCTCTACTACGAGGTGTCCCGGGAGTTGATGGGCATATTCGAATCGATAACGGACCTCGTGGAGCCCTTGAGTGTCGACGAGGCTTTCCTGGATGTCGGTGGCGCGATCCGGAGGCTTGGTCCGCCTCTCCAGATCGGCCATTTGATCCGGCGCCGCGTTTTGTCCGAGCTCGGAATCACTGCGTCCGTGGGAATAGCGGCCAACAAGTTCGTTGCCAAAATTGCTTCTACGCGCTGCAAACCCGACGGACTGCTGCTCATTGAAGAAGGGCAGACCGTAGCCTATCTCCACAGCCTGCCCGTGAACGCCTTATGGGGAGTCGGGGCCAAGACCGCCGATGTCCTCGCCCGGCTGGGGATCCGTACCGTGGCTGACGTTGCGGCCACGCCGCTGTCTTCCTTGAAAAAGGTCCTCGGAGCGTCGGGCGAGCACGTCCACCGATTGTCGATGGGCTTGGATCCGCGGCCGGTCACGCCTACCCGCCTCGAGAAGAGCATCGGTTCCGAGGAGACGTTCGCTGTTGACACTCCGGATGACGCACTCCTGCAGCGCGAGTTGCTAAGGCTCTCCCACCGAACTGCTTCACGGCTGCGGACAGCCGGAATGTTGGCCCGGACCATCGCGTTGAAACTGCGCTATGCGGATTTTTCGACAATCAGCCGCAGTAAGACAATGCATACGCCTGTAGACAGCGCCCAGTTGATCTATCAAGTTGCGAACCAGTTGCTGGCGTCCTTGGGGGAGCGGCCCATGAGCGTGCGCCTTGTTGGAGTCAGGGCCGAGCAGCTCGAACCGGCGGAACACACCTCGCTGCAGTTGAGCTTCGACCGCAGGGACGACAACTGGCGGGCGGCTGAAAAGGCGCTTGACCGTGTCACCGAGCGATTCGGCAGCAAGACTGTTCTTCCGGCGACGCTTCTGGAGCCGAATGCGGAGCCCGGCGGGCCGGGTTCTCCTTAGGCTTCGAAGAGCCCCCGCGTGCCCTCCGGGGTGTCTTTCAGAACAGCGGCCAACAAACTATCCTAGAGATACACAGATTTAGACCGTCTGGATAAATTGCCATGTTGCGTCTGTTCCGTGAGACCGTGTTCACAAGACCCGGTCTTCGGGAACCCTTTTTTGGGTTCGTCCGTTCAAGGGAACAGAGGCAACGGCCGCGGCGTATCCAGACGCTGGCCGACTAAAGGAGGTCGCGATGCCCCTCTCGGAGCACGAACAGAAGCTCCTCGAGCAACTCGAGAAGCAACTGCATGAGGACGATCCAAAGTTTGCCAATTCAATGGGCTCTGACCCCATTCGCTCATGGTCGACCAGGCACATCGTTATTGGCGTTCTAGGCACTATCGCCGGGATTCTCTTGTTGTTGGTAGGTGTGTCCTTGCAGAACATCTTCCTTGGTGTGCTGGGCTTCATCGTGATGGGCGCCGGCGTTTACTTTGCCACCCTGAGAAGGGCAGCCGGCGGGAAGTCGAAGAGTGCCAAGCCGGGCAAGTCAAAGAACTCATTCATGAGCAACCTCGAAGAACGCTGGGACGAGCGCCGCCGCGGCGAGGAGAGCTGAACGCTCCACCAGGGGGCTTGTCCTCCACCGGGATGCCGAGTCCTCCACATTGCACCACCAGGCTCCGGCCTGATTGCGAAAAGACCCGAATATCGGGTCTTTTCGCATTTAACGCCACGTTCGCCGCACATCGTGAGCCTGTAAGCGCGGCTGGGGGAGCCGCCGTCGAGCGCTTCCCTAGAGGGCCGCCGCAAAGCGTCCTCCACCACCAACCACCACTGAGATCCACGTGTTTTCAGGCTCCCGCGTTCGAAAGTGGGGCAGAAACACGCCGGATTGCGTTGACTGTGGGGGCTTGTGGAGTAAAGTGGAGCGAGTAAGAGGGTAGTGGCGGCGTGGGGCAGGTACGGGCACCTTTACGGATGGGGGCGGTGGGCCAGTGTTTCTTGGCACGCATTCTCCTCGTCTGGATGAAAAGGGCCGGATCATCCTTCCCGCCAAGTTCCGCGAGGAACTTGCTGACGGCTTGGTGCTCACAAGGGGCCAGGAACGTTGCATCTACGTCTTCAGCCAGCGGGAATTCGAACGTATTCACGAATCCATGCGGGAGGCCCCCATTTCCTCCAAGCAGTCGCGTGACTACATCCGGGTTTTCCTGTCCGGAGCCTCTGACGAGGTACCTGACAAGCAGGGGCGCGTGACGATTCCGCCGGCGCTCCGGAGCTACGCAGGTCTTGAGCGGGAATTGGCGGTCATCGGCGCCGGAACCCGTGCAGAGATCTGGGATGCCCAGGCTTGGGATGAATACCTGGCCGAGAAGGAAGCCGCCTTCTCGGAGACCGACGACGACAACCTTCCCGGGTTCATTTAGAAACCGGGACAGGAAGCAGCAATGCTTCTTGGACGGGATCTCCAGCCGCCCATCACATAGTTTTCCTGGCTCACCTTCCCCGGAGCCAGGCGGACGCTGCGATAGGCGCGGATGGGGATCCGGCTCAAGAAGCGACCCGCCCAACTGACAGACGAACTATTCAGCTCTGAGGAGGCCGCATGGAGGAGCAAGACGCGCCAAAACCAACCTCGGAGCGACATGTACCGGTCCTGAAGGACCGGTGCATCAATTTGTTGGCACCAGGTTTTGAGGCCGCCCGCAGCCGTGGCGAGACGCCCGTCGTCATCGACGCCACGTTGGGAATGGGTGGCCACTCCGAAGCGATGCTGCAGCGGTTCCCCGATCTGCACCTTGTCGGCATAGACCGGGACGAAGAGGCCCTGGCCCTCGCCGGTGAGCGACTGCAACCCTTCGCGGCCCGCACTGACTTGGTGCATGCCGTCTATGACGAAATCGAAGATGTCCTCGTAGACCTTGGAATCCCGGAAGTGCACGGCATCCTCATGGATCTGGGTGTGTCTTCCCTCCAATTGGACGAGCGGGAGCGCGGCTTTGCCTACTCCTACGACGCGCCGCTGGATATGCGGATGGACACCAGCCGCGGCCAGACTGCCGCCGACGTCGTCAACAACTATTCCGAAGAAGACCTGGTACGGATTATCCGCAAGTGGGGCGAGGAGAAGTTCGCCGGCAGGATCGCAAACCGCATCGTCACGGCAAGGGCCGTCAAGCCTTTCGCCACCACCGGGGAGCTCGTCGAGCAGATCCGCGGCGTTGTTCCTGCGGCCGCCGCAAAGTCCGGCGGGCATCCGGCAAAGCGGACTTTCCAGGCCCTGCGGATTGAAGTCAACGAGGAACTCGACGTTCTGGAGAGAGCAGTGCCTGCCGCCCTCTCGGCCTCGGCAATGGGCGGACGGGTAGTGGTGATGTCTTACCACTCACTCGAAGACAAGATCGTGAAATCGGTCTTCCAGTCCCGGTCCAAATCGTCCGCCCCGCTGGGCTTCCCCGTGGAGCTGGAAGAACACAAACCGGAATTCAAGACCCTAACCAAGGGCACGGAAGTGCCCACACTTGAAGAAATCGCCGAAAACCCGCGTGCGGCATCTGCCCGCCTGCGGGCCGTGGAACGCATCAAAGCGAGGAGAACAGCATGAGCACCGCTGCCGCGAAGATCCTGCCGCCCACGGTGGGGAACACCGCGCGTGCCCTGCCCGCCCGGGGACCGGAACGCGAGACGACCCGCAAGGCGCGGACACCGCTCTCGCTCGTCCAGAGTGTTCCCGGACGACGGCGGACTCCCTTCGTCGTCTTTTGCTTCGGCGTGCTGGCCGCCGCCTTGTTGACTGTCCTGGTGCTCAACATCTCCGTTTCCACGGCCCAATACGACCTTGTGAAGCTCAGGAATGACGCTGCATCCCTGAACAAGCAGAACCAGGATCTGACACAACAGGTCCAGAACTACCAGGCTCCCCAGAATCTTGCCGCCAAGGCCGCAGAATTGGGCATGGTAGCTTCCACTGCCACCGGCCAGATCGATCTGGACAACCTGACAGTCACAGGAAAGGCCACGCCGGCAACCAAGGGACAGAATCCCGGTGCCGTCATCGCTGCTCCTGCGGTTGCAGGCCAGTCCAGCGTCGCAGCTCCTGCACCCGCCAAGAACGATTCACTGGACAGCCGTAAGCCCAACGGTGCCGCCGACTCCACCGCGGCCAAACCGCAGGCGCCCGCGGTTCCTGCGGCACCCAAGCCGCCGGTTGTGGATCTCCATGGTGGTTCGGTCCCCGCTCCGCAGCAGAAGGTACCCGGGCAGTAGCGTCCAGCCGACCTGATTTCAGGTGACCAGCAAGGCAAGCAGCAAGGAATCGACGTGGTGCAGAAGACCGGCAAATCGAAGAACAAGAGAACGCCGGTGGCGAAGAAGCGCCTGCGCCTCGGCCTCGGAATCATGCTGACGCTGTTGCTGGTGGTCGGGGGCAAATTGTTCCTCGTCCAGGGGCTGGACGTCGGTGGCCTGGCCGAGGCTGCCTACAACAACCGGCTGACCACCACCGTCCTGCCGGCCGAACGCGGCAAGATCATTGACGCCAACGGCACCGTGCTCGCCAGCAGCGTGATCCGCTACAACATTGTGGTGGACCAAACGGTCAACACCAACACATCTGAGTTTTCGCGCTACAACACCCAGACCCAAGCCATCGATAAGATCTCCAGGACCCAGGGGATTGCAGAGCTTTCCAGCGCCCTGGGGATGGACGTCAACCAGGTTACGCAGGCCGTGACCGGCGGGAAGAAATACAACATCGTGGCCAAGGAAGTGAAGCCGGACGTCGAGGACCGGATATCCCAGCTCCACATCCCGGGTATCGTCTCGGAGGGCATCAGCAAGCGCGTCTATCCCAACGGCAGCGTGGCGGGTGGCATCATCGGCTTCCTTAAGGACGGCACCACGGGCCAAGCGGGCCTTGAGCAGACCCAAGACGACCTCCTTCGCGGCAAGGACGGCAAGCGCGTCTTTGAGATCGGCGCCGACGGTCTCCGTATCCCCGTGGCAACCGATCTGCTGACCCCGGCTGTCAATGGCAAGGACGTCAAGCTGACGCTGAACACGGACATCCAGTACTTTGCGCAGCAGGCCATCCAGACCCAGGTCAACCAGCTCAATGCCGAGTGGGGATCAATCGTCGTTGAGGACATCAAGACCGGGAACCTCATTGCGATGGCGGATACGAACGCCCCGGATCCCAACGACCCGGGCAAAGTAGCGGCTGCGGACCGCGGCGTGCGGTCGGTGACGGCCGCCTATGAGCCTGGTTCGGTGGAGAAGATGATCACCGCGTCCGCTGCGATCAATGAAGGAAAGTCCAGCCCATTGGACACCGTTACCGTTCCTCCCGCCGTGACCATCGACGGTCAGACGTTCACCGATGCCTTCCTTCACGGAACCGAACAGCGGACCCTCGCCGGTATCCTCGGCTATTCGATGAACACGGGTACCGTGATGATCGGGAGCCGGCTGAGCAGGCAACAGCGCTATGACTATCTCCAGCGCTTCGGCATCGGGGAAGCCCCGGACATTGGTCTTCCCGCCGAAGCCTCAGGAATCCTGGCCAAGCCCGATCAATGGGACGACCGGCAGCAGTACACCGTCCTGTTCGGCCAAGGCGTTTCCCAGTCCACGCTGCAGACCGTCCGGGCCTACCAAAGCGTGGCCAACGACGGCGTGATGCTGCAACCCAGGTTGATCGACGGCTACGTCGGGGCCGACGGGGTCGAAGCGAAAGCACCTGCCAAGGACGCCCGGCAAGTCGTTACCAAGGACACCGCGCAGCAAGTCCGGGACATCCTGGAGAGCAACGTGACGATGGGCGAAGTGAAAGATGCTGGCATCGACGGATACCGGGTGGGCGCCAAGACAGGAACCTCCGAGGCACCCCGCGAAGACGGCCTGCCTGGCTTCGATGGCTTCACGGCCTCCATCATTGGGATGGCGCCCATGGAAAATCCACGGTTCATCGTCGAGGTTGTTGTCCAGAGGCCCAAGGGCAACATCTACGGCATCACCCAAGGACCGATTTTCCGCTCGGTGATGGGCCAGGTCCTGCGCACCTACAACGTCCCGCCGTCCACCGGCACTCCGGCGCGGTTCCCCCAATACGGCAAATAAGGACCAGGACTGCAAATAAGGCCAGTACGGCAAGTAGTTCAGTTTCGCCAAGTAAGCTTGTTGGGCATCTGTCCGGCCACATTTAGATCAACCCATGCCGTTTGCGGGAGCCCAAGGGTTCCCGCGCGGCCAGTTTTACGAGTACCAACGGAGACCACCTTGTCAGAGCAGAATGATGCCGTATCGATCCCTACAGGGAACCCGCCGGCTACGGACAAACCCGGCTTCCGTCCAGCCGTCGTGGCGCCGGTTGCCCTGGAGGCCATCGCATCGTCCCTCGGAATCGCGCTGACCCCGGACTCAGCCGGTACGTCGGTCACTGGGGTGTCCCTCAACTCGCGCACCGTCGAGCCGGGAGACCTGTACTTGGCCCTGCCCGGTGCCACGCGCCACGGGGCAGACTTTGTCACCCAAGCGGTGGCGGCCGGTGCTGTTGCCGTCGTGACCGATGAGGACGGCGCCCGTCAATTGGCACTCGAGGACCTTGCCGTTCCGGTGCTGATCGTTGGCGATCCCCGTGCAGCCGTCGGCACCCTCGCTGCCCTCGTTTATCGAAGCCAGCCACTCGATGGGGTTTCGCCCACGCTTTTCGGTGTAACTGGTACGAACGGCAAAACAACGACGACGTATTTCATCAACTCCTTGCTCCGTGCCCTGGGCATGAATCCCGGCCTGATCGGGACGATTGAAATTCTTGCGGGGGGCGAGGCCATCCCGAGTCTGCTGACCACGCCGGAGTCAACGGACGTCCATGCCTTGCTCGCCCTCATGCGTGAACGTGGGTTGGAGGCGGCTTCCATGGAGGTGTCCTCCCATGCTCTTTCGTTCCACAGGGTCGACTCGGTGACATTCGACGTTGCCGGCTTCACCAATCTGACGCAGGACCACCTCGATCTGCACGGAAGCATGGACGAATACTTCCGGACCAAGGCGGAGCTGTTCACGAGAGCGCGCGCACGGCGGGCCGTAGTGACCGTGGACGATCCGTGGGGGCGCTTGCTGGCCGAAGAGGCGGGAATTCCCGTGACCACGCTGTCGGCCACCGCCGGGAGCGAAGCTGACTGGACGGTCGGGTCTTCCAAACCACGCGGACTTGGAACAGACTTCGAATTGCGCCACCGCGATGGATCGGTCCTGCGCGTCCATACCGGATTGCCGGGAGATTTCAACGTCGCCAATGCGGCCCTGGCCACCATCATGGTGCTCGACTCCGGCATCGACCGGTCGGCGCTTCAGGCGGCCCTGGACAGCCACGATCCCTTCACGGTTTCTGTGCCCGGCCGGATGCAGCTGATTTCCGATGCCCCGGCTTCGGTTGTCGATTTCGCGCACAACCCGGACGCGCTGGCGCGCGCCCTGAGCGCGATACGCCCGAAGACACCCGGATCCCGCGTGATCGTCGTTTTCGGCGCCACAGGACAGCGCGACCAGGGTAAGAGGCCGACCATGGGCGCCATAGCTGCCCGGCTCGCCGACGTCGTGATTGTCAGCGACGACGATCCCCATGACGAAGACGCTGCGGCGATCCGTTCGGAAGTCATCGCCGGCGCCCGGGCCGCCCGCGAGTCGGAGGACCTTGACTGCGAGATCGTGGAAGCGTACCCCCGGGACGTCGCCATCCGTCAAGCCGTGGATCTGGCCACCGAGAAGGACATCATCCTGATCGCCGGCCGAGGACATGAGGTCTGGCAGGAAGTGAAGGGCGTCAACCTTGCCCTCGACGACCGGGTGGAACTGCGGGCGGCCTTGACAGCCAGGGGATTCAAGGTTTCCACGGACGAGCGGATAGAGTCCTAGACCGAGATGATTGCACTTACTGCGGCGGAGATCGCCGATATTACCAATGGCCGATTGGCAGCGGACCCGGGGATTGTCCCGGCGTCCATCGTTACCGACTCCCGTGAGGCGGCGGCCGGATCGCTGTACGTGGCCAAACCAGGTGAGAACGCTGACGGCCATGCCTACGTGGGCGCCGCTTTCGAGCGCGGGGCTGTCCTGGCGCTGACCGAGCGCGACGTTTCCGACGACGACGGCCGGCAGTACCCCGCCGTCGTCGTCGATGACGCCGTGATCGCGATGGGTGCCCTGGCCGCAGAGTCCGTGCGCCGCATCCGTGCCGCACGTGCGGCCCAGGGGGAGCCCTTCACTGTCATAGGGATCACAGGCTCGGCGGGCAAGACAACTACCAAGGACTTGCTCGCGGGCATTCTTTCCCGGGCTGGCGCCACAGTGGCACCGCAGGGTTCGTACAACGGTGAAGTCGGCGTGCCGCTCACCGTGTTCGGAGCCGATGCGGGCACGCGCTACCTCGTGATCGAAATGGGCGCCACCGGGATTGGCCACATCAAATACCTCGCCGAGATGGTCCAACCGGACATCGGCGTCGTTCTTTGCGTCGGCACCGCCCACGCCGGCGAGTTCGGTGGGGTGGAGAACATAGCCAAGGCCAAGGGCGAACTCGTCGAAGCGCTGGGGCAGGACGGAACCGCCGTCATCAACCTCGACGACGCGCGCGTCGCGGCGATGGTCTCCCGCACCCAGGCAAAAGTGCTAGGAACCACCGCTACTGGCATTTCCGGCTCGGAGGTCGAAGCCAGGAACGCCGATATCGATGAGGACGGCCACCCGGAGTTCGAACTCATCCTTCCCGACGGCGGGGTCCCCCATCGCGTCCACAGCAAGCTGATCGGTGCGCACCACGTCACCAACCTGCTTGCCGCCGCGGCCGCCGCGTTCGCGGCAGGCCTCCCTGCAGCCGGGATCGCCGACTCGCTGAGCGAGCAGTCGCCGGCCAGCCGGTGGAGAATGGAACGCACTGAGCGGGCAGACGGCGTCACCATCATCAACGACGCGTACAACGCGAATCCGGAATCCATGCGCGCAGCCTTGCGCACCCTCGCGGACCTCGGCCAGGGACGCCGCACCTGGGCAGTGCTTGGCGCGATGTTGGAACTCGGCGAAGATTCCATCCGCGAACACACCATAGTGGGGACGCAAGTGGTTCGCTTGAACATTTCCAGGCTCGTGGTGGTTGGCCGCGAAGCCCGGGCGCTATACATTTCCGCGATCCAGGAAGGCTCCTGGGGCGACGAATGCATTTTCGCTGAAACGGCCGACGAGGCCTACGAACTGCTGCAGGCCGAGCTCAAACCAGGCGACTTGGTGCTTTTCAAGTCCTCGAACGGGGTCGGCTTAAGGCATTTGGGGGATCGGATAGCATTACCTCCACAGGCCGGTACGAGTGCGAACACCGCGGCTGCAACTGCCGCCAATGAAGGGAACGAGCTGCTGTGATTGCACTGTTGATCGGCGCGGGCGTGGCCCTCCTGGTGGCCTTGGTCGGAACGCCACTCTTCATCCGGTTCCTCGTCACCAAGGGATACGGCCAGTTCATCCGCGACGACGGACCCACCTCGCACCACACCAAGCGCGGTACTCCCACCATGGGCGGGACGGTCGTGGTGGCCGCCGTACTCATCAGCTATGGGTTGACCCACCTGATCATGTGGATGATGAACCCGCGATCACCGGGCCCGTCGGCCTCGGGCTTGCTCTTGTTGTTCCTGATGGTGGGAATGGGATTCGTTGGTTTCCTCGACGATTTCATCAAGATTTCCAAGCAACGCAGCCTCGGACTCAATGCCAAGGCCAAGCTGATTCTCCAAGCATTTGTCGGCATTGTCTTCGCAGTACTCGTCCTGAACTTCCCCGACTCGCAGGGGATCACGCCGGCCTCCACCCATATTTCCCTTGTGCGGGACATTCCCTGGCTGAACCTGGCCTTCGGGGGCACCGTCCTCGGAGCCATCCTGTTTGTCATCTGGTCGAACCTGATCGTCACTGCGGCAACCAACGGCGTCAACCTGACGGACGGACTGGACGGCCTTGCCGCCGGTGCCTCCATCATGGTCTTCGGGGCGTACACACTCATGGGAATCTGGCAGAACAACCAGGCGTGCGGTTCACCCCGCGAGGCGGGCAGCGGCTGCTATTCGGTCCGCGACCCGCTCGATCTGGCGCTCCTGGCAGCTATTTGCAGTGCCGCGCTGGTGGGCTTCCTCTGGTGGAACACGTCTCCGGCGAAGATCTTCATGGGAGACACCGGTTCCCTGGCGATCGGCGGGGCGGTGGCCGGCTTTGCGATCCTCTCCCGCACCGAACTTCTTTTGGGCATCATCGGTGGGCTTTTCGTCCTCATCACGCTGTCAGTCATCATCCAGGTGGGCTACTTCAAGCTCACCAAGGGTAAGCGGGTCTTCAAAATGGCGCCCCTTCAGCATCATTTCGAACTCAAGGGCTGGGCCGAGATCACGGTGGTTGTCCGATTCTGGATTCTTTGTGGCTTGTTCGTGGCCGCTGGCCTTGGGATTTTCTATGCTGAATGGGTGGTGCTGCTGTGAGCGCAAGTCCTCAAACCAAGCCTTCTGCCAACGACCGGCTCGAGAACCTCGTCAGTTGGGATTCCGACTGGAAGGGCCTGCGCGTCGTCGTGACCGGCATCGGCGTCTCCGGTTTCGCGGCCGCCGATACCTTGATCGAACTCGGCGCCCGGGTGGTGGTTGTTGATGCTGCCACGAGCGCTAAAGCCCTAGCACAGGCGGACACCTTGAAGATTGTCGGCGCTGCCGACGTCCTCCTCGGACAGGACGCCGTCAAAACGCTGCCCCGCGTGGACGGTGAAAAGCCCGAACTCGTCGTGACGTCGCCGGGCTGGCGGCCGGATCAGTCCCTCCTGGCAGCTGCCAAAAGGGCCCACGTACCGGTGTGGGGCGACGTCGAGCTCGCCTGGCGGGTGCGCGAACGCAAGGGCCGCAAGACGGCGGACTGGCTCACGATCACGGGTACCAACGGCAAAACCACGACGGTGGGCATGACCGAAGCCATGCTGCAGGCAGCAGGGCTCAAGGCAATCGCCGTGGGGAATGTCGGCACCCCCATCCTGGACGCACTCCGTGACCCTGTGGAGTACGACGCTTTCGCGGTTGAGCTTTCCAGCTTCCAATTGCACTGGATCGAATCGCTCTCCCCGGTGGCGAGCGTCTGCCTCAACGTCGCCGAGGACCACGTCGACTGGCACGGCTCCTACGAGTCCTACCTCGCGGACAAGGCAAAGATCTTCGAGAATACCCAGAAGGCGTGCATCTACAACGCCGAGCAGATCGAGACCGAACGCATGGTGGAAAACGCCGACGTCGTCGAGGGTTGCCGGGCGATCGGCTTCACCACCTTGACTCCGGCCATCAGCATGCTCGGCGTGGTCGAGGGCTTGCTCGTGGACCGGGCGTTCATCGAAGAGCGCAAGAGTTCCGCAGAGGAACTCGCGTCCCTGGCCGACCTGGGCACGGCTGCGCCGCGACACATGGTTGCGAACGCGCTGGCCGCCGCCGCACTGGTGCGCGCCTACGGCGTCGAACCGGCCGCAGTGCGTGAGGGGCTCAGGAACTATCTCCCCGGAAATCACCGTATCCAGCCTGTGGCCAGGCAGAACGGCGTCCTCTGGGTCAACGACTCGAAGGCGACCAATCCGCATGCTGCTTCTGCGGCCCTGTCGGCGTTCGATCGGGTCGTCTGGATCGCCGGCGGTCTGTCCAAGGGCGTCAACTACGACGACTTGGTCAAAAGCAACGCGCGCAGGCTCAAAGCGGTGGTGCTGATCGGCTCGGACACCGCGGACCTGGAAGCCTCCCTCAAGCGACACGCAGCGGATGTGCCCGTAATCGGGCAGCCCAAGGGCGACACTGAAATGGTGCAGTCCGCCGATTCAGCTGGTACCGCCGCGGAACCGTCTCCGATCTTCGGCGACACCGTGATGGCCCATGCTGTCGAGTCGGCAGCTAGTATCGCCGAGCCCGGCGATACCGTGCTGATGGCCCCGGCGGCTGCCTCCATGGACCAGTTCTCTTCCTACGCTCACCGTGGCGATGCTTTCATCCGGGCAGTGCGCGAGCTTGTGGAAGGCCAGGCACAGACCACCGAGGAGTAACAATGGTCAGCACGCCCACGCGCAGCGGGCCCGGGCGGACCCGGGCCGGCAAGGCAGACCCCGCCGGACGCGCGGCAGGCGTGGCGCGGCCCTCGCTGCCGTCCCGCATCCGCTCGGGGATTTCCGGGTTTTGGTCGACCCTCGAAGGAAGCGGAAAGTCGAGCGGCGGGTCAACCTACTACTTGATTCTGGGTGCTTCGCTTGCCCTGACGGCCATCGGGATCATCATGGTCCTGTCGGCGTCGAGCGTCGAAGCGATTGCGGCCGGCGAATCGCCGTACTCCATCGCCACCAAGCAAGGCATGTTCGCCGCGATCGGCATCGTTGCGATGCTGGTGCTTTCGCGGGTCAACGTCCTGTGGCTTAAGCGATTCGCATGGCCCTCGATCATTCTTGCCGGCGCCTTGCTGGTGCTGGTCCTGGTCATCGGCAAACGTGTTCTGGGCAACCAGAACTGGATCGAGATCGGTGGCTTCACCTTCCAGCCATCGGAGTACGCCAAGTTCGCGCTGGTGCTCTGGATGGCCACGGTTCTTTCCGTCAAGGCAAAACTTCTTGACAAATGGATGCACGCGCTGATCCCTGTCGTGCCGGTCTCCGGCGCCATCATCACCTTGATTGTCCTGGGACATGACCTAGGCACCTCGCTGGTGGTCATGCTCATCATGGCCGCGGGATTGTTTTTCGGCGGCGTCAACCTGAAGCTTTTCGCTGCGGCCGGTGGTGTCGCCGCTGCTGCCGCCCTGATCCTGGCGTTTACGAGTGGAAACCGAATGTGCCGGATCACCTCGTGGATGGGGCAGAGCTGCGCAGGGGCAAGCGACATCGGATTCCAAAGCGAACAGGGGCTCAGCGCCCTTGCCTCGGGAGGTTGGCTAGGTGTTGGACTTGGCCAGAGCCGGCAAAAATACCAGTGGATTCCCGAAGCCCACAACGACTTCATCTTCGCTGTCATCGGGGAAGAACTCGGGCTCGTGGGGACGATCGTGGTCCTGGTGCTTTTTGCCTTGCTCGCCGTTGCTATCTACCGGGTCGTCAGCCACCAGGAAGACTTGTTCGCCCGGGTGCTCGGCGGATCGATCATGGCGTGGATGCTTGGACAGGCCGCGATCAACATGGCGATGGTGGCAGGCCTGCTCCCCGTGATCGGAGTGCCGCTGCCTTTCATTTCCTATGGCGGTTCAGCGTTGGTGATGTCGCTATGCGGCGTGGGCGTAGTGTTGTCTTTGGCCCGCGCCCAAATGGCTCCTGCCAGCCGCTCCAAGCCGCGCTGGCGATTTGCGAAAACTGCACGAAAGCGTACATAGCTCCATGAATTCCCAGCCCAAGCCCCTCTCCGTGGTCCTCGCCGGCGGCGGGACCGCCGGACACATCAGCCCCTTGCTTGCCATTGCCGATGCCATCAAGTCGCTGCGGCCCGATGCCAGGATCCTTGCCGTCGGCACACCCAACGGCATGGAAACGCGCCTCGTTCCGGCTGCCGGCTACGAGTTGGCCACCATCGACCGGGTTCCGTTTCCCAGGAAGCCTTCCGCGGATCTGCTCAAACTGCCCGGCAGGCTCGCGGCCGCCGTCAAGCAAGCGGGGCGCATTCTCGACGACGCGCAGGCGGACGTCCTCCTCGGCGTCGGCGGCTATGTCTGCACTCCCATGTACCTCGCGGCGTGGCGTCGCAGGATCCCGATCGTCATCCACGAGGCCAACACGCGCGCCGGGCTTGCCAACCGGGTAGGAGCGATGTTCACCAAATATGTGGGTGTGGCCTTCCCCGAGACCCGGCTACGGCACGCCCGGCACGTGGGGATGCCCATGCGCAAGGCAATCGCCGGTTTGGACCGGGCGGCTTGGCGCGCGGACGCCAGGCAGTCGCTCGGTCTTGACGCCGGACAGCCCGCACTCGTCGTGACGGGCGGTTCCTCCGGCGCCCAGAGCATCAACCTGACCATTGCCGGAGCCGTCGCCGCTTTGTCGGAAGCCGGTATCCAGACACTGCACATCACCGGCCGCGGCAAGGCAGTGACGAACGACGACGGCGCCCCCTTGGCTGCCGACGGCTACCACCAGGTGGAATACGTGGACGGCATGGAAAACGTCTACGCGGCCGCAGACGTCCTCCTTGCCCGATCCGGCGCGGCAACTGTCAGCGAGGTGGCCGCCGTCGGGCTCCCTGCGGTCTTCGTTCCGCTGCCCATCGGAAACGGCGAGCAGGCAATGAACGCCTCCGCGCTGGTCAAAGCCGGGGCGGCGCTTTTGGTCGACGACCGGGACCTGACCGCGGAATGGCTCAAGGCAGAGTTGATTCCGTTGCTCACGGATCAAGCCCGCCTTGAGGATATGGCGAGCAAGGCTAAGGAACTTGGCATCAGAAATGCTGATCGGCGGATGGCCGATCTCGTCTTGGAAGCGGTAACCGAATGACTCAGCCCCTCGCAGACATCGATTCCCTCGGCAGGGTCCATTTCATCGGCATCGGCGGCGTGGGCATGTCCGCCGTCGCACGCATCATGGTGGCCAGGGGCGTTCCGGTGAGCGGTTCCGACGCCAAGGACCTTCCCGTCATGCACGACCTCGGGTCCGCGGGGGCCCGCATCGCAGTCGGCTACGCTGCGGAAAATCTTCGTGACGCGCAGACCGTCGTCGCGGGTTCGGCCATCAGGGCGGACAATCCGGAGCTGGAAGCGGCCCGGGCGGCCGGCCTTCCGGTGCTCCACCGCTCGGAGGCCCTCGCGGCGACCATGGGCGCAGACCGTGTGGTGACCGTGGCCGGCACGCATGGCAAGTCCACCACCACCTCAATGGTTGCCGTGTTGCTCAAGGAAGCGGGCCTTGATCCGTCCTTCGCCATCGGCGCCAACGTACCCGCCCTCGGTGTCAACGCAGCGCACGGCACCTCGGACATCTTCGTCGCCGAAGCCGATGAATCGGACGGTTCCTTCCTTAACTACCGGCCCCTCATCGCCGTCGTCACCAACGTCGAGGCCGACCACCTCGACTACTACGGCACGCCTGAGGCTGTCTACGCCTCTTTCGACAGCTTCGCGGCACTCCTGCCCGCCAACGGCGTTCTTTTCGCCTGCGCGGACGACGACGGCGCCCGGGCCCTTGCGGAACGGACCCGCGCTGAGGGAAATACCCGGGTGCTGAGCTACGGGACCGCGGAGGACGCGGATATCCGCCTACACGATGGGGGACCCGGCGACGTCCTGGTTTCTGTCGACGGGCAGGAATACCGACTTGACCTTCAAGTGCCCGGGCGGCACAACGCGTTGAACGCGGCGGCCGCGTTCGGCGTCGCAGTCGAGCTCGGCGTGGCGCCCCAGGCTGCCGCGGCCGCCCTCGGCCATTTCACCGGAGCATCGCGCCGATTCGAGTTCAAAGGACAGGGGAGGGGCGTGCGTGTCTACGACGACTACGCCCACCACCCCACGGAAGTCCGGGCCGCCTTGTCCGCTGCACGCTCCGTGGCAGGCGGCAACAAGGTTCACGTGCTCTTCCAGCCCCACCTGTTTTCGCGCACCCGCGAGTTCGCGGAACAGTTCGCAGAGGCGCTTGGCGAGGCGGATACGGCCCTCGTGCTGGACATCTACCCTGCCCGCGAGGATCCCATTCCAGGAGTCACGAGCACCTTGATCACGGGGCGCCTCAAGAGCGGCAGGCTCGTGGCCGGCGGACAGGATGCCCTGGACGCGGTTCTTTCCGCGGCCGGCGAGGGTGACATCGTCCTGACCGTGGGAGCCGGCGACGTGACGGCCTACGGGCCCCGGATCGTGGAGCTGTTGGGTGGCTGACACCCGGAAGCCCACTTTCAAGCCGCAGGCGGGCACCCGGCCCGGAGTCGTCAGTGCTGAACGCAGCCTCGACGATCCCGTCGGGGGCCCTTCGGGGTCCGCCGGCGGCAAGGACAACAATGTGCTGGCCTTTCCCGAGCCCAAGGGACGCAAGCGGCGCCGGACGGTGATCACGGCCTTGGCCATTATTGTGGCGCTGGTCGCCGGAATAATCGTTGCGGCGATCTACTCGCCGGTCTTCGCCGTGCGCACGGTGACGGTCGACGGCACCAAGCTGCTCCAGGCGGGGAGCGTCCAGAAGGCCCTGGAACCGGTGAAGGGAAAACCCCTTCCACAAATCAGCGACGCCGAGATTGCCGCGCTGCTCAAGCCCCTTGTCCAGGTGCGCTCCGTCAGTACCGAAGCCCGCCCTCCGTCGGAGCTCTTGGTCCACGTCGTCGAACGGGTACCCGTGGCCCTGGTCAAGAGCGGCGACAACTATTCACTGGTTGACGTCGACGGCGTCCAGCTCGGATCAACCGCCGATACCGCATCGGTTGCCTTGCCCCTCATCGACGGACAAGGAGCCAACCAGAATCTCTTCCGGGCGATCACTGCAGTTCTTGCGACCCTGCCGGCGGATGTCCTGGCCAAGATGGCCAGCGCGTCGGCCTCGTCGCCGGACGCCGTCGAGCTCAAGCTCACGGACGGCAAGATCGTTGTGTGGGGGAATGCGGACGAGAAGGAGCTGAAGGCGCGCGTCCTTCAGGCGTTGCTCAAGGCTCCCGCCAATCCAAAAGTTCCGGTGAATGTCTACGATGTCAGCGCACCGAGGCACCCGTTCACCAAATAGGCCATTTCAGGAAGTAACCTCACTGACGCACAGGGCTATTTTTCGGACTTTCACACGACACGCGGAGTCGGTCATTGAATGTCGGATTCATAGCCCATACCGTCACTTAGGAGTTACTTGACATAACTATAACCTTCAACTAGAGGGTTAAGGTCCAAGAATTCAAGTTGGACTCGATCTGTTTCGCTATAGGACACAAGCAAGGGGCACGAAACGTGGCAGCACCGCAGAATTACTTGGCCGTCATCAAGGTCGTCGGCATCGGCGGCGGTGGCGTGAATGCAGTTAACCGAATGATCGAAGTCGGCCTTCGCGGCGTCGAGTTCATCGCCATCAACACCGATGCCCAGGCTCTCCTCATGAGCGACGCCGACGTCAAGCTTGACGTCGGACGCGAGCTCACACGCGGTCTGGGAGCCGGCGCCAACCCCGACGTCGGACGCCAGGCAGCCGAGGACCACGCCGATGAGATCGAAGAGGTTATCCGCGGAGCCGACATGGTCTTCGTCACCGCAGGCGAAGGCGGCGGCACCGGAACCGGCGGCGCCCCCGTCGTGGCCCGGATCGCCCGCTCGCTCGGCGCCCTGACCATCGGTGTTGTCACGCGGCCCTTCACCTTCGAAGGCCGCCGGCGCGCCGGTTCGGCCGAGGCTGGAATCGACGCCCTGCGCGACGAAGTCGATACCCTCATCGTCATTCCCAACGACCGCCTCCTGTCCATCAGCGACCGTAACGTCTCCGTCCTGGACGCTTTCCGTTCCGCTGACCAAGTACTCCTGTCCGGTGTCCAAGGCATCACGGACCTCATCACCACCCCGGGCCTGATCAACCTCGACTTCGCCGACGTCAAGTCGGTCATGCAGGGCGCAGGCTCCGCGCTGATGGGTATCGGCTCAGCGCGCGGCGAGGACCGCGCTGTCAAGGCCGCAGAACTCGCCATCGCTTCGCCCCTGCTGGAAGCGTCGATCGATGGCGCCCACGGCGTCCTGCTCTCCATCCAGGGCGGTTCGGACCTGGGTCTGTTCGAAATCAACGAAGCCGCAAGGCTCGTGCAGGAAGTGGCCCACCCCGAAGCCAACATCATCTTCGGTGCCGTCATTGACGACGCCCTGGGTGACGAAGCACGCGTCACGGTCATCGCCGCTGGTTTTGACGACGTCAAGGCCACATCACCGTCAATGAACCAGTCTGCTGCCCAGCAGCCCGGTCAGCACCAGGCCCCGGCGGCCCCGGATCGTCCTGCACCCTCAGCTGCACCGGCCTATTCCGCGCCGCAGCACGTTTCCGCCGGCGTCGGGGCTTCCGGCTTGAGCAACTGGGGCCAGCAGCGCCCTTCGGCATTGCCGGCTGACTCGGGCTTCGACGTCGACCTCCCGGCCGTCGTCGAACCGGACCTTTCGGGAAGCCGCACCGACGACCTCGATGTTCCGGACTTCCTGAAGTAGCAGGTCTGTTCAAACCCACCCAGGAGAGTTAGCCAGTAGTGTTTTGGTGGCAAAAAGAAGTGCGGCCCGGAATTTCGGTTGCCTTCTCCGATGACGATGCGGGCAACCTTGCACTGCACGTGGCGGACAATCCTGACGATGTCATGGCGCGCCGGGTCCGGCTGGAAGCAGCAGCGGGGCTCGGCGAACGCCATTTCCAATACATGAACCAGGTCCACGGAAAAGCCGTCGAATTCATCTCAGTGCACGGGGACGGCCCAACGGCCGACGCCATGGTGTCCAGGGGACAGCCTCTTGCGGTGATGGTGGCCGATTGTGTCCCCGTCGTGCTATTGGGCGACGTGGAGGACGAATCCGATCCGGTTCTTGCTGTGGTCCACGCCGGCCGGCCCGGGGTTGCCGCGGACATCGTTTCGGCCACTGTGGTCAATATGCGAAGCCACGGTGCGGCGACCATCAGCGCCTGGGTGGGCCCTTCCATCTGCGGTGAATGCTACGAAGTTCCCGAACAATTGCGGACGGACGTAGCTGCCGCGGTCCCGGAAACCTGGTCCACCACCTCCTGGGGTACGCCCGCACTGGATCTGCCCGCCGGTGTGCGCGCCCAGCTGGAGGCCCTCGGCGTCACGGTCGAGTACTCGGGGGAGTGCACGCTGGAGACTGCTCGGCTTTACTCGTATAGGCGCAATCAGCAAACGGGCCGATTTGCAGGTTTGGTGTGGACGCATGAGTGAGAATTTCCCGACAGCGGAAAGCGCCGCGGGCGATCCACGGACCGCCGAGCTGCGCGAACGGCTCGCCGCGGTCCGCCAACGGATTTCGGCGGCAACCGCGGCGGCCGGGCGAAGCGACGAGCCGCAACTGATAGTCGTCAGCAAGTTCCATCCCGCAGCGGACGTAGCCCGGCTGGCGGCACTTGGCGTGACCGACGTCGGCGAAAACCGCGACCAGGAAGCGGCCGCGAAGTCTGCCGAGCTGGCCGGACTCCCGGTGCGTTGGCACTTCATCGGTCAACTGCAAAGCAACAAGGCCAAATCCGTAGCGAAATACGCGTTTTCCGTGCAATCGATCGACCGTCCGCAACTCGCCGAGGCCCTTGCCAAGGCTGTAGCGCGCCAGCAATCCGAATCCGGCAGGCAGGACCTTGACTGCTACATCCAGGTCAGCCTTGAGGACGAGGGCGGCGCCCACCGCGGCGGTGCCGCTCCGTCCGACGTCGAGCGCCTCGCTGAATCCATCGCTACCGCCGCCGGGCTGCGCCTGGCCGGAGTGATGGCCGTCGCGCCGCTCGGCGCGCCTCCGGAGGAAGCGTTCGAGAAACTCGCCGACATTTCACGGGATTTGCGGAGGCTGCATCCGGACGCCGTGGGGATATCCGCCGGGATGAGCCAGGACCTCGAAGCTGCCGTTCAATTTGGTGCGACACACCTGCGAATTGGCTCGGATATTCTCGGTTCGCGTCCGCGGGTGGGGTAGCGTCAAAGTATTGGAAGCGACGGGCCGGGATTTCAGCGATGTCAAGTCATGGGCGGCCCGCCTACTGCAGACACGATAGGAGTCCAGCATGGCTGGCGCATTGCGCAAGACAATGGTTTATCTTGGGCTCGCCGATGGCGATGAACACTACGAGTCTGAGCAGCACATGCAGCACGCGGACGAGGACCGGTCTGTTGACCACAATCGTGAAGAGCGCCGCGCCCCTGCACCTGTACGTGAAGTAGTTCGTGAAGTCCCCCCTGTCGCCGAAGAGGAATACCGCGCACCCGTGACACCTATCAAGCGTGCGGCATCTAGCCGCGAAGACGCCTCCGGACTGAGGCAGATCACCACCGTCCATCCCCGTTCCTACAATGACGCCAAGATCATCGGCGAAAGTTTCCGGGACGGCATCCCCGTGATCATGAACGTCACCGACATGGGCGAGGGAGATGCCAAGCGCCTCGTCGATTTTTCCGCCGGGTTGGTCTTCGGACTCCATGGCAGCATTGAGCGCGTCACCAGCAAGGTTTTCCTGTTGTCGCCGTCGTACGTCGAAGTTCTTGGCGACGACAAGAAGGTCAGCGAAGCCCAAGCAACGTTCTTCAACCAGAGCTAGCACAGTCATCACGGGATGCCAGGCAGAGCGATCTGCCTGGCATCTGTGTTGGAATAGAGGAACTGACCGAGAAAAGTGGCGAACTAGGAGATCTGAGCTAACCCGTGGGCATAGTTTTCGGCCTTTTGTACATTGCATTGCTGCTGTTCCTGGTCACCCTCGTCATCAGGCTCGTTTTCGATCTGGTGCAGATGTTTGCGCGGCAGTGGCGCCCCCGTGGCGGAGCCTTGGTTGCCGCGCACGTGGTCTATTCCGTGACTGATCCGCCCTTGAAACGGATCCGCCGGCTGATCCCGCCGCTGCAGCTTGGTGGGGTGTCCCTTGACCTGGCATTCCTCATCGTGTTTATTGTCGTCAGCATCGCGATGGGATTCGTCTACACGCTGGCGTAGCTTTTCCGCAGGCCATTTTCCGTCAATCTGTTTCATCGGCGAGTGGGCTGCAATCTCCGACCCAACACGATGGTGTTGAATTGGGGGAATCAGATGATATTTAGGTACCGTAGTTTTGAACGGCCGGAAGGCCTACTGACTAACTAGACCAACGAGGTGACCAGATGGCTTTGACGCCAGAAGACGTTGTCAACAAGCGCTTTCAGCCGACCAAGTTCCGCGAAGGCTACGACCAAGACGAGGTCGACGACTTTCTCGACGAAATCGTCGTCGAGCTGAGGCGTTTGAACCAAGAGAACGACGAGCTGCGCAAGAAGCTCGGCGAAGCCGGAAACCCGGTGGCTGCCAGCGCGGCATCGGCACCAGTGGTCGAGAAGGTGCCCGCGCCCGTGAAGGCCGACAAGGACGCACAGGCGAAGGCGGAAGCCGAAGCTAAGGCCGAGGCTGAGAAGAAGAAGGAGCCGGCTGTTGCCGCCGCTCCTGTTCCGGCCGCACCTTCGGCCGGCTCGCCCTCCGCCGAGTCCGCAGCCGGTCTGCTGGCCATGGCTCAGCAGATGCACGACAAGCACGTGGCCGATGGTGAGCAGCAGAAGGAAAAGATCATTGCCGAGGCACAGATCGAAGCTTCCAGCCTCGTCAACGACGCGCAGGACAAGTCCCGCAAGATCCTCGGTGCCCTCGAGCAGCAGCGCAGCGTTCTCGAACGCAAGGTGGAGCAGCTCCGCGGCTTCGAGCGCGACTACCGCTCCCGCCTGAAGGCCTACATCGAAGGCCAGCTGCGTGACCTGGATGCCCGCGGCTCAGTTGCGGCTCCTGAGGTCGGCGAAGCCGCCGCAGAGGTCTAGCAAGTATTCTGAAAGCCGGTGGCTGGGGATTCCTCGGCCACCGGCTTTCGCCTGTTAAGGCGCAGAAGCCACGGTTACCGAATGAAAGTACTATGAGCGACGAACAAACTGACGGCACTACGGAGCCCGTCCGCATCAAAGCCCATACGTGGCGTCCCGCACTGCTTTGGGTCTTTGCAGGCTTCGCCGTGTTCGCGTACGCCTTCGATCAACTGACCAAACTCTGGGTCACCAGCACCATGGTTGAAGGCGAGCGGATCCCCGTCCTTCCTCCTCTCCTGCACTGGTACTACATCCGAAACTCGGGCGCTGCGTTCTCTATCGGTGAAAACGTCACCTGGGTCTTCACGATCGTCATGGCGGCCGTTTCAGTGGTGATCCTTTTCCAAGTGCGTCGATTGGGGTCAGTCTGGTGGTCCTTGGCACTCGGCCTGCTGCTCGGTGGTGCGCTCGGAAACCTCACGGACCGTCTTTTCCGCGAGCCATCCTTTGCCATGGGCCACGTCGTGGACTTCATCCAGTTGCCCAACTTCGCTATTTTCAACATCGCCGACTCTGCGGTGGTTTCCAGCGTCGTGATTATCTGCCTGCTGACTTTGCGGGGGATCGGGCTCGATGGCTCCCGCCACCACTCCGCCGATTCGGTGCCCGACAAGTCCGGCACGCCGGAGGGTGAGGATCCGGGCGATGTCTGAGCAATTCGTGGTGCCTGATGAGTTGGGCGGGGCCAGGGCCGACGCAGGCTTGGCGAAACTGATGGATATCTCCCGCTCCGCGGCCGCCTTGCTGATCGCCGAGGGGAACGTCACCATCTCGGCAAGCACGCTGGGCAAATCGGCGAAACTCGTTGCCGGGTCCGTGCTGGAAGTCACCGTTCCGGAACGCCGGGATCCCTTGGAAGTCGTGGAGGAAGTCGTGGAAGGCCTGAATATCCTGTTGGACGATGACGACTTTGTCGTCATCGACAAGCCTGTTGGCGTGGCGGCGCACCCGTCCCCGGGTTGGGTCGGCCCTACCGTGGTGGGTGGCCTTGCCGGTGCGGGATACCGGATCTCAACGTCCGGCGCGCCTGAACGTGCCGGCATCGTCCATCGTCTCGACGTCGGAACCTCCGGCGTCATGGTCGTGGCCAAGAGCGAACAGGCTTACACGGTGCTCAAGCGGGCCTTCAAGGAACGCACGGTGGAGAAGGTGTACCACGCAGTGGTCCAGGGCCTGCCGGATCCACTGGAGGGCACCATAGACGCGCCCATCGGGCGCCACCCGGGGCATGATTGGCGTTTCGCGGTGATCGAGGATGGCCGTCCCTCCGTGACGCACTACGAAGTCCTCGAGGCCTACGGCAAGGCGACCCTCGTGGAAATTCACCTTGAGACAGGCAGGACACACCAGATCCGGGTTCATTTCTCGGCCCTCAGGCACCCTTGCGCGGGCGATCTGACCTATGGGGCGGACCCGCGTTTGGCTGCCAACCTGGGTCTTACCCGGCAGTGGCTGCACGCGCGGCGGCTTGGCTTCAACCACCCCCGGACCGGCGAATGGGTGGAAGTCACCAGCGAGTATCCGGCGGACCTGCAGTACGCGCTGGAGCTCCTTGAAAGCGGTAACGCATAGGCGGATCCACGCTTCCAGCGCGCCACTCCAACTGCGCGGGCCCTGCCGGTAGACTGTCGTGGTGACTTCCAGCAATGACTCGTTCGTCCATCTGCACACCCACACCGAATACTCCATGCTGGATGGTGCGGCACGTCTCACTGAGTTGTTCGACGAGACCGAGCGGCTGGGCATGCCTGCGCTGGCCACCACGGACCACGGATACCTGTTCGGTGCCTTCGATTTCTGGAAGAAGGCCACGGACAAAGGCATCAAGCCGATCATCGGCGTGGAAGCCTATGTCACGCCGGGCACGGCGCGCGGCGACAAAGAGCGCGTCCGCTGGGGCGACGAGGGCCAGCGCAAGGATGACGTTTCCGGTGGTGGTTCCTACACCCACATGACGTTGTTGAGCTACAACAACGTGGGCATGCGCAATCTGTTCCGGGCATCCTCGATTGCTTCGCTCGACTCGGTGTTCGGCAAATGGCCCCGCTTGGACAGGGAGTTGCTGAACACGTATTCCGAAGGCCTGATCGCCACCACCGGTTGCCCTTCCGGTGAAGTCCAGACCCGCCTTCGGCTCGGGCAGTACCGGGAGGCGCTGGCCGCGGCTTCCGAGTTCCGCGACATCTTCGGTGCGGAAAACTACTTCTGCGAACTGATGGACCATGGCCTGGACATCGAACGGCGGGTCACCGGCGATCTGCTGCGTTTGGCCAAGGAACTGAAGCTTCCGCTCGTGGCCACCAATGACCTCCACTACACGCATGAGCATGACGCGAAGGCGCACGAGGCCCTCTTGGCGATCCAGTCGGGCTCCACGCTGCTCGAGCCCACCTATGACAACGGCGGCTCGCGGTTTGCGTTCTCCGGCAGCGGCTACTACCTGAAGTCACCGCAGGAGATGCGCGAGTTGTTCCGCGATCATCCCGAAGCCTGCGACAACACTTTGCTGATCGCAGAGCGCTGCGAAGTGTCCTTCAACACGGGCGCGAACTACATGCCGCGGTTCCCTTGTCCTCCCGGCGAGGACGAGACATCCTGGCTCGTCAAGGAAGTAGCCACGGGGCTCGACTACCGCTACCCGAACGGCGTCCCGGACAAGGTACGCACGCAAGCCGACTATGAGCTTGAGGTCATCACGTCCATGGGCTTCCCGGGATACTTCCTGGTGGTGGCCGACTTCATCAACTGGGCCAAGAACAACGGAATCAGGGTGGGCCCGGGCCGTGGTTCGGGTGCGGGCTCCATGGTGGCGTATGCCATGCGCATCACCGACCTCGACCCGCTGGAACACGGCCTGATCTTCGAGCGCTTCCTCAACCCGGACCGCGTGTCCATGCCCGACTTCGACGTCGACTTCGATGATCGTCGCCGCTCCGAGGTGATCGACTACGTCACCCGGAAGTACGGCGACGAGCGCGTGGCCATGATTGTCACCTACGGCACCATCAAGACCAAGCAGGCCCTCAAGGACTCCTCCCGTGTGCTCGGCTACCCGTTCAGCATGGGTGAACAGCTCACCAAGGCGTTGCCGCCGGCCGTGATGGCCAAGGACATCCCGCTGGCGGACATCCAGAACCCCGAGGCCAAGCGCTATGGCGAGGCCGGAGACTTCCGCCAGCTCATCAGCACGGACCCGGAGGCCACCAAGGTCTTCGAGACCGCGCTGGGCATTGAGGGGCTGAAGCGGCAGTGGGGCGTACATGCCGCAGGCGTCATCATGTCTTCGGACCCCATCATCGACGTCATTCCTGTCATGCGACGCATCCAGGACGGCCAGGTCATCACGCAGTTCGATTACCCGACGTCCGAAGGCCTCGGCCTGATCAAGATGGACTTCCTCGGCTTGAGGAACCTGACGATCATTTCCGACGCCCTGGAAAACATCAAGATGAACCGAGGCGTCGACCTCGATCTTGAGCACCTGTCGTTGGACGACCCGGCGTCGTACGAGTTGCTGGCGCGCGGCGACACGTTGGGCGTCTTCCAGCTCGACGGCGGGCCCATGCGGTCGCTGCTCAAGCTCATGAAGCCTGACAACTTCGAAGACATCTCCGCCGTGTTGGCGCTGTACCGGCCGGGTCCCATGGGCGCCAACGCCCACACGGATTACGCCCTGCGTAAGAACAAGATCCAGGAAGTCATCCCGATCCACCCGGAGCTCGAGGAACCGCTCTCCGAAATCCTCGGCGGAACATATGGCCTGATCGTGTACCAGGAGCAGGTCATGGCCGTGGCCCAGAAGCTGGCCGGCTACTCACTTGGTCAAGCCGATATCCTCCGGCGCGCCATGGGCAAGAAGAAGAAATCCGAACTGGACAAGCAGTTTGCCGGCTTTTCCCAGGGCATGCAGGACAACGGCTATTCCATGGATGCCGTCAAGACCTTGTGGGACATCCTGCTCCCGTTCTCCGACTACGCCTTCAACAAGGCGCACTCCGCCGCGTACGGGGTCATTTCCTACTGGACCGCGTACCTGAAGGCCCACTTCGCTCCCGAATACATGGCAGCCCTGCTCACTTCCGTGGGCGACGACAAGGACAAATCGGCCATCTACCTCAATGAATGCCGGCGTATGGGCATTACGGTCCTGCCGCCGGACGTCAACGAGTCAAGCCTCAACTTCACCCCTGTGGGAACTGACATCCGCTTCGGAATGGGGGCTATCCGCAACGTCGGCGTCAACGTCGTGGAAGCCATGGTGGCGGCCCGGGCGAGCGAGGGCGCCTACACGTCCTTCAAGGACTTCCTCATGAAGGTTCCGGCGGTGGTCTGCAATAAGCGCACCATCGAGTCCCTCATCAAGGCCGGTGCGTTCGACTCCCTCGGCCATCACCGCCGTGCGCTGGCGATGGTGCACGAAGAAGCGATCGATTCGGTCATCACGCTCAAACGCAATGAGGCGATCGGCCAGTTCGATCTCTTCGCCGGATTCGAGGACCAGGAGCCGCAAGCCTCCCTGAGCACGGAGATTCCGGACCTGCCGGAATGGGAGAAGAAAGACAAGCTCGCCTTCGAGCGTGACATGCTCGGACTCTACGTCTCGGACCATCCACTGCAAGGGCTTGAGGGCGTGTTGAGCCAGCACGCAGAGCAGTCGATCACTTCGATCCTGGGAGAAGACGGACCGCACGACGGCGCCATCGTCACCATTGCGGGCATGATCACCTCGCTCAGCCGCAGGATTGCCAAGGCAAGCGGCAATGCCTACGCGCGGGCGGAGATCGAAGACCTGGGCGGTTCCATCGAAGTCATGTTCTTCGGCCAGGTCTACGGCCCCATCGCCTCGGTCCTCGCGGAGGACCTGATCGTGGTGGTCAAGGGCCGCCTGCAGCGGCGCGACGACGGTGCGGTTACCTTGAACTGCATGGAGCTCTCGGTTCCGGACCTCAGCGAAAGCACCAACGGTCCCCTCGTCATCACGATGCCCACCTACAAGGCAACCGAGGCCGTCGTCACCGATCTTCGCGATGTTTTGACCACCCACCGGGGAAACTCCGAGGTCCGGCTCCACCTGCAAGGTGACTCCAAGGTCGAGGTCATGGGCCTGCCCGTACACATGCGCGTGAATCCCACTCCGTCGCTTTTCGGTGACCTCAAGGTACTTCTCGGCCCGACCTGCCTGGACAGTTGATGAGCCCAGCTTCCTGAACAACCCAGCCGATGACGTTAGATCTCCTGCCTTAACTAGATCTCATAATCGATCGGAACCGGCTGGCCGTAGGAGCCCGAGTGGTACAGCAGGGGAGTATCGTCTTCGCCGACCAGCCCATCGACAACCTCCACCACCACGATCGCGTTATTTTCGAAGGACAGGCGCATCTGGATCTTGCCGATCAGCCAGCCGGCCACGTTCTTGAGGATCGGGACGTCGAAGGGCCCAGGCTCCCAGTGATCGCCTTCAAACCGTTCCTGCGTGCGGGCGAAGCGGTCTGCGAGGGCCTGATTCTCGAGACCGAGCATGTGCAGGCCGATATACGTTGAATTCGCCACAGCCGGCCAGGAGCTGGAGCTGCGGGACATGTTGAACGTGAAGCGTGGTGGCTCGGCCGACAGCGAAGCCACGGACGTCGCCGTGAAGCCGAAGGGCTTGCCGTTGAGGTCGGCAGTGATGATGGCCACCCCCGCGGCATGCCGGCGGAACATTTGCTTGAATGTCGCTTCAAAAGCCGAATTGTCCGAGGCCACTTTGCCGATCTCCTGCGTGAGCTAGTGGTAATAACGCTGGTGGATTCAGCGTATTCCGCTGCTCGCCGCGGCGCTTGCTTGTTGAGCCTCCAGAAACGTTTGTTAATGTTTGTGTCATGACGAAGCCACCATCGAACCTTCTCGACTCCGGTCCCGCGAGGGACACCCACCCTGACATGGGCATGGACATGCGAGACCGCAAATGGTGGCTGTGGCTCGCCGTGCCTGCCGCCTCGGGAATCGGGCTGGGTCTCGCATGGTGGCTATTGGCTCCGGGCGGCCTCAACGTCGTCTCCGGCAATCCTGCCCTCGCCGATCCCACTGCCTCGGCGGGGCGGCTTCCGAGGGACTTGGTCCTGGCGGGGCTTCTGCTGCTTTCCGGCTGCTTCACGGCAGTCCTCCTCGACGGCAAGGTCCGGACGCCGGGCCACGGCATCCGCACGTTCCTGGCAGTCCTAGGTGGCGCCGTGGGGGCATTGGTGGCTTGGCAGGTGGGTGTGCTGGCCGCGCACTGGTGGGGTCCCGCCTCAAGCGGAACCGACGGCTTCTCGTTGCGGTCGGCGACGGCACTCTTGCTGTGGCCGGGGGCGACGGCCCTTGTGACATTCCTGCTGACTCTTTTCAGCTTGATGGGAAGGCAGCCGGAGGCACCGCCGCTTGACCCGTAAAATGATCTGGTGACCATTTCTCCGGACAACCCTGCCGAAACCGCCGTCCAGTCCCTGGACTTCCGCCGCATTGACTTGCGCGGACGATCCTTGACCCTTGCGGAGCTGCGTGCCGTGGTGCCCCGGGCGAAGCATCAGACCATGGCGGACGCCGAGCAAAAAGTCCTGGACATCATTGCTGCCGTCCGATCCCGCGGCTTCGAGGCGCTTGGGGAGTTCGCGCTGGCGTTCGACGGCGTGGAGCAGTCCCACCCGCGCGTGCCGGATGCCGCCCTTGCTGAAGCCCTTGAGAACCTGGATCCGTCAGTCCGTGCGGCCCTAGAGGAATCCATCAGCCGTGCCCGGCGTTTTGCGGATGGCCAACGGCCCGCGAACGTCGATGTGGAACTGGGGGACGGCGCCGTCGTCAGCCAGAACTGGGTGCCGGTGGGCCGCGTGGGACTGTATGTTCCCGGCGGGCTGGCCGTCTATCCGTCGTCGGTGATCATGAACGTCGTTCCGGCGCTGGCTGCCGGGGTCGCCTCGATCGCTTTGGCGTCTCCGCCGCAGAAGGACTTCGGAGGCTTGCCCCACCCCACCATCCTGGCCGCGGCCGCTTTGCTCGGCATTGACGAGGTGTATGCCATCGGAGGGGCCCAGGCGATTGTTTCCTTTGCCTACGGCATCCCCGGGGCTGCCGACGATCAGCCCATCGAGCCCGTGGACGTCGTGACCGGTCCCGGAAACATCTTCGTCGCCACGGCCAAGCGGCTTGTGAAAGGCGTCGTGGGGATCGACTCCGAGGCCGGCACTACCGAGATCGCCATCTTGGCTGATGCTTCCGCCCGTCCGGAGCTCGTGGCTGCGGACCTCATCAGCCAGGCCGAGCACGACCCCAAGGCGGCGTCTGTCCTGATCACCGATTCCGAGGAACTCGCCTCCGCAGTGCAGCGGGAACTAGCGGTGCAGGCAGGAACCACGAAGCACGGTGAGCGAGTCACCACGGCATTGTCGGGCCCACAGTCCGGCGTGGTGCTGGTAGACGATATCGAGCAGGGCATTGCGGTCTGCGATGCGTACGCGGCAGAACATTTGGAAATCATGACCGCGGACGCGGCCGCGGTGGCCGCAAGGATCCGCAACGCCGGCGCGATTTTCGTAGGGGACTACAGCCCGGTCAGCCTCGGAGACTACTGTGCAGGCTCCAACCACGTTTTGCCCACGAGCGGTACAGCAGCCTTCTCTTCCGGACTGAACGTGACAACATTCCTTCGCGCCGTCCAGGTGATCAACTACGACAAGGCTGCCTTGGAACAGGTCAGCAAACACATCGTGAGCCTCGCCGACGCCGAAGACCTTCCCGGCCACGGCGACGCCGTCAAGATTCGTTTCGCGGGCCCCTAAACCACTACATGTATGGGTAACAACCACTACATATAGTAATTACAATCTTGTCATTAGGCCTTATGTAGCCGTAAACTGGTGCCGGAAGTCAAACTTCCGGCACCAGTTGCGTCCCCGGCCGATGCCGCCGTGAGGACAGGGGTGCCGGAACCAAACAGGGGAGGCCCAGCGTGTATTGTCCGTTCTGCCGAAACCCCGACTCACGCGTTGTGGACAGTCGGATGGCCGACGACGGCTCAGCCATCCGCCGTCGGCGTCAGTGCCCCGAGTGCGGACGCCGGTTCACCACCGTGGAGACCACAAGCCTTTCTGTCATCAAACGCTCCGGCGTGGGAGAGCCCTTCAGCCGGATCAAGATCATCAACGGCGTTCGGAAGGCCTGCCAGGGGCGTCCCGTGACTGAGGACGACCTCGCGATGCTGGCCCAGGAAGTCGAGGAAAATATCCGATCTTCCGGTGCGGCTGAAATCGACGCCCACGAGGTGGGCCTGGCCATCCTGGGACCACTCCAGAAACTCGACGAAGTCGCCTACTTGCGATTTGCCAGCGTTTACCAGGCCTTCGAATCGCTTGAGGACTTCGAATCGGCCATTTCGCTGCTCCGCCACGAAGCCGAAAGCGCAGCGGCCGAGAATGCAGCGAAAATCGCCAAGGGCAAGAGCTCCGAGAAGAGCCCCATCTAGCTCCGGTGGTGGCAGCGGAGGGGAAGCCGCAGCCACCACCGGCATCGCTTCTACCGCCGCCCGAGACCGGCAGTACGGCTCCGGTGATGTAACCGGCGTCGTCGGACATCAACCACAACACGGCGGCGGCCACCTCATCAGGTTCTGCGCCCCGGCCCATGGGGATCCCCGGGTTGAGCCGTTCCACACGGTCGGGCGTCCCAGCGGCCGCGTGCAATCCCGTGTTGGTGCTTCCGGGCGCCACGGAATTCACCCGGATACCCTGTTTCGCTACTTCGGACGCGAGGCCAACCGTCAGGACGTCAACAGCGCCCTTGCTCGCAGCGTAGTGCGCCCAGGTGCCGGGTGAACCCGCTTTGGTCGCGGTCGAGGAAACGTTGACAATGGAGCCGCCCGGGCCGCCGCTCTCGGTGGATAGGCGTCGTACAGCTTCCTGGCAGACGAAGACCAATCCGTTGACGTTGACGTCCATGACGCGGCGGATCGTTTCGCTCGGCACATCAATGAGATTGCCGATGAGGTTGGACTAGTTGACGACGACGGCGTACCCCGCTGCCGCTGCCCTGAGGGCTATGGCAGCGCCAATGCACCGGCTCGCGCCGGTGACAATCGCGACGTCGGGCACGCCGTCGTCCATCCGGAAGGCTGCCGTACTACTTGGCGAGCTTGTGGTGGAGGGCGACGTCAAGCGCGGCCCCCACGATTCCGGCGTCGTTCTTCAGTTCCGCAGTGACGATGCGGGTCCGCAGATTCAGGTGGGGGAAGTATTCGTCCGAACGCTTCGAAATACCGCCACCGATGATGAAGAGTTCCGGGGAGAACAGGAACTCGACGTGGGAGAGATAGCGCTGCAGCAGCACGCTGTACTCTTCCCAGCTCAAGCCGTCGCGTTCACGTGCCACGGCGGATGCCTTTGTTTCGGCGTCGTGGCCGTCCACTTCGAGGTGGCCGAGCTCGGCGTTGGGCACGAGGTGCCCGTTGAAGATAAAGGCTGAGCCGATGCCTGTGCCGAGCGTAATGACCAGGACCGTGCCGTCGACGCCTTCGCCCGCGCCGTAGCGGGCTTCAGCGAGTCCGGCTGCGTCGGCATCGTTGATGACCTCGACGGGACGGTCCAATCGCTTGGTGAGCAGCGAATCAATGTCGGTGTCGAGCCAGGACTTGTCCACGTTGGCGGCGGAGCGGACTACGCCGTGCTGGATGATTCCGGGGAAGGTGACTCCCACGGGCGAACCTTTGGCGGGGGCATCCTCGCGGGCCGACAATTCTTCGACGATCTGTGCGATCACTTCGGCGACGGCTTCGGGAGTGGCAGGCTGCGGCGTCGGGATACGAAGGCGGTCCCCGAGCAGCTTGCCCTTTTTGAGATCGACGATGCCGCCCTTGATGCCGGTGCCACCGACGTCGATGCCGATCAGCGGGCCGTTCTTGTGGATCTTCTCATCCTTCTTGGTCAATGCGTTTCCGTTCATGGCAGGAGGGGTGGGCATGTCGCAGCACGAACGGCTGCAGGTGACCTTCCGGCGAGCTTAAGGAAGAGTCAGGATTTCGGCGCCGGTCTCGGTGACCAACAGGGTGTGTTCGAATTGCGCGGTCCGCTTGTGGTCGCGGGTGACTACGGTCCATTCATCGGGCCACATGTCCCACTCGATCGTTCCGAGGGTGAGCATGGGTTCAATCGTAAAGACCATGCCGGCTTCGATGACCGTGTTGTAGGCCGGCGCGGCGTCGTAGTGCGGGATGATCAGGCCCGTGTGGAAGGCCTCGCCGACGCCGTGGCCGGTGAAGTCGCGGACCACGCCGTAGCCGAAACGTTTCGCGTAGGACTGGATAGCCCGGCCGATCACGTTGATTTCGCGGCCCGGCGCTACGGCTTTAATGGCCCGGTTGAGCGACTCCCGGGTGCGTTCAACGAGAAGACGCGACTCGTCGTCGACGTCTCCCACTAGGAAGGTGTAGTTCGTGTCTCCGTGGACCCCGTTGATGTAGGCCGTGATGTCGATGTTCAGGATGTCGCCGTCCTGGACGACGGTGCTGTCTGGAATGCCATGGCAGATGACCTCGTTAAGCGAGGAGCACAGGGATTTGGGAAAGCCCCGGTAGCCAAGAGTTGACGGGTAGGCCTGGTGGTCCAGGATGAACTCGTGGCCGATCCGGTCCAACTGGTCCGTCGTGACCCCCGGCTCGATGTGCTTGCCGACCTCGACGATCGCCTGGGCCGCGATTTTGCTGGCGATGCGGATCTTCTCGATGGTTTCCGCCGATTTGACCTCTGAACCGGTGAACTTCGCCGGTCCAGGCTTGCCGACGTACTCCGGGCGCGGGATGGACGCCGGTACCGGCAGCTGTGGGCTGACGGTTCCACGGGTGAGCGTGCCGATGGGTGCGGTCAGAGCGGGAGAAGGCATAGATTGATCATATAAGGGACGCGCGAGACGCAAGTAACTAAGTAGCTAAATATCGGCCCGCACGAAGGGCAACCCGCCCCGCCGAGCGTACGGCGGGATTCGCAAAGGAGAAACCGTGGCGGAGTTCTGGTACAACGTTCAGACACACCAAATCGAAGAGGACGCGTTGTCCGACTGGTCCCAGTTGATCGGTCCTTACAAGACCCGCGAGGAAGCCGAGCATGCCCTCGAAAAGGTCAAGGCCCGCAACGAAGCCTGGGACAAGGACGACGAGGACTGAAGCTGTGTCCTCCTAGAAGGAGTGTTCCGGGCCCGGGAACTGGCCGGACCTGACGTCGTCGGCGTACGCCTTCGCTGCTTCGCTCAGGGTGGTGCGCAGATCCGCATATTGCTTGACGAACTTGGCCATCTTGCCGCCGCGCAATCCGGCCATGTCCTGCCACACCAGGACCTGTCCCGTGGTTGCGTTACCTGCGCCGATTCCGATAGTCGGTACGTCAATGGCTGCATCGACGGCGGCCGCGGTTTCCGCGGGAACCATCTCCATCAGTACACAGAACGCTCCGGCATTTGCGAGGGCAACGGCGTCTTCGATCAGGCGCGCAGCGTCATCGCCCCGGCCCTGGACGCGGTAGCCGCCCAGAGAGTGTTCGCTCTGGGGCGTGAAGCCGATGTGCGCCATGACGGGAATGCCTGCCTGGACCATGGCCCGCACGGTTCCCGCGTAGAACGCGCCGCCTTCGATCTTGACGGCGTGTGCCAGGCCTTCCTTCAGGAAGCGCACGCCTGTTGCCACTGCCTGCTCCGGAGACACTTCGTAACTGCCGAAGGGAAGATCGGCCACAACCAAGGCACGCTTGGCGGATCGGGCCACTGCTCGACACAAGGGGAGGAGTTCGTCGACGGTCACCGGGAGGCTGGTTTCGTTCCCGAAGACGTTGTTGGAGGCCGAATCGCCGATCAGCAACACCTCGATGCCGGCCTGGTCGAAAATTTCAGCCGTGTATTGCTCGTAGGCGGTCAACATCGCAAAGTGCTCACCCTTTGCCTTGGCCTGTTGCAGGTGATGGGTGCGGATCCGGGCGGCGGGCTTCGGCGTTGAAGCAACCGTTGAAGCCCCGGAACCTGCAGTGGCAGGTCCGGTTCCGTAAGGCGCAGGAATTTCGGCGGGCATGCTGGAATCGGAACTGTTGCTTGGGGCCATGAATAGAGCGTATGCGGTACCGGCCGTCCTAGCCACCGTCGCATGAGGAGCCTCACATTTGTAAACGCTGTGTTACGCGGACCGGGGGTGCAGCCAATCCGGGCCAATGCTTAGTAGAGTGAATGCTGAGTTGTCGTCGGCTTCGAACCCCGAACCCGCGGCATGGACGTTGACCCGGAAATGAGGCCCCATGGACCGCCAGCAAGAGTTCGTTCTGCGAACTATCGAAGAGCGTGATGTGCGCTTCGTACGCTTGTGGTTTACCGACGTCGTCGGTTCCCTGAAATCGGTGGCACTTGCGCCGGCAGAAGTGGAAGGCGCCTTCGAAGAAGGCCTAGGTTTCGATGGCTCGGCTATCGAGGGCCTCGCCAGGGTGTTCGAATCCGACATGCTGGCCCAGCCGGACCCCTCCACGTTCCAGATCCTCCCGTGGCGCGGTGAAACCGAGCAGACCTCCAGGATGTTCTGCGACATCCTGACCCCCGACGGCGAGCCGTCGGCCGCCGACCCCCGCAACGTGCTCAAGCGCACCCTCGCCAAGGCCGCTGACATGGGTTTCACTTGCTACACGCATCCTGAAATCGAGTTCTACCTCCTCAAGTCCCAGGACCTCGACGCCAACGGCGTTCCTGTTCCGGTTGACGAGGGCGGCTACTTCGATCACGTGCCCGGCGGCGTGGCACAGGACTTCCGTCGCACTGCCGTCACCATGCTTGAATCCGTGGGTATCTCCGTGGAGTTCAGCCACCACGAAGGCGGACCAGGCCAGAACGAGATTGATCTGCGGTACGCGGACGCGCTCCAGACGGCCGACAACATCATGACCTTCCGCACTGTCATCAAGGAAGTGGCCCTGCAGCAGGGCACCTACGCCACGTTCATGCCCAAGCCGTTCACGGACCACCCGGGTTCGGGCATGCACACGCACTTCTCGCTGTTCGAGGGCGACACCAATGCCTTCTACGAGGCCGGCGCGGAATTCCAGTTGTCCAAGACCGCGCGCCAGTTCATTGCCGGTATCCTGCACCACGCGCCGGAATTCACCGCAGTCACCAACCAGTTCGTCAATTCGTACAAGCGCCTGTGGGGCGGCGGCGAAGCGCCGAGCTACCTGAGTTGGGGCCACAACAACCGCTCGGCCCTGGTTCGCGTGCCGCTCTACAAGCCGGGCAAGGGCCAGTCCGCGCGGATCGAATACCGCGGGATTGACTCCGCCACCAACCCGTACCTCGCCTACGCCGTATTGCTTGGTGCCGGGCTCAAGGGCATCGAGGAGGGTTACGACCTTCCGGCCGCCGCGGAAGACGATGTTTGGTCGCTGACCACGGCCGAGCGCAAGGCGATGGGTCACACTCCGCTGCCGGCCAGCCTCCACGATGCCATCCGCGCCATGGAGGATTCGGAACTCGTAGCAGACATCCTCGGCGAACAGGTCTTTGACCACTTCCTGCGCAACAAGCGTGCGGAATGGCAGGACTACCGGCTCCAGGTCACGCCTTACGAGCTCAAGCGCAATCTCGGCATTCTCTAGGCTGTGAGTGTGAGCCTGGCCCGCCGGCTCATCTCGGCCGGTTTCAGCGATCTTGAAAAGGGTGAACGGTTCCTTGCCGCGCGTGAACTCGACGGCATCGACCAGGAGACGATCTTTGCTGGCCTGCACCTGAGCGCCAACCCGGACACCGCGCTCCAGTCGCTCGTCCGTTTGATTGAGAAGCATCCCTCACTCAGGCAGCTCGCGGGGGAGCACCCGGATCGCAGCGAGCCGCTTTACCGCTTGCTGGGGGCCTCCGAGGCCTTGGGGGAGTTCCTGATCAGGCATCCGGAACACCTGGACGTCTTTGATGTCCGCGTCAGCCCGGAGCCCTTGTCCGCCGACCCCCGTGAGCTTCGGACGAAGCTGCTCCGCTCTGTCAAAGCGGACCCCAACTCTCCCCGGCCCGTTGCAGCGATGACGGGGGCCAGTGCCTACACCGCCCTCCGGACGGCTTACCGGCGCGGGCTGACCGAACTGGCCATTAAGGATCTCTGCGCCGCTAGTCCCCAGGACTTCATGCCCGCCGTCGGCGCCGAACTGGCCGACCTCGCCGGCGCGGCGATAGAAGCAGCCCTGGCGGTTGCCAGGGCCGAAGCCGCGGCGACTTTCGATGCCGACGATATTGCCGGCGTCGGGCTGGCCGTCATCGGCATGGGCAAGTGCGGTGCCCGCGAGCTGAATTACATTTCCGACGTCGACGTCATCTACGTGATCGAGGCGCCGAGCCTCGAGGACGCCGAGGCCGCAACAATCGGCACGGCCTTGGCCGCCGGGATATCCCGTGCCATTTCGTCCACGGGCACCGAACCCGGGCTGTGGGAGGTCGACGCGAACTTGCGGCCTGAGGGCAAATCGGGTCCCCTCGTCAGGACCTTGCCCTCGCACTTGAGCTACTACGCGAAGTGGGCTGAAAGCTGGGAGTTCCAGGCACTCCTCAAGGCGCGGACCATCGCGGGAGACAAGGATCTGGGTTCGCGTTACGAGCAGGCCGTCCAACCGCTCGTGTGGGCTTCGGCCGGCCGGGAAGGATTCGTGGAATCGGTGCAGGCTATGCGCCGCAGGGTCACGAACAACATCGCTCCGGCGGAAGAACAGCGCCAGATCAAACTCGGTCCCGGCGGCCTGCGCGATGTCGAGTTCACGGTGCAGCTCCTGCAGCTCGTCCACGGAAAGTCCGATGAAACCCTCCGTTGCCGTGACACCACGTCGGCGATATCCGCGCTGTCCGCGGGTGGCTACATCGGCAGGGTGGACGCCGCTGCCTTCGATGCCGCCTACCGCTATCTGCGGGTTCTTGAGCACCGCATCCAGTTGTTCCAGATGCGCCGTACCCACCTCATGCCGACGAGCCAGGAGTCTTTGCGTTTCCTCGCGAAGGCCGTCCTGGGGCCCTTTTCAACGGGCAGGCCGCATCCGGACGCCCTGATCGAAACCTGGCAGAAGACCAAGCGGTCCGTTCGCGAACTGCACGATCGGATCTTCTACCGGCCGCTGCTCAACACTGCCGCGAAGCTGAGCACCGAAGACGCCCGGCTCACTCCGGAGGCCGCCCAAGGCCGGCTCGCAGCACTCGGCTACCGCGACCCGCAAGGCGCGATGCGCCACATCGAGGCCCTCACGGCAGGGGTCAGCCGCCGCGCCGCGCTGCAGCGGCAACTGCTTCCCATCCTTCTCGGCTGGCTCGCCGAAGGTGTAGACCCCGACGCCGGACTGCTCGCCTTCCGCCGCGTCAGCGAAGCCCTCGGAACGACCCATTGGTATCTCGGGATGCTCCGGGACTCGCAGGCGGCGGCCGAGCGGCTTTGCCACGTGCTCTCCAACTCGCGGTTGATCGCCGATCTCCTGGAGGTTTCCCCGGAATCCGTTGCGTGGCTTGGTGCCGACAAGGAACTCATGCCGCTTAGCTTCGAAGCGCAGTGGCAGGAAATCCAGTCCAAGATGTCGCGCCACGCCGATCCCGCGAACGCGATGCGGCTCATCCGGCTCATCCGGCGCCGGGAAATCCTCCGGATCGCCATCGCGGACAGCTCAGGCCTCCTGGAACAAGACGCAGTGGGGGCGGCATTGGCCGATGCCGACCGGGCCGCGGTTCTGGGCGCCTTGCACGTCGCCGAAGCCATCGTGGCTTCCGATGGGCCCCTCAAGACCCAGGTGTTGGTGGTTGCCATGGGCAGGCAAGGCGGGCGCGAGATCGGCTACGGCTCCGACGCCGACGTCATGTACGTCCATCGCGCTCTTCCCGGGGCGAGTGAATCCGAAGCCCAGCAACAAGCCCTTGCCGTCGTGGGGCACCTTTCCACTTTGCTCACCCAACCCCTCAAACCGGCCATCCTGGCGGAGCGGGTCCTCAGCGTCGACGCCGATCTTCGTCCCGAGGGGAAGAGCGGGGCCATGGTCCGTTCCCTCGAGTCGTACGCGGAGTACTACCGGCGGTGGTCCCTCATCTGGGAGGCCCAGGCGCTGTTGCGGGCCCAGCCAATGGCCGGCAACGACGATTTGGCCGGGGAGTTCCTCCGGCTCATCAACCCGATCCGTTACCCGGAGTCCCTCGCGGACACAGATGTGCGTGAGATCCGACGAGTCAAGGCGCGGGTGGAGTCGGAACGGCTCCCGAGAAACGCCGATCCGGCCAGGCACGTCAAACTCGGCAGGGGCGGACTCAGCGACGTCGAATGGCTTGTGCAGCTGCTCCAGCTCCAACACGCAGGGAAGCATCCGCAACTCCGGACGACTTCCACGCTGCAGGCCCTCGACCTGATTGAGTCGTTGGGCTTGATCGACAAGAGCGACATCGTGTTGCTTCGCGAAGCCTGGCGGCTAGCGAGCCGTATCCGCTCGGCGAATGTGATCTGCACCGGCCGCGCCTCCGATGTCCTCCCGGCCTCTCGCAGGGATCTCGAGGCCGTTGCCAGATGGTGTGGTTACGCTCCTGGGCAAGCCGCGGTGTTCGAGGAAGATTATCTGCGCCTGAGCCGGCGGACCCGGGCCGTGTTTGAGAAGGACTTCTACGGCCAGTGAGCTCGGCTCCAGCCGTCCCCGCGGAGGGCGGAGGGCGGAGGGCGCTAAGCTCGAAGGATGCTCGAAACCGTGTGGCTCATTCCGCTGAAGGATCTCGACGACGATGCCCGCACCATCAAGCTCGGCGACGTCGCGGAGATGGAATTGGCCGCGGGGCAGGAAGATTTCGTCGGCGACCCGTTCAAGATGATGCTCATGGGCCTCGAAGACGAAAGCCGCTGGCCGTACGTGATCGAAGCGGCCGGTGCCGCCGTCGGAGTTTTCACCTTGCAGTCAGGTGCCGCGACCTTGGCGGGATGGGACGACGACGATTCCGCCTGGCTCCTGCGTGGGTTCCTGATCGACCAGGCGCGACAGGGAAGGGGCCTGGGCTCCCTATCGGCTGCAGCTGCTGCCCGGGAAGCGCTCAAGCTGACAGCGAGGCTGGGTGGCGGGCAGGACGGCGTCGTGCTCTCCGTCAACGAACGCAATCCGGCCGCCAAGGCTGCCTACGCAAAAGCGGGTTTTCTGCAGACGGGCAAATACTTGGGTGGTTCCGCCGGTCCGCAATGCACCATGTACCGGGGGTTCGGCGACTAGCCGGGCGTCCTTCGAGGTGTTTGCCCGGCAGAGTCACCGTGATGCATCTCTCGCTCAGGGAGAAAGTAAGCTTACTGAATGAATAGACCGGACGAAGGCCCTGCAGATACTCTCCTTGGCGGCAGGTACCGTGTGCAGGAGCGCATCGCCTCCGGCTCCATGGCCACCGTCTACCGGGCCTCGGATGAGTATCTAGGGCGCGACGTCGCGGTCAAGATCATCAACAGGCCCGCAGCTGCAGCGGGGCCCGTCCCTCTGGACGATGAGGTGGGCATCCTCGCCCGCATGAGTCATCACGGCCTGGTGACCCTCCTTGACGCCGGAGTCGACCGGGAAGGGTCCGGAGAACCCAAGGTTTACCTGGTGATGGAGCTGGTTCAAGGGGCGGACTTGAAACAGCGGCTGGCCGACGGTCCCGTTGCTTCGCGAGACGCGGCCCTGCTTGGTCATGATCTCGCGGACGCCTTGGACTACATCCATCGCAGTGGCGTCATTCACAGGGATGTGAAGCCAAGCAACATCATGCTCTTCGACTACAACCAGGACTCCGCGCGGATGCGGGCGAAGCTGACGGACTTTGGCATCGCACTGATCTCGGAAGCCCCCCAGGGGCCTGATGGCGGCGTCTTCGGGACGGCGGCATACTTGAGCCCGGAGCAGGCGCGTTCCGAGCCTGTGGGCCCAGCCAGTGACGTGTATTCCCTCGGCCTGGTGCTGCTGGAGTGCCTTACAGGGCGGCTCGCTTTCCCCGGGGATCCCCTGCAAAGCGCGCTTGCCCGGCTGATCCAGGACCCGCCGATCCCCGCCGACCTTAACGAGTTCTGGCGGACCCTCTTAGGCGCGATGACGGCGGCCGATCCCCAAGCCCGACCGACAGCGCGGGACATATCCGAGGCGCTGTATGAGCACGCCCATTCCGGCCGGGGCAAGCATAAAGTAGACGCTTCCATCATTCCGGCGGACGAGGCCGAGAGAATGGCGGCGGTGCACCGATATCAAATCCTCGATACGCCGCCGGACGGCGCCTTCGACAGGATTACTGCACTGGCGGCCCGGCTTTTCGATGTTCCCATAGCAATCGTCAGCGTCGTGGACCATGACCGGATTTGGTTCAAGTCCCACCACGGAACTGCGGTGGAACAGATCGACAGGGACCCCGGTCTCTGCGCCTCGGCCATCCTTCAGGGAGGGACCTGGGTTGTCGAGAACGCCCCGGAGGATCCCCGCGCGCTATCGAACCCGCTGGTGGCGGGGGAGTTCGGACTCGGCTTCTACGCGGGAGCCCCGCTGCGTACCCGCGAGGGCCACAACTTGGGGACCCTGTGCATCCTCGACTTCGCTCCGCGAAAGATGTCCGCGGCGGAGATCGACACTCTCCGGGACCTGGCCGCGGTAGTCATGAACGACCTGGAACTTCGGCTCGAAAGCCGGCTTTCGGCACAAGGCGTGCGCGCGTCGGCCGATGTCGATTAGATTAGTAAGTCTACTTACAGTAAGGTTGCTGAGGTTTGCACAGCGATAAAGGCAATCATCAAAATGTTTACGACTGAAACGGAAGGTACATCATGAATGTCATCCTCGGAATCGTCGCGGTCATCGCGATCGTTTTCTTTATCATTGGCGGAACTGTCAAGGCCCTGGGATTCCTTCTTTGGATCGCCCCGATACTGATCGTCTTGGCGATTATCGTCTTCCTCTTCAGGTTGATTAGCGGGCGCCGGCGGGTGTAGGAAAATTGGGGGTCCGGCCCCGGCGATCCGGGGCCTTTACCAAAGGACGGCTGTGTCTTAGCGGACACGGCCGTTCTTGTTTTTGTGCGGGAATTCATTTCTCGTTGTACGTTTCTTCCCGGACTTCGTCGTACGGAAGGCCTCCGGGAAGCGACCCTTCGGCGAGGCCGCGGAGGACGAGGCGACGCAGGGGTGGCTGTCCGTCTGCCGCGAGAACTGACGAGCCGATCGAAGCAGGGGCAGGTAGGTTGGCTGCTGCCATCCGGTCAACTCCTGATGCGCCTGCGGCGCCCAAGAGGACGACTGCGAGGGCAGCCATTGCGTGCACTATGGGTCTTTTCCAAAGCCTCATTTATTGATCCTGACCCGCTTGCGTCAAAACCGGATCAAATTCTCCTTTGCAGAGGCTGGGAGCCTCAAACCTTCAACGGCCGGAAGCGACCATCCGGTGGTGAGGCTGCCGTTAAAAGCGGAAGCGCCCCTCGCCCGGTGAAGGGGCGGGGGCGCTTTGCGCTCAGGGCGTCTTAGCCCTGCGATCTTGCTAGACGCCGTAGTAGAGCTCGAACTCGTAGGGGTTCGGGCGCAGCGACAGCGGACGGATCTCGTACTCGTACTTGTACTCGATCCAGGTGTCGATCAGGTCCTGGGTGAAGACGCCGCCGGCCTGCAGGAACTCGTTGTCCTCGCGCAGTGCCTCGAGGGCTTCCTCAAGGGAGCCCGGAGCCTTGGGGATGTCCTTGGCTTCCTCGGCGGGCAGTTCGTACAGGTCCTTGTCGATCGGAGCCGGGGGCTCGATGCGGTTGCGGATGCCGTCGATGCCAGCCATGAGCTGGGCGGAGAACGCCAGGTACGGGTTGGACGCGGCGTCCGGAGCGCGGAACTCGATGCGCTTGGCCTTCGGGTTGGAGCCCGTGATCGGGATGCGGATGCCGGCGGAGCGGTTGCCCTGCGAGTAGACCATGTTGACCGGAGCTTCGAAGCCCTTGACCAGGCGGCGGTAGGAGTTGACCGTCGGGTTGGTGAAGGCGAGCACAGCAGAGGAGTGCTTCAACAGGCCGCCAATGTACCAGCGCGCGGTGTCGGACAGGCCAGCGTAGCCCTTCTCGTCGTAGAACAGCGGGTCGCCGTTGCTCCAGAGGGACTGGTGGCAGTGCATGCCCGAGCCGTTGTCACCGAAAATCGGCTTCGGCATGAAGGTTACGGACTTGCCGTATTCCCACGCGGTGTTCTTGATGACGTACTTGAACTTCTGCAGGTCGTCGGCAGCGTGCACCAGAGTGGTGAACTTGTAGTTGATCTCAGCCTGGCCTGCGGCGCCGACTTCGTGGTGCGAGCGCTCGACTTCGAGGCCTGCTTCGTCCAAGGCGAGGCACATGGCGTCGCGGAGGTCGGCCTGGTGGTCAACCGGGGATACCGGGAAGTAACCGCCCTTGAAGGGGGTCTTGTAACCGAGGTTTCCGCCTTCTTCTTCGCGGCTCGTGTTCCAAGGTGCTTCAATCGAGTCGACCTTGTAGAAGGAACCCTGGGGGGAGGATTCGAACTGGACGTTGTCGAAGACGTAGAACTCAGCTTCGGGAGCAAAGAATGCCGTGTCCGCAATGCCGGTGGAGGCCAGGTACGCTTCGGCCTTTTCGGCAACGCCGCGCGGGTCCCGGTGGTACGGGTCTCCCGTGCGCGGGTTCACGATGGAGAAGTTCAGCGCGAGGGTCTTCTCGATGCGGAAGGCGTCGATGAAGGCCGTGGTGACGTCCGGGATGAGCTGCATGTCGGACTCGGCGATGCCCTGGAAACCGCGGATGGAAGATCCGTCAAAGAGCTGGCCGTTGACAAAGAAGTCAGCGTCAACGCTCTTGGCCGGCACATTGAAGTGCTGCTGGACGCCCGGAAGATCGGTGAAGCGGATATCGACGAATTTAACATCTTCGTCTTTGATGAACTTGAGGACTTCGTCCGCAGTCTTGAACATCTATGCTCCTAACGCATAACAGGTAACAGGCCCCTAGGGCCGTCTGGTCCAGCGCAAACCGAAAGCAGGGAAACAAAAAAGTATCCCTGATGCGGCGGCTAGCAACTTCTCCAACCATAGGGAAATGGGATTTCCCCGGAGTGTCGGTATTGTTTCGAGCAGGTTACAGAACTGCCTGCCGTGTAAACGCTACTGGTCTACTGCAGTGCCAGTCTATGTCTTACGCCTGTGTGTCTGTTTCCTTGTGAACACAGCTGACATCCCACCGGCGAAACCTCTCGCCGTCGGGCGTGCGATGGTGAAGCCGTAAGCTTGAAGCGTGGTTGATCGTAAAGATATTGGTTCATGGCTCACAGGGCCGGACACGTCCGGAATCTCCAAGTACCCGGGAGCACGGCTCGGCCTGCCGGAATCCGGCCCCGGCTCGATGGCCCGGGCCGGCCGTCGCATCCTGGCAATCTGCATTGACTGGGTTATTGCCCTGGTGATCAGCAACTTTGCCTTCGGCGGCAACCAGTGGGCGACGCTTGCCGTGTTTGCCGTGGAGCAGATCCTTCTCATCGGCACGCTGGGCTATAGCATCGGACACCGGGTTGCCGGCATCCACGTAGTACGGCTCGGGGGAGCGCAGGCAGGACCCTTGGCTGCCTTGGTCAGGACGATCCTCCTGTGCCTGGTGATTCCCGCGGTTGTTTTCGATCCCGACCAGCGCGGACTCCATGACAGAGCCATGAACACAATCCTCATTCGGATGTAACCTTCTACGCAGACAAAAAGCCGCCCGCTCCCGGAGATTCCAGGAACGGGCGGCTTTCGTGTTGGTTAGCGTCCGCGTGCGGCCTTGCGGTCAGGCCGTGCCTTGTAGGGGTCGATGCCCTTGGGGATCGGCAGGCGGTTGCCTAGCGAAGAGATCCGCTTGCTGACAGCACCGACCTCAACCTTGGTGAGCTCGTTCTTGTATTTGTTCATGGTCTTTGCGATCTGGCTGATGGGTACCTGGCCTTCGCCACGGCCGCTTTCGATCACGTGAATGGTGACGTTCGGCAGGATACGTGCGAGCTTCTTGCGCTCGGCGTCAACCAGGGGCTTGACGCGGTGCGACGGTCCTTCGCTGACCAGCACGACGCCGGGACGGCCGATGGCGCGGAAGACAGCGTCCTGGGTGCGCGGGTTGACGGCGACCGGCTGATCCTCGGTGATCCAGCCGCGGCGCAGCGTCCCCAAAGCCGCACCGGAAGCTCCGGGCTGGTTCTCAATCTGTGCGAAGGCCGCACGTTCCGCGCGGCGCGACAGGATGAAGACAGCTGCCAGCAGGCCCAAGGGGATGCCGATGATCAGGCCTGTGACCCAGTTGTTCAGGAGGAGCCCGACGACGAGGCTGACAGCAATGACGCCAAGGAACGCCAGAAGCATGAGCCACACGACGATGGGGTCATTGCGGCGGGTCATCTTGAAGACCTCGCCGATCTGCTTCAGCTGGCTCGGCTTCTTGGCCTTGGCTTCCTTGGGCTTGCGGGAAAACAAGCCGCGTTTGGGAGCGTCGGCAGCCGATGTTGTCGAGTTGCTGGGATCAGGGGATTTCGCCATAGTGCCTTAATTCTACGTGATTTATGCCAAAGGACCGGACGCCGGATTTGTCCGGGGTCCGGTCCTTTGACCGTGCTTTGGCCGACGTGCTATGCGTGGTGTGCGAGGAGGGTGCGGGCTTCCTGGCGGGTGGTGCCGGAGTCCTGGATGCCTTCGGCGATGTGGGCCAGGTGGGCGGGGATTTCGCGGCCTTTTTTGCGCATCGCGGTGGCCCAGAGGCGTCCGGCGCGGTAGGAGGAGCGGACCAGGGGGCCGGACATGACGCCGAGGAAGCCGATTTCCTCGGCTTCGGTGGCGAGGTCGACGAATTCCTGGGGTTTGACCCAGCGGTCCACGGGCAGGTGCCGTTCGGAGGGGCGCAGGTACTGGGTGATGGTGATCAGGTCGCAGCCCGCGGCGTGCAGGTCGGCCAGGGCTTCGGAGATCTCTTCGCGGGTTTCGCCCATGCCCAGGATCAGGTTGGATTTGGTGACCATGCCGGCGGCCCGGCCCTGGGTGATGACGTCCAGGGAGCGGTCGTAGCGGAACGCGGGGCGGATGCGTTTGAAGATCCGGGGCACGGTTTCGACGTTGTGCGCGAAGACCTCGGGGGCGGAGTCGCAGATCGCTTGGATGTGTTCGGGTTTGCCGGAGAAGTCGGGGATGAGCAGTTCGACGCCGGTGCCGGGGTTCAGTTCGTGGATCTTGCGGACGGTTTCGGCGTAGAGCCAGACGCCTTCGTCTTCCAGGTCATCGCGGGCAACGCCGGTGACGGTGGCGTAGCGCAGGGCCATGGCCTGGACGGAGCGGGCGACCTTGGTGGGTTCGAACATGTCCACGGGGGAGGGTTTGCCGGTGTCGATCTGGCAGAAGTCGCAGCGGCGGGTGCATTCGGAGCCGCCGATCAGGAAGGTCGCTTCCTTGTCTTCCCAGCACTCGAAGATGTTCGGGCAGCCCGCTTCCTCGCAGACGGTGTGCAGGCCTTCTTTTTTCACGAGGTTCTTCAGGCCCACGAATTCCGGGCCCATCTGGACCTTGGCCTTGATCCACTCGGGTTTGCGTTCGACCGGGACGGCTTTGTTGCGCTGTTCAACGCGCAGCAGCTTACGGCCTTCAGGTGCCAGGGTCACTGGAGTGCTCCTTCGGGGCTGGATACGAGTGCTTCTTCGTGCTTGCGGAACTCTTCGATGAAGCGCTCGGCAATATCGGCCGGGTTGATGGTCCTGCCGGTCTCAATGGACATGGTGGTGACGCTGGCGTCGGTGATGCCGCACGCGATGATCTGCGCGTAGGGAGCGAGATCGTTGCTGCAGTTGATGGCCACGCCGTGCATGGTGACGCCGTCGAGGACACGGATGCCGATTGCCGCAATCTTGCGGTCCGGGCCCTTGTCGTCGGCGAGGACCCAGACTCCGGCCCGGCCCTTGACCCGCGTGGCTTTGATCCCGTAGTCCTCCATGATCGCGATCATGACGGCTTCGAGGCGCTCGACGTAGTCACGGATCCCGGCGCGGTTCTTCAACTTGAGGATGGGGTAGGCAATGAGCTGTCCCGGTCCGTGCCAGGTCAATTTGCCGCCACGGTCCACCGGTACGACGGGCGTTCCGTCAAACGGTCGCTCGTGGTCCTCCGTGAGCTTGCCAGCCGTGTACACCGCGGCATGTTCAAGGAGCAGGACGGTGCTCGGTTTCTCGCCGGCAACAACCTTGTTGTGGAGTTCGCGCTGGATATCCCAGCCCTGCATGTAGTCAACGAAATCCGGGGCAAGACCCAGCTGTGAAAACTCAAGAGTCATGGGGACAAGCTTAGACCCCGCGGGGCGCACGCCATGATTTTGTGGCCAAGCTCTCAGTCGTACTCGGCCTGCTTGCGGGGCCGCGGGCCCCGGGCCTGTGGATAACTTCTGCGGCAATCCGCGATTTCCGGTATTTGTTGAGGCATGGAGACTTTTTCGCCCGGCGAGAGTGGTCGGGACCAAAAGGGGGACATGCCTTCCCAGGGGATCGAACCTGCCGAACCTTTGATCCCAGGCTTTGTTCCGGTCCGTGAGCTGGGGCGCGGCGGGAGCGCCACGGTGTGGCTCGCAACGGAGCAGCGGTCGCGGAGCAAGTTCGCCGTGAAATGCCTTGGCCGGAGGCCGGCGACGGTGAGTCCGGGCGAAGCGAAGTCATCCGTGCTCCGCGAGGTGCGGCTTCTGTCCCGGCTGGACCACGAACACCTCGTCAAGGTCCACGGCGTCGTTGAGCTGGCCGGCTCCTTCGACGGCGGCTTGGGCGTGGTCATGGACTACGCCCCCGGAGGATCCCTCGGGCAGTTGGTGTCCAGCAGGGGGCGTCTTGGCGTGGGCGAGACGGTGACTATCCTGACGCCGCTCGCGCAGGCATTGGCCTATCTGCATCGCCAAGGCATGACACATTCCGATGTTTCGCCCGGCAATGTGCTCTTCACTGCCCAAGGGAAGCCGCTCCTGTCGGACATGGGCATTTCCCGCGTGGTGGGGGACGCCTCCGGGGTCCCGGAGTCCGGAACTCCCGGATTCGTGGATCCCGATCCGGTTGTCCGGCGGAGCGCAGAACTCCAGCCGCAGCAGGATACCTACGCCCTCGCTGCCCTTGGCTGGTATTGCCTCACCGGTTCTGCTCCGGACACTGCGGCACGCCGGCCGCCCCTGACACTCCTGGTACCCGCGGTCCCCACCGCCCTGGCCGTTGCCATCGAGGCCGGGCTTCATCCGGATGGACAACAGCGGCCCTCCGCGGCCGAATTGGGTGTCGCAGTCTACCGGAGCGCCGCGCCGGAAGCCGTGGACCTTTCGGCTTCGGTGCACGCGGCTGTTGTTCCGGAACTGATGACCCGGCGTCGGGCTTCCGGTCCTCGCTCAAAGCAAGCCCGCATCGCAGCGCTTTCCAGCTTCCGCCGTCGGGGAGCGGGACGCAGACACAGGAGGGCGGTTGCGCCGCTTTCCTTAGGACGGCGGGCGGCGTCCGCAGTGCGCGCCGTCGGGATAATCGTGGGCGCCGGATCAGTAGCCGCGGCGTGGTTGGCTGGCACAGGGTGGTGGACCGGCGATCGGGGACCGGGTGCCGAGGCCTCCGCTTCGGCACCCCACACAGTCCTCGACGAAGTCCCAGCGGCGGCAGAGCTTCCTGCTGGGCTGTGGGGCCGGATCCGATCCCCAAAGCCAGAGGAAGCCATCAGGGGACTGTCGGCGATCCGGGACACGGCGTTGAGTTCCGGCAAGTTCGAACTCCTGGATCACGTCAATGTGCAGGGCTCGGCGGCCGCCGCCTCGGATGGGAAGCTCAGGGACGAATTGATCGGCGCCGGCTTGGTTCTCGCCGGCTTTTCCACGACCTTGACCGGCGTGAGCATGGAGAGCCCTTCCGGCCCGCACCGGGCAACAGTCAATGTCACGGTGGAAACGTGCGCCTATGAAGAACGGGACGCCTCAGGGAAGGTAGTCGGAGCGCGTCCCCGCGGAGCACCACAGGAACTCAGGGTGGTTCTCCTGCGTAGCGGGGATGCGTGGAGGATCGCGGAGATCCTGGCCAAGTCTTAGGCGATCATTTGCCGCCGCTTGCAACCCATCGGGCGGCGTCCACCAGCGCAGGGTGCTGCCAGGCAAAGCCCGAGTCCATCAGCCGTGCCGGTTCCATGCGCTGGTTGGCAAGGACAAGTTCTTCTGCCAGATGGCTGCCGAGGGCGAGCCGCAGCGCGGGGGCAGGTACGCGTAGGAACGCCGGCCTGTGCAGGGCCGCCGCCAGTTGGGCGACGATGGCGTTGACGTCGGCGCTTTCCGGGGCGCACACATTGACGGGACCTTCGAGCGACGAGTTGAGCAGGTATTCGAAGGCTGACACTACGTCCACGAGGGAAATCCACGGCCAATATTGCCGACCGTTTCCGAGCGGTCCGCCCACGCCCATCTTCAACAACGGAAGGAGCGGCCCCAATGCTCCGCCGTCAGGGCTGAGGACCACACCGGTACGCGGCGTCACCACTCGTACGCCGGCAGGTGCCGTGTGGGCGGCGGCCTCCCAATCGACGCATAGGCCGGCCAACATGCCTTTGCCCGGTCCCGAGTCTTCCCGGAGCAGGCCGGCGCGGGATGAGCCGTAGTAGCCGGAGGCCGACTGGCTCAGGAAGGTTCCGGGCGGAGTTCCCAGCCGTCCCATCGCCGCAGTGAGCGTTTTTGTTGTCCGCAAGCGTGAGTCGATGATGTCCCGCACGCGTGCTTTGGTCCAGCGGCGCTCCCCGATGCCCGCCCCGGAGAGGTTGACCACGGCGTCTATACCGTCGAGTACCGCCTCATCCAATTGACCCGCGGCCGGATCCCAATATGCCTCGCCGGCTCCTGCGGGCGCACGGCGGACGAGCCGGACGACCTCGTGCCCACTGCCGAGGAGATGCGCGGAGAGCGCGGTTCCAATGAATCCTGAAGCACCCGATATCACGATTCGCATGCCCCATCTCATCATGGCAAGCATCACTTCGGCATTACGGCAGGCCTCAAAGGGCTCGCTTCTCCGTTGACTATGATCGAACAATGACCTCCTCCAGCTACTTCCGTTTCCCGCATTTGCACGGTGATTTGATCACTTTCGTGGCCGAAGACGACGTTTGGATTGCGCCCGTGGCCGGAGGCCGCGCGTGGCGGATTTCGGCCCAGCAGCTCCCTGCACGCAATCCCCGCTTCACCCCGGACGGCAAGCGGCTCGTCTGGACGACGATCGTCGGGACCGCTCCCGAGGTGGTGACAGCAGAGGTCGACGGCGGCGGGTACCGGCAGTTGAGCTACTTCGGCCACAGCACCACCCGAGTCAAGGGTTTCACTTCCACAGGCGACATTGTGGTGACCACGGCTTTCGAACAGGCTGAGGGGCGGCACACGCATGCGTACGCCTTGCCATTCGATGGCGGCCCCGCCGTCGAGCTTCCCTTCGGCCCGGTCGAATCGGTGGCGTTCGGCCCGGAAGTGGGGGACGAGCGTCCCGTTGTCGTTGCTAGCGTGCTTTCCCGTGAGCCTGCCTGGTGGAAGAGGTACCGCGGCGGTACCGCCGGAAAACTGTGGATCGACGCCGACGGGAACGGCGAGTTCGCCCGCTTGCTTCCCGGGCTCGACGGGAACCTCGCGGACCCGCTGTGGGTAGGCGGACGGATCGCCTTCCTCTCAGACCACGAGGGATACGGAAATCTCTATTCAGTACAGCCGGATGGTTCGGATCTTCGCCGGCATACCGATCACGAGGACTTCTACGTCCGGCACGCTGCCAGCGACGGCAAGCGGGTCATCTTTGAATCGGCGGGCGAGTTGTGGATCCTGCCGACGCTCGAAGCCGATGCCGAGGCCGCGCGGGTGGACATCTCGCTGGGCTCGGCACCCCAGTCGCGCCGCCCATCACCCCTCAAAGCCGCCGCCCACTTGGGCGACGTCTTCCCCAACGCAGCAGGTTCGGCCAGCGCGGTGGAATCCCACGGAACCATCCACTGGCTGCGCCACAAAGACGGACCGTCCCGCGTGGTGGAAGCGACCCCGGGCGTGCGGGCAAGGCTTCCCCGCCCCCTTGTTGACGGGCGTATCGCCTACGTAGCGGACCACGACGGCGTCGATTCCCTGTACATCAAGAGGATTGCCCCGCGTTTTTCGCGGCCTGCCGTCGAGGCGCCAGTCCAGGACGCTGGACCCGCGCCACGCGAAGCTGAAGAGGACGGCGCCGGACAATTGCCCCGCCCGGTCCCGGCATCGGCCATTGCGGGACAGCCTGCGACGTCCGCGGTTCGGCTGCCGGAACCGCACGCGGAGCCCGCTACGGCGTCCGCGGACGCCGTAGCTGTCCCGGTCAACTCCGCGAGGGGCGGAGCCGAGGAGTCACGGCTCGACTTCCTGAGGATCGATTTCCCCAAGGCAGCCCGTCCAAGCGCCCTCGAAGCCAGTCCCGATGGCCGGTGGCTTGCAGTGGGTACCGCATTCGGGGACGTCTACCTGGCCGACACTGCCAGTGGCACTTTGTCGCTGCTTGTCAGCGTAGGGGACGGCAGCATCGAGGGCCTCGCATGGTCGCCGGACTCACAGTGGCTCGCATGGTCCGAGCCTGTGACGTCCTTCGGGTCGCGGAGCAAGTTACGCATGGTCGGCACTGCCAACCCGGAAGACATCGTGGAGGTCACCGATGGCCGCTTCTGCGACGAATCGCCGGCCTTCACTCCCGATGGCAAATTCCTGGCGTTCCTCTCGAACCGCAGCTTCGATCCCGTCTACGACGGCCATGCCTTCGACTTGTCTTTCCCGAGCCCCATCAAGCCGTACCTCGTGGCGCTAGCTGCGGCCACTCCTTCGCCTTTCGGCCCGGTAGTGGACCTGCTGGACGACGACGAAGCGGACGCTGTACCCGAAGGGAAGAACGGCGGGAAGAACGGCGCGAAGGATGGTCCGGGGAATGGTGCCGGGACCGACGTCAAGGTCCACGTGGACCGCGAAGGGCTGCCGTTGCGCGTCATCGGCGTCCCCGTGCCGCAGGGCAACTACTCGGCCCTTTCGGCCTCCAACGGCGCACTGCTGTGGCTCGACACCCCGCTCTCAGGCGTCACGGGAGATGGCCGCGGCACGGTGCAGGACAAGGCACCTGCTCCGGCGCTGGTCCGCTACGAGCTTTCGAAGCAAAAGCAGGTCACACTCGCGTCCGCGGTTGAGCGCTACCGATTGTCCGGAGACGGCAGGAAACTGGTCTTCGTCAACGACAAGCAGGTTATCGCCGTACCGTCCGACGCCAAGGTTGAGGAAGAATCGGGCGAGCTGGTCAAGGTTGAGCTGAACCGGATCCGGGTGGTCATGGATCCGTTGGCTGTGTGGGGACAGGCATTCGATGAAGCGTGGCGACTGCAGCGGGACTTCTTCTGGACCGAAGACATGGCCGGCCAGGACTGGGATTCGGTGCACCGACGGTACCGTCCGGTCGTCGAACGCCTGGGCTCGCACGACGACCTGGTGGACCTTCTGTGGGAACTGCACGGTGAGCTAGGCACTTCCCACGCTTACGTGCGTCCGGCGGCGGTGGGCGAACCCGGGAGCAATGGACAGGGAAGGCTCGGTGCCGACCTCAAGCTCACGGAGGCCGGTTGGGAGATCACGCGCATCCTCGCGGGAGACACTTCCGACCCGCTGGCCAACTCGCCGCTGACTCGGCCGGGAGCCGACGCGAAGGTAGGCGACGTTGTCCTGGCGATCGACGGCGTCGGGCTCTCCGCGGACCGTACTCCAGCCAAACAGCTGGTGGGCGCAGCGGGCCGGACGGTGGAACTCACGATCTTGAATGGCGGCGGGCACGGCGAGGCGGCCGGCCAGCAGCGGCGGATCGCCGTGGTTCCGGTGAAGGACGAGGAACGCTTGCGGTACCAGGAATGGGTGCACGCCAACAGGCGCACCGTGCGCGAGGCCTCGGACGGAAAGTTCGGCTACCTGCATGTCCCGGACATGATGGCCAACGGCTGGGCGCAGCTTCACCGGGACCTCGATACCGAGACCGCGCTGGACGGGTTGATTGTCGACGTGCGGCGGAACCGTGGCGGCCACACCTCGCAGCTCGTGGCGGAACTCATCGGACGCAAGGTCACCGGCTGGAGCATGCCCCGCGGCGAAAAGCCGCGTACCTACCCGCATCACGCACCGCGCGGCCCTGTCATCATCCTGACCGACGAATTCGCGGGTTCAGACGGCGACATCATCACCCAGGTGTCCAAACTCCGCGGCATCGGCCCGGTCATCGGCACCCGCACTTGGGGCGGCGTCGTGGGCATCGACAACCGTTTTTCCCTGGCTGACGGCACCGGCGTGACCCAGCCGCGCTATGCCACGTGGTTCTCCGGCGGCATCGGCTGGAGCGTGGAGAACTTCGGGGTTGAGCCTGACATCGAAGTGGTGTTCCCGCCCCACGCCTATGCGGCCGGCACCGATCCCCAGCTGGAGTACGGGATCGGCGCGCTCAAGGAAATGGTCCAGGAACTACCCACGGACCGGCCGCCGCTTCGTGAAGGGTACAGCAAGGTCCGCCCCGCTGCCTTGCCCGCGAGGCCGCAAAAGGGCTAGCTCAAGGCCTGCAAAACGAAGTCCCCGCCCTTCCGGAAGGAAAGGCGGGGACTTCGTTGCTTTTGATGTTTTGCCGCTAGGAAGCGAGCGTGGCATCCAGCGTGATCGGAGTTGCCCGGAGTGCCTGGGATACCGGGCAGTTGACCTTGGCGTCCTCGGCGAGGCGCTGGAATTCTTCTTCGGAGACACCGGGGATGCGTGCGCTCACGGTCAAGTGGATGCCCGTGATGCCCTCGCCCGGCTGGAAAGTGACGTCGGCCTTGGTGTTGACCTCTTCCGGCGTGAAGCCCGCACCGGCCACGCCGTTGCTGAATGCCATCGAGAAGCATGCCGAGTGTGCTGCGGCAATCAGTTCTTCGGGGCTGGTCTTGCCTTCCGCGGACTCCGCGCGGGCCTTCCAGGTGACGTTGAAGGTCCCCAGTCCTGAGCTGTCCAGCGTGGTGTTGCCGGCGCCTTCGATCAGGTTGCCGTTCCATACGGTGTGTGCGGTGCGTGTTGTAGCCATGTCCACTCCTCAGCGTCGTTGCGAATTGGCATCCGGATACCGGTTGCCGCCGGGTTCAATCCTAGGGATTCGACGGCGGCGGCGCACCGCTTGTCCGCTCTCAGAGGATTGTGACTGCCCCTGTTTGAGAAGCGACGGTTTAAGCGGCAACGGCCGCCGGACGAATGTCCAGGCGGCCGCGCTGTTTGCTCAGGCCAGCGTGTATTCGCCGGTCACTGCCAGATCGTGGCGATGGCGATGTTGAGCAATCCCAGGCCTCCGACGCCGTGGGCCAGGCCCGTCGAGACCGGTTCGCCCTTCTTGACCTTGCGCGAGCCGATGACGGCGAGCACGGCCACTGCGAGACCGATCGCGAACTTGATGCCGAGCTTGAAGTAGTTAGGGTCGGCATTGGGCAGCATGGGCAGGATTCCCATCATCGCAATACCCGTGATCAGCTGCACGAAGGCACCATCCCGCTGGCGCGGGTGGACAGTCGGCTGCTTCATGGTGGCGATCCAGTAGCCCACAATCATGGCTGCGCCGACGATGTGCAAGAACAGCAGGACGTTGAAGAGGATAGTCATGGCTCCAGCTTATCCAGAATCTTCTACGAGCCGTAGCAAAGCCACGGGGTAATATCCGGGCATGAAAAACGGGAAGGTCCCGGCGGTTTCCCGTCGGGACCTTCCCGTCACGCGATAACTGGAATCAGAGGCCCAGGTCGGCTTCGAAGGAACCTTCCTCAAGGCGGGCCCTGAGGGTCTGCAGGAAGCGGCCGGCGTCGGCACCGTCAACCAGGCGGTGATCGTACGTGAGGGACAGGTACATCATGGAGCGGATGGCGATCGAGTCGTCACCGTTCTCGTCGGCAACGACAACCGGACGCTTGACGATCGCGCCGGTCCCCAGGATGCCCACCTGGGGCTGGTTGATGATCGGCGTGTCGAACAACGCTCCGACGGACCCGATGTTGGTGATGCTGAAGGTACCGCCGGACAGCTCGTCCGGACCGATCTTCCCTTGGCGCGTACGGCCGGCGACATCGGCGATCTTGCTGGCCAGGCCGGCAAGGTTCAGGTTGCCGGCGTCGGAAATGACCGGGACCAGCAGGCCCTTGTCGGTGTCCACCGCAATCGCGAGGTGTTCCGCGTTGTGGTAGGTGATTTCCTGCTTGGCTTCGTCGTACGCGGCGTTCAGCTTGGGGTGCTGCTTCAAGGCTTCGGCCACGGCCTTGGCGATGAACGGCAGGAACGTCAGCTTGACGCCGTTCTGGGCCTCGAAGGAGCCCTTGGCCTTGAGGCGGAGCTTGGCGATCTTGGTCATGTCGACCTCGTGCACCTGGGTCAGCTGCGTCGAGGTTTCGAGGGACTCGCGCATGCGGCGGGCGATGACCTGGCGGATGCGCGGAGCCTTTTCGACGGTACCGCGGAGCGAGGAGGCCGCCACGGGGGCCGGAGCAGGCTTGGCGGGAGCTGCGGACGCCGGGGCCGGAGCAGCGGCTGCTGCCTTCTTGGCGTCGGCCGCGGCAAGCACGTCCTGCTTCCGGATACGGCCGCCGACGCCGGTGCCCGTCACGGTGGTGATGTCGACACCGCTCTGGTTGGCCAGCTTGCGGACGAGGGGGGTGACGTAGCCGGACTCGTTCGAAGAGGATGCGGGTGCGGCAACCGGTGCCGGGGCTGCCGGTGCCGGCGCTGCCGGTGCGGCGGCTGCGGGTGCCGGGGCTGCCGGCGCGGGTACGGATTCAACAACGGGTGCCGCTGCTGCGGGCGCTGCTGCTACGGGTGCCGGTGCTGCTGCGGGTGCAGGCGCTGCTGCGGCGGGAGCGCCCGAGCCGATGACGGCAAGAACGGAACCGACTTCAGCGGTGTCGTCTTCGTTGACGCGGATCTCGAGCAAAATGCCGGCCACGGGGGAGGGGATCTCGGTGTCGACCTTGTCCGTGGAGACCTCGAGGAGCGGTTCGTCCACCTCGACGGTGTCGCCGACGGCCTTGAGCCAGCGGGTGACGGTGCCTTCGGTGACGCTTTCACCCAAGGCGGGGAGAGTCACGTCGTGACCCGATGCCTCGCCGGATGCTGCGGCGGGGGCTGCGGCTTCTTCGGCTGCGGGAGCCGGTGCTGCTTCAGGCGCTGGTGCTGCTTCAGGTGCGGGGGCTGCCGGTGCTTCTTCCGCAGGTGCGGCGGCGGGCGCTGCAGCGCCGTTGCTGCCGCTGCCGATCCGGACCAGGGGAGCGCCGACTTCGGCGGTCTCGTCTTCAGCCACGAGAATTTCTTCGATGATGCCGGCAATAGGAGACGGGATTTCGGTGTCTACCTTGTCGGTGGAAACTTCGAGCAGGGGCTCGTCGACTTCCACTCGGTCACCAACCTGCTTGAGCCAGCGAGTGACGGTGCCTTCGGTGACGCTTTCACCAAGGGCGGGCAAGTTAACGGATTCAGACATGTCGTCCCCGTTCTCCTTATTGATCTTTAGTGCGGATGAGTGTTGCCTGCTGGGGTCCTGCGCCCGCAGTTCGTGCGGGCGCAGGACCGGGTGTCTTGCGTAAAGACTTAGCCGTGGAGCGGCTTGCCGGCCATTGCGAGGTGGACTTCGCCCAGGGTCTCGTTCTGCGTCGGGTGTGCGTGGATGAACTGCGCCACGTCCTCCGGGTGGGCTTCCCAGTTGACGATCAGCTGTGCTTCGCCGATCTGCTCGCCCATCCGGGAACCGATCATGTGGATACCGACAACCGGGCCGTCCTTCTGGCGGACAACCTTAACGATGCCGCCCGTGCCCAGGATGGAGCTCTTGCCGTTGCCGGCCAGGTTGTATTCCTGGGTCTGGACCTGGTCCTCGCCGTACTTCTCCTTGGCGCCCTTTTCGGTGTAGCCAACGGTGGCGATTTCGGGTTCGCAGAAGGTGACCTTCGGGACGTTCACGTCTTCGACGACCACTGGGTTCAGGCCTGCGATCTCTTCGGCGACGAAGATGCCCTGCTGGTACCCGCGGTGGGCCAACTGGACGCCGGGGACGATGTCGCCGACGGCGTAGACGTTGCCGACGCCGGTGTGCAGGCGCTCGTTGGTGATGACGAAGCCGCGGTCGAGGGTGATACCTGCTTCTTCGTAACCAAGGTTGGCGGTGACGGGGCCACGGCCCACGGCAACCAGGAGGAGATCGGCTTCGAAGGTCTGGCCGTCAACCAGGGTGACCTTCACGCCGTTGTCGTCCTGCTCGACGCCCTGGAAGAAGACGCCGGTGCTGAACTTGATGCCGCGCTTCTTGAAGGCGCGCTCAAGGTTCTTCACGATGGCGGTGTCTTCGTTGGGAACGAGGGAGGGGAGGCCTTCGACGATCGTGACGTCGACGCCGAAGGACTTCCACACGGAAGCGAATTCGACGCCGATGACGCCGCCGCCGAGGACGATGACGCTCTTGGGGATGTAGTCCATGGTCAGCGCTTCATCGGACGTGATGACGCGGCCGCCGATTTCCAGGCCGGGCAGGGACCGGGAGTAGGAACCCGTGGCCAGGACGATGTTCTTGCCCTTGTAGGCTGTGCCGTTCACGACGACGGTGTCGGTGCCCTGCAGCTTGCCTTCGCCTTCGATAACCGTGATGCCCCTGGACTTGATGAGTCCCTGCAGGCCCTTGTACTTACCGGCGACGATTCCGTCCTTGTAGGCGTTCACGGCCGTGATGTCGATGCTGTCCAACGTGACGTTGACGCCGTACTTGGCGGAATCGCGTGCGTGGTCGGCCAGTTCCGCCGAGTGCAGCAGGGCCTTGGTGGGGATACACCCGTTGTGAAGGCAGGTGCCGCCGAGCTTTCCCTTCTCGACGAGGCCAACGGTGAAACCAAGCTGAACGGCACGCAGAGCCGTGGCGTAGCCGCCGCTGCCGCCACCGAGTACCAGGATGTCGAATTCTTGCGCAGTTGCCTGATCGGCCACTAGGACGCTCCCTCGCGTGAGCGATGACACGCGACTACGCGTCATCTGGTCTTGGAACTTGTACTGCCGCGATTATGCCAGCACCGAAAGTTCTCTTGCATTTGTGACTACCGTGGTTCACCTTAGCGAACCACTTATCCATGCTCCACCCTGCCGAGGCATTTGTGGGGCGCTTGTGGCCAGACTCACGTCGGGCCGTGGGGCCGGTCATGGACCGGCCCCACTTGGGGACCTGCTTAGGCCGTGGCCAGCACGTCTTCGACGTAGGCGAGCAGCGTCCGGACAGTGCAGCCGGTGCCTTGCTTGGGCGTGTAGCCGTAGGGGCTGCCGTTGTTGAAGGACGGCCCGGCGATGTCGACGTGTGCCCAGGGGATCTGCTTGCCCCCGGCGTCCTTGCCGACGAACTCGCGCAGGAACACGGCCGCGGTCATCATTCCGCCGTGGCGTTCGCCGATGTTGGCGATGTCCGCCACCTGCGAGTCGAGGCTGGCGCGCAGTTCTTCCGGCAACGGCATCGGCCAGACGAGTTCGCCTGCGCGGTCCGCAGCGGACTTGAGGGCGCCCGTGACGGCGTCGGAACCCATGACGCCGGCAGTGCGGTTGCCGAGGGCGATCAGCTGGGCGCCCGTCAGGGTCGCGACATCGATGATGGCGTCCGGCTGCTCGAGGCTGGCCGCGACGATTCCGTCCGCCATGACCAGGCGTCCCTCGGCGTCGGTGTTGAGGACCTCGACCGTCTTGCCGCCGTACACGGTGAGGACGTCCGCCGGGCGCTGTGCAGCGCCGGAGGGCATGTTCTCAGCGATGCAGAGCCATGCGGTCACCTTGACGGGCAACCCAAGCCCCGCGACGGCTAGGACGGTATTCAGTACGACGGCGGCGCCCGCCATGTCGCTCTTCATGTCGCCCATGCCGAGGGCAGGCTTGATGGAAATGCCGCCCGTGTCAAAGGTGATGCCCTTGCCGACAAGCGCGATCTTCTTGGTGGCCTTGGCCGGGGCGTACTCCACCTTGACGAGGCGCGGCTGGCGGGTTGAACCCTTGCCAACGCCCAGGATTCCGCCGAAACCGTCCTTTTCGAGGCGTTTCTCGTCCCACACGGTGACCTTGACGGGCAGTCCCTTGGAGAGTTCCCTGGCAGCTTCGGCAAAGGACTCCGGGTAAAGGTGGCTCGGAGGCTGGTTGACGAGTGTGCGGGTGGCGTTGACCGCGCGTCCCACGAGAAGTGCCCGATCGAGCGCGGGCTGGACGTCCTTGCCGTCAAACGCCGTGTGGATCAGGACCTTGCCGACCGGATCTTTGAGGCCGTCCTTGGTGGAGCGGTGCTCCGTATAGGAATAGGAACCCAGCACGGCGCCTTCGGCGACGGCCGCGACGTCGGCGAGGGAGGCCGTCGGGAGGGCCAGGGTCACGGAGGACAAACCGGCCAATTGGCGGACGGCGGATCCCGCAGTCCGGCGCAGGGTTTCCTCGGCGAGGAGGGCGTCGTCGGCGACCTTGCCGACACCTGCCAGGACGAGGACGCCCGAACCGGTCTCCGGAAGACCCGGCAGACGGTGTACCTGATCGGGTGCTCCCGTGATGCCGAGGAGGCCCAATGAAGCTGCGAGTGTTTCCGCGGCCTTCGCGCCCAGCGGGTTCCCGAGCAGTATTGGCCCGTCTTCCCCCTGACCCACGGCTATCACGAGTGCGTCGCTGGGCGCCTTCTTCAGGTCCTTGGCAATAGTGCCAAGGGTGATGTCTGTAGTCTTCACCACGAGGATTTGTCCTCATCTCTCTCTGCATGGCTTGGCCGGGCTGCATGTTAGGCGCCCGGCCCTGGTACCCCTCGGTTGTCCGCTTGTGACAACGTCGGTGGTTGCTTGGGTCCGCACACGGCGGCACGTCTCGATCGTAGTCTGTCTGTTGCGGGGGAAAGCAATTAAATGAGAGTTGCGGCACATTGGCCGACAGGAATGCGCGGCCGGTCCGGGGCGTTGTACCAGTACATAGAGCGTGGCCGGCCGCCGAGGCGTCTGCTGCGGCGTGCAGCCGCCTGCTCCTCCAAGAATTTGAAACTGCGAAAGGAACATGCCGTGTTTGAACGGATTTCCGGCTCACTCCTTGACCCTGAGTCGCTCTATGCGAGCAACATCGAGCTCTTCCACAGCCCGGATATCAGGGGCCTCAACATGCTGATGGGCTTCACCGGATTCGCTGATGCCGGTCACGTGGTCCAGCAGATTAACCGGGAACTACTGGATACGCTCGAAGTCGAAACCGTGGCTGTGTTCGACGCCGACCAGCTCATTGACTACCGCACGCGCCGTCCCCACATCAGCTTTGTCGAAGACCATTTGGAGGACTACAAAGCCCCTCAACTGGCGCTTTACAAGCTTAATGACGGCTTGGGCGAGCCGTTCCTCCTGCTTGCCGGTTTTGAACCGGATCTCCAATGGGAGCGTTTCGCGCGCGCCGTCGTCGGGATTGTGGAAAAACTGGACGTCAACCTGGTGACCTGGATCCACTCCATCCCCATGCCTGTTCCGCACACCCGGCCGGTTGGTGTCACGGTGCACGGTAACCGCCCGGAACTCATCGAGGGCATTTCCACGTGGAAGCCGACTGTCGAGGTTCCTGCGGCCGTCGGCCACATCCTCGAGTTGCGGCTGGTCGAGGCGGGGCGGAAAGTCGCCGGGTACGTCATCCACGTCCCGCACTACCTCGCCGATGCCGAGTACCCGCCGGCAGCGGTCGCAGGACTCGAATACCTCGGTGCGGCCACCTCCCTGATGCTGCCGACGGACCGGCTTCGCGAGGCAGGCAGGGAAGTGGGCAGGCAGATCGCCGAACAGGTGGAAGCATCCGAGGACGTCCAGCAGGTGGTTTCGAAGCTGGAGTCCCGCTATGACGACAAGGCCGAGGGGACAGTCCGCCGTTCCCTGCTCGCCGACGAGAATGACGAACTGCCCAACGCCGAGGACCTGGGCGCGGCGGTTGAGGCGTATCTCGCACGTAAAGATGCGCGCCCATAAAGCAGCTTTAATGCGGCCCCGGGCATAATGGAAGGGTGAACGCACCCCGCGCCTGGCTCATTTGGACGATTGGGGTGCTTGCCTACCTTGTGGCGGTCGCCCAGCGCACATCCTTCGGTGTATCCGGGCTGGAGGCTACCGAACGGTTCCATGCCAGTGCTGCGGCCATTTCCTTCTTCACGGTGCTTCAACTGCTGGTTTACGCCGGCCTCCAGATACCGGTCGGGCTCCTGGTTGACCGCTTCGGCTCGCGTGCCATGATCGCCAGCGGTGCTGTGCTCATGGGCCTCGGCCAACTCCAGTTGGCTTATGCCGACGCTGTTCCGGCAGGCGTGCTCGGCCGCGTCCTCGTCGGCGCCGGTGACGCCATGACATTCGTCTCCGTGATCCGCCTCGTGCCGATCTGGTTCGCGCCGGCAAGGGTTCCGCTCGTCACCCAGCTGACGGGAATGTCGGGCCAGCTGGGCCAGCTCATCAGTGTGGTGCCGTTCGCGCTGGTCCTTCATTCGGCGGGCTGGAATACGGCCTTCCTGGCGTTGAGCTCGTTGTCGGCGCTCGCCGTCGTCCTTGTTCTCGCCTTGCTCAGGGACGTTCCGCCGGGTCACCCGCCGCGGGAGAGCGCCCAAGGCCTACGCGCCACAGGCGTGACACTGGCCCGTGCCTGGAAGCAGCCCGGGACGCGCCTGGGACTCTGGTGCCACTTCACGGTCCAGTTCAGCGGCAACGTCTTCGCCATGTCCTGGGGTTACCCGTTCCTGGTATCGGCGCAGGGCCTGAACCCGGCCACCGTGTCCGCCTTGATGGGACTCTTCGTCGTCACCAGCATTCTCGTGGGGCCGTTGTTTGGAACCTTCGTGGCCAGGCACCCCATGCGGCGTTCGGCCATGGTCCTCCTGATTACGGCGGCCACCGCGCTCGCGTGGGCTGCGGTGCTGCTGTTGCCGAGCAGGGCGCCCCTATGGTTGCTTGGCTTGTTGGTGGTTGCCCTGGCCATCGGCGGCCCCGGGTCCATGATCGGTTTTGATTTTGCCCGGACATTCAATCCTTCCCACAGGATCGGCACCGCCACCGGCATCGTCAACGTGGGTGGCTTCGTTGCGGCCCTCGTGACGATCTACTCGGTGGGGCTCATCCTCGACCTCCTCCACACGAGCGGTTTCTCGGGCGGGGAGCTGTACGGCCTGGCACCCTTCCGCATCGCATTGAGCGTGCAGTTCCTGTTCCTGCTCGTGGGTACGGTCCTGATCCTCATGACCCGTCGCAAAGTGCGCCGCCAAATGGCGGCACAGGGGGTACACGTCCCGCCACTCCTCGTATCGCTGGCAAACCAGCGCCGACGCCGCGTGGAATTGCGCCGCGAACGTTTAGCGAAGCAGCGGAGCTCCACGCCGTAGCCTGCTCTCACGGTGTTCCCCCACAGGCGCTGACGGACACCTTTGTCCACATACCGCAATTGAGGCCTGCCGTCGCCCGCGATTGATGCCAATGCTGGATTCATGACAGCAGACAACCGTGTGACCATCTCCCGTCCTGAGGACATCCTCGGCTTCATTCCGCACGCCTTGGGACTCTGGCCGAAGGAGAGCCTCGTTGCCATCACGCTGTGCGGGCAGACACTCGGCGCCACACTCCGTGTGGACCTTCCGCCCGGGAGATCCGAACGCGTGCTTGCCGCGTACTCACGGAGGATCGGTGAGTACCTGGAAGCTGACCATGACGCCGATGGCGTGCTTTTGGCATTCTTCAGCGACAACGGTTGGGACGATGGCGGCGCCGTGGCACACGGCATGCCGCTTCTAGAAGCCTTGGAACCCGTCCTGGTCCGCGGTGGATTGGCGTTGCGGGATGCCTGGTTCATAGGTTCCGATTACTGGCGAAGCGCATTCTGCACCGACCTGGAGTGCTGTCCCCTTCCCGGGCGTCCCGTGGACCAGATCCTGGACAGCCGGCTCAACGCGGAAATGGTGTTCAGGGGGAGCAGCGTCAGGAAATCGCCGCGGTTGTTGGGGCCCGGCGACCAGCCTGTCCTTGATCCCGAATTCATGCGTGCGGAAGACGCCATGCTTGGGGAGTTGCTCCTGCGGTGGCGGCGCAGGAAGTCGTTCGAGGAAATGCTGGATGTGTGGACGGGGGTCCTCGATTCCTGCCGTCCGGAGGAATTCGACGGCGAGGCTGCGGCGTTCCTCCGGGCAAGCTTGAGGGTTCCTGCCTGGCGCGACGCCGTGGTGGTCCTGGCGGCTGGCGGGAAAGCTCTAGCCTGCGGCGGTGCGGAAGCCTTCGGCTTCTTTGAACATGAGGACGATGACGCGGATTCATTGGCCCTTCCGCCCGGGCTCTGTCCCCCGGCACCAACAGCGGGCACGGCACCAGTGGCCGGCAAGCCCACTGAGGCTGCGGATCTCAGCGTCATGCGCTACGGAGACGTACTCCTGGGCCTTTACCCGGAGAACCCCGACTGGAAGCGGTTGACGAGCCTGGACCGGGTTCTGGCGGCGCTCTCCCGGCACGGCGGTGGGGAGGCGCGCGCCGCAACGCTCACGATCCGCGGGTGGATTCAGTGGTGCCGGGGGAGCGGTTCGTTCGCCCACGAACTCCTTTCGCAGGCTGACGCTGAGCAACAGGGCTATCGGCTCGCCGAACTACTCGCCGAGCTGGTGACGCGCGGAACGCTCTGCGGCTGGGCCAAAAGCAAGTCCTCCGCGTGGCGGAAGTTCGGTGGGGCGGCCGGATGACCCTGGAACTCAAAACCGTGAGACAATGGTTGCCGAGACCCGGTTGGGTCCGTGTTTCAAGTGCCATGAACGTCCCCTGAACTCTAGGGAACATTAAGGCGCCGTCGGGAGTTTTACCTAAAGACTCTGCAGTCGGCGATGGCACTTGATGTTGATCACGGACTTGACAGGGTCATAGTGGTGTTGCCCCCATGGTGATTCCACAGACCGCCGCTAGAAAGGTTTTCTGTGACCCCGTCTTCCGCCGAGAAGGAACCCGCCGCCCTGGCCGAACTGTCCGCCGAAGAAAAGAAGGCGGCTACAGCTGCGAAGCGTGCGGCAACGCGTGCTGCCAATGCTTCGACTGCAGGTGCAGAGAAGCCGGCACCCAAGAAGCGCGGGCCCAAGCCCGGCGCCAAGGCCGCTGCCGAAGCAGCCAACAAGTCCACCGGCGCCGACGAGGACTCCGAAGAAGCCGAGGATTTTGACGCCGTCGTTCCCGACGAAGCAGAGCTCACGGAGGACGTCGAGGAAGGCGAAGAGGGCAAGAAGCCTGCCACGACCGGTTCCGGCTTTGTCTACTCGGATGCCGACGACGACGATGCGCCTGTCCAGCAGGTCATGTCAGCCGGCGCCACGGCCGACCCCGTCAAGGACTACTTGAAGCAGATCGGCAAGGTTGCCCTGCTGAATGCTGAGCAGGAAGTCGACCTTGCGCTCCGCATTGAAGCCGGCCTGTTCGCCGAAGAGAAGATCAACGCCGACGACGGCTCCATGGACCCGAAGCTCAAGCGTGAGCTCGAGTTCATCATCCACGACGGCAAGAGGGCCAAGAACCACCTCCTCGAGGCCAACCTGCGACTCGTGGTCTCTTTGGCCAAGCGCTACACCGGCCGCGGCATGCTGTTCCTGGACCTCATCCAGGAAGGCAACCTGGGCCTGATCCGTGCAGTGGAGAAGTTCGACTACACCAAGGGCTTCAAGTTCTCCACTTACGCCACCTGGTGGATCCGCCAGGCCATTACCCGCGCCATGGCTGACCAGGCCCGGACCATCCGCATCCCGGTCCACATGGTGGAAGTCATCAACAAGCTGGCACGTGTCCAGCGCCAGATGCTTCAGGACCTTGGACGCGAACCTACGCCTGAGGAACTGGCGCTCGAGCTGGACATGACTCCCGAGAAGGTTGTTGAAGTCCAGAAGTACGGCCGCGAGCCCATCTCGCTGCACACGCCGCTTGGCGAAGACGGCGATTCCGAATTCGGCGACCTCATCGAGGACTCCGAAGCGGTTGTGCCGGCGGACGCTGTGAGCTTCACACTCCTCCAGGAGCAGTTGCACTCGGTGCTCGATACCCTGTCCGAGCGTGAAGCAGGCGTCGTTGCGATGCGTTTCGGCCTTACCGATGGCCAGCCAAAGACTTTAGACGAAATCGGCAAGGTCTATGGAGTCACCCGCGAACGCATCCGTCAGATCGAATCGAAGACGATGTCCAAGCTGCGCCACCCCTCGCGGTCGCAGGTTCTGCGCGACTACCTTGACTAAAGGAACGGACACCCTGCCTTAACCGGCACAGCCCGTCAAGAAGTGGACCCACGGATTTGTCCGGGGGTCCACTTTTGCGTCTGGAGGCATTTCGCCTAGGCGCTGTTCCGTTCGAGTGCCCGGCCAATGATGCGAGTGCCTTCCGGGAAAGCGGAGGGGTTGGGTCCTGCGTAGTTGAGCCGGATGAACGGTCCCGCCGGTTCGGCCGGGAACCATTCCGTACCGACCGCGATCATCACCCCGGCATTCTCGCAGTCGCGGGTCAACTTTTCGAGGTCCGTCCCGTCGGGCAGGCGTGCCCAAAGGTTCAGTCCTCCCTTGGGGATGAGGCTGAGATGGGCCTGGGGGGCGTGCTCGCGCAGGCTTGAGACCAGCAGGTCGCGGCGTGACTGGAGCTGATGGCGGAGGCTTCGCAGATGCGTCTGCCAAGCCGGCTGGGTGACGACATCGAGGGCCGCAGCCTGCAGCAATCCGCTGACATACATCGACTCGGCAGCGCGGTCCGCGAGGATACGTTCGCGGGCGGGGCCGCGCGCGATGACGGCGGCGACGCGGATGGCGGGTGAAACGCTCTTCGTGAGGGAGCGTAAATAGACCACGTGGCCGGAGTCGTCACGTGCGGCAAGCGGTACCGGCGTCGACGTGATGCCGAAGTCGTGCGCCCAGTCGTCCTCGACGAGGAACGCGCCGTACTCCCGGACGACGTCCAGGACTTCTTCGCCCCGCCGGGTGGACCATTGCGCTCCAGTGGGGTTGGAATAGTTCGGTTGGGCGTAGAACAACCGCGCGCCCGTCTCCTCAAAGGCCCTGGCCAATTCTTCGGGATCCGGCCCATCGGCTCCGCTGGGTACCGGGACGATGCGGACTCCGGCTTGCGTCGCGGCCAGGATGGCTCCCCAGTAGCTCGGAGATTCCATGAGCAGCGGCTGCCCGTGGCCGACCAATGCAGTGAAGATCGAGCTGAGGCCGCCTTGGCTTCCGGGCAGCACGATGACGTCGCTCGGTGTTGGCGGGGTGAGCCCTGCCGGGGTCGCGGTGCCGAGTTCGTGCGCGAACCAGGACTGCAACTCGGGAAGACCGGCCGCCGGAGGCCGGGACAAAGCAGCGTCGCCGCGGGCCACGCGGGCGAGAGCGGCCCGCACAAGCCGCTCCGGCAGGAGTTCCCGGTCCGGGTATCCGGAATGGAAGGCGATAGTGGCGTTCGAGGTGTCGCGCATCGTAGTGGAGGCTGAACGGGGAGGCGCCTGCGGTGCACGCAGCGCCGCGGTTTGCCAGCCGTAATCCGAGGGGCGTGCTGACCGGACGGCCCGCACGAAAGTGCCGACGCCGGGCCGGCTCTCGATCAAGCCCTGCGAAGTGAGCGTCTGCAAGGCTTTCTGAACCGTCACAGGGCTGGCCTGGTACTCGGCAACCAGTGACCGGGTGGACGGAAGCCGGGATCCCGGCGCGGCCCCGGCGATCCATTCCCGCAGTCGCATCGCAATCCTGGAACTGCTATCGTTGTTCATGAGAGACAATAGTAGCGCTACTACAATTATTCGGCCAGTGATACCGTCGCGCTCGACAACCGGCCTCTGGTGGGGACTCCTCGGAGTAGCGGCGTTCTCCTTCACTGTTCCCTTCACCCGGGTGGCGGTTGGTGGGCTGTCGCCCCTGTTCATCGGCTCCGGCCGTGCCGTCGTCGCGGCGATGCTCGCGGCATTCGCCCTCACCCTCACCAGGCAGCGGCTGCCTCAAGGCAGGCAATGGGCGCGCCTGGCCGTGGTCGCCGCCGGGATTGTTGTCGGGTTCCCCTTGCTCACCTCGTTCGCGCTCACGACGGCGCCGGCCAGCCACGGCGCCGTCGTCATCGCCCTGTTGCCGGCAGCAACGGCAACTGCCGCAGTGCTCCGCGGACGCGAGCATCCGCCTGTCGCCTTCTGGCTGGTCACCGCCGTAGGCGCTGGTGCGGCCATCGCATTCGCATTCGCGCAGTCCGGTGGGTTCGGGCAACTTGACTGGGCGGATGTGCTGCTCCTCGGAGCTGTCATTGCTGCGGCAATCGGCTACGCGGAAGGCGGCCTGCTCGCCCGCGAACTCGGCGCATGGCAGACCGTATCGTGGGCGCTCGTCCTGGCCTTGCCGTTGATGGCCGGACTGTCGGCGCTCTCCATGGCCCAACAGCCGCCGTCGGCCTCGCCGGTCCAGTGGGCTGCTTTTGCCTACCTCGGAGTCGTCAGCATGTTCTTCGGCTTCTTCGCCTGGTACCGGGGTCTCGCCATTGGACCCATGGCCAAAGTCAGCCAGGTGCAACTCGTCCAGCCCGTACTGAGTATTTGTTGGGCAGGGCTGTTGCTGGGCGAATCCCTCGGCTGGACCACGATTGTCGGTGGTCTGGCCGTCATCCTTTGCGCCGGCGTCGCGGTCCGTGTCCGGCTCAATCCGCAGAGACCGGAACAGAACCGCTGAAGACCAACACAACAGATCGCCCGTCCCACGATAGGAAGAATAGAACCATGTACATCCCAGCGCATTTCGAGGCCGGTCCCGACGTACTCCACGACCTCCTGACACGGCCAAGTGCGGCGAATCTGGTCACCATGACGACGCAGGGCCTGCTGGCGACCTTCCTGCCACTTATCTACGATCCCTCGATCGGCGAATACGGCGCGCTCCACGGGCACCTCGCCCGAACCAACTCCCAATGGTCTGAGCCGGCGATCGGAGAATCACTCGTGATCATCCAGGGCGCGGACGCCTACATCTCGCCCTCCTTGTACGCATCGAAAGCAGATCATGGGCGCGTCGTCCCGACGTGGAACTACTCCACCGCGCACGTTTACGGCAAGCTTGCCGTCCATGAGGATGCCGCGTGGCTGGGGAACCATGTCAGGCAGCTGACCAACCTCAACGAAGCCGATTCCGAGCGGCCGTGGTCCGTGGACGACGCGCCGGAACGCTACGTCTCCGGCCAGTTGCGTGCGATCGTTGGCATCGAGCTGGTCATTACCCGTATCGAGGCGAAGGCCAAACTGAGCCAGAACCGGCCCGACAAGGACATCGACGGTGGTGGCCGGGCTTGATGCCCAAGGGCACAAGGAGATTGCTGCCGACGTCGCCCGGGCCAGGCGGGGAAGTTAACGCAACGGCCCCCTCCATTCGGAGGGGGCCGTTGTCTCTGTGAAATTATGTCAGCCGGGCGGCCGCTGGGGCCGGCCACTTAGGCTAGTCGGTGAGGACTGGTTCCTTCTCCTGAAGGCGACCGGTCTCGTCATGCCAGTCCGAAGTCATCGGCCGCAGCGTGGCCTCTACTGCACGTGCGTGGTGGCCGCAGAAGAGCAGCTCACCGCCGGAGGACTCGAGTACAACGCGGACATATGCCTGGGCCCCGCAACGGTCGCACCGGTCGAGTGCATTGAGTGTGCGGTCTGCAACTGCTGTTGTCATGTTCGGCCTCCTTAGTAGTTCTGTGTATCCATATAACCAGCATTCGAAGCAAAACCATGGCAAGGATGGGTCACGTTCGCTGTCCGCGTATCACATGTGCGTAACACCGGGAAGTGGCGTCCAGCACGATTGGGAGTGGCAGCTCTCGTCCGGGCTCCGGGCCAGCTAGCCTAGGAGGAGTGTTTTTTGCCTCTGTTACACCCCCGAAGGAGCGCCCCGCCCGTGGCACCGAGTTCTGAATACAACGCCCGGCACCTTTCAGTCTTGGAAGGCCTGGAGGCGGTCCGCAAACGTCCGGGCATGTACATCGGCTCCACCGACTCGCGCGGCCTCATGCACTGCCTGTGGGAGATCATTGACAACTCCGTGGACGAAGCGCTGGCGGGCTTCGGGCATGACATCCAGATCATCCTGCACGCGGACAATTCGGTGGAAATCCACGACGACGGCCGCGGCATCCCGGTGGACCTGGAACCCAAGACGGGGCTCACCGGCGTCGAAGTCGTCTTCACCAAACTGCACGCTGGCGGAAAGTTCGGTGGCGGCTCCTACACGGCGTCCGGCGGTTTGCACGGCGTTGGCGCGTCCGTAGTGAACGCGCTCTCTGCCCGCCTTGACGTGCAGGTGGACCGCGGCGGCAAGACGTACCAGATGTCCTTCCGCCGGGGCGAGCCCGGCCGATTCAAGGACATCGGTTCGAAGCCCAGCCCGACGTCGGTCTTCGAACCGTTCGTCGAGAACTCGGTGCTCGACGTCGCGGGCAAGGCCAAGCGGGGTGTCACCGGTACCCGCATCCGCTACTGGGCAGACCGGCAGATCTTCACTCCGGACGCGAAGTTCTCCCTCGAGGATCTTGCGGCGCGCGCCCGCCAAACGTCATTCCTGGTTCCGGGCCTCAAGCTCACGGTGCGCGATGAGCGCCGGCTCCCCGGTACCCCCGGCGAAAACGGGCCGCACCAAGAGGTTTTCCATCACGACGGCGGCATTTCCGAATTCGTCGACTTCCTCGCCGCGGATTCGGGCGTCACTGATATTTGGCGGCTCCATGGTGCGGGCAAGTTCAAGGAAACGGTTCCGGTCCTTGACGAAAACGGGCACAGCAAGATCGCGGAAGTGGAGCGGGACTGTGAAGTGGACATCGCGCTGCGCTGGGGAATCGGCTACGAAACCACCATGCGGAGCTTCGTCAACATCATCGCCACCCCCAAGGGCGGCACGCACCAGGCAGGCTTCGAGCAGGCGCTCCTGAAGACCTTCCGCAAAGCCGTCGAAACGAACGCGCGCAAGCTCAAAGCGGGCAACGACAAGATTGAGAAGGACGACATCCTGGCCGGCCTCACGGCAGTGCTGACGGTCCGCTTGGCAGAGCCGCAATTTGAGGGCCAGACCAAGGAAATACTGGGCACTTCGGCCGTCAAGGCTATTGTTGCCAAGGTTGTCGAGGACGAGATCACAGCGCGCCTGAACTCGGCGAACCGGAACGACAAGGCCCAGTCCGCCCTGCTGCTCGAGAAGATCGTCAGCGAAATGAAGTCCCGCATCTCGGCCCGCGTCCACAAGGAAACGCAGCGCAGGAAGAATGCGCTGGAAACGTCGTCGATGCCCACCAAGCTGGCGGATTGCCGCACGGACGACGTCGGACGTTCCGAGCTGTTCATCGTGGAAGGTGACTCCGCCCTTGGCACTGCCAAGCTGGCGCGGTCCTCGGACTTCCAAGCGCTGTTGCCGATCCGTGGCAAGATCCTCAACGTGCAGAAGGCATCAGTGGGGGACATGCTCTCCAACGCGGAGTGCGCCGCCCTCATCCAGGTAGTGGGTGCCGGTTCGGGCCGGAGCTTCGACATCGACGCCGCCCGGTACGGCAAGGTGATCCTGATGACCGACGCGGACGTCGACGGCGCTCACATCCGTACGCTGCTGCTCACGTTGTTCTTCCGGTACATGCGTCCGATGATCGACGAGGGCAGGGTATATGCGGCAGTACCGCCGCTGCACCGGGTGGAAGTCATCAACGCGGGCCAGAAGGCCAACGAGATGATCTACACCTACTCCGAGGCCGAACTGCACGTCCTGCTGGCCAGGCTCGCCAAGGAAGGCAAGCGATACAAGGAACCGATCCAGCGCTACAAGGGCCTCGGTGAAATGGACGCCGAGCAGCTCGCCGAGACCACCATGGATCCGCGCCACCGAACCCTCCGCAAGGTGGGCATCGAGAACGCGAAGATGGCGGAAGACACGTTTGACCTGCTGATGGGATCGGACGTCGCCCCGCGCAAGGACTTCATAATCGCCGGCGCTGCGGACCTGGACCGGGAACGCATCGACGCCTGATCCGGCGGGCCATATCCGACGCCGCTCAGCCCAGCAAGCCCGGCACGATCAGCAGGCCTGTCGGCACCGCGAGCAACATGGCCGACGCCGCAAGCACCAAGGTGCGCTGGGCCGCCGGAAGCGGCGGCTTGGGTGAGAGCAGCCGGCTGACGCGCGACGCCGTCGTACGCGGTGAATCGGCGCCGCCGGTGCCGCTCAGCGAACTGCCTTCGGGGGAAGCGTCCTGCCCGCCTGTTCCGGGAGGCGCGAATTGCTCCACGGGACCGGCGGAGCCGCTCGCCACGATCGCAATCGCCTTAATGAGCGTCCCCTTACTCTCGGTGCGCAGGGCCACATCGTCGGCGAGCATTTCGATCAGGGAGTTGACCGCAACCTGGGCGAGTCGCGTCGTTGGGAACCAGGGCAGCGCCTGGCGCCACGCCGCGAAGGCCCACAAAAGAAGGTCGTGGCGCTGGGAAAGATGGGCATTTTCGTGGATGAGGACCGCCCTGAGCTCGGCGGGCTCCAGGGCGGCCATGAGGCCGTCGGACAGGACAGTCACTGACCTTGCGCCGCCGGGCAAGCAGTATGCAACGGGGGAGTCGTGGTTAATGACCACGGTGCCAGGGCCGTCGTCGGACGGTGAGGCCAGAAGTGCGAGGAGTTCGCGGTGCCTGCGCCGCTGCCGTTCGATCTTGACGTAGGTGAGCAGCAGGGTGAACACGAGATGGGCGCTCAGCAGCGCCGCGGCGGACAAAGCGAACAGGTGCCAGAAGCCCAGTGCCGTGGTGGGCTCGTTGTGAAGCACCATGCCGGCCAAGGAGCGCACGCCTGCAATAAGGTTGTCGCCGATGGGCTCAAGCCCGTAGACGAGCATGGCCCCGATCATGGAGAGGCCACCGGCGAGTGCGATGGCTTGCCAGAGGACCATGGCCATGAATGGCGCGCGTGAAGGCCACTCGGCGCGCGAAAGGAGGACAGGAACCGGCCAGGCCAGCACCAAAGCAAGGACCGCCAGAAAATATGAGGTCCAGAACATGGGTGGTTAGTTTTTGCCGAGCAGCTTGCGCAGCGTGGCGGCTTCACTCTCGCTCACGGAACCGATGAACCGAGCCAGCACGGCTTCGCGGTCCGGGGCGGAACCCAAGGCCTCGTGCATGAGGTCCGCCGTGTGGTCCGCGCGGCTCGAAACAGCCTGGTAGCGGTGCGGGCGGGTGCCGCGTTCGCGCTCCACGAGGCCCTTCTTCTCGAGGCGGGACAAGACAGTCAGCACTGTGGTGACTGCGAGGTCCTTACCCTGGTGTCCTGCAATCCCATCCGTGGCGGCGGAATCCTGCGCCAGCAGATCACGAAGTTTGTTGGCTGTCGCAGCCTCCTGGCCCGCCCAAAGGAGATCCATGACCGCCCGTTCCAGTTCGCCAAGACTTGCCATCAACGCATCCCTACTTTCCGCACTTCCCTTGCCGGTTTGCGTGGACCGGGGGAAGTGCGATGATCCAACATTCCACCATCAATCTACCGCTTTTCAGGCGGCGATTCTACGTGAGGTAGAACATGCGGCGCGGCGTGTCCTTGCGGCACTGTGACGCCGCTGGAAGAGTGGTGAGCAGATCGCAGGGGGTTTGTTCTACACTGTGTAGAAGAAGTCAGTTCTACGTAACGTAGAAAAAGGACGCCGCAAGCGGGCGTCGGGACAATAAGGACAGCCATGGACGCCTTGGAAATCGCACGCTGGCAATTTGGAATCACCACGGTCTACCACTTCATGATGGTGCCGCTAACCATCGGGCTGGGGCTCGTGGTGGCCGTCATCCAGACCCTTTGGTACCGCACGGGCAAGGTTGAATACCTGCGGATGACCAAGTTCTGGGGCAAGCTCTTCCTCATCAACTTCATCATGGGTGTGGCCACGGGCATCGTGCAGGAATTCCAATTCGGCATGGCCTGGAGCGAATACAGCCGATTCGTCGGCGACGTGTTCGGTGCGCCCCTGGCCCTGGAAGCGCTTCTCGCGTTCTTCGTGGAATCGACCTTCCTGGGACTCTGGATCTTCGGCTGGAAACAACTCAAGCGTGGCGTCCACCTCGCGTGCCTCTGGATCGCCGTGATCGGCTCGGTCTTCTCGGCCTACTTCATCATCGTGGCCAACTCCTGGATGCAGCACCCCGTCGGCGTCACGATGGTCAACGGGCGTCCCGTCATGACCGACGCCTGGGCAGTCTTCACCAACAACACCGCCATGGTGGCGGTACCCCACACGCTCTTCGGCGCGCTGGCCGTCGCCGGTGCCTTCCTTCTGGGCATCGCCTGGTACCACCTCTGGCGCCGCCGCCACGATGGCATTGACACCATCGGAGCCGACGGCCGGGCCATCGCGGGCGAAGCCGACATCCCAGGACGGGACAAGGCCGACTACAAGGTGTGGATCAACTCCCTGCGGATCGGCGCCGTCGTCGCCATGATCTCCTTCGCAGGCACTGCGTTCACGGGCGATTTGCAAGGCAAGCTGATGTTCGAACAACAGCCCATGAAGATGGCCGCGGCCGAGGCCGCCTGCCACGACGGCACCGGCTTCTCGGTGCTGAGCGTCGGCAACCTCGGGTCCAAGAGCTGCAACGACATCGTGGCCGTGATCGAGGTCCCCGGGATCCTCTCCTTCCTGGCCAAGGGTGATTTCAACACGGAAGTGAAGGGCGTCAACAGCCTCCTCGACGAGTACAAGGCCAAGTACGGCACCCACCTGCCGAACAATCCCCTGTACGGCGATCGGGCAGGCCAGGAAGTCCAGTACGTACCGGTCATGGAAGTGACCTATTGGGGCTTCCGCATGATGATCGGCTTCGGCGGGATCGCTGCCTTTGCCGCATTGCTGGCCTTGTGGGTCACGCGCAAGGGTATGGTCCCGCAGGCCCGCTGGATCATGCGCCTGGCGGTCTTCGGCATCCTCGCTCCCTTCGGCGCCAACGCCGCCGGCTGGATCTTCACCGAAATGGGCCGGCAGCCGTTCGTTGTCGCGCCCAATCCGGACGCCAGCGGCGTCGACCAAGTGTTCATGTTCACGGCCGCGGCGGTCTCACCGGGCGTCTCCGCCGCCGAGCTCATCACGTCGCTCGTCGTGTTGGCATCCATCTACGCGGTCCTGCTGGTGGTCGAAGTCCGGCTCCTGGTCAAATACGCCCGGGGTGGCGTGGTGTCCGCGATGCCTGAGCTCGCCGAAGCCCGCCACGGCGAGAAGAAACAAAAGAAGGACGACGACGGCGGGACGCCGGGTGCCCCGGGCCAGCCCGGTGACAGCGACGACGTCCTGGCATTCGCCTACTAGGAAGCAAAGGGATCTTTCGAATGGAACTGTTGCCTACCGTCTGGTTCGTGGCCATCGCCGTGCTGTGGACGGGTTACCTCTTCCTGGAGGGCTTCGACCTCGGCGTCGGAATGCTCATGAAGCTCTTCGCACGGAACAACACCGACCGCCGGGTATTGCTGAACACCGTCGGCCCGGTGTGGGACGGGAATGAAGTGTGGCTGCTGACCGCGGCCGGTGCCACCTTCGCCGCATTCCCGCTGTGGTACGCCTCGCTGTTTTCGGCGCTCTACCTGCCGCTGCTCATTGTCCTCGTGGCCCTGATCTTCCGGGCTGTGGCCTTCGAGTACCGGGGCAAAGTGGACAGCGCCCGCTGGAGGACCGTCTGGGACTGGGCCATTGCCTTGGGCTCGTTCACGGCCGCGTTCGGCATCGGCGCCGCGCTGGCGTTGACCACCACCGGGCTGCCGATTGACTCGAACGGCGACCGCCAGGGCGGGCCCTTTGCCTGGTTCAGCGGATACGCCGTGCTGGGCGGATTCGCCGTGGTCGCGTTCGCCTTGGTGCACGCCCTTGCGTTCCTGGCCCTGAAGACCGACGGCGAAGTGCGCCACCGCGCGCGCCGCTGGTTTGTGCGGCTCGCCCCGCTCGCACTGCTGCCGCTGCTGGCATGGATGGTGTCCCTGCAGCTGCTCAGCGGCAAGCCGTTGACATGGATCCTGGTGATCCTCGGAGTCGTGGCAGCCGCAGCAGCGTGGGTGCTTGCCCGCAAGGGAGCTGAGGGCAAGGCCTTCGGGGCCCTGGGTGGGTTCCTCTTGTGCGCCACCGCCTCCATCTTCGGTGCGGCGTTCCCCGTGGTCATCCCTTCCACCTTGAACCCCGCCTTCAACCTCACCATTTCCAACGCATCGTCGTCCGCTTACACCCTGGGGCTCATGAGCATCGTGGCTGCCGTGGGGTTGCCCCTGGTCATCGCCTACCAGGCGTGGACCTACTGGGTGTTCCGCCGTCGCGTGAGCGCAGCGCATATTCCCGCCGCACATGGTTTCCTGCCGGCCATCGCGGCAAAGGTCCTGGTCGGCCAGTCGGCACCGGGCGGACCAGCTGCGAAACGCGCACCCCGCGACGCCGGCGAGTAACGGATGAAGCCCCAGCTGTCCGCCGGACCCGCCACCCGATCCGCTTTGTACTTCCTTGGTCTGTTGTCCTCCCTCAAGGCTCTGTCCCTGGTCCTGATTGCACAGGCCATCGCGGGGATGTTGTCCGGACTTGCTGCGGGCAGCATGGGGTGGCGCGAAGGACTCCTCTGGGGTGCCGCTGGCGCGGTCCTGCGTTCGCTGACGGTCTGGGGCCAGGGAGTCGCGGCGCGCCGGGCGGCCCTCGGGGTCAAGGAGGAGCTGCGGTCCAGGCTGCTGGGGCGCGCCCTCGGCGCCGGAGCTGCCGGACGGATCGGCGACGTGAACGACGGCGGGCTCGCCGTGCTCGCGACACACGGACTTGACGCACTGGACAATTACTACACCCAGTTCCTGCCCGCCTTGGTCAATTGCGCCGCGTTGCCCCTGCTCCTCGGCGCGCGGATCCTCTTCGCGGACTGGGTCAGTGCCGTGGTTGTGGTGCTGACCTTGCCGCTGGTCCCGTTGTTCATGGTGCTGATCGGCCACCACACCGAGGACCGGGTCCACGAAGCCCAATCCACGCTGCGGAGGCTCTCGGGGCACATCCTGGAGTTGGCCAAGGGACTTCCCGTGCTGGTGGGACTGGGCCGCGCCGGTGAACAGCGCGCAGCCCTTGAGGACCTCTCAGAGGAATACCGCTCGCGCACCATGGGAACACTGCGGACTGCCTTCTTGTCGGCCCTCGCCCTGGAGCTGATAGCCTCCATCTCCGTCGCGGTCGTCGCCGTCTTCATCGGCGTGCGGCTCGTGGCGGGAGACATGGGCCTGGAAGCCGGCCTGCTGGCCCTCATCCTCGCCCCCGATTGCTATCTTCCCCTGCGCGAGCTGGGTACGGCCCACCACGCTAGCGACGACGGGCGTGAGGCTTTGGCCGCAGCCAACGCCGTGCTGGAGTCGCCGGCGGGCCGTCCGCTGAACGGATCTTCCGGCACCGAAGTTTCCGGCGGCGTCGTGGTCACCGGACTGACGGTGAGGTACACGGGGAGGGTGGCTGCCGCCGTCGGGCCAATCGACTTCAAGGCACCAACCGGACAGATCACCGCCCTTGACGGCCGCAGCGGTTCGGGCAAGAGCACCATCCTGGGTGTCCTGGCCGGTACGATCGGCGACGGGCCGCTGGCAACCGTTGAAGGCTCGATTAGCGGACTGGGTGCCGGCGCGGTGGCTTGGGTACCGCAGCATCCCGTCATGGTCGCCGGTACGGTGCTGGATGAGGTCGTCCTCTACCTGAACGGTGGGAACCAGGACGTTGCGTCCATGGACCGCGGGACCACGCCGGACGCGGACATTGCGAGGGCCATGCGTTGCCTCGAGCAGTCTGCCGCGGAGCACCTCGCGTCCAAAAATCCTGCCGAGTTAAGCCCTGGAGAACTGCGGCGCGTGGCTGTGGCGCGCGGTTTGGCGGGGCTCAACGCGGGAGCCACGGTCCTGCTGCTTGACGAACCCACCGCCCACCTTGACGTCGCGTCCGCGGACGCGATCCGTTCGGCCGTCGCGGGGCTGCGTGGTGGGGCGACTGTCATCCTGGTCGCCCACGACGCCGCGACCCGGAAACTGGCGGACAACGTCGTGAAGGTCGACGGCGGCGAGTTCACCAGCGGAACGGCGCAGGAGCAAGCCGGTCACGTGCGCCTGGAATCCGATGCATCTGCGCCGGCCCCGGTCCGGCGGGACACCAATCCCGGAACCACACCGGACGGAGCCCCCACGACAATCTCCACGCTCAAGGCCCTCGCGCGCATCCTGGCGCCCGTCCGTTACAAGTTCGCCGGTGCCGTCCTGCTCGCGGCGCTCGCCGCCATGTTCGCCGTGGCGTTGTCCGGGCTCTCCGGATGGCTCATCATCCGGGCCAGCGAACAACCGCCCATCCTGTACTTGCTCGGAGCCATCGTGGGCGTCCGGTTTTTCGGCATTGGCCGGGCGGTGCTGCGTTACTCCGAGCGGCTCGTTGTCCACGACACCGTGTTCGCCGGGATGACAAGGCTCCGGGGCGCGCTCTGGGCGGCGCTTAGCGCCCGGGCACTGTCATTGCGCCGCCTCCTGCAGGGCGGCAATGTGCTCGGAGCGGTGGTGGACGACGTCGATACGCTGCGCGACGTGCTGCCGCGCGTCGTCCTTCCACCCCTCTCCGCCCTTGCCGTAGCAGTGTCGGCGGTTGTCGCCTCGGCCCTCCTGGTTCCCGCCACCGTGCCGGCAGTTGTCGGCAGCGCCGTGGTTGGCCTTGTTCTCGCCCCTCTTCTTGCCCTGGCGGCGGACCGCAACGCGGCCCGTTCGGAGCAGCAACTGCGCTCACTCGTGCTGCGCGACGTTGCCGCAGCCCTCGACGCCCGCGCGGAGCTCAGCGCCAACGGCGTGGCCGGCACAGTCCTTTCGTCCTTGACCCGGAGGGACAACGCGGCCACCGCCGCCGCACAGCGTTCGGCCTGGGCTGACGGCATAGGCCAGGGATTGACGGTGCTGGCCTGCACCCTCGGAGCCTTGGCCGCGGGCATTCTCGCGGCACCGTCGGTGCAATCCGGAACTGTCGCGCCGGCTGTGCTGGCCGTCGTCGTCCTTGTTCAGCTGGCCCTCGCGGAGCCTTACGGGGCGGTGGTGTCTGCCGTGCGGCAGGGTCCGGCGTTGGCCGCAGTGCTGCGGCGGATCGCGCAGTCCGGCGCCTTCGATACGCCAGAAGCTGACGGCGGTGTGCTGGCGTTGCCGGATCGACCCGACGGCTCTGCGGGACTGCAGCTGGATGACCTCGAAGCGTCGTGGCCAGGCGGCCCGCCCGTGTTCAGCGGACTCAGCGCCGAAGCTGCCCCCGGGCATTGGCTTGCGGTCACGGGGCCCTCCGGCTCGGGGAAATCCACGTTGCTGTCCGTCCTGCTTGGCTTCCTGCCCGTATCATCCGGGAGGGCCTACGTCAGCGGGAATGCCGCTTGGTGTCCCCAGGAAGCCCACCTCTTCGACTCAACTATCCGCGGCAACCTGCTGCTCGCCCGCCCGGCAAGCCGCAAGCCCTCCAAAGCGGACATGGACAAAGCCCTGGCGGCCGTCGGGCTTTCCCGAGTGGTGTCCGGGCTTCCCGGGGGCCTTGACAGCCGCATAGGCCCCTCGGGTTCGTTCCTGAGCGGCGGAGAACGCCAACGGCTCGCTATGGCCCGCACGCTCCTCACCGGCGCAGACGTCCTGCTCCTCGACGAGCCCACCGCCCATCTCGACGCCGAGGCCGGACGCCTCATGATGGCGGAGCTGCGGTTCGGGCTGAAGGACGTCACGGTGGTCCTGGTCACCCACAACCCGGCCGACATCGCCGGGGGCGACTCCCCGCTGGATCTGGGCTCGTCCTCGGCGATTCCGGCGGTGGCGCGCGGAAACTAGCCGAGAAGCCGTCCTAAGATCGAGTCCACCGACTCGACGATATTGTCCACGAACTTCCTTGCGTCGTTCTCCCGGATGAGCGGCGTCGATTGGCCCGCCCACAGGGACATCAGGCCCGGGATTCCCTGTGCAGCCGCGGCGGGCCGGAACTTGCCGGTCAGCCAGTTCTGGATCGGGAACGGGGCATGTGCAGCAGGATCGGCGAGTTCCGCGATGATCCGGTTGGGAATACCGCGTGCCAAGCGGCCGCTGAGGGCCCGGGTCAGGACAGTGTGGGCGGCATCGGGTCCGCGCATCGCGGCCAGGTGAGCCGGACTGATGGCTGATTGCCGCGTGGCCAGGAAGGCCGAACCGATCTGGACCGCGTCCGCGCCAAGCGCCAAGGCGGCAGCGACTCCACGGCCATCAGAGATACCGCCTGCGGCGATGACCGGAACCGGGACGGCATCCACCACCTGGGGCACCAGGGCCATGGTCCCGACCAGCGAGTCCTCCGGGGCGCGGAGGAAGGAAACCCGGTGACCGCCGGCCTCCATCCCCGTGGCAACGATCGCGTCAACGCCGCCGGCAGCCAGGGCCACGGCTTCGTCAACAGTGGTTGCAGTACCTGCCACCACGATGCCGTTCCGGTGGGCCTCCTCGATGACAGCCTCGGACGGAACACCGAATACGAAGCTCAGCACGGCCGGTTGGGCATCGAGGGCCGCCTGGATCTGTTCCTGCAGATCCGGCAGGTAGGTGTCCGGTTGCGTGGGTGGTTCCACGCCCACCAACTCGAAATACGGCCGGAGGATGTCCACGTAGGCCGCGAACTGCCGGGCGTCTGCTGTCGGCGGCTCTTCGCCCTCGATGGGGAGCCAAAGATTCAGCGCGAAAGGTTTCCTTGTGGCCTCCCTAAGCTCGCGGGCCGTGGCGGCAATCCGCTCCGCATCGTATCCGTAGAGGCCGTAGGAACCGAGCCCGCCGGCCTCGCTGACCGCGGCCGACAGCTCCACCGATGACAAGCCACCGAAAGGACCAAGGACGATGGGCAAGTCAATATTGAAGAGGCGGGTTGCGCGCGTGTCTTTCCACGACATCTCAGCCGCCTAGCCGTCCACGTCGTGAAGGTGATGGACGACGTCGTGCAGGAAGTACTGGGCAAACGTCAGCACGGTGAACGTGGAGCCGTTGCTGCGCACCCCTGTGCGGGGCCACTCATCTTCGTGGACAGCGGCGAAGGAGTTGGCAATCTGGGTGCCCTCGGCGGCCAGCTGCGCAGCCACTTCCGCGGGGTCGGCATTGGCGTAGTCGCCGTCGATCGCGGCCTTGTCCTGGTCCCAATTGGCGAAGTGGGCATCGTCCTCCCGCAGCATCAGGTTCAGGCGCTGGTCGAAGAGGCTGAAGACATCCCGCACGTGGCAGGCATACTCCAGGGGCGACCATGTGTGTTCATCCGGGCGCGCGGAGGCGTCTTCCCGGCGCAGAACGGACCGCCAACGCGGCAGCATGCTCAGGACTGTCCCCGGGACGGTGGACGGGGTCACAGTGGCGGCGTCGAAGCCGCATTCGGGACAGGGCGTGGACAGGACCCAGGTCCAGTCCTTGTCATCGGGAATGATCGGCATGGCAGTAGTCTAGGGCCCGGATTCCTGATCCGGTCACACCGCCCGGGGAGAGGCCTGTCCCAGCACTGATCAGCCCGATCAGGAGTAAAGTTAGGTGCTGTGGGGAAGCCTGGAAAGTGAAATTGCCATGCTAAAGGATCTAAACGTCGCCGGCGTGCTCCCTGCCAGCGATATCGCCCGCGCCCGCGACTTCTACCGCGACAAGCTAGGCCTCGAACCGGATAACCCGGAGGCCACAGACAACCTGATGTACAAGTGCGCCAACGGCACCGCTTTCCTGCTCTACGAGACGCCCAATGCCGGGACCGCCAAGAACACCCAGTTGGGATTCCAGAGCACGGACCTGGACCAGGACATGGCCGATCTCAGGGCACGCGGAGTCGTTTTCGAGGACTATGACTTCCCGGGCCTGAAGACCGAAAACGGCGTAGCCACCTTGCCGGACGGCGAAAGGGGAGCCTGGTTCCTCGACTCGGAAGGAAACATCCTCAGTATCGCCACGATGTAGCCGAGCGCATTCGGGTTTTAGCTTCCGGTCAATTTTCCTCGGCGCTTCCTTCTTCCCACGCCATGCTCGCACCAATGGCATCCACGGGCTGGGAGAGGGGAACGCCGGAGCCGTCACGGCGGCCGTGCTCTTGTGGCAGTGCGCGGGCAACGCCGGCGCTGGATGATGCCTTCGCCGGACCGTGACCTGCCCACCCGAGCAGCAGCGTGTCTTCACCCTTGAGGAAACGGTGGGCCCGGACACCTCCCGTCGCCCGGCCCTTGGCCGGGTACTCCTCGAACGGGGTGATCTTCGCAGTGCCCGGAGCAGTTCCCGGCAGCGCGCCGTTGCTGCCCGCGATCGTCACGACGACGGCGGCAGGGTCGTTGGTGAGCACCGTGCCGAAGTGGATGACTTCGTCTCCGTCGCCAAGCTTGATGCCCGCCATGCCGCCCGCGGTACGGCCCTGCGGCCGAACGGCAGAGGCGCTGAACCGCAGGAGCTGCGCAAGCCGGGTCACGAAGACGAGGTCGACGTCGTCGTCAGGGGCGGGCTCCACGCCCACCACGGTGTCCTTGTCCTTGAGGGCAATGATTTCCCAGTCCTCGCGGTTCAACGGGTAGTCAGGCTGGACGCGCTTGACCACGCCCTGGACCGTTCCGATGGCCAACACGGCATCCAGCGGGACGAACGCCACGAGCGTTTCGCCCTTCAGCAGGGTGATGAAGTCCTTTGCCGCGACGCCCCCGGCAAGATTGGGCAGGCCGGACATGGGCGGCAGCGCCGGCATGTCCATGACCTGTACCCGGAGCATGCGGCCCTGTGAGGTGACCGCGCCGATTTCGCCGCGTGCGGTCGTCTTGACCACGGAGCGGTAGACATCATGCTTGCTCCGCGGGCCTGCTTCGGCCAGCGGCTCCTGGTTGGAGGTCCGTGCGATCTGGCCCGAGGCGCTGAGGAGTGCCCAGCAAGGGTCATCGGGGATCTCAAGCGGTAGAGCTGCGGCCTTGCCCTTGCCCGCCGGGACAGCTGCTGCGAGCGCCGCGGCGACGGTGGGGGATACTGCCTCGGACTCGAGGAGAACGGTGCGTCGCGGGGTGCCGTACTTCTCGGCCACTTCGGCCAATTCCCCGGACACCAGCCCGCGCAGGAGCAGGTCGGACGCCAGGATCGCTTCGAGTTCGGCGATCTCCCGGCGCAGTTCTTCCTGCTCTTTTTCGAGTTCGATGCGCGAATACTTCGTCAGTTGGCGCAGGCGGAGTTCCAGGATGTAGTTGGCCTGGATCTCGGACAGGTCGTAGATGGACATCAGCCGTTCGCGCGCCGCCGATGCCTCGTCCGAGGAGCGGATGATCTGGATGACCTCGTCGATATCGACGATCGCGATCAAGAGGCCCTCCACCAAGTGGAGGCGGTCCTTCTTCTTTCCCAGGCGGAAGGCAGTGCGGCGGCGTACGACCGATATGCGGTGGCCGACGTAGACCTGCAGGAGCTGGAGCAAGCCCAATGTCTGGGGCTGCCCATCCACCAAAGTCACGTTGTTGATGCCGAAGGAGTCTTCCATCGGGGTGAAGCGGTAGAGCTGCTGCAGCACGGCGTTGGGGTTGAAGCCGTTCTTGATCTCGATCACGAGCCGTAGTCCGTGCTTGCGGTCAGTAAGGTCCATGACATCGCTGATGCCTGTCAGCTTTTTGGCGTTGACGGCATCCTTGATCTTCTCGATGACCTTCTCCGGACCCACCATGTAGGGGAGTTCGGTCACCACCAGGCCGGTGCGGCGCGCGGTCAGCTGCTCGATCTCCACCTTGGCGCGGGTCTTGAACGAACCGCGGCCCGTGGCATAGGCATCACGGATGCCGTCCAGGCCAACGATCCGGCCTCCTGTGGGCAAGTCAGGGCCCGGCACGAAGCGCATGACGTCTTCCAGCGTCGCGTCCGGATTGGCGATGAGGTGCCGGGCGGCCGCGATGACTTCCACGAGGTTGTGGGGAGCCATGTTGGTGGCCATGCCGACTGCAATGCCCGTGGTGCCGTTGACGAGCAAATTAGGGAAGGCCGAGGGCAGGACGTCCGGCTGGGTCAGCTGGTTGTCGTAGTTGGGGACGAAGTCCACCACGTCTTCGTCGAGGTTCTCGGTCATCGTCATCGCAGCCGCGGCGAGCCGGGCTTCCGTGTAACGCGGTGCTGCCGGGCCGTCGTCAAGCGAACCGAAGTTGCCGTGCCCGTCAATCAGGGGCAAGCGCAGCGAGAAGTCCTGTGCCATGCGCACCATGGCGTCATAGATGGCGGTATCACCGTGGGGGTGCAGCTTTCCCATGACTTCGCCCACCACGCGGGCGCTCTTCACATGCCCGCGGTCCGGGCGCAGGCCCATGTCGCTCATCATGTACAGGATGCGTCGCTGGACGGGTTTGAGGCCGTCGCGCGCATCGGGGAGAGCGCGGGAATAGATCACCGAATACGCGTACTCCAGGAAGGAGCCTTCCATCTCGGAAGTGACGTCGATATCGATGATGTTCTCGGTGAAGTCCCCGTCGACGGCGGCCGAGGCCGCGTTTGCGCGGGAGGGACTTTGGCTGCGTGCCATGGAGTCGGTGGATCCTTAAACGTGTACTGCGGAAGACTTAGCTAGGCTAAGCCTATGGTGGATCAGCCCGGCGCCGGCGTATATCCGGAATATTGGGAGGCCGATGTCGTGCTTCGCGACGGCGGAACAGCCCACTTGAGACCTATTTCACCCGGGGATGCGGACGCCCTCCAGGCTTTCCACGCCGCGCAGTCCGAGACTTCCATTTACATGCGGTTCTTCTCGTTCAAACCGAGACTCTCCAGCAAGGAACTGCACCGCTTCACCGAAGTGGACCACAAGGACCGGGTGGCGTTCGTCATCACGATCGGCGGAGAGATCGTGGGCGTCGGCCGCTACGACCGGCTCGAGGACCCCACGGAGGCCGAAGTAGCCTTCAACATTTCCGATGCCCAGCAGGGCCGGGGGATCGGTTCCATCCTGCTCGAACACTTGGCCGCGGCTGCCCGGGAGAACGGCATCCGCCGCTTCACGGCCGAGGTCCTGCCGGAGAACCGCAAAATGCTCCGGGTCTTCGCAGATGCCGGCTACGAGCTCGCGCGCAAATTCGACGACGGCGTCGTCAGCGTTGAATTCAACATCGACCCCACCGAAAAGTCCCTGGCCGTCATGGAATCGCGGGAGCACCGCGCGGAGGCCCGCAGCGTACGGGACTTGCTGGCGCCGTCGTCGATCGCCGTGGTGGGCGCCAGCCGCCGATGGGGGACCGTAGGGCACCAGTTTCTTGAGCACATCCTGGACGGTGGCTTCACCGGCGCGGTCTATGCGGTCAACCCCGAGGCCTTCGAGGTGGCCGGCATGAAGTCCTTCGCCCGGATCGCCGACGTCCCCGGGCCGGTGCAGCTCGCCATCATTGCGGTTCCCTACGAGGAAGTGCCGAAAGTCGTGGATGAGTGCGGGGCGGCCGGTGTCAAAGGCCTGGTGGTCGCCACAGCCGGCTACGCGGACGACGGCGAGCGGGGGCTGCGGAGGCAGCGCGGGCTGGTGCGCCAAGCCAGGTCCTATGGGATGCGCGTGATAGGCCCCGAGTCGTTGGGGATCGTGAACACGAACCCGGAGGTTTCGCTCAACGCGTCGATGGCCCCGAGCCTTCCGCGACGCGGGGGATTGGGGCTGTTTTCGCAGTCCGCGGCCATCGGGGTGTCCGTCTACGCTGCGGCGAGCCGCAGGGGCCTGGGCCTTTCCTCGTTCCTGTCCGCCGGCAACCGCGCCGATATCTCCGGAAACGACGTCATGCAGTTCTGGGAAGACGATCCCAATACCGTCGCCGTCGGGCTCTACCTGGAGTCGATCGGCAATCCCCGCAAGTTCTCCCGGCTCGCCCGCCGCTTGTCGCGCAGCAAACCTGTCATCGTTGCCAAATCGGATGTCACCGGGCTGCGCCTTCCGCCGGGGCATGTCGTCAGGACCACGCTGGCCCCTGTGGCGGCCCTGGACGCGATGATGCGCCAGGCCGGCGTCATTGCGGTCGAAACCATCGAACAACTCATGGACGTGGCGCAAATCGTTTCCAGCCAGCCCTTGCCCAAGGGCCCGGCGCTCGCCGTCTACAGCAATTCCGCGGCCTTCGGGAAGGTCGTGGCGGACAACGCGGCGCCCCAGGGACTCGTCGTCGACAGGATCGTCACCGACGTGGACCTGGACGCGGGGATGTCCGCATCGCGGGAAGGGCTGCGGCGCAGCCTCCGGAAGAACCTCGCCGACGATTCCGTGCATGCGGTGGTGGCGGCCATGGTGCCGTCCCGCAGCCTCACGATGGAAGCGATCGCAGGAGTGCTCGCCGAATGCGCGGCAGAGGCCGGCAAGCCCGTCGTGGCTGCTTTCACCGGGATCCTCGACACTTCCGTGCAGCTGGATGGATTGCTCGCCCCAAACGGGGAGTCCGGACCCTCCCTTCCTTGCTACTCCAGCGCGGGCAGCGCGGTGACGGCCTTGGCGGCAGTGGTCCGTTACGCGAAGTGGCTGGACCGGGACCAAGGCATGTTCACCGAGCCTCCTGGTTGCGACCGCGAGGGCACCCGCGAACACATCGAGCGGCTCCTGTCTTCCGTCCCGGGGGAGCAATTGGTACGGCTCGACGACGGCGAAGCGGCCGCGCTGCTGTCCCGTTACGGCATCCCGGTCGTGCCCTCAGCTGTGTTCGAGAGCGACGACGAAGCGGTAGCCGCTGCCGAAAGGCTCGGCTGGCCGGTGGTGCTCAAGACCACGGATCCCGCCCTCCGGCACCGCCTGGACCTGGGCGGCGTGCGGCTGGACATCGAGGATCCGGACTCGCTACGGCGCAACATCGCGCAGATGCGTCGTGCCCTCGAACCCTACGGTTCAGCTGCGATAGAGGTGCAGGCCATGGTTTCCGTGGGGCAGGCCTGCACGTTCCGGGCCATCGAGGATCCGCTCCTGGGGCCCGTGGTCTCTTTCGGTTTGGCGGGAGACGCCGTGAACCTCCTGGACGATTGGGCGCACCGCGTGCCTCCCTTGTCCTCCACCGATCTCCACGACTTCATCAGGGCGCCCCGGGCTTCCCTGAAACTGTTTGGCTACCAAGGGCTGCCTGCGGTGGACGTGGCGGCCCTCGAAGACATGGGAGCACGGCTGGTCCGACTCAAGGACGAACACCCAGGAATTGCCCTTGTGGAGTTCAATCCCGTCCTGGCGGGGACCCGGGGCGTCAAAATCCTTGCCGCCGAGGTCTGGATTGGCAATGCCGCACAGCGTACGGACAGTGCCCGCCGTGCGATGCTCGGCTGAGCTGGCAGTTGACCGTCGGAGGGCCGGACGGTTATGAAGTCCCCAGCCGATCTGTGAAAATGGGGGAATGAGCTCGAAGTCCCCGACGCCTCCGTCCGGTCCGGCTACCACCGGGCACCATGCAGCACACAACCACAGCTCGCAGGGGCAGAGCCTGGACCAGGCACTTCAACGCGCAGGTTTCTATCCTGTCCTTGTTGCCGATGTTGTGGCCGACGCCTTGGACGGGCGCGACTGCCTTGCGCACCTGGTGCATTTGGAAACGCATTTCGACCGTGCCGAGGTCCGGCGGCACATCACGGTCCTGGTCCTCACCGAGGACATGCTGGTGATCACCCACGTCGACGACCAGCAGCTTGACGAAGCCGGCGAGCAGATCGTCGCCCAGATTTCCACCGAGTCCGTGCCTGTGGCACAAATCCGCTCGGTGGTCCTGAGCTACATGTATGCGCAGCCGCAGAACTACACTCCAAGCGACCCCGTCAGGGAGCTGACCCTGTCCATTGCCTGGTCAGGAGGCCAGCGCCTGGATGTGGGACCCGCCAGCTGCGGCGATCCCCAGTGCGAAGCCGACCATGGTTATACGGGCACCATCTCGCAGGAGGACATCGTGCTGCGGATCAGTTCCGAGGCCGACGGACCCAGGGCTGTCCAGGACGCGAAGGTCTTCGCCCGCGCGTTGCGGGCTGTGAACACAGGCGCTCCCGGGCCCTCGGTCCACCCCGGTACCATCTCCGCTCCGCGACTGCGCTCGGGCGTCTTCGGCAACAGGCTGAGCCGCGGGCACCAGCGCTGATGGCGACGTCGGAACCCGTCGCCCAGGAAACCGTCCGCGTTTCCAGCGCCGTCCCTGAGCTTCCCGGCGCGCCGCTGTATGGCAGCAAGTCGATCGCCGAGGTCTTCACCAGTGCCGCGGCGAGCATGGGCCTGCCCGGCTTCGAAAACAAACTGCACCTGCCGTCAACGCAACGTGTGTGCGTTGTCCTCGCTGATGGCCTGGGGCGCAATCTCCTGAAGCAGAAGGCCGCCCACACTCCGTTTCTGAGGTCAATTGCGAACTCGGGACAAGGGGCCGTCCCGGTGTGGCTTGATTCGGCTTTTCCTTCCACCACGGCATCGTCCTTGGCCAGCCTTGGAACCGGCCGCACGCCCGGTGAACACGGCATGGTGGGTTATGACGTCCTGGATCCTGACCAGGACAAGGTAGTCAACCTGCTCGGCAATTGGGACGCTGGAGTCGACCCCCTGCACTGGCAGCCGTTCCCGACAATTTTCGAACGCGTTGCTGCTGACGCCGACGTCGTCACAGTGAGCCTGCCCCAGTTCGGTGCGTCGCCGATGACCCGTGCGGCGCTCCGGGGAAGCCGGTTCGTGGGCGGCACCTCGCTCCACGCCCGGACAGCAGCGGCGGGGGAGGAAATGGCAGCTGGAACCGCCTCCCTCATGTACTTCTACGTCAACGAGCTGGACAAAGCCGGGCACCGCTACGGCTGCGAGTCCGATCGCTGGGAGCACCAGCTCGAAGAAATCGATTCAACGGTCAAAAGGCTCTCCGCCTCACTGCCCGCGGGGACAACCATCCTGCTCACCGGCGACCATGGAATGCTCGACGTTCCCGAGTCGCAGCGCATCGACTACTCCGCCGATCCTGCCCTTATCGCCGGGGTCCGGCACACGGCAGGGGAGCCGCGCATGGTCCACCTGTACCTCGAGCCCGACGCCGGAGAGCGTCACCGGAAAGCCCTGTTGGATGCCTGGCGCGCCCGCTTCGGGGAGCGGATCTGGGCCTTCACCCGCGAGCAGGCTCTTGACGCCGGACTCTTCGGTGTTTTCCGACCGGAGGTTTCCCCCCGGATCGGGGACGTCATGATCGCCGCCCGGGACACTTTGGCGCTCTATGACGTCCGCCGCGTCCGTCCGACTGCCTTGGAGGTAGTGGGGCAGCATGGTTCCCTGACCAGGGCCGAGCGCGAAGTTCCGCTGCTTTGTTTCCAAGCCGGAGGTCCCAAGGGCCGCCGTGGCTGAGCTGATCTTCTTCTCCGGAACCATGGACTGCGGCAAGTCCACCCTTGCTTTGCAGATGGACTATAACCACCGTGCGCGCGGCCGGGGCGGGGTCCGCTTCAGTTGCAACGACCGCGCCGGCGGTTCCGTCATCTCCAGCCGGCTCGGTCTCCAGACGGCCGCCGTCGAAGTCGTTGACACCACCGATTTCTGGGACGAAGTTGTCCGGCGCCGGACCACGGGCCTCAAAGTGGACTACCTGATCTGTGACGAAGCCCAGTTCTACTCACCAGAGCAAGTGGAACAGCTGGCGCGCGTGGTTGATGAGATGGGCGTTGACGTGTTCGCCTTCGGAATCACATCAGACTTCCGCACCCGGCTGTTCCCCGGATCCCAGCGTTTCGTAGAGCTCGCGGACAGGGTCCAGGTCCTTCAGGTCGAAGCGCTCTGTTGGTGCGGACGCCGGGCAACACATAATGCGCGGACCGTGGGCGGCATCATGGTGGTCGAAGGCGAGCAGGTCGTAGTGGGAGACGTTGCCAGGGAGGCCGGCCAGGCGGAGGCTATCCCGGAGCAAGTCGACGTGTCGCACCCGGTCGTCGGATACGAGACCCTATGCCGCAGGCACTACATGCGCAGGGTCACGGCCCACGGAGCCAACCTGATGGCGAGCCGGGACCAGTTGCTGCCGTTCGACGTCGACGCTTGCCTTTGGCACGGCGTCAGCTGAAGCCGCAACGAACTGAAAGCCGCCTAGTCTCCGCGCGTCCCGAAGACGATTTCATCCCAGCTGGGAATACTGGAGCGCTTGGGCCGTGACGGCTGGCGTTCGGCCGCCCCCGCGTCGGAAGCTTCCTCATCTTTGTGCCCGTCACGGCTGGCCCTCGGCTCTTCGCGTTCCCTCCGGGGAGCCCCGCCGAGCAGTTCGTCCAAGCCCGCCCGCGGTGACGCTGCTCCAGGGGTTCGCCCCTCGTCCTGCCCGGTCTGCCCGTCGTTGTCGTTCCTGCCGCGCAACATGGTCACGGGGCGCAGGGCTCCGGGGATCACCGTGATTTCACGGGTATCCGTGCTGACACCGTCATGAAGATGGAGGGAGTCGTCTTCCTTGTCCTCATGCTTCGGGGCGAGGCTCAGCCGCGACAGCATGGATGCACGCGCGTCACGGCGGCTGGGGGCGGGTTCGGCTTCAAGCTGCTCGTCCGTGACTGGGTCGCCCGGCTCGTTGTCAGCTGTTTCGCTGTCCGCAAGTCCGTCTTCGACATCGCCCGGCCGCGGATGCGCAGCCGGGACGCCGCTGCTTAGAAGCAGCGCCAAAGCGTCGTCGCTGTCTTCGTCAAGTCCCAGCCTCTGTCCGCGACGTGAGCGCAGCATGTCTAGGAGCCCATCGGCTTCCTTGGTTGCGGCGGCTGCGGCCGCACGGGCGGCGGTCCCGGCGTCGGCCTCAAAGTCAAAGGGCCGGTCGGAGACGGCCGAGAGTCGCCGGGCCGGTACAGGTCCATCGAGGGGTTCCAGTTCGCTGAGCTGCTGGGCCCAGCGGTTGGCATTCTGGATGGATTTGCGGGCGGGATGGAAGGTCCACATGGCCGGTGGCTCTTCGCCGATGCTCTCCAGGCTGGCTGGCTTGGTTTCGAAGCGCGCGACGACGGTCCACGTGCCATCGATCCGGCGCCAGGAATCCCATTCCACCGTAGAGGAATCGATCCCATGGGCCCTGAGCCGGTGTGCAACCATTTCGCCCAGGCTTGCGGGTTCGTCGCCGAACGCCGCGCGGTAGGTGTCCTGGCCGGGGGCCGGGGCAGCGACTTCGACTTTGCGGGCTTGCTGGGCGATGTACTCGCGCTCGGCAAGTACCGGACCCTCATAACGTTGCACGTTGGCAAGCGGCAGCCCTGACAGCTCCGCCACCTCAGCGGCCGTAGCGCCGCTGCGGATGCGCGACTGAATGTCACGCGGGGACATGGCGACGGGCGTGATGGAAGCACGTGCGGCCACCTGGGCAGGTGTCCGGCTCGCTGCAACCCGCAACGCCTCATCAATCGGAAGCTGGAACATCTCGCCGCCGGTACCGCTCAACAGGAGATGTCCGCCGTCGTCGTGGACGCCAACCAGCCGTAGATCCCGCATAAAATCCTCCACCATGGCCTATCTGACATTCGAAACTCTGCCACCCGCTACGGCCTTTTCCTACTAGGACAAAGGGCGCGCCGCGATATTCCGCGATTTCCGGCATTCCCTGCGACGGCGATCGGGACCGGGGTATGGACATTCGAATCTTCCGGGAGGACAATCTGCCCGGTATCGGGCACAAAAATGTGGCCCGCTGCGTTACATCCTTAGACCGGAGCAGGTTCCGGTCGACCGGACCGCAAGCCCTGCGTGACGTACAAGGGAGACGAAGAAGGGACCATGGCAACGGACTACGATGCCCCTCGGAAGACCGAAGAAGACACCGAGGACTCGATCGAGGAACTCAAGTCGCATCGCACCGAGAAACAGTCGTCATCGGCTGTTGATATTGATGAGACTGACCTCGCGGACGCCTACGAGCTCCCCGGGGCGGACTTGTCTGGCGAAGAGCTGCTGGTCCGCGTCCTGCCTCCGCAGCCGGACGAATTTACTTGCTTCAATTGCTTCCTCGTCAAACACCGGTCCCAAATTGCGCGGGAGAAGGACGGGCACCTTTACTGCAAGGAATGCGAAAGCTAGCCTCGGGAGGCCTGCTTGGACAGCGCTGCCAGAAGTTCTTCGGGACGGCGCGTGGACGTGAGCCAGTACGGGGTGCGGTCCGCCGGGTCGGTGATTTCAATGCGCACCACGGGATCTATCCAGCCGCGGAGGCAAAGGAACGCGAGTCCGTGGAGGCGGGTTCCGCGCTCCGCGGTGGCTTCGTCCTTGCGGTAAGCGGTGACGGCGCCGACAAACTCGCGCTGGATGGTGGCGCGTCCCACTTGGACGGTGTCCCGGTCCACCACGATCGCAGGAGTGGACAACACCAGCATGGTGGTCATTATCGCGAAGAGGACCAGCGCGGCGATAATCCCTGCGGTGATGCTGATCGGGGCGAACATCAGGATCCCCGCGGCGGACAAGCCGACCACCACAATCCAGATCCAGGGGGAAGGCCAGAGCTTTTCCGTAAACAGGACGCCCGTTCCACTCGAGGAATGGTGCGGCACGGGTACGGAAGCAGTCGATTCAGGCATGCCACCAGCTTATCGGGACTGTGACCCCGGGAATTAACGCTCCCTGGCCCTGTGACTGCCCTGCGACCGACGTGCCACAGCAACCGGGGGAGCACTCCGTGGGCGATAGAATATGTGACTGTGAGCCACGAGACAGCAGTAGCCAATCCAGCAGACACCTCCGCCGAATACGGTGCGCCGACCCTTCAGGTCCAACTGAAAATGCTCGACGCCGGTTTGGAAGCACCGTCATACGCCCACCCCGGTGACGCCGGCGCTGACTTGCGGGCCCGCGCGGACGTATCGCTCGCTCCGGGAGAGCGGAAGCTTGTTCCCACGGGCGTCTCGATCGCGCTGCCGAACGGCTTTGTGGCACTGATCCACCCCCGATCAGGGCTGGCAACCAAGCATGGACTCACTGTGGTCAACGCTCCCGGGACGGTTGATGCCGGCTACCGAGGTGAAATTTCCGTGACGCTTTTGAATACTGACCAAAACCACGCAATCGAACTCAAGCGCGGCGATAGAATTGCTCAAATGGTGATCCAGCGCGTCGAGTATGCGCAGTTCGTTTCCGTGGAGGAGTTGTCCGACACCTCGCGCGGCGCCGACGGCTTTGGATCTACCGGAGGCTTCGCGCCGGCCGTGAGCTAGCAACAACCCTCGACAATCGGCACTGCATGGAGCTGATTGCCATGCTGCCCGCGAGTTGACGGGCAGTCTGCGGTTTACTGGGGGATAGACCACTACTAAGGAGACAACCCGATGCTTTTTGGGCGCGGAAAGAAGTCCAAGGCTGAGCAGCCGAAAGACAACGGTACTGAGCAGGCCAATGCCGCGACGACGCGGCAGGACTCCGGCCCGGTAGACGGTGGAACCGCCAAGGGCGACTTCCGTTTGTCCAAGGGGCCATTGGATGCCAGCGAAATTGATAGCCAGGACGGCTACGTGGATCTTGGCGCCTTGCTGATCGAGCCTTCCGAAGGCCTTCAATTGCGCCTTGAAGTAGAAGAGGCAACCCAGCGGGTAGTTGCGGTCACCATGGACCTCGACGGCTCTAGCCTCCAGCTCCAGGCGTTTGCCGCTCCACGTTCCGAAGGGCTCTGGGACGAGATCCGCGAGCAAATCGGCCAGTCCGTGTCCAGCCAAGGAGGCGAAGTCGAGGAGATCGTCGGTACCTTCGGCACCGAACTCGTCGCCAAGCTTCCTACCGAATCCGCCGACGGCGGACGTGGCTTCCGGGCTGCCCGGTTCATGGGAGTCGATGGGCCCCGCTGGTTCCTTCGTGGCGTCATCGGGGGAAACGCCGCATTGGATAGGAAGGCGGCCGAAGGACTTGAGAACCTCTTCCGCAAGGTTGTGGTCATCCGCGGAGACAACCCCATGCCGCCCCGTGAGTTGCTTCAGCTGAAGCTGCCCAAGGACGCTGTAGCCTCCGGGCAGCACGAGGCTCCCCACGAAGCGCCCGAGCTTCAGCAACCCGAGCGCGGCCCGGAGATCACCCAGATTGGCTGACAAAGCTGCGCGTCCCGCTGCCGCCCATGGCGGTCCGGCGTCCCTGCCCCTCACTGAACTCCCCGTCCGGGGACGGGTCGACTGCACGGGATTCATTGAGTCGGTGACCTACCAGCCTGCCAACGAACAAGCACACTTCTCGGCGATCGTCGTCGACCGGATTGCGCACAGGGGTGACACGGGTCCGTTGACCCGACTCCGCGTCATCTGGCTCGGGCGCCGCAAAGTGCCCGGTATCGACCCTGGGACTGTCCTGCGGCTCGAAGGCATGGTCACGCCGCGGGACGGGATGCCCACCATGTTCAATCCGCGCTATGAAATCCTCTCCCGGCAGGAGCACCAATGACCGTCGCCAACGGATCCGGCCCCCACGAAAAACCAGCGCCGGAAAACCCCGCCTCGGAGGAGCCCCGCCAGGGCACGCAGGGGCCGAGCATTGCGGACATTGCCGCCGGGTACGCCGAAAAGGCCGGACTCCAACGCAACAGCCACGGGCACGTGGACATCCTCAAATCCGCCGGGGGTGTTCAGGGGATAGCCGAGAGCACCGTGCCCGGCCTCGTCTTCCTGATCGCTTTCATGGTTACCCGCGACCTTCCGGCGTCCCTGATTGCCTCCCTCGCGGCCGCAGCCGTCTTCACCGTGGTCCGGCTGGTCCAACGGCGCCCGCTGACCCAGGCGCTTGCCGGGATCGCCGGCGTCGCCATCTCCGCTTGGCTCGCGAACACCACCGGCAAGGCCGAGGATTTCTACGTTCTGGGTTTCTACACGAATATCGCCTACATCGTGGGAATGGTGCTGTCGATCCTGCTCAAGTGGCCGATCGCCGGCCTCCTGTTCGGATTCGTCCGCAACGAGGGCTTCGAATGGCGGAAGAACCCGGAGCGCCTGCGGGCCTACGCCATCGGCACGTGGGTGGTCATTGCCGTGCTGGCGCTTCGTCTTGTAGTCCAGGTTCCGCTGTATTTCATGGGCGAACCGGGTCTGGCCGCACTCGCTACCATGAGGCTCATTATGGGGGCTCCGCTATACATCCTGGGTCTCTGGATTGCCTGGCTTCTGACCCGGCCGGTGCCGGGCCAGAAGCCGGACCGCGATCATCAGCCGTCGAAACCGTCGTCGTCGGACTGATCCGAAAACTCTTCTTCGACGTCAGCTGAACCGTGGTCCGCGGCGGTGGGGGACAGCAAGGCCCTGAGGCCGTCTTCGGCCACAATGGTCGTGACGAAGAACAGTTCGTCGCCGCCGTCGATCACGTCGTCGCGGCTCGGTGTGATGGGAGCATGGTCCCGGAGGATCGCCACCAGGGTGGCGTCGTCGGGCCATTCGATCCCGCCCACGGTGCTGCCGATGATGTGCGAGTCGTGGGGAACCGTGAATTCGACCAACGAGGACACACCCGTCTGCAAGGTCAGCAAGCGGACGAGGTCACCGATTTCCACGGCCTCCTCGACGAGCGCCGTCATGAGCTGCGGGGTATTGACTGCGACGTCGACGCCCCAGGAATCATTGAACATCCAGTCGTTCTTGGGATTGTTGACCCGTCCCACCGTGCGGCCCACACCGAATTCGGTCTTGGCCAACAAGGACACCACAAGGTTGACTTTGTCGTCGCCGGTCGCGGAGACGACGACGTCGGCCCCTTCCAGTTTCGCTTCCTGCAGCGTGCTCAATTCGCACGCATCGCCTACCAGCCAGCGCGCGCCCCGGAGGCCGCTGCGCCCGATGACCTCGGGCTTGAGGTCGATCAGCATGATCTCGTGTTTGTGGGCAAGCAATTCACGCGCGATGGATGAACCGACGCTGCCTGCGCCGACAATAACGACTTTCACTCAGACTCCTTGGCGGGTGCGCTGGAAAGGATGCGCGCCACCTCGGCGCTGCGGTCCAGGTTCAACATGGCGTGCACGGTGTCGCCCTCCTGGTACGCCGTTCCGGCCTGGGGCAGGACGCCTTCGCCAAAACGGGTAAGGAATGCGACACGGATTCCGGATGCTGCTTCGATGGCGGTCAACGGGTGCCCGATCCAGCCTTGGTCAAGGTCCACTTCGGACAAGACCAGCCGGCCGGAGGGTTCACGGTAATCGCCTGCCAGGTGCTGCTCGGGCAGGATCCGGCGCAGGACCTGGTCCGCGCTCCAACGCACGGCGGCCACCGTGGGGATGCCCAGGCGCTGGTAGATTTCGGCGCGGCCGGGATCGTAGATGCGGGCAACAACATGCGAAACATGGAAAGTCTCACGGGCTACCCGGGTGGCGAGGATATTCGAATTGTCACCGCTGGAGACGGCGGCGAAGGCGTACGCCTCCTCGCAACCTGCCTGCTTGAGGGTGTCCCGGTCGAAGCCGACGCCCGTGACTTTCCTGCCGGTGAATCCGCTGCGCAAGCGGCGGAAGGCACGGTCGTCCTGGTCGATGATTGCCACCGAATGGCCGGCGTCTTCCAAAGTGTGCGCCAAAGTTGCGCCAACTCGTCCGCAACCCATGATCACAAAGTGAGCCACGGTTTCTCCTTCACTCTTATGCTTGCCGCTCGGTAAGACTCTACCGGGGCAAGTCGCCGAAGCCAGTCCGCCGTCATGACATCGCGTTCGATTCAGAGTAGCTTTGCGGAGTGCTGACAATTCTCAACGCCGCGAAGCGGGTGTTGGTGGGGCGGCCGTTCCGGAACGACCGCCTGGCCCACACCCTGCTTCCCAAGCGCATTGCGCTGCCGATTTTCGCTTCGGATGCCCTGTCTTCCGTGGCGTACGCCCCTGACGAAATCCTGCTGACCCTGGCCCTCGCGGGCGTGAGCGCCGTGGCCATTTCGCCGCTCGTAGGCCTTGCGGTCATGGTGGTCTTGCTCACGGTTGTCGCCTCGTACCGGCAGAACGTCCACGCGTACCCTTCAGGCGGCGGCGATTACGAAATCGCCAACGTCAATCTGGGGAAGTTCGCGGGCCTGACGGTCGCTGCCGCTTTGTTGGTGGACTACGTACTCACCGTCGCCGTGTCGATGTCCTCCGCGGCGGCGTACCTGACCACGGCGATTCCCTCGCTGCATGGGCAGCAGGCGCTCATCGCGACGGTCGGCGTCGTCGTCCTGGCACTCGTGAACCTGCGCGGAATCAAGGAAGCGGGCAGTGTCTTCGCGGTTCCCACCTACATCTTCATGTTCTCCATCCTGGGCATGACGGCCGTCGGTATCTTCCAGGCGGCCACCGGCCAACTCGGCCAGGCTCCCTCGGCAGCCTTCACGATCGTCCCGCAAGAGGGATTCGACCAGGGACTCGTGGGCCTGGCAGGGGCGTTCCTGCTCCTCCGGGCATTCTCCTCCGGCGCAGCCGCCCTGACCGGCGTGGAGGCCATCAGCAACGGCGTGCCGAACTTCAAGAAGCCCAAAAGCAAGAACGCGGCCACCACGTTGATGCTGCTCGGAGTCATCGCCTCGGCCATGCTCGCCGGCATCATCTACCTTGCCAATGCCACCAAGGTCCACATCGTGCTGGACCCGGCCAAGGAATTCCTCCTGCATGGCCAACCGCTCCCGGACGACTACATCCAGAACCCCGCCATCAGCCAGATTGCACAGACGATCTTCGGCCCCGGGTCCATCCCGTTCTACGTTGTTGTCGCCGCCACCGGCGTCATCCTCGTCTTCGCCTCCAACACGGCATTCAACGGATTCCCGGTCCTGGGGTCGATTCTCGCCCAGGACGGCTACCTTCCCCGCCAGCTTCGGACCCGCGGAGACCGCCTGGCATTCAGCAACGGCGTCCTCGCCCTTGCGGCCGGGGCCTTGGTCCTCATCATTTCCTTCAACGCCGATGTCACCAAGCTCATCCAGCTGTACATCGTCGGCGTCTTCATTTCCTTCACGATGAGCCAGTTGGGCATGGTGCGTCACTGGGGCAGGGAACTCAAACTTGCGCAGGACAAAGCCGTCCGCCGCAGGATCCTGAAGTCCCGCACCATCAACGGGCTCGGCTTCGCCATGACGGCGCTGGTGCTGACCATCGTGCTGATCACAAAGTTCGAACAGGGCGCCTGGATCGCCCTCCTGGCGATGTTCGTCCTGTTCCTCATCATGTGGAGCATCCGCGCCCATTACGACAACGTGGCCAAGGAACTTGCCGTTGACGAGGATTCTTCCCCGCGTGCATTGCCTACCCGGGTCCACGCCGTGCTGTTGGTGTCCCACGTCCGCAAACCGGTGCTGCGCGCCCTCGCCTACGCCCGGGCATCGAGGCCGTCCCGGCTGGACGCGATCATCGTCGACATCGACCATGAGGAAACGGCGCACACTGTCGAGGCCTGGGACAAGCTGGACATCCCGGTCCCGCTGACTGTCTTGGCGAGCCCGTACAGGGAAACCGTCACGCCCATCCTGGACTACGTCAAGAACATGCGCCGCGATTCCCCGCGCGACCTGATCGTCGTCTACATCCCGGAGTACGTCGTCGGCAAGTGGTGGGAACAGCTCGTCCACAACCAGACCGCCTTGCGCATCAAGGCCCGGCTCCACTTTGAGCCCGGCGTCATGGTGGCCAGCGTTCCATGGCAATTGAAGTCCTCCGAAGAAGCAAAGGCATTGCAGGATACCTGATGACCCACCCCAGCAACACCGAATCCAGCTCGCCCACGGCCCAGGACGGAGCTGCCACGGAGCTGGTGGTGGACGTCGGCCCCATCGCCCATGGCGGCCACTTCGTCGCACGGCACGAAGGCCGGGTCATTTTTGTCCGGCACGGCATCCCGGGGGAGAAGGTCCGGGTCAGGCTGACCGACTCGGGGGAGTCTTCGCGGTTCTGGCGTGCCGACGTCGTCGACGTCTTGGAAGCATCAGAGGACCGGACACGCCATTTCTGGCCGCTCGCCGACTCACTTGCCGCTTGGCGCAAGGGCGGTCCGCCCGTGGGCGGCGCCGAGCTCGGGCACGTAACACTGGAACGGCAGCGTCTTCTCAAAGCCGAAGTCCTAGCCGAGCAGCTCAAGCGGCTCGCCGGGGTCGAACTCAATGTCGAAGTGGAGCCGGCCGTCGGCGACCCGCGCTCCGACAGCGTCGCAGGTTCCGACGGCGAGACAGGGCTCGGCTGGCGGACCCGTGCCAGCTTCGCCGTCACCCCCGGTGGCCGGCTGGGGATGCATGCCCACCGCTCCGACGTCGTGATTCCGGTTCACGAGATGCCCTTGGCGCTGCCCGGCATCAACGATTTGCGGCTCTGGGACATCGATCTGCGGGGGATTTCGCGGGTGGAAGTGGCCGCGCCTGCCAACGGATCGCGTCCGCTCGTCCTTCTCGCCCCGGAAGAGGGTACCGACGCCCGGCGCCTCAACCGGATCCTGGGCCAGCTCCCGCATGAGGTCTCAGTGGCACGCTTCGACCCCGTCGGCGGAGAAGTCCTGCAGCTTCGCGGCAGGACGTGGGTCCAGGAATCGGCTGCCGGTCACGAATACCGCGTCACGGGCGAAGGGTTCTGGCAGATCCACAAGGATGCGCCCGGGACCCTGGTGGGGGCAGTGACGCGATTCCTGCACGACGGCGGTTACCTCCTTCCAGGATCGGCCGTCGCCGATCTTTACGCGGGAGCCGGATTGTTTACGGCGCCCTTGGCGGATGCTGTGGGGATCACCGGTTCGGTATTGTCGGTCGAAGGATCGCCCGGGACCAGCCGGGATGCCCGCAAGAATCTGCACGGCGAGACCCAGGTCGAAATTGTCCAGGGCAGGGTGGAACGTGTCCTCCGGCAGCGTCCGCGAAGCTTCGATGCCTTGGTGATCGACCCGCCGCGGGCCGGTGCGGGCAAAGCGGTGGTCAGCCAGCTCATCGAGTCCGGGCCGCGGGCAATCGCCTATGTGTCGTGTGATCCGGCGTCCTTCGCGCGTGATCTGGGGTACTTCCGGAACGGCGGATGGCGTCTTGAATCCCTCCGGGCCTTCGACCTGTATCCGCACACGCATCACGTTGAGACCGTTGCGTTGCTGGTGCCGGCGGCGTAGCCGCCACTACGATGGGGGAGAAGTCCTACGTCGCGCTTCACTTCTCCACCGGCCGCACGATGCTCAGATTAGGTTTGCCTAACTAGCTAGCGGTCAACCACGCGACAAAGATGAAAGCTGTTGCGAGAGGAGTCCTGCCATGAGCACTGTGGACAGCTTCGGTTCCAAAGGCGTACTGAATGTAGCCGGCACCGATTATGAAATTTTCCGGTTGAACTCCGTTGAGGGCGCAGACCGCCTTCCGTTCAGCCTTAAGGTATTGCTTGAAAACCTCCTGCGGACGGAAGATGGCGCCAATATCACGGCCGACCACGTCCGCGCCCTGGCTGGCTGGGATCCAAATGCCCAGCCGGACACCGAGATCCAGTTCACTCCGGCCCGAGTCATCATGCAGGACTTCACCGGGGTTCCCTGCGTGGTTGACCTTGCCACCATGCGTGAAGCCATCAAGGAGCTCGGCGGCGACCCCAAGCGCGTCAACCCGCTGGCTCCGGCTGAGATGGTCATCGACCACTCCGTGCAGATCGACGCCTTCGGCAACTCCGGCGCCCTTGAGCGCAACATGGAGATCGAATACCAGCGCAACGGCGAGCGTTACCAGTTCCTGCGCTGGGGCCAGACTGCTTTCGACGACTTCAAGGTTGTTCCCCCGGGAACCGGCATCGTCCACCAGGTCAACATCGAATACCTGGCACGCACCGTTATGACCCGCGAAGTTGACGGCGTCCTGCGCGCCTACCCTGACACCTGCGTCGGTACGGACTCCCACACCACCATGGTCAACGGCCTGGGCGTTCTGGGCTGGGGCGTGGGCGGCATCGAAGCCGAGGCTGCGATGCTGGGCCAGCCCGTCTCCATGCTGATCCCGCGCGTCGTCGGCTTCAAGCTCACGGGTTCCATCCCCGCGGGCGCTACCGCCACGGACGTTGTCCTGACCATCACCGAGCAGTTGCGCAACCACGGTGTGGTCGGCAAGTTCGTGGAGTTCTACGGCGAAGGCGTTGCGGCTGTGCCGCTGGCCAACCGCGCCACCATCGGCAACATGAGCCCGGAGTTCGGTTCCACGGCAGCGATGTTCCCGATCGACGACGTCACGCTCGAATACCTGCGCCTCACCGGCCGCTCCGATCAGAACGTCGCCCTGGTCGAGGCCTACGCGAAGGAACAGGGCCTCTGGCACGATCCCTCGCACGAGATCAAGTTCTCCGAGTACCTCGAGCTGGACCTGTCCACGGTTGTTCCCTCCATCTCGGGTCCGAAGCGTCCCCAGGACCGGATCATCCTCACGGAGTCCAAGGCCCAGTTCCGCGAGGACCTGCGCAACTACGTGAAGGAAGACCTGGCCGACGGAAGCCTCGACGAAGCGATCGACGAGAGCTTCCCGGCCTCCGATTCGCCGTCGTTCACCGCCTCCACGACGCACCTGGCCGACGTAGCGCCGCACGCACACGGCCCGAAGTCCAACGGTCGTCCGTCGAAAAAGGTGAGCGTCACAACAGCTGACGGCCGCGAATTCGAACTGGACCACGGTGCAGTTTCGATCGCTTCGATCACCTCCTGCACCAACACGTCCAACCCTTCCGTGATGCTGGCTGCCGCGCTGCTCGCCCGTAACGCCGTCGACAAGGGCCTCGCCTCCAAGCCGTGGGTCAAGACTTCGGTCGCTCCCGGCTCCAAGGTTGTCACCGACTACTACGAGAAGTCCGGCCTGACTCCCTACCTGGAGAAGCTCGGCTTCTACATCGTGGGCTACGGCTGCGCGACCTGCATCGGCAACTCCGGACCGCTCGACGCCGAAATCTCCGAGGCTGTCCAGGCCAACGACCTTTCCGTTACGGCTGTCCTCTCCGGCAACCGCAACTTCGAAGGCCGCATCAACCCGGACGTCAAGATGAACTACCTGGCCTCGCCGCCATTGGTCATCGCCTACGCCCTGGCCGGAACCATGGACTTCGACTTCGACGCTGATGCGCTGGGCCAGGACCAGGACGGCAACGATGTCTTCTTGAAGGACATCTGGCCGAACCCTGTCGAGGTCCAGAAAGTCATCGATTCCTCGATCGACAAGGAAATGTTCGCCCGCGGTTACGAGGGCGTCTTCGACGGCGACGACCGCTGGAAGGCGCTCGAGACCCCGGCCGGCGACACCTTCGCCTGGGACGCCAAGTCCACGTACGTGCGGAAGCCCCCGTACTTCGAAGGCATGAAGGCGCAGCCGGAACCGGTAACGGACATCGCCGGCGCCCGCGTGCTGCTGAAGCTCGGCGATTCGGTCACCACCGACCACATCTCCCCGGCCGGTTCCTTCAAGTCGGACACCCCGGCAGGCCAGTACCTTCTGGCCAACGGTGTGGAGCGCAAGGACTTCAACTCCTACGGTTCACGCCGTGGCAACCACGAGGTCATGATCCGCGGAACGTTCGCGAACATCCGCATCAAGAACCAGCTGCTCGCTGACTTCAACGACGGTGCGGGCGTTGAGGGTGGCTTCACCCGCGACTTCACCCAGGCGGACGCCCCCCAGGCCTACGTCTACGACGCTGCCCAGAACTACCAGGCAGCCGGTACCCCGCTGGTGGTCCTTGCAGGCAAGGAGTACGGCTCGGGCTCGTCCCGTGACTGGGCTGCCAAGGGAACCGCGCTGCTGGGCGTGAAGGCCGTCGTCGCCGAAAGCTACGAGCGCATCCACCGCTCCAACCTCATCGGCATGGGCGTCCTCCCGCTGCAGTACCCGGCCGGCGAGTCCGCTGCGTCGCTGGGCCTTGTTGGCACGGAAACGTTCTCCGTCGAGGGCGTCACCGAGCTGAACAACGGCACGACGCCGAGGACGCTCAAGGTCACCGCAACGGCAGAGGACGGCAGCACCAAGTCCTTCGATGCAGTGCTGCGCATCGATACCCCGGGCGAAGCGGACTACTACCGCAACGGCGGCATCCTGCAGTACGTTTTGCGCCAAATCTCGGCACACTAGCGAGAACTCCGCATGAGCCGCAAGGCAACAGCTACAGCCCCGGCTGGTCATCGACCGGCCGGGGCTGTAGCCTTTCCTGCGGCTTGGTGCCGGCCAAGGCGTTAGAGTTGTATAGCACGTCAATCACCCTAAGGAGGGGCCGTTGGGACTTTTGGAGACAATCCGGAACCCGCAGGACCTGGGCAAGCTCACCAGTGAGCAGTTGGAGCAGCTTGCAGGCGAGATCAGGACTTTCCTCATCACCAACGTCGCCCAAACGGGCGGTCACCTCGGACCGAACCTTGGCGTGGTGGAACTCACCATGGCCATCCATAAAGTTTTCGATTCCCCGCGCGACAGCATCGTTTTCGACACAGGCCATCAGTCTTACGTCCACAAATTGCTGACCGGCAGGCAAGATTTCAGCACCCTCCGGCAGCAAGGGGGAATGTCCGGCTACCCGGATCGCGCAGAGTCCGAGCACGACATCGTGGAAAGCTCACACGCGTCCTCCTCCTTGTCCTGGGCCGACGGTATCTCCCGGGCCCGCCAGTTGACCGGCGAGGGCGATCGCTGCGTTGTCGCCGTCGTCGGAGACGGCGCGCTGACGGGCGGTATGGCGTGGGAGGCGATCAACAACATCGCCGCCGACAAGCGACGCCGCGTGGTGATCGTCGTCAACGACAACGGGCGCTCCTATGCGCCCACCGTCGGCGGTGTGGCAGACTACCTCGCTTCACTGCGCCCCACGATAGACTCCCTCCGGGCAGCCCCCACCTACGAAGTGGTGTTGGACTGGTGGAAGAAGAAACTTCAGAGCGGTGGACCGATCGGCCAGTTCACCTATAAGAGCCTGCATGCCATGAAGAAGGGCATCAAGGATTGGTGGGCTCCGCAAGGCATGTTCGAAGACCTCGGCATGAAGTACATCGGCCCCGTCGACGGCCATAACATGCGGGCCCTTGAGCACGCGCTCACTACTGCCCGCAATTACGGCGGCCCCGTGATCGTCCACGCGATGACCGAAAAGGGGCACGGTTACGCACCTGCCCTCGCCAACGAGGCGGACCAGTTCCACGCCGTCGGGATCATCGATCCTGAGACCGGCGAACCCACCGAAGCCGGTGGAGCCCGCTCCTGGACATCGGTTTTCGCCGAGGAAATCGCGGACATCGCCGATGAGCGCGACGACATCGTTGGCATCACCGGGGCCATGCTGATCCCCGTCGGATTGCACAAGTTCGCGGAAAGGCACCCGGAACGAGTGATCGACGTCGGGATCGCCGAACAGCACGCCCTTACCTCGGCCGCAGGCATGGCCTTTGGCGGACTGCACCCCGTCGTTGCCGTTTACGCGACATTCCTGAACCGCGCCTTCGACCAGCTCCTCATGGACGTTGCACTGCACAAAGCCGGGGTGACGGTCGTGTTGGACCGTGCCGGCGTGACGGGCCCGGACGGAGCCAGTCACCACGGTATGTGGGACATGGCGATGGTCCAGATCGTTCCGGGGCTGCACCTCGCGGCTCCGCGGGATGCCAGCCGCCTGCGGGAAGAACTCCGCGAAGCTGTTGCCATCGCGGACGCGCCCAGCGTGGTGCGTTTCTCCAAAGGCAGCGTGGGAAGTGAGATCGAAGCGATCGAACGGCTTTCCGACGGCGTCGACGTGCTGGCGCGCCGCCCCGAAGGCTCCACCGAGAACGATGTCCTGATTGTCAGCGTCGGCGCCATGTCCGAGCTCGCCCTCGATGTCGCGTCGCGTCTCGGCTCCCAAGGCATCAGTTCCACCGTGGTGGATCCGCGGTGGGTCCTGCCCGTACGCAAGTCCATCATTGCCCTTGCCGCCCGGCACCGATTGGTGATCTGCATCGAAGACGGCGTCCGTGCTGGCGGCGTCGGCTCCCGGATCCGCCAGGAGATGCGCGCGGCCGGTGTGGACACGGCCCTCAACGAGGTGGGGCTTCCGGTCGAATTCCTCGACCATGGAACCCGGAGCCAGATCCTTGAGCGGGTGGGGCTTACCGCCCAACAGATAACGCACGACGTCGTCGCGCAGGTCCTGGGGACAAAGGTGCCTTTCGCGCGGCCCCTGCCAGGACAAGAACATCCGACGACGGGCAGTCTCCCCAAGCTGTGAACGGCTGTTCCCAGCGGAATCAAACACACAGGCACCCTTCGACAGCACAGGTCCAGAACAGCACCTGCGCGGAGTGGTCCAGAAAAGGATAGGCATGAGCGGCATCATCCGCACCTATAAGCGCGACGAAGAAGCGGTCCTGCACTTCCGGGAGGCTTGGTATGACGAGGAATTCAAGCAGCTCGTGATCAACCGCGGGGTTGTGGGACACCAGAGCAGCACGGACGAAACCGACGTCGAGGACGAATCCGCCGTCGAAGGACTCATGACGGCCTTTGCCGCGCAATGCGAAGAGGACGGCTATGCGGAGATTCCCGAGACTGAGCAGTTTTGGGTGGTCGCACAGATCGCGCTGAAGACGAAGGACGGCACCGACCGGGACCGCTACCTTGAACGCAAGGCCAAGGCCGCGCTGACGAGCGAACTGGCCTGGCGCGGCCTGGGTACCGTGGAACGATCCGACATCAGCGACGCGAAGCTCAACATTTTCTGCCTGTGCCCGGACGTCAACAAGGCCGTCAACGCCATCAAGGTGTGCATCCGGGGAGAAGACCTCGACTTCACCAAGCTGAGCATCGCGGCCGCGCCCCATGCCGAACCCACCGCGTTCAAAGTAAAACACTCGCCGAAAACCGGTCCGGGATTTACCCTCTAAGGACTACCTCACCGCTTCGAAGGGACAAACATGGCGCCCAAGAGCAACTGGCCCGGACACACTCCGCTGCCGAAGGGCTTGTCCGCTCCGGCACGAAGGGCACTCGCCCACGAGGGTCTGGAAACCTTGGAGCAGCTCGCCGAATTCGGAGAGGGACGGGTCGCGGCCCTGCACGGCATGGGCCCCAAGGTCATGGCCCAGTTGCACGACGCGATGGAAGAGGCAGGAATCGCGTTCGGATCCTGAGCGGCGGACTGGCCCCTGCGGGCGTTGTAGGGTGAAACCATGACTGAATATCGCCGTCTTGGAAATTCCGGATTGACCGTCTCAGTAGTCGGTTTGGGGTGCAACAATCTCGGGCGGGCCAATACGGCCACGGAATCGCAGGAGGGTACCAATGCGGTAGTGCATGCCGCCTTGGATGCCGGCGTGACCCTTTTCGATGTTGCAGACGTCTACGGCCGGGAGCCCGGCCTCAGTGAGACCATGCTGGGCGTCGCCCTGAAAGGTCGCAGGGACGACGCCGTCGTGGCCACGAAATTCGGTATGGACATGCACGGCGCCAACGGCAACGATTTCGGCGCCCGGGGATCGCGACGTTACATCATCCAGGCCGCCGAAGCATCGTTGCGCCGCCTCGGCACCGACTGGATTGACTTGTACCAGTACCACACGCCGGATCCACTCACCCCGGTTGACGAGACCCTCGCCGCCCTCGATGACCTCGTGACAAGCGGCAAGGTCCGGTACCTCGGTCATTCCAACCGTGCAGGCTGGCAGATCGCCGAAGCGGAATACGTCGCCCGGATGCAGGGCGGTGCGCGGTTCATTTCGACGCAGAACCATTACAACTTGCTGGACCGTCGCGCGGAACTCGAAGTCCTGCCGGCCGCCCAGGCCTTCGGGCTCGGTGTGCTGCCGTATTTCCCCTTGGCGAACGGCCTCCTGACGGGCAAGTATGCTCAAGGCAACGCCCCCGAAGGATCGCGCCTCAGCCACACGCGGACCAACATGGTCAACGACGCCGACTGGGTCCAGCTGGGCCGGTTCAGCCAATTCGCCAAAGAGCGGGACCTGAACGAATTGCAGCTGGCCTTCTCCTGGCTGGCCGCCCAGAGCGCAGTCAGCAGTGTGATTGCGGGAGCCACCCGCCCTGAACAAATCGCCGAGAACGCGCAAGCGGTGCGCTGGGTGCCCACGGCAGAAGAACGCGCCGAAATGGACGACATCTTCCCGCGCACGCCCAAGGTCGCCCTCTTCTAAGGAGCGTTCCATGAGCTGGGAGCAGGCAGCGGTTGCACGCCAGCGCGAGCCCGTGAGCTTGCTCGTGGACTCCGACACGGGAATCGACGATGCCCTTGCCCTGGCTTACCTCTGCAGCCAGCCGCATGTGGAGCTGGTAGCCGTGAGCAGCACTCCTGGCAACGTCGCGGCGGAGCAAGTGGCACGCAACAACCTGTCCCTGCTCGAGTTGTGCGGCCGCCCTGACGTGCCCGTTGCCCTCGGTGCCCGGGCTCCGCTGTTGATTCCGTTGACCACGACGCCGGAAACCCACGGGTCCCAAGGTGTCGGCTATGCCGAGCTGCCCGAACCGCACGGAAAAGTGCACGACGCCGACGCCGTCGCGCTCTGGGTCGAAGCGGCCCGGTCACGGCCGGGGGAGCTGACCGCGCTGCTGACGGCGCCGCTTACCAACTTCGCCCTCGCCCTGAGGGCCGAGCCGCGGCTACCGGAGCTGCTGCGCGGCGTCGTGATCATGGGTGGCAGCTACTACTACCAGGGCAACACGACGCCGACGGCCGAGTGGAACACCCACGTTGATCCGCACGCAGCGGCCGAGGTGTTTGCTGCCTTCTCCGGACTTCCTGAGCAACGCCTGCCGGTGGTGTGCGCCTTGGAGACCACGGAACGGATAGAACTGAGGCCCGAACACGTGGCCGCCTTGGCTGCCGAGGCGGGTTGCACGGAGCCGGAACTTGTCCTTCCGGAACAGCCGGAAGGGCGGCGCAGCACCGCATCCAACGAACTCGTGCGGCACCTCAGCGATATGCTGCGCTTTTATTTCGAGTTCCATCGCCGTTACGGCCAAGGCTATGTGGCGCACATCCACGACTACTTCGCGGCGTCCGTCGCCGCCGGCACTGCCAGGTACAGTACACGCACGGCAACAGTGCACGTCGAGACAGCAGCCCCCAGGCTCATCGGGACCACCGTGGCGGACTTCCGCGGACTGTGGGGCGAGCCGCCCAACGCGCGCATCGTCTCGGAGAACCACCCAAGGGAGGCGTTTGCCGAATTGGTGCGGTCATTGGGCGGCCTCGCCCGGGAGCTGCCGGACCCTAGGGGGCGGTAAGGTTAGCCCGCGTTCGGCTTCGACGCGATTCCTGGTGCCAGGAAGCGTTTGCCGTTGACGCGTTCGGAGGCACCCACCCGGTCCAAATACGGTGTGATCCCGCCCAGGAACATCGGCCAGCCTGCTCCGAGGATGACGCAGAGGTCAATGTCTTCCGGCCCTGCCACCACGCCTTCGGACAGCATGAGCCCGATTTCCTCGGCCAAGGCATCCTGCGTGCGACGCAGGACTTCCTCGGCCGTGGACGGAGTGGTGCCGAAGGACATGAGCGCCAACGTTTCCGCCGGGATGACTGGCTTTCCTTCAGAACCCGGGGCCCAGAGTGACTTCACACCGTTGTCAACCAACTTCTGCAGGTTCTGGGAGACCGCAAAACGCTCGCCGAAGGCCGCGTGCAGCGATTCCTGGACGTGCTGGGCGACCGGAAGGCCCACCATTGCGCTGAGGGTGAAAGGACTCATCGGCAGGCCCATGGGGCGGAGCGACGAGTCGGCGACTTCCGCCGGCGTCCCTTCGTCGAACGCGGCAATGACTTCGCCCATGAGCCGCAGCAGGATCCGGTTGACGACGAAAGCGGCGGCATCCTTGACGAGCACGGCTGTCTTCTTCAAGCCCTTGGCGAGCTCGAACGCGGTGGCCAGCACGGCGTCGTCGGTCTTCGGAACACGTACGATTTCCAGGAGCGGCATGACCGCAACCGGGTTGAAGAAGTGGAAACCCACCAGGCGCTCCGGGTGCTGGAGATCTTCGGCCATCGCCGTCACGGACAGCGAGGACGTGTTGGTGGCGAGGATGCATTCGGGAGAGACGATGGCCTCCACTTCTGCGAAGACCTGCTTCTTGACATTGAGTTCTTCGAAGACAGCTTCAATGACGAAGTCGGCATCGGCGAATGAGTCTTTGGAGACGGAGCCGCTGACGAGGGCCTTGGTCCTGTTGGCTGCGTCGGAGCTTATCCGCTTCTTGCCGAGCAGTTTGTCCACCTCCGCATGGACGTAGGCGACTCCCTTGTCCACGCGATCCTGGTCGATGTCTGTGAGGACCACGGGTACTTTGAGCTGGCGCGCGAACAGCAGGGCGAGCTGGCTCGCCATCAGGCCGGCACCGACGACCCCGATCTTCGTCACCGGGCGCGCGAGCTTGCGGTCGGGCGCGCCGGCAGGACGCTTGGACCGCTTCTGCACGAGGTCCAGGAAGGCGTAGACGGTGGAACGGAACTCATCCGTCTGCATCAAATCAGCGAGTGTCTCGCATTCCAGGGCCGCGGATTCCGCCTTGCCCATGGTCCGGTTGGCCTCGAGGATATCCAGCACCTTGGCCGGAGCCGGTGATGCGTTCGAGGTCTTGGCTTCCACGAACGCCCGGCCCGCTGCCACGGCGCCGGCCCAGCGTTCGGCAACTGCGGGATCCGCCGGATCCACGGAGTTGCTCCGTTCGGGGACGACCTCGCCCGCGATCACCTTGGCGGCCCAGGCAATTGACTGCTCCACGAAATCCGCGGGTTCGAAGATGGCGTCGGCAATGCCGAGCTGGAAAGCCTGGCGGCCGGTGAGCGTGCGGTTGTTGCTCAGCGGGTTCTCGATCATCACCTTGAGGGCGTTTTCCGGGCCGATGAGTCGCGGCAGGATGTAGACGCCGCCCCAACCGGGGACGAGCCCGATGAAGGCTTCGGGCAAAGCGAGGGCGCCAGCGCCGGTCGAAACCGTGCGGTAGGTGGACTGGAGGGCGATTTCGAGGCCGCCACCGAGCGCGAGGCCATTGATGAAGGCGAAGCTGGGAACGCCCAAGTCGGCGAGCGTCGCGTAGACGTCGTGGCCCAGCTGCGCCATCCACAGGCCGTGCTCGCGCTCTTCGAGCCGCTTGACCGCAGAGAGGTCCGCTCCAGCCACCAGGAAGTACGGCTTGCCCGTGACGCCGACGCCCACGATCTCTCCGCGCGCAGCGCGATCCTTGAGCCCTTCAAGTACCGTCCCGAGCTCGACGAGGGTATTGGGCCCGAGGGTGGTGGGCTTGGTGTGGTCCAGGCCGTTGTCGAGGGTGATCAGGGCGAACGTTCCGGCGTTGCCGGGGAGTTCGATGTCCTGTACGTGGGAGTGGGTCACGGTCTCGTCCGGGAACAGTCCGGCCAGTTTCTGGAATTCTGCGGCGCTCATGCTGCGGCTCCCTTGCTCTCGGTGTCGGCGGAGGTCTCTGTTGCGCTGTCGTAGTCTCTGTAGCTGTTGTAATCCACGTGACGCGGGTTCTCCCAGATTACTGTGGCGCCCATTCCCAGGCCGATGCACATGGTGGTGATGCCGTACCGGACTGACGGGTCTTCTTCGAACTGGCGCGCCAATTGGTTCATGAGCCGCACACCGGACGATGCTAGGGGATGCCCGACGGCGATGGCCCCGCCGTAGCGGTTGACGCGCGGGTCGTCGTCGGCAATTCCGAAGTGGTCCAGGAAGCTCAGGACCTGAACCGCGAAGGCTTCGTTGATCTCGAAAAGGCCGATGTCCTCGATGCCGAGTCCGGCGTTCTTGAGCGCCTTCTCGGTGGCCGGGACAGGTCCGATGCCCATGACTTCGGGTTCGACGCCGGCGAAGGCATAGGAGACGAGGCGCATCTTCACGGACAGGCCGAGCTCCTCGGCAGCCTCCGCGGAGGCCAGAACTGCCGCCGTCGCGCCGTCGTTCAAGCCGGCGGCATTGCCTGCGGTGACCCGGCCGTGGGCCCTGAACGGAGTGCGCAGCTCCGCGAGGTCAGCCACCGTGGTCCCGGGGCGTGGCGGCTCGTCGACGGTGTTCACTGTCCAGCCTTGTCCAGGCTTCATTGTGGCGACCGGGACCAAGTCGGGCTGGATCTGGCCCTTGCCGTAGGCGGCGGCTAGCTTTGCCTGGGACGCCGCAGCGTAGGTGTCGGTCCGCTCTTTGGTGATCGACGGGAAACGGTCGTGCAGGTTCTCCGCGGTGTTGCCCATGTTCAGGGCGGCTGGATCAACGATCCGCTCGGACATGAACCTGGGATTGGGATCCGCTCCTGCGCCCATGGGGTGGTTGCCCATGTGTTCCACACCGCCGGCAATCACGACGTCGTAAGCGCCGAAACCGATGCCGCTCGCCGTCGTCGTGACCGCGGTCATTGCTCCGGCGCACATGCGGTCGATCGCAAAGCCGGGCACGCTGCGGGGCAGGCCGGCCAGGAGGGCGGCGGTCCGGCCGATGGTCAGGCCCTGGTCGCCGGTCTGGGTCGTGGCGGCGATGGCGACTTCGTCAACGCGTTCGGCGGGCAGGCCCGGGTTACGCCGCATCAGCTCGCGGATGCACTTGACCACGAGGTCATCGGCACGGGTGCCCGCATAGATGCCTTTTTCGCCCGCTTTGCCGAATGGCGTCCGGACGCCGTCCACGAAGACGACGTCACGGACTGCCCGCGGCTTGGCGCTGTTCCGGGTTTGGATCATGTGGGGCTCCTCGTTGAGACATGGATGCCGGACAGCCCTCACACGGGAAGCCGGTGTCATTGACGGCCATGTTACTCGCCAGTAACTTAGCGCGCAAGGAGATCCACGCTCACATATCAAGGGTTTCCGGCGGACCCTCGCTCACATCACCCGAGGATTTCCCTAGGAAAGGGTGTAGATGTGAGCGGGCGTCGCGCAGGGAGGGCTTGTTTGTGAGCGGGGGTCACACGGGGAGTGCGGGAACCTTAGTCTAGGGAGCCGGGGTCCGTTCCTTGGACGGCGGGTTCCGGGGCTCTTTGGGCTCCTTGGGCGGCAACGGCTGCGGATTCAGTGACGCCTCGGTGAGGATCGGCGCCGTAATGGCAATTTGCCACTCGCGGGCGCCGAGAGAGCGCAGCTCTTCCGACACGGACTCCACAGTGATGTCCGACGGCGGCCGCCACAGCACGCGCCTCATGTAATCAGGAGTGAGCAGGTTCTCCACGGGAAGCTTGAGCCCATCGGCGGCCTCCTGAAGCCGGGGCCGGGCAGTTCCCAGGCGGGCCGCGGCTTCGGGATCGCGGTCTGTCCAGACCCGCGGTGGCGGGGGAGCGTTGGTTGGAAGATGCAGCGGTGGAAGGTCTTCGGTGCTCCTCGCGCCGGCAATGCAGCGCAGCCAGCGTGGCGCTTCGCGCTGTGCGGCCCGCCCGTGGAAGCCCTTGGTGGCCAGGAGCTGCGGAACGGTCGTGGGCATGGCCTTGGCTGCGGCGACTAAGGCAGAGTCGGGGATGAGTCGGCTGGGAGCAACATCCCGTTTCCGCGCGAGCTGATCCCGTTCGTACCAAAGCTCGCGCACGGCAGCCAACTGACGGCGGTCACGGATCTGGTGCAGTCCGGAGGTCTTGCGCCACGGGTCCACCCTCGGGGCTGGAAGGCCTGCTCCGAGGATGCCGGCGAATTCCTGTTCGGCAAATTCCAGCTTGCCATCAGCTTCCAGGAGTTCGATGAGTTCTTCCCGCAATTCGGCGAGCACCTCGACGTCGAGGGCGGCGTACCGGAGCCAGGGTTCCGGGAGGGGGCGGGTGGACCAGTCGGCGGCAGAGTGTTCCTTGGCCAGGCCGAAGCCCAGGAGTTGCTCGATGACGGCTGCCAGGCCTACGCGGGGCAGTCCGGCAAGGCGTGCGGCGAGTTCCGTGTCGAAGAGCTTGTCAGGCCACATGCCAAGCTCGGCCAGGCACGGAAGATCCTGCGTCGCGGCGTGCAGGATCCACTCGACACCGCGCAGCGCCTCGTTGATGATCTTCAGGTCATCGAACGGCTCGGGGTCGATCAGCCACGTGCCTGCGCCGTCGCGCCGGATCTGCACCAGGAAGGCGCGCTGCCCGTAGCGGAAGCCGGAGGCGCGCTCGGCGTCGACCCCGGCGGGGCCGGATCCTGCGGCGATGGCAGCGGCGCACCGCTCCAGGCCGGACAGGGTGTCGATGACAAGCGGCACGCCCTCGCGCGGGACATCCAGGTCGATGATCTCAGGTATCCGGCCTTCGAAGCCGTCTACCGTGATGTGTGGTGTGGGATCAGCAGCCGGAGCGCCGGCTGTGGTGGGTTCCAGATTTTCAGGGGTCATGGTGCCTTCAGTTTACCGACTCTGTGCCCGGCCGGTCCGGCCGGGGATTGCAGCGGACGTTCACGGCCTTCACGTGAGCCGCCGATTCGGCAGGGGAGTGACGCCGGGAGGAAGGGGAGGCAGTCCTGCGAACGTGCAGACCATGTCGCACCATGCCTCCAGGTGGGCCTGGACATCTGAAGACGCAGGTGTCCATGAGGCACGGAGTTCGATGTCGATGGTTTCCGGTCTTTCGGCCAGAGTCCCGAAACTCTCGGACAGGATGCGCGTGGCCGTTCCGCCCGCTGAGCGGTACTGGGCTGAATGGTTCTCAAGCGCGTCCACGAGCCATGTCCACGCAACGGAACCGAGCATGGCGTCGTTGCCCATGTCGGCTTCCAGCTGGGCCCGGATATAGGTGACGATCCGGAATTCCCCGTCCCATACAGCCGAGCCGTCGGGATCGTGGAGCAAGATGAACCTGCCTGTTGCAAGCTCATCGTCTTCGTCATCGGCCGCGCCGGGGGATCCCGGGTTGTTCTCGCTGGAAAATGCCATGGCTGTAGGGCCATGGACCGGGGTCCGGCCGGGCCGGGTCGACCGGCTGAAGACCTCTGCCCCTAAAGCCACCGCGTATGGCGCCAAGCGGGAGGGCGCCGGGATTTCCGCGAGCCGCAGCTCGCTCCGGCACTTTGCTTTTCGTAGCGTTCCCAACGCATGCAAGAAATCCGCGGGAACCTGTGCGAGTGCGTTCACCTTCGCAGATTATGTGTCCGGGGCGGCGAAACCTTGAAGCCACGCCGCCCCGTCCCGTGCCCTATGCGGACGCCAGTTCGCGCTTGATTGCGGCAACGAAGGAATCGATGTCCTCTTCGGTGGTGTCGAAGGAACACATCCAGCGCACCTCGCGGTTCGCTTCGTTCCAGTCATAGAACTTGAACGAGGAGCGGAGGCGATCGGCGACGCCGGCGGGCAGGACCGCGAAGACGCCGTTGGACTCCGTGGCCTGCGTAGGCTCCACACCCTCGATCGAGTCGACTGCCGCACGCAACCGCGAGGCCATGGCGTTTGCGTGTTCCGCAGAGCGAAGCCACAGCCCGGACTCCAGAAGCGCGATGAACTGGGCCGAAATGAAACGCATCTTGGAGGCCAGCTGCATGTTCATCTTGCGCAGGAACTTCAGCCCGTGGGCGGCTTCCGGATTCAGGGCGACCACTACCTCGCCGAACAGCAGCCCGTTCTTGGTGCCGCCGAAGGACAAAATGTCCACGCCGGCGTCGCGGGTGAACGTCCGCAACGGTACGCCAAGGTGGGCGGCGGCATTGGCGAGCCGGGCGCCGTCCATGTGCAGTTTCATGCCCTTGGCGTGGATGTGGTCGGCGATCGCCCGGATTTCCTCCGGGGTGTAGCACGTGCCGAGTTCCGTTGTCTGCGTGATGGAGACGGCCAGGGGTTGCGCGCGGTGCTCGTCGCCCCAGCCCCAGGCTTCGCGGTCGATCAATTCCGGAGTCAGCTTGCCGTCCGACGTCGGGACCTGGAGGAGCTTGATGCCGCCGATCCGCTCCGGCGCGCCGTTCTCGTCCATGTTGATGTGGGCGGTCGAGGCGCAGATGACGGCACCCCAGCGCGGCAGCAGCGACTGCAGGGACAATACATTCGCACCGGTGCCGTTGAAAACGGGGAAGCATTCGATGCCTGCGCCGAAGTGCTGCTCCATGACTTCCTGGAGCCGTTCCGTGTACTGGTCCTCCCCGTAAGAGACCTGGTGGCCGCCGTTGGCTGCGGCAAGGGCCGCCAGGATTTCAGGGTGGACGCCGGAGTAGTTGTCCGACGCGAAACCGCGGACGGAGGGGTCGTGGAGTCGTCCACTGGCTTCCGTATCGAGGGCAGCCGGGAATTCTTCTGTAGTGCTCGTCACTTGTTCATTCACGCTTTCAGTCTATTTGGCCAGGAGGAGGCGCTGTCCGTTCAGTTCCGCTGCCGGCTTGTCGAAGAGCCCGACGGCGGCTGTCGCCAAGTCCTCGACGTCCGTGTATCCGGGGAATTTCCGCTCCGGGTGTTCCCGCCGCATCGCCGCGTCCAAGAGCGACTTGACCACAAAGACGACGGCCGCGCTGTGCTGCTCCGCGGGTTCGTCCTTGTTGCCTGATTGATCACGGCGGAACCCGTCAGCCACAGCCAGGGTCCAGGTCTCCGCGGCAGCCTTGGCCGCCGCGTAGGTCGCGGCCCCGGCGGTAGGTGCGGCGACCGCCGTCGAACTCACCATGGCGAAACGACCCGTGGGGGAGGAAGCGAGATCCTTGTAGAAGACCCGGGAAACGTTTCTCAGGGTGGTGACGGCGCTTTGCTCGAGGGCGGCCCAGTCTTCATCCGGCTGGTCTTCGATTCCCTTGGCTCCGCGCCACCCGCCCACCAGGTGGATGACGCCGTCGACCCTTTCCGTGCTCCCGTGGATCTCCGAGGCGAGTTCGCGCACGGACTCCAGCCGGGAAAGATCGCATACCAGGGGAGTGACGTCGTCGCCCGCTTCGGCCGCTGCGGCCTTGATGCGGGCCTCGTTCGAGCCGATGGTAAAGACCCGGTGCCCGGCCAGTGCGAAGGCGCGGGCCACGGCGATCCCGGAAGAGTTGCTGCCACCAGTGACAACGACAGTCAGCGGTCCGCCGGTCATGAGGCTGCGGTCTGCCCGGTGATACCGGTGGTTGATTCGATGATCGGACGCATTTTCTTCTCCAGTGCTTCGTAGAACATGGACAGGGGGAATTCGTCGTCGAGGACCTGGTCGGTGAGGCCGCGGGGCGGCCCGTCGAGCGGCAGTGCCTCTGGGCCCTTCGCCCAGACCGAAGCCGGGTGCGGAGTGACCGTACCGGAAATGAGCTTATACGCTGCGAGCCAGTGGGCGGCCTTGGGGCGGTCGATGGAGCGCCAGTACAGTTCCTCGATCCGGGCACCGAGCTCGATGACGACGTCGGCGGCCTCGTCCCAGTCGATGCTGAGCTTGCTGTCGGTCCAGTGCAGGACGTGGTGCTGGTGCATCCAGGCGAAGAGGAGCTGGCCGCCCAGGCCATCGTAGTTGCGGACCCGGTTGCCCGTGATCGCGAAGCGGAAGATGCGGTCGAAGATGACGGCGTACTGCAGGAGCTTCGCGTGGCGCCGGGCGTCGGGGGAAGCGTCCTCGTCCTTCTCGATCCTGACGGATTCGCGGAAAGCCGTCAGGTCGCAGCGGAGCTCTTCGAGCGAGTAGAGGAAGAACGGCATCCGCTGCTTGATCATGAACGGATCGAAGGGAAGGTCGCCGCGCATGTGGGTGCGGTCATGGATCAGGTCCCACATGACGAACGTCCGCTGCGTGAGTTCCTGGTCATCCAACAGCTCGGCGGCATCCGCGGGCAGCTCAAGGGAGGTTGTTGCGGCGGCTGCCTTGAGGACACGGCGGAAGCGGGCGGCCTCGCGGTCGGCGAAGATGGCGCCCCACGTGAAGGCAGGCGTTTCCCGCACTGCGACGGTCTCGGGAAAGAGCACTGCCGAATTGGTGTCGTAGCCGGGGGTGAAGTCCAGGAAACGGATGGGAACGAACAGCTTGTTGGAGTAGTCGCCGGCCTCCAGTGCGCCGATGAACTCGGGCCAGATCACCTCGATCAGGACCGCTTCCACAAGACGGCTCGTGCTGCCGTTCTGGGTGTACATCGGGAAAACCACGAGATGCTGGAGCCCGTCCTCGCGGTGTTCCTGGGGTTGGAAGGCCAGCAGCGAGTCGAGGAAGTCCGGGACTCCGAAGCCGGCGTCGGCCCAGCGGCCGAAATCCGTGACCAAGAGTTCGAGATAGGCAGCGTCATGCGGGAACGCAGGAGCCAGGCTCGTGATGGCCTCCATGATGGTGGCCGTGTATGCCCGGGCAGCCTCATGGTGGAGGGAATCCTGGATGGAGCCATCCTGGCTCTGGAACGCCTGAAGGGCGGTGGCTGCGGCCTTCAGGGAGATCCAGTCCCGGTTGTCCGAGGTGATGCGCGGACGGGTGGTGGTAACGGTGGTGGTCATCGTCGACGGTGCCTTTCCTCAAGAATCAATGTTCTGAGGCGAGCGTAGCAAGCGGTCAGAGTCGCTAATTCAAAAGTGGCCCGAGCATAAGAAACTCTTTCGCAAGTGGTTCCGACAGCCCCCGGAAGATCCAGCCCGGGGAGGGCTGGCCTGGGGGGGGCTGCCGGTAGCTTGGCGTTTGCGTGGCGAGCCCGGGCTCGAATTATCGCCCCGGACTACTGCCCGGCAGGGGTCTCGACAAGCTTGAGCGAAACGGAGTTTATGCAATACCGCTGGTCAGTAGGTGTGCCGTAGCCCTCACCCTCGAAAACGTGTCCCAAGTGTGAATCGCAGTTGGCGCAGCGGACCTCCACCCGTTCCATTCCCAAAGTACGGTCGTGGATGTACCGGACGGTGCCTTCCGCGAGTGGTGCCCAGAAGGACGGCCAGCCGCAATGGGAATCGAATTTCTCGTTGCTCGTGAAAAGCTCAGCGCCGCACGCCCGGCATTGGTAGACGCCTGCCGTATGGGTGTCCCAGTACTCACCCGTGTACGGGCGTTCCGTTCCGGCCTGGCGAAGGACCCTGAACTCCTCCGGGCTAAGTTCCTCGCGCCACTCCGCGTCCGTCTTCTCCACGCATTGCCCGTCCTTCGGGACATCCTGGTGGGGAACCCCGGCCAAGGGGTCCGCGGCTTGGAAGTATTTCCTGTTGTCTGCAGTGCTCATGTTCTGTCAACGCTCACGAGTCGCCGATAAATCCCGAGCCCGCATAGAGATGCAGCACGGGCAGCCCTAATTGGTCCTGGGCCTTGTTCGCCCAGTCCGTATGGAACGTATCGGCTATCGCGTGCGGGCGGGTGACGACGACGGCCTGCGCGGCATTGAGTGCCTTGACCTTGGACACCAAGCCGGCCACGGCACCGCCGTCGACGATTTCACCAGTCACCCCGCCACCCAGCCCATCCAGGGCCCCGAGCGACGCCGACAAGGTCTCGGCAGCCTGGGCCCGCTCTGACTGGGGATCCGGCGCCTCCGCGAGCAGATCCCGGAATGCCTTGGCTATTTCGAGCAAGGAGAGATTCTCAAGGAAGTCCACCAACAAGTGCCGCTCCGTGTTCGCGGGCACCAGCACCACCAGGGGCGAGTCGCCGCCGTCGATCAGTTTGGCAATATTGACGCGGTCGTCCGGGCCGAGAGGCTCTTCGGTAAGGATGACGATTGGTTCACTCATGGCTACAGCGTAGACCTGAGCCGCGCCTTCAGGGATGGTTTCGTGCGGCAATTCTGTTCTCGCCGCGGCGTCGACTCCCGGGAAGAAACGCCACAGAGGGCGCTGTTCGGAACACCGCCCCGCAACCGGGAGAATGGTCACATGGCATCCATGACCCGAGCTGCGCCAACCGTTGAGAACGGCGCAAAAATGTCCGCCCGCGCCAAATGGACCGTTGCGGGGATCGTTGCAGGAAGCAGCATTGCCGGCTTGCTGGGCGCAGGGTCTTCGGCGCTCGCCGCCTATTTCGCCAGGCGCGTCATTACCCCCTCGGCGCGCGAGGCCGACCAGGAGGTATTGGCGGTGGTGCGCCGTGACGACGGGCTCCAGGTCATCCTCGCGGCTACCCCGGACACCACCATCGACGGAGTATTCAGCCTCTTCTTCGCGGGCGGGACAGGAGCCGCGCGGATCGGAAGGATCGTGTCCTATTCGCCCGCAGAGCGGACGGTGCAGCGCGAAGTCGAGGAAGTCTACAGCGGGGATCTGGCCACAGCCCGGCGCGGATGGTGGAGCGGTGCCGTCTACGACTCCCCGGCGGCGCTTGGCCTGGATTCGCAGGAAATACAGATCGACGTCGAGGGTGGCCAGGCGCCTGCCTGGCTGGTTCCGTCAGCCGCAGGGAAACCCGCGAAAGTGTGGGCCATCATGGTCCACGGCCGTGGTGCCACCCGCCTCGAAGGCTTGCGCGCAGTGCGCGTCGCGCACGATCTCGGACTCGACAGCCTGCTGGTTTCCTACCGGAACGACGGCCTGGCCCCCTCTGCCCCGGATGGGCGTTACGGCCTGGGCTCCACGGAATGGCACGACGTCGACGCCGCCATTGAGTACGCACTCGCCCACGGCGCCCACGAAGTGGTCTTGTTCGGATGGTCCATGGGCGGGGCGATCTGCCTGCAGACGGCCGATCTTTCGCACAACAGGCACGTGATCAGGGCCATGGTCCTGGACGCGCCGGTGATCAACTGGGTCAATGTCCTGGCACACCACGCACAGATCAACAGGATCCCTTACGCCGTGGGCCGTTACGGGCAGTTGATGTTGGGGCACCCGTTGGGCCGGCGCCTCACCGGCCTGGCCGCACCCGTCGACTTGAAGGCGATGGACTGGGATGCCCGGGCCGTCGAACTGCGGACCCCGACGCTGGTGCTCCACAGCGTGGATGATGAGTACGTCCCCTACGAACCCTCGGCCAGCCTCGCCGAAAAGAATCCGGACATGGTCACCTTTGAGCCTTTCGAGGGTGCGCGCCACACGAAAGAGTGGAACGTGGATCCCCGGAAATGGGAACGGCTGGTCCGCTCATGGCTCGCTCCGCACCTCACGCCCCGTGGCGGGCCGGTGTCGGATTGAGAACGGGCCGGACGCGGCTTGAGAGTACCTGCGCTGCTCCCCGGGTTTCCTAGGGGTTGCCGATCGGGGCAGTCCGGGCGCCGGTCAGCCGGATAAGGTCTGCGGGATCCAGCTCAATGTCCAGGCCGCGGCGTCCACCGGAAACCAGGACCGTACCAAAGGCCAATGCCGATTCGTCGAGCACAGTGGGCGATGGCTGGCGTTGGCCCAGCGGGGAAATCCCGCCCAGGACATAGCCGGTGCGTCGCTCGGCCGTTTTGGGATCGGCCATGGTGGCCTTCTTGGATCCGAGAGCCGCTGCGATTGCCTTGAGGTCGAGGGTGCCACTTACCGGGACGATGCCCACCGCGAGCTTGCCTTCAATGTCCACCATCAAGGTCTTGAAGACCCTGCCGGGATCGATACCCAGGACCTCGGCGGCCTCAAGTCCGTAGCTCGCTGCCGAAGGATCATGCGCATAGGGGTGCAGGGTGAAAGGAACGCCGGCCGCAGCCAGTACGGCTGTGGCCGGCGTTCCCTGTGAAGCCTGTTTCTTGGCCATTCGCTGGGTATCCCGGATCAGGACAACAAGCGGTCCGCCGCAGCGACTTTGCGTTTGATCCGACCCAACATGGCCGTCATGCCGCGCATGCGCAGCGGAGTGATTGCCCGGGTGAGGCCCAACAGTTCCGGCATGTCATCCGGAACGGCCAGGATCTCCGCGGCCGTCAGCCCGTCCAGGCCTTCGTGCAAAACGCCCGCAAAGCCGCGCGTCGTGGGTGCTTCCGGCGGTGCCTTGAAGAACAAACGGTACGCGACGCCGTCGGGCTTCTTTTCCTGCTCAATGGTCAGGAACAGCGGCGACTGGCACTCCACCACCTGCTCCAGGAGTTCAGGGTGGTCCAGCAGCCGTTCCGGCAAGGCCGGGAGCCCGCGCGAGAAATCAAGCAACAGCTGAAGGCGGTCGGGCTCTGTCAATGCCTGGAAGTCATCGACAATTTCCGCCAGTGCGGAGGGCAAAGTATTAGTACTCATCACTTCCAGCTTACGCAAAGTCCGGGCCGGTCTGGCCCCGTTGCTTCACAATGGCCTAGCCAATTTGGCAGACCGATCGGGCAAGGCACGGGGATTCCGGACTACTTTCCGGCGAGTGCGGGCACGGAACCCCGCTCAGCGCCCTTGACGATCGGGACGCGCACGGCATTGCCCCACTCCGTCCAGGAACCGTCGTAGTTGCGGACCGTTTCGAAACCAAGCAGGTATTTCAGGGCGAACCAGGTGTGGCTGGAACGCTCGCCGATACGGCAGTAGGCCACGACGTCGTCGCCTTCCGTGAGGCCGGCTTCCCCGAGATAGAGGGCCTCAAGTTCGGTCCGGTTACGGTACGTGCCATCTTCGGCAGCCGCGCGTGCCCACGGGATGGAAGCTGCGGTGGGGATGTGGCCCCCGCGCAGGGCGCCCTCTTCGGGGTAAGCCGGCATGTGGGTGCGCTGGCCGGTGTATTCCTCGGGGGAGCGGACGTCGATCAGCGGCTTGCCGAAATGCGCCAGCACGTCATCCTTGAAGGCACGGATCGGGGCGTCGTTCCGTTCGATCACGGGGTAGTCGCCCGGGGCGGGCTGGGGGACGTCAGTGGTGACTTCGCGGCCCTCGGCGATCCACTTGTCCCGGCCGCCGTCCAGGAGCCGGACGTCTTCGTGGCCGAAGAGCGTGAAAACCCAGAGGGCGTAAGCGGCCCACCAGTTGGATTTGTCGCCGTAGATCACCACGGTGGTGTCCCGCGAGATGCCCTTGGCGGCTGCCAGGGCTGCGAACGCTTCACCGTCGACGTAATCGCGGGTGACTTCATCGTTCAGGTCCGTGTGCCAGTCGATCTTGACTGCGCCCGGAATGTGGCCGGTCTCGTACAGGAGGACGTCTTCGTCGGATTCGACAACAACCAGTTTGCCGTCGCCGAGCGCACCGCCTTCAAGGGCTGCGGCAAGCCACTCGGTGGACACCAGACGTTCGGGGTGGGCGTACGCGGCGAACTTCTCGTTCTGTTCAACGGGGTAGGACATTGGTATGGCCTTTCACTGACACTTTCACTGACACCGGGCGGCGCCGGGCGATAAGACGTGCCCGGGCATTAATCCCACAGTATCGAGGGCCGGGGACTAAAGCTCCTCCCCGTTCATATGGTGAAATATGGCCTTCATCACGTGTCCGCCCGGGGCGTGGCATTGCCGGTATTCTTGCTGGGGACTTACGACACGAAGAACGGACCGCATTGGTACAGATCGAACAGCTCGCCGCGCGCACGCCGGCGGTCTCAGCGGATGAGATTCTCAAGGGTTTCTACCCTTCGCCACGGTTCGGAGAGGTGTCCTTCAAGAGCTACCGGCCTGACCCGAACCAGCCCAGCCAAGCGGCAGCGGTCAAGTCCCTGGAAGCGTTTGGGGCGACAGTGGGGGCCGGCGACGGAGACGGCCTGTTCAAGCGCCTTTTCAGCAAGAAGGTCAACAGCAAGGCCGGGATCTACCTCGACGGCGGATTCGGCGTCGGAAAGACCCACCTGCTGGCTTCACTGTGGCACTCGGCTCCGGGACCGAAAGCCTTCGGGACGTTCGTGGAGTACACCAACCTGGTGGGCGCCCTGTCCTTCCGGAAGACCGTGGAGGCTTTGAGCAGCTACAAGCTTGTCTGCATCGACGAATTTGAGCTCGACGATCCGGGCGACACGGTGCTCATGTCCCGCCTCATGCGTGAATTGTCCGACGCCGGCGTGAAGCTTGCTGCCACGTCCAACACCCTGCCTGGTTCACTGGGGGACGGCCGCTTTGCGGCCGTCGACTTCCAGCGGGAGATCCAGGTCCTTGCGGACCAGTTCGACGTAGTCAGGATCGACGGAGAAGACTTCCGGCACCGCGGCTTGCCCGCCGCTCCGGCACCGTTGAAGACCGAAGACCTCAAGAGGCAGATGCATGCCGAGTTCGATGGTCAGACCGTGGCCATGGACGATTTCCGCGGCCTGATCGACCACCTTGCCGGTGTGCACCCCAGCCGGTATCGCAAGCTGATCGCAGGAATCGACGCCGTTGTTTGGCGCGACGTCGAAACCATCACGGAGCAGGCCGTTGCCCTTCGCTTCGTGGTGCTCGCCGACCGTTTGTACGACAAGGACGTCCCGATCCTTGCCAGCGGCGTGCCCTTCGACAAGCTCTTCACCGAGGAAATGATGACCGGCGGGTACATGAAGAAGTACTTCCGCGCCGTGTCCCGTCTGACCGCCCTGGCGCGCGAGGGCCAGAACCACGAGCCTTCTTAGCAGGCCCCACGGCAGGCCCCACCCTACTTCTGGGGTTCCCTCGTCTTGAGGACCGAACGCACCAGGATTCCGGCAGCAAGTGCCCAGAACGCGGCGCCGATCCCTGCGAAGCTGAGGCCCGAGGCTGCGATCAGGAACGTCACGGAGGCTCCGATGCGTTCTTCGGCAATAGCCAGGGCCGAGGCGATGGCAGAGGCCAGGGTGCCCAGCAGCGCCAAGCCCGCGACGGCTTCCAGGAGACCTGGCGGTGCCGCCGCCACGACGGCCACCAGCGCGGCAGAGAAGGCTGCCAACACGAGGTAGGCCAGGCCTGACGTGAAGGCTGCGATCCAGCGCCGGCCCCTGTCCTCACCTGCTTCTTCTCCTGCAGCCAGCGCAGCGCTCAACGCGGCGAGGTTGATCGCATGTCCGCCAAAGGGAGCCCCCAGCGCAGTCCCTGCCCCTGTCACCAGCATCGACTGGCGCCACGGGACGGTGTAGCCGAAAGACTTCAGCACTGCCACCCCCGGAATGTTCTGCGATGCCATGGTCACAATGAACAAGGGCAACGCGATGCCGGCCACCGTGCTGAGCGTGAAAGCGGGCGTGGTCCAATGCAATTCAGGCAACAGCCGGTTCGTGGGGATGCTTACGCCGTTGACCACGATGTAGATTCCGATGACTGCGAGAGCCACCAACAGCGCGGCAGGTACGGACCAGCGGGGCGCCAGCTTCATCATGACCAGCCAGCAGAGGATCACGGGAGCCACCAATAGGGGAGCGGTGCCCAACGCTTTGAACGGGGCGAGGCAGAGGGACAGAAGCACTCCGGCCAGCATCGCCTGGGCGAGGGCCGTGGGAATCTTCGCCATCAGCTTTCCAAGGGCCGGGATGAGCCCCGTCAGGGCGATCAGCACACCAGCGATGAGGAAGGCGCCGACGGCGGCCGGCCACCCGCCGTCGGGCACTCCGGTTCCTGCGAGCAAAGCCGCACCGGGCGTCGACCATGCAAGCGTGACAGGCAAGCGCGACCGCCAGGAAAGCCAGAGAACGCCGAGCCCGAAGGTGAGGGTGAGGGCCAGGAGCCCGCTGGCGGCCTGTTCCTGGGTGGCACCGACCGCCCGGAGGCCTGCGAGTACCACCGCGAAGGATGAAGTGAAGCCGACCAGCGCGGTCACGATTCCAGCCACAAGCGGACGGGAGAGCTGCCGGGAAGCGGAGGCTGGACGTGACTGGCCGGTGTGGAGGGATGACGCTGGCATAGTCCATCACGTTACCGGAGCCGTGGCCCGCCCGCCGAGGCGACCACGGTTAAACGCCAAGGGCACCGGCGGCGCCTCGCGGCGGGACCGGTGCCCCGTTGACGTAACTGTATTCGGGAGCTCTGGCCGGTTGGACCGGCTACGGAGCCTCATTGGCGGAGGGAGCTGTCCAGGCCGTAGCCCTTACAGCAAACCGTCGAGGTTGCCCACGAACTCGGAAGCGGCTCTCTGAACCGCATCTAGTCGTCGATAAAATCGGCGGCCTATTCGATGCCGTCCTTGATGGCTTCTTCCTTGCCACCAACGAGGTCCTGAACTTTGCCCTTCAGATCGTCAAATAATCCCACGGGCACCTCCCTTCAATCACGGAGCCAGTTCGCTCCTCCGTTTTCGATCCTAACCCGAGACCTTGGAGGTGCCAAGGAAAAATTTGACTGGGATGTCAATCGAATTCTCAAGGGGGTCACAGCTGCTTGTCGGGAGAAAGCTCATGGTGGCGCGGACTGTCCGGATTCATAAGCGAATGCTTGCGGCCGTAGCCGAAGTAGATGACCAGTCCAATGGCCAGCCACACGACAAAGCGAAGCCAGGTTTCCCAATGCAACTGGGTCATGAGGAAGGCCGATGCCAGCATGCCGAACGCGGGAACCAGCGGCATGAATGGCAGCCGGAAGGTACGCGGCGCGTCCGGCTTCTTGTACCGGAAGATGATGACCGAGAGGCAGACGACGACGAACGCGGCCAGGATGCCGATGTTGGTCAGGTCCGCAACGGCCTTGATGGGGAACACGCCCGCCAGGAAAGCTGACGTAATGCCCGCGATCCAGGTGACGCGCTGCGGAGTGCCATGGCGGTCCGTCTTGGCAAACCAGCCCGGTAGCAGACCGTCGCGGCTCATGGAGAACCAGACACGGGTAACGCCGAGCAGGAAGGTCAACATCACGGTGAGGATCGACAGGACCGCGAACACCGAGATGATCGTGGCGATGACGGGCAGGCCTACCGAGCTGAAGGCGGAGGCGAAACCGGCCGTCGGGTTGATGTCCTTGTAGTTCTGCATGCCGGTGAGCACCAGGGTTGCCGCGACGTAGAGGAGCATGGCGATGACAAGGGAGAGCACGATTGCCTTGGGCATGTGCTTTTTGCCGTCCTTGGCTTCCTCGGCCGCGGTGCTCATGGCGTCGTAGCCGAACACCGCGAAGAACACAGTGGCCGAACCAGCCACCACCGGGCCGAAGCCGCTGGGCATGAACGGATTGTAGTTGTTCGTGTTGATGTAGAAGATGCCCAAACCGATGATGAACAGGATCAGGACCACCTTGATGGCCACCGCCACGAGTTCGAAGCGGCCGAAGGCTTTGGTTCCACGCGACAGGATCCAGGTGACCAGCAGGCAGACCAGGATGGCCGGCAGGTTGATGATGCCGCCATGTCCTTCGTCCGCCGTCGAGGTCATCCACGCCGGCATGTGGACGCCGATCCCGGAAAGGAACGCGTCGAAGTAGCCGGAAATGCCGATCGCGACGACGGCGACGATTGCGATGTACTCCAGCAGGAGGTCCCAGCCGATGAACCAGCCGATGACCTCGCCAAGGGCAACGTAGCCGTAGGTATAGGCGGATCCGGCGCGGGGGATCATGCCGGCGAATTCGGCGTAGGAAAGTGCCGCGGCCGCTGAGGCAAGGCCCGCGACCAGGAACGAGATCAGCACTGCGGGGCCGACACCAGGGGTGTCCGCGCTTCCATGCGCCACGAGCCCGGCCAGGGAGAAGATCCCGACGCCGATGATGCCGCCGACGCCGATGGCTGTCAGTTGCCAGAGGCCCAGGCTTTTGAAGAGCCCGCTGTGCTTGCTTTCCTCCTCGATGTCGTCAATGGGTTTCTTCCTCATGATCGAACGAACGACTGTTTGTTGATTCACCGTGCTCCTGCGTGTGGGCGTGGACGAATTGGGACTGAAGAAAGTATGCGATACGAATCACATTGGATAAAGTGATTTTTGCTGAGTGGTATTGATCGGTTTTGCTGATCTTTCGAGTAAGTGGCATAGGTGGTGGGCGTCTGCGGGCACAAAAAAAGCAGCTCCGGCGGAGCTGCTTGGGCGGTGTCACTGCTTTTGGCCAGTGGCGCTGGCCAGACGTCGAGGAAATGGAGCGGACGACGAGATTCGAACTCGCGACATCCACCTTGGCAAGGTGGTGCTCTACCAGCTGAGCTACGTCCGCACATGACGATCATCCGGCAAGGCCGGACTTTCATCAACAAGCAAGTTGCCTTGCCTTGGTGGGCGATACTGGGATCGAACCAGTGACCTCTTCCGTGTCAGGGAAGCGCGCTACCGCTGCGCCAATCGCCCGGATCGGCATAAGCCGGCCGGCCCGTTGCCGGGACCTTAAAATACGAGAGCGGACGACGAGATTCGAACTCGCGACATCCACCTTGGCAAGGTGGTGCTCTACCAGCTGAGCTACGTCCGCACATGATGGAATCCGGCGAGGCCGGACTCTCATCAACAAGCAAGTTGCCTTGCCTTGGTGGGCGATACTGGGATCGAACCAGTGACCTCTTCCGTGTCAGGGAAGCGCGCTACCGCTGCGCCAATCGCCCAAATGCAATCCGGCCAAGACCGGAAACCAAGGTTTTCACCGAGGTGGGTACGGGATTCGAACCCGTGTATACGGCTTTGCAGGCCGCTGCCTCGCCTCTCGGCCAACCCACCGTGTAAGCACTATTCCTGGGGTTCCAAGAAATCAATGCCGTGACAGTGTCCTGCGAGCGGACGACGAGATTCGAACTCGCGACATCCACCTTGGCAAGGTGGTGCTCTACCAGCTGAGCTACGTCCGCATAGTCTTCTTCGGCGGCCTGCCCGCAGGGGGCATTCCGTCGCTTTCCGACGAGTAAAAACTCTATAGGAGGTTCCGGGAAACTCCAAATCGATGTGTCCGAATCGTAGGCAATGGGCTTAAGTTCCTTGAATTGGCGCGGATTTTGCGAGTTACACCAGTGTGATTCGTAGGCCTTTTCCTTGTTGTTGCCTCGTCGGTCGAGCCGATACTTTCCGGATTTTTGAATTCCGGCCGGGGTCGGCTAGTCTTCTTGTGCACGGGCGATTGGCGCAGTGGTAGCGCGCTTCGTTCACACCGAAGAGGTCACTGGTTCGAACCCAGTATCGCCCACCAGTAGAAAACCCCGTCTGACCTGCAGGCATGCAGGTCAGACGGGGTTTTCTGCTTCTCCAACGTCGCCTGGCGTACCGCAAACGTACCGCAGATCGTTGCAACGAAAGCTGCACGGTTCGACTGGCCAGCGGGTGGGATGGAGCCGCGAGCTCGCGTCCTATAGATGCTCTACCGGTGAGGCCGGCATCAGCGAGCGGGGAAATTTGGATGTCCGAGGATCGGGCATGATCCCGACTTCCCTTGGGCGCGGCCATGGTGTTCAAACGCGTGGAATGTGGCGCCATTGCCATTGCCGATGCCGCAGGACGCTCTGAAGTAGCCGTAGGTTTACGTCGCTGAAAGCTCGAGAGCCTGCGCACTCCCGAGCGCGCCCACGACTACACACGTACAGCCCCTCACCGTCCCCTGGCCAGGGGCTGTTTTTCGTCGTCCAAGCGGGGGACCATAAGCATGCTTGCTATTTTTACCCGCTCACGCCTATGCTGTGTCCCGGTCCTAGACCGGACCTTTGCCGGGATGCAGCCTCTGTAACAAGGGGTAGCCGGCACAAGAGCAGCCCCTCACCGCCCAGACGGTGAGGGGCTGTTTTGTGTTCAACGAGGTTTGCCCGGACGTGCTCCGGCTAGTTGACCATCCGGCTATGGGCGCCGAGACTTATGAAATGACGATGGAGGACGAGCAACTTGCTCTTGAAACAGTTGTTGCCCGACTCGCCTCACGATATCCTGCCGCGTCACGCGAACAGGTTGAGCACATTGTTCGCAAAGAACACGAAGCCCTGGTTGGCCCCATCCGCGACTACATTCCAATCCTCGTGGAACACCGAGCCAAAGGCCGCCTTCGGGACTCACCGAACCACGAAGGCGATCAGCGCGAAACGGAAGCAACCGGCCTTCCGGCTCACAATCCGGCATAGAAGGCATCAACGCACTCTTGGGTCGATTGTCCGGTGCCGCACCTTGGATGCTTCCACCCACACCTCTTTGCGGCCCGCGTAGTAATCCATCGGCCAAGGTACGGACACCAGCACATGCACCCTAGTCCACCCGTACGCGAAGGCTGGCACCTCGTGGCTTTGCTCGTTGTTGTAATCGAGCATTACGAAGACGGGCCGGGGCTCTTTGGCCGTAGTCGCGCCTTCCACGGCCGCCGGATCCACTTCGGGCACAACCGGTATGGGCCTATGCGCGTGCGGTGGCTGCCAGAACTTCTTTTCCTCCACAGCTCGAGTCTGCCACCGTGGGCAGACAACCGGCGGCCGTCCAGTGGACCTGGCCGTCGAGCGCGAGGAAGTACGGGGCCTGATCGCTCAGGACTGAACGGCCGAGGTTCGCGCTTTGCGGACCGCCAGTTATCGGTTAGTTAGCGCCAGATCACTTGGATGCCGCTGTACGGTGTCCACGTGATGGATCCGTGTTCAAAGTCCTGCTTGATCACGTTGCCCAACCAGGCGCCAGATTCATCGCTTGTGGGGTAGCCGAGGCGACCCCATGCCCAGCCGAGGCCTTCGTAGGTGGACTTGATGGCGCCCTGGACGTAGTGCGCCCCGGTGGCGGGGCTCCAGAAGTACACACCTTTTTGGAACCACTGGTAGCAACCATTGTTGGGGGCGGTGCATTGCTCGTCTCCGGTGGGGTAGCCGATGCCGCCGTAGTATCCGGTCCGGAGCCAACCCCAGCCGATGGCCCCGTGGACCATGGAGGCGCCTGTGGCTGGGGACCAGACGATCTGGCCATTGTCGAAGTACTGGACGCAGCCGCCGTCGGTGTAGCCGTAGTCGCACATCTCTTCGAGGTGTGGGTATCCAAGAGTGCCCCACGCCCAGCCGAGCTGGGCATACTTGCCTCGATAGCGCCGTGGACCAAGCTCCCTGTAAACCAGCCGGGGGGCTGTGCTTTCCACATGATTCCGCCTTGGAACCACTGGTAGCAGCCGCCGCCCGGGCCCGTGCAATTGATGTCCCCGAGCGGGTAGCCCATTGGTCCCCACGCCCAGTTCTTCTGCTCGTACAGTGCTTGAAAACCGTCAGTACGAACGGTGGCCGCGGCCGTCGTCGGCGACCACCAGGTGATTCCCTTCTCGAACCACTGATAACAGCCGCCGTGAGGGGCCGTGCACACTTCGTCGCCGAGCGGAAGGCCTAGGGCCGCGTATCCGCCGTCGGCAAAGTATTTCGCGCCCGTCGGGGTGGTACTCAGTGCCCCCTGAACGCCTCGGCTGGGACTCCAGAAGGCCTCCCCGTTCTTGAAGTCTTGGTGGCAGAAGTTGGGCTCCCAACAAATTGTGTCACCGTTCGGTGGGCCGTACACGGAAGCGATCGACGGGCTGTACCACGTCGCGAACGGACTGGCGACGACCCAGCCACCTGCCGGCGGGTCTGGCGGCGTGGTCGCGGCGGCTAGCAATTGTGTCGGTGCCGATGTCCCTGACGGAGAAGTCGTAGCGAATTCGGGCGACGTCACACCGCCCCAGATAACGGCTCCGGCGGCTAACGCGGACAGGAGGATGCGAGCGATCCTCCGACCACGGAAGTTGGTAGCACGCATGCGTAGTCCTTCCCCACTAACGCCTCCCGGACGAGTGGCACTAGGGGAGAATATCCTGCGCGAACAGTCGGCGGAGGAGACACGTCCTGACGCAAGAAAAGAGCCCTTCCCCGCCGGCTGCTAACCGATGGGGAAAGGCCCTTACATGTGTGGCGTTGGTCAGCCGGCCATCGGCGGCTGTAGTCGTCGGCTTGGTTTTCCCGCCTTGTAGCCGGCGAGCAGCACCTCGATATCGTGCCTCAAGCGAGCATCCATATCACTGGAAGGGTCAGCCGCGAGCGCCTCAAGCTGGCCCATGACCTCGGCCACTTTCGCCTTGGTCAGGCCAGAAGTGGCTGACTGGATACCCTCCATTGCCCCACCCTGTCGTTGGTTGATGCTCACGGTCGAATTCTCCCGAATGTTCGGTGGTTGCGCACTTTTTTCGTTCCCGCTCACTGGCGATCCTCGATCTTCAATACCTCGATGCCGAACGTGTCCGTGAGCTCGAATTGTGCGTCGATGCCGTTCGATCTTAGCCAATCGAAGTGCAGTTTAATTGCTTCCACCAGGAGAACGGCGTGTGTATGCCTGAACTGCTCCGGGAGCTCCCTCATCTTCGTGAGGGCATCCACGAAGGTTGGCCAGACAGTCTCGTGTTGGTCGATGATGACCGCCCTCAAGATCTCGTATTGCTCGTCAGCGGGCATTATGTCGTCTAGGTTGTCTTGATTGCTCATCGCACAAGACCTCTTGTCGTTGGCGACGAGTTCCTGCTTTACGCCCATCGGGGCCTGGTCATGCGCGAGGCGCCGTCCTGACCACCCGGTTCCTTCCGAGTGACTTGGCTTGGTAAAGGGCGGTGTCGGCGGCGGCGATCATCGCCGTGAGGTCTACTGCGCCGAACTGGGTTGAGGTGACTCCGTAACTCACCGTCGGAAGGTGGATGTCGTCGAGGTTTTTGCTTGCCGCCAAAGAGCGATTGATGTCGCCCGCGATGCTTTCGGCCCGCTCCTGGCTGGCTCCCGGCAAGAGCAAGATGAATTCTTCGCCCCCGTATCGTCCGACCAGGTCGGTGGATCGTACGGACTCGGAGCACGCAGCAGCGAATGCCTGAAGGGCGGCGTCGCCGGCGGCATGACCAAACTCGTCGTTGATCGCTTTGAAATGGTCCAGGTCGGCAAGGATCAAGGAGGCGACGGAGCTTGTGGCGTGCAGTCGCTCTAGTTCTTTCGTAGCCAGGTCCATGAAGGTGCCACGGTTGAGGAGCCCCGTCAGGTTGTCGCGTGCAGCACGTTCGCTGAGCCGGTTGATCAACTGATCGTTGCTGAGGGCTGTCATGCTGAAGGAGACGGCAACCAGGAGTATCAGCGTGACCAGGCTGGCCATGGATGGGCCGAAATACAGGCGGAAGTTCGGTCCGCTTGGACCTTCGACGAGGTACACGGACAGGCGGCAGAAATAGTATGCGGCCAGGAAGCCCGCGGCCAAGGCCATCGACTTGTGCACATGGGAGTAGCTGGAATCGAGCAGCCACAGATCGCGGGAGGCCAACGCGATGCCCACCGTCATGAATCCCAGATAGACCAGGCCCCCCGACCAGGTGTTGAAACCAGGACTTTCCAAAACGGAGGCGAGGGCCGTGACGCCACAGGCCGCCGCGAATTGCCACCTCGGCGGCGGCAACATCCTGAGGGACCGGGCGCCGGTCCACACACTGAACGCTCCACCCACCAGGAGGACGTTTCCCGAGGGATTCGCCCAGATCTGATACGGCGTCCCGTTGAGCAGGAAAGCAAGATTCCCTGCGAGGAAGAACAGGAGGGCGATGCACCACCACCCGTTGTAGGAGGACCGCGTGCGCCTGAACGATGCGTAGAACAAGAGGAGCAGCGTAAGAGCGACCACGCCAAGGGCGACTCGCAGTGTTGTTATATCGAGGACCAAGATTCGCTCCCGTAGCCGAGGACGTGACCAATTATGGCACCGGGAGTCGGATAACACTGTGCGCCATGCGTGAGGAGCACATTAATTGCCGGGTGGAGTCCCGTCGGCAGCCACCAGGACTCCGCATCTTCTTGTCAGCGGTGTGTGAAAGAGTTTTCCTATGACAGATCCACTGCTTGCCCATGCCACCGAATACGGCCGGATGTATGCCCGGTCCACGTCCGAGACCTTCTCGGTCCCTTCCATCACCACGGTGATCGGCCAGCAGGCCCACTCCCTGGACGGCTGGTTCGGCTACATGGGTGCCAGCAGCCTGGCGAAAGACCCGGAGCTCCCGCAACATCTTTCCAGTCCTGCCAAGATGAGGCAGGCCGTCAACAAGGCAGCCAAAGCTGCAGAGGTGTACCGGGACGACGCCGCACGCCGTGGCGACCGCGTGCATAACTACTGCGAGCAAGTGGCCCTCCGTGCTCTCGGACGTCCGCACCGCGTGAAGGAAACGCGCGAAGAGCTCGCTTCAAACGGCGAGGAAGCCTTCGCGGCCCGTTTCGATGAGTGGTGGGCGCTGTACCGGGTGGAGCCCATTGCGCCCGAGATCACCGTGTGGAACGCCAGCGTCGGCTATGCCGGAACCCTGGACCTCGTCGCCAAAATCAACGGCAGGGTCTGCCTGATTGACTACAAGACCAAAGGCACCACCCGCGATGGGACTGTGAAACCCCTCGACGACAAGGTGGTGATGCAACTGGTTGCGGGCATGAAGGCCGAGGAAAGCCTTGTGGATCCAGTGGCGGGGGAGTGGGAGCCGTGGAAGTACGGTGAAAACCCTGTGCTGCTTGCGGTGGCTATCGGCGAGACCGAAGTGCGCCCCCAGCGGGCCAACCCGGACGTCCTCAAGCACCACTGGTGGAAGTTCTGCGCCTTGAAGCGGGTGTGGGAGATGTCTGCCGATGTGGCCGCAGCCGGAACGGCGCTGCTCCCTGTAGCTCCGCCGTCGTACCCTGCCGCCGCGGCGCCCGCGGCCTCAACTAAACTGGCCTAGGCCCCTTTTACCGGGACCGAAGCTTCGCCGATCGTGAGGAAAGACAGCACATGGCCATTTTGAGTATCCGTATCATCGGCGACCCCGTGCTCCGCACGGTTGCTGATCCAGTCACGGAATTCGGGCCGGAGCTCGCCAAACTCGTCTCGGACATGACCGAGACCATGGAAGACGTGGACGGTGCCGGGCTCGCGGCGCCGCAGATCGGCGTCAGCCAGCGGGTCTTCACTTACCGGATCGGGGGTGTGGAAGGCCACATCATCAACCCCGTGCTCGAGAGCAGCGAGGACTTCCAACCTGACGAGGTAGAAGGCTGCCTCTCCATTCCCGGACTCGCGTTCCCGGTTCGCCGCCGCAGGACCACCCGCGCCACCGGCGTGGACATGAACGGCAACCCCGTGTCCGTTGAGGCAGAGGGCATGCTCGCCCGCTGCTTCCAGCACGAGACCGACCACTTGGACGGGATCCTGTTCACGGACCGCCTGGAGGGTGAGGACCGGAAAACCGCCCTCCGTGCCATCCGCGCAGCGAACTACCATTCCGTGACTGAACGGACCACCGCCAAGAGAGCCAACACTGTGGGCTCGAGCTTCGGCAGCTTCGGAGCCGCCGAATGAGGGTGCTTTTCGCCGGCACCCCGGCTGTCGCAGTCCCTTCCCTGGATGCGCTGATCGAGGCCGGTTTTGAGGTCGTGGCGGTGCTCACCAGGCCGGATGCCCCTACCGGCCGCAAACGGATCCTGACGCCGTCGCCCGTGGCAGCACGTGCCGCTGAACTCGGCATCGGCATCATCCACGCCTCGAAAGTGGACGCGGGGACCACCGAGCGGATCGCTTCGTACGAGCCGGACGTCGCAGCGATCGTCGCCTACGGGGGCCTCGTCCCCAAAGCCGCGCTCGGAGTACCGCGCCACGGCTGGATCAACCTCCACTTCTCCCTCCTCCCTGCCTGGCGCGGCGCCGCACCGGTCCAACGTTCAGTCATCGCCGGCGACGACATCACCGGAGCCGCTACCTTCCTCCTCGAGGAAGGACTCGACACCGGACCTGTCTTCGGGACGTTGACGGAAACCGTGCGCCCTGAAGACACGGCCGGCGACTTGCTGGAGCGGCTCTCGCGCAGCGGCGCGATCCTGCTCGCCCAGACCCTCTCCGCCGTCGAGTCCGGCAAAGCGGCCCCCCAGCCCCAGCAAGGCGACGTCTCGCTCGCGCCCAAACTGACGCTCGACGACGGCCGGCTCGAGTGGACGCAACCGGCCCTCGCCATCAACCGCAGGTCCCGTGGGGTCACGCCCGAACCAGGAGCATGGACCATGCTCGACGGACAGCGCGTCAAGCTGGAACCCGTAGGTTTGCGCCCGGACATCCGGGATCTTGCACCTGGCCAGGTCCGGGTTGACGGCAAGAACGTCCTGGTCGGGACCGGATCACATGCAGTGCAACTTAGGGGGATCCAGCCTGCGGGCAAGAAGATGATGCCGTCGGCCGATTGGGCCCGTGGTTTGGCAACACCAGAAAGCGTGGAATTCGAATGAATGAGTCCGGCCGGCGCGGCCCCAACAACAGTGGGAACAGGGACGGCGGGGGCCACGGCAACCGCGGTCCCCGCGGCGAAAGCAACCGCGACGCCCAAGGCCGCGAACGCAACAGGGGCCCGCAACGCGGTTTCTCCACCAACGCACCGTCCCAGCGGACCCGACGCGCGGATCCGGCACGATTGGTGGCGTTCGAAGTCCTGCGCGCAGTCGCTTCGGAAGACGCGTACGCAAACCTCGTGCTGCCTTCGCGGATCCGACACCACCACCTCGACAAGCGCGACGCCGGATTCGCCACCGAGCTGAGCTACGGGGCGCTGCGCGGCCAGGGGATGTACGACGCCGTCCTGGCCGAGTGTGTCGACCGGCCCCTCGCCCAACTGGATCCGGCAGTCCTGGATGCGTTGCGACTTGGTGCCCACCAATTGCTCGCGATGCGCGTTCCTGCCCACGCCGCACTCGACCAGACTGTCGGGCTGGCCCGCGCGGTCATCGGAGCAGGCCCGTCGTCGCTCATCAACGCAGTGCTCCGAAAAGTCACCGCAAGGACGCTTCCGGAGTGGCTCGATCACCTGCTGGAAAACGAGACCGACGAGACCAGGATCGCTTCCGTACGCCACGCGCACCCGGAATGGATTGTGAGGGCGCTGCGCCAATCGCTCGTCATGCATGGCCGTCCCGCGAGCGAAATCAACGAGCTGCTCGAAGCCGACAACGCGGCCCCTGTGGTGAACCTGGTGGCGTTGCCCGGCATCGGCAATCTTGATGAAGCACTGGAAAGCGGGGCCACTCCCGGCGAACTCGTCATCGACTCGGCGCTGTCCAGCGGCGGCGACCTCGGGCGCATGTCCTCCATCCGTGAAGGCACTACGCGCGTCCAGGACGTCGGTTCCCAGTTGGTAGCCCGCGCCGTCGCAGCCGTGGACCTCGGACGGGGCGCCAAGGACGGCGAGAAGTGGCTGGACCTTTGCGCCGGCCCCGGTGGCAAGGCCGCGCTGCTGGCCGCCCTCGCCCGCCAGGAAGGTGCGAGCCTCTTGGCCAATGAACCCGCAGAACACCGGGCGAAGCTGGTCAGCCAAGCCCTCTCGGCGGTTCCGGCGGATGCCTGGAGCGTGCGGGTCGGCGATGGCCGCGACGTCGGCAAGGAACAACCGGAAACCTTCGACCGGGTTCTGGTCGACGTTCCCTGCAGCGGCCTTGGCGCGCTGCGCCGCCGCCCCGAATCACGGTGGCGCCGGACGCCCAAGGACCTTGCCGATCTCGGTCCGTTGCAGCGTGAATTGCTCAACTCGGCCATCGACGCCGTCAAACCGGGCGGCGTAGTGGCGTACGTGACGTGCTCACCGCACGCAGCCGAAACCACCGCCGTCGTCAGCGATGTCCTGCGCAAGCGGGACGACCTGGAGCAGATCGACGCCGGCGCGGCCCTGGACGCGGTCAGCCTGACCGGCAACCTCGGCGCCGGGCACGAGTTGACCGCACAATTGTGGCCGCACGTGCATCAAACCGATGCGATGTTCCTGGCGCTTATCCGGAAGAAGCCGTAACCTTCGGCGCCTTTCTCGGGCTGAAAGTCCTGCGTGCCTAAGCTGGAGAATTGCCAACACCACCAGACCGCCACCAACACTGAGGGAACTGCCTTGACTGAGTGCTGTATCAACCCGAGCATCCTGTCCGCGGATTTCGTGAATCTGGAAGCCGAGCTGAAGAGAATCAGTAACGCCGACGCCGTCCACGTCGATGTCATGGACAACCACTTTGTCCCGAACCTGACGCTCGGCCTGCCGGTCGTGGAGCGGATCCAGGCTGTGAGCCCGGTCCCGCTGGACGCCCACCTGATGATCGCCGACGCCGACCGCTGGGCTCCGGCCTACGCCGACGCCGGCGTGGCTTCCGTGACCTTCCATGCGGAAGCAGCCATGGCTCCCATCAAGCTCGCCCGGGAGCTCCGTGCCCGCGGTGCGAAGGCGGGAATGGCACTTCGTCCCGCCACGCCCGTGGAACCGTACCTGGACATGCTCAGCGAACTGGACATGCTCCTCATCATGACCGTGGAGCCTGGCTTCGGCGGGCAGTCCTTCCTGGACGTCACGCTGCCGAAGATCCGGCGGGCGCGTGCCGCGATCGACGGCTCCGGTATGGGCGTCGCAATCCAGGTCGACGGCGGCGTCACGGAGGAGACCATTGTCCGGGCAGCAGAAGCCGGCGCAAATGTGTTCGTTGCCGGATCCGCCGTCTACGGCCATGCGGACCCCGCTGCGGCCATTGAGCGGCTGCGCGCCGCCGGCCTCGCGGCAATGTGACAACAATGACGCAATTGCCTGCATATTGGTCAGGGAATACATCGGCCATTGCTCCAGTTGTGTCAGAATAGCAACACACATACGTGCTCCGGGGTCGGTGTAATTCCGAACCGGCGGTTATAGTCCGCGACCCGCGAGCCATCGCGCTTCCTTCACGGGAATCACGACGGCGGACGGTTGAACTGGTGGAATTCCAGTACCGACAGTTAAAGTCTGGATGGGAGAAGCACGTACAGTCATGCTTGGGCGTTCCGTGCGCCCGGTATTGCGCTGTCGTACACCCCCGGAGCCATCGCGGCATTCGAGGGAAGGAACGACATGGACTTTCTGCGATGGCTCTTCGAAGCACAGATTCCCGTAGGTGGATCTGTCCTTGTTCTTCGCGAAGTGCTAGGCAATATTTTCGGGCTCGCCAGCGCCCTGGGCGGCATGCGCCGCAAAGTCTGGGCATGGCCCATCGGGATCGCAGGCAACCTGCTCCTGTTGACGGTCTTTCTTGGCAACGTCTTCGGTGCCGCCACGCCGGCAACCCTGTGGGGCCAGGCCGGACGCCAGATCATGTTCATCAGCGTCGCCGCCTACGGCTGGTACCGCTGGCGGCAGGGCCTCCAAGCAGGCACCCACGGCCGCGCCATCGTGCCCGGCTGGGCAAGCCCCAAAGCGCGGATCGGAATGGTGGCCGCCATGATTGCCGGAACCGCCGCCCTCACTCCCGTCTTCGATTCCATGGGTTCGTACCCTCCTGTATGGGCAGACGCCTGGACCTTCATGGGTTCACTCCTGGCGACGTATGGCATGGCACGAGGATGGACCGAATTCTGGCTGATCTGGGTTGCCGTGGACATTGTCGGAGTTCCGCTGCTATTCAGCGCGGGCTATTTTGCCAGCGCTTTCATGTACCTCTTTTACGGGTTCTTCACACTTGCCGGATTCTTTGTCTGGTGGCGCGCAGACCGACGTGAAGGCCAGCCGCTCAGGCCAACGCCCGAGCCGGAAACCGTAGGAGCCCTCACATGAGCAACGCCTCGAAGCTGGATTTCCCGGAGGCTGAATCCGCGGCCATGGAGACCGCACTGCACGTGGCCCTCCGGGGACACCGTGGCGCCAATCCCTTGGTGGGAGCGGTTGTGCTGGGGCCCAACGGGGAGCAGCTCATCACGGGCTACCACCGCGGCGCCGGCACGCCCCACGCCGAGGCGGATGCGATCGCGAAAGCGCAGGCAAGGGGCCTCGACCTCGCCGGAACAACCATGGTGGTGACCTTGGAGCCCTGCAACCACATAGGGCGCACGGGACCCTGCACCCAGGCGATCATTGACGCTGGCATCTCACGTGTGGTTTACGCCGTCGACGACCCCCACGATCCGGCCGCAGGAGGTGCCGGCAGACTGCGCGCTGCCGGCGTGGACGTGCGGTCAGGGCTGGCCGCCGCCGAGGCCTGGAAACTGAACCGCGAGTGGTTCAATGCGGTGGAGGCGAGGCGCCCGTTCGTTACGCTTCACATTGCGCAGACCCTCGACAGCAGGATCGCGGCTACCGACGGGACCAGCCAATGGATCTCCAGTCCGGAATCGCTCGCCGACAACCACGGACTGCGCCGCCTGATCGACGCCATTCTGGTGGGCACCGAAACCGTCCTGGTGGACAACCCGCGGCTGACGGCGCGGGAGCCGGATGGCGAAGTATCGCAAAGCCAGCCACTTCGGGCCGTCATGGGGCTGCGGGATGTTCCTTCGGAAGCCGCTGTCCGGGGGAGCGACGGCAAGTTCATCCACCTGCCAACCCGCGATCCTGCCGAAGCTTTGGAACTGCTGTTCGCCGAAGGCGTCCGGCACGTCATGGTGGAAGGCGGCTCCCGCATCCTGAGTGCCTTCCTCGCTGCGGGTCTTGTGGACGAATTGATCGTCTATCTTGCGCCCACCCTGTTGGGCTCCGGTACACCTGCCCTGACGGATCTCGGCATCTCCACCCTCGCCGACGCCCAGCACTGGAACTGGGACGACGCCGGCGGCGGTGCGGTCCATGCGCTGGGTCGCGACCTCAGGCTGCATTTGAGGTCCGGACCATCGGACGGAAACAAACCGGCCTGGACGAAGTCCCATACCGAACACCACGAACCATTTCCGGGCAAGGACGCCTCGGACACCACCACAGGAGGACACTGATGTTTACCGGAATCGTTGCTGAACAAGGCACGGTCCTGTCCGTCGAGCACGACGGCGAGGCCAGCGCGACGCTGCGCCTCATGGCCCCCAGCACCACCGAAGGCCTTGGCTTGGGCGGCTCCATCGCCGTCAACGGCGTGTGCCTCACCGCAACGGACATCGACGGCCGGGAGTTCAGCGTCGACGTCATGGGCGAAACCCTCGACCGGACCACCATCGGCGAACTGACTGCGGGTGACACTGTGAACCTCGAGCGTTGTGTCCAGGCGGGCGGACGCCTGGACGGCCACGTTGTCCAGGGCCACGTCGACGGCGTCGGACACCTTCTGGAGCGCAAGTCGCTGGGCAACTGGGACCGCCTCCGCTTCGCGGTGCCGGCCCCGCTGGCACGCTACATCGCCGAAAAAGGGTCGATCGCCGTCGACGGCGTATCACTCACCGTCACGGCCGTCAGCCCGGCCGAAGAAGAGAACCCCTGGTTTGAAGTGGGACTCATTCCCACCACGCTCGACGAAACCGGGCTCGGGGCCAAGGCCACAGGAGGGCGCGTCAACCTTGAGGTGGACGTCCTCGCGAAATACACCGAGCGACTGCTGTCCTTCCGTTCGCCGGCAACCGCCGCTGGGGCTGCCCAGTGAGCGCCGCACACAACGGCAGTACCGCAGTGGTGCGCCAGGGGCTGGACCCCGTCGAGAAGGCCGTGCAGGCCATGGCAGCCGGCCGTCCCGTCATTGTTGTGGACAATGAAGACCGCGAAAACGAAGGCGACATCATCTTCGCCGCCGAACACGCGACGCCTGCCCTCATGGGCTGGACCATCCGCTACAGCTCGGGAGTCATTTGCGTTCCCCTTGAAGGCTCGCGGGCTGATGCCATGGCGCTGCCTCCCATGGTCCTGGTCAATGAAGACGCCAAGGGCACTGCCTACACGGTGTCCTGCGATGCCGCTTTGGGCGTCAGCACCGGTATTTCCGCCACGGACAGGGCCCTGACGGCCCGGATTCTGGCTGATTCGAGCAGCACGCCGTCCTCGATCACCCGGCCCGGGCATATTTTTCCGCTCCGGGCCGTTAATGGGGGAGTGCGTGAACGTCCGGGACACACGGAAGCGGCAGTTGATCTCTGCAGGCTTGCGGGGCTCGCCCCGGTGGGCGTGATCGCCGAGTTGGTACATGACGATGGTGAAATGATGCGCCTGGACAGCCTCCGGGAGTTCGCTGCCGAGCACGGATGTCCTCTGATTTCGATCGAGGATCTCGTGGCTTATGTTGTAGCGTCGGAGGCTGAGGACCAGGTTGCAATTCCGGCAGGAAACGAGGAGCAGCGATGACCACAGCGACAACGCACGACGGCGGCACGCCCGCACGCGCAACGCATCCCGTGAGCGGCGGCCCGATTGTCCAGCTACCCACCGCCTTCGGTGAGTTCGTGGCACAGGCGTGGACCGACCTTGCAACGGGTGCGGAGCACCTGGCGGTGAGTTCCCCGAAAGCGCCGCGTGCAGGCAAGGCCCCGCTGGTGCGCCTTCACTCGGAGTGCCTCACGGGCGACGTATTCGGCTCTTACCGCTGCGATTGCGGCGAACAGCTGGCGTACGCCCTCGAGCTGATCCGCGAAGAGGGCGGCACCCTGCTCTACCTGCGCGGACAGGAAGGCCGCGGCATCGGTCTGGCAAACAAGATCAAAGCCTACGCGCTGCAAGAGGCCGGATTCGACACGGTCGAGGCCAATGAGCAGCTCGGGCTGCCGGTGGACGGACGCTGCTACAAAGCGGCTGCGCAGATCCTTGCCGAGATGGGCCTTCACGAAATCCGGCTCCTGAGCAACAACCCGGACAAGCAGAACAGGCTTGCCGCGGCTGGCGTGAAGGTGGTCGAGATGGTGCCCACTGAGGTTCCGTCCCGTGAAGAAAACCTTCGGTACCTCCAGACCAAGAAGGACCGCATGGACCACCGCCTGACCCTCGGTGACACCGAGCCGGCCGGTACCCATGCAGCTGCCGGCACTTTTGACCTCGAACAAGACTGAACTGCACTCACAAGACTGAACGGATTACCACACACCCATGAGCGGACACGGCGCCCCTACCATCGACCTCACCACCCTCAACACAGAGGAAACCCACCAGCTGAAACTCGCCATCGTTGCTGCCAGCTGGCATACCCAGATCATGGACGGGCTCCTCGACGGGGCGCTGCGTGCCGCAAAGGAAGCCGGCATCGCCGAGCCCACCGTGCTGCGCGTCCCTGGATCCTTTGAGCTTCCCGTCGCAGCGGCAAGGCTCGCCCCGCATTTCGACGCCGTCGTCGCCCTCGGCGTCGTCATCCGCGGAGGCACACCGCACTTTGAGTACGTGTGCCAGGCGGCGACGTCGGGACTCACTGAAGTAAGCGTCCGCACCGGCGTGCCGGTGGGCTTCGGCGTGCTCACCTGCGACACCGAGCAGCAGGGCCTGGACCGCGCCGGACTGGAAGGCTCGTCGGAGGACAAGGGCCACGAAGCCGTGACCGCCGCGCTCTCCACCGCTCTGACCCTCAAGCAGTACACCTAGCAAATCGACGAAAGGGATGTGGGCGTGCCGGCGCACATTGTGCGTTCGCTCACATCCCTTCCGTCATGCAATGACCCGACAGGCGGTCACCGGCCCCGAGCAAGTAGGCTGTAGGGCGTGAAGAATTTCGAGACGCTGTTCGCAGAACTGAGCGAAAAGGCAGCGACCCGTCCGGCAGGCTCCCGCACCGTCGCCGAATTGGACTCCGGAATCCACGGCATCGGCAAGAAAGTCGTGGAGGAAGCAGCCGAAGTCTGGATGGCTGCAGAGTATGAATCCGATGAAGCCGCGGCCGAGGAAATCTCCCAGTTGCTCTACCACCTGCAGGTCCTGATGCTCGCCAAGGGTCTGAGCCTGGAAGACGTTTACAAGCATCTCTAGCCACGTCCGCTCCGTCAGGACCTGAAGAGGTCCCACCGGAGCCAAGCGTGGCCCCAGCGCTCACTGCACCGTGTCGTCCGAGACAAGTCCCTCTGCGGACAGTGCCGTGAGCACAATGCCTGAAACATCCCCTTCCACTCCCCAAGAAAGTCCCCCAATGCTGCGAGTAGCCGTCCCCAACAAGGGGTCCTTGTCCGAAGCCGCCTCCGCGATGCTGTCCGAGGCGGGATACCGCCAGCGCCGCGATACCCGCGAACTGGTCATGGTCGATCCCGACAACGACATTGAGTTCTTCTTCCTCCGCCCCCGGGACATCGCCGTGTATGTCGGCCAAGGAACGCTCGACGTCGGCATCACCGGCCGCGACCTCCTGCTGGATGCACAGGTCGAAGCCGAAGAGCTGCTTCCCCTTGGCTTTGCCGCGTCCACCTTCCGCTTCGCCGGCCCCGTCGGCGACTTCTCCGCCGTCGAGCAGCTCGAAGGCAAGCGCCTCGCCACGAGCTACGACGGCCTCCTGCGCGACTACCTCGCCGAGCGAGGCGTCAAGGCCAAGGTGGTCCGCCTCGACGGCGCCGTGGAGTCTTCCGTGCGCCTCGGCGTCGCCGACGCGATCGCCGACGTCGTCGAAACCGGAAACACGCTCAAGGCTGCCGGAATGGAGATCTTCGGCGAGCCGATCCTCAAGTCCGAAGCTGTCCTGATCCGCCGCACCGGCGAGGGTGGTGCCGCCAACGGTACCGTGAAGGAGATCGAGGTCCTGATCCGGCGCCTGCAGGGCGTGCTGGTCGCCCGCCAGTACGTCCTCATGGACTACGACATCCGCAAGGATCTCGTAGAAGAAGCCGCCACCCTCACACCGGGTCTCGAGTCGCCGACGGTGTCGCCGCTGCGTGACTCGGACTGGGTTGCCGTCCGCTCCATGGTTCCGAAAAAGGAAACCAACCGGATCATGGATGAGCTGTACGACCTCGGCGCCCGCGCCATCCTGGTCAGCAGCATCCACGCCTGCCGCATCTGACACGAGACAATTCCAGGAGTAGCAATGGCTGTAGCAGTACGTGTCATCCCTTGCCTAGATGTCGACGCCGGACGGGTGGTGAAGGGCATCAACTTCGAGGGTCTTCGCGACGCCGGAGACCCTGTCGAGCTGGCGCACCGCTATGACAACGCCGGGGCGGACGAACTCACGTTCCTTGACGTCACGGCGTCATCCGGCAACCGGGAAACGACGTTCGACGTCGTTCGCCGCACCGCCGAGGAAGTCTTCATCCCGCTGACCGTCGGCGGTGGCGTCCGCGGCGTGGCCGAAGTGGACAAGCTCCTGCGTTTCGGTGCGGACAAGGCCTCCATCAACACTGCCGCCGTCGCGCGCCCGGACGTCATCGACGAGATCACCCGCCACTTCGGCTCCCAGGTGCTCGTCCTTTCGGTAGACGCGCGGCGGACGAGGCCCGGCTCCGAACCCACGGCTTCCGGCTTCGAGGTGACCACCCACGGCGGACGCCAGGGAACAGGAATCGACGCCATCGCGTGGGCCAAGGAAGCTGCGGAACGCGGCGTGGGGGAGATCCTCCTCAATTCGATTGACGCCGACGGCACCAAGGACGGCTTCGACCTCGAACTCATCCGCCTGGTCCGCGCGGCCGTCCACATCCCGATCATCGCTTCCGGCGGCGCCGGAGAACCGGCGCATTTCCCGCCCGCAGTGGAAGCAGGTGCCGACGCCGTTCTGGCAGCCTCGGTGTTCCACTTCGGTCCGGACGACATGATCGCCCAGGTCAAGGCAGCGATCCGCGAAGCAGGCTTCCTGGTCCGCTAGCGGGTCCCAGCCGGTCCAACCCAACTAGCTCGCAGTTGTTGTCGTTTTGAGCCCTCATAACGACAACAACTGCGAGTTAGTTGGGTTTAACGGGCGCAGTTGGGGTTAAGCGCGGGTCAGAGGCCGACTTCTGCTGACTGGAGGAGGGCGACGGCGTCGGGCTGGCCCTCAAAGGTGACCAGCGCGTGATGCGTCCGGCCGTGGGCGTGCATCAGGAGTTCACCGGGCTCGCCCACTATGGCAACCGATACGGGAGCCCGCTTGGCAACATGGCGGGGACCGGTGGGGCGGACCAACACGATCCCGAGGTCCACGCCGCGGTACAGAATGGCGGCGCGCTTGATCAATTCATCCCACAAGGCGTCCGAGTATTCCTCGTCCAGGGCCCGCGGAGCCCAACGGTCTCCGGCCCGGCGGATGTCCTCCGTGTGCACGAAATATTCAATGAGGTTGGAGGACTCGTCGAGGGCCTTGATCTTGAGGGGAGACAAGGCGGGCGGACCTGAACGGAAGGTATTCACCAGTTCGGCGTAATCTTCCGTGGTTTTCAGCTTGGAGGCCAGTTTTGCCGTGGCTTTATCCGAGGCCCTGGCCATGCTCTTGATGAGCAAGCCGATACCGACAGCCGCTTTACGCTCCCGCAAGTACAAGTGCGCCGCGAGGTCCCTTGTCAGCCACCCTTCGCAGAGCGTGGGGGAGTCAGGTCCGGCCGCCAGGAGTGTTTCGGCCAGTACTTCGCGGGAGGGATCGACGAAATGCATCACTTGTGAAACTAGCACGAGACGCGCTCTGTTGCGCAGTGGAACCGCCGCTGAATTTCGGCTCCACACGAGGCACTAGACTTGATGTGATGTCTGAGCAGTCAACACCCCCAGCCACGCCCGCCGCCGCCTTCGCCGCGGAGCCCGCCGTCGTGCCCGTCAGTCCGCTCCCGCACGAGCTGGCCGCCGCGCTGAAGCGCGATTCTGCCGGCTTGGTAGCGGCGATCATCCAACAGTTCGACACCGACGAAGTGCTGATGCTCGGCTGGATGGACGACGAGGCATTGCACCGGACCCTGACCACGGGACGAGTAACATTTTTCTCCCGGTCCCGGCAGGAATACTGGCGCAAGGGCGACACCTCCGGGCACGTCCAGTTCGTGAAATCGGTGGCCCTGGATTGCGACGGCGATGCCCTCCTGGTCCGCGTCGACCAGGTAGGCGCGGCCTGCCACACGGGCACACGCACATGCTTCGATGACCGGAGCCTCGCCGCCGTGACCGGCGCGCGGGACTAGGCCACCACACACCATCCACCGAGGCAAGCACACAAGAAGAGGCGGAGAACACTAACCATGCAGGACCTTGGAATCATCAGCCCGGGCCTGGAGGAGTTCCGCGAACTCGCCGCACACAGCCGCGTCATCCCGGTCCGGCTCAGGGTACTGGCCGACGCGGAGACTCCCATCGGGCTCTACCGGAAGCTGGCCCAGGGCCAGCCGGGCACTTTCCTCCTGGAGTCGGCAGCCGTCGGCGGCGCATGGTCACGTTATTCCTTCATTGGTTCACGTTCGCGTGCCACCTTGACGAGCAAGGATGGCCAGGCGCATTGGATCGGCGAGCCTCCTGTCGGCGTGCCGGTAGACGGCAGCCCGGTCGACGCAGTCCGCGACACCATTGCAGCACTGCAAACCGACCGCTTCCCGGACCTTCCTCCTTTCACCTCCGGACTTGTCGGCTTCCTCGGCTGGGAAACCGTCCGGCACTGGGAGAAGCTGACCAGCCCGCCGGAGGATGACCTCCACCTGCCGGAACTGGCGCTGAACCTCGTGACCGACATGGCTGTCCACGACAACATGGACGGCACCGTCCTGTTGATTGCCAACGCGATCAATTTCGACAACAGTTCCGAACGCGTCGACGAAGCCTGGCACGACGCCGTCGCCCGGGTGAAGCGCCTGCTGGACCAGATCAGCACCCCCGTGAAGCAGCCCGTATCCGTGTTGCAGTCCGAAGCCCTGGACTTCGCGTCCAGCGTGCAGGAACGCTGGGACGAGCAGGAGTACCTCAACGCGATCGATCGCGGCAAGGAGGCGATCGTCGACGGCGAGGTCTTCCAAGTGGTCATTTCGCGGCGCTTCGAAATGGAATGCGCCGCGGACCCGCTCGATGTCTACCGCGTGCTGCGCAACACCAACCCGAGCCCGTACATGTACCTCTTCAGTCTCGAAGATCCCGACGGCCGCGAATACACGATTGTCGGTTCCTCTCCCGAGGCCCTTGTGACCGTCACGGGCAATGAGGTCATCACCCACCCGATTGCCGGTTCGCGGCCCCGCGGCAAGACCGTTGAAGCCGACAAGGCGCTGGCCACGGAGTTGCTCGCGGACCAGAAGGAACGCGCCGAACACCTCATGCTGGTGGACTTGTCCCGGAACGACCTGTCCAAGGTCTGCGTGGCAGGAACAGTGGACGTCACGCAGTTCATGGAGGTGGAACGCTTCAGCCACATCATGCACCTGGTGTCCACGGTGGTCGGAGAGCTGGCGCCGGGAGCGAAGGCGTACGACGTGCTCAAGGCGACCTTCCCCGCCGGCACGCTGTCAGGTGCCCCCAAACCGCGCGCACTGCGTCTCCTTGACGAACTCGAACCGCATCGGCGTGGCATTTACGGCGGGGTGGTGGGTTACCTGGACTTCGCGGGCGACATGGACATGGCGATCGCCATCCGTTCGGCACTGCTGCGTGAGGGCCGGGCTTACGTCCAAGCAGGAGGCGGCATCGTGGCCGATTCCCACAAGCCTTCCGAAGCGCTCGAGACCGTGAACAAGGCGGCTGCCCCCTTGCGTGCCGTGCACACCGCCGGTTCGCTCCACAACATTTCCCCGGACGCGGTTTCCGCGGAGACAGTCGTCGACGGGAACCCCACCCTGTGAGCGCTGCACACCCTCAGAAGGCCACCGCCAAGCCTCCCGTGTGGGCACGGAAGGGCAATGTCGTCCTCGCCATGGCAATTCTTGCCCTCGCCGTTTTCGGGACCACCACCCAGACCTGGATCAACGTCCGGCTCGATCCCGCTGCCGCGGCGAATGCCGACCTCCACGTTCAGGGGAGCAAGGCCGCGACCGCGGTGACCGCACTCGCGCTCGTCGCCCTTGCCGGGGGACTGGCATCGTCCATCGCGGGCAAGCTTTCACGCTGGATCATTGCAACGATCGTCGTGCTTGCCTCGGCAGGCATCCTTATTGCCGCGGTGACGGTCCTGGCAAATCCCCTCGGTGCGGCGCAGGGAACCATTGCCGCGACCACCGGCATTTCGGGTGGGCAGGCGGCCGCGTCGTCCACCGTGTTCCCCGTGCTCGCGGTCGTGGCCGCCGGCCTGCTCGCTTTGTGTGGTGGCTTGCTGCCGCTCGCGGGCCGGCACTGGAAGGCGCGCACCAAGTACGACGTCGCCAGCCGGGCAGCCCTCGCGGGTTCCGGACCCGTCGACGAGATCGATAGCTGGGACAGCCTCTCGCGCGGAGAAGACCCCACGTAAGACCCGACCGTCCGGACGTCGGACGATGTCCCGGGTGCGGTCAATAAATGGCAGAATGTAAGCAGTATTCATCCTGAGGAGATTTTCACATGAGCAAAACCACAGTGTCCGCGAGCAAGGCCCCTGTGACCGCTGCGAGCCACAGCGATGCCATCGGCCACGGCAACAGCCCGGCCGCGTGGACCTGCGTGATTGTCATGCTGGTAGGGGCACTGGTGTCCTCCATCGCCTTTGTTATCGCCAGCACCCCCATCTTCATCGCAGGCATCGTCGTGATGGTGGCCGGCCTCATTGCCGGCTGGGCCATGCGCAAGGCCGGCTACGGCGTCGACGGCAGCAAGCTGAAGAACGCCGGCCACTGACCGTGACCGTTCTTGATGACATCATCGTCGGTGTCAGGGAGGACACGGAGGCCCGCCGCCTCCTTGTCGGACTTGACGAGCTGAAAGAACGCGCAGCGGCCACCGCTCCTGCACTGGACGCGTGGGCTGCCTTGGGCGGTCCGTCGGCCAGTCGCGACGAACTGAAGGTCATCGCGGAAATCAAGCGCCGCAGCCCCTCCAAGGGCGATCTCGCGAGCATCGTCGACCCTGCCGCACTTGCGGTGCAGTACGCCGACGGCGGAGCCTCCGTGATCAGCGTCCTCACCGAACAGAGGCGCTTCAACGGTTCCCTGGCGGACCTCGACGCGGTGCGTGCCGCCGTCGACATTCCGTTGCTGCGCAAGGACTTCACCGTTGACGAGTACCAGATCTGGGAGGCCCGTGCTCATGGTGCGGACCTCATCCTGCTGATCGTCGCCGCGCTTTCCGATGCACAGCTGCGGGAATTCAGCGCGTTGAGCCATGAGCTCGGCATGAACGTCCTCGTGGAAACCCACACGCCCGAAGAAATCGAGCGTGCGGCAGCGGCCCAGGCGCGGATCATCGGAGTGAACGTCCGCAACCTCAAGACGCTCGACGTCGACCGGTCCCTGTTTGCCTCGCTCGCCGGAAGCATTCCGGCGGGGGCGGTTGTCGTGGCAGAGTCCGGTGTGCGGAACGCCGACGACGTCGCGCATTATGCCGGGAACGGTGCCCACGCCATCCTTGTGGGCGAAGCACTGGTGAGCGACTCCACCCCGCGCGAGCGGATCAGCGAATTCAAGGCGGCCGGAGCTGCCGCCATCGCCGTCAGGACATGAGACAGGCCTGATTCGCGGCGTGGACCCGGACAGCAGCAGACATCGCGGCTGGTAGCTGTCCTGCGGCCCTGGAAAAACCCAACTACCAACTGAACAGGACGGTGAGACTGATGGTGGACGCATCAACAGCCAACTCGCAGGAGAATGTGGCCGACGCATTCCTACAAGGTGGAGCCTCGCTCCGCAACGCCGCAGGGCCGTACTTCGGCTCTTACGGTGGACGCTGGATGCCCGAGTCCCTCATCGCCGCCTTGGATGAAGTCGAGGACACATTTGAGAAAGCCAAAGCCGATCCTGAGTTCCTTGCCCAGCTGAAGGACCTCAACAAGAACTACTCGGGCCGTCCGTCGCTTCTCACGGAAGCCAAGCGTTTCTCCCAGCACGCCGGCGGGGCGCGCATCTTCCTCAAGCGCGAAGACCTGAACCACACCGGATCCCACAAGATCAACAACGTCCTCGGCCAGGCCTTGCTCGCGAAGCGCATGGGCAAGACCCGCGTCATCGCGGAGACCGGCGCCGGCCAGCACGGCGTAGCCAGCGCCACCGCCGCGGCCCTGCTCGGACTGGAATGCGTCGTCTACATGGGCGCCGAGGATTGCCGCCGCCAGGCACTGAACGTGGCCCGCATGCAGCTCCTGGGCGCCACCGTGGTTCCTGTAACCAATGGATCGCAGACGCTCAAGGACGCCATCAACGACGCCCTCCGCGACTGGGTTTCCAATGTGGACAACACCCACTACCTGCTGGGCACCGCCGCGGGTGCGCACCCGTTCCCGGCGATGGTGCGCTTCTTCCACGAGGTCATCGGCGAGGAAGCGCGCGCGCAGATCCTGGAACAGACGGGCAAACTTCCGGACGCCGTGTGTGCCTGCATCGGCGGCGGTTCCAATGCCATCGGCATCTTCCACAGCTTCCTGGACGACGCCTCAGTGAAGATCTATGGTTTTGAAGCCGGCGGCGACGGTGTCGAAACAGGGCGCCACGCGGCCGCCATCACCCTCGGACGCCCCGGCGTGCTCCATGGTGCCCGGTCCTACCTCATGCAGGACGAAGACGGCCAGACCATCGAGTCCCACTCGATTTCCGCAGGCCTCGACTACCCGAGCGTCGGTCCGGAGCACTCCTACCTCGCGGACATCGGCCGCGTCACGTACGAGCCCATCACGGACACCGAGGCCATGGACGCGTTCCGCCTGCTCTGCCGGACCGAAGGCATCATCCCCGCCATCGAGTCCTCGCACGCCCTCGCCGGTGCGATCAAGGTGGGCAAGCTGCTCACAGAAGGCAAGGAAAACCCTGCTGACACGATCATCATCGTGAACCTTTCCGGGCGCGGTGACAAGGACGTGGAAACGGCCGCCGAATGGTTCGACATGCTGGATGAAAACGGCAACGTCAAGGGCACTACCCTCTCCACGCGCAAGCCCAAGGGCCCGTCCGAACGCAGCAACCTTGAGATCAGCACTGAAGAAGCAAGCGAGGACCAGAACTGATGACTGAGCAGATGACCAGCAAGTCCGCTGCCGCGATCGACCGCGCGAAGGCACAAGGCCGGGCCGCGTTGATCGGATACCTCCCGGCAGGCTACCCGGACGTTCAGTCAAGCATCGACGCCGGCATCGCCATGGCCCGCAACGGCGCGGACCTCATTGAAATCGGCATCCCGTATTCGGACCCCGTCATGGACGGCGCTGTCATCCAGGCTGCGACCACAGAGGCCATCGCCAACGGCTTCCGCGTCGCCAGCGTCTTCGACGTGGTAGCGGGCATCACCGCAGCTACCGACGCCGCCGTGCTGGTCATGACCTACTGGAACCCGGTGATGCGCATGGGCGTCGACGAGTTCTCACGCAGGCTCGCCGAGGCGGGGGGAGCCGGACTCATCACGCCGGACCTCATTCCGGACGAGGCTGCCGAATGGTTTGCAGCTTCGGACAAATACGGACTCGACAGGGTCTTCCTTGTGGCCCCGTCGTCCACTCCCGAACGCCTGGCCATGACAGTGGAGGCAAGCCGCGGTTTTGTCTACGCCGTTTCCATCATGGGTGTCACCGGAGCCCGGCAGTCAGTCAGCAGCGCCGCGGAGAAGGTTGTGGCCGATACCCATGCAGCCGGTGCCGAACGGGTTTGTGTCGGGCTCGGGGTCTCCACCGCGGACCATGTCCGCGAGATTGCCGCTTACGCGGACGGCGTGATCGTCGGTACCGCGCTGGTTGCGGCAATCCGCGACGGCGGCGTTGACGCCGTCGCGCAACTCACCAAGAACCTCAGCGCCGGCCTCGGCCGTGCAACAGCGCAGGCCTAGAAAAGGAAAAGCGTAGACAATGCAGAGTCTCCTCCACGTCGCGGCAATGGCTCCCATGAGCATTCCGAGCCCCTCATGGTCCGGATTTGATATTCCGCTGCCGTGGGGGGCTCTCCGCATCCACGCGTACGCCCTGTGCATTCTCCTGGGCATCATCCTGGGCCTGTGGCTCACCGCCGTGCGCTGGAGGCGCCGCGGTACTCCCGAAGGCAGCCTGTGGGACATTGCCATCTGGGCGATCCCGTTCGGCATTGTCGGCGGCCGCCTTTACCACGTGATCTCCTCGCCGGACGCATACTTCGGCCCGGGCTTCAACGGCACGGGCGACCTCTCCCTGATCCCGCAGATCTGGCGGGGTGGCCTGGGCATCTGGGGTGCCGTGGTTCTCGGCGTTGTCGGTGCCTGGCTCGGTTGCCGCCGTTCCGGCGTCAAGCTCACTGCCTTCCTCGACGCCGCAGCCCCAGGGCTCCTGCTGGCGCAAGCGATCGGGCGTTGGGGAAACTGGTTCAACCAGGAACTCTTCGGCGGACCAACCACCTTGCCATGGGGCCTCCAAATAGATCCCAGCAGCCCCAATTTCCCGGCCGGGATGCCGAGTGACACCCTGTTCCACCCGACGTTCCTTTACGAATCCCTTTGGAACATCATCGGCGTCGTGGTCCTCCTGGTCCTGGACCGGCGCTTCCATTTCCGCCGCGGCAGGCTCTTCTGGCTGTATGCCATCTACTACACGCTCGGCCGCGTCTGGATCGAAGCGTTGCGGATTGACGACGCCGAACAGATCAACCTCTTCGGAATCACCACACGGCTCAACGTGTGGACCAGCATCTTTGTCTTCGTCGCAGCGCTCATCATCTTCATCGCACTGAGCCTTCGCGGCCGGCCGGAGCCGGACACTGCGTATCTTCCCGGCAGGGAACCGGCCGCCGTGACCGCCGAAGAGGACGAGCCGGCCGCGGTTGACCCAAGTGCCGGGGACGATGAGACGACTGCTGCTGAGGCGAACAGCACAATTGTGACCGATACCAAGGCCCATGATACGGACGGATCTGTCTCAGATACCGGTGGTCATGGTAATCTCCGGAATAACCAAAGCGATCTGGGCCATACTGCTGAGCCTACGGAAACGGCCGAGGAGTCACATGCCGGCGTCACGTCGGATTCCGGCTCCGCGTCCACCGAAACCACCGCCAGCAGAGCCCCCGGATCCGGGCCGGAAGCTGGCAGCACCAAGTAGCCAGCGCTACGGCACAGGGGAACCGGGCTACCGCCCAGAGACCCCCGGCCACAGCGTCGTGGCACCCTTGGCAGTCGCCCGGCAGCACACAGAGGCTCCGCGGTCAAGCTTGGGTCAGGGACATGCGTAACTGTTCGTTGCGTCTTGCCTGCTGACCTACAATTTCAAGTAACTAGCGCTTTGTTATGCCCGTCACACGGCAGGCAAGGTGGGGCCAACGTTGTCCCTTCCATTCGCACGATCTCGAGGAAGGACGTCTTCAATGACCCATCTTCATAACCCAAGCTGGTCCGAATCAGTCGAACCGCAGGGGGCCATCTCGCCCTTCAAGCGTTTCGCTGCGCTCCCGGAAGCCCAGGGACTCTACAACCCCGAGCAGGAGAAGGACGCTTGTGGCCTGGCCATTATCGCCACGCTGCGTGGTGAACCCGGCTATGACATCGTGGAAGCGGCGCTGACTGCGCTGCGCAACCTTGAACACCGGGGCGCCGTGGGCGCCGACGAAGGCACGGGCGACGGCGCCGGGCTCCTCATGCAGGTTCCGGACGAATTCTTCCGGGCCGTCACTGAGTTCGAGCTCCCCGCACCCGGTCAGTACGTGGTGGGTACTGCATTCCTGCCAGCCGAAACCCGCGAAGCCGAGAACGCGAAGGCCGGCATCGAGGCGCTTGCAATCGATGAGGGCCTGACAGTTCTTGGCTGGCGTGAAGTGCCGGTAGTCGGGGATCTGGTCGGCGCCATGGCCCGTGCCTGCATGCCTTACTTCGCGCAACCTTTCCTTGCTTCCGCCACTGGCGAGGTGCTCGACCGGAATGAACTCGACTCCCGTGCATGGCGTGTCCGCAAGCGTGCCCAGAACAAGTTCGGCGTGTACTTCCCGTCCCTGTCCTCGCGCACCATCGTGTACAAGGGCATGTTGACCACTGCCCAGCTGGAGCCGTTCTACCCCGATCTCTCGGACAAGCGCTTCAAGACCAAGCTGGCCATCGTGCACTCGCGCTTCTCCACGAACACGTTCCCGTCGTGGCCGCTCGCCCAGCCCTTCCGCACCATCGCCCACAACGGTGAAATCAATACCGTCAAGGGCAACCGGAACTGGATGCGGGCGCGCCAGTCCCAACTTGCGAACCCGCTGCTGGGCGATTCCCCGGAAGAGTTGTACCCCATCTGCACGCCGGGTGCCTCGGACTCCGCATCCTTCGATGAGGTTGCCGAGCTGCTCTGGCTTTCGGGGCGGCCCATCACGCACTCGATCATGATGATGATCCCCGAGGCGTGGGAAAACCACGCCACGATGGATCCTGCCCGCCGAGCCTTCTACGAGTACCACTCGCTGCTCATGGAGCCGTGGGACGGTCCCGCGGCAGTGTCCTTCACCGACGGCAACCTTGTCGGTGCAACCCTTGACCGGAACGGCCTGCGCCCCGGCCGTTACTGGATCACCGAGGATGGCCTGATCATCTTCGCCTCCGAAGTCGGCGTGATCGAGGTCGAGCCAGCCAAGGTGGTCAAGAAGGGCCGTGTCTCGCCGGGCAAGATGTTCCTGGTGGACACCGAAGCCGGGCGCATCATCGACGACGCCGAGGTCAAGGCCGAGGTGGCCGCAGCCAACCCGTGGGCTGAATGGGTCAAGGACAACCTGATCGACCTCAACGAACTTCCCGAGCGCGAGCACGTGCTGCACACGGCTGCGTCCGTGAACATCCGCCAGCGGACTTTCGGCTACACCACCGAGGAATTGAAGATCCTTCTGGGGCCGATGGCCCGGACCGGGGCCGAACCGCTCGGCGCCATGGGCTCCGACACCCCGGTTGCCGTGCTGTCCAAGCGCCCGCGTTTGCTCTTCGACTACTTTGTGCAGTCTTTCGCCCAAGTGACCAACCCGCCCCTGGACGCGATCCGCGAAGAGCTCGTTACCTCGCTGAAGTGCGCCATCGGTCCCAACGGCAACCTTCTCGACGTCGGGCAGGTCCGCCAGCCGCAGATCTCCCTGCCGTTCCCGGTGATCAACAACGACCAGCTCGCGAAGATCGCCAACATCGAAAACGCCGACGGCGACAAGGTCGCCATGAAGGTCCGCGGCCTGTACCGTCCGGAGGGCGGCGAAGCAGCACTCCGCAGCCGGCTGACCGAAATCTGCGAGCAGGTTTCCGGCGCGATCAACCGCGGCGTGCAGTACATCGTGCTGTCCGACCGCGACTCCAACGCGCAGTGGGCCCCGATCCCGTCGCTGTTGCTCGTCAGTGCCGTGCACCACCACTTGCTCCGCAGCGCGAACCGCACCAAGACCGCCCTGGTGGTCGAGGCCGGCGACGTCCGCGAAACGCACCACGTGGCTGTGCTGGTGGGATTCGGCGCTTCCGCCGTGAACCCTTACCTGGCCATGGAATCCGTGGAGCAGCTCATCAGCACCGGCGAAGTGGTCGGTGTGACCCCCGAAGACGGCGTCTACAACCTCATCAAGGGCCTCGGCAAGGGTGTCCTGAAGATCATGTCCAAGATGGGCATTTCCACGGTGGCCTCCTACACCGGCGCCCAGACTTTCGAGGCACTTGGCCTGTCCCAGGACCTCGTGGACGAATTCTTCTCCGGCACCCACTCCCAGTTGGGTGGCGTCGGTCTGGACGTCATCGCCGCCGAAGTTTCCGCACGCCACCAGATGGCCTACCCGGAAGGCGGCATCGAGCTGCCGCACCGTCCGCTGCTCGGCGGTGGCGAATACCAGTGGCGCCGCGACGGCGAACCGCACCTGTTCAACCCGGAGACGGTCTTCCGGCTGCAGCACGCAACTCGCGAACGCCGCTACGACATCTTCAAGTCCTACACCAAGGGAATCGACGACCAGTCCGAGAACCTCATGACCCTCCGTGGGCTCTTGAAGTTCAAGGACACCCTGCGCCCGGCAGTGCCCCTTGAGGAAGTCGAGCCGGTTTCCAGCATCGTGAAGCGCTTCTCCACCGGAGCGATGAGCTATGGCTCCATCTCCAAGGAAGCCCACGAAACCCTCGCAATCGCCATGAACCGGTTGGGCGCCAAGTCCAACACCGGTGAAGGCGGCGAAGACGTGGACCGCCTTCTGGACCCGGAGCGCCGCTCCGCGATCAAGCAGATCGCCTCCGGCCGTTTCGGCGTGACCAGCCTGTACCTGACCAACGCCGAGGACATCCAGATCAAGATGGCCCAGGGCGCGAAGCCCGGTGAAGGCGGCCAGCTGATGGCGCAGAAGGTCTACCCCTGGGTAGCCCGGACCCGCCACTCGACGCCCGGCGTCGGACTCATTTCCCCGCCTCCGCACCACGACATCTACTCGATCGAGGACCTCGCGCAGCTCATCTACGACGCAAAGCGGGCCAACCCCTCGGCGCGCGTGCATGTGAAGCTGGTGTCCGAAGTCGGGATCGGCACGGTGGCGTCCGGCGTCACCAAAGCGAAGGCCGACGTCGTGCTCGTCTCAGGGCACGACGGCGGAACCGGCGCCTCGCCGCTGAACTCGCTCAAGCATGCGGGTGTCCCGTGGGAACTCGGCCTCGCCGAGACCCAGCAGACGCTCATGCTCAACGGGCTCCGCGACCGCGTCGTCGTTCAGGTGGACGGCCAGCTCAAGACCGGCCGCGACGTCGTCATCGCTGCCCTACTGGGTGCCGAGGAGTACGGTTTCGCAACCGCGCCCCTCGTGGTGTCCGGCTGCATCATGATGCGCGTTTGCCACCTCGATACCTGCCCGGTCGGCGTCGCAACCCAGAACCCGGAGCTTCGTTCGCGCTTCACAGGCAAGCCCGAATTCGTGGTCAACTTCTTCGAATTCCTTGCCGAGGAAGTCCGTGAGTTGCTTGCCGAACTCGGTTTCCGCAGCCTCGAAGAGGCCATCGGCCACGCCGAAGTCCTGGACACCCGCGAAGCCGTGGACCACTGGAAGGCCGATGGCCTGGACCTCGACCCGATCCTGCACGGCCTCGAGTTCGACGACGACGTTCCGCTGCGGAACCTCACCGGCCAGAACCACGAGCTGGACAAGCACTTCGACCAGCGCCTCATCGGCATGGCTGCGGAAGCCTTGAGCGACCGCACACCGGTGAAGATCGCGGTTGACGTCATCAACACGGACCGCTCTGTCGGCACCATGCTGGGGCACGTCGTCACCAAGACGTTCGGCATCGATGTTCTCGCCACCGACACGATCGACATCACGCTGAAGGGTACCGCCGGGCAGTCGCTGGGCGCCTTCCTTCCGGCCGGCATCACCCTGCGCATGTTCGGCGACTCCAACGACTACGTCGGCAAGGGCCTCTCCGGTGGACGGATCATCGTCCGCCCGGACCGCACCAATGTATTCCAGGCGGAGCGCAACGTCATCGCCGGCAACGTGATCGGCTACGGCGCCACGAGCGGCGAAATGTTCCTGCGCGGCCAGGTGGGCGAACGCTTCATGGTTCGCAACTCGGGGGCCACCGCCGTCGTCGAAGGCATCGGTGACCACGGCTGCGAGTACATGACCGGCGGCCAGACGCTGATCATCGGCCGCACCGGCCGCAACTTCGGTGCCGGCATGTCCGGTGGTACCGCCTACGTGCTGGACCTCCAGCCCGCCCGGGTCAACAAGCAGGCCTTGGATTCCGGCGAACTGCAGTTGCTTGAGCTGGACGACGAGGACCGCACCATCGTCCACGGCCTCCTGGTCAAGCACCTGGAAGAAACCGAATCCGTCCTCGCAGGCCGCTTGCTCGAGAACTTCGATGACACAGCCGCCCGCATCACCAAAGTTCTGCCGCGCGACTACGCCGCAGTCCTGCAAACCCGTCTCGACGCTATCGAAGAGGGCCTTGATCCCGATGGCGAAGAAGTATGGTCTCGAATCCTGGAGGTAACCGGTGGCTGATCCACGCGGATTTCTGAAAGTCCGGCAGCGCGAGACGCAGCCACGCCGTCCTGTTCCTGTCCGCATCATGGACTGGAAAGAAGTCTATGAAGCCCAGGACAAGGGCGTGCTCAAGAGCCAGGCCGGCCGCTGCATGGATTGCGGCGTACCGTTCTGCCACCAGGGCTGCCCGCTCGGGAACCTCATCCCGGAGTGGAACGACCTCACCTGGCGCGGCAAGGGCGAGGAAGCGATCGAGCGCCTGCACGCGACGAACAACTTCCCGGAGTTCACCGGCCGGCTGTGTCCTGCGCCGTGTGAAGCATCCTGTGTCCTGGGCATCAACCAGCCCGCTGTGACCATCAAGCAGGTTGAAGTTTCGATCATCGACGACGCCTTCGAAAACGGCTGGGTACAACCGCTTCCGCCGGCGCGTCTCTCCGGCAAGACGGTCGCCGTCGTCGGCTCCGGCCCCGCGGGTCTTGCCGTCGCGCAGCAGCTGACGCGAGTCGGCCACACCGTGGCCGTCTACGAGCGTGACGACAAGATCGGGGGACTGCTGCGCTATGGCATCCCCGACTTCAAGATGGAGAAGGAACAGGTCGACCGCCGGGTCGAGCAGATGAAGGCCGAGGGCACCCGCTTCCGCACGGGTGTGGCGGTCGGAAGCGACGTGACGTGGGAGCAATTGCGCCGCCGTTACGACTCCGTGGTGATCGCCACCGGTGCCACCGTTCCGCGCGACCTCCCCATCCCTGGCCGCGAACTCCAAGGCATCCACTTCGCCATGGATTACCTGGTGCCTGCCAACCGCGTGGTTGCCGGCGAAACCGTGGAGGGCCAGATCGACGCCAAGGGCAAGCACGTGATCATCCTCGGCGGCGGCGACACCGGCGCCGACTGCCTCGGCACGGCACACCGTCACGGCGCCGCGTCCGTCACCACCCTCGCGATCGGCAAGCAGCCGCCGCTTGAACGGGCCACGCACCAGCCGTGGCCGACGTTCCCCACGCTCTTCGAGGTTGCCAGCGCACACGAAGAGGGCGGCGAACGCACCTACCTCGCTTCCACCGTCGAGTTTGTCGGCGAAAACGGCAAGCTTACAGGGGTCAAGGTCGCCGAGACCGAGTTCGTGGACGGCAAGCGCCTCCCGAAGGCCGGCACCGAGCGCATCATTCCGGCCGACCTGGTCTTCCTGTCGCTCGGATTCACCGGGGCGGAACCTGCCGGTATCACCGAACAGGTCAGCGCAGAATTCGACGGCCGCGGCAACGTGGCCCGAGATGGGTACTACATGACCAATACCGAGGGTGTTTTCGTGGCAGGCGATGCCGGCCGCGGACAGTCCTTGATTGTCTGGGCGATCGCCGAAGGCCGCGCCTGCGCTGCCGCCGTCGACAAGTACCTCATGGGCAGCACCATCCTCCCCGCGCCGGTGGCTCCCACCGACCGGGCTATAGCGGTCCTCTAAGGACCGGCGCACGACGCTTTCCCAACTCCAACTGCAGCACACTACTAGGGTAGGTATATGAGACGCGCAAAAATCGTGGCAACGTTCGGACCGGCAATTTCCAGCTTTGACAACACCCTCGCGGTGCTGGAAGCCGGCGTCGACGTCGCCCGCATGAACATGAGCCATGGCGACTACTCCGTACACGACACCACGTACGAGAACGTCCGCAAAGCCGCCGCCCAGCTTCACAAGCCGGTTGCCATCATGGCCGACCTGCAGGGCCCGAAGATCCGCCTGGGTCGATTCATCGACGGCCCGCACGAACTCGCCGTCGGTGACACTTTCACCATCACCACCGAGGACGTCCCGGGCACCAAGGACATCTGCTCCACCACACTCAAGAGCCTGACCGAAGACGTCAACGTCGGCGATGCACTGCTGATCGACGACGGCAAGGTGGCACTGCGCGCCATCGAGGTTGACGACGTCAAGGTGGTCGCCACGGTGACCGTCGGCGGCTGGGTCTCCAACAACAAGGGCATCAACCTGCCCGGCGTTGCCGTCAACGTCCCCGCACTGAGCGAAAAAGACGAGGACGATCTCCGCTGGGCCATGAGGCGCGGCGTCGACATGGTGGCACTGTCCTTCGTCCGCGATGCGTCCGACATCAAGCGCGTACACGAAATCATGGACGAAGAAGGCCGCCGCGTGCCGGTGATCGCCAAGATCGAGAAGCCGCAGGCTGTGGAGCAGCTCCACGAAATCATCGATGCGTTCGACGCCATCATGGTTGCCCGTGGCGACCTCGGCGTGGAACTCCCGCTCGAGGAAGTGCCGATCGTCCAGAAGCGCGCCATCGAACTGGCACGCCGCTGGGCCAAGCCGGTCATCGTGGCCACCCAGGTCCTTGAATCGATGATCGACAACCCACGCCCGACCCGTGCCGAGGCTTCGGACTGCGCCAACGCAGTGCTCGACGGCGCCGACGCAGTCATGCTCTCCGGCGAGACCAGCGTGGGCAAGTACCCGATCGAGACGGTCAAGGTCATGGCCCGGATCATCGAGTCCACCGAAGAGCACGGTCTTGAGCGCGTTCCTCCGCTGGGTACCAAGCCCAAGACCCGCGGTGGCGCCATCACGCGTGCCGCCGTCGAAATCGCCGACCAGCTGGACGCAAAGTACATCTGTACTTTCACCCAGTCCGGCGACTCGGCGCGCCGCTTGTCCCGCCTGCGTCCCGTCAAGCCGGTTTTCGCCTTCACCCCGGTGGAGCACGTCTGGAACCAGCTGGCGCTGACCTGGGGCATCCAGCCCGTCCTGGTCCCCATGGTGGGTCACACCGACGCCATGACGGCCCAGGTGGACCGCAGCCTCCTCGAGATGAAGATCGTGGAGAACGGCGACCTCGTGGTCATCGCTGCCGGTTCGCCTCCCGGACAGGCTGGTTCCACGAACTCGCTCAAGGTCCACAAGGTGGGCGACCTCGCGGACACTTCCCGTGTGGAAGAGGCCGCAGCCCGCAAGGAAAAGGTCGGACCGTGGCCGGAAAAGAAGAAGGCCAAGTCGAAGGCCTGATCTCTTTAGCGCTGTTTAGGAGGCTCCGCCGTTTTTGGCGGGGCCTCCTTTGTCTTGGGCTGGGCTTCGTTCGTCGGGGACGGGGCGTGTCGGCGGCGGGTGCTGTTCGGCGTCGGCGGCTGGCCGGAGACGACGAAGGGCGCCGCTTCCCGTGGAAGCGGCGCCCTTCGCGGGGGAGTGCTAGTTGACCTGGTTGATGATGGTCTCGGCGACCTCGCGCATGCTGAGGCGACGGTCCATGGAGGTCTTCTGGATCCAGCGGAAGGCTTCCGGCTCCGTGAGGCCCATCTTCGTGGTCAGGAGGCTCTTGGCACGCTCCACAAGCTTGCGCGTGGCGAACTGCTCCTGGAGGTCGGTCACCTCGTTCTCGAGGGCCCTGATCTCCTCATGGCGGGACAGTGCGATTTCGATAGCCGGGATCAAATCGGCCGGAGTGAAAGGCTTGACGACGTAAGCCATGGCCCCGGCGTCGCGGGCGCGCTCCACGAGCTCCTTCTGGCTGAACGCCGTCAGGAGGACCACGGGGGCGATCCTCGCCTTGACGATCTTCTCCGCTGCTGAGATGCCGTCCATGACAGGCATCTTGACATCCATGAGGACCAGGTCCGGCTTCAGTTCCTCGGCCAGCTGGACGGCCTTCTCACCGTTGTCGGCCTCACCGACAACGTCGTAGCCTTCGCCCTTCAAGATCTCGATGATGTCCAAGCGGATGAGGGTCTCATCTTCTGCGACAACTACTCGGCGTGCCGGCTGGGATGCGGGCTTGGACTCCGTCTGTTCTGACACGGGATCTCCTTCAAGACGTACGGCGGGTTCTCAACCATCTTAGTTGCACCCGGTCCCTGCGTATGATTTATTGCTCGGCCGAGCCGGTTCTGGAAATTAGCCTATCTGCATGTAGAGTAGTTTCGCGCACTGCAACAGGGAGCGTTGAGTTCTGTGAAGAGCCCGACGTCGGTTAGTCTTGTTTCGGTGTTTCCGCGCCCGAGTGGCGGAATTGGCAGACGCGCCGCACTCAAAATGCGGTATCGAAAGGTGTGTGGGTTCGAGTCCCACCTCGGGCACAGTGTTATCGCAGGTCAGGGGCCTATTTGGCCCCTGACTGTTGACAAACACCCCAAAAGTGTTGACACGGATCTAACATTTTTGTGTGGCCAGCATCCGCAAACGCACGAAAAAGGACGGAACATCGTCCTTCATGGTGCTTTGGCGCGACCCGAAGAGCCGTGAACAACAAGGCCTAACTGTCGCGTCCGAATCCGAGGCCGAGACCCTTAAACGGTTGCTGGACGCGAACGGTCAATCCTTCGAAATCGCCCAGCAAGCAATTCTTGCGAACCAGTCGAAAGTACCGACTGTGGCCGAAGTGATTCAGGAGCATATTGACCTCCTGATCCGGCCTTCCAGTGGAACCACCCGGACCTACCAGACGATGCTGGATCTTCATGTGCGGAATGTCATCGGTCACATCCCGGTGGACAAGCTCGATTACCGGCACATGAATCACTGGGTGAAGTCGATGTTGGCCAAGGGCCGTTCCCCAAAGACCATCCACAATGTTCACGGTCTTATCTCTGCGGCGATGAACACCGCCGAGATGCTGCAATACATTCCGCGGAACCCTTGTCGTGGCGTGCAACTGCCCAGCCTAGACCGGGCTGAGGATGAAGCGATGTTTCTCACTCACGCCGAATTCAGCTTGATCATGGAAGGCATGGGGGAGAGATATAAGGCGTTTACGAATTTCCTGGTCATGACTGGCACAAGGTTCGGCGAAGCTACAGCTCTAACCGTGGGTGATGTCGACCTTTTGTCCAAGCCACCCACGGTACGGATCAACAAGGCCTGGAAACGGGACGGGCAGTCGCAGTTTTACATTGGCGCCACGAAGACCGGCGCCGGAAAGCGCACCATCGGGCTCAATCCGGCACTTGTCGAAATATTGATCCCTCTGGTTGCCAGCCGCCCCGGGAAGGAACTCTTGTTCACCACTCCAAAAGGCCAGCGGATCGTCCATAAGTTGTATTGGCATCACTACTGGGTACCGGCCGTCCGAACGGCGCAGGCGATTGGGCTGAGCAAGACGCCACGTATTCACGATCTCCGGCACACGCATGCCTCATGGCTGATCCAAGACGGAGTCTCGTTGTTTACCATTTCACGGCGACTCGGCCACGCTTCAACCCGGACAACCGAGCAGGTATACGGCCATCTGATGCCGCAGGCGCTGCAGGCCGGCGCTGACGCCACGGAACGTTCGATCACCGGATTCGTCCACTGATGGCGTGCGCCGCGCTGAAACCGCGCGGTTCGGGCGCTAGTTCACCGGGGACAGTCGGCCCTTCGCACGAGTTCCGATGAGCCGTGGGGCCGACGTCGGTGCTGCCTGCGCCGGAACCTCGCTCAGTCGGGCGATTTCCAAGATGTGCTCGGAGGTGAAGATGATCTTTCCTTTGCCCCAGCATGTGTGAGGAAATCGGCCTGTGGCAGCGCCGTCGCGGAGCCAAGCCTCAGTGCATCGCATGAGGGCGGCGGCCTCTGCCGGCTCGAAGAATTCAAGGTCCATTTGTCTTCCCCGATTTCGTGAGTTGAGTTGGCAGTTCATGCTCCTGAACGGGGGAATGGACATGACCAAGCCCAGGTGACCGCAGTGGCAGATCAATTCACGGGCATTCTCGGAGTTTGGGGCAGGCTTGCGCTGCACAAAGTAGCCGAAAAGGCTTCGGCGGCCGCTCGCACGGTTTGGGGAGAGGCTGAATATCCTGATGAATCGGACGATTCCAAGAGTCCGGCGCGATGCATGAGCGCCAAGTTACGGCGGATGGCTGAGGACGAGATTCGGAGTGCCGAGCCGATTTCGCTGCAGCACGCGGGTCCATTCCTGAGAAGGAAACGGATGATTTGGCTTCGTGTTCGGTTCATCAAGATGTTCGACATGGAGACCACAGCCTGGGAACGATAGAAAGTGCTTCTGCTGTAGACGGGTCTACAGCAGCAGGCTACTCCGGACTTCTGAACCTGGGAAGGGGGCTTCGTAAACGCGGGTGGGCTCATTGCCCTACCGGGTCACCCGCGAAATACTTGGGACACTAGTGAATGCCGCGAAATCTGATCCCGCCGGAGGGTGTCAGTAAGACCCGAGGGGGTGTCGATGCCAACTGAAGAGACGGACTCGACTGGCACCTTGACTCCTCAGGCGGAACTTGCGCGGCGCTTGAATCTGCTCCTTGACGTAGTGGTAGCGGAACGAGGGAAGCCGGTGACGTTTCGCGAAGTTCAGGATGAACTGGCGGGGAAGGGGATAAAGCTTTCCAGAGCCCGCTGGTTCTACATGAAGGATGGACGCGGCCGCTTGGTTAGTGATGCCGCATTGCTAACCGCGTTGTGCGACATCTTCAACGTCGACCGCTCCTACCTTCTAGTTGGTAACGACCGTAGCTTGCCAGAACGCATCGATTCCCAGCTTGAGTTCGTCAAGTCCCTCCGAGCGGCACGGGTGAAGTCCTTCGCGGCCCGAACGCTAGGAGATGTCTCGCCGGAGACTCTTCGCGCGATCTCCGAATTCCTCAATAAGGACATCGGGCTCCACCCGGAAGGCGAGCAAGCTGCCGCTAGTTCTCCATCAGATACTGAAGATGAGCATCCAGAAGTTCCTTAATGCGGACGGCGTCTGCTGAATAGCGAGGTGACCGCCCGTGCCTCCGACCGGGTTCGACGTCGACTTTGATCACGCCGAAGCTTTCAAGGGCCAGAAGGTGTTTGGCCACGCTTGGCTCGCCGGCACTCACCGCATCCACGATGTCTCCGCGGGTTGCGGGGCCGTGGGCTGAAAGATAGCGGAGGATTTCGTTCCGCGACCTATTGCCAAAGGTCGCGACGGCAGCCTCGACGTCGGATGACCAGGCGTCGTCGTGGGGCTGGGTAATCCGTGGCATGGAACCATTCTTACCGAACAGGTAGAGAAAAGTAAGACTCGCAGTCTTGACGATACTTTAATTATTCTTGACAATAGTTTGCATAGCTTTGTTGCGATTGTGGGTGGGGTCGATTCTGGGCTGACACCCTCACATGCGGGGGTACCCGCGCCGGACTATTGGAGTCTGCTTTGTCGAAGCGGTGAAGACCATGAGTGTCGAAGACGGGGCGAATCAAGCCCAACAAGAACAACCAACACCAGCGATTATTGATGTTTCTCTGACCAGGCCCTTCGAGCCTGTGCCAATCCCGGTTGACCAGATCATGGTGGCCGTCGAGGGAGTACGACGTTACGTCGTTTCCCGTCTTTCCAGGATCGGCCGGGCATGCGATGCGGACGACGTCATGCAAGACATCCGGTTGGCCGTCTGGGATGGAGTCGCACGCGGCCACTATCGCCAACTCCCCGGTGTTCGCTTTGAGGCGTGGGTACAGGGAGTGACCGGGAACCTATGCGCCGCGCACATTCGTCGTGAGCTGTCCCATCAGACGCTGCCGCTACTGGTCGAACCAAGCTACGGTGACTGCCCAGCTTCGTCTGACGCGCTCGTTCTTTTGGCTATCGACCGGAACTGGTACAGAGGCGCCGACGGGGTAATAGACCAGGAATGGGCGCGAGCGATTATTACCCTGACCCGAGCCAGTGTGAATGAGAGCGTTTGGGGCCTAGCCATGGACAGTCTTACTGCGCCGCGTCGATACGGTCCGCCCTCGCCACAGGATCGCCGCCGGTGGCATGCGGTGACAGTGGTGCGCCAGACGGCGAAGACTGTTCAAAGTGCCTTAGAAGTGGAGCCGGCAGAAGTCCGCAGCATGGACGATCTCTGCCAGTACGCAGCTGAATGCCTGCCGACGCTAGTGCTCCGCCGAGTTGCATCGACCATCGTTCGTCGAGGTGTTCGTGGGCCGGAGAGAAATCGAGCCCTGGAATCTTTGGCCGCAGAGCTTGGGGTTACAGAACGCTATGTCGCTGTGCAGATCGGCTTTGCCGGGCGGCTGTATCAGGCGTCGTGGAGGATTCTCCGGAATGGAATGACGACGGCCCCTTGAGTCATGTCGTGAGCCCGAACTGCTGGCAATGAAAGCGATGAGGAGGCAGAAATGGGGCTGTTGCAGAGGCGTATCCTGCTGGGCTCAGGGACGCGGCGGTCCTGGTGGATCGGCGTCCTGGCAATTCTGAGCGTGATGGCGGCAATATTCATTCTTGTGCTTCCGGCGGGCGGGACAAGAACGGAGCCTGCTTTACCTGCGACTGCAGGCCCGGCAAGCACCAGCGCCACGACGTCGTCGACCTTCTCGCCTTTCGCATCGCCGACCGAAGCTTCGACGGCGGAAACTCCACCAGCGATCGGAGAACCACGCACAACGGAATATCGGAGGCTAGCTTCCGCGGCAGCGACGGCAATTTACAGCTGGGACACGCGAACGGCGTCGTACTCTGAGGTCTACTCACGGCTCCGGGACTGGTGGGACGTTCTGCCGGACGGGTCCAACCCCCTAACGGTGTTTGTGCAGGAGTTCGAAGCGACCGGCGTCAACGCGGGAACCTATGCAACGTTGGCAGGGGAGCAGGCGCGCCGTTCGGCGACGGTCCAGTCCCTTGTGTGCGACGGCGAGCTGGCCAAGGTGCGCGACCACCCGGCGCCCTGGGTTGGCCTTCACGTCTGCACAGCCACTCTGAGCGTTGTGGATCAAACGAACTCGGACCGCAACGCCTATGCGGCTCCAGTTAGCGTCATGGTGAATTGTCCGCCGGCCACTACAGCCCCGATCGATCATTGCGTAGTCGTTGGCTTCTACGCGACGCCGAGCAGAATCGTCTACTGATGCCTGCTCCCGCGGTTCTGGCCGGCTTGGCGAAGCGCCGCGCTATTCTGCGGGCATCCACGGCTGTGATTATGGCACTGACCATGATCTGCGCCTTTGCGTTCTGCGCTGGCGTGGCAGTGTTTGCCGCCAACTCGGCGACCACTGCTAGTACCTGCTCGTTCGGTGCGATCGCCAATGGCCAGCCGCCCGCGGATGGAACCGGTGGTCTCGAGATTCAGCCACACAGCCAGACGCGGACCACCCTAACTTCGGGACAGGCGTCGGTTGCCCGGATCTACATTGCAATCGGAAAGCAATTGGGAGTGCCGAGGGACGGTCAAATCATCGCGATCATGATGGCCCTCCAGGAATCCGGACTCAGAGTCCTGGCGAACACAAACGTTCCCGCCTCGCTCTCGATTTGGCACGACGGAGTCGGCAGCGACCACGACTCCCTTGGGACAGCCCAGCAACGTTCAACTGCAGGCTGGGGGACTATCGAGCAGCTGATGGACCCTGACTACAATGCGCGAGCATTCTACGGCGGCCTGAGCGGCCCCAATCATGGCAGCCCGCCCGGTCTGCTTGATGTCCCCAGCTGGCAATCCTTGGATAAGGGCAAGGCTGCCCAAGCTGTTCAAGTATCGGCCTTCCCTGAGCTGTACGCGCGGTGGGAACCTGAGTCAACGGCCATCGTTGACGCGCTCGCAGGCGGCACTGTGCCAGCTTCTTGCGCCAGTTCTCCTAACGGTTCGGCGCCGCCGTCCATGCCGACGAATCTAAGCCAGATCCGGAAGGACATCTTGCACTTCGCCCAAGAAGGGCTGGGCGGGGCGTACGTGTGGGGTGGAACGGCGTTCAAAGCGTGGGACTGCTCTGGCTACGTTCAATGGATCTACAAGCAGGCGGGGATCAACCTCCCACGTGTCGATCAGTGGACCGTGGGGCACCAGACTGACAATCCCCAGCTAGGGGACTTGGTGGTGCAGAACCCGCTGGGGCCCAACAACTGGGGGCACGTCGGCATCTATGCCGGTGATGGGATGATGTACAGCGCGCTTAACCCAGCTGTTGGGACGCTGCGGCATCCTGTCGATTGGAACGCGGGCACCGCGTATTTTGACCTGATTCAGCCTTGACTGCGCCCCGGCCCGAGATATGGCTTCAACTCATCACTAAGTACAGGGGGTCGGAACTAAAGTCGAGTGGGTCAGGATCGTGACGCCCTTCGGCAGGAATGACGCAAGCACGAGTGCACTCAAGTTGCGATTGCACCGATGCTCATGACTAGCTGCAAGGCGCCCAGTGATGGCACGAAATGGCCAGCTAGTTTGAGGTTGAGCTGGGCGGGCACGACGCCCGGCGACTGCGCTCGATAACGACGAGCCGATGGAACGGGCGCGCGCGTTGTGGCTGTTCGCGGAGGACGTCTTGGTTGCCGGGACGGCGCTCATCACGAGTGCAGGCATGGCGCCATAGGCGAGTCTGATCTCGACGCCGATGATGATCGAGACGAGCACAAGCTGCCACAAGGCAAACATGGCCACAACGCTTAAGCCATAGTCTGCGGCGGCGACGATTACGCCGGCCACGCGTGACCATTTCGCGCCGAAGCGGCGGGAGATCGTACCCGAGACTGGTGCGGCTGCCATCATAACAAGGCCGGATGGACCCATCACGAGCCCGACGACGAGCATCGACTGGCCCAGTCCGTATCCGTTTTGCTGGGGCAGCTGCAAAAGCTGGGGCGGCACCAAAGACATGGCGAACATGGCAAACCCGAAGACGGCGGAAGCGATGCTGGTCAGCAGCACCTGGCGGCGCATGAGGGTCAGCAGATCGACGAGAGGCTCCCGCGTGCGCAGTTCGTAGCGGCCTCAGACGATGAAGAGCACGAGCGCCAACGCACCGAGCCCCAGGGCGGGCGCTGAAGTCCAGCCCCAGTCGGCGCCCTTCGACACCGCGAGCAGCAAGCTCACAAGGGCGGCAGAAAGATCCACGGCGCCGACAGTGTCGAAGCGTCCGGCGGTTTGCGGCCGCGACGCGGGCACCATGGTTGTATTGGGCACGAGCGCGGCGGCACCGAGTGCGCTGCGACCTAGAAGATCACGTGCCAGCCGGCATTGTTGGCGATTAGGGCGGCAACCGGAAGGCCGAGAGCGCCTCCCACACCTAGGGCGCACCGACCTCGGTAACCGCGACCCGGAAGCCTTCGAGGACCCCGACACCCTCGACCTCGAACGCGACGCCCGCCACCACGTCGCCTTCGGATTCGGCGTGCACCAGTGTCTCGGCCAGCCCCTGGCACGCATGGAACTCCAGCTCGCCTACACCACCCTGCTCCGCCGCATCCCCACCCTGGCCCTCGCCACGACCCTTGACCAGGTGCCGTTCAAAGACGACGCCTCCGTCTACGGCACCTTTTCATGTGTAGGAGAACCGATGAACTGGCCATGACTGTTCCATTAAGCCAAAGCTCAGCAACGTCAAGGAGCTCTGGTGTCCGTCTGACACGCGGAAGGCAGTGTGGACTACCTGACGTCAGGCTGGGGTGTACTCCAAACCGGCAGGAATCAAGTCACATACCAACAACAAGGCGCCGCCCTCCGGTCCCGGGCGCTGGCGCACAGGCTCCATATCGTAGAATTCTTTCAATGACCCAGTACACGCGTTCTGCAGCCGAAGGCACAAGGCTCCGGCATGGGGATCGTGAGCGTTTGCGGTTGCTGTCGCTCGCCTCCGAGTACATCCTGGAACACGGGATTCTCGGGTTGACGCTTACTGCACTTGCGGATGGCATCGGATCCAACCGGAGGATGCTGCTCTACCACTTCGGTTCGTTTGAGGCCCTGTGCAATGAAGCAGAGGCTGCGGCTCACGCCAGGTTCCCCAAACTGTTCCTCTTAGGAGAGCTGGACACGCGCGATCAGCCGATCGCGGATCGGCTCAAGTTTGCTTGGCGGGGTATCGCCGATGAAGAGAATGTCGCGTCGCTGAAGCTGTTCTTTGAGCGATTTGGCCTCACCCTCCGATCAACCGCGGACCATGCAAAGTTTCTCCATCGTGTCGGATCTGAGTGGACTGACCGTGTTGACCGAGAACTGGGGCTGGTTTTTCCCGCCGTAGTAACGAGAGACGCTGCTGAGGCCATCGTCGCTTTGTGGAGGGGGTTGCAACTTGCCCTGCTCGCCGGTACGCCAAAGGAGCAGTTGATCAGGGCAAACGATGAGGCTGTGGAAGCTCTCGTGCTGCGACTGGCCGCCAGCATGCCCGACGAGAATCTGAGTTAAGCCGGAATTAACAACCACGAGACATGATGGAAACAACACCTCCGTATTTTTGAACTAGAAAGTTCACTTTTGGAGGTGTGGTCCTTGAGTAAGAAGTACATTTCGATCGACGGCCTGGTCGTTGATTTCCCTGTAAAGCATCGGGCGCCCGTACTTGCCCTTGATCATGTCAGTCTCGATGTGGCGGAGGGCGAGTTTGTCGCGATTGTCGGTCCTTCGGGTTGTGGTAAGTCAACGCTCCTAAAAGTTCTATGCGGGCTTGAGGAACCCAGCGGCGGCAGCGTACGCATCGAGGATGCAGATCCGCACCGGCTGGCCGCCGGGCATCGGCTTGGTGTCTCGTTTCAGGATCACGGGCTGCTGCCGTGGCTGACCGTGCGGCAGAACCTTGCCCTGCCGTATCAGATTTCCCACAGACGGAGGGATGACGCACGGATCAGCGAGTTGCTTGAACTGATCGGGCTCGAAGGGTTCGCTGATGCCCGACCTGCTCAACTGTCCGGCGGGATGCGCCAGCGGGTGGCTATCGCGCGAGCTCTCATCCTGCGTCCGGACGTGCTCCTGCTTGATGAGCCGTTCGGGGCGCTCGACGCCGTTACGCGCCGGCATATGACGACAGAACTGGAACGCATCTGGATGGCAGAAGGCGTAACAACGATCTTCGTCACGCATTCCGTTGAAGAAGCCGTAACGCTGGCCGACCGCGTGGTGGTGATGACCGGCCGGCCCGGTCGGATCAAAACGGTGAGCGAGATCCCCTTCACGCGCCCAAGGAGTTTAATAACGGCTCGTGACAACAGCTTCCACGAGCTCGTCGATCAGCTCACGGCGTCGCTCGATGCAACCGTGGCAGGAAGTACAGCGGCATGATGGCAAATCCACAGCTGATATCAGAGCGGGTTCACACTGCCCAGTACCGGCAATTCGCCGCGGTGGCTGGGCTCGTCCTGGCCGGAGGTATCTGGGAAGCGGTCGGCGCCCTCCAACTTGTCGGGCCTCGATTGCCCCCTCTCTCGGCGGTGGTAGCGTCCTTCAGCAGCGAGTTGGTGGGACCGGTGCTGTTGCGCAGCCTTTGGCAGACGCTGCCGCGAGCATTGGAAGGGTTTATGTGGGGCGCCGTCATTGGGCTAGGCCTTGCATTGCTGCAGAGTTTAGTTCCGACGGCCAGCGCTACCGCACAACGGTTCGCTACTGTTGCGCATGCCGTTCCGGTGGTCGTGTTCGCACCGATCCTGATCACGATGTTCGGGGCGGTTAGGGTACCAGTGATCGTTGGGGCTATCGCCGCTTTCTTTCCTGTGTTCGTGGCCCTCAGCAACGGTCTACTCCAAGTGCCGGAGACTCCTGCAGCATGGTTCCATACGGCTGGCGCATCACGACTCACCTTGATGATGCATTTGCAGATGCCGGCGGCGGCCCCGTCGCTTTTGAACGGCCTGCGCATCGGTGCTATTGGAGCATTGTTGTCAGAGATGTTCGGTGAGTGGTTCGGCACCCCCGGCGGGCTCGGCGTCGTCCTGATGAATTCGTGGCAGGAATCGAACGTCACACTTCTCTGGGCCGGTACAGTCTTAGCCACGGTGCTCTCGCTGATCGTTGCTGCAGTGTTTGGTGCGTTTGTGTTGATGGCAGGGCGGCGATTCAAGTGACTGATCTTCGTAGATTGCCGGCAGCCGTCTCCTCCTCGAATTCCTCTGATTCAAGGCGGCATCCGCAATTCGGCGCGGGTCGCAAGAAGCGGACCCAGCTCGGCGAATTGCTGTGGCTGCGAGCTGTCATGGGCTGGCTGGCATTGGGTGCGGTGCTCATTGCCGCCTGGGCTAGTGCCGTCGAAATTTTCCACGTGTCGCCGCTGATCATGCCCACGCCGGGCGCAGTCGGTTCCGACCTCATTAATAGGGCTAGTTACTATGCCCTGAACGCCGCCGAGACTACCGTCACGGCAATACTCGGTCTGATAATCGGTGGCCTGATAGCCTTCCTACTCGCGGTACTTTCCTGGTGGTCGCCGCTGCTTGCTAGTTTGAGCCGACCAATGGTCTACATCATCCAGGCGATGCCCATGGTAGCGATGATTCCGGCGCTGTCAGCCGTGATGGGATACGGGTTCTCCACACTTGCAACCGTCACCGCTATTGTTTCCATGTTCCCAATCTATGTATCGCTTGGAATCGGACTTTCCGCCGCCGATGCAACCGCTCGGATGGTACTCGCCTCACTCGGCGCAACCCGTTGGACGTACCTGCGCCGGGTAGCCATCCCGAGCGCGCTGCCAACGATGTTCGTCGGTGTGCAGCTGAGCGCAATGGCGTCCGTCCTCGCAACATTCGCAACCGAATACCTCCACGGACACAACGGGCTCGGCGGTGCTTTCGCTATCGCTCGATTCGACTTCAGCCATCCCGCCACCCCCTGGGGACTGGGAATAGTCGCCAGTGTCATCTCCGGTGTCATTTTCGGAATTGCTACCTCAATCACCCGACGCGTCGAGCGCGTTCTTTCCTGACCCGCCTTCGCTGACGCGGCATCGCGCCGGGTCGCTCCACCATGCCTTGAACGGCATCATCCTAGACGAAAGATGCGACTCTTATGCGCACTCGCCACATTCTTATGACTATTGGAATCGCCGCAGCCGCAACAACCTTGCTCAGCGGATGTTCCGGAACCGTAGGTCTCTCCGCCGGGACTGCAAGCTCTTCAGCCCAAGTCTCGGTGCAACTGGAATACCTTCTGAATACCGAAAACGCCGGATTCGAGCTTGCCGATCAGAATAAGCGTTGGGAAAAGGAAGGCCTGACCGTAAATCTGCTCCCCGGTGGCGTCAACGCGCTCAGCGGCGCGCAGGCACTCGCAGGTGGAACCGCGCAGATCGCAGAAGTGCGGACAGAGGACCTCCTCACGGCGATCTCCCAAGGACAAGACCTCGTCGTTATCGGAGCGGTTTACCAAGACACCCCTGCCGTTATTCTCTCGGGCGCCGAGAAGCCCATAACAAACCTGTGCGATCTCGAAAACAAGCGACTTGGCGTGAGCGCGAAGGTCGGGATCGCAATCCGTAACGCCATGAAAGTCGGCGGCTGCAACGCGGACTCGCTCGCTGTCATCGCCGGCGCGGTAGACCCCCAAGCGCTTGTCGACGGGCAGGTGGACGCGGTGGCCGGTGTCGCTCCCAACCAGCAGGTTGCGCTCAAGAAGATCGGCTACAAGGCCCACCCGCTGTCCTACCAGGAGCTCGGCCTCGAGGACTACGCATACCTGCTCACCACGACACGCGAATTTGCGAACAGCCACCATGAACAACTGGTCAAGTTCCTTGGCGGACTGATTCAAGGCACCCGCGATTATGTTTCAGACCCTCAGGCCGGCGCGGACGCAGCGGTCAACACCTATGGCAGGGACCTCGGGCTCGATCCAGCGACCGCGATTCTCCAGGCAAGAGCGTGGACAGGCTTCCTGGCGAGCGACGACACCAAGTCTCATGGACTGCTTTGGGTCAATACAAACCGCCTGGCGGGCCCCATCTACACGTCCTTGAAGAAGTTCTACGGACTCGAATCCCTGCCGAAACCAACAACCTACGTCGACCTGTCTGCGCTGAACGACGCGTACAACACAGTTGGCACCGGGAACTGAACCAACGAGATCTACGACACCACGGGCGACCCGTGGGTGAATTAAGGAGCTAACGCAATGGCAACAAAGAATTTGATCCTGGGTGCGTTCCAGAAGTTTGGACCCGTGATGATGGGTGGTGATCCCTGGCGTCATCCGGACAACGAGTCCGTCGAGTACACCAGTGTCGATTACTGGACGAGGTTCGCAAAGCAACTCGACACCGCTGGGTTCGATCTGCTGTTCCTCGCGGACAGCTATGGTATCCCCATGGTTGACGGGGCGGTCACCGAGGTCTCGGTTCGAGAGGGCGCGCTCTTCGGGGGCGACCCGTTGATCACCCTTGCCGCCGTAGCAGCGTCAACCACTCATCTTGGTTTGGTCGCGACATCACCGACGACGTTCGAGCACCCCTATGCAACAGCCCGGCGGTTCAGCACCCTCGACCACCTGTCGGGCGGACGCGTGGGGTGGAACGTCGTCACCTCTTCGTCCGCAGAAAGCGCCGCCCGCATGTTCGGGCAGAACTTTACGGCACACGACCGGCGCTACGACATCGCCGACGAATTTCTCGAGCTCATCTTCTCGTTGTGGGAAGACGGGTGGGGCGACTCCGCCTTCCCGAAAGACAGAGAATCCCAAACCTACGCCCACTTCGACCAAATGCACGCTCATGACTTTGCCGGCGAGTTTTTCCGATCGTCAGGCGTATACCCGGTTGAACCCTCTCCGCAGCGCACACCGGTAATCTTCCAGGCAGGCACCTCAAAGCGTGGGCGTCAGTTCGCTGGCCGTAACGCCGAATGCGTGTTCGTTCAAGGTACGAACCCGGAATCCGTCGCTGACGCCGTCGCCGACATCAGACACCAAGCCACACTCAACGGGCGGGACCCACGGAGTCTGAAGGTCATGGTGGGTCTCACGGTCATTACCGACGAGAGCGACATGAATGCCAGGGAAAAGTTCAAGGAAATGCTCTCTTTCACCAGCGACGAGTCGGCCGCAGCAAACTTCTCACGCCTTACGGGCGTGAACCTGCTCGCTCTAGACCCATGCCGACCTCTGCCGGAAGATCTCAAGACCGAACAAGGGCAAACAAATCTGGACCGCTACCGGGGCGGACCTGGAAAACCTGCGCTCACGGTGCGCGAAATCCTTGACGACCAGAAAGCCCGCGGGACCAGGGGCCACATCATCGTCGGACCACCCGACACCGTCGCACAGCAGATCGAACAATACGTTGCGCAGACAGACGTGGACGGTTTCCTCGTCGAACCGCATCTCATGCCAGGCACCTACGATGACTTCATTTCCCTCGTTATGCCCGAGCTTCGATCACGCGGCCTGCTGCGACCGCGCACCGGCTCAACGCTGCGAGAACGTCTCTTCGAAGGAGACCCGGACGTTCAACCGCGACACCAGGCTTCCGGTCGGCTCGCCAGCTCCCGTTAGCGGCAGGCGGCGGCCGGCGCTGACCGGTCGGGCCTGGAGCACCAAACTCAAACCGAAAGGAATATTGTGACAACAAAAACTGCGTTCAATACCCGCCAATTCCGCGACGCACTGGGGCACTTCGCCTCGGGCTTGACCGTCATTTCCGGAACGGACGGTTTTGATCCTATCGGATTCACCTGTCAGTCCTTCTACAGTGTATCCACGGTCCCGCCGCTGGTGTCGTTCAGTGTCATGCGGGACTCGACGACATACCCACGGATTCGTGAGACCGGCAAGTTTGCTGTGAACGTACTATCTCACCAGCAGCACTTGGTCTCCACGCAGTTCGCCCGGCGGGGCACTGACAAGTGGGCGGGTGTCCAGTGGTCCCATAGCCCCCTCGGAAACCCGGTGCTGGAGGAAACGATTACGTGGCTCGATTGCGAACTGTGGGCTGAGCACGTAGCCGGCGACCATTTCATCGTGATCGGTGAGGTCGTGGGGCTTGGCCCAGTTGAGCCCCCGCAGGCCGACCCACTGATCTTCTTCCAAGGTGTCTACCGGTCCCTCGAAGTGACCCGGTGAGGAAGTCTTCCATGAGCATCAGCGACCCCACACAGCAACACCTGACGAGAGCTATCCGCCTGGCAGCAGAGAACGTTCTGAACGACGGCGGGCCCTTCGGCGCCGTCGTCGTCACCGCTGACGGCCGTTTCTTCGACGGCGTCAACCGCGTCACGGCCAGCAACGACCCGACAGCACACGCCGAGGTCACAGCGATCCGCAACGCCTGCACGCAGCTGGGCACCTTCGATCTCTCCGGGGCCATCCTCTACTCGAGTTGCGAGCCCTGCCCGATGTGCCTGGCCTCATCGCTATGGGCCCGGATCGACTGCGCGGTCTTCGCCGCGGATCGGCACGACGCTGCCAGCGCCGGCTTCGACGACGCCGTCTTCTACGAGTACTTCGAAACCCCGGCGGAACTGCGGCTCATGCCGGTGCACCGGACCGAGCCCGAGGGCATCAACCGGTTGGCACCCTTCCAGCAGTGGGCAGACTTCACTGGCAGGATCGAGTACTGAGGCGTGCCTTCGGGGGACCGAGCCAAGGCAACCAAGCTACTGGCGACGGCCGGCGCAGATCATCATCGTTTCGGCACCGTGACGCAGATGCCGAAGTAGTCTAAGACGGTTCCCGGTTCTACCCATTCGCCCCAGTGGAAGCCACAGTCTCGCAGGAATTGTTCGTGCGGCTGGAGGCGGCCTGGATTCCTGTCGGGAGGGATGCCGTTCGGTGGCGGTGATGCCCCTGTGTAGTCCAGCCGCCGGGCCATCGATCCTCGAAGGTGTCTTCGAGGATCGATGGATCGCCATACACTACATGCAGCTGACAGGGCACAATGGTTGCGGCATCGCCTCACTCGGCAGAGCAGTCGAAGGAAAAGGGGAGGGCGAATTTGTTCACCGCTCCGGTGTTGGGTGCGACGTCGGTGATGCAGCCTTTTCAGGCGATCATCCGCCAACCAACGAAGCCATTTCCTGGAGAACCTATCGACGTCGTCCAGGAAAGCGGCGCTGCGGATGAAAATCTGGTAGTCACCGGCATATCCGTTCCGGTCAGTCCGTGGGCGCAGTCACCGAACCTTGGAGTTCCTTCAGAATGGTGAGCCTTATGACTTCGAAGACGTTGACCCGTGCTTGGTGTCGAAAGCAACTGGGCGGCGTTGCCACGGGTTTGTTGCCCCAGCGCGTGGGGTTTCATTCCTTGCAGGAATGATGTTCATCATGCGCAAGCCGTTCACTGCCGAGGTCCGCCGTGCAGAATGGGTACTGATGTGCCGGAGCAGGCTGACACAGGTGTAGATTGTGGTTCTACGCAACCATGCCGTGGAGGTTTATCAAACGCTCCACCGGTGCTCAGTTGGCATTCCCGGCTCGGGTATTTGTGTTGGCATTGGATGCCGGCCCCGGCCAGCCGGCCTCTGGGCGGGGCCGCCACTCTAAGTGGCTGGTTGAAGAGCCTTGAGTCGCTTCCTCTCGGTACGACGCTTCTCCTGTTCAACCGGATCGGCGACCGGGGCGGACAGGAGAAGTTTCTTGGTATAGGGGTGTTCCGGGCTGGATGTGACATGCTCCCCATCCCCCCACTCAACGATTTTGCCGCGGTACATCACCGCGACGCGGTGGCTGAGGTGCCGCACGAGGGCAAGGTCGTGGGAAACGAAGAGGTATGCCACCCGCGTGCGCTCCTGGATTTCGGTGAAGAGCTCGAGAACTTCCGCCTGGGTTGAGAGGTCCAGTGCCGAAACGGGCTCGTCGCAGACGATGAGGCGCGGCTGCAGAGCCAGAGCCCGTGCAATCGCGATCCGCTGACGCTGGCCGCCGGAGAACTCCCGGGGCAGCCTGCTTGCGGCCGCCTTGTGCAGCCGTACCCTGTCGAGGAGCTCGAGCACCCTGGCTGATGCCTCGGCCCTGGGGACCTTCTGGACGGCGAGGGGCTCTACGAGGATGTCCTCGATCGTCAGGGAAGGGTTGAGCGAGGTGTACGGGTCTTGGAACACCACCTGGATCTCGCTGGACAGCGCCCGGCGTTCGCGCCTGCCCAGGTGTGCGATGTCCCTGCCGGAGTAGAGCAGCCGGCCGCCGGTCACCGGTGCAAGGCCGAGCACGGCACGCCCGAGGGTGCTTTTGCCTGACCCGGACTCTCCGACCAGACCTACTGTCTCTCCTTCTCGGATGTCGAGCGATACGCCTTGGAGGGCGCGGAAGGGCGCCTTCCGGAATCCCTGGGCCGGATACTCAACGACGAGGTCTTCGACGTCGAGGAGTTTCTTGTTCACTGCGCTGCTCCATCCGTGAGAGAGACTGCCGCTTCGCTGTCGGGGGTGAGGGGACCGCGGGCGGTCGACTCGTCCAAGATGGCACCGAAGAGTTTCTTTGTGTAGGGGTGCTGGGGCGAAACGAAGACCGACCTGACCGGACCGGTCTCCACCACCGTTCCGTTCCGCATGATGGTGACGTGGTCGCAAAGATCGGCAACGACACCGAAGTTGTGCGTTACCAGGACGACTCCCATATCGAGCTCATCGCGGAGGTCGCGGATGAGGTCAAGTACCTCGGCCTGGACCGTGACGTCCAGCGCCGTCGTTGGTTCGTCCGCTATGAGCAGGTCCGGTTTGCAGGAGACTGCTCCGGCGATCAGGACGCGCTGGGCCATGCCGCCTGATACTTCGTGCGGGTATGCATTGAAGGTCCGCTCGGGACTGGGGATTCCGACATGGGCGAGGAGCTCGAGCGCGCGGGCCTTCGCTTCTGCCTTACTTAGCCCGAGGCAGAACCGCATCGGCTCTACCAGTTGGCTGCCGATGGTGAAGGACGGGTCCAGGTTAGACATCGGTTCTTGGGGGATGTATGCGATCCGCCGCCCGCGCAGTCGGGAGAGTTCTCTGGCAGGCAGCGTGGTCAGCTCGGTGCCTTCGAAAAGGATTGATCCGCCTGTCACGGTTCCACCTTCCGGCAGCAGGCCAAGCACGGACCACGCCGTCTGGGTCTTCCCGGAGCCGGACTCACCGATCAGTCCGTGGATCTGCCCCCGCAAAACAGTGAGGGTGACATCGTGCACGACGGTCTTGGACGTGCCTTCCTTCTGGTCGTATCCAACTTTGAGTCCATCGATGCACAGCAGTTTTTCGCGGACGGCTCCGGTCTCGGCGTCTTCCGGGTGGACGACGATGATCGACTCGGCCTTCTGGGACGGGTCCGATGCCGGTGGCCGGACGGCGCTATCCCGCTTCCCGCGCGTTCGTCGGGTGCTGCGCGTCCCTTCAAGGACGTCCCGCATCGAGTTGGCCAGAAGGGCAAAAGCAATCGAGGTGACGGCGAACGCCAGGCTGGGCCAGAGCATCAGGAGCGGAGCGGAATAGATGTTCTGGAATGCATCCCCGAGGATGCTGCCCCAGGTCGGCAGCGAGAGGTCGCCCAGCCCGAGGAATTCAAGACCGCCTTGGATGCCGATCGCCATGGCAGTCACGCCGGCGGCCATGATGATCACAGGCGCCCTTACAACGGTCAGGACATGTTTCCAGATGATGCGCCAGTCGTTCAGGCCTGAAACGCGGGCCGCGTCAACGTACAGCTCGTTCCGCACAGCATTTACCGCCGAATAGACGAGGCGGTGGAAACCTGGGGAGATCAGTAAGCCGCATACGGTCATCGAGATCCACATCGACGGGCCGACGACGGCTCTGGCCGCAAGGAGGACGACGATGCCGGGCAACGCCATGATGAGTGAGGCCGACCAGTTGGACAGGGCGTCGAACCAGCCCTTGAAGTACCCGGCAACGAGTCCGCTGCTGACCCCGATGACGATCGAGACGGCGGTTGCGAGTCCCGCACCTGCCAGGGTGAAGCGGGTTCCGTGCAGCAGGCGTGAGAGCACATCCCTGCCGGCGCCGTCAGTTCCGAGCAGATGGGACGCGCTTGGAGGTGCGAGCAGGTCCTTGATCGATCCTGCGTTTGGATCGGCAGGCGAAATCAGTGCTGTGAGTGCTCCGGTGAGGACGATGACGGCCAAAACTATGACCGAGCCAAGAGCGACGGGGTCCCGCGCGAGGCGGGAGAACACAGATGTCCGGGCACTTGGGCTGTGTGCCTCGGCAGCGGACAGGTTCGGGGCGAGAGTCATTGGAGGCGCACCTTCGGGTTGATCCACCCTTGGAGGAGGTCGATGATGAGGTTGACGGCGACGACGATGACGGCGGTGACGATCACGAGTCCCATCACCATCGGAATGTCGCCTTGACTGGTGGCGGTGACGGCGATCTGACCGAGGCCGGGGATCGCGAAGACTTGCTCGACGATAAACGTGCCGCCCAGGAGGCCGATGAAGTTCAGGGCCAGAACCGACAGTGCGGGCCCGCTGGCGTTCTTCAGGATGTGCCCGTAGACCACCCGTCGGAGCGGGATGCCGCGGCTCAGCAGCGTCCGGACATAATCCTGGCGTTGCGCGTCGAGGACGGAGCCCCGGACTTGCTGCGAGACTCCGGCCACGGTACCGATGGTCAACGCGGCAACGGGAAGGGTCACCGATGAGAGCCATCCTGCGGGCGAGTCAAGGAAGGGTACGTACCCCGTAGGCTTGAACCACCCGAGGTTGACGGCGAAAACGACGGCCAGGCCCAGGGCGACGAGGAACCCGGGGATGGCGAATCCCAGGACGCCGATGACCTGCACGAGGCGGTCCACCCAGCCACCGCGGCGGGCGGCAAGGACGCCCAGCGCGAGCGAGATGAGGGCGCTGAGCAGGGTCGTGCTGATGACCAAGGCTAGTGTCACGGGAAGCCTCGCACCGAGGGCATCAGTGACAGGCTGGCCGGTGAACCATGAACTGCCCAGGTCTCCGGCGGCAGCGTGGGCCAGCCAGTCGGCGAACTGGCTCCAGAGCGGCTGGTCCAGGCCCAACGCTGCGGCCTTGTCCCGCACGGCCTGCTCGGAGGCGGACTGGCCGAGGAGGTGACGGGCGATGTCGCCGCTTCCGATGTGCAGCAGCGTGAACGCCAGCACGCAGATCACCGCCAGAAGGGCGGCGCAGAAAACGGTGCGGCGGAAGAGGAATCTCATCATTGCTATGCTCCTTCCTCGGTCGTGCTCCCGGGACATTCCCGGGAGCACGACCGGGCATTCAGGATTTGGGAACGATGTTCCAGAGGTAGGGGAAACGGTTGCCCTCTTGGACTGTGACCATCGTCTTCGAGTCCGCGACGAACATGCTCTGGGGCCGGTACCAGGTCGCGAACCATGCTTGGTCGACCACGTAGGCGTTGATCTCCTTGAGGGCCTGGTCATGTGCGGCACCGGAGGAGTTCTGTGCCTTCTGCATCAGGGCTGTCAGCTTGGCGTCCTCGTAGTGGAGCCCGTTCCAGCCCGCGGTCGGGGCGAGATACTCGTTAGCGTTGATTTCACCCTTGGCAATATCTCCGGAGAGCTGGAGATAGGCTGCCGGGAACTTGCCCGCAATGATGTCCGAAACATAGTTCGTCGCGTCGTCGGAGTACTTGACTGTGATGCCGACGTCCCCGAGCTGCTGTTGGATGATTGAGAAGAGCGAGGTTCCGAAGATCGCGGTCCACGACGGCATCTCGAGCGTGAAGCCGTCGGCGTAGCCTGCTTCGGCCAGCAGCTGCTTGGCCTTGCTCGGGTCGTAGCTGTAGCTGCTGTCCAGCGATGAATCGAAGGCCGGGGAGCCGGGTCCGTAGATCTGTTCGGTGACGGTCGCGTTGCCCTTCATGATCGCGTTGGCCAACGCCTGGCGGTCGAAAGCATAGTTGATGGCTTTACGCACGCGGACATCGCCGAGTGCCGGGTTGAGCTTGCCGCCCCGGTCGATGAGAGCCAGGCCTGCGAAGTCCAGCTCATTGGGGTATTGAGTGAACCCGGATGCCTTGACGGCCGCCAACCCGTCGAGGTTGAGCATATCCGCGGCATTGACCTGACCGCCCTTGATCGCATTGACCATGGCTGTCGGGTCACCGATGACCTTGATCACGAGGTTGTCATAGTGGACGGATTTGGCGTCCCAGTAGTTTTTGTTCCTGGTGAACGCGTAGGTGTTGCCCGCAACGGTCTTCTGCTGGTCCAGAATGTACGGACCGGATCCTATCGGGTTGGTCTTGACGTCCTTGGCGGTGAAGGTCGCCGGACTCTCCACAAGACCCATGTCCATGGTGAGGAACGTCAACAGGCTAGGGTCCGCGTGCGAGAGCTTGACTGTGACGGTCTGCGGGTCCGATGGTGTAGCGTCCTGCACGGCCGCCAGGCGGCTCTTCCCGCCTGCCTGGCCGTCCCTGTGGTGAAGGATGTTCTGTGCCACCGCCGCCGCGTCGACCTTCGTTCCGTCCGAGAAGCTGGCGTCGGTCCGGACCTTCAGTGTGAGTACGGTCTTGTCGGCGTTGTAGGACCAATCGCTTGCGAGCCCTGCTGCGATGCTGCCGTCCGGATTGGCGCGCAGGACCGTGTCGTAGACGGCTTGGTAGAACGGCGAGTCGCCTGCCCAGTCCGCGTCTGCAGCTGCAAAGGTCGACGGGGACGTGATTGCGCCGAGGGTCAGCGTGCTGCTGCTATTGGCGCCGGAGGCAGAGTTGCCGCCGCATCCGGCAATTCCTAATGCTGTGGCCGCCACCAGGGCGGCCGCCGTGAGTCGGGACAGTTTCATAGATGGTGCTCCTGTTCAGATGGGGTGATAAAAGGTACGGTCTTTGACCATGTCGGTCAGTGTGGAAGGTCCGCGGACTCATGGCCCGTGGGCAAAATGCGGGCCGCCCCACAACGCGGGTGAGTGGGCTGGCAGAGGTGATGATCCAGGCCCGGGGCGCGCGGGCTTATTCCGTGTCGGCGGTGCCGGGCAAATCCAAAGTGAGCCCGTGACCGAAGTGGAGTGCGGGTGCGGCGGTATCGAAGGGTACGTCACTGCGGCTTGCGCTGATGGCCTCCATCGAGGAGGGGAGGTCGAACGGCAACTTCCCCTGGGAACGGCGGCGCCCAAAAACAACGTCCAGGACGGCCTTGTCAGAGGCACCGAAGTCCGCGACGACGGCTGCTGCCTCCCTCAGGATCTCAGGGATGACTGCCGGCCTGTCGAGGTAGATGTCCACTACGGTGGGCAGTTGGCGGCAGAGGGCGAGGATCGTCCCGAGCTCATCCGACGCGTAGTCGAGGCGCCCGGCGTGGAAAAATTTCTCGAACATGCCGGGACGTTCCTCGTAAGGGGCCTTGATTCTCAGGACGGCCAGATCCGCCTCGGCCGGAGTGTCGACCCGGTCCGCGTATGCGGCGACAATGCCGGCGTCCATCCCCGGGGCATAGAGGCGGGGGCGAACGAGAATTGGCAGCACCGGAGTTTCAGCCCCGTTGGTCAATACTGTAATGGCGCGGCACTGCGCGTCATATCCTGCCTCGAGAAACTCCGGGCGGGCGACTGCGGCATCAGCGGCCGAGGCGTCGACGAACCGGTTGTCGAAGAGCCCGAGGACGAACTTCTCGCGCAGAAGGCGCCGTACAGATTCGTCTATCCGTGACTCAGGGATGCGCCCGGACTCGACGAGTTGGACGACCAGTTCGGGGCAGTGTTCGCCGCCGAATTGGTCGACTCCAGCCAAGATGGCTTTCTCGGTGCGTTCGATCGGGCTAAGGTGTTCGACGCCCCAGGCGCGGGCCGCCTGGGGTTCGTTCCAGCACACGGCGTCGTTGAGCAGGTTCCAGTCCGCGCACACGATCCCGTCGAATCCGTACTTCTCTCGTAGCAGGCCGGTGATGATGCCTTTGTTGAAGCCGAAGCCGACCTCCTCGTACTGCGTTCCAACAGGCATTCCGTAGTACGGCATGATTTGTGAGGTGCCGGCTTCAAAGGCCGCCTCGAACGGACGCAAGTGGTAGTCGAAGTTGTTTCCGGGGTAGACCTGCTCACGTCCGTAAGGGAAGTGGGGGTCCTCGCCGTCCTTCTGTGGACCACCGCCGGGGAAGTGTTTGGTCATGGTAGCCACACTCTCCGCGCCCAGCTGATCGGTCTGGAAGCCGCGGATGTAGGCCGTGAGCATCCTGCAGGTCAGGTCCGCGTCCTCGCCGAAGGTCCCGTTGGCCCTTGCCCAACGCGGTTCCGTAGCCAGGTCGACCTGCGGATGAAGGGCGACCCGGATACCGACAGCAAGGTACTCCCGCCGAGCGATATCCGCGAAGTGCCGGACGGTCTCCGCATCCCCGATGGCCGCAAGGCCGAGGCTCTCTGGCCATTGGGAGAACGGACCGGCGGTGAAGCTCGCTCCGGGGTTGTCCGTGAACGCGTGCCGAGGATCCGTCGAGAGCGTTACCGGGATGCCAAGACGAGTCGCGCGCGCGGCATCCTGGACCCGGTTGTGCCAGGCCGCCATCGTGGTAGGCGCGTCCCCTCCCATCACGTTGAAATGGCTCAGGCCCTTCTCGGCGATCATCTCAACCATCGCGGGGAGGTTGTACTCGTCGCTGGCATCGGCCAGCACGCCGCCGGCGCCGATCTCCACCATTTGGTGGAACATCAGACCGGCCTTCTCGGCGAGTGTCATCCGTCTCAGGAGGTCTTCCACCCGCTCTGCAACGGACCGGCCGGAGTCTTGATACAGGACCGTCCCCTCTGTTGGCTCCAGCTGATACCGCTGATCGGTGAGGCTGTTCAATGTTTTCGCTTCCTATCTGCAGTACTGGCTGCTGGTTTAGGTGCCGGTTTCGGTCAGGAGCGCCTCTGGCGCCACGGACCGTTGTCGGCGCGTGATGTCCCTCACGCAGAGATCGGCTTGTGAAGAAACCTACATTGAACACGGACCATTTGGTAGCTATTAGATTTTTGTTTACATACTGTTTACAAGTCCGGGATCAACGTCCCGGCCTCAATCGCACCCCGAACCGGCACCTATACTGGACGCGTGACAACAGAGACTGAAGAAAAGACGGGCAGTCGCGGCCCCTATGTGCAGGGGCTTGCAGCCCAGGCGCGGATCATTCGGGAGGCCGCCGACCTCTTTGGCAAGCGCGGCTACCGCGGCGCCTCTCTGGATGAAATCGCGAAAGCCTCGGGAATCAGCAAGCAGGGCCTGCTCCACCACTTCCCCAGCAAAAGACACCTGCTCGTTGCGGTGCTGAAGTACCGGGACAACATCGACCATGAAGCATGGCCCGACACCCGGGCGCTCGTCGGCGCCGAGGTCCTGGATGTCTGGGACTGGGTCGTCGAGCGCAACCTCAAGCTGGCGGGCCTTGTGCGCCTCTCGCACATCCTCGCCGCCGAGTCGTCCGGCGAGGACCACCCCGCCCTTGAATTCTTTCTGGATCACTTCGAGACTGGACGCGGGATGCTCGTCGGCGCCTTCGAGGCGGGTGTGGCCAAAGGGCAACTCCGCGCAGACGTCGACTATGAGATCGTCGCCCGCCAGGTCATCGCCATGCTCGAAGGTCTCGAGAACCAGTGGCTCATCGACCCGGAGCACGTCGACATCGTCGGAGTCTTCCGGGCCTACACCCGCCAGCTCCGCGCCCTGATCCGCGCCTGAAGAACCAAGGGACCGGCCTCCCGCCATGGAATTGGGGGTGGCGGAGCCGGGGATGCAGGATGGAGCTCTCCGCTCAATGGCGTGGTGTAAAAAGTGGGTAAACATAACCTCAATGCATACCATTCGGTCTGCATTGAGGTTATGTTGCTATCACCTACTTGAGGAGAGACCCATGCCCCGGCCCGCTTTGCCTGCCAAATCGCCAGCTCCAGAACTTCACATCCGGCTCCTTTGCCCGCAATGGCAGGGCGCCGGCTCTGCGGCCGTGCGGGAGCTCGCGCCGGGATTCGCGATCGACGGTCCTCGAGGCCATACTGCCTCCGCACGACGGCCCTACCGTGACGGCGCCGGTGAGCATGACCGATGAAGGACTGGAGATCCGCGACGGCATCGAGGCTAAAGAATCGATTCTCACCCAACTCGCGGCGGCACTTGAGTTGATCAGGGAGCACAAACCGAGCCGTATCACGACCCTCGGCGGCGAGTGCGCCGTGAGCGTCGCACCCTTCTCCGAACTCGCCCGCCGGTACGGCGAGGACTTGGCCGTCGTATGGATCGACTCACACCCCGATGTCGGAACGCCGAAGAGTCAGTACTCCGGATTCCACGCCATGGCAGTCGCCGCACTCATCGGGCACGGCGACCCCGATATACTCGCTCTCCTGCCAGCCACCGTCTCGCCTGACCACCTTGCCCTCGTCGGGCTTCACGCCTGGACCGAAGACGATTACCCGAACGCCGCCGTATGGGGCCTGACATCATTCAGCCCTGATGTCCTCCGCGGGTCGAGCAAGCCACTGCTGGACTGGTTGGCTTCCACTGGGTGCTCCCGCGTGGCGATCCATTTTGACGTCGATGCCGTCGACCTCAACGAGTTCGGCACCGGAAACGACACCGGCTTGGGCCTCGGAAACGAGGTCGGTGGCCTTGCAAGCTCTGAAGTCCGGCGTATCGTGGCCGACATCGAAAGCGCATCGGACGTAGTCGCCCTCACCATCGCAGAGTTCTACCCTCGTCAGGCGATCCGCATACAGCAGATCCTGGGCGGATTCCCCCTGCTCGCCCCGCCTCGTCCGGCGAATGACATCAACGCCAACCTCATCCACGCTGACCAATAGGAGACGCCGTGACCTTGATTGACCTCAGCCATCCGCTTGAGCATGGCGTCGAAACGTTCCCCGGTTACCCCACCCCGGTGATGCGGCACCACATCACCTACGAGGAGTCGCATGGCCAGATTGCCGAAGGTCGGGAATTCTGCGCCGACCTGATTACCTTCGTCGGAGGATCGTCGACGTATATGGATTCGCCTCGCCACATGGACCGGCACGGTAACGACATCGCCGCGCTCCCTCTCGAGCGGCTGGTTGACAGGCCCGCCGTCGTCGTATGCGCCCCCTCCAACGGACGCCGCGAGTACCAGCCCGAGGATTTCAAGGAACTGGTACTGGCCGACTCAGCCGTATTGCTCGCCACGGGATGGGACTCTTACTGGGGCACCCCCCGTTACCTGACCGGGTCTCCATACCTTGGCCCCGCAGCGGCTCACTACCTGGTTGACGCCGGCGCAGCCCTTGTCGGAATCGATGCAATTCTCATAGACGACATCGACGACCCCGCGCCAAGGCCTTTCGTCGAAGCGCACGTCAGCCTGCTCCGGGCCGGAATCCCCATAATCGAAAACATGACTAACCTGACGTCGCTGCCCGGTCATGGCGCGCGCCTGACCGCCGTCCCCGCCGCGGTCAAGGGAGTCGGTAACTTCCCGGTGCGGGCGTACGCGTCAACACACTGACCTTCGAGCCCATGACCGCGTACTTCAGGCGCCCGCTGCTGAAGTGGATGTGCTGTGTGGAGATGCGGGCGGCCCAGCACATGGCAACTCAGTCTTCAATCATCTACCACTTAGATCTTTGCTACAGTGTCGCAGGCCAATGTGCCAACATGATTCCTCAATTCTCCGCGCCATCTGTGGGGGAGTAAGTCGAGGAATCAATACCAAGAATTACGCAACATGAACAGAACAACCGGCACCTGTTTTTACGGACGCTAACGACGGACAGGACCGGCGGCTCCGCCTTCGGGTTCTGCTCTGACCAACTCGTGAGCGTTGGGGCCTCGGGGCCCATCTTTCCGTTGTACAGCAGGCAGAGCGCCCACCGAAATGACTAACTCCCAACGTTTCGGCGTCGTCAAGTCATGTCGCGCCAGCCCTCCGCCTCCATGAAGTCGTGAGCCCACACAGCTCATTCCTCTGGAACACGACGGACGGAGCACTCAATGTTGCTGGCGGCGGTAGATCCCGGGATCACACCGAATCCTAACTTTCCTTTTCTTGCCTCGTTGAAGGAGATCGGCGGTGGCATCCTCGTCGGCGCCTTCATCGTGATCGCGATCGTGGCGATCGTCGGAGCAGCGATGCTTCTGGCCGGCAAGTTGAGTCAGTCGTCGCGACTGGCGTCCGGGGGCGGCATGATCTTGCTATGGACTGGCCCAGTGGCCGCGATCCTCGGCGGGATCAACGGCTACATTCTCTGGTCCCAATCGGCATTCCCGCTCGGATTCTAGGTCTGGTCTATTATGCCAGTTCAGTGTGACCTGGATGGGTGGTGGCCGCCCGGGTGCGGGCTCGTCTCTCAGGCGAACGATGGTTTCCTGGGGGCCGTCACTGCCCTTTTTGCGAATATTCTCCAGAACATCGCGTCTTGGATCTGGTCGTTCATCACGGGTGCATTCAGCGTCTCGAACCTCGACGATTCCCAGTGGATCGCAGTGCAGGGGCTGACGAATTGGTGGGTTGTCGTCATGATGACCCCTCTTGTCATCGCTATGATCCTTCAGCTTCTATCGGGCCTGATCAGCCAACAGCCGCGCCGGTTGGTGAGGGCGCTGGTAGGTGGTGCTGCCGCAATTCCCATGGTGGCCGGAGCGGTTTTCCTCGCTCGGCAGCTCACTCATGTCGGTGACTCCGCGTCGCAATCAATCCTCGACTCCATGGGGACGGATCCGTATGTCGTGTTCATGCGGCTCTTCGGTTTCGAGCGGGCGCCAGCGGGATCCGGCCGGGACTGGAACGTTGTGTCGTTGGCCCCCGGCTCGAGCAGCGGGGCAGCCGGGGCAGTGATCGTTACGGCGATGGCCGTCATTGTCGTCTGGATTTTGGCATTCATTCTCATGTGTTCAATGATCTTCCGGTCATTCGCGCTCATCGTGCTTGCCGCCGTCGCCCCGGTCGCCCTCATGCTCATGCCGTGGGAGAAAACGAAATCCTGGGCACGACGGTGGTGCGAGATCGTCGTCGCATTGCTCCTCGCCAAGCCTCTGGCCGCGACCGTTTTGGCGGTTGCGATCAAGCTCTTCGCCGAGTCGAAGTCGTTCGCCGGTCTGGCTGCCGGTGTCGTCGGAATGACACTTGCGTGCGGCGCTCCTCTGATGGCCTTACGGCTTGTCAGTTTCGCCGGCGGGGAACTGGCGGCGGCTGCCCAAACTGCCGGCGGCGGCCATATCCTTTCGCGCAGCTCCAGCTTCACTGCAAGGCAGATCAGCCGACAAACGGGTGGCCGATTCACGCTTGCTGGCATGGCCGCCCGTTCGTCGATAACTCGCCCGATCCCGTCGAGTCGTCCGCAGTTTCCTACAACTGCATTGCCGCCCAAAGTGCCCCTACCCGGAGCGCCGATTGGTACGACGTCGCGAGCGGCTACCCGAAATGACACCCCGTTGATGCTCGACGTCGGCACATCGGCTCCCGATCCAGCCTCGCCTCGAGCGCGTGGCACCAGTGCGTCGCCGGCGACATCTGGGGCGAAGGCCCACGGATCAACTCACGGCACCATCGACGATCGACCGAAGCCTTCGGCGTCGTATCCCTCGCCTGTTCCTGAGGCCTCTCCAGCGATAGCACCGCCGGTCCCACCATCGGTCCGCTCACAAACGATTGTCCAGCCCCCCGAAGGTCGGTGATTTCCGTGTCTGAGAATTCGCGAACCCTCGAGCCCGTCAAGTTTCCTCGCTACGAACGTCGCGGCTTGTTCATGGGCTTGAAGTGGTATCAGTTGCTCCTCCTGGCGTGCGGCGTCCTTGTGGCGAGTGTGGCCTCAGCGGCTAACGGACCGGTTGGACTATTCGCGTCGGGACCGATGTGGCTCGGGTTGATGCTGCTCGGATTGCTGCAGTACTCACGGATTCCCTACCCGGTATGGGCGGGCCATGCTGTCCTGTTCTTCCATCGATCATTAGTCAGTCAGACTCGTTTTCTCGTCCGGCCTGAGCGGGCTGTACTTGCGGGCCGTCTGGCGCTCCCGGGCGGGTTGGGAAACCTCGAGCTCCGTCGAACCTCGAGGGGCGAGTCCTTCATCATTGACGCCCGGGGCAAGGAGGCCATTGCCGTGCTGCGGTGCAGCACAAGGTCATTTGCGCTCTTGGACACGGACGACAAGGCCTGGGCAGTGCAGGCCTGGTCCCGTGTTCAGGCAGGTATGGCCCAGCGCAGCACTGTCGCGAGAATTGCCGTCCAGGATTACACGGTTCCGTATCCGTCGAAGGCGTTGCGTGACTTCTACGAACAGGCCGTGCCCGAACGAACGGGCGGGACCGGCGAATTGAGCTGGGGCGAGCGTTCGTATGAGGATCTGATTTCCGCGGCTGGGTCGGCCATGAGCCACGACCTGCTTCTGACTCTTGTAGTGGACACGGCCAAGGCCCGGCGTCGGATCAAAGAGTCGGGTGGGGGACTGGTCGGCGTCGAACGAGTGCTCCGGCTGGAAGTGGAGGCGATAACCACGGCACTTGGCACTCACAGCGTCAAGGTGGAGGAGTGGCTTCCCGAGGACGGAATCCTTGACGTCCTACGCGGCGCCTTCGATCCGGCCGCCGTCGCCGTTCACCGGTCGGCACCAGCCGCCGAACCCAAGCGCAACAGCGATACGGCGTCCAGGCTGCCTTCAGGCCCCATGGCCGTCGAGGAGCACTGGACTTACGTACGCACCGACTCCGGCTTTCATCAAACGTTCTGGATCGCTGAATGGCCGCGGCAGAAGGTCTTTCCGGGCTTTCTGCATCCGCTGATCTACGTGGGCGATTTCCGCCATACGGTGACTGAAGTGATCCGGGCAGTGCCCACAACTGAGGCACTGCGGGATATCCGCTCTGCCCAAGAAGCCCATGAAACCCGGCGTCGAATCAACACAAGGTTCGACAGGCCCCTCACACGTGAGCAAAAGGCAGAAGAGGAGGAAGTGGCCCAGCGGGAGGAAGAGATCGTCGCTGGCCACGGTGACGTGCGGCCGGCGGCATACGTCACGATCACGGCAGCGACGCTTGAGGATCTGGCGAGACACAGGCAGGAGCTTGAATCGGCAGCTGCAGGGGCCTTCGTTGAATTGCGGTTGCTGGCCGGGCAGCAATGGGCGGCTTTCGTGGCCGGTGCCCTTCCGTTCGGGAGGGGGCTCCGATGAAGCGGTCCGTCCAAAATGTTCAATACCTGCCGTCGGGTGACAACCGCCGACAGGCGAAGGAACGGCGCCGGCACAATGTGGCGGGGGAGAGCGGACCGTGGTTGTCGGCCTTGCAGAGCTTCGGAGAGAGGCTCGACGACCGGCTGGACGGTAGCGAACACGGTGGGGACTGGGGGAACCGGGAACCAAATTCTTTGCGTGGCCCGCATCGGTTGCGGCCCGCACCGCACCGCGCTTCCACGCTGACGTTTGCGGCGGCCTATCCGTTCATCACTGAGTCGGGTCTGGGCCATGAGGGAACCTACATCGGCACGGACGTCTTCGGATCCGGGGCTTTTTCCTACGATCCGTGGATTCTCTATGACAAGGGTGTCATCAGTGGCCCGTCGATCGTTGTCATCGGCACCGTGGGCACAGGCAAGTCCATGTGCGGAAAATCCTTGGTTGCCCGCTCGATCACCCTGGGGCGGAAAGCGGCCGTGGCGTCAGACCCTAAAGGTGAATGGGTTGCGGTGGCCAACGCTGTTAGCGGCAAAGTCATTTCTGTCGGCCCCGGCCGCTCAGCCCGCGTGAACCCTCTCGACGCTGGTCCGCGGTCTAGCGCGCTGAGTGAGGCGCAGTGGCAGGCCGTGGTCCGCCAGCGCCGTCGATATCTTTTGGTGGCGTTGGTGTCCCTTATGCGGCAGGGGATGCCTCTGCGTCCCGTCGAACATACTGCGTTGGACATGGCGCTTATGGAGACAGTCGCGCAGAACTCGAACCCGACGCTGCCCATGGTCCTAGATCATCTGCTGAACCCCTCGAAGGAAACGATCGGACTCGTCGGAAGGGACGGGGGCACGGCTGTCAGCCACTCGCTGCGACGCACCGTGTCGGGCGACTTGGAGGGAATGTTCGATGCCCCTTCCACCGTCGCCTTCGACGCCGATGCACCCATGATGGTGATGGACACCTCCGCCCTGATTGGTGCCTCGGAGCAGGCGCTGTCCCTCGCCGCAGCGTGCGGCGCCACCTGGCTGGAGGCAGCCGTCACCAACCCCGACGGCGGCAAGCGGCTGGTGGTCTACGACGAGGGCTGGCGGATGCTTGCCGACCCCTACATGCTGGCCAAAATGAGCGAGCAGTGGCGACTTGCCCGCACCTATGGGATCGCGAACCTGCTCATCATGCATAAGGTGGCCGATCTCAACGAGATCGGCGACAGCACCAGTGGACACCGCCAGAAAGCCCTTGGGCTCCTCACTGAGGCCGACACCCGGATCATTTACCGCCAGAAGCACGACGCCATGCGCCTGACCAAGGAAGCTCTTGGTCTGACTGAAGCCGAATGCGAACACGTGGAGAACCTTCCCAAGGGCGTAGGGCTCTGGAAGGTCGGCAACCGCTCCTTCATCGTCGCCAACCGCGTCACCACGGATGAGCTCGAAGTCTTCGGCACCGACGACCGGATGATCTGATGTTCACTCACCCACGAGCAGGAAACACCAGCCCCCTAATTACCGCCGGACTCGTCGCACTCTCTGGCTTCGTGTGCCTTTCCTTCCTGGTCCAGGGAGCAGCCCGCCTCGTCGTCACTTGGCGGTGTGGCACCACGCCGCCGTCGCCCCCAAACCCGGCCGCCGCCGTCGGACTCTTCAGTGGCCGGATCGATTGGATCGTGCGCCGAACTCCCGATTGCGACGTCGGCACGGGCGATGTGTGGTGGTTGGTCGCCCCGGTACTGGTCGCGGTCGCAGCGCTCGCGGTGAGTGGTATCTGGGCGTGGCGGAGTTGGAAGCAATCGGGGGCTTGGCTGCGGCAGGAGATCTTGAACCGGGATGGGATCGCGCGCCGCTCTGAGATTCTGCATGATTTCGGTGCCAGGGCTGTTCGGAGGCGGGGGAAGTTCACCCGTCCCGGGTTGAGCAACCCGACTGTTCAGGACGTGTCCTGGACACTCGGCCGCTCCCGCGGTGTCACGATTCACGTCTCAACTGAAGAATCGATGGTGATCCAGGGGGCGCCGCGTTCCGGCAAGGGACTCTACGTGGTGATCAATGCCATTCTGGACGCGCCCGGCGCCGTGGTGACGACGTCCACCCGGGCGGACAATCTCGTGGTCACGATGAAAGCCCGCGCCACGGGGGACAGGCCGGTGACCGTTTTCGATCCGCAGGGAATGTCTGGACTACCTTCGACGCTGCGCTGGTCTCCAGTCCGCGGCTGCCAGGACCCGGATATCGCCACACGCCGGGCCTTGGTCATCACCGCCGACACTGAGATGAAAGGTGAAAACGCGGCGTGGCAGAAGCGCTCACTGATCGTCCTGCAGTGTCTGCTCCACGCAGCAGCATTGTCCGGAGAGGGTGTGCGCGCCTTCCGTCGTTGGTCCTCAAGCCCGGTGTTGGCGCGTGAAGCACTGGAGGTACTCAGCCGCCCCGGGGCTGCACTGGGGTGGCAGGCCGACCTGATGGGAATCCTCGAAGACGACCCGAGGAACACATCCAACTCCTGGATCGGAGTCTCGGCGGCTGTGGCTCCATTGTCTTCGCCCAAAGTGTTGGCTGCGCTGGACCCTCAGGAGGAATCAGAGGAGTTTGACCCGAAGACCTTCATCCGTGATCGCGGAACGCTCTATCTGATCGGTACAAGAGCGGGTGCGGCAGCAGCAGGGCCGTACCTGTCTGCGCTGATAGACGACATCGATTATGCAGCCCGGGAAATGGCCTTCGTCTCACCTGGCGGCCGGCTCGATCCGCCACTGTCTTTGATCCTGGACGAGATCGCCAATCTTGCTCCCTGGCCCGGCTTACCCATTGCCCTATCGGACGGAGGAGGCATCGGCATCTCAACACTTGTCGTGCTGCAGTCGCTCTCCCAAGCCCGGACAGGGTGGTCCATAGACGAGGCCGCCACCATCTGGGATTCGGCCATCATCAAGGTGATCTTCGGCGGCGGCTCCGACGAACGTGACCTCCGCTCGCTCGCCGGACTACTGGGGGAGCGGAGCCTCACTCTCAACACGCGCTCATGGTCGTCCCAAGGCCGTCAGGACGGCGAGCAGATCCGCGAGAGCCCGGTCATCGCCCTCGATGAGATCCGCCGACTGCCTGCCGGCACGGCCCTCATGCTTGGCCGGCGCACCAGACCGATCCTGCTGGACCTGCGCGAATGGCACAAACGCAAAGACGCAGCCGAACTTGGACGCTCCAAGGCAGAGACCGAACGCGCCCTCACCGAAGGGCACAAACTGAGACAGCAAATACCCGAAGGAACCAACGATGGGGAACTATGACGACGTCGAACACTTTGACATTCCCTCAGCCGGAGCGGCCGACGACGAGCTGACAGCCGAGCTGTTCCGCTCGGCCTTCCGAGCTCCGAACGGTTCGCAGGGCACGACCCATCGATGGCGGGACATGAGCCAACAGCAGGCCGAAAGCGTCTGGGCCGCGCTCGCAAACTGGGTGAGATGGCTGGTCGCGACCTACCAGCTGACGACGTCAGTGGTTCCCGATTGCTGGTGGAAGCATCCCGAGATCGTCGCGGAGCTCTACTCCCTGCAGCGGGCAGAGCAGGCGTCGTACACCACTGACGATGCTGGCTTCGGACCCCTGGCCTTTCACGAGAGGCTCCCACACGCCGTCGAACGCCTCAGAACTCATACTCGAACGGCCGGCTGCGTCGGCCTGCAGTCACACAAAGAACCCATCCCGAGAGTTCTCACGGTGGATGGTCCTGAGTTCATCGAGTGGCAGGCGGCTCACCATCAACTCGGGGCCGAACTCTGAAGTCATGCCGTCCGCGCGTCTGAGGACATGAACAGATATCCGCGTTTACGGATTCCAAGAAGCATGGAGGTGGCTGTCGTGGCTCCTAGAGGTGAGGGCGTATCGCGCTCCGAGGCGCAGGATCCTGCGCCCGCCATGGTGGCTTTGGGCCAGTCGCGCATGACACCGGAGGAACGCATCTCCGTCCTGACGGAGGGCCTCCACACGATCCTGGAACTAGCCGTTGAATCACCTTCCCACTGGCAGGTACTGCTGGACGCTTCGGCCACGCTGTGGCGATACTCCGGCGGGAACGTGGCCCTGCTCATGATGCAGATGGCACAGCGCGGCACCGACGAGCCTACTTTGGTCGCGGGCTACAAGGAATGGGAACGTCATGGACGCACTGTACTGAAGGGCGAGCATGCCCTCTGGGTGATAGCGCCCTGCACAGCACGCATGCAGGAGTTCACACTTCCTGATGGGACACGGCAGCGGATACCCGTCGGTGAGAAGGTTCCCCGTGGCGCCGTCGACGACGGAAAGAAGACGGTCATCACCGGGTGGCGCGGACAGGCAGTCTTTGATGTCTCGCAAACCCAAGGGAAACCGCTGCTCGTGCCGCGAGTCGGCGCCGGGCCCGGCGTCGACGCCTCACAGCTTTTCGGATCGTTAGCAGAGGTCGCTCGCCGGCACGGCTTCGAAGTCCACGTCGACGCCGCCCAATACGGACTCACCAGCGGCTACACGGATTTCGCCAAGCACCGCGTCCAAGTGGGAGCGTGGCTGAGCACCGAGGAGCGCACCGCGGTGCTCGCCCACGAGCTCGGGCACGTCCTGCTGCACGGCCCGGACGACGCCGTCGGGCGGCTTTACGGCAGCAGTGCAGACCACCGCGGGCTTGCTGAAGTCGAAGCCGAGTCTGTTGCGTATACGGTTCTGCGGGCCCACGGGATCGACCGCGGCCCACAATCGGCTTCCTACCTCGCCGGATGGGCGGACGCCGTCATCGAAACGGAAACTGGTGTTTTGGCGGAGGGTGCGAACCGCAAACTTCCCGCCTCCCGCGTCGATATTGCGAAGTCCGTGCTCGGACGAGTCACAGCAGCATCGAAGGGGATCCTCGAAGTCACTCATCCACCTGGCTTCGGGGGCAAGGTACCCGCTGTCGACGCCGACCCACGGCTCAACCCGGCGGTGTCCTACATCGGCCTGGGACAGCCTGCGGTGTCTGCAGACGGGCCCACAATCATGGGCCCTGGAGTCTGACTCAAACTATCTGTCCGGCGGGAGAGTCCCGCTGGGACCGGAAAGGAAAAGAACAATGAGCACCAAAATCTCGATCAGCATCGCCGGCAACCTCGTCGCCAACCCCGAACTCACCTACGGCGATTCCGGAGTGGCCCACGCCAAGCTCCGCGTCGCCGTGAACCAGCGAATCCAAGGAGCGGATGGGACCTGGCAAGACGGTGAACCCGTCTTCCACAACGTCTCGGCCTTCCGCGCGCTGGCAGAAAACGTATCCAACTCACTGAAGAAGGGCGACCCCGTTACCGTGGCAGGAGAGCTCGAATTCCGTTCGTATGAGAAGGATGGTGAAAAGCGAGAGGCGCGCCGCATCGTTGCCGACACTATCGGCCCGGACCTGCGCTTCGGCACTGCTGCCTACCAGCGGTCGGCTCGCACTGCAGTTGCTGGACCGGATGCCGGCGTTGGGACCGATCTCCAGGCATCAGCTGCAGCGGAAGCCGCCTCGCCTGTATACAACATTGCAACCAAGAGCCCGGTGGTGGTGCCCCCTTTCGGGGCAGCGGCGGTGAATGAGATGGGGTACTAGGAGTCAGGCACCTCTGGCGGAGGTTAGGTCCAAACGATTTCCAAGGCACGAAGTCGGAATTGGCGTCACTGGTTTGCTTCACAGCCGTTACGGATGCTCTTCTACTTCTTAAGACGATCAGCAACCCCTTGAGTTGTTTACTTCAGGGTAAAGAATCAGATATCAAGCTCCTCTGCCGGTTGGAGGAGCTTCCCTGAGATTCGCGGCTGATTCATAGACACACTCCGGCAAGCTTTCGCCACCCGTTTCTGGATCACCAATCGAACTCGAAGCGTCATTCTTGGAACGCCGTTCAACAAGATCGGCGCAGGGTTCTTTACTAACCGGCGGTAATCCAGCGATGTCAAAGCCGTTCTTGGCGAGCTCGACTAATAGTGCCGATCAGATTGCCCACAAGCCCCGGAACCACGCCTAGTCAGCTGCAATCTCGCGTGAGCGCCCGGAGTCCGGAGCTACTAGGGGACTTTTCCGGATGTCCGCTTGAGGTTCCCAGCGGGCCCGGATGAAGGCATAACCCACCCGATTGCGCTGTGTCGGCGCCGGCGCAATCTCAGCCCAATCGCGTCGTCGGCATCAGGAAATTTAACGGGATGCCGCGCGATATTCGCCGGGGGTGGTGTTGTACCGCTCAATGAATTTGGCATGAAAATGCGAAGGCGACTTGAAGCCGGAAAGGCGTGCAACCGAATCGACGGTGAGTTCCGCTGAGGGGTTCTCCAGCAAGCTCGCGCCCCGATACAGGCGCGCGGTCAGCAAGCAATCTTCTATTCCACGGCCGGCTTCGCTAAACGCGCGAAACAGTGTCCTTCGTGACACGTTGACAGCTTGAGCAATCGCCTCGGAATTGATGCCCTCCTCGTGACAGTGCGACCGGATATAGTGCAGTGCTTGCTGAAAGATAGCACTCCGCAGCGGCTCTCGTTGCTGGGAACCAAACTGGGCCATCGCAGCGAGGTTGGAAACGGCGTCCATGGCCGAGGCGTGGATCCCGGTTTGTGCTTGAGTCGGATACGGATTGCACAACTCATTTATGAATGCGAGCCAGGGGCGAGGTGCGGCGGCCGCGGCTAACCTGACGGCTCTTAGCGCTGCAGAGCGCCCGGCGAAGGTGGGGTGCTTCGAGATTGACTCGGTAGGCAGATGAAGCACAAACTGTGTGAACGGCGTTACACACTCGACGGTGTAGGGCACCGTGAAGTCAAGGAAAACTAAATCTCCAGTGTCGACTGTAGCGCGTCTATTTCCTTGCGTCACGATGCATCTCCCGGCCTTCTGCCAGATCATTTTTGTGACGCCGACGTTCTCCTTTGCTACCTGTGCCGGGGTGCGCCGGGAGACCAACTCAGTCGCCCGAACCCGGTACATAGAGATGTTTCCAAGGTGCGACATGCTTAAATCGGCGGCGAAGCCATCTCGATTGAGTAACACAAAGTCGGTTTCCGAGTACCACTGATTCATGATGTCCCGCCACCCTGACAAGGATGAAGTCGCGCGCTCGTCGGTAAACGGCCCAGTCATGGCCACGTTTAAGGGCGATTCCCCTTGACTATCCGGTTTCTGCGGGGATGAACGACCCGACCATTCACTCATGGGGGCGATACTCTCGTGGGATGTCGATATCCTTGTTGGATTCTGGAGCTCACAGCAAGCCACAGTTGTGCTCGGTATCTTACTCCGCCCTTTGATGGCCCCGCTAGGAACCGCGTTGACTCATTTGAAATCCTCCGCGTAGCGGCGTGGTTCGCAAGTGCGGCGGTGGTTGGGGGCTACACCCGTTTTCATGGAGATAGCGATGGCGCAGCGGCAAGCTGTGACGAAGAAGACCTCACATATTAGGGTGCTGATCATGCATGGAAGTCCCGCATCCTGAACGAACGGGTCGAGCCGACCGGTTGGCACCACGACTACGCCCGGGCGCAGAAGAACTGGGACAGGGTCGGCTACCCGCGCTACGACACCACCGCGGAACTGGCCAAACTCAACGAGATCTGGGAGCTGGACCGTGTCTTTACCAACTACCCGCTGCCCCAGCAGAAGCTACTTTCCAAGCACCGGCACGGCGCGAAAGTCACCAAGAAACACGACGCGCCGGCCGCACCCTACCAACGCGCGATCCGGCACGAGAGGATGCGCAAAGGCCTGGTCATCCAAATGAACACCGCCTTCAAGGGCATTGAGCCCGGAGCCCTCTCATGCCAGATCCTCGCCCTCACCGGGCAGCTGGAAACACTGGCCTGGCTAAAAAACCAGCAGCCCTCAAACCCGTCAACCGCGGCTGGAACAACTAGCCATCGCGGAGGCTCTTCAACGAGGCAATAGGGAACCGTGTTTTTCGTGGAAAGCCGCCGCGTTGCGGTACATCCCTGAGAGGAATCTCTGTGCAGCGGTATGATTCACAACATTGGCAGCGGACGCAAAAATGGTTCCTTTTTCGCTGCGCTGGCGGTGGCCCGGCGGTAAGCGGTGGCAAGAAAGAGCCCGCGGCCTACCTGAGCGGCCGGGCCCACATTAGGCGGGTGAGCCGGGCAGAATGAGCGCGATCAGCTCGCCGTCGCTCACCTTCGAGCGGGTGACGCTCAAAGGTGAGCGGGAGGACGGTGCGATGGATCGGCGTCTGTGTCTGATTCGAGATCATCTGGCCGGACCGCTCGGACAAGGTCCAGCAGCTCTTCCGTTCCTCCTCCGACAAAAGCCTGGCGACCGCCTCTGCGCGGCTCGGACCAGGCGAACGATTGAGCCGGTAGATGCCTGGATCCGGTCAAATCGCCAACTGGGCCCGGACGACCGCGGCCGTAGCAAAAGCTATGGGGCCCTATATAGCAGAAGCACTGCCGCCAAACGAGGTGAGTTTGCGGATGCCACTCGGTCAGAGGTATCCGGGGTTATGCGCGGGACTGTTTGCGACTCCACGATGCCGCGATCCGCGCAAGTTTGTTCAACATCGCTCAGGCAGTTCGAAATCGCCCGCAAGCTTGTCCAGGTCCACCCCAGCGAGCAGATCACCCACAGGTGTGGTCGGGATGCCGTTCAACTGGTGCACGCCGCCTCGCTGACTACGATCTCCGCCGAACGAATATTCCACGACATGCCGGACTGGCGTACGGTTGATATGCAATTGGAAGATGTCGGGCCTCGAGTAGTGGCCAACGGGGTCAGCTCCGGCACGCGCGGTTTCGATCTCGGCGATATCGAGGTCCGCGATGAGAAGCCCCTCTTCATTCGGAGCCAACGGGGTCCCCAGAGAGGCGCCATTTGGGCTCCAGATTCGAGAGCAGCCGCCACCGACGAGCAGGTTCTGACGCGTTTCCTCGTCATGAACAAAAAAATCCACTCCCGACTGGGTCATTGGGTTATGCGCTTCGATCACGAAGACTTGGCCTTCCACGGCGTACGTCTGGTTAACCGCGTTGGTCACTTCCGGTCCGAATGTGTGGGCCAGATGTACGTAGCTTGACTGGTTGGGCCAGGATGCCGCATGGATCTGTTCGCCCATGCTGAAAAGGGTGTACTTGCTGAGCGGCTGCAGGTGCTCCCAGCAGTTCAATGCCCCGACGCGGCCGACCGAGAGTTCGTGGACCAGAAGGTCTGCCCCCGTGCCATCTCCATAGATGGAACGTTCGACATGGGTCGGTTTGAGTTTCCGGCGGACCGCGACCAACTCACCGAGTTCGGAGATCACCGCCTGTGAAATGTACAGGCTGCCGCGGTCATATTCGGAGAACCCCATGACTACAGCGATCCTATTGTCGCGAGCAGCCCGTGCAAGCTGTTTGATCTCAATTCCGTCGCGGGCGATCGAATTCGCATGATAATCGGGCACGAAACGGGATGCGTAGGAAAATGGCCCGTGCCAAATCCACCAAGGGTACCCGGGGATGTACACCTCGGGGAACACAATCAGTTCGACATCCCGCCGAGATGCCTCTTCTATATATGCAATTGCCTTCTCGACTGATGCTCTGGCGTCGAGCCATACCGGCTCCACCTGGGCGGCCGCAGCACGCACAGTTTTGAATTTCATGAAACACCTCACATTTTCTCTGGGTCGGCTGACCCCAAGGAGCGGACAGCCGCTGTTAATACGACGGTAGTCCTCGCCTCCTGTCGTGCAGCCCGCTTGAGTGTCACGTCTTCTGCGCTACAGTGCCAATAGCCGGATTCTGATCGTCTAGTCGTTGCCTGCTTTCATGCTCAAGGGACCAAGCAGCCTTCGCGGAAGGTGGATCGGAATCCACTACCGCGAACAGTGCATGTCAGAGAGGCAACAACACGATGGAACGTAAATCGCCCAGGGGATGGTGGCCTGCATAGCAGCAATAGCCCTCGCCGCCTGTGGTGCCCAGGAACAAATCAGGGTCGAATGTGGCGGCTGGGCATAGATGGGCGGTAGGTACCCTGAATACCCAGTCGATGGATGGTCGCCCCGATGTCACAGCTTTCTGCCCTGACAAGCCCATAACCATCGGGTACGCAGACACGGACAACAAAACACGCTTGGAAGAAGACCGCGGCGGAACTCGTTTGGGTGGAGGCGGAGAAATGCAAATACATCCGGCGGGTCATTCCGACGGACGCTGGGGGAAGCCCCGAGAACAGCTCGCACATTAGCGGTCTGGTCGCCCAGGGAGTCTCAGCCATCGTCACCTTCGACAACTTCGAAGAGGGCGCTCTTCCGGCACTTCGGCATTGCAGCAGGTGCCAATTTCCGATTGTTGCGCATCCAGGTGGCACGTGCGAGGTACCGACTATCCCGATGTTATTCTTCAGGACTTTGACAGCATCGGCGGAGGCTGGGCTGACTGGGTCGTGAAGAAACTCGGCGGTGGCGGGAACGTTGTGATGCTGGAGAAGTCCCGGCAACCCAAAATCGCAGGCCTATCTGGATGGTTTTAAGAAACGCGCTGCGGAAAAATATACCAACATCAAACTACTCAGCAACACGCCGGTCGCCACGACGTGGACGCTTGAGGGCGCCCAGCAGGCGACTGCGGGTCTCATAAGTGAATATGGCAGTAAAATCGATGCGATTCTGTCCGATTTCGGCCTAGGGTTCCCTGCCGTTTAGCGCGCTTATGCGGCCGCTAATACGCTGATGCCGCTATTCACCACCCTGGCAATGTCGAATGAGGCCGGCTGTCCGGTCTTACAGGTCAAGAAGTCAAACCCAATTTCGAGTTCATATCCTTCGATCAGACTGCGAAGATGAGTTTGGTCGCACTGCGCCGAGCACTCGCCGCCGCGATGGGTAAGGAAAACCGGGAGTCGTCCATGGTTTCGCTTACCCCGGAATGGGCGGATACCGCTGTTGCTTTGTTTAGAACACCACTTCCTCTAGCGCTGATGTAGCGGCCTTTGGTCCTCGATTTCGACAGGGTCCGCGCTGGGAGCCCACGCAAAGTAATTTGAGGCCCGTATGTAGTAAGTGGCCGGCCACGGCGCACCAAGCTGGATCTGGGTCGGATCGGGTGATATCAACAAGACGGATCCTGCCCAGATGGGTTCCGGCAGGACTTCCAGCCATGCCGGCTGAACGTGACCGAAGCGATTCCAATTGATCGTGATCCACGAGCCGGTGGGTTCGAGGGCGTCGACGCTGAGGACTGTGATTTCTGCGGTCGTGCCACGTGTTCGGCGCGCATCCTCGAGGTGACGCCACTTTGCGTTGGCTTCCAGAAGCCAAGCGCGTCGGCGACGAAACCGCACCCGCCAGACTGCGCCGACGATGACGGCGCCGCTGAGTACAGCGGCCCAGCCAAGCAAATGCGCCGCATCAAGAGGCCGGCTGAAAGCCAGGCTTCCGACAACATACGCTAGGCAAAGCGCAACTGCCGCGCTGGTGAGAACCAGGGCGGGCGTCGCAACTTTCGGTTTAATGGCTGGGTTCGAGATCATGGCATGCCTTCCCGGCTATTTTAGAGCTGCCAGCCGACATTGATAAGGCTGGCCCCTCGGGAAACAGAGTCTTCCACCCGCGGACCAGGCTGGTGGTGCGCGACGGAGCTGAACCTCGTCTGGTCAATAGAGCGCCGAATGTTCTCGTACTGCGATTTCTGTTCCCACTCGTAGTCCACTGGAATAGGTCCGAGCGGAAGCGGCGAGTTGTCGATGCCCCATCTGTCTCGGTAGGCAGCGACACTACTAATCACGGGGACTGTGTCATCCACGCTTGCCACCTCCTTCAGAATCTCGAGGAGGTTTCGCTTCCATTCAGGGTCCGTAATGAGAGCTCTTCTGCTGACCTCATCAGCCCTGCGCTTGATCCGATCCGCCACTTGGCTGACCATGTCTGTGAGATCGGGCCGGTCCGTGTGAACCGGGTCTGGGATAAGCGCAGGTTCACCTTCGGGCATTCCTGCCATGAAGTTACGGAGCCGGGCATGGATGACCGCAGTGACGTCTTTTGCTGACGTGCATGTCTCCAGCGCATTTGCAACGATCCGCTGGGCAGTTGATCGGCTGATTTCTGTGGATCGGCGCCAGGCTGCCACAGTCGCTCCCCACGAAGGGGATTGCTGGAGTTCGCCAACATTTCCGGGGCATTGCGCCTGGAGGAATTTAGTCAGGTCTCCGGCGGCTGCGATTTGTGCGAGGTAGTCGTATTCGGCGCTGAGCCGTTCCAAGCTGTCGTCGCTGAGCTGTTCGGCGTCGCGGACTTCGTGTGCGGTCCGTTCGGCACCTTCGGCAGCGAGCACCTCTCCCAGGATCCCACGCCATGACCCTTGCAACGTGGGATCAAGAGGCTCGGCATCGGTAGGGTCAACGTCGCAGACATAGGCGTAGTTTCCCAGGCGGCCGCGGGTCATGCTCACGTACAGAAGCTCGCGGGTGAGTCGCCCCCGTGTGACGACGCTGTGGCCGGTGTCCACCGTGAGCCCTTGGGAACGGTGGGCGGTCGTCGCGTATCCCAGCTCCACTGCAGACTCAACATAGTCTCTGTGCAGCGTGACTGTGGCTCCGGTGTCCCGGCGGACCGCGGTGAGGGATCCGCAGCGTCTTCCGGCTTGCACGACGTCGAGGAGGGTGCCGTTGCGGATGAAGTCGCCATTGCTGTCGGCTACGGTGCGGTCGTTGCGGCGCGCGATGATCGTGTCACCGCGCCCGGCACGCATCCCGTCGCCCAGAAGTACTGCCTTTTCGGCATCCACATGACCCTGGATCACCCGGTCTGCCTGGGCGCGTTCGTTGAGCATGCCGACGGTGTCGTTATCCGCAGCGATGAGGATCGACGACCTCCCGGCCAGGATGTCGGATTGCCAGTTCAGATAGGCCTGTTCGACCATGTTCAGATACGTGCCGTGCCGGATCCGCTGATGCCGGTCGTAGTCAGTAATCGCTGCGATGTCCCCTTTGCGGAGCTTCAGCGAGGCCTCACGTTCCCAAGGGTGCTCGAACCGCCAGATGGTGCTGAGCCGCGCGGTCTTGCCCTGCCGGTCCAGCCAGCCGAGAACACCGCCGGCGTCGATCGCATCCAACTGCCCGGGATCGCCCACCAACAGGACCTTCGCCCGGGCATCCCGGGCCTGATGCACCAAGGCGGACAGCTGAAGAGTGGACACCATCGAGGCCTCGTCGACGACAACCAACTGGTTCGGTTGAAACCGCCACCTGTTCTGCTCGGCGGCCAGCCGGGCAGCGTCCTGCGCCAAGCCGATCTTTGTCCGTACGAAGGTACCCAGGAGGGTCTCGATGGCGAAGAAACGTTCAGCCCGACGGCTCGCTCCAGCACCGGCTGACTCGTAGAGCCATTTCGAGACATTCTCCGTGATCATCGACAGCTCCCGTCCCAAGACCTCGGCGCTCGCCGCCGCAGGCGCCAGTCCGATTACGCTGCCGGGTCCGAATTCTGCTTCCCACGCGGCCTTGACTCCGGCGAGAGTGGTGGTCTTGCCGGTGCCCGCCGGACCGACGACGGCGTCGAGCCGGTTCCCGCTCAATAGCACCCCGGCCGCGGCGGCCCTCTGGTCCTCATGCAGCCCGAACGTGCCCTGGTGTTGGTAACCGGCGAGTACCTCCCTGGCGACGGTCGCACCGACGGCCGGCCCGTCGTCGTCGTTCCTTGCCGCGAAGACCGCCTCCTCGCAGGCGAGCGTCGTGGCGTCGGTGTAGAGGCGGGAACCGTGGAAGTCGAAGACGCTCCCCTTGCCGAGCCGGAGATCGGGCCGCGCGTCCGCGGGGACGCTGTACCGGTAGTCGTTCAGGGGGACGGATTGGGCTTCGGCGGCGGTGGCGACGGTGTCTATCAGGGCGTTGCGATCCTCCGGTGTGTGGCAGCGGATCGCGGCGCACGCCCGTTCGGCCTCGGCGAGGAGGTTCCAGCGGTTCCAGGTGGCGCGCTTGGTGGCGACACGATCCCGAATCAGGGAAGCCACAGCGTCGATCCAGCCGGCGGTGAAGTCGGACGAACGGAACGGATTGGTCCGGGACCGCCTCACCGTGTTGGCGAGCACGAGCCGGGGGTCGAAGCCTTTGGTGACGGCTCTTGCGCGCCACCGGGCGGAGAGCTCGTGCAGTGGCATGATGGTGTCGGGTTTGGCGGTTCGGGTGGAGAGGGTGGCCTGTTGGCGGAGCTTGATGGTGGTTGTCGCGGAAGGGGGAGTGCCGCGGGTTGTGATCCATTCGGCGACGAGGCGGTCGGTTTCGGCCTCGATGAGGCGGGAGCGGTGGGAGAATTCGCGGAGCAACTCGTCGTCGATGCCGGTAACCTGCGGGCCGGGGTTGCGGGTGATCGCTGTGGGCTGGCGTATCTCGGTGTCGGTGCCCAGGTTACGTTGCAGGGCGTCGAAGAGCAGACCGTTGTAGTGCTCGCTGGCGGCGACGGCGGCCTTGTAGAGCGTCCTGGAGTCCAGCGTGACCCAGGCGCCGTCGGCGATCCGTTGGACACGGTTGGCGATGACCAGATGTGTGTGCAGCTGAGGGTCTCCGGCGCGCGACTCCCAGTGGTCAAACGCCGCCGCGATGGCGCCCCGGGTGCCGACGTATGCGACGCCGTTGCGTCCTGCCCGCGTGTGAATGACGAGTTCCTCGAGCCACTCGAGTGTGGCGGTGACGGCGTCGTGGTGGGTTTGCAGGATCTTGTCCTGGAGGGACCTGGGGCTCAGTGCCCAGAGCACGGACACGGACTTGGGGACGCTGAACGTCAGGTCGAAAGCGGCCACGGCCCGACGCGTTGCGGGTTGTCCAAGTGTGTTTTGAACGACGGCGGGTTGGCCGTGCGGCCGGCCGAGGGGAACACCGGTGTCCGGATGGATGGTGTGGTCGAAGATGGCTTTGGCGTCGGTTTCGGTGACTGCGTCACCGATGGTGCGGTTGATTCCGTTTAGTCCGGAGCCCAGCCAGCGTCCCTGCGGGGTTCCGGCCTTCATGTAGTAGGTGGTTGCGTCCAGGGGAGTGGGCGAGACGTCGTCCATCATCGTTGTCTTGAACAGGTACTTCAGGCCGGACTGTGCGGAGAGCCGGGCGATCGACATGGTCATGGCCGGGGGGTGGGGGACTGCTTACGGGCTGGTTTCCATCCGCGACGGCGAAGGATGTCTAACGTTGCGCGGTCTAGTGCGACCCGTTGTGCGTGCGAGACTGCAACCAATCGGGCGGCGACGTGCGCCAGATCTTGGATATTGATTCGTTGGGCGCGTTTGAGACGGGCAAGCTCGCTTTGGAGGAGTCTGATGCGGTCGTGTTGCTCCGTGTTCTCCTCTTCGACGCGTTCAAGTTCTGATAACTGAGATCGGAGTGCTGCTTGGAGGGTGTCGATGCGCTGTAGGTGGATCTTGGTGGGTAGGTCATCTTGTTGGCTCGCGGCCGGTTGGTGGGCGGTGAGCTTCGGAGCGCACTCCGTTTCGGGGCCGTCGCTGGCCGGCGGCGGCACCGTCCTTCCTCGCGTTCGGTGCCGTCGTCGGCGGTCGCGCTGCCTGTTGGCGCAGCGCGTCGTACAGAACCGCTGAGAGGTGCGAGACGGATCAAAGCTTTCAAGGCATTCGGCGCAAACTTTTCTACTCACGTCGGTTCATCAATGCTGAATACAACCGCTACATGACATGCCGTGAGCCAGCGCTCACGGTCAATGCCTTGGATGCCAGAGGTGTAGCTCATGCGGGAGTATCTTCCGCGGGCCGAGGGGTGAGAATTGTGGTGCCGCTTGGTGACGTCTATTCACATTGGTGCGGGTGAGCCCGTAGACGTGTATGACGCGGGGTCCGTGGGGGTGCCGGATTGTTGCCGTAGAGCAGTGCGCCACGAGGCGCTGTTTGTTACGAATGGAGGTGGGAGACCTTCGTCGCTTCGCCGTCGTAGCGGCGGGGTGAAGCTGGAGGCAGCCGTTCTCGGGGATCACCGAGAACCGGTGGGAGCAGCCTCGACAAAGCCGGGCCGATTCAGGACTGCCGGATGGGTCGGGCCCGGTGAGCGAGACGGGAAGGTATACGAGAGGAACCGGTGTCGTTACGCCTCTTGAGGCAACGCCAGCTCCAACCCGGTGGATGTGGGCTGGTATGCGGTGCACGCCCGCCCCTCATTTCGGGCGGGGGACTCCTGGTCCGGTTTGCTTTTCGCGGCCAGGAGGCCACGGTGAAAGCCTGCGGGGTAGCCGTGGCGATGCCGCAGGGGTAGAGCCGGGTGCCTAACCCGTTAATCGGACGACAGTGAACGTGGGAACCATCTGTAACCGTTCCATTAGCCACTCCCGGCCAGGGAGAGGGCGGGATGGATGGGCCTGATGCCGGTCGAAGGTTGCGGGTGGGGCGGAGCCGCCGTAGTACTCCGGGCCGGGGAAAGCCCGCGCACATGGGGAAGGGCGGCAGCGTGTCAGTTAACGAAAGGTGTGCAATGTTCGAAGAAGCGCCGGTGAATACCGGCGCCGTGCATTGGCCGGATCCTGATTCGGCTTTCTGGACGGTACGAAGCATGCAGATCAAGTTGCATCGTTGGGCGAAGGAGGATTCCTTTCGCCAGTTTGGTGACCTGTTTAACCTTGTCTATGATCCGGCGTTCTTGGTGCACGCGTGGGAACGCGTGTCCTCCAACGCCGGGGCACGGACGCCGGGGGTGGACCGGGCCACGGTGGCTTGGGTCGAGTCCCGGATTGGGGTAGAGGCCTTCCTGGGCCGCGTTCGTGCCTTGCTGAAGTCAGGCGAGTTCGAGCCGGTCGAAGTGCGACAGGTGCATATACCGAAAGCGGGCGGGAAACTCCGCAAGCTGGGTATCCCCACCGTCGCGGATCGGGTGGTCCAGGCGAGCCTGAAGGCGGTGTTGGAACCCATTTTCGAGGCGGATTTCAAACCGTGCTCGTATGGGTTTCGACCTAACCGCCGGGCCCAGGACGCAATCGCCGAGATCCATTTTCTGGCCAGTCACTGGCATGAGTGGGTGCTGGAGGCCGACATCCAGGCGTGTTTCGATGAAATCGGGCACACGCCGTTGATGGAACGGATACGGCATCGGGTCAAGGACAAGCGGGTTCTGGCGCTGGTCAAAGCGTTCTTGAAGGCCGGGGTCATGACGACGTCCGGGCTTCGGGAGGAAACGCTGAGCGGCACCCCACAGGGCGGGATACTCTCCCCGCTGCTGGCGAACATCGCGTTATCGACGTTGGATGAGCACTTTGATGAGCAACGGCGAGAACAGATGGGAACCGACCAGCAGCGGGCCAAACGCAAGCGCGATGGCCTCGGCAACTGGAAGATCATCCGCTACGCGGACGACTTCGTGGTGATGGTGTCTGGAGAACGCAGGCACGCTGAGGCGTTGCGGGAGGAGGTGGCCGAGGTGCTCGCCCCGATGGGGTTGCGGCTGTCTCCGGAGAAGACCCGTGTGGTCCACATTGACGAGGGTTTCGACTTCCTCGGTTTTCACATCCATCGCCGACGGAAACGAGGAACACAGAAACGCTGCGTTTACACCACACCTTCGAAGAAGGCCGTCCAGTCGGCCAAGGACAAGGTGCGGTACAAGACGCGCAGGTCAACTCTGCACATGAGTCTGGGAGAGCTGATCATCAGTCTCAACCGGACGTTGCGGGGATGGGCGACATACTTCCGGCACGGTGTGTCCTCGCGGGTATTCCAGCAACTCGACAGCCACGCTTGGTGGCGGATCGTTCGCTGGATACGCACGAAATACAAGGGCAAGAGCCGGGTCAGCATGAAGGAAGTGCGCCGTCGTTTCTGTGACCAGGGATGGCGGATCGCCCATGAGGGGGTCGTATTCACCGGCGCATCCAGCGTCGCAGTGACCCGTTACCGCTACCGCGGCAGCACCATCGCGACCCCCTGGACAACCAAACCGGCAGCCGCTAATAGCGGCTGACCAGCGGTCAAGACACGTGGAGAGCCCGGTGCGTTGAGAGGCGCACGCCGGGTTCGGCGGGCGGGCCGCAGAAACCCACCAGGAGCAATCCCGGCAGGGCGCTGCGGTCCGACCCAACCGTGGGTCTGTTTCCTGATCAGAGGATCCTCCAAGCGGCGCTGATATTGATTCTCGCTTCAAAGGATGGGTGATTCTGATGGACGTGATGTTCGAACGCGTTGTCGGGGTGGACATCGGCAAGAAATCGGTGACTGTGTGCGTGCGCACCCCAGGGCCGGGCGGTGGTCGTCAGGGCGAGACGCGCACGTTGCGGACGATGACGCGCTCGCTAGAGCTGATGAGGGACTGGCTGGTAGGGCAGGGCGCCACGCTGGCGGCGTAGGAGTCGACCAGCACCTACTGGAAGCCGGTGTCCTACGCCTTGGAATAGCGGATGGAGTGCTGGCTTCTCAACGCCGCCCACATGAAGGCTGTCCCGGGCCGCAAAACCGTCCTCAAGGACGCTGAGTGGATTGCCCAGCTCCTGGAGCGTGGCCTGCTGCGACCCTCGTTCGTGCCCTCTCCGCCGATCCGCCGTCTGCCCCTGCTGCCGCGTTACCGGGTGCAGCTGATGGGAGATCGGAGCAGGGATGCCGGACGGCTGGAGAAGATGCTCGAAGATGCCAGCATCAAGATCTCTTCGGTTGCTTCGTCCGTGACCACCGTTTCCGCACGTGCCATGCTCGCGGCGTTGATCGCCGGGAAGGTCGACCGGAGGTCTTGGCACAACCGGCCAAGAGAAAAATGCGGTCCACGATCCCGACCTGATCGAGGCGTTGACGGGCCACTTCGATGCCGATCACGCCGGCTCGCCACAGCGATGCTGGGTCGTATGGACCGGGTTGAGGCCGCCTTGGCGGCCCTTGATCAGGCCATTGTGGACGCCTCGCGCCCGTGGGCCCATCAGATCGAGTTGCTGCAGAAGATCCCGGGTGTGGGGCTCAAAACCGCGCAGGTCACAATCTCCGAAACGGGAGCAGGGATGACCCGGTTCCCGTCGGCGGGGCATTTGGCAGCCGGGGAAGGTGTCGCGCCGGCGATCCACGAGTCAGCCGGCGCAGGACCCCGGCGCAAGGCACGGAAACAAGTGGCTCACCTCGGCACTGGTCGAGACCTACCTCGGGGCGCAACAAGACCGCATCGCTTCCCGCCGCGGCGCCTGATGGGCACAGATCGCGGGCGCCCACTCAATCCTCGATAGCGCCTACTAAATGCTCGACCACGACGAGCCCTACCGCGACCTCGGACCGGAGTGGCTGCAGCGCCGTCACGAGCAGGCCCGGACCCGACAGCTGGTCGCCCAACTCGAACGGCTCGGACACACCGTCGTCATCGACCGGCCGCGTGCGTTCCAGGCCCACCTATTGCCCGGAGCGACACCTCCGGTGGGTCATCTACGCCCTGCTCGGGTTATTCACGGGTCTGTAAACGGAATGAACGAATTGTGGTGCCGCTTGGCGACGTCTGTTCACATTGGTGCGGGTGAGTCCGTAGAGGTGTATGGCGCAGGGTCCGTGGGTGTGTCGGATTGTTGCGGTAGTGCACGTGGGTCTGTGTCCTGATCAGAGGATCCTTCAGGGGACGCCAGGTTTGGTTCTGTTTGGAAGGTATGAGTGATTCTGATGGACGTGATGTTCGAGCGCGTTGTCGGGGTGGACATCGGCAAGAAGTCGGTGACTGTGTGCGTGCGCACCCCAGGGCCGGGCGGTGGTCGTCAGGGCGAGACGCGCACGTTGCGGACGATGACGCGCTCGCTAGAGCTGATGAGGGACTGGCTGGTAGGGCAGGGCGCCACGCTGGCGGCGTTGGAGTCGACCAGCACCTACTGGAAGCCGGTGTCCTACGCCTTGGAATAGCGGATGGAGTGCTGGCTTCTCAACGCCGCCCACATGAAGGCTGTCCCGGGCCGCAAAACCGTCCTCAAGGACGCTGAGTGGATTGCCCAGCTCCTGGAGCGTGGCCTGCTGCGACCCTCGTTCGTGCCCTCTCCGCCGATCCGCCGTCTGCCCCTGCTGCCGCGTTACCGGGTGCAGCTGATGGGAGATCGGAGCAGGGATGCCGGACGGCTGGAGAAGATGCTCGAAGATGCCAGCATCAAGATCTCTTCGGTTGCTTCGTCCGTGACCACCGTTTCCGCACGTGCCATGCTCGCGGCGTTGATCGCCGGGAAGGTCGACCGGAGGTCTTGGCACAACCGGCCAAGAGAAAAATGCGGTCCACGATCCCGACCTGATCGAGGCGTTGACGGGCCACTTCGATGCCGATCACGCCGGCTCGCCACAGCGATGCTGGGTCGTATGGACCGGGTTGAGGCCGCCTTGGCGGCCCTTGATCAGGCCATTGTGGACGCCTCGCGCCCGTGGGCCCATCAGATCGAGTTGCTGCAGAAGATCCCGGGTGTGGGGCTCAAAACCGCGCAGGTCACAATCTCCGAAACGGGAGCAGGGATGACCCGGTTCCCGTCGGCGGGGCATTTGGCAGCCGGGGAAGGTGTCGCGCCGGCGATCCACGAGTCAGCCGGCGCAGGACCCCGGCGCAAGGCACGGAAACAAGTGGCTCACCTCGGCACTGGTCGAGACCTACCTCGGGGCGCAACAAGACCGCATCGCTTCCCGCCGCGGCGCCTGATGGGCACAGATCGCGGGCGCCCACTCAATCCTCGATAGCGCCTACTAAATGCTCGACCACGACGAGCCCTACCGCGACCTCGGACCGGAGTGGCTGCAGCGCCGTCACGAGCAGGCCCGGACCCGACAGCTGGTCGCCCAACTCGAACGGCTCGGACACACCGTCGTCATCGACCGGCCGCGTGCGTTCCAGGCCCACCTATTGCCCGGAGCGACACCTCCGGTGGGTCATCTACGCCCTGCTCGGGTTATTCGCGGGTCCGTGAAGCCGTTGAAGGCCAATCAACTTGACGAGCGGCGCCGGTAGGTCGACACCGAGTGTGGACACGATGCAGTCGGCCAAAATCCTAGGGGTGGCGGACGGAACTGAGGACATCGGCGGTGTCGGCGAGCGTCGCTTCGGAGGCCTTGACAACACAATCCGGCAGCTACGGAGGACGCGCCTGACCGGGCAGCAATCTGGTATGGGCTAATGCTCATTTGGAGCAGACGTGACGCGTATCACGGAATAGGCTGACGACGTATTAAGTCTTTCGGGGGTTCGCGGTGCCAAACAACTCGTCGGTCGTTAGACCAGCACACGCGTTAGCGATTGGTCTTACGGTTCGACGCACTTCAAACGGAAAGAGCAAACTTATGAGTACTCCGACAGTAGCATGGAGGAAGCGACTCCTCCCAGTTGCTGCCACGCTTCTTCTTGCTGGCACGCTGGCCGCGTGCGGCTCGAGTGGTGGAAACGGCTCCAGTTCTGCCGGAAAGAGCAATGACCCCCCTTGGTGCGGGACCAAGCCCATTACGGTCGGATATGCGGCTGGACTCGGCGGCAACGCGTGGGTCGACACGTCGGTCGCTGTTTACAAGAACGAGGCAGCCAAGTGCTCCAATATCACTCGAGTGTTGGACACAAATGCGAACGCAGACCCACAGGCTGCGATTTCACAGTTCAATAGCCTCGTTGCACAGGGCGCCACCGCAGTGGTGGTGCTCAATGGAACGGGCCAGGCGCTCGTGCCGGCGGTGAAGAGCGCATCGGCCCGCGGAGTCGCGGTTGGAATCGACATGTCGGGATTTGCCCCAGACGCTAACGCGGGGTACTGCTGTGGCCTCATTTGGGACACAAAGGCGGCTGGGCGCTCCTACGCAACCTGGATGGCAAAGGCCCTCAAGGGCAAGGGGCGCGTCATTGTACTTGGCGGCGCAGCCGGGCAGCCCTCGTTTGACGCCATGTGGGATGGCGTCAAGGAGGTCTTCGCTAACTACCCGGACATCAAGCTCGTGCCCGACCACTGGGTGGCGACCAGCGAGGCTCAAGGACAAGCGCAGCAGGCTGTCGCGGCGCAGCTGGCTAACGGCCCGATCGACGGTGTCATTACCGACTACGCTGACACGGCCATCGGCGCCATGCAGGCATTCCAAGCGTCTGGTGTGCCGATCCCGCCCATTGCAACTAACGAGCAGAATCGTCTCGGATGCGAATGGGAAACGCTGCACAAGTCGAATCCGAACTTCGAACTGTATGCGGCCAGCAGCCTGGTCGAGGCGGCCGCTCAAACCCTCCACATGGCGGTCGAGCAGGCCCAAGGCATTAAGAGTTACTCGGGCGACACCGCCTATGACTCGAAGCCGTTCTGGGACAGCTTGAGCGCCGATAAGAAGCCGGCGTGCGACCAGTCGTATCCACAACAGGCTTTCATGTCGGGTGGGATCGACGCGGCCACGGCAAAGAAGATCCTGGGCAACTAGTCAAGTCCGAGACCTGAAGAACTGATCGACTAATCGAACGCCCCGCGCTGCGAGTGACCAAAATGGCTTGCGGTGAGTAACGGCGGACTTGGCAGAGTCGCTAGGCGCGGGGCGTTCGGACAGAGCTGGGAAGGGACCATGAGTACTCCTGCATCAACTTCTAACTTCGAAACAACCACTCCGCCAGATGGAGAAACGAGAACTGGGCCCAATGCGCCGGCCCTAGCGCTGCAGGACGTTGCCAAGACGTACGGGGCGGTTCACGCACTCACCGGGGTTTCATTCGAGGTATTCCCGGGGGAGGTGCACGCCCTGGTTGGCGAGAATGGGGCGGGCAAGTCCACTCTGGTCGGAATCGCTTCCGGTGCCCTACCTCCGACCCACGGATCGGTTGCGGTCGGTGGTCAAGTCGTCTCCCCGCTGACGCCGCGAAGTGTGGCCGACCTGGGAGTTGCGGTCGTGCGTCAGATCCCGAATCTACTTCCAGACCTGACAGTTGCGCAGAACATGTATCTGGCAAAGGGCGACGCTAGCCCTTACTTCAACAACCAGCAGACCAGGCGCCTGTGTGCTGATCTACTCGATCCTTGGGGCATGGGGATCGACCCCGACGCCCGCGTGGATCAACTCTCCATGCAGCAACGTTTCGTTGTCGAAATCGCGAAGGCGCTCGCAAGTAAGCCCAGAGTTCTCCTGCTTGACGAGCCCACGGAGCATCTAAACAAGGCAGAAATCACTCGCCTTTTCTCCGAAATTCGCGCACTCCGCGACTCCGGCGTCGGCGTTGTCTACATCTCGCATCGCCTCGGCGAGGTGCGCGAAATTAGTGACCGCGTTACGGTCCTTCGGGATGGTGCGGCCAGAGCTGCCGGACCGATCGATGCCTTTTCGAACGAGCGCATGATCGACCTGATGGCTGGGCGCAGCCTTTCACTCGTAATGCCGCAGAAGCGCTCCGAGACAGTGTTCGCCGGACAGGGGCCGGTGCTTGAGGTAAACACCCTCACAGCTCCTGGCTGCGACGACATTTCCTTGCGGGTTCTTCCCGGAGAGATTCTCGGACTTGCAGGCATCGCGGGCAGCGGCCAAGATGCTATCCTCCGAGCGCTGGCTGGATTGACCAGGGCATCAGGGGAAGTTCGGGTAAACGACCGACCCTTCGGTCTAGGATCCCCCGTCCGCGCCCGCAGCGCGGGCATCAGCTACATCCCTTCAGACCGGGCGACAGAGGGTCTGCTGCTCCCCCTTAGCATTCAAGACAATCTCGCGCTCGGGGATCTGGGCCAGGTGTCCGTTGCGGGCGTTGTTCGGGATGTCGAGGTCGAAAAGCAAGCACGGGCAGACGTCGAGCGATTTGCTGTACGAACTCCGTCGCCGCGCACCGTAGTGGGTGACCTCTCCGGCGGCAACCAGCAGAAGGTTGTGTTCGCCCGGACGATCCGACCAAACCCGAAGGTTTTGCTGGCCGACGAGCCAACCCAAGGCGTTGACGCCAAGACGAGGTCTGACCTGTATCACGTCTTGCGTGAGCGCGCCGCGCGGGGGGACGCAGTGGTCGTTGTTGCGTCAGATGCGCTTGAGATCGCGGGTCTCTGCGACCGCGTCCTCATCATTTCGCGCGGTCAGATTGAGAAGGAACTGCAGGGCCCAGACGTTACCGAACAAGCGATCACGTCCGCAACCGTTCTTTCGGCGACAACGAAGGTTCGCGTCGAAGAGGGACGCAGATCGTGGTTGTCTCGTGTGCTCAGGGCCGACTACGGGCCAACCTTGGCTTTGCTGATAGCGATCCTTGCGCTGGCGGCATACACACAGAGCCAAAATTCAGCCTTCCTGTCGGGTGCCAGCCTCATGAACATGATGGCGCTTGCAGCTCCATTGATGTTGGTCGCCATCGGCCAAGCAGCCGCACTGATGGCGGGTGCGTTCGATCTCTCGATCGGCCCAAGCTGTGCAGTTGCACTCGTTGTCGGTTCGTTCATCTTAAGTGGCAGTCCCTCGCCCGGACAAATGGTGATTGGATTCTTGGCCATGGCGGCGTCGGCGCTCGTTGTCGGGCTCGTCAACAGCACGCTTATTCTCGGGTTCAAGATGAACGCGTTTGTGGCGACACTGGTGACCTACGTAGGGCTGCAGGGACTGGGCAATCTGCTGCGACCCTCGCCTGATGGCTACTTCGGCGGAACGCTTATCACGGCGCTGAGCGCAACTGTTGGGTTCATCCCGGTTTCATTTGCGGTCCTTGTTCTAGTGGTCGCGGTAGCGGAGCTCGTGCTCCGGCGAACACGCAGCGGGCTGTCATTGCTGGCCTCCGGATCCGACGCCAGCGTCGCCGATCGGATTGGCCTGCGTCGAAACCGCAGGCTCGTCGCGGCGTTCATGATCGCGGCGGTTACCGCCTTCGGGACAAGCGTTTTACTTGTGTCGCAGATCGGTGTTGGAGACCCGAATGTCGGTACGAACTACACGCTCGCGTCGGTGGCGGCGGCGGTAGTGGGCGGGACAAGTGTTTTCGGAGGGCGGGGGTCCTTTGTCGGCGCTTCGCTTGGCGCTGTGCTGTTGGTTGAAATCACTGCTGCAGCCGCCTTCCTGCAGCTGAGCCCGGCCTGGCAACTGGCTTTTCAAGGCCTGCTTATTGTCGCCGGGGCCAGCATGTATGCGCGCACTCGGGGAAATGGAGGCAGAGCGTGAATGCCACAACGAATAGGCCGTCTAGGGGTTATGTGTGGGCTCATCGGCTCCTTGGCGATCGCGCAGGTGCGTTCGCGCCGATCTGGGTGGCGACTGGAGCTCTCTTCCTTGTGTCTGCTGTGTTCGCGGGTTCGAGTCTCAGCCAGATCTCGCTCCTGACGATGCTTCCGTATGCCGCAATTCTCGCCGTTGCTGGGCTTGGACAAACCCTTGTGATCCAGCAGCGGGGGATTGATATGAGTGTGCCAGCCGGGATCTCCCTGGCGGCCGCCATTGTCGGGAATTACACCAGCGCCAGCGGTCTAGGCCTTGCTGGCGTCGTCGCGCTTGCAGTGTTGGCCGGTGCTGGTGTCGGGCTAATCAACGCGCTCGTGATCTTCAAGCTAAATGTGACACCGCTGATTGCGACGCTTGCCGTGAGTACCGTCGTTCAGGGGTACACGCTCGCATATAGTCACGGACGGGCCGGAACGGCGCCGCCTGAATTCCACAATTTCGCTATTGGCACAACGTTCGGTGTTCCGCACCTGTTCGTTATCGCGACCGTGATCACGGCTATCGTCGCCTGGGTTGTGCGACGAACTATGGTCGGCAGGCGGCTAGTGGCCGTCGGGTCCGGGGCTGGTGCCGCCACCGTTATCGGAATCCGAGTCCGTCGGTACCAGTTTGGTGCCTACGTGATCGCTGGCGCGCTCTCCGGCGTATGTGGCGTCATGGTCGCTGGCTATCTCTCGAGCCCCGCCGTGTTTGTCGGAAACGACTACATGATGGCTTCGGTGGCCGCAGGTGTCCTGGGTGGAACGCTGTTGTCCGGAGGAATTGCGAGCTTCCTGTCCACATCAGTGGCAGCGATCTTCTTGAGCCAGATCAACATGCTGCTCCAGAACCGCGGCGCGCCTTTCTCGGTGCAATTGATGGTCCAGGCGGCCGCCATCGCCGTCGCGATTGGCGCAAAGTCCCTGCTCGGCGGGGTTCCTTGGCGGAAGATCGCAAGGCGGCAGGGCACATCGCCTCCTGCGGGTACGCTCGAACAGGATGGGGCGGCCGAAGACACGCACGACGTGTCCATCCTTAAAGACGCGGCGGTCGGTGGGTCAACTGCCGAGACCGTGTCATCTGCAAGGACTGAACGAGTTGACCCGACAGGCGAGTTGCATCAGCGCGGCTCCGACATAGGTTGAGGATGCAGAACCTTCCCGGACAAGGGCAACGGAAAGGTTCTGCACCAACTGGCCTTGGGTCAGCCAGCCTAGGCGGCGATCGCAACGGTTGCAACGCATTCGGCGGCCGTTGTCTTGCCGAGCCGCGGCAGCAGGTTGCCGCGCCGCGCTGAAGCATGAAGTCGACCCCAGTGTTGCAGCACGAGTCCTCGTTCAACCGGAAATTCCCAGGAGGAGTCACACAATGTCCGTAGGAGTCGGAGTTATCGGAACCGGAGTTATCGGTCGCGACCATGCGCTACGAATCAAGCAGCTGGTGGCAGGCGCAGACGTCGTCGCGCTCAACAGCCGGACTGCCGAGGCCGCCAATCGTTTGGCACTCGAAGTCGGTGGCGACATCAGGGTCCACGCGACCGCAACTGATCTGATCGCGGATCGGGATGTCGATGCCGTCGTCGTAAGCTCGCCAGGCGAGACGCATGCTGAGTTTGTGATGGAAGCGATTTCTGCGGGCAAGCCGGTTTTCTGTGAAAAGCCGCTCGCGAACGATGCGAGAGACTGCCGCGCGATCGTCAATGCTGAAGTTGCTGGCGGCGTTCGGCTAGTCCATGTTGGCTTCGTGCGTCGGTACGACACCGCGTACACCGAGTTGAAGGGCATCGTCAGCAGCGGGGCGATCGGTGAGCCTCTGTTGTGCTACTCCGCTCATCGGAATCCGATCACTCCTGTGGGCTGGGCAGGTGAGATGGCGGTTGTGGACTCCGCGCCTCACGATTTCGACATCGTCCGTTGGCTGCTCGGTGTCGACTTTTCGAGCGTTCAAGCTTTCGAGGGCAAGCCCAACTCGTATGCCAAGGGGCTTCGGGATCCACTCACGATGGTGCTTCGCACGACCGGCGGCCACACGGTTCACGTCGAGACCTCCATGAACCTCGGCTATGGATACGACATCCGTGGCGAGGTCGTTGGAGAACGCGGCGTCGCCGCACTTGGAGAGACAGGCCTTGCCACGTGCCGCTCGGTTGGCCGTACTGGTCCGGCGATTCCCACGGACTGGCGCGCGCGTTTCTCGGACGCTTTCGACACCCAGATCCGTGCGTGGCTGGCTACAGTCATTGATCGCCGCGAACCGGATGGACCTAGCGCCTGGGACGGATACATGGCTCAGGTCGTCAGCGAAGCGGCAGTCGCTTCGGTTCGATCCGGCGCACAGATTTCCATCGACCCGTTTGAGCGACCCGCCATCTATGGGTGATCCGCACGCCAGGTCCTTGTGTGGTGTCTGTCTCGCGCGGTTCGACAATGTGCTCGGCGCAGCCCTGTCACCATCTGGACGTGCAAAATGAAAGGAGGACCCGATGCCACTTGACAGGCAAGTCGCTCGGTTGTTGCAGGCCATGGCGGTCCCGGGGGCGCGTCCCCTCACTGACATGACCGTTCGGGAAGCGCGCCTCGACGCGAGTCAGTACATCGCCCTACAGGGGGATCCGGAGCCGGTAGCCAAGGTTTCATACATCTTCATTCCCGGACCGACAGCGGATCTGCCCGCACGGGTCTACTACCCGGATGGCAAAGCGCCGTTTCCCACGCTGATCTACTTCCACGGAAGCGGGTTTGTCATTGGCAATATCGGGGTCTGCGACGCAACATCGAGGTCGCTCGCGAACCGGTCTGGTTGCGCAGTGGTTGCTGTCAACTATCAGAAGGCGCCTGAGCGGCCCTTTCCGGCGGCGATAGACGACGCTTTCGCCGCAACGAAATGGGTTGCTGCCAATGCGGAAGCACTGGATCTCGATCCCCGGCGTATTGGAGTAGTGGGTGACTCGGCGGGCGGAAACCTCGCTGCTGCCGTATCGTTGCGCGCGCGGAACGAAGGCGGCCCGCCGCTCGCGTGCCAGGTACTGATCTATCCCGTCACCGACAATGACATCGACACTGAGTCCTACCGGTCATATGCTCAGGGTTATCTGCTCGAACGCGCCAGCATGCAATGGTTCCTTGACCACTACTTCGCTGACCCCGCCGATCGAGAGAAGCCGTACGCCGCGCCACTGAGGGAGGCAGATCACCGCAATCTTCCGCCCGCTCTGGTTGTTACAGCCGAATACGACCCGCTCCGGACCGAGGGGACTATGTATGCGGCCAAGCTCTTGGATGCCGGCGTTGACACGACACTCTGGGACTGGCCTGGCGTGGTTCACGGGTTCTTCTGGATGCAAGGGGTGCTCGATGCCTCAAAACGGCTACATGATGAGATCGGCATGTGGGTCAGGAACAAGATCTGAAGCGCAGCCCATGAGTGCTGGCCGTCGGTGACACAGGTTAGCCATCTCGATGCCCACGACGAATATTCGAAATCGTCGCGACGGTACAGTGCGGACTGTCGCGCATTCCGCCAAATCCGCGGGTTCGCGCCTAACAAGATGGCGAGCTGTGCTGCTGCAGCGCGTACTTTCGACCTCGGGGCTGCGATCCGCGGGCCGAATGCGCTGTCTTCTGCTGCCGGATACCGTATTCCGCAACAGCGAGTGATTCAGCGCCCGACAATGCAAACAAGAAGCTCATCGATGAATCCAAACCGCGTTTGCTTGTGACACCCAGGTTGGAGACATGGAACTGCAATGGTCTCGCCCCTCGCAGTGGCTCGCGTCGGAAATCGCATTGAAACATCTGGCCGGGCGGCCGGGAAATGTCTGGACTTTCCAGAACTACTGGAAGACGAAAACGTCCAGGCGTTTGAAAACGTAGAGAGCGCTCAGGTCGAAGCTGGTGCATTATGGCGCCATGAGATTCACGTGAAAACTTACCAGGTCTTGTGGCAGGGTTTCATCGGAGACGCCCACAGCGCAACGGTGGTCGAACGGTTTGCAGTCGGGACCGCTCCGAGCTAAGTCGACCGCGGTCCGGGGAGTGCAGGAGTCGTCTTTGCGGCGTCAGGGTTGCCAGGTGCGATCAGGGGTTGGGAACTGTGCGCGGGCTGTTCACTGTATGCGGCGCCGGCGGAGGCCTTGGCGGACGTGCCAGGTCAGGCAGGCGGCGGGCATGCAGCCACGACGTCTCCGGCATCCATTAGGGCGCTGGGATGGTGGTCTGGATGCCGTGGATCCGGTCGAGGGCCTCATCCGTGGCGCTCACCAGTTCGCCGCGTATGGCTCGCCCGCTGGCGAGGGTGGCGTTGCAGCAGCGATGAGGCATTCGCCCGGGCAGCCGGGAAGGGCGGTCTCGGCCAAGTTGTGCTCGGCGAACAGGGACAACTGCAGGGTCCGTCGCTTGCGGCCAGGGCCTTGATGGTCGGCAAGGGTTCGGAGAGGACTTGCGGCCTGTCGCTTCGGCCTTTACGCGTCCAATGTCCGGTAAGCACGTTAACTCCAACGGCGAAAGCGACACGTCGATAGTCGAGCGTTCCTGCCAGGCTTCGGTGTCGGCCCTTCTGCTCAAGTTTTTGCTTTACGGTAACGCGCGTCCGGGTTCCCATCGCGCTTTGCTGGGATAGGCCGAAGGACGACATGGGAGCGGCGGACCGCAACGTCGGCCGAGCACGCATGTCCGTGCGCACAGCTGCCGAGCCATTTACTTGGGTTGGGGCAGATTTCCGCGATCTCTCACGCCCGGGAGTGATATCTTCCTCTTAGGAGGTTCCCTCCGGAACGATTCGTCAGGAGGCGAAGGATCAAAGATGCTCGTTCCCCGGCTCCATCTCTCCGATGATTTCCTGCCGTTCGCTGGCTTGATCGCACAATATGGGAGGACAGTAACGATAGAGAAGAGCACCGTGCTTCGTGACGCAAACGGTGCGAATCGCTATGCGTATTTCATCCGAGAGGGTGTCGCTCGCCTGTCCTACATCAACGAGGAAGGTACCGAAGGAACGCTTTTTTTCTTTGGGAAGGGTTCTATCTACCCGATCAACGTCCGAAAAGAAGTGCTCACGATGGAGAAGTACCTCCAATTGGTGAGTGTGACTGATCTGAGCGTCATCAAGTTTCCCGGCGATCGCATTCTTGATCTCTGCGCTGCATCCACCGAGTTCTATCTGGCGGTCATCAACCACTACGTTCGTTATGTTAATATCCTCCTCACCAAGCAACTGTTGAGCTCTTACAACGACTCCTTACAGCTCGTGAGCGCATTGCTCCTCCTTTACGTGAATGAAGAGCCACATCGCGATCGTTTAGTCGATCTCTCTCAAGAGCAGATTGCCCAAGTCACAGGTCTGTCGAGGACCCAAGTGACCAGGGTCCTCGCCATTCTAAGAACAGACGGAGTCATCGAGACGCATCGGGGCCGACTGCGCATTCTAGACCTTGATGCTTTGGAGAATCGCTACACGCGGACGGGCACGCTGCTCCGACCCTGAGAGCTCAGTCGGGGCCATCCCGTAGGTGGCATCTGCAGACGACTTAGGCGGTGACGCTGGGAGCGTCAGACCCGGAGCTGAGACACCCGGTCCGCGACGAGCTTCTGCGTCAAATCGAGTAGAAGCCCGCCGCGAGTGGAGATTCGATCCGTCACCAATGGCGAATTCGACGGGGGTATTCCAGAGCAAAGCGCCGCGCCGAAACTCTGGCGTGAGCGGCGGCCGTCGCCCATCAACTCGGGGAAGTTCCTCCAGCGATCGTGGTGAAAATCCGTGTTGGACACTAGGCGAGGAACAAGACCGTCCGCGATGTCGATAACGAAGCGGTTGGAAGCGCTCTGGCGCCTGGGACTCCTTTGCCTCGACGAGTGTACGGGTATGAGGGTGTGGCCTGCGCAGACCGCCACGTCTCCATCCTGCTCACGGCGGACTGCCCATTCAAGGCAGGAGCCAAGACGGTGGCCACCGTTCCAATCCCATTCCGCTGGAAGGAGCATCAGTCGCCCCAGCGGGCTGGTATCTCTCAGCGTTGACGACATCGCCCATGCTTCGCGGGGACCGGCGCCCCCGGGGTGAACCGGACGACGGCGCCCCCATCGGCGATCTGTATCCTTTCAGGGACGAGTTGCCGTTGCGGGGTCCGGTCACTTGCCATCGGTGAGGACAGCTATGCGCCGAGACCACGCGCTGGTTGTGGCCGCATCGAGGAGGAATTCGGCGACGTCGGCCCGCGAGATGCGGGGCAGCCCAGGCAATCGGTCCAACTGTGCTAAGTCGATCGCTTGGAACGCACCCGATCGGGGCTTGTTCGTGAGCAGGACCGGGTAGGCGAGGGTCCAGTCGAGGTCGGAGGCAGTGAGGACCTTCTCGCCGGCCGCCTTGTCGGCGTAGATTGCGCTTCCCCCCGATTTGTACATGAGCCGGGCGAGTAATGAGGCCTTTTGCAGCGATACCCCGACGCCGAACGCCGACATGATCACCACTCGGCGCGTGCCGGTGCGCTCGGCGGCAGCCACGATCGTGCGCAGAGCGTTGGCGCTGAAATCGTTCGGAGCCGCGCTACTCAGGCCGAGCGTTGAGACCACTGCATCCACGCCACGCATCGCCTCCACCATCTCATCGGCGTTATGGACGTTGCCTGCGATTGTGGTCAGGCGCTCCCTTGGGGCCAGTTTGTAGGGGCTGCGGACGTAGGCGATCACGTCGTGGCCCGCGCTCAGGGCCGCGCCCAGGAATAGGGACCCAGTAGTTCCCGTCGCGCCGAGTACTAGGAATTTCATCGCGGTAGTCTCCCGTATTTGTGAGCCCCCTCTTAGGGCTGCTTACAAAACAATAGTACTTCTTTTACGTAAGTACGATCTTCAATCTACCATTGTGATATGAGCAGAGGGACAGTGCGCGTCGACGGGATGAGTGTGTTCGATCCAGCGTGTACCTCCCGGGCGGTCCTGGAGCATGCAACCGGACGCTGGGGGGCCCTGACTCTCGCGGCCCTGGTCGATGAACCACTGCGGTTCTCTGAAGTCCGGCGCGCGGTGAACGGGGTCTCGGATCGAATGTTGTCCCAGACCCTGCAGCGTCTAGAAGTCGACGGGCTGGTGACACGTACGTCGCACTCGACGATCCCGCCTTGGGTGGACTATGACCTCACCGATCTGGGGCGACCAATCGCCGCGCGAATCTGCGACCTCATCGAGACGATCTACGATCAATTGCCCGCCATCGTGACCCATCAGCGTTTGTTGGCCTCTGGGCGGTTGTCTCCTAAATCCGCTAGTGATCCTAGGGGAGATGCTGGATGAGAGTGCCGTACTTCTGGTTTGACTGATGGGAGTGGGCCTGGTTTGAGTCGTTGTCGTCCTCCTCTGCCGGTCGCGGGCGTCCCCTCCGTCACGATTGAAGGGTTGCGGGGGCATCATTTTCCGATACCGACACCGATACCGACGCGAGATCGCGTGACGTGACGTGCCGGTCAAGGTTGGTTTGTGGCAGCGATTTGGAAGCGGCACCGCCGCTACGGCGGGAACAGCGCATACGACGAGCTCTTTGCCAACCTGCTTTCGATGGCCGGCGCCCGGGGCGAAATGGACGGCGTGAACCTTCTCCGCGCCACGCGGCCCCGTCCACTTAAATGAGTATGTCTGCTGAACTCACCGATCATGACACTGGCCGTTCCCCGTGGGTGTCTATGCACAAAAAGCCTAGCCCTATCGATGGTCAGGGCGACCCCTGGTGCTGCTGGTCGCCCTTGGCCAGGGCGGAGAGGCACCCATGTTCCCGCATCTGATGGACCATCTGATGGTCAACCGGTCCGGTCCGGGCAGGCCACGGAACTGCCCGGACCGTTTGTGCGGAGTCGAGGCCCATTCCTCGTCTACGCTAACCATCGCTGGGCGGTCAGCGGCGGGACCGTCCTTCGATGTGCCCAATCCATGGGCAATTCCTGGCCAACGAAACTGCTCTTGAACACGAAACGGCTCCCCGGAGGTCAGAACAGAATTCCTGTCAGTCCAACTTTTAGGGGGAGCAGCTCTCCTACGCAGCGCCTTTGCTATCACCCGTGGGATTGTCTTCAAGTGGCTATCAAAGCTGAGCGGGCCAAGGCTGACCCGGACATTTCATCAAGCACTTCGGTTGATGTCTCGTAGGTGCTGCAACGGCTGTGATGCCCGTCTAGTTCCCTAGACCCCGGGCTCAGCTAACCAAGGTAGGCTATGTCCCTCTTCTGGCACCGCTCGGATCGGAAGCCCCAAAGGAGAGCCCGCGGTGGAGCCGCCGTCGACCAGGATCGAAGCGCCGGTGACGAAGCTTGCATCGTCGGATGCGAGGAAGGCCGCCGCAGCCGCGACCTCCTCAGGCCTACCAAACCGGTGCATCGGGGTGAGCATAGCTACCACGGATCTGGAAGCATATCCTGGGCGGGCCGTATCAGGTCGCGTCATGCCCGTCTCTGTGGTGCCAGGCGCCACGTCATTTACCCTGATTCCGTAATCAGCAAGATCCAGGGCCAACGCCTTGGTCAGCGAATGAACCCCGCCCTTGCTGGCCATATATGGTGCTCGCATGTGCGCTGTCGTAAATGCTCCCGTCGAGCTCACGTTGACTATCGAGCCGCCGCCGCTGCCTGCCATATGTTCACCCATGTACCGGCAGTAGTTCCAGACGCCCGTGAGATTGACGCCAATTATATTGCTCCAATCGTCATCATTGAATTCGAAGACGTTCTTGTAGTTATTGATGCCGGCATTGCAGACAAGCACATGGATCTGTCCGAAATGGGAAACAGTCTCGGCGATCGCCGTTCTAGCATTCTGCGGGTCGGCAACGTCTGCCTGATACGCCTGGGCGTGCCCACCTGCTGCGATAATCTCATCCACGACATTCTTCGCGTTCTGGGCGTTGTTATCATGAACGGCAACTTGGGCGCCTTCCGACGCGAGTCTGAGCGCTATGGCACGGCCTATCCCGTGACCTCCACCGGTAACAACTGCATTCTTATTGACGAATCTCATTTTGACCAAACCTCTCAGAAAACGTGCGTAATCAGCTCGCGTCGAGCTCAGTACGCACCTTGTTGTGATAGCTGACATCGATTAGAGCGCTCTCGGATCCAAACGAATGAACGAGAAAGCACAGATTAGTGTGGCCCTTTTTCTGAACGCGCTCAGGGCCGGGATCTGCTTAAAATACGGGCCGAAGCGCCGTTCCCGAATCGTTCGGCTGCCTGTTGCAACCGCGTTCGCGGAATGCGATGTACGCTCAGAGCCGCTGCCGCGATGAATCAGACTCATGGATCAGAAGCATGTCCAACCGGATCCAAGTTGCTGACATCACGTCAAATGGCCGCTGGGGAAATCCGCTAAACGGCGTAGCCGTACTGAACCGGCCATTGTGGTTCTACGTCCAGCGCTGCAGCTGCATTGAGGGGCCATTGCGGATTTCTGAGCAGTTCCCGGCCGATCAGAACGGCATCAGCTTGGCCATCGGCAACAATTTCGTTCGCGTGATCGAATTCGGTGATCTTGCCTACGGCCCCGGTGGCAATGCCGGAGCGCCGACGAATCTCAGCAGCGAACGGCACCTGATAACCAGGCGCAATGTCTATTTTCGCGTCGGGCGCGATTCCGCCGCTGGAGACGTCCAGGAGATCGACTCCGTGTTCTACGAGGACCTTTGCAAGCATTACCGTGTCGTCAACCGTCCAGCCCTCACGGTCGTCCTCGGGGTTTTCGCTGAGCCAGTCCGTGGCAGACACTCTAAAAAACAGAGGGAGGTTTCTTGGCCAGACTTCTCGCACTGCGTCCACTACTTCCACAGCGAGCCGAATGCGGTTCTCAAATGAACCTCCGTATTCGTCGTCTCGCGTGTTGGAGTGCGCAGACATGAACTCGTGCAATAGGTAACCGTGCGCGCCGTGAACTTCGAGAACCTTAAATCCCGCCTCGGCAGCAAGGGCTGCGGAGGAAGCGAAATCCCTGACGACGCCTTGGATTCCTTCGATGCTCAGAGCCTCCGGTGCCGCCAGCCTGCCGAAGGCGGTGTCTGTTGGGCCGACCGTCTGCCATCCGCCATCCGTCGCGGCGACAGTGCGTGTTGAGCCGCCGCCCGCCATGAACCGGCCACCTTGCCAAGGCCTGGTTGTCGATGCTTTGCGTCCGGCATGACCGATCTGGATAGCAGGAACAGAGCCCTGTTCGATAATGAAAGACGTTATGCCTGCCAGCGAATCCCGTTGCCGGGTATTCCACAAGCCCAGATCCCAAGGCGTGATGCGACCTTCCGGGCTTACCGACGTAGATTCAGTGAAGATCAGCCCGGCTCCGCCAGATGCGCGGGCACCCAAGTGGACGTTATGCCATGCGTTCGCGGTGCCCATGTCGGATCCCGACGGCTCAGCAGAATATTGGCACATCGGCGACATCCAGATGCGATTTGGGATACTAACCTCGCGAATCTTCATTGGTTCGAATAATTTGGACATGACATCTCCTCGTCTAATTCAGGGTCAGGTGATACTGGATAAAAGGTATACAAAGTCGCCGAAACCAAAACGCACGCAGAAGCGATGGGTGCTGGAGCCGTTTACGCCTACCGGGCGCAGGCCGCAGCTGACCAAGGGGCAGATCCGCTGGTTCGCGGCGTCTTATTTGGCTTCCTAATGACCAGGGTCGAAAATGATAACTTGCCGGACGGCGCGACCTTCCGCGAGTGCATCCATCGCAGCGTTGATCTCGTCGAGTTTCACAGTGGATGAGATGAGAGCTTCTACTGGAAGGACTCCATCCCGCCATAGTTGAGCAAAAATAGGGATGTCACGTGACGGCACCGCTGACCCGAGGTAGCTGCCGGTAATCGTTCTTGCTTCTGCGGTGAGTACCAGTGGCGATATAGCCGACATTGCTCCCGGGGCCGGCAACCCCACCGTTATGGTCCTACCTCCGATGGCGGTGAGGGCCACAGCCGTTTCGAACGCTCGGGGATGCCCTGCTGCTTCGATGACGATCGGTGTCCTAATACCGGCGGCGGCAGCTTCCTCCGGAGTGTACACGGCTGATGCGCCTAGTTCCTTTGCTCGGACTAGCTTTTCAGGCAGCGCGTCAATGCCGATCACTTGCCCTTTGCCGAGCGAGACAGCAGTGATGAGAGCCGCCATTCCGACACCGCCGAGTCCAACCACAGTAACGGCTTCGCTCTCCTGTGGCTTTCCGGCATTGATGACTGCGCCACCCCCTGTCAGGACCGCGCATCCCAGTACGGCGGCAACGGCTGGTGGAATGTCGTCATCCACAGGAACAACTGAACGCCGGTCGACGACTGCGTGGGTCGCGAAACCTGAGACGCCAAGATGATGGAAGACCGGTTCACCCGCACGGCTCAGTCGCTCACCGCCTGTGAGCAGCCGGCCGGCATTGTTCGCATTTGTCCCGGGTATGCAGGGGAGCCGTCCGTCGGTGAGGCAGTGCTCGCACTGTCCGCACCGGGGCAGGAATGCCATGACAACGCGTTGCCCCGGTTCGATATCTGTTACGCCACTCCCTGTACTTTCGACAATGCCGGCGGCCTCGTGACCAAGGAGCATTGGCATTGGTCGCGGGCGATTGCCATCAATGACTGAGAGATCGGAGTGGCAGAGCCCAGCAGCCTCGATGCGCACAAGCAGTTCCCCTGGACCAGGAGGATCCAGCTCCAATTCGCTGATGGTGATCGGCCTCGAGCTGGCGAATGGGCGGCTGCGCCCCATCTCTTCGAGGACAGCTCCGGTGATTTTCATGGTGTCGTCTATGCCTTCCTGCTTGTGAGTGGCGCTGTTCCGATGAGCCGCCGGCGGTGAAACGGCGCCACCTCCTACCTTTGACGGCGGCGCTGCCGTCCTGATAGGCGCGCTCGTTTACTGTTGCGTCTGCGCCTTCAATGTCGCCTGGGGTTTGGAATCAAGCAGAATGCGGTGTGAGAGTCCTCCTCCAGACATGCCACCATCAACTGCGATCTCGGCACCTGTGGTGTATGCTGAGTCGTCCGAAAGCAGGAAGATTATTGTCCGCGCTAGCTCCTCCGGTTGCGCGGTTCGCCCTGCTGGTACTGTCCTCAGCATTGCTTCGATGAACGCGTTGTCATCGCCCTGCCACATCAGGGGAGTTTCAATAGTTCCTGGATGCAACGAGTTCACTCGGATGCCCTTGTCCGCCAGCTCAGCAGCGGCCGTCTTCGTCAGTCCTCTCACGCCCCACTTGGTTGCAGTGTATGTGGCGGAGACGTACCCCATCAGTCCGAAGACGGAGGAAATGTTAACAATCGAGGCTGAGCCGGCCATGGACAGTGCTGGTGCAAGATACTTCATCCCGTAAAAGACACCGGAGAGGTTGATTGCGAGCACGCTTTCCCAGACTTCCGGGCTCGTGTCCAAAATTCCAAGACGGCGGCTCACTCCCGCATTATTCACGAGGCCGTGCAGTGGCCCATCTTTTTCTACTTGTGCCGCAAGTTGACGCCACGAATCAGGATCTGCGACGTCCAGACGCACTGCTCGGCCGCGACCGCCGAGACTGTCGGCCTCGCTGGCAACCCGCTGCGCCGCCTCCAAATCGATATCCGCGACCCATACGGTCGCGCCCTGCGCGGCCAAAGCCAAGCTCGCGGCGCTGCCAATTCCTCCGGCCCCTCCAGTGACAACAACTGCCTTTTGGGCAAGGTCCGTGTACTGCGTAATGCTCATCTGTACATCCCGTCTTTGTTGGTTTGGACTGTAGGTCTAGTCGCAATCGGTGGTCGCTTCGACTTCTCGGATGACCAAGGGAACGAGCTGGGCCTGTAGGCGCGTATGAACGCGTTCGCCCAGAGTCTCATGAGCGAAGTCCCGCCCAGAGCGGCGGAGTATTTCATGTACATATATGCCTTGACAGTTCTGAGCAACTACGTGTGCGTCAACCCTGTTCGAGAGGAAGCCCGATAACTGCCCCTGGCGGATAATGTCAGCGACGAGGTCGAGAACGCGATCACCCTGCGCGGCGTTCTGGGCCCCCAGTTGACTCCCGGCAACGAGAGCGTTCTGAAGGTAACTGGTGACGTTTTCTGGGTCCTGCAGGTAAAACTCGGTCCGAGCGCCGTAGACCGCATAGATCCGATTTACGAAATGGCTGGCTCCCTGGTAATTCGTTTGCGCATCGCGAGCGTCGGCCTCGACAAGTGCGTCGATGTGGCGGTCCATCGTGTCGCCAATGACCAGCAGCAAGAGGTCGTGCTTGCTGTTGAGGTAGCGGAACAGCGTTGCTTCGCCCACTTCCGCCCGCTCGGCAATCTCACGCGTCGTCATCTGGTCATATCCGCGTTCAGCCATCAACTCAATGGCCGCAGTCCGTATTCGTTTGAGGGTCGCTTGGCGTGAACGCTCACGAAGTCCCGTCGGCTTGAGTGACTGGCTCTTGGTCCTGTCCACGCCCACCCCTTACTCGCCTTCACCTAGTCTGCTGATTTCGCCCCTTGGATACGCGACATGTAAAAGCGTTCACAAGGGCAACGGCTTCGCGTTAATGATAGTACCCTTCGATCGAAGTGCACTCTCATTGAAGCATGACCCAAATCACTTTACAAGGTGGCGGCGGCACAGGAGCCCCCGGTGGTCTCGATGCAGCAGGTCGGCAACTGGTGCGGGTCAACTTAGGCGCCGGTCGACGAACTGTTGGATCCTAAGCGGGAGGGCGGGTTTGACTATCCGAGGCTGCCGGATCTGGGATCAGGACGCATGCGGTGCGAGTCGGAGGACTATATCGCAGACAAATTGGGTAGAGCGGCCAACTCAGTGTGTTGATGCCGGTCGGGGAACGTATATTCGGACTCCATGAACGCACATGGCCGCAGGGGCGGGGCGGCGGGTTGTGGAGTGAGCTACAGGCTGGTTAGGGGCGTACCAGGGGAAGAAGTTGGGCATCCAGGCGGGCGCGGACGCGCTCCTCGAGACTTTCGTGGCTAAATCCTCGCACGGAGCGACGAAGTATCTCGTGGACATAAATGCCCTGGCAATTTTGCGCGACCACCTGCGCATCGACCGACGCCAAGAGGTGACCCAACGCCTGGCCCTCCCGGATAATTAGTGCAACTCGCTCGATAACTCGGTCGCCTTGGGCTATGTTTTTCGCACCGAGATCGCTTCCAGCGACAAAGGCGTTCTGCACGTAGCTGGTGACGTTCTCGGGATCTCCCAGGTAGAAGTCGGCGCGTGCTTTATAAAGACCATGAATTCGCTGAAGGAAGCTGCCGGCATCTGCTGGGCCGCCTTTCGCTGTACGAGTATCTTCTCCGATGATGGTGTCGATGTGCTCGTCCATCTTGTCGCCGACTACAAGCAGCAGTAGTTGCTGCTTGCTGTTCACATACCGAAACAGTGTCGCCTCTCCTACTTCAGCGCGCTCCGCTACCTCGCGGGTGGTCATCTGATCATAACCACGCTCGGCGAGTAGCTCGACGGCGGCGGCGCGGATCCTGCCCAGCGTTTCGCGCCGCGACTTCTCCCGAAGGCCAATCGGCGCGCTCTTCGCATCGCGGCCTTTTACTTTGGACATCGGTGCAGCCTCTCCGCCTTGAGCTTGGTTCTGTTTACTTGTCGCTCACCTTAGTCGACCCCGTACTCGACACCAAAAAGTCCCCACCGAGTGGCTGAAGTGTGGCGAAATGGCTTGGTGGGGACATGTGCCGGGCAAGCCAGGCCGTGAGGCAACGAAGCACATCGACAAGCGTGAAGTAGCGGCTGGTGACCGCGAGGCCGGTCTTGAATGTCGAAAGTGGGTCGCATGAACCATTGTCAGGAAAGCCGGATTATGGTTATCTTGATAGTATGCTCCGAATGGAGCTAACTCTCAAGATAGGAGTGACAGTGCAAATTCATCCGGAAGCCTCCTCGGGATCGGTCATCGTAGACGGTGTCGAAGTGTTCTTTCATGACACGGGTGTGCCCGGCGATGGACGCTCCACGATCGCGTTGATTCACGGCACCGGCGGTTCGACTGAGTTGCACTTCTCGACGCTATTTCCGATGCTCGCTGCTCGTCACCGCGTAATCGGAATCGATCTACAGGCAGAGAAGGGCACTGTGGAGCTGGGCGACTTGGTCGCGCAGGCGGCCGCTGTGCTAAGGGAGCGTATGGGGCGACGGGCCGTCGCGCTGGTCGGGTACTCCTTGGGCGCAGTCGTGGCCGCCCGTCTGGTAGCGGGAGATGAGCATCATGTCGACAGCCTGGTCCTGGTAGCGGGTTGGATCACAACGGATGCCCAGCAACGACTGCGCAACAACATCTGGCGACGGCTCTACGACAGCGATCAACCGGCGCTCAAAGAGTACATGACCTTTACGTCGTATGGCTCGCGGTTCCTGGCGACCCGCTCCGAAAAGGAGGTGGCCGCGCTAATTGATAGGCGCAAGCTGACGGCGTCGCTCCCCGCAATGATGGAGCTCAACCGGCGTATTGACATCGCCTCGACGGTTGAGGCAATTGCTGCACCAACGCTGATAGTGGGAGCCACGTACGATCAGTCGGTGCCGATCCGGCACAGTCATCAACTTTTCGGTGCCATTGACAATGCACGGTTCGTCGAGATTTCTACCGGCCATGCTGTACCCACAGAGAACCCCGCACAGCTTTTCAAGCTCATCGATGACTTCGTCACCGCTCCCGCCTCTCACCCAGCCGGCACCGTCCTGCCATCGATCCCAGTCTGATCCAGAAAGCGATGAACACCATGGAAACCGCAAAGACATATAGCTCTGCAACTGCCCCTACTGACGTCGACGTACTTATCATCGGCGCAGGTTTTGGTGGCATCGGCATGGGAGTTAACCTCAAGCGGCGCGGCGTGCGCTCTTTCGTCATTATCGAGCGTGCGTCCGATGTGGGCGGCACTTGGTGGTACAACACCTATCCGGGGGCTGCCTGCGACGTCCCGTCCCACCTATATTCCTTCTCGTTTCGGCTCAACCCAAATTGGTCACGTACTTTTGCGACACAGTCTGAGATCTTGCACTACATGCGCGACACCGCGCGCACGGAAGGCCTGCTCGACCACATTAGGTTCGGGACGGAGATGCTCACGGCGCGGTGGAATACTGAAGGTAGTGTCTGGGAGGTAGAAACGACGGCTGGTCAGTACCGCGCTAAAGCTGTCGTTTCGGCAGTGGGCCACCTCTCGGAGCCTCGATTGCCAGACATCGAAGGTATTGAAAGCTTTGCCGGTGAGCTCTTCCACTCCGCGAGATGGGACCACGGCCTCGACCTCACGGGCAAGCGAATTGGTGTCATTGGGTCCGGAGCCACCAGCATCCAGGTGGTCCCCGAGCTAGCCAAGGTTGCTCAGGAATTGGTGGTCTTTCAGCGGAGCGCGCCGTACGTCACGCCACGCCCTGATCGTGCATACACCGCTACGGAGAAGCGCATGTTCGCTCGCCTCCCGCAAACGATGCACGACGAGCGGGACGCGTTTTTCTGGGCGAACGAGGAACGCTACACGCAGCGGCGGGGAGCGCCGGCGCTCGTCAAGGCGGCGGCCGACGTTGCCCTAGCGCACTTGCGACGACAGGTCCGCGACCCCGCGTTGGCCCTTAAGCTCACCCCTGACTATACATTCGGTTGCAAACGCGTACTGAAGTCGGACGACTACTACCCGACGTTCAACCGAAGCAACGTCCACCTTGAAACTCACTCCATCGCAAGGATCAGCCCAACTGGCATCGAGACCGAGTCTGGAGCCAGCCACGATCTCGATGTGATCATTTTCTGCACCGGATTCGAAGCAACCGACCTACCCATAGCGCACCAGATTTTCGGCCGGAATGGGACCAGCCTAAGCGACCGATGGTCGGGAGGCATGCAAGCATATGCCACCATGGCAGTTCCCACATTCCCGAATCTCTGGATCATCAACGGTCCGAATACCGGGCTCGGCCACAACTCGGCCGTGTACATAGCGGAATCGCAAATTGAACACATCATGGGAGCGCTGGAACACATTGCTTCTGGTGTTGACCCGCTGGAAGCATCCGAGGCCGCGGAAGAGCGGTTCATGGATCTGGTCGAGCACACCGCGGAGGGGACAGTCTGGCTCGACGGCAGCTGCGACAGCTGGTATGTCGATCCGCGCAACGGTCGCCTGACCACTCTCTGGCCCGACTACGCGCACACTTTCCGTGCTGTAAATGGTCACTTCGACCCGCAACCCTATGGGGCAGAGCAACGAACGCTTGCAGAGAGCCGGCCATGAGGGCCACGACAAATGTCGAACGAGTAGGAGCGTCATGAAAACAAAAGAACAGGACGACGGGCTCGCGGCCATCTTCGGGGCCGCAGGTGGTATTGGACTCGCGGTGGCCAGGGAGTTCGCGTCGCACGGGATGGATCTTGCGCTTGCCGACCAAGACTCTGAACAGGTAAACACGATAGGCCAGCAGCTAGCTGATGAGTTCGGTGTCCGCATCCTCGCGCGAGGGTTTGACGCCCGTGACCGCCGGGCCGTGCGTTCCATGCTTGAGGTTGCGGCAAGTGAGTTTGGCAGTTTGACGTCCGTTGTCGACCTCGTTGGCGTCGCGCCTGTCTGCCACTTCTTGGATCTGTCCGACGAGGCTTGGCGCACCTGCCTGGACATCAACCTCACCAGTGCGTTTGTCATCGGTCAGGAAGCGGCGCGGCTTATGGTCGACCAGGGTGGGGGGAGCATTGTGTTTACGTCCTCCACCTCGGCTCACATCGCGCACGGGCGCCAGACAGCCTATTCGGTGAGCAAGTCCGGCGTCGAGGCGCTGGTACGGAACATGGCCGTCGATCTGGGACCGCACAACGTTCGGGTCAATGCCATAGCTCCCGGGACGATCATGACAGCGCTGAACTTGCAGGCGGTAACAGTTGAGGAGCGGCAGGAGCGGCTCAAGCGGATACCTTTGGGCCGTTTCGGCGAGCCGGAAGAAGTGGCCAAGCTCGCCTACTTCCTCGCCTCAGCCGCTGCATCCTTCGTGTCCGGAGAATCCGTTCGCGTGGATGCTGGCTTTCTCGTCACAGGCATTATGTAGCCGGGGCCTTGGCCATATCAGTAAGCCCTCGGTTCCAGTGTGGAAGCACTGGAAGCGAGGGCTTACCGTGTCTGCCGGCTCCTTCGCGACAAGGCCATGGGCCGGCTATGTTCAGCCCTCCAAATGCCCGAATACGTCTCCCAGGAGGTCCCGGCCTAGGGACTCAGTGATGGGGCGTGCCCTATCAGTCGCCTTAGGTAGAGCTGCCCGTTATGGCGGTCCTGACATTGTCGACATCGATTTCGGTCTTCAGCTCGCCATTGGCAATACCGTGTTGGAGAACGTCCTTTGCCGCCTGACGACGGACCTTCGAGAACGTTTGGAGAAAGCTCTCGCGCAGCATCCGCACTGATTCAGCGGAGGAGCGGGCCCTGTCCTCGAAGAAATGCCGCACGTTGTCAATATGGACGTGAAAGTCGTGCTTCACGCTCCTTTCTCGGGCGAATCCGTGAGATTCTAGCAATCCACTAACCCGTCGTGGTCACTTATGTGGGGACCAGCGACAGATAGTGCCCTTGCTAATTCCAGAGCGTTCAGCGATGGATTCGGACGCTTAGTCGTGCGTGGCCGACATCGCGCACCGTAGAAACTGTCGCCGCAAAATTTGGTCTCCCAGTGCGGTCCCGTCGAGGGTGAGTGAACGCGGCTAATCACCTCGTTTTTCTGGCATCTCCGACACGGCTACTACACCACGGCAGCCTGGCTCTGGGCGATCAGGCAGTTGAAGCGTGAGGCGGGTAGGCACAAAAATGCTCGATCGCAAGGCGGCGGGCGAGCGAGGTGAGAGCGGAAGTTCCGCACTGGTCCAAGCGCTCTTATTGGTGAGGTGAAGACTCGGCCTGTTCTGTAGAGAAAGCGAGCACTTCTCGACCCGTGTTGAGGCGCCGAAAGGTGCGTGCTTCGGCTCTCAGGCCACAATTCCAGTATCTACGCCCCCAAGGCTCGTTTTTGCTGCCTCATCACTAATAGAGGCACGGACTCGGAAGAACCATGGCACGTGCTCGGAGACGCAGATGCACGTGGGATACATATAGTTGCAGAATCGGCATCACGGCTGGACGAGGCCCCCGTGTAGAAGGTCGTAAATACTCCCTCGTATTCCCCCTCAAAAAATACTTCAGTTTCGCATCTGGCTCTCTTTGTAAGGACAGGTTTATGAGCTCTTTTTCCCACCGCAGACATGTCGCAGCTGTTCTCAGCGCCGCAGTCCTGACCGTATCCATGGGTGCATGTGCGCCCACACCCACGGCTGAATCCGTTTCCTCAAAATCGGGCGTCAAAGCCGCTGCTGCCGAGCGCAAGACGGTGAACGACGTCATCGAGGCCGGTGATATCAGCAAGTATTGTGGCGGCAGTCCCGTCAAGATCGGGGTTAGCCTGCCGCAGGGGCCAGTTAACTGGTCCGTTGAGGCGTTGGCGCTTGTCAAGAAAGAAGCTGCGAAATGTCCGAACATCGAAGTGCTAAGCACGTTTGCCGATGGTGATCCGCAGAAAGCAGTTTCCAATATCAATTCGCTGCTTTCACGCGGCGTCAAGGCAATCATCGCTGAGCCGGTAAGCGGAGAGGCGGAGCTTCCGGTATATCGTAAAGCGGTCAAGGCTGGGGTGCCTGTCGTCACATTCGTTGCTGAATCTGGTGGCACAAACGGAGTCGACGTCACCGATCACGTTGGTCCGGACTTTGACTTGGTTGTCGCCAAGTGGTTTGAATGGCTGGACGCCCATGTGGGTTCCGGCAAGCTCGTCTATCTCGGGGGTGTGCCCGGCGCCCCGATTACCCGCTTGTGGTTCAATGCCGTCAAGAAGCAGTTGGAAACGCGACCCCAGTACGAGCTCGTCGAGCCCAACCCCATCGACACGGACTGGGACAGCGGCAAGCGCAAGACCGCCATGGCTGCCCTCTTGGCGAAGCACGGGCGCATCGACATCGTGATGGATGAGGCCAACCAGTCTGATCGGGGAACTCTCGACGCGTACTTGGAAGCCGGGCTCAAGCTCCCGGCGATAGCCGGTGTGGCCGAGTCCAATGCAATGGGCTGTTTTTGGCAGGAAAATCAGTGGGATTGGACCTCTACCGGTGGAACCCAGGCGTTGGCGGTAGTCGCGTTGCGTAAGGCTCTCGCCGCAGCAAATGGCATCGAGGACCCGGAAGCCTCGCGGATCGTCCTGCCCCTCACGGTTGAAACCCCGGGCGGAAGTAATCCGCAATGCGACCAATCGATGCCGGGAGACTCAGACCCCAGTGTTCCGCTAACCAAGGACGAGCGTAAAGCGGCTTTCTCGTGACAGTGCAACACAAGGACGGTTTTGAGACAGATGAAGGTCTCGCTTCACCGGCACTCCTTCGAATAGATGGGATCGGTAAGTCGTTCCCGGGGGTGCGTGCTCTCGAGAATGTCTCAATCGAGGTCGCTGCCGGGGAAGTTCATGGAATAGTGGGGGAGAACGGAGCAGGCAAATCGACCCTTATGGCCATCGCGTCAGGGGCTCTAGGGCCTGATGAAGGCTCTGTGATGATCGCAGGCCAATTTCTGGAACGAGCAGACCCCGAACTCGCTCGGCACCTGGGGATTTCCGTCGTTCATCAGGAGCCGGCCCTGCTTCCGGACTTGACTGTTGCGGAGAACATTTGGCTTGGCGTGGGGCAAGACAATCGGCCGTCGCTTGCGCGAGTTGTGCCTTGGGCCGAGTCCGTACTGGATCGCTGGGGTACCCAGCGTTCGTTTAGTGCCACCGCCCGAGTGAATCGACTGGACACGCACGAACGATTCATCGTTGAAGTTTCCAGGGCATTCGCGCAGGAGCCGAAGGTCCTCGTGCTAGACGAACCGACCGAACACTTGCAGCCTGAAGAAGTCGAGGTCCTTTTCGATCTTATACGGGAACACGTCAAGTCCGGCCACAGCGTTGTTTACATTTCACACCGGATTCAGGAGATCAAACGGATCGCTAATCGCATTAGCGTCCTCCGCGGAGGAACAGGTCAGGGAACCTATGAGTCCGACTCGTTGACCGAGGCCGAAATTGTCTCACTAATTGTCGGACGTCGCCTAGACGCCGTGTTTCCGCCGAAGGGTCCCAGCAGCTCCTACAGCCCGGTCGTTCTTCGAACGGTCAATTTCAGCGGTGAGCATTTCGTGGACGTGAGCATCGAGGCCAGGGCAGGCCAGATTATCGGGCTTGCCGGTATCGAAGGTAATGGTCAGCGAGATTTCATGCGTGCCCTAGCAGGGCTGGAGACTGGACGCGGCACCGTCGAGGTCTCGTCTCAACGCGTCCAGCCTGGATCGCGGGACGCCGGGATCGCATTCGTTCCTTCAGATCGTCACAGTGAAGGGATTATCTCCGGACTGAGTGTGAGGGAAAATGCCACGGCAAGGCACCTAAAGCGCCTTGCTCCTCACGGCTGGCTCTCCGGTTCCCGTGAAGACGTACTCACGGATCGGATAATAGGCGAATTTGATGTCAAGACTCCCAGCGGTGAAACTGACATTTCATCGTTGTCCGGGGGGAACCAGCAGAAGGTCGTTATAGGTTCAGTGCTCGAGACTGACAATGCGGTGATACTGGTGGACGAGCCTACTCAAGGCGTTGACATAGGCGCACGTTCGGAGATCTACGCGGCTCTTCGGCGCGCAGCGGACGCCGGCGTAACGGTCCTCGTGCTGTCGAGCGATGCGCGCGAACTCGCCGGCCTCGCCGACACGGTGCTCGTCTTCTCAAGAGGCAGCGTTATTGAGTCCCTAACGGGCGACGACGTGAATGAGGGGTCCATAACTGCTCGTGCGCTCCATTCGACATCCACTCGTTCGCGTAAAGAAAGTAAACATAAGAAGTTGTCGGTGTGGCTTTCCGGGGACCTGGCCCCGGGGGTGGTCGTCGGAACATTGCTCCTGGTGGTTGGTACCATCACGACCCTAGCTGTCCCATCGTTCCTGAGTCCTTTCAACATACAGGGATTGCTCGTCATCACCACGATCCTGGGGTTCGCAGCGGTGGGGCAGGTATTCGTTCTGCTGACCGGTGGCATCGACATATCCGTCGGCCCACTAATGAGTACCGTGACGGTGGTTAGCTCGTTCTACCTTGTCAACCAGGTGAATCCCATCTGGCATGTTCTGGGAGTCGCGCTTGTGCTTGTGGTGTGCCTCGGAGTGGGCTTCGTCAACTGGGCGCTTATAGATGTAGTCAAGTTGTCACCGATTATCGCCACATTGGCTACCTTCATGGCCCTTCAGGGCTTGGCGCTAGTCCTGCGCCCGGCACCGGGTGGAGCCATCAGCACAGGGATCGTTACGAGTATTCAGAGCGCGGTAGGCTCAATTCCAGTTGCGTTTGTCGTGCTAGTCGTCGTAGCACTAAGTGCTGACTATCTGCTGCGTCGCAGGAGCCTGGGTGTGGCGCTTCGTGCTGTCGGTTCGCACCCCGGGCGTGCCCGTCTTAACGGACTGAATCCAGTCCGTGTGCGCTTGGCTGCGTATCTGGTCTGCAGTTCCTTAGCCGGCGTCGGCGGGCTCATCTTGGTCACACAGACGGGTGTCGGCGACGCGACGTCGGGCAATCTCTTTACTCTGGCGAGCATAGCTGCAGCGGTTGTCGGCGGCGCCAGCTGTTTCGGTGGTAGGGGTCTATTTATCGGTGGGGTACTCGGGGCACTGCTGGTCCAGGGGATCAGTTCGGCAACCACCATTCTTGATGTCTCGACGGCTTGGCAGTACGTTGCGGTAGGCGTCCTGACTTTCTTTGCCGTTTGTGCATATTCACTGGGTCGGGCTCGTGTCGCGGTGAGTGGATGATGCGTGACGCGATGACGACTACCAAGTCCCCGAAGGCAACCGAAACTCGGCTCGTCACGAAGAAAGGGCGAGCCGCGAACCGCACTTGGGTGCCAGTGACGGTCGCCACAGTTCTACTGTTCATAGTGACGTGGGTCGCCGTCCCAGAGGCGTTGACCCGTACTTCACTCGCTGCCATGCTTCCCCTGGCGGCGGTGATGGCCCTCGCGGGGGTAGGCCAGACGATGGTCGTGCAGCTGCGAGGCATCGACCTCTCAACGGGTGGAATGATCACTCTTGCAGGCACTATGACGGCTGTGTTGGGCACAAGAATGCCATTGTTAGCGACTCTGGCTCTCGTCCTCATAGCATCCGTTGCAGTAGGAATATTGAACGGCTGGTTGATTGCCCGGATGTCGGTAACACCGTTGATTGCCACGCTGTCGATGGCCTCAGTCCTGACAGGTGTAGTCTGGTTGGTCAGTGACGGCGGAACGGCGCCAGCACCAAAGGCCCTTGTCGAATTAGTCGATGCGAGGTTCTTGGGGCTTCCAATGATCGCGTGGATCTCCGTGGTCGTTGTTGTAATTTTCGCCGTCCTTCTGAAGTTCTCCGTCTTCGGACGATCTCTCACGATCAGTGGGGCATCGGAGCGGGCCGCGCGGGTAGTAGGTGTAAAGCCATTTCGGTACACGCTGGCCGCTTATACAGCCTCGGCAGTACTTTCCGGTCTCGGGGGAGTGCTCTTGGTGGCGTACCTGCGGAACAGTTCGTTGTCGATGGGCAGTGGCTACCAATTGTCCGTAGTCGCCGCTGTAGTCGTTGGCGGGACGTCATTGTTAGGCGGCCGGGGCAGTGTTGTGGCCACGGCGATCGGATCAGTATTCTTATCTCAGCTGGTCCAGACTGCCATGACGCTCGGCGCACCCAGTTCGTTGCAGCTCCTCCTTCAGAGCGCGGCAATCGCGATAGCGGCAGCCGTCGGGGTCGGCCCATTGCGCCGACCTCTAACTGCAACGATGGCGCGGATGAGACGCCTGAGACGTGGCGCCGAAACCGCAAGTGAGTCAGAGTAAGGGATGCTCGCGGTTGCTAGAGTGCTCGACAGAGTCTGATGTGCGGCTCTGTATGCCGGCGGTGAGGCTGGGGGCGGGGAAGAGCCAAACCACAACCTGGAAGGGCGGCAGCAATTGTTGCCTCAGAATCCGCCGCAGAGTTGTCAGTCGTTGGTATCCGTGAGGCGCGAGTAATTAGGCCCTTCACCGCGGCAGTTCGCGATGGAGCTCATCCCCGTATTGGTCTCAATCATGCTTTCGATGCACCGCCCGCCTCTTATGGAGTGGGCGGTGCAATTGGTTGGGCCCCCGTTGGTAGTCCAGCGTCTATGCGACAGGTAGTGGCGTGCTTCAGTTTTGTTTGATGGTTTCGAGGGCAACGAGGCCGCGGGCGACTTTTTTGAGGATTGAGTCTGCGCTTGCGGTCCAGACCAGGGGCTTGGGTTCGGTGTTGGGCAGCGAGGTATTCCTCGATCTTGTCGATGAGATCCGGCACGGAATGGAAAGCGCGGCGTCGCAGGGCCGTGTCCGTCAGCTCCCGAAACCAGGGTTCGACGGGGTTGAGCCACGATGAGGAGGTAGGGGTGCAGTGCAGCTGGAAGCGGGGATTTTTCGCCAGTCAGGCCAACACGTCCGGGTGCTTGTGAGTGGCGTGCCGCTGTTTGGGCATGCATGAACCGATAACCTTCCCGGTCGCCATGTCCAGGGCCGCAAACAGTGTTGTCGCGCCGTGGCGTTTGTAGACATGGGTCATCGTCTCTGCCCTGCCCTTCTTCATGGGTAGGGAGGGCTGGGTGCGGTCCAGCGTCTGGATGGAGGAATATTCATCCATGCGCAACACGATCGCTTTCTCCGGAGGGTTCACATATGGACCGACCGCGTCGATGAGCTTTCCTCAAACGTCGAGTCATTGGAGAGCTTGAACGAGTCCACGAGATGCGGCTTCGGGACTGCCCCCGGTTTTGTTGACTCCTTGACCTGGCGAGCTGGTGCTCGTGGAAGGGTGTTGACCATGCCCACGGCTTATGGTGCGCAGTTCCGCCAGGATGTAATTGATGTCGCCCGCAAGGGCGAAGCGCCGCTGGCGCAGATTGCAAAGGATTTCGGGCTTTCGGTCACGACGCTCAAACGCTGGATTGCCATCGCCGAACGTAAGGAGACCGGGACCGGGCCGGCAACGGCAGAGTCGGCCGAGATGCGGGAGCTGAAGAAGCGCAACCGCCTGTTGGAGCAGGAGAATGAAATTCTGCGCAGGGCTGCTACCTATCCGGCAAGGGACTCCAACCCAAAATGATCTACCCGCTGGTCGCGGATTTTGCCGCAGACGGTGTTCCCGTGGCGGTGACCTGCAGGGTGTTGAAGTTCAGCAAGCAAGGCTATTACCGGTGGAGAGCCAGCCCAGTGACGGACCGGGACTGGGAGGATGCGCACCTGATCAACGCCGCCCTGGACATCCACGACGACGATCTCGCCTTCGGATACCGTTTCATCGCCAACGAACTCCCCGAGAAGGGCATCCTGGCGGGCGAGAACGGGGTCCAGCGCTTGTGCCGGGACCACGGCATCTGGTTCGTGTCCTCCAAGAAGCGTGGCCTGACCCGGACCACCGGTCCACGATGACCTGGTGGAGCGGGACTTCACCGCCCAGGCGCCGAACGAGCTGTGGCTGACCGACATCACTGAGCACCCACTGCCGAGGGGAAGCTCTACCTCTGCGCGGTCAAGGACGCCTATTCCGCGAGGATCGTCGGGTACTCGATGGACTCGCGGATGAAATCCTCGTTGGCGGTAGCCGCACTGGAGAACGCAGTGCGCTCACGCCGCCCGGCCGGAACGGTGGTGCATTCGGATCGTGGATCCCAAGTCGGTCCCGCTGCATTGTCGAATTGCTCGGCATAGCGGGCTGATCGGCTCTGTGGGCCGGGTGGGCGCGTGCCTCTTAACCGGCTAATCGGTTGTTTCGGAGCGGTTCTGCCGCAGAAGAACGTCCTGGACCGTCAGCGGTGGCTCACACGCCAGGAGCTGCGGCTTGCCATCACGACCTGGATCGAAAGGACCTACCGCCGCGGGCGACGGCAAAGACGCCTCGGAAAACTCATGCCAATCGAATATGAAACAATCAACCGGACCGCTCTCCTAGCGGCCTAAGACCCCGAGTCAACAAAAGCCGGGGGAGTCCCTTCAGGCCCCGGGCGTCCCAGACACGCTGGACCTGCGCCGGGGACACCCTACCTTCGCCGCCATGGAGCGCTCGGACCAATTCGTTTGCCCAACACGGTTGGAATTCCTTGTCGAACGCAGAGTCTGTGACTTGGCCTCCACCCCTTACCGGTCCAACGACCTCACCCGCGCCGCCGGCGCATTCGATAGGTCCACGGCCGACCCGTAATGCTTCAAGGCCGCTGGCCCCGATCTCCCTGGCTGACACTTAGCAGCTCTCTTGACCGGACTCCCAGTTCGACGTCAGTGTTCCGCGCCGTGGCCGAAACATGCACCTCGCAGTTTTCAATAGCCGGTGGAAATGAGGAGCGGACGCCGTTACGGGCCAGCCGTCGAGATCGACCATTTTGGAACTTCCGCACCGCGACTCGCCTGAGAAATCCAGTTCGACGAGCATATAGGCGCGTTGACATTGGTGCTTGCGAATGTGATCTGCGGCATGTTTCAATGATAGTGCACTTCGATCGAAGTGCACTACCAATTACTAGTGCCCACACTGCCGCGCCGAAGACTCGCAGGCAGCGGCGAAGTCCCCACCATGTCTACGGCAGAAAAGGAAGAAACGTGAAGATTCGTCAGTGGAGTTGTGATGTATAACCCTCGCCTGGGTCGGCTCGCCATCGCCGCAGCCGGTGTTCTGGTAGCACTGTCAATGTCAGCATGTTCGGCGGAGTCGGTGGCAACCAGCGCACCTCAAGGCTCATCGAACTTCAAATTGCCCGAGTCCGCACAAAAGCTTCTTGACGAGGCCATGGCGGCGCCCCCGGCTTGGAAGCCGCCGGCCTCTTCGCCGACACCCGCGAAGGGAAAGTTCGTTGTCAGCATGCCGTGCGCCCAGGCAGCAGTTACCTGCGCTCGTATCTCCGATGCGTTCGTTGCAGCCGCGAAGGCTCTCGGTTGGCGAACTGAGACGATTGACCCGCAGGGCGATCCCTTGAAGATGCAGGCCGCGGTCCAATCCGCGATTACTCAGGGAGCAAGTGGCATGTTTGCCGGGGCTTCGGCTGAACAGATCGGACCGGCACTTCTCGCGAAGGCCCGCGAAGCTGGCATCGTGATGATGAACTTCGGTGGGGACAACGACCCGACTGGACCAGCCGGCTGGAGTGCGACGATGAACGTCGACTTCGGCCCGCCAGCCCCCGCGCTTGCCGCGTATGTGGCCAAGGCCAGCAACGGAGGCGCCCACGTCCTGGTCCTGGACAATTCGGAGTACGACATTGTTCACAACGGCGTCACGTCCTTTAAGCAGGCCCTCGAACAGGACTGCCCATCCTGCAATGTTGTTGACGTCATGGACACTGCAGTCGCAGACATGGACCAGTCATTGACTGCTCGCGTTCAGGCTGAGTTGCAGGCACATCCTGAGATCAACTACATAAATGTAACGATCGATGCGATCGGTTCGGAGGCGGCCACGGCCATCCAGCAACTGGGACTCGCCGGCAAGGTCAAGCTCGTCGGTACGGACGGATTGCCGCAGACCATGCAATTCGTCGACCAGGGAGTCCAGGCTGCTACCTACGCTCGCTCGTGGGACCTCATGGGATGGGGGGTCGCAGATGAGATGAATCGGATATTCAACCAAGAGCCGGTGGCGAAGGACTCGCGCGGTTTTGTTACCGAAAACTACCCGACCCAGTTGATTGACAAGAGCAATCTCCCTGCCGATATTACTAAGAACTGGTCTGGCGGAGCCGCCTACGAGGCCATGTACCGGAACCTATGGGGCGTGAAGTAACACCCTCAAAGGAGGAGGTCAGTTTTCCCGGCTCGGCCTCCTCCTTGGACCTCAGCCCCTTAGTCCTGCCATGCTCGAAAGGCTCCATTTTGTCCGAGTCGCAAATCAATTCCGATAGTTTCACTCGCGTCGATCCCTCCGGCGGTCTCACAGTGGCTGGCATTTCGAAAACCTTCATTGGAACGAGGGCTCTCGATGGTGTCACCGCGCATTTCCCCTCCGGGCAGATAACGGCATTGCTCGGGGAGAACGGTTCAGGCAAATCAACCCTGATCAAGATCCTCGCTGGCTTCCATCATCCAGATGAAGGTGGCCGCCTGGCCGTTGCGGCCAGGGAGTTGCCGACGCCCGTTGCGCCTGCGCGTGCCCACGAAGCCGGGTTGCGCTTCATTCATCAGGATCTGGGACTCGTTGGCGGGCTCTCAGTCGCGGACAACTTCTCTTTCGTCAACGGATACGGGAGCAGGTTGATCGGCCCGCTGCGTCGCCGCGGTCTGCGGAGACGAGTGCAAGACGCGCTGGCGAGATTTGATATCGACGTCTCGCCGGATGCATTGATCGACTCGCTGTCGCCTACCGAGAAAACGATGGTCGCCATTGCGCGGGCGTTCGTCGATGATCCTTCGCAACCGGACATTAGGGATAGGGTGCTCATCCTGGACGAACCAACTGCGTCCCTCCCTGCCGGTGAGGTTGAGACGGTGTTCAAAGCCTTACGCCGAGCGCGCGCACAAGGGGCGACCCTCATCTTCGTGAGCCATCGCATCGATGAGGTCCGAGACCTCTGCGACCGCCTCGTTGTTCTTCGCGACGGAAGGGTGACTGCCGATCAGGATCTGGACGGGCTCTCGGTGCGTGAGATCGTGAATCTGATCCTGGGGCGAGAGTTCACGCGCATTCGCGCGGTGGCACGCTCGATCTCAGATGAGGTCGTCCTACAGTGCATCGGATTGAACGGCCCCAGACTGGACGACGTCAACCTGTCCCTCAGGGGTGGTGAGATCGTAGGTATCACGGGGCTGCTGGGGTGTGGGCGCAGTGAACTCACGCGATTACTGACCGGCGCACAAAAGCCCGTTGCTGGTCAGGTCCTCGTCAAGGGATCACCGGTGGGTTCGTCGCCTCGGTCTGCGATCAGCGCAGGGATTGCCTCGGTGCCGCAGAACCGAAGGACCGAAGGCTGCCTTCCCGCGATGTCGCTTCGGCAGAACATCACGCTCGCCGACCTCCGGCCGTTTTGGCGCGCGGGATGGCTGCATCAGGCGGCAGAAAAGGATGCAACGCGTTCTGCAATCCAAGAGTTCGGGATTCGGCCGGCAGCAACAGAGAAGCCATTGGCGAAATTCAGTGGCGGAAACCAACAGAAGGCCGTCGTCGCCAAGTGGACGCGAGTTGGACCGACTGTTCTTGTCTTGGATGAGCCGACTCAAGGAGTTGATATCGGCGCAAAGCAGGATATCGCCTCAATAATCGCTGGCCTCGCGGAGAAGGGTGTGGGAATCATCGTCGCGTCAAGTGACTACGAAGAACTCGTCAATCTCTGCGACCGGGTACTTGTTCTCAACCGCGGGCGCGTCATCGCTGACGTGCCTCGTGAAGATTTGACCGAATCGCACCTCATTGTGCTCTCAACATCGGGAGAGAAGATAACATCATGAATAACCTGACCAAGCTGGAGAAGCTCTCCGATGCTGCGCCCCCTGTTCTGAGTACAGGGACGCCGGCACAGGACGGTCGCAGGCTCGCGGCACGAACCCTCAAACTGCCTCTGACCTCCGGGTTCCTGTCCAACTACGGCGTCGTACTCTTTCTCCTTCTGCTGATTGGGCTTTTTAGCATCATTCAACCCAACCTATTTCCGACGGTCGCGAATCTGCAGGCGCTCCTCAGCACCAATGCGATTCCAGGCCTCCTGGCTCTCGCTGTGGTGATACCACTGGCGGCCGGTGAATTCGATCTGTCGGTTGGAGCAATACTCGGCTTCACAGGGATTTTGACCGCACAGATGACAATTCACGGAGTTCCGGTGCCGCTGGCGATCCTCTTGTCGGTCCTTTGCGGAGCCGGTGTTGGGATTCTGAATGCCATCATGGTTGTCAGGATCGGCGTAAATGCATTCATCGCAACCCTCGGTACATCGACAATCCTGGCGGGACTAAACCTTCTCGTGACCAACGGGAGCACCTTGTTTCAGGGTATCCCTGCCTCTTTGACGGCTGTCGCCAATGGCCAACTCTTCGGACTTAACCTCGTCGTCTACTATTTCCTCGCCGGCGCGTTGATCCTTTGGTATCTCCTTGAGCACACTCCTTTCGGTCGATTCCTTCACGCTACCGGTCTTGGCCGCGAGGCTGCGCGTCTCAGCGGGGTTCGGACCAACGCATACTTGGCGACCAGTTTCATTCTCGCCGGTGCGATTGCTGGACTCTGTGGAGCCTTGTACTGTGCACGCATCGGGTCGGCTAACCCATCACAGGGGCCGGGGTTCCTCTTGCCAGCATATGCTGCGGCCTTTCTTGGCAGCACCACCATCAAGCGTGGGCAGTTTAATGTGCTGGGTACGATCGTTGGTACCTTCCTCCTTGCCGTCGGCATCACAGGGCTGACCTTCGCAGGTGCTCCGTACTGGGTTCCGAACGTGTTCAACGGTGGTGCGCTTATCGTCGCCGTTTCAATCGCCGCGCTTGTGAGCCGACGAGCCGGGGATACGAGTTGATTCGGCTTTCGGCCGCGCCCGAACTTGTGGGTTCGGGGCCAGCTCAGCGGTCACCGAGACGGCATGCAAGCCGCTGATCTCCCGAACTTGGGTAAAAGCTATCCGGCGTCATTGAAAAGGCCATGCTTGGTCCGGCGTTACATGGCTGGGCTGAAGGGATGAGTCTGGAAGCGCAGATCAGGCAGCTCACCATCGTCGAATTGGCTCGCTCATACAGGAGCCGTGATCTGAATGCCGTCGAGGTCACCGAAGCACTTCTCAATCGAATCGACCGGGTCAATCCGGATCTGGGCGCATACGAGCACGTCGCGTGGGACCTGGCGATGCGGCAGGCCCACGATGCAGAGAGGGAGTTGGCAAGAGGGCTCGACCGTGGCCCCCTCCATGGGGTGCCCATAGCGTTCAAAGACATCTTTTTTAGTGATCTGATGCCGACAACCGCAGGCATGATCCAGGTTCCGAGATCGTGGAGGACAGGTACATCGACGGTCCTCCAGCGTGCGCTCACTGCAGGCGCCGTCGTACTTGGTACCGTCGTCACTACAGAAGGGGTCTTCTCCGACTACAACCCGCAGCATCGAGCGCCGAGAAACCCTTGGGACATAGACCGGTGGCCGGGGGCCTCGTCGAGTGGTCCAGGTATTGCAGTTGCGTCAGGCCTGGCGTTCGGGGCGTGGGGATCAGACACCGGCGGGTCTATTCGCTTCCCCGCGGCAGCTTTGGGTGTCACTGGTCTCAAGCCCACCTGGGGACGCGTCTCCAGATTCGGCGTTGCGCCGTTGGCACCGTCCTTGGACCACGTCGGGCCCCTTGCTAAGACTGCCGCTGACGTGAAGGTTATGCTTGGCGCAGTCGAGGGATATGACCCTTTGGACCCGACGTCGTCGCGGTTTCCGCCCTCAAGCTCAAGCATTCGATCCCGAGATCTCCGTGGTCTCCGAGTCGGCATCGACCCCAACTACGTGGCCGGTGTATCCGCTGAGAGCGAGCAAGCGATCCACATGGTGCTTAATGCATTGACCAATCTCGGGTGTAATCTCGTGGAGATTCAGATGCCTGACCACTCCCGTGCGCAGGATGCATGGGACGTAATTGTGGCAGTCGAAGCCGCCGCCGGACATGCGAATCATTTCCGAAAATACAGTGATCAGTACGGTCGAGTCCTGGCTGACCTCATACGGTCGGGTCTGAGCCAGAGTGCGCAGAGCGTGACGGATGCGGAAATGATCCGCACAGAGTACAAGCTATCGCTTGCAGATGTGTTTGGAACGGTCGATGTCTGCATCTGCCCTGTGCTGTGGGACGATCTCCCCTCCGTCTCGGAGTGGGGCCGCCTCATGTCGGCGAGAACCGACACGATCACCAAGTTCACGAGCCCGTTTAATCTCGCAGGAACTCCAACGATCACGATCCCGGTCGGGCTGGGTGCCGACGGCCTTCCGCGGAGCGCACAATTGCTGGGAGGGCAAAACCAGGAATGCCTGCTTATCGAGGTCGCCACCGCTGTCCAGTCGGTCACGGATTGGCACCGGCATCGCCCCGCCGCATACGTGTGACGTGTCCCTATGCTTGGTCAAGCGGCTTGGGCAGGTTCTTCTGCGTAGAGGGTGCCGTGTCTGAGCATGGAGTAAATGATGTCGCAGCGGCGACGGGCCAGGCAGATGACGGCGGCGTTGTGTTTCTTTCCCTGGGATCGTTTCTTTTGGCAGTAGGCCTTTGAGGCCGGGTGGTGTCAGCTGGCGATCCAGGCGGATCTGAAGAGCGCGTTCTTGAGCTGTTTGTTCCCGGGGCGTGGGGGGACTTCACCGCGGATGGATGTTCCGGAGCGCCGGGTCACGGGGGCGATGCCGGCGTGGGCGGCAAGGTGTCCGGCGGAGGTGAAGGTGCCGGCATCCCCGATGGTCAGGAGTATCGTCGCTGCGGTCTTGATGCCGATTCCCGGCATGGACATCAGACCCGGGAAAGAGGGAAGTCGTCGAGGATCTTTTCGACTTCTTCGGCCACGATGGCGCCCTGGTGTTTGAGTTCCTTGATCTGTGCCGCGACGCGGGGGATGACCGGTTCGACGGCTTCAGTGCCGATCACGGTCACGGTCTGCTCGCCCAGCGCCGCAAAGACCGCCTCGATCAGGTTCACCGGGTCCTTGCGGCTGTGGTTCCTGGCCCAGCGCAGGACGTTGGAACGCCCGGCGGCCCGCAGACCGGTGGGCCCGGAGTACTTGATGATCAGTTCCAGCACGAGGGACCTGGCCAGTACGGCTCCGGGGAAAACACGCTCCAGGGCGGGGAAAATCTGCAGCAACAGGGACCGCAGGCGGTTGATTGCCCTGGTGCATTCGTGGGTCAGATCGGCGTCGAATCCGGAGAGCACTTTCAACGCAGCGAGCACCTCGCTGTCCCGGTCAACAGCCGGCAGCGTGTGCGGCATCGCCCGTGCCGTCTCGGCGATGATGAACGCGTCTCTGGCGTCCGTCTTGGACTTTCCGGGGTAAAGGTCGGCGGCCGTGCGCACCGCCAGGCCCGGCAGGTAAGCCACCGTGCAGCCGCAGTCCCGGGCCACCGCTATCTGCAGCCCCGATGGTGTTGGGCTGGTCCACGATCACCAGTACCCTGCCGTGTTGCTGCAGGCCGGTGACAAGCTCGCGCAGCCGAGCCTCGTCCTGCGGCAACGGCTTGTCAAAGACCCGTTCGCCCGCGGCGTTCAACGCGGCGGCGCGATGTTCGGACTTGCCGACATCGAGTCCCCAGTAGACCTCGTATCTCAGCGAACCTGGTTACAACACCCCAGGATCACCAATGACAGGGCAAGAAAGTCAGGCCGGGTCCATCGACCAAATCCCCTGCTTTTCGGGGATCCAATAAATGTAACAGGCCGCCTTCTATCCGATAGCGGAAGGAGGGCTGTTCAGCCTGGAGTCGTTGATGCCCATGGCTCGGTTCAGCCGGGCCATGGGCAATAGATCCGCCGACACGAGTCATAGAGGGAAGCTCCAACTTAGCGAAATATCAGCGGGCAAGCTCACCGACCCTTGCGTCTGACGCGGCTCATGTTCTTCCGAAGAATCCATGGGCCCGCGGTTCCGGGGACTTGCACACCGGAACCGCGGCCCATCCATTGGGAGCCGCCTACGAGTTCTGTCATTCAGTGAATGAGTGCAGCCCCGTTCCGGTCGCGGTCGTCGGCTACGCCCATTCCTTCCAAAGCCAGCCCATACCCGACCCGCTCGATCATCTTTTTCCGGAGCTCAAGAGTGAACAGCTGACGAGTGTGCCGAATGACCATCGGCTTCTGTCGCCCGATCAAGGCCGCGAGTTCATATGCCCTGTTGAGAAGTTGCTCCGCTTCGACGACCTCGTTGACGAGGCCCCATTCAAGCGCCTGCTGGGCTCCGATGCTTTGTCCAGTGAGGTGGAAGTAGCGAGACCGAGTGAGTCCCATGATGTGTGGAGTCAGGACGTTGATTCCGTCGCCAGGAGTCAGTCCGACAGGAAAATGTCCGCTATCCTGGAACTCGGTATCGTTCGAGCAGATCACAATGTCGGACATCAACGCCAGTTCGCAGTGGCGTAGGGCAGGGCCGTTCACGGCTGAAATCACTACGGCGCCAATGCTCAGGAGACTGTCCATAAGCTCAGTCCCATAAAAGTGGAATTCATCCCAATCCGCGGCCGGCATCGAATGGAATGAAACATCGGCAGCGCGGGGGCCCGAGAACGCATCTCCCGTGCCGGTCAGAATCATGATCCGGTTGTCGGGGTCCTGCGCCACAGCTCGAAACGCGCGGGCTAATTCGTGGTGCGGCTTCGGGCCCCACTGCAATGGGCCTCCATCCGTATGAACACGAAACTCCAGAACACCATTGGTCCGCTTCATGGCAACGTGCTCAAACGATTCGGAGTAGTCCTCAAAATTCACTTGGCGGTCCTTCCTTGCTTTTCTTATTATTGAACAGAACGTACTGTTCAGTTTATGTGAAAAAGTGCGATGGCGCTAGTGCTGTGACAGTGGCTCGAATAGACCAATTGAGGGTTGAAAGGCGCGCGGCGGACGACGCGGATCCCGTCCTGCGAGCCCCGTTTTGCCGCATATGCGCATGGGGCTCGACGCGGGCGCCGACTCAGATAAACAGGAAGCCGCGGGCTGCACTTTTGCTGGGCCAGCCGTACGGGTGCTAGAAGTTCAGGAGTATGGAGCCGACTGCGTGTCTTGAGGACAAGCGGGTATAAGCGCATTCAAAGTCTTCGAGAGGGTAGCGACTGTCAATGACCGGCTTGAGACGCCCTTGCGCTGCAAGTTTGCTTACGGCGACAAGGTCCTTGGAGGTTGCATCCGTGCTTTGTGCATGCAGCGCATATCCGAGGATCTTCTTCTCGTTTGAGATGATGTCGACGAGGTCTAGCGAGGGATTCTTCCCCCCCCGGTGAAACCGATTGCCACAAGGGTTCCGGTTGGCCTGAGCACGGTCATGAATCGACCAAAGCAGTCCCCACCAACCGGGTCCAGCGCCAGTCGCACGCCGATGCCAGCCGTAATCCGTTCCACTTCTGTTCTGAGGTCCTGAGACGACAGGTCAATCGCGGCTGCGGCTCCAGCCTCTTTCGCCTTACGGGCTTTGCCTGCAGAGGACACGACTGCGATCGGGCGTGCCCCGAGTGCCGCGGCAGTGTCAATGAGGGCGTGACCTACCCCTCCCGTGGCCCCTGAAATCAGCACGTATTGGGCTGGGGTGATGTTGATAGCCGATGTAAGGGCTCCGTATGCAGTCAAATAATTAACAGTCAGTGCGGCTCCTTCGTCGAGACTGACCGAGTCCGGAAGTCGAAGGAGGCGTTCGTCCTCGACAAGGACCCATTCCTGGTACAAACCGTCGACCTGCACGCCCAGGTCTCCACCGCCGTATACGGCCACCCTGGTTCCCTGGGGAAACGTACCGCTTTATTAAACGAGACCGGATCCTTCGTTCCCCAAGATCATGGGCGACCGTTGCTCGCCAAAGTCGCCCAAGCGGATTGTGTTGGAGAGTTGGTTTATCGTTGCGGCGTGCATCCGGACCAGAGTGTGCCCTTGACGAATCGTGGGCTTCGGCACTTCCTGGACCCCCATTACTGGTGGGTGTCCGAACTGCTCGGTGACGATTGCTTTCATTGCTCTTTGTCCTTTGATCGATAATTCGGCTGATCGGTGTTCTTGACCAACTGCGTCAGGAGGTCCCTTTCAGTACGGAGTCTGCGTGAATCTTCGGCGGGGGGCTCTATTTCGTCGTCGAGGTTGGCGGTCCGCGCGAAGATCATCTTGGCGAGCGCCGAGCCGGGTGTGGTGTACGCGCGGCTGGCCGAGCATCTGGGTGTGACCTCGATGACGGTGAGCAACGTCGGCAGGCGGTTTGCCGCTTCGCGCCTGGACGGGCTGGTGGATCGCCCAGCTATGGGAGGCCCGAAGCGGGATTTGGTGCTGGCCAATGACGAGTATGCCCAGCTGGAGCGGTGGTCGCGGCCGCGAAGGGCTCGCAGCCGTTGGCGTTGCGGTCGAAGATCGCGATGGCCTGCGTGCAGGGCCATCAGAATGCTTGGGTGACTTAAGACTTGGGACTCAGGAAGGGCGTGGTCGCAAAGTGGCGCAGTCTGTTCCTGGCCCTGCGGCTGGCGGGATGATGGACTCGCCGCGCCCCGGGCGGCCGTCGTCGATCTTGTTGGACAAGGTGGAAGAGACCATGACCGCGACGCCGGCGGAGACCCCGCGCGACACCACGCATTGGTCGTGGGCTTCGATGGCGAAGCGTTCAAGGCTCTCAGGCTCCACGACCGGCCGGATCTGTCGATCGAACCCTTCTTCGGCCTGATCACCGACAAGCTGATCCGCCGCTGAGTGCACACCTCCGTGCCCGTCCTCGAAGCCGCCATCCGCAGCTGGATCAAGAATTACAACGACGACCCCGAGCCGTTCGCCTGGACCAAGACGGTCGATGAAATCCTCAACTCCGGATAAAATATCTAATGCGAATCTCTGGCGCAGAAAGCTAGCCTTGCACGCCGTCCGGGGATCTGGGCTCGTCGACATTTTGCGGTATTCGACCGCCAATCGAAATTTCATGACCAACTTGCACTGAAAGCGGATATAGCAACTCTCCATCAGTGAATAAGTCGTACCGAGATTCCAGGCTCATCACTTATCAAACGGCGGAGTGAGGCTCCGTCGTTCATGAGCCACAAAATTGATCCGTCGACGGTAACTTCGTCCACCTGACCTCGGTCAATTAGTCGTCCGCTCTTGTGGATCTCAACGTGCTGACGAGACAACGTTGTCCAATCCTCAACCGGACGCCATCGAATTGGCAGTTCCGCATTGTCGGTCATGGAAGAGTGTTGCATTTAGCATCTCCAGGGTCTTTCAGTCCTCTATTCACACGGGACCAAGGGCGTGGTGGGTGTGACAATTGACAGGCGGCCCGACTCTTTCGGGGTCAGCAGCTGACGGTTGCGTTGCGTCTGACAAAAGGTTCCCGTCCTGCGATTGATCGGTGTCGCGCCTGCTCTGGCGCTAGACGCGACACCGATCATCAGTTAGCCGCGGACGCGGGTGAGCCCCGTAGTGCCGCCGGGTTGATGGTCGAAGTCGTCGAAGTCGCCATCGCCATCGGCATTGAGAAGAACTTCTTGTGCTGGGACCTTCGGCTGGCCGAGATCAGGGGTTGAGGACGCGGAAGGTGCGGAATGTACCCAAGGGGTGGCCTGCTGCCGGAAGTTCAAAGACAGAACGTCGGGTCGAGAGTAATGTCCGACAGGGTCCGCCGCGAATTTTGCCTCTGCAATCTTCCCCAAATCGATGTCGGCGAATAGCAGACCTTCCTCATCCTCTGCCAAGGGGTCTGCGAGGGGCGCCCCGTCCGGCCCAAAAATGCGCGCAAATCCGCCGCCCCATCCGAGAAGCTTGCCTTTCTCCTCGGTGTCGGCAAATAGATCGTGAGCGGCCTTGCCAACGGTGGATGACGCGAGTACCACGAAGGACTGGCCCTCCAGTGCGTACATCTTCGATGCGGTAATGCCGATTTCACTGCCAAAGGCGTAAACATCCGGTTGGAAGAGCTGCCCCCCGGGCCAGGATGCGACGTGGATCTGTTCGTATTGGCTGTACATCGCGTACTTCGTTAGTGGCTGCAGGTGCTCCCAGCACTGAAGAGCACCAAGGCGCCCAATGGGCGTTTCGAACACAGCAATGTCCGAACCATCACCATCACCGAACATTGTCCGCTCGGTGTGGGTCGGCTTAAGTTTCCGCCGGTTCTTGATTAGCTGCCCGTCCGCTCCAATAAGCACTTGGGACATATATAGACTGCCACCGCGTCGCTCGGAATAGCCCATTACGACAATAATTCCATTGTCAGCAGCAGCTTTTTGAAGGCGGCGGATCTCTGGCCCATCAATTACGAGAGAGTTCTCGTGATACCTACGGTTGAACGATGCGGTACGGTATTGGCTGTCCAGCCAGGCATACCACGGGTAGCCGGTGATAAAGAGCTCAGGAAAAGCGACGAGATTGGCGCCCCCCCTGGCAGCTTCAGAAATGAAGTATATGGCCCTGTCGATACCGGCCTGCGCGTCCAACCATGATGGCTCCGCCTGAACAGCTGCAACTTTTGCTACGCCTATGTATTCCGTCATGTCTAGTTATCCTCCCGGTAATGAACGCGGAGGGAGCAAGTGGGATCCGGCTCCGGATACCGCTTGATCTCGCCCGCTCGGTTATCTAGAAACGATAGGAGTCAATACTTGTCTGGAGTTATGGCTCGGTGCCACTCTCCTCCGTTGGAGTGCCAAGGTCGGGCGACCAAGACGAAGCGGTATAGGAACCATCTGTGAAGTCATGTCACCTCTGTGCCGGTGTCCGGTCCAGGGCGTCGCCCGCACTGCCAATGGGCGGCCCTCCAGCGCCAGGGTGTCGGCGTGACGGAGAGAGGGCTACTGGCGCCCGGGCTTTCAGTCGCGTCGGCCCGGGCAGTCGGTGTCGGCGCAGCCAAGGGTATCCACAGGCAGTCAGGCCATCCCTGACTTTCGGCGTTTACGCGGATTGATAGCATTGGAACCTCAATGGCGTGGTGGTGGAATCTGCATTCCCCGTCACTGAAGGACGAGTTTTGCGATCACCACAGCTTCCTACCAAGCGGAAGTCCCGGCGGGCAATCGAATACATCCGGGGCTTCTGCAATCGCTGGGGCTCCGCAGCAACAACGATCGACTGCCCCGGGCACCGCCGTCGTCGGCTTGAAGACCGGCGGCAGCCAACTTTCGCACAGACCGAAAAATCCCGCTGTATCGCATTCTTGATCGCCCATACATGGATTTGGATGAGTCTACGAAAGTGCTAGCGGAGGGGTGATCGTCCGCAAAGAAGGTTGCGGCATCAAACTCGGGACGGGTTAGTCATCACAGCCTGTGTGGGTCAGGGGATGGCGGGGAGCGATGGGAGAGGTCGGGCCTTTTGGGTCGTGGCGGGTGACGATGGCGAACTGTCGTGGTGAGACGGAGTGGGCCTCTTGGAACTGTGTATAGAAACTCGACATGGAACGGTACCCGGATGAGTGGGCGATGAATTCGACTGTTGCTTGGGGAGACGCTCGAAGAAGCCGCTCGGCCCGCTGGATGCGTGCCCTCGTGAGCTCGGCTCCGACTGATGAGTTATGGGCCGCGAATGCTCGGAACAGCGTTCTCCGTGAAACATGAAGAGCGTATGCCAAGCGGTCCGGTCCGAAGTCGGGGTCGCGGCACTCTTGAAGTATCATTGTGATCGCTGCGGTGAACAGACGTTCGGAACCCTCAGCGAGGCCTCTGCGGTCCGGGCTGGTGGCGATGAGCTTGGCCACGGGATCCAACATATATGGCATCATCGCGTCCAGCGCATCCGAACCACGGCTGCGAGCCATCTGCCAGGTGCCGAGCAATTGAGCTATCCAAGGCGCTGCAACGCCTGTGGTGTTGAGCCGCATTGCCCGAGTCAGGGCTTGATCAACCTCAACGCCTGAGGCCCTGAGGTCTTCGGCTGGAACCGTTAGTCCGATCATTTGTATCGGGCCTGGATGAATGAACTTGTGTGGTCGACCGACCGGAACGATCAAACCTTCCCCGGCCTCGGCGACGCTCTGGACGCCGTCGTAGTCAAAGATGGTGCGGCCGCGGTTGATGAACAAGACATGTAGGCGCTCATCGGTGTCGCTAGCAATGTGACGCGCGGTCCGTTCGCCAGTTAGGCCACTGAGCTTCAACTTGAACATGTGCTTATTTCGGTACCCGACAACTGACATGCGCCCGGAGAAGGTTGAGTTAAACGTACCCAGATGCTGCCGGCTGATGTTATCGCCGATTGCTTCTTCCCACGTGCCGATGTGTCGGCTATCGTAACGGCGAACGTCGGACTTCGACAAAGGTAGATCGGTGCGCATGCGATCCTCATTTCCTTCCATCTCTGATGACAATATTGTTGTTGGGAATCTCGGCTATCTACCATGCAGGGAGTACTTGTCGGCCGCTTCAAGCAACTGGAATAGGCGGTACCCTTGACGCCGCCGAAGACAGTACGCCCGAGTTGCTCCTTTGTCGTGGCTCCGTGTTTGGCTCCACGACACTAAGCGCGCCCTGCGTGACTTTATTGGCCGCCTAGTCTATGGACTCGTACTATAGCAGCGAGGCTCAGATATTGATAGTGCACTCCGTTCTCGCGTACGCGACGTCTAGTGTTCGCGGCTCCGGTCACTCTTCGCCGCGCAGTGCCGAAGTGAAACCGGGGTTGACAGACGCATGCACCTACTCGTCTCCATGATTGTCATGCTGGCGGACCAGTGCGGGTCGCCACGATCTCTGCCTTGACTATGGCTGTTCTCCGTTCCAGAACGAAAGCACTGGAATCGAGCCGCTCTGGTCCGAAGATGAAGTGAGCTGCCGGCGGTGGGTACGTAGAATTATGCTTCGGTGCCATGCGTGCGCGTTTCTTGCCCCTCCGGGCAACCCTTCGGTAGCTTTCGCCAAGGAAGGTGTCCGTTCTCCGGACCCCTTACGGCGGCTTCGCCGAGGACCTTGGCCAGATATCGGTAGCCGTGCCCGGTCGATCCGTTTCCCTTGGTCTTACCCGCGGGGGAGCTGATGCCGGGGGAGAACTTCCACGGGAACACCGGTGCCCCGCTGTCGGGAACCGGAATATGTCGACCCAGGGTTCGGCCAGAATAATGGCGGCAGAGACGGGGCGATACTGGGGACCTTATCGAGGCGATCCGCCGCCTCGGCGAAAGGGGGCTACCGTGCCTCGATCTGTTCATCAACCGCGGCGATATCGGCGCCGATGTCGTCGATCCGGGCCAGCATTCTTTCCAAGAACCAGTCATGGTGGTCATCGAAGCGGCCAGTGAAGGCCTTCTCGGGTTCACTGATTTTCGCCGGCATCCGTGACCGCTCCATCTGCGCGAGCTTTTGAGGGTTGCGTCCGCCCGAGATGCGCGCCGCAATCATCGCTCGCCCGGATAGCCCGAAAATGTCCGAAGAACCATAGCCGCACAGCGTGGCCAGGCGACCACGGGAACATTTTCAGCCCGGAACAGGCGTCCCACAAGGGACACATTGGCTAGGTGATGTCACAGGCTCCACAGACAAAGACCCTGGACCTGGCGACATTCAGCGCTCTATCCCCCCGAATACCTCTTCCACGAGGTCGTAGCATAGGGATTTATTAATTGGGGCATGGCCTATCAGTCGCCTCAGATAGAGGGGCCCGTAAAGGCGGTCCAGGACATCGTCTACATCGATTCCAGTCTTTAGCTCGCCACTGGCAATTCCACGTTCGAGAACGTCCCTAGCCGCCTGGCGACGAACCTGCCAAAACCTTTGGAAAAAGCTTTCGCGTAATTCGGGGTCGCGCTGGACTTCGGCGATGATTAAGCAAAGCAGAGTGCCGCCAGTTCCGTTAAAAAAATGGCCAACCCTGTCAAGGTGAACGTGGAAGGCGTGCTTCACAGAGCCCGTGTCGGAAAACCCCGCTAAATCCTGGGATTCAAGTAGCGCGTCCATGGTTACGGCTGCTTTATGCGGCCACCAACGATATATGGTGACTTTGCTGACCCCGGAGCGTTCAGCGATGGCTTCGACGCTTAATCCCGCGTAGCCGACGTCGCGCACAAGAGAAACTGTTGCAGCAAGAATCTGGTCGCGTGCGCGGGGCCCGGTCGCGGGCGTGCGAGTTCGCCGACTAACTTTGTTATCAGACATCTTCAATACCATAGCAATCATACTGCGGCCCAACGGGAGGCCCACGAAAATTGGTTGTTGTGATGGTAGGTGAAAGTCGGAGGATCGCCAAGCGACTGGCAGCGAGGTTCGGATCGTTATGGCAATGTGTGCGCATTCCTGGTCCCTCGTTGTCATTGCCTAGGTCGACGTCGGCCAAGGGTTTTGTGCCCGTGACTCGAATCTACCGAGTTGGCCAGGCTTGCCTTAGCTTTTGCGTCCGGAATCTATTCGCGTCTGTATACATCACGTAACGGCGACCGTGGTCCGAAGCCGTAAGGCCCTCGGATTTAGTACACAGCACTGGAACCGAGGGCCCTGCTTGCCGGAGCGAAAGTCTCGAACTGACCATCAGTGAACGAGGGAGGCGCCGTTCTTGTAGCCATAGGTTTCTGCCGTGCGATCATCTCCGCAAGTTCGTAGGCCCTATCCAGCAGGCGGTTCGGCTTTAGGGCCTCGTTTACCAGCCCCCATTCAAGGGCCTGCTGAGCTCCGATTCGTTGTCCGGCGAGGTGGAAGTAGCGGGATCGTGTCAGTCCCATGATGAGCGGGGTGAGGACATTGATTCCGTCCCCGGGTGTCAGGCCGACAGGGAAACGTCCACTGTCCAGGAACTCGGTGTCGTTTGAGCAGATCACGATGTCGGACATCAGCGGCAATTCGCAGTGGCGAAGGGCGGGACCGTTCACGGCTGAGATCACGACGGCACCGATGCTTAGGAGGCACTCCAGGAGCGCCGTCCCGTAAAGGTGGAACTCATCCCAGTCAGCTTCGGGCATCGAATGGAATGAGACATCAGCGGCTCGGGGGCCTGAGAAGGCTCTCCTGTTCCCGTCAGGATCAGAATCCGGTTTTTCAGGATCCTGTGCAACAGCCCGGAAGGCGCGTGCGAGTTCGTGGTGGGGACCCGGGCCCCACTGCAACGGCGCTCCCTCTGTATGTACTCGGAACTCTAATACACCATCAGTACGCTTCATGGCGACGTGCTCGAACGAGTCGACGTATTCCTCAAATTTCATTTGTGAGGTTCTTCCCCAAATCTCTAAATAACTGAACAGAACGTACCGTTCAGTACAGGCGCTATTTCACTTCGTCGCTAGAGGCCGACGAGACTCACATATAGTGCTCGCGAATCGGGGTGCATGCCCCATTTGGGAAACGCTCGCGAAATCACGGGGCCGCCACGGGCACGGCGGTGACGATGAGGGATGGACCTGTCGTTTTGGACGAGTTCGTGGCTGTTACGGGGTGGTCCCGGGCCAACGCCCGCCGCGCCCTGTCCACGGCGCGCAAGCGGAAGGGCCCGGCGAAACCGGTGGCGCGAAGCCGGGGGAAGGTCCTACGGCTATGACGTCTTGAAGGTCCTGATCAGTGTATGGCGGCTGGCCGGGATGCCATCGGGCAAATACCTGGCGGTGAACATGGGAGGAAACGGGCCGGGAGCAATCCTGGCACCGCGCCCCGGCCCGACCCTACATCATCGGATCTTCGCAGCGCTCTGCGGTTGTCACTCTCGTGGAACGCCAGACCCGCTTCACCCTGCTCCTGCGGCTAGCCGGCCACCATTCCGCCACGACGGTGGCCAACGCGCTTATCACCGCATACTCGCGTCGACCTGTGCAGTTTGTTAGCGGCCATGAAAAACTGCCCGTAGGCGGCCACGTAAATGCCCAGTGCCTTGAATTCCAGGGGTCGTTGCAAAACCCGTGCTTAGCTGGCTATCAGTAGATCACGTAGGCGTTCGGCTGGAGTGTCCCAATCGAGTGTTTCGCGTGGTCGGGCGTTGAGTTCCTGGGCGACGTGCTCGAGGGCTTCGGGTCCGTAGGAGTTCAGGTCGGTGCCTTCGGGGAAGTATTGGCGCAGCAGCGCGTCGGTGTTCTCGCTGGATCCGCGTGCCAGGGGCTGGAGGGGTCGCGGAAGTAGACGTCCATGTCGGTGGCGATGCTGAATGCCTTGGTTTTGGCCATTTCGGCGCCCTGGTCCCAGGTCGGGGATCCGCGCAGGTGCGCCGGCAGGGTGGCCAAGGTCTTGATCAGCCCGTCACGGACTCATTCGGCGGTGTGGTCCACCGGCGGGTGCACCAACATCACGTAGCGGGTGGTGTGTTCGACCAGTGTGGCGATCGCCGACTGGTTGTAGGCTCCGGTCATCAAATCCCCCTCCCTATGGCCCGGGATCGCGCGGTCTTCGATCTCGGCGGGCGTTCGGAAATGTTGATCATTGGGTCCCGGAAACGGCTGGTGCGTTCTTCGGGATTCATGTGCTGCTTGTGGCGTTTCCGCCCGCTGCGCAATGCCTCTTTGACCTCGCGTTTGAGTCCCTCGCAGGCCTGAAAGTAGAGGGCCTGGTAGATCGTTTCGGGGCTCACGCGCATCTGCTCGTCATCGGGGAAGTCTTTTATCGGCGGCTTCGAGATCTGTTCCGGGGGCCAGTGGGCGAGGAGCTTGGTCTTCAAGTAGTCGTGCAGTTCCCCGGGTTCTGTCAGCTTACTGTCCTTCGGCCGTGCGCGGGCCGCCGTGGCAGCCCGGTGAGCACCGTAAGGCTGGTAACCAAGCACCGGGTGGCTGTTGCGGCTTGATCTCCTGGCTGATGGTGCCCAAGGAGGGGCCCAATGCACTGCCGATCGCCCGCATGGAGGTCCCGTGGGAGCGCAGATCTGCGTTCCTCTCCCGCTCGGACAGAGACAGGTAGCGGGCGCTGACGGACCGCTCCAGTGCTTCCAACACCACCGCAGCGGGTGCTGGCTCCGTCGCTGAGGATGGCGGCTCCGGCACTGCCGCTGCCGTCAGCTCTGGTGCCGCTACAGGGGCCGGAGATTGCGCGAATGTTGTTCTCATTTCCTGTGTATACGGCAGATCCGCTGCTTGGCCTTGGGTCGCGGCCGTGTCCTTGGAAGCCTGTTGCCGGTCCCAGTTGTAGGAGCTCGGTTTGCTGGCGCCGACGGCGAAGGCGGCGTCCCTCCGGCCGGCTCCTTCCTGGCGCAGGCGCAGGTAGAAAAGCTGCTTCGCTGATGGGCCTCGCGTACGACGGAAACCCGACCGGCGGCCCGGGCCCAGTTGTAGCAGGTGGAGTGGTTCAGGCCCAGTTGCCGGGCAGCCGCGCTGACGCTGCCGACTTCCCGCAGCAGACCGCGGTGCTGATGTTCAATCCCAGCTCCTGGGCGGCCGCAGTGATGTTGCCCTTCCGGTCCAGAACGGCATAGAAGTGTTCTTTGTCCGCCTGGCTGTACTGGCGCTGCGGCCTGATCCCGGCAGCGTTGGCCCACTTCTGGCAGGTACTCCCGTTGATGCCGAGTTCCTTGGCCGCCGCGGCAACATTTCACAACCGCTGAACGGCGGAAAGGAAATCCCGTCTTTGCGCAGGGGTATGGGACTGCTGGGGACGCTTCCCCTGCGCCCCGGCCCTAGACGCCGGTTCTCCCGGTAAACGAGATCTCTCCCTTAAGGAAGGACTACTTTTCGCTGGTGATTCCATGGGTGCTGCAACTAGGGATTATTCGGAGGTGTTGCAACGATCGCTAGAACTCAACCAGACGGCCAGTGATTTCCGCGCCCTTGCTTCCCTGCCAGTAATGGATGGGAAGTCCGCATCAAAAAATCTAATCAACACCAGTCATACATATGTGTGCGGGCGGTAAACGATCATCTGCCGCGATGTTGAATGCCGTGACGACCACCGGCACTAGACGATAGAAGCCAACGACGAGAGCGATATCGACCGCCTCGGTCGGTGAGAATTTCATCAGCTCTTCACCCGCCGCCTGGGAATCCGCGCCGGTGGCCGTCCTGTCGACGAAGCGCAGCGCGGCCGCCGTTCGCGCATCCACCAACGAGCTGGTTCCCCAGCTTGCCAGATCAGCGATCAGTTCATCGCTAACGCCTGCGGCTGCTGCCAGCTGCAGGTGCCGTTTCCACTCGTAGTCGATGCCGAGCAGTTGCACTGTGCGTAAGATAATGATCTCGCGCAGTCGGTTGTCGATGGAAGTGCTGGTACGAACGAATCGCGAGAAGCCTTCGTATGCCACGAGCCCCTGTGGCGAGTGAGCCATCAGTGCGCATATATCCGGTAGCGAACCTCGGTCGGCAATGACCGAGGCGATCACGGAGGCCTGGGTGGCGTCCGCTATGTCTTCTCTTACATATTTCAGCTGGGCCATATCTATTCCTGAGGTCACTTGTCGTTCCCGGAAGTTCGGCGGCGTCCCGGCAGTGTTGCAACCACCGCGCAAAGAGCTGACTGGCAGCTCTGATGGATGATCTCCCAGGAAGCGTGTTAAGCGCCTACCAGTGAAATGATGGTGCACTCCGATAGGAACAGACTTTCATGAAATCACATTTTGATACTGGTCACAATGGCCCGCGTTGACTGACTCGAAAATGGATGGTGAGTGGGTTCAGGGTTCCGCTGCGGTCTGACGGATGGGGTCGAAGCGGACGGTGAGGCCGAGTGCGTTGGCTTGTTTGGTGATGCGGCGCATGACCTGGGTGGGCTCGCGTCGGGTGAAGTGGTCGGGTCCGAGTTCGTGGTAGTCGAGGTTGTTCACGAGCATGTGCCAGGTCGCGGTGAGCAGAGAATGCTCGATCGCGACGATGGCTCGTTGTTTGCCTCGTCTGGCAGCGAGGCGGTAGTAGCGATCGCGCAGGTAGGTGTTTTTGGTCCGGGCTGCGCCCATCGCCGCGTTGTCCAGGGCAGCTCCGAGTGCTTTGTTGCCGTTTCGCCGGCCTCCTGGCTTTCTGATCCCGCCGGATTCGGGTCTTCCCGGGGATGACCATTGTCGCCCATGCGCACCAGTTCGTCATTGGCGTGGACACCCATGCCCGAACCCATACCTTTGCCATGCTCGTCGCGTCCACCGGCGAGCAGACCGCCTGCGAGCAGTTCCCTGCGACAAACGCAGGAACGAGCCGGGCCCTTGCTTGGGCCGGGCGCCTCACCAACGGAGAAACGTACGTGTTACGGGCCGTTGAAGGAATCGGGACCTATGGTGCCCGACTGGCTGTCGCCGTCGCCGCGGCCGGCTATCAAGTTGTCGAAGCACCCCTGATGAACGCGCGAAACAGGCATGGGAAAGGAAAATCGGACCCGTTCGACGCACATGCGATCGCTCTAGCCGCGTTGTCCGTTTATCTCAGATTGCTTCGTCATCCGCGTGAGAACGCTGGGATCCGGGCCGCGCTGCGGCTTTTGGTGGACGCGCGCGATAAGATGACAGGTGAACGGACCGCGACTGTCAACGCACTCACCGCGCTCGTGAGGGCCGCGGATCTGGGAATTGATGCTCGATCGGCGCTGGCGGTTGGTCAGGCTGGCGGTTGGTCAGATCGGAGAGATCTCCCGATTGCGGTCCCGTGATGAGGACATTGCACTCACCATTGCCAGGGAAGAAGCTGTCCGCCTCGCCAAGTGAATCATCGCACTTTGATGGCGACTTGAAAGCGAACCAAGTTCGGTTGAATGAGCTTATCCAAAGCAGCATGGCAGCGCCGCTCTTGGAGAAGACCGGAATCGGTCCTCTTACCGCAGCGGTGGTGCTCACTTCATGTTCCCATCCCGGGCGGGTCCGGTCAGAGGCGGCCTTCGCCGCCCTTGCAGGGGTGAATCCCATCCCTGCTTCGTCAGGAAACACTGTCCGATACCGGCTCAACCGCGGAGGCGACCGCCGCCTCAACCAGGCTCTCCATATGGCAACGGTCGTGAGAATGACCCACGACCCCGACACGCTTGCATATGTCGAGCGCCGTTTAGCAGAAGGCCGCACCAAAAGGGAGATCCGACGATGCCTCAAACGCTATCTGGCCCGCCACCTCTACCTGTGCTGAACAGCCTCTATGCCCAATCCGCGACCGCTTTACAGACATAGAAGAGTCAATTCGTGGTGGCCCCCGGAAGGATGACCCACACCTCCCAGAAGTCAACTTCCGCTTCGGCTCCCGGTGCGTGTTCCTGAGGGATGAAGACTTCCTCCGCCCCGTGCTCCTCGATCAACCGGACCAAGACCCTGCGAGCCGTATGACGCTGCTTCCTGGCGCGGTGGTGTCTTCGACCAGCATGGCATCGATCGCAGCCTTGAACGGATCCAGCCGGGGCGATGATCTCGCGGGTGTCTTTCGTCCCGGAGGAATCGGGGAGTTCAATGCCTTCCGCACCGTCTTTCTGGCCACCTGATGCCGGCGCGCACGTTCTCGTATCGAGACGCCCTCAACCGTGGCATCCCGTCGTATCTGCGCGAACAACTCCACTCTGGACCCCATCCCGGCCTTCCTGCCGTCGGTCCGGACTTTGATGGGATCAATGCCCACAGGTGGGTACCACTCAAGCCGTCATTAGGTCCGGCAAGTCGCTCAGGTGGGTACCGTTCGGGCCGTCCTGGTGGGCTCCGATCAGACTGACATATTCAGTTGAGGATCGGTTCCATCCATAAAGGTGTGTCAATGGCCATTGACAGCAGTTACGCCGAACGCTGACCTGGGACCAGGGCGATGCAGCGTTCCCGGATAGAGAAGGCCACCGGGGTGCGGATCTTCTTTGCCGACCCACACGCACCACCTTGGCAACGCGGAACAAATGAAAATACCAACGGCCTGCTCCGTCAGTACTTTCCACAGGGCGCGGACCTGGGCGTGTGGAGCTAAGACCAGCTCGATGAGGTCTGCGACGAACTCAACGACAGGCCCCGATCCTCCCTCAATGACCGATCACCACGGGCAGCCATGCAACGATTAGGACACCGGATACAAACACACCTAATTCGCGGCGTCAGTAGAAACCGCCCCCCGGTCCACGGGCCGGTTCTGCCACTCAACCATCTCGGCAATGACCTTTTCAGTGATCCGGGAGATCGTGTCCTTCGAGACTCTCGCGCCGTAGACATCATCGAAGTGGGCGGCGATTTCCCCGGTCGCGAGTCCCTTCGCGCTCAGCGACAACACGATCTCGTCCACCCCGGTCAGGCGCCGCTGCCGTTTCTTGATGATCTGCGGCTCGAACGTCGAACCGGTGTCCCGCGGCACATCGATCTCTACCGGCCCGATCTCCGCCAGCACTGTCTTCGTGCGTGCAACGGAGCCGCCCGGACCGTGTGCGCGGAGACGAGGCCTATTCCTCGAGAGCGATCCTAACCCTGCCGCACGCGTGTGGCATCACAGCCGTCGTCTCTCAGCTGGCCGATCAGATTGGGCACCGAAAACGACGCGGCACGGCAGCGGGCAGACCGGCATTGGGCAAGGAGGACTACAAGGGGAGAAAGGTGGTAAATCGGAATTTCAACTTGGGCAATCAGAGCTTCCGTCTCCGGTCAGTCTAAAGTTGCCGCTTACAACGCTTCGAGGGTCTCACATGTGGTGCAGGCACCTGATAGCCGGAACTAGATGCTCAGCTCCGACTGCGCCCCATAATGCCTGGAAACCCGGGGTTGTTGTCGGCCCGGAGTACCAACCTGGTGGTGAGCCCGCCGTCGAGCATCACGAAGATCACGGATCCGTCCTTCGGCTCCAATGTCGGGTGACGATCGGCTCATCACCCCGCCGATCCCGTCCATGGACTCCCGCGAGCTCCGTCGTGGACAGCAATTGAGGGATGAAGCTGACGTTTGTGAGGCAATGAACTTATGCCGAAACACCGTTCGTCAAGCTTGGTCCTACCTTGAAGACACGGGGGTGTCATTTGGAAACTTGGATCCGGAACGTCAGCATGATTGGGCCGGAGCTTGCCGTTTACCGCATCACGCACTGCGGCGTCTCTCCTTTGCTGCAACGACAGTCTTGTCGGAGGAGAGGTTGTGTCGTTGGAATAGTGACGGGACCCAGGGAAATCGAAGACGCGTCGCGGCCTTGACCGCAAGCGATTCGGGACCAAAAGCACCACCTGAGCACGTGCTCCTTCCCCATGGCCGGACAAGCCCGAAAGTCCGCGAGTTGAACCTCAAGCGAGGAGTCTAGGAGATCTATCAGACGTGGGCCGCCGAAGTACCCTCTTGGGCAGGGAAGACGCGGCGCCTGGAAGTGGGAAGCACGATCATGTCGTCCATGTCCATGCAATTTGCGCTATCGACTTTCACGGCCGGAATCGCCCAACAGGCTTCGCATGCTTCGAATGACTCAAAGCTGTAGACGGAAACCGCGTCGTATGCAGGACCATTCTTATCGAAATACATTCCGCCTGTGAACGAATCATCGACCGGGAAATGGTCATAGGAGATCAACCCTTTTCCGCGCATTAGCTCCGCCATGAGCGGCCCGTGGCGGTCGCGGTAATATGCCAAGAAGGCGTCCTTTGACATGCCAGGCTTCCGGCGGATCATGACAACGACGGTATACATCCTCTTCCTCTCGGAAATGAGCGGGGTGATCGTTTGCGCCTCTTGGAGCGAACGACCAACCCACCCCGGCTTCAGCGACATTTTCGTCTTCATCGCTCCGAATGTCGAGCGGCTGCGGGGAGCCCGAAATTCACAATGCTCACCGGGCGCCGGCCGCCGCGTGCTTGACGACCGAACTCCTGACGATCTTCGAACTTGGACTATGCCGGTCAGTAACCCACGCTGAATCGCTGACGATGGTGCTGGGGGGTCTGGATCTCGTCGACGAATGCGAGCGCGAAGTCCTCTCCCGAGATCGTTGAGCTACCATCTGGTGCGACGACAAGTTCGTCAATGCCCGTGCGATAGCGACCTGTCCGCAAGCCTTTCGCGTATGAGCCGAAGAGCGCCGGCGGACTCACGTAGAACCAGTCGACCTGATTTCCCGAATCGCGGAGCATGTTGAGGGCTGCGTACTGTTCTCGTGCCTCGGGTCGCTGGGCTTCTGGGAGCGCGGGGTCCTCAATCCGAAGTCTGTCGGACCCGGGGAACCTCAGGCTACCCGCACCTCCAACGATCCCGAGTCTTGCGCCGCGTTGGCCGATAGCTGGCAGAAGTGCTGCGACTGCATCAGCAAATGAGGCGCCGTCCTGTGCCACGGTGGCGGCGCGAACCGCGGAAATCACGACGTCTGCGCGATCGACTTGAGCCGAAGCAAGTTCAATGTCGTGGAACGAACCCGTCACGAAGTCGACACCTGGGAGGGGTTCTTCCGGAGCGGTGCGGGCCACTCCGATCACGTCGTACCCTCGTGCCACGAGTTCACGAGCGATGTGCCCGCCTGCGTATCCCGTAATTCCGAATATGACTGCTGTGCTCAAAATGACTCCCTTGTCCCAGCACCTGAAAGTAGTAAAATCCTTTACTAGTTAGAGTGTAGTCTGACCGCCGACCCTTAGTCAAAGTTTCTATTGCGGGGGACCGCCCCTGCGAGCCAAGAGATTCGACGCATCCCGACTCCGGGACAAGGATCTGATCGGACAGGGTGGGTGGGTCGCGTGGCTATGGAGCAGTTTGCGGGTTGCCCTCCACTATTGCAATTCCATGCAGATTGCATACAATGGAGGAGTGAAGACTCTTTTGGATAAGCTTTGGGAAGCCCATGAAGTGGCCCCGGGATTGCTGTATGTGGATCTGCATTTGGTCCACGACATGTGCGGCCCGCTGGCCTTTGAGGGGCTCCGCGCGGCCGGACGGAGTGTCCGTCGCCCCGAACACACGCTGGCGACGACTGATCACAATGTCCCGACGGACAATATTGAGTCTGCTTTGCAGATCAACGACATTCTTAGCCGCACGCAGGTCGCACTGTTGGAGAAGAGCTGCCGTGACTTCGGAGTTCCCCTCTTCTCTGTTGGCTCGGATCGGCAAGGAGTCGTCCATGTCATCGGCCCAGAGCTCGGGCTGACCCAGCCTGGGATGACGATCGTTTGCGGGGACTCACACACCTCGACGCATGGAGCTTTCGGCGCTCTGGCACTCGGCATCGGAATCAGTGAGGTCGAGCATGTCCTCGCTACGCAGTGCCTGATCCAGCAGAAACCGAAAGCAATGCGGATTCAGTATGACGGGGCACTTGGCTTCGGGGTTACTGCCAAGGACCTCATCCTCGCGACCATCGGGCAGATCGGCGCAGACGGTGCGCTGGGTCACGTCGTTGAATACGCGGGAGCCGCCATCGACTGGCTATCCATGGAGGGGCGGATGACTGTCTGCAATATGACAGTGGAGGCTGGCGGCCGCGCCGGCCTGATTGCTCCTGATGCAAAGACTCGCGAATGGGTGGAGCAGCACGGCGGGACTGTCGACGAGACCTGGGCGTCGGCATCATCCGACCCCGATGCTCGCTTTGACCGCGAAATACGCGTGGACGCGACAAAAATATCGCCTCAGGTTACGTGGGGGACTAATCCTGGAATGGTCGCGGGTGTTGCCGAGTGCGTCCCGGAACCTCGCGACCAGAACGACGAGCGAGCGCTTCAGTATATGGGCCTGAACGCCGGAGTCCCGATCACCGATATCGCCGTCGACCGCATCTTTATCGGGTCGTGCACCAACGGACGGCTTGACGACCTGAGGAGTGCGGCTCGACTCATCGAAGGCCGCAAAGTGGCACAATCCGTGTCCGCGATGGTCGTCCCTGGGTCAACACAGGTTAAGGCCGCCGCAGAAGCAGAGGGGCTCGATCGAATCTTTATCGACGCGGGATTTGAATGGCGCGGCTCGGGATGCTCAATGTGCCTCGGAGCCAACCCAGACACGCTGCGGCCAGGCGAACGCTGCGCATCGACGTCGAATCGCAACTTCGAAGGTAGGCAGGGCCGTCATGGGCGGACGCACCTCGTCTCGCCCGAGATGGCTGCGGCAGCCGCAGTGGCAGGACATTTTGTAGATATCCGAGAATGGGAGGCCAAATGAAGGCATTCAAACGAGTATCCGGGCCCGTGTCCGTACTCTCACGCGATGACGTCGATACGGACGTCATCATCCCCAAACAGTTCTTGAAGCTGGTGCAGCGAACCGGGTTCAGCGAATACCTTTTCTACGATTGGCGTCACGATCCCGACTGGAACTTGCCGCAGAATGAGATCTTGCTGGCGGCACGCAACTTCGGCTGCGGTTCGAGCCGGGAGCAAGCCGTCTGGGCACTTGCGGATTACGGATTCCGGGTGATCATCGCGAGTAGTTTCGGAGACATCTTCCGAAACAACTGCACAAAGAACGGGCTGCTCCCTATCGTCCTCAACGAGGAAACGATCGCCGAGATCGCGGCTTCGGGCGCAGCGGAAGTTGACTTGGAGTCGAGGTCTGTCATCTGGCACGGCGGCCAGGCGTCCTTTGAGATCGCCAGCGAGATCCGCGACCGTTTGATCAACGGCATCGATGAAATCGCACACACTTTGCAGCAATCCGATGCTATCGCATCCTTCGAGTCAAGGCGGCGGGTTCCCACTCCGCTGACGACTGCGCTATGAGCGCCCGGATTGTGGTCCTCCCGGGCGATGGGATTGGCCCGGAAGTAATCAACTCGGCTCTGGACGTGTTGAACGTCGTCGCCGACGACCTTGAATTTGAGAAGCACCTCGTGGGCGGCGCATCAATGCGCGCCTTCGGAAGGTCGCTAACGGACGAGGCGTTCGCCGCGTGCAGCGAATCAGACGCGATCCTCTTCGGATCGGTAGGAGACCCGAGCTTCCCTCTGGATGGGGCAGACAAACCAGAAGAAGGGCTGCGCCGTCTGCGCTTCGAACTGGACCTATACGCCAACCTGCGGCCGGTCAAGCCCCGCTTATCGCTTGCTGATGCCAGCCCGTTCCGATGGGAACATTTGGATGGCACGGACATGCTGATCGTCAGAGAACTCACCGGCGGACTCTACTTTGGGGGAAAGCACGAATCCTCAGAACATCGGGCGATCGACGAGTCTGTCTATACAACCGCGCAGGTAGACCGCGTGGCCCGGGTGGCTTTTCGGGTGGCCCGCCGAAAGGTGACCAGTGTGGATAAGGCAAACATTCTTGAGACGGGACGTCTTTGGCGGACGGGTGTTACCAAGGTCGGAGAGGATTTCCCTGACGTTGAACTGGTTCACATGCTGGTCGATAACGCGGCAATGCAGCTTATTGCCAATCCGCGGAGTTTTGATGTCTTGCTGACGGAGAACCTCTTCGGAGACATTCTTAGCGACGAGGCGTCCATGCTCACCGGTTCCCTGGGCATGTTGCCCAGCGCATCACTCGGTGATCCGGGCGTCCCGGGGCTCTTCGAGCCGTCACATGGATCAGCACCTGACATTGCGGGTCGCGGAGTCGCGAATCCGATGGCTGCGATCCTGACTGCAGCAATGATGCTTCGTATGGGCCTGAACCGCCCCGACGAGGCAGAAGCAATTGAGAGTGCCGTTGACAAAGCTCTGACGAGCGGGACCAGAACCCGGGACCTTGGGGGCATAGCCGGAACGCAGGAAATGACTCAGGCGGTCTTGGCCGCCCTGTAGCATCCGGTCTCTTGCAGGTCGCATGCGACTCGCATACAATCTGAGGCAGTAGCTGAGATAGCAAGTCGGGAGCGTTCCCTCCTGGAACTTTGACTCATTCATCGCCGGGACGGCCTCCATCAAATGTGCCATCCGAGGCATCCCAATCCGCGGCGACTTTCGTCTGGGCGGACCAAAACAAATATCTACGGGAGGAAGACCAATGTCAGTATTGATTCGAGGTGGTCGCGTTATCACCGCCAGCGAGGATTATGTCGGTGACGTCTTTATCGAGAATGGCGTCGTGTCCCTGTTGGGCACGGACCTTGATGTAGTCGCTGACAAGGTCATCGACGCCCAAGGCAAATACGTAATGCCCGGGGGAATTGACCCACACACGCACATCGATCACGAGTTCCCTCCCGGTCTGATTGGAGCCGATGATTTCACTTCGGCAACTGTGGCAGCAGCCTACGGCGGAACGACGTCGGTCATCGACTTCTGCCTGCAGCACCCGGGTGAGTCGTTCCGTTCGGCGCTGAAGCGGTACCACGAAAAGATCGAGCGCAACAAACCTGTGATCGACGTAGGCTTCCACATCGGTGTCACAGACCTCGACCAGGGTGGCAGCTTCGAGGAGCTTGCCAGTCTTCCCGATGAGGGCATCACGAGCTACAAGCTGTTCATGGCCTACAAAGGTGTGATGGCCGATGACGAGCACTTGTTTAAGGCGGCTCAGACGACGGCCGAAAGTGGCGCCCTCCTCATGGTGCACGCTGAAAACGGGCCTACCGCCGACACTCTGGTCGAACAGGCTGTAAAGGCCGGACATACAGAACCGATCTGGCATGCACGGACGCGCCCTCCCGAGATCGAGGCCGAAGCCACCAACCGCGCCATCCAGCTCGCCCACTTGGCCGGGGCCCCGCTGTACGTCGTCCACGTCTCATGCGAGGAGGCCCTTGAACCGGTCATTTCCGCGCAGGAGAAGGGCTGGGATGTGACGGCCGAGACCTGTACTCAGTACCTGTTCATCGACGAAAGCTACCTTGAGCGACCCGACTTTGAAGGTGCGAAGGCGGTCTTTACTCCGCCGCCGCGGCCGAAGAAGGACCAGGACATCCTGTGGCGCGCCCTCGCGAACGGCACAATCTCGGTACTATCGACCGATCACTGCCCCTACCATTTTGAAGGGCAAAAGTCCCTTGGGCGCGATACGTTCACGAAGATCCCCAACGGGGCACCCGGCATTGAGAACCGGTTGCACATGCTGTACCACTACGGCGTCAATGCGGGCAGGATCACGCTTAACAGGTTCGTCGAGCTGACCTCCACGAACGCTGCAAAGCGTTTTGGCATGTACCCCCGCAAGGGTACGATCGCGCCGGGTTCGGACGCGGACATCGTAGTTTGGGATCCGAACAAGTCCCTGACGATCTCGGCCGCTACCCACCATTCGAACGTCGACTACAACCTGTTTGAGGGCACCGAGGTGCTCGGCGCTCCCCAGACGGTTCTTGTCCGGGGTCAGGTGATCATCCAGGACGATCAACTGGTTGGACGGCCCGGCGACGGTGAGTTTGTCAAGCGGGCAAAGGTTGGCATGGAGCTCGCGGGACGGGTCGAGGCGAAATGATCGATCCCGGTACTCGCGACGTTTACGCTCGGGCAACGTTGGGCGGCCGGTTGCCGTTCGGAAAGCGGCCCGCAGTTCTTGTCGTAGATCTCAGCCGCGGCTTCACCGACCCTGAGCGGCCGCTCGGTTCGGATGTAAGTCCGGTTATCGACGCGACACGGCGAGTGCTTGACTCGGCGAGGTCCAATTCCGTACCTGTGATTTTTACAACCATCGGTTACGAGAGGAACCTCAAGGATTGCGGTCTGTGGCTCTACAAAGGAGCCGGTCTCGCGGAGCTGGTACTCGGTGGGCCATGGGTCGATATAGACCCGCGACTTGAACGGCAAGACGACGAGACTGTCATCGTCAAGAAAGGCGCTTCGGCCTTTTTCGGCACAACCCTGATGTCCGTCCTCACAGCCGAAGGCGTGGATTCGCTGATTATCTGCGGTGTTTCGACAAGCGGGTGCGTTCGTGCCTCGGCAGTGGACGCAATGCACTTTGGCATCCCGGCCATGGTGCCCAGGGAATGTGTCGGTGATCGTGCGGAGGGTCCCCATGAGGCCAGCCTGTTCGATATGGACGCGAAATACGCCGATGTGGTGTCCGTCGACGACGCACTGCTCTATCTCCAAGAAGTGGCCGGCGTCGCGAGTCCGGCCGGACAGACGAGTTAGTGAGATTCATGATGAAAGCACATATCAATGCGGCCAGCGTAGAGCAGTTGAATGCACTGTCGCGCGACGAGGCCGAGGAGCTGTTCCGGACGCTGCCGGCGCCCGACCCTGAAGAGTTCGGGGGAGAGTATGCGGGGTACACCGCCGGCTACCTCACCGCCCAGTACAAGGACTTCACTGCCCAGAGCCAAGGTGAATTGGGCAAGTGGCTTGGAAAAGCCTTTGTCCGTGAGCAGTACCGCGGATGGGATGGGCATGGATACAACATCTGGGAGATCGACGGCGTCGAAAGACGCACACAGCGATTCGCCTGGAAGTTCGGTACGTCGATGCTTGATGGTGGACCGTGCGTTGTCATGCACTATGCCGTGTTCGACAACATCCACGGAGAACTTGACCTCATCGACGAGGTCCGCAGCGTGGGGAACGGCATCTTCCTGGCAACAGCATCGTCGAGGTACCCATCTCCCCTTGCTCCGGAGCGGGGTGGCCCGAACGGGCGGGCGCTGCCAACAACGTTTGTGCTCTGCGGACCGGAGCGTCCTTGCGCGGGGCCGGATGACCTACAGGGCGAGCTGCGCGACTAGCGCAGGTTCCCCGCCGAGCCCCAAAGGGGCGCATCGGAGGCTGACACACAGCGTCGAACGCTGTCGGCGGAATCCCATCGACAGCCAAACAAAGAACTGACAAGGAGATCCACCAATGAGGTTTGCAAGGCTTGGGCCAGCGGGCTCAGAGATTCCTGTGCTGCTCCAAAACGGGCACACGTACGGCCTAACTCCGGTCACCACCGATATTGACTCGGAATTCTGGACCACAGGGGGGCCCGATCGAGTGCGTGCCGCTCTTGAAGCCGGGGAGCTTAAGGCAGTCGACGACGCCGAAAGCCTCCGCATCGGGGCGCCGATTGCGCGACCGAGCGCGATAGTTTGCGTCGGTATGAACTACGTCGCTCACGCCGCGGAGAGCGGCTCAGCTCCGCCGGAGGTGCCAATCATTTTCCTGAAGCCGCCAAACACGGTTGTCGGACCCTACGACGACGTCCAGATTCCTCGCGGCGCCACGAAGACCGACTGGGAAGTTGAACTCGGGATCGTGATCGGACGACGCGCATCCTACCTTTCGTCCCCGGACGAGTCCATGGACCACATTGCTGGATTCGTCGCCGCCAACGACCTGTCGGAACGGAGCTTCCAGCTCGAGATTTCAGGCGGTCAGTGGAGCAAGGGCAAGTCGGCCGCTGGCTTCTGCCCGGCTGGCCCGTGGCTGGTAACCCCCGATGAATTGGATCATCGCGCCCTGAGCCTGCGCAGCTGGGTCAACGGCGAGCCGCGGCAGGATTCCAACACAAAGGATATGATCTTCTCCGTCGAACACCTCGTCCACGACCTGAGCCAGTACCTCGTGTTGGAACCAGGAGACCTAATCCTCACGGGCACCCCGCAGGGTGTTGGCTTCTCTGGCAAGTTCCCTTACCTGGTCGCTGGGGACGTTATGGAGATCGAGATCGACGGACTGGGTCGACAGCACCAAAAATTTGTCACGGGCGAGGTGAGCGCGCGATGAGTGGGGAACTGAATGGACTTGTCGCCGTTGTCACAGGCGGCGCCTCGGGCATCGGCGCGGCCGTTGCTCGAGTGCTGCGGGACCGGGACGCCAAAGTTGCCGCTCTTGACCTTAACGCGAGCGATGTCGAGGACGGAGTCCTTGGCGTCAAGTGCGACGTCACCGACGACGCCTCGGTGCGCGCAGCGATCGATACTGTGGTGCGGGAATTGGGCCAGATCGACCTGTTGATCAACAACGCAGGAATCGGTGCACAAGGCACAGTCGCTGACAACGAGGACGATGAATGGCGACGCGTTTTGGATGTGAATGTCCAGGGCATCGTTCGAGTGACCCGCGCCGCGCTGCCTTATCTTCGCCAGTCCGCCTCGGCTGCCATAGTAAACACCGGCTCGACCGCAGCGACTGTCGGCATCCCTCAGCGCGTTCTATACAGCACCAGCAAAGGCGCTGTGGTATCGATGACCCGCGCTATGGCGGCGGACCACCTCCCGGAGGGAATCCGTGTTAACTGCGTCAACCCTGGCACTGCCGACACTCCATGGTTTGCCAGAATGCTCGCAAACAAGGAAGACCCGGTGGCTGAGCGGGCTGCCCTCATCGCGAGGCAACCGCACGGCCGGTTGGTGACACCGGAGGAAATTGCATTAGCGGTTGCCTATCTCGCGAGCCCATCATCCGGTTCGACAACCGGAACCTGCCTGGCCGTCGACGGCGGCATGCAGGACTTGCAGTTGCGGCCCCGTGTCTAGGAATAGGGGCGCGGGTGGCGCCGTAAGCCGGCTTTCAGAATACGGCTTCGCCAATCCCGTCCATATCGATTCCAACGGCCGCAACTTGAGGAGGTAACGGGTGTTGTATTTGGATGAGGTGGCCGTTGCCGTATGGGAGTCGGGTACACCCGGTCCGGATGGAATAGTCGAAACGGATATACCTGCCGAGTGCGGGCGGCTGATAGTTCTGCGTGCGGCCACTCCGCCTAGTGGGGAAACGGAAATTGACTTCGTCGCCGGTACCGTGGCGGGCCTCCTTGACCGTCTCCGCTCCAAAATCTACGGGGATGGGGCGGCAAACGTCATTCGCGTCGCACTTGTCGTCGAAGAGCCGAAGATCGGCTCCGTGGAAAACAGGGCCTTGAACGCGGCTCTTGGTGAAGCGTCCAGAGGAATCGCCCAGAGCCTGGCACGAGAACTTGGCCCGTCGCTTCGGATCAACTCAATTCTTTGCGATCAGGCCGTCGCTGAACTCCTGGCCCCTACATTGAGCTTCCTTGGGTCAGAGGCAGCTAACTTTGTCACCGGTTCAACCATCGATCTTCGGAGCGCCACATGACCAGTTTGGTGACCGGTGCCGCAGGGTCGATCGGCTCAGCGGCAGTCCGACTCCTCACCGGGAGCGGGGAAAATGTAATCGCCCATGATCTCCGGGCGGACGACATCGATTCCACCGACACACTCGTGAGATCGATCGCGAACAACCTGCTCGACTCCTCTGGCGGTGGTGCTTTGCGGGAAATCATCGGAGATAACGGACTAAACTGTGTCATAGCAGCCCATGGCATTGATGGAGCTTCCCCGCTCCGCGACATGCCCTCAGGCTTCAGCCGGCGAGTGTTTGACGTCAACTTTGGGAGTGTTGTTTCGCTCCTTGAATTGACGCTGCCCTCGCTCCTTTCTAAGGGCGGCCGCTTTGTCATAGTCTCTTCCCAGGCTGGCCTCGTAGGCGAGGCGAATAGTGCTGCCTACAGTGCAGCGAAGTTCGCACTCATCGGGTGGGCGCGACAACTTGCACCCGACCTGGCTGCCAAAGGCGTAGGTCTGCACGTGCTTTGTCCGGGGTGCACGGAAAGTCCGCTCCTTACTCAGGGGCAAGAGCGGTTTGCGCGGAACAGCGGCGCAACTACGACGGAGGAAGTCCGCGCCTTCATCGACAAACACGCCGCCAGTATTCCGGTAGGCCGATTTGCGACGCCAGAGGAGACGGCCGGCAGTGCTGTGTATCTAGCAACGGGTGCCGGTCCTCGTCCAGTCGTACTTGCCGAAACCGGAGGCGAGGTGCTGTGGTGAGGAGCGTCGCAGGCCGTGGATAGCGACTCTACGGTCGCCTGGTCCGCGCGTCGGCTGGCAGAGCTCATGCGGGCAGGTGCACGGCAGCGCCGAGCGTTGTCCACCGGCGCGCTTTCCAGGAAGCCCAGCTGATACAAATCACTTTGCTGGGGGATCCTTCTAGGCTGCGTGTTCGTAGATCCATCACGCCGGGCGGCTCCCTCCTTGGCGAGGGCCGGTTCGGCCGACTCTGTTGGCCGCCGTGTTCCTCGGTCCAAACCCCTCTAAGAGGGGTTTGGACCGAGGTCTTCCAGTTTTACCCAACTTAATTTCAATTCGAGGAACCACCGTGAAATCCTTTGTTAATGAAGATCCCCAGCTGTCCCCGACGGACGAATGGCAATGGCTCGCCGGCAACAACGTAGAAGTCCGGTTGGCCGGCAAGCTGTATCGCCGAGGTGTCGCGGACATGGCAATGCCCGATGCATCGGGAATCTGGGTCGCCGCGGATGGAATTCAGGGCAGGGAGTATATCGACAAGGCCAGCGGATTCGAGATCTGGTCAGATCTGTATGCCAAGATTCAACCCTGAATAATGCTCGGTACCGCAGATGTCGAAGCACAGTGAGATCGTCCCCCCAAAGGGCAGACAGTTCAGATACCACCCACCCTGTCCAACCATCAATGACCCTAGGGCTGAAATCCAAGCGATTCTGACCGGCCCTGGTCGGCTGGGATCAGGTCCCGAGCAACATCTGACTGAATGTTTCCCGTGACCGCTTACCGTGAGCTCGCATGATCGCGAAGGCCTTCTCGGCATCGCCAGCGCCAAGTGCCTCGACAAGTTCCGCGTGCTGCTTCCAGGCCTCTTCTTGCCGTTCGATGGTGAACATGCCGGCGAAGTACCAGCGGATCTGTTGATAAATCGTCCCTAGGAAGACCTTGAGCATGCGGTTGCCTGCGGTGTCGATGAGCTTGTCGTGGAACTCCCGATTGAGTCGCGCCATGACCGCTTTGTCGCCTTCGCCAACACGGGCCAGGCCCTCTTCTACGATTTTTTGAAGCTGTTTGATGTCAGCGGGAGTGGCGCGCTGGACGGCGAGCCGCGTTACCTCGGTCTCTAGTATGTCTCGTAGCCGGAATGCTTCGCTGACGTCCTCAACGTTCGGCATGCGAACCGTGGCCCCCGCGTTCGGTAGCAGCTCGATCCAACCAGCAACCGCCAGCATCTTGAACGCTTCACGCACGGGCGTCCGCGAAAGGCCCAGTCGCGCAGCGACTTCATCCTCGACAAGCCGGGCACCGGAGCTCAACTGACGGCTGACGATTTCAGCCTCAAGGGTGTCGTAGACGTGCTGCGATAGCGGCTTCTTACCAAGCCGGGTGCGCGGAGTCTCAATCTTTCTTGTAGCCATTTTGTATACGGTATCACGGGAAATCCTCGGAGTCATGGACGACTCGACCCATTTCCCCTGCTTTGTTGATAGCGGATTTCGATGGCGCATTGCCGTCGTGAGTCGGGCGGTTCGTAACCGCGGGGATGAGGCGCTCACGGAGGTCGGACCTGGCGGAGATTGCGGGTCGAGAGCGGCTTCCTGCCGGTTCGTTTCAGCAAGTGATTGACGGGCATCTGCTTAGGTCTTCGATCCTGAGCAATTTGGACCCGTTCCGGATCCGGTCATGGTGCGGGCCTGAAATCGTCGCACGCGCGGGCGAGGAATGAACCCTAGCTGTTCAAGGGCGTCCGTCAAGGTGTTCGAATTTCTTCCCTTTTCTTCACTGTTGGCAACGATTGGAACGTGAGGGCCTGCGCCGCGGATCGTTAGGACACTCGCGGCGAGAAAATGCTCTCCGGTTGGAAGGGAAAGACCCTTGACATCTTCGCATGCGAATCGCATACAATCGGCTTGTACTGATTAGTGGCTTGGATCACATGGTTTTGGCCTGGCTGGCTTTGACCTGGTACCTCGCCTAACTTATGGAGCGCGTTTCATGACTGACTTGACCACTGCGCCGCCCGGCCGGCGCCCCAGACTGCCGCTTGCTGTTGCGGCGAACTCACGCTTCATGCTCGTCTGGCCTGCACTCGCCCTTTTGCTGGCGGTCAGTGCAGTGTTCGCACCTTCGAGCGTCAGTGTGAATCAGATCCAAAGTTTGCTCCTTTTTGGTGGGGTTCTTGGGACCGCAGCCCTTGGACAGCATCTGGTGGTCACGGTCGGAGGAATGGATCTTTCGATCGCGGCGGTGATGACCCTGTCGGCGCTCCTGTTCGTGAAGAACCTCTCGGCAACGGACCCGGGGACCATTGCGGGCGCGGTCCTCGGCGCCCTTACGGCAGCAGCGGCGATCGGGGCGCTGAACGGCGTAACTGTCACGCTTCTCCGTGTCACGCCGCTCATCGCCACTCTTGGCGGCGCCGCCATCGCGACCGGCGTGGGGTTCCAGCTGCAAGGTGAGGCGGCACCGCCGGCCGTACCGGAAAGCGTGATCACCTTTATCAACCAGGAGCCTCTCGGTATCCCGATCATCGCATGGTTCTGGGGTGCGGGAGTGCTGGTTGTGGCGGGGTTCTTGCGATATTCCACGGTTGGCCGCAGATTCGCGATGGTCGGTACAAACCCCTCGACGTCACGTGCACTCGGTATTCGGGTGGATCTCTACAAGGTCTTCGTGTACATCGCCGGCGCAGTCCTGGCCGGGATCGCCGGAATCCTGCTCGGCATGGTGGTGGTACAACCTGGCCAGAAGGTGGGAGATCCGTACCTGCTTCCCTCCATCGCGGCCGTCGCGATCGGCGGTACACCGCTTGGCGGCGGTCTTGGCAGTGTCATAGCCACGGCCGTCGGGACGCTGTTCGTCGTGCAATTGAACAACTTCACCCTGGCGATTGGCGGGAATCTGGCCGTACAACAGATTGTGCAAGGGATTGTGATTGTCGCAGCGATGGCGCTGTACAACTTCGACCTTCTTCGTTCCCTCGTTCGCATAATACGAAAAGTGTCTCCTGAACTCCCGACTGAGGAAACACAAAATACTAGGCACCAAAATCCACTACACGGAATACCGATTTCAGCAAAGCCGGAAAAGCATCATCGGCGGCTAACTAAAGCAAATGGAGAGAAATGAAACCGAACCGTCAAGCAGTCCGACGAGGCCTGCGTGCAATGATGTCACTAGCGGTGGTGGCGACGGTAGCACTAACAACCGCCGGGTGCGGCGGTAGCGTGACCGGGCAGAGTGCTGGCAGCCCGACAGCCCAGGCTGGCGCCAAGGCGAAGGTCGGCTACGTCGATGGAAACTGTCAAAATTCCTGGCGCGTCACGGCCCGTGCCGAATGGGAAGCCGCGGCCAAAAACAACCCCATGGTTTCCTCGTACCAGTACGTGTGCGCACATGGAGAGCTCAATCAGGAAATCGCGGCCATCGAAAGCATGGTGAGCCAGGGATACAACGTCCTCACTGTGTACTCGGACTTCGGCAAGGCGCTGCTTCCTGCAGTTCGTGCAGCATACAAGCGTGGAGTTCAAGTTGTGCCTTGGGATAGTCCGATCGGCGGAACAGCGGGCCAAGACTACACAGCGTTCGTCGGCCCTGATTTAAAGGCAGTGGGAGCCGCTGAGGGGAAATACTTCGCTGACAAGCTGAACGGCAAAGGCAACATTGCTTTCATCTCCGGTCCGGCCGGAAACGAATACAACTCGACGGTTAATGCCGCTGCCGTGGACACCCTGAAGCAAATAGCCCCTGGAATCAACGTCCTTGAGACGGTGTGGGCGGATTGGGATCCCGGGAAGTCTGCGCAGGCTGCAAGTGCCCTTTTGTCTAAGTACCCGAAAATCGACGGCGTGATGATCGATGAAGCCAGCGCAGTCCAGCCGGTCATTGCACGATGGCAAAACGCGCACCGACCATTGCCGTTGGTCTACTCGAATGATCTAAACGGTCTAATGCGACTCTATGACCAGCTCGCACCAACAGACCCAACTTTCGGCTACGGGTTCCACAGCTCCCGTACCTGGGCGGCCAGCAACGCCCTGGAAGCGGGCCTCAAGGCGTACTCCGGAGAGTCTGTCCCGGGAACGGTCACGGTCGACATCGGGTCATACGACTGTGCAACCGACTGCAAGAACTTCTACAAGGCAGACATGCCCGATGACTTCATCCCGACAACTAAAGTGCCAGCGGACGTGCTCAAGCCGCTGCTGACTGGTCGCTAGGAGACTCGAATGAACACTGCCTCAGTGCCTGCAGTAGCCGCACCCCCGGAAACGTCTACTACACCGGCGCTCGCACTCCGGGGGGTCGTCAAGACTTATCCCGGGGTCAGAGCACTCGGTGGAGTGGATCTAACTTGTATTCCCGGTGAGGTACACGCTCTGTTGGGCGAAAACGGCGCAGGCAAGAGCACCCTTGTCAATGTCGCAAGCGGTAACTTGGCGCCCGACGAAGGAAGTGTCTTCATTGGAGGCAAGGAACTGGCTGGCGCCAATCCGCAACTTGCCAAATTGTCAGGCCTTGCCATCACTTACCAGGACGATTCGCTCATCCCGGATCTCACGGTTGCGGAGAACATGGCACTGGGCGTCCCCACGAACATGCGTCCCGATGGATCACATCTGGACAAATGGACTGCCGATCGACTTGAGCGTTTCGCGACGACTATCGATCCCCGGACGCCTGTAAGGGAACTGTCCGTTGCCGCCCGGCAGATCGTCGAAATCGTAAAGGCGATCATTCTCAAGCCCTCCGTGTTGATTCTCGATGAACCGACCGCGGCACTGACCACAAGTGAGGCTGACCGCCTTCACTCAGTGCTGCGGGAGCTGGCGAACGATGGAGCCGCAATCGTTTACATCACGCACAGACTCGTCGACGTCCTCGCCATCGCAGACCGGGTCACCGTGCTCCGCGATGGTCAGGTAGCCGCGTCGGCGGTGTCGGTGTCCGACATCGACGAGGACCGGCTCGTTGAGCTGATGGTAGGCCGATCCCTTGACACAACGTTTCCCGACAAAGCGGTCGAGCGTGACCTCGGTGGCGTGATCCTGGACGTTCGAAATGGGACGGGCCAGCAGTTCGACGGCCTTGACCTTCGGCTCCGCGCAGGCGAGATCGTCGGATTTGCCGGTGTGGAGGGCAACGGCCAACGTGACGCACTGCGGGCTCTCGCCGGTCTGGATCGACTTCGAGGCGAATTCACGGTCAAAGGACAGCGAGTCCGTCAAGGGGTTCGGGCTGCACGCAACGCTGGCATGACGTTCGTCAGCGGAGACCGTCGGGGCGAGGCCGTCTTCCCGGAACTCGGCGTACGCGACAACATGACCGCGGGATCCCTGATGAACCTCAGCAGGGGCGGCCTCGTCACCCGCGGACGAGAGCGGGCGGAGATCGAGCAACGGCTTCAATCCCTCGACCTCCGAACACCCTCAATCGAGCATCGGGTCTCAGGATTGTCCGGAGGAAACCAGCAGAAAGTAGCACTCGGCAGGGCCCTCCTGGAGTCACCATCCGTGTACCTGATCGAAGAACCCACTCAGGGTGTGGATGCTCGCACCCGTTTGCAGATCTATCGCCTACTGCGTGAACAAGCCCGGCAGGGGGCTGCGGTAGTTGTTGTCTCCTCGGATGCTTTGGAGCTCGCGGGCCTCTGCGATCGTGTGCTTGTCTTCTCACGCGGCCAGGTCGTCGCCGAATTGGCGGGCGACGACGTGGCGGAGGAACGCATCGTCGGTGAGTCTGCACTGTCGGCCGTTACCCGAGCCGCAGCCGACAACCAGAGGCAAAGCAACCGATTGCTGCAGTTCTTCCGGCGCAGTGACTTTGCGCCAGTGCTTCTCCTGGCAATAGCCGTCACTGTGTTGATGATCGTTATTGGGTCGTCACGTCCGGGCTTCCTCTCGACGTCAAACCTCAGCAATCTTCTATTCCTTGCAGTTCCTCTCGGATTCGCGGCACTTGGCCAAGCCGCGGTCATGATGACCGGGGGTATCGATCTGTCGATAGGTCCGCTCATCTCCCTGACGACAGTCGCCATTGCGGGGCTTACGACTCTGAACGCGGAAGCAGTAAGCACCGCTACCGGCCTGCTGGCAGCGTTGGGCATCGGGGTCGCCGTCGGATTGGTCAATGCCCTGCTCGTCAGAAAATTGAGACTTCAGCCGCTGATCGCCACGCTCGCGACCTACATCACTGTTCAGGGGCTCACGCTTCTGTGGATGAGCACACCAGGTGGAGAGGTCGGCCCTACATTCGCAACCAACGCCGGCCAGCTTATCGGCTTTGTGCCGCTGGCCTTCGTGGCCCTCATAGCAATTGCCATCGCAGGCGAGATGCTTCTTCGCCGTCGTGTGCTGGGCTTTGCATTTCGGGCCGTGGGTTCCCGCCCTGCAGCAGCCCGTAGAGTTGGTGTGCGATCTGAGCTGATCTACTACGTGGCTTACGTCCTCAGCGGCGTCTTTGGGATGGTCGCGGGTGTCTTCTTCGTTGCCACGATCCAAATCGGGGATCCTACACTCGGGATCCCGTTCACCCTGGCCAGCATTACAGCCGTTGTACTTGGCGGCATGAGCACCTGGGGCGGTCGGGGATCTGTGGTGGGAGCTGTGTCTGGCGCGCTCCTGCTGGCCGTGATTGCCAACGGTACCCAGTTCTTGCAACTGGGGCCCCAGGCTCAGTACTACATCCAAGGAGGTCTGCTCATCGGCTCCATCGCGCTCTACTCGTTGCTGAGAGCTACCGGAAGGCGTCGTGATGAAACAATTAACGAGCGCTAACCCTTGATCGAAAATCCCGGCCCGCGCTGCGCTGCGGGCCGGGATTTTCCTTTCCAAAAATCACGAAGATCTTCGCGATCCGGGCCATCGTCTCCAAGTGCTAACGGCCTCACTACCTGGAGGCGAGGAATTGCACTCTTCGCGCGCTTGGTGGCAGGGACAATACGATCTGACCGAAGCCGCCGTCCATCATCCAGACTTATTTCGCGATTGTGCGGGCGAACGGAAACCTAGCCGAGCTGCGCCACGTACCCAAGCTGCTTCGCTAGGCTAAGCTCTTGGCACATGAACCACAGATCGGTGATTTTTCCCTCGTCGTCGAAATGTAGAACGCCGATTTCATCCCACTCGACCCGGTTACCCGTAGCCGGTGCCCCAGCAAACGTCCCGGTGTGCAAAGCGGTCATGTGGAATTGAAGCACTACGGTATTGCCATCTCCGACGATATCCACCGTCTTCGAGGTCTGGTCAGTCAGGGCAGCTGAAAGCACCTTCCAACCCGCCTCCAGCCACTCGACAAAGTTCCCCTGCTGCGGAATACTGTCGCCAGTGAGTGCGTACAGGTCGGTGAATCCTGCTCTCCTGATTGGCGCGTCTGCGGTGACCAGCGAGCGGATCTGATCGAAGTTGCCGTTGGGCATCGCATCCTCCAACAACAGCTTCGCGGTGGCGATGTTGCGCTTAGAATTGGCCCCAGTCATGTGATGGGTGTCCTTTCAAATCGGTTTCGGTTGGCCCCTCGACGTATTGTCACGCTTCGGAGACGTGTGCCGGGGGTCCTTCCAGTCTTGCAGTGCCCATGGTCTCCAAAGGCACTAGCGCTGGCCCTTCTCAACCTAGGTCCGGCTGGACTACCCTGACGACAATCCTTCCGATTACGCACTGGAATACTGCGTGATACACAACACCGAGCTGGCGCATCGAATCGTCCGCCCGCGCAACTGGTCGGCGGTCGGGGCCCGAGGTATTTTTCCACCGAGCGGGTAGCGCTGAAATGAACTCGAATTCGTCCGAGACGTTGGTCTAATCCTGCCCGACCCGTTGGGACATATCCATTGTCCTAGCTCCTGCGGGCCCGCTCGGCCTCGTCCTTCTCACGAGCGATGCGGTTCAACGTTCTGACGCTCATTACTTATGACTTTGGTATCGGTGGACGTCCAACTGGCGAGCAGGCCGAGGGTTTGTTCGGATTTCGAGCCGGGTTTTGCGGTGTAGAGGCATATGCTTTGGTCCGAGTCAGCTGGAAGAGTCAGCGTCTCGTGATACAACGTAAGTTCACCCACCACAGCGTGTCGGAAGCGCTGAGAGCCATGCGCGCACTGGTCAACCTGGTAATTCGACCACTTGGCGTGAAGTTCCGGGGCCTTAATGCTTAGTTCGCCGATCAACTCATTGAGCTTGGGATCATCAGGGTGGCCGGCTGCGGCCAATCGGAGGTTGGCGATAATGATACCTGCGACCTCCTCCCAGTCTGTGTACAGGCTCCGCGCCTCTGGCTCCAGGAGGATGTAGCGGGCCAGATTGCGCGATCGGTACGGCAATCTATTGAAATCGGTGATGAGCCCACGGGCCAGGCGGTTGGCGGCCAGGACATCTTGGCGGTGATTCAGGACTATAGCCGGTGAAGTGTTATTGAGCACCTCCAGCATGCGGTGGATTTCCGGCCGCACCTGCTGGTGGTTGGAGAGCTGCGTCACTGACCGGTCTTTGGGGGGCCGCGCGAGATCAAGAAGGTATCCTCTCTCCACCTCATCAAGGCGCAAAGCGCGTGAAATAGCAGCCAAGACTGACTCGGAGACCTTGGGATGCCGACCCTGTTCGAGCCGCGCGTAGTAGTCGGCGCTGACTCCCGCCAGCAGGGCGACCTCCTCACGGCGAAGGCCTGGCACTCTTCGGGCATTCACGCTGGGGCTCAGACCCACATCACCCGGATCCAAGCTGGCCCGCCGGGAACGCAAGAACTGACCCAGCTCGGTATTGTGATCCATCCGCCCATTCTCCCAGCGTATGGGTGGCACTTCCAGCGCGAAGGAGGACCAGTTGGACCTAGGTTCAGCCGGGCGAGTGCCAGCGCATACTCGGACCAGATTCCCTGAAACACTAGATATGGTGCGAGGTGAAGGGCTCATCCGGGTCCATGGGACGCCCACTGCGGGCCCCGGCGAGGCGGGACCTCATCGGGGCGGTCCCGACGAGGGGGCGGCCACCTCGACGACTGGAATGCACGAGACTATCGCCCCTCCCCGCGGGACCGTAGCGTCACGCCATTTTTCTCTTGTGAATCGAAAGGACGGAAAACAATGAAAGCAATTGTCACCGAATTGTTTGGGCACCCTCCGGAAATGGCTGTACGGGAGCGTCCAAAGCCCACAACCATCCGCGAAGGTCATACCCTTGTGCGGATGCACGCCGCAACGATAAACCAGCTATCGAATACCATCCGTTTGGGCGACATCATCGAACAAGACGGTCCCATCGTCCTCGGAAACGAAGGATCCGGGGTCGTTGAGGAAAGCAACGCCTTTCTCCCCGGTACCCGTGTTGCGATCTACGGGGGCGGAGACCTCGGGATCACCTCCGATGGCACGTACCAGGAGTGGATCGTCGTCGAAGACAGGCGGCTGCTACGACTGCCGGAGACGGTCAGCCTGGACGAAGGCGCCGCGTTGACTGTCAATTACCTGACTGCATATGGAGCACTCACTTCCGCAGCTGAAATCAAAACGGGCGAGCTTGTGCTTGTTTCCGGTGCCACAGGCGGAGTCGGACACGCCCTCATGCAGACCGCTACGGCGCTCGGAGCACATCCCATCGCAGTAGTCTCGTCGGCGTCCAAGGCCGCCCGAGCAAGGCTGGCCGGGGCAACTGCGGTAATCGACCTGTCTTCTCAGGATCTCCCCGAGGAAGTCGAGCGGCTAACTGGCGGTAAGGGTGTAGCGCTCGCGCTTGACCCTGTCGGAGGGGATTACGTGGGCCAGTTCATGAGCGTCCTTCGCCCTGGCGGAACCCTGGTGTCCATCGGTTTCACTGGAGGAAAGACTCCTCGGGTTGACCTCGTCGACATCGTTTCGCAGGAGAAGGGAATCCGGGGGTATGCGTTGCACAGGGAGAGTCAAGACGTGACAGCCATGAACTTGATCGCGATTTCTGACCTGGCAGCTCAAGGACATCTGAAACCAGTCATCGACAGTCGAATTGGTCTCGATGACTTCGAACGCGGATACGAGCGGCTCATGTCACGGCAAGCGGTCGGATCGATCCTCCTGACCTTGTAGAAGCGGTTTTGGCAGAAGTCATGCTGTGACTCATGTCTATAGCGTCAGGACAGGCCCCGCAGAGACAAGGACACTTTCGATCAATCACACGGTACCGGCGCGAGCCCCAACGAACATAACAACGTGGGCCCCCGCCGCCGTCGGGAGTGACTATCCGTGAAGCGCCGGACGCACTGAGAGTCGCATGTCCGGTGCGGAGGGCGGGCCGGGGCAACAGACCGGGAGCAATCCCGGCAGCGTGCCCCGGCCCGCCCCTACATCCATGAAAAGCACAGCCGCTTTGGCCATAGACAGGTTGGTCAAACGGACCACGCGCTTCATCGTCCTTGTGCATCTTGCAGGAAATCGCGGTGCTGAGAGTCTACGCGGTCGGCTGGCGGAAACGACGCGCGGCAGCCCGGCCCGACTGCGTGGTTCCCTCACCAGGGCTCAGGACTGAAATGGCTTCGAGCACCGTCATCTGGATGACGCTGCTGGAGGGCCTGGCGCCCGGCAAAACTGTTGCGGGGCGCCTTGCTTCTGCGAAGTCGTTTTTTCTTGGACGAGTCCCCTCGGTCAGTCTCCTGAAATCCTACCCCTGAGATTCATGAGTCTATTTAATGCATTGGGCGAGAATCGCAGACGCAATTTCAGTCTCGACTCCAGTCGCCTGGGCGGCTCTTAGCGCGGCCTCTGCTTCTGCCTCGACGCTGACATCCTGGCGGGAGAAGTGCAGCGGAAGCTCTGCGCGCAAAATGAGACCCTCGATGGCGTCAGCAAGGTCCGAACCCGAGGCAGCGAAGTTCGTGGTCTTGGCAAGCTCGTCGAGGCGTGAGCGAGCCAGATCGTCTGATGAATGAAAGTAGCGGATGACCTTGGGCAGGATGACACATGAGGCCACTCCGTGTGGGATCCCGTTTTGGGCGCCTATCATCCGACTTAAGGCATGGCTGATGCCGCCGGCCGCCACCAGTGGCGAAGTGAAGCTCTTCCACGCTCCAACGAAGCAGGCAAGGCGTTCTTCGTGACCATCTGTTCCTTCCGCGGCACGTGGAAGGAAAGTGAATAGGTCATTTACCGCTGACACGGCGAGTGTCCGAGAGAGCGGGTTGGTCTCATCGCTAAGGATTGCCTCGATCGCATGGTCGATGGCTCGTATGCCTGTAGAAATCCACAATTGGGTGGGAGTTTCTTCTGCAATCTGCGGGTCATAGAAGACGGCACGTGCCGTCATGGTTGAATTGTGAATTCCGGTCTTGCGGCCAGTCTCCGAATCTGTGTATCCCGCGCCACCGTAGAGCTCCGCTGCGGACAGCGTGGTAGGGATGGCATACAGGGGAAGCGCTTCTCGTTCGGAAGGTGTTCGAAGCAGCGCAGCAAATTCCGCTGGCGAGATCTCGTCCTCGATCGCCTCGAATCTGGCACCATAAGCACTCAGCTTTGCAGCATCCACGGCGCTACCGCCCCCAATCGAGACAACGGCCTCCGCGCCGGAACGCCGGATGTCGCGGGCGGCTGCAAGAACTTTCGCGATTGGAACGTGGCTGCTGACGATAGACACACCGGACCGTCCGAGCCGGTCTGAGTCCTCCACGAGTCGACGATAGACATTGCCGGCCGCTACTGACTGGGTCGTGATCAGATGAACGTCGGCAATTGTTGCCGTCTCAAGGACGTCATCAAGACGCCAAGCTGAGCCGGAACCAAAATAGATGGTTAGCGGGTTTACATATTCAAATTTTCCGTACAAGTTTGTCGGTTCCTAACTGTGTAGAGTCAAAAATCTTCTGCCATGTGGCGGGCTTGGCGCTGGCCGTCTTGGTTCCCGGTCGTACGAGATGAAACAGTGAAGAACGTGGCGTTGCGGATCGCCGTGTAAGAATGCAATGGACAATCAAGTTTCCCAGCGTTCAGCATCGTCGACCGATAACTACTCCGTAGGGTCCCGGGTGCGGGTAACGGAGATGAAACGGTCGATGACATTCTCAAGAACCTGGGCCGTGTCACGATCGAGTGGAGAGCCGTAGCCACCGCCGCTAGACGTAAGCGCAGCTAGCGCTTCGCCGGGCGCGATCTGAGTTGCCGCAACAGCCTCATGCACTTAGTACAGCGACCCGCAGGAGGAGGATTGTATCAACCAGGCGAATTCGTCCCAGATGGCGGTCGAGTCGCATGATTGAGGTGTAGCACCCGTATCCGTCGTATGTGACGGGCGCTGTCCACAGCAGATGATCGTTCAAGTTCGGTACTTTGATCACCTTGGACCAAAAGCAGGAAGAAATTACAAAGGTCGATGGCTCTGCACCGGTAAGACCAAAGTCGGTCAGAAAACTTGGACGCTCAGAGGTAGGGCCTCGGTCCAAGCTGGAGCACTCCTTGGTGTAGTGGTCGTAGAACCAGTCGCGGGGTCATGCACGGCTTGGGGCTCTCATGAAATGCCAAACTGTCAGCCAAGGGATGCTCGATAGTTGCGGGTGGATAGGAAGCCGCAGGGTATGCCTGTGGGTTGGGGAAGGACAGGCCTTCCCCAACCCACAGGTACCCGCGGCCTCTGAGGTTAAGCCGGGAACTCGATCTTGGCCAGTAGTTCCTGGAGTGCCAAGACCTGACGGGGGATGTACTCGGCAACGGTGAGCCCGACGACGTCTGCGGTCCCGTGAAGCGCGCCGATCGTCTTGATCACTGAGTCCCGCGTCAAACCCTGAGGCTCCATGCCTAGGCCAAAGACTATGTCGTCACTGTCGATCACGTCGACGTCAAGGTGGATCGCGACCTTAGAGCAGCCGGTGGCTTTAAGCCAAGTGATCAGGCTCTCCGGGCCCTGGTTCAACACTGCCGGGGCGAACGTCGTCAGGCCCCAGGCTTGCACGTTTGGCAGCTCGTCATCAGCCCAGGCGTGCAATCCGGCCAGAGCCACCCGAGAAGGGTGGATTGTGGCGGGGAGCGCATCGAGCACCTCGGGGTCGCCGTGGCCGATTAGATGCGAAATCGCCATGGCGTGGTAGCCGTCGTATTTGCTCTCCGGCAGAGTGCAGTCGGGGTGGGCGTCGAGCCAGACCACCGCAAGGTCGTCTCCATACTTCTCGGCCAGATGGCTGAACGGGGCGACGCTGACCGAGCATTCACCGCCAAGCGTGGTGACTCTCGTCGGATCGGTCGCCCTTAGGATGCCAAGCGCGGCCCGGAGCTGGCCGATCACAGCCTCTCGCGCATAGACCCCCCTCTCCGTGCCCAATGTGGGAGAGTAATTGCCGACCGGGACCACTTCCGTCCGCTGGCCATTCGCTGGCACCAGGAGGTCCAGTATGTGCGTACCCAAGGAGTAACCAGTTTGGGCAAGGGGAAGCGGCAGCTCCGGTGCAAGAGCCCCGACCACGTCAGGTGCGGCACCCTGCCACTGAGGCCAAAGGAGGCGCAGTGTCGAGGTTCCGGTCTCGGTACTCAGGTCGTCGTTCATGCTGAGGCGGTTCCTTCCAACTGAGTGGGTGAGAGGGCAGTCTCACCGTTGATCTGGCCGAGCGTGTTCAGTGGCGCGGCGCGGACTGCGTCGAACTCGAGGGACAAGTCGCGCCTGCGCATCATCAGAAAGTAGGAGCCCGAGGAGACGGCGAGCCCTATAGCGAAGGCGATGTCGGCTCCACCGAGTGCGGATGCCACAGGGCCGGTGAAGATAGCAGTGCTGAAGAACGGGATCATTGCGATGAAGCCGAGTCCATAGCTAATCATCCCTGTGGCGCCCCATCGTCCGTAAATTCCGCCATCGGACCGCAGGATGTCCGTGATCGAGTACATACCTCGCCTGACGATGTAGTAGTCGGTGAGGTTCACAGCGGTCCACGGTATGAGGAAGTACCCGAGGATGCTCAGGAATGCGCTGAAGGCACCGAGGAAGTCGCTCGGGAGCATCAGCGTGCCCGCCACAACCACAACGCCGGCCGCCAGGATGGTCACCGCCCGAAGAGATCCCGTGGATCGGAGTGTCCGGAACGCCTCGGCTGCGCTAAGAAGAGAGACGCTGCCGCTGTAGAAGGTCAGTGAACAGGTGATGAGGCACGAAATGACCGCGACCGCCATCGACCAATTGCCCAGGCCGAACCCAAATGAATTGCCCATGTCGCGCACCGCCGCGATGAGATCTGTCCCAGTCGGGGATGCAATGGCGAGCGCGGCGCCCAGGACTTCGAGCCACACGGCGGAGACCATGGTCCCACCGAACACAGCGGCGGAGACGGCGCGGCCGCTGGTCTTCCAAGGCAGGTAACGCGTGTAATCCGAAACGATGGGCGCAATGGCGATCTGGTACGTTGCCGCAGCACCGAACTGAGCGAGAAACGCGACGGGCGCGAAGGCGCTATGGGCGAGCATCGAACCGATCGGCAGCACCACTGCGGCTGCGATGGTGAGCAGCACGAGGTTAACGAGGGTGATGTACGAGGCGATCTTTTCGACTCGCAGCAGCAGCTTGTACCCAACGATGGCGAGGACGACGGCGACCGCACCGATGACGACGTCGTATGTCCCTGTCTGATCGACGGTGATGTCAGTAAGGGAAGACGACGCGGTCTGGATGAGGAATATCGCGAAGCCGAACTGAACGATCGTGACGGCGGCTAGTGGGAGGACTGCCCCGCGGGAGCCAAACTGCACTCTGGACTGGATCATTTGCGGCAGACCCATATGCGGTCCCTGGGCGCCGTGGAAGGCTTGAAAGAGGGTGCCGAAGATGCTCCCGAGGACCAAGGCCAGAATTGTCCAGGAGAGGCCCAGCCCCATTGCTGGTCCGACGGCTCCTGTGAAGAGGGTGATAAGGGTCGCGTTGACCATGAACCAGAACTGGACCTGAGTGCGCACGGTTCCGTGGCGCTCTGATTCAGGGACATAGTCGAACGAGCGTGACTCGACGATGGGGTCGCGTTGCTGCATGGGAATCTCCCGTTGATGAAAGCGTTGGGTTACTGAGTTGGGTTACTGAGTACAGAAATGCTATTCGGGTTCGAGCTCTCCGGCTCGGCGAAATCTGCACGGTGTTGTCGGCAATTTGCGCAAGCACCGTTCGCTGGCAATGATCCCGAAACATATCCTTAACATCTCTCTGAACCGACTCTCGTACAATAGAAGAGTGTTGGAATACGATGTCCAGTCTGCGGACGCATGGGAGGCCCTCTGCATTGAGCGGTTCCAGCTGTGCCGCGTCGATTGGGCCGCGTCGTCGTTTGTAGCCAATCTCCAGACGACTGCTAGCATCCCGCAACTCTCCCTCCACGTGCTAACGGCGGATCCTTTCGGTGTCTCTCGAACACCTATCGATGTGCGCCAGCACGATTCAGACGACCTCATGTTGGTCATTCACGACCTGGGTAGCCCTGGCCAGGTTGAGCATCGGGACACACGTTCCGAACTCCGACCCGGTGACGCCGTCCTCATTGACACCCGTCGGCCCTACACTTTTGACTACACGACACCAATTCAGCAGACTGTGCTCAAGCTAAATCGCTCGAGCGCCGGAAGGCTGGACGCTGCCGTCGGGCGCGTCATTCACTCCGCCGAAGGGCCGCTAGGCCGGGTGTTTAGAAAGATCCTCGATGAACTAGTGGACTTGTCGAGCACCTCGCGCCTCCAAGCGGAACCTTCGGGCCCCGCTGCCGGAAGAGGCGTCCCGACGGGAGGTAACGGAATAGAAGCTGCCTCGCTGGCAGCAGCCGCCGTCGACATTCTCGCCGCGATCTATAACGCCGATCCGTCGCTCAACAACAGACTCCTGGGACGTGAGGCGCTGATGAAAACGGCGAAGGACTTCGTCCGGTCAAGGTTCCGGGACCCTCAGCTCAGTCCTGCCCTGATCGCCCAGTACCTGCGCATCTCTCCCCGCCTCGTGGCGCAGGTTTTCGCTGACTCAGGGACGTCGCCGGCGGCGTTCATCAGGGAGGAGAGGGTGCAGGAGGCCGCTGGACTGCTTCGATCTCCCGCCCACCGCGACGCCGCCATTTTCGATATCGGCTTGCGGGTCGGTTTTGCTGACGCTACGACCTTCACAAGGGCATTCAAACGTGTGTATGGCACGGCCCCGTCGGAGTTCCGCGCACAAGAGGCCGCTGGTTTCCCGGGTCGATAGTAAAAACCTTGACGATCTAATCGGGTGGGCATAGTCTCCTAACGAACAACTCATCGCGGAGGAACCTCGTCGTCCTCCGCCAGGTCGAATGGAGAACCGATGTCCGAACTGACAGGCAAGGTCGCTGTTGTCACAGGAGCCGCTCAGGGGATCGGCCGTGGGATCGCGATGGTGCTCGCGAAGCGAGGTGCCGCAGTCGTGGTTACCGACCTTGACGGAAACCAAGCCAAGCTCGCCGCGGATGAGATTATCGCCGCGGGTGGCACAGCTGTCGCCCTCCAGCATGACGTTTCTGACCTCGCAGCCGCCGAAAAAGTCATCTCGCAAGCCCGGCTGAAGCTAGGCGCGTTCGACATATGGGTGAATAACGCCGGAGTCTCGATGCAGAAGCCTTACGACCAAGTAACCGAGCGAGACTGGGACTTCATCAACGATATCAACGCCAAGTCGACGTTCTTCGCTGCACAGGCGGCCGGACGAGAGCTGGCAAAGCAGGGTGACGGCCGGATTATCAATATTGCTTCTTTCTGTGGCAAACAGGCCATCGACGAATACGCACCATACAATGCATCGAAGTTCGCCGCGATCGCCATCACCCAGACACTCGCGCTCGAATTGGGACCCTCGGGCGTCACCGTCAATGCGGTGTGCCCTGGCATAGTGAAGACCCGGATGTGGGACGGTCTGGATCCGGCGCAGTGGACTAAACAAGAGGCGAAGATTCCACTGCGTCGAGGCCAAACGCCCGAGGACATTGGCGAAGCCGTCGCATTCCTCGCGTCAGACCGGGCCAAGAACATCACCGGGGCCAGCATTCCGGTCACCGGCGGACTTTCGATCTGGTGAATGCAATGAGCGTACTCTTCGAGCCCCTCACGATCAGGGGTATGACGACCAGCAATCGAATCGCCATGTCTCCGATGCTCATGTACATGGCGGAAGAGGACGGAATCGCCCGCGATCTCCACCTCGTGCACTACGGCGCGCGCATCCTTGGCGGAGTAGGCCTTGTGATGACCGAGGTTATTGCCGTCACACCCGAGGGTCGGATTAGTTCGTCCGATCTCGGGCTCTGGGAGGATGCTCAGATTGCCGGGCTCGCACGCATCGTGGATTTCGCCCACGAGCACGGGGCCGTCATGGGCGCGCAACTCGCCCACGCTGGGCGGAAGTCAAAGTCGCAGGAGCGGGGACTCGCACCATCGGCCGTGGCCTACGAGGGGCTTCCTGTGCCAAAGGAATTATCCGGGTCGGAAATCGATAGCACAGTCGCCGCTTACGGCGAAGCTGCCGCGCGGGCCGTGTCCGCGGGTTTCGATTGCATTGAGTTGCACGTCGCGCACGGATACCTCCTCCACGAATTCCTCTCGCCGCTCACGAATCAACGTTCGGACGACTACGGGGGGTCAATGGAGAATCGGGCCCGAATTGTGCGGCGCGTGGTGGCCGAAATTCGCGGCGCGGTGCCCGATTCGGTTCCTCTCTTCGTGCGGCTTTCCGCCGAAGACCTGGCCGACGGCGGACTCACGCGCGAGGAGTCGACGTGGCTCGCTTCCCAGCTCGCTTCCGAAGGCGTGGATCTATTCGATGTGTCGAGTGGCAACGTCGTTCCCGGCTATGCCGCCCCGGTCTACCCAGGCTACCAGGCGAACTATGCCCTCGACCTGAAGGCGCAGCTCGGGGTCAAGACCGCGGCCATGGGGTCGATCAGCAGCCCCGAGCTCGCGGAATATCTCGTGTCGAGCCGGTCGGCGGACCTCGTCTTCATCGGGCGGGCGTTGCTAAGAGATCCGAACTGGGCGCTCAAAGCAGCGCGACATGCCGGCGTCGAGCCCCATCTTGCGATTCCCGCGTACGCGCGGGCGACAGGACCATACGAGCGAGGTTTCTGACAACACGATCAGGTCAGAGTGGAACCAATGGGGCTTGGGGCGATCGGGGGCTCCGTGCTTCTGTTTCGCCGACGGCACATTAGCGCACGCTGTCAAGCGCTTCGCGTCCATAGACGCGGGCCTCGTTGGGCGCTACGCCGAATTGCCTCCGGAATGCGCGGCTTAAGGTCGGATAGTTAGTGAACCCCCAGCGTGATGCTATCTGGGACGCCGTCAAGCTTTGCATGCTGGGATTCGTGAGGTCATCGAAAATCCGCTGAAGTCTCGCCTGGCGAATATATGCCCCTGGAGTCGACTCCGGACCGAAAAGAGTCGCCAGATGCCGGGGAGAAATGTGATGGGACTTGGCAACTGACTCAACGCTAAGCCCGGGATTTTCAAGATGGCCCTGGATATATTCCTTGACTAGCCGTCGTTGAGCCTCATGCGAGGCGGAGGCAACGGTCAAAGAGAGGGTACCTAGACGTCCGAGAGCACCCCTGAGAAGGTCGAACGCGGCTGCAGCCAGTCCTTCGGCTTCCTCTGGGGCGATATCGGTGACAACGAGATCTCTGGCGAGGGAGGAGAGGCTTCTGATAGCCAACGAATCGGCCGGAAGAAGCTTGGTGCGGACCTCGCTGACCTTCGCGCCGCCAGCACGGAGGGAGGCTTCGGGGAGCAGAAGTACCAACTGGTGTGAGCCTCGGGTCATCTTGATCTCATACGGCGCGTTCGGGTCCGCGATTGCTCCTGAGCCATTCTCGAGGACCACCTGGCGATCCAACTGGCGAATCACAGCCTTGCCACTCTGCTGGAGAACAACTAATACATGATCTGAGGGCTGAGTTCTGACGAGATGTTCAGTCCTTTTGAGATGGTTCGACTCAACATCGATTTCCGAGATGCGCATGCCGCGTGGCAGATCGACGGTACTGATTGAGGCTTTGAAGTCTGGCCGCGCGGCATTCATCAGCAGCGGGAAGTGTGACTCGCTGATGCGGCGCTCCCAAGCCTCGACGCTGCGGAACTGCGCGGAATCCATTTTGGAATTCTACCGCGGTGTCAACGCACGCGGCACGATCACGATGGATGAAGGTGCCGGGGTCCAATTTCTGCAGCATTCTTGCCATTCCTTGCACTAAAGCCCAAGACAAGATTCGGCCCCTCCACACTTGAGCTATAGGTTCTCCCATCCACTCGCTTCTCCCATCCACTCAGTTCGGAAGTCCGGCCATGAACAAAGTCGTCATGATCATCCCCAGCGCTCCTTGCACGGCGCGAGTGCACTTCGAAGCCGCGTACGAGAGCGTGTTCGCCACACTCGTGTCGTGCCTTCCCGGCTTGTTGCACGCTGAGCTGGAGTGTCAATGGCTTGATGGCGAGGAAATCGCCAGGGGCTCCTGCACACTCTCGTTCCCAGGCGAGGAAGAGAAGCAATTCGCGCTCTCTTCAATGGAGTGGATAGAACTCATCGATGAAACGACTGATGTGCTCGACTGGGAATCGGTCGAGATCCAGTCGACGGACGACGATGCAAAAATCTCGCGGTCAGAGCTTATTGCGTCCTAACCTTAGTCTCTATGGCTTACCCAGTCAGATTGCGCGGATTGCCCCAGCTTCCCCAGCAATTCGATGAGCGTTTCAAGATCGTGCCGAGTCAGGTTCTGCGCCCACTTCTGCTCCTGGGCGTTGTTTGCCTGGAGGGCATCCTCCAGCGTCGCACGCCCCCGTGGCGTGAGGGACAAGAGTATCTTGCGTTTGTCTTGGGTGTCGGAGGTCCGCTGGAGCAGCCCAAGGCCGTCCAGCGTATTTGTCAGGCTAGACACCGCGGCCCGGCTCATACCGGTCTGAGTGGCGGCTGCTCTTGATTCCATCTCGCCACCGACCCAGATGGTAAATAGTAGCCGGAAGGAGGGCCAGCTGAGACCCCTGGGCCGGTGCACGCTCGATTCAAGATCGTAGGTGACCACGTTGGCCAGTCGGTGCAGGAGCAGCACGAGATGCATCGCTTCGGCGTCGGTGGAGGGAAAGCGCTCCTTCGTGCGCCGGACGGCGATATCGGTCATCGAGAGCGAATTGAGAGCTTCCGTTCCCGTTGTTTCCGTCATGGGGAAACCTTAGCACCGACGGGGCTAAGCAACCGGTGAACTCTATGACGACCTGGACTCGACTCTTTCGTCCGGTTGTTTCTCCTGGATTGGCGCGACGTACGCCCTCGCGGCCGAGGACAATCCAATGAGGCGTCGCCGGGAACCGCTCCCGACGGCACCTCGTTCTATGCTACTCACGGCATGGGGTTGCTAAGTGGGGTCAGCCGTCGAGCCATGTCGTGTCCTGAGTGTTGAGTTCGTAGCCGGGATCCGGGGCCGGGGTCCCGACAAGCGGATCAATGCGTGTGCGCACGAGCCGCGAAAATGAAATGCGCCAACCTGCGGGGGTCCTGAGGTACTCCTCCTCGTAGAGGCCGTAACCGCGGATGCCATACATTCCCTCGATCGGCACATTCTTGTAGACGCGGCTGTCGGGTTCCCAGGTGACGTAGTCGCTCATCGTCCACACGGCGCGAACCGTGTTGGCGTCGACCATGCGGAGTCGTGGCATCGTTCCCCGGTGTTCGCTGTGGGTGTCGTTAAGAAATGCCGACAGCGCGGAGACAAAGTCGGCCGTCGTGCCCGAACTGTCGAACGCAAATCCTCCAAAATGGGCGTCATCAGTAAATAATTCCGGCAATTGATCCCACCGCTTGTCATCCACGTATCGGAAGTACCGCGCCTTAAGGTCGGTGATCGCCAACACGTCATCGGTGGTCAGTCTGTGGGTCATGGTTTCTGCTCCTCTGTGCTTTCATTTGAATGGTCGGCCACCACCGTCGCCGAAGCCTCCTGGGCGAACAGGCGCACCTTTGCGGATGCCCAAACGCTAGACCGCGGGTCTGATGCGCCCTCTAGGTAAGCAGCCCGATTGTGGGACATCCCTGCCCGCGCCATGCATTGCCCATGCGGGGGTCAGCTGCGATTCGCCTGGTTCCGAACCTATTGGTCAGGGTCTAAATAGTTAACAGTCTTACAATTTGTGCCGGGATCTGCGCCTCCTGCTCGAGGGCTAAACTGCCGACTCCATTAAGCGGCTGCAGTCCTTTATGCGCGCCGTTTCACCCAAGGGCTGCGGGCCGTATTGTTGAGTTTGAGGAGGATGCGAATGATACTTTCTCGGTCCTCATGCGGTAACCCGCCGATCCAGTCCGACTCCCTGGCGTTGTGCCCGAGGAAGGCTTCCTCGAATCGCTGCACCCCGGCGTCGGTTAGTCGGAGAACGATGGCGCGACGGTCGGATGCGTCGGTTTTCTTTGTTACGAGGCCGCTCAGCTCGAGTGTTTTGCTGAGGCTTGATACCGCGGCTCTGCTCATGCCCGACAGTTCAGCTGCGCGCTTCGATTCTAGATCTCCGGCGACCCATAGGGTGAACAAGAGGCGGAATGATGCCCATGACCAGCCAGCCGGGCGATGGACGGAGGACTCGATGTCGTAGACGATGGCGCTGGTGACCCTATGGAGGAGGAGTATGGTCCGCATCGCCTCGAGGTCAACGGACGGGAGGCGTCTCCGAGTGGCCGACAGTGCCGCTTCTGGGAATGAGAGGAAGTCGTGATCCGAAATGTCGGATCCGCTCTCCCTTCTAAGTGCGAACGCGGCCCGGGCTGGTTCAGTGGCCTCGGTGGTGGTGGAGGCGGTCAACGACAACTCCTCGTGGCGGGACTTGGATTTGCGACATCATTGCGTCGCATGGCACATAGTTCAAGCTTTTACATTCTAGTCCAGCTTGCCCTTTCGCGTCTCCTAATGCAAGTGCGGAAGGCTTTGGATTTGAGGCTATTGCGTTGCTTGTGGACGACGTGTACCGTGATGGAGGTAACAGTAAAGGCTTTTACTAGTTTGTATCCGGTGCCGGTGTTCCTTTATGCCGGTCGGTTGGCAGCTGGTGAACGGGCAAGGAGTCAATGATGACCACTGAAGTTCAGCAAACGCCGGTCCCGGCTTGGGGGAGGGCAAACGGCTTCGTCAGTTTTGGGGACACGCAGAATGCTGTAAGCGAGGCGGGGCTCGTCGACCGGTTCAATATCCTCGATGTTTTGGGCCGCTATGCCTGGGCATATGACGAGCGCAACATCGCCGCCATTGAGGACGGCTTCACGGAGAACGTGGTGTGGGAGGGGTCCATTGCCGGAAACATCCGGATCGATCCGGTGAAGGGCCGGCGGATGGTGTCCGAGTGGCTGCAAGGATTCATGTCGGCGCAGACGGATCAACGCCGGCACAACATTCTCAACCATGTTTTCGTTTCGCAGGGGGAGTCTGCGGCTGAGGTCATCGCTTACCTGCTGCTCACATCTGCAAGTGAGGGGAAGACCGCCGTTGTTACGTCCGGCTTCTACAGGGTGCGCTTCGTGAAGTCTGAAGCGGATGCGTGGCGGATTGACTATATGTTCGGCGGTTTCGACAACCCGTTCTGAGAAACGAACGGCGGACGCCGCCGCAGTCTTTCACCCTCACTGTCGTTGGACTTCGCCTCCGAGCTTGTTGGCTGAAGTCTCCCTTCGGCGCACCCAAAATCACCTCATTGGAAGGCAACCCATGATCAATTCGGACGCTGCTGTCACTGTCGCGACCGATGCTCTGCGGATCGAGAACCTCTCGAAGACGTTCGCCGGGCAGAGAGCTCTCAGTGACGTTTCGTTTTCAGTTCCGCGAGGGAAGATTACTGCTCTCCTGGGCATGAACGGGTCAGGAAAGTCGACCCTGATCAAGGTCCTTGCGGGCGTGTATCAGCCCGATCCGCACGCTGCGCTGGCGGTTGGCGGTACGGCGCTTTCGCTGCCCATGACCCCGCATGCCGCGCACCAGGCCGGTCTTCGCTTCCTTCATCAGGACGTCGGTCTTGTGGACAGTCTTTCTATTGCGGACAACTTCGCCTTCGTGGACCGTTTCCGCGCGCCCGGCCTACTGGGTCCGATCAGTTTGCGCCGCCAGTATGAACATGTGGCCGCGACTCTGGAGAAGTTCGGCATTTCCGTGCATCCCGGTGCGCTCGTGGGGTCGCTGAACCCGACGTTGCGCACAATGGTTGGTCTGGCAAGGGCGTTCCAGGACGAGGATGAATCCGGCGTGCAGGCGTTCGCAAAGAACGTCGTCGTTCTTGACGAACCAACGGCATCGCTCCCGGCAGAGGAAGTCGACGCTATCCTGACGTCGTTGGAAGAGCTCAAGGCCAACGGCGGGACGGTGATTTACGTCAGTCACCGCACCGAGGAGGTGAAGCGGATCGCTGATCAGCTTGTGATCCTCCGTGACGGGAAGCTCGTTGCGGATGAGCCGATCGCGGAGATGAGTGTGGATGACATCGTGGCTCGGGTCGTGGGCAAGCGGCTTGAGAAGACCAAAATCCCGCGCGCAAGTGAGCGGGAGGGCGAAGTCGTTATCGCAGCTCGCGGAATCGCAGGTCCCAAGCTTCGCGGAGTGGACCTTCAGGTCCGCTCCGGCGAGATAGTCGGCCTTGCAGGTCTGGTCGGCTGCGGTCGCAGCGAGCTGATCCGGATCCTCGCCGGCGCACAGAAACCCTCTTCAGGGGAGATGGAGCTCGTCGGCGCTGCCTACGCCCCGGATTCTCCTGCGGTGGCGATTTCGGCCGGTGTTGCGTGCGTTCCACAGGAGCGGCGACGCGAGGGAGCGGTCCTTTCTATGACCGTCCAGGAAAACATCACCTTGGGCCGGCTCAATGCATTCACGAGGAACGGCTCGCTCGACGGCCGGAAGGAACGCGAAGGCGCACAAAGACTTATCACCGAGTTCGCAGTCAAGCCGCCCGAGCCCTCCCGCCTCATAGGACTCCTCTCGGGCGGGAACCAGCAGAAGGTCGTTGTAGCTCGCGCTGCTGGGTATGGCGGGCTGGTACTGCTTTTGGACGAGCCTACCCAAGGAGTGGACGCACTGGCCAAGCAGGAAATCGCCAACATCATCCGGGCACTCGCTGCCGAGGGCCGGGCGGTGGTCTTGGCATCGACTGATTTCGAGGAGTTCGTTGGTCTTTGCGACCGCGTCGTGGTCCTAGACCGCGGCCGGCTCGTGGCCGAGGCCACGGGTGAGGAGATCAGCGAGGAGCATCTTGCCTTGCTTTGCGCCCGGCACGGGGCCGCGAACGGAGCCGCAGCATGAGGCCCTTGACCGAGGACAGAGCAGCTTCAATCACCACCACTCAGAATCCCGAGTCTTTTCAGAAGGACACTATGAGCACTACAACCAGCACCGCCCCGGAGCGCCGCCCGGCCAAGCCCCAGAAGAAGACGGCACGAAGCCGGCCCGATCTTGGCACACTAGCGACCTCTTACGGGGTGATTGTCTTCCTCGTGCTGATGATTGTCGTGTTCTCGGCACTGCTGCCAGAGACGTTTCCGACGTTCGATAACGCGAAGGCGATCCTATCGGACCAGTCGATCCCTGTGATCCTTGCGTTGGCTGCAATTTTGCCGCTTGCCGCCGGGGAGTTCGACCTTTCCCTCGGGGCGATCCTGGGCTTCAGTGCGATTACCGCGATTTCGGTTTCAAACGCCGGGGCCCCATTACCGGTAGTGATCCTTGCCTGCGTTGTGGTCGGAGCGGTCGTTGGAACCGTCAACGCATTCCTGATCGTAAAAGTTGGAGTCAACGCGTTCATCGCCACTCTCGCATCCGCGACGATCCTGTCGGGCCTCAACCTCCTGGTCACCGGAAGCTCGCTCCTCGTGCTGGGCTCTGATGCCGTGGGCGCCCTGACTACAACTCGCGTTTTCGACCTGCAGGTGGTGATCGCCTATGCCATCGCACTCAGCCTCGCCCTCTACTACGTGATGGAAAAGACCCCTTTCGGCCGGTACCTCCGGGCCACCGGCATGGGGCGTGACGCGGCCCGGCTGAGCGGTGTGCGGGTCAACCGCTACCTCGCGTCGTCGTTCATTGCGGCCGGCGTCCTGGCTTCTCTGGCTGGGGCACTGCTAGCATCCCGTGGAGGTACCGCTGCGCCAACTTTGGGCCCGGACTTCCTCCTCCCGGCATACGCTGCGGCGTTCCTCGGAGCGACAACGATAAAGCCCGGCTACTTCAACGTCTGGGGGACCGTGATCGGCGTGGTCCTCCTTGCCGTCGGTAGCAACGGATTGACCCTCCTCGGAGCTGAAACATGGGTGACTAACATCTTCAACGGTGTGGCGCTCATGGTCGCAGTGTCCGCTTCGGTCCTCGTCGGAAGACGCCGCCGGAAGTCCTCGCGGTAATGGTCGAAGAAGACCTTCAACCGAACAGAATCACCTACACCTTGAAAGGCAATAATATGATCCGAACCATGCTCCGCACCGCCCCTTGGGCTGCGGTCGTGCTGGCCGGCGCCCTGGCGCTGACCGGCTGCGCAAGCTCCACCGGAGCATCGAGCGCTAGCAGCAACAATGATGTTTCCGCCGCGCAAAAGGTGCTCACCGAGGCCCAAGCCAAGATCACGAAATTCGACTTCCCGACCGAGGCAGTCACCGCCCCGAAGGGCAAGTTCGTCATCGGCATCCCGTGCGCCTATGCAGCGGAGGGCTGCAAGCGCGGTGTCGACGCTGTGGCCGAGGCTGCCAAAGTTCTAGGCTGGCGCTACCAGATGATCGATCCCGCTGGTGACCCAGACAAGATGCGAGCCGCGGTCCGCACGGCTATCCAGCTTCACGCTGACGGGATCTTTCTCGGCGCGACCCCTGCAAGCGTCGTAAAGGCGGATGTCGCATCCGCCCGTGCCGCGGGCATCAAGGTTGTAAACATGTACGAGCCAACGCCCGATGACTTCGCGGACGCCAGTTCCTTGCAGGACCATGTTCAAGCTGGCCGCTGGAATGCCGCATATGTCGCGGTCACGACCAAAGGCGACGGCAAGGTCATTGCGATCAATGATCCTGAATTCCAATCCAACATCGAATGGCACCAAGGCTTCCTGGACGGGCTGAAGGAACTCTGCCCCTCCTGCAAGGTACTGAAGGATTTCGATTTCCAGATCGCCAACTTGCAAACCCAGGTCCCGACGCAATTCCAAGCGGTCCTTCAAGCGAACCCGACGGCCAACGCGGTCTACGCACCCTACGACCCGGTCGCTCTCGCCATCACTCCCGTGATCCAGCGTTCCGCCCAGAACGGCAAGCTCAGCATCGTCTCGCACAACGGTGATCCCGCGGCTCTCCAGGCGATCAAAGCAGGCGACCAACCATTCAAGGCAACCGTCGCCTACAACATCGAATGGCAGTCCTACGCCGCCGTCGATCAGATGATCCGAATCTTCAACGGAACCCTCCCGGCAAACCTCAAGACAGTCAACGTGCCGGAGAAACTCATCAGCGCTGAGAACGTGACGACCGTCCCTTGGGATGGCGACATGGACTGGAAGAGCACCTACCTCAAGCTTTGGAACGCCAACAGCTGACGTTTACATTGGCCCGGGCGGGGCCCTTCCAAAAGGCCCCCGCCCGAAGTCTAAAAAACTAACCTACGGGCCGCCGGCGTCGGCGACCCACCCGAACTAAGGAGGGACTCTCATGGGACGTCTCAATGGCAAAGTCGCACTCATCACCGGAGCCGCAGGGGGGCAGGGGGCTGTGGAGGCGGAATTCTTCGCGCGCGAAGGCGCGAAGGTCGTCGTCGCCGACCTAAAGCAAGACGAGGTCAATGCCGTCGTAGAGCGAATCGAGCAGGCCGGGGGCGAAGCCCTCGGACTCGAGCTCAATGTCGCGGAAGAGGCAGCATGGGAGGCTGGCATGGACAGCATCCGCCAGCGTTTCGGGGGACTGGATGTGCTAGTTAACAACGCCGGGATTCTCTCCCTGCCTGGGATTTCAAAGATCGAGCTTGCCGAGTGGGACCAAGTCATAAGTGTCAACCAGACGGGTGTCTTACTCGGCCTCAAGTTCGGCACCGCCATCATGCGCGAGGGTGGCAGAGGCGGATCTATTATCAATCTCTCGTCGACATACGCTCACCTGGGAAGCGGTGGAGCTGTTGCATATCAGGCATCAAAGGCTGCCGTGTTCATCATGACCAAGACGGCGGCAGTTGAGTTCGCCGCGGATGGGATCCGTGTGAACTCGGTGGCCCCGGGGATCATCGAGACCCCGATGACCCGCGAAGTGCTTGCCGCTGCGGGCCCGTCGCACCCGGACATCACGCGCACGCCGCTCCAGCGCGCCGGGCAGCCGCATGAAGTGGCAAACGCCGTCCTCTTCCTCGCATCCGATGAAGCGTCCTACATCACGGGAGAAGAGCTCATGGTGGACGGCGGACGCACCATCGCCTGATCGCACGCGTCGAAATGCGGGACTGAAACTAAAGCAACATTTCAGAAGGTAGTTCGATGGCCACAGGTGTACGCAAAATCTTCACGCACCGGTGGCTCAGGAGGCGGCGTGGATAGATCTGTAGCCGTTGCCCAAGTGCCCACTTCCTGGTCCGTTGCCGATCGGCGCATGTTCCAGCAGGAGTGCGCCATACCCTGTAGTCGATGACCCGGAACGGCTCGAAGTCGTCGCAGGTCTCATAACCCAGGACACCGCATTTGCTGGCCAGCTCGACGAGGGGGACGCGAGCAGTCAGTTCGGTAGGCAGGCCGTGGTGGAGTAGTTCGGCGAGGTGATTAAGTCTCGCGGAATTGACCAGGGCAGGCACCTACTCGTCACGCTTTTATCGAGCGTCTGACAACCGAAGGGGCAACGGCCGTGGCCTAACCGACATCTACGGCATCCAATGGGAGACGAGAGTTGTAGCAACAGGGAGGTACGTCTTCATGATGGTGAGGCGCGACAGCCGTTGGTTGATCGACGACACGCTCCTCGACCTAGACCGCCCCTTCTGACTGTTCGTCCGCGGAAGTACGCAAATGCCTTTCCTCGGTGCGAAGGTGGTTTGTGCTGTCGTTGTGGCAGCTGGATCCTGCTCACCTGATGTCTGGCTCTTGGGGGACCAAGCTGGGGTGTCAGAGATGGGGCCTGGATGGCTTTTAGTCCGTGCCCTCCGGGTGTCTTCGAAGTGTCGGACGACCCACCGTTTGGCGGTCGGCCAGGACACAGAGAAACGCTTCGACGCCCCGGCAATCGCCCAGTGCTGATCGGGGTCCGCGTTTAGCGTGGGACATGAGAAGGCCTCCCTAGGTGTGCAAGTGCGCAGCGGTTTTTTAGGCAGCTCCCCTTCACACCGGGAGGCCTTTTCGCCCCGGAAGTCTCGCACCGTGTGCGTAGTTCGGGGTCTTCCCTGCCCATACAATTGATGCCCTGTCGTCGCAGCCGAAATCAAAACAGTCTCCTGGGTCGATTCTCGAGGGTGGTGTGTGTACGAACTAAAGATTCTGACAATGTCAACATTCTCCGAGTCAACCAACCACTGATTTTCCAGGCCTTCGAGCATCGGGATAACTCGCCTTTCGAGGATCTCGTAATCAGCGTCCGAGCGCATCTGCCAGAGTGCCGAATCACATCATGGAAGTGACCACCCTCGCAGAGAGTTCTTCGTCGATCACTTCGCCTCCGGTTATGACTTGCTCCTTCACGCTTTCGAGAAAGGCGATTTGGCTAAGCGAGGTCAATTGAGCGTCCCGCGCCGTTTAACTTCCGGCAATTCAAGACGTTCTGGGTCAACCCGGTCAAGAACCCTGACTTTGCCTGGGCCTGGGTGAGCGGTTTCTTCCTCACCTTGGCTTGGATGACCTTGCTGACCTATCAGTCTTTCCTACTAATCAACCGCTTCGACTTCACAAACGACACAGTAGCCCCAGCCGTAGCTATAGCCTAAGTAATACTCGTGGCAGGTATCCTTGTTGGTTCCGCGGGCGGCGGTTACGTGTCAGACCGAACTGGCCGCCGGAAGATCTTCGTTGCCCTGGCCACACTCATCGTCGCTATCGGATTCCCAATCATTGCCTTTGCTCCGGACCTCGGGACTTTCCACGTCGGCGTAGCCGTCGTTGGTCTTGGGATCGGCATCCACATGTCAGTGGACCTGGCCCTCGTGACTGACGTTCTCCCCAACGACGCGGACTCTGGCAAGGATCTTGGCGTGTTCAATATCGCCAATGAGCTCCCACAATCTGTCGCTCCAGCCTTTGCGGCCCTTCTCTTCGCCGTGTCAGCTGGTGAGAACTTCACGGCGCTGTATATCTGGGCGGCGGGGTTCGCTGTCTTTGGCGCAATTGCCGTCAAATTCGTTCGTGGTTCTCGATAACCAACTGAGACCGACCCAATACCACCCCGAAGGAAACCATGGTCTTTACGATTGCCTTTCTCACCCGACCAACGCCGGGAATGGCCCTCGAGCAGTTCTATACTCACTACATCAAGATCCACCGCCCGCTGGCGGAGCAGCTCCCAGGTCTGCTGTCCTATCGCCAAACTCGCATACTCAAGGACGGGTATCGCGGCGATGACGCAATCGATTACGCGGCTTTTTCCGAGTACACGTTTCCGGATGAAGCGACGGCCATGGCGGCATGGCAGTCGCCCGAGGCTGCAATTCTTGATGAGGACGCAGTCCTCTTCATGGACTGGCCTTCTGTACGCACAATTCCTTTGGCTGAGCTCGGCACCTTCCAAAGTGACAAGATCTTGGGGCTGGAGGATGCGGAATGAGAGGCGTCAAAGATGACCTCCCCAAAGCGGAGCGCGCCACGAACCATGCTTGTCTTGACGTTGGAGTATCTGTGGTGAGCGGGTGGAAGACCTCCTGTGACGGATGACACTCGCCGAGAAGGCCAGCCTGATCTTCCACCAGATGGTGGAGATCGGCCGCCGGCGGCATGCTTGCCGGACCGCGGGACAGTCGGGACCGGAAGACAGCGTCCGGCATGCTGTCGAACAGAACCCGAATGCATCAGCGCCGCCCGCGGTTCACTCACGCCAAAGTCTTCGTCGGGTTCCCCAATAGCCTCGTGCCTTGAAGTGTCTGCAGAACCCGAAGAGATTCCCGATCTGTCAAACAGTTTCGGTTGTTCCCGGGCTAGCAGCCGAATTCTGTACCGTTGGCTTCGTACCCACACAAGACTTGCGCGTCAGTCGTTGCCGGAGTACCCGTCCGAAGGGATGACGTTTCGCCGCAGCGGCGGCTCGCTCCGGCAATGCTGAGGCCGAACATGCCGTCCTTCGTGGATGTGAGCCCGTTGCAGGTTGCGCAGTTGGCCGGATCCCAGTCCGCGGAAGGACGCGATCGCTGTGAATGCCTTATGCCGGGGCTTTGGTTGACGGCTTTCATGCGTGCCGATTCGTATCAAGCCGAGCCGGTTGAAGAATATTGTCTGGTGTCCTTGGGGGCGGAACATGCAGCAGAGTCTTTGGCCCACGGCCGGGCGTGGATATTCCGGTCCGGAAAGGACGTCCCTGACGTCGTCTGGTGTGACTTCGCGGAGCGAGGCCCGTCCCGAGGCGGCCCAGGAACCCAGCGAGGGGAGGGGCCAGCGCAGGTACAGATGGGTGGCTTGCTTCGATCGGGGTTTGCCACTGGGAGGGATGCGGATGCCCATGATCGGAGTCGCGCACCAGCGGCTCAGCTCGTCTCTCATTTGTTCCGGCAGCTCGGCGACGGGCGATGGCTAATTCTGCCACGCGGCTCCAATAAGACGACCTCCAACATCACCGGCCCACTCCGCCCTAGATTCGTGCACCGTAGTGGACCAAATGCCGGTCTGTCACCAGACCGTTGTCCGCCTCCATGTACATGAGCATCGGGGACATCGCGACTTTCATCCCTCTAGGTCATTCCCCTCAGCCGTAGAGGTTCAGGCTTACTCGTCCTCTACCACATGGCCAATCCTCCGGTTACCGGTAAGCTAGCACCGGTGATGTTCCGAGCTCGCCCGGACGCGAGGAAAGCTACGGCTTCGCCGATGTCCTCCGCTGTCTGGCCACGACGCAATGGAATCTTCCCTTCCTGCATGGTCCACTGCTCGGGCGGGAATGCCTCCCACATGGGAGTCTTCACAACACCCGGGCAGACGGCGTTCACGTTGATTCCGTAGGGTCCGAGCTCAAGCGCAAGGGTCTGGGTAATCCCCACGACCGAGAACTTGGAGGCGTTGTAGGGGGCAAATTCCACGATCGCCTGCTTCCCGCAAAAGGACGCGACGTTCACGATCTTGCCGGACTTCTGAGTCCGGAAGTATTTGCCTGCCGTCTGGCAGGCAAAGAACAAGGCCTTGCTGTTGATGTCATTGATGAAGTCCCAGTCCCTCTCGGTGACTTCATCGAAGGGCTTTTGCATTGACACGCCAGCGTTGTTGACCAGAATGTCCAGTTGGCCGAAGTGGTTGATGGTCCTTTTCTGTACCTGTCCTGCCGTGGCAAGCTGAGCCACATTCTGCTGAAGGGCCAGAGCAGCCCCGCCGCCTGTCTCAATTTCGTTGGCCGTGGATTTGGCCCTGTCCTCATCGAGGTCCGTGACCACGACCTTTGCGCCATGCGATGCAAGCGTAAGTGCGATGCCACGCCCGATTCCTTGCCCTGCACCGGTAACAATTGCTACCTGGTCCTGAAGGTCATTCATGTTTTGTCCTGACTTCCTTGTCTGGAATAGATAAATACTGGTCTGGTTGCTCTAGCGAGGCTATGCTCGGCCCTACCTGATAGTCAAGGCTTTTACGAACCTCCGAACATGCCGACGGACGGACACCGTGTATTCATGCACGATTTCGTCCTTGACGAGGAGACAGCCTGGAGCAAGGTCGTCGCCTAAGTGGAGTCGATCTTCTTCAGGGCTCCCAGCATGGCGGTTTCCTCTTGGCGCAGTCGAACGGAGGCCTCCTTTTCCAATCCTGCGTGAATCGGAAGACCTGGGTGGAACTGGACATTCGGGTTCTGCGGGAGGTGGGCGAGCACGCCTCGATTGCGTTCGCCGGCGATGAGTGCGGCCATCATCTTCTGGCGAAGACCCCGAAAATGTCCAAGGCGACAACGGACCATTGATGCAACCGTCCTTGAGGAGTTTCTCGACCCGGTTCTTTTCGGCGGTTCTTGTCCGAGAGATTGATCCAGTACCGGGTCAGATCCCGCGGCCGGCGGATCTGGGCGGGCAGAACGGAACCGAACCGGAGCATCTGCGTTCGGCGACCTTTCATATCAAGACCGAATCGAGCTCGGTCTTGTGCAGGTCCACCAGCTGGTTCGATAGCTACGCCAGTGAACGGCTCGTCGTCGAATGTGCCGACACCTCCTGCTAGGGTTTCTTCGGGGTCCCCGCGCGGAGACCCGGACAGAACATACGAGTTCAACCTTGCCAATGTCGATCGCGGCGACCTTGGCAATGATCTGTTCTTCATTCTGGGTGTCAGCCAGCATGATTCCGTTCGTCTCCGCGCAGCATGCACCATCGATCATCGACGTGGCCGCCCGTGGGACCACCGGCAAAACGGAACCTTATCCGCGTTCTCGGAAAGAAACACTGAAGGACCCTCGGCGTGACCCCCTAGCGCTCGGACAGATGACGGCTTCAACGAGCAACGGCGGGAACCGGTTCGGCGGGCGACTAGGCACCATTTTCGGCCCGGAACGGGCATCTCGCAAGGACACTTTGGCTAGATCGATATCCCACCATCAACAACATATGACTGGCCTGTGATCCAACTCGCCTCCGGGCTCTGTAAGAACGCTGCCACGGCTGCAATGTCTTCAGGCTGACCAGTACGTCCAAGTGGATACCTTGCTGGTTGCGCTGCAATCGCGGTGCCCATCGGCGCGCTAGTGAACTCTTCACGTTTACGGTACATCTCCGTAACCAGGGGCGTCAGAACCATTCCTGGGCACACTGTGTTGACCCGGATGCCACGGCCCGCGAAATCTAAGGCCATCTGGCGGGCCAAGGAGACTACTCCTCCCTTGCTTGCCGCATACGCCGCCTGGTTTGGGAATGCCTTTAGCGCCGCATTGCTGGCGGTAAAGAGGATCGCCCCGTGGTCGGCCTCGAGCATGGGCCGCAGCGCCGCCCGTGCCGTGTAGAAAACTCCTGTCAGGTTGACGGCAAGAGTCCTATCCCAAGTTTCCATTTCAACGTCAGTCGCGGAGCCCGTCCCGTGAAGGCCTGCATTGGCGTACACGCCATCGAGTTGTCCGTATTTATTGATGGTGGTCTCCACCATATTCTGGGCCGAGTCCCAGTCGGACACGTCCACTTGTAGGGCCGAGGCCTCACCGCCAGCAGAATGAATTTTCTCAACAGTCGTTTGCGCGGCGACTAGATCCAGATCCGCACAAACGACTTTTGCTCCTTCACTAGCAAATCGTTCGGCAGCCCCGCGCCCCAAACCGGAGCCGGCACCGGTGATGATCTGAACTGTATTAATAAGCCGTTTCATAGCCACGTATGTTTCGCTTTCGCTTATTGAAGCCAGGCCCAAAGAGTTGGCTTGTGGGAGGGATGGTTCCTGTTGATAGTTCTCGGCTTGATGTACGAGCGACTGACAACGCAGGCGCGGGAACTCACTAAACGAGGGACGCGAAGTAATTCCAACTAGAACCGCTCTGAGGAAATACCCGCTGCCTTATTCGGCCCGATCCCCACGCTTCACTGGTTGGACGCATACTCCTTGCGAAGCGCTTTTAGGTCTAACGTACGGTCCGCCTTGGTGCTCTAGGTGTGCTTAACGGTGGGAAATTAGTAGCGGGCGCAGCACCCTGTGACGATTCTTCGGCCGCACGCACATTGTATGCGCGGCTGTCCCGGCGACCACCGTACTAGCGATTAGATAGCATGTCAACTGATAATAGACATTTCAATATCAAATAAAGGGGCGCTCCTCCATCGAAGCGGTCTCTGGTCTGGCCGGACCGAGATTGGGTCCAATCTTAGACCGAGCGCCGCCTGGGGTAGCGAGGTGCTCGTAGCGGTCTTCGCGTGCGAGGTGGCCTCGACATCTGTCTCATCGTCCCGCCTACATGCCGACTCGTGCGGGATACCCTGCCGGCAACGCTAGGCCTAAGCGTGGGAGGGGCCTCCCGCCCGCCCATGGCGCCGTGTTCTAGAGGCATGAAGTGCGCCGTAATTCCTGTCCGTCTTGCGCTGCCATTGTCGTCGGGGCGGTGATGTCCTTTGTCGGCGGCAACCTGGACATGAGTGGTGGTGGCAGGTTGATTTGCTCTTTGGCCGCGACAAGCTCCCGCACCATCGGCCAGGCCGAGTGCACGGGCTAAACACTGTGACCCTCGAACCGGCCCTAGAAACCGTCTAGCTCCGGCAATCAATCCGAAGGTCCGTTCCACTCCCAAGGCGGTCCCACCACGAGTGATTACCTCAATTTTCGAGAGAGCCTGACAATGCAGGGCGAGACAAGGCTCGAACCTGCAGCTCACGACGACCCGGCCGGTGCGCGATGGGCGGCCCCGGGAGCCAAAAGCAGGGGCCGCCCATCCATGCCTGTTGACAACCAAGACTCACATATAAATTGGTATTCTCAATATCCAATCTCTCCGGAACGAACATCTGTTGACGACTTATCAAATCATGCGTATAGTCGTGACCTGCACCACAGCGACGGAGCTTGGGTCTCCTGCTCAGGTGCTTACCCGGGCAGGCGCAGCCCTGCTGGGAGGGAACCACGCGAGTAGCATCGCTGCCTAGATTTAGGCGCGGTGTGCACTGGCACCCGCGACCAATTAAGGGAGTTATCTTGACAGACACCGCTTTGCATGAAGCCAAGCAAGCCCGAAGGAGCCGTCCCGAGCGTAAGGCCTTCATGGCCTCGCTTCTCGGGAGCACGTTGGAGTACTACGACTTCTTCATTTATGGCTCCGCGGCAGCTCTTGTGTTCAATCACATCTTCTTTGATGCCACCAATCCTGCAATGGCGGCCATTGCTTCGCTAGCGACGTTCGGCGTGGCCTATCTAGCCAGACCGATCGGTGGCATCATCCTCGGCCACTTCGGCGACAAGCTGGGCCGCAAGAAGATACTGATGCTTACCGTTCTGATGATGGGGGCGGCAACCGTGGTGATCGGCCTTCTTCCCACCTACGAGCAAGTGGGGATTTGGGCACCCGCCGGACTGGTCCTTCTCCGTGTTGTGCAGGGTATCAGTGCCGGGGGTGAGTCCTCAGGTGCAATATCGATGACCCTCGAAACGGCGCCACAAACGAAGCGAGGCTTCTTTACCAGCTCCGCGGTCATGGGCTCGCAGTCGGGAATCGCGCTGGGAACTCTCGTGTTTCTCCCGATCTCTTCGCTGCCGACGGACCAGCTGCTCAGCTGGGGCTGGCGAGTTCCGTTCCTTCTCAGTGCCATTGTGGTCTTCCTGGCTTGGTGGTTCCGTCGTTCTCTGGAGGAGACCCCTGAATTCACCAAGACGGTTAAGCGTGACCAGATCGCTAAGGCGCCGGTTGTTCAAGTGGTGAAAGGATACTGGCGTCAAATCATTTGTGTTATCGTCGTTCAGCTGTGGGGTGCGATGAGCCCCATGTTCAGTGTGTTTGTCCTTGCTTACGCCACTTCGATGGCAGATCCGGTCAGTCGACCCTTCATGCTCGCTATGAGTACTGTGGTCGTCGGTTTGGCAGTGCTTACCATCCCCCTTATTGCAACCATCTCGGACCGTATTGGCCGGAAGCCTGTTCTGCTTTTCGGAGCGGTCGGAGGGATTGGCAGTATATTCCTGTTGTTCAATGCCCTTAATAGCGGGAATTTGGTCTTCATTGTTGTGGGCGCGCTGATCAACTACACGGTATTCATGGCGATCTTCAATGCAATCTGGCCCTCGTTCTTTGGCGAAATGTTCCCCACGGAAATACGATATTCCGGCCTTGCTTTGAGCATGCAGATCGGGCTGCTGATCCCCGGCTTTACACCTGCAATTCTGGGGGCACTTGTCCCCCCTGGAGGTTCAAATTGGATGCCTGCGGCAATCTTCATGAGCGTTCTCCTATTCATCGCTGGAATCGGAGTCGCATCTGCCAAGGAAACCTCGACGACGCCGACCGCGGATCTCGGGAAGCGTGGATGACCGGCCTTCGGCCTTCCCATGTAGTTGCGTTCTTCTGAGTGATTGCAATGCATCTTGCGGTGTTGTGCAACCCATGATTTTCGATGACGATCGCCGTCAGCAACCTAATGGAAGCAGGGTAATAATGAGGCTCACTCCCGATGATCGGGTGCAGATATCGGACCTGAAGGCCAAGTACTTCAGATACATTGACACTCGTAACTGGCATGGATTGCGTTCCCTTTTTGTAGACAGTGCGATTGTAGAAGGGATGCCGCGTGAGTGGGGGGTGCTGGATTCTGCGGACAAATTCCTGGAAAAAATCCAAGTCCAGTTCGAATCCGGTAGCGTGACGGTACACCACGGGCACATGGCCGAAGTTCGCGGCTTCGGGCCTGATCGAGCACGCGGTATCTGGTCGATGGAAGACTATGTCACGTGGGATCAAGGGGATCGCGTTTACCGAGGCGTGCATATCTCCGACATGTGGGGTTTCAGGGGGTACGGACACTATGAGGACGAGTTCGTCCGCATCGATGGTGACTGGAAATTTGCGTTTGTGAGGCTTACTCGTCTGCGGATCGACCCACTTGTCGGTGAACCTCCGCTGCAGGTTCCTTTCGTGGCAGTTCCTGTTTCGGATGATTGGCTCCCCATCTGAAGTAGGAGATTTGGTCTCCGCTGGGCCGCATTTCGCTCATTGGTGAGGGTAGGGTGGGTGGTTTTCAGTAGCCACCCACCCATTTTGAAGGCGAGTGCAGCAGCTTGCGCCCATACAATGATTTGAGAAGGGGTCCAGTGGTCTTCTTCGTGGTTGGTGGGGAATTGAGTTCGTGGCGGTGAAGACAAAAGGTCCCGTGGCCCTGCTGGGATGAGTGTGTCTATCACGTAAGTGTGGTGCCCACGAGGCCGGATGGGTTGCAGTCGGGAAGACGCGCAGGTCCGCCCCGGTTTTCGCGATGATGACACCGGCAACCAGCTCTGGGACGCCAGGATAGAGCAGAGCACCTCCCGTGTCTTCCGGAAGGGATTCATCAGGAGCTCAACCGAGTCGGTAAGGGCGCGCACCTGCGGGAGTAGGTATCAATCTGCTCCAGGTACAGCCTCCCAAGATGATCACGTCGCGCGTTTCTTCAAGCCATAATTTCAGGTTTATAGGGGCTCCAGCCGAAGCGTCTCACTTTGTTCTGCGCCCTGGGGCCGAAAATGCCATATTCGTGTGACTTGTCGAACTCGCTTCAATCAGCAGTCATGCCCTGGCGAGCCGCGCCTGCCTCTCGACGACACGATCGAAGACGTCGATTGTCGCCAATCGGTGTTGAAATACGATTTCCCGCATGCGCTCTGGAGACGGATTTTCGGTAAGCACGTCGAGAATTTCTAAATGGGTATGATTAGTTTCAGGTCCTAGCTCTGGCATCTGCACGAATGCCGACTCGAGGAGTACCTGTGTGCCACTCCACAATTCCTGGAGCATTCTTAGCAGCTTGTGATTTGTGCAACGGCTGCACATGACACCGTGAAATTCGCTATTTAAGTGAGCGTAAACTGATCGGTCCTTCTCATCCACCATCATCTGGTGAATCTCATGGAGACGGTCCAGATCACTCTCGGTAAGTTCCGGCACGGACAGACTTGCCACTACCGATTCCAAGTAAGCGACGGCCTCGATTTCCTCCCTGAATGAATTGCCAGCTAGACCGAGCACCGTGGCTCCGACAAACTTCTCCACACTCACCAGCTTTTCGGACTCAAGGCGCTTAATCGCCTGTCTGACAGGCACGGCGCTGACGCTGAGATCATCAGCGATTGCATCAACCACCAACCGGTGTCCGGGATTATAGAGTCCCGTAACGATTCGCCGTTTGATCTCGTTGTAAGCAACTGTGGCCTTCGCCGGCTTTGGCCCACCCATGGAAGTAGTCCACCTCTGATTCATATTGTTCGCCAACTTGCCATCCCCTGCCTATAGGATCCGACGCAGTGCGACTTATGGCTATTATCCTATATCTGACGAGGACGTCACAGATTTGGCGCGCCGAGTTGTCAGAACTATGCCGGATCCCGCCATCAACAAACGCTACGCCCTCATTCTGGTTCCCTCTCCGTGGAGGTTGACCCGACCGGCACTGCCTCGGGCTGAATCCAGCTGTCGTCGCCAGCGCGCAGGAGGAGCATCCGGTGCGCCCAGGCCTCCGTGGGCGGCCCTTGACCTGTTGGGACAGGTTCTGCCGTGTCTCGGTCACGGCCTGGTTCGCCAGTGGAAGTGATCGACGGCGACAGCGGTCCGTGGAAGCCACATCCTTAGCGCCTTCCGGAACGTCGCCGGAGGGTCGACCGCCATGACCCGCATGGCCAGACGCCATGCCAGCGGCCGGGCGAAGAGCCACTCCCCGGCGCCTTTGCCGGCCGTCCACGACCCCCAGCACCTGGCCGGTGTCCAGATCCACGATCGTGGTCATCCACGGCTCGAACCGCGTCCAGGCCTTTGATTCGGCGTCCTGGAAGTAGCGCACGGACCGGAAACGGTGTTCATCGATGCCCAGCATCCTTCGGCTCAGCCGCTCCACATCAGGAAGGGTGAGGAAGCAGGTTTCGTGCAGCGCGAACGCGGCAGCAGTCTCCGAGACGGCCCGGCCCGAACGGATGACCGCATCCACGAGCTGGTCCCGGAGCCGGCCGGTCAAGCGGGCACGCCGCGGCACCTGGGGCGTGGACTCAAAGAACGAGAACCGGTCGCACGCGGGTTCCTCGCAATACCAGCGGTACTTGGACCACAAGACCGCCACGGGTCCGGCAATAGGAATATCCCTCAGCCGCTGGAAGCGGCGTTCCTTCCGCCGTGAAGCCATCACCCCGCACGTGGGGCAGCCCGGCGGCTGGTCGGTTTCGACAACGAATTTGGATTTATGGCGCCTGTCTTGGAGAGCTGACCTCGTCATGCCAAGTCCTGTTGATGCTCGTTGGACGGCCGGTTGCAACCGCCTGTTTCGAGACCTTATTGGATTTCGGGGTCACGAAATCGCCTGATCAGGCGTATGGAATCGAATTCGTGAAAGTGGAACATCTTTCTCTCGTTCAAGTCAGTCCTTATCCAAATAATCAGACCGTCACTTGTCCTGGTCTCCACGGCCCCTACATATTTTTGTATGCCCGGACCTCCGAGGGAAACGATGTCTCCGGGACTTAGGCTGCTCCAAATCAGCAACGGATGTTTCTCCCCCGAGTCGTAGTTCATTTTCGTCGCATCGGAGCTGCCCTCATCAGAAAGAGCCATCAATTGTCCTTCCGGTTGAGCTCGTTAAGGGTGTGGTTAACTTAGCAAAATTGCAACAGTTGGGTCACCGCCGCGCACGGCAGTGACCTTAGATGATCAGGTCCAGCGCGCCTGATCATCTTCGCGGATGAACCCGAACGTTATCTTTCGTGAAAGAGCCAGCGAGAATGACCTAAATCGCGACCCGTCAAGAGACGGCCGGGTCTTCCATTGGCCCACGCATCACCGTGAGGTGCTGCAACGGCAGCACCCACTTTTCGCACAGCTCTGCCTTGACCTTGACTCGAAAGTCGGAGATCACCTGCATCATTTCTTGTGTCCTCTCGGAGTAGCGCCGCAACTGGTCCGTGAGCCGGGGTACTTGGCTAGCGAACATAGGGATCGTTGATGCCGATGTATTGGGTAGTGGTGTATTCGGCGATTCCTTCGGAGCCGCCTTCGCGGCCGAGTCCGGATTGTTTGACGCCGCCGAAGGGTGCGGCGGCGTTGGAGATGATGCCGGCGTTGAAACCGACCATGCCGAAGTCGATTTGTTCGGCGACGCGCAGGAGCCGGTTGAGGTCGCGGCTGTAGAGGTAGGAGGCGAGGCCGTATTCGCTGGCGTTGGCGAGTCGGATGGCGTCTTGCTCGGTGGTGAAGGTGGTGATGGGGGCGACGGGTCCGAAGATTTCCTGGCGGAGGATTTCGGCGTCGTTGGGCACGTTGGCCAGGACAGTGGGTTGGTAGAAGTAGCCGGGGCCGTCCACGGGTGCGCCTCCGGTAAGGGCGGTGGCGCCGGCGGTGACGGCGGCGGCCACAACGGCGTGGACGTCTTCGCGGGCTCCGGCGTCGATGAGGGGTCCGACCTGGGTGGTTGGGTCGGTGCCGCGGCCGGTGGTGAGGGCGCCCATTGCGGCGGCGAACTTCCGGGTGAATTCCTGTGCGATGGATTCGTGGACGAGGAAGCGGTTGGCTGCGGTGCAGGCTTCGCCCATATTGCGCATTTTGGCGGCGATGGCGCCTTCGACGGCTTTGTCCAGGTCGGCGTCTTCGAAGACGATGAAGGGCGCGTTTCCCCCCAGTTCCATGGAGGTGCGCAGGACGTTGTGTGCGGCGTCGGCCATGAGGCGTTTGCCGACGGCGGTGGAGCCGGTGAAGGAGACCTTGCGGAGGCGGGGATCGGCGAGCAGCGGGGCGGAGATCCCGGAGGCGCTGGAGGAGGCGACGACGTTCAGGACCCCTCGGGGCAGGCCGGCGTCGAGCATGGTCTGTGCGAAGTACTGGGCGGTCAGGGGTGTGAGTTTGGCGGGTTTGAGGACCATGGTGCATCCGGCGGCGATGGCGGGGGCGACTTTGCGGGTGGCCATGGCGAGCGGGAAGTTCCAGGGGGTGATGAGCAGGCAGGGTCCGACGGGTTTGTGCTGGACGAGGATCTTGTTCTTGCCTTCGGGGGTGGTGAGGTAGCGGCCGTAGTCGCGGACGGTTTCTTCGGAGAACCAGCGCAGGAACTCGGAGCCGTAGGTGACTTCGCCGCGGGCTTCGGCCAGGGGTTTGCCCATTTCCAGGGTCATGAGCAGGGCGAAGTCCTCGGCGCGTTCGGTGACCAGGTCGAAGGCCCGGCGCAGGATTTCGGCGCGTTCCCGTGGCGCGGTCCTGGCCCAGGAGGCCTGGGCTTTGTCGGCGGCGTCGAGTGCGGCGAGGGCGTCCTCGCTGGTCGCGGACGCGAGGGTGGCGAGGACCTGGCCGGTCGCGGGGTCGTGGACGTCGAACGTGCCGCCGTCCGATGCTTCACGCCACTGTCCGTCGATCAGCAGACCGGTCGGGACGGAAGCGAGCAGGGCAGCCTCCCGGGCGGAAGAAATTACAGGTGAAGCGGTCATGGGAAGATCTCCTCAAGGTGTGGGATAGGTTCAGGGAACAGAGGCCGGCCTTTAGTAGCTGGCGCGCTGCTGCGTGGTGGTTTCGACGGGCACGAACTTGTCGGCGAGGGCTTCGGTGCCGCGCGCCAGCAGCGCGACGTCGGCGCCGACCAGCACGAACTTCGCCCCGGCGTCCATATACGCACGCGCTGTGGCTTCGTTGAAGGCGTTGACGCCGGCCGGTTTGCCCGCGGTCTTGGCCGCGGTGAGGCAGTGTTCGACGGCGGCACGCACCTTGGGGTGTTCCTGCTCGCCGAGCAGGCCCATGGACGCCGCGAGGTCCGAGGGGCCGAGGAAGATGGCGTCGACGCCGTCGACCGCCAGGATCTCCTCGACGGCGGCGACGGCGGCCTCGGTTTCGATCTGGACCGTGACGCTGATGGTTTCGGCGGCCCGGGCGAGGTAGTCCGGGATACGGTTCCAGCGCGAGGCGCGGGCCAGGGCCGAGCCGACGCCCCGGACCCCGTGCGGCGGGTAGCGCACCGCCGCGACGGCGGCCTTGGCTTCCGCGGCGGAGTTGACCATCGGGATGAGCAGGTCCTGCACGCCCAGGTCCAGGTATTGCTTGAGGAGGACGGTGTCGTTGACCGGCGGCCGGACCACGGCCTGGACCGGGTAGCCTCGGACGGCCTGAAGCTGGGCGAGGATGGACTCAAGGCCGTTGGGGCTGTGTTCGGCGTCGATCAGGAGCCAGTCCAGCCCGGCGCCAGCGCACAGTTCGGCGATGAGCGGGCTGCCGGAGCACACCCACATCCCGGCGAGGGGCCGGTCCGCGGCGGCCAAGGCATCGCGGAACGTGCGGTCTGGTTCTACTCGAACCGGCATGTGACAACTCCCAACGGTCCGTAGTCGGCGTGGACCGTATCGCCTTTGTATACCCAGAGCGGGCGGGTGAAGGAGCCGGCGAGGATGATCTCCCCGGCCTTCAGCCCGTCACCGTGCGGGGCGATCTTGTTAACGAGCCAATGCACCCCGTTGGCCGGGTGGTCCAGGACCCCGGCAGCGACGCCGGTTTCCTCCACGGTCTGGTTCTTGTACAGGATCGCCGATACCCAGCGGAGGTCGACGGCGTCCGGACGGACCGGGCGCCCGCCCACCACCATGGCACCCATGGCCGCGTTGTCCGAGATGGTGTCCACGATGGTCCGGCCCTCCATCTCGATCCGCGAATCCAGGATCTCGAGGGCCGGAACCACGTAGTCGGTGGCGTTCAGGACGTCGAAGATGGTGCACCCCGGACCGGAGAGGTCCTTCTTGAGCACGAAGGCCAGTTCCACCTCAACCCGCGGATGGGTGTACTGGTCCCAGGCCACGGAGCATCCGGTTTCCAGGACCATGTCATCGAAGATCGCGCCATAGTCGGGTTCGGTGATGCCGGTGGCGTCCTGCATTGCCTTGGACGTCAGCCCGATCTTGCGGCCTACCAGCTTCCGGCCCGCTTCCTCGTTGCGGCGCCGCCATAACTGCTGCACCGCGTAGGAATCCTCCACCGTCATCCCGGGGTAGCGGGCAGTCAGGCGCGGAATCGGGGTCCGGCTCCGGCCGGCCTCCAATAGTTCGTCCGCAATGGTTTCTATCGTCTTCGGGTCAAGCATCTCCACACTCCGTTCGGCCATCCTGCGGTCAGCATACGTTGGGGGCTGCGGGCCTAGAGCTGCGAGCCGACCTTGAAACCCATCTTTTCGCCGGCGGGGCCGCCGTCGGGCTGGCGGGTGTAGGAGAAGCCGTCGGCTCCGACGGTGACCGCCATTTCGCTCTTTTCCTCGCGGATGATGACCGGCTGGGGGTTGCCGTCCAGGTCCAAGACGAGGGAGGCTTCGGTGTACCAGGAGGGGACCACGGGGTTGCCCCACCAGTCGCGGCGCTGGTTGTCGTGGACGTCCCAGGTGACGGTGGGGTTGTCCGGGTCCCCCGTGTAGTAGTCCTGGGTGTAGATCTCTATGCGGTGCCCGTCCGGGTCCAGGATGTAGAGGTAGAAGGCGTTGGAGACGCCGTGCCGGCCGGGGCCGCGTTCGATCCGGTCGCTGATGCGCAGGGCGCCCATCTTGTCGCAGATCTGGATGATGTTGTGCTTCTCGTGGGTGGAGAAGGCGATGTGGTGCAGGCGCGGCCCGTTGCCGCCGGTCAGGGCGGTGTCGTGCACGGTCTGCTTGCGGTGCATCCACGCGGCGTACGTGACGCCGTCGGAATCCTTGATGTCTTCCGAGACGCGGAAGCCGAGGTCCTCGAGGTAGGCCCGGCCCCGGGGGACGTCGGGGGTGACCTGGTTGAAGTGGTCCAGGCGGACCAGCTCACCGGCGGAGTAGAGGTCGTAGCGCTGGGTGAGGCGTTCGACGTGCTCCACGTCGTAGAAGAACTCGTACGGGAACCCGAGCGGGTCCTCGACGCGGACGGAGTCTCCGACGCCCTTGGTGAAGCCGTCCTTGCGGCGCTCCACCCGGCAGCCGAGCTCGCGGTAGTAGGCCTCGGCGGCGTCGACTTCGGCCGGGGACTTCACCCGGTACGCGAACGCGGCGGCGGCGGCCACCGGTCCCTTGCGCAGGACCAGGTTGTGGTGGATGAACTCCTCGAAGGAGCGTAGGTAGATGGTGTTCTCGTCTTCCTCGGTCACGTGCAGGCCGAGCAGGTCCACGTAGAACTCACGGGACTTCGCGAGGTCCGTGACGACGAGTTCGAGGTAAGCGCAGCGGACGATATCCGGTGCCGGGACGGTGGGGGTCGGGACGAAGTTGGTCATGGGGTGTCTCTCTTCTTTGAAAGGGGTGTGGAAGGGGTTAGCTGTCGCCGGAGGAGGCGGCGTCTTCGACGCTGCCGAACTTGGGCGAGTGGGCCTCGTTGAGGGTGATCTGCACCGACTGCTGAGTGGTGTAGAAATCGATGGAGCGGTAGCCGCCTTCGCGTCCGAGCCCCGAGGCCTTCACACCGCCGAACGGGGTGCGCAGGTCCCGGACGTTGTTTGAGTTCAGCCACACCATGCCCGACTCGATGGCGTGTGCGAAGTTGTGCGCACGCTTGAGGTTCGTGGTCCAAACGTAGGCAGCGAGGCCGTACTTGGTGTTGTTCGCGAGTTCTAGCGCCTCTTCGTCGGTGTCGAAAGGGGTGATCGCGACGACGGGTCCGAAGATCTCCTCCTGGAAGATCCGCGCGTCGGGCGCGACATCGGCGAACACCGTCGGTGCGACGTAGTTGCCCGTCGGAAAACCCTCGGCACGACCACCGCCGGCGAGGAGGCGACCCTCAGTCTTGCCAATCTCGATGTAGCTCATGACCTTTTCGAAGTGGTTTGGGTGCACGAGCGAGCCGACCTCGGTTGCGGGATCGCTCGGGAGGCCCACCACGATGTTCTTCGCCCGTTCGGCGAAACGAGCCACGAAGTCGTCGTAGATGTCGCGTTGCACGAGCACCCGGCTGCCGGCGGTGCAACGCTCGCCGTTGAGGCTGAACACCCCGAAGACTGTGGCGTCGAGGGCGGCCTCGACGTCGGCGTCGGCGAAGACGACGGCCGGGCTCTTGCCGCCGAGTTCGAGCGAGAGGCCCTTGAACTGGGGAGCGGCCGCTGTCGAAATAGTGGCACCGGTCGAGCTGTCACCGGTGAAGGAGACAAGCGGCACGTCGGGGTGCTTCACGAGGTAGTCGCCCGCGACACCGCCGGACCCGAAGATCAGGTTGAACACGCCGTCGGGCAGGCCAGCCTCTCGGAAGATCTCAGGCCAGAGTGCCGCGGACAGCGGGGTGTAGCTCGCCGGCTTCATGACGACGGTGTTGCCGGTCGCGATTGCCGGGGCGAGCTTCCACGACTCCTGCATGAACGGGACGTTCCACGGGGTGATCAGGGCCGCGACGCCGATCGGCTTGCGGTTCACGTAGTTGAGCTGGCGACCCGGGACCTTGAACGCGGTGTCCTCCTGCGCGACGATGAGGTCTGCGAAGAAGCGGAAGTTCTCGGCGGCACGACGGGCCTGGCCCTTGGCCTGGGTGATCGGGAGGCCGGAGTCGTAGCTCTCGAGGTAGGCGAGTTCATCGTCGCGCGATTCGACGATGTCGGCAATCTTGTGCAGCACGCGCGAACGTTCGCGCGGCAGCATCTTCGACCACGGACCTTCTTTGAACGCGCGCTTGGCGGCGGCGACGGCCAGGTCGACGTCCTCGTGCTGGGCCGCCGCGGCGGTGGCGTAGTTGCCGTTGGATACCGGGTCAAGGACGTCGAAGGTCTTTCCGCTGACCGAGTCAACGAATTGGCCGTTGATGAAGTGCTGGATGTGCGTGGGCAGGTCCTGCGGGACATAATGCGTGCTTTGTGTTTCTACGGAGGTCGTCATCGTTGAAGTCCTAACTAGTAATCAGTGCTTTGGTTGTGCGAGGTACGCGTCGAGGGTGGCGCTGCGGTGGCGGCGGGCGGCTTGTTCGATGGTGTCGGCGTCGGCGTTGCTTTCGATGAGTTGAAGCAGTGCCTCGTGCTCTTTGACGGATTCCTGCGCGCGGCCGGGGACGAAGCGGAACGTCGAGGCCCTGATCGAGGCGAGCCGGTTCCAGCCCCGGTGCACGAGGTCCAGGATGTGCGGATTGGGACAGTGTTCAAAGAGCACGCTGTGGAAATCCTGGTTCAAGGCCGTGAAGCGGACCGGATCGAAATGCTCCAGGCAGTCCCGCATCTCGGCATTGACCGCACGGGCCCGGGCAATAGCCACGGAATCGATCAGGGGTGCGGACAACGCGGTCGCCGCTCCCTCGATGATGCTCAGTGTCTGCATCGTGTACAGGTACTCGGTGGGGTCGATCCCGGAGACCGTGGCGCCGACGTTGCGCTCGAACTTCACGAGCCCTTCGGCCTCCAGGCGGCGGATCGCCTCCCGGACCGGAACCACGCTCACGCCCAGGTCCTCGGCGATTTTAGCCAGCACCAGCCGGTACCCCGGCGTGTACGTGCCCTCCACGATGCGCGCCTTGACGGCCGCATAGGCCTGCTCGGACTTGCTCCCGACGGCGGTTTCAGTCACCTTGGGTTCCTTCCCATTCCTGGTAACGGGCACGCCACTGGGCGTTCATCGGGTACAAACCGTCCACGCTGTTGCCCTGCTTGACCATCTCGAAGATGTAGGCCTCTTCCTTCTCCTGCTCGATGCACTCATCCACCAGCTCCCCGGCGATGGCCGGCGGGATCACCAGGATGCCGTCCGAGTCGGCCACGATGATGTCCCCGGGCTGGACCGTGGCCCCGCCGCAGGCGATGGTGATGTCCGTGTCCCACGGGATGTGCCGGCGGCCCAGCACGGCGGGGTGCGGGTTGGCGAAGTAGGTGGGCATGTCCAGTCCGGCGACCGCGGAGTAGTCGCGGACGCCGCCGTCGGTGATGATGGCTGCTGCGCCGCGCATCTGGGCGCGCAGCGCGAGGATGTCCCCGACGGTCCCGGTGCCCTTTTCGCCGCGGGCTTCCATAACAAGGATCTCGCCCTCGTTGACGGAATCGATCGCGCGCTTCTGCGCGTTGAAACCGCCGCCGCGGGTCGTGAACAGGTCCTCGCGGTTGGGAACATAACGCAGCGTCCGGGCGAGTCCGACGACCCGGCGGTCAGGGCGGGTGGCCTGCAGCCCGTCGATGCTCACGTTGTTCAGCCCGCGCTTGCGCAACTGGCTGGACAGGGTGGCCGTGGCGACGGACTCGAGTTTCTTCTTCAGCTCGGGGCTCAGGACGGGTGCCGGATTTTCCAGCGGCGGCAGCCCGGCCGCTTCACGGGAACCGTACGCTTCCTCCCGCTGGGTGTCATCGGACTTGGGCCGGGCGCCGAAGTCCGCGAACGGCGTCGTACCTTCCGTGACGGTGGTGGCCAGGCGGCCGCTGCTGAGCCCGCCGGCGGTGACTTCGACCTCGACGACGTCGCCGGGCTGGGCGACGGAGGCGCCGGCCGGGGTGCCGGTCAGGATGATGTCGCCGGTTTCGAGGGTGAGGAGCTGAGACAGATCGGCAACGAGGCGCGCGAAGGGAAACAAAAGGTCTTCGGTGGTGTCATCCTGGACAAGTTCACCGTTATGCCAGGTGCGGATCCGCAGCTGGGACGGGTCGACGTCGGAGGCCGGGATGAGCGCGGGGCCCACCAGGGTGAAGCCGTCCCCGCCCTTGGACCGGAGGTTGGAGCCCTTGTCCGCGTAGCGGAGATCGTAGACGCCGAGGTCGTTGCTGGCCGTGACCCACCCGACGTGGTCCCAGGCGTCCTCGATGCTGACCCGACGCGCGGGCTTGCCGATGACCAGCGCGATCTCACCCTCGTAGCCGAGGAGTTCACAGCCGGCCGGACGTTCCACCGTTGAGCCACTGAGGGCGAGTGAGGACGATGGCTTCAGGAAGTACGAGGGCTGCTCCGGCGTACGGCCGCGCTGGGCCGCCCGGCTGGGGTAGTTGATATGCACCGCGATGACCTTGCGGGCCGCGGCCAGGATGTGGTCGGTGACCTGTTCCAAGATTTACTCCTCATCGAGTACGAAATCGTATATGATAACTATGACCCGGGAGTTTCGGAACGTCAACCCCTGACTTTCGGGCAGATCGTGAGGGCTTGTAGCCCACGTCACGCCTGCCGTACAGTTTTGAATCAGAATTGGTTCGATTATCGAATGGGTAGTTCTAATATCGAACACCTGAGGTGGCCAGAACCACCGCACAATGAAGTGAGGAAAGCCCATGCAGTTCCACCACCACGGTTATGTGTCCGGCGACCCGCGGGTCCAAGCGGCCGCCGGCGTCGGCATCGACAGGCCCGCCGACCTTCCCGACGAGGTCGACGTGCTCATCGTGGGCAGCGGACCCGCCGGCATGCTGGCCGCCGCGCAGTTGTCCCAGTTCCCGGGCGTCACAACCCGGATCGTGGAGCGCCGCCCCGGGAGGCTCGCGATCGGACAGGCCGACGGCATCCAGGCCCGGAGCGTTGAGACCTTCCAAGCCTTCGGATTCGCCGAGCGGATCATCGCCGAGGCGTACCGGATCACCGAGATGGCGTTCTGGAAACCGGACCCCGCGGACCCGTCGCGCATCATCCGGACCGCCCGCGCCCTCGACGATCCGACAGGGGACATCAGCGAATTCCCGCACCTCATCGTCAACCAGGCGCGAGTGCTGGACTACTTCGCCGAGTTCATGGCGAACTCCCCCACGCGGATGACTCCCGATTACGGATATGAGTTCCGCGGCCTCGAGGTGACCGCCGACGGCGACTACCCCGTCACCGTCACTCTCCTCCACACCGCCGGACCCAACCAGGGCCAGGAGCGCATTGTCCGGGCCAAGTACGTCGTGGGGGCGGATGGCGCGCGAAGCAAGGTGCGGGAGTCGATCGGCTGCACGCTCGCCGGCGACCAAGCCAACCACGCCTGGGGCGTCATGGACGTCCTTGCCGTCACGGACTTCCCTGACATCCGCACGAAGTGCGCCATCCAGTCCGGCACCGGCGGCAGCATCCTGCTCATTCCGCGCGAAGGCGGCCATCTCTTCCGCATGTACGTCGACCTCGGCGAGGTGGACCGGAACGACAACCGCTCGGTGCGCAACACCACTATCGAGGAGATCATCGCCAAGGCGAACGAAATCCTCCACCCGTACACCCTCGATGTCCGCAACGTCGCCTGGCACAGCGTGTACGAAGTGGGCCACCGCCTCACGGACAGGTTCGACGACGTCCTTCCGGACGAGCGCGGCACCCGCACACCGCGTGTGTTCATTACAGGCGACGCCTGCCACACCCACAGCGCGAAGGCCGGCCAGGGCATGAACGTCTCCATGCAGGACGGTTTCAACCTGGCGTGGAAACTCGGTCACGTGCTCGAAGGCCGCAGCCCGGAGAGCCTCCTGTCCACGTATTCCGCCGAGCGCCAAGTTGTTGCCAAGAACCTCATCGACTTCGACAAAGAGTGGTCCACGCTCATGGCGAAGAAGCCCGAGGAATTCGAGGATCCCACTGAGCTCGAGAACTTCTATGTGAGCACGGCAGAGTTCCCTGCCGGTTTCATGACCCACTACGCCCCCTCGCCGCTCATCGCCGAGCCCACGCACCAAGGCCTGGCCACGGGATTCACCATCGGCAAGCGCTTCAAGTCCGCTCCGGTGGTGCGCGTCTGCGACACCAACCCGGTGCAACTCGGTCACCAGGCCAAGGCGGACGGACGGTGGCGCATCTACGTCTTCGCGGACGCAAGCGAAGCTGCCGGGACAGCAAAAGTGGGAACGTCGCCGGTCGTCGACTTTGCCGAGTGGATCGCGAACTCGCCGGACTCGCCGCTGGCCGCAACGCCGTCGGGCGCTGATCGTGACGCGTGGTTCGACGTGAAGGTGATCTACCAGCAGGAGCACACGAGCGTCGACATCGGGGCCGTACCGGAGGCATTCAAGCCGCAGGTCGGACCGTTCAAGCTCACGTACCTCGAGAACGTCTACGGCACCGATCCTTCGGCAGACATCTTCGAGCTACGCGGCCTCGACCGCGGCGGCGTCGTGGTGGTGGTACGGCCGGACCAGTACGTGGCGAACGTGCTGCCCTTGACCGCGACGGCGGAACTCGCCGCGTTCTTCGCGCCCCTCCTGCCAACGCGTGTCGAAGAATCCACCCGCATCAGCAACTTCGCCCAGATCTAGGGCGAATCCTCGCCTTGAGCTCACGGAGGGCCGAAAATTGTCCCAGTGCGAGAATTGGAGCGGCCGGTAAAAGATCTTCTATCGGGCACCCCGGCAACAACTGGATTGTCGCAGGTCACTGAGCCCTACGGAATTGACGGGTTGGATGAGACACCCAACTCCCTTATTCGTCTCATCGAACCCGTTAATCCCCAGGTCACGACTGACAACCCTGTTGCAAACGGACATTCATGTCCTATCTCAGTTTTGATCTGGCCACCTACGGATCGAGGCCTCCTGTCTTATTTAGGTTGGCCGCGCCGCTCGGCGACTTCACCGTCCTCGCAGAGGCGGTCAGCTTGCAACACCCGTCGGAACGCGCACCACTGACCGCGTCTAATAAGTCGTCCACGGCGATCCATGCGACTGATAGAACTGCCCCGGCTGAACATTCCAGGTTGCTTCGCGTATCTAGATTGGCCGGTAGAGAGCTGGCTCTACCTGGCCACGGTCATCGATCTCTTCTCCGGGATGGTCATCGGCTGGGCCATGGCCGAGCACCGCGGCCCTGCGGATGGCCCGGAACCGCGGCCACCTCGACGACGGCCAGGTGGCGTTCCACCCCGACTCCGAGGTTTCGGAGGCTTTGCGCGACCGCCGCGGATCTGAAAAGCGAAAAACGACGGTGAGAGATCGATGCGGGCAACTTCAAGGAGGGCGTTCTCTCCTCTCAAGCCATTGCTCTTCGTAGGACGCCTTGAACAGGTCCGAATGGCGACCCCCAGCCTTCGTCAATCCGGCGTTCCAAGCCCCCGCCTTCGGTATGCCGTGTCTTTGTCCATGTTCCAGCCGGCGAGCATTCCGTAGCCGAGGAGTTGGTCGCTGAGTTTGGCCAGTCGGTACCCGGGGTCTGCCTCCAAAGCGAGTTGGAGGAACTGGTGGGCTTTGCTGCCTCGGCCTTCCCACCAGTTGATGTAGCCGATGGCCGTGAGGAGAGGCGCTGAGTGTTTAGTGGCGCTGTGCGTGTACGAATGGAGCAGTATTTGTTGGGCCCATTCGACGCGGGCCCACTGGGGCTTGCAGAGGGTTTGTGCCAGGAGGATCTGTTCCATTGGGCCGTCGACGCCCGGGATGTCTGCCATCAGTTGGTCGCGGATGGCCGCGAACTGGAAGTTTGCGATCAAAGCCGTGACTTGATCGTCGCTCGGGTAGGTTTTGGCTTCGAGGATGCCTGCCCACAGCACGCGCGCCTTCTCGATTGCGCTGTGGTCGTGGCATTGCCGAATCGATGCGACGTGAGCCTCGACGGCGTCGAATGTAGTCGTCTCTTTTGTTGACGCGGGCAGCGCGATTCGGCCGGTTGGTGCGACCACGCTTCCGCGGAAAACAAGTTCGGCGTTGATTTCGCTGGAGTCGATCATAGACAGGGGCAGGGCGCATTCTAAGTTGGGGTCGCCGTCGTACGGAGAGACTGTCTGGTCGCTGACAAGGAGGCCGTCCCGGACGGTGATGTGCCGCTCGGCTAGTGCCCCCGTCAGGGCGGCGATGACTGCAGCATGTGGTTTGTCCTGACCGGACGCTGGAGCGTCCGACGTATAGACGGCAAACAAAGCACTGGTGGCATTCGTGTCGTTGGCGAGATAGCCGGCGACTGTTCGCGCATAGGCGCGTTCGCCGCCGTCGTGCTTCGGAAGGTCCACGCGGAGCGTTACGCCGATGTGATTGGTGTCCAAAGTGATGCAAACGAGGCTTTCCTGAGGCCAAAAGCCCAGGGTGTGGCCGATAAAACTGAGGACATCGGCCGGTGTTTTGATGGTGAGCGTTTCCATGGTCCCTCTCCTTGAATGACGGCCGATGCCGGCAGTCTGCGTTAGTGCTCGGCGTCGTTCTGATAGAGGATCCAGTGCTGGGCATGAGGGACCGGAGCGCAATTTGGGGAACCGGGAGCAACCCAAAAGTTGGCGAGGAAATAAGCGGAGCGCCGAACGAACTTTTGGGCTGCGAGCGGCGCATAGCGCCCTGGTTGCGCGGAGGACCCGCCCAGCGAAGATCGAGTATCAGAATGACAAACAGCGAAGATTCTTCTGCCTATTCATGACTGGGTTGTTGCGGCGCGGCATGACGCCGGGGCGTCTTGTAACTTCGACGAGGAATCTACCGTGTGAGCCGTGCGCCGGAGCGCATTTCGAGGGCGAGCTCGGCGCGTTCGACGACGGACCGGTCGTGGGCTTCGAGGCGACCGTCTGCGGTGGTGCTGGCCATCTCGCAATCGCGTATGTCGACGAGGCGGCGGTGCAGGTGTGTTTCGGCGTGCCGGCTGAGGACGATGAGCCAGCTGGCGCGTCGCCTCTCGAGGATCAGTTCGTGGTGGCTGGAGGCGACGCGGTTCCAGATCGGCCTGACTTCCATGAGCAACAGCCGCGCAAGGAGTGCGAAGGTGCCATGTTTGAGTGGGGCTGATACCCGGGGGAGAAGCAGCCCGAGGCTGACCTACAGTACCGCGAAGGTTTCGCCCGCCCAGTAGAACATGGTGATGAGCGTGAATGCCGAGCGGAATGCCGGGGCCTGCATGAGCGGAATATTGTTGTGGCACACGCGTGCGATATCGAGGTAGATCCACATGATGAACGCCGAGCCGGTCCAGAGGAACACGGCGATGCCGGGCTGGTCCCCGTAGCTCAGAGGCAGGTTCGGGTCGGTGGTGTCTACGCGGTTCGTGAGAAATCCCGCCGTCGCTGCTGAACAGGCGGCCACCGCAGTCCACCGGCCCAAGGCGAGTTGCCGCCGTCGTACTCCAACATCCGCCACAGCGGCCAGCAAGATCGCCGTTCGAAACTGCCAGAACCCCAGAAGCAGAGACAGGAGAGTGGCCAGCCCGACGTGGTTATGGCCGCCGAGCAGAGGATCCGCGGCGTAGTAGACGGCGGGGAAATATAGGGTGCAGGCTACTGCGGCAAGAATCGTCGCACGGAAGACGCTGCCGCTGTGCGGATCCAACGCGGCCAGTAGCCGGAGAACGGTGAGTACCCAGAGAGTGGCTGGGGGACGAACTCCATCAGCCGAACACCTTTCGGAAGGCCAGGGGTTCAGGTGGGGCGCCGACTTCGCTGTTGATGATCCGTGTTGCGAGTTGGTCGGCGAGAGCTTCGGCGGTGAGTTCCGAGTCATCGGTGTAACTGCTGCGGGCGAGGGCGCGGAGGACTTGTTCACCGTCGAGATCGGGCAGGAGACTATTGACCGATTCATTGCTTTGGCTGTGAAGATCGTGCCCGAGGATCATGTGGCTGAACTCGTGGAGGATGATCTGTTGCCGGTGCCAGTTGGATTTGACCGGCGCATGGAGGACGATGTCCCGGTCCGCGCAGATTAGCCAGAGGCCGCACAGCTCCGTTCCCGAGAGGCCGGGAACCTCGGCGACCGTGATGGTTCTGCCTCGTTGTGCTTCGAGTTTCTCGTGGATGAAGCGGAGTGTGGCGTCGCCGGGCAGGCCGAACCTGTGCTCGACTTTCCGGGCTAGTTTCCTGGCGTCACGGTAGTTCATTGCCGGTGGGAGCTGGGGAGCGCGGAACGTTGACCGGGCCGATATGGTCCAGGGAATACCCTCCGGGGTACAGGCTCGAGCCTGCGTCGCCGGGGGTGAAATGCGGCTTTTTTTGCAGCGGACGACTGCGGGTGATTGCGTTGCGGACGGTTAGTCCGGTTTTGAGGGCGGCACGTGAGATCCGGCTGGCTCGGGGGAGGCCGAGCGCGTCGGTGAGGCGGTCGTCGTCGAGCATGGTGCTGATGATCTTGCTTGCCAGGGGACGCAGCGGGGCCGGTAAGCGGCTTTGGAAAACCTGGATGGTGGCGTCCATCAGGTGTTGGCCCTGGGTAGATGGCGCGACGTGGGTGGTCTCGTAGCGGTCGAAGAAGGCTTCGGCTTCCGCGTAGGTGGCGGGCATGGCAGTGATGTTCATGCGGGTGCCTAGTTCCGTGAAGAATCGTGAGGCGGCCGTTAGCTCACCTGTTGTGGGTTGGCGCCAGGCGTGTTTCTGGATCCAGCGGATCGGTACGACCAGCAGTGTGAGGAGGACGTAGAGGAAGTCGTCCTTGCTTCCTGGGACGTTTCGGTGGACGCGGTTTAGTAATTCGATCATGTGCTGGCCGCGGTCGCTGTCCAGGCCTGTGGCGATGAGCTCGTAGATGACGATTGCGGTGTCGTACGAGCGTTTCATGGGGCGCTGCTGGATTTCAGCATTGGCGTGGAGGGTCGCGGCGATACCGGGGATAGCGAAATTGCGGTAGTACGACAGGAAGAACCCGAGTTCCATGTCCGTGGCGAGATCGAAGAGAGCCATTTGGCGGAACGTGGCCTGCCAACAATCGGGTGCGGTGGCTTCTTGGTTATGGAGGCTCGCGACGAGAGCGGGGTTGATGTCCATGGTGCCCCCGTTCCCGTTGCCCTGAATCTGCGGCCGAAACCGGGGGATCACAGCTCCCCAGCTTGGCTGACCTATTCCATGTTAGAACTGTTGGTTTCATGTGGCTAGTTAGCATGTAGACGGGTCTACTGTTTGGTTGTGGGTGCCCCGCCGGTCAGCGCTTTGACTAACCCCAATTCTCCCTGGCACATCGTGAGGGAGTGGGCTGCTTTGAATGCAGGGGCTGCGATCGGGGTGAGAAAGTGCATCCAACGCTGGGTTGGGCGCACCCGCCATTCGATGTCTAGGCACGTCTCTTCGCGGTGCGACCCGGTGGTGATGGTGACCCGTCCGGTGCCTTCGAGGTGACCGGCAGCCTCGAACTCGATCTCCATTGGTGTGACGACTTTCGTTGGGCGGACGCTGATCGTCAGGGTGTCCCAGGGACGCCTTGAAGTTGAGATGGGCTGTTGTTGCTTTGAGGATGTCTTCCTGAGAGTCGCTTCTGGCCTGGTGCGAACCAGCGGCGCGGCGAAGCTACAGTGCGGCCACCACTGAGGCCAGCTCATGTCGATATCCGCGATAATCGCCCAAACGTCTTCTGGTGCGGCTGGGAGGTGCCAAGTGGAACGGAGGTCGAAAAGGCGCGGGGTCATGTAGTCATTTTGCCACCCATGCAATTTCTCATTCCGGGTTGAAGGTCTCAGTCTGGATCTAATCCGTTGCCGTTTGAAACTCGTGTCCGGACACAGCCCAGGATCCCGGCAAGGTAATCCCGATAGGAAGTCGCACATGTGCATTTTGACCCGAGTTCTAGCGCCGGACGATGGTCCTCAACTGTTTGAGTGCGACGGAGATCGAGTAAATGTCCACAGGACCGGGCTGAGTGACTTCGGCGATGGTGTCCTTGATCTGTGCCAGCTGCACTTGGTGTCCGCGTTCCCACTCGACGATCCGGTCTGTGGAGTCGGCTCGCGAGTGAGTGTTGCTGGGTGTCGTCTTGAGAACTGAGATGGTCATGTCGGCCACGGCGGAATAGACATCGTCGCGGAGGGCCGCTCTGGCAAGAGTTTCCCATCGGTTCCGCCGGGGAAGGTCGGTGATCTTCAGAAACAACTTCAGGGCACCGATGCGCTGGAATGCGGTTGAGTAGAGGTCGGCTATGTGCTCCATGGGTTCATCGGTCTGCTCTGCGATGAGCGAGATATCCAACAAAGTGAAACTCAGGACGACCTCAAACGCGCGCCGCGCAATGTCCGGCGAAATACCAATGGCCTCCCAGCGTGTCAGCAGGTCATGTCCAAGGTCGATGTCGTCTCCACGCAGATACACCAGTGACCGGTTCCCCCGGAGGCTCATGGCTGGCATGATCCTTCTGAGGGCCTGTTCTACTGGCTGGTCCCGATGATCATGGGTCATATACCAGCGCGTTGCGCGGTCCAACATCCTCCGCACATACAGAGCGAGTTCCGCAGCATGCTCGGCGCGAACGGCGGGCGGCAGCCCGGCCATCCAGTCCGGCATCCAGTAGAGGCTAAAGGCCTCACGCACCGCCACGAAGGCCCTTGCGAGAGCGGCCGCGCTCCCGGTGGTTTCCTCGATAGCCCGGAAGGCGAAGGTGATTCCTCCGAGGTCGATGATGTCGTTGGCGAGCACAGTGCAAATGATCTGCCGGCGCAGGGGGTGCGTCTGGAGCTCGGCTCCGAAGCGGTCCACGATCTGGTGCGGGAAGTAGCCGCGAAGGACCCGGTCGAACCACGGATCATCGGCCACATCGCTGTCGTTCAGCTCCTTGGTCAGCGCGATCTTGGCGTAGGCCGCCAGCACGGACAGCTCGGGGGAAGTGAGCCCCTTGCCGGCCTGCAGCCGTTCATGCAACTCGGCCGTGGTGGGCAACTCCTCGCGACGCCGGTCCAGCTCGGTGGCTTTCTCCAGCCAGTCCATGGTCCGTTCGAAGCCTGGGCTCCAGATGAGGACAAGAGCACGGTCGTTGACGAGCAGGGCGTTCTGGTCGCGGCTGTTTTTCAGCACCAAGCGTGCCACGTCGTTACTGAGCGAGTGCAAGAAGTCGGCGCGTTCGCTGGCTGCCATTGTGCCTGCCGCAATCATGCGGTCGATGAAGATTTTGATGTTGACCTCGTGGTCGGAGCAGTCAACGCCGGCGGAGTTGTCGATGGCGTCGGTGTTCAGCAAGACGCCATTTAGGGCAGCTTCCACCCGTCCTCGTTGGGTCATCCCGAGGTTGCCGCCTTCGACCACGGTCCGTGCCCGGAGTTCGTTGCCGTTGATCCTGATACCGTCGTTGGCTTTGTCGCCCACCTCGGTGTTGGATTCCGCGGAGGCCTTGACGTAGGTTCCGATCCCGCCGTTGTACATGAGGTCCACCGGGGCTCGCAGGATCGCCTGGATAATCTCGGGAGGGGACATCGCCGTCGTCGGCGACAGACCCAGGGCCGAACGCACCTGCGGGCTGATAGGGATCGACTTCGCAGTGCGCGGGTGCACGCCACCGCCGGGGCTGATCAACCCGGGGTTGTAGTCGGCCCAGGACGAACGGGGCATGTTGAAGAGGCGGCGGCGTTCCTCGAGGGACGATGTTGGGTCGGGGGCGGGGTCCAGGAAGATGTGCCGGTGATCGAAGGCGGCTACGAGCCGGATGTGGTCCGAGAACAGCATGCCGTTGCCGAACACGTCCCCGCTCATGTCCCCGATCCCGACCGCCGTGAAGTCTTCGGTCCGGGAATCGATCCCGAGTTCGCTGAAGTGTTGCTTCGCGGATTCCCAGGCGCCCCGGGCAGTGATGCCCATCTGTTTGTGGTCGTAGCCCACGGAGCCACCCGACGCGAACGCGTCGCCCAGCCAGAAGCCATACTCCTTGGCCACCTCGTTGGCGATGTCTGAGAACGCCGCGGTGCCTTTGTCGGCGGCGACGACGAGGTAGTAGTCGTCGTCATCATGCCGAACAACGTTCGGAGGAGGGACAACCCGTCCTACCGGGCCCCGGGCACCACGAACGCCCGGGGACGCGTCGACGTCAGGCGGGGCAAGGTTGTCTGTGACATCGAGGAGCCCGCGGAGGAAGTCCTTGTAGCTCTCGATGCCTTCCGCGAGCCATGCGGCGCGTTCCGCTATGGGATCAGGCAGGTGCTTCGCGTAGAAGCCGCCCTTTGCGCCGGTCGGGACGATCACGGAATTCTTCACGATCTGGACCTTGGCGAGCCCGAGGACTTCGGTACGGAAATCCTCACGCCGGTCCGACCACCTCAGGCCCCCGCGCGCAACCGGCCCGAAGCGAAGGTGCACGCCCTCAACCCTGGGGGAATAGACCCAGATCTCGAACTGCGGACGTGGGTACGGAGCGCCGGGAAGACGGAAGGGCTGGAGCTTAAAGCTCAGGTACGGTCGGTTGCGGTAGAAGTTGGTCCTGGTTGTCGCCTCGATGAGGTTCAGGAAGGTTCGCAGCAGACGGTCAGCATCCAGGGACGCGACGGAATCGATCGCCTCGGCTACCGCTGTGCGGGCGGCTCTGGTGTCTCGGAGCCGCTGGGCGATGCCCAGCCCTGGATGGAAGCGGGCGCGGAACAGCCCCAGCAGCGCCTCGGTCGCCGCCGCACTGGCCAGGAGCGAGTCCGCGATGAAGTCGTACGAGTTGGTGGTTCCGAGTTGCTGCAGGTACTTGGTATACGCCCGTAGGATCGCCACTTGTCGCCACTCCGTGCATTCCTGCAGGACCAGAGCATCGAAGCGGTCCGATTCGGTGTCCCCGCGCATGGCTGCGCCGAACGCGTCGGCGAGCAGGGAACTGGTTCGAGCGGGATCCACGCCTGCTGGGTACGTCACGCCCAAGTCGTAGAGGAACAACGGCAGGCTGTTGCCGCGGAGGACCTCGAAGGGGCGCTGGTTGAGTACCTTGAGGCCCAGGTTGTGGAGGAAGGGCAGGATCTGTGTGAGGCTTCGGGCGCCGGTGAGATAGAGACGGATCCGTGTACCCTCCATTTCGGCGTGGGTGGCGCCAGCTGGGGTGTGGACGGCCAGTATGGGGTCGTTCAGCGGGCGGCCGCCGGTGCCGTCGAGATCGTATTGTTCAAACCTCTCGATGTCTTCAATAGCATCTTCGATCTCGAAATCTGCCCGGTAGCTGGCAGGGAAGGCATCGTTCCAGAGTGCGGACAGCCTTGTTGCTTGTTCGGAGGGCATGCGCTCGCGGAGGGCTTCGTCGAGTCCCTCGGCCCATGTCCGTGTGGCATTTATGAGTGTCCGCTCCAATGCAGTTGGGTCTATGGACTCTGGTTTTGCGCCGGCGGCCAGCAGGATGCGGAAGAAGATGCGCGCCATGTGCGATTCAGTGAGGCGGATTTCGGACTCAAGCGATGAGGCCTTCAAGGTATCTTTGAGCGCCTGTTCAATCTTGAGCCGCACCGCGGTATTGTAGCGACTGCGCGGAATGAACATCAGGGCAGTCATGAAAGGGGCATAGTTGTCGAAGCGTACGAGCAGTCTTGACTGATGGCTTTCGTGGACCCGCAGGACGTCGGCCGCCACCCGTGTCAGTTCGTCTTCCTCAATGTCGAACAGCTCCTCGAGAGGGAACGAATCCAGGGCGGCCAGCAGTTTCTTTTCTTGACTTGACCCAGTGGCGAAACCGAGCCGGTCACGGACGCTGGCAGCCTTGTCCCGGATCACGGGAATGTGGTGTACCGACTGATCCGCTGTTTCCTGCGCGAAGACGCCCACAAACCTGCGTTCCCCATTGACGACCCCGGAAGCGCTGAACGTCGGGAGACGGATTTCGCCCAGGTAAGAGGGTTCCGGCACCGGGGAACGGAGGGCGGAAATATATAGCGCGAGTGCCTGTGAGCCCTTCAACGCAGGCTCTTCGAAGTCAGGCGGGGGATTTTGCCTACGCAAAAGGCCCAAGACAGATCCCGGGCGCAATCGCAGAGCCGGCCCATCCCGCGCTGCGGTCAAACCATATTCGCAGTAGCCCAGGACAATGAAGTTTCCCTTGTTGAGCCACCCGAGAAGCTCACCGAGCTCTTCGGCTGACGGCACGCAACCGCGCGGGAAGGCGCCTAGAGAGTCGACGGCCGCAGCCACTTGTTCCTTCAGGGCAGGGGAGTCCTCTGCAACTGAGAGGACATCGGCAAGAACTCCTTCGATATTCGCGATGACGTCTTTGGCATTCGCGGATGTCGGCAGCCTGCCAATTTCAACCGCAACCCAGGTCTCCGTGGTGGCGCCGCATTCCGGTCGGCCGAAGGCGAGCCCCGCTCGCTGAGGAGCGCGGCGGAGCTGGAGTAACTCATGGGTTATGGGATCCCGAAGGACCTGAAACGAGGGATGAACGAGCAGCCGGACCGGCGCTCCTCCGCGGGTTAACTCCGCGGTCACAGCGTGAACTACATGCAATGCGCCGTCGGCCACTACGAATACCACGCTGGCATGTGGTTCGTTGAGAACCTCCACCCTTGAGGTTCCAGGGGGCAGCACCGAGGCGAGCGCAAGATGGTGCCGAGCTCGACGCTCCAAAGTCTCACCAGCATAGGATCGGAGCTCCTCCGGATCCACGTGTTCGTAATAATCCAAGAGGAACTGATCGTCCACTTGGGCCGGACCACACGACGCCGAGTGCTCCGTTGACTCAGATTTACCCCGCATGCTCTAACGCCTCCAACGCCTGGGATCGCCTTCATATTCGTCTCAACAGGTGGGATCCTCACGCCTGATTTCATGATGTCTTGATCTCCCTGTTGCGTCCATAGGAGCAACCGACCGAGGCGGGGATGAAGGTGTTGGCATAGTGCTCGTACTGGCCCGAGCTGGGGGTTGATGTAATGAACGCCCAGCGCTGGACGGATCCACCGACGGGGGTACCGGGATGGTTCTGTCGACAGAGACATGGGAGCACGCCGGTCTCGAGTGACTACGCCCGAAACCACACAGAGGCCGACACTTTCATTTTGAAGTCAGCCATCCAGCTACCGAACTTCTGGCCGTATTGCCACTACTGCATTCATTCCTGAGAACGATCGTCCCGCTCCGGCAGGGGCGGCGGTGTATGTGCGTGTTTGCGCTAAGAGCAGCACCTGGTCGGGTTCGCGCCCGGCGGCGGAGATCTGCGGCAGCCTCGCGATGCCTCTCACGCCGCTTGCACACCGCGCAACCCGAGTGTAAGGTGTGCAATAATAGTAAAGGATTTTATCAATTGCTATTTGATCAGCCTTTTTAGCGCAGCCAGCTAAAGGAAAACGTCCTTAGAATTGATCCGAATATCGGACACGGACAACAATGGTCAGCCGGAAGCAAGGTAAGACTAGCGACCAAGGCCCCCGGCGTGTTGATGCCGATTCCCGGGCCGTGCAACGGTGATGGAGCTCGCCGCATCTCGACTGCACTGGACTCCGGCGAGCCCTGCACGGGGAACGTTCATGCGACACCAGAGAAAGGAAGAGCTCACCTAAGTGTGAGCGACGGAATATTCATGAGCACTATCGGATTTATAGGCAGCGGATGTATCGGAAGTACCATTGCGCGTTTGGTAATCAAAGCTGGCCACGAAGCAGTCCTGAGCAACCGCCGCGGTCCTGACACCCTTGCCGACCTTGTCGCTGAACTCGGGCCACAAGCCCTGGCCGCAACACCAAGGGAAGCCGCGGAAGCCGGTGATCTAATCGTGGTTACGATCCCTCTGGCGGCTTACACTACAGTGCCCGTCGAAGAGCTGAACGGCAAGGTCGTTATCGACACCAATAACTACTATCCGGACCGTGACGGTCGCATACCGGAACTCGACAACGAGTCGACCACCACCAGTGAACTCCTCCAGGGCCACCTACCCGGATCCCAGGTCATCAAGGCGTTCAACAATATCTATTACACGCATTTGGGGAACCTTGCGCGCCCCTCCGGCGCGCCAGACCGCTCGACGCTCGCTATAGCTGGCGACGACTCGGAGGCGAAAGCAACGGTCACCAACTTCCTCGACTCAATCGGCTACGAGACCCTCGACGCCGGACCGCTGGCGGAAGGATGGCGATTCCAGCGCGATACTGCGGCATACAGCCGGCCATACATCGGGCCGGACGGAGACATTCCCCAACTCTCGGGGGAATTTAACCCCGGTCTGGGCGTCCGCGCTACCCGCGAAGAACTCGAGGCCGCTCTGGCCTCAGCGGTACGCTACCGCTTTATGTAGGACAGCGGAAGTATTATTCCTCAGAGGGCTCGGTATTCAAATCGGCGTAAAGTCGCGGGTTTACTAGCCGACACCGGTTCGACTCCGATGACACGGCCGGTGAAGCCGCCGGCAACTTCCGTTGAAATGTAGCGCCCGTCGATAGTGGCGAGAGCTGTGAATTCTTCAGCTTCGTAGTAGCCGACGTTAAGGATGTCGGCAACGGTGGCTATGGGAAACATGCCCGTCGCTTCTGATGTCGACCGAATCGCAAGCACGACGGCGGCCGACGTAACCGCCGCCGTGGCGAGCACCTGGTCCGCAGGACCAATCACGACTCGGGCGGAAACGGTATCGCGGGCGGATTCGACGGCTATCCAGTGCGCTTCATCAAGCCGCAGCACCAGTCGTCCCGTTCCAGCGTCGACGGTTGCTCGGGCTTCCCAGGACTGGTGCTCCACGCGCCTCGCAAGCAAGGCTCGATGTGTCGCGCTGGGTACAATGGCGATCCCGCCGTCTGGTCCGCGACTGGTGAATTCCGCGGGGTTCAGCCCGGGACCGATCCAGTGGTGGGCGAGCTCGGTGTCCGTGAATTCGTCGTCGATGTCTCCCGCCCATTCCGGGACGGTGAATGCGTCCTCGTCGACCACAGGCCAGTCGTCCACCCACGAAACGCCTGCCAGGAAGGTCTCGCGGCCGTTTGCGTGGAAGCCGGGGGTCGGGCCGGTCGGCCGCACCCCTAGGTACACCATCGCCCACTGGCCGTCGGGCGTCTCGACGAGGTCGGCGTGTCCGGTGTTCTGTACCGGGCTGGACGTACTGCGGTGGCTGAGGATCGGGTTCGCCGGATTTGATTCCCAGGGACCGGCAAGTGACCGTGAGCGTGCGATCGTGACGGCGTGCCCCCGCTCGGTGCCGCCTTCGGCCAGCATGAGGTAGTACCAGTCTCCTCTGCGGTACACATGCGGGGCCTCCGTGTTGGCCAGGCCTGTGCCTTGCCAGGCCTCTTGCGTTTCCCCGAGGATCGCTCCGGTCTCCGGATTGATCGGGGCCTGCAGGATTGCAATTCCGGTCCGGTCATATCCGGCCCACGTTAGGTAGCAGGTCCCATCGACGTCCCAGAATAGGTCCGGGTCGATTCCCAGGACGCCCTCCGTGTAAACGGGCGAGCTCCACGGGCCGGCTGGATTTGTTGCCGAGGCGATCAGGTGTCCTTTGCGGACCTCGTTGAAGTTCGTGGTGATCAGCCAGAAGTGTCCGCCGTGGTGTCGAATCGTCGGTGCATAGATTCCTCCGCCGCCGGCGGACGACGGAATTGACAATTGATCATTCCGCTCGAGTGCATTGCCGATCAGCTCCCATGAGGTGAGGTCGCGGCTGTGGAAGATGGGCACTCCTGGCTTGTATTCGAAGGAGGAGGTGACCAGGTAGTAGTCGTCTTCCACCCGGCAAATGGATGGATCAGGATGGAACCCGGGGATGATCGGTGCTGCACTCAAGTCAATGTTCCTTGTTCAATCGTTAGTCTTCATGGGGACGGCCGTCCCGGTTCTTCTCACGGCTGCGGCAGGAGACGTCAACGCCCTGAACCGGAGGTGATCAGTTCCGGTTCAGGGCTATGCCGCTGGTGAGAGCGACCCGGTCCAACCACGCCAGGCTTGGCTTCGGTGGCGTTCGAAGGTCTCGAGATCGACGGCGATCAGGCCAAAAGTCGGCTCCCAATGACCCCCAGCCGTGCCTGACGGCGACGCTAAGGACGTCCGGCCGGTAGGCCGTGCCGACGAGCGGTTGTTCGGGCTCGGGGCCGCGGCGACGAGCCTGTTCTGTTGAGGTTGTTACCCTCGACCTGATCCGAGGCAGCGGATGCTCCCCAAAGAAGCTGCTCGGGAAACGGCGACATTGATCCTCCTTTTGCTGGATGGGGTCAGGGTCCTCGTGCCGGTCGCGAGGACTCGCATTGATGCGGGGCTTGACCGGCCGTCGTCTGAGGCAAGATTGGCCCGCCGTTTGCGCTTACCCGACCGTCCGATCAAACCAATGTGATTGAGGCGGCCAGGTGCTCCGTGCTCATTTAGTGTTCACTCTTTGGAGTTCAGCGAACGGTTCGGGCGCCTACAGACACGGTCTTCTCGCCGTGGACAGTCGCGCTGCTGGTGGATGCCATGATGGTGATCTCGCCCGCTTCGATCCCTCGTCGACCATCTGGGAAGGTGTAGAACAAGCGTTCGATCGGGAAAGTAAGCTCCACCGTCGCCGAAGTGCCTGCGTCCAGCTCGATGCGCTGGAACGCGACAAGCTGGCGCACCGGGCGAACGACCGATCCGTGCTCATCCCGCGCGTACACCTGTGTGACCGTGGAGCCGTTGCGGCTCCCGGTGTTCGAGGCGGTCATCCGAGTGGTGATCATGCCTGCCACTTCGTCGACCTCGACGCTTTCGAGCGACAGCTCGATCGTGGTGTACCCGAGGCCGTGCCCAAACGGGAAAAGCGGTGTTGGGTCCAGGTCGTTGTAGGGGTGCCGTGACCCGGTCGGATGTTCGTAGCCGCTCCCGAAGGGATGGCCGTGGTACAGGGGAATCTGACCGACGTGACGGGGGAAAGTGGAGGGCAGCCGGCCACCGGGCTCGACGATCCCGGTGAGCACGTCCGCGACGGTTTGGGGACCCTCGCCGCCCAGGAGAGGCTCCAGCAGGACGGCGGCGGATGCCTCGGCGACTTCCGTCAATAGGATCGGACGACCGGCGATGACCACTGTCACCAGGGGGATGCCGATTTCTCGCAGTGCCTGGATCAGCGCAGTCTGGTTGCCGGGCAGTTCAATCTTCGCCGAGGTCTGGCCTTCGCCCGCTGAGTTGTTGCCAACCCATCCGGTGCGCTCTCCGACGACGGCGATGACGACGTCGGCCTGCGCGATCGCGTCGCGCAGTGCACCGGCGTCGATTGGATCATTGTTGTCCGGCGTGCCGCAGTCGACGAAGATCGTTTCGATATCGGGATGCGCCTTCAGGGCTGCGAGGATCGTCGGGGTATCTGGGTAGAGGCCTCGGGCGATGCCTTCAAACGTCGGGGCGATGCCGGGGATTCTTGCTTGGAAGATGTCTGTGAAGTTGAACGTCGCTGGGTCGATGGTGACCACCTGTCCGGTCCGGATCATGTTGATAGCCATCGGCTGCTCGTCGTTGGCGACGTCGGTATACGCACCGAAGTGGACGCGCAACTCGTCGGCGAGGCTGCCGACCACGGCGACCGTGGTGTTCGCCTTGAGTGGCAGCACGCCGTCGTTCTGCAGGAGCACCGCGGCGTTCTCCGCGATGTCGCGGGCGATCCTCCGGGCCTCGTCCCTGTCGGGTACTGTGGCCGGGCGGTGCGGTCGGAGGGGAGTGAGGTGGGGGAGGAGGCCCGCTTCTCGCTTGGTCTCAAGCACGCGTGCGACGGCGAGGTCGAGTGTCTGTTCGCTGATGAGTCCATTGTCGAGGGCGGCGCCAAGCAGGCTGAAGTCTTCGTCCCCAGGAAGCTCGACATCCAGTCCGGCGTTCAGCGCCATCGCTCCGGCCTGTTCGGCATCACGGGCAACGTGGTAAGGGCGGACCAGCATCCGGACGGCATCGTAGTCGCTGACGACGAGACCGGAGAATCCCAGCTCGCCGCGCAGTAGATCGGTGAGCAGCCATTTGTTCGCTGCGACTGGGATCCCGTCGACCTCGTTGTAGGAGTTCATCACCACCGATAGTCCGGCTTCCGCGATCGCGCGGCGGAAGGGCACGGCGTACTCGTCGGTCAGGGTTCGTCGGCCGACGGTGGATCGGGCTTGGTTGTGACCGCCTTCGGACAACCCATAGGCGAGGAAATGTTTCCCTGTTGCCTGGACGCCGGAGTCACGGTCCCGCCCGTTGATGCCTCGGATGAAGCCCACGCCGATCTGTGACACGAGCTCGGGGTCCTCCCCGTAGGTCTCGTGGACGCGACCCCAGCGGGGGTCGCGAGCGAGGTCGAGCACAGGGGAGAAGCAAAGCTGGATGCCGTACCGGCGCATTTGCTCCGTCGTGATCGCCGAGCTGGTTTCGATCAGGTCCGGCATCCAGGTGGCGGCCTGCGCCCAAGCTGTGGGGTACGGGATGCCCGTGCCGTGCACGAGTCCGTTGATCCCCTCCGCATGGATGAGGGCGCCGATACCAAATCTGCTCACCTCCCGGGCAGCGGTTTGGATCGAGTTGAGAACGTCGCGGTACTCGTCCTCGGGCGCGCGATGAAACCAGGCGAGGGACAGGTGGCCGAGCCCGTGCGGCCGCAGCTCGGCGAGCTTCTCGGTGGCGATGTGCAGGCCACTAGGGGAGGCCTCCGTTGGTGGGCGGAAATCGTACAGACTCGGGAGCATCATTCCCGAAAGCTGTGCCATCTTTTCGTCGACACTCATGCGTGTCAAATACGTGGTGATGCTGTCCATGCTCGGATTCTCCTGTGGCTTTTTACTTGGCGCTGCGAACGAAGACCATCACGACCGTGCCGCCGATCAGCGTGCATGCGGCCGCGACGATGAACAGCAGCCCGTAGTTTTTGTCGGCACCGTTTGCCCCGATGAGCAGAAGGGGCGCCGCCACGATTGGTGCGATCGCCTGCGCGAGTGAGGTTGAATAGGCATTGATGCCGATGTATCGGCCCGCTTCAGTGTCGCGCTCGGGCAGAACGTCCAGCGTGATGGCTTGGTCGACCGCGGAGAAGACACCCAGCCCGATGCTGGTGACCACCGAACCGGTGATGAGCAAAGGGGCATTCGAGCCCCCGAACGCCATGACGATGGCGCCCACTGTGAAGGCGAGCCCCGCCAGGAGGACGAAGATACGTCGTCGCTTGAGCCTGTCAGACAGGAAACCGCCGAGCAGTGCGCCGCCGGCAGTGGCGACAACACCGGCGAGGGAAAGGATGACGATGAGACCACCGATGTCAGCGACGCGTCCGCCGGCGGAAAGCCGCGATGCGAAGAAAAGCGTGGTGAAGGTTGTTGCGAACGTGACGCCGAACATGAAGAACAGTCGGCCGAGCCAGTTCCAGGCGAAGTAGGGGTGCCTGGCCGGGTTGAACACCATATTGCCGAGAACCTTGCTGACGGTCAGTTTGTCGGCCAATTCCATGTCGCGGCTGCTGGGTTCCTTGATAACGATCACCCAGAGTGCCATCAAGACCACACCGAAAAGACCTGGGACCAGGAAGACCAGATAGTTGTTCCCGATGAAGGCGCTTGCGATCCCGACGCCGAGCACGGAGCCGATCATCTGGACGAATCCGCTCAGTCCGGCGACCTTTCCGCGCTGTTCCTCCGGTAGCTGGTCCGCTTGTGAGAGCAGCAGCGAGTTCAGAGCCGAGCTCCAACCAAGTTGTGCGATCATCCAGCCCACGGCAAGGAGCGGGATCGTCGGCGCCCAGGCCAGGCAGGCCAAAGCGACTAGACCGAGCAGAGCGCCGCCGATTGCGAATGGTCGGCGCCGGCCGATTCTGGTTCTGGTCCGGTCGCTCCACATGCCTGTCAGGGGGCCAGCGACTGTGGCAACGACGGCGCCGGCACCGACGACATAGCCAAGTACTTCCACGTTCTGCGGCGCGAGTTCCTGAACTCGGAGCGACAGGGAGATTCCAATAGGTGCGACGTATGCCACGAAAGTGCCGAGTGAAGCGAGGATGAGGAGCCAAATGTATTTGCTGCTCACTGGCGTCCGGACTACAAACGATCTATTGGACGCGAGCAGCTCTTCGCCGATGGCGGCGGCCCCGCCCATTGAGACTGACATTTGTGCGGGCTGAAGCAGGGGTGTTTGGTCGACCATTATGCGACTCCTTTGTCGAAGGGCGGGTTTGTTAGGCGACGTCCTAATTTAGTATCACGTGCTACTAAGTATGAATGTGGTTAGTATCACGTGTCAATATTAGTGCTGGATGTTGGTTTTGAGATTGACGGGACCATCCACGGCGCCAATCGATGCCATGTGAGGTCGCAGAAGACTGACCCATGCAACATATCCCGACCCCGTGAGGTGCTGCGAGTCAAGCGAGAAGGCGCTTTTTATGGCGCCGGATTCACCCTCCAAGCCGGGCCAGAGGTCAATCCACGTTGCACCGTCTCTGACGCAACACCGGCGAGCCGGGTGTTGAGCCCGCGGATGCGCGATGCGAACTTAGGCTTCCGGGGCATAATGCTCTGGAGGAAGACTCTTGTCGCCGGCGATCCGGTAGCGATCTCGGTGATGATCCGGGTGATATTCCGAACGATCTCGTCATCATCGACGGCCAGTACAATATCGTTCGTCCCAATCAGCAGAAAGACCGCTGCCGGAGAATTTGCTGTCGTAGTTTTCAGGCGGGTGAGTACACCAGTGGTGCTATCACCCTGGATTCCCCGGTTCTTGACAGGAACTCCTGGGAATCAGTCGTTCCACAACCCGCCCTCAGCGATGCTGTCACCAAGGAACACGACATCCCCAGACAGTATCTCGAACTGCTCGAACTGCGAGGCCCGCATCCTTTTGCTCGGTCGGGTCCACTTCTCGGCGGACCATGTCGCCAACCGTTTCTTCATCGTGTTCTCTTCCTTGTGGCGCGCCGACGCATTTGAGATTCACTTCTGAAGATTCGCGACCTGCGCTGATAGCCGCGCGCAGTCCGGCGAGCATCGCTTTTGGCAATCGCCGAGGTGCAGTTTTTTCTGTGCATCGGCTAATATCCGAGTCTTTCGCCCGCCCGGATCCGTGTTGCTCAGTCATCACGCCGCATGGCAAAGGGGTGCCCTAAGTGAGTCCGGCCACTGCGGAAGAGGCGCGGGCTGGGCCCCTGCCCAGTAACGGCTTCTAGTCATAGGTCTTGCTGTAGCTTGTCTCAGAAGGGACGGCGTTCAGGACTGACTGAATCCAAGTTGCGCGGCAGTCGCCACGGCTACCCAGATGACTCACGTCGTCTCGCCTGGTATGACTTTGACGCTTGGGCTCGCATCGTATACCTGAGTGGGGGCGTCCCCCACATTCAGCTGTTCCAGGTCCGCCGCGATCTGCGCCATGAGTGAGTCATTCTGTATGAGGATGGTGGTCAGTCTGGGAGACACCAGTTGACCCACCTCCGTGGCGTCCACTCCGACAACTGAAAGATCTCCAGGCGTTCGCAACCCGAGGATCCTGCCGGCCGCCAGCACCGCGATGGCAACGTCGTCGTTATAACAACCCACTCCCATCGGTGAACCCTCGGTGGAGAATGCCTTGAGGGCCGCTGCAGCCCCCGCCAGCTCCAGTGGGATTTCGAGCCGCTCCGGTGCGGGTAATCCGCCGGCCACGGCAGCAGCTTTCATGCCTTCGTAGCGGGGAGGGCCAAAGGGATCCAGGCGTTCGTCGACGAGTGCAGCAAATGCGAGGCGACGTCGCCCGTTCCGAAGCAGCTCGTTCGCCATGATCCGGCCGAGGAGGAAGTTGAGGTCGCCTTCGGGCTCTACCGGACGCCGATATCGCGGAATAGCCTTGGCGCCGGTGGCCTCCACGGATTCCCGGTCTTCGGGGGACAGGACGCCCAGGTCCACCACGGCTACCGGCCGGAAGTGCAGAATCGCGGCGAGCGTTTCAGCCGCGTCCCGCCCTGCGAAGCGGACTACGACGCTCAGGCCGTGCCGGGCAGCCTGGTGAGTCACGCTGTCCACAAGATCCTGAAGATTGCTCCCGAATGTCGTGTTTGGTAGTACGACTACGACGATGTCGCTTCGCCCTCTTACCAAGGCTCTGCCGGCGGGCGACGGTCGGTAGTTCAACTCGGCGGCGGCGTTCAGCACCTTTGCCCTCGTCTCCTCTGGGAAACGGGACCCCTGTCCATTAAGGACATGGCTGACCGTCGCCCGGGACACTCCTGCCCTTTTGGCAACGTCAAAGCTGGTTGGTTGCTTGGTGCGAATCGGATCTGGTGCCACGCTAATAGCATGTCACACCCAGGCTTGACACGTGATACTGCCCGCACGCTTACTGAGACTCTTTAAGGTTGCGTGCATTTCGGGCTATTCGTTAGATGGCCCGGCTCGTCCCGGAACTGCAGCAGCATACGCCGGCTCCCGCGGGCGTATGCGCCGGCCCAGATCACTGTGACCGCCATGACGGGACTAATAGTTCGCAGAGTTTTCCATAAACCGAATCGACCATTGACACGTGATACTAGCGGATCTACGCTTTGATGACACGTGATACGTCCGTGTCCACTAGCTTTTCCATTCATCGCTTACGAGGGAGAAACCGATGACCCGTACGTCGTTCAATCAAGGCTGGTCTGTTCGGCCAAAGGTCAGCATTTTCGCGGAGATCTCGAGTCCTGCTGCCGCCGGGGAGGCCGTGACCTTGCCCCACGACTCCATGATCAGCATGGAGCGCTCGGTAACCTCCGGCCCGCACGGTGGGTACTTCCCGGGCGGGACGGTCGAGTACTCGAAGGCATTCGACGTGCCGGAGGGTTACCGGGGCAAACGCCTTTCGGTCGAGTTCCAAGGGGTCTACCGGGATGCCGTCGTGTTCGTCAACGGTGATTTCGCCGGGCAGCGACCGTATGGGTACTCGACTTTCGAAGTTGAGCTGGGTCCGTTCCTGAAATACGGGCAGGACAACGCCATCCGGGTGGAATCCCGCGCCCATGAAGACTCCCGCTGGTACTCGGGCCTGGGGATTCATAGGGATGTGGTTCTGATCGTGGCGAACCTGGTCCATGTACCCGGGAGCGGGGTGCGGATTACGACGCCGGACATCACCGCAGCGCGGGCGGTCGTGGAGGTGGCCACCACGGTCAGGAACTCCGGCCGGGAAACAACGACCGTGGACGTCGATACGGAGATCACGGACGCGTCGGGGTTCGCGGTAGCGGCCGATACGGCCCCCGTTACGGTGCGCGCTGGCGAAAGCGCAGTCCTCCGGCAGCGCCTGTACATCCAGGAACCCCGGCTCTGGGGGATCGACACCCCGCACCTCTACAACGTACAGACCCGGCTCCGGGACCTCGCCGGCGTCGTGGATGAACACGCGTCCACCTTCGGGATCCGTTCGCTGCAGCTCGACCCGGAGCGAGGGCTGCAGATCAACGGCGAGACGATCAAGCTGCGCGGCGCTTGCATCCACCACGACAACGGTATCCTCGGCGCGGCGGCGATCGGCCGCGCCGAGGAACGCCGCATCGAACTGCTCAAGGCAGCCGGTTTCAACTCCATCAGGAGCTCCCACAACCCGCTCAGCCAGGCCATGCTCGACGCCTGCGACAAGTACGGCATGCTGGTCATGGACGAGACCTTCGATATCTGGACCGAGAGCAAGTCCTCCTTTGACTACTCCCTGAGTTTCCCCGAATGGTGGGAGCGTGACGTCGAGGCCATGGTGGCGAAGGACTTCAACCACCCGAGTGTCATCTTCTACTCGATCGGCAATGAAATCCCTGAAACGGGTACCGGATTGGGATCGGGCTGGGGCCGGAAGATCGCCGAAAAGATCAGGTCCTTGGACGGTACCCGATACATTACCAATGGCGTCAACGGCTTCGTCTCCACCCTGAAGGATGTCGCCGCGATGATGCGCGAGCGTCGCGCGGGGGAGGGCGCCGTCCAGGGTGTGAACGACATGATGAGCCAGGCTGCGGACTTCATGGGGCGGATCAGTGCCTCCGACATGGTGAGTGAAAGGACGGCCGAGTCCCACGCCGTCGTGGACGTCGCCGGGCTGAACTATGGCGAGAGCCGCTACCTCATGGACCGGGAGCTGTTCCCCAACCGGATCATCGTCGGCACCGAAACGTATCCCGGGCAGATCAACACGAACTGGAAGCTCGTGACCGAAAACCCGCACGTGATCGGTGACTACACCTGGACGGGCTGGGATTATCTTGGCGAGGCCGGGATCGGTCGTGCGAGGTACGATCGGGACAAGGATTTCGGGGCACCGTACCCGTGGATCGCCGCTTGGTGCGGCGACATCGACATCACCGGCTACCGCCGGCCGGCTTCGTACTACCGCGAAATCGTCTTCGGTCGGCGCAGCGCGCCCTATATTGCCGTGCAGCGGCCTGAGCACCATGGGCGGGAGCATGGTGCCGGTCAATGGGCATGGAGCGATTCCATCTCCAGTTGGAGCTGGAATGTCGCGTCCGGATCACCAGTCACGGTCGAGGTCTACAGTGACGCGGACGAAGTGGAATTGTTCCTCAACGGCGAGACCCTTGGCCGGGCGCCGGCCGGTGCGGAGAGGGACTTCCGGGCCATTTTCGAGGTCGAGTATCACCCGGGTGAGTTGACCGCTGTCGGATACGTCAACGGAACGGAACAATCACGAACGTCGCTGCGCACCGCCGCCGGGGCGATCAGACTGACGGCAAACGCGGACCGTGCCGTCATCCGGGCCGATGACAGTGATCTTAGCTATGTGGCTTTGGAGTTCCGCGACCAGGACGGCACGCTCGCCACACATATTGAGGGGAAAATCATGGTTTCGGTTGAGGGGGCCGGCGTCCTCCAGGCACTTGGCAGTGCCCGTCCGGACACCCGGGAAAGCTACGTCGGAAACCAGCACACGACTTTCGACGGGCGCGCCCTGGCCATCATCCGGCCCACCGGGGCTGGGCTCATCACGTTGACTGCGACCGTGGAGGGCTACGAATCCGTGACACTGTCGCTCGAAGCCGTCGCCAAAGCCGATGCTTTGCTGCCCGTCAACACCGAAGGAGTCCTCGCATGATGCCGGCAGAGGAAAAGACCGTTAACACTGAATCCATGATCGACCGTCGCGCGGTCGTAGCCAGGCACGCAATCAAGATCAACGCCCCCGACCCGCAGCACGTCCTGACGGTGGGAAACGGTGACTTCGCCTACACCGCGGACATCACCGGCATGCAGACCTTCACCGACTACCACGATGCCAAGTCGGCCATGGGGCGCGGCGAAGTGGCCGTGAACACGGCGACGATGAGTTCCTGGGGATGGCATGAAATGCCGAACCCTGAAGGCTACGTGCTCGACGACGCCATGTCCCGCTACGAAACGTCGCGCGGACGGGTGTCGTATCCGGACCGGTACGACATGGAACAAGCCATGCGCGGACAACTCACCGACGACAACAAACCCGGAGCCTGGCTTCACGCCAACCCGCAAAGACTTGATCTCGGACGCATCGGCCTGCAGCTGCGCCAGAGCCCTGATGGAGACGTGGAAACCGACCCGGACACTCTTACCGTGGTCCACCAGGAACTGGATTTGTGGACCGGCATCATCGAGACCTCGTTCCGCTATTCCGGTGAAATGGTGCGAATTCAAACTGCAGCCTCGCCGGACAGTCCCAGCGTCGGCTTCCGAATCAATTCCGAGCTGCTGCGCGATGGACGATTGACCGTCTCAGTGCGCTTCCCGTATGCCTCCGAAGGATTCTTCCAGACCTCCGACTGGGACTCTCCGAACCGCCACACCTCCGTACTGACCTCCCGGGGGACTGGTAGCTCGAGTATCTTGCGCCAGCTTGACGCAACAAGCTACCGGGTTGATCTCGACACCAACGGCGCAACGATCACTCCCGACGATGAACCTCACCAGTTCAGGGTCGCCACGACGCAGACGACGTTGGAACTCGTTGCCGCGTTCACTGCGGACCCCACGGCCCCGCGCGAACAGCCAACCGGTGAGTGCTTTGACTGGCTCCGGGATGCGTCCGCGCAGTCCTGGAAAGCCTTCTGGACCTCCGGCGCTGCCCTCGACTTCGAAGGCAGCAGCGACCCGCGGGCCCACGAACTCGAACGACGGACCGTGCTTTCGCAGTACCTCACTGCGGTGAACAGCTCCGGGGTGACACCGCCGCAGGAGACCGGCCTGATCACCAACTCCTGGCAAGGCAAATTCCACCTGGAAATGCACCTGTGGCATGCTGCCCACTTCGCGACCTGGGGCCGGCCCGCACTGCTGGAGCGCAGCATGCCCTGGTACCTGTCCATCCTGGACCAGGCCCGGGAAACCGCAGCACGCCAAGGCTACCGGGGAGCCCGTTGGCCCAAACATGTGGGGCCGGACGGCCGGGAGAGCCCGAGCCCCATCGGCTCCCTGCTCATCTGGCAGCAACCCCACCCGCTGTACCTGCTCGAACTACTCTGGCACGCCTCCAGCCCGGAAAAGGGGGCATCCCTACTGGAGGACTACGCCGAACTTGTCCACGAGACGGCCACTTTCATGGCTGATTTCACCGAGGAACGGGACGGAGTGTTCCACCTGCCGGCGCCCGTCATGCCCGCCCAAGAATTTTACGACGCGGCCGCGACCGAAGACCCGACGTTCGAACTGGCCTACTGGTGGTGGGGTCTGGAAATCGGACAGCTCTGGCGCGAACGCACCGGACATCCGCGGCACGAGCGCTGGACCGACATCCAGGACAATCTCGCCCGCCCCCGTACGAACGGTGAACGGTACGACGCCGTTGCCACCGAACCGTATCTGCGGCGCGACGACCACCCCTCACTGCTGGCCGGTTACGGGTTGGTCCCGCCGACGCCGCTCATCGACCCGGTCCGGATGGAAAACACTCTGTGCGAGGTCATCGACACCTGGGACTGGCCAAGCGCCTGGGGCTGGGACTTCCCCGTCATGGCCATGACCGCAGCCCGCCTGGGCAAACCAGACCTGGCCATCGACTGCCTACTGAAGGCCGAAGCGAAAAACCAGCACACCGACGTCGGGCACAACCCCCAAATGGGCGGAATTCTGCCCCTCTACCTCCCCGGCAATGGATCCCTGCTCGCCGCAGTCTCCCTCATCGCCGCCGGCGACGACGCACGAGCGGGCGGCTTCCCCAAAACAGGGTGGACCGTCAAAACAGAAGGCTTCGTCCCGTGGCCCTCAACAATCCAACACAACTAAAGAGGAATTGAAGAACGCCGACCACCCCCATTTCATGAGCAGTGGCAGGAAACCATCAGCGGCGTGCGGTTCGCCCGGAAGACTGTCATCGTCACAGGTGCAGGATCAGGCATTGGACACGCAACGGCACTGCGCGTCGCCAAGGAAGGCGCCGACGTCATCGCCGCCGACATCAGCAAGGAACGCCTCGACGCTCTGGTGCTGGAACATGCCGGTTTGGAGCTGATCACCGTTGCCGGCGACATCTCGACCGAGGAGGCCATCACTGCGATCGTCGCAGCCGCCGACGGGCGCGTTGACGCACTCGCCAAGGTTGCCGGGATCATGGACAACTTTTCGCCCGTGCATGAAGTGGACAACGAACTCTGGGACCAGGTTTTCAGCGTCAACGTCACCGCCACCATGCGCCTGACCGGCGCCCTGGCCCCCTTCATACTTGCCGCAGGGAGGGCTCCGTGGTCCGCCGCCGGGGCGGCCTACACCACGTGCAAGCACACAGTCGTTCGTCTGACGAAGAGCTCGGAGGTCATGTACGGTTGGCAGGGCTTTGGGTGCAATACTGTGGCCCCGGGACCGACAGTCGCCAACATTGTTGCGAACTGGGGATCCCAGCTGGGCGCTGAACGCCTCGGGCCGCTGATGAAGTCCAACGTTCCCGTACCTGCTTCGGCCGCGCAGCTCGCCGCGTCCATTACCTTCCTGCTCAGTGACGACGGCACCAACGTCAATGGGGTAATTCTTGCCTCCGATGGCGGCTGGTCGGCCATCTAAAGGGGGGGCGGAGACCGCCACTCATGGCCTTCACAACTTCCGGTTCGCCGGACAACATCGGCCAAGGAACTCTATCCTCCCGTGTGGCAGCACAAAGGAATGGTCGCGGTTGTTGTGCACTTAGCACCAAATCGAGCGCTCCATTGTGGCGCGAGAACCGCTCACCGCCTCGGTCGAGATCGTAGTGATCGGTGGCGGCTTCGGCTGCCACACCGCCAGAACGACATGCCGCGCGTCCGGGTTTCAATATCGAAATCCGCAGCGAAACACCGCAGCTGCAGGTTGATGGAGAACTGATCGGTCTCACTCGCTGCCTGCGTACAAGGCTTGGCAGGCTGGGCTCATTGTGCGCTGTCACTCCGCCAGACCGCATGGCATGGTCGGCCCCAGACGTCCGAGCCGTCACCAAGCTCCGGAACCGCGCGGCCGGACGGCGAATGAAGTCCTGGAAAATGCCCGCGGTGAGAATCCATCGCAGGCGTTGCCCGCCCAAGGAAGCAGCTGGATAATCGCTGCGGCCGCGTGCGGCGAGAGCACCGGGAGGTGACGCGCGACTGCCTGTCCAAACTTAGGCGGTCGCGGCCGTGTGCGTTGCGTGTACCCGGCAGCAGGTGGGTCAGGAGGCAAGTCCCGCACGGTATGTGTAGGCGACCAGTTGGGCGCGGTCTCTGGCTCCGACCTTTGCCATGGCCCGGTTGGCGTGGGTCTTGACAGTGAATGGCGAGATGAACATGGTTTCGGCGATCTGCTGGTTGCTCTGCCCGGTGGCGATGGCGATGACGACCTCGCGCTCCTTGGGCGTGAGGGCGGCAAACAAGTTAACCAGGGCGGGGTCGACGTCGGCCTGTCGTTCTTCGGCGACCCGGTCGATCAGCGCGGTGGCGGCGGTGGCGGAGAGGGCACCCCCTCCGGCAGCGACCTCCTCGATGCCAGCGGCGAGTTCGGCGGGGCCTATGCCCTTGCTGAGGAAGCCGTTGGCGCCTACCCGTAGCGCGGCAATGACTGTTTCGTCGTGATCGAATGTTGTCAGGATGATGATGCGGACGCGTTCGGCCGGGATGGTTTGCCGGATCCGGCGGGTCGCTTCCACGCCGTCGACGCCGGGCATGCGGATGTCCATCAGGACCACGTCCACGTCCAGTTCGCCGAGCAGCCGGACCGCCTCCAGTCCGTCCCCGGCCTCGCCCACCACCGTGATGTTGGGCTGGGCCTCCAGGATCGTGCGTAGCCCGACGCGGATCATTTCCTGGTCATCGACAATCAGTACACGGATCATCGGATCATCCCTCCGTCTGTCTTCAGGATCGAGGTGAGGCGGAACCTGCGACCATCGTCATCGATAGTCACACGGCCTCCGGCCGAGCGCGCGCGTTCACGCATACCCACTAGACCGTATCCCCCGCTCTCATCGCTGGTCTTCCGTTTGCTCGCGCAATCGTTCTCCGCCACAATGCTCAGCTGTCCGTCGGCACAGCGGATCGCCAGTTCCACCTTTCCCCGGCCGTGCCGTTGCGCGTTGGTCAGCGCCTCCTGCACGATCCGGAAGGCAGCCAGACCCACCATCGGATCCAACCCGCCGGTATCTCCGTCGGTGACGAAATCCACGGCAACACCGGCGGCGCGGAATGTTTCAACAAGCGCCGGGATCTGCGACATATCAGGTGCCGGGCGGTCCGGAGAGTCGTCATCGCCCCCGCGGCGCAGCACGGCGAGGATCAGCTGGGTTTCGTGCAACACCCGGCGCACACCGGCACGCGCAGACTCCAGCGCCGTGCGGGCGGGAGACTCTCCGGCGGGGAGGCTTACTTCGGCCACGCCCAGATGCATCCCGATCACGGCGACCTCATGGCCCACAACGTCGTGGAGGTCTCTGGCGATCCGCACACGTTCCTCCGCAATTCCGCGTTCAACAGCAAGATCCGCTGCCGCTTCGGCGTCGAGCGCGCGTTGCCTCATGGACTCCAGGAAACCCTGCTGCGCCCGCACGGCGCTTCCGACCGCAGCACCAACAGCACAGCACGCCGAGGCCACAAGGGCCACCGATGCCTGAAAGTCCCAATGCTCCCGGACCACGAGCGAAAGGTAGACAGGAACACCGGCGACCAGCAGCGCGAAAATAGCGCGGGAACCGCGAACTGTCACCGAGAACAAGGCAAAGACCACGACCGACCACGCCGCGACGAACTCGGTCGAGAGCAGCGCTGCGGCAACCGCGCCGAGCACGACGACGATCAATCCCGGCGTGCGCCGGACCCGGCTCAAGATCAGGCCTGCGGCCACGAAAATGACGCCGGTGTAGCCGAGTGGCGGTTCACCGGAGAGCCCCAGCACGAAGAACTCGGTGACAACAGCGGCCCAGCTCAGAATCAGTACCACGCGGTCGAGGAACTGGCCTCGCAGAAACCATGCCAGCCCCGGCGATGCCGACGCGGCGCTGATTGATGTCATCCCACGATTATCGTCCACTCGCTGCCTCTTCCTGTTCTGCAATGGGTTCTGTTCTGCAACGGGACGGAAGGAAGGGCCCCGCAGCGGGGGGCCCTTCCCTTCAGGCTGTAGTTATCAGGTGTTCACGAGGACATGTTCTTCGTGAGTGTCCTCGTCAGCGTCGCCGAGGGCGTGGCCTTCCGTGTCGAGGTTGGGCAGGATCTTGTCGAGCCATCTGGGGATCCACCAGGCGCGGTGTCCGGCCAGGGAGAGCAGGGCTGGCATGATGATCATCCGGACCAGGAAGGCGTCGGCCAGGACTCCGACCAGGAGCCCGAACGCGGTCTCGGCTGCGAAGGTCATCGTGCTGGACGCGAAGCCGCCGAACACAAAGCCCATGATCAGCGCCGCGGCAATCAATACGGGTCCGGACTTCCGGAAACCGGTCATGATGGCCTCTTTCGGGGACCGTCCGCCGACGTATTCCTCGCGGATACGTGAGACGAGGAATACCTGGTAGTCCATGGCCAGGCCAAACAGCACCCCGACGAGGATGATCGGCAGCAGGCTCATCATCGGGTCGCCTTGGGGTGCCTGAATGATTCCCTTCAGCCAGCCCCACTGGAACACAGCCGTGAGTGCACCGAATGCGGCACCGAGCGAAAGCAGGTACCCCACCGTGGCGAACAGGGGCACGAGCAGCGAGCGGAACATCACCATCATCAGCAGAAACGACAGGATGACGATCACGGCGACGTACTTGACCAGTGCCTGGGTCATGAGAGCCGTGGTATCCAGACCGATCGCGGTCTCACCGGTGACTTCCAGGTGCACCCCGCTGATGCTGGAGGCGTGGTCCCGGATGTCCTGGACGAGGGCTTTCGTGCCCTCATCGATCGGGCCTCCGGCCGGAATGACCGTGACCAGGGCCGTGTCGCCGGCTTGGTCAACGGCGCCGGGAATAACGGCGTTGACGTGGTCCAGTCCTGTGAGTTCGTTCTGGATCGTCTTAACCTGGCCGGAAATGTTGCCGCCCTCTGCGAGGACCATCAGGGGCGACTGGACGCCGCCGAACTTGTCCACGATGAGGTTGTAGGCGTGCCGCTGGGTGGAGTCGGGGCTGCTGCCGCCGGGGATGTTCGCGGCTGTCTTCATGCTGAAGAACGGGACGGCCAGGATGGCGAGGACCGCGACGGCGCCGAGCAGCATGGGCAGCGGACGGCGGGTGACCGCCTTGCTCCAGCCTCCGACGAAGGAGCGTCGCGTCAGCTCGGTCTCCTCGACCTGGCCATCAAGAAGCTTCTTGCGGTCCTTGCGGGAAAGGGCCTTCAAACCCAGGGACTTCATCAGAACCGGCAGCAGCGTCAGCGACATCAAGACGGCAACGACAACCGCGAAGGCCCCGGCCAGCCCCATGTCCTGGATGGCGCCGATGTCGGTGACCCAGAGACCGACGAGGGCGATGATCACCGTCAGGCCCGCGAAGACGACGGCGGTTCCGGCGGTTCCGGTGGCGCGGGAGACGGCGTCGTCGACTTTCCGCCCGGCTTTCAGCTCTGCACGGAACCGGGTGAGGATGAACAGGGAGTAGTCGATGCCGACCGCCAGCCCCAGCATGCTGGGCAGGGTGATCGTCGTGGAGTCGATGGGATGGATCGCGGACCAAGCGACGACGCCGATGGTGCCTGTGGCGACCCCGGCGATCGCGACGAGCATATTGGCGCCGGCCGCGACCAGTGACCCGAACGTGATGAGCAGCACCAGGAACGCGATGAGGATGCCAGCGGCCTCGCCCGGGCCGAACGCCGCGTAGCTGTCCTTCGCGATGGACCCGCCGACCTCGGTCGTGAACTGGGAACCCTGGCCCTGGGCGAAGCCGACGACCTCCTGGTAGGTTTCCGAGGCATTGTCATCCGTGATGCCGGAGAACTCCAGAGTGGACACCACGGTGGTGCCATCCTTGGAAATATAGGGGCGTTGAACGTTGAACGGATCGCTGACCGATTTCACGTTCGGCAGCGCTTCGGCCTTGGTCAGGACCGACTCTATGGCTGCCTTCGTGGCCGCGTCGGTGGCCTTCGCGGAGCCGTGCGTCTCGATAACGAGCTGCAGCGTCTTCGCTCCCGGGCTGCTGCTCATGGCCGGGAACTTTTCCTGCATGGTCGTGAGCGCCTTTGAAGCATCGGTCGCAGGCATCCCGCCCGTCGACCCGTTCATGTTGGCCGAGGTGGCGGTAATGCCGGTGAACACGGCGAAGATCAACACCCACGCGGCGATGATGATGAACCGGTGCCGGGCGCTGAAACGCCCGATCGCGGCAAGGACATTAGGCATGGTGTACTCCAGGGATAAAGGTGGGGCCGCTGCGCCGTCGGGGCGGCTGGCTACACTCCAATGTTTCCCCAATGCCATCTCGCAGTCTTCGTTCGATCCGATCGATCGATGTACTTCATTTGAAGTAGTCCCGGGAAAGGTCTACTGCGATCGGCGTGTTGGAGCTGGAGCAATTAGTCTGAATTTTCCGGTCTCTGAATCACCGGAATCACCGGGCTTGCCGGGATTCCGGTGACTTGTTGGTCGGTTCCTGGTTGCTTTGCGTGGCGGTGCCGTATTGATCGATGAGTCTGATTGTGGGGTAGAGCTGTCCGCTCCGACGCGTGCTAGGGATCCCTTCGAGGACGAGCATGGCCTCAGCATCTAATCCAAACTAGAGGAGTCGGGATGGGCGGCTGGCCTTCCAGATACTGGGACTCCCGTATGGAACCTGCTTTTACGGCGGATCACCTCCGTGTCTCCCGCCGACACGTATCGCAGTGCTTCTCTGGTTCGATACGCGAAGTACTGGTCTATGCGAGACAGTGCACATTGGCCGGCATCACAAAACTGACTGAGCTACATGACGATGTAGAACCTATGAGGTTCCCCTTACAGGCCGAACCCTCCAATGCGAAATTTCTTCGGGCATGCAAAAACGGCACCAGTCGATTGCCTTCGAGCGTCGAGTGACACTAGCGGGGTGCATGCATAAACTACGCGGCTGTGCTCATTCGGCTGTCGGAGCCCGGTGCCGACAACCGCCCCAGTTGTTGTCTCCGCAACGCCGTAACGGCAAAGTTGATAGCCAGCAACACCGCCGGACCACCGGCTCCCAGGCTGAGAAAGACGAGTCCTTGGCTGTATCAAAGTCGCTGGGCTGCAGACAGCGTAGGTTAGAAAGTCGAAGCCCGTTCTGTGTCCTTTGGGACAGAAGGACACCGTCTTCTCGTGTTTTGATTGCAGCTAACAATGACAACGGTGACTCACAGCGCATCGCACTACGAAAGCACTGTGGGCAGGTTCGAATGAGTGGATTGGGACGATGAGGTTCAACGAGAAAAATGCAGTCGTGACCGGTGGCGGTCATGGCATCGGACGTGCAATCGCACTGCAACTCGCGTCCGAAGGGGCACGAGTCGCTATTCACGACAAGAATATTGAGAACGCACAAGCTGTCGTGCAGGAAATTCAGAAGGCTGGAGGGGAAGCACAAGCTTATGGAGTCGATGTTTCCAGCTCCTCCGATGTCAGGCGCGTAATCGCTGAGACTCTGTCAGACTTCAAACAGGTGCATGTGCTCGTATGCAACGCCGGAGTTAACACCTACAAGAACGTCTTCGAATATTCCGACGACGAGTGGGACACCCTTATAGGCGTCAATCTCACAGGAACCTGGAACTACTGTCGCTATCTCGGCGAGCACATGGCATCGACCGGCGGCGGTGCCATTGTGAACGTCAGCTCCAATGGTGCATTCACTACCGCCCATATGCGGGCCCCTTACATGGCAAGTAAGGGGGGCGTGCATTCCCTGACCAAGGCGCTAGCGCTCGATATGGCTGATTACGGAATTCGCGTCAATGATGTTGCGCCAGGTAATACCGATACGGGCATGACCCGTCCGGACACACCTCGACCCGGGTACGCGTCGAAGTCAATGGTAGCCATGCTCACTGCCATGCACAGGTACGGCAGGCCGGAGGAAATTGCCGCGGCAGTTTCATTCCTCGCCTCGGACGAAGCCAGTTTCGTGACAGGGGCCTCGATTGTGGTCGACGGCGGCTATTCAGCAGGCACACCGCTGGGGCTCCCGATTCGGCCTGTTGCCGAGGAAGGTTACGACGTACCTTGGCTGGAGACTCTCCCCGGCACTTAGCCTTCAACGTATTAACCGGGCTTAGTGGCCTCAGGCCCGCAGTGAGTGGGCTCACCAGTTTCCGTATTTCAAGGATGAACAATGAGTAACGAGTACAAAACGCACCAGTCGCAGGTTTCCAGCACGTACTCGATGATGGTCGGCGACCTGCGTGTCACGGTGATTTTAGACAGTCTGGTGGAATTCCCGCTCGCTCTGGTGACAGGCGCGTTGAATACCGAGGTGCAGGAGCATCAAGCTAAGAGCCTTCGCGGAGAATTTCCGACTATCACCATTAACGCCTATCTTGTGGAAAGTGACTCTGCGAAGGTGCTAATAGACACCGGTGTGGGCGGTGGTGTCGAGCCGTCTAAGGGCCGTCTCACAACGGAGCTCAGGCGCGTAGGGATCGAACCAGCTGAGATCACACACGTGCTGTTCACCCATTTGCACGCCGATCACGCAGGTGGTGGGATAACCCCATTGGGCGAGGCCGTTTTTCCGGATGCTGCTTATTTTGCACATCGGGACGAGAAGGGCTATTGGTTTGGCGGCGAGTCACCGTCAGGCGGTGAGGCCCTCCTTGAGCAGTACGACTTCACGCAGACACTGCTTCCGATTTTATCGAAGTTTACGTGGGTCGACACTGGAAATGTGCTCCCCGGCATCGAACTGGTGCACCTTCCAGGCCATACACCGGGCCACTCCGGCTATCGCATTGAATCAAAAGGTGAGTCCCTCTTCATTTGGGGTGACATCGTCCATCAACCGCAGCTGCAGTTCGCACATCCCGAGTGGGGTGTTGCGTTCGACTCTGACCAGGTGCAGGCGAGCCGGACACGGAAACGGGTCATGCAGGATGTGTCGGAGCGAGGAGAACTGATTGCAGGGCTCCACATCGACTTTCCCGGTATCGGGCATGTGAAGGCTATCGGCGAGGGCGGGTACGAATTCGTACCCAAAGTATGGGAACCGGCAGTTATTCAGTGAACACCGACGCCCGCAGGATGCTGGCGCCAACATTTTACGCAGGCACCATAACTACAACGCAGTAGGAGGACAATTGACTGCGGACTTCGCGTCACTGGAATGGATCGAGACGTTGCGAAGCGCATGCAACGCGAGCGAAGAATTTCGCACTGCCACCGCATTCGCGGATACGAAACTCGCCCTGATGTTTGGCGACAAGCGCTACTTCTGGAAGATCTACAAGAGCGCGATCATCGACTCCCAACAGTTCGTGCAGACTTTCGATCCGCTGGGGTATGACGTATCAATTCGAGCCTCTATCGACGTCTGGAAGAGCGTGGCGGAGCGACGTACAAAAGTATGGGATCATTTGAACTCCTTCGAACTCGAAATAGGTGGGAATCACCTCGAAGCGCATCGGTTGCATGAAGCGCTACTGATCATTTGTCAAGACATCCTGCCGGCCCTCGATAACGGGACGGTGGAGCAATGACGGGAAATCTGCCTGAAGTTACAGGTCATTATGTAGTGATTGACAAAACCCGCGTCTACTACGACCAGTGCGGCAGCGAGGGGCCTGTGATCCTATGCATTCACCCTGGCGGCACCAACTCGATGCAGTTTTACGAGTTTATCCAAGTGATGGCCGGGCGCGGTTTCCGGGCGATCGCAATCGACTTACCGGGTCACGGTAAGTCTTACCCGATTGACTGGCAGCCCGTGAGGTCCATGCATGACTACGCGGAGTTCATGCGCAAGTTTCTTCGAATCGTATTTCCTGATGACAAGCCCATCGTGTGTGGTGCTGCTGTCGGTGGCGGTATAGCCCTTGAGCTCGCAGTCGACCACCCTGACGAGATTCTGGCGGCGCTTGTTCTGGACATCACCGCGGCGCCCGAGGGTGACCAGTTCACCCGTTACTGTCACTGGTGGGAAAGCCCGCATGCGATGCCCAGCTGGCGAGATTTCGCCGAGCGAGTAGCTATGTCTGGCGTATACGGCGTATCGGGGGACCGCCTGCAGGAATTCCGTTGGCAGCACCGGTATTGCGCGCAGGAGGTCGGTACCGCCGACTTGCAGTGCTGGGCCACGCACGATGTCCGCGCCCGCCTAGGGAACGTTGCTTGCCCTTTGCTGGTCTTCAAAGGCGAGGCGGACTACTGGGTTCCCGAAGAGGGTCTCGACGCGATTGTCGCGGCTGTGCCCAACGGCCTCGCAGAGAAGGCAATCGGTCGGGGGATGGGGCACTATGCCTCCTTTGAGGCTCCAGAAGCAATGGCAACGATCGTGATCGACTTCCTGCACAGGCGCGGCTTGGCACCGGTGTGATCCATTCCCGCCATCAATACCGAAGAGGGCGTCCGGACGCGCGGAAAGCAGATGCGTTCGACCGACAACGCAACACTCGAACTAAACCCTCACAAACCGAAACGATTCACAGAAAGGAATACCCGTGACATTCATTGAGGACCCGTACACAGGGTTGAAGTTGCTGGAACTCAGCCATCCGTGGGGGCATGGCGCACCTTCGTATCCTGGACAGCGAGACGTATCAATGTTTCGTGCCGTAAAGCATGCGGAGCACGGGGTGTTGAGCTGGCGCATCAACATGAGCATGCACTCAGGCACGCACATGAACGCCCCGATCCACTTGATTCAGGGCGGCGCCGACATGTCTCAGCTCCAGCCGCACCATTTCTTTGGCAACGGGGTCGTTCTGGATATCCCGAAGTCGAGCTACGAGACCATCACGTCAGACGACTTGGTGGCCGCGGGATCGAAAATTCGTGAGAATGACGTAGTCGTGATCGTCACTGGGTGGCATCGACGATACTCCGACGCTCTTGAATACTTTGGTGAATCTCCAGGTCTAACCAAGGACGCGGCACAGTGGCTTGTGTCGAAGAAGGTCAAACTTGTGGCGGTGGATACGCCTCAAATAGATCATCCCCTAGCCACCTCATTGGGCCCCCACCGTGGAGGGCCGACTATGAAACGCTTAGCGGAGGCGTACCAAAAAGCGACAGGGCTGGATCCAAAGGAAGAGCACCCTGAGTGGAACGTCGCGCACAAGACATTGCTAGCCGCAGGCATCCCGACTATCGAACAGACCGGGGGCGATGTCGATGAGCTTGCAGGCAGGCGGGCGACTTTCGCGGCCACTCCTTGGAAGCTGACCAAGGGCGACGCGTGCCCAGTCCGCTTCATCGCGATGATCGACCCTAAGGGTACGACTCGCATCAACCCCGGCAACAACTAACCAGATTACCGAACACATTGAGGATGTGAGTTGATATGGCGCTCAAGTTTTATGATCTGACGCACGCCTTTCACCAGTTCATGCCGGAATGGCCATCAAGCCCAGGCGTAAATCTCTCGGTGAGCAAGTACCACGCCAGAGATGGCGTCTTTGAAATAAACTGGGACGGTATCATGCACCGCGGCACCCACATGGACGCGGCGCTTCACGTAACGGAAAACACGCCGGACGTCGCTGAAATTCCCCTGTGGAGGCTCTGTGGTACTGGCGTGGTTGTGTCGATTCCCAAAGAAAAATGGGGTCTTGTCACAATTGATGATCTCGAAAACGCCACCCCTGCTATTGAGGAAGGCGACATTGTGATGATTAACACCGGTTTTCATCGCAAGTGGGGTGACAACGACGACTACTTCAGTTATGGGGCAGGGATTGATCCCGAGGCAGCGAAGTGGCTGGTTGAACGGAAGATTAAACTCGTAGGCTTCGGCCATCAGGCTAACGATCATCCTCTGGCGACGAAACTGGTTGACCATGGACTTGGCCCGACCCACCCTCACTTGATTGAGGAGTACAAGCGGGAAACCGGCAGGGACCCGAAGGAGGACTTTCCCGAATGGGAACCCGCGCACAAGACACTACTTGTTGATGGCGGCGTCCCAGGCATCGAGAATGTCGGCGGTGAACTTGACGAGGCTTCAGGGCAACGTTGCTTCTTCCTCGCACTGCCGTGGCGCTGGGAGGGCGGCGACGGCTCTGGCGTGCGCATCTTCGCCATTGTTGATCCGGATCAGGAGTTTCGATTCGAAACCGGCGACTAAACAGCCCGTTGTATTTCAGATACTTGGACCACCCACTAACCTCCGGCGCTGCCCAAGTTCGGTTAAGAACTGAGAAAGGTCATCATGAAGCTTGAAACCGTTCGGAACGTGGCAGTGTTCGGTGCCGGCACTATGGGTTCCGGTATTGCCTTCGCATTAGCCAGATTCGGCTGTCAAATCTCGATCGTTGATCGAAACTCGGAAGCACTTGAGAGGTCCATGTCTATCGTTGAGTCCTCCTTGGACCTCTTCGTCGAAGAGGGCTTGGTTGACCGTGGCGCTAGGCAGTCAATACTGGACCGGATCGTGCCGACCACATCGGGGGAAGTCGCGGCGCGTGATGCAGACCTTGTAGTCGAGTGCATCGTCGAGGATAGGGATGCAAAGCGCGAACTCTATGAGCAACTGGATCGTTGGTGCCGCGAGCAGACGATTATCGTTAGCAATACTTCGTACCTTGACGTCTTCGAACTCCTGCCCGTGAACCGACTTCCTAATGCCATCATCGCCCATTGGTTCGCACCGCCGCACATCATCCCGCTTGTTGAAGTAGTGCCTGGCGAGAAGACAAGCCAAGAAACCGTCGACCTCGTGGTTGCATGGCTGAAAGACGCGCAGCGCGTTCCAATCGTTATGAACAAGTTCATTGATGGCTTCTGTATCAATCGTCTCCAGCGAGCTCTTGGACGAGAAATATTCTTCCTCCTTGACAACGACTACATCAGTCCCGAGATGCTCGACATCGCTGTAAAGGCGAGTATCGTGCCTCGCTCCATGGTGCTTGGCCTTGTCCAAAGGTACGATTTCACGGGGCTTGATCTTAGCTACAGCAACCTTCAGAACTCGGAATACCGCGAACCTCCGCTCGATAACAATCCAAGAAGTTTGGTAGAAAAGGTCGAACGGGGGGACCTTGGGGTGAAGACTGGCAAGGGATTCTTCGATTATGCTGACGAGCCGCTGGTGGATGTGCTGCGAAGGCGGGATGCGCGGCTTCTGGAGGTCTTCGCCAAAATTGGGGATTTGACATACCAACGCGTTTAGCCCGGGTCCTCGTGCCAGGTCGCTGGGCGGTCGGGTCGATCAGTGGTGAACTGTAGGGCGATCGGAACCCTCTACCTCACCTCTCGGAGGCCGATTTCCCGCGTCCCAGTGCTTATCAGGCCAGCCTGCGCCCAAGGCGCTCTGAGGCCCCGAACTGCTCCGCTGCCATTCGCACTGCACGGGGGCCGGGTTCGGGGCTCAGAAAATTCCCTTGGCCACCTCATCTAGGAAGTCGATGGCCGGTTCCTTCTCGGCCGGCAGCAGCTTGGGCCGGGCGATCTCTTTCTCCAGTTCCTTGGCCGGTCTGGAGGTCTTGGAGTTCTCCTCGGAACCGTTCTGGTTCGGCGACTCGTACCAGGTCGCCTCGCTGATTTGGAGTTCCTTAATGACTTCGACGATCCGGCATCCGTCGTTGAGCACTTCTGGCTCCGCCGGACTTCGGCGATGACCGGCCCAGGCGACGTCTCTGCGTGCCATGATTCGTGAATTCCTCCTGCGTCGATTCTCCGACACGAAAACTCTCTCACAAACACTTGTGTCCTACCCGGAGACCCAACTATGACATCTGCAGCCGCCGATGTGGGCCTTGCCGTGTGGGTTTGCCTGTCGGCCGCGGTGATGGTGAGCCAGAAATAGCCTGTCCTTGTCGACATTCTCAGCCTCGGTTGCCCTAAAAAGGCGTGCCTGTCGACTACTACTAGCCGGCCGACTGCTTCAATGCAGAACTGCGGGTTCGATTAGCGGAACCGCCAGATGCGCTGGGGCTATTCCTCCCCGAATCCCGGTGACTTTTGCGACGCTGCAGGGCGATCGGAGCGTTCCACTCGCCACGGCTGTCGGCATGGCAGGTGCTCGTCCCACCGGCGTTGCCGGGTCCACGGCGTCGCTCACAAAAGCACTCCAGCGCCGCCGGTGTCATGACAGATTTTCCGTCGTGACCGTTTTTCCGACATCAATTTCGTTTGAAAAGTGTAATGCAAGCCGTCGGCCTCCGTCTTAGCGCGTAGATCAAATTGCTTGAACGGTGCTCAGGTTTCAACCGTCACAGCGGCCCGCTTCTCGACCGGCGACGACATCTCTTAGCCGACTCGCTACTTTGCCGGTTAGAAGTCGTCGACAGTGGACGATTGAATCGTCCCGGATACCTCGGCTAGTCGGATCAGGCCACCGTTCGTTCCCGGGGCAGTTGCGCGGATAACTACCGTATCTCCGTCCTCAAGGTAGGTGCGCTGACTGCCGTCGACGAGCGTGAGGCTATCGCGGCCGTCCCAAGTAAGTTCCAGCAAGGATCCGCGCTGCTGCGGCTCCGGCCCGGAGACAGTACCTGAGGCGAAGAAGTCACCATTGGTCAAGCTGGCCCCGTTGATCGTCATGTGCGCCAGCATCTGAGCTGGTGACCAGTACACCGATGCATATGGAGGGCGCGACACAATCTCCCCGTTGAGCTCGATTTCCAACCTGATGTCGAGACCGAAACTCGCTGCGGGTGGGCCCTGCAGGTACATTAGCGGGACGGGATCTTGCTGAGGCAATGGTACGTGGGCAGCTTCAAGCGCGGCCATTGGCGTCACCCATGCCCCGACTGAGGAGCAGAAGGATTTGCCGAGGTGAGGACCTAAAGGGACGTACTCCCACGCTTGGATGTCCCTGGCTGACCAGTCGTTGAAGAGGACTACGCCAAAAAGGTGTTCGGGTGCTCGCCCGACAGGGACCCGACTCCCCATCGGGGTGGAACCGCCCACGACGAAGCCGAGCTCGGCCTCCAGATCCAGCTTGACGGTTGGTCCGAAGTCGGGCACCTTGCCATCACTGCTCTTTCGCTGCCCGACCGGGCGCACGACATCCGTGCCGCTGACGACGATTGTCGAGGACCTGCCGTGGTACCCGATCGGTAGATGCTTCCAGTTTGGTGTCAGTGCCGGACCGTCGGGGCGAAAGATGCGCCCGACGTTGGAGGCATGGTTCTCGCTGGTATAGAAGTCGACGTAGTCGGCCACGGCGAACGGGAGATGAGTGGTGACGTGTGACAGCCGCACAAGGTGAGGTTCGACACTCGCTCGTTTGGACTCGTCGGTGAGCGCTTGTTGGATCCATGTCCGCACCTCCCTCCAGATGTGCGGCCCGGCTTCAAGAAGCGGATTGAGAGTCGGCCCGGCTACAGCAGGTGCCCAAGTCAAGCCCGCGGCTTCGGCGCAGGCGGTCAGGTCAAGCGCGAACTCCCCGATGCGCGTCGCGAGATGGTGCGGCCCGTCACTTATGCTTATCACACCGTAAGGCAGATGGTCATGCCCGAAGCCGTCATCCTGGGAGAGCGGTAGCCATGTCGTCAATTGATTCTCCTGAATGCTTGGTGTCAAGGTCTCCGGATCCCCGAGGAGGGCCGCTCTCTTGTCACTCAGAGCGTCGGGCGCTAGGTGGCCGGCGTGGGCAAGAGGCGACATGAATGAGGGCACGGATTTCCACATTGAGAGGCTGCTCGCACTGAATGTGCTTGTATTTTTGGATTCGTCTGCTGGCATTTCTCTTCTGTCTAGGCTTGGTGTGCTGTGCACGGGCGACGTTGCCTGTGCCTACCGACACAAGACGTTCACTACGCAAGTTTGCGACGTATGACACTCTCCTTTCACTCGATTGGAGCAAAATTTGCGTTGATTTTGTACCTCATTTGACGCAGAAAGAACCAGAAAGTTTTGCGATATCTGCATTCCTGACCAATTTCCGGGGACCTGCGGAGCCGGTCGACTCGACGTCGATCATGCGCTCCGCACACCAGAATGCCGAGTACCGGAGCCTGCCGGCTCGAGTGAGTGGGGACCAGCGGTCTCGTCAGTTTCGGCCCGAATGAGGTTCCACGTCTAACAGCTTGATGCTCTTTCCGGACGCCCTGGCAGTCCGGCATCAAACTCGTTCCGGACTTGTCAATATGCTACGGATACCTGTCGGGCAGCAGGGACTTGTGTCTAGCTTCAGCGGTTCCTCGCCGCTGCATTGGCTCGTTTGTCGCGGCCGAAATGTTTAGCTCAGTGCCGGGCAGACGCCTATTGTGCGGCCATCTGATTGGCTCGACGGGTCTGACTCGGGGTCAGATTAGACCCCTCATCTTGGTATAGCGGTTCCTCAGCGCCTCGAGATCTAAGATTTGCAAGCGGCCCCGGTTCGTCTCAATTACCCTGTCATCACGAAGAATTTTCAACACACGAGTAACCTGCGTCCTTGACAGGCCGGTGACTTGTGCAATTTGTTCCTGAGTCAAGTCGACCAAAGAGTTCTGCTCTGGCTGTTCATAGACGTAGAGGAATAGCAATGCGCTCACGAGCTGCGTTGAATCGTTGTAAGAGTTTAGAAGCTGCTTTGTAAGGAGCACGTTCACGTAGCGGACGTAGTGATTGATGATCGCAAGATTGAATTCCGCAGATGCGGCACACATATCCAGAACGCGGCGGGCAGGGAACGCGATGACGTCCAACTCGGTCACGGATACGAGCTGAAGATAGTTCTCCGTGGATAGCTTATCCTCCATGATGTTGATCGGATAGATCGACCCCTTGCCAAAGAAGAACAGCGTACCCTCAGTGCCTTCCTCGTTGATGAATGACAGTCTTGCAATGCCGCTTTGAATGAAGTACGAAGTACGCTTGGCTCCATTCGCATCGTGCAGGACGGTGTCCCTCTTGATCTTTGGCATCTGAGTTCCGTACCCCTTGATCAACTCGGTGAAAGGGGCAAAGTCGTCAGAAACGTAAAGCCGCGGGAAAATCATGGGTGTAGTCCGCCTTTAGTGCGTGGGTAGGCAACGGTGTATTGCCGATGTAAGGAATGATGGCATAGTGCGAGGATATCTCCGGCTCGGAAGAACTGCTGCCGGTGCCAGGGGGCGCTCGAAATGCAGTCCAGGATGTCAAAGGGAACGGCGAAGTTCCTTGCGGGGCGTTCGGCGTTGCCGTGACGAGACGATATTCTGGCTCTCGGAGTAGGTTCGGCATTGGCGTCGAACTTGTTCCGACCGGGTGAGCCCGCAGTATTGCGTCGATCTGAAAGGCCCTGAGGCGCCTGATTCCCCTCTAACGGTACGCGGGGTGATCCGGACTTCTCCACCTCGTCTTCGCACTGCCCCAGGCCGTTTGCGCCGTAGTAGGGAGAGGTGCCAATGGACGGAGACGCTTCAAGTGTTATCCCCTCCGGGCCGGGTGCAGGCCCTATCGGACGCGGCCCGTGTGGTAGCGGTCCTGTGAGGAGGGGTTGTGCCATCCGGCCGCAGAGGCGAGGCCGATAGCGCGGGGGATGGTCTCGTCGCGGAATCCCAAGCGTTCGAGGATCGGGCGGAACAGGCCCGGGGCCTTGGCGGTCAGGGTGAGGGGCCTGGGGACGACGATGAGATCGGCACGCAGTTCGATGCCAGTGACGATGCCGCTGATGACTTTCTGCAGGGGGACCATTTTCCACAGTCCTCGGTCGTTGCCGCCCCACAGTGCGCGCCCGGCGGGGTCTGCGGTCACGTCGTCCATCATGGGTGTGCGAAAGAAGGTGGGGTGGGCGCTGCCCACCCCGACGCCGAGATGGCGCAGTTCCAGTCGGATGCTGTCGCACAGCGCCCATACGCCGGCCTTGCTCGCGGTGTAGGACGCCTGAAGCGGGGAGTGTACGAAGGCAGCCATGGATGAGACGGCGAGAAGGTAGCCCTGGTGACGTTGGACGTGGGGAAGTGCGGCGCGGAAGGTTCGCCAGACCCCGTTGAGGTTGATGTCGATGACGCGCTCGTAGGCTGAAGGGTCGATGGTCGCCATCGGGGCCATGGTGTCGATCCCGGCGCCTGCGATGACGATGTCGAGGCGCCCGAAGTGGGTGGCGGCCTCTTCCATGGCCTGCTGCAGGCCGGCGAGGTCGCGTACGTCAGCGTGCCAGCCACGGGCGACCGTTTCGCCTCCCAGGTCCTGGGCTTGGGCCGTGGCGGCCTCGAGGCTGAGATCGAACAGCGCAAGGTTGGCGCCGCGCTCGCGCAGGGCCCGGGCGAGCGCGGCGCCCAGGCCGCCGGTGGAGCCGGTGAGGGCGACGGTGCGCCCGGTGAGGTCGTAACGGGTCATAGTAGCCTACCTCGGTGTGTCGGTCTGCCGGGACTTGCCAGTGGCGCCGGCGGATTCCTCAAGTCGGCGCAGCAGCTGGCGCAGTTCGGGGTGGCGTTCGGCGATGAGGTCGGTGACGGGGTTGAGGACGCCGCGCAAGGCCGAAAACGGCACCCACCTGCGGGGGACCATAACGCGGGCTGAGCGGTTCTCGATGCCGCGGGCCACGGCGTCGGCGACGCGCGCGGGGGTGATGGCCTTGCCGAGTAGGGACGGGAAGGCGATCTCGCGCATGCGAGTCGTGATGTCGTGGCTTCCGAAGGCGGGCCCGGCGATGGGTGTGTGGACCCAGCCGGGGTAGAGCACCCCGGCGCTGGCGCCGTGGATGCCGAGTTCGGCATGCAGGGCCCTGCCGAACTGCTCGACGCCGGCCTTGGACATGGCGTACGGGGCGTTGGCCATGCCGTTGAAGTAGGCGTATACCGAAGCGGTGACCAGGACGTGCCCGCGTGCTGCGATGACGTGTGGCAGGGCGGCGCGCACGGTGCGCCAGACTCCCAGCAGGTCGACTTCGACGACGCGCTCGAACGTCGCCTCCTCGATGGTGGCGATCGTCGCCGGCGGATCGGCCCCGATCCCCGCGTTGGCGAAGACGACATCCAGCCCGCCGAACCGGTCGGCGGTACGATCCACCGCCTCCGCCAGCGCCACGGTGTCGGTGACATCCACCGGCAGCGCGAGTGTTCGGTCGCCGGCAAGTTCGCGGGCGAGGGCCGATGTGGCATCGATGCCCCAGTCGGCGAGGACCACGTTGGCTCCACGCGAGTGGAGCGTGCGGGCGGTGGCCGCACCGATGCCTCCTGCTGCGCCGGTGATGAAGATGGTCTTTCCCGCGATCGGGTAGGTGGGCATCTCGTAGGTCTCCTCAGAGTGTCGTGGGTCCCGGGGCTTCAACGGGACATGTTGCGGGGCCGATGGGGACGTGCCGGGCAAGGAAGGCAAGCTGGTCCTTGACAACGCGTTCGAAGGGCTCGCCGAGGTAGATGTCGAAGTGGCCGTCGGGATAGAGCCGGATCTCGCCGCGCGGGGCCCTGCTGGCGTGGCGCAGGGTCGGTCGGGCGGGGGCCACACTGTCGTGTTCGCATATGCAGAACAGCACCGGGCACGCGATCTTCTCGGTCTGGCGGCCCGGTCGGTAGCGGAGGATGTCCAGGGCGAACCGCGCCGCAATTTGGTTGGCGAAGAGCGCCCCTTCGGGCACTAGGGCCAGATAGCCGCGCTCGGCGTCCGAAGCGGTCATCAGCGCGGCAGATCCGGGCTGGCCCGCCGTCGCGACCATGACGGGAGGATGCCCCCGGAGGTTGGCGACCACGTCACGGACCGCCCGGGCCATCACCTTCACTGAGCTGTCAGGGCGCATCGCCAGGGCGGAGGCGACACCGTCGGTGAACAGTCCCTGGGCGATGACGGCGACCACGGCCGCGTCCCGGGCGGCGGTCGCAAGCACATGGCCGCCTCCGAAAGATGTGCCCCACAGCACCACCCGCCGGGGGTCAACCTCCGGCCGGGAGCGGGCACAGGCCACGGCCGCCTTCCAGTCCTGAAGCTGCCGGCGGATGCTCAGAAGCTGGCGGGGCTGACCCCCGCTGGCGCCGAAGTGCCGGTAGTCGAATACCAAACAGGCATATCCCGCAGCGGCGAAACGCTCCGCACAGGCATCCAGGCGCATTTCCCGTACACCGCCGAGGCCATGCGCCATCACCAAGGCCGGGTGCGCGCTACCGCCCGCCGGTACGTACAGCCACGCGTGGCATTCCGTGTCCCCAGAGGGAAACGTCAGATCGAGACGGGCGGTCATCGGGCCCCCTGTGAGGGCGCCAAGACTAGCGGCCCACACCTTTGTGGAACTACTCATAACATTGGAATATACTCCAATGTTATGAGGCTGTAAAGTATTGGAATTTCACTCCAATGTTATGAGGCTGTAAAGTAACAGAGTGATGACAATCAAGGCCACCAGGGCCACTCGCCGCGCCGCCGCCACCAGAGCTGCCATCGTGAAAGCGGCTGAAGATCTTCTGGCCGAAGGCGGCCCCTCGTTCCTCACACTGGAAGCCGTCGCGGAACGCGCCGACGTAGCGATGCAAACCGTGTACAACCGGGTGGGCGGACGCTCTGCCGTCCTGATCGCCGTCGCCGAGCGCGCCCTCGAAGACAACCGGCAGTACATGGACGCCGCCTACGCCACCCCGGGCACCCCCGAGGAACGCATCAGGGCCGCCGCAGCCGCCTATGCCCGCTTCGCTACCGAACGACCCCACCAGTTCCGCCTGCTCGCAGACCCGCCCGACGATCCGACCGCCCTCGAACGCGTTGCCGACCTCGTCGAAGAGCAGAACTCTAAACTCGCCGCTGCCCTGAGCGACGGCATCGCCGACGGGTCCATCGCCCCCGGCATCGACCCTCGTACGGCAGCGACCGCCTTGTGGGCCACTATGAACGGCATCCTCAGCCTGTCCTGGCGGGCCGATCGGTTGCACGCCGAACCCGGACAACTTGAGGCCGTCATCGCCACCGCAGAAGCCATAACCTTCCAGGGATTAATCCGACGCCCCACAACTGCCCAATGACGAGGGGGCCGGCGCTTGCCCTTCGGAAGTATTCACCGGTTCAATAACGAGGCCTCGGGACGCAACCTGCTGAATACCGGCCCGGCAAGGAGTGGGTCAGCCTCCCGACGAGAGTTTTCTCATCCGCTGCAACTCCCGTACTTAACTAGCAGCGAGCGTGGTGGCGTGGGACGAGTTGGCCTGACCGATGTTGCGGTACGCGTGTAGGCCCTGCCGCTCCACCACTTGTGTGAGCAGGTGAACGGGTACCCAGATGATCCGGCGGTGGGGCGGAGCGACGCCTCGCGTGCAGCGAAAGGCTGTGAAATTCTGTGGAACGGTCAGGTCATCGACCATGGCTTCATCGACGCTGTATTTGAGGGATGCCTCCATGTTCTGATTGCGGCAGGTAGGAGCAAACCCTCGCCGCATCATCCAGTTTCAACCAGGAATGGACGCCTACTTATCAATGTAGGCGTCCATTCCCGAACAGGAAGAAACCGTCCCAACACACGATAGCGGAATGGTCTTCGACCGGCCGCCATAGTGTGGTTCAAATCATCGTCCTGAACTATTCCGCGGACGCGCGGCTCAGTGCGGCTGCACGGTCCCTCGGGAGGAATGCTGCCACGGCGAGTGCGGCGAGGGCCGCGGCCGCCCCCAGACCCATGACGACCTGGAACGCCCCCTGGGAGGGCATTGATACTCCGCCTTGCGTGGTGGTCAGCTGGGCCAAAACCAGTCCGGCGACGGCGCTAGAAAGAGACGTGCCGATCGAGCGCATGAGGGTGTTGAGGCTGTTGGCGGACGCCGTTTCCGACGCCGGGACGGCACTCATGACGAGCGAGGGCATGGCTCCGTAGGCCAGGCCGATTCCGGCTCCAATGACCATTGAGACAACCACCAACTGCCAGACGTCGCCCATCGCAACAATGCCGAATCCGTAACCCGCCGCCACGACCAGGGCGCCTAGCATGAGCGACCATCTCGGCCCCCACGCCGCAGAGATCCTGGCGGCGACCGGAGCCACGGCCATCATGACCAGGCCAGACGGCGCCATCACAAGCCCCACAGCGAGCATCGGCTGGCCGAGTCCGTAACCGGTCTGCTGGGGCAGTTGCAACAGCTGGGGCAACACAAGGGACATCGAGAACATGGCGAAACCGAAGATGGCGGAGGCAATGTTGGTGAGGAGCACCTGACGCCGCACAAGCGTCCGCAGATCGACGAGCGACTCGCGTGTACGCAGCTCGTAGCGTCCCCACGCGATGAAGAGCACAAGCGCGGCGGCGCCCAGTCCGAGGGTAGGCGCGGAGGTCCAGCCCCAGTCGGCGCCTTTGGAAACCGCGAGCAGCAGGCTGACGAGGGCGGCGGAAAGACCCGCAGCGCCGAGGGTGTCGAATCGGCCGCCGGAGCGCACCCGCGAGGCCGGCACGATGGTTGCGACAAGCACGAGCGCGACGGCGCCCAGGCCGGCGGCGACCCAGAAGAGCACGTGCCAGTCGGCGCTGTCCGCGATGAGCGCGGCAACCGGCAGGCCGAGCGCGCCGCCTACGCCGAGCGAGGCGCTCATCAGCGCGGTCGCGCCGCCGAGGCGTTCGGCGGGAAGTTCATCGCGCATGATGCTGATGCCAAGGGGCACGACTCCGGCCGCGAGGCCTTGCAGGGTACGGGCGACGATCATCGGCACGAGGCTGTCACTGAGCGCTCCGACAAGGGACCCCAGGACCAACAGCACGATGCTGAACAGCAGCATCCGGCGCTTGCCGTACATGTCGCCAAGGCGCCCGATCGTCGGTACCGAGACGGCGCCGGCCAGCAGAGTGGCCGTGATCGCCCAGGTCGTGTCACCGGGCGGCGCGTTCAGCAGGACAGGCAGCTTCGGGATCAGCGGGATCACAAGGCTTTGCATCAGCGACACGACGATCCCGGCGAAGGCAAGCACGAGCACGATCCGGCTCGGCGAACCGGCCCGAAGGCCGGAACTGAATATGGACACACCCTCCGACGGCGCAGCGGAAGTGCCGGGATTCGGGTCTTCAAGGCGAAGAGCCATGGGATGTCCTCTCAAGGAAGGAAGGAAGGAAGGAAGGAAGGAAGGAAGGAAGGAAGGAAGGAAGGAAGGAAGGAAGGAAGGAAGGAAGGACCGAAGGATGGGCCAGGCGGTAAACCCACAACGACAGGAACAATCTAAGTCAGTCGCTTGACTTAATGCAAGTGACTTACTTTAATGAAATGAGATCAACCACATACCAACCAACTAGCAGCCCGGGAGGCGCAAGATGACTACCTCTATCGGGCGGGCCGACAGCAGGGGAGCCTCGCCGGCCGGGGAAGCCGTCCAGCAGCGGCGCGGAAGTAGGGTCAACGCGACGCGGGAACGCATACTCTCGACAGCCGAGCGCCTGTTCGCCGAGTACGGCATCGGTGCGGTGTCCAACCGACAGGTGAGCGACGAGGCCGGCCAGGGCAACAACGCGGCGGTCGGTTACCACTTCGGCACGAAGGTCGACCTGGTCCGGGCGATCGCCCGGAGACACAACGTGGAAATCGAGGAACGGCGCAAGCGATTGATCGCCGGCACGCGGGATTCGTCCCAGATCCGCGACTGGGTAGCTTGCCTTGTCCGGCCGGTCACGGACCATCTGGACTCGCTCCCGGCACCCACCTGGTTCGCGCGATTCGGGGCGCAGCTCATGACCGACCCGGGCTACCGGCAGGTGATGGAGCAGGACGCCATGGAGACTCCCGCGCTCCGGGAGCTACTTGCAGGCCTGGACCGTTGCCTCCCCGCGCTTCCGGGAGAAGTACGGGCCGAGCGTGATGACATGGCCCGCCAGCTGCTCGTGCACACCTTTGCTGAGCGGGAGCGAGCACTGGCGGAGGGAAAGCCGACCACCCGCAATTCCTGGCACGACGCCGGAACCGGCGTGATCGACGCAATTACTGGGCTCTGGCTTGCGCCCTACACCCCGCGACCACAGCCGGTACCCGAGCCGGACCAGGCGCCGGATCCCGGCAACATCACCGATGACGACTGACTACCACCCCGACTCAACCGGAAGGTGTTCGATGAACCCCACAGCACCACCCACGAACATTCAGGACACTCTGGATCCCCGGGACCAGCACGTGCTCGTCGTCGGGGCCTCCGCCGCCGGGCTGGCAACAGCGGAGGCCCTGCGGCGCAACGGACACCGCGGACGGTTGACGCTCTTGGACGCCGAACAGCATCTGCCCTACGACCGGCCGCCGCTCTCAAAGCAGCTCCTCTCGGGTGAATGGACCGCCGACAGGGTCATCCTCCGCGATCAGGAGATGCTTGACTCCCTCGACGCGGAGTTCCTGCTCGGCGAGTCCGCAACCAGCCTCCACATCGCCACACGCACTGTTATCACCGGGAGCGGCCGGGAGGTGACCGCCGACGCGGTCGTCCTCGCCACCGGGCTCCGGGCGCGCCACCTGCCGACCACAATAGGGACTGGGGAACCGGGGGCGCCAGCCGGGATTCACGTCCTGCGGACCCTCGACGACGCCCATCGGCTCAAGGAGGCACTGGCTACGACGGCTAGGCTCGTCGTCGTCGGCAACGGGGTGCTCGGGTGCGAGATCGCGGCAACCGCGCGCCAACTGGGCGTCAAGGTCACCCTTGTCGGCGCGGCCGAAGCGCCGATGGCACCGCAACTGGGCACGCTCGGCTCGCAGCTACTGGCCGGACTTCACCGCGAACACGGCGTCCAGCTGCTCGGTGGGGGTCGCGTGGCCTCAGTGCAGCACTCCGGTGGCCGGGTGACCGGCGTCGAACTCACCTCGGGCGAGGTGCTGCGCGCGGACACCGTCGTCGTTGCGATCGGCTCCGAACCGGTGACCGGATGGCTGGCCGGCAGCGGTCTGAAACTCGACGACGGGATCGTCTGCGACAAGTTTTGCCGGGCCGCCGACGGCGTCTGGGCCGTGGGCGACGTCGCCCGCTGGCACCACGCCGGCCTGGGGGAACCGGTGCGCCTGGAGAACCGTACCAACGCGACCGAGCAGGCAATCGCCGTCGCCCGCGACATTCTTGGCAAGGGCGAACCGTATACGCCCGTGCCGTACTTCTGGACCGATCAATTCGGGGTCCGGATCCAGGTGCACGGCGTGATCCCGGGCTCGGCGCAGCTCGAAGTCACCGACGGGGACCCCGCCGAAGGCCGCTTCGTGGCCGTGGCCTTCGACGACGGGCGGATGGTCGGCATACTCGGCTGGGCCATGCCCAAACAGACCCGCCAGCGACGGCAGGACCTCATGGCGGAAAGCGCCCGCGCCGTGGGCGCGCTCAATTGACCCGCCGCGAATCACTCGATCCCTCGGCCCTACCACCGAGCCCGTTGGCTCCACCGACCGATACTTCCTGGAGGAAAGCATGACCACCACCATCGAGACAAACAACACCAACACAAATGAGCCCGCGTTCCCGATGCCACGGGACGGCAAATGCCCATTCGACCCGCCGCCCGCAGGCCAAGCAGCCCAGAAAGAAGCCCCTCTGACACGGGTCACCATGTGGGACGGCAGCCGCCCCTGGTTCGTCACGCGCTACGCTGAGCAGCGCGCCCTGCTCAGCGACCCGCGCATCAGCGCCGACATCAGCAACCCCGGCTACCCCAGCCCGGCACCGCGCCCGAAGGGCAGCGGCTCCCCGCTGAGCTTCATCCTGATGGATGACCCCGAGCACGCCCGCCTCCGCCGCATGGTCACCGCACCGTTCATGGTCAAACGCATCGAAGCCATGCGCCCGGGCGTCCAGAAAATCATCGACGACCTGCTCGACGAGATGCTCGCCGGACCAAAACCAGCCGACCTGGTCCAGGCCTTTGCACTGCCCATGCCATCCCTGGTGATCTGCCAGCTGCTCGGCGTCCCGTACTCGGACCACGACTTCTTCCAGAAAAACAGCAACGTCATCATCAAGCGCGGCGTCAGCCCCGAGGACCAAGGCACCGCGATGGGTGCCCTCATCGGCTACCTGCACCAGCTGCTGACGCTCAAACTGGAACAACCCGGCGACGACATCTTCACCGACCTCGCCCGCCGCGTCGACGCCGGCGACATCACCGCCGCGGACGCCGCCCAGATGGGCGTACTCCTGCTCATCGCCGGCCACGAAACCACGGCCAACATGATCGCCCTCGGCACGCTCGCACTGCTCGAAAACCCCGAGCAGCTCGCCCGACTCCGGGACAGTCAGGACCCGGCGCTCATCACCTCCGCCGTCGAAGAGCTGCTGCGCTACCTGACGATCACCCACGACGGCCGCAAACGCATCGCCACTGCCGACATTGACATTGCAGGCCAGACCATCAAAGCCGGCGACGGCGTCATCATCGCCACCGACCTCGGCAACCGCGACCCCGAAGCTTTCGAGGACCCGGATACCCTCGACCTGGAACGCGACGCCCGCCACCACGTCGCCTTCGGATTCGGCGTGCACCAGTGCCTGGGCCAGCCCCTGGCACGCATGGAACTCCAGCTCGCCTACACCACCCTGCTCCGCCGCATCCCCACCATGGCCCTCGCCACGACCCTTGACCAGGTGCCGTTCAAAAACGACGCCTCCGTCTATGGAGTCTACGAACTCCCCGTCACCTGGTAACTGGTAAACCCCCAACTTCACGAAAAAAGGATACGAACATGAAAGTACTCCTCGACCAGGACAAATGCGTCGCTTCCGGCCAGTGCGTCACGGCCGCCGACACCGTCTTCGACCAGCGCGACGAAGACGGCATCGCCGTCCTCCTCATGGACGACATAGGACCGGAACGCGAAGCCGAAGTACGCCAGGCAGCCGCAGTCTGCCCGGTGTTAGCCATAAAACTACAAGGCTGAACACACTGTTGCTGGGCCTCAACCGTCGGTGGGCGTCAGATAATATGGACTCATCAGCCGGTCGTCAACGGAATCAACGGAGGGTGCGACAGCTGGTACGTAGACGCCCGGAACAGCCGGCAAACCCTTCTCTGGCCCGGCTTCGCATATGAATTCCAGAATGACCTTGCCGAATTCGACCCGGTTGCCTATTACGGTTTTCCATATAGCTTTGGGACAGGAGAGGTTAGGTGACCTTAGCCTCGATCCTAGTGGTGAGTACCTTTCTCGACTGCACACACCGTACGGGCCGCCATGAATGTCGAGGGTTGACCGCATCCATGCGATCTCTGTACTTTGAACGCCGATTAGGACGTCTCGTCCCCCCAAATAGACGAGCCCCACTGGGGTTGATCTTCGACAACTTCGCCAAAGCCGCTCGGCGGTACGGGGCGGAGCGAATCTCGTCAGGAACTGATAGCGGAGCCACTGCTGGGCATCCGGGGCCGGAGTGCAACTTGGGGAACCGGCAACGATCCAAGAAGTACGCGAGGAAATAAGCGACGAAGGAGCGCCGAACAAAGTTTTTGGATCGGGGCTGGCGCAGGGCGCCCTGGTGGCGCGGAGGACCCGCCCTGCGATGATCGAGCATCAGAATGACAAACAGCGAAGATTCTTCTGCCTATTCATGGCTGGGTTGTTGCGGCGCGGCATGCGTCGGGGCGTCTTGTTACTTCGACGAGGAATCTATCGTGTGAGCCGTGCGCCGGAGCGGCTCTCAAGGGTGAGTTCGGCGCGTTCGACGACGGAGCGGTCGTGTGCGTCGAGGCGCACGTTTGTCGCGCTGCTGGCCAATTCACAGTCGCGTATTTCGACCAGGCGGCGATGGAGCTGTGTTTCGGCGTGCCGGCTGAGGACGATGAGCCGGCTGGCGCGTCGCCCCTCAAGGACGAGCTCGCGGTGGGTGAAAGCCACGCGGTTCCAGATCGGCCTGATTTCCAGGAGCAGAAGCCTGACATGGACGAGGAAGGTGCCGTGCTTGAGGTGGCCTGCGAGCCGGGGGAGAAGCAGCCCGATGCTCACAAGCAGAACCGCGAACGTTTCGCCCACCCAGTAGAGGACAGTCAGAACGGCCGCAGATGGGCTTGCAGCGCCTTCGATCTTCGTCACGACTCCGTAGACCAGACGGTCGACGAGGACCAGAGCAAAAAGGATGCATCCGATGGCGATGAGGACGAAGGCAGATCGGAATGCACGCGCCCGCATGCTGGGGACATTGTCATGGCACACCCGTGCGATATCAAGGCAAATCCACATGATGAAGGCTGACCCGGTCCAGAGGAACACTGCCATTCCGAGCTGGTCCCCGTAGCTCAGAGGAAGGTTCGGGTCGGTGACCGGGGTACGGCTGGCAATGAATCCTGCCGTCACTGCCGAGCACGCGATGACCGCAGCGCACCGGCCGAAGGCGAGTTGCCGACGTCGTACTTCAACGTCGTCGACCGCAGCCAACAGGATGGCCGTCCGGAACTGCCAGAATCCCAGAAGCAGAGACAAAAGCGTGGCAAGGCCGACATGGTTCCGGCCGCCGAGCAGGGGATCGACAGTGTAGTAGACCGCCGGGATATACAGGGTGCAGGCGATTGCAGCAAGGATGGTCGCACGGAAGACGCTGCCGCGGTGTGGATCGAGCGCTGCGGGCAGCCGAAGGATGGTCAATACCCAGAGAGTGGCTGCCGGCACGTACTCCATCAGCCGAACACTTTGCGGAACGCCAGCGGCTCCGGCGGCGTACGGGCGTCGCTGTTGATGATGCGCGTCGCGAGCTGATCGGCGAGGGCTTCGGCGGTGAGTTCCGCGTTGTCGGTGTAGCTGCTGCGGGCGAGGGCGCGCAGCACCTGTTCTCCGTCGAGGTCCGGGAGGAGGCGTTTGGTCATTTCGCTGCCTTGGTGATCAAGATCATGGTCGAGGATCATGTGGCTGAAGTCGTGGAGGATGATCTGTTGCCGGTGCCAGTCTGATTCGGTTCGTGCGTGGAGGACGATGTCCCGGTCGGCGCAGATAAGCCAAATCCCGCAGAGTTCTTCGCCGGCTAATTCGGGAAGCTCTGCCACCGTGATGGTCCTGCCGCGTTTTCGCTCTAGTTTCTCGTGGATGAGCTCAAGCGTGGCGTCGTCGGGCAAGCCGAACGCGTGTTCTGCTTTCCTCGCTATTTTGCGGGCTTCACGGTAGTTCATTGCCGGAAGGGACAGTGGAGGACGGAATGTTGACCGGGCCGATCTGGTCCAGGGAATACCCGCCGGGGTACAGGGTTGAGCCGGCTTCACTGGGGGTGAAATGCGGTTTAGTTTTCAGCGGACGACGACGGTGAATCGCGTTATGTGCGGCTAATCCTGTCTTGAGGGCGGTCCGGGAGATCCGGCCCGCTCGGGGGAGGCCGAGCGCGTCGGTGAGGCGGACGTCGTCGAGCATTGTGCTGATGAGCTGTTTCGCCAGGGGGCGCAGTGGGGCCGGCAACCGGTCCTGGAACACCTGGACGGTGGCGTCCATCAGGTGCTGGCCTTGGGGTGAGGCTGCGACGTTGGTGGCCTCGTAGTGGTCGAAGAAGTCCTCGGCTTCTGCGTAGGTGGCCGGCATGCCGGTGATATTCATGCGGGTGCCTAGTTCCGTGAAGAAGCGTGAGGCGGCCGCGAGTTCGGCTGTTGTGGGTTGGCGCCAGGCATGTTTCTGGATCCAGCGGATCGGTACGACCAGCAGGGTGAGGAGGACGTAGAGGACGTCGTCCTTGCTTCCGGGCACATTGCGGTGCACTCGGTTGAGCAACTCGACCATGGTGCGACCGCGGTCGCTGTCCAGGCCGCTCGCGATGAGCTCGTAGATGACGATGGCCGTGTCGTACGAGCGCTTCATCGGGCGCTGCTGGATTTCCGCGTTCGCGTGGAGCGTTTTTGCAATGGTGGGGATTGCGAAGTTGCGGTAGTAGGAGAGGAAGAACCCGAGTTCCATGTCCGCGCCGAGGTCGAAGAGGACCACCTGGCGGAATGTAGCTTCCCAGTCGCTGGGGGACGCGGTTTGCTGGCGGTGGAGGCTCGCGGCGAGGGTGGTGTTGATGCTCACAGTGCCCCCGTTCGCCGTGCTCGAAGTCCGCGTTCGAAGCTGGGGTTTCAGATCCCAGCTAAGCCGACCTATTCCATAGTAGAACCGTTGCTTTCGCGTGGCTAGTTAACTTGTAGACGGGTCTACTTTGTTTGCTCAGCTGCGTCCCCGGCCAAGGCTCGGCGTAGGCCCTTTTCGCCGCGGCGCATCATGAGGGTGTGGGCAGCGGTGAAGGCCGGGGCCGCGATGGGCGTCAGGAGATTCATCCAATGCTTGGTGGGCCGGACCTTCCATTCGATGTCCATGCGCGTTTTTGTGCCGTTTGTTTCTGGGGTGAGGGTGACCTTGCCGGTGCCTTCGAGGTGGCCGCCGGCATCAAACTCAATTTCGCTTGGAGTGACGACCTTCGTTGGGTGGATGCTGATCGTCAGGGTGTAACCCAAGGACGCCTTGAAGTTGAGATAGGAAGTAGTGGCCTTGAGGATGTCCTCCTGGGAGTTGCTATCCGGCTCGGTGCGAACGAGCGGTGCGGCGAAGCTGCAGTCCGGCCACCACTTGGGCCAACTCATGTCGACGTCGGCGATGATCGCCCACACAGCCTCAGGGGCGGCGGCGAAGTGCCAAGTGGAACTGAGGTCGAATAAACGCGGGGTCATGGGGATATTTTCTCACTGCCAACTACCGGGGAGCGGTGTTGAAGTGTCGAGAGGTACTTTGATTGACTATCTCCGGCAGGAAGTTGCTATTTCGTAGACCAGTCAAGGCCCTTCCGAACCAAACGTGATGTGGCTGGCAACAGATTCTCTTTGATGGCGGTGTAGGCCAAGATTGCTGCGGCTAAGAATCCGAGGTTGGCCGAAGCGTCTCGCAGTTCGGCGTTCACCCGGCTGGCGGGCGATGGGCGCCAGCCCTCCACAAAGGGCTCTTCCTTCAGGGCATCACTGAACCACTTAACTTGCACATCGCCGCGATACCAGCCAAGTAGACGCGATTGAAGTTGTGTGGCACGGGACAGGTACTTCTTCCTTGCCCTCTCGAACACCATCCGCTGGACCTGGCCGGCAGACCACGATGCAACGGGAATGTCTTCCTCTGCGAGATCGAGCAAGAGACGTGACAAGGCGAGCAGGAGCGACGCGTCGGGGCTTTTCCAGCGCCGCATGATGGGCGGGAGGACCTGGATCTTTATCGCGTCGTCGAGCACGTCGAGCATCTTTGACACAGCGACTCGCTTCGCTTCGTGCCGAGCCTCCCGTTCACTGCGCCGCCTCTCCAGGCTGTACAAAATGAGGGAAGCCGCGATGCCCAAGATGCCGCCAATCGCGGCAGCAACGATCGGCACCCAGATGTCAGTCATGCCGAAAGCATAAGGGACCATGAACCAATTCCGTTGTGGCGAAGGCGCACATGAAATCGTGATTGAAATTATGGCCAGATTCGGAAGCGCCGGTCCACCTGCCAAACGGCTCGAAAAATGGTCGAGGGCTGGCACCCTGCTTGGGGTCGCAACTGATCCGGACGCCAGACCGACGGCCGACAGGTATCCGACCCTAGACCAAATCTCCTCGATAGCTGCCTACGGCGGCGGCGATGAGCCTGAGAACCTCCGAACTTCGCGCAGATGGTGCAACACCATGCTCGGCGATAACGGCTTCGCCAATGAAGAGTTGGTGCGGGCATCGGCGCAACGGGAGGTTCCTGAAGCGCTGAGGGCAACACAAAAAGACCCCTCAAGGATCGCTAGAACCCGCCTAGAACCCGCCCCCCTTGGCTAGAAGAGGGGCCTTTCGTTGGAGAGCGGTTTATTCGGCGGGCTGATCATCTTCGTCGAGTTCGATGCCGCAACGACGGCAGCGGGTGCCGCTGTTAGGTCCGCGGACGTGTCCGGGGCAGCCGTCTGGCTCGTACTGAAAGTCGTCCTTATTGCGTTCGCTGGCGTCAAGGACCATCTCGAGCATCTGCGGATCGGTGACGAGATAGCCGTCGCTCGAACGTTTCCACAGACCGGCACCGACGAGGTCCGCGGCGGTCAGTGTGGTTTCGGCAGCTATGGCGTTGAGGTAATCGTCTGAGATGAAGCCGGGATTTCCGTCACGCACGCTGTTGATCATTCCGAAGCTGTGAAGCTGGAACGCCGCACGAGAAAGGACATGGTCATCCTTGTCTTCGCTGCCGGTGCCTTCGAGCCGGAAAAACTGCGTGTGGTCGTCGTCTTCAAAGTCGCTTGCCATGCGCTAAGCCTCGTCAGAAGTCGACTGGCAGGTAGATCGAGAAGCCAGTTGCAGAACCATCTCGCTCGTCCCGCACTAGTAGGAGCGGGTGCTCGTCCTCAACGCCGCTCTCTTGCGCCTTTTTGACGAAGCGGGCGAGGTCGCCGAAAGTGGCTCCGCCGTCTCCGTCGGGTTCTCTAAATTCCAGATCCATTTTCAGTCCGATTGCCACGCCGCCAGTATGGCATGGGGGACTGCCGCCAGCACCTGACCGTCGCCCGCGTCGCCTGCAACGACTCGGAGCTGGCTCGGTCTGCGCCTTCAAGGAGGGCCCCGTCCCGGCCAGTAGTCTTGCTTCATGGGGGGATCTGAATATGAGGACGCCAAGGCGTGGCGCAGTCGAGATCTGTGGTCGAGGCCGCTTGTGGCCGACGGTAACGTCGCCCGTCAGCTCATGGTCCCGGCCGCCGAGTTCGCGACTGTGTCAGGTGTCGAGGGCGCGATGCAGGTGTCCAACCGATACGGCACTTGGCCCGCGTCGACCGCCGACCGGTCGATCTCCGCGGACGGTCTCTGGCTCAAGCTTCCGGTTGGCTCGAAGATTGGCGACCGCGTGCGAGGCGCGGTATGGAGTCATCCCGTCTCGTTACAAAGACGAGCGACCGACGAAGTGCTTGACACCTACCGTGGCGCGCTCAGGCTCGAGGAGCCCGCTGAGAACGAGACCGGGCTCCGGTCGCCTCAGTTGGGGGCAATCCACGCTGTACTTGGGTACTGGACGACCAAACGCACCGAACCTGCGACCGTCGTCATGCCGACAGGGACTGGAAAGACCGAAACGATGCTCGGACTGCTGGTCGCCGCAAGGCCCAGGCGTCTGCTCGTAATCGTCCCGTCCGATGCACTGCGAGAACAGATCGCGGGCAAGTTCGACCGGCTCGGAGTCTTACAGGAGCTTGGTATCATCGCCGCCACCGCGCTTCGCCCCGTCGTTGGCCGGGTCGGCCATGGGTTCTCGGCCGAGAACGAAGCAATTGCGTTTGCGCAGGCTTGCAACGTCGTTGTCGGCACACCAGCTGCGCTCCACGCATCCACGTCTGCGGTGAGAGAGACATTCCTCTCCCAGTTCAGCCATTTGTTCGTCGATGAAGCTCACCACGTCGCTGCCTCAACTTGGACCGACATTCGTGCAGCCTTCGCGAACAAGCCCGTGGTCCAGTTCACAGCTACGCCGTTTCGCGAAGACGGTAGGCACTTGCAAGGTCGTGTCATCTACTCCTTCCCACTCCGCGAAGCTCAAGCTCAGGGCTACTTCTCAAAGATCGACTTCAAGTCGGTAGTCGACTTCGAGAAGCCTGACGCAGCTCTCGCAAGAGAGGCCGTCTCACGATTGCGCGCTGATCTTGAAGCAGGAAAAGACCACGTACTTATGGCAAGGGTCGAGAGCATTCCCCGCGCTAAGGCGATCCTGGCCGTTTATCAAGAAGCAGCGCCGGATCTCATTCCGATAGTGATATACAGCCAACTGAATGCAAAGACCCGCAAGGTGGCCGTCGAGGCGCTGACGGCCCGAACCTCCAGGGTAGTGGTCTGCGTCGATATGCTCGGTGAGGGGTTCGACCTGCCGGCGCTCAAAGTCGCCGCAGTCCACGACGCGCACAAAAGCCTCGGGGTGACGCTTCAGTTCATTGGACGATTCGCCCGCACGTCATCCGACGACACGTTCGGCGACGCTGCAATGTTCGTCGCCCGAACAGAACTTGAGCCAGATCCGCGCCTCAGAAGCCTCTACGCCGAGGACGCTGATTGGAACGTCATCCTCCGGGACATTTCCGAGGCCGCCGTTGATGAACAGCAGGAGATCAGCGATTTCGAAGCCGGTTTCAGCAGTCTCCCCGAAGAGGTCGCGCTCCGAAGCTTGCTGCCGAAGATGAGCACGGTTGTTTACCGGGCGCCGTCATCGGAGTGGGACACCGACGCGATCCTGAAATACTTCGGCGAACCCTCGCTGCACACGAAACCAATCGGCCTGAACACCCAAGCCGGGGTCGCGTGGTGCGTGGTCGAACGCCGAACCCCGGTTCGCTGGGGCGACCTCAAGACGCTCGATGAAGTCAGCTACGAGCTGTACGTCCTGTACTTCGACAGCGCGCGAAAGCTTCTCTACGTCAACAACTCAGCCAACGACGGTGTCTTTGAAGAATTGGCCGAGGCCGTGCTCGGTAACGGAGCGGTGCGCTTCAACGGAACTCTGGTCTATCGTGTCATGGGAGATGTTCAGCGCCTCGTGCCAACGAACGTCGGCGTCTTGGACGCCCGCAGCCAGTTCCGAAGGTTCTCGATGCACGTCGGCTCTGATGTGACCGAGAGCTTCACCGCGGCTGAGGCTGGGACGAAGACGCAGACCAACATCTCCGGATCGGGCTTTCGCGACGGCGAGCGCGTCAACATCAGCGCCTCGCAGAAGGGCCGGATCTGGTCCCACTCCACTGCGACAAGCCTGAAACAGTGGTGTGACTGGTGCGACGCGATCGGCACGAAGCTCTTGGACGAGACGGTCACTATCGAGCACGTCATCGGGAACTTCATCCTGCCCGAGCCGCTGAAGGACCGTCCGGAAGGCGTGCTGCTCGGGGTCGAGTGGCCATGGCAGTTACACGCTCAGAACGCGGAAAGCAAGCGGCTCAAATACGACGACAAAACAATCGAGGCCGTCTACTGCGACCTCATCCCAGACACGTCGAGCTCCACGGGCCCTTTCAAGTTCACCATTTCAAACCGCGCTTGGAATGTTGCGTACGAGGCTGCCGTCAGCCCTGACGGCGATGTGTCGTACACCTGTGCCACAACGGAAGAGATCCAAGTGATCCGACCACGTTCGGAACTGCCGCTCAGCACTTGGCTCAACCAGAACGGCCTGGTCTTTCTACTGGATGACGACCGAATGGTCGAAGGTGGGCTTCTCTACCGGCCGAAGTGGGACCATGCACCGTATGACTCCGGCAATCTCGTCGTGGTCGACTGGGCCGGAACAGACATCAAGGTTGAATCTCAAACTGACAAGAAGCTCGACAACTCGATTCAACGCCGGGTAATTCGGGACATTCTCAGCGAAGACCATGGCTGGGATGTGGTCATCGACGATGACGGCCCTGGGGAGATGGCTGACGTTGTCGCTATGAGACTGGACGACGAGGGGCTCCTCGTGCGCCTGATTCACTGCAAATACTCAAGCGGCCCTACGCCTGGTGCACGAGTGGCTGACCTCTACGAGGTCTGCGGGCAGGCCGAGAAGTCCGTAGCCTGGCGGCGCAGCGACCTCAGCCCGTTCTTCAAGCAACTCGCACGTCGCGCGCAGGCAAAGCACCAGCGGACCGGCACAAGCCCATTTGAAGTCGGCGACGCCGCTGGACTACTTCAGCTTCAGGCAAAGGCCCAGGTCCACCGCCGTCGGATGGAAATCGTCATCGTCCAACCTGGGCTGAGCGCCTCGCAGATGAGCCAACAACAAGCCGACCTGCTCGCCTCTGTCGAAACCTACGTCAAGACCACAATCAACGCTCCACTCACCATCTGGTGTTCAGCCTGACGAAGAAATCGGGTTGGGAGCACGGGTTCGCATCGACACTGGATGTCAGTGCAGAAAGCACGTGCTGTTGGCGCTGGCATGCACCGGTCGGGTACGACACGCCCACCGCGAGAGCAATAGGCCACCAGCATCACCAACCCGGGAGTGTAACCCAGGCCGCCAACGGTCAGCGGGCATACCGGTGTGACAGGGCTCATCGGTGGGTGCCATCGCTCTAGCGTCGAGACAGTTGATCGATGCCCGAATCTCAGACGGACCGCTGCGCAGCGCGCCCGTGGACAGGTAGGTCCCTCGTCGTTACGCTGTACGTGGGCAGTCTGGACTGCCTTTCTCCGAGTCTGAGTTCCCACGCGACGAAGACGCCGAGGACAACGGTGGCCGATCCAGAGAGGCAATACCTGTTGGATTGAGTTCTCTCTCATGTCACAGGGCTCGCGGGCGTGGGGGGCGTCGGCCGGAACAGAGATTGAGACGACCTCAAACAATCACACCAAGAACCGTGAGTTCCAGCAAGATGCGCGCGCCTGGGCAGCCTTCACCGGCACGAAGTACACCGTCGCGCTACGGCAAATGAGTACCTGCGGCATCGAATAGCGCTTCAACAGGCAGAGGAGGGGGCCCCGGGCTCTGAGCATCGTTGAGTGATTCCAGGTGAAGTTCGCTCATGCGACGATCTACGACGGCGTCATCGCGAAGACGTTAGATCTTGGACGTCAGTTCGTCTGCGCGTTCCACCAGCGAGTTTCGGTCCTTGAGGATTCGGAGTCCCGAAATACGCGCCTACCATTCCTCAACCTTGTTGATGACGGCCCCTCGTTCGAGGACTAGTTCATCTTCCGGACGAAGTGTGGCGTTGAGGCTTTGACAGGTCGCAGTGGGAATGACTTTCAGCTGATCGAGGCCTTCTGATCCCCGCCAGATCACCGGCACTTGAGCCGCCATCAAGATGGTCTCATACGGGCGGGGATAGTAGATTCAGTCGGGTGTGGATTGGAGACCTTGACGTACCGCGTGGGCTGATTGACGCGGGCAGAGACGGCGAACTGGTGCTGTTCATCGGTGCTGGCGCATCGATGGCGTGCCCTTCCGGCCTCCCGGGGTTCGTCAGCCTGGCTCAAGGGATCGCCGAGAGGGCGTCGAAGCCTTTTAAAAAGAAGGACCGCAAGCGCTTGGACGCGTATCTGGGAAGACTCGAAGACGAAGGCGTCAAAGTCCGGGACCTAGCGGCAGAACGCTTGGACAACCCGGAGTCATCACCCAATTCTCTGCACCGGGCAATCGTCGCATTGGCAACTACATGCCCATCCATCAGGGTTGTGACCACAAATTTCGACCGCCATTTGAGCCAGGCGTTTGCAGATCAGAAGGTCAAGGTCGACGAGTACGCGGCACCGGCTCTGCCCATGGGTGATGACTTCGAAGGCATCGTCTACCTGCACGGACACCTGCAGCAGCCGGTTAGACGACTCATCCTTACGGACAAGGACTTCGGCGCTGCGTACCTTCAGGACGCCTGGGCGGCTCGATTCCTGGAGCGGATGTTCAGAGCCCGGACCGTGCTTTTTATCGGCTACAGCCACGGCGATGTCGTGATGCAGTACTTCGCGCGTGCTCTTGGGCGAAATCAGCAAAGGTACACATTAACTGACGAACCTGACAAGCGGGAATGGCAGTCGCTGGGGATCATCCCAGTCGGTTACAAACTCAACGGAAAATCCCACGACGCGCTACCGATCATGTTGGAGAAGTGGGCCCGCCAGGCTTCGATGAAGCATCTGGAACAGGCAGAGTATGTGCGGGAAATCGTATCTAGAGGAATCCCCGCCAAACCTGAAGAGCTCGCCTACATCGAAGAGACCCTGGCGGACCCGGAGCGAATCCGCTACTTCACCGAAGCTGCGAAGAGCATTGACTGGCTCCGGTGGGCCGCCTCGAGGCCAGAGTTCAGCCGACTGATCGCCCCGGTCGCCCACGATGAGATCGCCCTTGCGCTCGCGAGGTGGGTCGCCCACGGATTCGTCAGGGACGAGGAGCTTTCGGGCGATGCCATAGAGATCATGAGCGTTCTGCCTTGGTCTCCGATGACGTGGCGATGCATTGTCCACGCAGGGTGCATCAGTACTACGAAGAACGGGGCACCTGAGTGGCTTAAGCCTTGGATCGCTCTGCTTGTGGAACGGGATCCGGGTCCGGCGCAGGACCCAGGCGGAATGTTGACAACCCTCCTTTCACAGGTGAGCCGGGCAGATGACCAGGACACTGCGTTATTGCTTCTAGACCACCTCATGCGGCCACAGCTCGTCCCTCTGCCGAGATTCAGAAGCACAGGGCCGTCGAGGTTCGAAGTTCGGTTACGCGGTGACACAATGCAGCTTCCGATCATCCCGTCCGGCTTTCTGCAAAGGCTCCGGCCACAACATCTGCCGGCTTTGATGACCGTTGCCGATCACCACCTCCGCGAAGCCTACCGACTCCAACGAGCCGCCAACCAAGGCATGACCTTAGACGTCATCAGCTACAGACGCATCTCCATCAGCGGTGCAGGGAGCGGGGCGATTGACGAACTGGTCGACCTAGCCCGAGATCTCCTCATACGAGCCCTCGAATCACACCCGGCACTTGCCCAGCAATACATAGAATCCTGGCTAGACTCGGAGGAGACAATCCTCGCGCGACTCGCCCTCCACGGGTGGTGCTACCGCGCGGACCAGAACTCTTCTCAGAAGATTTCCTGGCTTGCCAGCCGGAAGTGGCTTTACCGCTTCGGCATCCAACAGGAGGTCTATCGCCTCCTCGAGACTGCACTTCCTGAAGCAGGTCAGGGGGAGGTGCTGGTCCTCTTGACCGAGGCCCTGGGCGGGCCTCAAGACGACTCTACCGATCCCGAAAGAAACGAAAGACTCAGGTTCGACATGGTCGGCAGGCTTGCCATCGCAGCTCCAGACGATCCGAGCGTGAAGCAAGCGTTCACCAAGCTTAAGGACAAGTCCCCAGATTGGGCGGTAGACATCCCCAGCCGAACGGGCTCGCATGCCTCTGGGAACCCGTTCGAGCGACAGGCTTCGTTCACGATTGAACAACTTCATGAGTGGATCCAGGCAGATCCCTCCGACGCCGCCGACAGAATCCAAGCAGACGAGGCCGTCCAGTGGGGCGGTCCCCGAGCTGAGGATGCGATCCGCGTCGTCGAGCAATGCGTGACCTTGCACGCCAATGATGGCCTCGCCTTGCTCCCGAACCTGGTGGACCGACTGCCGGCAGCCGTCGGAGCCATCATCCAGGGCTGGGCCGAAGCATCATTGGAGACTGAGACGGCAGATGACGTCCTAAAAGTACTTGCCACCCTCGACCTGAAGAAGGTCGGCTCAACGATTGCATGGCTTCTGACCTCCGGTGTCCGGGACGCCGAATCCACACCGTGGCACGTGTCCGAGGCTGCACGTGCGCTCGCCGAACGAATCTGCGATGCCCTTGAGGAGTCGAAGCCACCGGTTGGCGACAACCTTTTCCTTGAGTCACTGACCAGCACAGAGGGTCGGCTCGCCGAGTTCTGGATTCGCGCTGTATCTCACGATTGGAGGCAAGCCGGCGAGAAATGGAACGGACTTACTGAGAGACACGTGAAGGCCATCGAAGCATTGCTTAGCGGGCAAGCCAGCGGTGATGGTTCTTGCGCCGTCTTTGCCTCCGAACTCCACTTCTTCCATGGAGCCGACCGAGAGTGGACCGGGAAAAACCTGCTCCCGCTGTTTGTGGTGTCTGCAGATGGCTTGCGCAGCTTCGCCGCGTGGAACGGGTTTCTCGAAGGGGCCGCCCCGGCCGATGCACTGACAGAACAAATGCTCCCGCTGTACCTGAAATCTGCTTCACAGGAACAGTTTGATTCGGACCAGCTTCGTCCACGTCTGGGCAACCATTTGGCATGGATCACCCTGTTCTCAAGCACCGATCCCTTGGGATGGCTTCGGCAGTTCTCTGTAAACGCGCGTCCAGGGATTAAGGTCTCTTGGGCCCGAAATGTCGCGTGGAATTTGAGAAGACTTGAAGTGGCCGCGGTGGATCGTGAGTGGTCTCGCTGGATGGGGGTGTATTGGAGCGAACGCGTTGCAACTGCAGAAGTCCCCATAGGGGAAGCCTCCGCTATGGCCGAATGGGTCCCGCGGCTGATGGCTCAGAGGAGCGAGGCAATCGCCCTGGTCGTCCAATGCCCAGCGGACATTTCGCAAACAGACAACTTGTTGTACGAGGTGTCGCAGGCAGACCTGTCCGATCGCCCGGGGGACTGGATCAGGTTTCTGCTTCACCTCCTGAAGAACGCAAAGCAACTCACGAACTGGATGCACCTGAAGGAGATAGTCCAGAAACTTGATTCGCTCGATCCACGCCCAGATGCCGAGCCGTTGGTTGAAGAAGCCTTGCGGCTCAAGGTCAACGATGACCCCAAGGCTTGGCTCAGCACGTAGCCAGCCGGGGGCTCCCATCGTGATTCTGCTCACGTGGAATGCGTCCAAGATGCTCTGGATCGGCCTGCCACCCTCGTCCATCTTGCCCCGATCCGCGCGCTCGAGCGCGGGTGTGCTGCCCTGGAACTCGGGGGGCCCGGTTGTCTAGGTTGAAACCGACCGAGCCATCTCAGGCCGCTCTGTCTGCGGCGTCCTCGATAGCGGCAGTAATGTGCCTCGCGCCAACAGTCACCGTCAACCACGATCCAATGTTTCATGACGGCTGAAGAGTCTGTTAGGTGCAGTACACGTCTTCGGGCAGCGGGGCGTGCGGGTTGATCATGGACTGACTATACAAAGGGGCGTCGGCAACATCCCTCACCAGCCCACAGCGCCGCGCGCGTTACGCGTATGAGGGCACGGATCCCGCATTTGAGCTCATTAGGAAGTATGAGAGCGGTGAGCGGCGGCTGGACGTTATCGAGACAGCGCGCATAGCCGATGCTCTTGGGACTAGTCTCGTCAGTATTGTTCGTCAACTGGGTGCCGCCCAGTAACCACAGCCGTCCTGGACGGTTGAAGTTCCTCTGTGAATAGGTGACACGGATTCCCATCTGTCAAAATGGGCACAGTCGGCGCGAGGGATCAGTCCAAGACCTGATGGCTTGGCTTCCCTGCATCTTCGCAGCGTCTTCGACTGCGACGGATTTCCCGCCGTTTGCTTTGTCTGCGATCTTCGGCCAGCCGTGCAAGCCGCGTGTCAACGCCCTACCACAAATCTTCTCTCGGACGCAGAAGTAGGCGTATTGAGTCAATCGCGCATGGCAAGTTACTACGACAAATATCCTGCTGTGGGTGCGGCTATGAAATCGCCGCCCGAGAGCCGCTACCCTGTACCCAGGGCTACCGGAAGGTGTACCAGCGTGATAAGTAACGTAGGGAAACTCTTGCGCAACAGGAATGAAGTCGAGCTACTGGCTGCAGTCCCAGAGGCCGACAAGACTTTGATGCCCAACTTGCTTCGACCACACGGTGTATACATTTCACCCATCAAGCATGTCGTGATCGCTCTGATCCTTGTAGGGGCGATGACGCTCGCCATTACAATCTCCCTGACAGTTACCCTGCCCCAAAGCGGAACATCACCTTCCACAATTTCCCCTGAAGTCAGCAGTACGTTGTTCGGTTCAGAGTTGAGCCCAGCGCTGTGGCACGAGCTGTTCTTGGTGCTCATATTTGCGGCTATGACTACCACGCCAGCCATAGCATCCCGGCAGTGGGCCGGGTATGAGAACCTCATTCCCCACATGAGCGGCAGCGAGTCTCTTGTTAGCGTTGGTCATAGAGGTCCAGCAACGGTTGCGGATGAAGTATTGGCAGCGAATCGGTGGATATATAATTCTAGGTCTCTCCGGCTGCCCATTCTCTTAGTGAGTGCGTGGATTGCATGGGTAGTTCTGGAAGCGCAGATGAAGAGCGGCCAACAGTTAGGTGAAACGGCCGGTCACCTTGCTGGAATCAATCTGCGAAACTGGCGAATGGCTGACAGTATCGTCGGTCAATCTCTATATTTAATTTCTGGAATCGAAGGCATATACATTGTCACACTGCAGAATATTGTAGGGTGTCGAATAATTCTTGCCATATTCAGAATAAGAAAAAGAACACGGTTTGGCGTTGACTTACTGAACTTTGATGGCAGTTGGGGGTGGCGACCTATGCGTGCGATCCTCGGGGCCACATACGCCGAGATAATCGTGCATGGACTGGGGCTCTTTGCATTGGCGCTCACTGTTCCGAGAGAAGACCCGACTTTCCTGATCGCTGCGACGCCTGCAATTGAATGGGTGATAACGCTACCAATTTATGTAATCGCACCCATCTGGATGATTGCCCTCGGCATGCATCGATATCGAATTCGTGAACGTGCAAAATTGGATGCTTTGGTTCTCACTCGAAGTGACAGTGAGTCATATTCGCTTGATGTTGCCAGGCGGGTGGATAGGCTCAATAGTGTCCCAAGTGTTCCTTTCTTAGGAATTCCAGAAAAGACATTATTTGCCATCGCGCAAATTGCAAACTTTAGTGCTTGCTATGGAGTTGTCGTTGCCTTACTATCAGGATGGAGGCTAAATTGAAAGCAATCGTCAGAACCGAACTTCGCGGGTCATATTGCCGCTTCATGAATGAAGCTGGCATTCTGTCATGGGATCTGAATGAGGAGCCTTACGTCGACGATCTTCCTCGAGCTAGGGTTTTAGCGGCGCTAGCGGACATTGAAGATGATTCCCGCTATATGCAGAAAAAGCTTCGGCATGCAGGTGCTTTGCGAGAGATTCCAATCGTTGAATTCAATCGACAATGGCTTTGTGAAGAGCAAGAGCACGCAACTGCGCTTAGAACTTTGGCTAGATTGCGAGGGGAGGATGCGCGTCCAGTAGACCATGGACTTGGATCTCGAGACAAACGCTCTATATTTGCTGTTCTTGGCCTTAGGATCGGCCGGGTCCATCCACAGGGTATTACGGCCACATACTTGGCGCTAGGTGCCGTACAAGAATTTATCGCGTTGAGCGCCTACGTAATATTGGCAGAATCTGCCCACACGGAGAATGAGAGACAGATTCTCAAGAATATTGCTCGCCAGGAAGGTAGACACATGCGTTTCTATCGCACCGGCGCGGAGTCCATACTAAAGAATGGGGCTCCATTTACCAGAGGTTTTACGCGATTGGTGATAGACCAATACTGGCGGCCGCCAGGAGTTGATTTATTTGGGCTGCAACGCTGGCTGGAACTCTTCGGTGTTGTGTTGGACCAACCTGGTGCTTGCGAGAGGTTCCTCGGAGCCGATAGGATCCTAGGGTCTTTGCCGGGGCTCGAGGGAGTTGACCCAATGAACCGTTTCTTGCGTCGCCACCGCGCGCAGACATCGCTGAGTTCGTTCATAGGAACTGCTTCATGATCAAGAGATCTCGCAACGGTCTGCGTTTTCGCATTAGTGGTGACTGGTCACCAACGGACAAGCCCATCGTAGTGTTCATACACGGCATGGGTGGAAGCCTTCATAATTTCGCTGGGGTTTTCAGGGAACTTGCCCGGACCATGCCGGTGCTGACAGTTGAATTGCCTGGCCATGGGCGCAGCGAAGACAATGTGTCGAGCTGGAATCTGGTGAATATCTCTGAGGCAATCGCCAATGCTATTGACGAAATTGCGATCGATCGCGAAAGAATACTCGTCGGGCACTCTCTGGGGGCCTTCGTAGCAGCCCAGGTTGCAATACTGGCACCGGAAACGACTCGACGAATTATTGCGATATCTGGCGACCTCTTTCACGTCGCAAGTCTCCTTCGTCATCCGATCAAGTCAATCTTTGTTGATCCACTGCGGATGATTGCCATTGGAGGCGCCCTGATAACAGCCACGGCGCGTCCATCCGACGCGTTTTGCATGAAGCTCAATACTCCCTCTCGACTTCACATGCTCTTGTGGCCGTTTCTCAATCCTTCGTTGACGCGAAAAGAAGAAGCTGTTGGAGAGTCGTTCAGAGAACAGGGCGGAAACGGGGCACTTCGTCTGCTCAGGCTTGCAGAACATGTGAGTCTTGAAGAGCTGTATCGCGAATGCCCTGTTCCGGTTGTTTTCGTAGTGGGTGAACATGACCCGCTGTCAACCGATAGCGACAGGCATCATGTTGTCGAGACATTTGGGCCTGACGCCCTAATTGCCATCCCTGTTGCCGCTCACTGGCCGCATGTGGAAGATGTCAAGGGAGTGGCTGCGGCTCTTAGACGGCAGTGCTTAGAGGTTTAGCGGCTTGCATCTCTTAAGTACCCCCCTGTTGAGGAGGGGCGGTCCATGAGGACGCTCACTAGAGTTCGCGCTGGTGGTATCCAGGCTAGGACCGAATACTCTTCCCCGGTACCGGTCCTAGCTTGGATTTCCTAGCCCGGGCTGCTGCGCGGGTCCGAGGACGGCTTGATCGTGTTCTTGTAGCGGAACTTTCCGTCCACACCACTCACGGTCACGTCGCCGCCTCCTTTGTTGCTGGAGAATTTCGCCGCCGCCGCGTAGGCGTCGGCCTGAGTGCCTGCGATTGCTGACGCCCTATTGGAGTCTTGGCCCTTAGCCACCCAATCGTCGCCTCGCTTGTACACGTTGTAATTGTTGTTGGTCATATTGCCACCCCCTTTCGAATGTTTGTTCTAATCATCCATCGAATGGGATGGGCGCTCGTGTCGACGCGCCGGAGGCCTGGAGTGCTACTCCGTCGCTCACCACCACCCGCGACGGTTGGGATGCCATGGTCGGACTTGCAACGTGGGCGGGTCGGTTGCTTGAACTGGACGGAAGGTAGCTTTGTAGGGCCCTTCGGTGCTCCAGCCGTTCATGTGGGGTTCCAGGTCGGAAGACGTCGGTTCCGGAACCCCAGGGAGCGAGACAGAATGATTAGCCGGGTCGATCTCGGCTTTATACTCTTCGATCCACTGGATCCACTCTCCTGCTCGTTGCTGAAAGGGCTCATCAACCGCTGCCGCCCGGTTACGGAGCTCGATGATGAAGTCCGTGAGTTCCGCGGCCAGTCTGCGGCGTCCTAATTGGTCAAATAGCAGGCCTAGCTTCGCCTCCCTGATGTATTGCTCTCGTGCTTGGTTCTTGGCTGCTTCCCATTCCCGCTGAGTACGGTCTCGCTTTTCCTCTGCCCTCTCACGTTCTTCGACCGCGCTCTGCGCACGTAGCTCAAGCTCTTGGAGCAGCCGGGGGAGAAATTCTGTGCCGCTGCCGAGCTCAAGTTCGCTCCAGTCGTGACGCCAGAAGCTTGCTTCTCTGCTAATGATCCTGATCTTGAGCGCGTCGATCTTCACGTAGTCAAAGGTGCGAGACGCCCCGGTGCGCTGCTCCCTTGCAGTGGGCGCGTGGGGAACTTGTTTGCTCTCCTGGCTCCGAGCCAGAACATAGACATCCTTGCCGATACCAATCTCCAGATGGCCGGCGTACTGAGGGTCGTCCCGGTACTTTGGTCCATCTGCCCATTCGTATCTGTTCTTGGGCCGTCCTTTGATGCTGTAGCCGCGTTCCTCGCATGCGTTGCTCAGGGCCTGCACAAGCAGGAGGGCATGGCGGAAGCACGAAGTCGTCATATTGAGGTTGTCGTCTCGTTTCTGGAGTGTTCCGACTGCGGCGGATGGCTTTGCGAGGGAGACGGGGATTTTGATCGGCTCAAGATCGATGTACTGCCATTTTGGTCGATCGACAAGTTTTACGATGACTTCCTTTGAGTTCCAATACCCGCCCTTGACCTCTATTTCCTTTTCCTTCGGGACGAGCCCACGTCTGTTTAGAAATGAAATCTGAGATTGGATGCTTTGGTATTGCTTCGCATCCACAGTCACGATGCCATCTGTCAGCAAAGACTCAAGTAACTGTTCGCTCTTGGGTTTCGGTTTGGTTAGCAACACGGGTTCATTCGCCGGTGGTTGGTCAGCATCGTCCTTGCTGCCCGTCGTTGTGGGCATGACGGCAGACTTGCTTGCCGGTTGCGGCTGGACTTGTTCATCCGCTTTTGAATTGGCGATCGCCTTCATGCCTTGGGCGGTCAACGATGCCGTCCAGTTGGGTACCCGTCCCTTGACGGTGACGAGATCTCGACGGGCTAACCATCCAGCCGAAATTCTCCGGGAGTAGTCAGACGGACTGCTTTCGACATGGCCGTCACGGATCCATTCGAGGGTCTCAATTTGATGCGTTGTGAGGGGAGGACGTGATGCCATGACTGAAGAATGTCAGGAAGGAAGTTGAGTGTCGAGTGCGGCCCGAGCCATTCGCCACGCGAGTGTGGGCGTTCGATACCTTGAGATTGCCTTGTCGGAGGTAGGTCAAGGGGTTGCCTTTTGGGCCCAGCCATTTTGCGCAGGGAGCGCAGCGCCTAGCCGCCCCGAACCTCGAGGTCCTCGGCATCTGCAGCCTCAAAATGAAGATTCAGCCTGCCGAAGCGATGCGTCCCCAAACGCGGTATCGGTCGGTGGGCAGAATCCGCCCGTGTTCCCTCCCCTTCATCTCGAGGGAATCGCTTCGATCGACGGCTAAACGCGTCCATACCAAGATGCAGTTCAGAAACTGTCTGATCCAGATGGTTGAATAATGGCGTCTGCTAAACGCACCGCCTGCCAAGGGGAAACATTGCCACAACACACCATCGGACTGCTTGAGCTCAGGGTCGTGCACTCCCAAACCTCCACAGACGTCCACCCAGTGAATTTTGGCGACGAGCAGCATAATCTCCATGAGCTCTGGCTTGCATACCTCCAGGAAGTTGCGCAGGACGGAGGCGTGCAGACGCGCGAACGCTACTTCATGGTTGAGACCGTCGGAGACGTCCACGGGGACACATTGTGCGAGCTCGACTACGGACGCTTTGGTTCCGATAAGCGGGTCCGCGACGTCGGCACCGGATCGCAGACTGGAAAAGTGGCCCCAAACGAGGTTGCCAGCGAGGCGCTGCGCCTGCTGTGCCACGTGCCGAAACGAGGAACGGTCAGCTACATCGCCCACGAGCAGGTCGGCATCAGCAGCGTGGTCGGCGTCATGTCTCAGCATTTCAAGAACTGGTTTCACTGGCAGTGCCGCGGTTTCCACGTTGAGATTGCTTACCTTGAGGACGCTGACGCTTGGAACGAGTTCTTGGACGGCGCGACCCTTCGTGAGCTGACGTTCGTGGCTAGGAAGCCGGCGGACGGTAACCGGGCGGGTCGTCCAACTAAGGAAATCTACGAGGTGCGCCCTGACGGCCGCGGCGCCGTCCTTCCCAAGTCCTGGTTGGAGAGGCTGCGCAGCGACGGTCGATTGCCGGCAAATGAAGTCCTAAGTGTCCAAGTTGACGAATCTGACATCTCTGAAACGCGCGTGGTAGTCGAAAAAGACAAGCGGCGCCGAACCATCAGCATTGGAACGGAATGGCCCCGATTTACCTGGGAGATCGAACCGGGAAGCAACAGTCGGCCAACCGATACAACCTTTACGGCAGTTGCTGGTGAGATTATCCATGGCCATCTCGCACGCCACCACTAGATCACGGATTGACCCATGAGCCGCAAGATCAATGTGCTGGAAATCGCTCGGGCGCAGCTCGGGACGTTTCAAGGCTACGGTCAGCGCACCATCGTGGGGGATCTGGTGACGTTCTTAGGGCTTCCTGCGGTGGTTGGTGTTGTTTCCGGGATCTTCGCTCCACCCATACATTCTGTTGGCAGTCTGCTAACCGGCGCATCGGTTTTCTCCGGGCTCCTGGTTGCCCTGCTAGTTAACATCTTCAATTTCAGCGTCAAAGTCCGGCGCGATGAAAAAGTCCGACCGGAGGAAAAGTTGGCTCGAACGGTGGACGAGCTGCTGACTAATGCCGCATGGACAGTCCTCGTGGGGCTCACTCTTGTCGTGTTACTTGCTGTAGCATCCGCGACCCAGGATCCATCCACATCCCTCAGCCAGGTGTGGGTGGGGATTCTCGCGGGCTTTTCTGCACACCTGATACTCAACATCCTTATGGTGCTCAGCCGCATCTGGACCGCCCACGAGGACATTAAGGACTTGCCGCCGAAAAAGTAGCCATTCGTAAGTCCTCCAGGTTCCGTTCAACACAAGTCGGAAGCTACTATGTTGGCAGGCCTGAAATATGTTGAAACAGCTCTTTGTGCCCCGCCACGACTCCAGGATCAACTTCGTTCGTCCAGGGGCTGGCAGTTGTTGAATACGGCGACCCTTTTTTCGAGATGAGTGAATTCGCTCGGGTCAGGATCACGCCATGGCGTGCGCGAGAAAGCATAACGAGCAATACCCGATGCTCTTCTTGCACCTGAGATGGAGTCTTTGCGAGGAAACTAGGGATATTGCCCTTTTCAAAGCCCGGGATGAAGACCCAATCGAACTGTTGCCCTTTTCCCGTGTGGGCGTTGAGGAGATGAACCCCTGCTCCAATCGCGCTGTCGCTGTCTTGGCGAATTCGAAGGTGACCAAGCGCAGATGCGATTGAGCCGGAGAGTCCAGAGAGTTCTTCCAGTTGTTCAAGAGCGTCAACTACCTCGGCAGCTGTATCGACGTCGGTCCCATCAATTCGTCCAAGTATTTCATTCTTGAGCGCGGAGACATCAGGATTGCCGCCTAACCGGGTTATGGCATCACCGATTAGGTCTATGACGCCGGCATTATCGATAGTCAGATCCCAGCGGGTGCTCGGGAGATCGGACTTGGCGAAGACCGCGTCGATGGGCTTGCGTCTCCAGCCGGACCGGCAGATCACGCCGATCGTGGCAGTTGGTTGCTTCGCCAGAATCTGAGATGAGACCTCATTGATGAATGCGGCTTCTTCGACGCCTGTGTTGAAAACGACGCCGGCCGCAATGCCCCCTTCGTGCCAGGAGTCCGCGTTGTCTGGCTCAAGAGCCCGGCCGCCGAGCCCCACTGAGACTGTGTTGAGAAGTGATAGCACCTTGGGCGAAGAGCGGTAGGAGACTCCAAGACCGACTGGTGCACCGCTTATCCTCTGAAGCCTTCGTCCGACATCGACGGGCTTGGCTCCCGTCCAACTGTAGATGCCTTGGAGCGGGTCGCCGACAAAGGTCCGGCTCTGTTCGCAACTACGTAGGGCCAGATCCAGCTGTTGAGGAGAGAGGTCCTGGAACTCGTCGACGAGAATCGCACCGTAGTGGTTTCGATACAGTGAGGCAATTTCCTTCACACGGATGAGCCGTTGGGCATGTCGGAGAAGATCATCGAAATACAAGGTGCCACTGGATTGTCTGGTCGTCTCGATTTGGAGGGACACTTCCATGCGGATCGAGGAGAGCGTGTGAAGCACGTTAGCGTCCGTGTTTGGTCCCTGTTTCGCTTCACGGAGGTCGTTCTCGATTCGCCTGGCCAGGTCGTGAGACTCGTCCTCCGGCATGCCCGTTAGGAACGGGGTGATTGCGTCAGCTTGAGTTCGTTTGTCCGGCATCTCGAAGCCGGGATCGATGTTGAGCGTTCGCCCGTGAGATCTGAGGATCTCAGCAGCATGTCCGTGGAAGTTGTGGACAGTGACATAGCGGCGTTTGCGCTCCGCTCCCAAGACGATGGCTAAGCGGCTGTTGAGATTGGCCTTCGCTCTGTTTGAAAACGTCAAAGCGAGAATTTTCTGGTTTGGACGCAGTTGACGTATCAGCAGTTCCGCACGTCGGGCGAGCAACTCAGTTTTCCCGCAGCCTGGGGGAGCGATCACTAAGAGGTTTTGAGTGGATGACGAAACAGCCTCGGCGAAGGCGGTAGAGTTCGCGCTCATTGCTTGGCGAGAGACTCGAGCTGCGTCAGAAGCGCGTCAACGCTTTCCAGTTTCGAGGCCTCCTCAGCCGTAAGCGATTTAGAGATCGCTAATGCAGAAGGAACCTTGCGGTTCGCAGATTTGGAACTTGATCGGCAGTATTTTGCAAGCGCGCCAACTTCGACTTCGGTGAGAGCAGAAACGCTGCAAGACGAAAGGATTCCGGCCTCTTGCGCGACTTTGGCGGTGATGAGCTTTCGCGCCACGTTGGGTGCGCCCAGAGCGCGGCAATACTCCTCCTCGAGGTCAGCTTTTGAGATGAATATGTCACGACCAATGACGTCCCTTGGTCTACCTCCTACAGCGCCAACCCACCTCGGGCTCTCGGCTTCGTCGACGAGTCCAAGGACGCGGACACCGAAACCTTGGGGGCCGAGCAACTTATAGACAGTCGGAAAGTTTTCCGCTCCGCCAAGTTCGAATACGATGGCGCCTATCCGATCAAGAGCGATGCCGCGCGCTCGCGCTGCTGCTTCTACAATCAGGCGGTCCGCGACACCCTCGACGAGGATGGCATACCCGGCGGTCAAGGCTTCGAGCATGCGCGGTGACCACCAGTGTGCTTGCGTCCGTTCTTCGATCGTGAATTTGTCCGGGTCGATCTGGTGGCAGGTACCGTCGGGCCCTACGGCGACTACTTGCGTTGGGTCGAACTTCTGCACGACATAGGGGGAGTGGGTCACCAGGATCTTCTGATTGATCTTCTGCGTCAGAAGCTGAGCTACGGTGCGTTGGCTTGATGGATGCAGGTGCAGTTCCGGTTCATCGATCGCGATGACGTTGGCAGCACCTTCGGCCAAGTCAAAGAGAGTCATTGAGATTAGTTGACGAATTCCGTCCGACTGCTCAGAAAGAGGTACGAATGCACCTTCACGAGCAAAATACATTGAGACGTTCCCAAGGATGGATTCGTGAGGATCTGCCGTTGTGCGAACGGACAAGTCGGTCGTTTCAATCGAGCGCGGCATTGAGCTCGACAGATGCTCAGCCATACCTTTTCGGAGCTCTGTCAGTGCTTTGCTTGTACCAAGCTTTTCATTGAACGACTCAAGCAACGTTCCCAATGCGGTCTTTTCGTCACCAAGATCCGATTCAACGGCTCGTAGCAGAGTCTGGACAGCCCCTCCGGGTCCTTCGAGCTGGCTTGCTGAGGAGGTCCGCACCGCGGGGAGGTAGCGCCATCCGACGGCGGCAATCTGTTCGCGAGATGGAGCCCGAACTTCACCGCGTCCCGGGCACCACCTTGAGATAACTACGGACTCCGGATCTTCCGGATCGACTATCATTTCCAACCGGATCTCTAATGACTCTAACTTCCGTATCGGATCGACATCGATCTCGCGGTGAAATACAGCCCGTTCTTCGCCGGTCAGGTCTTTGAACAAAACGCGCACCGACAGAGCCTTGTCGTTGTCACGTAGATCCTGGACAGACAAGCTCTGATACATCTGTGCTGTCGTGCCGAAAAGTAAATTAAGAATTCGAAGCAACGAAGTCTTGCCCACGTCGTTGGCGCCGACAATAACCAGATGGTCCCGGATGTCTAGCTCAAGATCGTTTAGTCGCACGTAGTTTTCGATTGCGATCCTGGCCATCCGCAATTTGCGGCCCCCTGTCTGGACTTACTTCTGAGTCGGGTGCGAGACCCGTGCGCGAACATGATCTCACGAAATCGCGACTCCACATCTCAGGTGCTTGTCGGCGAGGCCTGATTAGTCTTATTTCCGGGATGATCGGGTAGAAAAGCAACAGCGAGTGGAGCATCTTCTGCCATTTCTTGAACCACTGATCGGGGTTGGGCAGCATGTACGCAGCCAACGCTAGAGGCGCGATGACGATGAGCAGGGTTCGTGCGCGCCTCGCAGGCCTCTGCGGCCGCACCGAGATAAGCTGTGCACCATGATCAGGTTGTTTCCTGGCGTCACTCCGCAGCGAGCAATTGGCGCGCTTAATGAGGCTGTTCGTGCGTTAGAAAATGCCAGAGGCAGCGCCACGGACGGAATCACGCTATTCAATGCATACCAAGCATGGGCCGCTGAGCAAATGCGCCAGCTCCTAGGCATCGTTCTGCCCGACGAGGTGGACCGTTTGGTGACCACGCCATGGCACTGGGCCACCTTCACCATTGACCTGAGCCAACCCGGGGGAACGACACGGACCCTGATCGACACACTGGTCAACGAAGCAATCCTTCGTCTTCAGCGTGAGGCAAGCGCGATCCGCGACGAGTCGGCTCGCTGGCTCGATGGGGATGCCGTAGCAGCCGTCCTAGACACAAACGTGCTTCTCAGTGACGCTGAAAATCTCGAATCGATTGATTGGAATGCGATCATCGACATCAGGAATCCCACCCCCATCCTGCTGGCGATCCCGATGGCAGTGGTCGACGAGCTGGATCGACTCAAACAGGACGGCAAGCCGTGGAACCCTGACGGGAAGAAGGACGAAGCATCATCAGGCCGGCCTTCCGCCAAGCCCGAGCTTGTGCGTCACAGGGCGCGAAAGGCACTGCGGAGTCTTGAGGCCCATCTCGAAGACCTTCAGACAGCGCGGCAGCTCAGTTCTTCCGTCGAGCGAGTTGTTCCCTCGCCTCTTTGGCTGACTCTCATCCGACAGGATCTTGGGCACGTCCCTTTGGCTCATACGGACTCTGAGATTATCGACCGAGCTCTTTCGGTGGTGCCCTTTGTCCAGTCGGTTCATCTCGTAACCTCGGACACGGGGATGCTGTTTCGTGCCCGACAGGCGGGGCTGCTTGCCGCTCATCCTCGTTGCAAACTGTGATCGCTCGGGCCAGACAGGCCAGCTGGATTCCGCGTGTCCAAGAACACGGGGCAAGGCCCCTCGATTCAAGCTGAGGGGCGTCACCCGACTACCGAACTGGGGCCCCTGATCCGCCGGCTGTTAAGTGAACTCAGCCTCGAAGGAGAGGATCCCACGGATTCCCGCTTACGAGCCCAGACTCTACGAACCGGAAGCTGGGTCTCAAGGCGAGTGGATCACTCCGTCGGCAGTTGGGCGAGTGCGCGGACACCGGCGATGAACTCCTCACGTTCCAGCCGGACATGACTCTTTCGAGGAGCCTGGCCGCTTTTACGAAGTTCTTCGATCTTGAGCTCGATGAGGGTCGGTGGGACCAAACGTGGCCTGGTCCGGTTCACCCAAGGCCAACGATCAGCATCCTCCCCATCCCTTTCGGCGGCCCATTCGACGTAGTCCTGCGGACGGAACTCTGCCTCGGTGATTACTTCGACGACGGCGTAGCAATCCTTCGTGTCGTTCGCGCAGATGAATACCAAGTCCCCACGGCTGAAGCTCGGCTTCCCCTTCCTCTCCTCGCCCTTCTTCGGGCTCGCGAACCAGGACTCCTGCCGCCACCCATGAAGAACCGGCTCGCCGTGCTCGAACTTCACCCAGAGAGATCGCCCTGGTTCCCGAGCATCGGCCAGGAGTCGTTCGACGACAATGAGTGCTGAGTCATCGTTCTGACCCCTCAGTATCGGAGCGGGCGTCGGTAGCTTCTTGGCTTGCTCGGCCAATTCGTCGAGATCGCCCTTCGACATGGGTCGGAAGGGCCAGCTGGAGATCGTCTTCCGGGCCTCCTCGATCTGACTACAATCCAGCTCGACACCAAGCTCACGATTCGCATTCACCGAGCTACCCAATCCGGCCCCAGTGAGGTTCGCCGATCCGAGCATTCCTCGTCTCCCCAGAATGAAGCATTTGGCGTGAAGCCGGTCAACGTAACGGACCTCGACTCCCGCGTTGAGCATGAGCACCATTCCCGGGACCGAGAGGAACGCGCTAGCGACGGCGAACGGATCCAGCGTCGTGTAGAGGGTCCATGAGCGGGAGGACCCGATCGCCGCGTCGGCGATGCTCCTGCATACGACATAGGAGAGGTAGGGGCTCGTGAGGACGACATCGCCGTCGGGATCCGCAAGGGCCGAATACAGCCAGTCCGAGGCGGTGTCGAGTAGTCGCAGTTGAGGGGTCATGTAGCCAGCCTAATGAGATCCTCCGACAGGTCCTGGAGCCGGCGAATCGGAAAAGCGCCGCACCGCTCCAGAAGGCGGCCTGCGAGGCTCGATCTGTGCACGATGCTGACCGAGCATGAGAAATGTCAGACCCTTAGGTAAGTATTGGTCCATGACTATTCCGAGCATTCCTTCATCGCTCGCCGAGGCCCTTGAGGGTGAAATTCGGCCTCAGAGCTCTTTCCCGTGGACCCGGGAGCCGTGGCGCAAGCACTGCCATGATCTTCCGGAGGTACTCTCGCTCCTTGAGCGCCTTCCCGAGCGTGTGAGCCGAGAGACGACACAGGCGACCGTTACCGAGGAACTTGACGCCGGTCGTGTCCTCCCGGCTTTTGTCGCCGTGATGGTGTGGGGTTGGGGGCCAGGCGGTCTTGGTGCTCTCCGTACACGCTGGATGCTTACTCAAACCACAGACACCTCGGCCGACGTCACCTCCCTGCCCATCGATCCGGTCGTTGCGGTCAAGCTTGAGGCGGCGGTCAAGTCCGTGCGGAACGACGGCGCTCGGGATGCGTTCTACCTGATGAACAACGAGGGCGCGCTCCGTAATCTTGGCCCGTCGTACTTCACGAAGTGGCTCTACTTCTGCTCGGCGGTCGACGGGGCCGACAGCTCCGACGCTGCTCCCATCTTTGACAAGCAGATCGTCGGATGGCTCAAGAGCGCCGCCGAGGTCTCCCTGGATAGGACCAAGACGCCCTCCTATGAGCGTTACCTCGCAATCCTGGAGGAATGGGGCCGTCCGTATCATCGGACGCGTGCACAGGTCGAGACGGAGATCTTCCGGCTGGCGGCCGGCCGGGGATGAGATGACGAGGAGGGCCTGACCTGTTGTCAAGCGGCGCGGCACTGCATTAGTGTCAGTGGCCGCATATATCGTGGGACACGCAAATACGCACGGAATGTAATCGCGCCCCAAGCGCGGAGGAGACAAGCACATGGCGAAACCCGCAACGAAGCCGAAACCAACGAAGTCGCTGGAGCAGACGCTGTGGGAAGCCGCCGATAAGCTGCGCGGGAACCAGGAGCCGAGCGAGTACAAGCATGTCGTGCTCGGCCTCGTCTTCCTCAAGTACATCTCGGATCGCTTCGAAGAGCGCCGCCAGACGCTCAAGGCCGAACTGAGCGCCGACGGCATCAAACCGGAACGGCTCGCATCCTTCCTCGAGGATCGCGACGAGTACGCGAGCCACAGTATCTTCTGGGTGCCTGAGCTCGCCCGCTGGGGCTACATTCAGTCCGTCGCGAAGCTGCCCGACGTTGGCCAGCAGATCGACCAGGCGATGGATCTGATCGAGAAGGAGAACCCTTCGATTCGTGGTGTGCTGCCTCGTAACTACGGCCGCGATGGCCTCGACAAGCGCCGCCTTGGTGAGCTGGTCGACCTGATCGGCTCAATCGGGTTTACGACGAGCGACGACCATGGGGCCGATGATGTGCTTGGTCGGGTCTATGAGTACTTCCTTGGCCAGTTCGCGGGCAAGGAGACCGGCAAGGACGCCGGAGCGTTCTACACGCCGCGCTGGGTGGTCAAGCTGTTGGTCGAGATGCTTGAGCCGTACAAGGGGCGCGTCTACGATCCGGCCTGTGGCTCAGGCGGCATGTTCGTGCAGTCCGCCGACTTCGTGCAGGCTCACGGCGGTAAGCGCACCGACATCTCGGTCTACGGACAGGAATTCACCGACACCACTTGGAAGCTCGCCAAGATGAATCTCGCACTACGAGGCATCGAGGCCGATCTTGGTCCGCGTTCCGACGACTCCTTCCTGTCTGATCTGCATCCGGACCTGCGGGCTGACTTCATCATTGCAAACCCGCCCTTTAACGTTTCGGACTGGTGGGACGCGAAGCTTACCGACGATCCACGCTGGAAGTACGGCACTCCGCCCCAAGGTAACGCAAACTTCGCCTGGGTGCAGCACTTCATCCACCACCTCGCCCCGAAGGGAACCGCAGGATTCATCCTCGCGAACGGGTCGCTCAGCTCCAAGACCGGTGGCGAGGGAGAGATCCGCCGCAAGCTCGTTGAGGCCGATCTTGTCGACTGCATCGTCGCCTTGCCCGACAAGCTGTTCTTCAACACCGGGATTCCAGTCTCGCTCTGGTTCATCTCGAAGGGCCGCCACGGCAACGGTCACCGCAAGCGTGAAGGCGAAGTGCTATTCATCGACGCCCGCAAGCTCGGCTCGATGGTGAACCGACGACTGCGCGAGCTGACCGATGGCCCCGAGGGTGACATCCAGAGTATCGCGGGCTCGTACCACGCTTGGCGCAACCATGACGGGGGTTATGAGGACGTGCCTGGGTTCGTTAGGGCTGCATCGCTTGAGGAGATAGCGAAGCACGACTTCGTGCTGACTCCGGGTCGCTATGTTGGCACCGCAGAGGCCGAAGTCGACGACGAACCGATCGACGAGAAGATCGAACGTCTGACGAATCGATTATTCGAAGAGTTCGATCGCGGGCGTGAGCTGGAGGCAGAGGTTCGTCGGCGGCTGGAGCGCCTCCGATGACACTCCCCTCGGGATGGGAACGCCAGACGCTTGCCGATTTCATCGTGATGCAGCGTGGCTTCGACCTCTCCTACAAGAACCGGCGAACTGGGCGCTATAAAGTGCTCTCCTCGGGCGAGTCGCATGGCTGGCACGACGAAGCTCGAGTGCAAGGGCCAGGGTTTGTTGTCGGGAGGGCGACTAATATTGGACGTCCCACCTGGAGCGATGAAGACTACTGGCCGTTGAACACGACTCTTTTCGCCAAGGACTTCCTCGGGAATGATCCGAAATTCGCTTACTACTGGTTCCTGAGTAACGATCTCTCTGCATACAACTCCGGCAGCGTGCAGCCGATGTTGAACAGAAACTACATCGCAAATGTTCCGATCGATGTTCCCCCTGTAGTAGAGCAACGCGCGATCGCTGCGACGCTTGGGGCGATCGACGACGCAATCGAGTCCAATCGACGCGCGATCGCGACCTCAGAAGAACTCGCGCGTGCGCATTTCTCGCGCGCGTTCGACCTTGCGCAAGTTGAAGGCGGGGTGCCGCTAGCAGAACTCATCACCGTCAATCATCGACGCGTCCTACCAGCAGGTACACCGGCGACATATGTCGGCATGTCGTCTTTGCCTGAATTCTCAGCTGAGGTCTACGAATGGGAAGTGCGCGATGCCGGATCCGGTCAACGTTTCATTAACGGCGATGTGCTTATGGCGCGCATCACTCCATGCCTTGAGAACGGCAAGACCGCGGTCGTCGATATGCTCGATCTCGGCGAGGTTGGTTGGGGGTCAACGGAGTACGTTGTGCTGAGCCCCGCCGGACGATTCTCGACGGCGTGGATCTACTGCTTAGTGCGCGATGAGCGCGTTCGAGAGTTTGCGATTCAGAGTATGACCGGGACATCCGGGAGACAGAGGTTCCAAGCGGATCGCCTTCAGCAGTACAAGATCGCGCGCCCAACGAGCGATGATCTTGACAGCTTTAATGCGGTCGCAGAGCCCCTCTTTCGCCGAATGACGCAGCTCCGAGACGAGATTCGACGTCTCGCCGACCTCCGTGACACGCTCCTCCCGGAGCTCCTCTCAGGTCGCCTTCTGACCTATGCGGAGGCTACTGTCTAATGCCGATAACTGCGTGGGTCGCGATCTTAGGCGCTGGGTGCTCACTGGCGCTCGTCGTCGTCGTGGCCATCATTGCCGCGCGCGGGAAACCGGGCGAGCCATGGTTGCTGCGTGCACCGTTGCTCGGGTTAGTCCTAGCGGTACTGCTTGGCCTGATTTCGATCTATTCGTTGTTGCTGCTGTTTGCATTCGATGCTCCTGACTTCAAGCTGCCGGCCACTGCCAACGTATCCAACCCTGTCGTTGTTGCGGCGACATTGGTCGCTGGTGTGCTCACGGCAGCATATGCCGTACTCCGGCTACGTGCCCATATCGTGGCCGAGGAAAAAGGTCGAATCGACGCTCGTGGTGACTCTAGGGCCGATGACAAACATCGGAGCGATCTGGAGGTTGCGCTTATCGAGCGATTCGCGAAGGCAGTTGAGCTGCTCGCATCGGAACACGCCATCTCGAGAATCGCGGGTGCGCACCTGATTCTTGCGCTCGGCGATGAGTGGAAACGCGGAGCGCAACGCTGTCTCGACGTTCTTGTCTCGCATCTTCGAGGACTGCGGGAGAACTACTCGTTTGATGAAGAAGCGGGAAGTTCGTATGGCGTTCGCGAAGAAGTTCGTCTGATTACCACTGAAGTACTTCGACGGCTGTCCGAGTCTGGAGATCGGTGGGATGTTCGGGCCGGGGACTTCCGAGGCACGGTGCTCGGGGACGTGGATTTGACAGCAGCTACAGGTCTTGCGGAACTTGACTTCCGGGAATCGCGGATCCTCGGAGACTTGACTCTTTCGAGACTCGCGAGCCACGTGGTACCCCAGCTTGCAGGCCTGATCTGTGACGGCCATCTATCGGTTGAGTGGACGAAGTCTCCGGAAGCTGAACAGACGGAACTTCGAGATGAGATCGATCTTTCAGCATCAGCCGTTGGCGGGACGGTTGTCTTCTCAGGTGAGCAGCTGGATCGTGACCTGAAATGCTCGGATCTTCGCGTTGGAGGAGATTTCTCGCTTGCGTTCGAAGAGTTCGGATGTGACATCACTCTGGATGCAGCAGATATCCAAGGAGAGATCCGCATAGGGTCTACAGCGCTTAGCACCGCGTTCGGGGTTAGCGGCGAGCAGACCTCCCTCTCCCTCGCGGATGCGACCTTCTCCAAGCTCATACTTAGAAATTTGTCATCAGGCCCGCTGCTCAACCTGGCCGGCGCGAGCGGCGAAGTCGACCTCTCCGACTCCCGGTTCCCGTTTGAAGTCGTGGCTAACCGCCTTGAAGCCGGTACTGGACTGAACCTCAGACGAGCAAGATTCGAAGCAGCTCTGGTCCTTGATGGAGCTACGATCCCTGCCACCGTCGACGTGGAGGGGCTCGTGCTTTCGGCGTCTGCGCGGAGCGGCATTCAGTCGTCAGACTTCGCTTTTCGTGATCGCTTACTTGCTCCGATCGAGGTCGCGAAGCCCGTGCAGCGAGCGACTAGCGATTCCAAGTTCGACTGGCGGATGGCAATCGAGCCGCTACGAGATAGCGCAGATCCGAGCTTTGTGGAGGAGGTTGAGCGTCGACTTGCGCGCGCAGAAGTGGACCTCCCGCTTGACTGGCAGCAGAGGCCGACTTTCACTTCGCGCATCATGAGCGTTGTGTCTCGGGCGGCTGCCATGACCGACCAACCGGATGATGTTGCTCGATTAATGCAGGCCGCGCTGCGTGAGTCGCTCAGGCTGGCCTATGCAGAAAAGGAGTCAGTATGAGCTCGTTCAACGAGAATATCGTCGAGCTCGCGGCGCTTGAGTACTTCGCCGAATTAGGCTTCCACCGGCTCCACGGCCCAGACATCGCGCCGGGTGAACCCGCTACCGAGCGCGACTCCTACGAGGAAGTCTTCCTCTGGGGACGACTACAGGACACTATCCGACGGATCAACCCTGGGATCACTGCTGCGGTCGCTGACGAAGCGATCAAGCGGGTGCGGCGAGCGGAGTCGCAGAGCCCGATCGATGAGAACTACCGCCTGCACAAGCTCATGACTGAGGGTGTGCCGGTCGAGCATCGTGAAGCGGACGGGACGCTGCGCACCTCTCGGGTCTGGCTCGTAGACTTCGAGCAGCCATCGAACAATGACTGGGCAGCCGTTAACCAGTTCACGATCGTGGAGAATGGCAAGAACCGTCGTCCCGATATGCTCGTAATGGTCAACGGCATGCCGCTCGCGTTGCTGGAACTGAAGAACCCCGCTGCTGAGCATGCGACTTTGAAGTCCGCGTGGAATCAGGTGCAGACTTACCGGCGGGACATTCCGTCGGTGTTCGTGCCTAATGCTGTGACGATCCTCGCCGACGGTACCTCTGCGTCGATGAGCTCATACAGCGGCGGCTTTGAGCATTACGCGCCGTGGAAGACGGTTGAGGGGCGCGAAGTTGTCACTAGCCTCCCTGCCCTCGAGGTACTCCTCAAGGGTGTCTTCGAGCCGAAGCGTTTCCTTGATCTGTTGCAGAACTTCGTGGTGTTCAGCGACGAGACCGCGACTGATAAAGCCACTGGTCAGCCGGCTCGCGTGCTGGTGAAGCGCGTGGCGAAGTACCACCAGTACTGGGCCGTGAACGCCGCCGTCGAGTCGACCGTGCAGGCATCACGTCCGGACGGCGACCGCCGCGGTGGAGTGGTCTGGCACACCCAGGGCTCTGGAAAGAGCTTTGAAATGGTGTTCTACGCGGCGAAGATCATGCGCGATCCCCGCATGGTGAACCCGACGCTGGTCTTCATCACCGACCGCAATGACCTGGACGATCAGCTCTTCGGCGAGACTTTCGCGCCCGCGCGGATCCTTCCGGAGAGTCCGGTACAGGCGACGACTCGCACTGATCTGCGTGCGAAGTTGAAGCGCTCCTCGGGCGGCATTGTCTTCACGACGCTGCAGAAATTCGCGCCCGGCGAGGACGGTGACGCCAACCCGATGTTGACGGATCGCCGCAACGTGGTGGTGGTGGCGGATGAGGCGCATCGTTCGCAGTACGGCTTCAGCGAGAAGCTTGACCGGCACGGACGCCTGAAGGCCGGCCTGGCCAAATACATGCGCGATGCCCTGCCTGGGGCGACCTACCTTGGCTTCACCGGTACTCCGATTGAGTCGAACGACAAGAGCACCCGATCGGTGTTCGGTGACTACGTCGACGTTTACGATCTCACCCGCGCTGTCGAGGACGGTGCGACGGTCAAGATCTTCTATGAGTCCCGACTTGCGAAGATTGACCTCTCCGCAGAGGACTACGCGGCGCTTGACGACTTGGTCGAGGAGATCACAGAGACTGTCGAGGAAGATGCCGCTATGGCAGCGAAGTCGCGTTGGTCGCGTCTCGAAGCCATCGTCGGTGCAGACTCCCGCCTTGATCTGATCGCCCGAGATATCGTGGATCACTGGGAGAAGCGCCGCGAGTCGTTGTTCGGTAAGGGCATGATAGTGGCGATGAGCCGTCGCATCGCAGTGAAACTCTACGAGAAGATCGTGGCCCTGCGCCCGGACTGGCACTCGGACGACCCGGCGAAGGGCAGGATCAAGGTCGTGATGACCGGGTCTGCCGCCGACCCCGCTGAGTTCCAGCCGCACATCTACTCGAAAGACGTTCGCAAGAATCTCAAGCTCCGCGCCAAGAATCCAGACGATGAGCTTGAGCTCGTGATCGTGCGGGACATGTGGTTGACAGGTTTCGACGCCCCATCGATGCACTCGATGTACGTCGACAAGACGATGCAAGGCGCCGGCCTCATGCAGGCCATCGCCCGCGTGAACCGCACCTTCCGCGACAAGCCGGGGGGCCTGATCGTCGACTACATCGGCGTCTTCGCAAATCTCCAGGCTGCGCTTATGGAGTACTCGCCGTCCGACCGTGACCAGGCTGGCGTGCCGATCGACGAGATGGTGTCGGTGATGCTGGAGAAACATGACATTGTGCGCGGCCTGCTGCACGGCGTTCAGCACGACTCCTCACCTGCCCTCTCCGCGTCCCAGCGTCTGGCTGAGTACGCGAATGTACTCGACTTCGTTATGGCTGACCCCGACCGAACAAGTCGCTTTAACGATCAGGTGCTCGCACTTGCCAAGGCCTTCGCTCTGGCCGGTGCCCGCGATGAGGCGGCCGCGATCCGCAACGACGTACGGCTCTTCACCGACGTTCGCGCTGCGATCTTGAAGATCCAGAACCCTGACTCGGGACGAGGCGGCTCCGGTGCGGTCGAGATCGACACGGCGCTTGGACAACTGCTGAACGAAGCGGTCGCTGCGGATCAGGTCGTCGACATTTACAAGCTTGCTGGGGTGGAGACGCCGGAGCTGTCGATCCTCTCGGACGAGTTCCTGGACTCCTTGGCTGAGAAGGAGAAACCCAACCTGCAGATGGGACTGCTGCGGCGCCTTCTCAATGATCAGATCCGCACCGTGCAACGCACGAACCTCGTGCAGGCTCGGAAGTTCTCCGAGCTGCTGGACGAAGCGATCAACCGCTACACCAACCGGTCGCTCACCACGGCCGAGATCATTGCGGAGCTGGTGAAGCTCGCAAAACAGATGCGTGACGATCAGAAGCGCCACGACGCACTCGGCCTCCGTGAAGATGAGGTCGCCTTCTACGACGCCATCGTGCAGAGCGACTCGGCAGTGCTCGCGCTCGGCGACGATGTCCTCAAGGAGATCGCGCAGAAGCTTGTGAAGACCGTGCGCGAATCAGCCACCATCGACTGGAACCTCAAGGACTCAGTTCGTGCGGCGATACGATCAAAGGTACGACGGCTACTCGCTCGCTATGACTATCCGCCGGATGCTGAGGCGAAGGCGATCGAGTTGGTGCTCGAGCAGGCGGAGCTGTTCGCTGCGAATGGAACGGGGGCGTAGTTCAGGCTTTTCGTTGCTACCCGGCCAATCAATCAGTCGGTCCCGTTCGCCAAGCAAGGCACTGGCTCTATCAACCTCCTGGTCTTTGCGCTGCTCACAATCATTGCAGCAATGAGCCAAGTGTCACTCAACATCTACACATATACGTCAATCCATCGTCTTGATATAATGGCGCTCAATGAGCGGATACCGATGGAGCCAGCAATCACATGAATCTTGAGAGATTTGGACCATTTTCTGTTGCCCCGAGCCAGATTTCCAGGCTCAGTCCCACGCTTTTCACGTCATTTGTAAATGAGCTTCTCGACGTAGAGACAGCGGCGGCTGGTATGTCTCGAGTGAATCTAACCACCACTTATCGAGACAATGTTCCTGACGGTGGAGTGGACGAAGGTATCCGACGAGCTCAGTCTACTTCATGGATCCCTGATGGTGATTCAGCGTGGCAGTTCAAAAGCGGAAACCCCTCACCGGCTGCGTGTGCCGCTGAAATTGCGAAGGCCTCTACTGCGCTCGAAATAATTCGCAGCGGAGGTAAGTATCGCCTGGTTGTAGGCGTCGACATTAATGAAAAACTTGTTAATGCTCGACGAAAGAAAGTGATCGCTAAATTAGTTGAGCTGGGCATTCCAGTTCTCGATGACACTGTTGAAGTCCTCAATGCTAGCGCCCTTGCTAGCTGGGCGGAAAGTCATCCCTCGCTTGCAGTCTCTCCGCTTCTGAGTGGCATCGGTCAGGTCGGCCAGAGTTTTGACGCGTGGACCCTATCCAACCGTCAGCAGGCAATATGGGTGAGCTCCCCGTCACGTCAGTCGGTGATCGATAGCATTCGCAACCTCGTCCAAAACAGCGATCACCTCGACATGCGGATAGAGGGGGTGAGTGGTGTTGGGAAGACGAGGGTCGTCATGGAAGCCCTCCGAGGAGAGGCTGCGGCAAAACTCGTCGTTTATGTGCATGCGGCGGACGCTCTTGCGCCCACGATGATTCATCACCTTCTTGCTCAAAACCGTGCAGCAGTGATAGTAATCGACGAATGTAGTAGTAGGAAGCACGAAAGCTTGGCGGGGCTCATTCCCACTGCAAGCAGTCTTCGCCTTATTACTATGGGAGAGCCGGACTCGTATTACGGCCAATCGCCACGGTTTGTACTGGCACCTCTCGATTCCGAATCTATGGATAAACTTTTACGAGAAAATCAGCCAAACCTTTGGCCGGAAGCTAGACGCGTGGTCGTTGAAGCTGCCGGCGGGAATGCTCGTTTAGCCTTGCTCCTTGCGAAGGGTGTCATGCAGCAGCCAAATGCATCGGCATCGGATCTCATCACGTCCGACACAATAAGAGCGTTTATCACGCAATCCTTGCCCGATGGTACGACTTTTTTAGCTTGTAGCGCACTGGCGCTATTCACCAGGCTCGGCTACGACAAGGAATTATCAAGCGAACTCGAGCTAGTCGCTTCGAGTCTTGGATTTTCAGACCAAGAAATGAAAAGTGCCGTGCTGGCTTTAAAAGAGGCGGGGTTGCTCAATACGCAGGGGCGCTATCGAAGTGTGGGACCTCATCCTCTTGCCGTCTATCTGGCAGCTCGGGGCTGGGAACATTTCGGTGATCAGATCGTAACTCGTCTACTCCCGTCCCTGAGCGCAGACATGGCCGAACGCCTCTTCCGGCGAGCAGCTGACATCGGGGACTTTACCCCTACTCACGACGCGATCATTAGAATCCTGAAGGCCGATGGCCCGTTCGCAAGCCTCGATTCGCTTTCGACCGAGAACAATGGTCGGGTACTCAGTCAGTTTGCTGTTGTCGCTCCCGACGAGGTATGCGAGCACCTTACGGCTCTCATAGAGAGGGCTAGCGAAGATGAGCTTCATGAACTAACGTCAATCCGTCGTGATTTGGTCTGGACGCTCGAAAAGTTAGTGTGGCACACCCGCAGCTTCGAACAAGCCGCTAATGCACTCCTTCGCTTGGCATTGGTCGAAACCGAGCAATACAGCAACAACGCAACCGGGACTTGGGTCGAGCTATTTGGTCTGATGCTACCCGGAACCGCTGCCCGTCCGGCGGATCGCATGACCTACCTTCGCGCCCTGGCGCTGGCGCAAGACTCGCGGATACGATCCCTTGTTGTCAATGGCGCCGCCCATGCCCTCTCAATACACGAGTCCATTATGGTATCGGGAGAAGTTCAGGGCGGCGTTGTAGTTGAGCGGAGGGGCACTCCGGCGACGTATGAAGAAGCCCTGACTTATCGTAAAGAAGCAATTGATTTGCTTCGGTCTTTGGCGACAGACGTCGATGAAGCGATATCGAAAGCGGCCACCAAGACGCTTCTCGGGGCAATCCATCCGTTCCTTGAGGACCAGATGCTTCGAGATCACCTTGGGGAGGCTCTCCTGACTTTGCCCTCGGAAAGCTTGCCTCTCGTTCGGACAGCGATTAGCAGTCTTGGCGCTCTATTTGATCGAGTTGAGGATGCATCAGCTAGACGCGAGGCGCTTGACGCATTGGAGAAGAAGCTTCCGTTGGCGTCAGATCTGGATACTCTCAAAACCCTTGCTCACACGCCTCGCTGGGACCTTCCTGACGGTGAGCTGCTTCGCAGAATCGTGAAGACGGCTCAGGCACTGTCACGTGACAACGGAGTGCAGGCTTTGCTGCGACTTCTCGAAGCCGCTATCCCCGCCGCCTTTGAAGTCGGCCACGCCATCGCAGACCTGGCTGGTCGGGATGAGACGACACTCAATGAGTTGGTCACTCTTGCAGTTGATGAGAACTCTGCCGCTTTGGTCGGTTTCCTTTGGGGCCGTGTTGAGGCTGGCGATGACGCCGCCTTTGATAGCGCACTCGATTCGGCACCCATCAAAGATCTGTCCGACGATTTTCGTTTAATGCTAACGATCAGAGGGCCACGTTCAGACCGCGCCTGGGATCGCGCCATGAGATTGGTTCGCGACGTGCCAGTACGCGTCGGCGCCCAGAGCTTGTTCGGCTGGCATGTCGGATTGAGCGCCGATCAACTCGGCTTGCTTTTGTCAACATGGGCGCCTCGGATTGAATCCCAAGAGGACTACAACGCAACCACAGACTTTCTCTCGATGGCCTTACACGGCGTCAGTGATGGATGGGATGAACAACTTGACCCAGAAATAGCCACGCTGGTCGCCCGACGCAGCGAGTTTCCTCAGCTTGGACAACAGTCATGGAATTGGGCCCAGCTAGCAAAGCGGCAGATCGACCATCAGCCCGACGTGCTTCTAGAACTGTTGCTTGATTTCATTGAAAACGACGTGATGCATGTCTTCGATGGGACAGAAGAGTCAAGCCTTATCCGTGTCGCCATGCAGAATGCGGGTGACGCTGGCCAAGCAAGTCTTTTTAATCGCCTATCCGCAGGCTCGTGGCGCCTGCAGCTTAGTGGGCGAGGCTGGCTGATCGGTCTTGTGCCGGTGGAGAAGGTAGCCGAATGGATTGGTGCAGACGTGACGCGCGCTCGAGTCGTCGCATCCGTCACGTCACCCGGCGGAAGCAGCCCGACGCCGATCGGTCGATTCCTGCTCACGAACTTTGGGAATGATGAACGCGTGACCTCATCATTGGCGGGAGAGTTCATCAGCGGCTTTTGGAGCGGTAACGAATCCGATCGCATTACAAGCCAAATTGAGCAGCTCTCAATATGGCTAACAGACCCTGAAGAGGCTGACGGAGTAAAACGCTGGGCACGCAAAATGAAATCCTCGCTTGAGAAGCGCCGCACCGAAGCACTGGAACGAGAAGCCGAACAGGGTTTCTAGACTTCAGGCAGCAACGCATGGCTTGCAACCTCCTCATATTCTCGCCCAATGCAACGGGCGAGAATGTGAGGAATCAATGCCAAGAGTCACGCAACGTGATCAGTATGAGCGGCACCTGTTTTTACGGATGCTGTGGGTAAACAACGGGGCCGTTTTCGCGCAGCTCAGGGCCGCGGATCAGTGGAGGGTTCACTCCTTCTACCAGCCAGACGAAGAGCTGAGCCCCCGGGAGTTCAAGGCACATCTTCGCCGGGTGAAGTTGGGGCGACCTGGGCTGGTGCATGTTGCCGGAAAGTTGTTCCTGCGGCTGCACGATCAGTTTGTTGAGATGGAACGCAGGCGCCGGCTGGCGGCCATCGCCAAGCCCGCCCTGCCGGTACGGCCACGGAGACAAAACAAGTACCGCCGCATTGTGGTGTACGGAGTTGTGCGACCACGACCAGACCTGCAGAAACTGGTGGCTGCCGCTAAAGCCTTAGTTCGTGAGCAGGTGCGCCAGAAGGAAGCGTCACCCGATCAGCAGGATATCGATACTCTCTCCTAAGCCGCACTGTTAATAAGGAAGGTACGGACGGTGCCGTAGCTGCAGCCAACCTTGGCAGTAATACGGCGCATACCCATACCCTGTTGTCGCAGGTGGAGGACTTCCCGCTCTTTGCCTGGCGTGAGGCCATACTTTCTTGGCTCGACGCCGTGGCTTGCCAGGAGGCGAAGAAAAGTGGACTTGGCCATACCCTGCTCTTTGGCCAGTTCAAGTGAAGATTCGCCGGCTTCGTAGCGGGCCACAAGAGCAGCTAGTTCGTCCGGCTTGAAGCGGTCGGACACACGATAGCGCTGGCGAACGGACACTGGCCTGGTCTGCGTGGTATCCACGACTACTCGGGAAATCGCGACCTCTAGGGCCTCCAGTTGAGCCAATTTGTGGCAACTATGCTTCGAATACTCTGTAAGCACCTCGACGGTGTGGACGTGAAACGGCACATGACAACCTGGACCACTGCGCTGGCCGTGTTGGGCTCATGGCTCCATGGAGTCGTATCAGCGATCCAGGTGGCCCACACTTTTGCCGTCTCACGGCCGGCAGCGTCTCTGCGCTCAATTGGTGGAGCGCGTGCCTGAAAAACACGAGTTTCCTAGTTCAAGTCCGGGGTGAGCACGACGGGGGTAGCGACGCCACCGTTGCTGCGGTGGTCGAAATAAGCAGGCCTGTCATGCCGGTGCGGAGAAACGGCGCCCCCAATACCTCCGAAGTAAAACCTGTGACATGCGGTCCTCCGCGGTAACGAGATCCCGGCAGGTGCTGGGCCTCGCTAAAGCTCTAGCCCGGCATTGTCGATGTGGTGTAGAAGGCAACGCGACAGTCTGCCAGTCTGTCATCGCGGGTTTGACTCCCGTCACCGACACGAAACACCAATGCGCGAGTAGCTCAGTGGTAGAGCATCGGCCTTCCAAGTCGAATGCCGCGAGTTCAAATTTCGTCTCCCGCCCTAGGTGCCCTGTGCACCTTTTCGCCTCCGTAACTCAGCGGGACAGCGTGCCGGCCTTCCGATCCGCAAGCCGCTGATTCGAATCCAATCGACGCACCCTCTGCAGCTAGAGATTTTCTTGCATCCGCCGGGTCGCCCGAGCGGCGATGACGTCATTGGGCTCCCGCCGGCTGCCTTTGAAACGATCCATCAGGTCATCCAGATAGATGAACGGGACCCGGTTAAAGCAGTTCGGGGCCGGGTTCCGCGGTTTCCGGCTCGTTGGGGTTGGCCGCGTCTGTGTTGGCTGTGCCGGCATTGTTGCTGGTTTTGTGGATTGTCTTGGCGAAGTCCAGGAGGGTGGTGCTGAGGGTGGGTGGGGAGTTCGCTGGCTTGGAGGCCGTATTTGTTGAATTCGGTGGTGGGGAGTGTCCGGTGCCTGGCGATGGCGGCCGCGAACGTTGGCAGGTCCAGGGTCGGGTCGCGGCGTTGGCAGAGGGTGGTCAGTTGCTGGTGGGCGAAGCGGTGGCTGGTGATGATGGAGTAGGCGTCGAGGTCGTCGCGGGCGTATCCGCGTGTCTAGACGGCGAGCAGTTTGGATGCGACGGAGTCTTTCAGGGAGAGGATCGGTCCGAGGTCGATGATGGCGGGGGAGTTCTCCCACCAGTCCAGTCCGAGGTCGATGACGACGGCTTCTTCGTTGTGTCCTACGGTGATGCTGGCGAACTCTTCGTATTGTCGGGTGATCTCGACGGTGTATCCGGCGGTCTTGAGGGCGGCCGTCATTTTCTGTACTGATGCGGCGAAGGTTGCCGGGGTGTGGCGTCGGTGGAGGGCGAAGAGGTCGATGTCGTCCGAGAGGCGGTCGGTGATGCCGTGTTCGATCAGGGCCTGGCCGCCAGCGACGATGAAGCCGTCGGCTGCCAGGACTTCGAGGGCGATTTTGGCTGCTACGCGGTGAGTGTCGTCCATGATGGGTGTTCTTTCGCTTCGCGGGTGGCGGGGAGCTGGGGGAAGCTGGTTTCCCAGAGCTGCCTGCACCGGGCGGGCAGGATCATGGTCGGCCACAGTGCGGTCAGTCGTGCTGGGTGGACGATGCGGCAGATTTCCTCGATGGATCCGGAATTCTGCAGGGTGAGTTGGTACAGCACCGAGCAGCTGCCGTCGTCATCCACGGTGTAGCTTCTTTCCGGTCTCCAGTCCAAGTGCAGGGGGAGCTCCGCGGTTCCGGCGGCAGGACCGTTCAGGTCATCGAAAACGGCCGGGACCAGGTACACGAGGGAGTCGGCGATCGTGTGCCGGTGCTCGACCGGGGCTGTAATGTACTCGCGGAGCCGGATGCGGACGAGTTCGGACACCGAGGTGCCTTCCCGCATGGCTTTGTGCTGCGCTTCGTTCCACAGGTCATCGCTGATACGGATCGTGTGCCGCGGTGTCCCTGCTGACATGGCGCGTTCCTGCCTTCGAGAGGGTGTTATCTCAGGGTGAGAGGCGGCTGTTCGGCGTCGCGAGGTTGGCCCAAGCTGTGATGGCAGAGGGAGGAAACGGCCGAAGGGCCGCCGTATTCTCATCGCTGGCTTTTAGAAAATACCTGTACCCGGGTAGGATACAAGCATGTCCACCGTGTTGACGGATGTGCTCATCCAGAAGGTGAAAGTTGCTGGCGAGGCGGCCAATAAGGCGCGTCGGGAAATGGTTGCGGCTTCGGATAGCCGCGCGGAAGCTGTCTTTTCTTTGTGGGTCGAGGGCATGACGGTTCGGGGGATCGCCAAGGCGACGGCTGTCAGTCCTTCGGTGAGTCAGCGCCTGTTGGAGAAGGCCCGGGCCGGCCGGCCGGTGTTTGAACGGCGGGAGGAACGGGTGTCCTATGAGTTGCACCGGGCCGTTGCCGAGAAGTTGCGTGTCGATCCTCAGACTGTACGGAGCAAGGCGAAGGTGAACCTCGCCCGTCTTGCGACAAGGTCCCAGGGCTCCTTTGCCGAGGGATGGGTGAGTGAATGGTCGGCGTTGCTCGCTGGCCCGGTCGAGAACCTTATTGAGGTCATGCTCCGCCCGGACGAGCGGTCGATCGACCTGCGCCAGATGACGCCATTCGCCGGAGTACTGACAGATGAGGAGAGGCTTTTGGCCATTCACAAGGCTACGCGGCATGGATCGTAGCCAGCTGGAGCACGCCATCCGGGCTGCGACGGAAATCATCCGGCATGACACCGTCGTGATTATCGGCAGCCAGGCGATCCTGGGATCGTTCACGGAGGACGAGTTGCCGCTCGAGGCGACGATGTCCGAGGAAGTCGACGTCGCTCCGATGGAGGACGATGATGCCCAGTCGTTGGCGACTGAGCTGGACGCGGCCATCGGCTAGATGTCCTTCTTCCACGAAACACACGGGTTTTATGTCCAAGGAGTCGGCATGGACACTGCGGTGCTGCCCGAGGGCTGGACGGACAGGCTTGTGAGGGTCAATAACGCGAACACCAGAGGCCGGACCGGACTTTGCCTTAAACCGCACGACCTATGTGCGGCCAAGCTCGTCGCCGACCGGGCCAAGGACCGCGTCTTCGTGAACGCCCTCCTTGAGCATGGGCTGGTCGACGTGGACACGATTGCCGCGCGGCTTGAAACCGTCCGTAATGACGACATCCGTCGGGACCGGGCCCTGGCATGGGTGCGGAGCTCCGCTGGCCGCTGATAATCAGGCGACCGCGCCCTCCGAATCCCCGACGGCCGCCTGCGACAGAGCACCCGCGTTTCAGCTCCAACCCGTTCGCTCGGTTCCACGGCCCACGGTGACGTTGTCGTGCAGACTGCAAGGTCATGGGCGCTCCTGCACTTTGGGTCTATGAGATATACGAAGGAGGATCGCCGTGACCAGAATCGAGCCGACACATCTGTCGCGAACGGATGCATCGAGGACGAGTTGGCCTGATGCCGTTGCAACCGACGATAGAGCGACTGCCGCTTCTCCTAAAACGAGGGCGGCAGTCGGTCTGTGTTCTTCAAATTCTGTCAGAAAGGGGGTGTTGACAATGTCAACAGATTTGGCTTCGTACTGGGCCGTACATCGGCCGGACTGGCTCGGATTGCCTACGTTTTCGGGAGTTCCCAGTATTTTCAAGGCTTGGAATGCGGTTCGAGTCCCACCTCGGGCACAATGTTTCCGCAGGTCAGAGGCGTTTTGTTTCTTTGCTGTTGACAAAGCTTGACTTTTCCGAAGTTTAAGGTCAAAGACTTTCCTCTTTTTGGCGGCAGATCCGGTGTCGCAAGACGGGCCGGATGCGCTCGAACCTGGAGGAGTTGCCGCGGTAGCCACAACCGGTGGCAGGAGGGCCCCTGCTTGATGCTGCATCCGGGCACGCGGACCGCCGTTCCTTGAGCCCCTCAGGAGATCACTACAAACCCCTGAGGTTTTCCTTCCAAGATCTCAGGCTGGAAGGAACCCAAGGAGTTGGGATGGAGATGGCGGAGCGGCTCGTGTTGGGTAGCTGTCGAGCGACCGGCGAGTCCCAGGGCGCGGGTACGGAATGGACGGCGTCCAACGTCGAGAATGGTCTCTATGAAGACCGGGGACAACGTGCAGGCGAAGTCGCTGCGTAGGAATAGTGCCGGCGGCGGGGTTGCCGACAAGTTGGGCAACACGTATGAGTTGTCCTGGGCCGTCCACTACGCTTTGCGGTGTATTCAAGATGAGCGGCGCGCTATCACCCTAGAGGATCTCGATCCGGACCTGGCTGACGGTTCTGAGTTCACCTTCGTTGATGAATCCGGCACCGTAGCCGTCACGCAGGTAAAGCGTCAGCACAGCATCAACGATCACTGGACCGTCGCAGCCCTGCGGAGTCGCGGCATTTTCGCGGCTGCGGCGGGGCATGTCACTGGCGGCCGGGAGTATCACTTTCACTCAATGACACCGTGCGGGCGGCTACGCGTGCTGAGTGAGTGGGCGCGGCAGTCCACGGACCTTGGGCAATTCATAACGCACCAACTCACAGAACAGTTGAGTCCGGTATTCGATGAGCTGTCAGCTCCCGACATTTTTGGCAGCGCCGAGGACGCTTGGCAAGTGATGCGCGGCATGTGGTTCGAAGTCGGAGATGAACAGCAGCTGGGCAAGACGAACGCTATGATCGCCGCTACGGTGCTGGAGGGCGCCGCAGAGCCGCTGCTACCCGTCGCTGTCGGCGCAGTTTTGCTAAACAATCTCCGTAAGCGGCTCACGAGACGTGAATTGCTTGAAGGACTGGCCGTTCACGGCATCTTCGCCCGCAAGTCAACAGCGAAACGAACTGCTCATGATGAGGTACGCGCTACAACGGCGAGTTGGCGTCGTACCGTGGAGCGGGAGTTACTCAGACCAGCTATCCCGCGCAAAGAGTCCGCTGAGCTTATCGAGCTTATGAGCAGAACGCGCTTGGCGCTGGTGGTTGGCACTGGGGGCGGCGGCAAGAGTTCGGTCGTCTATCAGGCGGCCAAGGGTCTTGAATCGAAGGGCGCGGAAGTGCTGGCATTCCGACTCGACCGTCGCGGGGCGTTCAGTTCGACAGTGGAGTTGGGGGCGCAGCTGGGCTTGACTAGCTCGCCGGTTGCGTCGCTGCGGATGGCCGCCGACGGGCGCGAGGCTTTTCTGATCATCGACCAGCTCGACGCCGTGTCACTCGCATCGGGACGACTGTCCGAACGCTACGACGTCATCGAGGATCTGATCCACGAGGCTACGGAAGTCGAGGGTGTACGGGTCATCTTGGCCTGCCGCCTTTTCGATGTGGAGAACGATCATCGCATCCGCAGGCTTGATGCTCGAAGAGACGTTGAGCGCCTCACGGTCGAGCCTCTGCCGGATGAGGCCGTCACTGGTGCCGTAGAAGCGATGGGTTTAGACGCCACGGCGCTCACGTCGTCGCAACATGAACTTCTGAAATCGCCACTGAACCTCGTGCTCCTCGAAACTGTCGCGAGCCAACCTGGCGCGCTCAACTTCACCTCGCGAGGATCGCTATTCGAGGCTTTCTGGCAGCGCAAGCGCCAGGCCATCAACGACTATCGTCCAGATGTTCGCTTCAATGACGTGTTGGCGCGTATCGCCAACACCGCAAGCGATCAGCAGGCCCTGTCGGTCGCCATCGAGATCCTTGACCCCGGGGACTACATCCGTGATGCCCAGGTGCTGGCGTCTGAGCAAGTCTTGGCCATCGATGGTGATCGCGTCTCCTTCTTCCATGAAACCTTCTTTGACTACACCTTCGCGCGGCAGTGGTTGTCGCGGCAGCAGTCAATGGTGGAGTTCCTCGGCGCACAGGAGCAAGAGCTTTTCCGACGGGCTCAGGTGCGTCAGATTCTTGAACTGCTGCGTGAGCGTGATCCAGAGCGTTTCCGCAGGGAAGTCGAGGCGCTGCTGACCGGATCGGCCATTCGTTTCCACATCAAAGAAACGGTCATGATCGTTTTCGCGAACGTGAACGCACCGACGGATGAAGACCTGGACCTCGTTCTGCGAATCGGTGAGAGCGACTCGACCTTGGCCGGACGTCTATGGCAGCAAATAGCGCGCCCGAGCTGGTTCGACGTGCTTCACCAGCGCGGACTCATCGAGACATGGCTCGACAGTAACGATCAGGCCCAGCGCGAAAGAGGCATCACCTGGCTGGCAAACGCCGGAGCTGATCATGGCGCTCTAGTTGCGGAACTCCTCACAGCGAGACGGGATCTACCCGAATACCTCCTGTGGCTCCGATGGCTCTCGCAGCGCGCTGAGCTTCACCAAAACCGACCCCTATTTGATCTCGTGCTAAGCGCCGTGCGATTGGGAGACCTCGACCCGGCTGACAAAAACCTCTGGCTCTCGGTTCATGGCCTGGCCGCCCATGAACCAGTTTGGGCAATCAACTTGCTCAGCGCCTGCTTCATCGAAAGCCCGTCGGCGCTCGTGACGGGTCCAGACGGCAAAGTTAGCATTCTCGGTTTGCACGATTACAACGCTAGTGAGCTCATCAAAGAGACGAGCAAGGCGGAACCTCGAGCCTTTGCCGAAACCGTTGTGCCATATCTTCTCGCCGTTATGCAGGCGAGTTCCATGGAGGGGCGCCGCGACGGCCCACACTACGACCACCATTTCAGCCTCCGTCTGCGATCAGAAGCGGGGTTCGACAACGCTGACGATGCGCTCTACAACGGCGCGGCGGATGCGCTCGCCAGGTGGGCGTCAACCGAACCAGAGTCGGTCGAGCCGGTGCTTCGTACCCTCGCGGCAAACGACCACGCCTCCGCTCAAGCGTTACTATTCCGCACGCTCATCGCCGGCGCTGCGCACTTCACCGACTGGGCGGCGGAGTTGATCCTCGAAGGCGGCAGCCGTCTTGAAAGCGGTTATCTCTCAGACGTTCACTGGCTCTCTAGAGAGCTTGTGGAAGCTATCGCGCCGCTCATCTCCGAAGAGGTCCACGCCCGTCTCGAAGATGAACTGCGAGACCTCCGCAATCCATACGAACGCTTCCGCTCGTTTGGCTACACCGCCTTCAAGTTCTTGTCGGCGCTAGATAGAAACCGGCTTAGCTCCCTAGGTGCACGACGACTTGCCGAGTACCAACGGAAGTTCGGAGAGGAGGTTCCGCCGTCCCCGACTGGGATTATCAGCTACACCGTCGGCTCTCCGATCGGTGATGCGGCAACCGCGAGGATGTCGGACAAGCAATGGCTTCGCGCCATGGCCAAGCACGACAACGACCGCGATCGAGGCAGCTCGGTCGGCGGTGCCCACGAACTGTCGCAGACACTCAAGAACCGCACCAAAGAGGACCCTCAACGGTTTGCCGGCCTAGCGCTGCAGATAACGGCTACGACCAACCCGGCCTATTCCAGCGCCATCCTTTGGGGATTCGGTGAGGCGACAATCCCACCCACTGCCCAGCCGGCGATATTTGATGCCATTCGGCACATCATGAGCCTCGGACTCACCGACTGTGATCGCTGGCTCGGGTGGTCTGTGCGACGCCTCCTCGTTGAGACACCTCTCGACATCGTTGAGCTAGTCAGAGACCGGGCCCGGCATGCGCCAGACCCAAAGGACAACTCACCCGTCTTCACCCCACAAGATGAGGAACGCCGCGGTCGAGACCTGCGCCAGCACGGTATAAACACAGCAAGAGGCAGCCTCGTCGAAGAACTCGACGACCTCCTAGTTCATGACGTACACGGCGAGCGCACCGCGACGGTTAGCCCTCACCTGGTTGCGCTCGCCAGCGATCCGGTCCTCAGCGTCCGCTCCTGCGCTGCTCACACCATCGCGGCCTGCCTTCGACATGCACGGCCAACAGCCTATGAAGCATTTGAGCGCCTGATTGAGGCTGACGATATCCTGCTTGCCTCCGACCTAGTCGTCAATCTAATGATGTACATCGGCAACGTCGACCCAGAACGAATCGATCCAGTGATCGACCGGATGCTCGAATCACCTAACGGAGAGGTACGGAACGCAGGAGGTAGCATGGCTGCGTTCGCCGGCCTCCAGTGGGATCGTCCGCAGCTAATAGAACGAGCACTCGCTAGCGACATCGAGGTTCGGACTGGAGCGGCCGTCGTTTGCAGCGCCAGGGTGGACCGCGCCGCTAACTCAGAACTCGTTCTCGGCACCTTGCGCCAACTCATGCACGACGATGACGATGAGGTTCGCATGGCAGTGGGCGAGCTCGTCGGTCACCTCAGAGGGCGGAGTCTGCGTCCGTTCGCCAGTGTCCTTGCGGACCTGATCGCATCTCCGAGTTATGTTCACGCCACCCCGCAATTGCTGATCACCTTGCAAGAAGCCCCCGACAAGGTCGACGATCTTGTTGATCTCGCCGCACACCGCTTCCTCGACATTTACGGCGGCGAAGCCGCAGATATCCGAACTGGAGCAGCTGGCGACTCGCACTACATCGCAGACCTAGTGGTTCGAGGACTGGCACAGGCACTCGACAAGAAGCGCATCTCGGCACTGCTCGACATTCTCGATCGTATGGTCGAACTCGGCGTCTACGGAGTTGACCGAGCCGTGGAGCAATCGGAACGCCGCTAAAGCGTTAGCTCCGATCAAACATGAGAATGGATCGCCATTCGACGGTATGCTCTCGTACGCTGGCTAGCACGATAAAATTAGACATGACTGCAGCGGCGTATCATCTCACCCAACTCGGGGCTGTCGTTCGTGAAAAACGAAAGGCCTCGACGGACACACGGGACACAGCTCGCCAACCATGCGCTTGTCAGTAGGGTTTTCATCATGGAACTTGAACTCGGACAATTACGTGGTGAGTTGGGGGAGGGGCTTGGGGTGCTCAATGCACTGGGAGTTAACGCTTTAGTCGATGCGCACCACGCGACTTCCACCGCAACTGAAATTCCTGAAAAAGAAGAAGGAGCCTGAGATGTCATTCGAGAAGATCCGCACACCTTCCGTCGACCCCGTGGAGAAGCGCCGAGAAGCCATGACTGAAATTCTGGCTAGCTGGGATCTCGAAGGTGCAATGCCCGATGTGACCGGCCTAGAAGTGGTGCGTGAGTATGTCGTTGGGCGGCTGGAGCTGCCCCTTGCTCTCCTCAAAGTCAGTGAACGCGCAAAGCAGCTCCGGGCGAAAGAGATCCATAGCGCATAATGATCAAATTCGATGACCCCTATTGTTACCCCGGCACCGAGGTGTTGAAAAACAAGCAAGATCTCCGAGACTCTCAGCACGCTCTCGAAATCGAGCGCGAATACTCACTGTTGCGCCGTCGTGAAATTGAACTAGATCCCGTGCGGGGGACTTTCGGCTTGGCTCACCTGCAGGAGATTCACCGCCGGCTCTACCAGGATGTCTGGGATTGGGCCGGGCAGCTCAGAACCGTAGAAATCACCAAGGGTGACTCGCATTTTCTGCCGACTCATTTCTTCCTGAACGCAGGAGAGGAGCTAAGTAAATTCCTGCAGAGCACGGAATTGCTGACAAACCCCGATATCACTGATGAAGACTTCATTGCACAGGCGGCTGACCTGCTGGAGAAGGTGAACTTTATTCACCCCTTCCGCGAGGGCAACGGTCGCACGCAACGCGCCTACTTGGATCAGATCGCAGAGCTCTCAGGCCGCACTTTTGCCTGGCGTAATATCAGCAAACTCGACAACGAACGCACTTCCATCCGAGCTTTCAAGAAGGGTTCTGGTGAGCCTTTCAGAGTTCTGCTCGAGCAAGCGCTCGAACCTCCCATGGATGGCCTGTCGATACTCGACGATGAGTTATACCAGGTAAGATCCCCGATCGGTGGTAATCCGGCAGCTGTCCCGACTTCAACACACGCCAATCCCAAGGGGGAAGAATAACCCATAAGTACCGGGCAGATCATCGTCAGCCCGATGATGACCGTGAACCCGGTTTACGGACGGCGTATGCGCTTTAATCGAGGGTGTGGGCTTGCTCTCTCGTCTGGCATCGAGGGGTTGGCTATCCGGACGGCGAGGGCACCCTTCCGGGAGAGTCGCGGCCCCCTTGGGCTAAAAGAGTGGTTCGCTGATTTCTTTGCAACAACATGCCAGCGCGCCGGCAGACTCCGTGAGCTGGGGCGAGGATTGGCGCATGACAACGCGCATTCCCGGTGCCCGGAGTTCTCTCTGCGAGACGGCGCCGCCTATCTCTCTGTCCGCAACAAATTAACCCTCAATTGGGCTCCCGCATTCTTCGACGTTGAGACAGTGACACCTTTGAGCCGCTCAATGAGCGCATGGTGCACATCGTCATCGGGTAAAAGCACGGGGCGATGGCCAAGGTCAGCGAGCCTCGCATACGGGTCCTCCATCTCTCGTAGTAGTTCACGCAATTGGGCAAGTGCTATGTCGGGCTCGCGAACGATGAATTCAATGATTTGCAACGGGGCAACACCGCGGGCCACGAGTGCTTGGAAGCGCTGTACGCGAATCTGCCATATGCGGGCGGCGCTTAATCCGCGGTCTCGAGTTGCTTCAGACCTAAGCTCTCTTCCGTGGGCGGGAATGTTCTCGGAGAGGATCCGGATTAGCTGTTCGGGTAGGGGGAGAAGAGGGTGTTGACAGTGTCAACAGTTTTCTCTTCGGACTGAGCCGTACATCGGCCGAATTGGCCCGGATTGCCTATGTTTTCGTAAGTTCCCAGTGTTTGCAGGGGCTGGAATGCAGTTCGAGTCCCACCTCGGGCACAGTGTTTTCGCAGGTCAGGGGCCTATTTGGCCCCTGACTGTTGACAAAACTTGACTCCTTCTGATTTTAGATGTACGCGAATCGTGCACCTCGAGAAGTTTCCCTCAGGACCCGGAACCACCATGGGCGCGGGCACTGTGTCGCTAGTCCTGGCTTTAGTCTTTCGAACGAGTTCTTCGGCATTGCTGGGGCCGTTTTGCTTGGGCTCCCTCCTTGCTGATGATTTTCGGTTGACGAAGTTTCCCACGCCGATCCTGGCCCTTGCACAATCCAGCTTCTGATTGCCGCCTCGGCTACCGGGCTTGCCAGCGACATCACGACGGGGGATCTGCTGATCACGGGCTGCACCTGACGGAGTGAGGCCTGCCCCTACAAGCGCAGTGGCAGGCCTCCCTTCGAGAGTGTTTCCAGTCGGCCATCAACGGAGTGGGGGAGAATAGAGCCTACTTGGCCTGTGGGGGTGGATCTGGCGCCACGGACGGTTGCGCACAATCTCCTGCACCGCGTCCGGTTGGGTCAGCAGGGCTGCCAGGCCAATGAACTTCTCCAACCACGCTCTGTCCTGCTCGTATGAGTCTTCGGGCCGTGGGCTTTGCAGTGACCGAAGTAGAGCATCCCTGGCGACGGGGGAAAGGTCTTTGAGGTACAGATCGGCAGCGAACTGCTCAATCTTGCGGATGTCGTCGTAGGCCTCGGGCGGGGCCAAGGGCTTCGCCGACTGATATGCCAGATGCATGTGCTTTTGCCTGAGTTTATCGAGGGGTGTGAGGGCATCGTCCGAGTGTTTTGCGACAGTGGCCCGGACCTCGTCTCTGAGTGACCGAAGCTGGATCAGCGTTTGCTTGTCGTGTGGGCTGACCAGTTCTGAGACAGGAAGAGCAACGCACTGTGTCGACTCGATCGCCTCGCGGACAACCGCCAGCGAGAGGCTGCCGATAGCCTCTTAGGCATTCAGGTAGCGGATGCCGTCAACGCCGTCGTTTGCCAGGTCGAAGTTGGTGATCTTGGCAGCCGCAGCGCTGTTTTCGTCACGCCAGCCCGGTTCAATCACCAGGTCAGGACGCAAACGGACCCGGTGCAAGTAGAAGGCCGAATCCTGATCTCCCTCGTTGCGCATCCGTCGCAGCAGCGAATCGATGGCGGCCTCATAAGTACCGAGGTGGATGGCCTGGTTCTCGCGAGGGATGCGGTATCTTTCTATCCGTTCTTCCGACCATCGTGCCCGTTCGCGAAGATGTTGGAGCACATCATCCGCCAACGGCTTCCTCGTACGGGGCCATTCAGGATCCGTGGTCGTGTGGTACCAAGCGAGCTCGGGAAGGGCAGCGTCATCTAGCGCCGGATCCTCGCTGTCCGTTAGCGCGATGACCGCGGGACCGAAGCTGAAGTTGTCCCCGCACCTGTTGCAGACCATCATCGATTCAGGACTCGTCACGTACTCTTCGGCGCTGAGCCAATTGATGGAGCTGCAATTGACGCAACGCATCCTGAAACCTCTACCGAAGTTGACCGGACGATCAATCAGCATGCGCTCGCACTCGAAAGGCTCCGTTGTGGACTCCGTGCCTGGCATCACTTCGCCTCGAGCTTCGCAAGGCGTTCGGCGATGCTGCTGCCTGCCCGGTGGGCCTTCGGGCAGCGGGCCAGCCACCTCTTCAGCACCGCAATCTCCTCGTTCTTCTGGCCGAGCTTCCGGTGGACGATGGCGGCCTGCTCCGTGTACCAGGGTGCAGGTTCCCGGCCTCCGGCATTTCCTTCGGCGGCCTCGATGGCCTTGTAGCAAAGGACGAGGGCTTCTTCGAACCGGCCTTCGCGCTTCAGCTGTTTGATCGGCTCAACGAGCTCAAGGTAGTGGACACCGTCGACCATGCCACGTTTGAACTGCTGCGCTCGTTCACCGCCGCCCTGCAGTGCTTCGCGGACCATCGCTGTCTTTTCCGCGTGGGAGCTGTTGATCCGTTCCCTGGAGGTAAGCGCAGGCGGGTTTTGCGCTGTGAACTGCCATGCTGGCTCGCCGTCGCCCAGCCAGACGTAAGCCTTAGCCAGCAGCTTCTGATCGCGGAGGATGTGCAGTTGGTAGTGCACCGGCTCGCTGGTGCCGGCCGGCAGGGGTAGGTCGTTCCCGGCATAGGACGGGAGGCAGCCAACCTTTTGTCCCTCCACCAAGACGGCCACGGCCTGCGGATCGACGGGGTTCGCTGTGTCCCGCTGCAGCTGGGCCTGGCCTTCGTAGTAGCCACGTTCTCCGAGCCCCTTGCGGTCGACCAGGGCGGCGACGGCATCCTTGGCGAAGGTGGTTGTGCCAGCCACTTCCACGCACTGGCTAAACTGCAATGTCATTCCCAGCGTCAATTTTGGCTCATCTGGAGCTTCCTGCTCAGGAGCTTGCCGAGGATTCGGTTTTCCGGCGATTGCCTCACGAAACCACGAACCAAGCCCCACCTGTTCCCCTCCCAAGCCCTGCCTAACTCGAACCGCTGCGGCATGACTCTATCAGGGTGCTGACGCGCCACTGCGTTGTGACTGGCCGCCGGCCACCTTATGCCGTTCGGCATCTCAATGGCTGACTATATTCTCTCTGCTTACCTTGGCCTAACCTTCGGACGCCAGCCCTACCCGACATTCGTCGGCGCTCTGGCACAATGGCAGTTCAGATCTAAAGTGGGGGACTCATGGCAGCACGAGAACAGCTCTGCTCAACCGAAGGCTGCGGCAGGCCGGCAGCCTTCAGGACGACGTCAAAGCCAACATGGTGTGTTGACTGTCTGAACGACATCCTCGCCGGGCTGGGCTTAGAACCCGCTGTTCCATTCCCGGGGAGAAACGAATACTGGCGCACGCGGTGCCTGAGCTGCGGCGCGGAATGCGATTATCGCCTCGAGTACCTCCTGGAGCTAAGTAGCAGGCGCGAACCTTCCTGCCGCCGCTGCTTCTGGGCGGCCCGGACAACACAGATCGCCTATCCAGGAGGCCCGGTCAGCAGAGAGCGGCTGATCGAGCTATTGGCGGCCAACAGCTTTGAGGCAGTGGAAGAAATCACGCCCCTGGCTAGTCCCGAGTATGCGCTCATCACACGCTGCAAGCGGTGCGGGCGACAAGAAGCAAAACGGCCGGGGGACATCGGCTGGGGCTGCGGTTGCCGGCGCAACGGAAAGTCGGCCAGTACCCCCAGTCCGAGCAAGGGGAAACAGAAGGACCTCCTGTGCGAGTCCGAGAATGAGGCCCTGCGGTGGTGGGACCATGACGCCAACGACGAGACCGACTTCAACACCCTGACAGTGCGAGCAAGACGTGTCTGCCAATGGGTGTGCCCCGAATGCGGACACAAATTCCCCGCCGCGGTTTTCGAGATGACTAGGTTTCCGGACTGCTCGCAATGCCGGCAGCGAAGGCATGAGGAGTACGAACGCTACGAGGAGACGCCTGTAAGCGACTTGCCTGAGCTGTTAGCCGCTTGGGACGACGAAGACGAAGCAACGACCGTGATGGTGGCCTCCGGGGACCTCCGAAGGTTCGCCTGCCCCGAGGGACATCACCCCCGGGTGAGCCCGCTGACCTACCTCAGGTCGGGCTGTCCGTTATGTCGCGGCAACGCCACCAGACAGAAGGGCGGGCAGACTCTGCGGCAGATGCTGCCCGAAATCGCCAGCCAGTGGCACCCCACGAAGAACGGCCCCAGATGGACCCCGGACAGTGTAGGTCCCGACTCCAAGAGAAAAGTCTGGTGGAAAGCTGATTACTGCGGGCACGAGTGGGAAGACCCCGTCAGGGATCGCGACAAGTACCTTCGCCTGCGCTGCCCGCGCTGTGAAACGATCCTCGGCTCGTTGGCTTGGGTGGATCCAGGCCTGGCCGCTGAGTGGAGCCCGGAGAACCCCTTGAGCGCATGGCACTTCCGCCCTACCGCGTCGACATCATTCACGCCGAAGTGGGTGTGCTCGGTGAACCCCGAACACCTCTGGGAAGCTCCCCTCTCATCCCGGTCCGCCGGTGCCGAGTGTCCGGAATGCCGGGAAACCGGAAAATCCAAGGTCGAGCTTGAACATCTCGCCGAGTGCAGGAAGGTTTTCACCAGAGTGCGGTCCGGCGCGTCCCTGAGGGACCCTGCCTTCGCGACTCGAAAAACCTGGACAGTGGACATCCTCGCCAAGTACGGCGATCGGAAAATCGCGATCGAGTACGACGGCTTCTACTGGCACTCGCCAGCCGGGAAGGCAGAAGTGGACCGCCGCAAGTCCGTGGACCTAGTGGCCGCCGGCTACACGGTCGTGCGTCTTCGAGAAGATGAGCTATCCGGTTTAGGCATAGACGACGAGAACTACCTTGAGATCCGCGTGTACTCCAGAGCGCCACGCCCGGTGCACAGCGTGATGCAGGTCCTAACATGGCTTGAGGGAGCCGAAGACAGGAAGACAGTCGAAGAAAAAGCCACCGCCTGATGCAGGCTATCGTCAGAGTGTGCGGATGAAGTCCGGCGGAGAGGGTAAGCGACGACAAACCCAGCTCCGTCACCAACGCGATTGAACGTGGCGACATTCCTGGTCCAGTGCCATGCGGGTTATTTTCACGTCCGGCCCCACAAGAAGCGGCCGTTCTTGTGCTCCTGGATGACCAGAACCCGTTCCTGTCCGAGCAGGATGATGTCTTCGTAGCTGAGCATGGGTCCAGTGCAGCATCGCAAGCCGGCCGGAGGGCGGTGGCATGTTTCCTACTGGAACCATCTCAAGACAGGCCAGGGCGGGGGCGAATCGGTGCCGGCCCAACGGTTCAGCCACGTGCCATGCATCAGCTTGTTGCCGTTCTCGATCGTCTGCTCCTCGACGCTGGTAACCGAGTCTGGCCAAGGAGGAATATCGAATGCCAGAGCTGCTTTCCTGCCCTCCCGGTCGATCACCCAGCGGCTGGCTGATGCAGCTGTCTCCCGATTGACCTCAGCCAGCTCTATTAAGGTGAGGTCTTCAAGATATTCCGGCCTGGGCTCGTTACTAAACATCACCAGCAGAGCGTCGGGTGCAATAGGGAACACAACTACGGGGGCTGTGCCAATGCCAGCGCGTCGGTTACGTGGGCGACCTGGTCCTCCAATCGCGACAACAGGCTCGTCGGAGGTGAATAGAATAGGCCGCGTCCGAAACAGCACCCAGTGCCTGATGTACAGGTGTTCCGCGAGCTCCATCGCCATCGAAATGGGCATCCCAACCAATGCTGCCTGCTGGGGCAGCATAACAATTGAGCCGTCTTGCAGACCTTTTTGAAAGTCAGTGACCTCCGTCAATATTTGTTCCGTGAAGGGGATCTTTTTTGAGGCGAGGAGCGCCTTGATACCATCCTCTGTCATGTTGGTGACGGAATGGAGATGCGGGGAGATGTCTGCAGCGAGCTGCTGAATCATCTCCCGCGTCTGCTGACCCCGCGCCAACTGAAACCCTAGGAAAACCGAGATGTCGGCCTTGTCCTGTCCGGACATTCCGTCAGCACTATGTGCCAGCAAAGTGTCCAGTGCCGGAACCGCCCGTCCTTCGATAAGAGCCAGCAGATTTTCAACGAATGCCGGAGGAATCTCGTCCGGATCGAGGTCGGGCGATTCAAGGAGATAGAAGTCTGTAACCCGTGCGGCGTTCCCGGGGGATGTGACATAGGACTTGCCTGTGTTGAGATCCGAAACCTGTACCCGATGAGTCGGTCCGGACCAGCGCCGCAGGTAGGAGTTGGGTACAACATGGTGCTTTCGGGCAGCATCATTTGTCCGTGACCGCTCAACCAGCTCCCGGAGAAAACTGTCTTCGGGGAGCTCGGCAACCGGAACATCTGGCGACGAGGGTTGACTGCTCAATTTTTCCTCCATCGACTGCGCGTAACGCTTGGGGAGCTCCGCCGATTCATGTAGACCCTTAGGTATTGTCGTCATCACCGTACTCTTGGAGCACTTTCTTCGGGCCCAGCATAAGCTGGAGGCAGCGCGAAAACAGACAACTTGAAGCGGGTCCACATGTAGCGGAGCTCGCGTGCTGGCTCCGCAGCTGGGGACCTTGAGCGACTGGCAGATCGCGAACGTCTGTGGAGGTTCTCTCCTGCTTGATGAGGCACTGCATGCCCAATTCGATTCGGATAGCATGACTTGCCATGGTTCTGGACAACTCAATCCCTTCCGGAGGGCCTGCATTATGAAGCAGGCGCGCAGACTTAACCGCATATTCGAACTGAAGCGGGAGGAACGACTTTCCGTCATTGGCGACGGGCTGGAGCATCTGGGGGCCCATGTTCAGCAATTGATGTGGTCGATAGAACACCTCTTGAAGGAAGGCCAAAAGTCCGGAGCGGGAGCACTCCAGGCCATCTGCCTCGAGGAGAGCGCCAAAGCGCTCATTCTTCTTGATATCGCGCGCACGCATGACCAGAGGATGGCTCGCAAGGGGTGCGACTATTTCTACTCGCACCTTCCGCGCTTAATCTACGCGAATGTCCACGCGAGCAATCCTGCAGACTTCGCTGAGATCGAACGCTACCTAACTTGGTTTCGTCCGAGCCATTACCTTGATGGACCCAATGATGTGGACTGGATATGGCGCAATAGCCTGCTCAGGACCCGGGAGAACGCCCTCTATGTGGACTACGAGGAGACAGATGATGGTTACATGTGGACTGGAGGCGACCCGGACCAGTTCTTTGTCGATACCTCAGCGGCCCGTCTAGTCCTGGCCATGAAGCATGCAGGGCTTCTCACCGAGAGAGGTGCTCGGGCTACGGCGGCGGTATGGAAGGGAGCAGCGTTCGACTCAGGTACTCGCTGGGAGTTCTGCCGGGACAGGGCCCAGGAGGTACTTACAGCGGCCCTGCCCGCGGACACAGGTCCGTCCGAGGGGCTAGGCAGTGCCTTACGTCTGATTCGTGAGAAATGGACTTTCCCGCTTCTGTCTCTCGATCTGAAGGAAGAAGCTGTTTCCATGGAGACTCTGAGGGAACGCCAAGACCGTTACCTCAGCAGCCAATACGGCCTGGACGACTACTGGTAACCCATAGTTCAAACTTTCCAGTTTTGCTGCGTCCGGGTGGCGAATACTTCTCGCGAGCATGACTCGACTGCGAATTCTTCGGCCTTCGCGCGAACCGCCTTGTCATTCGAGACGACGATCCACTTCGGACCGAAGAGCCAGCTCGCAGACTCCTGCATGCCATTCAGGGCGCAGGCAACAAGCATCGGGTCCGCTGCACCCTTGTTGGCGTAGAGGTTCACTAGTGCCGTGTCGTCTTCAGGCACTGTGGCCATGACTCTCTGGAGGAACTTCAGCACGGTCATTGTGGTCGGATACTCAACAGCCTTGAGTGCATCCACGTTGGCATACCCCACGGCTTCATGAAGCACCTCAGCCGGGATCCGGCACCGTGTACGGAAGAACTCGCTCGCTCGCTGTGCCGGCGACAAGTGGGAGAGCACGTTGTTATCGATGAGGTACATCTCCTCGTTCATCGGAGCGCCGCCTTCAAATCCCCGAGGTCACTAGGACCGATGCGGTTCAGGCAGACGACCCGGCAGAATTCGCGCTGGGAGAGCCGATGCTCGTCGACCGCGCGGAGCATCCGGGTGGTCAGGTCGCGGCCGCTGTACTTCTTTATCGCGTTGACGGGCTTCGGCTGGCGCGGTTTCGGCTTTTGCCTGGTGAGGAACTTTTTCTTGAGCTCGTGCAGGTGACCGTTCGCGGTCAGGGGGGTGATTCTGCCTAGGCGCATCGCTCTGACCGCCACGGCGCTAGGGGTTACCTTGAACAGGTCAGCCGCGGCCTTCACGTCGTCCAGTTCTTCGAGCGTGAATCCTTGCAGCTCCGCCGCGGGCATGAGAATTTCACCCACAATGTCGTACTCGCGACCCGCGTCAGGAGCGGTGCTGTTCGCGTCGTAACTGACCGGTGCGAAGATCCCGCGCGCGACAAGAACCGCCATCAGGACCAGGGTGAAGATCTGCCGCCCGGTCGGCTCCTGGAAGTCGCCGTGGTCGCCGCCAGCCAGAAAGATGTACGGCACCTTGGAGTCACGCACGGTCATCCCGCTGAAGCGCACCTCGATAAGTTGGGGCATGAAGCCCCGTACGCTTCGAGAAACGAGCACCTGATTGGCTTCGAGCCGCTCGATGATGAGATCCAGTGCGGCTTCTTTCTTACGAGCCCCACGGATCTCATCACGATCGAGCCCGAGCGCGCTGACGAGAGCAGCGGCATCTTCAGACACGGTCGGACGTGGTTTGCGGAGCAGCCCGACGATCCTGTTCTTTACGAGCGTAGGGTCGTGCTTCCGGGCCAGCGCCTGTTTGCGTAGGAGGTCCTTCAAAATCAGCTCGACACCTCGCAGTTTCACTATTGTTCGTGAGTTAACGGTGAACGTCTCAGGTGCAACTCCCTGCAGGAGTTTCTCGCTCTTCGTATGCAATTGCGCTTTCACTACGGCCGGAGGTGCGAAGAAGAGCGGGTGTGGAATCTCGGCCTTCCGGGCAAGGTCCAAGAGGTCGGAGTATTGGATCTTCGACGTCTCAAGGGCTTTGATGTACGGTGCCCGACCGTTCACCACGGAGTTCTCCAGGAGATCAACGAACACCGATCGGTCAATCGGCACCGGCTCGCCGGCAATCATTACCCGCATCGTGAAGCCCCCAAAACTCCAATCGCTATTCGACATTACCAATTCTTTGCTTATGCCATCGCAATGTACACCGTCGTAATCGCATCATAAGAGCTCGACACCTATACAGCCCGGATAGGTGATTCACGATGACTCCAGTCGTGTTCCGTGAATCACCACCCCTTGACCAGCTCAGGTCCGCGCCCGCGGTTTGGTATCGCGCGATGTTTCGAGAGGCCAAGCGTCGGAAAACGGCTTCATGACAAGATGGCACTGGCGTCCGTGTTGGGTCGAATGCCACCCATCTCGTTATTCAACTTTCGTCGGCCGATCTTCCATCAGATGGACTCCCGCAAAGACCTGATCGCTGTCCACTGACGACGGGACGATGGGCTTGACCGTCACGCCAGTGCCATCTTTGGATTGTGCGAAACCGGCGCTGACCAGCGAAAACGGTGTTCCTAAAGTACCCACCTCCTAACTCAACAATGAGCGGCGTGACCGCAAGAACTCCGTTTCACTAAAGTTGCTATAGGAGATGGGTATCAAAATCCCCGGAATCACGCGGGTTCTGACCTGCTCATGGACACCTTTGTGGCACGACAACGACCCACCTCCTTTAGTAACGTTGGTGGCTCATTTTTTACCTGCCGGGTTCCTTGGAAACGGGTGCTGCTGTCGAACTTCGACGAATGGCACGCAGCGCTCAACGCGAATGTGCCTCATCCTGAGACACGAAGGGTGACCATGCCATACGGATCGGATGATCCGCCTTATGGCGAGTGAATCCCTCCGTCGGCAGTTGAGCGAGTACTCGGACGCCTGCGACGAACTCCTCAGGGCTCAGCCGGAAACGGCTTCCACGAGGTAGTTTCTTTCCTCCACGGAGGTCTTCGTACTTGAAATCGATGAGACTCGAAGGAACAAGGCGTGGCCTAGTGCGGTTGACCCACGGCCACCGCTCCGGGTCCTCGCCCTCCCGGCGAGCAGCCCATTCGACGTAGTCCTCCGGCAGAAGCTCCGGATCTGTTGTCACTTCGACCACGACGTAGCAGTCCTTGGTCCCTGTCGCGCACATGAAGACGAGATCGCCGGTCTTGATAGAGGGTTCTCCGATCCATTTGTCTCCCCGCTTTGAACCTGGGTTCGCAAATCTCCACTCTTGCCGCCACTGGTCCAAGTCCGGAGCGCCGTCCTCGACCTTCACCCAGAGAGATCGCTGCGGTTCCCGAGCATCGGCAAGGAGCTGTTCGACGTCGAGAAGCCCTGAGTCTCCGTCCTGGTCCCTCACCCCCGGGGCGGGCTTCGGTAGCATCTTGGCTTGCACGGCCAAGTCGTCGAGATCGCTCTTCGATACTGATCGGGAAGGCCAGGCGTTGATCATCGTCCGGGCCTCCTCAAGCTGATCCGGATCTAGCTCGACCCCAAGCTCACGGTTCGCATTCACCGAGCTGCCCAGTCCCGCTCCGGTGAGGTTCGCGGATCCTAGCATCCCTCGGCTGCCCACGATGAAGCATTTGGCGTGAAGGCTGTCTACGTGGCGAACCTCGACTCCCGCGTCGATCATGAGCATCATTCCCTGGACCGAGAGGAACGTGCTCGCCACGGCAAATGGATCCAGCGTTGTGTAGAGGGTCCATGAGCGGGATGATCCGATCGCCGCGTCTGCGATGCTCCTGCATACGACATAGGAGAGGTAAGGGCTCGTGAGGACGACGTCGCCGTCCGGATCCGAAAGGGCTGGCTGGAGCCACTCCGAAGCAGTGTCGAGCACTCGGGGTTGAGAGGTCATGCAACCAGCCTAGTTAGGTCGTCCGACATGTCTTGACCCAGTTCAAATCTGGGGCTTCGCAATAGAGGAAATGGCGGGTCTGCTGATCCTCAGTTTCTTGCGGCTATTGAGCGAGCGAAATTTTCGAAAGAAAAATTCGCAAGCGAAACACCTTCGTCAGAAGGACCACAAAAACCGTCGAAATTTGAGAAACAGGAGCATCGTTATGACATCAGCCCATTCAACAACGTCTGAAGGAAACCAAGCCGGAGGCGGGGCATCCCGCTTATGGTGGCAGTATGGATTGGAAACTGTTTGGGCCGCTGGAGCTGGGGTATTGGCAGCCCGCCCCTTTCCTTGAGACAACGAATCGAAGGGCCCTTTCGGGGCCCTTCCTTTTCTGCTATCCGCTCCGTATTCAGCGGTCGCCCCCGAGATCGATCAGCCGCTCTGCGAGTCGAGCCGAGTGCTCCTCGAGGAGAATCTGACCGGCAAGTTTCCCGGACTGTACGGGCGGCGAAAGAACGAGGTATCCGCCCAGTCCACGTACGTCTGCTACATGTCTTCCGCGTACCTCGACGCTCATGTCCGTGCGGATCCCACCGCCGTCGTCATCAGCATGGCTGATCCCCGCTTGCGGAGACAGCCAGAGCGGGACGCTTGCGAAGCCCGGCACTGATCGTCATGCGGGCCGACCGATATGATCGCGATACAGTGCTCGGCGAGAGGAACATGAGTGGGCAATCTGGGCTACTACCAAGTGGCGCAGACCGTTGACTATACGTCCGTCGTGAGGGCACCGAGCGAGTCACGCCCTCACCTCAACTAAGTCACTCGTTGAGCCTGAAGGGACCGAGGGAGCATGCCTCATCGTGCCTTTGCAAACGGACATCCGCGTGACCATCCGACCCGCGAGGAGGTCACGTTCTCGTTCGGCTCGCACCGGTATGCCACCCTTGTTCCCATGACGACTCTGCGGGACATCGCATTACCCATCCTCCGCGGCGGGCTCCCGTTCCCGGACCTTGGACGGAGGCTTCGGGTCCGACGTGACGCGAAAGCGCTGGTCACGTGCCGGTCCTGGCCGGAAGACGAGGAGACGACGAGCTTCCACATCGCCCAGCTCGCGATGCTCCGAACCCTCTGGCTCCAGCGGGAGACACGCAGACTCACCCGTGGGGGACATCGCGAAGCCGCCGCAGTCCTCTCACGCGCCGCACTCGAGACCTGCATCCTGGGCCTCTACTGCCTCTGCGCCGACGACGCGGTTCGCGGCCTGAGGGCCAACGAGCTCCAAACCGGCCTCAAAGCGATCGCCGCACTAGTCGACGACATCGTGCCGTATGAGCTCCTCAAGGAAGCCGTCGCCACGCTCGGTACCTCACGCCAGCCGCCCACGGTGAAAGACATGGCCAAGCACATCGACGGAAAACTCGGCGGAGACCGGATGACCAAACTATATGGCAGGGTCTATGGCCCCGTATCGAACTACTTCGCCCACCCCAGCGCCGGATCCCTCATACGCCACGTCCGCCCTGGTAACAGGCTGAGCGGCAGGCCCAGAGACCCGTGGGTGCGCCGGTCTCCAGTCCGCCTCGCTGATGCGAGCGTGGGCCTCCTCGCCGAACACCTCGCTCGCTACCAATCCATGCCCGCTGACCTCTTCGCCAGCTACGCTCAGGCCCACCAGAACTTGGTCCTCCCGCCCTTCGCGAGCCTCCTCGGCAAGCGCATGGGGCGAAAGGCCGGTCTGCTCCCTCTCGGGCGCATCTTGGTCCGTTCCCAACAACTGCAAGCCGTCTTGAGCCGACCGGAACTCAGCGATGAAGAGCGGGAAGCGCTGCTCCGTCAGCTCTACAAAGACGCCTTGGCATTGCTCGGCGTCCCTGACGAGGCCCTCCTACCGATAGTCGAATATCTGGTCCAAGAAGTCGTCCGGGAATACGCGTTCGAAACCCGAAACTAAGCCTTCAGCGAGGCCGCCGGTTCACCGCCGCGGGCGCAGCTCCTCCATCGCAACAGGCCGGAACGTCCTAGATCAGGCTCGTGGTCGCCAACGCCAGTGCGACAATCACCCATCCGAACACCACGAACTGGACCGCCAACCAGTCTTGCGGCCGACCAGAGGACGGCCCCGCTCGGCCCGCGACAGCGAACAGCGCGCCGCCGATCCAGGACATCTCGAGGGCGCGGATGTACGGTGCCCGGCCTTTCACCACAGAGATCTCCAGCAGATCAACGAACACCGATCGGTCGATCGGCACCGGCTCACGCGCAATGATCACACGCACCGTGAAGCCCCGGGGACTCCCACCACGCGCCATAGCTCCATCTAGGCCGGCGTTCGCCCCACGGTTACCCCACGGAAACGATGAAAGAAGCTGATATGTCATGGGTCTTTCCTTCCACGGAAAACGACTATATTTCGCGAATTTTCAAGCCAACACCGGGCCTTGGCAGACAACGAAATATGCCAGCCCATGCGAAGAGGAGAGCACCCCGAATCGCACAGCTGGCCCACCGGTTCAGTGTTCGTCATACGACCGTTTTCTGAGCGGGGTCCATGCCGTTGTCCACGCCCAGCCGGGCTCTGCGAGAATTAACGCATGGCTGGCCGCGCTGAGTCCGATGAGCACTACGTGCTCGACCTGTGCGACGAGGTCCTCGGCGCGAGCGGCCGCCGTCAGGCGATATTCGATTGGCTACGCGGCGATCCTTCTACTGCGCGTCCTCTCGGCACAGGGCTCCCCGTGGACTGTTACTGGCCGGATCTCGAGCTAGTGGTCGAGTTCCAGGAGGAGCAGCATTCGAAGCCCTCGCCGTTCTTCGACCGACGCCAAACCGTCTCCGGCGTCGGCCGCGGAGAGCAGCGCCGAATCTACGACGAGCGCAAGCGTCTGCTCATCCCCAAAGAGGGGTTGCGCCTTGTGGTGATCGAGAAGTCCGCTTTCGTCGTCAAGTCGAAGCGGATAGTGCTCGACCAAGCGCGGGACGTCACCGTTGTGCGCGAGTGCCTCGGCAGCGAGTGGCCACACGGCTCCAGTGCCGACATCGCCACGAGAATCAGTCGTGAGGCGCAGCAGCGTCGATCATGATGGCCCTGCAGCGCCTCACCTCTGGAATGCTGCAGTCCTCAGGGGGCACGCCGGCGTTCCTGCAAGTAGGAGCGATTAGCAGCACCGAGGGCTGGCTCGGCTGGAGCACGGTGGGAGATGATCACCGTATGGAACCCGGTGAGTCATGGGCCTACCGCGCCCGAGGTGTCGATCCGTTGGTGGAAGTGCGCGTCGTGCGGCAGGGAACACAGAAGCCTGCGCGGGTCCTGGCGCGCTTCGTTTCTGACGAGTTCGAGGGCAAGGAGGAATGGGTCCCGCCGGCACGTCTCAAGGTGCTGTGGAGCCAGGCTGCGGAATTCCGGGCCCGCGAAGAGCGCTGGGCGCGAATGTGCGCTGTCGGCCCCGGCCAGGAAGATCCTCGAGACTACGCCGCCAGCGAGATCTTCGACGAGTATGTGGACAACGAGCTCGCCACGATCAACTACCGGCGCGGGGCTTCGATCACGATCAAGCAGAAGGAGGCGCTGGCGGAGCGGTTGGGCCTTCGGGTGGAACAGCTGACCGACCACCCGGAGGCCTTCACGGAAGACGGGGCGGTCGTCGCGCCCTGGCTGGCTACTGAGCTCGTTGCGCGCACCGTCGCCGAGCAGAACGCGGAGAAGGTCCTCCAGCGGGTGGAAGCCGAGGAAAGGCAGGCGCGGTACGCCGCGATCCACGGTGAGCACCCGTCGAGGGGACGGCGGGACGACTACATCTCCCCCGAGATTTCCGAGGAGGTAGACCGCGACTACGGCAGGCCCGTACGTGACGTGCTGAGGTCTTGGTGCGGGGCTGAGAACGTCGAGCGATTCGATGAGCTGGTCGAGCTGCGCAAGGAGATCAAGCGAGTCGGTGACGTCGCCCAGAGCGCGATCGACGCCCTGCGCGCCTACGGTCACCCGGCGCTCGCCTCGAGGTTTGAGCGCGAGCTGGGCACGCCCGTCGAGATGCTCCGTGCCGACCAACCGCACGGGTAGAACTCAACTCCCTCTCCCGCTTACTGGGGAGGGCGACGCCAAACGCTCATTCCGCGCGGCATGAAGGCGTCCAGGTCGCTGTCTTTGATCGCCTCCGGCCTAACGTAGGCCAGATCCGTAAGGCGGAGCAGCGGATCGGTGCGGTCGGCCTCCGATCTCATCCACGCCGCCCACTGACGGGCCTGGAGCGCCGGCTCGGCGTCGTCCATGGCCTCGGCCTGGCGGTCGATGCTGTCTGCGTAGCAGCGGAGGTTCTCGGCCCGGCGGGAGGCGGCGAGCTGATCATCGAGCCGCCGGCGGTTCAGGTCGGTCACGCAGAGCTGTCTCGCCCGGTCGAGCGCCCGTTCCCATGCCTGTCGGCGTTCGATGCGCTCGCGCTCCGCATTTGCGCGCTGTTCGATGGTCTCGATCGTGGACTGCTCGACGTAGGCGAACAGATATGGCAACCGGCCGGCGAGACTCCATCGCTTCCGATCCGCCCAAGAGACAGGGGAGTGGCGCGAACCGGTCCGGATCACCAGCTTGCCCGAGCGGACCTTCCGCACAGTCGACCGAACCCGCTGCCAATCGTACTTCGCCTCTTTGAGGTCGGCCTCGTTCATCACGGGCCGGCTTTCGTATTCCTCGAACATGACGAAACCGAAGGAGACACCATCCATGCTGATCTGGAAGGTCGGGTTGTCGTCGGGACGCAGGCTGAACTCGTAGCCTCGTCGGCCGCACTCTTCCGCGATGGCCTGCAGCACCAGCAGGGCGCGTTCGCGCGACGAGTCCGCGACATCGAGGAGCCTGGGGCGCTTGTCCCGCAGCGTCCGCACCGTCTCGTGGACGATTTCCAGGGTGGTGGGGACGGGTATGGGCGGAAGCTTTTCCTCGCTTGACCGCCGTCATCACGCGAGATCAGGCGGATCACCAGGTCGCCGTGATCACGGCCTGTGTGACGCAGCAAGTAGCCCTCGGGCACCGAACCGTCGGAGATCGCTTTGCTGATCGCCCGGCGGTAGCTGGCGCGCGTGTCCGGGGCAGGATCGGGGATGGTGAGAACCCCGTCGCCGACCTGGAGCTCGGCGACGAGATCGACCGTTGAGAGTTCGACTACGGCGCGGCGTTTCTTTTGCTGCTCCGCAGCCGCGGGGCGTGAGTCCTGATCATCAGGATCCTGCGGGTACCGACGATGCTCGAGGTAGTTGCGGCCGTCTTCGGTCACCTGCGCCGACCACGAGTTTCGTCGACGGTCCACTACGACCAGGCCCCGATCGGCCAGTGCGTAGGTCGTGCGCTTGTAGGAGTAGTCCTCCCACCTCCCGTCCGGGCACCCGTCGACCACCCACTTCAGGACCTCCATCTGGCGTTCCGACAATGATTGGCGGCGGTTGACCATGTGGACCATTGTCTCGGGGGAGGTGTGTAAGAGCTATGCCCGTTACGGGGACAACGCGACAGGGAGGAACAGCTGATCCCCTCGGCTCGGGTACCCCTGCTGCGTGTTGCGTAATCGGTCCGGGCTCACTCCTAGAGTGTCCTCATGACCGATCACATGTATGCCTGGCTTCCTGAGCGCCATCTCGGGGTCGCCGCGACACTTTCGCACGCCGACGAGCTAATCGGACAAGTCGCAGATCTGCTTTTCGACTACCAGACCCAACCTAATGGTGTATTCCAGCTGGCGGAGGTGCTCGTGGACCGGGTCAGCCAAACTATTGTGGAAAGGGTGGCTCCGATCCCGCGCAAGGTGCCGCTAATCGTGGCCGACGCATTGGTGGCGTTACGTGCGGCGCTTGAGCACACATTGTTCGCTGAGGCAGAGTTCCTCGACGGTGCGCCGCTCGATGAGAAGGCTGCCAAACTGGTCGAGATGCCGGCTTCGGACACGTATGAGAAGTTTTCTGAGTGGACGAAGAAGCGCGTTCGGAATGGCCCGCCATCGCTACGCGCCGGTGGCGAGCTGGCTCGTCGGATTGAAGCCTTGCAGCCCTTCCATCGGCAGGTACAAGCGGACCATCACCCGTTGGCGCGGCTTGTTCTTCACACGAACCATGCGAAGCACAGGACACCGGCGATCACGGCTGTCAGGCTGGCGGCCGTGCTCAGGGATGACCAGAAGCCTCGCTCGCTGCGCGACTATTCCCCTTTGCCGGAGGAACCGATGCGCGTGGGGGACGTCGTCGCAGAGACTCCACTGGGTACCAGAGTTCCGGTCACGTTGTTTCCGACCGTGGGGATCAACAGGCCGGGCACGGATCGATGGCCGGTCCTGATTAAGGAACTTGAGGAAATCTCGTCTTGGGTCCGCACACAGGCGGTGCCACGCCTCATTACGGGTGCGGAACCGCCCGAGCCCGCGCTTCCGACTCGGTACGAAATCGCCGTCGGTCACGAAGATGAGCGCAGCGCAATCTCGGTGGGCTCAGCGACAAGCGCCGTGGACCGCTATCAACTGCGTCTCGGCGCAGCCTCAGCCAGGGAAGAGCTGGCTGACATGATCAGCACGATGGCTGGAGCCCCGAATAAGCAAGAGATCGCGGCTTGGCTGGGCCACCTGACCGACATCGAGGTGATGGAAAGGATGAGGCGGCTGGAAGCCACTTTCACCTACGAGCCCGAGATCATTCTCCGCAACGCCCTGGTCTTGTACGGCCTGCGCGACGAGGCACTGGCCTTCGCCCGTGAGGCTCAGTCTGTCGTTGACAGCTGAGGCAGCCCATGACGGAAGAAGTATGACCAATTCAAATGGGTTGTCCCCGGACGGGTTGGTGACGATTCCAGATCCCAGCCTCGACGGGCATCTTTCTGGACGCTGCGTACTGCGTCTACGAATGGCATCGTCGTTGCCTTCCTCAATGAAAACTCCGGTAACGATCACCTTTCAAAAGGCAGTCGGCCACGATGACGTCCGGACACTAATGCGAGGGCGGGACAAAGTAGTTTGGAGCCGTGAACGAGATGAACGCGGTAGAAATGACTCCACATGCTTCCGAGACCGTGACGGCGATCTACGAGCTGCCTGTTCCCATTTGGGTGAGCTGTGCAGCTTTGGGAGGGATCTTTAGTTCCGGGTACGGCAGAGTCCAGTTTGATGTTGCAATGCCGGAGGTCCGTCCTCCCGTTAGCGGGCCTCCGGCGTTCGAGGGCATTGAGGTCCCCGAATGCCTCAACGGGGAGGTGGTCGCGTGGACCACAGAGTACGCGGCGCACGTTCCTGAGGAGTTTCAACCTGCGACCGCGTTACGCCGATTAGTGATCACATCGGTCGAGGCTCCAACCGATACAGGCCGAGCATGGAGGAGGCCTGAGCAGCAGCTCGGAGAGATCATCAAATTCTGGTTCGACCGAGTACGCTCTTGGGCAGAGATTTTCACGGGGCAGGATCTCGACCCCGGCCATCGGGTCTACGATGCGGAAACGCTCGGGGCCGGGCTGACGTTCATTGTTCCACCTCACGAAGGCGATCTGGGTGTTCAACTCACCACGCGTCGCATACGGCCGGTCACCGCTGCAGAGTGGCGATTTATTCTGGCCGCTGTCCGTGACGGTAAGGAGCCTCCGCTGGAGCGTCTCCTTATTCGTGACGCGAATGCGGCATATGCGCGAGGGTTTTACCGGCGTGCGATCATCGACGCCGCGGCGGCGCTTGAACTTACGCTTGTCCGGGTTCTGGAGGAGCGAATTGAGGAGCTTCCACAGCGACAACGTGACCGCCTGGAGGGCGCAACGCTGGGCGTCTGCATCAACATCGCGAGAGTCTCCGGGTTCGAGTTCGATGTGACTTTCGAGGACCTGAAACGCCTGAGTGAGGCACGCAACAACGCCGTCCATCGGGCTCAGGCACCTGACCACTTCGTTACCGTCAGTTTGCTTCAAGTGACTGGAGACTTCATTCAGTCCTCCGTCCGCATCAGGGGCGCATCGACTGATACAGATTGAGACGGCTTTCCGCCCCTCAATCCACTCCCTGGCACACGCGAACGTAACTACGCTCGGTACCCGTGATCAGGATGCCGAGCGACGCCAAGGTGCGTCCGGATCCGCCAGGGTCTCCAGCATGAGCTGGCACCAGACCTGCGCCGCTCCGACGACCAGACGCGCATGTCGAGGGCGCACCCAGCGGGGCACCTCCTCGGCTCCGTGGTCGATGCCGACGTTGTTCCTGAGCTCGGTCACGCTCTGGGTGAGCGTGACGAGGGACTGCAGGGCCTGGCGGAGCGCTTTGTCTTCGTCGCTGACGGACTTGGCTGCCAGGCCGAGTGATTCCTGTGCGGCGTTGACCAGGGCCGGCACCTTGGCTGCGCGGGTGTAGCTTTTCCCACGGGCGGTGAGCACGCATTTGGCGGTCGATTCGATCAGCGCTTTGGCAGTGCTCACCGCCAGCCGAGGATCCGTGTCGACGCTGTCACCGAGCCGGCGGAGATGATCATGGATGGACTGCGGATCGGGCAGAGCGTTGAGCGCGTGCTCTGTCAGCTGCGCCCCGGTACGGCCGAGTCGCACGATGCCTGTGGTCCCGTCGACGTCAAAGCCGTCTTCACGAAGAATCCGGCACCACTTGTCCCTCAACCCGTCGTCGGTGCCCCAGCCGTTCGAATGATCCTGGGTGATCTTCTGCAAAACGTCGCTGAAGACCGCGGTCAGTCGCTGCGCATCAGCGGAGCTGTTCAGGTCCAGTGTCACGAGGTAACGGCGCATTCGCTCCCGCCGTGCGCTCTCGTCGTTCTCCCGTGGCTGCGGTGGACCAAGCGCGATCCCCCGGTCGTCGAACAGGGCATCGATCTGGCGCAACGGAATCTCGGTCAGCTGATCTGCGAGCAACCGCATCACGCGTGGGGTGAATGATCCCATGGGCTTCTACTTCGCCTCACTTGAGTCGTGCTTCTTCAGCACGTGTAATGATCCCGTCGTCGGCCGTCTGAACGACTTGGACGGGCGTCGGGGACGCTCGACCGCGGTCTTATCGTCCTCATCGATCCACTCGACCGGCTGCGAGCCCAGTCCTGCGGCACTTGCTGTGGCCGTCTCGCGCCAGCTGGTGAGCGTAGCGATCGCCAGGTGAGGTTGTTGCGTAGCGAAGGAAGCCCGCGCAGCGTCGATGACCTCCCGAGCGCAATCATCCCGATCTTCGGCCTTGAGCGCGTACATCCAAGGGAACCGGCTGGCGATGCGCTCAGCCAGGATGCCACCCTCAAGCGCAGCAGCAAGGAGCGTGTCCGCGAGGTCCAGGAGCTCGGCCCGGGCATCGGCCTCACGCTGGGACATCAGCACTAGGGCCTCGCCGTCGCGCCGGGTCACCGTGACCGGGTGATCCTCCGCCTCCGCGAAGACCTCTGCAGAGTGCTTGCTCAGGTCCGAGGACCGCCGAGTAGCCGAGGGTCGGACGACGGTGATTGTCATGGTTCGATCGTATTCGGAACGTGTTCGGAAGTCACGAGTCGGGAGGCTCCACCATGCGCCTCCCGCTCTTGGACTCCACGATGGGGGAGACCTAGCAAATCGCAGCCGGTGGAAGACAACCCACTTCATGCCTCCAAGGGGTCAGTGCTGGTCCGCGGTCGCACGCTCGAGATACTCAGTGGTCCAGTGATTGAGGTATCGTCCTTGTTCATTTTTGGGGTGCCTCAGCTTGTGGATCGTCGGCCGGTCTATGATCGAGCGACGCACCGGCTCCAATGCATCGACGACAATCTGTCCAAGATGCGCGAGGATCTGGATCTGGCCGGTCGAATGCCCCAGAAGCATTGGCGACATGCTGCTCAGCGTGGGCTCGCCAGGCTCTTTCGGTTTGCCGAAGTGCACTCCGCCCTCGACATGAGCGTAGTAGCGGATCACGCTCTTTACCGTGAGGTCGTCGGTTTCGGCTACGCCAATGACGGTCCTGAGGAACTCATCAAGTGGAATGCCTGGCCAATCGGCCTCGCCGACGATCTGTTCGCCGCCAATCCCAAAGTAGCGGCTGAGTCCTTCATTCGCCAACCGGTCCTCGAACGCGCTCCATGACCGAATACGGAACTCCACAGGAACTTCTGCACGCACGGCAAATACGGTGTCGAGCAGCGAGGTTCCGTCAATCAGGAGCTTGCGCAGCAAAGGTGCGATGCCCAGCAGCTCGTACCGTGTGCGCGACGTGGGTTCCTGGCTTCTGCGGCGAATATCGTCGAGGGTTTCGGCGAACAGCCACTCGGCGAGGATCATCTGCTCACCGATGTCCCGCGCCATTAGGCGATACCCCAATCGTCAGAGGCAACAGTTGTGTGCGCTGAGCTGATGGCCGAGGCGAGTCCTCGTACCGCTCGCTTTTCACCCGCACCGTTGCCATGTACAGCTCCCCTCACCAGCCTTCAGTATCGCACCGCCTGCCACGCGTAGTTCAGCGGCGATGTTCCATCTGTCAGGGTGCGAAGGCTTGTCTACGTTCATCAATGTGGGAACCTCACCAGCAGCTTTCTGCTCATAGACCACTACACACTTAACTATCTGGTCGACGAAGACCCTCCACTGGACGCGGCAGCGCGGCCGTGATGCTCCGTCACGTCTGGACTTCCCATCGAGAGAGGTCACCTCCAAACGAGGTCGACTCGTTTGGTGTCGACTCCGCGCCGTCCTCGGTTACTGGCTGTCACGGGCTGGACGAAGGGGAGCACCAGCGCGCCGATGACTTGCCGTTGCTCTGCCAGTACCAGATGGTTCCAATGCACCTTGATCAAGTTGGGGCCTAAGCGCACCAGGTCCTGCACCAGTGGGTCCAGTTCGTCCAGGGCCACGAGCCGCTCTCGGGCGGCAGCCATTTTCGGAACCACGATGCGCTCCTGACCGATCAGAATGTCGGGCATCTTTCGTTGCCTAGCCGCCCTCCGGGCAGCGTTCAACCATGCAAGATCGCTCTTCAACGCACGGCGGAGTGCGGCGCGTTCCGCACCTGTGAAGTCCTGGTCTGCCAGAACACGCGGCACGCGAAAGCCCGGCTCTTGGATACGAGCAAGCACGGCATCTACCACGAGCTGCTCGAGGTGTTCCTGACGCATGCTGACGTGGAATCCGCCTTCGCTACCCCGGGACCCGGAGCATTCGTAGACGCTGTAGTAAGAGGGGCATACTCGCGTGACTCGGCCGATGATTCGAGGTTTGCGATAGCCGACATTCTGCTTACCGATTCGCAAGCACTTTCCGCAGGTGCCGCAGACAGCCAGCGCACTGAGCAGGTGCTGCGGCGGCCGGCCTTTCCGCTCCTGGCCGGTACCGGCGTCGAGCTGTTAATGGCTTTCAAGTCTCCCTGATCGAACCGGGGGCGAGGAGTCGCGAAAGGCTTTTTTGGCTCCCTGTTCGGTGTCAGAAGGCAGGATGATGCAGGCGCACCTTGACCTTTTGGTCCAGATTCCCGGCTGACGGAGATCGGCGCGAGCCCACGACTAAGCGCAGCGTTGGAACGCGCGGCTGGCAGAAGTCGCTGGGTTCTTGCCATCGCGCAACGTCTGCCGAGTTTGCACGATCCCCAGGATGAGACTGAACACGGCTCGGCGCGTGGATCCACTCTCAACGACAGGGCCTCAATGTGGGCATACTTTCCAGGGACCAAGTCTCCCTCATATTGGACTGGTTCCGGAGTGGCGTATGGATCAGCGTCGGCGGGAGGCAAGATCCTAAAGGTAGTGGGGTCCTCCGGGATGATTACCTAGGTAAGCCGATACTTGGACCGTGCCGGCCGACTCAACGAAGGCATGCGTTGGTGAAAGCTCAAGTGGGTAATTCCGGTTTACGTACGTGATCTCGCCAGGGAGTATGAGTTGAGTGTCGTATCGGCCATGTAACGTGCTGGACATGAGTAGTGAGCATCCTGAGGAAAACCCCGACGACGCATTGGTGACGGACGATTCGCCTGGCACTAACACAGAAGATGCTGCGAGCGGATCTGAGGGGCAGAAGTGGGATCGCTTCTCTATTCATTCGCTACGGCCAGCGTTCGATCCTGAGAGCCATGAGCTGTACGTCCACTACCTCAAAGGCGAGCTCAACAGGCCCGCGCGCATGCCGAAGCGCCACGGTGAGGAGAGAGAGGTTGACGAACTGCGGCCGTGCAACATCGCGCTGACCGGCAGCTACGGTTCGGGCAAGAGCAGCATCTTGAGCAAGGTTGTTGAAGACTTCAGCGGTCGTGTGGTGGGTGTTTCGTTGTCGACGCTCGGAAGCGAGGAAGTCGAAACACGTGACGATTCGGCGAAGAACGACCCGTTGGCAACGCCGGCGATAACGAACGCGATCCAGAAGGAGATCGTCAAGCAACTCCTGTATCGAGAGAAGCCATCTAGCGTTCCTGGGTCTCGATATCGACGGATCGAGGGCTTTCGGCGAGGCCGTGCATTTGGGTTTTCGGCCCTGCTTGCATCATCTCTCACGACGATTGCACTGTTGACCGGAGCGACTTCCAAGGTCCAGTCGATCTTCGACAACGCCTTATGGCCCGCCATTTTCATCTATGCCGGTGTCTTCGTGCTCGTGCTCGCGATGGCGCAGGGATTGCAGGCGCTCTTGCACAACAGGGTATGGATCGAGAAGCTCACATCCGGACCAGCCTCCATCTCGCTCACCAACAATGCGGGCAGCTTCTTCGACCAGTACCTCGACGAGCTCGTCTACTTCTTTGAAGCGAATCCCTACGATGTCGTCGTCTTCGAGGACATCGACCGCTTCAACGACCCGTACATCTTCGAGACTCTGCGCGAATTGAATACGTTGCTCAACAACTCGAAGCAGATCGCACCCAAGCGAATCACCTTCGTATATGCTATTAAGGACAGCATCTTTGAACAGCTTGGGAAGATTTCGATCAACGGCGTCAAGCTGACCGCGCAAGAGATTCAGCAACTGGCCGTTACTAACCGGACAAAATTCTTCGATGTTGTCATTCCGGTTGTTCCCTTTATTAGCCATCGTAATGCGCGCGACTTGATTTCAAAGGAGATGAAGTCGTCTGGCTTTGAGATCGGAAAGCCACTTCTTGATATCTTGTCCGCGTATCTGGTGGACATGCGGCTGATCAAGAACATCCACAACGAGTTTGGCATCTTCGCTCAAAAGATCCTCGCGACTGGTCATCTTGACGAGCTTCAGCCCCAACCGTTGTTCGCCATGATCGTGTACAAGAATCTCAGCATGACGGACTTCGAGAAGGTCAAAGAGGGTACGAGTCGACTTGACGGCGTTTGGAGAGATTTTCGGAAGCTAGTCAACACGCGGATTGCTGCTGCGGAGCAAGAAGCCCGCCTTGCGCGCTCAAGGAAGGGAAAGCTTGAACTAGTCGAGTCTCGCGCAGAAATACTTGGTAACGGGCTCGAAGAGTATATGGACAGGTTGCTGCGATCCGCAGGTCAGTCCCTGGACAACGCGAGCATCACGCTGTCGTCCTCCGTCACCTTGGCTCAGCTTCGTGAGCCCGGCTTCTGGGAATCGTGGCTTGGGAACGAATCACTCACGCTCACGCTCGAGTATCAAGTCGCTGTGCAGGTCCAATATAATCAAGGTCGTGTCAAGTTTCAGCTCAACATCACCTTAGATGACCTCCGCAAGGAACTCGACGATCCACTGAATCTCGAAGAATGGAAAACAGCAGATGCAAGAATGCTGCAGACTACCATCGAGGATTCCATTGATCTGAGGGAATTCCTAAAAACCGCGACAATGCAGCAACTTGCTGAGCGACACGACATCGTCCTCGAGACAGAGCATGGATTCGAGTCCTTCTCAGCTATTGCCGAGCGCCACCTCGGCAAAGGATTGACCTTTGACCTGATCAGGGCTGGCTACATCGACAGAAATTTCAGCCTGTACGTCTCCCTGTACTACGACGACACTGTGACAGCCCGAGCAAGGAACTTCATCCTTCATTCGGTTGACGCAGGCACGGTGGACATCAACGCCGAGATCGGAACCGGACCACAGATCGCAGCCATGCTTGACGAAGTTGGCGACGGGATCTTCAACGAGCGAAGCATTTACAACATCCAACTGCTCGACTACCTCCTAGCGAGCGAAGATGCGAGACTCGATCGCTCGATGCCGCTGATCGGCGGAGACCGCGAAGAAGATTTCGCGATACGAACTGCCTACTTCGCGAGCGGTCATGAGCAGGCGGCACTTGTCACACGCCTCACGCCAAGTTGGACAGGCATTCTCGAGTTCTTGGTCACCGACGAGTCTGTCGCCGAGGAAGAGCGATCCGAGCTTCTAGACATCGCCTTCTCAGCGTTGTCCGCCAAGCACCGATACTTGACGTCGCCGGTGGTCAGAGACTTCATCCAGTCGAACTATCTGAAGATGAAGGCCTTGGTCGGTGGACGCGAGGTCAACTCCTTGGAAATGGTGGTTGCAGTCCTGAAGGACGCGAGCGTTACGTTCGCTTCCCTCTCTTCCTTGTCGGTGGCACTCAGGCCCTCGGCCGTCGAGAACTCGCTGTATGAGTTGACCGAAGCGAACCTGACGGCAGCGATTGATGGTGAGACCAATCTCGCACTAGACAATCTTCGCGCGGCCAGCGAGAGCATCTTTGCATACGCGGCAGCCAATCTCTCGGCCTACCTAGAAATTCAAGCGAGCTCGGTGACAACTAGTCACACAATCGCGAGCTACAAAAATTTCACCGGTATCCTCAACAGTCTGGCGAATAGAGACCTGAATGACGTATTGAAAGTCGCTGAAAGGTCCTCGGGGGTCATCGTCAACAAGATCGCGAACCTGGACGAGAAGCTCTGGCCTATCGTCGCACAGACAGGAAAACTTGCGCCAAACTACAGCAATGTGGCGAGCTACATCGAAAAGGTGGGCAGCATCGACATGCACCTTGCCACGACGCTGAAAGCCGCCGATGAAATCACCGAACTCGAATCAGTCGCCGAGTCGGACAAGATCAGCCTTGCGCTGACGCTGCTCACCACCAATCAGTTGAACTATGAAAAGCGGGTGCCACTTGCAGTGAGCCTCGGGCTCGAAGCCCCATTGTCCATAGCGGACATTAATCTTGCTGGCGAAGACGCGGGGATGGCTGGCGCGGTCTTGGCCGCAGGCCTGGTCGAGGATTCGGCAACAGCGTTCGAAGGGCTCGCAGCGGCTCCATGGCCAGTGAAGAGCTCTTACATTCAAGCATCAGAAGATTTTGTCGGCTACGTCAGATCGGTCGATTTCTCTGCGGACGATTTTGCTTCCCTCGTGCAGGACAATTCCGTTTCGGATGAGATCAAGGAAACCATAGTGCTCAATTTGAGTGACTTTGGATCGTCGACTAGACGAGTGGCTCTCGATGTGCTGGCCCGCTTCGCTGCGTCAAAGGCCCTCACCGTAGGCGCTGCGAATCTACTTGTAATGGCCGCTGCCGGCGTTGACGCGACCCCGATTGTGAAGCTGATCGCGCTCGAAATTGATTCGCTGGTTCTTGATGACGTGCTTGAGGTTCTACGCCTCATGCCGGAGAGATACCGAAAGCTGACTACAACCGGCGGTCACACGAAACTCCCGCTTACCAACGCAAACCTCAAACTAGTGGACCATTTGGTGGCTGTCCGTCAAGTGAGTAGTCGTGACCCCAACCCGACCGGTTCGGAGTTCAGAGTCAACCTCCGACGCGGCTAGGGTGTGGACAGCCTTCATGGACGAGTACGTGCTTCAGAACTCCGGGACGGTCGCAGTTGGTGCGATCGCCGCCGGGGCTGCCCCCGGTTTTGTTGACTCCTTGGCCTAGCGAGCTGGTGCTCGTGGAAGGATGTTGACCATGCCCACGGCTTGAGGGGCGGAGTTCCGCCAGGATGTTATTGATGTGGCCCGCAGGGGCGCATGACCAACAACGTTGACCGCGTGAACATCCAGACCAATGAAAGTAAGCTCAAACATAGCCGGGACCTCCCAAACCTCACATGTGGCACTACCATTGCACCCCCCAAGGACCCTCGCAGGCCACAGGAGCCGCGAATGGCAACCCACGGACCTGTGAAACAGAAGGCCCCGGCCCCTCATTATCCCGGCTGAACCTGCCGTCCGGGATAAGGGCCATCACCGCCGGGAATAGGTCCTGAAGCGCCTGTCCCCGGATCAGGGCGAGCCGAATCACCTCAAGTCGGCGCTGCAGGACCGCCCGGCGAAAATGGACCGCCCCGGACGGGCAGGTAACCCGTTCCTCTTCATATCTCTAAGGAAATGAGCCAAGTCAGGTGGCGGTGACCTGCACGGTGTTGAACTCAGCAAGCAAGGCTACTACCGGTGGAAAGCCAGCCCGGTGACGGCCCGGGACTGGGAGGATGGGCACCTGGTTAACGCCGCTCGGGACATCCACGTCGATGATCCGGCCTTCGGATACCGTTTCGTCGCCGACGAACTCCCCGGAGAAAGGCTTCACGGCGGGCGAGAACAGGGTCCAGCGCTTGTGCCGGGACCATGGCATCTGGTCCGTGTTTCCATGAAGCGTGGCCTGTACCGGAAACCGGGACCACCGGTTCGCGATGACCTGGTGGAGCGGGACTTTACCGCCGCGGCGCCGAACGAACTGTGGCTGACCGACATCACTGAGCACCCCACTGCCGAGGGGAAGCCCTACGTCTGCGCAGTCAAGGACGTCTATTCCGGGAGGATCGTCGGGTACTCGATGGACTCGCGGATGAAATCCTCGTTGGCCGTCGCCGCACTGGAGAACGCCGTGCGCGCACGCCGCCCGGCCAGAACGGTGGTGCATTCGGATCGTGGATCCCTGTTCCGGTCCCGCCGCTTCGTCGAATCGCTCCGGCACCACGGGCTCGCAGGGTCGATGGGCCGGGTGGGCGCGTGCGCGGACGACGCCGCGATGGAATCCTTCTTCTCGCTGCTGCAGAAAAACGTCCTGGACCGCCAAAGCTGGCTCACACACCAGGAGCTCCGGTCTGCGATCACCACCTAGATCGAAAGGACCTACCACCGCCGGCGACGGCAAAGACGCCTCGGAAAACTCACGCCAATCGAATATGAAACAATCAACCGGACCGCGCTCTCAGCGGTTTAAGACCCCGAGTCAACAAAAGCCGAGGCAGTCCCGTCCGACCAGTTTACGTTCATTATTGCCGCAAACGGTTGGCTGATTGGTAGGGTGAGATTCACAGGATTCATATGATTCATCGACATTCACAGGAGCAGGTGTGGAGAACCCTTTTCGGCCGACGGCTGGGGCGACGCCGCCGGATCTTATCGGGCGCGGGGGAGTGCTGGACGAGTTCGCCTATGGTCTGCGGATCGGGTCGGGGGCGCCGGGGCTTCTGACTATCTTCACCGGGGCGAGGGGGATCGGCAAGACCGTCATGCTCGGTGCCGCCGAGGACCTTGCCGTGGCCGGTGGCTGGGCGGTGGTGTCCGAGACCGCGACCGGCGGATTCCTGGGCCGTATCGGGGAGGCGATGCGCAGGCTGACGAACGAACTGGGGGATGGGCCGACGGGCCGGCGGGTGACGGGGGTGTCGGTGGCCGGGTTCTCGGTCACGACCCAGTTGGCCCCGGAGGAGCAGGTCGATTGGCGGGCGCGCGGAGCGGTGCTTTTGCGTTTGCTGGCGGAGCGGGGGACGGGGTTGGTCATCACGGTTGATGAGATTCATGCGGCGGACCGGGTGGAGTTGTCCCAGCTTGCCGCGGATGTCCAGCATTTCATTCGCGAGGGCCTGCCGATCGGGCTGATTTTCGCGGGTTTGCCTGCGGCTGTTTCCGATTTGCTGAACGAGGGAGTGGCCACGTTCCTGCGGCGCGCTGACCGGATCGATCTGCATGCGGCCTCGATCGCGGAGGTGGAGCGTTCGTTCGCGGAAACCTTCGCCGCGGCGGGCGTGGCCCTGGACGGTGAGCTGGCCAGGGTCGCGGCGGAGGGCACGGGCGGTTATCCGTTCCTGATCCAGCTGATCGGCTATTACCTTTGGCAGGAAGCAGAAAAGGCCCCGGGCGGTCTGGATGCCGCCGCCGTCAGCCGGGCGGTGACGGCGGGCCGGCGTCGGAACGAGAGGGTGGTCATTGAAGCGGCGCTATCCACGACGTCCGGGCGGGACCGTGATTTCCTGCAGGCCATGGCCGAAGATCCCGGGCCGTCGTCGACCACGGACATCGGCAGGCGTACGGGGATGCGGCCGAATGCCGTCGGTAACTACCGGACGCGTTTGATGGATGCGGGTCTGATCGAACCGGCAGGTTACGGGCTCGTGGACTTCGCCATCCCCGGACTGCGCGAATACATGACCGCCGGTCCGGCCAGGAAATAAGCCCCGCGGCCGGCAGAAGTCCGGATCTCCCTAGGCCATAAGTTGGCATTCACGGGGTGTTGACAGTGTCAACACTTTTTCCGTCGGACTGGGTCGTACATCGGCCGGACTGGCTCGGATTGCCTATGTTTTCTGGAGTTCCCAGTGTTTGCAAGGGTTGGAATGCGGTTCGAGTCCCACCTCGGGCACAATGTTGTCGCAGGTCAGGGGCCTATTTGGCCCCTGACTGTTGACAAAGCTTGACTTTTTCAATTGCCTTGGGTGTATGGGGGCGCTGTATTTCGCCCAGCTAGTCTCACATGGAACTCGACATACGCCCTCTTCGTTTGGCGTTACTGTCGACAGGGTGGCCAAAGTCGTTGCCGGTCATCAGCGACTGCACTAGTCCGGCCATCGTGCGGACTCCCTTGAGCGAAAGTTTCCTCGACGGCCCCGTGCGGGGTTCTGTTCCCCGATGAGGCGTCAAACATATTGCGCCCTACGTTGAGCCGTCGACGTACACGCCCTCCGTCCACGGTTGGCTACTTGCCGTCAGTAGGCTTCTCCAGTGCCTCTTCGAAGTCGTCCACCCTCGTCACATCGAGCCCAGATTGTCTGGCCCGGAACACCATCCCGTAGTCCGTTGTCACAACGTGAACGCTTTTGGCGTAGGGACTCGTGGTTAGGGCTCGGTCGATGATCTCTAGGTCGGCATCAGGCAGGGGAGAATGGCTTAACTCTTGAGGTATCAAACCAAGGTAAAGCGCTGATGACGGAGTAGTACTTGCGATGGAGCCGTCACTTAGTTTGGGTCGATGCCCGGGCGCTCGGAATTGAAGTTCGAGAAACCTAAGAGCCTTACCCGCTCGGTTGCGGATTGATAGCTGTCCCTTGGCTACCTGCTGTCTGTTGCGTTTGTGGCCGTCGAGCTCGTCGATAACCTTCGTTGGGACCGTAATCACGAGAGGAACGTCGGGACGAATGTTCAAGACAGTATTCCAATCAACTTCAGCTATATTTTCGTGATGCCTCAACCAGACCCCGGTATCGAGCACGACAGCAACAGCGGCCCCGCTGTCCCAACGCGCCAGATCTGCCGCTATCCCCTCCTGGACAGCTTTGAGGTACTCAATTCTCTGACTGATTTCCCCATCTACGAGAATCCTCAGTGTGCGCTCGGTAACGGCACTCGGCTCAAGCGAAGAAGCGTCCAGTATCGCCGGGTCGTGATCAACCGGTCGATTTCTTCGTCAGGCAGGAGACCAGCCATGAGTCGAACCTGATGGCTGGCCCACTCAACGTACGCGTTGTATAAGCCGATGGCATACCCGGCTTGGGTGCTTCCCCGGACGTTTTCGATTTCGCGGGCAGCATCGCCAAGAACGGCTCGGAGGCGGTCAGGCGAGCCGCCCAGCGCTAGTTTGATCATGGTTCAGCTTATGTTGCAGGTAAACATGAACGGGTTACGACCTTTATTGTCGTGAAACCTTGTTACAGTCCGGCTATGACGAACGAGCTCGCCGCAGAAGCGACCAAACTGACTGACGTGTGCCGCACCATTTTTGGTGATGAAGCTAATTGGATAAAGGCAGATGGCTATCCCCACAGTCTGGCTCTTGCCATTATCGATTCAATATTCTCAACTGGATCGCATTACCAGAGCGTCATAAATGTCGTCAACGAGTACCGGGCTTACCGGCGCAGCCAGGGTGCAGACGCTGATCAAGACGGTACTGGTGAGCTGCTGCGTACCTTCGAGGAAGTCGGTGATAGCAAAGGTTGGGCAGTTCTGGTCAATAACCACAAGCCCGCACACACCGGGGCGAAGGCCTTGCTAAAGGCTGAAGTGGTTCGTCAGGCCGCTGAGGCGCTGAAGGCGCTTGAAATCACTACCAGGGCCGAGCTGCATGCTGAGCACTTCGCGGATGAGGGCTTGAGTCGAGTGAAAGAAGCTTGGCTGCATCTACCAAGCCAGTCCTCGGGAGTCACGTTCAACTACTTGCTCATCCTGGCCGGATTCCAGTCCGTGAAGCCTGACCGCATGGTGATCCGTTTCGTGGAAGAACACGCCGGTCTTGAAGGGAAGAGACTCACGTCCATGCAGACGGCAGAGCTAATCAATAAAGTTGCCGAGCTGTATCCAACCCAGCCGAGGAGACTCGACCACGTGATCTGGCGACACGTTTCAGGTCGAGAGATCTTCCGGGCGGAAGAGTTGAGCTAACCGAACACCAGGGGCTGTAGGGGTACGCGCGAAGCATGGAGCGCGGTTCTCCTTCCGGCAGTGCCGACCGGCACCTGCAGCGACTGCGCTTTTCAAGGACGGATCGCTGTTCTAATCGGGAAACCCCAGCGGAACGTGCTCGCACGACGGCGGCGTGGCGGTCGGTTACAAATAGCCGCCGCTGCTCGTTGGCACTATGCGCCCGATGCCGGGCACAACCCCCGGGCGGCGTCGGGTGCCGTCGTGCGTGGGGGCGGAATCTGGACGCTGGGACGCCCGCCGGCAAGGGGTTCAGAAGTGGCGCGAAAGGGTGGACAGGATCCAGGGGGCTGCGATCAGGAGGGCGAGGAGCCAGCCGATCCGGCGGGCGCGTGCCGTCTTTACCGCCGTTCTGAGGGTGGAGAATTCCCGACGGATCAGGTCAGGATCCGTCATCGCTGGGGGATTGCGGTGCCATGTCTGCGGCTGGGAAGCCGCTGCGGTGAGCATCCGGACCTGTCCGGGGCCAAGGACCCGTGGTCGGTCGGCGAGCCAGGTGAGCAGGCGGGTGGCGGTGACGACGGCGGCGCCCTCGGGGCTGGCTTTTATGGTCAGGCTTTTCGGGGCAAGGATGACGACCACACCGGTGACCGGAACTGGCCCGCCCATTTTCCGGCTGAGCAGGGTCGCCGCGCGGGACACTTCGTGGGCGGCGTTATGGAGGTGGCGTTGTTTCTTGCCGGCGACCATGAGGGTACGTCCGGCAACCCAGACTGCCTGGCCCGTGTGGTTTTTGGTGTTGAGGGTGAACACTCCGGCCGGGCCGATCAGCACGTGGTCGATGTCGGAGGTTCCGGCCCCGACCGGGACGGCATGCAGCACGGTCCATTCCGGTCCTAGTCGTTCAAGGATGTGTCCGACGTTGATCTCTCCCACGGCCCCCTGGTACCAGGACACGGAGTCCGCCCCCAGCGGGCTGGCCCCGAAAACACGCCTCAGAAAGGTCCGTCCGGGAACACTTGCCTGCTCCTGTAGGAGTCTCTCGATGACGGAATGACCAGCGGTCCTGCCCCTGAGATCGGCACCGGCAGGCCCGGACTGCCGTGACGGGACACCCCGCGAGGCCTGGCCATGTTCCAACGGACTTCCCCTTTTCCGTGAGCTGCAGGCCTCCGGTTGCTAGAGAGAACCCTGATCGAATCCTGCCAGACATCCACCTCACCTGCCAGAGTCGGAGGTGTTCCGACCCACGCTATGGAAAGCGACGTTTCATAGGTATGTGGAGTCGTTGGCCGCTGCGATGCATCTGAGCGATTACCTTCTGCTGTGCTCCGTCATATACGGGCGTTTGCAAGCGCAATAGTGGGGGACACTCTCTCGCTGAACGGCAGCCCTGCCGTGGGGTCACTGTAGGGTCATCATCGTGATGAATGAAGGTTTGGTCCACACGAATGCTGCAGATTGGCTGTACAAAGCCATCAAGGACGTCGACGGCGGTGTACTCCTGGCCAGTCCCTATGTCTCCTCTGATGTGTGCCGGCGGTTGGCGGCGGCCAGCAACGGGTCCGATTCCAAGTGGCGTCTCTTCACATGCTTGGACCCTACCGCGGTGGCGAACGGCTACTTGTCCGTTGAAGGCTTGAATGAACTGATACAGAACGGTGTCACCGTCAGCCATGTTGACCGGCTGCACGCCAAGACATTCATCGTTGGTAGCCGTGGCTTCCTTGGATCAGCGAACCTCACCGGCGCCGGGCTGGGCACGTCGAAGTCTGCCAACTTTGAGCTGGGTGTTGAGCTCGTGGCTTCCCAAGTAGACGAAGTCAGGCGGGCCATCAGTGCGTGGCCCCGTCGAGGTGTTACGGCGAGCGACTTGGAGAAGCTCCTCTTGCAAGCCCGACAGCTAACCCGGTCGGAAGCACCTGCCGCCGTTGACCTGGACAAAGACTCTGCTCTGGCTCTTGCAGAACAGTTGCTGATTGATGCTCGTGATGAAACTCGGACCTTGTGGCTGAAGTCCGAGTACGGTGAGCCAGCGCTGGACCAATGGCGCAGCGAGTGGTATTTCGGAAGCCCGGCCAAAGGACGGCCAAGCATCAAGCCAAGAGACTTGGTCTTCATTTGCGCACAGACTCGGGATTGCTACGCCGTCGTAGAAGTGACGTCAGATCCAGAGTACTTGCCTGATGATTACCGTGCCGAAAGGGGCGAAGAGGCCGATCGTTGGCCATGGGTGAGCCGGACAACACCGCGCTTCGTGCCGGATCAATTGCTAGAGCTCAAGGCACACGAACTCGTTCGCAGCACGGGCGGCCTGCAGAACGGTCACATCAAGCTGAAGTTCGACCAGTTCACCAACGGCGTTCGCTCCCTCGCCAGACTCATGACGGACTAGGTTTGGCACTCCGGGGCTAATGCGTCCGCGTTAGGTTGCGGGGGCCTTGTGGTCGCCGTGCCAAGCTGGAGCGCCACGCCGAGGGCTGCTTTAAAGTTTGCCTCAAAGCAATTACCGATACGACCACAGCGGCAACAGCGACCCAGAACTCAGCATCTATGAGGCGACTGTAATGTACAAAGGCACAGGAGTCGGGGACTAGCTCGGGGAAACCGTGCAGGAGTTGCGCAGCTGATTAGGCGGCGTTTCTGCAGGTGTAAATACACGCCCGGTTGCTTGGTAGGGATTCCTCGCCGCTCCTCTCGAGAGGAAATGTTTGTCGGTGCCGCTCTTAGAGACCAGTGACAGCTCCGTCAATTGATAGTCGGGCTGGGTCTGGTTCATTCATATAGATTTGCGGCGGAGTCCATGTGGCTTGAAGTCGGCGTGAACCCTGGTGTGCGGGACCGAGCGCGAACGAGTCGATCCGTGAAGCGGATTCGTCGGTAATGAGTTGTTCGGTGAACAGTAGGCGCGCGATCGGACGGAGAACGCTGTCGTCAAGACCAGATCCCCGTAACGGTGCCAAGGGATCCGTTGGACGTGCGAGCCACCTAGCTTGCTCGCCCAGCGAAGAAGTTCCGAACAGGCCGTCGGACAGCGCGCGACGTGCCACTTCATCGGCAGAAATGCCATTGAGTGCAGCTCGAATGTTCGATGATCGCCGCTCCTGAGCTACCAGCGTCAGACGCTCCTCGTGCGCAATGGTCGAGATTGTTCGAGTAGATAGCCGGTCCAACTGCACTGACAGAGCTTCAGTTGGAGAGGCAAAAGCGACCCCGCTGGCCCGGCTGTCACGCAGACGCACCAGCTCGGCATGCACGGCATCACTTCGCACGTCGGCCGTGATCGAGATCGTCCTGCCGTCACTGGTGATCTCACGTGCCCGGAAGAGTGCTCGCCCAACGCGCACCCATGGTGCTAACTCCTCAGCAGCCAGATCCGTTAGCCGCCGAATCACGCGTTGTTGTAAATCTGTCGGATCGCTCCAAGAACTTGTCGTATAAAGGTTGCGTGCACCCTGAATGAGATCGCGCTGTGCGCCGTCCATCTCGCCCGATGCCTCGCCCTGGACGAAGAGGCAGAGCCTCAGTCCGTGAAGTTCGGCTTCTCTATACTCAGCATGGGTCGCTGAGTATCCGTCGGACATGCGTACGCCGTAACGGGTTCCCAACATGCCTACATAAATCTCGGAGCTGCGCACCCCCGCCAGATAGGCCTGATCTGCGGACACATCCAAAGGACCTAAATCCTCGAACATCACCGGTGTCGCGCCGATGGTCTCGATTGCTGCACGGACTGCTGAGCGTTCCTCGGGCATGTCCGTAATGAGACTCGAAACGAACACCCGTCGCCCGCTAGCCCACGCCCTTACATCTTGTTCGGAGGCAGTCAAAGATGCCGAGCGTTGATCAACCAGCAACGGAGCGTCAGTCATGCCCCAAGTTCACCACAGTGGCACGACGTTTTCACTTTGGCCAGCGAACAATTGGTCACGATCAACCCACCGGCGCAGCGTCTACCGAGTCTGTGCGTGTTTGCCGGCGGCGCCGATGTTGGCCAGGAATGTACCCGTCAATGCGCCCCTGCGCCGCAGCTGCCGGGGGAGCAGCTACTAGGTCACGTGTACGGCACCGGCTCTGAGGTGGGCGTCCCACCCCCGAGCGACGAGCTGCTGGACCTCTTCGGCAAACGGATTCCCCATTCAGTCAGCAGCCCATCGCATTTTCGATAAGTTTTGGGCGGAGCCAGCTGATGAGCCGGCAGCACGTAAGTAAAAGCAAGAGGGTAAGTAATAGACCGGGTCCCGGTACCCTGCGATGTCGCGGGAGCGACGCACCGCGCCGGGTCGGTCTACTTTGCGTCTCTAGCGAGAGAATTGACCCCCGCTTGAATGCGACAGTTCCACGGTTTGAAGCGGCCAGTAGATCTCAGAAGTCCAATTGTATGAAATCGAGGAATTCACGGCCCAGAGCCTTTATATGCGGTGAGAATGTTCCATTGGACGTCATAGCGGTGGTCATGCTTGGGATGTCGGTCAGGTCATCTCGGTTAAGCTCGGCAATCACTCGGAGGACTTCTCCTGGATAGACCGGATCCCCATTTACGACGTGGTCCCTGATGACGTGACCGAGATTGTCCATCATCCCAATCACTTCTCCTGCACCGTTTTCCTTCAGCCACGCCGACGGATCGGCGAAAAAGTTGAGCAAAGTGATGTGCAGCATCGAATAGCGGGAAATGAGCGAGGTAAATCTATCTCTCTGAGACGTGGCTAGATCAGACCACGAGCCCGATTTCGCTAAAGCTTTCGCAAGAAGTTCTCTTTTCACCGGATCGGCCGTTTCCTGGGACGCGCGCAGGAGTCGGTGCGCGTACGCAACAAAGTCCTCGTCCTCAGTCGCGTTCTCGTTCAGGAGGCTTTCGACTTTTTGGCCAAGCTGAACAAGGCATCCTACTACGAGTCTCCAAAACGCCTCATCGCGTTCGCGTGCCTTCGCAGCAACAGCAGCTCCGACGGTTTCAGCTAACAGGCCACCCCCAGGGATCAGCGATAAGACTCCTTTGCCTGCTGCTAAGGCCGCGTCTCCGACCGCGTTGCTTTCGGGAAACTCGTTCCATAGATCTTCCGGGTTCAATTCACGATCGTTGGTCACACCTATGAATCTAGCGATGAAACAGGCTCGACAAGTGGATTCCTTAACTGTGTTGAATGGCCATCACTGACAGCTTTCACAATTTCGATGTGGACCGGCTCATTCTCAGGAGAACAACCACCTCCAGAAGGCCCTCCGCCGACGGACCGAAGACTGCCATTTCGTCAGCCGTCTTATCGAACGACTGATCAGCGCAGGAGTGGGCGGCCTGATCATCGACGCTGGCACAGCAGAATTCGGTCCGCCATCCCTGATTGAACGCCCCAAATTGGTCGAAGAACCTATCAAGCTGGAAGCTGGGAGGGTGACGGTCATGGTCTAGACGGGAACGCCCGCCACACGAGACAGGTGACCTTAGGCAGGCACGCGCAGCTTATAGCGGATGTCCGCGGTCTTCGTGCAATTGGGAGCAATCTTTCTGCACCTGTTTATGGCCGAGCAGGACGTCGAACACATAGCTGCTCATTCAGTTCCCAGATCGGCTCTTGCCTTTGAAGACCATAGGTCGATTTCCGTCTCTAGGGACTTGACGTCGTCTTGAAGGTTTGAGGAGACGCGGTTGAAATCCAAACTTGCGTCGACTCGCAATCACGCCCTTCCACCCCGCAACTGAAGTTGTTGAACATGTCTGTGACGGAACGGTGGAGAATGACCGTCTCATGTCTCAGCTTATTTGAGCCGACGAGCCGTATTACGGCCTCGTCCTGAAGCACGCTGCGGAGAATGGGCTCGGTCTCAGTATGAAGTCTGTCGGTGTATGGATCTTCCGATGATTTGTGCGGGAACCCGGCCTGTGCGGCAGCTAAGTTTTCCCACAAGGCGTTGTAAAGCTGTTCTATGTCACCGGTGTATTTTGAGTAAGCCTGTTGCCGGTTTGAGTGGACGAATTCTGTTTGTGCCTGAGTCCTCGTCGCGTCGGTCTGCCAATGCGTGACGGCAATGGCTACGGTAGGTCCTACTATCGCAGAAACTAGGGCTGTTGTTGCCGCGATGAGTGCGAGTCTGGTCTGCTTAGAGTTGTTTGAACCGCCGTCGGAATCCGCCATCTCTGCAGAATACTCGGAAACGAAGGCATCCGACCGTTCGAGACTAGTCGGCCGCCGTGAACATGTTTCACTGCTGTGGCCTCTCGAGTGCCGAAGAGAGTGATGTCGAGGTCTACGCTGGCTGAGAGTTTGTCATTTGAGATGTTCAGTAGTGTTCGAGTAGAAGTCTCCTACTCCGATCATCCGCCCCAAACAGCGAGAAGGCGCACGGGGTGCGGGAACGGTGGCTTCGCGGGAAATGGTGGTCATTCGACATGTGGGAGCTGACCCTTGGACAGGCGTCGAGGCTCGCCCGTTCTTGTTGTCCGAGCGATGCGCTTCACGGCTGCCCTTTAAAAGGTGTCGGCGAAATGGGACACCTGTAGCATGCGTTCATGGACAATATTTGGCTAGGCACAGGATTCATCCGCGAGACTACGGAACAGCCGCTGGAGGTCGAGTATCTCGGCAAACAGGTCAAAATTTCCAAGAACTCGCCGGGGGACAATGTGATTGTCACTCAAAACGGTGAGCCCTTAGGGTACATCACCCATTATGGCGAGCACGAGTCAGGAGCGGTCAGCATTGCTCTTAACGGTCACGTCCTACCTCAGATATGCAGGACACTGCGGCAAGCTCTGGAAGTGATTTGCGACAGTTGAACCTTCTGCAGAATCTGCAATCGGATCACGTCAATTATCCGCGTTACATCCACTGCTCTGGTTCGGGTGATTCATCTCTTGGCCGCGATCTCGATACGGCCAAGGCCTCTGCGCAATGGGCCAAGGGGGCGGGTAATACGTCCGACGACGCGGCCCGCGAATTCCTTCCGTCTCGCGCCTGCGGGTCGACGACGAAACGCTATCCAAATCCGACTTATTCACCGTCCAGACAGGAGGGTGTCGCCTGAAGCGGTGACGTCACCCTCCGGGTGTCGAGGCTTTCAAGGAACGGATTTGTGTCGGCACGCGCCTCGCAGGGCACGGCCACGGTGCTCAGACCGCGCAGCATTCAAATAGCGTTCATCAGGCTCCAATCAGTAAGTCCGGTAGCTGTGGCGAGCGCTTGTCGCCAGAGATTTGGCTCGTCAGCGGTGATTCGTTCCGCGATCGTTTTCGACATCGTCCCTTCGCTGGACAGTACGGCGGTTTGCAGGAGGGTTCCTGGATAGGGCTGGCTGACTGTGAATGACGATCCGTCGCGGGCCACCCTGACGCTGTCCCGAGTGCGAAATCCGATATCGTGTAGCTCTCGCCTGAATACGAGCGCGTCAATGTTGGGTGCGTCGTCCAGTACGGGTTCGAACAGTTCGACGAGTGCATTGAGCTTCTCCTCCGGTGGCAGGGCCTCATATTCGAAGAGCAGACCGGTGGCTCCGTGATCGTCGATCCACAGCATGTTGGCGCCAGACTTTGTAGTCTGGAATGTCTTCTTCCTCACCAAATTGCGCAGTCGGTGTCCGACTTCAACTTTGAGGACTGGGCCGTTTAGCTCGGTCCCAATGGGTGCTGTGCCGGGTGCGGCGGTGAGAGTGCTACCGTCGGGCTCGGTGATGTGGACCGCCACACCGTTTTTCGCGGACTTCTGGGCGACCCGTTCCGTCCGTGCTTTCCATGCCTTAGTAAGCTGATCATCCGAAGTCGCTGGTACGTCTCCGGTCCAGTGGATTCCGTGGCGATGGGCCAGGAGGTGGAGATGTTCGACGTTCTTACGGTTGACCTGCTCGTATAGCTTGGTTTGTTCATCGAGAGATGGTGTGTAGACCTCCAAGGCGACTGGCTTGTCAACGGCGTTGAGCACAAGGTCAACCGGATCTCGCGAAAGCGTCTGCTCGAGCGCAACTGGCTCGTAACCGGCCGCGTGTGCCAGTGTGGCGATCCGGAACTGGGTCAGCCCGTGCCCGAATGCCTCGGGCCGCAGGTCAGACTTGATGGTCTTGATCACGTCGGCGTGACCCGGGAAGTCAGACGTCGAGGTAATATCCAGCCAGAAGACAGCCAAATCGACCATGCCCGTCGCTGGTCCGCGTGGGTTCAAGGCGGGACTCATGCGGGCCAGAAGGGCGAATACGCCGGTTTCACGGCGTTCGAAGGCTCTGCCAACCCATTCGTCGCCGACGATGCGTTGGAGATCGGCGGTTATGCGCGCGACCAGTTTCCTGCCTTTCGGCGTCAGCCAGGGTGCTTCCGTGGTGCCGATGATCGTCCGCCATGTTGGCGTACCGCCCTTGTCAACTGCCCGCCACTCGTCCAAATCGCGCTGATTGGTCATGCCACAAGTATTAGCTATACGCCGCCAGGCATGACGCGTCTCGGCCCGAAGCAGCTCTAGTGGCTGGCCTAGCCGAGTCCGGAACCCCTACGGCGACGTCCCGCGATGGCCTTTGTCCTGAGCGATTGTGGACAAAATCCACCATCAATATGGTCTTTGTGGGGGGTGAACGCGAGAACCAGCGCTACTCAACATCGGCACAGCTCCTGGGAGGGCACGAGAACACGATAACGAGCTGGGTCAAGGCGGGGCGTGCTGGTGTCGTCCCGGTTGCCCGGTGCTGCAGGCCAGCGATTTGCCCGTGAGGAAGTCCTGCGCCTGCAGCGAGAACGCGGTGCGATGACCTCGTCGATTGCTGCAACGCACCGAACTGACTAGCCCGAGCTGGTTAGGCGAACGATCTGAATTTTTGGGCATCGCGGCTTGATTCCACAGGAACGCTTCCCGAGTTGATGCGGCGTCTACTCGCGATGACCTCGGGCATCACCAGTCTGGAATCCGGGCACACTAATGTATCGCTGCATCCGGTTGCGGGCCGAACGGCTACCTCGGGCGCCGCGAGATTCCGGGGTTCTCTGGCTATTCACAGTCGGTTGTGACGATATCGCGATTGGCACTCGGCCGTTCGGTCCCGGCCGTCGCCGTGCGGCGGTACTGCGCTCAGGTGATTGTCGCGTTGTTTTCGGGCCTCGGACTCATTCGGGCTGATCATTCCGTGGAAAAGGTGTAGAGACGACCCACGGGTTCCTGTGCACCGAAATTCAGCCTGACGTTTCCGATACCATCCAAACGTGACTCGTCGAAGCCCTGATCGTTCAAATGCTGAGGCGCGCCGACGGCGCGAGGCCCAACAGCGCCGCGGCGACCAAGCTCGATCACGGTCTTCCGAGTCGACATTGCCAGACTCGCCGACCGAACCGCAGGCCGATTTGTGGGCAGCTTCACGGTCTGGCGCCCGCGCCGGGCGCGGGTTCCGTTATCAGGATCTCGTCACGGCCCTCATTGTGCTGAGTCTGTGGAGCGAGGGCGAGGCGACCGCGCTGGTGACCCCGGAGGGGTACGACGACATTTCCGTGAAGTCCCGCACCGGGTCGCATTTCATTCAGGTCAAGTCGCGGCGCGAGACCGCGGGCGAGTTCCCGGCGACAGAACTACGCAAACATCTTCGCTCCGTCGCCACGTCTTGGGTGAAGCGCCGGGATGCGGGGCTTCCACCCGCGACGATCCTGCTGCTTGAGCGACCTGTCGTCGGCATCCAGATACCAGGGTGGGACGGCGCCCGACGGGCCGGCTCAACCGCAGGGCCGGACTTGTCCTTCGAATTGGATGCGGTCTCCCCCGCAGACGACCAGACGAGGGCAGCATTTGCAGCCTCGATTTCTGTCGCATTGTGTCGGGATCCCAAGGCTCGAGCGATCGAAATTGTCGCCACAGCCCGTAGCATTCCAGAGTCGCTCGCCGAGATCATCGTGGCTGCGGTTTGTACACAGATCGGAGAGACCAGCAACGCAAACGCCGATCGGGATGCCGCAAACCGTGCAGTCGTTGACGTCGCCGGAATCGATGCCCTGGTAGAACACGTTCTCGCGACCGTCGATCTGGAACTGCTTGACGAAGCAAGGTCGCTCGGGGTCTGTGAGGCCATTGATTGGAGAAGGCCGGGCGACGGTTCGGACCTACGGCAGGGCGCGCACGTGGGAGCTCCCCATATCGATGCCGGAATGCTCGTGCCCCGACCCGACCTCACACGGCAGGTGATCGAAGTCGCCGAGGCACGCCGCCTAGCGGTAATCAGCGGGCCGAGCGGCAGCGGCAAGAGCGCGCTCGCCTACACCGCCGTTCACGAGACCCGCACCTTGTATCGCTGGCAGCAAATTCACTCGCTGACACCCTTGGGGCGCACCGGTCGTGATGCTGTTGCTCTGCTCGTTGCGCGCGTTGAGTCCCTGCGACCCAGCGTCTATGCCCCAGTCGGCGTTCTGATTGACGACGCGGGGCGCCATGACCCTGACCTGCTCGACCGGCTGCTGCGGCGGCTCGCGGATTTGCCTAACGTGATCACGCTTGTTTCGATACGCGAGGAAGACCGCTTCCCGGTCCCGCTGCTGTCGTCCATTGCCACGATAACGCCGATGCTCGACGACGCCTTCGCGGAGCAGCTCTGGCGCGACTACTGGATCCGCGATCTCACCGCCTGGGCCGGCTGGCGGGAGCCAGCCGAGCGCGCAGGCGGCCTCCTCCTGGAATACGTCACTCTGCTCACCGAAGGCGAAAACCTCGATACCGTCGTCGGCGCGCAAGTCCGGGCGCGCGAAGCCGACCAGAGCCGGTATCTCGAGCTTGAGATTCTTCGCCTCGCATCTTGTGCTAACCAATACGGTGTTGGAGTCCCCGCATATGCGATCCGATCGGCTTTAGAGGCCGATCCTGACGCATTCACTGCAGCCAGCCGCCGCCTCATCGACGAGCACTTAGTCATCGAGGACTCGAGCAATCTCCTACGACCGCTGCACGAATTCCGCTCTTTAGCGCTCGCCCGGGCAGCCCACCCATTCGGACAGCGGGAGAGCCTTCGGCGCCTCGTCGCTCTCGTACCCAGCAGCCAACTCGCACGATTCCTCCGACGCGCACTGGAATCCGGGGCCGACTCGGCCGTGATGATCCAAGCCGCAACCGAGCGCGTTACAAGCGATCACCAACTCGAGGCGCTCATAGCGGTCGCGTCGGCCTTCCGCGCCGACGGGCTGCGACGGCGGGCCGACGATTGGAAGCGCATCCTCGACGAATGCGGTGTGGATGCAGGCAACGCTGTTACTGCCTTCACATTGTCCCGCACCCAGCCGCGCCCCGACACTGACCACCTCTTCAAGCCTGAGATTGTCGCTGCCGTCGAGCTACTCCGCAGCATCCCGACCGATCCGGATCTCCAATCCCTGTGGCGAACGATCGACGCGAAGCTAGTCGAAGAACTCGTGACGACAGCGGTCTCCGATGATGATGCAATTCATCTCCTTTTGCAGGCCATCACCGTACTTCGTGGTTTTGACCCCACAGCCCTGGAGGCCGCCGCGGACGCGATCGGCACCCGACTAACGGTATGGGCGCTGCACGACGCGGCCGACATCACGGAAGCGTTGCGCCGCGCAGCACCCGAACTCGCTGAACGCGCTGTCACGGTCGCTGGCGGCGAACAACTTCTTTTGCGCAGGATCGCAACGGAAACGCCGTGGCTAGCGGCGCTGGACCGCACGGATGATGGCGTTGCCGGCAGCTGGATTTTCATCGACGAGGAATTACAGCCGGATCCGAACGAGGCGGTCGTCAAAGTCTGCCGGCTCGCCCTCGCCTTGGCCCCCACGGCGATGATTGCGAAAGTCGGTGCAGTGGATGCCCTCGGACGTTTGGCCAAGCTCGGTGACTACCCGCTCGTCGACAAAGCAATTCCACGGGAAAATCTGCCACACAGCCTCGAAGTCTCCGAGAATAGAGCCCAGGCTCGAGCCTTAGCCCGAAAATACGGCGCAGGCACACTGACATCCAAGCTCGCGGCTGAGGCCAAAGCGCTAGGGGCGATAATCGATCTGCTCCCAGAGATCACGATCGCCCACTTGGGCGATCGAGCCATGCCACAAGCAACTGTTCGCAGGTTCCAGGCGGCAACGGCACTGATTCCGGAGATGGATGCTCCGGCAGACGAAGGTTACACGGACGAGGTTCCTGGTACTCTCGGCGACTATCCCGTTGAAAGTACCGCCGTCACTGTCGTACGGTCGCTGCTCCAGCATGTCATTCCGAACCTTGCACGGGCAGTCGTCGCCGAGCGACGCCCCATCCTGGCAGCCGGAATACTTGACGACCTCATCCGCAAGGTCGGTACATTGATCGAACTCGACAGATATCGCTACCTCCCCGATCCGCCCGACTGCGCTCGGCTGCTCGACTGTCTCCGCGACTTGCGCATGATCGCGTCCGCCAGCGCACGAGCAGACACCTCGGTCCGCGCATCCATGCGGGCCGCCGCTGGCCGGCACACAGGAAGCGCAAGGATTGTGGCTGCGGCCGCCATTGCGACCGAACGCTCTTCCGCCGCCCTCCAGAAAGAGGCCGCACGAATGCGAATCGCGCTCGCCGGCTCGGGGTTCGCCGTAGCCGTCGTCCCGAGCTGGTCCGACCACACGATGTTGAGTTGGCCGTCCGGAGACCTGGCGATCGTCGTGGAAGGGGAAAGTGTCCTCGCTCATTTGAATTCCGTTGCGGCCCTCGCGGATGTTGCGCGGAATGCTCGTGACCATCCGGATCGCCGTGTATGGATTGGGTTGCGCTCGCCCGAGGGGTACCTGCGTGCCTCGATCTTCCAGATCGCACATGAAGGGGTTCTCCCACTTGGCAATCGCGAAGCGCCCTCCGCGTTCGCAGGTTCACTCTGCGCGACACCGATTTCGGGTCCTTATGGGGATTATCTGCAGCTGGCTCGTCGTCTCTCGTCGATCGCCGCGATTATTGCGATCCGCGGAAGTTCTACGATCCCCGACGAGGAAGGCCGGGTTCTCGAAGAATCCTGGGGGCGTCTCACCGGCGTCAAAGCGCAAGTTGATGAGCTCACGTGCGCTCACGTTGGAACCGAATACGTTTCGGCACTCAACAACAAGTTGACGATCATCGGCACAGCGGTCATGGAGGACCTGTCCACCGCCAAAGACTCAGCGGAAGAAGGCCGGTCGGGCTGGGGCGAGATCGTGAGCTTGCAGAGCCTGCTGCTGCTTGACGCGGACAAAGCGGCCACAGCGGGCACCGATGCTGCGGTCGTCTACGGCACGGTAGCCGTCATCGCGGACATCGAGGACGATTTTGAAGGCGCAGATGACCGCATTGCACACATGCATGAGCACGCTTCCAATTCCTAAAAGAGCCTCCATTCGCAAGCTCTGGTCCGTCCCCCTTCCCGTTGCCTGTCTGGTAAATCAGTTCGGTCATCTGTTCATATCCTCCTCGATTCGTATTAGGTCGTTCATCTGGATGATCTGTGCGATCACCTCGTTGTGTGCGCTGGTCGCATCGTTCAGCCGGATGGCCACCTCGCCGAGTTTCCTGCCCAGTTCCTGGCGCTGCCAGAGCATCTCCTGGAGGGGTTGCGGCTGGGCTGGAATGTCGACGTAATGGTGACACATAGTTGTTGCTCAATCAGAGGCTAGAAAGAATATTTGTGCTTGCTGGGCATACAACCTGGACGTAGGTCAAATGGACGATTCCGAGCTTCGTACGTTCATCGCCAACGGTCAGTCCGGGCACTATCAAATTCAGATCCACAATCCGGTGCCGATCGAAGGGTTCATTGAGGAGCTACGTGCTTGCCCAGATAGTGAGGTGGGAGCCTAATGTCACGCTATCAACTCATAGATGTTCAGACTGGCGAGGTCGTCCGCGAAGAGCGCACTACCTACGGAACTTCAAACTTCACCCGCCGTAAGAAGAGTTTCTTTACGCCTCACGAGCAAGACACGATTATCTTCTGTCTTATTGGCGTCATCATCGGCGCCGTGATCTTCTAGCACCGAGGTGGGACTCGGCCGGCACAGCTGCTTGCGAAGCGAATCTTGCCCGGTCACTTTTTGCTACTCATGTGTCAAGATGATCGGACAATTGCCCCAACTTGTGTTGGGGCGCTGTCCCGTTAAGGTGCTCATGGAGGGCAACATGATCGGATCTAGGGTCTTTCTCGCTACCGTAGTTGTCGCTTCCGTAGCTACTGCCGCATTGACAGGGTGTGCGTTCTCTCCGGCCGCAAACCAGGGGCAAACCTCGTCGAGCACCAATGCCGACCAGCAATCCGTTCATGGTTGGGTCGGTACGACCCAAAGCGCCGCGCTCTTCATGCAATGGACGCGCAACGGCAATAATGTCAGCGGGAGCCTGGTCGATACCGAAATCGACTCATCAAACAGCAGCAAGACGAAGAACTATAACGAGTCCTTCACGGGCACGGTATCCGGCAACAGTGTGACACTCACGTTCAGTGGAGGATTCGGTACATCATCGAATCTGTCCGGAATGCTTCAAGACTCGAAGATCATTCTTTCCTTCCCGCAGAGCAATGGATCGATAAAGACGATCACCATGAGCGATGGGACTATTGAGCAGTACAACCAGGACGTTTCGAAGTTGACCGGGCAGGCGCAAAGTAATGCGCAGGCAACTGCTAAGGCTTCGGCTGATGCAGCCTATAATCAGAGGGTCTCGAAAGAACGCCAGGCAGCTGCCGCTGAGCTCGCTGCTATCGAACAAGACGACTATTTCAAGAACGACCTCACTGCGATGGGTACTGATCTCGCCAAAGTTTTGTCGGATCTACAGAAGACGCAAAGCGAAGCCGCGGACGGCCAGGGTTCTTATTGCGAAAACGTCTACACGGTCTATAACGATGCAGTGGGTGCGGTATATAGCGATATGGAAGCGTCCGTATATACCGATGCGATCACCGTCAAGAACAGGGCTGACAAGATACGGGCCGAAATATCATCGCTCCAAAGCGACCTTCAGGCGCTGACAAATGACGGCGCGGGCGCAGACGCACCGTCAGACGCTCAGAAGGTCATCGACGGAGTGAACAGCGATATAGGTAATGCGATCGCTACATCGAACCAGAACATTGATATCGGGAATGGCTATGTCGCAACCGCATACTCGGTGGGGAACGGCATAGCCACAGGGGCGTGTGCAAACCATGGGCCAGGGAAAGCACCGAAGCCGGTGGATCACATCGGCTAACCTCCAGTCTCTACACGGGCAAACCGGCATTGGACTGTGAGGATGTGGGATAGCGATGCGGGAGGCCTAGATCGACATAATCAAGGCGCCCGCCCGCAAGGGGCTTGAAGAGGACCGGAAGCGGTGGCTCGGGCGCTGAGATTCGCCTTTGAAGTCCACCAACTCTACTTCCACGTCGCGTATGTGGCACACCGTAAGGGCGATCAGACGCTGGCATCTATGCCCAGAATCCTTGCTGCAACGTTGAAGATGATCTTGAGTACGATGCCCGCGAGGATCGCGATGAGCATGAGGGAGCCCAGCTGGAGAACCAACGTGATTGTTCGGGCATGAAGGCGCGCGAACCAGCGAGGAAAGCGGAGTCGGAACCGGATTGTCAGCCGATTCCGGATCTTCCTAGAAGGAAACCTGCCCTCCCACCAGACAGCCAGCACCACGATGAGCATCCCAACGGTGACTTGATACGACGCCTTGAAGTTGTCAGGTGTCTTGATGAAGCCGATGATCAGTGCTGTCCAGTAGCCGACGAACAAGATGATCAGACCCGATGCTGTGCGCGACGCGACGTCACGCCAGAACTTCTCGTCTCTCAGCCACTCGCCAGGCCAACGCAAGGGGTGCGACTCAGTCTGTGGTCGTTCTGTCTCGATGGTCATCATCGTGCCCCCTCATCTATCTAGCTTCTAAGGCTGCATCGTACCGGTAGGGGATGGCTTGCGCCTTGCTTGAGCCATTCTGTCTGTCTTACTCGCTATCGTGGTCTGTGCGTCATCGCGTGACCTACCACCGAAGAGTGCGAGGGAGACTTTGTGTCTGACATTGAAGCTATTGCGAGTTCGGCCAGCGGGTTGAGGCCGCTCAGATTTCTGGTTGCTCTTGCGGAACTCATTGACGAGACCCCAGGGCTGGTTGAGGTGTGGCGTGACGGAATCTTGGAGCGGGCGGGAGAGCCAGGGCTCGACTACCAAGTTTGGGCCGAGGACGCGCGGGCGATGGACCGCAACGGTTGGGTTCGCTTCGAGGAGAGCATTGCCGGCATCGATTCGCTGAGGCTGACCCAGCACGGCAGAGACACTGCTGCGGAGTTCGCGAAGCTGCGTGAGTCGCCGTGGGATAGAACGCGCCACACCGCGGAGGCCTCGCTCCAGTGGTTGCATGCTCTCGAGCTTCGAGAACAAACTGCCCAGCAGTTCGACGAGTTCTTAGCCACTCCTGAAGGGGCGTACTTGGGCGCACCCCTGACGCAGACCGAACTCAAGCGAGCCTGGGAGCATCTTGCAGACAAGGGCTTGGTCAGAGGTACGAAGACAATGCAGGGTCCAGTCCTTCGCCCGAGCATCACTCCTGCAGGAAGCATGCTCGTTGAAGCCGGCCGCTCAGTGTATGACTCAGATTCTGGCTCGGGGTCAGTGACGCACATCAACGCGCAGGGCGCCCATGGGTTCAATATGGCTGTCAACAGCCCCTATGCAACGCAGACCAACACGCTCACGACGGAGCAAGTGAATCACGTGAAGCAGACCGTCGATGCGCTGCGGGGTGTCTTGGCGAATTTCGGCGTCCCCGAGAACGTGAAGGCTGAGGCCGAGATCGTGCTTGGAGAGATTGAGGAGGAAGCTGCAGCGCGGGCACCTCATAGCGGCAAGCTCAAGGAGCGTCTCACGGCTGTTGGAGCAGCGATAGGTCAGGCGGGCCTGGCGGTTGTCACGACGACGGCCAACGCCTTGATTCAGCACGCAATGCAGGGCATGTAGTCCGGAGCGAGCCACCCGCTCCTCTGGCCGCCCATATCGGTTAGCACTTCCTCGAGGTATCCGATGCGGAAGTAACTTTTGGATCTGTCCACCGTATCTCTAACGTGCACCGACTCCCATCCATAGGATGACGCTAGCTTTGGCTACCTCCTGCCGGGCTTCCGTTCGCTTTTTTAGGGCTATATCGTGCGACTCAGAAGTTTGCGCGCCGGCTCTTTGGCCGGCGCGTTTGTCTTAGACCGCGCCTGCGACGCCGGAAGAACACACCCGACTCAACAAGAGGAAGAGAAGCCCGAGATCGTCCGCGATGAAAAGGGACGCATCGTGAAGGGCGTCGCCCAAGACGGGAACAAGAACGGGACAGCCGGCGCCCGACTAACTATAAGCCTGAGTACTGTGAACAGATTCTCGAGTTCTTTAGCGTCGAGCCGTTTCAGTCTGGCCGCTGCGGAGCCTCTCCGATTCCGAGACCGAGCCACCAAGCCGGCCAGCGCAGCCAATTTCGATCACCGCCCCAACTGCACCCGCTCACGTAGGGCAGCGCGTCGTGTGCAGCGTTCAGAATTTCGACGTTCTCGGGGGATGGTTAGCTGCCGCATTGGCCCTGCGCGCCTGCATCATGTTGCATCTCTGACTCGATGTACTTCGAGAGCAGGCGTGCAGCAGCGACAGCGTCCGCGGCGGCGGTGTGCGCTTCTCCTATTTCGATGTCGAGTCTTTTACAGATGTCTGCCAGGGAAGCACGCTGTCCCGGAAAGTACCGTTTGCTCAGCTGCATCGTGCAAAGTGAAGGCCAGTCCGGGAGTGCGGTACCTGCTCGGTGGAATTCGGATCTGAGGAAGCCGAGGTCGAAGTCTGCATTGTGTGCCACCACAGTGGTGCCGGCAAGCTGTTGCACGATGTCTGGGAGCACGTCTTTGAATCGGGGGGGCGTTGCGGACGTCGTTGTCGGTGATGCCGTGGATGTGGCTGGGCCCGGTTGGTTGGTCTGGGTTGATGAGCGTTGACCAGACATCCTGCACTTTTCCTTGTTCGCTGACCTGGACGATGGCGATTTCGACGATGCGGTCCCGCTGCGGTGAGAAGCCGGTTGTTTCGACGTCGATGACGGCGTACGACCCGTTTTGAGCTAGTTCAAGCATGGGTTCGTTGTTGGGTTTTCGGCCGGTTTTCGACCGGTAGGTTGCCGGGTCGTTGGCGAACCTCGCCGTGGCTTCGGCCAGTTGTTTGATGACTGGCCATGTTCCGGCGACGTCGAGAGCTGCGGCGGCATAGGAACGGGCTAGTAGATCATCGTCGAGGTAGACATCGTATTTGTCGTGCTCTTTCACGGTGACGGCTCTGGCGACGTGTGTTGGATCAGGCTGCGGGCTGGTTGCCAGGTGTCCGAGGAGGGTGGCGGCTTCGTTGAGGGATGTCTTTCGGAGGGTCAGGCCGACACCGTCAAGGCTTGATTCGTAGTTTTCGGCGTTGAGAAGCACGTGGATCGTGTTCATGGTTCTGTCTCCGGCCCACGGGAAGAGCAGCGTGTCATCGCCCCAGGCGATGAGTGGGTTCTCTCGGAGGCCGAGCCTGTCGTACGCGGCCCTGCCCTCTTCGAAGAGCCTCCGTGCCGCGTCGTCGAGGTAGATGGGTACATGCGAGTTTTCGTAGAGTTGTTTCACCCGTTGGCGTATGCCGTCCGCAATTTCGATGCTGCTGCCGGAGAAGGCTGGGGGTCGGCCGCCTCCGGCGTCGGTGAGGTTGATGACCTTGCTGGCTTTGTCCACGTCAAGGATCCGCCATCGGCGTCCTGCGAAGATCAGGAGACAGCCTTCGACGAGAGGGTGGTCTATGGGAATCGATCCGAGCGTGCGGCCTGAGGACACGAGCCGGTACTCCTCGGCTGTTTGGAAGGCACTGTAGAAGCTGTAGTGGTTGATGAGCCGCTCACCCTTGGTGCCCGGCAGGAGGATGTCGTCGGATGACTGCATGATGATGTCCTTGGTTCCCAGGTTCCGGAGGAGCTGGATGAACATGGACTGATCGACATGGCTGAACGGCCCCGCTTTGCATAGCGCACCATGAAGCTCGGTCGCCGTTGCCCCGCCGTGCTGGGCGATGACGGACAGGGTCTGCTGGATAAGGGTTGAGAGGTGGAGGCCGTCGGTGTTCGGTGGTTCGTACCATTTTTCGAGGAGCAGCTCGACTGTGGCGACGGTTTCGAACAGCTCGGCACGAAGCTGGTCCGCTGGAGGGGTCCGGTGGTCGACTGGCCGTTCGGAAACGTACAGGCGCAGGGTTGCGGGTTTGCCCCTTCGGCCGGACCTTCCCAATCGTTGGCGCAAAGCGGAAACGCTGCCCGGCGCGCCGATTTGGGCGACCGTGTCGGCGGAGCCGATGTCGATTCCCATCTCAAGCGTTGAGGTGCAGACCGCTGTTGTTGGTGTATCCGCCGACCGTAGCCGGGATTCGACGTCTTCCCGGAATTCCTTGGACAGGTTTCCATGGTGGGGAAAGAATTCGTTCCCGACGCGGGTGCGGTCACTGATGCTCTTGAGCAGGTCGGCGTAGGTTTCGACGTTGGATCGGGAATTGGCGAAGACCAGGTTGTCTTGTCCGCGCAGATTCCGGAAGAGGTGGTCTGCGATGGCCTGCTTGTCCGGGTCGTCACCCCGGTGTTCTCCTCCGTCGGAGGGGCTGTCTCCGATGGTGATGTATCCGCGGAGCTGCATCCGGAGCTCGGCCGTGTCATCGTTGTGCCCTCCGATCACGTGAACGCCGTTCGCCTGGTCGGGTCTGAGGAAGCGTGCGGCGATGGAGGGGTCTGAGAGGGTGGCGGAGAGTCCAATGCGGGGCACTCGTCGTCGGATGGCCAGCTCTACCCGGTGCAGTAGAGATTGCAGCTGGGCCCCGCGCTCGGTTCCTATGAAGGAATGCAGTTCGTCGATCACGACATAGTGAAGTCCGTTGAGCAGCGCGGGAACCCGGGTCCCTTGGGTGACGAACATGGCTTCCAAGGACTCGGGAGTGATAAGCAGCAGCCCTTCGGGTGATTCCTTTAGGGCACGGCGGGCGCTGCCGCCGACGTCACCGTGACGGCGATGAATCGGCATGCCCACCTTGCCTGCCAGAGGTTCGAGTCGGCCGTACTGATCGTTGATCAGGGCCTTCAGCGGTGAGACGTACAGGGCCTTCACTCCCGGTGGCAGCGCTGCCTTGTCCTGTGCGTGGGCCAGTGATGACAGGATTGGCAGCCACGCGGCTTCCGTCTTGCCGGACGCGGTCGCGGCGCTGATGATGACGTCGGTATCGCCGCGGAGGATCGGTTCGACGGCTTCAGCCTGGGTGGGTCGCAGATGCTCCCACTTCTGATCCCAAATCCAGGACTGAACGCTCCTGTGAAGCTTCCCAAAAGCCGCCTGGGCTCCGGATGCTTCAGAGCTTGAAAGCTGAAAGCTCGTCATCGGTGTCGCTCATTGCTTGACGGTCCTCAGCCGGTTGGAGGTCGGGAAGGAAGTCCTGGGGGCGAGCCGGTGCAGGGGACGAGTCTGTGGCGGTATCGAGGGGGGCGAGGTCAGGGTTGGACTCCCGCTCGAGGTTGATGCTGGTGATCAGGTCCTCCCAGACGCGGTCTGGGTTTTGTTCGAGCACTGCGAGCAGGTCCAGGAAGCCTTTGATGGTGTTCCGTGGGGTGCGGAAGTAGGCGTCGCCGATGCGCTGGGCGCAGTGGTTCATGTACTGGGTGATGCCCTCGTCGCTGATCAGGTAGGCCGATTCGTCGCCCGCTGCCTGGACGTGCCGGAGTTTGGTCAACAGCACATAGAAGTCTTCGGGCGTCAGGCTTGCCAGTCGCAGGACAGGTCCGGAGTAGTCGACGAGTCCGTCCACGGCGTAGCTGTTCTCCTCTAGGCGTGACTGCAACGCGGCGTAGGAGTACAGGCCGCGGCGGGGGTCCAGCAGGAAGTCGGGTGTTCCGCCGAAAATGAAACCCAGGCCCGCTGCGCTTCCCTGGGTGGAGTCGTTGAGGATCCGGAGGATTTGTTCGTAGTTGGAGTTCCGGGCTTGGCTGTTCGCCAGTTTGTATAGATTGACCATCTCGTCGAGGCAGATGAGGATTCCGCCGAATCCAGCCAGACGGACGAATCGGGCGAGGAGCTTAAGTTGGTCGTAGAAGTTGGAGTCATCAATGATGGTTCGAACTCCCAACGCGGCGCGGGCATCGGTGCGTGTGGAGAATTCCCCACGGAGCCAACGCACAGCATCGGACTTGAGCTGCTCATTGTCGGTGTCGTGTCCTTGCCAGTATTTGGCGATCACTTCGGCGAAGTCGTAGCCGCCCGTGAGTTCGGAGAGTTCGCTGAGGTTCCGCCGGATGATGCTCTCAACGGGCGCGCCGGTGTCCCGGGATTCGGTCAGGGCTTGGGACACGAAGCGTTCCACGATACTGGGCATCGCGCCGCCGTCGGGTTTGGCCCGTGAGGCCATGTTCCGCATGAGTTCGGCGTAGAGGCTGCGGGCTTGTCCGCCGGTTGCGTGAAGTCTGCGGTCGGGGGAGAGGTCCGCATGGACGGTGACGAGTTTTTGCTGCAGAGCGATGGAGCGCACGACGTGCAGAAAGAAGGTTTTGCCGGAGCCGTAGTCGCCGACGATGAATCGGCTGCCTGAGCCGCCGTCGTTGATCCGGTTGATGTCGGACAGGAGTGCTTTGACTTCGTTGACCCGTCCTACCTGGACGTGCTGTTGTCCCATCCGGGGAACGACGCCGGAGCGGAGTGATTGGAGCAGGGCATCACGTTCGCGTGGTCGGATGGTGGTCTGTGGAGGGGTGGTCATGCCAGGAGCTCCTGTAGTGCGTAGGAATTGATGGTGAGGGTTTCATTGCCTTCAAGCAGCGGCTCATCGGAGGCGTCCAGCGCGGCTTCGTTGACCGTGTCCCTGGCGCCTTCGGGGAGCAGCCCGTACTGAGCTGCCAGGTCTTCAAAGTCCGTCCACGGTAGTTGTTCGCGTCCGGCCAACGCTCTGACGAGCTTGGAGTGGGATGCGTCCAGATTCCCGACAGGGCGCGCCTCAGGTTCGTCGGCGGAGGTGGGTGTGTTCACTTCGGCTAAGGTCGGCCGGTTTGCCCGCGGTTCTGTCCTTTCACTGGTGTCCTCGCTGAAGATGTCACCCAGGAGCGCAGACACTTCGGCCGTTTCGGCCATCTTTGCCTGGATCGTCGAGGCGCTAAGGGTGTAGTTGTTGGTTGAGGTCGCATTCTGGGCACCCGGGGACGGAGGTGAAGGGACGGGAAATCCAGGATCAGGGTTTCCGGCCAGGCGCACCGTGACCGGTCCCGCTGCGGAGCTGTTTTGCCCCGTAATGGCGTAGTGGAGGCGGCTGGTGACGAGGCCGGCGTCCAGGTCCAGGAGTTTGTAGATCTTCTGCAGGGTACTCACTTCGCCGAGGGCGATGTGTCCGTCCGCGACTGCCACGGCGACCAGCATGTCGCCCAATATGGCCTTTTGTGCACTGGTGAGAGTGCTGAGCCGTTTCGTCAGGCCGCTGAGCATCACCCCTGATGCCCCAAGCCATTGAAGGTGCGCATGCAGTCGGGTGCGCTCGGGCTCCGTCAGTTGCAGGGATGATTCGATGTGGGCCGTCAGGTGGTTGACCTCGGCGGGGGAGATGTCGCCGTCGGCGGCCATCACTGCGGCCGCGAGGTGGGTCATGGTCAGCGCGGTGCTGTAGGACGGTGTTGCGGAATGAGGGCTGCCGGTTTGTGCTCGGAAGAGCACGACTGGCGTGTCCGTGGTGATGGCTGTTCCGCCGAAACGGACGTCCGGCTCGAGGCCGGCGCCGAAGCTATCCAGAAGTGTTGCCAGATTGACCGCTTCGGGCTTGGCCAGTTTCTCTCCGTTATTGGGTGGCCAGTGCTCAAAGAGCGCGTGCCCGGTGATCTCGGTCCTGTCCCGTTCGAGTTTTCCCTGCACCCAGGTACGGAAGTCACCGACTGGCCCATCTGCCTCGAGGAGAAGGTCGCTGGGGAGGAGTGCGGCTGCTGCCAGCGATCCGGCCTTGTCCGGGTTGCGGCCGAGCCAGCGGCTGTAGGTGTCCAGTTCTGCCGTGACATCGTCGAACAAGGCCGCGAGCTTCTTTTGAGGCGCCCGCTGGGCGAAGACGTCGGGTATCTCGCCGATAGTCATGGTGACGGTGCCGATTTGGGAGCTCGCCGTTGTGTAACTGAGCTCCACCTTCGCGGCGCCCGGCCGGACGGTGAATCCGTCCCCGAAACGCTGGTGGTAGCGGAGACGGAAGAGACGAGTGAATTCCTCAGTACAGCGGGTTGCCGCCGTACGCACGGCGACTTCAGGATGGAACCACGCCCATGCCAACGCCCAATCGGCGGGGATGGCTGTCTCATCGGCGGCAAAGGCACCCAAGTGGGCGCGAAGCGACAGTGGGACCTCCCAGCGTGATTCTGTTAGGGCCGGGGGCCGGGGGGAGTCATCGGTGGCTTGGAGCATGATGAAGTCGATGACAGCAATAAAGCGGGATGCATAAGAGCTGAACGAACCACTTGAATGGCGGTAAGCCTCAAGCAGAGCTACCATCTCCGCTTTGATTCCGGCCAGTTCCGGGGCCAACTCGGGCTGTTTGGCGATATCTACCAGTACACGCCGTTCAAGCCCATACATGAAAAGGAAAACATAGCCGATCGGCGTATCCGGGAGCCGGCGGCCTTGGATCAGCCAGGCGAGGTAGGCTGCGCGCCCTGCTGGGGTGATATCTGCGTAGGAGGGCCAATAGTTCAGGCATTCGCCTGACCAGTCCGGGTTGCGGGAATCGACGCGAAGTGTGGGATCGATCAGTGATGGCTCGACACCTCCTCGAGGGGAGGTGAGGCCTTGGCCGGCATAGACCATGCCAGTGATCCGGACGCCTTGACCGAGGTCCAGTGACTCATTCGCTCCGTACCACCGTGCATGCTTACGGCTGACCCGCGCTACGGCAGGTGTGTTCTGCGTTGCAGCGGGTTGGGTCGGCGGCTGAGTTGCGGGCACGAACGCACGCGGCGAAGGCGGAGGTTCGGGCAACGGACTAACTGGGGGAGCTACGGCAAGCGGGGTGAGGCCAGCGGCTTGTTTGAAGGTTGCGCTGGAACGCAGTTCCCTGGCGAAAAGGGCGGCAGCCTGTGCGTTTGATACCTGTAGAATCCACCGGAAGCCGTTCACGCTGTCGAGTTCGAGTTCTGTGTACTTCATGATGGGCAGAACCGGGTTGTTCTTGAAGCGGCGGTCCGGGCCGCCCTTCTTGTTGACGTACTGCCACGTCGATCCAACCTGAATAGCGTCCGAAGGTGTAACACCAGGGGACTCGATGAAGTTGGTCTGACGTTCTTGGACCCTTAGTGAGTCGTAGCCGATGTCGGTGAACGTGCGCTTGTTTGCGACGAGTATGCGGTCTGGCAGGAAGTACATCGACGTACCGTCAGCCGATACCCCCGGCACGGCAATGTTTGTCACCAGCTCCCTGGGCCCAGCGTAAGTGAACCCGGCGACAGATCGACCAACCAGGGAGGTGGCACCGGCGTTGACCTTTTGCTGATGTCCAGTTTGCAGTGACCCGGCCTTGTTGATCCGCCAGAGCTTCTGCGACTGCGCCAACGAGTTTCCCGCATCGACGAGCGACTGAAATTGACGAGCATGTTCGTCGTTGACGTCATAAAAAATCACAACGGAACGCCTGGCGCGATCCCGCTGAACGACCCACCAAACCACGGGAATTCCGAGCAGCCAGACAACAAGTCCAAAGGGCATAGTGATCAAGCCCAACAAAACGAGTGCGAGGACGACCCATCGTGTCAGTGGCTTGCGGCCCCCGGCCTCATTGAGCTGCTGTACAAGGTCGTCGGCGGACGTCGGCGCGAGAGCCTGGACGCTGGCACCACGCTGGTCTTCAAAAATGACATCCGAAGAAGCTGGTACGGAAGACGGCAACCATTGAGGATTCTGCCCCGACTGACTCGGCCGGATTCCGGCACCGAGAGATGCTTGATAATAGACGCCCCCGGCCCCCATACGCACATAGTTGCCACGAGGGCCAGAACTGACCCGAAAGCCAGGAACTCCGGCACTGACGCCCAGACCGGACTTACTCAGATTGAATCTGAACGGACCCGCCTTCAGACTTTTCCGAACGTAAAACCCCACAGTTACCCCCACGCCCGGCGCTGAGCCAGCATCGCAATCGAATCAACGAGTGACATTGTTGCAGCAGCCTGGGTTGTTCCTTCGCTGGAACACGAACGTTTCATCACTTCGTCGTGCAGATACATTCGCTAAATTCAAGTCAACAAGCAGTTGCCGGCAACGGGGCTTCTGGACAGGAAGCTGGAAAGGCCGGCTTTTGACCGCTTAGCGGGTCGGAGCTCGGGCGTTGTGGATCCGGCCTGCGAGCCGAGCCCGCCCGATTCATCGGTGGCCGTGGAAGTACCACACGATTTCCGGGTCTTCCGTGGCGTGCTTCCCCACCGTTTGTTTTCGCCGCCAGACAGGCCAACGTTTCCCCTCTTAAGCCGCAGTCGTCTCACCGACTCTACTTTCCGATCGTTAGCAGGATCCATCGGGGTGAAAGGTCGGGTTGTAGCCCTGATCCTCTAAACGGCATTCGTTGGTGCGCACGGCAGAATCTTTTCAACTGGGTGTGGGCCTCACCGGAATGTTGCCGTTGCTGGTGGTGGCGGCAAGCCTTAGCGCGATTGCCGTTCGGAGAGGCAGCGCTGCCGCCCTTGAGGGCAGGGGCGAGTCGGTGGACCGACCGCTTTCGGCTCGGCTGCCAACTGGTTGCGAAGAATTAGGCAAACTTCGGAGGTCTCGGTGTTAGTTGGCTGCGGTGCCTGCGCGGATTGGCGTTTAGAGCAGTTCGGGACCGGGTTCGGGGTTTGCCGGCCCGGTGGGGTTGTCTGTGTGGGTTGTGCCGGGGTTTTGGCTGGTTTTGTGGATTGTTTCGGCGAAGTCCAGGAGGGTGTTGCTGAGGGTGGGGAGTTCGCTGGCTTGGAGGCCGTATTTGGTGAATTCGGTGGTGGGGAGTGTCCGGTGCCTAGCGATGGCGGCGGCGAAGGTTGGCAGGTCCAGGGTCGGGTCCCTCCGTTGGCAGAGGGTGATCAGTTGTTGGTGGGTGAAGCGGTGGCTGGTGATGATGGAGTGGGCGTCGAGGTAGTCCCGGGCGTATCCGCGTGAGTAGACGGCGAGCAGTTTGGACGCGACGGAGTCTTTCAGGGAGAGAATGGGGCCGATGTCGATGATGGCGGGGGAGTTCTCCCACCAGTCCAGTCCGAGGTCGATGACGACGGCTTCTTGGTCGTGTCCTACGGTGATGCTGGCGAACTCTTCGTATTGTCGGGTGATCTCGACGGTGTATCCGGCGGTCTTGAGGGCGGCCGTCATTTTCTGTACCGATGCGGCGAAGGTTGCCGGGGTGTGGCGTCGGTGGAGGGCGAAGAGGTCGATGTCGTCCGAAAGGCGGTCGGTGATGCCGTGTTCGATCAGGGCCTGGCCGCCGGCGAGGAGGAAGCCATCAGCTGCCAGGACGGCAAGTGCGATCTTGGCTGCTACGCGCTGAGTGTCGTCCATGATGGGTGCTCCTTCGCTTCGCGGGTCGCGGGGAGCTGGGGGAAGGCGGCTTCCCAGAGCTGCCGGCACCGTGCCGGAAGGATCATGGTCGGCCACAGGGCCGTCAGCCGTGCAGGGTGGACGATGCGGCAGATTTCCTCGATGGATCCGGAATTCTGCAGGGTGAGTTGGTACAGCACCGAGCAGCTTCCGTCGTCATCCACGGTGTAGCTTCTTTCCGGTCCCCAGTCCAAGTGCAGGGGGAGCTCCGCGGTTCCGGCGGCTGGGCCGTGCAGGTCGTTGAACGCGTGCGGGACCAGGTACACGAGGGAGTCGGCGATCGTGTGCCGGTGCTCGACCGGGGCTGTAATGTACTCGCGGAGCCGGGTGCGGATGAGTTCGGACACCGAGGTGCCTTCCCGCATGGCTTTGTGCTGCGCTTCGTTCCACAGGTCATCGCTGATACGGATCGTGTGCCGTGGTGTCCCTGCTGACATGGCGCGCTCCTTTCAGACGGCTTGACCTTTATGGCCAAGTCTACGCGGTGTCATGACAGCCGAAGGAGAGTTTCGTGACAAGGTAAGAGGCGGGTGTTCGACGCTGCCGGGAAGGCCCGAACCGTCGTGGCCACCTGCTGACAAGGCGTTGAAGCTCGATCGCCGCGGAAAGCTCCACGCCTGAAGGTTGTAAATCATATTGTTGAGCGGCCGATGGGGGAAGATCTGCGGGTGTTGACAATGTCAACACCTTTGGCTTCGGATCGGGTCGTACATCGGCCGGACTGGCTCGGATTGCCTATGTTTTCAAGAGTTCCCAGTGTTTCCAAGGCCCGGAATGCGGTTCGAGTCCCACCTTGGGCACAGCATTCCCCCTCGTCAGAGGGGGTTTTTGCTTTAACGTGTGTACAAAGCTGGTGGTGGCGTCCTCTGACGCTAGGTTCGCGGGCTTTGGCCTGGCCGCCGCGGGGGCCTATTCAGGTGTGTGGGTAGCGGGTTCAGTGCCCTGGCTGGTGGGCCCTCCGCCGGCTCTGTGTTGGATTTATGGGTTCCTCGTTCCGGTTCTATCGGGTTGGTCGTGGATGCTCTTACACCTGTTCATGGTTCCTGGTGACGGGAACGACATGACGAACATAGGCTTTAGGGCGGAACATCCTGAAAGGCCCTTCGGGACTTCCGGGGAGCTGCCGGCGCTCCCCGGAAGTCCTGCCAAAGGGGCTGTTGACACTGTCAACACTTATGTCCGACTTATTAGCGGCAGGCACCGTGTGTGTCCGTCAGGAGCAGGCGTCGTCCTGATAGCGGACCCGGGGCGTGTCCTTTGCATCGGCTTCCGCAGACACGGGATGCACAATTTTCCGGGCTAAGGCGGCGTACCCGGCAAAGGGCTCGGCGGAAGCCCCCAAAATCAACGTCCCAGAAACCGGATCTCCAGGGGGCGCAGTTCCACAGTTACTGACGCCAGGCCGTTAACGCGCGAACGGGCGCATCCGTCGGAAAGGCGGCAGGTCGCGACTGGCGATGTGGAGAGCTCAGTTGCGATAGCGAAGGCGACGATGTCGGACCGCAGCTCATAATGAAACGGCACTGCCGTGCCGCTCTCTACACGGATCTTGGCCTGAACCTCCGCAGTTCTCAGTGGCCGCCGCATATGAAATCAGCTGGAGGAGGCGATGGTGGCTTGAATGTGTGACGGCTGCTGCAAAGCTGTTCTGTACAGCCCTCGATCGCGTCCTCGATGCGGAGGCAATCCCTCGACACGGTATCGACGCAAAACGGCCGGCCCGGTGTTCGGAGTCCGTCGCCACTTATTCTTGGGAGGCACCTGGAAACTCTGGGTACAGAGAGGACTTTGGGGATGGCGCTCCTACCCAACATCAACTTCCGCGACATCCGGTCTTGGGGCACTCCGCCATCTCAAGCGGGAGGCTTTGAGGAACTCGTCTCGCAGCTAATGCGTGAGGGCCTGATCGGCTTTCCGACGGGGACGCGATTTGAGCGCTTTGGCAACCCGGACGGCGGTCGGGAAGGCCGAGGCCTCTTGCCCAACGGCGAGATATGGGCATGGCAGACCAAGTTCTTCTTCCAACTCGATTCCGCGGAGTTCGCGGCCATTGGGGAATCTATCAAGCGCGCGCTCGATCGGGAGCCGACCCTCACGAAGTATCTTGTCGTCTTGCCATACGATCGGCCGTCAGGCGACACCGCCCGGTCGAAGAGCGCGCACACTAAGTGGAATGACCACGTGGAGAAGTGGACGGCTGCGGCGGCCGCCCTTGGTCGCGAAGTCTTGTTTGAATATGCTGGAGAGTCGGAACTCCACCACTTTTTGAGCCGGCCCGACCAGGTCGGACGTCTGCGGTATTGGTTTGATCTTGACGGCTTCTCTCTGCACGACTTTGAACGCATCGCATCCCAATGCGTGTCATCTGCCGGCCCCCGTTACACACCTGAACTCAACGTTGTATTGCCGCTGTCTGAAGCGTTCGAAGGCCTGGGCCGCACGGTAGGCTTCCAGTCCCTGATCCGCGACCAGCTCGCCGGCCTCCGCAAGTCCCGCCGCTACGGTTTCACAATTCCTGACGAGCATCGGGATGAGTTCAACGAAGCCACCACAGCTGCGGACGCCGCCTTGGACCACATGGATGGACTGCTGGAGACCGCTCGAGATGTTGCGCTCAACCCTCAAATCAACCTGCCCGATTTCAGCACCCCTATTCAGACCGCAAAGTCGCATCTGCGGACGGTGACCGGATTGCTGTCAGAGCATGCCGAACGCGACGGCTTCTACTATGACAAGGCCGCGAGTCTTCACTCGCGAGTCACGGAGATAAGGTCGGCGCTGCTCGGGATAGAACGATTCAGCCGGAGTCGCGGGTGGCAGCAATCCTCGAACTCAACTCTGCTGATCGAGGGTACAGGAGGTTCAGGTAAGACCCACCTCTTGTGCGACCTGGCGAGTCAGAGAACGCGGCAGGGCCTACCCACGCTGATTGCTTTGGGCGAGCACTTTCAATCAGGGTCCATCGAAGCGGAGCTCGGACGCATTGTTGGGTTCAACGGGCCGGCGAGCCAGCTCCTCGCGACATTCAGCGTCGCATGTGAAGCTCTTGGGGAAGTCGGGTTAATTATCATCGACGCGCTCAATGAGGCAGAAGACCGCCGAATCTGGACGCGTCACCTGGCCAGCTTCCTGGACCGGGCCAAGGGCTTCCCCAACTTGAGGGTCGTACTGTCTTGCCGCAGCGAGTTCCTGTCTGACAGTATCCCCGAGCATGTGCTCGGGGAACTGGGAAGAGAGGTGCATCAGGGATTCGCTGAAGTCGCTGACGCCGCCATCGTAGAGTTCCTTAGCTGGTACGACATTGAAGTACCGTCGTTCCCGCTGTTGGATCTCGAGTTTACCAACCCCCTTTTCCTCAAGTTGCTGTGTAGGGCCCTGCAAAGGAGCGGTGCCAGAAGTTTCCCTCGAACGGGCCTCGGGCTGAGCTGGACTTACGACATCCTGCTGGAGTCGGTTAATCGCACCCTGAGTAGTCCGGACCGCTGCGACTACGATGCCGAGGACGCACTCGTCCAGGCGGCCGTCACGAATATTGCCCTCGCAATGCGAGATCAGGGACGGTTCCTCCCGAGGGCAACCGCCAGCAAAATCATTCAGACCTCCCTGCCAGACCGTAGCTGGAGCAGCAGCCTGTTACGCGGCCTACTGCACGAGGGAATCTTCACTGAGTCGCAATCGAGTGATGGGGCCTCGATCAGGTTTGCCTACGAACGACTGGGCGACACTGCGATAGCGCGCCTGATTTGCAGTGCCGACTCCCTTGAGACCATTGAACGGTGCCAAGAAATGGCACCACGGTGGTACTCGCACGCTGGGGTGCTGGATGCGCTGGCGACAATCCTTCCCGAGGTGCACGGTGTTGAGCTGCTGGACGCCGTGGAGGATACTTCCAACCGCTTTCAATACGAGCTGTACACAGGGTTTCTGCAGAGCCTCGCGTGGAGGTCGCGGTCTGCCCTTAACGAGCGCACCCGGGAAATTGTTCTTTCACTGTGGAACAGTGATGACTACTCGCACGAAACCCTGACCGCTCTGCTCCAAGTGGCGACGATTCCGAACCATGCCACCAATGCCCTATGGCTTCATGACATGCTGTTCGATTGCGGTCTTCAGGATCGGGATGCGACGTGGACTCAGTACTGCAACGCGGAGCCGGGGGAGCGTGCGCCCCTGCAGAAACTAATCTCGTGGGCATGGTCGCCGGCCGCCAAATCAGCCGACGACGACTCGAGGCTCCTCACGGCCCACGTTCTGGCATGGGCATTGGCTTCCAGCCATCGCCCGACCCGGGACAATGCCACGAAAGCCCTTATTTCGGTGATGGAGGCGGCTCCAGCCCTTCTCGGTACCGTCCTCAACAACTTCCACGACGTCAATGACCCATACGTTGAGGAAAGACTGTTCGCCGTGGCATGTGGTCTAAGCCTGAGGACTCGGGATACAGCGGCTGTCTTCCTGCTCGCTGAGGCAGTGTTCGACTACACCGTCGGGCGGGGCTATTGGCCTGTGCATGTATTCTCGCGAGACTACGCCCGGCGTGTCTTGGACAGGGCTCTGGACTTGGGCTGGGAGTGTCCCCACGGTACCCTCCGCGACGTGGTTTCACCGCCCTACGAGTCCGTGTGGCCGGCAACCGTGCGATCGGCGGAAGAAATCGGAGCAATGACGGGCCCCCCGGAGTACCAGTACTCCACCATTGGCGTGATGTCGAACTTCGACGACTTCCGTAAGTACGTCATCGACACGTCGCTGAGAGATGTAAATCTTCCCGCGGAGGTGGATAACGACCTTATTTCCCGGCTTATTTTTGACCGGGTGCTTGACCTTGGTTGGACCCCGGAACGTTTCGGACGAGTTGACAAGGCCGTCTCATGGCACCCTTCGTCTGACAACAGGACCGAAAGGATCGGAAAGAAGTACCAGTGGATTGCGTACTTCGAAACATTGGGACTGATTCTCGACCGTTATCCGCTGGACGCCCGATCGAACGATGACAAGCGAACGGAGTATCAGCGTCCGCTTGATGTGCGGGCGCCCGACATCGACCCGAGCGTTCTTCTCAAAGCCCCAGAAAGCAGATCATTCAGGGATAGCGAGAAGTCCTGGTTCGCGCCGGTTTCGCCTGAGTTTCCGTCATCCCTTGACCCGGAGTGGCCAGTAGACGACGCGTCCATGCCAAACATTGAGACCCTAATGATGGTGACAAGTCCCAAGGACGGCGCCAAATGGATGCTGTTGGAGGGAAACTTTGGGTGGATCCAGCCACTGCTACCGGAGGAGGCCGCGCTCGAACCATCCCGGCATCAGATTTGGATTCAGGTGGATTCGTACCTGGTCGACGCCGAGAAGCTGCCCGAGCTGTTGGACTGGGCCGCCGACCTCGATTCCCAAGCGGATGTGCCGAAGAGCAGTGATCCGCACGGCCTTTTCTTGGCGGATCACCCCTACGCATCGGCGTGGCCTGAAGCATCCACTCTCGACGAGTGGGATCGTCGGGGGGTTCCAGTCCCAATCGAGATCACCACCACTAATTACAGTGGCACCAGCGGGGAGTGGGACCAGTCAGAGAGCCGCCATCTGTCCGGAATAATTCCCTCGACGGCCATGTGCAGGCTACTTGACGTCGAGCAGCTAGAGGAGTTCCGGTGGGGGACTGAGGCGGAGGGCGTCATCATTGAAAATTTCTCCGTCCGCAACGAGGGCCCAAACACAGCGCACATGGAGATCTCCAGCGTGGTGCCGGTGCTTCAGCAACACTCCAAAGCGCTATTCTGGATCGTCAGAGCGGCCAAGGAGACGGTCGAACGTGACTACAGCCTGCCCCGCGATGGAAGGCCAGTTCGGCGCACTTATCTTGGATTCTACTCATTGGACGGATCCACCTTCATGTCCCACCCAGGACGCGCCGAAACACAACACAATGGGGGTGGGAGCGTCTCGTTCGAGCGTGCCTGGCCCGAGAAGAGCGTCGTTATCGACGCCCTTCCGGAAGGCTAACCATGCCCTTGCAACGAGGACCGTGGAGAGTCAGGTGCGACTGAGCAGTCCACAGTGGACTCACGGTCCGGCGGAGCTCATGAAGTCCGCCAGAGTTGGCGCATAGGATCTGGAAATGCCACCTCGAAGGGTCGACTTTATGTCACTGAGCGAGACTCGTGCTAATACCAGCGGCGCAATTACTGTGGCCGAGTGGGTCAGGGCTCTGGGCGTGATGCCAAGGTCTGCGAGGTCATTCCGAGTGTCATGCCCTCATAGGTTCGGATCAGACGCGGGCCGTCACCAGCGGCTAGGACGGATTCTCAGCCGCGGCCCGGTCCGGCCTTTTCTTCCACGACCTCGTCGGGATCGATAACGTCTTCTTCGATAATGACAACACCGAGGTCGGCTACGGCAGAGTCGGGGCGCTTGAAGGCACGGCGGCTGGCACGGATAACCCACCATGCGAAGGCGGTGTTGGTTGCCAGGCCAATACCGGCACCTACCCCGCGTTCGGCCACTTCGTCGATCACGATGACGCCTGATTGGCCCGACTTGACGATGAAGTCGGGGCCCATGACATTGTTGATTGGCTTGTACGCGGCCTCGGGGATTTTGGCCACGACCTTCCCTGCCCAGTGCGGCGCTGTTCGTGAGGCGAGGGCCTGGATGGCCTTGTCGGTGCCCTTCGCGAGGAGGACGGACCGAACAAGTTCCTCACGGTACCTCAGTTCTGAGTGGGGTGAACTATTGGCTTCAGCGACGGCGAGGACAAAGAAGACGGCTGCCTCCAGAGTTTCCGTGCCGGTCGAATAGGCCCCTATTGTGTTCCGGGGCGTGCCTGCAGCGCCCGATTCTCGACCGATCCGACGCGCGTCTTTCCAGAACTTGGTTTCAAGTTTCCTGACAAGGTCAGCCTGGGAGTGGCCGGGATGTTCCTGTCGCAGCCAATTCACATATTCGATTGCGTCGTCAGCCTGCGTCTTCAGGGCGAGCTCAACTGTCCGCCTCGTAAATGGCTCGATGGTGCCCTTGGGCTTGCCTGCGGGTCGCCGTCCGCTGCGTTGCTGCGTCAATCCGCTCTCCTTAATGCCCCAGCGCTCTCTGGACATCACTCAATGATTTCTATTAGGGAACCCAGAGTCTACTCGTCGACAGATGAAAGAACCCCCGCCGGCTGATAGTCGTCTCCGGACGTGCGACTGTCCGTGGCGGGAGATCCTCATCGCTGCACCTGACCTCGTCCAACGGAGCGTCCAGCACGGTCGCCTTCCCACAAGTCCTGCTGAAGGTCCGCAGATATTCGGAAACGCGGGGGAGGGAAGTCCCATAGCAGCCACGATGGGACTTCACGTCACCGATTGCGGGCTATCGGAGTTGCCGTGGCACGGTAGTTGGCCAATTGCTCACACAATTGGCCAACGGAGGCTGGGATCGACCTCGTTACGAAGGCGCAGGACACTAAGACGATGCGCCTGATCCAGGCGCGGGCCAAGGACACGCTCTAGTGCCGGGTGGATCTGGGTCAGCAGGCCTCGGATCCGGTTCGACGTCGCGGTGGCCTGTTTGGCCAGGTCGTCGTCGAAGCCGCAGAGCATGGTCAGAGTCGTTCTACGTCGCTTATCCACCTCAACAAGCCACTCCTGATCATCGGAGACGAGACAGTGCCTATCGACGTCAAACAGGACGAATCAGTCAAGCGCGGTGAGTCGAAGAAAGATCTGACGTTTGAAGGTTTTGTACGTCTGAAAGGCGGTCGCGGGTTCGCCAATGCCAAGCTCATCATGCTCCCGGTCACGCCAGCTGTTCTGTTGGCATACGGTCCTCGGGGGCGCCCCAACTTTTCCAGCGAGGTCCAGCTCACCGGCGGCGGAAGCACATTCATTCGCAGAGGAACTCAACCGGCTCATGACCAGCTCGGCGATCGACTGGGTCGCGGCCCGTCTCGGTCACCCATCATTCGATTCAATGAGGATGCTTCCGCCGCAGCCACTGCTCACCGTGCATGATTACGGATCGACGGCCTCAGCGCGGGTGAACTCCACTCCCGCGCGACGTCCAATCCGGCGGCTACGGCATGAAGACGTCCTTGAAGTTGCAGAGTCCGAACAGGCGTGGCTAGTGACTGGAACGCTTTCAAGACTTGCGGTAGGAACGCCTCAGCGTCGGGTTACTGGATAGAGCCGACCGGAATCCGCGCGTTCGAAGAGGCCGCAGGCCGGCGGAGCGCACGTTTCCGTTGCTCTCCGGCGACATGGAAAGTGTTGCTCGAGGACAGCGCGACGGTGACGTATATGGGGGCGCGCGGGCGCATCGGCACCAGGATAGGATCCAGTACTCTGGTCTGCCGTTCAGGCAGAGGTTTCCAACGTTACGGTGCGCTGCCGCTCGTGATTCCAGCCGATCGTGGTGTACATCCCGTCGGAGACCGGATGTACGGTCCGTTGACTCGAGCCACCCGCGTGCCGCAATCGGGCTCTGGCCGTGGCTGGCCGGTAGTGTTGGTCAACGGGCTGCTGCATGCGGGGGCCTCGTTTGCTTCGAAACAAGAGGAAGGCTATCTATGTGGATTTCACGCATCCGGGTGACCGGCGGCTTCCTCAACGGGCTGGACGTATCGCTGGATCAAGGACTGAATGTTGTCGTCGGACCCCGAGGCGCGGGCAAGACCACGTTCTTGGAGCTACTTCGCCACGCCGTGGGCGCGCAGCACGCTGAGCAGAGCGTCGCTGCTGTCCGCAGCCGACAAGCATTCCTTGATGCCGTGCTTGGCACTGGCGAGGTCATCGTTGACGTGGAGTCTGACGACGGTGGCCGTCATCTAGTGGTTGATGCGAAGGGTGGAGGTCAGCGACTCGACCTCTCTAAATCGGTACTTGTTTTGGGGCAGAACGAGCTTGAGGAGATCGCATCCGACGCGCCCAGTCGGCTCAACCTTCTGGACCTACGTACTGGCGCGGTCAACGAGCTTCCTGACCTCGGCGGGATCGAAGTGTTGACTGGCGACGCCTTCGATGTGCGAGCAGAGTTGGACCAACGCCGAGAGGAGTCGAAGAAGCGTGATCGGCTCGCCGTAGACCGAAACCTGTTCTTGTCGCAGGAAACGGCTCTACTTGGAGGAAGCACTGCCCAGCTTTCCGAGCAACGCGATCTCCTCCGACAGGCGGAGGAGAGAGTCATCTCAAGTGGACAGGACCTAGAGCGCATCGAAGCGGTTCGCGGCGAGGTCACCGAGTTGATGGTCTCCCACCAACGCGCGCTCGACCGGCTGGTCGTTGCGACAGAGCATGCAGCGTCCTTGTCGCAAGTGCCAGCAGTACGTGACGCGCTCAGCCAGGCCGTGGGCCTCTCGGAAAATGTCACTGCGGCACTCCTTGCGGCCCGAGCTAATCTCGACACCGCTGAAGCAGAAACCCGAGAGCTGAACATAGGTGCTCGCGAAGCCGCAGCCCCGATCAGGGAAGAACTCGAAGAAGCGGAGGCGGGGCTCGGTCAGATCACCGCGCAGCTAAGGAACGTTGACACCGCGCTCCGTGCACTCGATGAGAACGACGCCGCCGTGCGCGAGCTGGAGTCCCGGTATGCAGGTCTCTTGGAGCGCCGAGGGCGGATGCTTGATGCCGTCGAGCAAGCGGAAGAGGCGCTTTACAACGCGAGAGCCGCTGTTGCGCGCTCGACAAGCGCACAGATCGCTAACAACGTTGTGGTGGTCGTAGACCACCTGGCGGATGCAAGCGCCTTCCGAAAGTTCCTGCAAGAATCGCTCCGTGGGAGTAGTACCCGCGCGACGCTTATTGATGCTGTTGCGGAGCGTGTACTGCCGAGGCAGCTCTTGGAGATGGTCGAAAGCGGGGATGCCACAGGCCTGGCCGCTGTAAGCGACATCGCTGAGGATCGAGCGCATAGGCTGATCGAGAACCTGAATGAGCGGGATCTTCTTCAAGGGTTGGGCAGCATTCGCCTGACAGACAGCGTTGACTTCCGTCTGCGGGATGGATCGGTTGACAAGAGCGTTGATGCGCTCTCAACAGGCCAGAAGTGCGCCGTGACCCTGCCGATCATTCTTTCCGAACAGGAACGCACCCTGATTCTTGACCAGCCTGAAGATCACCTGGATAATGCCTTCTTGGTCGCCAATGTCGTGAGCGGCCTTAACGCACGCCGACAAGGTGGCGCCCAAACGATTGTCGCCACGCACAACGCCAATATCCCGGTGCTCGGCTCCGCTAACAACGTTGTTGTTCTAGGCAGTGATGGCAAAGTAGGAAGAGTTGACGTCAAGGGGGCGATCGATTCAGACGTCGTCGTCGATAGGATCACGCGACTAATGGAGGGCGGGCGTGAGGCGTTCGCCCACCGCTCGGCCTTTTATACCGAGCATGGCGGCTTGGGATGACAGCCGAAACGCCGGACGAACTACAGGGCCTCGGGTCGACGGCTCCAAGCAATCGCGCAAGGGCGGCAGGCTGGCTCATCCAGCATCCACAGGCGATCACCACCCGAGCGCTGATGAATGCTCTCCAGACCGAGACAGTTCCACAGGTACGCCGTTTACTGCTTCAGGTCTTGGAATCACGGCAGAGACTGACTGACACGATGCGCGGAGGCTCTTCTGCAGCGTTGCAGGCGACTGATGTACCAGCAAGGAGCAGTGCAACCGCGCCGGAGCACGTCGACGTCGCAGCTCTGGTCAGGCACGAACTGTCGCCGGCAGTGGGCTGGATAAGACTTGCGGCCGACAGCGAGATCGAGTCCTTTGGAACCAGCAAGACCAACGATGCCGTTCGTAAGCTTCAGCGTCGGATCGACGGGCTAGTCGCGATTATCAAATCCAATGAGGAACTAAACCTCCACCGTCTGAGCCTCCCGCACATCTTGTCCGAGAACTGGCCAGACACCCGCACCGCGCCCACAGTCGCGCCCTCTGCAGACGAAGCCAGCCTAGATATTGAAACAGACGAAGGATTATTTTCGATGTTGCTTTCGAACGTCTTCCAGAATGCGATCGACGCCTCGATCGAGGCGACCGGAAAACCGGCCGCCCAGATTACCTGGGGTTTCACAGACCAAAGCTATTGGGTTAGAGTTACCAATCCGTTTAAGGGCGACCGGTTCGCCCTCGCGGACGTCGTCGACGTGGGGAGCTCATCCAAGATGGCTCACCAAGGTCAGGGGCTGTCGTTGATCAAAACTGTGGCAGCCCGACTCGGACTTTCCATCACGCTCGACGGTGTCAGCGGTACGGCGTCCTTCTCCCTGAGCGGACCACGCCCTCATGGCTAACCCGACCGCAGTGCTCATCGAGGACGATCCTCAGCAGGCAGAATTTTCCGAAGTTGTACTTGAGTCGGCTGACTTCATTGTCCGGAGCTTCAACTCGATTGCTCCCGCGCGCGACTACCTCCGGACATCTACAGACCTGATCGACTTGTTCGTACTGGACCGCCGACTCCCGGTGAAGGCAGGTGAGCCTGCGACGGACGAGTTTGGCGATGAACTCCTCAAGGAGGTCCGCTCGAACCACCCCGATGCCAGGCTCGTCGTATTCACCGGCTTCGCGACCATCCGCCACATCCAGGAGTCGTTGCAAGGAGGTGGGCAGCTTCCGGCGCAGGACGGCCAACCCATCGACAGAGTCACAGTTCTCGAGAAGGACCAGTCCTTGGAGTTCAAGGAGCACGTCGTACAGTTCCGCCGGCTACTGCAATCACTTGACGACATCGAGATCATCACGCCATTCGGGAGCGACCCACTAACCGAACTAGACAAGAGAGTCCTTCGTCGACTCGCCTTTGACTACCGGGGCGTTTCCATCGCAGTAGCCTCACTCGGCGGCGGCTTGACTGAGGCGAGCGTGTGGCGGTGTGAGATCAACCGTTCCGAAGGTCGTGTTGCCACAGTTGTCGCTAAGCGGGTGAAGTCTCCGGGTTCGTCTGGCGGCCTTCCCGAACTCCTACCGCGCGCAAACACCACTGCTACCGTGCGGACGCTCTCGGGGTTGATGGCCGGAGGCTACATCAACGTCCTGCAGGTCGCCGGGGAAGCACCGTACGCGCTCATGGATATCATCGCCGAGCGACCCGCCGAAGCTGTAGAACTTGCTCGGCCCGTCTGGGACGCTCTGCACGGAGTGGTAGCACAGCGAAGGACGCTCACCGTGGCCAATCTCTGCGAACCTCTGATCGCCTGGGAGCGCCTGTCAGAGCTTCTTGGCGCCTACGGGATCTCTGTGCCTGCCGGAAGTCTCACGGTCACTACTCAAGTAGGCCCTCGCCATGGCGATCTTCACCCCGAGAACGTCCTGATCGACAACGGACAGGCAGTACTCATTGACTTCGACAGCGAAGCCTTCGCTGCCGGCGCGCTAGACCCAATCACTATGCTCATCTCGACTCTGGTCCATCCAGCTTCGCCGATCCGTGGTGCAGCATGGCCGGGCGTCTCCGAGATCGAATCAACCTTCGCGACAGGAGACTTCGGGCAGGGTCACCCTTGTGAACTTTGGTTCCGTGGTGTCCATGACTGGATCAGTGAGTGCCGGACCAGTGAACGCGAGTTCTGGGCCTTGGTACTGGCGTACGCCGGTCGGCAAGTTCGCTACCAAGACGTGCTCGACGATCGGGAGATTGTCGAGCGCGTCATCGCAATCGCCAAGCGTGCAACGGAAGCTCTCGCGAACTCATGACGAGGGGGACCAGGAGTGGGACCAGAACCATGAAATCCGTGCAGGGCACGACCTCCGATACGGCAGTCTGCCCCGCACATCCATGCGGAAGACGAGACTGAGCAGGCTCTTTCGCCGGGGGGGTGCCTCTATGGTTTTCGTCAAGTTGCTGAGGGCGTTCGTGGTTCGTAGAACGTGCCGTCTCTGAGCATGGCGAAGAGCGTGTCGCAGCGGCGGCGGGCGAGGGCGATGAGGGCCTGGTTGTGGCGTTTGCCTTCGGCGCGTTTCCTGTCGTAGTAGGCCCTCGACGGCGGGTCCTTCAAGGCTGCGAAGGCCGACAGGAACAGGGCTCTTTTGAGGATCTTGTTTCCTTTTCGGGATGGGTGGTCGCCGCGGATGGATGTCCCGGATCTCCAGGTCACCGGGGCGAGGCCTGCGTAGGAGGCCATGTGCCCTGCGGTGGCGAAATCTTTGCCGACGATCTCGGTGAGGATGCGTGCTGCGGTCCTGACGCCGACCGCCGGGAGTGACGTCAGGACCGGGTGAAGAGGGTGGGCCTCCACGAGGGCTTCGACCTGCGTGAAGACGGTGTCCCGTGATTCTCGGATGTCGGCGAGCATCCGGGCAAGCTGGGGCAGGACGATGGTGGCCGCGTTCGTCCCGATGACTGTGACCGTTTGCTGGTCCAGGGCGGCGATGATCTCGCCGGCGAGGCGTTCGCCCATCCGGGGTGCGAGCTTCTTGAGCCTGTTACCGATCCGGCGGCGGCCGGCATGGCGGAGGGCTTCGGGGGTCGGCCAGGTTCGCAGCAGATCCAGCACGGCCGGGTGGTCCAGGCGCGGGCCAAGGACACGCTCCAGGGCCGGGTGGATCTGGGTGAGCAGGCCGCGGATCCTGTTCGACGTCGCGGTGGCCTGTTTGGCAAGGTCGTCGTCGAAGCCGCAGAGCATGGTCAGTTCCGCTAGCTGTTCGTCGGCGATCTGGATGGAGCGCAGGGTGTGGGGCATGGTCCGGGCCGCTTCGGCGATGATGAACGCGTCCCGGGCGTCGGTTTTAGCCTCGCCAGGGTGTAGGTCCGCGATCCGGCGCATCGCCAGTCCGGGCAGGTATCCGACGGTGACACCGGCGGCCTGGGCAACTGCGACGGGCAACGCACCGATCGTCGCTGGCTGGTCAACCACGAGCAGGATGCTGCCGTGCTTGTTCAAAGAATCGAGGATTTCGCGCAGCCTGACGTCGTCGTTGGGCAAGGCCTTGTCGAAGAGCTTCTTACCTGCCCGGTCCAAGGCAACGGCGTGGTGTTCGCCCTTGCCGACGTCCAGGCCGATAAAGACATCGATGCTTTCGTGGTTTCCGATCACCTGTACCTCCCAGTCGCAGCGGCTGATACCTGTGCTGGACTGTCCGCGGTGTCAGAGCCCGGCATCCACGTTACGCACGACGATCCCAACCTGTCCTGCCTCTATTAGCGGTCTCTCCGGCACCTACCGGACCCCGGTGACAACACCCCCCGGATCATTGACGACTGGGGGCGGCAATCATGCCGGGGCCGGCAGGCCAGCACACCCTCATCCTGCAACAGGATCGGCTACGAGAAAGGTAACGGGACGGGGTCCGGGTTCTCAGGGCCAGCCGGTGGTGGCTGCCCGCTTCAACGGCGCCCGCTGAAGGGGAGTGGGGCTAGATCAGATGTAGTGGAGCCAAATGAAAGGGCAGTCCGAGCGGGGGTCCCCCAGTTGACGGCCCGTGCGGCCAGCAGGGCAGCACCGACGGCAGTAACCTCCGGCTCAGGGATGACCTGCACATCGGTACCGATGACGGCCATTTTTATGTCGATCCAGCCTTTTGATCTGGCCCAGCCGCCAGCGACATATACCGGAGCGCCAGTGGGCATCCTGGACGCCACGGCTTGAATGGCGGCACCCCCCGTCCGGGCCAGGGCGCCTGCCGCCGCCGAAGCCCTGGACAAGGCGGCGGCAGGGGCGTTGGCGGCGTACCGCGGCCGGACTCCGCCTTGTCCGCCTGGAATAAAGGTATCTGAATAGAGGTAATCATCAGGTTTTTGGCTCCCGGTGACAATTGCCCCAAACGCCGCGGCGACAGCCGGGTCCTGTGAAATCCACTGGACGTTGCGGGCGAACTCGGTGACGGTCAACAAGGTACTGCCTTGGCTGAGTATCCCCGGGGCTACATCGCAACCTGAGGATCGAAGTACGTTCGCGATAGGGGATTGAGCCACCACCACTTCGGCGGTGCCCATCGAATCAAGAATCGCGCCGGGATGCAGCTGGTCGACGCCCCATCCGCCAATGGGGTGGTCGTGGCCGCCTGCCACGACGATGGCGGTGGTTGCCAAGACTCCTGCCTTGCTCAAGCGAGGGGAATGTAGGAGTCCGACAGGCTCCCCGGTCCGGAACACTTCCGGCAGAAGGTCTGACGAACCGAGCGTCATCTCGACGCGATCCGTCAACCACGTCCTCGTCTTTACGTCCCAGGCTGCGGTGCGGGCTGCGAGGGTGTCGCAGATAAAGGACTTGCGGGACCAGCAGCATGAGGCGAAGTCGGTGATGGCCGCCCAGGCCGACGCGTTGCCGTTCTGGTCCTGTTGGCTCGACCAGAGCCAACCGATGATGGTGTGGGAGGGATTAGTTGTCACGCCGATCCCTTCTGACGTAGGAAGACGGGGTTCCAAGGCTTCGAAAAGACGGGTCCGTCGCGGGTCGAACCACGCCAGGGCACGGCCCAGTGGCTTGCGGTTGCTGTCAACGAGCACACCATCTTCTCCCACGCCGGCTGATGCCACCGCGGCAACGATGTAATCGGGGCCGCAGACCTTGATGATCATGTCCTCAACGGCGTCCAGGATTCCCTGCGCGTCAATCGAAAGATCGGAGCGATTGCGAGGTGTTGTTTGCTTGGCCCGTGCGACGACGAGGCCGCTACGGTCAAGCGCGACGACTTTGAGGTTCGTGCTGCCGATGTCGATGCCGCAGACAACCTCTGTGCGTTCGCTCGATCGGACCATATTTCGCCATCCTTTGATTGACTCGGCGTTGAGCTTGCTTGTCCTAGTCGCTGAAGGAAACACTCTTGGCGAGGGATGAAATTTCGGCCAGAGTTTTCTCAGCGGCGACTTGTTCACGCTGCCAGATGTTCCGGCCGACGATCACACCTCGGGCGCCGGCGCGGATGGTTTCTGCAACTGCTTCGATGGTATCTGCAGGTTCGCCAGCCAGGGGGCCACCGGCGATGACGAGAGGCACCCGGAGTTCACCGACGAGGCGCCTGGTGCGCTCTTCGCCGGGGAAGGCAATCTTGATGATGTGAGCGCCCAGATCGTACGCGATACGGGCTACCTTCTCTTCCTCATCGATGACCTTTTCGCTCCGCGGGGCGCCGATGATCACCGGCTCCAGAACCAGGGGGATGTCCCATCGGTCGCAGGCTGAGACGACCTGCCCGACGCGGGTGCACAGGACGACCCTTTCGGCATTGGACATGTTCCACGGGAAGAGCATCTTGACGGCGTCGACGCCCATCCGGACTGCCTCTTCAACCGTAGTGATAAGCCCGTGCGAGCCCTTGCTGTCCATTTCCCGGTGGTCGTAGTAAGTATCGATAGTGAGCACGCGGCTCAGGTGCGGGTTCTGAGCGAAGAAGCGTTCAGTCTGCCTAACCTGGCCCGGTGTCATCATGAAGCCGGTAACTCCATGGCTGGCCCATGCGGCGAACGGGGCGGAAGGGGTTTCGAGGCCCTCGATACGGTTGAAAATCAGGCCGTGGTCTACCGGCATGATGATGGCGACGCGATTGCTGGGGAGTGCACGGCGCATGCGGTATTCCATGGACACGGGAGCCTGCTTTCTGTAGACGCGTCACATTGCCGTCCAACGACTTCATGGCTAGTGTTCAGCACCTCGATAGAGGCACTCTAACCTATCTGTACATACAGTATGGACGAGATTACTCGGCTTCTCGTCAACAGTCCAATCAAGTCCCGGTCATGAAAATAGGGTTCGCGGCTACCTGGTCTTGAAATCCCTTCGAGGCTAAGCTGACTGTACTGTACGGTCGGTCTATAATGAGGTGGACAATCTCCCTTTGCGCCGACCTCGATGAAGGAGGGCCTCGTGTCCATAACAGCCGCTGAGGCGATCGATCGTCTCTCCACGACCCCTTACTACCGCCAGCTGTTCGATGTCCTCGAACGAAGGATTGCGTCCAAGGACATCGAAGCAGGTGAGCGGCTGCCGAGCGAGAATGAACTCTGTACCGAGTTCGGTCTCTCCCGGGCTACCGTGCGCCAGGCGCTGAAGCTCCTTGAATCCAGTGGCCTGGCGCACCGCATTCCAGGCCGCGGGGTCTTCGCTAGCGAGCCGAGCACTGATCGGGGCTGGGTGATCCAAGGGCAGCAGGGATTTCTTGAGAATGCCATCGGCCACCAGAACAGGCCCGTTACCACCCAGGTGTTGCGCTCAGGCCCCGTAGTCCTACCGGAGAGCGCATGCCGTTCTCTGGAACTTCCCGAGGGGACTCGGGGCTTTGAGCTGGTCCGCCTGCGGTCCCTCGATGGCATTCCCGCGCTCTACAGCATCAACTACAGCCCGCCGACGGTGGCGGCGATCATCGCCGGTGCGACGGAGGTCCTGGCCGGGCAGGCGTCCCTTTCCGGGCTGCTGGCGAGTGCCGGTTATGGTCTTGGCGGTGCCAACCGGACTATCCGGGCGGTGAACCCCACGCCTGAAATCGCGAACGCGTTGAACGTCACGGACTCCTCGCCGTTGCTCCGGATCCAGTCCACCTCGTGGACGACGGGCGGGGAAAGATTCGATGTCTACGAGACCTGGGTCCGCAGCGAAATCGTTCCCATTGAGGTGAACGTCAGCAGCGTGGACCTCAGTACCGGTCGCTAGGGCGGCCTTGGAAGAGCCTCCGTTTCGCGTGCTGAAACGGAGGCTCTTCCTGTTATGAAGGCAGGACTGTGGCTACACGCCAACCAGTTCCGATGAAGGGGCTGCACCCTTTTGGGCGTCGGTCTGGTCCGGCACCCGAAGCCACCGGACTGCCACCCCGGCGGCGAGATACAACGCTGCGAAGATGATTGTGACTCCTCCAGGCCCCACGAGACCGAGGAAGACGGCAACGATCAGGGGTCCGACGAAGGTCGCAGCCCCCGCGCCAAGGTTCAATAGTGCTACGGCGTTGCCTTTCTGGCCAGGCGCCATCAGCGACATCAACACCGAAATTGGAGTGAACCCGGCCAGCGTCACCCCGTAGAAGGCCGCGCAGGCAACGGCCACCCAGTAGTAGTGCGAGCCTGTGATTTGCGGAATGAAGTAGAAGCACAACGAGCTGACGGCCGAGCCGATGCAGCCGAACCAGCGGAGTGTCCGGTGCCAGCCAAGCCGGTCGCTCAGGACGCCGAAGAACAGGTTCGCGAAGATGTTCGCGAACCCCATGGTGAAGATCAGCTGCAGCCATCCGGCCGTGCCAAAGCCGAGTTCTGTGGAGAAGACTGTTGGCAGGAATACAAGGAATCCGAACTGCGGCGCGGTGTTGACCACTCGGATGAGGCAGCCGAGCCCGACGCGTGGGATTTTCACCGCGATGGAGACACTGTTGATGATGCTCTGACGTGCTGTCACGCCAGGAGCGGCCAGACGGTCGCCCCCCTTGGCCTTCCGGATGCCAACGAGACAAACAATGCCGCCGGCCATGACCATGAGTAGCGAAAGCCACAAGGTCAGGTACTCGCCGATGATCGGCTCGGTGCCGCTCGCCATGAGGGACCCCAGGGTGGGCAGGCCGCCGGTGAACGCGAAGTAGAACCAGCCAACAGCGGACCCGAGGCGGTTCGCGGGGCTCCCGGCGAGAATCCAGACCAGGAATCCGTAGGCGAACAACGGATATCCGAAACCCCTGATGCCATAGATGATCAGGATCAGGGTGAAGTTCTGAGACGGAATCGCTACGGCGAGGAAGAGGACTTCAAAAACTGCCCAGATGGCCAGGCCGAACAGCATTACCCGTCGAGGACCCCACACGTCCGAGAGCGCTCCCGCAAGCCATGAACCCAGCGTGACTATCAGGCCGTAGGCCGTGATGACTACTGCGGCACGGGTTTCGGAGCCAGCCCCGTTCGAAGCTAGGAACGGTGCGATATAGCCGGATTCGACGCCGTCTCCGACCATGAAGAGCAGGAGCCCGACGAATCCCCAGGCCAACGCCCGGGGCAATCCGAGCCTGTCCAGGAGCGCCGGGCGTGTGGAGCGGTTTGCAGCAGGTTGTGCAGGCATAAATGAGTACTTTCTTGAACGGAGACCGCGTGTCAGCGCTGCGGCAGGATGTGGACTTTGCGGGCCGATTCGGAGTGTGCCGCTTCAAGCGCAGCAGCGTAGTCTTCAAGACCGAACGTGTGGGTCACCATGCGGGCCGCGAGTTCGGGGAGTTCCTTGATGGCTTGGACTGCTGCCGGGTAGGAGGTCGCAAGTGACTGCGAGCCGACGAACGTCAGCTCCCGGTCGAAGAGGTCGTAGGGGAAGAGGTCGATGCTGGCCGCCGGGCTGACGACGCCCATCTGCAGAAGCGTGCCTCGCTCTGCGAGCTTGGCGATCGCGTCAGAGACCGCTGAGGGATGGCCGCTGGCTTCGATGACCAGGTCCACGTCGCGTTCCGTGGCTCTTTCGCCTGGGGCGTAGGCGTTGTCGGCGCCGAATTCCAGGGCGGCTTCCCGGCGCACAGGGCTCGGTTCGACAACGTCAATGCTGGCCGCACCCCGCGACCTGGCCAGGGCGGTCGCGAGAAGTCCAATGGAACCTGCACCGTAGATCAGGACGCGTTTGGCAGTGACAGGGGAAACCCTCCCGAGTGCGTGCAAAACGCAAGCCAGCGGTTCGATAAGGGCCGCGGTGGTCCAGTCGATCCCGTCGGGCAAGGCGAAGACGACCGACGCCGGAACCTTGACAAGCTCCGCTACCGCGCCGTTGCTCGTGACCCCGATCGGAACGAGATTCCGGCACAGGTTGGTTGCACCAGCCTGACACTGGTCACAGCGTCCGCAGGCGACATTCGGGTCAACGCAAACACGGTCCCCGATCTTGAAGCCATCTACATCGGATCCGACGTGGACGATCGTCCCGGCGAACTCATGCCCAGGGACTACCGGAAACGTGCCGGTCGGATAGTCGCCCGAGGCGAGATGAATATCGGTCCCGCAAATACCTACCGCCTCGGGGGCGATGACAACCTCGCCTGCTTCGGCAACAGGATCGTCGATTTCTGCGATCTCAACCGATCCTTTTCCATCCAGGATTACTGCGCGCATCTGCGCTCCTTCACGCTTCGCCACGGCAGAGGTGATCCCCGACCGTGAGTGTTGATCCGGCTCGCGACCGTGCGGAGCGGGATGTTTACCAGGTCACAAGAGTACGTCACGTCGAACCAAAATGTCTAGACGAAGCGTACTGTACGTACAGGTGTGAAAGGACATGCCGACATTTGGGTGCGCAATTGCAAATGCTCCAGGACCCCGCCGCTGACGGGTTCCTGGAGTATTTGCGCAGTGAGGCGGGCGCAGTCCGTTCGGGAAGGATGGGGCGCCCGTTCTCCTATTTGACGGCGCCGAACAGCAGTCCGCGGACCAAGGACTTCTGGGCGAGCCACCCGGCGATGATGACCGGGATACTCAGAAGGGTCGCGGCTGCGGCGACGTGTGCCGTGTACAGCTCGCCGAAGCTGAGGAACTTTTGGAGGAAGAGCGGCAGCGTTGAGGTGGAGTTGGTGAGGTTCAGGGCGTAGAAGTACTCGTTCCATGAAAAGACGCCGCATAGCAGCGCCGTGGAGGCCAGTCCGGGGCGCACCAGCGGCAGGATGATCGAGCGGAGCCCTCGCCAGCGCGAGGCGCCGTCAACGGCGGCCGCTTCCATGATTTCTGAAGGGATTTCCTGCATGAAGGAGCGGATCATCCAGATGGCCAAGGGTAGGTTCATGCCGATGTGCATAACGATCAGGATGCCCAGGGTATTCAGAACGCCTAGCGCAGTTGCAATCACGTAAATCGGGATAATTCCTGCCGCGATGGGCATCATCTTGGTGGAGATGAAGAAGAAGAGGACATCCTGTGACTTGGCCACAGGTCTGATGGAAAGGGCATAGGCGGCGGGGACCGCGAGGGCGATCACCACAGCCGTCGAAACCAGCACGACGATGATGGAGTTGATGGCATATGGCCAGAACCCCGCCTGGAACACCCCGTTGTAGTTCTCCATCGTGGGCGTGAAGATCAGCTTCGGTGCGGCGGCTGCCGCGTCAGGCTCAGTTTGGAAGCTCTTCAAGACCATATAGGCGATGGGAAGGAAGAGCAGAAGGCTGCCTAGCCACCCTCCCAATCCCATCAGGACGCCTTTGAGTTGTTTCGACGGGCGCCGGCGAATGGAAATCTGCCTCCTTCCCAGGGACACGGTTGCCGATCGGCTGGTTGTGGTGGTCATCGACGACCTTCTTTCTGGAAGATGCCCGAGAGCAGTCGCAGCGCCGGCAGGACGAGCGCGATGGTAATCACGAGTGCGACAACACCGAACGCGGAGGCTGTGCCGAGATCGAAGGAGTTGAAGCCCTTGAGATAGATGTAATAGGTGATGTTGGTGGTCCCGAAGGCCGGGCCGCCCGCTGTCAGGAGGGCAATCTCGCCGAATGTCTGGACCAGGTTCATGGCCAGAAGTAGTGCGGTCAGTTCGATGTAAGGCCTCAGATGGGGCACCAGGATGGAACTGAATTGCCGCAGTGGGCCGGCGCCGTCGACGCGTGCTGCTTCCAACTGTTCCTGCGGGGCGGACTGGAGCCCGGCGATCAGGATCAGCAGCGCGAACGGCGTGAAACGCCACGTCAGCAGGATGATCAAAGCTGTCAGCGGGTACTCACTGAGCCAGTTAACGGCCGGTAGGCCCAGGACCTTCGAGAACCAGCCCAAGAGGCCGAAACCGGGATCGAACATCGCAGAACGCCAGAACAGGGTCACGGCAACGGGCATGACAAAGAAGGGGGTGATTGCCAGGGTGCGGGCTATGCCCCGACCGGGGAATTTGTGGTTCAGGAGCAGCGCTAAGCCAAGCCCGACCACGATGCAGGCCACCGTGGAGACTCCCGTCATGAGTCCGGTGTTGCCGATCGAGCGCCAGAACACCTCGTCGCCTAAGGTGTCGAGGAAGTTAGCGCCGCCGTTGAATACAGCAGGTTTGGCGCTGAGCAGGTTCCAGTTCTGAACGCTGTAAATGAGTGTCAAAAGGAAAGGGAACTGGGTGAGAAGGATCGTGAAGATCAGGGCCGGCAGAAGCGGGCCGCGCAGTTTCCAGCGTTCCAGCAGGCTCAACCCTGGGGCAAGCAGTGCGGGACGGGGGGCTGTGGTTGTCTTAGCCAATGGAGTTGGTCCGATCATTGTTTGTGCTGTCCGCGGAAGGTCCGGGAGGATCTCCCGCGGACGGCACAATGGTTCTACTTGAGGTAGCCCGCGGTCTTTACGGCTTTGGCGGCAAAGTCCTGGCTCTTTTGCAGGGCCTCGTCCACGGACTGGGTGCCGCTGATCGCACCGGCAACCTGCTGGGAGACGAAGTCGCCGATATCAACGAACTCCGGAATCTGTACGTACTGGACACCGGTGTAGGGGACTTTCTGGGCGGTCGGCTGGTTGGGGTTCGCAGCCTGGATCGACTTCAGTGTCAGGTCGGCGTACTGTGAGGCGGCCTTCTGGTATTCGGGCAGGTCGTAGGTCGACTTGCGAGATCCGGGAGGGATCGAATCCCAGCCGGCTTTTTGGCCGGCGAGCTTGATGTAGTCGGGGCTCGTCACCCAGGAAATGAACTTCCAGGCGGCGTCGGGGTGCTTGCTACTTGCGGTGATGCCCAAGCCCCAGGACCAGAGCCATCCGGACTTGATGTTGGCGGGACCCGTTGGTGCCATCGCGAAGCCGATGTTGTCCTTCACCGCAGGCGTTGCCTGGCCGAGGACGGAGCCGGCGAAGACCGTGTCGTCGTACCACATGGCCGTGGTTCCTTGGCTCATCTTCTGCAGGCAGCCTTCCCATCCGTCTTTCGCGGCGTCCGGCTGGCCGTGCTGGCGGAGGAGGTCAACGTAGAACTGGACGGCTTTCTTTGTCTCCGGCGAGGTCAACTGGGGCTGCCAGTTCTCATCGAACCAGCGTCCCCCGAACGTGTTGATCACCGTGGTGAGGGAGGCAAGATTCTGACCCCAGCCAGGAAGCCCACGCAAGCAGATACCGGACACGCCTGCGGACTTATCATCCATCTTTGCCGCCGCGGCGGCGATCTCGTCCCACGTCGGGGTCTGGGAGATGGTGACCCCTGCCTTCTGGGCCAAGTCCTTGCGGTAGAACAGGAACGACGACGATCCATAGAACGGTGCGCCATAAAGCTTGCCGTCGGCCGAGACAATGTCTGAAATGGGCTTCAGGAGATCGTCCTGCTTCCAGGAGGGGTCATTCTTGGCGTAGTTGTCCAAGGGAAGGATCCAGTTGTTCTTCGCCCAGATGGGCACTTCGTAGCTGCCCATCATGGCGACGTCGAATTGGCCGGCCTTGGTGGCTACGTCCTTGGTCACCGTCGGGCGGAGGTCGTTCTCCGGAAGAGTGGTGAACTTGACCTTGATACCCGGGTTCTTCTGCTCGAAATCGCTGATCAGCGATTCCGCGGTCTTCATCTGAGGATTGGCGGCGAGGGCCACGTTGATGGTGACATCACCCTGTGCATCGCCGGACCCCGTCGTGGAGCAGGCAGTGAAGGAGCCCGCGAGAAGCGCCCCGGCTGCGGTGACGGCCAGCATTTTGCCCGCCGTCCTCCGGCTCACTGGTGGGATGTGCATGTCTGAACCTTCCTGGATAAGCAACTTTGATTATCAAGCTGTACGTACAGAACGTATCGGCTGGACTGTCTATAGCATAGGCATGGGTGGCGAAGCGGTCAATAAGCATGGGCTTTTGATCACATCGCCGGCCGTTTGGCGCCGAGCAGACCTTCCACTTTCATATTGTCTTGTACGTACAGGCTCGACAATATGTACATGACGGTCTATTGTGATTGACGGAACGCTTGGTTGAGCCCAAGCCGTTTCCCCTCAGATTCAGACGCAGACGCGGCCGCCGGAATCAGGCCCATCACTCGTATCGCAGTCGCCGCGCCGAATGCGGCGGCACCCCTTCGAAAGGACTCTCAATGGCTTTGGTCAGTGGCATGGACATCATCAAGGAATGCACGTCCCGCGGGCTGGTGGCGGGATCGTTCAACACCACCAACATCGAGACCACGATGGGGATCGTTGCCGCGATCGAACGCGTGGGTGTCCCGACGTTCATCCAGGTGGCTCCGACCAACGTGGCACTGTCCGGATACGAGTACGTCTACGACATGGTCAGCCGTCGCCTGGCGAGCTGCGACGTGCCGGTTGCGCTGCATCTGGACCACGGCAAGTCGCTTGACGCCGTTGAAGGCGCCCTGGCGGCTGATTTCACCTCGATCATGATCGACTACTCCGAGTACCCGTTCGAAGAGAACATCAGGGTCTCGGCGCGGGCCCGTGAAATGTGCCCTCCCGGTGTCTCGCTTGAAGCGGAGCTGGGCAGCATCGGCGGCAAGGAAGACGATGTGGCCCCAGAGCACGCCAGCTACACCAACCCGGAGCAAGTCAGGCAGTTCGTCGAGGCCGTCGGATGCGACATGCTCGCAGTGTCCGTGGGCAACCAGCACGGCTATGCACCCAATGCCCGGATCAACTTTGACCTTCTGGCCAAGGTTCAGGCCGAAAGCCCGGTCCCGCTGGTCATTCACGGCGCTTCCGGGCTGCCGTCGGAGGAGCTCGCCCGTCTGCATGAATTCGGTGTGGTCAAGGTTAATGTCGCGGCAGACTTGCGCAACGCCATGATCCGCTCGTTCGGCGAGGCCTTCGCGGCCAACCCCAACGAGAACTCGCTCATCCGCGTTTCAATGAACGCCGTATCCGCTGTTGCAGATGTTGTGGAGGCCCGTATCCGCACCCTGAACCCCTCCGTGGCTTAGCGAGGAACGAGCGGTGCTACCCACAATCACGGTCGACGTCGGAACGACCAGCATCAAACTGTGCATGTTCGGCTCGGGCGGAGGGCTGGTCGCCTCGGCCCGCCACGCCACACCCACCGTCCAGGACACTTGGGGGGAGATCTACGACCTGGAATCCGTGACGGAGACTATCGCCGGGTTCATCCGCGGTCTGGAACCATCCACCCGGCAGTCCGTGAAAAGGGTAGCAATCACCGGGGTGGGAGAGTCCGGCGGCCTCGTCCGCCCGGACGTTTCCCTCGCCTCTCCGATGATTCTCTGGCACGACCACCGCGGCGCCGATTTCCTCGCACCGCTGACCTCCGCCGACCGCTCATTGATCTACCGAATCACCGGGCTACCGGTGAATGCCAATTATGGGTTGTCGAAAGTGGCATGGGCGGCGGGACGGGCCAACCATGCGGGCGAGCAGGCGCAGTGGCTTAACATCGCCGAGTACCTCGCCGCACTGATGACCGGCGAACGCTGGTCAGAGTACTCTCTGGCCAGCCGCACCATGGCATTGGACCTCAACGTGCGTAAATGGTCAGCCGCGGTCTGCGCCCTTGTCGGCCTCGACGTCGGCCTTTTTCCCGAGCTGCGCGACGCCATGGACGGTTCTCCCATCACGGCCGACTACGCCCGCGAGACCGGCCTTCCTGAGGACGTGCGCATCCACGTGGCCGGGCACGACCACATGGTGGGTGCGATAGGAGCCGGCCTTCAACATGGAGAGCTGCTGAACTCCACCGGCACCACCGAGGGCCTGTTGTTCCTTCGCGACGCGCCCAGCCTTGACGAGTCTCCGGAGCAGTCCAAACTGGCCAACGGGTTCTCCTGCACCGGAGCGGACTACACACTGTTCGCGTCCATACCTACTGGCGGCTCCGCCTTCGCGACACTGCAAACCATGCTTGGAATGACACCCGAACAGCTCTCCGCGTGCATCAGCACCCTCCATGAACGCTACCTCGCAGGGCACGTGGATTTGGGTTCCGTCCCGCTCGTGCTGCCGCAGTTCCGTGGAAGCCCGCCCCCGACGAAACGTGCCTCCGCACGCGGAGTCATCGCCGGTCTTCGAACCGATACAAGCACCGAGGACCTCGTTCTAGGTTGCTTCCTGGGCATGGCCCTGCAATTCCGGGACGTCCTGAGGCTTTTCCCCGCCCAGCCGGACCGCATCAAGGTCATCGGACCCGCAAGCCTCAACCCGCTGTGGCTTCAGCTGAAGGCCGACCTCCTGGGAACACCTCTGAGCGTCTCCCAGCTCAACGAAGTCGTCTCAAGGGGCGCCCAAGCCCTGGCCTCGAACGCCTCCTGCGATTGGGAGGACTGCCAACCCGAAGAGGTGCTCGTCGATAATCAGCGCCACGACCGACTGGGCGAGTGGTCTGCGAAGATCCAGCACCAGTGGGAGTACTTGAAAGGAGTCCCCGCGTGAACCCGGAACGACATGCGCAGCAGACGGCCCGTCTCGATGAAGGTTCAGGGGTGAGGCAGTGATGCTTGTTGCGGGAATTGATTCCTCCACCCAGACCTGCAAGGTCACCGTGAGGGACCTTGCCACCGGAATGCGGGTTCGCGAAGGCAAAGCCTCACACCCGCCCGAGACAATCGTTCATCCGGACGCCTGGTGGGACGCGCTGCTCACTGCGGTGCGACGTGCGGGCGGACTTCATGATGTCGCCGCCATCTCGGTGAGCGGACAGCAGCACTCACCCGTGTTCCTCGATGCGGCCGGAGAGGTCGTCAGCAAGTCGCCTCTGTGGAACGACACCGGATCTCATTCACAGATGGTCGACCTCAATAATGAGCTCGGCCGGGACGAGTGGATCCGCCGCACTGGTCTGCCCCTAACTCTGTCTGACACCGTCACGAAAGTCCGCTGGCTACGGGATACAAACCCAGAAGCCGCGGGACGGACGGCGGCAGTTGCTGTTGTCCACGACTGGTTGACCTGGCGGCTCATGGGATATGGTCCGGGCACGGGAGGCGTGGACCAACTGATGACGGACCGGTCTGAGGCCAGTGGCACTGCCTATTGGTCCGGCGAAACCGGTGAGTACTGCATGGATCTTTTCGAGCATGCGTTCGGCAAGAAGGCGCTTCTGCCGCGCGTACTCCACCCTCTCGACAAAGCGGGAGAGACCGGCGCCGGAATTCCCGGGGTCCCTGCCGGGATCCCGGTGGGGATAGGCAGCGGCGACAATGCCGCCGCAGCCCTGGCGCTCGGACTTTCCGAGGGAGACGCGGTGCTCTCGTTGGGTACATCGGGCGTGGTGTATGCCAAGTCGGCCATCCCGGTTCATGACTATGCGGGATATGTGTGTAGTTACGCCGACGCCACAGGCGGCCATCTTCCCCTTGTTGCCACATTGAATGCGGCCCGCAATTTCGACCTGGGCGCAGCGCTGCTGGGTTGCAGTTACACAGAGCTCTCCGATTTGGCCCTCCAGGCTCCGCCTGGATCTGGAGGCCTGACGTTACTGCCGTACTTCGAGGGTGAGCGGACTCCCGATTTGCCGCATGCGCGAGGCTCGTTGCATGGGGCATCCCTGGCGAACTTCAACCGCCCAAACTTCGCTCGCGCCGTCATCGAGGGAACTCTCGCCAGCCAGGTAGCGATGCTCGACACTCTTCGGGATTGCCGAGTGGAAGCCAACAGATTGTTGCTCATCGGCGGGGCGGCTGAGAGTCCCGCCGTGCAGATAATCCTCAATCAAATGGTGAACATACCCGTCGTCGTACCCGAGTTCGACGAGTACGTAACCAAGGGCGCAGCGATGCAAGCGGCCGCGGCCTTGACCGGTTCGTTCCCCTCGTGGCACGCGGCGGCGGCTGAATTGCCGTCCGCAACGCTCGAAGCGCAAATCGTGGAACAGCACGGTGCGGCAAAAGCGGTGTTGGGTTACGAGAGGGCGAAGCGGGATCAGCTCACCGGATAGTCCTCGCGACGAGCGTTGCAGTTCCTACAGGAGCGCTCATCCGCCCCGCCATCCGGTGGTGCCTCCTTAGCCGTTGCGGCGGTTGAGGAATGTGGTCAGTGCTTCGACGACGAGGTCGTGGTCGGCTTTTTGCGGGAGTCCCGAGACCGTGACGGTGGCAACGTGTCCGGTGCCTTTGACGAATATCGGGAAGGCCCCTCCTTGGGAGGCATAGCGCATCTCGTCGAACCATCCGTTTTGCTCGAGTCTGCCACCGCCGAGCCGGCCTTTGAGTCCAACCAGCAGTGAAGGTTCGGCGTACCGCTCGGTCGTTCTGCTCTTTCTCTGAACCCAAAGCTCGTTGTCGGGCGTCGCCCCGGGGAGGGAGACGTGGAAGAGGACGTGTTCGTTTCGGCGGATGTCGATGGCGACCGGGAGGGTCCGCTGGGTAGCCATCTCCACGAGAAGCAAGCCGAGGCTAACGGCGTCGGCTTGGTTGAAGCCGTTCAGGTGCAGGGCGCTGACTTCGTATTCGAGGTGTTCGATTAACGAATGCAGCGCGGCCTCGGGCTGGTCTTCGCGGGAGTCCGGGTCGAATTCCTGCTCGGACGTAATGGTCGCGTCGTGAACCATGATTGGTTGTTCCTTTCTGTTGGAGCGGCCTGCAGTCCTGAGCAATGACTCGGTGTGCCTAGGTGCGGGTGCGCCAGGTTGCGGTTGAGGACCGGATCTTGAGCTGGGGCTGGATGAGGGTCAGTTGGGTGGGGATGTCCGCATTGCCATCAGCAAGGCGGGTCATGAGCATCTCGGCGCCTTTCGCGCCGACCTGTTGCGGGAATCCCGCCACGGACGTCAGGGGAGGGACCTGGCCGGCGGCGATGCGTGTGTCATCGAAAGATGCGACAGCGATGTCGCGGCCGGGTTCGAGGCCACGCCGGCGCATTTCATCGTAGATTCCTTGGGCGACGATGTCGTTGTACGCGATGATCGCGTCCGGTAGCCTGCCCAGGTCAAAGAGCCGGGCGACGGCGGCTGAGCCACCCTCGGGGGTGATGGGGCTGCGCAATTCATCCGGGCTCCAAACGTCGCAACCGTTGGGTTCCAGTGACTTGCGGAGTCCTTCTTCTCGTTCCGTCAGGGACGAGGCGCTGCGGCCACCGAGGAAGGCGACGCTTCTGCAACCCAAAGCGGCCAGGTGCTCCCCGAGTAGTGTGGCGCCCTTGACGTTGTTGCTGCCGACGTAGTCGAATCCAGGGAATCGACGGGCGAGCAGTGCGAGCGGGACGCCTGCCGCGTTGACCTGTTTGGCGAGCTTTTCGGGGTCGGTGTCCGGGGCCGGGAGCAGCAGGAGCCCATCGACCTGCCGTTCGATCATGGACGCAATGATTTCGTGCTGACGGTCCGCAAGGTCGCGGCTGTAGCCGATGAAGATGGTGTACCCGGCTTCGTGGGTGATCTCGTCGACGGCCATTGCAAGTTCGGCGAAGTAGGGATTGATGATCTCGGTGACGACCAGTCCAATGGTCATGGAATGGCTTTGCCTCAGGTTGGCGGCCGACCGGTTGTAGACGTATCCGAGTTGATCCATGGCCTCGCGCACTTTGGCGGCCGTGCTTTCCGGGATACGGGAGCTGCCCCGAACTACGAGTGACGCGGTCGATTTTGACACTCCGGCGGCTTTGCTGACGTCTTCGAGGGTGATGCGCGGGGTCATTCCAGGTTCCTGCCGGTGAGGTCGATAGGCGGGTTAGCGGTGCTGCCCGCCTATCGACCTTATCAATCCGCGGTCTAGGAACTTTGTAGCTGCGCGCCGTGCTTTTCGTGGATTGCGTCCCGGGGGTCTTCCAGGCTTCGCCCTTTGGTTTCGGGGACAGCAAAGGTGGCGGCGATGGTGATGGCCGTCAGCAGGGCCAAGTATCCCGCGATGGGGAGCCAGGCGCCGGCTCCGGCGCCGTGGACTGCGCTCCCGCCGTCGGCGGTGACAGCCAGTGACATGAGCCAGGCGCCAATCAGGGGCGCTATGCCGCCGGCGATGACCGCCGAGGCCTCCCTTGCTATCGATACGCCCAAGTAACGCTGCCTGGAGCCAAAGAGTTCGCACATCAGGGCGCTTTGCGCGCCGAACATTCCCCACGTTCCAACACCGAGTCCGATGGAGACTACGACGATGGTCAGCACGGTGTCGCCGAAGCTCAGCGCATACCAGATGGGGAAGGCTGCGATCAGTTGGAAGATGGCGAAGGCACGGTATGTCCGGACGCGCCCGTATCGGTCGGTCAGCCAGCCGGCGAGGGGCACGACGGCGGCGCCCACCGCGGCGGCGAAGACGAGCGAGAGTGCCCCGATGGGTCCTTTCATGCCGATCGCGGCACTGGAAACGTACGCAATCGCAAGTGCCTGGTAGATGGACGAGCCGCCGTTTTCGGCCATGCGCAGTCCGATTCCCAGCAGAACCGTCTTCCCGGAGCGGTTCAGGAGGGTTCTGAGTGGCTTTTCGGTGACCTGCTCGTGGGGTTCCAGCTTGGCGAAGGTGGGGGATTCCTTGAGGCGTAGCCGGATGTAGATGGCGACGCCGAGGATCACGACGCTGGCCAGGAACGGCACCCTCCACAGCCACGTATCGGTGATCTTGATGGCCTGGTTGGTGTTCAACAGCAGGAAGTACACGAGCGCCGCGGCGACGGTGCCCATTTGGACGCCCAGGAAGGGCAGGGAGGCGACGAAGCCGCGTCGGCGTGCGGGAGCGTATTCGGTCATCAGGATGGACGCCCCGGCCATTTCAGCCCCGGCCCCCAGGCCCTGCATCAGGCGCAACACGATGAGCAGGATCGGTGCCAGGATTCCAGCGCCCGTTCCGTACCAGTCACCGGCCGAGCCGTTGTAGGTCGGCAGGACGCCGATGAGCGTGCTCGCCCCTCCCATGAGGAGGACGGTGGTGAGCAGCACGAACTTCCGCCCAAGCCGGTCGCCGAGGCGGCCGAAGACGACACCGCCGAGCGGCCTGATGGCAAAGCCGAGGAAGTAGGTGCCGAAGCTGAGGATCAGGCCGGTCGCGGGGTTGTTCCCGGGGAAGAACAGCGGGCTGAACACCAGGGCGGAGGCCAGGCTGTACAGGGCGAAGTCGTAGTATTCCAGGGCGCTGCCGAGCGAGCTCGCCCAGGCTGCCCTGGCGAGGTCCCTGGTCGAAATACTGGCGGCTGGCGCCTGCGGGTGGGTTGTTGGGGGATTAAGGCTCACGACGGAGTGCACCTAACTGTGGGGTGGGATGTGGTTGATGAACGGAACCTGTTCGGGGCTTGAGGTCCTTGAGGATGGTGTCCGCGACGCGCAGTGCGTTGGCTGCGATGGTCAGGGCCGGGTTGAGGGCTGCCGAAGAGGGGAAGAAGGAGCTGTCGACGATCCAGAGGTTGTCCAGATCGTGTGCCCTGCAGTCAGGGTTGAGGACACTCGTGCGGGGGTCGTCGCCTGCGACGGCCGTGCCGCATTGATGGGAGTTGGTCTCGATGCCCATGCGTTCGGTGAAGATCAGCGGGTAACCTGCCTTGCGGACGGCCCGGCGGACGCGCCGCACCAGCTCTGCATGCGGCTCAAGGTTGTTCGGCTCCCACCAGACGTGGATCTTGCCATCGACGACGCTGATACCGTTGCTTCGCCGCGGCAGGTCTTCGGTGGTGAGGTAGATGTCGATGCTGCGGTCCGATACCGCCTTCAGCATCGGGGTGGGCGCCCAGGCGCGGGCCATTTTCAGCATGCTCGCCCGCAGCTTCCCGAGCATCTGCAGGTTGCCCAGCGGGTACGGGGTGGTAGGGCCGGCCTCATACCAATCGTTGAGACCGAGGGTCTTCTGCCACAGGGTCCGGTTGACCTTGAATGGATTGATTCCGATGAAGAAGGTGCTGTTGTGGACCATGTAGTTCCTGCCCAGCAAACCTGAGGAATTGGCCAGTCCTCGCGGATGCCCCGTGGTGGCGGAACCCAAGAGCAGGGCCGCGGAGTTGACTGCCCCGGCGGCGAGAATGAACCTGGTGGCCTCGATGCGGATGACTTGGTCGTTGCGTTCTGCCAAGGCGGCGACGATCGTACGTCCATCGGCCCCGAGAACCAGCCGGGTGACCTTGGTGTCGGTCATTAGCGCGACACCGGCCTCCACTGCGGGGTCGATGGCGACCTTCTCGGCGTCGGACTTCAGTCCCGCTTCATTCGGCGCGCCGTCGCTCGTGGCGCACAAAGCACGCTTCTCCGGAGTGTCGGCGTCGAGCCCGTTGGCCATCCTGAAGGGATGGAGCCCTTTGCTCCGCAGGGAATCCGCCAGGCCCTGAATGGCGGGTTCGTGGTCCAGCGCAGGATACGGATAGCCCTCGGAGTGAACCGGTTCGGTGGGATCTTCGCCGATCTGGCCCCGGACCTTGAAGAGCTTTTCGGCCCGCGTGTAATACGGTTCAAGGTCCGCGTAGCTGAAAGGCCACGCAGGAGACACACCGTCTGCATGCCGGGTTTCCTCGAAGTCGCTGGCACGGAACCTCGGCAGGCAGGCGCCGTAGACCTTCGTGTTGCCTCCGACCCAGTAATAGACGCCGGGTTTGAAGGATTCGCCGGTGCGACCATTGAACCAGGCCTCGGCATTCTTGTAGCGGCCCTTGAGATAGACCTCGTCCAGATCGGAGTTCTGTGGCTCCGCCGGCAGGCGGTGACCACGTTCGATCAGCAGGACCCTGGCACCGGAGTCCTTCAGGGCGTAGGCCATGGTGCCGCCGCCCATGCCGGATCCGATGATGGCGATGTCGGTACGGATCACCTCGTCCGGGGACGCCGGTTCTGCCGGTGTCCCCGGACGAGGTGCCTCGTCGATGGTTTGCCAGGACACGGTGCTTACCGGCCCTGCCGTGCCTCGGCGTACTGCTGGATCTGGTCCACGGTGTCCAGGAACCAGTAATCACCCCACATGACGGATTCGTCGACGCCCAGGTCCTTGCCTTCGTGGTAGCTGCCGTGCTTGAGTACGCCTTCCCAGCCCTCGCCCGGACTGGCCAGGAAGTCGTCCGCGCTCAGGCGTTGCAGGATGTTCACTGCGTAGTCGGCATAGATTCCGGCTTTGGTGCGGTCCTGGACGAGGCCTGCGAGCTGCCAGAAACCGCCTGCCGCCGCGGCCGCTGCAGAGGTCTCGTAGGGGCGGACGGGGTTGGGTTCTTCCCAGTCGTTCGGCGGCACGAGACGGTCGCCGGTCTTCTCAAGGTAGAAGTCGGCTGCGGCGATGGCGGTTTCGAGGAAGCGACGGTCGCCCGTGAAGCGGTAAACGGTACCGAAACCATAGAGGGCCCAGGCCTGCCCGCGTGCCCAGGAGCCGTCGTCGGAGTAGCCCTGTTGGGTGGTCTGCTTCAGGAACGCGCCGGTTTCGACGTCGAACATGCCTTCGTGTGAAGCGGAACCGTCGCCGCGCATCAGGAAGCGCCGGGTGGTAAGGCAGTGGTCCACGGCTTTGCGGGCCATGTCCTGGTCCCCGGTTTGCTGGGCGGCGTAGAGGGCCATGTGGATGTTCATCATGATGTCGATGAACAGACTGTCAGGTTGGCGGAAGCTGGGCATGTACTTTCCGGCTTCACGGTAGCGGCTTGCGGTGGTGCGGCCGGCCTCGACCACGACGTCGCGCTTGGTGGTGTCACCGGTTGCTTCGAACCAGCGACGGTACGTGGACCAGAACAGGAATCCGAGGTCGTGGACGGTGTCATCGCTCTTTCGTTCTTCGATGAGTTCGGAGTAGTGCTCCGCGGCGGCGCGGAAGCGTGGCTGGTCTGCTTCGTCGGCGCGGCGGGAGAGCATCCAGAGCTGGCCGCCAAGGAAGCCCTCGCACCAGTTGGTCCAGGCTTCGCCGTCGACGACCCATTTGCCTTCCTCGGTGTACAGCGGGAACCGGTCAGGGTGCGCGGTGATGAGTCCGGTCAGTTTGGCTGAGGCGGTTTTCCAGGCTTTGGAGGCGGCTTCGGCGAAGCCCGCCGGGACTTCATAGCCCGTCGGGAGCGTGAGCGGCAGGATGGCGGGCAGCACAGCGGGTGCGTGTGCCGGTGCGGTGGTTGTGGTGGCAGTCATGTTCGTTTCCTTTGGAGGGTTCTGGGGGTCAGGCGCGGGGAGCGTCGGGGGCGTCGACCCACCGGGTGTGCCGGGTGCCGACCTGCAACTGGATGGTCTTGAGTTCGCTGAATTCGGCGAGGGCCTGGCGGCCAAGCTCACGGCCGATGCCGCTTTGGCCGTATCCGCCGAACGGCACTTCGGGGTAGCCGTCCATCCAGCGGTTGACCCAGACGGTGCCGGCGCGCAGGTCTCGGGCAGCGGTGAGGGCCTCGTTGATGTCGTTGCTCCAAATCCCCGCGGACAGCCCGAACGATGTCGAGTTCGCGATGCCGATCGCTTCTTCGAGGGTGTCGTAGGGCAGTACGGACAGGACGGGACCGAAGATTTCGTCGGTGGCGATGGACATCTGTGCCGTGACGTCCGTGAAGACGGTGGGCTGGTAGAAGCGGCCGTCCAGGCCGGTGTCGAGGCGGCCGCCGCCGGTGAGCAGGTGGGCGCCGGATGCACGGCCCTCGGCCACATAGCGTTCGACGACGGCGAGCTGGGTGTCGTTGACGAGGGAGCCTACCAGGGTGTCGGACTTGAGCGGATCGCCCACGCGCATGTGCTGTGCCCGTTCGACGACTGCGGCGGCGAACTCGTCGGCGATGGAGCGGTGCACAATGAGGCGGCTGCCGGAGTTGCAGCACTGGCCCACGTTGAAGTAGCCACCGAACACCCCGGCGTCCACTGCGGCCGTGAAGTCGGCGTTGGGCGTGATGATCTGCGGGTTCTTCCCGCCCAGTTCGAGTTCGACCTTCTTCAGGTCCCGGCCGGCCGTGGCGGCGATGCTCTTGCCGACACCGGTTGAGCCTGTGAAGCTGACCATGTCGATGCCGGGGTGTTCGGCGATGGCCGAACCCACCACGCGGTCGCCGGTGACGATGTTCACGACGCCTGCGGGGAAGCCGGCTTCGCGGATGAGGCGGCCCAGCATCACGGTGGTGGCGGAGGTGCTTTCGCTGGGCTTGATGACGGCGGTGTTTCCGGCGGCGAGGGCGAACGGGAGCTTCTGGCTGATGATCAGCAGCGGGAAGTTCCATGGCGTGATCATCCCGACGACGCCGATCGGTTCGTGGACCACGAGCGCCAGGGTGTCGGGCCCCAGGGTGTTGTGGGCGTCGCCCTGTGTGTTCCGGGCCAGGCTGGCGGCGTATTCCCACAACTCGGCCGTGCCGGCGACTTCGTTGCGGGACTGGGTGATGGGCTTGCCGGTTTCGAGGGTTTCCGCCAATGCCAGTTCTTCCGCGTCGCGGCGGACAAGGTCGGCGACTTTCAGCAGCAGTTTGGAGCGCTCGGATCCGCTGGACTTCCGCCAGCCGCCCTCCAGCGCCTTTCGTGCGGCGAGAACGGCACGGTCGACGTCGTCTTTTCCGCCTTGGGGGAATGAGGTCACCTCGACCTCGTGTGCCGGGCTCAGCCGTGTGAAGGTTTCGCCGCTGCGGGCCTGGACGTCTTCACCGTCGATGATCATCGGGCGGTAGGTGGGCTCGACGTCGTCGAGCGTGTAGTTCCTGGTTTCCATTTCGGGTGTCCTTAGAAGATGTTGTGGGTTGCCGGCTGGTAGTGTCAGTTGTCCGTGAAGTGCGCGGCGCGCTTTTCCCGGAAGGCTGCGACACCCTCGGCCAGGTCGTCGGTGGCGGCCGCGAGGCCGCCGGCCAGGGCTTCGAGCACGCGGGACGGAGCGCCGTCGGCAGCCGCGTCGATGAGTTGCTTGCCCAGTTGCACGGCCAGCGGGGCTCCGCCAAGCAAGTCATCGCTGAGCTTTGCGACGGCCTTTTCAAGCTCCGCTTGGGGCGCGACGGCGGTGGCCAGGCCCCAGCCGACGGCTTCCTCACCGGAGAGTTGCCTGCGGGTCAGGACAAGTTCCTTGGCCCGTGCCCGGCCCACCAGCTCCGTGGCGCGTTCAGTGCCACCCCAGCCGGGTACGGTGCCGAGTCCGGTTTCGGGAAGGGCAACGCGTGCCTCGGCAGCGATAATGCGGAAGTCGCAGGCGAGGGCCAGTTCCAGCCCGCCGCCGAACGCGAGGCCGTCGACGACGGCGATACTGGGCTGGCGGAGTCCGGCGAGGGCATCGAAGGCCCGGTGGCCGGTGGCGATCCAGTCCCGCCACATGCCGGCGGCGGAGAGATCGGCGAAGTGGTTGATGTCCGCGCCCACGCAGAAGACCTTTTGACCGCCAGTGCGCACGATGACGAGCCGGGCCGTGGAGGCGGCGACTTCGCGGGTTGCCGCGGCGAGGGCCTCCAAAAGGCCCAGGGTAAGTGCGTTGAGCTTGGCCGAGCGGTCGATCAGGATCGTTGCGGTGTGGCCATCCGCGGAGTACTCCACGGTCACCTGTTCGATGGCTTCTTTGGTGGCCGGTGCTGTTTCGGTGCTCATGGCTGCTCCTTTCGCTGGCCACCGAGCTCGCCGGCCAAGTGCTCGGCGGCGCGCATGACGATAGCCCAGATGGTCAGGGTGGGGTTGATGCCGGGGCAGCTGGGGAACGCCGCACCGGAGTACATGTAGAGGTTGGGGGTGTCGTGGACCGCGAGGTGCTCGTCCAGGACCGAACCGGCAGGGTCGTGGCCGAAGCGGGCACCGCCGAGGTCGTGGCTGGAGCCAACCCCGGTGAAGTAGGGGCCTTGCCAGGTCTTGGTTGCTCCCATGTCTTTCAGGAGTCCGGTTGCACGGTCTGCCATCCAGGCGGCCAGACGGCGCTCATTCTCGCGCAGCCTGTACGTCACCCGGACCAAAGGCATGCCGAGTCCGGAGGAGTCCCGGTGCCGTGGGTCGATTTCCAGGCGGTGCGAGGCGTAGGGCAGGGCGTCGGGTTGGATGCGGATGACCCCCTGCTGGGACCAGAGCTTCAAATGGTCACGGTAGCCGGCGCCCCACCGGCGGACGTCCCCGGGGAGGGTTTCGCGCGCGATCTGAAGGGGCAGGGCCTGCTGTTCGGCGCCGAGGGTGGCACCGCCGATGAAGCCATGGTCCAGGGACCTGAATTCGGGGGAGAGGTAGTCGTCCAGGACCACGCCCTGGGCGGCAGGGCCGGTGTGGCGGTTGAATTCGGTACCCGGGAAGAGGGCGTCCACGTGGCCGAACATCTTGGTCATGTAATGCAGGCCCAGTTGGCCGGTGTTGTTGCCGAGGCCGTTTTCGTGGCCGGAATCGGCCGAAAGGTACATCAGGCGCAGGTTTTCGTAGGTGTAGGCAGAGAGAATGACGGCCCGGGCGTACTGGCGGCGGACCCGGCCCAGGGGATCGACCCACTCGACGCCGCGGGCGGCACCTGACTCATCCATGATGATCCGGGTGACGCGGGAGTGGGTGCGCAGCTCGAAGTTGCCGGTGGCGATGGCGGCAGGCACCGGGCCAAGGCCCGGGTGCCAGCGGTCCCCGCGGAAGGATCCAAGCCCGTTGTTCCACGCACTGTAACCGGTGGCAGCCCGCCCGCCGTAGGACTCGGTGGTGAATCCGACGGGAACAGGGTGCGGGTGCAGTCCGGCCGCCTTGCTTGTCTCCGTGAACTTGTTCCCCAGGATGAACGGCCGGGTGGGCGGCAGCGGGAGGGGCTTGCTGCGCCGGACGAACGGGTTGGATTCGTCGCCGGCGATGCCGATCAGGTGTTCGAGTTTCGTGTAGAAGGGTTCCAGGTCTTGGTAGCTGACGGGCCAGTCGGCCAGGGTGCAGTCCTCGGGCAGCGCTTCGGGTCCGTAGAGGCCGTCGTAGTGGCTCTTGGGGGCGAACTGCCAGGGGTGGAAGCGGCGCAGCCAGGATCCGTAGTGTCCTGCGGAGCCGCCGACGCCGTTGACCATCCGGCCCAGGGAGAAGGTGGCTTCGCGGCTGTCTTCGTCTTCCGCGGTTTCGCGCCAGCGGGGGGTCTCCTGCTGGAACTTCGGTCCCAGGCCGCCGCGCGTGTAGTAGGCGTGTTCGAGTTCGTCGGGGAGGAATTCGTCCAGGGGACGGAACGGTCCGGCTTCCAGGCCCACCACGCTCAGGCCGGCCTCGGCGAAGACCTGGGCGCTCAGCCCGCCCATGGCCCCGACGCCGACGAGCAGAACGTCGACCTCGTCCGTCATCTGCGGGTTGACAGCCTTTTCGTAGCCGAGCTGCTTGAGCTTGTGCCCTTCGGTGTCGCGGGGGATTTCCTGCATGGCATCGGCAAGGGTCTTGATCACTCCACCTTTGGTCACATGCTCGGTGCTGAGGTTTTCCTCGGCGGAGTTTTCCAACCAGACGCCGGGGTGCTTGAGGAACTTCCAGCCGACACCGTCCTTGTTTCCACCGTGGGCAGGATCCGCGAACAGGCCTTCCTGCAAGTGGGCGACGACGAGGCCGAAGAGCTCCTGCTGTTCCTTCGCAGGAAGCTGATCGGTCAGCTCGCCTTGTTCGAGCAAGACCAGCACATCGGTGCGTTCATCCAGTGTGAGCGCGGCGAAGTTCCGGCCGTGCTTGTCCTCTGCATACCGGTCCAAGGCACCAAAGAGCCATTGGTACCGGGGCAGTTCCTTCCGTCCGTAGCCTTCCAGGGTCAGATCCAGGTAGGTGGTGACTCCGGCGTCGCGGACGTCGGGGCTTTCCCCGTCGGTAGGGAACATAGCTTCGAACAGCGCGTCGGCAAGTTCGGTTTCGTAGGGGGTAAGAATGCGGAAGCTTTTCATCGCGGGAGTCCTTTCAAGTGTTTCGGCCGTGCGTCAGTGCGCGGCCAGTGAAGGGGAGCGCTGTTCGATCCGCTCGTGCAGCGGCAGCGTCGGGAGGTGGATGCCGACCGGTGCGTCGGCGAAGAGGGCGAGGTCCATGGTCCGTAGATTGTCGGAGACGATCAGCGGGAACTCGCTGCGGTCCAGGACGTCTTTTTGGAGGTCCACGCCGGGGGCGATTTCGGTGACGACGAGTCCCTTGCCGGTGAGCTCCAGCACTGCGCGCTCGGTGATGTATTTGACCTTCTGGCCGCGCGCCAAGGCACGGGGTCCCGAGAAGGTGACCGCCGAAACGTCGTTGACGAGCTTGGTGAAGGGACCATCGGTGCGGATGTCCAAGCCGTTCCCGCCGGCCACGATGTCGCGGCGTCCGGCGGTGAAGGCGCCCATGAAGATGATCTCGGGAGCCGAGGAGGTGATGTCGGCGAAGCCGCCGACGCCCGCGGTGACGTGGCGCTTCTTAGGCAAGTGGTGGACGTTGACATTGCCGAGCCGGTCGATCTCCAAGAAGGACAGCAACGAGCGGTGGAAGCCGCCGCCTTGCAGGAGGGTGAATTGGTCGATGCTGGGCATGATCGCGTCAGGGTTCTGGGCGCATCCGAACGCGAAGTCCAGCAGGGGGATTCCGCCCACGGCGCCCTGTTCGATGACCCAGCTGACTTCCCGTCCCTGGTCTTCTTCGACGAGGATGTGCGGAACGAGGGCGGAGACGCCGAAGCCGAGGTTGACGATCTCGCCAGCCTTGAGTTCCTGGGCGGCGCGACGTGCGGTGATCTTCTCGATAGAGAAGGCGACGTGGGGGAGCGAGCTCAGGGGCCTACGCAGTTGCCCCGAGATGGCGGGGTCGTTGGCGGTGAGAGTGGTCTGGAGCTGGTCCTCGGCGATCACGATCGCGTCCACGAGGATGCCGGGAACTTTGACATGCTGGGGGTGCAGGCTTCCTGCTTCGGCCAGGCGTTTGACCTGGGCGATGACGACGCCGCCGTTGTTGTGGGCAGCGTAGGCAAGATCCAGGGCCCCAAGGGGTGATCCTTCGTCTTCGAAGGTCAGGTTGCCGTATTCATCGGCGGTGGTTGCCCGGATGATGGCCACGTTGGGGATGACTGAGGGGAAGAACAGCCATTCCTGCCCGGCGACGGTGGCGGTTTCGACGTGGCTCGCCGGGGTGGTGTTGTTCATCCGTCCGCCTTGGAGTCGGGGGTCGATGAAGGTGTCCAGTCCGACTTGCGTAAAGACGCCGGGCTGCTTTGCGGCGGCGGTGCGGTGCATCTGGTAAATGACGCCCGAGGGGAAGTTGTAGGCCTCCACTTCCTCGCTCTCGATCATCTGCCAGATCAAGGGCGGCTCCGCGCTGGAGGGCCCCGAGGGGTAAGACCCGGCAATGACTTTGCGCAGCAGTCCGGGGCGGGCGATGTGGTCGATGCCCTTCACTCCGTACATGTCGCCCGCGGCGATCGGGTGCACAGACGTGAGGTTCGTCGGGTGGGAGGTTTCCTCGAACCGCTGGCCGATCCCGGCCAGGACACTGTCCGGGCACCCGAGGGCGCTGGAGGAACTGACGGTGATGACGTCGTCGTCGTTGATGAGCTCCGCTGCTTCGCGGGCCGTGAGGATCTGTACCTTCTGCATGGTGTTCTTTCTGGGGTCTTAGTTGATGTGGACGGTGCGTCCGGTGCTTGCGGATTCCTGGGCTGCGAGAGCGACTGTCAGGGCCAGCAGCCCGTCCTTGCCGCTCGCCGTCGGGATGCCCGTGCCCTCGACAGCGGACGTGAAGGCACGCAGGTTGATGACATAAAGATCCTCGGAGCAGTCGACGTCGATGGTTTGGCTTCCTGACTTGGTGTTCAGGATCAGCTGGCCTTCGGTCTCCTGTGTCATGGCGTCGGTGACAATGAGGGTGCCGTCGGTGCCGTGGACTTCCAGGGAAGTCTTCGCGTAACCGACGGTGAAGGAATCATGGGTCTGGGCCAGGACGGGAGGCTGGCCGTCCCGCTCGTACCGGATCACGGTCATGGCGGCGTCTTCCTGGCCGCCCGTGTTCCAGGCTGCTTGCTGGACGGCGACGGCGCTGACCGACACCGGAGTGCCGAGCAGCGGGTTGAGGACCGAGGCGTCGTGGCAGGTGATGTCCAGGATCACTCCGCTTCCGGGGGTGCCTTGCCCGAGCCGCCAACCGCGAAGGCGTTCCGGCAGGAGGACGGCATGGGCAACCTTTGCCGACAGGACGGAACCGATAGTTCCGGCGCTCACGAGCTCGCGGACTTTCGCGTGCAGCGGACTGCCTGGCAGGTGGTGGTTCGCAGCCAGGACCAGGTCCTGTTGCTCCGCCAAATCCACCATCGCCGTTGCCTCGTCCACGTTCAGGGCCAGTGGTTTCTCGCACAGCACGTGCTTGCCGGCCCGAAGTGCCTTGGTGGCCTGGTCGAAATGCTTGTCATTGGTGGAGGAAATGTAGACCGCGTCAATGTCCCAGCCCAGGAGCTCGTCCAGAGCGGTGGTGACATTGGGCAGTCCGTGGCTGGCCGCTAAGTCCCGCGCCCGGTCTCCGGATCCGCTGTAGATCCCGACGGCGTCGCCTCCACTTGCGCGGATGGCGCCGATGACCCGGGTCGCAGCGATGTCGCTGGCGCCGATGAGGCCCCATTTCAGTGCTGGCATTGCTTTCTCCTTAAGTTCTAGGTCGCCATTGGGCGGTGGAAGCGCGGATCTTCAGCGCCGGTTCGATGAGGGATCGTTGGGGATCCAGCGAAGAGTCCCTTATGCGGTTCAACAGCATCTCCGCTGCTTTGCGGGCGATGAGTTCCGGGTAGGTGGCCACGGAAGTCAGCGGCGGGAGCAGCAGTTCGGCCATGGCGATGTCGTCGAAGCTCGCCACGGACACGTCCCGTCCCGGTTCCAGGTTCCGCCGGCGCAGCTCGGCATAGATCCCGAGCGCCACCGCGTCGCTGTAGGCGATGATGCAGTCCGGCCAGATCCCCTGGTCAAGCACCCGGGCCACGCCCTCGGACCCGCCGGCAGCATTGTTCGTGGTGGTAGCGGCGGACAACGATGCGTCGAAAGCCAAGCTGCTTCCCGCAAAGCCGGTTTCCAGGCCCTGGATCCGTTCGGTACGCGCCGAAGAATGTTCAGGGCCCCCAATCAGCACCGCCGACGCGGCGCCGAGGGAGGACACGTGCCTGGCCAGCTGCTGCCCGGCAGCAACGTTGTCCGGGCCGACGTAGTCCATTTCTTCGGAAAAGTAGCGCGCCAGCTGCAGGACCGGCACTGAGGAGCGGTCAACGATCTGGCAGACCGGGGCCAGCTCGGTTCCCTCAGCGGGCAGTAGAAAGATTCCATCGACTTGTTGCTGGACCATCGTCTCGAGCTGGGTGGCTTGCCGTTCGACGTCATCCCGGCTGTAGCCGACCAGCAGGGTGTAGCCGGCTTCATGCGCGGCTTCCTCGATGGTCATGGTGAGCCCGGCAAAGTAGGGGTTGCGGATGTCCGTCACGCTCAGTCCGAGAGTCATGGACTGGCTGCGGCGCATGTTGGCCGCGTGCCGGTTATAGACGTAGCCCAGCTCTGCCATCGCCAGCCGGACGCGGTCCGAGGTCGCTTCCGGAATGCGGGAACTCCCCCTCAGCACCAGCGAAGCGGTAGATCGAGATACTCCAGCCGCTCGGCTGACATCGTTCAGGGTCACTTTATTCATCAATCCGCACCTCCTTTCGTGCTTGGTCTCACATTTCTATCACGTTTCTATGTGCAACGATAGATCGATCTACTGAAAATCTACCGCCGATAATCTGCACAAATTCGCGGTGGACGGTGTCCTACCATCATCGGAATCCGCCGACCTAGGTCGCCGTGCGCGACTTGCGAACAAAAGTATTGCATCGATCTACTTAAATATGTAACCTGAACCACAACGCAGGCTGAAGCCGGCCTTGTCCGGCGTCTGACAACCCAAAGGAGAGTAGTCATGCGTTCTTCCAACAAACTCAAGATTTCACTGGCCGCAACGGCGGCGGCAAGCCTCATCGCCGTCACCGGATGCGCCGCCAACACTCCCGCCGGAAGCTCGAGCGGGGCCGGCACCGACAAACTTGAGATCACGTCCTGGTGGACCTCCGGTTCAGAGGCGGACGCGCTCAATGTGCTCATTGACGGGGTGAAAAAGGCCTCGCCTGGCCTTTCTGTCGACAACGCCGCAGTGTCCGGCGGCGGCGGATCCAACGCAAGGCAGGCACTGGCGGCACGGCTTCAGGCCGGCAGCCCGCCTGACACGTGGCAAGTGCACCCGGCAGGACAGCTGAAGAGCTACGTCGATGGGGGCCAGGCCGCAGACCTGACGGCGCTGTGGACTGAGGGGAGCTGGGCTTCCCAGATGCCCAAGGACGTCGCCGAAGCACAACAGGTCAACGGCAAGTACTACACGGTCCCCATCGGGGTCCACCGCGGCAATGTTCTATGGACCAACCCCTCAGTGCTCGCCAAGGCGAACGTCACAATCGACCCGGCCGCCGGCGTCGACGGCCTGATCAGCAGCCTCAAGCAGGTCCAAGCAACGGGTGTAACGCCGGTGTGCCTGGGGGACAAGGACATCTTCGCCTCCGCGGAACTGCTGGAGTCCCTCATCATGTCCAGGGCAGGCGCGGATAACTGGAAGAAACTCTTCACCAACCAGTACTCCTTCGACGCCCCCGAAGTGAAACAGGCGCTGGAAGACTACAAAACGATCCTCTCCCTGGCCAACAAGGACCACTCGGCCATCACCTGGGACGAGGCCGCCAAGAAGATGACCAACGGCTCCTGCGCCGTCAATCTCATGGGCGACTGGGCCTACGGAGAACTTCTCAACGCCGGCAAGAAGCCGGGGACGGACTTCACATGGGTGGTGTTCCCCGGGAAAGAAGACATCTTCGACTACGTCGGGGACGGGTTCTCCATCCCGGCCAGCAACATCCCGCACGCCGATGCGGCAAAGGAGTGGCTGAAGACCTTGATGGATCCAAAGATCCAGACAGCCTTCGCCTCCAAGAAGGGATCCATCCCAGCCCTGAGCACCGCTGACGTCTCCGGGCTGTCGCCATACCAGCAATCCGCCGCCAAGAGCTTCAAGTCCGCGGCAGTGGTCTCCTCCCTGGCACACGCGCAAGCAGCCCCGGCTGAATTCGCCCAGACCTATGCCGACGCCGTCTCCACCTTCAACGGCAGCGGCAACGTCGCCGCCTTCACCGCCAGCATGACGCAGGCGCAGAAGAGCCAGCTGAAGTAGCCGGCACTCCAACCACGTCGTAACGGGTGTGGCTGCGGGCCTCCGCAGCCACGCCCCCGGACAGGATCAGTTCACACATGACAACCTCAACAGCACGGCCCCCATCGCCGGTAAGCCCCTCACCCCGGTCCAAGAAACAGGTACCCCACAACGTCAAGACGTCCCGACGAGCCGCTTGGATCTTCGCTCCCAGCCTCCTGGTCAGCTTCGTCTTCGTCTACGTCTTCATCGGCATTACCGTCTACATCTCCCTTTCGAACTGGAAGATCGGCACAAGTCCCGATCTGAGCATCCGCCAGCCATTCGGAGGGACCTACGGTGAGATCGTCCAGGAACAGCGCTTCCAGGCCGATATCCGCAACGTCGTGATCTTCACAATCGTCTTCCTGGTCCTGGCCATCCTCGGCGGACTGGTTGCAGCCCTCTTCATCCACCACGTCGCGGTAGGCAAAGGCCTGTTCCGGACGGTCTTCCTCCTGCCCTATGCCTTGTCCTTCATCGTTACCGGTGTCGCCTGGCGCTGGATCTTCTCGCCCTCCACCGGGATCAACGAAATCCTGCGGAACATGGGGATCCAGAATCCCCGTGGCTGGACAACCGACACCACCGTCCTCGGTGCCCTGAATGACCCCACCGGCACCGACTTCCTGAAGGTCCAGTTCGGTATTCCCGTCGCCCTGCTGCCCATCATCTTCGCCGCCGCCTGGCAGCTCGTCGGTTTCGCCATGGCCATGTACCTGGCCGGCCTTGCCTCCATCCCGGAGGAACACCTGGAAGCCGCAAGCGTCGACGGCGCCAACACCTGGCAACGCCTGCGCCACATCGTCCTTCCCCAGCTGTGGCCCTCGACCATCACCTGCTTCGTGCTCCTGCTCCACGTGGCGTTGAAGATCTTCGACCTCGTCATCGCGATGTCAGGCTCCGGCCCCGGATTCGTCACCGATGTCCCCGGCATCTACATCTACAACTACCTCACCAGCCGCTACGACAAAGCCTCAGCGATGGCGATCATCCTGCTCCTGCTGACGCTCGTGGTGATCGTCCCCTACCTCATCCGCGGCTACCGGAAAGAGCGGAAGGCATAGAAATGGCCGTCGAAACACTTCAACCGACCACGCACGGCCCAACCAACTCCTCACGCCGGCGTTTGGCTCCCGGTAGGCGCAAGCCCCGTTCGTGGAAAATCCCCAAGACCCCCGGTGGCTGGATCGTCCTCGCAGTCTGCGCCGTAGCCACCCTCGGCATGTTCATGCCGGTATATGTCATCATCTCCACGGCATTGTCAGGAAGCAGCGGAGCACCTAACTTCTTCCTCGCATTCCCCGACGCGCCCAGCCTGGACGCCTTCAAAGGGGCGTGGACGAAGCTTCACGGATCCCTGATCAATTCACTCCAGATCACCGTCCCGGCGGCATTGATTTCGTGCCTGCTCGGTTCAATCAACGGATACATCCTGTCCAAGTTTCCGTTCAAAGGGTCCAACGCCCTTTTCACGGTCCTGCTGGTGGGGATGTTCATCCCGTTCCAGGCCGTCATCATCCCGGTCTTCCAGTTCCTGAACATGCTGCACCTCCAAGGCAGCATCGCCGGCCTGATCGTGGTCCACATCATCTACGGCATCCCGATCACCACGCTGATCTTCCGCAATTACTACGAAGGTATCCCCAGCGCCATCATCGAGGCGGCAGCCATCGACGGTGCCGGGATCTGGAAGACCTACTTCCGGGTGATGCTCCCGCTGTCCGTTCCCGGGTTCGTTGTCGCAGGAATCTTCCAGTGCACCAACATCTGGAACGACTTCCTCTTCGGCTTCATCCTGGCCTCCCCGGCCGCTTGGCCGGCCACCGTCACGCTGAACAACCTCATCGGCACGACAACTGTCAATTACTCCGAGCTGATGGCCGGCGCCGTACTGGTCGCCGCACCCACTGTCCTGCTCTACCTCGTCCTGGGCAGGTTCTTCGTCAGCGGCCTCACCGCCGGAGCCGTCAAATGACAGCGATTGATGTCTTGTGCGTCGGCGAAACCATGGCCGTCGTCACCCCTGCGAAAGCCGAACCACTACGCGAAGCCGAGGAATGCCTGCTTGGTTTCGGGGGAGCGGAGTCCAACGTCGCCGCCCACTTGGCTGAATTCGGCTACCGTGCAGGCTGGGCCAGCCGCCTCGGAGAAGATCCGTTTGGGGATCGCATCGCCGAGGGCCTGGCCGCCCGAGGAGTGGATGTCAGCAGGGTGGTCCGGGACCCGGCGTCCAGCACGGGAGTGTATTTCAAAGACCCGGATCTGGGCCACGGAGCCCGCACTCTCTATTACAGGGCAGGTTCCGCGGCCTCCCGCATGGCACCGGAGGATTCCCGCGCTTGGATCCTGGAGCAGACAGGCTGGATCCACACGAGCGGAATCAACCCAGCCCTGTCGGGCAGCTGCTCGGAACTCACCGAGCACCTTCTCAGCCAGGCCCGCTCCGGAGGGTACAAAGTGTCCTTCGACGTCAACTACCGCCCGGCATTATGGAACGTTCACGTCGCAGCTCCGCGACTCCTCGAACTGGCCTCCATGGCTACCGTGGTCCTCGTCGGCCTCGACGAAGCCCAAACCCTGTGGGGCTGCTCCACCGCGGAAGACGTCTCGGTACTCCTTCCCGCGCCACGGCACCTGGTCATCAAGGACTCGGCAACCGAAGCCGTGGAATTCATCCGCGAACCAGGCAAGGAAGAATCGGTCTTCCGTGTCCCCGCACACCGGGTGGACGTCGTCGAACCCGTCGGCGCCGGCGACGCGTTCGCCGCCGGGTACCTCGCCGGGCTGCTCCGCGGAGACGAACCGGTCGAGAGATTGGCCCTCGGCCACTCCTTCGCCGCGTGGACCCTGGGTAGCCGCGCGGACTTCAGGCCAGGTCACGGAACAAAGCCCCGGATGTACCAGCCCCAGGAGACACCGGCAGCCGCCACGTAAGTCTCACCGCCGGAACCCTGCCCCCACTGGCACCACCTCCCAAGGAGAACACCTTGCTACACAAACACCCCAACGACTGGTTTGCCGATGACTTCTTCAGCGTCCCGGTGATCGCCGTGCTCCGCGGCCTCACCCCCGTCGAAGCCGTCAAATCCGCCACGCGAGCATGGGACGCCGGCGTCGAGCACGTCGAAGTCACCATCGAAACACCAGACGCCGTCCCTACCCTGGCCGCCGTGGCCAGCGCAGCCGCCGAAAGAGGGCTCGCCGTCGGCGCCGGAACCATCATCCGCCCCGAACAACTGGGCGCCGCCGCATCAGCCAGCGCATCGTTCACGGTGTCGCCGGGCCTGGATGAAACTGTCCTTCAGGAAAGCATCCGACGCGGCCTCCCGCACCTGCCGGGAGTGGCCACCCCCAGTGAAATACTCCGGGCGAACGCCCTCGGACTGACCTGGCTCAAGGCGTTCCCGGCCTCTCTTCTTGGTCCCGAATGGATCAGGGCCGTGAAAGGACCCTTCCCGGACGTGCAGTTCGTCGCGACCGGAGGCATGAAGGCCGCGACAGCCGCGACGTACCTCTCTGCGGGAGCCAGCGTCGTCGGGCTAAGCTCCGACTTCTCCTCCGACGCCGGCGCAGCATCCGTGCGCGAACTCCTCGCGTCGATCTCGGGCGCTAGCGCTCCCCACTAATCCCATCCACAACCGGACTCCAGCGAGGGCCCCGAACCCCGCAGTCGCGGGACTATCATCACATCAACGCCGCACGGCCGCAGAGCCACGCATCCCAAGAACGGACACCGCCATGACCTCTGACAACGAGGACCGCCTTCAGGCAGTCCTGTGGGACATGGACGGCACCCTCGTCGACACCGAGCCCCACTGGCTGGCTGCCCAAACGGAGCTCGCACAAGAACACGGAATCACGTGGACCACCCACGACGCACGGGCCACAGTCGGGCAGGCCATGCCCGTGACAGCGGCAATACTAAGGGAAAGCGGGGTGGCCCTCTCCTTCACGGAGATCATCGACGACCTCATCGAACGCGTCGTCGCAAAACTGCAGGGAGGAATCCCGTGGCTTCCAGGTGCGGAACGGATCCTCGCCGAGCTCGTCGCCCAGCACATTCCTTCCGCGCTGGTCACCATGGCCTTCAGCCCCGTTGCCACCCGCGTGGCCGCAGCCGCACCCATCGGAACCTTCCATGCTGTGATCGCCGGAGATTCCGTCCAGCAGGGCAAACCCCACCCGGCCCCATACCTCGCCGCAGCAGACCTCCTCGGAGTTGACCCCGCGCGCTGTGTCGCCGTGGAAGACTCAGTGAATGGCACCACCAGCGCCCAAGCCGCCGGCATGGAAGTGGTAGTGGTCCCCGGGATCGTACAGCCGCTACCCGGACCCGGGCGTCACTTCATCGCGTCACTCGAGGACCTTACAGTTGATAGCCTTCGCGGCATCCTCCGCGATCCGGGCGGCGCTGCCGACCGGCGGCCTGCAGACGGCAGTTGAAAAGAACGCGGACTTCTTTCGAAGCCACGGCCAGCCGCGCTACAGTTGCCGACCGTTATGCGGGTGCCGGTCCACTTTGCGGAAGCGACACAGTACCTTGTCGAGGTGAGAGCTCGGCGCGTGCGAGAGTCTTGCGGGCATGCCGCAGGACGGGCTCGTCAACCATTCGACCTTCAAAGGTGAACACTCCACCAGAACCCTCGGCGGCGGCGAGTAGCCGCTCGGCTTTGTCTACCTCAGTCTTGGTCGGGGTGAAGGATTCGCGAATGACCTGCATCTGGCTGGGATGGATCGAGGCTTTCGCTGCGAAGCCCGAGGCAGCCGCATCGTCAGATTCGGTCTTCAGCCCGGCCAGATCGGCAATGTCTACATAGACAGAATCTATTGCGGGCTTGCCCGCTGCGCCCGCGGCAAGCAGCACGTGTGAACGAGCGTACAGGGCTACGTCCCTGTAGCGGCGGTCGGATCGGCGGCTGGACGTGCCGCCGAGTGAGGCGACCATGTCTTCCGCGCCCCACATAAGTCCCACAACGTTGGGTGCTGCCGCGATGGCCGGCGCATTGATGATGCCTTTTGCGGTTTCGCACAATGCCACAACAGAGTAGTCCGCAAGCTGGGCCAGCGACTCCGGTTCCTCGGCTTTGGCCAGCATGATGTACCGGTAGGGGGTCTGTCCGAGCGCAAACAGGTCCAGTGCGAACTCGTCGGTGTCTGTCGGATTGATCCTGATGATGGTCCGTTCCGGATCCATGGGGTTCACAACCAGGGACCGCCGCGCGTGGTCCCGGTTCGGCGGAGCCACGGCGTCCTCAAGGTCCAGGATAATTGCGTCAGCCCTAGCCATGGCTTTGCCGTAGCGATCGGGACGGTCTGCGGGGCAGAAGAGGATGGCTGGACCCATCTCAAAAGAGGACACGACTTACTCCTGTCTGGCCGGCACGGCGGCCTCGTGGGTTTGGCGCGCCTCCATTTGGCAAGGGCGCGTTGGGGCGAGCGGCTCCACTGTTGCTACAACTTGAGCGGCTTTGACCACGTCACCCACTTTCAGGCTGAGCCGCACAACGCCGGAAACGGGGGCGGTCAGTTGGTGCTCCATCTTCATCGCCTCGATGGAGATCAACGGCTGCCCCTCTTCCACGAAGTCGAAGTCGGTGACAGCGACGGCAATGACTGTTCCAGGCATCGGTGAACGGATCTCGGGTGACGCACTTCCGGCTTCGCGGTCAAGGGAAGCCAACCGGCGCTGCAGTTGCTCGTTGCGGCTGAGGTGTCGGGCAGCTCCGGCCCATCCGTCGATGCCGAGCCATACCGTGCCGTCGGAGGAGACGGTGGTGGCCACTTGGCATCGGGTGCCATTCACTTGGACTGACCCGTCGGCCAGGGCCTCGACTCGGAACGATTCACCGTCGACGTCGAACGTCTGGCCCTGCGCGTCCCGGGTGGCGCTCACCGTGTGCGTTTCGCCGTCGATCTCCAGCTGGACCGTTGCCGCCGTACTACCGCCGATACGCCAGCCGTCCTTCGCTCCCCAGGGACCGGGAGTCTTTGCCTGTCTGCTCGTCAAGGCGTGGGCCGCGATGGCCAGGTCCTCGCTGCTGAAGGTGCGGAAGGGCATGGAGGCGATTTTGCGGTCGATCAGGGTGGTGTCGAGGCGACCTGCGGCGACGTCTTCGTCGGCAATGAGCAGCCGCAGGTATTCGACGTTGGTCTTCACTCCCAGCAGGACCGTTTCGGCGAGGGCCTGGTCGAGGGTGCGGAGTGCATGTTTGCGGTCGGTATTCCATGCGATGACCTTGGCGATCATCGGGTCGTAGCGAGGTGATATTTCCAGGCCGTCGGTGAGGGAGCTGTCCACCCGGATGCCGGGGCCGGAGGGTTCGTGGATTTCGAGGAGGCGGCCGATGGACGGCATGAAGCCGTGGGACGGGTCTTCCGCGTATACGCGCGCTTCGATCGCGTGACCTTCGAGCACGACGTCGGACTGCGCCATGGTGAGGACCTCGCCGGCGGCGATGCGCACCTGCCATTCGACCAGGTCCAGCCGCTCTCCGTTGACCCGGACGACTTCTTCGGTGACCGGGTGTTCGACTTGAAGGCGGGTATTCATTTCCATGAAGAAGAACTCGTCCGGGGCCTCGTCCGAAACCAGGAATTCCACGGTGCCGGCGCCCACGTAGTTCACTGAATGGGCGGCGTCAACGGCCGCTGCGCCGATCCGTTTCCGGATCTCGGTTCCGTTAGGCAGGCTTTGGAGCAGCGGCGCGGGTGCCTCTTCGATGACCTTCTGGTGGCGGCGCTGCAGGGAGCATTCACGCTCGCCCAGGTGGATCGTGTTGCCGTGGCGGTCGGCCAGTACCTGGACTTCGATGTGCCTGGGGGAGCGGACCAGCCGTTCGAGGAAGAGCGTGTCGTCGCCGAAGGAGCTCTTGGCAACCCGGCGGGCCGTCTCCAGGGTGGCGGGCAGGTCCTCAGCCCGGTCCACCACATGCATGCCTTTGCCGCCGCCGCCAGCGGAGGGCTTGATCAGCAGGGGGAATCCGACAGCCTTGGCGGCCCCAATCAACTGGTCATTGCTCAGGCCCGGTTCGGCGATACCCGGAACCACCGGAACCCCATGCGCCACCACATGGTTCTTGGAGCGGATCTTGTCGCCCATCATGTTGATGGAATGGACGTCCGGACCGATGAACGCAATCCCCGCTTCCACCAATGCTCGGGCAAACTCCACGTTCTCGGAGAGAAAACCGTATCCGGGATGGACAGCCTGGGCGCCTGTCCGGCGGCAGGCGTCGATGAGGGCGTCGATCTTCAGATAGCTTTCTGTTGCCGGGGCTGGTCCGATTCGTACCGCGATGTCGGCCTCTCGCACGTGGCGGGCCCCGGCGTCGGCGTCTGAATACACCGCAACGGACGTGATTCCGAGACGTCGCAGGGTCCGGATAACGCGGCAGGCGATCTCGCCGCGGTTGGCGACCAGCACGGTGTCGAAAGTTCTGGTGGTCATGGCGGTGCTTCCTTGGGCTTGATTTTTCATGGGGTCACATCCGGAAGAGGCCGAAGGAGGTTTCCGGCAGGGGTTGGCGGGAGACGACGTCGAGGGCCATGCCCAGGACGCGCCGGGTGTCTGCGGGGTCGATGATGCCGTCGTCCCAGAGCCGGGCGGTGGAGTAATAGGGGCTGCCTTGGTCCTCATACTGGGCCTTGATGGGGGCCTTGAAGGCTTCCTCGTCCTCGGCGGACCATTCCTCGCCGCGGGCCTCGTACTGGTCGCGTTTGACGGTGGCCAGCACGCTGGAAGCCTGGTTCCCGCCCATGACGGAAATCCTGCTGGCTGGCCACATCCACAGGAAGCGCGGGGAGTAGGCCCGGCCGCACATCGAGTAGTTTCCGGCACCGAAGGAACCGCCGATCACCACGGTCAGCTTGGGCACGCGGGCGGTGGCGACGGCGGTGACCATCTTGGCGCCGTTCTTGGCGATGCCGCCGTGCTCGACGTCCTTGCCGACCATGAAGCCGGAAAGGTTCTGCAGGAAAACCAGCGGGATCCCGCGCTGGTCGCACAACTCGATGAAGTGCGCGCCCTTGAGGGAGGATTCGCTGAACAACACGCCGTTGTTCGCCACGATGCCCACGGGGTGGCCGTGCAGCTTTGCGAATCCCGTCACCAGGGTGGTGCCGTAGTTCTTCTTGAACTCGTGGAACCTCGAGCCGTCCACCAGACGGGCGATGACCTCGTGAACGTCGTATTGGGCGTTGACGTCCGTGGGAACTGCCCCATAGATTTCGCCCGGGTCCACGACGGGCTCGACGGCGGTGTCCACGTCCCACGCGGGGGCTGCCGGCTGGGGCAGGGTGGCGACGATGTCGCGGACGATCTGCAAAGCGTGCTCGTCGTTTTCGGCGAGGTGGTCCGTCACACCGGAAATGCGCGAGTGGACGTCGCCGCCGCCGAGTTCCTCGGCCGTGACGATCTCACCGATGGCGGCCTTCACGAGGGGCGGGCCGCCCAGGAAAATGGTGCCTTGGTTGCGGACGATGACGGTTTCGTCGCTCATGGCGGGCACGTAGGCGCCGCCGGCCGTGCAGGACCCCATGACCGAGGCGATCTGCGGGATCTTCGCTGCGGACATCTTCGCCTGGTTGAAGAAGATCCGGCCAAAGTGTTCCTTGTCCGGGAACACCTCGTCCTGCTTGGGCAGGAACGCTCCCCCGGAATCCACGAGGTAGACGCACGGCAGTTTGTTTTCCAGCGCGATTTCCTGGGCCCGGAGGTGCTTCTTCACCGTCATCGGGTAGTACGTGCCGCCCTTGACCGTCGCGTCGTTGGAAACCACCATCACCTGGCGGCCATGGACCAGGCCGATCCCCGCGATCACGCCGGCGCCCGGCGAATCATCGTTGTACATCCCGTTGGCCGCCAACGGGGCGATCTCCAGGAACGGGCTTCCTTCGTCCAGCAAGTAGTTGATGCGCTCCCGCGGCAACAACTTGCCCCGGGCGATGTGCCGCTCACGCGACTTCTCCGGGCCACCGAGGGCTGTCTTCGCCAAACGCCGCTTCAAATCCTCAGCAAGGTACGCCTGTCCTGTGGCGTCCTGATCAACCTCGTTCCGCGATCGGTCAATGCGGGGGTTAGGTGTAGCCATCTTTCCTCATTTCTTGAGCAATCCACGCCAACGACGTTCTCTCTGCCTCTGAGACTCCGTGAGAGCCAGTGCGGGAACGTAACTGTGGAGCAGGACTGGCATCACGCGCTTGTAAGGATCTATTGCATTAACAATAGTACTTGGATATGGTTCGAGTGGTTCAGATCACAGCCAGCCTCCGCAAATGACTGCGAGCAGCAGCTCCGTCGGAACGTCGAGGTATCGGATCATTGCCGCCAGTGCGGCATAAACAGGAGGTAAATGCGTTGACAGAGCAAAGTGAACAGACCCGAAAATGCCCGTTCCCTTTTGAGCGGGACATGTTCAACGATTTCGACTTCGAGTCGCCAGAATTCAACGAACGATTCGACGACGTGACCAACGCTTTCGCTGAGAGCTGCCCTGTTGCTCACAGCAGCGCCGGACACGGTTACAAGGTGCTGAACTCATACCAGCTCGTCAAGAAGGCCGCCCAGGACTGGCGCTCGTTCAGCTCGGCCGGGGGTTACATGGTGAATCGGCCTGAGGGATCGCCGCTGATCCTTCCGGAAGAAAGCGACCCGCCCTACCACGACGCTTGGCGGAAGGTGCTCAACCCGTTCCTGTCGCCGACCACAGTTGCCGGCTTTGAGGGTGAGATCAAAGTCATCGCCGACGAACTTATCGATGGATTCATCGAGCGCGGCGAATGCGATTTCGTCACTGATTTCGCAGCGCATCTGCCCGGGCGTGTCTTCTTCAACTGCATCATGGGCGTGCCTGAGCAGGATCTGCCTGCTCTCTTCGAAGGAATCGACAAAGGCACGTTCGGGCCGGTGGAAGAACGGGCAAAGCACTTCATGTTCGTCAACGACTATCTAGCGGAGTACCTCGCCGCCCGCCGCGTGCAGCCCCCGAGGGACGACGTCGTCGACACAGTCAACGCGGGTGTTGACACTCCCGACGGAACACCGGCTCCCGAATCCGATAAGGTCGCCGTCATTCTGGACCTCGTGTTCGGTGGTCTGGCCACCACGACGCACGCCATGACGGCTGCAATGGGCTACTTGGCTGAGAACCCTGATCTGCGTGCGCGACTTGTAGCCGAACCGCTTCTGATCCCGAAAGCTGTCGAGGAGTTTGTCCGGCTCTTCAGCCCGGTCGTCGCACCAGCCCGGTACGTGACGCAGGATACGGCCATCGGCGACTTCGAATTCAAAAAAGGGGAGTGGGTGGCTCTCAACTTCGCCGCCGCCTCACGCGATCCGGAGTTGGTCCCGAACCCGACCGTCCTGGACATCGATCGCGAGGAGGCCGCGCATGCTGCGTTCGGCTACGGCCCGCATCGGTGCATCGGATCCCACCTCGCACGCCTCGAGCTAGGGGTCACCTTGGAGCGCGTCCTTCAGCGGATGCCGAACTTCAGCATCAAGGCCGGCACGACGGCAGTCACCGAAACCAGCCAGTTGCGCTCTACCACGTCACTGCAGCTCACGTTCGAGCCCGGTTCCAAGGCAACATCTTAATCATCGCGGGAGTATCACCATGAAACTGAGAGTCGAAGACCACCTCTGCACCGGACACGGGCGCTGCTACTCGCGCGCACCTGAAGTGTTCCAGTCGGACGACGACGGATTCTGCGACAGCCGAGACGAGGACCGGGTGATCGCTCCGGCGCTGGAACGAGATGCCCGGGTCGGCGTGCGCGCATGCCCCGAAAGAGCGATCACCATTCTCGAGGATTAGAACCACACGGCTAGATAGGAACGACGATCATGTTGGAGAAACAGGAAATCATCTCAGAAGCGATTCGAATGAATCATGGGGCCACCAAGGTCTGGGAGGTAGCCAAAAGTCCGGCTTCCATCCACCTCTGGCACCCAGGCATCGTGTCTTCGAAGCTCGAAAGCCAAATGCGTGAGGCAGTTCTGGAAGGAGGCGCGGTGATCGTCGAGCAGATCACCGCGACCGACAATAGCAAACGCAGTTACAGCTACGCGTATGTCGACGGGCCGCTCAAGATGTCGAACTTCACGTCCACGTTCACCGTCAACCCATGCGGTGCTGACGAGTCGGAAGTGTCGTGGTCGGCGCGGTTCGACAAGGACGATTCCAGCGCCGCGACCGCGGCACTAGTCGAGCAGATGTACAGAGCAGGCCTGACAGGCCTGCAAGAGTACTTGGATACCGTTCTCGGAACGGTGAACTCCCGGGAATTATGATAGGCAACCCCATGACCCAGCAGTCGCAACACCGGACAAGAGTCGCCGTTACTCGCCTCGAACCGGTAGCGGAATCGGTGCTTCTCATCGAACTAGCACGACCCGATGGAGGAAACCTTCCCGCGTGGACGCCCGGCGCCCATATCGAGATGGATCTTGCCGGCAAGTGGAAGCGCCAGTACTCACTGTGTGGAGACCCAGAGGACCTTTCCCGCTGGCAGGTCGCAGTGCTCAAGGAACCGGATAGCCGCGGCGGTTCGCGGTACGTCCACGAGCAGTTGGCGTGTGATGACAAGATCATCGTCACCGGACCCCTCAACCGATTCGAATTCGTCGAGGCCCAGCAATACCTTTTCATCGGCGGTGGCATCGGGATCACTCCACTGATCCCGATGATCGCGTCGGCCGAACAGTCCGGTGTCGACTGGAGTCTCGTCTACGGCGGACGATCGTTGGGCTCGATGAGCTTCGTCGACCACCTGCGAGAGACGTACAGCGAGAAGGTCCGCATCGTTCCCCAGGACACTGACGGGTTCCCCGACATTGACTACCTACTCAACCATCGGCGCCCAGGCGAGCACGTCTACTGCTGTGGACCCGAGGGACTCCTGAATGCGGTCGAAAGCGCATACAACAAGCTGGGATACCCCGAAGACGAGCTACACATGGAGCGGTTCCGTGGCACGCCGAACTCTGCACGCCCCGACGATCAAGCCATCTTGGTCACCGTAGCCTCGACCGGGGAGGAACTCACCGTCGGGCCACAATGCTCGATACTTGGGACGCTCGTGAAGGCCGGATACGAGGTCGACTCCTCGTGCGAGGAGGGCACCTGCGGAAGCTGCGAGCTCGGGGTACTGGCCGGTATCCCCGAGCACCGTGACTCGGTTCTGTCAAAGAACGAACGAGACGCCGGCAAAACGATCATCGTCTGCGTATCGCGTTCCGCTGGTAGCACTCTCACCCTAGACCTGTAAACATTCGTAGGAGGATCAGAACATGGACCACATCAGGAGCTTCGACAAACTGTTCATCGGCGGCCAGTGGCTGGCGCCCGCAGGAGGCGAGTTCATCGAGGTCATCTCGCCCGTGACTCAGCAAGTGATCGCTCGAGTACCCGATAGTTCCATCGCCGACGCGGAGCATGCGATTCGCGCCGCCCGCCACGCCTTCGACCATGGTCCATGGCCCAGGTTGGCTCCCGCGGAGCGGGCTTCCTATCTGCGGCGTATCGGCGAAGAGGTCAAGAAACGGCGGGAAGAGCTCGAGGAGACATTCGTCTCCGAGGTAGGAGCGCCGCTCGCTACCTCCTCCGCGTTCCACGAGCGCGCGATGGATATGTGGGATGACAACGCGAGTCTTCCCGAGCGAGTGACCTGGGAGGATAAGCGCCAATGGCCGGGCGGCCACGGTGTGCTTGTGAAGGAACCGGTGGGCGTCGTTACGGTCATCATCCCGTGGAACGCACCGATCTGTTCGGCGTCGAGCAAGATGGGTCAGGCGCTCGCCGCGGGGTGTACGGTGATTCTCAAGCCTGCCCCGGAGAGCCCGGTCAGCACCATGATCCTCGCTGAGGCCATCGAGGCTGCCGGTCTGCCCGAAGGTGTAGTAAGCATCCTTCCAGGCGGTCGCGAACTCGGCGAACACCTCGTATCCCACAAGCTGGTCGACGCGGTGACTTTCACGGGCAGCACCGCCGCCGGAAAGCGTGTGATGAGTCTATGTGGTCAGAACATCACCCGGGTCGCTCTTGAGCTTGGAGGGAAGTCCGCCGGAATAATCGCCGACGACGTACCCCTGGACCGCATGTTGACCGACCTGGCCTTCGCGGGGATCGGACACACGGGCCAAGTGTGTGCGGCGCTGACCCGCATTCTGGTTCCTCGCCACCGTCACGACGAGGTGACGGATGCGCTCGCGGAGATTTTCCGGAGTGTCGTCGTTGGAAACCCTCGCGATTCGACCACGCACCTCGGTCCGCTCATCGCGGAAAGGCAGCGCGACCGGGTTGAGGGCTATGTCGCTATCGGTCAGAACGAGGGCGCCAAACTAGTAACCGGCGGCGGTCGTCCACGTCACCTCCCGACAGGGTGGTTCATCGAACCCACCCTCTTCGCCCAGGTGGACAACTCCATGCGAATCGCGCGCGAGGAGATCTTCGGGCCGGTAGTTGGGGTGATCCCATTCGATTCAATCGAAGAAGCGATAGACATCGCGAATGATTCGGACTACGGCCTGTCGGGGGCCGTCTACGCAAACGATGACGCCTTGGCCGAGAGCATGGCCCGTCGTATCCGCACAGGCCAGGTCTCGGTGAATTCGTGGGACATGTGCACTGTCGAACCGTTCGGTGGATTCAAGCAATCCGGCATCGGTCGGGAGGGCAACGTCGAAGGCATGGACACGTTCCTCGAGAAGAAACTGATTCAGTTCAAGAATTAGCCTGCCGTACGAAGTGGCAGTAATGAAAGGCACCAAAATGAGTTCTACCGACTATGACGCGATCGTCGTAGGTGCTGGATGGGCTGGAATGTACTCCGCCTATAAGCTCCGCGGCATCGGTCTGACCGTCCTCGGGATCGAGAAGGGATCGGATGTGGGCGGCACCTGGTACTGGAACCGATACCCGGGCGCCCGATGCGATATCCCGAGCGCGAACTACTCCTTTTCCTTCTCAGAGGACATCTGGGGCAACTGGGACTGGTCCGAACGCTACGCCGCACAGCCAGAAATCGAGCGGTACGCGCATTTCGTGGCCGACCGCCTCGACATTCGCGATGCATTCTCATTCGACACCGAGGTGACTGGCGCTGCCTACGACGAGCGTAATCACCACTGGAACGTCTCCACGTCGTCCGCAAATGGTGGGCGGGCTTACTCGTCGAAGTACCTGATCCTGGCGACCGGACCATACTCCAAGCCGATCGTGCCGACCATCGACGGGTTGTCCTCCTTTGGCGGTGAGATGTATCTCTCGTCCCAGTGGCCGCGTGAGGCCGTCGACTACACAGACAAGCGCATCGGTGTCATCGGCACCGGATCCAGCGGCATGCAGATCGTGACACAGGTCGGCTCGTGCGAGCCATTCGACGAGCTGTTCGCGTTTCAGCGAACCCCGAACTACGCGTTGCCGTCCGGAAACCGGCCTCTCTCCGAGGACGATATGCGCGAGATAAAACGCGGGTATCCGGAATTCTGGGAAAAGGTCCACAAATCTGGGTCCGGAACGCTCTGTGAGGTCCCCGTCGGTCCGATCAAAGACCTATCCGATGAGCAACTATTCGAGCTGCTGGACCAGCTTTGGAAGATCGGAGGCCCCGCGATCCTCAACGGCATCAGCGACCTCGTGACCGACGAGAAGTCCAACCGCCGGGTAGCCGCGTACCTGCACGCCGACATACGACGACGTGTGAAGGATCCAGAACTCGCGGAAAAGCTTTGCGCTAAGACACATTTCATAGGTTCACGGCGGCACCTCAACGAGGATAACTACTTCGAGCTGTTCAACTTAGACAACATCCACCTCGTTGATATCGCCGAAGACCCCATCGCCCGGGTAGTCGCGACAGGCGTTGAACTAGAATCAGGTCGGTTGATCGAGCTCGATATGCTCGTTCTCGCCACCGGATTCGACTCAGGTACTGGTGCATTACTGGCGATCGACCCTATCGGCAGGGACGGCATCGCGTTGTCCGAAAAGTGGAAGAACGGGCACAACAGCTATCTGGGCGTGGCGACCCACGGTTTTCCAAACATGTTCATGACAGCGGCGCCGGGCAGCCCGTCCATTCGCGCGAATGTGTTGATCTCGATCGAACAACAGGTCGATTGGCTCTGCGCCTTCGTAGCATCGATTGAATCTGCCGCCGGCGACGAGGTAGAGGTCGCGGCGCCCGCCGAGGCGCTCTGGACCAAGCACGTCGCAGAAACGGTGAACAGCACGCTTATCGCTCGGGACGACACCCAGTACGTCGGCGCGAACGTCCCAGGAAAGCCCCGCGTCTACCTCGCATATATTGGCGGAGTCAACGTGTATCGGATCATCTGCGAGTCCGTCGCCGAGGATCGGTATCCAGGGTTCCGAGTCCTGAGCGGAGATGGTCGTGTCCTGTCGTCCTCCGACGACTGGCCGGGCCCCCCGAACGACCCGAACCTGCAGACCCGGTTCGGAATGTCGCTGAGCAGTACGGTCATCTGACATGAAACTTCACTCGTTCTTAATGCTGATTGACGGCAAACTCCTGCCTGCTCTCTCGAGCGCAGTGGCACAGTCGCGGGATCCGTACACCGATGACGTGGTCGGGACGTACCCAGATGGCAACGCCGAGGATGTAGACATGGCCGTGCGGGCCGCCGTTAGCGCGTTCGAATCTTCCGGATGGGCAACGGATGTCGCCCTGCGGGTTCGCTGCCTTCGCTCCTTGGCCGACTTGATCGAGGCCCGCGTGCCGGAACTCGCACTGCTGGAGTCATCCGATAACGGAAAACCGATCCGGGAGGTATCGGGGTCGATCCTTAAAAGCCCGCAATGGTACCGGTATGCAGCATCGGTGGCCGAGACCTTCCCGTTCACGAGCCCCCTCGGGACCGACCCCTCCGTGGTGAGCGTGACGATGCGTGAGCCGTACGGAGTCGTCGGGGTGCAAGTTCCGTGGAATTCTCCCTCGGTCCTGCTCGCCCAGGTCGCCAGCATGTGCCTCGCAGCCGGCAACACCGTCGTGATCAAGCCCTCCGAGCTGGCGCCCTGTTCGCTCCTCGCGTTGGCCGAGTTGTTCGCCGACGCCGGATTCCCGGATGGGGTGGTAAATATTGTCTCGGGGGACGGTGCTTCGGTGGGGGCCGCGCTATGCGATCATCCCGACGTCGCGAGGCTTGCGTTCACCGGTGGTCCGCAGGCCGGGCGGATCGTTGCCGGCAAGGGTGCCGAACGCCTGGTGCCCTCGACACTCGAGCTCGGAGGCAAGAGCGCAAACTTGGTTTTCCCAGACGCCGACCTGGACAGCGCGGTCGAAGCGATTGCCGCCGGCATCCTCAGTTCGAGCGGCCAGAGCTGCGTTGCGGGGTCTCGCGCGATTGTCCATATCGACGTCTTCGATGAAGTGAGGGAGCGAGTCGAGGCTGCGGTGGTCGGCGCACGCGTCGGGGACCCGCGGGACCCTCGAACCGATGTTGGTCCGTTGATCAGTGCGGCCCAATGCGAATACGTCTCCGGACTGGTCGAGTCTGCCCGGCGGGCAGGCGGAAGGGTTGTCGAGGCGCCCGGTGTGCGAGAACTCAGCGGCAACTTCTATCCTCCGACCGTCGTGTCGGGCGTACCGGCCGACTCGCAAGTAGCGCAGAAGGAGGTGTTCGGACCGGTTCTTGTATGTTTGGCGGCAACGTCCGAGGCCGAGGCGGTGCGCATCGCCAATGACACACCATACGGTCTCGCGGCCGGCGTGTGGACGCGTGACCTGAGCCGCGCATTCCGTGTCAGTCGACGGCTGCACGCCGGTACCGTCTGGGTGAACCAGTACCGGCGAACAGATCCGGCGTTTCCCTTCGGTGGTTACGGCGAAAGCGGATACGGCAGGGTCAGCGGAATCGACGGGTTCTTGGAGATGACACGGGTGAAGAGCATCCAGATGAAGGTATGGGAAGAGTCATGATGAAGACTATGGAGTGCCAAGCCGCAGTTCTCGTGGAGTACGGCAGCCCACTCGAGATCCAGACTGTCTCGATTCCAGCGACACTCGAACCAAATGCGCTGTTGGTGAGGACCCGGATGGCAACGGTGTGCGGCACCGACGTGCATCTGTGCGCGGGTCACGCGATGGCATCCACAAGCGTAGGAAAGTCGCTTCCCATCGTTGCCGGCCACGAAGCAGTGGGCGAAATCGTGGATATCAACGACACAGAGTACGACTCGGTCGGGAACCGTCTCGCGGTCGGCGACCGAGTCATCTGGACACACGGATTCTGCGGCAGTTGCCGCCAGTGCACGATCGAGGGATCGCCGACACTGTGTGAGCGTCGGCGCGGCTACATGTCCGCAGGTCCCGACATATACCCTCACCTGAACGGCACATTCGCAGAGTACGGGTACGTGTTTCCGACATCCGGGCGCGTTCTGGTTCCGTCGAATGTCTCTGATGCCGTGGCGTCGGCCGCGTCGTGCGCCCTGAGAACCATGGTCCACGCGTTCGATCGACTGGGGCGGATCGATGGACGGCAATCGGTGATTATCCAAGGGGTCGGACCTCTCGGCTTGTTCGCAGTTGCCCTAGCTAGACAATCCGGTGCCTCCTCGATCACCGTTATCGGTGGACCTTCCGCTCGACTTGCTCTGGCCAGGGAGTGGGGGGCCGACAACGTTATCGACATCTCGGATGTGCCGTCGGCCGAGGAACGAACTGATTTGACGCGACTCCTGACGGGAGGGCGTGGCGCGGATATCGTCATTGAGGCGTCTGGGGCCACCACAGCCTTCACCGAAGGACTGGCGATGCTGGCCCGCGGCGGTCGATACGTCCTCGTGGGGCAACTCCACGCGAATAGCATTCCGGTGAATCCAAGTCAGATCGTCGTCAAAAACGCCACGATAGTCGGCTCGGTGTCGGGCGCGGTGAACCACTACGCTCGCGGACTCGATTTCCTGAGCCGGAACGCCGACAGGTATGACTGGGATCGAATGATCAGCAGCGTGAGGCCTTTCGCTAAGATAAATGACGCGATCGCCTCCATGGCGGGCGAGGGTGAGATCAAGCCCGCGGTTTCCTTCTGAGGTTGGGTGCAATGCCAGGAATTCGAGGAGCAGGCACACAGGTGTATGCGATCGCGTGGGCGGAGGATGAACGTACCGATTCCGATCAGTTCTATCGGTTCAAAACGTACAACGAGCCCGACGGCCCACGCCCCATCGTCTTTTTCGCCTGGCTGATCGTGCAGTCCGACAAGCTGGTCCTTTTTGACACCGGAGCATCGAGCGCTGTTGCCTCAGAGCGCAGGCTCACCTACATGGGTTCCGTCGCAGACGGCGTCAGGGAGCTAGGCTTCGACCCCTCTGAGATTGACACGGTAGTGGTCTCGCACTTGCACTACGACCATTCCGGAGGGCTGCCAGATTTCCCGAGCGCCCGGATCGCGATCCACCCCAAAGAGGTCGAATTCTGGACTGGGCCCAATCTGGCTCGGGAGCAGTTCAACTCAATCGTCGAACTCGACGATATTGTTTTCCTGGTTCGCGCAATCCGATCCGGCCGCGTGGACTTTGTGTCCGAGGGTTTCGAAATCACACCGGAAATCATGGTGCGGCACCTTCCCGGTCACTCGGTGGGGCAGATCGGACTCCAGATCGGCGGCGTCGGAGGGCTCCTCCTGGTCGCGGATGCTGCCCACTACTACAGCGAAGTGTTCAGCAACCGTCCGTTCACCGTCTTCTCCGACCTACCGGCCATGTATGACACCTACGACCGAATCCGCACTCTGACCGGCGGAGCGCGTAGTAGCCTCGTCCCGGGCCACGACCCCCAGGTATTCGACGTGTTCGGTACGAACGACACACCCTGGCAGCCGGGCCGCACCCCTCGGGTATTCCAAATTCAGTAGGATCCGGGGCGGCCCCGATCGATTCCGCGCGTCAGGCGATTGTCTGAGCGTCGGCCAAACGTGGCCGCATCAGGCCGATCGCTCTCCGCGAATCCGCCCAAGCGCAGAAGCCGTGAATCAGTTCCGCTTCGCGATTCGGCCACCGTCCCCGCGTGTTGACCTACCTGCGCCCGTGGCGTGGATAAGCCGGCCCCACCAGGCTACGGAAACTTCGTGCCGAATCCGCAGCGAAGGGACGAGTTGTGCCGCCACACTCCAGACCCCGGAAAGGGCCTTCTGTTCCTTCGCTCGCAGTGGGTGTTCCGCCGCCCAGCAGGGGACTAGACGAACGCTGAAACCTCTTGCGGGTATTGCATTGCGGAAACTGCTGGAATCCACGTCGACGATGGCGGGCTTTCTGGCCACTGCTCTCGACTGTCCGCGGCCGATTCGATTCCTGGGTCCAAATGGGCTAAATACGGGAACTAAAACCTATTGTTCTATAGTACGTACTAAGATACAGTGGCTGCATGCTTCAATACCTGTTCTCGCCCTCGTCCGTTTGTGTCATAGGTGCCTCGAGCGACCCGGAGAAGCTCTCGGGACGGGCACTCTCACGACTCCTGCAACATCCGTTTACCGGCGAGATCTATGCCGTCAATCCGAAACACGCGCAAGTTGGCGGAATCACCGCCTATCCGAACGTCGCGGCGATCGGAAAGCCCATAGACGTTGCCCTTATTCTGCTTCCGGCGCCATTGGTGCCTGGAGCGGTCAAGGAGTGCGGCGATGCCGGGGTGAAATTCGCTGTGATCTGCAGCTCGGGCTTCTCTGAGGATGGGGCGTCAGCCCATCTGGCCCTGGAACTCGCGGAAGCCGCCAAACAATCGGGTATTCGAATAGTAGGGCCGAACTGCGAAGGCATCTGGTCGGTGCCGGAAAATCTTGCGTTGACGTTCGGTAGTGCTGCGAATCGATCGCGGCTTCTTCCCGGACCCGTGAGCGTCATCAGTCAGAGTGGCAGCATCGGCGCCGCGTGTGTTCGTCAACTGCAAGACCGAGAAATTGGATGCACGTATTTCGTCAGCACCGGGAATGAGCAGGATCTTACAACGCTAGATTACCTGGAATTCATGATCGATGAGGGCTCGAGCCGGGTCATTGCTTTATTCATTGAAGCACTTTCAGACGGCGCGCGGCTGCGCCGGCTAGGTGAACGGGCGGCCAGACGCAACATCCGGCTCGTCGCACTGTGTGCGGGAACGTCGAATCTCGGCAAACAAGCGACCGCGACGCATACGGGCCGCTTGTCGGCACCCTCGTTCGTCTACACACAAATGCTCAAACGGACGGGGATCGTGCAAGTTCATTCGATCGCGGACTTGATCACCGCGACTGAAGCGGCGGCGGTCGCACCAGCTGTTCCAGCAAGAGGGAATAACGCCGCAGCCGGTGGCGTCAGCGTCATCGCCCTGTCCGGCGGAAGTCGCGCACTTCTCGCCGACGCGGCCGATGAACTCAATGTACCGATGGCCTCGTTGAGTTCCGATTCGGAAGCTAATTTGGAGCAGGTCCTGCCGAAGTTCGGACATCACAAGAACCCCATCGATGTGACTGGGGAAGTGGTCGGACGACCGCAGATGCTTGAGGCGGTCATGGATATCGTTGGCGCCGACGACAGCACCCACAGCATCATCATCCAATACGCAAACGGAGCGGAGGGCATTCTGCGTGAGCACATCTCGAGCATTGTCGACCGCACAGATCTGCACGAACGAAAGCCGTTGATCATCAGCACTCTGGGTCGAGTCGACGACACTGTGCGTCGGCTCATCACCTCGAACGGACTGCTCCATGCCGAGGATCCGACACAAGCTATCAAGATCGCCGGGTGGCTCTACGACTGGGCCGACAACACGTCAAACGTGTCGATGGAACGACTGCCTGAACCGGACGAACGACCGGATCATCCGGCAGTCCCAGATGATTGGCGTTCCAGCATGCAAATGCTCGGCGACCTCGGGATCGCGACCCCGCGGTGGTGCACATGGGACGGTGTTATGGCTGACCCCGCTCTGTCGGAGCTAGCCTTTCCCCTCGTACTTAAGGCGCCGTCGGACGTCGCCGAACACAAGACTGAATTGGGCCTCGTTCACGTCGGACTCGAGTCTACGCAAGACCTTCAGGACGCTTGGAGCGCCTACGCGAAGGTCGTCGGATCGGATGTGCCGTGCATTGTTCAAGAGATGGCAGCCGGCGAAGTCGAGATGCTCCTAGCTACGCGATGGGATACGGACTTTGGGCCGTTGCTTGTCATCGGCGCGGGCGGGGTCTTGGCCGAACTACTTCAGGACATCGTGATTCTCCCCATCCCGGCATCCAAAGAACAGATCCAAAATGCAGTCTCGGAGCTTCAGGTGTGGAGCGTGCTGTCCGGATACCGCAACGCGACCTCGTGTGACATTGAGTCGGTTATCAGCAGCGCGTACGCCCTCGCGGACTATTTCCATAGCGCTGGCGGGCCGGGAGCGGAAATCGAGATCAACCCGCTTATCGTCGGGGCGCACGGATCGACTGCTGTCGACGTCCTCACTGTTTCGGGAACAGCTGACCGAATCGCATTCGGCATGACGGACGTTCCTGCAGAAACGATGGTGTGACCATGTTGAATGAGATCCTCCGAGCTGTCGAATCGATAAAGTACGAAGACCTGCCCGCCGACGTGCGGAACACAGTCACCGACGCGCTCACTGACGCGATCGGAGTCGGTATTGCCGGCAGTATTGAGCCCGCGTGCGATTCAATAGTCGCGGCGACCGCTGAGTACAACGGAAATCACGCCTTGATCGGGCGACACGGAATGCGCCGCGACAGAGCGTCGGCGGCGTGCTTCAATGGCACGGCGATCCATGCGCTGGACTTCGACGACACGAATCACCCCGCGTACTCTCATCCCAGTTCACATCTTGTCGCGACAATTCTCGCGCACCCGGCAGCGTCCGGCAGAGAAGCCCTCCGAGCGTACGCCCTTGGCCTTGAGGTGGAGGCGCGACTTGGGCGTTCGATGAACATGGGTCATTACCTGCACGGTTGGCACACCACCGGGACGTTTGGAACGATCGCGAGCACGGTCGCTGCGATCGTCCTCAGCGGCTGCAGCGATTCGGCGGCGGTTTCCGCGCTCGGCATTGCGGCGTCGATGGCTAGTGGGCTTAGGGCAAACTTCGGCACGATGACGAAGCCGCTGCACGCCGGCATCGCAGCGTCGAATGGTATTCGAGCGGTCGAGTTCGCTTCCTATGGGCTGACTGCGTCGGCCAATGCCCTGGACGGGAAGTTCGGGTTCTTCGATGTGCTCGGGGATGGAACAGAGGCGGCGCAGCACGAGTGCTGGAACACGCTCGGCGAGGACTGGGAGACCGTATCTGCATTCGGATTGGCGCTCAAGCCTTACCCCTCTTGTGGAGCAACACATCCCGCGATCGAGGCCGCGCTCCGGATCTTCCATCGCAATACCGCTCATCGCGATGTTGACATCGCCCAGGTTCGCGTCGATACGCCAGCCTACTCGCGGGAGATTTTGGTCTATGACCGTCCGTGGTCAGGCCTTGAAGGCAAGTTCAGCATGGAGTACTGCGTTGCCAGCGCCCTGACACGGGGCGCGATCGCGCTCGACTCATTCACCGACGCCGCCGTGCGGGATCCGGCGGTTCAATCCTTGCTGCCGGCGATCATGGTGACCGAGTCGGCCGAGGTCGCCGGTGACAGCGAATTCGCGACGCGTATTTCGGTGTCCTGGTCCGACGGGCGCTCCGACACGGAGTTCGTTCCCCTCGCGCCTGGGAAGCGTGCTCGATGGTTTACCCCAACAGAAGTGGAAGAGAAGTTCATGATGTGCGCGAGCCGAGCGATTGATCGGTCGGCCGCGGAAAAGATCTTTGGAGCCTGCCGCGGCATCGCGGATTTGGCCTCCATCAGTGAGTTGACCGAGCAGTTCTGAGCAGTCTGGAGAGTGCAAGACATGACCGCAGCTATTGTGTCCAAAAACCCTGATATCACCGATGAGATGGTGGAGAAGGCCCAATCCCTCGTCGGGGTGTGGCTGAGACGAGACGTCCACGTGCCAACGTACGCCGAGTCAATATCGCCGATCGACATTCGGCGGTGGGCGGAATACAGCATGGGGGACGACAATCCCCTGTACTCCGACCCGGAATACGCCGCCCACTCATTCTGGGGCGGACAGATCGCCCCGCCGACCTTGTTATACACAATCGATTCGACGATCGTCGCCCCTGGATTCCGTGGAATCCAGTGGATCTACGGTGGTACACGCTGGCAGAACTATGTGCCCATTCGGGTAGGGGACAAGATCACCGCACGGGCGCGCGTCGTTGGAATGCATGAGAAGGTGGGCAGACACGCCAACCGTTTCTTCGTCCAGGTCGGCCAGACTGTATTCGAGAATCAGCGGGGTGAACTCGTGTCAGTCGCGGAGAGTGATGTACTCCGCATCCCGCGGAGCAACTCGGGAAAGAACTCCGGTCTTCGCGGATTTGAGGACCGCAACGAGCCGCCGAGCTACACCGACGAGCAGTTGGAAGCCATTCGGGACGCGTACCTCACCGAGGAGCGGCGCGGCGCGGAACCTCGGTACTGGGAGGACGTCGCAGCCGGCGATGAACTAAGCCCTGTGGTGAAGGGGCCGCTCACACTCGTTGACATCATGGCGTTCTATTCGGGACGTCGCAATACCTATCCTCCTCTCAAACTCGCGGCCCTCGATCGTGAGCGCCACCCAGGGAATGTATACCACTCGCCGACGACGCGCATTCCAATGCACCCCGCCGCTGGCCACATGGACAACGAGATCGCTCGGGAGATCGGGATGCCCCGCGCCTACGACCAAGGGTGGCAGCGCGCGAACTGGGGATGTCATCTGATCACCAACTGGGCGGGGGACATGTCCTTCATTGAGTCGCTCAACCACAAGCTCCTCGCGCCCAACCTCGTCGGCGATACGACATGGATGAAGGCCACAGTCGTGGGCAAACGGGTTGTCGGTGATCGACACCTCGTCGATATCGAGTTCCGGGGCATCAACCAGGACGATCGCGTCAACGTCGTAGGGGCCGCTACCGTGCGGCTTCCATCGAAGAATGTCCAAGACCTTTTCATGCTGTCGGACAGGAACAAGCGATGAGCGACAACTGGGAGGCACCGCTGACTGGACTCAAGGTCTTGGACTTCACACACGGAGTCGCCGGACCTTATGCATCGATGCTCCTTGGCGACCTAGGTGCGACGATCTGGAAGATCGAGCGCCCGCGTCGCGGTGACCCCACCCGATACATGAATGTCAGCGACAAGTTCGCCTCCGGCGCGGAGGAGTTCGGCGGTGACTACTTCCTTGCCATTAACCGCAACAAGCGTTCGGTCGGCATCGACCTCAGCCTGGCTGCGGGAAAGGATCTGGCCCTGCGACTGGCTGCGAAGGCGGATATCGTCCTGTCAAACTTCCGTCCGGGAGTCATGGACCGTCTGGGCTTGGGTGCGGATGCGCTCAGAGAGGTAAACCCGGGGCTGATCGTGGCCGAGCTGTCCGCCTACGGTGTAAGCGGAGAGTTGGCCGGTCAGCCTGGAATGGATGTTGCCATTCAGGCGCGTGCCGGGGTCATGTCCATCACGGGCTACCCCGATGACAAGCGCCCGGTGAAACCCGGGGCATCTATAGCGGATTTCGGTGGTGGCGCTCACTTCACTGTGGCGATTCTCGCCGCCCTGCACAAGCGGACGGCTACCGGGAAGGGCTCGACCGTCCATATCTCGTTGCTGGATGCTATGGTCTCGTTGCTCATGAACTACTCCGTCGCCGTAATCGATGGTGGCGCAGACATCGGACCCATGGGTTCAGGACATCCGCAGTTGGCGCCCTTCGCGGCCTTCGACACCGCGGACGGGCACATTGTCATCGCAACGGGGACAAACAAGCTGTTCCGATCCTTGTGCCAACTACTGGAGCGCGATGACCTCGTCGCAGACCCCCGGTTCGAGACCAACGTGCACCGCGTGCAGAACCGCGACTTGCTCGAAAAGATCCTTAACAACGAGATGGCTGCCAAGGCAACGTCGGAGTGGCAGGCGATCTTCGAGAACGAAGGGATCCCAAGTTCGCCCGTGAATAAGTTGAGCGAGGCGTTCCATGAGCCTCAGCTGTGGTCGCAGGGTCTGATCGCCAGCATCGAACACCCCAAATACGGCGAGATACATCAGGTTGTGGCCCCGTACCTCATCGATGATCATAGGATGCCGATCGAATGCCCTCCGCCTACGCTAGGCGCAGATACCGCCACGGTTTTGATCGATGAGCTCGATTTGTCTCCTGACGAGCTGAGTGGGCTCAGGAACGCCCAGGTGATCTAGGGATTTTGATGTAATGCCCCGATGACGGGCGTCTCGAGGCAACTAGCGCAGGGAGCGCGCTTCGACGGCGTGTGATCCGATGTCGGTTATCGACGGTATTTCCTTGCCCATAGCCTCAGGCCTTGACGGACACTCCCGTCGCTTCGACGGTCCGAACGAATAAGGATTCCCATGGAAACTAACCCTAACCTCGACGTTCTTTCGCCCTCCGCGCCAAAGGCTTCCGGCCGAGGGGGACGCTCGCTGTGGCGCGTGATCGGTTCGGCCACCGCTGGCACGTTTATCGAGTACTACGACTTTGCGATCTACGGATCGTTGGCACCGATCATTGCGAAGGCTTTCTTCCCCACTGCAGATCCGGTCGTGGGGTTGCTGAGCACTTATGCGGTATTCGCCCTCGCATTCGTGGCTCGGCCACTCGGAGGTTTCATCTGGGGACCCATTGGCGACCGAATAGGGCGCAAGCGTGTACTTGCGGCCATCATTCTGCTTATCTCGGTTGCGACTGTCCTCATCGGTTTGACACCGGACTACCACGCAATCGGTGTGGCGGCTCCGATCTTGCTCATCCTGCTGCGCCTGGTCCAGGGCCTGTCGGCTGGGGGAGAAATTACAGGTGCTGCCATCTTTGTCGCCGAGCACGCTCCGGATCGACGCAGGGGGTTCCTCGTGAGCTTGTTGCAGGTCGCCACAACAGCAGCGTTCGTTTCGGGAATCTTTGTCGCGGCGACGGTCGCAACCCTGATGACGGACGACGCGATGCAATCATGGGGCTGGCGCATCCCGTTCCTCCTGGCCGGCCCACTGGGCGTTGTCGGTTTGTACATCCGCTTGAAAGTCGACGAGACGCCCCGCTTCCAGTCTATGAAGCGAGAGGCGGCAGTTGCGCAAACGCCGCTCGCCACGGCGTTGCGGGGTCGCAGCAACCTCATGGAAATGGGTTTTGCCGCCGCCTACTACATGCCCTCGATGGTGAGCTTCTACTTGCTGATGACCTTCATGCCGACCTTCTTGACAAAGGAAATGGGCTTCACCGCGGCGGTCTCCCTCACCATAATCGCGATCGCGGGGTCCATCCAGATGGTCGCTGTTCCCCTCTTTGGCAAGATCTCCGATCACATCGGGCGACGTCTGCTGCTTCGCCTGACAGCGGGCGCCTTTATCTTGCTCACCTATCCCGCATTCCTCTTGCTCAACAGCGGAGAACTTTCCAAGGCGATCATCGGCCTGGTCTTGCTCGTTCTCCCTACGGCCGCCGCTCAGGCGAATAACCTCACCCCTGGACTCGAGCGGTTCCGCACAAGTATCAGATTCACCAGCTCGGCAGTAACTTTCGGGGTACTCGTCGCGCTGTTCGGCGGGACGGCTCCCTATGTCTCGACATACCTCATCGAAATAACCGGGAGCCCGCTTGCCCCAGGCATTTATCTGATTCTGACAATGGTGCCTTCATTGATCATCTCTTTCTTCGTCTCGGAAACATCCGGCCAGCCCCTGCCCGACTAAGGCCGCCGGCGTCAGTAGTGAGGACGGCGCGCCGTCGACCCTCGTCGCGATATCGATCACCGTGACCACAGAGCCTGAACGACAAGGATGGACACACGTGAGACCTGAACTCGATATGCTCTTCGCTGACGCCCCCGGCAGCGAAGAGCTCGATGCCCATGGGCCACGTCACCCGGCAGAAGTCCTGACAGGGTGTCGTCTTACCGACAGTGGCGAGGGCTGGGCCAAAGCGGTGATGCCCGTGCCGGCGTGGCGTGGCGCCGGAGCGGCGACGCTCGGCTCGATGGGAACATTGGCCGTCATCTCCGCAGTTCAGGCGCTCGTGAGCAAACTACCCGACGGATACGGCCTGCGCACCGCAAATCTGCGGTTCGACCAGCTTGACCACCTACCACCCCCAGGCTCGATCGCCACCGGACACGGAGAGTCGAGCGGCGTCCTAGCCCGATCCGGGCTAAGCAGATCAACTTTGAGTGACCTGGATGATCGTGCTTTTGCGGTGTGCACTGGCAGATTCGTCGTTGTTCCCGCGGTGGGCGTGACGACGCCTGACTCGGGAATAGACCAAGACCGCTCCCACCGGCCCCATTCGATGCGGGAGATTGTAGGCGTGCAAGAAACACACGCTGAGACGGACAAGATCACAATCACCATTCGTCCTTCGAATGGACTTTGCAACCAATTCGGAATCGTCCATGGCGGATTCCACATCACGCTCATCGACTACGCGATGCGAGCCGTCCTGTCATCAACTCGGCCAGATCATTATGAGGCGCTTGACCTATCGCTTGTGTACCATCGTCCCGCCAGCCTCCATACAGAACCGAACCTGATATTGCGGGCTGTCATCGACCGCCGCGGCCGACGCATCACCACCGTAACGGCATCGATCGCATCTGGGTCCGGCCTGATTTATACAACCGCACACGGAACATTTATGTCGAACGGCGATCTCTGACGACTGAGCTTGTTGCGGACCCGAGAATGCGGTCACAGCGGCAAATGACCAATGATTGAAAATCGCTCGACCAGTACGGGGGAGCACCACGCGGCGATGGCGTGCCATGAAGAGCAGCGCTTGGATTGATTCTTGAAGTGTCAATGGCCACGGCCTGGCTTGGCTTGTTTGTTATGATCTAGGTACGATGCGATCCAGCAGAGAAGAGGCAAGGGACACGTGAACAATAACTCGCGAATTCCCAGGTATTACGCAGTGTGGCGGATTCTATGGTCCCGCATCACGTCGGGGTACTACGAGGCGGGATCTCTACTGGGAACCGAAGATAAGCTCGCCGAGCAGTTCAAGGTCAGCAGGGTGACGATCCGAGAGGCCTTGGCAATGCTGGAGGCGGAAGGCCTCCTGGTGAGGCGCCGGTCTTTCGGGACGTTCGTCGCTCCGGATGTGAAGCCGCGCGGCGCGGTCCAGTTCACCGGTTATCTCGAAGACATTATCTACCAGTCCGATGCGGCCGAGACCGTCGAATTCTCGACCGAGACCACCACGGACGTTCCCGCAGACGTCAAATCCCTCTTTGGCGGCGAACCTGTGGGTGTCGTCCGCCGATTGCGGATGGCGCAGGGTAAGCCGCACTTGTGGCTGATCGACTATGTCCGTGAAGATGCGTTTGCCGAGTTGCCCGCCGACGAGCTTCGCCGCGGGTCGTTGCTGAGTCTGCTGGATTCGCGGGATTCGGCCCCGATAGATTCCGCACGGCAGGCGATTTATGCGGAGATCGCCACAGCGGAGATCGCCGAGAAACTCGATATTGAGATTGGGAGTGCGGTGTTGTACTCCGAGCGAACCCTATACGACAAGGTCGGGCCGTTGGCGTTTGTCGAGATGTACTACCCGGGATCGCGCTTCAACTTCGAGATCCGCCTCGGCCGCGTGGGTCGCAGTTCTGTTTGACCGATTCCGCCCGATTTAGGAGCGTTTGCCGGGCGCGACGTCCGCCTCGGTGCCTGTCCTGCCGCTGCCGAGGGTTTGTCTCCTTTTCAACACGCCCAAATCGAGAAATCTATTGTCTTATAGTACGTACTAAGATACGGTGGATGTATGCTTCAAGGTCCGTTCGCCGGTGAAATTCCGGCGCCACGGGTGCCTGACTCAAGTAAGGGCTGGCGGCTTTCAAAGAAGAACCTCCGTGACTTCCTACTACTATCGGACGGGACCAAACGATGAGCGACAATACGGCGGACGGACCTATCGTTATCGGAGCGGACCGCAACAACCACCCGGCTCCAGTCGCTTACGAAGGATCCGGCAGTTTCCTTCGCGGCCAGCTCACCTCCTCAGCCTGGAGCGGCTGGTGGTACCAAGAGCCCGCTGAAGAAACTCAAAACTGGGATTGAACGGACACCATGCTCTGGCTCCGCCCCGGTGAACTCGCGATCTGATCCGGCCGGGCTGCGTTCCAGAAGTCCGGCGCATACCAGTCGGGGTGGAGTGTGGAACTGCCGTCGCCAGACCGACGTCGGCGGGTCGCGGCGGTGAGGCGGTCGTCGTCGAGCATTTCGACACTTCCAAAGACCAAATCGTTGGGTTGGTCCCCGAGTCGCATTGCTAGGCCGGATTGACATTGTTAGCGCTAACTTTTCTCTATACAGTTAGAAATGAATCGGGCGCACGGCCTGACTACGCACACCAAGGAAACCATGAAGAACTCAATTCTTGGCCGCACCGGCCTGTCCGTCTCGCCGGTCTGCGTCGGCACTAGCCTTTTGGGCAGCCACGCCGCACCCCATGGCACTGACACGGCCGTAGCCACCATCCGCCGGGTCATGGAAGGGCCCTTCAACTTTGTCGACACATCCAATGAGTACGGCAATGGAGGCAACAGCGAACGCCGCATCGGCCGGGCTCTGGCGGAGGTGGGCGGACTCCCGGAGGGCTTCGTCCTCGCAACCAAGGTGGATCCCATTCGCGGAACCAGTGACTTCTCTGGGGACCGGGTCCGCCGATCCGTGGAAGAAAGCCTGGAGCGGCTCGGCCTCGAACGGCTCCAGCTGGTTTACCTTCATGACCCCGAAAAGATCACCTTCGAAGAAGGCGTCGCGGCGGGCGGACCGCTCGAAGCGCTCATTGAGCTCAAGGACCAGGGCGTCATTGAGCACTTGGGTGTCGCCGGGGGGCCGATTGATCTAGAGCTGAAGTATCTGGCGACGGACGTATTCGACGTGGTCATCAGTCACAATCGGTACACCCTGGTGGACCAGACTGCCGAGCCCCTTATACAGGACGCGATGACCCGCGGGGTGGCGTTCATCAACGCTGCGCCATTCGGCGGCGGAATGCTGGTGAAGGGTCCGGATGCCGCGCCCAACTATTGCTATCGGCCAGCCAGCCAAGCGATTATCCAGCGGGTCCGGGAGATGGAAGCTCTCTGCAACGAATATTCCGTGCCGCTGGCGGCAGCCGCCCTGCAGTTCTCCACTCGCGACCCGCGGGTCAGCTCCACGATCGTCGGCATGTCCGAACCGAGCCGCGTCGAAAAGACCGTCCAGCTGGCCGAATGGGACATCCCGGAGGAGTTCTGGAACCAGGTGCTGCCCCTCGCCGCCGCTGGTACCGGGGAACTCGGTTAGGAGAGGCGGCACGCATGTAGAACCGGCTTCGACCAGGTCTGACCGCGCCGGCGGAGCACCTGGCACTGGGATGAAGTCCCTCCCGTTTCCAGTTGCGAAGGCGTTCACAGAACGCAGCCCGGATGTTCCACGCACTCTTCCCTCGGACGACGCGCATGCCGACACAATGGTGGAGATTAGCGCTCACGTGCGAAGTGGATAAGGTGGATTCATCAATCGATCTGCAGCAGCAACGATAGGGGCAGGGATGACTGTCAAACCCGAGTCCTCCGAGCGGAAAGCCGCGACCATCTATGATGTAGCGGCTCTTGCGCGTGTATCTCACCAAAGTGTGTCCCGGTTACTGAAGGGCGAGAAGGTCTCGGAGGACACCAGGGTTCGGGTCGAAGCGGCCCTGGAGGAACTGAATTATCGACCCAACATTGCCGCCCGCAGCTTGGCGACGCGCCGGACCAACCGAATCGGCGCCCTCATGTACGACATGTCCCAAATGGGCCCTCTTCAACTCATGACCGGAGCCGGCGCTGCGGCACGCAAAGCTGGCTACGTGCTCGACATCGTAAGTCTCGACCCATCGGACGACCGATCGATCCAAGAAGCGATCAGGCTCGTGAATCAACAGGACATCGCCGGAATCCTCGCTTTTGCACCCACGAATTCCATGCTCCGAATGTTGCGGGAGGCTACATTCCGTGTGCCTATTTACTTGGAGCCGGAGAGTGAAAACGACGTCACAGAGAGGCCTGACGTAGGCATCATCGCCGCGGACCAGGCTATACAACACCTTTTGACGCAGGGTCACCGCCAAATAGTCCACATCTCCGGCCCTTTGGACTGGCCATCGGCCAGATCACGCGCGGCCGCCTATTCCCGCGGAATCAGAGAGGCCGGCGGGAAGCCATTTGACTATTTCGAAGGGGATTGGTCCGCGGCCTCCGGGTACGAACGCACCCGCGAGATCCTCGCTTCGGTTCCTGGCGTCACCGCGATTTTCGCGGCAAACGATCAGATGGCGCTCGGTGCGCTGCACGCTCTCGCTGAACTGGGCATCCCAGTCCCCGAAGCTGTCAGCGTCGTCGGAATGGACGACGCTCCGGACTCACGGTTCTACAACCCCTCCCTGTCGACGGTCCCGTTGAACTTCCAAGCGCAAGGGCAGTACGCCTTCGAAGGATTGCTGGCACGGATTGAGGGCCGGGAACGAACCCTGCCACCGGACTACATCAGGACTTCTTTCCTCCAGCGGGGCTCGTCGGGCCCGGCTCCTGGCCGACGCTGAACAAACTTCTGAGGGCCTGCACTCTTCTTCGCAACGGCGAGGCTTCCCGCTCCGAGGTCACATTCAGGACTTGGACTGGCGGGGCATTTTCGTGCCGAAGTGTCCGTTGGTGCACCGTCGGGGGCGTGTCGTTATTTGTTGACTTTCGCTCTGTCCCCTTGCTTCCTGATCAGGGCATCACGAAGGACGCCCGTCTATGTGTTGGGGGACACCCTCGAGCTCATCAGTGATCCGCAAATTCCTATTCCAGGACGCGCCTGAGAGACGACGTCGTCGTACTTGTCGCAGCCTTCCGTTGAACCGTCGTTAGCTCACTGAAACGGGCAGGACTGGCAGCCGGTGCCGGCACTGTGAATCGCCCCGCTGCGCGGAGGGTTCAAATAGGGCAAGGTGTGGGTCTTGCCTCCTTTTGGTTTGTGATGTAGGTTACTCACAACTGTTACCGGTAAAACCTACTTACTGTTACCGGTAACTATGCAAAAAAAGCAGACGATGGAGTTTAGAACATGGCGCCTTTGCCTACAGACAGTTTCGACCGCATCCTCTTCGGAGCCGCGTACTACGCTGAATACGCCCCGGCGGAACGTCTCGAAACGGACCTAGACCTTATGGCGGATGCCGGGTTCTCCGTAATCCGTGTCGGAGAATCGGTCTGGTCCACCTGGGAACCCCGTGACGGCGAATTCGACGTTGAGTGGCTTCGGCCGGTGCTCGACGGAGCCCACAACCGGAGGATCAAAGTCATCCTTGGCACCCCTACTTATGCCATTCCGCCGTGGTTGCAGGTGAAGCACCCGGAGCTGGCCGCAGAACGGGAGAGTGGCGTCCGAGTTCCGTGGGGAGCGCGACAGGAAGTCAACTACTCCAGCACCTTGTTCAAGAGCTATGCCGAACGGATCATCCGCCGCATCCTCGAAACCTATGCGTCCCACCCCGCAGTGGTCGGATATCAGGTGGACAACGAACCGGGAATGATCCTTTTCCACAACGATGACGCGTTCGACGGGTTCAAAGAATACCTGATCAAGCGATACGGCGACGTCGAGACCCTCAATAACGAGTGGGGCCTGACCTACTGGTCGCACCGGCTCACCTCAATCGATGAACTCTGGCGCCCGGACGGAAATTCCTTCCCGCAGTACGACCTGGCCTGGCGGGAGTACCAGGCCGAGATCACCACTGATTTCATCCACTGGCAGGCCCGGATCGTGCGCGAGTATGCGTTAGCGGAGCAGTTTGTCACCACCTGCATTGCCTACCCGCGCCCGGGCCAGCATGACCATCTGCTTGCCGCCGGGCTCGATGTCGCCGCGGGCAACCCGTACTACGACATGCAGGACGGACTCGATCTCCAACGCACCGTCCCGCAGGGACCGGTCTTCACGACTACCGGCGTCGGGCCGTTTTTCCGTCAGGCGGACCGGATGTGGTCGACCCGTCTTGAACCGTTCCTCGTCACCGAGACCAACGCCCAGTCCATCGGGGGTTCGCACCAAAATCTTCCCCCGTATCCGGGCCAGCTGAAACAGGCAGCGTTCGCGTTCGTCTCTAGGGGCGCCCGAATGGTCGAGTACTGGCACTGGCAAACTCTCCGCAGTGGCTTTGAAACCTATTGGGGCGGCGTCCTTCCCCACAGCGGAAAGCCAGGGCGAGTGTATTCGGAACTGGCAGAGCTCGGCCGATCCCTAGAGTCCGTCGGCAACGCGTTGGCAGGGTACACGCCCGACGCCGACATTGCGATCTTGTATTCAAACGCCAGCAAGTGGGCCTTCAACGCGTTCCCGGCGTTGCCTGACGGGAACCGCGAGCCGGACCCTCAATCGTATTACCGCATCTTCGACGCGTTCCACACCGGGATTATCGAGTCGAACCGGCAGGCCCTCATCATCCAGGACACCCAGCTCGAGCACTTGGATGCAGAGATTTTCGCGCGGAATCATCCTGTCCTCATCGTTCCGGCTTTCTATATCGCTTCCGACGCTTCGGTCGCCTGGCTCAATGCCTATGCCTCCTCCGGAGGCCACCTCGTCCTAGGCATCCGGAGCGGCTACGCCGACACCCAGGCGCGGGCCCGCGCCGAAGTCGCACCGCCAGGATTTTCCAACCAGGCAGGTGTTAGCTACGAGGAATACACCCACTTGATTGAACCGGTCAGTATGAGCGGCGACGGGCTGCTTGAACTCTCCCCGGACGCCGCGGGGATGTGGTGGATCGACGGGCTGATCAACGAGGGCGCCGATACTCTGGCCAGCTACGACCACACCGTTTTTGACAGGTTCCCCGCGATCACCACCCGCACCTCCGGGGCCGGTCGAATCACGTACGTCGGCACCGTACCGAACAAGGCCCTTGCCGTGGACCTGTGCTGCTGGCTCGCGCCCCAAGCTGTGGCGGGAGACTGGGCTTCTTCGCCCGCGAACCGAATCACCGTTCAAAGCGGAACAACGCCCGGCGGGCATGTCCGCTTCATCTTCAACTGGTCCGGTGACTCGGTCACCGTCACCGTTCCCGAAACGGTCCGGAACCTGGAGACAGGCGTGACAGTCACCGCGGGAAGCCAACTCGTTATCGAGCCCCGGGGCACACAGGTGCTCGTCCAAGAAAACCACCGCCCCTAACGGCGGACTAACAAGAGAAAGAGAACACGCACATGAAAGCACCAAGAACAGCAAAGGCGCTGGGAGCAGGAGCACTTGCTGCCTCCCTGCTCCTGACCGGATGCGCCGGAGGGGCCAACTCCGCCACGGCACCGGCGGCTGCCGTCTCACAATCCGACATCGACAAAGCCATGGACACGGACACCACACTGAACTTCTGGACGTGGGTGCCGAACATCGACCAAGAGGTTGCCCTGTTCGAGAAGAAATACCCGAAAATCAAGGTCAACATCCAGAACGTAGGACAAGGCCCCGCCCATTACCAAAAGGTCAGGGCCGCCATCTCCGCCGGCCAAGGCGCACCCGACGTCATTCAACTCGAATTCGCGTATGTGTCATCGTTCCAGCTCAGCAACAACCTGCTCGACCTGGCTCCCTACGGCGCCAAAGACATGAAAAACCAGTATGTCGATTGGGTCTGGAACCAGGTCACCCGCGGAGACAAGGTCTACGGGATCCCGCAAGACAGCGGACCCATGGGCAACCTCTACCGTAGCGACATCCTTGCCAAGGCAGGCCTGAACGCAGCACCCAAAACCTGGGACGACTACGCCACCGCGGCCAAGACGGTGAAAGACAAGACCGGCTCCTACATCACAAACATTTCGCCCAGCGATGCCGGTGCATTCATCGGACTCCTGTGGCAGGCCGGGATCAAGCCCTTCAGCTACAGCGGGGGCCAGGACGTCGGGATCGCCATCGACACCGACAAATCCCAGCAGGTCGCCAAGTACTGGAACTCACTTCTTCAGCAGAACCTCGTCGCAAACGACCCGGGCTTCACCGACACCTGGTACCAGGGCATCGCCAATGGCAAGTACGCCGGCTGGTTGACTGGAGCTTGGGGTCCGGTGTTCTTGCAAGGTACAGCCAAGACGACCTCAGGACTGTGGCGGGCCGCCCCGCTGCCGCAGTACACCGCGGACGCCAACGTCTCCGCTAACCTGGGCGGCTCCGGCGACGCTGTCCTGGCCGGCACAAAGAACCCGATCGCCGCGGCCAAACTCGTCGAATTCATCAATTCGGACCCGACCAGTACTGCCCTGCTCAACAGCAAGCAGTCACTCTTCCCAACCAGCACCCCGCTTCTGCAGAACCCCGACTTCACGAAGCAGGAAGCGCCGTTCTACGGCGGCCAGAAGGTCAACGAACTGTTCGCCGGTGTCGCCAACACCGTTGACAAGACGTTTGAATGGCCCCCGTTCATGGACTATGTGAACTCCAGCTTCAAGGACACGCTCGGCAAGGCCATCGCCGAGAAAACCGACCTGGGAGCAGGACTCACCGCGTGGCAGAACGCCATGACCACGTACGCAAAAGCACAGGGCTTCAACGTCAAGTAGCTCCCGTGGGCGGCGCCGTCCGCGGCGCCGCCCATCCAGAACCGTCACACACAGATATGAGAACACCCCGTGACTCAACTAGCGCAGAAACCAACAGCCGTCCGCACCCGCAGTATCAGGACAGCCAAAGTTCGCTCCACGAAAAGCCGGCAAAGCCTCGCGGCCTACATCCTGATCGCTCCGTTCTTCCTCACCTTCCTGACCATGCTGGTAATCCCACTCGGATATTCGGGCTATCTCAGCCTGTTCGCCAGCCGGCTTTTCGGCGGCGAAGTCTTCGTCGGCCTGGACAACTACGTGAGGGCCTTCACTGACCCCATGTTCCTCGGAGGACTGGGCCGAATGGTCCTCTTCCTCCTCGTACAGGTGCCGATCATGCTCGCCCTTTCCTTGTTCCTTGCCTTGGCCCTGGACTCGGCCCGGGCCCGAGGGGGCAAAGTCGCCCGTCTTGCGATCTTCATCCCACACGCCGTTCCCGGCGTGGTGGCCACCCTCATGTGGGGCTACCTCTACGGGAAGGACTTCGGCCCGATCGCCCAGTTTTTCCGCGCCATTGGCCTCGGAGCGCCGGACCTGCTCAGCTCCCCAAACGCCCTGGGCTCCATCATCAACATCGTCACCTGGGAATACGTCGGCTACAACATGATCATCATGTACGCGGCCCTCCGTTCCATCCCCAGCGAACTGTACGAAGCGGCCGAGATCGACGGCGCCGGCCAGATCAGAACAGCCCTCAGCATCAAAATCCCCGCCATCCGACCGGCCATTTTCCTCACAGTCATCTTCTCCATCATTGGGTCCTTCCAGCTCTTCAACGAACCCAATCTGCTCTCACGTATCGCCCCCAACGCCATCAGCGACTCCTTCACACCGAACCTGTACGCCTACAACCTCGCGTTCGTGAACCGCGACGTGAACTACGCCGCCACCATCGCCTTCGCACTTGGAATCGTCATCATGATCATCTCCTTCATCGTCCAGATCTCCCAGCAACGACGGGAACGCAACTCATGAACGCCTCGCCAGCAACCGTCACCGTCAATGCCAGGCGCGTGCCAGGGAAGAAAAGGACTACGGCTTCGGGCAGGAAGCCCAAATCAACGCGCAGTACGGTGCTCACCATCGCCGTCTGGGCGTGCGTGGCCTACTTCCTCCTTCCGCTCCTCTGGCTTCTGATCGCTTCAACCAAATCCAACTCAGATCTTTTCTCCACGTTCGGATATGGCTTCGGGCGCAGCTTCGAGCTCTTTACGAACATCGGCGCCCTCTTCACACAAGACGGCGGGGTCTTCTGGAGGTGGATGTTGAACACGATTCTCTACGCCGGAATCAGCGCGATCGGGGCGGCCTTTTTTGCCACCGCAGCCGGGTATGCCTTTGCGAAGTACCGGTTTCTTGGCGACAAACCGCTCTTCTACGGCGTGCTTGGAGCCATTATGATCCCCACCACCGCTCTGGCACTCCCTACATACCTTCTCTTTGCCAACGCGGGCCTAACGAACACCCCTTGGGCCATCATCCTTCCGTCCCTCGTTAGCCCTTTCGGCGTCTTCCTCATGCGGGTCTACACTGCCGACGCGGTAGACGACAGCCTCTTGGAAGCAGCCCGGATTGATGGTGCCGGCGAATTCCGCATCTTCTTCCAGGTCGGGCTCCGCCTGCTTGGACCCGGCATCGTAACGGTGGTCCTCTTCGCGCTTGTTTCAACGTGGAACAACTACTTCCTCCCATTGATCATGCTGAACAGTTCGGAGTTGTACCCGCTCACTGTCGGATTGGCCCAGTGGCAATCAGCGAGCACTTCGGGCGGAGGAGGATCCCAGGCACTCTTCTCAAGCGTCATCACCGGATCCTTCGTCTCGATCCTGCCACTCGTCGTCGCTTTCCTGTTCCTCCAGCGCTACTGGCAGAGCGGGCTAGCGAGCGGAAGCGTCAAGGGCTGAAACCCGGTCCTTCCTGATCACGCCTCACCGGACCGGCGACCCCGGTGAGGCGCCTAAGAGACCTCCGAATATGGAAGATCCTCTAGGCAACGGGTCTGTCGCCTAAAAAGAACTGCGCCGCGAGTAAACGCTCTGCGATTACTTCGGCAGGGGAGCGAATGAGGTCATGCACAGGCGCAAGAAGATCCAGCGAAATGCCCCGCCACTCCTGGCCGCAATCCCGGACGGGCCTCCTCTTGAGCGCTCTGCTTGAGTCCATTGCCCGGATCCGGGTCGAGGTGTGCGCAATACACGGCGAGCTGAACCGTTACGAGTTCGTGGAAAGGACCGCGGGCAACATCTCAGCCCGCGTCCCAGGCTATGGGCTCATGGTCATCAGACCTTCCGTAGTTTCCTGCGATGCCCTGACGCCCGAGCTGATGGTGGTCACGGACCTGTACGGGCTACCGGTCAAAGCCGCCTGCACCGGTCCGGAAATAGTGGAGTGGGGCAACCCAGGGCTTAGGCCGTCGTCGGACGCCGCCGCGCACGCCTATGTTTACAGGAACATGCCCGACGTCGGGGTAGTGGTCCACACGCACTCTACCTACGCGACGGAGTGGGCCGCGCATGGGGAGCCGGTCCCGTGTGTGCTGACCATGATGGGCGGCGAATTCGGCGGCACCATCCCGGTGGGCCCGTTCGCTCTGCTGGGGCACGATTCGATCGGACGCGGGACTGTTGATGCGCTTCGTACCCCGCATTCGCTGGCGGTCCTGATGCAGAGCCACGCCCCGTTCACCATTGGCAAGGATGCGCGTTCCGCGGTGAAGGACGCCGTCATGCTCTGTTCCAAGCCAAGTGCGGCGGGCTCTCGGATCGGCCTCCTGCGTGAATCAGAAATGTCACAAGGATGGGGGCGGAATCGCGATGAAAACACCATGGACTAAGAGCGCCGGGCGGCCTGCACCAGAATCCGGGGAGTGTCCCGACATGACCTAATTGCCGTTCCCTGAGGACTGCACTGACCGGATCGATTTCTTTATCAGGACAACAAAGCGCCCCACCCACGCGATGCGGATGCGGCACTTCGTGCAAGGAATTTGGGGCGTTGACAGTGTCAACACTTTTGCCGTCGGATTGGGTCGAACATCGGGCGGTTTGGCTCGGATTCCCTGTGTTTCAGGCTGTTGTGTGACAGGTTCCCTGTTGCTGTCACTGGCAACAAAATCTGTAAATTCATATGGGTCAGCTTTGAGGTACTCAATGCGCATTGAGACTTCAATCGACCCCAAACTTCTGCTTACCGGCGTCGGGCCGCGGCCTTGGAGAATCAACCTTCGGGGGAAGAGCCCACCGTCGGCGCATAATGCTGTTCCTGGAACATTAACGCTCAGCGAGCCATATCGAGCTGGCGCGACCCGGGGCTCCTGTGAGGTCCCTCAGGCAAGCATCCCCAAGTGCGCATCGTGGCGAGGCAGAGGATATAGTGCCGTCCACTCTTGCCGAACAGGAATCAAACAGTTGGAGCTGCTCAAGACGCGGATCCATTCGTGTCTATGTTTTTCCTGATGGCCGCCGGCCGTTCCCTCGATTTGTGGGCATTCAGTGAAAATGAGCGCCGCCGATGCTGTCCCGGTTGTCGATGACCGGACTCCTGAGCCTGAGGCGCCGTACTGCGGGTTCGGATGTGGCAAGGCCATGGTGCGAAGAGCCTTAGCCGATGGGGGAGATTTTGCCTAGGTCCACCCACCCCTGTTGTCGACAATGACTTTTGCGGAGCTAAACAACAGGAATGAGAGAGAATCCGCCAGATTTGTCTCATCCAAGCTGTCAGTTCCCACGTCGCGGCTGACAACTGCATTGAGAATGGACACACAGATCTTTGGAGGGTTTTTACGGGTCAGCCTTGGTTGGGTGGCTGCCGGTCCCGCCTTGATCTACTTGAAGGTCAGGCTTTCTTTGCTGCTGGCTTAGGATGCGCGCGTTCCCACTCTCTACGCCGCTCATTGACGAGCTTGATGTTCTTCACGTGAACTCACCTCCATCCAGTCGAAGGGTTCTAACCACAAGCGGCGAACCTGTTTTCTCTGGCTCTGATAGTGGTCGAAGCTGCTTCATCTCTCACTTTGCCGCGCTCTACAGTTATCCGGCGAGCGGGAAACTACCTGATCCGCTACCTGTCTTCAGTGCGGGGGCCGGAGGCCGCGCTTGCGTCTGGCTTCTTTTGCCATGCTTCGACCTCGCGAAGCTGGCCGATTTATCCAAGCTGCTTTCTCCCTATGGATCACTGCCAAGCAGGACGGGAGCCTTACTCATGAGTGCCATCAGCTCATTGTTGCCAGGCCGTCGCTGAACCTGACTACGTGCCGAACCACATCATCCAGAAACGTCCCGCGGAAGAGGATGCCCGACGCCGCCGGCTATTGAAAAAGCCCTGCGCTCCTCATCACGGATTGATACCTGAGGGGTGAGTGGCCAAGGGGGTCACGTCAATGCGCATGTGTGGGAAGAGCGGAAGTTGCCAGAGGACGTTATGGAGGTGTTCATTGTCGGTGACGTCGAAGATGCCGAGGTTGGAGTATTGTCCGACCCGCCGCCAGATGTGGATCCAGACATCGGAGCGTTGCAGTTCCTGCGAATAGGCATTCTCATTTGCGAGAAGGTCAGCTTTGACCTGTGGGGCCAGCCCCAAAGGGAGTCGTACGTCCATCGTTACGGCGAAGAGCATGAAGCAGCGTCTCCTTAGCTTTTCCAATTGAGTCAGGGGAGTGCTGGCCCCGCGAAGCCTGGGGCCAGCACTGGGGGTCAGGCCGGGTCCAGTATGAAGTCGTCGGTGACGTCGCGCCCTGATTCATCGGCGGTGGGCTTTGGGGCGATGATGAGTTCGGGTTTGACGGCCGATGCGATCTCGTCTGCAAAGTGCTCGTCGCCTTGGAAGTACAGCTGTGTGGTGATGCGAAGATGATCGGGGCGGACACGATCAGGTGCAGATGGGCGGGGCGCCAGGCGTGCCATCCTGCTGCGGAGATCAGTTTCCCGCCGGCCCCGTCTGTGGGGATTTTGTACGGGGCTGGCTGAATGGTGTGGATCCTGAAGGTTCCGTTCTTGTCGGTGACGACAGCGCCGCGGAGATTCCATTCGGGCCGGCCGGGTGCGAACTGTGAGTAGAACCCGGCGTCGTCGGCGTGCCACGCCTGGACCGTAGGGCCGCGTTGATCGGCCAGTGGTTTGCGTCTTGCCAGAAGTAGATCAGTCGTCGACTGGAGGGAGCGGGGAGTATAAATTCAGGAGCGTAAGGCACTCATTCAAGGCCCGACCTGCTGCGTCTTCTTTCGGCTCTATCCCGGCGTGAATGGCGGCGTTTCTGGGTTGTGCTATTCGGTGAGTTGCGTCATTTGCTCTGGATCTTGATTCTGAACCAACGTCAAGAGTCCCAAGAAGGCGGATCAACCCGACCAGCCCATTTGCGTTGAGGGCTATTCGGTCTCGGACAACCTCGGATAGGTGGCCCAGCCGCTCATGGAATGCGCGCGTAATTCCAACTTCTACCGCCGTCGCCGCTTCGAGAATGGCAATTCTCCTGTCCTGAGTCCGGCGGGCGCTTAAATGAAGACCCCACTCTTCCGGACGTAGCGAGCCTCCGGCGGCGCGACTTAGAGCGCTGGCTAATGTTGGCGGACTTAAAAGGACAGCTCCAGGTTCAAAGTTTCCAAGTAGCACTGGCCCCCAACCGGTCCCCGGGTCTACGTTGTCATAGGTGCTTAGATACCCGCTAGTTTCGACGAAGTGTTGAAATTTCACCGTCACTAACTGACCGCTCCAGGCTTCGATCCAAGGTAGAGCGCGACCGAATAACTCATCGAACTGTCTACCGATGGCGAGTCCACTTTCCCCGACGGCGGCGGAACTTCCGCCCTCGTGTGGGGATAAGTCGACGCCGAATGCGGCAACGTTGGAAGTAAGCCGCCAGGGGGAGGTGCGTCGGGTCCCACAGTGACATAACCCCGGCCGTGAGCTTGGACTTGTTGCAAGATTGCCGGATGCGCACTTTCCGGCGGTCTCAAGAAGGATGCTGAGTCGGTTTTTCCGGAAGCATGGGTGTGCTCAGGACCACTCAGCCTGAAGGTAATTCAAACCGGTAAGTCTGTCCGAGGGTTTCCTCGGACACCAAAAGCTTGCCGGGGAGTCGAACAAAACCTCGATGAGTACCCATGTGTGAGTCGCTCATAGCCAGCCGGGGGAGTGTAGGGCCTGAATACAACGGTTGCGACGAGGTCGTCGGCTATATCCGGACTAGTTCTACGCATCGAGCTAAGTGTGGTCCTCCCTGTCCTCATAGTCCATGGCTTTTTGGCCGCGTCGGGGATAAGGGTCGGATTTGAACTGTGCCTAGGTGATACTCGGCCTGCTTGGCTTTCGAACTCCCAACGCGGAGCGGGCATCGGTGCGTGTGGAGAATTCCCCACGGAGCCAACGCACAGCATCGGACTTGAGCTGCTCATTGTCGGTGTCGTGTCCTTGCCAGTATTTGGCGATCACTTCGGCGAAGCCGTAGCCGCCCGTGAGTTCGGAGAGTTCGCTGAGGTTCCGCCGGATGATGCTCTCAACGGGCGCCCCGGTGTCCCGGGATTCGGTCAGGGCTTGGGACACGAAGCGTCCCACGATACTGGGCATCGCGCCGCCGTCGGGTTTGGCCCGTGAGGCCATGTTCCGCATGAGTTCGGTGTAGAGGCTGCGGGCTTGTCCGCCGGTTGCGTGAAGTCTGCGGTCGGGGGAGGCCCGCATGGACGGTGACGAGTTTTTGCCGGAGCCGTAGTCGCCGACGAGCTGCCGGGCCACGGCGTCGTTGATCCGGTTGATGTCGCACAGGAGTGCTTTGACTTCGTTGACCCGTCCTACCTGGACGTGTTGTTGTCCCATCCGGGGAACGACGCCGGAGCGGAGTGATTGGAGGAGGGCATCACGTTCGCGTGGTCGGATGGTGGTCTGAGGAGGGGTGGTCATGCCAGAAGCTCCACGGTGTTCCTTTTCGCGCTAGTGGCGACATGGAACAACTACTTTTCCGACCTTGATCAGGGACGCATCCATCGCGCCGTGGAGCAATCCTGTCATCGGCGTCGCACGACTGAAGTAAACATGGGCGGCGGGAAGACCGAGATCGGTGGGCCCCGGATGCCCCGCCAGGGGCCTCATCAGTCGAGAGCCACCGTGCGAAAACCACAGTTCCCGGAGGACGAGTCCGGTGTGTTGGAGGTTCTGGCGGCGACGCGGTAGCGGTTGCAGTAGGAGTCGTGGCAGAGGTAGGACCCGCCGCGCATGACGCGGCCGGCGCCGATGGTGGGGCCTTGGGGGTTGTGGGCGGGGGAGTTGCGGTAGTACTTGGGCAGGAACCAGTCCGCGCACCATTCCCACACGTTTCCCGCTACTTCGTAGAGTCCGTAGCCGTTGGGCGGGAAGGATTTGACGGGGGCGGTGCCGACGTGGCCGTCTTCTTCGGTGTTCAGGGTGGGGAAGGTGCCTTGCCAGATATTGCAGCGGTGTTCGCCATTGGGGGTGAGTTCATCGCCCCAGGCGTAGCGTTTCCCGGCGAGCCCGCCGCGGGCGGCGTACTCCCATTCGGCTTCGGTGGGCAGGCGGCGCCCGGCCCAGGCGCAGTAGGCCAAGGCGTCGTGGTGGGAGACGTGCACCACCGGGTGTTCCGGCGTCGTGCTCCAGTGTGAGTCCGGTCCGGCGGGGTGGGCCCAGTCGGCGCCGCGGACGTTCAGCCACCACGGCGCCCCGGCTGCCGTGCCGAGGATCTCGGTCCCGGGCGCCTTCACGAGCAGGTGGAACACTGCCGAGGTTTCGTACTGCTCCGCTTCGGTGCGGTAGCCGGTGTCCTGGACGAACGCAGCGAACATCCGGTTGGTGACGGCCGTCGCGTCGATCCGGAAGGCGTCCAAGCGCACCTCGTGGACTGGGGTCTCGCCGTCGGCGGGGTATCCCTCGCCGAATGGATCGCCCATGGCGAACACGCCGCCGGGAATCAGCACGTCCTCGTGCAGGGCACGCGAGGCTGCCAGCGGGGCACCGCCGTTGACGGCGACTACCGGAAGGGAGCGTCCGACGTCGGGCCGTTCTGTTGCGTTGTGCTCTCCCGCGAGGGTGACCCGTTCCGGAGCGCGCGGCGCGGCGCAGCAGCCGCCGGCCGCGGCGCCGTGTGTTCCGCTGTTTTCGATCATTCCTGTCCTTTGGACGTCTTCCCGATGAGCGTCTGGAGCCGGCGTTCCGTTGCTTCGAGCCAGGCGATGAGGTTGGACACCATGTAGTGTCCGCGTTCGTTTTGCATCAGGAACCACTCCATGGACCATTGTCGCTCCTCTGCGGTGGCATCGGAGCTGACCAGCACCTCATTGAAGGTCCTGTCGATGCTGGCTTCGCGTTCTCTTCGGTAGGCCAGTTCGATCCGCACGAGTTCGAGCGCTTTTTCCGGTCCTGAGCTTCCGGCGAAGCGGAGGCGCACCTGGAAGTCCGGGTCAAGCGGGCGGGGTGACGGTATGTAGGGGGAGTCGATCCATTCCTGCAAGGTGGAGCGTCCGGTATCGGTGATCCGGTAGAGCTTGGCATCGGGACCGGAGCTGCGCAGATCCAGGAACTGGGTGGCCCACCCCCATTCCACCAGCTTGCCTAGCTGCCGGTAGATCTGCGAGGTCTTGGCGGTGTATCCGACGAACGGACCGTGTCCCTCGAGCCACTTCCAAGCGTCGTAGCCTGTGCGGTCCCCGGTGGAGAGTAAGCCCAGCAGAATGACCTCCAGCCGACCCAACGACACTTTCGCCTCCTTAGGGCGCTGGGTAGAAGCGCCTTTGAGGAGGATATCGGTTGTGGGGGTCATTCCGTGCTCATCATCGCTTCGTACCGCTTGCGCATGGCGGCCCGGTCGTCCGCCGATACGGGGACTTGCGCGTGCCACGAGACGTGGGTGGCGCCGTTCTTGGGGTGCAACCGTTCCATGAGGTCCTCGGCAAGATGGGCGCGCCCGGTGTTCTTCAGATGCGCCATGTAGTCGCCCGGCTGGTTGTACAGGGTGGGCCCGGCCTGTAGCGCGCCCTGCATGGGGTCCGGGAGGGCGCCCGGAGTGCCTGCATAGAAAGCCAGCCACTCGAACAGGTGGGACCGCATTTGCATGGCGAGGTCCGGTTCGATGTCAATCAGGTTGTGGGTGAGGTAGGGGTCCTCGGTAACGTTGAACAGCGATTCCCACTCGGCACGGAAGCAGCCGGGGTGGTAAGTGCGGATGTACAGGTGGTCGCGGGTGCGGACTGCCCGTTGGTAGGTGTGGGCTCCGTGGCCCCACACAAGGTAGGGGCGGGATTCGAGTGTTCCGCCCCGGACGGCTGCGGCGTAGGACTGGCCTTGCCACTTTTCGGGCTGCTCCAGGCCCAGCAGATCGAGGATGGTCGGGGCGTAGTCGATGTTGTAGAGCAGGGCGTCGTTCCGGCTCGCGGCGACCCCGGGCTGGTCGGTGATGCCCGGCCAGTGAATGATCATCGGTAGCCGGTGGACCGGCTCCGAGGCCAGGCCGTGTTCGGCGTAAAGGCCGAGCTCGCCAAAGGATTCGCCATGGTCGGAAGAGACGATGATGGCCACGTCATCGGCCAAGCCCATTTCTTCGATCCGGCGGCGCAGGCGGCCGAATTCGGAGTCCCAGAAGTGGATGGCCCCGTCATAGCCGTTGATGAGGTGCTCAAAGTCGGCCCGGGTGCGGATGGCGTCCGGCATGTTGTGCGGGACGCGTGACTTCCGCGGAGCACCTGAGTAGTGAAGATCCAGGGCGCTGCGCGCTCCGTACACTTCGGCGTGGGCATCGATGGCTTCCTGGTCCGGCCACGCCGGGGCAGGACCGGAAGCGGCAGCTTTGGCCGTCCAGGATTCATCCTGCAGGTAGTCCGTGTGAGGGTCCCAATACGTCACGTGCAGGTACCAGTTGTCCACGTCGCGGTGCCGCTCGATCCAGTCGACGGCGGCATCGGTGATCATGTCGGCCGGTTCATCTCCCATGTCCGGAGTGACCTGCACGTTCTCCCTGAAGTTCCCCATGAAGTAGTAGGCCCGGTGCCGTTCGGCAAAGGATGAGACCGCCGCGCACGTGTACCCGGCGGCGTTGAGGGCCTGCCCCAGCAAGGGGCGGCCCGGGTGGGGAGCATGCCCTGCGTCCAGGCGGAAACGGGAATCGTCACCGAAGTGGCCGATCACGCCGTTGCTGATGCCGTGCTGCCCGCTCGTCAGCGCTGTGCGGGAGGGCAGGCACGGTGAGTCCGAGCAGTAGTATCGGTCGAACATGACGCTGTTCCGGGCCATGTCATCCAGGTTCGGTGTGATCTTGCGGTCGTAGCCGTAGGGCCCGGTGTGGTCGGGACGGAGGGAATCAACGTCCACGTAAATGATCTTCATCGATCTTGTCCTGTCTTGTGCTGGCGGTCTTGTTCTGGAGGTCCGGATCGGACCGGGCTGCTTCTGCAGCGTTCAGTCCACATTCGGTAAGGTCTCACAATCGTTATAGCACTAATGGAACTGTTTTTAACAGAGTCTTACCGGTAAGAAGTGCAATTCAGCAGGTCTATCTATATGCAAAGTTTTATAGAAAAGGCCTTGTGTGTTGGATCACAACCTGCCATTCTGTAGCTAACTGTTCATCGTGGAGCAGAAGGCACCGAGCATCGACGCTTCGGGTGCCTCCCCAGCTGAAAGGACGTAAAGATGCGTTTCACCAAAGCAGGTGTGGCAGTGACACTCACTGCAGGCCTCGCGCTGACCGGCTGCGCCAGCGGCGCCGTCAGTGGCACCTCGCAAACCTCCAAGAGCATCACCCTGGGCAACATCCTGGCGCCGGCCACCTTCGAGGCGAGGAACATGAACTGGGGAAACCAGTCGGTCTACGCCCAGGCGGTGTACGACGGGCTGCTGAAGCCGGCACCCAACGGCAAGGATGTCCAACCGTCCCTGGCAACCAAGTGGGAATACAACGCGGACAAGACGGTATTGACCATGACCCTGCGGGACGGCGTCGTCTTCTCGGACGGGACGCCGTTCACCGCAGAAGTCGCCGCGCAGAACCTCCTGCGTTTCCGGGACGGCACCTCCCCGCAGAAGTCAAAGGTCGCAGACCTGGCCGATGCCAAGGCCAAGGACAAGACCACCCTGGAGATCACGCTCAAGCGGACGAACCCGGCGTTCCTCATCTATCTCGCCCAGGCGGCCGGCCTGCAGGAGAGCCCCGCCGCGTTCGGCAAGGCGGATGCGCAGACCAATCCGGTCGGTTCCGGCCCGTACACCCTGAACACCAGCCAGACCGTGGTCGGCACGTCCTACAAGTTTGAGAAGAACCCCAAGTACTGGGATACGAACTCGGTCAAGTACGACACCCTCACGATCAACGTGTACACCGACGCCACGTCCGAGCTGAATGCCTTACGGGGCAAGCAACTGGATGCCGCAGCGGTAGGTGATAACAGCATCCTTCCGCAGGTTGAAGCAGCCGGCTTCAAATCCAGTGGTCAGAACTTGAGTTTCGCCGGACTCCTCCTCTTCGACCGTGCCGGCAAGTCCAACCCGGCGCTGGGCAATGTGAAGGTCAGGCAGGCGATCAACTATGCCGTCGATGCGAACGCCATGCTGAAGGTAGTCGGCCTGGGACGCGGCGAGGCCGCCGGGCAGGTCTTTCGTCCCGAATCTCCCGCCTACGAGGGAACGCTGAACTCGACGTACAAGTTTGACCCGGACAAGGCCCGCAAACTCCTGGCCGACGCGGGCTACGCCGGCGGACTTGAACTGACGCTGCCGACATCGCCGTTATTCCCGAAGTCTCTGTGGCCCCTACTGCAGCAGCAACTGGGCGACGTCGGTATCAAGGTCAAGTACGTGGACACGGGCACCAACATGATCGCGGACCTTCAGGCACAGAAGTACGGACTCTCCGTCTTCACCCTGCAACGGGACTCGAACGACTGGCAGTTGATTAGCTTCATGATCGCGCCCAACGCCACCTGGAACACCTTCAAGTACCAGGACCCCAACGTCGACGCGCTCCTTGCCACGATCCGGACGGGGAGCGACGCGGACAGTGCCGCGGCCCTCAAGAAGTTGAACGAATACGTTGTTGACCAGGCGTGGTTCGCTCCGTGGTATACGCCGACGAACTATTTCGTCACCAATGCCGGCACGAGCGTTGAACTGAACCAGGGCAATGTCTGGCCCAACCTCTGGAACATCACGCCCAAGGCCTGAGGCAAGGGCGGGGGCCCTTTGACGCGGGTCCCCGCCCAGCCATTCCCACGAATCGAGAGATCACGACAATGCTTACCTTTATCGGGCGAAGGCTGTTGACGGGCGTCGCGCTGCTGGCCGCCATCACTACGTTTGGATTCACGCTCCTCTATCTTGGCGGCGGTGACATCGCCAGGAAGATCCTCGGCGAGAGCGCCGACCAGCAGACGGTTGCCCTCAAGGCCCGGCAACTGGGCCTTGACCGGCCCGTTCTGGTCCAGTACGGGGACTGGGTCGCGCACGCCGTCCGCGGCGATCTGGGCGCGTCGTGGTTCAGCGGTCAGCCGGTCCTTGATGCCATCGGCTCGCGCCTGTCCGTGACGCTGTCCCTGGTCGCCGGCGCCATCGTTCTCATCGCCGTCATCTCGGTGGTCTTGGGCGTGCTCGCCGCCACCAAACGCGGGTGGGTTGACCGGGTGGCCCAGCTTTTGGCGATCGTGGGCCACGCGATTCCAGGCTTCCTTTTCGCGGTGGGGCTGGTCCTCGTCTTCGCCCTCACCCTGGGCTGGTTCGACCCCACCGGGTACGTGCCGTTCCTGACTTCCCCCACGGGGTGGGCGAAAACCGTCACCCTTCCCGTGATTGCCCTCGCCCTGGGCGGGATCGCCAGCGTCACCCAGCAGGTTCGCGGCTCCGTGATCGATGCCCTGCGCAACGACTACGTGCGGACCCTGCGCAGCCGCGGAATCCCCGCCCGCCGCGTGGTCCTCAAGCATGTCCTGCGTAACGCCGCCGGCCCTGCCCTCGCGGTCCTGGCGGTCTATTTCGTGGGTCTTCTCGGCGGGGCAGTAATTGTCGAGCAGGTCTTCGCCATCCCCGGCCTCGGCCAAGTGGCCGTACAAGCCACGACCCAGGGGGACATCCCCCTCGTCATGGGGCTGCTCGTCGCCACCGGCATCCTCGTCATCATCTTCAACCTCCTTGTAGACCTGGCCCAGGGCTGGCTCAACCCGAAAGTGCGTCTGTCATGAGTACACCTGTCCACGCCCCGGATCACCAGCTCACCATCGCCCCGCCGGAGGCCGCCGCCCAGGCATCCCTCTTGCGCCGCGTGCTGCGCAACCCGCTGGCGCTGGGTTCAACATTCTTCCTTGCCGTGGTCATCGTCAGCGCTATTGCGGCCCCGCTCTTGGCGCCACACAACCCCAACACCGCCGACATCTCCGCGGTCCTGTCGTCCCCGGACGGCGGGCACCTTCTCGGGACGGACGGCGCAGGCCGCGACGTGCTCTCAAGGCTCCTCTTCGGGGCGCAGTTCAGCCTCGCCGGCGCGCTTGTCGCGCTGGTCACCGCAATGTTGATCGGTGTGACCGGCGGCTTGTTGGCCGGGTACTACGGCAAGTGGATCGACACCGTCTCGACCTGGGTCATCTCCATGCTGATGGCACTGCCGGCGATCATCGTCCTCCTGGCCGCGCGCGCCGTCGTCGGCCCTTCCCTCTGGGCCTCGATGCTGATCTTCGGCGTCATGCTGTCCCCGGCCTTCTTCCGGCTCGTCTACGCCTCGGTTTCCGCCGTCCGGAACGAGCTGTACGTCGATGCCGCCCGGGTCTCCGGCCTCAGAGACCGGCGGATCATCGGCATCCACATCCTGACCGTGGTCCGCGCACCCATCGTGGTCCAGTCCGCGATCGTCGGCGGCGTTGCACTTGCCGTTCAGTCCGGACTCGAGTTCCTGGGCCTGGGGGACATCAACGTCCCCACCTGGGGACAGATGCTGAGCGACGGGTTCACCAACCTTTACACGGCACCGTTGCTGATCATCTGGCCAGCCCTCGCGATCGGCCTCACCCTGATCTCGCTGACCCTCCTCGCCAACAGCCTGCGCGACGAACTCGAACGCTCCAACGCGCCCCGCAAGCGCCGCCGTAAGCAGCATGCGGAACCACCCGCCGTCGTCGGCGAAGAAGTCATGCGGCACGACGACGGCGGTCCGGCCGGCGAGGCGGTCCTCCGGATCGAGAACCTTTCGGTCGGGTATGAGACGGGCGACGGCGGCACGAAGCGCGTGGTCCACGACGTCTCCCTCACGGTTGCCCGCGGCGAGGTCCACGGTCTCGTGGGCGAATCCGGTTCGGGCAAGACCCAGACGGCATGGTCGGCCCTGCGGCTGCTGCCCGAAGGCGGCAGGATCACGGGAGGGTCGATCTTCTTCCACGGGGAAGACCTGGCTGCCTTGAGCGAGAAGGACATGGAGAAGATCCGGGGCTCACGCATCGCCTACATCCCCCAGGAGCCGATGTCCAACCTGGACCCCTCGTTCACGATCGGCAGCCAATTGGTCGAACCGATGCGGATCTGCCTCCGGATTTCCAAGAAGGAAGCAACAGAACGCGCGCTGGCGCTCCTGGCCCGCGTGGGAATCCCCAACCCCGGGCGGACGTTCGCCGCATACCCTCACCAGGTCTCCGGTGGAATGGCCCAACGCGTCCTCATCGCCGGGGCAATCTCCTGCAACCCGGATCTGCTCATCGCGGACGAGCCCACCACGGCACTCGACGTCACCGTCCAGGCCGAAGTCCTGGACCTGCTGCGCGACCTGCAATCGGAATTCCAGATGGCCGTCATCCTCGTCACCCACAACTTCGGCGTCGTCGCAGACCTCTGCGACCGCGTCTCGGTGATGCGGATGGGCAGGATTGTGGAGACCGGACCCACGCGGTCCATTTTCACCGACCCGCGCCACCCCTACACCCGCGAACTCCTCGGAGCCATCCTCGGCGAAACCAGCCCCCGCGGACCACTCGCCACCTTCGACGCTGGACCCAGTGCCAGCCCGTCCCGGAAGGGAGCCTTGCGGTGAACCAGCCATTATTGGACATCCAGAACGTCACGGTCGAATACCCGGCAAAGGGTTTCCGGTCCAAGCCCTTCAGGGCCCTCAACAACGTCTCGCTCGACGTGCGCGCCGGAGAATGCGTCGGCCTGGTAGGGGAGTCCGGCTCGGGAAAGACCACCCTGGGCCGCGCCGTCCTGGGTCTGGCACCCGTGACCGAAGGCAAAGTGCTGTTCCGTGGCCAGGACATCGCCCATGCCGGCCGATCCGAGCGCCGGGAACTGGCCAGCGACATCCAGGTCGTCTTCCAAGACCCCTACACCTCACTGAACCCGGCCCGGACAGTCGAGCAGATCCTTGCCGAACCCCTCACCGTCCGGAAGGTCCCGCGCGCTGAAACCTCCCAACGCATCCAGGCGCTGTTCGAGATGGTCAGGCTCCCGGCCGACTCCGGGAACCGGCTGCCCCGGGAATTCTCCGGAGGCCAGAGACAACGCATCGCGATCGCCCGCGCACTTGCCCTGAAACCGCAACTCATCGTCTGCGACGAACCCGTCTCCGCACTGGACCTGTCCACGCAGGCACGCGTCCTGGAACTCTTCAAGGACATCCAGGAACAAACGCACGTCGCATACCTGTTTGTTTCACACGACCTCGAAGTCGTCCGGCACATCAGCCACCGGGTGGCCGTCATGTACCGGGGAGACATCGTCGAATTCGGCGACGGCGACCAGGTCACCAGCGCCCCCCGGCACCCCTACACCCAGCGGCTCTTCTTCGCCGCCCCGGTTGCCGACCCCGAAGCCCAGGCCCGACGCCGCGAAGAACGCCACCGGCTCCTCACCGAGCAGATTGCCTAAGGAGTACCCGTGACCAACATCCTCCTGATCACCGCCAACTGCTATCTCCGCAGCTCCAGGCAATGAACCAGCCGAACATCCTGTGGATCTCCACTCACGACATCAACCCCGACCTGGGCTGTTACACGGGTGTCTGGCCCGGGGCAGAGTACGCGGTGACGCCCCACCTGGACCGGCTCGCCGCCGAAGGGGCCAGATTCGACCACGCGTTCGCTTCCGCCCCGGTGTGCGCGCCTGCACGGTCCGCGATCATGACCGGATGCTTCCCCACGGTGATCGGGACGATGCACATGCGCACCAAGGCCGTGCTTCCGCCGGGGGTGAAGCTGTTGCCGGAGTATTTCCGGCGGGCCGGCTATTACTGTACGAACAACTGGTTCACGGACTTCCAGGTCGACATTCCGCCCACCGTCTTTGACGATTGCTCACCTGTTGCACACTGGCGGAACCGTCCTAATCCCGGCACTCCCTTCTTCGCGGCATTCCACGGCATGGCCACTCACGAATCCCGGATCTATGTGGACGACGACGCATTCGAGGCGAGTACGGCGAACGTTGGGACCGCTGACAGGCATGGTCCGGCGTCGGCGCCCTTGCCGCCGTACTATCCGGACACGGCCGTGTTCCGGCGGGCGTGGGCACGGTACGCGGACCTCATTACCGAAATGGACCATTGGGTGGGAACCATACTGGACCAGCTGGAAGAAGACGGCCTGGCGGAAAACACGATTGTGGTGTTCTGGTCTGATCACGGCAAAGGCCTGCCGCGGGCCAAACGCTGGGCCACGGAAGCAGGCCTCCGCGAGCCATTGGTCATACGCTGGCCGGGCAAGATCCCCGCCGGCACGGTCAGGGGAGATCTGGTCCACACGATGGATCTGGCCCCGACCATGCTCCACGCCTGCGGACTGCCCGTTCCCGAACACATGCACGGCGTCCCGTTGCTCGGGCCCGACGGGTCCTTCATGGAGGAACCGAACCAGTACGTCTACGGCGGACGGGACCGGATGGATGAAGCCGAAGACACCTCCCGCACCGTCCGGGACCTGCGATTCAGATACGTCCGAAACTTCCACCCCGACCGCCCGCCCATGCTTCACACCGACTACCCGGACCGGCTCCCGACATGGTCTGAGTTGCGCCGTATCGCGGCAGAGGAGGCCCGGCAGCTTGCCTGCGGTGAACCCCGCAGCATCTTCACCGAGCTTCAGCGCACGCTCGTGGCCGTTTCCAAGCCCGTCGAGGAACTCTACGACCTTCTTCAGGATCCCCACGAAACCCGGAACCTCGCCGCCGATCCAGACCATGCCGCGGACCTTGACCGGTTCCGGGATGCGCTGGCGCGGTGGCAGGGCCGCTTCGGCGACCTCGGTCTAGTCGAGGAAGCGGAACTCATCGAGCGCTGGCGGCCCGCAGGCCTGCCCCGCACCACAGCGGCACCCATCGTAGTCCGGACGCCATACGGGCTGGAAGCTGAATGCGTCACCGACGGAGCGTCCATCGCGTGGACCTCGGATCCACCCGGGCCTATTCAAGGCAGAAACCCCATGGAACGGGCCGCAGGCAGCCCCGAACACGACGGACGGCGCTGGCATCTGTACTCAGGACCAGTGCTGAACTACGACGCCGGGCAGCTGTGGTTCCGTGCGTGGCGGATCGGCTTCCAGCCCAGCGAGGAAATCCTTGCGCCCGTGCCCGTCCGGGCCGAACACACCACCTAGCCCGAACAACTTCCGAAATCAGGGCCCAAGTGCCCACCAACAAATCATTTTCAAGATAGGAAACCCAACATGGAAACTCTGACTCCGGGTCACCGTTCAGCTGCCCAGATTGCCATCGACCAGCGCCTGGAGTCCCTTCTGGCCGAGCTCACTCTGGAGGAGAAGGTGCGGTTGTTGACAGGTCGGGATTTCTGGACGACCTGGCCGATGGAGAAGATCGGGCTGCGACGCATCCTGGTCTCCGACGGCCCAAGCGGCGTCCGCGGGGAGGTGTGGGACGAGCGCGAACCGTCGATGAATTTCCCGTCCGCTGCTGCGATCAGCTCCACCTGGGACCCTGCGATCGCGGACCGTCTGGGTGCCGCTTCGGCCGTCGAAGCCCGCCGCAAGGGAGTCGACGTCGTTCTTGGTCCGACCATCAACCTGCACCGTTCCCCGCTGGGCGGCCGGCACTTCGAGGCGTTCAGCGAGGACCCGGTCCTGACCGCCGAACTCGCGGCCGCGTATGTGGCCGGGGTCCAGCGCAACGGGGTGGGTGCGACCCCGAAACACTACGTGGCCAACGATTCCGAAACGGACCGTTTCACCGTGGATGTTCTCGTCGACGAGCGCCCCCTCCGAGAGCTGTATCTGCTGGCGTTCGAGAAAGCCATCGTTGAATCCCGTGCCTGGCTGGTGATGAGCGCGTACAACTCCATCAACGGGGCAACGGCCACCGAGAACGATCTGCTGGAAACACCGCTGAACAGCGAATGGGGTTTCGACGGCGTCGTCATCAGCGACTGGACCGCCGTGCGCAGCATCAACTCCGCCAGCGCCTCCCAGGATCTGGTGATGCCCGGCCCTGACGGCCCGTGGGGCGCAGAGCTCGTGCTGGCGGTCAAGTGCGGGCAGGTCCCGGAAGCGGCGGTCGACCGAAAGGTGCTGCGGATCCTGCAGTTGGCCGCCCGGGTCGGCGCCCTGGAAGGCTTCGACCCCGTTCAGGCCGAACCGATAGACCGCGAGGACCCGCTCGCGTTCGCAAGGGAAGCATCCGCGGCCGGCACCGTGATGGTGAAGAACGACGGCGTGCTGCCGCTCGACCCTGCCTCCGTCGGCAAGATCGCCGTGATCGGACACAACGCCTTGCAGGCCCGCACACAAGGCGGCGGATCTGCCACGGTGCTACCCGAGAAAATCGTGACACCGCTGGACGGAATCCGTGCAGCCTTCGGCAAGGAGAACGTCAGATACAACGTAGGCGCCGTGGTCCAGGAAGGCGTCGCCGAACTGCCTTTGGAGCAGCTGACCAACCCGGTCACGGGCGGCCCGGGGCTGCGGGTGCGATTCTTTGCCTCCACCGACGAGGAACTTTTCGCGGAGGACCGCCGTTCCACGGCCTTGGTTTGGTTCGGCGGGGACGCCCCGATCGCGGAATCCTCTATGGTGCAACTACACACCCTTTACACCCCGGGGGAGACCGGGACAATCCACCTGGGGTTCGCCACGGCCGGGCACGGCCGGATCTTCGTGGACGGGCAACTCCGGCACGAAGCCACGATCGTCCCCTTCGGCACCGACCTGGGGGCCGCGTTCCTTGCCCCACCCTCGGAAACCATCCCTGTCCAGGTCACCGCCGGCAAACCCATCGACGTCCGCATCGAACTGGACATCGCCAACCGCACCGCCGCGCTGTCCAACGCGCTCAGTGTCACGATCGGCACGGAGGCGGACAACTCCGACCCCGAAGCGCTCATCATTGAGGCTGCCAAGGCCGCCCTGGAAGCCGACGTCGCCGTCGTCGTGGTCGGCACGAACTCCCGCGTGGAATCGGAAGGCTTCGACCGCACCAGCCTGGACCTGCCCGGCTTTCAGGACCGCCTGGTTCATGCCGTCGCCGCGGTCAACCCGCGCACCGTTGTGATCGTCAACTCCGGTTCCCCCGTCCTCATGCCCTGGCGCCACGAGGTCGCGGCCACCCTGATCGGCTACTTCGGCGGCCAGGAATTCGGCAACGCCCTCGCGGACATCCTCACCGGGCAAGCCGAGCCCGGCGGACGGCTCCCGACCACTTGGCCCGCCACCCAGGCCGACGTGCCCGTCATCAACACCACACCCAACGCAAACGGCAAACTTCGCTACGACGAAGGCATCCACATCGGCTACCGCGCCTGGCTCAAGACTGGAGCGGAACCGGCCTACGAATTCGGGCACGGACTCGGCTACACCAGCTGGACCCTCGACACAGTTGACGTCCCGGCGACCACAGCGCCCGGCGCCGTCGTGCCCCTCGAGTTGACCCTGAGCAACACCGGGAACCGCCCCGGCAAGCAGGTGGTGCAGGTCTACGCCGAACGGCCCGGCTCCGCCGTGGACCGCCCCGCGCGCTGGCTCGTCGCCTCCGCCCCCGTATGGGCCGAACCCGGCGAAACAATCACCGCGGTTATCAACATACCCACCCGCCTCCTGGCCTACTGGGACAACGGCTGGACCTACGAACCCGGTGCCTACCGCCTGCGCATCGGCACCTCAGTCAGCGAGCTTCCGCTGTCAGTGGACTTGGCGCTCGAGGGCTAGGAAAGGCCACCTCCCAGTTGGCGGGTAGCGAGAACGAACGTATCTGGTTCAGTGCGGCTCCCTGAGACGGGAGCTGCGCTGGAGCAGCGGACCAGACCTGCGCTTCGGTACCGCCGTCTATCAGCGACCGGCACACGCGTCAGTTGCCAGGCCGGATGCTGGCCTGGGGGACCGATCTCCAGGCGCCAGCTGCAGCGGACGCCGCCTCTCCTGTGTCCAACATTGCGACGAAGAGCCCGGTTATGGTGCCCCCTTTCGGGGCAGCTGCCAGGAGTGAGATGACCTACTAGCAGAGAGGCCGGAATTGGAAAACGTCACATCAGAACGCTGTGGTGACAGTTTCAATAACCTGATATTGTCAGCAATTAGCACGAGCTAATAGCACGAGCTAAATTCATCTTTCGTCTCCCCTCCCAGTGAAGGTCCCTTATGTCACTCACGTTGCCTGATCCCAGAATCATTCCTGCGGACTCCGTTCCCGCCCTTCGCTGGGGCATCATCGGAACCGGGATCGCCTCTCGTTTTGTCCACGCGCTTCATGCCCACACGGCGCAACGGGCCGTTGCCGTAGCTGCCCGTGATGCCGCGAAGACGACCGCGTTCGCGACGGAACACGGCATCCCCAGCGTGCACAAGCACGTGTCGGCGCTCATCGCGGATGCCTCCGTTGACGCCGTATATATCGCGACGCCGCACCCGCAGCACTTCGATCTCGCGCTCGAGGCGATCCACGCGGGAAAGCATGTCCTGATCGAAAAGCCGGTCGCGATGTCAGCAAGTGAGACGCGCGCAATCACGGCCGCCGGCCGGGCGGCAGGAGTGCTCGTGATGGAGGCGATGTGGACCCGTTACCTGCCTCAGGCCGACATCGTCCGCCAACTCCTCGCGGACGGAGTGGTCGGCGACGTTCAGTTGGTCGGGGCCGACTTCGGTTTCGCCGCGCCTTTCGATGCCGGCCACCGTCTGTGGAAGGCCGAACTCGGGGGTGGTGCCCTGCTGGACGCCGGTATCTATCCGATCTCGTTCGCGTCGTCCGTACTCGGCTCTCCGAGTTCTGTCACCGCGGCGGGCGTGCTCGCACCGACCGGTGTGGACGCCCGCGCCGACCTCCTCTTGACCACGGCGAGTGGGGCGACGGCGCTTGTTTCCACCTCGATCGTCACCTCCCTTCCCGTCGTTGCGTCGATCATGGGTACAACCGGGCGGATCGAGCTGGCAAGCCCGTTCTTCGGCCCCTCCGGCGTGACGCTTACGACCGGCATGATCCGCTCCGAGGAGACTGCCACGTGGCGGGACGAAACCTTTGAGACCCTGCACGAGGGGCTCGGATATCAGGCGACGGCCTTCGCGTCCTACGTTGCGGAGGGGCGAATCGAGTCACCGCTGCACCCACACGACGAAATGGCTTCGATCATGGCCACAATCGACGAGGCAAGGCGACAGGTCGCGCACGCTGGGCGCCAAATGGCAACCGCAGCCGAATAGTGACCGAAAGAATCCATCAAGACAATCAGGAGCAAACTATGACAGCATTCACCACGCACACTCTTGACCAGCTCCTCGAACACGATCGCACGATCGACTTCGAGGCCTTTGACCACGCCGACGCGTGGGCCGTTGGCCAACGAATCCTCGCAATCGCCCACGAGCGCTCGGCTGCGATAACGGCAGCGATCTGGCTCGGCGAGCAGCGAGTCTTTCACGCTGGCCTGAGGGGAACTTCGGCCGACAACGACCAGTGGATGGAACGCAAGGCAGCGCTCGTCCGCCGCTACGACGCGAGCTCATGGTTCACGACACACAGGCTGCGGGAGTACGGGATCGTGGAAGAGTCCGCGCGGATGGGGCTCGATGCTAGCACCCACACGCTTAGCGGGGGAGGATTCCCGATCCGCGTACGAGGGACCGCAGTCGGCGTAGCAGTGGTCTCCGGCATCTCCGACGACGCCGACCACACAATAGTCGTGGAAGCCCTCCGAGGTCATCTCGAGGACCAATCCGCACCGGCATCTGGCAGGGCTATCCGCCACACCGTCGTCTTCCGCCTCCTGCACGAGCACGGCTCGGACGCCGAGGCGGAGTTCCTCGACACTGCGGCCAAGACGCTCACCGCGATCGACGGCGTCGTCGACTTCGCTGTGAATCGCCAGGTGAGCGCCAAGAGTGACCTGGACTGGCAGATCTCGATGGTCTTTGCAGATCAGGCGAGCTATGACGCGTATAACGCGCACCCATCGCACGTCGCCTTCGTCGAGTCACGCTGGCAGAGCGATGTTGCGGTTTTCCAGGAGTATGACTTTGCGGTGAGGTGAGGCAAACAGCTACTCAACGTGCAGGCAATATGATTGGACACGTGATGGACAGCTCTGAGCGGCACCTCGGGACCTCGGCAGGGGCGGGGCCTAGCCGGATGCCCACGATGAGCGATGTCGCCGCCCGCGCCGGGGTTTCGCGGCAGCTCGTCTCGCTCGTGTTCCGCGGGGTATCAGGACCCAGTGAAGCGTCGAGGGAGCTTGTTCTCGCCGCGGCCGCAGAGCTGGACTTCCGGCCGAACGCCTCGGCACGAATGCTCCGGCAGAGCCGGACGTACCTCATAGGTGTGCTCTTCACCGCCCTGAATTCCTTCGAGGTACGTGTGGTCGAGCGCCTGCTCGAACGTGCTGCCGAGGAGGGATACGGCATTGTGCTCGGTCCGGTGACCGAACGGCGGACCACCGAGGTCGTGATCTCCGAGCTCCTGGAGCATCGGGTGGAGGCGTTGGCCTGTTATAACCCCGATCCGGACTCGCCAGCGCTCCAACGAGCGCTCGACCTGATGCCAGTGGTTTGGCTTGGCGAGCGGTCGAGGGAGTCCCGCGCGGACGTCGTGCGTACCGACGACGACGCCGGGCTCATGCTGCTCGTCGGCCATCTCGCAAGCGCGGGGCATCGCGACATAGCCTATGCAGGTGGTCTCGGCGGCGTCTGGGGACCGGATCGCGCCGCGACGTACCGTGCGGCGATGACTGCGAATGGGTTGGCCGACAAGATCGACGTCGTCGAGGTCGGTTTCGGAGAAGAAGACGGAGCAACGGCGGCCCGCGAACTCCTCGCCCGAAACAGGCTCCCGACGGCGGTAATCGGCTGCAGCGACCACTGTGGAGCCGGGTTGCTCGCCACCTTCAGACACGCAGGTGTCGACGTTCCTGGCACGATCTCTGTCACGGGATACGACGACAGTGACATTGCTTCACTGTCTTATAACGACCTAACGTCAGTGCGTCAGGACGTGGACCTCACCGTCGACGGGACGCTCTCTGCGATTACGCGACGGCTCACCGCCCTAGAGGCCAGGCCTCTCGAAGTCGCGACCGAAGCTACGCTCATTGTCCGATCGACCACTGGACCGGCAAGGGAAGAAGCGAACGAAAACCCTTACTCCTTTCTCTAATGGGGGACACGGCCAGTCACGTCCCGGGACGGACACGGTGATCCGACGTACCTCGATACCGCGTACCATCCGTGAGTCGGTACATCCTGGGCGGATTCCTAAGGAACTGGGAGCGAATACACGGAAGCGTGTCGCCACCGGCCCGGTCACGAGACCTCGATGGTCACCACTGCCGGCGAGGTTGAAGATGACTTCGCCTCCAACACGGCTTCCGATTTCACCGCACGGGAAACGCAGCACGCCATCTTTTCGGTGGCGTTTTGCTGCCTGACACTATAGAAGACGTCCCGATGGTCGATGGTGCCCTCGAGCTTCAGGATTCGGACCTCGCAGAGGCCGCATTCACCCTTTCGGCAGTCGAACATCATGTCAGCGCCGGCATCTTCAAGGGCTTCGAGCATGGAGCGGCCCTGTCCCACCGCCACTTCCAGGCCGAGCGCTGGAACTTTGACGATAAATTCTTCGGGGTCGAACCAGCCGCTGTTGCCGAAGGTTTCGTAGCGCAGATTCGGGAAGTTCAGCTCACGATCGGTCCATGTGCGGCGGACAGCGTCCATGAGGCGGATGGGACCGCACATGTAGAGTTCCGTGTCCATGTTGACGCCGGCGATAAGGGCGTCGACGTTCAGGGACGAGCCTTCATCGTCAACATGGACCACTAGGTTTTCACCATGGGTCTTCTGAAGCTCCTCCAGGTAAGCCATGGCTGAGCGGGTGCGTCCGGCATAGACGAAGGTGTAGGCCGCGTTGAGGTTCTTCAGGACGCGGGCCATATTGATCATCGCAGTGATCCCTATGCCTCCGGCCAAGAGGATGTAGCGTTCCGCGCCGACCCGGAGCGGAAAGTTCTGGAGTGGTTGGGTAAATTTGAGGTGGTCCCCTGGCTTGAGCGCATGGATGAACTCCGATCCGCCTCGCGACAGCGGCGCCTTCAGGACGCTGATGACCAGGCGTTTTCCGTCCTCGCTGGACTCGACTACGGAGTACGAGCGCCTGTCCTCATGGCCGTTGGCCGACACCATGACGTCGATGTGGGAACCGGGTTCTGCTTTTCTGGGGATCGTTGATTCCAGCACAACGCGTTGGATACCAGTGGCGATGGTGCATGTTTCTACCACTGCTCCGAGCTGCCAGACTTCGATGTTGGATGCTGCCATGTTTGTCTCAGTACCTGTCTCGTTGCTGCCGGTCCTCGGCGCTAGGGATCAGGCGGCCTTCGGATTCGAGCTGACGTTCGATGAGGCGGCGGACCCACATTCCGCCGGCATCAATGTTGAGGCTGTAGAACTCATAGTCGGGGTTGGCGTCGATCGCTGCCTGCTGCGCCGTGAGCATCGCCTCGTCTTCGCCGAACACGCCGTGGACCCCGTCCCGCAGCTGGGAGGTGATGAGCTGGCTGTCCAGGCGGTAGTTGCGCATGAACGCCCAGAAATAGTGGCAGCTCTTGTCGCTCTCGGGTGAGATGGCGTTCATGACGTATCCGTTGACGCCCTGCGAACGGTCGCCCTCGAAGGCGCCCGTACCCGCTTTGGCCACGCCCACATCAATGTTGATGACGGAGGGGGAGCGGAATGTGATGATCTGCCAGCGGTCCACTTTTCCCTCAAACCCTGGGAACTTATCTCGCATGTTCTTCAGCCAGAAGGGTGGGGCGTCAATGTTGAACATCCAACGTGCCACGGTGACGGTTTCATCGTCATGAGTGACTACGAAGTCCGATTCGCTCAGTTCCTCCTGGCCAATGGAGGACGAATGAATGAATTCCTCGTGGGTGAGGTCCATGAGGTTGTCCAGCACCAGCTGGAAGTTGCAGGGAGCGTAGATTGTCTCGCCATCGCCGGCCCACTCCGGGGAGTCCAGCTGGTGCATGTCGGGAATGAGCCTGACATCAGCCTTAGTGGCGTCTCCAAGCCAGACCCACACGTAGCGGTGACGCTCGACAACCGGGAAGGACGGGACAGTGGCGCTGGGGTTGATCGTCTCTTGGGCGGGCATTGAGACGCACCGGCCGGCAGAGTTGTAGACGATGCCGTGGTACGGGCACTGGATCTCGTCCTTGCGCAGCGTCTTACCGAGGGACAGCGGGGCCAGTCTGTGCCAGCAGGCGTCTGCGAGGGCCACAGCTTTGCCATCCTCGGTGCGGTAGAGGGCCAAAGGCCGCCCTGCCACCTTGCGCGACATCGGCTTGCGCGTGACTTCCTTGTCCCATGCGGCGACGTACCAGGCGTTCAGGGGATAGCCCAGCACCTTGTTGGTGGTGGAACTCTGACTCCGGACAGCTGTCACAGTATTTCCTTCCGTTGCCCGGACAGCCGTCGACCATGACGGCCCGGGATGGTCCATCGCGGGGCATTTCAAGCAGAATACCTATGCCCATAGTTAGTGTGTGGGTCACAGACTATCTACGGATATAGTTATTAGCAATAGCCTGTTCCTGAGCGAGGTCCCCATGAGTCTCCGTTATGCCTTGCTGGCGCTTCTGTCGGTGGAACCGATGACCGGCTATGACCTGTCCAAACGCTTCGGGGCCTCGGTGGCCTATGTCTGGCACGCGCCCGACTCCCAGATCTACCCTGAACTTCGGCGCATGGAAAAGGATGGCCTCCTGGAAGGAGAGGATGTTCCGTGGGGTCACAGGGCAACGAAGACCCGGTATCGGATTACAGATTCGGGGATCGCCGCTTTCCGGGCGTGGATAAATACGCCGCTGGAATATTCAAGGGAGCGGGACCCGGTTCACTTGAAAGCCGCTTACCTCGAGTGGGCGGAACCTGAATCTGCCCGGACGCAGATGGAGGCCCACATCGCATACCACGAGCTGCGCCGGAAGCAGTGGGAGGACATGATAAGCGAACTCCGCGGCGGGACGAACATCATGCTGCGCAAGCGTCTGGAAATGACCGCAGAGGCTGACCGGCTTCGGACCACGGAGTTCAAGATCTTTACCTACGAAGGGCTGATTGCCCGTGCAGAGACGGAGATTGCCTGGGCGCGGCGTGGCCTGGAACTTATCGATCATCTCGACGGCGCTTAGTCGCCGTTGTCCGAGGCGGCCCGCTGGCGCACACGTCAGGGCTCCCCGCCTCACGGGTTGAAGGCTACGCGGGCCAGCAACTGGCGCAGAGTTTCCTGCTCCGCCGGGTTCAGTTGATCCAGTGCCACGGATTCGCCCTGTGCAGTGGCGCGGCGTGCCTTCCTGTACAGCTCATGCCCGGCCGGAGTTCCGGCAATGACCTTGGAGCGCCGATCCTGGGGATCGGCGCGGCGCTCCACCAGTCCGAGGGTTTCCAATTGATCCACCAGCGGCACGATCTGGCTGGGATCCAGAGAGAGGAAGTCGGCCAGCTCCCGTTGCGTGGGAGCGAGACCGCTGCAGGACAGGGACAGGACCGAGTACGAGCGCACCTTGAGGCCCAACGGTTCGAGCAGCTTGTTGGCCCTCGCCGCGCCCGTTGCGCGTGCGCGGGCCGTCAGGAATTCAATTTCACCTGCCAGCTCACACGTGAGGAATCGATCAATTGTGTCGGTGCTCGTGCTGGTTCGGCTTACCAAGTCAGCGCCTTTCAGGGTAGATAAGAAGATTAATCATTGACGTTTTTAAGAGTTTAAGTTGTTATGTATACAGCAAGGTTCCCACGAGCGGTCGGCGGGAACAACAGAAGCCCTGAAGGAGCAGAACATGTCACTGGCTGGAAAAGTAGCTATAGTCACCGGTAGCGGCCGTGGTCTCGGGCTGAGCTATGCTCAGGAATTGGCCCGCCAAGGTGCCGCCGTGGTCATCAATGATGTCGACGCCGATGTCGCGGCGGAAGCTGTCGAATCGATCGTGGGCCGGGGCGGCAAAGCCGTCGCCGTGGTGGCGCCGGTCGGCTCCAGCGAAACCGCCAAGGCCCTTGTTGCCTCGGCCGTGGAGAACTTCGGCCGACTGGACACCCTGGTCACCAACGCCGGGGTCTTGCGCGACAAGTCCATCCTGAAGATGACGGACGAGGACTTTGACCTGGTCATCAACGTCCACCTGCGCGGTACCTTCACCTGCGTCCGCGAAGCGTTCGGCTACTTCAAGGAAAACGGTGTCGCCGGCCGCATTATCACCATTGGTTCGCCGACGGGCCAGCGCGGAAACTTCGGTCAGACCAACTATGCGGCAGCCAAGGCCGGCATCGTGGGTATGGTCCGCACCTGGGCGCTGGAGATGAAGCGTGCCGGCGTCACCGTTAACGCGGTCATCCCGGTCGCGGCCACGGCCATGACCAAGACTGTTCCGTTCTTTGCCAAGGCCGTGGAGGCGGACGAGCGCGGTGAAGCGATGCCGGAGTTCTTCCGCAAGGAACTGGGTTTCGGCACGGCCGACGACGTCGCTGGGTTGATTGCGTTCCTCGCCTCCGAGGAAGCGGGCAAGATTACCGGCCAGGCCATCGGCGCCGGCGGGGACCGCCTGCAGTTGTGGAGCCACCCGGAAGCCATTATTTCGGAGTTCCACGACGGCGGCTGGGATTACTCCACCTTGCAGGAGCAGTTCAACACCCTCTTCGGCAACAAGCTGCAGTCAGTTGGCGAGTCCTTCCCCGAGCTTCCTGCCGAGCTGCAGCCCGAGCCGGCAGCAAATTAGCAAGGAACGCAAGCCATGAGCGTTCGCTACGAACCCGGGATCGACCTCGAGTCCATCACCGCGATCGACATGCACGTGCACGTCGAGGTCGACGACTGCGGCCACAAAGCCATGCCTGAGGACCTCTTCGAGGCGTCGGCCGCCTACTTCAAATCCCAGGAGCGCACCCCCTCCGTGGACCGGATCGCCGAGGTCTATCGTGAGGCGAGGATGGCAGCGGTCCTCTTCACGGTTGATGCGCGAACGGCGCTCGGACATGAGCCCAATTCAATCGAAGACCTGGTGGCAGGCGCCGCCCGCAACAACGACGTACTGATCCCCTTTGGCTCTGTCGATCCGCGCACTGGTGCGGATGCCGTCGTCGGGGCACGATACCAGGCCAACGAGTTGGGTGTTCGGGGTTTCAAATTCCACCCCTCGCTGCAGGGCTTCGATCCCGCCCGCGAGGAGTTCTACCCACTCTGGACTGCACTTGAGGAACTCGGTCTGCCGTGTATCTTCCACACCGGACAGAACGGCATGGGTGCCGGGCTTCCCGGCGGGCGTGGCATCAAGCTTCGATACTCTAACCCCTTGCTGCTTGACGACCTGGCAGCTGACTTCCCGGGCCTAACGATTATCATGGCGCACCCTTCGGTGCCATGGCAGGATGAGGCCAATTCCATCGCAACCCACAAGGCCAACGTTTTCATTGACCTCTCTGGTTGGAGCCCGAAGTACTTTCCCGGCTCGCTGGTGAAGCTGAGCAACAATATCCTGTCAACCAAGGTGCTCTTCGGAACCGATTACCCGCTGATCACGCCTCAGAAGTGGCTTGGCGCCTTTGCCGATCTACCACTCAAGGACGAAGTCCGCCCGCTGATCCTCAAGGACAACGCGGTCCGGGTCCTGGGACTGGACCAGGCATGACCGGCTTCTTTTCAAGTGACCAGTACGGTTTTGCCCGCCTGCTCACAGACGCAGAACGCGCAGCCCTGTTGCGCCTTCGCTCGGTGCTCGATGAAGAAGTGCGCCCGATCGTCAACGAGTATTGGGATCGTGGCGAGTTTCCCGAGCAGGTCATCGAGCCCTTGATGAACCTGAACCTGATGGCCCCCGCCGAGGTGCTGGCCGCTGGCCAGAAAGTACGAGGACTCTTCGGTGGCTTCCGGAACTTCGAGCTCGCCCGGGTGGACGCTTCCGTGGTGACTTTCTACAACGCGCAGTCCGGGTTGTTCCGCACCACGGTGAACCTGGGCGGCAGCCCTGAACAGGTGGCGGACCTTGACCCGAAGATTATCTCGTACGAGTACAAGGGCGTCTTCGCGCTGACCGAACCGGAGCACGGCTCGGACATCGCCGGGGGGCTGGAAACCTCCGCCACCTTCGAAGGGGACGACGACGGCGGACACTGGGTCATCAACGGTGCCAAGCGCTGGATCGGTGGCGCTGCCCAGGCGGACGTGCTGGCGGTCTTCGCCCGCGACACGGCCGATTCCAAGGTCAAGTGCTTCCTGGTGCCCACCGATGCGCCGGGAGTCAAGCTGAGCAAGATTGAGCGCAAGACCAGCCTGCGGATTATGCAGAACGCCGACATCGAGCTCACGCAGGTGAGGGTCCCGGCGACGGCCCGACTGGAAAAAATCAACTCGTTCGCTGACGTCGCGGCGTGCCTGCGCAACATGCGCTCCGACGTCGCCTGGATCGCCGCCGGCGCGTCGGCGGGCGCCTACGAGGCCGCGCTGAAGTACGTTTCCGGGCGGCAGCAGTTCGGCAAGCCGCTGGCCTCGTTCCAGCTGATCCAGCAAAAGCTGGCCACGATGCTCACCAATGTCACCGCGTCCCTTGCAATGGTGGTCAGCCTGACCCAGGCGCAAGACGAGGGCATCTACGTAGACGAAAACTCTGCGATGGCCAAGATGTTCACCGCTCGGATGCTGCGGGAGACCGCGGCGCTGGCCCGGGAGATCTGCGGGGGCAATGGCATAGTTCTCGACTACGACGTCGCCCGTTTCCATGCCGACGCCGAAGCCATCTATTCCTACGAGGGCACCGACGAGATCAATGCGTTGATCCTGGGCCGGGCCATTACGGGCATCGGGGCTTTCCGCTAGGCGGAAGCCCCGCGGCGTTACCAAGCGTTACCTGAACCACCCAATACCTATCCAAGGAGAACCCATCATGGGCCAGACAGTTCTTTCCTACGAGCAGCTCGCAACCGCCGCCGGCACCGACCTGGGTTACAGCGAATTCAGGACGGTCACTCAGGATCAGGTCAATACCTTTGCCGATGCGACGGATGACCACCAGTGGATCCACACCGACCCCGAAAAGGCCAAGGAGGGCCCGTTCGGCGGCCCGATTGCCCACGGCTTCCTCTCGCTGAGCCTGCAGATCGCCTTCTGGTCGGAGCTTTTCGACGTCACCGGTGTGGGCACCCGGGTCAACTACGGGCTGGACAAGGTCCGCTTCCCGTCACCGGTACCAGTGGGCGCACGGATCCGCATGAAGGCACACATCGCCGAAGTCGAAGAGGTCAGGGGTGGCTACCAGATCGCCGTCGACCAGGTCGTGGAGGCCGACGGCGCCCCGAAACCCGCCGTCGTTTCCCGCGGCATCTACCGCTTCTACGCCTAAAGACGCACGCATGTTGAACCAAGGATTAGGAAGCTGGATCCACAAACGCCGGGTCAAGTCCCGAGGGCACACCGCCATCATCGACGGCCCCGTGTCCGTGACTTACGAGCAGCTGGCCGACCGCATCGACCGGCTGGCCAACGTACTGACTAACCAGGGCATCAAACGCGGGGACAGGGTGGCCTACCTGGGCAACAACCACCCCGCGTTCCTTGAGACGCTCTTCGCCTGCGGAAGCATCGGTGCGATCTTTGTTCCCATCAACACCCGCCTGGCACCGCAGGAAGTGGCGTTCGCCCTGGAAGATTCCGGAACGACCCTGCTCATCAATGCCCGGCAGAGCGAAGGCCTGGCTATGGCGGCCACCGCCGTGAGGCCCGTCGCGGCGCGACTCGTCGTTGAAGCCGGCCATGACGTCGTCGGGTCCTATGAGGCGGCCATCCGCGCAGCCTCGGCAGAGCACCACGAATATTCGGTTTCCCTGGACGACACGTCCATCATCCTGTACACCTCCGGAACGACCGGTAACCCCAAGGGCGCCATCCTGACCCACGGGAACCTGACCTGGAACTCGTTGAACGTCCTGGTCGACTATGACGTCACCAGCACGCAGGTTGCCTTGATGATTGCCCCCATGTTTCACGTCGCTTCCCTCGGCATGGGCGCACTGCCCACCCTGCTCAAGGGGGGAACCCTGGTGCTTCAGGACCGGTTCGACCCGTCGGCCGTCCTGGCCGCCATCGAACACTATCGCGTCACCTCGCTCTCCGGTGTGCCCACCACCTACCAAATGCTTTCTGAGCACCCGAACTGGGATGCCACCGACCTCTCCTCGATCCGGATGCTCACCTGTGGAGGTTCGGCGGTCCCGACGCGGGTCCTCGACGCATACGAACAACGAGGACTTTCCTTTTCCGGCGGCTACGGCATGACAGAAACGTCACCGGGGGCCACCTCGCTGCAATCCGAGTACTCGCGGGAGAAAGCCGGCTCCGCCGGTCTTCCGCACTTTTTCACAAGCATCCGGATCGTTGATGCGAACGGTGAAGACGTTTCCGCCCACATTGTCGGGGAGATCTTGATCCAGGGCCCCAACGTGATCCCCGGCTACTGGAACAGGGTAGACGCCACGGCAGACGCCTTTCAGGATGGGAATTGGTTCAAGTCCGGTGACATGGGGTACATAGACGATCTGGGCTTCTTGTATATCGCCGACCGGCTGAAGGACATGATCATTTCGGGCGGGGAGAACATCTACCCGGCGCAGGTCGAGCAGGCCATAATGGAACTTCCCTCCGTGGCCTCTGTGGCGGTCATCGGTGTACCTGACGAAAAGTGGGGTGAGGCAGTGCACGCGGTCATCGTTCCGGCCGAGGGACAGCACGTCACACACGCCGATATCGCCACCCACCTCGATGGAAAGCTGGCCCGATACAAGATCCCGCGCACGGTCGAAATCGTCGACGACCTGCCGCGCACCGCGAGCGGGAAGATCCGGAAGAACGACCTGCGTGAAAACTACCGGAAGAGTGCCCTGGCCTAGGCTGACTCAGAGCAACTGCGAGATCCGGCCGATCAGGCGCTTCGTTTGCTACGTGAATTATGCACGACGCACTGTTCGTGGGCTTGTATTGGTGATCAGGGACGATGACTTTGGAAGGGCCCGCTCATAGATTGACTGGTAGCGGTTTGTTGTCCCCGACCCAGCCAGACCGCTTAGGCCTGGGTCCCAATCTGAAAGCCTGCCCCGTCATGACCTCTACCCTGCAGAAGGCCCCGCTCGAACGACAGTCCCCACCCTCCGGTCGCGACGGTATGGCTTGCCTTATTGTCCACGGTCCGGACCGCCCCGGAATTGTCTCAGCGGTGGCCACTTTGCTCAAAGAACACCAAGGAAACATCGTTTCGCTTGACCAATATTCGGAGAATGAAGAAGGCGGTCATTTTTTCCAAAGAACCCTAGTGCGCGTTGCGAACCTATCGCCGGCATTAGGTAAACTACGTGCTGCTTTGGACAAGACCGTGAAATCAGAAATGGGCCTGGAATACACGCTCAGTGACTACGCCAAGCCGAAGCGTGTTGCGATTCTCGCCTCTAAATCTGACCATTGTCTCCTTGACCTGCTCTGGCGGCAACGGCGAGGCGAACTCCCCATCACCATCACCATGGTCATTTCCAACCACCCCGACATGGCCGAAGAAGTGCAGCGTTTCGGCATCCCGTACTTCCATGTGCCCACCCAAGGCGTGGACCGGCGGTCGGTGGAAACGGAACACCTGCGATTGCTGCGAGACAATGTGGATTTCGTGGTGCTGGCGCGGTACATGCAGATTCTGTCCCCGGAATTCATTCGGGACTTGGGTGCCCCCATCATCAATATCCATCATTCCTTTCTCCCCGCATTCATTGGTGCCGGCCCCTACGCCAAGGCGAAGCAGCGCGGGGTTAAGTTGATCGGCGCGACAGCGCACTACGTTACCGAGGAACTTGACGAGGGCCCCATCATCGACCAGGACGTCGTTCGGGTTACCCACGCAGACTCGGCGCCTGACATGCAGCGGCGGGGTGCCGACGTGGAACGAGCCGTGCTGTCTCGCGCCGTGCAGTGGCACGCAGAGGAGCGTGTCATCCTTTTCGGTGGCCACACGGTTGTCTTCGCCTGACGGCATGCCGACGAAAGATCCGGCCTCTGTCGTTTTCGTGAAGAACAAGCGGCGGAACACTGCCGAAGTAGGCATCGCCAACAAAAGGGCTTGCGGCCCTGCACGCTTTATGCAGCCGCGTCACGTGACGGCGACGGTAGCGCACTCCAAGACCAGGAACGCCGCGGAAGTCAGCCGACGCGCCCATATTTTGATCGTCGCTACCGGCGTACCCGAACTCATCGGCCGTGAAGACGCCAGGCCCGGGCGGATTCTTCCGCAGCCGCCAGGAAACCCCCGAATCCTGGATCAATCAAAAGGAGAACGACATTGTTAGCGACATCTTCAACCCTAATCTTTAACGTCCAGGATCCCGCGTCGCGGGACCAAAAACTGGAGGAAGCCACCGCATTTTTAAGTGCTAAAGCGACCGGTTGCGGCGTCGTCGTCACCAGAGTCGATTTCGCTATGTTCACGGTCGCTCTCAGCTCCGACGTTCCCTACGGTCTCACCCGGGAGATTGATTTGTTGTGAGGCGATCAGGACCTGGGTCATGAATGCTCCGACGCCTAATGCTGGGGCGGCTGCCGCCAATGCCGCGGCGACCTTGCAACTGGACACGGCCGACATGTCCAGTCCCTCAACGTGCTTGAAAGACTGAACCTCTTCGCCGATTCGAAAGCAACGAGCGGACGAACGCCGGTAAGGGCACGAAGAATACTTCCGTGCCGAAAAGCGTCGAATGCGGCACGGAGTCAATGATTTCCGGCGGTTATCGTGCAGCGATGGGACGTTTGTGCATGCCGCACACGATTGCGTCCAATGTTGGATCCAGCGCCTCGTGACCGGCGAAACACCAATCTGTAGCTTGAATCACATAGCTGATGTTCGGAGAATCGATGACCAACTTAAGGAACAGGCAGGGCACCATGAACAGCCAAACCACCTTCGCGCCCTCCCCATCGGGCGTCACGGGTCATCTCCTTCGCCAGGCCACTGGGCGTTTCGCGACAGGGATCACTGTTATTACGGTCCCGAAGGCAGACGGCACCCACCACGGTATGACTGCCAACTCATTCATTTCCGTTTCGCTGGAACCGCCCCTGGTGCTCGTTTCCGTCGGAAACCAATCACGGACGAAGCTCCTGCTTGACGACGAATCCAGGTTCGGGATCAGCATCCTGGCGCAACACCAAGCTCTGGCTGCCGCGCACTACTCGGGCAAAACGCAGGACGTCGAACCCTTGCTGTCCTCGAGCGAAGGCGTCGCACATGTCGAAGGTGCGCTGGCGCGCCTGAGCTGCACGGTTGTGGACCGGCATCTTGCCGGGGACCACACACTCTTTATCGCCAGCGTGGACGATGTGTCATTCGAAGACGGGCAACCCCTGATCTTCAACCAAGGCCGGATGCTCCCGTTGGCGCACTATCCTGCAGGCTGAAATCCATGGCACCAGAATCCCTTGACAGGGCCCGGGCGCTTTGACCACGCCATTCCATCGTGGCAAGTGCCCACTCAGGGCAAACCAACAATTGGAGAAGAATCAATGAGCCAGAACCCAAATGACCTGCGGGAAACCGCACGTGCACTCGTTAACGGCGTCGTAAGCACTGCAGAACGCCCGCTCGGCGAGGTCGACAACCCTGCAACAGGGGAAATCCTCGGGTGGTACGAACTGTCGAACAAGTCTGATGTCGACGCGGCGGTGGAGGCCGCCGACCAGGCCTGGCCCGGCTGGGCTTCATTGCACCCGTCTGAGCGTGCCACGATGATGCGTTCGGCTGCCGAAGCCATCGCGGCAGAGACGAAAGACCTTTCGGAAACGCTGATCCGCGAGGTCGGAAAGCCGCTCGCCGAGTGTCTCGTTGACGTCAACGGCGGAGTTTATTTGTTGCGCGCCTTCGCCGACCTTGCCGAACCAGCGGCCGTCATCCAAGACCTGACGGGTCGCGAGGGTACCGCGCCGGCCGACGAGGTACTCCTGCAGCGCAAGCCGCTTGGTCCCGTGGCCGTGATTACTCCGTGGAACACGCCGATCTACCTGTGCCTGAACTGCGTTGCTCCTGCTTTGGCGGCCGGATGCACAGTGGTGGTCAAACCCGCAGAGGCAGCGCCTTTGGCACTGACCCGGGCACTGCAAATGCTGGCCGCGGCGCTGCCGGCCGGCGTACTCAACATTGTGCAGGGACGCGGCGACGAAGCCGGGGATGCGCTGACGTCGCATCCAAAAATCCGGGGTATTAGTTTTGTCGGAGGTGTGGTCGCGGGCCGCAAGGTTCTTGAGTCCGCTGCGGCAACCATCAAGAAAACCTCACTGGAGCTCGGTGGCAACGACCCTGCCATTGTCCTGGAAGATGCGAACCTCGACGATGAAACCCTCCGCGAAATCGTTGCCGGTGCCTATGCTGTCAGTGGCCAAATCTGCTTCAACATCAAGCGCATCTACGTCCATGAATCACGCTTCGAGGAGTTTGTCGACAAGTTCCGGACAATGGTCGACCAGCTGGTCCTTGGGCCGGGCCACGTTCCGGGCGTCCACTTCGGTCCCATGACGACCGAAGGCGGTTATAAGAATGCGTTACGTCTTCTAGGGGACGCCCGAGCGGCTGGGGCTACCGTTCACGAGGGCGGCGTCTTTGCTGCGGAGGCCGATGTCGAGCGGGGACGTTACATCCGCCCGGCAGTTGTAACCGGAATAGATCCGGGCGCGGAACTTGTGATCGAGGAACAGTTCGCCCCGATAATCCCGGTACTTCCATTCGCAACCGACGATGATGCCGTCGTCGAGGCCAACCGGACGGAGTACGGTCTGGCTTCCTCCGTCTGGTCATCGAACGCCGAGCATGCCCGTGCCGTGGCATTGCGGATCGAAGCCGGAAACACCTTTATCAACGGGCATAGGGTGGGCACTTCTGTTCCGCTGGTGCCATTTGGCGGTTTCAAGCAGTCGGGTTTGGGTCGCAACCATATGATGTACGCGATCAACGAATGCACCGAGGAACACGGCGTGATCCGGTACACGAGCGCAGCTGCGCAAATTCCCCGCATGGAAGCCTGGGGTAGCTTGGATTCGGCGAAGGCAGCCCGGTAAGACGTCGCCTGCCATATGCTGCACGGGACCGATGGATTTCCATCGGTCCCGTTGCCCTGTGCACATGTCTTGGCGGGACATCTCATTGTCCGCTACAGGTCATTCGCGTTCATATAGTAATCACTTTAGTAGTGGTTCAGGACCAAGCTACGATTCAGAATTGATAGTTATTAATCTTTCATCAGTGCGTGATGCATAATTTGAGTATGATGCCAATAGTCGATCAGCAGATTTTTGACGCTGTTCCTGACCTCGTGCGTGGTGAGCATGTCTCGGCCTCCGCCGACCCCGCCGAAATAGTTAATCTGGAGGCGCGCTGTGGCGAAAAGGTTGCCACCTGGGCGCTGTCGATTACAGGACCCGCGGTAGAGCGGGTTGTGGAAGAACTGGATGCGGTCAGCTTTGAGGTCTTGGGACGGTTGATTCCCAAGGCGATCTATCAGCAGTCATTTGGACTGATCCACTACCTCTCCGGTGATGATTCCGCGTTGGACTTGAGTCGAGAACATCGGGAAACCCTGGTGAATGGCATGCGCGAAGGCATCCCTATCCATGCAGGAATGGTACGTGGCATGCGGATCATCGAGAGTCGCTGGCGCAATGCCTTCGTTCAAGTGATTGTCGGGCAATTCGAAGCCGATGTAGCTGCGCGTCTGTTGAACGAGGTCGATCGTGCCATTTCGAGGTATTTTGACACTCAGCTCGACCAAACCACCAATATCCATGCAGAGGAATCCGCGCTCCTCGCGGAGGGACGAGCCGTGAACCGGCGTCAGCTCGTTGACCGGATGATCGCGGGGGAATCGGTGGAGAGCCGGGCGGTTATGCATACGTTGGGGATCGACGTGGAAGCCACACACGTGGGTCTGGTGATTTGGATGGACGACGCCGTTTCACGCGCTACTGCCGGCTACCCTGGCATCACGGGGTTGCTGTCCAGAGCCTTTGCACCGTGGAAGACAGTCACCGTGTCGCTGCAGCAGAATACGATGTGGATGTGGGTCTCGGCACCACGTATTCGTCAGAAGGACGTAGTGGTCCGGATCGAGAAATGTATTGCGTCCGCCCCCGGCCTGAATTTCGCACTGGGTGTGCCGGAGTCGGGGCCAAAGGGGTTCCGTGCAACACACCTAAAAGCCCAGGCGGCTAAACGGTATGGTGTCCGGCGTCCGGATGCGGAACGAATTTTTCCGTTCGAGGATTCTGCGTTGCAGAGCTTGCTCATCTCCGACACGGAAGTCGCGGAGTGGTTTGTCATGGCAGAGATCGGACCTCTGCTTGGCGGCGGTCAAATCCAGCGGGACCTGCGTGAGACGCTCAGGGTCTTGGCGCGCCATAGAGGCGGGGTCATGGAGACTGCGGAAGAGCTCTATATTCACCGCAACACCGTGGCATACAGGATGAAACGGGTGCAGGAACTCTTGGGCCGGGACCCTCTCAAACGCCCTTTGGAAACACAAGCGGCCCTGGCTATTGAAAGCCTTCTGGACTTTGGTGATTGACCGGGCAGGACATGCGGTTTGCCCACAGCGTTCCTGAGCCACGGGAAGATCCTTCTGTCCATACGAGTTTGCGCGGCTTGGCGGGAATGCAAATGTGCTTGCCCGGACGAGCGGGCAAGCACATTTGCAAAGCCATTAACCAAAGGCCATTGGCCGAATACGAGGTGGTTAGACCGGGGCCAAGGATGCTTCGGCCGGGGTGCTGCGCCGACGGTCGGACTTGTACGGGGCCGGTGCGACGGTCGCATGAATGATCTTCTGTCGGTGACCGGGTGCACCCCAAACGACTTCCACTTGGGTGCCGGGTTCGGAAAGGGCCGGGTCGATGAATGCCAATGCCAGGACTTTGCGGAAGTACTGGCTGTAGCCCGGAGCGGTGGATGTGCCGACATGGGTCCCGCCGACGTTGCGTACCTGGTCCGCCCAGACGATCCAGCGCTGTGGGTGGGGGATATCCAGGTAGTCGTAGGGCTCGCCATCTTCGAAGAGAGATGCATAGATCTCGACGACGTCCTTGGCATCATATTCGAGCGTGACCCGCACTTTGCCGGTACCGGAGCTCCGCTCCGCCTCGAGGGCCTCGCGTCCGCAGAAGTCATGGTCGAATACAACGCTTTTGCCCCAACCGAGTTCGTAGGGGCTGAAGCAGTAGTCCAGCAGGTCGGAACCCTCGAGACTTCCGCGGATGGCGGGAACGAGCCCCTTCATGTCGAAGGTCTGACGGAGATGATCGGTGAATCCAGCGCCTTCGGGGCCGAGGCTGTCGTTGAGGTAATGCCACGTAATGGTGGGGAAAGCGGCTTCGAGGTGGTTGATCATGGCTGTGCGTCGGCCCAGCTGCTTGATTCCGTGTGACTCTCCGGCGACCAGAATTGCCTCGTACACGGCATCGGTGTCTGCGGCATCGCCATGGAATTCAAATCCTGGCTCACCCGACATCCCTTGACGCAGGGCGTAGACCTTGCGGCCGGCGATTTCCACGGGAACGAATCGCATGAATTTTACGTCGCTGAGGTCCTGGCCTGTGGCGGCTTCGCAGACCTTCATGGCGGTCGGGCCGCCCACTTGAAACTGGAAGGTCTGGATCTCTCGGCATTGAACGTCGTAGCCGCCCTTACTCAACTGGAACGAGCTCCACGTTGCCGTTCCTGCTTGCGTGCGGAAGTGCTCTTCACCCAGCCGCATGAGGATTCCATCGCCAACCACCTTGCCGCGTGAGCTGCACATGACCATGTGCTTGGCCTGCCCGACGTCAAACTTCTTATAGCTGTTCACGGAGAAGTCGCTGAAGAACTTCAGGCTATCGGGCCCGCTGATCTCCAGGTCCCACAGGAAAGACCAATCGCCGATGTAGCAGGTTTCCTTCCAGGACAGCTGTTCGCTCTGCCAGTCACTGAATTCGGACTGACGCCAGCCAGGATGGACTGCAGGTGTCTGCGCACGCAGCGCGTTGACAATCGGGTTGCTCATCGTTGAAGCTCCATTTCCAAGTCGAAAACTCATCACGCTGAAACGCATCCATTACATGTTGGTGCTGCGGCCGTAAGGGTTTGCGTTCCAACTGTGAAGGGGATTACCAAAATTATGGCGGTACCTGCCCGGGCCGTCACTGGATCCAGGGGCCAATGTTTTGACGGATTCTAGGCATGATGCACAACACATATTGAATTCTTGGCCGGCCTGTGCGTCTTGCCCAACCAGCGGACCAGCGTTGTCCCCGACAGCCAGTGACGGGCTTCACCCAAGGTCCGAGGATGGAAGTCGAGGTTGCCACATCCCGAAGGCAGCACTGGTAAGTAAGGAAGTTGCGATAATGACGGCTGCGGCCCCGGTGATTCCCTCCGATATTGAACATTACAGCGAACTAGAAACTGCGCGCATCCTGGCTGACATCCGGCTTATGGAGCCGGCACTCGTGGCACGAATTCCCGAATTTGATGAGCAGCGCCGCATCCCGGCCGACGTCATCGCGGACCTGAAGCGGATCGGCGTCTTCGACGTCCTGACACCGCGCAGCCACGGCGGCCTCCAGCTCGGACTCGTGAGCAGCGTGCTGGTGCTCGAGGAACTGGCGCGCATCGATGCGTCCCTGGCCTGGGCCACGATGATCGGGATGGAAAGCCCCCAGATCCTGGCCCTCCTTCCGAGGGACACCTACGACGAACTGTTCCTCGCCGACGAACGCCCGCTGTTCGGCGGCACCTTCCTCCCGGCCGGCAAGGCACAAAAAGTCGACGGCGGCTACCGGGTCTCCGGCCGTTGGGGTTTCGCGTCCGGCTGCCAGAACTGGGACCTCGTGTTCGGCAACTGCATCGTCATCGACGAAAACGGCGACACGTTGCCGGGTAGGCTGCCGGGAACGCCCCGGACCCGGGCCATGGTGATGCCGGCCTACGCCGTCACCATCGAAGACACCTGGAAGACGCTCGGCATGCGCGGATCAGGCAGCCATCACTTCCATGCCGAAGACATCTTTGTTCCGGACAACTTCGCCTTCGACATCCTTTTCGACCGGCCAAACGTGGACGGCGTGGGTAAATTCCCCATCGCCGAATTCAACACGCACATCACCGCGATTATCCTCGGCACCGCACGCGGCGCGCTCGAGGAGTTCCGCGAAACGGCCAAGACCAAGCAGCGTATGGGAAGCAAGGTGACGGCGGCAAAGAACCCCGTCGTCCAGGACCGCGTGGGACGCATCGAAGCGGGGCTGCGCGCCGCGCGTTCCTACCTCCTTGAGGAAGGCCGCTGGCTGGCCGAACTCGACGGCACCGAGGACTTCGAGGACATCACCATCGAACACACCGGCCCGCTGAACGCCTGGGTCACCAAGACCTCCGTGGAAGCAGTGGACGCGGTCTGGGCACTGTCAGGCGCATCGAACGCCTACGAAGGTTCCACCATCCAGCGCCGCCTTCGCGACATCAGCGTCTCACGCCAGCACGCAGCCGTGACAGACACCGCCTTCGCCCGCCTGGGCGCGGCGATGTTCAACGAAACCCACGAAGTATCCCAACAAACCCAGACCGCACCACAAAAGGCATAAGGACAGAACCGTAGGCCAAGGGCCAAGCCTGACGATTTCGCCTCGGCGGATGGCCTTGTACCGGGCGTTCATGAATTGCAATAGAACCATTGAGAGCGTAGGGAAGGACCACCGTGAAGACTAGTGCGGCTGTGATTGAGGCGGTCGGAGAACCATGGAAAATCGTGGAACTCGATCTTCAACGACCGGGCGAAGGCGAAGTCCTGATTGAGTTTGTTGCTGCCGGGCTATGCCATTCGGATGAAAACCTGCGTGCCGGAAAGCTCGGTGGCACCGCTCGCTATCCGATGGTGGGTGGCCATGAAGGTGCGGGGATCGTGCGCGAAGTGGGCAGGGGAGTTCGCGGTATCCGGGAGGGTGACCACGTGGTCTGCGTATTCAGACCCGCCTGCGGCCGTTGCGAATACTGCGCCTCGGGAAAGGGTTACATTTGCAATGAAAGCGCTGACTCGTTGAGTGGTTCGCTGCCCGGCGGGCACTTCCGTTTCAGTCGAAACAACGAATACTACGGTGCCAATTGCATGCTCGGAACATTCTCACGTTTCTCAGTGGTGTCGGAGGTTTCGTGTCTGGTGGTTGAGAAGGACATCCCGTTGGCGAGTTTGGCCGTCCTCGGCTGCGCCGTACCGACGGGCTGGGGCGCAGCCGTCAATGCGGCCGAGACCAAACCCGGAGACGTGGTGGTAGTGATTGGTGCCGGCGGTGTGGGGCTTAACGCGTGCCAAGGTGCGCGACATGCGGGGGCGGCTGAAATCATTGCCATTGATCCGGTGGCGAGCAAGTTGGAAGCGGCCGAGCTGTTTGGAGCCACGTCAGGGTTCGCATCGGTCGATGAAGCTACGGACCACATTAAGAATCTCCGGCAAGGTGGCGCTGACACCGTGATTCTTTCGGCAGGAATCCCTGGCCTGGCAGAAGCCGGGCTTGGGATCTTGCGCAAGGGTGGAAACCTAGTCATTGCTGCGCTCGGACATCCGTCGAATTTCCGCCTGGACATGCCGATCGCCCCGTTGGTGCTGCAGAACCAGTCAATCCGTGGCAGCGTGATCGGAAGCTCCAACGTAAGATCCGACTTGTACCGACTCGTTGACCTCTACCGCTCCGGCGATCTCATGCTTGACGAGCTGGTCAGTCGACACTACTCGCTGACAGACATCAATGTTGGCTTCGAGGACCTGCAGTCCGGCCGGAACCTGCGCGGAGTCGTTATCCACTAAGTACCTTGGCACGTCGTCGTTGGGCTTGCCGACAATGCCGGTACTGGCAGAGCGTAGAGACGGACCCCGAGTCGCGCGACTGCCTCTTTGTACCTGTTAACTGACTGCGGGCCGGGTCCTTGCGAACCTGATGGTTCGCAAGGACCCGGCCCGCAGTGTGTCAGTGCTTGGCCTGTGCGGGTTAGAGTCGGAAGACTTGTTCGGCTGCTCCTTGGAAGAATTCCTTCTTTTCCTCAATGCTCCAAGGCAGGGCGTCCAAGGCCGCGACCTCCTGGGGATCCCACTGGTAAGGGTAGTCCCAGGCGAACATAACGCGTTCGGTGCCGACAACGTCGCGGACGAATTCCACGGCCGGGGCCCAGGGCATGCCGCTGGTGGTGAACCAGATATTGCGTTTGAGGTAGTCGCTGGGGCGCATCTTCAAGGGCTTGATGGCTTCGTAGCGCCGGGACTTGACGGAGGTGGCGTGCATGAAGTCGATGCGCCACATCCAGTAGGGGAGTGCCTCGCCGAGGTGCCCCACCACGATCTTGAGGTTGGGGAAACGATCGAAGACGCCGGAGGTGATGATCCTGAGCAGGTGAAGTCCGGTTTCGGCGGCGAAGCCAAAGACGGCACCGTCCAGGCCGGATTCGACGTAGGGCTGGATCATTTGGGGTGAAGGGGTGTTCGGGTGCAGGTAGATCGGGGTGTTCAGGCTTTCGGCGGCCTCAAAGATCGGCCAGAACTTTTTGTCGTCCAGGTATTCGCCTTGGGTGTGCGAGTTGATGATGACACCCTTGAACCCGAGGTTGTCGTGTCCCCGGCGGATTTCCTGGGCGGCGTGCTCGGGGTCCTGCGGCGCGATGGCGGTGAGGCCGTAGAAACGGTCCGGGTAGGCGTCCACCGATTCCTTGAGGATGTTGTTTGCCTCCACGGCCAGGGTCCGGGCGATGTCTGTTTTCAGGATCTGCACGCCGGGGCAGGTTAAGGACAGGATCTGGACGTCCACTCCGGCTGCGTCCATAGCGGCGAGGCGGTTGGGGCCGGCCTCGACGATCCGTGCGGACAGGGCTGATGCACGCTCGGTATTGCCGAGGTAGTAGCCCCACAGGCTGTTGAATCCAGGGTCGCTGATATTGCCGGCTGCCAGTTCGGTGCGGTAGACATCGAGCAGCTGCTGTGGTGCCCATGCTTCCTCGACGGCTATGCGCTTGTAGTCCGTGCTGAATGCCAGCGTCGTTCCTGTTTCATTCAATACTTGCGTCTCGGTCATTCTCTTGCTCCTCTAATGAGTTTGGGTTGCGGCGATGATTCGCTGGCAATCAAATCGGGAAGTGCCCGGGCTGGGTCTCTATGGAAATCCAGCGCAGTTCCGTGAATTCGGCGATCCCCGCTTCGCCGCCAAATCGGCCGTGCCCGGAGCTCTGCACGCCTCCGAACGGCATTTGTGCCTCGTCATGGACGGTTGCCCCGTTGATGTGGCACATCCCGGCATTCAGCCGACGGGCGACGCCGAGGGCTTGCGCCGTGTCCCGGCCAAAGACCGCTGAACTCAGGCCGAATTCGGTGTCGTTGGCAATGCGCACGGCGTCGTCCGTGTCCCTGGCCCGGACAATGGAAACCAGAGGTCCGAAGCTTTCCTCGCCGTAGACGTCCATGGTCGGTTTAACGTGGTCGAGCACGGTGGCAGGAATCAGGACCCCCTGGCCCGGGCCCCCGGCTATGAGTTCCGCACCCTTGTCCAGGGCATCGCCGAGCAGTCGGCGGACGCGGTCCGCGCCGCCCTCGGTCGCAACGGCGCCCAAGGGAGCCGAGGAGGATCCCGGGTCGCCGGCCACCAGTGTCAGGGCCTTGGCCGCGAACGCCGCAACGAACTTGTCGGCCACGGAATCCACCACGACGATGCGTTCAGTTGACATGCAGATCTGGCCCTGGTTCATGAAGGCGCCGAAGGCGGCGGCCTTGACGGCTTCGTCGATGTTTGCATCGTCGAGCACAACGAACGGGGCCTTTCCGCCCAGTTCAAGGAGAACGGGCTTGAGCTGCGCAGCGGCGCGCACCGCGATGACCCGGCCGACGGCGGTGGATCCGGTGAAGTTGATCCGGCGCACCGCCTGGTGGTCAATCAGCGAGCCGACAACTTCAGCTGCGTTGGCGGGAGAGTTGGTGACGATGTTCAGGACTCCCTCCGGGAATCCTGCACGGGCGAACGCCTCCCCGATGAGCGCATGCGTTTTGGGGCAAAGTTCGGAGGCTTTGAGGATGGCGGTGTTGCCACAGGCAATGGCCGTGGCGACTGCGCGGACGCCAAGGATCACCGGGGCGTTCCACGGGGCGATGCCGAGAACCACGCCCACCGGCACGCGCATGGTCAGCGACAGCGAACCTGCCTGATCCGAAGGGATGGTGCTGCCCTGCACGGCTGTTGTCAGAGAAGCGGCTTCCCGCAGCATGTCGGAGGCCAGGCCCACGTTGAACCCAGCCCAGGCCGGGGTTGCACCAAGTTCATCGCGCATCGCCATCTCAAAGTCCCCGTGCATCGCCTGGATCTCGTCGGCGGCCGCCAACAGCAGCATGCGCTTTGACTTGGGACCACGCCCGGACCATTCGAGGAACGCGGCGGCGGCCTGGTCAGCCAGGCGCCGGCCTTCGGCAATCTCCGTTTCCGCGGATGCGGCTGGCACCTCTGCAGAGGAAATGGTTTGTGTTTCGATACTCATCGAAGGGTTCCTCCAAAGTAGCTCATGTTGGGGTGCGGATCGAACCACGTCCGGACGTCGAGGACTGCGGGCAGGCCCGATTCGAGGGCTCTGCGGATGGCCGGGCCGATCTCCGATCGGACGGTGACAGTCTCACCAAAGCAGCCAAAACCGCGGGCGATGGCGGCGTAGTCCGTTCCGGTCAACTGGGCTCCATGCTCGAATCCGGCATTGCGCTGCCCTTGTTCGATCACGCCCCATGATTCGTTGTTGTGGATGACGTTGATGACCGCCAGGCCGTAGCGGCGGGCTGTGTCGAGTTCCTGCAAAGTGAACCCAAAGGAGCCGTCGCCGGTGACGTTGAAGACTGCTTTTTCGGGGTTCGCAGTTTTCAGGCCGAGCGCGAACGGAGTTCCGAACCCGATTTGGGCCATGCCCGGGTCGTTGAACCGGGTACGGGGCTTGAAGGCCGGGGTGAGGTCGTTCGTCCAAAACGATGTGTGTCCGCCGTCGTAGACGACCAAGGCATCCTCGGGCAGGGCCGCGCCGATTTCGATGGCTACGGCGGCCGGGTGAAGCCTCGGGTCATCGGCCAGACGTCCCAGTTCCCGCTCGCGTTCCTGCTGGTCGGCGACCAAGGAGGCAAGCCACTCGGGATCCGAGACAGCGTCCTGCCCCACGGCTTCCAGGAGTTGGCTGAGGATGGCCTTGGCGTCGCCGACCAGACCGACCGATACCGGCTGGGCCCGGCCGATGGCCGTAGGGTCCACATCGATGTGGATTAGTTGCTGGAGCGGCCAGCCCGCAACCAGGGAATCGTTTCCGTCCTTGATCCAGGAGGAGAACTTGCAGCCGACGGCAATGACGACGTCGGCCTCCTGGAAGGCCCGGACAACGGGTACTCCGCCCAGCGCACCCGCGTGGCCGATGAAATCCGGTGAATCCGTGCGGACCACGCCGATGGCCATCTGGGTGACGGTTGATGCCGCGCCTAGTTTTGCAGCGAGCCGCCGGAATTCCTCGGTGGCATCAGCATGCACGACGCCGCCGCCGCCCAGCAGGAGGATGCGCCGTCCCTCGCCTATGAGCTTGGCTGCTTCGATCACCTGGGCCGGGTCGGCCGGGGTCCGGCCGGCTGGCAGGAAATGTTGAATGGGGGCATCGAGTTCCGCAGCGTTGTAGTCGTGCTCAGCTTTGAGTACGTCGCCGGGAATATCAAGGTGAACGGGACCTGGGCGGCCAGTGAGGGCCTCGCGGATGGCCCAGCGGACCAACGAGGGGATGCGCGAGGCGACGGCAACACGTGCGCTCCACTTCGTCACGGCCGATGTGGCGGCGATGCCGTCAAGTTCCATCATGGTGCCCACCAAGGGAGTCGTCTTTTCGGCGGGCCACGTAGAGGAGATGGCTATCATGGGCAGGTTGTTGTTGAAGGCGACGCCGAGTCCCGAGGCCAGGTTCAGCGTTCCAGGCCCCAGTTCCCCCAGTGCGACCGCAAGCTGGCCAGTGGAGTTGTACACGGCGGTTGCCATGAAGGCCCCGGCCGCTTCGTGCCGGCAGCCGGTGTAATTTAGCTCCGGCCGGGAATCGAGCTCCTTGAAGATTCCGGTGAGGTTTCCGCCAACGATGCCGAAGAAATTCCGGATGTCCGAATTCTCCAGGACTCTCACGAGCGCCTGGGCCCCGGTGAGTCGAACGGTGCCCGAAGCGACCGACGTCGTCGGGGAGAAGTGCGTGATGGTCATCTCTGTCCTTATGCCTTTTGTGGTGCGGTCTGGGTTTGTTGGGATACTTCGTGGGTTTCGTTGAACATCGCCGCGCCCAGGCGGGTGAAGGCGGTGTCTGTCACGGCGGCGTGCTGGCGTGAGACGCTGATGTCGCGAAGGCGGCGCTGGATGGTGGAACCTTCGTAGGCGTTCGATGCCCCGGACAATGCCCAGACCGCGTCCACTGCTTCCACGGAGGTCTTGGTGACCCAGGCGTTCAGCGGGCCGGTGTGTTCGATGGTGATGTCCTCGAAGTCCTCGGTGCCGTCGAGTTCGGCCAGCCAGCGGCCTTCCTCAAGGAGGTAGGAACGCGCGGCGCGCAGCCCCGCTTCGATGCGTCCCACGCGGTCCTGGACGACGGGGTTCTTTGCCGCCGTCACCTTGCTTCCCATACGCTGCTTGGTCTTGGCCGTTTCGCGGAACTCCTCGAGCGCGCCGCGTGCGGTGCCGAGGATAATCGCGGTGATGTGCGTGTTGAATTCGGCGATGGGGAATTTACCCACGCCGTCCACGTTTGGCCGGTCGAAAAGGATGTCGAAGGCGAAGTTGTCCGGAACAAAGATGTCTTCGGCATGGAAGTGATGGCTGCCTGATCCGCGCATGCCGAGCGTCTTCCAGGTGTCTTCGATGGTGACGGCGTAGGCCGGCATCACCATGGCCCGGGTCCGGGGCGTTCCCGGCAGCCTACCCGGCAACGTGTCGCCGTTTTCGTCGATGACGATGCAGTTGCCGAACACGAGGTCCCAGTTCTGGCAGCCGGACGCGAAACCCCAACGGCCGGAGACCCGGTAGCCGCCGTCGACTTTTTGTGCCTTGCCGGCCGGGAGGAAGGTGCCGCCGAACAGCGGGCGTTCGTCGGCGAGGAACAGTTCGTCGTAGGTGTCCCTCGGAAGGAGGGCCAGGATCTGGGGGCTTTCCATCCCGATCATCGTGGCCCAGGCCAGGGACGCATCGATGCGCGCCAGTTCCTCAAGCACCAGCACGCTGCTCACGAGTCCGAGCTGGAGGCCGCCGTGGCTGCGCGGTGTCAGGACGTCGAAGACGCCGATCCGCTTCAGGTCCGCGATGACGTCGGCCGGGATGCGGCGCTGCTCATCAAATTCGGGAATTCGTGCCACGAGTGCCGGCTCCATAAGCCGGATGTCAGCCAGGATGCGCGCGGTGATGCTTATGGAATCCGTTGTTGTTTCCGGGTGAACTTCAGTTTCCGTAGTAGTCATGGTGGTGCCCGCTTTCGATGCCTTGGGGTGCCTTGAATATTCGGCAATTCAGTTTCCATTCTCGAAGCCAGGATGATCCAGGTCACTGGCTTGGGCGGACAACACTTGCCGGTGCCTTATGCGCTGCGCACAGTTGGGGTGAACGCGACTGTGTTGTGCGTTTTCCCAATTGGGCTGCCAACGACTGTCGTCTCCAATGACTTTTTAATCAGTGTCCGGGCTGTGGAAATTTCGTTGGCTATGTTCGTAGCGACGGTGGTTCCTTCCTTGGTAGGCATTTTCAGGTGGACCGGCTGGCCGAAAATATATTCCAGTTCGTCCATGGATGCGATGCGCCCGGATTTATCTGCGACCCTAGGCGTGCCATCGACCTGGCGGCGTTGCGGAATGCGGTTGTGTTGTCACGTCGTCGACGCCCTCCCCGGGAGCCAGATTTCCCGGTCGTCCCGCAGGCTCGTCAAGTATTCATTGCCGGCCTGGCGAAGCTGGGTCATGCAGCCACTCCCTGGCCCAGCGCGATCATGCGGCCCTGGTTGAAGACCAAAGGGTCTCCGGCGGAGTAGGAGGCAGAATCGACGCGGGCCACCACGAGGGTGTGGTCTCCGGCAACGTGTTGCTGGATCACTGTGCAGTTCATCCTGGCGATGGCGGAATCAACTGCTGCAACGCCGTCGACCTCCACAAGCGCCGGCTCCGCTGGCTGCGGCTTCCCGGAGAAATGCAGGGCGACGTCCTTCTGATGCTCTGCCAGGACACTGATGCCCAGCCTTGACCCTTCGGCAACCAGCCCCTTGGTCCGGGTGTGGTTACCCAAGGAAACCAAGACCAGCGGCGGCTCGAGTGAAACTGAGACGAAACCGTTGGCAGTCATGCCGTGATGGGTGCCGTCTGCCGTCGGCACGGTTATGACGGTGATTCCGGTTGCGAAGCGTCCAGTGGTCTGGCGAAGGAGTGCCCCGGTAACCTCCGGTGGTGCTGGAGCGAATGCTGTGATGCTGTTCATGATGCGCCGCCTATTCCTTGAAATGGTCGTCGAATTCTCCGGACGATGTTTATGTGATCCAACTTACGGATTGGGTCCTATGGGGTCACCGGGCTCCGCCCCCAATGTTGTTGGGACCACGTGTGCGCCACGCACAAGGGCGGACGGCAGAACTTTAAGGGGTCACGAATTGCCCACCGGATCAAACGGATTGAGGCGATTCTGGGCAGGCGGGCAATCTCCCGGGCCGCTCAGACTCAAACCGCACTAATTCTGGCGGCATTGTTGTCCGATGAAAGCGAGAGAGGGCCCAGCCCGTCGCGCCGCTAGGTCAGGCACGAAGGCCTGCGTTCAGATGCTATGTTCACGGGGTCGCCTGCTGGCCGGGCGACGCGTAGCGCTGGGCCCTTTGGAGTTCAACTGTTCCAAAGAATGTCGCCACTGAGTGGCCAATGTCGATGTCGTGATTCACGATCCACTGCTGTTGCAGGCCGTCAACTATGGCGATGACAAGTTTGGCTTGAGCGCAGGCCCTAGCGCGTCGTCGTGAGTCGGTTCACTGACCTCCGAGGGCAGCTTGTTGGCGATCTCGGAGCTCAAGACCTCAAACCGTGTTCCGAAAAATTTAGCTGCCGCGTGATCTGGATCGGCGGCTTTGGCGGCCGTGGTCACGTACAGCCGGATTAGTCCAGGCTCGCCACTGTTCCGTTGCAATACTTCGATAAACCAGCGTTGCCGGTCGATTAGCGACGACTCGACCTGGTCCCGGTTATCGCGCATGCGCAGGATCTCCACCAGCATGTGGTCTTCGACTCGAAGTAGTGCATCGTGCCGTCCAAGCCGATGTTGTACAGCTGGGCAACCGTGTGCAGTGATGTGCCACGGTAGCCCTCTTTGGCGAAGACGGCCAACGCCGTCACGAGGATTTCCTGTCGTTTTGCAACGCCGGGCGGAGTGGCCGGAAGAATCTATTCGCCCCGCGTCCTCAAGTGCGGCTCGTCCAGACGGTAAGGCTCTTCTCTTAGCCGCGTTTGGTCAATAGACCTCCTCCCGCGTCGTGAGTTGCGTGGTTGTGCCCTGAGTCGCGCAGAATAGCTCCATGACAAAAAGCAACGGGCGCTTGCCACGGCTTGAGGACGTTGCGGAACGGGCGGGGGTCTCGCACCAGACCGTGTCCCGGGTGATCAATGACCACCCCAATGTCAGCAAGGGCACGCGTGAGCGTGTCGAGGCGGCCATTGCCGAGCTGGGTTACCGGCGCAATACTGCTGCGCGGAGCCTGGTGACCCGTCGCTCCCAGACCATCGGCGTCCTGGCGAGTGAGCTGGCGCAATACGGCCCGGCGAACACGCTCCTCGGGGTCGAACAAGCGGCCAGGGATGCGGGCTACTTCGTCAGCATCGCGGCCTTGAGGACGGTCAATCGCGAGGCGATTCTTGATGCGGTCCGGCGTTTCCTGGACCAGTCCGTGGACGGGATCGTGGTGATTGTGCCGCATTCCGAGACTCTGCTGGCGTTGGCGGAAGTGAAGGCCGGGGTTCCTGTGGTGGCTGTGGGATCGCTGGGCGACGCGTCCGTCGGCGGAGCGATGGTGGACCAGAAGCGCGGCGCGGAACTGGCCGTCCGGCATCTGCTTGATCAAGGACATCACCGGATCGGACACGTGGCCGGCCCGCAGGACTGGATCGACGGAGTGGCCAGGGCCGAAGGGTGGAGCGCGGCGTTGCGGGCCGCGGGCCTTGAGGATGATCTGCTGGTGGTGGGGGACTGGAGTGCCGGCAGCGGCTACGACATCGGCAGGAAACTCGCCGATGAAAGAACGGCCACCGCGCTCTTTGTGGGAAATGACCAGATGGCCCTGGGCCTGTTGCGCGCCTTCAGCGAGGCGGGGGTCCGCGTGCCCGAGGACGTTTCGGTGGTGGGTTTCGACGACCAACCCGAATCCGGCTACTTCACGCCGCCGCTGACCACGGTGCGCCAGGACTTCGAAGAACTCGGGCGGCGCTGCATGGACCTCATGCTGGGCGGCATCGAAGACGGGGAAAGCGTCGGCACCACCGTCGTGGAGCCCGAGTTGGTGGTTCGCCAAAGTACGTCTGCCCCCGCCTGATCGCCTTTTGATTCGTATGGGCCGGCCGGCCCTTGACGCACATACCTTGACGTGCGAATTGTTAGCGCTCACAATTGAACGAGTCCGCAAGGCTGCGGACTGGTTATTGGAGGATTTTCATGGGCGTCACAGGGGACGGCAAGGAACATTACGTCATCGGCGTGGATTACGGCACGCTTTCCGGCAGGGCCGTCGTGGTGCGGGTCAGCGACGGCAAGGAAATGGGAAGCGGCGTATTCGACTACCCCCATGCGGTCATTACGGAGGCGTTGCCGCCCGATCTGGCCGGCGCGCCTGCTGGACCGGCTGTCCGGCTTCCGGGGGACTGGGCGCTGCAAGTGCCGGAGGACTACCGGGAGGTGTTGCGTCGCGCGGTTCCCGCCGCGGTGCGCGACGCCGGGATCGATCCGGCCGCCGTCGTCGGAATCGCCACTGACTTCACGGCGTGCACGGTGGTGCCGGTGAAGGCCGACGGCACGCCGCTGAGCGAACTCCCCGGTTTCGCCAACCGGCCGCACGCCTATGTGAAGCTATGGCGCCACCACGCGGCCCAGGGGCAGGCGGACCGCATCAATGCACTGGCCGCCGAGCGTGGCGAGACGTGGCTGCCGCGCTACGGCGGGCTGATTTCCTCTGAATGGGAATTCGCCAAAGGGCTCCAGTTCCTTGAGGAGGACCCGGAAGCGTACGCGGCGATGGACCACTGGGTGGAGGCCGCCGACTGGATCGTCTGGCAGCTGTGCGGAAACTACGTGCGGAACGCCTGCACCGCAGGGTACAAGGGCATCTACCAGGACGGCGCCTACCCGTCCGAGGAGTTCCTGGCCGCCCTGAACCCGGACTTCACGGATTTCGTGGGCACCAAACTGGCCCGCACGATCGGCCGGCTGGGCAACGCCGCCGGATACCTCACGGCCGAAGCCGCCGCCTGGACCGGACTGCGCGCGGGCATCGCCGTTGCGGTCGGGAATGTGGACGCCCACGTCACCGCGCCCGCGGCCCGGGCCGTGGAACCGGGGCAGCTCGTCGCGATCATGGGCACCTCCACCTGCCACGTCATGAACGCGGATGTCCTGCGCGAGGTGCCGGGCATGTGCGGAGTGGTCGACGGCGGGATCGTGGACGGTCTCTGGGGTTACGAAGCAGGCCAGTCCGGGGTCGGCGACATCTTCGGCTGGTTCACCCGGTACGGGGTCCCGCCCGAATACCACGAAGCCGCCGGTGGACTCGGCCTGGGGATCCACGAGTACCTCACCGAACTGGCCTCCCGACAGGGAATCGGTGAACACGGGCTCATCGCCCTGGATTGGCACTCGGGGAACCGGTCCGTCCTGGTGGACCACGAACTGTCCGGCGTGATCGTGGGCCAGACGCTGGCAACGCGCCCGGAGGACATCTACCGGGCGCTCCTGGAGGCCACGGCCTTCGGCACCCGCACCATTGTGGATGCCTTCCGCGACTCCGGGGTGCCGGTGAAGGAATTCATCGTGGCCGGAGGACTGCTCAAGAACAAGCTGCTGATGCAGATCTACGCCGACATCACGGGGCTGCCGCTCTCCACCATCGGCTCCACCCAGGGTCCCGCGCTGGGTTCGGCCATCCACGCCGCGGTCGCCGCCGGGGAGTATCCGGACATCCGGGAAGCCGCGGCCGCCATGGGATCCGAGCCCGGCGCCGTCCACACGCCTATCCCGGTAAACGTCGCCGCCTATGAGGAACTGTTCCGCGAATACCGGACCCTGCACGATTACTTCGGCAGGGGAGCGAACGAGGTCATGCACCGGCTCAAGAAGATCCAGCGGAACGCCGTTGGACCCCTTACTTCGGAACCAGCACTCACGGCAGGGGTTTCCGCATGAGCGCGTTGCTGGACGCCATTGCCCGGATCCGGGCCGAGGTGTGCGCGCTACATGCCGAACTGACCCGTTATGAGCTGGTGGTCTGGACCGCGGGCAATGTCTCGGCCCGCGTCCCGGGGCATGACTTGATGGTCATCAAACCCTCGGGGGTTTCCTACGACGAGCTCGCGCCCGACCTCATGGTGGTCACTGATCTCTACGGCACTCCGGTCAAAGCAATCTGCACCGGTCAGGAAATCGTGGAGTGGGGCAACCCGGAGCTCTCGCCGTCGTCGGACACCGCCGCCCACGCCTATGTCTACCGGAACATGCCCGACGTCGGCGGAGTGGTCCATACGCACTCGACCTACGCGACGGCCTGGGCCGCGCGCGGGGAGCCGATCCCGTGCGTGCTGACCATGATGGGCGACGAATTCGGCGGCACCATTCCGGTGGGCCCGTTCGCGCTGATCGGAGACGATTCGATCGGCCGCGGCATCGTGGAAACGCTCCGGGCTTCCCATTCACCGGCGGTCCTGATGCAGAATCACGGCCCGTTCACCATCGGCAAGGACGCCCGTTCCGCCGTCAAGGCCGCCGTCATGCGCGAAGAAGTAGCCAAGACGGTCCACATTTCCCGCCAGCTCGGTGAACCGTTGCCCATCGACGCGGGCCAGATCGAATCCCTCTACGACCGCTACCAGAACGTCTACGGCCGGTAACACGGCCTGCCGCTGACCCGCGGCACCCACGAACTTCTCAAGGAGATACCCATGCCCAACGCCCACAACACCTCCCTCGAACACTATGAAGTCTGGTTCCTCACTGGCAGCCAGCACCTCTACGGCGAGGACGTCCTCAAGCAGGTGGCCGCGCAGTCCCAGGAGATCGCCGCCGCCCTGAATGCGTCCTCCTATGTTCCGGTCAAGATCGTCTGGAAGCCGGTACTCACGGAGTCGGACGCCATCCGCCGCACCGCGCTCGAGGCGAACTCCGATGATGCCGTGATTGGCGTGACGGCCTGGATGCACACCTTCAGCCCGGCCAAGATGTGGATCCAGGGACTGGACCTGCTCCGCAAGCCCCTCCTGCACCTGCACACCCAGGCGAACGTGGCCCTGCCGTGGGCGGACATCGACTTCGATTTCATGAACCTGAACCAGGCAGCCCACGGCGACCGCGAATTCGGGTACATCCAGTCCCGCCTCGGCGTGCCGCGGAAGACCGTCGTCGGGCACGTCTCCAACCCCGAGGTCACCCGCCAGGTGGGAGCGTGGCAGCGCGCCGCCGCCGGCTGGGCCGCCGTCAGGTCCCTGAAGCTGACGCGTTTCGGTGACAACATGCGCAACGTCGCCGTCACCGAAGGGGACAAGACCGAAGCCGAGCTGCGCTTCGGCGTCTCGGTCAACACCTGGTCCGTCAACGAACTCGCCGACGCCGTCCACGGCGCGCCGGAGTCCGACGTCGGCGCCCTCGTCGCCGAGTACGAGCGTCTCTACGAGGTGGCACCGGAACTGCGCGCCAGCGGTGCCCGGCACGACTCGCTGCGCTACAGCGCCCGCATCGAACTCGGTCTGCGGTCCTTCCTGGAGGCGAACGGCTCGGCCGCGTTCACGACGTCGTTCGAGGATCTGGGAGCGCTGCGCCAGCTTCCCGGCATGGCCGTGCAGCGGCTCATGGCCGACGGCTACGGCTTCGGTGCCGAGGGCGACTGGAAGACCGCGATCCTGGTCCGGGCCGCCAAGGTCATGGGCGCCGGACTGCCCGGAGGCGCCTCCCTCATGGAGGACTACACCTACCACTTGACCCCGGGGCAGGAGAAGATCCTCGGCGCGCACATGCTCGAGGTCTGCCCCTCCCTGACCGCCACCAAGCCGCGCGTGGAGATCCACCCGCTGGGCATCGGCGGCAAGGAAGACCCCGTCCGCATGGTCTTCGACACCGACTCAGGGCCCGGCATCGTCGTCGCGCTCTCGGACATGCGCGACCGGTTCCGCCTCGTGGCGAACGCCGTCGACGTCGTGGACCTCGACGAACCGCTGCCCAACCTCCCGGTCGCCCGTGCCCTGTGGTCGCCCAAGCCCGACTTCGCCACCTCCGCCGCCGCGTGGCTCACCGCCGGTGCCGCGCACCACACCCTCCTCTCCACGCAGGTGGGCATGGACGTGTTCGAGGACTTCGCCGAAATCGCCCGGACCGAATTGCTCACCATCGATGAAGGCACCACCATCCGGCAGTTCAAGAAGGAACTCGCCTGGAACGCCGTCTACTACAAACTCGCCGGCGGACTGTGAACGGCGAGGAATTCCGGCTGGTCTCAGGGGACTACACCGCCTCAGTCGTCCAACGAGGCGGTGCCCTGCGGCAACTCACGTTCCAAGCGCGGGACCTCGTGGTCCCGTTCGACGCCGCGGCGCCCATCCCGGACTACCGGGGCATCATCGCCGCGCCCTGGCCCAACCGGATCGCGGATGGAAGCTACCGGCACGACGGCGCGGTCCTGCATCTACCGCTCAACGAAGCCTCGAGAAGGACCGCACTGCACGGACTCGCCTTCGACCAGCTCTGGACACTTCAAGCCGGCAGCGCCGTTACCCTTAGCCTGGGCTGCGAACTTGGCGACAGCCCCGGATATCCGTTCCGGCTCTCGCTGCAGCTGGACTACCGGCTGGATGCCGGCGGACTACACACTACGGTGACGGCCCGAAACCTGGGCGAAAGGACAGCGCCCTACGGGGTCTGCCCGCACCCCTACCTGTTGGCGGGGCCCGCCCCGCTGGACGAGTGGACGCTTGAGCTTCCCGCCGAATCCTTCATGGAGGTCACCGCGGACAGGTTGCTGCCCCTGGGCACGCGCGCCGTGGCCGGGCACGAATTCGACTTCCGCACACCGCGCACCATCGGTGCGACGAAAATTGACCACGCCTTTACGGACATCGCGTTCGACGACGACGGGACGGCCCGGATTGTGGTCCGCGACCCCTCTGGAACGGGCGTCGGCATGTCGTGGGACCGGAACAGCCCCTGGTTGCAGATCCACACCGCGGACAAGCCCGCACCCCTGCCCAACCGGCTCGGGCTCGCTGTTGAACCCATGACATGCCCGCCGGACGCCTTCAACAGCGGCCAGGACTTGGTCCGGCTGGAACCACGCTCAGTGCACGAGGCACAGTGGAGCATTTTCGCTGTGTGACATCAGGAGCGCCGGCAACATCTTGGGTCGACCGGGGCCCGATCGCAACTGGCATGACTCAGCCGCGTCAGCGCCGTCCAAAGAACTGAGCACATCAAGAAGAAAGGCCCCCATGTTCACCCCCACCGAATGCATCGAAATCCGGGTGAAGAGCCGACACGCTCTCGACGATCGGCTCGAAGCCGCCGTGCAGGACCTAAAAGAAGCCGCCATGCGATCAAGGACATGCGGGATCCTCATCACGCGCCATCAGCCAGGCCAATATACGGCCGAACTCTCCGACCAGGTTCCGTTCGGACTAACTCGTGAACATTGTCGCTGACTCCCGTGCAGTTCAGGCTCGATTCGAACCGCAAGGAAGGAAAGAGAACACATGCCCTCGGACATCAACGACTGGCTACTGCTGGTGGGACGCACCATCGAACTGATACAGGACGGCAGACGCGTCCGCATCGCAGAAGTGGAACATGCCACGGTAGATTCTTCGGTGATGTGGCTGCGCTTCGACGGGAACCACGGCAGGCAACTCATCACGCCCGGCGACGGATACGATATCCGCGTCATCGACTGAGTAGACCTTGGGACCGCCTATCGATATCGGGTTGCGGGAAGATGCAGAGGACGTCGTGAGGACGGAGATGGAATCAAACTTGCAAGCCTGTTCAGCACACGTCGGTGGAAGCGCCTTCGACCCGGAGCGGCATGCGATTTTGCTCGTTGCGGGCGACAAAGCAGGTAACTGGAGCAAGTGGTACAAAACGAACATCCCGCTTGCGGATGATCTGTTCGATGATCATCTGAGGATTCTGAAAGGAGGATCGTGATGGCTAAGACTATTGAGGATATCTTGGCGAAGCGGCCTGTCGACCGCGCTGCGGTCGAGGGACATAAGAAGCACCTGCTCGATGAAGTCCGGGCGTACCGGCTTCGGGAACTCCGGGAGGCATCGGAGTTGACGCAGGTCGAGCTGGCTGCACGGCTGCACGTCAGCCAGAACAGGGTGTCCCGCATCGAGCACGGTGACATCCATCCTGCCCAGGTCGCCACGCCGCAGAAATACGTCGTAGCAGTTGGTGGCCGGCTTCGTGTCGAGGTTGAACTCGGCGACGAAGGGATCCAGATCGCCTGACCCAACAACCGGGACCACTCATGCACCCCTTGGTTTCGTCGGGGAGCGGGTTCGATAGGGGCAAAAAGGAAGTGTTGACGGTGTCAACACGTTTCGCTTCGGACTGGGCCGTACAACGGCCGGACTGGCCCGGATTGACTATGTTTTCGGGAGTTCCCTGTGTTTCCGGGGCCCGGAATGCGGTTCGAGTCCCACCTCGGGCACAGCATTCCCCCTCGTCAGAGGGGGTTTTTGCTTTAACGTGTGTACAAAGCTTGTGGTCAGGTCCCTCTGACGCTAGGTTGGCGGGCTTTGGCCTGGCCGCCGCGGTGGCCTATTCAGATGTGTGGGTTGCGGGTTCAGGGTCCTGGCTGGTGGACCCTCCGCCTGCTCTGGGGTGGGGTTATGCGGTTCCTCGTTCCGGTTCGCTCTGGTTGGTCGTGGATGGCCAACACCCGTTCATGGTTCATGGTCCGGAGTACGACATGATGAAACCGAATTTGGCTCGGAAGTTTCTTGGAGAGCTGTTCCTGGTTGTAAGGGCGTGCTCTGGCTGTCCGCTTGTCCTGCCAAAGGAGGTGTGGACAGTGTCCACGCTTAAGTCTGATTTTATGGAAGCGCCAGTGGCGGTCCGCTCCTGAGTATTGGACGTATGTGGCCTCAGTGCACGGCCGGGCTGGTTGCGGCCTGCGCCCCGACCGCGGCGGCTTTCATCGCCTCTGACTAGGTGGCCTTCCGGTGCGCTCATGGTCGTCCGTCGGGCGGGTCTGGACCTCCCGTGGGATTGCTCCGTGCTTGGTTTCGAGAATCACGAACTCTGCGAGGTCCTGGGCATGACAACCATGTACCACGACGTGGCTGGTCAAGGCCAGGACGTGCTGGATCGGCCGGCCAACGCCAAACGTTTCCGCCGCAAACGTAGGCGCGAGCTGGCCCGAGTAGTTCGACGACACCGTCAAAGCCGCGGACCTGGCCCTGGACGGAGAAACTCTCTCGCTCGAATCGACGGCGCGCTCGGCGACGTGATTGAGCTGGACCCGCCAACGTCGAACCCTTCGCGGAACGAGACTAGCGGCAGTATGGGTGGCCCAGATTATGGTCCTGCGGACTCGGGGAGGGGAAATTGTCGTTCATTCTCTGATTGGGAGTGAAACGGGTTCTTGATACGGCAAAGCCGGGCGCCTGGGTTTGGCAGGCGCCGGCTTTGCCGGGCTTGGTGGGCGCGGATCAGGTGTTGAGGACGTCCCGGACTGCGGTTGCCAGTTCGATGGAATTTGCCTGGTCGGAGTGGATGCAGATGGTGTCCGCCCTGACGGTGACGGTTTCACCCGTCACCGAAGCTATCGTTCCCTCCTCCAGGTATCTGTGGGTGCGTTGAACGGCTTGTGTAATCCCGGTTTCATGGCTTGAGCGGTTGACGATGACGGTGCCGTCGGAGTTGTAGTCAAGGTCGACGTAAAGTTCGCCGATGAAGGGGATTCCTCGGCGTGCCGCGATTGTTTCGTGGCAGGTTCCCGGGAGTCCGTAGACCGACACGTTGAATTGCTCAGCGACGTCGCAGAGGGCGTCCATGAGTTCCTCGCTTCTGGAGAGCATGGCGAACAGCGCTCCGTGCGGCTTGATGTGGTTCAGGGGTACGCCTGCGGAGTCAAGGAATCCCCACAATGCACCGACCTGGTACCGGACGAGGTCCCGGACTTCGTCATTCCGCAGGGCCATTTCTCGCCGGCCGAAGCCGACGGGGTCCGGGAAGCCGGGGTGGGCGCCGATTCGGACACCGGCTGCGGCGGCCGCGGTGACGATGCGGTTCATGGTGCCGGGGTCTCCGGCGTGCATGCCGCAGGCGACGTTGATGGAGTCGACGAGGGGCAGGAGGGCTTCGTCGTTTCCGAAGGAGTGGATTCCGTAGGACTCGCCCATGTCCGAGTTGAGTGTCAGCTGCGGGATCGAGGTCTTGCCTTTCACGCTGTTACCTGGGACAGGCTGGGTGCCTTGCGTGCGGCGGTGGCCTTCTCGACACCGTGTGCCAGTCCGAGCAGTTGCGGTTCGGAGTAGGGCAGCGCCATGATTTCCAGTCCGACGGGCAGTCCGGCGCTGGTGAATCCGGCGGGAACGGTGATGGCGGGGAACAATAGCTGGGATGCGATGACGGTGCAGGGCCGCAAAGAACCAGATTCTCGAACTCGCCATGATGTCAGTGCATCTAATGCGGCCGGCCACCAACACCGTGTTCGTCGATCTACTGGACCGCGAAGCCGTATGGGCGCAACACACGGTCATCTACCATGCAATAGCAGACCAGGACCCGGAAGCCGCCCGCGCGGCATTCCAAAACCACGTCGGATACCTCGACGACACCCGGCGCAAGGCACTGGCGGACATCAGCGCGACGGACGTTTTCGTGGCAACATTGCCCGATTCGAGCCGCCTGGCAGCGTCAAGGCCCCGCGCCGAATAACCGCCCGGAGCGGGCCGTTCATCCGGTGCTACCCATTGGCATGGGCACGGCCGCGTGGAGCCCCTTTAAGACGGGGCCCCATACGGCCGATGCGTGAGTCGGGCCGATGAACAGCCTGTCCCGGGGAGGTCAGGGAAGCCGAATGGGTTTGAGTTCGTCGAAGCGGTCGCCCGGGCCCGGATTCTCCGGATTGGTCTTGCCGCCCAGCTGCGTCATGACGCCCCACACGGCATTGAGGCCCGTAGTCACGGCTCCGTCGGCCCAGCCGCCGGTCCAGGAGATGCCGTCGCCGGCCAGATAGATGCCGCGGTGGACCGGGTCCATTCCTTCCTGCATGAAGTGCGTGTAGAGCCGTTCCTGGTAGCGGTAATGCCCTGGGAGGTTGTCACTGAAGGCACCCATGAAGTTGGGGTCGTCTTCCCAGGAGACCGTGATTGGATCCCCGATGATGTGCGAGGCGATGTCCACGGTGGGATAGATCTGCTTCAGGGAGTGCAGCATTAGCCGGACTCGCTCGTCGGCATCCAGCGGCAACCACTTCAGGGCGTCGTCGTTCCAGGTGTAGGACAAGCAGATCAGGGCGGGCTGGTCCGGGCCGTTGTCCAGCAGGTAGGTGCCGCGCGTGAGCCGGTCTGTGAGCGTGGTACTCATGAGCTGGCGGCCGGTCTGTGGGTCGATGTCCTTCCAGAACGGCCTGTCGACCACTACGAACGTCTTGGAGGACTGCATGTAGTGGCTACGCTCGATCGCCGTCCAGAGCTTGTGGCTGAAGAGCGACTCGTCGACGTCGATGCGTGCCGAGAGCAGCCAGCTCTGGCACGTCGCAATGACCGCCGGATACTCCCGCGACTGTCCCCACTTGTCCGTGACGGCGATGGGGCCCTCGACCGCTGCAGCGGCGCCCCCACTGCCAGGAAGGCGCCGGATGGACGCGACCCCGGGCCGCGGGTGCCCGCCGTGAAGGGATGCGAGGCTTGTGCCTTCTGGCCAGTGTGCCAGGTCGGAGGGGGCATGGTTCCAGAGACGTTCCGGCAGGAGCTGCGCCCCGCCGATGATCCGGTGTTGGTCCGCGTCGGCATCCACGTACACGACGCGGAGGATCTCCAGGATGCTGTCCGGGAAGTTGGTGTCCCAGCCGCCCGTTCCGAACCCGACCTGGCCGAAGGCTTCCCGGTATTCAAACGGGAGGGACGCGAACGCCTTTGACGTGGCCAGATAACCGGAGAAGGAGATGTCGTCGAAGCGGGGAACCAATTCGTTCCAAACCCTCTTGATGGTGGCGAGGTCCCTGGTGCGGATGGCTTCCTGCATGGCGCCAAAGTGGGCGCGTTCCTCCAGGCAGTCGTCCCACGCGCTGGACACGTCCCGGAAGAACCCAGGCAGATCGTCGGAGGTCTCGGCATAGTGGGCCGTGCCGCCAAGTTCGATCACGGTGCTTCCGGCAGCAGGCGTCAGTGGGTTGGGGAACGGCTGGGTTTCGATGCCAACAAGATCCGCGTAGTGGAAGAACGAGGTGCCGGTCTTTGGGAAGCGCATCCCGCCCAGGTCCGCCACCGGTCCGGACTTGCCCGGCTGGGTGCCTCCGCGGAGGCGTCCTCCGATCCTTGAGGACTCGTACACAACCGGCTTGAGTCCCATTTTCATGAGTTCGTAGGCTGCGACGAGCCCTGACAGCCCGGCGCCCACAACGGCCACTTCGGTGCCGTACATGTCGGCCGGAACGGAACCGATTCCGGCTTCATGGGTGATGTAGTCATCATAGGGAAACGGGAAATCCGGGATGAGCATGCTCAGTTTTGCAGTCGGCGTGCTGGTGGCTGCGATGGTCACGTGGGTCCTTATTGGGGGTGGGCGCTGGCTGCGCTGTTGATGAACGGGGAGAGGTAGTCGGTGTCCAGCCGGGCCTGGCGAAGGCTGGACACGGCAATGTCCGCGAAGATGAGCGCGGCATCGTCACGGGCGGCCGCAAGGTGCCGCCCGTACGGATCGGCGATAGTGCTCAGGCCGGCGAAGTGTGGGCCGGTGTGGTTGGCGTACGCAATGAACAGCTGGCTTTCGAGGGCTCGGGTGGGGACCACCATCGCCGGAATCAGCCGTGTGTCGAACGGGTGTGCGTCGGACTGGCCGCCTTCACGCAAGGGGACCGCCGTCGGAATGCAGAGCAGTTCCGCTCCCGCGACGGCCGCGGCACGCGCGAACTCGGGAAACTCGATGTCGAAGCAGATTCCGAGGGAAACGTTGACTCCGTCGAAGCGGACGACGGCGGGGGGCTCCTCCCCGGCGTCGAACGCTTCCTTCTCGACTGCCCCGAAGAGGTGCTGCTTGCGGTAGCGGGTCAGTTCAGCACCGTCGCGGTCAAAGAAGGACGCCGAGATATAGCGCCGCTTCTGGTCGTGTTCGACTGTGGAGCCCACGATCGCCAGGCCCGCGGATAGGGCGATGTCGGCGATCTGCCGCCGCTGGGCTGTCCCGTCGGTGCCGTGGACGAGGCCGGGAGCGTAACCGCTGATGAATAGTTCGGGAGTTACCAGAAGGTCCGCGCCCAGTGCCTTTGCTTCCTGCGCCCGGGCAGCAAGCCTGTTCAGGTTTTGCTGCGGTGAGTTGACCAGACCGGTGGCTTGCAGGACGGCCACCTTGATCCGGCCGGTCACGTGGTGCCCACCAGCCGGAAGCCGGGTTCCGGTGACGCGGCATCGTCGAGGTCTCCGTCGCAGAGCCTCTCAACGACGCGAGTCAGCATGTCCACGCCAGCGCAGGCATCGTCGTCGTTCGTGTATTCGCGCTCATTGTGGGAGATGCCGTCCACGCTGGGGACGAACAGCATGACCGTTGGGACGACATCCTTCATATTGATTGAGTCGTGCCCGGCAAGCGTGAACACCTGGCGGTTGCTGAGGCCCAGTTCGGCTGCGCATTCGGCGGCCAAGGCCACACCCTCGGGTTGGTAGGGGTTGATGCCCCAGGCGTGGGACTCCTCGACCTCAATGCTGACGTTGGCCTCCGTCTCGATGCTGGCGATACCGGCGCGGAGCAGGGCCTTGGCAGTGGCCAGGACGCCCTCATCGGCGGTCCGCAAGTCCATCACGAGGTCCACCCGGGACGGCACCACAACGGGCGAGTTCGGATACACCGTCAACTGACCCACGGAGGTGTGCAGCACGGCACCGCTGAAGTGGTCCGCGATTTCCCGAAGCAAAACCACTAGGCGCGACGCTCCCAGCAGGGCGTCCTTGCGGTCGGCGATGACGGTTGAACCCGTGTGTGCCTGCTCGCCGTGGACCGTAACGGTGTATTTCGCAGCGGCCCAGCAGGCGTGGACCAGGCCGATCGTGGTGCCGGAGTCCTCCATCGACCGGCCCTGTTCAATGTGGATCTCCGCATAGGCGGCGGCAGCGGGCCCATCGCCAGTTCCTAGGTGCCCGATTTCGGTAAGGGCTTCGCGCACGCTGGTACCCGCGGTATCTGTAATGGACAGCGCGACGTCGGCGCGGAGCTTTCCGGTGTAGACGGAACTTCCCATCATGGACGGGGCGAAGCGGCACCCTTCCTCGTTGAACCAGTCAACGACGGCAAGGTTGTACTTGGGAACCGCTGGCGGGGTGCCGTCGTCGGGCGATTTCGAGGCTGCGCGGTCGGCCAGCCTGCGGGCAGCGTGAAGGGCCGCGGCGACGCCGTACGCGCCGTCGTACTTCCCGGCGGTCGGCTGGCTGTCCAGGTGCGAGCCCACGAGGACGTAGGGTGCGCCAGGGTTCCATTCGATCAGAGCGAAGAGGTTTCCAACTTGGTCCGTTTCCGTGCGGAACCCGTACTGGGAGGCGAGGGAGGTGAACCAGGCACGTGCCTGTGCGTCCGCCGCAGTGCCGGCTTGACGGTCCACGCCGTGGCCGGGTGTTTCGCCGATGGTCGAGAGGCTGCGGAAGTCGCGGAGGAAGGACGCAGCGTCATCGGTCGCTGCCCGGCTGATGTCGGCCGGTTTTTGGGTCAGGGCGTTGGAGGGACGCGTTGCTGAGGTGGTCATGGTGTGTGCTCCTCGTTGTTGAACCGCGTGGTGGAAGACTGGGCCGGTGATTCCTGGGCTGTGGCCTGCGCTACCGGGATGGCGTTGGTCGGCGGCCGGGTCCTGGCAAGTTCGTTGACGCGCTTTCGCACGGAGTACCAGCCGGCCATCAGGGCCGGGATGATGATTGCCAGGGAAGCGACCGTGTACGTGCCGATCGGGAAATCAAACAGCATCAGGACCAGCACCGCTGCGAGGAACGCCAAGGTCAGGTAGGAGGTCCAAGGCGCACCGAAGAGCCGGAAGGCTGGCCGCGGCATCAGTCCCGCTTTGGACAGTTTGTACAGTTTCAGTTGGCACAAAATGATGGTTGCCCAAGTGCAGAGGATGGCCAGCGCGGTGGCGTTTATGGTGATTTCGAACGCCATCTTTGGAACAACTGCGTTGAGCCCCACGCCGAGCAGAGTGAAGGCAGCGGTGAAGAGGATTCCGCCGTAGGGCACCCCGCCGCGGCTCATCCGTTTCATGAATTGGGGTGCCGTCCCGGTCTGGGCCATGGAGCGGTAGATCCGCCCGGTGGAGTAGAGCCCGGCGTTGAGGCTGGATAGCGCGGCGGTGAGGACCACGAAGTTCATCACGTCGCCGGCACCGGGCACGCCGATACTGGCGAAGAAGGTTACGAACGGTGATTCGCCCGCCTTATAGGAGCTATACGGAAGCAGCATCGCCAGCAGGGCAGTGGAGCCCACGTAGAAGATGGCAATCCGGAAGATGACCGCGTTGACCGCCTTGGGCATGATCTTCCGGGGGTCCTTTGTTTCGCCGGCGGCCACGCCGATCATGTCGATGCCGGCGTAAGCGAACACAATGCCCTGCACGATGATGACCGCGGGCAGGAGCCCGTTGGGCAGCAGGCCGCCGTGGTCGGTGATCAGGGAGAGCCCGGGTTGATGCCCGGCGACCGGGAAATTGCCGGCGAGGAAGATGCCGCCCACCAGGAGGAACGCCACGAGCGCGCCAACCTTGATGATGGCGAACCAGAATTCCAGTTCACCAAACAGCTTCACGGAAATGAGGTTGACGCCGGTGACCACGAGCAGGGCCGCCAGCGCGAGGATCCATTGCGGGACGCTGCTGAAGGCGGTCCAGTAGTTCAAGTAAACGGCGACGGCGGTAATGTCCACGATCGCGGTGAGCGCCCACGACAGTGAGTACACCCACCCGGAGATGTAAGCTGCCTTTTCGCCATAGAACTCCCGAGCGTACGAGACGAAGGAGCCTGATGACGGGCGGTGAAGGACCAGCTCGCCGAGAGCGCGGAGGATGAAGAAGGCGAACACTCCGCAGATCGCGTAGACAACGGGGAGTATGGGCCCGGCTGAGGCCAGGCGTCCGCCGGCGCCGAGGAAGAGTCCCGTGCCGATGGCGCCGCCGATGCCGATCATTTGGACCTGGCGGTTGGAAAGGCCCTTCTTGTAGCCGGATTGCTCGTCGGGGCGGACAGCCGTTGTCCGCTCCTCGACTGGATCAATGGTGGTCATGGAAACTCCTGGCCGGTGAAAGTGTTGGGCTGCCACAGGAGCAGCTGATTTCGATCGTCCCAAGGCGATGGATGATTGCCCATGACAGGGGCGAACGTAAAAGCATGCAAAAAATGTACGAACGTACATGGGCCGTGGCGTCCGGTTCCGCGAGGATGTATGGAGATGCTGTGGGAGGGGCGACATGACGGACGATGAGCAGTGGCTGACTTTGGTCGATGCCGTGGGCAGGCAGCTCCCTGGCCTCGTCGAGAATTTCCTGACCCGGATTCTTCCCGATCCCGCCTACGCCGATTCCGGCCTCACGCTTGAGGACCTGCGTCGCAGCAGTTTCAACTCCTTCTCTGCCATGCTCGCGGCTCTCGGCGGGCGTGCCGAGGATATTGGCGCGCTTTCGGTCTTTGCCTCCGAACTTGGTGCCCGGAGGGCACGTCAGGGCGTTCCGCTGGACAGCCTGGTCCGGGCGATTCGCCTTGATTTCTCGGTACTCTGGGATGCTTTGTCCGCACCGGAGCTGCGCGCAGACCCCGCGTTGTTGGTAAGGAAGGCGGAAGTCGTGTGGGCGACCGTCGACCGCTTCGCGTCCAGCGTCCAAGAGCGGTATTTGAGGGAGTTGGAGGAAATTGAGGGCGCCGATGCTGATCTTCAACAGCAGTATCTGACCCAATTGTTGGCGCCGGCCGAGCCGTCCTCAGCTGATCTGTCACGAATAGCCGGTGCCCTCCGCATTAACCCTCGTGCGATGTTCCTTGTAGCGGCCATTGATCGGAACGACGGTCTGCTGATCAGGAGGCGGGTCCGGGCGCGTCCGACGCGGGACTTTCCTGTGCTGACCTATGACCAAGGGCACCACACACTTGTCATCCGGCCCCGAGCGATGGACTCCAACGAAAAGCTGAGTTACCAGGAGGCCGCACTGTTCGACGATGTGGCCGTCGCAGTGGCACCGCACGCCAACGGGATAGAAGAAGTGCGCACAGCTGTCAGCGCCGCCCGGGAAATCATGAAAGACCTGCCCATGGGCAGCAAGGGGGTCTTTACGCTGAGGGACCGTTGGCTGTCCATCACGGCACACCGACTCTCGCAAGTGGGCTGTAACCCTGAAAACCTGGTCTTTTCGGCGCTTGGTCGATGCAGCGACGCGGAGCGGGAACGCCTCCTGGAAGCGGCGCGAGCATTCCTGGAGCTCGGGAGCCTCGTAGCGACGGCAGACCGACTCGCCTGCCACCGGAATACCGTTGTGAACAGGCTGGCGGCATTTGAAGGTTACACGGGCCTTGACCTTCAAAAACCACGGGACAGTGCGTTGGCGCTGCTTGCCATCGGGGGATAGGGTTGCAGGTTCAGGAGCCGTTATTCCGTGCTGGCATCACGAAGCCGCGGCGTGGAGACGGCTCAAAGCCACACACTCTTGTGTGGCTTTGAGCCTTCTTCTCTGGGCAAGTCCAGCGTGCTGTCAGCACCGTGGCGGTCACATGCTTCAGTGCACGAGCAGCGTTTCGAGTGGTTCGCCCGCGGCGATTCGTGCCAGCAGTTCCGGCTCGGCCGCGTCCGAGGCCAGTGCCCGCTCCAAGACCGCTGTCGCCTCCTCCTGGGTCAGCACGATCACGCCATTATCGTCACCCAGCACCCAGTCTCCGGGATGAACCTCGACTCCGCCGAACAACACGGGAACGTTGACCGATGATTCCTTGCCGTGCAGCCGCTTGGTGGTGAGGCACGAGGTGCCGCGTGCGAAGACCGGCAGACCGGTGCTCCGCAACTCCAATAGATCCGTAGCTCGGCCGTCTACGACTATGCCGGCAGCGCCCTGGGCCTTGGCGGCTGCTGCCGTTACTGCGCCGACGGGCGCATGGCGGTGGTCGCCATTCATGTCCACCACCAGCACGCTGCCCGGAGTCAGGGCGAGCAGCGCGCGGTTCATGGCGATCGCATCGTTGTCAACGATTCGGACTGTCACCGCAGGCCCGGCCACCTTTACGCCGTCGAGCAGCGATTGGATGGCCGGATCGACAAATCCGTCCTCCAGGAAGTGTCCGATAGTGGGGTAGCTGACCTCGGCAAGCCGGGCTAACAGGCCTGCCAAGGACCGAAGCTTCGCCGCGGGTGCCTGGCTCATGCGAGCACCGCCACGCATTCAATCTCGAGGGATACTCCCCAGAGGCTCACGCACACCGTAGTGCGCGCGGGCTTCGCCGAGCCGAAGTGCTCCGTGTAGACGCGGTTGTACTCCTCGAGTTGGTCCTCGCTGGTCAAGTACGTGTTGACCTTGACCACGTGCGCCAGGCTGGAACCGGCTGCTTCCAGTACCGTACGCAGGTTTTCGATGGTCTGCCGGACTTGTCCTTCGAAGGTCTCCGGTTGGTCGTCCAGGCCCGTGATGGCCGGGATCTGGCCGGAGGTGAACACGAAACCGTTGGCGATGACCGCGTGGGAGAAAGGTCCGACGGCGGCTGCCTGGCCGGCGATCTCGGCGAGCCGTGTGATGGTGGCCGGGTTGGTGTCCTCGGCCGGGTTCGTAGGTAGGGAATCGCTCATTTCGTGGTCGCTTCCGCTGCATCCACGGGGGCTTCGTCGACGGCATCGATGTTGCCGTGACGGGTTTCCGTCAGGACGAACAGCGCCGCGAGGGAGATCAAGGCCGCGGCTGTGATGTACCAGGCAATGGAGGAGCTCTGGTGCGTCAGGCCCAGGAGCCAGGTGGTGATGAACGGGGTAGCGGCGCTGCCGAGGAGGCCGGAGAGCATGTAGGCCACGGACAATCCCGAGTAGCGGACCTTGGAGCCGAAGAGTTCGGCCAGGAACGTGGCGATGGGACCGTAGTTTGCTGCGAAGGCCGTCATCATTCCGAGGTAGGCGACGAACAACAGGGGTACGGACTTGGTGTCCATGAGCCAGAACATCGGGAAGGCGAACAGCGCCTCAGCCGCGACGCCGGCGTAGATGATCGGCTTGCGGCCGTACTTGTCCGAGAGCTTCCCGAAGAAGGGGATGAGCACAAAGCACAGTGCGCAGGAAGCCAGGACAACCCAGAGCATGAGACTCTCCGAGTGGCCGAGGTCCTTCTTGCCGTAGGAAACGCCGGAGGCAACCAGCAGGGTGAAGGTGCTGCCGGTCGAGAGGGTGGCGATGCCGCCGAGGACAACTTGCTTCCAGTACTTGGCCATGAGGGCGGCAAAGGGCATTTTTGCCTTTGCACCGGCGGTCTTGACTGCCTGGAACGACGGGGTTTCCTCGATGTGGAGGCGGATGTAGATGCCGACGGCCACCAGCAGGCAGGAGGCCAGGAACGGGATGCGCCAACCCCAGCTGAGCAGCGCGTCGGAGCTGACGGTGGAAGCGACGATCAGGAATGCGACGTTGGCGATCAAGGTGCCTGCGGGAACGCCGACCTGGACGAGGGAGCCGTAGAAGCCACGGCGCGCGGAAGGAGCATGCTCAACGGTCATGAGTACCGCGCCGCCCCATTCGCCCCCCAAGGCCAGGCCTTGGATGACGCGCAGCAAGAGCAGCAACAGCGGCGCCAGGATGCCGATGCTGTTGTAGTCGGGCAGCAAGCCGATGGCGAAAGTTGCCGCTCCCATGGTCAACAAGGAGATTAGGAGCATGGATTTGCGGCCGAGCCGGTCACCGAAGTGGCCGAAGATGATGGCGCCTACCATGCGGGCAATGTAGGCCGAGGCGAAGGTGCCGAAGGCCAGCATGGTGCCGACGATCGGGTCGAAGCTGGGGAAGAAGATCTTGTTGAAGACCAAGGCGGACGCTGTTCCGAACACGAACAGGTCGTACCACTCGACAGTGGTGCCGATGACGCTGGCGAGGGCAATTTTTCGCATCTTGGCCAGGTCAAGCCTGGCTGCGGACACGGAGGCGGTATCTACCGTTTGGGCCATGAGAAGCTCCAGATGAGTGTGGGGGCGAGTGCCCGGGTGAGGATGCAGATAACTATCCTGTGTTGCGTACCACACTTCAATGGCTGAATTTCCAGCAAAAAACGGCAGAAAATGTGTGTTCACACAACGCCGCTCTACTCTATGGTGGGCCTCGGGCCCAAGCCTCGGGCCAGGCTTAGGCCCAGGCCACCACCAGCCGGGCCGCTTGCGCCGGGACGGCCAGATCGATGCCAGTGAGCTCCTGGAAACGGTTGAGCCGGTTGAGGATGGTGTTCCGGTGGCAAAAAAGTTCCTGCGCCGTGGTGGTGATGTTGCCCGTGTGCAGGAAATGGCGCACCGTCTCGGTCAGCCGCTCGCGCTCGCCGTCCCGGCATTCCGAGAGGGCAGACTCAAGATCGGCCCAGAGGTCCAGGCCCGCATCCTGGAGTTGCTGCTTGGCGAGACGGGCCCACGCTGCTGCCGCCGTCAATGGGCCTCGGTCAGCGGGCTGGAGCAGCAAAGCGAGGCGCTCCGCCGTGCGTGCTGCGGAGGGCAGGGCGCGCAGACCGGAAAATCCCTCGACATAACCACAAGGTATTCCGATGATGGGCGCAGGAATGTAGGCAGGTCCTTCGTCTTGCCGGCCTGCGCCGCCGAGTCCCGCGACGCGGGGCCCTCCGCCATGAGCCCGCGGCAACGCCCAGAAGACGTACGTGCTGCCGCCGAATTCGTGGACGTAGAGCCGTTGGGACGGTTGGAGCCAGCCGCCCTGGGTGGCAATAGTCCGCAGTTTGGAGGCTGCCTCGCCGCTCGCGGCCACGATGGAAAATCTTGCTTCCGGGTCCGTGGCCAGGGCTGCCGCGGCCTGGCTGATGGTATCTGCCGATAGCTCGGATTTGCTGAACAGCCGGGCGATGAACTCCCGGCGGATGTTTGATTCCTCCTGGGCCATCCGGACGCGCTCGCTCGAATAGCTGGAGTGGGTCTGGGTGGCAAATTCATCCACCACGCGCCACACCTGGTCTACATGGGACGTCAGGAGCACGGCATCCTCCGCGTCCGAGATCTTCAGGAGATCTGCCCAAAGAATGCTGAAATCCAGGCGTACAGCTGAAATCAGGGCTTCGGGCGAAATTCCGGCACGCGCCCGTTTGGCACCAAGCTCCGAGGAGAAGCGCGCCAGCGAATCCTGACTGCCGTGGGAGTTTGAATGGCGGAACCTCTCGTCCCGCAGTCCGTCGATGAGGCGCCGGAAAGTTTCACGTGCCGTGCTCCTCAATTCCGGCAAGCTCACCCTGTTGTCGGCATATTCGGGGATCTCCTGGACGCGCGTCACGAAGAGCTCGACAAGTTCCTCCAGCCGCCCGTGCAGCCCTTCCACGAGCTCTCCCCAGCGTGCTGCGTCGCCAGCCTTCTCTGCATTGTGCATTCACACATTCTACGGCCGATATTCAGTGGCATGGAGCTAGTTTTTTTGGGCGGATCTACTGGCACTATGGGAGTAGTCACTGCCGAGTGAGGCCAATCACAACCGGCAGTTCCCCGGTTTTCACGGCATCGTTCGAATCTTTTGGAGTAATCATGGCCAGCAGCGCAGGCAGCGCCCCCACGCATCTGACTCCCGGGATGCCCCGCACAGTCGATGAGAGGGTCACCAGGAAGGTCGCGCTCGCCGCCCTCGTAGGCACAGCGCTGGAGTGGTACGACTTCTTCCTCTTCACCACCGCGGCAGCACTCGTGTTCAACGCGCAGTTCTTCGTGTCTCAGGATCCATTCGTGTCCGCGATGGGCTCCTTCGCCACCCTCGCCGTTGGGTTCCTCGCCCGTCCCATCGGTGGATTCATCTTCGGCGCCCTCGGCGACAAAGTAGGCCGCAAAAAGATCCTCATGGTCACCATCGTCGGAATCGGCGTCGTCACCGGCCTGATCGGATTTCTGCCGAACTATATGACCATCGGTCTGGCCGCCCCCATCCTCCTGGTGGCCCTGCGGATCGTCCAGGGCCTCGCCGTCGGAGGGGAATGGAGCGGCGCGGTGATCATCGCCGTCGAAAACGCCCCGGTTGCCAAGCGTGCCCGCTACGCGGCGCTGCCGCAGATCGGCTCTCCGATCGGGACCATCCTGTCCTCCGGAGGCTTCTTCGGCATGCTTTTCCTGGTGGGCCAGAACAACTTCGACGCGTGGGGTTGGCGCATCCCTTTCATCGCGGCCATGCCGCTCCTGGCCATCTCCATGTGGATCCGCAGCAGGCTCAGCGAGTCGCCCGAATTCGAAGCCCTCATGGAATCGGGCGAGACAGAGCATGCACCCATCCGCGGCGTGCTGAGGAACAGCTGGCGCCAGATCCTGGTGGGCATGTGCTCGGCGCTGCTTGGCATTGGCGGCTTCTACCTCATCACTAGCTTCGTGGTCTTTTATGGCACCAAGGTCTTGAAGCTGCCGTCCGAGCTGCTTCTCCTGGGCACCCTCCTTGCGGCCGCTCTCGAAATCGGGGCCCTGATCTGGGCCGGCAGGATGGGTGAAAAATTCGGTGCCAGCAAAGTCATCTTGTGGGGCGGTGTGGCCTCAGCCATTATTTCGGTCCCTGTCTTCCTTGCCATCGACAGCCGTAATCCGGTCCTGGTGATCGTTGGCATGATGATCGGCGTCGCCGTCCTGTCCATCCCGTACGCCGTCTCGGGCACGGCGCTGACGGCACTGTTCGCCACCAGGGTCCGCTACACGGGCGTCGCCATCACTTCCAATACCGCGGGTGTCATATCCGGCTTCGTACCCCTTATCGCCACAGCGCTGGTGGCCGCCAACGGCAACTCATTTTGGCCCGGCGCCATCATTCTCCTGATTGTTTCCATACTGACCGCCGTGTCCGGGATCTTCCTTCCCGGCCTGAGCATCAAAGAAGAAGGAATGAAGCATTGAGCACCACTACAGCAGGCCACCTCATCGTCGAGCAGCTTGAACGCGCAGGCATCAAGCGGGTCTACGGCGTCCCCGGCGAGAGCTACCTGGATGTCCTGGACGGACTCCACGACTCCTCGATCGAGACCATCGTGACGCGCCACGAAGGCGGAGCAGGTTTCATGGCGCTGGCCGAGGGCCGCCTCACGGAACTCCCCGGCGTCGCCATGGTGACGCGCGGCCCCGGCGCCGCCAACGCGTTCATCGCCATCCATACGGCACACCAGGACGCCACGCCCATGATCCTGTTCGTGGGCCTCATCCCCGTGGCGGATCGCGGGCGGGAATCCTTCCAGGAATTCGACATCAACGCCTGGTTCGGCAGCACCGCGAAGAAAGTCGTGACCCTCGACGACGCCGCTTCCGCCGCCCGTGTGGTGGACGACGCGATCTTCACGTCCCTCAGTGGACGCCCGGGTCCGGTCGTGATCGGGCTGCCGGAGGATGTGCTGGTGCACACCATTCATGAAGACACCGTGGAGCCGCGCCGGGTCTCCCGTCCCGGGCCCACTGCCGCGGACCTGGCCGAGCTGGAAACGCGTCTCGCCGCGGCTAACAAACCGCTCGTCGTTGTGGGGGGCGAAGGTTGGACACAGGCATCCGGGGACGCCCTGGCTGCCTGGGCGGCACGCCACAGCGTCCCGGTCGTAGCCGATTTCCGCGCCTACGACGCCGTCCCCCACAGCAGCGAGTCTTACGCCGGGTTCTTGGGATACGGCCGCAGCGACGCCACCGCGGCACTTCTGGACGACTCCGATCTGCTCGTTTTCCTTGGCTGTGTCCGCGGCGACGTCCTCTCGGATGGCTACATCCGAGGCCTCAAGGCCGCGACCGTCGTGATCAATCCGGATCCTGACCTCCTCGGCCACTTCGGCCGGGTGGACCAGCACATTACCGCCGACGTCTCGGCGTTCTCCCTGGCGATCGCGGACTCGGACTCTGCCATGCGGACTGCCGCGGGCTGGTTCCAGGACGCCCGGGCAAATTACGTCAAGTTCTCCGCGGCCCAGCCCGACGGAGGCACGGCAGTGGATCTCGGCATCGTGATGGAGATCCTCAAGCAAGAGATGGACGACGACGCCGTCCTCACCTTCGGCGCGGGCAATCACGCCCTGTGGCCGGCTCGCTACTTGAAGCACAACAGCGCCAACTCCCTCACCGCTCCGCGCAACGGAGCCATGGGCATGGGAATCCCGGCAGCCGTTGCCGCCTCACTGGCATTCCCCGGACGCCAGGTCATCTCGGTGGCCGGCGATGGTTGTTTCATGATGAACGGCCAGGAAATCGCGACGGCCATGGGCCACTGCGCACAGTTCATTGTGCTGGTGGTGGATAACGGCATCTTCGCCACCATCCGCGAGCACCAGGAAGCCCACTACCCGGGGCGCCCATCCGGCACGCACATGACCAATCCGGACTTCGCGGCCCTGGCCCGCTCCTACGGCGGCTACGGTGAGCGCGTTGACAGGGCGGAGGACTTCGCTGCCGCGTTCCGCCGCGCCGTCGACTCCGGCCTCCCGGCCGTGTTGCACCTCCCGCAGGACCCCACCACCCGTTCACCCAAGAGCAACTGACTGGAGCCCCCCACGTGATTACCCTCAAGAACATCATCAACGGCCAGGCGGTGGACGCCCCGGCGAGCCTGCCGTTCTTCGATCCCCGGACGGGAACCCAGATCGGCACGGCCCCGGATAGTGACGCGGCCGCCGTCGACCTCGCCTTCCGAGCAGCTGCCGCCGCTTTCAAGAGCTACAAGCTCACGACGCCGGGGGAGCGCCAGGCGCTGCTGTTGCAGCTCGCGGACCTCATCGAAGCCAATGTGGACCGCCTGCTGGACGCCGAGGTGGCGTGCACGGGCAAGCCTCGGGCCGTGACCCGCGAACTGGAGATCCTCCGCGGCGCCGACCAATTGCGCTTCTTCGCCGGAGCTTGCCGCGTCGTGTCCGGTACCGCGTCCACCGAGTACGTGCAGGGCTTCACGTCCACCATCCGCCGCGAACCGCTCGGTGTGGTCGCGCAGATCACCCCGTGGAACTACCCGTTCATGATGGCCATCTGGAAGGTCGGGCCGGCTTTGGCGGCGGGGAACACCCTGGTTTTGAAGCCCGCGGACACCACCCCGTGGTCCACCGTGATCCTGGGCGAGCTGGCCCAGCAGGTATACCAAGCCGGCGTTGTGAACATCGTCTGCGGAGGCCGCGAGGCCGGTGCCGCCATGGTGGACCACGAGATCCCGGAGATGGTGTCCATCACGGGTTCCACCCGTGCCGGCGCCCAGGTCATGTCCGCCGCGGCCAAGACGCTGAAGGACGTCCACCTGGAGCTCGGCGGCAAAGCGCCTGCGATCGTTTTCGCCGACGTCGACATCCAGCAGACAGCCCGCGAGCTCGCCCTGAGCGCGTTCTTCAACGCCGGCCAGGACTGCACCGCCGTGACCCGGGTGCTGGTCCACGCGGACATCCACGCCGAGTTCGCCAAGGCCCTCGGTGCTGCCGCCGCCGCGCTGACCCTCGGCGATGACGCCTCGGACCTGGGGCCACTGAACAGTTCAACGCAGCTTGAGCGCGTGGAAGGCTTCATGACCCGGCTTCCGGCCAATGCCACCGTCCTGTCGGGCGGCAAACGTACCGGTGCGGGGTACTACTTCGAACCGACAGTGATCGACGGCGTCTTCCAAACTGACGAGGTGGTGTGCGACGAGATCTTCGGCCCCGTGGTCACGGTCCAACCGTTCTCCACCGAAGACGAAGCCGTGGAACTCGCCAACGGGACGAAGTACGCCCTGGCCTCGAGCGTTTGGTCCAACAACCACGGCGTGGTCACACGGGTGTCCAACGAGCTCGACTTCGGCGCCGTGTGGATCAACTGCCACCAGGTCATTCCGGCCGAAGCCCCGCACGGCGGTTTCAAGCACTCCGGCACCGGCAAGGACCTCTCCGTCTTCGGGCTCGAGGACTACACCCGCATCAAGTCCGTCACCACCTCGCACCGCTAGGCCATCGGTATGAAACTCGACCTGCTCCTGCGCAACGCGGAAATCATCACGATGGACCCGGCCCGTCCCAGCGCCCGCTCGCTAGGTGTCTGGCAAGGCCTCGTCGTGGGACTCGACGAGGACCTTGATGGCCTCGCCGCCGCAGAGACCCTGGACCTCGGGGGTGCAACCGTTACGCCGGGCTTCATCGATGCACACTGCCACACCACGTGGTTCGGGCTGGGCCTGGCCGAGCTGGATGTGTCCAAGGCGCGCGGGCTGGACGAGTTGTACGCGTTGTTGCGGGGCGCCATGACCGGCGACGGAAGCGACGCCGGCCATTGGCTCATGGCCACGGGCCTCAGCCAGCAACAGCACGACGGCGAGTTCCCGGACATCCGCGAACTCGACCGCATCACGGGGGAGCGGCCGCTGTTCATGCGGCACAACTCCGGGCACATGGCCGTGGTCAACACAGCCGCACTGCGGCTGGCAGGTGCCGAGCCGCCGTCGTACTCCAATCCCGACGGCGGCGCGATCGTCCGCGACTCTGCGGGGAGGCCCACGGGACTCGTGCAGGAAACGGCGCAGGCACTGATCCAGCAGCTGATCCTGCCGTATTCGATCAGCGAGATCGAGGCGGCCCTGGATCGGGCCACGCGGCACTACGCCTCCGAGGGCATCACGAGCTTCACCGAAGCCGGCGTGGGCGGCGGCTGGATCGGCCACAGCCCGGTGGAGCTAGCCGCCTACCAACGGGCCGCGGCCAACGGCACGCTCCATGCGCGCACCCAGGTGATGCCGGTGCTGGACGTTTTGCACTTGCTTGGCGGCCACGACGACGACGGTTCCGGCGCTGCAGGCCTGGACTTGGGAATAGTGAGCGGATTCGGCAACGAATACCTCTCCCTGGGCCCAGCCAAGGTCTTCCTGGACGGATCGCTCATGGGCGAAACCGCCGCAGTCAGCCATGAGTATTGCAGCCACGGGCACAAAGACAACACCGGTAACACGGGATACTTCCAAGCCGAACCCGCCATGCTGCGGGAACGGATCGAGGCCGCCTACGCCGCTGGATGGTCCATTGCGGCCCACGCCATCGGAGACCGGGCCGTGGACCTCGCGATCGAGATTCTCGCGGATTGCGACTCCACGTACGGCCCGCGCACCGTGCCGAACCGGATCGAACACGCCTCCATGACCAGGCCGGAACAGCTCGGGCGGCTCGCTGCCGCCGGGATCGCCGTGACGCCGCAGGCCAGCTTCTTCCACGACGGCGGCGACGGCATGGCCGCGTCGCTCGGTACCGAGCGACAGCCTTGGGCCTACCGCGCGTCGTCGTTCCTGTCCGCCGGGGTGACCTTGGCAGGGAGCTCCGACCGTCCCGTCGCGGATGGAAACGTTCTCCGCGGCATGCAAGCCTTCGTGGACCGGAAAACGTCGTCCGGCGCGGTTTTCGGCAACCCGGCAGAGCGGCTCAGCCCGTACGAGGCACTAGCCGCCTACACCACGGGAGCGGCTGCCGCCACGGGAATGTCGGCCATGAAGGGCTCACTTGCACCGGGCAAGCTTGCCGACTTCACCGTCCTGTCCGGCTCGCCTCTCGACGCCGGAAACATCTCAGAGCTTCAGGTCCTGGCCACCGCCGTCGGCGGCCGCTTTACCTACAACACTTTGACCGCACTTCAACACAGTTCATAGGGGAACCAATGACTTCCACCACCAGCTTCACTGCCCAGGACGCCGCCTTCGTCCAGGACTTCCACACGATGAGCGCTTTCGGGGCCACCGCCAACGGCGGCGTGGACCGGCAGGCTGCCAGCGAGCCCGACGGCGAACAGCGGCACTGGCTCAGCAGCTTGCTCGAAGCCCGCGGCTTCAGCGTCCGTTTTGACCAGGTCGGCAACCAGTGGGGTCTCTATGAGGCCGTGCCGGGAGCTCCGTTTGTTGTGGTTGGCTCGCACATGGACTCACAGCCGACGGCGGGACGTTACGACGGTGCCTTCGGTGTCCTGGCCGCCGCGCATGCGGCCTTTCGGCTGGTTGCCCAGTGGAACGCGCCGGGAGCTGCGGCACCCACGTTCAACATCGCCGTCGTGAACTGGTTCAACGAGGAGGGCAGCCGCTTCAAGCCGTCCATGATGGGGTCTTCCGTGTACACCGGTAAGCTCCCACTGGACACGGCGCTGGCCACTACGGACGCGGCCGGGATTTCCGTGCAGGACGCCCTGGACGCCATCGAGTGCCGTGGTTCCTATGAAGGACCCGAAGCGGCATACTGCGCCGAGATCCACATCGAACAAGGGCGCAGCATGGAACGGGAAGGCATCACGATTGGCCTGGTGTCCTCCAACTGGGCAGCCAACAAGTACGAATTCGTGGTCCACGGCGAACAGGCGCACACAGGCTCCACTGTGATCGCTGACCGCAAGGACGCGCTCCTCGGAGCCTCGATGCTGGTGGTTGCCGCCCGGGACATCGCCAACCTCTTCTCCGGCGTGCTCCACACCTCGGTGGGGCAGTTGAACGTCTACCCGAACTCGCCCGTTGTGGTGCCGTCCCGGGTCAGCCTGCTGCTGGACTTGCGCAGTGCCGACGAATCCGTACTCGCCAAGGCCGATGCCCTCCTGCACGAGCGCATCGCGGAAATCGAGGCGTTGGCCAACGTTTCCGTGGAACAACACCATTCGCACTCGTGGCCGGTCACTCCTTACCAGCCCGAGGGCGTGGAACTCGCCGCCAAGGTTGCGGCCGACCTGGGGCTGTCCAACAAGGAAGTCATGACCCTCGCCGGGCACGATTCCACCAATATGAAGGACATCGTTCCCACAGTGATGCTCTTTGTTCCCAGCGTGGACGGCATCTCCCACAACGAGCACGAATACACCAAGGACGAGGACATCGTAGCCGGCCTGGCGATGCTCACCGAAGTGGTCAACCGTCTCTGCAACGGAGCGCTGGAGGACTAGTTCAGTCCGAGGTCGATGACGAAGGCTTCCTCGTCGTTCCCACGGGGAGGCTGGCGAACTCCTCGTGTTGTCGAGAGATCTCGATGCTGTATCCGGCGGCTCCGCGGGCGGTGTGTCTGTGCTTAGCGTCGACGTTGAACTCGGCGACGAACCGATCCAGATCGCCTTAACGGTAACCCGGACCACTACTCATTCACCGGTTGGTTTCGCCGGGAATCGGGGTCAGAAGTGGGATAAGAGGAAGTGTTGACACTGTCAACACTTTTGCCTTCGGATCGGGTCGTACATCGGCCGGACTGGCTCGTATTGCCTATGTTTTCAGGAGTTCCCCTTGTTTCCAAGGCCCGGAATGCGGTTCGAGTCCCACCTCGGGCACAGCATTCCCCCTCGTCAGAGGGGTTTTTGCTTTAACGTGTTGACAAAGCTTGCGCTGGCGCGCCTCTGACGCTAGGTTCGCGGGCTGTGGTCTGGCCGCCGCGGTGGCCTATGAAGGTGTGTGGGTGGCGGGTTCAGGGTCCTGGCTGGTGGGCCCTCCGCCTGCTCTGGGGTGGGGTTATGCGGTTCCTCGTTCCGGTTCTGTCTGCCGCCTCACAAGTTCAGCCGCAGCACCAGTTCGAGAGGAACCAAGAAGGGTCATGCAGGTTATCGCCGACATCAAAATCGAGCACAAAGCAGAGTTGTACGAAAAGCTCGACGCTGTCATCGCAGCTGCCTATGCCGACGCAGCTGCACATTGCCGAGGGGTCCTTGTAACGCGCCACGATTTCGACCACTTCACCCTGGCGCTTGCACCAAACATTCCGTTCGGAATCATCCATGAAAACGACCAGGCCCGCCGAAATCGTTTCGGAGAGTAGTTGCCAAGCCCTTACCTCGTCACTGTGCACACTCTGTGCCTCGGACTGGGTCGTACATCGGCCGGACCGGCCCGTACTCGGCATGTCTTCTGGACTTCCCTGTGTTTGCGAGGGCAGAAGGGTCCCTTGCGGGGGCGTTTGGTGGTCAGCTGCCTCGCTTTCCTCGTTGGGGAGTGGTGTGTCGTCTTGAATCTCCATGGTGGGGTCGGGGTCGTTCTAGATGTCCTTGTTTGCCCCAGTAACCACCCAGTCGCCGCTGTGGGCACTGCAGCGTGGTGCTGTTATTAGGGTAAGGACGTGACGGCCAGTTTCCGCACCATGGCTGTGCCGCCTTCGACGCGCACGTCGGTGCTTAGGTTCCCGGACCGGGGGAACACTAGATCGCTCAGGACAACCTTGCCGTCTTGGGCGAAGACTTCCACCGAGCACTGGTCGACGATTATGCGGAGCCTTAGCGTGCCGCCGTCGAGCTTCACTGGTGCGGACTCCGCCGACGCGAACTTTTCGTGGAAGGCGGTGTTTCCGGAGTTGCGGCGGTCCAGGGTGAGCCGGCCCGTCAGGGCATCGAAGCTGAGGATCGTTGCGGTGCTCCCGTCCGGTGCCCGGAGAAGCCTGAACGCAATGGTCCGTGCCGTGCCGGGCAGGATCTCGGCCTCGATCAGCTGGGCTGATCCGGGCATCGCGTCGGGCAGCTGCAGCAGGGAGTTGTGAAGTTCCATGTTTTGGATGGTGCGGGCCGGCTCCCCGGAGTCCAACGGCAGCACCGGGCGCTGCACCAGGCGCGGCAGGCCGTCCACCATCGCGAGCTCGACCTCGCGGGCAAGCGACATGCTGGAACGCCACGGGGACGTGGGCAGGGAGTTGGCGTAGTCCCAGTTGTTCATCCAGCCGATCATGATGCGGCGGTTCTCCGGAGCGTTGCTGAAGGAGACGGCGGCGTAGTAGTCACGTCCCCAGTCGAGCCACAGACAGTGTCTGAGATCTACGTTCCCGTCGGCATCCGTTGGAGCGAGCGAATCAGGGTCGGCGGTGAACTGCACCCCGTCGAAGTCGCCGACGAAGTATTGCCCTCCGGAGCCGCCGGCCACGGCGCCCGGGTTGATATTGACCACCAGGACCCATTTGACGTTGCCCGGGTCTCCGTCGACGGGGAGCGGGAAGAGGTCGGGGCATTCCCATTCGCCGCCGCTGGCGTTGGCGGGGCCGAAGGTGCTCAGGTATTCCCAGTCCTTGAGGTCGGCCGAGCGGTACAGCACAACCTGCTGGTGCTGGGCCTCCACCGCCACCATGATCCAGCAGGAACCGGCCGGTCCCTCGTAGCGGAACACCTTGGGATCCCGGAAATGGGCCGAGCCGCGGCCAAGCACCGGGTTGCCCGCGTATTTGCTCCACGTCATGCCGGCGTCCGTTGAGAACGCGAGAGACTGGGCCTGTGTCCCTTGGTGCACCGAGCCTTCCTTGAAGGCGCTCGTGTAGATGGCCACCAAGGCCGGATCTTCTGCTGTGCCGAATCCCGACGTATTGCCGTGGTCCACCACGATGCTGCCGGAAAAGACGTCTTCTTCCTCGTCGCAGGCGATGGCCACCGGGTGTTCGGTCCAGTGCAGAAGGTCGGTTGAGGTGGCGTGTCCCCAGGACATGTTGCCCCAGACGTTGTCGAAGGGGTTGTTTTGGTAGAAGAGATGGTAGACGCCCTGGTGCCACACGAGTCCGTTGGGGTCGTTCAGCCACGTGTTCTTGGCTGTGTAGTGAAGTATCGGGCGCATGGTGGGGGCAGTTTCTTCGGCGCGGCCCCCGGCAAGGTGCGCTGTTGTTTCAGTCATCGGAGTTCTTTCGGGAAGTCCGGGCCAGTTCCAGGGATCGGATCAGTTCCGCCCGCGTTGGCGGGTTCGCTCCGTGCCGTCCGACCGTTATGGCCGCAGCGGACGAGGCGGCGGTTCCCAGGCGGGTGAGTTTGCCGTAGCCGAAATCGTCCGCGGGGTCCTCGATGAGGCCAGCGATAAGCGATGACATGTAGGAGTCGCCTGCGCCGACAGTATCTTTGACGAGCACTGGCGGTGCCGGCACTTCGATCTCGGCGGCGTTCGAGCGCAGATAGGATCCGGATGCGCCATCGGTGATGATTGCAAGTTCCGTCCCGAGATCAAGCAGCCGCCGCGCGACGTCGTGAGGAGACGTGCGCGGGTAAAGCCACTGGGCGTCGTCCGAACTGAGCTTCACAACGGTAGCCAGGGCAACTGTGTGTTCGAAAGTCCTGAGCGCTTCAGTGTGGCTGTGGAGCAGCGTCGGGCGGATGTTGGGGTCGTACGTGATCAAGCAGCGGCGGGAGAACTGTTCCAGCAAGGACCGGACTTGGGTTGCTCCGGGCTCCGTGAAGGAGGCCAGCGACCCCGTATGCAGCACCTTCGGGAGGAACGTGGGACTGATTTGGGGGAGATTCCATTCGAAGTCGAATTCGTACTCTGCGGAACCGCTGCTGTCCAGAAGCGCCCTCGCAGTGGATGTGCGGTTGAGGTGTTCGGCTCCCGGGAACAGGCGTACACCCGCGGTGTCCAGGTGCTGCTGGATGCTCCTGCTGCGTTCATCCCTGCCCAGCGCGGTGAGAAATGAGGTGCTGACGCCTAGCCGGCCGAGACCGAACGCGACGTTCATCCCTGATCCGCCGGGAAACTCGACGGACCCTGCCGCGGTGTCAATGATGTCGATTATGGCCTCGCCGACGACGACGACATCCGTTTCAGGGCATGGGGGAACTGGGGTGCTGTGCATTCAAGGTCCTTGGAGGTTTGGGCGCGTCTGTTTCTGGACGCGCTCGAGGTCAGGTGTTGGGGCGTGTAGGTGAGTCCGGTGCTGCCCTGCTCGAAGCGTCCTGATGCTTTGGGGAGGCGACGGAATCGCGAAGGACCAGGGGACAGGGAAGAAGGGTCGGGTGAGCGGCGAACAGCTGCAGGTCGGTTTTTCCCTCGATGGCGTCGATCAGGTTTTCGGTGGCCCAGGCGCCCATTTCGTAGTGCGGAAGGGCGACGGTTGTCAATGCGGGGTGGATGTTTTCGGCAATAAGTTGTTGGTTGTCGAAACCGACGATGGAAATGTCGTCCGGAATCCTGAGGCCAAGTTCCCCGGCGGCCCGGTACGCGCCCATGGCCATGCGGTCGTTGTAGCAGAACACGGCTGTGGGCCGGTTTGGGGTTTTCAGCAGGCGCAGGGCCGCCAGGTGGCCGCCGGGCACCTCCGACGGCTCGGACTGGACCAGTTCTTCGTGATAGGGCAGCCCGGCATCTGCGAGTGTGTCCTTGAAGGCCTTCAGTCGGGAGTGGGTGGCCGGGACGTCGTCGGTGTTGTTGAGCATGCCGATGCGGGTGTGTCCGGCGTCGATCAGGGTTTGTACGGCCGACCTCGCACCGGCGATTTCGTCGGGGATTACGGAGGAAACGGTGTGGCTGATGTCTTCGGAGTCCACCAGGACAGCGGGGAGTCCGACGAGGTTCTTGGGGACGACCAGTTTGCGGTGATACATCGTGGCGTACAGGATGCCGTCTACCTGCCGGTCCAGCAGATCCGCCACATCACTTTCCCTGGAATCCTGGGAGCTGGTGCTGGTGGAGTTGATGATCATGATGCGGTACCCGCGAGCACGTGCCGTCTCCTCGGCCCCCAAAATGATCCGGCCAGCGTGGGGGGTGGTGGCGATTTCCTCGCTGATGAACCCGATCATGCCCGAACGTTGGGTCCGCAGGGCCTGCGCCAGCCGGTTCGGGCCGTATCCGAGACGTCGCGCCGCCTCGTGGACCCGTTCCCTCGTCTCCGCCCCCACCCGGGCGTAGACAACGTCATTGAGGACGTGGGAGACCGTCGTGACCGAGACGCCGGCTGCGGCCGCCACGTCCTTGATTCCCACCGACTTGTTCATTGGTCTCCCACGTCCTTATGTTGATGCTGATTCTATGTCCGGGTACTTGCTGGGTACGTTCTATTCGCCCCAGAGGCCCGATGGCGATCCCCGGGGGTCTCGCCGGGCCTGAGCGGGCTACTGGGCCACAAGTGGTGCGTGTGCCGCCTGAAAACCGACCGTGGGTGTGGCCCTGAAGGCGTTGACAGCCCTGTCCGCGATAACTTGGGCGTCACTTCCGGAATCAAGGATCGTGTTCCGGGCTGATTCGGGATCGACCATGACGGCTGTAACGGCGAGGGCGTCCGAAGCCTCGGTTGTCAACAGGGCGTCCACCTGAGCTTCGAAAGCGGATCCGCTGGACGTGGCGTGAACGTCCATCGCCACCACGTGGTTGTTGGAGACGAAGTTGCCACCCCCGGCGATCAGCCGGATGATGACGGGCGTCGCACCGGTCGGTCGGATGCTTTGTGAGTCGATGATCTCGGAGAAGTGGTTGCCGATGACAGAGTTGTTGCTGCCGCTGATACAGAGAAGTCCGTTGAGGTCGTTCAGTCCGTTGTCGACTCCCAGGAAAGGCGTCCAGGGCTCGTGGTCGCGCAGGAAGTGATTCGTAGCCACGAGGTTTTCCGAACTGTTCGCCGCGAGAATCAGCATCCCCGGGTAGAACGAATGCAAACGGTTGTTGGTGACGCTTGAACGCGTGACGCCGTCCAGATGGACGCTGCTCGCGCCACGGGGGAAGACGTTGTTCGCGGTTATCAGGAGCCCGCCATGGTTCTCGGCGTAGATCGAGTGGCCCTTGGGCCCTGCTCCGACCAGGTTGTCGGTGATCTTCGATGCCTGTCCCCACCCGCGCAGCTCGATGCAGCTTCCGCATTCGGCGATGAAGTTGTCGTGAACGGAAAGCGCGTCCGCGTTGTAGATGGTGAGAGCGTTCTCTAGGTAGACGAACCCCATGCCGTTTACGCGGAATGAGTCATTGGCGTTCGCGACATAGATGCCGGTCTTGCCGTTGACGTAGGTGTTCTCGGGGTGCATCCCCGAGCCATCCGGGGCGAAGTGCAACCCGTCGATGCAGAAGTTGGAGAACTCGACCGAGCTGATCCGCGGGCTTCCGCTTCGTTCAACATAGAACGCGGCTCCCTTGGATTCCTCTCCGTCTCCGCCGGGGGGAAGATCGACGAGAATGCGGCTCCCTCCAGGCCATAGCTCATGCAGGTCGGGCCATTCGTCTTCGGGGACGTTGAACCGGATGCTCGATGACGTAAAGCCGTGTCCCGAGCCGTGGATCCTGAGGAAGCTGACGTCGATCACCACCTGCGTACGAAGGCGGTAGTCTCCGGGCGGAATGTAGATCACCGCGCCTGGCTTTCCTCCATTGTTCGCATCGGTGGCGGTCTGCCGGTCCTTGATATCGGCGATGATGCTGTTGATTACTTCACCGACGTCCTCGGACGGATTGCCGACCGGCCACGTCGTCACGTCGTAGTAGTTGTTGCTTAACATAGGTTCTTCCCTTAGTGCTGTGGCTTCTCAGCCCTTGACGGCGCCGAGCGTCATGCCTGCGACGATCTTGCGCTGCAAGAGAAGAGTGAGAAGGATGACGGGGATCGAGTAGACCGCCGCGAGGGCTGTCATGGATCCCCAGTCCAGTCCGAACTGGGTCTGGAAGTTTGCGATGACCACGGGGGTGGTCTGGGACCGGACGGCGGTCATAAGCAACGCGAACAGGAACTCGTTCCAGGAGGCGAGGAAGGCGAAGATCGCCGTCACTGCGATGCCTCCGGAGACCACCGGGATGACCACCCGCCACAGGGCTCCGAGCCGGCTGCAGCCATCCACGGTAGCTGCTTCCTCCAGGTCCTGTGGGACGGCCTCGAAGAAGCTGGACATGAGCCAGATGGAGAGCGGCAGCGAGATGGTTGTGTGCGCGATGGACAGTGCGATCGGGGTGTCGGCCAGGCCGACCGAGGCCATCATGGACGCCAACGGGATGCCGATGGCGACCGGGGGGACCATGCGGGTGACGAGCGCAGCCATGATGAACACCCTGCCACTGGCTGTTTTGTAGCGTGTGATGCCGTAGGCCGCCGGGACGGCCAGGACGAGGGACAGCAGGGTGCTGATGACGGCGGTCTGGATGCTGTTGATGAACGACGCCGGCACTCCATTGCGGCCCAGGGCGTTGATGTAGTTATCCAGCGTCCATTCCTTGGGGAGGATGGTCGGCGGCACGGCAATGGTGTCGATCGGCGTCTTGAAGGACGTGAACAGCAGGTAGAGGAACGGGAAGCCGTAGAGGACGAGCGCCGCGGCGAGGAGGATCCACAGGATGGTCCTGGTGCTGCGCTTGCCGGCTTCGAGTCCTTCACGATTGACGCCGCGGCGCCTGCGGCCTCCGCCGGCCGACGCCGGTTCCGTGGTGGTCTGAGGCGCAGTCGCTGTTCGGCTTGGCATGGTGCTCTCCGTTTGGTGCGGTGCCGGCGCATTGCGGTCTGCGATGCCGGCGTGGCGTGGCCGGTCGGGGACGGCGGCCGCCAGCATGCCGCCGTCGTCGGGGGTCTGGACCGAGCTCATCAGGTGTCCTTTCCTGGCCGCCAGATGGTGGTTACGGCGACGAAGGCGATGGTGAGCATGGCCAACAGGTAGATGGTGCCCATGGCGCTTGCCAGGCCTGGGTCGCCGAAGCGGATCATCGTCCGGTAGATGAGCAGGCTCATGGTTTCGGAGGCGGATTGTGGTCCGCCGTTGGTCTGGATGAGGATGGTGTCAAAAGCCCGTGCTGCGTCGATGCCGCGGACCACCAGCGCCACGGCGATGACCGGCCGGAGCAGCGGAAGAATGATCCGGAAAAGCAGCGACGGCGCACGGGCGCCGTCGAGCCTGGCCGCCTCGATGAGGTCTCCCGGGATGTTCTGCAGGCCCGCGAACAGCACAAGGCACATGAACGACGTCGTGAGCCAGATGTCCGGGACGGCGACCGAGAACAGGACGATGTCCGGGTTCGACAGCCAGCCGATCTGGTTTGGATCCTTCAGGATGCCGGCCTGGCTCAGCAGGGTGCCGAGCAAACCGAAGTTATCGATCATGAGGAACTTCCACAGCAGGCCGGCCACGATCGGGGCAATCATGAGTGGATACAGGAACATGGTCCGCCAGACCTGGGATTTCCGGCCCAAGGTCGTGAACAGCAGGGCCATGCCCAGGCCCAGGGTGAACTCGAGGGTCACCACCATCAGGGTGTAAGCGAGGGTCCGCCATCCTGCACCGATGAAGGCCTCCGAGGTGAAGGCCCGGACGTAGTTGTCCAGGCCCACGAAGTCACGGGGGCCCCCGACGATCGGGGAAATTTTGAAGAAGCTGTCCGTGACCAACCGGAACAATGGGTAGGCAACAAAGACTGCGAGGAACAACGCCGCCGGGGTCATCAGGTAAAGGGCGAAGCGGCGATCTGGGATGCGCACGGGATTCTCTTCCGCTGGTTGGGGCCGCGGCCGGCAACGCCATGGGCTGCTGCCGGCCGCGGAGTCTTACTTAAGGAGGGCCTGGATCTTGGACTTGGCGTCCGCCAGCAAAGTCGTGCTGTCTCCGCCGGCAACGGCCTTCTGAAGCATCGGAACCAGTACGGTGTCGACGATCTGCTGCCACTTTGCTGTTGCCGGACGGGTTGCCGTCGCGGGAGCGTTGAGTGTTTCGATCAGCGGTTTGAAGCTCTCGTAGCCGGGCTGGTCCTGGTACTTCTGGAAGGCGGAGACCCGTGCTGCTAGGCCAAGGCTTGACTGGATGGCCAGGTCATTGTGGTCGAAGGCGCATTTGACGAACTTCTTCGCGGCGTCCGTGTTCTTGGTGGCCTTGGGTACCGAGAGGTACCAGGGGCCGGGAACACCGGCAACACCGGCGGACCCGCCGATCATCGGGGCCGTTCCGACCTTGCCGTAGACCGGGGAGTCCTTGGGGATCTGCCGGTACGCATGGGCCCAGAACTGGGTCATGGCTGTTTTGCCCTGGTTGAAGAGGTTCTGGGCGGCCGCCCAGTCGACCTGGGCCGCGCCGGCCGGGGCGTCCTTGACAAGGCTGGTGTAGAAATCCAACGCTTGTTTGTGGGCCGCATTGTCGATCACGACGTTGTTGTTGCTGTCCATGACCATCGGCGATCCGGCCTGGAGCACGTGGGCAAGGTACTCGGTTTCAACGCCGCCCTTGACGTCCGTGCCATACATACCGTCCTTGGTGAAGAAGGCGGAGATGTCCTGGTACTGCTGCCAGGTCTTCGGCGCGGCGAGGTCGTAACCGTACTTGGCCTTGAAATCGGCCTTGTTCTTGGCGTCCTCAAAGAGGTCCTTGCGGTAGAGGACTATCTCGGCGTTGGTCCACGCCGGCATTCCAATGAAATGGCCATCGACGTTGGCTTCCTTGACCAGTGAAGGGAAGATGTCCTTCTTTGCCTCGTCCGTGAAGAGCTCATCGATGGGCTGCAGGGCGTCCTTGAAACTGGGCAGCCACACGGAGTCAAGAGCCGCAACATCGAAGGAGACAGTGCCGGAGGAGAATTCGCTGGAGAGACGGTTGAAGAGGCCATCGTATGGGAGTTCGACGAAGTTGACGTTGACCCCGGTGTCCTTCTTGCACTGGTCGGCGATGGGCTGCAGTTCTGCATGGCCGCCTGCCTCCACGAGGACGTTGATGGAACTGCCGGCGGCGCCCCCGGACGTCGCCGGGCCCCCTGCGCCGCATGCGGTCGCGGCCAGGATTACCGCGGTTGAAAGGCTGCCGAGGGCGGCAAGCCTGGAGATTGTTTTTCGAGAGGACATCGCTGTCGACTCCCTTTCTCGGGAACGGAATACGAAGACGGGATAGGATGAAAAACCGTTTTGCCAAAACGACTTGGCAACAGATTACGCGCAGGGCGCGGAGGGTGTCAAGGGTCACAAATCATTGGTAGACGCCGTCGGATGTGCCAAAAACTTCTGCCTGAATTTTGGCGTTGACAGCCGTCATCCCGTACTCCTAGTGTCATCTCTGGTGAGCCTAAACGGTTTGGCACATCAGTTGTGACATTAGTCCACGTGGGACATTAGCCGTTTCCCGGGAACAAAAGCGTGATGCCGCCGAGGCGGATGACAAGGACAGTCAAGCTTGGGCGGCCGACCCGGCAGCGCCCGATTCTGAACAGCAGCAGTCTTATCTCACAGAGGAGAACCCGTGGTAACTGGCAACAATCTAGAAAAAGCGAATCCAAGCCGCCGCCGGCTGATCGGCGCGGGAGCCGCCGGAACGCTTGCGGCTGCCTTGACCCTTGGAGCAACGCAGAATGCTAATGCGGCCGACGGCCAGCAAGGCGCACCCCTCAATTCGCCCAACACGTACGACGTAACCACCTGGAGGATCAAGGCGCACCCGGACGTCACCGCGCAGTCCGACCTCGGGGCGGTCATCAACGACATCATCGCCGACATCAAGCAGCGGCAGTCGTCCCCGGACGCGCGTCCCGGAGCCGCGATCATCATCCCTCCGGGCGACTACGACCTGCACACCCAGGTCGTCGTCGATGTGAGCTACCTGACCATCGCCGGCTTCGGGCATGGCTTCTTCTCCCGAAGCATCCTCGACAACTCGAACCCGACGGGATGGCAGAACCTCCAGCCCGGAGCCAGCCACATCCGCGTCCTGACCTCTCCGAGCGCGCCCCAGGCATTCCTCGTCAAGCGGGCGGGGGATCCGCGTCTTTCAGGAATCGTATTCCGGGACTTCTGCCTCGACGGAGTCGGTTTCACCCCCGACAAGAACAGCTACCACAACGGCAAGACCGGAATCGAAGTCGCCTCCGATAACGACTCCTTCCACATCACCGGCATGGGATTCGTCTACCTCGAACATGCCCTGATCGTGCGCGGCGCGGACGCGCTCCGCGTCAACGACAACATGATCGCCGAATGCGGCAACTGCGTCGAGCTCACCGGGGCCGGGCAGGCGACAATTGTCAGCGGCAATCACATGGGCGCCGGTCCTGACGGGGTCACGCTTCTGGCGGAGAACCACGAGGGCCTCCTCGTCACGGGCAACAATCTCTTCCCCCGGGGCCGCAGCCTCATCGAATTCACAGGCTGCAACCGGTGCTCGGTCACTTCGAACAGGCTCCAGGGCTTCTACCCGGGCATGCTCCGCCTGCTGAACGGCTGCAAGGAAAACCTGATCACGGCGAACCACATCCGCCGGACCAACGAGGGGTACCCGCCGTTCATCGGCCGCGGCAACGGCCTCGACGACCTTTACGGCGTCGTCCACGTCGCGGGAGACAACAACCTCATCTCGGACAACCTCTTCGCCTACAACGTCCCGCCCGGCAACATCGCCCCCGCCGGCGCCCAACCGACCCAGATCCTGATCGCCGGCGGGGACGCCAACGTCGTCGCGCTCAACCACGTGGTCAGCGACGTCGCTTCCCAGCACGTCGTTCTCGACGCATCGACCACCCACTCGAAAGTGCTCGACAGCGGGACAGCCTCCCAGATCACCTCCTACAGCCCGGACACGGCAATACGTCCGACCCCCTGACAGACCAACGCGCCAGGAGCGCGTCCCGAGGCCGGGTCTCCGTCCTCGGGGCGCGCTCCCACGCATTGATCTGCTCCTCCAACGTGTCCCGACTTCCGGAAAGGAGCATCATGATTCACGGAAACCACGCCTCTACTTCACCAACTGGTACGCGCGTCGTTATGACCGGTGCCGGCGGGAACATGGGCCGTGGCCTCGCCCCACGACTCCTAGCCGCTGGATACCAGTTGACCCTGTCCGACCGTAAACCCGTCGACGGCCTCGATGCCGAAGCACGTTTCGCTGCCGCGGACGTCCAGACAGGAGAGGGTCTCCAGGCCGTGATGGTCGACGCTGACATTCTCGTGCACCTGCCGGCCCTGCACGGCATCCACGTCGTCGATCACATTGAAAGGGAATTCTGGGACCTCAATGTAAATGGCACATTCCGCACCCTGCAAGCAGCCATCGACGCCGGTGTCCGGAAAGTGGTCTGGCTCTCCTCGCAGGCTTGGCATGAGCCGAACGACGTCTACGGATTCACGAAAGTCATCGGCGAGCAGCTTCTGGACTATCACCGCGTGCGCCACGGCATCTCATATGTTGCCGTCCGTCCTGCTTCGCTGGTCCCCTGGACAGACTGGGCCCGTGACTATGGTCGCGGCCTGCTCTACGAACGCGTAGATCGCAATGACGTGCTCGACGCAATCGTGTCGTCGGTGGACTATGTGGCATCAAACGACAACGGTCTGGTGTTGGATGCCCTCCATCCGGACGCAGTCCCAGCCGCAGACCTGGCCGAGTGGAAACTTGACCCAATTGGCACCGCAGACCGCCTTTTCCCCGGGGCCCGGGCCATAGTCCAACGGTTCGGCCTGGACATCTCAGCACCCCCCGTAAAGCCAAGCAAGCTCGGCTGGACCGAGACAGGCTACGCACCGAGCCGTGACTTCGGAACGTGGATCGATCAGGTCACCGGACTCAGCGACGATCAGGTGAAAGCACGAACCAGCAACTACTAAACGTCATCAAGACGAGGGTGGTACACCGACACACTAGCCTTGCAGGGCAAGGCTAGTGCACCCTTGCGCCCAGCGCGAGAAGGAGCATCGGCGCAGTACACGCCATTCGGACCCTCGGGCCTCACCATCAGCCGCATCACGATAGGCGGCGCTAGGTGCGGTGGGAGGGGTCCCAAGCTGATTGTCGGAATGCCCGATTAACAGTCGGCGGGGGAGTTCACAGGACAGAATCGGGGTGTGTGCAACATACACACTTTGTCCGTCGGACTGGCCCTCGGGCACAGTGTTTCCGCAGGTCAGAGGGGGTTTTCGCTTTAACGTGTGTACAAAGCTTGTGTTGGCGTCCCTCTGGCGATAAGTTCGCGGGCTGTGGCCTGGCCGCCGCTGCCGCTCCAACGCCGAGACGGGACCTCATGCGGGAGGCGTTCCCGATATTCCGGCAGCGGAGGCTGTACTCAGGACTGAGCCCTGTAACGAGCGTGAGATCTGCCCGGTAAGCCAAATAGTAGACGGGCGGCGGCCACGGCACACCTGTATCCTGACAATGCAGGTTGAATGGTTCCAGCGGCCATCAACCAAGCTCGGTTCGCGGCCGGATGACGGTCCGGAAACTTGGGCCGTAGCCATCCACGTTGTCGAATCACCGCCGCAATCGTCAGCCTCCGATCGGCCTCCGGACTCTTGGAATGGATCTTTATCACTACCGACAAGCCAGCTCCCGTGGGAATCCCGACGCCGGCCCTCAAACCCGAGCGCAGAGCTACGGTGGTTGAGCGTGCCCTTGTGACATGGGCCGAGGCTGGTGAGAGCATGACCGCGCCATGGCGTTCGGCGAACGGCAGGCCGGCGTCGACGCGCGTTGAAGTGGTCTCCGACTCTCTCACGGCCGATGATGCGAACCGGATGGCGTCACAGGGGATCGCGATGCTCTGGCACGGTGACTTCCACAACGCACGGCAGATCCTCAACGCCATGGACCGACGGATAGGCGCCGGAAAGAAAGAGATCGCATCAACTCCGGCCGACAAGTTCTATCGGCACCGCCAGTCCCGCTCGCACCGCGCACGCATTCTCGGCCTTCTACTGATTCCTCTTGATCCGGGCCCGGTGGTGCCGCTGCGCCGCGCACCGGACATTCGGCAGGCCGCCGCTGAAGCGTACGGTGATATCGGCGAATCTTCCATTGTGTCCCTGCATGAGCTTGTCGGGGCCATTGGCGCCCACGAGTGGCGGCGTAATGGCGTCTACGTCGATGCCCTGCAGGGCCGCATCCACCCGCACTATGGCACGTTCTTCCCCACCCGGAGCGAGTATGTGGATCTCGTGGCCGCCGCTGCGCTGCCCTCTGACACGCTGGCGTTCGACGTCGGAACCGGCACGGGTGTACTCGCTGCCGTCCTCGCGCGCCGTGGCGTCCACCGCGTGGTGGCCACGGACAATGAACCGCGTGCAATCGCCTGCGCCGCCGAGAATTTCCGGAACCTCGGTGTCGAGGACCGTGCTGAGGCCGTCCTGACCGACATGTTCCCGCCGGGGCGGGCACCCCTCATCGTGTGCAACCCGCCTTGGATTCCGGCCACGCCGCACTCCACCCTGGACAACGCCGTCTACGACCCCGGGAGCAGGATGCTGTTCCGCTTCCTGGACGGACTCTCCGACCATCTGGAGCCGGGCGGTGAGGCCTGGCTTGTTCTCTCCGACCTGGCCGAACACCTTGGCCTACGGACGCGTGACGATCTGCTGACCGCCATCACGGCGGCTGGGCTGAAGGTGGTGGAACGGCTCGATACCAAGCCAACGCATCCGAAGGCATCGGACCGTGACGATCCCCTGTTCGAGGAGCGCACGGCCGAGGTGACGTCGCTGTGGCGGCTTGTTCGCCGATAGTCCGGTGCGATAGGGCGTAACCCTCGGGGACCTCGACCGCAACCATCGGCTGCGCCTCTTTGCCTCCGGCATCAAGCGGCTGGCCTGTTCCTGAGGGCCCTCCCCGACAGCCGAAGCCGCGTAGTCAACACGATGGCCATGCGGGCCGCCGTTGTCCGCCGTGATCGCCTCGCGAACCATTCCCGCACCTTCTGTACCAGCCACCCCCGGTACCCGTGGCTCGTCTCCCCGAACCGATGCTGCCATCGTAGAAAGCTGGGTCGAGGAAGGGAGGTCTGGAGAGTGCCGAGGTCGCTGCGGTGATTGCCTTCCCGGCTTTACCGGCGTCGTCGACGGCGGGATGCTTCAGATGGGTCCTCACGCCGGATCGTACGTCGTTGGCAGCGAGTGGCCGGAGGGGTATTCGCCGTGGCTTAGCTCTGACCGGATGCGTGCTCTATGCAATATGGAGTCCAAGGCCTCGCCTCCAGGCGACCCTCCGCGATGGGCTTGCCGCACACGGCGCACAATCCGTAACTCCCGTTGGCAATCCGCAGCAAAGCGGCCTCGATCTGCTCTAGGCCCGCCCGGCTCTGCTCCATGAGTGCGGAAGCCTGGGAAAGTTCGAAGGCGATCGTGCTCCCTTCCGGATCGTGTTCGTCGTCGACGTTCGCGTCCTGCCTGGCTTCGTTTACCGAAGTGATGTCCCCAAGCAGGGCTTTCAAGAGCGCAACCTTGCGGTCACGTTCCTCCTCAAGGAGTACTCGGAACCGGTTCGCATCGACCATGGGATGAAAGGCTACCGCACAGTTGAGCTCCCAGGCTGGTTGTCGTAGTTCGGGTCCGTAGTGCAAAATCCGGCGCGGGGTGTCGGTGTTTGGGATCCGGTGTCGGGAGCCAGGCCGCGAGCTCGTGGGACCGCTCTGACAACTGGGAGTACCGCGACTCGGCAGCGCACAGGCGCCAGGGAATGCCCAACGTGTGGTCGATTGTAGACCGTGACGCCTACTGCGGGTCGCGCCGGACTTCAGCTGGCGTCCATCCCAGGGCTGGACCGAGTTTGCTGGCGATGTCGGTGAGGATCTGGATGTAATCCTCGTGGTCGAAGCTGAAGGGCAGCGCAAACGCCACCTCGTCGACTTCCTGAAATCCCGCGTGTGCGTATAGCTGCTCGGCGATCTCGTCGCTGGTACCGATGAGGTCCGCCGCGAACAGCATGCCCCTTCCCCCCTGCGGCGCCCGTGTGCGGGGAGTGCGTTCATCAACATACCGCTGGTATTTCTCCCGCTGACCCGGCGAAGCCGAATCAGTTGGGATCACCACCAGGCCCTGCGACACACGGGCCTGTCCGTGCGCCTGGGCTGACGTTTCAGCGGCTTCACGGAAGGCACGAATCTGCGCCTGTTGGATTCGGGCAAAGTCCGGTTCCTGATCCGCTTCCGGAAAGATGACGCTGCTGGAGAGCAGATTGAAGCCGTTTGCCCCGGCCCAGACGGCCGACTTCCTGCTGGCCGCCCCATACCAAAGGCGATCCCGGAGCCCGGCAGAGTGCGGCTCGACGCGGTTGGAGAATTCCTCGACTACACCCTGCCTGCCGGAAAAGTCCCGCACCCTTTCCCCCGCGATCAGACGGGCAAATCGGTTCAGGCGCCCGTAGCTGAAATCCTCTAACTCGGAGGAATCCGGGTACAGCTCGTGCTTCACTGTGTCGTAGTGCATCGGTTCACCCACGCTCAGCCCCGGATTGATGCGTCCCCCGGCGAGCAGATCCACGGTGGCCAGGTCTTCGGCAAGGCGCAAGGGGTTTTCCCAGCCCAGCGGGGTTACGGCGGTTCCAAGCTCGATCCGTGAGGTGCGCTGGCTGGCGGCGGCCATCATCGCGACGGGGGAGGAGATTCCGAACTGCAGATGACGGTGCCGCAGCCAAGCGCTGTCGAATCCGAGGCCTTCGCCAAGTTCGATGATCTGCAGAGTGGATTCGTGGCCCGAGGCGGGATCCGCCGGATCGAACAGGCCGATAGTGAGGAATCCAAGTTTGCGTAATGGACGTGAGGTTTCGGGCATGGCTTCCTTCAGGATCGGATAGAGCTGGTCTCAGAATATGCGCCGGGACCTGCAGGTTCTTCCGACAATGGCGGGAGGTTACCCCTCGTGTCGGCTGAGGTGAGATCATGCTGGCCGAGAAGGTCTCAGTACAGTCCCTCTGTACGGGTTGTGTGACGGCTGTCTTCTTGGCAGTAAGGGTTTCCGCCCCCGAAGCGGGCTCGGGCGACTGCTCGTCTCGATGTCGGAGATGGTGATCCAAACGCGGGGCCGGGTTGAGGCGGTTTCTGGAGGGCTGGTCTGGGAGATTATTCGTTCGGTTCGAGGGTAGCGGCTGCGTCGTCGGCGTTGGTGATGTTGAGCCTACGGAGGAGCCGGGCGATGTCGAGGGCGTCCTTGTCGCGCTCGGCGGCGATTTTCATCGCCAGGAGCGTTTCGGTGTCCGCGGCCTGGATCGTCAGCCCGTCGAGTTGTTCCAGGGTCACCCAGGTGGCGTTGTCCGGGACGAACGCTGCCGCGGTGGAGTTCAGCCAATCCGGCGCAAGATCGTAGTCCTCGGCCATCTCGGTGACGACCGTGTTGACCGTGGCGGGGTCGGCGTAGCTGGCGTCGATGTCGGCGGTGGGGCGGTTGCTGATTCCTTGGAGGATGAGCGCAGCACCTCCGACGAGTTTGACGTCGCCGCGGACACCTCGGGCCTGCAGGCGTCGGCCGAGTTCGTGGAGGAGAGCGCGGATTTGATTAGCGGTGAGTTCCCCGCCGCTCATGCGGTGGCTAGGCTGCGTTCGCGGATGAAGACGTTCAGGGCGGCGAGTTCGGCTGGGGTTTCGGACATGGTGAGTTTCTTCATGGGTTCCCTGACGTTCCGGTATGACTCGGCCGGCATCCATGCCTCGTTGAGGGGCTTGACGCGTCTGGTCCAGGACGGGGCGGGTTGGCCGAGTCGGTGTGCGGTGTAGTTGGTGATCCCGGCCAGGGCCGCGGACCAGTGCGGGTCCTTGAGCCGGGGGCTGCGTTGGAGCAGGGGCCGTCCGGCGTTGAGGGAGGCGGTGGCGTAGTCGGCGAGCATCTTGATGGCGAATTCGAAGTCCCGTGAGCCGATGAGCTGGGCGAAGGTTTCGGCGTAGTCCCGCCGTGCCGGGTCGTAGTCGCTGCCGCGGGGCATAGGGTCGGTGGCGGTCAGGTTCAATCCGAGGGCGTGGAGGACGGCCATGGTCTTGCCGAGTTCGGCCCGTTCGTGGCCGGCCTCGAGGTCAACAAGGAACTTCCGTGAAACACCACTCGCCTGTGCAAGCGACTGTTGTGAAAGGCCGCGTTCCTGTCGCCGGGCGCGGATGATCGCTCCGGCCGCCGCGGGCGTGTCAATGCTTGCCGTGTTCGTCAAACGTCTTCCTTCACGATTTCATTATGTCACCGAATGGTGACAGCAGTGACCTGTCGAACTTGTCTGTCAGCAAACTAAATTGCTTGATGCGTTGATATCAACGGGCATCGATATGAACCGGACTCTTCCAGAAGACAGCATCCGTCGGGCGGGTCAGTCAGCGGATGAGGCGCACGCCTCCATACCGGACAGTGTCCGGCGAGGGCCCGAGTTGGACCCTCATCGTCACGGACTCGGTCATGATGTCAGCCGGAGCGGTGTGGAAATCCATTAACAGCCAGAAATAGCTTAGGTCCGTTATCGCGGCCGGCCAGACCGTGAATTCCTTCTCCGCCAGGGGGGTCCGCCGGGGTTTGGGCGCTGCTGTTGAGGATGTGGTCCACGGCGGCTGGTCCTGTCGTGCGCAGGCCGTGGAAGACTCTCTTTTTGCTCTTCCCGTTGTTTTCCGTGCGAAGGCCGGCGAGGCGCAGGGCGGTGCGGAAGGCGTGGTCGTGGAGGGGGATTTTGCGGTTCAGGGAGCACGAGCTGACGTAGAGCCCGTAGAGCGCGTCGGCGTTGATCCCTGACTCGCTTGGGTCATCGTGAACAATGCATTCCTGGAGGAACTGGCTGATCTGTGGAGGGGTCATGGTGTGCTCCGGGGAACGGTTTTCAGGGTTGGGTTCCGTAGATGAATTCCTTGGCGTGTGCGACGGCTTTTCGGAAGGCGTCGTTGCGCAGGCTGGCTTGCCCGGGGTTTTTGGGGTCGGTTTCGAGGTAGTTTGTGTAGCCGGGCCGCAGGATCCAGATGTCGCCGGCCGGGGGTAGGTAGAACACGGCGAAGGAGCGGTGCTGGGGGTCTTCGGTCCAGATGGGGACGACCGCGACTGCGGCGCCGGTGTCCGGGTTGATCCATTGGGCCCGGGGGGTGGGTTGTTCGTGGGTTTCGGGGTCCAGGAACGGGGCTGTTCCTTTGCCCCACCGTTTTTCGAAGCGTTCGTAGAACGCGGGCATCAGTTGGTTGTCGTAGGGTCGCCAGGCACTCATGGGGGCTCCTTGGGCTGGTGTGGTTTTCCGGCTCTCAGCGCCTGATCTGCAGGATGAGCGTGTAGCGGGTTGGCGGATATGACGGTTGCCGGAGCGGCGTTCCCGGGGACCGTCGGGCGGGCGGCTCCCAGATGACCGGTCCGATCAGCAGCGCCGTGGCGGGAGGCAACTGCCTTGGGATCCGAACGGGGCCGGGGCGTTGCGGCGTGGCGTTCGCGGCTGGACGCGGGTGCTCCCGGTCGTAGGCGCCCCGCTTTTCCGGGTTGCCGAGGATGGCGTAGGCGGCCATGATGTCCCGGAGCTCCTGCAGCTCTTTTTGGGTCTTCGTCTCCGGTTCCGTCGGGCCGGGGCCGGTGGGGTGTTCGCGGGCCGCCCGGGTGTCGGGGTGCCGGCTGCGGATGAGCGTGCGGTAGGCGCGGGTCACCTCGCGTGCCGTGGCGGTGGGGGCGATCTGCAGGGTCTCGTAAAGGTCGGGGCCGTTGTTCCTCATGGTTGGCGGTGGTGTGTGTTTTGGATGCGGGGTGTTTCCGTGGGCGGGGATGGTCCCCGGCCTGTTCGGCCGGGGACCATCGTTGCGGGAGTCATCCTCGGGGCCTCATCCATCCGTGCGCTGGCTGCGCTGTGGCGTGGTCTGTGAACCCGACCGCCCTCTTTGCATGGTGGGCCGCTGTGGTGCTCCCGGTCCGGGAGGGTGCGCCGGCGGTCAGGCGTTGATTTCCTGGCGCTGTTTTCCGGTGGTTTCGATTTCGATGCGGCGCGGTTTTGCTTTTTCCGCGACCGGGATGCGCAGGGTCAGGACGCCGGCGTCGTAGTTTGCTTTGACGCCTTCGGTGTCCAGCGCGTCGCCGAGGATGAGCTGGCGGCTGAAGATGCCGCGGGGCCGTTCGGAGGCGATCAGTTCCGTGTCCTCGCCGACGGGGTCCGGGCGTTCGGCCTTGACGGTCAGGACGTTGCGTTCGACGTCGATGTCCACCGAGTCCACGTTGACTCCGGGCAGATCGAAGGCGACCACGAAGTCCTCGCCTTCCCGCCAGGCGTCCATGGGCATGGCCGCCGGCCGGGCTGTGGTGCCGAGTACCTGTTCGGCGAGCCGGTCGAGTTCACGGAAGGGGTCCGTTCGCATCAGCATGGTGTGTCACTCCTTGCAGATCGCAGTTTTTTGTTGTCAACCCAGCTGATCTATGGTGGCTGGTATATATTTCTTATAGCACTGCATATGGGTCAGGGCAAGCCTGATTTTCGAAGGATTTTGGAGGTGCCCGATGGGGCAGGCCGGGGACCGGGGGAGGGGCGTGTATGCGATTTCCGTTGCGGCCGCACTGGTGGGAACGGGTCAGCAGAACCTGCGCCTCTACGAACGCAAGGGCCTGCTGGAACCGGGCAGGACCCTGGGCGGGACCCGCCAGTACAGCGAGAACGACCTTGTGACCTTGCGGCGGATCGGGGAGCTTCTGGAATCGGGCTTGAACCTGGCCGGCATCCGGATGGTCCTGGTCCTGGAGGCCGACAACCGGCGCCTCGAGGCGGAACTCAAGTCCGCAAACGCCGCGCCGGACCGGGCCCGGCCGGAATAAGGCGGAACCGATCGCCGTCAGCTATTGAACTCTCGATGGGCGATGCTTCCTCGGCCTGCCGGTCCCGGCTCCCCGGCCCGTCATTAGTTTCTTGAGCACAGGTTCGTCCTTGCTCTGATTCAGATGGGCCGGGTGCGGTGACTGATCTGTTTGATGGTCTGCTTCGATCTAGGCGGTCAAGCCGGCGATCGAGTTATGGACGAGTGCGCACAGGCCGAAGAGGGCATGGACCTGCTAGTCCCGTGATTTTGCGGCGGAGGTGACCCCGACATACACAAGCCGGCGTTCGGAAGCGTCGGACGCATCTTGAAAGGGAGTCGCGACGATGTAGCCTTCCGTCACTCCGAATTGGGACCCGAATCTCGGGATGCTCGGCATAACCTGTGGGTACCGTTGTCGCCGTCCGGATGGGCTCTGCTTCTTCTTGCCAAGGCAACCCGTCCAGACTCGTACTTGGCCGGTCCGGGGTTCGTTAGTTGTTGGCTGCGGCATAGAGGTTCAGGCTGGCGGAAAACACGATCCAGGAAATATAAGGCAGCATGAGCAGTCCTGCTGTTGTGTTAATGGGACCGAAGAGGATGACGGTGGCTGTCGCGGCCAGGGCCAGTGCGGCGATCAGGAGTAGGGCCAGCCATAGTGCGGTGTCGCCCCATGCGGGGTACATGCCGAAAAAGGTGGGTGCCCACGCCAGATTGAGCGCCATTTGGATACCGTACGCGGTCATGGCTGCGCGGGTCTTGGCCGATCGTCGGCGCCAGACCAGCCACGAAGCTACGGCCATCGCCGTGTACAGCACCGCCCAGACCGAGCCGAAAACCCAGCCCGGGGGCGTCCAGGGCGCTTTGTTGGCCGCTGCGTACCAGCCGGAGGCATTCCCAAGGATGGCCACGGACCCCAGGAAAGACACCGTGTAGGAGAGAACCAGAAATCCCAAAAGTGCCGTGATTTGGCGCCCGAGTCCCGTTCTGGCCGTCGCTATGGGCCCGCTCGTCTGTTGGAGTTCAGCCGACACTTGGTCCACCTTGTTCGATCGAGGGTTGGACTTACAGTCTGGCAGGCTGCCGGCTTAACGGGGTGGTCCCATGTCTCATCGTCGGGTTCGCCGTTTCGGCTGTGGTTCCTCCGCCTCCTCGCGGGGCACCCCGGAGCGCGTTCGGCAGGCGGCTCGAATTCGCGGCGAGCTTGTGAAAAAACGTGCCATATCCGGGCACCAAGGTTTTGCCGGGCATCGTAGGGGCCTGTATTTGCCGGGTTGGATGTGGTCGGCGCGGCCAAGTGTCGATTCCCTCGAAGACGACAGGGCCGAACACGCCCACCGCGGCTGGGAACGGTTCCTGTGGCTGATCTAGGCGACCGGGTTATTCGTCACGATGCTGCTGATCTGGTACACGACCACCCGCTGACAATCTGCGCTCACGCAGAAGAAACCGATGAAGGCGGTCTGCATCCAGACCCTGCGTTCCTTTCCCCGGGTTAGTTGACTGTCATCCGAACGATTGGCTCTACTTCCTGCGATCGTCAGTGACTCCACGGAGGGGACGAAACAGGCTCATCAGACCGGCCCCAACAACCCACGATCTCACCACCAAGAATCCAGCGCGTCCTGACCTCCTCGTCCTCCCCGCCGCGCGGAATGCAGGCCCGCGCGCGCGCTGGTTACCCGAGAAGGTTTGGTTAGCTCGTGGAAGCGAACGGCCGGCGTCCACGGCAAGCCGAAGAAACTTCCGTAAGGGTGCATCCGGGGATGGTCTTCGGCCGGTAGTAAGGGTGTAAGCAAAACCACCGCCCCCACTCGGGCCCCTTTGAGGAGTTGGAAATGCGCAAGAAAATCTTTGCAGCCGCCGGAGCAATGACGCTGCTGGCATCGCTGGCCTTGGCCGTCCCGGCCCAGGCCAGCACGTGGCATCACCACGACGACGGGACAGCAAAATTGTCCGTCCTTCACGGCGTCCCTGGCCTTACGGTGGACGTCTGGGTCGACGGCAAGCGGGCCCTGGACAACTTCAAGCCGGGCATGCTGGCGGGCCCGTTGACCGTCCCCGACGGCGACCACAAGATTGCTATTACCGGCGCCGACGCCACGAGCGCCGATAACCCTGTGATCGGCCCCGTGACGGTCGACCTGGAAGCAGGCCGGGACTACACGGCGGTCGCGCATCTGGCCGCTGACGGCACCCCGACGGCCACGCTCTTCACCAATGACACCTCGGCCAGCCCTGATGGAAAGGGCAAGCTGACCGTCAGGCACGTCGCTGCGGCGCCCGCCGTCGATGTCCTGGCCGGCGGGACCGCTGTCATCAAGGGACTGACCAACCCGCATCAAAAGGCTCTGACCCTTAATGCCGGGACCGTCTCCGCTTCGGTCGCCGCCGCCGGAACCACCGCCCCGCTGATCGGTCCCGCCGATGTCAAGGTCGCGGAGGGGAAGAACACGATCGTCTACGCCTGGGGAAGCCTCGCCGAGAACAACCTCGGAGTTGCCGTGCAGGTGGTGGACTCCTCATCGCGCGGACGCGACAACAACCACGAGGAGTAGACGTCCGGAGCGCCCGCTGCCATCCCGTTCCCACTGCCGGTTGGGGCCCGTCGACCACGGCCCCAACCGGCATGTGTTCCGTGGCATCCCGGGCGGCGGGCGCCGTTCGGCTATGGCGGAGCCACGATGGTCGGGGCATAATGTGCTTCAACAGGACCCGTTGCCGTTCAAAGGAACACCCGATGGAGGCTGCCGCAACGCATGATTGGGACGCCGGTCTCGATCACGCGTTTGCCGGTGGCGACGAACGCATCCTCGCGGAGGCGTACCGCCGGTTTGGTCCGTTGGTTTACACGCTGGCGCTGCGAACCTTGGGAGAGCGTGCCGCGGCCGACGACGTCACCCAGGAGGTCTTCATCCGGGCTTGGAAATCACGGACCAGTTATCGCCCCGAGGCGGCACGACTGCCCGCTTGGCTGATCGGCATCGCCCGCAATGCCATCTCCGATGCCTTGTCTGCTCGCTCCCGCCAGCGCCATCTCGAACAAGCAGCGATTCTCCTGGTTGTTGACCCCGTCCCCGGCCCCGATGCCGGGGACGTCGAAGAAGTCGCCGACCGCCTGACCCTTGAGGAAGAACTGGAACATCTAGGGGATCCGCAGCAGGAAATAATGCGGCTGGCATTTTACGAAGACCTGACCCACGACCAGATCTCTTCGCGCCTGAATCTTCCGCTCGGTACCGTCAAAAGCCACATCCGGCGCAGCCTCACCCGGTTGCGCACCCGGCTGGAGGTGGAACATGGAACACCTTGACGCCGAGCTTCTCAGTCTGATTGCCCTCGGGGAGCCCCTGGCCACAGACTCCGACGCAGACCACCTCGCAAGCTGTCCCACATGCAGCGAAACCCTCCGGGGCCTGCAGCACGCCGTTCACATCGCCACCCTCGATCCGGCGGGCATCGACCTGGAGGAACCAGGCAGCCAGAACTGGACCGCCATCCATCAAGCCCTCGGCCTCTCACCGAGCCTCGCGGCAGATCCCCTGAGCCGCCAGGCCGGCCGGGACCCGTCCCCGGCCATCGGGCCGGCCACGCCCGACGCGCCATCGAAACACGGCAACGGATCTGAGGGGGCACCGGTTCCGCTACGGTCCAAAGACCGCCGTGCCCGTCCCGGGCTCTGGATTGCCGTGGCCGCCGGCATCGTCCTCGGCACGGCTGCCGGGTGGGCCGCCGCCGGAGCCCTCCGGGACACCGGAATCCCGGCCCCCGTGTCCACCGAGTCGGCTCCTGCAACCGTCATCCTGGCCCAAACAACCCTGTCCCCGCTGCCCGCGCACACCGGTAGCGGAGACGCACGCGTGGAGCAACTCCCCGATGGGACCCGCCGGCTCGTGGTCAGGCTCTCCAACGACCACATCGCGGGATTCCGTGGAGTTTGGGTCGGCTCTGCCGACTTGTCCAAAATGGTCAGCCTGGGCGTCCTCGCCAATGACTCCGGCAGCTTCGCCATCCCGGCAGGGATTGATCTGGCCCAGTACCCCATTGTCGATGTCTCCGACCAGCTGTACAACGGAGATCCGGCCCACTCCGCCGACAGCATCGCCCGCGGAAAGCTCAAGCCGAAAAGCTGACCCCTACGGCCCCGTCCTGGCGCAGCGAGAAGATTCCGGGGAGGGCAATCTCCTATGCTTTATGGTCAAGCGGCTTGGGAGTCTTTGCATGATCGAGGGTTCCGTTTTTGAGCATGGCCAAGAGAACGATTCAGCGGCGCCGGGCCACACAGATGACGGCGGCGTTGTGCTTCTTGCCTTGGGGGTGTTTCCGGTCGTAGTGGGCCTTGGACGATGGTCGCGGCATGAGCCTATCTAGGTAGATCTGAGGAGTGCCTTCTTGAGTTGTTTGCTTCCCGAGCCATCCGCGATATCCAGCACCATGAGGAGTCCACCATCAGGAGTCCACGATCAGGACCGAACTCTCACACGAGACCCTCTCCAAAATCACCGACGACGTGCTCGATGAACTTACAGCTCTGGAAGCGCCGGTCCCTTGAGCCGATCCTCTATCTGGACGCGATCGTGGTACCGATCTTCAGCTGGCGCGTCGTTGGACTTCCGGACAAGCCGTCGTCCGCAGATACTCCGGTGACCCCACATAGGAAGCAGGCTTACTATTCTCGGGGTATGCCGGACTTAAATGACTGGACAACTCCACGGCTGCTCTCCACTGCCGCGCGATTGGTCGAGCATGCCTGGAATGAGGAGCTTGCCGTCCTGGGCCTGACCCATGCGGGGGTCATAGCGCTGGAAGTTCTCGATGCGGAAGGGTCCATGGTGCAGGCCCGGCTTTCAGCCAAAGTCCGGGTGCAGGCGCAAACCATGGGACAGACACTTTCGAGGCTCGAGGCGCACGGGCACATTACCCGGGAACGAAGTCGCGTGGACGGGCGCTCGCAGCGGGTGGCTGTTTCCGAGTTGGGCAAAACGGCCCTTGCCCAGGCTCGGACGCTTGCCCGGAATCTGGCTCCCGGCGTCGATATCGGTGTGGAGGAACTGCGCGACATGCTGATAGCCGTTATCCGCCGACTCGGGTCTGCCCGCTGGGGCGGAGAGATGCCGGAGGCCGGAGCAACAGCAAAAAAATCAAGAATCTGCCCGAGCAGGGCTAATGCGCCAGCGCTATGAATAGCCGGCAAGCCGCGGGGCGCCTTCGGTACTGCGAAGCGGTCCCCGCCACGGGGCCTCACCGATTCTTCGACCGGCACCGGCAACCTTCGTCTGCCTCTTTTGGCCTCGATTGGATAAAGAGAACGCCGTGGAGTTCGAGCGCGAATTCGAGACCCGGGAGGCTGGCGGCTACCTACCAATCTTCACCATCCTCAGGAACCTCATGGCCTGGGCAACGCCGCGGGAGTAGCGTGATGCCATGACGGCGCAGCAGCCTTACCAGATTGTGCGAAGCTACGACGATTTTGAGGTTCGAAGGTATCCCGAACACCTACTGGCCGAGGTCCTTGTCGAAGGCACTTTTGAAGACTCCGGCAACCGTGCGTTCCGCTACCTGTTTGCCTATATCAGCGGAGAGAACCGCTCCAAACAGAAAGTGGCGATGACTGCGCCGGTGGTTCAGGACTCAGCTCCAGAAAAGATCGCGATGACTGCCCCGGTCGTGCGGCAGGGAATCGAAAGGCAGCCGGGTGAGACAGGAGAGCCAAAATTCCGGGTTGCTTTTGTTCTGCCGGAAGGTTTCACTATCGAGAACGCACCCGTCCCCACCGACCCGAACGTGCACTTGCGGACAGTTCCCCAGAGCCTTGCAGCGGCAATCCGTTACAGCGGGCGCTGGAGCGCGGTGAGCTATCAGCGGCATCTTGAGAAGCTGAACAGTGCTTTGCGGGCGGCTGGGCTCACCCCTGCCGGGACTCCGCGGTCCGCGCGGTTTGATCCACCGTTCAAGCCATGGTTCATGCGACGCAACGAGATAGTGATTGACCTGGAGACCCCTAGCTGAGTCGGTCAGGGGAATATGGCTCTTCGTTCAGGGCCTTGGCGCCGCGTAATTAGGCGCCCCGTAATTAGGTGCCCGTTTGATGTCAATGCGATGTGGAGCACTCCTTGATCGACGTAAAATGCAGCTATGGCATCCAGGCTGGCGCCCTACTTGAGCTACGCCGACGCCTCTGGCTCATGGTGCTCCTGGTGTGGATCAGCAGTTACAGGCACGACTTCGGCGCCGACGAGGGCTGCGATCTGTATTGGGCCGTGGCCGCGGGCGACATCGATTTGCCGCGCAGCGCCGTCCTGATCGAGAAACACCTGATTCGACGGTAGGTCCGGTGGGTGGGATTCCAAGCTGATTGTGGGAAATTGCAAGCGGTTGGCGGGGAGTCTGGAGGGCGAGATTTGGGGTATGTACAACACACAACACCTTGGCCTTTGGACTGAGCCATACATCGGCCGGATTGGGCCGAACCGGCTATGTTTCCGGGAGTTCCCAGTGTTTTCGGGTCCCTGAATGCGGTTTCGAATCACACCTCTGGCACAATGTTGTCGCAGCTCAGGGGCCTTTGGCCCTCTGACCGTGCACAAATCAGGTTTTTGTGTGTTCCTTCGGGGGTCTTTTGTCGGGTCCTCTGCCTTGCCTTCTGTGGGTGGGGGATGGTCCGTGGTCTAGTTTCTTCTTCATGGTGGGGTGGGGACCGGACTGCATGACTTGGGTATGTCAGTCTGATGGGGCCCCCGTTCGGCCTTCTACCGCCGGTGGTGGTGCAACGGCGGCCATTCGTGGGCGCCTTCTCGGAATCTTTCGTTGTCGAGTCGTCTGGTGTTCCACGGGAACCGGGAGGCATTGTCCTGATCGATTGGAAGGACCGGATCGGAAGTCAGTTGTCGGCGGCGTGTTTGGTGCCCTGTCCCGGATCCGTGTCCTTGGTGGTGTGGGCGCGCGCCGGGGCCGCTGAGTTTCGTTCGTCAATGAGTTCCTGAAGCCAGAAGTAGGACGCCTTGGGCGTCCGTGCCAGGGTCTGGAAGTCCACGTGGATCAGGCCGAACGGTTGACTGTAGCCGGCGGACCATTCGAAGTTGTCCATCAGTGACCACACGTAATAGCCGCGCAGGTCTATTACCTCGGCTGGTCCGCCGGGTGCCGTGGCCTTCAGTGCGGCCTCGAGGTGGTCGGATAGGTACTTCAGCCGCCGCTCGTCCGGGATGAAGGTGGTGTTCGTGCGCGTGTCCCGGACGATGATGTCCTCGAAACTGGCACCGCCCTCGGTGAGGATGACGGGGGGGAGGTTGGGGTACCGTTCGGCCATCTCCCTCAGGGTCACGCCCAAGTAATCGGGCTTCACTGGCCACCCATAGGCGGTGATGTCCGCTTCCGGCCACGCTTCAAGGTGGAATGGAGTGCTGCCACCAGAGGTGGCGCTCAAGTCGTCTCCCATGGCCTCCGCCATGTTGGCCGGCACGGTGCCGTCGCCGGCGCCCGCGGCGACTTTGGTAGGCATGTAGTAGTTGAGCCCGTAGAAGTCCAGCGGCTGGGAGATGATCTTCATGTCCTCGTCGGGGTGGTCGAAGGAGCCAAAGAACTTGGCGGCGCGGATCAGGTCCGGGTACTTGCCTGTGAGCACTGGGTCCGCGTACAGGCGGTTCTGCGCGATGTCCATGAAAGCGGCGCTCAGCTTGTCCAGGGGATTGATGGAGTTAGGAACCATGGGCGAATAGACGTTGGTCATTCCGATCTCCCCGGGAACGCCGGCGGCCCGCAATGCCTGGACAGCGAGGCCGTGGCCCAGCAACTGGTGGTGGACGGTGGGCAGCGCCCCGAGCAGTAGGGATTCCCCGGGCGAGTGTAGCCCCAGGGTGTAACCATTCGTGGTGACCGTGGCAGGCTCGTTGATGGTCACCCATCGGGCCACTCTGTCCCCAAAGGCTGCGGCGGCGATGGCGGCGAACTCGCCGAGTCGGTAGGCGGTGTCCCTGTTGAGCCAGCCGCCGGCGTCATCCAGGGGCAAGGGCGTGTCCCAGTGGTAGAGGGTGACCATCGGGGAAATCCCGTTCGCGAGCAGTTCGTCCAGGAGACGGTCGTAGAAGTCCAGTCCGGCCCGGTTCACTGGACCGCTGCCACCGGGCTGGACGCGCGGCCAGGATAGGGAGAAGCGGTACGAATCCACGCCCAGCTGCTTCATCAGCGCAACATCCTCGGGCATCCGATGGTAATGGTCGCACGCAACCGCGGGGCTGTCACCGTCCACGACCGCCCCGGGGCGGGCCGAGAAAACATCCCACCCTGCCGGACCACGGCCATCCTCGTTCAGCGCGCCTTCGATCTGGAAGGCCGCCGTGGCCACACCGAGTGTGAAGTCTGCCGGAATGAGCCTGGCCAGGCCCTTGGCTGTGATATGCATTGATTCAGCCCCTCGTCACAGAGGTAACGATGCCACCGGATCCTTGACCCACGCAACGTACGGACCATATTTTCCCATGGTTCCCTGAGTTACCGACGGGTATGCCGATTCGGATGCGGACCGCGCCGAACACGACCGCCTCTACGATCTCGCGCGCACAGCGAATACCTCGGGCCGGAAACGCCCCGCTAGCGCTGCGGGATCAGCCCGGTCCCGGCTGTAAACACCGCTGCGTGGCCGATGACACCGATGTTACGCAGCTGCGCGTCGGCGATGACTTCATTGACAACACCCGGAATTATGCCCTCTGGGGTATGAAGGTCAAGGATGTAACCATCGCACCTGTTGTGGATGATCGGGGCCGGCCCGGCGAAACGGGGAGTTGCGGCGGCGTTACTGGTGAAATTATCAATTCCTCGTGGGCTTATCAGCAATGAGCGTCATGAACCCCTTTCATCCCCTGTCCCTTGGTCACCCAATAGTGGGGCAGGGAAGCGCGGCGCTCGGTCTCCTGCTGATCGAGGGCTCTCAGCGGCTCGGGCGGGCGATGTTAGCTGCCGGGTACAGCGGTCGCGGGGGGCGTCGCCGGAGCCGGTGTCGGCGCCGGGGCTGTTTGTGCCGGCTGGGCGGTGGCCGGCCCGGGAGCTGCTGTTAGTACCGGTTGGGCGGTGCCCGGCGGGGAGGCTGCCGGGGTCGGTTGCTGTGTGACCGGAGCCTGTGTCGGCGCGGACCCGGGTAGGGGAGACGTGCCCCCGTCGGGGGGTGCGGGGGCTGTGTTTGATGGGGTGTTACTTGGGCCCGGAGCGGTTGTCCCGGATGCGGATTGGGTTGCGGAGGGGTCGTGCGTGATGATCTGCTCGATGCGGGTCTTGTAGTCAGCGAGCCGGGACTGCAGTTCTGACAAGGGTAAGTTTTCGATGTTTGCCTCGAAGTTTCTGACTTCGTCCCATATTTTCGCCAGTTGCTCCGTTCCCGCTGGGCTCAGTGGGCGGTCGAGGGTCAGGACCAGCTGGTTGGCGAGTGCGTAGGTGAGGCATTGGACGCAGTTGTAGTTGGCGGCCGCGGCGAGATTCTGCGGAACGATCACGTTCGCGTGGCCCACAACGAGCACCACTTGGAAGCCGATCGCAACGGCGCCGCAATCGCGACAACTGGCGAAGGCGTACGCTTCGTTTTTGTTGATCGCCTGGCCGTCGTCAACCCAGACGAGGGCGAACGCCACGTCATAGGCCACGGACCCGTCTTTGGTGTTCACAGCCAGTGCCTGGTTCCCGCCGTCGCCCGGGGGCAACGGTTTGTCGAAGGGGAAGACCCAGGCGGGCGCTGCGGCGGGGGCTCCGGTATCTGCGGCGGTTGTTTGCGGGACCCGGGGGATCAGTATCATGGCCAGTTGCGGCTTGTCCGCCGTCGGCCTGACGCTGCCGGAGGGCCAGATGGCTGCTACTTTTCCCTGCGCTCCGTCTACGAGCCGGTTGGGTTTGGGCATTACCAAGGACACGGCGTCGGTGATGGTGCCGCGGTCATAGCGCTGGATTGGCCGGTAGGTGGAGGCGTTGGGCCACCAAGCGGTAATCAGCAGGGCGCAGACAAGGGCGCCGGCGACTGCGGCGCCGGCACGTCGGCCTGGACGGCCCCGGGTTTTCCGCCAAACCGCGCCGGCGCCTTGACGTACCATCCTGACGAGGACGATGCCTGTGCCGAGGATGGGAAGGGCAGCGGCGAGAATCATGAGGATATGCGCCGCGCCGCCGGGCAGGTCCCCATGGCCCCAGGCATCGCCGAGGAGGCTCTGTTGGCGTGCGATGCTCACCACAGCGGTGGCGAGCACGCGCGGGAGTGTGAGAATCATCATCACGATACTAAGGAGCAGGAGAGGCACTACGATCAGGACCCAGACGCTGACGACGGCGCGGGCCCAGGGTTTGAGGGCTTTGGACTCCGGCCTGCCCCAACGCCAGGGAAGAAGGCCCAAGAGGGTGGGCTTGATCCGATGGAAAAGATCCGGTACGCCGGTGAGGTCGGCGAGCACGTGGTATCCGTCGAAACGGACCAGAGGTGTGAGCTGGCGCAGCATCTGCAGGATCTGGGTCAGCACGACCAGAAGCAGCGCGTCGTAGCCGGTGGCACACCAGATCCCGGCGATCAGCACAGTGACGATAGCGTTGAAGTAGAGGCCGCCGAGGTCGGTCCTGACCCGGCCAGCGCGCCCGAGCCGGTATGAGTCCGTCACGTCCGTGTAAAAGGCAGGCCAGAACAGGTACAAGCCTGCGCCCATCGCTCCCGGAGTCGCTCCTCCGTAACGTGCTGCGGCGGCATGGCCGAATTCGTGGAAACCGGAGGAGAAGATCGTCACGGCGACTACAAGCAACAGCAGGGCCGGGTTCTCGAACGCGTCGTGGGTTGCCGATCCTAGTCCTTTTAGTGCCAGCACCCACCAGCAGACAAAAAGGAAGGCGCCCAGCACGGGCACGGCGATGAGTGGATGGAACAGGTGAGCAAACGGTGCGGTCAGCCGCCTGGTTTTCTCGGCATCCGTCACGGCGTAACGGAAGCGCAAGCCAAGCAGCGGATTGGACTTCTTGACTTCCGGCTGTGAGCCGTCCGGGCGCACCAGCAGACCCAACGGCCGCAGCTGGGAGTCGATCAGGGTGCGGACGTTCTCCTCGGAGACCCGGCGCCCGGATTTTTCGCTGACGCTCTCAGCAAGCTGCGCAGCGCTGCTTCGGCCGTCCACGGCGGAGAACACCATATAGAGCAGCCGCGTCAGCTGAAGGGTCTGTCCGTCTGCCCGGCGCACCAAAGACGGCGGTTCCCGGTAGCCCGATCCTTCCATTTCACCGATCAGCTCAACCCCGTCCGCACGGGACGGGTAGCGTTCGTCCGCGCCCGTGTCCGGTGAGCTGGCATAGTCGGCGGGGTCGAGCGGGCCTCCGGGAATCACCGTCACCGGGTGCTACTGCTGCAGGGTCGAGTGTTGGTTCGACGTGGCCGTGGCAGCCCCGTCGATGTGCTGGTTGATCACGGCGTCCTGCTGGGCGGCGGCCACGGCATTGCTATCGATCGCGCCGATGTTTGCTGCCACCCCGGCGTTGATCGGTGCCGAAACATTGGCGTTGGCGGCAACAGCGCCGTTGATGGGGGCAGCGATACCGGCGTTGGCGTCGAGTTTCACATCCACATTCAGCAGGTTCCCGTTCACGGCGGCGGTCGGATCGGTGACCGTCCCGCCAGCAGGAGCGGCCGGGGCCGGCGCGGCCGCAGCCTGTGGCGCTGTGTGGCCGATGCTGCTGTCCTGCGTCGAGTTCGCCGTCGCGTCGGCATTGATACCCTGATCGATTAGTGCGCCCTGATGGGCCACACCCGCGGCCGTGGAACCGGCCGAGAGAACGTTGGCCGATGCGGAGGCATCAATCGGTGCCGCGACGTTGGCGTTCGCGGCCACGCCAAGATCGATCGGCGCGGCCGCCTGGATTCCGAGGTTCAGGTCGGCGTTGAGGTCAAGGATGGACGCAACTTCCTTCGCCGGCAGCGCGGTGATGCCCTCCGCGGCCAGTTCTTCAGCGGACAACGGCTCAAGTTCCTGCTCTTCGTTCATCACAAACTCCATTTCCGGCGAAAGTATCCTGGCCGTTCAGCTCTATCGACAAACACTTCACCCACCGCTTCGGTGACTGATTTCGCACACAGAACCGCACCGGGAAATGGATCAAGGAAGAGCTCACCACCCCAGCGCCACGCTCTCCGATAAATAGTAAGGGTACTTTTCATTATTTGCGACCGGACATCTGTCCGCGCCTACACGGAAAGGTCAGCGCCAACAGTCGAATGGTTCGTCGATCCCGTTCAGGAAAAACTAAGCTTGCTTAGTATTAAGTCTTTCAGGCAAGAGGTGGAGCAAGATTCAAGATCGGGGATGGGCATCGGCCCGGAGCTCTAGCCGGGAGGATATGCGGTCGTCGCGTGGCCCTTTGGTCCGCTCGCCACGGCAGCAGGTGGGGCCCGGAGGGAGGGAATCGAGTTCGGGGGTTGGTTCCCCGGCCGAGAAGTCCGAGGCCAAGAAGTTGCTGGTTAGGGGCTTGTCGTATACGAAGCAGATTCGGCGGGTCGAGGTCCCCAGGGCGTGCTTTGATTTCCGACAGGCCTTGGATCTTGCTTTGGAGTGCGTTGTGGCCGCCGAAGCCGGTCTCGGGGTCCGCCGGCCAGGGGTGGCCGGATCTGACAAGGATATGGGCCCGTTGTGGCCGCCTCCAGCTGCGGTCACGTGGCTCGCTTGCCAGCTGTGCAGGGAGCTGGGCGAGTATCGGTTGGAGGTATCCCTGATCGAACGATGGCTCGCGCACTCAAATGCCGATCACGGAGAAGATCATGCCGTCGAGAAGATGAAATGGCGACTGGCCACAGCGAGTGAGCTCCTGCGGACCGGCCGTCGCCCGGCCTGGCTTCAGTGCGCGATCCTAAGCAACGCCCGGCCTTCGGGAGTTGCCGGGGATCGCCGCGGCCAGAATGCCGGCCACCATGCCCCTTAGGGGCGAGCCGTTGTCCCCGGTCCAGAATGTCTTGCAGGAATTCCCCCCCTGTAGCCCTACCTTGGCGGCCGGCTGCAACTCCCGGAGTTTGGGGCGCTTCTGACGTTGCCAAAGGGAAAGCATCGTCCACCTGATCTGTTGAAGTCGCAACCCGGCTACGGAAGTGGCAGAGCCGGGCCTGAAAGGAGGTCAGGTCCAGCCTGACGAAAGCCGTTTCGGAATTCTCGGCGCCGGTGCGGTCTCCAGGGCAGCTTCAGGGGGTGAGTAACTTTCACAGTCATTCCTCACCGTTTTCTCGCGGGTCGCGGTCTTGGGTTAGGGCACCGCCGGGACTGTGAGGGCTGCGGTTTCGGCAGTGGCCGTATGGGTGAGCGCGGCGAGCGAGACGGCCACGGAGTGGTCGGGCTCTTCCTCCGGTGTGCTGTGGGCTCGGAGCACCACGAGCGACTTCGCCGCGAGGGACACCATGCCGTCTGCTTCAATGGGCGCCGAGTCGGCGCCCACCCCGGCTGTGTCGATGAGGATGTCCCACGCCGGAGCATATTCGTCCGGGGGAAGCACGAACTTGACCTCGTCATCATGGGCGTTGAAGTAGAGCAGGAAGTTGACGTCCGTGATGCGCCGGCCCTGGTTGTCCCGGCCGCGGATTCCGTCACCGTTGAGGAACACGCCCACGGAGCGGCCGAAACCGTTGTCCCAGTCCTCCGGCTGCATGAGGGCTCCCTCCGGGTCAAGCCAGACAATGTCCGGAAGCGGTTCTCCCTCGCTCCTTTGCACGGGCCGTCCGTCGAAGAATCGGCTGCGCCGGAAGGTGGGGTGCTTGGCGCGCAAAGCACTGACCGCGGCCGTGAACTCCACCAAGGGCTGGTCCACGCTGTCCCAGTTGATCCAGGTCAGCTCGGAGTCCTGGCAGTAGCCGTTGTTGTTGCCCCGTTGCGTCCGGCCGAGCTCGTCACCGTGCAGCAGCATCGGGACTCCCTGGGACAGGAGCATGGAGGCGATGAAGTTCCGCTGCTGGCGGGCACGAAGGCCCAGGACCTTCGGGTCCTCCGTGGGCCCCTCGACGCCGCAGTTCCAGGAACGGTTGTGGGATTCGCCGTCGTTGTTGCCCTCGCCGTTCGCCTCGTTGTGCTTCTCGTTATAGGACACCAGGTCGGCCAAGGTGAAGCCGTCGTGGGCCGTGACGAAGTTGATGGAAGCCACCGGGCGGCGCCCGGAGTGCTCGTAAAGGTCCGCCGATCCGGTCAACCGGGAGGCGAACTCACCGAGGGTGGAGGGCTCGCCACGCCAGAAGTCGCGGACGGTGTCCCGGTACTGGCCGTTCCATTCCGTCCACTGCGGCGGGAAGTTGCCCACCTGGTAGCCGCCGGGACCGACGTCCCACGGCTCGGCGATCAGCTTGACCTGCGAAACCACCGGATCCTGCTGGATAAGTTCGAAGAACGTGGACAGCTTGTCCACGTCATAGAATTCGCGGGCCAGGGTGGATGCGAGGTCGAAGCGGAAACCGTCCACGTGCATTTCGGTGACCCAGTAGCGCAGTGAATCCATGAGCAGCTGCAAGGAATGCGGGCTGCGCACGTTCAGCGAGTTGCCGGTGCCCGTGTAGTCCATGTAGTGCTTCTCGTCGCCCTCCATCAGGCGGTAGTACGCGGAGTTGTCGATCCCCTTGAAGGACAGCGTGGGGCCCAGGTGGTTGCCTTCGGCCGTGTGGTTGTACACGACGTCGAGAATGACCTCGATGCCGGCCCGGTGGAGGGACCGGACCATGGCCTTGAAGTCCTGGACCTGCTGGCCGGTATCGCCCTTGGAGCTGTAGCTGTTGTGCGGGGCAAAGAACCCGATGGTGTTGTAGCCCCAGTAGTTGTTCAGCCCCTTGTCCTGCAGGATGCCGTCGTTCGTGAACTGGTGCACCGGCATGAGCTCGATCGCGGTGATGCCGAGCTTTTGCAAGTGGGAAATCACCGCCGGGTGGGCGACGCCGGCGTAGGTGCCGCGCTGCTCCTCAGGAACCTCGGGGTGGAGCTGGGTCAGGCCCTTGACATGCGCCTCGTAAATCACGGAACGGTGGTACGGGATCCGCGGGAGGTGGTCCCCGTCCCAGTCGAAGAACGGGTTGATGACCACGCCCATCATCATGTGGGGCGCGGAGTCCTTGTCGTTGCGGGAGTCCGGATCCCCCATGTTGTACGAGAAAAGCGCCGGGTCCCAGTCGATCTGACGGTGGATGGCCTTGGCGTAAGGGTCCAGGAGGAGCTTGTTGGGATTGAAGCGCTGCCCGTTGGCCGGGTCATACGGACCGTGCACGCGGTAGCCGTACTTCTGTCCGGGCTGGACGTGCGGGAGGTAGCAATGCCATACGTAGCCGTCCACCTCGCTGACGGTGTAGGAAATCTCTTCCCCGTCGTCGTCGAAGAGACACAATTCCACCTTTTCCGCCTTCTCGCTGAACAGCGCGAAGTTGGTTCCCGTGCCATCGAAAGTAGCCCCCAACGGGTATGCGGATCCTGGCCAAACGTCCATTCGTGCTCCTATTGCTTGGTCCAACACGGAATCCGGCAGGAACCCACGCACCTGCTCGGATCTGACCCGAATGCAGCCGCTGAGGGCGCCTTCTGTCTAAATTGCTAAGCATACTTACCTTACACTGTGCTTGGACTCCATGGTGGGGCAGGTTTTCGTGCTGCGGACCCGGTAATAAGGGCGGTGGCAGAGCGGTGCCGACGGCGGTTTCCCGGGCGGTGCGGCCTACTTCAGTCCGGGAACAGGCCTAGGCCGAACCCGTCTCTCCGGCCAGCGACGTCCACTATCTCGGCCCGGTCCACCAGCGCGGCGACGATGCCAGCCAACAGGGACGCGGGCCAGCCGCCTCCCGTTGCCTCCCGTGGGCTTGATTGCTTTCGCGATTGCTCGTGCGATCAGACCGGGATTGGTCCAGCCGGTGGTTCCATGTGTCCTGCCTGTCTGGGCAGCCGGAGCGGGTGGGTTCTGCGCGCCGGTGCCGGGTTGTTTGTTTCTGTGCCGGTGGCCTCGCTAAGGCGCAGGATGATTCCCGCGGCTTTCCTGGCTGAAGGCCGTTTGAGAGGGGCGGGGTTTGACATGTCGAGCAGTACCCTGGCCCAGCGCCTGGGCACGTTGCCGGGAACACGGGGCTCGCGCAGGGTCCTGGCGGCCATCGTTTCCAGAGGTGTTCCCGGGTAAGTTTTGGTGCCGGTGAGGCATTCAAAAGCGACTAGCCCGGTGGCGTAGATGTCGCTTGCCGCGGTCGGCGGGTGGCCGCGGGGCCTCTTCCGGGCTCAGGTAGTGGGGTGTTCCGGCGGAAGGATCCCGCGCGCGGCGTCTGCCGCTGGTCGCGATTCCTAAATCCGAGAGCTTCGCCAGGCCCGCCGTGTCGTTGCCGGATGAAGCACCGATGAGGATGTTTCCGGGCTTAATGTCGTTGTGAATGATGCGTCTGAGGTGTAGATGGGCCAGTCCTCACGCCCCGCCCGGCCACCGCCATGAAAGGCCGAGGCTAGACTAACGTCGCGGGGCGCGGCACTGCGGCCGCGCCCCGCGATACAAAGGGTGCCCAAGGTCAGTACGTGGGCGCGGCGGCGATCGTGAAGTACCGTTCGAGGGTGGACACGCCCCAAGCGTGAATCTGGCGCGCCGCGTCTGGGCCGATGTACCTCAAGTGCCATGGCTCATACGTATATCCCGTGACGTCCTGGTATCCGTCCGGATACCGGACAATGAAGCCGTAGCGCCACGCGTTGTTTGCCGCGAAGGCCCCGGCCGGTGTGGTCTGGAAGCAAGCTTGGAGGGCGCACGACCCGTCCGGGTTGCCGATGTCCATCGCGAGCCCGGACTGATGCTCGCTGTAGCCGGGCCGGGCGGAGATGATGTCGGCATAAGTCTGTCCGTATTGCGCAACGTACGAGTTGTAGACCGACGCCTGCTCTTCGTATGAGCGGTAGCCGCTTATCGTCGCTATGGTGACACCAGCCGCCGCGGCATCGTTGATCATTCGCTGCAACGCGTTGGCCGCATCAGATCGCATCTGCTGGCTTCCGACACCTACCAGCGCGGACGGGACGTACGACGGCGGGCTGAGCGGCAGCCGCTTGTTGATCGCCGCGAGCGGATTCCAGTCCCAGAGCGTGTACGACATGGGAGCAGAGGGATTCCAGGTAATGCGTCCACCCCAGAAGTCCTGAGAGCAGCTGCCCGAACAGGCCTCCCCTGACGTCGGGTATCCGAACGGCCCGTTCTCCCACCCATAAGTCGCCCAGTAGGAGCCGATGCTGCCCCAGACGGGATTTGTGCCGAACGCGGGCGACCAATAGATCTTCCCGGCTTGGAAATCCTGATAACAGCCACCGCCGCGCAGCCCACAGTGCTCCCCACCAACCGCATACCCGAGCGGCCCAGTCTCCCAGCCCAACGAGGCATACCGCTGAAGAATCGCCCCCCAGACCGGATTCGCACCCACCGCAGGCGACCAATAGATCTTCCCGCCTTGGAAATCCTGATAACAGCCACCGCCCCGCAGCCCACAGTGCTCCCCACCAATCGCATACCCGAGCGGCCCAGTCTCCCAGCCCAACGAGGCATACCGCTGAAGAATCGCCCCCCAGACCGGATTCGCACCCACCGCAGGCGACCAATAGATCTTCCCGCCTTGGAAATCCTGATAACAGCCGCCCCCCAGCCCACAGTGCTCCTCGTCGAGGGGGTACTCCAACTGACTCCCTTCCCACCCCAGCTGCGCCCAACGGTTCTCGATCCCGCCCCAGGTCGCGTGGGCGCCGGATGCCGACGACCAGTGAATGCTACCTGCTTGGTAGTGCCGCACGCAGCCGTTGTCACGCGATCCACACCAGCCGACGTCAAGGGGTTGGCCGAGTCTCCCTGTGCTCCCGCCGAGCCGCTGGTAAGCAGCATCGATAGCTCCGCCGTCGTCGAGGGCCAGCGCGGCTGGTGCAATCGTCGCCAGAGCCAGGAGAGCGGCGAGGACTCCGGCGATCCGTCGGACCAATGGCTTCATGCGTCCCCCTATTTGTCCCAGACCGGCCGCTCGGCCTTGTTTCGATTCGTCATGCTAGATCCGTTCACCCGCTGCTGACAAGGATCCGAGTTGCCTTATGGAAAACCTCCGCATAGCGGCGTGGTTAGCGGGTGCAGGCGACTAGTGGCTATACCCGTTTCCACGGAGCTGACAGTGAATGGGCTCTGCGGCCGGGCTTCGCCCTCGAGGGCTTCCGCCAGTACGGCGGGGATACGCGTTGTCATGCGCCAATCCTCACCCAGCGCAGGGACATTTCCCGACACACCGGGCATGTCGTTGGCGAAAAAATCAGCGAACCCACCTTTTCGGCCCAAACGGGCCGTGACCGTCCCGGTGGGGATCCCTCAGCGGGCGCTGACCGGTATCTTCTCGCCGGTGTGACAGCATGTGTTTGTGTCCTTCGACACCGGCCTGCACGACGGCCCGCGTGTTCTAGGGGTGGTGCGGGCCGGTGCTGAAAATGACACGCAGGAATGCGAGGCGGGGAAGAAGGAACTTCAGGCGGCGGGCTTGATGTCGACGCCCTGGGTGGTGACATCAAGGGTCGCTGCGTGTGTGAGCGCGATCCGGATAGACCACTCTGGGCTCGTCGAACTTCCGGTGCGGCCGAGGGTATTGGTGACGTGCTCCGAGTCCGCGTCAGTGATCGCGGCCGCGGGCAGCGCGCGTTGGAGGGCACCTTCCGGGGTGAACGTCGTAGTCCTTGTCGCCTTCCGTCCTGCCGGTCTCGTTCGGCGTTGGGTTGTTCGGTGTCGGGGAATGGGGTCAGCGTGGGAGGTGGAGGACGAGCCCGAGGACGCCTGCGGCGGCCCAGTCGGTGACGGCCTGGCTTGTGAGGACGACGACGGCCCCGGCGAGGGCGACCGCCGCCGTGGCCGTTGCCCCGGCGACCAAAGCCTGGACGCGCCGGTTGTCGCGGTGACGTATGAACCATTTGCAGAGGATGACGACCGCGGGGTAGATCGGAGAAACCAGGCCGGTGCTGTCCCCGTCCCGGACAAAGACCATGCGGTAACCATCCCATTTGGGCTGAAAGCTCATGTCCCCAGGCCGGGCGGCGGGAACCAAGTTGACGGCTTCCGCCAGGGCGACCTGGACCGGCGGCCGCACCTGCTCAAAGCCGAGTTCAGGCCCGGTACAGGGGAGTCTGGCGCGCTTGCTCCCGGAGGAAGTCGCTGGCAGCCCTCGGCACGATGCCGCGTCGGCGGAGCGGCTGGTCGTCCCATCTCACTTCGACGGTGTCCATCAGCACTCCGTTGCCGAACACTGTTGACAATGCGTCGTTCGGACGCGCGAGCAGCCGGGCAGCGAGCCTGGCGAGAGGTCGCGGTACCCGTCGGACCTTCATCCGGCGGCCTGTAAGTTCCTCGGCGATTTCGACGGCTTCGTTCTTCGAGAGCGGCTCGGGTCCACCGACCTCGATCAGCGTCGGCGGATCGGGCTCCAGAGCGACTGCTGAGATGAGTGCTGCAACGTCGTCGGTTGCCACGAAGCGGACCTTGTTGTCGCCTTTGCCTATGATGATCGCCTTGCCGCGGGCGATATCGAAGCGTCCGACCGGCCCGAGGTGGATCTCCTGGAAGGCATCCGGGCGGATGATCACGCGCTGCATCGATGAACCGGCGAGGCGCTGCTCGATCGTATGTTTTGCGTGCTCCAACGCGGTGCCGCGTCCGGAGTCCACGCCCGAAAAGGACACGTAGACGAACCGCTTCACCCCGGCCGCCTCGGCCGCTGCGACGAGTGAGGCGATGCCTTCCTCGTCAACTCGCTTGATGGTTGCGGTGCTCGCGCCTGCGAGTCGCCTGACGAGAGTGCTGGCCGTGGCGATGACAGTATCGACTCCCCGGCATGCGGCGTTCAGGCTCGGCGGGTTCGTCAGGTCGCCGCGTACGATTTCTGCTCCTGTTTCCCGCGGTGTGCTGTCGTCGGTCTGCCATCGGACCAGGCAGCGCACGTCCTGTCCTTTGGCTCGCAGTTGGCGGACGACTCTTCCGCCGAGTTCTCCGGTTCCGCCCACGACCAAGATCATCTTTGACCACGTCCCTTCATCGTGTTCGGATTTCTGCGAGTACTGCTATTGTCTCCGTGCGGCGAGAAGTGCACCATACGTTCTTTTGCCTACTGCGTTTATCCCGACGGCAGAGGGACAGGCACCGTGTCGGGCGAGACTACGGCTGATCCGGCGGGGTGTTTCCCGGTGAGCTCCCACAGGGCGTATGCGCCGATGTGTCCATGGGTCAGCAGGATCCAGCGGACGTCCTCGATCCGGCGTCCGATTGCCTCCAGTGCCGGCACCATGCCTACGGCGGGCGAGGACGCGATCCCCGTGTCGACGATGGCCGGTTCGGCCGCGTCGATGAAGAAGCTGTAGAGGCCGAATCGGCCCCAGGGCGACACGAGTGGATGTACATCAACCGGTTTCGTCATTGGCGGGCCCTTGCGTTCAGGAATTCACCGGTCTCCTCGAATGCCCTGTAGAGCTCCGGGATCCAGGAGAAATGCTGGACGAAACCGTGGTTGGCGCCGGGGTAGCGGGTCACTTTTGTCTCGACGCCGGATTCCGGCAAGCGCTCACCGTAGAGTTCGCCCTCATCCCGGAGGGGGTCGTGCTCGGCGGTGATGATCAGCGCTGCCGGCAGGCCGGCGAGATCTTCCCGCTTGATCGGCGAGACGAGCGGATCCGCAGGGTCGGCCCCGTTCTCTAGGTAGAAGGAGTTGAAGGGTTTGAGGCCGGCCGTCTCAAGCCCGTGTCCTTCCGCGTTTTCGCGCAGTGAGGGGTAACGCTCGACGTCGAAATCCAGGTCCACCGACGGGTAGAACAGGACCTGGTGGGTGATCCTGTCGAACCCGTCGTCGTGGGCTTTCGCGGCGACGGCGGCAACGAAGTCTCCTGCATCGCTCTCAGTAGCAGTTCGGAGCGCCTGGGCGAGCCGGTGCAACCGCGAAACCCAGCATAGACCCGGAAACCCCAGCGGGGGAGTGCTGTTCAGTCCCGGACAGTTTCCTCCGAGTGCGCCGCGCACCGGACCGTGGCGGCATGCGGGGCGCCGTCGCCGGTCCGAAGACCTTTGGCCTACGCCATCCGGGACATGCTCGGGCGTGCGCGTGCTGCCTGCTTCGGGTCAGACGGCCGTATAGCCGCCGTCGATCGGTATGGTCGCGCCGGTAATGAACTTCGCCTTCTCGCTCGCGAGGAAGGTGATGAGGTCGGCGACTTCCTGGGCCTCGCCGACGCGACCGGCCGGGTGCAGTGTTGCATACTGCTCGAGAGTCGGCTCGTCGATGAGCGGGGTGCGGATGACGCCCGGCGCTACCGCGTTCACGCGGATGCCCTCCTTCGCGTACATCGTCCCTGCGGCGCGGGTCATGTTCACGACGCCGCCTTTCGAGGCGGAGTAAGCGATGTTGTTCGAGACGGCCACGAGGCCGAACATCGAAGCGATGTTAACAACGACGCCGCCCTCGCCCTGTTTGAGGAGCTGCTCGATGACGTACTTGTTGGTGTAAAAGACGCCTGAGTAGTCGATGCCGTTGGTGCGTTCCCAGTTTTCGACGGTCGAGGTGACGACGTCGCCCTCGCCGCCGACACCTGCGGAGGCGACGGCAATGTTAAGGCTTCCGAATTCCTCGACGGTCTTCGCGACGGCGGCCTCAACGCTCTCGGCCTTCGAGACGTCGCCCTGTACGAACTTTGCGCCGATCTCGTCGGCGACTTCCTGCGACTTGGGGTTGAAGTCAAAGATCATGACCTTCGCACCTTCGGCGATGAAGGTCTTCGCGGTGGCGAGACCGAGCCCCGATCCGCCGCCGGTGATGAATGCGACCTTTTTCTCGAGCTGCATGAGTCAGTCCAATCTGTAAGCGATTTTGCGGTCACTGTCGTGCCGGTGTTTCCGCGGTACGCGGTTATATATGCGTATGCATTCAGTTTGGCACTAATACTTGAAAAGTCAACCAATGGGTCGCGTTCGCGGACCCTACTTGACTCTTTTTGATTTGCCCTACGCTGAGCCGGCGCTCGACGTTGTAGATGGTGTCGGTTCCGTGCGCGTTGGCCTCGTCCGCCAGTGCTGCCAGTGCCGCGGATTCGAAGCCCTCCCCGGACTCGGGCGAGTCGGGCTGCAGGCCCAGGATCGGCCCCAGCGGGGCCACGCCGAGGTGGCGAGGGGGCAATCCGGCCAGGGCTTCTCCGTGTGTCTCCGGGGCGGCGCAGGTGACCGTCCTACCCGCACAAGGAGGTCCAAGCAAGGGAATATCCGTATGGGGTTCCGATGACACCAGATGCCCCTCTCGGTGAGCCAATAATTCGCGGGCATCCCCAATACGAGTCGAGGATCATATAGTTGAAGCTGCAAGTAATCGGTGTATTGTTTGAAGCAGTTGACCGCCGGTGCCGTGCTTGTGGCTGGCGATCGCCGTTGGTTCCATACCTCCTCCGATCTGCGGTCTGCTCGACCCCACGCCGTACCCGGATTTCCCCGACTCAAGGAGTGACCCTTCGAATGAACACCCCATTGCGCGACGTGCGTTCCCAAAACTGGAGCACCGACGCGGTTCCCTATGCGGTCGCACTCTTCCTGCATGGCTTCGGTTCCAACGAGCACGACCTGGGCCCGCTGGCGCCGGCGCTTGGGTTGAACCTGCCCTGGGCATCGCTGCGGGCACCGCTTGAGCTCGGCAACGGCGGAGCGGCCTGGTTCTCGATCATCACACCCGGAAACCCCGAGGCCGGGGCTGTGGAGAAAGCAACCGAGTCCATCTGGGCCTGGGTCGATGCAAACGTGGAACCCGGCAGCCTCATTGTTCCCATCGGGTTTTCCCAGGGAGGGCTCATGGTCAGCCAGCTGCTGCGGACCCGCCCCGAACGGGTGCTGGCCCCCGTGGTGCTGGGCGGATTCGTGCTCGGCGCACCGCAGCCAGGCGACGAGACACTGCGCACCGGTCGGCCGACCCTTTTCTGGGGACGGGGCTCGGAAGACCGTGTCATCGCGCCCATGGCGATTACCCGCAGCAACGAATACCTGCCGCAACACACTTCGCTGATTGAGCGGGTATATCCAGGACTGGCACACGGCATCAACGCACCCATGCTTGACGACGTACGCGATTTCCTCGCCATCGAGGTCGGTTCCCCGGCGGCGGCGGCCCGCGCATGAGCGCGACCACCCCGTTCGAGATCGGCATATTCACTTTCGGCGAGCTCACCCGGAACGCTGCGGGGAAGCCGATGGATGCAGGTGCGCGCACCCGCGACATCCTTGAATGGGCGCGGGTCGCCGACGAGGCGGGGTTGGATGTCTTCGGCGTTGGAGAGCACCACCGGGAGGACTTCGCTGTGTCCTCGCCCGCGGTACTGCTGGCCGCAGCGGCCGCGCAGACCAGGAGAATCCGCCTGACCAGCACCGTCACGGTCCTCTCGAGCGCCGATCCGGTCCGCGTTTTCGAGGACTTCGCAACGCTGGATCTCATCAGTGGAGGGCGCGCCGAAATCACCGCCGGACGTGGCGCCTACCTGGAGTCCTTCCCGCTCTTCGGTCAGCCGCTGGAGCGCTACGACGAGTACTTCGAGGACCGGCTCGAGCTACTGCTGCGCATCCGCGCCGAAAACCCTGTCACTTGGAACGGAACCACCCGGCCCCCGCTGACCGATGCGGGAATCTGGCCGCGCCCGGCCCAGACCGCACTGCCGATCTGGGCTGCGGTCGGCGGGACGCGTTCCTCGGCGGTGAGGGCCGGAAGGCTTGGGTTGCCGTTGTACCTGGCGATCCTCGGGCACCCGGAGGGGTTCGGACCCCTGGCCGAACTGTATCGACGCTCGGCGGCACAGGCAGGCCAGATGCCGGGGCGGATCGGCGTGACCTCGCATTTCTACGTCGAGGAGACTTCCCAGCGGGCGAAGGACACGTTCTTCCCGCATTATTCCTCGTACATCCACCAGAACATGCCGCGCACCGGGAGGCTCGATCGCGCGGGTTTCGAGGCCTGGGCGGCCCCGCGAGGCGCGCTCTTCGCTGGCAGCCCTGCCGAAATCGTCGACAAAATCCTTTGGGAGCACGAGATTCTGGGCCATACCCGCTTCCTCGCCCAGGTCGGTCTGGGTGGCTTGTCACAGGCCGCGACGCTGCGCTCCATCGAACTGCTGGCGACAGAGGTGCTGCCTGCTGTACGGACGGCACTTAAGCAATAAGGACTCCTCCCGCGATATCTGGAATACCACAAGAGTGTCGCTTAACGGATGGCTTCTTTGGGCATTAGGCATTCTTACTGTAGACAGCTTTGGACCAGGCGGCAGTCTTCGCGACCTGGCACGTCGGCGTGACCTACACGGCCTCCGCGCTCGTCTTCATCGTGCTGTTCGCCTTCCCACTCGGCCTGATCGGCGGCTATCTCACGCGCAGCTCGGGCAGCATCATTCCCTCCTCCCTTTGCCACACAGGCGCGGACATTCCGATCTACCTCGGTTTCCTGTCATACGTCTCCTAGCGCTTCCAGAGCGTTCCCGCTGATCCGGATCGATTCCCCAAGCGAACTGAATGCCGGTCCGATGCCGGATGTCAGCGGATGAGCCGAGGCCGGTCAACTGCCAGGCGCACGTGTCCAGGTTGGCGGCTTAGGGACGAGAACCTGCGCCTACTGGCTGCAAGGGATTCACGAACTGGGGTTGCCTGCTGCGAGTGCGGGGGCTTGCAACCGTTTGGCCGTTGACAGGAACACGGTCACTGCCTGCTTCCCGGAGGGGCTGAGCCTTCGGTTCGCGAGGTGGGCGAGGAGGATCCTGCGGGTCGGGGAGCCTGTGAGCGGAACGGCGATGATGTCGGGGCGGAGGGCGCTCAGAGCGAGCTGCGGGGCGAGAGCGATGCCGATGCCGGCGGCGACCATGCCTTGGGTTTCCTGGTAGTCGTTGGCGGCGAAGGCGATGCGCGGTTCGAAGCCGGCATCGCGGCAGACCCGCCGGAGGACGTCGGCGACGGGGTGTTCGTCCCGGACGATCCACTCCTGGTCGCTTAGCGCGTCGATCCGCACCGAGCGGCGCGCGGCGAGGGGGTGGCCGCTTGGGACAAGCAGCATGGTGGGGTCATTCATGAGCTGGACAAAGCTCAGGTCCTCGTCCTCGATGCGCTCCCACGGGTAGTCCCACAGGAGGGTTAGCTCGATGTCCCTGCGCCGCAGCCGTTCGAGGAGGCCGTCGCGACGGGCGCTGACCACCGTGACGGCGACTTCCGGGTAGCGCGCGCGGAAGGCGAGCACGACGTCGGGCATGAGGGAGGCGCCGACGGTGGGGAACGTCCCCATGCGCAGTTGGCCTCGCCTCAGCCCGGCGAACTCTGCCATTTCGGCCCGGGCTGCCTCGATTGTCCGGTCGATGTCGTCCGCATATCGCAGCAGCGCCTTACCGGCATCGGTGAGCACGACGCCGCGCGGATGGCGGTCGATCAGCGCGACGCCCACTTCGTGTTCAAGCTTCGCGATCTGCTGGGATACAGCTGACGTCGTGAAGGACAAGGCCGTCGCGGCGGACGTCAGGGAGCCGGAACGGCTTACCTCGCGGAGCAGATGGAGACGGTGCAAATCGAGGTCGGCCATGATTTGAGTTTAGCAAAAGTGAACGGTAGTCCAGAATCCTGTGATTGTGCTCAACGCGCGGGGCGTGGATCGTGGAAGGAGCAGGCGCCGTGAGGTGCAACAGAACAACACGTGAAGGAAAAAGACCATGCAACTCCGCGGTCACTGGTACCGGGGCGGCACGAGCAAGTGCTGGCTCTTCGACGCCGAAGATGTAGCCCTCCACGCCGGGAGCCGCGCGGAGATCCGCAGCCTTCTGGCCGATGCTTTCGGTGCAGCGGATGCCCGCCAGCTCGACGGCGTCGGCGGCGGCACGTCAACGACGTCGAAAGCGGCCGTCGTCCGGGGGACCCCCGAGGGGCCCGCGGATCTGGACTACCTCTTCGCCCAGGTCGGGATCGGGGACCCGACGGTGGAACTTGGTTCCAATTGCGGCAATTGCGCCACCGCGATCGCGCTGTACGCCGTCCAATCGGGCATCGTTCCTCCCCAGGCGGGATCAACTCGGGTCAGGATGCGCAACCTCAACACCGGAGCCGTGCTAAGCGGCACGATCGCGACCCCCGGCGGCCGCATCCCGGCGTCGGGCCCGGCCCGGGTTCCTGGCAGCAGCGCCCTGGGCGTTCCCGTAAGCCTCTCGTTTCACGCCCCCTGGGGGCGGACCACCGGCGCCGTACTTCCAACGGGGAGGGTGGCCGACCAAATCTCCGCTGACGGTTTCATTCTTACGGCAACTCTGGTTGACGCCGGTGCGCCCGCGGTGATGATTCCGGCGGACGAGGCAGGCATCGATCTGTCGGTGATGACGGGCAACCTGTCAGAGCGCCTGCCCATGCTCGTGGCAGCCCGGGCGTCGGCCGGTCTGATGATGGGGCTGAGGAAGCCCGGAGATCCTCCGCAGAATGCCGTGCCGAAGGTCGGAGTCGTGGCAGCGCCCGGCGACTACACCGCGGCCGACGGAACCAGGATCACTGCGGACACCCACGATCTGCGGGTGCGGATGCTCTCGATGCTCGCACCCCACCCCGCCATCGGCCTGACCTCCGCCGTTGCTGTCTCGCTCGCATCCGCCCTGCCGGGATCGGTGGTGGCGAAGGTGCTGCCTCCAGCAGACAGCACTAACCGAGGATCCCGGCTTCTGCGCATCGGCACACCTGCCGGTGTCATCACCACCGAAGTCGTCACCGACAACAACGGCCACGTCAGCGAGGTCGCCCTCCATCGGGCGGCCCGCCATCTCGCCGTGGCCGACATAGACGTCGCCCAACCGATCGCTCAGACGGCCTAGTACCTCCAACCCTGCCCCTGCCATCATGGATGGAACGGGGCACTCACCCAGGAAGTTGTTCAATGAAGATCAAATCCATCCTCGGACACCTCTATGTCCAGGTGCTCATCGGCGTCGGGCTCGGCATCCTCGTCGGCGCGCTGTGGCCCGACCTTGGGTCCTCCCTCAAACCGCTCGGCGACGGGTTCGTCAAGCTCGTGAAGTTCATGATCGCACCGATCGTCTTCTGCACCATCGTCAGCGGCATCACCTCACTGACGGACACCAAGAAGGTCGGCCCGACCCTACTGCGGTCGCTGGGCTTGTTCTACGCGCTCACGGCGGTGGCCCTGGCCATCGGCTTGGGTGCTGTCATCCTCTTCCAGCCGGGCGCGGGAATGCACATCAACCCGGCCCACCTCGATACCTCCGTCGCCTCGAAGTACACAAGCCAGCTGCCCAGCAGCAACCCTGTGGACTTCCTGCTGAGCATCATCCCCGCAAGCTTCGTCGGCGCCTTCGCCGACGGCGAGGTCCTGCCCGTTCTCGTCATCGCGCTGCTCTGCGGCTTCGCCTTCAGCAAGCTCGGCGCACCGGGCCAGCTCGCTCTTAACGTCGTCAACAGCTTCAACAAGCTGCTGTTTGTCGTGTTCGGCTTCCTCATGAAGGTCGCTCCCATCGGGGCGTTCGGCGCCATGGCGTTCACGGTCGGCAAGTACGGAACCCATTCGATCGGCAACCTCGGGATGCTGATCCTGGCCTTCTACGCCGCGTGCATCGTCTTCGTGGTCCTCGTCCTCGGAATCCTGGCAAAGCTCACCGGCTTTAGTCTCTGGCGGATCCTGCGCTACTTCCGCGACGAGTTCCTGATCGTCCTCGCCACATCCTCAAGCGAACCTGTCCTTCCTCGCCTGCTCTCCAAGCTCGAACGCATCGGCTGCGACCGCGGAGTCGTCGGTCTCGTCGTCCCGACAGGCTACTCCTTCAACCTCACCGGCACGGCCGTCTACCTGACGCTCTCCTCGATGTTCATCGCCCAAGCCTGCGACATCCACCTCAGTTGGGCTCAGATCCTGCTAATGCTCGGAATGATGCTGCTGACCTCCAAGGGTGCCGCTGGCGTGACAGGCAGCGGCTTCGTCGCCCTCGTCGCCACTCTGACGGTCATGCCCACGCTGCCCGTTGCCGGCGTGGCACTCATCGTCGGCATCGACCGCTTCATGAGCGAAGCCCGCGCCCTCACCAGCACGGTGGCCAACATCGTGTCCTGCGTCGCAGTCGCCAAGTGGCAAGGAGCGCTCGACACCGAAAAACTCCGTGCCGAGCTCCAGACAGGTTTCGTGCAGACCGAGGCGGAACGGCTCCAGCTGAGCGAACCCGCGCTGGTGCACTGAGGGAACCCCTGCGGCGCAGGCTCCTGAACCTGCCCCTGCAGGAGCCTGCGCTCAACCGACGGCTTTATCCTACGAAGAGCTCCACCAAGCCGCACCGGGCACGGGCCCTGCATTCCATCGCAACAGGTAACCCGAAAGTCGGGCGCAGGGACCGGTTCCGGTGCCAATGTGGCGGTGATGTTGCGTGGCGATCAGCGGTCCGTGGCCCTCTCGGCGAGCAGCAGCCCGGCCAGATCATGCGGTGCCACCAGCGTGGGCCAGGGGCTGAGGTCCCCGCCGCTCGCCCAGCGGAGGATGAACGATGCCCGTTCCTCCGGGGAGTCCCCGCCGTGTCCGCCGGCGTCCACGTGTCCGTGATCCGCGACCACCACCAGAAGCCACTCTTCACCATGAGCGGCCGCGCGGTTCCGGACGGCGGCCCGGATGCGGGCCACGTGCCGGTCCACCCTGGCCAGCGCCTCCTGGTACTGCGGGCTAAGCGCCCCGTAGACATGCCCGGCGTCGTCCACGTCGCAGAAGTACACGAAGGATACGTCGGGCACCCTGTGGGAGTTCAGCGCCGCGAGGGTGAAGTCCGTGATCTCTGCGTCGATCCGGATGAAGCCGTGCGTTTCGCCGTCGCGGGAGACGACCGTGTGAAGCCCGGCTTTCTGCTGCTCCATCCGCTGGTGGATGACGGGTCCCAGCCCTTCCGGGGAGACCAGCGGCGGCCAGCCGGCCGCGGCGAACGTCCGGGTGGAGGTGTCTTGGTAGAAGGCCCGGGACAGCAGGTCGGGGTGGCCGAAGAGGCGGTGCCCCACGAAGGTGTTGTCCCGGACGCCGTGCTGTGCGTGGGTGGTCCCGGTAAGGAGGGAGGACCAGCCCGGGCCGGACAGCGTGGGCACGTCCATGGTCATGTCCCGGTGGTCGCCTTCTGCGGCCAGGGACCTCAGGGTGGAGGCGGAGTCCGAGTCCGCGGCAAGGTCCCAGCGGAGCCCGTCGATGCCCAGCAGGATGATGCGGGGCCGGGCGGTGGGGCTCATCGGGCGCCGTCCAGGGCTTCCGCGAGGACGGGGAGCGTGACGTCCGCGAGTGAGCCGAGGAGCGTGCGGCCGCGAGCCGCCTCGATCGGGACGGTGGAGGGCACGACGACGACGGGGCACCCCGCCGCTTCCGCCGCAGCGAGGCCGACGGGGGAGTCCTCCACCACCACACAGTCGGCGGGTTCGGCTCCCAGCCGCCGGGCCGCCTCCAGATAGGGGTCAGGGGCGGGCTTGGACGCGGGGGTGTCCTCGACGGCCACCACGAGCGTGAACAGTTCACGGCCCAGCCGGTCCCGGACCAGTTCCACCACGCGGCGTGGCGAGGCGGAGACGATAGCCGTGGGGATCCGCTCCGCGGCCAGGAGCCGCAGGAGGTCCATGGCCCCGGGACGGGGTACCACCTCCTGTGCCACCAGTTCGGTGAAGGCCTCATCGAGCCGCACGGAGAGTTCCTCCGCGCTCGGGGCGCCCGCGGAGGGCATGGTGGCTAGGAGGTGGGCGGCTGTGTGCCCGGAGGGGCGGCCCAGGACATCGGGCCCGTCTTCGGGTCCCAGTTCCCGGCCCAGGTCGAATGCTACGTCCGCCACGGCGTTCCACCAGAGGCGTTCGGTGTCCACGAGGGTCCCGTCCATGTCGAAGAGTACGGCTGCGGGCATCATGCGGTGGTTTCCTCGTTCCGGGCCTGGTCGATCAGTACGGGGCGTTCCGGCAGGCCGAGCCGGATGCGCGCCCCGGTGGGGAGGGTGGATGCGTGGGCGGTGGGGACGTCCGCCACCACATCGCGCCCGTCGTGCAGGCGGATGGTGAGCCGTGTAGTCGCGCCCAGGAAGGATGCCGCCACCAGCTGCGCCGGGCCGTCCGGGTCCGCGTTGACGGTGAGGGCTTCGGGACGGATCAGGACGTCGACGTCGGCCGTGCTGTCCCAGCCGGGCAAGCCTCCCTGGACAGGGCGGCTGATACTCAGGACATCCACTAGAGCGCCGTCGCCGCTGAGCCGGCCCGGGAGCCGGTTCATTGTGCCCACGAATCCGGCGACGAAGGGAGTGGCGGGGCTGTTGTACAGCTCCTCCGGGGTGGCGCACTGCTCCAGGTGCCCGTCCCGCATGACAGCCACGCGGTCCGCCATGGACAGGGCCTCCTCCTGGTCATGCGTGACGAAGAGTGTGGTGATGCCCAGTTCCAGCTGGAGGCGGCGGATCTCCTCCCGCAGGGACTGGCGGACCTTGGCGTCCAGGGCGGAAAGCGGCTCGTCCAGGAGCAGCACCCGGGGTTCCAGGGCCAGCGCCCGAGCCAGGGCCACGCGCTGCTGCTGGCCTCCGGAGAGCTGGCGGGGGTAGCGGCCGCCCTGGCTTGGCAGGCCGACTAGTTCCAGCAGTTCCTGGGCGCGGGCGCGGCGCTTGGCCGTCGGGACTCCCTGCATGCGCATCCCGAACGCCACGTTGTCGGCGGCGCTGAGATGCGGGAAGAGGCTGTAGGACTGGAACACCATGCCGATGTCGCGGCGGTGCGACGGCGTGCCGGTCACGTTCACGCCGTCCACCAGGACTTCCCCGGAATCCGGGATCTCGAAGCCGGCCACCATGCGCAGCGCGGTGGTCTTCCCGCAGCCGGAGGGCCCTAGGAGTGCCAGCAGTTCCCCGGGATTGAGGCTGAGGTCCAGCCCGTCCAGGGCCGTGGTGGCGCCGAAAGAACGGCGCAGTCCGCGGAATTCCAGGGTGGCGCCGGTGCTTGAAGCCGGTGGCCGGGGGGTGAGGGTGGGCGCGGTCATGAGGTCTCCTTGGAAGCTTTGGAACGGCCGAGTTTCGCGACCGCGAGGAGGATGAGCCAGGTGCCGATGAGGCCGACCATGGAGACGGCGACGGACAGCTGGGCGTGGGAGCCGCTGATGGCGACGGTCCAGACGGCGAAGGGCTGAAAGCCGAGCAGGGCGGACACTGCGTATTCGCCGAGCACCAGGGCGATGGTCAGGAACGCGGTGTTCAGCAGGGCTTCCCGGAGGTTGGGCAGGACCACCAGGAACAGGGTCCGGAACCAGGAGGCCCGGCAGGACCGGGCTGCCTCCACCAGGACCTTCACCTCGATGGCGTTGAGACCCGATTCCAGGGTGGTGTACGCGAGGGGCAGCGCCATGAGGGTATAGGCGAGCACCAGGATGACCGGGAAGCCCGGCTGCTGCAGGGCCGCGAGCAGCGGGAAGCCGGGCGCGTCATAGAGCCAGTCGGTGGCCCAGCGCAACACGGTCGTCATGCCTGCGCCCAGCGCCACCGCGGGTACCACCAGGGGGAGCATGCAGACGACGGCCACCAGGGCTTTCGCCCGAGGCGCGGCCAGGCGCACGGCCAGGAGAGCTGGAAGCAGCAGGCCGAAGACCAGGACGACCGTGGCGCCGGCCAGTAGCAGGGTCAGCCCGAGGCTCTGGGCCAGGCCGTCCGTGGTGAAGATGGCGGCGTAGGCGTCCAGGCCCGGCTTCTGGCGGGGGTCTCCGAGTCCGACGGTGAAGGCCAGGGCGCACAGGATGGGCACCAGGAAGTAGACGCCTGCCGAGGTGAGGGCGGCGGTGCGTCCCAGCCGCGTTTCGCGGGCACTGCAGCGGCGTGATGCGGTCACGAGAGCCATGCCGATGTCCTCCGCTGCAGCAGGAGCTGGACGCCCATCACCAGCGCGGCCACGATGATCATGTCCATGCCGAGGGCCAGGGCGATACCGGCCTGTCCCACGAGGACGTCACCCGTGAGGGCTGCGGCGATCTTCACGGTGACCAGGGGGATGGAGCTGCCCACCATGGCGGCCGCTGTGGCGTAGGCGCTGAAGGCGCTGCCGAAGAGGAGCACGAAGCCGCTGAGCAGGGTGGGGAGCAGGATGGGGAAGGCCACGTACCGCCAATATTGGAAGCCCGTGGCGCGGCTGTTCCGCGCGGCTTCCCGCCACTGGGGCTTGAGGCCGTCCAGCGCCGGGGTGAGGGTGAGCACCATGAGCGGCACCAGGAAGTACAGGTAGACGAGGGACAGGCCCCAGAAGTTGTAGAGGCTCCAGCCCTTGTCCGCGAGTCCGAAGAAGCCGGTCAGGACACCGGCGTTGCCCAGGGTTGCCACGAAGGCAAAGGCCAGGGGCACTCCGCCGAAGTTGGCGATCACTCCGGAGGCGGAGAGCACGGCTTCCCGCAGGCCGCGGAGCCGGGAGGTGACGATCGCGTAGGCGATCGGCAGGCTGACTACCGTGGCGACGAAGGCGGTGAGCGCGGAGAGGCGGACGCTGCCCAACAGGCTTTCCAGATACGGGCCGTCGAAGGTCGCTGCGAAGTTGGCGCCCGTGAAGGAGGCGACGCCGGCGTCGTCGGTGGTAGTGACGGACCCGGCGGCCATGGCGGCCACCGGGAGGCCGAGCACCACGGCGGCGAAGGCCAGCAGCGGGAGGATGCCGAGCCAGCTGGTGAAGGGGCGGGCGGCCCGGCGGCCGGGAGCCTGGGGCTCCCGGCCGCGGGTTTGAGCGCCCGCATCGGCGACGACGGCGCGGTGCGCGACGACGTCGGGTGCGGCAGAGTTCATCAGGAGACGGCCTTCGTCCAGCCGTCGGACACGGTGGATTTGGCCTTCTTGCCCTGCTCCTCCGTAGGGTAGTCGGTCTTATCCTGGGCGATCTTGGGCAGGTGGGCCAGGGCGGCCTTGTCCACGGTGCCGTCGGCGACCATGGCGGGCAGGAGGACCGGGCGGGCGTAGCCGTTCAGCCAGAGGTTCTGGCCCTCGGTGCTGTAGAGGAATTCCTGCCAGAGGCGGGCGGCGGCCGGGTGCGGGGCCCACTTGACGATGGCCTGGGAGTAGTAGAGGGAGAACACGCCGTCCTCCGGGATGGCGACCTTCCACTCGATGCCTTTGGCTTTCAGTTCATCGGCGTAGGCGGCGTTCCGGTAGTCCCAGACGACGGCGATGGGCGTCTCGCCCTTCTCCATGGTGGCAGGGGTGGCTTCCACGGGGTTGAAGTTGCCGATCTGCTTCAGCTTGGCGAAGAAATCGAGGCCCGGCTGGACGTTGTCAAATGAGCCGCCGTTGGCGAGTGCGGCCGCGAACACGGCGCTGTAGGCCGAGGAGGACTTGGCGGGGTTGCCTGTCAGGGCCACCTTGCCCTTGTACTGCGGGTCGCTCAGTTCGGAGAACTTGGTGGGGCACTTGGCCACCCGGCTTGCGTCGCAGCCGATGGACACGTAGCCGCCCATGTCGTTGTACCAAAGGCCCGTGGCCTCTTTCTGGAAGTCCGGGATCTTGCCGAAGGAGGCGACCTTGTACGGGGTGAGTAGGCCCTGCTTGGCGGCCTGGAGATCGAAGTCATGCCCCACGTCGACGACGTCCGGAGAGCGGTCTTGGCCCTTCCGGGAGGACACCGCGTTGAGTTCGTCCGCGCTTGAGGCGTCCGGGTTCTCGACCTCCACCTTGATGCCGTACTTCTTCTCGAAGGTGGAGATGACCTCGCCGTAGTTGGCCCAGTCGTTCGGGAGGGCGATGGCGTTGAGCTTGCCTTCCTTCTTGGCGGCGGCGATCAGAGCCTCCGTGCCGCCTCCGGCCTCGGCGGAGGGTGCGGTCTTCCAGTCGATGGCGCCGTCCTTGGACGACGAGGCGCTGGTGGTTCCCGATGAGCAGGCGGCCAGCCCTGCCAGCAGGAAGGCTGCAGAACCAAGGGCGGCGCAGGTGCGGCGAAGGGTGGTGTTCATGAAGTCTCCTAAGAAGTTGGCTATACAACTTGCCGTGACCACTGTCAGGGCCGCAGGTGTCCATCAGGTGAACAAGGGGGAGTGAGTAAGCGAACTACCGGAGCATTTTAAGGAATTAATCGCTGGCTTGCTGGGGATTTTAAGCTCAAGCTGTACCGTGGAGGGATGGGTGAGAAGGCATTGGAACGGGGTGGCGGGGGCGTGAAGAACGAGGGCGCGCAGTACAGGAAGTTGGCAGCCAATATGCGCCGCGAGATCGAGGCGGGCGAATTTGGCAACAACGGACGGCTCCCCAGCGAGGAGAGCCTGGCTGAGCAGTACGGGGTGTCCCGGGGTACCGTGCGCAACGCTCTTGCCCTGCTGCGGGCCAACGGGCTGGTGACCTCCCGGCGCGGGACCCGGCGCGTGGTGCTGGGAACGGCGCGGACCCAGAGTTTCCAGGAGCTCCTGAGTTTCACGGCCTGGGCCCGGGCACAGGGGGAGGAGCCCGGCGCCCGCACCATTCATAGCCGCGTCCGCCCGGCGACCGTCGCCGAACGGGAGGTTCTCCAGCTCGCCCCCGGGGATGAAATCACCGAGGTCCTCCGGCTGAGGCTCCTCGGCAGGGTCCCCGTGATGCTGGAGCGCACCGTGTATCCGGCCGCGGTAGGCGCGGTGGTCGAGCGGCTGGCCCCGGACTCCCTTTCTCATACCGAGGTCCTCGACGCCTCCGGCGTCGTGTTTGCGGACAGTGAGCACACCATCGACGTCGTGGCCGCCGACCAGGCCGATGCCCAGGCGCTGGGCTGCGTCGAAGGTGTGGGCCTGCTCCGGGAGATCCGCCGTGCCACCGATCCCGCGGGCGTGCCCCTGCTCTGGTCAGAGGACAGATTCCTGCCAGGAACAGTGTCCTTCGCGGTGCACAACTCGGCGTCGGTCAGTTCACTTGCCCGCCGCCGCGGAATCCGCTGAATCAGGAGTTCCCGGTAGTTCCTGCGTGGGACGTTCGCCTAGCACCAGCGGTTGACCGATTGCTTGGCTGACGGGCTTCCCCGGCGCTGAACCTGAGGCCAGCAGACCCGCTCCCGGTCTGTGGACAACGACCGAATCTGCGGCCGACGCAGTGTGGCATCCTCCGCAACGGTGGCGACCGATTGCGGGGACGCGAGTCCTTCGGATCTTCCTCGGCCGATGTTGTTTCCGAAGTCTAGTTCTGGGATGTTCTCGGGCTGCGAACAAGCCGGACGAGCTCTGCTTCTGGACCTGATAGTTGACGGGGGCCGTCCCACACTGCACGCAACGCCCGATGCAGGACAAGATCTTGGACTGGCACGATCTTTAGTTCTCCGGTCTTTACTTGGTCTGCCACTGCAAGGGTGCTCATCACTGAAGGACCCATACCGGCCAAAACGCTTGTACGGATAGCGGCCGCGCTGCCAAGTTCGAGCAACGGAGCTGCACGCGGGTACTCGGCCAATGCAAGGTCAAGAGTGATTCGAGTGCCCGACCCCGGTTCGCGGACCAGCAATGATGTTGATGCCAGTTCTGCAATTGAGATTGGCTCCCGTCGCCGGGTCCACGGGTGTTTAGGATGAACGACGACGACGAGTTCGTCGCGGGCCACGGTGAGGCTATGCAAGGTGCGGGGGATGGTTGGGGATTCCACGAAACCTATATCGCAGGCCCCGCTGGTCACATCCTCAAAAACCTGCGCGGAATTATGGACAAGCAGATGTATCCGCACCTCGGGGTGCAGCCTTCCAAATGTGCCAAGCCAACTGGGCACAAGGTGCTCGGCGACGGTCATGCTTGCGGCTACGGTCAGTGCGGTCCGCCTCTCAGCGCGCAGGGAATCGGTAGCCTGCAACATCTGCCGTGCTTCTGCGAGGATTCTCCGCGCCCAGTGGGCCACGACTGTGCCCTGCGGGGTAAGCGTGGAACCCGCTGGACTGCGCTGAAGCAGGGTCATGCCCAGCTGGCGTTCCATCAATCTGATCGATCGGCTCGCGTTGGGTTGAGCTAGGCCAGCCCGTCGGCTGGCAGCGCTGAGGCTTCCGTAATCGTCCACTCCAACCACTAGTTCCAGTACGGTCAGATCCGGCCACTTTGCCATGCGCAAAGCATATAACAGTGCGAAACGTGTTGCGATTTTGATATATCCCTATGCCAAGAAGACGGCTATCCCCGGACCGTATCTCGGCCGAGAATTGGGAGATGAGCAGCCAGGAGATCCAGAGCGAGCCTGGCGCATGCCGGCTCCGGGAGGATCGCAGACAAATATGAGACAAGACGTTGCCACACCCGCAAAAGGCGTACGGCAGGGTGCACTGCTTCCCCGAGGCTTGAGGAACAAGCTGTTGCCCGGACTGGCCGCGGCGGCAGCCGCTGTAGCTGTTGCCTGGCTGATCCATTCGACCGTGCCGGCGGTGCCTTTCCTCACAGCGGCAGTAATGCTGGGAATCCTTTCTGCAAATCTCCCCGGGATCAGTACCGCCGTGGAAGGAGTCCTGCAGCCCGGGCTGGTACTTTCCGCCAAGCGGTTCATGCGGCTGGGAATCATTCTGCTGGGACTCAAACTCAGCCTGATCGATGTTGCTGCGCTGGGCTGGAAGACGCTGGCGATCGTGGTTGGCATTGTCCTGCTGACCTTTGTGGGAACGCTGGTCCTGGGCAAGGCACTTAAACTTCCGGGCGATCAGCCCTTGCTTCTCGCTACAGGATTTTCCATCTGCGGCGCCTCCGCCATTGGGGCCATGAGCGGGGTCACCAAAACGGATCACCGCGACACCGTTGTTCCAATCGCCCTTGTGACCCTGTGCGGCACGCTGGCCATCGCGGCCCTTCCCGCACTCAAGGGGCCCCTTGGCCTGGACACCGTTCAGTTCGGATATTGGGTGGGAGCCAGCGTCCACGACGTGGGGCAAGTTGTGGCAACAGCGCAGACGGCGGGTGCGGCTTCCCTTGCAGGGGCGCTCATCATCAAACTCACCCGTGTGCTGATGCTTGCGCCGATGGTGACCGGAGCCGCGCTGGTGGGACGCTTCCGCCGTCGACGGACGGCAAACGCCACCGAAGGCACGGGCATCAAGCTTCCTCCGCTGATCCCGCTCTTCGTGGCCGGGTTCATGGCAATGATCGTTCTGCGGACACTGGGGATCCTGCCGCCCGCTGTCTTGGAAGTTGCCGGCACGGTCCAGGACCTGCTGCTTGCCGCAGCCCTGTACGGGCTTGGGGCGTCAGTGCAGGTCCGGGCACTCCTCCAGACCAGTGGCAGGGCGATCGTCGCGGCGATGCTCTCCTGGGGTCTCATCGCAGCGCTGGCATTTGTCGGCGTGCAATTCATCTGAAGTGCCGTATTTGGTGCGTACCGTCTAGCGTGCGACTTCGAAGAGGCCCGCGGCCCCCATGCCACCGCCGACACACATTGAAACCACGACAAATTGTTGATCTCGGCGCCGCGCCTCGAGCAGGGCGCTGCCCACGGCCCGCGAGCCCGTCATCCCGTACGGGTGCCCCAGGGCGATCGCGCCGCCGTTGACATTCATCTTCTCCGGGTCGATCCCCAGGAAGTCCCGGCAGTAGACAGCCTGCGAAGCGAAGGCCTCGTTCAGCTCCCACAGCCCGATGTCCTCAACGCCCAGCCCATGGAGCTTCAGGAGCTTCGGGATGGCGGTGACCGGCCCGATCCCCATCTCGTCGGGCTCGCACCCGCTGACGGTGATGCCGCAGTAGTAACCCAGCGGCTCCAAGCCCAATGACGCCGCATAGTCGCTGTTCATCAGGACGTTGGCGGAGGCTCCGTCGGACAGCTGCGAGGCATTGCCGGCGCTCACCGTCGGATGCGCGGTGAATTCCCCGGGTTGCAGGACCGTGCGGAGTCCTGCCAGGGTACCCGCGGTGGTGCCGGCGCGAACGCCCTCGTCCCGGGACACCAGTTGCTCGAACTCCGTGACCTCGCCGGTTTCCTTGTTAGTCCGCAACGTGGTCACCCGGATCGGTGCGATTTCGTCGTCAAATAGGCCGTTCGCCTGGGCGCGCGCGGCCCGCTGCTGGGACAGCGCACTGATCCGGTCCTGCGCCTCGCGGCTGATGCCGTAGCGCTCTGCCACGAGTTCAGCCGTCCGTAACATCGGCATGTAGGTGCCGGGGTGGTTGGCCTCAAGCCACGCATCCCTGCTGCGGTATTTGTTGAGGTGTTCGTTCTGCACGAGCGAGATGGACTCCACTCCGCCGCCCACGGTCACCGCCATGGAGTCGACGAGAATCTGCTTGGCCGCGGTCGCGACCGCCATCAGGCCGGAGGAACATTGCCTGTCGATGGTCTGCCCCGGAACCGTTACCGGCAGCCCGGCGCGCAGCGCTCCCTGGCGGGCGATGTTGAAGCTTTGCGTCCCCTGTTGCGCGGCGGCACCCATGACGACGTCCTCGACCAGTGTCGGGTCGAGCCCGGTCTTGGCCAGCCCCGCAGCGATCGCGTGCCCTGCAAGCTCGGGGGCCGAGGTGTTGTTGAAGGCCCCGCGGTGCGCCTTGCCAATGGGGGTACGGGCGGTGGCAACGATGGCTGCTCTGGTCATGGGTGCTCCTTAATTTGAGCGGGTCTTTGACGTAACGGGGCAGCCGGGAGTGGGCACAGCGCCTCGGATTCAGGCGGCAGGTGCCTCGTACAGCCGGGAGACGACCTCGGCGACACAGCCTGGCTTCTTCGCCTCCCCGTTGAGTTCCTGTTCGACGGTGACCTGGACTGTTGCCTGTGCCCACGTGTCCTCGCGGTCAAGGGACACCAGCTTGATCCGGCCGCGCACACGCGAGCCGACCAGGACGGGGGCCGGGTAACGGACCTTGTTCGATCCGTAATTCACGCCCATGGACAGCCCGTCGATGCGGTACGTATCGAAAAGGAACCCGGAGACCAGCGAGAGCGTCAGGTAACCGTGCACCAGCGTGGTGCCAAACGGGCCCGAGGCTGCACGCTCGGTGTCGACGTGGATCCACTGGTGGTCGTTGGTCACCATGGCGAAGGCATTGATGTCTTCCTGGGTGATGGTGCGCCATTCCGTGACGCCGATTTCCTCATCCACATGTTGTGCGAAGTCGTCGATGCCGTTGAAGATCCTCATGCCTTCGGGCCACCTGCCACGTACAGCACCTGGCCGGAAACGAACCCGGCGTTCTCGGAGGCGAAGAAGGACACGGCGTTGGCGATGTCCGCGGGCTTTCCGGTGCGGCGCACCGGAATCGCCGCGGCTGCCTTGGCAGTGAAGTCCTCGAAGGTGACGCCCATCCGCTCGGCCGTGGAGGCGGTCATCTCAGTTTCGATGAAGCCGGGGGCGATCGCATTGGCGGTCACGCCGAAGGGGCCTAGTTCCAAAGCAAGGGTCTTGGTGAAGCCCTGCAGCCCGGCCTTGGCCGCCGAGTAGTTGGCCTGGCCGCGGTTGCCCAGGGCCGAGGTGCTGGAGAGGTTGACGATGCGGCCCCACTTGGCCTCGACCATGTGCTTCTGGGCGGCGCGGGCGACGAGGAAGGATCCGCGCAGGTGCACGTCCATGACCAGGTCCCAGTCGGAGACAGTCATCTTGAAGAGCAGGTTGTCACGGATGATGCCTGCGTTATTGACCACCACGACCGGAGGGCCCAGCTCGTCTGCCGTGCGGGCGACGGCGGCCTCGACCGCGGTCTCGTCCGAGATGTCCGCGACGATGCCGATGGCTTGGTGTCCGGCTGCGGTCAGCTCGGCGGTGAGGGCTTCAAGCCCGGCCTTGTCGACGTCGATCGCTGCAATGTTGAATCCGTCGGACGCCAGGCGCCGGGCAATTTCGGCGCCGATGCCTCGTCCTGCTCCCGTGACCAGCACCGTGCGTTGTTGTTCAGTCATGGTGAAACCTGTTTCCTTACTCTTGGGTGAAGTCGTTGCCTCTCCCTGGCCGCCTAGCGGTACGTGACCCAGGAGCGGGGAAGATGGCCATGGTCGTTGAATGTCACCATCGTCTTCCCGGATGAACCGGTGACGATTTTTGTAACACCGGAATTTATGGTGACCCGGTTGAGTGCGAGCCATTGTGGAAAGCCGCCGTTGACAAGCCGGGCCGCTGCCCAGGCAATTGCGCCTGAGCTCGAGACGACCACTGCGTCCCGACCCGATCCGAGCCCTTCGACCGCGTCGTCGAGGGCGGTATCAATCCGCTGTGTGAACGCGGAGAACGACTCCAGATAGTCGGCGTCGTGGTGGTTGGAGGCCCAGCGGGCAGAGGCTTTCTCGAGCAGCCGCTGGAAGGCTCGCGAGTCGGTTTTGGCGTTGGGGTCTTCCTCCGGATAGGCGTTCAGCAGGTCGGTTGCGTTGAATTCGTCCCAGCCCGGATCGACGACGGCGGTCGTGTCCCAGCCGGCAGCCTCGATGAGCCGCAGTGCCGTCTGGCGCTGGCGTTTCATACTGCCGCTGATGACGCGGGTCGGAGTGGTACCAGCCCCCTGCAAGTATGTGCCGAGGGCTTGACTCTGGTCTTTGCCGCGTGTTGACAACCGGTCGTAGTCCTCGGTGCCGAATGATGCCTGTCCATGCCGGACCAAATAGAGAACACTCACAGTCCCGACCGTAGCCAACGTGGCGGTCGGGAACCATCCCTTGTTGGCTATCGGGGTGCCAGCAGGATGCTTGCACTACCCGTGGAGCGCGCCGGGATCCTCGGTGTCCACGTTGTCTTTGAGGCGCATCGGTCCAGCGAGGATTCGGTGAGCCGCGCGAACGTCACCTGGCGGTCTGCCCGCCCGCGTGTACTTCTTCTCTGGGTTCATCGGGAACAGCCAGCCTGCGCAGGCCAAGCGGTGCCAGGATCATCATCACGCTTGCGGCCAGCAGGCTTACCCAACTGGCGGAATACCCCGTGTGGTCGGCCAGCATTCCGAAAAGGACCGGACCTGCGGCGAAGCCGGCGAACAACCCCATGGAGATCCGTCCCGTCGCTGCGCCAGCCTGGGACCCGGGGACCAGGCGCATGACCACGGTGAGCAGGATGACCATGGCGGCGGTTCCGGACAAACCATAGAGCGCGGTTCCTGCCCACATGAGGACTTGTGTTCCCCATAGCGATGAACCCGCTACCAGCCCTACGGCCACGGCGCTGAAGACCGCGATCAAGGCCAGCGGCACCCCGGGGGCCTTGAACCGCTCCGTCAGCCGGCCCCAGACCAACCGTGACACCAGGCCGCTCACCCCTAACACCACGCCGCACAGGGCAGCGATTTCGGCCCGCAGGTGGAGACCCTCGAAGGCGAAGAGCGGCAGGTAAGTGGCCAAGGTCTGGTACTGGACGCCGGAGAGGAATGCGTAGGCCACGAGCCACGCGAGTCCGACCGCCTTGACGTGGCGCGGCCGGTTCCGGGATGCACGTGTTGGAGCGGCGCATTGGGGACGGACGCGGAGGTAGTGCAGGGCAACCCAGAGCGATATTAGGGTGACCACAGCGCCCACCAGGAACCCTGCCTGCCAGGACACAACCGTGGCAGCCAGCGGGTAGGCCAGGCTGGTGAACACCTGGATGAGCTGGACGCCCGTTTGTTTCACGCCCACGAACATGCCGCGGCGGCCCGGCTCCACCCGCAACGCCACCATTCCATTGGTCAGCGGATTGGCGAGGCCAAGGGCTGCTCCGCCGAAGACAGCACTGACCCACAAGCCGGCCATAGACTGGGACAAGGCTGCCGCTGCCATGGCGCACAGCCCGAAGCCATGGAGCATCAGGATGCCGGTGCGTTGTGACAACCGGTCGGCAGCCCAGCCGAGCGGGGTGGACAGGAGCGCCGCGGAGACACAGGCCACTACGGCGAAGGAACCGAACTCCATGCGCGTCAGGTTCAGGTCCCGGGCCAGCAAAGGGCCCAGGGCACTCACACCCGTGGTGAGCAGCGGTCCAATCCCCGTGGCCAGGGTCAGGACCGCGCCGAGGCTTATCAGGCCCGGGGTGGCGGATCTTGCAAAAGCGGTGGTCACGGTCGGGTTCTCCTCAGTATGTGGCAGGACAGGTGGGCCTGTTTTGCCCTAGCAGGGGGGTCCAGCACCGAGCCGCGGTGACATGGCCTGATCAGGCAGTCCTAAGCTGTGCCATCACTCGCGCCGAGTCGCGGTCGGGATTCACCAGGATCATGGCCAAAATGGCGCCGACGATCGCAACAATGCCGAATATCTGGAAGGATTGCGCGTATCCGACAGCGGGTGAAACTGCCTGATCCACGATCATTCCAGTCAATGGCGGAGCAACGATGCCACCAATGGCCATCAAGGCAAGGAACATGCCCAGCGAACCAGCTACTTGATTTCTGGGAGAGATCTGTGAAATGGCTGCGTTCATGATCGGAGCGAGGATGCAGCCGATCCCGTAGCCGATTGAGACAACTGCGACGACAACGGTCGGCGTGCCAATGTAGGGCAGCACTGCCATCGACACGCCGCACACAAGGAGTCCCATTGCCGGGACGATTCCCCTCATGATCCTTGAGCTCACGCCCCGGCTCATGAACTTGTCACTGAGGTACGTGCTGGAGAACATTGCGAGTATTGCCGCGACGCTGGGGAATCCGAACATGGCTCCGGCCTGGAACCGGGTGAAACCCAGTCCGACTTCGAAGTACGACGGCAACCACGTGAGGACAACGGTCAGCAACGCGTACATGGGGATAACGGCTGCAAGTGCACCCAGGAAGGTCCGCGTGCGGAAGATCGACATCCACGGAACAGCGGGAGCTGGAGTAGTGGCCGAGCCCTTGACGCCCGGAATCCGGACTTCGCCGTAGGGTCCCGGCCGCCAGGTGAAGTACCACAGAGCGCACCAGCCCAGGCCGACGAGCAGCATGGCAACGAAGGCCGAATGCCAGCCGAATTGAACGATGAGGAAGGCCAACGCCGGTGCAGCGGCGATCTTTGCCAACGAACTTGAGGACGCGATGAACGCTCCGGGCATGGACCGCTTTTCCACGGGGTGCCATGAATACACAGCCGTATGGATGAGCGCACCCGATGGGCCTTCCGTCAGGCCGAGCAGGAATCGGCTGGCCAGGAGAACCGCGAAACTGCCTGCGACGATTATGGGGACCATGCAGGCCGCCCAAATGACGGCCAATGCCATCAGGGACCATTTAAGAGTGGCCCACCTGTTGATGAGTCCGGCAAAGAACCCCCCGGCCGAGAACGCGAAGAAGAACGCGCTCGCGGTCAGTCCGATTTGAGCTGATGTGAGCCCGAATTCGTCTTTGAGGGGCTGGGCGACAAGTCCGAGCAGGATCTTGTCGCTGTAGTTGATGGTGTAGAGCAAAACCAAGACGGACGTCAGGCCCCACGCCTTTGCGCGTGACCCTTGACCCGGTGGCGTCATTATTCCCGGCACTGCCTGCCGTATGGTGACTTTTGACATGTCATTACCCTTCTAGTGTTGCGCACCTTCGCCCAACAACACGGACGGCTGATGCCTGGTGCTTGGCTGGCGCGTGTCATCCCAACGGGGGCGCCTTGCCCGCCAAGCTCCCAAACCTGGCCGGGATCGGCGGGTTTCGAGGGCTGCCGCTCCGGGCTCAGCGGAAGGCGGAGACGCCGGTGAGGCGCCGGCCCAGGATGAGGGTGTGGATTTCGTCGGTACCCTCGTAGGTCCGGACAGATTCGAGGTTGTTGGCGTGGCGCAGCGGTGAGTAGTCCAGGGTGATGCCGTTGCCACCGAGGATGGTGCGGGCCTCACGGGCGATCTTGATGGCTTCGCGGCAGTTGTTGAGTTTGCCCGCAGAGATCTGGTCCGGCTGCAGGCGGCCGGCATCCTTGAGTCTGCCCAGGTGCAGGGCGAGCAGGAACCCCTTATTGATTTCGAGGGCCATGTCCACCAGCTTCTGCTGCGTCAGCTGGTAGCCGGCCAACGGCTTGTCGAATTGCATACGCCCCTTGGAGTAGTCCAGGGCGGCCTCGAACGAGTCGCGGGCCGCGCCCATCGCACCCCAGATAATCCCGTAGCGGGCCTCGTTGAGGCAAGAGAACGGGCCTTTGAGTCCGACGACGTTCGGCAGCACCGCGGATTCGGGCAGCCGTACGTCGGCGAGTTCGATGTCGCACTGGATGGAGGAGCGCATGGACAGTTTCGGTCCGATCGGGGTGGCGGTGAATCCCGGGGTTGATGTGGGCACCAGGAAGCCCCGCACGCCGTCTTTGGTCTGGGCCCAGATGATGGCGATCTGGGCCACGGACGCCAGCCCTATCCAGCGTTTGGTGCCGGCGAGAACCCAGTCACTGCCGTCGCGGCGGGCGAAGGTAGTCATGCTGCCAGGATCGGACCCTGCGGTGGGTTCGGTAAGGCCGAAGCAGCCGATCGTCTCGCCTTTGGCCATGGCCGGCAGCCATTCCTGTTTTTGTTCCTCGGAGCCGTGCTTGTAGATGGCGCTCATGGCCAGGGAGCCCTGGACGGAAACAAGGGTCCGCGTCCCTGAGTCTCCGGCTTCCAGCTCCGCACCTGCCAGGCCGTAGTCAACGGCGGAGCGTCCGGCGCAGCCGTAGCCTTTCAGGTGCATGCCCAGCAGGCCGAGCTTGGCCAGTTCCGGGACGATCTCCACCGGGAAGTGGCCCCTTTCATACCAGCCTGAAATGTTCGGCTTGATCTCGCTGTCCACAAAGGACCGGACCAAATCGCGCAGCGCAAGCTCTTCCGTGGTCAGCAGGGAGTCAAAGTCAATCAGGTCACTGATGTCAGACATGGGGGGCCTTTCGCCGTGGTCGAGTGGTCGGGGAGCGAAGGGGCGCCGAGGCGCCGCCGCGGCATCAGCTCCAGTTGTAGAAGCCCTTGCCGGTCTTGCGGCCGAGGTACCCGGCAGCAACAAGGTCGCGCAGGATTTGCGGCGGTGCGAAGCGGTCGCCCAAGGTTGAGTGAAGGTACTCGGCGATGCCGAGGCGCACGTCAAGCCCCACAATGTCCGTTGTCTTCAGGGGACCGGTGGGGTGTTTGTAGCCCAGGACCATGGCATTGTCGATGTCTTCGGCGGAAGCGACGCCTTCCTCGAGCATGCGCATCGCCTCCAGTGCGATGGCGACACCGAGGCGGGAGGACGCAAAGCCGGGTGCGTCCTTGACCACGACCGCGGCCTTCCCGAGACCGGAGACCCAGCGCTTCGCGGCAGTGACGGTCTCGCAGGTGGTCCTTTCACCCACAACTACTTCGATGAGCGTGGAAGCGGGAACAGGGTTGAAGAAATGCAGGCCCAGGAACGACTCAGGTCTGGGCAGCGCATCGGCAAGCCTGCTGATCGACAGGGACGACGTATTGGTTGCCAGATAGGCGTGCGGGGAAACGTGTTCCGCCACGGCGCTGAGTGCGGTCGCTTTCAGCTTTGCGTCCTCGGGAACTGCCTCGACGACGAGGTCGCAGGAGGCGAAGGCGGCGTAGTCGGTACTCGTATCGAACCTTTTCAGGACCTCATCGCGGTCCCCTGATACGGCGCCGCGGTCAAACGACGCGGCGACCGAAGCGGCGACGCGCTTCCGGGCGCCGCGGGCGGAGTCGTCGTCGCGCTCGACGACGGTCACTTTCGAACCGTTGAGAAGGAAGGCATGGGCGATGCCGGCACCCATGCGGCCGCCGCCCAGTACCCCGACGGTGGCGGGCAAGAGCCCGGAAGGCGTGTCGAAGGGTGCCGCGATGGTATTTGTCATTATTGCTTCTTCCTGTCCAGGAACTGCTGCATGCGGTCGAATTTGGCCGCGGATTCGAAGAGGATGCCTTGGGCCAGGTCGTCGATGAGGGGATGGACCTCCCGCGGCGAGTGGAAGACGGTTTTTGTCAGGCGCACGGCGAGAGTGTCCTGCCGGGCTATGCGGTCGGCCAGGGCATGGGCGGCATCCAGGAGGTGCCCGGGTTCAACGAGTTCCGTGATCAGTCCGGCGCTGAGGCATTCCTGGCCCGTCAGGGTGCGTCCGGCGAGGAGGATTTCCTTGGCCAAGGGTTCCCCGACGAGCTCACGCAGTCGCCATGTTGCCCCGGCGGCGGCCATGATGCCCAGCCCGGTTTCCGGGTTGCCCATCCGCAGGCCCGGCGTGCCGATGCGGAAATCGGCCGCGTAGGCCAGTTCCGCGCCGCCACCGAGCGCGAAGCCGTCCAGCGCCGCGATGACGGGCATTGGAAGCTTCGCGATCCGGTCAAAGACACCGGAGTTGATCCCGGCCAAGGCGTCATCCCGACGCCGTCCGCGCAACTGGGAGATGTCCGCACCGGAGGCAAAAATGGCCTTTGTTCCCGTGGCCGGCTCACCGGGAGTGCCGGAGAGAATCAGGACCTTGGGTGTCCGTTCAAGGTGCGCGCAGACTGCATGCAGCTCATTGACAATGGTCTGATCAATTGCATTACGCACCTCCGGCCTGTGCAGCCGGACCGCCAAACGGTCCCCGCTTTCCTCAATCAGCAGCGCCGTGAAGGACGATGCGTCCAGCGAGATCCCGGCGTCGTTCACCACTGCCGTCATCCGACACCCTCGATGAGCAGGGCTGTTCCTTGGCCGACGCCGACGCACATGGTCGCGAGGCCGAGCTTGCGGGCGTTGCCGGTGAGTTCGCGTTCCATGCGCCCGAGCAGGGTCACGACGAGCCGGGACCCGGAGGACCCGAGCGGATGGCCGAGGGCGATAGCGCCGCCGTCGGAATTCACGATGTCCTCTTCCAGCTTGAGTTCGCGCATGACGGCGAGCGACTGGGAAGCGAACGCCTCGTTGAGTTCGACGGCGCCCAGGTCCCCGACCGAGAGCCCGGCGCGATTCAGCACCTTCCGGGTGGCGGGGACGGGACCGATGCCCATCACTTCAGGCGCCACTCCCGCGGAGCTGCCCTCGAGGATCCTTGCGCGGGGCGTCAGCCCGTATTTCTGCACAGCGGCCTCGGAGGCGACGATGATGGCGGACGATCCGTCGTTGAGGGTGGAGGCATTGCCGGCAGTGACCACCGAGCCGCCTCTGACCACGGGCCTGAGTCCGGCGAGGACGTCCATTGTGGTTTCGGGGCGGGGTCCCTCATCGGTGTCCACAAGAGTGATGGCGCCCTTGCGTCCGGTCAAGCTCACGGGCAAGATCTCGTCGGCGAACCGGCCGGCGGTGATGGCCGCCAGGGCCCGTTCATGGGACCGGACGGCAAAGGCGTCACAGTCGTCACGCGACGTGCCGTAAACCCGGGCCACTTCTTCGGCGGTCTCCGGCATGGAGAACGCGGCCTTGCCGTCGCGGGAGCGCTGCCCGGAGAGGAACGCCGGGTTGGTGAAGCGCCAGCCGATGGACGTGTCGAAGACGGCTCCGGGTTTGGCAAAGGCCCTGTCAGGCTTTTCCATGACCCAGGGGGCACGGCTCATCGACTCGACGCCGCCGGCCACCACGATGTCCGCGGCGCCGGCCTTGACCATGTGGGAGGCCATGATGATGGCGGACAGGCCGGAGGCGCACAGGCGGTTGACGGTGATGCCCGGGACGCTATCCGGGTAGCCGTTCAGGAGCCAGGCCATGCGGGCCACGTTGCGGTTCTCCTCACCGGCGCCGTTGGCGTTGCCGAGGATCACCTCATCCACAACGGTCGGGTCAAAACCGGCGCGTTCGACGGCGGCGCGCACTGTGAGTGCCGCAAGGTCGTCAGGGCGCATAGACGAGAGGGAGCCGCCGTAGCGGCCCACGGGCGTGCGGGCGCCACCAATCAGGAAGGCCTCAGCCATATCTTCTTCATTCCTTAAGTTCGTGTCTGTGGTCGTTCTGTCGATCCGCGGTAAGGGACCGGGAAGCTCAGTTGAAGGCGGAGATGCCGGTTATGTCGCGGCCCACGATGAGCGCCTGCATGGAGTCGGTTCCCTCATAGGTGGAGACGACTTCCATGTCGGTCATGTGGCGGATGACGTGGTTCTCCAGGAGCAGGCCGTTGCCGCCCAGCAGGTCGCGTGCCTCGTTGCAGATCCACTTGCCTTTTTGGGCGGTGGCCATTTTGACCATGGACGCCTGGGCATTGGTGAGCTGGCCGCGGTCGGCGAGCTCGACCATCCGCGTGCACAGCAGCTGCATGGTGGTCAGCTCGCTGAGCATGTTCGCCAGCCGGGATTGAACCAGTTGGTAGGACCCGATCGGCTTGCCGAACTGGTGGCGGGTCTGGGCGTACTCGGCGGCAATCTCGAAAACTGCCATGGCATGGCCGACGGCTTCCCAGGCAGCCCCGCCACGGGTCGCCTGCAGGACCCGGGACACGTCGCGGAAGGAGTGGCAACCTTCCAGCCTGGCGGCCGCGGGCAGGCGCATTTCCTCGATGACGATGTCGGCCTGCAGGATGGCCCGCTTGCCCACCTTGCCGGTGATCACGGTGGGGGAGTAGCCCGCCGGGTAGCGGCCGTCGTCGTTCTTTTCGACAACGAACGCGTTGACGTTCCCGTCCTCGGTGTTGCGGGCGAACAGGACAATGATGTCCGCGACATGTCCGTTGCCGATCCACCGCTTGTGCCCGGTGATCACCCACTCGTCCCCGTCACGGCGGGCATGGGTTTCCAGCGCGACGGAGTCCGAGCCGTGGTCCGGTTCGGTCAAGGCGAAGGCTCCTGTTTTTTCAATCCGTGCCAGGGCAGGAAGCCAGCGTTCCTTTTGCTGGTCGCTGCCGAGGATATTCAGTGCTCCCATGCAGAGATTGGAGTGCACACCAAGGAAGGTGTTCAGGCTGCCGTCCGCGCGGGCCATCTCACGGGCCACCATGCCGGCGGCTTTGCGGCTCATGCCCGGGCAGCCATAGCCCTGGATGATAGTGCCGGTGATGCCCAACTTGGCCAGCGGAGGCAGCAGCATGGCGGGGAACTCTGCCTTCTCCCAGTACTCGTTGATGACAGGCAGAACTTGATCCTCGGCGAACGCCCGGACCTTGTCCCGGATGCCGATCTCCTCCGGGCTGAGGTCATCATCCAGTTGGAAGTAGTCGGAGGTTGCTGTTTGACGGTCGGCCGTTGTGCTCATCTGTAAACCTTTCAAATGCAGTATTGAGCCGGTCTGCGCCGGTGCCGGTGGGGCTGTGGTGTGGACCTTGGAGGTCAGCGGCGGATCGAGCCGCCGTCGACCACCAGCGTTTGCCCGGTCACGAACCCGGCGCCCGGGGAGAGGAAGAAACGGGTAGGGCCAACATAGTCCTCGACCACTGACGCCCGTTTGATGGCCCTGGTCTCGATGTTCTTGGCCTCGCCACCGGCAAGTTGGGTGGCTAGCGGCGTCATGACCAGGCCTGGGGCGATCACGTTGACCGTGATGTTGCGGGCACCCATCTCCGCGGCGAGGCTGCGCGAGAAACCGATGATACCGGCCTTGGACGCAGCGTAGGCTGCCGCGCCGGCGGGCGCCTTGAACACGGTTCCGGAGGAGAACAGCACGATCCGGCCGCCATCCTCCACCAAGTCGGCGACACCCTGGATGAAGTTCAGCGTTCCGTGCAGATTAAGGATGAGCGCACGTTCCCACTCGGCCTTGGGCATGCCCATGAACGGGCCGAAGACACCGACGCCTGCGCAGTGGACCAGCGAGTGGATGCTCGTGCGGCCCTGCGCCGCGAGGGACTCGCGCACGGCGGCCGGGGCGTCACCGGCAACATCCCCGGCTACGTAGTTCACCCCGTCAAGCGGGTTGTTGGGCAGGGACCGGGAGACAGATGTGACCTCCCAGTCGTTCCTCAGGTCTTTGGCTAAGGCTTCGCCGATGCCGGATGAGCCTCCGCTGAGGACCAAAGCCGGGCGATTGCTGTTGTCCGCCATCATTTGCCGCCTTCAATAGTGGACTCAAGGAATCCGATAATCAGGTTCCAGGTCTCCTGCGGGTGGGTGATATTCGGGCAATGTTTGTATGGCAACAACTCGGCTCGGGCGTTGGAAAGCACCACCTGAAGGTTTTTGGACCAGCCGCTTTCCAGCAGCGTGTCCCCTGTGCACTCCACGAGGAAAACTGGGGTTGCCACGCCCTGAAGGGGTACGGGGTACGGGTCGGCCGGCCGCTCAACCTTGAGGGCCTCCGGTACCGGCATGTGTGGTGCCCGCATCGCAGTGAAGTGCCCGGGCGCCGTTGCCCAGTGCATGCGGGCATCGAGCTGGTCTACCGTGCCGGCGGATTCATCGCACAGGATGTCCACGATCTCTTCGAGACGGGCCCTGGTGCCATCGAAGTCGCCGATTGTGGCCATGCCCGGTGCTTTCCACGGGCCGCCGGTGCCGTTGATGGTGGTGACCGAGGCGATCCGCCCGCGATATGCCTCATCTGCAAGTGCCCGCAGGGCAACCGAACCGCCAAAAGAGTTTCCGACGAGGTGCACGGGCCCGGTGATGCCGAGCTGGTCCAATAGGGCGAAGATGTGGCGGATGCGGAAGGCGAACGGCGAGACGTCCACCCGGATCGACTTGGCCGATCCACCGTAACCGAGGAAGTCGGGGGCGATGACGCGGAATTTCTCCGCGGCCAAGGGAAGAATGTGGCTCCAGGTCACGTCGGAGCTGCCGCCCCAGGCGCCGTCGTGCAGGAATACAACGGGAACCCCGTCCTCGGGGCCTCCGGAGAAGTACCGGGTTTCTAGGTTGGCGACGATCGTCGTCGTTTCAGTGATCAATGATGTCTCGGTGAGCAAGGGAGTCTCCGGTGATGTGGTTTGGGATGGTATGTGGGAGGGGAGCTGGTCAGTCGAGGTCGTAGTCTTCCGTACGCACATGGCTGGTCCGTTCAAAGTATTCGCGGGCCGGCAGCGGCCACATGATGGTGGAGCGGCCCTCGGCGTTCATGTACCAGCTGTGGGTCTTGGACCAGCCCCAGGTGCGCTTGGCGCTGGCTTCGGTGATCTCTTTGTCGTATTTGGCAAACACGTCAGCGCGCACGGACATGGCACGGTGGCCGCCGACTGCCAGCGTCTTCACGGCATCGATCATGTAGTTGGCCTGGCATTCGAGGAAGAACACCAGGTTTCCGTGAACAACCGTGTTGGTGTTGGGCCCGTACATGCAGAAGAAGTTCGGGTAGCCAGGCAGCGTCACGCCCAGGTAGGCGCTCGCGTCGATGCCCCAGGTCTCGTGCAAGTCCTTGCCGCCGACGCCCGCCACGGACATGGGCAACAGGAAGTCTGACGCCTTGAAGCCGGTGCCGAGCAAAATGATGTCGGCCGGGATGTGCTCGTCGCCAAGCCACACACCGTCGGAGTCGATGCGGTTCACTCCCTGGCTGATCAATCGGACGTTGTCCCGCTTGAGCGTCTTCACCCACGTGCCGTCGTCGCAGATGACCCGCTTGGCGGCCGGCGGGTAGTCGGGGGTAATCTGCTTGCGCAGTTCCTCGTCGTCCCCTGCCTGCTCTTCCAAGTACGCGGTCAGCTCTTGGCGCAGTGCCTCGTTGGCGGCGGAGACCGAGACCTCGGTAGGCGGGAAGTCCGGGTCAACGGTAGCGGCCGGCAGGTTGCCGATGAGCCGGGGCAAGAAGATGGAGAAGCGGTAGTAGGCGCGGTACTGGTTCAGGTTGCGCAGAAGCCAGCGTTCACCGTATTCGATTTCCTGGCGCAGCATCGGGGTGGGACGGAGCCACGGGGCGCTGCGCTGGAAAATGGTGACTTTCTCGGCGACTTTCGCCACGGCGGGTGCGAACTGCAGGGCGCTGGCGCCCGTGCCAATGACGACGACGCGCTTGCCGCTGAAGTCGACACCGTGGTCCCACTGGGCCGAGTGAACTACGGGGCCCTTGAAGGCATCCAGGCCCGGAAGGTTGGGGATCGAGGGCCGATTGAGCTGACCCACGGCACTGACGACAATGTTGGATTCGATCGGTTCCACGACGCCTGCACCGGTCTTGGTTTCAAGGGTCCAGGTTCCCGTTTCCTCGTCCCAGCGGGTGGCCGTGACCTCAGTGCCGAAGACAACATGCTCAAGCAGGCCGTTATCGGCTGCGAACTGGTGCAAGTAGCCATGGATCTTGTCCTGGCGGCCATAGTGGGTTTCCCAGTCGTGCTGGACAAAGGAATAGGTGTAGATGTGGCTCCGGACATCGGTGCGGCAGTCGGGGTAGGTGTTTTCCCACCAGGTGCCGCCGACGTTCAGGCTCTTCTCAATGATCTTGAACGGAACACCCGCCTGCTTCAGCCGCAGGCCGGCCAATAGGCCGGAGAACCCTGCACCGATCACCACGGCGTTGAGTTGAGTGTCCGGGGCGATGTCCTGGAGCTTCCACGTGGGCTGGCGCGGGTCCACGTTGTTGGGGGTGAACGCGACCGGAGCCATGGCCTGGGCATCGTCGTTGTCGCCGCCCATCAACCACGTGGAAAGCGTTCGCCGCAGCGACTCGTCAGGGACAGCTGCCCATCCGTCCTGGGTGGCGAGGAAGGGCGCGAGCAGTTCGATGCAACAAGCGCGGGCTTCCGCCTCGGTTGCCGGATCCAGGCCGCTGAGCGGAAGCGTCTTCAGGTTCGGCCGCCATTCATCGCGCAACACCGAGGTGTCGCCAGTGACGTGGGCCGTGAGCATGACCAAGGCCGGCACCTGGGCAGACTCGAGGTGGGCGGCGAGTTCTTCTTCGGTGACCTGCGTCGAATTGCGATCCAGGGTCTTGTTCATTTCTTCTCCGTAAGGCAGTTATATAAGGGAGCAGCGGGCTCGTCGGCCGTCAGCGTGTCCAGCAATCAAGGCTGTCAAGGAATGGCCGCACCGTTGCGGCGACCTCCTGCGGGTTTTCGAAGGCGACGAGGTGTCCGCCTTTCGCAAAGCGGAGTTCGGCACCTGCGATCGAAGCAGCGAGTTGTTCGATGGCCGCACGGGGGGTGCTCCGGTCGTCATTGCCGCCGACGACGAGGGTTGGTGGCGGTGAGTCCGTATGAAAGGCGCCTACCTGGGTCATGGCCTCGAAATATTCGGCGATGATGCTGCCGCCTGCCCTGAGGAACTGCGCGCGGGCCTGCCGGACCAGGGGGTCGGCCGCGTTTTGCGACTTGTCGCCGAACCAGCGGTGCATCGTCATTTCCTCGGCCCGTTCGAGCCCGTTCGGGGACCGGACCTCGGCTGCTCGTGCCAGGGTTCCGCGGGTTGCTGCGTCGTCGTACGCTCCCCGGGTTGCCATCAGGATCTGTGCGTCCACGCGGTCCGGAAAACTGCCAGTGACGGCCTGGGCAACCATGCCGCCCAGCGAGATGCCCAGGATGACCGAGCTCTCGACGTTTTCGGCGTCCCACATCGCGGCGATGTCCTGGGCAACGAGTCCCAGGGTGGGGGCGTAATCTCCGTGCGTGCTGCTGCCATGTCCGCGGAAGTCCAGAGCGAGCAGTCGGTACTCTTTGCCGAGCGCCTCAGCCAAGGGTGCGTACCAGGACCCGTCCAGCGCCAACGAGTGCAGGCAGGTGATCAGGCGCGGACCTTCGCCGTACTGGCGATAGGCCAGAGTGGTTCCATCGGTGCCGGCAAGCTTTTGCAGGGCCTCAGCCAATCTGGTTCTCCTCCCTGATGCGCTGTTCGGCGAGTTCGACTTCGCTCCGAAGGCGGTCGGACATGTCGTGGAAATAGGATTTGAACAGATCAGAGTCCCTGCGCATCTCCTGGCGTCGAGGCCGCTCGAGCTCGATCTTCATATCCACCACCATGCGGCCGGGCCGGCTGGCCATCAGGATAACGCGGTCGCTGAGCAGGATTGCTTCTTCGAGGTCGTGGGTTACAAATATGACCGTGGGCCGTTCCGTTTCCCAGAGCTGGGTGAACTCCTCCTGCTGGATCGCGCGGGTCTGTGCGTCAAGGGCTGCGAACGGCTCATCCATCAACAGGACCTTCGGGTTCTGCACCAGGGTTCGTGCGATGGCAACGCGCTGGCGCATGCCTTGCGAGAGGTGCAGGACATCGGAGTCGGCAAACTCGTGCAGACGGACCCGGCGGAGCCAGGCCTCGGCACGTACGCGCCGATCTTCCTTGGGCACTCCGCGGATTTCCATCCCGAGCTCGACGTTGCTGCGGACCCGGCGCCAGGGAAGAAGAGCGTCACGGGCGAACAGGAAGGCCGCGTCGTTGCTTCCGGGGCGCACCTCGTGGCCGTCGATGCGGACCTTGCCGCTGCGAGGCTTCAAGAGGCTGCCCACCATGCCGAGGGCCGTCGTCTTGCCGCAGCCAGACGGGCCCACAATGCTGACGAACTCGGAAGGTTCGATTCGCAGGTTGAAGTTGTCCAAGACCCGCACCGGCCGGTTGCCGTGGAGGAAGCTGTGGTTCACGTTCTCGAACTCGACGGAAACCCCTTTGGCTGCGGTGGGCTGCGCTGCCGTTTCAGTCACGACAGTCTCACTATCGCCGTTCGAGCGGAGGGTGGTATTGGGCATTATCGCTCCAGTCATTATGTGGGGGCCGACCCGGTTGGCAGTCTTCCTTGGCTGACGTTGCTGAGCCGGCACCAAGGATGATCACGCTGGAACAGCAAGAACATGAGGAAACCGGAAGGCTGATCCTGTGGTGCACGTCACCCACTGGTCCATGAATCGTTGAACACCTCGGCAAAAGAGTCAAGGAAAAGGCGGCCCATCCGGGGCTATCGCCTCGATAGCGATTAGGACATTGCTCCCGGTCGCGAATGGACGGAAGCTTTCTCAAACGCACCATTGCCACGAAGGCCCGCCGTGCGTGGGAACAGCCGCACACACAGGGCGCGCATCAATCAGGAGGACGTCGGATGACGAGCACAGTCACCACCACCCGCAAAAAGTCGGGCCAGACCACATTCGATTTCACCGGCCAGGTCGTCATCGTGACGGGCGCTTCCGGAGGCATCGGTTCGGCTCTTGCCGACAAGTTCGCCCAGGCCGGCGCTGATCTGGTGCTGCACGGGCGCAAGGCCGAGGCGCTCGAAGCGAAGGCCGCCCAGATCCGCGAACTCGGACGCAAGGCGGTCGTGGTTACCGGCAACATCAAGGAACCCGAGACCGCCGATGCGCTGGTCCGCGCCGCCCTAGAGGAATTCGGCCGCATCGACGTCCTCATCAACAACGCTGGCGGCAACTTCGCAGCACGCCTCGAAGACCTGTCCGCCAACGCCTGGAACGCGACGATCGGCACCAACCTCAGCGGCGCCTTCCACGCCTCGGTCGCTTGCCTCCCGGTCTTCGAGAAGCAGGGCGGCGGCAACATCGTCAACGTCGGCTCGGGTTCTGCGAACTACGCCGACCCGATGCGCGGCGCGTATGCAGCTGCCAAGGCAGGGCTTGCCTCGTTGACCAAGACCATGTCCTGGGAATGGGCAGACCGCGGCGTGCGCGCCAACTGTGTCGAGCCTGGCGCCACCCTGACCCCGTCTTCGCGCTTTTCCTCGCCGGACGTAGAGAAGTCCTTCGGTGAGTTCCTGGCCCTGGGCCGTGTAGGCCTGCCGGAGGAAGTTGCCGACGCCTGCCTGTACCTGTGTTCCGACGCTTCGAGCTTCATCACCGGAACGGTCCTGCAGGTCACCGGAGGACCGCACACCTCGTCGCCTTTGGACTCAAAGCTCGTCCGGGCGCCGCGCAATGCGTAACTCATCCAGCATTACCCAAGACTGCAAGGGAACGGGTTTGACATGAGAACGATCGCCAAGGCGGAAACTCTGCCCGCCTCCGCAGACTCGCCAGCCTACAATGTCAGCACGATCCTCGCCGAGCGCCGCCGATCAAAGATCAAGCGGGAGCTGACCGTTTGGGCGCTGCGGATCGGCGCGCTCGTCGTCTTCGTCTTCGGCTGGGGCTTCGCGACCGGTCAGCGGATCGTGGATCCGACGCTGGTTTCGACCCCCAGTGAAGTCGGAAAGTCCTTTATCAAGCAACTGGGGGATGGAACCTTCTGGGTTGATGTGACCGCGACCTTCAGCGGCGCCATGGCCGGCTTGGTCGCCGGTGCGGCCTTGGGTATCCTGGCCGGCGTCATCTTCGCCCGCGTCGAGGTTCTGCATGTTGCGGCCAGGCCTTTTCTGACCTTGATGAACAGCCTTCCGCGCCCGGCACTGGCGCCGATCTTCATCCTCTGGTTCGGTCTGGGATTCGGCCCGAAGGCCCTTGTTGCCTTCAGCGTTGTGTTCTTCGTGCTGATGACCAGCACGATGGGTGCCTTGCAGAGCATCGACCACGACATCAAGCAACTGACTCAGTCGCTTGGTATGACGCGCAGGCAGCGCTTCTTCAAGATCGAACTGCCTTCGGCGCTGCCGTCCATCGTTGGCGGCCTGCGGCTTGGCGCGGTGTACTCGGTGCTCGGGGCAGTGGTCTCGGAAATGGTCGGCGCGTACACCGGCCTGGGCCAGCGGCTGGTCGTAGTGACAAACAACTTCCAGGTTTCGGAGACCTTTGCCATCCTGCTCGCGATGGGCTTCCTGTCGATGGTCCTGGACCTTTCCATCTCGGTCCTGCAGAAGCTCGTGACCAAGTGGACGCGATAGCCAGGCCTCGGCCCGGCAATCGTCCATATTAGAGCGGCATCGGCCGGGGCGACGCTGCCCTGGCCGGCGCCCGTTTAACGAAAAGGACGCCATGCACATCGTCGACACCGGCCAAGCAATTCCCGCCCACCAGGTGGACCACTCTCGGCTGTTCAGCCTGGCTGGCAGGTCCTATGTGGTCCTTGGCGCCGGCGGCGGGATCGGTGAGCACGTCAGCAGGACGGTCGTTGGAATGGGCGGCCGCGTCCTATGCGTGGACATCAACGAGGAGCCGGTGGCTGCGGTTGCAGGCTCACTGCACCCAGATACCTGGCCAGGGAACGAAGCAGCAGCGATGCGCAGGCACTGGCTGCCCGCCCGCTGCTCAGGCGGCTCGGCCAACCATTCGAAATAGCCGCAACCATCGTGTTCCTGTTGTCTCCGGCAGCTGGTTACATCACGGGCACAACCATCCCGGTCGAGGGCGGTTCCTTGTCCAGGGACTCAACGGGACTTGATGCCTTGCTGGGATGATTCCAGGGGGATGCGCGGCCGAAGCGCTTTGTGACCAACGAGGGATTCCCCCGTGGGGAGTGTGGGCGGAGTAACGTGGCCATCAGCGGCCTGTGGCCGTGACAGACAAGGAAAGGGCACCATGAGATTTGCGCAGCTGCGCTACCTGGAGGCAGCGCTTCGGACCGGTTCGTTCCGGCAAGCCGCCAAGGAACTTGATATCTCGCAGCCGACCATCACCAACCAAGTGCAGCGGCTCGAAGAGGATTTGGGCGTTATCTTGGTGACCCGCGGCGCCAAAGGCGTCCGGCCGACCTACGCGGCCGACAGGATCCTGCCCCACGTCGTCGCCGCAGTCCAGGCCGAGAAGATGCTGCGCGCCGAAGCCAGTGCGATTGGTGGGCTGAAACTGGGGACAGTCCGGCTCGGCACGGTGCCGGCCGCGTCCCAGACGATCCTTCCCCGGACGGTCAAACGCCTGCTGACCGAATTCCCCAACGTGCGTTTCGAGGTCGACGAGGGCCCGTCGAAGCACGTTGTCCGCGGCGTCCTCAGTGGCCAAATCGACGTGGGCCTGGTGACTCGCCTGCCCGGCATCGAGTTGACCCCGGCCGAGGACGCCTTGTTGCACCATATCGACCTGATCCAAGGCAGGCTGGTGCTGGCGGTACCTGAGGGACATCGGCTCGCCGAGAAGGACGACTTCCAACCGTCCGACCTGGAGGGTGAGCCGCTGATCTTCCCCGCGGAATCAAGCATCCTGCGTGTGGCGTGGGAACGGTTGCTCGAGGGCATCGAGGCGAGAATTGTCTACACCACGCCCAATGCGGAGGCATCGCAAGCCATGGTGCGCGCCGGCGTCGGCATCTGCATGGCGAACACGCTTCTCGATTCGACCGTAAGCGGAAACGGTGTTTCCCTCGTTCCGCTGCCCTTCGAGTGGGCGCATGCATGCACCTCTGCCATCGTCAGGAAAGACGAGGCCAGGTCCTCGGCCGTCCAGGCGTTCCTGCGCCTCCTGCGGGAAGCCGCCAAGACCTTCTAGCCGCGAGGCCGCCCCCAGGACGGCGGCCTCGCCGGGTTGGTGATGCCGCCGTCGTGGGGGCCATTCGCGCGCCCCCACGACGGCGGCTGGCACCTTCCCCATTCCGCTGACCCCGCTTCCGTACGGCCCCGTGTGCGCGCCGTCGCTGTGCCGTGTCCGCAGTTCTCCCGATAGCGCAGTGGTATCACCCTGCCACGGTTGGCGGCCTTCCCAGGGCCGGATTCACTCACGAGACTGAAATCACACCGGGCGTGACCGCTATCCGCCCGGATCCGACGTTCAGTGAGGTGCCCCCAGTTGTTAGTTGACACAGCCCAGACGAGTAGCCCCGACACCATCGTCGAGTTCATCGCCCAGGCCAAAAACAGAGAATCGGCCATGTTCACCGAAGCCGAAGGAAAATTCCTGCTTTCGACCTTCGGAATCGATACCCCTCAGGGTGTTGAGATCGAAGTCGGCCAGGAACTTCCCGGACATCTACGCGAACCCCTGGTCGTCAAGGCAATCTCGACGACGCTCGTGCACAAATCCGACGCCGGCGGAGTGCGTGTGGGGGTATCCCGCGCCGAGCTCAACAACGTTGCGCTGCAGATGCGCGGTAGCCTGGCCGAATTCGGGCACCAACTCGATGGCGTGCTTGTCGAAGAGATGGCGCCGGCCGGCCACGAAATCATTGTTGGGGCGGTCCGTGCGCCTGGACTCGGGTGGACCGTCATGGTCGGCCTCGGGGGTGTCCTCGTGGAGGTCTTCGAAGACGTGGCCTTCGGCCTGGCCCCGTTGTCCGAACCCCAGATCCTGGACATGTTGCAGGAACTGCGCGGCATGAAGGTGCTCGACGGCGCACGCGGCGGCGTGAAGGCCGACATTCCGGCACTGGTCACGCTGATCTCCCGCCTCGCCGGCCCCGAGGGCTTGCTGGCCGCATTGCCCGCGGACGTCGTCGAAATCGATCTGAACCCGGTCATCGTCTCCGGCACCCGCGCCGTGGCGGTCGACGCGCGCTTCGTGGTCGGTGCCCAGGACGCCACCGGAGCGCAAGCCTCCGCGACCGGGAACGGCCAGGCCACCGATTTCTCCCCGCTCTTCCACCCACGCCGCATTGCGGTCCTTGGGGCCAGCGGCAAGCGCCCGAACCTCGCCAACCGGTTCATCCGCAACCTCCGCTCCGGCGGCTTCGACGGCACCATCGTGCCCGTCCACCCGGCCGCCGACGAGATCGAAGGCCTGCCCACCGTCGCCTCGCTCGCCGATGTGAACGAAACCCTTGACTACGCTTTTGTGGCGCTGCCCGGGGCGAGGGTTGCCAAGGCCCTAGGCCAGGGCGCCGGCAAGGTGCGTTTCGCCCAGGTTGTTTCCAGCGGTTTCGGCGAGGTCGAAGAGGGCAAGGACCTCGAATCCGCGCTTGTTGCAACGGTGCGCGAGGCGGGCATCCGCCTGATCGGTCCGAACTGCCTCGGGACCCACGCCTCGGCAGGAAAACTTTCCTTCGTCCCGGAGGCCCCGCTGACGCCGGGAACCACGGCCGTGGTCTCCCAGAGCGGCGGACTGAGCGTAGACATCCTACGGGTCGGCGCCGCCAGCGGCATCGATTTCCACTCCGTGGTCAGCATCGGCAACGGCGCCGATGTCAGCGCCGCCGAACTCGTCTCATCCCACCTGGGCAACGACGAAGTCCACGTCATCGGCCTGTACCTGGAGTCCCTCGGCATTGCCCGCGAGGTACTGGATGTGCTCAGCGCTGCCGAAACCCGCAAGCCTGTGGTGCTGCTGGCGGGCGGTCGCACCAGCGGCGGATCGCGCGCCGCCACCAGCCACACCGGCGCCCTGGCAGGCAACCACCGGCTGTGGCCGGCCATCGCCCGGCAGGCCGGAATCACCCTCGTTGATTCGCTCGCCGACTTCGCAACCGCGCTTCATGCCCTCTCGACCGTTGACCTGAGCGTCAAGCCGAACGGCAACGAAGCCGTCCTGTTCGGCAACGGCGGCGGAGCCAGCGTGCTCGGCGCCGACGCACTTGACCGGCAGGGCATTTCCACCAGCCCGCTTCCGGAATCGGTTACCGCCGAACTGGAATCCCTTGAGGTTCCGCCGGGCAATGGGTTCCACAACCCGATCGATGTGCCGGCCGGAACGCTGGCCGTCAAGAGCGGCGGCGTTGCTGCGGACATTCTCAAGGTAGTCCTGGCAGGCAGCGAACCCGCGGTGCTGATCACCCACCTGAACGTGGGCATCATTCAGCGCAACCTCGGGGCCACCCACGGCGACGTGACAGGAACCATTATCGACTCTATCGCCGCGGCCCGCGACGAATCACAGTCAAACACCCACCAGCTCTTGGTGCTGAAATCCGATGGTAGCGACGGAACCGGCGACATGGTCAAGGCCTACGCCCGGCGCGCACGCCGGATCGGCATCCCGGTCTTCGGAGCTTTCGAAGACGCGGCGCTGGCCTCGCGGGCAGTGCTCGAACAGAGCAAGCAGATCCACCAGGCGTCGCTCGGCGCAGACGGAAGGCAGTAGAGATGACAACCGAAGCAGTCAAGACCGACGTGGTCGACATCGGGGAGACCAAGCTCACCCGCGAGCAGGAGCACGAGAAGAAGCGTGCAGCGGCATTGGCCATGGGTGGCGCCAGGAAGCTTGAAGACCGCGCAGCCAAGGGCGAGCTGAACGCACGCGAGCGCATCGCGCTGCTGCTGGACCCGGGAACCTTCCGCGAGAGCGGTTTGTTCGTGACCTCGGCCGTTCCGGCGGACCGCGACAAGACCCCTGCCGACGGCAAGATCACCGGTACCGGCGAGGTTGACGGCCGGCGCGCGAGTGTTGTTGCCTACGACTTCACTGTCAAGGGATCATCGTCTTCCCCGATCAGCAACAAGAAGATGGCCCACTTCAAGGAACTGGTTGTCAAGACCGGCCAGCCGCTGGTCTACCTCTCCGAGTCCACGGGCGTTCGCATGCCCGACGCCATGGGCGGCACCGGCATGGGCAGCGCCAGTGGCAAGACCCGGTTCCTGCGCCAGCGCGAAAGCCCGTGGGTGTCCGCGGCCTTTGGTTACTGCTTCGGGTCGGCCGCCTGGCACACCGTAGCTGCCGACTTCGCGGTTTTTCGCAAAGGCAGCGTGCTGGCTGTCTCCAGCCCCGGCCTCGTCAGCCGCGCCACGGGCCAGCAGGTCGACGCCCAGGAACTCGGTGGCTGGAAGGTTCACGCCGAGGTCACGGGTTACGCCGACGCGGTGGCCGAGACCGACCAGGAAGCCATTGAACTGGTCCGCCGGTTCCTCTCCTATCTGCCCTCGCACAATGGCGAGACCCCGCCGCTCGCGCCGATTCCACAGGGATCCGGCGAGCGTGCGGAGGAGATCAAGTCGATCGTCCCCGAATCCCGCACCCAGACCTACGACGTGCGCAAGGTCATCGACATCGTCGCCGACACCGGCTCCGTGTTCCCCATCAAGGCCCGCTACGGCAAGTCCCTGGTGACTTCCCTGGCTCGCATCGGCGGCCAGTCGGTCGGCATCATCGCCAACAACCCGATGTTCAAGGGCGGCGCGCTGGACGGTGCCGCCTGCGACAAGGCGACCAGTTTCCTGGTCCTCTGCGACTCCTACAACATCCCTGTGGTCATGCTCGTGGACCAGCCGGGCTTCCTGATCGGCCTCGAGGCCGAGCGGAGCAAGGTTGCCGGCAAGATCATCAACTGGATGAACGCTCTTTCGCTGGTCACCGTGCCGAAGATCGCGGTCACTATGCGCAAGAACTACGGCCAGGCCCTGATCAACATGGGTGGCGGCGGCACCGCTGACGCCACCGCCGGCTGGTGGTCTTCCGAGGTCAGCTTCATGGATCCGACCTCGGCTGTCTCCGTGGTCCACGGCATCACCCCCGAAAGCGACCCCGAGATGTACGAGTTGCGCCTCGCGGAGATGAACAAGGGCACCACCGCCTATGACGTCGCCCAGGTCTTCGGCTTCGAGCAGGTCATCGATCCGTCCGAAACGCGCGAGTTCATCCTCGGCGCCCTGAAGGACCACTACCGGGCCCGGAGCAACGGCGTGGGCGAACACCTGTTGCGCACCTGGCCGACGAGCTTCTAAGGAGAGATCACCGTGAATTCATTTCCGGAAAGCCTGCTGATCGCCAACCGCGGCGAAATCGCCCGACGCATCATCAAAACGGCAAACCGCCTCGGCGTCCGTACGGTAGCGGTCTACCACAAGGTCGATGCCGGCCTGCCATACGTTTCGGAGGCCTCAGTGGCCATCGAGCTCAAGGGAGACGTTCCTGTGCAGTCCTACCTTGACCGCGGGCAGATCATCGCGATCGCCAGGGAAGCAGGAGCCACCGCCATCCACCCCGGCTACGGGTTCCTGGCGGAAAACGCCGGGTTTGCCCGCGAGGTCGCCGACGCCGGCCTGACCTGGGTGGGCCCTTCGGCCGACGTCATAGAGGTCATGGGCGACAAGGTCGAGTCCCGCCGGGCCGTCGCGGCTGCAGGCGTGCCGATCAGCGGCGACGCCGGTGCGGCCCTGAAGACCGGCGAGGAGGCCGTCGAGGAAGCAGGACGCGTCGGCTACCCAGTAATGGTCAAGGCCTCCGCCGGCGGCGGCGGCATCGGCATGGCCGTGGCCCACGACGCTGACGAACTGCGCAAGGCTTTCGAGAACACCAAATCGATGTCCGAGCGCAGCTTCGGCTCCGACCGCGTCTTCGTCGAGCGCTTCGTCGAGTCCGCACGCCACGTCGAGATCCAGGTCCTGGGCCTGAACGACGGCACCATCGTTGCCTTGGGGGAGCGCGATTGCTCCACGCAGCGCCGCCACCAGAAGCTGATCGAGGAATCCCCGGCGCCGCACCTGGCTCCGGAAACCCGCGCGCGGCTCATCGAATCGGCCATCGCGGCCGCAGGCTCGGTCGGCTACCGCAACGCTGGCACCGTCGAGTTCTTGCTCGACACCCGCACGGGCGAATTCGTCTTCCTCGAGATGAACACCCGCATCCAGGTCGAGCACCCGATTACCGAGCTCACCCACGGCATCGACTTGATCGAGCAGCAGCTGAGCATCGCGGCTACGGGCACTACCACGGCGGACTTCAACCCGGTGTTCCGCGGACATGCGATCGAGCTGCGCATCTGCGCCGAGGACCCCAAGAAGTTCTTCCCGCGCCCGGGCCCGATCGACAGCTGGATTGAACCAAGCGGTGAGGGAATCCGCGTGGATTCCGGCTACGCCGCCCGCACCGAGGTCACCGCACACTTCGACTCGCTGATCGCCAAGGTCTGCGTGTACGGGGAATCCCGGGAGGACGCACTGGCCCGGGCCATTAAGGCCTGCCAGGACTTCGAGATCGAGGGACTGGTCACCAACCAGCCCTTCCTTGAGGAGATCCTCTCCGATGAGGAATTCGCTGATGGGCGGTACGACACCGGCCTCGTGGAACGTATCCAGCAACGACTCAAAGAACGGGCCAAGCTGGCCAAAAGGAGTGCATGAAGATGGCAGAGACAATTCAGGCAGAAATGGGCGCCAGCGTATGGAAAGTTCTCGTGGCGCCGGGGGATCGCGTAGAGGAAGACGACGTCTTCATGATTCTTGAAGCCATGAAGATGGAGATCCCGGTAACGGCAGAGGACTCAGGCACTGTCTTGGCCGTCCACGTGTCCGTGGGCGACGTGGTCGCTCCTGGACAGGCGCTGATCAATTTCGAGGCGGAGTAAGACATGTCGATTCCCAGCGCCCTGAAAGCGTGGTCCGTCATGGAACTCGGTGAACCGGTCGATGCCCTCCAGCTTGTCGAACGCCCGGTGCCAGACCCGGGCGCCGGGCAGGTGCTCGTGCGCGTCCTTGCCTCTGCCGCCAACTTCCCGGATGTGCTGATGTGCCGCGGGGTGTACCAGGTCAAGCCGGAGCTGCCCTTCACCCCCGGTCGCGAAGTCTGCGCCGAGGTTGTCGCCGCCGGGCCGGGCGTTACCCGTGCGGCGGTGGGCGACCGGGTGTTGGGCCTGACTACGCTTCCGTATGGCGGATTCGCCGAGTACGCGCTCATGGACCAGGACAAGGTGCACCAGGCCCCCGCCTCGCTCGATGACGCGCAGGCTTCCTGCCTGTTCATCGGCTACCAGACCGGATGGTTCGGGCTGCACCGGTTGGCCAGGATCCAGCCAGGCGAGACGCTGCTGGTCCACGCCGCCGCAGGCGGGGTGGGCAGTGCCGCGATCCAGCTCGGCAAGGCAGCCGGCGCGACTGTCATCGGCGTCGTCGGTGGCGCGGCCAAGGCCGAATACGCAAGGAAGCTCGGCGCCGACCTGGTGATCGACCGCCGTACGCAGGACTTCGTCGGGCAGGTCAAGGTTTTCACCGGCGGCAAAGGCGCGGACGTCATCTACGACCCGGTCGGCGGAAAAACCTACCAGCGCTCCACTAAGTGCATCGCCTTCGAAGGCCGGATTATTGTGGTCGGTTTCGCCGGCGGGGAGATCCAGTCCGCTGCCTTGAACCACGCGCTGGTGAAGAACTACTCGATCATCGGCATCCACTGGGGCCTTTACAACACCAAGAACCCTGCGGCTGTCGATGAATGCCACCGTGAACTGACCAGACTGGCGAACGCAGGTGCCATCGACCCCTTCGTCAGCGAGAGATTCACTTTGGACAGCGTGCCTGCGGCGCTTCAGCGGCTCGCAGACGGAAAGACCGTTGGCCGGGTCGTCATGGAACACGCCGGGACCGAGCAGTAGGAATCCGCATCAACGAGGCACCTGGCACAGCCATGTCCGCCAGGCATGAATCCACTACAAAGGAGTAGCAATGTTTGAGTTACAGAAAGACGGATCGCCCTTCGGGGATCTGCTGGCGTTGGATGGCGGAGTCTCACGACGGGCGCTGTTGCAGTATTTCGGCCTCGGTGCTGCAGCGATTGGCTCGGCCTCATTTCTGACGGGGTGTGGGGGCGGCGGAAGTTCGGCTTCCGCGGCCGAGCCCCAGAAATTCGCAATCGCTTCCTTCCCTGGCGACGCGTACTTGCTTGATGCAATTAATCTTGCCAACAAGGATTACGCAAGGCACCAACTGGATGTCCCGAAGCATCTGAGCCCACAAAGCGGCGTCCAGGCATACCAGTTGCTGGTTGCCGGCGCCGTCGACGCGTATGCTTCGGACACGCTGCTGCTGATGGCAACCCACGCGAACAGTTCGAAAGGCAAGCGCCCGCTGCTCGTAGGGTTCCGGACCCTCGAAACGACTTACGGGATCGTCGGCAGCAAGGAGCTCAACTGGCCCGGGTCCGGGGCCCGCTTCGAAGAGAAGATTGGTTCCCTGAAGGGCAAGCGCATTGGCGTCTCGAGCGTCGGTTCCGGCGGCGACCTGCAATTGAAGCTCGCCCTTGAGTTGGCAGGCATGAAGTACAACGACGTCACGGTGCTTGCTGTTGGCCCGACTGCGCAGGCGATTCCAAACCTGAATGGCGGACGCATCGATGCATACGTCACGGTCCAATGGACTGCAACGCGATTCGTCGCCCAGGAGACCGGTGGGAAGGTCCTGATCGACTTCGCAGAAGCGGACGTGCCCGAGCTAATGCGCAACCAGGCTGTGGTCGCGATGGGTGTCCGCGAGGAAATGGTGCAACAGCATCCGGATGTCGTCAAGAACTGGTTGGCAGCCCAGGATGATGCCAGCAAGTGGATCATCGGGAACAAAGCGGCGGCGGCCGACTTGCTCAACACCTCCGGGCTTGGCGGCAAGGCGCCAGCCATCGCTGCGGCCTATGTCGACCACTACGCGAGCGACGTGGCACCCAAGCTCAAACCGACTTTCAAAGCAACGCGGGAGACTGTCGACCACATGGCTCAACTTGCGCTGCGTTTTGGAAGCGTCAAGGAAGGCGACATTACCTACGAGGCCCTCGTTCCGGAGTTCGCCCGGGCATGAGTGACGCGATGCAGACAGCAAAGGACAGCGGAGTCACGACCCGCCATGAATCTCCCGCCGGTCTCGACCTTGATCGGCTGAAGGATTGGCTGGTGGTGAAGTGCCCCGGGCTTGTCCAAGGGGAGCTCTCGGCCAGTCTGATCCAAGGTGGAAAGTCGAACCTGACCTATGAGCTAACCGACGGGAATCACCGGTGGATTGTGCGCCGGCCCCCGCTGGGTAAGATCATGGCCACCGCCCACGACATGCGCCGTGAGTACAAGGCAGCCGATGCGCTTCGACACACGGACGTTCCGGTGGCCAGGATGATTGCCTACTGCGACGACAACGACGTCCTGGGTACCGATTTTTACTTAATGGAGCGGATCGCCGGCGTGCCGTACAGGTACGCCGACGAGATCACGCCGCTCGGCGAGGCACGCACGCGGGCCATCGGGACCGAGCTAGTGCGTACCCTGGCAAAGCTGCACCGGGTGGATCCCTCCGCGGTCGGCCTGAATCACTTCGGTAGGCCCGATGGGTTCCTCGGCCGGCAGGTGAAGCGCTGGAAGCAGCAGCTTGATGCATCCTTCACCCGCGAACTTTCAGGTGCGGACAAACTTTACGAAAAGCTCGCCGCCGCGGTGCCCTCCGTGTCCGCCTCGGGCATCGTCCACGGGGACTTCCGTCTGGACAACGTGTTGATGGGCGCCAACGACCTGCCGGCCGCAGTCATCGACTGGGAGATGGCCACGCTCGGGGACCCGCTGCTGGACTTGGCGCTGATGCTGACCTATCAGCGGCGCGCACGGATCGTGGCAGCCCGGGCGTCGACGGACCCGGCCACCTACGAGGTGACAATGGCGCCCGGCTACCCCTCCGAGGAAGAGATCATGGCGCTTTACGAGGCCGAGAGCGGCCGCTCCCTTGACGGATTCGGATTCTACCTGGGACTGGCCTGCTTCAAGCTCGCTGGTATTTCCGAAGGCGTCCGCTACAGACACATCAACAGGCAAACCGTTGGCGAGGGCTTTGAAGACAGCGGCAGCACTGTGCCCTTGCTGCTGGGACTCGGGCTCGAATCACTCAAGGAGTACAAGTAGATGGAATTCTCAACAGACGAGCGGACAGAGCTTCTGAAGAAGGAGCTTGTCGACTTCATGTACGCGCACATTTACCCGGCCGAAGCGGCATACCAGGAAGAGCTGGAAAACCTCGAGAACCCGTATGCGTGGTCGGAGTCGCCCATCCTGCAGAAGTTGCGGGCCGAGGCACGCCGCCGTGGCCTGTGGAACCTGTTCCTACCCGGCGACGAGGGGGCAGGGCTGACCAACGTACAGTACGCCCCGCTTGCCGAAATCACCGGTCGCAGCCGGATTCTCGCCCCGGCGGCCCTGAACTGCTCGGCCCCGGACACCGGCAACATGGAATTGTTGGCCGAGTTCGGGACCAAAGAGCAGAAGGAGAAGTGGCTCAAACCCTTGCTCGACGGGCAGATTCGTTCGGCCTTTGCGATGACGGAGCCAGCCGTCGCCTCCTCCGACGCGACCAACGTAGAGACAAGCATCGTGCGCGACGGCGACGACTACGTGATCAATGGCCGTAAATGGTTTATCACCGGCGCGATGAACCCCAACGCCAAGATCTTCATCGTGATGGGCAAGACCGATCCCACCGGCGAGCGGCACCGCCAGCAGAGCCAGATCCTGGTGCCGCGCGATACCCCCGGGGTCGAAGTCAAGCGGGCCATGAAGATCTTCGGGTACGAGGACCACTACAACGGCGGCCACGCCGAGATCGTGTTCACGAATGTCAGGGTCCCGGCAGGGAACCTCATCGGCGGCGAGGGCGACGGTTTCGCGATTGCCCAAGCGCGCCTGGGCCCCGGCCGCATCCATCACTGCATGCGTGCAATCGGCATGGCCGAGCGCGCCATCAAGATGATGTGCGAACGTGCCGACGAGCGTATTGCATTCGGCAAGCCCCTGAGCGAGCAGGGGGTGATCCGTGACTGGATCGCCGAATCCCGCGTCCGCGTCGAACAGCTGCGCCTGATGGTCCTCAAGACTGCCTGGCTCATGGACACAGTCGGCAACAAGGGCGCCCACACCGAAATCCAGGCCATCAAGATTGCCACCCCGTCCACCGTTGAATGGATCCTCGACAAGGCCATACAGGTACACGGCGCAGGCGGGCTCTCGCAGGACTTCTTCCTGGCCTCGGCCTTCGCCTATGCGCGCACCCTCAGGTTCGCCGACGGCCCGGACGAGGTGCATAAGAACGCCCTGGCCCGCAATGAGCTGAAGCGCCAGCGCGCGCGACGCAAAGGATAACGACGCAACTCCTAAGCGGGTTCAACGTCCCCTTCACCACAACCCGTGGTGAGGGGGACGTCGGCGTGTCCGGAGAATTCATGGGAAAACGCTGTCAAGGGCCAAACCGTCACAATGCGCCTATCGCCTCGATAGGCCGCGCGAGATTGCTTGTGTACGGCCCCGTTGCGCATGATCTTGATATGACTACTACTTCCGATTCGCTCAGCGTCGACGAATCCTTGACCTCCAGGCCCGCTGCCGGTCATCCTGGAATCCAGTCCCTCCGGGTCGCGCGGAAGGAAGTCATCGCGGACGGTGTTGTGCAGTTGCGACTCGAGGAACCGCACAACGGCCGCGTCCCTGACTGGGCACCGGGTTCACACATCGAACTGGTACTCCCGACCGCTGACGCGGGATCCCTCTCGCGCCATTACTCCCTGTGCGGCGACCGCCGCGACCCGCACGCATACGAGGTCGCGGTCCTGAACGAACCGAACTCGAAAGGCGGTTCGCGCTACATCCATGACCAGCTCGCCGTCGGAGACATGCTCACAGTTGGAACTCCACGGAATAACTTCCCGCTGTCCCAGGCGACCCGCTACGAATTCATTGCCGGCGGCATCGGGATCACGCCGATCATGACCATGATCGTCGCCGCGGAGCAACTCGGCATCGACTGGCACCTGCACTACGGTGGGCGCACGCGTGCCTCGATGGCGTTCCTGGACGAGCTGGCCCAGTACGGCGACAAGGTCACCGTCTGGCCGCAGGACGAGAACGGCCACCTGAACCTCGCATTCCTCAATGAACCGCTCGACGGCGGAAGGGTTTACTGCTGTGGACCGGAGCCGTTGCTGAACGCAGTGGCCGGCGCCGCTGCCGCCTGGCCGTCTTGGGCGGTGCGTTTCGAGCGCTTCGTCCCGGCGACGCTCCCGGCCCCGGTGCGGACCGAGCCGTTCGAGCTTGAACTGGCCCTCTCCAAGAGGCGAATAACCGTCGGGACCGAGGAGACGGTTCTTTCGGCGTTGAGCGACGCCGGAGTCCGGGTGCTCTCATCGTGCAACGAAGGCGTGTGCGGCACCTGTGAGGTTGGCGTCCTGCGAGGCACCCCGGAGCACCGTGACTCGCTGCTCAATGAGGCGGAGCGCGCCAAGAACGACCGAATGTTTGTATGTGTCTCACGCGCGATCACCGATCGCCTCGTGCTGGATCTTTAGGAGATACCCGATGTCGACAGCAACGAAGTGCCCCGTCAACCACGGAACGATTCCGGTCCTCGACGATGACCCGTTCTCGCCGGAAATCCTGGAAAACCCCTTACCATTTCAAGAGCGCTTGCGCGAGGCGGGCCCCGTGGCGTTCCTGTCCAAGTACAACGCCTATGCGATCGGACGATATGCGGACCTCTCTGCCGCCGTCGCGAACTGGCAGGAGCTGACCTCGGGATCCGGTGTGGGGCTCAACGAGCCTTGGCGCGCCCGTGGCCTCCTGCAGATGGATCCGCCGCAGCACGACGCGCCGCGCGAAGTGCTGCAGGAGATCCTTTCCTCGCGGGTCCTGCGCTCGATGAAGGACGCCTGCTTGGAGGTAGCCAGAGGGCTGGTTGAGGACCTGCTGGCGGGCACAGGCCCTGGCGGGCAGGTCGAGGTCGATGGCCACGGCGACATCGGTTCGAAGCTCCCGGTGAACTTCTTCCCTGAGGCTTCCGGCATCGACGAGGAAGACCGCGAAAACCTGGTGCCCTACGCCGACCACATCTTCAACGCGTTAGGTCCCGACAACGAGCTCGTGGAGCAGGGCAAGTGCAAGGCCGCCGAATACAGCGAGTGGGCCACCGCCAAGTGCCAGCGCGACTCGTTGAAGCCAGAGGGTTTCGGCGCCGATATCTGGGCCGCTGCCGACCGCGGCGATATCCTGCACGAGCAGGCCCCGCTGCTGACCCGCTCGCTGCTCTCAGCCGGGGTGGACACCACCGTCTACGGGATTTCGGGGATGCTCTACGCCTTTGCCTCCAACCCGGAACAGTGGGAGGCGCTTCGCAAGAACCCCAACCTGGCACGTGTTGCCTTCGACGAATCGTTGCGCTGGGAATCCCCTGTCCAGCAGATCTTTCGCAAGACCTCCACGGACGTCACCATCGGCGGAAGGACTATTCCCGAGAGCAGCAGGGTCATGCTGTGCTTCGCCGCGGCAAACCGCGATCCGCGGCGCTGGGATAACCCGGACAAGTTCGACCTCTCCCGCGACCCCTCCGGGCATCTGTCGTTCGGCATGGGCATTCACCAGTGCGTCGGCCAGCATGCAGCCCGCCTCCAGGCTGCGTCGCTGCTCGAACAATTGGTGCCCCGGATCAAGAGCATTGAGCTTGCCTCGGCTATCGGCCGCCACCACAACAACACCCTGCGCGGTTGGGACTCGGTTCCGCTGCGGCTGACGCTCGCCTAGAACAGTTGAAAGAGCCGTATGCCGACGTCGGGGTCAAACGCTCCCGACGTCGGCATGCGGCTTATTGACGTGCCCGCGGCCCGCGCTGGACTTTCGAAAACGAAGGAGCTGAACAAATGACCGCTGCCGATGAAACTGCCCGGCTCCACCAACTGACACTGGCAGAAGCCGGGGAGCTCATCGGATCAGGCCAACTGTCCCCGGTGGAGTACGTCGAGGCGTTGATCGGGCGAGCCTATGCCGTCGACGGCCAGGTGCAGGCATACGTCACCCGGACCTTTGAGACCGCACGCAGCGGGGCGCGCGAGGCGGCCGCAGAGATTGCCGCCGGCAGGTATCGCGGTGTTCTGCATGGTATTCCCTTCGCGCTGAAGGATTGTTTCAACACCGCGGGCATCCTGACCACTGGGCACTCCCGCGTACTGCAAGATAATGTGCCGGTCCGGGACGCTGCCGTGACCGCGCGGTTGAGGGAGGCCGGCGCACTGCTCATGGGCAAGCTGGCGCTCCACGAGTTCGCCCATGGCGGGCCGTCGTTCGACGTGCCCTGGCCGCCACCGCGGAACCCATGGAACCTGAGCCGGGTCACCGGAGGGTCTTCGAGTGGTTCCGCGGCCGCGATCGCGGCGGGGATGGTCCCGGCAAGCATCGGCACCGATACCGGCGGTTCCATCCGTGTGCCCGCCTCCCGCTGCGGCATTACCGGTCTGATGCCCACCACAGGGCTGGTGGGCCGCTCGGGGGTGATTCCCCATTCACATACGTTCGACCGCATCGGTCCCATGGCGAGAACCGCCGAGGACTGTGCGATTCTGCTCCAGGCCATAGCCGGCCACGACCCGGCCGACCCAGCCAGCGTGGCCCGCGGCGTTCCGGACTACCGGGGTGCCCTGACCGGGGACTTGCGTGGACTGCGGATCGGGGTGTTACGGCACAACTGGGAGGAAGAAGTCCGGACCGGGGCGGACGAGCGCCGGGCCATGGAGGAGGCCCTTGGTGTTCTTGCGGACCTGGGTGCCACGCTGGAGGACTGCCGGATCCGGCCAATGCGGAGCTACGGCGACATCAAGACCATCATTGCCGAAACCGAGGTGTTCAATGTGCACCAGCATGAGCTGATCACCCGGCCCGTTGATTTCGGCTCGGACATTCTGGCCCGCATGCTGCCGGCCGTTCTGTTCACGGCCAACGACCTCATCCGGGCGGGCAGGGAACACCAACGGGCCGTCGCGGAGATGGGACCACTGTACGGGCGCTTCGATGCCTTCATCACCATCTGCGCGGGCGAGGCTCCGGCCTTCTCCGCGCATGACCCACTGGACTTTTGGAAACAGGCCAACCACTACACCGCGGCCAACGTCACCGGCCAGCCGGTCCTCGCGCTGCCGAACGGCTTCGGTCCCGACGGGTTGCCGCTAGGCATGCAGATCCTCGGCCGGCCCTTCGGTGAAGCGACGGTTCTGCGAATCGGCCATGCATACCAGCTGGCTACAGGATGGCACCGGCAACACCCCCAATTGGCCGACAACGCCGTTGCACCGTCGGTGGAGGAGCCCGCCTTGACGCCGGTTACCCCCGCGGAAGCCAACGCAGTCCTGCGCAAGGCGTGCCGTGCGGCGGCAGGCCGTGCCGGACTCGTTCTGGGGGAGCGGATGTTTGAACAGTTGGTTGAAGGCGCGCCGTACGCCTTGGCGATGGCCGAACGGATGCCACGTGACCATCTGTACGCCGAGGCGCCGGCCAACGTGTTCTCCCTCCGCTCACGGTAAAACTTGCCCCGCCCTCACCATGCCGCCGCCAGGTGGCCGTCGAAAGGTAAGCACTTGAAGGAAACCACCGAATATCTGTGGCTCGTCCAGCTCGATATCCCGGAGGAATTCGAAGATGAATTCAATCGCATCTACAACACCGAGCACGTTCCGTTCATCGCCAAAGTCCCCGGTGTGCTGGGCGTCCAGCGGTATGTCCTGGAGCGGTCCAACGCAGGCATCCAGCGGTACGCCACGCTCTACCGCGTGGACTCCCCGGACCTGCCGCAAACGGAGGCGTGGAAAGCCGCCTCCGCGCAGGGCGATTGGGCGTCGAAGATCAGGCCGCACACGGCCAACGCCTCGTTGTCGATGTTCCGGGCAATTCCCTAGGCGCGCCGGCTCCGTGGCTACGTCAGCGATTCCCGAGGCCCCACTCCGAAACAACCCGAAAGACAGGCCATGACACTCACCCTCGCCCAGGCAAATCTCGTCATCGCACACGCCATCGAAAAGGCCCAGGAACTGGATATCAGGATCAGCGTCTCGGTCTGCGACGCCGGAGGCCGGCTGCTCGCCTTCGGGCGGATGGACGGCGGGCACTGGGGCGCAGGCTACGGTTCCCTGGGGAAGGCCGTCGCCTCCGCCGGGTTTGCCAAACCCAGCGGCCTGCTCGCAGAACGGGCGGCTGCGCCGATCATGCAGGGCATCGCCCAGGCCGAAGGGGGCCACATCTTCTATGCCAAAGGCGCGGTCCCGATCTTCAGTGGCGGCGTCCTTGTCGGTGCCTGCGGCGTGGGCGGCGGAACGGGCGAACAGGACGAGGAATGCGCCGGCGCCGGTGCCGCCGCACTGAAAGGCTGAACCTTCCGGTCCAGGCCCCACGGAATCGAAAATCGGTGCAGGGAGCGCGCACAAGAATTTGCCCAGCAAACGCGAGAAGGATGTATCAATGATCCATGAAATCCGTACTTACCAGGTGGCTTCGGAGAATGTGCCGGAGTTTGAGCGGCGATTCGGCGCCGGCTATGTTGACCGTGCCGCGTTCTCGCCTTTGGCGGGCTTCTGGCGCACCACGGACCAGCCGGTGAGCGAAGTGGTCCACGTGTGGCCCTACGAGGACCAGGCCGAGCGCACCGAGGTGCGGGCCCGCGCCGCCCAGCACCCGAACTGGCCTCCGGCAACGGGTGGATTCGTCAACCGGATGATGGTGGAATTGGTCGTCCCTTTCGACTTTGTTGAAGAGCGGGCACCCGGCGCCATCGGGCCCGTTTTTGAAATCCGGTACGACTACTTCATCGTCTCCGAACTTCGCGCCGCCGGCGAGGCATGGTCCAATGCGATTAAGGAGCGCAGCCAGCACGACTCGCTCGTTCTGGCCGGGCGGTTGGAATTCGGTCAGACCAACGGGATCGTCCAGATCTGGGCGCACCCCGACGGGAAGAAGCGTGCGAGTGGAGCCATTGGAGCCGAAGCAATGCCTCCGGTTGATGGTCCGGTGCCGACATCCACGATGGTGAAGCGCCTGGCGCCGTCGGTATTTTCGCCGTTGCAGTAGGGGAGTCGGAGCGACCTACAGCCAGCTAAGGCCTGCCCAGGGTATGGAACAGGTGCCTGCGCTCTTTTTGAGGCTGGGCAAGTACTTAAGTTTCCTTGGAGCTGAAATCGACGAACGGCACGCGCGCTTCTTGGTCTCTGGGTTCCGGTCCCGGCAAGGAGGTCGAAGTTGGATCGTCTCGTGTGATCGGCCCAATCGTGGGCGCCTACAACACTCCTTCGACGAATTTAGGAAAATGTAAAGTCCGAAATACCCGAATTTGGATATGTGTGGAAGTCGATGCGTTGTGAACCAAAGGGGTGAGAAGAGGCGCGAGATCCCGCGCAGATGGTGACGGCACGCACGGGACGTCGCCATGGTGCAAGAATGCGGTCATGAGCAATGACGATCTCAGGCCTGTCTATTTTCTTTCCGACAGCACAGGCATCACCGCGGAAACGCTCGGCAACACACTGTTGACGCAGTTCCCCGCAAACAATTTTGACCGCATCACAGTCCCTTTCATCACGACCATTGAGCAGGCCAGGACCGTGGCCGGTACCATCGACGGGCTCGCCGATGCTGGCCTGCGTCCGATCGTCTTTTCGACTGCGGTCAGCAGCGATATCCGCCATGTCTTGGCGACGTGCAAGGGAATCATCGTCGATCTCATCGGGGCTCATCTCGGGCAATTGGAGGAAGCACTCGGTTCGCTGGCCAGTGGCGAACCCGGCAGGGCCCACGGCTTGGGCAACGCGGAGCGGTATCAATCCCGGATGGCCGCGGTGGAGTACGCCATGGAACACGACGATGGGCAGAGCCTCCGGGCGTTGGAAAAGGCCCAGGTTATTCTGGTAGCCCCGTCGCGTTGCGGCAAGACCCCAACCACCATGTACTTGGCTCTTCAGCACGGCATATTCGCGGCGAACTTCCCTCTCGTGGACGAAGACTTTAAACGTGAGGGCCTACCCAAGCCTCTTCGGCCCTTCGTTGAGAAGTGTTTCGGCCTCTCATCCAACCCGCTGCGCCTAAGTCAGATCCGCACCGAACGACGTCGCGGTTCAGCATACGCTTCACTCCGGCAGTGCGGCTTCGAGTTGCGCAGCGCCGAGCAACTGTATGTATCCCACAGAATCCCATACTTGAATTCCGCGACGGTATCCGTGGAGGAAATGGCCGCTACCATCCTTCAGCGAATGAATCTGAAACATTAGAAAAGCGTGTACACCCTGATGTGTCACGGCCCACATCTGGTGGAAACTACACTGACAACCTGCCATGGTGTAGAGAAATGTGCCTCCATCCATCCGTGCGGGCTGGGTGGCCCCCGTGCACGCCATCAACTGCAAAGGAGCAGTAACTATGACGAATGACATCCTGTGGTTTTCCGAGCTCGGGCTCAAGGACCTGGACCGGGTGGGCGGAAAGAACGCCTCTCTCGGTGAAATGGTCCGCAATTTGACCTCAGCCGGGGTCCAGGTCCCGGACGGCTTCGCCACAACAGCTGACGCGTACCGCAACTTTCTGGCGGATTCCGGCCTGGACCAGAAGATCGCCGACCGGCTGGTCGGCTTGGACACCGACGACGTGACAGCCCTTGCCTCTGCCGGACAGGATATCCGGTCCATGATGCGTGAGACGCCGTTCCTGCCGGACTTTGAGGAGCAGATCCGGAGCTCCTTCCGGACGCTGGTGGACAAACACGGCGGTGCCAAGGACCTCTCCTGGGCCGTCCGATCCAGCGCTACCGCGGAAGACCTTCCTGATGCATCGTTCGCCGGGCAGCAGGAGACCTTCCTGAACGTCCGCGGCATCGACAACATCCTGCTTGCGATCAAGGACGTGTTCGCGTCCCTCTACAACGACCGGGCCATCGCTTACCGCGTGCACCACAAGTTCGAACACGCCGACGTGGCACTCTCCGCTGGCGTTCAGCGCATGGTGCGCTCGGACGTCGGCGCCTCCGGCGTCATGTTCACCATGGACACCGAGTCCGGTTTCCAGGACGCCGTCTTCGTCACATCTTCCTACGGTCTGGGCGAAGCCGTCGTCCAGGGCGCCGTGAACCCTGATGAGTTCTACGTTTACAAACCCGCGCTGCAGGCTGGCCGACCTGCGGTTCTGAAACGCGGTCTGGGGGAGAAAGCCCTCCAAATGACGTACACGAACTCTTCTGAAGTCGGCCGCACTGTTGACTTCGTACCGGTGGAAGCCGAGTTGCGAAACCGCTTCAGTCTCAGCGATCACGACGTCGAGCAGCTCGCCCGGCACGCCGTCGCCATCGAAAACCACTACGGTCGCCCCATGGACATAGAGTGGGGAAAAGACGGGATCGATGGTGGACTCTACATCCTTCAGGCACGCCCCGAAACCGTCCAGTCCCGACGTGCTGCGGGGAACCTGAGCCGGTTCCGGCTCAACGATGAAGGCCGCGTGCTGGTTGAGGGCCGCGCCATCGGCCAGCGCATCGGCGCCGGCAGCGTCCGCATCCTCACCGCGATCGAAGAAATGGCCGCCTTCAAGACCGGCGACGTTCTCGTCGCCGACATGACCGACCCGGACTGGGAACCGATCATGAAGCGCGCCTCGGCCATCGTGACAAACCGCGGCGGGCGCACGTGCCACGCGGCCATCATCGCTCGTGAACTCGGCATACCCGCCGTCGTGGGCACTGGGGACGCCACGGACGTCCTCTCTGACGGCCTCGAGGTGACCGTTTCCTGTGCTGATGGTGAGACCGGCGTGATCTACGAAGGGCTCCTGGATTTCAGCGTTGAGGAAACGGAAATCACCCAACTGCCTGAAGCGCCGGTGAAAGTCATGATGAATGTCGGTACCCCGGAACAGGCGTTCACCTTCGCGCAGCTGCCCAACCACGGGGTAGGGCTTGCCCGCCTGGAATTCATCATCAACCGGCAGATTGGCATCCACCCCAAGGCGCTGCTGAACCTCGCCGACCAGCCTGCCGGCATCGCCGCCGAGATCCGGGAGCGGATTTCCGCATACGATGGCCCTCGCGACTACTACATCAAACGCCTGGCCGAGGGCGTGTCCACCATTGCGGCGGCCTTCGCGCCTGAACCCGTCATTGTCCGGATGTCCGATTTCAAGTCCAACGAATACGCGAACTTGATTGGCGGACCCGCTTACGAACCACACGAAGAGAACCCGATGATCGGGTTCCGCGGCGCCTCACGATACTTGGAGCCTTCCTTCCGCGACTGCTTCGATCTCGAGTGCGAGGCCTTGTCCTTTGTCCGCAACGAGATGGGACTCACGAACGTGAAGTTGATGATCCCCTTCGTGCGCACCCTGGACGAGGCCAAAGGCGTCATTGACCTGCTCGCCGAAAACGGCCTCAAACGCGGCGAAAACGGCCTCGAGGTCATCATGATGTGCGAGGTTCCGTCAAACGCCCTGCTCGCCGACGAATTCCTTGACTACTTCGATGGATTCTCGATCGGATCCAATGACATGACGCAGCTGGCCCTGGGCCTGGACCGGGACTCCGCGATCGTTTCTGGAGGCTTTGATGAACGAAATCCAGCTGTGAAGAAGCTACTGAGCATGGCGATCAAAGCTTGCCAGGCCCGCGGCAAATACGTCGGCATTTGCGGCCAAGGTCCCAGCGATCACGCGGACTTTGCCGAATGGCTGGTAGAAGAAGGCATTCATTCCGTCTCCCTGAACCCTGACACCGTTGTGGATACCTGGCTTCGACTCGCCGGAAGTACGTCTCAGACGGCTGCCGCCTCCCAATGAACCACCGCACCAGCGCAGTTACCAGGAAAAGTAGCTGCGCTGGTGCAGTTGGTGGGGAGACTTCCGCCCGAATTGCTCGCATTGGGTTCGCTGCGGGGCGCGGCTGGCATATCGCAACCTGGGCTGGGGCTTTTGACAGCTACGTCAGGTCCCGGTGAATTCCGGCTTGTCGGTATGTTTCGGCGTCGTTCTGTGAGCGGAGCCTTGGCTGGGTTGAGGGGCCGGAGTGCAACTTGGGGTACCTGGAACAGTCCAAAAGTTCGCGAGTAGACAAGCGACGCAGGAGGGTCGGGCGTACTCTCACAGGCTCTGGTTAAGAGGGAAACGGTCCTGGCCCCGATTTCCCGCCGTTTCAGAGTCGTAGCTGTCTCATACGGTCTGTCTCTATCCCATTGAAGCGGGATCCTGGAAGCCGTAAGGGGATGGGCCGGTCACGGCGGCCGGTTACCGGCGTTCCGATCAAAGGTCGCCCCGATCAAGGGGCGCCTCGGTTCTTGCTATGCGGGCCATCTTGGCCGATCCAAAGTTGGAGTAATCGGCCGCCCGTGGCTCGCCCCAGAGGACCAGCATCTTGAGTGGCCCCTGGCCGGTGTTGCGCAGATCGTGCCGGCAGCCCACCCTCGCGAGGACCGCGTCACCGACTCCTATCGAAAATGTTTCGTCTTGGACGGTCATTTGACCCATGCCCTCCGTGACAACGTAAATCTCTTCCAACGGGCGCCCGGGCTCGGCATGTGAATGCATACCCTCGAAGCCTCCGGGAGGCAATTCCCAAGTTTGCAAGACCACAGGCAATTCGGACTGACCGTAAAAAAGCCACTGCATCCGTAGCGGCGAGCCCTCATGCAGGTTGTAGGGAAACGCGTATGTTCCGGATCGCTCAAGCATCGATATCTCCTCATTACGTCTAAAGCATCTTTAGCCGAGCTGCCTTTGTTCATGCCGGGATGGGCATCATTTCCTCCGGGAGCAGAGAGACCACCGGAGGACACGTTGCTTATCCTCCGATGGTGCTGATCCTGCGACCCGGTAGAACAAACTACGGGCAGTCCGATCGTCCGTACTGGGATTCCCGGTTGGACTCACGGCATTACGCTTTGACTCAGGACCTCGGACGGCGCGGCAGTCAGCGGATACCAAGATCACTGTCGACGTAGGAGCCGGGGCGGTTTCGGTTGTCGTGCTGGAAATTGCAGCCACCATCCAGCTGCAGCCGAACAGTTACGGGACTGGCTGACTCCAACTCGATATCAACGAACTCGTTCCCGATACTGCTAATCCGGAGGGTAGGTGCCTGGTCTTGGTGCTGGGACATGGAGATAACCCTTACTTTGTGTTGGTGGTGGGTGTGCTTAGGCGGCACGGGCCGGTAAAGCCGCCTGCCGCCTAGGCGGGTTCCTATTTACTAGTTGCTGAGGTAGCCGTTCGGGTTCAGTACATACTTCGTGGCGGCTCCGGCATCGAATTCCGCATACCCCCGCGGGGCGTCCTGGAGCGAAATGGCCGTAGCGTTGACCGCCTTGGCGATTTGGATCCTGTCATGCAGGATCGCCATCATCAACTGCCGGTTGTACTTCATCACCGGGCACTGGCCGGTCGTGAAGGAGAGGGACTTCGCCCAACCGGTGCCCAGGGATAGGGACAGGCTGCCCTTCTGGGCCGCCTCGTCCGCGGCACCCGGATCCCCGGTGACATAAAGGCCGGGAATGCCCAGCGACCCGCCGGCGGCGGTGAGGTCCATCAGCGAATTGAGCACGGCGGCCGGTGCCTCCTGGGCCCCGGCACCGTGTCCGTGTCCGCGGGCCTCGAAACCGACTGCGTCGATCCCGGCATCGACCTCCCTGACGCCGAGAAGCTGCTCGATCTGGTCAGCCGGGTCGCCGTTGGCCACATTGACGGATTCGCAGCCAAAGGACCGGGCCTGGGCCAGGCGATCCTCATTGAGATCCCCCACGATGACCACGGCGGCCCCCAACAGTTGGGCGCTGGCCGCCGCGGCAAGCCCCACAGGACCGGCCCCGGCAACATAGACAGTGGACCCGACGCCGACACCTGCCGTGACGGCCCCGTGAAAACCGGTCGGGAGGATGTCCGAGAGCATGGTCAGATCCATGATCTTCTCCAGGGCCTGATCACGATCGGGGAACCGCAGCAGGTTCCAGTCCGCGTAGGGGACCAGGACGAACTCCGCCTGCCCGCCGACCCATCCGCCCATGTCGACATAGCCGTAGGCGGACCCGGGACGGTCCGGGTTCACGTTCAGGCAGATCCCGGTTTTGCCCTCCTTGCAGTTTCGGCAGCGACCGCAGGAGATGTTGAAGGGGACCGAGACGATGTCCCCAACCTTGATGAACTCGACGTCGGGCCCGGTCTCGATGACTTCGCCGGTGATCTCGTGCCCCAGGACGAGACCGGCCGGAGCGGTCGTTCGGCCACGAACCATGTGCTGGTCCGAGCCGCAGATGTTGGTGCTGACGGTGCGCAGGATGACCCCGTGCGGGACCTTCCGACCGACATTGACGGGATTGACGCCGGGGCCGGCCTGCAGTTCAAAGGTGGGAAACGGGGTATCGATGATTTCCACGATCCCCGGCGCCTTGTATGCAACGGCTTTGTTACCTGACATTGAATGGCTCCTATGGGTTGGCGATCGAACCCTCACGGTGATGCTGGACGCATCAGACTGTCCGTGAGGTAGTTGTTGTCAGTTTTCGTGAAGCAGGTTGGTCACTTGATACGCGCAGGGCGGAGCCCGCGGATCCCTAGGAGGCAAGCGAAACCAACGCGTGGCATTCCCGCGCTTGTCTCCTTGCCGGAAAAAGTCCCTACCGCAGTCTGGCCTGGAGCAGCTGGAGGCGGCTAGGCATCGATCACCAGATCGGTGCGCGCGGTAGAGCAGCAGGGCAGGAACTTGCCTGCATCGATTTCCCGTGCGCGGATCCCGCCCTGATGGTTCATCTCGACCTCCCCGGAAAGCTTCACGACCTTGCAGGAGCCGCACATGCCCTCCTTGCAGTTCGCGCCGATCCTGACGCCCGCACGCTGGGCCACCCCGAGGATGTGTTCAGTGGGGTCGATGCGTACGTTGATGCCGGTGCGCATGAAGGACAGCGTGAGGCTTCCCGTTCCGACCGTATCGAAGCTCGAGGCATCAGGGGACCCGGCCCCCGGTCCCACGTCCGGACCGTCGTCGAGGGCTTCGGGGAAGAGAGCGTCCGGGTCGATGGTTTCCAGCCGCAGCCCCGTGGCCTGAAGGGTTCCCTCGGCGTCGTAGCCGGGTTCGTAGAGCCCGAACGCGGTGGGCTGGCTTTCGTAGTAGTCCTCGGCGGAATGGGCGATTTCCTCGGCGATTTCCTCCGCAATGTCCACTGCGAGCGCGAGTTCCGCCTGGTATTCAAGGATCGTCTGGCGGTCTCCCGAGAAGAATTCCATATAGATGGAGGTGTCGTCGACGCCGACTTCCTGGAGGAGCTTGGTGGCGGTGTTCAGGTAACCCTCGGGGCCGCAGGCATAGACTTGGCGGCCGTTGGCATCGGGAGCCACTTCGTCGAGCATGGCCGACGTCAGCCTTCCGGTGAGCCCTTCCCACCCCTCGGGTTTGCTGCGGTCGCCCAGGGAGTAGAAAACTTTGACTCGCGAGTCCACGGAGGCGATGTAGGCGAGCTCCTGGTGGAAGGCAAAGCCTCCGGCCGCCGCTCCGTGGTAGAGCACCACGACATCGGCCTGTCCCGGGAGCGAGTGGATGGTCCGGACCATCGACATGATGGGGGTGATGCCGGCGCCGGCGGCAAGGAAGAGGTACCGTGCCCGCCGGTCGGCGTCGGGCAGGTGGAATGCCCCGACAGGTCCGAGCATGTCGAGAACGGTGCCTGGTTTGACGTTCTCGTGCACCCACGGCGAGACCTGTCCGGTGGGGTCGCATTTGACTGTGATGTTGAAGGTCCAGGGCTTGGTGGGCGAACTGGACAGCGAGTAGCTGCGGTCCACCGCGTCCTGGTCCTCGCCGTTCACGGGAAAGGCGACGTTCACGTACTGGCCGGGACGGAACGCCAGCGGCGCACCGTCGCAGCGGCGGAACACGAAGGTCATCATGCCGCCCACCTCGGGAACGGTCTCGACACATTCGGCCATGAACTCCTGCGGATGCCAGGGGCCCAAAGCGCGGGCGGCACCGGCGGGTCCCTCGGTGCTGCCCATCACCCTGTTCCACGGCATCTCTAGACCGCGGATGCGCTGTGGTTCCCGGATCGCCGTGATGGTGCCTAGTTCAATCATGCCAAGTGCTCCTGCACGCGCTGCACGTACCAGTTGATGAACGCCTCGACCTGGTATTCGCTCTTCATGTACGGGCCGGGCTCGTAAGCGGGGCTGTTGGCGCCCTTCTGGCATAGCTCCACGAACGCCTTATCCTGCAGATTGGTCTGCTTCCAGGTGTAGGTGAGTTTCTCCAGGTCGTAGTCGACGCCTTCCTCGGCGTCGTCAGCCACCAGCCAGGTGGTGCGTACAAGTGTCTGGTGTTCGTTGATGGGGAAGACGGCGAACGTGATGACGTGGTCCCCGAGGAAATGGAACCAGCTGTTGGGCTGCAGGTGCATCGAGCAGCGGCCAAGGCGGAAGTCCCGCAAATCGCCGAGCAGCTTCTTGGAGAGCCTGCGCCCGTCCGGTGAGAACGATTCGCCTTCGCCGTCGAGCGAGTCCCGTGAGATGCGGATTCCCGCTATGCGGGTGTCGAGCTCCTCGATGACCTCATAGGGAAGGCCATAGCGGCGGCAACGCTCCTCGAGCGAGGACTGTGCTTCCTTGTTGCGGTCCCACACTTCTTCGAGATGGGGTGGGATAAGGCCCTCCGTCAGGCCCCAGGTGGGAAAGAGGGAGCAGGCGAGTTCCGGATGGCCGTCGCAGTGGTAGCACTCACGGTTGTTCTCCATGACGAGCTTCCAGTTGCCCTCCTCGATGATGTTCTGCTGGTAGGCGATTTTCGTCTTCGACAGATCGTGGGGCGCGAGGTAGGGCTCGAAGATCTTTCCGGTTTCGTCGAAATCCGTCGGCGGTTCGTCTGCAATGCAGACGAAGATGAGTCCGGCGAACACGCGGCTGTGGGCGCGCTTGAGGCCGAAGCAGCTCTTGTCGAACTTCGTTTCCCCCGGTGCCGAGGCGTGGATCAAATCGCCGTTGGGGGAGTAGGTCCAGGAGTGATAGCCGCATACCAGGTTTCCAGTGGTCCCCGCGGGTTCGGTCAGGACGCGGGCGCCGCGGTGGCGGCATACATTGTGCAGGACGTTCACGCTGCCGTCGTCGTTGCGCAGCACGATCAGGGAGTAGGGTCCGTAGTCGACGGTGACGTAGTCGCCCGGCTCCGGCAGTTCGGCGATGCTGGCGGCAAAGATCCAGTGCTGGCCAAAAATGGCCTGCATGTCGATGTTGAAAATCGTCGGGTCGGTGTAGAAGGGGGCATCGAGCGAATATCCCACGCGCCGGAAATCGAACAACTCGGTGATTTCCGCCACCTGCTCGGCAGGCAATGATGAAGCGAGTTTTCCGCGTGAATTGAGCGGCGCGTTCACTAGAGCAGACATGGGTTTCCTCCCGGGAGGGCTGGGCCGGTGTGCGAGTCGTGGGGCCCACGGAATTGGCGAGGCAACCGGCGTTGTCGAAACGTTGTAGTCATGAGATTAGGGACGATCGATCTGCAATAAAAGCGCAAGATTTCGGAAATAACCATGCATAATAAGTGCATGATCGATCCGCGGCTCTTAACACTTCGGGTGTTTGCCCGGTGCGGCACCGTTGGGGCAACCGCGGAGCTCACGGGGTACTCTCCTTCCGCCGTGTCCGCGCAATTGCGGGAGCTGCAGCGTGTGCTTGGAATGCAGCTACTGACGAAGGACGGCCGGGGGGTGCGGCTGACCGCCACGGGCCGCTATCTCGTGGCGGGCTCGGACGCGCTCATTGCGGAGTGGGAGAGCCTGCGCGCCGCGGCCATGGCGGCCGGCGACCAAGTGCAGTCGCATTTTGGGCTTGGCGGATTCTCCACAGCGGCTGCCCAGTTGCTTGCGCCGCTGGCCGCCACCCTGCGCTCGACCCGCCCCCTGCTGGACGTACACGTACTCGAGGCCAATCCTGCCCGCTGCTTCGACTTGTTGGTTGCCGAGCGAATCGACCTCGCGGTCATCGTCGCGATGCAGTCCGACACCTATGTTGAGGACGATCCGCGCTTCGAGCAGACCGTCTTGCTCGACGATCCCTTGGACGTGATCATCCCTTCCGACCATCCGTTGGCATCGCGGGAAACGGTGACGCTTGAAGAGCTGGCTTCGGAACCGTGGATCACCGAGGCCGCCGGTTCTACCTACCATGCCCTATTCACCGCGGCGTTCACGGCAGTCGGGGTGACACCGCGGATTGCCCATGAGGCCGTTGAATGGGAAACGCAGATCGCCTTCGTTGGTGCGGGGCTGGGAGTGGGCCTGCTGCCGCGGCTGGCGCCCCTGCGTAGTGCCGAAAACGTGGTTAGACTCCGCATTACGGGCAAGGGGAAACCCGCGCGCCGCATTGTCGCTGCGGTGCGCAAGGGCAGCATCGCATCGCCTCTGATCCAGGAGTCGCTCGGCATCCTGCAGGTCAGCGCCAATCGGATACTCACCGCCCGGCCCGAAGCCGATCTCTGAGACCGGACGGCCGCGATTTGTTGCCGACAAGGCCAGCAGGTCCTGATGGCGGCGACGCGTCCGCCGGGGGCCTTGGACTATCGGGGTCTGTAGCCCATTTTCACGCTAATCGACAGTCCAGCCGCGCGGAGCCCTTCGATGAGTCCGGGGTCCTCTTCCGGAGTGAATCGGAAGGCAGGACCGGAGATACTCACGGCCGCGATTACATTCCCAAGATGGTTACAAATGGGAACTGCGACCGCTGACAGGCCGATTTCGAACTCCTCGCGGACTGTCGCATAGCCTTGCCGGGAAATTTCGAGCAGCTGCTTCTCTAGTTGCGCACGATTAGTCACGGTACGCGGAGTGCGTGCCGGCAGGCCGACGGTCTTGAGGATGGTATCCCTTTCGTCGGCCGGAAGGGCAGCAAGCAGAACCTTGCCGCTCGACGTGGCATGCAAGGGCGTGAGGCTGCCGACCCAGTCGTAGGTTGCGAGCGTGGAGGGGCCCATGGCCTGGTCCACGTTGACGGCGTAATTCGATCGCAAGACGGCCAAGTTCACTGTTTCCTTGTAGCGCGCAGCGAGACTCTCTAGAACCTCGCTGGCCTCTCGCACCACGCTCAACCGGCCTGGGATGGACGAAGCCAATCGCAGGATCCCAAAGCCCAGCTGATACTTGCCGCGTTCGCTGTTCTGGCGGACCAGTTCGCGACCCACCAGGGACCCCACGAGGCGGGATACTGTGGATTTATGGACGCCCATCTCCTCAGCGATCTCACTGACGCCGGCATCACCCACACGGGCGAGGATATCCAGGATCTGGAGGGCACGGTCCACCGATTGGACGCCGCCGCCCTGTGCGTCTGCGCCCTGATCCGGGTCGTTGCGTTCGGCCATGTCGCCTCGTGTCCTTGTTCATGCGGAGTACCGAGGCCTGGAAGTCCCAGACGAACTGCCACCTCATCATGTTTCATCCTAGACCGGCTCATGCGCCGGCTCTTCAACCGGCACCTCAGCCTCCACGCGGCCGAGCAAGTCCAAGGTTAAAACAGGGGCGCCCCAAAATGTGGGGTGCTCCCGAGATAGCGGCGTGCGTCGGCATGCGAGAACAAGGGGGCGTGCAACTGATATCGCGCCCGTGTTGGGTATTCGGTGCCTGAATCGTCGGCACGAAAGCGGTGAATCTTCCTACACTGAGTCATTCGTCCCATGCGATGCTCCGTGCTCGAGACTTTATGGAAACGATGGTCTCGTTCGACTGCGTCCAGGGGAGCGGGAGCACCGGAACGGGCTCACCGGACAGGACGCCCTCCGGGGGAACGGCCATGACGCCGTCCGCCCAGGCAAGACCGCGCATCATTCCCGGTCCTACATGCGAGACCGGAAATGCCAGTCCCTGGCTAAACGTGCAGGGGATGAGGCGCGTATGCCCCCGGTTGGGATCAACGTCAGCGCCCGAGATCACGTGTCCAACCGCGCTCATGGACATGTTTCCGAGGGCTGCCAGAAGCGGCTCTGCGAGCGTGGCCAGCGCCATCATTGCAGCGAGGGGGTTTCCGGGAAGGCCGAGGAGGAACCGACCGTCGGGGAGTTCGGCCAAGACAGCGGGGTGGCCAGGGCGCATGGCGACGCCGTCCAGCAACAGCCGGCCGCCCAGCGCGGCTACCGCGGCGCGGAAGTGGTCTGTGCCGGATCGGCCGGTTCCCCCGGTCGTTATGGTTACATCGGGTCGCTGCCCGGTGATGGATCCAGAATCTCCGAGGGCTGAGAGCCAGTCTTGGTAGGAGTCGCCAATACGGAAGGGGCTGCCGGGTGTGGCTCCAAGAAGGGAAATGACCGACGCAAGTTGCGGACCCAACGTGTCCCTGACCTGTCCCGGGGCCGGAACGCCGGAGGTGATGACCTCAGAACCAGTCAGAACTATCGCTATCGTCGGTCGTCCGTGGACCTGCAGTTCGTCGTTACCTGCTACAGCAGCAAGGGCAATGTGGGCCGGGTTCATTATCGTACCCGCCGGGATCAACACCTCGCCCGCCGTGGCCTCTTCGCCCGCACGGCGGATGTGCCGACCGGGCAGTGGCTCGCCGTGCTTCGCGTGGTCGTTGAGCGTCAGCAGGAGCTCGCCATCCGCGTTGTGGGTGAGATGGCCACTTTCTGTGCGGAGTATCGAGTCGGCGCCCGACGGTACCAGCCCACCGGTGGCTATGGTGCTGGCTTCGCCGGGCGACAAGCTGGATCCCTGTGTGGAAAGGCTCCAGGGGCCGGGGCCTTTGACGGCCCAACCGTCCATTGCCGAGGAAGCGTAGTGGGGAATGTTCTGCCGGGCGATGACGTCCCGGGCCAGTGTCCGGCCTAGTGCTGAAGCGAGTGGGACGCACACGGGCGGGAGTGCTGATGCGCAATCAAAGGCAATCTGGCGGGCTTCGGACCAGCTTGGGTCGGGCCTTCCGGCATGCTGGCGGATAAGGGTGGACGCGGAAGCGCGACCGCCTGTGGCTAATTCATGAGCTTGCATGGCGGGCCTTTCGTGACTGTTTCATGCGCCGTGGGTGTTCGGCCCGGAACTTAGCGTCCGTGTATCAGGCTGAGCGCCTCAGCCCGGTAGTCAGCCGCTCCTGGACTTGGGGCCGACGTGCGTAGACATCCACCAGCCGTGCGAGTTTACTCAGCCCAGTGACAAGGCCCTCAGCGGACGGGATATACCCCACATGGGCTACGCCGTGGAATGGAACCAGGTGGTGCTCGCAGGTGGAGTAGAACGGGATGTCCTTAACGATGACCATTTCTCCGTGCCCAAGGTCAAAAGTCTTATCCAACCCGCGGCCCGTCCACACCCTTGGACGCTGTTGCCGTCGTCATGTCGGCGCTCACGCTTTGGTCCGTTCCAGCCGCACGATGACGGACTTTGACGTCGGTGTACCGCTGGTGTCAGCTACCGAATCGAGCGGCACAAGCACGTTAGTCTCCGGGTAGTACGCTGCCGCACAGCCCTTCGGTGTCGAGTACGAAACGATCCGGAAGTTGTCGGCCCGCCGCTCTGTCCCGCGGAACTCTGAAATCAAATGAACCATGTCACCGTCTTTGAAGCCCAGCTCAGCGATGTCAGCTTCGTTAACAAGAACCACCCGACGTCCACCGTGGACACCGCGGTATCGGTCGTCCTTGCCATAGATGGTGGTGTTGTACTGGTCATGTGAGCGCAGGGTCTGAAGGACCAGCCGCCCCTCGGGTACCTTGATGTATTCCAGCTCGTTGCCGGTAAAGTGCGCCTTGCCGGACGCGGTCTCGAACTGTCTGGCGTCCCGCGGAGGGTGGGGAAGAACAAAGCCGCCAGGGTGCTCGATCCGATCCTCGAAATTTTCGAAGCCGTGGATGACCGCCTCGATGTGTTTCCGGACGAGGGAGTAGTCGGCTTTCATCGAGAGCCACGCAGCCTTGGGTGTGTTGGGCAGCGGGAGGCCGTCACTGTCGGTGAACAGCTTGTGGGCGAGGTTGCACACTATGGCCACTTCTGAGTGGAGGTGCTCGCTGGCCGGCTTAATGCGTCCGCGGGACGCATGGACCGCGCTCATCGAGTCTTCCACCGTTACCCTCTGGTCACCGGTGCGCTGCGCGTCCTTTTCGGTCCGACCCAGCGTCGGGAGGATCAGCGCGCGTCGGCCCGTGGACACGTGGGAATGGTTCAGCTTCGTGGAGATCTGTACAGTCAGGTCCGTGTTGGCCAATGCCCGCTCCGTGACCTCGGAATCCGGGGCCGCCCGGACGAAGTTTCCACCCATTCCAATGAACACGCGGACCTTGCCGTCCCGCATGGCGCGAATCGCTGCAACCGTGTCGTAGCCGTGCTTGCGGGGGGAACGGAACTTGAACTCCTTGTCCAGCCTGTCATGGAACGCCTCTGGCATCTTTTCGAAGATGCCCATGGTGCGGTCGCCCTGGACGTTTGAGTGGCCGCGGACGGGGCAGACTCCCGCTCCGGCCTTTCCGATGTTGCCCTGAAGAAGCAGCACGTTGACCACGTCACGGAGGGTGGGAACTGAATGCTTGTGCTGCGTCAGGCCCATGGCCCAGCAGACGATGGTGGCGTTAGAAGCCAGCAGGCGTTCGCCTGTGGACTTGATTTGCTCCAGGGTCAAGCCGGTGGCTTCGACGATGTCATCCCACTCGACCTTTTCGAGGTACCGCAGGTATTCCTCGATGTCCACGGTGTGGTCCTCGATAAATTCATGGTCGAGGACCGTGGGCAGTCCAAGGGTCTTCCTACCCTGGGCCTCCGCCTCCAGGAGGTACTTGCCGAGCCCTTGGAAGAGGGCCTGATCGCCACCGGCCCGGATCTGCAGGAAGTCGTCGGTCAGTTGCGTGCCCACGAGCGTGCCGGAGATGGTCTGTGGATTCTGGAACCGGAGGAGCCCAGCCTCGGGAAGTGGATTGACGGAAATGATGCAGGCACCGTTCTTCTTCGCTTTTTCCAGTGCGCTGAGCATGCGAGGGTGGTTGGTGCCCGGATTTTGCCCGGCCACGAAAATCAGCGAAGACGTCTCCAAGTCGGTGAGACTGACGGAGCCTTTGCCGATGCCGATGGTTTCAACGAGGGCTGAACCCGAGGACTCATGACACATATTGGAGCAATCGGGGAGATTGTTTGTGCCCAGTCCCCGCACGAGGAGTTGGTAGAGGAAAGCTGCTTCATTCGATGTCCGCCCGGAAGTATAGAAAACTGCTTCGTCTGGGTGGTCCATGCCTTTGATCTCTTGGGCGATCAGCTCGTAGGCAGCGTCCCATTCGATGGGTGTGTAGTGCGTTGCGCCCTCATCCAACAGCATCGGCTGTGTGAGCCTGCCCTGCTGGCCCAGCCAGTAGTCGTCCCGCGTTTTCAGGTCCTCGATGGAATGCTGGGCGAAGAATTCGGGCGTGACGCGGCGGCGGGTGCCCTCTTCGGCTACTGCCTTGGCTCCGTTCTCACAGAACTCGGCTGCGTTGCGCTTTTCGTGCTCGGGCCACGCGCAGCCCATGCAGTCGAACCCGTCGGTCTGGTTGACTGCCAGCAGTGTTTGGACACTGCGCAACGGACCCATCTGCTCAAGGGAGATCTTCAGCGAGTTGACGACCGCGGGAATACCAACGGCCTTGTTCTTGGGTTTGGTGACGGTCAGCTTTGACTCGTCGATATTCTGTTGAGGGGCTTTTGAAGCCATGTGATCTTCCCTTCAGACCTTGCAGGAAAATGGGTGTGGGCGGCGACTCTTTGAGGCAATGTGCTTGCTAAGCCAGTAGTGGCCTTCGATGGCATCGCCGCAGCTTCGGCGGGAACTTAGGGACTTTGCCCGCGAAGTCGGGCAGCTTCTGCAAACGCGGATTTGGAGCCTTGTGCTGGAAGAGCTTCCGCCAGTGTCGCAGCATAGTGAACTTCTCGAATGCATCGCCGAAGGGGACTCCGAAACAGCTGCGCGGCTGACAACGCCTTCAACGTCCAGGACGGATCATCCGGTAGTTCCAAGGATCAAGGTGCGCGACTGTTTCCACGCGGCCTCGGTTGTGTGCAGGAGAAGCAGGGATGTGGTGACGGAGCCGACGCCGCCGGGGACGGGTGTCAGTGCCGCGGCAACGCCGCGCACGCTGGCTTCGTCGACATCCCCCACGAGGGTGCCGTCGGGAAGGACGTTGGTGCCGACGTCGATCACTACGGCAGCAGAAGAAACGTGGTCGCCATTCAACAGGCCGGTCCGCCCGGCAGCGACGACCACGACGTCGGCGGTCTTGGTGTAGTTCTCAAGCGGACCTGACTTGGAGTGGCAGACAGTGACGGCGGCGTCGCGTTCCAGCAGCAGCAGGGACAGCGGCTTCCCCACGACGGCGGAACGGCCAATGACGACGACGTTCCGGCCTGCGATTGGGATGTCGAAGTGGTCAAGGATCTCGATTACGGCGCGGGCCGTGGCAGGTGCGAACGAGGGCTGGCCGACAGCCAGTCGGCCAAGACTCAACGGGTTCGCGCCATCGATGTCCTTCTCCGGGGTAATGTGCCCGACCAGCTCATCTGTCTCGACCCCGGGGGGCAGAGGAGTCTGGAGGATGATGCCGTTGACTGATGGATCAGCGCTGAACCCCTGAAGTGAAGCGGCTAAGACCTCGCCGGTAGCATCGTGGCCAAGGTCCACAATCCGGCAACTGATCCCGGCCCTTTCTGCGGCCCGTTCGATGGACCGGACATACCAATGCGTGGAGCCGTCGTCGGTAGCCACAACCACTGCGAGCGTTGGGTGCAGGCCGTCGGCGTCGAGGCGCCGGGCCTCATCGTGGGCATTCTGCTGAATGGTCTTCGCCAGTGTCTTTCCGGAGAGGAGTAAGGTGCTCAACCGAAAATCCTTTCGCGCACGCGCCGTACGAGGGAGTCCGCTGGCAGGATGACCTTTTCCTCCAGGCCGTCGGTCTGGTCAGTCAACCGTGAACGGGCTCCGGCATCTTTGATGGCTACGACGTTAATGTCGATATTCACCCTTGCGGTGGTGGCGGCTGCGCGGGCCGCGTCGGCGGCCGCGGCGATGTCGCTGATCACGTTTGCGTTCGCGACCTCGAAGAGTTCCGTGGCAAGCTCCACGATGGCGCCGGCGAGCTTGATGAGCTCGGCCGGGGGGTGCGCGGCCAGGATGAGGGCTTCCTGGATGGCTGCGGTTCGAGCGGCCCTGAGATCTTCCTTTCCGGACGGAAGCTTGTACGAATCGATGACGCCTTGGAACGCCTGTTGGTCGGCGTCAGCCAGGCGAAGTGCCTCGACTACCAGTCCGTCGGCGGCGCTGATGATCCGTTGAACGAGTTCGGCGTGTTGCTCGTATTTCGCACCGGTGGTGTATCTGGCAACCATGGCGACGAGAGCCGCCCCCTGAGCGGCGTGGAGGGCCGCAGCTGCGCCGCCCCCTGGGGTGGGTTCCCGTGAGGCAAGGCCGGCGAGGTATCCGGTGATTGTTTCTGAACTGATCATGTGTCTTCCTGGGCTGAAGCTCGAGCCGACGAGGCGGGATTGGGGGACAAGCCATCGAAGAGCGGCGGCCCGGACTCCGGTGGGTCCGGGCCGCCGGCCCTTTAATGGTTCGGAGGGGGTTAGCCGCGGAGCCTGGTCATCGTGGGGTCGTAAAGCGGATCCGCGGTGACTGTAGCCTGGATGCGTCGTCCGAAGTACTCGATCTCGACTGAGTCACCCACGGACACAGCGGCCGGGAGGTAGGCGTAAGCGATCGGTTTGGCGACGGTGTAGCCGTAGGCGGCACTGGTGACATAGCCGACCGCCTGGTCTTTGTAGAAGACCGGTTCCTTGCCCAGCACAATGCTGCGGCCGTCGTCGACCGTCAGGCAGCGCAGGCGGCGGGCGGCGGATTCCTCGGTGCGGCCTTCCAAAGCGGCCTTCCCGACAAAGTTATCCTTGGTCATTTTGACGGCGAATCCGAGGCCGGCTTCCAGCGGGTCGTGCTCGGTGGTCATGTCAGTGCCCCACGAGCGGTAACCCTTTTCAAGACGGAGCGAGCTGAAGGCGGCCCGGCCCGCGGCAATAACGCCGTGAGGCTGCCCGGCCTTCCACAGGGCATCCCAGAGGCGCTGGCCGTTGTCTGCACTGGTATAGAGCTCCCAGCCCAGCTCGCCGACGTAGGACAGGCGCATCGCGGTGACGGTGACGCCGCCTATGACAACATTTTTGGCGCGGAAGTAACGGAGACCGTCGTTGGAGAAATCGTCGCTGCTGACGGTGCTGATCAGGTCCCGGGCCAGCGGACCCCACAGGCCGATGCAGCACGTGCCGCCCGTCGTGTCACGCACCTGGACCCAGTCGCTGGCGCTCCCGCTTTCCGTCTGATGGCGGGCTGCGCGCTCAAAGTAAGCGGCATCGATATTTCCGTTGGCTCCGAGTTGGAAGGTGTCTTCGCTCAGCCGAGCCACGGTGATGTCGCTTCGGATGCCGCCGGCGTCGTCCAGCAGGAGCGTGTAGGTGACTGCGCCGGGCTTCTTTGCCATGTCCGCGGTGGTGAGTTCCTGCAGCATCTTCAGCGCTCCCGGGCCGGAGACCTCGAGGCGCTTGAGCGGAGTCATGTCGTACATGGCCACCGCGGTGCGGGTCTTCCAGGCTTCGGCGGCGGCAATGGGCGAGCTGAACATCCCCGACCAAGCGTCACGGGCCGGGGGCTGCCAATCAGCCGGCATCTCCTTGAGCAGCTCCGCGTTGGCTTCGAACCAGTAAGGCCGCTCCCATCCGCCGCCCTCCAGGAAGAACCCTCCCAGAGCCTTGTGGCGGGCGTAAAAAGGGCTGACCCGGAGGTTGCGGGGGGAGAGCTTGGACTGGAGCGGGTGGAGGACGTCGTAGATTTCCACGAAATTCTGTTGTGACGTTTCGCTGACGTATTCCGGTGTCAGCTGGACCTCTTCGAAGCGGTGAATATCGCAATCACCCAGATCGATCTCCGACCTGCCGGTGGTCAGCAGTTCGGCAACGGCGCGGGCGATACCGGCAGAGTGGGTCACCCACACGGCTTCCGCGACGAAGAAGCCGTCCAGTTCCTTGGACTCGCCCACCAGGGATCCGCCGTCGGGAGTGAAGGAGAAGATGCCGTTGAAGCCATCCTCGATGTCGGTTTCCCGCAGCGTAGGAAGGATGCGCTTGGTGGCTTCCCATGCCGGGAGGAAGTCCTCCAAGGTGAAATCGAGCCGCGAGGGCATGTTGTGTTCGCTCATCGCGGCGGGATCAAAGGTGCCGAGTTCGTCAAGGTCCACGGGCATCGGGCGGTGGGCGTAGGAACCGATGCCGTAGCGTTCGCCGTGCTCGCGGTAGTAAAGGTCTTGGTCCTGGTGTCGCAGGATGGGCAAGGAGGCCCCGTTGGGCAGTTCGTTCTTGCCCTTCAACCCCGGCACCGGGGTGGTCTTGACGTACTGGTGGGCCAAGGGCAGAAGGGGGACGGACATGCCGATCATTTCGCCGATCTTGGCACCCCAGAAGCCTGCGCAGGAAACCACGATGTCCGCGGGGACAACACCTTCAGACGTCTGGACGCCCGTGACCCGCCGGCCGGACTGTTCGATACCCGTGACCGTGGTGTTGCCCCGGTACTTGACGCCCGCGGCTTCCGTACGCTTGATCAGCAGCTGAACCGCGCGGGCGGCGTTGGCCAGGCCGTCGCTGGGGACATGCAGGCCTCCCAGAATGTCTTCCTCGTTCAGGAGCGGGTAGAGCTCCATGCACTCTTCACGCGAAAGGATCTTGCCGCTAATTCCATACGATGCTGCGTATCCGAGCTTTCGCTTCAGGTCCGCGAGACGGGTCTCGGTGGTGGCGACCTCGAGGCCACCGACCTGGTTGAAGCAACTGACGCCGTCCTCGGTCAAGGACAAAAGCTTCTCCACCGTGTACTTGGCGAAGAGCGCCATGGACTTTGAGGGGTTGGTCTGGAAGACAAGACCTGGGGCGTGAGACGTTGAGCCCCCGGGCATGTTCAGCGGCCCTTGGTCCAGGACCGTGATGTTGTTCCAACCCCGGGTGACTAGTTCATCGGCCAGGTTCGTGCCGACGATTCCAGCTCCGATAATGACAATGCTTGGCGTCGAAGCCATGTGGTCTCTCCTGCTGATATTCGTGCGTTGTCTCTGCTGGTTTGGTGGCCGTGCTTAGCGGAACACGACGGTGCTGGTGTGATCCAGCAGCACACGGTGTTCGCAGTGCCAGCGCACGGCACGGGACAATGCCAGTGCCTCGGCGTCCTGCCCCACCGTTGAAAGGGCGGTCGGACCGTAGCTGTGGTCGACCCTGATGACCTCCTGCTCGATGATTGGCCCCTCATCCAGTTCCGCGGTTACGTAGTGGGCCGTGGCGCCCACCAGCTTGACTCCACGGTCGTACGCCTGGTGGTAGGGGCGTGCACCCTTGAACCCGGGGAGGAAGGAGTGGTGGATGTTGATAGCCCGCCCTTCCAAAGAGCGGCAGAGGTCGTCGGACAGTACCTGCATGTACCGGGCGAGCACGACGAGGTCGATGTTGTGCTCATCCACCAGTTCCAGGAGGCGCCGTTCGGCATCTGACTTTGTCTCAGCGGTTACCGGGAGGTAGATGAAGGGGAGGCCCGCGGCTTCGGCCATGGCCCGGTGGGTTTCATGATTGGAAACTATGAGGGCTATGTCACCCCCGAGGCTGCCGCCGCGCCAGCGGAAGAGCAGGTCGTTCAGGCAGTGGCCGAACTTGGACACCATCACGAGGACGCGTTGCTTGGTCTGGTCATGAAAGCTGAATTTCATGTCGAACCGGTCAGCGATCGAACTGAATTCTTCCTGGAGACTCTCTGGGGTGTGGTCCGCCGAGCCCGAAAAGGAGGTGCGCAGATGCAGCGTCTGGCGGAGGCCGTCGTCGAACTGCTGGTGTTCATCGATGTTAAAGCCACGCTCAAAGAGAAAGGTGGTGACCGCCTGGACGATGCCCGCGCGTTCGCCGCACGACAGTGTGAGCACGAATTTCTGCGTTTGGGCTTCCGCTCGGGCTTCTGACTGGGTCAGCGTGCTGGTAGATGAGTCTGCCGCCACTAGGGTCATGTCTCCTCCTTAGATATATTTTGAGATTCATAACTGATATATTAACCTGACATTCAGCGTATACTGGTCAATGGGTGAGGTCAATAGCGTTCTTGGCTTGAATGAAAAGGAAACCAGTTATGGCTTTTGAAGGTCTGGCAATCGCCGACGATGCGGCAAAGAGGTCGTTGGCTGACGTCGCCTATGAGCGCATCCGGGACAGGCTGCTGATGCTTGACATCAAGCCCGGCGATCTCCTCAATGACGAAGACCTCGCTAAGGACCTCGGCGTCGGGCGGACCCCGGTACGTGAAGCCTTGAAGCGGCTGGAGCTCGATCGCCTGGTAGTTTCCTATCCGCGAAGGGGAACTTTTGCGACGCGAGTTGAGGTTACCGACCTTGCGTTCATTTCCGAAATACGCGCCCAACTCGAACCCGTTGCCGCCGCCCGGGCTGCTCGCGTGGCGACGGAATCGATGAGGGAGCGATTGCGAGGAGTCATGCGCGCTGTCGAGTCTTTCGACACCGGTACGGCGTCCGTGGTCGAAACCCTGCGGCTGGATGCTCGGGTGCACCAAGGCATTTACGCCGCCGCCGGCAATCCCCATCTCGAAGACGTTCTGATTCGCTACGACAACCTCGCGATCCGAATCTGGTGCCTGGTCTTGGATCGGCTTCCCGACCTTTCGCGCCACGTGCATGAGCACGTGGACCTGCTTCGTGCGGTTATCGACGGGGATGAGATCCAGGCGGCGGAGCTCGCGCGCATCCACGTCAGCGGCTTCGAGCACGCTGTTCGCGAAGCTCTTTTCGCTGCTTAGACCAGACCTTCAGCAGGAACTGCTGCGACAGCAGGTCACCCCGAAGGTCAAGGTCATCGAGTGCTGACCCAGTGAAGCACCGGTAGCTCCAGGCGCGAAGGAACCTGGGGCCGGGACTCATCCGAGTTGATCAGGCTGTCTCCCCTTGGGCTCCCACCAATGCGCGTGCCTCGGCCATCGTGTCCACGCTGGGCGTTGAACCGGGGAGAGCGCGGCGCGCCGACTCCGGCAGGAAGTAAATGGCGATCGCACCTATCACCGAAGTGCCGATCAGATAGTAGGCCGAAGCCATGTCATCGCCGGCAGCATTGAAATGTTCCGAGCAAGAAGAGGGTCTGCACGGACCTGTCAGCTTCCGGGAGGAAGACGGGCCCAAGGTGGTAATGAGGTAGCGGGTTCGCCCACCCGCCCACGGGTGACCCGTGGGCGGGTGGGTTTACTGGACCGGTACCTGAAATATGTGCGACAGAACCGGGAAGATTTGCCGTCGCATACCTACGACGGTCTGGCCTAGCTGAGCCAGGCGTTCACTGCATCTTGGTGGGCGTCCACCCATTTCTTGGCCGCTGCCTCGGGCGTCATTCCGCCCTGGATGTCGGTGGCGACGGCGTTCTGGTCTTCGTTGGTCCATTTGAAGGCTTTCGCGAGCTTGGCTGCGGGCGAGCCGCTGTCCGCGAACTTCTTCGAAATAACCTTGTTCAGTGTGTACGTGGGGTAGTCACAGGCGACTTTTTCTGCGTTAGCGTCGCATCCCTTCGTCCACGCAGGCAGATTGACCTTCTTGAGCGGGACCTGGGACAGGAACCATTGCGGTTCGTAGAAGTAGCCCAGGATCGGTGTCTTGTTTTGCTCCGCAGTCCGGAACGACTGGATCAGGGCGGCCTCCGAGCCGGAGAACACTACCTTGTAGTCCAGGTTGAGGTTCTTTACGAGGGCCTCGTCGTTGGTGACGAAGGCGGGATCGCCGTCGAGCACCTGGCCTTTGCCTCCGGATTCAGAGGTAGCGAGCATCGAGGCGTACTTGTTCAGGTTCTTCCCGTCCGTGATGTCCGGGTACTTTTCTGCCATCCAAGGCGCCACGTACCAGCCGATGTGGCCGATGTTGCCGGTGGGCCCGGCGTCGACGGCGACTTTCTGATCGGTGATGTATTGCTTGGCCAGATCGTCGTGGCCCCAGTTTTCCATGACGACGTCGACCTCGCCGGAGGCAAAGCCCTGCCAGGAAATCTGCTCGTTCAGGTCCTTCTGCACCACAGTGCAGCCGAGTTTGTTCTTCGCGACATAGCTGTACACGGCGGCATCGGCCGTGTACCCCACCCAGGCGTTCATCGCGACGTTGACACTTCCGCAGGCGGCCGCGGCGGCCCCGGAGGCAGGAGCGGCCTGGTTCACGGAGGCACCGCCGCAGCCTGCGAGCAGCAGGGCTGCGGCTGCAGCTCCAGCCACGACCGGGACAGTTCGTTTCAACAGCAGTCCAGCTTTTTTCATGGTTGGTTCTCCTTATTGGGGGAAATGCGCGGATCCTGCTTGCCGTGCGGGGGCGCAGGACGGTTATGCGGTTAAGTTGTCGAGGTTTTGGGCGAGGGGATTTTCCGCGCCGGGGTGGCTGCGGCCGCCTGGGTCATCCTGTCCAGCAGGATGCCGAGGAAGACGATGGCAACGCCTGCGGCGAGGCCCTTGCCGAAAAGGGAACTTTGGACGAAGCCGGCGACGACGTCATACCCGAGGCCACCTGCGCCCACGAGCGCACCGACCACAACCATGGCGAGGACATAGATCAGGCCTTGGTTGGCTGCGAGGGCGAGGGTCTGCCTGGCCATTGGCAGCTGGACCTTGGTGATGACCTGCCAGGGTGTGGAGCCGCTGGCGACGGCGGCCTCAACTACGGTGGGGGAGATCGCTGCGATTCCGTCGGCGGTGATCTTGATGGCCACGGGGGCGGCGTAGATGATGCCGGCGATGATGGCGGTGAAGCGGGTGGCGCCGAAGAGCCCAAGGAACGGAACCAGATAGACGAAAGCAGGCATGGTCTGTCCTGCGTCAAGCATGGGCCGCATAATCTGGTCCACTCTGTTGGACCGGCCCATGGCCACGCCGAAGACGATGCCCAGGACCATGACAACCGCGGTGGCCACCAGGGTTCCTGCCAGGGTGACCATCGAGTCGCTCCAGAGGCCGAGGTAAATGATGACGCCCAGGCAGGCCGTGGTCAGGGCCGCGAGCTTCCAGCCGCCGAGGGCGTAGGCGGCGATGGCTATGACGGCGACGAGTATGTAGAAGGGAGTGTCAGTGAGCAGCGACTGGAACGGGTTGAGAATTCCGAGGGTGACGGTTTCCCGGAATGACACTGTGAACAGGGACAGGTTGGACTGCATCCACTGGCTGGCCGTGCCGACGGCATGGACGATCGCCGGGCCGACGTTGAGCTCTGCCGGGAATGCTGCGGCCCACAGCTGGGTCCGGGACAACTGCACCATCGTCAGGGTAAGCACCAGGGTGATGCCAAGGAGGATGTACCTGGTTCTGCGGGGGATCCTGCGGTTGCGGGCCGCCCCAGGCTCCGCCCGGCGGCTCGCGGCGGTGGTCACCCGATCCAGCACTATCGCAAGCAGGACGATGGAGAGCCCGGCGTTCACAGCCGTGCCGACGTCCAGCGATTGCAGCGCCCGGACAACCACCTGGCCAAGCCCGGGAGCTGCGATGAGAGCGGCGATGGTGACCATGGACAGAGCCGCCATGGTGCTCTGGTTGATTCCCATGACGATGGTGCGCCGGGCCATGGGCAGCTGCAGGGTGAGGAGCCGCTGCAGGCCTGTCGTGCCGAGCGAATCGGAGGCTTCGCGGGTGTTCTCAGGGATGCCCCGGATCCCGTGCGCCGTCAGGCGGATCACGGGGGGTGCCGCGTAGATGACAGTGGCGATGACAGCCGATGCCGGGCCAATGAGGAAGATCAGGGCAAGCGGGGCCAGGTACACGAACGTGGGCAGCGTCTGCATGAAGTCCAGCACCGGCGTGATCACCTTTGCAACCCGGCCGTAGATGCCGGCCAGGACGCCGAGGGGGATTCCGACGAGCAGGGTCAGCAGGACGGCGGTGACCACAAGGGCGAACGTGTACGTTGCCTCGAGGAACAGGCCCTGGAAGCCGAAGAACATAAAGACGGCTACGGTGAGCAGTGCGACCCGGGCGTTGCCGAACGCGAACGCAATCCAGCCTAGTAGGCCCACGGTTCCGAGCCAACCGATCTCCGGCAAGCGAAGGCCAGTGGAACTTGCGGCGAAGAGGGTAACGAACAGGCTGGCGACGGCGTCGACGGCGGCACGCAGGGGCGTGAAAACGTAGAGGAAGACGGGGTTGTCGCCCCGGTTTGCTGCCACCCAGGCGTTGAACTGGTTCAGGGACCGGTGCAGGTCCGTCAGCTCTGAGGCGGGCAGGGTCAGGGTGGCTGTTCCCTGCAGGACGAGGAATCCCAGGATCCAGACGACGGCGGCGCCCCCCAGCAGGAGGGTGCGCCGGCTGGGCCTGCGGCGGGGTTCGCGGGCGGGGGACGGCGTGGGCTGGGCCGTGGCCCGATCCCGGACGAGGGTCGACATCAGGCCGCCGCTTCCGTGGGCTGCAGGACCGAAAGAATGCTGTCGCGGTCGATCTGCCCTGTGATCTTGCCGCCATCTTCAACCAGGACGGGGCAGGAGGAGTCCATGACCGCCGCGATGGCGTCCCGGATGATCGTTCCGGCGCTGAGGACGGGAGCATCGCCCGGGGTTCCGTCTGCCACGGGCCGGGTGATCCACTTCAGGGTCAGGACGTCCGCGCGGGGGACTTCGGACACGAAGTCCTCAATGTACTTGTCCGCCGGTGACCCCACTAGTTCGTCTCCCGTGCCGCACTGGACCGTTTCGCCGTTGCGCATGATCAGGATGCGGTCGCCGAGCTTGAGTGCCTCGGAGAGATCGTGGGTCACGAACACCATGGTCTTGCCCATTTCTTTATGGAGCCGGGTGACTTCCGCCTGCATGTCCCGGCGGATGAGCGGATCCAGCGCGGAGAAGGGCTCATCGAAGAGGATGGTGTCCGGATCTCCGGCCAGGGCCCGTCCCAGGCCGACGCGCTGCTGCATTCCTCCGGACAGCTGGTCCGGGTAGTGCTGTTCGTAGCCTTTGAGGCCAACGAGTTCGATGATTTCACGGGCCCTGGCATAGCGTTCGGTTTTGGCAGCCCCGCGGATCTGCAGTCCGTAGGAGACGTTGTCCAGCACGGTGCGGTGGGGGAGCAGGCCGAAATGCTGGAACACCATGGACATCTTGCGCCGGCGCAGTTCGCGGAGCTCGGCAATTCCTGCCTGCAGGACGTCCTTGCCGTCCACCAGGACTTGCCCGGAGGTGGGCTCGATCAGCCGGGTTAGGCAGCGGATCAGGGTGGATTTACCGGATCCGGAGAGTCCCATGACCACGAAGACTTCGCCCTTGGCGACGTCGAAACTCAGGTTGCGAACGGCGGTCACACAGCCGGTGCGCTCAAGCAGTTCCGCGGACTTGAGGGCCGAGAGTTCAGGATTGCCGGGAATCTTGTCGCCTCCCGGTCCGAAGACCTTCCAAAGGTTGCGCACTGAGATATCGGGACTGTTCATTGCTGTACTCCTGCCTGAGGAGGCTTGAACCAGTGGCTGGGCCTGGGGTTGATGTTTTGCCAGATGTGCTTGGTTTCCCGGTACTCCGCGAGACCTTGGAGCCCCAGTTCGCGGCCGTTTCCGGACTTGCCGAAGCCACCCCACTCTGCCTGGGGTACGTACGGGTGGTAATCGTTGATCCACACTGTGCCGTGCCGGAGGGCCCCGGCCACGCGCTGCGCGCGGGACCCGTCCTGAGTCCAGACGGCTCCGGCCAGTCCGTAGGGGGTGTCGTTGGCAAAACTGATGGCTTCGGCCTCCGTGCTGAAGGTCTCCACGGTCAGAACTGGTCCGAACGATTCTTCCTGGACGACGTTCATCGAGGTGTTGCAGCTGCCCAGAATGGTGGGTGGGTAGTAGCTGCCGAGCGCGAGCGCGCCGGAGGAGGGGATATAGCCGCCGCACAGAACGGTGGCACCTTCGTCGATGCCGGCTTGCACGTAGGCATGGACCTTCTCCCGGTGCGCGGCCGAAATCAGCGGTCCGGTCTCGGCGAACTCGTCGAAGGGGCCGCCAAGCCGGATGGCCTGCGCACGCCGCACCAGGTCCGCCACGAAATCGTCGTGGATCGACTCTTCGACGATGAGTCTGGTTCCGGCCGAGCACACTTGGCCCGAATGCAGGAACACCGCGGTGAGGGCGTTGTCCAAGGCGGACTCGCGGTCGGCGTCGGCGAAGACGATGTTCGGATTCTTCCCGCCCAGTTCCAATGCGACCCGTTTCACCGTGCTCGCTGCGGCCTTCATGATGCCGATCCCGGTGGCCAGGCCGCCGGTGAACGAGATCAGGTCGACGTCGGGGCTTTCGCTCAGGACTGCGCCGACGTCGGGACCGGTGCCGGTGACGAGGTTGGCGACCCCGCCCGGCAATCCGGCCTCACGAAGGGTATCCATCAGGAGGATGGCGGTGGAGGGAGTCAGTTCGCTGGGCTTCAGGACGAAGGTGTTGCCGGCCAGCAGAGCCGGGGCCACCTTCCAGGAGGCTTGCAGGAGGGGGTAGTTCCATGGCGTGATGAGCCCGCAGACCCCTACCGGGGCGTGCACCACGCGGCTGATGGTTCCGGGGTTGCCGGTGTCGATCACGCGGCCGGCGTCCGTCCCGGCGATCCCACCGTAGTACCGGAAGCAGGCGGCGATATCGTCGATGTCGTATTCCGCTTCGACGTAGCGTTTGCCCGTGTCGAGGGCTTCGGCCCGGGAATAGAGTGCTTTGTCGCGTTCCAGCAGTTCGGCAGTGCGAAGCAGGACCTGGCCACGTTCTCTCTCGCTGGTGCCGGGCCACGCGCCGCCGTCGAACGCCCTGCGGGCGCTGGCAACCGCGGCCTCGGCATCGGCGGCCGTGCATTCGGCAACCTCGGCGACGTTTTTGGCGTCCGCCGGGCATGTGATGAGCCGCGTTTTCCCGGCTTTTGATTCGCGCCACTGGCCGTCGAGGAACAGGCCCCGTGCGGGTGCCGCTTCCTGATCCGGCACGGTCCGGCTGTTGATCCCGGCAACCCCGACGGCGCTCATGCGCGGCCCTGGCCCGGGGCGGCTTCGGTTGTGGCAGCGGAGCCGTGCCGGTAAAAGTCCTTATGCTCGGGTGCCAGCGGCGCGCGTCCCAGGATGAGGTCCGCGGCCTTTTCGGCGAGCATCATTACCGGGGCGTAGATGTTGCCGTTGGTCACATAAGGCATGGCGGAGGCATCTGCCACGCGGAGCCCCGAGGTGCCATGAACTTTCATGGTGAGCGGATCCACCACGGCCAGGGGGTCCGTGGCCGGGCCGATCTTGGCCGTGCAGGAGGGGTGGAGCGCCGTTTCGGCATCCCTGGCCACCCAGTCGAGAATCTCCTCGTCCGTCTGAACGGACGGTCCGGGGGAGAGCTCGCCGCCGCTGTAGGGGGCGAGAGCCGGCTGGGCGAGGATGTCGCGGGTGACCCGGATGGCTTCCACCCATTCGCGCCGGTCCTGGTCCGTGGACAGGTAGTTGAACTGCATGGACGGGTGCTCGGCGGGGTCCGTGGAGGTGATCTTCAGGCTCCCTCTGGCGTCGGAGTACATGGGGCCCACGTGGACCTGGTATCCGTGCTTGGCGTCGGCCTTCTGGCCGTCGTAGCGAACGGCAACCGGCAGGAAGTGGAACATCAGGTTGGGGTAGGCGACGTCCTCGTTGGAGCGGACGAACCCGCCCCCTTCGAAGTGGTTGGTGGCCGCGGGGCCCTTGCGCCCGAACAGCCACTGGAGTCCGATAAGCGGGTAGCGCCAGAGGCTCAGGTTCGGCTGCATGGATACTGGCCGGGTGCAGGAGTGCTGGACGTACACTTCCAGATGGTCCTGTAGGTTTTCGCCAACTCCCGGCAGGTCGACAACCGGCGTGATGCCCAGAGACTTCAAATGCGCGGAATCTCCCACTCCGGAAAGTTGCAGCAGCTGAGGGGTATTGATCGCACCGCCGCAGAGCACCACTTCCTTGGCGTTGACCGTGTGCAGCCGGCCGTTCCGGCGGTACGTGACTCCTGTGGCCGTGGTGCCATCGAAATTGACCTTTGCCGCCAGCGCCCTGGTGCGGATCGATAGGTTTTTCCTACCCTTGTTGGGGCGCAGGTAGGCACGTGAGGCCGAGAGCCGCTGGCCCTTGTGCACGTTCCGGTCGAATGGGCCGAAGCCCTCCTGCCGGTACCCGTTGACATCATCGGTGCGCTTGTGTCCCGCTTCCGCGGCAGCGCGGAAGAAGGCCTGGAACAGTGGATTGCGGGCTGGCCCGCGCTCCAGCACGAGGGGTCCGTCGTGGCCGCGCAGGTCATCGTCTGGATCCGCGGCGAGCGCGGTTTCCATGCGCTTGAAGTAGGGCAGGCAGTGCGCGAAGTCCCAGGTTTCCATCCCGGCGTCGGCTCCCCAGCGTTCGTAGTCCAAAGGGTTGCCGCGCTGGAAAATCATTCCGTTGATGGAGCTGGAGCCGCCCAGCACCTTGCCGCGGGCGTGCGCGATCCTGCGGCCGTGCATCCGCGGTTCTGGGTCGGACTGGTATTGCCAGTCGTAGAACCGGTTGCCGCTGGGGAAGGTGAGGGCCGCCGGCATCTGGATGAAAAGGTCCCACGGGTAGTCGCTGCGGCCCGCTTCAAGGACCAGAACGGTGCGCGTTCCGTCGGCGCTGAGCCTGTCCGCCAGCACCGATCCGGCGCTTCCACCGCCGACGATCACGTAGTCGTAGCTCTCGTTCGTCATGGGGTAGATCTCCTTGGGCGTGGTCTGGGAGTCATTTCGAAGGGCCGGCAACGGTGAGGACGAACCGCGTCTCCCCAATGCCCGGACACTGTCCATGACTGACCGTAGGGGGACAGCGGAGCGTGTCCGTTCGTGCAGCTTGTTGCTCAGTTGTAGCCTCAAGAGTTCCGCCTCTTAGCTTGGAGTGGAGTACTGCCTGGTGGTGCTAGACGATGATGCTGACGCCAGGGTGTCGTCGACAGCGATCTGCTCACCGTCGTTTGTGGAAGATATTGACCGTTGGTGATGTGTTGAGCAAGGGGTCGTTTCCGGGGCCGGTACTGTCAGCGGGCACGGGATCCGCTGATAAACCTTCCTCCCGCCTAACGGGCTCTGCCCGTCCTGTCCGTTGTGGCATCATCAACATGAATCACCATACGCAACAGAGTGATCTACGCCACGATCATTGTCAAGGTTTCTGTACGCGCTGAAGCGGCCCCTGTGACGGCACTGTCGCAGTGCGTGTGCGTCGCCCCTCTCGGATGCAGAATTCGCATCTCGTGATGCGCAACTCCTTGTTGCATCTTTAGGAGGCACCTGCCTGATTGGCAGGAGGTGCAGCGGCCCCAAGACGGGCCGCGTGGTGAATGTTCCTACCCTGCGGACTTTGAAATCCGCGCAGAATCTTGGGTCCGCGCGGACAGGGCAGGCTAGATCGATCATGGCGGAGGCCGGCTCGATCGGCCTCGAGGGTGCCGCCGCCAGCCCTCGGAGTTGCAGGGCGGCTGACCCGCCATGGCTCCACTTCGGTGAAGAGATGGCGGCGACTCCGGCCGCTTTACATGGAATTTACGTGGCCGGGCTGATTTGTGACGCTACCATCGAGTCCTATTACGCGGCGGGGACGTGAGTGAGGGGCTCCGCTTCGTTGGCGGAGGCTATGTGCGGGGCCGACGTCGTTCTAGTGGTCCACCTGTGCTGTGCCCTACACGGTCAAGCGGCGGCTCAGGCGTTGCGGTGCCAGCCTGTGAAGGGACCCGCTCAATGAGGCATAAGCGGCTAGCCCGCTGGAATTGTTCACCTAATGCGCTTGCTACCGAAGGGTGTAGCCCAATTTGGCACTTATCCGCAGCCCCGCCTCCCTCAGTGCTTCCAGAAGTCCCGGCGTCGTTTCCGGGTCGAAGCGGAAGGCTGGTCCGGAAATGCTTACTGCACCAACCACAGTTCCCGTGTGGTTGTAGACCGGCGCCGCTGCGGCGTTCAATCCGATCTCGATTTCATCCCTCGTCACTGCGTATCCGTTGCGTGAGACGTCGAGAAGCTGGTTTTCCAGTTCTTCGCGGCTGGTGATCGTCCGCGGCGCCCTAGGAGGCAGCCCTGTTTCCTCTAGGATCCTGCCCCGTTCGTCGGCTGGAAGAGTTGCGAGCAGTACCTTTCCGCTAGAGGTGGCATGCAGAGGGGTCAGGCTGCCCACCCAGTCGTAGGTGGCAAGCATTGAAGGGCCCATGGCCTGGTCGACGTTGACCGCAAAGTTGGAACGGAGCACGGCAAGGTTCACCGTCTCCTCGTATTTCTCGGCCAGGCTTTCCAATACCGGACGGGCTTCATAGACCAGGCTCAGCCTTCCGGGGATGGTACTTGCGATCCGTAATATTCCGAAGCCCAGCTGGTACTTGCCCCGTCCGCTGTTCTGCTGGACCATATCCCTGCTCGCGAGCGACGCCAGCAGACGGAAGATCGTCGATTTGTGGAGGTTCATCTCCTCCGCTATTTCGCTCACGCCGGCATGGCCGTCCCTTGCGAGGATTTCCAAGACCGCAAGGGCGCGGTCGACGGACTGGACGCCCCCTTGCTGAACTCCGCCTGTTTCAACAGCAGGTTCAGCATCATTGTTCGAAGGCATGCTGCACTCTCTCGAGTAGTTGAGTGGTCTCCAGTTTCATCGGAGTCGGATGCTTATCAGGTTAGGGAGGTTGAGACTCATATACCAGTTGTAGTTCTAAAAGATACCACCGGGAGTCTTTCGTCGTAAGCGTCCCGGCAATGAGGGAGAACTGTCCCGTAGTCGGAGTGTTGTGGCGTACGGGATTCGGCTTGTGACGGGCACGCTCACGGGACGCAAACCCATTCGCGACTCCCTGAGGCCTAGAATCTCCGGTACGGGGACAGGTGCTTCCTCGTGTTTGCCTATTTTGGGGGTGCGAGTTGGGTTTTCGTTACCGCAAGTCGAAGAGCTTCGGGCCTGTGAGGATCACGGCGTCCAAGCGCGGAGTGAGTGCGAGCATTGGGGGCGGTCCGTTCCGGGTGACGAAGTCCACGACAGGCCGCACCACGAGTACGGTGAGGGTCCCTGGAACGGGAGTCTCGTATGTGACCACCAGCTCGAACCGCCGGTCAACACGGAAGGACGCCGCTCGGCCATCTCAACCGGCCCGCCGTCAGGTCGTGCATCAGATCATCAGCGACGAGGCATGGCGGGAACTCCTCGCTGCAGATGAGACGGCTCCGGCATCGAAGTTCCAGCGTAACTTCGTTCGCGCGGCCGTGGCACGGGCAACGGGCAAGCGCCCGAGCCTGATGCACCTGACCTTGGGACAAGCCGCCAAGGTCCTGGAATATGTCGGTCAGAGCCCGGTCAAGCTGACCTCCGGCGGCCGCGGAGTGCCGGGGCTGGAGAAGGCCGGGACTGTGGCCCAGTGGACTTTGCTCGGGTTGCTGGTGGTGATGGTGACGGTGTCCTCGCCCGCGGGGTTCCTGCTGGCTGCGGGGATCGTCGGGCTGATGTTCCTGTTGCGGAAGCGGCGCCGTGGCCGGCAGGCGTGGGAGGACGCGACCTGGTCGGGGAGTCCGGTCGGCACCGTGCAGGGAATCGCGGTTCCCGATGCGCGGATCGAGGCGCCGGCGAATCACGCCGCGCCACAACCGGCTGCTGTTGAGGGGCAGGCACCGATTTCGCCAGTCACGCGGCCCGTTATTTCAGGCCAGGGGTTGTACCGGGTCTCGCTCGGCCGTTCGGAATGGCCGAACGTCGACGTCGTGGGCGAGCACGCGTACAGCACGGCTATCAAGGCTTCGCTCCGCGCCAGTAAGGGGCCCATGGCCGTAGCTCGCGATGGTGAAGCTGAAGGCGTTCGGGTTGAACTCGTGGCCGAGCCGGATAACCCGTTTGACCAGAATGCCGTCAGCGTTCGTTGGCGGAATCAGGTCCTGGGATATCTCAGCCGTGAAGACGCGATCCGCTACGCGCAACCGATCAGGAGAATTATTGCCAGCGGGCTCGCTGCGGCCGCGACGGCCCGCATCTGGGCGTACGACGGCGGCGACCGGCTCCAGGCCCGGGTCACCGTGGCGTTGCCGGAGCCGGAGCTGATCGCGCCGCTGAACGAGGCCCCGGCGGGCGTCACCACTCTTGTGCCGTGGGGATCGGCGATCCAAGTCCTCAAGGAAGAGGACCATTTCGATATCCTGTGCAACCACGTGCCACCGGAAGGGGTCGGCCTCCTGCTGGTCAGCCTCCACGAGGTTATCCGCACTCTCAGGAACGGTACCGAGCGTCCATTTATCGAAGTCCGGCTCGACGGCGAACGGGTCGGTGAGCTCAGCAACGTCACCTCCTCGCATTTGTTGCCGCTTCTCGAGCACACCGAGACGGTCGGGGAAACCGCTCTCGCTTACGCCAAAATCACGGGCTCTGCCCTTGCTGCGCAGCTTGTGCTGCACGCGGCGAAGGCCACCGAGATCAGCAACGATTGGTTATCCGAGGGGCCGCACCCCGCCCCGAAGCTCGTCCCGTGGGCCACGGGATATGACGTCCCACCCGCTTACGCCACATAGGAGATGCACCGGGCGGATACTAGGACAAGAGATCGAAGGTCATGCGCCTGTCTTGTGAAGACTATTCGCCGGATTCCGGCTTGAGGGTGGTGCCTGCGTCGAGGGCGTCGTCGACGACGATGAGTGCGGGTCCTTGAGCCGGGGGCTGCGCTGGAGCAGCGGCCTCCCGGCCTTGAGGGACGCGGCGGCGTAGTCGGCGAGCATCTTGATGGCGAACTCGAAGTCCCGCGAGCCGATCAGCGGGGTGAAGGTTTCGGCGTAGTCCCGCCATGCCGGATCGTAGTCGCTGCCCCGGGGCATAGGATCGGAGGCGGTCAGCGACAGCCCGAGGGTGTGGAGGACGGCCATGGCCTTGCCGGGTTCGGCCCGTTCGTGGCCCAAGGTCCCCTGCTGAAAGGTGGGCGTCCGGCCGTCCTCTGCCGTTTGGTGCTTATGCTTCCCGGGTGGCGGGTGAGGAATCTTTGGTCCGGGCGGGGTCGCGTTCGGCGAGGGCGCCGATTGCGGTGTCGATTTTGTCCATGATCTCCTGATCCAGTTTCACTCCGGATGCGGCCACGTTGGCCGCGACCTGCTCGGGCCGGGACGCGCCTGTGATGGCCGAGGCCACGTTCTGGTTCTGCAGGACCCAGGCGATGCTGAGCTGGGCCATGGTCAGTCCGGCTTCTTCCGCGATCGGTTTGAGCTTCTGGACGCCGGTCAGGACCTCGTTGGCCATCCAACGCTTGATCATCTGCGCTCCGCCCTTTGTGTCGGTCGCGCGGCTGCCCTCGGGAGCAGGTTTCCCGGGCTGGTACTTGCCGCTCAGGACGCCCTGGGCCATGGGGGACCACACGATCTGGGAGAGTCCGAGTTCTTCCGACGCCGGCACCACTTCGGCCTCGATGACCCTCCACAACATGGAATACTGCGGCTGGTTGGATATCAGCTGGAACCCCAGATCTTTGGCCAGTGCGTGGCCGTCACGGATCTGCTCCGCTGTCCATTCGCTCACGCCGATGTATAGGGCTTTGCCTTGCCGAACGATGTCCGCGAAGGCCTGCATGGTTTCTTCCAGCGGGGTCTCGAAATCGTAGCGGTGGGCCTGGTAGAGGTCCACGTAGTCGGTCTGCAGGCGCCTGAGGGAGCCGTTGATGGATTCCGTGATGTGCTTGCGGGAGAGCCCGAGATCATTGTGGCCCTTGGGCCCGGTGGGACCGAATACCTTCGTGAAGATCTCCAGCGACTCCCGACGTTCGCCCTTCAGGGCGTTGCCGAGGACGGTCTCGGCCGCGGTGTTGGCATAGACATCGGCCGTGTCGAAGGTGCTGATTCCGGCGTCGAGCGCTGCTCGGACGCATGCGGTGGCGGTGTCGTTCTCGACCTGGGAGCCGTGGGTCAGCCAGTTGCCGAACGTGATTTCCGAAATCTTGAAGCCGGAGTTGCCAAGGTACCTGAATTCCATTGTTTTCTGACGCGCTTTCTCTTGTCCGTGAAGTAGCCGGCCGTGTGGCGGCACCCCGGGCCCTGACCACGTCGTTCCATGAGCGGACCCTATGCCGGTAGCCGTTTTTCGAGACTACGCGTCCGACAGCATCTTTTGTCCCGGCGTGGCTGGCCCTTCGGGTCCTAGGATCAGCTGGCCCCCTTCCCTGGGGACGGGGCCGTTGTGCCGTGGTTATAGCCGAAGGATGAAGCAGCGAGTATTGGGCAAGACAGGGCGGTCCGTCTCCGTTGTGGGGCTGGGCACATGGCAGCTCGGTGCAGACTGGGGCAACGTGGATCCGAAGGAAGCCAACGACATCCTGGAAGCCGCCGTGGATTCCGGGGTGACCTTCTTTGATACCGCCGATGTCTACGGCGACGGGCGGAGCGAGCAAACCATCGGGAAGTACCTCGCTGCCAACCCCGGACTGGACATCACGGTAGCCACCAAAATCGGGCGGCGCCTGGAACAGAAACCTGAGAACTACACACTGGCCAACTTCCGGCAGTGGGTTGACCGTTCCAGGCGGAACCTCCGGACGGAGTGCCTCGACCTGGTGCAGCTGCATTGCCCGCCGACCCCGGTTTACAGCCGCCCGGAAATCTACGATGCGCTGGAGACGCTCGTCAATGAAGGCGCAATCAAGGACTACGGCGTCAGCGTCGAGCGGACCGAGGAAGCACTCGAGGCCATCAAGCACGGCACGGCCACCGTCCAGATCATGCTGAACGCCTTCAGACTCAAACCCCTGGACAAGGTCCTGCCCGCGGCGAAGAACGCCGGAGTCGGCATCATCGCCAGGGTTCCTCTGGCCTCAGGCCTGCTCTCGGGAAAGTACTCCAAGGACACAGTCTTTGCCGAAAATGACCACAGGAAATATAACCGGAACGGTGCGGCTTTCGACGTCGGGGAGACCTTCTCCGGAGTTGACTTTGAACAGGGCCTCAAAGCGGTGGAACATTTCAAAAAGCTTGTCCCGTCCGGAGCAACCACAGCCCAAGCGGCCATCGCCTGGATCGCGGCACAAGACGGGGTCAGCACCGTCATACCAGGGGCCCGAAACCCTGAACAAGCCCGCGCCAACGCCGCCTCCAGCCAAATACTGGACCACCTAGGCCCGGACTTCGAGAACAGCGTCAGGGAAATCTACGACACGTACTTCCGCGAGATGATCCATTCACGCTGGTAAACCCCGGAAGGTCACGTCCTTTCGGTCCACGCCCGAAGGGCCGCAGCCGTGCCCGCCGGCTGATCGTTCAACGGTCCTGCGCCGGAATGCCAGGCCCCGGCGGTTCGCTGGGGAATCCTCCTCGGATTCCCGTCTGGCCGCGGAGATCAACCGCTATTCCGCAAGTTACCGGTAGTCAGGCACGACGATAGGGTTGGTGAATGAGCGCACCGGATACCACACACGACTGGCGGCCCCTGTGGGCGCGGCTCAACGATGGCGAGGAAACACTTCCCGTCGGCGTCCTGATGACCGCCCCGCCGGGCGAGGTCAACAGTGCGCCGCCGCTGGAGTCCGAGTTCGGAGTGCTCGAGGCGCCCTTGGAGGATTACGACGTCGTGGAGCTGACCCGCTTTGACCGCCCACTGGCGCGGGGCCGGGTGGCGTTCGGCGATGGATTCGCTGTGGTGGGCCCTGTGCGCGCAGTGGACGGCGACGCTGTGGCGCTCGATCACGAGGCCGTGGTCCTGGCCCACCTGGCGGAGGAAGCCTTCGTCGAGGGCGCGGATGTTGTCTACGCGCCCGTGGACGCCGGGGCAGCGGACCGGTACGAGGCCCTCGGCTGGACTCGGGCGGGCGAACTGGCCCCCTAAGAGCAATACCGCTTGCTTAGGGTTCGCTTGTGCTAAATTCTCGGCATGGCGCGTAGCGGAGAATCGAGGCCGTGGCGCAAGAACGGGTGTGCACAATGATGCACACCCATGCCGCTGGACTGAGCCGTACATTGGCTGACCTTGGCGCGGAAGTTGCCTGGAAAGCTACTCCCGGTCGTAGCGGGGAGTTGTGCCTGTCCGCTTGTCCTGCCAAAGGGGGTTGGACAGCGTCCACACTTATGTCTGCTTGGTAGATGTGCTTATTGCGGTCCGCCCTGAGTCTTCGATGTGGGGGCGTCAATGCACGCCCGGGCCAGGGGTTCCTGCGACAGCCCCCAGGTCGCCTCGGACACGTCACTGCCACAAGGGCTGCCAAAACAGGTAGCCGGCACTCAAGTGCCGGGCCGGTTCCGCGGCCTACGATCGGGGCGAGGGCGTTTCCCTGGAACATGCTCTCGGCGGTAGCTGCGCCAGTGCCCGGCACAGGGTGACACCGGGCATTGGCGCGTTACCTTGGCCCCGGTCCATCACCTGCTCTACCTGGGGTCCGCCGGGGTTTGGGCGCTGCTGTTGAGGATGTAGTCCACTGCGGCTGGTCCGGTCATGCGCAGGCCTTGGAAGACTCTCTTTTTGCCCTTCCGGTTTTTTCCCTTAACAAGGCCGGCGAGGCGCAGGGCGGTGCGGAAGGCGTGGTCGGGGAGGGGGATTTTGCGGTTCAGGGAGCACGAGCTGACGTAGAGCCCGTAGAGCGCGTCGGCGTTGATCCCCGAGTCGCTTGGGTCATCGTGAACAATGCATTCCTGGAGGAACTGGCTGATCTGTGGAGGGGTCATGGTGTGCTCCGGGGAACGGTTTTCAGGGTTGGGTTCCGTAGATGAATTCCTTGGCGTGTGCGACGGCTTTTCGGAAGGCGTCGTTGCGGAGGGTGGCTTGCCCGGGGTTTTTGGGGTCGGTTTCGAGGTAGTTTGTGTAGCCGGGCCGCAGGATCCAGATGTCGCCGGCCGGGGGTAGGTAGAACACGGCGAAGGAGCGGTGCTGGGGGTCTTCGGTCCAGATGGGGACGACCGCGACTGCGGCGCCGGTGTCCGGGTTGATCCATTGGGCCCGGGGGGTGGGTTGTTCGTGGGTTTCGGGGTCCAGGAACGGGGCTGTTCCTTTGCCCCACCGTTTTTCGAAGCGTTCGTAGAACGCGGGCATCAGTTGGTTGTCGTAGGGTCGCCAGGCACTCATGGGGGCTCCTTGGGCTGGTGTGGTTTTCCGGCTCTCAGCGCCTGATCTGCAGGATGAGCGTGTAGCGGGTTGGCGGATATGACGGTTGCCGGAGCGGCGTTCCCGGGGACCGTCGGGCGGGCGGCTCCCAGATGACCGGTCCGATCAGCAGCGCCGTGGCGGGAGGCAACTGCCTTGGGATCCGAACGGGGCCGGGGCGTTGCGGCGTGGCGTTCGCGGCTGGACGCGGGTGCTCCCGGTCGTAGGCGCCCCGCTTTTCCGGGTTGCCGAGGATGGCGTAGGCGGCCATGATGTCCCGGAGCTCCTGCAGCTCTTTTTGGGTCTTCGTCTCCGGTTCCGTCGGGCCGGGGCCGGTGGGGTGTTCGCGGGCCGCCCGGGTGTCGGGGTGCCGGCTGCGGATGAGCGTGCGGTAGGCGCGGGTCACCTCGCGTGCCGTGGCGGTGGGGGCGATCTGCAGGGTCTCGTAAAGGTCGGGGCCGTTGTTCCTCATGGTTGGCGGTGGTGTGTGTTTTGGATGCGGGGTGTTTCCGTGGGCGGGGATGGTCCCCGGCCTGTTCGGCCGGGGACCATCGTTGCGGGAGTCATCCTCGGGGCCTCATCCATCCGTGCGCTGGCTGCGCTGTGGCGTGGTCTGTGAACCCGACCGCCCTCTTTGCATGGTGGGCCGCTGTGGTGCTCCCGGTCCGGGAGGGTGCGCCGGCGGTCAGGCGTTGATTTCCTGGCGCTGTTTTCCGGTGGTTTCGATTTCGATGCGGCGCGGTTTTGCTTTTTCCGCGACCGGGATGCGCAGGGTCAGGACGCCGGCGTCGTAGTTTGCTTTGACGCCTTCGGTGTCCAGCGCGTCGCCGAGGATGAGCTGGCGGCTGAAGATGCCGCGGGGCCGTTCGGAGGCGATCAGTTCCGTGTCCTCGCCGACGGGGTCCGGGCGTTCGGCCTTGACGGTCAGGACGTTGCGTTCGACGTCGATGTCCACCGAGTCCACGTTGACTCCGGGCAGATCGAAGGCGACCACGAAGTCCTCGCCTTCCCGCCAGGCGTCCATGGGCATGGCCGCCGGCCGGGCTGTGGTGCCGAGTACCTGTTCGGCGAGCCGGTCGAGTTCACGGAAGGGGTCCGTTCGCATCAGCATGGTGTGTCACTCCTTGCAGATCGCAGTTTTTTGTTGTCAACCCAGCTGATCTATGGTGGCTGGTATATATTTCTTATAGCACTGCATATGGGTCAGGGCAAGCCTGATTTTCGAAGGATTTTGGAGGTGCCCGATGGGGCAGGCCGGGGACCGGGGGAGGGGCGTGTATGCGATTTCCGTTGCGGCCGCACTGGTGGGAACGGGTCAGCAGAACCTGCGCCTCTACGAACGCAAGGGCCTGCTGGAACCGGGCAGGACCCTGGGCGGGACCCGCCAGTACAGCGAGAACGACCTTGTGACCTTGCGGCGGATCGGGGAGCTTCTGGAATCGGGCTTGAACCTGGCCGGCATCCGGATGGTCCTGGTCCTGGAGGCCGACAACCGGCGCCTCGAGGCGGAACTCAAGTCCGCGAACGGCGCTTGAGGACCTCCGCGAGCTGGGCCGTCTCGATTAAATCGATCCTGAGGACGGCGTCGTCGCTGTCTGTGGGCATGGGGATTCAGTGCCGGATCAGGGCAGCGCGAAAGCGTCCAGCTGAGGCAGAGGGGAGTTTGAGGCTGGTGGCTTGCAGGGTCCCGAGCGTCACACCAAGCGGCACTCTCCCGGCCCACCGAGAGGCGTCCGGGGCCAAAGCGGGGTTGTCGTCACGCTGAGGACACGCAATATCTGGAACATTGAAGAGAAAAACTACGGGTCCAGTTCACTTGAACCGGGCCCGTAGTTTTTATGGAGCTAACAACATTTACGCGGTGACACCACTTGGCTGCCGTGTCGAAGTGAGGTCCTCGACGGCTTTCTGCATGTGCCGTTTTATGGCTTGCTGAAGTCCGCTCTGGTCGCGCCTCTCAAGAAGGTCCAGGATGTCTTGGTGCTCCTGCACCAGCACATCTATGCGGGGATACGCGACTTCCAGGCTGAGGATACACATGCGGGACTCCGCGGCGAGGGTCTCGTAAATCCGGATCAATCGCGTGTTTCCAGTGCCGGAAACGAAAGCGGTGTGGAATTGCATGTCGAGCCTGGCGATCGCCTGCCAGTCCGACGCCGCAACCTGCTTCGCCATGTTCTTGATGATCCCCTTGAGCTCTCGACAGGTGTCCGTGACCTGGTCCGGACCGGAATGGAGGAGAGTGTTGGCGGCGGCCAGTTCCACTGCCTCGCGTACGGCGTAGATCTCTTTGATGTCTTCGTTTGAAAGCTCCAACACAAAAACGCCGCGGTTACGCTTGCTCACCAGGATGCCTTCCTGGCATAAGCGCTGCAGAGCTTCCCTGAGGGGCCCCCTTGAGGTGTTGAGCTGGCTCGCCAAGGCAGATTCGTTCACCTGCTGACCGGGGCTGAAAGCCCCTTGGACGATGAGCTCTCGGAGTTGGTCAGCGATCAGCTGCGCCGTGGGCCGGCCCTCCAATACGAACATTCGCTCCGGTGCCGCCATTGACATCCCCTCATTTCATACTTCAGCAAGTTGAATCTACTAGACCGCTATCGCGGTGTACTTGTATTCCAGGAATTCTTCGATCCCGATCTTTCCGCCTTCGCGTCCCAGGCCTGACTGTTTGACGCCTCCGAAAGGAGCGGCGGGATTGGACACGATGCCGGTGTTGAGGCCGACCATTCCGACCTCCAGTTCCGCTGAGAACCGCATGGCCTTGTCCATGCTTTCAGTGAACACGTAGCCCACCAGGCCCCATGCGGTGTCGTTGGCCATGCGCAGTACTTCGTCCTCACTGTCGAAGGGCGTAATGGCTGCAACCGGGCCGAATATCTCCGTGGTCATCAGGTCGGATTCCAGCGCCACATCCGTCAGGACAGTGGGGGAGTAGAAGTAGCCGGGACCCTCCGGGCGGCTTCCGCCAGTAAGCACCCGGGCACCCTTGGACACAGCGTCGGCAACGAGTGACTCCACCTTGTCCAACCCTGACTGTTCGATGAGCGGGCCGACTTCTGTTCCTGCCAAAGCGCCGTTGCCCACCTGCAATTCTGACATCTTTTTGGAGAACTTCTCGCCAAACTCCTCTGCAACGGAGCGGTGGACGAAGAAGCGGTTTGCGGCCGTGCAGGCTTCGCCCATGTTCCGCATCTTTGCCTTCATGGCTCCATCCACCGCCTTCTCGATGTCGGCATCGGCGAGCACAATGAACGGTGCGTTCCCGCCGAGCTCCATGGAGGAGCGCATGACGTTGTCCGCGGCCTGCCTCAGGAGGATTTTGCCCACCTCGGTGGAACCGGTGAAGCTGATCTTGCGGGCGATTCCGCTGTCCGTCCACGTTCGTACGACGGCGGAAGCGCTCGACGTCGTCACGACGTTCAGCACGCCGTCAGGAAGTCCGGCTTCGCGGAAGATCTCCACCAGGGCCAGGGAGGTCAACGGCGTCAGCTCGGCCGGCTTGAACACCATGGTGCACCCCGCGGCAACTGCGGGGGCGATCTTGCGCGCTCCCATGGCGAGCGGAAAGTTCCAAGGCGTGACCAATATCGAGGGCCCGACGGGTTCCTTGGTGATGAGGATGCGCGTATGTCCGTCCACGGAGGTGGTGCTGTCACCGCCGATCCTCACGGCTTCTTCCGAGAACCAGCGAAGGAACTCGGCGCCATAGGCTACTTCGCCCTTCGCTTCGGCGAGGGGTTTTCCCATTTCGGCGGTCATGATCGACGCGAGCCGGTCGGTGTTGGCAATGACAAGATCGAAGGCACGCCGCAGGATGTCGGCCCGTTGGCGTGGCGTGGATTTGCTCCACTGTGCCTGTGCGCGACCTGCGGCCTCGATGGCCAAGGCGGCGTCTTCGGGACCGCCGTCGGCAACGTGGGCAATGACTTCGTTCGTGGCCGGGTTCTCTACCGGGAAGGTGGCTCCGCCAGCAGCGCTTTGCCACGTTCCGTCAATGAACAAGAGTGTCTGGAGAGTGGTGGGATCGAAGGAGAGGTTCATGTTCGCTCTTTCAGTGATCAGGGGGGACTAGGAAGCGGCCGACTTGAGCGCCTGCGTGAATTTGGACAGACCCGTCTGGATTTCATCGCTGCTGACGTTAAGGGCGGGGATGAGACGGATGACGTTGCCATGCGGGCCGCAGGTGAGGAGCAGGAGCTCTTCCTTGATGGCGGCCTGCTGGACCGCGAGTGCAGCTGCCGCATCTGGAACGTTGCCTTCGGCGGTGAATTCGACGCCCTGCATGAGGCCCCGTCCGCGCACGTTTCCGATTCCCGTGAATTCCGCCTGCAGTGTGTCCAACCCTGCCCGCAGCTCATCGCCGCGGAGCAAGGCATTTTCCACGAGGTTTTCCCGCCGAATGACGCCCAAGGTGGCGACGCCGGCTGCCGCCGCAACCGCGTTTCCTCCATAGGTACCGCCTTGGGAGCCTGGCCACGCCTTGGCCATCAAATCCGCCGACGCGGCAATTGCCGAAATCGGGAAGCCGCTTGCGAGGCCCTTTGCAGTGATGACCACGTCGGGGCATATCCCGGCCCAGTCGTGCCCCCAGAACTTGCCCGTCCGGCCGACGCCTGCCTGGACCTCATCGAGGATGAGCACGATCCCGTGCCGGTCCGCCCGTTCCCGAAGTCCTTGGAGGAAGGCGACCGGCGTCGGGATGTATCCGCCGTCACCGAGGACAGGTTCGATGATGAAGCCTGCCGTATCAGCCGGGGTGCTGACGGTCAGAAGGAGGTGGTCCAGTTCCTTCAAGGCAAACTCGACAGCCGTGGCTTCGTCCCATCCGTAGCGGTACCAGTGCGGGAAGGGAGCTATGTGCACCCCGCCCATCAAAGGAGAGAATCCTGAGCGGAACTTGGTTCCGGCGGTGGTCAAGGACGCTGCTGCCACCGTCCGCCCATGAAAGCCTCCCTGGAAGGAGATGATGTTGGGGCGGCCGGTTGCCATGCGGGCCAAGCGGATTGATGCTTCCACGGCTTCAGATCCGGACGTCGCGTAGAAGACACTGTCCAATCCCTCAGGCAATACGGTGCCAAGCAGCTCCGTGAGCTCCAGCAAGGGCTTGTGCATCACGGTCGTGTACTGGGCGTGGACAATTTTGCCCACCTGCTCGCGGGCTGCAGCCACCACATCCGGGTGGCAATGGCCAGTGCTGGTGACACCAATCCCGGTGGTGAAATCGAGGTACTTCTTGCCGTCGGTCGCGTGGATCCAGCTCCCGGACGCGTAATCGACGACGACAGGGGTCGCCTGCTTCAGGATGGGGCTAAGTGCTGCCATGGCTTCATACTTTCTTAGTAACTGTAGATTGTCAACAATACGCGATCTTGAGTTCACCCAGGGAACCCACAGGAAGGCGCTAGATCTTCTCGAACCTCTGCGGCCGAACGAAGTCGAGGCCGTCAAACCAGCGCTTGCCAAGGGCTTCGCTGGCTGCGATCTCTCCGTATCCGGAAGCCATTTTGAACCCGGCACCGGAGAAACCAGTGGCGGCGTAGATCCTGCTGGAATTGTGGAGGAAACCCAGCAAAGGCTGGGAGTCCGTGGTGTAGAGATCCGGGAACGCGTCCGAGCGAACGATGTTGGGGAACAGGCCGGGCAGGAACTCAATTACCGTCTCGGTGGTTTCGGCGATTTCCGCTGCGGTGAGATCCCTTGGCACTGAGTCAGCCGCAGGCGTTGGCGCGCCGCGACCATCCAGGGTGGCTTTTACCGTCACTCCGTCAACGCTCGGTGCGCCGTACATGGAGCGGTCTCCGGAAATCCTGATGAAGACGGGGAATCTCTCAGGTGAGAATTCCGTCGCGTCTCTGGCCACGAACCAGGACAGGAAGATCCGCCGCGTCCCAGTTGCCGCTTTCAGATAGTCGGGCATGAGCTTTTGGGACCAGCCGCCGGACGAGACGATCACGTTTTCGAAGGTCCAGGACGTGTTGTCCGAGGTGACGACCACGCCGTCGTCAGTTTCCCGGATACTGTCGATCGTCGTACCGGTGATCGCTGTGGCCCCGTTTGCCTGTGCGGCGGCAACTGCCGCCGTTACTGCACGGTCAGTGCGCAGGGCGCCGGCCTGCGGATCGAGCAAGGCGCAGTCATCAGGCCGAAGGTTGTGCTGCGGATACCGTTCCGCCATGGCGTCGCGGCTCAGGATCTCATGCTCAGCCCCGTTTATTCGAGTCGTTTCGAGCAGGGCGGCGATGTAGGGGCCATCGACCGTCCCGATCGATAGCCCGCCGCAGCGCGTCAAAATGTCCCGGCCTGATTCTTCCTCGAGTTCGGCCCAGAGGCTGCGGGAACGCTGCAGGATGGGGTAATAGCTGGGGTTGCCGCGGTAGATCATGCGGAACAGGCGGGTGTCGCCGCCAGCGGCGCTCCGGGCGTGACCCGGTGACTGCGCCTCGAATCCGACGACGGAATCGGTCAAACGGGATGCCTGCCACAGAGCCATGCTTCCGATGCTGCCCAGGCCGATAACGGCCAGTTTTCCGTCCATGGTTCAGAGCACCTGCTTCAGGAAGGCTTGGGTCCGGGGTTCTTTGGGGTTGGCAAGGACCTCCCGGGCATCGCCGCGTTCGACGACGAAGCCTTCATCCATGAAGATCAGCGAGTCGGCGACTTCGCGGGCGAAGCCCATTTCATGGGTGACGACGACCATGGTCATGCCTTTTTTGGCGAGGTCCTGCATGACCATAAGGACTTCGCCGACTTTCTCGGGGTCCAAGGCGCTGGTGGGTTCGTCGAAGAGCATGATCTCCGGATCCATCGCCAGGGAACGCGCGATGGCGACGCGCTGCTGCTGTCCGCCGGAAAGCTGGGCCGGGTAGTGGTCGCCGAAAGCGCCGAGGCCGACGCTGGACAGCAGATCATTGGCCCGTTGGGCAGCCTGCTTCTTGTCACCGTGTTTGACCAGTACGGGGCCGGCCATGACATTCTCCCGTGCCGTCATGTTGGGGAAGAGGTTGAACTGTTGGAAAACCATGCCCACCCTGGTGCGCTGCTCGGCGAGCTTTTTCGGACTGAGGGCGTGGTAGGCAGTGTCGGTCTCGTAGTAGCCGAAGTCTTCACCGTTGACCTTCAGGACTCCTGAGTCGACAGTCTCGAGCCCGTTGATGCAGCGAAGGAGCGTTGATTTGCCGGAGCCGGACGGTCCGATGATGCAACAGACCTCACCGCAGGCGATGTCCAGGTCGATGTCCTGCAGGACTGTCTTGTAGCCGAACGATTTTTTGATCCTACGGGCGTGAATGGTGCCGTCGGTAGTCATCGGGCAACACCTTCCGGTTCTGTGAGCACGATCTTCTTTGCCTTCCTGGGAAGTCTGGAAGATGTTCGGGAGTATTTTTTCTCGAGCAGGGATTGCGGGTAGCTCAGAAGAAGGGTCATCACGAGATACCACAGGCTGGCAACGATCAGCAGCGGGATGGTCTCGTAAGTGCGGGCGTAGATGAGTTGGGCGCTCTGCAGAAGCTCTGCGACACCCAGCACGCTGACCAGTGAGGTTTCCTTGAACATGCCGATGAATTGGTTGCCGGTGGCAGGGATGATCGATGGCATGGCCTGGGGAATGATGACCTTGCGCATTTTCGTGGCGCCGCTCATTCCCAATGAGTCGGCAGCTTCAATCTGGCCCTTCCCGACAGCCGAGAAGCCGCCGCGAATGATTTCTGCCATGTACGCGGCTTGATTGAGGCTCAGGCCAATCAGGGCTGCCGTGATCGGTGCCATCAGGGCGTTGATGTCGACCGCAGTGCTGATGTTGGTGAAAGGAATCCCGATGGTCAGGTTCGGGTAGAGGGCGGCAATGTTGAACCAGAAGATCAGCTGGACCAGGACCGGTGTACCCCGGAAAAGGGTGATGTAGACGCCAGCCGTGGTCGCGATCGGTTTGATCCGTGAGGACCTCATGATCGCCAGCGCCAGACCCAGAATGGTGCCCAGGAGCATACTGGCGACCGTGAGGAAGATCGTCAGCATCAGCCCATTGATGATCGTCTGATAGGTGAAGTACTTGGCGACGACGTCCCACTTGAAGTTGGGGTTGGTTGACACGGAAACGAGGATGCCCAGGCCAATCAGGCTGCACACCACCCAGGCCACGTATTCGAAGACGCTCCGTCGGCGCAGCCTGGGCTTGAGGGCCGGGTCGGTCCCCTCTGTCTTGTGACCGCTTCCGCGACTGATGGTCTGCACCATGGAAGCACCCCTCCTAGTTGAGCTTGGCATCCGTGATGGCACCCGATTCGAGGCCCCAGTTCGAGAGCGACTTCTTGTACTCCGGGCTGTTCAGGACCGACTGGACGGCAGCCTGAAGAGCGGGGGTCAACGCCGAGCCCTTCTTGAGGCCGACCGTTAACTCCCTCGACGAGCTCAACAAGCACCTGGGTCTGTAAACCGATCCTGAGCTGAAAGGTCAACCGTGAAACTCACCCCGTATTGGCTGGATACTGCCGAACCGTCCGGAGACTACAGGCGCACTCCGGTGCCGGAGAACGTCGACGTCGCGATCATCGGCGCCGGATTTACCGGACTATCCGCAGCCCTTGAGTTTGCCCAGCAAGGCGCAAGCGTCGCTGTCTTCGAGCGCCACACTGTTGGCTGGGGCGCCTCCGGACGTAACGGCGGCATGGCAACGACCGGCTTGGCCATCAGCTTCAATACCGCGGTGAAGCGGTACGGCAGTACCCGTGCTGTTGAGATGTTCCGTGAGTACAACGACGCGATCGACAGCATCGAGAAGCTCGTCCAGGACAACGGCATCGACTGCGACTACAAGCGCTTTGGCAAACTTTCACTGGCCTTCCACAAATCGCACTACGAGGGGATGCTGAAGTCCCAGGAGCAATTGGCAAAACTTGCCGACTACCACGTGAAAGTCATTCCCGAGGCCGAGATCTACAGCGAAATCGGTACAGATTTCTATCACGGCGCCATGCTTGATCCGCTGGGGGCCGGCCTCCACGTGGGCAAGTTCGTTCACGGATTGGCCGGTGCAGCCGCTGCTGCCGGGGCTGACATTTGTGAGAACGCCGGCGTCACCGAGCTGAAGAAAGTCTCCGGCACGGTCCATGACGTACACACCACCCGTGGCATTACACGCGCCAAGCAGGTTCTGATCGCCACAAGCGGATACACAGGCAATGTCACACCATGGCTCCAACGCCGCGTGATCCCGGTAGGCAGCTTCATCATTGTCACCGAACCCTTGCCGGAGGACGTCGTGAACCGCATCCTTCCGCACAGGCGCCAAGCCTCGGACAGCAAGATGCTGACGTACTACTTCCGGATCACCCCGGACAACAGGCTGCTGTTCGGTGGCCGTGCCCGATTTGCGCTGTCCAGCCCGGATTCAGACGTCAAGAGCGGCGAGATCCTGCACAAGGCGATGACTGAGCTCTTCCCGTATCTTGCCAACGTGAAGGTGGACTACACCTGGGGCGGCTTGGTGGACCTCTCCATGGACCAAATGGTCCATGCCGGCGCGCACGATGGCCTGTTCTACTCGCTCTGCTACAGCGGCCACGGCGTGCAAATGGCCGCCCACATGGGCAAGAAGATGGCCCACTATATGGCCGGTGACAAGCAGGCGAACGTGTGGGAAGACCTTAAGAACCCGCCCGTGCCCGGCCACTTCGGCCCGCCGTGGTTCCTGCCCTTCATTGGCGGAGCCGCGAAGATTATCGACCGATTCAGCTAGGCAAGAGAAGGTTTCCTATGAGTTCGTCAACAACCGTCGCTGAACGGCGCCCAAAAACAGCGGAAGAAACGGCCTACAGGCGGGCAAACATTGCCGCGCTTCCGGGTGGCGCATTCCTGGAAGGCCTTTGGGAGAGAGCCGAGATGGTCCTGGAGGTCCGGGATCCCGAAGACGGCGTCCTCTTGGGAAATGTGTGTTCCTCAACCCCGCAGGATGTACGGCGGGCCATAGCCTACATTCATCGGCACCTGGAGGACGGTGAATGGCCCGTACGGGCCCGCCGCGAGGCTTTGGAACGTGCGGCCGCGCTGTTGGCGGAGCAGTCCGTTCGCTTCGCGGAGATCATTGCCGCGGAAAGCAGCAAGACCATCAACGAGGCCGAACGTGAGGTGCGCCGCTGCACCGAAACGTTGCGGCTCTCCGCTGCTGCGTCCAGCGAACTCAATGGTGAAACCCTCGCTTTTGACGACAGCATGGCCGGAGCAAACAAGATCGGATGGTACAGCCGCAAACCGGTGGGAATCGTCGCCGCCATCACACCGTTCAATGATCCGCTCAACCTCGTGGCACACAAGCTGGGGCCAGCGCTCATCGGAGGCAACGGCGTCGTACTTAAACCCTCGGGCCGAACGCCGCTGACTGGGCTGGCCTTCGTCCAGCTGCTGCTGGACGCCGGTGTCCCTGCCGGACGCATCGCGGCGATTGTCGCCGGACCCGGAGTCTCCGAGGCGATCGTGACGGACCCACAGGTGGACCTCATTTCCTTCACCGGCGGCCCAAAGACGGCGGACCGTATCGCTGCTGCCGCAGGTGCCAAGAAGATCCTCTCGGAACTGGGCGGCAACAACGCCACGATCGTCTGCGCCGATGCTGAACCAGCGAAAGCCTCGGAGGCAATCGTGGCCGGTGCGTTCGGAGTGGCCGGCCAGAACTGCCTGTCCGTCCAGCGCGTCTACGTCCACATTTCCCTGTTCGACGAGGTCCTCCAACACGTGATCAGCGGGACCAAGGCGCTCCGCGTCGGGGCGAAATTCGACCGCGGGACCGACATCGGCCCCCTTATTACCGAGACAGAGGCACGCCGGGTAGAGGAATGGGTGGACGAGGCCAAGGCTGCGGGCGCCACCGTCCACGTGGGCGGGCAGCGCCGCAACGCCTTCTACCAGCCGACGGTTCTCACCGACGTGCCGTCCGACTGCCGGGTCATCCGCGAGGAAGTGTTCGGCCCGGTGGTCAGCATCATGCCGTTTATCCAGGTCTCCGACGCCATCCACGCAGCCAATGATTCCGAGTACGGGCTCCAAGCGGGCGTTTTCACCGAATCACTTGAGCTGGCTTTGGCGATTGCTGACAAGCTGCTCGTGGGGGCCGTGGTGATCAACGAGACCAGCGACGTCCGGATCGATTCCATGCCGTTTGGCGGGTTCAAGAAATCCGGTGTTGGGCGTGAAGGCGTCAAGCACGCCGTCCGTGAGATGACCGAACCCAAAAGCACCATCATCAAACTGACCGAGCCGGCCACCGGGTGGCAACAGCTGACGACCGCAGAACGGAATGCATCATGACCACCCACCAAATCGCGGTGATCCCGGGCGACGGCATCGGCAAGGAAGTTGTCCCGGCGGCCATCGAATGCCTTGAACGCATCGCTGGACTCCACTCGTTGAACCTTGAGTTCACCTATTTCGACTGGGGATCGGACTACTACGCCGAACACGGGCGCATGATGCCGCTTGACGGGCTCGAACAGCTGTCAGCGCACGATGCCATTTTCCTCGGTGCCGTGGGTTCTCCGGCTGTGCCGGACGCAGAGTCCCTATGGGGTCTGCTGATTCCTATCCGCCGGGAATTCCAGCAATACATCAACCTCCGCCCGGTGAAAACGCTCGACGGCGTGAAGTCACCCCTTGCGTCCAAGGAACCGATCGATATCCTCATCGTTCGTGAAAACAACGAAGGGGAGTACTCGGAGGTTGGCGGCCGGACCTATCGCGGGCTGCCGCATGAAACCGCGGTCCAGGAAACCATGTTCACCCGCCTGGGAGTATCGCGGGCCGCACACTACGCCGCATCGCTCGCATCCTCCCGGAAGGGCCGACTGACCTCGGCAACCAAGAGCAACGGCATCATCCACACCATGCCGTTCTGGGACGAAGTGGTGGAAGAAACAGCCCGCCTCTATCCCGAAGTGGCGCTCACCAGCGAACTTGTGGACGCGTTGGCCGCGCACCTGGTCCTGAAACCCTGGACCTTTGATGTGATCGTTGCTTCCAACCTGCTCGGCGACATTCTCTCGGACTTGGGTAGCGCCGTCACCGGCTCCATCGGAGTTGCCCCGAGTGCCAACCTCAATCCCGAAGGTGACTTCCCGTCCCTCTTCGAACCTGTCCACGGATCAGCACCGGACATTGCAGGCAAAGGCCTGGCCAACCCCGTGGGCCAGATGTGGTCGGGGGCCATGATGCTTCAGCACCTCGGGCATTCGGAAGCTGCCGAGCACCTCCAATTGGCCTTCGAGTCTGTCCTCCGCGAGGGGCTTGGCACACGCGACGTCGGAGGACCGTCCTCGACGTCCGAATTCACCGCAGCCGTCCTGGTCGCCATTGACGCCATCCGCGCCGTTGGCGCCGTTGGCGCCGTTGGCGCGATGGACGCCATGACCGGGAACAAGCCGGCGGCAGCAACGGCGTCGTCATGACAGCTACGGAACGCGAGCGGCCCGTAGTCGTAGCACTGTACCGTGAGGCTTTGCCGCCCCGGCTGCAGGAGATCGAGGAGCTGGCGGATGTCCGCCTTACCAAGGCCGACGGGCTTGCTGAGGCGCTGGACGGCGCGGACGTGTTGTACCAGTGGCATTCATTCTCACCTGCCTTGAAGGAGAACTGGGCTGCAGCCTCGTCGCTGAAGTGGGTCCATGTCTCGGCGGCAGGCGTGGATCAGCTCCTCTTCGAGGAGCTGATCCAGAGCGACGTTGTGTGCACGAACTCCCGGGGTGTGCTGAGCCGGGCCATCGCCGAATTTGCCCTTGGTTTCGTCCTGGATTTGGCCAAGGATATGCAGGGTTCGTTCCGGCTCCAGCAGCAACAACGCTGGCAACACCGGGTCACCCGAAAGATTCAGGGCCGGAGCGTGCTGGTAGTGGGCACAGGCTCCATCGGACGTGAAACCGCGCGCCTGTTCCGTGCCGTGGGCATGGAAGTCAGCGGTGCCGGACGCACAGCTCGTCCTGGGGACGATGAGTTCGACTGGATCTACTCCTCCCAAGACCTGCCCGGCATCGTCAATGACTTTGATTATGTGGTGCTCGCCGCTCCGCTGACTGCGGAGACCAGAGGGCTGGTGAACGTCGACGTGCTTGCCTCCATGAAACCGTCGGCGCACCTGATCAACGTCGGCCGCTCCGAACTTGTTCACACCGGCGCCCTTACTGAAGCACTGGCATCGGGTTCCATCGCCGGTGCCGCCCTCGATGTCGTACACCCGGAGCCGTTACCTGGGGGACACGCGCTTTGGAGCATGGAGAACGTCATCGTCACCCCTCACATGAGCGGTGACACCGAGGACCATCTTGACGATCTCGGAAGACTGTTCGTGGACAACCTCCGTCTCTTCATTAAGGGCCAGCAGCTTCAAAACGTCGTGGACAAGTCCCTCGGATTCGTCTCAGTTCCCTGACCTTCCTGTTTCAATGGATCCCGTCACGCGCGTCTTGGGGCGCCGCTGGATTCCCTGGGGATAAGGGTGGGCATGGATTTCCGGATGTGGGGTTCCTTGCCCTGGTTGACGATGAGATCAATGGCGGTGCTGGCGATCTGGGCTAGGGGCACCCGGACCGACGACAGTGGGGTGGAGAGCCTGGCCGAAAGGGGAGTGTCGTTGTATCCGACGAGCGACAGGTCCTTCCCGACGGTGATCCCGAAGCGGTGCGCTGCGGCGATGATGCCCAGCGCTATGTTGTCGTTGGCCGCGAACACGGCCGTCGGCCGCTTCCCGGAGCCTCCGCCTAGCAGCGCTTCTCCGGCCGTGAATCCGCTCTCAATTCCATAGCCGGCGGCGATCAACCATTCCCGGGGAGGGTTAATGCCGGCTTCGTCGAATGCCCGGTGTGCGCCTGCGAGACGCCCGACGCCGCTGGAGGTGAAGGAGGGTCCGGTCACCACTGCGATGTCGCGGTGCCCCAGATCGAGGAGGTGCCGGACGGCGAGGTATCCGCCCACTTCGTCGTCGCCGATTGCGGAGGGGCTCACGCCGTCGGTGCGCAGGACCAAGGCGTGCGTGACGCCGCGTTTGCGTAGCAGGCGGGGCAGGTCGTCGTCGAGCCGGGCTGTTGCCAGGATCAGCCCGTCAACGTTGCGGTCCAGCAGGGTTTCGGCGGCGCGGCGTTCGTCTTCGGGGTCATCGCCGCTGGTGGCGACCATGGCAAAGTAGCCGCGGTCCGACGCCGCGCGTTCCAGTTCCTCGAACAGCAGTGCCATGACGGTGTCGCTCAGGCGCGGCACGAGCACCCCTAGCGTCCGGGTTTCCCCCCGGCGCAGGCTTGATGCGAAGGAGTTCCGGCGGTAGCCGAGTTCCTCGGCAATCTTCCGGACGTGCTGGGCGGCGACCGAGCGCGATACCGGCCCCCGCTCGTCAAGGGCGCGGCTGGCGGTGGAAAGACTCACGCCACTGGCCGCGGCAACATCCCGCAATGTGACGCTTGCGCCTGGTTCGGCCGGTTCCATGTGAATACTCCTGTTCGGGATTGTCCTAGAAGACACTCTATTTCCTCCTTGTGTTTGGCAGGCCCTTGACAGTGAGCCGGAACACACCACACAATGAAAACGTTCCCGCAAACGTTCTCACATTGTAGCGGGACTACGATCAAGAAAACAGAGGAAGCTCTCATGACCATCGATCTTCGCGGGCTCGTTCCCGCACCTGTAACCCCGTTCAACCGGGACGGCAGCGTCGACGTCGACGCGATCCACCGCCTGGGTGGCTGGCTCGCCGGCGTCGAGGGCGTCAAGGGCCTGGTGGTCCTGGGCCACGCAGGCGAAGGGACCTTCTTGACCCAGGAGGAGCAGGTCCTTGTCATCCGGGAATTCAAGAACGCCGTCAATGGCGAAATCCCGATCATCGCCGGCATCACGGGGGAGGGCAACATGGTTGCCGCCCTTGAAGCCAAGCGCGCGGTCGAGGCCGGAGCATCTGCCGGTCTGGTCTACCCATCCCACGGCTGGCTGCGCTTCGGGTACCAGAAGGGCGCCCCGCAGACCCGCTACAAGGAAATCTACGAAACGTCCGGGCTGCCGCTCATTCTCTTCCAGTACCCGGATGCCACGAAGGCCACCTACGATCTCGAGACCCAGCTGGAGATCGCCGGGCAGGAAGGGGTGTTCGCCACCAAGAACGGCGTGCGGAACATGAAGCGCTGGGACACCGAAATCCCCGTCCTTCGCGCCACCTTCCCGGAGCTGCAGATCCTGACCTGCCATGACGAGTACCTGCTGCACACCATGTTCGACGTCGACGGTGCACTGGTCGGCTACGGCGGGCTCGCCCCCGAACCGCTTGTGGAGCTGATCGCGGCCGGCAAGGCCAAGGACTACGCCGCGGCGCGCGCCATTCACGACCGCCTCCTGCCGGTGACCAAGAACGTCTACCACCGCGGGTCCCATATGGAAGGTACCGTCGCCCTCAAGGAAGGCCTCGTCGCCCGCGGCATCCTGGAGCACGCCACCGTCCGGCCGCCGCTGCTTCCCTTGGCTGAAGGCGCCAGCGATGAAATCGCACGGGCCCTGAAGTCCGCGAACCTGGGCAGCGTCACCGTTCCCGCCTGATCCTCAGCGATCCCAAGGGTGGCGGGCCAAGCGCCCGCCATCCTCCCCCCCAAATTTTCACTCTCTCCAACCTTGGTCAACGACGACCCCCAGCACCGCAGCTGGAGAAGGAGGACTCGCAAAATGCGCGAGCTGAACAAGACGGCCCCCGCCTTTAAGGACTACCCGGCGCAGGCGGCCTCTGCAGCAGGTGCCGCGCCCTCGGGCGGCACGTCCACGTTCTACACCCGCAGGGAAATCCGGTTTATCCTGGCCTTCGCCCTGCTGGGAACCCTGTTCGACGGCGCCGAGCTGAACCTGATCGGTTTCCCTCTCGCGTACATCTCCGACAGCCTGCACGTCTCCACCATCGCCCTGATCACGGTCGCCACGGTGCAAGGCTTCGCCTCCATCCTGGGCGGATTCGTCTTCGGCACCCTCGGGGACACCCTCGGCCGGCGCCGCACCTTCGCCATCTCCGTCCTGGCATTCGGTGTCGCCGCTACCCTCGGCGGGCTGGCAACCAACTACGAAATCTTCCTTCTGACCCGGGTGCTCGCCGGCATCGGCATGGGTGGCCTCTTCGGGCTTTCGTTCTCGATGTTTACCGAATGCTGGCAGACCAAAAAGCGCGGCACCATGGGCGGCATCATCCAGTCCATGTACTTCGTCGGCGAAATTCTCACCGCAGGCCTCATTTACCTGTTCCTGTCCACCCTGGGCCACGACCTGGGTTGGCGGGCCGGTTACATCGCGATCGGCCTGGTCAGCCTCGTGATCGGGGCAGCATCCCTGAAGCTGCTGCCCGAATCCAAGCAATGGCTCGCCTATCAGGAACACCGCAGGAACGGCACGCTCCCTCCGGAGCTGCGCCGCTCCAAAGTTCCCGTTATCGACATCTTCCGCCCGCGTTTCGCCTATGGGACCGTCCTGTTCATGATCCTTTCGACGGCGATGTTCCTGACAACCAACTCGGTGGGCGCCTACCTGTCCACCTATCTGCTCAAGACCCAGCAACTGCCCCTGGACACCGCGAGCCTGATCGTCCTGCTCGGCTACGTCTCCACGATCATCACCTACTCGACCACCGGCTTCATCTCCGACCGCATCCGCCGCAAGTACGCATTCACGGCAGCCTGCCTCTTCGGAACAGTCGGCTTCGTCTGGTTCCTGTCCCTGCTCACCTCGGGACACGCGCACATCACCGGCGCGTTCTGGACAGCCCCCGCGTTCTGGGCACTCATGATGTGCGCCGGAGGGGCAGGAGGATTCGGCGTCCTCGGTGTCTGGATGTCCGAATTCTTCCCCACCCGCATCCGCTCCACCGGATCCAGCGCCAGCTACTACGTAGGACGTGGCCTCGGCGCCGGAGTCTTCCCCCTCTTCGCACTCACCCTCGCCGGCACCGTCCCGTTCGCTCTCGCACTCGGCATCATCGGCCCCGTGGCAGGCGTCGTCTTCTCCGTCCTCACGCCCGACCGCACGGGACGCACCATCGCCGACCTCGAATAGCGGCAACAAGCCGGAGAAAGGAAAACCGGGGGATGGTCTGAATAACGGTGGATTCAGGGTTGGCCTGACACGCCGGGCAGCGTGCCTGGCGGTGTTGACAGAGGGTGATCAGGTGCTGGTGATGATGGAGTAGGCGTCGAGGTAGTCGCGGGCGTATCCGCGCGAGTAGACGGCGAGAAGCTTGGACGCGACGGGGTCTTTCAGGGAGAGGTCGACGTCGTTCGAGGGGCGTTCGGTGATGCCGTGTTCAATCAGGGCCTGGCCGCCGGCGAGGAGGAAGGCGTCGTCGGCCAGGACCTCGAGCGCGATCATGGTCGGCCACAGTGCAGTCAGGCGTGCCGCATGGACCGTGCGGAAGATTTCCTCGATGGACCCGGAATTCTGCAAGGTGAGTTGTTACAGCACCGAACAGCTACGGTCATCGTCCACGTCGTAGCTTCTTTCCGGTCCCCAGTCCAGGTGCAGGGGGAATTCCATGGTTCCGGTCGCGGGGCCGTGCAGGTCGTCGAAAACGTCCGGGGGACCAGGTGGGCGAGGGAGTCGGCGATCGTGTGCCGAGGTGTCCCTGCCGACATGACGTGCTCCTGCCTTCGAGAGTGTTCTGGCCTCATCGACAAGTCTGCGTGGTGTCATGACACCCTGAAAGATGGTGACGACGACTTTGGCTATCGTGCTCGGGACTCACTCTGGATTCGGCTTATTGCGCGTCTTTCGTATTTTGCGGGCGTCGGACCGGAGCTGAATGATCCGTGCTGCACCGGCCGCGGCTACGAGGACCCCTCCGGCGACTGCGGCGATGAACAACGCCATGCCCAGGGGGACCGTGACAGCCAGTCCGAGGAAAAAGACGTTGACCGGCTGCTGGTTCTGCAGGATGAAAATGATCAGCAATATCAGCGCAAGCAAGCCCACGACGACTGCGGCCCAAACGACGCCGGCACGTGTGGTTCTCGGCTTTGGGGCGACGGAAGCGCCCTGCGGCGCGCCGGCTGTCGGTGAGGTGGATCCAGAGAGTGGGGGACCGCCGGGCTGCGGATCGGGTATTTCGGGCATCGCTTGGTTCGAGGTCATGATTGGTCATCCTTTTGTCGATTTGTTGCCTGCCTATCAAGCATCGCCTGGCCGGGTCAAGGAGATATGGCGTGCGATTGAGTCCTTGTCCGGTCCCGGGACGGGTCAGTCCGCCTCCCGGTTGTGCCCGCTAAGCCTCTCGCCGTCGACGATGTGTTCTTCTTCGTGTTTCTCGAGTTTCTCCCCTGCGCGTGGTTCCACGGGGTGGGAGCTGGATGGTTTCTTCGGCGTCGAGTCCTGCCGGCAGTTCCCGCCCGCGTTCCATTTCGGCGTCGAACTCTGCGCCGAACAGGAGGGTGCACGGCATCGGGATGTCCCACCGCTAACATCGCAGGCTTCAAACGGTCCTGGCCGGACAAGGGGACACTCACGCCATCGATCGCCGCCCTGAGCTCGTCTCCCATGTTGTGCTCATCGGCCCGGTGGTGGATTCGGAGCACCGGACCGTCCTGCGGCAGTCTCTCGCAATGGGCTTGATTCATTGTTGGAAAGCCACTCGGGCAATGCCATCGTGTTCACCGATTACGTCAGCTCCGGCGTGCGCTGGTACCTGACCGAACTTCCAGTGATGATGTCCTACGATCTGAGATACCGGGCAAACCGCGCGTCGTCCAGCACGGGGCGCCCGTGCGGATGGCGGCTGGAATACTCGCAATCTCCCGCGTTTGAAGCTGCACGTGGCAAGGCGTCAGCGGAGGCCCTTGAGAACGTTTTTGGGCCGCTGCATCTCACCGTGCTTCGCCCCGAGGACGATGACCCAGGCGGCGAATGCCGGAATGGCGAACTGCAGCAACTTCAACTGTTTCTGCGCTGCCTGAAGCTCTTTCGATGCCCCTGCACGGGGCTCGGTGGCACCACGCGCGCCTTCGTCTGCCATCTGCTCGACTTGCTTACCCAGGGTGCCCGCGTACAGGGTCACGGCGGCGCCGGCCAAGGTGACTGCCGTCTTGTAGACGGTGTTGACGCCCACGCCGTCTTGCTTGGCAATCCGGCCCTTGTTCTCCCATGCGATGGCGACGTCGGCAATAAGATGCGTGGCAAAGGCTGCTGTTTGAACCGGCGCCCATTTCATCCAGCCGAGGCTCGAAAGCCGGGTGCGTTCGGCAGGGTCCCTGGCCTCCGCCGCAGCTCCGTTCAGGCCGATGGCGCCCATCAGAGATCCGCCGAACCAGGCGGCCGCGGACAGATCGTGAACAGCGCGGGCCAGTAGATTTCCTGCCATGATGTGGTTCCTAACGAAAAGGTCGAACATGAAGTGGGATCGAAGGTGGAGCCGAAGAACGCGGACTCTGCGCCCTAGGTCTGCCGCGAGGGGCTGTAGCGCCAAAGTCACGCTTGGGAACATACTAAGCACACTTATTACTTGAATGGTAGTCCCGGCTGCGGCCGCCAAACCATTCGCGGGGGAAACAGGCTGTGCAAGTCTGTGGTGCCTGTTCTAGTCGCAAGAGTGCTGGTCGCGTCCTAGTGCATAGGTGTTCAGGGAACGTCGCGGAGGCCCGACGGGCGATCAGCCGCATACCTCCGCAGGTCGCACTGGTGCCGGCCCGCAGCCTTTGGGGCTAGGGGGCGGGTGTGACGGTCGCGGATCCGGGCTTCGCGTAGCCGATGTTCAGGGTGTCCAGGACCGTTTGTCGGGCGTAGATGCCTGATCCGGGGGCGGTCTCGGTGAGCAGGTCGAAGGTAAGCAACAGCTGGGTGCTGTGTGCTTTGGGGTTTGATGGAACGACCACGCCGGAGGAATAGCTGAAGGGCGGGGCGACGGTGAATTCACCAGCGTCGTTGGCGAGCACAGCCGCGAGGCTGTCTGCCCGGACGTTGAATCGTGTCACCTTGATCGCGTTGCCGTTGTCGGGGCCGTCAATCCGGGCATTGAGTCGGATGAGGGGTGAACTTTCCGGCGTCCAGGATGCCGGGTCCTCATTGGTCCAGTAGTCGATGATCAGGGTGTGCGACGCGGCGTCAACTCGATGTGTCACGGAGCCGGTTCCCAGATCGTTCTTCGCCGGAACCCATGCTGGAGCTGCCGGAGGGGTGACGATAGCGGTGGGGCTCGGAGACGGTGTCGGGGCGGGCGTGGCGGCAGGAACGGGGTCGGTGGTGTGGACGCCGGCGGCGACGACCCGTTGCATTTCGGGCGCGCCTGGTGCCCCGGTGGCTCCGGGGAGGCCGGGAACAGCGCAGCCGGCGAGGGTTAGCGTCACTGCGGCGGCGATGACGGGAATGCCGGCAGGGCGCCGGGGCTGCCGGGATGCGGAGTGTCGTGGAGTCATGGCTTTTCCTTTGGTGGGAGGGGTTCTGGGCGTGCCGGGCTGCTGCAGCGCACCTCTGGAAGGCGAGGCTCTAGAGGGCCAGCTGGTTTGGGGGCTGTGGTCGCGGGCTGCGGGGTGTCAGACATGAAATCCCCGGTGGCGGCGGATTGCCTTGCGGAGCATGAAGGCGGTCTGGACCATGGTGGTGATGTAGAGGACCGGCCAGCCCACCGACAGGATGGCGGACTGCACGTCCACGGGTTGCTGCAGCCAGGCTGCGATCAGGCCGATGCTGATGATGGCGAACACCACCGCGGGCATGATGTGGGCGCTGCCGGCTCCCCGTTCGGCGCGGGCCTGTGCTGCCCAGTTGTCGGTTTGGGTGCTGGTGAAGAATTTCGTCCAGGCGCGGACAAAGTGCCCCATGCGGAGCCAGAGGTATATTTCCGCCGGTATGGCGAGGAGGGCAAAGGCGATGTCCTTGCCGGATTTGCCCTGGATTGAGGTGGCGATGCGGAGATTCAGGATGATGGCCACGAGCGGGGGGATAAGCCAGACCGGGTAGAAGACGTAGGCCTGGATGCTCAATGAGGCCGCCAGGAGCATGATGAAGGAGAGCCGGGTGAGGATGTTGAACAGCATCGAGATGTTCTCGCTCCAGCGCAAACGCAGGTTTGGATGGAAGGGCTGGCCGGCGGTGTTGCTGCGCTGTCCGGGCCACATCAGGTCGATCGCTCCGTAGTTCCACTTCACTTGCTGGCCGTCCAGGGAGCGCATGGTGGGCATGCCGCCGACGGTGGCCCGGGCGTTGGCGGAGATTTTTGTGGCGTAGCCCAGGTTCTTGATCTGCAGGGAGAGCAGCGAATCCTCTACCTCGGAGTCTTTGACCCACGGTGTTGCCTGCCGGTTGTCGATCATGACGTTTTTGAGTGCTTCCATGGACAGGATCGAGCACTGCCCGCCCAGGACCGCCATATTGCGTCCGTGCAGTAGGTTGTCCATGTTGAACGCGGCGAACTGCGCGCGCTGTCCCGCGGTCAGGAACTTGGCTGTGAAACCTTCCGCTGCTGACTCTGAAACCGTGTAGATGGCGGAGATGCCGCCGATGCGCGGGTCGGAGATGATTTCGGCTTCGAGCCGTTCCACCGCCATCTTGTCGACGACGGTGTCGCCGTCCACTCCGAGGAAATAGTCGTACTCGTCGCAGACCTGGGCGAAGCCGTAGTTCAGTGCCCCGACCTTTTTGTCCTTGTTGGAACCGATGTCATGGACGAAGACTTCCGTGCGGTAGGTAACGTCCTGGTACGTGTGTTCGTGCGGGCCGGCGAACTCCCGGGCGAGGTAGAAAGTGTCGTCGTCGCTGTTGTTGATGATCACATGGATCACGTCCGGAAGCCGGCTCTGCCTCAGCAGTGCGCGGAGCACTTCGACGATGCTCTCTTCCTCGTTGTAGGCGGGGATCACGCAGGCAATCGTGGCCCGGGCCGTATCCTCGGCCGTGCTGCGGGGGGCGATGGTCAGATAGGGGTTCTTGGTGCTGTTTTCGAGTAGTTCTGTCATAGCTGTCTCCTGGGCATAGTGCAGTGGCGGGCCTGCTTGGTGGCTGGTCCGGGTCTCGTACGAAAGGGTTCCGGGGTGAGGCGGGCTTCGCAGTTATGCGGAGCCGGAAGCGAAGTCGCGGGCGGCGGCCAGAACCCTGAGCGGGGTCTCGTCGCCCTCGCCGTCACGCAACAGCCGTGCCGGCGAGGAATCGCCCAGCATCGGGTTCATGGCGTCGAACCAGGCTTGAACTACCTCCGGGTTGCATGATTCGGACAAGGAATGGGCAATCTGGTAGGTGTCGCGGAGTCGTCTCACGGTGGGTGCGGATGGGGCGCGCTCATGGGCAATCCACTGACGCACGGCCCGGGTTTCCTTGACGGCGCCGATCTGGGCCACCAGACGCGGCCCGAGCAGATCACAGAGCGCTTCCACCAACGCGGGGACCTCCATGCTCACGGCTTCCCGGTAGGCCTTCTGCCCGCCTTCGGGTTGCTTCGGCATCGTCATTGCGGGGCTCCGGAGGCTCGGGCGTTCCCTGACCGGTCGCGGACACGGTGAATCACACTGGTTTTCGGTGGTTTCGATCGATGGATTGCACCCATACGTGCCCGGCTCCTGTCCGTTTTGTTTGGTTTCCTTCGTGTTGGAATCTATGCGCGGGAAGCTGCCGCGGCCCCGAGTGGCCGCTACCCGAATCCGGCGCGGAACGTCTGGGTGGCCGGACAAGTGCACTTGCACGGCGTGTGCCTGGGGGCGGTCGTTTCGACCGCAACACTCGGAAATCGCTACTTGGAAGACACTGAGACGCGCTTGACGGGACAGGTGTGATCGAGACGCGATTTGCCTGTGAAATCCCTTGGATTTCAACGTTGAAACGCCAGTGTGAATCCCTCTCAGGTAGCGAGATCCACCCTCCGGGTTTCGGGCGCGCGGTTCAGGGGGAGTGAATTTCCTGGTCCGAAACCGCTCCGCGGCAGGGACCACAGCCCGTCGTCGGGCTTTCCGCGTACTGCATCGGCAAGGACTTCCTTGGAAGCGCAACGACCCCGGATACTAAGTAGGCTGAGTGTTTCCGTCCGAATCGACCACCAGAAATCAAGTAGCCGCTACTCGTGCCACTACTTACCCGTGGGCTGTTTGCTCTAACCAGGAACCTTGATGCCTTTGGGGAGGACATGGGATGGATGCTGGAGTGCCGTCACGGGAGGCTCCGTTGACTTTGCGGCAAGCAGCCATGCGGGCAGGGCAGGACGTGATGTCCTTCAAAGCCCTGGCTGATGCACTAAACGGGACGGCGGCTGATCTGCGTCTGCCCGGGAACCGTGGCGCGGCCCGGTACGACCCGGTGCAGCTCCGCACCTGGCTCAGCAGCCGGGGGATGCCCGAAGAGTCCCCGGTGACGGTTAAGATCAGGGCCACCTGGGACGGTGCGAAGTGGACCATCTGCGATGTTGAAAGGTCTGTGAGTGTCACGGGCCCCCGCCTGATGGCCGCGCAACGGTCCTTGGCCGAGCGGCTCTCCGATATCCTGCGGATTGGAAGGGACCAGATACTCTTCGACGTCGTCTATGAGGCTATGTGCCCTGGCATGCTCGCATGGATGCAGGCCGAGTCCTTGAAGATCCGGGCCGACGAACTGCTGAATGAGGCCGGGCAACGGCGGGTGCACGCGATCGGGGGACTGATGGATGAAGGCATGACCCCTCCGGAAATCGCCGAGGTCGTCGGAGTGTCCTACCAGCGCATCCAGAAGATCCTGGCCGGTGCAAAAGATGCAGGATCCAAGAACTCCGGCACCGGGCACAGGGGCCCAGGCCCAACGTGCTGACGAACCGGCCACGATCCGCGGAGCGATTCCCTACCTACAGTTTGCCTATGCCGGACGGATCCGAAGCGAGTCGGCGTCTCGCCCGTTGCAAGTTGGAGGCACAGACGACGACGTCCGGGTGCCGGTCGCCCACCGCGGCTTTGAAGATGCGCAGGGCGTCAACGTAGAGGCGCATAGCTTCCTCGAGGTCTCCCCTGTCCGTCTCCAGCGTGCCGAGGTTGTTCAGCAGGGCCGCGATCTCGCGGTGTGCCGGCCCGAGCACGCGCTCCTTGATGCGCAGTGCTTCCTGAAACTCCGATGCTGCCGTTTCGAACTGGTGCTGCGCCTGGTGGATGACTGCCAGCCCGTTCAGCTGGACGGCGACCTCGTAGTGCTCGTGACCTAACCGTGTGGACCAGATCGCATTTGAGCGTCGGAACGAGTCCTCGGCCTGGTCAAACATGTTGAGGCCGATGAGCACGGTACCGAGTACGGACTGGTCCGAGGCTAGTCCTTCCGCGTCGGGAGGGCGGGCCTTCATGCGGAGCGCGACGGCCCGGAGTGCCGGGGTCGCGGCGTCGGCGAAGCGTTCCTGTGCACAGAGAAGCCCGGCAAGATTGTGGTAGACGCCAGCGAGCTCCGGTGCCGCGGGGCCGAGTTGAGACTCTATCGCCTTGCGTGCCATGGTGTAACGCTCTGAGGCTTCAGGGAACCGGCCCGTGTCTTTGGCCAGGATGCCTTGGTGGTTCCGTACAGCGGCCAGCCGGAGCGGCCGTGCCAGGTCTGCTGACGCGAGGCGCTCAGCGCGCTCAAGTACCAGCCTTGACTGGTCGTAATCTCCGGCGAGTCGAAGTTCGTTCCCGAGCCGCAGGAGGACCTCTGCCAGCCATCTGTCTCGGCCCTTCGATCCGGGCAGTCGCAGCAGCAGGTGCTCGGCTTCCTGCAGGTTGGCGATCGCCGTCCCGTGATCGCGGAGTGCCGCAGCGGCGGACGCGAGGGCCATGAGCACCCCGCTGCGGCGGGCAACGGCCGCGAGGTATGGAGGCGTCTGCGCCGGTAGCAGTCCAAGCGCCGAACCCGCGAGACGCGCCGACTCCGCCGGAGCTGCCCGGCTCAGCGCATGGCAGGCCCGCACGAGGGTCCAACTGGTGCGCTCTTCCCTGACCATTTTTCCCCCTGCAATCGCTGCCGTTTGGTTCCTGGGTTGGCTGGGGGACTTCCCGCGACGTGGCTGGGAGGAAGGCTGCCGCGACGTGCGTTCGCGTGATGGTGGGCTTCATGTCCGGCCTCCTGGCATTGTTCATGATGAGGCGGCCCCGGACTTCAGGGGTGCAGGGCCGCCCCTCGCTTCAGCGACGTGTTAGCGGCTCAGCGTGGTTATTGCCGGAGCCGGCGAGGGCGGGACCTGCCGAGACGACGACGGCGCCGATGCCTGCTGCGGCAGCCAAGAGGGCCCGCTTGAGGGTGAGTTTCGTTTCAGTCTCCTTTCCGATACGAGGTCGTGGGTGTAGGTGGCCGGGGGCCTCTCCAGCATGCTCGTTATCTGGCGATGCGGATGTCCTGTACACGCTTTTGCGCCCACGGCCCTGATGCTTTTTACCGGCCCAGCCCCGTTTGGTTCAGAGGGGTGCTGTGAGACACGGATCGCTCCCCTCTCCCTGTTTCAAGGCGACGAGTCGAATGATTTCAGCTACATCGTTCCGCTCTGTTCAAGAATCCGTAAATACGCTCTTGTACGTATGGACGGCCCGGTCCTAACCTTCTTGTACGTCGCGGTGGGCGCGGTTATAACCTTCCGCAGCCTTCCCGCCCGCTTCGAGGGGGAGCAATGGACCCTGCAGCCGACTTCGCCGCGCAGCTGAACCACCTGGGGGACCGGGAAGCGTATCTGGACGCGGCCAGCCAGCTCCTCCTGAAGCTCTTCCCCTCAGACCACGCAACCTGGAATTCCTTGGACGCGCGAGCCGGCCACGTGGAGATATTGGCCTACCCTTACTACTCTTGCCCCGAGGTGCCCAAGATGCTGCTCGAGAGGTATGACGAGCACCCGCTCGTTGTCAGCTTCCAGGCTGACAGCGTGGATGGAGATTGGCGTCCCCGCCGCCTGAGCGACGTGATCTCGGACCTCGAGCTGTACCGAACCCGCGCCTTCCAGGAAGTACTTTCGCTGCTTGACGTGAAGCGGCAGCTGGCGCTTCTCACGGTGGGCAGCCGTCTGGATTCGTTTCACTGCTGGACAATGACAACGAGGTCGAGCTGGCCCGGCAGGTCCAGCCAATGCTGCAGCTGCTCGATTCTGCGTATGCAGGCAATGCGGACAGTTCATCGGAGATAGCCGGTGCGGAAGCGTTCTCTCTCACCGCACGCGAGCAGGATGTCATGCGCTTGCTCGGTCAAGGTCTCAAGACGGCCGCAATCGGGCACCTGCTCGGCTGTAGTCCCAGGACCGTTGCGAAACACCTCGAACACGCCTACGCCAAGCTCGGGAGCAACAACCGGGTGGACGCCCTCCGCCGCCTGAGGGGCGAGGGATGACCTATGCTCAAGCTGCGCTCCGGCGCCCCATCTGCCCCGATCGCACCGTCGGGATGACTACCTCGTCTTGACTGACGCCTCCCGGGGCGAAGCATTGGTACCGCTACGACGCTGAACGAGGCCCAGCGGTCCCGCTACCTTGACGCGCCGTACACCATCGGTAATTCGATGATCTGGCCCGGCAGGTCGAGGGACCGACCCACTATGGACACTGCACGGCTCTGGTGGTTGTGGAGGTCATGAGCCCTCGGTCGCGGCGGACGGTTGAGACCCAGCAATTCACCTGGTGGTGAGGGTGATGTCGTCGAGGTACATCCAGGTGTCGTCGGCGGGGCTGGAGCCGTCGAGGTGGACGTTGAACCACAGCGTGATGGTCTGTCCCTTGTAGGCCGAGAGATCGGCGCTGAACTGGGTCCACGTGCCGGAGTCACTGGAGAGTTTGAACAGGCTGGCCAGGGTGGTGCCGCTCGTGGAGCGGAACTGCGCTTCCATCCAGTCGTACCGGCACGTGGTGCCGTTGCAGGTGTCGTCATTCGTGTGCGGCTGGTACCAGAAGGACAGGGTGGTGGTTCCGGTGGCGGGGACGGTGATGGTCTGGGACAGGCTGCTGTCACCCAACGGTTCCGCCCCGGAGGCCAGACCGAGGAGCGCGGAGCCGGTGCCGGTGTGCGCGGTGGTGGAGGCGACGGGTGCCCTGACGCCGCCGGTGGTCCAGGAGCTGAGTCCGGATTCGAAGCCGCCGTTGGTGATGGCCGAGCTGGTGGTTCCGGTGGGGGTGACCGGTGCCGAGGCCGCCGAGGCAACGGAGGTGCCGATGGCGTTGGTGGCGGTGACGGTGAAGGTGTAGGCGGTGCCGTTGGCCAGGCCGGTGACGGTGGTGCTGGTGGCGGGCGGGTTCCCGGTCACGGTGACCGGGGCCAGGGTGGTGGCGCCGGCGTGCGGGGTGATGGTGTAGGAGGTGATCGGGGAGCCGCCGTTGGCCGGGGCGGTCCAGGACACGGTCGCGGAGCCGTTGCCCGCGGTCGCGGTGACCCCGGTGGGGGCGGCGGGTGCCGTGGCCCCGGCGGTGGGGGTGACCGGCGCCGAGGCCGTCGAGGCCGGTGAGGTGCCGATGGCGTTGGTCGCGGTGACGGTGAAGGTGTAGGCGGTGCCGTTGGCCAGGCCGGTGACGGTGGTGCTGGTGGCGGGCGGGTTCCCGGTCACGGTGACCGGTGCCAGGGTGGTGGCGCCGGCGTGCGGGGTGAGCGTGTAGGAGGTGATCGCGGAGCCGCCGTTGGCCGGGGCCGTCCAGGACACGGTCGCGGAGGCGTTGCCCGCGGTCGCGGTGACCCCGGTCGGGGCGGCGGGTGCCGTGGGCGTGGTCTGGGTATTGGTGAGGGCCACGTCGTCCAGGTACATCCAGGTGTCATCGGCCGGGCTGGAACCGTCGAGGTGGACGTTGAACCAGAGCACGATGCTCTGCCCGTTGTAGGCCGAGAGGTTGGCGCTGAGCTGGGTCCAGGTGCCGGAGTCGCTGCAGAGCTTGAACAGGCTCGCCAGGACCGTGCCGCTGGTGGTGCGGACCTGCGCTTCCATCCAGTCGTAGCGGCAGGCGGTGCCGGTGCAGGTCTCGTCGGCGGTGTGCGGCTGGTACCAGAAGGACAGGGTGGACGTCCCGGTAGCGGGGACGGTGATCGTCTGGGACAGGGAACTGTCGCCGAGCGGTTCGGTGCCGGATGCCAGGCCCAGGAGCGCGGAGCCGGTGCCGGTGTGGGCGGTGGTCGAGGCCACCGGTGCCCTGGCGCCGCCGGTGGTCCAGGACGTGAGCCCGGATTCGAACCCGCCGTTGACCACGCCCGGAACCGGGGCCGTCGGGGTGACCGGGGCCGAGGCCGCGGAGGGCACGGAGGTTCCGACGGCGTTCGTGGCCGTGACCGTGAACGTGTAGGCCGCGCCGTTGGTCAGCCCGGTGACGGTCGCCGTCGTCGAGGGCGGATTCCCGGTAACCGTCACCGGAGCCAGAGACGTGCCCCCGGAGGTAGGCGTCACCGCATACGAAGTGATGGGGGAGCCGCCGTTGGCCGGCGCCGTCCACGACACGGACGCCGAGGCGTTGCCCGCCGTCGCGGTCACGCCGGTGGGCGCGGCAGGCGCGGTCGGCGCCGCTGCCACGGTGATCGTGAGGGGTGGGGTGACCGCGTCGGGGCCGGCCCCGTTGGTCGCGGCGACCGTGAACGTTGCCGTGCCGGCCGTCGTCGGGGTGCCGGAGAGGATCCCGGTGGTGGGGTCCAGGCTCAGCCCGCCGGGCAGGGCACCGGAAGACACTGCAAAGGTCGGGGCCGGGCTGCCGGTCGCGGCGAAGGTGTAGCTGTAGGCGGTGCGGGCGGTGGCGGTGCCCGGGGGAGTGTCCGCGGTGAACACCGGAGGTGCCGGTATACCGGCAGCCACCGTCTTCAGAATAATGTCATCAGCGATCATGTCGCCATCCTGCACCGCGTGCTCTGCTCCCAGCTGGAGCACATTCATCGAAGTATATGAACCGAGATCTATAAACCCGGTCGTGCTGTTCGAACGGTCAAAGAGTTTCGTGCCGTCCTGCCATACCTGGACCTGGCTTTGCGCACCATTGACTACCAGGTGAATTTTCAGGGCAAACTTTTGGCCGACGGCTACATTACCCACGCCCACGATGGTGAAGCCGGAGCCGCTAGCCCACCTCACGAACAGGCTGCCCGATCCGTTTTGACGCGATACGTCAAACAGGCGGTTGCTGCCGTTGAAGAAGCGCAAGGTGGGAACGTTACTGTTCGAAGCGCTGCCTTCGCGCGTGATGTCAAACCAGCCGCTGGCCCAAACCTCGCTGGCCGAAGCCGGCAAATTTTTCACCACGTTAGCCTCGGAACCGCTATTCCCCGTCACATGTATTTGTGCAGCGCAGGCGGGGGAGTTGGAAATTGCCGATTGCACCGTGGCGGTGGCGTCGCCCAACTGGGTGACAGTCGTCCATCTACTGAAATCATTGGTTTCAAAGTTATCGGCCACTACCACTGTGCCGGGGTCAGCGTTAGTGGGAGCCGGAGCGGTGGGGTTACAGGGGGACGTACTGGCCTGAACGCTGCCTCCCGAACCAAAGCTTGCATAAATCACTAAAGCGGCCATTACAAGCGAGGCTGCCAGAGCCGGGCGGCGCCCTCTTCGTGCCGAATTTCCCTTATGCCCCGTATTTGCCATGGGAGTGTCCCTTATGAGGTGGTATCGGTGCAGGCGCTATACCTGAGAACTGTGCGGCACGGACCACTCCCACTCGCCCCGGAGGGCTGTGTTCCTCCGGGGGCTGGCACTGGTACGCCGGAGGGCGAGGTGCCGGCTTGCCGGGACCTCGAGGGTGCCGCTGACCGGTCAGAGAGCTAGCCCAAGGACCACCGCCGGCGTTAACGACTTCATTGGTGATCCAGGCCCGCATCATGACCTCCTGTGGATGGACAGAGCCGTTCATAGTCAGCACCTCGGTGGCCGCGCGATCGAAAGCTCTCCTCATGTCATTTGGGCCCGCCTCATGACGGCCGTGAAAGCGGCCCGATCCGGAGCCTAGGTGCCGGCCAGTGCCTGGGGCGAGAGTGGGCGGCACCTGTTTTTGTGTGGGAATACTCGCATGTCCTGGGTACTGGAGCGCTCCCAGCGACCGGACTTCGAATCCGGCGCCGTTGAAAGTGTTAACACTTTCGGCTTCGGAGTGGGTCGCCAGTGCCTACTCGAAGCCGGAGGATCTCAAGTCCTCGTCGAATGCGGTCTCTAATGCGGTCTTTGTCGACCGCAGATTGGCCTCATGCTCTGGCCTGCGCGGTTTCGACCAAGCAAGTAGTCACGCGGATCTGCACACACAGTGCAGGTAGTGACGGCTCAGGAATAGGGTGTCCTGCGCCACAAAGTCGGGCACGAACCACTCCTGTGCGGCCCTTTTTCCGCGCCTAGGCTCCACGCAATGAGTCAGTAGCCAAGGGTCAGAAACAGGTCTCTCACATGCGTGGTCAACCCAAACCGCTGCCCCGCCACGTCTGGGCGGCATTCGTGTCAACACTGCTCGTACTCACAGGGCTGTCCATTTGCGACACCGCCGTTGCGGACGTAGGGACAGTCGCCCACGATGCGCTGCGGACGGGGTGGGACAGCACCGAGAGCGCGCTTTCGCCGTCGTCAGTTGCGTCCTCAACCTTCGGCAAACTGTTCTCCACGGCTGTGGACGGGCAGGTGTACGCCCAGCCGCTCGTCGTCGACAGTACCGTCATCGCAGCGACGGAGAACAATGCCGTTTACGGGTTGGACAGCACCACAGGGACGGCGAAGTGGGTACGTACCCTCGGTCCGGCCTGGCCGGCGTCGACAGTGAGCTGCGGCGACCTCACGCCTTCCATCGGCATCACGTCCACTCCGGTCTTCGACCCGGCGACAAAGTCCGTTTTCCTGATGGCCAAGACGAACGACGGATCGAGCCCGCAGCTCCCGCACTGGTACATGCACTCCCTCGATCCGGTGACCGGGGCCGAGAGGGCGGGGTTCCCTGTCCTCATTGGCGGAGCCCCGAGCAATGATCCGACCCATCCATTCAACGCCATGACCGCGATGCAGCGGCCAGGACTGCTGCTCATGAACGGGGTCGTCTACGCCGGCTTCGGCGGCCACTGCGACTACGTTCCCTTCGTCGGGTACATCGTCGGGGTGTCTACAAACGGCCGGCAGACGACGATGTGGGCCACCGAATCGGGCAACAGCAACGCGGAGGGCGGGATCTGGCAGTCCGGCGGCGGCCTGGTGTCCGATGGCGCGGGCCAGATCATAGTCACCACCGGGAACGGCATTTCCCCGGCACCGGGTGTGGGCACCACTCCACCAGCGACGCTGGCGGAGTCCGTGGTCCGGCTCCAAGTGGGTGGCGACGGCAACCTGACGCCGACCGACTTCTTCAGCCCCGCCGCCAACGCCAGGCTGAACCAAAACGACGCCGACCTCGGTTCCGGGGCCCCTGTCGCCATTCCGGACGGTTACGGCACGGCGCAGCACCCGCACCTAATGGCCCAGGTCGGAAAAGACGGCCACGTCTACCTTCTGGACCGCGACCGTTTGGGTGGCATGGCGCAGGGCCCCGGCGGAACCGACGCCGTCCTCGACGAGGCCGGTCCGTACGCCGGAGTTTGGGGGCGGCCGGCATTCCTCGGGACCAGCGGCGGCGGCTACCTTTACGACGTCGAGAACAACGGCTACTTACGTGCTTTCAAGCTCATGCCGAACAGTGCGGGCGGGGTTACCCTCGCGTCCGTCGCGACGTCCCCCGGCACCTTCGGGTACACCTCCGGTGCGCCGGCAGTGACCTCTAACGGTACGGACGGGTCTTCCGCCCTTGTCTGGGTTGTCTATGTCTCTGGACCCACCGGTGCCAACGCAGAACTGCGCGCCTACAGCGCGCTTCCGGACAGCACCGGTCACCTCCAGCAGGTGTTCAGCAGCCCACTGGGCGTAGGTTCCAAGTTCTCCTCCGTGGCCACCGACGGCGGTCGCGTGTTCGTGGGCACCCGCGACGGGCACGTGCTAGCCTTCGGCTCCCCGACAACCGCCGCAGTAGGTGCGACGGGCACCGACCTAGGCCAGGTCCCGGTAGGTGCCGCGCAGACGGGTGTAGTGACGATCACCGCGTCCAGGCCGGTATCGATCAGCTCCGTCACGGCGAGTGCTCCGTTCCAAATCGGAACCTCCCTCACGCTGCCTCAGACTCTGGCCGGCGGCGGCAGTCTCGCTGTCCCGGTGACCTTCTCGCCGTCGGCTGCCGGCCAGGCCGACGGCACGCTGACCGTCACCACGGCCGACGGCGAGACCGACATCCTCGGCGTCCACGGCGTCGGCACGAAGGACGGCTTGGGCTCGACACCGCCCGCGTTGCAGTACACGAGCGTGCCGACCCAGACGATCAGCCGGCGGACCGTCAGCATCGTCAATACAGGCACAACGGTTGTCACGATCACCGGAATCACCCTCCCGGCCAATGCAGAGCTCAGCGTGGACACCGGCACAGCGCCGGTCGTAGGTCAACAAATCCAGCCCCTCGCCTCGGTCCCGGTGTCCCTGACGTTCAGCCCCGCCACAGCAAATCCTGTGAGCGACCAGCTCGTTGTCGTCAGCGACTACGGCGCGGTGACCGTGCCGATCACCGCGACCGCCATCTCAGGGGCTGCGCACCTGCAACTGCCGCCCACGCTGGATTTCGGTGACATACCGGTGGGGACATCGACAACCCGGGACTTCAAGATACTCAATACCGGCAACATCCCGATGACCATCACCAAGGCGAAGGCGCCGCTAGGACTTTTCTCAACGACCGCACCCATCGCTGAGGGCCTGACGATTCCCGCGGGTGGCTCCGCATTCCAAAGCGTGACCTTCGCGCCGACCGCCGTCGGGCCCGCTGGAACTCAGAACACCTTCTACCTGATCACCGCCGACGACGGCCAAGGGCCACTCACTGTGATGCTCACCGGCAACGGCGTGGACGACCCAATCGCGGTCAAGGCCCAGCAGGTCGGTGCCGGCCAGCTGCAATCGAATCTTGGGAGCGCGCTTTCTTTGCAATACCCCGTGGCGTCAGGGAAATGTCAGGATTTCGTCCGTGGCGTGGTCTGCTGGTCCCCGGCGACGGGGGCGCATGAGGTCCATGGTGCGGTCTATACCCGGTATCAGGCTGCCGGCGGGGCGGCCGGGAGCCTTGGCTTCCCGACCACCGACGTCATGGGCACTCCTGACGGGGTGGGTCAGTACACCCATTTCACCGGTTCCGGGGGCTCTTCGATTTACTGGTCGCCGGCGACGGGGGCGCACGAGGTCCAGGGGGCCATCCAGGCGAAGTGGGCCGCGCTGGGCTGGGAACAGGGACGGCTGGGCTACCCGCTGACCGATGAACTGGCAACGGCTGACGGGGCGGGCCGGTACAACGATTTCTCTGGTTCCGGGGGCGCTTCGGTGTATTGGTCCCCGGCGACGGGGGCGCATGAGGTCCATGGTGCGGTCTATACCCGGTATCAGGCTGCCGGCGGGGCGGCCGGGAGCCTTGGCTTCCCGACCACCGACGTCATGGGCACTCCTGACGGGGTGGGTCAGTACACCCATTTCACCGGTTCCGGGGGCTCTTCGATTTACTGGTCGCCGGCGACGGGGGCGCACGAGGTCCAGGGGGCCATCCGGGCGAAGTGGGCCGCGCTGGGCTGGGAACAGGGACGGCTGGGCTACCCGCTGACCGATGAACTGGCAACGGCTGACGGGGCGGGCCGGTACAACGATTTCTCTGGTTCCGGGGGCGCTTCGGTGTATTGGTCCCCGGCGACGGGGGCGCATGAGGTCCATGGTGCGGTCTATACCCGGTATCAGGCTGCCGGCGGGGCGGCCGGGAGCCTTGGCTTCCCGACCACCGACGTCATGGGCACTCCTGACGGGGTGGGTCAGTACACCCATTTCACCGGTTCCGGGGGCTCTTCGATTTACTGGTCGCCGGCGACGGGGGCGCACGAGGTCCAGGGGGCCATCCAGGCGAAGTGGGCCGCGCTGGGCTGGGAACAGGGACGGCTGGGCTACCCGCTGACCGATGAACTGGCAACGGCTGACGGGGCGGGCCGGTACAACGATTTCTCTGGTTCCGGGGGCGCTTCGGTGTATTGGTCCCCGGCGACGGGGGCGCATGAGGTCCATGGTGCGGTCTATACCCGGTATCAGGCTGCCGGCGGGGCGGCCGGGAGCCTTGGCTTCCCGACCACCGACGTCATGGGCACTCCTGACGGGGTGGGTCAGTACACCCATTTCACCGGTTCCGGGGGCTCTTCGATTTACTGGTCGCCGGCGACGGGGGCGCACGAGGTCCAGGGGGCCATCCGGGCGAAGTGGGCCGCGCTGGGCTGGGAACAGGGACGGCTGGGCTACCCGCTGACCGACGAGTACGCAGTTCCCCTCGGTCGGGAGTCGGATTTCGGCGGCGGCCGGCTGACATGGAACTCGCAAACAGGAACGGTCAGCGGCTAGCTACTTGCTCGAAGAGCGCCCCGTCGGGCTGCAGGCTTAACGGTTCTGCAACCACGGGTCGCGCGGCACGAGCCAGCAGGGTGCAGTCCGGCCGGGCCGGAGCACGAGCCTACGCCGCCTTCGAGAGAGCAGGCAACGCTGGAACGCCTCAATGTCTGGCCGTCAGCCGGAACTTCCAAAGTTCGCGTGAATCGAGCGGGAAGCTGCTCCAGGGCTCATCCATCTTGACTTGCGTCCAGCCCTGAGGAAGTGCCTTGTCGGTCGTGATTTCAAGATGGGCACGTATCGGTTCGCCGGGCAGGTGCAGCAATCCCACGCTCAAAAGAATCCCCGCAACAAGCATCATGGGGTGGTGAGCGGCACCGTTCCGTGTACTTTGCAGAGGCATGGTTTCCTACGATTCTTGCGGTTCGCAGCGTGTCAGTGGTGGCCGCGACTAGAAAGGTACCCCGATGGTGAGCAGCCCGGTGGCTTTGACGCGTCCGGACAGAACCCGGGCGAACTCGATCGCCTCCAGACAGATCTGCTGCCCGCCGATACCGGAGGACCAGCGACCGCCTGCGGTGCCGGTGAGTTCCAGCTGGAACGGCTTCCGGTGCTTGGCTGCCCACTCGTGGACGATGTCCCCGACAATCCGCCCGTCATGGGCCGCAGTCGTGGCCAGGCTGGCGCCGGTGGCCCGGCTGATGTCAATCCGGTGCATCCAGGCATCACGCGTGTAGATGCGGTCCATCAGGTATCCGACGGACCGCACGCCTAGCGGAGGCCCCCAAGGCACCGGTATCGCCCGGACGGCAATTGGAATCTTTCGGCGCGCCGCCACCGCACGAATTGACGCCTCGGCGAGGTCCGTGAGGAGCCTTGCCGGGGCATGGCTGGCACGCTCGTGGACCTGGAGCGCATTCATCCGGTCGACGACGGGGCCGCCTGGGTGCAGCTTCTTTCCGGCCCGCACCTGATGCATACTTTCGCGGGGACTCGCCGATGCCTCCGCGGCTCCGACCAGATGCGCCACCAGTCTGCGGACGTCCCATTCGGGACAGTCCGTGGTGGCGGACCAGGCGTCCTTCGGCAACGCGGTCAGAAGGGCCAGGATGCGCCCGTATTCCTCTGTTGCCCTGTCCATCCATTCCGCGTGGCTAAGCGTGAACGTTGCCGAATCCTCCGGCTGAATTCCCCGCATGGCATTGCCTCCTGGTATTTGTTTTTCCTAATATGAATAGGACACCCGCGCTAGACTGAAGTCAATAGGTTTACCTAATGTGCGTAGGAGAATGATGATGAAGTCCCAGCAGCCGGCTGCACCGCCTCGGGAGCCAGCGCCTGCGCGGCGACAGGACCGGCGCGCCCGCAGGCATCAGGACACGCGCAGTGAAATCCTGAGCGCTGCGTGGGAAAACGTCCGGAAGCGAGGAGTCGCCGCCCTGTCGCTGCGCGAAGTCGCCGACGAGGTCGGCATGCGCCCGCCGTCGCTCTACGTCTACTTTCCCGGAAAGGCGGCCATCTACGATGCGATGTTCGACCAGGCGGCCCGGGAATTCCTGACAGTTGTTCTCCAGTCCGGCCCTTCAGGAGCCCCCCGGGCCACGCTTCTGGCAGCGGCACGGATGTTCTTCGATTTTTGCACCGCCGACATTGCCCGCTACCAGTTACTGTTCGAACGCCCCGTCCCGGGCTTTAGGCCGAGTCCGGAATCCTACTCCAGCGCCGTCCGCGCCCTCGAGGAGGCCTCCGCCTTCCTCGCCGGCGTCGGAGCCGACACGCCCGATGCTGTCGACCTCTGGACAGCGCTCATCACTGGTCTGGTCAGCCAACAGCTCTCCAACGACCCGGGAGGAGACCGCTGGCGGCAACTTCTTGGGGATGCCGTCGACATGTTCCTTGCGCACATCACCCGGCACTACCCGCAGGCTGGCGAGGAAGATGGACCTGATCCTGGTCTGCGTTGAGCCGGAACCGTTTGCGAACTCAACCGTCCCGTTTCAACCGCTAGACGCCCGTAGGTGGCCCGGACAATTCCCAGACCTGGCCGACACTCGATATTCGACGGCCCAGGCGGTAATCCACCTCCCTAACTACCGATGCCGATCGACCGGCTTGGGGGACGGCCTCTGACCGTCGGGGCGGGGTAATGGGATGAGGAGTCCGATCACGACAAATGCGAGCAGGCGGCTATGGGCCTACGTTCACTCCCTGCAGGCGCGGCCCGGCACGGCGGCCGAGGGGTGGTGTGCGCAGAAAAGCGGTACCACCCCTCAGTCGGGGCTAGCGCCCGTCCTCGATTGAAGCCAGGAATGTGGTCAGTCCTTCGACGACGAGGTCGTGGTCGGCTTTTTGCGGGAGCCCCGAGACCGTGACGGTGGCAATGTGTCCGGTGCCTTTGACGAATATCGGGAAGGCCCCTCCGTGGGAGGCGTAGCGCATCTCGTCGAACCATCCGTTGTCTTCGAGTCTGCCTCCGCCGAGCCGGCCTTTGAGCCCGACCAGCAGGGATGGTTCGGCGTACCGCTCAGTTGTTCTGCTCTTTCTCTGGACCCAAAGCTCGTTGTCGGGCGTCGCGCCGGGGAGGGAGACGTGGAAGAGGACGTGTCCGTTTCGGCGGATGTCGATGGCGACCGGGAGGTTCCGCCGGGTGGCGAGCTTTACCAGCAACAGACCCAGGGCCAGGGCGTCAGCTTGGTCGAAGCTGTGCAGGTGCAGGTCGCTGACTTCGTTTTCGAGGCGTTTGATCAGCGCTTTCAGTGCGGCTTCGGGCTGTTCGGCACGGGAGTCCGGGTCGAATTCCTGCTCGGAGGCGACGACAGTGTCTTGGACCATGATGGGTTGTTCCTCTCTGTTGGAACGGTTTGCCGCCCTCGCAGCAGCGCTGCCCCGGGTGTGCCTATGTGCGGGTGCGCCAGGTCGCGGTTGAGGACCGGATCTTGAGCTGCGGCTGGATGAGGGTCAGTTGGGTGGGGATGTCCGCATTGCCATCAGCCAGGCGGGTCATGAGCATCTCGGCGCCTTTCGCGCCGACCTGTTGCGGGAATCCCGCCACGGACGTCAGAGGAGGGACTTGGCCGGCGGCGATGCGGGTGTCATCAAAGGATGCGACGGCGATGTCGCGACCAGGTTCGAGGCCACGCCGGCGCATTTCGTCGTAGATTCCTTGGGCGACGATGTCGTTGTACGCGATGATCGCGTCCGGTAGCCTGCCCAGGTCGAAGAGCCGGGCGACGGCGGCTGAGCCACCCTCGGGGGTGATGGGGCTGCGCAATTCATCCGGGCTCCAAACGTCGCAACCGTTGGGTTCCAGTGACTTGCGGAGTCCTTCTTCTCGTTCCGTCAGGGACGAGGCGCTGCGGCCACCGAGGAAGGCGACGCTTCTGCAACCCAAAGCGGCCAGGTGCTCCCCGAGTAGTGTGGCGCCCTTGACGTTGTTGCTGCCGACGTAGTCGAATCCAGGGAATCGACGGGCGAGCAGTGCGAGCGGGACGCCTGCCGCGTTGACCTGTTTGGCGAGCTTTTCGGGGTCGGTGTCCGGGGCCGGGAGCAGCAGGAGCCCATCGACCTGCCGTTCGATCATGGACGCAATGATTTCGTGCTGACGGTCCGCAAGGTCGCGGCTGTAGCCGATGAAGATGGTGTACCCGGCTTCGTGGGTGATCTCGTCGACGGCCATTGCAAGTTCGGCGAAGTAGGGATTGATGATCTCGGTGACGACCAGTCCAATGGTCATGGAATGGCTTTGCCTCAGGTTGGCGGCCGACCGGTTGTAGACGTATCCGAGTTGATCCATGGCCTCGCGCACTTTGGCGGCCGTGCTTTCCGGGATACGGGAGCTGCCCCGAACTACGAGTGACGCGGTCGATTTTGACACTCCGGCGGCTTTGCTGACGTCTTCGAGGGTGATGCGCGGGGTCATTCCAGGTTCCTGCCGGTGAGGTCGATAGGCGGGTTAGCGGTGCTGCCCGCCTATCGACCTTATCAATCCGCGGTCTAGGAACTTTGTAGCTGCGCGCCGTGCTTTTCGTGGATTGCGTCCCGGGGGTCTTCCAGGCTTCGCCCTTTGGTTTCGGGGACAGCAAAGGTGGCGGCGATGGTGATGGCCGTCAGCAGGGCCAAGTATCCCGCGATGGGGAGCCAGGCGCCGGCTCCGGCGCCGTGGACTGCGCTCCCGCCGTCGGCGGTGACAGCCAGTGACATGAGCCAGGCGCCAATCAGGGGCGCTATGCCGCCGGCGATGACCGCCGAGGCCTCCCTTGCTATCGATACGCCCAAGTAACGCTGCCTGGAGCCAAAGAGTTCGCACATCAGGGCGCTTTGCGCGCCGAACATTCCCCACGTTCCAACACCGAGTCCGATGGAGACTACGACGATGGTCAGCACGGTGTCGCCGAAGCTCAGCGCATACCAGATGGGGAAGGCTGCGATCAGTTGGAAGATGGCGAAGGCACGGTATGTCCGGACGCGCCCGTATCGGTCGGTCAGCCAGCCGGCGAGGGGCACGACGGCGGCGCCCACCGCGGCGGCGAAGACGAGCGAGAGTGCCCCGATGGGTCCTTTCATGCCGATCGCGGCACTGGAAACGTACGCAATCGCAAGTGCCTGGTAGATGGACGAGCCGCCGTTTTCGGCCATGCGCAGTCCGATTCCCAGCAGAACCGTCTTCCCGGAGCGGTTCAGGAGGGTTCTGAGTGGCTTTTCGGTGACCTGCTCGTGGGGTTCCAGCTTGGCGAAGGTGGGGGATTCCTTGAGGCGTAGCCGGATGTAGATGGCGACGCCGAGGATCACGACGCTGGCCAGGAACGGCACCCTCCACAGCCACGTATCGGTGATCTTGATGGCCTGGTTGGTGTTCAACAGCAGGAAGTACACGAGCGCCGCGGCGACGGTGCCCATTTGGACGCCCAGGAAGGGCAGGGAGGCGACGAAGCCGCGTCGGCGTGCGGGAGCGTATTCGGTCATCAGGATGGACGCCCCGGCCATTTCAGCCCCGGCCCCCAGGCCCTGCATCAGGCGCAACACGATGAGCAGGATCGGTGCCAGGATTCCAGCGCCCGTTCCGTACCAGTCACCGGCCGAGCCGTTGTAGGTCGGCAGGACGCCGATGAGCGTGCTCGCCCCTCCCATGAGGAGGACGGTGGTGAGCAGCACGAACTTCCGCCCAAGCCGGTCGCCGAGGCGGCCGAAGACGACACCGCCGAGCGGCCTGATGGCAAAGCCGAGGAAGTAGGTGCCGAAGCTGAGGATCAGGCCGGTCGCGGGGTTGTTCCCGGGGAAGAACAGCGGGCTGAACACCAGGGCGGAGGCCAGGCTGTACAGGGCGAAGTCGTAGTATTCCAGGGCGCTGCCGAGCGAGCTCGCCCAGGCTGCCCTGGCGAGGTCCCTGGTCGAAATACTGGCGGCTGGCGCCTGCGGGTGGGTTGTTGGGGGATTAAGGCTCACGACGGAGTGCACCTAACTGTGGGGTGGGATGTGGTTGATGAACGGAACCTGTTCGGGGCTTGAGGTCCTTGAGGATGGTGTCCGCGACGCGCAGTGCGTTGGCTGCGATGGTCAGGGCCGGGTTGAGGGCTGCCGAAGAGGGGAAGAAGGAGCTGTCGACGATCCAGAGGTTGTCCAGATCGTGTGCCCTGCAGTCAGGGTTGAGGACACTCGTGCGGGGGTCGTCGCCTGCGACGGCCGTGCCGCATTGATGGGAGTTGGTCTCGATGCCCATGCGTTCGGTGAAGATCAGCGGGTAACCTGCCTTGCGGACGGCCCGGCGGACGCGCCGCACCAGCTCTGCATGCGGCTCAAGGTTGTTCGGCTCCCACCAGACGTGGATCTTGCCATCGACGACGCTGATACCGTTGCTTCGCCGCGGCAGGTCTTCGGTGGTGAGGTAGATGTCGATGCTGCGGTCCGATACCGCCTTCAGCATCGGGGTGGGCGCCCAGGCGCGGGCCATTTTCAGCATGCTCGCCCGCAGCTTCCCGAGCATCTGCAGGTTGCCCAGCGGGTACGGGGTGGTAGGGCCGGCCTCATACCAATCGTTGAGACCGAGGGTCTTCTGCCACAGGGTCCGGTTGACCTTGAATGGATTGATTCCGATGAAGAAGGTGCTGTTGTGGACCATGTAGTTCCTGCCCAGCAAACCTGAGGAATTGGCCAGTCCTCGCGGATGCCCCGTGGTGGCGGAACCCAAGAGCAGGGCCGCGGAGTTGACTGCCCCGGCGGCGAGAATGAACCTGGTGGCCTCGATGCGGATGACTTGGTCGTTGCGTTCTGCCAAGGCGGCGACGATCGTACGTCCATCGGCCCCGAGAACCAGCCGGGTGACCTTGGTGTCGGTCATTAGCGCGACACCGGCCTCCACTGCGGGGTCGATGGCGACCTTCTCGGCGTCGGACTTCAGTCCCGCTTCATTCGGCGCGCCGTCGCTCGTGGCGCACAAAGCACGCTTCTCCGGAGTGTCGGCGTCGAGCCCGTTGGCCATCCTGAAGGGATGGAGCCCTTTGCTCCGCAGGGAATCCGCCAGGCCCTGAATGGCGGGTTCGTGGTCCAGCGCAGGATACGGATAGCCCTCGGAGTGAACCGGTTCGGTGGGATCTTCGCCGATCTGGCCCCGGACCTTGAAGAGCTTTTCGGCCCGCGTGTAATACGGTTCAAGGTCCGCGTAGCTGAAAGGCCACGCAGGAGACACACCGTCTGCATGCCGGGTTTCCTCGAAGTCGCTGGCACGGAACCTCGGCAGGCAGGCGCCGTAGACCTTCGTGTTGCCTCCGACCCAGTAATAGACGCCGGGTTTGAAGGATTCGCCGGTGCGACCATTGAACCAGGCCTCGGCATTCTTGTAGCGGCCCTTGAGATAGACCTCGTCCAGATCGGAGTTCTGTGGCTCCGCCGGCAGGCGGTGACCACGTTCGATCAGCAGGACCCTGGCACCGGAGTCCTTCAGGGCGTAGGCCATGGTGCCGCCGCCCATGCCGGATCCGATGATGGCGATGTCGGTACGGATCACCTCGTCCGGGGACGCCGGTTCTGCCGGTGTCCCCGGACGAGGTGCCTCGTCGATGGTTTGCCAGGACACGGTGCTTACCGGCCCTGCCGTGCCTCGGCGTACTGCTGGATCTGGTCCACGGTGTCCAGGAACCAGTAATCACCCCACATGACGGATTCGTCGACGCCCAGGTCCTTGCCTTCGTGGTAGCTGCCGTGCTTGAGTACGCCTTCCCAGCCCTCGCCCGGACTGGCCAGGAAGTCGTCCGCGCTCAGGCGTTGCAGGATGTTCACTGCGTAGTCGGCATAGATTCCGGCTTTGGTGCGGTCCTGGACGAGGCCTGCGAGCTGCCAGAAACCGCCTGCCGCCGCGGCCGCTGCAGAGGTCTCGTAGGGGCGGACGGGGTTGGGTTCTTCCCAGTCGTTCGGCGGCACGAGACGGTCGCCGGTCTTCTCAAGGTAGAAGTCGGCTGCGGCGATGGCGGTTTCGAGGAAGCGACGGTCGCCCGTGAAGCGGTAAACGGTACCGAAACCATAGAGGGCCCAGGCCTGCCCGCGTGCCCAGGAGCCGTCGTCGGAGTAGCCCTGTTGGGTGGTCTGCTTCAGGAACGCGCCGGTTTCGACGTCGAACATGCCTTCGTGTGAAGCGGAACCGTCGCCGCGCATCAGGAAGCGCCGGGTGGTAAGGCAGTGGTCCACGGCTTTGCGGGCCATGTCCTGGTCCCCGGTTTGCTGGGCGGCGTAGAGGGCCATGTGGATGTTCATCATGATGTCGATGAACAGACTGTCAGGTTGGCGGAAGCTGGGCATGTACTTTCCGGCTTCACGGTAGCGGCTTGCGGTGGTGCGGCCGGCCTCGACCACGACGTCGCGCTTGGTGGTGTCACCGGTTGCTTCGAACCAGCGACGGTACGTGGACCAGAACAGGAATCCGAGGTCGTGGACGGTGTCATCGCTCTTTCGTTCTTCGATGAGTTCGGAGTAGTGCTCCGCGGCGGCGCGGAAGCGTGGCTGGTCTGCTTCGTCGGCGCGGCGGGAGAGCATCCAGAGCTGGCCGCCAAGGAAGCCCTCGCACCAGTTGGTCCAGGCTTCGCCGTCGACGACCCATTTGCCTTCCTCGGTGTACAGCGGGAACCGGTCAGGGTGCGCGGTGATGAGTCCGGTCAGTTTGGCTGAGGCGGTTTTCCAGGCTTTGGAGGCGGCTTCGGCGAAGCCCGCCGGGACTTCATAGCCCGTCGGGAGCGTGAGCGGCAGGATGGCGGGCAGCACAGCGGGTGCGTGTGCCGGTGCGGTGGTTGTGGTGGCAGTCATGTTCGTTTCCTTTGGAGGGTTCTGGGGGTCAGGCGCGGGGAGCGTCGGGGGCGTCGACCCACCGGGTGTGCCGGGTGCCGACCTGCAACTGGATGGTCTTGAGTTCGCTGAATTCGGCGAGGGCCTGGCGGCCAAGCTCACGGCCGATGCCGCTTTGGCCGTATCCGCCGAACGGCACTTCGGGGTAGCCGTCCATCCAGCGGTTGACCCAGACGGTGCCGGCGCGCAGGTCTCGGGCAGCGGTGAGGGCCTCGTTGATGTCGTTGCTCCAAATCCCCGCGGACAGCCCGAACGATGTCGAGTTCGCGATGCCGATCGCTTCTTCGAGGGTGTCGTAGGGCAGTACGGACAGGACGGGACCGAAGATTTCGTCGGTGGCGATGGACATCTGTGCCGTGACGTCCGTGAAGACGGTGGGCTGGTAGAAGCGGCCGTCCAGGCCGGTGTCGAGGCGGCCGCCGCCGGTGAGCAGGTGGGCGCCGGATGCACGGCCCTCGGCCACATAGCGTTCGACGACGGCGAGCTGGGTGTCGTTGACGAGGGAGCCTACCAGGGTGTCGGACTTGAGCGGATCGCCCACGCGCATGTGCTGTGCCCGTTCGACGACTGCGGCGGCGAACTCGTCGGCGATGGAGCGGTGCACAATGAGGCGGCTGCCGGAGTTGCAGCACTGGCCCACGTTGAAGTAGCCACCGAACACCCCGGCGTCCACTGCGGCCGTGAAGTCGGCGTTGGGCGTGATGATCTGCGGGTTCTTCCCGCCCAGTTCGAGTTCGACCTTCTTCAGGTCCCGGCCGGCCGTGGCGGCGATGCTCTTGCCGACACCGGTTGAGCCTGTGAAGCTGACCATGTCGATGCCGGGGTGTTCGGCGATGGCCGAACCCACCACGCGGTCGCCGGTGACGATGTTCACGACGCCTGCGGGGAAGCCGGCTTCGCGGATGAGGCGGCCCAGCATCACGGTGGTGGCGGAGGTGCTTTCGCTGGGCTTGATGACGGCGGTGTTTCCGGCGGCGAGGGCGAACGGGAGCTTCTGGCTGATGATCAGCAGCGGGAAGTTCCATGGCGTGATCATCCCGACGACGCCGATCGGTTCGTGGACCACGAGCGCCAGGGTGTCGGGCCCCAGGGTGTTGTGGGCGTCGCCCTGTGTGTTCCGGGCCAGGCTGGCGGCGTATTCCCACAACTCGGCCGTGCCGGCGACTTCGTTGCGGGACTGGGTGATGGGCTTGCCGGTTTCGAGGGTTTCCGCCAATGCCAGTTCTTCCGCGTCGCGGCGGACAAGGTCGGCGACTTTCAGCAGCAGTTTGGAGCGCTCGGATCCGCTGGACTTCCGCCAGCCGCCCTCCAGCGCCTTTCGTGCGGCGAGAACGGCACGGTCGACGTCGTCTTTTCCGCCTTGGGGGAATGAGGTCACCTCGACCTCGTGTGCCGGGCTCAGCCGTGTGAAGGTTTCGCCGCTGCGGGCCTGGACGTCTTCACCGTCGATGATCATCGGGCGGTAGGTGGGCTCGACGTCGTCGAGCGTGTAGTTCCTGGTTTCCATTTCGGGTGTCCTTAGAAGATGTTGTGGGTTGCCGGCTGGTAGTGTCAGTTGTCCGTGAAGTGCGCGGCGCGCTTTTCCCGGAAGGCTGCGACACCCTCGGCCAGGTCGTCGGTGGCGGCCGCGAGGCCGCCGGCCAGGGCTTCGAGCACGCGGGACGGAGCGCCGTCGGCAGCCGCGTCGATGAGTTGCTTGCCCAGTTGCACGGCCAGCGGGGCTCCGCCAAGCAAGTCATCGCTGAGCTTTGCGACGGCCTTTTCAAGCTCCGCTTGGGGCGCGACGGCGGTGGCCAGGCCCCAGCCGACGGCTTCCTCACCGGAGAGTTGCCTGCGGGTCAGGACAAGTTCCTTGGCCCGTGCCCGGCCCACCAGCTCCGTGGCGCGTTCAGTGCCACCCCAGCCGGGTACGGTGCCGAGTCCGGTTTCGGGAAGGGCAACGCGTGCCTCGGCAGCGATAATGCGGAAGTCGCAGGCGAGGGCCAGTTCCAGCCCGCCGCCGAACGCGAGGCCGTCGACGACGGCGATACTGGGCTGGCGGAGTCCGGCGAGGGCATCGAAGGCCCGGTGGCCGGTGGCGATCCAGTCCCGCCACATGCCGGCGGCGGAGAGATCGGCGAAGTGGTTGATGTCCGCGCCCACGCAGAAGACCTTTTGACCGCCAGTGCGCACGATGACGAGCCGGGCCGTGGAGGCGGCGACTTCGCGGGTTGCCGCGGCGAGGGCCTCCAAAAGGCCCAGGGTAAGTGCGTTGAGCTTGGCCGAGCGGTCGATCAGGATCGTTGCGGTGTGGCCATCCGCGGAGTACTCCACGGTCACCTGTTCGATGGCTTCTTTGGTGGCCGGTGCTGTTTCGGTGCTCATGGCTGCTCCTTTCGCTGGCCACCGAGCTCGCCGGCCAAGTGCTCGGCGGCGCGCATGACGATAGCCCAGATGGTCAGGGTGGGGTTGATGCCGGGGCAGCTGGGGAACGCCGCACCGGAGTACATGTAGAGGTTGGGGGTGTCGTGGACCGCGAGGTGCTCGTCCAGGACCGAACCGGCAGGGTCGTGGCCGAAGCGGGCACCGCCGAGGTCGTGGCTGGAGCCAACCCCGGTGAAGTAGGGGCCTTGCCAGGTCTTGGTTGCTCCCATGTCTTTCAGGAGTCCGGTTGCACGGTCTGCCATCCAGGCGGCCAGACGGCGCTCATTCTCGCGCAGCCTGTACGTCACCCGGACCAAAGGCATGCCGAGTCCGGAGGAGTCCCGGTGCCGTGGGTCGATTTCCAGGCGGTGCGAGGCGTAGGGCAGGGCGTCGGGTTGGATGCGGATGACCCCCTGCTGGGACCAGAGCTTCAAATGGTCACGGTAGCCGGCGCCCCACCGGCGGACGTCCCCGGGGAGGGTTTCGCGCGCGATCTGAAGGGGCAGGGCCTGCTGTTCGGCGCCGAGGGTGGCACCGCCGATGAAGCCATGGTCCAGGGACCTGAATTCGGGGGAGAGGTAGTCGTCCAGGACCACGCCCTGGGCGGCAGGGCCGGTGTGGCGGTTGAATTCGGTACCCGGGAAGAGGGCGTCCACGTGGCCGAACATCTTGGTCATGTAATGCAGGCCCAGTTGGCCGGTGTTGTTGCCGAGGCCGTTTTCGTGGCCGGAATCGGCCGAAAGGTACATCAGGCGCAGGTTTTCGTAGGTGTAGGCAGAGAGAATGACGGCCCGGGCGTACTGGCGGCGGACCCTGCCCAGGGGATCGACCCACTCGACGCCGCGGGCGGCACCTGACTCATCCATGATGATCCGGGTGACACGGGAGTGGGTGCGCAGCTCGAACTTGCCGGTGGCGATGGCGGCAGGCACCGGGCCAAGGCCCGGGTGCCAGCGGTCGCCGCGGAAGGAACCCAGCCCGTTGTTCCACGCACTGTAACCGGTGGCAGCCCGCCCGCCGTAGGACTCGGTGGTGAATCCGACGGGAACAGGGTGCGGGTGCAGTCCGGCCGCCTTGCTTGTCTCCGTGAACTTGTTCCCCAGGATGAACGGCCGGGTGGGCGGCAGCGGGAGGGGCTTGCTGCGCCGGACGAACGGGTTGGATTCGTCGCCGGCGATGCCGATCAGGTGTTCGAGTTTCGTGTAGAAGGGTTCCAGGTCTTGGTAGCTGACGGGCCAGTCGGCCAGGGTGCAGTCCTCGGGCAGCGCTTCGGGTCCGTAGAGGCCGTCGTAGTGGCTCTTGGGGGCGAACTGCCAGGGGTGGAAGCGGCGCAGCCAGGATCCGTAGTGTCCTGCGGAGCCGCCGACGCCGTTGACCATCCGGCCCAGGGAGAAGGTGGCTTCGCGGCTGTCTTCGTCTTCCGCGGTTTCGCGCCAGCGGGGGGTCTCCTGCTGGAACTTCGGTCCCAGGCCGCCGCGCGTGTAGTAGGCGTGTTCGAGTTCGTCGGGGAGGAATTCGTCCAGGGGACGGAACGGTCCGGCTTCCAGGCCCACCACGCTCAGGCCGGCCTCGGCGAAGACCTGGGCGCTCAGCCCGCCCATGGCCCCGACGCCGACGAGCAGAACGTCGACCTCGTCCGTCATCTGCGGGTTGACAGCCTTTTCGTAGCCGAGCTGCTTGAGCTTGTGCCCTTCGGTGTCGCGGGGGATTTCCTGCATGGCATCGGCAAGGGTCTTGATCACTCCACCTTTGGTCACATGCTCGGTGCTGAGGTTTTCCTCGGCGGAGTTTTCCAACCAGACGCCGGGGTGCTTGAGGAACTTCCAGCCGACACCGTCCTTGTTTCCACCGTGGGCAGGATCCGCGAACAGGCCTTCCTGCAAGTGGGCGACGACGAGGCCGAAGAGCTCCTGCTGTTCCTTCGCAGGAAGCTGATCGGTCAGCTCGCCTTGTTCGAGCAAGACCAGCACATCGGTGCGTTCATCCAGTGTGAGCGCGGCGAAGTTCCGGCCGTGCTTGTCCTCTGCATACCGGTCCAAGGCACCAAAGAGCCATTGGTACCGGGGCAGTTCCTTCCGTCCGTAGCCTTCCAGGGTCAGATCCAGGTAGGTGGTGACTCCGGCGTCGCGGACGTCGGGGCTTTCCCCGTCGGTAGGGAACATAGCTTCGAACAGCGCGTCGGCAAGTTCGGTTTCGTAGGGGGTAAGAATGCGGAAGCTTTTCATCGCGGGAGTCCTTTCAAGTGTTTCGGCCGTGCGTCAGTGCGCGGCCAGTGAAGGGGAGCGCTGTTCGATCCGCTCGTGCAGCGGCAGCGTCGGGAGGTGGATGCCGACCGGTGCGTCGGCGAAGAGGGCGAGGTCCATGGTCCGTAGATTGTCGGAGACGATCAGCGGGAACTCGCTGCGGTCCAGGACGTCTTTTTGGAGGTCCACGCCGGGGGCGATTTCGGTGACGACGAGTCCCTTGCCGGTGAGCTCCAGCACTGCGCGCTCGGTGATGTATTTGACCTTCTGGCCGCGCGCCAAGGCACGGGGTCCCGAGAAGGTGACCGCCGAAACGTCGTTGACGAGCTTGGTGAAGGGACCATCGGTGCGGATGTCCAAGCCGTTCCCGCCGGCCACGATGTCGCGGCGTCCGGCGGTGAAGGCGCCCATGAAGATGATCTCGGGAGCCGAGGAGGTGATGTCGGCGAAGCCGCCGACGCCCGCGGTGACGTGGCGCTTCTTAGGCAAGTGGTGGACGTTGACATTGCCGAGCCGGTCGATCTCCAAGAAGGACAGCAACGAGCGGTGGAAGCCGCCGCCTTGCAGGAGGGTGAATTGGTCGATGCTGGGCATGATCGCGTCAGGGTTCTGGGCGCATCCGAACGCGAAGTCCAGCAGGGGGATGCCGCCCACGGCGCCCTGTTCGATGACCCAGCTGACTTCCCGTCCCTGGTCTTCTTCGACGAGGATGTGCGGGACGAGGGCGGAGACGCCGAAGCCGAGGTTGACGATCTCGCCAGCCCTGAGTTCCTGGGCGGCGCGACGTGCGGTGATCTTCTCGATAGAGAAGGCGACGTGGGGGAGCGAGCTCAGGGGCCTACGCAGTTGCCCCGAGATGGCGGGGTCGTTGGCTGTCAGGGTGGTCTGGAGCTGGTCCTCGGCGATGACAATGGCGTCCACGAGGATGCCGGGAACTTTGACATGCTGCGGGTGCAGGCTTCCTGCCTCGGCCAGGCGCTTGACCTGGGCGATAACGACGCCACCGTTGTTGTGGGACGCGTAAGCCAGATCCAGGGCCCCAAGGGGTGATCCTTCGTCTTCGAAGGTCAGGTTGCCGTATTCATCGGCGGTGGTGGCGCGGATGATGGCGACGTCGGGGATGACCGAGGGGAAGAACAGCCATTCCTGCCCGGCGACGGTGGCGGTTTCGACGTGGCTCGCCGGGGTGGTGTTGTTCATCCGTCCGCCTTGGAGTCGGGGGTCGATGAAGGTGTCCAGTCCGACTTGCGTAAAGACGCCGGGCTGCTTTGCGGCGGCGGTGCGGTGCATCTGGTAAATGACGCCCGAGGGGAAGTTGTAGGCCTCCACTTCCTCGCTCTCGATCATCTGCCAGATCAAGGGCGGCTCCGCGCTGGAGGGCCCCGAGGGGTAAGACCCGGCAATGACTTTGCGCAGCAGTCCGGGGCGGGCGATGTGGTCGATGCCCTTCACTCCGTACATGTCGCCCGCGGCGATCGGGTGCACAGACGTGAGGTTCGTCGGGTGGGAGGTTTCCTCGAACCGCTGGCCGATCCCGGCCAGGACACTGTCCGGGCACCCGAGGGCGCTGGAGGAACTGACGGTGATGACGTCGTCGTCGTTGATGAGCTCCGCTGCTTCGCGGGCCGTGAGGATCTGTACCTTCTGCATGGTGTTCTTTCTGGGGTCTTAGTTGATGTGGACGGTGCGTCCGGTGCTTGCGGATTCCTGGGCTGCGAGAGCGACTGTCAGGGCCAGCAGCCCGTCCTTGCCGCTCGCCGTCGGGATGCCCGTGCCCTCGACAGCGGACGTGAAGGCACGCAGGTTGATGACATAAAGATCCTCGGAGCAGTCGACGTCGATGGTTTGGCTTCCTGACTTGGTGTTCAGGATCAGCTGGCCTTCGGTCTCCTGTGTCATGGCGTCGGTGACAATGAGGGTGCCGTCGGTGCCGTGGACTTCCAGGGAAGTCTTCGCGTAACCGACGGTGAAGGAATCATGGGTCTGGGCCAGGACGGGAGGCTGGCCGTCCCGCTCGTACCGGATCACGGTCATGGCGGCGTCTTCCTGGCCGCCCGTGTTCCAGGCTGCTTGCTGGACGGCGACGGCGCTGACCGACACCGGAGTGCCGAGCAGCGGGTTGAGGACCGAGGCGTCGTGGCAGGTGATGTCCAGGATCACTCCGCTTCCGGGGGTGCCTTGCCCGAGCCGCCAACCGCGAAGGCGTTCCGGCAGGAGGACGGCATGGGCAACCTTTGCCGACAGGACGGAACCGATAGTTCCGGCGCTCACGAGCTCGCGGACTTTCGCGTGCAGCGGACTGCCTGGCAGGTGGTGGTTCGCAGCCAGGACCAGGTCCTGTTGCTCCGCCAAATCCACCATCGCCGTTGCCTCGTCCACGTTCAGGGCCAGTGGTTTCTCGCACAGCACGTGCTTGCCGGCCCGAAGTGCCTTGGTGGCCTGGTCGAAATGCTTGTCATTGGTGGAGGAAATGTAGACCGCGTCAATGTCCCAGCCCAGGAGCTCGTCCAGAGCGGTGGTGACATTGGGCAGTCCGTGGCTGGCCGCTAAGTCCCGCGCCCGGTCTCCGGATCCGCTGTAGATCCCGACGGCGTCGCCTCCACTTGCGCGGATGGCGCCGATGACCCGGGTCGCAGCGATGTCGCTGGCGCCGATGAGGCCCCATTTCAGTGCTGGCATTGCTTTCTCCTTAAGTTCTAGGTCGCCATTGGGCGGTGGAAGCGCGGATCTTCAGCGCCGGTTCGATGAGGGATCGTTGGGGATCCAGCGAAGAGTCCCTTATGCGGTTCAACAGCATCTCCGCTGCTTTGCGGGCGATGAGTTCCGGGTAGGTGGCCACGGAAGTCAGCGGCGGGAGCAGCAGTTCGGCCATGGCGATGTCGTCGAAGCTCGCCACGGACACGTCCCGTCCCGGTTCCAGGTTCCGCCGGCGCAGCTCGGCATAGATCCCGAGCGCCACCGCGTCGCTGTAGGCGATGATGCAGTCCGGCCAGATCCCCTGGTCAAGCACCCGGGCCACGCCCTCGGACCCGCCGGCAGCATTGTTCGTGGTGGTAGCGGCGGACAACGATGCGTCGAAAGCCAAGCTGCTTCCCGCAAAGCCGGTTTCCAGGCCCTGGATCCGTTCGGTACGCGCCGAAGAATGTTCAGGGCCCCCAATCAGCACCGCCGACGCGGCGCCGAGGGAGGACACGTGCCTGGCCAGCTGCTGCCCGGCAGCAACGTTGTCCGGGCCGACGTAGTCCATTTCTTCGGAAAAGTAGCGCGCCAGCTGCAGGACCGGCACTGAGGAGCGGTCAACGATCTGGCAGACCGGGGCCAGCTCGGTTCCCTCAGCGGGCAGTAGAAAGATTCCATCGACTTGTTGCTGGACCATCGTCTCGAGCTGGGTGGCTTGCCGTTCGACGTCATCCCGGCTGTAGCCGACCAGCAGGGTGTAGCCGGCTTCATGCGCGGCTTCCTCGATGGTCATGGTGAGCCCGGCAAAGTAGGGGTTGCGGATGTCCGTCACGATCAGTCCGAGAGTCATGGACTGGCTGCGGCGCATGTTGGCCGCGTGCCGGTTATAGACGTAGCCCAGCTCTGCCATCGCCAGCCGGACGCGGTCCGAGGTCGCTTCCGGAATGCGGGAACTCCCCCTCAGCACCAGCGAAGCGGTAGATCGAGATACTCCAGCCGCTCGGCTGACATCGTTCAGGGTCACTTTATTCATCAATCCGCACCTCCTTTCGTGCTTGGTCTCACATTTCTATCACGTTTCTATGTGCAACGATAGATCGATCTACTGAAAATCTACCGCCGATAATCTGCACAAATTCGCGGTGGACGGTGTCCTACCATCATCGGAATCCGCCGACCTAGGTCGCCGTGCGCGACTTGCGAACAAAAGTATTGCATCGATCTACTTAAATATGTAACCTGAACCACAACGCAGGCTGAAGCCGGCCTTGTCCGGCGTCTGACAACCCAAAGGAGAGTAGTCATGCGTTCTTCCAACAAACTCAAGATTTCACTGGCCGCAACGGCGGCGGCAAGCCTCATCGCCGTCACCGGATGCGCCGCCAACACTCCCGCCGGAAGCTCGAGCGGGGCCGGCACCGACAAACTTGAGATCACGTCCTGGTGGACCTCCGGTTCAGAGGCGGACGCGCTCAATGTGCTCATTGACGGGGTGAAAAAGGCCTCGCCTGGCCTTTCTGTCGACAACGCCGCAGTGTCCGGCGGCGGCGGATCCAACGCAAGGCAGGCACTGGCGGCACGGCTTCAGGCCGGCAGCCCGCCTGACACGTGGCAAGTGCACCCGGCAGGACAGCTGAAGAGCTACGTCGATGGGGGCCAGGCCGCAGACCTGACGGCGCTGTGGACTGAGGGGAGCTGGGCTTCCCAGATGCCCAAGGACGTCGCCGAAGCACAACAGGTCAACGGCAAGTACTACACGGTCCCCATCGGGGTCCACCGCGGCAATGTTCTATGGACCAACCCCTCAGTGCTCGCCAAGGCGAACGTCACAATCGACCCGGCCGCCGGCGTCGACGGCCTGATCAGCAGCCTCAAGCAGGTCCAAGCAACGGGTGTAACGCCGGTGTGCCTGGGGGACAAGGACATCTTCGCCTCCGCGGAACTGCTGGAGTCCCTCATCATGTCCAGGGCAGGCGCGGATAACTGGAAGAAACTCTTCACCAACCAGTACTCCTTCGACGCCCCCGAAGTGAAACAGGCGCTGGAAGACTACAAAACGATCCTCTCCCTGGCCAACAAGGACCACTCGGCCATCACCTGGGACGAGGCCGCCAAGAAGATGACCAACGGCTCCTGCGCCGTCAATCTCATGGGCGACTGGGCCTACGGAGAACTTCTCAACGCCGGCAAGAAGCCGGGGACGGACTTCACATGGGTGGTGTTCCCCGGGAAAGAAGACATCTTCGACTACGTCGGGGACGGGTTCTCCATCCCGGCCAGCAACATCCCGCACGCCGATGCGGCAAAGGAGTGGCTGAAGACCTTGATGGATCCAAAGATCCAGACAGCCTTCGCCTCCAAGAAGGGATCCATCCCAGCCCTGAGCACCGCTGACGTCTCCGGGCTGTCGCCATACCAGCAATCCGCCGCCAAGAGCTTCAAGTCCGCGGCAGTGGTCTCCTCCCTGGCACACGCGCAAGCAGCCCCGGCTGAATTCGCCCAGACCTATGCCGACGCCGTCTCCACCTTCAACGGCAGCGGCAACGTCGCCGCCTTCACCGCCAGCATGACGCAGGCGCAGAAGAGCCAGCTGAAGTAGCCGGCACTCCAACCACGTCGTAACGGGTGTGGCTGCGGGCCTCCGCAGCCACGCCCCCGGACAGGATCAGTTCACACATGACAACCTCAACAGCACGGCCCCCATCGCCGGTAAGCCCCTCACCCCGGTCCAAGAAACAGGTACCCCACAACGTCAAGACGTCCCGACGAGCCGCTTGGATCTTCGCTCCCAGCCTCCTGGTCAGCTTCGTCTTCGTCTACGTCTTCATCGGCATTACCGTCTACATCTCCCTTTCGAACTGGAAGATCGGCACAAGTCCCGATCTGAGCATCCGCCAGCCATTCGGAGGGACCTACGGTGAGATCGTCCAGGAACAGCGCTTCCAGGCCGATATCCGCAACGTCGTGATCTTCACAATCGTCTTCCTGGTCCTGGCCATCCTCGGCGGACTGGTTGCAGCCCTCTTCATCCACCACGTCGCGGTAGGCAAAGGCCTGTTCCGGACGGTCTTCCTCCTGCCCTATGCCTTGTCCTTCATCGTTACCGGTGTCGCCTGGCGCTGGATCTTCTCGCCCTCCACCGGGATCAACGAAATCCTGCGGAACATGGGGATCCAGAATCCCCGTGGCTGGACAACCGACACCACCGTCCTCGGTGCCCTGAATGACCCCACCGGCACCGACTTCCTGAAGGTCCAGTTCGGTATTCCCGTCGCCCTGCTGCCCATCATCTTCGCCGCCGCCTGGCAGCTCGTCGGTTTCGCCATGGCCATGTACCTGGCCGGCCTTGCCTCCATCCCGGAGGAACACCTGGAAGCCGCAAGCGTCGACGGCGCCAACACCTGGCAACGCCTGCGCCACATCGTCCTTCCCCAGCTGTGGCCCTCGACCATCACCTGCTTCGTGCTCCTGCTCCACGTGGCGTTGAAGATCTTCGACCTCGTCATCGCGATGTCAGGCTCCGGCCCCGGATTCGTCACCGATGTCCCCGGCATCTACATCTACAACTACCTCACCAGCCGCTACGACAAAGCCTCAGCGATGGCGATCATCCTGCTCCTGCTGACGCTCGTGGTGATCGTCCCCTACCTCATCCGCGGCTACCGGAAAGAGCGGAAGGCATAGAAATGGCCGTCGAAACACTTCAACCGACCACGCACGGCCCAACCAACTCCTCACGCCGGCGTTTGGCTCCCGGTAGGCGCAAGCCCCGTTCGTGGAAAATCCCCAAGACCCCCGGTGGCTGGATCGTCCTCGCAGTCTGCGCCGTAGCCACCCTCGGCATGTTCATGCCGGTATATGTCATCATCTCCACGGCATTGTCAGGAAGCAGCGGAGCACCTAACTTCTTCCTCGCATTCCCCGACGCGCCCAGCCTGGACGCCTTCAAAGGGGCGTGGACGAAGCTTCACGGATCCCTGATCAATTCACTCCAGATCACCGTCCCGGCGGCATTGATTTCGTGCCTGCTCGGTTCAATCAACGGATACATCCTGTCCAAGTTTCCGTTCAAAGGGTCCAACGCCCTTTTCACGGTCCTGCTGGTGGGGATGTTCATCCCGTTCCAGGCCGTCATCATCCCGGTCTTCCAGTTCCTGAACATGCTGCACCTCCAAGGCAGCATCGCCGGCCTGATCGTGGTCCACATCATCTACGGCATCCCGATCACCACGCTGATCTTCCGCAATTACTACGAAGGTATCCCCAGCGCCATCATCGAGGCGGCAGCCATCGACGGTGCCGGGATCTGGAAGACCTACTTCCGGGTGATGCTCCCGCTGTCCGTTCCCGGGTTCGTTGTCGCAGGAATCTTCCAGTGCACCAACATCTGGAACGACTTCCTCTTCGGCTTCATCCTGGCCTCCCCGGCCGCTTGGCCGGCCACCGTCACGCTGAACAACCTCATCGGCACGACAACTGTCAATTACTCCGAGCTGATGGCCGGCGCCGTACTGGTCGCCGCACCCACTGTCCTGCTCTACCTCGTCCTGGGCAGGTTCTTCGTCAGCGGCCTCACCGCCGGAGCCGTCAAATGACAGCGATTGATGTCTTGTGCGTCGGCGAAACCATGGCCGTCGTCACCCCTGCGAAAGCCGAACCACTACGCGAAGCCGAGGAATGCCTGCTTGGTTTCGGGGGAGCGGAGTCCAACGTCGCCGCCCACTTGGCTGAATTCGGCTACCGTGCAGGCTGGGCCAGCCGCCTCGGAGAAGATCCGTTTGGGGATCGCATCGCCGAGGGCCTGGCCGCCCGAGGAGTGGATGTCAGCAGGATAATCCGTGACCCGGCGTCCAGCACGGGAGTGTATTTCAAAGACCCGGATCTTGGGCACGGAGCCCGCACCCTCTATTACAGGGCAGGTTCCGCGGCCTCCCGCATGGCGCCGGAGGATTCCCGCGACTGGTTCCTCGAGCAGACAGGCTGGATCCACACCAGCGGCATCAACCCAGCCCTCTCGAGCAGCTGCTCGAAACTCACCGAGCATCTTCTCAACAAGGCCCAGTCCGCAGGGTACAAGGTGTCCTTCGACGTCAACTACCGCCCGGCATTATGGACCGTGGAGACGGCTGGACCCCGGCTTCTCGAGCTGGCCTCCATGGCTACAGTGGTCCTCGTCGGCCTCGACGAAGCCCAAACCCTGTGGGGCTGCTCCACCGCGGAAGACGTCTCGGCACTCCTTCCCGCGCCACGGCACCTGGTCATCAAGGACTCGGCAACCGAAGCCGTGGAATTCATCCGCGAACCAGGCAAGGACGAACTGGTCTTCCGTGTCCCCGCACACCGGGTGGACGTCGTCGAACCCGTCGGCGCCGGTGACGCGTTCGCCGCCGGCTACCTCGCCGGACTGCTCCGCGGAGACGAGCCGGTCGAGAGATTGGCCCTCGGCCACTCCTTCGCAGCGTGGACCCTGGGTACCCGCGCGGACTTCAGGCCCGGACATGGAACAAAGCCCCGAATATACCAGCCCCAGCAGACACCGGCAGCCGCCACCAAAGCCTGACCGCCGGAACCCGGCCCCCACTGGCACCACCTCCCAAGGAGAACACTTTGCTACACAAACACCCCAACAACTGGTTTGCCGATGACTTCTTCAAAGTCCCGGTGATCGCCGTGCTCCGCGGCCTCACCCCCGCAGAGGCGGTCAGGTCTGCCACGCGGGCCTGGGACGCCGGCGTCGAGCACGTCGAAGTCACCATCGAAACACCAGACGCGGTCCCGACGCTGGCCGCCGTCGCCAGCGAAGCCGCCGAAAGAGGGCTCGCCGTCGGCGCCGGAACCATCATCCGCCCCGAACAACTGGCCGCCGCCGCATCAGCCAACGCATCGTTCACCGTCTCGCCAGGCCTGGATGAAACGGTCCTCCAGGAAAGCATCCGACGCGGCCTCCCACACCTGCCCGGAGTGGCCACCCCCAGTGAGATACTCCGCGCGAAGGCCCTCGGCTTGACGTGGCTCAAGGCGTTCCCGGCCTCTCTGCTCGGACCCGAATGGATCAGGGCCATGAAAGGACCCTTCCCGGACATGCAGTTCGTCGCAACCGGAGGCATGAAAGCCGCGACAGCCGCTTCGTACCTCTCTGCGGGAGTCAGCGTCGTCGGGCTAAGCTCCGACTTCTCCTCCGACGCCGGTGCAGCGTCCGTGCGCGAACTCCTCGCATCCGTCTCAGACGCGAGCGCTCCACACTGAACCCATCGAACCGGGGGCCCAGCGAGGGTCCCGAACCGCCCGGTCGCGGGACTATCATCACATCAACGTCTCGTTGGCCGGGGGCCAGACATGCCAAGAACGGATACTGCCATGACTTCTGACAAGACGGACCGCCTTCAGGCGGTCCTGTGGGATATGGACGGCACGCTCGTGGACACGGAGCCCTACTGGCTGGCTGCACAAACAGAGCTCGCGCAAGAACACGGAATCACGTGGACCACCCACGACGCCCGGGCCACAGTCGGGCAGGCAATGCCCGTGACGGCGGCAATACTGAGGGAAAGCGGGGTGGCCCTCTCCGTCACGGAGATCATCGATGACCTCGTCGAACGCGTTGTCGCAAAACTGCAGGGCGGAATCCCTTGGCTTCCGGGGGCGGAACGGATCCTGGCCGAACTCGTCGCCCAGCACATTCCTTCCGCGCTGGTGACCATGGCCTTCAGCCCCGTCGCTACCCGCGTGGCCGCAGCCGCACCCATCGGAACCTTCCACGCAGTGGTCGCCGGAGATTCGGTCCCGCAAGGCAAACCCCACCCGGCCCCATACCTCGCCGCAGCAGACCTCCTGGGCGTTGACCCTGCGCACTGTGTCGCGGTGGAGGACTCAGTCAGTGGCACCACCAGCGCCCAGGCCGCGGGCATGGAAGTCGTAGTTGTGCCCGGGATCGTGCAGCCGCCACCCGGACCCGGGCGTCACTTCGTCGCGTCGCTCGAGGACCTTACAGTGGAGTGTCTTCGCGGCATTCTTGGTGATCCGGGCGCCGGCGACCTCCGGCCTGCATCCGAAGCCTGAACAAAACGCGCACCCCTCCGCGTGCGCGCCCACTGGCTCAACGCTACGCAACGTTCGATGGCCCTCGGGGATATGCGTGCAGTCGGTTGGCGAGGGCCGGTTGCTTCCCTAATACCGACGAGAAACCGCCGGCGATCTTGAGTAACGCACGGAATGCCGCTTAGCCGGCAAGAGACTTTCCGCTGGTCATTAGCGACTTTTCTGCTCGGGCGAGACAGCGTTGCTCGTCTTGGCACCTGCCGAGTGCGGCAAAACTATCTGCCGCCTCCCGAAACAGGGCGATGGCTTGATTCTCGTGACCCTCGGCGCGGCGCAGGATGGCTCGTGCTTCCCAGAGGGCGGCGTGCCATGGGCCGCCAGGCCACATGCCGGCGAGCTGTTCGGCTTTGGCAAGCCGACGACGTGCGGCGTCCAGCTTTCCTGCCAATGCAAAATTCCTCGATGCGGCGACTTGATAACCCATCGAGCACGGTGGACAGACGCTTCTACCGGCCAGGACGGCGTCAGCTCGCTCGATGATGTGGACTGCTTGCTCCGGAGTTCCGGCTGCCTCGGTAAGCACCTCGTACAAGCGAACAACGAGGTGCGGCTCAAGCCACGTGGACGCGGCGGCAGGCAAGGCGCGACTTGCTGCCCGAGCGGCCTCCGCCGGCCGATCCTGTGCGAGGTCAACCTCAGCCAGTCGTTGCAATGCGACGATCTCGCCGGCCCGGGCCCCGGCCTCCCGGTGCAGCTCGAACGCGGACTGGAGCAGGCTGCGCGCGTCGCCGAGTTCACCGGAGAACAGGGCCGCTTCGCCTAGCAACAGGTCCGCGATGGCCTGGCCACGCACCGAGCCTGCTCGCTCGGCAATCGTGCGCAGACGCGCTACTCGCCGCGCAATGTTCCGATACCCGTCCGGCCCACACAAGCAGAACTCAGCGAGGCACAACTGTGCGTCGAGAATGTAGCCGGAGCGCGCGGAGCCGTGTCGCGTGAATTCCACGAACTCGGCCTCGAACTCCTCGGGCCAGCGGTTCTGCATGTTCGCCGCGATCGCCAGCACCGCGCTGGCCTCGCCGATCTCGCGGTCCAGGTTCGCTTCCAAGGCCAGCTCGCGTGCACGCCGCGCGTATGACGTTGCTTCGATGGGGTCGCCGGTGTTTAGAGCGATGAGGGCTCTGGCCAGCGTGGCCCGCGCGCGATTCTCCGCACGACGGCTGTCCCCGGCGATGGCCTTCTCGTAGACCGAGACCGTAGCCGCTCCTGGGCCGACACCCAAGTCGGCCCGCAACTGCCGGCAGAGTCGCTCGAACTGGCGGATCGCGCCTTGGCGGTCGCCCGCGTCGAGTGCGCGAATCATGAGTGCACGGTGGGCGTCCTCGTCCGTTGGGTCAGCCAGTACCACGTCGTCCCACCGCGCTGCGGCCTTGAGTAGACGCAGATGCAGCGTGCGCAACCGATCGCGGCGATCCTCGGCCCATACCGCGAATCGATCATCAGGAAGCAGGTCCCCTCGATAAAGGGCGAGCGCCTCGGCAGCGCCGGCCGAGGCGGCGAGCGCGGCGCGCCCGACCGACTCGAATCGTTCCGCGTCGATTGAGATCTCGGCATCGGGAACCAACACCAGAAGGTCTCCGCGCGCCTGCACGGCCTCCGGCGATCCGAGGGCGGCCCGCGCGAAATGCATTGCCTTGCGTAGGTTCGAAGCAGCGGCTTGTGTCCTGAGATCGGGCCAGAGCAGGTCGGCGACGACGTCCCTGTGCAGCCGGTGCCCTTCGGCGAGCGCGAGGATCTTGACGAGCCCGGCCGCTTTGGTGCGTTTCCAGGCGTCCTCTGGAACCGTGCGGCCGTCAACCTCGACACGGAACGCGCCCAGCATGACGACGGCGCAGGTCTCCATGCCCTCATGGTATCCGGGGGAACGGTGGGGGAACAGGGTTGCGTTACCGTCAGAAATGACGGCGAGCCAATTGGCTCCGTCATCACATCACAACGCACAGGAGGACACGATGGGACTGCAACTCGGAGAGATCGCACCCGATTTCTCCGCCAAGACGACTGCTGGAGACATCCGCTTCCATGATTGGCTCGGAGACGCATGGGGAGTGCTGTTCTCGCACCCGAAAGACTTCACCCCGGTCTGCACAACCGAACTCGGGTACATGGCCAAGATCAAACCCGAGTTCGACAAGCGCGGAGTCAAGATCATCGGCCTCTCCGTGGACTCGACAGTCGATCACGAGCGGTGGAGCGCCGACATCGAAGAGACGCAGGGAACTCGCCTCAATTACCCCTTGATCGGCGACGAGGATTACACCGTGGCGAAGCTTTACGGCATGCTCCCGGCAGCCACGTCTGGGGACGCCAAGAGCCGTACGCCCGCGGACAACCAGACCGTCCGCAACGTGTTCGTCATTGGGCCGGACAAGAAGATTAAGCTGATCCTTGTCTACCCCATGACGACTGGACGCAACTTCGATGAAGTGCTTCGCGTAGTCGACTCACTTCAGCTCACTGCAAAGCACCGGGTCGCGACGCCGGTCAATTGGAAGCAAGGCGAGGACGTCATCATCGCCGGCTCCGTCCCGAACAGCGAGGCCCGGGAGATCTTTGGCGATTGGAAAGAGCCCAAGCCATACATTCGGGTCGTTCCGCAGCCCGTGTGATGGAACCTCGGACGATAGACGGTGACGGTCTGTCGAACCGCGAGCACGGCGGGTGGACCAGCGCCCGCTCGCCGTCGTGTTCGTGGCGGTCGGGGGGAGAAGGGGGTGACGGTATAGGGAATCGTTCTGGTGCGATGCCTTAGGAGATGGCGGCGCAGACGTCCACCGCTTGGCCGGAGGTCCTGAACCCGTTAGCCCGTAAGTTTCACCCGCCGCACCCGGGTAATGACGGTTGGGCAGGGCAGGGACCTGAGTACCGTGTGGGCAGTCGATCCCATGAGGAGGCGTTTGAAGCTGCCCTTTCCACGGCTTCCCAGCACCAGCAACCTGGCGTTGGCGGCGGCATCCGTGAGTGCTTCCGCCGGTTCGTTGTTGGACACCAGAACCTGATGGACAACCATATCGGGGTAGTTTTCGGCCAGACCGGCCACGGTCTCGGCGAGGACGATTCGTTCTTCTTCCAGGGTGGTCTCGGCAACGTCGGCCGCCGGCATGACGCGCTGAATGAGCGGCGGGGCGAGGACGGCGTGAACTACTGTCAGCTCCTCCTTGTCCCTGTCCGCTTCTTCGGCCGCGAAGGAAACCGCCTGCGTTGATTCTTCGGAACCGTCAGCGCCGACCACGATGCCGCGGCGCTCCGTCATGTCCTGCTCCCCGACTACTGCCACAGGGCACAGCGCGACGGCGGCGATTTGCAGCGCCCTGTCAGCCACGGGTCCTCCAGGCCAGTTATGCCCGGTTCCGATGACAACCATCGAGGCGCCTTTCGAGTGCTTCCTGAGCGCCTGCCCGGGGCTACCGGAGAACAGTAAAGTCTTTACCTGGACCGACGGCTCCAATTCGCCTGCATATGCTGCGGTTTTGCTCAGCAGCTCGTTTGCTGCGGATCTGACCACCTCGCTCGAACTGTCTGATTCGTCAAGCCATCGACTGTCGACCGCGTGAACGAGCAGCACCGGTAGTTTCCGTCGTGCCGCCCGGCCCATCGCCCAAGCCAACGAGGCCCGGCTCGCCCGGGTGTCAACGACGCCGACAACGATTGGTTTTTTCATGACTCTGTCCGCCTCCATGAAATGTGGCTCCCGCCGTCCGGGTGCTGTCCGCACCATTTTCTGCTCGTTCGGCCCGGCCCGGCAGGGCCGGAAGTCCCGCAAATGAAGCTTTTGCGGGCGCCGCGGCCAGTGACCGAACGCACTCGGGATCCCAACATCGTCACTCGCCCAAGAAGGGGCTTTGTGCCCTGTTCTGACAGGCCGGACTGCGCCTAGCATGCCGGTGTCGAATAAGTCCGCATGGAAGGGCTTGAATCATGTCCAGCTATCAGCCTCAGAATTTTCCCCCGGGTGGAGTCCCGCTTGAGCTGCCATACTATGGAGCCCCGCCGATCGAAGCCGTCAAACGATTCTGGAAGAAATACGCAATCTTCCACGGGCGGGCGAGCCGCAGTGAGTATTGGTGGTGGTTCCTCGCCTCAGCCGTCGTCTCAGGGGTCATCAATGCAGCCGGTGCGACAGCGAACGGCAACACCAGCACCTCGACGGCCCTTGGCGGCCTGTGGTTCCTGGCGACGATCGTGCCTTCGCTCGCCTTGGCTGCACGGCGCCTGCACGATGCGAATCTGAGTGCGCTCTTTTTGTTGCTCGCCCTGGTGCCTGTGCTCGGATGGATCGCGCTGCTTGTGTTTGTGCTGCTGCCAGCCAATCCCAGGGGGCAGCGCTTCGACCGACTGGTGCAGGCATATCCGCCGCCATATCCGCCGAACCCGCCGCAGCCGTATCCGCCTCAGGCTTGAGGCTCAGGCAATGTCGGAGGAGGCTAGGCTTCGGTTCGCATGTGTTCCCACTCATCGAGGAGCCCCGGCATCCGGGTCATGAGGAACCGGTAGAAGGCGCCCATGTCGGTGACCCTTGCCTTGGCCGCTGACCCTTCCGGGAGGCTTGACGCGGTGGAGTCGGCGAGGTCCGCGAGGCGCTTGTACACGGGGTTCTGCCGGAGGGAGGCGACGTACCACGCGTCGTCGGGGAGGGCGTAGCGGTCGCGGCGGCTTCCGGGCTGCGAGACCCGGTGCACGAAGCCGACGGTCTGCAGGTACCGCACGGCTCCGGAGACGGCGGCGGCGCTCGCGCCCAGTATCTCGGCGAGCTCGGCTGCGGTCAGGGAGCCGTCGTCGGAGACCACAAGGGCCATGAGGGCGCGGGCCGGCATCTTGGGGAAGCCCGCGGCCGTGAGTACAGCCGCGGATGTCTCGGCGGCGTCGGGCATGCGTTTGCTCCCTGGAACTGTCACGCCGTGCCTACCTCCCGGCTGCGCACGGCCACGAGCGAGAATGCCGTGAGGACTGCGGCAACGCCGAGCATCCAGAAGCCCCCGCTCCAGTCGGTCCCGATATTGGTGGTGACGGGGCTGTGGGTAAAGGGTGAGAGGTCCCGGAGGGTCTGGTCAAGGCCGAGCATGCCGCCGTAGATCCCGAGGACGACGCCGACGCCCAGAAGCGCCCACGCGGCAGGGATGGTGGCACGGGGCCAGACGACGAAAACGGCGGCGGGAAGTGCAAGGTAGATGAGTGCTGCTGGGACCTGGTCGACGGCAGTCTGCCACACATCGCCGACGGCGCTTGAGGTGTCTCCGAACGCAATGAGGGAGAGCCACGCTCCAAGGGCCGTGAACGCCATGACGAACACGACCGAGACGGCGCCGAGGCCGAGGAAGCTCCCGAGCCAGCGCATCCGGCTCACCGGCCCCGCCACGACCGCCTCGGCGGTTCCGGCTACCTCCTCCTGGCGCAGGCGGAGGATGGCCTGGAGGCCGCACACGGCGGCAAGTATTCCGGCTACCTCGAACAGTGCGGCGACGAGGAGCTGGGTCATTGATGTACCCTGTGCCTCGATCATGCCGCGAAGGACGGCCGTGATTTGGGGGTTGGAGGTGATTGAGGACTGGATCGCGGACCCGAGCGAGCCCGTGAGCAGGCCGGTCGCGAGGCCGCCGATGCACCAGCCGATGATCGCGCCTTGCTGCAAGCGCAGCGCGAGGGAGAAGCTCCCTCGCAGCCAGGGTCTGGCGTCGGCGCGTCCGGATCGCCCGGCGAGCACGCTCGCCCCGACGTCCCGGCGCGCCATGATTGCTACGACGGAGACGGTGCACGCCGCCCATAGTGCGAGGGGAAGGAGCAATGGCCACCATCGGTTGCCTGTGTAGGCGAAGGTTTGTTGGCCCCAGCCAATGGGGGAGATCCAGCTCGGCCATGCGGCCGTCACAGTCGTCCCGTCGGGACCAACCTGTCCGGTGGCGTCGCCGAAGCCGCGCAGCAGGTACGCGAGCATCACGAGAGCGGACGAGATGCCGTTGGCCCCCCGTGATGTGCTGAAGAACTCGGAGGCCAGCAGGCCGACGCCGAGGAAGGCGAAGCCCACGGCGCCCGTAGCGAAGCCTGCCACAAGCGAGCCGGCCGGGTCGAGCCCTCCGGCCGCGAAGCCGAGTGCCGTAGCGACGGCCACGAGCACGTTGGCCACCGCGCCGTGAAGGACAGTTGCGCCGAGCGGGGCCCACCGTCCGGCTGCCGTCGCGGACACGAGCTCGGCCCGGCCTGACTCCTCTTCTGCCCGGGTGTGCCGGACGGCCATGAATGTATTCATGAGTCCGGCAAGGACGCCCAGGAATGCGAAGATTTCGAAAAACGTGAACGAATCGAGCGCCGGACCGCGGGGGAGGCCGCGCAGCACAAGGATCGCGGGAGCCGCGGTCGCGAGCTGAAGCACCTGTGCGCGCGTCGCGTCGTCGCCGAAGGTCTTCGCTATGGCCGCGACGGCGAATAGTGCGAGCACTCCGATCGAGAGGACCCAGACAATGACCTGCCAGCGGTCGCGGCGTAACCGCTGCCGGTACAGGATCCACAGTGCGCCCATCTCAGGCTCCCGCCGCGGCGCGGTGGCGCCTATGGTGGCTGCCGCCGTCGTCCGCTGCCTGCAGGGCAGGCGGGGTGACCGTGTCGCCGTAGTGGCGCAGGAAGAGTTCTTCGAGCGACGGCGGAGCGATGAGCAGGCCTTTGACCCCGAGGCTGCCCAGAAGCGGCAGGACCTCGTGGACGCGATCGGAATCGGCGCCGAACTTGACGCGCCCGTCGGCCACGGTGAGATCGTGGACCTGCGACAGCGTGTCCAGTGCGTGGGTGTCAACACTGTCCTGGGCGAACGAGATTTCCGTGCGGGTGAGGTGGCGCAGTGCGTCGAGTGTGCCGCCGTCGACGATCCGGCCGGCGCGGATGATGCTTACGCGGTCGGCGAGCTGCTCGACTTCGGAGAGGATGTGGCTTGAGAGCAGGACTGTGGCGCCGTTCTCGCGCACGATCCGCCGGATCTCGCGCGTGAAGACTGCCTCCATGAGCGGGTCAAGACCGCTCGTCGGCTCGTCGAGGAGATACAACTCAGCGTCCATGACGAGGGCGGAGATGAGCGCGACCTTCTGGCGGTTTCCTTTCGAGTAGGCGCGGCCCTTCTTGCCCGGGTCGAAGTCGAAGAGTTCGCAGAGGTGATGCTTGCGCTCCTTGTAGGTGACTTGGCCCACAGAGCTGCCACGGAGGCGGGAGAGGAGGTCGATGGCCTCGCCGCCAGAGAGGTTGGGCCAGAGGCTCACGTCTCCCGGGATGCTCGCGACGCGCCGGTGGAGTTCGACGGCGTCTGCCCAGGGATGCATGCCGAGGACTGTCGCGCTGCCCGACGACGGCCGGGCCAGGCCGAGAAGGATGCGTAGCGTGGTGGTCTTCCCCGCGCCATTCGGCCCGAGGAAGCCGTGGATCTCGCCTTCGTGGACCTCAAGGTCGAGGCCGTCGAGCGCTTTGACGCGCCCGAAGTTCTTGTGCAGGTCGACAGTCTGAATGACGGTGTCCATAACCACAAACGTACGGAGTTTTCACAAAGTATTGAATGGTCGAAAGGCCCTTGTGCTCCGGTGCAGTTCGTGCGTTGGCCTAGCGGTGCTTGTAGTAGTCCCTCCAGATCAGGCGGTGCACGGGTATGCGGCGGGGCAACGACCTGAGTCCGGGGATTAAGGGCACGAAGGTCAGGAGGAGTGTCAGGATCACCATGGAGAAGACGACGAGGACATCTGCGTTCGGCGCTGATTTGAAGGGTTCCACTTGGTAGAGGCCCGAGAAGAGCCACAGCCATGACTGGCCGGGGTAGTTGCCGGTTTCATTCATCATGCCCCACTGGTCGCCGGTCAGATGCTGGGCATCGGCGAGGCCAGGGAAGTAGCTGCCGTCGCCGAGGAACAAGATGCTGGCTTTGTAATCGGTGTTGTAGAACGAACCTCTTGCGCTCAGGACCGGATCAAGAGTCCCTTGCTGCGCCATGGCCAGAAGGGCTCCGGTGAGGGCCGGTACCGGGCCGTAGTCGCCGGGCGGAACCTTCGCCGGGTCGTTGTCCGGGGCTTTGCCGAGCGCGTCCCCGTACGCGGTGGTCCAGGCAGCGTGCTGGGCGTCGCTTGCCTTCGTCCATTCGTCGATCGCCGCCGGAGGCGCCGGTAAGGTTTGGAGTGGACCGATGACGAAGTCGTTGGCGGTGTCGATCGGAAGCCGTACGCCCGAAAGACTCTGCAGGTCGACCGGGCCGAGCCTTTGAGTGGCATCGGGCGTCGAATTGTACGGCGGTCCATACCCTGCGGTGCGGCTCGTGCCCCCGAGTTCCGTGGTGGCTGTCGCAACGAAGTCCGCGGGGTCGGCCATGGCCCAGGACTTCAGGGTCACACTCGGCTCGTCCGGCGAGCTGAAAACCGCCGAGAGTCCCAGGACAAGCAGGCAAACAACCACCAGCCCCGCAGCAAGTTCCTTGAACAGGTCGTATTCGCGCGTCGCGCCGGGCCATGGCCTGCTGGCGATGTCGTTTCTTGCGCGCCACGAGGTTGACGCCAGGGACTTTGTCACTTCGTGTCCTCGCTCTCGACAGCCGCATTTGGCGCCGCTGGGCGCAGCTGGGCGTCAGATTCCGCAGCCTCCAACGGGGGCACTACACCGTGCATCCGCACGAGAACAACATGGAGGGCGACGACGACGGCGACGGCCAGCGGGAGGAGCGTGATGTGCCACATGAGTATCTGGCCCAGATCGGCGACGTTGAACCACGCCCCCACACCGACGGCATTGAGGGCGTCTTTGGCTTGGAAGGCAATCCACTGCGAGTCGAAATTGGTCTGAAGCAGATAGCCGGTAAAGGCAGTCACGATCGAGACGACAAACGCGACCATCCCGGTGATCCAGGTCAGCACGCGCCCGCCCCGCCATGCAGCCATCCAGAATTTGCCCCAGAGGTGGATCACCATGAACATGAAGAACAGTTCAACGCTCCACAGATGGGTGCTGTTGATGAAACGCCCAAAGGCCGAGGCATGGAACCACGTGGGTCCGTTCAAGGCCAGCACGGCGCCGGAAGCGAGGACGTAGACGAACGCGGCAACGGCGCCCATGCCGAAGACGTAAATCCAGGACGACACGTAACTCGGCTGGCCTTCTGGAAGCAGCTTGTCCGGCGGTAGTCGGCGCAACGCCCAGCCTCGGGCCTTTCCTGTCCAGGTGGAGAATCGTGGTTCACCGTCGTCGGCAGTCGAAACCGGGCCGTGGTCCGCGGTCATTTCCGTTTCCTTCCGCGCGGAAATGGAATCACCAACGCGAGAATGAATAGCACGACCATCGTGGCAATGACCACCAGATTGCCGAATTGGATCAGGAAGTCACCCCACTGGAAATAGATTCCGGTATCCGCCTGTTTTATTCCGAGCATCACGGCCTCTTTCGATGAAAGCGAACCTTCTATGGGAAGCCTTCCTATGAATGACGCTACAAGCTTGCCGGTCAGTAGACACGGGTCCAAGGACCCTATTGGATGACGCCGGCCGCGCGCATGCTGGAATGGCTTGGAATGCCGACCATCGAAAGGACCCACCATGTCACCGGATACCGCAAACCCCGTGGAAGTCCTGAACGAAGAAGAATGCTGGAATATCCTTTTGGGTGCTACGTTGGGGCGGTTGGCACTAAGCATCGCCAACGAACCGGAGATCTATCCGATCAACTTCGTCGCCCACGACGGAAAAATCCTCCTCCGCACGAATCCCGGGGAGAAGCTGTTCGCACTCACGATCAATGACAAAGTTGCGTTGGAGACCGACGGGGTCGGTAGCCAATCCGTCTGGAGCGTCGTGGTCAAAGGCAACGCACGGCAGCTTGAGTCCGGTGCCGAGATTGAAGCGGCCGAAAGGATTCCCCGCCAGCAATTGACCTCTACAAAGAAGCGGGTTTTCGTTGAGATCGTCCCGACGTCAATCACCGGGAGGCGCATTCACCGGGGACCGGAGAACGACGAGTTGGCCCCTGGCGACCTGTACTGAACACATCTGATTCACCGGGACACATCTGATTCACCGGCGGCCCGGGCTGGGTCGACGCACCAGCAGGACCGGGCAGCTTGCGTGATGAAGCACAGCATGGGCGGTCGAACCGATGGTGCCCCGAACGAGTCCGTGTCCCTGGGTCCCGACGACGATGATGGAGGCATCTTGAGCCTCCGCCAAAATTGTGCCAGGGATGGACGTGCCGATCGGTGATCTCATGTCGAGATCGAGGCCCGGAAATGTGTCGTGGGCGCTCCGCTCGGCGGCGTCGAGAAGCGACTGGACCCGGGGTTCCTGTGGGCCTTGAGTCGAGATGCCCGCTTCAGAGATGGGGCGCGGAATCCGGTGCTTCTTCCGGACGTGCACCATTCGAAGGGCTGCACCGGCCAATGCGGCTAGCTTGCACGCCTGCCGAAGCGGTAGCTCCCAATCGTCGAAGTCGACGCCGACTACAATTGGACCGCCCAGGTGTTCTCCGCCACGGATGACAGCGACGGGGCAATCGGCTGTTGCCGCTAGTTCCAAGCTGACGGAGCCGATCAGTAGTCCCATGAAACCCCCCGCGCCCCTGGTTCCGACGACCAGCAATTCGGCGCCGGAAGAGAGTGTCCTGAGGTGTTCGGCCGGCCACCCATAGAACAGCGTCGTCTTGACAGCCAATTCAGGAACCGCATCGTGGATCCGTGCCACGCCCTCGGCAAGAATGTCCTCGGCCGCGCGTCGCAAACCGCTGCCTTCGACGCCCGGCACGGGACCCAGATCGCGGGTGATTGCCGGCCACAGGGTGCTGTGGACCAGATGAAGTCCGCAGTTCCGCCGAACCGCCTGAAGGGCAGCCCATCGGACTGCCGGGACAGCTGCGGCGGACCCGTCGTAGCCAATGATGATTTCTTCCGCGGTGTCCATGGTCTCCCTACCCGCGAGCGTGCTTGAACGTGGAATGGCTTCGGGCTCACGCCAGATGTGGGTTCACTCCAGATGCACGTGGCGGCCGGTGACCTCGTGAGCCTGGATCCGGACAAAGAGATTCCGTTCTCCGCCGGCCCACGGCTCCGCCATGACCTTTCCCCATAACCTGGTCAGCAGATCCTGATCCTCAACACGGGACGAAGCCCCGCTGACGAGCACAGACCAACCCTCGCTGCGATCGGCACGTGAATCGTCGATCTGAAACGACGAGCCGAGAGAGGGGACTGCCTCAGCGATAGATCCATCCCCGGCCGTGCGGAAGTAAATGGACTGGCCGTCGACCAGATAGTTCACCGGAAGGATCACCACCCTGCCTTGCTGGACAAAGCCGAAACGCCCGGTGGTGTTTGAGCGCAGGAGATCCCAGCACTGTTCCTGGCTGAGTTCTTCCGCGACGTGCAGTCCGCCGTCAACGCGGCCTGCGTCCATGCTGGGGAGTGACATGTCTGCTCCTATGTTCGTCTAGGTCTATTCCTTTTTCGGGCACACGATCGCGGGTATGAAGACCTGCAACTTCCTGCAGCCTATTGAGCGCCCTTCTCCTGCTGTAGGGCCGAAAGGCCCGGCGGTGTGACTAAATACCCTGTGGAAGGGTCCGGAAACCGGCGACACTGGACGCAGGTTCACAATCCGAATTCAAAGGGAGATCGGCCATGATGTGGGGATGGGGTGGAAACATCGGCATCGGCGGCTGGATCGCCATGGGGCTGATGATGTTTCTGTTCTGGGTTGGCATTGCCACCTTGGTGATCTTCCTACTGCGCGGGAACCGCGCGGGCGGATCGGGTTTCCAGGGGCCAACCGATGATTCCGAGCGTATCCTCAATGAGCGCTTCGCCCGGGGCGAGATCGACGAAACGGAGCTCACGGCGCGCCGCGCTGCTCTACGGCGCCGGCAGTGAGCACTGTTCCCGCAGGATCCGGGGCTACTTTCCGGGCGTTTCGCCGGCTCTGGAACCGATGAAGGGCTTCGACAACGAGGATTCCGCCGAGGGCACTTCCAAGCGCTGTCAGAAGAAGATCGTTCCGGGGCCATTCCAAGCCGAAGAAGTCTTGGAGGAGGGGCATTGTCAGCACAAAGACCAGGCCCAGATACATCGCTCCGATGATGGCTGCGCGTCGCAGGTTGAGCGCGCGCGATGTCCGCTTCCTTAAGCGCCAGTGCGTCGTTGACCCCGCCCCCGGTCATGGCGACAGTATGGCTTCCCCGCTGCAGTGAAAGAACCATATCCCTCTTCTGTTCCGGGGTGACCCGTCTGTTGGGTCACAGTTCTCCGCACTCCTCCTCGACGGCACCTTCCTTTCCCGCCCGCTAGGGAAGGTGCGGCGTCCAGACCCAGTCCCGGATTTCCGGGAGGTCTTCGAAATGCTCCCGGATGTATCGCGCATGTGCATCCAGTTGTCTGCGGCAGTAGTCGACGAGTTCATCTGCGCCCCTGACTTGCCGGTGGACGCGACGCAGCGCTTCGAGGACCAGGTGGTAGCGGCTCATCTTGTTCAGGACCACCATGTCGAAGGGGGTAGTTGTGGTTCCTTGTTCGTTGTAGCCGCGGACATGGAACCGTTCCGGGCGGGGTCTTCCATGCAGGAGTTGGTGCAGGGCCCGGGCGTAGCCGTGCCAGGCCATGATGACTTCTCCGTCTACCGTGAACAGCTCTTCGAACTTCTCACCGGACAGCCCGTGGGGATGGGTGTCGCGGGGCGGGAGGACCATGGCATCCATGACGTTGACAACGCGGACCACAAGTCCGGGCAGATGCTCTTGCAGCAGCCAGGCTGCGGCCAGTGTCTCCTGAGTGGGGATGTCCCCTGCACAGGCCAGGACGACGTCGGGCACTGCCCGGGCGCCGTCGGGCTGCTCGTTCCCTGCCCAAGACCAGATGGACGCTCCTGCCGCGGCGTGGCGCCTCGCCTCCTCCAAGGTGAGGTACTGCGGGTGCGGCTGTTTGTCTACGACCACCAGATTGACGTAGTCCTTGCTGCGAAGGATGTGGTCGGCGGTGACGAGGAGGGTATTTGCGTCCGGTGGCAGGTAGACACGGGTGACGGTGCCCGACAGGGACAACACCGTGTCGATCAGTCCGGGCCCTTGGTGGCTGAATCCGTTGTGGTCGTTGCGCCAGCAGGTGGAGGTCAGGAGAATGTTCAGGCTCGGAACGGGGGCTCGCCATTCAAGTTCCCTCGCATGCTGGAGCCATTTGGCGTGTTGGACGGTCATCGACGCGCTGACCATTGCGAAGGCCTCATAGCTGGCGAACAGTCCGTGGCGGCCTGTGAGGAGGTATCCCTCCAGCCAGCCCTGGCACAGGTGTTCGGACAGGACTTCCATGACCCTGCCTCCCGGCGATACGTGGTCTTCGGCCCGGGCATGATCGCCGGCCCTGGCCGGTTCCAGGAGGCAGCGGTCGGTGGCCTCGAAGACAGCACCGAGGCGATTGCTGTTGGTTTCGTCCGGGCAGAAGAGCCGGAACCGCGGATCCGGGATGGTCGCGACGTAGATGTCCCGGAGCAGTTCCCCGAGCGGCCTGGTGGTTTCGTGGACGACCGACCCCCGCGGGGCCGCCGGTACCGCGTATTGTTCCAGCTCGGGGATCTCAAGGGCAGTCCCGGTCCCGCCGCGTCCTGCACGGGTTGCGCCCATGCGGAGGCTGCCCTCCGGGGCGAGTGCGGCCAATTCGGGGACGAGCCGGCCTGTGCTGTCGAAGAGGGTTTCCGGCTGGTAGGAGCGCATCCAGGCCTCAAGCTGCGCCAGGTGTTCGGGATTCTCGCGAATGCTTGCCAGGGGCACTTGGTGGGAGCGAAAGGTTCCTTCAATGGGAAGCCCGTCCACTATGGCTGGCCCGGTCCACCCTTTGGGCGTCCGCAGGATGATGGCAGGCCATCGCGCCGGGCCGTGCACGCCCTGGCTACGCGCCGTGGATTGCAGTTCGCGGATGCGCCCATAAGACTCGTCCATCGCGGTGGCCAATGCGCGGTGGACAAGCACCGGGTCGTCGCCGGAAACTGTCACCGGATCCCAGCCATGGGCCCTGAGCAGCCCCTCCACATTCTCGTCGGATTTGCGGCCCAGGACGGTTGGGCCCGAGATCTTGTGCCCGTTCAGGTGGAGTATCGGCAGCACGGCGCCGTCCCGGGCAGGATTGAGGAACGATGGCGCCTTCCATGATGCTTCAAGCGGGCCGGTCTCGGCTTCGCCGTCACCGATGACGCAGGCGACAATCAGTCCGGGGTTGTCCATGGCCGCGCCTGTGGCGTGCATCAAGGAGTAGCCAAGCTCGCCGCCTTCGTGGATGGATCCGGGAGTGGCCGGGCCGACATGGCTCGCGATCCCGCCCGGCGTCGAAAATTGCCGGACAAGGCGCCGGAGTCCCTGGAGGTCCATCCCCACTTTGGGATAGATCTCCGAGTAGGTGCCCTCAAGATAGACGTTGGCGACGACGGCGGGACCGCCGTGGCCCGGACCAGCGACGAACAAGACTTCCGCCGAGGTTCGCCTGATCAGGCGGTTCAAATGGGCATAGATCAACGACAGCCCCGGGCTGGTTCCCCAGTGGCCCAGGAGCCGGGGCTTGATGTGGCGCGGGAGCAGCGGCTCTCTCAGAAGCGGGTTTTCCTGGAGGTAAATCTGGGCCACCGTGAGGTAATTGGCCGCGGACCAATACCGGTTCAACAGCTCCAAGTCTTCGCCCGACGCTGCGGTGACGGGGGTTCCGGTTTCCATGGGCTTGCCTCTTCCAGGTTCGACGGCGTGCCGAATGCACGCGTTTCCGGACCTGGACTGCATGGTCCTCACCGTGCTGGTCTTCACGGTGTCAGATACGCGGCGTGACGGTTAGGGCCATAGGGCCCTAGGCCGCGCCGCCACGGCACTGCTATCACAACTCCACGTAGCCATTTCCAACCGCTCGACACAACCCAGCAAACAACACTTTCCCATCCGCTCAAGGCACCCTCCCCAAGCCTTACCCTTATCCCAGGGCGACTCCCTCAGGCGACGCATTCGAACGGATACGGCATGTCAGATATCAACGTCAAGGAACGGCACTCCATCCAGCTGCCGATCAACGAGGCCGCATGCCTTCCTCCGGACCAAGTGCTCGAACACCTCGGCTCCGGCCCGACCGGACTGACAGACCAAGAAGCCGCGGAACGCCTTGCAGAACTCGGCCCGAATGCCGTGCGGACGCACCGTGCCAACGGCTGGGCAGTGTTGGGCCGGCAGTTCGCCAGCCCCATCCTGATCCTGCTGATCATCACGGCAGGGCTCTCCCTCTTCCTGGGCGATGCCACGAATTCGATCGTGATCGGCGTGATCCTCCTGGTCAGCGTGGGTTTGGGCTTCACCAACGAATTCCGCGCAGAACGTGCCTCCGAAGCCTTGCATTCCCGGGTCACCCACCGCGCCGTCGTGCTGCGCAACGGAACCACGCAGGACGTGAACGTCACCGCCTTGGTGCCGGGCGACGTCGTACACCTGAGTCTGGGCGCCATCATCCCCGCCGACATCCGTCTCCTCAGCACCAAGAACCTCCTCTGCGACGAAAGCATCCTGACGGGGGAGTCCCTGCCAGCCGCCAAAGATCCGGCCCCCGTGGCGCCCGGCTCGTCCCTGGGCGACCTCGCATCCTGCGTCTTCATGGGAACCGTCATCCAGTCCGGCGGCTGCACCGGCGTCGTCGTAGCCACGGGCGGCCGCGCCGAATTCGGCCGTATCGCGCTGGGCTTGGGAGAACGGCAGCCCCAGACCGAATTCCAGCTCGGGCTGAAGCGGTTCTCGTTCCTGCTTTTGCAGGTGGCTATCGGGCTCACCACGCTGATCTTCATCGCGAACCTGCTGCTGCACCGCCCGCTCATCGAGTCGCTGCTGTTCTCCCTGGCAATCGCCGTCGGCATTACGCCCCAGCTGCTGCCCGCCGTCGTGAGCACCAGCCTGGCTACCGGCACCCGCCAGCTGGCCCGGCGGAAAGTCCTGGTCAAACGACTGGTCTGCATCGAGGACCTGGGCGACATGGACATCCTGGTTACCGACAAGACCGGCACCCTCACCGAGGGGCGCATCAGCTTCACCGGCGCGCTGCCCGCCTCCCCGGAAGTGTCCGACGCCGAACTCCTCACCTTGGGTCTGCTGGCCACCGAAACCGACTACTCCGAGGCCAAACAATCCACGGCCGGGCAGAACCCGCTGGATGCCGCACTGTGGGAGAGCACCGGGGCCGCAGCCTTTGATCCGGCGCACTTTGAGCGCCTCGACCTAATCGACTTCGACCACCAACGCCGCCGCACCAGCGTGCTGGTGCGGGAAGCCGGCGGCCCCGCACGCCTGGTCACCAAGGGTGCCCCTGAGGACGTGCTCGCCCTCTGCGGGCCGACTTCGCCCGACGTGCAGGCCATGCTTGACGAACAGTTCGACGCCGGATCGCGCGTCGTCGCGGTGGCTACCCGCCCAGCCGCGGTGCTGAGTAAGATCACGCCTGCTGACGAAAGGGACCTCGTCCTGGCAGGCTTCCTCGTCTTCCTCGACCGGCCCAAGGCAAACGCGAAAGCGTCTCTGGAACAATTGGCCACGCTGGGTATCTCCGTGAAGATCGCCACCGGAGACAACGCCAAAGTCGCCGAAAAAGTATGCTCCGAACTCGGCGTCATTTCGGACGGAACCCTCACCGGCGCGGACGTGGACGCACTGTCCGACACCGAGCTGGCCGCCGCCGCCCGGGAAGCCACCATCTTTGCCCGCGTCTCGCCCGAGCAGAAGGCGCGGATCATCACCCTGCTGCGCCAGAGCGGCGGAGCCGTGGGATTCATGGGCGACGGTGTCAACGACGCCCTGGCCCTTCACAAAGCCGACATCGGGATCTCCGTGGACAGCGCCACCGACGTCGCCAAGGACGCCGCCGACATAGTGCTTTTGGAAAAGGACCTTGGCGTCCTGGCCGAGGGCGTGATGGAGGGCCGGAGGATCTTCGCGAACACCATCAAATACGTGCTGATGGGAACGTCCAGCAACTTCGGAAATATGTTCAGCGCCGCCACGGCGTCGGTGGTGTTGAGCTTCCTGCCTATGCTGCCGGGGCAGATCCTGCTCAACAACCTGCTCTACGACAGCGGTCAGTTGGCCATCCCGGGCGACCGCGTGGACAAGGAACAGTTGCTGGCACCCTCGCACTGGAACATCGCCTTCATCCGGCGCTTCATGTTCCTTTTCGGGCCAATCAGCTCAATCTTCGACTTTGCGACCTTCGCGCTCATGCTTTTCGTCTTCAACGCCGTCCCGGGGGAGTTCCGGGCAGGCTGGTTCATCGAATCCATCGCCACGCAGACCCTCATCATTTTCGCCATCCGGACCCGACGGGTTCCGTTCCTGCGAAGCCGCCCCTCGCTTGGACTATTGAGTGCATCCTTGGGCGTGGTGGCCGCGGGGATCTTCCTGCCGCTGTCTCCAATGGCGGGCCTGCTGGGCTTCGATCCATTGCCGGTGCCGTTCTTCCTGTCACTACTGGGAATGATCGTGGTCTACATGGTCTTGGTGGAATTCGCCAAGCAATGGTTCTTCGCCCGGGCCGCGCAGCAGCTGCCGGAGCTTCCGACGCCTGTCCGCCGTCGGCCGGATACCCACCACATCTCCCGCCGCGCCGCCCGCTTCAGCGCACCGGTTGTCGGGATTGTGCCAAGGCGTCCATCCGTCACTCTTCGCTGAGGCTTCAAATCGCTGATTCCTCCGAAAATACGACGGCGGCTGTCGCCTCGGCGATGGCGCGTTCCTCGTCGCTCGGGACCACCAGGACCGGAAAAGCCGATGCGTCGGTGCTGATGATGCGGACGCCGCTTTCGTCGGAGCGGTTCCTCACTTCGTCGATGAAGAGGCCGAGCGGTCCGAGCAGCGAGATGACCTGGGATCTGAACTCACCGGAATGTTCGCCGATGCCGCCGGTGAAGACCAAGGCTCCGGCCCCGCCGATCACCATGTTGTAGGCCGCGATGTACTTGGCCAGCCGGTAAGTGGCCATGTCCGAGGCGAGGATCGCACGGGGGTTCCCCTGCCGCACAGCGTCCTGGATTGCGCGCATATCGGCTGATCCGACCAGGCCCAGCAGGCCTGCCTGATGGTTGAGGAGGTCATCGATTTCGTCCGGTCCAAGGCCTCGGCGCTGCAACAGCGTGACAATGGACGGATCCAGATCACCGGAGCGTGTACCCATGACCAACCCCTCCAGAGGGGTCATGCCCATGGACGTGTCGACGCTGCGGCCCTCCCGTACAGCGGTAACCGAGGCGCCATTGCCAAGGTGCGCCACCACCGCATTCAAGGAGCCCGGCGGGACGCCGAGATACGTCCCCGTATCGCGGCAAACCATCTCGACGGAGATCCCGTGGAAGCCGTAGCGCCTGATCCCGTATTTCGTATATAGCTCCTCCGGAACGGCGTAGCGGGAGGCATGGTCGGGAATCGTGCGGTGAAAGGCCGTGTCGAAAACGGCTACCTGGGGCGTGCGCGGCCAACGGGCGGCCGCGGCACGCATGCACGCCACGCTTGCCGCGTTGTGGAGCGGCGCAAACTCGCCTAGTTCCTCGACGGTCCCCATGACGTCCGCGGTGACGCGGACCGGAGAACTGAAGCGATCCCCGCCGTGGACCACCCTGAGCCCGATTGCGTCAGGGCGTTCCCCGCCCGTGATGTCCCGGACGGCCGCATCGATCTCGTCGAACACGTTGCCAAGGAAGCCGGGATCCAGCGTGCCCCCTTGCGGGCCGTCGATGGCCCGTTCCAGCAGGATCACGGGCTTGGCTTCAGATGGCCCGATTCGACGCAGCTGATACTTCAAGGATGAGGAACCTGGATTCAATACAAGGATCAGCACGCCGATGTCCTTTCACGCAGACCGCGCGGTACCGGGCTTTGGGACGCGATACCCCTCGAAGACCATAACCCTGCTACTGGGTTCGCTGGGAGGGTCTTCCGGCCCTTGCGAGTCACCGATGCAGCCGACGAAACTGGGAAGAGATTGCTGCTGGTTCCAGGAAGGCACGTGTGCTCGTGAAGAACAAGATCCTCGTTGGTGTCGATGGGTCCGTGGTCGGCAGTGCTGCCGCGGACTGGGCTGCCGAACGGGCACGTGATCTTGGTCTTCAGCTCAACCTCGTCCATGCCGTTCCTGAGCCATGGGCGTTCCCGGGGAAGGCCCTCCACGACGGTGCGACTGCACAAGCAAAGGACCTGCTTAAAGGCGAGACAGCGCGGGTCACCGCACGGTTCCCCTCCCTGGAGGTAGTGACGACACTGAGTTCCGGAGAGCCCGCCGAGACCATGCGCAAGCTTTCTGCGGATGCGGAAATGGTCGTTGTGGGAACCGATAGACGCCCTGGCAACCACGGCGAAGGATTTGGTTCGGTCAGCTTTCAGATCGCGGTCATCAGCCATTGCGCCGTCGCGATTGTGCCAGCCCGCTCAACGCGCGAGTCATCCGGCGTAGTGGTTGGTGTCGATGGTTCCCGGGACTCCGAACTCGCCGTCGAGTGTGCAGCTGACGAGGCGCGGCGAATGGGGCAGGAACTCGTGATCGTCCATGCCGGTAGCGGCCGCGATCCTGCCCCGTCCGGGAGATCGGGGCGCGGGACCGGGCCTGCAGAACCTGGACTCGATGGGCACGCGCTGTTGTCCAAATCGGTCCACGGACTGGAGGGGCGGCACCCGGGATTGGTCATACTCAAGATCCTGGACCTTGAGCGCGCGCCGGCCGAAGCGCTCCTGGACGCCAGTACACGTGCACGGCTGCTGGTCATGGGCTGCAAAGGAAGAGGGGGTGCCCGCGTGCTCGTCGGCTCCGTGGCTCAGCATGTGCTGCTCAACGTCCAGTGCCCGACGCTGATAACCCGCCCCGCCTTGCCAGGGGATGCACCGGGCGGGCCTGAGCAGGGAAGGAAGCGGCACCTTCAAACAGGCTAGGGCCGAAAGTCACGGTCCAATTTTCGGAGCCGGTCAAGAGGGACTCGCCCTGGCGAATCGACCCCCGGCTTTCGGCTGTGCCCCAAAGCCCGGAGCGCATTCAGGATCGTCGCGAGATCCACCAGCTCCTGCAGGAGAGCCCCGGCCACTGCCGGGACGAAGCCGCATGCCGCCGCGGCCATCAACCCCACGCTGAGGAGAATGCCTGTCCAGATGCTGGTTCGGGCGATGTGGACGGTGTGCCGGCCGATGTCAACGGCAGCGGCCACCTTGGATAGGTCATCGAGCATGATGACGACGTCGGCCGATTCGCTGGCCGCGGTTGCTCCCCTGGCACCCATTGCTATCCCGACGTCGGACGCGGCGAGGACGGGGGCGTCGTTGACTCCATCACCGACCATCAAGACCGGGCGGTCGTTCAATTCGGCGACGGCGGCCACCTTGTCGGCAGGCAGGCAATCGGCCAGGACCCGGGTTATCCCGGCTTCGGCCGCGATATGTGACGCGATGGAACGGGTGTCACCGGTCAGGAGCATGGTTTCCCGCACGCCGAGGCGTCGCAGCTGGGCCAGGGTGGCCACCGCGTTTTCCCGCAAAGGGTCGCTCATGATGAGCGTGCCGGCGAAACGCCCGTCCACGCCGACGGAGATCCCAAGTTGTCCGCTGGCCACGTCTGCCGTCTCGAAGCCGCTCGTGGCTCGGCCGACGAAGGCAGCTTTGCCCACCTTTACAGTCTGGCTTCCGCAGACAGCCGTGACCCCCTGGGTTGCGTGCTCGTTGGCGCTGGTGACGGGCAACAGATGGAGGCCGCGGGACCGTGCGGCATCAATCACGGAGGCTGCCAGCACATGGGAGGACGACTGTTCAGCGGACGCTGCGAGTTGCAGTATCCGATCGGCTGACATGCCGTGCGCGGCTGTCGCGGAAACCTGTATCGCGTGCAGGGCGGGGCGGCCGTGCGTGAGTGTCCCGGTCTTGTCGAAGACCGCCGTCCTGACGCGGGCGAGTTGTTCGAGGGTGCCGGCATTCTTGATGATGATCCCCGAGCGGGCTGCCCGGCTGGTGCCGGCAAGGAACGCCACAGGTGCTGCAATCAACAAGGGACACGGTGTCGCAACGACGAGCACCTGGGCAAACCGTTCTGGATCGTGACTGAAGTACCAAGCGATTCCGGCCAGCAGAAAGGCGAATATCGTGAAGCGAACGGCGTATCGGTCCGCAAGCCTGACGGTGGGGGCGCGGCTCGCCGCGGCTTCTTGGACCAGGGCCACGATCCGGCTGTACTGGGAGTCTGCGGCGGTGGCGCTTGCAACCATGCGAATGGCTTCTTCGCCGTTGACTGATCCACTCATAACGGTGTCGCCCTTGCCGTGCTCGACCGGCAGGCTTTCGCCAGTCAGGGAGGATTCATCGAAAGTCCCGACGGGGGAGAGCAAGAGACCGTCTACCGGGACGATTTCGGACGGTTTGACCAACAGTGTGTCTCCGGAACGGACCCTCCCCACGGGGACCTCTTCCACAGGGTTGCCCGGGGTCTCGCGGTGCGCAGTCCGGGGAGCCCGCTCCAGGAGGGCTTTCAGCTCGTGCGTAGCCCGGCCGTGGGCAAATTCCTCCAAAGCGTCTCCTCCCGTGAGCATGAGGACGATGATGAGGGAGGCAAGGTATTCCCCGACCACGAGGGTGCTGGCGATGGCCGTCACCGCCAGCAGGTCGATGCCCCACCGACCCCGAAAGAGGTCCCTCAGCATGGATAGGGCCCGGTACGCGGCCACGGCCAGTGCATAGATAGTCGCTGTTGCCTGTGCCGCTGGCATTAGACCGAGGCCCAGCAGTACCCCGACGCACGCTCCAGCGAGGAGCGTGGAGGCTACAAGGGGAAAACGAAGGATCAAGGCCATGGGAGCTGCCCGCTTGGGTGTGCCTCTCCAGGGAAGGAGCGTCAGGGAGGTTGAAGTGAAGGTGTTGGGGGTTGCCTAGTGGTGGGATTCCCGGCTGAGGATGACCTTCAGGGCATGTGTTTCAGCTGCCCTGGAGAAGGTGTCGTAGGCGTCGATGATCTGCGCGAGGGTGAAGTGGTGGGTCGCGAATTTCTCGGCGGGGATCTTGTGCTGGGCCACCAGACGTAGCAGCATCGGGGTCGTGTTGGTGTTGACGAGGCCCATGCTGATGTTGATGTTGCGGATCCAGAGGTCCTGGAGGCGCAGTTCAACGGATTTTCCGTGCACGCCGATATTGGCCACATTCCCGCCGGGGCGCACGAGCCGCAAGGCCATGTCGAAAGTATCGGGGATTCCGACTGCTTCGATGGCGACATCCACGCCTGCGCCGTCGGTGTAAGACATGACGTCGCTGATCCAAGCAGGACCGGAGGGGTTCACGACCCCTGTTGCGCCGAACTCCCGGGCCCGGGCAAGGCGCCCTTCGTCCGGGTCGATGGCGATGATCGTGGCGGCGCCGTGGAGGCCTGATGTTGCTATTGCGGCGAGGCCGATGGGGCCTGCTCCGATGACGGCGACGACGTCACCCGGTTTGATGTGACCGGCTTGGACGCCGATTTCGAACGCCGTGGGCAGAATGTCGGAGAGCATGACGGCTTGGTCGTCGGTGACCCCGTGGGGCAGTTTGTAGAGCGAGTTATCCGCGTAGGGGACGCGTACGTACTCGGATTGGGTGCCGTCAATGAGATGCCCGAATATCCAACCTGTTCCGGCCTGGCCTTCCTCCCCGGAGCAGTGCGAGTAGAGGCCCTTCTTGCAGTTGGCGCAGTGCCCGCAGGACTTGATGCAGGAGATGAGGACGCGGTCTCCGGTCCTGAGCCCGGTGACGGAGGAGCCCACTTCGGTGACCGTTCCGACGCCCTCATGCCCGAGAACCCGTCCCTCCTGGACGGCCGGAACGTCGCCTTTGAGGATATGAAGGTCCGTCCCGCAGATCGTGGTGGTATCGATGCGGACGATCGCGTCGGTGGGGTTGACGATGTGGGGATCCGGGACGTCCGTCCAGGACTTTTGTCCGGGTCCGCCGTAGACGAGTGCTTTCATGATGCTCCATCAAAGTATTGCAAGAGGTACCGTCGGCGATGCCGACAGCAAAGTCAGTGGAACAGCTCGGACCGGGCATCCCACAGGGGAGTGTTCCAGATATCGGGCCGGGTGGCCTTGAACCGTCGACCAGTGAGAGCGTCCAAGCTCAAACGCAGATAGTGGCTCTTGCTGCCCGGCTGCCAGGGATCCAGGTGGAGGGCATCGGCTGCGGCCTTTTCCTGCAGGTCGACGATGAGGTGCGCCTGCCCTCTGGCGACGACGCTCCAGGCCTTCGTGGTGCCCGCATCGAAACCATCGATTTCGAGCGCGCAGGGATGGCGCATCGTGTTCCAGAATTTCGTGCCGGTGCCTGTGCGGAAGACGATGGATCCGTGGTCCACGACGTAGTTCACGGGGAAAACGTCCGGATGGTTCTCGACAATCACGGCCAGCCTCCCAACAGTGGTTTGGCCAAGCAATTCAAAGCATTCGTCAGGGCTCAGTCTTTCGATCGCATCCGCTGATTGAGGGTTCATGACCCTGACGCTACTGGCGGCCGTCCGCCGTCGTTAGGGGCTTTAGACCCGCCGGGCGCCCCGATCATTCGAGTCCGGCGCGGGTGGCGTCGTCCAGGGGACTCCACCACGTCAGGGGAGGGGTCACCGTGAAGCGGCGCCCGGTGATCGACGTCGGGACAATGCGGACGAAGTGGTCTTTGCGGCCCGCTTGCCAAGGGAAAAGGAGCAGCCCGACCGTATCGAGCACCTCCTGGGTCAGCTTGATGGCAACAGCGTGACCTTTCACGACCACGCTCCACGCCACCCCGGTGTCCGGGTTGACGCCGTCAGCCTCGAGCGCAACAGGTGTTTCGCCGAGGGCCGAGTGGAGCTTGGTTCCTTCTCCGGTCCGGAAAACGAGGGTGCCATGGTCAACCATGTAGTTGATCGGGAAGATGTCGGGGTGGTCTGTTACCCAGACTGCGAGGCGTCCCACCGAGACGCCTCGCATCAGTTCCCAGCATTGCTGAGGTTGCAGGACTTCTGGCTCCGGTGTTGATGGTTTCTTCGTCATGTCGGAGAGGCTACGCCCGGGCGCGAGCAGGAAACAGGGCATAAAGGCCCTCGCCTCAGAGGCGGCTGGGCGAACGCGTGACTCGGGAGTAGTCTGGCATCGGATACGCCAGCTGCCACGACACGGGTACCTGCCCCGTCTGGGCTGCACCGCTCGAAAGGCAGTAAATGAACGGCTCTCTTCCAGATCCTGTGCGGCCTGATCGTCTTCATGTCACGGGAACCCGGATCGAAGACCTGCTCAGGGACTTTCTGGCCAGGGCCGGAGAACTCTTGGATGCCCAGGAACAGATGCGGGCACTTCTGGAAGCGGTTGTGGCGGTCGCCGAAGACTTGAGCCTGGAAGCCGTGCTGGACCGAGTGGTCAATTCCGCGTGTCGGCTGCTGCATGCCCGCTACGGCGCGTTGGGTGTCATCGGTGAAAACAAATCGCTGAGCCACTTCGTCACGGTCGGCATCGACGAGGACCTTGCAAGCCGCATCGGACCGTTACCTACAGGACACGGGGTTCTCGGTCTGCTGATCAGCGAACCGGCGCCTCTTCGCCTTCATGATTTGCGCGAGCACCCGAAGTCTTACGGATTCCCCGAAAACCATCCACCGATGAAGTCTTTTCTTGGTGTCCCGGTGAGGGTCCGGGACGTCGTCTTCGGCAATCTGTACTTGACGGAAAAAGAGGGCGGTGGCGATTTCACCCCGGAAGACGAGGATCTTGCCGTGGCCTTGGCGGCTGCCGCCGGCGTGGCCATCGAGAATGCCCGCCTTTATGAGGACGCCCGCCGCCGTGCGTCCTGGCTTGAAGCATGCATGGATGTGACCGGCCGGATGCTCGGCGACGACCGGGCGGCGGAGCCGGAGAATGTGGGGCTTGACCTGATTGCCGACAGGGCGCTCCGGGAGTCGGGTTCCCAGTTGGCCCTGATCCTTGTTCCAGATGGAGGCGCAGGTTCGTACGGCGTCGCAGGTGCCGCGGGAACGGACAGCGCAAATTTCGCCGGGAGTATCCTGCCGATGGATTCCGGCGTCATCAGGTCAGTCGCCGCGACCGGGATGCCAGCCTGCTTCGACGAGGCCGGAGACATCCTGGGACCGGCTGACGGCTTGTCTCTCGGAAAGCTCCTGGCGATCGATCTCAGCGCCCAAGGCGCCCATCATGGGCTTCTGATTCTGGTTCGAGCCCCCGGAACGGGGCCGTTCGCGAAGACGGATGTGGAGATGGGCGCCGTCTTTGGCTCACACGTGGCCTTGGGCCTGGAGCTTGACCGGATTCACCGGCTCCGTGAACAGCTGGTGGTTTTCTCAGACCGGGACCGCATTGCCCGGGACCTGCACGACCTCGTCATCCAACGCCTTTTCGCTTGCGGACTCAGTATCCAGAGCCTGCGGCGGTTCACCACCGGCGAACCTGCCCTGACCCGGATCGATGCGGTCACGGCGGAACTTGATGAAACCATCAGGGACCTCCGAAACACCATCTACTCGCTACATTCTTCCGGGGAGCAGGAGTTGCTGAGCAGCCGGATACTTCAGACTGTCCGCACCGCCACCAGGTCACTGCACTTCGCCCCTCACCTGACGCTCACTGGGGCGGTCGATTCAGTGCTCGACGACGAAACAGTCACCAACGCGCTCGCGGTAATCTCCGAAGGCCTTAGCAATGCGGTCCGTCATTCCGAAGCGCAAACAATCAGCGTTTCAGTGTCGGTGGAAGACGGCATGCTGACCTTGATCATCGAAGACGACGGCAAGGGCTTCAGGGATACGGTCCCCGGAAATGGCCTGGTGAACATGCAACAGCGGGCGTCGGAATTGCGTGGTTCGTTTGAGGTGACCAGCGCCCCGACGAAGGGGACAACCGTGCTGTGGTCTGTGCCGGTCTGCTGAAATTGCCGTCCGCCGAGGCTGCGTCCGCCGGTGCGTCAGCGAACCGGTCCTCTCGGCATCTCTGTTCCATGGGCAACATAGACAGCGGCCTGGGTGCGTCGTTCGAATCCCAGCTTCGCCAACATAGAGGACACGTAGTTCTTTACGGTTTTTTCGGCGAGCTGCATTACTTCACCGATCTGCCGGTTTGTCAGGCCCTGGCCTACAAGGTCAAGGACCCGCCGCTCCTGGGGCGTCAATGAGGCGACCCTAGGGTCCACTCGCTGCGGTTCCGTGAGTCCCTGGATGATTTTCGCCTTCACTGACGAGTCAAACAGGGATTCGCCCCGCGCGGCCCGGCGAAGCGCACCTATCAGGTCGGTTCCGCCGATTTCCTTCAGGACGTACCCCGCCGCGCCGGCAAGGACGGCTCCCCGCAGGGCTTGTTCGTCGTCGTAACTGGTCAGGATCAGGCAATTCAGCGTGGGATCGACGGAGCGCACGTCACGGCAGACTTCAATGCCGGTGCCGTCGGGCAGCCGGGCGTCCAAGACTGATACGTCCGGGCGCAAAGCGGGAATGCGCCGGGCCGCTTCCTCCGCGGAACCGGACATGCCCACCACCACAAAGCCTTCGCTTTCCAGTAGTTCCTGCAGCCCCCGGCGGACAAGCTCATGATCGTCAAGGACATAGACGCGGATTGGCGGCGCGCCAGGGACCCGGGCGTCGCTTGGGGGCGATAGTGGGCGTTCCATGATCCTCCTGTCCGGCAGCCCGTGGCCGCTGTCCCGCCGGTTCGTCATGCTTGCCCGGCTATGTCATTGTTCATTGCCAGCCAACGGCAAACAAGGGCCGAAGGACCCAATCCGGGGCCATGACTTTCGGCCCTGTTTGGCCGCCCCACTTTCTGCCCATTCTTAGAGAAACTGCGGGAACGGAAAGGAACCCCATGGCCACGCGAACCGGGCACGAAAAGATCATCGTCGGCGTCGACGGCTCGGATGCCTCCGTCGAGGCCCTTCGCCAAGCGCACCGCCTCGCATCGGCACTGGGATCGAACGTCGAGGCCTGGACCTGTTGGGACTTTCCCGTGGGTCATGAGGCCTACGAAATGATGGGGCGGGATGGATTCAGCCACCAGGCATCCGAGATACTCCATGACGCTATGGCCCGGGCCTTCGGGCCGGACCTTCCCCGGAACGTCCGGACCAGGCTTGTCCTCGGCGCCGCCCGGCAGTTGCTCGTCGACGCCAGCAGGTTCGCGTCTTTGCTGGTCGTCGGACGGCGCGGCCACGGCGGATTCAAAGGCCTGCTGCTTGGTTCGGTCAGCGCGGCCTGCGTCGCGCATGCCCATTGTCCCGTTCTCGTCGTCCACGAGCTCGAAGCCGCCAGGCACCCCGAGCCCCTTCCCGGCGCAGCGGGGACGGCCATCCGAAATACCCAAACCGATCAAAGGAGCACAATCTAGATGAAGAAGTGGACCCGGGCGCAAGCCGCGTTCGCTGTGGTCCTCCTCCTTGCGCCATGGCTTGAGGCTTCACCTCCATGACAGGGGCTGCTTGGAGTGCGTGGATTCCGGGCGCGGTCGCCCTGGTCGTCACGGCCTTTGCGATCAAGCCCAGCACCGAGGAACACCGTCACCACCACGTGATGCCGGCCCCTTAGCCGTGCAATTCCCGGAACGGGCATCCGGCAACCGCCGGATGCCCGGCACTGCCGATATCGAGGAGACCAGGATGAACAACACGCACCCGGCCCGTCTGCGGTTTTTGGGGGCGACGGACACTGTCACAGGGTCCCGCTATCTCCTCGCAACCCGGGACACGCGGATCCTGGTCGACTGCGGTCTCTTCCAAGGCTTCAAACATATCCGCGACCGCAACAGGATCCCGTTTCCCGTTCCGCCCGGTTCGATCGATGCTGTGCTGCTCACCCACGCGCATTTGGACCATACCGGATACGTTCCCGCGCTTGTGCGCGACGGCTTCACCGGGCCGGTCTACGCCACCCACGGGACCAGTGAGCTATGCAAGCTACTGCTACCGGACAGTGGCCACCTCCAGGAAGAGGAAGCCCGCTACGCCGATCATCGGGGTTCCTCGGTGCATGTTCCCGCGCTTCCGGTCTACACGGCGGCCGATGCGGTCAGGTCCTTGAACGCATTCGAGCCCCGTGACTTTGACGTTCCGCTTGAAGTTGGAGATGGCATCGAGGCCACCTTCCTTCCGGCCGGACACATTCTCGGTGCCGCCCAGATCCATGTTAACGTCGATGGGCATTCCATACACTTCACCGGAGACCTGGGCCGTGCCGACGATCCGCTCATGTACCCGCCCCGGGAACTGGAGGAGGCCGACATTCTTGTCACGGAATCCACTTACGGAAACCGGAGCCACCCGGACCAGGACCCGGCGGCTTCGCTTGCTGCGGTCGTGTCCCGTGTCGCCAAACGTGGGGGAGTCATCATGATCGCCGCATTCGCCGTCGGCCGGGCAGAAACTCTGATGCTCCATCTTTCCCGGCTTCGCCGCAAGGGCCTCATTCCGGACATTCCGATCTATCTCAACAGCCCCATGGCCATTGACGCTTCCTACATGTACCGGCAACACCCCGACGAACACCGACTCCTCGTTGACGAGTTTGAAGACATGTACAAGCTGGCCACCATGACGCGTACCGCCGACGATTCCAAACTTCTCAACCTGAGGGGAGGGCCCATGATCATCATCTCGGCGAGTGGCATGCTCACAGGGGGAAGGATCCTTCACCACCTCGAGGCCTACGGTCCGGATCCGAAAAACGCCATCGTCCTCAGTGGCTACCAGGCCGGAGGAACACGCGGCGCCGATCTTGCCGCCGGAGCGAAGGAACTCAGAATCTACGGGCAGGACGTCCCCATCCAGGCCGAGGTCATACACATTGAGGGATTCTCAGCGCACGCCGATGCCGACGAAATCATCCGTTGGATGCACACGGCAAACCAGGCACCGTTCATGACGTACATCACCCACGGCGAACCCACGGCCTCCGATGCCTTGCGCCACCGCATCAAGCGCGAACTGGGCTGGAACGCCAGAGTCCCCGAACATCTTGAAGCAGTCCCGCTCGACAACCCGCTCTAGCAGCAATAAATTCCACCCACCCCGGCAAAGGAGGCCCGTGATGGCTCTCTCCGAATACGAAAAGAGGGCCCTGGAACAGATGGCCCAGGAACTCGAACGCGATGACCCGAAATTCGCGTCAAAGATGAGGTCGATGACCCAGCCGGCTAACGGGAGGCGCCTGGCGTCCGGCATCTTCACCGCACTCGCCGGATGCCTTGTCCTGCTGACCGGCGTCGCGGCCCGCGCCCCGGCTTTGGGAATCATCGGGTTCGCCATCATGGGCACGGGGGCGTACCTGGCATCTAAATGCGTCGGTTCCCTGGCGATCCGACGGCGTCCGAGCTCTTCCCCGTCCATGGGGTCGGCGGAAATGGGGTAGCGGGGTGGCCCGAATGAGCCTGCAGGACTTCCGGCCCTAACAGCCGGGGGCGAGCGGACGGACACTGAACGTGCAACGGCCGGGCACTGGCCGGAGACGACCTCAGCGAAGAACGGACATGCCATGAAGGTACCAATAGTTGTCTGTGTTGACGATTCCGGGGCGAACGAGGCCGCTGTGGCCTGGGCGATGCACCGGGCCGCGGCAATGAAGTTGCCCGTGGACCTCGTGCACGCGGTGGACGACCGGTGGACGTCACAGTCCCTTGCTTACAACGAGATGGCCAAGAAGGAGGCGAACGAGCTCTTGGGCAAGGCAAAAGCCCACGCCGCCGGCGTGGAACCTGGTGTTGATGTCCAAACACTATTGATCTCGGGGAGCCCGGGTATGCCCTCCGCAAGCGGTCCAAGAAGGCGTCGCTCTTAGTTATTGGTTCCGGCACGCGTGTCAGGCCCGGAGGTCGGCTCACCGACCGGGCGCTGCAGATCGCTGCAGTAGCACTGTGCCCTGTGGCCGTCGTCGGAGAGGGCGGGGTGACCAACCGTAAGGGGGTTCTCGTCGGGGTTGACGGTTCGGAGGAGTCGACGCAAGCGGTGGCATTCGCAGCCGCGGAAGCAGACCGTGAAGGGCAGGAGTTGACGGTGCTGCACGTTTTCCGCGCGTTTCGACCCTGGGTGAAATTGGCACGGTCGGAGGGCAACTTAGCCGAGCAATTGCTGGAAGAAGAACGGATCACACTTTCGGAAACGGTGGCCGGTCAACTGCCCATGCCGTTCTTTCCCAGTTGCCCTGTCCGACGATCATCACCCGCGTACGCCGGGTCAAGAACAGCACGTAGCGCAAGAACAGCACATAGCGCGCGATCCGGGCAACAGCCCGCCAAATCCTCCGTGGCCACGCCTGCCGAGATCGATCATGTCGGCTTCCCGGCTAGGTTCCAAAGGCACCGCAAGGCTCTGGGCCTGCCTCAGTGCCTCCAAAGAGGCTTCCGATCCATCAACACCAACAACGATCCTTGCCCTGGATGCTTCCCCGCCCATGACTTTCCTTTCCGCGATAAGGGGATTCCCTACCCGCTAGCGTGACCCGTTGCGATTCCGGTTTGTAGGGCCGAAAGTCACGGCCCGGTCCGTGACGCGCCCCCCGGAAAGGCACGGTCCAGCCGGGCGGCCGGACCGTGTGTCTTACTCCCGTGTTATCGGAATTTTGTGCGCGGAGGAGGGTTGCACCCTTTCCGGAATCGGAGCCCTCACTTCGAGGACACCGTCCTTGTACGAAGCGGAGACGTTGTCCCGTTGGACAGTGTCCGGCAGAGGCAGCCTACGGACAAAGGAGCCGTAACGAAATTCCGAGCGGTAGCTGCCCTTGTCCTTTTGTTCCGTCTTCTCCTGCCGCTCAGCCTTTATTTCAAGGAACCCGTCCCCAAGCGTGATTTCAACATCTTTCTCCGGATCGATCCCCGGCAGTTCGGCGCGAACGACCAAGGTAGTGCCTTCAACCAATTGTTCGACCCGGATCCCGGATGCTGCCACATCACCTTCGAAAAGCCGTTCGATCATCTCAATGGGTGAGCGACGGTTATCGAACCACCTGATTAAGTCCGACATTCCTGACCTCCTTGTCCTGGAATCCGGCCAGGCCAGAACCGGCCTGACCCTTCCAGAATGCGAAGCACGGGGAATGGATCCCAGAGTCTTTGGTCCCTTACGCCCCGCTTCGAAGTTCGCATTGCGGTCAAGGAGGGGACGGGGCGGCTGGATCAGGGGTCAGAATCCTGTGGCCCGTCATTGGGAGGTTGCGCTGATCACGAACCTTCGGCCACTCAGTTCCGCAGGCGTGACCCGGACCAGATGGGTTTTTGTGCCGGGTTCCCACGGAGAGAGTTCCATTGCTGCGGACTCCTGAAGTTCGTCAGCTTTCGTGACAATCTCGCCATATCCTTTGACGATTACGCTCCAAGCGATGGTGCCATAGGTGTTGAAGCCGTCGGCCTCCAACGTGATCTTTTGCCCGGCCAGGACGGCGTCCAATTTGGTGCCAGGTCCGGTCCGGAATATTACTGTTCCCTCGTCAGGCAGGTAATTGACGGGAAAGATCTCCGCATTGTCGCCACGAGCGACAGCAACCCTGCCGACGGAGGAGGAACGGAGGTACTTCCAGCACTCATGGACACTGAGTACTTCGGTGTCGGGCCTCGACTCTGAATTCTCCATAGGGCTGAGCCTACTGAGACGGTCCACACGGAAATAGAGGAATAAGTCCCCGGAACGGATACTGAAGCACCCCATGATCGGTCGATGCCGAGCGAGCCGATGGTATCGTCGGCTGACCCCCTGCATCAGTCAGTTATGTGTGCGCTTGTGCTCTGTGGGGAAGCTGGTCGAACCCCGTGTGATGAGCCGTGTAGCGAGCTCAATCCTGGGCCCGTCCGTGTTTGGGCCGATGCCTTCTCGCTGATTCGTCAAGCGCAGGAGCATGCGAAAGGCGGTCGCTCCCATTTCCTGAATAGGCTGCCTGACTGTGGTCAGTTGTGGTGTCGCCCAAGTCGCTTCGGGAACGTCATCGAATCCGACGACGCTGACGTCCCTGGGGATGTCGAGCCCGAGGTAGCGCACCGCGTCGTAGACCCCGAGAGCCATCATGTCCGATGCTGCGAAGATGGCCGTGGGCCTATCCTCCCGGTCAAGGATGTCGACGGCGAAATCGCGCGCCTCGTCGCGGTTCCAATCGGCAGCACCGACCAACCGAGGCTCGACTTGCAGGTCCATGGCCGACAGGGCGGAACGAAAACCGTCGAGGCGGGCTCGACTGTAGAGGTGATTCTTCACGCCTCCGATGAGGGCAAAATGCGTGTGCCCGAGGCTCAGGAGGTGCTCCGCCGCAATCCGTCCACCTTCCCAGTTCGCCACGCCCACGCTGGCGGCACTGCGCGGAGCAGGGCTCATCGGGTCGATGAGGACGACGGGTATGCCGGCCGCGTCGAGTGCACTCAGCTGCGTCGACGTCGGATCGACCAGGACCACGATGGCGCCGGTTGAGGGGCGGCGCAGGAGGCGGCCCACCCAGTCGCGGCCCGCGCGGGCGATCGTGAGGACCACGTCGCAGTCCGCTACCGCCGCGGCTTCTTCGACGCCGGTGAGGATGCTGTTGGGCCAGGAGCCTCCGATGTTGCTCACCACAAGGTCGACGAGGCGGGGCGCGTTCGCGGGCAGCCGCCCCACAGGTTGTGATCGCTTGGTCTTCGCGTAACCCATCTCCTGTGCGATCCGGACCACGCGCTCACGCGTTACGAAGGACACGTCTGTTGCTCCGCGGAGAACCTTTGACACTGTCGGTGTGCTGACGCCAGCCGCGGCTGCCACGTCGGCCAAGGTCGGGTTCTTCCCATCCGCCGCTGGACTGGTGTTTTTGCGCAAAAAAATTATCCTTTGATCTCTGAATGTCGATCTGTATACTCACTCTGCGCAAAACGATAATCGAAAATTGCGCAACTTTTCAAATTGCGATGACCCGGTAGCGGGTCGAGGAGGAAAGTCGATGGAGACTTCACGTCTTACTACATCGAGGCGGGGCTTCTTGGGCCTTGTCGGAACCGGCGCGGCCGTCGCCGCTCTTGCGGCTTGCTCGACCGGGGGCGGTGGCGCTGGGGCAAGTGCCAGCTTGAAGTTCTGGAACATGCCTTGGGGTACTCCCGCGTTCAACACGCTCGACAGCAAGATCACCCTTGGCTTCAAGCCGGAGTCGGGGCTTCCTGCGGCGACTTATCAGGCGATCCAATGGGCAAACTTCAACCAGACTTTCTCGTCTGCCCTCGCATCGAAGACCGGGCCGGCCATCTCCTCGGGAGGCGGAACCCCGGCTTTCCTGTTTGCTAAGCAAGGCTTCATCGCTCCCGCGGACGGCCTTATCGACAGCTGGAAATCCAATGGCATCTACGATGACTTTCTCCCTGGAGTCCTGGACACGATGAAGACCGACGCTGGATACGTCGCCGTTCCGTACAACCTTGACATGCGGGTGAATTGGTACAACAAAGAGCTCCTCGAAAAGGCGGGCGCTACTCCTCCAACCGACTGGCAGTCCTACCTCGACGCCGCAGCCGCCCTCAAGAAGATCGACGTGTACGGGTTCGCGGCGAACGGCAACGCCAGTGGCGGGAACGCCTTCCAGATGATCGTGGGCCTGATGATCAACAACGGTGGCGGCATCTTTGACGAGGAGCACAAGCCGAATCTAGTGACCGCTGCGAACATCGAAGCGCTCGAGTTCGTGCGCGAGAACGTCAGCAAGGGCTACATGGACCCCGCAGCCATCAGCTACACGGCGACGAACGCGAATTCGCAGTGGAAGGCCGAGAAGTTCGGCATGGGTTTCGACGTCCCCAACCTCGCGGCCAACGTCGGGGGAGCGGCAGCATCCCAGCTGGTCGTAAGCGATCCGCTCACTAGCGCCAGCGGGAAAAAGGGTGCCCTGTATTTCCCGAACAACATCATGATGTACAAGAACACGCCCAGCCAGAAGGGCTCGGAGGCGTTCATGACCTATTACTACCAGAACATGAAGGCCCTGTGGACCCAGAACACCGGCATCGGGCTCCCGGTGCTGAAATCAATCGCGGCTACCCCGGAATTCCAGTCGGACCCAAACGCAGTCAAGATCGTCAAGATGTGGCAGCCCATCGCCAGGACCTGGGCCGCGCCTGGCGGAACCGCCCTTTTCTCGAACATCTCTTACGTCGACAGCACACCCGCCATCTCCGACTTCGGCCAGAACGTTCTCTCAGGCAAGTCTTCGAAGGACGCACTGGCGACATTCCAGACGACGCTCACTTCGCTCATCAAGGACTGATCCATGACCTCCACGAGCATCGCCGAGAGCGTCAAACGTGCACGCCGCGGCGTCGGACCGGCCGGGGCGGGTCGCCAGCCCGGGCTGGCGACCGCCGGTCGGGCCAAGAGGCGGTTTACATCTCGGACCTGGACCCTCATAGTGTTCGCAGCACCGTCCCTCATTCTCCTTCTGCTCCTCAACGTCTACCCGCTCGTCTATGCCTTGGTTCAAGCACTCCATGACGGCACCCTTCTCGAAACCGGCCCCTTCGTCGGATTGAAGAATTTCGGCGACGTACTCGCCCAGCCCTCGTTCTGGTCAGCGACGTCCTTCACCGTCGTCTTCACGGTCGTCGGCGTGTTCGGCTCCTGGCTCGTCGGACTCGCGCTGAGCCTGCTGCTTCGCACCCACATCCCTGCGGGCGGACTGTTCAAGGTACTGCTTCTCCTGCCGTGGATCGTTCCCACGGTGGTCTCCGCGACGTCGTGGAACTGGCTGGTGGCAACACCCCAGAGCCCGCTTCCGGTGATCGCGGAGCATCTAGGCTTCGGAAACGTGCTCTTCCTGGCAGACCCGATGCTTGCGCAGGTGGTTGTCTGTCTCTTCAAAGTGTGGATTTCGTTCCCGTTCATGATGATGATGATGTCGTCCGCTCTCGCCTCAGTCGACACGAACGTCTACGAGGCGGCGAAGGTCGACGGGGCGACAGCGTGGCAGTCGTTCCGGCTGATAACGCTCCCGCTGATTGCGCGCACGACGTTTGTGTCGTGGATTCTGATGACGATCTTCTGCGTCAACGACTTCCCGACGATCTTCCTGCTCACCGGTGGCGGCCCGGCACATGCGACGACGTCGCTGGTCCTCCTCGCCTACCTCACTGTCTTCCAGAACTTCCAGACCGGCCCCGGCGTCGCCATCGCGTTCTTGATGACGTTCGTCCTCGTGGTGATCTCGGTTGTTCTTTACCGCCAGATCCGAAAGGTCAACGTCGAATGATAACGACCAGTGCTCCTCAAGAAGAAGTCCGAACGGGAGCCAGGGACAGGGCCGATACTCCTGCCGGCCGCCAGACCTCACAGGACATCCGTGAGAGAGGCAAATGGCCTCGCTTCGTCTTGATCCTGCTCATGACCGCCGTGGTCCTGGTCCCGATCGTCGCCGTCTTCGGACTGTCGCTGACACCGTCACTCGGCTCGAACGCAGAAGGCTTCACCCTCGAGAACTTCGGGAACATCTTCACGCAGACGGCCGTCCTGACCTGGCTCGGCAACAGCCTTGTCATCACCGCCTTCACGGTCGTTGTCGCCGTCGCGGTTGCGGCTCCGGCCGGTTACGTTCTGTCCAGGGCCCGCAACCGGCTCGTGTCGGGATATTCGCTCATCCTGTTCGTCGTGCAATCCCTGCCTGTCGTCACCTCGGCGATCCCGCTCTTCATCTTGTTCGCAAACCTCGGGTTGGTCGACAGCCTCTTTGGCGTCGTTATCATCTACGTAGGTGCCACGATGTCGGTCGCCATCTGGATGATGGCCGCCTACTACGATTCCATCCCCATCGCTCTTGAAGAAGCCGCCTGGATAGACGGTGCCTCGATCTTCGGTTCGTTCACCCGCATCGTCCTCCGGAACTCCCTGCCTGGAATCCTCTCAACCGCGATCTTCTCATTTCTCCTAGCCTGGAACGACTACCTCATCGCCGTCGTGTTCCTCCGGTCAGATCCGAATTACACCCTTCCGGTCGGGTTGGAGTCCTTCTTCCAGCAGAACGCCACGAACTGGGGCCTCGTCATGGCGGTCGCCGTCGTAATGATGCTCCCGCCGATCATCCTGTTCGCGTTCCTCAACAAGCACTTCTCGGTCGGCGGAATCGGCGGATCGCTTTCCAGTCGCTGAGCGACGCCCGCAAGAACGCATCAACGAACTATGTCGCCTCAAGCACGTCTTTGCCGAGAAGCCCCTTGCGCTGTCCCCGGAAGAAGCCCTCCCCATGCTGGAGCTGGCTGACTCTTTGGGACTTCGAGTCGGGAGCGCCCCCGATACCGTCCTCGGCACCGGCGTCCAAACTGCACTGGAGTTGCTCAACGCAGGTACCATCGGCGCTCCAGTAGCGGCGCAAGTTCACTGGTCCGCGCCCGGACACGAACGCTGGCACCCGTCACCACACTTCTACTACCAACCGGGCGGCGGCCCGCTATTCGATATGGGTCCCTACTACCTGACCAGCCTCGTCATGTTCTTTGGACCCGTCGTCCGCGTATCGGGAGTGGCCACAAGGTCCGAGCGTGCGCGAACCGTCGAGACCGGCCCCCTGGCAGGCACGCCGATTCCCGTGGAGATCGACACCCATGTCAGCGCCATCCTTGAGCATGCGAACGGGGTGACAACCACGATTACGGTCAGCTTCGAAGTCTGGGCTACCCGGACACCGCTCTTCGAGATCTATGGCACCGATGGCACCATCACAGTCCCGGACCCGAACCGATTCTCCGACCCTGTCGAACTGGTGACCCGGGAAGAACCGGAACGGCGCGAAGTGCCATTCTCTGCTGGCTATGAGGATGCCGGGCGAGGCTACGGTCTCGCAGACATGGCCAGGGCTATCGAGACAAACCGCCCCCATCGTGCCTCCGGGCGGGTGGCGTTCCACATCCTCGAGGTCATGGATGCCATCACCCGCGCGAGTCGGGAGCATCGGGTCATTGACGTCGACAGCACGGTCGACAGGCCGGCCGTTGTGCCCTTTGGTGCGGCACCTGACACCTGGTAGGAGCAGATCGGCTAAGCTCCGCTTGTGTGGTGAGCCTCGTGGCAAATGCAGCCTCCTAGCAGAACCTTGGCGCAGAAGTCCGGGCCCTCACCCCCACTACACTGGGATCACCCGGGCAAAGGCAAGGTGACCGGCTGTCGAGGGAGGTCCGTGATGGCAGGTCCGTTGCTTGAGACCAAACTGCATGCCCCCGGGCCACGCCGCGGTCTCGTGAGGCGCCCGAGGCTCAGCGACCGTCTGAGCCACGCCGACGAGCAAACGCTGATCCTCGTCTCAGCGCCCGCCGGCTTCGGGAAAACGACCGTGCTGACCGAGTGGTTGGCAAAAGCAACCGCCCATGGCCGATCGGTCTCCTGGCTCTCGCTCGACCAGCGGGACAACGATCCCACGCTTTTCTGGACCTACCTTGTAGCTGCGCTGGACAAGGCATCGAACGGTCTGGGCGCCAAGGCGCTCGCAACGCTCCGATCCCCGCAACCGAGCACTGATGCCTTCTTGACCACCCTGATCAACGAGTTACAGGCCGCCACGGACAGATTCATTTTGGTGCTCGACGATTACCACGTCATCGAGAATCAGGACGTGCAGGAGGGGCTTGCCTTTCTCGTCGAGAACCTGCCCGCGCAGCTGCAGCTGGTCATCGCGGGCCGTGCCGATCCGGCTTTGCCACTCCCGCGACTCAGGGCACGCGGCAGGCTCCTTGAGATCCGTGCCGCCGATCTCCGCTTCACCCCGGAGGAAGCTGGCGTCTACTTCAACGGCGTGATGGGACTGAGTCTCACCGCGCAGGATATCGCCGCCCTCGAAGGTCGGGCCGAGGGTTGGATCGCTGCGCTCCAATTGGCGGCGCTCTCGATGCAGGGACGGGAGGACGTCGCCGGCTTCATCGCGGGCTTCGCAGGCGATGACCGCTACATCGTCGATTACCTCGCGGAAGAGGTACTTCAGCGCCAGAACGACGACGTCCGGAACTTCCTGCTGCAGACCTCCATCCTGAACCGGCTCAACGGTCCGCTTTGCGACGCCGTGACCGGGCAAAACACCGGAAAAGCAACGCTCGAGTGGCTCGATCGAGGGAACCTGTTCATGGTGCCGCTCGACGACCGCCGCTGGTGGTACCGCTATCACCACCTCTTCGCCGACGTGCTACGGGCACGACTCATGGACGAGCAGCCGGGCCGCATTAGCGAACTGCATGGGCGCGCAAGCCTCTGGCACGAACAAGACGGCGACATCCCGGAAGCTATCCACCACTCAATGGCCGGCAGGGACTTTGAACGGGCCGCGGACCTGATCGAGCTCGCCATCCCCGCCATGCGCAAGGACCGCCAGGAAGCCACGCTGAGCCGCTGGCTCCAAGCGCTCCCCGGCGAAGTGATTCACGCGCGCCCTGGGCTGGGCGTTGCCTACGCCGGGGCGCTCCTCGCAAGCGGCGAGCTCACCGGCGTCGACGCCCGCCTCAAGGAGGCAGAGCAGTGGGTAAGTACGACGGCGCAAGGCGGCGACGACGGGAACCTCACCAGTTCGATCGCGATCTACCGTGCAGCGCATGCGCTCGCAGGCGGGGACACCGCCGGGGCAATAATGCACGCGACTACCGCGCTCGGCCTTGTCGGGAAGGACGATCATCTCGAGCGCGGAGCGGCATCAGGGCTGTTGGCGATCGGCCACTGGACGAACGGCGAACTGGGCGTAGCGTACGAACTGTGGTCCGATTCCTATTCCAACCTTGAAAAGGCCGGGCACAACTCGGACATGCTCGGTTGCTCCATCGCACTGGCCGACATCCGGATTACCCAAGGCCGGCTCCATGACGCAATGGCCATCTATGAGCGAGGCCTTGAGGTCGCGGGAAGGCACCCGGCGCAAACGCTCCGTGGAACGGCCGACATGCACGTAGGAATGAGCATGCTCCTTCTTGAACGCGGCGAACTTGAAGCCGCAAGGCAGCACCTGCTGGCCAGCCAGAAGTTCGGCGAGGATGCCGCGTTGCCGCAAAACCCGTACCGCGCGCGGGTCGCGATGGCCCGGGTCCTCCAAGCAGAAGGGGAAGTGGGCGGCGCGCTTGAGCAACTCAAGGAAGCGGAGCGCCTCTACGTCGGCGACTTCTTTCCCGAGGTACATCCGGTCGCGGCCGTGCGGGCGCGGGTTTGGATCTCGCACGGAAGGACGTCCGACGCTCTCCGCTGGGCGCGTGAGCGCGGCGTTTCGGCCGAAGATGAGCTCTCCTACCTGAAAGAGTTCGAGCACATCACCTTGGCCAGGGCACTCTTCGCACAGCACGAGGCAGGGCAGTCGGAGGACTATGTCGGACGGGCCATCGCGCTGCTTGACCGCCTGCTTCGGGCAGCAGAAGAAAGCGGCCGGATGGGGACCGTCGTCGAACTTCTGGTTCTTATGGCACTTGCCCACCAAAAAGAAGCGGACGACGGCGGGGCACAGGCAGCGCTGCAACGCGCGGTAGCGCTCGCGGAACCAGAGGGCTACGTTCAAGTGTTCGTCGATGAGGGTGAGGCCATGGCGAACTTGCTGGAAGCGCTCGCGAAGCAGGGGAGCGCCTCGAACTACGTAAACCGGCTCTTGGAGTCGTTCGGGACAAAGACGCGCAGAACCCGGGACCAGATCACCCCAGCACCGCAACGCTTAGTCGAGCCCCTGAGTGAACGCGAACTTCAAGTGCTTCGGCTTCTTTCCTCGGAGCTGGACGGCCCGGACATCGCGCGCGAGTTGCTCGTTTCCCTCAACACCCTCCGGACACACACCAAGAACATCTATGCCAAGCTCGGCGCGAACAACCGCCGCTCGGCCGTGCGCCGGGCCGAAGAGCTGGGTCTCTTGTCGCGAAGCCGCGACGAGCGCTAACCCAGACGGGCGGTTCGCCCGGCACTTCTTCCGAAAAGATCACCACAACAATCACCAGATGTGGTGATCCCTGCTCACCACATCTCCTTCTACCTTCAAGGCTAAAGGAAGTCATCCGCAAAGGCGGCTGAAATCCACTAAGGCAGAAGGAGGGACGATGAACGTGAGATCGGTAGGCCGGGACGAGACACCGGTCGAGTACGAGGTCCGCGTCGAAGGCCGTCTTGATTCCCGCTGGGCCGCTTGGTTCGAAGGACTGAGCCTCACCAACGAACGCGACGGAACCACCATCATTCGCACCCGGAACGTCGACCAAGCCGCGCTCCACGGTCTGCTGCAAAAGCTCCGCGACTTGGCGCTACCGCTCTTGGCAGTCAACCAAGCCGGAGCCACGCAACCCAGCCAGCCGGCGTCGAACACCCGTATCTTCATCTCCCAGAAGGACCACACCATGAAAACCACAACCCAAACCCCGACAACTGATCGTGTCCGGATGGACCCGCTGCGGAAGACCGCGATGGTCGCAGGAATCCTGTACCTGGTCACCTTCGTCAGTTCGATCCCGGCACTGTTCCTGATTTCCCCCGTCCTGAACGATCCGCACTACATCACGGGCTCCGGTGCCGACTCAACCGTCATCTTCGGCTGCCTCCTCGATCTCGTCAACGCGGTTTCCGCCGTGGGCACCGCCGTCGCACTGTTTCCTGTCGTCAAACGGCAGAACGAGGGCATCGCGCTCGGCTTCGTCACCGCACGGATGTTTGAAGCCGCGGTCATTATGATCGGCGTCGTCAGTCTCCTGGCTGTGGTCACTCTGCGCCAGAAGGGCGGAGCGGACCCGGCCTTGGTTCCCGTGGGCCAGGCGCTCGTGGCAGTCCGTGACTGGACGTTCATTCTTGGGCCGAGCCTGGTTCCGGGGGTGAGCGGGCTGCTGCTCGGATACCTGATGTATCGTTCGGGGCTCGTGCCGCGCGTCATTCCCCTGCTTGGACTGATCGGCGGCCCGCTGCTGCTTTTGTCGACGATCTCAACGATGTTCGGTATCAACCAGGGGATCTCGGTGTGGTCGGGACTCGCAACCTTGCCGATCTTTGTCTGGGAGTTGTCGCTGGGCGTGTGGATGGCGGTCAAGGGCTTCAAGCCGTCGCCCATCACCACCGGGCAAGTGCGCGCAGCCTGAGGGCCTACAAACTCCACGTAATGAGTCCCGCGGCCAGACTGGCCGCGGGACCCATCGCGTTGCAGGACGCCGGCCAGTCCGAAGTTCAATACCGGAGGAATGAGCCTCGGCAAGTTCAACGCCGACGTAAGACTTATGCCGATTGATGATGTCAGGCGTCGCTGTGGGCGAGGTTGCTGGAGAGTTCGCGGTGGGCGTTGGCTTGGTCCTGGAGTTCCTTGGCCCGGGAGTCGAATAGCCCGACGGCGTCGGCGCCGGCGGCGAAGCGCAGGGGTGGCTGCTCCAGTTCGGCGAGTTGGATCAGGGCGTCGGCGAGTTTGGCGGGGTCTCCGCCCTGCAGCCCGTTCATGCTCTTCCATGACGTGACGGTCTGTTCGGTGCGTTGGGCGTAGTCCTCGATGATGGATTCGGCGTAGCGTGTGGATTCGGGGGTGAGCAGTTCGGTGCGGAAGAACCCCGGTTCGACGAGCATGGTACGGATCCCGAAGGGTGCGATTTCGGGGGCCAAGGACTCGGCCCAGCCTTCGACGCCGAACTTGGACGCGGCGTAGGCGCTCAGGAACTCCCCGCCGGCGATGCCGGCGGTCGAGGAGATCGTGACGACCAGGCCCGAGCGTTGGGCGCGCAGGATCGGCAGGGCCGCGCGGGTGACGTTCATGGGCCCGAACATCGTGGTTTCGATTTGTGCCCGGAAGTCTTCGGGGGTGATTTCTTCGAAGAATCCGGCGTAGAAGTTGCCCGCATTGTTGACGAGAACGTCGATCCGGCCGAAGCGGTCGACGGCGGCCTGCACGGCCGCTGTTGCGTCGGCGGGATCGGTGACGTCCAGTTTCACGGCGAGCAGGTCCTTGTTTTCGCCGATGGCCTGGGCGACTTTTTCGGGGTTGCGGCCGGTGGCGACGACCGCGTGGCCGGCGGCCAGGGCCGCCTTCGCGATGTCGGTGCCCATGCCGCGGCCGGCGCCGGTGATGAACCAGACTTTTTTCCCGGTCATGTTTTCCTTCTGCTCATTCATGGTTCTGTCTTTCCTGGGTTGGGTGTTCCCGGTTCCGCGGGGGAGCGCAGCTCGGGGAAGGTGGATCCGCCGGCGGGGGTGCCGGTGGTGGTTCCGGGAGGCGATGCCGCCCAGCTGGCGAGGAAGGCCAGCGCGTTTTCGGACGCGGAGCCGGGCTCCGCGGTGAAGGTGAACAGGGTCTGACCCTCGTCTCCGGGAAGGTCCAGCGTCTCGAACTGCAGGGATATGTCCCCGGCGATCGGGTGGTGGAAACGCTTGGTGCCCGCGGTGTGGATCCGTACATCGTGCCCGGCCCACAGGGCCGCGAACAGTCCGCTGCGGGTGGTCAGTTCCCCGACCAGCTCGTTCAGGGCCCGGTCGTCGGGGTTCCGGCCGGATTCGGAGCGCAGCATCGCGACCGTGGTGGCCGCGATAGCGCGCCAATCAGGATAGAAGTCTCCCGCGCCAGGATCGAGGAAGAGATAGCGGGCCTGGTTCGGCAACCGGGCTGGGGTCCCCGGTCCCGACTGTCCGGCGGGGCTGAGCTGTGCTGCTGAGTTCAACTGTGCGGCGGAGCTGAGCACGGGCCCGTACAGCGCCCGGCCCAGCAGGTTCGCGGCCAGCACGTCCGAGCGGCCGTTCTGGACGATGGCGACCGCTCCGGTCATCCCGTCCAGCAGACGGAGCACGCCGGGACGGACTCTCTGCTGCGGTGGCCGGCGGGGAGCACGCGGCGACGGCGCGTTGGCCGTCCTTGCCAGATCCATCAGGTGCGCCCGCTCGGCCTCGTCCAACTGAAGGGCCGATGACACGGCCTCGAGCACGGCCTCGGAGACGCCGCGGATACTGCCGCGTTCCAGGCGGGTGTAGTAATCCGTGCTCACCCCGGCGAGATGCGCCACTTCCTCACGGCGCAGCCCCGGCACCCGGCGCAGTGCCCTGTAGCTGGGGATGCCGGCCTGTTCCGGGCTGATCTTCGCCCGACGCGAGATCAGGAATTCACGGATTTCGTCTCTTCTGTCCACATCCACCACGCTACGCAGCCGCGCCGGCCGGTGGCAGTGTCCACCAGACACCCCCAAACCGGCCCGGAACATCAGGGCCACCTACATTGCGGGCGTTCAGAAGGGTCGTTGCTAAGTCGCTATGCGGGCTTGGGGCGGGCGCGTACGTGCATCCGCTCGCCCTGCTGTCCAAACAGGCTGATGAATTCGACGGTTTTTCCGTCGGCGCTGGCGAACCAGTGGGGTGTGCGGGTGTCGAATTCCGCGGCTTCGCCAGCCCGGAGTTCGAAGTCTTTGTCGCCCAGCACCAGGCGCAGCCGTCCGTTGAGGATGTAAAGCCATTCGTAGCCTTCGTGAACACGCGGATCGGGCTCTGACCCACGGGCATCACCAGCGAGGACCATCTTGAAGGCCTGCAAACCGCCCGGCCGGCGCGTGAGGGGAACAGCCGTCATGCCGCCATGGGTGATGGGCCGCAGGTGAATTCTCGGATCCCCGGTGGGCGGGGCGCCGACCAGGTCATCAAGGGGAACGCCGTACAACCTCGCCAGGGGCAGCAGAATTTCGAGGTTTGGTCTGCGTTGGCCGGATTCCAGGCGGGACAGGGTGCTCACCGATACTCCGGCTGCGGAGGACACCTCTCCGAGGGTGAGGTCCCGTTCCGTGCGGAGTGCCCGAAGCCGGGACCCGACAGCCCCGAGAACGTCGTCAAGCTCGTTTGCCATACGCGTAGTTTGCCATAACAGCAACAGAGTTTGCCAGTTTCCGTGCATGAGATGAAAGCTGGTGTTGCCACGCAGGGACGCTCGCGGCGGACTTTCAGGACACGATGGAGGGCAAATCATTATGGACACCACACAGTACGACGTTGTGATTATCGGGGGCGGCGCCGCGGGGCTCAGCGCGGCCACGACGCTGAGCCGCGCGCTGCGCTCGGTCCTGGTCATCGATTCCGGAGCGCCACGCAACGCACCCGCGGCGGGTGTGCACGGGTTTCTTTCGAGGGACGGGATGAACCCCTGGGAACTCCTGTCCATCGGACGCAGCGAAGTGCTCTCCTACGGAGGAACGGTCATTGACGGCGAAACCGTTTCGGCACGGCGCACTACCGATGGATTCGAGGTGATCCTCGGTGATGCACGCCGGTTCTCCGGCAGGCGCCTCCTGGTCACCACTGGTTTGACTGACGGGCTGCCTTCCATCGACGGCCTGCGGGAGCAATGGGGAAAGGGTGTCGTGCATTGCCCCTACTGCCATGGCTGGGAAATCCGCGGGAAACGGATCGGGGTGCTGGGCACTGGCCCAATGTCCTTCCATCAGGCACTGTTGTTCAGGCAGTGGTCCCCGAATATCACCCTTTTCCTCAATGACACCGTGGAACCCACAGACGAAGAGTGGGACAAGCTCGGCGCCCGGTCGATAGCAGTCGTCGACGGCGCCGTGGCCTCTGTTGACGCTGTCGACGGCGTCCTCACGGGCCTCACGCTCCGCCAGGGCTCCTCGTTCGAAATACAGGCCCTGGCTCTCGGTACACGGATGGAGGCCAGGTCCGAGCTTCTGGAATCACTCGGGCTAAGTAACCAGGTGCACCCCATGGGGGTGGGGCGGTTTATCGAGACCGACGCTGCGGGTGCGACGGCCGTCCAGGGTGTGTATGCAGCAGGCAACGTCTCCAATTTGATGGCCCAAGTGATCACCGCGGCGGCCGAGGGCGTCATGACCGGCGCACGGATCAACGCCGATCTCATTGAAGAGGAAACCCGGTGGGCCGTTGAAGGGCAGTTCGGCCCCTTCTCGGCGGCCTCGGAAGCAGCCGTTTCTACGATCGTGCTGGGTCATCGACAGCATGGTCTTGACGACGGGCCGAAAGCGGCCGAGTCACCGTCGTCGTGCCAGTGATGTCAGTTCGTGGGCTCCGTAGCTGTTGTCCTCGGGGTTGACTGTCACACCGGGTGCGACGAGCTTGTCGATGCGGTTCAGCACGTCGGTGCTCAGGGTGATGTCCGCGGCAGGCAGGTAGCACTCGAGCTGTTCCATGGTGCGCGGTCCGACGATGGCGGCCGTGACGCCGGGGTGGTTGATCACGAACGCGATGGCCAGCTCGATGAGCGTCAGTCCGGTTTGTTCGGCGAGCTGGGCGAGTTCTTCGACGATGTCGAGCTTGCGCTGGTTCGCCGGACTGCTCATATCGAATCGGGCGTTCGGGCGTGCGGAAGAGGTGGGTGTGGAGGCGGAGTCTTTGCGCCAGCGCCCTGAAAGCCAGCCGCCGCTGAGCGGGCTGTAGGTGAGGGTGCCCATGCCGTGGCGCTGGACCGTCGGAAGAACGTCTTCTTCGATGCCGCGGACCAGGATCGAATACGGCGGCTGCTCGGTGACGAAGCGTTCCAGGTTCCGTTCCCGGGATGCCCACTGGGCTTCGACGATCTGGGATCCGGAGTTCGACGAGGAGCCGATGTAACGGACTTTGCCTTGGCGGACGAGGTCGGTGAGCGCGCCGAGGGTCTCCTCGACGTCGGTGTCCGGGCTGGGCCGGTGGACCTGGTAGAGGTCGATGTAGTCGGTGTTCAAGCGGCGGAGGGAGTTCTCGACCTCGTGGATGATCCAGCGACGGGAGCCGCCGCGCTGGTTGGGGTCCTCGCTCATGGGCATGAAGAACTTCGTGGCCAGGAACACCTCGTCGCGGCGCGCGTCCAGTGCCTGCCCGACGATTTCCTCGGATGCCCCGCCCGAGTAGACGTCGGCGGTGTCGATGAAGTTGATGCCCGCGTCGAGGGCGCGGTGGATGATTCGGATTGAATCGGCGGTGTCGTTGTTGCCCCAGGGGCCGAACATCATCGCACCGAGACACAAAGGGCTGACTTGCACACCTGTGCGGCCGAGGGGACGGTATTCCATGGTGTTCCTTCTCTCTGTTTTAGGCTTCGGGGATGACCATGGCGAAGCGTTCCTCGCGGGCTTCGTCCGGGTCCGGACCGCTGCGGTTGCCTGTGTCGAGCGCGTCGATGACGGCGAGTTCGGCGGCACTGAGTTCGAAGTCAAAGACGTCGAAGTTTTCGGCTATGCGTGCCGGGTTGGTCGATTTCGGGATGGCTGAGCGGCCTTGCTGGAGGTGCCACCGGAGCATGACCTGGGCCGGACTCTTGCCGTGAGTCCGCGCGATGGTGGCGATTGCCGGGTCTTGCATGACGTTCCGCCGCTCCTGGCCGCCCCATCCTGGGTAGAAGGTGATCCCTCCGATGGGCGACCAAGCCTGGGTGAGGATGCCGTGTTCGGCGTCGGCGGCTTGGACGGCCTGCTGGGTGAAATACGGGTGAAGTTCGATCTGGTTTACGGCCGGGACGACGTCGGTCGAGTCGAGCAACTGCTCCAGGTGGTGCGGCATGAAGTTGCTGACGCCGATCGCCCGCACGCTCCCGTCGGCGAGCAGGGTTTCCAGTGCTTTGTATGCGGCGATGGTTCTCTCGAACCGGTCGGGTGCGGGCTGGTGCAGGATGAGCAGGTCCAGGTAGTCGACGCCGAGCTTGCCCGTCGCTTTGTCCCAGGCATGCAGGGCCTGGTCGTAGCCATAGTCACTGACCCAGACCTTGGTCTCGATGAAGACCTCCGGACGATCCAGGCCCGAGCGGCGGATGCCTTCGCCGACTTCCCGCTCGTTGCCGTACGCGGCGGCAGTGTCGATGTGCCGGTAGCCGGTGGCCAGCGCGGCCTCGACGGCGGCCGTCGTTTGCTCCGGGGCGCTTTGCAAGACGCCCAGGCCCAGGGCCGGCATTGTGACGCCGCTGTTGAGAGTAAGTTCCATGTTCATGCCTTTCACGGTATTCAGATGTGCGGGGATGTGGGAGTGCACGTCAGTACCCCCTTTGAAATAGGTGGTCCGGAGATTCAGCGGGCGGTTTCGAGCTGCGGGGCCGGCGCAACTTCCCGGGGTGCCCCGGCGCGGCGGGCGGCCAGGTCCGCGGGAAGGATGAGGGCCGCTGTGACGGCCAGGGCGAGGAGCAGGAGGATGCTGCCCGTCGTGAGGGCGGCGCTGACCTGGGCGGCCAGGTGCGCGACGGCGGAACCCGTGGTCGGGACGGTCGCTGCGGCAGCGACTGCGATGCCAAGCCCGAGGCAGGTGCCGACTTGATGGAAGGTGTTCACCAGGCCGGATGCCGCGCCGGCGTCGAACGCCGGAGCCCCGATGATGCCGAACGACGTCAGGGGCGCAAACGCGAGACCCTGTCCCGCGCCGATGAGGACCATCGGCAGGGCCACTCCGGTCAGGTATGCGGAGTCGACGCCGGCCCGGCTGAGCCAGAACATCCCGGCAAGTGTGATCAGGATGCCGGCCACGAGTGGGATGGAACCCGGCATCCGCTTGACCAGCCGGGGGATGCTCATCGCGACGGCGAAGTTCACTGCGGTCATGGGCAGGAATCCAATACCGGCCTGCAGGGGGTCGAAGGCGAGCACTTCCTGCAGGAACTGGGTGGTGAAGAAGAAGAACCCGATCATCGCGCCCAGGTAAAGGAAGCGGGCGAGGTAGGCGCCGGTTCGGCGGCGGCTCGCGAACAGCCGCAGCGGCATGATCGGCTGGGCCGCCGTGCGTTCGATCAGCACGAACACGACCAGGAGCACGACGCCGGCGCTGACGGCTGTGACCGTGACCGGCGAGTTCCAGCCGGCGTCGACGGTGTTGATGATGCCGAACACGAGAGCGCCGACACCGAGGGTCGCGCTGAGCGCGCCGAATGCGTCGAAGCGGCCGCGGGCCCGGCCTGATTCCGGGATGAAACGCGGCGCGAGTGCGATCATCGCGGCGCCGATGGGTACGTTGACGAAGAACCCTGCCCGCCAGGAGATCCAGTGGGCCAGCGCCCCGCCGATGACCAGCCCCAGGCTGGCGCCGATGCCTGCGGTGGCGCCGTACAAGGCAACTGCCCGGGTGCGTTCGCGGCCTTCCGGGAAGCTCGCGGTGAGCAGGGAGAGTGAGGCCGGCGCGACGATCGCTGCCCCGATACCCTGGACAGCGCGGCCGGCGATCGCCCACCAGCCCGCCGGTGCGACGCCGATCAGCAGGGACGCGATCGAGAACACCACCAGTCCGAACACGAACACCCGCCGGCGGCCGAGCAGGTCTCCTGCCCGGGCTCCGAGGAGCAGCAGGCCGCCGAAGACCAGCGTGTAGGCATCCTGGACCCAGGAGAGCTCACGGGTGCTCAGCCGCAGGTCCGCCTGCAGGCTCGGCAGGGCAGTGAAGATGACCGAGTTGTCCAACAGGATCATGAAGTAGCTGAGGAGGATGATCGCCAGGATCGCTCCCGGGCGGGAAGCTGTTGCGGGTTCAGGTTTCATGCTGTCCATGCAACCGTGATTCCTTACGGGCCGGGAGTCACGGCCGTTCAGGGTAACGCCAGTGCCTCCCTCGTCCCATCGACCCGGCGTAGCGTGGACGCCATGACACACAGCGAGGACGTGCGGAAGTTCCTGACCTCCCGCCGGGCAAGGATCACGCCGGATGAGGCCGGGCTTCCCGTCTACGGCGGTAACCGGCGCGTCACCGGGCTGCGCCGGGAGGAAGTCGCGATGCTCGCCGGGATGAGCATCGACTACTACATACGCCTTGAGCGCGGAAACCTCTCCGGCGCCTCTGACAGTGTCCTCGAAGCCCTCGGGCGTGCGTTGAAGCTCGACGACGCCGAGACGGCCCACCTTTTTGACCTGGCCCGTGCCGCCACCGCTTCCCCTCGGGTCCGGCGCAGGCACAGCCCGCAGACCGTGCGGCCGAGCGTGCAACGCGTCATCGATGCGATCACGGCCGCGCCGGCCTGGGTCCGCAACGACCGCGGCGATGTCCTCGCCTCCAACGCACTAGGCCGTGCCCTCTATCTGGACATGATGGCGGAGGTGACCGCCCCGCCGAACAGCGCACGCTTCACCTTCCTGAACCCGAAAGCGCGGGAGTTCTTCGCCGACTGGGAACGCGCAGCGGATGACATCGTCGCAGTCCTGCGCTCCACCGCAGGAAGGAACCCGTACGACAAGGACCTCACGGACCTGATCGGTGAACTCTCCACCCGCAGCGAGGAGTTCCGCACCCGGTGGGCCCGTCACGACGTGAAGTACCACCGCGCGGGCCGCAAACACCTTCATCACCCGATCGTCGGCGACCTGGATCTGAGCTTCGAAGCGTTGGAACTCCCCGCGGATCCGGGACTGCGCATCAACGTCTACACGGCAGATCCCGGGACCCCCTCCGAGGACGCCCTGAAAGTCCTCGCCAGCTGGGCCGCCACCCAGCGCGACACGTCACAAATGGGGGTCAAGGAGAAGAAATGAACGACTGCCGCACCACGTTGTCGACCTAAGCAGCCGTGAATGAGGCCGGCACCGCGCCGGCCGTAGCATCCACCACCTACCCGGCGCCGGGCAATGAGTACGGAACCATCAACATCACGTTCCAGCGGACCGGCGGCAAGAAGGCTTCGGACGGTGGGAGGCCCGCTCCGTCCAACTTCAGCGTTATTGCTGACGGCACCGGCGCTTTCTCCACCTCCATTACCTTCATGGACGGTGGTAACTACATGATCGGCGCCGTCGGCGCCACGTCCGGCAACAAGCGCTGGGCAGCCGTGGTTGTGAATTCCGGCAACGGCGGAGGCAACAATAACGGGGGCGGCAACCATGGCGGCGGCAATGGCAAGGGCAATTCCGGCCTTGCTGCTGTTTCCAGCGTCACCGCCGCCGGCACCGCAAGCGGCGGCGCCAACACGAATGCCGAGTCCAACCTGGTCCTGTGGTCGATTGTCGGCGCAGGCGCTCTGGCCGCCAGCGCAGCATCGACAGCGGTCATTCGCCGCCGCGCCAAGAAGTAACGCGTCTTCACAGGGGGGCAGGTGCTTCTCCGGAAAACCGGAAAGCACCTGCCCTTTGTGGGGGTGTGGATGTAAGGATCGGTTATGACTCACCGCCTGATGCTCCTCGATACGGCCTCACTGTACTTTCGCGCCTTCTTCGGCGTGCCCGATTCGATCCGCAGCGCCGACGGCACTCCGGTGAACGCCGTTCGCGGACTGCTGGACATGATCGCACGGCTCACTACCGACTATGGGGCGACGCATCTCGTGGCGTGCTGGGACGAGGACTGGCGTCCGCAATGGCGGGTGGACCTCATCCCGTCGTACAAGTCGCAGCGGGTCGCGGAGACGGTAGAGGGTGCTCCCGACGTCGAAGTGGTGCCGGATGCGCTGCAGGTGCAGGTTCCCCTGATCCGGCAGGTCCTCCGCCTTGCGGGGATCGCCGTCGTCGGGGCTGCCGCCCATGAAGCCGACGACGTCATCGGCAGCTACGCCAGCCACGCGAAGCTTCCTGTCGACGTCGTGACGGGCGACCGCGATCTGTTCCAGGTGGTCGACGACGCCCGCCAGGTGCGGGTCATCTACACGGCGCGAGGCATGAAGAACCTCGAGATCGTGACCGACGCCGTCGTCGTCGGCAAGTATCGTGTTCTGCCCGAGCAGTACGCCGACTTTGCGACGCTGCGCGGCGATGCCTCCGACGGGCTGCCGGGGGTAGCGGGGATCGGCGAAAAGACGGCGGCTTCGTTGCTCGCTGAGTACGGCACACTCGACGCGTTGCTCGCGGCCGCGGTCGATCCAGACAGCGGACTGTCTGCGCCCGTGAGGTCGAAACTCGCCGCTGCCGCCGAGTACCTGGCGGTTGCGCCCGTTGTTGTGAACGTCGTGCGCGACCTCGCGCTGCCCACTCTCGAAGAGGCGGGAGCGCTTTTGCATCCCGTCGTCGGAGAATCACGCATTGAACTCGAGCGTCTCGCTGCCGACTGGAACCTCGGCGGCTCGGTGAAGCGATTGCTCGACGCTCTCGAACTCCGTCATGGAGGGGATACGAGCCCCGCGCCATGATCGGCGCTGCTGACAAGTCAACCGGCTGGTGAAACCGGGATGGTGCCGGCCGTGGTTCGCACTTTGAGGGTGAGCGCGGTTAGGGCGAGCATTTCGAGTCCGGTCCATGCGAGCGTCCCGCCCCAGACTTCAGGGGAGAAGCTGAGTGCCCCATCGTGGAGCGCTACACCGGCGAAGTACGGGGCCCAGAACACGACGGGGCAGAGGCCTATCGCGGTCATGAGCCTTGTGTGACGGTCCGGCTTGGGTCGCACCACCGCCCACGCCACTCCGACGAGGACGGCACCGACAACGGCCGCCGGCACGAGCCAGGCGTCCCGCAGCGCGACCATGATCTGCAGGGCAACGGCGGGGAGCAGCGCCATGGCCGCGGGCACCGCGGCGTGCAGCCGCCAACGCAGCGACAGCAAGAGGACGGGCACGAAGATCACGGCAGTCGAGACGAAGAACGACGCCAACGAGACCATGATGCTCGATGATGTCGGAACCGCCACAGTAGGCTGCGCCCCGGCAGCGCCGCCGTATGTCTGGATGAGTCCATGGCGGGCGAAGACCGCGAACTCCTGCAGGATGAACGCCGCAACCATGCCGGAGAGCATGGCGCTCACGACGGCGGGCATCAGCCGCGGCCATGACCGCCGGGGTGAGTGCCACGCAGAGGAGAAGGGCGCGCTGAGGATGAGGAAACCGCCGGTAGCGAGCCCCAGATGGGACGGGCTGAATAGCGCCTTGAGGCCCTGCTCAATGCCGAAAACCGAATGCCAGGCGAAGTCGGCCGCTCCGGAGATGAGGAAGAGGAGGACCCCGGCTGCTGCGGCCCCATATCCGGCGGGGATCGCTGCGGACCACCGCGCGCCGGGGGCGTGCCGGCGCCAGGTCAGGGCGGCGATCCAGACGGCACAGGCCGCGAAGCCCGAGTAGAGGATCGCGTGCCACGGAGTGAAGAACGTTTCGAGGTCGCGGAGGTTGTTGTGCGCCCAGCCGTCAACATAGGTTCCGGTGAGGAGCCAGACCCCGGCCGCGAGGGTGATGATGTCTTCAACGGCAGTGGCGGGGCGGTCGAGTGATACCGGCGGAGTCGCAAAGGCGTGGGCTGCTGTCGCGTCCATAACTCCACAGTAAGTCTCGCCGCCTTCGGCGGCGAGAGGCAATCATCGTGGTCTTCCTGACGGCTCCGTGTCAGAGGGTGATCCGGTCCGTGTGTGCGCCGGTTACCGCCGGTACTGGCCCGCGAGGGGACAGGCGAACGGGTCCGCTGCCCTGAGTCCGACCTTGTTAAGGTAGCGGATCACTATTGCGTACGAGTGCAGCAGCCCCGTTTCGGTGTAGGCAATCCCCTCCGCGTCACAGTGGGCCTTGACCAGCTGGCGGACTTCTCGCAGGTGTGGGCGGGGCATATCCGGGAACAAGTGGTGTTCGATCTGGTGGTTAAGGCCGCCCATGAGCACGGTGACGAATCGTCCCCCAGCGATGTTGCGGGAGGTGACCACCTGCCGCGTCAGGAAGTCCACACGGCTGTTTTCGGGCAAGATCGGCATCCCCTTGTGATTCGGCGCGAAACTAGCGCCCATGTACAGCCCGAACACGGTGATCTGCACGACGATGAATGCGACGGCGATGGCGGGGGAGAGGACGAGGAAAAGCAGGCCGGCGTAGGCACCGAAGCGCAGAACCAGCAGTGCCATTTCAAGCCATCGGTACTTCACCGGCCCACGCCGGAGCAAGTACTTCAACGAGTCAATATGCAGCGTCCATCCGAGGAACAGGAGCAAAGGGAAGAGCAGGTAGCCCTGGTGCTTGCCAAGCGCCAGGCCGAGTCTTCCGCGTCTGCTTGGCATCTCGTTGTGGAAGATGACGGCACCCTGTGCGATGTCCGGGTCTTGATTGACCACATTCGGTCGGGCGTGGTGCCGTGAGTGCTTTTCGGTCCAGTACGCGTAACTCATGCCTACAACGAGGGTGGCAATGAGCCGTGCAGTCCAATCGTTCGCGGACCGGGACGCAAACACTTGCTGATGGGCTGCTTCGTGGCCGAGGAAGGCGAACTGCGTAAAGACGACGCCGGAGGCGCCTGCCACGGCCAGCTGAAGCCAGGAGTCGCCCAAGACGAAGAACACCACCCAGATCCCGGTCCCCATCACGGCCAGGACCGTCAGCAGGACGAGGTAGTAGCCTTGGCACCGCTGGAGCATGCCGGCGTCGCGGACGGTTTTCAGCAGGCCCGCATAACTGCTGGTGACCTTGTTGATCCGGGTTCTTGGCGAGGCGGGTCGGGGCGGCATCGCGAACGCGGGCACGGACGGTGAAGGCTGGTTGGTCAACGGCAACTGGTTGCCTCCTCGGATGCGCAGATGACGCGCTGCCGGGGTCCGGGGCAACACCACCAGCCTAGGCGCGATGGGCCCCACCAGTCCAGAGGAACGGGATCAGGGCGGGGAATATCGCGGCTGGTGTGACCTGCCGTGCCGACGTTGTCGGCTCGGTTGACGAGCAACGATGACTGGACGTCGCAACGGGGACAACAAGGCGAGTGAAATGGCACGTCGGACATCGATCATGTGTTGATCGGGCCGGCAGGGGTGTGCACAGTGAACACCAAGAATCATTCAAACCAGAGAATCTGGGTGGCTGGCCGCACACTGATGGTGGCCGGCACGAGACAGCGCTATCTTCCCAACGCCATGCACGAAGCGGCCCGAGCCGGCAAGCTCCTCTCTGCAGCAGCAGGTCTGGCGGTCGAGGTTACCGGTGTCCTGGTGTTCGTGGAGCCCAAGGGCATCACGGTCCGGGAACGGCCCGAGACCATAACTGTGCTGACAGACGGTCAGCTGTTGCGCTGGCTGAACCGGCGCAAACCCGTCCTCACTCCGGAGCAGCTCGCCCGCATTGTCGCCGTTGCTGCGTTGCCGGGAACCTGGCGCCGCCAGCCTGCGGCGCCCGGGGACGCCGTCGCTCTTCAACGGGGTTTTGCCGCCCTCAGGACGGAAGTCTTGGGGGCCCGACGACGGCGGGCGGTATGGGCGCTTGCCGTCGCGGCGTGTTTCGTCATCGCTGTTTTCAAACTTCCGGTGATTATCGCGTGGGTCTTGCCGATGCTCACGCACGCGGGATAGCCACTATAGCGACAAGGTGGGCTTTGGATTGCCAGCAGGCGTTGTGCCTGGATTGCCGGAATCGGTGAAGCCCAGGCTTCGGAATGGAGCAGCAGCATAAACGCCAAGAACCCTGACCTCATCAGTGAAAAACTCCAGTTCCTCGAGCGCAAGTCGCACGGGTGTGTCGGATGGGTGCCCTTCAACGTCGGCCATGAAGGTGGTGGCAGTAAACTCGTTACCCACCATGTAGCTTTCCAGGCGCGTCATGTTCACACTGTTCGTCGCAAAACCACCCAGGGCTTTGTACAGCGCCGAGGGTACGTTCCTGACCCGGAAGACGAAGCTGGTGATCACGGGACCGGGCAACTCGTCGCGGGTCTGGTGCCGTGGCTCCCTGGACAGGGCGACAAACCGGGTCGTGTTGGTGGCGTCGTCCTCGACGTCTTCTGCCAAGATGTCCAGCCCGTACATCTGGGCGGCGAGCGGAGGCGCCAGGGAGACCTTGGAAGCGTCATTCCAGTCGCGGACCTCCCGTGCGGAACCTGCCGTGTCGCCGGCAACAACTGGTTTCAGCCCCATTGACCGGATCAGCTTCCTGCACTGGCCGAGGGCATGAACGTGGCTGTGCACTTCTCGCGCCTGTTCGAGGGTGCTTCCGGGTATGCCCAGCAAGTGGAATCGGATCCTGAGAAAATGTTCGCCCACAATCTGCAATCCGGATTCAGGCAGGAGCACATGGATATCTGCAACCCGTCCGGCGATGGAGTTCTCAATCGGAATCATGGCGAGGTCCGCATCGCCGGATTTCACCAGTTCGAAAGCATCTTCGAAGCTGGGGCACGGTACTGGCTCCATGTCGGGGAACATCTGAAGACAGGCGATGTTGGAGTTGGCGCCGGGCTCTCCTTGATATGCAACTTTACGAACCATGGAGCACATGGTGTCACATTTTGCCGGGTGGGAGAGCAGCCGGGGGACTCGTCGCCAGCTCTAGAGGGCGCCGGCTGTGGAGACGAGCTGCGCCCGGCCCTCTTCGAGTTGGTACGTGAGGCCGACAACGGAGGTGGAGTAGTTGTCCACGGCGTCGAAAATCACCCATGAACTGTCCACTAGCCGTCGGTCTCATTGACGTGTTCGACGACCATGTCGTTGGGACGGTGCGCCGGGAGCCCACTTGACCCGTTGGCTCAGACGGCGGTGTAGCCGCCATCGACGAGTACGTAAGAGCCGGTCATGAAACTGGCCTTGTCGGAAAGTAGGAACGTGGTGACGTTCGCGATCTCTTCGGGCTGTCCCAGGCGGCCGAGCGGATGCTTCGCCTCGAGCCCACTGAGGACTTCTTTCGGCGCGGCGGCCAGCAGCGGCGTATCGATATAGCCGGGGCCGATCGCATTGACGCGCAATCCCTGGGCCCCATATTCAGCCGCAGCATTCTTGGTCAGGCCCACGACGCCGTGCTTGGCCGCGGTGTAAGCGGCGTTGCCGGGAGCGGCGACGGCGCCGTGGATCGACGCCATGTTCACTATGGCACCTTCGGAGGCGCCCGCGGCAAGGATGGCCGGGACCTGGTAGCGCATTCCGTAGAGGACTCCGCTCAGGTTGATGGCGATGACCCGGTCCCAGTCCTCAACGTCGATGTCTCCAACGGGAGCGTTGGCGCCCCCGATGCCTGCGTTGTTGACGGCATAGTTGAGGGCGCCGTAGCTCGCGACCGCGAAGTCGACTGCCTTCTTACTGTCCTCGGCGACCGCAGTGTTGCCCTGGAAGGGAACGGCGGTGCCGCCAGTGGCGGTGATTTCGTTGCTCACACGCGTGGCAGCGTCCAGGTTGATGTCGACGACGACGACGTTGCCACCGTTCTTCGCGAGGTCTTTGCTGATCGCTTCCCCAAGTCCGGAGCCTCCGCCCGTGACGATCGCGGTCTTGCCTTCGAAGTCACTCATAATTCCTCCTCGTGCGGCGGGATGGGTCCCGCGGATTTCAGCGGTGAGCGCTGGTTGAGCCGCTCGCTTGTGGCAACCGTACGCCGTCTCGTCAGAAGAAGCCCGGATTCCTGATCTCCTAGCGCCACAGGTAGGGGTTCTTGACCCCTTGCCCACGCGTGGAACGGCCCGAAAGTCTTCCTTCAGGTGCGAAACGGCGGCACCATGAAGGAGAGCAGAACCCGTCCACCGATGGAAGAGAGAGCAGCGTGGATGAGCGAAGATCCCGTCGACGTCCGAGGTTTCCGGGCTGGGAAGTCGGACCGGCGGCGGTCGGACTGGGCCTGGTCGCCCACCTGGTCTCGGGTGGCGTGCCCCCCGGGGTACCGGTGCTGATCGCGCTGACGGCTCTGCTGAGTATGTGCGCTTCGCTGCTCGCCCGGATAAACCTACCGAGTTGGTTATTGCTTGTTCTCTGCGGTGTCGCCCAACAGGTCCTGCATCTGGCCTTCGACCGGCTCTCCGGGACCTTCTCGGTTGGCGCGCCCGCTCAACATCAGCATGGAGCGAGGGGATTGCAGCCTGGGCAGCTGATCGCGACGCCGTCCCTTGCCGGACACTCGCCGGATTTGATGCTGGACACCCACGTTGCCGCAGCGTTGCTGACAGCGCTCCTCGTCGCCCGCGTGGACATATCGCTCGCGCGGGCGTGGACCCTGCTCCATCGCACGACTTCGGAAACTCCACCCAAAGCCCATCCGGGCACGCCTTAGCTATTTCCCACCAGCCGTCGACCTCAGGACTTAGCGGTCGCCAGCTTCGACCGGACCCGCACGAGGGGCGCGTTCGGATCCTGCGGCTGGGGGATAGCGGTGAGAGCGAACTGGTCGAAGACACCAGGCCGGTTCCGGCGGCAATGATGGCAGAATTGTCGCCACGGAGACGGAACGACCCGCGATGGTCCATTTTGGAGGCCAGATGACTCACCTTGAGTGGCCCCGGCTTCGCGTCGATGATTGGACCCCGACGCGGGAGACCGTGCACATGTGGACCCAGATCATCGGAAAAGTCCGCATGGCGCACGCCCCGATGCTTAATCACTGGTGGCAGGTGACGCTATACGTCACGCCGCGCGGGCTGACGACATCAATGATCCCGTATGCCCGCGGTGCCTACGACATCGAATTCGATTTCCTTGAACACCGGCTGCACATACGCTCCAGCAACGGAACTTCAGCATTCGTCGTTCTCGGAGCCAAGTCGGTGGCCGAATTCCACTCCGAGGTATTCGAAGCCTTGGGCCGGCTCGGTATCGAGGCGTCAATCCGCGGCATTCCGAATGAGGTGGAACCGGCCATACCCTTCGCCGAGGACCATCAGCACGCCTCCTACGACCCGGAGGCTATCCAGTTTTTCTGGAGGCAATTGGTCCAGGCGGACCGCGTCCTGAACGAATTCAGGTCCCGTTTCAGGGGGAAGACGAGTCCCGTGCACTTCTTCTGGGGAGGCATGGACCTGGCGTACTCCCGTTTCTCCGGACGGGACGCGCCCACCCACCCCGGAGGAGTCCCGAACTGCGCCGACTGGGTGATGGTGGAGGGTTACTCTCACGAGCTGAGCAGCTGTGGGTTTTGGGCCGGGGGAGGGGACGAAGGGGCCTTCTATGCCTACTCCTATCCCGGGCCCGCCGGCTACGCCGAATATGTGAACGACGTAGACGGGGCCGCCTACAACAAAGACGGCAGGCTCTACGTCCTCCCGTATGAAAACGTCCGCACGGCGTCGGACCCTGACAAGATGCTCCTTCGGTTTCTGCAATCCACCTATGAGGCGGCCGCGGAGACGGGACAGTGGGACCGCGCAGCGCTGGAGGCGGATCCGGCGCGTTGGCGGCGCGGAGGATGAGGTCACCATTCCTCCGGCGTGAAAAAGCCGGGGCGTAAAGTAGTGGGTGGTCTAAAGGCACTCGAATACGAGGGAAAGCCACGATGAATGCAAATCAAGGAATCGACGTTTCGATTCCACCCAGCGGACCGGGTTGCGTTGAATGCGAGGCCAACGGGGGCTGGTGGCTGCATCTGCGGCGGTGCGCCGAGTGCGGCCACATCGGCTGTTGCGACAACTCGCCGGGGCAACACGCCACAGCCCACGCGCACTACAGCGGCCACCCGGTCATCCGCAGCTTCGAACCCGGCGAGGATTGGTTCTTCAACTATCCCGACTCCGCATTTTTCGCCGGTCCGGAACTTGAGCCCCCGGCGCACCACCCGCTCGACCAAACTGTTCCGGGCCCAGCCTCACGTGTCCCGGCTGACTGGCAGCAGCGACTGCACTGACAGGCGCGCAAGGTCGCCGCGGACGCGGACGCTGACGTTCAGCCGTCGGCTTCTAGGATGCGTCGGTGATGCCGGCCAGAAACCAGTCCGGCGAGCGTAGATTCCGCTGTACATGGAAAGTACGCAATGCGGAGTCGGAGTTGAGGCGGACCTGTATCCGCCAGTTTTCAACGGATGCGAGGTGTTCGCTGTCGGTGGCGGCCGAGTCGCTGCCATCCCGCCCGCTTCTGCGCCCGAACCAGTGCGCGGCGCCGGCGTCGGGATCCACGGCCCAGATGCTGCCGTCATATCGGACCGCCAACGGGGCCCCGTCGGGGCTGAAGCGGACGGCGATCTCTTCCAGCGTGTGAATGGCCTCGGCAGTGAGTGTCATCGATGTGTTCTTTCCCGGGTTGTACGGCGCACCGTTGTCATGCAGCCTTCGCGAGGGTTAGCTCGGTATTGTCCTCACTCTTTTAATCGTTTGTGTCCACGGAATAGGTACGCTCGTTTGAAAAGTCTCCACTGACATTTCGCAGTCCCCCTTTGATTGCCGGCCTGCGGGTCCCCGTTACGGGTGCTTCCTGGGAGGCGATGAAATGGTTGCGGATCTCAGGCTTGAATCGCATGCAGAGGATATTCAGAAGGCGCCGAAGCGTGTTGAAGGCTTTCCCTGGGAGACCAGGGAGCGTGGCACTGGGCGGTGGCCGATCGGTGAGGGAACAATGCCGGCGCCCGGCTGAGACCCCGGCATTGTCCGGCTATCGCCTGGTTGCGCTACTTAGCGGGCGTGACGGTGGCTTCGTAGGTGAGGATTTCGGTGCCGTTGCCTTCGTCGCCGTTGTCGGGTGCGACCTTCATGGTGAGGTGGTTCCCGTCGGCGGTCAACTTGAACGGGTTGCGGGTGGCCACGTGCCCGGCCGTGGACCACTGCTGGAACGGAACATCGCGGATCACGCTGCGGGATTTGAGGTCAATCATCGCCATGCCGCCAAGTTCATAGGTGGCTCCGGTGCCCCCGGCCCCCGGAGTCTGCGGGAGATTGGTGATCCCTGCGCACAGCATCTTGGAGCTGGGCACGTACTGGCAGTCCTGATAGTCGATGAAGTAGTTCGGGTTCTGCCACGTCGAGAGCTGCTTGCCTTGGAGATCCCATTCGGCGAAACGGCGCGACCCCCATGTATTGCCTACCAAGTGGCCCGTCTGCTTGTCCATCACGATGCCACCGAAATGGTCTTTGACCTCGAACTGCTTGTGGACGTCGAGGGTGTTCGCATCGACTCGGTAGACGATGGCGCTGCTGCTGGGCCGGTACTGGGCCACAGGGACCCAGACGTTGGTGCCGTCGAAGTCGATGCCGCCCGGGTGGTACATGTCGCCCTCGCCCAGCACTATGTCCTTTTGCAGGTTGCCGGCCTTGTCCATGACGAAAAGGTGGCCAATGCCCTTTCCAGGGGTACGGTCGAACCCGTTCTGCGGAGTCGGGAATTTCTTGGTCGGCTCGATGATCTGGACGGCTGAGAGAAAGATGTGGTCCTGGCTGTAGGCGATTCCCTCGGTATGGAAGGTCGGGAAGTTCAGCTTCAGCTTCGAGGTCTGCTGCCAGTTGGTGCTGCGGTCAACACCGTTGAAGTCGTCGGCCAGGGCCGTGTTCGCTTCATTGTGGCTGCCGGAGTCGGCGTTGTTGCCCTGTTGCTGGTCATTGTTGCCGGCGGCCTGGGCGGCCGCCGTGCCGCCGATCGCGGACGCTGCCAAGATGACGGCAGCGGTGGCCGTGAGGATGCTTCGGGTGCGGTTCTTACTCATGGTGGAGCCTCTCAAAGGGTTGGGGCCTTACAAGAGCTCTCAAAGTTACTTGGCGGTAATTAACGCCCGCTGGCGGGATGATGAACGCTAAGTTGCGACACTGCAGTCCCGGCTCCTGCTCCTTCGTGCACAGCGCAGACACCCGTTGTAATCGACGTTTGCAGGCCGAAACGGTTTCTGCCGTTCAAACGGTTAGAACACGGGACGCCATGTCTCGACGGCGTCGTCACTGACTGCGACAACCTCGCGCCAGCGGTCGAACACCGAGCAGGGGTGGGAGATGCCAAGGTCCACGACGTCGCCGACCTGCAGGCCTTCGGCGTAGTCCACAATGGCATGGTGGTCGAAGAGGCGGGTCAGCGTGGCACCGGCGCCGGCAGACAGGGGGGCTCCATTACGGTACCGGGAAACGATCACGGGCATACCGGCGTCGTATGCCAACTCGCGCTTGCCCGCGTTCAGGACCACACGCCCGGCTTCCGGGGCAGAAATGACCAGCGCCCGAACCACGACGGCCGCGGTGAGGCCGGGGACTGGCGAGACGCCCTGGTAGGTGCCGTGATCGTGCACCACGTAGCAGCCTGAACGGAGCACGTTGACGGAGGAGCTGCGCGGCAGGAACGCGGCCGCACGGTCCTGGAACGCCGAGCCGCCGTTGCTGAAGACCGGAAGCTCCACCTCGAAATCGGGGTGCAGTTCATCGAAAATATCGCGGGCCAAGCGGCAGTGCGAATCGATCCCGGCCAGGTTTTCCTCCGTCCGGGCGTTCGGTGCCACGCCCTCGTAGGCGCTGACGCCGGCCAGGAGCAGGCCGCTGGCGGCACGAATCTCAGCTGCCAACGGCCCGGCCTCGGACTCGCTGCGGATTCCGGTGCGGCCGCCGGGGGTCCCGACGTCGAGCAGAACATTCAGCGGGCGGGGCGAGTCTTCGAACACCTCGGCCAAGGCCCGGACACCCGCCGCCGAATCGGCCAGGCAATAGATCTCCAGCTCAGGCGAGGCCGCCAGCCAGGCACGCAACTGCTCGAGGTGGCCGCGGAACAGCACCTCGTTCGCGATGAGGATCCGGATGGCGCCCCACTCGATGGCTTGGGCGGCCTGCGCCGTGGTCGCCACGGTCACGCCCCAGGAACCGGGCAACTGCCGGCGGACAATTTCACCCGTCATGGTGGTCTTGATGTGCGGGGCCAGCACCATGCCGCGCTCCCGTGTCCAGGCCTCTTTGATGCCGATATTGCGCTCCACGGCGGCAACGTCGAGGAGCATCTGCGGCAAGGTGTGGAGCGGGAGGGCGGCGTCAAGGTGCGGCATGCGGTGCGGTTCTTTCGGGATCGTTCGGAAGCTCGGTACCCGGAGATCCTACCCGGGTTCAGTAACTAGAGAACCTTGGACAGATCGCGGCGAATGACAAGTAGTGGCCACTCGGGCGGTTGCCGGGCGGAGTGAGTATGGTCTTTCACGTGTCGGACCGTTCATGCGCAGGGTTGTGTGGCCGGCTGCCACGAGCTGAGTCCAGGCCATAGGAGGTCAAATCATGTCAGTCATCATTGCCACCAAGGTTTCCGGTGACACGAGCGTTTTCGCCAAGTCCCTCGAGGAGCGGGCGGACGAGTACCGCCAGTGGGGCGAGCGCGGCCGGGCGGCGGGCGCGATCCACCATCAGTTCGCGGTCGGCGACGGGTTTGTCCTCGTGGTCGATGAATGGGAATCGACAGAAGCATTCCAGAAATTCTTCGGTGACCCCGAGATCCAGGCGTTCATCGGCTCGGTCGGCGGCGACCCGAACGTGGCCCCCGAAGTCACGGTCGGGGAATCCGTCGACTCCGCGGACAAGTACTAGCTCAAGATCAGGGCCCTTCCCGGCATGTCGGTCCCCGTCAACGTACAGATTGTTCGCCCGCGCATGCTGGCCGCCGTCCGGCGCGAGGTCGCGCCGGACGAAGTCGGCTCGGCATGGGGGCCTGCGGTGGGCAAGGTCTGGGACTTCATTCGGAGTCAGCCGGGCCTGTGGACGCACGGCCACAACATCTTCGTGTACCACCACCCGAACACGCCCGACGCGCCCCTTTTGTGCGACTTCGGCGTCGAAGTCACGCGCACCTTTCAAACGGCGGGCGAGGTCTACGCAACCGAAACCCCCGCGGGCCAGGCTGCCATAGCCGTCCATCGTGGGCCTTACCACCGCATGGACGCGGCATACAAGGCGATTGAGGAGTGGATGGCGGCGAATCATCGGGAGTCTGCCGGTCACTCCTGGGAGATCTATGGAGATCCGACACCCGATCCAGCCGACACCGAAACGACGATCGTGCACCTGCTGAAGTAGGGCAACGCTTCACCGCGACCACAGTTCGTCGAGCAGCTCGTGCACTTGATCGGGCTGCTCGATGTGGGCAAAGTGGCCGCAGTGCGGGATTATCGCCAGCCGGGTGTGGGGGACCATAACTGCCAACCGGTCCAGATCAGACTGAGGCGTGAACACATCGCTGCCGCCGCGGATCGCCAGCACCGGGCAGGGGATGCTGCGCCACCGGCTGAAATCGTAGTCCGCCGCGGCCCTGGCTGCAGCGGAGAAACTGGCCGGCCGGGCATCCTCGCCGAGGCCGCGGAACACCGCCGGTGGAATGGCTGCGGGGTCTTCGAAGAACGGGGACATCAACGGTCGCATCAGGCGTGTGCTGGCGATGGTGCGGACCAGTGCCGTCCCTGCCGGACCGAGCGCCGCCATGGAGCGCATAGCCAGTAGCATGCCCGCGAATGACGGGAATCTGTAAAGGCCTTGGAGTGGGGCGCGGCATGCGTCGGACACACTGAAGGTGGTGGCCGAAATGGCGGCCACGCTCGCGGTCTGTTCCGGCCATGCCGCTGCCATGTGCAAGGCCAGGAAACCTCCCATGGAATGGCCCACCAGGTTCCACCGCCGGTAACCGAGAGCACTTAGTACCCCGTTGACGGCGTGTGCCATCGCTTCGATGCTGAACCGTTCCAGCCGGGCACCTCTTGTGGATTCGCCCCAGCCCGGCAGATCAATCAGGACACGGTCGTTGGCCGGTGCCCCCGAAAGCGGCATCCCGGAAAGCAGTACCTGGAAGGTCGTCCAGGATCCCGCGGCGCCGTGGAGGTAGACCTCCGGCGTGCCGGAAGCGGCACGCCGTCCCCGGGTACCCTGCTGGACACGGACCATGCAGGGACCCAACTCCGTGGGAACGACATGCCGCTGCAGCGCGGCGGCGCTGTCCTGCTGAACACTCATGGTCACCTTTGCTCCTACTCTCTGAGACTGGTTCGTAGCCACAGAGGTGCCGGATGGGATGTGCCCGTTCCGGCGTCGGAATCCATAGAGGCAGCAGGCGGGACAGTTCAGGGAGTGAGCGGGCCTTGCAGAACGCGGACCGCAAGGGCTTTCTCGCCTTCGATGAATGCTGTTTCTGCGAGATCGGAGCGGCCCCAGAGACCCACGTACATCGCGTGCAGCGGGGCGGAAATGGAGGCCTCGGCTACCCCCAGGCCGAGTTTCCAGGTGCCGGCCCCGGGTACGCGGAAGGTCACTGCCCCTTCCGGCTCCGGCATCCGTCCCAGCCGAAGTTGGCGCGGGGTGAACATTGTCAGGATTTCGTCGATTCCGTCGAGCATGAAATCTGCTGCGAATGAGGGGACCGCCAACCCTGAAGCTTGGCACGCGTCGATGAGGTGGACGGCGTGTTCATGTGCCTGGCGCCGGCGCCAGAACCCGGCTTTGCGCGGCGGTGGGCCAAAGTTCCAGCACGGCTCTTCGGGATCGAGAGCCGACATTGTCCCGAGAAAGGCGTCCGAGCCTTCGAGGAACCATGTTGCGGCTCCGGTGGCCGGCGGTGCGGGTTCCTCGACGAACTTGCCCGAAACGACTACTTCGGCTGCCCAGCGTTCGATTGACCCAAGATGCCCGAAGAGATCCTCGAGCGTCCAGCCCGGACAGGCCGGCACAGGACGAGTCAGAATGTCCTCGGGCTGGCGTGCCAGGACACGTAGGTGGGCCAGGCTGCTGGCCAGCTCGGTAAGGTAGCGATCCGCCGACATATCCCGAGCATAGTGTGCGAGCCGCACATGGTCATGGGTCCACCCATTGCACAGAGGCATCGCGCGATTAGGAAGTAGGCTTACTATGGTGGGAGTATGCCGGACTTAAACGACTGGACGACTCCACGGTTGCTCTCAACTGCAGCGCGATTGGTCGAGCATGCCTGGAATGAGGAGCTTGCCGTCCTGGGCCTGACCCATGCGGGGGTCATAGCGCTGGAAGTTCTCGATGCGGAAGGGTCCATGGTGCAGGCCCGGCTTTCAGCCAAAGTCCGGGTGCAGGCGCAAACCATGGGACAGACACTTTCGAGGCTCGAGGCGCACGGGCACATTACCCGGGAACGAAGTCGCGTGGACGGGCGCTCGCAAAGGGTGGCTGTTTCCGAGTTGGGCAAAACGGCCCTTGCCCAGGCTCGGACGCTTGCCTGGAATCTGGCTCCCGGCGTCGAAATGGGCGTGGAGGACCTGCGCGAAAAGCTGGTGGCCGTTATCCGCCGGCTCGGGTCTGCCCGCTGGGGCGAAGAGGTGCCGGAGGCCGCGTCGACGCCAACAAACAAAAAGCAGTCGGAGCAGGGATAGCGGACCAGCCTGGGGTTCTGCGGTCAGGGAGGCCCGGTACACTGGCGGTGCTGCGGGAAACCCTGCAGCGGAAGATCCCTCTTTTAGGAGTCATCTTGGCTAAATTTCTGATCACCTATCACGGCGCCGGACATCCGGATCCGGCCGAAATGGAAGCTGCCCGGAAGGACTTCATGGCGTGGCTTGGCAATGCCGGTCCGGCGGTCGCAGATCCCGGTGCGCCGGTGGGCTTCGCGGGTCAGGTATCTACCGGGGAACCGGAGGCGGTTGCCGACATCCTCGGCTATTCCATCCTGGAAGCCGACTCGGCCGAGGCCGTGAGCGAACTGCTCGCTTCCCACCCGTTCGTCACTCGCGGCGGAACGCTGCAGATCAACCAGGCCATGGTCTGACCCGCGTCCCGACGCTCACCTAAGCTTCGAAAGGGCCCCTTGCCGATCTGCACTCAAAGCGGATGGCGAGGGGCCCGGCTACGCGATTGCATGCTGCTGCCGTCGCCTCACCACCGTGGCAAACACCACGAGCACGACGACGGCCCCTAGCCCGAGTCGCGCCGCCAACGGGCCGTAGGGTTCGGCGCCGCTGAAATACATCAGGGCCAGCACGGGAGCGATGGCGGTGAACTCGTAGCGACGGCTCAGCACGACGAACGGCAGAAGCAACAGCGCGTACCAGGGGTAGCTGGGCGAAACGATCAGCAGCATCCCTCCGACCATCAAGACCTGCCCGTCCCACGGCCGGGAGACGTCGGTGGTCCGCCACACGTAAATGGCGAGAGCAAGCAGCAACACGAGTGCGGCCGGCCCCGCCCAACTGGCAGGGAGCACCAGCTTCAACAAGGTGAAGCGCGGGCTGTCCTGCCCGTCGTACCCCTCCGAGCGAAGGTATTCGGGCAGATAGCCCAGTACTGCCCAGCCGCTGGCGAGGACATACGGCACGTACGCCACGGCAAACGTGGCCACGGCCACGGCGACGAAACGCACTGGCCGCCGGTACAACAGGGCGGGGGCGCTGATGGCCGGGATGAGTTTGGTGGCCACCGCCGCACCGAAGGCCACCCCGGAACCCAGGGTGCGCCCGCCCACCAGAAGCAGCGCCGCCGCCAAGGCCAGCGCGGTGCCCAACGCGTCCACGTGTGCACCGTTGATGGCTTCAAAGGCGACCAGCGGAGACCAAGCCCACCACACGGCTTGATGCGCGGGCCGTCCGGTGCGGCGGAGGAACGCCAGCAACGCCGCCGTGATGGCGAGGCTGAGCAGGAGCCCGGCCAGCTGGAAGGCGATGAACCCCACCTCGGAACCAGTACTGAGCCGCACTGCCAGAAAATACAACTCTGCGACCGCGGGATAGACGGTGGGCACGGCAGGCCTGTTGATGGCCGTGCACAGGGTGCTGCCGCCGGGAATGTTGGTGGTGGTCTCGGTACCCGTGGGGAAGGGATTGCTATGGCATGTTCCGTCCGGTCCGGCGTCCTGGAACAGCCAGGCCGGCCGCAGCGGCCGCAGCGCCTCGTCCGCCGGAACGTGGGCATATGGAGAGATTCCGGCTTTCTGGACGATGCCGTCCCACGCATAGCGTGCGGAATCGTTGCTGGTGGCCGGCGGTGCGGTGATGGCCGCGGCTCCCACCAGCAGGGAGCCCAGGAGTACGACGGCGGCCGCGTGGCGCGCCGGGATCCGGCGTGCCACCAGTGCCGCCGGGACGAAGACGGTCCACGCCGCCAGCGTGCCAAGGGGCGACACCCATTCCGCTGACGGATCGGTGGTGACGGTCCACCAGACGACGACGGCTAGCAAAGCCACCAGGGCGAGCGCCGCCACCGCAGCCGAAGTCCCAGACGCCCGCCGGGGTGTTGATTCGCTCACCCTTTGATCCTGCATCACTCGCGGGCCGGTAGGCCATGAACCCAAGGGACCGTTTGCGTTTCGTAAGGTCTGGACCGGGACGACGGAAGGGTCGTGGTGGTGTGATCAAGGTATGGACAGATTGACCACTTTCCTCCAACAGCGGATGGAAGCGGTGAACGGACGGTTCTCGTCGCCCTTGCGCAGCAGGCGGCTGACGGTGGTGCTGGGCCGTTGGCTCGGCCTTGCCTTCACTGTGTGTTTCTTGACCGGGCTGTTCAGCCACCTTCTGCAGGATCCGCCGCCTTGGATGCTTTTCCTCACCCGTCCCGCGTGGCTGTACGTGGCTACGCAGGGCATCCACGTCACAACCGGGATAGCGTCCATCCCGCTCCTGGCGGCCAAGCTATGGTCCGTGTATCCCGAACTCTTGCGCTGGCCTCCGCTGAAATCCTTGCTCCATGCACTCGAACGGGCATCGATTGCGCTCTTCGTGGCCGCTTCACTGGTGGAAGTCACCATCGGCTTGCTCAACACTTTCCAGTGGTACCCCTGGCCGTTTTCCTTCAGGGATGTCCACTATTGGCTGGCCTGGGTCATCATCGGATCTTTGGCGCTCCACATCGCTGTGAAGATGCCCCTCATCCTGGCCCATTGGAGCCGTCGATCGGACGCGTCCGCCATCGCCGCCACCACTGAGGGCGGAGTGCCGGACAGTAAAACGGTTCCGGCCGTAAGGCCGGGAACCGGGCACGGCTGGAGCCGCAGGGGTTTCCTGGCGGCGCTGACCGCCGGGACCGGCGTCGTCGTCTTGACGACGGCGGGCCAGTCCTTCGCCTGGCTGTCGGGCCTGAACCTCTTCGCGCCGCGCCGAATGGATACCGGACCGCAGGGAGTACCCATCAACAGGACCGCGGCCCAGGCCGGTGTGGCGGATGCTGCGCTGGCCCCTGACTGGGTGCTGACCGTGTCTTCGGGATTGGTGCAGAAGAAATTCACGCTGGCACAGCTGGCAGCCATGCCGCAGTACAGTTACGGATTGCCCATCGCCTGCGTGGAGGGCTGGAGCCAAGGGGCACAATGGCGCGGTGTCCGGATCCGTGACCTCATGGCAACGGTGGGCGCACCGCCTGATGCCGAATTGCAGATTTCCAGCATGGAGAAGGGCGGCGTCTATGGGCGCTCCTTCATGCCTGCCGCATACAGCCAGGACGAGCAGACACTGCTGGCACTAGAGCTGAACGGCGAACCCCTGGACCTCGACCATGGCTATCCGGCGCGGATCATCGCACCTGGACGCCCGGGGGTCCTGCAGACCAAATGGGTGCATAAAGTGGAGGTGATCTGATGCGGCTACCGTTGGTGCGTCCGCCGGCGCCGGCGGGTCGCAGGACCGTCTGGTGGGTGAGGGCGGCATTGGGCGCCCTGGGCCTTGCGGCCCTCGGTTATGCGCTCTTCGGATTCCTGGCCAATGTGCCACTCGTCCAGCTGATCGGCGTGGCGGCCTGGCTTGCCGTGGCGTTGTTGGTGCACGACGGCGTGCTGGTCCCGCTGACAACGTTGGCTGGCGGCGGATTGTCGCGGCTGACGTATGGGCTAGGCACCGTTCAACAAGGGATAGTGCGCGGCGCACTGCTGGTGGGGGCGCTCGTGACCTTGGTGGGAGGCCCGGTGATCCGCGCCCAGCAGGTGCTCCAGCCAAGCGGTCCGGGCAGCGGCGCCAACGGCACCGTCCTGCAGGGGGACTATGGGCTGGCCTTGGGCGTTTTCTGGGTGGTCCTGGTGGTGGCCGCGGCTGCGGTTGTGGCCGCCGTCGGGCTCTACGGCCGCCGTTCCAAGGTCAGAAAGAACCGGTCCTGAACCGTCCGGGTTGCCACGGCATCCAGCCCCGCCCGGGCCGCATGGGAAGCCAGCGCTTTCGACCCGGCGCGGGCCCAGGGAAAGGCCGCGCTGGCGCGTCCATCTGAATCTTCCAGCACCGCCGGATAGGCCACATCGAGAAAATCCGAGGCTTCGGCCTCTGCCAGCACTTGCCCGCCCGGCGCCAGCAGTGAGGCAACACGCTCCAGAAGCAACCGGATGTTCCCGCCGATGCCGATGTTCCCGTCCAGCAACAGGGCCGAACCCCAACTTCCTTCGTGCGGGACGGGGTCAAAGATGGAGCCAAGGATGGCCGCGCCCCCACGGTCGGTTGCCAGCCGCACGGCGGCGGGGCTCGAATCGACGCCCATGGACGCTAGCCCCAGTTCCCGGGCGGCCTCCAGCATCCGGCCAGGGCCGCAGCCCACATCGAGAACGGGCCCGCGGAGGGTGCGAAGCAGCTCGCGCTCGCCCGCCGTGGCCGGGCCAGACCAACCGAGCATGTTGAAGTGGACCGGCCCGATGGTTTCGCTCCAGGCAGGTTCCGGACGCAGCGTCAGGCAGCCCAGGCCGTGGGGCAGGCTACGGGCGTACGGTTCGTGTCCTCCCTGTCCAAATAGAGCCTGTCCAAATAGAGCTTGGCCAAACAGGGCCTGTCCAGAGAGGGCAAGCGGGCCGGTGCCCGCAGCAAAAGAGTCAGCCCGGGTGCCGGATCCCTTGGGGACTGCCTGGATGCTCATCGCAGGGCACCCCACGTGGGCACGACGCCGGACGGCACCACAAGCGGCATGGCCGCCGTCGGCAGTCCCATGCCCAGGCGCTCGACAGCGCGGGCAAAGGGAGTCCCGATGCATTGTTGCGCGGCAGCCAGGGCGTCGGCGAAGTAGTCCACATCCGTCAAGACGGGCAACAGCCCCACGTCCACGCCAGCGGCGGCCAGCCGGTCCAATTGCTGCGCCCCGGTCTGCGGTGTGGACATTTCCACTCCGCGGAGCAGGCCGCCGTCGGGCCTACACAGGCCCAACGCCCAGAAGCCGCCGTCCGACGCCGGGCCGAACCACGCGCCGCGATGCGGTGCCGGAGCGGAGGTTGCCCAGTCGGCCAGCACTGGGGCCAACTGGTCCCGGCATAGCTGGGGCGTGTCCATGCCCAGGATCAGCAACGGTCCGTCCGTGAGGCCGCAGATCGCCGCCAGCCGTTCGTCCAAGCCTCCGGCGCCTTGGGCGATTACTTCAAAACCCGCAGCGTCCGCATGCTGCGGAGTGCCGGCGAACACCAGCAATCGCCTGGCTGCGGGAAGGGACCGCACTGTTTCCAGCGTCTGGCTCAGGCTGGTCTGGGCCAGGGCTGCGGCCTGCTCCGGGGTGAGCGGGGGAGTGAGCCGGGTCTTTACCCTGCCGGGGACGCATTCTTTGGCAATGACGGCGATGGTGAAGTTCACGGCGTCGCTCCTTGGGCATCGGCCGGTGGCCGATCCGCCGGTCTGCCGTCCTTCGTCTCGGGTGTCCGCCTCGAAGCGGCGGCCAATTGGGTCGCCATGTCTTTGAGGGCCGTGACAGTTCCGCGGAGTGTCCCCGTGACCTTGGACTTCCCCAAGCGGGGCGCATAGTTGACCGGGATCTCGGCCACACGCCATCCGTCGCGGTGGGCCTTGAGGAACATCTCCAGCGGGTAGCCGCTGCGTCGGTCCTCGAGGTCCAGTCCCAGGAGAGCGCTGCGGCGGGCAAGGCGGAGGGGGCCAAGATCCGTGACAGGGATGCCGGTTAGCCGACGCAATTGCCGGCTCAGGGCCATGTTGGCCAAGCGGGCGTGGATCGGCCAGGCACCGCGGGCAGGTCGCCGCGCACCCAACACCAGGTCGGCACGACCAGTGCGGACAAGGTCCAGCATCGGGGCCAGTTGGGCGGGGTCCAGTGAACCATCGCAATCGCAGAAAGCGACGAACTCCGCCGTGGCGGCGAGCAGTCCGGCATGTGCTGCTGCGCCAAAGCCGCGCCTCGGTTCGTCGACGACGGTGGCCCCCAGGCTGGCGGCCAGGGCACCGGAACCGTCGGTTGATCCGTTGTCCACGACGATCGCGCGGTATCCGGGCGGCAAAGCCCCGAGCACCTTGGGAAGGGCCGAACGCTCGTTGAGGCACGGCAGCACCACGTCCACGAGCGTTGTGGGTTGACCGCCGTCGTCGTCACCCGGTCCGTTGGGGATACCGGCCATGCCGATTCCATCGTGCGGACCGCGTGAACCGCTTTGCTCTTTCTCCACCCTTTGACCGTAGAATCCCCAAGCCCGGCGCGACAGGCGGAAATCCTTACGGAACGGGGACGTTTGCCCTCCGGACGCCTAGCTTTGATCGCCGCGCAGCGGTGCCGTGGCGAACTCGCGCATTCCGTCCTCGAAACCCTGCTTGGGGATCCAACCCAGCTCGGCCCGGGCCCGTGCCGAGCTGGCGGTGATGTGCCGGACGTCGCCCAGCCGGAAGTCACCTGTGACCACCGGATCAGGCCCGCCGGCAATAGAACTCAATACTGCGGCCATCTGCCCTACGGTGTGGACCTCCGAGGCGCCGATGTTGTACGCCCTCAGGCTGCCAGGAGCAATCCGGCCTCCCGCCAACGCGTCAATGGACAACAGATTCGCCTCGGCAACGTCCCGGACATGGACGAAACTGCGCCGCTGCCCGCCATCCTCGAACACCCGCACGGCCTCTCCACGTGCAAGTGCAGAGCGGAACAGGCTGGCCACGCCCGCGTAGGGGGTGTTTTTGGGCATCCGAGGGCCGTACACATTGTGGTAACGGAGTGCGACGGCGGTGCCTCCGGTTGAGCGCGCCCACGCGGAAGCCAGGTTCTCCTGGGCCAATTTGGAGGCAGCATAGACGTTCCGTGGATCCATGACCGCGTCTTCGCTGACCAGTGCCGGGAGCAACAGCTCGCCGGTGGCAGGGTCGCGGGGGTCGAAGATTCCGTGCTCAAGATCCTCCACGCGGCGAGGGCCCGGGCGGACCGGCCTGCCGGCCGAGTCGGTATAAGCGCCCTCGCCGTAGACCACCATGGAGGAAGCCATGACAAGTTTGCCGATGCCTGAGGCTGCCATGCCTGCCAGAAGGACGGCCGTGGCCAGGTCATTGTTGCGGATGTAGTCCGGAGCATCGGAGAAGTCCACACCGAGGCCCACTTTGGCGCTCTGGTGCACCACGACGTCGACTCCCGCGAGCGCTTCTGCCACGGCGGAAGGGTCTCCGACGTCGCCTATCTGCAAGGGCACGCCGCGAATTCCCGGCGGTGGATCCGGGTGCACACCCGGATCCAAGGAGTCCAGGATCCGGACCTCCCAGCCGCGCGCCACGGCGGCGTCGACGATATGGCTGCCGATGAAACCGGCTCCGCCGGTGACTAGAATCCTCATGGCCCTGTTCGTTTCGTACCATGGCTGGCCGGGCCGGCGGCTCCCATCACGGTGGCCACCGCGGCGGGCGGCATGAGCGCCATCCGCCACATTCCGCCGTCGTTCGCTGGCTCAGCGCCGGCCAACCCCGCGGACACTGTCCGCACTGCGTCGGACAACACCGAGAGGATCCGCGGCTGCGCGGCCGCCAGCCGGCCCAGAACCAGTTCCGCCGTCACGGGTTCGGAACCGTCGTGCCCCGTGTCGGCATCAGTAATGAATGCCAGTGCGGCGAAGTGCATGTTCAACTCCGCCGCGAGCATCGGCTCCGGGTACTGGGTCATGCTGATCAGCTGCGCGCCGGACTGAACCAGGGCCGCGGACTCGGCCTTGGTGGAGAAACGCGGACCATTGATGACCGCCACGGTTCCCGCCCCGGCGAAGTCTTCGCTCCGGCGCTCGAGGGCGGCGATGAGTGCCGCCCGCAAGGGGGCGCTGTAGGGCTCGGCGGCGGGCAAGTGCTGGACCCCGGTGGGCAGCGAGCCGTCGTAGAAGGTGTCCGGGCGGCCCCAGGTATTGTCCAGGACCTGATCCGGTACCGCGAAAGTGCCGGTTCCGTGGCTGGAAACCAGCCCGCCCACCGCCGCGGAGGAGATAACGGCCTCTACGCCTAGGCTCTTGAGGGCCCAGAGGTTGGCGCGGTAATTGATCTGCTGCGGGGCAACACTATGCCCGCGGCCGTGCCGGCTCAGGAATGCGACCACCGGGCCGCCGTCGCCGCCGGGTCCCTCGGCGTCGGGGACGTCCGGTGCGGGCAGCCGGGCGACTGTGACGGCGCTCGAGGGTGGCCCGAACGGCGTCGGTACGTCCAGTGTGTCGAGCACGACGGCCCCGGGCAGCTTGTACAGGCCGGTGCCGCCTATTATTGCAATCCGTGCACGGGGTGCTGCGTGGTTCTCGGGGAGCAGTGACATGACCCCATCATCCCAACGCCGGCCCTCGCCGTCGCCGGCGAATCCTTACGGATCCCGAACGCGGACGCTGGGACACGGGGACCGCAACCCTAACCGTCTCGCTGGATTTGCAGATAACTGAGTCCGCTCACATCGAGCCAGTACCGTGTGGGCGTCTCCACGAGGCGCAGCAGCACGCCCTCGCATGAAGCGCAGCGCACGACGATCCCAGGCGCGTCAACGTACACCATCGTCTCCCCGAAGACGCGGACCGCGCCGCAGTGCTTGCACCGTCCGATCGCTGCGACGATATCGAAGCGGAACAGTTCCCAGAGCGGTCCTGCCACCGCGTTTCCGTCCAGGTGGGGTATCGCGTTGCCTGCGAGTCCGGCGATGTCCTGATCCTCGAGGCCCTGATCGTTGGCACCGGGAGAATCGGAGCCGTTGCTGCCACTCACCGGGTTCCTCCTGTTCCGCCGAAGCGCTCGGTCTTGATCGCGGCGGCGGGGTAATCCGCTCGCACGAGCCATTCCGCGACTGTTTCCACGAAGACGGTCTGGCCACAGATGAAGACATCTGGGGCGGGGTCGTTCGGCAAGATGTTGGCAAGCAGGGTTTCCGCCGTGAGCCTTTGCGGAGCAGTCGGCCAATCCTTCGGCGCCTTGCGTGTGTAGACGTAGTCGATGACGAGCTTGCGGGATTCCTGGCCCAAGCTTTGGAGTTCTTCCCGATAGAACCCCGATTCGGGCGACTTGAGCGAATAGAGCAACCGGAACTGCGCAGGATTTTCCGATGCATGGTGTGCGCGGATCATGGACATGAGCGGCACAATGCCGGATCCTCCGGCAATCAGCTGAACGGGGTTCTTGTCGGTCGGCTTCCAGACGAACCAGCCGCCGACTGGTCCCCGGATTTCCAACTGGTCCCCGACAGCCAGGTCCCGGACCAGATAGGGGGAGACTTCTCCGTTGGCCAATTCGTCAACGGTGATCTCCAAGGTTTCGTCCATGCCTGCCCTCGCCACGGAGTACGAGCGCACGGCCGAGTACCCGTCGTGGGCTGTGAGGCGGATGTCGATGTGCTGTCCGGCGAGGTTGCCGTTCAGGCCGTTCACCCGCAGCCCTATGGTTCTGGCGGTTTCCGTCTCGGGCATGCTGCTGACGACGTCGGCCACGCGCCATAGTGTGCTCATCGGGCGTACCTCATGAGTAGCGCTCCTCCCGCCACGGGTCGCCGTGGAGGTGCTAGCCGTTGGACTCCCAGAAGCCAGGAACGTCATCCTGCGTCAGCTCGATGCCGTTGATCCACTTTGCGCTCTTCCAGAAGTACAAATGCGGCACAAGGAGACGGGCAGGTCCGCCGTGGGCGCGTTCAAGGGGCTCTCCGTCGAACTCCCAAGCCACCCACGCCCGGCCGCCAAGGAGGTCCTCGAGCGGCACGTTGGTCGTGTATCCGCCGTAAGAGTGGGCAGTCGTGAAACTGAAGCTTGTTTCCACGTTCTCAAACAGAGTATCCAGGGAGACTCCGCGCCACGAGCGGCCCAGCTTGGACCAGCTGGTCACGCAGTGGATGTCCGTATGGATTTCTGTTTGGGGCAACGCCATGAAGGCGGCCCAGGACCAGGCGTGGCGCTGCCCTGCCTCAGTAGTGATGAAGAATTCCCAGTCGTCAGTGGGGATCCGTGGAGCGGGGCCGGCGGTAAGGACCGGGAAGCTGCCGGTCTCGTATTGGCCCGGTGGCAACGCCGGATTGCCGCTCTGCCGTCTTCCATGAAATCCAGAAGAGATGATGCCCACCGTGTACCTCCGATGCGGAGACTCAAGCCGGCTGTGCCCGGTTCCCCCACGATAGGGCAACGGCCGGGCGGGGTCTAGACACTAAGCAAAGCCTGACCGGGTCACGCTCGCTGCAGTAGCTTGGTAGGTGTCGTGCTCGCTCGCGCCGGCGCTGACTCGCGCGAAGTCGTTGGCATAGGAGGCCAAATGAACACCGCTCCACGCGTCAGCATGCAGGACCTTCACAGGGCGGCGGCCGAGGTCCTCCGGCTCAACGATCTGGGCACCATGACCACCGCGGCGCCCAACCTGTATCCCCATATGTGGAGCTGGGACGCAGCCTTCGTGGCTATGGGGCTGGCGCGGGCCAATGTTCCGCGCGCCATTACGGAACTCCGGACCTTGCTGGCTGCCCAGTGGTCGACGGGAATGATCCCGCACATTGTCTTCAGCGAGAACAGTACCGACTACTTTCCCGGTTTTGACCGTTGGGGCACCGGGTCCGCACAAGCCCGACCGTCCGTCGTCAAGAGCAGCGGCATTTGCCAGCCTCCCGTCCACGCGATCGCCTTGCGGCACATCCTCGACCGGGGCAGGGAGAACGGCGGCGCTGACAAGGAAGCTGCAGAGTCTTTCCTCGCCGAATCCTTCGACGGCTGGCTGGCGTGGCATCGGTGGCTTGCCACCGTGCGTGACCCGGACGCAATAGGGCTGATTGAAATCCACCACGGTTGGGAGTCCGGATTCGATAATTCTCCGCGGTGGGACGGGCCCTACGCGCGTGTCCAACCCGGCACCGTCCCGGCCTTCACCCGGCGTGACACGCTGCACGTTGCAGACTCCAGCGAGCGGCCCGACGACAGCGAATACACAAAGTATCTGTGGCTCGTCCAACAGATGGGCTCCGTGGATTACGACGACGCTGCGGTACGGAACGTCGTCGGCTTCCGGGTGCGCGACGCATTCTTTTCCGCGATCATGGCCGCCTCCAGCGATGTCCTGGCCGATCTTGGTGAAGAAATCGGGCGCAGTTCCGACGCCGAGGAGCTGCGGGGGCTAGCCCGGCGCTTCCGCGATGGTGTGGCATCAACGATTGATCCGGTCAGCGGTCTTGCCCGTGACTACGACATCCTGGCCAAGCAGTGGATCTCCACCGACGCTGTCTCCGGATTTGCCCCGCTGGTGTCCGGAGGCGACGGGGAGTTGCTCGCGGCACAGAGGAAAATACTTCTTGGGCCGGACTGGATGGGGCATCCCGGGCTGCGGTTTTCGCTCCCACCGTCGACGTCCCCGTCCAGCGCAGCCTTCCGCCCCCGGACATATTGGCGCGGCCCCGTCTGGCCCTTCCTGAATCTCCTTTTTGGGTGGGCATTGCACCGCGACGGGCAAGAGGAGATCTACGAAACCCTCAAGACCGCATCTCTCGATCAGTTGGCCGACCTCCAATTCGGCGAATACTACGAACCCTTCACCGGAGAACCGCTGGGAAGCCTGAACCAGGCGTGGACGGCTGCCGCCTGCCTTGAGTGGATCGGGCTGGGCTGGCATCCGCGGACTGCGTAGGAGGGGAACGACGCCGTCACCAACCGCCGCGCGTGGGCGTGTGCCCCTTTCGCGCATCGTGGGGCATTGCCATTTCGGCACGCAGGCCCAGGAGCCGGATCGGGCGGCCCGCCTCGATTCCGGTTGCGAGGTCCAAGGCCCGCGAGAGGATTTCGTTCCGGTCGAAGGTCTCCGGAACCTTCTTCCCCAGGGTGGTGGTCAAGAACGGCGCGTAGCGGACCTTCAGGGTCAGCCCGATGACGGGCCGTCCTTCGGCCACAACATCCTCAAGGACATGGGCTGTCAGCTCCCGCACGGCGTCCTCGACTTGGGCCGGATCGGTCAGGTCCTGCTGGAAGGTGGTCTCGCGGCTATGCCCGCGGGCAACCCACGGGGTGTCGTCCACAACGCTGGTCCCGTCGCCCCGTCCGAGCTGTGCATACCACGGACCCATCCTGGGGCCGAACTCCGGGACCAGATCCTGGGGGTCGGAAGCGGCGAGTTCGGCGACGGTGTTGATGCCGAGTTTGGCCAGCCGGGCCGACACCCTGCCGCCGACGCCCCACAGCTCCTTGGTGGGCCGGCCGCCCATGACATCAAGCCAATTCCCCGCGGTGAGGCGGAAGACGCCGGCCGGTTTTCCGAACCCGGTGGCGACCTTGGCCCGGACGAGGGTGTCGCCAATGCCCACGCTGCAATGCAGCTGTGTTCGCGCCAGGACGGCGGCCTGCACCTGGTGGGCATAGGCTTCCGGATCCTCTGTCTCAACCCCTACAAAGGCTTCATCCCAACCCAGCAGCTGCACTGTGGCGCCGGGCTGCGCGCGCAGGGTGGCCATCACCGCTTCAGACGCCGCGAGGTAGGCCTCCTGATCGACGGGCAGGATCACGGCGTCGGGCACTTTCCGCGCGGCAATGCGTAAGGGCATTCCCGAACCCACACCGAACGCCCGGGCTTCGTATGACGCGGTCGACACCACGGCCCGTTCCGTGGGGTCGCCCCGGCCCCCGACAATGACCGGTTTGCCCGCAAGCTCCGGCCGCCGGAGCACTTCGACCGCTGCGATGAACTGGTCGAGATCAACGTGCAGCACCCACGGGTTTCCGCCCACGCCACCGGTTGTCATGTCTGTGCGCGCTCCGCCTCGATGTCGACGCCCGTGACCGGATCGCCCGCGCGCTCGTAGACAAGCCAGACCGCACCCTTCGGGAAGGCCCGAGGCGGCTGGGCGACGGCGAAGGCGCTTGGAATGGTACCTTCCTGGAAGATCCGCTTGCCCGTGCCGGTCAGTGTGTGTGATGCGACATATTTCGGCACGGTGTTGAAGCGGGCCGCGATCGGGTCATCGGCCGGTGCGGTTGGCCAGAACCCGGCGAAGATGTCGTACGTTTTCCGGCCGAGGAGAAGCGCGTCGATGCGTTCGATGCCCGCGCCGATCGCCTCGCCGGACTCCTTATCGAAGTATGGTGCCTGCCAGCCGCCGAACTCGAAGCCGCCCCCGCGATCTTCGTCTGGTCCGCCGGGCGCCTGGTAGACACCGTCAAGGGTGCTGAGCAAGTCGACCACGATGATTCCCATGGTGCGCTCCCTTTCATGACGGCGAGCAGGATATCGCGGAATCGACATCCACACGCCCCATTTTTCGGCGAGCGCAACGGGAAGGCAAGAGCCTGTAGGGAAGTCACGAAATCAATGGATTAAGTGGTGCTTGTCCCCTCGAGTTGGAAATCGTTGCTCAGTCCAGCTCATCGAACAGGCGCGACAGGCAGTCCGTGTAGCTGGTCATGGTGTCCGCGAAAGTGAGAAGTTGGACTCCACTCTTGGTGAAGGCCCCTGCCCTTCCCGCGCCTGTTTCGTCGGCGTGGCAGAGGAGTGGTTCGCAACTTGTTCCGTTTGCGGTGAGTCTTGCGATTCCCCAAGGATGGCTGGGTTCGGCGACGGCGATGCCCGCTGCGTCGAAAGTGTCGCGGAGGACGTATCTTGTGACTGTCCTCCATGACTGCAGGAACTGTGGCTGCAGCTGTTCAATGAGTTCGTCGTCGTTGCTGTCGTAAGCGCGCCCCAAGTCAGTGGACAGCTTGTCCCACTCCTGGGCGTCGCGGACCATAAGGTGGCCGGCCCGGAGACGGGCAATGGTTTCGTTCAACGTCATGGTCAGTCCCCAAACTTTCTGTCGTGTCTGTTCCCGCCAACGAAAGCAGGTCATCAACGGAGAGAACGGACGGGAACCCGGCATGATTCCCGTGCCAGCGGGACTTCCATGGTTATGAGACCACGTCGATCGGTACTTCCAAGACTCCGTCGCCCTCGATCCACGTGCTCCGGGTGCCGAACTGCCTGCTCAACCGTCGCATCCGCTCAGCGATTTTCCCCGCGCTCCCGCTCGCCAGCAGAGTTTGCAGGTGGGTGATGTTCGTCGGATACAGGCGCAAAGTGCGGGGTATGTTTCCATCTGTTTCCACGACGAAGACGAACGACTGATCGTTTCTTTCATCCGGGTCAACCGCGTAATCATCCATAAAGTCGCCGGCGCTGTAGACGATGGGCCGGCCCCGGTAGATTTCGATGCCGCGGAAAATGTGGGCCGAATGCCCGAACACGACGTCGGACCCCGCGTCAATCAACGCCCGGGCCAAACTCTGGTGCGCGGGCGGGACCTTGGACCCCCAATTGGCGCCCCAGTGTGCCGAAACGACTAGTAGCTGGTTGTGGTCTTTCGTCCAACGGACCAAGTCCAGCAATTCCTTCACCCGGCGGTCACCGGTGTCCACAGGGACATAGTGGATTCCCGGAGCTCGGGCGGTTGCCTCCCAGCCCGGTTCATTATCGGTGAAAGCGATAAAGCCGACCGCAGTTGACCTGAGCCGCCGGACCGCCGGTCGACGTGCAGATTCCAGGTCTATACCTGCCCCCGCGTGCAGGATCCCGTGCTCATCGAGCGTCGGCAGCATTTCCAATAGCGCATCGACTCCGTAGTCGAGCACATGGTTGTTGGCCAGCGAGACCACATCAATCGCCGCGGAGCGCAGGCTCTCCACGTTCTTGGCATCCGAGCGGAAGTGATACGTATTGCCGGCCGCAGGCGTTCCGTCGTCCGCCAGAACGCATTCCAAATTTGCGAATCTGATGTCGGCCTGCCGGAGGACCGGGAGGGTGTCGCCCCAAGGATATTCGGGAGCCGCCACCTTGAGCTGGTCGTTAACCAGCCGACCGAGCATGACATCCCCGAGGAGCGCAATCCGCATTCTCCACCTCCAACGTCGCAGGTCTTTGCTATCAGGATGGGCCGGTTCGTCGCCCGGTGCCAGTCAAGCGACAAAGGCGATATCCGCCGCCGAACCCGAAGGGGTGTGGATTCAGCGGTTCTTCCCGCAAAGGCCTCGCGTGGTCCGGATTCGTGGGGAATAGTTGAATCAGGAGGCCGCCCCGCGTGCATTTCTTGCTGCGTGGCGCGGCAGCTTGATGGGAACGTCGCAGGGATGGGAATTTTTCACGACAGGGCTGACGCAGGGCGGCAGTTGGGACAGCGGCTGGCGCATCTGCGTGGCCAAGAGGCAGTCATCCTAGGAGTGCCACGGGGCGGCGTTCCGGTTGCTTTTGAGGTTGCAGTGGCCTTGGACGCGCCGCTGGATGTGATCGTCGTGCGGAAGCTGGGAGTCCCGTCCCAGCCCGAACTCGCGATGGGAGCCATCGGGGAGGATGGCGCATATGCGCTCGAGCGAGGCGTTCTCTCTGCCACTAGGGTCAAACGGGAAGAACTGCGGTCTGTCGAAGCACGCGAGCGGGCTATCCTCGAGGACCGGGTTGCGCGTTTCCGTACTGGCCGGGAACGCGTCGATCTGAGGGGCCGCATCGCCGTCGTCGTCGATGACGGGATCGCTACGGGCTCAACCGCCAGGGTGGCATGCCGCATTGCACGGAACTTGGGGGCCGCCAAGGTGATTCTGGCCGTTCCTGTCGCCTCGGCGGATGTTCTCGCGGGATTGACTGAACCGGACGAGGTGGTGTGCCTTGCTACGCCTCCGCGGCTTACGGCCGTCGGTTACCACTACCGTGACTTCTCACCGACGGGCGACGACGAGGTGGTGTGGCTGCTCACCGCTGCCGCCGAGCGCCTGCAAAACGCCTCTTCAACGGCAGGAGACCGCGGCCTCGATGAGGAGGTCCGGATCCCCTCTGACGGGCTGTGGCTTCAAGGACACCTTCACTTGCCCGGATCGGCTGCCGGCGTGGTGGTGTTTGCTCATGGAAGCGGTAGCGGCCGCCATAGCCCGAGAAATAGATTCGTCGCGAAAACGCTTCAGCGGGCGGGCTTCGGGACCTTGCTCCTTGACCTGCTCAGCCCAGGGGAGGAGCTCAATCGTGCCAATGTGTTCAACATCGAACTGCTTGCGCGCAGGCTGATTGCGGCAACCGGATGGCTTGGCAGAAGGCCGGATACGGCCTCACGCAACGTGGGATACTTCGGCGCGAGTACAGGCGCCGGCGCCGCGTTGTGGGCGGCAGCCGAACTCGGAGAGAAGATCGGCGCAGTCGTCTCAAGGGGAGGCCGTCCGGATCTGGCTGGCGCGAGGCTTGCCTTTGTCCGCGCCCCGACACTCTTGATTGTCGGCAGCGCGGATCACAGGGTGCTCGAACTCAACCGCCGGGCACAAGCCATGATGGGCTGCCCCAACCGGCTGGAGCTTGTCCCGGGGGCCTCCCACCTGTTCGAAGAACCCGGAACATTGGAGGCGGCGGCGATTCTCGCCGTGGACTGGTTTGTTCAGTACCTGCCGCATGGAGAGGGCGGCGCGGGGAACCGAAGCTCTTGATGCAGAGGTCGGGCAGCGGCCCCTTGAACGGCTGATTGCTCCGGGGCTAGCATTGCCGCCACGGGACCCGGCTGTCATTGGCCCAAGACCAGGCAGTCACTGACGTCGATCAAACTCGAGGAGACGGTCATGGGCGAGACAGCGGCGGGGGCGACTTCGGCGGACCTGATGGTCGACCTGATCATCTCGTTGGACGGGTACGCCTCGGCAGTGGGATGGCCCGGCTGGTGGGGTCTGGAGGGGCCGGAATACCTGGCGTGGCTCGATCAGGAGGGGCAGAAGGGCTACACCTTCCTTCTCGGCGCGAACACCTACCGGCTGATGTCCAGGATGTCGGAGGAGGCGGCGGCCCAAGGCTCGGGATTCTCCGAGGATGAGGGCGCCACCCTGACCGGCCTTGCTGCCGCGCCGAAGGTCGTCTTTTCGTCCACGCTGCAGGCACCCTTGACGTGGCCGAACTCGGAGCTGGTCACGGGGGACGCGGTCCAGGCCGTGGCGGAGATGAAACGGACCAAGACCGGGCCGTTGAGCACTCTCGGGAGTCTAAGCCTGTGCCGGTCGTTGCTGACCGCTGGACTCGTGGATAGATTCCGGGTGGTCGTTTTCCCGGTGATTACGGGCAGCACCGGGCGCGAGCGGATCTACGACGGCTATCCGGACGTTTCACTTGAGATGGTGGAGAACAGGACCTTCGACGGTCGACTCCAGCTGCTCGAATACATACCGACGGTGCTCAGCGGTCCGCCGGGCAACGGCCCGGCATAAATCAATCCGAAGGGAAACGGTCATGAAATCGATGATTTTGGTGACAGGCGGGGCCGGTACCCTTGGGCGGCTCGTGGCATCGCGCGCCTGCAGGACGGGGGCCATGCGGTGCGCGTGGCGGGCCGTCATGCACCTCCACCGGAGCAAGGCATCGAATTTGCACAGTGTGACCTCGACACCGGAGACGGGCTCTAAGCCGATGACGCTGCTGACCGCGCGGGCCATGGCCAAGCTTCCGGTCGTTCCAGTGCCGAAGAGCTTCCAGTTCCAGCCGGTGGACCTGTCCGAGGACAGGGCCGACGGCCGGAAGACCTGGGAGGAGTTCCTCGCAGAGCGCGTTCCCGGAGCTGTCCGCAGATGACGCCACCGGTTCAGGCTCAACTTCTCGAATCGTCAACGACCGGCGGGTGCAGTGCGGCGTGCCTGGCCCGCGCCGCCGGCTCAATGCAGTCAACAGCATAGGGTTTGGTGGCCGAGCGCTGCAGCGGATGACGCAATCGCACCTGATAAGCTCCGCTCCGGAACTTCGCGCGGGGATCCATCTGGATAACCAGGAGTGGCTCTTGGCGGGAGGCGTCCACCCGCAGCAGTATTCCGTGCCGAAGACCATCGACGAGCAGCGGGGTCGCCGGCTCGACCGCGGTCTGCTTGAGGAGATGCTGATATTTCGGTCCAGCCGCCAGGAACAGGACTCCATGCGAGAACCCCACGACTTGCAAAGGGATTACTGTGTCAGGCTGCCGGGTGGGCCCGGGTTGCCTTTCGTGTTCCCCGGTTAAGGGGTCCGTGGCTGCCTTCAACGAGCGATCGCATTCCTGGCACCTGGCCCGTGTGCCGACGTCGGCCAAGAGGGTCACAAGCAGCCCTCGCGGGGCGCTGCTCCATTTGTCGGCCACAACGTGGCACCACGCGGGGTGGTACTCCTTGCCGTTCTTCATTACATAGACCTGATCCTCGCCGAGGAGGGGCTTGCCCTCCCGCCGGGCGGCAGGCTCGACAGGTTTGAGAGGGCCGAAGCCTTTGGCGTTCGCGCTGCTTGCGTCGCCGCCCTTGAGATACGTGCGGATCCATGGAGTGAGTGGTCGTTTCGGGCTAGGAATTGCGGGGCCTTCCTGTGCGGAGGGAGTTTTTCCTTCCCTCGTTCCCCCCTACCTAGCTTGATGGCTTATCGCGCAAGTCGCCAGCCCGGACACCGTACCCATCACAAGATTCTGCCCCTTGACATTTCCCTTAGGGGAGGGTGCGAGGGTTGAACACAGGGTGGCGCGCTGCCAGTCGCCCGGCCGCGAAGGGGGATGGGGCGGGGAATAACCCGGCACCACAAATCCGGCAACTCAAGGAGTTGAAAGGCATGGCAAGAACCAGAGAAGTGACTGACGCGTCCTTCGACGCCCAAGTGCTGAAGTCGGCCAAACCCGTCGTCGTGGAATTCTGGGCGGTTTGGTCTGGACCTTGCACCAGGCTTACCCCGGTCCTGGAACAGCTCGCGGTCGAATACGCCGACAAAATCGACGTCGTCAAAGTCAATGTCGATGAGAATCCCGAAACCGCGGGTGCCTTCGGGATTAGCTCTGTTCCGTCGGTGTTCCTGTTCAAGGACGGCGAACGAAGAATCTCCGTGATCGGCGTCGGGGCGAAGCGGTACTTCGAAATGGAATTCGCTGAATACTTGCGCTAGTCCTGCTTCACCCCATGGGCGCCTTCCCCTACAGTGGGAGGTCAATGGGGGATGACGGGGTGCATGGTGCGAATCGGTGAAGCCGCCCAAGCGGCGGGTATGACCAGTAAGGCCTTGAGGTTCTACGAAGAGCATGGGCTGTTGCCGGCTGCGAAACGCTCCGCCAACGGGTATCGCGACTACGCAAGCGAAACCATCAACAGGCTCGACTTCATTCGCCGCGGGCGCGCCGCCGGACTGGCCTTGGCACAGATCCGCGAAATCCTGCTTCTCCGGGATGCGGGCCGCGCCCCTTGCACCGATGTGCGCGACCTCCTAGCCGGTCAGTTGGCCGACCTCGACGCACAAATCGCCGAACTCGTCGCGCTGCGCGCCACCGTCGCCGATTTCCACGCCGTCGCGGCTGCTGCGGACCCGGAGGCGTGCGACGCCGCCCGGATCTGCAGCTACATCTGAAAGACTGCGCCAGAATCAGCAGTTCCTACGAGAGCTTCGCGAAGGTCCACGTCCTGATCCCAGGTTCTTGACCGCGCAGTTGTCGCCAGGGAGGCTTGGCCTATGGCAACTCGATGCGGCCGAGGCATCGCCGCTGGAGCGGCGCTGGCAGTGCTGACCGGATGTGCGCTGCCGGCAGCGCCGCAAAGCAACGTCCCGGCAAGTTCGACGACATCCGCTGCTTCGGGCGTCCCTTTTGCTCTATTCACGCACTGTGGCATCTACGAGGCACAGGTGCAGGGCTCCTTCTTTGTTGCGGACGAACCGCTGGACGACGGCCACGGCAATCCTCCGACGGGCTGGGGCAACCCCTACCAGCCCGGCATCATGACTGTCGAGGGACAGAGAGCTGTCTTCCATGACGACAGCGGCCACACGGTGACCTTCCACGAACGTGCTGGTGCCACGGGCTTCCTGAGAACCTGCTCTTGAGGCTCACCTTGGGCGGAAGACCCGGGCCTGATAGGGACGGCCGGGACGCCGTTGCCAGAGCCGCGCCGGTAGTCGTGCTGGATGCTGACGCGGTACTGAGTCGGTTCGTTTAGACAATGCTGATATCCACTTGGTGTATCGCGTTGTTGCCGTAGCCCAGGCGGTTCCACTCGGCCCGTTCCGGCTGAGTTTGGCCGGTAAGGTCGGTGGCGCGGGCCCGCGCAGCTAGTGTTCCGGGCTCCGGGACTCTGATGATCAGCTCCCACGGCTGCCAGCCGTGCCGCCTGCGTTCGCCGAGAAGGTTGGCCTCCTGCCAGTCTCCGCCGCCCACGCTGACTTCGACCTGGTCTATCGGAGAGGATCCGGACCAGGCCACGCCGCGGATGGCAACGTCACCCCGCGGTGTCTGGTGGGCGGGCGCGGGCTCGGTGATCAGTGCCCTTACCCGTTGGAGCGTCACGGGCTCACGGACAGGTTCGCCGTCGCGGTCCCATTCATACCAGTACTTGTCGTATTGGTAATGGCCACGGAACGGCCCGTCAAGGAGCTCGATGCCTGTCAGCCATTTGACCGACGCCACGGCATACCAGTCGGGAACGACCAGCCGCAGGGGATATCCGTGCTGCACCGGCAGGGGTTCGCCGTTCATCGCATAGGCCAGCAAAAGCTCGGCGCCGTGGCATTGATCGAGCCGGAGGCTGCGCTCGAAGCGGACGGGACCAATGTGGCCTGCCACGGCTCCGCTGTCGGCGCCGCGGAACAGGACCTCCCGCGCACTTGGCTTCAGACCAGCCAGATCCAGCACTTCCGTCAGCGGCACGCCTGTCCATTCCGCGGTGCTCACCGCGCCCAGGGTCCACTTCTCGCCCTCAATCGGTGGCTCGAAGAGCGCGCGTCCGTTGCCGGCACACTCAAGGGTCACGGTGAGGGTCTGCAAGGGAAGATTGTGCAGATCATTCAGGCTGAGACTGAGCTCCCGCTCCACGAGGCCTCCTACCGTGAGCCGGAAGCTAGAAGGGTCGAGGAGCGGGATGTGAAAGTGATTGCGCACGTAAAAGTGGGCATTGGGCACCATGGCGCCGCTGATCAGCGCGGGAATCAGGGTCTCGCAGTTGAGTGGATGCGCTCGCTGGACAACCAGGCCGGCGTCGATGGCCTGCTGGCAGGCATCCGCGGGATCGATCACCGACGGTGACTCGCCCATGAGCGCATGCGCGGCGGAGTCGCCGCCAGCGACGACGCGAGCCCAAGTCGAGGCGGGGAGGATGTCCAGATGGCCTATCTCCTGGAACACCTGCATGAACTCAAGCAGGTGATTCTCGTCGCTGGCCTCAGCGATTAAGTACAGCGAGTGCTCGGCCTCTACGACGGCCTCGCCTTGGATCTGCACGCCGTACCGTATGGCGTTCGAGCGGCTCAGGTGATTCAAGAACTTGGCCCCAGTGTAGGGGTCTTGCGCGGGGCATCGCTCGGCCGAATGGTGGTGACGGACAACGAACAGAGCCATGGTCATTCCTTCGCTGCCCCCGATTTTACCACCCACCGTCCCGGCCTGGGCTCAGTGCTTCAGCACTTCCTCGGTAGCCGCATTCTGCGGGCGCGCACGCTGAACCAAGAAGTGAAGGTCAACCAGACTTGCTCGAGGTCGGTCCAACTGCGGTCATTATCTGACGCGCCTATCATTGTCCCAGGGGGTGCGGACACTGCTTTGCGGAGGGAAGAAATGAGCCCTGAGCCACAGCCGAATTGGCGCGACCACGGAGTCAAAATCATTCCAGGTTCGCAGCTCGATCCGAATACGCCGCAGACGCCTGGCATGGCAAGGGCGGCGGCAATCACACTTGCCCGGGCGGGGGCCAGCAAACTGTGGGCAGGCACGGTCACTATTGATGCCAATGCCAAAACCGGGCCTCACCATCACGGAGAACTGGAAAGCGTCATCTACGTTGTCAGCGGCCGGGCACGCATGCGATGGGGAGGCAGCCTGGAGTTTGTCGCAGAGGCCGGTCCGGGCGACTTCATTTTTGTTCCGCCGTTCGTACCCCATCAGGAGATTAACGCGAGCAAGACTGAAGTTCTCAGTTGCGTACTTGTACGCAGCGGGCAGGGTCCCATAGTCGTCAACCTGGATATCGAGTCCGTTGAACCCCCGGAAGTAGTCCAGTGGATCGATCCCATTCATCCGGCTCCCTGAATCGACACATGTTGGTGAGTGAAGTGAAGCGATTCCTCGTGATGCTGCTGGCCGCGGCCCTGTGGTTGTGCGGATGCGCCGGTCCGGGAGGTCCGGACGCGGGGCATACCGGTGTTGTCACCGGCGTCGTCCTGACCGCCCCGGTATGTCCCGTCGAACGTGTCGGTCAGGAGTGTCCGCCGCGCCCCGTCTCAGGGGCCGCGGTTGTCGCCTTGGACGGGGAAGCTGTCCGGGGCTCGACACGGACCGACGGCACCGGTGCCTTCCATCTCACGCTGCCTGGCGGTCGTTACGTGATCAAGGCGAGCAACATCGGCGGTTACCATTCGACGGCGACCCAGACGGTGTTCATTTCGGAGACCCCCGTTCATGTCACCTTGGTTGTCGACAGCGGGATTCGCTAAGCGGGCTACTCGGCAGACGGTCGTTTTCGTTGTTGTTTCGTCGCCGCCCGGTGTTCCTTTGCGACCCGGTGCCGGCGCTTCGAGCTCCGGGTAGGTTTGCTCGCCCGGCGGGCAGCCGCTTCGGGAGCAAGACCCTCCGCCACGAGGCGCGAGAGCTTGGCCAGTGCGATTTCGCGATTCCGCAACTGGGACCGCTGCTCGGAGGCAGTCACGGTGATCACCCCGGCGATGAGACGGGGTCCAAGACGCGTGACCAGCAGAAGCCGTTGGTCATCGGAAAGCGCTGCGGAGCCGGCGACATTCCATGACAGTTCAACGCGGCTGTCCGAGGTGTTGACGTGTTGACCGCCTGGCCCTGACGAGCGGGAGAACCGCCAGCCGAGTTCCGACGTCGGAATCGTGAGCGCAGGCGACACTTCGAGATCCATGCTGCAAGCGTTTCACGATATCGGCGGGAACAAAGCCCGCCGCGTGGTTCTCAGCTTCCGGAGGCCTTCGCCGCTTTGATGGCGGCCTTGGCAGCCTGCTTGTTGGCGCGAACTTTTCTCAGCGACTCCGGATCCACGATGTCGGCGACAGAAAGAAAAGCGCTCTCCCGGCCGTATGCGCCGGCAGCTTCGCGCCAACCTTGTGCCTGGAGTCCGCGCTGCTTCCCGAGCAACGCCAGGAAGATTTTTGCCTTTTGCTCTCCGAAGCCGGGCAATTCCTTCAACCTGCGGAGCACCTCCTGGCCGTCGGGCTCGTCCTGGGTCCAGATGGCGGTCGCGTCTCCGTTCCAATCGCGCTGAACGACTGCGGCCAGATCCTGGACGCGGCCGGCCATGGAGCCGGGGAAGCGGTGGACGGACGGCCGCTCCTTGAAGACCTCGACGAAGCCTGCCGGGTCATATTCAGCGATCGCGGCAGGGGACATGGATCCGATACGCGTCCGGATCTTTTCGGGTCCGGCAAACGCAGATTCCATGGTCACCTGTTGGTCGAGCAGCATGCCGATGAGAAGTGCGAACGCGTCATCGCTGAGCAGTTGGTCGGCGGCGGGGTCGCCGGTAATGTGCAGTTCCATGCGCCCATCCTCCCACCTGCTTTGATTCGCGTCATGGTGGCCGACTCAGCAGTCTGATTCCGTCTTCGTCTGTGAGCTCCCCGGCAACTCGCGCCGTTCGAGGGTCTGCCCATAGGGCACGTCCCGGCTGATTGCGACGGTGTACATCGTGAATCCGTGCTGCGTAACAAGGATCCCGTGACGTCGCTCCTTGCAGGCGTGTTCGCGGGCGATTTCGACGGCGGTGTTCAGGTCGTTCTCGATGGTGTCAGGGTCGTGGGCGGTGATTTCCAGGACGACGTCCGAGTGGCGTTTGATCATCGTGGGCTCTTTCTCGGTGGGAAGTACCGGGCTCTCAGCGTCACGGGCTTCCGGGCCGGGTGCGCCCGGGGAGGCGGAAGACGGTGGTTCGAGAGGGGCTGCCCGGCATTCTGTGATGGGGCGGTTGCTGGCCGTAGAGTCCGGCGGGCTTGATCGGCGGAAGGATTTTCCTGCGGATCTGTAGCCAGTGTGGATGATCGGCGGCTCGGGCACAAGTTGAAATGCCGAAAAACTTCGCCGTGTCGGCGAGTTGCATCCGCGGAGGAAATTCCGCGGGAGCGGGTGTCTGGCTGTCCTAGGACGGGGAGGGCCACGCGCCAGAGCTGGCTTGTGCCCTAGTGTCGAGTCAAGACCACCGAGTTATACCGAGGGAGTACCGATGCGAATTGCAGTGACAGGTGGAAGCGGAAAACTGGGCCGGCACGTAGTGCGCCGGCTCAACGGGGACGGGCACCAGGTGTTGAACCTGGACCGTACGGGCGAAAGGAACCCGGGTCTGGCGATTGTCGACCTGCGTGACTATGGCCAGGTACTGGATGTGTTCCTGGGGCTGGACGACCGGCATAGTGGCTTCGACGCCGTCGTACATCTGGGGGCCATTCCAGCCCCCGGCATCATCCCGGATGCTGCCACGTTCGAGAACAACATGCTTTCGACGTACAACGTCTTTCAGGCGGCCCGCCGGGCCGGCATCAAAAAGGTTGTCTACGCCTCAAGTGAGACGGTGCTGGGACTGCCGTTCGACGTCGACCCACCGTATATTCCGGTGGATGAGGAATACCCGGCCCGACCGGAAAGCACCTATTCGCTCGTGAAGCATCTAGAAGAGCAGATGGCCATCGAGTTGACGCGCTGGGATCCCGAGCTGAGCATCGTGGGGCTGCGGTTCTCCAACGTCATGGACGCGGAAGACTACGAACGGTTTCCGTCCTTCGACGCCGACGCCAGGCTGCGCAAGTGGAACCTTTGGGGTTACATCGATGGCCGCGACGGGGCACAGGCTGTGGCCCGGGCCCTTGAAAACGGCAAGCCGGGGTTCGAAGCATTCATCATCGCGAACGCGGACACGGTCATGAGCCGGTCCAGTGCCAGTCTGGCTGCGGAGGTGTTCCCCGCCGTGAAGGTGACCAAGGATCTAGAAGAGCACGAGACTATGCTTTCCATCGACAAGGCGAGGCGACTCCTGGGCTTCGAGCCTGAACACACTTGGCGCACCTACCATTCGAACCGCACCACCCCCGTCGAGGATTGAGGAACAGCATGCAATTCCGCACTTTGGGCAACAGCGGCGCGGTGGTTTCCAACTATGCGCTCGGAACCATGACATTCGGGGCCGAGGCTACCGAGGAAACGTCCCACGCCATCCTGGACAGCTACGTCGCGGCCGGCGGCAACTTCATTGACACCGCCGATGTTTACAGCGCTGGTGTATCGGAAGAGATCATCGGCCATTGGCTGGCCGCACGGACCGATGCGCGGGACCGCGTGGTGCTGGCCACCAAGGGCCGCTTCCCCATGGGGACGGCGCCGAACGACGTCGGCACTTCCCGACGCCACCTCACGCGGGCGTTGGACAACTCGCTGCGCCGCCTCGGCGTGGAGCAGATCGACCTCTACCAAATGCACGCGTGGGACCCCATCACACCGTTGGAAGAGACGCTGCGGTTCCTGCACGACTCCGTCAGCAGCGGCAAGATCGCCTACTACGGTTTTTCCAACTTCCTGGGGTGGCAATTGACCAAGGCCGTCCACGTCGCCAAGGCCTTTGGCTGGAGCGCACCGGTGACCTTGCAGCCGCAGTACAGCCTGCTGGTCCGCGAGATCGAATCGGAGATCGTTCCGGCCTCGCTGGATGCTGGAATCGGGCTGCTGCCGTGGTCTCCCTTGGGGGGCGGTTGGCTCTCTGGCAAGTACAAGCGCGACGTGCCGCCCACCGGTGCGACCCGCCTTGGTGAAAACCCGGAACGCGGCATGGAAGCGTGGCGGGCCCGCAACGACGACCCCCGCACTTGGGACGTCATCGGGACAGTGGAAAAGATCGCAGGGGACCATGGCGTCAGCGCCTCCCAGGTTGCCCTGGCCTGGTTGGCGGACCGGCCTGCCGTGACCTCCGTGATCCTCGGCGCCCGCACCACCGAACAGCTAGCAGACAACCTGGCTGCGGCAGACCTGGAACTCAGCCCCGAGGAAACCGACCGGCTCACGCAGGCCAGCCAACCGCGCGTCGGCGTCTACCCGTACGGTCCGATGGCGCAGAACCAGCGCAGCCGGAAGATCGAGGATGGAAGATAGAGGTCCATTGCCCACGAGGCGGGACAGGCGTTGAATGTGGCTTATGGTCGACTGGGTCCTGATCTCCAACCTCGGCACCGCTCTCGGTACGACCGTTCTTGCCGTCGCGACATTCATTTCCACGCGCTCGGCCAACCGATCGGCGCGGCTGGCCGAGCGCGCCCTGCTGAATGGATTGCGCCCCATCCTGCTGCCCTCCAACTGGTCTGACGCCCCGCAGAAGGTGCGGTTCATGGAAGGCAAGTGGATGGTGGTGCGCGGTGGCCATGCTGCTCTCGAGATCAGCGACAACGCCGTGTACCTGTTGATGTCTGTGCGCAACGCCGGTGCGGGAGTGGCGATCCTGCACGGTTGGCACCTTCCGCCGGACTCCAGGGCTCCGTTGTCACCGGTGGAGGAGTTCCACAGGCTGACCCGGGACATCTACGTCCCGGCCAACGACGCCGGATTCTGCCAGGTCGCGATCCGGGACCCGGAGTCGGCCGACTTCCGCAACGCAACTGCGGGAGCGGCCGGCGAGGGCTTCGCCGTCGACGTGCTTTACGGAGACGCTGAAGGTTCGCAGCGCGTTGTCTCCCGCTTCTTCATCACCCCGGGACCCGCGGGGCACGACGACGACGTCGATTGGCTGCTGATGGTCTCGCGCCATTGGAACCTGGACTTGCCGGCGCCACGCGGCTGAGTCCGGGTACGACGCCGGACGTGTCCCGGCGGTCCTAGCCGGCTTCGCTCTGGATGCGGTCCCTGACGCTTTGGGGCATGGTGGAGCATGCGTCGTTGTCGGAGCGCTGGTCGGCATGGCTGTCGGCGGTGTCCGTGATGCCGATTGTCGCGACGGCCCCCTGCCATCCGCCCAGGCCAACGAGCTGCCGGGGGACCCAGACGTTTGCAGCCCCATTCACGAGGTTCCACACCGCGGGGTCGACGCCCGTGCCAAGGTAGATGCCTCCGTTGGGGTCCCTTTTGACCAGATCCGGCAGTGGGAGGACGCCCATCAGCTGCGCCGACTGGTAATCGGTCATGTTCCACGGCGGCGTTCCGAAGTAGTACCAACTGGCAGCACAGACGCCGTACAGATGGGGACCGAACTGGGCATAGTTCAGATAGAGCTCCAAGGTCCGCTGAGGGCTCAACGTGTAACTGAACTGGGTTGCCAGGACGGCTTCAATGCCCTTGCGCACGGCGTTTTGGTCATCCCAGAGGAAAATGTTCTTGACCAGCTGCTGGGGGATGGTGGAACCGCTCGGGTCGGGCTTTCCCTGGAAATACGCCTGTGCCCTCGCCTGGAGGTCTCCGAGGTCGAAGGCCCCGCTGCGTGTGCCGAGCTGTTCGTCTTCATGGGCGATGGTCGCCGCCAGCAAGTGCCGGCTCATGTGGTTGATCGAGACGAACTGGTAGACGTTCGGCTCACCCGCCTCCAGCATGTAAGCGGTACGGGTCGGGGTCACGCCCATGCTGAACATGAAGGCAATAATTTGGACCAGAACGAGCGGGGCGATGAGCGCCAGGAGGAGTTTGCGGCGCCACTTCCGTTTGGATCGCTTGGCCTTTTTGGCGTCTTGGGGAACCGGCTGCGGGGCCGGATCCGGCTCCGACCCGGGCCGCGCCGACCCGTCTTGCATTGCTCTCCCTAGCTCGGAAGGGACAGGCACCGGGTAGCTGATGACTTTTGCACGCGCCGGTTCCGGGCGGCCCGCTGAAGGGCGGCGCCCGGGCTGCGGACGCCGAGGGGAGGTCGGTGGTGTGGGGGTGTCCATCGGTCTGCCTTCGCTTCTCGTCCCGCGCGATTACCCCCGGGAGGGGTAGAGGATGGCACGAAAGTCTACCGGGCCTTGCTGGTTGTTCCGTTCAGCCAAGTAGTCCGGTCCCCATCCCTTAGGGTGCGGGGGAACATTGTAAGTACACTTACCGAAGTCATCACGAGCGAATATCGGAGCGGCAATGACTTCTGCACGGACCTTTGAATCGATTGTCATTATTTTCAATCCCAACAGCACCGGGGATGCGCGCAGACTGGCTGAGGGTCTTCTCGGCGAGCTGGAGGGTCTTCTTAGCTACCCGGTGGACATCAGGCTTCAGCCGACCGCCCATGCCGGTCATGCAGTGGAGCTGGCACGGGATGCTGTGAGCGGCGGCGGGGACGTGCTGGTGGTTTCCGTCAGTGGTGACGGCGGCTACAACGAGGTGGTCAACGGTGTGATGCAGGGAGGCAATCCCCGGGCCGTGTGCGCGGTGCTGGGGGCGGGCAATGCCAATGATCACCGGCGGAGCACCGGCACCCAGCCGCTGGGGGAAGCGATCGCCGCGGGCAGGGTGCGGAGCATCGATTTGCTGCGTGTGCACGCAGGCGGGGAAGCGGATTCGCCCGGGGAGTACGCGCACTCCTATGTCGGTTTCGGGCTGACGCCGGTGGTGGCGATGGACTTGGAAAAGGGCGGCAAGGGGGCCCTGAAGGAAATGGTCTCCGTGATTCGGACCTTCTCGAAGTTTGAGCCCTTCGACATACGCCTCCCTGACGGCACGCGGCGCAGCCTGGACAGCCTCGTCCTCGCGAATATTCCGGAGATGGCGAAGTATGCCACGCTCAGCGACGCGGACGACAAGCTTGCTGACGGCAAATTCGAAGTGGTCGTCTTTGCCCACATGCCGAAGTGGCGGGTCCTCTTGACCGCGCTGCGGGCCGCTACGAAGGGGCTGGGGGACCAGCCCAGCGTGAGCAGCTACTCGTTCACCACCCTCAAGCCCCTGACATACCAGATCGACGGTGAAGTGAAGTCCGTTGACGCGGACATGCCGGTCAGGATCGAGTGCGCCCCGGCAGCCCTCTCCACCCTGGGGTAGGAAGGCGCGGGACCTTGCCTGCCGCTAAGCATGCTGATTAACTCAGAGGCGAAGCGCCGGACTGGCGCTACCCTCGATTGCAAAGGAGACGCACCATGGGACTTCTCGCTTTTCTTCTGCTGGGCCTGATCGCGGGCGCCATCGCAAAGGCCATTCTTCCTGGAAGGCAAGGCGGCGGCTTGCTGCTTACCCTTCTTCTGGGAGTTGTCGGGGCGTTTCTAGGTGGCTGGATCGGATCCCTTGTCTTCGGTGGCGGACTGGGAGACTTCTTCGATCTGAGGACCTGGCTGCTGTCCATCCTGGGAGCCATCATCGTGCTGCTGATCTTCGGCGCTTTCAGAGGACGTCGGAGCAGGGTCTAGACGTACTAGGCGCTTGCGACGTCGTCGATCTCGAAAGCTAGTAAGCGACGAGCCGCCGCCGAAGGGACACCGTCCCCAAAGCGAGTCCGACTGCTGCCGTCGCCAGCAGCACCGCGAGGTCCCGGCCCAGGTTGTCGGTCGATTGGTAGAAGATCGCGGCCTCCAAGGCATCCACCCCGTAAAACGTCGGTGTGAAGTGCGCTATGGCCTGGATCCACTCCGGCAGGAACGCGGCAACACTGATTCCTCCGCTGAGGAAAAACAGGTAGATCGAAAGGTTGATGCCGGCCCCGGCAACGGCTGAGAAGCGCCGCAGTGCACCACCCAAAGCCGTGCCGAGCCCAGCGGCCGCTAGCGCGATCAGTCCAATCGCGGCCAGCGCCGGCAACCAATACCAGCCGGCAGGCCGCAGGACCCCAAAGGCGAACGACAAGACCAGGACAACCGCCGCCACGAGCATGGTTGTTACCCAGCACGCCAGGATCTTGCCGGCGATGAGCGACCCGCGGCCGATCGGCGAGAGCAACAGCGCTTTGATGGTCAGGTCTTCGAACTCGCGGGCGGCGGCCAACCCGCCATTGACGATCCCCATGATCGTGAGTAGGAGCACAAGGATCGGCACGAGCTGAAACTGGACCAGGTCGACGTCGTGCGGCCTCAGGTCCGATTCGGCGACACCGACCATGATCGGCGTGTCCGGCTGGCCGGCATAGAAGTTGGTAATGGCAGCCGGAACTGACCGGCGCAGATCGTTCGTGAAGTCGAGGTTCAGGTTGTTGATCCGCACGCTGACGGGGTCGGGCCGCTGTGCCCGGTAGTCGTCGTCGAACGTGGCGGGTACGGTCACGACCGCCGCAACTTGGAGCGTGTCGAGCAAGTGAGTGGCCTCAGCGGAAGTCGCCCGCTGGACGCGGAAGACGTCCGAGGCCTCAAGGATCGTGACGAGTCGCTGCGCCTGCGGCCCGCTGTCCTCAACCACCAGAGCGACCGGGTTCCGGCCGACCGCCCCGGCCACCACGAAGATGATCAGCAGGAACGCGACGGGCGGCAGCAAGCTGGCCAGAATCGCCGACGGCGTCCGGAACCAGGTCAGGATGTCTTTCGCCGCGATGGCGAGTACGGCACGTCCGGCGGCCATCAGTGCCTCGCCTCCCGCCGGCCGAACACGAGGGCCGCGCACCCGATGGCCGCCAAGCTGAAGGCTGCCAGCACGATGGCGTCCACAGCCAGGCCTTGCGGGGCCGTCTGGTAACCGTGGAAGGCGTGCTGGAAGGCGGCGATCGCATAGGTGAGGGGCGATATCGCTGCGATCCCGCCGGGGATGGCGCCCAGCCAGTTCGCCGGCCCGAACGGTCCGCTCAGGAAGAACAGGGGAAGGACGGCCGCGATGGATAAGGGGATTGCCTGTTGCCGGCGGCGGACCAGGGTCCCGACGAGGACGCCGAGGGCGAGGAACGCCGCCAGAATCAGGAGTCCGAAGCCCAACACCTCGAAGGGATGGAGCGGATGGACCCCGATAAAAAGGACCACGACGACGAGTAGCAGCAACGCGGACGCCGCCGCGAGGACTGCGGCTCCCAGGACCTTGCCCACCCCGATGGTCAAACGGCTCACAGGCGCCAGCGCGAGTTCCTTGATGGTCCCGAGTTCGTAGTCCCGCGCGGTATTGACGCTGCCTTGCAGTTGGGACGCGAGCATCAGGCCGGCAACCATGATGCTCACCGCGAGATACGGAATGTAGCCCGTGTCCTGGGCTTGGACGTCGGATTCGCGGGCGGTCACCACCACCTGGTCGGGGAAAGCGTCCGCGTAGAAGGACGTGATGGACAGCGGAACGGCCCGCCGGATGTCGTTGGTGAAGTCGACGTTGAGGTTGTTGACTTCCACCGGAATCTCGATTCGCGCTCCGGCGGTGAGGGCGGCGTCGAACTCTTGTGGCACGGTGACGACGGCGACAATGCTGCCGGAGCGGATCTCCCGTTCTGCATCGGCCGGGGACGCGGTGTGGATGATGAACGAATGCGCTCCGTCCATGGCCTGGACGAAACGTTCGGCCAGCGGTCCGTGGTCATTCATCACGACGGCGATCGGTGCCTGGCCGCCGCTGATCGCGAAGAGCAGGAAGAGAAGCAAGAAGTTAATCGGGATCAGGACGCCGATAATGGCGAAGAGCGGCTCGCGGAGGGTGAGGCGGATGTCCGTCGCCGCCACGGCCCGGATCACACGCAGGTCATGGCGGAGGCTCATTCCCGGAGCTCCTTGCCCGTCAGGCTCAGGAAGACCTCGTCGAGGCTCGGTTCGCGGCTCTGGATCTCCTCCAGGCTCATGGACCCGACGACGGCGGTCACCACTTTGCCGGTGACGTCGGCACCGCCCTCTACACTGACCTTCAGCGAGCCGTCGGAAGCAATTGCCGAGACAACGCCGGGGAGCGCAAGGACCTTTCGAACGATGTCCTCGCCGGGCGCCGGATGTGTGCGCATTTCAAGCACGGTGTCACCGAAGCTGCGCCTCAGTGTGGACGGCGAATCGAGCGCCACCAGCCGTCCCCGGTCGATGATGGCAAGGCGATCGCACAAGACGTTTGCTTCCTCAAGGTAGTTGCTCGTGATGAGTACGGTGGTGCCGTGATCCTTGAGCTCGAGGATCCGGTCCCAGAGGGCATGCCTGCTCTGCACGTCGACTCCGAGGGTCGGCTCGTCGAAATAGAGCAGCTCGGGTTCGTGAAGCAACGCCCGGACCAGGGCAAGGCGTCGTTTCATACCGCCGGAGAAGGTGGAAACGCGGCTCTTCCGGCGCTCCACCAACTGCGCAAGCTCAAGTAGCGAGGTGATCTTCCTATCGAGACCATGCTTGGGCACGTCGAAGAGGTCGGCATGAAACCGGAGGTTGGCATCGGCCGTGAGTTCCTCGTAAAGCGCGTTCTCCTGCGGTACTGTCCCCAGCGAGCGCCGGATCCCGCGCGGATCCTTCAGCAGGTCGATGCCCAGGACCCTGACCGAGCCGGAGCTTGGGCGGCTGAGGCCGCTGATCATGTCGATGGTGGTCGTTTTGCCGGAGCCGTTGGGCCCGAGAAGGCCGAAAATCTCCCCGCGCTCCACCTGCAGGCTGAGGTCGTCGACGGCGGTAAGGGAGCCGAATCGCTTGGTCACGCCTATGAGCTCAATGGCCGTTTCAGTCATGCCTTTTCCACCCCGAACAGCGGGAGGGGAACGCGGTCGCGATCCGATGCGCAGACTTAATTGGCGGCGTCACGGCTCCATGATGGGGCGGTGCCGAACAAAATACAAGCGCTCCCGCTGACTCATCGAAGTAGTGGCAAGGAGTGCGGCGAAGCCCGATGCGCCCATCATGGGGCGAGGAAATTACGGGAAATTGTATACAGTAGTCAAAAGACGGAGTAGGGTGATGGATATCACGCAGTACGGCTGGCTACCCTGCTGCCCCAACACACTGAAGGAACCGCAATGACGCGCACCACCCGATTCAGGGCACTAACACTTTCCTTGGCCGCCATAACGTTCGTGGCACTGGCAGGCTGTTCCGAGGGCGCGAGTACGACGACGTCCGGTACTCAGAGCCCTGCCATCGATACCACCGCGGTGAAAGCCGTCATCGACCAGGCGAAGGCGGCGCCTTCGTTTTCCGCACCGGGTCCGGCTTTCGATGCTTCCAAGGCCAAAGGGAAAGTCGTGGCCAACATCAGCTTGAACAGCACAGTTCCGTTCAACCAGATTGTTGACGCAGCGATGGGAGACGCGGGCAACGCTGTCGGAGTGAAGGTGGTTCAGTTCACCAACCAGGGGCAGGTGTCGCAATGGATCCAGGGAATGGATAGCGCCATCGCCCAAAAGGTCGACGCGATCGTGCTCGAAGGCTCACCTGACCCGAAGCTGCTCGGACCGCAGATTGCGGCGGCAAAGGCGGCGGGGATTCCTGTCATCAGCACCCACCTTTACGACGAGTCCTACATCGGTTCGGCAAAGAAGGATCTTCCTGATGTGACGGCCTTCGTGGACGCGCACCACTACCGGGCGGGGACGTTGATGGCCGACTACGCGATTGAGCAATCGGGCGGTCATGTGAACGCCTACTTTGTCGCCTCCAACGAAGTCCAGCCCAGCGCCGGAATCGCGTCCGCATTCAGCGACGAACTCAAAGCCCGCTGCCCTGACAGTTGCAAGGCCAAGGTGGTGAATATCCCGATTTCGAACTGGGCGACCGATGTCCCCACTCAGGTCCAGGCTGCGCTGCTCAGTGACCCGACCATCAACTATGTTGTCCCGGTCTTCGACGGAATGACTCCATTGCTTGGCACCGGCATCACCCAGGCTGGTAAGACAGACAGCGTCAAGATAGTTGCCTACAACGGAACAGCTTCGGTACTGAGCATGATCCAGGCGAAGAACCTGGTGGCAGCCGAGATCGGCGAACCCCTCGAATGGCTGGGATGGGCCAACATGGACCAGGTCCTTCGCGTCCTCACCGGAACGGCCCCGCTTGCTAGTGAAAAGACTCCGTTGCGGCTCTTCGACGCAAGCAATGTCAATGAGACTGGAACACCTGCGAACCAGAAGAACGGTTACGGGGATCCGGCGAAATTCCAGGACGGATACAAGACCCTCTGGGGCGTGAAGTAATGCCAGCCGTTCTGCAGATCAGCAACCTGGCCAAGACCTTCGGCGGAGTCAAAGCGCTGCAAGGAGTTGACCTCACAGTCAACGCAGGCGAGATCCACGGGCTTCTAGGCCAGAACGGTTCCGGGAAGTCCACGCTCATCAAAGTGCTCGCCGGCTTCCACGAACCGGATGCCGGTGGCCGGTTGCTGGTGAACGGAAACGAAGTCAGGCTCCCGCTTGCCCCCGGAGACTACAAGGCGCTGGGGATGAGGTTCGTCCACCAGGATCTAGGCCTCATCTCCAGTCTGAGTGTTCTGGAGAATCTATTTCTCGACGAGATCTCCACTGGAAACTCCGCGGGCATCCGCTGGAGGTCCTGGCGCCGGATCGCCAATGAGCTGTTCAGGAAGTACAAGGTCGAGTTAGATCCTTCTGCTGCGGTCAGCACGCTCCGGCCTGTCGAACGGGCGCTGCTGGCGATTGTCCGGGCGGTTTCCGGTGCGCCCCGCAACGGTCTTCTGGTCCTTGATGAGCCAACGGTGTTCCTGCCGCAGGATGACACGGAGATGCTCTTTGATCTGACCCGCAACGTCGCTGCGGGCGGGGCCGGCGTGTTGTTTGTCTCGCACGACCTCGAAGAAGTGAAGCGCCTTACGAACCGATTCACCGTATTCCGGGACGGCCGCGTGGTCGGCAACGGCGCGACGGAGCAGACCAGCCGCGAGGAATTGGTCAAGTTGATCGTAGGCCACGAACTCAAGGCCGTGTCGCACCGCAGTGCCGCGCAGATCGCGGCCACCAAGCCAGTCGCGGTCATTGACGGGCTCAAGGGTGGCCTCGTCGCCGAGGCATCCTTCGCCGTTCATGAGGGAGAAATCCTCGGCGTGACAGGTTTGTCAGGATCCGGATTCGAGGACGTTCCCTACATTCTGTTCGGCGCGGCCAAAGCCGAAACCGGGACACTGGCCCTGAACGGATCGCCCGTTCGTTTGCGGGGCCAAAACCCTACCAGCGCCTTCCGGTCAGGCATGGCGCTTGTTCCGGCCGACCGGCCTCGCGACGGGGCGATTCTTTCCCTCTCGGTCCTGGACAACGTCAGCATGCAGACCATGGACCAATTCCAGAAGGGCCCCATCCTTCGCCGATCCCGCATGCGCGAGGAGGCCAGGAAGGTTCTTTCCGCCTTCCAAGTACGGCCCAATGATCCGGCCCTGCCTTGTTCAAGCCTGTCAGGCGGCAACCAGCAAAAAGTACTTATGGCCAAATGGCTCCAGACTCGACCGTCACTGCTGATGGTCCATGAACCGACACAGGGCGTCGACGTCGGCGCCCGCGAAGAAATCTTCAGCGTATTGCGGTCAGCGACCGCAGAAGGGATGGCTGTGCTATGCGCGAGCAGCGACCACGAACAACTGGCATTGATCTGCGACCGCGTCCTGGTATTCAGGCAGGGACGGATAGTGGCGGAATTGACCGGAAGCCACGTGAACAAGGAAGAGATCTCGGAGCAGTCGTACGCAGTGGACCAGGACGCCCAACCGGCGGAGGCCTCATGACCCTTCTCAAAGGCGGGGGCCGGCTCAGCCTGGTTCAGCGCATCGCACTGCCCGGGGCATGGCTGTTGCTCATCATAGGTTTCGGCATCGCCAATCCCCACGTCTTCCTGACCCCGGCGACGTTCCAGACGATGTTCGGCTCCCAAGCCGTCCTCCTGGTCCTGACACTGGCCTTGATCGTTCCCCTCACCGCAGGCGACTATGACCTTTCGGTCGGTGCCGTGCTCACGCTGTCGGCCATGATGATCGCTATCCTGAACGTCCAATACGGCTGGCCCATCTGGGCCGCGATCATGGCAGCCCTCGCGATGGGCCTGCTGGTCGGCTTCCTCAACGGCATCATCATGGTTTTCTTCGGGATTGAATCCTTGATAGTCACGCTCGGTATGGGTACTCTGCTCGGCGGAATCACCCTCTGGGTCAGCAACTCCGCAACCATTTCGGGAATCTCCCACACGCTGGTCGACTGGGTCATCGTAAAACGCTTCGGCGGCATCTCCTTGGCGTTCTTTTACGCCATCGGCTTGTGCGCCCTGCTCTGGTGGATCATGGAATACACTTCAGTCGGACGCCGGCTGCTCTTCGTCGGGCGCGGCCGGAACGTCTCCAAGCTCAGCGGTGTCCGCGTCGGTCGCGTCCGGGTCGGCGCGCTGATGGGGTCCTCGACCCTGGCTGCTGTGGCGGGAGTCCTCTACGCCGGGACTTCAGGCGGCGCCGATCCCACCTCAGGCACGAACCTCCTGCTCCCTGCTTTCGCAGCGGCGTTCCTGGGTGCGACGAGCATCATGCCCGGCAGGTTCAATCCGTGGGGGACCGCCATTGCCGTGTACTTCCTGGTCACCGGAATCACAGGTCTGCAGTTGATGGGGATCCAGTCCTACGTTCAGCAACTCTTCTACGGCGGTGCCCTGCTTGTAGCGGTCGCCTTGTCCCAGCTGTCCCGACGCCGCGTTCCATTGGACAACGGATGACGCGCGTCATTGAAGCTGCAAAGGATCTGCTCGCCGTTCTCGAAGCAGAGCCTTCAGCGGACACCGTGGAGGACATGATCGCCCTTCAGGCACTGGCGCTGGGGAACAAGACCGCTGTCGTGGTCACGCTCACCCGACCGGCCCAGCACAACGCCCTGACCCTCGCCGGCTGGCAGCGCCTGGGCGCGGTCTTCACCGATCTACGCGATGACCCCGCCGTGCGGGTCGTCATCGTGAAGGGCGCCGGGGGACGAGCCTTCGGTGCGGGCGCCGACATTTCGGAGTTCCCGGCACAGCGGCTAGGGACCGCCGCAGCAGACCGCTACAACGCAGCGATCGCCGTGGCCCTGCAGGCGATCCAGTCCGTGCCCTTTCCGGTGATCGCCATGATCGATGGCCTGGCCGTCGGCGGCGGATGCGAACTCGCAACCGCCTGCGACGTCCGCTTGGCCAGCAACGGCTCGCTTTTCGGTATTCCGATCGGCAGGCTCGGGGTGACGTTGGGGCTCACCGAGACACGCGCCGTCGCCGGCCTCATTGGAGCCGCCAACCTCAAATACCTGGTCTACAGCGGCGCCCTTGCGACGGCGGACCAGGCCTTGGCCTGGGGTCTTGTTCAAAAGGTCGTCGAGACTGGAGAACTCAGTGCCGAGACCGCCCGCTTGGCATGGAACATCGTCGAAAGCTCGGAAGTCACGATGAGGGCTACCAAACAGGTAACGGCCCTCGCCGCCGACCCGGCGGTCACGGATGGGCATGAATTGATCCGGGAACTGCACGCCCAGGCCTACGAGGGAAACGATCTCCGCGAAGGAATCGACGCCTTTCTCACGGGCCGGACCCCGAATTTCACTGACGGAAGGATCCCCGCTCATGGCCGCGCTTGACGGTTTGAAAGTCATTGACCTTACCCGCTATCTTTCGGGTCCGACGCTGACGATGCTTCTGGCTGATCTTGGGGCCGACGTCATTAAGATCGAAACCCTCCCGACCGGGGATCCGGCCCGCCAGTCCGGCCCGTTCCACGGGGATGAAAGCGTCTACTATCTCGCTTCGAACCGGAACAAGCGTTCGTTTGCCGTGGACCTCCGCCAGGCGGAAGGCCGGGACCTGCTGCTGGGGCTCATCGATGACGCAGATGTCTTCGTCCAGAACTTCCGTCCGGGAACGGCCGAACAGATGGGTCTGGGCTCCGAACTGCTTCGGGCCCGCAATCCGCGGCTGATCTACGTCAATATCAGTGGATTCGGTACGAAGCCGCCAGGGGACGCGCTGCCCGGATTCGATCAGACGGCACAGGCGATGTCCGGCCTCATGAGCGTAACGGGTACGCAGGAGACCGGCCCGTTGCGCGTGGGGATCGCCATCAGCGATTCGGCCACGGGTGTCTTCGCGGCCGTGGGCGTACTCGCGGCGCTGCACGAGCGCGACCGCACGGGCTCGGGTTCGGTCGTTGAATCCTCGCTGATGGAGTCCACTCTGACACTGATGTCCTACCAGGCCCAGAAGTATCTCAGCCTTGGAATCGTTCCGGGACGTGACGGGAACGACCATCCGATCATGTTCCCGCAGGGGACGTTCAAGACCCGGGATGCCTCGGTGACCCTCGCCTCGGGGAACGAGAAGATGTGGCGGCGTCTCTGCGCCGTGTTGAACCTGGATGGCCTGGCCGAGGACGCCAGATTCGCCGACAACGCCGGCCGCATGGCCAACCGCGTCGAACTCCGCCGCCTCATCGAGGATGCCTTGGCGGAGCGGGGCGCGGAAGAGTGGATCCCGCTCATCAACGACGCCGGAATCCCCTGCGGACGGGTGCTGGACCTGGAGCAAGCCCTTAATCACCCGATTACTGCGGCTTTGGGCATGGTGCAAACGGTTGAACACCCTGAACTGGGTACCATGAAAGTGCTTGGCCAGGCTGTCAAGGTCCAGGGCAGCGAAGACGGCTGGCTGCGCCGCCCCGCACCGATGCTGGGCGAACACACGGTGGAAATCGCGGCCGAACTTGGCGTCCCGGCATCCGAAATCACCCGCCTGATGGAAGCCGGCATCATCACGGGTCCGGTCCACGTCCACCCGGACCCGGACAGGGCCAGCAATGGCGGACTATGAACCCGACACACGATCAGGAGACACCATGAGTGCTGAAGCAACGGCCGGCACGAGCAAAGTCCTGGTCCCGACCATGGCCGACGCCGTCGTCCAGCGGTTGAGGGCCCTGATCGTGTCGGGCGAGTTCCGTCCCGGGGAACGGCTCGTTGAGGAACGCCTGTCGGAAATGTTCGGTGTCAGCCGTCCTCCGCTGAGGGAGGCCTTGCGGATACTTCAACGGGACGGACTGGTCCAGAGCCTGCCCCGCCGGGGCTTCATCGTCATCCCCATCACGGCCGAAGATGTCCGGGAGATCTATTCTCTTCGCTTCGCCCTGGAGCGGATGGCCGTGGAACTGGGTATGCCCGTCCTGGACCGGAGCCGGCTTCAACCCATGCGCGATGCGCTCGAAGACATGCGGGTCGCGGCGGAAGAAATGGACGATGAAGCTGCGGTCCAGGCCAACAGCCGTTTCCACCTTGCCTTGGTCTCCCTGCCGGGCCACAAGCGGCTCATCAATACCTACGAAGGACTCCGCCTTCAGCTCGAACTGTGCATGGGGTACAACCTGAAGTTCCGTGAACAGATGTTCGGTGACCGCAAAGACATGCACCCCCGCCATGCCCAATTGCTGGAAAGCATCGAAACGGGTGACAAGGAAGCCGTCTTGTACGAGATTGCCCATCACGGCAACGCGTCTCTCCTTGAAAATCTCGATGATCTGATTGGCACTGGAGGGTGACCACCACCCCGGTGACCCTGCGCGATCTCGCTGCGCAGGTGCGGTCGGGACACTTGGCGGGTGACGCCCTTGTGAAGTCTGCGGTGGAGCAGATCGAACGCCGCAACGGCCCGCTTAACGCCCTGGTCTCCAGTCGAAGCGCCGATGCCCTGGCAGAGTCCGCTCATGCGGACTGGACCCACCGTCCGCTTGCCGGCATTCCGTTCACGGTGAAGGACATGCTCGCGACGGCAGACCTGCCGACCACCTGCGGATCCAGGACTCTTGAGGATTGGAGCGCTGGAGTCGACGCAACTGCCGTGGCCAGAATGCGTGCCGCCGGCGCCGTCCTCATGGGCAAGTCCAATTGTCCGGAGTTTGCCCTGGGCGTGGACACGAACAACGAGTTGTTCGGCAGGACGTTCAATCCGCTCGGAGAGTGGACGCCTGGGGGATCCAGTGGCGGTGAAGCCGCCGCGATTGCCGCCGGAATGTCATTTGTGGGCCTCGGGAGCGACTACGGCGGCTCGATCCGTTGGCCGGCCCAGTGCACCGGACTCGTCGGTCTGCGTCCAACGGTGGGGCGAGTCCCCAGATCGGGGGAGCAGCCAACCCTTCCCGGCGCCGATCCGCTGGGAGTGGAGGCATTGTCCTTCCAAGACGCAGTCCAGGTCATCGGCCCGCTGGGCCGGAGCATCGATGACCTGCACACAGCGCTTTCCGTCATCAGCGGCCCGGACGGCATCGACCCGATCGCAGTCGACGAGCCTCTCGGGGACTACCGCGAAGTGGACCCGCGTGACGTCGAAGTCCGCTGGGGTACCCATGTTGGCAACGTCCCGGTGGACCCCGAGGTTGTGCGGACCGTCCTTTTCGCGGTCGAAGCACTCAGGTCATTAGGAACGCGCGTCCAGGAGGGCCTGCCCGATGCCGTCAACGACGGGCTTAGGGTCTATGACCTGCTCCGTGCCGCAGACGCCATGGGCACCATTGCCGCCGTCAATACTGCGCGCCCGGGACTCATTGGCGCCCCGGTCCGGGCCATGCTTGAAAATCGGACGGCGCCCGGCAGGGCCGAACAGGCCGAGCTGTGGGAGCACCGCAACAAGATAGTCGCCAAGCTTCGTCAGTGGCTCACCGGGGAGCGGGCCCTCATCCTGCCTGTGAGCGTTGACATTCCCCGGGACCTGCGCGGAGATGTAGCGAACTTCCCCTTGCTGGCGCCGAGCCGGGCCATCAGCCTTTTCGGCTTCCCGGCCTTGTCAGTGCCCGTCGCCACGGCCCGCTCCGGAGCGCCCATCTCCGTCCAAGTCGTCGCGCCACGTTTCAGGGAGGACCTCGCACTCGCGATCGGCGCGGCGCTGGAACAGGCGTCCGGTTGGGGGCGCACCAAAACACTGAAGAACAGGATTCCGGATGCGAACTGACGTGCATGTATGCCAGATGCGAACCCCTGCCGATGTCTCGGAGATCGCCAAGCTCTTCGACGCCGGAACCATCGATCCCGCCGACGTCGTCGCCGTCGTGGGCAAGAGCGAGGGGACCGGCCTCGGCCGGGACGTCGGCCGGGAGACCGCCGACCTGGCAATCCGGACACTCCTCGCCCGGCGGACCGGATGCAGCCCGGCTGAGATCGCTGACCGGGTCTGCATCGTGCTTTCCGGCGGCAGCCCCGGGGTGATCACGCCCCACGTTGCCCTCTTCACGCGGACAGCCGACCCTGCGCCGAAACCGCACAAGGGCAGTCCGCGCCTCGTCGTCGGGCTGTCGCATTCCGAGGAAATCCTCCCCGAGGAAGTCGGGCGGATGGGCCAGATCTCCAAAGTCCGGTCGGCCGTCAGCGCTGCCATGCAGGATGCCGGGCTGACGGATCCGTCCGATGTCCACCTCGTCCTCGTCAAGGCGCCGTCCCTGACCGCCGAGTCGATCGCCGACGCGAACGCCCGTGGCCACGAAACTGTCACCAGGGACGTCTCCATCGGAGCCGAGGGTGCCATCTGCTACTCCAACGACGGATCGGCGCTTGGCGTCGCCCTCGCTTTGGGTGAGGCAGAAGACGTTCAAGTACACGATTCGATGGTCCGCAGGGACTGGTCGGTGTTCTCGGACGTCGCCATGACTTCTTCCGGGGGCGAGAAGACTCATGCCGAAGTTCTGTTGCTTGGGAACTCAACCGACTCGTCCAGCCCACTGCGTATCGGGCACCGATCAATGCGGACCATCATCGACGCATCTGCCGTAAGCGGTGCCCTCGAATCCGCAGGAATAGGTCCGGGCTGCGACGTCAGCGAAACCTCAAAAGCTGTTGTGTACGCCTTGGCCAAGATGATCATGCCCGAAACAGCCGAGCTGGACGGCCGACGCATCACCATGCTGGACGATCAGGTCGGGTACCACGTCGCCAAGGCAATGGGAGGCTTTCTCCTGGCCTCGCTGACCGGCCACACCACAGTATTCGTCAGCGGTGGTGAGCGAAATTCACATCAAGGTCCTCCCAATGGCAACCCGCTGGCCGTCATTGTGAAGGCGACGGAATAGCGGAACAAAGGGCTCGCTGCTGTTGCACCCTGTCTACGCATTGGGGCCCATTTCAAAGGAACCGATATGAACTCGCCTGAAAGCGCTAATAGTCCCGAACTGACCTGCTACTTGGGAGAACGAGCAAACGGAGGCCCTCCCACGAAGGCAGATGGTTTCGTCACCGATTGGGCGGGCCTTCATGCCGGCGAGCAGGTCCAGGTGTACCGGGATGCAGAGATGTTGACGGCGGGAACCGTGGACGCAACCATGCCCGACGGCACCGGTGTCTGGCTCATGCAGCACAAAGGACTCGGTCGGCGCCTCTATCTCCGATGCGAAGACCTTCGAATCGCGAGGCCTCGATATTCATAGGCCGGACGCTGCGTGACTAAATGACGGCTCGTGCGCGCAATCCGAACGTGGAGCGTGGAGGTGCATGTGAACTGACTCACAAGGCTGCAACCTGCTCGCAACCCTCCCGCCCCTAGGCTGAGGCCAACGCTCCATCGACCTGCTCGCAACGGGGACTCGCGATGGTTGGGTTTCGGCCCGGGCGCCCAAAAATAATGCTCCATTTGCTCCACGCTTTAACGACGCAAGGATTTCGCCAATGACGACGACAATGCAAGCAGCCGTAGTAACTGAATTCGGTCAAGACCTTCAGATCCAGTCCCTTCCTCTTCCTGTTCCTGGCCGGGGGGAAGCGCTGGTGAGGGTCTTGACCACCGGTGTGTGCCACACGGACCTGCACGCCGCGGAGGGGGACTGGCCGGTCAAGCCTTCACCGCCGTTCGTGCCCGGCCATGAAGGCGTGGGTGAAGTGGTTGCCCTCGGTGAGGGCGTCACCGACCTCGCCGTCGGAGACCTCGTGGGCAACGCCTGGCTTTGGTCCGCCTGTGGCGATTGCCAGTTCTGCCGGACTGGGTGGGAAACGCTGTGCGAGGCCCAGAAGAACGCGGGCTACAGCGTCGACGGCTCCTTTGGTGAGTACATGCTGGTGGACAGCCGGTTCGCCGCGAGGATTCCTGAAGGTTCGGACCCGGTGGAAGTTGCCCCGGTGCTGTGCGCGGGAGTCACGGTCTATAAGGGATTGAAAATGACGGAGGCCAAGCCCGGCCAGTGGGTCACCATTTCCGGGATCGGCGGCCTGGGGCACATCGCCGTCCAGTACGCGGTGGCCATGGGCCTGCGGGTTGCCGCAGTGGACATCGCCGACGACAAGCTCGCCCTCGCCAAGAAGCACGGCGCCGAGCTCACGGTCAACGCGCTGCACGAAGATCCGGCGGAAGTCATCCAGCGGGAAACCGGGGGCTGCCATGGTGTCCTGGTCACGGCGGTGCATCCTTCGGCGTTCGGGCAGGCGATCGGCATGGCCAGGCGTGGCGGGACCATCGTCTTCAATGGGCTCCCGCCGGGCGACTTTCCTGCGCCGATCTTCGAGATTGTGCTCAAGGGCCTGACCGTTCGTGGCTCGATCGTGGGAACACGCCAGGACCTTGAGGAAGCGCTGGACTTTTACGCGCAGGGCAAGATCCACCCGACCGTGTCCACGAGGGAGCTCTCCGAGGTGAACGCGGTCTTTGACGAAATGAAGCATGCCAAGATCGACGGCCGCGTGGTCATCAAGTACTGATCGAATTCAGCCGCGAAGGAAGCCGGGACTTCGGCTCATTCATCTGCAGTGCCCCTGAACGGTCCCGCGATGGTCGAGGCCGTTCAGGGGTCTCCGCACCCAGTTCATGGGGGTAGTGGTCGGCGGCCGACTGTTCGCACAGGCAGTAAATCGTGTGCATTTCAACAGAACAGCTTAGTGAGACCTAAGGAGCTTAGCTATGTCCAACGCCCGCACCGAAGCATCGTACAGGCCACCCCAGCGCGGCGATGCCCTCGAAAATCTTCTCCATGAGGACCGGAAGTTCGCGCCCACTGCCGAGTTCGCCGCGGACGCGGTGGTCGGCGCCGACGTGTATGAGGAGGCGGCTGCGGACCGTCCGGCGTTCTGGGCGAAGCAGGCCCGGGAGCTGCTGGACTGGGAGACGGACTTCAGCCAGGCCCTGGACTGGTCCGAGCCGCCGTTCGCGAAGTGGTTCGTCGGCGGGGAAATCAACGCCGCGTACAACGCCCTGGACCGGCACGTGGAGAACGGGCTCGGTGACCGGGTGGCGATCCACTTCGAGGGCGAGCCCGGCGATACCCGCTCCTACACCTACGCCCAGCTGACCGACGAGGTGAAAAGGTGCGCGAACGCGTTCGAGTCCCTCGGGGTGGCGAAGGGGGACCGGGTGGCCGTGTACCTGCCGATGATCCCGGAAGCGGTGATCACGATGCTGGCCTGTGCCCGGATCGGGGCCGTGCACTCGGTGGTGTTCGGCGGTTTCTCCGCCGACGCCCTGCGTTCGAGGATCGATGACACCCAGGCCAAGCTCGTGGTCACCGCGGACGGCACCTACCGGCGCGGCAAGCCCAGCCCGCTCAAACCGGCCGTGGACCAGGCCCTGTCCAAAGAGGGACACACGGTGCGGAACGTCGTGGTGGTCAGGCGCAACGGCCAGCCCGTGGACTGGCACGAGGGCCGGGACCAGTGGTGGGAGGACACCGTCGGCGCCGCCTCGGGCGAGCACACCGCCGTCGGGCACGATGCCGAACACCCTTTGTTCATCCTGTACACCTCCGGGACCACGGGCAAGCCCAAGGGCATCCTGCACACCACCGGTGGCTACCTGACCCAGACCGCGTACACGCACAGGGCGGTCTTCGACCTGCACCCGGGGACGGACGTGTTCTGGTGCACCGCCGACGTCGGCTGGGTCACCGGCCACTCCTACGTCGCCTACGCACCCCTGGTCAACGGCGCCACCCAGGTCATGTACGAAGGCACCCCGGACTCCCCGCACCAGGGCCGCTGGTGGGAAATCGTGGAAAAGTACAAGGTCTCCATCCTCTACACCGCCCCCACGGCGATCCGGACGTTCATGAAATGGGGCCGGGACATCCCCGCAAAGTACGATCTGTCCTCGATCCGGGTCCTGGGGTCCGTGGGCGAGCCCATCAACCCCGAGGCCTGGATGTGGTACCGGGACGTCATCGGCTCCAACGCCGGCAAGAACGGGGAAAAGAAGGCCCACCCCGCCCCGATCGTGGACACCTGGTGGCAGACCGAGACCGGCGCCCAGATGATCGCCCCCCTGCCCGGAGTCACGGCGACCAAGCCCGGCTCCGCGCAGGTGGCGCTGCCGGGCATCGCGATCGACGTCGTGGACGAGGCCGGGGAGTCCGTCCCGGACGGGCACGGCGGCTACCTCGTGGTCCGCGAACCCTGGCCCGCGATGCTGCGCGGCATCTGGGGGGACCCGGAACGGTTCAAGGAGACCTACTGGTCCCGCTTCGAGGGCATGTACTTCGCCGGGGACGGGGCCAAGAAGGACGAAGACGGCGACATCTGGCTCCTGGGCCGGGTCGATGACGTCATGAACATCTCCGGGCACCGGCTCTCCACCACCGAAATCGAATCCGCGCTCGTCTCCCACCCCTGGGTCGCGGAGGCCGCCGTCGTCGGGGCCTCCGACGAAACCACCGGCCAGGCCGTCGTCGCGTTCGTGATCCTGCGCGAGGACGCAGTAAACGACGGCGACGCCACCGTCGCCGAACTGCGCAACCACGTCGGCAAGGAAATCGGCCCCATCGCCAAACCCAAGCACATCCTCGTGGTCCCCGAACTGCCCAAGACCCGCTCCGGGAAGATCATGCGCCGCCTCCTCAAGGACGTCGCCGAAGGCCGCGAACCCGGCGACGCCACCACCCTCTCCGACCCCACCATCATGGCCCAGATCGCGCAGTCGCTGAAGCCTTCGTTGTAAGATCGCACCACAGATGGGCCCTGCCGGATTCCCATGAGGGAATCCGACAGGGCCGATTACTGTTCCGGGATCACTGATGCCGATGGTTCCAGGACTACCGTCCGCCGGCGATGGACACCCTGCTTGGGCTTTCGATGGCGCCCATTAGTTTGTCGGTGACATCCTCGATCCCGCCGTGGCCATCAACCTTTCTCAGTATGCCGCGCTCGGCATACTTGGCCACTACGGCTTCGGTCTGCTCGTGGTAAAGGTCCAGCCGGTGGCGGATTATGGCTTCGTTGTCGTCGCTGCGACCCGTCTCCTTCGCGCGGCCCAGCAGGCGGTGGACCAGTTCGTCGTCATCGGCGGTCAGTTGCAGGACGACGTCCAGTTGTTGCCCGCCCCTGGCGAGGACCTGGTCCAGGTAATCAACCTGCGCCGTGGTGCGGGGGTAGCCGTCCAGCAGGAAGCTGTCCTCGACGTCGTCCTGGCAGAGGCGGCTGCGCACCATCTCGTTGGTGATCGTGTCGGGGACAAAGTCACCGGCGTCCATGTACCTCTTGGCTTCGATGCCAAGGGACGTCCCGCCCTTCACATGGGCGCGGAAGATGTCGCCGGTGGAGATCGCCACGACGCCGAGGCGTTCGGAGAGACGTTCCGCCTGCGTGCCTTTACCGGAACCGGGCGGGCCAATCATCAGCATTCTCGTCATTCAAGTTGCCTTTCGTTGAGTCGTTGTTGAAAGCTCGCGGGGTTGTCCGTCAGGCTCTAGAAGAAGCCGAGCTTGTTTTCGGAGTGGCTGACTAGGAGGTTTTTGGTCTGCTGGTAGTGGTCCAGCATCATGGCGTGGTTTTCGCGGCCGATACCGGAGGACTTGTAGCCGCCGAATGCGGCGCCAGCCGGGTAGGCGTGGTAGTTGTTGACCCAGACGCGGCCGGCCTGGATTTCCCGTCCTGCCCGGTAGGCGACGTTTCCGTTGCGGGACCAGACGCCGGCTCCTAGGCCGTAGAGGGTGTCGTTGGCGATACTGATGGCGTCGTTGTAGTCCGTGAAGCGCGCGACGGAGACCACCGGGCCGAAGATTTCCTCCTGGAAGATCCGCATTTTGTTCTGGCCCTCGAAGATGGTGGGCTGCACATAGAACCCGCCCGCAAGGTCGCCGTCAAGCTCCGTCCGTGCACCGCCGCTGAGGATCTTTGCGCCCTCTTCGAGCCCGATGTCGATGTAGGAGAGGATTTTCTCCATCTGGCCTACCGATGCCTGGGCACCGATCTGTGTATTGGTGTCCAGCGGGTTGCCCTGGATGATTTTCTGCGTCCTGGCCACGGCGTCGGCCAAGAAGGAGTCGTAGATGCCGTCCTGGACGAGGGCACGGGACGGGCTGCTGCAGACTTCGCCTTGGTTGAAGGCGTACAGGGTGAAGCCCTCGAGCGACTTGTCGTAGAAGGCGTCGTTGGAGTCGGCAACGTCGTTGAAGAAGATGTTGGGGCTCTTGCCGCCAAGCTCCAGCGTGACCGGGATCAGGTTGGCGCTGGCGTACTGGCTGATCAGGCGCCCGGTGGAGGTCTCGCCGGTGAACGCGATCTTCCGGATCCGCGGGCTGGAGGCCAGCGGCTTTCCCACCTCGGAGCCGAAGCCGTTGACGATGTTCAGCAGGCCGGCCGGCAGCAGGTCCGCAATGAGTTCCGCCAGGACCAGGATGGAGGCCGGGGTGTTGGAGGCGGGCTTCAGGACGACGGCGTTGCCGGCGGCAAGGGCGGGGGCCATCTTCCACACGGCCATGAGGATCGGGAAGTTCCACGGGATGATCTGCCCCACCACGCCGAGGGGCTCGTGGAAATGGTACGCCGTGGTGTCCTCGTCGAGCTGGGACAGCCGGCCTTCCTGGGCGCGTATGGCGCTGGCGAAGTAGCGGAAGTGGTCCGCCGCGAGCGGGATGTCCGCATTAAGGGTTTCGCGGATGGGCTTGCCGTTGTCCCAGGACTCGGCGACGGCAAGCATTTCGAGGTTGGCATCGATCCTGTCTGCGATCTTGTTCAGCACAGCAGCCCGCTCAGTGGCTGATGTCTTTCCCCACGCCGGTGAAGCCTTGTGCGCGGCGTCCAGGGCGAGCTCGACGTCCGCAGCGGCGCCGCGAGCCACCTCGGTAAATTGCTTCCCGTTCACCGGGGAGACGTTCTCGATGTATCGGCCGGTAGTTGGAGCCACCCATTCTCCGCCGATCCAGTTCTCGTAGCGGTCCTTGAACTGGACCTTGGATCCTTCTTGGCCGGGCTGTACATAAACAGTCATGGTCACTCCTCTGGAAAACGGACGTCTTCGTCCTGGCCCCCATGCTAGGGGTTCAAAGGTTGCGACCAGGCTGCAATGGGCCCTGCCCTACTGAAGCTGGGCACTAACCCAGCTTCCTTGCCGGACGTGACCGCTCGGCGCGAATGGCGGTTGCAGCTTCCGTCAAAGCTGCGTAGTTGTGCCCGCTGATGAAGGCGTCACAATAGGGCAGCGCCGCGGCCATGCCACCCGCCAACGGTTGGTAGTCCGCGCCGGCTTTCCTCGGATTGACCCAGACGATCCGGTAGGCGAGCCGCCGCAGCCGCGCCATCTGGGCGTCCACCAGTTCCGGCGCGTCCTGTGCCCAACCGTCGGAGAGCACCACAATGACCGCACCCCGGGCCAAGCCGCGGCGTCCATGGCCGTCGATGAAGTGCCGGAGGCTCTCCGCGAGCCGGGTGCCGCCCGCCCAGTCAGGCGCGGCGGCGGCTCCCAGGGCCAGGGCTTTGTCTGCGTTCCGGTTCGAAAGCTGCCGGGTGAGCCTGGTCAGCCGCGTGGAAAACACGAACGCCTCGGCCTGGGCGCCGGCTACTGCGCCCTGCAGCAGGGAAAGGAACACCTGTGTGTACGGTTCCATGGAGCCGGATACATCGCACAGGAACACGAGGCGGCGCGGACGCTGACGACGCCGGGCATAGACCAAGGAGCCTGCGTCGCCCCCGGTGCGCCGTGCCGCGCGGATGGTGCGTCGGAGATCGAGCTTCGCGCCGCTGTGCGCGCCTTGTCGTGTCCGGCGGCTTCGGCGTTCCGGAGTAGCCAGCACGATCCGCCGGACCAGCTGGCGCACGTGGGCAGCTTCTTCAGGTGTCAGCTCGGCGAAGGACTTCTCATGCAGGTGCTCGTCAGCCGAGGCCATGGCCAGGATTGCCTCCAACGCGGGTGAGCTGGCCTCGTCGTCGCTCCCTACTCCAGGGGCGGCGACGGGTGCCCGCGACGCCGGGACGTGGCCGTCGGCATGAGCCGGCCGTTGTTCGCCGGGAGCCGCTCGGGCGCGCTCCGCCGCTCCGATCGCCGGTGGGTTATTGGCATCGCCCCGGGTCTCTGCCGGATCGGGCATCCCGTCGAATGCGGCCGAAAAGACGGCGTCGAATACCGGCAGTTGTTCGTGCGAGGAGACGAGCGCCACCCGGCACGTCCAGTACAGCGGCTCACGGGCAGCAGGGGGAACGATCCTCAGCGCCTGCGCCAGCCAGGCCGTGCGGTCCGGGGAGCTCGGGAGTCCAGCCCGGCGCAGCGCCGTACTGAACCCCACCGCCAAAGCCGCCGCATCGACGCCGGCCAAGCCATCCCTGGGCGCATAGTCAGTCATGGCCGCCGGCCACCCATGCCGGTCCGCGGGCCCAGGCAATGTCCAGATCGTCGCGATTCTTCAAGACCGAACCCCACGTCTGTTTCACCGCAACCGGATCCAGCCGGTCGACGCCAAGCACCGTGAGGGCGGACACCCAGTCGATGGCCTCCGCGATCCCCGGGGGCTTGGCCAAGTCCAGGGACCGCAGCCTCGTGATGGCCGCTGCGGCATCCAGGGCGAGCGGCTCGGCGCTCCCGGGAACCTTGCGGCGTACGATAGCGGCGATCCGTTCGGGCCGTGGGTAGTCAATCCAGTGGTACAGGCAGCGCCTGGTTAGCGCGTCGTGTAGGTCCCTGGTCCGGTTGGAGGTCAGCACGACGACGGGCGGGTGCGTGGCGCGGATGGTGCCGAGCTCGGGAATCGTCACCGCTGCCTCGGCCAGAAGCTCGAAAGTGAAGGCCTCGAACTCGGCGTCGGCCCGGTCGATCTCGTCCAGCAGGAGGACGGCCGGGCGCGGACCTGGATGCTCGATCGCCTTCAGCAGCGGGCGGCGCAGCAAGTACTGTTCCCCGAAGAGATCGGCCTCCTCTACGTGGATGTCCCGGACTTCAGCCAGGCGGATCCCCAGGAGTTGGCGTTGATGGTTCCACTCGTACAGGGCCTCGCCCACGTCGATGCCCTCGTAGCACTGCAAGCGGTACAGGGGAGTGCCGAGCACCTTGGCCAGCGCCTTCGCTGCCTCGGTCTTCCCGACGCCGGCCTCACCCTCCAGCAGGATGGGTTGTGGCAAGCGGATGGACAGGAACAAGGCGGTCGCCAGTCCGACGTCGGCGAGGTAGTCGCCGTCGTCGAGGGCGGACATCAACGCGGAGACGTCCGGGACAAGGCGGCGCACTTCGTCTTCGGCACCCGCGCGCACCGGTCCGGCGGCCGGGGGTTCACGACGCGGTGGCATAGTGTTCCGGATCGGCGAGGAAGGCCCTCCTGCAACCAGCGGAACAGAAGTAGTACGTCGTTCCGGCGTACTCGGCGTGCAGCGTAGATTCCACAGCCGCGACGCTCATGCCGCAGACAGGGTCCACGGCACTCGCGGGCTCGGTGCTCGCGGGCACCGGATCCGCCGCCGCAGTCTCCGGTCTCGTAGCCTCTACAGCCCTGCCAAGGTGGCGCACGGACACAAGCTCGGCCAGGATCGACAGTGCGATCTCGGCAGGCGTGCGGCCGCCCAGCAGCAGTCCGGCCGGGCTGTGCACCCGCGCACGCTGGCCGTCGTCGACGTCGAGCGAAGCCAGGACCGCGGCGCCGCGCGTGCGGCTGGCGACCAAGGCGACGTACGGCACCCCTAGCCGGAGTGCGGCCTCCAACGCGGGCTCCTCGTCCCGGCCCTGCGACGCGACGATGAGGGCGGCGTCGTCGGCCCGTGGTTCCGCGGCGGTCCCGTTGGTGAGTTGCATGTCCAGGTCGAGGATGGCGCCCAGGGCCCCCAAGGCCTGTGCCACGGGGGTCGCGCCGACCACCACTACCCTGGGCGCGGGCATCTGCGGCTCGAGGAAAATCTCCACGGCGCCGCCGCTGAGGCAGGGATTTGCGACCTCCACGGCGCCCTCCTCGCGGGTGCGGGACGGCTCGCCGGGGACTACGCGCAGCAGCAGGGGTTCGTGCTTGGTCAGCGTCTGCAGTCCGTATTCGCGCACTGAGGCCTCGACACACGTGCCGCCAAGGAACCCGTCGATTTCCCCGTTGGCCAGCACCAGGGCGGTGTCCCCGGCATGGGCGCTGGTGGGATGCTGCGCGCGCACTACGGTGGCACGCACAAAAGGTTCCCGGCGTTCCACAAGTTCCTGCGCCCTCGCCGCCAAGTCTTCTCCGTGCAGGGGCATGTCACACCGGTGGCCTGGCCCGGCCCTGCATGGCCTCCCACACCCGGGCCGGCGTGCACGGCATATCCATGTGGGTCACTCCATACGGTGTCAAGGCATCCACGATGGCGTTGACGATGGCCGGCGGCGATCCGACCGTTGCGGATTCGCCGATGCCTTTGGCGCCGATGGGGTGGTGTGGCGACGGCGTGACGGTAAATCCGGTCTCCCAATCCGGGACTTCCATTGCCGTGGGGATGAGGTAGTCCATGAACGAGCCGCTGAGGCAGTTGCCTTCCTCGTCGAACGCGATGATTTCCATGAGCGCCATCCCGACGCCGTCGGTCAGCCCGCCGTGGACCTGGCCCTCGATGATCATCGGGTTGATCCGGGTCCCGCAGTCGTCCACCGCGATGAAGCGCCGGACCTTGACGTGGCCGGTCCCGGCGTCGACGTCCACGACGCAGATATAGGCGCCGAATGGGAACGTCAGGTTGGGAGGGTCATAGGTCACCTCCGCGTCGAGGTTGCCGTCAATGCCTTCCGGCAGGGCCACGGTGCCGTGCGCGCCGAAGGCGATCTCGGCGATTGTCTTGCCGGCGCTCGGATCGCCCTTGACGAACCAGCGGCCCTTTTCCCATTCGAGGTCCTCGGGCCGGGTCTCAAGCATCGCGGCGGCAATGAACTTCGCCTTTTCCCGGACCTTGCGCGCCACCAGCGCCACTGCGCCGCCGCTGACCGGCGTCGAGCGGCTGCCGTATGTGCCCAGGCCGAAGGGCGTCTGGTCCGTGTCGCCGTGTACGACGTCGATGTTTTCCGGCGGGATGCCGAGCTCCTCGGCCACGATCTGGGCGAAAGTGGTTTCGTGGCCCTGGCCCTGGCTCTGCACCGAGATCCTGACGACGGCCTTGCCGGTGGGATGGACGCGGAGTTCGGCGCCGTCGGCCATGCCGAGTCCGACGATGTCGAAGTGCTTGCGCGGTCCGGCCCCGACGGTCTCGGTGAAGAAGGAGACGCCGATGCCCATCAGCTCGCCGCGTTCCCGCTTTTCGAGTTGCTCGCGCCGGAGATCCTCGTACCCGGCCATCTGCATGGACAAGCGCATGGCAGGCTCGTAGTTGCCCGAATCGTAAACCCAGCCGGTCTTGTTGGCATAGGGGAACTGTTCCGGCCTGATGAAATTCTTCAGCCGAAGCTCTGCCGGATCCATCTCCAGTTTCCTGGCCAGGATGTCCACCATGCGCTCCACGAGGTAGACCGCTTCAGTCACGCGGAAGGAGCAGGCATAGGCCACGCCCCCGGGCGCCTTGTTGGTGTAGACACCCGTGACCTTGCAGTAGGCCGCCTGCAGGTCATAGCTCCCGGTGAAGATGGAGAAGAAACCGGCCGGGGTCTTGGTGGGCTGCGCGGTGGCATTGAACGCACCGTGGTCTGCCAGCACGCTGGTCCGGACTGCCAGGATCTTGCCTTCCTTGGTGGCCGCGATCTCGCCCTGCATGATGTAGTCGCGGGCGAACGACGTCGACATCAGGTTCTCCGAGCGGTCCTCCACCCACTTCACCGGCTTGCCGGTGACAATCGAGCCGACGACGGCCAGGACGTAGCCGGGATAGATGCCCACCTTGTTGCCAAAGCCTCCGCCGATATCGGGGGAGACGATCCGGATCTTGTGCTCTGGAATGCCGGCGACTATTGCGTACAGGGTCCGGTGGGCATGCGGGGCCTGGGTTGTTTCGTAGAGGGTCAGCCTGCCGTCGATCGGATCGAAATCCGCGACGGCGCCGCAGGTTTCCATGGGTGCCGGGTGCACGCGCGGGTACACGACTTCCTGGGCGACGACGACGTCGGCCGCGGCGAACACCGCCTCGGTTTCAGCCGCATCGCCGATCTCCCAATCGAAGATCCGGTTGTCCGTCCTGCCCTCGATATCGTCCCGGATGACCGGCGCGCCGGGGTCGAGGGCGTGCCGGGCATCAATCACTGGCGGCAACATGTCGTATTCGACGTCGATGAGCTCCAAAGCGTCCCTGGCGGCGTAACGGTGCTCGGCGACGACGAAAGCGACCTCCTGGCCCTGGAAGCGGACCTTGTCGGTGACGAGGACTGCCTGGACGTCCGCCGACAGGGTAGGCGCCCACGCGAGGTTGAGGGCCTGCAGGTCCTTGCCGGTGATGACGGCGAGGACCCCGGGATGCGCCAGCGCTTCGGTTGTGTCTATTGAAACGAGCCGGGCATGCGCAACGGGTGCGCGCAGGATTGCTCCATGCAGCATGCCGGGGAGCACGATGTCGTCGAGGTAATTGCCCTTTCCGCGGACGAACCGCGGGTCCTCTTTGCGCTGGAGGCGGCCGAACCCGATCGGGCGGCCCGGGTCTCCGGCCGCCGGGTTGGGTGCATGCTCCTGGATGGTGGTCATGCCGTCACCTCTTCCGCGACGGTCCCTCCGGCACCGCCGTCTTCCGTCCCGGCGTCCGTCTCAGAATCCCAACCGGGCGGGTGGGCGGCGGCCCATTGCACCGAGCGGACGATCGTCGCGTAACCGGTGCACCGGCAAATCTGGCCCGAAATGGCCTGGCGGATCTCGCCGTCGTCGGGATGCGGGTTGCGGTCCAGCAGTGCCCTGGCGGTGAGCATCATGCCCGGAGTGCAGAATCCGCATTGCAGGCCGTGTTCCTCCATGAACCCCTGCTGTACGGGATCGAGCGTGCCGCCGACGGCCAGCCCCTCGACAGTCCGGATGTCGTGTCCATCGGCCATGGCTGCCAGCACGGTGCACGATTTCACCGGCTGGCCGTCCATCAGGACCACGCAGGTTCCGCAATTGCTCGTGTCGCATCCCCAGTGCGTGCCGGTCAATCCAAGGTTTTCGCGGATGAAGTGGACCAGCAACACGCGGGGTTCGATCTCCCGGGTGACCTTGTCCCCGTTGACCGTCATGCTGATCTGCATTGCTTTCAGCCTTCCTGTGCACCTGCGGCGCGCGCACAAGCGCGGCGCAGGACCCTGCGGGTGAGTTCGTCGGCCAGGTGCCGTTTGTAGTCGACCGGTCCACGCTGGTCGTCCACTGGGTGGCAGGCGGCGGCCGCGATGCGGGCGGCCTCGACGAACAGGTCTTCATGCGGCTGCCGTCCGCGAAGCACGGCCTCGGCTTCGGAGACGGTGCCGTCCAGCCCCACTGCCGTCAGCCCGATTGCGGCCTCTTCCACGGTGCCGTCTGCGGAGAGCCCGACGGCGGCCCCGGCCGCGACGATTGCCCAGTCACCCACCCGGCGTTCCACCTTTTCATAGGCGCTGCCGGAGCGCGGGCGGATCGTGAAGCGGACTTCGTACAATAGCTCGTTCTGCGCCACGGCCGTTTCGTAGGGACCGCGGTGGAAGTCCGACATTGCGACGATCCGTTCGCCGTCGGGCCCGCGGATCACGGCCTGGGCTCGCAGGACGTCGCAAACAGTAGACAGGTCTTCGGCCGGATCCGCCTGGCAGAGCGAGCCTCCGATCGTGCCGCGGTTGCGGACTACAGGGTCCGCGATCACCTGCTCGGCGTCGTGGATTATCGGAAAGAGCCTGGCGACGTCGCTGGACTCAAGGAGCGCTGTGTGGCGGGTTAATGCGCCCACACGCAACTGCTCACCTTCCCGGCGGATAAATTCCAGTTCCGTCAGGTCGTTGATGTCGATCAGCCATTCGGGCCGCGCCAGGCGAAGCTTCATCATCGGCAGCAAACTGTGCCCGCCTGCAATGATGCGCGACTCGGGACCGTGGCGTTCGAGGAGGGCCAGCGCGTTTGCGACGTCGCTCGCGCGCTCATACTCAAATGGAGCCGGAATCTGCATTGTCCACCCCTTAGGGCCAGACGTCCTGCACCTCGTAGGACGCGGACCTATGATCAGTCTTGTCCGCGTCATTCTGAGTGTCAACATGGTCAAGGGGGCCAAGATCGCGGCCATTTCGGCTCGCAAAAGAATTTCCCAAACAGTGTCCTTTTCGCGACGTCCCGCCCGTCGTCATGGTGTATCAACCGATAAGAAGGAGTCATCGTGGAGTACATGCTTTTCATTTGCAACGACCCGGCAGCGCCGGAATATGTCCCCGCCGAGGACAACATCGTGGAATGGGTGGCCGAGATGGAAGCCCGGGGAGTGCGCCGTCACGGTGACCGGTTGCGTCCCGTCGAGGACGCGACCACCGTCACGGTGCGGGCGGGCGAGGTAGTTGTCTCGGACGGACCGTTTGCGGAGACAAAGGAGTGGATCGCGGGCTATGACATCATCGCCTGTGCCGATCTCGATGAGGCCATCGAGGTGGCGTCCAAGCATCCCATGGCGAGATTCGGCAAGATCGAGATCAGGCCTGTGTGGCCGCTCGGGCTGTAGCGGTTCGCCGCGTGACCGGCGTCGATGATGGTGGGAGGGACGACGTGACACCGGGACTGACGGACGCCCGGACCGCCGTCGAGGCCGCCTCCGCCGAAGAGACCGCCCGCATCACCGCAACCCTCATCCGTGTGACGGGCGACTGGAGCCTGGCGGAGGATTGCGTCCAGGACGCGTTCGCAAAGGCGTTGGTCGACTGGCCGGAGCACGGCATTCCGAGGAATCCCGGGGCGTGGCTGACCACCGTGGCCAGGAACCGCGCGATCGACCGCATGCGCAGTGCGGCCAGTGAAAAGAAGGCGGTCCGTGAACTCGCGATCATCGCCCAACTCGAAGGCCTGGACGAAGCGATCACCAGCGATCCCGGCGCGGAAGACGACCGCTTGCGGCTGATCTTCACTTGTTGCCACCCGGCTCTCCCGCTCGACGCGAGGGTTGCCTTGACCTTGCGCACCGTCGCGGGGCTGACCACCGGCGAGATTGCGCGTGCGTTCCTCGTCTCGGAAGCAACCATGTCAAAGAGGCTCGTCCGCGCGCGGGCCAAGATACGGGACGCAGGAATCCCGTATCGGGTGCCGCCGCCGGAGCTGAGGGCTGAACGCACGTCCGGGGTCCTTGCCGTCCTCTACCTCATGTTCAACGAAGGCTATTCGGCCACCGGCGGCGAATCATTGATCCGCGAACCCCTTGCCCGGGAAGCGATACGCCTCAACCGCTTGCTCGTTTCGCTGCTCGCCGGTTCCCCGCAAGAGCCGGAGGCCCTGGGCCTCCTGGCGCTCATGCTGTTCCACCATGCACGGCGAAGCTCGCGAACAGACGCGGCGGGGGACTTGGTGACGTTGGAGGAGCAGGACCGTAAATCGTGGGATCCCGCTGAAATCGCCGAGGCCGTCGCGCTCCTTGCCCTTGCCGAACGGCTCGGCATTTCACGCCCTTCCCGGCCGGGGAGCTACCGGGTCCAGGCCGCCATCGCGGCGTGCCATATGACCGCCAGCAACTCAGGCAACACAGACTTCGCCAGGGTGGCCTTGCTGTATGACTCCCTTGCGCGGATCGCTCCGTCTCCGGTCGTCGAGCTCAACCGGGCTGTCGCCGTCGCAATGTCCCAGGGGCCGGAGGCCGGTCTTGCCCTCATCGAGCAACTTGACCGAACCCGCTCGTTGGAGGGGTACTACCTCCTGCCTGCCGCGAAAGCGGACCTCCTGCGCCGCCTGGGCAGAAGCTCGGAGGCCCGGGATGAATACCAGAGGGCCCGGGAGCTCGCACCATCCGAGGCCGAGCGCCGTTACCTTGGCAAACGCCTTGCGGAGACTGGTTCTGCGTCCTCGTCCTTATCTGGAGCCAAGCGGAACAGCCACACGACCCCCGCCGTCAAGGAGCAAAAATGAAACACCTCTTGCTGATTCAAAACAACTTCGACACCTGGAACGCCCTGCCTGCGGACCAGATCGAGGCGATCATGCAAGCCCATGCCTCGGTGCAGCAGGAACTCAGGGCCTCCGGAGAGTTCGTGGAGGCACATGAGCTGGGTGCGGAAGCGAAGTTCGTAAGATGCAACGGCGACGGGCCTACGGTGACGGACGGTCCGTTCATCGAGACGAAGGAAATTGTGGCCGGCTACTACGTCGTCGACTGCAAGGACATGGACCGCGCTGTGGAAATCGCCGGCAAATTCGGAGAGGCCAGGCTGTGGCCGATCGAGGTGCGACCCATGGACCCGTGAGCGATGCTGAGAGCGTTGACACTGTTCTGGGCCGCGAGGAGACTTTTTCTGGGGATGCCTCGCCGAAAGGAGCCCCAGATGTCATGGCACGTCGAGGGTACGTATTTTGAGAATTGCAATTGCGACATGGTTTGCCCGTGTTCCACTTCCGGGCTGACCGCACCGGCTGATAACGACCGCTGCAACGTGGCCTTTGCCTTCCATGTGGACACCGGTGAGGTGAACGGTGTCGACGTCGGAGGCCTGACGGTCTGCCTCGTCGTCGATACGCCTGCCCTCATGAGTGACGGTGGTTGGAAGGTCGGTGTCGTGATGGACGCCGCAGCCTCCCCGGAGCAGGCGGAAGCGCTCGGTGGTGTCTTCGGTGGCCAGCTCGGCGGACCGATGGAGGGCCTGACACCGTTGATCGGTGAAATGGCGGGAATGGAGTCGCTGGAAATCGCTTACACCGACGACGGGCGCATGCACCAGGTCCGCGTTGGCAGCGCTGTCGACATGGCTGTGGAGGACTTCGTGTCGCCGCTGGATGCCACGGGACTCGGAGTGAAAATCAGCGGGATAGGATTCCCGGCGGACACCTTGGCGGCCGGCACGTCCAGCACGGCCCGCGTGGACGTGTTCGGGATGACGTGGGATAACGCCGGAAAGAACTCCTTCTCGGCTCCCTTTGCCTGGTCGGCCTAAGTACCGCTTCTTGGCCTTCAGAGACGGCGGACTGCGTCAACCGGGACGCTCGCTCAGATATATGGGCAAAAGCAAGGACGCTCGCTCACGTCATGTGAGCGAGCGTCCGCCGAAAACGCCCTAAAGGTGAGCGAGCGTCTGGGTAGGGAACGGCGCACGGCGGGACGACAGCGGGAGGGGACTGCCGCCGTCGGGCACTGACGGACCTGTCGCGGTACGTCAACCCGGATGCGCGCTCATATACATGGCAAAATTCCAGAACGCGCCGTTCTCTAAGGCATGTCACGCAGCTGGTCCCGGCCCTGCTGCCGACCGCGCGCCACAGGAGTAGCGTTTGCCTTGGCTGAGGATAGGGGTCCACATGAGCTATAAGTATCGAACCGTCAGGGTTCGTGGCACCGAGTTGGTAGGAACCATCGCCCGAAAACACGGCAGCGCACCGGAGATCTACGAAACCTCGAAGGACGCGAACACATCGGTAGTTCCCGTGTTTTTCCAGGCGACCGGCGAGATCCGATTCTTCGACAGGTCAGTCCTGGAAGACGTCGTGACGCCGGCCAGCTAGCAGCAGTTGCGCCTCTCGGAACTGACCAGAGACGTTTGTTTTCAGAGCTCCTGCGACTTGTGGTCGTTGGGGGTAGCTTTTGTGGCCCACACTTGGCAAGTGCGTACTTTTGGTGTTGAAGAAGAATTCCTGATCGTAGATCCTGACAACGGCAGTCCCGTGCCCCTCGCCGGCGATATCTTGCGCCTTCATAGCGCCGGTCCCCAGGGGGTGGCTCCTCCTTTCGGCCCGACGTTAGCGATCGAGCTTCAGCAGGAGCAAATCGAAGTCATCACCTCCCCGCACAGCAGCCTGAGTGCACTCGGCGCTGAAATACGTGCCGGACGCTCCTACGCCGATTCGCTCGCCCGGAAGGCGGGCGCAAGAATTGCTGCGCTCGCGACGTCGCCCCTGGCGGTTACTCCGCATGCAACAAACACCGATCGCTACGACGCCCTCCTGGAAAAGTTCGCTATGACTGCCAGAGAGCAGCTGACCTGCGGATATCACGTCCATGTTTCCGTTGACTCGGATGAGGAAGGCGTCGCAGTGCTGGACCGGATCAGGTCCTGGCTTCCGGTGCTGACTGCACTGAGCTCGAATTCACCGTTCTGGAACGGGGCCGACAGCGGTTACGCCAGTTTCCGGACCCAAGCTTGGAACCGATGGTCCAGCGCCGGTCCCACCGATGTCTTCGGATCTGCCGAGGCCTATCACTCTTTGGTGGCGGACCTGTCGGGAACCGGTGTGATCATGAGCCCGGATTTCGACGCTCGCCTGTCCGCCCGGCACCCTACGGTCGAGATCCGCGTCTCGGATGTTTGCCTTGATGCCCGGGATACCGTGCTGATCGCGGCCTTGGTGCGCGCCTTGGTGGATACGGCCGCCAGGGAATGGAAATCCGGACAGCGTCCGGACATGGTTTCTGCCGCCGTCCTGCGCCAAGCCACGTGGCGGGCCAGCCGGTTCGGCCTGCACGGGGAGCTGCTCGACTCGAAAACGCACAAGCCCGACACCGCAAAGCATGTCCTCGCTGCACTCCACTCCCACGTCCGTGATGCCCTCGAAGAGACCGGGGACGCACTGTACGCCAAGGAGGGATTGCAAAGGATCCTCAGCCAAGGCACGGGAGCCGCGCGGCAACGGCAAGCCCACCAACGCACCGGCAGTCTCGCCGGCGTCGTCGCATATGCAACGCGCGTCACCCACCTCGAACCCGTGGAGCACCAACACACCGGCGAACCATCCTTTTCGACGGATGCAGGGACTGCCGTGCTCGTGGCGAGCTAGCGGTCGGGCGAAATTGCGGCTCCATCGGAGTGCGCCGTTAGGGTGAGGCATGAGCGATAAGGGAAAGACCTGGCACGAAAACCACAAGGAATCATTGACGAAGGGTCAACGCGCCGCGGATGTCATGCGGAACGGGATGGGCAGTTGGCCGTTCGTCGGCGGCTTTGTCGGGTTCATGATCCTTTGGGCAGCCATCAACAGCTGGGCGTTGGCGAACAACGCCTGGGATCCGTATCCGTACATCTTGTTGAATCTCTTCCTCTCGATGCTGGCTGGCCTGCAAGGAGCCATCCTTCTCATCGCCGCAAAGCGTCAGGATGCGATTGCGGCGGTGATGTCCCGGCACGATCATGACACGAACGTGAAATCCAAAGAGGAGATCGACCTGCTCATGGCCATCAACAGCCAGCAACTGGAGATCCTCCGTGAATTGCAGGTACTCGCAGCCGCGGGGAACATCAGGATCGATGCAGCTGCGGGCAAGAGCTCGGACCGTTATTAGCGCTTCACGTCGGAAGGCACGACGGCGTGGCGTTCACTGCCGGAACCACCAGGAAGGAATCCAATGACTGAGAGCAACAATTCGCCGACCAAACCCACGATGTCAGCGATGTGGTCCGACGGCCTTGGCCGGGCAGGGATCCGTTCAGGGCAGATGCTCCTGGTCATCACCCTGGTGTCGGTGATTCTGTGGGCGATGACCAGCGTGCCGCTCGTCATGATCCCGGTCACAATCGCGCTCATTCTCGCCTCGGCAATTTCGCCCCTTGTGCGTTGGCTGACTGCACACCGGTGGCCCCGGGCCGTCGCCGTCGCGGCGTCGTTCGTGGGCATCCTTGCAGTCTTCGGCGGAGTCATCACCGGAATCGTCTTTCTTATCAGGGCGCAATCCAAGGAGCTTGCCGTGAAATTCACTGCCGGCATCGAGCAATTGCACCAATTCCTGAACAACGGCCCTTTCAAAGTCAGCGACGAGCAGCTCCGATCCGTGGCCGATTCCATCCAGCGCTTCTTCACGAGCAGTAGCTTTGGTGCCGAGGCGCTGACCGGCGCGCGGACGGTCGCTGAAATCCTGGCCGGCTTGGTTCTCATGGTGGTGATCTTGTTCTTCTTCCTCAAGGACGGCGAGAAGATCAGGAACTTCATCTTCGGATTTCTTCCGGCGGCTCATCGCGGAAAGGCCCATCTGGCCGCGGAACGAAGCGCCATCGTTCTGGGAGGCTACGTCCGCGGAACGGCCCTGATCGCTGCAGTAAACGGCGTGATCATAGGGACAATGCTGGCCATCCTCGGTGTCCCGCTTGCCCTGCCCCTCGGCGTTTTTGTGTTTATCGGCGGGTTCATTCCCATCGTTGGTTCCACCGCGGCGGGTACCCTCGCTGTGGGTGTCGCCTTGATTTCGAACGGTCCGGTGACGTCCCTCATCGTCCTCGCCGTCCTCATCGCGGCCAACCAGCTTGAGCACCATTTCCTCCAACCGGTTTTGATGGGCAAGGTCCTGAGTATCCATGGACTGGCCATTTTGCTCGCCTTGGCCATCGGGACGATGCTCGCAGGCATTGTCGGGGCCTTGTTAGCCGTACCGACCGCCGCCGTCGCGTGGACTGCAATCAAGACGTGGACCGGGCGCGGAGACACGGCGCCCGGTGGCATCGGCCCAGCCGACGAAACCGCGGCCTGAACGGTCTCGCAAGCAAACCTCGACCCTACGCTTGCGCTAGGAGCTCGTCGCGCAATTGCTCCAGGTGCGACGGCTGTTCCGCCAACGCCCGTGCGGTCGGCGGGGGAGTAGGTGCCTGAACCCCCGCGAGGGGGTCGTCGGTCCGGGGGACGGTGAGGCTCAACGCCCCGCCGACGTCGGGCGCCGCCGCATCGCGGCGGGTGAGGGCCGGCAGATTCCAACGATGTTCGATCGTCGCAAGGATGCTGGTGTGATCGAGCGGGACAGAACCGGGGGCTCGAAACACGGTGCCGGCAGGGATGAGCGGACTGATCAGTACCGTCGGTACCCGTAGCCCGAAACGGGTGAAATCGAAACCGAATTCCCCCGGGGCGCCGTCCGGGGGCGTCGCGCCCCATGGCGGGGCGACGTGGTCATAGCAGCCACCGTGTTCGTCATACGTGATGATGAGCAGGGTTGAGTCCCAGGCCGGCCCCGCGCGGACGGCGCGATAGACGTCGAGCAGGAACTGCTCACCGAGAGCGACGTTGTAGTTGGGGTGTTCGCTGTTGCCGGTCGAGGACCAGGACGGCTCAAGGAAAGAGTATGCGGGGAGCTTCCCGGATGCCGCGTCGGCTTGGAAGTCCGTGAACAGGCCAATGTTCGACGCCGGAGCGTGCCGGGTGTCGTCGAAGTCGAGTTTCGTCAGGGGCTGCTTGGTTTCGCCGTAGATCTTCCAGGGGATGCCATGGTTGCCCAGGTGCCCGAAAATGCTCGGCACGGTAAACCGCTTGGCCTTGTCATCCAAGTTGCCCTGGCTGGTGCCGGCGCAGGCGAAGGCCCGATTGGGCATCGTCATGGTGGGAGCTGACGCGAACCAGGCGTCGCACACGGCGAATCCCTTCGCCATCGCCGACAACACCGGCAGTGTCTGAGGGGTGAAGCAGCCCATGATCATGTGCGCGGTTGTTCCCGGCACCACATGCCAGCCCTTGGCTAGGTTGTCCTTGATGGCGCCGGCATAGTTGGTCACAAAACCGGTCATGGAAGGAATAGCCCCGGCTTTCGGCGCACTGGCGCTGCCATAGAGCTGGTAGTTCGTGGCCTGGTACCCCTCTCCGGGGTCGGCGCCCGGCATGAAGTAGAGGTCGGGGGTCGAAGGAGTCAACTGGTAGGCGCCCACCGGCCTGCCATCGGAACCGGGACAGGACTCCGTGCCGGTCAAGCCCTCGAACGGGTGCCCTGCAGAGGAAACATTGCCCGAATCTGCATAGAGGTATCCAAGCATGTGATCGAACGATCGGTTTTCAAGCATCAAGACGACGATGTGCTGGACGGTGTTGAGACCTGTTACCGCCACGATGACCATCCCCTTCGAAGAGTTCCTGTCGGTGCTGAACAGTCTCCCACGCCGCTGTCTTGGTGGATATGCCTCGGGCCCGGTCGTGGTCAGCCGGGAATGGTAGCCAGGACGGGTTCACCATTGAAGTATTCGAGTTGCCAGCCGTCAATGGCATGGTGGTGGGCGAGGTTGAGGACGGCGTTGTCGATGCTCTCCAGTGTGCGGCCGATGGCGCGGCCGAGGCTCACTCGGAGGAGCGTTCCGTGGGCGACAACGAGGACCCGGCGGCCGCGGAACTCCTCGGCCAGCGCCTCCAGCGCGGCAAGACCGCGGGAGGCTGCCTCCTCCGCGGTTTCCGCCCCATGGAAGCCACCGGGAATGCGAAGTGCGTCCAGTTCAGGTCCTGCCTGCAGGCCCTCGGCAGGTCCAAAGCGGCGCTCGGTGAGCTCCGGCATGTGCCGGTCCACGCTGAGCCCCAGCCCAGCGGCGATCAGCTCTGCGGTCTCCGCGGCCCGGCTCAGCGGTGACGAAACAACGACGTCCCACTCGTAACCGGACAGCACGGCTACGGCGTCGCGCGCTTGGCCACGGCCGACGTCGTTCAGCGGAATATCGGTCGATCCCTGCAGCCGGCGCTGGGCATTCCAGTCTGTCTGGCCGTGGCGGACGAGGGCGAACGTAGTAAGGGGCATGCCCTCCATTCTGCCTTGACCAATGCGGCTTCGATCAATCCAAGAGTTGGATTAGGAAGGGGTAGCCTCCAGTGGCCTCGGCCGCCCGGTGGACCAAGCCGGGGGACAGGCCGGGGGACAGGCCGGCCCCGGCCCTGGCGAAGGTCGCGGCGAAGGAATCCTCAGGACCTGTGCCAGGCTCCCAGTAAGTTGCCGCATGGATTCCCCGAGGCGTCCCATAAAACCTTCGGTCGCTGTCTCGGAAATAACTGCCCAGCCCTGTCCGCGGGCCGGATCATGGGCCGCCGATCATGACTGTCTTGCCGATGCCGCGTGCTGGGATGTACAAGATCCACGGCACAAATATCTCAGGCCGGACCGCGGATCGATAACTCCGATCCAATACGGATTTCGTCGCCGTCGTATGTTAAGCCATTGTCATTGAACGGAAGTTCTCGCAGCCCCTTCCACTCCCGCTCTTTTAACGCCGATAATCTACATTATGTAAAGTAATACTCTGCGTATCTCATCAGATGAATCAATTCGCCCTAATCCTCCGGATCCGTCGGGGCGGGCTCACTCGCCCCGGGATTGCGCGGATTTTTGCACCTCTGCAACCCTGGCGGGCAGCTTCCCGGACGATCCAGACGGCTGCGTGTGGTTTTCTGTGACGGCGTGAGACGCGCCTCTGACCTGCGGTTTTGTCGTGATGATGCGTTTGATGAATCATTGATTCAAATTATGAACATGATTCAGGCGTGATTTGGAGGCGAAAATGGCGGTCGATGGGTCCGGGCGCGTGCTGCAACTGAGTGCTGTTCGGCTGCTGCATCCCGAGGAACAGACGCTCGAGGACATGCTTACGGGCTGGCGCAACCAGCAGCTCTCCAGGAACCTTCAATTCGACACGATTGATAAGGGCATCGGATGTGTCCGAAGGTTCGTGAACCATGTGAACGAGTTCCCCTGGAACTGGTCACCGGCCCATGTCGAGGAGTATTTCGGTGACCTGCGCTCGATCCATCAACTGAAGCACTCCACGATCCGCGGTTACCAGTCCGCCCTCCGCCGGTTCACGTCCTACGTATCCAATCCCGACTATGGCTGGGACCAGGTCTGTGAGCAGCGCTTTGGCACGCACCCGTCCCAGGTCTTCTTTGACTGGAACACCGCTGCGCACACGCAAGAGTACGAAGGGCGTCCTTCGAAGCGGCCATTCACCAAGGCTGAACTGCAGATGCTGTTCGACCATGCGGATGACCAGGTCGAACTCATCGCGGCCTCTGGCAAGAAAGGCTGGAAAGCAGCCTACCGCGACGCGGTCATGCTGAAAGTCACCTACTCGTACGGGCTCAGGTTCAACGAACTCCGGCACCTGCAGACCATCGATTTCGCGACCAATCCGCAGGCGCGAAGGTTCGGAAAAACAGGCGTCTGCAAGGTCCGCTTCGGCAAGTCACGCAAGGGCTCCCCGCACAAACCCCGCAGCGTCCTGACGGTCTTCGACTGGACCGCCGGGGTCATCGAGGACTGGCTCGCCAACGGGCGGGGAACGCTTGAAACACTGGACCTGTTCCCCAGCGAACGCGGTGGGCTGATCTGCGAATCCACCCTGCTGCGCCGGCTCCGGCGTTACCTGGACGAGCTGGGACTGCCGCTGGATGGCCTGGATCTGCACTCACTGCGACGCTCCTACGCAACACACCTCCTGGAGGACGGGTGGGATCCTAGATTCGTGCAATATCAAATGGGCCACGAACACGCCTCCACCACCGGGATCTATCAATTCGTCAGCGATGACTTCCGCAACTCCACCCTCCGTGCGGCCCTGGACCGCACCATGGACGAAGTTCTGGGCGTGCAGATACGGGGCCAATGGTGAGACGCGAAGTCGAATACAAATGGCGGCTTTCCGAGCTTATGGCAGCACGGGGACTACACAACACCACCGACCTCATCCCCCTGCTGGCCGAGCGCGGCATCTCCTTGTCCCGGCCACAGGTCTACCGGCTCGTCAACCAGAAGCCCGAACGCGTCGCGCTCCAACTCATCGCCGCGATCTGTGACATCTTCTCCTGCGGCCCCGAAGACCTCATCACGGTGACAGCCGCCGACGCCCGCACCCGCAAGACCGGCACCAGCGCTCCCAATGTCGTAGACCTGAACCGAACCGTCCGCCCGCGGCGGGCCCGCATCATCGACGATGGACACTGAGGCTCCAGAGGGGCTGACTCCCCGCAACACCAGCCGCGGCCGGCCGCGCACCACCGGGACCGCCACTTGCGTCCGATGCGGCCGAAACGCCGGCCGAACACGCGCCACCTGGCCCGAAGGCAAAATCTGCGGACCCTGCTTCACCACCGCCACCCGCACCCACGGGACCTGCCCTGACTGTGGCCAGCACCGGCTGCTCCCCGGCCCGCCCGAGACCATCGGCGGGCCGCGATGCGCACCCTGCGCAGGCATCCCCCACGACTTCCACTGCGGCCGCTGCGGTGTTGAGGGCGAGTTCTACCGGCTGGGTATCTGCGCCCGCTGCGCCCTCCGGGACGACCTCAACGATCTACTGCTCACAGACCCTGCCGATTCAGGAATAGCCGTCAGAATCGTCGAGGTCCTCTGCAAGGCAGACCGGCCCGAGAGCATCATCACCTGGAAGCGCTCCCCCAAAGTCCAAGCCCTCCTGTCCTCACTCTCAAACGGGACAACACCTTTGACCCACGAAGGACTCAACGCCCAGGCCAAGTCAGCGGAACGAGAAACCAACCACCTGCGGGCACTGTTCGTCCACCACGGACTCCTCCCCTACCAAGACCCGCACCTGGCCCGGTTCGAGTCCTGGATCGAAGACAAGCTCCGCCCCTTGCCCGAACAGGTCGCAAGACCTGTCGAGCACTTTGCCACATGGCACCACCTACGGCGCATCCGGTCCACGACAACACCGGAAACAAGCGCCCGCGGCCCGGTGCACTCGGCCAAACAAGAGATCACCGAAACCATCAAATTCCTGGACTGGCTCTGGCAGACCCACCAAAGAACCGCAGCCACCTGCACCCAGCAAGACATCGAAACCTGGCTCGCCACCGGACCCACGACCAGAAAAGCCATCCGCACCTTCATCGTCTTCATCAACAACACCGGAACAAACACCCGCGTGGAAATGGGCCATTACACCGCCAAAAAACGCCCGGCAATCACCCAGGACCAACGCCTGGCCTGGCTGCGCGAACTGCTCACCGGCACCAGCGAATCCCTGCCCTACAGAGTCGCCGGGATCCTGCTGCTTCTCTACGCCCAACCGCTCGTGCGGGTAGCCAAACTCCGCGTCGAGGCCGTCGAGCCCAACGAAGGCAGCGCGAACATGAAGATCGCCTTCGGTACGCATCCGGTCCCCGTGCCCCAGCCCGTCGCGGAACTACTTCAAGAACACCTGCGAAACCGGCCGAACCTCAGAACCGGATCAGACACACAAAGCCCCTGGCTCTTCCCCGGAACCCGAGCCGGACAGCCACTTCACCCAAACACCATCATGGACAGGCTCCGCAGCCTCGGCATCGACCTGCGCGGCGCACGAAACACCGCCCTCGACGAACACCTGACCCTTTCCCCGCCACCACTGGTCGCGGACGCACTCGGCTACAGCCACCAGGTTGCGTTCCTCCACGCCGACAATGCCGGGGACTCCTGGTCACGCTACGTAGACCGACGAACATAACCGCTGCTGCGGGCTCAGTCCGGGAATCGGGGTTCTTCTCCCCAAATTGCGCTCTGAACGCGGTTCGCGGCGGCCAAACCAACTCGATTGGCGCTGGTCGATGGCCCCTTGATCCTCGCACTGTGTGTGCTTCGATACACAACCCTGTCGCCGACTATTGTCCCCGCATAGCGGCCGCTCGGGTCGTAGACGCGATCGTCATACACCTTGCCAACGTAGATGCCGGAGCGGGAGTAGAGCCGATCTCCCTGCAATCGGAGAGGACGGCCGTTCTTGGTATAGAGATTACTCATGCTCCAATTCAGCCATGACAGTCTGACAATTCCGACTGGCTACCTGCCTCGGTGAACCCGAAGACGTCCATTAGTTACCGTGCAGGCAAGTCGTGACCGCGACGGCTGAGTTCCTCCCGCACCCGGACGAAAGCGTACTGCGGCTTAGCAGAAAGCAAAGGAACCAGGTCGACAAAAGAGGGCGTGCTATCCATAAAGTTCGCGACCGGGATAATAACAACTTCAGTGAGTTGCTCGACGAAGGCATCTTCCGGGAACCGGCCGCTCATTTCGGCGTCGAGCAGGATGGTTCCCGGAAGGTCGCGAGCTACCAAGCCGTCGTGTCGCACAAAGTCAATCGACGGGATCACATCCGTTTGTTCGGCTCGAAGACTCAGAAGGCAGAGGTTTTCTGACCGAAACTCCCCCCTAGGGACCGACGGGTCCCACGCCAGGTTGAGGTAGTAGTCTCCGCTTCCCCATGGGGACTTCTGAAGGTTCACCACCTGATATTCACCGGCCAATGTCGTGCGGAACCAGTTACGACCCCGCTTACGGAACCCGCGGGACTTGAGAACGCCGGCGAATGCTGACTCGACTAGTTTCGTTCTTTCCACACGGGCAATTCTCCAGCATGATCCGTCTGCGGCCGATGAATACGCCCACATTCGATCCGCAGGGATGCCAGTAGAAGTGCTCCGATCGCAGAACTTGCAGATTAGGACCCGGTGATACGCTGTCGCAACCAAGCTGCGAACGAAGCCCGGTGACAAAGCCCGCGCCCACGTATACGCTGCGATCAGCTTCCATTTTCAGGGGATTCGATGAAGCATTCACGATTGTGGCAAAACACTTTTTGCCTGCTATTTCTCGGCCTGCTAATGACTTCTTGTGCATCAGGTCCAGTAGGCAAAACACGGCCAGACGTTACAACGCTTTCCCCGACCGTTTCCATGCCTCCCGTGGTGACCTGCACGTCCTTCCTGCCGTCTGCCCCATGTTCGCAATACGTCAGCATCTCAGGGACGTCCAACGGCGCTGCCCTGCCGTGGGTGGCGGCAGGCGGGCTAAGAGTAGAACTGTATTCCGTCAACGGCGGGCTTCAGTTCGCAGCGAAAACGCCGTGCAATCCGATCAGCGGACCGGCGGCGATCGCCGGGAACACGCTCACACTTGGCAAGCTCGCAGTCGGGGCGATGGGCTGCGTCGGCGATTCTTCTGCTCAGGAGCAATGGGTCACGCAATTCCTAGGTCGCCCGATCGAAATGTCGTTCGTCCATGACACCCTGACCTGGACGACCGGCGCGGACACGCTCAGCTTTAAAGGCAAATAGCAGTCGCTCGTTGTGTCCTTGCCCTGGCCGCCAGGCGGAACTGACCGCGGGGGCGCCGCTCGTCCATCACGGGCTCCTCCCCTACCAGGATCCAAACCGCGATCGTCTCGAGTCCATACTCACGTCGCAACGCTTGCCACACACCAGCCGCCCTAGAAAACATCCTCGGGATCCACCGTCGACGTTGCGTACTCCGGACGCCCAGCCGGTCGATAAGTCTGGATGGTGATGCCGCGGGACGTCGTCCGTGAGTTGACGAGTTCAAGCGCGAGGTCCGGACCGGATTCGGGGAACAACCGAGTGCCCTGGCCGACGACCACGGGATAGGTGAGCAGGTCGAGCCGGTCGACCAGATTGTTGGCGAGCAGCCATCGGACGAGGACACCGCTGCCCGGGACAACCAAGTCGCCGTCGTGATGTGCCTTCAGCTCGCCGATTGCTGAGGCGAGGTCACCGGCCAGGACGGTCGTGCTCGCCCATTGCGGGTCGGTGAGGCTCGTTGATGCTACATACTTGGGCCGGTTGTTCAATGCGGCCGCGATCGGGTTGGTGCTCGGGTCGATCATCGCTCCCCAATAGGGCGCGAAGATCTCGTAGGTCCGCCGCCCGAAGAGGAACGCGGACGCACCGCCGTAGACCTCGGTGAGATACTCCCCGGTTTCGGCGTCCAGAAGTGGGATCGCCCATCCCCCGCGCTCGAAGCCACCTCTGCGATCTTCGTCCGCTCCGCCCAACCCCTGCATCACGCCGTCCACTGAGACGTTGGTCGTGGTCGTCAACCTCATGTCGTTTTACCCCGTCGAACAACGGCCGCGGAGCCCTTCTGGATCCACGCTACGTGCCCTCATTGTCGCAAGCCTTTACGCCCTTGGCCCGGTACCGCCGTCGAACGCTAATTCGTGGCAAGAGCGGTTCGATCATGACCGCGCCTTCCGTGTGACGATATCCGGATGGAACAGACTCCGGACGTACTCCGCTATGCCGCCTTTACCGCCACTCCCGAAGGAGGAAATCCGGCCGGAGTAGTCCTGGACGCAACCGGGCTTGACGACGCCCGGATGCAGGCCATTGCGGCCGAGATCGGTTATGCGGAAACGGTCTTTGTCACCGGGAAGACTATTGACGGGGACGCCCGCCGAAACCGTGTGCGGTACTTCTCCCCCATCGCCGAGGTACCGTTTTGCGGCCATGCCACAATCGCTTTGGCTGTCGCCCTGTCAGGGCGCGACGGTGCGGGAACCTTTGTGTTCGAGACGGAGGTAGGGCCCGTGGTGATTGAGACGACGGGAGGCGGCGACACGATCACGGCAAGCTTCACGAGCGTGGAGCCCCGGGTAGCCGGCTTCCCCGCCGGTGTTCTGGACTCCCTGCTCGGATTGCTCGGCGTGGGCCAAGGCGAACTGCACCCGGGCTACCCTCCGATGGTCGCCTTTGCTGGAAACTGGCACCCTATTCTTGTCTTCAAGGAACGGAGCACCTTCGACTCCTTCGTTTTCGACCCGGATGCCATGCGCACGCTGATGGATGCCCAGGGCTGGGCAGGCACCGTCACGACGCTCTGCGAGATTGCTGGCGGCGAGTTCGACTCGCGCAACCTTTTCCCCGTGGGAACCATCACTGAAGATCCGGCGACAGGTTCAGCCGCCGCGGCTTTCGGCGCATACCTCCGGTTGCTTTCGCTCGTGGAGACGCCAATCCGGGTGATTGTGCACCAAGGAAGCCATGTCCACCGCCCGAGTGTGCTCACTGTCGACATTCCCCCGGAAGGCGGAATTGTCGTAAGTGGTGAAGCCGTGGAGATCGCCGAACTCTTGTAGAACCCGGCCGCTTCATGCGGGCCGGCGAGCGCGCCAGACGCACCTACCCGTGTCTCACGACTTAACGGGCAGCAGGAAGTATTCTCCATCGATGGGCGTGAACGCCCGCACAATTTCATTTTGGGGGAAATCTTGAAGTCGCACATGGTAAATCGTTCACTCGTCATAGGATCGCTACTGGCTGGGCTAGTTCTGGTGGGCTCAGCCTGCGCAGATCCGGTGGCGAGTCCTCCCCCTGCTGTTACTGCACACGTCGACTCTTCGACGCCGACGCCAACTTCCGTACCCGCACCGGTGACTTCTATCGCCGTTCCTACCCCGGCCGCCTCATTCCAGCGCTTCACTTTTCCAGACGGCCACATCTCCTTTGCATACCCGGCAGGTTGGGCTGTTCGCACCGAACAGGGACGGTATTTGAGCCCGGAGACCAAGGCAGGTTCCGTATCCGCCATCGTCTCCGATGCGTCCGGATCGGAGGTAGCACGCGTCCTCAGCGGGATGTACGGTGACGGTGCTGCCGGTTGGGTCCAGAGGACTGTCTTGGACCACGTTCCCGTTGAGGGGATTACAAGCGCCGCCGGGGAGCCCGTCGAGTTCGGCTTCGCCATGGATCAAGGCTTGTCCGTTCCTTCTCCTTACACAGGGGTGCCTACCGTGCCTGCAGATGGCAGCCTCAGGTACTACTTCATGGATGTCCGGCGTGCTGGTGAGTTTCAGCCAGCGCAGAACAGTTCCGGATCCAACCAGATTCGCCTGCCTAATGGGGTCATGTCGGCTTTTGTTGTCTTCGACTCCGGGAAGCAGCCCGTCTTTGCAACGCCTGGCGCGGCAAGGGCGTGGATGGCGAGTGAAGAATATGGCCAACTGAAGGCCCTCGTGCTTAGTCTCAGATATGCGTAAGCAGGCCAAGTGCGACGTGACTCCGCTTAGATAGTAAGGAAACCTTTTCAGTTTGCCTTACTCAAACGCCTTTGGAGCCGTGAGAAACATGCCCATCACCACGTTGGACCCACAGACCGCCCTCATCATTGTTGACCTTCAGCGGGGAATAGTTGCCTCCCCGAAAGCGCATCCCATCGATCCAATCGTGCGGAATTCCGCTGCCTTGGCGGATGCCTTCCGCAGCCACGGCCTGCCCGTGGTGCTGGTCAACGTCAGCGGCGGAGCGCCCGGCCGGACAGATCAAGGCAGTACCGCGGGAAGGGACTTCCCAGCCGAATTCGCCGAACTCCTGCCCGAACTCAACCAGCAACCAGGCGATCACCTCGTCACGAAGAAGACGTGGGGCGCGTTCACCAACACCGGCCTGGGCGCACTCCTGGAGGACCTTGGTGTGACCCAGGTGGTGCTCACCGGTGTGGCCACCAGCATTGGCGTGGAATCCACTGCGCGGAGCGCCCACGAAGCCGGCCTTAACGTCACTCTCGCCCTTGACGCGATGACCGATCTGACGATGAACGCCCACGAAAACTCCGTCACGACGATTTTTCCCCGACTAGGCGAAACCGGAACGACTCAAGAAATCCTGAACGTGCTTGAAACCACCCGGTCGTGACCGCGCCGGACGCGGCCGGCGCCGAACCCAGCTGACACGGGCAAGCGCCTGCTGACTCCCCCACGGTCCGCGACTCGGGCCGAGACTTCAGGTCAGGGTGATCGGCCCTCGAACCCGCTGGGTTGGAGATTCACGGCACCCTTCCTGCTTGGCTCCACCCTGAACCCGATCAACAGCTCGATGATTGCCACCGCGCTGGTGGGCATCGGGACTGACTTTCGCTCGAGTCCGGGCGCCACCGCCGGACTCATATCCGTCCTGTACCTATGTAGCGCAGTGGCCCAACCGACCATGGGGAAACTCTCCGTCTTCTTCGGGCCCAGGCGGGCCTTCCTCTCCGGCGTCGCTGTCCTCCTGCTGGCTGGTGTCGTGGGCGTGCTGGCTCCAAACCTGGGCGTGCTGCTCATTTCGAGGGCACTCATCGGCGTCGGGACTTCAGCGTGCTACCCGACGGCGATGGCGCTGGTCCGCCGGCGGGCCGATGAGTCCGGGGTCGGCGTCCCGGGCCGCGTCCTGGGCAACTTTTCGATCGCAGCCCAGGTGACCGCCGTCGTCGGCTTGCCGCTTGGTGGAGTGTTGGCAGGCGCGTTCGGCTGGCGGGCCCTGTTCGCGGTCAATATTCCGCTGGCCCTGCTGGCATTCACTCTCACGTTGCGCGGAGTGGCGAAAGACGCGCCGGTCCGCAAACAGGGCTTGGCTAGCCTGCTCACCATGCTGGACCTGCCGGGGATCGCCCTCTTTGCTGGTGCGATCATCTCGCTGCTGGTGTTCCTATCGGCGCTCACGACGCCTGCCTGGTGGCTTGCCGTCCTCGCTGTGGTGCTGGCGGGGGCGCTGCTGTTGCGGGAACGGCATGCGCGCAGTCCGCTGATCGACGTCCGGATGCTGGGCAGGAACGGACCGCTGCAGCGTACCTACCTGCGTACGATCCTGGCCGCACTGGCAACATATGCATCGATGTACGGGGCCAGCCAGTGGATGGAACAAAGCATGCGACTGAACCGGTCGGGCGTGGGTCCGCTGGCCGTTGATCCTTGCAGGCGTCGCTTTGACCCTCTCCGCAGAGGTGATGCTGCTGGTGAACCACAGCTCCGGCGTCGCACTGCTCATCGGGATGACCCTGCTGATGGGCCTGACCAACGGTTTCAGCAGTTTCGCCAATCAGGCAGCGCTGTACCTGCAAACGACGGCCGCGGAGATCGCCGTGGCCTCGGGCTTGCTGCGGACGTCGATGTACTTGGGCGCGATCGGCTCCTCCAGCCTCATCAGCATCGCCTTTGGGTCGTCCGCCACCGACGCAGGTTTCCACACCTTGGTCTGGATTCTGGTCGCCATTGGAGCATCCATGGTGCTCCTGACGGCGTTTGATCGCGGCGTACCGGCCGTCGCCGCGGAGCGTTGAGCCCGATGGCGGGTGGCCACCCGGGCTGCCCGTCGCGACATGGCCGTCGCGAGCAAATCCTTGTCACGCTTCAGCTCGTCTCCTAACCTTTCCTCATGGGTGAAGGCCGCGCGTCGGAGACTCACGTTGATTGAAGCAACGTTGCATGGGCGGGATGTCCAGGTCGAGCGGATCGATGCTTTCCTGAACGAGTCCGGAGGTGATTCCCTCCTCGTGGTCACCGGAGAACCCGGAGTCGGAAAATCGGCCGTGCTTGAATTCATCGGCGATCGAGCAGCCATGAACGGCACTCGAGTGCTCGGCGCGCGGGCCCTCGAGTTTGAAGCCGAACTTCCGTACAGCACGGTCAACCAGCTGTTGCTCCCGTTGATCGGCACGCTCCCCCAGCTCGCGCCGGATCACCAGGCGGCAATCGGCATCATCTGCGGACTTCGGACGGGCGCGATGCCCGGCCTCCTCGTTGCGGGCGCCGCGGCGCTTTCCCTCCTGGAACTGACCGCCGCAAAATCGGACTCCGTGCTCCTGATGGTGGATGACTCGCCATGGATGGACCTGCTTTCCGCCATGACGCTGACCTACCTTGGCCGCCGTCTTCGCGGGGTATCGGCCAAGATCCTTGTGGCAGCACGACTGGATGAGGACACGGTCTTCGTCCGCAGCGGCTTTCCGGCTCTTCTTGTTCCTCCGTTAAGCGACGACGCCGCGGACGCTCTGCTCGTCGATCGTTTTCCGGCTCTGCCCGCAAGCGTTCGACGGCGGATCCAAGGTGAGGCGCTTGGCAATCCACTCGGACTGCTCGAGCTCCCCGCTGCGCTCAAATACCCTAGTGTGCAGCCGTTGCCCAGCATGCTCCCCCTCACGAACCGACTGAAATCGCTTTACGAAGACCGGTTGTCGGCGCTGCCTCAGCACACGCGTGAAATGTTGCTCTTCGTGGTCCTTGCCGGCGCCGAGAACAGGTTGACCATCGAAAAATGCATTCCACCGAGCGCTGGCCATAATGATTTCTCGCCAGCAGAGCGCGCGGGCGTAGTGCGTTTCAACTCCCGTTCCGGGCGTTGGGAATTTCGTCACCCGCTGATTCGCTCGGCCGTGTTCGAGCGCTCGACGGACGAAGAGCGCCGGCGCGTGCACTCAACCCTCGCCGATGCCTTCGCCGACGAACCTGAACGGCGGGCCTGGCACCTCGGCCAGGCGGCAACGGGCCCCGATGAGGAAGTCGCGGCGCTTCTCGAAAACGTGTCCCAGCGGTTCATCGAGATTGGCGACGGCACCCGGGCAACTGCTGCAATGCTCAGGGCTGCGGAACTGACTCCTTCCGTCAGCGGCCGTGAGCGCCGAGTGGCGCGCGCGGCATATCTTGGATCATCGATTGCGGGGACAATCGGAGAAAGTCCGGCTCTGCTCGCTGAGTCGCTTCGGAGCCAATCCAGTCCACCACAGCTGGCGACCGTGATCGCTGTGACGTACGATCTGCTCAACAGCGAGGGGGACGTTGCAACCGCACGCAGACTCCTGCTTGCCGCCCTGGCACCAGGAACGTCCGAGCCGGATGCGGACGCCCGTGATTATGCCGAAGCCCTCTACACACTCGTCCTGGTCGGTTTTTTCGGGGGCAATGGGGACTTCTGGAAACCTCTCCTGGCTCAGGCGTCACCCGGAGGCCTGCCGGAAGTACTCCAGTTTCAGATCGGACTTTTCGTCGATGCGGCTCACTCGGAGGGAGCATCTATCGAGCGCTTTCATCGCGCGATTGATGGACTTCGATTCGTTACCGATCCGCTGCACATAGTGCGTTTCGCCACCGCCGGGGCATACATCGATTCTCTCGGAGGCATGCGCGATGCCCTCTGGCAAGTCGTCGAAGACGGGCGCAGAGGGGAAGCCATCACTCCCGCCATTCAAGCGCTCTTTCTGCTCGCCAATGACGACTACTTCAGTGGCAGCTGGGACGAGCTGGAGGTGTTGGTCCAAGAGGGCATGGACCTCTCGATAGAACACGGTTACGCACTGACCACCGCACCGGCCAGGTTCCTGTTGGCACTCGTCCAGGCGGCCCGTGGAGAGGAAGCCCCCGCTCATGGCACTGCCGAAGATCTCCTTATTTGGGCTGCGCCGCGGCGGCTTGTCGCCCTCGCCAATTATTCGTCGCACATCCGGTGCCTCACGGCATTGCCGGCCGGCCGATTCGACGAGGCCTTCACCCATGCGGCGACGATCAGCGCGCCAGGCATTCTTCCGGCGTACATCCCACACGCCATCTGGTCGGCTTTCGATCTCATTGAAGCAGGCACGCGATCGGGACGCAGGGCCCAGGCACAAATGCACCTACGGGCGTTGGAAAGTACTGAAGTCGCCAGCCACTCCTCGCGGTTGGGTGCCCTTGTCCTGGCCGCCCACGGGTTGTTGGACGAAGGTCCGGACTGGAAGGAAAAGTTCGAGTCTGCCCTTGCCACCCCGGACGTTGAGCACTGGCGGTTCGATCACGCGCGGATCCGGCTTCTGTTCGGAGAGGAACTTCGACGCCGGCGGGAACGCTCCGCCGCCAAGATCCAACTCAGCGGAGCGAGGAAGATGTTTCTTCAGCTGGGTGCCACTGCGTGGGCCCTGCGCTCGGATCGGGAACTTCGCGCACTTGGTGCACCTGAGGTGCGCTCCGGCGCACTGACCCCGCAAGAATCCGCAGTTGCTGACCTCGCGGCGACGGGCCTCTCGAACAAACAGATCGCCGAGTCCCTCTTCTTGTCACCGCGAACTGTCTCCACTCATCTTTCGCGTACTTTCTCGAAGCTGGGGATCTCGACGCGGGCCGGCTTGCGTGACGCCCTCTCGGCCGGCACGAACACTTTACGTCCTTGAATGTACGTCAATTGACGGATTACCACGGGCGAACGGAAGCCTAGCGTTGCTCCTGTCCAACACTGTTAGGAGCAAAGCATGAAACCAACAATCGTTCTGGTTCACGGTGGATTCGTCGACGGAACAGGCTGGCGGGGTGTGTACGACGAGCTGACGGCAGATGGTTTCGAGGTGCGCGTCGTCCAGAACCCCACAAAGTCCCTCGCCGACGACACGTCAACAACCCTGCAAGTGATTGACAAAGCGAATGGGCCAGTCGTTCTCGTTGGTCATTCGTACGGAGGGGCCGTCGTCACCGAGGCGGGCAGTCACGAAAAGGTGTCCGCGCTTGTCTACATCACCGCGTTCGCCCCGGACCAAGGCGAGTCAGTGAACTCTTTGCTTGGGACGTTCCCGGCCGACAGCCCGCAGCCACCCATCCTGCCTCCCGTCGACGGATACCTCTTCCTCGACCGCGATAAGTTCCATGAGTCCTTCGCCGGCGACGTCACCCGCGAGGAAGCGGCATTTATGGCCGACGCGCAGGTCCCATGGGGCTTGGAAGCACTCGGCGGAGTCGTTTCCTCAGCCGCCTGGCGGGTGAAGCCCAGTTGGTATCTGCATGTCACCGAGGACAAAATGATCCCACCGGTGGCGCAGACCAGCATGGCAGAGCGGATAGGCGCAACGGTCAGCGAGACGCCAGGAAGCCATGCCGTATATGTGTCGCGGCCGAAGGTGGTCGCCGACGTGATCAGGAAGGCTGCTGCCTCCGTAGGTTGAGGTGAACCAGGCAACGAACCGAGCCGCGCACCGCCACCGGCCTCTTGTGCGCCGCGTGGCGGTGCGAGCGATCCGCCGCCGCATTAAGGTTCCGTTAAGAACATTCACAAATTTGTGAATCGAGCGTAGCGTTCGAACCATGAACACAGTGATTGAGGCCCGAGGCCTTGAGAAACGCTACGGACGGGTTCGCGCACTCGACGGACTCGACCTCTCTGTCGACGCCGGGGAGGTGCACGGATTCCTTGGCCCAAACGGCGCGGGAAAGTCCACCACCATCCGGGTGTTACTAGGTCTTGCACGGGCCAGCGGCGGAAGCGCGACGGTCTTCGGCCAGGACCCGTGGACGGACGCGGTGGAACTGCACAAGCGCATTGCTTACGTCCCCGGCGATGTCAGCCTGTGGCCCAACCTCTCCGGTGGCGAGGCGATCGACCTGCTCAGCCGCTTGCGCGGCGGCACGGACGACAAGGCCGCATACGCTGAGCGCAAGGCCAGGCTCATTGAAGTCTTCCAGTTGGACCCGTCCAAGAAAGGCCGATCCTATTCGAAAGGCAATCGCCAGAAAGTAGCCCTGGTAGCCGCGTTTGCGTCGCCGGCCGACGTGTTCATTCTCGATGAACCCACCAGCGGGCTCGATCCACTCATGGAAGGCGTCTTCAACCAGGAGATCAGACGTGTGGCTTCGCTAGGCAGCACCGTGCTGCTCTCGAGCCATATCCTGTCCGAGGTCGAGCAACTCTGCGATCGCGTGACCATCATCCGCGCCGGCAAGACGGTGGAATCCGGAACCCTTGCGGAGCTGCGCCATCTGACTCGCACAGAGGTGTCATTCGCACGCAACGGCCTGACGGATGCCGACATTGCCCGCATTCCATCCGTCCACGACGTAGCCCTTGTCAACGGTCGTGCCCGCTTCACCGTGGACAGTGACAAGATTTCGTCCCTGCTGCCTGTGCTGACGGAACTCGACGTCAAAGGCCTGAGGGTCGCTCCCCCGTCGCTCGAGGAACTGTTCCTGCGGCACTACGGCGATGAGCTCAATCCGGCTGAAGCCTCGCTCGCGCTGCCCCACTCACGCAAGGCCCGACGTCGGGAAGCCGCCAAGGAGGCGAGCGTGCGATGAGCACTCTTGTCACGTTGCTCCTTCAGCGACTGCGGCGTGACCGCCTGCAGCTGCTGATCTGGATTGTCGGCATCGCACTACTGGCTCTCTTCTCCGTCTCCGCGGTTGAAAAGACGTACGGCGACCCCGCGGGACGCGAGAACATCCTGCAGCTCGCCGTCGCCAACCCGAGCATTCTGATGCTTCGGGGAACACCCGAAGGAGGCGGACTTGATCAATTCGTCTTCTTCGAAATCTTCACGTTCATCGCCGTGCTCGCCGGCCTCATGAACACCTTCCTGTCGGTACGGCACTCGCGGGCCGAGGAGGAGTCCGGAAGGGCCGAACTCCTCGCCGCGACTCCGGCCGGCCGTACCTTGCCCACGGTAGCCACGATCATCTACGGCGCCCTCGTCAACGTTTTTATCGGGCTGTTCGTGGCGCTCGCCTTCATTGCCGGCGGACTGGACGCGAGAGGATCGTTCGTCGCGGGCTGCGCGACGGCGGCCGTCGGACTCACCTTCCTCGCTGTCGGACTATTCGCCGCCCAACTCATGCGCACCTCCCGCGGCGCGAACGGCGTGGCCGCGGCTGCAGTCACAGCCGCGTACGTCATCCGCGGGATCGGTGACGCCCTCGGAACCCCTTCGGCCGACCACCTCCACATGACGGTGTCATGGTGGAGTTGGGCCTCGCCCATCGGCTGGGGCCAGCAAACCCTTGCCTATAACGCGAACACTCTCACCCCCCTGCTGCTCAACCTGGCACTCAGTGCTGCGTTTCTCTCGCTCGTGTTCGTCCTCCAGGCGCAACGCGACAGCGGCGCCAGCCTGCTCGCCGGCCGCCTCGGCCGCGTTGACGCCCGTAGCTCCCTCTCCACGTCACTGGGTCTCGCATGGCGACTGCAGTGGCCCACAGTGGTGGGCTGGTGCGTTGGCAGCGCGTTCGGAGGCCTGCTTACGGGGAGCCTTGCCCATGCGGTCGCCGGTGCGGCAACAGCCGACCCAAATGTGCAGAAGATCATGGAAGGCCTCATTCCCGGAGGCAAAGGTTCGCTCGTCCAGCTCTTTATCTCGGCGATCTTCGTGATGGTCGGCGTGCTTGCCGCCGCCTGCGCAACACAGGTCATCATCAGGATGCGTCAGGAAGAGGTCGCCGGAACAGCTGAGCAAGTGCTCGCGACGCGGGTATCACGAGCCCGGTGGCTGATTGGCTACCTTACTGTGGGCACCGCTTCAATCGCGCTGGTGCTTCTCAGCGGGGCTGCGGCGTCCGGGCTCAGCGCCGTGGCAGTGGGCGATGACTCAGCGCGCGTCGGCGACTCCTTCGCCGCGGCAGCCGCCCAGCTGCCGGCAGCATTGACGTACCTCAGCGTGCTGGCGCTCGTGTTCGTCGCGCTGCCCGCGTGGACGGTTGGCCTGGGGTGGACCTTGTTGGGCCTCGGCACGGTATTCGGGCTGTTCGGCGGGCTCGTGGGCATGCCTGAATGGATTCGCGACATTTCACCGTTCACCCACTCCCCCGTGCCGATCGGCACCTCCACGGACTGGAGCGGTGGCTTATGGATGTTGTGCATCGCGGTGGTGGTCGCGATTGTGGCGACAGCGGGCATGAAGCGGCGAGAACTGAACACGGCTTAGCGCCGAGGAACGGCCGGACCGGCAGGCCGAGAAAGGAAAGCAACGAATGGCCAGAGACGAACGAGCACTTCGCGAGGCGGCCGAACAATCGGCCGCCATCCTTACTGCCGCCGGCATGCCCAAAATGCCTGCGCGCGTTCTCATGGCGCTGACCGTCGCGGAAGACGGGGGCCTGACGGCACTCGAACTAGGTGCGGTGCTCGGTGTCAGCGCAGCAGCAATCTCCGGGGCGGTGCGCTATCTGCAATCCATAGCAATCGTGAGGAGGGTGGCCCAGCCCGGCAGTCGCCGTGACCGTTACGAGGTTCCGCCCAATTCCTGGTTGGCAGCCTTCGCCCAGGAACGTCCGGTCTACCGCGCGCTCGCAGACCTCGCCGACGCCGCAAGCAAAGCAATTGGTGAGCGCACCTCCACGGCCGCCGGCCGGCTGGAGGAAATGGCGAGCTTCTACAGATTCCTGGATGCCCGGCTCCCCGAACTCATGACCGAATGGGAGAAACGCCGCGATGATCAGAAGGGATGACGCAAGGGCGTGCGGGCTTGGCTCGGAGCGGAGCCTTCAAAACCGGCACTGAATAGCTGGCCGAGTTCCCGCCGAGAGCGGAGGCCGAGCTTGGCCAGGACATTCCGGATATGGAAGTTCACGGTGGCGGGCGAAACAAATAGCTGGGCGGCGATTTGCTTGTTGGTCATGCCTCGTTCGGCATAAAAGGCGATTTCCCGTTCCCGTCCAGTAAGGGACTCGAATGCCTGTAGGTACGGATTGGCGGGCCTGTCGCTCAGCCCGTCGAGTAACTTCATCGCACGGCTGAGGTACGGCGCGGCGCCGAGTGCAAGGAAGATCCTTACGGCACCCCTCAGGGCGGTCGCACCGGCTTTGGTGTTTCCCATCGAGATGAGCAGCCGGCCAAGGTCGAGGTGGGCAATGCCCTGCGACAAAGGGAAGCGCGATTCCTTCGCCGCAAGCCGGTAGAACTTGGCCGCCTGGCTGGATAGTCCATACGCTTCGCTGACCCTGCCTTCCAACCAGTCCAGCGAGCCATACACCGGCCACCATCCGCGACCATTCATGTCCTTGCAGGCCTGCAACAACCTGTCCGCTTCCTCCGCACGACCCAGTCCAGCCAAGGCGTCAATCCTGTAACTGTGTGTCGATGGCGTGGCTAGTGTGATCGCCTCTGATGCGTCCAGCTGTTGTTGCCATTCGGCCAAGGAACGGGCTCGTTCGAGCTTTGCAAGGCCGCTGAGTTCGACTCCGAAAGTGTCATATTCGCTCATTCGGACTTCTTCCGCGCGGCGCAAGGCAGCTTCGTATGATTCCGAACGGCCCTGTACTGCCTCGAGGACCGCGGACATCGAGAAAACGAGGGGGCGGGAGGAAACATCGCTGACATCCAGAGAAAGCAATTGCGCCGTGCGGACCACCGTCAGCATTTCCGGCACCCTTCCCAGCAGGAAATAGCAGTATGCGAGCACAACCCTGGTGTGCCCGATTGCCAGGCCCGCCCCGGTCGAAGCCGAGACTTCCATGGCTCTCTCCAGATCGACCGTGGCCTGTTCGATGCCACCGGTCACGCTGAGGAAGCCGGCTCTGCAGGTCAATGCGTCGGCCAAGGCAGGACTGTCGTTCGCTCCAGCGATCCGTGCACTGAGCGACGCAAAAGCCTTCGAGATCAGGTTTGGATCCTCGGTGCCGCTTGCACCGATGAGGTTGAATCCATCGAATTGCAGGCCCAGGTCCCTGCCTGAGGGCAGGTGCCGAAGCCTAGGGTCGTGTACCGCCCCCTTGGACTGGCTCAGCTGCTCCAGGTATCGGTGAGCTTGGGCGACAGCGACGGCGGTGGAGGACTTATCGTCGGAGACCATGCGTGAAACGACTATCGCCAACGAAATGTGGGCCCGCAGCAGGGCCTCGTCAGGGTGGTTCAGTTCTTTCGCGATCAGCTCTTCGGCAAATTGGCCGACACGGTCCAGATCCGGCCTCATTTGAAGCAACTGCAACAGCGCGAAGTCCCGCACTACGCCGGGACGCATGGATTGCACCTGAGGCAGAAGGTCCATCACTTCGGCAATGCAATGGTGGACGGACGCAACGATGCAGGCTTCGATGATGCAGTCGTCCCGGCGGCTTCCCTGGAACCTGTCCATCGCCGAGCGTAGGTATTGCAACGCGAGTTCCGGCTGGCCATCGGCCAAAGCGTGATCGACGCCGGAGGTCACATCCGCATAGAGTGCGGCCGTCCCGGGTTCCTGCACCAGCAATCGATGTTGCAGCGCAAGTCTCGGATCATCGAGTTCGCCTGCAATCGCGCGGTGGATGGAAGACAAGCGGTGGCTCTTGAGGTTGTCCCGCACCCCGACAGCGAGCAGATCACGAAACGGGCGCAATTGAACGGTCTGCCCGACCCGTGTGCCCCGGACGAGCCCGCTCGCCAATGCTGCCGCGACATCCGTTGGTTCATTCAAAGCGGAGCCAATCCGCTGCAAGCGCTCTTGTTCAATTGGGTCGCGACTGACACACACGAACTCGACGACGGATCGGGCAGGTCCAAGCTCCAATGCGTCGAGCATGGCGGCAAAGGGATTGTTTCCAGGGGCGATGTACGGCAGGGCATCGGGCCAGGGGTTCTGGGCGGAATATTCGGGCCCGGCGGCATGCTCCATTGCGGCGTTGATCAACAAGGGAGTACCTCCGGTGCTCCATCGAAGCCGTTCAGCCGTACGCGCCGACATCGTTCGATCCCAGACCCGCGCCACGTAATCCTGGACCTGTTCCGGACTCAGCGGTTCCATGGCGACCCGTTTGATAAAGCCCCTGGACAGGTCATCAGCCACCATCCGATCGATGGCTGCGGTACCGGGCCCTGAAACACCTGCCAAGACAACTGTGATCCTGTCGTCGGCGAGTCTCTGCAGCACGAACCGCAGGGTCTTGGCGGAGCGTTCATCTATCCATTGGGCATTGTCCACGACAATGCAACTAATGTTCTTCGGCCGGGAAGCTAGCGCAGACAATAGTTGGCGGGCCGCAATGACCGGATCCGAGAGGGGCTCGGCCTCGCGATGGCCCAAGGCCACAAGAAGCTTGTCAACAAAGGAGAGTGGAAGGCTACTTTCAAAAGCGTCCGCACTGCACGCCACCACGTTTGCCCGCCTTAGGGCATCCATGAACTGCAAGCACCACGTCGTTTTTCCTATCCCCTGAATCCCAGTGAGCACGACAATCCCGCCACGGTACTGGCGTGTGCGTTTCAGTACAGCGGCGGGAGTGTCATCGCTTGATAGAGCGGGATGTACGACCGTACGTGACGTCATGCCGCCATATTATTGGCAGATCAGCCTTTTCATCCCTGTGGGCCGCGGGTTCTGCCAATGTGTCGAGGTCGGCTCCAGAGTCGGAGGAACAGACCCAGAACGAGCGCGGCAACGGCCCCGAGACACAATCCTGTGAAGACCGGACCGTTAGACCCGGTGTACGCCAGGTTGCCATACGACGCTGTCGATGCCGTGGGCAAGACCACGATGGATGACGCCATGCCTGGCGCTCCGGGTGATGCCGGGACCGTTGGCACGACCGGAGCCGTCACTGTGACCGAAGCCGGCGTTCCCGAGGCGGGCAGGAAATAGGCGTCCCCCGAGTGCTCCACCGTTATTTCGTGGTTCCCCGTGGACAACGCCGGAAGGGTGACGGCGGCCGAGCCGGAGACCAAGGTCTCCGCGGTCAGGCGGACCTGGTTGTCAACTGTCAGAATGACGGTTCCGCCAGGCTGCACCGGAAGCGCGCTGCTCGCCGTGACATTTACTCGTAGGTCCACGGTCCGGCCTTCCGAGATGGAAGTCGACGATGGAACAAGAAGGACCGTCGGTTGGGCCCGCGCGGCGTTCACTTGAATCATTACCGGTTCGGCGGGCCTGAAGTTGGTGTCACCGTCGTAGCTGAGTTGAACTGTGCGATTACCCTCAGCCCAGGGGATCGCGGTGGTGAAGTCACCTCGCGAATCCAACGGGGCCGTTCCAAGAACATCGCCGTTCGAACTTAATGTCACTTCCCCCGTGGGCACAGCAGGAGAAAGAGCTCTCGAAGCAGTCGCGACCTTCGCGACCGCCGCGGCGATGTCAGCCGAAACCGTGCCCGTTATCGTAGCGGGCTTGCTCAGGAGGTCGGCGGAAACCGTCGCATTGACGATCCGCGTTGCGAGAGGCTGTACGAGTTGGGTCAAGGATGCCGCGGAGGACTGGAATTTGTAGGAATCGGCGTTGCGTGGCCGGTATTGGAAGGTGAGATCGTGGGAACCCGCGTGTAGGTCGATTGCACTGATGTTGGCAGTTCCAGCGGCGTCAACTGGAGCGGTTGCCAGTTCCGTGCCGCCACTGTCCATAACTGCGACCTCGCCACGTGGAACCACTCCGTGGAGGTCGGAGTTGAGGACTGTTGCGACGTAGCCGCCGGGAGTGCCGAAGATGGAAGGATTCGTTGCCGAGATGACGCTGGTTGTTGTTGCGTAGTCGGGGGTGTACCAGATGCTGACCCAGCCGCTACCCGCGTTGTAGCCCCTGATCACGTTGCTTGCGGTGGGGTCAACATAGCTGCTGCCGCCAGCGCCACCACCGCCCCCGGCGCCACCTACGCGGCTGCCAAGAGCACCTGAACCACTTAGCCAACCGCCGCCGCCACCGCCCCCACCGCCGCCGCTGGACGAACTTCCGGCTCCGCCACCGCCGGTTCCCGCCGCGCCGACAGGCCCGATGACTCCCGAGTCAGCGCCAGGTGCCCCGCCCGCACACCACCCGTCAGCCGACTGGCCATTCTGGTTGGCGGCACCGCCTGCACCGCCGTTGCAGTACACGAAAGCAGCTCCGTGGCCTGCGCCTCCGCCCCCACCGGCGGCGACAACAAGCGGCGTGCCCTTCCCGTCGACTACGGCACTCGCGCCGCCGCCACCGCCACCAGCAGATCCAGCGAGGGATCCGGTACCACCTGAACCTCCGCGAATGAAACCCACTCCCCCGCCGCCTGGGTTGTGTCGCGACCCTGTTCCCCCGCCAGGTGTTGAAGCGTAAATCTTCAGCGCCTCGCCGGGCGTTACCTGCAGCGTGGCGCGAATGTCGGCCCCTGCTCCGCCGGGACCATCATTGCTCACAACAAAAGCGGTACCAGGAATATTGATTGGTCCGCCACCGCCGCCGGCGGAGCCCCAGACCCGGACATCGATGGAGCGCACACCGGCCGGCACGATCCACGTATCTCCATTGACGTTGGCGAAGTCCAGTTTGGTGGGAGTTGGATCCGGAGCGACGGACACAGCTGGTGACGCAGCATTTGCAGGAGGAACGCTGAGCCCCAGAGCTCCAACGGCGCTCGCGAGCAGGAAGACGGACAATTGCACAGCCAAGGGCTTGCGTACTGGAAGAGGCCTCATACCGGGAACACTAGGTACCCGACCCGGCCGGCCCCTTGGGCGGGATCAAATACTATTCACAACGAATAGGTCACCCCAGCTCAACTGTTTGCTGAAACCGCGGTCCCCAGGCCAAGCGCCGTAAGGATCGCGGCAGAGGTCCGTTCGAGTGCTTTCGTCACAGATGGCTTTTTCAGCCAGAGAACGGCTTTGGTTGCCACCAAAGACAGGACTCCGAGGTAGAGCATCGAAATCGCGAAGTCGATTACTCCGAGAATCATCGTCTGCCCAAAGGATGCTTCCCCGGGAGGAAGGAACTGGGGCACCACAGCGAGGAAGAACAGGCCGACTTTGGGGTTGAGCATGCACGAAACAAGTCCTGCGAAGAAACTCGAGCGCAGTTTGGGGCCGTTCTCCGGGGCATCCTGTTCGTGGCGGGTAGGCTTTCCGCGCCGGCTGTGGATAAAGGCGCTGATCCCGAGGTAGATCAGATACAGGCCACCAATGATTTTCACTACCCTGTAGGCCTCGGCCGACTGCTCCAGAAGGGCTGCCAATCCAATGCCGGCAAGCCCTGCCCAAAAGATGCTGCCAAGCGAAGAACCGAGGCCGGCCGAGAGGCCGGCCTTGACGTTTGAAAGGCTGTACCTCAGGACGAGGAACGAGTCCGGGCCCGGCGTGAGCGCCAAAATCACGCACAATCCGACGAACGCCGCAAGTGAACTCAGAGTCATGTTTCCATTGAATCATTGCGCGGTATCTGCACTAGGTACCGCGGGCCTCACGGAAGCTTCCCAGACCCCCCGGCTACAATAGGGCCGTCCGTATTTCCCCTGGAGAGGTAGTTCCCCTTTTGGTCACTCGCCACGATGCACCCAGCCCGGAGTCGGGTCAGTCACCCCCTGTTGCCTACCCGGGCCAGGGAAAGCTGGCTGCCCGCAGCCGGCGGTTCAGCTTTCGCCGCTCGCCCCGCTGGTTCAAAATCACGAGCGCCGCAGTGGCTGTCTTGCTGATCGCAGTCATCGCGTTCGGAGGGTATTGGGTATGGCGCCTTCAGTCCAACATCTCATCATCCGCACTCGGCGCCGGCGGCGTCAGGACGGAAGGACCGGTGGACGACAGCAAGGACCGGCTTCAAATCCTCGTCCTGGGCACTGATACCAGAAGCGGGAAGAACGGGCAGTTCGGCACCACCGATCAATCCTCCGGCTACGGCCAATCGGACGTCATGATGTTGCTGGATATTTCCGCGGACAACAACCATGTCAACGTCATCAGTTTCCCCCGGGACTTGCTGGTCGACGTTCCGGCCTGCACTGACAACAAAACAGGCAAGCAATACCCTGAACGGCAAAATGCCATGATCAACAGTGCCATGGCCGAGGCTGGCATCGGCTGCGCTGTTGACACCGTCAACAAGCTCACGGGTTTGGAGGTTGACCACTTCATGATGGCCGACTTCAACGCAGTGACCGAACTATCGAAGGCCGTCGGTGGCGTCGACGTCTGCGTGAGCGCTGCGGTCAACGACCCCGATTCCGGATTGCATTTGCCCAAGGGCACCTCACAGGTGGAAGGCGACCAGGCCCTGGCCTTCCTGCGCACCCGCCATGCATTTTCCGATGGCGGAGACCTCGGACGGATCAAGGCGCAGCAATCGTTCCTTGGTTCCCTCGTGCGGAAGCTCAAGGCTGACGGAACGCTCGGAAACCCCCAGAAGATGCTCGGCATTGCCGATACCGTCACCAAGAACCTCACCGTCGACAACGGTCTCGCCTCGGTTCCGGCCCTGTTGACCATCGCGGGCAGGCTCAAGAACATTGACCCGGCGAAGGTCAACTTCATCACCGTGCCCAACGTCCCGGCGGCGTCCGACCCCAACCGGCTCGACCTCGACCAACCGGCGGCGAGCAACTTCTTTGCTGCCTTGACGAAGAGCCCCGACCTCAGCCAGCCCGCACCAAGCGCCGCGGCGTCCCCTGCTCCATCGACCGAAGCTCCGAAGGCCGGATACAACAAGGCGCTCCAACCGGTCACCGTCGCCAATGGAACGGGCGTGACCGGCAGGAGCCAGGAGATCGGATCGCTGCTCTCCGCCGGTGGATTCACGAAGCTGGCCAAGATCCAAGCCGATGCCAGGCCACAGACGATGGTCTACTACGGTGCCGGATTCGCCGACGTTGCTGCGGACGTCGCAGCAATGTTCGGGTTGCCGTCGGCGAGCGTGCAGCAGGTCGCCAGCGTCCAGGGAGTCCAGCTCTACGCCGGGCAAGACTTCGCTACCGGGGACAAGCCCACGCTTCCGGCCCCTAAGCCCAACGATGTGGTTGCCCAGACCGCCCAGGACCAGACCTGCCAGACGACCAACCCGGTCGGATAGCCCCGGAAGACAGAGCGCCCTCCGTCCCGCATCGCGGGGCGGAGGGCGCTTTCTGTTTTGCGTTACTGAGGCTGATCTCCCGAAACGTTGACCAGCCAAGCGATGCCGAACTTATCAGTGAGCATCCCGAAGATGTCCCCCCAGGGCGCCTTCTCCATCGGCACGGTGACCGTCCCGCCGTCGACCAGTCCGTCCCAATAGCCTCGAAGTTCCGCTTCGTCGTCGCCGCTAAGGGACACCGAGATGTTGTTTCCCGGGCTGTAATCCATGCTGTTGGGGGTGTCCGCGGCCATGAGCAGCAATCCGTTGTCTGTCTTGAGTGCCGAGTGCATGATCTTGTCGCTTTCGGCGGGGTCTTCGCTCGCGTGGAACTCCGCGAAGGTGCTTTGGGTCAGCTCGCCTCCGAAGACCGACTGGTAGAAAGTCATTGCCTCTTTGGCGTTGTCCCGAAAGCTGATGTAGGGGTTGAGGTTCGTGGTCATTACATGGCTCCTCAGTGTTTGGGGCAGCACGATCAGCTACCTTTTCGTCATGCTAACAGCGCCCGCCGGGACCATCTACAGGCAGATTTTTTCTTGCTCGACGGCGGCTGTCCGCTTCCTAACTGCCACTCGCCTCACGGCCGACGAGGCCCACTGTGTTGCCTTCGCTGTCCTTGATGAAGGCCATCCACTCGTCGGTCCCGGCCGGTCCAAGGCTTCCGTCGACGTGGCTGTAGACCAATTGTGGTTCCTGGACGATCTTCGTCCCTGAGGCGCGGAGCCCTTCCACTGAGAGCCGGAGATCGGCTACGTCAAGGTAGATCAGCGACGACGGGGCGCCGCGATCCAGGAGAAGCCGGACGCCGTCGAGATCGAAGAAGAGCAGGCCGGGCGGATCGAATCTTCCGGTTGGCGCGCCGCCCAGCAGCCGGGAGTAGAACTCCGATGCCCGGTCGAGGTCCACCGCCCGCTGGGCAACCTGGATCAACTTCATGTCGTACCTCCGGGGATCGGCGTCGCTTCAAGTGTCGTAGCCACATCTTCCGCGGTACTCAGTGCTGGTTCAAGGGGCGCGGGTTCAACAGCCTGGTGGCATGCGTAGGACCTTCGGTTCGAGTTCGGCATCAGTGCGGGATAGTGTCGTTTCCATGCCTGCTGCAAATTCCGCCCTGGTCCGCACTGCCCTCATCGCCGGACTGGCAGACGCAATCCTCATTCTTGTTTTCGCCGCCATTGGCCGCGACGCGCACCAGCGTGCTGATGTGCTGACCGGGGTCTTTGCCACGGCTTGGCCGTTTCTTGCCGGTGCCGTGATCGGTTGGCTCACTGTGCGGGCCTGGAGGGCACCCTTCAAGACCTGGCCGGCCGGCGTCGGCATATGGATCGGAGCCGTCGCCGGGGGCATGCTTTTGCGTGCGGCCACCGGACAGACCGTGGTGCTCGCGTTCATCATTGTCGCCTTGATCAGCTTGGCGATCCTGCTGCTTGGCTACCGCGCCGTCATCGCCCTCGTGATGCGGGCCCGTCGACGGAGCCGCCGGGCCTAAGCACCCGCCGATGGACTAGGCTTGCTACGTCCACTGCTGCACTTCGGAAAGGCTGCCCCCAGTGATCACCGCTTTTGTCCTGATCAAGACCGACGCTTCACGCATTCCGGAGACGGCCGAGGAGATCTCCGCCATCCAAGGGATCAGCGAGGTCTACTCCGTCACAGGGGAATGGGACCTTATTGCCGTGGCACGCGTGGCGAAGCATGAGGAGTTGGCGGACGTCATCGCCGACAAACTCTCGAAGGTTCCCGCAGTAGTTCACACCACCACGCACATCGCCTTCCGAGCATACTCACAGCATGATCTGGACGCCGCGTTTACGCTGGGCTTCGAGCAGTAACAGCCGGAATCCTGGCGCCGCGCCTAGCTTTGGCTTAGTCCGACCCACGTGTCGAGGACCCTGGAAGCCGCTCCGGAATCAATGGATTCCGCGGCCCGCAGCCAGGCCGACTTCATTCGTTCCAAGAACGGTCCGTCGGCAGTAGTGTCGAAGGCCACCAGGCCTGCGGCGGCGTTGAGCACGACGGCATCGCGGACCGGGCCCGGCTTCCCCTCAAGTACTTCGCGCACGACGGCGGCATTCGCCTTGGCGTCGCCGCCTCGTAGATCGGCGACGGTCGCCGCAGCGATACCAAGATCCGCCGGCGAGAACCGCTGCTCGGTGACTTGCCCGTTCCTGATTTCCCACACCGTGGATGGTCCGGTGGTGGTGAGTTCATCGAGTCCGTCTTCCCCGCGGAACACCAATCCGCGGCTCCCTCGGCGCGCCAGGACCCCGGCGATCAAGGGAGCCATCGCGGCGTTGGCAACACCCACGGCTGAAGCCTGGACGTGGGCGGGGTTGGTCATTGGTCCCAGGAAGTTGAAGGCCGTGGGAATGCCGAGTTCCGCACGCACAACACCGGTATGCCGGAACGACGGATGGAATACCTGGGCGAAACAGAAGGTGATTCCCGCCTCTTCGGCATTCCGGGCCACCCGGTCGATCGGCAAGTCGAGCCTCACGCCCAAGGCTTCCAGGACATCGGCGGAGCCCGACGACGACGACGCCGCCCGGTTCCCGTGCTTTACGACCCGTGCTCCCGCGCCGGCCGCCACTAGGGCCGCCATCGTCGAGATGTTCACTGTGTTCAGCCGATCGCCGCCTGTGCCTACGATGTCAAGCTTTTCACCCGGAATGCTCACGGGTTTGGCGTTGGAGAGCATTGCCTCGACCAGTCCGGTGACTTCATCCACCGTTTCACCCTTGGCCCGCAGGGCAACGAGGAAACCGGCAATCTGGGAAGGGGCGGCTTCTCCGGACATGATTGTGTTCATGGCCCATGCCGTGTTCCCGGCCGAGAGGTCATGCCCGTTGATCAAAGCGGAGATGAGTCCGGGCCACGAGTTGCTTGCCTGCTCTGCAGATGCCTGTGAAGTCACCACTTGATGCTAGCGATCCACCCTGCTCCGTGACCAATGCTAAGGACGCCGGGAACTTTTCCGCGCGAATTCGCGTGTTTGTAGAAAAAGTCTCCCCAAATGGCGGTTCGCATTGGGAAGTCCGGACTTTTACAGACATAATGTCCTTGTGACATCTGCGACCCATGCCCCCAGTACCCCGGCGCACCCGACGCTGAATCGCCCCAATTTGGTTTCCGTTGGAACCGTTGTGTGGCTTTCCAGTGAGTTGATGTTCTTCGCCGGTCTCTTCGCCATGTACTTCACGCTGCGCTCCACGTCGGGCGCCTTGTGGGCGGAAGAAACCGGCAAGCTCAACTTCCCGTTTGCGCTTGTAAACACAATCGTCCTCGTGTCGAGTTCCTTCACTTGCCAGATGGGCGTCTTCGCTGCCGAGCGACTTGAGCCGCGCCGTCGAGGCGGTGTGCTGCAGTTCACCCGCTGGGGCATGAACGAATGGTTCATCCTGACGTTCATCATGGGCTCCTTCTTCGTTGCCGGGCAGACCACCGAATACGCGATGCTTGTGTCCGAGCACGTGACGCTCTCGGCCAATGCCTACGGCTCCGCGTTCTACATGACAACCGGCTTCCACGGTCTCCACGTCATCGGCGGCCTCATCGCCTTCCTGTTCATCATTGGCCGCGCATACGCCGCCAAGAAGTTCGGACACTTTGAAGCGACCTCGGCAATCGTCACCTCGTACTACTGGCACTTCGTGGATGTTGTGTGGATCGGCCTCTTCCTGGTCATCTACGTACTGAAGTAGCCCGGCACCGACTCTTGTTCCTCAAGAGGATGAATTTTAAAGAAGCGGCTCGCGGAGCCGACGCAGGATCGAATAAAGGAACCACCACGTGAAGGCACTCTCGCAGAAGCGACGTCATCCACTGGCAGCCATTGCGCTGCTGCTGATGGGACTCCTCGTCACTGGTGGGCTCTACGCCGTTGCCACAACGGTCAACCAGGCGAAGGCAGACACCACTACCTTCAGCGCAAGCGACGCCCAGGAAGGCGGCAAGCTCTTCGCCGCCAACTGCGCCACCTGCCACGGCATGGGCGCCAGCGGATCCAAGGACGGCCCCTCGCTGGTCGGCGTGGGTGCTGCTGCGGTTGACTTCCAGGTTGGCACCGGCCGTATGCCCATGCAGATGAACGGACCCCAGGCCCAGGAAAAGCCGCGGCAGTTCAACGAGCAGCAGACCCAGCAGCTGGCGGCCTACGTCGCTTCGCTCGGCGCTGGCCCGTCAATTCCCGACGCATCGCTGCTCGACGAAAAGGGAGATGCCGCCAAGGGTGGCGAGCTCTTCCGCGTGAACTGCGCGATGTGCCACAACGCTGCAGCGGCTGGCGGCGCCTTGACCCGTGGAAAGTTCGCTCCGGCCCTGGCTGGTGTCTCAGGCCAGCACATCTATGAAGCGATGGCCACTGGTCCGCAGAACATGCCGGTCTTCAACGACGCGAACATCTCTCCTGAGGGCAAGCGCGACATCATCACCTTCCTGAAGAAGATCGAAACCAACGGCTCGCCTGGTGGAAACGACCTGGGGGGCCTGGGTCCGGTATCCGAAGGTCTCTTCGTCTGGGTTGCAGGCCTCGGCGTCATCATTGCCTTCACCATCTGGCTGACGTCCCGTACGTCCTAGGCCAGCGCACGACAAAAACTTCTGCTGTCCCCACAGCAGTTTTGAATTGAACATTAACCCGGTTACGGCCGGGACAACGAGAGAAGGATGAGGCGAATTATGGGCAACCATAGTGACGGCAGTCCGAACCACTCGGGCACCGTAGCTACGGCTGGTCAGAATGATGTGGAGAAGTTCCAGGATCCTGGGCTTCCTCCGCACCGTTTGCGCCTGGCTGACACGGACCCGAGAGCCGCTAAGCGAGCCGAGCGACAGGTGGCCATACTGTTTGGCATCTCCGTCATCGGCACGGTGATCTTCCTGGTGTCGTACTTTGCCATCGATCTTGGGCAAGACTCCACGATCGCAACGATCCGCACCCAAAACCTGTTGCTTGGCCTGGGCACCGCATTTGCGATGCTCGGGATCGGCACCGGCATCGTGCACTGGGCCAAGGCCCTCATGCCGGACCACGAGGTTTCGGAAGAGCGCCACGCCATCCGCACCGAGGAAGACCGGCAGGCGGCCGTGCGAATCGTCGAGGACATCGTCGAGGAAACCGGCATCAAGCGTCGCCCGCTGATCCGCAACACCCTTTTGGGTGCCGTGGCACTGGCGCCTCTTCCGGCTTTGGCAGTATTCGGTGACCTTGGTCCCCGTCCCGACAACACGCTCGCACACACCATGTGGGCTCCCCAGGACGGCAAGCTCAAGCGCCTCACCCGCGACCCTGACGGAACTCCGATCAAGGCATCGGACGTGACCATCGGTTCCGCATTCCACGTGATCCCGGAAGGCCTCAACGAACTCCAGGAAGGCAAGCTCAACGCGAAGGCCAAAGCCGTCGTTTTGCTCATGCGCCTCAACCCGGATGACTTGACCATTTCCAAGGGCCGCGAAACCTGGAGCTACAACGGAATCGTTGCCTACTCCAAGATCTGCACCCACGTCGGTTGCCCGGTTGCTCTTTACGAGCAGCAAACGCACCACCTGCTGTGCCCGTGCCACCAGTCAACCTTCGACCTCACCAAGGAATGCAAGGTTATCTTCGGCCCCGCCAGCCGTCCGCTCCCCCAGCTGCCCATCGCGGTGGACGCTGAGGGCTACCTCGTAGCCACGAGCGATTTCAAAGAACCTGTAGGACCGAGTTACTGGGAGCGTGACGAGCATGAGCGCCTCATCAACAGCTGAAGTCCCCTTCGTACCGAAAACCAAGGTTGGCCGGATCACGGACTTCGTTGACGAGCGCGTCGGCGGATCCGGAATCCTGCGTGAATTCGGCCGGAAGGTCTTCCCCGACCACTGGTCCTTCATGTTCGGTGAGGTGGCGCTGTATTCCTTCGTCATTCTCCTGATGTCCGGTACCTTCCTGACGTTCTTCTTCGACCCGTCCATGGCTGAGACCCACTATTCGGGTTCGTACACCCCGCTCACGAATGTCGAAATGTCCGTCGCGTACAACTCGTCGCTGAACATTTCCTTCGACATTCGCGGCGGCTTGTTCTTCCGCCAGGTCCACCACTGGGCGGCTTTGCTGTTCGTGGCGTCGCTTGGTGTGCACATGCTGCGCGTTTTCTTCACCGGCGCTTTCCGCAAGCCGCGTGAAATGAACTGGGTAGTGGGCGGCGTCCTGCTCATCCTGGCCATGGCTGAAGGCTTCACCGGATATTCCCTTCCCGATGACCTGCTCTCCGGCAACGGCCTGCGAATCATCGACGGTGTCATCAAGTCCATCCCGGTGATCGGAACGTACATCTCGTTCTTCCTTTTCGGAGGCGAGTTCCCGGGTACAGCCATCATCGGCCGCCTGTACGTGCTGCACATCCTGCTCGTTCCTGCCATGATTCTGCTGATGATCGTCATCCACCTCTTCATGGTGGTTGTGCACAAGCACACGCAGTACCCCGGCCCGGGCCGCAACGACGGCAACGTCGTCGGTTACCCCCTGGGACCGGTTTACGCCGCTAAGGCCGGCGGCTTCTTCTTCATCGTGTTCGGTGTCGTCGCGCTCATGGCTGCGATGTTCACGATCAACCCGATCTGGAACTACGGACCGTACGACCCCTCCCCTGTGTCGGCAGGTACCCAGCCTGACTGGTACATCGGCTTCGTCGATGGCGCCTTGCGGCTCATGCCTGGCGTTGTCAACGACTTCCACTTCGAATACATCATCTTCGGCCACGTGCTGACCCTGAATGTGCTGCTGCCTGCATTGGTTCCCGCCGGCATCATTTTCACGGTGCTGTTCATGTACCCGTGGATCGAACGCTGGATCACCAAGGACAACCGTGAGCACCACGTTCTGGACCGTCCTCGCAACGCTCCTACCCGTACTGCCATCGGCGTCGCAGGGTTTACCTGGTACTGCGTCATGTGGGCGGCGGCCGGCTCGGACCTCATCGCAACGCACTTCCACGTTGCCCTGAACGACGTCACGTACTGGCTGCGCACGCTGTTCTTCATTGGCCCGATCATTGCGTTCATGGTGACAAAGCGCGTGGCGCTTGCGCTGCAGCGCAAGGACCGCGAGATTGCCCTGCACGGCCGCGAAACGGGCCGCATCGTGCGCTTGCCGCATGGTGAGTTCATCGAGGTTCACGCGCCACTGGACGACTACAAGCACTACAAGCTTGTGGGCTTCGAATCGCTTTCCCCGTTGCCGGCTGAGCCGAACGAGCATGGCGTCGTCACCCCGAAGGAGAAGCGCCGCGCGGCGCTGTCCAAGTGGTTCTTCGAAGACCGTGTTGCTCCGGCAACGCCGGCTGAGCTTGAAGCCGCTCACGGACATGGCCACCATGAGGCCATCGAGTCCGGCGAAGAGCACAAGAGCCTTAGCCACTAGCTCCAGCAGATAGCACAGATAAGGCCCCGTCCATGTGGACGGGGCCTTATCTCGTTCTTCGGGCTTCCAAGCGGGCGGTTCCCGGCTTTGTGCTAGTGGGTGCGGTACCCCGTCGATTGGCTCCGGGTGGACCGGACGCCCGGGCGCTGCAACGGGACCCACAACTTGTACCGGTCAGCCCTGTAGTAGGAGACGGAGTAGTCCACCATCGCGCGTGCGACGAATGCGTGGCGCTGGATCTTGAGCAAGGGAGTTCCGACATCTACGTTCAAGAGCCGCGCCGTTGACGGCGAAGCTGCTGTTGCTTCGATCATGTCCTCTCCCCACTCCATCACCAGTCCGTACTTCTCACTCAGCACGTTGTAGAGGGATGTGGGGGGCGCATCGTCCAGGAGACCTGGCACGCGATGGGCAGGGATGAAGTTCTCGTCCACGCTCATGGGCTCGTTGTCAGCGAGGAGGAGCCGTCTGAAGCGGACCAACGGCGTCCCTTCCTCCAGCTGGAGCTCCCTCGCGAGGAAGGCGCTGGCCGAGATTTGTTCAAAGCTCAGGACCTTGGCCGCCGGGACCATGCCGCGGCGCTGCATTTCCTCGCTGTACGACGTGAGCTTCACCTGGAGGTCGAGCTTCGGTTTGCGGACGAAAGTTCCCAATCCAACCACGCGTTCAATGACCTCCTCGCCGACGAGGGCATCAATGGCCTGCCGCACCGTCATCCTGGCAAGCCCGAAGCGTTCGGAAAGGTCCCGCTCCGAAGGCAGCGCCGCACCGGGTTTGCAGGACTCGGAGATGTAGCTGCGCAGGATCTCGCGCAGTTGAACGTAGATGGGAGTGCCGCTCTTGCGGTCGATCTCCCCCGCGATACGTGCTGCCTCAGCGGGCACGACGGTCTCCGGCCACGAAATCTCTCATGAAATAAGCGTAGGCCAATCCACGGGCAGGTCTAGACCAGTTGATCGCCGCGGACGGCGCCGTCGTGTTGCGGCGCTAGGCTTGTATGGATCAAAATCGCAGTCGGCATCTGGCCGTCCGAATCAAAGGAGCCGGTTTGCCCGAGCACAAAGCCATCGTCGCCGCAGAGATCGGTCTCCATGCACGGGCTGCTGCCATGTTCGTGCGGGCTGTGACCGCCACGGGCCTTCCAGTGACGATTCGTAAGCCCGGCCAGCAAGCAGTGGATGCCCGGTCATTGCTCGAGGTCATGACCGAAGACTTCGGCCACGGGTGCGAGGTGGTGCTGTCGGTCTCCGGTGAAGCGCTGCAAGCCGGCCGCACGCTTGATGAGGTCAATGATGCCTTGGCTGCGCTTTCGGCCGTCCTGGAGGCCGTAGAAGGCCAGTGAGCCGGCAATCGTGTTGAGTGTGCGCCTCGTGCCACATCCGGATATAACGACGGCGGGCCCCACCAATTGGTGGGGCCCGCCGTCGTTATTCAAGAACTTCTAGTGCGCGTGGTCTCCACGGCTGTATTCGAAGACCCAACCGACCAAGGCCACGAGGGCCAGGCCAGCGGCGACAAACGTGATCCAGAAACCTATGGCAAGGCCAAGGAAGCCACCGGCACACGCCAGGCCGAGGACCAGCGGCCACCAGCTCCAGGGGCTGAAGTGTCCCTGCTCGCCAGCGCCCTCGTGGATCTCAGCGTCCGGTCGGTCTTCCGGGCGCATGCCGACCCGCTTGCCGGTGAAACCGAGGTAGCCGCCGATCATGCCTGCCAGACCACCGACCAGGAGAATGCCGAGGGTTCCGACCCACTCAGACCAGTGGGTCAGGAAGCCGTAGGCCAGTGCGACGGGGACGAAGAAAAAGCTCCCGGCTCCAAAAATCCATGATTCGATTTTCACTTGGCGTCCTTCTGATCAGCGTTGCCGAGCACCTTTGCTGCCGGCTCGGGGCTCTGTGCAGTGTGGTGCTGAGCGAGTTCCGGGTGGTGGAGGTCCAGGGCAGGACGTTCGGAACGGATGCGGGGCAGCGAGGTGAAGTTGTGTCGCGGCGGCGGGCAGGATGTGGCCCACTCGAGCGAAGCGCCGAAGCCCCAGGGATCGTCCACTTCTACCTTCTTGTTGCTGCGCCAGGTGATGTAGACGTTCCAGAAGAACGGCAGGAGCGAGGCGCCGAGCACAAAGGATGAGATGGTGGAGAACTGGTTCATCCAGGTGAAGCCGTCCTGCGGCATGTAGTCCGCGTAGCGTCGGGGCATGCCCTCGACGCCGAGCCAGTGCTGGATCAGGAACGTGCCGTGGAAGCCCAGGAACAGAAGCCAGAAGTGGATCTTGCCGAGGCGCTCGTTGAGCATCTTTCCGGTCCACTTGGGCCACCAGAAGTAGAAGCCTGCGAACATGGCGAACACGACAGTTCCGAAGACGACGTAGTGGAAGTGCGCGACGACGAAGTAGGAGTCCGAGACGTGGAAGTCGAGCGGCGGGGAGGCCAGGATGATGCCGGTCAGGCCGCCGAAGAGGAAGGTGACCAGGAAGCCGATGCTCCAGAGCATGGGCGTCTCGAAAGTAATCGAGCCCTGCCACAGCGTGCCGATCCAGTTGAAGAACTTCACGCCGGTGGGTACCGCGATCAGCATCGTCATGAACGAGAAGAACGGCAGCAGCACCGATCCGGTGACATACATGTGGTGCGCCCAGACGGTAACCGACAGGGCGGCGATGGCGATGGTCGCGTAGACCAGGCCCTTGTAACCGAAGATCGGTTTGCGGCTGAATACCGGGAAGATCTCGGACACGATGCCGAAGAAGGGCAGCGCAATGATGTAAACCTCGGGGTGGCCGAAGAACCAGAACAGGTGCTGCCACAAGACAGCCCCGCCGTTCTCCGGGTCGAAGATGTGTGCGCCGAAGCGGCGGTCGGCACCGAGCGCGAAGAGCGCGGCGGCGAGCGGCGGGAAGGCCATGAGAACCAGGATTGCCGTCACGAGGGTGTTCCAGGTGAAGATCGGCATGCGCCACATCGTCATGCCGGGAGCGCGCATGCAGATGATCGTGGTAATGAAGTTCACGGCACCCAGGATGGTTCCGAAACCGGACAAAGCCAGACCGAAGACCCACAGGTCTCCGCCCACGCCCGGGGTGAACGTCGTGTCCGACAAGGGGGCATAGGCGAACCAGCCGAAGGAGGCGGCACCTTGCGGGGTGATGAAGCCGGACACCGCGATGGTGGAGCCGAAGAGGAAGAACCAGAAGGCCAGTGCGTTCAGTCGCGGGAAGGCAACATCGGGGGCGCCGATCTGAAGAGGCATGATGACGTTCGCGAAGCCTGCGAAGAGCGGCGTCGCGAACATCAGCAGCATCACGGTGCCGTGCATCGTGAAGAGCTGGTTGTACTGCTCCTTGGTCTGCAGGATCTGCATGCCGGGCTCGAAGAGCTCGGCGCGGATCAGCAGCGCCATGACACCACCCAGGCAGAAGAACACGAAGGACGCGATCAGGTACATGTACCCGATGGTCTTGTGGTCGGTGGAGGTGATCCAGTTGACGACGATGCGTCCCTTGGACTTCGGTACTACCGGAGCGTCAAGGACTCCGGCGGATTGAGTGTAAGTAGCCACGTCGCTTCCCTTAATTCTTTGCGTTCAGGTTCGGGTTGCGGTCGTACTTCGAATCGAGAAGACCGGTGTTGCCGCTCTGGCGAAGTTGGGCCATATGAGCCTGGAACTCAGCCTCGGAAACGACCTTCACGCGGAACAGCATCTCTGAGTGGTATTCACCGCAAAGTTCGGCGCACTTGCCGTCATAGGTGCCCTCCTTGGTGGGGGTCAACCTGATGTAGTTGGTCTTGCCGGGGATCATGTCGCGCTTCTGAAGGAAGGCGGGTACCCAGAAAGAGTGGATGACGTCGCGGGAATTCAATTCCAGGTCAACCGACTTGTTGACCGGCAGGTACAAGGTGGGGAGCTTGTCCTTGTCCACGTTGTTGCCCGTGAGGTGCGCCTGAACGCCGGCCTCGTGAAGGTCTTCGGCGATGACCGGGCCCTTCACGTAATTGAAGTCCCAAGCCCATTGCTTGCCGCGGACGTCAATCGTGACGTCGGCCGCCTGGGAGCGGTCATCGATTGCACGCTGGTCCTGATCCGTGAAGTAGAAGAACACCAGCACCATGAACAGCGGAATGGTCAAATAAAAGACCTCCAGAGGGAGGTTGTAGCTAAGCTGCTTCGGGAAACCCGTGGTGCCCTTGCGGCGGCGGTAGGCGATGATGCACCAGACCAGCAAGCCCCAAGTAATAATGCCGACGGCGAGGGCGGCGATCCATGAGTTGACCCAGAGGTCCATGATCCGATCGGTGTTGCTGGTGGTTCCACGTTCCGTGGGCAACCAGCCTTTTTCTACCTCTGGTGAACATCCGGTCAAAACCAACGCGCCGGCTAGTGCCAAGCCAGTGATCGAGGTGATCTTTATGCGTCGGCTGCCGGTTCGGTTCTGCGAACTCACAGACGGCCCTTCCTCTTGTTGCTGCAGCCCGGCCGGCCGGAAGCCCACCGGGCACACTAAAGTTTTACTACCCGATGTAGAGCTTACCGCTACCGAGCGGTTTTCGCCGACATGCTGGCCCAGTGCGTCGGCCCGGGTTCAACCCGTTCCTGAACTGGGCCAACAGTCTGCGAATGCCCGGGTTAGTGGAACGAATCGCCGCAGGCGCAAGACCCGCCGGCGTTGGGGTTGTCGATGGTGAAGCCCTGCTTCGAGATCGTGTCCTCGAAGTCTATGCTGGCACCGCTCAGGTAAGGCACGCTCATCTTGTCGACAACCACTTCGACGCCGTCATAATCGCGGACGGCATCGCCGTCGAGCAGGCGCTCGTCGAAGTAGAGCTGGTAAATCAGGCCCGAGCATCCGCCCGGCTGAACAGCGACGCGGAGCCGCAAGTCCGTGCGGCCTTCTTGTTCGAGAAGGCTCCGGACCTTACCTGCGGCGACATCGGTCAACTTGACCTCGTGCTCAGGAAGCTCGCCGCCTGCGAGCTGCGCTCCGGTGCTGTTTTCGTTGGTTGCAGTGCTCATTGGCCTACCTTCTTATGAAGCTCTTGGCGGCTGCGCCTTCGCGCTGCCTGCCCTTACCCAAATACGTGCGGGCTATAGCTACATGCTACGTCGAGCCGGCGCATAGCTATAACTTCTAACGTAACCGCAGGGAGCGTTACCTTGTTCCCCGGTCGATGCAGGCGGGGGCTCAGAGGCCTTCCGTGTTCAACCTGGCGAGCATCAGTGCCTCAGCCAGGACGGCATTGCGGAAATCGCCGATGTGAAGCGATTCGTTGGCGCTGTGGGCCCGTGAGTCAGGGTCCTCGACGCCAGTCACCAGGATCTGGACATCGGGATAGGTTTCCGTGAGATCCGCGATAAACGGTATGGATCCACCGATCCCCATTTCGACAGCGGGCACGCCCCAGGCTGCACCGAGTGCCCACATTGCGATCCGGGCCGCCGCCGATTCCGTATCGGTGGAGAAGGCGTTGCCCCGCTCCCCCGGTACGAACGTCACCTTCGCTCCGAAGGGCGCGTTCGCCTGCAGGTGCCTTCCCACGGCGTCCATGGCGGCATCGGGATCCTGCCCGGGGGCCAAGCGCAGGCTGAACTTTGCCCGCGCAGAGGGAAGCAGTGTGTTGGATGCGACGTCGACGGCGGGTGCGTCGATGCCGATGATCGACAACGCGGGCTTGGTCCAGAGCCTTGAGGCGATGCTGCCGCTGCCGGCGAGCCGTACGCCGTCGAGCACGGAGGCGTCGGCGCGGTACTGCTCCTCATCAACGTCCTCTACTACGTCATCCCTGGCTACCAGCCCCTCGATGGCCACGTTGCCGTCGTCGTCGTGCAGGGTGGCGATGAGGCGGGACAGAAGGGTCGGCGCGTCCAGTACGGGACCGCCGAACATGCCGGAGTGCACTGCGTGATCCAGGACCCGAACTTCGAAGGTGCCGTCCACCAGTCCGCGGAGGCTTGTTGTCAGCGCGGGAACGCCGACTTTCCAATTGCTTGAATCCGCCACAACAATGACGTTCGCTTCGAGGAGCTCGCGGTGTGTTTCGAGGAAAGTCCGGAACGTCGGCGAGCCCGCCTCTTCTTCGCCCTCGAAGAACAAGGTGACCCCAAGGCCGAAATCGTCTCCCAGCACCTGGGTTACAGCGGCATAAGAAGCCAGGTGGGCCATGATTCCGGCCTTGTCGTCGGCTGCGCCACGGCCATAAAGGCGGCCATCCCGCTCTTCGGCGACGAAGGGTTCGGTGTCCCACAAGGTCACGTCGCCCGGAGGCTGCACATCGTGGTGCGCGTAAAGCAGGATCGTTGCTTTGCCCGGCGCGGCAACGCGGCGAGCAACGATGGCGGGGCCTCCGGGAGTCCCGTCGGCCTTGTCGCAGCGCAGGATCTGTACGTCGCGGAAGCCCGACTCGCGGACCAGCGACGCGACAGCCTCGGCGCTCCGCTCCAGTTCCGCCGGGTCAAAGCTGGGCCAGGCGATCCCCGGGATGGCAACCAGGTCCTTCAAACGGGTCATGGTCTCGTCGAAGGAAGCATCGATCGAGGACTTGAGCGCATCAACATTGATTGTGCCGGAGCCGCCGGAAAAGGTCTGCGGGATCTCCGCATTCATTGAAGTCATGGCGAAAACACTACCGCCGGGAGTGGCGCTGGGGAACCGGACCTGGCGGCGTGGCGGGCTCCTTCGCCGGGCGGCACGTCACGTCGACTTTGGGGCGGTTCCTGCGGGGTATTCTGTAGTGGTGTTTGGACGTAAAAAGGATGAGCCGAGCGCTCAAGACCAAGTAGACCAGCTTGCCGCAGATGCCGCCGTGAAAGGCGCTGGCAAGGGCGCTCCCACGCCCAAGCGCAAGGAACAGGAAGCGGCCCGCAAGCGGCCCCTCGTGCCGACGGACCGCAAGGCCTCGAAGGAAGCCGAGCGCATTGCCGTGCAGGATCAGCGCCAGAAAATGCGCCAGGCCTTGGACACCGGGGATGAGAAGTACCTGCCGCTGCGGGACAAGGGACCCCAGAAGCGCTTTGCGCGCGACTATGTCGATGCCCGTTTCAGCCTGGGTGAGTACCTGATGTTCGGTGCCTTGCTGTTCGTGGTTATCTCCTTCGTCATTCCCTCAGGCAGCGACGCCCTGAGCTATATCCTGATCGGCTTCTGGGTCATGTTCCTGGCTGTCTTCGCGGACGTGTTCATCCTTTCCCGCAAATTGCGCAAGGGCCTGACGCAGAAGTTCGGCGACGTCGAGCGTGGGACGGTCTGGTACGGCAGCATGCGTTCCCTGCAATTCCGTCGCCTGCGCCTGCCGAAGCCGCAGGTGCAGCGAGGCCAGTACCCCGCTTAATACTCCCCGATCGCCAAGGACAGCAGTCCGACGAATCAAAAAGACCCTGGAACAGCTGTTCCAGGGTCTTTTTGTCCGCACTTGGCGGTTCAGGTGCAGTTCAGATGCTCGTCTCCCTGTTTAGCGGCGACGCTTAACTGCGCCGTTTGGCCAAGGCCTTGTTGATGCCGGCGGCCCAGAACGGACCTTCGTAGAGGAATGCCGTGTATCCCTGAACGAGGGTTGCCCCGGCATCGAGCCGCTCCTGCACGTCGGCCGCGGACTGCACGCCGCCGACCGCGATGAGCACGAGGCCCTCCCCCACCGCAGCCTTCAGCCGGCGCAATACCTCGAGCGAACGCCCCTTGAGCGGCGCACCGGAGAGTCCGCCGGCGCCGCACGCTTCCACTTTGCCCGGATCCGAAACCAGGCCTTCCCGGCTGATGGTGGTGTTTGTGGCGATGATCCCGTCGAGCTTGAGGTCCAAGGCGAGCCGGGCGACGTCGTCGATGTCTTCGTCGCTCAGATCCGGCGCGATCTTGACGAGCAGCGGCACGTGTCGGCCGGCGGATTCGTCCGCGGCTTCTCCGACCGCTCGCAGGAGGGGACGAAGCGTCTCGACGTTCTGGAGCAGTCGCAGTCCCGGCGTGTTGGGCGAGCTCACGTTCACTACCAGGTAGTCGGCGGCGGGTGCCAGGCTGCGGGCGCTGACCAAATAGTCCTCAACGGCGTCGTCGAGCTCGACAACCTTGGTCTTGCCGATATTGACTCCGATCACGGGACGAACGCCCGAATGCGTCCGCTGCAAAGCCGCCCTCGCAGCCTTGAGCCGCGGGGCCACGGCCGCCGCGCCGTCGTTGTTGAAGCCCATGCGGTTGATCACGGCCTTGTCCTCGATCAAGCGGAAAAGCCGTGGCTTCTCGTTGCCGGGCTGCGCCTGGCCGGTGATCGTTCCCACTTCCACGTGGCCGAAGCCTAGTTCAGCGAGGGCTTCGATTCCGTGGCCCTCTTTGTCGAAGCCGGCCGCAAGGCCGAAGGGCGAAGGGAACGTCAGCCCGAAAGCCTCCGTGCGCAGGGAGGGGTGCGGAGCCGTCATTTTGGCCAGGACGCGTCCTGCGCCTGAGCGGTGTGCGTAGCGGATCGCCTGGAAGCCGATCTTGTGGGCTTTTTCGGCATCCATCCAGGAGAAGGCCAGCTTGAAGAATGTGGGGTAAACGCGCATGGTACTAGTTTTCCGGTTTACGGGTCGCGCACCAAACCAAGGCGGTTACCGGGCGGTAGCATGTACGAATGCCGAGCAATCCACTTGATGGAGTTCACTCCCAGGCAATCATCGAAGCCGATGTCGTCATTATTGGCGCGGGATTGTCGGGACTGGTCGCCGCCGCCCAAGCCTACGCCGACGGCAAACGGGTTGCTGTCCTGGACCAGGAGCCTTCGGCGTCCGTGGGCGGCCAGGCGCATTGGTCTTTCGGTGGCTTGTTCCTGGTCAACTCCCCCGAGCAGCGGAGGCTGGGCGTCAAGGACAGTGCCGAGCTCGCCTTGAGCGACTGGCTGGCGTCCGCGGCCTTTGACCGGCCCGAAGACTTCTGGGCCCGGCGGTGGGCAGAAGCTTACGTGGATTTCGCCGCCGGCGAGAAGCGCCGGTGGCTGAACTCGCTTGGGGTGCGGCTCTTTCCGCTCGTGCAGTGGGCCGAACGCGGCGGCTATGGTCCCCAAGGCCACGGCAACACTGTCCCGCGGTTCCACGTCACGTGGGGCACGGGACCAGGCGTCGTGCAACCGTTCCTGGCGAAAGTGCACGAAGGCGCGGCCCGCGGGAGGATATCCCTGCACTTCCGGCACCGCGCCACGCAGATCACGACGACGGCGGCCCGCGTCACGGGGGTCGGCGGCGAGATCCTGGAGGCGTCCGGAGCCGGACGCGGCGAAGCGTCGGCAAGGACCGTCGTCGGGCACTTTGAGGCGACCGCGGGTGCGATCATCGTGACCACCGGCGGGATCGGCGGGAACCACACTTTGGTGCGGAGGCAATGGCCCGACGGTAACGCGCCGGAACACATGCTGAGCGGTGTACCTGCATCCGTCGACGGCGAGTTCCTCGCTGCCGCCGCAGCCGCCGGCGGGCGGCTCATCAATGGCGACCGCATGTGGCACTACCCCGAAGGCATCCACAACCACTCCCCTGTGTGGCCTTCGCACGGCATCCGGATACTGCCCGGTCCGTCGTCGCTGTGGATTGACGCGACGGGAAGGCAGCTGCCAGCCCCGCTGTTTCCGGGCTTCGACTCGCTGGGCGCCCTCCGGCATATCCTGGCGAGCGGGCACGGGCATTCGTGGTTTGTGTGCAACCGCACCATCGCGCTGAAGGAGTTCGCCCTCTCAGGCTCGGAACAGAACCCGGACCTCACTGGCAAGGACATCAGGCTCCTTGCCTCCCGGCTCAGTCCCGGCAGCGACTCGCCGTTGCGCCTCTTCCTCGACCGTGGCGTGGACTTCCTGCAAGCCGCAACGGCCGCCGAGCTCGCCGCGAAAATGAACGCGCTGACAGGTTCAGCGCTGGTAGATCCTGCCCGGCTCGATTCACTCATCCAGGATCGGGACCTGCAAGTGGCGAGCGGGCTGGGCAAGGATCCGCAGCTCGCCGCGATCCGGGCGGCCCGGCGATTCGCCACCGACAAGATCATGCGGGTGGCCCCGCCGCACCGGCTCACCGACCCGAAGCACGGCCCGCTCCTGGCTGTCCGGCTCTCTGTCCTGACGCGTAAGAGCCTCGGCGGGCTTGAGACGGATCTGCGTTCACGCGTGCTCGACGATACCGGAGATCCCGTCCCGGGCTTGTATGCAGCCGGCGAGGCTGCCGGCTTCGGCGGTGGAGGAGTCCATGGCTACCGGGCATTGGAAGGAACGTTCCTCGGCAGCTCCATGTTCACCGGACGCGCAGCCGGACGCGATGCCGCGGCGAGTGTCTAAGCTGTTCCCATGGAGTGGCAGACCGATATCCTCGGTGCGGACTTCGAAAGTTGCGCATTCGAGGCGGCCGGACCTGATGGAGTTGTCCGGCGCGCAACGCTCGTCCGCCATGTCCCGCGCCAGGGCACCGGCGGCCCGGGTGATTCTCTCCCGCCGGCCAACCGTTCGGTCCTGTTCCTGCACGGCTGGAGCGACTACTTTTTCAACGTTGCCCTGGCAGAGTTCTGGACTGGACAAGGCTTCCATTTCTACGCGTTGGACATGCACAACCATGGCCGCAGCCTGCAGGCAGACACACCTGGCGGTTACGTTGAGCACCTGAACGACTACGACGCCGAAATCAGCAAAGCCATCGGCATGATCCGTTCCGCAGACCAGCGTGAACAGGAAGCCGGTTCATTGACCCTCATGGGACATTCCACCGGGGGCCTCGTAGCCGCTTTGTGGGCCAGCAGCCACCCTGGCTCCGTCCAGTACCTCGTACTCAATAGCCCGTGGCTTGAAATGCACGGAAGTTCCGTGGTCCGGCGTGCAGCGCAGACGATGGTGAAACCGCTCGCACGGTTCTGGCCCAAGACAATCCTGCGCTTGCCCGAACGCGGCTTCTACTTCCGCAGCATCAGCAGCTCGGCCGAGGGAGAATGGCTCCTCGACGAAAAATACCGCCCGCCTTTGGCGTTCCCCATGCGGGCCGGCTGGCTCAGCGCGGTCCTCAGCGGCCACACAAGGGTGGCCCGGGGTCTGAGGATAGACATCCCGATCCTGGTCCTGATTTCCGGGGCGAGCGCCAACGGCATGGTCTGGCAGGAGTCCATGCGGCATTCGGACGCCGTCCTGGACGTCAACACCATGGCCGTCCGTGCCATGACCCTTGGCCGGACCGTCACCCTGGAACGGGTGGATGGCGGCCTCCACGACGTCTTCCTGTCGGCCGGTCCGGTGCGCGCCGATGCCTACGACAGGCTTGCGCGCTGGATTCACGGGTACATCACCAACGGGCCAGGGACGGACCGTGCGGGAGGCCAGGAGCTTGGACAAGCGGGGGAAATGCCATGACCACGGAACTGGGATTGCCGGTCTGGCAACGGGACTTTCTGGGCGGCGGTTTCGAGGCCTTGGAGCTCGAACTTCCACCGGACGAAGAGGGGCCGGTCTGCGCAACCCTCGTCCGGCACGTCCGCCCGGCGGCCGCACCATCGGTGCAGCACGGACTCCTGGATGCGCTGACGGCATTCACTCGACGCCGGCGCCGGAGCGACGTTCCCGTTACCAAGGGGCCGCCGAGGGTGGTGCTGTATATCCACGGCTGGGCCGACTACTTCATGCAGACAGAACTGGCCGAGTTCCTGGGCGCCTCGGGGTTCCATTTCTATGCGCTCGACCTGCGCAAATTCGGGCGGAGCCTGCGGCCGGGCCAAACTCCCGGCTACACCACAGACCTGACGGTCTATGACGAAGACCTCGACGCCGCCCTGCAGGCCATCCGGCAGGATATCGCCGAGCTGACGGGCAGCGCGGAGGCAGCTACCATCCACCTCCTGGCCCATTCGCTGGGCGGCCTGATCGCGGCGCTCTGGGCTGACCGGAATCCCGGCCGCATTGCCACGCTGACGTTGAATTCGCCGTGGCTGGAGCTCCAAGGCAGCAGCCTGATCCGCAGCATGGCGATGCGTCTTGTGGAACCGTTTGCGCGCACGGACCCCAAGCGTCCTTTCCGCTTCCCGGAGATGCCGGCCTACTGGGAAAGCGTGAGCAACCTGGCCCACGGCGAATGGACCCTTGATCCGGAATGGAGGCCGCGGGCGTCCTTCCCGATCCGCGCAGGGTGGACCAAGGCAGTCCTGGCGGGCCACGCCGCCGTCGAACGCAAACTCAATATCGACGCGCCGGTGCTCGTGTTACTTTCCGGCCGGACCCGGATCCAGGCTGAGTGGACCGCGGAGCTTATGCGCGTCGACGCCGTGATCGACGTCGAGCAGACTGCCCGCCGGGCACTGGGCCTCGGGCGCCGGACGGCGGTATTCCGCTATCCGGGTGCACTCCATGATGTGTTCCTGTCACGGCGGACCGTCCGGCAGCAGGCCTACAGGGACGTGGCCATCTGGTTGGCTTCCTATCCGGACTGAGCGGTTTCAACGCACGCTCGTGCTAGTTCCGGGCCGCGGTCAACGGGGTGCCGCAGCGTCTACCGCGCCTCCATATCGGCGGTCCCGTTTGGCATAGATCTCGACGGCGTCCCACAAAGTCCTGCGATCAACGTCGGGCCACAGTGTGTCCATGAAGACGAACTCCGCATAGGCCGATTGCCACAAGAGGAAGTTTGAGAGGCGCTGCTCACCTGAACTGCGCAAAAACAGGTCCACATCCGGAAGGTCCGGTTCATCGAGGTACTTCTGGATGGTCTTCTCAGTCACGGAGCCGGGCTTCAAGCGCCCATCAGCCACATCCTTGGCAATCGCGGCCACGGCATCGGCGATTTCGGCGCGCCCGCCGTAGTTAACACACATGGTCAAGGTGCACGTGTCGTTGCCGCGCGTGTACTCCTCGGCTTCCTCCAGCTCCTTGATGACGGAGCCCCAGAGCTTGGGCCGCCGGCCTGCCCAGCGGATCCGCACGCCCCATTCGTCGAGCTGGTTGCGTTGCCGACGTAGCACGTCCTTGTTAAATCCCATGAGGAAGCGCACTTCTTCAGGAGAACGGCGCCAGTTTTCGGTGGAGAAAGCGTAGACACTGACGTACTTGATGCCCAGTTCGATCGCACCCGCCATCACATCCAGCAGGGCCGGCTCCCCGGCCTTGTGGCCCTCGATGCGCGGAAGGCCGCGCTGGTTCGCCCAGCGGCCGTTGCCGTCCATGACGATCGCCACGTGCCGCGGTACCAGTTCGGCAGGGATGGCCGGCGGCCTGGCGCCCGAGGGATGGTGGTAGGGGGCCCTCACCGGAGTGGTCCGCGCCGTTGCCGTCTTCTTTTTTCCCAGTGCCACTTTCAGCTTCGCTCCACATGTTTGAGGGACTTCAATGCTCGTTCAAGGTGCCATTGCAGGTAACTTGCCACCAGTCCGGCGGCCTCGCGGCGATGCAAGGATTCGGACACATCCGCAGTGGCCCAGTCTCCCGTCAGCAGCGCACCCAGCAAGACGACGGTCTCGGGAGCGGGTGCCGGCGAGCCGGGCGGGCGGCAGTCGTTGCAGATCATTCCGCCCAAGGGAGCGGAGAAGGCTGTGTGCGGACCTCTCGCCCCGCAGCGGGCGCAATCCGTGAAACTGGGTGCCCAACCGCCGGTTGCCAAAGCGCGGAGCAGGTAGGAGTCAAGAATGAGTTCCGGCGGGTGGTCGGAACGGCTCAAGGCGGCAAGTGCCCCGACAAGGAGGTTGTATTGGGCCGTTCCCGAATCGGCGTCGGCGTCCGTCAGTTTCTCCGCCGTTTCCGTCATGGCGGCAGCGGCGGTGTACCGGGAGTAATCGGCGGCGATCGAGCTCCCGTAGGCTCCTTTGGCGACAGCCTGGGTGACGATGTCCAAGGTGCGGCCGGAAACGAGTTGCAGGTCAGCCACCATGAACGGCTCCAAGCGGGCACCGAACCGGCTACTGGTACGCCGTACGCCCTTGGCAACCGCCCTTACTTGTCCGTGGTGCTTTGTCAGCAAAGTGATGATGCGGTCCGCTTCGCCCAGTTTGTGGGTGCGCAGCACTACGGCATCGTCCCGATAGGACCGCGCTGCGAACGACGAAGGATTGGCCACAGTTAATCTTCGCACCACACCGGGCCTTATCGGGTCCGGCGAAGCCGTGCGGCGCCGTGTTGGCGGCGCCGCACGGCAAATGGCTATGCCCGGACGGCCCGGATGGCTCGGTTGACGGCGGAGATGACTGCCTTGAGCGCCGCGGTGCTCGTGTTGGGATCGATACCGACTCCCCAGAGGACCCGCTCGCCAACGGCGCATTCAACATATGCTGCGGCAGTGGCGCTGCCACCTTCGGAAAGGGCATGTTCGGAGTAGTCCAGGACGCGGACGTCCACGCCGTCTTGACGGAGGATGTCCAGCATGGCCGCGATCGGGCCGTTGCCCGTGCCGGTCCGCTGGACCACCGTGCCGTCAATGCGCAGGGCTGCATGCAGGGAAAGCTCGCCGGACTCATCGGTCTCGGTGCGGATGGAACCCAGCGAATAGCGTCCCCACTGGCCATCGGCTGTGCTGGCCGGCAGGTACTCGTCCTGGAACATCGCCCACAGCTGGGCTCCGCTGACTTCGCCGCCCACGGTGTCGGTGCGATGCTGGATGACGCCGGAGAACTCGATTTGTGCCCGGCGCGGCAGGTCCAGGCTGTGCTCGTTCTTGAGCAAGTACGCCACACCGCCCTTGCCGGACTGGGAGTTGACGCGGATGACGGCCTCGTAGCTGCGGCCCAGGTCCTTCGGATCGATCGGCAGGTAGGGAACCTGCCACGTGAAGTCGTCGACGGCCTTGCCGGCCGCGGCAGCTTCCTTCTCGAGGGCTTCGAAGCCCTTCTTGATGGCGTCCTGGTGCGAACCGGAGAACGCCGTGAATACCAGATCGCCGCCATACGGGGAACGCTCGGGAACGGGCAACTGGTTGCAGTACTCCACGGTCCTGCGTACCTCGTCGATGTCCGAGAAGTCGATCATCGGATCGACGCCTTGGACGAACATGTTAAGGCCCAGGGTGACCAGGTCCACGTTGCCGGTACGCTCGCCGTTGCCGAACAAGCAGCCTTCGATGCGGTCGGCGCCGGCCAGGTAGCCCAACTCCGCGGCGGCAACGCCTGTGCCGCGATCGTTGTGCGGGTGGAGGGAAATGATGATGCCTTCACGGGGGTGCAGGTTCCGGTGCATCCATTCGATGGAGTCCGCGTAGACATTGGGGGTGGCCATTTCCACGGTGGCGGGCAGGTTGATGATGACCTGCTTGTCCGCGGATGCTTCGAAAACATCGGCGATCGCGTTGCAAACGCGTGCTGCGTACTCAAGTTCGGTCCCCGTGAAGGACTCCGGCGAGTACTCGTACGTGATGTGGGTGTCCGTGAGGGTTTCCTCGTACTTCTTGCACAAACGGGCACCCTGGAGGGCGATGTCCAGGATCCCGTCCTCGTCCTGGTTGAACACGACGCGGCGCTGCAGGACCGACGTCGAGTTGTACAGGTGGACGATCGCCTGCTTGGCGCCGACGAGTGATTCGTAGGTGCGCTCAATCAGGTGTTCCCGCGCCTGGGTCAGGACCTGGATGGAGACGTCATCCGGAATGTGGCCGCCTTCGATGAGCTGCCGCACGAAGTCGAAGTCTGTCTGCGAAGCGGAGGGGAAACCGACCTCGATTTCCTTGTAGCCCATCTTGACCAGCAGCTGGAACATTTTCAGCTTGCGGGCCGGGCTCATCGGGTCGATCAGGGCCTGGTTGCCGTCACGGAGGTCCACAGCGCACCAGCGCGGAGCCTTGGTGATGACCTTGTCCGGCCAAGTGCGGTCCGGCAGCTCGACACTGATCTGGTCCTGAAAAGGCAGGTACCGATGAATGGGCATTCCGGAGGGCTTTTGTGCGTTGCGCATGACTTTGGGGGCCTTTTCTCTTAATCTTTGATGGAAGATTGGCCGGGCATAGCTAACTCCGCAGCGAGGGTTGGCCTAGCGAATGATCGCCTACGAGGCCCCGCCGCGGCAGCTAAGGAGAAGCATTCCTGCACGCACCATTTCACAGTAACACGGGTGCGTATGATGACAATGCAATACCTGAAGCAACGTCCACTATGCAGACGCGGTAACGGCGGTGAGCCGGTTCCGCTCGTCGTCCGAAGGAGTTCTTGTGCCACAGTCGGGGATCACACTGTCCAACATCGATGAAACCGTCAGGCCGCAGGACGACCTTTACCAGCACGTCAACGGGGCGTGGCTGAAGTCAACGGTCATCCCCGACGACCGCCCGCTTGAGGGAACGTTCACCGCGCTGCGGGATGGCGCTGAACTGGCAGTCAAAGCGATCATCGAGGAAGCTGCCGCAAAGGGCGAGGACGCCAGCGGCATCGAACGCAAAGTAGGCGGGCTCTACAACAGCTTCATGGACGAAGAGGCCACCGAAGCCAAGGGTATGGAGCCTATCCGCGCCCGGCTTGCGGAGGTCTTTGCTACGGCTTCGCCGGCCGAAGTGGTTGCCCTGACCGGGCGGCTGTTCCGCTCGGATGTGTCCGGCCTGTTTTCCATCTACCCCGCTCCCGACGCCGGGAACCCGGACCGGGTCCTGTTGTACATCGGCCAGGGCGGACTTGGCCTTCCCGACGAGTCCTACTATCGGGACGAGAAGTTCGAAGGCATTGTCAGCGCCTATGCGAAATACGTCACCAAACTCTTCGGCCTGGGAGGCATTCCCGACGCCGACAATGCCGCGGCGCGCGTTGTCGCCCTCGAAAAGGCCCTTGCCTCGCACCACTGGGACAACGTCACCCTTCGCGATCCGCAGAAGACCTACAACCTCAAGACCGCGGAGGAGGGCCGTGAACTATTCCCCTACCTTGATTCCTGGTTCGATTCTGCCCGGATTGAAGCAGGCAAATTCACCGAGCTGGTGGTAAGCACTCCTGATTTCTTCGCGGGTGCGTCCTCCCTCGTCGAGACCGAGTCCCTTGCCACGTGGCAAGAGTGGCTGGCCCTGCGTGTGCTCAATGCCGCCGCCCCCTATCTCTCGTCGGCGTTCGTGGACGCAAACTTCGATTTCTACGGCACCACCCTGAGTGGCACTCCGCAGAACAAGGACCGCTGGAAGCGCGGAGTCGCCGTCGTCGAAGCCGCCCTTGGTGAGGCGGTCGGCCAGATCTACGTTGAGCGCCACTTCCCCGAAGGCTACAAAGCCAGGATGCAGACGCTGGTTGCCAAACTGATCGAGGCTTACCGCGAGAGCATCACGGCGCTCGACTGGATGGGTGACGACACCAAGGCTGAAGCGCTGAAAAAGCTTGAGGCCTTCCGGCCCAAGATTGGTTTCCCGGACAAGTGGATTGACTATTCCGCCGTCGACATTGATCCGGGTGATCTTCTGGGGAACGTCGAGCGGGCACACAACGCCGACGTCGACCGCCACCTCGATGAGGTCGGCAAGCCGGTCGATCTCGACAAGTGGCTCATGACCCCGCAGACGGTCAACGCGTATTACCACCCCATGCTGAACGAGATTGTCTTCCCCGCGGCCATCCTGCAACCGCCATTCTTCACGGCGGAAGCCGACGACGCGGTCAACTACGGAGGCATCGGCGCCATCATCGGCCATGAAATCGGCCATGGCTTCGACGACCAAGGCTCCCAGTTCGACGGGAGTGGAGCGCTGCGGAATTGGTGGAGCGAGGAAGACCGCAAGGCCTTCGAAGCACTGGCGGCGAAACTTGTTGCCCAGTTCGATGCCCTTGCCCCCTATGCCGCTCCCGAGCACAAGGTCAACGGGAAGCTCACGCTCGGCGAAAACATCGGCGATCTGGGCGGCCTGACCATCGCCTACAAGGCTTATCTCCTGAGCCTTGAGGGTGCGGAACCTCCCGTCCTCGAAGGCCTGACCGGCCAGCAGCGCTTCTTCATGTCCTGGGCTGCCGGCTGGCGCCAGGTCATTCGTCCCGAGGAAGCCATCCGGCGCGTCGCTACGGATCCGCACTCCCCCAACGAGTTCCGGACCAATGCCATCGCCAAGAACCTGGACTCGTTCCATGAGGCGTTCGCGGTGGAAGCCGGGGATGGAATGTGGTTGTCGCCTGAGGACCGCGTCAGCATCTGGTAGGCAGCGGGAGTTTCCCGCGTTGCTACCTCGCGATGAGTGCCGGGTTGACCGCCTGGCATTTCACGTCGCCTGCGGTCTGCTTGACGACGTCGGACGGTACGGAGGCAACTCCGTACTTGGTCCCGGAATTGAAGTCACTGCCGACATAGACCTGGACTCCGACGACACCCTTGGATAGTTCGACTTGCGAGGCCGGGATCCCCAGGAGGTTCGCGACATCCGGCGCGACGTCGGCATAGCCGGTCCCGTAATAGACAACCGTCTTGGGGACGGCGGCTGCAAGGAAATGAGCGGCTTTCGTGAATCCGCCGCCAACCAGGGCAGCGGCGATCTCCTGTCCGCGGGACGCGACGCCCGTTCCGTCTGCCACGGTCACTGGCTGAAGGGCCTTGTCATAGGCCGGAACGGCAGGAGTGCTTGGCGCCGGTGCCGCGCTGCTTGACGGGGCGCCGGACGCCGCGGGCGAGGGACTGGCCGACGGAGTGGCCGTGGCCCCCGGCGTGGTCAGGTCCAGGTTCGCGCGCATGGCGGCGAACAGCTGCGTGGCCTGCGGTTCAACCAATTCGAGCCTGTTGGGATCGACGGCGGCGGGCTGGGTGGGAACCGAGACGAACGCGACCTTGGACAAGTCAACGTCTTTGAGGCGGCTCCCGATGGTCAGGAGCGACTGGACCGATGCCAGGCCTTCATCCACGGTCAGGTTCTTTGTCACGGCATCCGCGATGGACAGCAGGCTCTGCGGATTGCTTAGCGTTCCGTCGGACTTGATCTTCCGGGTCAGCGAAGAGAGGAAACCCTGCTGCGCCTGGATCCGGCCGAGGTCACTTCCGTCGCCAAAACCGTGGCGGGTCCGGAGGAAGGCCAGGGCCTGCTCCCCTTGGACACTCGATGTTCCCTTGGGGAGCCGGAGTCCGGAATCAGGGTCGTAGACGGCGTCGCTCACGCACACGTTGACCCCGCCGACGGCGTTGGACAGCTCCTTGACGGCGTTGAAGTCGGCCATCATGAAGTGATCGATTTGCAGTCCCGTGAGCTTGTTCACTGTGTCCACGGCGCAACCGATCCCGGCTTCTGCCATCGCCGAGTTGATCATGACGTTGGAATGGGCTTCATAGACGGTATTGGTTTTGGGATCGGTGCACTTCGGAACATCCACCAAGAGGTCGCGGGGAAAGCTGGTGAGGCTCACCCTCTTGTTGTCCGCCGAAATGTCCAGCAGCATCATGACATCCGACTGGCCATAGCCGGTGGAGTCCTGCGTTGAACCGTATTGCGCGTTCTTTCCGTCCCTCGTGTCGGACCCGAGGATGAGGATCTGCTGGCGGTCCGTGGCGTCGTTCGCAGCGGCCTCGGTCCTGGGAGCGCCTGCCGACAAAGGTGCTTTGCTGATGTTCGACTGCAAGCGGATGACCCAGTAGGCGGCGAAAGCAATACCTGCGACCAACAGCACCGACACCGTCACGGCGGTGACCTTAAGCCAGAGCGGGAGGCCCTTCGGAGCATTCATGTGGCGGGGGGTGCCGGGAGCTTCCCCGTGGCGTGCAGCGCCGGGGGCACCTATGGTGCCGGGCTCCTGAACGCGTGCATCGCGACGTCGCACGACTCGCTCGACCTTTCCTCGGAAAATGGGATTCGGACCATTTTACGGGCCCAAACTGGGAAATTCCCCAGCGGCTAGAATCCCAACTTCACGAGTTGCTTCGGGTCGCGCTGCCAGTCCTTGGCCACTTTGACGTGCAAGTCGAGGTAGATCTTGGTTCCCAAAAGGGCCTCAATGCCCTTGCGGGCATTCGTTCCGACCTCGCGCAGCCGGCTTCCGGCCTTGCCGATGATGATGGCCTTCTGGGACGGACGTTCAACGTACAAATTGACCCGCACGTCGAGGAGCGGGTTGTCTTCGGAGCGGCCTTCGCGGGGCAGGATTTCCTCCACCACCACAGCCAACGAGTGGGGAAGCTCGTCCCGGACGCCTTCCAAGGCTGCTTCCCGGATAAGTTCGGCGACCATGACGGCCTCCGGTTCGTCGGTGAGTTCGCCGTCCGGGTAGAGGGGCGGAGAAGGAGGCATGTGGCCGATGAGGACGTCGGCGACCGTACTGACCTGGAAGCCGTCGGTCGCGGAAACCGGAACGATATCGGCCCAGCCTTGTTCGCCGAGGACTTCGCGGCCCAATGCGGCTACAGCCAGGAGTTGTTCGGTCAAGGCCTGGCGGTCCACCAGGTCGGTCTTGGTGACAAGTGCGATGATCGGCTTGCGTCCGACGGCGGCGAGCTGGGCCGCAATGTATTTGTCGCCCGGTCCGATCTTCTCATTGGCGGGCAGGCAGAAACCAATGGCGTCCACTTCGGAGAGGGTGTCCGCGACGAGATCGTTGAGCCGCTTGCCAAGGAGGGTGCGCGGGCGGTGCAGGCCGGGAGTGTCCACGAGGATAAGTTGTGCGTTCTCCCGATGGACAATGCCGCGGATCGTGTGCCTCGTGGTCTGCGGCTTTGCCGAGGTGATGGCCACCTTCTGGCCAACCAAAGCATTGGTGAGGGTGGACTTGCCCGCATTGGGACGGCCCACAAGAACCGAGAAACCCGCGTGGAAGCCGCCGAAGTCCTGATCGGCGTCGAACTTCTTATTGTGCTTGCTCACGTGGAACTCCCTGTTGCGTTGTGTCGGCCTCGTCGAGAAGGTCTTCAAGGTCAGTGTCTTCTTTTGGAATGGCTGCCGCAATGATATGGCTGACCCGGTTTCGCCGGCCTTCCAGCCTATCGGCTTTCAAGGAGATCCCATCCACCCTCACTGCGCTGCCTACGATCGGCACCTTGCCCAGGGTTTTTGCCAGGAGGCCGCCCACTGTGTCCACTTCGTCGTCGTCGAGGTTGATGTGGAAAAGCTCGCCGAGGTCGTCGATGCTCATCCGTGAACTGACGCGGTACGTGCCATCACCCAAGTCAGCGACTTCCGCATCGTTGGAGTCGTACTCATCCACGATCTCCCCCACGATTTCCTCGATGAGGTCCTCGAGGGTCACCAGCCCGGCCGTGCCGCCGTATTCGTCAATCACTACGGCCACATGCGTGGACTCTTGCTGGAGCTCGCTGAGGAGGTCGCTGACAGGCTTTGATTCGGGAACGAAACGGGCCTCGCGGGCTATGGCATCAACGTCCTGGCGCACTGATGGCTGTTCCGGGCGGTGCAAGGCGGCAGCGACGTCCTTCAAATAGAGAATGCCGCGGATCTGGTCCGCATTCTCGCCGATAACGGGGATCCTTGAGTATCCGGAGCGCAGGAACAGGGCCATGGCCTGCTCCAGGCTGGATCCGGACTCGATGCTCACAATGTCCGTTCGAGGGACCATCACCGAGCGCACTAGCGTGTCGCCGAAGTCGAAGACCGACTGGATGAGTTCGGCCTCGCTGTCCTCGATCATGTCCGATTCCGTGGCCCTGTCGACGAGTTCACGGAATTCTTCCTCGCTGAAGAAAGCTTCATCGCCGCTGGGCGCACCGGGTGCCACCACGCTGCCGATCCTCACGAGCCAGCCGGGAATGGGACCCAGGATCCAGCACAGGAACCTGATGAGCGGGGCAGAGTAGCGAACCACGCCGCCAGAGTGGGCGCGTCCGAGTTGACGGGGCGAAACGCCCACCAGAACGAAACCAATGACGGCCATGATGCCCGTCGCTGCCAAACCGGCAAGCCAGACGTTCTCGAGGAGGCTATGCATGACGACGGCGACGGCCACCGCTGCCGCCATCTCGAACCAGACCCGCCAGAAACGCAGCGCCCGGATGTGCGCAATTGGCTGCGCGAGGATGCTGCGAAGCGCATTCCCCCGGCTCTTGACGATGGCTTGCTCGGCGTCGTGCCGCGGCAGGAAGGTGAAGGCAGCCTCAGCCGCGGTCAGCAGGGCGACGAAACTGAGGAACACCAACGCCATCCCGACCAGGATGAGCGAGGTCACAGCATGGTCTCCATGGGGGCGTCCTTGCCAAGGAACGCGGACAGCAGCTCACGCTGCAAGCCGAACATCTCGGCCTTTTCCTCCGGTTCGGCGTGGTCGAAACCGAGCAGGTGAAGGATCCCGTGCGTGCAGAGCAGGAGCATTTCATCCTGTGTCGAATGACCGGCGTTGCGGGCTTGCACCTCGGCCACCTGCGGGCAGATGGCGATGTCGCCCAGCATGCCCTGCGGAGCAGGCTTACCAGGCGTTCCCGGCGTCAACTCATCCATCGGAACAGACAAGACATCGGTAGCGCCAGGTTCGTCCATGAGCTCGATGTGGAGCTTTTCCATGGCAGGCTCATCCACCAGGAGGATGGAAAGTTCGGCTTGGGGGTGAATGTAGAGCCGCTCGAAGATGAAGCGTGAAAGCGTCACCAATTGTGCCTCGTCCACTTGGACGCCGGACTCGTTGTTGACCTCGATGCTCATCTGTGTTCTCCCCGTTTGTCGTGGATCGGCGTGTGCTGGGCACGCACCCGGTGCTTTTCATCCCATTTGCTGTAGGCGGACACGATGTCGGCGACAAGCCGGTGCCTGACGACGTCGGAAGCGTCCAGCATCGTAAAGTTCACGCCGTCGATTCCGTTGAGGATTTCCTGGACGATGCGCAGACCCGAGGTGGCGCCGAAGGGCAGATCCACCTGGGTGATGTCACCCGTGACAACCATCTTGGAGCCGAAGCCCAAGCGGGTCAGGAACATCTTCATCTGTTCCGCCGTGGTGTTCTGGGCTTCATCAAGGATGATGAACGCGTCGTTGAGCGTGCGGCCGCGCATGTACGCAAGCGGTGCTACCTCAATAGTCCCGGCAGCCATAAGGCGCGGGATCGATTCCGGGTCCATCATGTCGTGCAAGGCGTCGTACAAAGGACGCAGGTACGGGTCGATCTTGTCGCTCAACGTTCCCGGAAGGAAGCCGAGGCGCTCTCCTGCCTCGACAGCGGGCCTCGTGAGGATGATGCGGCTGACTTCCTTGAGCTGCAGTGCCTGGACGGCCTTGGCCATCGCCAGGTACGTCTTGCCGGTGCCCGCAGGACCGATCCCGAAGATCACCGTGTTGTCGTCGATGGCGTCGACATAGTTCTTCTGGTTGAGCGTTTTGGGGCGGATGGTGCGCCCGCGGCTCGAAAGGATGTTGTGGGTCAGGACTTCGACGGGGTTTTGGAGGGACTGGCTGCGCAACAAGGACACGAGTTGCTGGAGCACGTCCGGGGTGATGACCGTCCCCTTGCCGACCAGGCCGCGGACTTCCTCTAGAAGCCGCATGATCCGGGGAACATCGCTCGACGGTCCGCTGAAGGAGAGCTCGTTGCCGCGCACATGAAAGTCGACGCCGGGGAACTGGGCTTCGATGTAGCGCAACGCCTCGTCATGGCTGCCAAGGGTCTGAACCATCTGATCCGAGTTGTCAAAGATGACAACTTCCGTCCGGGCGCCCGGGACAGAGTGTGGGAACTCGGCCGGACCTGTGTCAACGCTGCCGGCCTTGGGCCGCCCGTTCAATGATTCTGTCATAGTGCTGGCCTTGCGGCCTCTGCTCCTCCGGCTTGGTGATGTCCATCGATTTTCTCCGATGTCCGTCTGCTGGATGGGCGCACGATCGCGGGCCTCGGATTGCTTTCAATCCTACGCCAGCCAGTCTCCGGGGTGGTTCCAGACCCTGCCCGGCGGGGCTGCGGACGGCCGATCCATGCCGCTTTGGTATCAACTCGGCATCGACCTCGTATCAATCGGATTGCAGTTGGCCGCCGGGGTATCGAAACGCCAGCCGGGGCCCGGGAGACTGTGACAAGCTGATTCATGGGCAAAATGCCCCTGTGCCCGGCCACCGGGCGCATGACTCCCCCGCACCACCGCGGCCGAACACGAGCAGGAATCCACCATCACCAGGCCAGCCGTCACTCCTCACGGCACACGCATCCGGAAACGCTCCGCGATGCTTGTGACCGCTTTGACGGCTGCCTTGTTCCTGTCGGGCTGCATTGCCGATCGCACGGGACAGGGATCCACCACTCCGATCCCCACCCCGACAGTTGCGCTGCAGACGGTGCCGGACAGCAATGCTCCGCTCGAAACAACCCAGGCCTCAAACAAGATCCCCGTGTATTGGATCGGGCGTAGCGACACGGACACCTTCCTGTACCGCGAATTCCGTGACAACCCTGGCAACGAGAACCCCATCACCACGGCCCTGCGGATCATGATGTCCCAGAAGCCGTTGGATCACGATTTCTTCACGCCGTGGCAGAACCCAGGCAGCCTGGCGACCTCGATTTCCGGTAAGAACGTCGTCACTGTCGATGTTTCCCGCGACGCGTTCAATTCCAATCTCGACGCCGGGATGGCACAGCGTGCGGTCCAGGAACTCGTCTATACCGCCACCGCAGCGGCCGCGAGTTCAGGACTGATCGATTCAGGACAGCAGATCAAGGTGACCATCCTGGTGGACGGGCACACGGACTACATGGCATTCGGTCAGGTCAAACTAGGCGATCCGATGGTCCGCGACGCATCCATGGTGGCACCGGTGTGGATCATCGACCCGCAAGAGGATCTGACCTTGCCTGCCGGTCCGGTCAAGTTCAACGGCCGGAGCACAGACCCCTCGAAGAAACTGCATTGGCAAATCCTTCGCGAGAACTCAAACGGCGACAAGTCCTCCTACCTCGCCGGGCAGACCACTGCATCTGCCGTTCCCGGACAAGGTGGAGCCTTCAGCCTCACCGTGGGGCTCGGAGCGGGCCGCTATGAATTGCGGGTTTCCTTGGTAGGACCCAACGACGCCGACGTCGCGACGGATACCCGTACTTTCAGCGTTCGCTGAGCGAGCGCTGATCCAGGACGAGCGCTGCGGGCTACCAGCGCCCCAGAATGTCACTGGCGAGCACGACGGCTGCGGGTCCCGCCGTCGACGAGCGAAGCACGTGGTGGCCCAGGAGCGCGGTGACCGCGCCGACGTCGCTGAGCTTCGTCACTTCGCGCGGTGAAATGCCACCCTCCGGGCCGACGATGAGCAGGACTTCGCGACCCGCCCCGGTTTCCGCGTCGGAAACCTCGGCCTGCCACTTCTGCAGGACATCCCGCAGCGGACGTTTCGCGTCCTCATGCAGGATGATCGCCAAGTCGGCCGCGGCAACCGCCGCAGCCAGGCCGGAGCCGTCGACGGCGGCACGCACCTCGGGAATCCACGCGCGCCGCGCCTGCTTGGCGGCTGCCGTGGCGACGGACTGCCACTTCGCGTGGGACTTGGCCGCCCTGTCACCCTTCCAACGGACGATGGAACGCTCGGCCTGCCAGGGCACGACGGCGTCGATCCCGAGTTCCGTTGCCGTCTCGACGGCAAGTTCGTCCCTGTCGCCCTTCGCGAGGGCCTGGACCAATACGAGCCGCACGGTTGGTTGGTGCTCCTCCTGGACGGCGGTGGCAAGGACTGTCAGGGTTCCGTGCCCGGATTCGGTCACGGTGCCCGTGAGCCGTTTTCCGGCACCGTCGGCAATATCGACGGCTTCGCCGACTTCCAGGCGCTTGACGGTGACAGCATGCCTGGCTTCGGCGCCGTCGAGCACAAAAGTGTCTCCAGGGCCGAGCCCGTCAAGCGTTCCGGCTGCTGCGAAGAATACGGGGTTGCTCACCGCTATAGGTTACCGAGCTTGTCCCGCAGCTTCGCGAACATACCGCCGCTGGCCACAAGCTTGCCTTCGGTGAACTGCTCTCCGCGCAATTTTGCCAGTTGGCGAAGCAGGTCTTCCTGTGCGGCGTCGAGCTTGCCGGGCGTCTCAACGTGCAGGTGCACCTTGAGGTCTCCCCTGCCGTAGCCGCGGAGATGGGTGACGCCGAGTCCACGCAGGGTGATGACTTCGCCGGACTGCGTGCCGGACTTGACGTCAATCTCCTGGGGACCGTCGAAAGTCTCAAGCTGCAGCTCAGTACCCAGTGCCGCGGCAGTCATGGGAACGCTCAGCGTGGCGTGAAGGTCGTCGCCTTCGCGGATGTAGGTGGAGTCACTGTTGACCCGGATCTCCACGTAGAGGTCACCGGGAGGACCGCCCGCAGGACCTGCTTCGCCTTGCGACGACAGCTGGATGCGGGTCCCGGTAGCGACGCCGCCGGGCACCTTGACGGTCAGTGAACGGCGGCTGCGGATGCGGCCCTGGCCGTTGCACTCATTGCAAGGATCCTTGATGATCGAGCCGAAACCTTCGCACGATCCACACGGTGCGGCTGTCATGACCTGGCCGAGGATCGAGCGTACAGCCCGCTGGACCTGGCCCGAGCCGCCACAGATGTCGCAGCGCTCCGGGTGGGTGCCCGGACGGCAGCATGAGCCTTCGCACGTGGGACAGATGACAGCGGTGTCCACCTCAAGCTTCTTGTTGACACCAAACACGGCCTCACGCAAGTCGATGCGAACGCTGATCAGGGCGTCCTGCCCGCGGCGCATACGTGATGCGGGGCCTTGCATGCCGCCGCCTCCTCCGCCGAAGAAGGTATCGAAGATGTCCTGGAAGGCGAATCCCTGGCCCGCGTATCCTCCGCCGAAACCGTTGTCGGTCCCGTTCTCGTTGCCAGTTGCGTCGTAGACACGGCGCTTCTGGGGGTCGGAGAGGACCTCGTAAGCGTGGGTCACCGCCTTGAATTCCTCGGCTGCGCCGGCCCCGGGGTTCACATCGGGGTGCAGCTTACGTGCGAGTTTGCGGTAGGCCTTTTTGATCTCCTCGCCGGTTGCTTCCGGCGAGACGCCCAGAACGTCATAGTGACTGCTCAAAGTCGGTATCTCTTCCTTGTTTACGGTTCCACTGCGTTTCTTGCGAGGCGCCCTCCAGCCGAGGCTGTCAGCCGCCCAGAATGCGGGAAAGGTAGCGTGCGACGGCACGGACGGCCGCCATGGTGTTGGGGTAGTCCATGCGGGTGGGTCCAAGAATGCCGATCTTGGCGCTGCTGCCCGGACCGTAGCCCGTGGCAACCACCGAAGCCTCCGAGAGGCCGTCATAGGGGTTTTCGCGGCCGATGCTCACCGTGACGCCGCGGGGGTCTTCCGCCATATCCGACAACAGCCGCAACATGACCACCTGCTCCTCAAGCGCTTCGAGGACCGGACCGATGCTCAGCGGGAAGTCCACGTTGGAGCGGGCCAGGTTGGCCGTGCCTGCCATGACCATGCGCTCGTCGCGGCTCCGCTCGGCAAGCCTTTCCAGGCCATGGGCAAGGGCGCCTGCAAGGTTGCGAAGCGTCGGCGGGCACAAGGCAACCACCGAAGGCAGGACTTGCGGCATGAGGTCGAGCTGGGAGCCGGCAATGCTTCCAAGGAACCGCGCGCGCAAGGCCATGAGCTCTTCGTCGGTGGCGTCCGTCGCTGCGTGCACAACGCCCTGTTCCACCTTGCCAGAATCGGCGATCAATACCACCAAGACCTGACGCGGTGCCAAAAGGACAAACTCAATGTGCCGGACACGCGCGCGGCTCAGGTGCGGGTACTGGACGACGGCGACCTGGTTGGTCAGTTGGGAGAGGAGCCGGACAGTGCGCTCAAGGATGTCCTCAACGTCGTCGGGTCCCTCAAGCAAGGAATGGATAGCCCGGCGCTCGGCAGCCGAAAGCGGCTTGACCTCGGAGATGCGGTCGACGAACAGGCGGTAGCCTTTGTCCGTTGGAATGCGGCCGGCACTCGTGTGCGGCGCGGCAATGAGGCCTTCTTCTTCAAGAAGTGCCATGTCATTGCGGATGGTGGCGCTCGACACTCCCAAATGGTGCCGTTCGACCAAGGCTTTGGAGCCGACGGGCTCGCGGGAGTGAACGTAGTCCTCCACGATGGCGCGTAACACTTCAAGCTTGCGTGGTTCGCTCACTGCCCACCTCCAATCAACATTTCAACAATTAGCACTCAACATGCCCAAGTGCTAACAAGTCTAGTATGAGCCACCTCGTTGTTAGCATTGGTACCGCTCGCGGCGAACATGATTCCCGCGAGGCCGTGGGTAATGCCACGGACCGTCAACGATCCCCCTAGCGCAAAGTGGTGTGAAGACCGTGTCTTACGACAATTGGGGCCCGCAAGACCTCACCTCGTCTGCCAAACGGCAACTGCCTGAGGTGCCCGTTGAACGCGGGATGGTTCTCGAGGACGTGCAGTCCGGTTGGGTCGGGGCCGTGACCAGGGTGGAGAAGTCCGGGGGCATGCACATTGTGGTGCTTGAGGATCGGCGGGGAAAGGCCAAATCGTTCCGGCTCGGATTCGGATTCCTCCTGGAGGGACAAGCAGTGAAGCTCGTGCCGCCGGCTCCACGCGCCGCGTCCGCCAAGGCCGCGGCGCAAGCAGGCAGGACGGCATCGGGATCCGTCCGCGTCGCCGGGCAGCGGGCCCAAGTCGCCAAGGCGAGCCGGATCTGGGTGGAAGGCAAGCACGACGCCGAACTCGTGGAAAAGGTGTGGGGAGATGATCTCCGGGTGGAGGGCATCGTCGTCGAGCCCTTGCACGGCGTGGACGATCTCAAGGCCGCCATCGCCGGGTTCTCCCCCGGCCCGGGCCGCCGGCTCGGAATCCTCGTGGACCACTTGGTACCGGATTCGAAGGAGTCGCGGATTGCTGCCGAAGCCATGACGCTGCCGGGCGCCGCGGGAAACGTCCTGATCGTGGGACATCCCTACGTGGACGTCTGGCAGGCAATCCGGCCCAAGGTGTTGGGGATCGAGCAATGGCCAACCATCGCGCGCGGCACGGATTGGAAGACCGGCATCCTGAGGTCCTTCGGCTGGCCGCATGAGACGGCCGAAGATGTCGGGCTGGGTTGGCAAAAGCTTCTTGGCGCCGTCCACAGCTACGCCGATTTGGAGCCCTCGTTGCTGGGCCGCGTGGAAGAAGTGATCGATTTCCTGACTGTTCCGTGACGATTGCGCGCCCCGGGCAGAGGAGTTGGTCGGCTGATCGCGTGCCGAGCAAGTATTCTGGGACAGCAACACTGCACCGATTGATACTCGAAGGAAGATACTTTGGCAGACAACGCTCCTGACGATCGGGATGGCACCTCGGGCCAGTCCCAGTACCACGGCGTTCCTGCCAACGCGCTGCCCTTGACCGCCTCGGAAGACCGGCAGTGGGCAACACTGGCACATTTCGGCGGGATCCTTGGCTGCGTTCCTTCGCTTCTGATCTACCTGATCTTCCGCGAACGTGGCCCCTTCACGGCACAGGAATCCAAGGAAGCGCTCAACTTCACTTTGCCTCCGACGATTGCCGCAGTGCTCGCCAACGTCCTTGTCTTGCTCCCGGTGGTGGGAAACCTGTTCGCTGTCCTTGCCACGGCGATCTGGGTGGCCGTGACCTGCTTCTCGGTGTCAGCCGGAATCCGCGTCAACCACGGACAACCGCACCGCTACCGCTTCAACCTGCGCTGGATCAAGTAGCCGGTCTTCGCGGGTCCGTACGCAACTCCCGCGCCAACCGCTAGCGCCTGCCGCTAGTCCGGAAGGATCCGGCGGACCACGGCGTCCGCGAGTAGCCGGCCCTTGAGAGTCAGGACCAGCCGTCCTTGGAAGGCCGCACCAGGCTCAACCAGTCCGTCGGCAATGAGGCCTGCGACGGCGTGGCGGCCCACCTTGTCGAGCGCGTCAACTTGAAGCCCTGTGCCGAGCCGAGCCTCCAGCATGATGCGTTCCACTTCCCGGGTTCCGGCGTCGAGCGTTTCACGTCCAGCGGCCGGAGACACCCCGCTGCCGAGCCTGTTGGCATAGGCTGTGGGGTGTTTGACGTTCCACCAGCGGACGCCGCCCATGTGGGAATGCGCACCGGGTCCGATGCCCCACCAATCGTCTCCCCGCCAATAGGCTAGGTTGTGTTTGCACGCCTGTTCGGGAGTGCGGGACCAATTGCTGACCTCGTACCAGTCCAGACCGGCGGCGCTGATCAGCTGATCGGCGAGTTCGTACTTGGCGGCGTGGTCGTCGTCGTCGATGCCGGGAACTTCTCCGCGCCGGATCTGCGCCGCCAGCTTGGTGCCTTCTTCCACGATCAGCGCATAGGCACTGATGTGGTCCGGACCGTAGGACAACGCTGTCTCGAGGGAGGTCCGCCAATCAGCCATGGACTCGCCGGGAGTCCCATAGATGAGATCGAGGCTCACCGCAAGGCCGGCGTCGCGCGCCCATTGGACCACCAAGGGGACCCGGCTGGGAGTGTGTGTACGGTCCAGGACCTTGAGGACGTGAGGGACCGCCGACTGCATGCCGAAGGAAATCCGGGTAAAGCCGGCGTCTGCGAGCAGCTGGAGGGACTCGGGCGTCACAGAGTCCGGGTTCGCCTCAGTGGTGACTTCGGCTCCCGCTTCCAGGCCCCAGTGCCCGACGGCGGCCGTCAGGATGCGTGCGAGATCTTCGGCAGGCAGCAGGGTCGGCGTCCCGCCGCCGAAGAACACCGTGCTCAGGTGCCGTTGCGGCAGCCCGGAGGCTTCCATGGCCCGGACGGCGAACTCCACTTCCGAAATGGCAGTAGACGCGTAGGCGTCCTGGGAGGCGCCGCCGCCAAGTTCGGTGGCTGTGTAAGTGTTGAAATCGCAGTATCCGCAACGGACGGCACAGAAAGGTATGTGGACGTACAGTCCAAATTTGCGTGAATCGACGCCGTCGAGCACCTGCGGCGGCAAGAGTCCGTCCGCAGGTGCCGGATCCCCGAGGGGAAGAACGCTAGGCACGGATTTCCCCTCGTGCCTGTCCTGCGCGCGCCCCTACAGTGCGCGCGTGTCCCGTGGTGTCCCGGGCGAAAAGCGGCATTACTTCTTGGCCTTGTCCTTGGATTCGTCGGTGGTCAGGGCTGCGATGAACGCTTCCTGTGGAACTTCCACGCGGCCCACCATCTTCATGCGCTTCTTGCCTTCCTTCTGCTTTTCCAGAAGTTTGCGCTTACGGGTGATGTCACCGCCATAGCACTTGGCAAGGACGTCCTTGCGGATGGCGCGGATGCTCTCACGCGCAATGATCCGCGAACCGATGGCGGCCTGGATGGGCACCTCGAACTGCTGGCGGGGAATGAGTTCGCGCAACTTGCCTGTCATCATGACGCCGTAGGCGTAGGCCTTGTCGCGGTGGGTGATGGCACTGAAAGCGTCAACCTGCTCGCCCTGGAGCATGATGTCCACCTTGACCAGGTCTGCGACCTGCTCGCCGTCGGCCTTCCAGTCCAGCGAACCGTAGCCGCGGGTCTTGGACTTGAGGATGTCGAAGAAATCGAAGACGATTTCGGCCAGCGGAAGGCGGTACCGGATTTCCACGCGGTCTTCGGAGAGGTAGTCCATGCCGCCCATGACGCCGCGGCGGCTCTGGCACAGCTCCATGATGGCGCCCACGAACTCATTCGGCGCCAGGATGGTGGCGGACACCATAGGTTCGCGCACCTCCGAGATCTTGCCGGTGGGGTATTCGCTCGGGTTGGTGACGTGCAGGACCCGCTTGTCCTCCAGCGTGACCTCGTACTCAACGTTGGGAGCGGTGGAGATGAGGTCGAGGTTGTACTCGCGCTCGAGGCGTTCACGGGTGATTTCCAAGTGCAGCAGGCCAAGGAAGCCCACGCGGAAACCGAAGCCCAGGGCGGCAGACGTCTCAGGTTCGTAGACGAGTGCTGCGTCGTTGAGCATGAGCTTCTCTAGGGCATCCCGGAGCACTGGATAGTCCGTGCCGTCCAAGGGATACAAGCCGGAGAAGACCATAGGCTTGGCATCGGCGTAACCGGCGAGGGATTGCGAAGCGGGCTTGGCCAGGTTGGTCACGGTGTCGCCGACCTTTGACTGGCGGACGTCCTTCACGCCGGTGATCAAATAGCCTACTTCGCCGACGCCCAGGCCCTTGGAGGGCGTGGGCTCCGGAGAGCTGACACCGATTTCCAGGAGCTCGTGGGTGGCACGGGTGGACATCATCTGGATCCGCTCGCGCGGGTGCAGCATGCCGTCCACGACACGGACGTAGGTGACCACGCCGCGGTAGGTGTCGTACACGGAGTCGAAGATCATGGCTCGGGCCGGAGCGTCCGGGTCGCCGACAGGAGCCGGAAGATCGCGGACGATCTTGTCCAGCAGGGCCTCTACGCCCACGCCGGTCTTGCCGGATACGCGCAGCACGTCCTCGGGGTCGCCGCCGATAAGGTTCGCGAGTTCCGCGGCGTACTTTTCGGGCTGGGCGGCCGGAAGGTCGATCTTGTTGAGCACCGGAATGATCGTGAGGTTGTTTTCCATCGCCAGGTAGAGGTTGGCCAGGGTTTGGGCCTCGATGCCTTGCGCGGCATCCACCAAGAGGACTGCGCCTTCACAGGCCGCGAGGGAACGGGAAACCTCATAGGTGAAGTCAACGTGGCCGGGGGTATCGATCATGTTCAGGGCGTAGCTGGTGCCGTCAAGTTCCCAGGGCATGCGGACAGCCTGGGACTTGATGGTGATGCCACGTTCGCGTTCGATATCCATGCGGTCCAGATACTGGGCCTTCATGTCGCGGGACTTAACGACGCCGGTGTACTGCAACATGCGGTCGGCCAAGGTGGATTTACCGTGGTCGATGTGGGCAATGATGCAGAAGTTCCGGATGATGGCCGGATCTGTCGCGGCGGGCACCGGTGCGGTGCGGGCCATGGGAGACACGCAGGGTCCTTACTGTCGATACTCACACGGCCGGACTCCGGACTGGTCTGGACCATTCCGGCCGATGCCGCATATCTGAACTAATAGTCTCCCACGAACCCGGCGCCGCTTGTGCACTGGCACGGCAAGGGAAAGTACGGTGGTTCCATGGCATCGGACACACACTTGCTTGGCAGACTCCTCAAAGGCTCCCTGGGCTACCTTCGACGGATCATCGGATCCCCGGCCGGCGCACCCCCTCGCCGATCCCCGAAGGGCGGGGCCGCGGCGAAGGCGAACCGGACACGGAACGCAAGCACCGACGTCGGGCAGCTTTCCGGTCCGTATCCGGGCGACTTCAGGGGCGCGGTGTCGCCGCGGTACTCCCCCAATCCCGACGGCAAACCGGACCCGGGAGAGATCGTGTGGTCATGGGTTCCGTACGAAGAGGATTATTCCCAGGGCAAGGACCGCCCGGTCCTTTTGATAGGGCACGACGGCGCGTGGCTGCTGGGGCTGATGCTGACCAGCAAAGACCACTACAACGGCCGCCGTTCAGATGACTACGTCGACATCGGCACCGGTTCCTGGGACCCTCAAGGCCGGCCGAGCGAGGTCAAGGTAGACCGGGTGGTTCGCATCAATCCGGCGGACGTCCGGCGGGAGGGTGCTGTCCTCGACAAACGCACTTTCCAACTTGTGGCGGGCCGGCTCAACGGGCAACACGACTCGGCATAGACGCGAAATCCCCGGAAAAGCGCCGAGTCTGATAATATTTATGGCGGTGTGTCCGTGCAGGTCGACGGCCACTCATGGTTGGCTGCCATAGGCATCCCCACGCCGCTCAGTCGATGGCCAACCTGAAAACCCTCTAGACCATTTTCCGCATTAAAAGAGAGTTCACACACGTGGCTAATATCAAGTCCCAGAAGAAGCGCATCCTCACCAACGAGAAGGCTCGCCTGCGTAACAACGCAGTCAAGTCTGAGCTGAAGACGGCCATCCGCGCCGTCGCCACCGCCGTTGAGTCCACGGACAAGGATGCCGCTGCAAAGGCTCTTGTTGCTGCTAGCCGTAAGCTGGATAAGGCTGTCAGCAAGGGCGTTATTCACAAGAACAACGCTGCAAACCGCAAGTCGGCGATCTCCAAAAAGGTCAGCGCACTCTAAGGTTTATCCAGTTCGACTGAGCTGAACATGAGGCCGGCACCCCTGGGTGCCGGCCTCAGGTATTTAAGGCGGAGCTACCTGAGACGAGCAGGACCGAGTTTACGGGCTCTTCACGGTTCGTGGGGAAATGGATCCCTGGGATGAGCGTCATGCCGCCGTCCGAACGGCACTTCTCAAGAGAATAACCGACTTGTAATTGGCCGGGTTGCGGTAACCGCGGGCGGTGCGTTTGATGTTCTTTATGGCGGTGTTGTTGGCTTCAACCTTGCCCGTCGTGGCACCGGTAATGATCAGCACCTCGATCTCTTTCCACCACCGGCAGACGGTGCGGTAGAGCCTGTTCGTCTCCGGTCGTCCGGCTGCCTTGACCAGTTCCTCAAGTTCGTTCTTCGCCGTCGCGGCGTCCTCCAGGGAGCCGGTGCGCAGCAAGACCCGCAGCTGTTCCTTGACCTTCCAGACCGCCTGGAGCGTGCCGGTCGGATCGTCGGCAGCGAACACTTCTGCTAGCCGGTGGGCGGCCTTCTCCGTGAGGGTATTGCCAGCGCGCAGGAGAAGCATCCGGTGCGCCCAGGCCTTGTCGACGGCCCTTCCGCGGCGGGCCTTGACCTGTTGGGACAGGTTCTGCCGTGTCTCGGTCACGGCCTGGTTGGCCAGGGAGATCAGGTGGAAGTGATCGACCGCGACAGCGGTCCGGGGAAGCCACATCCGCAGCGCCTTTCGGAACGCGGCCGAGGGGTCGATCGCCACGACCTGCACGGCCAGACGCCATGCCAGAGGCCGGGCGAAGAGCCACTCCCCGACGCCCCTGTGGTCCCGGCCGTCCAGGACGCCCAGCACCTGGCCGCTGTCCAGATCCACGATCGTGGTCATCCACGGCTCGAACCGTGTCCAGGCCTTGGATTCGGGGTCCTGGAAGTAGCGCACGGACCGGAACCGGTGCTCATCGATACCCAGCATTCTTGGACTCAGCTGATCCACATCCGGAAGGGTGAGAAAGCAGGCTTCATTGAGCGCGACACGGACCATCCACCAAGACACCGCGAACGCGGCAGCAGTCTCCGAGACGGCCCGGCCCGAACGGATGACCGCACCCACGAGCTGGTCCCGGAGCCGGCCGGTAGAGCGGGCACGCCGCGGGACCTGGGCGGTGGACTCAAAGAACGAGAGCCTCTCGCACGCCGGTTCTTCGCAATACCAGCGGTACTTGGACCAGAGGACCTCCACCGGGCCGGCGACAGGAATGTCCCGGATCCGCTGGAAGCGTCGTTCCTTCCGCCGCGACGCAACCACCCCGCACGTGGGGCAGCCCGGCGGCTGGTCGGTTTCGACAATGACCCTCCGGCCGCCATCGGGGCTCACTCCGGTGGAAATGACACGGTAATCGGGCAGGTTGAAGATGTTGGTGGCAGCCTCAGCTGCGACCCCGGTAGGCTCGTTCAAGGCTCGTGGTCCTGTTCCAGGTTGAATGCTTAGACACACTCATCCCAGCAGGGCCACGGGCCCCCTTGTCTTCAACGACACGAACTCATTTCCCCACCAACCACGAAGAGCCAGTTTACGATGGAGACGATGACGAAGAGCATCGCTAGGCGCCCGTTCGGGGCAACAAACACCTTCTTGGCAGCCGCAATGTAGATGGCCCCTGCGATGGTGCCGAACAGAATACGCACCCAGGCTTGACCGAGGAGACCTCGCGCTTCGGGCTCCAAAAACAGTCCCATGGCGAGCACAGTGGCCATGAATGGGATTTGACCTAGAAGAACCCAAAACCAGCTGGCTCCGAGGGTGGGGCCATGTCCTTTGAAGATGCCCTTGTATATAAGCCTTAGTACGAGGCCTTGCAGAAAGGATGCCAGAGTACTCCAGATAATGACGCCTACGCGAAGGAAGGTCACGAGCACCTCTTGGCTCGAAAACCGGTTGTGCTCGGCATTTTCTGTGGCCAGCCGTTCAATGTTCGATCCCACCGCGAATTGGGCAGCCGCAGTGTATGCGAGCAGCAGGCAGATGATCCAGACCGGGTTGATTTTCGTCGGGCTCCGCGGTGCGGGAGGGTCGGAGGTCTTTGGGCTCGCGGAGGTCATGACTTACCTTTCGAGTAGCGCGTGTTCGGCCCACTCGGCGAGGGCCGCCAGGAAGTAGAAGATAGCTGCGGTGATGAGGACTTCGCGCATCTTTGGGACACGTGACGCCAAGTGTGTTCTCCTCTGATCTTTCCGAGAAGTGTTGGCCAGAACAGGCGTGGCCCCTGGATTGTGAGCGCCCACGCTACGATCTCGAGGGGAATTTGGACTACGGTCAGCGCGACGGTCTGGTGGATGCCAATAGCTGCGGTACTTGCAACCCACGTGAAGAGAGAAGCAAGGCCAATCCCGCAGGCTATGGCGAACAGAATTTTCAAGAAGTCGGTGCCCAGATACGGGAAACGGGAACGCAAGGCTTTGAAACGAGTGCGAACGCGGTTGGTGAGACGACTGCTCATTTTCGCGCTCCTGTTGGGCGCAGTTCGATCGTATCCTTCTGGCGGACCGCGAGATCGTAGTCGGTCCAGTGGTCATCCTCGTGGGTAGCCACGAGGACCAGACGGCATTTTCCTACGGCGAGCATTGACCGGCGTGCAACTGAGGAGCCTTGCAGGTCCATTCCGTTAAGAGGCTCGTCGAGAAGTAGGACATCGACGTTCTTGAGTGCCAAAGCTACTGTCAGAACGAGTCGCTGGCGCTGTCCGAGGGACAGGTCTGCAACCCTGGTTGGCATCATCTGTTCAGTCAGAAGATGATGCCCGTCATCTTCCTGCATCTCCGACGGGCCAATCAGCGGCCTGACCATATCCAAGTGTTCTTCGACCGTGAGGTAGTCGAGGGTGAGAAAGTCCGTGTCCAGATAGACCGCCGTGAAGTCCTTTCTCCACCGCGCGATTTCAGTGCACGACGTCGAGCTCATGCCACCGAGGAGCTTGAGTAGGGTCGTCTTGCCACATCCATTCGGCCCTCGAAGCGCAACAACGCCTCGGTCCGGAAGATCTACGGAGGCACGGTCAAAGATGACGTGGGATCCAAAGGCATGATCGACACGCGTTAGAGATTTCACGTGTCCTCCATTTCGGTGACTGATAGTTCACGGACCCACGCAGGTGCGTCGTTGAGAACCAGGGAGGTCAAGAGCACAGCCACGAGAGTCAGGGCGCCGGACGTGACGCCAAACCAGGGACCTTGTGTTGCTTGCGGTGCAGCGGTACCGAGAATGCCTGAGAACACAACTGCGAGGCCAGCGCAAATTGCTGCGCCTAAGCCTGCCTTGGATTTCTGCGCCAATTTCGAGATCCGCGAGCCTGGTATGACGGCTGTCCGACGTTGGACGATCAAGGCGTCGATACTTATCTCGAGAGCGACAAGAGCAACAAGCAAGACCGCCGCCTGGGTGTACTTTCCTAAAAGGAAGAATACAGATAACAAAAGGGTCAATGGCGCAGTCACTGCGATCGCGGTAACCAGGCTGCGGATAATGATCGGCCTTACCCAGGACGGTCTAAGCCTTACGAGGAACAGGGCAAAGCCCAAAGTTTCAGGTGAAGAGATCCGTGCGAAGGATGACCGATACAGAACTAAACCCGAGAAGAAGACAGCAAGAGCAATAAACGGGGCCGTCCACGGCCATGGTGTCAATTCCATGATTGACAAGGCCAAGCTTGACAAGAGAAAAATGCATGCTGCTTTAATTGATAAATCAGCCAGCAACCCTCGGCTACGTAGGGCACGAGGATGAGCGGTGGCCCTGTAGAGGGCAGGTGTGGACGCAGCCGTAAGAACCGTACCAGCGAGGATCAACAACAACTTGTAAGCCGATCCGGAGTCGAAGCTTTCATTGACATCAAATGACGGAGAATTCGTAAAGAGAAGAATCAGGCTGCACGCCGAAAAAGCAATAATCAAAACAACGAGCACCCGGACAGCGGCTCTCTTCAGGGGTGCCACGACAAGAAATGATGAGATTGCGAGGGCCCCGGCAGCTAACAGGTTATTGACATTGTGCCATCGCACGTTCTGAAGGATGAGCATGCCGGCGAGACCAAGATCCGTAAGGACCAAACCTGCGCGCATCCCGACGTCTAGGGATGCTGACACGCTGTTCCAGCAACGATGGGTTTTCGTGTAGCGGCGCCTTGCTTGTAAAAGCGCTATTGCCAACAGCGCCGCCATGATGCTCACGACGTCAGGGGTGCTGAGCGGAATTCCCAATGTGGTTAACCCACTCGGCTGAGGCGTCCACACTATTCCGACACCGATGATTAGTAATGTCAACAAATGGCCAAAGATCATTACATTGTTAACCGCCGCAGCGTGAGAAGCAAACCCTAAAATCGTCAGAAGGTCCTGGAGTCGATGCGACCTTCGCCGAAAATCGTTAGTGAAGGTGGCCTTGCACCCGGAGAGGACCACAGCGAATACACTAGGATTCCTGTGGGTGAAGTTGCGTAAGTTCATTGTGGCCCTCCCCATGGGCTAGTACGTAAGTGGTAGCGGTTTACCAGGCAACGAACTGCTTCAGAGCCCACTTCTTGATCAGACCAAAAAGGACCCCGGCCAGTGCTGCTCCAATACCAAAGGCCGCCACGACGGCTGCAGCCATCGCCGCCCACGATAGAGCATTGAGTGCAAAGTAAATGTTCGTAGCAAGGGCAGAAGAGATGCCTAGCGTAACGGTGGCCTGAAAGGCTACCGATATTGTGAGGAAGAACGCCAAGGTGACGCCTCCAATTTTCGCCATCTTCCCTCGGAATGAAACGTTGCTTGGGTTTCGACTCTCAACGGGAGTTGACATGAATGTTCCTTTCATTCGGTGACTTTCGTAGTCACACATGGAAAGTGACTGAAGGCATGGCCGACGAAGATGGCTTGCTCGGCCACAGACCCGGCCTTGTCCCCAAAGCAAGGTCACACGTCCGGCATCTCAAAGGGCAGACACGCCGGGCGCGGCATCCGGAGGAAGGGGTCCCGCACCGTGAAATCTACGGTCAAAAGGGCTGCCTGGGAGGCCGTTGGCTTGAATTTGAGTGGTCATTGCCAGAAATTGAGTAGTGATTGCCCCGAAATTGAGTACCAGCCGGCCGCCTCTTTGTGCACTGGTGACACGCAGAGCGCGTCGCGGCACGCCGTTGACTTTCTTGTGGACTGGCGGATATACGTGGGGACGAAACCTGCGGCGCCGGGCTGAGTTGGCGAGCGGCCGGGCGCCAGCCCTCTAACGGCCGCAGGCCGCGTTGGCGATGACCGTGACGGCGTGCTCTACCGCGTACACGGGATCCCGCGAGAGGCCCTTTACCTGGGCATCCGCTTCAGCCGTGACCTGGATGGAACGGACCAGGCCTTCGGGAGTCCAACGCCGTACGTCGCGTTGGGCCTGTTCCACGAGCCATGGCTGCATGCCAAGCTGCTTGGCGATCTGCGCCGACGATCCCTGGGCTCCGGCTACCTTGGCCAGGGTGCGGAGCTTCGCGGCGAGGGCGGCCACCAGCGGCACCGGGTCAACCCCGGTGGCGAGGGCATGCCGGAGGCTGGACAGGGCCTGGGGCCCGTTGCCGGCCATGGCGGCGTCCGCAACCTTGAATGCCGTGGCTTCCACGCGGCCGCCGTAGTAGCGCTCCACTGTGGCGGCGTCGACCGCGGTAGTGGCGTCCGCGATGAGCTGGTTACAGGCCGCCGCGAGCTCGGAGAGGCTGGCACCGACTGCATTGACGAGGGCCTGGACAGCTTCCGCTTCGATGCGGCGGCCTCCTGCCTTGAATTCCGAGACGACGAATGCTGTTTTCTCGGCATCCTTTTTCAAGGGCTGGCAGTCAACCACCGGCCATCCCGAGGACTTGATGGCGTCCAAGAGCTTCTTTCCGCGCACCCCGCCACCGTGGCGAAGGACCAACACGACGTCGCTCTCCGGTTGGGCTACGTATTTCAAGGCATCGGCGAGGAAGGCATCGGTCATCGATTCGAGGCCCTCGATCTCGATGAGTTTTGCCTCATCGAACAGTGACGGCGTGACTGCCATTGCGAGCGAACCGGACTCGTAGCTGCCGGCATTGAGCCTGCTGAGTTCCAATTCAGGTGCCGCGGCCCGCACTTGCGAGCGGATCCGATCCATGGCCCGGATTCCGAGGTATTCTTCAGGGCCGGTGATGAGCACTACCGCGGACGGTGTAATGTCCCGCCAGCTGGCGGTGTTCGCCGCGGAGGTTTTGGCCTTGGAGACCTGGCCAGCAGCCAATGTTGCTTCCTTCCAGAAGGGTTTTTCTTTAGTCCCAGTCTCCCACGTGGAGCGTCCGGGGCCGTGATCCCCAACCCCGCGGCTGGCCTACCGGGCGTCGGCGAGCCCGCGTAATGGCGGTCGCTCGAGACGCGGCGAAGAGCCGACTCCCCAGCCGCTATGAGGAACACCAGGCGACGGTGCAACGACAATACGGCTGAGCCTGCCCACGTTGGATGCAGGACAAGCCACACCATCAGGATGGTCACAACAGACAAGAGCACCATGGTGGCGATTCCCGTGGGACCTTCCGGCCAGGGCAGGGCGGCTCCGGGAAGTCCTGCGAAGAACCTGGCGATTGCCGCCACCATTTCCGCGCTGGCCCCGGCTGCGGCAATAGGAACAACTGCAAGCCACGGAAGCAGCGGAACGAGGGGAACCGCAATGGTTCCCAGGATAGTCACGGGGGCGACAAACGGAGCAACTGCGATATTCGTCAGCAGTGCGTAGCTGGAGAACTGGGGTTGCAGAGCCACGATGACCGGACCGCACAGAAGCTGCGCGGCCAAAGGCACTGCAATGGCGGTAGCTAGCCAGGAAGGCACCCACGCCGGAGCCCAGGAAGCTATCGGCGGCGCCAACAGGATAATGCCCAGGGTGGCGAGGACAGACAAGAGAAATCCGATGCTCGTGCCAAGTGAGGGATCCAGGATGAGCAGGCCGGTCACGGCAATGCACAGAAAGCCCAGGCTCCGTCCCCGTCGGCCGCCGCTTAGCGCGCTGAGGCCGATAGCTCCCATGACCGCCGCCCTCAGGACGCTCGCGTCCGGCCCCACCATCATGACAAAGGACGCCAAACCAGCAAGGGCCACTATTGCCGCGACTCCCCTGGCAAGCCGAAAGCTCCTGGCCAAAAGCACCAGGCCCCCAAGAATGAGGCTGCAGTTTGCGCCGCTGACCGCCGTGAGGTGGGTGGTGCCGGTAGTTTTCATCGCCGCCTCCAGGCCTTCGTCCAAGCCGGTGGTGTCGCCCGTGACCATTCCGGGCAGGAGTCCGGCTGCGTCGCCTTGCAACCATCCGGTGGCGGAGCCGAATTGCCTTTTCAGCTGAGCTGGACCGTGGGCAATGTTGGCCGGTGCTGCCGGGTTGCTTTGAGCTTCAGGACTGTGCCGCGTGTCTGGCTTGTGGCGCGAGTCCGGCCGCATGGGTGGGGTGGCGGCGGCAAGGACACCGGCCTCGATTTGTCCTGGTTTTGCCGGCTTCAGCTTGCCGGCGGTTCTTACCTCCTGTCCCGTGACGACCTGGTTCCAGCCTTCGCCTCCAGTCAGCAGAATTCTTGTGCGGGAATGGATGAGCATGCCGTCGGCCGCAATATCGATTACTTCGGCCGGTACGGCCCAGCGTCCAGATCCACGTGAATCCGTGCCCAGTTCGCGAGGATCACCCACGATCAGCACGTGAATGACCACCGAATCGCGTGTAGCCGCAGCGTCGGCAACCGGACCGTCCTGGCGCGGGCCGGCTTCCATCGCGGCGTGGGCGGCCACGGCCGCTCCGAACAAGCACGCCATCGCCAGAGTGGCAGGTAAGGTCCTCCCGCTTCGAGGGGCCACTACTCGGACCGTGAGGAGAAGACATGCGGCGAGGAGCAAAGCCACACAAACGACTCCCGTCCACAGCGAAGGTAGATGGGCGCCCGAAAGGGAAACAGCCCACGTGAGAATGGCAGAGGGGGCCAGCCGAAGATCCACGCGGCCCGGGCTCACATTGACTCCACGACCTTAAACCGTCACCAAGGGCAGCAAGGTCTCCATCATCTTGGGACCGACACCATCCACTGCATCGAGGTCCTCCACCGACGCGAACGGACCGTGCTGCTCGCGCCATTCGACGATGCGCTTTGCCAGGACAGGACCGACCTTTGGCAGGGCATCGAGTTCTTCAACTGTCGCGGTATTGAGATTGAGCTTGCCGCCGGCAGAAGTCCCTGCGCCTGTGCTGCCGGCGGTAGGAGGTCCGCCGGCAACCGTCCCGCCAGCAGCGCCCTGGCTTGGTGGAGGAACCGCCTCCCCGGTCCGTGGAACGTGGATCTTCGCGGCGTCCTGCACCACCGCGGCAAGGTTAAGGCTATTCAGCTCGGCTGCAGGATCCGCACCACCGGCAGCAGCGATTGCGTCAAACACGCGCGCACCGGAGGGCACCCTGACGATCCCGGGACTCTTCACGGCGCCGGCAACATGGACCGTAAGCAGCTGGGATCCATCGTGTGGTTCCGGGGCCTTGTTGGCACCACCTTTGCTACTTCCCGCGCCCGCCTCTGCAGGTGCTCTCGTATGTGAACTTCGGATGAGCGGCTCCATCGTCGGCTGCCCGGACCAGGACTGCCAGAAGAACCAAAGCACCAGCAGCAAACAAGGCACAGCCAACAAGACGGCCACGCGCCATGGCGTGCGCCACCGAAGCCGCGATGGAGATCCTGCCTCTTCGTACAGGTGCTCGGTGCCTGACTTCTCCCCCGCATCGGCCATTCCCGAGCCGGAAGTCATCAAGGCCTGCGCTGGAAGCAAAGGTTCCGTTGCGTTGTCGCGGCTCGACTGCGCGACGGCCTCCCGCCCCGACGGTGGGGCAAGGCGAACAGCGAATCGAAGCCGGGCGGCACTCGCAGCATCGTCCGCGGGTGAGGCTCGATTCCTGCGTGGCATATCCACGAGCCTAGAACGTCCGAACCCGCAGCAGCAGCCCGGAACGGCGCTATGTGGACAGGGCCGCCGCAGAATGCCTGTGGAGGATCAGTGGCCGCGGAACACGACCCACTCCGAACTCATATTTGGAAGTAGTGGTTCCTCCGGGGTTTCCGGTGCGGGTCGGTGTGGGGTGGCGGGATGAACCAGGGCACGCCTGCCTGGACCTGGACGTGCCAGTCTTCCTTGTGGATCAGGTGGTGGTGGTGGCTGCACAGCAGCGTCCCGTTGGTCACCATTTGTTAGTCTGACCCCATGAAAACTCCCCGGTCGGCCGCGATCTACGCCCGCATCTCTTCAGACCAGTCGGGGGAGGCTTTGGGCGTGACGCGCCAGCTGGAGGACTGCCGCAAGCTCGCCGCCGATCACGGCTGGACGGTCGGCGATGAATATGTCGACAACGACGTCAGCGCCTTCAAGGGGAAGCCTAGACCGCAGTACCAGCGGATGCTTTCCGATCTTGCGGAGGGACACCGCGACGCGGTGATTGTTTACAACATGGACCGGCTGACCCGGCAACCGATTGAGTTGGAGGAGTTCCGCCGGTTGTGTGAGCAGGCCGGGGTGACGCAGGTGAAGTCGGTGACGGCGGACATTGACCTCGGTAACGATGACGGCTTGTTCATGGCCCGGATCCTGGCAGCCATCGCCTCCAAGGAATCCGGCCGGAAGTCCCAGCGCCTCCAACGTAAAGCACGGCAGCTGGCTGAGCAGGGATTACCCAACGGCGGGCACCGTCGCCCGTTCGGATATGAGCAGGACCGCATGACGGTGAACGAGTCCGAGGCTGAGATTCTGCGCCAGGCTGTCGCGCGGTTCCTGGCCGGGGAATCCTCGCGTTCGATCTGTGTCTGGCTCAATGACGAAGGCGTGCAGACCACGGCTGGCGGCTCGTGGCAGACGATGACGCTGAACACCACGTTGAAGTCGGCGCGCATCGCAGGGCTGCGGGAACACAAAGGAGTCGTAGTGGCCGAGGCTCAATGGCCAGGCATCATCACGCCGGAGCAGAGGCAGCAGATTCTTGGCCACTTCGAAACCAAGAAACGGACGAACACCCGCGCGCCGCGCCGCTACGTGTTGTCGGGTCTGCTGCGTTGCGGTAAATGCGGAAACAAGCTGTTTTCCGCTGTCCGCGTCGACACGCGCCGGTACGTCTGCCTTTCCGGTCCGGACCACGGAGGTTGCGGAGGCATAGCCATTGTCGCCGGCCCGATGGAAGAGTTCCTGTGCGCTGCGGTCCTTCTGCGTCTAGACACTGTGGAGATGTCGGATGCGTTGGCCGGGCGCCGTGCAGCGGACGGGCGGCAAAGCACTCTGCTGGCGGCGTTGGAGACGGACCGGAACCAGATGAGATAACTGTCCGAGCTGTGGGCGGCCAAGGAAATTTCATCCGCCGAGTGGAAAGCCGCCCGCGGACCCGTCGAGGCCAGAATCAAGGCCACCGAACGGCAGCTGGCCCTGGCATCGAACTCCACGGCACTCGACGGGTTGATCGGCACCGGGGGGCAGCTGAAGGACACATGGGAGACGCTGAACCTCGACCGGCAAGCCGCGATCATCAAAGCCGTCCTGGACTACGCGACCATTCTGCCGGGAACACCGGGAGCACGATCGCTGGACCCGGCACGGATTCAGCCCGTTTGGCAGCTATGACGCCGCGGCGGTACTCCGGCCGCTGCCGCGTCCGTCCGTTCCGGGCGCAGCACCCATGAGCACGCCAACCCGGGCGAGAACACCGGGATCGGTCACACGGACCGGAACACCCTGAGCGGCGCAACTGGCCTCCACCCACGCGGCAAGCACCCCCTCATCCAGCATCATGCACCCCACTGCGCCCAGATCGCAGGAGCCCCGGCCCAATCCTCAACCGAGGCCGACGACCACTGAGTCACCGGAGGTCCGTTCAAGTATTCGGAAGCCTGCGCCAGAACATCACTCGGGGAGTGACCGCTGAGTGCTAGCTTGACCGGCTGAAAGCCTTGGGCCACGTCATACCGGTGAAGCCCGAACACCTGCGACCCCGGATCCGCGAAAGTCTTCGAGACGTACTTCGACAGATACCCGGCTGCCTTGCGTGCCTCGGACAACGCCCCCGACCCGACCGGCAAGTCACCCAACAACTTGATATGGACATGCCCGCGGCCCCAGGCTGCCTTGATCAGTCGCCGGTGAATGTATCGCCCGACGGCGAAATGAGCGTGAAGCCCATGATCGGTCTTGTGCCACTCCGGAACCCACGCATACGGCAACGGAGCACCGCCCAAGCCCGACCGGAGATCCCTGAAAAATGCGCCCAGATGGGAACGTAATTCCTGTGGATCATGGCAGCCGATACCGGCATAGGGGCTCTTCGTGGTTGGTGGGGAAATGAGTTCGTGTCGTTGAAGACAAGGGGGCCCGTGGCCCTGCTGGGATGAGTGTGTCTAAGCATTCAACCTGGAACAGGACCACGAGCCTTGAACGAGCCTACCGGGGTCGCAGCTGAGGCTGCCACCAACATCTTCAACCTGCCCGATTACCGTGTCATTTCCACCGGAGTGAGCCCCGATGGCGGCCGGAGGGTCATTGTCGAAACCGACCAGCCGCCGGGCTGCCCCACGTGCGGGGTGGTTGCGTCGCGGCGGAAGGAACGACGCTTCCAGCGGATCCGGGACATTCCTGTCGCCGGCCCGGTGGAGGTCCTCTGGTCCAAGTACCGCTGGTATTGCGAAGAACCGGCGTGCGAGAGGCTCTCGTTCTTTGAGTCCACCGCCCAGGTCCCGCGGCGTGCCCGCTCTACCGGCCGGCTCCGGGACCAGCTCGTGGGTGCGGTCATCCGTTCGGGCCGGGCCGTCTCGGAGACTGCTGCCGCGTTCGCGGTGTCTTGGTGGATGGTCCGTGTCGCGCTCAATGAAGCCTGCTTTCTCACCCTTCCGGATGTGGATCAGCTGAGTCCAAGAATGCTGGGTATCGATGAGCACCGGTTCCGGTCCGTGCGCTACTTCCAGGACCCCGAATCCAAGGCCTGGACACGGTTCGAGCCGTGGATGACCACGATCGTGGATCTGGACAGCGGCCAGGTGCTGGGCGTCCTGGACGGCCGGGACCACAGGGGCGTCGGGGAGTGGCTCTTCGCCCGGCCTCTGGCATGGCGTCTGGCCGTGCAGGTCGTGGCGATCGACCCCTCGGCCGCGTTCCGAAAGGCGCTGCGGATGTGGCTTCCCCGGACCGCTGTCGCGGTCGATCACTTCCACCTGATCTCCCTGGCCAACCAGGCCGTGACCGAGACACGGCAGAACCTGTCCCAACAGGTCAAGGGCCGCCGCGGAAGGGCCGTCGACAAGGCCTGGGCGCACCGGATGCTTCTCCTGCGCGCTGGCAATACCCTCACGGAGAAGGCCGCCCACCGGCTAGCAGAAGTGTTCGCTGCCGACGATCCGACCGGCACGCTCCAGGCGGTCTGGAAGGTCAAGGAACAGCTGCGGGTCTTGCTGCGCACCGGCTCCCTGGAGGACGCCGCGACGGCGAAGAACGAACTTGAGGAACTGGTCAAGGCAGCCGGACGACCGGAGACGAACAGGCTCTACCGCACCGTCTGCCGGTGGTGGAAAGAGATCGAGGTGCTGATCATTACCGGTGCCACGACGGGCAAGGTTGAAGCCAACAACACCGCCATAAAGAACATCAAACGCACCGCCCGCGGTTACCGCAACCCGGCCAATTACAAGTCGGTTATTCTCTTGAGAAGTGCCGTTCGGACGGCGGCATGACGCTCATCCCAGGGATCCATTTCCCCACGAACCGTGAAGAGCCGGCATAGGTCAGCGTTCCCAGCCTGTTCAGACGGTTCGCGGCGCAGTAGCGGCGTAGTTTGGACCCCGCACGTCGACCGGCTTCGGCAGCAGCACGCTCAGGATCGGCGGCGGCGCCTTTGGCAACGAACGCGCGGTTGGGCTGGTACGACGAGCGGAACCCGCCTCCGCCCTCGCCGGCGTCCGGATAGAGCGAGAAGAACCAGCCGGCATCGGCAGCGATGAGCCGGCCGAGTGAAGTGTTGACAGCAGAAGTGGACATGGGACCCCAAGAGAACGAAACCGACAAGGAATCGCCAAGGTCCACTGACAGAGCAAAAACAAGATTGGTATTCGACAGGGGGCCTCAGCATCCGGTCTCGCTCCGGAGGGCCCAACTCTGTCGTTTAACCGTGAGCGTTTTCTGGACGCGGGCCTGCCACGCTGCTCGACCCCTCAGGAAGGCCACCTGCTAAGTATCTGTTCCGGCCCTGAGTTGGTTCTGCCGGGTCCTGCAATGAGCCCATCTTGCCACACGAATTACACGGCTGTCACTACCTGCCGCGCGACCGTTCGTCCTCGGACGCTGAGCGTCCTCCGGGCGCTGCGTCACTTGCCACCGAAGGTCGTCCTTGCCTTGGGGGGTCGAGATTGAGGCCAACCGAGTTATGTTGCTATTTCAAGTGAAGCCACGTCGGCTACGCCGCCGTGCCCTCGTTTCCGTTACTCGTGCTGAGCGACATTACGAAACTACGGAATGCGGCTAGAGAGTCGTGGGACGGGTCAGCCATCAACCCCTTCTCAATGGCGTTTTTCAGTGTCTTCACGACGGCTTGTTCACCGGCCAAATAGGCCTGAACAAGACTCTTTGATTTATTCTTGAAGGAGGAACCCCTGAGGGTCTGCACCTCATGCAGATACTGATCCGCCAGATCCACCCGTGCCGTCTCCAAGGCGTCCAGAACCAACTGCTCCAAGGCGCCCACCCTCCCCTGACCTGGCATCAGATAAACACCCGTTCGCCATCGGTCGTCAACTGCAATCTCCTCCGGGTCCCTAGGCGTCGGCAGCCCGTTCCTTTGAAGGATATCCCTACAGCGCTGGAACGAAATCGAGTGATCCGCGTCTGCGTCCATGATCAGCCCGATGGCCCTACCTACCTCGTCAAAGTCATCCAGGGAAAGAATAACCTCCAACTCACTTCGCCAATCTGTCACGTTTCCTCCCATTTCATGAATCTGCCAGGACGAGGAAGACTCATTAGAAATGGAGGCGATCACTTTCTTGGCAAAAGCAGAATCGTCACCGCCTTCAACAAGTAACAGAAGCGGTCGTTCAAACATTGGGGAAGGGGACTGGCCACTCCTCGTGATTTCTACCGTCACCGGAGTTCAACATTCATTTTCAACGCGGTACGCAGCTTTTCGTCTCCGTAACTAATAACCTTGGTAGCCTCTTCTTCTCCCGCCCTGCGTAGGCGATGGACGATGAGGGCGTGGTTCAACTTCGATAGGACGCCTTCAGCCGCTCGCACACACTCAGCGCTGTGAGTCGTCGCCACTATCTGGACGTTAAGTCGCTGAGCCGCGCGCCACAACACCCACCAGAGTTTCGGGAGTACGGAGTGATGCACCCCTGCACCGACCTCATCAATGAGAAGCAACCCATCACGACAGTTGGCCATAGACAGTAGGTACTTGGCGACGGCCGTCACTCCTTCGCCCAACAGTTCGAACGGCACAAGAGTCCCGTCTATGTCAGCGTGAAGCTGAGGACGGCCGTTTTGTACCAAAACCTCCAAATTCGAAATGCGTGGGTCAATCTCCCGCAAACTACCCAAGAGATCCAACGAGGTCTTGCCGCGGCGCAATTCAGAGTAGCCCTGTGCTAAGTCAGGACCAAGATTTCCTACCACAATGGCAGCTTTTGAGAAGGGTTCACCCGCCGGCGGTTCCAAATGAAGTGCAATGTTTATAGATGAAGCGACGTTCCCAATTGGTCCCCCCGAGCTTTCCACATTTATCGACTGTCGATGATCAGTCACATCTTCGTTGCCGACTTTGGTTCGCACAATTACGCCAGCTGACCAAGCATTCTTTGACTCTCCTCGCAGCGTCGCAAGGGAAACCGACCCCTCCGATGTGTCTCGATCCGCAATAATCTGCACCGACAGGTCGCCTTTGCCGGTCCGAGCGGAAAGTTCGACAGGCTCCGAATCTTCGAAGTTCCGGAAGATATCCCGCCAGGGGCTCGTAGCACCAGAGGTTTCCAGCCCCAGGCCCTGTCCCCTGCCGGCGGTGAGGACCTGAAGGTAGTTCCCGGCAGCAAACGGTCCGCTAGCGTGAAGGAAAAGTGCTTCGAGTAGGCTCGTCTTCCCGGCGTCGTTGAGACCAGTTATCAGGTTGACTTGAGCGAGCTCAGGAAGATGGGCTTCCCGGAAGCCTCGGAAATTCCGCGCAGTGAATGAGTTATACACTCGTCTACCCTATTCCCTCTCCGGCGCGCTTGACTCATTTCCGCTCCGGCTGTGTCCCGACGACTTGGCCCTTCCCGGCATCCTCGAAACGGTGCGATCAGGTCGTTAAGATGAGTCTGCTGATTCCGCCAGGTTCCAGGGGACATATTGACAAGTTGTCCCGTTCGCGGTGCTGGTGGGTCCGCCGCGGGACCAGTACTCGATGTGGTGGGCCTCGCACCACGGTGCCGGCATGGTGCATCCGGGGAACGCGCAGCCCTTGTCCCGCGCCGTGATGGCTTTGCGGATCTGCGGCGGGAAGATCCTGGAGGCCCGGCCGATGTCCAGGACCTTGCCCTCGCCGCCCAGGACCACGGGGATGATGTCGGCGTCGCAGGCGAGTTTGCGCAAGGTGGCTGCCGGGACGGGCCCGGTGAACGTGAAGGACCCGCTGCCGCCGCCCCGCCGGGACCGGTCGAACAGGGCGGGCCGTCCGGGCTGCGGGGCTCGCCCTGCCTCTGAAGCTTGTCCGGCCCCTGGGGCTTGTCCGGGCTGCGGATCCCGGTGGTTCTGGGGGAAGAGGTCGCCGTGTTCCTGGGGGAAGAGGTCGCGGTGGTCGATCGTGGCCAGGATCTGCGGGCGGTGGCCTCCCGTGGCGGGCAGGGATCCTGTGGCCAGGGCAAGACGGCAGGCGCCGACCAGGCCGTCCAGGAGCTTCTGCGCCCTCGAACGCCGGTCCAGCGCCTCGGCACTCTCCGGTGCCTCACGGCAGGAATCGGCGGAGGCGGAGGAATCGGCGCAGGCATCGCCGGTCGACCCGCCGGAGGCTTCCGTGAAGGCCTGAACCGTGCCCTGGGCTGCCGCGCCTTGGGGTGTGCGGGTGCGGGGGTTGGTGGCGGCGTTCATGACCGTGAGCAGGTGTTCGTATTGCTCGGCGGTGGCGAAGATCTCCACGTGCTCCAGGCCGTGCTTGGGGCGGCGCAGGAACGCTCCTTGGTGGTGGCGGAGGGATTCTTCGGACGGTTCCGGTCCGTCCTGGTCGATCGCCTCGACCCAGCGCCGGGCCACCCTGGCCAGGAAGTCCTGGTCGTTTTCCTCCGCGGTGCGGGCCAGGGTGTGTTCCATTTCCGCGGCCTTTTCCGGGCTGCAGAGCGGGCGCACCTTCGCCACGGCCATCGTGATGATCCCGGCCGAGCGGGACCCGATCACCCCGGAGGCCAGCGCCGCGGCGGTTTCTTCGCGCCGGGCAGGAACCGCTTCTCCGCTGAGGCTCCGGCCCGGCAGCAGCTCGCCCGCCAGGGCGAGCCGGTGCCTGGCGTCGGCGGCACTGATCCGCAGCAACGAACGCAGGTGCTCGGCCGTGGACCTGAACTCCCCGGCGGCGGAGGCACCGCCGTGCGCGTCCGCCTCGCCTGCGGTGGCCCCGCCCGTGCCGGGGGCCGTATCGGCATCGGCGCCCCAGCCCGTTGTCCAGCCCTGCCGGGTGGCGGGTTCTTCGTTCCTGGCCCTGTCCAGCCCGGCCGCGGCGAGTATCTGAAGATAATCCAGGGTCCGGGCGAGCTCCTCGACCCCGGACGCGAACGCAACGGCCTCCCGGAAACCGGTGAACCCGACGTCGTCGGCCGCTCTTTCGGCCAGCTCCCGCACTGCCGCCACGGCCCCGTCCAAAACGGCCAGCCGGCCGCCCCGATCGCCCGCATCTACGGAGACCAGGGGGCCCGGAGGCTGACCTGGAACGGCGGCCAGGCGCGGACCACGGGCGCGTGGACCACGAGGACCGGACACTCCGAAAAGCCCCCGGGACGCAAGGCCCCGCCGGGTGTCGAAGTATCCGATCGCTTCCATGGAAACACTCTGCCAGGAGGGTACGACAGTAATGAGGCCGTCGTTCAGGGCGTATGCCCGCGAAGCCCGCGGCTACGGGTGGCTCCGCATCGTGTTCGCCTGATTCGTGGTAGCTGCCCACTGTCACTCAGGGGGCGTCGTGGCGCCCGGGGTACTGCTTTCCCCGACGACGACCGCCAAAACGCCGAGCCCGGCGTGGGCCGCCAGCACGGCGGGCAGGGCGCTGATCTGGGCAGGCGGGCAACCGAGGCATTTCTCCCCAAGACGGGCCGCGAGCCGCTCTGCCTCTGCCAGGTTTCCAAAGTGATGCACGGCAAGCCGCGACTGTCCTACAGGCCGGGAATTGACGTCGGCGGCAACGATTTCTTCAAGCCGGGCAACGGCCTTGGCAGCCGAGCGCACCTTCTCGAGCGGTACGATCTTGCCGTCGTGGACCGCCAGGATCGGCTTGATGGACAGCATCGTCCCGAGCCACGACGCAGCAGTGCCGATTCGTCCGCCGCGCCGGAGCTGCTCGAGGCTCGGCACGTAGAAGTAGACCTTGGTGCGGCCCAATCGCTCCTCGGCAAAGCGACGGACTTCGGCTGCTGAGCGGCCGTCCGCGGCGGCAACCAGCGCGCTTTGGACGCCCATGCCTTGCGCCATTCCCACGGTGCGGGAGTCAATGACTTCGACGGGGATGGAGACGCGTTGCGCGGCCATCCGGGCGGCATCGGTGGTGCCGGACAGCCCTGCGGAAATGTGGATGGAGACGACGGCTTCGAAGCCGCGGTCCCGGGCGGCGAGATAGGCCTGTTCGAATTGCCCGGGTGAAGGACGTGAAGTCTTCACGGACGATCCCGCCGCCAGGGCCAACGCGAGGGTCTGGGTGATGTCGTCTTCCCCCTCGCCGTAGATCTCTTCGCCCACCAGGACGGGCATCGGCACGACGGCGAGGCGGCCGTCGGCAACGAACGCCTTGACCCATTCGGCCGGGAGTGCGGCAGCCGAGTCGGTGACGACGGCGGTTCGCACGACGACGGGCGCCGGCTCAGTTCCGGCGCGTCCCGGCGTCGTGGACTGGCGAAGGCGGGCCAAACGTTCCTTGAGCCACAACCAAGCGGGTGGTTCGCGGTCCGTCAAGGGAGCCTCCTGGAACTGGTGGCCGGCCGCCGGCAAGCGCCGGCGGCCGTTTCCCGGCTATACCGGGACGATGTTCACCAGTTTAGGTGCGCGAACGATCACCGTGCGGATGCCGCGGCCATCGAGTGCCCGTTGCACGTTTTCGCTGGCGAGGGCGAGCTCCCGCAGGTCGTCCTCGCTGATGTCCGGCGAGACGTCCAAACGGTCACGGACCTTGCCCTGGACCTGCACGACAGCCGTCACGGTGTCCTGGACAAGAAGCGAGGCATCGTGGGAGGGCCAGCCGGCGTTCGCGACGGAGGCCGGGTGGCCCAACTGGTTCCACAGGTCCTCGGCCGTGTATGGCGCGAAGAGGCTCAGGATGATAGCCACGGCTTCGGCGGCTTCCCGGACGGCGGGGTCCGCTCCACCGGCACCGGAGTCGATGGTTTTACGGGTCGCGTTGACCAGTTCCATCAGCTTGGCCACCACGACGTTGAACTTGTTGTTGTCCAACAGCTCAGCGGCGTCGGCGATGGTCCTGTGGGTGACTGTGCGCAGCGCACGGTCACCCGTAGAGACATCGACGCCGGGCTCGCTTGCGACGTCCTGGCCAAGGCGCCAGGCGCGGGCAAGGAACTTTGCGGAACCGGACGGCGAGACATCTGCCCAGTCAACGTCGTCCTCGGGCGGGGAAGCAAAGACCATGGTCAAGCGGACGGCATCGACGCCGAACTTGTCCAGTTGCTCGCCGAGGTCCACACCGTTGCCGAGGGACTTGCTCATGGCCTTGCCGCCGTTGAGGACCTGCCCCTGGTTGAGCAGGGCGCTGAAGGGTTCGTCCGCGGCGAGGAGGCCCATGTCGTGGATGACCTTGGTGAAGAAGCGGGCGTACAGCAAGTGCAGGATGGCGTGCTCGACGCCACCCACGTACTGGCCGACCGGCATCCAGTCGTTGATCTTGGCAGGATCGAACGGTCCCTCGGTGTAGTGCGGGGAAACGAATCGCAGGAAGTACCAGGACGAGTCCACGAACGTGTCCATCGTGTCCGTGTCGCGCTGGGCGGCCCGTCCGCAATTCGGGCACTCGACGTTGACCCATTCCAGTGCTGCGGCGAGAGGAGACGTGCCCCTCGGCGACAGCGCTTCGCCGCGCAGGTTTTCTGGCAGCGTGACGGGCAGTTGATCGTCCGGTACCGGCACCTCGCCGCATTCGGCGCAGTGGATGATGGGGATCGGAGTACCCCAGAAACGCTGGCGGCTCAGGAGCCAGTCGCGCAGGCGGAAGTTGACGAACTTCTCCCCTGTGCCCAGCTTCTCGAGGATGTCGATAGCTGCGGGGATGGCATCGGCCTTGGACAAACCGTCCAGTTCGCCGGAGTTCATCAGGGTGCCCTCGCCGGCGGTCGCGATGCCGGTTTCCGCCGGGTCTTCCCCGCCGGTGTTCAGGACCGGACGCACCGGCAGGTCAAACGCGCGGGCGAAGTCGAGGTCGCGCTGGTCGTGTGCGGGCACTGCCATGATGGCGCCCGTGCCGTAGTCGGCGAGCACGTAGTCGGCTGCCCAGACAGGCAGTTTTTCGCCGTTGAGCGGGTTGACGGCGTAGCGGCCCGTGAACACGCCGGTCTTCTCGCGCTCAGTGGACTGGCGCTCGATGTCCGACAGGGCCTTGACCTTTTCGCGGTAGGCCATGAGTGCGTCGTGCTGTTCGGGCGTGACCAGGTCCAGCGCCAGGTGCGCATCCGCGGCGACAACGAAGAACGTTGCCCCGTACAAGGTGTCCGGGCGGGTGGTGAAGACCGTGACTTCGCGCTCGGCGCGGCCGTCGGTGGCTTCGATCGCGAAGCGGACGTGTGCGCCCTCGGAGCGGCCGATCCAGTTGCGCTGCATCGCCAGGACGCGCTCGGGCCAGTGTCCCTGGAGCTCGGACATGTCGTCGAGCAAACGGTCGGCGTAATCGGTGATCTTGAAGTACCACTGGTTCAGGGACTTTTTCGTGACAGGGGTCCCGCAGCGTTCGCACGCGCCGTTGACTACCTGTTCGTTCGCGAGGACGGTCAGGTCCTTCGGGCACCAGTTGACCGGGGAATCCTTGCGGTAGGCCAGGCCGCGCTCGTAGAAGCGCTTGAACAGCCACTGTGTCCAGCGGTAGTACTCCGGGTCCGAAGTGTGCAGCCGGCGGGACCAATCGGCAGAGATCGCATAACGCTTGAACGATGCGGCCTGCGTATCGATGTTGGCGTACGTCCACTCGCTGGGGTGGGCGTTGCGCTTAATGGCGGCATTCTCGGCAGGCAGGCCGAAGGAGTCCCAGCCGATGGGGTGCAGGACGTCGAAACCCTTCTGGCGGAGGTACCGCGCCACAACGTCGCCCATTGCGAAAGCCTCGGCGTGGCCCATGTGGAGGTCGCCCGAAGGGTAGGGGAACATGTCCAGGACATAGCGCCGCTCGCGGGAGCCGTCGTCGACAGGAGTGAAGACTTTGAGGTCTTCCCAGACCTGCGGCCACTTGGCCTCCATCGAGGCGAAGCTGTAGACACCCTCCTCGGGCGTCTCGCCTGCCACTGTTGACTGTGCTCCGGTTTCTGTCTCCGGCTGAACGCTCACTGCTGCCCTCTTCTGTTCTTCCATGACGGTTTTGCCTCCTGCTCCGGGCCCCGGAAGGTCCCGGACACACAAAAGCCCCTCGGCAAGGAGGGGCGGCCGCTCGGTTCGCGATGGTCTAGATCGACGTATACCGGGCGGCTAGCTAAGCAGAAGGATCGCACGCATAAAGCCACCTTACCGCCCCTGTTGCGTGTTTGTATAAAACACGCAACAGGGCACTGCGAGTGGGTGGGAGTTTGAGGGAAAGTCGCCGTTCGCGCGCGGTGAGTGACCCGCGTTTCGAGGGGGTGGCCCCTCGCCCGGGTGTGGTGGGCACCGCAAAGCGGGCGGGGCAGGGGCCGCCCCATCGAAACAGGTGAGGCGGCCCCTTTTCGGGGCGAGCAGAACTAACTCGGCGGCAGGGCGAAAGTCTCCCTCAACCGAAGTGAGGCCTACTTAACGTCGTCGTCCACCCAATCCATGGACTTGGTCACTGCCTTCTTCCACAGCCGCATCTGCCGCTCCTGCTCTTCGGCCGGAAGCTGTGGCTCCCAGCGCTTGTCTTCGCCCCAGTTCGAGCTGAGCTCGCCGAGGTCCTTCCAGAAGCCGACGGCGAGTCCGGCCGCGTAGGCGGCGCCGAGGGCCGTGGTTTCCACGACCTTCGGACGGACAACGGGCACGCCCAGGATGTCGGCCTGGAACTGCATAAGCGCCTCATTGGCGACCATGCCGCCGTCGACCTTCAACTCGGTCAGCGGAACGCCCGAGTCCGCGTTGACGGCGTCGAGCACTTCGCGCGTCTGGAAGGCGGTGGCTTCCAGGGCCGCGCGGGCGATGTGGCCCTTGTTGGCAAAACGGGTCAGGCCAACGATGGCACCGCGGGCGTCTGCGCGCCAGTACGGGGCAAACAGGCCCGAGAACGCGGGGACGATGTAGACGCCACCGTTGTCCTCGACGCCGGCCGCAAGCGTCTCCACTTCGGGAGCGGAGCTGATCAGGCCGAGGTTGTCGCGGAGCCACTGGATCAGTGAGCCCGTGACAGCGATGGAACCTTCCAGTGCGTAGTGCGGTTTGGCGTCACCCAGCTTGTAGCCGAGCGTGGTCAGCAGGCCGTTCTTCGAGTGGACGATTTCTTCGCCCGTGTTGAAGATCAGGAAGCAGCCGGTGCCGTAGGTGTTCTTGGCTTCGCCCGCCTGGAACGCCGCCTGGCCGAAGGTTGCCGCCTGCTGGTCGCCCAGGATGCCCGCGACGGGCACTTCGCGCAGCAGCTGCGAGGTGTGGACCGTGCCGTAGACCTCGGAGGAGGACTTGATGGCGGGCATCATCGACAGCGGCACGCCGAACGCGTCCAGAATTTCCTGGTCCCATTGCAAGGTGTCGAGGTCCATGAACATGGTGCGCGAGGCGTTGGTGACGTCCGTGGCGTGTACGCCGCCGTCCACACCGCCTGTCAGATTCCACAGGACCCAGCAGTCGGTGTTGCCGAAGATGAGGTCCCCGGCTTCAGCCTTGGCCCGCGCACCTTCGACGTTGTCCAGGATCCACTTGATCTTGGTGCCGGAGAAGTAGGTCGCCAAGGGCAGGCCGACCTTTTGCTTGAAGCGCTCGGGGCCGCCGTCCTGGCCCAGTTCGTCCACGATGGACTGGGTGCGCGTGTCCTGCCAGACGATCGCGTTGTAGATGGGCTCGCCCGTGTTCTTGTCCCACACAACGGCGGTTTCGCGTTGGTTGGTGATGCCGACGGCAGCGATGTCGTGCCGGGTCAGGTTGGCCTTGGACAACGCAGAGCCGACGACCTCCCTGACGTTGTCCCAGATCTCCACTGGGTTGTGCTCTACCCAACCTGCCTGGGGAAAAATTTGCTCGTGCTCCATCTGGCCGGTGGAGACAATGTTGCCTGAGTGATCGAACACGATGGCACGCGAGCTGGTGGTTCCCTGGTCAATGGCGATGACGTATTGCGACATTTTGACGTCCTTGTCTGCTTGCTTTGGTGTGGATGCTGGATAGGTGCTGAGCGGTTTGCTACTTGGCGACGGTTGCCATGATCGGTATGGAGTGGGCGACGAGTCCGGCGATGGTCCCGCCCAGGAGCGGGCCGAGGATCGGAACCCAGGAGTAGGCCCAGTCGCTGGAGCCCTTGCCCTTGATCGGCAGAATAGCGTGGGCGATACGCGGACCGAGGTCACGGGCGGGGTTGATCGCGTAGCCCGTCGGGCCGCCAAGGGAGGCGCCGATGCCGACGACGAGCAATGCCACCGCGAGCGGGCCCAGGCCGGAGGGAGTGCCGCCGAAGGTCAGGATCACGAAGACCAGCACAAACGTGGCGATGATTTCCGTAACGAGGTTCCAGGGGTACGAGCGGATGGCCGGTCCCGTGGAGAATACGGCGAGTTTGCTGGCTGCCAATGGCTCGGCGTCGAAGTGCTGCTTGTGGGCGAGCCAGGCGAAGACAGCGCCCAGGAAGGCGCCGAGCAGTTCTCCACCGAAGTAGGTGAACGTGGATGCCGCACTCACGGCCACCCCGGGGGCGAACTCGGCCTTGCCGTCAACCAGGAGACCAAGCGTGACCGCCGGATTCAGGTGCGCACCGGACATAGCCGCTACGTATACGCCGGCAAATACTGCGATGCCCCAGCCAAAATTCACCATCAGGAACCCGCCGCTGTTACCCTTCGTGCCTTTGAGCGCGACGTTTGCAACAACGCCACAGCCAAGCAGGGTAAGCATTCCGGTTCCGAACACTTCGGAAAGGAAAACAATTCCGAGAGACATCTTTGACTCCTCATTTTCTTCTGTTGTCAGCCCTGCAGGTTTTGTGGGGGCCGTTGGGTCGGCGTCCGTTAGCGCCGTCCCGGTTGCGGTTCTCCCTTGCGGAGCGGAGAACCGCAACCCTTGTGTCCAGGCTTCTTGGCCGGAACAATCAAGCTGATGTGACGTACATTACGTTCATGCGACGAGGCTGTGAACAGTCACGCCATGAAAACGTAGAAGCACCTCCTGTGCGTGCTGGATTTCCACTCCACGCTTCGCTGAATCCCAACCAAGCTGCGTGGCGAGGACTTCGGCAATTTCGTTCAGGAGCTCCCCGGTCACGAGCCCCCGGAAGGCCAGCGAGGTGCGGCGGATGAGGACATCCACGAGGTGCCCGATCTGTTCGTTGACCGCCATGAATTCGAGCTCCCGGACGCTGAGCTCGTTCGTGGAGCGCAGTTTCCGGTCCTCGCCCGCCTTGAGGTAGGCGATGACGTCCTCGGCGCGGGTGCCGTAGCGGGTGAGCAGGCCGCTGACCCTGTCGGCACCGAGACCGGGAGCCATGTGCTTCTTGACCCAGTCCTGGATTCCGTCTTCGCTGTCCGGGAAACCCAGGCCGCCTCCGATGGCGAGCTTCGCCGTCGAGGTCTTCCGCTCCATGCCCAACTCGCGCAGAACCTCGTTGCTCAGGTGTTCGGCGAGGGCCCGGAAAGTGGTCCACTTTCCGCCGATCAATGAAAGTACGACGGCGGCCTTGCCGCCTTGAGCGGCCGCAGCACCGAAGGCTTTCCGCTCGCTTCTCTCGATCCGGTAGTCGCGGGATACGAAGCCGGGCTGGGTGTCGTCGTGGCGCGGAAGCGGCCGGACGCCGGCGAAGCTGTAGACGATATGGGTTCGCTCAACCTTGATGGAGGGGAAGACGTGCCCGACGAGGTCGAAGAAGTAGTCAATCTCGGCTTCGGTGCACACGGCATCCTGGGCCATGTCGGCCTCGACGTCGGTGGTGCCCACCAGAACGCGGTCGCCCATCGGGTAGATCAGTACGATCCGCCCGTCCGTGTGTTCGAAGAAGATCTCGCGGCCGCCGCATGCTGCGAGCAATTCCGGATGGTCCAGGACAATGTGGGAACCCTTGGTTCCTCCCATGAAGCGGCTCGCGGCACCCATTGCCTCATTAGTGAGGTCGACCCAGGCGCCGGTGGTGTTGACGATCACGTCGGCCTGGAAGCTGAATTCCTCGCCCGTGAGTTCATCGCGCAGCAAAACAGTGCCGGCTGTACCGGCTGATTCGGCGTCCGTCGAGAGAAGGGAGACGTAGTTGCTGGCACGGGCGCTGCCGCCCGGCAAACCGCTCCCAATCCCGGCCTTTTCGCCGTCCTGCAGCACATCGAGGGTGAGTCGCTCCGGGTTGTGCACGGACGCGTCAAAGTAGGTGGCTGCGTATTTGATGCCGGGGTGCAATCGCGGCAGCTCAGCCAAGGCCTTCTCCTTGCCATGGAACTGATGGCGGGGGACGCTGCCGCCGTCGCGCGAGAAGAAGTCGTACATGCTCAATCCGAGTTTGATGAGGAAGGCGCCGCGTTCCTTCGGCTTGCCTTGCTTGTGCGTGAGGAAGCGTGTGGGGGCGGAAAGTATCCCGGAGAAGGTGCTGAAGATGGGGATGGTTGTCTGCAGGGGCTTGACGTAATGGGGAGCGATCTTCAAAAGCCGGTTGCGCTCGACCACGGATTCCTGGACGAGGCGGAATTCCCCGTTCTCGAGGTAGCGGATGCCGCCGTGGATCATGTGGGATGAGGCTCCGCTGGCGCCCTGGCAGTAATCGCCGCGTTCTACGAGTGCGACATCCACGCCCTGCAGTGCCAAATCACGGAAGGTGCCGACGCCGTTGATGCCGCCTCCGATGATCAGCACCTGGGCTTGCGGCCGTTCGCGAAGTGCCGAAACCGAGGTCCGACGTGGTGATCCTGCTGCGGAACCGGAATTGCTGGTGTATCCCAAAACTGCTCCCTTGGGCTTTGGTGTGTGCGCTGCATCACTTGACGTCGCACCTTGCACAACTATTCTTCGAAAGAATGGAAAATGAAATCAAGCTACTTGCACAAACGTGCAGAACGGAATTGAGATGCCACGCTCACGACATTCAGAGGCCCTCCGGGCAGCACAGATGTACTACCTGCAGGACCTCACCATGGACGCCATCGCCCGCGAACTTCGGACCTCGCGTTCAACCGTCTCGCGGCTGCTGTCCTCGGCCCGTGAGTCGGGACTGGTCCAGATCCAGATCCGCAGTCCACTGGATTCCGCCCCTGAACTGGAGCGTATGATCCGCAACGAATACGGCGTCGATGTGCATGTGGTGCCCGTCCTGGACACCTTGAACGAGGCGGAAACCCTTGACCGGGTGGCGACCCAGGCCGCACGGACCATTGGTCCCCTGGTCGATTCCAACGCCATTATCGGAGTGGCCTGGGGTGCCACCATCAGCGCGGTCAGCAGGCACCTGACGCGCAAGATCACGCACGGCAGCACTATCGTGCAGCTCAACGGCGCCGGCAACATGCAGACGACCGGCATCACCTACGCGAGCGACATCATGCGCCGTTTCGGCATCGCCTATGGTGCTCGGGTGGAACAGTTCCCTGTACCCGCTTTCTTCGACCATGCTTCCACGAAGACCGCCATGTGGAATGAGCGCAGCGTCCAGCGCGTGCTCGATCTCCAAGCCAGGATGAGCATCGCCATCTTCGGTGTCGGTTCGGTGCATTCGGACTATCCCAGCCACGTCTACGCCGGCGGCTACCTCGACGAAACGGACCTGTCTCTGCTTGCCAGCTCGGACGTCGTGGGCGATGTTGCCACCGTCTTCTTCCGCGCCGACGGCTCTTCCGACGGCATTACCCTCAACGAGCGGTCCACCGGCCCAAGCCACGAGCAACTAAGGCAGGTCCGCCGCCGCATCTGCGTCGTCTCGGGTGCATCCAAGATCAACGGGCTGCGCGGAGCTCTGCAAGCGAGGCTGGCCACAGATCTGATCCTGGACGAGGCAACGGCGAAGCGCCTGGTCAGTTTCGGCAGCCCTTCCTGAATAATTGAAGGACCCTGAAACATTCCCGGCATCGAGGTAGGTAGAGTCTTGGCTATGAAACCCTCGCCTAGGCTCAGTCTCAACAACGGTGTCTTGATTGACCAGTTGGGGTTCGGGCTTTACAAGGTGCCGCCGGCGGACGCCACGTCTTTGGTCGCCACTGCGCTGGGCGCCGGCTACAGGCACTTCGATACAGCCGCCATGTATGGCAACGAAACCGGGGTCGGCCGGGGCATCGGCAGTGCGGTCATTCCCCCGCCCGGAGTGGACAGCAACACAGGAGGCTCCGGGGAAGGAACCCACGGACTCTCCCGCGAAGACGTCTTTGTCACCACGAAGCTCTGGAACGACGACCAGGGCTACGACTCCACGCTCCGCGCCTTCGATTCCTCGATGGCCAATCTCGGCCTCGACTACGTCGATCTGTACCTGATCCACTGGCCCTGCGCAGGGCGCGGTTTGTTCCAGGAAAGCTACCGGGCAATGGAAACCCTGTACCGCGAAGGCCGGGTGCGTGCGATCGGCGTCTCCAACTTCCAGCCGGACCATCTCGATGCGCTCATGCAAAAAGCCGAAGTGGTTCCGGCGGTGAACCAGATTGAACTGCACCCTTGGTTGCAGCAGACCCGGCTCCGCACTCTCCACGAGCAGTTGCGCATCCGCACGGAAGCGTGGAGCCCCTTGGGCCGCGGCCAGGTCCTTCAGGATCCGGCAGTTCGGGCCCTCGCGGACAAATATGGGAAGACACCTGCGCAAATCATCATCCGCTGGCACCTCCAACTGGGAAATATCGTCATCCCGAAAGCGAGCACAGCGGCACGCATCCAGGAGAACTTCGATGTCTTCGGCTTCGAGCTGGACGCCGATGACATGGATGGCTTGGCCGCCCTCGAACGCCACCACCGCACCGGGTCACACCCGGACAACGTCAACTAGGACCTGCCGAATGGAACAAGTGGACACCAACCACTCCCCCGAACCCGCACCAACCTCCCCACGGGAGTTCTTCAGCAAGGCCTTGGCCGCCCGGACGAGTGCCTCGGACATCGACCTCGACGGCAGCAACGTCGCCTATTGGTGCTACGAACCGGTCACGGTGACCGCGGATACCCGGACCATACTGGTCATCCACGGTTTCCGCGGCGATCACCACGGCCTGCTCCGCGTCGTAGACCACTTGCCGGAAATGCGTGTCATCATGCCCGACCTTCCCGGCTTTGGCAGCTCGGAGCCTTTCGCCGGAGACCCCCACACCGTGGAACGCTATGGGAAGTTCATCACCGGTTTCATGGCCGCCGTGGGTCTTGGAGCGGACACGGTTCTCCTCGGGCACTCCTTCGGATCCATTGTTGCCAGCCATTTCGCCGCCGCGAATCCGGGAGCCATCCGTCCGCTGATCCTGGTCAATCCCATCGCCGCTCCCGCGCTTGAGGGTCCCAAAGGCCTCATGACCAAGCTGGCAGTCCTCTACTACCAGGTCTCCGCCAAGCTCCCGCGCCGGCTGGGGCTCGCCGTCCTGCGCAGCCGCCTCATTGTCCGGGTCATGAGCGCCGCGATGGCCAAGACCCGGGACAAAGAACTGCGGGCCTTCGTTCATGGCCAGCACGATGCGTACTTCTCGGCGTTCGCCGACCGTGCGAGCCTCCTGGAGTCTTTCCGGGCTTCGGTGTCCAGCCATGTGGCCGAGGTCGCCGCGCAATTGGACCTTCCCGTGTTGTTGGTGGCCGGCGAGAAAGACGAGATCGCCCTGCTCCGGGACCAGCACAAGCTCTTGGAGCTGCTGCCGGACGGGGCGCTGGAAGTGATTCCCGACGTCGGGCATTTGATCCACTACGAGACGCCGGCTCCGGCCGCCGCCGCCATCCGCAGCTTCCTGGAGGAACACCCCGCGTGAAGATCGTCATAGATGCCCGCTTCACCCGCACGGACCATCATGACGGGATCAGCCGCTACGGATCAAGCCTCATAGCGGCGACATCCAAGATCGCGGACGTCACCATGCTCATCAGCGACAAGCGTCAGTTGGCGCTGCTCCCGGATGTCCCCTACGTCCACATCAGCAGCCCGCTGTCCCCCCGTGAACTGTTCGTGGCGCGCGAAGTCAACAAGCTCGAGGCCAACGTCGTGGTTTGCCCGATGCAGACCATGGGTACCTGGGGCCGCAAGTACGGACTGGTCCTGACCCTGCACGACCTCATCTACTATGAGCACCCGGCCCCTCCGGGCTTTCTGCCCGCACCGGTGCGGTTGCTCTGGCGGCTTTACCACAAGGCCTACTGGCCGCAGCGTTTGCTTCTCAACCGGGCCGACATCGTTGCCACCATCAGCCACACCACTGAGTCGCTCATCTCGGAGTTCAACTTGACCCGCCGCCCGGTCCGGATCGTGGGCAACGCACCTCAGCCAGGCCAGGCGCCACGCGATCCCGCAGCCGGCGCCGAGAAGTCCCTGCTCTACATGGGCTCGTTCATGCCCTACAAAAATGTAGAGACCATGATCCAGGGAATGGCCGAATTGCCCGGATTCACCCTGCATCTGCTCAGCCGGATCACCCCCCAGCGCCGGGCAGAGCTGGAGGCCTTGGTCCCGCCGGGCGCGAAGGTCGAGTTCCACAACGGCGTCACGGATGCCGAATACGATTCCCTCCTGCTCCGGGCTACCGCCCTCGTCAGCCTGTCCAAGGCAGAAGGCTACGGGCTGCCCCTGGTCGAGGCGATGGCACTTGGCACTCCCGTGGTCGCCAGTGACACCCCCATCTTCCGTGAGGTCGGCGGGGACGCCGTGAGCTACGTGCATTCCGAATCGCCGGGCGAATTTGCTGCAGCAGTCAAGGCCCTTGAAGATACGGAATTGTGGCAGGCGCGCTCACGCCGTTCCGTGGAACGCGCGGCTGATTTCAATTGGGACGAGTCGGCCCGCCAACTGCTGGCCGTGGCCGAAGAGATCGTTGCGATGCGCAGCCCCAAGCGACGCTAGAGGAAGTCGACGCCGTCAAGGCGCAGTTGCACGGGTCCCGAGGTGCGCTTCGCCGCGCTGGAGGCTTTGACGGCCCGCATGGAACGCGTAGCCTCCACCGCCTGTGCATAGGGAATGAAGATCAGTGTCCGGACGTCCGGATCGCGTTCCTGTTCTACCGCACGCTGCGCAGACAGCGTGAGGGAGACCGGTGCGGGGCCCGCGGTGCGCAGCTGGATAGTTTCGGCCAGGCTTTCGGTGAAGTGCACGACGTCGGCCCGCTTGCCTGTCACTGAGGCGATCCGGACTGCTGGCGGCAACTGGAGTTCCTGCCGGAGTGCCAGCTCGCGGGAGGCATATCCCGCAGGGTCCCAGCGCAACAACGCGCCCGTCGCGGTGGTGTCGTCGGCAGTGATGACTACGAGTCCGCCTTCGTTCGCGGGCCGTACGAGGGCCGCCGCGTTGAACCATCGCCGTACGGTGTCCTCACCGGCGCGCAGGTTTTCCCTGCGCAGGAGCGAATTGCCATCCAGGAGCAGCGCCGCCGCGTAGCCCCCGCTGGCTACCGGTTCAGCGCCCACAGTCGCGACCACGAGGGCACGGGCATCGGATACCGTGGCTTTGACCTGGTCCCCCGAAGACGTCACCACGGCCTTGCCTGGAAAAGCCCTGCCCAGTTCTTCCGCGGTCCTCAGCACACCGGCCGCCCCCCTGCGGAGTCGGCCTCCGCCGCAATGCCGGCACCGCCATTCCGGGGCCGGGGTGGAGCACCAGCGGCACTGCGGAAGAGCCGATTGACCGGCGATCGCGAGGGGTCCCTGGCAGTTGTTGCACCTGGCGGTTTCGCGGCAATCCTCGCAGACAAGGGACGGGGCGTAGCCGGCCCGGGCCACCTGCACCAGGACGGGTCCGCGTTCCAGTCCCTCTTTGGCGGCCCGCCAAGCGGCGCCGGGCAATCGTGCGATCTTCGCCAGGGGATCGCGTTCCTGCTCGAAGCTGTCAGCCGTATTGAGCACCCGTGGCGTCCTGGCCCGGACCACTTGCCGGGGAGCTTCCACGGGCACAGCCCAGCCCCCTTGGACAAGCCGCTGAAGCTCTGTGCTGCGGCTATGCGCGGCCATGAGGCACGCCGCTGATTCCTGTTCGGAACGCAAGAGCAGGATTTCCCGGGTGTGGGCGTAAGGGGCGCGCTGGTCAATGTGGAGGTCGTCGCCGTCGTCCCAGCACACCACCAGCCCCAGGTCCTGCACCGGAGCGTACGCAGCGGAGCGGGTGCCCACTGCCACCTTCGCGGCGCCGCTGAGGAGCCGAAGGTAGCTCCGGTACCGCGGTGTCTGGCCGTCGTCCGCCGTCAACCGCGCGAGGTCTCCTGGTGGCAGGACAGCGCGCAGCGCCGCCTCCATGCGGTCGAGATCACGGTAGTCGGGGACGACGACGACGGCGCCCCGCCCTGAGGAGCGGACTGCCGCCACCGCAGACGCCACAAGCTCGGGCCAGCCGGCGGCTCCAAAGCCCTGTGTCGCAGTCAAGACGGCACGGGGTGAGCCACCCCCGGCGAGGTGTTGCAGGTAAGGCGCCCCGTTGGCGTAGGAAGCCCACGCCGCTTGCGCCCGCGTAGCGGAGCCCTGTATGGACCCGCTGCGCTCCTCGCTGCCTTCCCCTGGCTCCTCCAAGAGGGATTCGCCGGAGAGGAACTGCTTCTCCAGGCGCGCGACGCGGGGCGGAATGGCGGTGCGGAGGACATCGCTGAGCGTCCCGGCGTAGCGGGCCGCGACGCTGGAGGCAAGCTCCAGCAACGCCGGAGTCAGAACCGGAACGGCTGAAACCACCTTGAGGAGCGGAGTCAGGGCATGTCCGGCCTCCGACGATTCCATGCGCTCCAAGACATAGCCGTTGAGTTCCTGACCGCTGAAGCGGACTTTGACCCGGACGCCTGCCAGAGCCGTTCCATCCAACTCGGCCGGGACGCTGTAGTCGAAAGGCCTGTCGAGGTGCGGCAAGGACGATTCGATCAGGACCCGTGCCACGGGATCGCTCGCCGCGAGCGGTGGTCCCCCGACGTCGGTCCCCCGCGAAGGGAACCCTTGCAACAAGGACGGCTGATGGGATGGCGAAGACGACGCCATGGCAAACGGAAGCAGTGAACCATCGCTCATGCTTGCCACCTCCCTGGAGTGCCGGATGCCTTGGGGCAATCCAAGCAGGCACCACCGACAATTCCGGCCCTGGCTGGAGCAGCCAAGTCAGGCGTTGAAGAATTCCTTCAATTCGTCCACGCGGTCCAATCGTTCCCACGTGAAATCCGGCTCGTCGCGGCCGAAGTGGCCATGCGCCGCGGTCTTTGCGTAGATGGGGCGCTTGAGGTCGAGGGCGTCGATGATGGCGCGCGGACGGAGGTCGAAGATCTCCGCAATCGCTTCGCTGATCTTGGCCGGGTCAACAGTCTCGGTGCCAAAGGTTTCCACGTAGGTGCCCACCGGACGCGCCTGGCCGATCGCGTAGGCGATCTGGATTTCGGCCCGCTTGGCCAAACCTGCCGCTACGACGTTCTTCGCTACCCAGCGCATCGCGTAGGCCGCCGAACGGTCCACCTTCGACGGATCCTTGCCCGAGAAGGCACCGCCGCCGTGGCGGGCCATGCCGCCGTACGTGTCAACGATGATCTTTCGGCCTGTCAGCCCGGCGTCGCCGACGGGACCGCCGATGACGAAGGCACCGGCCGGGTTCAGGATGTTCGCGACGTGGGAGATGTCCAGGTTGGACACGGCCAGGACGGGCTCGATCACGTGGGAGGCGAGATCGGCACGCAGGCGATCGAGGTGGGTCCCTTCGGCGTGCTGGCTGGAGATGACCACCGTTTCAACGGAAACCGGACGGTCGCGGTCGTACCCGACCGTGACCTGGGTCTTGCCGTCAGGGCGCAAGTAGGCCAGTTCGCCGCTCTTGCGGACTTCGGTGAGACGCTCGGAGAGCCGATGGGCGAGCCAAATCGGCGTCGGCATGTAGGACGGAGTCTCATCGCTCGCGTAGCCGAACATGATGCCCTGGTCACCGGCGCCCTGGAGGTCGTAGTCGTCCTCCTGGCGCCCTTCGCGGGCTTCGAGCGAATTGAAGACACCGCCGGCGATGTCGTTGGACTGCTGTCCGATGGAGACAGACACGCCGCAACGGGCGCCGTCGAAGCCGTTGGCGGACGAGTCATAACCGATGCCGAGGATAGTCTCGCGGACGATCTGCGGAATTTCGACATACGCATCAGTGGTGACTTCGCCGGCTACGTGCACCAAGCCGGTGGTGGCCATGGTTTCAACAGCCACGCGCGACTCGGGGTCTGCAGCCAGGAGCGCATCGAGGATGGCATCGCTGATCTGGTCGCAGATCTTGTCCGGGTGCCCTTCCGTAACAGACTCCGAGGTGAAGAGCCGGAGCTTGGACGGGATGCCGTGGGATTCATGGTGCAGCGGTAAAGTCACTCGACTACCTTACTCGGTTGGGGGCGGCCGGGTTCCGCCGTATGTCCCTATGCTAAGGATGGACCAGCTAAGCAATGAGCGTCACGCGGCGCTTACGTTGCCGGGTGCACGCGGCTCAGTTCCGTGCTGATGCGGTCAATAACAGCGGCGGCGACGTCGGATTTGGAACCTGCCGCCGATTGCGGCGCCGCGCCATGGCCGGAGAGAATGATCACAGAATTCTGGTCCTGGCCGAACACGCGCCCGACGCCGACCTGGTTGACCACCAAAAGGTCGCAGCCTTTGCGTTTGAGCTTGGCGGTGGCGTGCTCCAGGACGTTGCCGTCCTCGTCTCCGGTTTCGGCTGCAAACCCGATGATCAACTGCGTGGATGCCTCAGCGTCGCGGCGCACCACCAGCTCATGCAGGATGTCCGGGTTCTGCACGAGGCGCACCACGGGGGCATCGTTGCCGTTGACCTTCTTGATTTTCGTGTCCGAAACTTCGGCAGGGCGGAAATCCGCGACGGCCGCGGCCATGATCACGACGTCGGAGCCGGCAGCGGCTTCCAGCGCGGCATCACGGAGCTCCAAAGCGGATTCAACCTGGATCAGTTCGACGCCCGCGGGTGCCTTGACCTCCATGTGGGCTGCGAGGAACCTGACATGGGCGCCTGCGTCAAGGGCCGCGGCGGCCAGTGCAACACCCTGTTTGCCGGAAGACCTGTTCCCCAGGAAACGGACCGGATCCAGGGCTTCCCTGGTGCCGCCGGCGGAAATCGTGATGGTGCGCCCGGCCAGGGGTTTCGGGCCAGCAAGCAGGGTTGAAGGCGAGGATGTGCCGACCAAAGCCATGGCGGCCGCGAAGATCGCTTCCGGCTCGGGCAGCCGGCCTGGCCCGGAGTCCGCGCCGGTCAACCGGCCCACTGCGGGTTCCAGGACGGTGATGCCCCGGCTGCGCAGTGTCTCCACATTCGCCTGGGTGGCTTTGTTGTGCCACATTTCGGTGTGCATTGCGGGAGCGAAAAGCACCGGACCGTGGGCCATGAGGAGTGTATTGGTCAGCAAATCCCCCGCTTGGCCGGTTGCTGCCTTGGCCAGCAGGTCCGCAGTTGCCGGGGCGACCACGATGAGGTCCGCCTCATGCCCGAGACGGACGTGGTTGACCTTCTCGACATCGTCAAAGACGCTGTTGCTCACCGGATTGCCCGAGAGGGCCTCCCACGTAGCCACGCCGACAAACCGAGTGGCTGCTTCCGTGGGAATGACCGTGACGTTGTGTCCGGCTTCAGTAAAAAGCCGGAGGAGCGATGCAACCTTGTAGGCTGCGATCCCTCCCCCGACTCCGAGGACTATGCGCACGTGACCTCCGTCAACAGGCAGTCTGTTTACTCTGCGGGCTCGATGGGAGTGGAAACCAGCAGGCCTTCGTTGATCTCGCGCAGGGCGATGGAGAGCGACTTCTCGTTCAGCTTCGTGTCGACCAGCGGGCCAACGTACTCGAAGAGGCCCTCGTGCAGCTGGGCGTAGTACGCGTTGATCTGGCGCGCGCGCTTGGCGCCGAAAATCACCAGGCCGTACTTTGAATCGGCAGCAGCAAGCAGCTCGTCGATCGGCGGGTTGATGATGCCTTCAAGGTTCGTGGACACGAATTCTCCAAATTCTAACGGGCTGACAGGTGCTAGCGCTTAGCGCTGGTGCGGGGTAAGCCCCATGAGTGAAACAAGCTCGTCCGCTGCCCGGCGTACGTCGTCATTGATGACGGTGTGGTCAAACTCCGGTTCAGCGGCAAGTTCCAGTTTAGCGGTTTCCAGCCGTTGCTGCTGTTCCTCCGGGGTTTCGGTGCCGCGTCCCACCAGACGGCGGACCATTTCGTCCCAGCTGGGCGGAGCAAGGAACACGAAGTTGGCGTCCGGAACTGCCGCCTTGACTTGGCGGGCCCCCTGCAAATCGATCTCCAGCAGCACGGACCTGCCTTCGGCGATGGCGGCGTCCACGGTGCTGCGCAGCGTGCCGTAGCGGTTCTTTCCATGGACCACGGCCCACTCAAGCAACTGGCCGTCCTCGACGAGTGCGTCGAATTCTTCGGCGGACTTGAAGTAGTAGTGGACGCCGTCCTTCTCCCCCGGCCGCGGGGCGCGTGTGGTGGCTGAAACTGACAGCCAGACCTCGGGGTAATTGTCCCGGATATACGTGGATACTGTTCCCTTGCCAACGGCAGTGGGGCCTGCGAGGACGGTCAGTCCCGGATTCTTGCTCACATCGTCCTTCGTGGAGATCCTATATATGCTGCATATCTTCTTAGACGCCGCATATGTTAAACGCTGCATTTGTTAAACGCTGCATTCGTTTAAACGCCGTATTTGTCTTCCATAAAATCTATCAGCGACCGGGACTGGTGAATTCCCAAGCCCCTGAGCCTGCGTGAAGCGGCGATCCCGATCTCCGCCATGATGGTCGCCGCCCGGACCGGGCCGATGCCCGGAACGGCCTCGATAAGCTCGGAAACACGCATGCGGGCGATGGCCTCGTCAGTCTGTGCCGACTTAATCAGCCGGGCAAAGCTGAGTTCGCCCGTCCTGAGCTGTTCCTTCGCGAGAGCCCGTCGTGCCCGGGCTCTCGCGGCTTTCTCCAAGGCATCGGAACGTTCCTCTGGCGACAGAGCCTTTAAGGTCACTGACACATCCCCCTTTGGCCGGCATCGAGTGCGTAGCGGATTGGACTGATCCCGAAGCTATCGCGTGGTCAGTGCGGAGCGCAATGCATTGGACCCACGAAGATCAGGCTCAGGCTTCCAGCAAGCCATCGCGGGTGGACTCGGTGGCGGAACGCAGTCCGGCAATTGTTGGACCGGCCGCGAGGATTCCGCGGCTCGAGGTCGCCAGGACCGCCGGGTACGCCGTGCCGAAAGTGGCACGCAGATCAGCCGGCGTCGCTCCTTGCGCGCCCAGCCCGGGCGCCAGGATGGGCCCGTGAACGGCGTCGAGGTCCAGCCCGAGTTCCACGAGTGCCCCGCCGATCGTGGCACCCACCACGAGACCGACCGAGCCCAGACCCGCAGGCCCGCTGCCCCCCGAACCGGGAGTGACGGAATAACGGCGGTTCTCCTCGGCCGCGGCCTCGGCGATCCGCCGGGCCACCGATTCCGAACCCCCGACATGCTGCACGGACTTGCCCTCCGGGTTGGAGGTCAGGGCGAGCACAAAAACACCCCGTCCGGACTCGGCCGCGAGGTCGAGAGCGGGTCGCAGCGACTCGAAGCCAAGGTACGGGCTCAGCGTGACCGAGTCTGCGGCCAAGGCGGAGCCATCCCGTAGCCAGGCGTCGGCGTAGGCAGCCATCGTGGAGCCGATGTCTCCGCGTTTGGCGTCGGCGATACTCAACACTCCGGCATCGGATGCGGCCGCAAGGGTCCGTTCCAAGACCGCCATGCCTGCTGAGCCGTGACGCTCATAGAGCGCCACCTGCGGCTTGACCGCGGCAGCGAGCCTCGCCACGGCCTCCACGACAGTGAGCGAAAAGCGCTCCAGGCCGGCGACGTCGTCGTTCAACCCCCAGTCCGCCAAGAGCCCCGCGTGCGGGTCAATGCCGACGCACAAGGGGCCACGGGCGGCCATCGCGGCAGCCAGCCGGGAACCGAAAGGCTGTCGGGGACCAGAGCTAAGAACAGGCTGCTCCCCGGCTGCGGCAGACTCAGGCATTGACGGCCTCGGCTGCCGCGGCCTGGGAAGCTGACAGCGCAGCGGCGTGCTCCTGCAGGCTCGTCACCGACCACTCGTAAGTGCGCAACGCCTCGATGGCCTGCACGGCGGCGTTGAACTCCGCAACCGTGGTGATGCAGGGAATGCCTATGGACGTAGCGGCCGCACGGAGTTCGTAGCCGTCGCTGCGGGCTTCGCCGCCGGAAGGCGTGTTGAAGACCATGTCGATCTCGCCGGCGATGATGAGGTCCGCGATGGTTCCTTCGCCTTCGGCGCTGCTGCCTTCGGCCACCTTGCGGACCGGGGTGGCCTGGATGCCGTTGCGGCGCAGGACATCCGCGGTACCGCCTGTGGAGACGATCTCGAAACCGAGATCGGACAGGCGCTTGACGCCCATGATCACCGAACGCTTGTCGCGGTTGGCGACAGAAACGAAGATCTTGCCTTCGGTGGGCAGGGCGTTATTGGCCGCGGCCTGGCTCTTGGCGAAAGCGGTGTCGAAGTGCTTGTCGATGCCCATGACTTCGCCGGTGGAGCGCATCTCAGGGCCGAGCAACGAGTCCACTACCTTGCCTTCGGGTGTCCGGAAGCGGCTGAACGGCAGCACGGCTTCCTTCACCGCGACGGGAGCGTCGAGCGGCAGGGTTGAACCGTCGCCCGTTTCCGGCAGCATCTTGTAGGCGCTGCGGAGCTGGTTGATGGTGACGCCCGTACCGATGAGGGCCGCGGCCTTGGCCATCTGCACGCCCGTTGCCTTGGAGACGAACGGAACCGTGCGGGACGCGCGCGGGTTGGCCTCCAGCACGTAGAGCACGTCGGACGCCAGGGCGAACTGGATGTTGATCAGGCCCCGGACGCCTACGCCTTCAGCGATGGCCCGGGTGGCCGTGCGGACGCGTTCGATCACGTTGCTGCCGAGCGTGATCGGCGGCAGGACGCAAGCGGAGTCACCGGAGTGGATGCCGGCTTCCTCGATGTGCTCCATGATGCCGCCGAGGTACATGTCCGTTCCGTCGAAGAGCGCGTCGACGTCGATTTCCACGGCGTCCTCGAGGAAGCGGTCGATCAGCACCGGGTGGTCCGGGGTGATTTCCGTGGCGTTGGCGATGTAGCGCGAGAGGTTGGCTTCGTCGTAGACGATTTCCATGCCGCGGCCGCCAAGCACGTAGGACGGACGGACAAGGACCGGGTAGCCGATTTCGTCGGCGATCTTCTTGGCGTCCTCGAAGGACACGGCGGTGCCGTTCTTCGGGGCGATCAGTCCAGCCTGGTCGAGCACGCGGGAGAACATGCCGCGGTGTTCGGCGAGGTCGATCGCTTCCGGGGACGTACCCAGGATCGGCACACCGGCGTCTGCCAGCTGCTGTGCGAGCTTGAGCGGGGTCTGGCCGCCGAGCTGCACGAACACGCCCATGACGCCGCCCGTGCGTTCCTCCGCCGCGATGACTTCGAGGACGTCCTCGAGTGTCAACGGCTCGAAGTAGAGGCGCGTGGAGACGTCGTAGTCCGTGGAGACGGTTTCCGGGTTGCAGTTGACCATGACGGTTTCGTAGCCGGCCTTGCGCAACGCCATGGAGGCGTGGACGCAGGAGTAGTCGAACTCGATGCCCTGGCCGATGCGGTTGGGTCCCGAACCCAAAATGATGACGGACGGCTTGGAGTGCAGGCCGACCTCGTCCTCTTCGTCATAGGACGAGTAGTGGTAGGGGGTGTACGCGGCGAATTCGGCGGCACAGGTGTCCACCGTCTTGTAGACCGGACGGATGCCCAGGGCCTGCCGCACGCCGCGGACAACGGCTTCCGGGTTGTGGGTCAACGAGCCGATCTGCTCATCCGAGAAGCCGTGGCGCTTGGCGTTGCGGAGCATGTCTTCCGTCAGGGCGCCGGCCTTGCGGATCTCGTGGGACATCTCGTTGAGCAGCTGCAACTGGTCCAGGAACCACGGATCGATCTTGGTGGCGGCGTAGAGGTCCTCGAGCGAAGCGCCGCCGAGCAGGGCGCGCTGGACCTGGTGGAGGCGGTCCGTCGTCGGGCGCTTGGACTTCTCGATGAGCTCCGGAACTTCCCATTCGGGCACATGGCTGAAGTCCAGTTGCGAGCCCTTCTGCTCGAGGGAGCGAAGGGCCTTCTGCAAGGCCTCCGTGAAGTTGCGGCCCATGGCCATGGCTTCACCCACGGACTTCATGGTGGTGGTCAGCGTGTTGTCCGCTGCGGGGAACTTCTCGAACGCGAAGCGGGGAACCTTGACGACGACGTAGTCGAGTGTCGGCTCGAACGAAGCCGGCGTTTGCTGCGTGATGTCGTTGGGGATCTCGTCCAGGGTGTAGCCCAGGGAGAGCTTGGTGGCGATCTTCGCGATCGCGAAGCCGGTGGCCTTGGAGGCCAGCGCAGAGGAACGCGAAACACGCGGGTTCATTTCGATGACGACGACGCGTCCCGTGTGCGGTTCGATGGCGAACTGGATGTTGCAGCCACCGGTGTCGACGCCGACTTCGCGGATGACGGCGATGGAGATATCGCGCAGCCGCTGGTACTCGCGGTCAGTCAGGGTCAGGGCCGGCGCAACGGTGATGGAGTCGCCCGTGTGGACACCCACCGGATCGAAGTTCTCGATGGAGCAGACAACAACGACGTTGTCGTTCTTGTCGCGCATCATCTCCAGCTCGTACTCTTTCCAGCCGAGGATGCTCTCTTCCAGCAGGACCTCGGAGGTGGGGCTGTACTGCAGGCCCTGGCCCACGATGCGGCGCAGGTCGTCCTCGTTGTACGCCAGGCCGGAGCCCAGGCCGCCCATGGTGAAGGACGGACGGACAACCATCGGGTAGCCGAGGTCTTCCGCTGCGGTCAGTGCTTCATCCATGGTGTGGATGATGTGGCTGCGGGCCGACTCGGCGCCGCAGCGTTCCACGACGCCCTTGAACTTTTCGCGGTCCTCGCCGAGTTCGATCGCGGCAATGTTGGCACCGATCAGTTCGACGTTGTACTTCTCGAGCACGCCGTTCTTGTCCAGGGCGATGGCCGTGTTGAGGGCCGTCTGTCCACCGAGGGTGGGCAGGATGGCATCCGGGCGCTCCTTGGCGATGATCTTTTCGACCACCTCGGGCGTGATGGGCTCAACGTAGGTGGCATCGGCGAACTCGGGGTCGGTCATGATGGTGGCCGGGTTGGAGTTCACGAGGATGACGCGCAAGCCCTCCTCTTTGAGCACGCGCAAGGCCTGGGTTCCGGAGTAGTCGAACTCGGCCGCCTGGCCGATGACGATCGGGCCGGAACCGATGACGAGGACGCTCTTGAGATCTGTACGCTTTGGCATTACTTGGTGTCCTCGTTCTTCGCGGAGTTCGATGTCTGAGTGTCGGCGGCCTGTGCGGCGTCCTGGCTGTTCTTCGTGCTCTCCATCAGATCGATGAAGCGGTCGAAGAGGTAGGCGGCGTCGTGAGGTCCGGCCGCGGCTTCGGGGTGGTACTGGACCGAGAAGGCCGGGATGTCGAGGCACGCGAGTCCTTCGACGACGTCGTCGTTGAGGCTCACGTGGCTGACCTCCACGCGGCCAAAGCGCTCTTCCGGAGCCATGGTGGCGCCGTCCATGGGAGCGTCGACGGCGAATCCGTGGTTCTGCGAGGTGATCTCGACTTTGCCCGTACGGCGGTCCATCACCGGCTGGTTGATGCCGCGGTGGCCGTACTTGAGCTTGTAGGTACCGAATCCGAGCGCCCGGCCCAGGATCTGGTTGCCGAAGCAGATTCCGAAGTACGGCATCCTCTCATCGAGAACAGCGCGGAGCAGCTTCACCTGCGCGTCTGCGGTGGCGGGGTCGCCCGGGCCGTTGGACATGAAGAAACCGTCAGGGTTGACTGCCTTGACGTCATCCAGCGTTGCGGTGGCCGGCAGGACGTGGACGCGTACGCCGCGTTCGGCGAAGCGGACCGGGGTCATGGCCTTGATGCCTAGGTCGATCGCGGCGATGCTGAATTTCGGCTCGCCGTCCCAGCCATGGTCGGCGGGTTCGACGACGTAGGCTTCGTCGATGCTCACTTCTTCGGCCAAGCGGGCGCCTTCCATGGGCGCGCTGGCGAGGACAGTGTCCAGGAGCTCCTTGTCGGTGGCCTTGGCTGCCTCGCCGGAGAAGATTCCTGCACGCATGGTCTTGTGCTCGCGCAGGTGCCGGGTGATGGCGCGGGTGTCCACGGCCTGGATGCCGACGATGCCCTGTTCCACGAGCTCTGCGTCGAGGCTGCGCTCCGAGCGCCAGTTCGAGGGGCGTCGCGCAGCGTCGCGGACCACGTAGCCGGCAACCCAGATGCGGCGGGACTCGGCGTCTTCCTTGTTCACGCCGGTGTTACCGATGTGCGGAGCCGTCTGGACCACCAGCTGCCGGGCATACGAGGGGTCCGTGATGGTTTCCTGGTAGCCGGTCATGCCGGTGGCGAAGACCGCCTCGCCCAGCGCCACGCCTGTGGCGCCGTAGCTCCGGCCGCGGAACGTGCGGCCGTCTTCGAGGACCAGCACCGCCGCGGAGGACTCTGCTGGGTTGGTATTGCCTGTCACTGTGCCTGCTACTGCATTGCTATCCGTCACTTTGTTACTTTCCACTATCGGCATCTGCCTGGGGGGCTGCAGAGATCAATTCTTGAAGTGCTTCGAGGAGCGGTTGCTTGTCGGCGGCGTGCCTTGTCCTGAATCCGGTGTCGAGGTCGTGTTCTCCGAGCATCCAGCTCAAGACTACGAGTCCGTCCTTCTCTACGAACTTGCCTGCCATGCCGTCGGCGCTGCCGCAATCGGTCACGGCGTCCGCCGGAACGAACAGTGGTACTGTCCCCTTCCGGTCGAAGAGGACGCCTTCCCGGTGGACGCTCATTTCCGCGTTCCCGCGGAACCCAAGTCCATGGACGGCGACCCGGTCAAGCCAGTCTCCCGCCGTCGTCGTGGCCACGTACTGGCCTTCAGCCACAATGCCGGCCGGGCTGAGCCTTTCGGGCACTTCCGGAAGCTGCGCGAGGCCCGCCTGGCGTCTGAGCCTGCCGCGCCAACCTATCGCAATGAGTCCGGCCGCGACCGCCGCAAGAACCACAACGAGGAGCAAGGAAGCAAGTTTGTTGTCCATCAGTTGCTGCCGGCGCCCGCGGGCTCCGCGGCGTAGCGGTACGGCGTGTTGAGCTTGCCGTCCAGTACGGTCGGATGGCCCTTGAAGAAGGTGGCGACGACAGCGCCGGGCAGCTCTTTGCCCGCAAAGGGTGAGTTCCGGCCCATGGTCGCCATCTTATGCGGATCCACCGTCCACCGGGCAGCCGGGTCCACGAGGATGACGTTCGCGGGCTCACCGGCTTCGAGCGGCCGTCCCTGATCCGCCACGCGGCCGATGGCAGCGGGAACGGTGGACGTGACGCGGGCGAAGTCGGCCCACGTCATGAGCCCGGTTTCGATCATGGTTTCCTGGACTACCGACAAGGCAGTTTCCAGTCCGGTCATGCCCATGGCCGCCTGGGCCCACTCGCATTCCTTGTGCTCGCTCGGATGCGGGGCATGGTCCGTGCCAACGACGTCGATTGTGCCGTCGGCGAGTCCGGCACGGAGCGCCTGGACATCGGCGTCGGTGCGCAGGGGCGGGTTGACTTTGTAGACGGGGTCGTAGCTGCGGACCAGTTCGTCGGTGAGCAACAAGTGGTGCGGGGTGACCTCGGCGGTGACGTTGATCCCCCGTTCCTTGGCCCAGCGAACGATTTCCACCGATCCGGCGGTGGATACGTGGCAGACGTGCAGGCGGGAGCCAACGTGCTGGGCCAGGAGGACGTCCCGGGCGATGATGCTCTCTTCGGCAACCGCAGGCCACCCGGCGAGGCCGAGAACCGCGGAGACGGCGCCTTCGTTCATCTGGGCACCCGCGGTGAGGCGGGGTTCCTGCGCGTGCTGGGCAACGACGCCGTCGAACGCTTTGACGTACTCAAGGGCCCGGCGCATCAGCACGGGATCGTGGACGCAGATCCCATCGTCGGAGAAGACCCGGACCTGGGCGCGGGAGTCCGCCATGGCGCCGAGTTCGGCGAGCTGCTCGCCCGCGAGTCCGACCGTGACCGCACCCACGGGACGGACATCCACCCAACCGGCGGCACGGCCCAGGCTGTGGACCTGCTCGACGACGCCGGCGGTGTCCGCCACCGGGTTGCTGTTGGCCATGGCGTGGACCGCGGTGTAACCGCCAAGGGCTGCGGCGCGGGTACCCGTTTCAACGGTTTCCGCGTCCTCGCGGCCCGGTTCACGCAAGTGGGTGTGGATGTCGACCATGCCGGGAAGTGCCACGAGGCCGGCGGCCTCGATCACGGTGGCGCCTTCGGCGGAAAGGCCGATGCCGCGCTCAGCGATGATTCCGTCGCGGATCAGCAGGTCCTCGGCCTCGCCACCCAGGATGGCCGCGCCGCGGATCAAATAGGTGCCTGTTGCGGTCTCGGTCATCAGTTGCTCTCCTTATCGGAACGGGCGGTGCCCGGCATGGGGGCGGCTTCACGGGAGTCCCCCGAGAGCAGCAGGTACAGGGCAGCCATCCGGACCGACACGCCGTTCCGGACCTGGGCCAGGACGGTGGATCGCGGTGAATCGGCAGCCGCGGAAGAAATTTCAAGTCCGCGGTTCATGGGCCCGGGGTGCATGATGATCGTGTCCTTGAGCCCGAGTTCGTCGAGGGCGCGGAGGCGGGCATCGTCGAAGCCCCAGCGCCGGGAATACTCGCGGGTGGAGGGGAAGAAGGAAGCGTTCATGCGCTCACCTTGGACGCGCAGCATCATCATGGCGTCGACTCCGGCCTCGAGGGTCTCGTCGAGGTTGTAGCTGACCTTGCAAGGCCACTGTTCGACGCCGATCGGCAGCAAAGTGGGCGGGGCCACGAGCGTCACTTCCGCGCCAAGGGTGCGCAGGAGCCACACGTTGGAGCGGGCGACGCGGGAGTGCAGGACGTCGCCGGCGATAGCGACGCGCATGCCCGTGAGGTCTGCGCCCGTGGACGCCGAGCCGTGCAGCTTGGACCAGTGGCGGCGCATCGTGAACGCGTCGAGGAGAGCCTGTGTGGGGTGTTCGTGGGTGCCGTCCCCGGCGTTGATGACGGCCGCGTCGATCCAGTCGGTGGCGGCCAGGCGGTGCGGCGCCCCTGAAGCCCAGTGGCGGATGACTACGGCATCGGCCCCCATGGCTGCGAGGGTCTGCGCGGTGTCCTTGAGGGATTCGCCTTTCGAAACCGAGGAACCCTTGGCGGCGAAGTTGATGACGTCGGCGGAGAGCCGCTTCGCTGCTGCCTCGAAGGAAATGCGGGTGCGGGTGGAGTCTTCGAAGAAGAGGTTGACCACGGTGCGGCCGCGGAGTGCGGGCAGCTTCTTGACCTCCCGGTCCCCTACCGCCGCCATCTCTTCGGCTGTGTCCAGGATACGGATGGCGTTCGTGGCGCTGAGGTTTTCGGTGGAGAGGAGGTGTTTCATGCGCCTGCCTCGATCACTACTTCATTGATCGGCTGACCGTCCACGGAATCGAATTCTTCAAGGTGGACCCGGACCTTTTCCGAGGAGGACGTAGGCAGGTTCTTCCCGACGTGGTCCGCGCGGATCGGGAGTTCGCGGTGCCCGCGGTCCACGAGGACGGCCAGGCGGACGATGCGTGGCCTGCCGAGGTCGATGATCGCATCAAGGGCTGCCCGGATGGTGCGTCCCGAGTACAGGACGTCATCGATGAGGACTACAACCTTGTTGTCGATGCCGGACAACGGCAGTTTGGTGGGGTAGGGAGGCCTGGCGGGCTGGTGGGAAAGATCGTCACGGAACATGGTGACGTCCAGCTGACCGACAATTGCCGAGGCATTGACCGATGGATCAGCGGCGGCGATTTTTTCCGCCAGCCGCACGGCCAGCGGATAACCGCGCCGTGGGATGCCCAAAAGAACCAGATCCTGGGAACCCTTGTTGGCTTCGAGGATCTCGTGGGCGATACGAGTGAGTGCGCGGTCGATGTCCGCTTGGTTGAGAACAACCCGGGACGGCACCGGCGCAGTGACTTCAGTCATCGCTCGTCTCCCCTTTCCCCGCCTCACCGGACGGAATTAAAAAAGGAACATTTGCTCTTCAAAATTACCACAGGGGCGACGCCCGGCTGGCGCGCTCGGGAGCAAGGCGATGCGTTTTAGCTCACACCCTGGTAATGCGAAGGGCCGGTACCCACAGTTTCCTGTGGCACCGGCCCTTCGCATGCTTCCCGTGCCGCCTAAGCGAGCAGGGAAGGCTTCAGCGTCTGCAACCGTCCAAGGAGACCGTTGATGAACGCGGGAGATTCGTCGGTGGACATGACCTTTGCCAGTGCCACCGCTTCGCTGACGGCCACGCCGTCCGGGACGTCGTCGTTGTAGAGGAGTTCCCAGGCGCCGATCCGGAGGATGATACGGTCGACCGCCGGCATCCGCTCCAGGGTCCAGCCCTGGGCGTAGGTCTGGAGGAACTCGTCGATGGTGGGCTGCATGGCAACCACGCCCTCCACGATGTCCATCGTGTACGGGTTGATGACGAGGTCGGTCATTTCCCGGCGGGCCTTCAAGACCTCGAACGCGGAGGCGGAACGCTGCTCCGCCTCGAACAGTATCTCGAGGGCCCTGCTACGGGCCTTACCACGGGCGCTCACTAGTCGTTGACCCGACCCAGGTAGCTGCCGTCGCGAGTGTCTACCTTGACCTTGGTGTTGTTCTCAACGAACAGCGGCACCTGGATCTCGTAACCGGTCTCAAGGGTAGCCGGCTTGGTTCCAGCGGAGGAGCGGTCGCCCTGCAGGCCCGGCTCGGTGTAGGTGATTTCGAGGACAACGCTCGGGGGCAGCTCGATGTAGAGCGGGGTGCCTTCGTGGATGGCGATGTTGACCATCTGGTTTTCCAGCATGAAGTTGGTGGCGTCGCCTACCGTGGCACCGGAAACCGTGATCTGGTCGAAGTCCTGGGTGTCCATGAAAACGAAGTCCGCGCCGTCCTGGTACAGGTACTGGTAGTCGCGGCGGTCAACCGTGGCAGTTTCGATCTTGAGGCCGGCGTTGAAGGTCTTGTCGACCACCTTGCCCGACATGACGTTGCGCATCTTCGTGCGCACGAACGCGCCGCCCTTGCCCGGCTTGACGTGCTGGAACTCAATGATGTTCCAGAGCTGGCCCTCGAGCTTCAGCACGGTTCCGTTCTTGATGTCATTTGTGGTTGCCACTAGTATCCTCTGGTTTCTCTCACTGGTGCTAGCTACCGCTTTAGCTATTGGTTTAGCTTCCAGCCGACTATGCCAAGCAGGCATGCCGTGACGGCAGCCAGCGCGTATTTATCAAAAATCCAAAGTCCATTCTACCGGCAAAATGCGGCGCGCCTGCCCGCGCGTTCCTCAGGAGGCGAACTCGAGGACGTTCCGGGCGCGTTGCAGGGCCACAGCAGAGGAATAGATCAGCGAAGCGTCGGCTGCCAAGGCGACTCGCAGGTCCAAGGCCTTGGTGAACGACTCCGCCGCGGCGACGTGGTTGCCGGCCACAAAATAGGCCCGGCCCAAATACTGGTGGACGACCGGCTCCTTGGCGGTTCCGTGGACTTCGCCCAGTAGCCGGCGGAAGAGCTCCACGGCCCGGTCAAAGCGGTTGGTGGCACGGTGGAGTTCGGCTTCGAAGATCCGCAATTTGAACGACTCGGGATCGTTGTAGCGCGCCTCTGCCAGCAACTCGGCAGCTTCTGCTGGGTGGCCTTCGAGCATGAGCGCCATGATGCGATCGGCGGGATCGTTGGACTCAGCCAGCGCCGACTGCATGGCTTCCTCGTTGACGATGGCCGGCAGGAGCGTGTCGGGGTTGGTGCGCACCCCGGGGAATCCGCCCGTGGGCCAATCACTGATGCTGCTGAAGGTCTCGGTAGTCATGATGCGATCTCCTGGTAGGCAGCGAAGAGCAGCGAAGTGTCCGGCACGTCGAGGATTCCGGGCTTGGCGACGCCGTCGAGCACCACGAAACGCAAGAGGTCTCCGCGGGACTTCTTGTCGCGGCGCATGCCGTCGAGGAGGCCCTGCCAGCGGTCCCGGCGGTAGGTGACCGGCAACCCGAGTCCCTCAAGGATGGTGCGGTGCCTGTCGGCGTCGACGTCGGAAAGCCGCCCGACGCTGCGGGCGAGCTCCGCGGCAAACATCATGCCGACCGAAACCGCTGCGCCGTGCCGCCACGAGTAGCGTTCCACGAGTTCGATCGCATGGCCGAGCGTGTGCCCGTAGTTGAGGATTTCACGCAGGCCGGATTCCTTGAGGTCCTCGGAAACCACCTTCGCTTTGACGGCAATGGCACGTTCAATGAGCTCGCGGAGCACCGCCGAACCTGGATCGGTGACTTCCTCCGGCTTGTTTTCGACGAGTTCCAGGATGGCGGGATCGGCAATGAAGCCGCACTTGATGACCTCTGCCATGCCGGAGATCAGCTCATTCTTGGGCAGCGTCTGGAGGGTGTCCAGGTCCGCGAGGACGGCCGCGGGCGGGTGGAAGGAACCCACCAGGTTCTTGCCTTCGGCGGTATTGATGCCGGTCTTTCCGCCCACCGACGCGTCCACCATGCCGAGCAGGCTCGTGGGCATGTGGATGACCTTGACGCCGCGAAGCCAGGTGGCAGCGACGAAGCCGGCGAGGTCGGTGACCGCGCCGCCGCCGACCGCCACGATGGCGTCGGAGCGGGTGAAGTCGTTCTGGCCAAGCACTTGCCAGCAGAAGGCGGCAACCTGGATGTGCTTTCCTTCTTCGGCGTCAGGGATCTCTGCGGTGAGTGCGGTGAATCCGGCAGCCTCGAGTTCAGCACGGACCGTATCGCCCGTGAGTCGCAGGGCACGCGGGTGGACCACGAGGACCCGCCTGACGCGTTCCCCCAGCTTCGCGGGAAGGGTCTCCAGGAGGCCGCGCCCGACGACGACGTCGTAGTTCTCGTTGGCGGACTGGCCAGTGACCTTGATGACAGTTGCTTCGTTACTCACTTTTGCACTTCCTCTTTCAAGGCCGCGTATTCACGCAGTCTTTCCTCGACGTGGAGGGCGATTTCCGCCACGGTCCCGGACCGGACGTCGACGGTGATGTCTGCAAGGCGTTCATAGACAGGACGCCGGGCGGCAAAAAGGGTCTCCCAGCGGGCCATGGCGTCGCCGGCCAGCAGCGGCCTGCCCGTGTTGCGGGCAATGCGATCAGCGACTGTCTCCGCATCGCACTCGAGGTAGATCACGGTGCAGCCACCCAGCAGCTGCTGCGTGCCGGAATCGAGCACTGCGCCACCACCCAGCGAAACCACCGCGCCGTTGATGTCCGCCGCTTCAACGGCGCGTGCCACCGTCCTGGCCTCGATCTCCCGGAAAGCATGTTCTCCCCGACCGGCAAAAATATCCGCGATCGTGCCGTGGTGCTCAACGATGACTGCGTCCGTGTCCACGAACGGCACGCCCAATTGCTGGGCGAGCTGCTGGCCAATGACCGACTTGCCGACGGCCATCGGCCCGACCAAAGCGATCGCGGGCCCGTAACCGGCGCCCGGGGTACCGCGGCCCACTAGTGGCCGACCGAGTCCAGGGTTGCCGGGATGCTGTCCAGGTAACCCCGAAGGTTCCGCGCGGTCTCGGCGACCGAGTCACCGCCGAACTTCTCGGCAACGGCCTCGGCCAACACCAGTGCAACCATCGCTTCGGCCACGACACCCGCCGCCGGAACGGCACAGACGTCGGAGCGCTGGTGGTGCGCCTTGGCGGCCTCACCCGTGCTCACGTCAATGGTCTTCAATGCGCGAGGGACGGTGGCGATGGGCTTCATCGCGGCGCGGACGCGCAGCACTTCGCCAATGCTCATGCCACCTTCGATGCCACCTGCACGGTTGGTCTTGCGGACGATCCGGCCCGTCTCGTCCTTGACGATTTCATCGTGCGCGGCGGAGCCACGGCGGGCGGCCGTCAGGAACCCATCTCCGACTTCGACGCCCTTGATCGCCTGGATACCCATCAGGGCTGCAGCCAGGCGGGAATCGAGGCGACGGTCCCAGTGCACGTAGCTACCGAGTCCCGGCGGCAGGCCGTAGGCCAGAACTTCGACGACGCCGCCGAGGGTCTCGCCTTCCTTGTGTGCTGCGTCAACCTCGGCCACCATGGCGTCCGAGGTCTCCCGATCGAAGCAACGCAACGGATCGGCATCGAGGGCCAGAACGTCGGACGGCAAGGGCAGCGGACGGCCCTCGGGAACGGTCACGCTCGCGATGGAAACCGTGTGGCTCACGAGCTCGATGCCAAGCTGTTTCAGGAATTGCGAAGCCACCGTACCCAAGGCGACACGCGTGGCGGTTTCCCGGGCGCTGGCGCGTTCCAGTACAGGGCGGGCCTCAGGGAATCCGTATTTCTGCATGCCAGTGAAATCTGCATGGCCGGGCCGCGGACGGGTCAATGGCGCGTTGCGGGCCTGGTCTGCGAGAAGCGCGGGGTCCACCGGGTCGGCAGACATGATCTGCTCCCATTTTGGCCACTCGGTGTTGCCGATCTGGATCGCGACGGGGCCGCCCTGCGTCACGCCGTGCCTGACGCCGCCAAGGATGCTCACTTCGTCCTGCTCGAACTTCATCCGGGCGCCGCGGCCATAGCCGAGACGGCGACGCGCCAAGGCGTCACGTATTTCCTCGCTGGTGAGTTCCACACCGGCGGGGACGCCTTCAACAATTCCGAGCAGTGCCGGGCCATGGGATTCACCGGCAGTCAACCAACGCAACATATATCCAATCCTGCCATGTAAGGCCCTTACTAGACCCGTCGGGGAAGCCCGACTGAGTCGCACATCACATCTATGACATCGGCGGTGACGTCGGCTCCGGAAAACAAACGGATTTGCTCCACGGCTTGATAGAGCAACATCTCGAGCCCCGGAACCACTATTCCGCCCCGCGAATGCCATGCTTCGGCAATGCGGCTGGGCCAAGGATCGTAGGCGACGTCGAGCAGGACACCCCAGACATCGTCGGGAAGCTTGACATCGTCGGGAAGCTTGCCGCCGTCGGGAAGCTGCTCGAGCTGCGCCGCGATGCCGTCCGCCGCCCGCGGCGGAAGCGTGGAGATCACCAGATCGGCTCCCGCCATGCCTCCAGCGGCTTCAGCCAGCGGCCGGAGGTGAATGGAAAGCCCGACGGCGGCTGCCGCGGCTTTCGCCTCGGCGGCGCGTCCGACGTCGCGCACAAAGACGTCAACGTGTTTCGAGCCGAGCTCCCGCAGTGCCGCGATAGCCGCCGCGGATGTTCCGCCGCCGCCAAGAACCGCGGAATTCGGCTGTTCCGTCACCCCTGCGTTCCTCACGGCTTCAACGATGCCGGCCACATCAGTGTTGTGGCCGACCCGCCGCACGCCGTGCCCGGCGTCTTCAAAAGCAACCGTGTTGATGACACCCAAGTAGGCGCCAGCCCCGCGGACTTCGTCGACTTCGTCCACCATGGCGGATTTGAGGGGCATGGTGACGGACAAACCGCACCAATCGCCGCCAGCCTCAAGGTCCGCCATGAAGGCCGGGAGCCGTTCAACGGTTACATCGATTGCCGAGTATTCGATGTCGAGCCCAAGCTTCGCGTAGGCCGCGCGGTGGAGCGCTGGTGACTTCGAATGGCTGATGGGGTGCCCCAGGACGGCAGCACGTCTACTCACACGCACCGTCCGGCGTTGGCCGCACACCACGCGTTGTATTGGTCAACGTACTTGAGGTGTTCTGCCAGCGTGCTGGAGAACTTGGTTTCCTTGGTGTCGAGGTTGATTGTTACCCAATAGAGGTAATTGTTGGCTGTCGGCTTCGCGGCGGCATCGATCGCCGTCTTGCCGGGCGAACCGATGGGGCCGACCGGAAGGCCTACGTTGGCGTAGGTGTTGTAGGGGTTGCCCTTGTCAGCCTTCTGGGCATCGGTCAGGTGGAAGGTCTTGGTCCCCAGGCCGTAGGTCACCGTGGCATCGGATTGGATGAGCCCGTTCGTCTCGGTGTTGCCCGGCTTGAGCCTGTTGTAGATGGCGCCGGCCACGTTGCCGTAGTCGGCCTGGCCACCTTCAGCCTGCACGATGCTTGCCACCGTGATGGCCTGGTACTGCTTGGTCGGATCGGTGACTCCCTGGGCCTTGAGCTCGTCGGTGGTGGCCGTGACGAGCTTCTGGAGGATGTCCTTGGCGGAGGTGCCAAGGGGGAAACGGTACTCCCCCGGTGCCAGGAAGCCTTCGAGGTTCTTTGCCGGGGCAGGGACGCCGAACTGGGCCGGTGAGTCGCTGAGCGCCTTCAATTCGGACAAAGGTATGCCCGAACCCTTGGAGATCGCGTCAAGGGATTCACCGATGCGCAATCCCGCACTCAAAGCGAAATACATGACCTTGGACGAATCCTTGCCGAGGAGCACATTCACCGCATCGGAGTTCTTCATTTCCGTCTTGAAGGTGAAATCACCGGGTGAGAGTTCACCGCCGGCGGCAGTGAAGGCCGCCACGAAGGAATCGGCGTCGGCAATCACGTGCTGGCTCTGAAGGTTGGTGGCAACCAGCTTGGGGCCGGAGCCGGGGGCCACAGTGACAGTGACCGAGCCGGTACCAGGGCCGGGGTAGTCGCTGACCTTGTCCATCCCGAGCAACGGCTTCAGGAACTGTGCCCCAATTGCAACCGCCGCGACGAACACCGTGAGGGTGATGAGGAGCGCCACAAAACGGCGGCGCCTGCGGACCTTCTTCGAGGGCACCTTCGGCGCGGGAGTCGCAGCTGCCATGAGGTCATGGGCGGCGTGCTCATCATGGACCTCGTAGTCGAACTGGGGATCGTGGTGGGCATAACCTTCGTCATGGGCCTGCAGCTCGTGGAACTCGTCAGCGTGTGCGACGTCGAAGCCGTGAACAGCGTCATCGTGCAAAGCATCGTGGCCGACGGCGTCAGGGTGCAGGGCGTCGTGCTCGACGGCGGGAGGCACGAGGTCGTGGGGGTGCGCCACGTCGTAGTACTCGACATCTGGTTGCACTGAGTCAGGGTGCTGCACCGTCTCCGGGTGCTGCCCCGAGTCTTCGTGGTGCAGAAGGTCTTCATGCGAAGCGTCGTGCTGCTGCACAGCCTCTTCGGGCTGGACCGTTTCGCCGTGGATACCGTCGTCGTGGAGGTCAGCGGCGTGCGTGGTCGCTTCCGGGGCCTCCGGTGCGTAATCCGGGACATATGCCGGCTGCGGCTTAGGGACCGGGACAGGTTCAAAGTGGACAGGCACAGGCGGTGGCAAGACCTCCTGGTTCTGCGTCTCCAGGAAGCGTTCCCTGGCACGGACTTCACGACGGGTCAGGGGCCGGGTACGGCCTTCTGACGCGTCGTTGGAGGGGTCGTTGTTGACCGGGCTCACAATTGTCTTCCCCTCGTTGGAGAGTGTGGATCAATGCCGGAGGCCGGCAGCGGCGCACTGGCACCGTCAATGTGTTGGGGTGGCATCGGCGCCTGCACGCGCCTGCCCACATCCGCACCTCTGGCTTTTTGCATGTCGATCGCGTGCTGCAGAATTCCGGCAGCGGCAACCTGATCCACCACTTTACGATGATCTTTGCTGCTCATGCCAGCTTCATGGAGATTGCGGTGGGCCGTCACGGTGCTGAGCCGCTCGTCCACCATGTTGACTGGAACGTTGAGTCCGCGGCGTTGCAAGTGGGCTGCCAGCAACTCCGCGTAGTCGGTGGCCATGACGGCAGAAGCGTGTTCCTCGCCCTTCATCGTGCGGGGCAGCCCGACGAAAATCTCGACGACGCCGAGCTCCGCGACCTGCCGGACAATGACCCCGATATCGGAATTCTTCTTGGCATCCCGGCTCACAGTCTTGAACGGCGTAGCCAGGATCCCGTCCGGATCGCAGATGGCAACTCCCACACGGACGGTGCCGACGTCCACCCCCAATTTGATGCCCCGGGGGTAGTCGTCGTTGCTCGCAATGGCCTCCAAAATCAGCGCTTGGCGATCGCGTCCACAACGGCCGCAAGGGCCGGTGCGATCTTCGCGGCGTCGGTTCCGCCGCCTTGCGCGACGTCGTCCTTGCCGCCGCCGCCGCCGCCGAGGATTCCCGCAGCCACGCGGACGAGCGCGCCTGCCTTGACGCCTGCAACACGTGCGGCCTCGTTGGTGGCCACGATGATGACGGGACGGTCGTTGCTGACGCCGGCCACGGCAACAGTGGAAGCGTCGGAGCCGAGCCGGTTCCTCAGGTCCATAGCGAGGCTGCGGAGGTCGTCCGCTCCCCCGACCTGGCCGGCGTCGTGCGCCACTACCCGGACGCCTGCGGCATCCCGGGCCGTGGCAACGAGGCTAGCCGCGGCTGCCGTCAGCTGCTCCTTGCGGAGGCGGTCGAGTTCCTTCTCCGTTGCCTTGAGCTTGGCCAAGGTACTGGAGATCCGGTCTGCCAACTGGCCCGACGGGACTTTGAGCATTTCCGTGAGCTCGGTGACCAAGGCGCGCTCGGCGGCGAGGTGTCGGAAGGCGTCGAGGCCGACGAAGGCTTCCACGCGGCGGTTTCCCGAACCGACGGACTGTTCGCCGAGGAGCGACAGGCTCCCGATGAGGGAAGTGTTGGCCACATGCGTGCCACCACAGAGTTCGCGGGACCACGCGCCGTCGATCTCCACAACGCGGACTTCGCTGCCGTAGTTCTCGCCGAAGAGGGCCATGGCGCCGAGGGCCTTCGCCTCAGCGAGGCCCATGACCTTGGTGTCCACCCGGAAGTTGTTGCGGATGGCGATGTTCGAGACCTCTTCGATCTCGGACTTCGTGGCGGCACTCAGGCCTTCTCCCCAGGCGAAGTCGAAGCGCAGGTAGCCGGCCTTGTTGAAGGAACCACGCTGGGTGGCTTCCGGGCCGAGGATCTGGTGCAGGGCGGCGTGCACGATGTGCGTGCCTGTGTGGGCCTGCTCTGCGGCGTGGCGGCGTTCGCGGTCGACGGCGGCGCGCACCAAGGCGTCCGCGGCGATCTCGCCTTCGCGGACGATCGCCTTGTGGACACTCAGGCCCTTCACGGGGCGCTGGACGTCGAGGACCTCGACGACGAAGCCGTCACCGGTGATGAGGCCCTTGTCGGCCGACTGGCCGCCGGCCTCGGCGTAAAAGGGCGTCTCGTTGAGCACGAGCTCGATTTCGTCGCCCGTGGATGCGTGGGCAACACGCCGGCCGGAGCTGACGATGCCGCGGACACGGGCTGCGCCCTCCAGCTCGGTGTAGCCCGTGAAGACGGTCTCGCCCTCGGCCAGGAGTTCCTGGAAGGCTGAGACATCGGCGTGTCCGCCCTTCTTGGACTTGGCATCCGCCTGGGCGCGCTGACGCTGTTCGAGCATGAGGCTGCGGAACTCGGCTTCGTCGACCTTCAAGCCGGCTTCCTCGGCCATTTCAAGGGTGAGGTCGATTGGGAAACCGTAAGTGTCGTGCAGGGCGAAGGCATCTTCGCCGGACAGCGGCTTGCCCGCGGCCTTGGAGAGCACCACGGCTTCTTCCAGGCGCGCCGTGCCGGAAGCGATGGTGCGCAGGAAGGCTCGTTCTTCGGCATAGGCGATGCGGCTGATGCGGTCGAAGTCGGTTTCAACGACGGGGTAGACGCCCTTCATGGCGTCGCGGGAAGCCGGCAGCAATTGCGGGAGGCAAGCTTCTTCGACTCCGAGGAGGCGCATGGCGCGGACGGCACGGCGGATGAGCCGACGCAGGACGTAGCCGCGGCCTTCGTTCGACGGGGACACGCCGTCGGAGATCAGCATCAGGGCAGAGCGGATGTGGTCGGCAACGACGCGCATCCGGACGTCGTCCGTGTGGTGCGGGTCTTGTGGGGACTCCGCGGAGGTGTACTCCTTGCCGGATAGGGCTGCGGCCTTGTCGATGACGGGACGGACCTGGTCCGTTTCGTACATGTTTTCGACACCCTGCAGGATCATCGCGAGGCGCTCCATGCCGAGGCCGGTGTCGATGTTCTTCTTGGGCAGCTCGCCGGCGATGTCGAAGTCCACCTTCGAGCGGACGTTCTCGATCTGGTACTGCATGAACACGAGGTTCCAGATTTCGACGTAGCGGTTTTCGTCCGCGATGGGACCGCCTTCGGCGCCATAGGCCGGTCCGCGGTCGTAGTAGATTTCCGAGCACGGGCCGGCAGGACCCGGCTGCCCGGTGGACCAGTAGTTGTCCGCCTTCCCCATCCTCTGGATCCGCGAAGCCGGGATGCCGGTGTTCTTGAGCCACAGGTCCTGGGCTTCGTCGTCTTCTTCGTAGACGGTCACCCAAAGGCGCTCAACGTCCAGTCCGTAGCCGCCGTCGTCGACGCTCTTGGTCAGCAGCTCGAAAGCGAACTTGATGGCGTCTTCCTTGAAGTAGTCCCCGAAGGAGAAGTTTCCGCACATCTGGAAGAACGTCCCGTGGCGGGCGGTCTTGCCCACTTCCTCGATGTCGCCGGTGCGGATGCACTTCTGGACGCTCGTGGCGCGGTCGAAGGGCGGTTCCTCGCGGGCGGTGAGGTAAGGAATGAACGGAACCATGCCGGCCACAGTGAAGAGCAGGGAAGGGTCGCTGGATACGAGCGATGCTGAGGGGACGGCGGTATGGCCCTTGCTGACAAAAAAGTCCACCCAGCGTTTGGTGATCTCCTGCGACTTCATTAGCTGATTACTTACCCTTCTCAATTCACTGCACATGAGTTTGTGCGCGGTTCTGGCATATGCCATTGCCGCAGCTTCTAATTCTGCCTTGTTGACGGCCGCTTGGGCGAACCGCGGCAAGTTGTACCGCGGCTGCTACTGGCTGCCGGCGTCGTACTCCGAGATGCCGAGCGCGGCCCTGAGGTCGACTTCGCGTTCATTCATTCCGGCGCGCACGGCGTCGGCGAAGTCGTATACGCCGTCGGCCAGCCGCGCTACGGCGCGGTTCAGGCCTTCGGGGCCGATAGCGGCCTGCGCTTGGGTGATCTTGCGGAAGGCGATGACTCCGATTGCCACGCCGATCCCCATCCAGACAATTCTTTTCACAGTTTTCCTGACATACGAAGGTCGTGACTTACGAACGGATTCAGCGGCTGCGGCGGCCACTGCTCGGCTTGCGGCGGGCGGCAAAAGCCGAGCGCACTCCATAGCTGAACGCTGCCACCTTGATGAGCGGCGAACCGACTGTCGCGGCCACCAGTGAGGACAAAGCGGAGATGTTGGCGGAAGCGTCGGAAACGTTGGAGGTGATGCCATCCACCTTTTTAAGCTGCTGGTTTGTGGTGGAAACCGTCGCCGTGACTTCGTCCATCAGTGGCGTTGCTCCGTCGCTCAAGGAGCGGATGGAGGTGCGGACTTCATCGAAGACCCGCCCGAGTTTGAGGATCGGCACAGCCAACAGCACCACAAGGAGCGCGAAAACTCCGGCTGCGATCAGGCCTGCAATATCGCCACCAGTCATGGACACTCATCTCCTAGCATTTGTTGCGTTGCCATCGGTGTGCGGTGTGGTTCTACACAGGCACCCTCGGCGTGGCTTCCCCAAGTACCTTACATACAAAGAAGCCCGCGGCGCGTGCCACGGGCTTCTTTGTATGTGCTTGCTGGAAATTAGCGAGCGTAGAATTCGACCACGAGCTGCTCTTCGCAGGTCACGGGGACCTCGGAGCGCTTCGGGCGACGAACCAGGCGTGCCTGCAGGGCGTCGATCTTGACGTCCAGGTAAGCCGGAACGACGTTCAGAACGTGTGCGCCGGCAGCTGCAACCTGGAACGGAGCCATGACTTCGCTACGGCTGTGAACGTGGATGAGCTGGCCTTCGGCGACGCGGAACGACGGGCGGTCCACGCGGATGCCGTCAACGAGGATGTGGCGGTGCACAACCAGCTGGCGGGCCTGGGCGATGGTGCGGGCAAAGCCGGCACGCAGCACGAGGGCGTCGAGACGCATTTCGAGCAGTTCGATCAGGTTTTCACCGGTCAGGCCCTTGGTGCGACGTGCTTCTTCGAAGGCACGGGTCATCTGGGCTTCGCGGATGCCGTACTGGGCGCGCAGACGCTGCTTTTCGCGCAGACGTACAGCGTAGTCAGAGTCCTGCTTCTTGCGGGCACGGCCATGCTCACCGGGGCCGTACGGACGGCGCTCCATGTACTTGGCGGCCTTGGGAGTCAGAGCGATGCCGAGTGCACGCGAAAGGCGTGCGGTACGGCGAGCACGAGTGTTGTTAGCCACTTGTGTCCTTCCAATATCTGCGGTGTGTCAGTGTTACTGGCCTCCATGAGGGAGAGCATCGGCCAACCGCTGCCTTTTGCTACGGGGCGCAGGGCACAGCATCAAAACCTGGATTTTGATGGATTGTGCGCCCGAGCCTTGCCAGACAAGCATCTAGCCTACCATGACGCCTACTCGCCCCGGATGATCCTGCGCAGCCGCTCGAGCCTGGGAGCAATATCCCGTTCGGCACCGTTTGCCGTCGGCTGGTAGTAGTCCCTGCCGACCAGGTCATCCGGAGCGTACTGCTGGGTGGCCACGCCGTGCGGGGCATCGTGGGCGTACTTGTAGCCTTGGCCGTGGCCAAGGCCCTTCGCTCCTTGGTAGTGCGCATCCCGCAAGTGCGCAGGAATCCCGTTCCCCATCCCCGCACGCACATCGGCGATTGCCTTGTTGATGCCCATATAGGCGGCGTTGGACTTGGGCGCCGTCGCCAAATGCACCACAGCTTCGGCGAGGATGATGCGGCCCTCGGGCATACCGATCAACTGCACTGCCTGGGCCGCGGCGACGGCGGTCTGCAGCGCGGTCGGATCCGCCATGCCGATGTCCTCGGCAGCCGAAATGACGATCCGGCGGGCCACGAAGCGCGGGTCTTCTCCGGCTTCGAGCATGCGGGCCAGGTAGTGGAGGGCCGCGTCGACGTCGGAACCGCGGATCGACTTGATGAACGCACTGGCGACGTCATAGTGCTGGTCGCCCGCGCGGTCGTATCGGACCGCCGCCACATCCAGGGCCCGCTCCGTATGCCGGAGTTCGACGACGACCGGGGCGTCCGGGGCGCCGTCACCCGCGAGCCCCGGCTCTTCGGAAGGGTCGCCGCCGTCGTTGTTCCGGTCTCCGTAGGCGACGCCGGCAGCGGCCTCGAGCGCGGTGAGCGCGCGGCGGGCATCTCCCCCGGACAAGCGGACCAAATGATCGAGGGCTTCGGGAGTGAGCTCCACTCCCCCTGCCAGGCCGCGCGCATCGGCAACGGCCCGTTGCAGGAGCGCTTCGATGTCGCTGTCGGTGAGCGGCTTCAGGGTGAGCAACAGGGATCGGGAGAGCAGCGGCGAGACTACGGAGAACGAAGGGTTTTCGGTGGTCGCGGCGACCAGGACCACCCATCGGTTCTCGACGCCGGGAAGCAGGGCGTCCTGTTGGGCCTTGTTGAAGCGGTGGATCTCGTCAAGGAACAGCACTGTAGTAGTCCGGTAGAGATCCCGGGCGGTCAAGGCGTTTTCCATGACGAGGCGGACATCCTTGACGCCCGCAGTAATGGCCGACAATTCAACGAACTTCCGGCCCGGTCCGCGGGCGATGACATGCGCCAGCGTCGTCTTTCCCGTGCCGGGGGGTCCCCACAAGATGACCGAGCTGGGACCGGCAGGACCGACGGCGTCGGCTCCTGCGGCAAGCTGCCGCAAAGGAGACCCCTGGCCCAGCAAATGCTGCTGGCCCACGACGTCGTCGAGCGTCCGGGGCCTCATGCGGACCGCCAAAGGGCTCCGCGGCGACGCGGGACGTCCTGTGCCCGCACGTCCCGTTCCGGAACGGTCCGAATCCGCCGCCTGGCTGACGGCGTCGTCGTCGTTGTCCGAGTCGGCACCAAAGAGATCATCCACATGGATAGGCTACTCATGATTCCAGTTAAGGAGACATCGACGTGGAGACCCGGCCATCCGGCCCCAACCAAAAGCAGCCGTCCGGGGCGGGGCGCACCGCTTTCATCCCCGGTCCGAGGTTGACCGGGTGGGTGGACCGCTTCGCCGCGAGCCATGGCGCGGTTCAGGAGGAACCCGACGACCGCGGTACCCTCCTGAAGGCGGCTGATGGCGCGCTTCTAACAGCGGCTGACGGCGCCCGGGCACTATTGAGAGCCCCGTGGCCCGTCGATGGAAGGCCGGGCAGGGGCGCTTCCACGGTTGAGCGTTTGGCGTCGCTCGCTTCGCAGGAACGGCGGCTCGGAATCATCCTGGTGCGCCGGGGCGGCTACGCGGTGGGGGTCGTGAGCGGCGGCAAGGTGGCGGCGTCCAAATCGGGTTCCCGTTACGTTCAGTCTCGCTCGGCGGCAGGTGGATCCTCGCAGCAGCGCTTCGCCCGGCGTCGCGAGAACCAGGCCAACGCGCTGACGGAAGCCGTGGCCGGTTATGCCGCAGCTGTGTTCGCCGGACACAGCATTGAATATCTCGTCCTGGGCGGAGACGCCGCGCTGTCCGCGGCGGTCCTGGCGGAAAAGGCGTTGAAGGAATACGCGTCGCGGACAAGGCTCGCGTTCCTGGCAGTTACCGACCCCAACGCAACCGTGCTTCGCAGGGCTGCGGCGGAAGCCTGTGCCGTGCGGATCGAGGTCACGGATCCGCTGTAGCGGCGTGTAGCGCCAATGTTAAGCGGCGCCAACGTTAAATTGTCGGTGCCTCCTGCGATGCTGTGGGTATGGATCGAAGGACGGCCTGGAGTGCTGGGAGCAGGGCGGCCGTGGAGGCCGTCGCCGGCTCCGTTGCCGTGCTTGCCGCCGTCACCCGGGACGCGGATTCACCCGAAAGCGCCGATCCGCTAAGGAGCCTGGCCGAAGGTTGCCTGCACGGCCTCGCCGAAATCGCCCGGCTGGAAGCCCGGACCGCCGCCCTGAAAGCGAGGCTCGCCGCGGACTACGTCCAGGCCGCCAGGGCCCTCGCGCCGCCGGCGCCCTCACCGCAGGAATCCACCGCCCACGAGCTCGCCCTGCTCGCCGAACTCGCCTGCGTCCTGACCGTCAGCGAACGCACCGCCGCCGCCTTCCTCTCCGCATCCCGGTCCCTGACCACGGGCCTGCCCCTGACCCTGGCCGCGCTGCAGTCCGGGACGATCTCCTGGCAGCACGCCCGGATCATCATCGACGAAACCGACGGCCTGGGACCGGCCGCAGCGGCCGGCCTGGAAGCCCACTTCCTGGACCCCGACGCACCCAACCCCGCCCGCGGCTGCCCGGCCGGGGACCTCGTCCCGTCCCGGTTCCGGACCAAAGCCCGCACCTGGCGCGAACGCCACCACCCCGTCAGCATCGAAAACCGCCACACCCAAAGCGCCCAGGACCGGCGCGTCGAATACCTCCCGGACCGCGACGGCATGGCCTGGCTCTCCGCCCACCTCCCCGCCGACACCGCAGCCGGGATCTGGGAACGGACCACCGCCGCCGCCCGCGCCCTCCAAGGCCCCCACGAAACCCGGACCCTCGCCCAGCTCCGCGCCGACATCACCGCCACCTGGCTCCTCACCAACCACAACGGTGACACGCCCGACGGCGGCACGCCGGACGGCGGAATGGAACCGGGGCGGGTACCGTCCCCGCGGGCGCAGGTCCTGGTCACCGTCCCGGTCCTGTCCCTGATCGGCGCCACCGAGGAACCGGCCATGCTCGACGGGTACGGGCCGATCCCGCCCTCCATGGCACGCCGCCTGATCGCCGACGGCGCAGAGTCCTTCCACCGCGTCCTGACCGACCCCCGCGACGGGGCCCCGCTGGAAATCGGACGCACCAGCTACCGCCTCACCAAGGCCCAGCGCCAATGGCTGCGGCTCCGCGACGGCAAATGCCCCTTCCCCGGCTGCAACAACCACTCCCTGGACAACGACGCAGACCACCTCCTGGCCTGGGCCCACGGAGGCACCACCGGCATCACCAACCTCGCCCAACCCTGCCCCAAACACCACCGCCTCAAACACCGCACCGCATGGACCCCCACCCCGGCCAGCAAGAACCATCCACCGGGCTGGACCTCACCATCCAAACGGCACTACCCCGCCGAACACCAGGACTGGGAACCACCCCACTGGCCACCCCACCTCCCGATCGGCCCGGAACCCGGACCGGACCTGCCCGGGAATCCGGACCAAGACCTGCCCACGGATCCCTTCCCCGACTGGCACTCCTTCACTGCCGCACACCCCTGGCCCGACCCCGACGACATGGACGTCAACGCCATGGACGACCCGGCCGAGTCAGGCGATCCGGGCTGGACCGTGCCCCTGGACGACCCCTTCCCCGAATACGCCGCATTCGAAGGCACCTGACGACCAGAACTAGCAGCCAGATAACGCCCGCTGCAGCCGCGCCTGCCGGTAGAGGTACCTGCCGTGCTCCGCGAAGCCGGCGCCCTCATAGAGGGCCCGGGCGCCGGTATTCGAGGCCATCACAAGTAGCCAGAACTCCGACACGGCTTGGTGACTGCCAGCCATAAGAAGGGCGTCAAGCACCCGCTGGCCGAAGCCACGGCGACGGTGTCCGGCCTCGGTTGCCATGCAGTAGACGCCTCCCTTGCCGTCCACCAGGGCGAGGCGCCCGACGGCGGCTGGGGCGCCGTCGTCGTCCCTGATGAGGGCGTAGACCGAGGGACACGACGCCAGGATCTTCCGCGCAATCTCCAGCTCGGCGTCGCCGCCGCGGCCATCAACGGACCACCACAGCCGCAGCCACTCTTCGGACGGCTCCTCGGAGATCTCGACGCCGGTCGAAAGGTCACCGAACCGGGTAGCTGGAAGGATGCCGCCCGGGCGGACCATGATGAGGGTCTCCGACTGCCGGGTGAATCGCTGCGCATCGAGCACCGCGTTGAGGCCCGCGCTCCGTTCGTCGTCGAAAACCTGGAAGATCAGCGGCAGGCGCCGGGAGCGATACCACTGCGTGGCGGCCCGTACTGCCGACTCGTGGTCATCGGCCTGTTCCCTGGGCCAGACCGAGTTTGCCCGCTGTGTGACACCTCCGGCGGCCCGCATGACCCAGCCCCCGGCGTCCTCACGGTCCGGAGCGAGCCATGCCCGGTCCATGAGCTCCTCGATTAGAGCAAGGCTCATTTCCAGCGCCACGCGTCCTCCTCAAATCAATCGCAGTCATGCTACGCCGGAGGCCCCAGCAATGTGCGAGGGCCTCCGGGTTATTTCTGCGGTTTCCAGCTACTCCGGCTTGGCTGCCGGCGCTGCCTGCGCCTTGGCCTCAGGCTTGAAGTCAACTCCGGCTTCCTTGCGCTGCTGCGCAGTAATGGGCGCAGGAGCAGCGGTCAGGGGGTCGTAGCCGCCGCCGGACTTCGGGAAAGCGATGACGTCGCGGATCGAGTCCACGCCGGCCAGCAGTGCCACGACGCGGTCCCAACCGAAGGCCATGCCGCCGTGGGGAGGTGCGCCGTACTTGAACCCCTCGAGCAGGAAGCCGAACTTGGTCTGCGCGTCTTTCTTGTCCAGGCCCATGAGCTCGAAAACGCGCTCCTGGACATCCGCCTCGTGGATACGGATGGATCCGCCGCCGATTTCGTTGCCGTTGCACACGATGTCGTAGGCGTAAGACAGTGCCGCTTCCGGGTCCTTGTCAAAGGAGTCAAGGAACTCGGGCTTCGGAGAGGTGAAGGCGTGGTGCAGGGCCGTCCACTGTCCGCCACCCACCGCGACGTCACCCGAAGCGACGGCTGCGGCTGCGGGTTCGAACATCGGCGCGTCGACGATCCAGACGAAAGCCCAGTCTTTGGGATCGATCAGGCCGGTGCGGTGGCCGATCTCGACGCGGGCAGCGCCCAGCAGGGCGCGGGACGGGGATTTCTCGCCAGCGGCGAAGAAGATGCAGTCGCCGGGCTTTGCGCCCACGGCGTCGGCCAGGCCGGCCCGCTCGGTGTCCGTGAGGTTCTTGGCAACGGGGCCCGTGAGCTCGCCGTCCTCCTTGAACAGCACGTACGCAAGACCCTTGGCGCCACGCTGCTTGGCCCACTCCTGCCAGGCATCCAGCGCGCGGCGGGCCTGCGAGGCTCCGCCGGGCATGACGACGGCGCCGACGTAGGGCGCCTTGAAGACGCCGAAGTTCGTGTCCTTGAAGAACTCCGTCAGCTCGGTGAGCTCAAGGCCGAAGCGCAGGTCCGGTTTGTCGGAGCCGTACTTGGCCATTGCCTCGTGGTAGGTCATGCGGCGGATCGGCGTCGGGATTTCGACGTCGATCAGCTGCCACAGTGCCTTGACGATGCTTTCGCCGAGCTCGATGACGTCGTCCTGGTCAACGAAGCTGGCTTCGATGTCGAGCTGGGTGAATTCCGGCTGGCGGTCCGCACGGAAGTCTTCGTCGCGGTAGCACCGGGCGATCTGGTAGTACTTTTCGAAACCGCCGACCTGGAGTAGCTGCTTGAAAAGTTGCGGCGACTGCGGAAGCGCGTACCAGGAACCCGGGGCCAGGCGCGCCGGAACAACGAAGTCACGGGCGCCTTCCGGCGTCGAACGCGTCAGCGTGGGAGTTTCGATCTCCACGTAACCCTGCTGGTGAAGCAGTTCGCGGGCCACGCGGTTCGCTTCGGAACGCAGGCGCAGGTTCCGGGCGGGGCCGGGGCGGCGCAAGTCAAGGTAGCGGTGCTTGAGGCGTGCTTCCTCACCGACCTCGACGTGCTCGTCGATCTGGAACGGCAGGGGGTCCGAGGTGTTGAGGATCACCACTTTCTCGGCGATGACCTCGATCTCGCCCGTGGCGAGGTGCGGGTTCTCGTTGCCCTCGGGACGCTTGCTCACGGTGCCCACGATCTGCAGCACGTATTCGTTGCGCAGGCCGTGGAAGACCTCTTCCTCGCGGACAACCACCTGGGCGACACCGGACGCGTCACGCAGATCGACGAAGGCCACGCCACCGTGATCTCGGCGGCGGCCTACCCAGCCTGCCAGGGTGACGGTCTGTCCAATGTGCTCGGAACGCAAGGATCCGAGGTCATGTGTGCGCAGCACAGCATTCCTTTCAACATGATTTTCAGCGGATCATAGCTAAACGATCCCGTTCGAGTTTACCCGTATGAATGAATCGTGGCCGCCACGGAGCGCTTCCCTCCCCCGGCTGACGCCTGCGGGGTTGAAGCCTTTGAGGCGCCGGTTAGTGCCTAGCGCGTGGTGATGCGGACGTGGAGATCCTCGGGCGAAGGCTCCCAGCTGGCCGGATCCGCGTCGACTTGCTCTCCGGTGCGGATGTCCTTTACCTGGTGCTTGCCGTCGTCGTCCGTGAACCAGACGAAAGGAATGCCGCGTCGGTCGGCGAACTTGATCTGCTTGCCGAATTTCTCGGCCTTCGCCGCAACCTCGGTTGCGATCCCCCGCCCGCGCAGCTGGGCCGCGACGTCCTGGGCAGCAGACCAGCTGTCGTCGTTGTTGAGGGCCACAAGCACTGCCGTGGGTACCGATCGCGACGCCGTCGCGAATTCCTGGCTCAGGATGCGGGACACGAGGCGGGTCACGCCGATCGACAGTCCGACGCCGGGGAACTTGCGGTTGCCCTTGCTGGCGAGGGCGTCGTAGCGGCCGCCGGAGCAAATGGAACCGAGTTGCTCGTGCCCTACCAGGACGGTTTCGACGACGGTGCCGGTGTAGTAGTCGAGGCCCCGGGCGATGCTGAGGTCGGCAACAACCTTGCCGGGGGCGCGCTGCACGGCAGCCTCAATGACTTGTTCGAGCTCGCTGAGGCCTTCTTCGAGGAGCTCGTCGGCGACACCGAGGGCGCGGACCTGTGCCACAAAGGACGTGTCCTCCGTGCGGATGCTTGCGAGCTTCAAGGCAAGTGCCGCCTGCTCGTCCGTGGCGCCCAGCTCGTTCTTGAGCAGCTCGGCGACTTTCGCCTCACCGATCTTCTCGAGCTTGTCGATGCTGCGAAGCACCCCTGCAGTGTCCGTCAGGCCGATACCGCGGTAGAAGCCCTCGGCCAACTTGCGGTTGTTGATCCGTAGGCGGAAATCCGGGATAGGAAGGGCACTCAGCGCTTCCGCAATGACGAGGGCAATCTCGACGTCGTAGCGGAAAGGCAGCTCGCCGTCGCCCACGACGTCGATGTCCGCCTGCGTGAACTCGCGCGCGCGGCCTTCCTGGGGACGCTCCCCCCGCCACACTTTCTGGATCTGGTAGCGGCGGAACGGGAAGGCGAGGTAACCGGCGTTCTCGACGACGTAGCGCGCAAACGGCACCGTGAGGTCGAAGTGGAGGGCCAGCGCGTTGGGATCCGCCTTGTCCGACTTTCCGCCCTCGCCGGCGGCGTCCTCGTCTTCCTGCAGGCGGCTCAGGCCGTATACCTCTTTGTCGATCTCGCCCTTGCGCAGGAGCTGGCCAACTGTCTCAACAGCGCGGGTTTCGATCGAAGAGAAGCCATGGAGTTCGAACGTCTTGCGCAACGTGTCCAGGACATGCAGTTCCACCAACCGCTCCTGGGGAAGCCACTCGGGGAATCCGGACAGGGAGGCGGTACGGGCCATGGTGGAAATTTCTCCTCAATGATTGCGCGGTCCGGACCTGGCGCCACGAACCACGGGCCGATTCGGCTCAGGTTAGGCGGGCGTCCAGCCAGTCATGCATAAACTATGTGCGGCAGCCAGTTTATGCTTTCGGCGCCTGCACATCTAATGCGGGCACCCGGGTTCGGCCTGCCTGCGATGGAAGCTCGTCCAGACAACCAGGAGGACCCTTGTCTACAAGGCCGCGGGACAACCGTGAAGCCAAACGGCGCATCAGGCAGATGGAAGCCAAGCGCGAGCTTCGGCGTGCACAGGGCAAGCGCCGGCGCCGGGACAATGTGATCGCCGTCGGCGTGGGCGCCGCCGCCCTGATTACCGCCGTCGTGCTCCAACTCACGGTGTTCAACTCGAACCCGAGCGAATCGGAGTTCGCAGCGGCGCAGGCCGGGCTGAGTTCGCCGTCCGCTTCTGCGAACCCATCCGCTTCCGCCGCAGCAACAGGCTCGAATAGTGACGGCATTCCCAAAGCCGACACAGCCGCGGGTAAGACGTTCACTGGCCAGCTCAGCCTCAATGGAGGGGCCGTCGGCGTCGAACTGAACGGCACAACGGCTCCGCAGGCCGCAGCCGTGTTCAAATCCCTTACTGACGCGAGTTATTACAGCGGGCTCAAGTGCCCTCGACTGACCACCGCGGACAACTTCTCGGTGCTGCAGTGCGGCGCCAAGGGAACTGACACCACCGACGACCCCAACTTCCACTGGGGACCACTGGAGAACACCCCCTCAAACAACACCTACCCGGCTGGAACCATCGCGGTCGCCCGGACCGGCAACAACGCCTACGGCAACGGGCACCAATTCTTCATCGTGTACAAGGACACGGTCATTCCCCCGGATTCCGCCGGCGGGTACACGATCGTCGGCAAGGTGACGAGCGGCATGGATATCGTGACGAAGATCGCCCAGGCAGGTATTAATCCGGGTAGCAGCGCCACCGACGGCGCCCCTGTGGCACCTGTCACGATAGACTCGTTTTCTCTGAAGTAACCAGCCCGGGCCACGGTCCACGGCGCATTACCTTAGTAATCCCTCCAAGCGAAAGACTTTTAGCGGTGACAGACAGTCAGAAATCCGACGAAACTGCAGTAGTGGCCAACGACGAAGAAACCCAGGCTCCGGTAGCTGAGCAAACCGGCGGCGATCCAGCTGCCCCGGCAGAGCCCGCCGCCCCGGTAGCCGACGCCGCGGAGCCCGTAGCTGCCCAGGAAGAGCCCGCTGCCCCGGTAGCCGACGCTGCCGAACCCGCCGCCCCGGCAGAGCCCGCCGCCAGGCCTGCTTCTCCGGCGCCACGACCGGCCCTCTCGCATGCGCCTTCTCCCGCGGCGTTTGCTGCCCGCCCGAAAGCTTCAACCAGCGTGATTCCGGCGGCGCCGGCAGCCCAGCCTACGGCGGTGTCCCTGGCGGAAGCCGCCAAGTGGGGGCGCGCCGAGGGTGACGGCCATGTCTTCCTGACCATCGACGGCGAAGAGCAGCCGGTGGGACAGTACCCGGGAGTGAGCACCGACGAGGCGCTGGCGTACTTCGCCCGGAAGTACGACGACGTGGTTGCGCAGATCGTTTTGATGGAACACCGCGTCGAGTCCAAGGCCCCGGCCACGGACATGCAGAAGACGGTCGAGCACCTGCGCGAGCAGCTGGCCGAGCGCAACATGGTGGGAGACATCCGTACTGCGGAAGCCCGCCTGGATGCCCTCGCCGGACAGATTTCCGAACTGGAAAAGTCCGAGAAGGCTGCGCACGACGCCGCACGCTCCGCGGAACTCGCGGCACGCGAGGCGATCGTTGCCGAAGCAGAATCCATCGCGTCCCAGGATCCGTCCCAGGTCCAGTGGAAGACGTCCAGCGCCCGCATGAACGAACTCTTCGAGAGCTGGAAAACAGCCCAGAAGAACGGCATCCGGCTTGGACGAAGCAACGAGGACGCATTGTGGAAGCGATTCCGCTCGGCTCGTACCGTTTTTGACCGCCATCGCCGCGCCTACTTCTCCCAATTGGACAGCACCAACTCGGCCGCCAAGGTCGCCAAGGAACAGCTGATCGTCGAGGCCGAAGCACTCTCCAGTTCCACGGACTGGGGTTTCGCGGCGGGCGAATACCGCCGGCTCATGGACCAGTGGAAGGCTACGCCCCGCGCCAGCCGCAAGGACGACGACGCCCTCTGGCTCCGGTTCCGTGCCGCGCAGGATGTCTTCTTCAGCAACCGCCAGGCTGCCAACGACGAGATCGACCAGCAGTACACAGCGAACCTTTCCGTCAAGGAAGAACTCGTTGTCGAGGCCCAGGCCCTCCTGCCGATCACGGACCTCAATGCTGCCAAGAAGGCCCTGCAGTCCATCCGCGACCGCTGGGAAGAAGCCGGAAAGGTCCCCCGCGCCGACATGGGCAGGATCGAAGCCGGCCTGCGCAAGGTTGAGGATGCCGTCCGCGAAGCCGAAGAGGATAAGTGGCGCCGGAGCAATCCGGAGACCAAGGCCCGTACCAACAGCGCCCTGTCGCAGCTTGAGGCTGCCATCGCCGGCCTGAGGGAAGACCTGGAAAAGGCAGAAAAGGCCGGAGACCAGCGCCGCATCAAGAATGCACGTGAGGCCCTCGAGGCCCGTGAGGCTTGGCTTGACCAGATCCAGCGCTCGGCCAGCGATCTCGCCTAGCAGTAAGGGCTGACTGTCCTAACTGAGCTGACAGGCCCCGTCCCGGTTATCCACATAACCAGGCCGGGGCCTGTTCCCGTTGCGGCGGCCACGCGATGATTGCTGAATGGCCCCAGGACTCCCGCCCCCGCAACAACAGGACTTCCTTTCCCAGGAGCTGTACGCGCCTAGCCCGATGTTCACGTGGGCTGAGCTTCAATCGATGGCCGCGGACGGGGTGCTCACCCCGCTGTACGAGAAGAGCTTCACTCCTCCCGGGCTGGATGTCACGCCGAGACTCCGCGCCCGCGCGGCGGCCCTGGTGGTTCCGGATCGTATTCGCAGGAAGGTCATTGCGGGCCGCATGACGGCGGCATGGATCTACGGTTGCGCGGATGCCCCTGAGAGGCTTTCGCTCCTGGTGGACGCCAAACACCGCATTTCGAGCCTGCGCTCGGCCCGCGGCTGCATTCTGCACGAAGTCCGCTTGGGCCAACTGGACGTGGTCAGTATCGGCGGGCTGCTCGTGACCAGTCCCCTGCGGACGGCCGTGGATGTGGCCCTGCACGTCGAAGCCAGCAGGGCCGTGCCCGCGCTGCGAATGATGCTCTCCCAGGACGAGTTGGGTGTGCGGTTGCGGCTCTTGACCCTCGCGGTGGAGGCGTCCGCGAGGGTGCCCCACAAGAAGGCTGCCTTGCGCAAGCTCGCCGCCCTGGGTCCGACCGCCGACGCGCGAACGACCAGTGCATTCCCACCGGAGGCGGCGGCCTGAGTTGCTTCGGCTCAGCTCCTCCTGCGGTTGCCCGTGGTCCTGTAGACATCGAAGACGCCGTCGATCCTGCGCACGGCACTGAGCACGTGGTGCAGGTACTTCGGATCGCCCATTTCGAAAGCGAAGCGGGAGATGGCTACCCGGTCGCTGGACGTGTGCACGGAAGCAGCCAGGATGTTGACGTGGTTTTCCGACAGCACGCGGGTGACATCTGAGAGCAACGACTTCCGGTCCAGTGCTTCCACCTGGATCTCAACCAGGAAGACGCTGGACTGGGTTGGAGCCCATTCAACCTCGACGATGCGATCGGGCTGGTCACGGAGATCCGAGACATTCGTACAGTCCGTGCGGTGTACCGACACGCCCGAGCCCCGCGTCACGAATCCGAGGATCGGATCGGGCGGTACAGGCGTGCAGCAGCGGGCCAGCTTCACCCAGACGTCCCCTACACCCCGGACAATGACGCCGGAGTCCGAGTACCGGGTCTTCTGGAGTTGCGAGGGAATACTGACTTCGTCCAGGTCCTCATCGGGCGTTTCATGGCCGCCAAGGTGCTCCATGAGCTTTTCCATGACGGACTGAGCCGAAGTATGGCCATCGCCCACACCGGCATACAGGCCGGAAATGTCGACGTAGTGGAACTCCTCCGCCACCGTGGACAGGGCGTCATGCGTCATGAGCCGTTGCAGGGGCAGGTTCTGCTTACGCATGGCCCGTGTCAGCTGGTCCTTGCCGCGCTCGATGGCCTCTTCGCGGCGTTCCTTGCTGAACCATTGCCGGATCTTGTTGCGTGCCCGGGCGCTCTTGACGAAGTGCTGCCAGTCCTGGCTCGGTCCAGCGCCCTCGGCCTTGGAGGTGAAGATCTCCACCCAGTCGCCGTGGTTGAGCTCGCTGTTGAGCGGAACCAGCTTGCCGTTGACGCGCGCACCGATGGTCCGGTGACCTACTTCGGTGTGCACCGCGTAAGCGAAGTCCACCGGCGTCGATCCTGCGGGAAGGGCCATGACCTCGCCCTTGGGGGTGAAGACGAACACTTCCCGGGCATTGATCTCAAAACGCAGCGAGTCCAGGAATTCGCCCGGATCCGACGTTTCCTGCTGCCAGTCAACCAAGGAACGCAACCATCCCATGTCGCCGTCCTTGGGACTCCCCGGGCCTACGGCGGTCCGGTTGGGCTGGTCCTTGTACTTCCAGTGCGCAGCCACGCCATACTCGGCCCTGCGGTGCATTTCGTGGGTACGGATCTGGATCTCGACCGGCTTGCCCCCGGGCCCGATGACGGTGGTGTGCAAGGACTGGTACATGTTGAACTTCGGCATGGCGATGTAGTCCTTGAACCGCCCCGGCAGGGGGTTCCAGCGCGAATGCAAGGTGCCAAGGGCCGCGTAACAGTCTCGGACGGAGTCCACGAGGACGCGCACGCCCATGAGGTCGTTGATGTCGTCGAAGTCCTTGTCCCGGACGATCATCTTCTGGTAGATCGAGTAGTAATGCTTGGGGCGTCCCGTGATGGTGGCCTTGATGCGGGCGACGCGCAGGTCTTCGGCAATCTGGTTGCGGATGACGCTCAGGCTCTTCTCCCGCTCCGGAGTGCGGTCTCCCACCATCCGGACGATCTCTTCATACACCTTCGGGTACAAGGCGGCGAAGGAGAGATCCTCGAGTTCCCATTTGATGGTGTTCATGCCGAGGCGGTGGGCCAGCGGCGCAAAGATCTCAAGCGTTTCGCGTGCTTTGCGTGCGGATGATTCGGCGGAAACAAACCGCCACGTACGGGCATTGTGCAGCCGGTCCGCAAGCTTGATCATGAGCACCCGGATGTCCTTGGCCATGGCCACAACCATCTTGCGGACAGTCTCGGACTGTGCGGCCTCACCGAATTGGACCTTGTCCAGCTTGGTGACGCCGTCCACGAGCATCGCGACCTCCGGGCCGAAATCGCGCGTCAGGTCAGCGAGCGTGTAGGGAGTGTCCTCCACGGTGTCGTGCAGGAGCGCAGCTGCCAGGGTTGTGCCGGTGAGCCCCAATTCAGCCAGGATCGTGGCCACTGCCACGGGGTGGGTGATGTACGGATCGCCGCTCTTCCGCTTCTGCCCCTGATGGCTTCGCTCGGCCACGGTGAAGGCCCGCTGGATGAGATCGAGGTCTTCCTTGGGGTTGTTTGCCCTGACGGTCCGAAGGAGCGGCTCGAGGATGGGCGAATAGGTGCTCGTGCCTCGTCCAGTCAGTTTCGCCAGCCTGGAGCGCGTCCGCTCGCGCCGTCCGGGGAACGTCGGGCGCACGCCCGGGCTGTCCACGGGCACACCATCCACGGTGCTTCCCGTAGCTGCAGTTGCGGTGCCGGGCACGCGGCTCAGGCCGTCCTCTCCGCCCGCCGGCAGCGCCGACGTCGTACGTTCCTCCACAAAAGCACCTCTCACGACTGACTTAATTCTCCCAGTCTATTCCCGCCGGTGACCTGTCCAAGAACCGGTACCCAGATGACGGAGCCGGGAACGGAAAGGGCCGGCCACCGCCTTTCAGCGGTGGCCGGCCCTTCAGGAGGAAACCAGGCTAAACAGCGGCGGCTTCCGAGTTCGTGCTGGCAGCTGCCGCGCGTCGAGTAGCTACCTTCTTGGCCTGCTTCTGCAACTCGGGTTCGCTCTGGCGCAGCCAGGCGTAGAGCGGAGCCGCGATGAAGATCGTGGCCGCGGTACCGATCAGGATGCCGACGAACAACGCGAGGGACAGGTCGCGCAGCGTGCCGGCGCCCAACAATCCAGCACCGATGAAGAGAATCGCGGCGACGGGCAAGACTGCCACCATCATGGTGTTGATGGAGCGCACCAGGGTCTGGTTGACGGCAAGGTTGACCTCTTCGGCGAAAGTGCGCCGGCTGGAGGTGGTGATGTCCGAGGTGTTTTCACGGATTTTGTCGAAAACCACCACGGTGTCGTAAAGCGAGTAGCTGAGAACCGTCAGGAAGCCGATGATGGCCGACGGGGTCACCTCGAAGTCGCTCAAGGAGTAGATACCGGCCGTGCAGAACATCGTGACCAGCATGCCCGCAAGGGCAGAGACCGACATCTTCCAGGTACGGAAGTACAAAGCCATCAAAAGAGCTGCCAGGCCTACGAACACCGCGAGGCCGATCAGCGCCTGCTTGGTGACATCCTGCCCCCAGGTGGGGCCGATGAAGGTAGAGGTGACCTGGTTTTCGGTGACGCCGTAGGCCTTTGCAAGATCCGTTTTGATCTTGATGGTCTGGTCATCGCTGAGTTTGTCGGTCTGGATACGCATGGTGCTGCCGGCGACGTTGGCAACCCGCGGAACGGCACCGGAAACGACGTCGTGGACTGCCTTTTCGCCTACCGCGGAATCGGTGGTCTTCACGTTGGACACCGTGAACTCGGAACCGCCCCTGAAGTCGATTCCAAGGTTGTAGCCGCCTTTGACGACCGGCAGGAGGATGGAGATCGCCACCGCCACTGCGGCGATGATGAACCAGATCTTCTTGCTGGATACGAAGTTGTAAGAGCGCTTGCCCGTGTAGAGCTCGTTACCGAACTTTGCGAAGCTCGTGGTCATTACTTCTCCTCCTGGGTGCCGTTGGAAGAACCAGTGAGCTGAGCTTGCTTCTCGGCAAGCCGGCGTTCGGCGATGGTCATGCGGCGCTCGGCTTCAGCGGCTGCACCGGTGTTACGGGCGCGCACGACGGCGGGCTTCTCAGTTGGCGTGCGGAGCCTGCCGGCACCGCGGTACAGCGGCACGGCGCCCAGGCGCTCAGGGTCGAGGCCCGAGAAGCGGTGACCTTCCCCGAAGAACTTGGTCCGGGACAGCACCTGGAGCGTGGGGTGCGTGAACATGAACACGACCAGGAGGTCGGCCAACGCGGTGAGGCCAAGGGTGAAGGCGAAGCCGCGGACGTTTCCAACAGCGACGAAGTACAACACCAAGGCAGCGAGCAGGTTGACGGCCTTGGACGCAAGCACCGTTCGCTTGGCGCGCTTCCAACCATTTGCGACGGCGGACACGAGGCCCTTGCCCTCACGAAGTTCGTCGCGGATGCGTTCGAAGTACACGATAAAGGAGTCGGCTGTTTGACCAATGGCCACGATGAGACCGGCCACGCCGGCCAGGGACAGCCGGTAGTTTTCAGTCCAGCCAAGGATCGCGATGGCGAGGTACGTGAGTCCGCCGGCCACCACGAGGGAGAGGATGGTGACGAAGCCCAGGGCCCGGTACTGGAAGAGGGAATAGACCACCACGAGCAGGAGCCCGATCACACCGGCCATCAGGCCCAGACGAAGCTGCTCGCCACCGAGGGTGGCGGAAATCTGTTCCTCGGACTGGATATCGAAGCTGATGGGCAAAGCGCCGTAGCGGAGCTGGTCCGACAAGGCCCGCGCGGAGGCTTGCGTGAAGTTACCGGTGATCTGCGGCTTGCCATCGGTGATGACGGCGAGGGAACGCGGCGCGGAAATGACCTGGTCATCCAGGACGATGGCGAACTGGGCCTTGGGGTCGTTGCCGCCCTGTGCCTGGGATGCCACGTAGAACTGGTTGAGCCTCTGGGTAACGTCCTTGAAGGTCTTGGTGGCGTTGGCATCGAACGTGATCGTCACACCCCACGCATTGGTAACCGAGCCCTGTGCGCCCTGGACGGGATCGAAGGAGGACGAAACGATGTCCTGGCCCTTCACCTCGACCGGGCCAAGGATGTACTTAACGGCAGGAGTCTTGGCCGTTGCCGGCTCGCAGGTCACCAGCGGCTTGGCCGGATCCGACCGCGGCTGCTTGTCCTGGGCCGGATTGACGCAATCCAGGGCTTCGAAGGCCTTGTAGACGTCCGCTGTCACCCAGTTGTTGTCGCTGGCGTTGGCCGGCGCAGCCGTGGGCTTGGGCAGGCTCGCATCAGGCGTGCGCGATGCCACCGGAACGGCCGCAGGGTCTCCGGCCGTGATCACCGGGCGGAAGTTCATGTCGGCAGATGCCTGGATCAGGGCGCGGGTTTCCGAACTTGGCGTCCCAGGAAGGCTCACCACGACGTTACGGCCGGACTGCGTGGTGATTTCCGCTTCGGCGACACCGGAGCTGTCAACGCGTTGGCGGATAATCGCGACGGCCTGGTTCAACTGTTCTTCGTTGATGCCGGTTGATCCTTCGACCTTGGGTGCGAGAATCATTTGCGTGCCGCCCTCAAGGTCAAGCGCGAGCTTTGGGGCCCAGCTGGCGTGACCTGTGATGACGCCGCCACCGAGGACTGCTGTCAGTACAGCGAATATTGCGACAAGCCAGATCAGCACCCTGCGGGCTGCATTTTTGTGGCCGGTTCGTGCCATGTTCGATCTTCCTGTTGATGACGGAACAGCCGCCGACCTGCACGGGAGCGCAGGCCGGCGGCGATTCATTGCCGTAGAACTATTCCCGCCTGTTGAGCGGGTACGGGCTAGTTGTCCTTCTTGCCCTCGTCGTTGAGGCGCTTGAGGGTTTCGTCCGGGGTCTCCGCGGATGCCGATGCATCGGCGTCCGCGGCCGTCAGCGACGACGCGTCGTCCGGCACGTCCACTGCGGCCTCCTCGACGGGCTCAACGATCTTGGTAACGGCCTGGCGGTGCACGGTGGCGAGGTTGCCCGGAGACAGTTCAAGGACAACCTTGTTCTCAGCGTCATCCATCGAAACGATTCGGCCGAACAGTCCGAAACTGGTCATGACGTCAACGCCGGGGGCAAACTGGGACTGCAGCTTGGCCTGCTGTTGCTGCGTCTTCTTGTTGCGGCGGAACATCATGAAGATGAAGACGCCGAGCATGGCGAACAGCAGGATTGTCATTGGATCCACAGGGAAGTTCCGTTCTTTACTTACGTTTTTGGTTTCACGGCCATGTCTGCCCGGTGGATCCGGCAGCCGTGGAGCTTTCGCCCACCTGGCCGCACAATGCTCCGACGGGCGGGCACAGAACCAAGGACTCGAACGTGCCGAGTGTCATACCAGTCTAGAGGGTTAAGCTGAATGGATCGTGCTATCGGCCGGTGTCGATGCTTTCCGCCCCGTTTTCGCTGTCTTCGAACAACGCCAGCGGGTCCTGCCCGAACACTCCTGGCGGAACCGCATAACCAAGGTGGGTCCAGGCGGACGCCATGGCAATCCTGCCGCGCGGCGTCCGTCCCAGAAGGCCTTCGCGCACCAGGTACGGCTCAGCGACAGTCTCGACGGTCTCGGGTTCCTCCCCGACGGCGATCGCGAGGGTGGACAGCCCCACGGGGCCACCGTTGAACTTGAGGATCAGCGCCTCCAATACGGCACGGTCCAGGCGATCCAAGCCACGCTCATCTACCTCATACATGTCCAGCGCAGCGGAGGCGGCACGGGCATCGATCTGCTCGATGCCGTGGACCAAAGCCCAGTCCCGGACACGGCGCAGCAGCCGGTTGGCGATACGAGGAGTTCCACGGGAACGGCCCGCGATCTCGCTGAACCCGGCCGAGTTGACCTTCAGGTCAAGCAATCCGGCCGAGCGACGCAGAACCAATTCAAGCTCCGCTACGGAATAGAACTCCAAGTGCCCGGTGAAACCAAAGCGGTCACGCAGCGGACCAGGCAAAAGCCCGGCCCGCGTGGTGGCGCCAACGAGGGTGAATGGCGGCAGCTCAAGCGGAATGGCCGTGGCGCCCGCGCCCTTGCCCACCACGATGTCCACCCGGAAGTCTTCCATCGCCATGTACAGCATTTCCTCGGCGGGCCGGGACATCCGGTGGATTTCGTCGAGGAAGAGCACTTCGCCCTCCGAAAGCGAGGAGAGGATGGCCGCGAGGTCTCCGGCGTGCTGGATTGCCGGCCCGCTGCTGATGCGCAAGGGAGCGTTCATCTCGGCGGCGATGATCATGGAGAGCGTGGTCTTCCCCAGTCCCGGGGGGCCCGAAAGCAGGACGTGGTCCGCGCTGCGGCCACGCATCCTTGAGGCCTCCAGCACGAGCGAGAGTTGCTTGCGGACGCGGTGCTGGCCTACGAAGTCGTGGAGGTTCTTCGGGCGCAGTGCGGCCTCGATGATGCGCTCTTCGGGTTCCTCTCCCCCGGTAACGAGGGACTGCTCAGCCACGGCTGCCTACCCGGTTTCCAGCGCGTGCGCCGTCCTGCCCCAGCCAGCGAAGTGTTGCCCGCAGGATCTGGGCCACGTTGCCGGCGTCGGCAAGTTCCGGGGAATCGGCCATTGCCTTGTCGATACTGCCGGCGGCGTCCTTCTCCGACCAGCCGAGGCTGGTCATTGCGGCCACCACCTGCGGCTTCCAGACCGACTCGGCCGCGACCGCGGGTGCAGCCCCCGGAGCGGTGCCGTGAGGAACGAGTTTGCCCGCAAGCTCCAGGACGATCCTGCCGGCCACCTTCGGCCCGATGCCGGGGACCTTGGTGAATGACTTTGTGTCACCGGAATGGGCGGCCACCCGGATCGCTTCGGGCTCATGGACGGCCAGGACCGCGAGGGCCAGGCGCGGCCCCACCCCGCTCACGCTGAGAAGGACATCGAATACTTCGCGCTCGTCATCGTTCGAGAATCCAAAGAGCGTCAGGGAGTCCTCCCGGACGATCAATGAAGTGAACAGCTTCGCTTCCTCGCCGACATGCAGGTGGCTGAGGGTTTGGGGCGTGGCGTAGACGCTCATACCGGCACCGTTGAGATCGATGACGGCCGTGGAGAGACTGACGTGTGCCACGGTTCCGCGGAGAAAACTGATCAAGACCCGGCTCCTGAAGTACTGCCCCGTGCATGCTGCGCTGCGGGCTATCCGAACATATCTACGAATACCCTAGCAAGGGCCACCGACATTTACCGGCCGCGGCGCGCTTTCGCTTCGGCTTCAGCCCAGGCCCGCTGGGCGGGTGTCAATGCACTGCTCCCCGGTCCGGTGGTGGCAACCGCGGCACCGCTGCCGGCCCGCCACGCGTGCGTGACGGCGAGGGCCAACGCGTCCGCGGCGTCGGCCGGGCGCGGCGGGGCGTCAAGACGAAGGATCTTGGTGATGAGTTTTGTCACCGCTTCTTTGTTGGAGGTGCCGCTACCCGTGACGGCAGCTTTGACCTCCGACGGCGTGTGGAGCGCCACCGGGATGCCCCGCCGCGCAGCGGCCGCAATGACCACGCCGGACGCCTGGGCGACGCCCATGACGGTACTGACGTTCAACTGGGAGAAGACCCGTTCGACCGCGAGAACGTCGGGTTTGTACAGGTCCAGCCATTCGTCGATGGCCTTGGCGATGACCAGCAATCGCTGGTCCAATGATTGTTCCGGGGAGGTTCCCACGACGCAGACGGCGACCATGGTGGCGCGCCGGTTCCGTTCGACGTCGACCACTCCGATGCCGCAACGGGTGAGGCCCGGATCGACTCCCAATACGCGAAGAGTCAAGTCCGGGCCTCCCTGTTTGTTATGAAGCTGTGTTGCAAGTGGGCGCTACTCGGCTTCGAGCGCAGCCTGGACTTCCTCGCTCATGTCCGCGTTGGTGTACACGTTCTGGACGTCGTCGAGATCCTCAAGGGCGTCGACGAGCTTCATGAACTTCTTGGCACCGTCGAGGTCCAACGGCACCTGCATGGACGGGACGAACTCAGCTTCGTCCGTCTCGTATTCGATGCCGGCATCCTTGAGGGCTTCGCGGATGGCCTGGAGATCAGTGGGCTCCGAGTGGATTTCCCAGTTCTCGCCGTTGTCCTTGACTTCTTCGGCGCCGGCGTCGAGTACGGCCATCAGGATGTCGTCTTCGCTGAGCCCGTTCTTGGGCAGGTTGACGACGCCCTTGCGGGTGAAGAGGTAGCTCACCGAGCCGGGGTCGGCAATGGTGCCCCCGTTGCGGGAGATCGCCAGCCGGACCTCGGAGGCGGCACGGTTCTTGTTGTCCGTGAGGCACTCGATCAGGAGGGCGGAACCCTGCGGGCCCCGGGCTTCGTACATGATTTCCGTGTAGTCGACCACTTCGCCGGTCAGGCCGGCTCCGCGCTTGATGGCGCGGTCGATGTTGTCGGCGGGGACCGACGTCTTCTTCGCTTTGGTGACAGCCAGTTCCAGGCTGGGGTTGCCGGCAAGGTCCGGTCCGCCCATGCGGGCCGCGACTTCGATGTTCTTGATCAGTTTGGCGAACGACTTGGCCCTGCGGCTATCGAGGATGGCCTTCTTGTGCTTGGTCGTCGCCCATTTGGAGTGGCCTGACATGCTTTAAACTTCCCCTCTGATCATTCGAATAAACAATTCATGCACGCGCTTCTCCCCAGTCACTTCCGGGTGGAAGGAGGTGGCCAGCAACCGACCTGAGCGCACTGCAACAATTCTAGCCAACCCGTGCAAAGTGTCCGTGTGGGTGGCTTTTCCCGGTTCCACCTGGGCAAGGATTTCGACGCCGGGACCAACGCGTTCCACCCACGGTCCACGGATGAACACGGCGTGGACGGGGTCGACGCCGGATTCGCCGGCGCTGAACTCAAGGCCTTTGAAGTCAAGGTCGGTTTCGAAAGACTCGCGCTGACGGCCGAAGGCGTTGCGACGGACCGTGATGTCCAATCCACCGAAAGTCTGCTGCGGATTCCCGGCGAGGTCCGTGGCGGGATCGGCGATGTCGTCCGCTAGCAGGATCATGCCGGCGCAGGATCCATAGACCGGCAGGCCGGACGCAATCTGCTTGCGGATTGGATCGGCGAGTTCAAAGATGCGCGCCAGCTTGTCGATGGTGGTCGACTCGCCGCCGGGAATGATGAGGCCGTCAATGTCGTCGAGTTCCGCCGGACGCCGGATGCCGACGCCGGTGGCACCGGCCGCTTCGACGGCGTGGATGTGCTCACGAAAATCGCCTTGTAGTGCGAGGACGCCGATGCGCAGGCCCGAGCCCACGCTTGATGACGCCTCGGAAGGGGGATTGGTCATTCGACCATCATAATGCGCTGCCACTGCCGGGCTCGCCCCGGGAATCCGATGGCAGGCTTACGGCACGTGGTTTATGCACCAACTGGGATATATTACAGAGCATGTTTTCGTTCACCGTTCCACTCGGCAAGCTGGTCCGTGCTGTGTCCCGGCTGCGCGGCGGGGGTTCGGCTTTGCCCGGCCTCGTGGTCGAGAAAATCGACCCAGGCTTCATGCAAAGGACGCTGTCCTCGCTCCCCCACGGCGTGGCGGTTGTGAGCGGAACCAACGGCAAGACCACCACCACCAAAATGGTGGTGGAGCTCTTGGAAAGCCAGGGCCTGAAGGTCTTCACCAACCGGACAGGCAGCAACTTCACCCGCGGCGTCGCAGCTGCGCTCCTCGGTGAAGTGGACTGGCGCGGAAGGCTGGACGCCGACGTCGCGGTCTTGGAACTCGACGAAGCACATGCCGTGCACTTCGTGAACAAAGTGCCGCCGCGCTACTGCCTCCTCCTCAACGTCCTGCGCGACCAGCTGGACCGTTTCGGCGAAATCGACGCCACCGCGATGCTTCTCCAGCGCATCGCCGAGCGCACCACCGGCACCGTGGTCCTGAACCGCGAGGACCCCCGGGTCGCCCGCATTGCAGGGGCCGTGAGCGGCCCCGAGGTGCTCTACTTCGGATTGGACGAATCGCTCCGAAGCACCTTCCCGAACGACGACGACATGCGGGCCGCGGCTCCGGGAACCAGCCCCGTCGGTGACGTTCCCGACTCCCCGGCGGCCGACGTCGTGCTCCGCCGCGTCGGTACCGACGACGCCGACTTCGAGTTCGACGGAACCCGAGTGGCGACCCACATGAAACTCCGCGGCGTCTACAACATCTTCAATGCCGCCGCCGCATTGGTGCTCGCCAGGAGCATCACCGGAGCAAGCGGAAGGCCTGGCGATGCCGCCAAGCTGGTCAAGGCACTCTCGGAGGTGGCTCCGGCCTTTGGCCGCGGGGAGAGCCTGACGGTGGATGGCCAGCCCCTCGAGTTGGTCCTGGTGAAGAACCCGAGCGGTTTCCGCCTGGGCCTGAAGTCATTCCCGGCGAAGGGCTACGCGTCCATGATCGCCATCAACGACAACTATGCCGACGGCCGCGACATGTCCTGGCTCTGGGACGTTGAATTCGATTCCCTGCGCGAGGACGGCGTCGAGGTCCTGACCGGTGTCCGTGCCTACGACATGGCGCTGCGCCTCCAGTACGACGAGGTCCGTTTCGGTTCAGTGGACACGGACATCCCTGCGGCGTTGGCTGAATTCATCCGAGGGTCGGCGGGCAAGCCTAAACGCGTGTTCTGCACCTACACCGCGATGTTGGCCATCCGGCGCGAACTCTCCAAAATCACCACAGTAGAGGTGGTCTCATGACCCCGGCCGAAGACACCGCCCTCCACGCCAGCAAGGGCACCGTCCGGGTCCTCCAGCTGTATCCCCGTGACATGAACATCTACGGCGACTGGGGCAATGCCCTCGTCCTGCGGCAGCGCTTGCTCTGGCACGGATACACGCCTGAGCTCCTTGAATACAACGTGGGCGACGACTTCCCCGAAGATGTCGATCTCATTGTGGGCGGAGGTGGCCAGGACAGCGGCCAGGTAGTCATCCAGGACGATCTCCAGTCACGAGGCGAACAACTCCGCGAGATGGCCGAGGACGGAACGCCGATGCTGGTTATTTGCGGGCTTTACCAGCTTTTCGGCAAGTTCTTCAAGACGAAGAGCGGCCCTGTTATCCCCGGTATCGGCATCCTTGACGTCGAGACGGTCGGCACCGATGAACGCCTCATCGGAAACGTCACCCTGACCTCACCGGAATTCGGCGAAATCCTGGGCTATGAAAACCACAGCGGACAGACTTCCCTGGGTCCCGGCGTCGAGCCCCTCGGCACCGTGTCCAAGGGTGCCGGCAACAACAGCAAAGACAACCACGAAGGCGCCAGGCACCGGAATGTGGTTGCCAGCTATCTGCACGGTTCCTTGTTGCCCAAGAATCCGGCCATCGCCGACTTCCTGATCCGGACCGCCGTCGAACGCAAGTACGGTACCTTCGTCCCCGGAACGCCCGACGACGGCTATGCGCGCCTCGCGCGCGAGAATGCGGCGCGGCGGCCGCGCTAACCCGCGGGAAAGCGTTGTGGGCGGAGGCCCTGCATGAAAGGGTTGCTTCATGACGAACCCTCTCTTGGAGCCGAGTACCCTTCCCTTCGGATTGCCGCCCTTCGCAACGATCCAGGACAGCCACTACGCCGAAGCCGTGGACGCGGGACTCTCTGAGCACCTGGCCGAGATACAGGCCATCCTGGACAATCCGGAGCCTGCTTCCTTCGAAAACACGGCAGTTGCAATGGAGCGCTCCGGACGACAGCTGGAGCGGGCAGCGGCCTCCTTCTTCACACTGGTTTCTGCCGATGCCTCGGAGGCCATCCGCGAACTCGAAACCGAACTGTCTCCCCGTTTCGCGAGCCATCAGGACGCGGTCTACCTCAACCGTGGACTGTACGAGCGATTCGCAGCCGTAGACACCTCAGGACTTGACAATGAATCCATCCGGCTGGTGGAGGAATACCTCCGGGAATTCCGACAGTCGGGGATCCAGCTTGATCCGGCTGACCAGGAAAAGCTCAAGAGCCTCAATGCGGAACTCTCCCGTTTGGGAACGGAGTACGGGCAACGCGTCAAGGAAGCCATGAAGGCCGCTGCCCTCGTGGTGGATGACGCCACGGAGCTTGCCGGCCTGCCGGCGGACGACATCGCCAGCGCCGCCGAGGCAGCACGCTCTGCCGGACACGAAGGGAAATACCTCCTGACCCTCATTCAACCAAGCAACCAACCTGCTTTGGCTTCTTTGCAGAACCGTGAGCTCCGGCGCCGCCTCTATGAGGCATCCATTGCGAGGGGTAGCGACGGCGGCAGCCTGGACGTCATGGAGCTGGCGAAGGCGATGGTGCGTTTGAGGGCCGAGAAGGCGACACTTCTCGGGTTCGGCAACTACGCCGAACTGGTCATGGACCGCCAGACCGCCCCCGATTTCGCGGCCGTGCAGGCGATGCTGAACCGGCTTGCTCCTGCCGCCATCCGCAACGCCGACGCCGAAGCGGGCGCCTTGGCGGAGAGCGCGGGGCACCCGCTGGAAGCCTGGGACTGGGCGTACTACTCCTCGAACGTCCGCCGGGAGCGCTACGAGGTGGACGAACAGCAGCTACGGCCCTATTTCGAATTGGACCGAGTGCTGGTGGACGGCGTGTTTTTCGCAGCCACGAGCCTCTTCGGTATTACTTTCCACGAGCGGAAGGACCTTGAGGGGTACCACCCCGATGTCCGCGTCTGGGAGGTGCGGAACGAGGACGGCTCCGAGCTTGCCCTTTTCCTGGGCGACTACTACGCGCGGGACTCCAAACGCGGCGGCGCCTGGATGAATTCGCTCGTCGAACAATCAGCGCTCCTGGGTACCAAGGCGGTGGTGATCAACAACCTGAACATCTCCAAACCGCCGGCCGGAGAACCCACCTTGCTCACCCTGGACGAAGTCAGGACCATGTTCCACGAGTTCGGCCATGCCTTGCACGGACTCTTCTCCAACGTCACGTATCCACGATTCTCCGGAACCTCGGTCCCACGGGACTTCGTGGAGTATCCGTCGCAGGTCAACGAGATGTGGATCATGTGGCCCGAGATCATCGGCAACTACGCGCGCCACTACGCCACCGGCGAGCCACTCCCACAGGACATCATCGATCGCCTCAACGAGTCCAAGCTCTGGGGCGAAGGTTTCGCCACCACGGAATACCTCGGAGCCGCCCTGTTGGACCTGGCCTGGCACGTGCTGGACGTAGACGGAGTCCCTCAGGATGCCCAGGATTTCGAGGCCAAGGCACTGGCCGCGGCAGGCGTGGCCCACTCCCTCATACCTCCCCGGTACCGCACGGGGTACTTCCAGCACATCTTCGCCGGGGATTACTACGCAGCCGGGTACTACTCCTACATCTGGAGTGAAGTGCTCGACGCGGAAACGGTGGACTGGTTCACGGAAAACGGCGGGCTCCTGCGCGAGAACGGCGAACGATTCCGTTCCGAACTGCTCTCCCGCGGAAACAGCCGGGATCCGCTGGAATCCTTCCGCACCCTCCGGGGCCGCGAAGCGTCCCTCGAGCCCCTCCTGAAGCGCCGCGGGCTCGAATAACCAGCGGGCAGACCCAACTAGCTCGCAGTTGTTGACCCTTCTATGGTTCGTCAAGCGTGGCTGGGTGTTGGGTTTGTGTTGTTGAGTGTTCGGTAGATCCGTCGGGCGAGATAGCGTTTCACGCACCGGCGGATCTCCCTTTTGGTCCGTCCTTCGGCTTGTCGTTTCTGGACGTATCCGATGGTCTCGGTGTCGAAGGTCATCCTGCTGAGGGCGATCATGTGCAGGGCTTTGTTCAGGGTTCTGTCGCCGCCGCGGTTGAGCCGGTGCCGGACGGTGTTCCCGGAGGAGGCCGGGATCGGGCTGACCCCGGCCAGGGAAGCGAAGGCGGCCTCGGAACGGACCCGGCCCTGATGGGACCACGCGGTCAGGCAGATTGCGGCGGTGACGGGACCGAATCCGGTTTCCTGCAGCAGGGGCGCGGCTTCGCTGATTTCGACCAGTTCGGTGATCCGGGAGCCGTTGGTTTTGATGTCCGCGTCGAGTTCGCTGATGTGTCTGGCCAGCCGGACCGCTTCGGAGCGGGCAACGGACAATGCCAGCGGTTCTTCGCGGGCCCGCCAACGGGAGACCTCGGCGATCTGGGTTCCGGTCAGGGGTTTGCGGGCGTCCAGGCCCAGATCGTTCACCCTCAGGAGCGCGGTCAGTGCGTTCACGGACCGTGTGCGCTCGGTGGTCATGGACTCCCGCGCGGTGACCAGGACCCGCAAGGCTGCACGGATCCCTTCGTTCAGCCGCGGGCGGCGCAGCTGCTGCTCCCGGAGGGGCAGGACGGCCGCGGCGATCCGGTGCGCGTCCAACACATCGGACTTGCCGACTCCGCGGTGGGTGCGGGCGTCCATCCGGGCGGCTTCGGCGACCTGGTAGCCGGCGGCGCCGACGGCACCGGCGAGCAGGGCGCCATAGGACGCGGCGCCCTCGATCACCCACAGGGTCCCCAGATCGGCGCCGGTGCGGCGCGCGACCCAGGCGATGGCCCGGTTGATGCCGGCGCTGGTGGTCGGGAAATCCCGGGTCTGGAGCAGTTCCCCGGTAGCGGTGATGATGGCGTAGACATGGTTTTTGGCGTGGGTGTCGACGCCGACGACAAACGGGTGGGAATGCGCAACGATAGTCATAGCGGTTCCGGCACTTTCCTCTATTTCGCGGATATGGTCAGGGCCGCAAACGGCCGGTACCAGTCCGGGTAGAGGTCACTTCGGAACAGCACTGTGACGAGCCACGCCCCGTCAAACAGGGCGGGCAACCTTCTGATCAAGTCACCGAGGTGGGCCGGGCAGGTACCGGCCGCCCACCCCGCGGACGGACAAGTCACTAAAATGGCACCCCGACGGGGCCAGCCGTTATGTGAGTCACGACCGCAGGGCGGAACGGCCAGCACCTACTCTGCCAGCCAGTCCCAGACCAGCCACTCCAATCCTCACAGTCGTTATGGAGCCTCATAACGACAACAACTGCTAGTTACTTGGGTTAACGCGCGACGGCGGCCGGTCACCACGAAAGGTGACCGGCCGCCGTCGTAGTTAGCCAGAGCGGAAGGCTCATGGACTCAGAGCACCGGACGGTGTGATCCGGCAGCGCGTTCGACTGCTGCTCCACAAACTCGGCGCCGAGGCGCCTCCTCCATGGAGCCTCTGCAGTCTCTCTTAGCACGCCGAGGATCAGCGCCGTCCGGCGCACCAACATAGCGCGCCGGCTTAAGACCTACTACCAGCCGCGCTCGGCAAGGCGGTGCGGCTCGGGGATTTCCTCGACGTTGATGCCGACCATGGCTTCGCCCAGGCCTCGGGAGACCTTGGCGATGACGTCGGGGTCGTCGAAGAAGGTGGTGGCCTTTACGACGGCGGCGGCACGCTGGGCCGGGTTGCCGGACTTGAAGATGCCCGAACCGACGAACACGCCGTCCGCGCCGAGCTGCATCATCATGGCAGCGTCGGCCGGGGTGGCGATACCGCCGGCGGTGAACAGGACAACGGGAAGCTTGCCGGTCGCGGCGACTTCCTTGACGAGTTCGTACGGGGCCTGCAGTTCCTTGGCGGCGACGTAGAGCTCGTCATCGGGAAGCGTTGAGAGGCGGAGGATCTCGGCGCGGATCTGGCGCATGTGGGTGGTGGCGTTGGAGACGTCGCCTGTGCCGGCCTCGCCCTTGGAGCGGATCATGGCCGCGCCCTCGTTGATGCGGCGCAGCGCCTCGCCGAGGTTGGTGGCACCGCAGACGAAGGGAACCGTGAAGTTCCACTTGTCGATGTGGTGGGTGTAGTCGGCCGGGGTCAGGACCTCGGACTCGTCGATGTAGTCCACGCCGAGGGACTGCAGGACCTGTGCCTCGACGAAGTGGCCGATGCGGGCCTTGGCCATGACGGGGATGGAGACGGCGGCGATGATCGCATCGATCATGTCCGGATCCGACATGCGGGACACGCCGCCCTGGGCGCGGATGTCGGCGGGAACGCGCTCGAGCGCCATGACAGCCACGGCACCGGCATCTTCGGCGATGCGGGCCTGCTCGACGTTGACGACGTCCATGATGACGCCGCCCTTGAGCATCTCGGCCATACCGCGCTTGACGCGGTTGCTGCCCGTAACGCTGGCTGCGGACGAACCGGCTTCGTTGCTTACATCAGGTGTAGACACAAAAACCCCTATGGGTAGATAGAAGACCTTGGCCGGGGCGCAGGCGGACAGGGGCCACACACAGCGCGCCGGATTTCCAGGTCACATTGACCAAGTAACTTCAATACTAGTCCCCTGCGCTGTGCCCGTCGTACTTGATTACCGGCCTTGGCCACCCGGTCCTGCCGGCACCGGCGGGCGTCGCTCACCCGCTGTCATGACTTCCGCGCGTCGCGATACTTCAGGTACCCATTTACGGCATCAGATTCGTCGCCGTGGCGAAGGCGCGGGAATCCGTCTTCGGCAATGGTGAGTGCGTCACCGGCCCGGTCGCTGAGGCGATCCGGGTTCATTGGGACCTCAACACCTGATTTTTGGGACCTGTTTTCCTTGTTTCGCTTTGCGCGACGTCGATTGGCAGCGCAGGGGCTAAAAAAGTCAGACCCCCGTGACAGGGTTTATTCATGGAAGGCATCGGTCAACTCGTGGCACGTCGGGCAGCCCCGCCCGATGGCGGGATCGCGGCGCCGGGACGGCTGTCCCGCCGCCTGAAGCCCGTCCCTGCCTGGCATGCCGGGCAGCAAAACCCGGCCGCGCTGTCCCCGCGAGCCGCGCTGTCCCCCGCGAGTGGCCTTGATCTGGCGGTGGCGGCGATGGATGCGCTGCGCTCAACCGCTCTCGCCGACGCCCGCGTGCTGGCTTTCTCCGAAGCCGCCGATTTCGCCGGCAAGGTCGAGGAGATCTCCCGGACGGTCGAGTTTCTGCAGCTCGTCGCAGCCCAGGCCGTGGAACGGACCCGGCGCGAAGCCCAGGCGGCATGGCAGGCATCCCCGGCGCCGGGGTGGCGGACCGGCTGGACCGAACCCACCGCAGCCGACACCGCAGCCGCACCGGTCGCGGGAACTGAAGCCGACACCGCAGCCGCACCGGTCGCGGGAGCAGCCGACGCGGTCGACGACGGGTACCGGAACGCGGCCGAATTCCTGCGGGCCAGGCTGCGGATCAGCATCGGCGAGGCCAGGCGCCGGCTTGTCCTGGCCTCCGGCGTGCTCCCGCAAACAGGGATCGCCGGACAGGACGTCCCCGCACGCCACGAACTCCTCGCCGAAGCCCTTTCCACGGCAGCCGTGCCGTCCCGATCGGCCACGATCATCAGCATGGCGCTGGACCAGGTGCGACACATCGCCGACGCGGACACCGCCCACCAGATGGAACACTCCCTCACCCGCACCGCAGTTGAGAGCGACCCCGATTTCGTGTCCCGGATGGCCAAACGCTGGGTCGACGCGATCGACCAGGACGGATCCGAACCCGGCGAGGAAGAACTACGCCATCGCCAAGGAGCGTTCATCCGCAAACCCCGCCGCGGACTGCACCACCTGGAAATCTTCGCCACCGCGGAACAATTTGAAACCCTCGCCACCGCCATGAACACCGCCGCCAACCCCCGCCTGCAGCCCAACGCCGCCGGCACAGGCACCGGCACAGGCACCGGCCCCGCCACCGGCCCCGACCTGGACCGCCGCTCCCGGGCACAGAAACTCCTCGACGGGCTCACCGGCGCCTGCGCAGTGGCCCTGGCCACCGGCGAACTGCCCGCCAACGGCGGCCTCCGGCCCCAGCTGATGGTGACCATCGACTACCGGGACCTCCTCGAACGCCTCGAACGGGTCGACCGCGAAACGCCCACCGGCCCGCACCTGAGCAGCGGCGCGTCCACCTTCCAGGGCCCGCTCCACCCCTCGGTCATCCGCAAGATCGCCTGCGACGCGGACATCATCCCCGTCCTGCTCGGCAGCGATAGCCGCGTCCTGGACATCGGCCGCACCACCCGCATCTTCCCGCCCCACATCCGCAAAGCCATCATCGCCCGGGACCAAGGCTGCGCCTTCCCCGACTGCACCATCCCCGCACCCTGGTGCGAAGCCCACCACATCACCTACTGGTCCCACGGCGGCACCACCGGAACCGACAACGGCACCCTCTTATGCAGCCACCACCACCACGTCATCCACAAAGAACACTGGACCATCACCCTGGACACCGGCACAGCATGGTTCAAACCACCACCCCACCTCGACCCCCGCCAAACACCCCGACGCAACCACCACTTCCGACCCACCCGGACATAAGCCTGCCCGACAGGAAACGTGCCTGAACACGACAGGATGATCCCACCGCTTAAGCGGGCGTCCCGCCGTCGACGTCTGCCATCGCCTGTTCGCGGACGGCCGCCATCCTTTGGACGACGGTGACGGCCGTAGCGGCGGCGAGCATGACAAGGGTCACCAGCAAGACGACGGGAGGCAACCCGAGCCCGGTCAAGCCGGTGACGAGGAGCACAGAGATGAGCCGTTCCGCGCGCTCGGCTATGCCCACATTGGCGTAGAAGCCTAATGATTCAGCCTTGGCGCGGGCGTACGAAACCACCATCCCGAGCACCAAGCAGGCCAGGGAAGCGATAGCGATCGCACTGTTCCCGCCGCCCGTGAAGAACCAGATTGCGACGCCGGCGAAAATGGCGCCGTCTGCCAGCCGGTCCAGCGTGGAGTCGAGGAAGTTTCCCCAGGGGCCGCTGCGCCCCTGTTCCCTCGCCATGATTCCGTCCACGACGTCGGACAGCGCGAAAACGGCGATCAGCAGCGAACCCCACCAGAGCTGGCCCAGGGGGTAGAGAATCAGGGCACCGAGAACTACGCCGGCGGTCCCGACGACGGTGACGGCGTCGGGCGAGACCCCAACCCTGAGCAGGAACCGGGCAACGGGCGAGAACAGCCCGGTGAAAAACCCGCGGGCGTGCCGATTAAGCATCCGTCTCCCCGGAGAGATCCGACTCTTCCGGCCAGGCGTCGGCCACCTGCTGGCGAACCTCGTCAAGGGTCTGAGTGATGGCCTTCGTCTGAGCGATGATCGGGAAGAAGTTCCCGTCCCCACCCCAGCGAGGAACCACGTGCTGATGCAGGTGTGCGGCGATTCCCGCCCCGCCTGCCACGCCTTGGTTCATGCCCAGGTTGAAGCCGCTCGGGTTGGCCACCTTTCGCAGCACCCGCATAGCGGTCTGCGTGAGCTCTGCCATTTCCGCCGTTTCCTGCACTGTGATGTCCGTGTAGTCCGGAACGTGCCGGTAAGGACACACCAGCAAATGACCAGGGTTGTAAGGGAACAAATTGAGCACAACGTAGCACGTCTTGCCGCGCCGCACGATGAGGGATTCCTCGTCCGTGCGGCTCGGAGCTACACAGAACGGGCAGTCGTCCTGATTTTTGAACTGGTTCTGCCCGCCCTTGATGTAGGCAAGGCGGTGCGGAGTCCACAGGCGCTGGAAGGCATCAGGAACACCTGCCAGGCCGAAGTCGTCAGTCACTTCGGCATCGCCCGGATACTCAGCTGTCACGCCCGTGTTCTCCTGCACTATTTCCTGCCCCCCGCGTGTCCGACTCGTCAGCTCTCGCGGTTCTTGACGGCGTCCACAATTCTTCGGACGGCCTCGGCAACGGGCACACCGTTGTCCTGGCTGCCGTCGCGGAAGCGGAACGACACCGCGCCGGCCTCTGCGTCCTCTCCCCCTGCGATGAGGACGAAGGGAATCTTGTCCTTGCTCGCAGTGCGGATCTTCTTCGGGAAACGGTCTGAGGAAATGTCTACCTCGGCACGGATGCCAGCGGCCTTGAGCTGGCCGACGACGTCGAACATATAGTCGTTGAACGCCTCCGCCACCGGAATGCCGACCACCTGCACGGGCGAGAGCCAAGCGGGGAAAGCCCCCGCGTAGTGTTCGGTCAGTACGCCCATGAAACGCTCAACCGAGCCGAACAAGGCACGGTGGATCATGACCGGACGCTGGCGGGTACCGTCGGCGGCCTGGAACTCCAGCTCGAACCTCTCAGGCAAGTTGAAGTCCAGCTGGATGGTGGACATCTGCCAGGTGCGGCCCAAAGCATCCTTCGCCTGCACGGAGATCTTGGGACCGTAGAACGCGGCTCCGCCCGGATCCGGGACCAGCTCCAGCCCCGAGGCCTCGGCTACTTCGGCCAAGGTCCGGGTGGCTTCCTCCCATGCGGCGTCCTCTCCAACGAACTTGTCTTCGTTCTTGGTGGACAGTTCAAGGTAGAAGTCGTCCAGGCCGTAGTCTTTGAGCAGGCCGAGGACGAAGTTCAAGGTTGTGGTCAGCTCGTCCTTCATCTGCTCGCGGGTGCAGTAGATGTGGGCGTCGTCCTGTGTCATGCCGCGCACGCGGGTCAGGCCGTGGACAACACCGGACTTCTCGTAGCGGTATACAGAGCCGAATTCGAAGAGCCGAAGGGGCAGTTCCCGGTAGGAGCGGCCGCGTGACCGGAAGATCAGGTTGTGCATGGGGCAGTTCATCGGCTTCAGGTAGTAGTCCTGGCCGGGCTTGCGTACGGTGCCGTCGTCGTTCAGTTCCGCGTCGATGTGCATCGCCGGGAACATGCCTTCCTTGTACCAGTCAAGGTGGCCGGAGACTTCGTAGAGGTGTCCCTTGGTGATGTGCGGGGTGTAGACGAACTCGTACCCGGCGTCGACGTGACGCTGGCGCGAATAGTCCTCCATCGCCTTGCGGATGATGCCGCCCTTGGGGTGGAACACCGGCAGGCCGGAGCCCAGCTCATCCGGGAAGGAAAACAGGTCCAGCTCCGCGCCGAGCTTGCGGTGATCGCGGCGCTCGGCCTCGGCGATGCGCTCCTGGTATGCCTTCAGCGCGTCCTTGGTGGGCCAGGCTGTGCCGTAGATGCGCTGCAGCTGCTGGTTGTTCTGGTTGCCCAGCCAGTATGCCGCCGAGGAGCGGGTCAGCGCGAAGGCGTTGGAGATCAGCTTGGTGTTGGGCAAGTGCGGGCCGCGGCAAAGATCGCACCAGACGCTGTCACCGCTCTTGCGGTCCACGTTGTCGTAGATGGTGATGTCCCCGGCGCCCACCTCGACGTTGACGCCCTCGCCGGCGTCGGCGGCGTCATTCTTCTTGCCCAGCAGTTCAAGCTTGTAGGGCTCGCCCTTCATGGCTTCGCGGGCTTCGTCTTCGGTGACGACGCGGCGCACGAACTTCTGGTTCTGGTTGATGATCTTTTGCATCATCTTCTCAAGCTGGCGCAAGTCTTCAGGAGTGAAGGGCTCGGCAACATCGAAGTCGAAGTAGAAGCCGTCTGTGATGTATGGGCCGATTCCGAGTTTGGCGTCCGGACGAAGCTGCTGCACAGCCTGGGCCATGACGTGCGCGGTTGAGTGACGCAGGACGTTAAGTCCGTCCGGCGAGTCGATGGTGATGCCATCAACCTGGGCACCCTCGGGCAGCACCTGGTCGAGGTCTTTGAGTTCGCCATCGACACGGGCCACTACGACGTCGCGGCGCTCAAAGAAGAGTTCCGCGCCGGTGGTCCCTTCCGTCACCTTGGTCTCTTCGCCATCGACGATGAGGGTGATCTGCTGGGCATCTGACACGGGTGTCTCCTATTCATTGATAAGGCTTCATAGCTTGTGGCGTACGGGGACCACAGCCAGCCATCGTCCATCGTATCCGCTCCGGCTGGGGCAGCCAAAGCAGGCGCGGGCGCGCCGTTTCGTGGGCTCCAGACCAACGCTTAAGCGGTGGCGGCCCTTTGAGTCCGGCCCTAATGAATCTTGTCGCGGAGTGAGGATCAAGGCTTGGTTTGCAGCAATGCAAGAAGGGCGCTGCCGTCCGGACTGCCCAGGCCTGTGCAGGGATCCCAGCCGGTCCCGGCATGGTAGCTTCCGTTGGAACCAGTGGTGATGTCATGGAAGCCCGACGCCGGTTGGGTGCCGTTTTGGTAGAGCAGCGGTTGGATGAGCCCAAAGCGCCTGTTAGTGGCCTGCGCGAGGCGGGCAACGAGGGCCGCCCAGAGCGGTGCGACCGCACTGGTTCCGCCGATCACCATGTCTTTCCCGTCGACGCGCACCTTGTAACCCGTCTGCGGGTCGGCGACACCGCTGACATCCGGGACGCCCCTTCCGGCCTTTTTGTGCTTGGCGTGCCCCGAGATGCCAGACTGCCAGGATGGAACCGGAAAGACGTCGCTGTAACCTCCGCCAGTAGCCGAGTTGGGGCCGTCGTTCCAGACCGTTTCCGCGCTGATGACGCCTGTCGCGCCGTCTGCTTGAAGGCGGGTTCCGCCGCAGGCCAGCACATGCGGGCTCGACGCCGGGAAATCGGCGTGATCCTTGTTGTCCGTTGCGCCGTCCGCACTGCCGTTGTCCCCGGCCGCGGCTGTCACCGTCACTCCGAGAGCCGCGGCGTCGGCCAGTGCCTGGTCGAAAGCCGTCCGGGCTTGGGCGGTCCAGGCGTCTTCGCTCTGACCCCAACTGATGCTGATCGCGGCCGGCACCGGATTTGCATGGGAGGCTGCGACAATCGCGTCCAGGAATCCGGCGTCAGTGTTGGGAGCGAAATAGACCACAATGGTGGCCTTCGGCGCCAAGGCGCCGACCACTTCGACGTCGAGCAGGACTTCCCCATCGGCGCCGGCCGGATCCTGCCCGGGATGGTTCGCCCCGCCGTCGACTCCCACCGCTGTGACGCTGGGCGTGACGATCCCCAGGCCCTGGAAGTAGGTGTCAAGGTCTTGCTGTCCGTAGCCGCCGCCCAGTTCAAGGATGGCAACGGTTTGGCCCGTTCCGTCCGTTCCCTCAGGAAAGTTGTAGATCTTGCCCAGCTGGGGCGGGGTGTAGCTGGTACCGGCCGCGGCCAGGGGAATGGCGTGGAATTGGGCCCGGGCCTGCGGCCGGTCGTCCAGGCCGAGGACGGCGACGACGACGCCGTCGAGGGCTGCAGGCACTTGCAGGCCTCCGGTGCGGTGCCGGTGGGTGACAGCAGCGCCGTCCGGGCCGCGGCTCGTCAGCTCGTCCAGTGACGTCCCGAAGACGGCGCCTAACCGCTCCACCGTTCCAGCCAGCCGAATCCTGCGGCTGGCCGCGTCCGATTCCACAACGTCGAGACCGAGGTCGGTGAAGGTGCGTCCAGCGAGATCAAGGTCTGCTGCCGACGCGCCGTACCGGGAGGCCAGTTCGTCCCGCGAAAGCGGAGCGGACGGAATTTCGGGCATCTCTTCCTGGCGCCTCAGGATGACCGTCGCCTCGATCCGACGCGAAGGATCGACGGGACCGAGAACGTCCCGGACCCCCGGAGCCGGAGCCCTGTCTGATCCGGGCAGCGGAACGCTTTGCGTTTCCGTAGGCTGTCGGTCTTCTGGAGTGTCCTGCATCGACATTGGTGCCTCCTACGCTCGCTGTGAGAGAGCTTCGTCCCCTGCGATTATGCACCCGGAGCCGTTTTGGCACCATGGCGTGGAACAGAAATGGTCACTGGCGCCGACTCGGCTGGCGCGGCTTCCGAAGGGCTTGGGCACGGCGGCCGCCCACGGTAGCGTGGGGCCTTGGCGGCCCAAGCCACAGCAATGGCCGGCACAGCGGCGAGTCAAAGGAGCGAACCATCAATAGGTCACACCGAACATCAGCCCATGAACCCGACACCGCAGTTGAATTGAACCCGGTGTTCAGCCGGCCGGGAGAATCCAGTATTTTTCCACGGTTCACCATTCCGGACGGTGAGTCCCTTCCTTCGACTGCTTATCAGGTAGTCCACGACGAAGCCATGTTGGACGGCAACTCCCGCCTGAACCTCGCCACGTTCGTCGGAACCTGGATGGAACCCGAGGCGTCGAAGCTGTATGCCGAAACGTTCGACAAGAACATGATCGACAAGGACGAATACCCCCAGACGGCGTTGATTGAGACCCGCTGCTGGCGGATGCTCGCCGACTTGTGGAACGCCCCCGATCCGGCCAAGTCCGTTGGGACCTCCACGATCGGTTCCTCCGAGGCATGCATGCTGGGCGGCTTGGCCTTGAAACGTCGCTGGCAGCACGCGCGGCGGGCGGCCGGCCTTTCCACAGACAAACCCAACCTGGTCCTCAGCTCGGCAGTGCAGGTGTGCTGGGAGAAGTTCTGCAACTACTGGGATGTGGAGGCCCGGTACGTTCCGGTGTCGAAGGAACACCAAATGCTGGACGGCTACGAGCTGGACAAGTACGTGGACGAGAACACCATTGGCGTTGTGGCCATCATGGGCGTGACCTACACGGGAGTCTATGAACCCGTGGAGAAAATCTCGGCGGCGCTGGACGAAATCCAGGAAAAGCACGGCCTTGATATTCCGATCCACGTCGACGGCGCCTCCGGAGCGATGGTTGCGCCCTTCCTGCAGAGGGAGACTGTCTGGGACTTCCGTCTGCCGAGGGTCGCCTCGATCAACACGTCCGGCCACAAGTACGGCTTGGTCTATCCCGGTCTTGGCTGGATCATTTGGCGGGACGAGCAAGCGCTCCCCGAAGACCTGATCTTCCATGTCAGCTACCTCGGCGGGAACATGCCGAGCTTCGCACTGAACTTCTCGCGGCCCGGCGCCCAGGTGCTGCTTCAGTACTACCTGTTCCTCCGGCTCGGATACGAGGGATACAAATCCGTTCAGGCAACCTCCCGGGACGTGGCGCTCTATCTATCGAGTGAAATAGGGGCGATGGAGCCGTTTACCTTGTGGAGCGACGGATCGGACATTCCGGTCTTTGCCTGGCAGCTCACCGACGGATACACGAAGAACTGGAACCTTCACCACTTGTCCGAGCGGCTGCGGATGAATGGATGGCTCGTCCCTGCCTACCCCATGCCGGACGGATTGAGCGAGATCACAGTCCAACGGATCGTTGTCCGCAACGGTTTCACACGAGACCTCGCATCGAGTTTCCTGGCCGACCTCAAGAAGGAAGTCGCCTACTTGGACGGCCTCACGTCACCGATGCCCGCCGATGGGCAAACCCAGGCGTTCCACCACTAGCAGCTTCACCACCGACCGCTCCAAGGAAGGACGTGTGCCATGTGCCGATTGTTCGGCTTGCATGCCGGTTCACAAGCAGTCCGCGCCACTTTTTGGCTCCTGGACGCGCCGGACAGCCTCGCTGACCAGAGCCGGCGCGAGCCCGACGGCGCCGGCATAGGCACGTTCGACAGTGAAGGTAAGGCCCATGTCGCCAAACAGCCTCTCGCTGCATGGGAGGACCACGCCTTTGCGCGCGAGGCGCGGGTCCTGAAGAGCACGACGTTCCTGGCCCATGTGCGGTATGCCAGTACCGGCGCGCACACCATGGTCAACACGCACCCGTTCGAGCAGGACGGGAGGTTGTTCGCCCACAACGGCGCCTTCGGCGATCTTGAACGGCTCGATCAGCGGCTGGCCGAGTTCGGGGTTTCGGATCTGGTAAAGGGCCAGACAGACAGTGAACGCCTCTTCGCATTGCTCACCGCGGAGAGCAGGCGCGCAAATGGCGACGTCGGCGAAGGTATCACCCAAGCGATCAGCTGGATCGCGAAGGAGCTCCCAGTGTTCAGCTTGAACCTGATCCTGACGACGGCGAGCGACGTTTGGTCGGTCAGGTATCCGGACACGCATGAACTGCACATTCTGGAACGGTTGCCTGCCCGCGCCGAGGAGGCGGCTCCCCTGGACGCGCGGAGCTCCCGCATCCGCGCCCACAGCAAGGATTTGGCCCATTCCGGACACGTCCTCATCGCCACCGAACCGATGGATGACAACCCGGAATGGAGAGCACTGCCGGGCGGTGCGTTGGTCCACATCGGTCCGGATCTCGATGTGACCATCAGCCACCCCTTCCCGGAGGCTCCGACACATCCGCTCACGCTATCGGACCTCTCCCCCTCCGCGGCAGCATCCCAGAAGCCGTGATCCTCGAACACAAAACAGCGTCCGGCGTCTTGGGCTTATGGCCGCGTGTTCATCGTGTCCGCGCGCCCCGCCGCGCATAAGATCGATCCATGACCGCTGAAGTCGAATCCGAAACCGCCTTCGTCCCGGCCGTCCAACTCGACGGGCAAATGAGCATCAATGACGTCCTGCTGGAGCTGGGACGGGAACCAGTGGTGTACCCGTCCGCGAACGCCGACGCCGGCGATTTCCGCATTTTCTAGCACCGGCGCTGGGGGAACTCCGGCTGATAGAGGTACTGGCAGGGACTCCCTCAAGGCGCTCAAACGTCACTATCGTTGATCGCATGGACAACCGGAACGACGCCCGCGATTTCCTTGCTTCCCGGCGTGCGAAGATCACCCCCGAACAGGCGGGGCTACCGACGTCGGGCGGGAACCGGCGCGTAGCCGGTCTCCGTCGCGGAGAAGTCGCAATCCTGGCCGGGGTAAGCGTCGAGTATTACACGCGGCTGGAACGCGGAAACCTTGCCGGAGTATCCGAGAGCGTCCTGGAAGCATTGGCCAGGGCTCTCCAACTCGACGACGCTGAGAGCGCACACCTGTTCGATCTGGCGCGCACAGCCGGGACGAGCAAGCGGCTGCGTCGGTCGGCTCCACAACAAGTCCGGCCGAGTGTCCACTTTGTCCTCGACGCCATCACTGACGCGCCGGCATTTGTCCGCAACGCGCGCATGGATATCCTCGCCGCCAACAAACTTGGCCTTGCTTTGCATTCCGAGATGTACGTCAACCCGGTCCGGCCGCCCAACTACGCGCGCTTCATTTTCCTGGATGAGGAGCGGGCCCGGAGGTTCTTCCCGGATTGGGAACTCGCTGCCAACAACATGGTGGCCATCCTGCGCACAGAGGCCGGCCGCGACCCCTTCGACCGCGGATTGAGCGATCTTGTAGGCGAACTTTCCACCCGAAGCGATGAATTCCGCACTCGCTGGGCAGCCCACAACGTGCGCCGCCACTACAGCGGCTTCAAGCATTTCCATCACCCAGTGGTGGGCGAACTCCGGTTGCTGTTCGAGGCAATGGAATTGTCAGCGGACACCGGCCTCTCCCTGTTCATCTATCCTGCGGAACCTGGCTCCCCCTCGGCAGACGCCCTGCGCCTCCTCGCGAGCTGGGCCGCCACGCAGGAAATGGCAGATCAACCCCAAGCCGCACCCACTGCAGGCGGAGTGTGACGGCCTAGGGCTGCTATTCCCTACGCGATCCCGAGGAAAACCAAAAGCGCCCGTTCCACTTCCACAAGCTGGGCGGCGGTAAGGCGCCCTACCCGGGACTGGACGTTGGACCGGCGCACTGTGGTGACTTTGTCGATCATTACGTGACTTTCGCGGACCAGCCCTGACAGGTCAGAAGGTGTCACCGGGATCCGCAACAAACGCGCGTCCCGAAGAGTTGAGGTCATGGGCACCACGGTTAGGGACTCCGAATCGCTGAAGCGATCGTCCTGAATGACTAGCGCCGGACGTGGATTCGAGGCGAAGACGCCGCCAGCAACCGTCCAGATCTCGCCGCGGATCACTCCTCGTCGTCCCAGAGTACGGACACGGCGTCGACGAAGTCCTGATCATCGGAATGCCGGTCCGCTTCGGCCACGATGGCACTTTGCCGCCTCGCTTCCTCGGCGAACGTCTTGGCACGAGTGTCCGGCACCCACACCTGAATGGGCCGGAAGCCCTGCTCCCGCATCCGGCGCCGATACTCGCTAACTCGATCCTTCACCGTTCCCATACGACAATTGTTACATGTAACCGTTTCGGCCGGTAGAGGCCGGTCGGACCCTGTGCCCAGACTAAACGTTGCCCTGACTTACCGCGTTGGCCCCCGGCGCCCCTCTTCGTCGCCTCGCTCGTCGTCTCGCTCCCGTCGGTCTCCGGCGTCGTCCCTGTCCCGACGGCGTACCTCACCATTCGTGTCCGAGCGGTTGCCCGCATCGGGGTCCAACTCTTCCGCCCGCCGCAGCCTGTCCTGCGAGGCTTCGTTGGCCCGTTCGGCTGCCTTCTGCTTGTCAGTGGCCTCCTGATGCAAGCGTTCCGCTTCGCTCTCGGCGCGGGCGGCGTCAGCTGCCGCTCGAGCGGCCTCAGCGCTGCGCTCATGAGCTCCGAGGGCGTCGGCACGGGCTTTCTCGCGGAGGTCCGCAGCGCGCTTGCGGTTAGCTGCGTCCTTCGCTCGGCGCCCATAAGCGACGACGGCGACGATCACGGCGATGATCACAATCGCCACCACGATCCAAATCCATGCTTGCCCGTCCATTGCAGCTCCCCTCGAAAATTGACTGTGCTTCCGGTGCGCAAGCTCGATGGTTCGGCCGACCGTGCCGTCGGCAGCTCGGATCGGCGTCCCCGGACAGCGCGCGGATGCTGGTCCCTTGAGTCAACAACTTTGCGTGAAACATGGCACGAGTAGCCTGTACTTGTTTTCCCCAGAGGTTCCAGCGGATTGCCGATGCTGGTTTACTCAACGGCAGGCGACTGTGGCCGAACGCCAAAGGACAGCGAGGGTTCGTCGGGCGTAGCGAGGGTCAGCACCGCCTCCTCGACGGTCTCCTCATCTTCCAGTTCCCGTTCCACACGGCGCAATGCGATGGCTACCTCATGCTCCCGAAGGTCGCCCGTGATATCCACCGCCGCGACGAGGTACAGCTTGCGCGGCCCAACAAACTCCAGGTGCAGATACGTTAGGCGATCGATTTCCGGGTGTTCCATGACCCTGATCGCCATCGACTTCTCGAGTTCCGGTGTAACGCCCTGACCGACGAGGAAGCGACGATTGCGATCTATCAGCACCACCGCGATGACACCGAGAAGGATGCCGACAAATATGGATCCGAGGGCATCTGGGAGCGGCGATCCAGTGAGCTGGTGCAGAAAGATCCCCAAGAAGGCAATGAGCAGGCCTATCAGCGCGGCACTGTCCTCCGCGAAGACGGCGCGCATGGTGGGGTCCGAGCTTTTGAGCACTTGTTCCAAGGTGCGACGTTCAAGTTCCCTTGCCGACGTGCGGGCCTGCCGGAACGCTTGGATGAACGAGGCCCCTTCGAGCACGAAGGATATCGCGAGGACAACATAGGCGACCTCGAAATCACCCCCTGGATCCGGTGCGAAAAGCTGTTGGACACCGTGCATCACGGACACAACGGCCCCTGCTGTGAACAAGCCGAAGGCGGCAAACATCGACCACACGTAAGCTTCCCTGCCGTAGCCCATCGGATGGGCCACGTCCCGCTGTTTCGAGGATCTCCTCTCAGCCACCAGCAGGAATATCTGGTTACCGGTGTCCGCCCAGGAGTGGGCGGACTCGGCGATCATCGAAGCGGAACCGGTAAGTATGGCCGCGACGGTTTTTGCCGCGGCGACCAAAAGATTTGCGGCAAAGGCCAAGATCACGGTCATGAGGGATGAAGACGGCATCTTGACCTTCTTGGTTTCAACCATGGAAGCTACGGTACCCACCAACGGTGGAGACCACGCCTAGTGGCTGCCGAGGAACGAACGGAGGGTGAGGGCGTTACGGACCGCGTTGCCGCCGCCGTCGTTATTGAAATAGACGAAGACCTCCTTGCCCGCGGCCTCCCATTCCGCAATTCGTTCTGCCCACCAGCGCAGGTCCTGATCGGAGTATGAACCTCCGGAAAGGTGATGGTGATCCGGCCCGTGCATCCTGATGTAGACAAACGGCGCCGTGGCCCTCAGGACGCAAGGGAGCTCCGCTCCGCTCATGATGCAGTAGGCCGTTTGGTGCCTTTCAAGCAGTTCGTAGACAGCCTCGTCGTGCCAGCTGTGATGGCGGAATTCGACGGCGACTTTCATCCACTCGGGAAGGAGGTCAAGGAAATACGCCAGCCGGCCGTCGTCGCGCTCCATTCCCGGCGGCAGCTGGACCAGCATGACTCCACGCCTGGCCCCGAGCTCATGCCACGCCGAGGTGATCCTGCCAATCCAGGCTTCAGGGGCATAAAGGCGCTTTGCGTGGGTGAGCCCGCGGGGCGCTTTGACCGAAAAGGCGAAGCCTTCAGGCAGCCGGCGTCGCCAGCTGGCAAACGATGGATCACGCGGCCACCGATAGAAACTCGCGTTGAGTTCGACGGTCTCGAATTGCTGCACGTAGTAACCGAGCCGGTTACGGGAGGGAGTGCCAGCGGGATAGAGCACGTGCTCCCAGTGGTCGTAACTCCACCCCGACGTTCCAACGTGGGTTCCCATGTGCCCAGCCTATGGTCGACGTCCCTAAATAAGTAAGCTGATGATATCCGGGATTGAAGAGAGGTTGGTCGAGGGCCATGCGATTCGGGTCGATTTTCGGGCTGATCGTGGTGATCTGGCTCATCATTGGAGCGGTAGCCGCTGGACAACGTGGCTACTTCAGCGCAGTTCCCGCGCAGTGTTCCCAGTTGGCAACAATCAGCCTGAATATTGTTGCCGGCCCCCTGAACTACATGGGACTGAACCCTGTGGCAGGTTGCGAACTGCCGCGTCCGTCGTGAGCGGACCGGAAGATCCTCCACTCACCGGGCCGGCAGCCGACACCAGGCATGAGTCCGAGGACCAGCGCATGGACCGCAACTGGAATGAGCTGCTCCAGGAGATGCGCGTCCTCCAGACAGGCGTGCAAATTATCGGTGGCTTCCTGCTCACCCTTCCGTTCCAGCAGAGATTCGGCACCCTGACCGAGCTGCAGAAGTGGTGGTTTCTCCTTCTGGTCGTTCTGGCGACCATGACCACCGGCCTCATGCTGGTGCCGGTCAGCCTGCACCGGCGGCTCTTCCAGCATCACGTCAAGGACCGGTTGGTGGCTGCAGGGGACATGGTCGTCAAGGCCGTCGTCGCATGTGTATCCCTGCTGATCGCAGGATGTGCCGGACTGATCTTCAGCGTTGCCGTGGGGCCCGAAGCTGGCCTGGCCGCCGGGGGCGGCATTCTTGTCGCCCTCGCGGCGATCGTGCTCGTGTACCCGCTGCTTTCCTGGTCTCCCGCTCGCCGGAAGGCCGAGCCGGAACCCTGATTCGAGGTCTGACGACGGCCTAGTCTAGGCCGTCTCGATCGACATAGTAAGTTTGCTGATCAATTTTCCCGAATCCATGGACAAGTAACCGCCCAGCCTACTAGTTTCGATGTGGTAACAGGCTTGAAAGGGCGTCGACAGAAGGCCAGAGGCCTTCTCGTCCGGGGCCAGCCTCGCGGTCACTACGGACGGCGTCTTAAGTATCAGGTTCTTGATTTTCCACCAACAGGTTCAACCAGCACGGAATGGACGGTATGGACATGGACAAGCAGCACGCAGCCGAGGAAGAGGAAGCCGGAGGCTACGGAACTCCGACGCCGGAACAAGAAACAGCAGGACGCGCGGGCCAGCAGGCGAATCAGGGCGGGCAGAACGGATCAACCGCGGTGCCATCGGCCGATGCCGAGCTGGATGAGTCGAACTCCGAGGGAAGCAAGCCAGGGAGTTCTTTCTCGTCCGAACCGAAGGGCGATGCGACTGGGCTGCCCGAGGATAAGTCCCCGAAAGACGACGACGGCGAAACTTTCGACGCTGGCTAGACCGCCAGACGACCACCAACCTCCGCAGGAACAAGCGCAAGCAAGGAGCACAAACATGGCTACGGTTAACCGAACAATCGACGTGGAAGTTCCCGTTTCAGTGGCATACAACCAATGGACCCAGTTCGAGTCTTTCCCGGAATTCATGAAGGGCGTCGAAGCGGTGGAACAAATCGACGAGACTGCCCTGCATTTTTCCACCAACGTGGGCGGCGTCAAGCGCGACTTCAACGCCCAAATCCTTGAGCAGGTGCCGGATTCGCTAGTCAGCTGGGCCAGCATTGACGGACCAAGGAACGCGGGGACGGTTAGCTTCGAACCACTTGGAGCGGACCGTACCCGAGTAAATGTGGAGATCGAATGGGAGCCAGAGAGCCTTGCCGAGAAGGCCGGCTCGCTGGTGGGCATCGATGACATGCGGGTCTCAGCCGACCTCGACAAGTTCAAGAAATTCATCGAAGAGCGCGGCTATGAGACTGGCGGCTGGCGAGGCTCCGTGGCCGCCGGGGATGTCGACGACTCCGGGGCAGTATTCCGTGCCGCTACCACTTCGGAACTGCCCGCCGTCGATCCTGACTTGACGGCCCCTGCCGCTACGGAAGCGGCCGACGGCGGCGACGCGGCTCGCGTCGGCCAGTACACCGAGGGCGACTACGGCACGGAGCGCGTCACGGATCTCCCCGCAGAGCGGATCGAAGGCGACTACACCACGGAGGAAACCGAAACACGTCCGCGTCCGTCGGACCGCTGAGCCCCGTGGGGCCGGCCACGAACAGGCCGGCCCCACGGACGTCCGCCCAGACTTCATCGACTATTCGAGGAGCAGACAATGAGCGAGTTCCCTCCCGACCCGACGCGAGACCCTAGCGCTGACCCCACCCGAGAGCCTGGTCCAAGCCCGACGCCGGAGCCGGCACCGTTGCCGGAGCCAGGGCCGACACCTGTGCCGACCCCTGGCCCGGACTTTCCCTCTCCGCCTTCGCGCCCCTTGGGAGAGCCGCCACTCACGATCTTGTAGGCCCGACATGAAGTGCAGGCCGCCCGCTCAGAGCGTATGAAAGGCAACTGAGATGTCGAACGATCCAGAAATGCGGCCTGCACTGATGCAAGCCGAAGAAGCGGACTCCATCCGGGCTCTGGCGACGCAATTGCGTGTGGACTCCATCAGGTGCAGCACCAACGCCGGCTCGGGTCATCCCACGTCGTCGTTGTCGGCCGCGGATCTCATGGCGGTCCTCCTCACCAGGCACCTTCGCTACGACTGGGAACACCCGGCTTTGCCGAACAACGACCACCTGATCTTCTCCAAGGGACATGCTTCACCGCTTCTGTACTCCATGTATCGGGCCGTGGGCGTGGTGGAGGAAGAGGAACTGCTGAACACCTATCGTCAGTTCGGTGCCCGTCTTCAGGGCCACCCGACGCCGGTGCTGCCTTGGGTGGATGTGGCGACCGGCTCGCTGGGACAAGGGCTGCCGGTCGCCGTCGGGGTGAGCCTCGCGGGACGGTACCTGGACAAACTTCCCTTCCACACCTGGGTGTTGTGCGGAGACAGCGAGCTGGCTGAAGGGTCCATCTGGGAGGCCCTCGACAAGGCGGCCTACTACAAGCTCTGCAACCTCACCGCCGTCGTCGACGTCAACCGGCTCGGTCAGGACGGCCCGACCGAACTGCAGTGGGACATGGACGCCTACGCCAGGCGGGTAGAAGCCTTCGGGGCCCGGGCCCTCATCATCGACGGCCATGACCTCAGCCAGATAGACGACGCGCTGAGCCGGGCCCGCAGCGACCACGATCAGCCGACGGTGATCCTGGCCAAGACGATCAAGGGCAAAGGGGTAGCTGAGATCGAAGACCAGAACGGCTGGCACGGCAAAGCGCTCCCGGCGGACATGGCCGAGAAAGCCATAGCATCCCTTGGTGGACCGAGCAGCGTCCACGTGACCACCAGACCTCCGGAGCCCGGCACTCCAGCAATCACGCCGGAAACTCACGCCGCCGTAACACTTCCGGATTGGAAGGTTGGCGACAAAGTGGCGACCAGGGCCGCCTTTGGCGCCGCCGTATCCGCGCTTGCGGTCCGCCCCGAAGTGGTGGTCCTTGACGGCGAAGTGGGGAATTCGACCCACGCCGGAGACTTCAAGGAGGTGGCTCCTGAGCGGTATTTCGAAATCTTCATTGCCGAGCAGCAACTCGTCGCCGCAACCATCGGCCTCTCGGTACGTGGCTACGTGGCCTTCGCCTCAAGTTTCGCGGCTTTCCTGATTTCGCGGCCATTCGACTTTATCCGCATGGCCGGAGTCTCAGAAGTGGACATCCGGCTCGTCGGCACGCACGCCGGCGTTGAAATCGGGCAAGATGGTCCTTCGCAAATGGCCCTGGAGGACATAGCAGCCATGAGGGCAGTGCACAGTTCCACGGTGCTCTATCCGGCCGACGCCCCTTCGACGGCGCAGCTCGTGAGCACCATGGCGGACACGCCCGGAATCTCCTATCTGCGCGCCACCCGGGGAGCTTATCCCGTGATTTACGGTCCGGACGAACACTTCCCCCTTGGCGGAAGCAAGGTCCACGGCGCCGGCCCCGACGACCAGGTTGCCCTCATCGGCGCCGGCGTCACGCTCCACGAATGCCTCGCTGCCGCCGAGGAACTGGCCCAGTCGGGAATCAAAGCCCGCGTCATCGACCTCTACTCCATCAAGCCGGTCGACGTCGACACCCTGCGCCGGACGTGCCTCGAAACCGACGGCCGGATTGTTGTCGCAGAAGACCACTACGCACAAGGCGGGATCGGCTCGGCCGTGCTCGAAGCGCTCGCGAGTGCCAACACGCCCAAACTCCATTTGGCGCTGCTTGCGGTAAGGGAACTTCCTGGCTCGGGCGAACCCAAGGACTTGCTCAACGCCGCAGGTATTTCCGCACGCCACATCGCTGCCGCCGCCCGTGACTTGGTCATGGACTGAGGCCGCAACGGCGCGACGGCGCCGCCTTGGGGTTTGCGTCACAATCTGTCGTTTCCAAGCCATATTCGTCGTTCTGAGCATTTAGCGGTGAACAACCCGGGCGCCCTCATTACTATCTAGTGGATGGGGGCGAATTCCGGACCTAGCTGGGAGTTGCCGGGATGAAATATCAGGAGCTGGCATTGTCGGAACCTTTGGAGTCTGAAGACCCGCTCGTCGAGCCGGAACCGGTTCTGGTTCCCGGGGACGACAGGGACACCCTGGCCGCCCTGCGTGGGCAAGCGCAGGAGATCATCGACGAAGTCCTCGGCGGAACCGAACCGAGCGGTGAGCACCTACGGGCAAAGCTCAGGTCCAGCATTGCCCGGCACCCGGGATTCCCGGAGCTAGCGCTGCTCGAGCACTTGATGAACCGGGCGAGTGGCAACTGACCCACCCCGCGGTTGCACACGTTTTACACAGGGTTTACCCACGCGGTCTTGTTAGCCTCAACACAGTCATCACAGACTGAATATCACGTGAAAAACGATTCACGGTGGTTGTTCAACCAGAGCAGCGGACGAGGAATGCAGTGATGCTCCGTCCCGGGCGGTAGTGAAGTCGCTACTGAGCGGGATCCGCAGACCGGGAGGTAGCAGTGGCCGGCATATTCGAAGTGTTTGTTGACGGGGAGTCCTTTTTCAGGTTCCGCCTCAAATCACCTGACGGAACGGTCATCGCTGTTTCGACGCCGTTCGAGGACAAGCCCGCGGTTGTCGCCGGAATCGCCGCTGCACGGGAGTGCGCGGGCATGGGATTGGTCACCGACCTGTGCCCGGCGGCGGGCGTACGCGAACGGGCCGCGACCGTTCGCCCGAGCGCTATCCCTCACAATGTGGGTTCCCAGCCATGTGACGAACCTCGCCAGGCATCCGACGGATTCCGCACCCGCGCCAAAGAACTCCGGCGTGCGGCAACCGCGCCCAGATGGACCGGCGCGGCGTAAAACCTCGACAACGTCAGGACCGACGGCGCACTGGGGGACTCACCTGGGTCTCAGCAGGCAAGATGCGCCGCCGGCCGTTTTGGTCCAGCCCTCATTCTTCCACTCATTGTCTGTCGAGGCCACCTTCCCGGCCTATCAGTCAGTCCTGCTTGCGTGCTCGACTTGGCTGTACACGCGGTGGTTCTCCAGGCATCTTCGGGTAGTCGGGCGGGAACGGCAGCTCCCCGAGCCCGGCTCCGACGTCGCGTTCCCACCATTGAAGCAGGACGTCAATTTTGCCTGCTTTGGAGTTCATGTCATCCCAAGGGTCTCCTACGGATTTCAGCCTGCCTGGCACGCTAAGGATGGTGAACTTTTTCGGGTCAGCAGTTTCCAGTTCGTCCCACGTGATCGGACAAGAGACCGGGGCATGGGCAAGCGCCCTCGGGCTATACGCGCCGGCTATGGTGCGGTCGCGGTTGGCTTGGTTGAAATCGACGAATACCCGTTCACCCCGTTCTTCCTTCCACCAGGCAGTGGTGACCTTGTCCGGCATTCGGCGCTCGAGCTCCCGGGCGGCTGCAATCACGGCATGCCGTACGTCCAAGAACTCATGCGAAGGCTCGATCGGGGCATAGACGTGGAGCCCGCGGTTTCCGGAGGTCTTGATAAAAGTGGTCAATCCCGCCTCCGCGAGTACGCCTTTCAGCTCAAGGGCCGCGGGAATCGCGTCATCGAAATCTGTTCCGGGCTGCGGGTCCAGGTCGATCCGCAACTGGTCGGGGTTGTCGGTGTTTTCGGCTCGTGACGGCCAAGGATGAAAGACCACCGTGTTCATCTGGACGGCCCACACTGCCGCGGCTGGCTCGTCGAGGACCAATTGGGGATGCGAGCGCGCACTCGGATAGATCACCCTTACCGACCGGATAAAGTCCGGGGTTCCTTTCGGCGGATTCTTGGAGAAGAACTGTTCTCCGTCGATGCTGTCCGAAAAGCGCTGCAGCGAGACCGGCCGGTCACCGTTCGCGGCTATGAATGCTTCCCCGACATCAACGATATAGCGCGCGAGATCCAGCTTGGTGAGGCCCAATTCCGGCCAGAGAACCCGGCTCGGACTGGAGATCCGCATTTCCCGGGAACCGTTCGGCCCATCAACGGTGAGGGTGGTTGCTTCGGTAGCCATGGGGACAAGCTACCCCGGCCCTACCCTCGGTGTCAGCAGCCTGAATGGATTCCGCATTCATCGGTCATCGCGACGGTTTGAGAACCATCGCCGACCCTCCTCCGCGCCGCACTGGCTCTGCGGCAGCGATCATGAGCCCGCCCGGCCTGAATTCGATCGCGGTTGCGGCACCGATCTCCGCCGCCGAAGTGAAAGCGTCGCCGGATGGCGTGAACTGGTGGCCATATGGCGTGAGTTGGTTCCCGTACGCCGTGATGAACTCCGGTTCGGCCGTCACTTTGGCGGTGTTACGTTGAGAGGCGCGCGGGGCAGCGATCGCGTCGGAGATGCTCATGCCCAGGTCCACCCGGTTCAAGATGGTCTGCAGCACCGTGGTGATGATCGTCGATCCGCCGGGCGAGCCGAGAGCGAGGAACGGCTTGCCCTCCTTGAGGATGATGGTCGGGGACATCGAAGAGCGTGGGCGCTTGCCGGGATCGATTCGGTTGGGGTCGCTCGCGCTGTATACGGCCGAGAAATCGGTCATCTCGTTGTTCAGCAGGAACCCGCGTCCCGGCACCACGATGCCTGAGCCGCCGGTCTGCTCGATCGTGAGCGTGTATTCGACCACGTTCCCCCACCGGTCGGCGACTGTCATGTTGGTCGTCGAGATGTTTTCGGTGTCCTTCTCGTTGGCGGGTGCGGCCGCGGAAGCCGGGCACACGCCGTCGAACGTGGAGACATCTCCCGGCGCGACGGGCTTCATGACCGCGTGCAGTGGGTCGATCTTGCAGGCGCGCTCCTTGCCGAACAGCGGGTCAGTGAGCGCGGCGGTGGGAACATCGACGAACGCAGGGTCGCCCACGTACTTTCCACGGTCGGCGAAGGCGAGCGCGCTCGCCTCGAGGTAGTGGTGAAGAGCAGCTGGCTTGGACATCTCAGAAAGGTTGACGGTGTCCAGGATGTTTAGCGCCTCGCCTACCGTGGTACCCCCGCTGCTCGACGGCGCCATGCCGTAGACGTCGAGGCCGCGGTAGTCGACGTGGGTGGGCGCTTGGTCCAGGGGCTCGTATGCCGCGAGGTCGGCTGTGGTCATGTGCCCCACGGGGATGGGCAGCGTGGTGGTCGCGGTCTTGGGCGGGGCTTGGACGGTTGCTGCGATCTCGGCTGCGAGCGGACCGCTGTAAAAGGCCTGTGTGCCCTGCTTCGCGAGGAGCCGGTAGGTCGCGGCGAGGTCGTGGTTCTGGAAGATGCTGCCGACGGCGGGGGCGTCCCCTCCCGGTAGGTACAGATTGCTGGTGGAGCTGAACGCCGCGAAGCGGAGCTTGTTGTCTAGTGTCTGTTGGCGGAAAGTCGGGTCGACGACGAAGCCGCGGGTCGCGACCTTGATGGCAGGCTGGAGGGCGTCGCCAAGACTCAACGTCCCCCAGCGTTCGAGTGCGCGCTCCCAGGTGGCCGCCGTGCCGGGGACGCCTACAGAGACCCCGCTGGTGACGAGTTCGGGGGTGAAGTTGTACGGCTTCCCTGTGGCGGGATCGATGAACGCGTCATGCGGCATCGCCGCCGGGGCGGTCTCGCGCCCGTCGATGGTGCCGATCTTTCCGGTCTTCGCGTCGTAGAACACGAAGTATCCGCCACCGCCGATCCCGGCACTGTACGGTTCGGTCACGCCCAGCGTCGCGGCGGCGGCGACGGCGGCGTCTGCTGCGTTGCCGCCCTTGCGGAGAACCTCGATGGCGGCAGCGGATGCTTCAGGGTCTACGGTGCTGACCGCGCCGCCGTATCCGGTGGCGGTGGCGGTCTTTTCAGTCTGGCGCGGATCGGCAAAGGCGGGGTTGGCGACGGCGCCGCTCGTCACGCTCAGCGCGAGTACTGCCGTCATGGTGGCCAGTCGAAGTCTGCGATGTGACATGGTCGCTCCTCAAATGGTGGTGCGAGATGGGTGGGGCCACCCTACTCCGCGGCTACGCGAGGCTCAACGGGTCCAGCAAACCCGGCAGCCCCAACAACCTCGTGCAAATCATTGACAAACTTGTACAAGTCTTTCCATACTTGCAGGACAAGGTTTCAACGAAGCAACTGGAGGACAGATGTCGGCAAAACTCACGGATGTCGCAAAGCTGGCAGGGGTGTCCCTGGCAACGGCGTCGCGGGCATTCGGAGACCCCGGCCGCCTGGCAGCCGAAACGCGGCAGAAGGTCATGGCCGCGGCCGAACAATTGGGTTACGACGTGCCCGGAGTAACTGGCAGCCGGACGTTCGGCGTCATCGTCCCGGACATTTCTAATGCGGTGTTCGCCGCCCTCATCAAGGCCATCCAGGACCAGGCCTGGCACGGCCGCCACCGGATGGTCCTCGCCGACACCTCCGAATCGTCCTCACGGGAACAGGCACACCTCGAATCCTTCGCCACGGGCGTGGACGGCATTATCCTCTGCTCGCCCCGCCTGCCTTCCGAGCAGATTCACCATCTCGCGGGTAGCGCGCCGCTCGTAGTCATCAATGGAGAGGCGGAGCACGCCGCACGGGTGCTCATGGAGGCCGGCGAGGGAATCCGCCAAGCCGTCGAGCATCTCTACGCCCTCGGCCACCGCAAGCTCGCCTACATTCCCGGGCCCGCGTCGTCATGGGCCAACGGCCAACGCCGTGCAGCGATCACCCGCTTCTGCGCCGACTGGGGCATCGAACTCGTCACCGTGGGGAACCAGAATGCAACCGTCGACGGCGGACTGGCCGCAGCAGCGTCGGTGGTCGCCAGCGGCGCCACCGCAGTGATTGCATACAACGATCTGGTCGCCATCGGCATGCTCGCCGGCGCCCGGACCCTCGGCTACCACTGCCCGGAGGACATCAGCGTTGTCGGTATCGACGACCTCGACATTGCCGCCGCGGCAGAACCCGGACTCACCTCTGTCCGGGTACCCATTGACCGAAGCGGCGCCCTCAGCCTTGAGCTCCTCCTCGAGCAGATGGCCGGAAAGCCCACAGCAACGGAAGCCGTCCACCTCAGTTCACAACTCATCGTGCGTGGCTCCACCTTTGCTGCGCGCACCGCAGAGCAAGCCCTCCAGGGAAAGTAACCATGAGAATCGTCATCGCAGACCCCAACCTGATGCCCCACCGCTCCACTTTCGAGGCCGCGCTCCCCGAGGGCGCCCTTACCTCCTGGCACGACAGCTGGAGCGAGCATGCAGTACTCACCGACCTCAAAGATGCCGACGTCTACGTCGGGCCACGCTTCACCGAGGCCATGGGCGCGGCCGCCGGCAATCTGCGGCTTGTGCACGTTGGCGGTGCCGGCTACGACGGCATCGACGCCTCCGCTTTGCCCGTCGGTGCGGTCTGCGCGAACACCTTCCACCACGAAAGTTCCATTGCCGAACATATCGCCACCGTTTTGGTGGCGCTCCGCCGCAACTTGCTTGGCCAGGACGCGGCACTTCGGAGCGGCGTCTGGTCTTCGTCTGTCTATTCCTCAGGGATCCGCCAGCCGGAAACACTCCGCGGTGCCGTGGTCACATTCCTCGGATTCGGGCACATCGGCGGCGCCGCATGGTCGCTCCTCAAGGCCTTCGGCGCCGAAGGTATCGCTATCACCCGCAGCGGCAGCGTGGACGCAAAGGCCAACTCCCTGCGCTGGGCAGGCACCACCGAACGCCTCGGCGAGGCGCTCAGTGAATCGGACATCCTGGTGGTCAGCATCCCGCTCTCGGAGCAAACCACCGGCATCATCGGCGCGGCAGAACTCGACGACCTCGGGCCGGACGGCTTGCTCGTCAACATTGCCCGCGGACCCGTCGTCGACGAAGCCGCACTCTACGAAGCCCTGAAAGACCGGCGGATCGCGGGGGCCGCGATCGACGTCTGGTACCAATACCCGGGAACTGACGGCCGCGGCGAACCGTCCACCCTCCCGTTCGGCCGGCTGGACAACATCATCATGACCCCGCACTCCTCCGGCGTCACCGCAGAGACTTTCCGCAGCCGCGCACTCGAGATCGCCGAAAACATCACCCGTCTTTCCACAAACCAGCCGCTTAAGAATGTAGTGATTTCCCGATGACCCGAAAAATCGTCGACGTCGACGTCCTGGTAACCAGCCCGAGCCGCAACTTCGTCACCCTCAAGATCACCACCGACGACGGCATCGTCGGTTGGGGTGACGCCACACTGAACGGCCGCGAGCTCTCCGTCGCGAGCTACCTCCGCGATCACCTCGGCCCGGCCCTGCTCGGCAGGGACGCGGACCGCATCGAAGACACCTGGCAATACTCTTATAAAGGCGCGTACTGGCGGCGCGGGCCGGTGACCATGGCCGCGATCGGCGCCATCGACCTCGCCCTCTGGGACATCAAAGGCAAGGCCCTCGGTGTTCCCGTCTACCAGCTCCTGGGCGGCGCAGCCCGCGACAAGATCCTCACGTACACGCACGCCACCGGCTGGGACCTGCCCGAACTGTTGGACTCGATTGACCAGCGCCGTGAACAAGGCTTCCGCGCCGTCCGCGCCCAGTCCGGCGTCCCCGGGCTCGACAAGGTTTACGGCGTCACCAAGGGTGCCGCGAGCTACGAACCCGCCGGTCGCGGTGCCGGACCTGTCGAAGAAGACTGGGACACCGGCGCCTACCTGCGCCACGCACCAAAGATCCTCAGCGCAGTCCGTGAGCACGTCGGCCCCGAGCTCAAGCTCCTCCACGACGTCCACCACCGCCTCAACCCCACCGAGGCAGCCCGTCTGGCCCGCTCCTTGGAAGACGTGGACCTCTTCTGGCTCGAAGACGTCACCCCCGCGGAGAACCAGCGTTTGCTCCGCACGCTGCGCCAGCAGTCCACCATTCCTTTGGCCATCGGCGAAGTCTTCAACACCGTCTGGGATGCCGAGTTGCTCATCACTGAACGGCTCATCGACTACATCCGCACCGCCGTCGTACATGCCGGAGGCATCTCCCACGTCCGGAAGATCCTGGCCTTCGCTGAGGTGTACCAAATCAAGGGCGCACCCCACGGCCCGTCCGATGTCTCCCCCATCAACCTGTCCGCATCGCTGCACCTCGGCCTGGCCACGAGCAACTTCGCCATCCAGGAATACATGGGCTACGACCCCAAGGTGTCCGAGGTCTTCCAATCCAGTTTCCGTTTCGAAGACGGTTACCTGCACCCTGGCGAAGAGCCCGGTCTGGGCGTCCAGGTAGACGAAGATGCCGCAGCGCGCTTCCCGTACAAGCAGGCCTATCTGCCCATCGCCCGGGAGCTCGACGGCTCCATGAAGGACTGGTGACCCATGGCCACGCCACGCCTCCCCCAGCTGAACGCCGAAACACCCGGAGTCCTGCGCCGAACCGTCGCCCCGGCACCCGCACCCGGCATCGTGCACCTCGGCTTCGGAAACTTCCATCGCGCGCACCAAGCGGTCTATACGGATGCCGCCGTCGCGGCGCAGGGCGGCGACTGGGGAATCATTGGGATTTCCAGCCGTTCCTCAACCATCACCGATGCCATGCACGCCCAGGACATGCTCTACACCGTCGTCGAAATCTCGCCCGACGGATCCAAGTTCTCGACCCCGCGCGTGCATACGGACGCCTTTGTCGCGGCACAGGAACCACAACGCGTCGTGGCCGCCATTGGCGCCGAGACCACGCGCATCGTATCCCTGACGGTCACCGAAAACGGCTACACCTACAGCCCCGCGACTGGCTCCTTGAACGTTGCCGATCCTGACGTCCGGCACGACCTCGCGAACAGCTCAGTCCCCCGGACGCCGATCGGGCAGATCGTCCGCGGACTCCAGCAGCGGGCGCGCACCCATGGCAAAGCAGTGACGGTCCTCAGCTGCGACAACCTCGCGGACAACGGGCACCACACCCAACGCCTGGTACGCGAATTCGCATCACTGCTCCCGGCCGGCGAGGCCGCCGAGACGGTCCAGTGGATCGATGCCAACGTCACCTTCCCCTCGTCCATGGTGGACCGGATCGTACCCGCCACGACGGACCACTACCGCAGCCTCGTCGCCGAGCAACTCGGCTACGCTGACCAGATCCCCGTGCCAGCCGAGCCCTTCACAATGTGGATCCTGGAGGACAACTTCATAGCGGGCCGCCCGGCCTGGGAGGCTGCGGGGGCTATCTTTACTGACGACGTCGCGGCGTATGAGCAGCTCAAGGTCCGGCTCCTGAACGGCACCCACTCGCTGATCGCCTACCTCGGAGCCCTGTCCGGTGCAGCCACCATTCCGGCCGCCACGGACATGGCCTACATTGAAACCGCCGCGCGCCGCGTACTCCGTGATGAGTACCTGCCGAGCGTGACGGTGCCCGCCGCCGTCGACGTCGACGCTTACGAGGAGCAACTCTTCTCGCGTTGGCGCAACTCGGCACTAGGGCACCGGACCAGCCAGGTGGGCAGCGATGGCTCCGTCAAACTCCGCCAGCGGATCCCGACTCCTGCCTTGGAAATGCTCGACACCGGTGCGATGCCCCACTACCTCGCGCTCACCGTCGCCGCGTACCTGTCGTGCATCGCGCCCCTTCAGGGATTCGACCCCGGCAACCACGCCAACGAGATGCAAGATCCCGCCCGGGAAACACTCCAGGAGCTCGCAACGGGATCCACGTCCGGAAGGGACCTCGCAGCCAAGGTACTCGGCGAACACCATCTTCTCGGCGACGAACTCGCGACTCGTGAAGACTTCATCCGCCGCACTGGTGAGCTGATCGACATCATCCACCGGCACGGCCCGCTCGCCGCCGCAAGCGCGGCCGCCGAGTCAACCTCACTTCTTCCCGCACAGACCCGGAGCATCCGATGACCACCCAAGCAATCCGCCGCGCCGACGGATCCTCCGTGCCGCTGACCACTGAAGCGGCCGTCCTCCACGGAGCGGGCGACATCCGCATCGAACACAAACCCCTGAAGACCCTCGGACCGAACGATGTCCTCGTCGAGATGCGCTCGGGCGGCATCTGCGGCTCGGACATGCACTATTTCGCCGACGGCCGCAACGGCACCAACGTCCTTCGCCACCCCACGGTTCTCGGCCATGAAGGTGCGGGCGTCGTCATCGCCCGCGGTGAGGCGGCCAGCATCGCCGCGGGCACCGCCGTCGTGATGGAACCCGCGCTGCCGTGCCGGAACTGCCCCACGTGCCTCTCCGGACGCTACAACCTCTGCCCGACGGGGACGTGCTTCGGATCCCCGCCCACCGACGGGCTGTTCGCCCGCCACGTGGTGGTGCCCGAAGCGGCGCTTCACGTTCTTCCGGACGGCATCCCTGCCGAGGTCGGGGCAGCGATCGAACCGCTTGCCGTCGCCGTCTGGGCGGTTGAACGCGCCCACGTGCAGGCCGGACACCGGGTGCTGATCACGGGCGCAGGGCCGATCGGCCTGCTCGTGGCGCAAGTGGCGGCCTCCCGCGGCGCGTCAGAGATCGTCGTGACCGACGTCAACGACGACCGCCTGGCTGTTGCCGCCCGGTTCGGCGCCACCCGGACCATCAACAACTCGGTGTCGCCCTTGGATCTGAAAGACATGGATTGCCTGATCGAATGCTCAGGCAACACCCGTGCACTGGCCGACGGCATCCTGACACTCGCCCCGGCCGCCCGGGCAACCGTCGTCGGCCAGGCCCGCCCCACCGTCGACGGGATCCCGCTCGGTTTCCTGCAACGCTTTGAAATCGACCTGGTGACCGCGTTCCGGTACGCCAACGCCTTCCCGACGGCGATCCAGCTCGCCTCCTCAGGGGTAGTGGACCTCCGGTCAATCATCACCGCAACATTTCCCCTCGCCAACGCGGCGGCCGCACTCACGGCCCCCGTGACAGACCCCACCAACCTCAAGGTCCTCATCACCTACTGACTCGGCCCAAGTACGGGCCAGCGGACATCCATTCAAAGGAGTATGGAAATGACCACAGCAGCAAACCTCCCGCCCACGCCGGTGGACCAAAGCAAAGTCCGGAAGGCAGCCATCGCCGGACTCATCGGCACCACGCTTGAACTGTACGATTTCGTCATCTACGGCACAGCGTCGGCACTCGTCTTCAGCAAGCTCTTCTTCCCCAACATTTCGCCCGCGGCGGCGCTGCTGGCCAGTTTCAGCACCTTCGCCGTCGGATTCCTGTTCAGGCCCCTCGGCGGGATCTTCTTCTCCCATTTCGGCGATCGACTCGGCCGCAAGTGGGTCCTGGTAGTCACCCTGCTGCTCATGGGAGGAGCGACGCTGGCAATCGGGCTCCTGCCGACCTTCGGCCAGGTAGGTCTCCTTGCCCCGATCCTGCTGTGTGTCTGCCGCGCTGCCCAGGGCTTCGGCGCCGGAGCGGAGCAATCGGGCGGCGCAACGCTGCTCACCGAATCCGCCGCGCCTGGAACCCGAGGCAAGCTGGCGTCCCTCATCATGGTCGGCGCCGCCGCCGGAACGGCGCTCGGAGCACTCGTGTGGATCGCAGCCCAGTCGCTGGCACCCAACGACATGCTCACGTGGGGCTGGAGGCTCGTCTTCTTCTCCAGCATCTTCGTCACCATCGCCGCGCTGGTCATCCGACGCAAGCTGGACGAATCGCCGGTCTTCGAAGAGATCAAGCAGGCCCGCACGGAACCTCCGGCACCCCTGCGGGAAGTTGCCAAATACGGCAAGGCCAACGTCCTGCGCGTCATCCTGATGAACCTCGGCGTCAGCACCCAGTCCTACACCATCCAGGTGTTCATGGCCTCGTACCTCATTACCGTGATCGGAACGGACCCGAAGTTCATTCCTCCCGTGCTCCTTATCGGTTCGCTCTGTGGCGGAGTCGCGGCGGTGTCCTTCGGAATCCTTTCCGACAAGATTGGACGCCGACGCGTGGTCTCACTCATCACCGGGGCACTCATCCTCTTCCCTGCCCCCGCGTTCCTGCTGCTGACCACGGGCTCGCCGGTAGCCATCGTATTGGTGATCGTGGTCGGATTCGTCCTGGCATGCCAAGGCGTTGTGGGCGTGCACATGAGCTATTTCCCTGAAATCTTCGGCAGCCGTTACCGCTACGCAGGTGTCACCTTGGGGCGCGAGTTCTCGTCCATCATCGGCGGAGGCATCGCTCCCATGATCTGCGCGGCGCTGCTGGGGATGTTCAGCAACTCGTGGATCCCCGTGGCGATCTACATGTCCCTGACCATGCTCATCAGCTTCATCGCGACCCGCATGTCACCGGAAACCCTCAACCGCGATTTGACCGACCCTGAGGATGCAGCACACGGCAAAAGCGGGGTTGTCACGGTGACCTCCGAAGCGCAGCACGTCCAGTAGCACCCGAAGGGCTCCCGACGGCCGCGAGTGCCGCCGTCGGGAGCCCCCGCCAACCAACCACCGTACGAAGGACATCTATGTTCCGTCCCGAAACCCCGGGCACCGACTCCCGCGCAGCCCCGTCCGCCATACTCCGCGACTCCAGGGTCGTTGCAGTGCTGAGGGCCCGGCACGCGAAGGACTACGCCCCCGTCATCGAGGCCCTCCGGGAAGGCGGTGTGTTCAGTATCGAGCTGACCCTGAGCACGCCGGGAGTATTCGAGGAACTTCCCCTGCTCCGGGAGCGGTTCGGCGAATCCGTGGAAATCGGCGTCGGCACGGTGACGACGGCTGCCGAGGCGGAAACGGCACTCGACCTGGGCGCCGCGTACGTCGTTACGCCCGTCACCGAACCGGACGTCATCACCGCCTGCACCCGACGCGGGGTGCCCGTCTTTCCTGGCGGGCTCACCCCCACCGAGCTCCACACCGGTTGGAAGCTGGGCGCCACAGCCGTCAAGGTCTTCCCCGCCTCCACGGTCGGGCCCGGCTACATATCGCAACTCCGCGGCCCCTTCCCCGACATTCAGGTGGTCCCTTCCGGCGGTGTCAATATCGAAGACGTGCCGGCATGGATTCGTGCAGGAGCATTGGCAGTCAGTCTCGGAGGACCGCTCCTCGGCGACGCCTTCAAAGGCGGGAGCCTGGCTGAACTGACCGCACGGGCCCGACGGGTCCGAAACTTCGTTGATGAGGCACGTGAATCCCTATGAGTCACGGAACATATGTCGTCACCCTTGGGGAAACCATGGCGCTCATGGCTTCGGACAAGGCCGGCCCGCTTGCCCATGCGTCCACCATGAGCCTCGGCATCGGAGGCTCTGAGTCCAATGTTGCCATCGGCCTGCAACGTTTGGGTGTCCAGGCCGTCTGGTGCGGCCGGATCGGCGCGGATTCCCTCGGCCAGCTTGTAGCACGGGAGATCCGCGCTGAGGGCGTGGATGTCCGCGCCATAGTCGACGACGACGCGCCCACGGGTCTGATGATCAAGGAACGTCGGACCCCCACAGCCCAGAAAGTTGCGTATTACCGTTCCGGCAGTGCAGGCTCACGGATTGTCCCCGACGACGTCGACGAACGGCTGATTGCCGGGGCCGCCCTGCTCCACGTCAGCGGAATCACCCCGGCGCTTTCTCCGCAAGCCGCTTCCACCCTTCAGTACGCTATCGCCGCGGCCAAATCATCCGGTGTTCCGGTCTCTTTCGACCTGAATTACCGTAGTAAGCTCTGGAGCACCGAGGCCGCCGGAAGCGCCTACCGCGAAATTATCCCGGACGTCGACATCGTTTTCGCCGGTCTCGAAGAGGCCGAACTCGCAGTCGGGACAGTCCGCGACGCCGAGGAGGCCGCCAGACGCATCGCGGCCATGGGGCCCAGCCAAGTGCTTATCAAGTTGGGCGCAGACGGCGCCTTGGCATTCGTCGACGGCAAGGTCTTCAGACAGGGCGCACTGGTCATCGTTGCCCTCGATACCGTGGGTGCCGGAGACGCGTTCGTCGCGGGCTACCTGGCCGAATTCGTCGGAGGCTTGGAGGCTGAGGAGCGTCTTCAGACAGCCGTCAGCACAGGTGCTTTTGTGTGCCTCGTCCCCGGCGACTGGGAGGGGCTCCCCCGGCGCGATGAACTGCCGCTCCTCGGGAACCATGAACCGGTCAGTCGATGAGCAAATTCTTCATAGGGGCCTATGCGGCAGCACCAAGCTTGAACGGTTGGGATCCGTCGGCTGAAGGCAAGTTCCTCAAATCTGTCTTGGAACTGGACGGCGTTGCCGGCCTCGAAGTCCCCTTCGCGGGGAAGCTGCACAAGGACGACGAATCCTGGTTATTGCGGCAGCTGCCAGAGCAAGCAGACTTCATCGTGACCACCATTCCCGGGACCATGGCCCGCCTTGGCTCAGACCCCGGCTTCGGCCTGGCCTCAACTTCCAATGCCGGGCGCAAGGCGGCAATCGACTTCATTCGAGAGGCGCTGAACGCCGCCGGAAGGCTCAACGAGAGCCTTGCCCGAGCCGCGGTTGTTGCCGTTGAGATCCATTCAGCGCCTTGGGCAGATGGACAGGCGGCTTCTGCGGCCGCCTTGGCCGACTCGCTGAAGGAAATTTCTGACTGGCAGTGGAACGGTGCGCGGATTGTGCTTGAGCACTGTGATGCATTTGTCCCTGGGCAAGTGCCTTCCAAAGGATTTCTCCCGCTCCACGTTGAAGCGGAAACAGTGCACGGGGTAAACGAGTCAAGCGGCCGATCCATGGGCATTGCCGTCAACTGGGGGCGGTCCGTGATTGAGCAACGCAACCCGGATGCCGCTCTGGAGCACATCGACTTCCTTCGCGGGAATGACCTGCTCGGAGGGTTTGTGCTCTCAGGCTGCGCAGCGGTTGATACCCGGTACGGTGCGGCCTGGGCCGATGTGCACGTACCTCCTGCGCCTCCAACCTCGCTGCCCGCCCGTCCGGACGTCGAATCGCCTGGGGACCTGGATGTCCTCGAGTCGGGGTCCCTCTTGACGGCTAACCGCATTGAGGAATGCCTGCGCGCGGCGGGTCCGGCGTCCGGCAAGGATTTTCGGGGAATCAAAGTTGCCGCCCCTCCGCACGCAACAGTGGAGCAGCGCGTGGCAGTCATCTCGAAAACGCTCGATCTGGCCCGCGCTGCCGAACAGTAACCTTCCCCTAGGGCCGGACGATTACCCCAGAGGGGACGAATGTCCATGGCCCGGCAAGGGGGCCTAGACTGTACGGGCTCCGTCGGTTCGAAGAAAGCGAGGTGAAACCGTGCCTGATGGCCTTATTGCTGGAGACAGCGATGCCCTTGTAGCTGGTCGGTACCGGTTGGGAACCTTGATCGGCCGCGGCGCCACCGCGTCGGTGTACCGGGCGCAAGATGAGAGGCTAGGCCGCGACGTGGCGCTGAAGCTCTTTTCTCCCCTGCTCGGCGGGCCGGACGAGCTTGCCCGGCATGAAAACGAGATGCGGCTCCTGGCGACTTTCAATCATCCCTCACTCGTCACTCTCTTCGACGCCGGTACCGACGATCGGGACCCAGAGCATGCCCGGACATTCCTCGCCATGGAACTGATTCACGGTCCGGACCTGTATGCCGGATTGCGGGGCCGACCGCTGTCGCCCCGGGACGTAGCCCATATAGGAGCGGATCTGGCTTCGGCCCTGGACTACGTCCATGGGCGCGGGATCATCCACCGCGATATCAAACCCGCGAATGTCCTCCTGCCTGATACCCCTGTAGGATCCCCCATCCGGCCCAAGCTCACAGACTTCGGGATCGCCCGCATCATGGAGGGAACGCGCCTGACCGCAACAGGCACGATGGTGGGAACCGCAGCATACCTGAGCCCGGAACAGGCCACCGGCTCTGTCCTCGGACCGTCAAGCGATATCTACTCCCTCGGACTCCTCCTCCTCGAATGCCTGACCGGAAAGCTCGAATACCCGGGAACCAGCGTGGAGTCGGCCGTCGCGAGGCTCCACCGCCCACCCCGTGTACCGGAGGCCCTGGGGGCGCGCTGGGTTGACCTCCTCACCGCCATGACATTGACTGAACCTTCTGCGCGGCCTGGCGCACTAGAGGTTGAGCAAGCACTTCGGAGTGCCTTCGGTTCCGGCGTCCCAGCGGCGATACCCGCTGGCGCCAACGGAGCCACGCAGGCTCTTCCGCGCATGCCCGACCGCCCGCCCCGCACCGCCAAGGCAACCATCCAGATGCGGGTGCAGCCCGAGGCAACGGCGAGGCGAGGGAAGCCCGTAAGCCGCGCGCGCAGATCGGCGTTAGCTGTCGCCGCCGCACTTCTGGCCGCCGCCCTGGTGATCGTTGGCGTGAGCGCCTTCCAGTCGCCTGCTCCCGCGGCCCCGGACCCGTCCGTCTCGGCAACGCCCACGCCCAACACCCCTACGCCGACGCCCTCACCGAGCATTGAGCCATCCACGCCGGCTGCGCCTGTTCCGGTGGCACCGGCACCGGGACATCACAAGAGCAACGGCAAGGGAAGTGGCGGTTAGGAACCGGCGCCTGTTCCTGGCCTGAGCTGCCACAAGCCGTCCGGGTGCATCGAAAAGGGGAGGGCCGGCACGCCGACCCTCCCCTTTGTTCCTGCTGTTGCTAGATTCCGCCGTCGCGGGTGTCCCGGGTCACGATGCGGTCCCCCGTGACCGGGTCAACTGTGGCGCGGCTTTCGCTGATTCGGCGGGTCCGGCGCGGGCCGAACACGAAAAGGGAAACGATCAAGCCGATGACGCCAACGACCATCAGGATGTAGCCGACCATATGGAGGTCGATGAAAGACACGACATCTCCGGGGATGGCGAAGGCCAGAATGGCGCCTATCGCGATAAGGAAGATGGATGATCCGATACCCACTGCTGTACCTCCTGCTGAACCGCGGACCCGGCGGTGGCGGGTATTACTAAGGTTACTTTGCATCGCCAAAGCTACACGTCAGCACTGCATCCGGCAACCACATTCCGCTCGGATCGCGGCATCCGAGCGGCATATCGGCTAAAACACTAAGGGTGCTTTGCTTTTTGGTGGCCGCCGGGTACGGTCAATGAAGGACGATATGTCTCTATTGGGGAGGTCAGCCAATGGCTGGGAAGTTTGAACTGTTTGTCGATGCCCGGGAACGCTACAGGTTCCGGCTGAAGGCAGCAGACGGGACCGTCATGGCGGTCTCGAAGGATTTTGAGACCAAACGCGCCGCAGTTGTGGGAATCCGCGAAGTGCGGGCATGTGCGGGAATGGGACTGATCACGGACCTGTGTCCGAGCCAGCCGGCCGCATCAGGGGCGGCACCGGAAGCCTCCTCCCCTGCCTTGGCCGAGGCCGGGCCTCCCCGGGGCCGGAATTGGCTTGGCCGAACGTCTATCGTTCGCAAGCGCGGCCACAAAGCACTGACGTCCAAGAGATGGCTTGACCGGGTCGAATAGTACCGGTCGAATAGCACCGAACTGAAGAAATGGCCGGGACTCATGAGTCCCGGCCATTTCCATTGCATTCAGTAGGACGTCATGGCTTCCGGCGGTTGGGTGGTCCATTCGGTCTCGGTGGCCCGCATCCAGGGATACGGCAGGAGTTCCTCCAAGCCGACGCTTCCAACCTCTCCCCCGGCATCAACCAGGACAGTTGCCTCGGGCCCATAGTTCCGCAGCAGTTCCCGGCAAACGCCGCAAGGATTGGTGACCTGGGGTTCGCCGTGTGGGTCCATGCTCACTGCGACGGACGACCGGATCGAGGCTTCCTGCGCGATGCGGGCATTCGCGAGGGCACTGGATTCGGCGCACACGTTGATTCGTTTCGAGCCGATGTGAAGGCCCAGGTAGATCGTCCCTGACTCGCCCCGCATGGCCGCGGCCACCCGGTGGTTCTCGCCGTGGTGAGCCGTGAGAAGCAGCTGACGGGCCGCGGTGTAGAGCTCCACATCGGACTCGCTGAGGTCAAACGAGATCATATTCCTAGCTCCCAATGAAAATTCCGTTCTTCCGCCGGGCGAGCACGTAGAACACAATGCTCAACACGGACAGCACGGCGACATAAACCGGGAAGATCCACGATGCATTCATGGACTGGAGCCAGACCAGGAGGTAGGAGGCCGTGCCGCCGAAGATGGCGACGCCGATTCCGTAACCGAGGGAAGTTCCGGCGCCGCGGCAGGCCTTGGGCATCAGGGAACTCGTGACGACGTTGTAAAGGGTCATGTTCAGGACCAGAACAACCGAGCCGCCGAGGAGGACCGCGGCGAATCCGCCGATGCCCGGACGGACGTACATGAGCATCAGGAAGACCGAAGGAATGGACAGCGCGCGGGTGATCAGGAACCACTTGGAAATGGACTTGCCATCGGCGAACTTGCCGACCACCAGGCTGCCGACTACCAGCACGACGCCAAGAATGGTGGTGAGGGCGAAGACAGCCGTGGCGTCTTCCTTAAAGCCGCTGCGAGCCGCGGTGGGCAGTCCCGTATTCCAGGCGTAGTTGTAGGCTTGCGCCGCCCCAACGACGAAGGTGATGGCCAGCACGCTCAGCCAATGCTTGCGCACCCCGCCCCAAACAGCTTTCGAGGAGTTCTCCGCAAGCTCCTCGGGCCGCATGGTTTCCGGAAGGGTCCGGCGAAGGTAGACCACGACAAAGCCGAAGATTGCCCCCACGATGAAGGGAACGCGCCAACCCCAGTCGGCCATGACGGTCCCGCTCAGCATCAGGCTGCACAGGTAGCTGACCAGCGAGGCGAGGAGGATGCCCGAGTTGACGAAGAAGGAAATGATGCCTGCGACGAACCCTTCGCGCCCCGCGGGAACCAGTTCGACGGCGTGTGCGGTGGAAAGCGGAGCTTCAACACCGGTGGAGATGCCCTGCACGATGCGGCAGATCAGGAGGATGACGCCGGCAGCGCCACCGATCTGCTGGTAGGTCGGGCATAGGGCGATGATCAGCGTGGTGACTGCCATCATCATGATGGACCAGAGCATCACTTTTCGACGGCCGATTCTGTCGGCGAAGGTACCGAGCAGGACGCCACCGAGCGGACGGAACGCGAAGCCGACGGCGAAGACCGCCAAGGCGTTAAGGGTTGCGGCGGTGGGGTCCTGCGAGGGGAAGAACTTTGGCCCGATGAAGGCCGACAGGAGTCCGAAGACCATCCAGTCGTACCATTCAAGGGTGTTCCCGAGTCCGAGGCCCAGCAGCCCGCGGCGGATTTCCGGAGAGAGCCGGGATTTCCGGGCGCTCTCCGGGCCATTCTTGACGACAGTGTCAGTCATGATTCTTTCCTTCCTCCGCACCTTCGCGGTGCGTGAGGGTACGGATCACCGTTGCCACCCAGGGGGTATGGACGGTGATCGAAACTATCATTTTGGCTTGGTCCGGCGGGGCCGAACCAGCTCACCTCATGGGAAGCGAGTTAGCCCAGATAGCTACGCGTGCCTCTTCGTAGCGCTTTGAAGCAAACGGGGACATCCAGTCCGGTAAGGGGAGCGTGGATGGCTTGCTTGGATGCCGCAGGATCAGTAGGGAAACACGAGGGTGGACGTGGGGCTGGGCTGGGCCTTCCGCCAGAAGGCTGAAGCGCCCGCGTCTGTCGATCGTGTTGCAAACTTCCCCACGTGATGCGACTCACTTAACTATATTGAAGATATTCACCAGGTCAATGCTTTTTGATAAATAGCCCTCGCCGCGCCGCGAGCAGTGAGGAGTCCGCCGCCGCAGGACGCCGCTCAGTTCGGGCGGAGAAGAAAATTTCACCAAACCATTGATTCGCTAAAATTTTTCACTATAGTTATGTGAGTCAGCTCACCGAGAGAAAGCTGGATCATGACCAACGAGATCATCACGGCATCCTCACCGGCCGGCACGAGCGCGCTTCTGGCAACTGTCGGCAACAAGGTCCGCACGATGCGCAAGGACAAGGGGATGACCCTGTCCAAACTCTCGGAAATCACCGGTCTCAGCCCGGCGATCGTCAGCCAGATCGAACGTGGGCTGGCCAATCCATCATTCACCACTTTGGCACAGCTGGCCCACGGCCTGGACATTCCCGTCGGGAAATTCTTCATCGGTCAGGAAGAGACCAGATCGCCGGTTGTCCGCAAGGCCGAACGGCGAAACCTCAAAGGCGTCACCAAGAAGTCCGTGGGCGAGGCCGTTTACGAGCTCCTGACCCCGGACCTCAACGGCGCCTTGGAGGCCCAATGGATCGTGAGCCCGCCAGGCCACGACACCAGCGCCACTCCTTTCCGCCACAGCGGCGAGGAATTCGGGATCATCCTCTCGGGAAGGAAAGACATCTTCCTGGACGGCCAGTGCTACACGCTTGAGGCGGGCGATTCGATCACTTTCTCGTCGGATACGCCTCACTGGTACAAAAACAGCTACGAAGAGGTATGCGTAGCAATATGGGTCAACGCCCCTCACGTGTGGTGATCACCCGGCGCTAGCCGCCGCCTGCTCCCATACACGCACGGACCCTTGGACGTCCGTTCGCAAAAATCTCTATTTCCGTGTCCAGGTCCCGCGGGACCTCTACTCGTCATGCCCTCCGCCCGGGCCTGGTTCGCTGCGTGCATCGCCGCGAACTCCTCCCGGGCACCTCGTCTACACCCCGGCAACCGTTCCAACGGCATGCCCGCCGGGAAGTAAGGATCCTCCTCCATGAACTCCTTTGCCAGCACATCGTCACTGGAACTCAGTACGACGACGGCGGATCTCACCGCGCCCGTCATCTCCCGCTCCGCCGTCCTCGTGGTCGGCGGTGGGCCCGCCGGCGTGGCCGCCGCGGTCACCGCAGCACGTTCCGGCGCATCCGTCACGCTCCTGGAGCGCTACTCCTCGCTCGGCGGACTCGCCTCCGGAGGCATGGTCCTGGTGCTCGACGACATGATCAACGGCCAGGAAATCACGGTCACTGGCATCGTTTCGGAGTACGTCGAACGGCTGCAGAAGCTCGGCCTTGCGGTTGTCCCGCCCGCCGATGACCGCAAGACCTCCGAGGAACTCTGGAACAAGTGGGGCCGCTACGGCACCTTCGACTTCCACTCACACACGAACCCCAAGCCGATTTGCTACGCCGCTGCCTTCGACCCCGACGGCTGGAAGCGGGTCTCCAACGACCTCGTCCGCGAAGCCGGAGTCAACCTCCGCCTGCACTCCTGGTTCTCCCGCCCGATCGTGGACAACGGCGTCATCAAGGGTGTCATTTGCGAGACCAAGTCCGGCCCGCAGGCGTTCATGGCGGACATCGTCATCGACACGACCGGAGACATCGACGTCGCCTCCCGTGCCGGCGCCAGCCACATCAAGGACAGCTACCTCACCACGCTCGTTTTCCGCCTGGGCAACGTTGACACCGCTGCCGCCGAGGCTTTCGAGCAGGCCAACCCGAAGGAAGCCCGCGCCATCAACCGCACCATCAAGCGCCTCCTCGGCGGCGCCTGGGAACTGTGGTGGCTCAAGACACCCATCGACGGCGTCGTCTGGTGCAACGCTCCCCACATGACCGGATACGACGGCGTGGACCCAGCGGACATGACCGCCGCCGAGTTCGCCGCACGGGACCGGATCACCGAGGCCGTTGAGTACGTCCGCGCCCACCTGCCGGGCTTTGAGAACTGCTACATGCTGGACGTCGCCTCCCAAATGGGCGTAAGGCAAACCCGCCTGCTCGAGGGCGAATACGTCATGACGAAGGACGACGTCACCTCCCGCCGCCACTTCGCGGACACCGTGGCCCGCGGCCGCGATTACTACTACCCGTACCGCTCGCTGCTTCCCAAGGAAGTAGACCAACTGCTCGTCGCCGGGCGCCACTACTCGGCCACCCCGGAAGCACAGAAGATGTCCCGCGAGATCCCGCCCTGCATGGCCATGGGCCAGGCAGTCGGCGTCGCCGCGGCTCTGGCGGTCGAGAACGGTACCCTTGTCCGCGAGGTTTCCGCGCTGGACATCCAGCAGGGCATGCGCCGGCACGGTGCAGACCCGGGCGACGTCCCGTCGTCGAACGCTACCCTTGACAGCGAAGTGGCGGTGGGGGCATGAGCACCGACACCCTTCTCGATGAGTTTGAGGAAACCACGACGGCGGCGCCTGGCGCCGCTGCCAAGCCCAACGGCATCCCGCTCCCCCTCGACGGCACCAAGATCGTGGACTTCACCCAAGTGTTCATGGGACCGTCCTGCACCCAGCTGCTGGGCGACTACGGCGCGGACATCATCAAGGTGGAACGTCCGGGCGCCGGCGACATCTCGCGCAACTCGTTCCCGGACAAGGACGGCCAGGACAACCCCATTTTCCTGTCCATCAACCGGAACAAGCGAAGCGTTTCCGTGGACACCCGCACCGACGAGGGCAAGGCCGTCCTCCGCCGGGTCATGGCCGACGCCGACGTCGTCGTCAGCAACTTCCGTTCCGGCGTGATGGAGCGGATGGGCTTCGGCTATGAGGAACTGAAAGCCGCGAACCCGGGCATCATCTGGGCCTCCGGCACGGGCTTCGGCCCGGTTGGGCCGTACTCCCACAAGGGGGGCCAGGATGCGATCGCACAGGCGTACTCGGGCGTGATGTGGCGGCGCGAGTCCGACGACATGAAGCCGGCCATCTACCCCACCACGCTGTGCGACTACATCACCGGCATGCACCTCATGCAGGGCATCCTGCTGGCGTTGCGCACCCGGGAGACGTCCGGCGTCGGGCAAAAGGTCGAGGTGACCATGTACGACTCCATGCTGCACTTGCAGATGCAGGAGGCATGCATGCAGCTCAACCGCGGCTACGAAGTCAATTGGGGCGCCATGCCGCTGAGCGGCGTCTTTGAAACCACCGACGGCGCCGTCTGCATGGTAGGCGGTTTCACCCCCGACCCGCTCGCGCGGATTTCCGAAGCGCTGGGACTGGATGAAGACCTCACCCAGCGGCCGGAGTTCGCCAACCTTGAGCAGCAGTTCAAGCACAAGCCGGCCCTGCAGGCGATTTTCCGGGAGCGCATCGCCACGAACACCACCGAGTACTGGACCAACCAGTTGGAAAGCCAAGGCCTGCTCAACGCCCCCGTCCACACCCTGGAACAGGCCTTGGCCGATGCGCAGACCGAGGCCAACGGCATGATCGTCGAGGCCGAGCACCCGGGCGTCGGCACCGTGAAGATGCTCAACGCCCCCATTCGCTTGTCTGCTACCCCGCCTTCCATCCGGCGCGTGGCGCCGCGGCTCGGCGAGCACAACGTTGAGGTCCTCCTGGAGAACGGCTTCGACGCTGAAACCATCGAGCGCCTGCAGAAATTGGGAGTTCTCCGGTGACTGCTTCGATAGAAGAGAAGGCAATCGTGGACCAGGTCACGCTGGCCATCGAGAACCACGTGGCCACAGTGGTGATCGACCGCCAGCACGTGCTCAACGCGGTGGACGGGACTGCCCAGGCCAGGCTCAATGACATCTGGAACCAGATCGAAGCTGATCCTGCCGTGCGCGCCGTCGTCATCACCGGTGCCGGCACGCGGGCGTTCTGCGTCGGCGCGGACATGTCCGCCTCCGCCGTGGACAAGACCGGCCTGCAGTACTGGGCGGAGCTTGACCCCAACGGTTTCGGCGGACTGAGCCTGCGGACGAGCCTGGACATTCCGGTCATTGCCCGGGTGAACGGCTATGCGCTGGGCGGCGGCATGGAGATCGTGCTCGGCGCCGACATCGTCGTTGCCGCGGACACGGCCCGCTTCGGCCTCACCGAACCGCGGGTCGGGCGCCTGGCGCTCGACGGCGGCATCCATCAGCTGGTGCGCCGCGTCCCCTATACGCAAGCGATGGGCCTGCTCCTCACCGGCCGGAAGGCCGATGCTGCAGAGATGCAGTCGATGGGCCTCGTCAACGAAGTTGTTCCGGCTGGGGAGCTCGACGCCGCGGTGCAGCGCTGGGTCGACCAGATCCTCGCCTGCGCGCCGAGCTCCGTCCGGGCCGTCAAACAAATGGTCAGCAGGACGAGCCACTTGAGCGCCGCGGAAGCCCGCGGCCTCAGGCTGCCGGCCCTCATGGCCGCCCTCGACAGCGAAGACTCCGCCGAAGGCGTACGCGCTTTCCAGGAAAAGCGCCCGCCTGTGTGGCCGGGCCGCTGAATGCAGCACGAACAGATGCAAGACCCCGAACTTCAGCACGTAAGGAAGGACAATCCAATGCGGGAAGCACTACCACCCGGAGTGTGGGGCGTCGTCGCCACGCCATTCCAGGCCAGCACCCTCGATCTGGACACCGACAGCCTGGCCCAGTTGGTGGAGCACTATGAATCCATCGGCGCCACAGGGCTGACTGTCCTGGGTGTCTTCGGCGAGGCCGCCGCCCTGACCGCAGCGGAGCGCAGCCTGGCGCTGGAAGTTGTCGTCGAAGAAACCCGATTGCCCCTCGTGGTCGGTGTGACCTCGCTCTTCACGGGCACGGCTGTCGAAGAAATCCGCGCTGCCCAGGCCGTGGCGGGAAACCGGATCGCGGCAGTCATGGTGCAGGCAAATTCGGCACGCCCGGAAGTGGTGATCGCGCACCTGAACGCCATCCACCAATCCACCGGCGCCAAAGTTGTCCTGCAGGACTACCCGGTGGCCAGCGGTGTCAGCATCAGCACGGAAGCGCTCATTTACGTGGTCCAGGCGTGCAAGTTCGTTATCGCAGTCAAGGCTGAGGCCCCGCCCACCAGTGTGGCCATCGCCCAACTGGCGGCCGCCGTCGAGGTCTCCGTGTTCGGTGGGCTGGGCGGTCAGGGGCTCCTCGACGAGCTGGTGGCCGGCGCTGCCGGCGCCATGACGGGGTTCTCCTACCCGGAAGCCCTCGTGGCCTGCGTCCGCGCCTGGCAGTCGGGTGGCTACGACGCCGCCCGGGACGCATTGCTCCCGTACATGCCACTCATCAACTTCGAGCAGCAGGCCCGGATCGCCCTGGCGGTCCGGAAGGAGTGCTTCCGTGAACGGGGCCTCATCAAGGACTCCGGCGTCCGCCCGCCCGCGGCTCCTTTCCCGGAGGTCCTCAGGAACGGAATGCTGACGCATCTGGCAGAAGCAGCCCGCGCTTTGGATCTCTCGCTCGCCCCCACCGCCCACACAGCAGGAAGGCTCTGATGGACTTCGGAATCAGTGGAAAGACCGCATTCGTCGCCGCCTCCACGGGAGGGCTGGGACTGGCTGTCGCCCGCGGCCTCGCGGCCGAAGGCGTCCGGGTTGCCATCACCGGCCGCCGGGGCGAGCTGGCCGAGAAGATCGCGGCGGAGCTGGAGGCAGACGGCCACAGCGCCGTGGCTGTTGAAGCGGACCTCAGTACCGCGGACGGAGTGACCGCCGCCGTCGAACGCGCCGTGGAACTTCTCGGTCCCATCGACATCCTCGTCCTCAACGGCCCCGGCCCCAAGCCCGGGGCAGCCGCGAGCCTTGGCGCCGACGACATCGCGGCGGCGTTCGAGTTGCTCGTGAAGCCGCACCACGCCCTTGTCTCGAGGATCCTTCCGGGGATGCGGGAGCGGCGCTGGGGACGGATCCTGGCCATCGGATCCAGCGGAATTGTGGCACCCCTGCCCAACCTCGCCGTCTCCAACACAGGCCGCGCAGCATTGGCCGGGTACCTCAAGACGCTTGCGGCGGAAGTGGCCCTCGACGCCGTCACAGTCAACATGATCTTGCCCGGACGCATCGCCACCGATCGCGTCGCCGAACTGGACCGGGCGGCGGCCAAACGCCGCGGCACCACGCCTGAGGAGATCCAACTCGAATCCCGCAAGACCATTCCAGCCCGACGGTACGGCGAACCGGAGGAGTTCGGTGCCGCCGGCGCGTTCCTCTGCAGTGCCCCGGCTTCCTACATCACCGGCGTCGCGCTTCGCTGTGACGGAGGCCTGATCCGGAGCCTCTAGGCGCCGATCTCCGCCCGAACAGCCCTAATGCCCAATCCCAACCGCTAAGCCAAAGGATTACCATGACTTCCACCGCTACCGAATCCGCAACCTCCACCCGCAAGGATGTTGCCGCAGCGCAGCACCTGATTAACGGCGAATGGATCGGAGACCCAGAAATCCAGCGGATCAACCCGGCCCGCCCGGAGGAACTCGCTGCCCTCTCCCCGCGAGGCACCGCCGATGACGTCGACGCGGCCATCACCGCCGCTGCCGCCGCCCAGCCGGCTTGGGCAGCCCTGCCCGCCCCTGCCCGCGGCGCCATCCTCATGACCGCCGGCAACCTCCTCCTCGAGCGCCAAAGCGCGATCGCCGAGGACCTTGTCCGCGAGGAAGGCAAAACCCTCGTCGAAGCCAAGGGAGAGGTCAAGCGCGCCTCGGACGTCCTGCGCTTCTTCGGCTCCCTCGGCTGGGCCGCCACCGGCGAAGTACTTCCCAGCGGCCTCCCGGACACCACCATCACCACCCGGCGCGAGCCGCTCGGCGTCGTCGGGCTCATCACCCCCTGGAACTTCCCCATCGCCATCCCGGCATGGAAGGCCGCCCCCGCACTCATCAGCGGCAACGCCGTCGTCATCAAGCCGGCCGAACTCACCCCGCTCTCCGCGACGCACCTTGCCCGCGCCCTGCAGGACGCCGGGCTTCCCGCCGGAGTATTCAACGTGGTCCACGGCAAGGGCCGCGTGGTCGGAGACGCTTTGGCACGTGATACCCGCATCGCAGGGCTGTCCTTCACCGGATCCACCAAAGTGGGGCTCGGACTCCAGGAAATCCTGAATGCCCGCCGCGCCCGCGTCCAGCTCGAAATGGGCGGCAAGAACGGCGTCCTGGTGCTCGACGACGCCGATCCGCAGAAGGCCTCCGCGGTAGTCGCAGCCGGCGCGTTCGGGCTCACGGGCCAGGCGTGCACGGCAACGTCCCGGGTCTACGTCACCCCGGGCATCCGGGACGCGTTCCTCGAAGCCCTTGTTGTGGAGGCCGCGGGCTACACCGCCGGTGACGGGCTCGACGGCGCCAAGATGGGCGCTGTGGTGAGCAGCCAGCAGTTCGAACAGGACCAAGCAGCGGTGCGCACCGCCGTCGAACGCGGCGCCACCCTCCTTCACGGAGAGTACGACGGCGACCCCTCCGGCGCTCTGCTCTTCCCAGCCGCTGTCCTCACTGACATTGCCTTTGACGATGCCGCCGTGACGGAGGAAATCTTCGGTCCGGTGGTCGCAGTCCTGGGGGTGCCCGATTACGAGGCCGGCCTCGCCGCGATCAACGGCTCCCGCTACGGCCTCACCGCAGGCATCTGCACCGATTCCTTGGCCTTGGCCACGGACTTCGCCGCGCGGGCGCAGGCCGGAGTGATCAAGGTGAACCGTCCCACGGCGGGTCTGGATTTGAACGTGCCGTTCGGTGGCGTGAAGGACTCCTCCACGAACACCTTCCGGGAGCAGGGCAAGTCCGCACTGGACTTCTTCACTTGGGGCAAGACCGTTTACACGGGTGTATAGCGCGTCATGACCTACGTGATCGCGCAGCCCTGCGTGGACGTCAAGGACAAAGCCTGCATCGATGAATGCCCGGTGGACTGCATCTACGAAGGCGAACGCTCGCTCTACATCCACCCGTCCGAATGTGTGGACTGCGGCGCCTGCGATCCCGTGTGCCCGGTCGAGGCGATCTACTTCTCGGACGACGTTCCGGATGAGTGGGCAGATTATGTCCGGGCCAACGTCGAGTTCTTCGAGGAACTCGGATCCCCACAAGGAGGATCGGCACTGGGGAACCTCGGCCGGGACCACCCCGTGGTTGCAGCGGCACGAGTCGCGGGCTGATGTTAAGCGGCCAGCGTGGCCTGGATCGCCTGTCGAAGCGATTCCAGGCTGGGCAGGCCGGAGAGGCCACCAGCCCTACGGTAGACGCGACACGTCATGGCCGGCTCTGTCGCAGAGGGGAAGAGGTCAATTCCGTCCACCGTGAATGTCGGGGATCCGTGGAATCCGGATGCTTCGGCCTCTTCGTCGCTTGTGATCTCCCTGGCCGCAATCAAGGCCGGGTCCTTCCCTTCCAGTTCAACGGCCCGGGAGAACAGTTCCCGGGCCGCGGTGCCATGGGGACAGTCCTGTATGGTGAGCAATTCGAAATCCATGACCCCATTATCCGGCACCGTACTGTCAGGCTCACAGCAGGTCGGCATGATGCTCTGCGACGACGTTCGGGTGGGCCCGAAGCCGGTAGCGGAGGGCGTTGTCCCCGTAGGTTTCCAAAATCGGACTGTTCGTCGGGTCAACCGACAAGCCGCGGGCTTTTGCCTGGAACTCCGGGCTTACGGCAAGCTGCGGCATGGTCGCGTCAAGTGCAGGATTGTAGAAGAACGGAAGGGAAATCCGGTCCGTGCCTCGAAGCGGTGAGATGACCCGGTGCAGGGTCGCCTTGAGGTAGCCGTTGGTGGCCAGTTCCAGCATTTCGCCGATATTGACCACGAAAGTCCCCGGCACTTGGGGCGCGTCGATCCACTTCCCTTGATACTCGACCTGGAGACCGCCCTTTCCTGGCTCAACCAAGAGGAGTGTCAGCACACCTCCATCACGGTGGGACCCCACGCCCTGCTTGGGTTCCGGGTTCGACTCCCCCGGATATCTCACGATCTTGAGGACAGGGAAAGCCCGTGCGGCGAATGCCGCATCAAAAGTGTCCTCGGGCGCTCCGAGGGAAACTGCCAGGGCCCGCAACAGGGTCAGCGAGATAGTACTTAGCCGTTCGGTCCATTCCGAGACAATCTCCCGCATTTCCGGCAGCGCATCGGGCCACAGGTTGGGCCCCTCGAGGCGCCAATATTCCGCGACACCGGGACCCGGCTCAACAGTGTCACGTTCGACGCCGATGTCGATCTGCTCGCGCCAGTCGATCCCGCCGTCCGTGAGCTCGCCGCCAACGCGGGTGTAGCCGCGGAACTGGGGGCTGCGGACGTTCTCGATCGCGAGTTTTTCCTCCTCGGGCAGCTCGAAAAAGCGGCGCGACACGTCGAGAATGGCGTCCGTCAACTCCTTCGGGATGCCGTGGCCGGCCAGATACAGGAAGCCAACCTCATGCATGGCATCGCGCAGTTCGTCACGGAATCGGGAGGCCTCCTCCGGCCCTGCATCCAGACGGGAGAAGTCGATTACGGGCAATGTATCGAGTGTCAATGCACTTGTCCTTTTCATCGAGTGGTGCAAGTGTGCGGATGATCCCCGTCGCCTCAGCCCTCCCGTTTGGGATGCCACACACCGAAACGGTTGCCGTGCGGGTCCAGGAGGTGCGCGAACTCTATCGCGCCGTTGTCGACGAACGGGATGGCTACGCTCGCACCGAGTGACTCGGCCCTGGCGATCGCGGCCTTCACATCGTCGACTTGCACGTAGAAGATCGCCCACGACGTTTCCTCGAGCGATGACGTGTCCCACAGCCCGCCCTTGTCGCCATTCACCATCTGGTAGCTGGCAGGCGAGGACGCACCGAAAGTCCAGTCGAAAAGCGAGCTGTAGAAGGCCCGCGCGCTCTCGGGATCGGGAGAACCGACTTCGAAGTAGTTCACTATCGAGGCCACGACTGTTTCCTTTCCACTTCCGCCGCGAATGGACGGAGGCCGCCCGCGAGACCTGGGGGCGGCCTTTTCGAATAGTTAGGGCATGACCTTGTACAGATCGACGACGGTCTCTTCCGGGGGCGACTCGAATCCGCCCTCGATGCCCGCCTGCATGCGGGGCATGAGAATGCCGTCGCGGAAGTTCTCCCAACTTTCCTTCGATTCGTGGACGGCCATGATCGTCCAACCGCCGGCCGAGGGGCCTGCGGCATGGAAAGTCTGACCGTCGGGCAGCAGCCCCTCTCCTGGGTGGACAGCGGCAATTGACGCCTCGTATTGGTCCTTCGTGCCTCCTGGGAAGAAGTGCACAACTCCATAGGGTGCGGCTTCCATCTCTGCTCCTTGCTGGTGTGGACGGGTATGGACATGCCAAGCAATAGACCCCGCTACCCAGGATGTCAATGGGTTTTCAGGGCCGGGATCCGAAACCGATATTCAGGTCCAGAATTCGTCTGCCTTGGCTGTGTCCTCGAAGAATTCCCGGCCCTCTACAACCTTTCCGTCGCGGAGAACGAAGGAGATGGCGGTTGCGATGTCCAGGGTCTTTCCGTCGCTTTCGGCGCGGCTTTGCTGGAGCCCGATGGTGTGGTTTTCTCCACCCACGATGTCTTGGACCGCCGCTTGGAAGGTACCTTGGGAACGCGCTCCCAGTTCGCCGAAATAGGCCAGGATGGCGTCTCTTCCTTGCTTCGTGCCGGAGAGTACGCCATTTCCAGCTGCGTACCAGACTGCGTCCTCCGCGAACAACTCGCTGAGTGCCGCCAAATCACCCGTGTTAAAGGCCTCGTATCCACGCCGGACCAATTCAGCGTTTTCTGTAGCTCCCATGTCGCATACCTCTCCGTCATCCTCGTCGGTCAATGGGACGGCTTAAGGCTATTCCCGGGCAGGGTGCCTGTCGATGGGGAAAGCCTTGGATTCGGGTGCCACGCGATGGACCGACAACGGCAATTCAGTGGCAAGCTGGACCACAAAGGGCCGCAGCGATAAAGAGGGTAAAGCCGTGATTGAGACCGCTGAAGCCGTTCTTCACGACGGCACGACGATCCCCATAACCTTGCACGGAAGCGGACGCGCCCTTCTGCTCCCGGCCCGCTTCGCCCCCTATCCGCCGGAGGAAGCAGCAACGATGCGCCGCTGGGGCGCTGATCCGGACCTGGGCTCCAAGCTGGTGAACGGACTCGCGCGATCCCACCGCGTCGTCGTCGCCGATTATGAAAACCACCGGATGGCACACCCTGCACCGGACACCCTTACTCCAGGGAATGTCACGGCTGATCTCCTTGCCATCGCCGACGCCGCTGAGGCCGGCAGCTTCGCCTACTACGGCTACTCCTGGCTAGCACTCTGCGGCCTGCAACTCGCAATCCGCACTGACCGGCTTTGGGCATTGGTGATGGGCGGATTCCCACCCCTGGATGGGCCCTACGCGAGCATGTTGGCGGTGACCCGGGCAGCACATTCGATGTCCGGACAATCCGCCGACCTGGTTCCTTCGCCGACCACTGACGTTGAGCCTGGAGACTGGGATTCGGTGCCCGTTCAAACGAACGAAGCCCAGACCCGTCAATTCGTGACCCTCTACGAGGCCCTTCAAGGCTTCGACGATTCCTCCGCCGAAGTCCCGCCGGGCTTGCCTCGCCTCGCCTTCGCGGGGGCGGAAGACCGGATCGACTACGGCCCTGCATGGGGCAACGTTCACGTAAAGATCGGCGAGCCCCTGACGACACACCAACAAGCCCTCATTGACGCCGGTTGGGATGTCCGGGTGCTCGCTGGCCTCGACCACATCGGAGCGATGCATAGCTCCGTCGTCTTGCCCATCCTGACGGACTGGCTCCGGAAGGTCGGCTAGGCCTGCTTGCTTTGACGAGGCTCTTGAGACACGTCCGGGCCGGTGGGACGATGAAGCCGTGAATCCCTTCCTCGAATTTGTCGGCCACTACTGGTGGCTGGTCTTCCCGCTGAGCGGATTGGCCGGCGGTTGGGCGCGGTCCTGGTCCAGGGCCAGTGAGCGGCGGCACCGCCGTCGGGTGGAGCTCTATCAGCTCAAGAACCGCGCGGCGGAATCGGAGCACGCTAGCCAGGCAGAGGTGGTGCGGCTGCAAGAGGCCCACGACGCCGTGAACCGGCGATGGCTCGAATACGAACTCGACGTCGGAAAACTCATCGATTTTCCGGTCATGTCGGATGTCCGCGAACCGCTCACGGTGGCGTTTCTTCGGGCCAAGCGGGAGGCTGACGGTCTGCGTCCGGCAACTCCGGGAGAAATCACGACGGCGGCCCGGCTGGCCGAGTATCGCGCGGCCGTCCGGAGCTTCGAGCTGGCGTTCGATGTGGCAGAGCGGGAAGCCAAGCGCATCAAGGACGGCAACTTCACTGAACCCGAGCGCCAGCGGCTGGCGACCGCCAGGAAGCTGCTCAGGATCGCTTCTGACAGTGCAGCGACGCCGGCAGAGAGGCAGACGGCCTATAAGCGTGCCCGACGCGAATTGGATGGGCTGATTGTCCTGCCCGACGCGACCATCGCGGCCTTGGAAGAGAAGATCGAGGGAATGCTCGACGCCCCAAAGGCTCCGGACTTCCATCAAAGCTGAGAGGAACCGATCTCAGTGTTTGACACGACGAATGATCACGTACCTGTGATGCTTCCGATGCCGGGTCTTGGTACGACGTGGAGTCAGTCCCAGCGGGGGCAACCCAAGCGCTTTCCGCCTGGCTGACAAGCGAATATTTGCGTAGATCAGAAATAGGAAGAAGCCCAGTGCCGGGATGAGCAGCACCAATATCCACGGTAAATTGCCCACGGCACGCCTCCTACGCTCAGTCTCCGGCCCGGCGTAACTGACGTCAAGAGTGCGATATTCGGTAGTGGCTACCCGACTCCTCTGAGACCAAGGGCTATCCACGGGACCATGCTAGGCGTAGCTTTCTTCTCATCCCGGCACGCCTAACTTGGCCCGCAGCCGGTACCTACCAGGAGGTCATCATGGACAACCTATTCGGACGCGGCGGACTCGGAGTACCGGAGCCGCTCCGACGCTTCCTTCAAGGCGAATCCGACCCTTCGCTCCGCATCGAGCAATACCAAGAGGGGGACACGCTGGTCGTCAGAGTGGATCTGCCGGGAATCGACCCCGAGACCGACGTCGACATCAGCATTGCCGACGACACCCTGCATATCGAGGCGCGGCGCGAGGAGGATGCCGAACACGTTGACAAGAAGGGCTACCGCACCGAGCTCCGCTACGGCGAACGGACCCGCAGCATTCCGCTGCCCCGCGGAGTGAGCCAGGACGGCATCGTCGCCACGTACGAGGACGGCGTCCTCGAAATCCGTCTCCAGCTCCCCGAACAGTCAGAGCCGCAGACCACGAAAATCCGGGTGGTCCGAACGGGTGGTCGAGAGGCCAATCAGTCTCCGGAGGACCCGGGCAACTAGCCCGACCGAGGACGCGAGCCTAAGGGCCCCCTCCGTTTGGGCGCCGCACTTTTTGGAGCCGCGGGGCTGGCCGCTTGCCCTGCGGAGCAGTAGCCTCAAGGGGCGTGACGGGCATCGCGAGGACAGCGACGACGGTGAGCGCGGCGCTCACGAGCACCGCGAGAAATACCGCCGCAGAAGCGAATACCACCGATTGCGGATTCTTAGCGCCACCGGGGCTGCCGGCGTAGATCGCATTTGCCACGGCGCCGAAAACGGCTACTCCAAGCGAACTGCCAATGGATCGCGCGAAGAGGTTGGTGCCCGTCACCACTCCTCGTTCGTGCCATTCGACACTGGACTGGGCCGCGATCAGGCTCGGGGTTGCCAGAAGCCCAAGTCCGAGCCCGGCAACGAAGCAACTCCCTGCGACGAGCAGGATGTTCGGTGTGTAGGCCGTCACGGCGAGGGCCGCCGAGCCGATAAGGGTAACGGTGATTCCGATCAGGGCTGTTGCCCGAAAGCCGATCCGAAGGTAAAAGCGGCCCGACTGCGAAGCGCTGATCGGCCAGCCGATCGTCAGGGCCGCCAGGGACAGGCCCGCAGCCAATGGCGACACCGAAAGCGCCCCTTGAAGGAAGGTCGGAACGTACGAGGTGAGGCCAAGTACGACTGCCCCGGCTCCAAAGGAGATCAGTGCGGTCGTGCCGAGAAGACGCCTCGAAACGACCCACGGCGGAAGGACAGGTTCAGCTGCCCGTCGCTCGACCAGGACGAAGGCAACAAGCAAAACTGCGCCAATGGCGAATACTGCGATGCTGATCGGAGAGTCCCAGGCCCAGGCCTGGCCGCCTTCCAAGGCACCGAGGATGCCCAAGGTCAACGTGACCGTGAGAAGGGCGGCTCCAAGATAATCGACGCGGTGCTTTACCCGCTCGATGTTCTCCTGGAACCTTTGAACCAGCATCCACGCAGCCACGATGCACAGCGGAATGTTGACGAGGAAGATTCCGCGCCAAACTCCAAGCGACGAGAACACCCCGCCCAGAGTTGGGCCCACAACAGACGACGTTGCCCACACGCTGGCGAGGTAGCCTTGCACCTTCGCGCGCTCGGCGAGGGTGTAGATATCGCCGGCGATGGTAATGGCCACAGGCAGGACCGCGCCGGCACCCAGTCCCTGCACCACGCGGAAGGCGATGAGCGCAGGCATGCTCCACGCAAGCCCGCAAAGGATGGATCCGAGAAGGAAGAGTCCGATGCCAGTGAGAATGATTGGCTTCCGACCCGCCATATCGGAGAGTTTCGCGTAGACCGGGACCGAGACGGCCTGCGCGAGCAGGTAGGCGGAGAAGAGCCAAGGGAACGAGGCGAACCCGCCGATTTCATGAACGATCGAAGGCACAGCGGTCGCCACGATGGTTGCATCGATCGCGACAAGGCCGCTCGAGAGCATCAGGGCTATGAGTATCGGGCCCCGTTTGGAACGGAAGCCGACCCCGTCACTTTGAGTTGCCATGTCCGGCCCTGTCTTTCCCCTATGCCCCGGCGTATCCTAATTACGTTTCCGGCACCGGCTTTGGCCGGCATTCTTCTCTGCATCCATCATTTATCCCTGCACCCACTCAGTTAGGCGCCATCCATGGAGATGAACATCAGGGACCACTGGGACATGCTCAGCCCCGAAACACGACATTGGCTAACCGACAACCCCGGATGCGTGGTCCTGCCGCGAACCATCGCGGAAATAATCCACCAGGAAACCGGGATCACCCCGGATGCCGACCGGCACAGCCAGGTCAGCCTCTCCCCTGAGGATCTGAAATTCATACTGGCCAAAGCTGAAGAAAATACGGTCCGGCCGACGTAATCGATGCCTGGGCAGTCGAGCGCGTCAGTCCTCGCCGTCCTCATCCGCTGGGTCCGGTGGACTGGCTGCCTCACGTAGTGGTCCCACTGCTCCGTCCGCGCCGTAGTCGCCTTCGGCGTACTGGCCGATTTCCGATTCCGCTGTGCGCCCTGGAACGGCTCCCGCCTCTCCGAGGTCTGCTTTTGCGTAGCGCCCGGATTCCTTGGCTTTCTTACCCAACGGTTCGGGCAAGCCGCCTTGACTGCCGGCTGCGCCGTAGTCGCCTTCGCTGTATTGGCCTTCTTCGTCCTCGGACTGCCGACCGGGCTCCGTTCCGCTCTTGCCGTAGTCTCCCTCGACGTACCGGCCCCGGAGGTCCGGTTCCTCGGGAAGTCCGTTTTCCTCCCCGCCTTTCTCCTCTTCAGTGGGTTCTTCGACGCCGCTGCTGTCGGTCATGATCTTGCCTTTCCCGCAACGAACCTTGCGTCTCTTCGGCGCCCCTTAAGTTTATCGACGGGCTTTGCGGGGCAACAGGGCGTCAGCCCTACGGACTCTGAAGTACCAGTTTCGGCTCGTAGCTTTCAAGCTGGACGCTGGCCCTTACAAGTGCCCGGAGTTCGGACAGGCCTCCCGTAACCACTCCGGCCGCCCGCGCCTGGACCAGTACGTTTCCGAGCGCCGTGGCTTCCACGGGACCGGCCACAACCGTCTTGCCGGCGGCATCTGCGGTGAGCTGGCAGAGCAGCCTGTTCTGCGAGCCCCCACCCACGATGTGGACCACGGACGTCTGCTTGCCGGACAGTCCTTCGGCCCGTGCCAGGGTCCTGGCGTAGGCGGCCGCGAGGCTGTCCAGGATGCAGCGCACGACGGCGGCCGGCCGGTCCGGGAGGACGGCACCGCCGGCGCGGACCGCGGATCTGATGCGTTCGGGCATGTTGTCCGGGGCGATGAACGCAGGATCGTCGGCATTGATCTGCGGGCCGCCGCCGGGAAGTGCCGCCGCGGACTCCAGGAGCGCGGCTAGCTCCTGCCGGTGCCCTTCGGCGGCCCAGGTGCGTTGGCATTCGCTGAGCAACCACAGGCCGCCCACGTTGCGCAGATACCTGATGGTGCCGTCGACGCCCCGCTCGTTGGTGAAGTTGGCCAATCGGCTTGTTTCATTCAGGACCGGGCTGTCCAGCTCAACGCCCACGAGGGACCAGGTGCCGGAGGAAATGTAGGCGAAGTCTTCTTGCTGCGCGGGAACGGCTGCCACTGCCGAGGCGGTGTCGTGCGATCCCACGGCAACCACGGCCGTCTCCGCTCCGAGGCCCGTCCGGGCTGCGACGTCCGGCAGCAGCGTGCCTATGGTCTCGCCCGGCTGGATGATGGCCGGGAACAGGTTCTTTGGCAGGCCGAGTGCCTTGAAGAATTCTGTGGCCCACTCCCCCGTGACGGCGTCAAAAAGCCCGGTGGTGGAAGCATTCGTGGCCTCGGTACGGCGTTGCCCTGTGAGCTTGAACGCGATCAAGTCCGGGATAAGCAACGCCTGGACGCCGTGCAGTTCACGTTCGGTGGCGAGCTGGTAGAGCGTATTGAACTGCAGGAACTGCAGCCCGGTGGTGGCATAGAGCCGCGCCGGGTCCAGTACCTTGTGGACGTCCGCAACGGCCGTTCGGGCGCGCTCGTCGCGGTAGCTGAACGGCTGGGTCCGCAGGGCACCGGAGGCATCCACGAGTCCGTAGTCCACTGCCCACGTGTCGATGCCGATGCTGGCAATCCGCTCCCCGCTCGCGGCGGCCGTTTCCGCGGCCGCCGCAAGTCCCGTGAGCACCTCATCGAACAGGGCGTGGAAGTCCCAGTGGAGTCCGCCGTCGAGCTCTACGACGCCGTTGGGGAAACGGTGCACTGTTTCGAGCGAGACTGATTTTCCGGACGCAGCCCGCCCGCCGGTGACCCGGCCGAGCATGACGCGGCCCGAGGACGCTCCGATATCGACCGCGGCGAAAACGCCGCGGGCACTGGATTGTCCGCTCATCGGAGGAAGGCTGCTGCGACGCCCGCGTCCACCGGGATGTGCAGGCCGGTGGTGTGGGAGAGTTCGTTGCTGGTGAGGACGGCGGCCGCGTTGGCCACGTGCTCGGGCAGGACTTCGCGTTTGAGCAGGGTGCGCTGGGCGTAGTACTTGCCCAGTTCCTGCTCGTCGACGCCGTAGACGGCGGCGCGCTTGGCGCCCCAGCCTCCGGCGAAGATCCCGGAGCCGCGGACCACGCCGTCGGGGTTGATGCCGTTGACGCGGATGCCGTACTCGCCCAGTTCAGCGGCCAGCAGGCGTACCTGGTGGGCTTGGTCTGCCTTGGTGGCGGAGTAGGCGATGTTGTTCGGGCCGGCGAACACCGAGTTCTTCGAAGAAATGTAGACGATGTCCCCGCCCATGCCCTGGTCGATCATGACCTTCGCCGCGGCCTTCGAGACCAGGAACGAGCCCTTGGCCATGACGTTGTGCTGCAGGTCCCAATCCTTCTCCGTGGTTTCCAGCAGGGGCTTGGAGATCGACAGGCCTGCGTTGTTCACCACCAGGTCCAGGCCGCCGAAGGCCAGGACGGCTTCCTGGACGGCCGCGGCGATCTGGGTTTCGTCGGTGACGTCTGCCTGCACGCCGAGGGCGACGTCCGGACCGCCGAGTTCGGCCGCGACGGCCTGCGCGTTGTCCAGGTTGAGGTCCGCGATGACCACGCAGGCGCCTTCCGCGGCGAGGCGCGTCGCGATCGCCTTGCCGATGCCCGACGCCGCCCCAGTCACGAGCGCGATGCGCGTGGCGTGCGACTTGGGCTTGGGCATCCGGGCGAGCTTGGCTTCCTCAAGGGCCCAGTATTCGATCCGGAACTTCTCGGATTCCTCAATCGGGGCGTAGGAGGAGATGGCCTCGGCGCCGCGCATCACGTTGATCGCGTTCAGGTAGAACTCCCCGGCGACCCGTGCAGTCTGCTTGTCCTTGCCGTAGGAGAACATGCCCACGCCGGGGACCAGGACGATGGCCGGATCCGCGCCGCGCAGGGCCGGCGAATCGGCGTCGGCGTGGCGGTCGTAGTAGGCCTGGTAATCCTCCCGGTACGCGGCATGCAGTTCCTTGAGGCGCGCGGTGCTCTCCTGGATGCCGGCGCCGGCGGGCAGGTCCAGGACGAGGGGCTTGACCTTGGTGCGCAGGAAGTGGTCCGGGCAGGACGTGCCCAGCGCCCCGAGGCGCGGGTGCCCGTCGCCTTCGAGGAACTCCAGGACACGCGGATCGTCGCTGAAGTGGCCCACCTGCGGCTTGTCGGCCGAGGCGAGGCCGCGGATGACGGGAGCCAACGCGGCCGCTTTGGCCCGTCGCTCGGCTTCCGGAAGCGCGGCGTAGCCGGGGAGCTTGCCGCCGAACGGCTCGGCCTTGCCGTTCTCCGCGATGTAGCGTTCGGCCTGCTCGATGATCCAGAGGGAGTTGGCCTCGGCTTCCCCGCTCGTAGCGCCCCAGGCGGTGATGCCATGGCCGCCCAGGATGGTGCCGATGGCCTGCGGGTTGGCTTCCTTGACCGCGGCAATGTCCAGTCCCAGCTGGAAGCCCGGGCGGCGCCAGGGAACCCACACGACCTTCTCGCCGAAGACCTTGGAGGTCAGCGCTTCGCCGTCCACTGCCGTCGCGATCGCGATGCCGGAGTCCGGGTGCAGGTGGTCCACGTGCGCGGCGTCCACGAGCCCGTGCATCGCGGTATCGATCGACGGCGCGGCGCCGCCCTTGCCGTGCAGGCAGTAATCGAAGGCGGCCACCATGTCATCTTCGCGCGCGACGCCGGGGTAAACGGCCTTGAGTGCCTGCAGCCGGTCCAGCCGCAGCACGGCCAGGTTTTCTGCCTTCAGCGTGCCCAGATCGCCGCCGGAACCCTTGACCCACAACAGCTCGACGTCCTCGCCGGTGACGGGGTCCTTTTCCGTGCCCTTCGCGGACGTGTTTCCGCCGGCGAAGTTGGTGTTCCGCTTGTCCGCGCCCAGGCGGTTGGAACGGCCGATCAATTCTTCAACAGTCTTGTTGTTGCTCATGTTCCTAAGCGCCCCATCCGGCTTGCTGGCCGCCCACGCGGTCCTCGTTGATCTTCTTCTGGTAGCCGCTTGCCCTGAACGCCGTCATCGGATCAGCAGGCAGGCCGCGCGATTCGCGCCACTCGGCCAGGACCGGCCGGACATCCGTGTAGAAGGCATCGTTGAAGATGCCGTTTGCGGCCAGGACATCGCCTTCGCGCTGCGCCTCGGCCAGCGCGTCCATGTCGATGAGCAGGGCACGGGCCGTCATTTCCTGAACGTTGAGCACCGAGCGGATCTGGCCCGGGATCTTCTCCTCCAGGTTGTGGCACTGGTCCAACATCAGGGCGACGCCCGAATCCTTTCCGAAGCCGCCGCCGCGGATGACCTCATGCATGATGCGGAACAACTGGAAAGGATCCGCGGCGCCGACGATCAGGTCGTCGTCGGCATAGAAGCGCGAGTTGAAGTCGAAGGATCCGAGCTTGCCCAGGCGCAACAACTGCATGACGATGAACTCGATGTTCGTGCCCGGGGCATGGTGGCCCGTGTCCAGGCACACGAAGGCCTTCTCCCCCAGGGCCAGCGTCTGGGCGTAGGAGGTACCCCAGTCCGGAACGTCGGTGTGGTAAAAAGCAGGCTCGAAGAACTTGTACTCCAGGACCAGGCGCTGGCCTTCGCCGAGGCCCGCGTAGATTTCCTGCAACGATTCCGCCAAACGGTCCTGCCGGCCGCGCAGGTCGTCCTGTCCCGGATAGTTGGTGCCGTCCGCCAGCCAGACCTTCAGGTCCCGGGAGCCCGTGGCATGCATGATCTCGATGCACTCCAGGTGATGATCGATCGCCCGCCGGCGCACGGCTGCGTCGGAGGACGTCAGGGAACCGTATTTGTATTCGTCGTCCTGGAACGTATTGGAGTTGATGGTCCCCAGCCCGACGCCGAGGTCCGCCGCGTACTCGCGGAGCGCGGAATAATCATCCACCTTGTCCCACGGGATATGCAGTGCCACGGTCGGCGCAAGGCCCGTCAGCTCGTGGACTTTCGCGGCGTCGGCCAGCTTCTCCTGGATGGTCCGCGGGGTGCCGGGCGTGCCGAACACCTTGAATCGCGTGCCCGAGTTGCCGTAGGCCCACGAGGGAACCTCGATGGCCAGTTCCCCGAGGCGGCCCAGGGCCGTTTCCGTGGTGTTCATGATTGTTCCTTCTGCGGTTGATGGTTGTCCTCTGAGGCGCTGGCCGCGGACAATTGGTCCTCGAGATTGAAGATTTCGGTGAGTTGGACGAATCCCTGATCCGGTGCCCCGTCGAGGTCTTCGAAGAAGCGGGACATTTCGGCCTGCCAGCGGGAGTTGACGTCCCTGACTGCCATCCTGGATTGGGCTTCCGGCAGGTTGTCGGTTTCGAAGTAGCCGATCAGCAGCCCGTCAGCGCGGAGGAAGAGCGAGTAATTGTCCCAGCCGGAGGACTTCAGTGCCTGGAGCATCTCCGGCCAGACCGCGGCGTGGCGGCGCGTGTATTCCGGGATGAGTCCGGGTTTGAGCTGGAGCTGGAAGCAGACACGCTGGGTGCTCATGGCAGCACGACCTGCCGGTGTGCGATGCCCAGCAGGGACGCTGCTGCCTTGATGTCCGCAGCGCGGTGTCCGACGCAGAGGGCCCAGTGGTGGCCGATGCCTGTTTGGCTCCACTCGTCGACCCAGACTCCTGGGTCTCCGCCGAAGTCCACGCGGGAGGTCGTGTTGCCGATCGCCAGTAGCGGTCCGGGCACTACTTCGCCTTCGGAGGTGATGAACACGAAGCTGCCATCGGGGTCCTGACCGAGGCCGAACGTAGTGACCGGTCCGTGCCGCACATCGAATTCAACCGAGACGCCCCAGCCGCGTTTGCCGTGGTAGACGCCCAGTCCGCGCAGCAACGGGTCCCGCGCCGAGACAGCCAGGTGCGCCGGCCCGTCGTGGCCCATTTCGACAACGTTATCGAAGAAGTTCAGTGCCTGGATCTCGGTGAAGGACCCGCCTGCGCCGATCGCCTGCGCGGCCAGCATGGCGATGGACGTCCGCAGCTCGAATTCTCCTGCCATCGGGATCCCCCGGGCCGTGAGAATGGAGGAGCCCAGAATCATTCCGGCCCCCAGCCGTTCGTGCTGTTCTCCGGCAAGTCCGCGGTGGTAGTACGCCACGGAGTCAAGATCGAAGTCCTGCACCAGACGGTCCAGGCCCACCGAGACTTTGGCGCCCCACGCAAAGTCGTCGTCGTTCACGGAGTCGTCCAGCACAAATAGCTCGCGGGCCAATTCGAGCCGTTCCGCTACTTCTGACTCTGTCACCGCGTTCACGCGTTCACGCAGGTCATCGAATTCAAGCACCTCCACATGGGAGCCGAAAGTGGTCGAGACGGTGGTCAGATCGGTGGCGACGTCCAGCATTCCCGGGTAGAGGTGGCCCATGAGTCCGTGGCGGGCGTTACGCAGCCGGGCGCGCACGCCGGCGGCGTGGACCCACTGGGTGATCCGCTCCCAGGCGGATTCCTGCTTAAGGTGCCCGGAAACGGAGCGGAAGTCGATTCCGGCGCGCCGGAAGACGTTGGCGACCTCGGGCACCGGGCATTGGCCGCAGTAGGCCAGCCACTTGCCCGTATCGAAGTTCGCGTGGTCCATCGCCTCGGTGGGCTGCAGGTCGATCACCAGTACGGGGGTCTTGGCCCGTTGGGCTATCGGCAGCACCATGGACGATGTCAGGTAGGTGGTCAGGAAGATGACGATCAGATCGCAGTCAGCCCTACGCAGCTTCTCGCCGGCCGCAGCCGCTTCCTGAGCGTCGGAGATGAAGCCGGTGTCGATGACTTCGGCGTCGAGTCCCTGGAAACGACCGGTGACGTAACGGACGGACTCCTGCAGCTGCGGCAGCAGTTCCGGAAACTGGGGCCAGTAGGCGCCCAGCCCACCGGAGACCAATCCGATGCGGGTGGAGCGACGCCGGTGCAGCCGCAGCAGCCGCGCGGCCGATTGTTTCTGGTTCATTTTGGGGGCCTTCCGGAATGAAAGAGGGAACTCTGGGGCTCCGTAACGGTGGGGCGGAAAAGAGGACGCGCCGGGCGGACCGTCTGTTGCCCGCCCGGCTGCCTGGTATGGGTCAGAAGTTGTACTTGTCGATGTTCGCGGTGTTGAAGACCGTCGGGGGCCCAACGATCACGACGCCGCCCTTCCCGACTTTGCGTTCGCCGAGTTCTCCGGCCGTGAACGTGTCTCCTTCGGCGCCGGTCATCTTGCCGTCTTTGAGGGCCTTCCCGGCGTACGCGGCGACGTAGCCAAGTTGCGCCGGATCCCAGAGGGCGAACTCCTTGACGGTTCCGTCCTTGACGAAGGGGCGCATTTCATTGGGCAGACCCAGCCCGGTGAGGGCAACTTTGCCCTTGTATGCGGACGTTGAGAGGTACCGGGCGGTGGCTGCGATGCCGACGGTGGTCGGGGAAATGATGCCCTTCAGGTTCGGGTGGGCCTGCATGAGGCCCTGCGCTTCCTGGAAGGACTTGGTGTCATTGTCATCACCGTAGACCTTGGCCACGAGTTTGATGTCCTTGTACGCCGGGTTGGAGGCGAGTTCCTCCTCCATGTACTTGATCCACTCGTTCTGGTTCGTGGCGTTGGCGGTGGCCGACAGGATGGCGATTTCGCCGCTGCCGCCGATCTGCTCGGAGATCAGCTTGGTCTGGATCAGGGCTACGTCCTTGGCCACCACCTGGCTGATGAACACGTCGCGGCAGTCGGGCTTGGTGTCCGAGTCGAACGCGACGATCTTGGCGCCGGCAGACCGCGCCTCTCCCAGGGCCGTGCACACGGCGTCGGGGTCGTTGGCCGCGATCACAATGACATTGGTGCCGGCCTGTGTCTCGGCGTTGATGAAGGAAACCTGGCTGGAGGCGGAGGCCTCCAGCGGGCCGACGACCTGGGAAGAAGCGAAGCCTGCTTCCGCGGCACCCTTCTTGCCGCCGCCCAAGACAACGTCCGTGTACGGGTTGTTCAGCTGCTTGGGGATGAAGGTGATTTTCAGATCCCCTCCCGCTGCGCGGCTGCTCCCACCGGCAGATCCCGAGCCGCTGTTGCAGGCTGTCAGCGCCAGCGCGGCCACGGCTGTAATGGCCACCATGGTCGCTAAACGGCCGGCTTGGCCTTTGTTTCTGCGGTTCAACATCATTGTTCTTCCCTTTTCCTCGTACTGTAGGTACATCCGGTCCCAGGTGGGCACGGTTGCTGCGGTGTTTGTGTGCCGGTTTTCAGGTGGTCTTACGGGTGAAGCTTCGGCGGACGCGCCGGGTATGCCGCCATTGCTTGATGGCCGAGCCGATGCTCGGTGCCACAACGGAGAGAATGAGCAGCAGTCCGGTCACGGTGATGAGGACGACATCGGATACGCGTGCCAGTCGCAGGGCGTAGTTGAGCGTCCCGATCAGCAGCACTCCGGCAACGACTCCGGGGATCGACCCTTTGCCGCCGAAGATCGACACTCCGCCCAGAAGTACGGCGGCGATGACTGCCAGTTCCAGGCCGGAGGCGTTGTCGCTGCGGGCGCTGGTATATCGCAGCGTCCAGTAGATACCAGCGAGTGCTGAAACGGCGCCGGATCCTACATAGAGCCAGAATTTGCTGCGGGCCACTTTGATGCCCACAAATCCGGCGGCTTCCTTGCTGTATCCCATCGCGAAGAGCCCGCGTCCGAACGGCGTGAAATGGAGCAGGATCCCGAAGAAGATCATCACGAGGACGGCGCCGATCATGACGCTCGGAATGCCAGTGCCGCCGAGTTTGGAGGTGAAGAATGCTGTGAGAGCCTTTGGGAAGTTGGCCACGGCATTGTCTCCGATGATCACGAGGGCAAGGCCGCGGAACAATGCCAGGGTGCCGATCGTGACCGCGAGCGAGGGCAGTCCCAGCACGGCGATCAGGAATCCGTTGAACATTCCGGCCGCTATTCCGCTCAGCAGGCTGATCGCGAGGACCATCCAGATATCCATGCCGCCGGCCCAGAGGACTCCCATCAAGGCACTGGTCAGGCCCGCCGTGCTGGCGACGGAGAGGTCGATTTCGCCCGTGATGATAATCAGCGTCATCGGCATCGCGATAAGCAGGACCGGGATCACGTCCAGGAGCAGGAACCCGGTAGTGACCGGTGAAGCGAAGCGCGGGATGGCAATGGCTGCATAGATTAGGAAGGCGGCCAGGCCGTAGATGGTGATGGCGTCACGACCCGTCAGGATTCGCGCGGCGCCGGTCCTGCCCTTAGGTTCGCTGGCGAGCGGTTTGGTGCTATCGGCAACGGGAGCCGGGGCCGCGCTGGTGGTCGAAGTGCTTTCAGACATTGCGAGCCTCGCTTATCCGCAGTTTCTTGGCTGTGCGCAGGCTTGCCACGCGGTCGATGATGATGGCGGTGAGGATTAGCACTCCGACTATGGCCTGTTGCCAGAACTTGTCGACCCGCAGTGCGGTCAGGGAGCTGGTGATGGTAGTCAGGAGAAGGGCACCGAGGGCGGCCCCCGCCACGGACCCGCTGCCGCCAAAGATGGCCACGCCCCCGACGACGGCGGCGGCAACTACTGTCAGTTCCATGCCGGTACCCGTGGTGGCTCCCACGGAGTTGAAGCGGCTGGCGTAGAGGACACCGGCAAGGCCTGCCAAGGCCCCGTTGGCCAGGAAGGCCAGGAACACCCGCTTGGACACCTTAATGCCAAAGGCCGTGGCCGCATCCGGGTCCGAGCCGATGGCGTACAGGTCCCTGCCCGGACGGGTGCCGGACATGTAGACAGCAACGGCGATGACGACGACGATGGCAAGCAAAGTAATCATGGGGAACCCCACCACGGTGTTCACGGACAGGGCGCCGAAGGCGTCGGGCCGGTCACCGGCGAAGAACTGCTTACCGCCTGCCCAGGCGTTGTTCAGCCCTCGGAAGACATAGAGAGTCCCGAGCGTAATGACCAGGGCGGGCACTTTCGCCACCGTCACCAGGAGTCCGTTGAAGGCGCCCAAAAGTGCCCCAAAGGCCATCCCGATCGCGAAGACCGCGATGATCGGAAGTTCGGGCATCGCGGAGAAGACGGAGCCTGTGCCGAAGGCAACCAGTCCCAGCATGGAGCCGACGGAGAGGTCAATGTTCCGGGTGATGATCAGGAGGGTCTGCCCCGCCGCCAGGATGATGATGATCGTGGCGTTCAGGAGTAGGTCCTTTACGCCCTGGGGAGTGAGAAACAGTGGGTTGATCAGGTAGGTGACGATCACCAGAAGAGCCAGCGCGATCAACACAGGCAACTCGCGCAGCCGCAACAACGAGGCCACGGCGCCCCGCGCGCCTGGGGCGGGCGTCGTCATTGCTTTCCTGTGGTCCAGAGCTGAGCTCATGGGGTACCTCCTACGGAAGACGTGGCTGCGTGCATGACCGATTCGGGATTCGCGTCGGCGCGGTCAAATTCTGCGGTGATCCGGCCTTCACGCATGACCAAGACCCGGTCCGCCATGCCGAGGACCTCCGGCAGCTCGGACGAGATCATCAAAACGGCGATGCCCCGGCCGGCGAGGTCGGAAATGAGCCGATGGACCTCGCTTTTCGTCCCGACGTCGATGCCGCGGGTAGGTTCGTCAATGATGAGCAACCGCGGGTCGGTGGCCAGCCACTTGGCAAGCACTACCTTTTGCTGATTTCCCCCGGAGAGCGTGGAGACGGCATGTTCCTGCGAGCCGCTCTTGACCTGGAGCCGCTTGCTCCAGTCCTGGGCTGCACGACGTTCGGCGGCACGGTTAATCAAGCCTGCCGTCGCAAATTTGTGGCGCAGCGTGAGAGTGACGTTCCGGGCCACGGACAGGCTCATGACCAGGCCCTGCTTACGGCGGTCCTCGGGAACAAAGCCCATGCCCGCGGTGATGGCAGCCTGTGGATCCCGCGCCTTGAGTTTGCGGCCCTCGAAGCTGATTTCACCGGCATCGTAGGGATCGATGCCGAACACGGCGCGCGCCACCTCGGTACGGCCGGCACCTACGAGTCCGGCCAGCGCGACGATCTCCCCCGCTCGGACCTCGAAGCTGATATCTCTGAAGACCCCGGGGCGGCTGAGCCCTTCCACTTTCAGGACCACATCCCCGATCTCCGCAGCTGTCTTGGGGAACAGTGCTTCGATGTCGCGGCCGACCATCTCGCGGACTATCTGCTCCACCGTCACTTCTGCGGTCCGGTGGGTGGAGATGTACCGGCCGTCTCGCATCACAGTGATCCGGTCGCACAAGTCAAAGACCTCGTCGAAGCGATGCGAAATGAAGAGAATTCCGGTCCCCTTGTCCCGGAGGCTGCGGGCTACGGCGAACAGCCGTTCCACTTCGACACCGCTAAGGGCGGCCGTAGGCTCATCCATGACCAGAATCTTGGCGTCCAGCGAGATGGCCTTGGCGATTTCGATGATCTGCTGGTCCGCAATGGAGAGGCCCTCGGCGATGCGCGTCGGATCGATGGGGACCCCAAGCCGGTCGAAAAGCTGGTGGGCTTCCCTGACCATGGTTGCCTTGCTGATCAGTCCGAACCGGCCCTTGGGCTGGCGGCCAATGAAGATGTTTTCAGCGACGCTCAGGTCAGGAAAGAGCGTGGGCTCCTGATAGATCACAGAGATTCCGGCGGCTTTACTCTCGCCGACATTGCGGAACTGGACGCTTTCGCCACCCACCTTGAAGTCGCCCGAATCCGGGTGGTGCAGGCCTGCGAGGATCTTGACCAGGGTCGACTTCCCGGCGCCGTTCTCGCCGACCAGTGCGTGGATTTCGCCAGCCTGGATCTCGATGGTTCCGTCGGCCAGGGCGACCACCGGGCCAAAGGTCTTGGCGGCGTGGGCGAGGGAGAGGGCCAGCCCTGACGATTCCTCTGCGGGACCGGACCGGGAACTGTTTGTCTGCTGCATAAAATTGACCGCACCTTTGGGGCTTCGTGAACTGCGAAATGAATCGTTTCAGAGCTGCTGTGTTTTGAATCATATGGGCATCGCGATGCAGTCGTCAAGAGGTTTTAGGTTCCCTTTTGATTCGTTTCATTGAAAGGGTTCAAATCGGGCTCCGGACGGGTATCCTGAGGACACTAACTTGCTTACCAACGCTTGCCCCTCCAAACGGCAGCGACGTCCGCACTCAGGAGCTCAAGAAATGGTTTCAGCCAGCGTCAAGGATGTCGCAGCGTTGGCTCGGGTCTCCGTGGGGACGGTTTCCAACGTGTTAAATCGGCCGGAAAAAGTGTCTACGGACGTCATGGCTCGGGTACAGGCCGCGATCGACCAACTCGGCTTTGTCCGCAACGACGCCGCACGCCAGCTCCGCGCAGGCATGAGTCACAGCATCGGATTGGTGGTCCTGGATGCCGCGAACCCCTTTTTCACCGATTTGGCCAGGGGCGCCGAGGACCGAGCCGCCACGGAGCACTTTACTGTCCTGGTGGGCAACAGCAACGAGGACGCAGAGCGGGAGGCGGCTTACTTGGATCTCTTTGAACAGCAACGCGTCCGCGGGGTGCTCCTTTCCCCGGTCGGCAATGTGATCCCACGGCTGGAACAGTTGCGCCGGCGGGGCATCCCCACGGTTCTCGTGGACCGGCAGACGGACAACTTGAGCTTTTCCTCCGTCGCGGTGGACGACCTTGCCGGTGGCGAAATGGCTGTTGCCCACTTGCTATCCCTGGGCCGTCGGCGGATCGCGTTTGTCGGCGGCCCGGCGAGCATTCGTCAGGTGACAGACCGTCTCTCGGGGGCGCGCAAGGCAATTCAGGCGCCAGCCAATGCAACCCTGGAAGTCGTCGAGACAGATTCCCTCACCGTCCTCTCGGGTAGGGCCGCAGGTGAGGCCATCCGCCACCGGCCCGCAGCCGAACGTCCGGATGCGATCTTCGCGGCCAACGATCTGCTTGCTGTGGGGGTTCTGCAGGGCCTGATGTTAATGGGCGGAGTGCAGGTGCCAAAGGAGATAGCACTGATCGGCTACGACGATATCGAGTTTGCGGCCGCTGCCGTGGTCCCTCTGTCTTCCATCCGGCAGCCAAGCGCACTGATTGGGTCCACGGCTCTGGAATTGCTGCTCCAGGAAGCTAACTCGGAGACAGGATTTGAACCCACTCAAGTAGTTTTTCCTCCTCAGCTGGTGGTCCGGGCGTCCACCCTTAGCTGACTGAGGAGGGAGTCCACGGATCCGCCGTCAATGATGCGGCCGTTAGACGACGGCCGCCCGCCCAGCGAAGGGCGCTCTTTCGGCGCGTTCAAGACTTACTTCGAGCCGGCCGTTGGCACGAAAGCGTCCTTTTCGGAGGAAATGAGCGATACATAGGTCTCCAGTTGGGACCGTAGCTGATCCGCCGAGTGGTGTTCCGGCGTCAGCGTGGCCGTGATTTGGGCACCGAGCGCGAATGTCATGATCCCGCCGACGATGTCGTCGTCGTTCAGCCCCTCCTTCAGTTCGCCAAGTTCCCTGGCTTCACGGAGCTTGTCGAACAGGGCTTCACGCCATTGCTCCATTGAGGAATCATGCAGGGCGGCCTTCGCCGGGTCCGTCAGTGCGCGCTGCCAGAAAGCGATCGCGATTCGCGCCTCGTTAAGCCTCTCGGCGTCGAGCGGCAAAATTTCATGGCAATAGCTGCGCAAAGCGGACAGGCCCCGCAGGCCGGCGGTGGAGTCGCTCATGCGGGTATTCGTCTGGTTGAAGACGTGGGCGAAAGCGAACGTCAAGAGATCGTCCTTCGTGGGGAAATACGGCTTGAGCGCGCCGTTGGCAAAGCCTGCTTCCGTTGCTATCTCGCGCATGGTGGCACCCTCGATCCCCCTGCTGGCGATGATCCGCCACGTGGCTTCGACCAGCTCCACCCGGCGCTTGTCGTGGTCTACGATCTTCGGCACGCTTTCCCCAAATCTTTTTTTCTACAACCGTTGTGACTCAGATTACACGATGCTATTCTCTACACACATAGAAAATAAACCGCCACTCACAAAGGCCTTCCATGAGCACAACTTCCTCTCCAGAAATCGCCGACATGGCTGAGTTTGCCGGACCGTCTCCCTATGCCTTGACCAGCGCCGAAGACATCACGGCCGTCAGGGGCATTTTGGCCGACGCCGGACTCTTCGACGAATCCATCCGGATCGCCTACCTTGGCCTGCTTGATCCCCCTCGCGATTCAGGAGCGCACGTATCGGGGACTCCGGACCGCAGGTTCAGGGCGTTCCTACATAACGTTTCATCCGGTGCCGCACAGGACGTCGTCGTTTCTGTGACACACCAGGAAGTCGTCTCGAAAGTCGAACTCGATACGTCGGTAACGGGCGAGCTTCCGGTCATCGAAGAAGAATTCGAGGTGGTCGAAGAGATCCTCGCCCAGGACGAGCGATGGCTCAATGCCTTGGCTGACCGGAATCTCGATGTCAGCAAAGTCAGGGTCGCTCCCCTGTCAGCCGGGGTCTTCGAATACCCCGAAGAGAAAGGCCGCCGGATCCTGCGCGGCTTGGCTTTCGTCCAGGAGTTCCCCGGCGACAGCGCCTGGGCCCACCCTGTGGACGGGCTGGTCGCCTACGTCGACGTCGTGAGCAAGACCGTCGACCAAGTCCTGGATTTCGGGCCGGTCCCGGTTCCGGAAGAACACGGCAACTTTACGGACCCTGAGCTGACCGGGCCGATGCGCACCACCCAGAAACCGATCCACATCACCCAGCCGGAAGGTCCGAGCTTCACCGTCCACAATGGGAACCACGTCGAGTGGGAGAAGTGGAGCCTGGACATCGGCTTCGATGTCCGGGAAGGCGTAGTCCTCCACAATGTCGCCTTCGACGACGCCGCTCGCCGCCGCAGCATCCTCAAGCGCGCCTCGATCGCCGAAATGGTGGTCCCGTACGGCGATCCCTCTCCCGTGCGCTCCTGGCAGAACTACTTCGATACCGGCGAATACCTCGTGGGCCAATACGCCAACTCGCTCGAGCTCGGCTGCGATTGCCTTGGCGAAATCACCTACCTCAGCCCGGTAGTGAGCGACTCGTTCGGCCGGCCACGGGAGATCCGCAACGGCATCTGCATGCACGAAGAGGATTGGAGCATCCTCGCCAAGCACAGCGACCTCTGGAGCGGTGTGAACTACACCCGCCGGAACCGGAGGCTCGTCATCAGCTTCTTCACCACCATCGGCAACTACGACTACGGCTTCTACTGGTACCTCTACCTCGACGGCACCATCGAGTTCGAAGCCAAGGCCACCGGCGTCGTCTTCACAAGCGCCCACCCCGGGAAAGGCTACCCGTACGCCTCGGAGCTCGCCCCGGGCCTGGGTGCTCCCTTCCATCAGCACCTTTTCAGTGCCCGCCTGGACTTCGCCATCGACGGCCTGAGCAACAGGGTCGAGGAAGAGGACGCTGTCCGCGTACCCATGGGAGAAGGCAACGAGCGCGGCAACGCCTTCGCGCGCCGTCGGACGGTGCTCAAGAGCGAATCGGAGGCAGTGCGCGAGTCCGACATGGCGGCCGGGCGCGCCTGGATCATTTCCAATCCCGAATCACTCAACCGCCTGGGCGACCCTGTGGGGTACAAGCTCCACGGACAAGGGCATCCCATGCTCCTGGCCGACCCCCAATCGTCCATCGCCCGGCGTGCGGCCTTCGCTACGAAGGACCTGTGGGTGACCCGCTACGACGAGAATGAGCGCTACCCCAGCGGCGACTTCGTCAACCAGCACTGCGGAGGAGCCGGATTGCCGTCCTACATTGCCCGCAACAGGGACATCGACGGTCAAGACATCGTCGTGTGGCACACCTTCGGGCTGACCCACTTCCCCCGACCCGAGGACTGGCCGATCATGCCCGTCGACACTGTGGGCTTCAAACTACGTCCCGAAGGCTTCTTCGATCGGAGCCCCGTCCTCGATGTCCCCGCGTCGAAGCCCGCCGAAGGCGGCCACTGCCACATGGAGGCCCAGAAATGAGTTTAACAACAGGGAAAGAGACCACCGAGGTGGGCCACCCGCATCACCATCGACGCCGTCTCGGCGTCCCGGCGGTGACTTTCATGATCATCGCCGCCTCGGCTCCGCTCACCGTCCTCGCCGGCGGGGTGACGACGACGTTTGCCGTCACCGGGGTCACCGGCGTGCCGCTCTCCTTCCTGCTGCTCGGCGGAACCCTCGCCGTGTTCGCCGTCGGCTACGCGGCCATGAGCCGGTACGTCGTCAACGCCGGCGCCTTCTATTCCTACGTAGCCCAGGGCATCTCCCGGCCGGTCGGCGTCGGGGTTTCGATGGTGGCCCTGATGGCCTACAACCTGATGCAAGTCGGCATCTACGGCCTCTTCGGCTTCACCGTCTCAAGCCTGATCAACGAACGCTTCGGCGTCACTGTCCCCTGGTGGATTCCGGTGCTGGTCTGCATCGCCGTCGTCGCTTTCCTCGGGGTGAACCGGGTGGACCTGTCAGCGAAGGTCCTCGGGGTGCTTGTCGGCCTGGAGTTCCTCGTGGTGATTGTCTACGACGTCGTCTCCTTTGCCGTGGCACCCGAAGGAATCAGCGGAGCACCGCTCAGCCCGCAGAGCCTCTTTGTACCGGGCGTCGGGGCGGTCCTCTCCTTCGGCATCGCGGCATTCATGGGATTCGAATCGGCAGCGATCTACGGCGAGGAAAGCAAGGACCCCAAACACACCGTCGCCCGTGCCACCTACACTGCCGTCGCCATCATTGCGCTCTTCTACGCTGTTTCCTCCTGGGCGATGGCGGTCGGCACCGGACCGTCAGCCGTGGTGGACGCCTCAGCGAAACAAGGACCGGACCTGATGTTCGGTTTCCTCAGCGACCACGCCGGTGTTCTTCTCGCCGACCTGGCCCGCCTGCTCTTCGTCACGAGCCTCTTCGCGGCACTCGTCAGCTTCCACAATGCCGCGGCGCGCTACTTCTTCTCCTTGGGCAGGGAGCGAGTCCTTCCCCGAAAGCTGGGCGCAGTCCGGCGGCACAGCGGCGCCCCCTACGCCGGGTCGATCGCCCAGACGGTGATCGCCGTCGTGGTCACGGTGGCATTCGCCATCGCGGGGACCGGATCGTCGCTGGGTGATCTCTACCCTGTCCTGACCATGTTCACGTGGCTGACGAACGACGGCGCGATGGGACTCGTCCTCTTGATGACCGTTGTTTCGCTGGCCGTCATTGGATTCTTCCGCAAGAACAGGCATGACGCTGGAATCTGGACCCGCGTGATCGCCCCTGCCTTGGGGTTCGTGCTCTTGGCCGTGATTTTCGTTCTGATCGTAGTCAACTTCAACGTCCTGCTGGGCCAAAACGAGACGAATGCCCTGACGTTCATCCTGCCGGCGACGATCATCGTACCTGGATTGGTGGGGGTCGCTTGGGCATTCCGCCTCCGCCGAAGCAATCCCGCCGTGTATCGGCGCATCGGGCACGGCGAAGAGGGGCCGGCGGCCGTGCACCTCGGGGACGAAGAAGACTTGTAGCGCCTGGACTGACGATCGGTAAACGACATGCACACAATCCTTTCGTTGGTCATGCTGGCCTGCTGCGCCTTGGGGATCTGGAGCCCGATGCGGGAAGGCCTGTTCAGGAACCTCAGCCAGTGGGGGCCGATGGCACTCATGCTCGTGGCGATGGCGGACACAACCTTCGGGCCGGGCATTGTTCCGGGCGTCGTGTGGGGCCTGCTGCTTCTCCTCACGTCCCCTCTTCCGCTGGTTCTCCTGCCAAAGCATCGCCGCGGCGGCATGGAAATACACCGCTCCCTGTCCATCGTGGCCATGTTCGCCATCTTCGTCACAACCCTTCCCTCCGCCCCATCCGGTTCGATACACCCAACACATGCGCATTCGGGACCGGGTGGAGCGAACCCCGCCCTCGCAGTTGTCCTCGCGGCAGCGGTCATCGCCTATTCAGTCGTCCTGGCGGCCCGAACGCTGCGACTAAACGGCCGTAGACACCGTCGACAGGCCTCTGCATCCCTTGAGGCCATCTCTTCAGCGGGTGCGTTGGGCGCCATGATCCTGATGGCCGTTTGACCCCTGGAACGTTGTCCTTCGAAACCAATACCAACTCAGAGTGGAGTAAACCCTTGGAAAGCTACGACGCCCTCCTGGCTTCAATCACCCCGACCACCGGCGAAACCCGGACCATCCTCGACCCCGCCACCGGCACCGCCGTCGGCGAGGCTCCCGTTCACACCGTCGAGGACCTCGAACGCGCCATCACCGCCGCCCGGGCGGCCCAACCCGCGTGGGCTGCGCTGGGACACGACGCCCGGTCCGCCGCGCTGCTCAGGGCCGCCGACACCGTCGAGCGCTCCGCAGAGGAACTTGCCCGCCTGCTCTCCCGCGAGCAGGGCAAACCGCTGAACGGCCCCAACGCCCGCTTCGAAGTCGGCGCCTGCGCCGCCTGGCTGCGCGCCACCGCCGGCACCCCGCTGGACCCGGAAACCGTGGTGGACGACGGCGAAACCCGCGCCGAGCTGCACTACCGGCCCATCGGCGTCGTCGGCGCGATCGGCCCCTGGAACTGGCCCATGATGATCACGATCTGGCAGATCGCCCCCGCCCTGCGCATGGGCAACGCCGTCGTCGTCAAGCCCTCCGAATACACGCCCCTGTCCGTGCTCGCCCTGGCCGCCGTGATCAACGAAGAGCTTCCCGAGGGCCTCCTCACCGTGGTCTCCGGCGGCCGCGACGTCGGCGCCCGGCTCGCCGAACACCCCTCCATCGGCAAAGTCATGTTCACCGGCTCCACCGCCACCGGCAAAGCGATCATCCGCTCGAGCGCGGACACGGTAAAGCGCCTCACTCTCGAACTCGGCGGCAACGACGCCGGCATCGTCCTGCCCGACGCCGACCCCAAAGCCATCGCCGAAGGACTCTTCTGGGGCGCCTTCATCAACACCGGCCAGACCTGCGCCGCACTCAAGCGCCTCTACGTCCACGACTCGCTGTATGAGGCGGTGTGCACCGAACTCGCCGCCGTTGCCGCCGCGATGCCCATGGGGAACGGGTGGGACGAGGCGAACGTGCTGGGACCGCTACAGAACCGGCAGCAATACGACATCGTCGCGAAACTCGTGGACGCCGCCCGCGATTCCGGCGCCCGCATCCTGCTCGGCGGCAACCCCGACGACGGCCAGCCCGGCTACTTCTACCCCACCACCCTCGTGGCCGACATCGACAACGACAACCCCCTCGTCGCCGAGGAACAGTTCGGCCCCGCCCTGCCCATCATCCGCTACAGCACCGTGGACGAGGCCGTCGCCAAGGCGAACGCGCTCGACGTCGGACTCGGCGCCTCCGTCTGGTCCTCGGATCTGGAAGCCGCCCGCGAGGTCGCGGTACGCCTCGAAGCCGGCACGGTCTGGATCAACAAGCACGGCAACGTCGACCCCCGCATCCCCTTCGGCGGCGCCAAGCAATCCGGCTACGGCCTCGAATTCGGCGTCGAAGGCCTCAAAGCCCTCGGCGTCCCGCAAATCATCAACGGCTGACCCAACTGGCTCGCAGTTGTTGTCGTTTTGAGGCCCCAGAACCTGCGCCGGGGCCCCAGTCTTCGGACACCTCAGTGACGATCGTGAAAATGGACTCGCCGAGGACAATGATGACGAACAAGCCAAGCCGCTCAGATGCGTGCTCGATGTTGATCCCGCCGATACCCCGGTCAGGCCAAAGTCGGGCGCTAAGCGTCATCATTCCAACCTCGACAACGATCGCGGCAGCCCACAGAATGACAGCGATGTGGAGCGGCAAAGAGGCTGAGATGAGCCAGAGGACTGCGGTGCCGCCGTTGTAGATCCAGATGCGCCACGGAGTTTCGGACGAATTCCCGCGGTGCTGGTACAGCCACAAGATCAGCAGGACCACGCGAATGGCAGCATTGGCCAGCGAAAAGGCCCAGGCCCGTTCGCCAAAGGCCCCGGGCGCCGCGGCGGCCATGACGCTCGCCGCTGCCATGGCAGCGAGCATCGCTATGCCCAGCGCCCGGGACGACAAACCAGGCAGGAGGTTGACGACTGAAACAATGTTCACCCAGGCCCACCACGCCGGAAAGAAAAGCAGGACGAACGTACCGAATTCAGCCCATCCAGGATCACCGTGGATCCCGCGGGCAAGCTGGCCGACAAAGGCGACGAAGACGAGGTCGAAGAACAGTTCCATCCAGTGCACGCGTCGGGGGTCACGGGCCACCTCGTGTGTCAGCGCGCCAGAAGCCGACGACTTATCCATCATTGACCCATGCTATTGGCTGGCTAAGCGCTAGTGGCTCCTGGCGACGAAGAGAGGCTGTTCATACAGGTACCCGGAATGCACCTGACAAGGCCTGAGATAGTAGCATTTGTAATGCATGAATACCCCTGCAATGGGCGTCCTGCGGACAGGGAAGTTGGGGACAAGTAAAGGCAATGGATTCGGAACCGGTACAGCCAGAGGTAAACCCGCGATTCAGCAACACCCGGAAACAGAATACCGAGCTTGCCATCCAGCAACTCCGGGACGGTGGGTTCACCACCATTCAGATAGATGAATTCGTCGAGACGTTGCGCCGTATGGAGGCAGACGAGTCGATCCTCGCGCCCCTGACAAATGCCTTGTTCGCCATGAACGTCTCAGTCCAGTGGCTGATGTAGCGACGATTCTCCCCTTCCATTCTTTCCAACGATGTAATCTGCTTGTAAAGCCGAAGCTGACTTGCGTGCGGAAGAAGGAAAAGTGGCAGTTACCATGCGGGATGTGGCCCAGGCGGCCGATGTGTCAATCAAGACGGTGTCGAACGTCATCAATGACCATCCGAACATCAAATCCGAGACGCGCGAGCGGGTATTGCTGGCCATCGAGAAACTTGGCTATCAGCCCAATCTCTCTGCCCGTGGGTTGAGGTCAGGCCGCACGGACGTCATCAGCCTCATCATCCCGGATTTGAAGAACGCATACTTTGCCGAACTTGCCGACGCCGTGATGACGGCCGCCTCAAAGCGCGGGAAGGTCGTGATCATCGAACAAAGCGGGGGCTCGCGGACACGCGAGCTGGAGATCCTCCATGGCCCCCGAATGCGAATGGTCGATGGCGTCTTGTACAGCGTGCTTGGCCTGGGCCAGGAGGACGTGGGCCTCATTGATATTCCGACGCCCATGGTCCTCCTGGGCGAGCGGATTTTTCATGGCCCCACGGACCACGTGACCATGCAAAACATTGAGGCTTCACAAGCAGCTACGGAACACCTCCTGCAGCGCGGACGAACGAAACTACTCGCCTTTGGCGCCCATCGAAATGAAGTCATCGGCTCAGCCGGGCTCCGCCTGGAAGGTTACCGCCGCGCCTTGCGGAACGCGGGGCTGGATTACCGGGACGAACTGGCTATCGACGTCCAGTCGTGGCACCGGTCCGACGGCGCCCAAGCCATGCGGCAGGTCTTGGAGTCCGGGCTCGAGTTCGATGGCGTCGTGGCATTCAACGACTCCATCGCCCTGGGTGCCATGCGTGTCATGCAGGACGCTGGACTGAGAATCCCCGAGGATGTCGCGATCATCGGATTCGACGACATCGACGAGACCCGGTATTCGTTACCAACGTTGTCGACCATAGATCCGGGCCGGCGGGAGATCGCCGAGACCGCCGTCGCGATGCTCCTGGAACGGATCGACGGCGCGGCCGAAGCAACGCCCGCCCGCGAGTTTGAAGCGGATTTCAAGGTCATCAGCCGGCAGTCCACGGCGATCAAGTCCGCCGAAGACTCCGCCTAATTTTTTCTTGACATGTAAGTCGGGTCACATCATCATGGATTTACAACGATTACTTACATCGATGTAAAAGCTTGGGATTGTCCTCTCGCCCCAACTTCCGAGTCCGTCCGGCCCCCACCAGCATCCATTGGCTGGAGGACGGCCTACCCTCACTGCTCCACCTCCGACGACGACGTCCATGCACGACCGAAGGGAAACTACGTGAACAAGAAAGCAATCGCAGCAGCAGTATCAGCCGCTGCCTTGGCCGCCACAATGGCAGGGTGCAGTGGCGGCGCGGATGCCGCAAGCGCGGGCTCCAACACGACCAATTGCACCAACAAGATCGTCCATGCCGACGCTCCGAAGGTCTCCGTGTGGGCGTGGTACCCGAACATGGCCACGGTCGTGGACAACTTCAACAACTCCCACGCCGATGTCCAGGTCTGCTGGACCGTGGCCGGCCAAGGCGCCCCGGAGTATGCGAAGTTCCAAACCGCTATCCAGGCCGGCAAGGGAGCCCCTGACGTGATCATGCTCGAGGCCGACCAGCTGACGGGTTTTGAATTGCAGAACGCACTTGTCGACCTGAGCAAGTACGGCGCCGGAGACGTCAAGAAGAACTTCAGCGCCGGCTCCTGGAAGGACGTCTCGCAAGGCGATTCGGTCTACGCGATTCCGGTCGACGGCGGGCCCATGGGCATGATCTACCGCAAGGATGTGCTGGACAAGTACGGCATCAAGCCGCCGACGACCTGGGCGGAGTACGAAACGGCCGCGCAAAAGGTCAAGGACGCCGGCGGCCCCGCATTCGGAGATCTTGGCAGCAATGTTCCTGCCGCCCTGACCGCCCTCATGGCCCAAAAGGGCGCCGTTCCCTTCACTTATGACCTGGCGGACCAGAAGAACATCTCCATTCACCTCGACAGCCAGCCGGCCAAGGACGTGCTGAACTACTGGGCCGCGCTCGTGAAGAAGGGTCTGGTGGCCACCCAAGACCAGTTCACCACCGACTACATCTCAGGAATGATCGGCGGCAAGTACGCCACGTACATCTCCGCGGCTTGGGCTCCCGGCTACCTCACCGGATCCGGAGTGGGTAAGGGCACCGAGAAAGGAACATTCGCCGCTGCGCCGCTCCCCCAATGGGATCCAAGCAACCCCGTCTCCGTGAACTGGGGAGGATCCACCTTTGCCGTCACCTCGCAGGCGGGTGACCAGAAGCTCGCCGCCGAAGTCGCCAAGGGCCTCTACGCCGACGACGCCTCCCTCACGGATGGCTGGAAGACCCAGACAATCTTCCCGCTCAACCAAAATGTGCTGAAGTCGGATGCGTTCACCAACAACGCGGTCGATTTCTTTGGCGGGCAGACTGCAAACAAGGACATTTACATCCCGGCCGAAAATGCCTACAAGGGATTCAGTTACAGCCCGTTCAGTGTCTACTACTACGCACAACTGCAGGCCGAGACGGTCAAGATCAACGCCGGCAAAGTCAGCGGGGACGAAGCAGCCACTGAGCTGCAAGGCATCATGGTGAACTACGCGAAGAGCCAAGGGTTCACTGTCAACTGACCACTCCTCCCGTTCCGCCCGGCCCCGCGGCCGGGCGGAACGGGACGGAATCGATCGATAGAAAGTTGCAGGACAGCTCATGGCAGTTCACGGGTCAACGGTGACGTCGTTGCCGCATACTTCCGCACCGGACACGGTGAATCCCCCGCCCACTCCCGAACGCAGAACCCGCAGCGACAAGATGAATGCACGGCGCGCCCGGACCGGCTGGCTCTTCATCGCACCGTTCGGCGTGGTTTTCGTAGCGTTCCTTCTGGCTCCGCTTGCTTACGCCCTCTACCTCAGCCTGTTCACCAAGGGCCTGGCGACAGGTACGCGGTTCAGCGGTTTGGAGAACTATCTCCACGCCTTCTCGGATCCACAGTTCCTCAAGGGCGTCTGGTTCGTGGTTCGCTTCTCCTTGGTCCTTATCCCGGTCCAGATGGCCGTCTCCCTGGCGGCCGCGCTCGTGCTCGATCACCTCACCTCCCGGCTCGCCAGGTTCTCCCGGCTGATGATCTTCCTGCCGTACGCAGTGCCCGCGGTCATCGGCGCCCTGATGTGGGGGTTTCTCTACAGTCCGACATTCGGCCCGCTTGAGCAGCTTTTCTCCTTGTTCCACGCGCCGGCGCCTTTCCTGCTCAGCCAGGACAACGTCTTCTACGGCCTGCTCAACGTTGTGACGTGGCAGTGGGCCGGCTATTACATGATCATCATTTACGCGGCATTGCAGGGAATTGATCCGACGCTGTACGAGGCCGCCAAGATTGATGGCGCGTCCGAAAGGCAAGTTGCTTTTCGCATCAAAATACCCCTCGTTTCTTCGGCGCTGGTGCTCATTCTTATCTTTGCGCTGATCGGGACGCTGCAGTTCTTCTCCGAGCCGCAAATCCTCGGGCCGGTAGCGAACGGCAGCATCACCCCGGATTTCACCCCGAACATCTACGCGTTCAACTTGGCCTTCGGATATGCCCAGTTCAACTACGCCTCGGCCATCTCCTTCTCCCTTGGCATCGTCGTCTTCATCGCGGTGTATATCTTCATGTTCGCGACCCGCAAGAAAGGGAGCAATCTCTCATGAGCACACCGACAACACATCTCCCGGCTACAACCCGGTTGTCGCGGCCCCGTCGCCGCAACGTTGTGGCTCATGTCTTTCTGGGCGTCCTGGTCTTGTATTTCCTGGCTCCCATTTGGTGGCTGTTCGTTGCCAGCACGAAGGATGCACAAGGGCTTTTTGCCGGCTCTTCCGGCGCTATGTGGTTCGACAAGAATTTCAACCTGATCGCAAACATCCAGGAGCTTTTCGCCTACAACGGCGGGGAGTATGTGCAGTGGCTCGGTAATTCGCTGCTCTACGCTGTCAGCGGCGGCTTGGGAGCGACGGCAATCTCGGTCCTGGCCGGTTACGGCTTCGCCAAGTACAAGTTCCGGGGCCGGAACCTTACGTTCGCGTTGCTGCTCGGTGCCGTAATGGTCCCCATGACGGCGCTGGTCATCCCGACATTCATCCTGATGTCCAACCTCAAGCTCACAGATACCGTGTGGGCGGTCATCCTGCCGTCCCTCCTAAGCCCCTTCGGCGTCTACCTGATGCGGGTTTACACCGCAGAAGCCGTGCCTGATGAGTTGCTCGACGCGGCCAGGGTGGACGGAGCCGGCGAACTGCGGACCTTTTTCCAAGTCTCCTTGCCCTTGCTTCGGCCGGCGCTCGTGACTGTCCTCCTGCTTTCCGTCGTCGGGACCTGGAACAACTACTTCCTGCCCTTGGCCATGTTGTCCACGGAGAGGCTCTATCCACTCACGGTGGGCATAGGCCTCTGGGAGCAGCTGGCCTCATCCAACAACGGCGGTGGCCACTCGCTCTGGAGCCTGATTGTGGTCGGTTCGTTCATTTCCATCATTCCCCTCGTGGTGGCATTCCTCACCCTGCAGAAGTACTGGCAGGGTGGCCTGTCTCTCGGCAGCCTCAAATAGGCATTCAAAGCACCCTTTCTCTTCCCGCTACCTCTCACTGAAAGCAGACAATGGTTTCCGCACGCCTTACGATCGACCCACAATTCGCAGTGGGCGCAGTCAATCCCCGCCTCTTCGGTTCGTTTGTTGAACACCTCGGACGCTGTGTCTACGACGGCATCTACGAACCCGCTCACCCCAACGCCGACGCCGACGGTTTCCGCACTGACGTGATTGAGCTCGTCAAGGAACTCGGTGTCTCCACCATCCGCTACCCGGGCGGCAACTTCGTCTCCGGGTTCCGCTGGGAGGACAGTGTTGGACCCAAGGAACACCGCCCCCGCCGCCTCGACCTCGCTTGGCACTCCACCGAAACCAACGAGATCGGCATGCACGAGTTCAGCACATGGCTGGAGAAGGTGGGCAGCGAACTCATGCTGGCCGTCAACCTCGGCACCCGGGGCACGCTGGAAGCTTTGGACCTGTTGGAGTACTCCAACATCCGCTCCGGGACGGAGCTGTCGGACCGCCGCGCCGCTCATGGCCGGGCGGAGCCTTTCGGCGTCAAAATGTGGTGCCTCGGCAATGAAATGGACGGCCCGTGGCAGTTGGGCCATCGCTCCGCTGACGACTACGGCAAAATCGCATCGCAGACCGCGAAGGCAATGCGTCAACTGGATCCTTCAGTTGAACTCGTGGTCTGTGGCTCGTCCAGCGCCCATATGCCCACGTTCGGAGAATGGGAGCGCGTAGTACTCACCCACTCCTACGAGGACGTCGACTACATTTCGTGCCACGCTTACTACGAGGAAAAGAGCGGCGACCTGGACTCGTTCCTTGCCTCCGCTACCGACATGGACCACTTCATTGAATCCGTTGTGGCAACAGCGGACCACGTCAAGGCCGTCAACGGAAGCACGAAAACCATCAACATTTCCTTCGACGAATGGAATGTGTGGTACCTCGAGCGGTTCCATAAGGTCGACAAAATCGAAGGGCTGGACAACTGGCCCAAGGCGCCGCGGTTGCTCGAGGACGCGTATTCCGTGGCCGACGCCGTCGTCTTCGGCAACCTGCTGATCTCATTGCTCAAGCACGCCGACCGTGTCACCTCCGCCTCCCTCGCGCAGCTGGTCAACGTGATCGCTCCCATCATGACCGAACCCGGGGGGCCGGCGTGGAAGCAGACCACCTTCTTCCCGTTCGCGTTGACATCCAAACTGGCCAAGGGAGTCGCCCTGGATGTGAAGCTGGAAGCGGACAGCTACAGCACGGAGGCCTACGGCACCGTCCCGCTCATCGACGCCGTCGCGACCTACGAGGCGGACGCAGCTGCGACGTCGGTCTTCCTAGTCAACCGATCACGGACTGAAGAAGCAACGGTCACCATCGACCTGACGGCGCTTGACGGCGTAATCGTCATGGGTGCCCACACCCTTTCGGACGCGGACGTCTACGCCAAGAACACGCTAGAGGATCGGGACCGCGTGGGCTTGCAGCCGAACAAGAGCGCCGTCGTGCGCAACGGCGTCGTCGAAATCACCCTGCCTCCCGTCTCCTGGACGGCGCTGAACCTCGGCTGACTTTGCTGGATCGGTCAAGTGCCAAGCGACATCCCGGTCCGAAGACCGGGATGTCGCTCCTATTTTGCAGCACCGCGGATTGAACCTCTTTTGGAGACAGCCGCCCGGTGGGACGATTTTGACATGAGCGAAAACGACAACCAAAAGCTCGTGTCCCAGGCTGCCGGCCAGAGCCTTCCCAGGGAAAAGGGAACTTTCGTGGAGGAATACGAACACCCGACCACGCACCAGATGCGCATCATCGGTCAGCGGCGGACCGAGGCGGAAGCCAAGCTTGAGCGGCAACAGCGCAAGGCTCGGGAGAAGTTCCACGAATAAAAGACCCGCTTAGGCAGCCGGAGCCGAGTCGAGGTCTTCGCCGGGTGCCCCCCTGGTGACTGGTAGCTCCAGACGATCCGCGGGCGAAGACTTGAGCCGAGGCCAGCCGCCCGATCGCGCGTCCAACGCAGCGAGCGGGAGCACGCTGTGGACAATGTAGTCGCACGCCGCCGGGCCTATCATCACCAGATCCTCGCATAGTTCTCCGCGGTGTCCGGGAGCGATGCCGGCCGCCCGAAGGCTCGCCCTGAACGTCCTGGCTCTCACAGGTTCCGAAGCCTTAAGTCCGCACCAGCTGATGTACAGACCATACAGTTCTTCGAAGCTGAGGCCGTCCTCTCCGGAACTCCGGGAGACGCACTCATTGAGGAAATTATCCAGCGGTACTTTCGCCATCGTTGCCCCCTGCGCCTTGGCAGCTCACCGGCTGCGTTTCCATAGCTACAGCTAACAATGTGATCCAAAACAAGGAACCTACCTGAATACACAGAAATTTAAGGGCGTCAGTTGCCCTTGTCAACTAGATACTCAGGCGTGAAGGCGCGGCGATGATCCCCGCAGACCAGCCGGAATGCCTCTCCGTTCACAGCCCGCCGGCGAGTTTGTAGTAGGCGGCGTTCCAGGCGAGTTCCTTCTTGAACTGCCGGATGGTGGTGCCGTCGTCGATGGTGAGCAGTTCGGTCCGGGCGATTTCGGCGAAGTCTTCGAACACGTCCATGCCCACCTGGGTGGAGAGGAGGGTGTGGTGCGCGGCGCCTGCGGTGAGCCAGGCGGCGGCGGAGGTGGCGAAGTCGGGCTTGGGCGACCAGAGTGCCCGGGCGACCGGGAGGTTGGGCAGCGGTTCGTCGAGGTCGACGACGTCGACGGCGTTCGCCACGAGGCGGAACCGGTCGCGCATGTCCGAGAGCGCGACGACGATGCCGGGCCCTGAGTCGGTGTCGAAGACCATGCGGACGGGGTCTTCCTTGCCGCCGATGCCCAGCGGGTGGATCTCCACGCGGGGCTTGGTGGCGGTCAGGGAGGGGCAGACCTCGAGCATGTGCGCGCCGAGGATCTTCTCCTGCCCCGGGGTCAGGTGGTAGGTGTAGTCCTCCATGAGGGAGGCGCCTCCGGGGAGCCCGGCGCCCATGACCTTGGCGGCCCGGACCAGGATCGCGGTCTTCCAGTCGCCTTCGGCGCCGAAGCCGTAGCCGTCGGCCATGAGCCGCTGCACGGCCATTCCGGGAAGCTGGCGCAGCGCGCCCAGGTCCTCGAACGACGTCGTGAACGCGGCCGAGCCGTTGGCCTCCAGGAAGGAGCGGAGGCCGAGTTCGATGCGGGCGCTGTAGCGCAGCGAGTCGTGCCGGGCACCGCCGGCACGCAGTTCCGGCGCCACTTCGTAGAGGCGTTCGTACTCCGCGACGAGGGCGTCGACGTCGGACTCCGGCGCTCCGTGGACGGCGTCGGCGAGTTCGTTGACGGGCCAGGTGTTGACCGAGACGCCGAAGCGCAGCTCGGCTTCGGTCTTGTCTCCTTCGGTGACGGCAACGTTGCGCATGTTGTCCCCGAAACGGGTCAGCTTCAGGGTGCGCACGGCGGCCCAGCCGGCCGCGGCGCGCTGCCAGGCACCCACCTGGCGCGTCACCTCGGGGTTGGAGACGTGCCCGACGACGGTCTTCCGCGGCACGCCGAGGCGGGACTGGATGTAGCCGAATTCGCGGTCACCGTGGGCCGCCTGGTTCAGGTTCATGAAATCGAAGTCGATGTCCGCCCACGGCAGGGCCACGTTCGCCTGCGTGTGCAGGTGCAGGAGCGGCTTGCGGAGCAGATCCAGTCCCTGGATCCACATCTTGGCCGGGCTGAAGGTGTGCATCCAAGCCGTCACGCCGATCACGGCGTCGTCCGAGTTCGCTTCCAGCGCGGTGCGCCGGATCGAGTCCGCATCCGTCAGCACGGGCTTCCAGACCAGCTTCACCGGAACAGCGGAGGACCCGTTCAGCGCTGCGGCGATCTCCTGGGACTGCGCGGCGACCTGCTTGAGGACGTCCTCGCCGTAAAGGTGCTGGCTGCCCGTGAGGAACCAGACTTCGTAGTGATCGAGAGACGTGTTGTGGGCGGTGGGCATGGGTTTCTCCTTGAAAAGTTCGTGGGTTGGAAGGCCTGGCGGCAGGCCGCGTCAGCGGCCATAGACGTTCTGGTACCGGTCGTAGAGGGACTCGATCTGGCCCGCGTCGATGGGCAGCGGATCGCCGAGCTGCCGGGAAATGTGGACCGTGCGGGCCACTTCCTCGCACATGACGGCGGCCTTGACGGCGGAGCGGGCGTCCTTGCCGATGGTGAACGGGCCGTGGTTCTGCATCAGGACCGCCGGCGAATGGGAGGCCCTGAGTGTTTCCACGATGCCGCGGCCGATCGAGTCGTCCCCGATCAACGCGAACGGGCCCACCGGGATGGTGCCGCCGAATTCGTCCCCCATCATGGTCAACACGCACGGGATCGCCTCACCGCGCGCGGCCCAGGCCGTCGCGTAGGTCGAGTGCGTATGCACCACGCCCCCGACGTCGGGCATGTTCCGGTAGACGTAGGCGTGCGCGGCGGTGTCCGACGACGGCGACAGTTCCGGGTTGCCCCACTCACCCTCGCGATCGCCCGCAACGGGAACCCCATGGAGGTCGGTGACCACCATGGACTCGGGAGTAAGCTGCTCATAAGAAACCCCGGACGGTTTGATCACCATCAGGTCCTGGCCGGGTACGCGGGCAGAGACATTGCCCGCGGTCCACACCACGAGCTCGTAGCGGGTCAGTTCGGTGTGCAGGGCGCAGACCTCGGCCCGGATCCTGGCAATCGTCTCCAGCAGGGCGCTCATGCGTTGCTTCCTTCCAGAACGGGATTCATTGGCGCGGTTTGGTGTGCCGAGCGTTGCATCTTCTTGAGCCGGTGCATGACCTCGTTCGCTCCCCTGCCGAAGTAGTCGTGGAGGGTCTGGTACTCGGCGAACAGTTCTTCGTAGGCGGCGACCCTTTCCGGGATCGGCGTGTAGACGGCTCCGGGTTCGGATCCCATGGCGGCCGCGGCCGCCCGGATGTCCGGGTACTCCCCCGCGGCGACCGCGGCGTGGATGGCAGAACCCAACGCAGGACCCTGGGCGGAACCGATCGTGGAGAGCGGCAGCCCGGTGATATCGGCGTAGATCTGCATCAGCAGCGTGTTCTTCAGGAGCCCTCCGGCGACGATGAATTCCTTCACCGGCACCCCCGCGTCGCGGAAGGCGTCAACGATAGTGCGGGTGCCGAAGGCCGTGGCCTCCAGCAGCGCCCGATAGATATCTTCCGGGCGGGTCGCCAAGGTCTGGCCGACGATCACTCCGGACAGCTCGTGATCCACCAGGACCGACCGGTTGCCCGAGTGCCAGTCCAGGGCGATGAGTCCGTGTTCACCGATTTCTTGGCGGGCGGCGAGTTCGGTGAGGTACTCGTGGATCCCCAGGCCGAGTTCACCGGCGGCTTCGTGGTATTCGGGCGGCACGCCGTACTTGGTGAACCAGCCGAAGATGTCTCCCACCCCGGACTGGCCTGCTTCGTAACCCCAGAGGCCGTCCACGATCCCGCCGTCGACTACTCCGCACATGCCCGGCACCTCGCGCAGGACATCCGCGTTCATGACATGGCACGTGGAGGTGCCCATGATCGCGACAAGCTGCCCGGGCTCCACGGCCCGGGCAGCCGGCGCGGTGACGTGCGCGTCGACATTCCCGACCGCGACGGCGATGCCCTCGCGCAGGCCGGTCCAGGCGGCGGCCTCGGCCGTCAGGTAGCCGGCGGCATCGCCGAGCCGGCCGATCGTGTGGGCCAGCTTGGTGGACACGAAGTCCTTGAAGTCCGGGTTCAGCGCCGCAAGGAAGTCTTCAGCCGGGTATTTGCCGTCCTGGTAGATGCCCTTGTACCCGGCGGTGCAGGCATTACGCACATAGTTCCCGCACAGCTGCCAGACGATCCAGTCCGCGGCTTCGACCCAGTGGTCCATCTCCGCGTACGCGCCCGGGTCCTCCTCCAGCAACTGGAGGCCTTTGGCGAACTCCCATTCAGAAGAAATGAGCCCACCATAGCGCGGCAGCCAGGCTTCGCCGAGCTCGGCTGCCAAGGCGTTGATGCGGTCCGCCTGCCCCTGGGCAGCGTGGTGCCGCCACAACTTCACATACGCATGCGGCCGGTTGGCGAAGCCGGGAAGTTCGCTGAGCGGAGTGCCGTCGGCCTTCACCGGCACCATGGTGCACGCCGTGAAGTCGGTGGCGATCCCGACGACGGCGGCCGGATCGATCCCGGCGTCGCGCACCGCGGCGGGAACCGCATGACGCAACACCTCGCGGTAGTCCTCCGGCACCTGAAGCGCCCATTCCCCCGGAAGCCGGACGCCTGTGCCATCAGGTCCATCCGCCAGATCGCCGGGCAAAGCCTCGGTGATGACCGCGTGCGGGTAGTCGAACACGCCGCTTCCCAGTTCCTTGCCGTCCCTGACCCGCACCACGACCGCCCTGCCGGAAAGCGTGCCGTAGTCCACGCCGATGACGTAATGTTCCTTGCCGTCCGCTGTGACGCCCATGAAAATCCTCCAATAGCCAGTCCGCAGCCTTGCGGACTCGTCCAATTGTGAGCGCTAACAATTCGCACGTCAAGACAACAGTGTCAAGGCAGCAGCGTCAAGGGCCCACCGCCCACTTGAAACAAAAGGCGATCAGTCGGGGGCGGAAGTACTTTGGCGCACCACCAACTCCGGCTCCACCACGGTGGTGCCGACGCTTTGCCCGTCCTCGATGCCGCCCAGCATGAGGTCCATGCAGCGCCGCCCGAGTTCTTCGAAGTCCTGGCGCACCGTGGTCAGCGGCGGCGTGAAGTAGCCGGATTCGGGTTGGTCATCGAAACCCACCACCGAAACGTCCTCGGGCACGCGGACGCCCGCCTCGCTGAAGGCCCGCAACAGGCCCAGGGCCATCTGGTCATTTCCCACGAAAAGCGCGGTGGCCGTCCTTTCAGCGGCGAGTTTCCTGCCGATGTCGTAGCCGCTGCCGGCACTCCAGTCCCCCACCACCAGCAGATCATCCTCAAGGCCCGCGGCCCGCAACGCCGCGCTCCACCCTTCGGCCCTGGCCACGCCGTCGATCCAATCCTGCGGGCCGGCCACGTGTCCGATCCTGCGATGTCCTTGATCAAGCAGATGCCTCACGGCCAGTTCCGCGCCGCGCTGCTGGTCTACCATCGCTCCGCTGACGAAGGCGTCGCCCATCGATCCGACGGCCACCACGGGAACCCCGGCATTCACTTCCGCCAACGCCAGCAGGGTCTCCGAATGCGGCACGATGACGACGATCCCCTCCACGGACTGGTCCAGGAAATGCCGGACTGCATCAAGAATCGCCTCACGATTGACCGTCCTCAAAGCTGCGATGCTGACGAAATAGCCGGCATCCCTCGCCGCCTGTTCGACGCCCAGCAAGGTGTTCGCCGGACCGTATTGCGCCAGCTCACTGGCCAGGACACCGATGGTCTGGGAGCGACGGGTCACGAGGCTCCGTGCAGCAGTGTTGCGCCGGTAACCCAGTTCGGCGATCGCCGCCTCGACACGCTCACGAGTGCCCTTGCTGACGTTGGGGTGGTCGTTGATCACCCGGGACACGGTCTGGTGCGAGACTCCCGCCCGTTCCGCCACATCCTCAAGCCGTGGCAAGCGCCCGCTGCTTTTTGTCATGGAGCTATTCTGCGCGACTTGGACGCCAAGCAGCGAACGTGGCCGTTGCGAGTCCGGGCTGAGCTACCGGCCAGTACAGGACCATAGGCGCGGCGGGGATAGACTCGATTCAAGCCCACCAACCACCATTTGAGGAGCCCCATGCGCGCCACCATCATCCACGGTCCCGGCGACATCCGTGTTGAAGACCGTAACTTCCCCACGATCCAGCTGCCCACCGACGTCGTTGTCAAAGTCACCGCCTCCTGCGTCTGCGGATCGGATCTGTGGCCGTACCGCGGGGTCAAGCCCACCCACCAGCCTTCGGCCATTGGACACGAATTCATCGGCACGGTGGAAAGCATCGGCGACGACATCACGGGCTTGGCGGTCGGCGACTTCGTCATCGCTCCCTTCCTGGTCAGCTGCGGCGCCTGCCCGCAATGCTTGAACGGCGTCACCGTTGCCTGCGATCATTTGGCAGGTTGGGGCGGCAAAGATGACAGCGGGCACGCGATCGACGGCGGCCAGGGCCAGGCCGTGCGCGTACCGCTCGCCGAGTCGACCCTCGTCAAGGTTCCCGGCGTCACGGAACCCGACGACGCCCTCCGCGCGAGCTTGCTGACGCTTTCCGACGTGATGGCGACCGGCCACCACGCCGCCCTCGCGGCAAAGGTCGGCCCCGGCAGGACGGTCGTCGTCGTCGGCGACGGCGCGGTAGGGCTCTGCGGCGTGCTCGCAGCGAAGCGGCTTGGAGCCGAGAGGATCATCGCGATGTCCCGCCACGCGGACCGCCAGGCGATTGCCCTCGAGTTCGGGGCCACGGACATCGTCGCCGAGCGTGGCGACGACGGAGTGGCCAAGGTCCGTGAGTTGCTGGGAGGCGTTTTGGCCGACTCCGTCCTGGAGTGCGTCGGGACCAAGGAATCCATGGAACAGGCACTGCACAGCGTCCGCCCGGGCGGCGCCCTCGGCTTTGTCGGTGTCCCGACGGGCGGAGCCGAAGCCCCGCTGCGCTACTTGTTCGACACGAACATTTCGATTGCCGGCGGCATGGCTCCGGCTCGCACCTATATCCCGGAACTGCTCGCCGACGTACTCGAGGGAAAGATCAATCCGGGACGGGTCTTCGACACCGTGATGCCGCTCGAGGACGCCCCCGAGGCCTACCGCGCCATGGACGAACGGCGCTCCATCAAGGTCCTGCTCACTCCCTGAGGGCATGGACCCGCAAGCCCCGGGCGGGATGGGGGGACTGTGGCGTGCGCGCGGGAACGGCGGGAGAATCCATATAGGAAGCCTCGCCTGAACCCAAGGGAGTGAACGGAATGATCACTGGTGCCCAAGCGCGTCCGGTGGCTAACCAGGACGGGTATTTGCCCATCGAGGATCACGGACTTATCGGCGATGGGTCCACGTGCGCTTTGGTGGGACGGGACGGCGCAATTACCTGGCTTTGCCTGCCGGAATTCGACAGTCCCCCGTTCCTGGCGGGGATCCTTGACGCGGATTCAGGCGGCCGTTTTGAAATAGCCCCTCTTCGCACTCTGGCATCCTCCCAGCGCTACACCGAGGATTCCTGCGTGCTGGTCACGTCCCTCGTGTCGGATCGCGGCGTGCTGCAGGTGACGGACGGACTTACGCTGCGTGCCGGCGCCGACTTGTCGGAGCCGGTGCCGGCCGGCCGTTCCGAACTCCTGCGGCACGCGCGAGCCGTGGGCGGCGACGTCCCGCTGCGCATCAGCCTGATACCGAAGGCTGGTGTCACCTTTGACGCCCTGGCCACCGGCTGGAGGTTTGATTGGCGGCAGGACGGAGTGCAGGAAGTTTACCTGTGGTCCTCCGTTGAACTGATCCCTGACGGCCGTGGCTTGTCCGCCGAATTGACGCTTCGCGCCGGAGAGACCCTGACCATGGTCCTGCACTGGTCGGGACGGTTCCGGCTTCGTCAGCATCCCGAGAGCAAGAAGCTCATCGACCAGACCGTGTACGCCTGGCGCCGGTGGGCGTCGAGCCTGGACTGCGAAGGCTCCCAAGCGGAGTTGATGAAGCGTTCGGCCCTGACGCTGAAAATGTTGGATCACGCCGAAACGGGGGCCATCCTGGCGGCCGCCACCTCATCCCTGCCTGAGTGGCCAGGGACGTCGCGGAACTGGGACTACAGGTACACGTGGGTCCGCGACGCGTCCTTCTCCAACTATGTGTTCAGGCGCATTGGCGACCCCAGTGATGCGGACGTCTTCCTCGCCTGGGTCCTGACCAACGTTGAGCGGGACGGTGTCCCGCACGTCATGTACGCCTTGGACGGTTCCCAGCCGCCCGAAGAGGTGCAGGATCCACAGTTGAGGGGATACCGCGGCTCGGCCCCGGTCAGGTGGGGAAACGGCGCCCGCCACCAACTTCAGCACGATGTGTACGGTGAAATCGTCGATATCGCATACCAGTGGTCGGGCAGCGGGAAGCGAGTCGATGAGCGGCTCTGGGCCGCACTGATCCCGATCGTGGAAATGGCCATCAGGAACTGGAGGGCTCCGGACTCGGGGCCTTGGGAAATCCGGGACAAAAGCAGGCCCTTCACCTACTCGGCGGCGCTATGTTACGTCGCGATCGACCGCGCCATTCAGATCGCGCGGAGGGACGGGCTTCCCTATCCCAAGCGCCGGTGGGAGGCCACGGCCCGGCGAATCCGGCAGGCTGCCCTGACGCAATCCTGGGATCCACGGCGGCGCACGTTTACCGAGAATCTGGGCGGCCATGGCGGACTGGACGCGTCCTTGTTGACCCTTCCTGTCCGCAACGTCATTGATTTCGACGATCCGCGGATGGTGTCCACTACTCAAGCCATCGCCGCAGAGCTCGACGCCGGCAACGGACTTTTGTTCCGCTACCTGCCAGAGGTTTCTCCCGATGGCCTGCCGGGGAGCGAAGGGGCGTTCCTCCTCTGCAGCTTCTGGTTGGTGGACAACCTGGCCGGACAAGGGCGCGTGGATGAGGCCCACGAACTCTACGAGTCCCTCTGCAGCCGAGCGAATCCACTGGGCCTGCTTCCCGAGCAGATCCACCCGGATACCGGCGAATTCCTCGGGAACTTCCCGCAGGCGTTCAGCCATGTGGGAGTACTGGCCAGCGGCCTGCGTCTGCTGAAAGCCGAGCGGCGGGCCGCGAACGCCGGCTCCACCGCGGAGAAGCAGATCTAGCGGCGGGGCAGGGCCCGATGCGTGCATGGTGGGTCCGGGAACCGGGTCCGATTGAATCCCGGCCGCTTATTTGGGGCGAACGGCCCGATCCGCACCCCGGGCGGCGGGAGCTCCTCGTCCGCGTCCGAACGTGTGGTGTCTGCCGCACGGATCTGCACCTCGCAGAGGGTGACCTTGCGCCGCGGATGCCGAACGTCGTACCCGGCCACGAAGCGGTAGGAATGGTCAGCGAGGCGGGCGAAGGGTGCGTGAGGTTCCGGCGCGGCGACAGGGTCGGAGTGGCCTGGCTCGGCGGAACGTGCGGGACCTGCGCGTATTGCCGCCGTGGCGACGAGAATCTCTGCCTCTCCCCTGTCTTCACCGGATGGGACAGGGACGGCGGCTACGCCGAACAACTCACGGTTTCCGAGGATTTCGCCTATGCCATCCCGCCTCAGTTTTCGGACGAGCAGGCGGCCCCTCTCTTGTGCTCCGGCATCATCGGGTACCGGGCCCTCAAACTGGCAGAGCTTCCGCCGGGCGGCCGACTGGGCATCTATGGCTTCGGAGGCTCTGCCCATCTCACGGCACAAATGGCGCGCCACCAAGGAGCGCAGGTCTACGTGATGACCCGTTCGGAGCCTGCCCGCGAACTGGCGCGTGAACTGGGCGCCGTGTTTGCGGGCGACGCGTACGATTCCCCGCCGGACCCACTCGACTCGGCGATACTCTTTGCTCCCGTCGGGGACCTAGTTCCTGTGGCACTCAAGGCGTTGGACCGGGGCGGGACCCTCGCCATTGCAGGCATCCACCTCAGCGACATACCGCCCCTGAACTACTCCTCTGATCTCTTCTACGAGCGCAGGCTTCGCAGTGTCAGCGCCAATACGCGGGCGGACGGAGAGGAGTTCTGGTCCCTGGCCGCGGAAATTCGGCTGGCTCCTACCACGACCGCGTATCCATTGTCTGAGGCCGATAGGGCGTTACGGGATTTGGCCGGCGGCCGCATTACCGGGGCTGCCGTCCTGAAAGCCTGAACTGCGTATGACCTGTGTAGGGTCGGAATACTGAAGCAAGAGACGGCGATCGGCGGGTCCTATGACGGCCCGCCGGTCGGTATTCCCGCTGTTCAGTGTTTCAGCACCTCACGGTTCAGCACTTCAGTGCGAAGGGCTGACCATGTGATGCCGGTGTTCCTCGGTGCTGGGCTTGATCGCCATCGCGGTGACGACGAGCGCCACCAGGCCAGCGATCCAGGATGTCCAGGCGACTCCGGCTTGCATGGAGTAGGAGCCTAGCCACGGAGAAAGGAACAGCAAGGCACCGAATGCTGCCTGCACCCACTCCATGACCGGCGTTCCGGGCATGGCCAGATTGATGACACCGCTAACGATCAGCAAAACGCCGAACACGACCATCAGGGCAGCGGACGAGCCGGCCGCCGTGGTCCAGATGACCGACAGAGCAGCATAGAGACCGGCGATAACCGTGACCCAATCCTGCCATCGCGTCCATTTCTTCATTGAACCCACCTCTGTGATGTGGACTGCATCCCGGGGTACGGAGCATGTACTCCGGTATTGATGTAACAAAATCCGTATGCAGCTACTTCCCGACGAACGCGTACGGGATTAGTCCGCCGTCGTCGAATCCTGCCGCTCACGAAGCCTTGCTAACAGCGGACTTCCGGTCTACAACGTAGTCATAGAGCAACATTGACGAACATGCCCGCCGTCGCCGGCACGTCCGTCCAGAGAGGACCCCGTGATATCGAGTCGCTGGTCATAAAGTCGCAGTCAGCCCAGTGCTGACTTATCGACGTCCGTTGGTGAGAACCGCCGTGGCCTCCGGCGTGGACCTGCGTCCGGCGCCAACGCCCAGGTTCCGGCCCGACCCCGCCAGGTCGCTTGCAGTCGAAACCAATGGAAGGAAAGAAATGTCAACCATGAAGGTCCCGGCACGAAGCGCCGGAACCGCCTTCATTGCAACTCTCGCTATCACGGCGCTCGCCGCCTGCTCGAGCACGAGCACATCGACGACGTCGAGCACCACGAGTCCCGGAGGAGCGGTACCGCAGATCTCCGCGGATGCGTTCACGGCCGATTTCTCGGCAATGAAACAGCTCACCTCCCTCGCATCACAAGGCAAAGGGATGGTCGGCGTGCTGCTGCCGGACACCACCACTTCCGCGCGGTACGTCACCTTCGATGCCCCCTACCTGAAGAAGGCCTTCGAAGCCGCTGGACTCGACTCCTCAAAGTTCAAGATCGACAATGCGCAGGGCAGCGCAAGCACAATGCAGACGCAGGCCGAGGCTGACATCACAGCCGGCGCGTCAGTGCTCCTTGTCGACGCCCTCGACTCCGGCTCCGGCGCGGCCATCGAGGCGGCCGCCAACGCGCGCGGCGTCAAAGTGATCGACTATGACCGGCTCGTCAAAGGCGGGGCGAAGGATCGCACCTACGTCAGCTTCGACAACGTCAAGGTTGGCCAGCTGATCGGCCAGGGCGAGATCACGTGCATCGCAGATTGGAAAGTCACCAAGCCGAACATCCTGGTCATGGATGGCGATCCGACCGACAACAACGCGAAGCTGTTCGCCGAAGGATATAACGGGGTACTCAAGCCGCACTTCGACAACGGCGAGTACGTCAACGTCGGAGAACCCGCCGGCACCTGGACACCCTCCGTGGCACAGACGACGTTCGCCCAGCAATACACCGCCCACCCGAACATCAACGCTGTGGTCACGCCTAACGACGACAACGCCAACGCTGTGATCGCCTACCTGCAGAGCAAGCAAATTCCCGCCAAGACCTTCCCGACCACGGGACAGGATGCGTCATTGTCCGGCCTGCAGAACATCCTGAAGGGATACCAGTGCGGAACGGTGTACAAGCCGATCTACTTTGAGGCCCAGGCGGCCGCCGCGGCAGCCCTCTACCTGCGGGCGGGCGTGACCGTTCCGTCAACCCTTGTCAACGGCAAGACCACGGACGACACCGCGAAGTCCGACGTCGGATCGGTCCTGCTGACCCCGCTGTGGGTGACCACGAAGAACATGGCGGACACCGTCGTCAAGGACGGCGCCGTAACGAGCTCTTCGCTGTGCATCTCGCAAGTGAAGGACGCGTGCACCGCGGCAGGTATCCAGTAGTCCAAACCATGAGTGAGTTGGCAACCCCGGACCCCGCCGACGTCGGGCCCCTGCTTCGGCTGGAGGGCATCGACAAGAACTTCGGGCCGGTGCAGGCACTGGTCGACATTACGCTTGAGGTACCGATCGGCAAGGTGACTGCGCTTGCCGGCGACAACGGCGCGGGCAAATCGGTATTGATCAAATGCGTCGCCGGCATTCACACGCCCGACGACGGGCAGCTGTTTTGGGAGAACCAGCCCGTACGGTTGAACTCGCCGCACGAAGCGGCGGCGCTCGGAATCGAGACTGTCTACCAGGACCTTGCGCTGTGCGACAACCTCGATATCGTGCAGAACCTGTTCCTCGGCCGCGAACGCCTGCGCCACTTTCTCCTCGACGAAGAGAACATGGAGATCGCGGCCCGGGAGACACTCGCGAGCCTGGCCGTGACAACAGTGCGATCGATCCGGCAACCCGTCGCGTCGCTGTCCGGAGGGCAACGCCAGTCCGTGGCCATCGCGAAGTCGGTGCTGTGGAACTCGAAGCTCGTCATCATGGACGAGCCGACCGCGGCCCTCGGCGTCGCCCAGACGGAGGTGGTCCTCCACCTGATCCGCCAGCTCGCCGACCGGGGCGTCGCCGTCATCGTCGTCTCGCACAACATGAACGACGTGTTCGAGGTCGCAGACCGCATCGCCGTGCTCAGGCTCGGGCAGCTTGTGGCCATCCGGCCTGTCACGGAAATGGACCGGCAGATCGTGGTCGACCTGATGACCACGGGGTTCTCCGATCGGGCACGGCCGGAACTCGCGTCGCCACCGCCGTCGGACCGTCAGCTCACCGCCGCAAAGGGTCCGCTCCCTTCCGCGGCAGCCGTGCTCCAGGACGAGCCGACCACGGCAGCCGCCAAGCGGAAGGCCGCATTGGCGTTGAACCCGGACATCACCGCGACGTCGCTCCCCGAATACTTCCGCGCGGCGTTCGCGCGGGTCCGGGGCGGCGAGAGCGGAGTGCTGCCGGTTCTTGCGGGCCTGTTGCTGATCTCGGTGTTGTTCCAATCGTTGAACCCGAACTTCCTGACTGCCGGGAACATGGTGAACCTGCTCATCCAGGGTTCGGTCTTCATGCTGTTGGCGATGGGCCAGGTCTTCGTCCTCCTACTCGGCGAAATCGACTTGTCCATCGGGTACGTCGGTGGTGTGGGCGGCGTCATCATGGCCGAACTCGTCCAGGAGTCCACCGGCTGGCCGTGGTGGGCGGCGATCGCCGTCGGCCTGCTTGGCTGCGCGGGGATCGGGCTGCTTCATGGCACGATCATCACCCGCCTCGGATTGCCGTCGTTCGTCGTGACCCTTGGCGGCCAGCTCGGCTGGCTTGGCGTCATGCTCATCATCCTCGGCAGCGGCGGCGTAGTGCCCATCAACGACAACGTCATCAACAACATCGCGAGCGGCAACCTCAGCCCCGTCACGAGCTGGATCCTCATGCTCGTCGTCGTCGGAGCGTTCAGCGCGTGGACGTGGCTGCGCGACGCCCGCCGGCGCAACACCGGGCTCGTCGCGCCGCCCGCCAGCGTGAGCGCCCTGAAGATCGCGGCCGTGCTCGCCGCCGGGGTTGCCATCGTGTGGCTCTGCAATACGGACCGCGGCATCCTGGTCGAAATCAGTGGCGTTCCGTGGGTCCTTCTCGTGGTGCTCGGAGTCCTCGCCGCATGGACACTGCTGCTTGGGCGAACCCGGTTCGGCCGTTACGTCTACGCCATTGGCGGCAACGCCGAGGCCGCGCGGCGGGGAGGCGTGAACCTTGCCCGCATTCGCACCCTCGCCTTCATCCTCGCTTCCTTCACCGCAGGAATCGGCGGAATCGTCTACGCGTCGCGGCTCCGTTCCGTCTCGACGTCGTACGACGGCGGCACGCTGGTGCTTTATGCCGTGGCGGCAGCGGTCATCGGCGGGACCAGCTTGTTCGGCGGTCGCGGCAAGGTGCTGCACGGCGTCCTGGGCGGACTCGTGATCGCCACAATCGATAACGGAATGGGCTTGCAGGGCTACAGCGCACCGGCAAAGTACGTCGTCACGGCACTGGTTCTCGTCGCGGCCGTGACGATCGACGCAGTCGCGCGCCGCGGGCGCTCCCGGACGTAACCGGCTTTTGGAATGGGCGGGCACGGAAGCAGCTACCTGGCCCGTCTGGACTTGGATAATCAGCAGGCTTAACGTTCAAGAGTGACTGGCTTCCCGGACGGACGGTCCCAGGGGCAATCCCTTCGGCCAGGTCACGCAGGTCCGAGCGAGGAGGAAAGATGCGGAAGGTTGAAGAAACGATTGACGTGGCCGTCCCTGTCCGTACGGCTTACAACCAATGGACGCAGTTTGAGTCCTTTCCCCGATTCATGTCCGGGGTGGAATCCGTAACCCAGTTGAGCGACACGACCAACCACTGGGTCACGAAGGTAGGGGGTGTGGAACTGGCATTCGATACGGAGATAGTCGACCAAGAACCCGACGACCGGATTGCCTGGCGCAGTATTGACGGCAAGTCGCACGCCGGCATCATTAGGTTTTCCCCGCTGGACGCGAACCACACGCACGTCAAAGTCCATTTCGAATGGGAGCCCGAAACCGTCATGGAGAAGGCCGGAGCGGCACTCCAAATTGACGAGATGCAGGTGAAGGCGGACTTGAAGAAATTCAAGGAGTTCATAGAGTCGCGCGGAAACGAAACCGGAGGATGGCGCGGTGAGGTGGAGGAGTAAATGACGGACTCAGGACCAGTGCTTGTGGTCGGGGGCACCGGGATGCTGGGCAGCCAGGTCGTGTCGAGGCTGCTGGCAGGTGGAAAACAAGTCCGTGCCTTGGTGCGGCCGGAATCGGACGCGAGCCGCCTCGAGCAGTTAGGGGCCACGATCGCCCGAGGCGACATGATGGACCCGGAGTCGCTGGTGGAGGCCATGGACGGCGTGGACGCTGTGATCACCTCAGCTGCGGGATACACCCACCATCGGGACGGCGACAGCCCCGTCATCGACACCGTAGGCAACACCAACCTCGTCGATGCCGCCAGCCGCGCCAGTATTCGCAGATTCGTCCTCACCAGTATCCTCACGTGCGATCAAACCCCGGAGGTTCCGCACTTCTGGCACAAGAAACTGACCGAGGATCGCCTGGAAGAACTGGGGGTCCCGTTCGTGGCCCTGCGTCCGGGCGCCTTCCTTGAGCAGATCGCCCGCTTCGGCGACCCTTTCATCGAAGGGCGGCTTACGTGGTTCGGGTCTTCGAGCGTTCCCCTGACCTACGTTCTTGCCAGTGACCTGGCCGGGTACCTCGCGGCGGCAGTCGACGCGAGGGGCGTCGAAGGTCAGCGCATCGACATCGGTTGGGACCGGCCGGTAAGCATTCAGGACATCGCCGATATCTCTGCCCGGATGCTTGGGCGGCAGATTGAGCTCGTCCTCACCCAGATGAACCCGCTCAATCCGATGGCGAAGGACCTCGGGGCGATGATCGACTGGTTCGGGACCGGCCGCTACGTCGCCGATACCTCACGGCAACGCGAAGTCTTCGGCCCACCGCCAACCGCGGAGGACGCCGTCGGGCGCCTGCTCACGAGCCTCGGGCACAAGCTTCACTGAGCCAGCCCGACGGCGGCCGCACGGGGCAGCGTGTGACCCGCGTTAGCTCACGGCGGGAAGCGCGTCGGGGATGCGCGGCTTAGCGTTGCCGGCGAAGGTGAATTTGGCGTCGTCGCCTTCGCCGTCCACATCGACCACCACGATGTCACCCGGGTGCAGCTCGCCGAAGAGGATCTTCTCGGAGAGCTGGTCCTCGATCTCGCGCTGGATGGTGCGGCGCAGCGGCCGGGCGCCCATGGCCGGGTTGTAGCCGCGCGTGGCCAAGAGGACCTTGGCTGCGTCCGTAAGCTCGATGCCCATGTCCTTGTCTGCCAGATGCTGTTCCAAGCGACGGATCATCAGGTCCACGATCTCGATGATCTCGTCCTGCGTGAGTTGCGGGAAGACGATGACGTCGTCAACGCGGTTGAGGAACTCGGGACGGAATTGCTGCTTGAGCTCCTCGGTGACCCGCGCCCGCATCCGGTTGTAGCCGGTGGTGGTGTCCGTGCCGGACTGGAAGCCGGTGGCCACGCTCTTGGATATGTCGCGGGTGCCCAGGTTGGTGGTCATGATGATCACCGTGTTCTTGAAGTCCACCACGCGGCCATGGCTATCCGTCAAGCGGCCGTCTTCCATGATCTGCAGCAGCGAGTTGAAGAGATCGGCGTGGGCCTTCTCCACTTCGTCGAACAGCACCACGGAGAACGGACGACGCCGGACCTTCTCCGTCAACTGGCCACCCTCGTCGTAGCCGACGTAGCCCGGAGGAGCACCGAAGAGACGGGACACGGTGTGCTTCTCGGAGTATTCGGACATGTCCAGCGTGATGAGGGCATCCTCATCGGCAAAGAGGAATTCCGCCAGGGCCTTGGCGAGCTCGGTCTTGCCGACCCCCGTGGGGCCGGCGAAGATGAACGAGCCACCCGGACGCTTGGGATCCTTCAGGCCTGCACGAGTGCGGCGGATCGCACGCGACACTGAATTGATCGCCTCATTCTGCCCAATAACGCGCTTGTGCAGCTCCTCCTCCATCTTGAGCAGGCGGCTGGATTCTTCCTCGGTGAGTTTGAAGACCGGGATACCGGTGGAATTCGCGAGAACTTCGGCAATCAGCTCCTCGTCCACCTCGGCGTTGCCGTCCGTACCGCCGGCCTTCCATCTGAGCTCCCTTTCCCTGCGCTCGGCGACAAGTTTCTGCTCCTTAATACGCAGCGACGCGGCGCCCTCGAAGTCCTGGGCATCGATGGCGGATTCCTTCTCCATCTTCACCTCTGCGATGCGTGCGTCCATCGCTTTCAGCTCCGGTGGCCGGGTCATGCGGCGGATGCGAAGCCGTGCACCGGCTTCGTCGATCAGGTCGATCGCTTTGTCCGGCAGGAAGCGGTCCGAAACGTACCGCTCCGAGAGGCTCGCCGCGGCCGCCAGTGCGCCGTCGGTGATGGTCACCCGGTGGTGCGCCTCGTAGCGGTCACGCAGGCCCTTGAGAATCTCTACAGTGTCGGCCACCGACGGTTCCTGGACCTGGATCGGCTGGAAGCGGCGCTCCAAGGCGGCGTCCTTCTCAATGTGCTTGCGGTACTCATCCAAGGTGGTGGCACCAATGGTCTGGAGTTCACCACGGGCCAGCAACGGCTTGAGGATGGACGCGGCATCGATGGCACCTTCCGCAGCGCCGGCACCCACGAGCGTGTGGATCTCGTCGATGAAGAGGATGATGTCCCCGCGGGTCCGGATTTCCTTGAGGACCTTCTTCAAGCGCTCTTCAAAGTCACCGCGGTAACGGGAACCGGCCACTACGGAGCCCAAATCGAGCGTGTAGAGCTGTTTGTCCTTCAGGCTCTCCGGCACGTTGCCCCGGACGATCGCCTGGGCAAGGCCCTCGACGACGGCAGTCTTGCCGACGCCGGGCTCACCGATCAGCACGGGGTTGTTCTTGGTCCGGCGGGAGAGGACCTGCATGACGCGTTCCATCTCCAGCTCGCGGCCGATCACGGGATCAAGCTTGTTTTCCCGCGCTGCTTGCGTAAGGTTGCGGCCGAACTGGTCCAGCACCACCGAACCGGCCGGAGCAACCTCGGCTTGGCTTGGTCCGGCGACCATTCCACTGGGATCCTTGCCCTCATAGCCGGAGAGCAAGTGAATGACTTGCTGGCGGACCCGGCCAAGGTCGGCGCCAAGCTTGACGAGGACCTGCGCGGCAACGCCTTCACCCTCGCGGATGAGGCCAAGCAGGATGTGCTCTGTACCGATGTAGTTGTGGCCGAGCTGAAGGGCTTCACGGAGGGCGAGCTCAAGCACCTTCTTGGCGCGCGGGGTGAACGGGATGTGGCCGGACGGGGCTTGCCGCCCCTGGCCGATGATCTCCTGCACCTGTTCCCGGACGCCATCGAGCGAAATGCTCATCGACTCCAGCGCCTTGGCGGCTACCCCCTCACCCTCCTGGATCAGACCCAAAAGGATGTGCTCGGTACCGATGTAGTTGTGGTTGAGCATGCGTGCCTCTTCTTGGGCAAGCACAACAACGCGACGGGCACGGTCCGTAAATCTCTCAAACATTTCGCCACACTCCTGGCAGCCGCCTACCTTGATGCTACGTCGCTGAGGGCCTTCTTGGGGGATCGCCGGAGACAGAATTTTAGATACCGGGCAGGCCGGCCGCACGGCTCTTCTCCACAGACGGTCCAGACCGTGAAGAATGAGAACAACCACCGAGTAGAGGGAATTAACATGAGCACCCTGAAGCAACGCCTGCATGCCGACGTCGTAGTCCACATGAAGGACCACAACAAGACCGCGCTCACGACGGTCCGCAACGTCCTGGGCGAAATAGAGACGCGTGAAAAGTCCGGCAAGACACCTATCGAGCTGGACGACACGCAGGTGACGGCGCTGCTGCAAAAGGAAGCCGCCAAGCGCAGGGACACGGCCCGCATTTACACGGATGCCGGCGAGGCCGAGCGCGCTGCGGCGGAAATAGCCGAAGCGGAAGTCATTGAGGCGTACCTGCCCAAAATGTTGACGCCCGCGGAAGTCGAAGACATCGTCGACGAGGCAATCGCCGTGTTGAAGGCCAGTGGTCAGGAGCTTACTATCAGGCAGATGGGCGCCGTGATGAAGCCCGTCACAGCAAAGGTCGCCGGCCGCTTTGACGGCAAGGCGGTCAGCGAAATCGTCCGGACCCGACTCGCATAGCTTCACCGGCACGCAGGGAGGAGCAGCCATGGCCGCCATCATCCTGGGATGGAATCCACGGCTTGGGAACGACTGGAACTACGAGGCTGTAATCGAGCAGGTCGCGGAAACAGGTCAGTTCCTGGAGCGGTGGAACGTCGGGCAACACCGGAAGATCCAGCCAGGCAACCTGGCATGGCTGCTCCTGCAAGGCGGGGGCCCTCACGGACGGGGGCTGATCGGACACGGCGTGGTCATGTCCGAAAGCTATGAAGCGCCACAACGCACCGAACCCCAGAGTATGGCGCGGTACGTAAGCGTGGCCTTCGATGCCCTGCTCCCCTTCGGCGGCCAGATCCCGTCGAGTGTCCTCTCCAGAGAAGTGCCGGACGTGGCCTGGAATACCTTCCGTGGTTCTGGACGGTTCATTCCGCCGGAATCAGAACCTCTCCTTCAGCACGTGTGGCGGGAGCACGGGCCAGCGGTCTCTGAGCCGTGCCAGATTATTCCAGGGACCTACCCTGAAGGAGCCGTCAGCAGGATTGAAACGAACCGCTACGAGCGGGATCCTGAAGCCCGCCGGATCTGCCTGGCTTTCCACGGGACGTCGTGTGCCGCGTGCACTTTCTCCTTCGAAGTAAGCTACGGGGACATCGGCAAGGACTTCATCCACATCCACCACGTGGTTCCCGTTTCACAGCTTGGCAGCGACTACCGGCTCGATCCCATAACGGACCTTGTGCCGCTGTGTGCGAACTGCCACGCCATGGCACACAGGGGCGTGGGCACCCCTCGCACAGTGGCGGAACTGCGCCGGGCCATCGCCGCCGCCGGGCATTTGCCCGGCCAAATCGTGGACGACAGGGCATTGGCGGCCCAGGACGCCGCACACCGAATCCTTGAGCAGCGGTGACCAAAGGGCCGCCCTTTGCACTAGCCAGCCAAGGTTCTTCCCCGTATTTTGGTTAACTACACCGTGTGGCGAGCACCACACACACTGTGAGTCAGATGATCCATTTGCCGGACGAGAAATCACTGGGGCGCAACGTCGCGCCCCAGACCGGCGAAACCTACCGGGCGTCACGCGCCGCCCGCTGTTCAGGAGGATGCGCATGACCGGGATGTTTGAACTCTTCATCGACGAGGACACGAGCTTCAGATTCAGGCTCAAAGCACCGGACGGAACAGTGGTAGCCGTCTCCAAGTCCTTTCCTGACAAGCGTGCTGCGGTGTGCGGCATCAGTGACGTCCGCGAATATGCAGGAATGGGCCTGATAACCGATCTCTGCCCCGAAGTCCCACTTCGCGGACCAGCGCCCACGCCACCGGCTCCCGTTGTGAGGCAAACCAGTCCTTCCGCGATGCCGCCGCTTCCGGCCCCGCCGCGGCACCATGGTCCCCTCCCCCAAAGAGATCGCACCCGGCCCTGGCATACTCCGGCCCTGGTCGACCATCCTGCACCGGTTTAGTTGAGGCGTAGCCCTAAAGTTGGACGACATCCGACCGCGGCGGCCCTTGTCCCGGCCCCGCGCCGCCGGGTGTAATGGACGCACGACGGCGACTCCCGCCGTCGTGCGCCGAAGGAGCCGCAATGTTCACCAGCCCGTACGCTGATGTCGAGATCCCCGAAGTCACGATTTATGAGTATCTGTTCGGTGGGCTGGGCGTCGAGGACCTTGACAGGATCGCGCTCGTGGACGGCACCTCGGGCGCGGAAATGACCTACCGGCAACTCGTCAGCCGAGTCGACGCCACCGCAGGCTGGCTCGCTGGCCGCGGGGCAGGCCCGGGGACTACCTTGGGCCTTTTCTGCCCCAACGTGCCGGCCTTCGCCGTCGTGTTCCACGGGGTCCTCCGCGCGGGTGCCGCCGTCACCACGGTCAACGCGCTGTTTACCGCCGATGAAGTCGGAAGCCAGCTGAGCGATGCTGGCGCCTCCTGGCTCTTCACCATCTCGCCCTTCCTTGAGCGGGCGGAGGCCGCGGCGCTGCTTGCCGGGATCCCGGCGGAACGCCTCGTGGTGCTCGACGGCGGCGAGCTCGCTCCCGCCGCGGGGCATCCGTCGCTAACGGACGTGCTCGAAGCCGGTCTTCCCGCACCGACTCTCAGTGTCGATCCGCACGCCGCCGCCGTCGTGCCCTATTCCTCCGGCACGAGCGGCACGCCTAAGGGTGTTCTGTTGAGCCAGTACAACCTCGTGGCGAACGTCGCACAGTCGCGTGCCTTCTTCCGTGTGACTCCCGACGACGTGCTGCTCGCCGTCCTGCCCTTCTTCCACGCCTACGGCCTGACAGTGCTGCTCAATCTCGCCCTCGGCGAGCGGGCCCGGCTCGTCACGATGCCGAAGTTCGACCTCGCCGAGTTCCTCCGGATCACGCAGGACCACCGCTGCACCTACCTCTTCATCGCGCCGCCCATCGCCGTCGCGCTCGCGAAGCATCCTTTGGTGGACCAATTCGACCTTTCGTCCGTGCGCGCCGTGCTTTCGGGTGCGGCGCCCCTCGACGGCGAGCTGGGGCACGCTGTTGCGAAGCGGCTCGGGTGCACGATGCTCCAGGGCTACGGAATGACCGAGCTGAGTCCCGTGTCCCACGCCATTCCGCGTGACGGCGCCGAGCGCGTCCCGCTCGACTCTGTGGGCTACACCGTGCCGAACACGGAGTGCAAGCTCCTCGACCCGGCAACGGACGAAGAGATCGAAGTCCCGGCCGAAGGACCTAGTGCTCCCGGGCAGCTCCTTGTCCGCGGCCCGCAAGTCATGCTCGGCTACCTGAACCGGCCCGACGCAACCGCCGCGACGATTGATCCGGATGGCTTCCTCCGTACCGGTGACATCGCAACCGTCACTGCCGACGGCGTCGTGACGATCGTCGACCGGCTCAAAGAGCTGATCAAGTACAAGGGCTATCAGATCGCGCCGGCCGAGCTCGAAGCCCTTCTGCTCACCCACCCCCTGATCGCGGATGCCGCGGTCATCGGCATCCATGCGGACGACGGCGAAGAGGTACCGAAGGCGTTCGTCGTCCGGCAGTCGGGGGCCGAGCTCGGGGACGGCGATGTCATGGAGTTCGTCGCCGGGCGGGTGGCGCCGTTCAAGCGAGTGCGATCGGTGGAGTTCGTCGATGTGATTCCCAAGTCGGCGTCGGGAAAGATCCTCCGGCGGGAGCTGCGCGCGAGGGCCTAGGAATGCGTGTCGACTCCCTGGCAATGTCCCTGGCTACGCTTGGCCCGGCGAAACCGGCGGGACGCGCAGGCTTCCATACCGCTCCATGCGGTGCCACCGCAGGTGGACCCCGGCCAAGGCCGTCACTACCGACTGGATGACCACGAGGTACATGAGCTGACGATAGACGAACTGCTGAAGCGGAAGTGTCCACAGTGGGCGCAGCAACTCATTGTCGAGCCTGAACGCATAGGCCGCCATGAGGAATTGAACCAGGAGGAAAACAAGCCAGAGCTCCCCGATCCGGACCGGATCAAGAAAAACCAGGCCGTAGATCGCGAAGACATCAACGATGGGCGCGAACAAGGGAAGCAGCACCTGAAGGACCAGGAGGTAGCCGAGACCACGCCGGCCGAGTTTACCGGCCTGGCCGCCCTGCACGACCGCGCCGCGGTGCTTCCACATGGCTTGAAGCGTGCCATAGCACCAGCGGTAATCGCCCTTCGGCAGTTGGGAGCCCGTCCGCGTTGGAAGCCGGTGTCGATGGGGATGACGGAAGATTACGGGCTGCCGGAGCACGTTGGGACCGCACATGAAAGCAACCAGCAAGAGGATGAGGATTCGCATCCCGTAGCCCAAAAGCTTCATATTCGACGATCCTCCGGGTTCAATGTTCAAAACGGCTAGCGCTTCGCGAGCGTTCGCAGGAGTTTCAGGGCCACGGAGATCGAAGCGAGGTCCACCTGCCCGGGTTTGGTGACCTCCACGAACGTCTCCTTGATCCTTCCCAGTTGCTCCTGGCGTCCGCTCTCCCACTCCACAATCCGTTCCACGGCAGAGGTACCGGAGGCACCGCTCGCCCGGGTCGCCTGCATGACGGAAATGGTGATGTCGACGACGGCGGAATAGGCGTCGTCACGCAGGGCTGCGCGGGCCAAGGCTTCCCACCGGCTTTGACGCGGCAGGTCAGTGATGCGCAGCAACAGCGTTCCTACGCCGATCCAGTGAATGACCGTGTGGTACATGTCGGCGATGGCAAATCGGAGGCGCGCCGCCCGAGGTCACTCGGCATCCCGATGTCGTCCGTCACCACTGCGACAACGCTGGCATCCAGTTCGGTCAGGATCCCGACGGCGGCCTGCCCGGGCGCGCGCGACGACGCCACTTTCAGATGGTGCCCCGCCCGCGCCCGGAGCGTCTCAGGACTATGGCTCCGCAGATCCTCCGGGGGCACCTGGGCGTAGTATTCGGCCAGGAAAGTTTCGCTGGGCTCACGGGAACCCGGTGATTTCGCCTCCCCCGCCGGCACCGATTCGCGTGTCATGTCAGCGCGCCTCCACTGCGGGTGCCACTCGCAAACTGGGGTTGACGATCCAGCCCCCGCGCCTCCTTCATCATGGCTGGCCGCACCGACGCCGTCCAGTGCTGCAAAAAAGTATCAGGACACCACGCGGGCGCGGGCCGCATGGCCCGCGCCCTGCTATCGGCGTCTGCGGACTAGTGCTTCCTGAAGGCGCCCTTGATCTTTTCGCCTGCCAGCTTCAGATCGGCCCTGACCTGACGGGACTTGCCCTCAGCCTTCAGCCGGTCATTGCCGGTGGCCTCGCCGGCCGCTTCCGTGGCCTTGCCGTGGAGTTTCCCGGCAGCGTGATGGAACCTCTCACCCCAACCCATAATGGCTCTCCTTAGTCGGCGGCCCGCGGCGGGACACCGCGAGGCCGCACTTAAATTGTAGGTACGGAACGAGGGCAAAGGCAGGTCCCGAGGTGAAGCCTTGCCGCTCAGGAAGCATGGATACGCGTCCCGTACCATGGGGCGGATGGTGTTCATACGGCTATACCGCGAAGGCAAACTCGAACGTGACGATGTCAGGGCCCACGAGATCGAAGCCCTGGCCCGCCAGGATGACGTGGTGCTGTGGATCGACTACACGAACCCGACGGCGGATGACCTGCTCGGCGTGGAAACCGTGTACGGGCTTCACCGACTCGCCGTCGAGGACGCCGTCCACGATTTTCAGCGGCCCAAACTGGACCGATACCCGAACCACCTGTTCCTTTCGGCTTACCAGGCGGCGCTAAAGCCTGGCGCCGGCGAACTTGCCGTCGTCGAAATCTCGGCATTCGTAACCCATAACGCCCTGGTGACGGTGCACGGGCCCGAGTTCGACACCGACGAACTGACGGCGCACTGGGACTCGGAAACCGACCTGGCCCAACACGGAGTGCCGTTCCTCTTCTGGGGCCTGCTGGACATGATCGTCGACGGGCACTTCGACGCCGTCCAGGAACTCGATGGCTACATCGATGCCCTCGAAGAGTCGCTTTTCGACGACCACTCCCCCGACCACGACCTGCAGCGGAAGACCTTCGAACTCCGCAAGAACCTCGTCCGGCTCCGCCGCGTCGTCCTGCCCATGCGTGAAGTCCTCAATACCCTCCTCCGGCGGGAAGACCTGGTCGGCTGCAGCCCGGCGATGCAGCCCTTCCTGCAGGACGTCTACGACCATGTGCTGCGTGCCTCCGAATGGACGGAATCGCTCCGCGACCTGGTCACCACTATCCTGGAAACCCACATCAGCATCCAGGGGAACCAGATGAACCTGGTCATGAAGAAGGTCACCAGCTGGGCCGCAATCATCGCCGTCCCCACTGCCGTGACCGGCTTCTTCGGGCAGAATGTGCCATTTTTCGGCTTCCAGAGCGATTACGGCCTCTGGCTGTCCTGCGCGCTCATGGCCGGCGGTTCAATCTTCCTGTACCTCGCCTTCAAGAAGCGGGACTGGATCTAGCTGGTTCCCCTTGGAGGTCCGCTGTCCTACTGATCGGCCTTTCGGGAAGGAAGTACCAAGAGCGCGTCCCCGACCGCGCGTTCCGATCCGCCCGACGGGCTGTTCTGGACTTTCCCATCGGCAACGGCTGTTGTTGACCCGCCCCCGTCGAGATTCATGGCCTGGACCATGCCGAGTGACACCGCGACGTCAGCCTCTTCCTTTAGGCTCAGCCCCAGCGAGGAAGTTGAGCGTCCGTCCGCGGTGACAAGCATGGTCCTGCCCTGGGCATCGGTCCCGGCGAAGGTCCGGGGGTTCCGCTTGTGGACCCAGCCGTAGTAGAAGCTGTTTCCATCGTTGTGATGCACCATGCCGTCATGCCCGGCAGTGACGTCCACGCTGCCGTCTTTGACGAGCAAGGGTCCGCCGTTGACGACGCTCGTGGCCTTGTTGGTGTGCAGGGGCTTCCCGTCCTGGCCGAGCAATCCGACGTCGATCTTCAGCTTCGCGCCCACGGGAGCGAGTGCACGGAGCCGTGCGACGTCGGTTCCAGTGGCCTGGATGGTGTGTCCGCCCGCAGGGACGGCCCCGCCACGGGTTTCGGCGATGGATGTGACGGTGTCGTGGCTGTCCACCATCACTTCAAGGCCCGGGCCCGTGGGCGTGGTCGGCCCGAATTCCGGAGTGAAGGTGACGAGCTCGTTGGAGTTCGTGCAAGTGACGTCCTGGAGCGGGCCCGAGGTAGGCAAGTCATTGGCGCCGCCGCAGTTACGGATCAGGCCCGGCACCCGGTCGATACCGTCCAAAGTCGCTTCTCCGGAAGGGGCCGAGATTTTCCCTGACCAGGTGAGCCGCTGGATATTGCTGGCGTTCTTCTTTCCGTCAATGACGAGGGCCGGGCGGTCCGCCACGGCTTCGCTGAGAATCTTGCCTCCGTACACACCAACGCCGGCGGGGTCGCCTTCAGCACCGGCCTTCGGGTCGAAGACGAAGAAGCCTGCATTCACAGCGGCGAGGGCGTGGGCGTCCGATGCCAGCTGGCTGGTCGTCTCCCGCTTCTCCAGGTCCGGGCCGAAGGAGGCGGCGAGCTGGCCCTGGTAAGTCCCAGGGTCGATCGTGATGACGTCAAGATTCCACGGTCCGCGCGTCGTCGTGCTGGTTTCGGAGTCGCCGTCCCAACCGGTGTAGATCACTGAGGACGCGAAACCGGCGGCTTTGATCTTCGCGACGACTGAGGCGCCGTCCGCGTGAGCGGCAAAATGGCCGGCGCGGACCCGGTAGCCCAAGTCGCCGCCGGCGTCGGCAAGCTGCGGCGACTGGACATGTTCAACGCGGGCATCGACGCCGGCGGCCTTCAGCTTGTCGGCTGTGCGCTGCGCAGTAGCCTGGCTTGAGAGCGCCGACGCCGGAGCATCCGGATCCGGCGAGTCAGAGGGGATGGCTACTTCGGCCGTCCAGAAGAGCGAGGAGTCAGCTCCACCCCGGCTGATTTTGGTGAGTGTGACGCCGGGCGCAAGGGTTGTCACCGTCCGTTTCTCGGGAAGGTCAGCGGCGCCAAGGTTGAGGTGGGCACCCTGATCAGTGCTCTTGCCAACTGTCCGGACATCGTCCGCATGGGTGGGGCCCACGGGGCTGAGGAGCGCTGAAAAGACGGCCAGAACGAGCCCCCCAGTGAGGGCACTGCGACGTTTGAGGGAGGCTTTCATACGTCCACCGTATAAAGACCAGACGGTCACCAGTGCCGGTTTTCGGGTTTCGCAAAACCTATTGACCGAACCTTCATGCCACGTTCACTTGCCGGCCGAGTTGCGACCTGGGGCCAGATTCCCGGTTCCGCCTGCGGAGGGCTTGGGAACCCGGCTTGACCAACCCGATTCCAAGGACACATCGTTTGGCACCGCCTCGTCAGGATACGACTCACGACTGGCAACTTGCGATACATCGTGATGGTGATCGCTTCCACGCCTTTCGGACCGCCCGGGCAATGAAAGATGTTCGTCGCAAAGCGAGCGATTCAACTGGCAAATTTTTGACAGTTGAAGCCACTGAGAAGGCCCCTTTCAAGCCCCGACAGTCGAAAGCTACACCCTTCTCTCGGATTGCGTTTTGTCCGGCTCTCTACACACAGGACCACCCGAAGTGTGGTCATCGCGTGTATGGGCGCGGTTGAAGAGAAAGGGACATAAGTGACTCACGGAAGATTCGAACGGGACGCGGGCAACCCGCCGGGACAGACTAAGGGCTGGTCGGCGTTCGCCAAGACCGGTGCCTTGACAGCCGCCGGCGCCCTGGCCCTCTCCGCTATCGGGACCGGTGGCATCCTTGCGGCGCCTGCGGCGCACGCCGCAACTGACCTGCCGGGCATGCATCGATCGGGCATCAGCGTCCAGGCTCCGCCGCCCCGGGCGTTTGGCGATTGGTCGATGTGGCTGGGATCCCTGAACCTGAACGGTGCCGCCGGTGGTCCCACGGCTTTCTGCTTCGACGTCGGGATCCCGGCCGGACCGGCCGGATCCGGGGCGGTGGGCTCCCTAGGAAACCCGCAGCTTAATTACGCGATCCAGAAGTACCAGGGTGACCCTGCTAACCACGCAGCCTTGGCGTACTTGGTACACGAGCTCGCGGATCCGAGGTTCAACGTGCCGTGGAACGGCAACGGGGCTCCTTACCCTAACCTCCGGGACTCATCGGATCCGCAACTGCCCGGTGTCCGCGCCCAGGCGGCGGCGATACTCGCCGACGCCCAAGCCAATTCCGGTCCGTATTCCGCGCAGCCTAAGCTCTCGATGGACGCGAACGGTCGCGGCGGCACGGTCACCTCGACGGAACTGGTTTCCGCAGCCGGGAACAAGCTGGGCGGGTTCTCGGCCCGCGCCATCTTGAACGGCCCCGCTGTGTGGGCAGGAACGAACTCCCAGGCCGTCAACCTCCATACCGGAGATCAGCTCGGCTTCGCGGCTACCGGAAACGGAACGGTGTCCGTGACGCTGACGATCGACGCACCCGGGTCGTCGGCTACCACGTATTCGGTGCCCGGCTTCCAGAACCTTCTCGTTGCCGGCGGGGCTCAACCCGTCGCGGGAACGTCAGCCGACGCCAAGGTGATCTTCGATTTCCAACCCGAAGCGACCTCGACCGCCGGTCGGTTTGTGGAGGGCGGCCAGCCCCTGGTGGACGTCCTGCACGTGAACACGTCCACGGGGAACACCAATGACTGGGCTTTCGTGAACGGCGGCAACGTGCCGGCCCGCTTCGACGTCGACTGGTATTACAGCCCGGTCAGACTCGCCCCGACCGCCCAGATCCCGGCTGCGGTCGTGAAGGTTGCCTCCGGAACTGGCACCGCAACGGGACCGGGTGACGTGAAGGTGACCGCTGACAAGAACGCGGACAGGGCCGGCTATTACTACCCTGTGGCCCGCTTCTCAAAGGGGGCCCAGCCCGCCGGGCTGCAGCAGTACTTCCGTGCTGACTGGACCGCTGGCTTCAATGATCCTCATGAGGAGACCATCCAGAAGTACCAGCCGGCGGTGGCGACCAAGGCATCGGCCATTGAAAACGGGAAGATCTACGACGTCATCACCGTGACCGGCAACGAGCCCGGCAAGGAACTCTCCGTGACCACGGATCTGGTTCTGACCTCCGCTGCCCCGATTACCGGCGGCACCGACACCGTTCCTGCTGATGCCGACGTCATCGGAACCGTCACCACGAAGGTCACCGGGAACGGCGAATTCAAGACCGCGGCCGTCGAGGTTCCATGGGAGAAAATCGTCGCCGAGAAATGGTCCAAAGGCCTGAATGCCAATCTGTACTTCTCCGAGAAGATCGACGGTACCGAGTCCACCAAGGCGTGGGACGGCAAGGAACTGCTGCCGAACGAAACCGTCCCGGTCAAGAAGCCTTCGATCATCACCAAAGCCTCCGAGAACGGCACCGTGCCGCTCGTGGCCCACGACATCGGAATAGTCTCGGGCACCATCCCGTCCGGCACCGGCATCAAAGTCACCACCAAAGTGAACCAGTACAAGTTTGACGACTCGACCGACGGGTCCGCCCAGGCCGTCTGCGCCAACCCGTCTTGGTCCTCCCCGGACCAGGAAGTCACCGGTGCCGGTGAAATCACCTACCCGGGCCACACCATCGCCCACAAAGGCACCTACGGATACGTCGAGGAACTTAAGCTGACGATCGATAAGGGCGAGGGCAAGGAACCGTTCACCACGGAGTTGCATAAAGGCAACTGCGGCGAGAAGAACGAAACTGTCATCGCCTTCCCCGAAGCCGTCACTGTTACCCCAAACAAGCCGGCCCTGATGGTCAACACCGGATTCGCGCCCACCACCGGCACCGCACGGGAAGCCGGGCCGAACATGCCGCTGCTGATCGCGGGCGGCACCGCCTTCGCACTGGCTCTCCTCGGAGGAGCAGGGCTGTTGTACCGCAAACGCTTCGACAACCGCGGAGTTGAAACGGACAACATCCAAGCGGACGAACATGCTGACTAGAAGCACCTAGCTGTCAGGTTGACGCGGGGCATCCGGATCCAGCCACCCACGCTGATCACCGGGTGCCCCGCCCCACACCCAAGGAAAAGACAAATGATCAAAACCCGCAGCTATCCCCGCGCCCGGTGGACCAACGTTGCACTGACAACGGTCGTCACCTGTAGCGTGGCCGGAGCCACCGCAAGCGTCTTGGCCTTCACCTCACCACCCGCTCCCCCAGCGGCTCCGCAGGCACCTGTGCCGGCGCCGTTTACAGCCGCAGGACCGGACACGTTCACCGGCCCGGCCGCGATCCGCAACCTTCCGCCTAACACGCTTTCCATCCCGGGCGTGGACCTCAAAGTAGGGCTCGTGGACCAAGGCCATGACGGTTCCGGCTACCTGGTGGTCCCGGATGCCTCCAAAGCTGCCCGCTACAGAGAGTCGGCGGCTGTGTGTGCCGCGGAGGGATCGACCCTGCTGGCCGGGCACGTGAACTTCCCGGATGGGTCGCTCGCGCCGATGGCTTCCCTCGTCCGGGTGACCAAGGGCATGCCCCTCTACGTATCCGACAACGCCGGCGATACCTGCAGATACAAGATCATCGGTTTGGAATCATTGGGCAAGACGTCCCTGCCGGCAGACAACTTTGACGAGGGCCCACACCTACTTCGGGTCGTTACCTGTGATCTTGCCAGTCCCTTCGTGACGATTGCCGGGCATGCCCAGTTCGCCAACAACACTGTGGCCACCGCAATCCCCTGGCCATGACTCACCGCACCGGTCCAGAGCGGGTTGGCTCCGTCAGGCAGGGATGTCCTCTCGCGAATGCACTCCAAGTGACGCGTAGCTCCCGGTTCGGGCGTTCTTGGGTCTCGCCTTGCTCCAGACCAGCGAAGCCAGCGCCTCCTGGACCCCGGGCAGGGAAAGAGCGTTGGCAGGGGAAATTCCTTGGAGACGGCCCCAGAGATATCCGCGTTCGCTGCACACGAAGTCCACGAGCGCCCTCTTGTGCCCCTTGGGCACGCAGCTCAACGCCCTGTTCGTTTCCAAACGGGAGAGCGCGGTTCCCGGCGCTGATCTGAAGCAGATCTCCTCCATTTGCCTGGATGCTCGATGTTCGATCACCTGCAGACCCTGCTCTGCGACGTCGCGATCCCATCCAGCCCTGATCAACAACGCCATTAGTTCATCCCAGAGAGGCGATGAACCGGCGGGCATGGGCGAAATGGCCAACGGAAGCTGAGGCCATTCGCATTCATGTCCATACACCGACACCAGCGGCGCCCCCTCCCCCAGGGCGTGGTTCTTCTTCACGTCTGCCCACACGCCATCCCGAACATCTCGCTCTGAGATCCAGTGGCGTTGGCTGACTGTCCAGGTTCGCAGCCCGTTGCGGACAACCGTCAGCAGCCACGCGCAAGCCGGGACGTCCATGGGGATCCCCCGGTCGCAAAGAACTTCCGTGGCGTAGAACAGTGCATCTTCGGGGGCAATCGAGGAGAACTCGTGCTGGAAACGGGACAATAGCGCCGGAAGAAACGAACCGAACAGCAGCCGGGCCGATGGACCGTTCCGGCCTTCCCGCTGCCATCTTGCTACGAGGTCCCGCAGGAGGGCGTCGCGTTCGGCCGACGTCGACAACCGGCCATGGGTTCCGGGACTCACGCGGCGACACCCCACTGCCTCGCAACATCGCTCATCAGTTCCGCCGCCGCGTGGAACTGGGCGGCCAGCCGGCGTCGTCGTGCGGGATGCGCCTCGGGCAACCGCTGGACGACAAGCTCAGAGGTTCCCATATTCCGGATGGAATCCATCAACTCCCGCACCTGGATTTCCGCCAGCACGGCCGCGTCGGAAGGACCGTGATCCACTCCCAAGGCGCCGACGTCCGCCAAGAACCCCTCCACATCGAAGATTCCCTCGTTGGAATCAGAGTTGGAGCCGGAGTTGGAATCCGAGTGAGCCAGTTCGCCCGCGATCACATTCTTTGGTACTGCGGGTGCGATGCGGCGCATTTTGCCGTCCAGTGACAATCTCACGGATGGCAGCGTTCCACCCTCTGCAACGCCCTTTGCGAGGAGGGTCTTCACGGTCTCATGGGATACGCCCAGGACCGGGGCGATGGCACGGAGCGACAAATTTCCGGCCGCCAACTCCATGGCGACACTCACCCGGGCGCTGCCTCCCAGGCTCGGAAGGACCAGCCGCTCAGCCTCCACCAACTCAGCCCACGTGCCCAGGCCAAAGCCCTTCCACGCCCTCGCTTGGTACAGCTCCAAAGCAAGCCTCACGACCTGGCCGAGCAACCGGTCAACCACGCCCACTTGGCGGTCCAGCTCAGCCAGACGCAGGCGCAACCGCTTCACCTTGACAAGCGCATCCCCGACATCCAGATCCCCCTGCATACCTGCGCACCTCCCCAAATGCACTAAGGACCGCCCTGTTGCCGTCCGGCCGCTCGGCGAACTCGGCAAAACGGACAAATGGGCTGCTATTAGAACTAGTGGCCCGTCGCTTCAATTTGTGTCGCAGAAGCTTTGGAAGCCCTGAGTGCGGTTGAGTCCGCGGGTCTCCGGAAAACAGCCGGGACCCCTCAAAACCTCCACATTTCCACGCTTTGCCATTGTCAACGGCATCTTCGTCGCCAACAATGAAGCATGCCGGTCTACGTGAGGTCTCTGGAAACTGCCGTACCGCCCACAGTGCTTGTGCAACCACAGGCGCGCGACGTTTTTGCATCCCAACCCGGGCTGACACGGCTCGGATCCAGGCTCGTGCGAACATGCTTTGACTCAGCAGCGATCGATACCCGATTCACCGCCGTCGCCGAATTGTCCCTGGACAACCACTCCGAGAATCCCTCATTCTTCGACCCCGCCACCGGCCGTGTACTTAGCCCGAGCACCAAGGTCCGAAACGAAATATTTGCCGTCGAAGCTACCAAATTGTTCATTGAAGCCGCCAAGGCCGCCGTCGGGAAATGTCCCGATATCGATTTACTTGACATAACCCACGTCATTACTGTTTCCTGCACTGGATTTTTCAATCCTGGCCCCGACTACAAAGTAGTCCGGGCCCTCGGACTCAGCCCCGCCGTGCAGCGCTATCACCTTGGCTTCATGGGTTGCTACGCCGCGTTCCCCGCCCTCCGCGCAGCCCGGCAGTTTTGCCAGGCCGATCCCTCTGCGGTCGTCCTTGTTATCTGCGTAGAGCTTTGCTCACTTCATGTCCGGACCTCGAATGATCCGGACACCATCATGGGATCGGCGATCTTTGCGGATGGCGCGGCGGCCGCCGTCGTGACGTCCCGTGAACCTGAGGGGCCGGACCCGGTGATCAGGCTGGATCACTTCGAGACTGTCCTGACGCCGGTCGGCGAAGAAGCGATGGCCTGGAACATTGGCGACGAAGGCTTCGAAATGGTCCTCGGCACGTACGTGCCGCACATCATCGAGGAACACATCACCGGCGCGCTCGAGCCGCTGCTTGCCCGGGACCCGTCCCTGGCGGGACTCCCCTACCGGGACATTACGCATTGGGCCATCCATCCCGGCGGCCGCAGCATCCTCGACAAAGTCGAGTCGAAACTTGAACTCACCGAAGAACAAATGATTCCCGCGCGCGAAGTCCTTCGCGACTACGGCAACATGAGCAGTGCCACCGTTCTCTTCGTCTTGAAGCACATCCTCGGACAAACTCCGGCGCAGCGGGAGGAACGCATCTGTTCCATGGCATTCGGGCCCGGCCTCACGGTGGAGACTGGACTATTCACCCGGGTCTCTCCGGCTCTGTGATGCCGGTTCTGTGATGCCTGCCCTCCGCCGCCCAGGCGGCTTTCTCGGCGCACGGGACGTGACCGCCGTTGAAGACATGGACCGTCCCGATTGCGCGCTTGACCGGCTCAACCGGAGTTACGCGCGGTTTCCGATCGTCAACGCTGTGGTGTCCGGCTGGCGGGACACCTACAGCTCACGGATCAAGCCATTGCTCACGACGGCGGCCCCCACCACGGTCCTTGACGTCGGCTGCGGCGGAGGAGACGTCGCCCGCAGCCTCGCGCGCCGGGCCGCGGCAGACGGCTACCGCCTGGAAGTTACCGGAATCGACCCGGACGAACGAGCCTTCATGTTCGCGAACTCTGCCCCGCCCGTGGAAGGCGTCAACTACAGAAAAGCCCTCAGCTCAGAGCTCGTGTCAGAGGGGCGCACGTTCGACGTCGTTATTTCCAACCATGTCCTGCACCACTTGACTACCCCGGAACTCGCCTCGTTCCTCCACGACTCCGAACAGCTTTGCGGCCGGATCGCCCTGCACAACGACCTCAAGCGTAGCCGCGTGGCGTACGCACTTTTCTGGGCCGGATCCTGGCCACTTGGCATTGGATCCTATATCCATGGAGACGGCCTCACATCCATCAGACGGAGCTACACCGCAGCGGAACTCCGTGCCGCCACTCCCCCGGAGTGGACGGTAGAACCGAGCGGCTTATGGCACAACCTGCTGGTCTACCGGCCCGGAGGGGTCCCCGATGTTTGACGTCGTGGTGGTTGGAGCCGGACCGGTCGGGCTATATATGGCAGCCCTGCTGCTGCAAGACGGACACCGCGTAGCAGTTCTGGAACGGCGCGCGACGTCGAGCCGCCAGACCCGCGCCATCGGAATCCATCCTCCCGCCCTCGCAGCTTTGGACGCAGTAGGCGCCGCACATCCGCTGGTCTCTTCAGGCGTCCGGATCACCCACGGCGCCGCGTACAGCGGCGGCAGGAAAGTTGCCGACATGGACTTTGCCCGTCCCTCGTCCGAGTACCCCTTCATCCTCTCCGTTCCGCAATATCTCACCACAAACGCCCTCGAGTCCAGGGTGATCGACCTCGATCCGAACGCGCTCCACCGCGGCGTGCAGGTTGAGGAAGTCGTCGACGACGGCGGGCGCTTGCGTCTGCGGGGACAGCAAGAGGGGGCTCCGAGGGAGTTTCTGGGCCGCTTCGTCGTGGCTGCCGACGGCGTCCATTCAGCAGTGCGCGCAGGACTGGGACTGGAGCCTCGCTTGCGCACCTATCCCGACTACTACGTCATGGGCGATTTCCGGGATGAATCGATGTACGGCAACAACGCGGTCCTTTTCCTTGAGCCGGGCGGAATCGTGGAGTCCTTTCCCTTGCCTGGCGGCATCCGCCGTTGGGTTGTCCGGCTTGGCGCCCCGTGCCAGGAACCCACTCCCCACGCGCTCGCCGCCCTCATCAAAAAGCGGACCGGCAGCGCGGTGGACTCCGCAAGCAATACGATGATCAGCGCCTTCGGCGTCACCTCGAGGCTGGTCTCCCGGATGGTCCATGGACGGGTCGCCCTGATTGGAGACGCCGCCCACGAGATCAGCCCGATCGGTGGTCAAGGCATGAACCTGGGCTGGTTGGACGCCGTCGCCCTCGCGCCGATTGTCGGGGAAGCGTTGCGAACATCGGAGGGAGGCCCTGCTGGCGAAAAACTCGCGGGCTTCGAACGCGACCGGCAGCGCGCGGCGAAGAAAGCCATCCGGCAGGCCAGCCTGAACATGGCGCTGGGCCGACCCTTGCCGCCGAAGGTCCTCAGCGCAAGGAACGCCTTGATCGGCCGGGCAATCACCTTGCCGATGTTCTCGGAGCTTGTTGCCCGGAGATTCACGATGCACTGACACTAAGCTCAATCCATGGACTTTGAGACCCGCCCCCTGCCTTCCGGCCCGGACACGACGTTTACTGCCTCGGAAATCCGCAGCGCAGTTCAGGACTTGCTCGGTCTCGATGGCCTCCCGCCCATCGTGCAGGTCGGCCACCCCGTGCTGCGCCAGCGAGCCGCTCCCTATGACGGCCAGCTTGGGGACACCGAATTGGCGCAGCTGATCGAACGGATGCGTGATGTCATGCATGCCGCTCCCGGCGTGGGTCTCGCGGCGCCGCAGCTCGGCATCCCCTTGCAGCTGGCTGTGCTCGAAGACCATTTCGATGTTGATCCTGTTGCCTCGGAACTCCGGCAAAGGACGCCGCTGGGCTTCTTCGCGATACTGAATCCCAGCTACGAGGCCGAGGGGACTGCCACGGCGTCGTTCTATGAGGGCTGCCTGTCGATGCGCGGATTCCAGGCCGTGGTCACAAGGCACCGCGATGTTCGCCTGCACTACCAGCGTCCGGACGGCAGTGCGGCCTCGGCCGGATTCTCCGGATGGCAGGCCCGGATAGTCCAGCACGAGACCGACCACCTGCACGGCGGGCTCTATTTGGACCGCGCCGAGCTCCGGTCGTTGGCAAACGATGCAGAATACTCTGCCCATTGGGCGTACCCCGGAATCGAGGAGGCAAGACGCGGGTTGGGCTTCCTCAAGCCGTAGCTGAACCGTCTTCGCGCGGCGGGTTCGCTGCGGAAGGCAGGTGCTTTGCCCACCATGCGAGGATCTGCTCGAAGCGCTGTCGCCTGTGGTGTGGCGTGCCCGACCGCGATAGTTCGTGGTCTTCACCGGGGAAGAGGAGCAACGCCGTCTCCACGCCCTGCGCCTTGAGCGCGGCAAAGTAGCGCTGGCCCTGTTCAACCGGGCATCGGAGATCGTTTTCGCTGTGGATCACCAGGGTGGGCGTGCGGACTGCAGTCACCACGGCCATGGGGCTTTGGGCCGCCATCTGCTCGGGCGAGCCGCCCGTGTATTGACCGCCGAAGAACCATCCGATATCCGAGGAACCTGTAAAGCTCACAGGATCAAGGAATCCGCGCTCCACAATTGCTGCCTTGAAGCGGTGTTCGTGGCCGATAACCCAGGCAGTCAGATACCCGCCGTAGGACCCGCCCATGATGCCGATCGATTCCCTGTCCATCGCCGGGAAGGCTTCCAGTGCCCCCTCCATGAAGGTGAGTACATCCGACATGTCCACGGTGCCCATCTTTTCCTTGATGGCGCCGCCGTGCGCCTGGCCGTACCCGGCGGAACCACGCGGGTTGCACATCAACACGGCGTATCCCGCTTCGGCGTACACCTGGGCTTCGTCAAAGAAGGCCCCCGTGTACTGGGCGAAAGGGCCGCCGTGGATCGTGAGCAGCACGGGGTGGGGGCCGGGCCCCTCCGGCAGGACCGCCCAGCCATGGACTGGATAGCCATCACTGCCGGCGGCAGTGAACTCATGCGGTTCAAGGATGGTTGCTTCGTCCCGGAGCGCCTTGGTGAAATCGGTGAGGACTCGGAGTCCACCCTTCTCCAGAACGCCGAGCTCACCATTTCTGAAGGCGTCACCGTAAGAGACATACACCAGCTCGCCCACCGCGGAAGCGCCAATCACTACCAGGGGCTCCTTGACGAGGACCTCGCTCTCGCCGTCGGCCGTCCATTGGATCAGCTGCACGCTTCCACGGCTCGTGTTGAGTGCGAGCACCCCATCCACTCCAAAAGCTTCGATGCGGCCGCCGATGTCCTGGTTTTCGACGTCGCTTAGCATCGTTGCCTGGCCGCCCCGGACCGGCATGACGTACAGGGCCGTGTTCCTCGCGACGAAGTCCAGGCCGTCGTCGCCGAGGTCCTGCGCCGTAAAGAACAGCCATTCACCGTTCGCGGATTCGCAGGCTTCCTGGACGGACTGCGGCGCAGCGCCTGGACGCAGCGCTGTCGCCTCGCCGCCCGCGGCGGGGACGCTATGGATACCCGAGGCGATATCGGCGTCGTGCCCTTCATGGAGTGAGGCGACAAAGTAGATGCTCTCGCCGTTGCGGCTGAAGGACGGCGAAGTGTGGTCGGCTTCGCCGAACGTCAACTGCACCGCAGGCGGCAACAGTGCCGCCGCCTCCGCCCCGCGGGCTTTGGCGGCCCTCCCCGCAGGAACCACAGGAGGTTCCGCTCCGATCTCGGGGACGTCGACGACGAACAGTTGGGCGGGCTTGTCCGCGGTGTAGCCCAGTCCATTGAGCCTGTACTGGTTGTCGGTGATCAACCGTGCGTCTTCGCTGCCTGCGCCGACCCCGTCAACCGTTCCGTAACGGCCTTCTTCTGGAACCCGTGAGGAAAACACAATCCTGCGCGAATCGGGCGCCCAGGAAAACTCCGAGACTCCCAACTTCTGTTCCGTGATCGCTTGCGGCTCCCCGCCGTCGGCCTCGACCACATGCAGTTGCGGCTTGCCGTCCGGCGTCGCCCGGAGGAATGCCAACGCGCTGCCGTCGGGCGAAAACGCAGGTGCGGTGTCCCGGAAGCCACGGGTGATCCGACGGGGCGGTATCGCGGGGTCAAAGGGAACACTCCACAGTTGCCCGACGTACGCATCGGCGTCGAAGTCGGGCCGCGTCACGGACACGACGGTGCGGGTGCCGTCGGGATGGGCGGCGGGGGCGGAGACGGAATTCAGCAGCGGGAGTTGTTCGGCTTTCACGCTGGTGAGCCTAGCGGCCGTCATGGCATGACGATATGTGCCACTCCGGCCGCCGTAGGATTGTCCGTATGCTTTCCGACGCCGTCCCTGCCCTGCGCTGCCCGGTATGCCAGGGTCCGTTCGGCCTGGGCGGGGCAGCGCCATTTTCGTTGCGTTGCGTCGCCGGCCACAGTTTCGACGCCGCCAAACAGGGCTACTTCAACCTGCTCAGCGGCAAGGGCACGGTCTTCGAGGCCGACACGGCAGAGATGGTCGGAGCCCGCAACGACTTCCTGGGCGCGGGCCATTACGCTCCCCTCGCTGAGGCGATCGCGGAGCTGGCGTCCCCGGTACTGTCCGCGCCGGGATCCCTCATCCTGGATTCAGGGACCGGCACCGGCCACTACCTGCGCACAGTGCTGGACCGCACTCCTACAGCGGCAATCGGCATCGACATCTCGAAGTTCGCCCTCCGCCGGGCAGCACGGTTGAATCCCGGCGCCATCAATCTCGTGTGGGATATTTGGCGTCCCCTGCCGATCGCCGACCATGCCGTAGATGCCATCATCGTGGTCTTCGCACCGCGGAATCCCCGGGAATTTGCCCGGGTGCTGCGTCCAGGCGGCCGGGTGATCGTGGTGACTCCGCGCAATGGACACCTTGGGGAGATTGCCGAACGGACCGGAATGCTGGCCATTGAGCCGGGCAAAGACGAGCGCCTTGCGGAGTCCATGCAGGAGTTCTTCACCCCTGCGGACACCATTCAACTCGACGTGGACCTCACGCTGGACGGCCGGGACCTCGCCGATGTCGCCTTCATGGGACCGGCAGGCCATCACCTTGAACGCTCCGCCCTCCTGGCGTCGACGGCCACGGAAACGTCCGTCCACGCCACTGCGAAGTTCACCCTCAGCGTTTTCACAGCGCCGGAGGACGGCTCCTAACGGTAACCTTCGCGCCGGGCTAGGATGGAAAAACAGCGACTGTGATCTTGCCGACGCTGCAGTCCGGATCAGGCCGGCTGCTGCCGCAGGTCCGGAAACAGGGGGAACGATGTTTGAATGGCTTGGCAGCAACTGGTGGGCCCTCTGGCTCACGGTGTTTCTGGCTTTCGCCGTAGTGGAGATGCTGACGCTCAGCTTCTTCTTCATCATGCTCGGGGCCGGCGCGCTGGCTGCCCTCGTCGCTGACTTTGCCGGGGCCGATCTCTGGTTGCAGATCGTCGTCTTTTGCATCGTGTCCCTGCTGATGATCGCGTTCGTCCGCCCTATCGCACTCAAGCATTTGCACAAGGGGCCCGCCGAGCAACGTACCAATGTGGACCGCCTGATCGGCCAATCAGCGCTCGTCATGGAGCCGGTCACCGCGACCGCAGGACTGGTCAAGATCGGCGGCGACGTGTGGAGCGCCCGCAGCGCAGCTGGAATCATCGACGCCGGCCAGACCGTGCAGGTCATCAGGATTGACGGCGCGACGGCGGTAGTCGCCTCCACAGCGGAAGACAGCCCGCACTGAGCAGCGTCCCGCCATGGCACAAGCCGCTGCGTTCGACGACGAGCGTTCGGCCTATCACCGCACATAACCGCATCAAATACGTAACTGGGGAATGAAGGAGATGTATGGACAGCTTGGGAGGAACTGCAGCCGCGATCGTGCTGCTAGTTCTCGTCATATTCGTGATTATCGTTTTGGTCCGCTCGATCAGGATCATCCCGCAAGCGCGCGCCGGCGTCGTAGAACGCCTCGGTAAGTACCAGCGCACGCTCAACCCCGGGCTCACCATCCTGATCCCGTTTGTCGACCGCCTGCTGCCGCTGTTGGATCTTCGTGAACAAGTGGTTTCCTTCCCGCCGCAGCCGGTGATCACCGAGGACAACCTGGTTGTCTCGATCGACACCGTGGTCTACTTCCAGGTCACGGATCCCCGGGCCGCGACCTACGAGATCGCCAACTACATCCAGGCTGTTGAACAGCTGACCACCACGACGCTCCGCAACGTCGTGGGCGGCTTGAATCTTGAAGAAGCGCTCACCTCCCGCGACCAGATCAACGGCCAGCTCCGGGGGGTCCTCGACGAAGCCACCGGACGCTGGGGAATCCGCGTTTCGCGCGTCGAACTCAAGGCAATCGACCCGCCGCACTCCATCCAGGACTCAATGGAAAAGCAGATGCGGGCCGAGCGCGACCGTCGCGCCGCGATTCTGACCGCCGAAGGCACCAAGCAATCGCAGATCCTGACGGCCGAGGGGCAACGGCAAGCTGCAATCCTGGCCGCAGAGGGTGACGCCAAGGCAGCCATCCTCCGCGCCGATGGTGAAGCCCAGGCCATTCAGAAGGTCTTCGACGCCATCCACAAGGGCAACCCGGACCAAAAGCTTCTGGCCTACCAGTACCTTCAGATCCTGCCGAAGATTGCGGAGGGATCATCCAACAAGCTGTGGATCATCCCCAGCGAGGTGGGTGAGGCCCTCAAAGGCATCGGCGGTGCGCTGGGTGGCGCCAACGGCGGATCAGGCGTGGCTGACCTGTTCAGCGATTCCACACAAGAACCGTCGGCGTAACCGCGGATAGTTTGGAGGGGGACCGGCCAAATTCCCTGGCCGGTCCCCTTCGCTTTGTCCTGTCAGCTTCGATCCGCGTATAATGGTGTATTTGTCCGGCCGGTTCAATCCGAACGGAACATTAACGCTTGGTCAGGCGTTTCATCTAGTGATGCAACGTGTGCAGACAGTAGTCCGGGCGGCGCCTTTGCGGCGCCCGGCTAGCGCGGAGCATGGTTCCGCGAACAGACAGAGGGAGTAATCATGAGCGATCGCAGCCTGCGGGGCATGCGTCTTGGCGCCCAGAGCATGGAAACCGAATCCGGTGTGGAGCCGGCGCCGCGTCAGCGGGTTGAATACCGCTGCGCGGACGGAGAGCAGGTCTTCGTTACCTTCTCCTCCGAAGCCGAGATCCCTCCCGTCTGGGTTTCCAAGACCGGCAAGGAAGCGCTCCTGGTTGATGGCGAACGCCCCGTTGACACCAACGAAAAGGCCGTCCGCACCCACTGGGATATGCTGCTGGAACGCCGCAGCCTTCCCGAGCTCGAGCAGATCCTCGAAGACCGCCTGAACATCCTGCGCGAACGTCGCGGGGAACGCCGCTCGGCATAGCGGAACCGTTCCCAAGGGAACAGTTTCACGACGAAGGCCGGGTCCGCACTCTTCACAGAGCGCGGACCCGGCCTTTTCTGTTGGACCTACTTTGAGACCGGGGTCTTCTTCCCGGTCAAGGCGGCCCAGCGCGAGGCGAGCCCCCACTTGGTGACGTTGATCATGGCCTCAACAACAATGTTGCCGCTCATCTTGGAGGCCCCGAGCTCGCGCTCAACGAACGTGATCGGGCGTTCGACGATCTTCAAGCCAAGCTTGGCGACCCGCCACGCCAGGTCCACCTGGAAGCCGTAGCCAACCGATTCCACCTGGTCCAGCTTGAGCGCCTCCAGGGTGCTGCGCCGGAACGCACGGTAGCCGCCGGTGATGTCTTTGATCTTCAAGCCAAGCATGAGCCGGGCATAGGTGCTTCCCGTGCGCGAAATCGCTTGACGGTAGAGCGGCCAGTTCACCGTGCCGCCACCCGGAACCCAGCGTGAACCCATGGCGAGGTCGGCGCCGTCGTTGATTGCATCCAGCAGCAACGGAAGTTGCTCGGGCTGGTGCGAACCATCGGCGTCCATCTCGACGAGGACGTCGTAGCCGGCCGCCAGGCCCCATTTGAATCCGGCAATGTACGCGGCTCCAAGGCCTTCCTTGCCCTTGCGGTGCAGGACATGGACCTGGCTATCCTCGGCTGCGATGCTGTCGGCGAGCTGTCCCGTGCCGTCAGGGCTGTTGTCGTCGACAACCAGGACGTCGGACGCGGGCACAGCCGCGCGCAGCCGTCCGAGGGTCTTGGGTAGCGATTCCAGCTCGTTGTACGTGGGGATGATCGTCAGGACACGCAAGAAGAGGCCTTTCCTTGATGGAGCGGTCAGTCGGCCGGAGCAGCAGCGTGGCTGGCATTCAGGCGCAACTCTCCATTATAGAACGACAACTTGCCGCACCTGGGGCCACCTGTGGCGTCCGCCACACGGATCGGGCTTGGTCGCGGGCAGGTCCACTCGCCCAGGTCCAGTGCCGGCCCGGTGTGTTGAACTCGAGGCCGAACCGTTTTCTGCGGCACAGTGGACCTGCCCACTACGAGTGCCACGGTCTTGGAAAACGGGTCCGATAGCTGTTTTTGGCAGCGGACCCCACCGCGGCCAGGCAACCAGGTATTCCCTGTGGAAGCCTGTTGAGGCTAAATGCTACGGACTTCACAGATCCTGTCAAGCGCCGCCTGAGCTGGGGTTTTGTCCATCCACGCAGGTCAGGGGCCTTCAGTACCAGCAAAGCCATCTGCAACTATGACCGCAATTTTTCGCTCGCGAAGATCTCCTGGCCTTCCCGCACAGTCTGCAGGCAAGCGGGATCGCTACCACTGTCCAGCGCGGGGAGGAGGGGCGTCCGTGCGCGTGGATCGGTGGACCACGACTGGACGCGGTCATCGGCCACTTGCACCATCAGCTCTTCAACTTCCCACACCGCAAAACTTGCAGGGGCGCCGGGAACTAATTGCCCCATCAGCGGATTGCGCTCCTGGCCGGCCCGCCAACCGGCACGGGTGTGCCCGAGGAAAGCTGCCCGTGCCGAAATGCGTTGATCCGGATTGCTGTGTTCCAGGCATGCCCTGACGCTGGACCATGGGCGCAAGGGGGTGACCGGACTATCGCTTCCGAAGCACACCGGCACGCCGGTGGAGTAGTACGAAGCGAAAGGGTTCATGGCCACGCTTCGCGCCCCCAGACGTTGATCGTACATTTTCCCTGCGCCGCCCCAGGCGGCATCGAAGGCCGGCTGTGCGCTCACTGTAATCGAATACTTCGCAAGCCGGGCGAGATCGCCGGCGTCCGCCATTTCCACATGCTCGAGGCGGTGCGCGGCGGCACGGACCCGCTGCTCCCCTACCTCCGACGCGGCAAGGTCAAAGGCATCCAGTGCCGTCTTCAGTCCCGCGTCGCCAATGACGTGGAAGCCTGCCTGGATACCGAGCGCCGAACAGGCCGCAATGTGGGCGGCAGCTTCGTCGACCGGGATGTAGAGGCTTCCGCGGTGGCCCGGAGCGTCGGCGTAGTCGGCGCTGAGGGCAGCCGTTCGCGAACCGATGGAACCATCGATGTTCAAATCACCGGCCAGGCCAAGAACGGGCACCCCCAAGCCTTCCAGGATGCCAGAGGCATGCTCGGCCGATGTGGCGAGTTCGCCCCAATAGGGAAGGATTCCGGGGACGCCCACGCTGCCCTCGTTCCACAACGCGGAGTTCCACGACGAAGACATCCGAAGGTCGTCTGCACTGCAAATGTGCGGGGCCGCCATTTCGGCCAAGGCGACATAGCCGTTGGCCGCAGCCTCGCGAAGGGCCAGCTCCTGGTAACGGCGGCGTTCGGCGTCGGGGAACTGCCTGGCGACCAGACGCGCAGCGGTGTGTGCGGCCCTCAGGACGTGCGCGGAACCATCGTAGCCATCAAGGCCGTCCAGTCCCGCCGCTGACGCCAGGGAGGATGAGGCAAGGGCAGAGTGCGCATCCACGCGCGCCAGGTACACCTTGCGCCCGCCCGCGGCGCGGTCGAGCTCCTCCGGCGTGGGCAGCGTCTTTTCGTGCCACGCCGACTCGTCCCAACCGTGGCCGAGCACGGCGCCGGAAGTGCCAAGAGCCTTGGCGGCAAGGCCGACGGCGTCGAGCAGTTCCCGTGCCGAGCGTACCCCGGCGAGCTGGAGGGAATCGGAAGCGATTCCGGTCTCCGTGAGGTGCATGTGGGAATCGACGAAACCGGGCGCCAGCAACGCTCCCCGGAGATCGATGATTTCCATGGAAGAATCGGCGATCGACGTGGCCGCCTGCTCCGAACCAACCCAGGCAACAGTGTCTCCGTCAACAAGCATTGCGCTCGCGAAGGGATCGGCGGCTGTGTAGACGGAGCCGTTCCGGTACATCGTGACCTTGCGGGGCCGGGTTTCGGCGGGCGCGCCTGAATGGGTCATGGATATGCTCCTTGCTGGGAATCTGTGTGGTGTGTCAGGAGACGTTGGAGTACGCGACGACGCCGCGGCGGACCAGATCGATCGCTTCGCGGCACATCTTGGTTTGGCGTCGTTCAAGACCTGGAATCTTGGCCATCTGGTCCAGCAGGTCGATGACCTGCTTCGCCCAGCGCACAAAGTCACCTGCGGCGAGGTCGGTGCCGCTGAGGACCTCTTGGAGATGGCGGCCCTTCGCCCATTTGAAGATGGGCCAGACGAGGCCCAGCTCCGGCTCTGCGGTCAAGGGCAGCCTGTTCTTGTCCTCGACGTCCTCGAGCGCAGACCATTCACGCACCACGATGTCCACGGATGTTTCGAGCGATACCGACGGCATTTTGGGCCGCAGGCCGCGATCTTCGCGCTTGGCTTGGTAGACCATTGTGCTCGCCAGCGCAGCCAGCTCGGCGCCATCGAGGTCCTTGATGGCCCCTTGGCGGATGGATTGGGAGATCAGCAGGTCCTTTTCGCCGTAAATGCGGCGCAGGCGCTGGCCGTCCGCGCTGATGGTGACATGGCCGGCGTCGGAGGTCTGGAGGTAACCGTAGGCGGCGAGGACATCGCACACACGGTCGAATGTCTTAGCGATCGTGTTGGTGCGGCCCTGGATCTGCCGGACGAGCCCGTCGGTCTCATGGCGAAGCTTCCACCAACGCTCGGCCCAGCGGGCATGGTCCTCGCGTTCGCTGCAACCGTGGCAAGGATGCGCGCGCAATGCCCGGCGGAGGTCTGCGATCTTCTTTTCCTGGTCCGGCATGTACCGGGCACGGCCGAAGTCCTCGCTCCGGTTCGTGCCGCGGGCCGGCGGACGCCCCTCCCGCACGGCATTCCGCATGGCCGATGCCAGATCACGACGCGATTTGGGCAGCTTCGCGTTGAACGACTTCGGAATCCGGATCCAGGACACGGGCGCCACCGGACCTTCGACTTCGTGGGCACCGATCCTGTGGAGCTGGTTGTCTTCCGTGAGGACCGCGGGGCGCGGTTCACGCGAGTCGGGATCGGCGTTGAGCACGACGGCGTAACCCGGCGTGCGTCCGCCCGGAACTTTGACGATGTCGCCGGGCATAAGCCGGGAAAGGGAGTCCACGGTCAGGGACTTGCGGGCCCGCGAGGTGCTCCTTGAGGCAAATTGCTCGGCGTCGCTGAGATCGCGCCGAAGCTTGGCGTACTCGGTGAAATCGCCCAGGTGGCACTTCATGGACTCGGCGTAACCGGCCAGCGACTCTTCGCGGCTTCGAACCTGCCGGGCCAGCCCCACGACGGAACGGTCCGCCTGGAACTGGGCGAACGACGATTCGAGGATTTGCCGTGCCCGCGGCCTACCGAACTGGGCAATCAGGTTGATGCTCATGTTGTAGGTAGGGCGGAAGCTTGAATTGAGCGGGTAGGTGCGCCGCGAAGCGAGGCCGGCGACGGCGGCAGGATCAGTACCCGGCTGCCAGAGGACCACGGCGTGGCCTTCGACGTCGATTCCACGCCTTCCCGCACGGCCGGTCAACTGGGTGTACTCCCCCGCGGTGATGTTGACGTGCGCTTCGCCGTTGAACTTGTCGAGCTTCTCCAGGACAACGCAGCGGGCCGGCATGTTGACGCCCAGGGCGAGGGTCTCCGTGGCGAAGACGGCCTTCACCAAGCCATCGGCGAAGAGTTTCTCGACGACTTCCTTGAAGGTCGGCAACAACCCGGCATGGTGCGCCGCGAGCCCGCGAAGCAGGCCGTCGCGCCAGCTCCAAAAACCGAGGACATCGAGGTCGTCTGCGGGAATCTCGCGGCTCGCCTCATCCACCCGGGACGCGATGATCTGTTGTTCCCGCTCTGTGGTCAGCCACAGCCCGGCCGCGGCACACTGCGCCACCGCCCCGTCGCAGCCGGCGCGGGAAAAAATGAAGGTAATGGCCGGAAGCAGCCCTTGGCGGTCCAGGCTTGCAATGATCTGGGGCCGGCTGGCCTTGCGCACAGGGCTTCGCTGCTCGCTGGCAGTGTTGTCACGCTGACGGTCCTGCCGGCGGCGGCTGCGTCCGCCGTGGCCGAAGCGGCCACGGAAGTTCATCTGGCTCTCCGCCCGGGCCATCGACAATAGCTCCGGGTTGACCTCGAATTCCCTCTGCAGGGGGTTCCGCTCCGGCTCCCGTACTGCCTCCGGCACCGGTGCTTCGCCGTCCGGCGCCTCGGGAGCGATCTCGTCGAAGCTGGTATCACCGGCGAAGAGATCGACGATCTCACGCCCCACCATGACGTGCTGCCATAAAGGGACGGGACGGTGTTCGGAGACAATCACATCGGTGTCTCCGCGCACTGTGTCCAGCCACGCACCAAACTCTTCCGCGTTGGACACCGTGGCGCTGAGGGAAACCACTTGCACTTCGCTGGGCAGGTGGATGATCACCTCTTCCCAGACTGCACCGCGGAAGCGGTCTGCCAGGTAGTGCACTTCGTCCATCACGACGTAGCCTAGGTCCCCAAGCGTGTCCGAGTCGGCGTACAACATGTTCCTCAGGACCTCGGTGGTCATCACCACGATCGGCGCCTCGCCGTTGATGGTGGTGTCGCCGGTCAGCAGTCCCACGTTTGAGGCACCGTACTTCGCCGAGAGCTCGGAGAACTTCTGGTTGCTTAGTGCTTTGATGGGCGTTGTATAAAACGCCTTGAGCCCGCGTTCGAGCGCCAGGTAGATGGCGAACTCGCCGACGATTGTCTTCCCGGCCCCCGTGGGCGCCGCCACGAGCACTCCCTTGCCTTCCTGGAGCGAACGGCACGCGTCGCGCTGGAAGTCGTCAAGCTCGAACTCCAGTGACTGGGCAAAAGTGCCCAGATAGGTTTTCGACTCAGCACTCCGTTGCGCTGCGGCTTGAAAGGCTTCTGAGGGCGAAAGGGCCCCTGAATTGGAGGACATGCTTCAAGCCTAATGGCCGTGAGACTACAGATTCTCCAGATCGGAGGCAGGTGTGGCGACGTCGGCTGTGGCTTCCGTCTCGGCGGCAATCTTCGACTGCTGGCGCGCGCGACGTTTGTCGTTCAGCATGCAGAGTCCGATCGCGGCGAAGAAGAGCACCAAGAGCGGACCGGCGAGCATGAACATTGACAGCGCGTCCGCACCGGGCGCGGCAACGGCTGCGAGGACAAACACAAGGAAGACCGTGATGCGCCAGGCCTTGAGGATGGTCCTGCCGCTCAAGATGCCCGCCATGTTGACGCCCACCAACACCACCGGCACCAGGAAGGCGATGCCGAGGAAAAGAAGCATGTGCGTGGCGAATGTCAGGTACTGGGATGCGTCGATGTTGTTGGCGCCGTTTTGTGGCGTGAACTGCAGCAGTGCGCGCACCACGTTCGGGATGACCGTCCATGCGACATACACGCCAGCCAGGAACAACGGCACCGCCGCGGCCATGTACCCGAGCGTGTAGCGGCGCTCTTTCTTGGTCAGGCCGGGAGTAATGAAGGCCCAGACCTGGTAGATCCAGATGGGGCTCGAGAGCACCAAACCGATCTGAATGGCAATGCGTAGCTTGAAGTCGAAAGGATCCCCTACGCTCGCGAAGTTCAGCACCGCGGTTCGCTTGGTTTCCTCGGCGATCTTGATCAACGGATCCGACAGGCTGTTGACTACGGGCTCATAGAGGAACCACCCTGCCACGGCGCCTAGGAGAACGCCGATAGCAGACTTGATCAGCCGATTCTTAAGCTCCTTCAGGTGGTCTAGGAGCGCCATCCGCCCTTCGGGGTTGGCTTTGCGGCCCGTCTTCGTTGCCACTACTGCTTAGCTACGGGTTGCAGGCGGAACGTCAGTGTCGTTGCCGCTCTTGTTCGCTTCGGGGTGGTTGACCACTTTGCCTTCAACGGGGTCCGTGTCGTCCTTGGCCGCCGGCTTGCCGTCGTTCTTCATTTCCTTGACTTCGGATCTGATGATGCGCATCGACTGGCCGAGGCTGCGGGCCATGGCAGGCAGCTTGGGTGCCGCGAACAGCAACAGGGCCACGATGATGATAATGACAATTGGCCAAGGGCCATCAAATAGTCGTCCCACGGGAAGTCCTTTCGTTGGAATACATCCTACGTCTAACTGAAATCGATGTCGTGCAGAGACTGGGGTTGGCCCCGTTCCGCTTTGCGCTTAACGCGCTTTTGGCGACGCACTTCCTGGCGGGAGGCCTTGGCCGTCACGTAATCATGACGCATCTGTTCCGGTGAGGCAAAAACGGCTGCGCCGAACACTTTCACCGACGCCTCGCCGTCGTCGTCGGCGCGATCGGAAAGGTGCGGGCGGTGACCTAGTCGCTCCCCTGCGGCACTCAATTCGTGCACCGTGGCCATGAACTTCCGGAAAAGCCGGACGCCCAGCAGGACATAGCAAAGCAGCGACACCGCAATCAGCGCGAGCCATAAAAGGATCCAGGACCACCAAGGCATTTGAGTAGTCTAACCAGCCTTCATTGCTTGTATTGGGCAAGTGCGGCAGCCACCCAGGCTGCAGAGGCGTCGGCAAGCTCTGCGGGCTGCAAAATACGGGCAGCACCGCCATGCTGCGCAACGAACATCGGCAACCAGTCCGCGTTTCCGAACCGTACCTCGGCGAGCAAGCCGCCGTCAGGAAGCACTGCCGTCCGATCCGCATAATAGTCATCCGCCAGCCCGACGCCCTGCCGGGTCAATTGGAGGACAACGACGACGTCGTCGTCGTTCGGCGTGTACAGCTTCACCGGGACGCCTTCCTCCGCGCCCGCACTCTTGGAAACCGGACGGCCGTTGGGCGCGATCTCCTCGATACGGTCGAGGCGGAAGTTCCGCAGACCGGCTTTGCTGTGGCAGTACGCCTCGAAGTACCAGGTGTTGTCCAAGGAATAGAGCCGGAAAGGGTCGACGTCCCGTTCGGAAACCGAGTCGCGTTGCTGTGACAGGTAGCGAAGCCGCAATTGATGACCCGACTGGATCGCCCGGGTGATCGTGTCGAACGGTCCGGCCTCGGCCGGGGTCACGGGTGGGCCGGCGACGGCCGCCGCCAGACGGCCGGCCTCCCCCGCCGCGCCGGTGAGCTTCAGGGTCACGGACTCCAGGGCTCCGCTTTGCTCGTCCTCCGACATTCCGGCCTGGGCGGGAAGTCCGCCCAGGGTCGCCAAGCCCGTCAGCAGGGCGCAAGCCTCATCGACACTGAAGCCGATGGGCCGGTTGAGTTCGAGGTGCTCGCGGATGTAGACGTGCTCGTTTTCCCAATCGATGTCGAACAAGTCATCCGGATAGCCTTCGGGGCGGCCGGAGCAAATCAGGATCTTCAGGTCGTCGACCAGTTCCTCACGGGTGACTCCGAAACGGTCTGCCACCTCCTGGATGGGCAGGCCCTGGTTGTGGACGAGGAACGGGACCAGCTGGAGCATGCGGTTGAGTTGGTCTTCCGAGGTCCGCTTGCGCGCCCGCGGCGCCGGTCCGGCGCCGGAGAAGCGGATCTCGACGGCGGGGCTCGAGCCGAACGCGGCGGCAGCTTCAAGGCGCCGGATCACGGCGTCGCGCAGTTCGGCAGGTCCGGCCACAAGCACATGGGGACCATAGGAGGCCAGTTCTTCGGCGAGCAACTCACTGTCCCGGAACGGCACGCAGAGGCGGTCCCTGCCCGGCTGGAAGCCGCTGGCGCCGGTGGCCCCGGTGACACTCGCCGCGCGCTTTCGAAGACCCAGCAAACGGCCTTCGGCGACGTCGAGGTGGGCTTCTTGGAGGGGAAGTTCGCTGAGGCTGTCCAGTTCGGCGCGGGTATCAAATCCCGGGGGTATCTCACAGTGATGCCCGGTCTCAACATGAACGTCGCTCGTCATCCGGGACAGCCGGAAAAAGCGTTTCGCGTTCCGGCCGCGGTCGAAGCCCACCAGGTACCACTGGCCGAACCGGCTCCCGAGGCCCCAAGGCTCTACCATGCGGCGTTCGTCTTTGCCGGTGCTCGCGGCACGGTAGCCGAAACTCACGGGGTGCTGGCCGTTCATGGCCACGATGATGTCGTCAAAGGCCTGGCCGGCGGGCTTGATGCGCGGCTGGACGCCGGCGGGGAGTTCGACGTCGGCAAGGTCGCCGGAAGCCTGCAGCTTCCGTAGCGCGCTTGCAGCGGCTGAGCCGAGCGCCGCGCGTTCCCATAGCTGCGCAGCCAGCAGCAATACCGTGCCCTCGGCCGGGGTCAGGTGCACATACGGCAGGCGATTGGATTCCTTGCCGATGCGGTAGCGGGTCGAAGCGGGATCGTCCGAGCCGAACCCGTGGTCGAGGAGGGTTTCGATGTCGAAGCCAAACCGCTTCAGTTCTGACTTGTCCCGTTCAAACATGCGTCCGAACGCGACGTCGCTGTCGCCGGCGTCGTGATAGACCTTCTGCCTGAGAACGGCCCGGGACAGCCCGTATTTCGTGTTCAGGAGGGCGATCAGGAGGTTCAGGAGTCGTTCGGTTCGTGATGCGGACACGCTTGCTACGTTACTAAATTCCTCCGATAAAGGCGGAAGGCGCGTCTGCGGCCGGATTTCTCCGGCTGCAGACGCGCCTTCCTTTGTGGCGAAACCTAGCGGACAGCCACGAGGTCCACCACGAAGATCAGGGCTTCGTTGGGTTTGATGGCCCCGCCGGCGCCACGGGAACCGTAGGCAAGCTCGGAGGGGATTTCGAGGCGACGGCGGCCGCCGACCTTCATGCCAAGGAGTCCCTGATCCCAACCCTGGATGACCTGGCCGACTCCCACGCGGAAGTCCAGCGGTGCGCCACGGCCCCATGATGCGTCGAATTCCTCGCCGGTGGACCAAGCGACGCCAACGTAGTGGGTCGAAACGGTGTCGCCGGCCTTGGCCTCGGCGCCGTCACCAACGACGATGTCCTTGATAACCAGTTCCGTGGGGACGTCGCCCTCCGGGAAGTCGATCTCCGGCTTGGTGCGGTCGTAATCGCGCTGACCAAATGACATAGGTACTCCTCAATGTGATAGGGACGGTGTTGCGGAATTTTTCGGAAGGCTACTGGGCGCCCAGGATGTCGACGACGAAGACGAGATCGCCCGTGGGCTGGCCCTGTCCTGCGGCGGCATCGCCATACGCGAGGCTCTTGGGGATGACCAGGAGGACACGAGAACCGACCGTCTTGCCCGCAAGTCCTTGCGTCCAGCCCTTGATGACGCCGTTGAGCGCGAAGCTGGCGGTCTGGCCCTTGTCGTAGCTGGAGTCGAACTTCTTGCCATCAGCCAAGGTGACGCCGACGTAGTTGACCGTCAGGGTGTCTGTCTCCTTGACGACTGCGCCCTTGCCCTTGATGAGGTCCTGCGAGACGAGGGCCTCCGGAGCCTTCGCGCCGTCGACGGAAATCTGCGGAATTCCCTTGTCATCAACCTTGACCGTGGGGAGGCCGGCGGGCGGAGTAACGGTATCGCCCTCGGGCTTGGCCAGGGGCTTGACTGCGTCCTTGACGCCGGTGACCTTGAAGACCACCAGCTGGGATGACGTTGCAGCTGCTTCAGCCGACGCCGGAGTCCCCGGAACGGCGAAAGCGATGTCAGCGCCCACCTTCGCACCCACGAGCGCGTTGTAAAGCACAGCGCTGCCGGTCTTGAGCTGGTCGTTCAGTTCGACGGGCTGGGACCCTGTCGGGAAGGTGTCTTCGAGGGTCTTGCCGTCCTTGCCGTCGACGGCAATGTAGGTGATCTGCGCCACCTGTCCGGCCTTCACCTTGTCGCCGGTGCCGTCGCTGACCATCTTGATGGTCGGCTGCGTCACGTCCAAAGGCTTGTTGAATTCCAGGCCGGGTGCCTTCTTGTCTCCATTGTCGGAGACCTTGAGGGAATCCAGCTTGGCGACTTCGCCGGCGGACTGACTGGTGGGCTCCGGAGTTGCTGTTGTTGCCGGACTTCCGCCGCAGGCGGTAATCAGCAAGAGGCCGGGGATAAGAATTGCTAGTAGACGTCGCACAAATTGAACTTTCGTCGGGGCAAAAGGAGGGCATGGACGGGCCAGGCTCGGCCATGCGCGTAGAGGCCTGTAAAAGGCCAACCTCCAGAGTAGCTGGTGAAACTGGGAGTCAGCTCATCGAGTCCAGGAGGGCATCCACTCTTTCATCGACGCTGCGGAAGGGATCCTTGCACAAAATCGTCTGGTGCGCGCGGTCGTTCAACTTCAGATGGACCCAATCCACGGTGTAGTCGCGGCCGAGTTCCTGTGCGCGCCGGACGAAGTCGCCGCGGAGTTTTGCCCGGGTGGTCTGCGGCGGCGCATCCACGGCATCCTTGATGTCGGTGTCGGCCACGAGGCGCCGCGCCGCGCCGCGGGATTGGAGGAGGAAGAAGAGCCCCCGCTTGCGCGAGATATCGTGATAAGTCAGGTCCAATTGCGCGATCCGCGAGGAATCGAGGCCGATTCCATGGCGACGCATGTACCCATCCATCAGCTTCTTCTTGATGGCCCAGTCCACTTCCGTGTCTATTCCGCTGGTGTCTCCGCTATCGATCGCGTCCAGCGTCCGCTCCCAAAGATCCAGGATGAGCGGCACATGCGGATTGTGGGCTCCATTCGAGGCTACAAAGGCGGTGACCTTTGCAAGGTACTCACGCTGGATGTCCAGTGCGGTCAGTTGTCTGCCGTTGGCCAGGCGCACCAAGGCTTTGCCGCTGAGATCATGCGAGATTTCGCGGATGCTGCGGATGGGGTTCTCCATGCGCATGTCCCGCATGATCACTCCGGCCTCAATCATGCGCAAGAGCAGGTCCACCGTCCCCACCTTCAACAGGGCGGTGGTCTCGGACATGTTGGAATCGCCGACGATCACGTGCAGCCGGCGGAAGAACTCGGCATCGGCGTGCGGCTCGTCACGGGTGTTGATGATGGGGCGGGACCTCGTCGTCGCGGAGGACACGCCTTCCCAAATGTGGTCGGCACGCTGGGAGAACGCGAAAGTGGCCCCGTGGGGTGTCTTCAGGACCTTGCCCGCACCGGCAATCAGCTGCCGTGTGACGAGGAAGGGAATGAGGATCTCGGCGAGGCGCGAGAACTCGCCGCGCCGCGGAATCAGATAGTTTTCGTGGCTGCCGTAGGAATTGCCGGCTGAATCGGTGTTGTTCTTGAACAGGTAGACCGTTCCGTTGAATCCCTCCGCCGCAAGCCGAGCCTGTGCTTCATCAACGAGGTCATCGAGAATGAGCTCCCCGGCCCGGTCATGGGCGATCAGCTGCGCGAGGTCGTCGCATTCCGCGGTGGCGTACTCGGGGTGCGAGCCGACATCCAGGTACAGGCGCGAGCCATTCGTGAGGAAGACGTTGGAGGACCGACCCCAGCTCACTACTTTGCGGAAGAGGTATCTGGCGACTTCCTCTGGAGCCAATGGCCGCGAGTCGGGGCTCGAGTACGAAATACCGAACTCCGTTTCGATCCCGAATATTCTTTTGTCCATCTCAGGCCTCCCCTGCCAGCAGCTGCGTGATTTCTTCTGCCCTGAGCCGCCGGAAGGCCCGCCGGGATCCGCGCCCGCTTTCCGGACTTCGGTCCAACACGGCGGCCTCGACCGCGGTGCCGGGCAGGGCGTCCACTTCCTTGTCCGTGGCCAGCGCCTTGACGGCCAGCCGCAGTGCACCGGCCAGGTCAAGGTCAGCCTTCCAACCGCGGGCCACGGTCTCGGCTACTTGCTCGGCCAAGCCGCCCATCACCACGAAACCGTGCTCGTCGGCAATCGAACCGTCGAAAGTCAGCCGATAAAGATGGTCCTCGGCCTGCGTGTGCCCGACCTCTGCAACCGCAAGTTCAACTTCGAACGGCTTTTGTTCCGCCGTGAAGACGGCGCCAAGGCTCTGGGCGTAGACGCTGGCCAGACCGCGGGCAGTGACGTCCTCGCGATCATATGAATAACCGCGGACGTCAGCGTAGCGGACACCCGCTTGCCGAAGGCTCTCGAACTCGTTGTATTTCCCCACGGCGGCGAACGCGATCTTGTCGTAGATCTCACCAATCTTGTGGAGCGACGGCGACGGATTTTCCGCCACGAGCGCGATGCCGTCAGCGCAACTGATCACGACGACCGAACGGCCGCGGGCGATGCCCTTCCGCGCGAAATCCGCGCGGTCCTTCATCAGTTGTTCGGGTGAAACGTAAAACTGCTGGGTCATCTCAGGCCTCCCGTCCGGCTACTGTTCGCGATTCAACAATGGCGCCAGCGATCGCCGCCAGCTCCCGTTCCGGCACCCGCCGGGCACCGGCGCGGTTGACGGTGTATATCACCGGCCAGAGCTGCCGGACCGGGTCCGGACCGCCGGTGGCGGAGTCGTCGTCGGCGGCGTCATAGAGGGCTTCAACCGCGACGGCGACAGCCTCGTCTTCGGTGAGGTTCGGCCGCCACAGCTTCTTCAAGGCGCCACGTGCGAAGACGGACCCCGAGCCGACCGAATGGTGCTCCAGTTCCTCGTACCGTCCGCCGGTGACATCGTAGGAGAAAAGCCGCCCCACGCCGGCTGCCTGGTCGAAGCCCGCGAAGAGCGGGATCACCGCGAGACCCTGCATGGCCATCGGCAGGTTTCCCCGGATCATGGCTCCAAGCCGGTTGGCCTTGCCGTCCAAGCTGAGCAGCGTGCCTTCGATCTTTTCGTAGTGTTCCAGTTCCACCTGGAACAACCGCGTGATGTCGATCGCAAGGCCTGCTGTTCCGGCAATTCCCAGGACGGAGTATTCGTCGGCCGGAAAGACCTTCTCGATGTGCCTGCTGGCGATCACATTGCCCATGGTGGCACGCCGATCTCCAGCCATCAGGACGCCGCCCGGGTAACTGAGGGCGACGATCGTCGTGGCGTGGGGCACCGGGGGAATCTGTCCTGCGGGCAGGGCTTGACTAAAGGGAAGGAGTTCAGGCCTGGAGCGTTGCAGATGCTCTATGAACGACGACGTTGCTTGGGTGGCCAGGTGGCCGGCTGATGGATCCTGCATTGCTGCGCTCCTTCGACTCTGACATCCGATGCCCGGCGGCCTCGCGCCGGCCGGGCCCTTGGCTTAGCTGGCGGCTGGCTACTGGCCGCCCTTTTGCACAAATGCCCTGACGAACTCTTCGGCGTTCGATTCAAGCACGCCGTCGATCTCGTCGAGGAGATCGTCCACGCCCTGCGTGGCAACCGAGGCCTGTGCCTCTGGCGCCGCGGGCGGTGCCTCGGGGGCGTCGGCTTCTGCCTCGACGTCCCGCGACTGCGGTTGCTGCTGCTCCTGAGCTGCCATTTCCTTCTCCATTCTGTCCATCCCCGTCACGGGGACTTCCTGTAATGCCATACTGCCACGGGGCGGGCCGCGACGCTGCGGTTTTAAGGGCCCGTTTGGCGGCCTCCGGCCGGCTGCCCGATCAGGCGGGCGGGGCCGGGTCCAGGCCGAGTAATTCACGGAGGAATGCGCCCGCTGTGTCGTGTTTCCGGAACAGCCGTCCGGTGAGTGCTTCCGTGCCGCGGAGCGGTTCCCGGGTGGGCACCCGCTGCAGTTTCCCGATGCCCGGAACGTCGAAGATGACCGAATCCCAGCTCGCGCCGACCACGTCCTTGCCAAAGCTGGAAACGCACTTCCCGCGGAAAAATGCGCGGGTGTCCGACGGCGGTTCGACGACAGCACGGCTGATCGTGGCGTCGTCGACGATCGTCTGCATGCGGTCGCGGGAAAGCATCCGGTAGTACAGGCCCTTTTCGGGCCTCACATCGGACCACTGCAAATCGACAAGACCCAGGCGGGCGTCGTTCCATTCGAGGCCGTCACGGTTCCGGTAGCCATCAAGCAGGGACATTTTGGCCAGCCATTCGACCGAAGACGCGGCACCTGCGGGGTTGCTCCCCAAGAGTCCCAGCGTCGACTCCCACCGTTCCAGGACATCGCGGGTGTGGCCGTCTCCGCTGAAGGAATCCGAGACCCCGGTTTCCTGGCCAAGTTTGGCCGCCGCCTCGTAGTACATCCACTGGATATCCAGGGCTGTTACGCGCCGTCCGTCGAGAAGCCTGACCGTGGCAGTCAGGGAAGTGTCGTGGCTGATTGCCTGCAGGCCTGCCACGGGCTCATGAACTTCGATCTTCGGAGCCTGGCCGGCTTCGATAAGGCTCAAGACCAACGCCGTCGTACCGAACTTCAAGTAGTTCGAGACCTGGCTCAGGTTGGCGTCCCCGATGATGACATGCAGACGCCGGTACTTGTCGGCGGTGGCATGCGGTTCATCCCGGGTATTGATGATCGGACGCCTGATGGTGGTTTCCAGCCCTACCTCGGCTTCGAAGAAATCCGCGCGCTGGCTGATCTGGAATCCGGACGTCGAACCGTCCTGGCCCTTGCCGAGCCGACCGGCACCGCAGATGACCTGACGCGTGACGAAGAACGGCGTCAGGCCTCGGACAATATCCCCGAACGGCACCGAGCGCGGCATGAGGTAGTTCTCGTGGGAACCGTAGGACACCGATTTGTTGTCGGTGTTGTTCTTGTACAGGTTGATGGCGGGCAGATCAGGGTCGGCTGCCACCTTCCGAACCGTGGCCAGGGCAACGAGGTCGCCGGCCGCGTCCCACGCGACGATGTCCCGGGGATTCGTGACCTCGGGACTGGAATATTCCGGATGGGCATGGTCCACGTACAGGCGGGCCCCGTTGCCGAGGACCATGTTCATCAGCAACGATCCTGACTCGTCGCCGCCGTCGGCTTCCAGCTCCTGCCGCCCGTACGCCAAGGCAACGGCCTCGGCGTCGAGCACGGGAGGCCTGTCAGTCAGCTGGCTCGGATCTGCTGCACTGCGCTCGACTGTCCAGCCGCGGGCATCATGCAGGGGCTCTTCATCCGTGTAGTCCCAGCGGGTTTCAGCGCCCCCGGCGGCCCGCTGCCGCGTCAGGTTCGCGTAGGCCTGGATGATCCGTGCGGACATCATCGTGGCGTTTGCCCCCGGCGCGGAGGGCGCGTGGATACCGTACTCAGTTTCCGAACCCATGACCCGCATGGCCCCGCCCGCGGGAAGCTTGTCCGAAGGCAGGCCTTCCGGCCGGGCCGTCACAGGTACTGGCCGGTGTTGGGAGTCGTTTCGATCGACTTCCCGGGCTCCTGGCCGGCCTTGCCCTGGACGATGGTACGGATGTAGGTGATGCGTTCGCCCTTCTTGCCCGAGATGCGTGCCCAGTCATCCGGATTGGTGGTGTTGGGCATGTCCTCGTGTTCGCGGAATTCGTCAACGACGGCGCGCAGGAAGTGGTCGATCCGAAGGCCCTTCTGCTGGGTCAGCAGGAGATCCTTGATGGCGTACTTCTTGGCCCGGTCCACGACGTTCTGGACCACCGCGCCGGAGTTGAAGTCCTTGAAGTAGAGCATCTCGGTATCGCCGTTGGCGTAGGTGACTTCGAGATACTCGTTGGACTTCTCGGTCGAATACATCGCTTCAACAGTGCGCTGGATGATGGCGTCCACTGTGGCCTGGACGTCGCCGCCGTGCTCCGCCAGATCCGTCGCGTGGAAAGGCAGGTCGGTGGTGATGTACTTGGCGAAAATGTCGGCGGCCGCTTCGGCGTCGGGACGCTGGATCTTGACCTTCACGTCAAGCCGGCCGGGACGAAGAATAGCCGGATCGATCATGTCCTCACGGTTCGAGGCGCCGATCACGATGACGTTGTCGAGCCGTTCGACACCGTCGATCTCGCTCAAGAGCTGCGGGACGATGGTTGTTTCGACGTCGGAGGAAACCCCGGTGCCGCGGGTGCGGAACAGCGAGTCCATCTCGTCGAAGAACACCACCACCGGGCTGCCATCCGAGGCCTTCTCCCGGGCGCGCGCAAAAATCAGGCGGATATGACGCTCTGTTTCGCCGACGTACTTGTCAAGGAGTTCAGGTCCCTTGATGTTCAGGAAGTAGCTCTTCAGGTCCACGTTTCCGGCCCGTTCGGAGGCGCGGGCGGCAAGCGAGTTGGCAACCGCCTTCGCGATCAGCGTCTTGCCGCAACCCGGAGGGCCGTAAAGCAGGATGCCCTTTGGTGCTTTGAGCCCGTGTTCGCGGTACAGGTCCGGGTGCAGGAACGGGAGTTCCACTGCGTCGCGGATCTGTTCGATTTGCGGGCCCAAGCCGCCGATGTCTTCGTAGGTAATATCCGGGACTTCCTCGAGGACAAGGTTTTCGACCTCTGCCCGGGGCACTTTCTCCAGGGCATAGCCCGTGCGGGAATCGAGCGACAAAGCATCACCGACGCGCAAGTGCACCTTCTGCAAGGCCCCTGAAAGCCTGACTACCCGCTCTTCATCGGCCCTGCCCACTACGAGGGCGCGGTCCGTGCCAAGCATTTCCTTGAGCGTGACGAGTTCGCCTGCCCGCTCATAGCCCAGGCCGGTCACCACAAGCAGGGCCTCGTTGAGAAGGACTTCCTGTCCAACGGCAAGCTGGTTGATGTTCACGAGCGGGCTGACGCCCACGCGCATCTTGCGGCCGGCATTGAAGATATCAACCGATTCCTCGGTGGCCGCCTGGCCCGTGCTGCCTGCCGTTGGCTGGCGCCTCGGATTGATCTGCAAGATGGTCCCGAAGCTGTACGGCGGTTGGCCGTCCTGCTCGAGGGCGCCTTTGAGCCGCAGGATTTCGGCCTTCGCCGTTTCCAACATGGTCACGAGCTTGGTGTTGTTCTGGGTGGCGGCGGCAAGCTGACGGTCGATGTGGCGCAGTTTGTCTCGAAGGATGTTTATCTGGCGTTCCGCGACAGTGAGTTCCGCGGAGTCGTCCACCGGTTGGATTGCCCCACCCCCGTGTCCCGATTTTCCTTCAGCCACAGCCTTGTTTGATGGCTCCTCCGGCGTTGTTCGCCCGAAGTCATTGTTCGACGTATCCACGAAGCATCAGCTCCTTCCCGCTTTCTATAAATAGACCTTAGCCCTCAAAAGCGTTGGGTAACCTGTGACATCCGGAATGCGGACCAGTTTGTGATGTTTCCTCAGGGAGCGGGCGTGGGGTCGTCCTTGACGTTGGTGCCGGCAATCGCATCCCGTGCCGCGCGCCGCAGTTTCTTGTCGGAAACCGCACGCTCTCCGACGGCTCCCGGTGTCCAGGCATTCAGGTCCTCTTCGCTGAACTCCGTCTTGGAAGGACGCCGCTTGACGGAGATTCCGGTCACGCCGTCGGCGAGGCGACGGGTTACCAGGAGGAAGCCGGTGTGGGCCACCATGCGGTGGTCGGGGCGGACGGCGAGGCCCTCGAGGTGCCAGCCGCGGACCATGGACTCCCAGGCGTCCGGTTCCGTGAAACGGCCGTCGGCGCGGATGGCTTCAGCGGTGCGGGAGAGCTGGGTCACGGTGGCCACGTAGTTGATCCACACGCCGCCAGGCGCCAAAACGGTGGCTACGGCGTCGAGGCATTCCCAGGGAGCGAGCATGTCCAGCACCACGCGGTCCACGGATCCGGGCTCTTCGCTGCGGACAACCTCTTCCTGGAAGTCACCGAGCGAGATCTTCCAGGCCGGGTGCGGACCGCCGAAAATGGTTTCCACGTTGCCGCGGGCGATGTCGGCGAATTCTTCCCGACGCTCGAAGGAGTGCAGGTAACCGTTGTCGCCCACTGCACGAAGCAGGGAGATCGAAAGGGCGCCGGAACCAACGCCGGCTTCCACAACGCGGGCACCCGGGAAGATATCGGCCATGGTGACGATCTGGCCCGCATCCTTGGGGTAGACCACTGCTGCACCGCGGGGCATGGACAGCACGAAGTCCGAGAGCAACGGGCGCAGCGTCTGGTACTGCTGGCCGATGTTGTTGGCGACCACGGAACCGTCAACCTGGCCAATGATTTCGTCGTGGTTCAGGAAGCCGCGGTGCGTATGGAAGGCGCCGCCTTCCTCCAAGGTGATGGTGTTCATGCGGCCGCGTTCGTCCGTGAGTTGAACCCGCTCGCCCACACGGAACGGCCCTCGGCGTCGTGCCGCACCAGTTGGCTGGATGGCGGTGTTGGCGGCGCCGGTGGCCGTGTAGTTGGCGGCGGTTTCGCTGCTCATGGGTGTTTCCTCGCTCCTGTACGGCTGGGCCGTCATTTGTTGCCACAGTTACTGCTTAGTGATGCGCGCTGCCCGCCGGGTTATTTCACGGCCGGCAGGTAACTCTACCGGGAAGGTCCTACGGGCGTCCGCTCCGTCGGGCTACTTTACCTGTAATGGCTGTCACTACGGCCTGCTGCCGCAGCAGGCCCATGACTGTGCCGGCTTCATCCACGACCGCATATTCGGCGCCGCTGAGCTGCGCCAAATACTGGATCAGTTCCTGGCCGCTGGACGTCCAGGGCACGTAGGCCCCGTCGGCGAGCGGGGTGGAAACCGCGGTCACGAAGGTTGTGGATACCTCGGAGGCCGGCACGGCTGCAGTCGCAGCCGGATCGACCAGACCCTGCGGCCGGCCATCCGGTCCGCAGATGACGACGGCGGGCGTACCGTGGGGTGCCACGCGCAGCACGTCGGCGACCGTGGCCGAGTTCGGAATTCCGACGGCGGGTTCGGCCAAGGCGGCGGCACTCACCGAGGGGAGGCGTCCACGGAGCGTCGCCTGCTTGATCGCGCCCGAAGCGCCCATCCAGAGGAAGCTGCAGACAAGGAAGGTGATGAGCATCAGGCTGAGATCAGGCGCATTGCCACTCAGCACGGGCAACAGGACGAACCAAACAACCAGGACGATCACGATGACCCGTCCGGCCCAGCCAGCCGCCACCGTCCCCTTTTCCTGGCTGCCCGTCACTTTCCACACCGCGGACTCCACCAAACGACCCCCGTCAAGCGGCAGGCCGGGCAGGACATTGAAGACGCCGATCAGCAGATTTGCCCACATAAGGATGTTCGTCAGCGTGTCCCCTACCCCGGTGAAGACACCAGCCTGCAGCAACAGCCAAGCCCCGCCCGCGAGGACAAAGTTGGCCGCGGGTCCCGCCAAGGCGACAAGCACAGAGCGGCCCGGCGAGGCGATGAAGCTCTCGAACTGGGTGTGCCCGCCCCAGAGATTCAAAACGATCTTCTCCGTGGGCCATTTGAAGGCCTTGGCGCTCAAGGCGTGGGCGAGCTCGTGGACCAGCACGGAAAGGGCAAGGAGGACCGCATAAGCGAAGGCAACAAAGTAGGCGCCGATTCCCAAGGAGTGGTTTCGAATCAGCAGCGCAGGTCCATAGACGATCACCGTGAACGCAGCGATGATGAACCAGGAGTAGGCGAGGTACACGGGGATTCCCGCGATGCGACCGAGTGGAATCCCGTCCTTCCTGCCGCTGCGGGTGCTGTGGCCACCGTTCCGGGGAGTGCTCATTTAGTTTGCCTGTCCATGGAAAGCCGCGGCCGGCACATTGCCAAGGGCCCGCTCGGCAACAAGTGCTTCAAGGTCGGCGACCTTGCGTCCCTCGAGGGTGTCCCAGGTTGCGCGGCGGGGGTCCTCGGGCAATGGCATCTGGTGTGGAATTCCCACCGTGACCACGCCGGAGGCTATCGCAGACGCAACGCCCGGGACGGAATCCTCGAGAGCGACGCAGTGATCCACGGTCAAGGCGGGGTCCGTGTTCTGGAGCCGCTCGACGGCGGCGAGGTAAGCCTCCGGGTGGGGCTTTCCCTGGCTGACGGTGTCCCCCGTGATAAGGAACTCGAAGTAGGGCTTGGGGAGGTTGGCGACGACTTCCCGCGCCATCGGGCCTTCGGACATCGTCACGAGGGCGCAGCGGACGCCGGATTGATACAGCTCGTCAAGCAATTCCTTGGCTCCAGGCCGCCACGGCACCTCGATGCGGAGACGGTCGATGACCTGGGCGCTCAAGGAGTCAACAATCTCCCGCTTTTCCAGGTTCACTCCAGCCCTTTGGAGGATGCCGGCCGAGTGCATCAATGACTGCCCTACAAGCTGCATGGCTTGTTCGTGGCTCCAGGCGCCGCCGTGGGACTCCACGAGGGTTCGCTCTGCAGCAATCCAGTACGGCTCGGTGTCCACCAGGGTGCCATCCATGTCCCATAGCGCGGCTTTGAGCTCGGCTTTTACAAAGGGCTGGGTGGCTGAAGCAAGCATGCCTAAAGTCTACGTGGAAGGAGGCACGGCAATTGCCGCTCTACGCCCGGGGCGAAGTATGGCCACGCCGGTCCCCTTACGCCATGCATCGGTGGCGGTGTTGGACGTAGGGTGAGTGAATGAACAGTTTGGACGGAGCCCCTGACGGACAGGCCACTTCACCGGAGCCTGAGCGCCTTCTCCAGCCTGTAGCCGAAGGCCAGCGCATCACCGTGATGCTCGCGGCTTTCGAAGGTTGGAACGACGCCGGCGAGGCGGCCAGCGATTCCCTGCACTACTTGAACAAGTTGTGGCAAGGAAAGAAAGTGGCATCCGTTGATGCCGACGACTATTACGACTTCCAGTTCACCCGGCCGACGGTGCGGCGCACCGCAACCGGAACCCGCAAGGTGAAATGGCCTTCCACGCGCCTGTACAAGGCCAGCGTCCCGGACAGCAACGTCGATGTCGTGTTCGTACTCGGCACCGAACCTTCCTACCGCTGGAGGGCCTACACGGCCGAGCTTCTGGTCCACGCCGAAACGCTCAAGGTCGACTACGTTGTGCTGATCGGCGCCCTTCTGGCCGATGTCCCGCACAGCCGCCCGATCCCCGTCAGCACCACCTCGGACGACAGCGGATTGCGAAAGCGCTTGAACCTGGAGGCTTCGCAGTACGAGGGCCCGGTAGGCATTGTGGGCGTGCTGGCGGAATTCGCCTTGCTCGCGGGCTTGCCCACGGTGTCGCTGTGGGCGGCCGTGCCGCACTACGTCGCCCAGCCGCCCTCCCCCAAGGCACAACTGGCCATCCTGAACAGGATCGAGGATCTGCTCCAGGTGCCGCTGGACACCCACGCCCTCAACGAGGAATCCGAGGCCTGGGAGCGCGGTGTGGACGAACTGGCCATTGAAGACCCCGAAATCGCAGCCTACGTGCGGCAACTCGAAGAGGCCAAGGACACGGCTGACCTACCGGAGGCCAGCGGCGAATCCATCGCGCGCGAGTTCGAGCGCTACCTCAAGCGCAGGGGCAAGGACAAGCCCTGACCCAACGCGGGGTCACTTACGGCCCGTCCAAGGGGACATTATGGGCCGTAAGTGACCCCGCGTTGTTTAGATATTAGAGCTCGACGCCGAGCAATCCGTTGATCGCGTCGCTCACCAAGGCGCTGTCCATCGCGCTGGGCTGGGCCCCCTCAGGATTGGCTCGCTGCGAGTCGGCGAGTGCCGCCGCGGCCCAGGCGTCGACGGCGGCGACCGCGCCGGGAGCATTGAGGTCGTTGGCCAGCTCGGCACGCATCCGCGTCAGCAGTTCCGCCGCTGTCCCCTCGGGAGCAATGTCCCGGGCGGCACGCCACGTGTTGAGCCGTTCCTTGGCCTGGGCGAAACCTTCATCGGTCCAGGACCAATCCGAACGGTAGTGGTGGGCCAGGATCGCCAGGCGGATTGCTGCAGGTTCTTCGCCCGAGGCACGGAGCTTGGACACCAGGACCAGGTTGCCCTTGGACTTGCTCATCTTTTCGCCGTCCAGGCCCACCATTCCAGCGTGGGCATAGTGGCGTGCCAAGGGAACGCCGCTGAGTGAATACGCGTGTCCGGCGCCCATTTCGTGGTGCGGGAAGACGAGGTCCGATCCGCCGCCCTGCACCGTGAATGGAGCCGGAAGGTACTTCTGGGCGATGACCGTACATTCAATATGCCAGCCGGGACGTCCGTCACCGAGGCTTGCACCGGGCCAGCTAGGCTCGCCGTCGCGGGCAACGCGCCAAAGCAAAGGATCAAGGGGATTCCGCTTGCCGGAACGGCCGGGATCGCCGCCGCGTTCTGCGAAGAGCTCCAACATTTCCACTTCGCCGAGCCCCGAGATGTCACCAAGGGTCCACGCGTCCGGGCTATCCGAGGCCTTGCCGGCCGCCTCGACGTCGTAATAGACGTCACCGTCGGGTTCGCCGCCGGTGCCGTGCACGCGGTAGGCGAGCTCGTCCGCGATCAATTTCTCGATGGCCGGGACAATCATCGGGATCGCCTCGACGGCTCCGATGTAGTGGCTCGGCGCCAGCACATTGAGGGCGTCCATGTCGGTCTGAAAGAGCTCAATCTGGCTCGCCGCCAGCTCCCGCCAGTCAACACCGGTGGCGGTGGCGCGCTCCAGGAGGGGATCGTCGACGTCGGTGACGTTCTGGACGTACGCAACCCGCTGGCCGCTGTCCCGCCATGCCCGGTTAAGCAGGTCGAAAGCTACGTAGCTGGCGGCGTGGCCCATGTGGGTGGCGTCGTAGGGTGTGATGCCGCAGACGTACATGGATTGCTCCGCGCGTGGCTCGACCTCCACGAGGGCCCCGAGGGCGGTATCGAACAGCCTCAACGGAGGCATGCTGCCGGGTAGTTCAGGCACAGGGCGGGAGATCCACGATTTCACAGCCTCAACCATAGTGCTAGGCGCTGATGACATTGAAACCGAGCAATACATAGAGGGCGAGTCCCAGGAGAATGCGGTACCACACGAAGACACGGTAGCTGTGGGTTGAAATGAATTTGAGGAACCAGCCAATGATGATGAAACCCACAACGAAGGCAATGACCGTGGCCAGTGCCGTTTCCGGAAGACCGAAGGGTCCGGTGATTCCTTCCTTGGACACCACCTTGTACAGCTGGTAGAGGCCGCTGCCGAAGACAGCGGGAATGGCGAGCAGGAACGAATACCGTGCGGCAGCTTCACGCGTATACCCCATCAAGAGGCCCGCTGTGATGGTACCGCCGGAGCGGGAGACGCCAGGGATGAGCGCCATGGCCTGGGCCAGACCATAAAGGATGCCGTGCTTGAAGGTCAATTGGCTCAGCTCCCGTTCCTGCTTGCCAACGGCGTCGGCCACCGCGAGGATCATGCCGAAGACGATAAGCATGGTGGCGACGATCCAGAGGCTGCGCAGCACGGATTCGATCTGGTTCTGGAAGAGCAGGCCGAGCACGATGATGGGCAGGCTGCCGAGGATGACCAACCAGCCCATCCGGGCGTCGGGATCGTCCCTGGCCACCTTGCCGCGCAGCGATCCGAACCAGGCGCGCACAATCCTGACGATGTCGCGCCAAAAGAAGACAATGACGGCCGTCTCGGTGCCCAGCTGGGTAATGGCCGTGAAAGCAGCTCCGGGATCCGCCGCATTAGGCAGGAACGAGCCGACAATCCGCAGGTGTGCGCTTGAAGAAATCGGAAGGAATTCTGTCAGGCCCTGCACGAGGCCAAGGAAGGCTGCTTCTATCCAGTTCACGTGAATAGACCCTACGTCATGATCTACCCGATCTCCCCGTAAGCTATCAGCTATGCAGCAGCGTTACGTCGGCAACAGTGGGTTTCGGGTGTCCACCCTTTCCCTGGGCACCATGTCCTGGGCGGAAGAAACGGACGAACAGGATGCACGGGAGCTGCTCCATACATTCATCGCCGCCGGCGGCATCATGATCGATACCGCGGCCTCCTACGCAGGAGGACAAGCCGAGGCTCTTCTGGGCTCCATGCTGGGCGACGTCGTGGCGCGTTCGGAGATTGTCCTCTCCACGAAAGCGGGCGTCTCGACGTCGGACGGCCGGAGCAGTGTCGATGCCTCCCGCGGTTCGATGCTGTCCGCACTCGACGCCAGCCTTGCCCGCTTGGGAACCGACTACGTGGACATCTGGTTCGCGCACGCTTGGGACGGCAACGTTCCGCTGGACGAAACGCTCTCCGCGCTTGACCTTGCGCTGCGTTCGGGACGCGCACGGTACGTCGGCATCTCCAACTACAACGGTTGGCAGACCGCCAAGGCTGCGGCCGTCGCGGGATTCACCGTGGTGGCCAACCAATCCGAATACTCACTCCTGCACAGGAAGCCTGAAGACGAACTAGTGCCCGCCGTCGAGGATGCCGGCCTCGGCCTCATGGCGTGGGCACCCCTCGGCCGCGGGGTGCTCAGCGGCAAATACCGTGGCCAGATTCCCTTGGAATCACGTGCGGCGGAGGGCCGCCTTAGCGGCTACGTCGAAAAGTACCTCGACGCGCGGGGCGCACGGATCGTCGAAGCGGTGGCAATGGCCGCGCGCGGATTGGGACGCTCCGCCGTCGACGTTTCACTGAGCTGGTTGCTCTCCCGCCCGGGCGTATCCACGGCCATAGTGGGCGCACGCAATGCGGTCCAGCTCAAGGAGTTGCTCGATGCGCAGCTGACGCCTCTTCCGGCTGAAATTTCGCGGGCGCTGGAAGACGTCTCAGCAATCTGACCCCGCTGAAACCGCGGCCCTACTGATCGAGGATCTCCAGCTCGTCTTCATCGAGGAGCTCATTGTTCTCCTCGTCGTCATCCTCTTCATCGTCGTCGAACACCTGAAGTGGTGTGACTTCCGAGTAGGCCTCGTATAGTGAGTCCTCATATACCTCAAAGGCATCTGCTACGGCGAAAAACGCTGCCTCCACAGCGGGATCTCCTTCGCCCCGGCGGGCGGAAGCGGCAATCAGGTGCTCTTCTAAGGCGGCTGTCAATGACTGAAGCGCGACACGCGGATCGATGCTCATGACTTCACGTTAGCCCGAAAAAGACGAAAATGGAGAGGGATGAGAGAACAATTTCTGAGCAGTTCAGTGGAGCGTCAGCGGGACTACGCAAGGCAGTACGAGTATCTCGTACTGACCGTTAGTCCTGACGATTCCTTGCCCGAGGCGCGACGTCGGCTCGTGGAACACTCCGAATATGGCAAGTGGGAACTGGAGCGGAGCATCCTTTATATCGGCGGCGGTCGCCGGTTCTGGCTGCGACGCAGAGTACTCAACGTACAACGCACCGTGTAGCGGCACGGCCGTTTTTTCGGGTTCCCCGCTTCAGCTTCCGAGCGTTTCAGCTTTCGAGCGGGCCAAGCCACGCGTTGGCTACTGTGGTGTGTGCGGATTCTTCGTTGGAGGGATGGAAGATCCCGGCCAGCACATCGCGGTACAGCCGTTCGAGTTCGGAGCCCCGGAAGTAGCTTGAGCCTCCGGAAACCCGGATTGCCACATCCACCATGGTCCGGGCGTTCTCCGTGGCCCGCACCTTGAGCCCGACGAACTTGGGGAACCATTGCGCCCCGTGATCAACCAGCGCATCCACGTCACGGGCAACTGAGGCCAACTGCGGCTGGATGGAATCCATTGACATGGCGGCGTCGGCGATCTTCCGGCGGATGTCCGGGTCCTGCGAGAAGCTGCGGCCGCCGTACTTGGCCGAGGTCCGGCGCTTGACGGCCTCAACCGCCAGGGTGAATGCCCGCTCCCCGATGCCCGTGTAGACCGCGGCAAGCAGCGTTTCGAAGCACGCGAAGATCGCGAAGATCAATGGATCCTGGTTTGGGCCCACCGGCAGCTTCCGGAAGATCCGTTCCGGCGGCACCCTGGCGCCCTGCAGGAGCGTGGTGTTCGATTGGCTGGCCCGCATGCCCAGGGTGTCCCAGTCACTCAGTGTCTCGTGCCCCGGGGCGTCCCGGTGGATGAAGCCGAACACCAGCTCCCCGTTCCCCTCCCGTCCGCCGCTGTCCTTGCCGAAGATGCCGAGGCGGGTCCATGCCGGCGACAGGCTCGTGAAGATCTTCCGCCCGGTGAAGCTGTAACCGCCGTCCAGCTGCGGTTCCGCCGTGGTCCCTGAGTCGAAGAGCATGGAGTCATTTCCCGCCTCGGAAATCCCGAATCCAAAGACCTCGCCCCGTCCTGACTCCTTGAGGACATAGTCAAGGGAGTTGTCGCCGCGGGCCGCAAGGACGTGCGCGACGCCGGTCCAGACAAGGTGCATGTTGACGGCCAGCGCCGTGGCCGGGGCAGCCGTGGCCAACCGGCGCTGAAGCGCCGCCGCGGCTTCGAGCCCGAGCCCCAGTCCGCCGTCGGACTCCGGGACGAAGATCTTCAGGTAGCCCGCCGCGGCGAGCTCCTCAAGGTCCTCGTGGAAGAACGAGTTGTTCTGGTCGTAGCCCGCGGCGCGGCCCCGGATGCGGTGGAGCAGCTCGTCCGGCAGGATCTCTTCAGGGGTCAAGGCTTCTCCCTAGTAGGTACTCAGCAGGGTGTTGAGCACCCTGGATCCGAACTTGAGCGAATCAGCCGGGACGCGCTCGTCAACCCCGTGGAACATCCCGGTGAAGTCGAGTTCGTCCGGGAGCATCAGCGGGGCGAACCCGTAGCCTGTGATGCCGATCTTGCTGAGCGACTTGTTGTCGGTGCCGCCGGACAAGGTGTACGGCAACACCTTGGCGCCGGGGTCCTCCGTGTGCAGCGCGTCGATCATGGCGTCCACCAGATTGCCGGCAAACGGCACTTCCAGGGACACGTCCTTGTTGACGTAGCTGACGTCCACGCCGTCGCCGGCAAGTTTCTTGACGGTTTCGAAGACCAGTTCCTGCTGGCCCGGGAGCGTGCGGCAGTCCACGAGCGCTTCCGCCGATTCGGGGATGACATTGTGCTTGTAACCGGAACTCAGCAGCGTAGGGTTCGAGGTGTTTTGGAGGGTGGCCCCCACGAAGCGCGCGACGGTGCCGAGTTCCTTCAGGAGGGTCTCGGGTTTGTCCGGATCGAACTCGACGCCGGTCAGTTCCGTCACGCCGTCAAGGAATTGCCGCGTTGTGGGGGTCAGCTCGATCGGCCAGCGATATTCGCCGATTCTGGTGACTGCCCCGGCCAGGCGGGTGATCGCGTTGTCCGTGTTGATTTGCGAACCGTGTCCGGCCCGGCCGTGGGCCACGAGGCGCAGCCAGGAAAGGCCCTTTTCCGCGGTCTGTAGCAAGTAGGTCCGCTGGCCCCCGATGGTGGCCGAGAAGCCACCCACTTCGGAGATCGCTTCCGTGGCACCGTCGAAGAGTTCCCTGCGGTGCTCGACGGCGTAGCGTGCGCCGTGGTTGCCTCCGGCTTCCTCGTCGGCGAAGAACGCGAAGATGATGTCCCGCTTGGGCTTGCGTCCCGTGCGGGCGAAGTCGCGCATGACCGAGAGGATCATGGCGTCCATGTCCTTCATGTCCACGGCGCCGCGTCCCCAGATGAGTCCGTCCTTGAGTTCGCCGCTGAAGGGATCCACGGACCATTGGTCCTTGAGCGCCGGGACGACGTCGAGGTGGCCGTGCACCACGAGGGCACCGGCCGAGGGGTCCTCCCCCGCCAGCCGGGTGACGACATTGGCCCGGCCCGGAGCCGACTCGAAGATTTCGGCGTCCAATCCCACTTCATTGATAAGCGCCGCCGTGTATTCAGCCGCGACGCGTTCCCCGGGACCGGAATCGTCACCGAAGTTCGAGGTGTCTATGCGGATGAGTTCCTGGCAGATCCGGACTACTTCGTCCTCGGGTCGGATATCAGTCATGGAACTCTCCTTGCTGGCTGGGATGGACATACTCCGGCGGGTAGGCAGTTCGTGCGTACGCTCCCGCGCGCTTCCCTCAGCCTACCCACCGCACGCTCGTTTGGCCGCGTACTTTCCTGCGTTTTGGCGCGGATTGGCAGGGTCCAATTGCCGTTCCCGGCACCCTCTCCGGCTCCGGTTTTTTTATTTCCCAGAAACCGTGTTAGAGTTTTTCTCGCTGCTTCGGAGGAAAGAGAAGCGCCGAGAGGCGCAGAACGAAGGCTCCGAACACCACCTGCGCGGGTGGCGGAATGGCAGACGCGCTAGCTTGAGGTGCTAGTCCTCGAAAGGGGGTGGGGGTTCAAGTCCCCCTCCGCGCACAATTGCAAGGCCTGGAATTATGATAATTCCAGGCCTTGTTTGTTTAACTTGAATTTGCGTTTTCAGACACTAATGCGGCGTTCATCACATTTATTGAATTGCATTACCTGGAATTCGCCCACGGCAGTGAACTTGACTCCCGACCTGGCCCTGAATCTGGCTCCGAATCTGGCTCCGCCAGGCACGGCGACGGCGGCCGCCCATGTGGGTGACCGCCGTCGTCGTAACCGTATTGAACCTTGAGAAACCTTCAGTCCGAAACCGGCGCCCTACAGCGCCGTCACCGAGCCGCTGAAGTGCCTCCTGCCGCTGCGCGGGTTCCAGGCCACGTAGTCCGAACGCTCCCACGAGCCTGACGCGGAGTGGGCGGTACCGATTTCCAGGGCCACCCGCGCCGGGAGGAACACCGGTGCCTCGAAATTCACGTGCCATCGGAACGCTTCCGATTTCACCGAGCCAACGTCGGCCAAGGCCCGGGATGCAAGGTACATGCCGTGCGCGATCGACCTTGGCAGGCCGAGCGCTTTGGCCGAGAGGAGGCTCAAGTGGATCGGGTTGAAGTCTCCGGATACGGTGGCGTAAAGGCGTCCGGTATCCACGCCTAGCTGCCAGATGGCTGTTGGTGCGGGTGCCGTGAACTCATTTGGAGCGGCGGCCGTAGCGGCCTTGTCGACTCCAGGCAGGAAGACCCCCTTGGCCAAATACGTCGAGACGCCCCGCCATAGCAAGGCCCCGTCGTTGCTCGATCGGACTTCGGCGACGACGTCCACCTGGGTTCCGGCCCTGTGTCCGCGCATGTCCTCGGCCCAGGACCGGACGTCGAGCGACTCAGTGAACTGGACTGCCCGCAACTGCTCCACGTGGTTCTTCAAATGGATCATCCCCAGCAGGGGAAGCGGGAAGTCATCCCGGTTCAGCACGCTCATGGAAACCGGGAATGCGAGGGCATGGATGAAGCCGGCCGGCAGTGCGTCACTCGCAGTCTCGCCGATCAGGTGCTGGTAGGCGGTGAGGTTCGCGACGTCGGCCCGCACCCCGCGGACCTCATGGCTCCCTTGGGGCAGCGCGGTGGCTGCCTGGAAACCCATCACCCGCCGCCGTGCCGCGGTCGCTGCCGCATTCACGTACAGCTTCGAGAGGGACGGCAGCTCCCCCAGGATGAGCGGTTGTTCCGTAGTCATGCACCCACCAGGTTCTGTCCGCAGACCCTGAGCACTTCACCCGTGATTCCAGCGGCGGCGTCCGATGCCAGGAACGCAATTGCCTCTGCCACGTCCCCCGGCAGGCCGCCCTGCTGCAGCGAGTTCAGCCTGCGGGCAACCTCCCGGGTGGCAAAGGGGATCCGGGCCGTCATGTCGGTTTCGATGAAGCCGGGCGCGACCGCGTTGATGGAGCCGCCGCGCTCCGCCAGCAAGGGCGCCGTAGCTCTGACCATGCCGATCACTCCCCCTTTGGAAGCAGCGTAGTTTGTCTGCCCGCGGTTGCCTGCGATGCCGCTGGTGGAGGCCACCGACACGATCCGTGGGGTTTTGTTGAGCTGGTCCGAGCCCAGGAGTGCCTCGTTGATTCTCAACTGCGAGGCGATGTTCACTCCGATGACGGAATTCCAGCGGCCCTCATCCATGTTGGCCAGGAGCTTGTCCCGGGTGATGCCGGCGTTGTGGATGACGATATCGAGGCCGCCATGGCGTTCCACGGCGTGGTCGATGATCCGCCTCCCGGCGTCCTCGGCCGTGATGTCCAATTGCAGGGCAGTGCCATGGACCTCGTTGGCGACTTCGGCGAGGTGGTCGCCCGCAGCGGGAATATCCACCACCACCAGCCGGGCGCCGTCCCGGTGCAGGGTCCTCGCGATCGCCGCTCCGATGCCCCGGGCAGCTCCCGTGACGACGGCGACCTTCCCGGCCAAGGGCTTGTCGGCGTCGGCGGCAAGCTCGCCGGAGCCCGAAGTGACAGTCAGGAACTGACCATCCACGAACGCGGACCGTCCGGACAGGAAGAAGCGCAGCGCACCGAGCGCGCTTGGGCTCGTGGTGCCGGTACTGTCCCCGAGGAGAATGCCGTTGGCCGTGGCACCCGCCCGGAGTTCCTTGGCGAGGGAACGCAGCAGGCCGTCGACGCCTTGACGGCCCGCGGCAACAGCCGGGCTGGCGGCAGAGGCGGACGTCCGGGAGATCGTCACCACCCGCGCGCCGGCGGCCAGATCACGGAGCGACGGGGCCGCAGTGAGAACCGGTCCGGCAAGCTCTTCCGGATGCTCGACGGCGTCAAGCACCAGGATGATCGCCCCCAGCTTTTCCTTGGGCAAGGCCGAACGCCGGACGTCGAGGCCCCAGCCCACCAGGGCGGCAGCCAAGTCGTCGGCGCCCGCAGTTTTCCCGTTGCCGCTCCCGAGCACAAGGACGGGACCTGGAACCAGCGGTTCTCCCGCTTTGTACCTCCGGAGCACGGCAGGTTGGGGCAGGCCGAGCCTTTTAGCCAGGTCCTTGCCGATCCCGTGGCTGACGAACTGTGTGTATTTGTCCGTCATGCCGGCTACCGCCCTTCCGGAGCGGAGTAGGCCTCAAGGATCGCGACGACGCCCTGCCCTCCGGCTGCGCAGACGGAGATGAGTCCACGGGCCGGCCGGCCGTCCACCGGGCCGTTCTCGTGGAGCATCTTCGCAAGCGAGGCGACGATCCGTCCGCCGGTGGCGGCAAAGGGATGTCCTGCGGCGAGGGACGAACCGTTGACGTTGAGCTTGGCTCGGTCGATCTTGCCGAAGGCACCATCCAATCCCAGCCGGGTACGGCCGAATTCCTCGTCTTCCCACGCGGCGAGCGTGCTCAGGACAGTGCCCGCGAAGGCTTCGTGGATTTCGAAGAAGTCGATGTCTTCGAAGGACAGGCCGTTGCGGGCCAGGAGCCGCGGCACTGCAAAGGCAGGGGCCATGAGGAGTCCGTCCTTCCCGTGGACGAAATCGACGGCGGCCGCCTCGCCGTCGACGACGACGGCCAGCTTGGGCAATCCCCGGGCGTCCGCCCATTCCTCAGTGCCGAGGAGAACCGTGGAGGCGCCGTCCGTGAGCGGCGTGGAGTTGCCGGCCGTCATCGTGGCTTCAGGCCCAAGGCTCTTTCCGAAGACAGGCTTGAGGGTGGCCAACTTCTCCATGGATGTATCGGGCCGGAGGTTCGAATCACGGCTCAGTCCGCGGTAGGGAGTCACGAGGTCATCGAAGAAGCCACGTTCGTAGGCCGCGGCGAGGTTGTGGTGGCTATTGAACGCGATCTCGTCCTGCGCTTCGCGGCTGATCTTCCATTGGGCCGTGGTCAGTGCCTGGTGTTCTCCCATCGAGAGGCCAGTGCGCGGTTCCCCGGTGTTCGGAGCATCCGGGGCGAGGTCCTTCGGACGCAGCCTTGCGAGAACCTTGAGCCGATCGGGCAGGGACTTGGCGCGATTGAGGTCCAGCAGGATTTCGCGGAGGCCCTCGCTCACCGCAATAGGGGCATCCGAGGCAGAGTCGACTCCGCCGGCGATGGCCGAGTCGATCTGGCCCAGCTTGATCTTGTTGGCCAGGCCCAGGACCGTCTCAAGGCCGGTGGCGCACGCCTGCTGGAGATCGTAGGCGGGCGTCTCAGGGGAAAGGGCCGAGCCAAGCACGGCTTCGCGTGTCAAGTTGAAGTCGCGGGAGTGCTTCAGCACGGCACCGGCGGCGACCTCACCGATCCGCTCTTCTTGCAGGCCGAAGCGTGCGATCAGCCCGTCCAGTGCAGCGGTCAGCATGTCCTGGTTCGATGATTTGGTATAGGCGCCGCCGGTCCGTGCGAAGGGGATCCTGTTCCCGCCGACCACCACGGCTTTGCGGAGTGCGCCCTGGGCTACGGGGGATTCATGTGGCGCGTTCGCGGAATGTGCTGCTGCAGGCATGCGTTGCTCCTTATGATCACATCGGGTTACTGATACCCAGCGTACCTGATACGCTGAGTATCGTGAACATCCCCAGCCCAGGACTTCCTGCCGAACACGACGCCGGGACCCCGCCCCCCGCGGACAGCGACGCTCCCGCCGTCGACGGCCGCGCCGCCCGCTGGCAGGTCCACCGCGAAGAGCGCCGGCGCGATCTCATCAAGGCCGCCCGCAAGGCTGTCCACTCGCTGGGCAGCGAGGCCTCCATGGAGGACATCGCGACGGCCGCCAGTACATCGAAGTCGGTGTACTACCGCTATTTCGGGGACAAAGCCGGCCTGCAGCAGGCAATGGGCGAAGTAGTGCTGGGACAAATGCAACGGCGAATGAAGGAAGCGGCAGAAAGCGCGCAGACTCCACGCGAAGGCCTGTTCGCCATGGTTTCCGCGTACCTGCAGATGGCCGAGTCCAGCCCCGCCGTCTACGCGTTCATCACGCGGCTCTCGCAAGGCGAACCCTCTGCACAAGACGCCATCGCCGCCTCGGGAGCCCTTGGCCACTTCTTCGAGTCGATCAGTGCCATGATCGCCCGGCCCATGCGGGAACACCTTGGGGCGGAAAAGGAAGCATTGATCGACTACTGGCCCACCGCGGCTATCGGACTGGTCCGCAACGCCGGCGAGAGGTGGCTCGGTAGTCCCGCCTCCGCGGCAAAGCCCGACCAGGAAACCATGGCGGCCCAAATCACGGATTGGCTGTGCGTGGGAATCGCCCCGGAACTCAAGATCAACTCCCCTGAATATCAGCAATGACCCCACGTTGTTCGGAACCAAAGAAGGAATCACCATGACTGAAGTAGTGGACCGCACCTCCTCCAGCAACCGGGCGGCCGCGGGAACGGCTGCCACCACGCAGCCTGTTGCGCCCGCCCCTGCGGTGGATGTAGCGGCTCTTGGCGAAATGCTGCTCGGCAAGTGGGCCCACATCCGGCACACGGCACGTGACCTCGCGGGCCGCCCCGAGGTACACAAGATCGAAGGCTTGACGCATACCGAGCACCGCAAGCGTGTATTCGGGCAGCTCAAGTACCTCGTGGACAACAACGCCGTGCACCGGGCTTTCCCCGCCAGCCTCGGCGGTTCAGACGATCACGGCGGCAACATCGCCGGATTCGAGGAACTCGTCACTGCCGATCCATCACTGCAGATCAAGGCCGGGGTCCAGTGGGGCCTCTTCGGTTCAGCGGTGATGCACCTGGGCACTGACGAGCACCAGAACAAATGGCTGCCCGGGATCATGAGCCTGGAGATCCCCGGCTGCTTCGCCATGACGGAAACCGGACACGGCTCCGACGTTGCGAGCATTGCCACCACGGCCACGTACGACGAGTCCAGCCAGGAGTTCGTCATCAACACTCCGTTCCGTGCCGCGTGGAAGGACTACATCGGCAACGCCGCCGAGGACGGCCTCGCCGCCGTCGTATTCGCCCAACTGGCGACCCGCAACGTGAACCACGGCGTTCACGCGTTCTATGTCGAGCTAAGGGACCCGGACACCAAAGAGTTCTTGCCCGGAATCGGCGGCGAGGACGACGGCATCAAGGGCGGGCTCAACGGCATCGACAACGGGCGCCTGCATTTCACCGATGTCCGTGTCCCCCGCACCAACCTGCTCAACCGCTACGGCAACGTCTCCCCCGAAGGCGAATACACCTCGCCCATCGCGAGCCCGGGTCGGCGATTCTTCACGATGCTCGGCACCTTGGTGCAGGGCCGCGTCTCCCTCGACGGCGCCGCAGTCGCCGCGAGCAAGGTGGCCTTGACGACCGCCATCCGGTACGCCGCCGAACGGCGCCAGTTCAACGCCTCATCCCCCACGGACGAGGAAGTCCTGCTGGACTACCAACGGCACCAGCGCCGCTTGTTCACCCGGCTTGCCACCACCTTTGCGGCGAGCTTCGCACACGAGCAGTTGCTTGAGAAGTTCGACGACGTCTTTTCCGGCCGGCACGACACCGACGCCGACCGCCAGGACCTCGAGACCCTCGCCGCGGCCCTCAAGCCCATGAGTACCTGGCACGCCCTCGACACGCTGCAAGAGTGCCGCGAGGCCTGCGGCGGCTCAGGATTCCTCATCGAGAACCGTTTCGCCTCGCTCCGCGCGGACCTGGACGTCTACGCCACTTTCGAGGGTGACAACACCGTGCTGCTCCAGCTCGTCGCCAAGCGCCTCCTGGCCGACTACGCCAAAGAGTTCCGGAACGTCGACTTCGGCGTGCTTGCCCGCTTCGTGGCCGCCCAGGCCGCGGACGTCGCCATCAACCGCACCGGCCTGCGGCAAGTAGCGCAATTCGTGGCGGACACGGGATCAGTCCAGAAAGCCGCGCTCGCCCTGCGGGACGAAGAAGGCCAGCGCACACTTCTGACGGACCGGGTGCAGTCCATGGTGGCGGAGGTGGGCGCTGCACTCAAGGGCGCCAACAAGCTTCCGCAGCATCAGGGCGCCGCCTTGTTCAACCAGCATCAGGACGATTTGATTGAAGCCGCCCAAGCCCACGCCGAACTCCTGCAATGGGAAGCGTTCACGGAAGCCCTCGGCAAGGTCGGCGACCCGGGTACCTTGAAGGTGCTGACATGGCTCCGGGACCTGTTTGGCCTCTCGCTCATCGAAAAGCACCTGTCCTGGTACCTCATGAACGGCCGTCTTTCCATGCAGCGCGGACGCACCGTGGGGGCTTACATCAACAGGCTGCTCGTCAAGATCCGTCCCCACGCCTTGGACCTGGTTGATTCCTTCGGCTACGGTCCGGAGCACTTGCGCGCGGCCATCGCTTCGGGGGCCGAAAAGGAACGCCAAGACGAAGCCCGCGGCCACTTCCGGGCGCAGCGGGCAAGCGGCCAGGCCCCCGCAGAAGAGAAGAGCCTCCTCGCTTTGAAAGGGAGGAAATCCAGTTAGCATCGTTCCGTAACCGGCCGGTGAACAGTTGCCGAATCCTTTAACGACGACGGCGCCGCACTCCCGCTGGGGGGTGCGGCGCCGTCGTCGTTCTTTCCCAACTGACTCGCATTTGTTGTCGTTATGAGCCCTCAAAACGACAACAACTGCGAGTCAGTTGGGATCCAAGGTTGGAAGGTCAGGGGGCGAGGACTGAACGATAGACCTCGAGGGTTGTCTCGGTGATCGACTCCCAGGAGAAGTGCTCCTCGGCCCGGACGCGGCCCGCGGCACCCATGACCTTGGCCCGCGCAGGATCGGACACAACCTCGTTGAGGGCAGCGGCGAAATCTGCGACGAACTTTTCGGGATCCAGCGGGGTTCCGGTACCGTCCGTGACCTGCTCGAGCTCCACCAGCAGTCCCGTTTCGCCGTGCTGGACCACTTCGGGGATGCCGCCAGTGGCACTTGCCACGACGGCCGCGCCACATGCCATGGCCTCGAGGTTGACGATGCCGAGAGGCTCGTAGATCGACGGGCAAGCGAAGGCCGTGGCATGGCTGAGGACCTGGATGAGCTCGTGCCTCGGCAGCATGCGTTCAATGACCAGGACACCTTCGCGCTTGCCCTGCAGGTCCTCGATGAGCCGGGCCGTTTCCGCTGCGAGTTCCGGGGTGTCCGCCGCGCCCAGGCAAAGCACAAGCTGGACATCTTCCGGCAGGCTGGCCGCAGCCTTCAGGAGGTAGGGCACGCCCTTTTGGCGGGTGTTGCGCCCAACAAAGACCACACTGGGCTTGGCGGGATCGATGCCGAGGGCACGAATTGCGTCTTCGCCTTCGTCCGGCTGCCACATGTCGACGTCGATGCCGTTGTGGACCACCCGGACCTTGGCGGGATCCACGTTCGGATAGCTGCGCAGGATGTCCTTCCGCATGCCGTCCGAGACGGCGATGATAGCCGCGGCAGCCTCATAGGCGGTCTTTTCAACCCATGAGGACAACGCGTAGCCACCACCCAGCTGCTCCGCTTTCCACGGCCGCAACGGCTCCAGGCTATGGGCGCTGAGCACATGGGGTATCCCATGCAACAGCGACGCCAGGTGGCCGGCCATGTTGGCGTACCAGGTATGGGAATGGACCAGGTCCGCTCCGGCGATGTCCGGCACGATGCGCAAATCCACCCCGAGGGTCTGGACGGCGGCATTTGCCGCCCCCAGATCATCCGGAGTGGAATACGACGTCACCGTTGCACCGTGGAAGTCCGCATCACGGGGCGCGCCGAAGGCACGCACCTGCAGATCCACGTGCTTCGCCAAGACGCGGCTGAGCTCGGCAACATGCACACCGGCCCCGCCATAGATTTCGGGTGGAAACTCTTTAGTCACAATGTCTACGCGCACGCTACCTAACGTAGTCCTTCCGGAGTATGTGTTCTAGTGTGAAAGGGTCCGGCAACCCGGGCTTTTTTCGGGGGCTACAAAGACGTACAGGGAGAGCAAACACCATGGCGTTGAAGAAAGTATTGTCAATCGTGTTGGCTGGCGGCGAAGGAAACCGCCTTATGCCATTGACGGCAGACAGGGCAAAACCTGCGGTGCCGTTCGCGGGGGGGTATCGATTGATCGATTTCGCTCTCTCGAATCTGGTCAATTCCGGGTACCTCCAGATCGTGGTGTTGACCCAGTACAAATCGCACAGTCTTGACCGCCACATCTCCGAGACCTGGCGGATGTCCACCCAGCTGGGAAGATATGTGGCCTCGGTTCCCGCCCAGCAGCGCGTGGGCAAGAGCTGGTTCCTTGGCAGCGCGAATGCCATCTACCAGTCCCTGAACCTGATTCACGACGCCAACCCCGACATTGTTGTCGTTGTCGGCGCGGACCACGTTTACCGCATGGACTTCCAGCAGATGGTCCAACAGCACGTGGCCAGCGGCGCCAAGGCCACAGTTGCGGCCGTCCGCCAGCCGCTGAACATGGCCAACCAGTTCGGCGTGATCGAGGTCGACAAGAACGATCCGCAGAAGATTTCGGCGTTCGTGGAAAAGCCTGCCGAAACGGAAGGCCTCGCCGCCGATCCCTCGCAGTTCCTTGCCTCCATGGGCAACTATGTCTTCGACGCCGACGCCCTGGTGGAAGCACTTCGCATCGATGCGGAGCGCCTGGACACCAAGCACGACATGGGCGGCGACATCATCCCCTACTTCGTGTCCCAGGGTGAGGCAGGCGTCTACGACTTCACGCTCAACGACATTCCCGGTTCCACCGACCGCGACCGCACCTACTGGCGCGACGTTGGAACCATCGATTCGTTCTATGACGCCCACATGGACCTGATTTCCCCGGTCCCCGTGTTCAATCTGTACAACTCGGAATGGCCCATCTACACGCGGCAGAGCATCTCGCCGCCGGCCAAGTTTGTCCGGGGCGACAACAACACAGTCGGCACCGCTTTGGACTCCATCGTGGCCAGCGGCTCGGTGATCTCCGGAGGAATCGTGGAAGGGTCCGTCCTCTCCAACGATGTTTACGTTGGACCGGCCAGCAGGATCCAGGACTCGGTACTGATGGACAAGGTGCGCGTCGGTGAAGGCGCAGTGATCAAGCGGGCCATCATCGACAAGAACGTGAAAGTCCCTGCCGGGGCTGCCATTGGCCTGGATGCCGACCTCGACCGCGCCCGCGGCTTCAAGGTCACCGAATCCGGAATCACCGTACTCGCCAAGGGCCAGCTGGTACCGGAACCTGACGCTTCCGAGCTCGCCCTGGCCGCCGAGCACCGCCGCTCGGTGCCGGAGGCGATCAAAGCCGCCACCGAAAAGTTCCCCGACATCAGGGACTCCGCTGAGCAGGTCACGAAAATCCAGGCTGCCTCGGTAGAGGTCTGACCCGGAACCCCGGAATTAGGACAGCCCCCGGCCTCCCGGGCGACAGCAGGCCTCCCGCCTCTGCCGCCCGGGAGGCTTTGCTGTGCCCGACCCTGTAAAATTGACCCAATGAGCCCCGCCGATTTGACGCCTGAAGAGATCCAGGCCTGCCTCAAGGTCTTGAACACCATCCACGCCTACGACGAGGAGCACCCGGACTACGTCGCCATCCGTCGTGCCACGGGAAAGATGTTCAAGGCCGTCAAGCGCCACCGCCGGGTCACCAAGCGGGACGAGATCGCGGAAGCCGATCGTGCTGTCATTGCGTTGACTGCGACCGCAGCCCCGGACAGGATCGACGACGAGACCCGCGGGAACAAGCTGGCTACCTCGGCCACGGGCGAAATCGCGGGCCACCTCATCCGGTCCAGGCCCTGCTACATCTGCAAGCAGCACTACACGCAAGTAGACGCGTTCTACCACCAGTTGTGCCCGGAATGTGCGGCCTTCAGCCACAGTAAGCGCGATGCCCGCACGGACCTCAGCGGACGCCGTGCCCTCCTCACGGGCGGGCGCGCCAAGATCGGCATGTACATCGCCCTCCGCTTGCTCCGCGACGGCGCGCACACCACCATCACCACCCGCTTCCCCAAGGACGCGGCACGACGTTTCGCCGCCATGGAAGACAGCGCGGACTGGTTGCACCGGCTCAGGATTGTGGGCATCGACCTCCGGGATCCCTCACAGGTCATGGCGCTCACGGACTCCCTCAACGAAGCCGGCGCGCTCGACATCATCATCAACAACGCCGCCCAGACAGTCCGCCGTTCGGGGAATGCGTACAAGCCCCTGGTGGATGCCGAGGATGAGCCACTGCCCGAGGCCCTTCAGGCAGCCAACGGCGGTCCGGAGCTGGTCACGTTCGGCCATGCCCACGACAAGCACCCGTTGGCCATCACCCAAAGCGTCACCGATCATCCGGTGCTTGCCGGTGATGCGATTACCTCCCTCGCGTTGTCCACGGGCTCCGCGTCGTTGGCGCGGATCGCGACGGGCACCGCGATCGACGCCGGCGGTCTGGTTCCCGACCTTGCGGCCATCAACAGCTGGACCCAAGTGGTGGACGAAGTCGATCCCCTCGAGATGCTCGAGGTTCAACTCTGCAATGTCACGGCGCCATTCCTGTTGGTGAGCCGGCTCCGTGGTGCGATGAAGCGTTCCACCGCCCGCAGGAAGTACATCGTGAATGTCTCAGCCATGGAGGGGCAGTTCTCCCGCGCCTACAAAGGCCCCGGGCACCCGCATACCAACATGGCAAAGGCCGCGTTGAACATGATGACGCGGACCAGCGCACAAGAAATGCTGGACAGCGACGGGATCCTGATGACCGCCGTCGACACCGGATGGATCACGGACGAACGCCCGCATTACACCAAAGTCCGGCTCATGGAGGAAGGCTTCCACGCACCCCTCGACCTCGTGGACGGGGCGGCGCGTGTCTATGATCCCATCGTCATGGGCGAAAACGGCGAAGACCAGTACGGCGTCTTCCTGAAGGACTACAAGCCCTCCCCCTGGTAAAAATCCAGGCGGAGGGCCGCGGGCCTGCTATGTGAGCCGCGTGATCTCGACCGTCACGGTGAGGCCCGAGCCGCCGCCGCCGGACAGGATGCCCTTCAAAGGAGGGACATCCCGGTAGTCCCGGCCCCGCGCCACAGTGACGTGGAGATCTCCGGCAGGCTTGTGGTTGGTGGGGTCCCAGCTGCGCCATTCGCCGTCCCACCACTCGAGCCACGCGTGGGATTGGCCTGCGACTGTTTCACCGATCTCAGCCGTGGGCCGCGGATGGATGTAACCGGACACGTACCGCGCCGGGATGCCGCAACTGCGGAGCGAGCCGATGGCCAGGTGCGCCAGGTCCTGGCAGACTCCCTGACGCTGGTTCCAGGCTTCCTCGGCGTTGGTGGTGACGCCCGTAGTGCCTTTGACGTAGCTCATTTCGCCGCGCATCCAGTCGAAAATGGCCATGGCTGTCTCGTGCGGGTTCTTGCCGGCCACGACGGCGGGGATGATGCCGAGGACTTCCTCCCCCGGACCGCTGAGCTGCGACTGCGGCAACCAGTCGCTGAACTGGTCCCGGATCCCGTCGGAAGCAATGACGTCCCAGCCCACAATTTCTTCGTCCAGGGCCACACGCTCTGCCCGGTGGACCTCAACGGTGGTGGTGGCCACCACTTCGAGGCGCTCGTGCGGCATCTGCATGTCAAAGGCGGTAACGCGGGTGCCCCAATAATCGCGGTAGGTGCTCACGGCAGCCTGCGACGGCGTGATCTTCAGCGAGGATTCGAGGACCACCTGTTGCGGATCGGTCAACGGAGTCATGCGTGCCTCGTTGTACGACAGGGTCACGCGGCGGTTGTATTTGTAGGCCGTCTTGTGGACGATGCTCAGCCGGGTCATGAAACTTCTCCCACCCAGGCCAGTTCATCCGCCTGATTGAAGTACTTACGGGAAATCGCGTCGGAGGCCTGCGTGACGGCCTTCTGGACTCGGTCCATATGCTCGGGCAGCTCGGACATGAGATCGTCCGTGCGATGGAACTCGAGGAAGGTACGGGCCTGGCCGACGATCCGACGGGCGTCGTTGATGAAGCCCACCCGCTGTGCGGAGGGATCCAGCTTGGCGAGGCACTCGTCGGCGTCGCGCAAGGCGAAGACAATGGAGCGCGGGAACAAACGGTCGAGCAGGAGGAACTCGGCGGCGTGCTGGTCTCCGAAGGCCGCACGGCGGGTCCGAAGGAATGACTCGTACGCTCCGGCGCAACGCAACATGTTCACCCAGGACATTCCCGCGGAGAGGACGTCCCTGGTGGACAGCATCCGCGCGGTCATGTCTGCTCGTTCGAGTGAGCGGCCGAGGACAAGGAAAAGCCAGCTTTCGTCGTGGCTCACCGTGGTGTCTGCGAGACCCCTGACCATGGCGGTGCGCTCCAGTACCCAGTTGCAGAAGCGGTACGTACCCACGACGTCCTTACGGTGCTGGTTGAGCCCGTAGTAGGTCGTATTGAGGCTCTCCCACAATGAGGAGGACACGGTCTCGCGTGCCCGCCGCGCATTCTCGCGCGCAGCCCCTAGCGAACCGGCGATGGACGTGGCACTCGTCTTGTCGTAGGCGAGGGCGTGAAGGAGCTCCGGCAAGCCGAATTCTTCACTCTGCGGCCGCGCTCCCATGACAGCCAGGAGTTCCCGCGCCACGCTGCGTTGTTCCTCGAGCGGAAGGTGGTTCAGGCGTTCAAGATGGACGTCCAGGATCCTGGCCGTTCCGTCGGCCCGCTCCACATAACGGCCGATCCAGAAAAGGGATTCAGCAATACGGCTCAGCATGGGGCTGTGCCTCCTTCGGGTCCTGCGTTGTGACGATGAATGTATCCTGCTCCGGCACCATGACGTGCCGGATCACTGCTGCTGGTCCGATTGGCGGTCCCGCCAGTTGCTTTCGACGGGCCACACCGAGACCTGTTCGCGGACCGTGATGGAGGAACGGGGCAGTTCGACGGCGGGCAATTGCGGGGAGTCCGAGAGTACCCAGGTGTCCTTGGAACCGCCACCCTGGGAAGAGTTCACGATCAGCGAGCCTTCCTTCAGCGCAACCCGGGTCAGTCCGCCGGGCAGCACCCAGACGTCGTCGCCGTCGTTGACCGCGAACGGACGCAGGTCCACGTGCCGGGGGCCGAAGCGGTCTCCCGAAAGGGTCGGAACGGTGGAGAGCTGCAACACGGGCTGGGCGATCCAGCCGCGCGGATCCGCCAACACCCGCTTCCGCAAAGCGTCCAGCTCGTCCCGTGAAGCATCCGGACCGATCACCAGGCCCTTTCCTCCCGAACCATCCACTGGCTTGACCACGAGTTCCTCGAGCCGGTCAAGGACCTGCTCACGGGCTTCCTTCTCTTCCAGCCGGAAAGTCTCCACGTTGGCGATCACCGGCTCTTCGTGCAGGTAGTAACGAATCAGGTCCGGCACGTAGGAATAGACCAGCTTGTCATCGGCCACACCGTTGCCCACCGCGTTCGCGATTGTCACCCCGCCTGCCCTGGCCGCGTTCACCAGTCCCGGACAGCCGAGCATGGAATCGGAGCGGAACTGCAGCGGATCCAGGAATTCGTCGTCGATCCGCTTGTAAATGACGTCCACCCGCTGCTCGCCGGCGGTAGTGCGCATGTAGACCCGGTTTCCGCGGCAGATCAGGTCCCTGCCCTCGACCAGCTCAACACCCATCAACCCGGCCAACAGCGTGTGTTCGAAGTAGGCGCTGTTGAAGACTCCAGGGGTCAACACCACCACTGTGGGGTCGTCCACCCCCGACGGCGCGGTCTTGCGCAACGCCGACAGCAGACGACGCGGGTATTCCTCGACCGGACGGATGGGCTGCTGCCCGAACGCCTCCGGCAAGCCCTTCGCCATCGCCCGCCGGTTCTCCAACACGTAGGACACCCCCGAAGGCACCCGGACGTTGTCCTCCAGGACCCGGAACGTGCCCGCGGCATCGCGGACGACGTCAATACCGGACACATGAACGCGCACGCCGCCGGCGGGCTCGAAACCATGCACGGCACGGTGGAAATGCGCGCTCGTGGTCACCAGTGCCCGCGGCACTACGCCGTCAGCGACCACCGCCATCCGACCGTAGACATCGTCCAGGAACGCCTCCAAGGCGCGGACGCGCTGCTTGACCCCACGCTCAAGCACATCCCATTCGTCAGCCGGAATCACCCTCGGCACGATATCCAGCGGGAAGGGTCTCTCCTCCCCCGCATAATCGAAGGTCACACCCCGGTCCAAGAAGGTCCGCGCCATCGACTCGGCACGGGCGCTCACATCGGCAAGCGAAAGCTCGCGAAGTGCGCCGTCTACCTGGCCATAGGACTTTCGGGCAATGGTGCCTGGGGCGAACATTTCGTCGTAGGCGCCGGAACGGGCGGCGGCCTCGGAGTAATCCCGGAATAGCTCTGACATGGGATTCAGACAATCACCTTTTCGATTACGAACGCATTTCGCGTTCTGCATGTTGCGAAACCAAGTGTGAACCCGGTTCGCATTTCAGCGCTTGCATGCAGTGGCAGCCATTGGACTTGCCTTCATTGTCCACGCCCTGCTTTCCCCCATCCCTGCCATGACAGCCGCTGTAGCGCTGGGTTTGTTAGCAGCAAATATACCGGGCACGGCGGCATGGGCTGCCGGACGCGCCCGCCCGGGGCTGGACTTCGCCGGCAAGCACCACATGCGGGCGGGCATCGTGCTGCTGGGCTTGAAGGTCAGCGTGGTCGATGTCCTCGACCTTGGCTGGTTTGCGCTCGTCCTGATTGCCGCCGTCGTGCACAGGTTCATCGCGATGGTGGCCGTGCGCTCGTTGCGCTTGGCTCCTGGTTCCTGATCGCACTGTTGGGCTTGGGCGCCGTCTTGCTCATGATTAGATAGCTGGGTGTCGAATCACAACTTGGCGCGCGCTGAAGCCGCCACCCGTTCAGCCCTGATCAGCACCCACAGCTACGATGTCTCCCTTGACGTCCGCCAAGCCGCCGATGCGGGCGTGCCAGGGTACACAAGCCGCAGCGTCATCAACTTTTCCGCACAGCCTGGTTCCTCCACGTTCCTGGATTTCATCCACGGTGGCGTACATAGCGTCTTCCTCAATGGAAAAGGGCTAGACGTCGCCGAGGTTGTGGACGGCGACAGGATCCACCTCAACAATCTCCAGGCCGAAAACCAGGTGACGGTCACCGGAACCGCGCTTTACAGCCGGTCCGGAGAGGGCATGCACCGCTTCGTCGATCCCGCCGACGGGCAGTGCTACCTCTACACGCAATACGAACCGGCGGACGCCCGCCGCGTCTTCGCGAACTTCGAACAGCCGGACCTGAAGGCCGAATTCACCTTCCACATCATGGCGCCTTCCGCCTGGCAGGTGGCATCCAACGGCGCCGAGCTCGACCGGACGCAACTGACGAGCGATCCGGCCACGAGCCGTTGGGACTTCGCCACCACCAAGCGGATGTCCACCTACATCACCACGGTCCTCGCCGGTCCCTATTTCCGCGCTACTGACCACTGGAGCAAGACGCTCGACGACGGAACCCGCCTTGAGGTTCCGCTGGCGCTCTATTGCCGCGCATCCATGCAAGAGTCCTTCGACGCCGCGGAGCTTTTCCGCCTGACGAAGAACGGCCTGGACTTCTTCAACGATCTCTTCGACTATCCGTACCCGTGGGGCAAGTACGATCAGGCGTTCGTGCCGGAGTACAACCTTGGTGCGATGGAGAATCCCGGCCTGGTCACCTTCACCGAGAAATACGTCTTCACCTCGCGGGCCACCGATGCCCAGTACCAGGCCCGCGCCAACACCCTCATGCACGAGATGGCCCACATGTGGTTCGGAGACCTCGTGACCATGACCTGGTGGGACGATCTCTGGCTCAAGGAATCCTTCGCCGACTACATGGGCACCCTAGGCGTGGACAAGGCCACGGACTGGGACAGCGCCTGGGTGAATTTCGCGAACAAGCGCAAGTCCTGGGCCTACGTGCAGGACCAGTTGCCCACGACCCACCCCATCGTGGCGGACATTCCCGACCTGGAAGCCGCCAAGCAGAACTTCGACGGCATTACCTACGCAAAGGGCGCTTCCGTCCTCAAACAGTTAGTGGCCTACGTCGGGTTCGAGGCGTTCATTGCCGGCTCGCGACGCTACTTCAAGGATCACGAGTACGGCAACACCTCACTGACCGACCTCCTCGAAGCCCTGGGCACGGCATCGGGCCGGGACCTTGGCACGTGGGCCCGGCAGTGGCTGCAGACCTCGGGGATCTCCACCATTGCGGCCGAAATCTCCGGGAACGGCGATGCCATGGAGGCAGTCTCCCTGCGCCAGGACTCCGTGGACCCCATTACGGGCAAGCAGGAACACCGCCCGCACAGGCTCAGGATCGGTCTCTATAACTTTCACGACGGCGGCCAATTGCTCCGCACCGACGGCATCGAGCTGGACGTCGAAGGCGCCGACACCGCGGTGGAGGAACTCGCGGGCAAGCCGCGCCCGGCCCTCCTTCTCGTCAACGACGACGACCTCAGCTATGCCAAGGTGCGCCTGGATGCGGAGTCGGAGGCAACGGTACGTTCCTCCTTGGACCGGCTCAGCGATCCGATGGCCCGGGCGTTGTGCTGGACAGCCCTGTGGGATTCAGCGCGCGACGCCGTTACCCCCGCGGCGCTGTACGTCGCCGCCGTCGAACGCTTCGCCCCTGCCGAGTCAGGAATCGGCGTCCTCCTGAACGTTCTGGGCAACGCGGTGACCGCCGTCGAGCGCTACGTCCCCGCTCCGCAACGGAAGGAGGTCCGGGAGAGCCTGATGGCGGCCAGCGCGATGCAGCTGCGGACTGCCGAACGGGGTTCCGACCAGCAGCTTGCTTGGGCAAGGACCCTGGCGGATTTGTCGCGCCATGACGGCGCGTATGTCGAGTTCTTCCGCGGTATTCTCTCCGGAAGCGTGATAGTGGATGGCCTGACGGTGGATGCGGATCTCCGGTGGAGCCTGTGGCAAGCACTGGCAGCCAACGGAGCGGCCACGCTATCGGAACTGGATGCCGAACTCGCCCTGGACCACACCGCGGCGGGACGCGAAGGCCATGCGGTGGCCGCAGCTGCCCGTCCGGATGCCGCCGTCAAGACGGCCGCATGGAATGCCGCAGTTAACGACACCGGGCTCTCCAACGAGATTCTGAGCGCGACAATCGCAGGTTTCTCTCTCGCCCCGTCCGGGCTCCTGGACGGCTTCACCGAACCGTACTTCGACTGCCTGGAGGATGTCTGGCAATCCCGGAGCATCGAGATCGGGGGCCGGATTGTCCGGGGCCTGTTCCCCGCAGCCCAGGATCTGCAGGCCGGGATGGCTCCGGCAGATCATCCGGTGCTTCGGCGCACGGACGATTGGCTTGGCGCCCACACGGAAGCTCCGCGGGCGCTCCGGCGCATCGTGATTGAGCAGCGCAGCCATTTGTTCCGCGCCCTGGCGGCCCAAGCCGCCAGCGCGTCGCAACAAGAAACCGTAGCGCCGTAGCCGGGCCGACTCAGTATCCGGCGATCCGGGGTTGACGAGCTGGCCTTGAACCAACGGGATCGCCGGCGTCGTCTTTAGATGCAAGCCCGGCGCTCCGCATGGGCCTTTCTTGAGGACGGTCACCATGAAGTTTCCTCGCCCCGTGCTTGCCGCAGCAGCGCTTGGCACCACCCTTTTGCTCGGGGGCTGCTTCGGCGGACAGCCGGCCGCTCCGGTGCCGGCCAGCCCACCGGCGAGCACCACGCCCGCCCCAAGCACGCCGTCACCTTCACTGAGCACCACCACCCCGACTCCCGCAACACCGTCGACGAGCCCGACGGCGACGCCAACCCCGCCGCCGGCGGTTTCGTCCCCGGCCCCGCCAGCAACGGTTCCGCCCGCCGTCGTTCCGCCTCCCCCGGCGCCGCCAGCTGTCGTCCCACCCCCGGCGCCGGCGCCACCCCACATGGTTCCGCCGCCCCCGCGGCACCCCAATGGCGGCGACCGCGACGGCGACGATAACGGCGGACCGGACGACGGCGATGGAAACCGGTAGCACGCCGCCACGCGACAGAATAAGGCGGTTCGCCGGGCTCTCCCTGGGGGTGGTTGCGATGATGACGGTGGCGGCTTGCAGTTCGGCTGTTCAAAGCCCTGGTTCCCGCACCGTTCACTCCGCGGAAGCACCGTTTGCGTGGTTCAAGCCAGCACCGGCCCCGGCTGGGTGGAAAACCATGGAACTTCCGGACGGCACGGGGGTCCTTTCAGTCCCACCCGATGCCAAGCCTGCGGAAAGCGATCCCGGCAGTGTGTCCGCGAATGTCTCGTCGTCAACGGGAGAGCTGCGGATATACCTCAACGCCACGCCCCGGCAGGGCAGCGAGTCGCTGGACAATTGGAACACCTTCAGGCTCGATCACCTGGCGGACGAGAACTCCTCGTCACCCGGCAAAATCGCCGAGCGAACGGGAATGGCTTTCCGCGGAGGCACGGGTTCCTGCGTGGAGGACCGCTATGTGACCCACGTCGGCAACAACCGCTACCGTGAAATAGCTTGCCTCGTAGCGGGCAGCAAGGGCAGCAGCGTCCTCATCGTGGCGGCTCCCGACGATTCATGGCCGCTCTACGGTCCGGTCCTGGAACAGGCAGTGGATGCGTATCGGGCGGAGTAACTAGGGAACACGGTGCAGCCATTCTTCGGTACCGAACTTTGACTGCACCCGTTCCCGGGCTGTTCCCAGTTCGGCGTCGGGGATGCGGGATTCCGCGGCGCCGTAGCGCTCGGTGAAGACCTCCTGCATGGCTTTGATGATTTCCGTCCGCGCCAAGCCCGTTTGCCGGCGGAGTGGATCCACGCGCTTCTTTGCGCTGCGGGTGCCTTTGTCGGAAAGCTTTTCCTTGCCAATGCGCAGGACCTCGACCATCTTGTCGGCGTCGATGTCGTAGCTCATGGTGACGTGGTGCAGCATGCCGCCGTTGGCGAGTCGCTTTTGCGCGGCACCGCCGATCTTGCCCTGCTCGGTGGCGATGTCATTGAGCGGGACGTAGAACGCAGTAATGCCCAGTTTTTCCAGGGCAGCCATGACCCACGCGTCCAGGAACGCGTAGGAGTCGGCAAAGCTGATGCCATCCACGAGGCTCTGTGGCACATAGAGCGAATAGGTGATGCAGTTTCCGGCCTCCATGAACATCGCTCCCCCGCCGCTGATGCGGCGGACCACCGTGATCCCGTGGCGCGCGACGCCGTCGGGATCCACCTCGTTGCGGAAAGACTGGAAGCTGCCGATCACCACTGACGGCTCCTCCCAGTCCCAGAAGCGCAAAGTGGGGTTGCGGAGCCCGGCCCCGACCTGTTCCGTGAGGACCTCGTCCAGCGCCACGTTGAGATGCGTGGGAAGGACCGACGGCGGGATGACCTCCCACTGGTGGTCCGCCCACCCGCTGGCCTTAGACAGCGCCCTGCGGACAGCAACGGCGACGGCGTCGGCGGAAAAGCCGAACAGGACCGAGTCGGCAGGCAGCGCGGCGGTGACTGCCGCGGACATCTCGGCCGGCGTCGAACCTTCCGCAAGGCCCGTGAGCGCCCGGTTGATGTCCAGCAGGGCCTCGTCCGGTTCGAGGAAGAAGTCGCCGCTCAGCGAGACGTTCGAGAACCGCCCGTCCACGACGTCGAGGTCTACAACTACGAGTTTTCCGCCGGGGACCTTGTATTCGCCATGGAGCCGGGGTTCGCCATGTTGGAATGCCATGCTGGAAGTCATGGTTTCCATCCTGCCGGAAAACGCAAAAGCCCGCAGCCACCGATGATTCGGCGGGTGCGGGCTTTCACAGAAGCTTGGAGGTGAAGTTGATTACTTCTTGCCGCCGAAGCCCTTGAAGCGAGCGTTGAAGCGCTCGACGCGGCCTGCAGAGTCCATGATGCGCTGCTTGCCCGTGTAGAACGGGTGGGACTCCGAGGAGATTTCGACGTCGATGACCGGGTAGGTGTTGCCGTCTTCCCACTCGATGGTCTTGGAAGAAGACACGGTGGACTTGGTCAGGAACTTGACGCCGGAAGCCAGGTCGTTGAAAACAACAGCTTCGTACTTCGGGTGGATATCAGACTTCATAATGGGACCTTTTGTTCACGCAACTGGATTTTGCCAGCTGCCAGGTATGAATGGAGGTGGTCCGTTGCTTCCATTTGCAAATTTCAGCGGTCGGGCCAACAACCAATCATAGCGGAAGCGGCGGGGCCATACGAACCGAGGTCAGCCGCGGGGGCGGTCTCCTCATTGGCCGCGCCTGTCAGGAGTGCCTGCAAGTGTCCTGGCTAGTTTGCTTCCCTGTAGTCGTGGTGGACGTCGTCCGTCAGGGACTTTGCCTCGTGTGAGCGGAGTTCTGCTTTCGGCTTCCGCGTCTTCTGGATCTGTATTTCGTTGAGGATCAGAGGAATGAGCACAAAGAGCGGGAAGACGAGCCGCCCGAAGACAGGGAGGTCTTCGAGGAAGATCGCCCAGAACACTGCGAAGACGAATACAGCACTGTAGACGTACCGGAAGACAAGCATGTTTCTCCTGGTGCGTTATGCGCAGTCGCGGGCGTGCCCGACCGGGGCAGAGCCCCGGCTGTTGCTTGGCTCGCCCGTCTAGTGTTCGACGGGTCGGAACCGCGGGCTCGAGTTGGCGAAGAGACAGCAGACCCCAGCCAAAGAATCATGCTGCACTTTGTCGCAGAAGTCCGCATATGGAGCGGTGGATCCCACTTTAGCTGTACGAGGCCACGCCGACTTGCGCCGAGATCGCAATGGAGGGTCTGAGCGGCTAGCGCACCAGCTGGGTCTCCTCTTCCAAGTGGCCGAGCTTGTCCGGGTTTCGCATGGCGAAGATTCGTGCGATCCTGCCGTCCTCCACCACCAGGCTGATGAGTGACGGACCGCCTGCTTCGTCGTCGATCCGTATGCCGAGGCCGGCGTTGAGCCAGAGCAGAGCGATTCTCGGGTTGAGCGCGGCCTCTGGGAAGGACCGCAGCAGATTTGTTACCTTCTTCGCACCGTACACCGGCACCCGAACCGCCTGCGCGACGCCGCCGCCGTCGGCGATGAGTACGACGTCAGGCGCCAACACATCCATTAAGCCCTGCACATCCCCGGTGGTGACCGCCGCCAGGAACCGTTCGACGACTTCCTGCTGCTCGCTGCGGTCCACACGCATGCGGGGGCGGCGGGCGGCCACATGAGAGCGCGCACGGCTGACGATCTGGCGCACCGCGGCCGCTGACTTGCCCACGGCCTCGGCAATCTCCTCGTAGGGCACGTCGAAAACCTCCCGTAGTACGAAGACCGCCCGCTCCACAGGGGTGAGGGATTCGAGAACCGTGAGCATGGCGATCGAGACGCTTTCGGCCAGTTCCACGTCCTCGGCGACATCCGGCACGGTGAGCAGGGGCTCGGGCAGCCATTCCCCGACGTAATCCTCCCGCCGTCGTGACAGTGCGCGGAGGCGGTTGAGCGCCTGGCGGGTGACGATACGGGCGAAATAGGCCCGAGGGTGACGCACCTCCGCGCGGGCTCCGGTGCCCAGGTCAGACCATCGCAGCCAGGCCTCCTGCACCACGTCCTCGGCATCGGCGGCGGAGCCGAGCATTTCGTAGGCGACGGTGAAGAGCAGGCTGCGATGAGTGACGAAAAGGTCCAAGCTGTCGGTGGCGCCGGAGCTGCTCATGCCCGCCACGCTACCGCGCGCCGCTTCGTGCCGCGAGCGGCTTCAAGCCACAGGCATCCGCGAAACCCTCGGACTCAATGCCGAGGGCGACGTTGCCGCGGGTCGTGAGGTTGGCAAAGCCGATAACGCTGGTCAGCTCAACCAGGCCCGGTGAGCCGAGCTGCTCCAGCAGCCGGGCAGCGAGCTCGTCAGTGACCGTTACGGGGGTCGTGCTCATCGCTTCGGCATAGTCCAGCACGTCCCGCTCCAGGGGCGTGAAGACCCCGGAATCACGCCAGCGCGGGATCTGCTGTGCCTTTTCCAGGTCGAGGCCGTGGTTGTGGGCCATGAAGTAGTTGTAGTCCAGGCACCACGTGCAACCGATGAGTGAGGCCACGGCCATGTGCGCGTAGGACTTCAGCGACTCGTCACAGCTTTCTGCAGCTTCTGTCCGAAGCCCATGGATGCCTTGAGAACGGGCTGGTTGTGCCACATGACGCCCAACGATTCCGGGACTTTGCCCAACATCTTCGCGCTGAACTTCTTGATGAGTACGCCGTAGAAACCGGTGATCTCTGCGGCCGGGATCCTGCTGGTCATGACTCCTCCTGCGGGTCGGTTCTGGGTCCTATGACATGAAGACACCGCCCGCGCCCGATCTGTGACAGCGACGCCGACGTGCCGGAATGCCAAGGTCGCCGACGGTCGCGGCCTCCCGGCAGACCAGGTAGGGAAGCTGCGCGCCCACCGGTGGGACCGGAACTTCTACGCAGCCGACTGATCGAAGGGCACCACAACAGGTCAGCATGCACTGTACAGTCAGTGCGTGCTGACCCGTCTCAGATTATCCTGCCGGCCATTGGTTACCTCGTCGCGTAGAACGCGACGGCCGACGACGCAGCAACGTTCAGCGAGTCGACGCCGTTCATCATCGGAATCGTCACTCGGGCATCAAGTAATTGATCTGTCTCGGGCTTCAGCCCGTCGCCTTCGGTTCCGAAAACCAGCACCAGGTTTTGATGATCCTGGGCCACCAGCTCATCCAAAGTGATGGCTCCCTCGCCCAGGGACATGCCTGCCACGAAGTAGCCCGCCTCTTTCAGCTGTTCGATGCTAGCTGGCCACGGGTCGATCCTCGTCCACGGCACCTGAAAAACTGTGCCCATACTGACCCTGATCGAGCGCCGGTACAACGGATCGGCACACTGAGGCGACACCAGCACGGCGTCGACGCCGATCGCTGCGGCTGACCTAAACACGGCTCCTACATTCGTATGATCGGTAAGGTCCTCAAGCACTGCGATCCTTGATCGCCTTCGCGCACGAACGCAATCGGCGAGAAGTTCCTCGAGAGGCACGGGCGCGGGCCGATGCATAGCCGCCATGGCACCCCGGTGCAAATGGAATCCCGTGATTTCCTCAAGCAAGGAAGCCTTGCCGATGTAGACCGGAACCTCCGGGAACTGTTGGAAAACGTCGTCGAGGTTTTCCAGCCATTTCTCCGCCAGGAAGAAGGATCGGGGCTGATGGCCGGCCGCGAGGGCGCGTCGCAGGACCCTGGACGATTCGGCGATGTACATGCCCTCCGCAGGCTCGCGGAGCTTGCGGAGGTGGACATCCGTCAGTTGTGTGTAGTCGGCAACGCGCGGGTCGTCGGCGGACTCAAGGTAGTGGAAAGTCACGGGTTCCTATTTCAACAAGTTGGCGATCATGAAGCCGAGCGCCACGATGCCGAGCGCGAAGATCACGATTCGCAGCGCAAGGGGCTTCAAGCGCCGTCCCACTTTGGAGCCCACCAGTCCGCCGATCAATGAACTGACCGCGATGACTGCCACCACCGGCCATTCGATCCGGCCAAAGGCAAACAGGAGGTAGGAGCATGCTGCCACCACGTTGACGGCCAGCACCAGGATGTTCTTCATGGCGTTGGCGTTCTGGATGGTGCCCGTCATGAAAACACCCAGAATGCCGACGAGCAGGATACCTTGGGCCGCCACGAAATAGCCGCCATAGACCCCGGCGAGGTACACCAACACCACGAGGATTACGGTGTGCCGCTTGTCGTGGATGGCGTGCTCCGGGTTGCCGGCCCTGTCCTGGACCCACCGTTGGAGCTTGGGCTGGAAGAGCACCATGAGCAGCGCGACCACGATCAGGATGGGAGCGGCGTAGTAGAAGACCTTCTCCGGGAGATGCAGCAGCAGCCACGCACCCGTGATGCCACCAAGCAGCGACGCCGGCAAGAGCCTGAGCAACTGCCGTCCCCTGCCCCGGAGTTCGTGACGATAGCCCCAGGCCCCAGTTACGTTGCCTGCCACGAGCCCCATGGCGTTGCTGATGGTCGCCGTGACAGGCGCATAGCCTAGGGCGATGAGGACCGGGAACGTCACCAGCGTTCCCGAGCCGACCACACTGTTGATGGTTCCGGCCCACAAGCCCGCGAAAAAGATCAGGATGCCGCTAAGGATCTCCACTGCTTCTCGCTGCCCCGGCCTAGCGGCGGGCGGTGGCCGTGTAGCGGCCGGAGTTTTCGGTCACGTCCAGGGGAAGGCCGAAGGTGTTGCTGAGGTGTTCTGCCGTGAGGACTTCTTCGATGGGTCCCGCGGCAACCACCCCGCCGTCGCGAAGCAGCATGGCGTGGGTGAACCCCGGAGGAACTTCCTCAAGGTGGTGCGTCACGAGAACCATGGCGGGAGCATCCTCGTCGCGGGCGAGCTCACCCAGTTTGTGGACGAGCTCTTCCCGTCCGCCGAGGTCGAGGCCGGCAGCCGGCTCGTCGAGCAGGAGCAGCTCAGGATCGGTCATGAGCGCCCGGGCGATCTGCACGCGCTTGCGCTCACCTTCGGAAAGCGAGGAGAAGGAGCGGTTCAGCAGAGGACCCATGCCCCATTCGTTGAGGAGGCCGAAGGCCCGGCGCTCGTCGTCGCGCTCGTATCCCTCACGCCAGCGGCCGGTCACGCCGTAGGCAGCGGTGACCACGACGTTCAGCACGTTTTCCTGCTCCGGGATCTGGGTGGCCAGGGCCGCGGAGGAAAGGCCGATGCGCGGACGGAGCTCAAAGACGTCCACCCGGCCCAGCGTTTCGTCAAGGATCCCGGCTTTCCCGCTCGTGGGATGCATGCGGGCGGCGGCGATCTGGAGCAGAGTGGTCTTGCCGGCACCGTTGGGACCGAGAATGACCCAGCGTTCGCCTTCATTGACCTGCCAGTCAACCTTGTCCAGCAGGGTCTTGGTACCTCGGACAACGCTGACGGAAGCCAATTCAAGAACATCACTCATAGGAGTAGACACTAGGACAAAAATAGGGGCGATAGATAACCGGAACTCCGGTCACACTGTTTGCGGGGCGCCTTGAATGAAACACGAGTTCGGGCGGCTGTTCCGCGCTCGCTAAGATTGCAGCCATGAGTTCGAACTTGACCGCGGTCAGCTATGGCGTGAATTTGTCCCTTTCGGAGCTTGAACACCTGCGAAAGGTGCTGTCCGGCTCGGGGGCTTCCTTAACGTCGGAGTCGCGCTCGGGGGACGATCGCTTTGGGGTCTACACCATTGGCCTGGCCGTTGACGGCGCTACCGTCGCCGACTTGTCGGGCCTCCGGCGCAGGGTCGCCGACGCCGCGGCGCCAGGCATGGACACGGCTATCGTCGCCGACGCGCTGCGTGACGCTTCACGGAAGCTGCTGATCATGGATGTGGACTCCACCCTGATCCAGCAGGAAGTCATCGAACTGCTGGCCGCGCACGCCGGCAAACGCGAGGAAGTCGCGGCCGTGACTGAGGCCGCGATGCGCGGCGAACTGGACTTCGCGCAAAGCCTCCACGCCCGGGTGGCGGTCCTCGCAGGCCTGCCGGCCACCGTCGTCGACGCCGTCCGTGCCGAGGTGCGCCTGAGCGAGGGCGCGGCGGAACTCGTGGCTGCTTTCAAGGCCGCCGGCCATGCGGTGGCGGTGGTGTCCGGCGGCTTCAACCAGATCCTGCGGCCCATCGCGAAGGAACTCGGGCTGGACTACTGGATCGCAAACGAACTTGAAATCGTTGATGGCTTCCTCACAGGCAAGGTCCTTGGCGACGTGATCGACCGCGCCGCCAAGGAGAAGTACCTTCGTGAGTGGGCAGCCGCCGAGGGAATCGACCTTGAGCACACCATCGCAGTGGGCGACGGCGCGAACGACCTCGACATGCTGGGCGCAGCGGGCATCGGTGTCGCGTTCAACGCCAAGCCTGCCGTCAGGGCGGTAGCTGATGCCGCCATCAACATGCCGTACCTGGACGCGGTCCGGCATATCGCCGGCGTTTAGGCGGGAATTCACGCGCAACGAAAAAGCGGCCGGGGCATTGCCCCGGCCGCTTTTTCGTGTTTGCAATCTAAAAAGCGCTCTTGCCGAAGTAGTCGGCGCCGCCGACGTACTCGGTGTGGCCGCTCTCCACGTCGGCAGTGACCATCTTTGCCACTTCGGCGGCGAATTCCTCCACCGAGTACAGCTTGCCGGCCTCGGCCCGGCGGGCTTCAATGGCTCCCGGGTTGGAGCGGTCCAGCAGGGTCGCCGTCACGGTGCCCTCAATCATGTCGCCGGAAACCACTACGAGCGAGATGCCCTTCTCGGCCAGGTTCGGGAGCAGTTCGCGCAACGCGACTTCGCCGGCGCGCTTGCTGCGGGCAACGGGCTCGTACTCAGGCATCGTGGGAACAGTCTCGACGAAGTGCGCCTGGTGGCTCGTGACGAAGACCACGCGGGAGCCTTCCGGCATCAGCGGAACAGCGGCATTGAGCATGTTGATCTGGGCATCACGGTTCAGCTTGAGGGCGTAGTCCTCCTCCATGCCGGATTCCATCCCGCCCGAAGCGTTGAGCACGAGGACGTTCAGCGAACCGAATTCCTCCATGGCCGCACTCGCCAGCGCCTGGACGCCTTCCTGCGTCGTCAGGTCAGCGCCGACGGCTACTGCACGGCCGCCGGCTGCCTGGATCTCGCCCACTACTTTGTTGGCCCGGGGGGCCTTTTGGCGGTAGTTGACGACGACGGCGGCGCCCTCGCCAGCCAGCATCTTGGCTACTTCAGCGCCGATGCCGCGTGAAGAACCGGTGACGATTGCCGTCTTGTTGTCCAGCAGTCCCATTCGTGCTCCTTTATTCAAAGCGTCCAACTTGTTCAAAACATCCAAGTTCTATTAGTCCCGAGTCAATCATGCCAGCGGGAACCCTGACCTAGTGGCCCATGCCCAGGCCGCCGTCCACGGGGATGACGGCACCGGAAATGTATGCGGCTTCGTCACTGGCAATCCAGCGGACCACGTTAGCGACCTCGGAAGCCTCGGCAAAGCGGCCCGCCGGAACGCTCGCCAAATACGCCTTCTGGGTGTCTTCGGGAAGCTCGGCGGTCATGTCCGTGTTGATGAAACCCGGTGCGACCACGTTGGCCGTGATGCCACGGCTGCCAAGTTCCCGTGTGAGGGAACGGGCGATGCCCACCATGCCCGCCTTCGAGGCCGAGTAGTTGATCTGTCCCGGGGCGCCGTAGAGGCCCGACACGGAGGAGATCAGCACAACCCGGCCCTTGCGCATGCGGATCATGCCTTTCGAGGCCCGTTTGATGACCCGGAAGGCACCTGTGAGGTTGGTGTCGATGACGGAAGTGAAGTCGTCCTCGCTCATGCGCAAAAGGAGCGTGTCCTTGGTGATGCCGGCGTTGGCTACCAAAACCTCCACGGGCCCGTGGGCAGCCTCGACTTCCTTGAACGCCGCGTCAAGCGAGGCCTCGTCCGTCACATCGGCCTTGACCCCAAGGATGCCCTCAGGGAGGGGCGTTTCGCTGCGGTACGTCACGGCGACCTTGTCGCCGTTGGCGAGGAATGACTCTGCGATCGCCAGGCCGATGCCCCGGTTTCCGCCCGTGATGAGGACACTGCGGGCGGTTGATACTGCTTCAGACATGCTGCTCTCCAGAGTTCCGCGACAGGACTGTGCCGCTTGAAAGTGGGTGATTTCCTGCATCGATCTTAGCCGCCGGGTGCCCCTGGCCGCGGGCAGCTGCGCCCGGCGCGGTTTGGGAGGCCCGTTCCGGAGTGAGAGAATTGAGGGAAGCCGTTGGAGCGTGATGAATCAGCCGTGACAAGAGATAACAGTCCCCTGCAGGCGCCCGGGGACCCGGACGCCGTTTCAGGTGACCCCGTGGTGCACAGCATTACCGACGCCGCTGCCGCCCACTCGGACGACATGCGCGAACGAATGATCAAGTACGCCTTGGCGATGGGTATCCGCTTGGTGTGCCTGTTGCTCATTTTCGTGGTGGATGGCTGGTTCAAGATCATCGCGGTAGCAGGGGCCGTGTTCCTGCCTTGGATTGCCGTAGTGATCGCCAATGGCAGCGACAAGGCCGAAGTCCATAGCGACGCCTTGCTGGACTACGTCCCGGCCGTCGAGCTGGAAGCGTCACCAGCTGCAGAAGGGGAGCCCGCCGAGGCGCCCGCCACCGTGTTGGAAGGCGAACTCATCGACGACAACGACTCCACGCATCAGGACGCCTCCCGCCCGGAACCAGATGACAACACCGGCGCCAGCAAGCGCCAATATCCACTCGACGGGGAAGAGCAGGCGGCGTCATGAATATCTTCACTATGGGCGGCCTTGGGCTGGAGAATGAGCAGCATGCCGGCCAGGGCGAGACGCCTCCGGCTGTCTGCTCACGCAAGGCATGCCGCGCCGAAGCTACGTGGCAGCTCTTGTGGAACAATCCGCGCATCCACCCTCCCGAGCGCCGCAAGGTGTGGCTGTCCTGCGAGGAGCACCGGGCATGGTTGGAAGACTACCTGCAGACCCGCGATCTTTGGAAAGAGACCATACCGTTCGCGAAGACCACTGAATCAGGCGAGGCCCGCTGAATGTACCGCTTTCTTTTTTCCAGCAAGTGGCTGGGCTATTTCGTCCTGGCCCTGATCTTCGCCACCGGCTGCGTTTTACTGGGCCGCTGGCAAATGGACCGCAGGGCCGAAACGCTGGCCGAGATCAACCGCGTTGTCACCAACTACTCGGCCACTCCCCTTCCCTTCTCCGCCGCCAAGGCGGAGTTCCAGTCCCTGGACCCCGAACGGGAATGGGCACAAGTCGAGCTTCACGGCAGGTATGACATTTCGGGTCAACGCGTCGTCCGTAACCGCCCCCTCAACGGCCAGCCGGGGTACGAAGTAGTGGTCCCGTTCCGATTGTCGAGCGGCGAAGCGGTAGTGATTGACCGCGGATGGTTGCCCATCGGAAACAAGACTCCCGGCCACCCCGACAGCATCCCGGCCCCGCCGGCCGGCGAGGTGACCGTCGTCGCCCGCCTGAAGGCCTCTGAACCGGATCTGGGCCGCGGCGCCGTGGACGGCCAGCTGGCATCCATCGATCTTCCTTCCTTTGCCACGGAGCTTGGTTATCCCATCATGACCGGCGCCTACGGGCAGCTCGCCACTGAGTCGCCCGCCGTCCAGGCGATGCCCGCGCCGTTCGCCAAGCCGGCAACGGACGAGGGCACGCACCTCTCCTACTCTTTGCAGTGGTTCGCCTTCGGCGTGCTGATGTTCGTCGGTTTCGGCTACGCAGCCAGGCAGCAGGCCCGCAATGCCCGGATTGATGCCGAGGACGAGGAAGAAGAAATCAGCGCGATGCCTCGTCGCAAGGCACCCGCGCCACGGAAATCAAAGCGGCCAACGGCCGAAGAAGAGGAAGACGCCATCCTGGATGCACAAGGCTACTGAAACGATCCCGGCCCCCGTGCTGAATGTTAAGTCAGCCCTGACCGCGGCCGGTGCGCAAGACACCGTGCGCACCTTCGACGACAATGTCCCCACCGCCGCTGCGGCTGCTTCCTTGCTGGGTTGCGATATTGCGGCCATCGCCAACAGCCTGGTCTTCGAACTCAACGGTGCTCCCCTGTTGATTCTCGCGAGCGGGGCCGCGAAGGTGGACACCGCCTTGGTAGCGGCGTCCTTGGGGACAGCCAGGATCCGCAGAGCCAGCCCGGACTTCGTCTTGGAACACACCGGTCAGGCCGTAGGTGGCGTAGCTCCCCTCGGACACCCGCAGCCCATAAGAACGATCCTCGACATTTCGCTCCAGGAGCATCCTCTGCTTTGGGCAGGCGCGGGTGACCATAACTCGATGTTCTCCATCAGTTACAGCGAACTCCAGCGGATTACGGCCGCCCAGCCCCTCAAGGTCCGCTGAATCGGTGGTCCACCGGGTCATTGATCCGGCCTGGGGCTAGGCTGGTGAGCATGGCTGAATACACCTACGTCACGTACATCGAAGGCACCCCGGACCAGATTTGGACGGCACTGACGGACGCAGCCCAAAGCGCCGAGTACTGGGGCCACGCGAATGTCTCGGACTGGAAGGCAGGTTCGCGCTGGGAACACCAGCGCACGGACGGCTCCGGAACCGCGGACGTCGTGGGGACCATCCTGGAAGCAACGCCGCCGTCGCGCCTCGTGAACACGTGGGAGGATCCCGCGGTTCCAGCAGTGGTGAAGCCCGACGTGGTCACCTTCACCATCGAGTCACATGACGGAATCGCGAGGCTGACGGTCCATCACAGGAACATCGCCGACGATGAACAATTGGCGATTGCAGGCCGCGGCTGGTCTGCGGTCATGTCCAATCTGAAAAGCTACATAGAACTAGGCCGTCCACTTGCCTCTGTGCCGTGGGAAATGCCTTGACCGGGTGGGAAATATCCTGACGGCGTCGACATGCCCGGACCCTCAGCCCTAAGCGAGGGTGATGAGGTCCAGGTAGTCTTCGTTCCAGTGGTCCTCGACGCCGTCCGGGAGCAGGACCACGCGTTCCGGGTTCAGCGCCTGCACGGCGCCTTCATCGTGGCTGACGAGCACGACGGCGCCGGAATAGTTTCGCAGTGCGCCAAGGATCTCGGCACGACTGGCGGGGTCTAGGTTGTTGGTAGGTTCGTCCAGGAGCAGCACGTTGGCGCTCGAGGCCACGATCGTGGCGAGGGCCAGTCGCGTCTTCTCACCACCGGAAAGCACACCCGCCGGCTTATCGACGTCGTCACCCGAGAACAGGAACGACCCCAGGATCCCGCGGACCTCTGCGTCTTTCATGTCCGGAGCGGATGAACGCATATTCTCCAGGACGGTGCGGTCGTGGTCCAGGGTTTCGTGTTCCTGCGCGTAGTAGCCCACTTTGAGCCCGTGGCCAGGCACGATGTCGCCGGTGTCCGGCTTGTCCACGCCGGCGAGCATCCGCAGGAGGGTGGTCTTGCCTGCACCGTTGAGGCCCAGGATGACCACCTTGGAGCCACGGTCGATTGCCAGGTCCACGTCGGTGAAGATTTCCAGTGAGCCGTAGGACTTGCTCAAACCCTCTGCCGTGAGCGGAGTCTTGCCGCAGGGAGCGGGATCCGGGAACCGCAAGGCTGCCACGCGGTCATTCTCGCGGACGGCTTCCAGGCCGCCAAGCAGGCGTTCGGCACGCTTCGCCATGTTCTGGGCAGCGACGGCCTTGGTGGCCTTGGCACGCATCTTGTTTGCCTGGTCCATGAGGACCTGGGCCTTCTTTTCGGCATTGGCGCGTTCGCGCTTGCGGGCGCGCTCGTCGGTTTCGCGCTGTTGCAAGTAGCGCTTCCAACCCATGTTGTAGAAGTCGATCTGCGCTCTGTTGGCGTCCAGGTGGTAAACCTTGTTGACCGTGGCTTCGAGGAGTTCCACGTCGTGGCTGATCACAATCAGCCCGCCTTGGTGGCTCTTCAGGAAGTCGCGGAGCCAGGTGATCGAGTCCGCATCGAGGTGGTTGGTGGGTTCGTCCAGGAGGAGGGTCTCGGCGTCCGAGTAGAGGATCCGTGCCAGCTCCACGCGGCGGCGCTGCCCACCGGAGAGCGTCTTGAGCGGTTGGTTCAGGAGCCGCTCGGGAAGGGCCAGGTTGGAGGAAATGGCTGCGGCTTCGGCCTCGGCGGCATAGCCGCCTCCTGCGAGGAACTCGGTTTCCAGGCGGTCGTAGCGGTTCATGGCTTTGCGCTGGACCGTGGCGTCTTCGCTGGACATGTCTGTTTGGGCCTGCTTCAACTTGCCCACCACGACGTCCAGGCCGCGGGCGGAAAGGATGCGGTCGCGTGCCAGCTGCTCCATGTCCGGGGTCCGCGGATCCTGGGGCAAGTAGCCGATCTCACCACTGCGGGCAACTTTGCCGGCCGCGGGCAGTCCCTCACCGGCAAGGACGCGTGTGAGGGTCGTCTTGCCTGCACCGTTCCGGCCCACCAGCCCGATTTTGTCCCCCTTGTCCACGCGGAAGCTCACCTGGTCCATGAGCAGGCGGGCGCCGGCGCGCAGTTCGAGTTCCTGGACGGTAATCAATTCGGGGGATGCCTTTCAATGGGGAACACCCGCAGCACCGGAAGTCAAGGCGCGGCTGAAGTGGAGGGGCCGAACAAACGGCCTTTACAATTCTACCGCCCACCAGCTCGCTCGTTCGCCAGCGCCAGGGTGCCCGTGGATGGTCCCGGAATAGTAAGTACGCTTGCTACTATTTTCGGCGCGTGGTTAGGTGAAGGTAGGACGATTGCAAGGGAGACTCTCAATGAGCAGTGCAACAGGATCCGATGGTAAACACGTCCGGGCTGACGGGGGCCAGGATGAAATCCCGTACGCCGCCGAACCACGGCGGGACCGGGTGGACGATGTACATGGAAATGGCCCCGCCTACGCTGATGACAGCTACGTCGGCAACACGAGCAGCTATCCCGTGGTTTCCCCCGCTTCAGACCCAAACGCCGCCACCCGTGAGACCGTCATCGCCCGCGAAAAGGAGCAGTTCGGCGGAATCAAGATCGGCTCGGCCTTCTTCGGCTGGCTGACCGCCACGGGTATGGCCGTGCTGCTGGTCGCCCTCGTGGCGGCGGCTGGGATCGCTGTCGGACTCGCGAACAACGCGAATGTCAGTGACGCAGCGAACCTGGCATCATCACAGCCCGTCGGCGTTGCTGGGATTATCGCGCTCTTGGTGATCCTGTTCCTCTCCTACTATTGCGGCGGCTACGTTGCCGGACGCATGGCCCGGTTCAACGGCATCAGGCAGGGGTTCATGGTCTGGTTTTGGGCAATTATCGTCGCCGTGCTGGTGGCGTTGCTGGGCTTGTTCGCCGGACCGCGGTTCAATATCCTCGCCACCGTGAACAGTTTCCCGAGGATTCCGGTGAATGAGGGACAGATGAGCACCATCGGCATCATCGCCGCCCTCGTAGTGGCAGCAGTGACCCTCATCGCCGCGGCATTGGGCGGACTGGCCGGCATGCATTACCACCGCAGGGTGGACCGTGCGGGCTTCACCCCACCAGCAGAGGACGTCGAGGCTTAGGCAAGGCGGCTCCGGCCGCCAACAGCGCCGCTCTTTGTACCTTGGCCCTAAGGCCTTGCCGTGCTGCTCGTGGACACCCTACAAAATTCCGGGTCAGGCTGCTCTGTAGTGTCGGACTCAGGGGATTCATTCCGCCCCAGGCACAGACAGGACCCACCATGAGCAGCACCGAAACCGCATCCACGCGACGAACCTCTCCCCGCGCCCGATGGACGTCCACGGACATCGGCCTCATCGCCGTCTTCGCGGCCCTCGTGGCCGCCTCAACGCTGATTCCAGGCATTCCGGTCGGCGCCTTGGGCGTACCGATCACCCTGCAGACCCTCACCGTCGTCCTAACCGGCCTCGTGCTAGGCGGCGGGCGGGCTTTTGCCGCCGTCGGGCTTTACACCCTGCTCGGTTTCGCGGGACTGCCGATCTTCAGCGGGGGCCGGAGCGGGCTCGGTATCCTGGCAACACCGTCGGCCGGCTACATCATCGCTTTTCCCTTGGCGGCGGCCCTCACCGGCTGGTTGGCGGCGATCGTGATCCGCAAGACCGTCAAGTACCGCGCCGTCTTCCTTTTTGCCGCAGCCATGATCAGCACCATCGTCCTCATTCACGGCCTCGGAGTGCTTGGCTTCATGGTCAATGGCAAGTTCGACTTCGCCAAGGCGTTCCTGGCCGACCTTCCCTACTACCCCGGGGACACTATCAAGAACGTTCTTGCTGCGATCATCGCCGTCTCGCTCCACAAGGCCTTCCCGGACATCCTGGTCCGCCGCGTCAAATAGAGCGGGAACAATCAGTTCATGAACACCATCATTCTGAGCGACGTCTCAGTGCGCGTAGCCGTCGATGGCAGCGCGGAGCCCAAGACTTTGCTGCAAGGCATCTCGTTGGAACTCACAGAGCAACGCATTGCGGTCATCGGGGCCAACGGGTCTGGAAAGTCCACCCTGCTGCGCTTGCTCAACGGCTTGGTGGCTCCCAGCGAAGGTACCGTCAGCGTCAACGGCGCCGACAGCTCGCGGGACGTTCGCAAGGTCCGCAGCCAGGTGGGTTTCGTCTTCACCGATCCCCTGTCGCAGCTGGTCATGCCAACGGGGCGGGAAGACGTTGAACTCTCCTTGCGCCGTTCCATCAAGAATTCCAAAGAGCGTGCCGCCCGGGCAGAAGCTGTCCTGCAACGGTTCGGGATCCTGGACCTCGCGGATCAGAGTATTTACGAGCTTTCGGGCGGTGAACGCCAGTTGCTCGCCCTCGCGGTCGTCCTCGCGGTGGATCCCGCCGTGCTGGTCCTCGACGAGCCTTCAACGTTGCTGGACCTGCGCAACCGGGAGCTGCTCAGGCGGACGCTTGCGGGCCTCGAGCAGCAGATCATCATGTCCACCCACGATCTCGATCTCGCCCTCGAAGCGGACCGCGCCTTGGTGGTGGACGGCGGCCGGATAGTGTTCGACGGCGGAGCAGCCGTCGCGGTCGAACGCTACCGCGCGCTTTGCGCCGCTGAATCCACTCAAGCCAAGGTGCAGGCGACGTGAGGGGCCGCGGGGTCCTGATCCCCAACTATGTGCGGGGCAACTCGATTGTGCACCGCACGCCGCTGTGGCTCAAGTTCCTTCTCGTTGCCGGCTGCGGCCTGGCATCGTTCCTGATTGTCGATTGGCTTCTCTCGGCCGCGGTCCTTGCCGTGATGTGCGGACTTTTCCTGCTGAGCGGCGCGGGACTCAAACGCCTCGCGCGTTCCGTGTGGCTCGTGACGCCCATCCTCGTTGCGATCGGCGCCTTCCAATGGTGGCAGCTGGGCGGCCCCGTTGCCGCGCGGATCGTGCTCAATGTGCTGGTCTGCGTGGTCGCGGCGTCGGTACTGACGGTCACGACTCCGGTGCAGGCACTGCTGGACGGGGTGGTTGCCCTGTCCAGGCCCTTCCAGCGTTTCGGGGCGGACCCTGAGCGCTTCGCGCTGACCATCGCCATCATGCTGCGCAGCCTTCCATTCATTGCCGGCGCATTCTCGGATGTCCGTGACTCGGCCCGGGCGCGTGGCCTGGAACGCAATCCCCGAGCCTTGGTCTTGCCGGTTTTCATCACCACGGTTGCCTATGCGCGGCAGACCGGCGACGCCCTGGCCGCGCGCGGCCTTGGCGAGCCCGGCGACTAGTCCGGGTCAAGCCTCCTGCAGCTGCGAGTACCGGAACATTGCCGCCGTGCCCATTCCACCTGCGATGCTGATCATCGCCAGCGCCAGGCTCTCCCGGCCCGGCTGCTCTTCGGCCATCCTGCGGGCCTGGGCCAGCAGCCGCGTCACCAGGACAGCCCCCGACGCACCGTAGGCGTGTCCCAAGGCCAGCGCTCCGCCGTCGAGGTTCGCCCGTGCCGGTTCCACACCCAACGCGTCAAGGCAAGCAAGGGTCTGCGAAGCGAATGCCTCGTTGAATTCCACGAGGTCCAGTTCCCCGGGCTCCAGATCAAGCTCGGCCAGCAACCGTTTCGCCGCCACTGAAGCTCCGATGCCCAGCAGTTCCGGGTCCACGCCTGCTGTGTCGCAGCCCAGGACGAGCAATCCGTCGGCGGCACCAAGTTCCCGTGCCCGCTCCAGCGAGGTGATCACGACGGCGGAGGCCGCGTCAGCGTCGAAGCACGAGTTTCCGGCTGTCACAGTTCCGCCCGTTACGAATGCGGGCGGGAAGCGGGCCATGAGTCCGGCCTTCAGGGATGCCCGGGGTCCGTCATCCGCCTGTAGCACGGCGCCCCCGGCTTCCAGGGGAACAATTTCCGGGGCGAACGCGCCCGCGGCAGTGGCTGCGACCGCCCGCTGGTGACTGCGCAGGGCGAACTCGTCCTGCTGTTCGCGGCTGATGCCGCACTCGAGTGCCACGTTCTCGGCGGCCACGCCCATGTCCGGGTCCCCGAACTCGGGCGGTACATAGGTGGCCCGGGTGTAGAAGTCCGGCTCGCCGTCGGAGTCTGGATTTCGCCTGGCACGCAGCGGGGCAGTGCTGATACTCTCCACTCCTCCGGCCAGGTAGATGCCATTGCCGCCCGCGGCCACGAGCCGGGACGCCAGGGCAATGGCGTCGAGTCCGGAACCGCACTGCCGGTCCACGGTCAGTCCGGGGACCCCCACGGGCAGTCCCGCGTGCAGTGCGGCATACCGGGCCAGGTTTCCGCCTCCGCCCACCGCATTGCCGATCACGACGTCGCTGACGTCGGAACCGGCAACACCCGTGGCTGTCAGGAGTGAACGGAGGACAGGAGAGAGGAGTTCTTCGGCGCGAAGCGACTGCAATTGTCCGTTGGCGCGGCAAATAGGAGTCCGCAGGGCGGCAATGATCACCGGTTGGCGCGAAGGGTCCAACCCGATGCCCGGCTCGCGGCTAGGCAAGGGGTTTCACCCGCGGATCGTTGTTCTCAATCCAGTCGAGCAACATCTGGCGGCTGACCTTCCCTCGGTCGGTCACGGGCAATTCGGACAGCGTGAAATACCGCTGGGGTCGCTTGTCCCGCGCGAGCAAACCGTCCAGGCCGGTCTTCACTTGGGTTGCCGTCACCGAACCGTAGGCGGGCACGATTCCTGCGACAACTTTCTGGCCGCGGACTTCGTCGGGCATTCCGGCCGCAAGGGCAGCGGAGACCCCGGGGACCGATGCCAAGGCGAGCTCCACTTCGTGAGGATAGACGTTCCTCCCGGAAGTGATGATCATGTCGGACCGACGGCCGAGGATATGCAAGACACCGGAGTCCACATAGCCCTGGTCCCCCACGGTGTACCAACCGTCAAAGCACCGCAGCGCCTGGCCGTCGTCGCCCCACAAATACCCGTTGCTGACCATGCCGGAGCGGACACAGATGTTCCCGTCGGCCCCTTCGGGCCGCTCCGCGCCGTCGTCGTCCAGTATCTTGAGTTCGACGCCGGGAAACGGTCCGCCGATTCCCGTGCCGCCGACGTCGAGCGGTTCACCGGCGGCAAGGCGCGTTCCGGAAACGAAGCTCAGCTCGGACGCACCGTAATACTCGAAAATGGCCGCATTGGGCGCCCACCGTCTGGCGGCCTCAAGGGTCCGGGCGTCCAGCTTCGAACCTGCGCAGATGATGCTTCGCACCCCCGATGCGTCCACGCCTCCCGCCAGTCCGCGCTCGCTCAACAGGCGCAGCATGGTGGGCACGAGGACCAGGCGAGTGACGCCGTCGTAACTGATGGCTGCGTGGACATCTCCGACGTCGAAGGTCTCCATGGTGTGGAAGGCCGCCCCGGCGTACAGGCATTCTGACAGGGCGTATAGGTTCAGGCTCGCGGCCAGCGGCCCGGGCGCGAGGGTTCTGTCCTCCGGTGTCAGACCGAAGAATTCGATCGAGGCGTCAAACGAAACCTGCCACGAACGCCGTGAACGGGTGAAGGCCTTGGGAACGGACGTGGTTCCGGACGTCAGGCCGATCAGGAACGTGGTGTCCCCATGGCCGTCGGCCAGCTCGTCGCCTATGGCGGGCAGGAGGCCGGTGGCGGGCCCGGCTTCTCCGATCCTCTGGGTGACCTCATCGATCATGGCTTGCGGCCACAACGGGTCGAGCACGGCGCAGCGCCGCTCGCCGGCCACGGCGGCCGTGTACGCCACCACGAAGTCCAGGGAATTGGGCTCGGCAAGTACCGTCGTCGCGGCCGTCTCCCCCAGGCTCAAGGTTGCGGCGTCCCGAAGGTCAGCCCAGTTGAGCCGCTTGCCGCCAACGACGACGGCCGTGTCGTCGGGGCGTTCATCGGCCCAGAGCTGAAGTTTGTCCAGAAAAGGCATCATCGAATTTTAGCGCGCACCGCACGCCCAGCACCTTCTGTGACGCCTATCTCTCCGATAGTGCATTTTCGGGGCGCCAAATCGGCAATATCTCAGCGTACGACGACGGCCGGCCACCTTCGCTGGAAGGTGACCGGCCGTCGTAAGTAGGGGCCTCCGCCGCCGAGGGTTCCCTGGCCGAAGCGAAGCGAGGCTAGGGAGGCGGTGGGGAATCCTAGATGTTGAAGCCGAGGGCCCGCATCTGGTCCTTGCCGTCGTCCGTGATCCGCTCGGGACCCCATGGCGGCATCCATACCCAGTTGAGGCGCCAGTCGTCGACGATGCCGTCGAGCGACTGGCCGACCTGCTCTTCGAGGACATCCGTCAGCGGACAGGCCGCGGTCGTCAACGTCATGTCGATGAGCAGAGCCCCGTCGTCTTCCGAGTACTTCAGACCGTAGAGCAGCCCAAGGTCCACCACGTTGACACCGAGTTCCGGGTCAATGACATCCTTGAGCGCCTCCTCGACGTCCTCGAGGCTGGTGCGAGCCGCGTTGATTTCGGTCATGGCGGGAGTCCTAACTAGGCCTGTGCTGCTGCGGCAGCAGCAATGGTGGCTGCGCCGGCGCCCGTGGCGTAACGGTCGTAGCCTTCTTCTTCGAGGCGGTCGGCCAATTCAGGGCCGCCCTCTTCGACGACCTGGCCATCAACAAACACGTGGACGAAGTCCGGCTTGATGTAGCGCAGGATACGGGTGTAGTGCGTGATGAGCAAGGTACCCATGTTGCCCGTGGCGTGGGCGCGGTTGACGCCCTCGGAGACGACCTTGAGCGCGTCGACGTCCAGGCCGGAGTCGGTCTCGTCAAGCACGGCGAACTTCGGCTTGAAGAGTTCGAGCTGGAGGATCTCCACGCGCTTCTTCTCGCCGCCGGAGAAGCCCTCGTTGACATTACGCTGTGCGAAGTCGGCGTCGATGCGGAGGAGCTGCATGGCCGCCTTGACGTCCTTGGTCCAGGTGCGGAGGGCAGGTGCTACGCCATCGATTGCCGTTTTGGCGGTGCGCAGGAAGTTGGTCATGGTGACACCCGGAACCTCTACGGGGTACTGCATGGCCAGGAAGACGCCTGCACGGGCACGCTGGTCAACGCTCATGGCCAATACGTCTTCGCCGTCGAGAGTAATGGTGCCCCTCGTGACGTTGTAGCGCGGGTGGCCGGCGATGGTGGACGCCAAGGTAGACTTGCCCGAACCGTTGGGGCCCATGATTGCGTGGGTCTCGCCGGTCTTGATGGTCAGGCTGACGCCCTTCAGGATCTCTTTGGTGCCCTGCTCCGTCTCGATGCTGACGTGCAGGTCCTTGATCTCAAGAGTAGACATGCTCTTCTTTCTTTCGTAAGTCTTTAGGCACTTGGCGCTCAGTAGTTCTGTACTGAGGCGCCGTTCACAACGTTGGTCACGTCCACGTAGACGTCATCACCGTCGAGGGTGACGGCGAAGACCGGGACGGGGTCATAGGCAGGGAGCTGCAAGGGCTGTCCGGTGCGGAGATCGAACTGGGAGCCGTGGCCCCAGCATTCGATCGCGCAGCCTTCGATTTCACCCTCGGCGAGAGAAATGTCCGCATGCGAGCAGGTGTCGCCGATGGCGTGGATCTGTCCCATCGAGTCCTTGACGATGGCTACGGGGTAGTCATCGATCAGGATGCGCAGCGCCTGCTTGACCTGGATCTCGTTGGCGTTGCATACCAGTTCGCCTTGTGGCTGTTCGCTCATAGTCTGTTTTCCCTGCTTGGCTTGAATTAGTTGTCGCTCGCGGCAAGCTCGCGCTCAACAGCTTCGGTGAGGCGCTCTTCGAGTGCCGGTACCTTGATCTGCTGGATGATCTCGTTGAGGAAGCCACGGACCACCAAACGGCGGGCGACGTCCTCCGGGATGCCGCGTGCCATGAGGTAGAACAAGTGCTCGTCATCGAAGCGGCCGGTGGCGCTGGCGTGGCCGGCACCCTCGATCAGGCCGGTTTCGATTTCGAGGTTCGGCACGGAGTCCGCGCGTGCACCGTCGGTGAGGACCAGGTTGCGGTTGGCCTCGTAAGAGTCGGTGCCTTCTGCTTCCTTGCGGATCAGGACGTCGCCCACCCACACGGTGTGTGCGTTGCGGCCCTGCAGGGCACCCTTGTACAGCACGCGGGACTTGCAGTTGGCCACGGCGTGGTCCACGAAAAGCCGCTGCTCGAGGTGCTGGCCGGCGTCGGCGAAGTACAAGCCGAACATCTCGGCTTCCGCGCCCGGCCCGGTGAAGCGCGTGGACGGAGTCATGCGCACGACGTCGCCGCCGAGGCTGACTACGATGTGCTTGAACTTGGCGTCACGGCCCAGCTTGGCTTGCTGCGAAGAGGCGTGAACGGCGTCGTCGTTCCACTCCTGGAGCGAGATGACCGTCAGGTCCGCGCCGTCTTCGACGAGGATTTCGACGTTCTCCGAAACGATCGCACTGCCCTGGTGGTCCAGGACGATCCGGGACTTGGAGAAGCGGCCTGCCACGATCACGATGTGCTGGGCGGAAGCTTCAGCGGAGGTGCCGGTCAGCAGGACGGACACTTCGCCGTCGAGCTGGAGCTCGGCGGGCACCGTGATGACGGTGGCCTCGGTGAAGTTCTCCCAGGCATTCGCGGACACGCGGTCCTCCGGAATGGCTGCCGAGCCGATGCGCTTGTCGTCCCGCCCCACGGTCTCGACGACGACGCCCTCCGGGGCGGTAACGGCGACGGACGGTGCCGAACCGGAGAGGACCTCGTTGTGAAGGCCGCGAAGCCGCTTGAGCGGGGTGAAGCGCCAGTCTTCTTCCAACCCGGTGAGGGGCTTGAAGTCAGCCAGCTTGTACGAGGTCAGACGACCTGCGCGCGAACTGTCCGGAATTCCGACGCCGCCGCCGTGGGAGTGGCTCTTGGCCGAGGCGCCCGCGAGCGGTCCGGCCGAAGGCGCCTGTTCCGACGTCTTTTCCGAGGTGGAAGACGTGTTGGTACCGGTGTTGACCGGTGAGAGGTTCTCGCCCTCTTCGGTGAATCCGTCGATAAACGGCTTGGCTGATGGCGCGCCGATGCGGGCCTTTTCAGTAGTGATTTCAGTCATTGCTAACCGACGGATCCTTCCATCTGCAGTTCAATCAGGCGGTTGAGTTCAAGGGCGTATTCCATTGGCAACTCACGGGCAATCGGCTCAATAAAGCCGCGCACGATCATGGCCATGGCCTCGTCCTCGGGCATACCGCGAGACATCAGATAGAAGAGCTGCTCCTCACTGACTCGGGAAACGGTGGCCTCGTGACCCATCACCACGTCATCCTCGCGGATGTCGATGTAGGGATAGGTGTCGGAACGGGAAATGGTGTCTACCAACAAAGCATCGCAACGCACGGTGTTGGCGGAGTGCTTGGCGCCTTCGCGGACCTGGACCAGGCCGCGGTAGGCTGCACGACCGCCGCCGCGGGCCACGGACTTGGAAATGATCGAGCTCTTGGTGTTCGGCGCGATGTGGACCATCTTCGAGCCGGTGTCCTGGTGCTGGCCTTCGCCGGCGAAGGCGATGGACAAGGTCTCACCCTTGGCGTGCTCGCCGACGAGGTAGACGGCCGGGTACTTCATGGTCACCTTGGAGCCGATGTTGCCATCGATCCATTCCATGGTGGCGCCTTCTTCGCAGATGGCGCGCTTGGTAACCAGGTTGTACACGTTGGTGGACCAGTTCTGGATGGTCGTGTAACGGACGCGGGCGCCCTTCTTCACGATGATTTCCACCACGGCGGAGTGCAGGGAGTCCGAAGTGTAGATCGGAGCGGTGCAGCCTTCGATGTAGTGGACGTAGGAGTCCTCGTCCGCGATGATCAGGGTGCGCTCGAACTGGCCCATGTTCTCGGTGTTGATGCGGAAGTAGGCCTGCAGCGGGATGTCAACGTGGACGCCCTTGGGGACGTACACGAAGGAACCGCCGGACCACACGGCCGTGTTCAGCGACGCGAACTTGTTGTCGCCCACCGGAATGATGGTGCCGAAATACTCCTGGAAGATCTCCGGGTGCTCGCGGAGCGCGGTGTCGGTGTCCAGGAAGATCACGCCCTGGGCTTCCAGGTCCTCGCGGATCTGGTGGTACACGACCTCGGACTCGTACTGCGCGGCCACGCCGGACACGAGGCGGCTGCGCTCGGCTTCCGGGATACCCAGCTTCTCGTAGGTGTTGCGGATGTCCTCCGGGAGGTCTTCCCACGTGGCAGCCTGCTTCTCCGTGGAGCGCACGAAGTACTTGATGTTGTCGAAGTCAATGCCTGAGAGGTCTGCACCCCAGGTGGGCATGGGCTTGCGGTCGAAGTACTTCAAGCCCTTCAGGCGGAGGTCCAGCATCCACTGCGGCTCGCTCTTCTTCGCCGAAATGTCGCGGACTACCTCTTCGTTGAGCCCACGGCGTGCGTTGGCGCCGACGTCGTTCTTGTCAGCCCATCCGTACTCGTAGGTGCCAATACCGTGCAGCTCGGGATTCTTCTCCAGAATCTCCGAGATCACAGCACCGTCAGCTAGCGCTTTCTCTGCTGTTCCTTCAGCTAATTGACCCGTCATCACGGCCTTTCTTACTGATTGTTGGATTCGACATGGGGCGCGGCCGGCAGCTTCGGAAACCCGAGGGCCTCCTTGGCGGCTGGCCTGCCTGTAGGAATGTGGGTTGTGCAGACATGCCCGCCCTGCGCGAGGGTGGAGAGCCTGCGGACATCGACGCCGACCAAACGGGAAAACAGTTCGGTCTCAGTGTCGCAAAAAACGGGAAATTCCGCGGCGAGCTGCTGGATGGGGCAATGGCCCTGGCACAGCTGGACACTCGAGAGGGAAGCGGGCAAAGGCGCCTTGGTCTCGATCGACGCAGCCGACGCAACGTATCCGTCCCTGCTCAGCGCCTTGGACAGCGCCACAGCGCGAGCCGCAATGTCGGAGCCCGCCAGGTCGACTTCGGGCGCGTAGCGCTGTTCCATCTCGGCGAAGCGCTCTACCGCGTAGTCCCTCACGGCTCCTTCGCCTGCGAGGTCGCGGAGCCGCCGCAACGCGGAACTGGCAATGTTCAGGTAGTCATCCCCGAGCTTCGACTGCCCCTGGGAGCTGAGGACATAGCGACGGGCCGGCCGGCCTGCACCGGCACCCGCCTTCGCGACGCGTTTTACCTCGATGACCCCGGCGCGCTGAAGGTGATCCAGGTGCCGGCGGACAGCTGCGGGGGTGAAGCCCAGCATGTCGCCAAGTTCCGCGGCGCTGACAGGGCCGTGCTCCAACACCGCGTTGAGAACACGGTCCCGTGTGCGGTCTTCCGCGTCAGCCACGCCAACGGCTGCGCCACCGGGCACAGGCATGACCGCGCTGTGCCCTGCGGGCACGGAAACAGAACTCCTCATGGAATACACAACACAATCATGTCGTAATTTAGTCCGCGCATCCAGTAAGGCAAGGCTGGCCTGCGGGACCACGCCCGCCGCACCCCTACTACTTCACGTAGAATACTTTGGTGCGATCCCCCGAATCCCCTGTCCTCACCATCGATGGACTCATCAAGGACGTAGGCCCGCTGGCTTCCCTTGACGGCAAGATGCTCCGGGTAGTCAGCGGCTTGTCCATGTTCGCAGAACGCGGCCAGATCACTGCCTTGCTGGGTGCCAACGGCGCGGGCAAGACAACAACGCTCGAATGCGCGCAGGGCCTTCAAAAGCGTACAGGCGGCCGCATCGAACTCCTCGGCGAAGACCCTGACACGGCCGGCGCGAACCTTCGTTCACGCGTCGGCGTGATGCTGCAGGACGGCGGCCTCCCGCCGTCGGCCCGTCCCATCCCGTTGCTTCGGCACATCGCCGGCATGTACCAAAACCCGCTTCCCTTGGACGGACTCGTTGAGCGCCTGGGCATCGACGCGTTCAGCCGCACCGGCGTCCGGCGCTTGTCCGGCGGCCAAAAGCAACGGCTCTCGCTTGCGGCTGCCCTGATCGGCAACCCCGAAGTCCTGTTCCTGGACGAGCCGAGCGCGGGACTCGATCCCCAGTCCCGCCAAATCGTCTTTGAGCTCATCGCCGAACTACGGGACGCCGGCATGGGTATCATCCTCACCACGCACCTCATGGATGATGCCCAGAGGCTCGCGGACTACGTTTACATCATCGACGCCGGTCACAACGTCGCAGAGGGCACCGTCGCCGACTTGTTGAGCCACGGCCACGAGGCCATGGACGGGGTGACCGAACGCACCTTGTTCTTTGATGCCCCGGCCGGCCTCGACATTGCCGCGGCCATCGGCGACGAACTAACTATCACCGAAAGCCGGGCAGGCAGCTACGCAATCGCAGGCACACTGACGCCGCAGCATCTGGCGAAGCTCACGGCCTGGTGGGCCGAGAAGGGAATCATGCCGGCGTCCCTCCGCTTGGAGGCGCGCAGCTTGGAAGACGTTTTCCTGGACATTTCCGGAAGGGACATCCGATGACCAGCGCAACCCCCGCCGTCAGCACACCCCACGCCGGGCCCGCGCCGTTGATGCGCAGGATCCTGCTGCAGGGCCGCTACGAAACCTTGACCATGATCCGGAACGGTGAGCAGCTGATCCTCGCGGTGATCATGCCCTTGCTGGCTTTGGTGGGACTCACCGTCACACCGCTGCTCGATGGCCTGGGCGCCAGTCGAGTGGACATCGCGACGCCGGGCGTTCTCGCTCTGTGTGCCATGTCCACGGCATTCACCGGCCAGGGTATCGCCACGGGCTTCGATCGCCGCTACGGCGTGCTCCGCTTCCTCTCGACCACTCCCTTGGGCCGGACCGGCCTCATCGCAGGCAAGATCATCGCCGTCTTGGCCGTCCTGGTTCTCCAGGTCCTGGTGATCGGTGCCGTAGCCGCGTTGCTGGGCTGGCATCCGCGCCCCGAAGGCTGGCTTCCCGGCCTGGGGCTTTTGGTTCTCGGTGCTGCCGCTTTCACCGCGCTCGGGCTCCTGGTTGCCGGCACCGTGCGGCCGGAGGCAACCCTCGCCATCACCAACCTGCTCTGGATCCTGCTGGGCGCCCTCGGCGGAATCGTCGTTCCTGCCGAGCGCTTGCCGGACCTGGCACAGAACATCGTGCACTTCCTGCCCTCGGGGGCCCTGGGGCAGTCGCTCAGGGACGCTTTCCTCCATGGCAGCGTGTCCCCGCCCTACGTTCTTGTGCTGCTCCTGTGGACGATTGTCCCTGGCGCTGCCGCCGTCCGCTGGTTCAAATGGAACTGAGCGTCCCGTTGTGGAACCGAACCGTCAGCGTGAATTGAGTACCGAGAATTGAGAAAACCGTGAGCACGGCTTCCCGCCTCCCGAAGTCCATCCAGCAGTTGACCGCCAAGCTCCCCACGGAGGTCAATAGCACCATCCTCAGGCTGGCCATGTTGTCCCTGATCGGCCAGGTGGTCCTGGTGGTCACCGGCGGCGCGGTCCGGCTGACATCCTCGGGGCTCGGCTGCCCGACATGGCCACGCTGCACCAGCGGCTCCCTGGTGAACACGCCGGAGATGGGCATCCACGGCTTCATCGAATTCGGCAACCGCATGCTTACATTCGCCTTGGCCGCCGTCGCCGTCCTGATGCTGGTGTATTTGTGGAACCTCCGCAAGGAACGCCGGGACCTTTTCCTCCTGGCGGTGGGCCTGCTCGCCAGCATTCCGGCACAAGCCATCATCGGCGGCATCACCGTGCTGTCCAATCTGAACCCCTGGGTTGTCGGACTGCACTTCCTGGTTTCCATGGCCCTAGTCGTCTTCTCCACGCTCCTGGTCAACCGCGCCTATGGCCGGACCGGCCGCTTCATGAAACGGCCGTTGGCAGCGATTCCGGGCGCCATGAGCCCTGTCATGACCGCCGTCGCGTTTTTCTCGGCAGTTGCGGTGTGCCTCGGCGTCGTGGTGACTGGCGCCGGACCCCACGCCGGGGACGCCAACGCGCCGCGGAACGATCTCGACTGGGATCTCTTCTCGCACATCCACGCAGTACCGGCGTACCTCATCACGGCGGGAGCCGTCTTCGCCGTCTACTTCGTCCTGCGAAGGGGAATCAGCGGCGCGTTCCGCACCGCGGCGCTTCTGCTGCTAGGCGTGACGGTCCTGCAGGCCGTCATTGGCTTTGCCCAGTACTACAACGGGATCCCTGCCCTCCTTGTTGGCGCCCACATGTTGGGTGCCGCCCTGCTCATGAGTGCCGCCACGAACGCGGCGGATGTGGCAAGGTTCAGCCCGAAGCTCTAGCCCCTGGCGGCTAATGGCCTCTGCGTAATCCAAAGGGAAGACCCTCCCTCACGTCATGGGACGTGAGGGAGGGTCTTCTGTTTTACCCCTATAAGTGAGCGGGCGTTTGGGAAAACGGCCCTACAGGTGAGCGGGCGTCCTGCAGGTGAGCGGGCGTCCTGCGGTGACGCGGGCGTCAGCCGCCGATGATCGGGGAACCGATGAACGGGTCCACCGCGAGGGCAATGAAGAGAAGCGTCAGGTAGCTGATGGAACCATGGAAGACCTTCATGGCTCCCTTGTTCGAGACGTCGCCGCCTTGCGCCCGGTTGTAGAGGGCGTGGGATTCATAGAGGAACCAAGCACCCGCGAGGACTGCGGCGATGGTGTACACCCAGCCCGCGCGGCCCACCGGCACCAAAAGCAGCGAGCACACCACCATGGCCCAGGCGTACAGGACAACCTGGACGGAAACCACCTTGGCACCGGCGATGGCGCCCAGCATGGGGACGTTGGCGTTGCGGTAGTCCTCGCCGTACCGCATGGACAACGGCCAGTAGTGCGGAGGAGTCCACAGGAAAATCACCATGAAGAGCACGACGGCGGGCCACTCGACAGTGTTCGTCACCGCCGCCCAGGCGATCAGCACAGGGAAGCAGCCGGCCGCACCGCCCCATACGATGTTCTGTGCCGTGCGGCGCTTGAGGATCATCGTGTAGATGACAACGTAGAAAACAATCGCACCAAGACCGAGCCACGCCGACAGCGGGTTGGCCCCGAACCACAGGATGGCGATGGAGGCCGCTCCCAGGATCCACGCGAAGACGAGTGCTTCGCGGGGGGTGACTTCGCCCGTCACGAGGGGCCGCTTTTCAGTGCGGTGCATCAACTTGTCGATGTCGCGGTCGATGTAGCAGTTGAAGACCCCTGCGCTGCCGGCGGCGAAGGCGCCGCCCACCAACGTGGCCAGGATCAAGCCGATGGAGGGGAAGCCCCGTTGCGCGAAGATCATGGTGGGCAGGGTGCTGACCAGCAGCAATTCGATCACGCGGGGTTTGGTCAGTGCCAGATACGCCTTGAACTTACGGGACATTCCGCGCTTCCCCACAGCCGGGGAAGCATTGAGGGGCGTATCTGTTGTGCTCACGTTGGCAGTCACTCTGTTCTTTGCTGGTGTTGTCAAGGCGGGTTTCCCGCGGTGGCGGCACCCCGGTTCGGCCTCCAGATATCATACCGTGGCCTCTCCGACGCCACGGCACCCGGAACTTTCCCTTGTTTCCGAAAGTTCACCGGCACTTTGCCGCCGCCGTGATTCATAAAACGGAATATGCGTCCATTTTTTGAGATTCCCACCATTCGGGGCGGCGAACCGGGCTAAGCTGTCTGCAGATCAGCTCACGCAAGGTTCTGAGAAAGCGTATTCTCAGACTTGTATGTCTGGATGATAGATCAACGTTTCAATGGTGAACGGCTGGTAGGAACTTCGCAGCGGGCGCCATCCTGTGCCCGAGGCTTGCCATGTGCCGTCACCAGCCGTCAGCACAGAGAGGGGCTCGGTTTACGTGCCACATTTGGAAGAGCAAGAACTGACTTGGACAAGCCTGGACCAGCGCGCCGTGGACACCGTCCGCGTTTTGGCCGCTGACGCCGTCGAGAAGGTCGGCAACGGTCACCCCGGCACGGCCATGAGCCTTGCACCGGCCGCCTACCTGCTGTTCCAGAAGCTGATGCGCCACGACCCGAAGCACCCGGACTGGATCGGCCGTGACCGGTTCATCCTGTCCCCCGGACACACATCGCTGACCCTGTACATCCAGCTGTTCCTTTCCGGCTACGGCCTGGAGCTGAAGGACCTCGAGGCCCTGCGCACCTGGGGATCGCTGACCCCCGGCCACCCCGAGTACAAGCACACCGCCGGCGTCGAGATCACCACCGGCCCTCTGGGCCAGGGCCTGGCCTCGTCGGTCGGCTTCGCGTACTCGCAGCGCCGGATGCGCGGCCTGTTCGACGCCGATGCTCCGGCCGGCGAGAGCCCGTTCGACCACACCATCTGGGTTATCGCCTCCGACGGCGACCTCCAGGAAGGCGTCACCTCGGAAGCTTCTTCCCTGGCCGGGCACCAGGAACTGGGCAACCTTGTGGTGATCTACGACGAGAACCACATCTCCATCGAAGACGACACCGACGTGGCCTTCACCGAAGACGTCCTCAAGCGCTACGAGGCCTATGGCTGGCACACCCAGCGCGTGGACTGGACCAAGACCGGCGAATACGTCGAAGACGTCCAGGAACTCTACGGCGCCCTGCTCGCCGCGAAGGCCGAGACGTCCAAGCCGTCCATCATCTCGCTGCGCACCATCATCGGCTACCCGGCACCCAAGAAGCAGAACACCGGCAAGATCCACGGTTCCGCCCTCGGTGCCGAAGAAGTCGCAGCACTGAAGGAAGTCCTGGGCTTCGACCCCGAGCGTTCCTTCCAGGTTGACGAGGACGTCCTCGCACATGCCCGTGCCGTCGTCGAACGCGGCGCAGCCGAGCGCAGCGAATGGCAGGCATCCTTCGAGGCGTGGCAGACCGCCAACCCCGAGGGCGCGGCGCTGCTTGAGCGCATCGAGGCCAAGAAGCTTCCCGTCGAGCTCGACGCCGCGCTGCCGGTATTCGAAGCAGGCAAGGAAGTTTCCACCCGCGCCGCTTCCGGCAAGGTCCTGAACGCGATCGGCCCGGTCCTTCCGGAACTGTGGGGCGGTTCCGCCGACCTCGCCGAGTCCAACAACACCACCATCGAGGGTTCGCCGTCGTTCATCCCGGCCTCGCGCTCGACCGGTGCATGGAAGGGCAACCCTTACGGCAGGGTGCTGCACTTTGGTATCCGCGAGCACGCGGCCGCGTCGATCGTGAACGGCATCTCGCTGCACGGCCGGACCCGGGCGTTCTCCGGCACGTTCCTGATCTTCAGCGACTACCAGCGTCCCGCGATCCGCCTCGGCGCCCTCATGGGTGTCCCGTCGCTGTACGTCTGGACCCACGACTCGATCGGCCTTGGCGAAGACGGCCCCACCCACCAGCCAGTGGAACAGCTGTCGACCCTCCGCGCCATCCCGGGCCTGGACGTTGTCCGTCCCGGCGACGCCAACGAGGTTGCCGCAGCATGGAAGACCATGCTGGAGAACCACGAGAACCCGGCAGGCATCGTGCTGACCCGCCAGAACATCCCGACCTACGCACGCGGCGAAGGCCTTGCCGAGGGTGACACCTTCGGCTCCACCGCCGGCGTCGCCAAGGGCGGCTACGTCCTGGCAGAGGCTTCGAAGGACGGCGCCACGGTCCCGGCCCAGGTCATCCTGATCGGCACCGGTTCCGAGGTCCAGCTCGCGGTGAACGCCCGCGAAGCGCTCCAGGCCGAAGGCATCGCCACCCGCGTCGTCTCCATGCCGTGCGTCGAGTGGTTCAACAAGCAGGACTCTGCGTACCGCGATTCCGTGCTCCCGGCCGCCGTCAAGGCCCGCGTCTCGGTCGAGGCCGGCCTGGCACTGGGCTGGAAGGAATTCGTCGGCGACGCCGGGCGCTCCATCAGCCTCGAGCACTTCGGCGCCTCGGCAGACTACAAGCGCCTCTTCAAGGAGTTCGGCATCACGGCAGAAGCAGTCGCCGCCGCCGCCAGGGACTCCCTCGCGGGTCTCAGTAGCTGAAAACGCTTCTGAGACGAATCCGACAGCAACGAACAGATTTCCAAGGAGATTAAAGAAATGACTACGACTCCCACCCAGCAGCTTTCCGACGCCGGTGTGTCCATCTGGCTTGACGACCTTTCCCGGGAACGCCTTTCCAGCGGCAGCCTGCAGAAGCTCATCGAAGAGAAGAATGTCGTTGGTGTCACCACCAACCCGTCTATCTTCCACGCCGCCATCACCGCCGGCAGCGACTACGACGCCGTGATCGCCGAAGAGGCCGCCAAGGGCGCTTCCGTCGAAGAGACTGTCTTCGAGATCACCACCACCGACGTCGCCGACGCCTGCGACCTCTTCGCACCGGTCGCGGCAGCGAGCAACGGCGTCGACGGCCGTGTCTCCATCGAGGTGGACCCCCGCCTGGCGTGGGACACGGAAGGCACCATCGCCGAGGCCAAGCACCTGTACAAGAAGGTCAACAAGGACAACGTCCACATCAAGATCCCGGCAACCCTTGAGGGCCTCGCCGCCATCACGGCGACCCTGGCCGAGGGCATCAGCGTCAATGTGACCCTGATCTTCTCCCTGGAGCGCTACCGCGCGGTCATCAACGCTTTCCAGTCCGGCCTGGAGCTGGCCAAGGAAAACGGCCACGACCTCTCCAAGATCCACTCGGTGGCATCCTTCTTTGTGTCCCGCGTGGACTCCGAGATCGACAAGCGACTCAATGCCCTCGGCACCGATGAAGCCAAGGCCCTCAAGGGCAAGGCCGGCGTTGCCAACGCCCGCCTGGCGTACCAGGTCTACGAAGAGCTGTTCTCCACCGAGCGTTGGGCAGTCCTGGCTGAGGCCGGCGCGCTCCCCCAGCGCCCGCTCTGGGCTTCCACCGGCGTCAAGGACCCGGCCTACCCGGACACCCTGTACGTGACCGAACTGGTCGCCGCCGGCGTCGTCAACACCATGCCGGAAAAGACCCTCGACGCCACGTTCGACCACGGCGTGGTCACGGGTGACACCGTCTCCGGCACGTACGAGGAAGCGAACAACGTCCTCAACGCACTGGAGGGCCTGGGCATCTCCTACAACGACGTCGTCGCAATCCTCGAATCCGAGGGCCTGGACAAGTTCGTCGCCAGCTGGAAGGAACTTCTGGCCGACGTCGAAGGTGCCCTCGCCTCTGCACGGAAGGCTTCCTAACCCACATGAGCACTCTCAGCTACGACGCCAGCGGTGCTGCGCAGCAGGCCATCGAGCAGCACATCCCGGCACTTGTCGAAGACCGGATTGCCACGAGGATTTTCGCCAAGGACCACACTTTGTGGGGTCCGGATGCCGAATCCGAATCCGCCATCCGGCTCGGATGGGTGGAAGCGGCAACCGTTTCCCAGCCCTTGGTCGAAGGGATCCTGGAACTCCGGGATGCCCTCCGGGCCGAAGGCGTCTCCCGCATTGTCCTGTGTGGCATGGGCGGCTCTTCGCTTGCCCCCGAGGTCATTGCCGGCACCGCTGGCGTCGAGCTGACCGTGTTGGACAGCACAGACCCCGAACAGGTCGGTGCTGCCCTCGCGGACCGCCTGGCCGAGACCGCCATCGTGGTCTCTTCCAAGTCAGGCTCCACCGTGGAAACCGACTCCCAGCGACGGGTATTCGAGCAGGCCTTCACCGAGGCCGGCATCGATGCCAAGAGCCGCATCGTCATCGTGACCGATCCCGGGTCCCCGCTGGACAAGGCCTCCCGTGAAGCCGGCTACCGTGCCGTCTTCAACGCGGATCCGAACGTCGGCGGTCGCTTTTCGGCCCTGACGGCTTTCGGCTTGGTCCCCAGTGGCCTCGCCGGAGTAGACATCCAGGCGTTCCTGGATGAGGCCGAGGAAGCAGCGGAAATCCTCAACGAGGACTCCCCCGAAAACATCGGGCTCCGGCTCGGTGCCGCACTGGGCGGAACCACCCCTCTGCGCAACAAGATCGTCATCGTCGAAGACGGTTCCGGCATTGTCGGCTTTGCCGATTGGGCCGAACAGCTCATCGCCGAGTCCACCGGCAAGCTCGGCACGGGTGTTCTGCCGGTTGTGGCAGGTCCTTCCGCGCCGGAGGTCAGCGGCGGCGCGGACGACGTCCTGGTGATCCGCCTCGTCGGCGCGGAGTCCGACGTCGAACTCGGCGAAAACGAAGCCGCCATTGCCGGTGGCCTGGCCACCCAGATGTTCGTCTGGGAATTCGCCACCTCGGTGGCAGGTCGCCTGCTTGGCATCAACCCCTTTGACCAGCCCGACGTCGAGGCAGCCAAGATTGCCGCTCGCGGCCTGCTGGACGCACGTCCCGAGCCGACGCCGGCGAACTTCGTGGACGGCGCGATCGAGGTCCGCGGGGGTGCGTGGCTCGGCGACGCGGCTACGGCCGCAGATGCCGTCAAGGCGCTCCTCGGTGAACTCGGCACGGACGGCTACCTGAGCGTCCAGGCATATTTCGACCGGATCGCGTTCGCTCAACTGGAAGGCATCCGCGACGAACTCGCCGGAGTCAGCGGCCGGCCGGTCACTTTCGGCTGGGGCCCGCGCTTCCTGCACTCCACCGGACAATTCCACAAGGGCGGACCGGCCATCGGCTCGTTCCTGCAGGTTACGGCTTCCGCGACAGGCGACATCGCCATCCCGGAACGCCCGTTCACTTTCGGTCAACTGATTGCAGCCCAGGCGGCCGGCGACGCGCAGGTTCTCGAGAACCACGGCCGTCCGGTCCTGCGGCTGCACCTCACGGATCGTGGAGCCGGCGTAGCCCAGCTCCAGGAAATCGTCGCCGCATTGGCCGGCCAGGCCAGCGCGCTCGAAAGCTAAGGCACAAACCCAAACATGCCAGAAACACAAATCGGTTACAGGTCCACCGGAAAGGCAAGCCACCGCAATCCCCTCCGGGATCCCCGGGACCGGCGCCTGAACCGCATCGCAGGGCCTTCGTCATTGGTGTTCTTCGGAGTCACCGGTGACCTTGCCCGCAAGAAACTCATGCCGGCGGTCTACGACCTCGCCAACCGCGGGCTGTTGCCGCCGAGCTTCGCGCTCGTCGGCTTCGGCCGGCGGGACTGGAGCAACGAGGACTTCGCGGACGAGGTCAAGGAGAACGTCAAGGCGCACTCCCGCACCCCGTTCGACGACGCCGTCTGGAACCAGCTCTCCGAGGGCATCCGCTTCGTCCAGGGAGAGTTCGACGACGACCAGGCGTTCAAGCGCCTCGGCGCCACCCTTGATGAATTGGACGAGACCCGCGGCACGCGCGGCAATCACGGTTTCTACCTCTCCATCCCGCCCAAGGCCTTCGAGCAGGTCTGCCAACAGCTCTCCAAGCACGGGCTGGCGCAGGCCGGGGACGGCCAGTGGCGTCGGGTGGTCATCGAGAAGCCTTTCGGCCACGACCTGGAGTCCGCGCGCAAGCTCAACGACATCGTGGAGTCCGTCTTCCCGCCGGACGCGGTTTTCCGCATCGACCACTACCTGGGCAAGGAGACGGTCCAGAACATCCTGGCCCTGCGCTTCGCCAACCAGCTGTTCGAGCCTTTGTGGAATGCCAACTACGTGGACCACGTCCAGATCACCATGGCCGAGGATATCGGCACCGGCGGCCGGGCGGGATACTACGACGGCGTCGGGGCGGCCCGCGATGTCATCCAGAACCACCTGCTGCAGCTGCTGGCCCTGACGGCCATGGAGGAGCCCATCTCCTTCAACGCCGATGACCTGCGTGCCGAGAAGGAAAAGGTCCTGGCCGCGGTCAGGCTCCCCGAGGACCTGTCCACCCACTCTGCCCGCGGCCAGTTCACCGGCGGCTGGCAGGGCGGCGAACTCGTCCAGGGGTACCTTGAGGAAGACGGCATTCCGGCCGATTCCAAGACGGAAACCTACGCGGCCATCCGCCTGGACATCAACACCCGGCGCTGGGCCGGCGCCCCGTTCTACCTGAGGGCCGGCAAACGCCTGGGCCGGCGCGTCACGGAAATCGCGGTCGTGTTCAAGCGGGCACCCAACCTGCTCTTCCGCGGCCACGGCGAGGACGACTTCGGCCAGAACGCCGTCGTCATCCGGGTCCAGCCCGACGAGGGCGCCACCATCCGCTTCGGCTCCAAGGTTCCCGGCACGCAGATGGAAGTCCGGGACGTCACCATGGACTTCGGCTACGGACACTCGTTCACCGAGTCCAGCCCCGAAGCGTACGAACGCCTCATCCTGGACGTGCTGCTGGGCGAGCCGCCGCTCTTCCCGCGGCACCAGGAAGTCGAGGAGTCCTGGAAGATCCTGGACCCCTTCGAGGAATACTGGGCCGGACTCGACGAACAGCCCGAACCTTACGCTCCCGGCAGCTGGGGGCCGGCCTCGGCCGATGAGCTGCTTGCCCGCGACGGACGAACCTGGAGAAGGCCATGATCGTAGATCTTCCCGACACCACCACCTCCAAGATCTCCAAGAAGATCACCTCCCTGCGCGAGCAGGGAGGCGTGATCGCCCTGGGACGCGTCCTGACCCTCGTGGTCGTCACGAAGTCCGGTCTCGAGGAAGAAGCCATCGAGGCAGCCAACGAGGCCAGCCGCGAACACCCCTGCCGCATCATCGTCCTCGCGGACGCCGGCAACGAAGCGCCCAACCGCCTCGACGCCCAGATCCGGGTGGGCGGGGACGCCGGAGCTTCAGAGGTCATTGTCCTGCGCGGCTACGGCGAGCTCGCCAAGGAGAGCGAATCCCTCGTCGCGGCATTGCTCCTGCCCGACGCGCCGATCGTGGCCTGGTGGCCGCACGGCGCACCCGAGAACGCCTGCGAGACCTCCATCGGGCGCATCGCGCACCGCCGCATCACGGACTCCGCCAACGAGGCCGACCCCGCAGCAGCGCTGGCCCGGATCCGGAAGACGTACCGGGCAGGCGACACCGACCTCGCCTGGACCCGGCTGACCAACTGGCGCCTCCAGCTCGCCGCGGCGCTGGACCAGGTAGACGATTCCCCCGTCACTGCCATCGCCGTCGAGGGTGCTTCTGACTCACCCAGCACCCTGCTGCTGGCCGCCTGGCTCACGCTGTTCCTCGACGCTCCGGTCCAGATCGTCGCCGACCCGGCGGGAACGGGCATCCGCCGGGTGCGGCTGAGCCGCGCCACCGGCGACGTCCAGCTGGTCCGTCCCGGCCTCACCATCGCGGAACTGACCCAGCCGGGCCAGCCGGCCCAGCGGATTTCACTGCCGCGCCGCAGCCTGCGGGACTGCCTCGCCGAAGAACTGCGCCGCCTTGATCCGGACGATGTCTTCGGAGAAGTGATTACTATGGGACTGCCCCGAACCAATAGCAAGGAGTGACCGTCCCAGTGAGCGCCGACCCAAGAGTAAGCATCCATCCCGACTCCACTGTCCTTATGGCCGCGATCGCAGCACGGCTCATCACCAAGCTGGTGGACGTCCAGGACAAGCACGGGGAAGCCACTGTGGTCCTCACCGGCGGAACCGTGGGCATCGGCACCCTGAAAGCAGTGGCCGACTCACCCGCTGCGCCCGCGGTTGACTGGTCCCGGGTGAACTTCTGGTGGGGTGACGAGCGCTTCGTCGGCAAGGACAGCACGGACCGCAACACCGTCCAAGCGCATCAGGCATTGCTCTCCAGCCTGCCGGTGGACCCGGCCCGCGTGCACGAACCGGGCTCATCGGATGAGTTCGCCACCGCGGACGAGGCCGCAGCGGACTACGCGGCCCGGCTCAAGGCTGCCGCGGAAGCCGAGCACGCCGCGGACACTTCGGACGACCGTCCCGAGGAGGCCGGCGAGTTGCCCCGTTTCGACATCCTGCTGCTCGGTGTCGGTCCGGATGCACACATTGCATCGCTCTTCCCTGAGCAAGCGGGTATCCGGGTGAAGGACCGTACGGTCGTGGGGGTCGAGAACTCCCCCAAGCCGCCGCCGTCGAGGATTTCGCTGACCTTGCCCGCCATCAACTCCGCCCAGGAAATCTGGATGGTTGTGGCAGGCGAGGACAAGGCCGGAGCCGTGGGACTGGCCCTGGCCGGGGCCAACCCGGTCCAGGTTCCCGCCTCAGGTCCCAGCGGCCGCTCGAGGACCCTGTGGCTCATCGATGAGAATGCAGCCTCACGTGTCCCCCATCAGCTCGTCCGCAAGGACCCCGCGGGCGCGTAGCCGCTTGAGCGCTCCGGCCAGGACAATCTCCGCGTCCTGGCTGGAGCGTCTTTCTTTAACGTAATCCAGGTGGCTCTTGAAGACTTCGTCGTCCGCACGTTCCATCGTGGCTTCGCCCTGTTCGCGGACGGCAACCAGGCCACATTTCGGGCAGTCCCATCGGATCGGGATTTGATCTTCGGGGAGCTTAACGAAAACAAGCCGCGTTTCATGTCCCTTGGCGCACCAATAGGGAACACGAATACGCGGCAAGCTTTCGCCGACTACGGAGTCGGGTTGGTTCCTTGGGGCCGAACCAGCTGTTACGCCGGCCCGTGTGCCCCGGAATCCAGAAGTACCATGAACCATCGTCGATCCCCTTGAGAGTTCGGCTGCATGGCGCTGAAGGCCATGCAGCCTAGTCTAATGAGAGGACACCTCGAGTGCGAGGATCCGACGGCGGCAGTGCTAGGAGTCTCCGCCCGTGGTGAAACGCATGATGAGGCCAAGCCCGATGATCACGACGCCCCAAGTGCAGCCCAAGACGATGGTGAAGCGGTTGAGGTTTCGCTCTGCGACACCTGAAGAACTCAATCCTGAGCTCATGCCACCGCCAAACATATCGGACAACCCGCCGCCACGCCCCTTGTGGAGGAGGATGAGCAGCGTCAGCAGAAGACTGGTAATGCCCAGCAGGATCTGCAGAATGACTTGAAGAACGTCCACGACGGCCTTTCAGAAGAACGGAAAACGGGAGCGGAACCTAAAACGGACTAAGCCGCGTTGAGGTGGCTCTCGAACCTGACAATGTTAGCAAACTCGGCGGGGTCCAGGCTCGCGCCACCCACCAGCAGACCGTCGACGTCGCTTTCGGCCATGATCGCTGCCGCGTTGCTGGCCTTGACCGAACCGCCGTAGAGGAGGCGGGTCTTGGCGGCCACGGCATCGTCGAACAAGGATGCGAGCTCCGAACGGATCGCGGCGCACATCTCCTGTGCGTCTTCGGGACCGGCGACTTCGCCCGTCCCGATGGCCCAGACAGGCTCGTACGCGACAACCAGCTCGGCTGCCTGATCTGCGGCGAGGCCGTCGACTCCGGCGCGCAACTGGGCCAGCGTGTGCTCCACATGGGTGCCGGCCTGGCGGATCTCAAGGCCCTCGCCGACACACAAGACCGGCGTGACGTCGTGGCGGAAGGCTGCTTTGACCTTCGCGTTGAGGACCTGGTCATCCTCGTTGTGGATGGTGCGGCGTTCGCTGTGGCCCACCAGGACGTAGGCGCAACCGAGCTTGTTGAGGAACTGGCCGGAGATATCGCCGGTGTAGGCTCCGGAGTCGAACTGCGAAAGGTCTTGTCCGCCGTAGACGACGTCCAGTTCGTCGCCCTGGACGAGGGTCTGCACACCGCGCAGGTCGGTGAAGGGCGGGAAGACCGAAACCTCTACCCGGCTGTAGTCGTGCTTGGCGTCGGAGAGGGTCCATGCCAGCTTCTGCAGCAAGGTGATGCCCTGGACGTGGTCCATGTTCATCTTCCAGTTACCGGCAATGAAGGGCTTGCGGATGAAGTTTCCGTTGGCAGAAGTTGTCACGTGTGCTCCAAAGATGCGTTGAGATAGGGAAGCCGGCGGGACGCTTCCCTTCCAGGAAGGGCGCCCCGCCGGCTTTGTAGCCTTAGCGGTCCAGAACGCTCAGGCCGGGAAGATCCTTGCCTTCAAGGTATTCCAGGCTGGCGCCGCCGCCGGTGGAAATGTGTCCGAACTGGGAGTCCTCAAAGCCGAGGGTCCGGACCGCTGCGGCGGAGTCGCCGCCGCCCACCACGGTGAATGCCGGCGTCTCGGTCAAAGCCTGGGCAATGGCACGGGTGCCGCCCGAGAAGGCCTCGAATTCAAAGACGCCCATGGGGCCGTTCCAGAACACGGTCTTGGCGGCCTTGATCTGCTCGGCGAAAGCCGCCGCTGATACCGGTCCGATGTCCAGGCCAATACCTGAGGCGCCGAACGCGCTGTCCTCGATCGCGTCCGCGGCGACCACTTCGTGCTCGGCGTCAGCGGCGAAGCGGCTTGCGACCACGACGTCAGTCGGGATGACAAAAGCGGTTCCGGCGTCGGAAGCCCGCTTGAGGTAGTCCTGGACCACGGGAATCTGGTCAGCTTCAAGCAAGCTGCCCGCGACCTTGTGACCAACCGCTGCGAGGAAGGTGAAGAGCATTCCGCCACCGACGAGGATGGTGTCGGCCTTGCCCAGGAGGTTGTCGATCACCGCGAGCTTGTCCGAGACCTTGGAGCCGCCGAGGACGACGACGTACGGGCGCTGGGTATCCGTGGTGAGTTTGCGAAGAACCTCCACCTCGGTGTGCACGAGGTCACCCTGGTAGGAGGGAAGTTTCGTGGCGACGTCGTACACGCTGGCGTGCTTGCGGTGGACGGCACCGAAGGCGTCATCCACGAAGGCGCCGTTCTCACCGGTCAGCGCCACGAGTTCATCGGCGAAGGCGCCGCGCTCCGCGTCGTCCTTGCTGGTTTCGCGGGCGTCGAAGCGGACGTTCTCCAGGACGAGGACGTCCCCGTCGTCCAGGGACCCGGCCAGCTCCTTGGCGGACTCACCAACAGTGTCTTCCGCGAGCTGGACCTTGAATGGCGCGAGCTCCGCAAGCCGTGCAACAGCAGGCTTGAGCGAATACTTGGCCTCGGGAGAGCCCTTGGGGCGTCCCAGGTGGGCCGCGACGAGTACGCGGGCACCGGCGTCCGAGAGCTTTTCGATGACCGGGAGGGAGGCCTTGATGCGGCCGTCGTCGGTCACCGTAGAGCCGTCGAGCGGCACATTCAGGTCACTTCTGACAAGAATGTACCGCCCGCGGACACCTTCAGCGATCAGTTCGTTGAGGGTGTGAGATGTCATGTGTCTACCCTAGCCCAGCTTGGATGCGACGAGCTCCGTGAGGTCAACGAGGCGGTTGGAGTAGCCCCATTCGTTGTCATACCAGGAAACAACCTTGACCTGGTTGCCGATGACCTTGGTGAGGCCGGAGTCGAAGATCGAAGACGAGGGGTCGCCGACGATGTCCGAAGAGACGATCGGATCTGCCGTGTAGCTAAGGATGCCCTTGAACTGCTCGGTCTCCGAAGCAGCCTTGAGAGCCGCGTTGACTTCCTCAACGGTCACTTCGCGGGAAACCGTGACGGTCAGGTCCGTGGCGGAACCGGTCGGGACCGGGACGCGGATGGCGTAGCCGTCAAGCTTGCCCTTGAGCTCCGGAAGAACCAGGCCGATCGCCTTGGCAGCACCGGTGGAGGTGGGAACCATGTTGATCGCTGCGGCGCGCGCACGGCGGAGGTCGCTGTGCGGGCCGTCCTGCAGGTTCTGGTCCGCCGTGTAGGCGTGCACCGTGGTCATGAGGCCGCGCTCGATGCCGAAGGCGTCGTTGACGACCTTGGCCAGGGGGCCGAGGCAGTTGGTGGTGCAGGAAGCGTTGGAAATGATGTGGTGTGCAGCGGGGTCGTAGAGCTCGTGGTTGACGCCCATGACGATGGTGATGTCTTCGTCCGAAGCGGGAGCGGAGATCAGGACCTTCTTGGCACCTGCATCGATGTGCTTCTGTGCGGCCGCAGCCTTGGTGAAGAAGCCGGTGGACTCGATGACGATGTCGACGCCCAGTTCACCCCAGGGGAGGTTCGCAGGATCGCGCTCTGCAAGGACCTTGATGATGCTGCCGTCGACAATGAGGTTGCCCTCTTTGACTTCAACAGTCTGGGTCAGGCGACCGCCGACGGAGTCGTACTTCAAAAGGTGGGCAAGTGCCTCGGGACTCGTGAGGTCGTTGACCGCAACAATTTCGAGGTCTGCACCCTGGGCGAGTGCTGCGCGGAAGTAGTTGCGGCCGATGCGGCCAAAGCCGTTGATACCAATACGGGTGGTCACTATTTCAGTCTCCTTGGTGCTCTTGCAAGCACACCTAGTGAGTCGGATCTTGATTCCAACTAACAATTCCCGCACATCATTGGGCAGAAGTGATTATCAGATCGGAGGGCGACCAGCCACATTGCTGAAGGCTAACCGCCTTCCGTGACCCATCTTACGTTTAACTACGTCTGCCCCCGCAACTGCGGGGGCAGACAATCCGGTATTTGGGCGAAATTCACCTGAATGTGAAGTTTGTTACATCCCTGTGTATTCCGCGTCACTCACCGGCTCGGGCGGAGTTCCCTAAAGAACGATCAGACCGGTGGCGTTCGCGCGGGCTGCTTCGAAGCGCTTCGCGACGTCGGCCCAGTTGACGATGTTCCAGAAGGCCTTGACGTAGTCTGCCTTGACGTTGACGTAATCCAGGTAGAAGGCGTGCTCCCACATGTCCAGCATGAGCAGGGGGGTGGTGCCGACTGCGACATTGCCCTGCTGGTCGTAGAGCTGCTCGATGAGGAGGTTGCCGCCGATGGGCTCGTAGGCGAGGAAGCCCCAGCCGGATCCCTGCAGGCCGAGCGCGGCTGCCGAGAACTGGGCCCGGAATGCATCGAAGGAACCGAAGGCGTCGTCAATGGCTGCAGCCAGCTCGCCCTCGGGCTTGTCGCCGCCGTCCGGGGAGATGTTGTTCCAGAACACGGAGTGGTTGATGTGGCCGCCGGTGTGGAACGCGAGGTCCTTGGAGAGGCGGTTGATGTTGGCGAAGTCGCCCTTGTCGCGGGCCTCGGCCAACTGGGCCAAAGCATTGTTGGCGCCTGCTACATAGGCAGCGTGGTGCTTGCTGTGGTGCAGCTCCATGATCTTCGCCGAAATGTGCGGCTCAAGTGCTGCATAGTCGTAGCCGAGCTCGGGCAGTACGTACTCTGTCACGAAATCCTCCAATGTAGTGGACCGGGGTCCGGTTGGTAACTCTCGTTTTGTTCATCCGACCGGCGAACCGGCCGGAAATCTACACCCTGACGATTCTAGGGCGGGTGCTTTATTCGTCCATCATTTCGGGGGTCACATTTGCCTCGGTACCCGGGATTCCCAGGTCCCCGGCCCGCTTGTCCGCCATGGCCAGGAGCCGGCGGATCCTCCCCGCGATGGCGTCCTTGGTCATGGGCGGATCGGCAAGCCGGCCCAATTCATCCAGGCTGGCCTGCTTGTGGGCCACCCGGAGTTCACCGGCGTATTTGAGGTGGTCCGGAACGTCGTCGCCCAGGATTTCCAAAGCCCTGTCCACGCGGGCGCCGGCCGCGACGGCGGCCTGGGCAGAGCGGCGCAGGTTTGCGTCGTCGAAGTTCGCGAGGCGGTTGGCCGTGGCCCGGACTTCCTTCCGCATGCGGCGCTCCTCCCACACCATGAGGGCGTCATGGGCGCCCATCCGGGTGAGCAGCGCGGCGATGGTGTCGCCGTCACGGATGACGACGCGATCCACGCCGCGCACTTCCCGCGCCTTGGCCTGGATACCGAGGCGACGGGCGGCCCCCACCAGGGCAAGCGCCGACTCCGGGCCGGGACACGTGACCTCGAGCGAGGAGGACCGGCCGGGTTCGGTAAGGGATCCGTGGGCCAGGAACGCCCCGCGCCACACAGCCTCCGCGTCCGACGCCGAACCGTTGACGACGGCGGACGGCAAGCCACGCACAGGCCGTCCACGTCCGTCCAGGAGGCCGGTCTGGCGGGCCAGGGCTTCGCCGTCGCGCACTACGCGGACAACGTAGCGGCTGCCGCGGCGGAGTCCCCCGCCGGAGACGACGATGATCTCGCTCTGGTGCCCGTAGACTTCCGCGATCGCGGCGCGCAGCCGCCGCGCCGTGGAGGCGAGGTCAACCTCAGCCTCGATCACGATGCGCCCAGAAATGATGTGCAGTCCGCCGGCAAAACGCAGCATGGCCGAGACTTCGGCCTTGCGGACGGACGACTTCTTGATGTCCAGCCGGGAAAGTTCTTCCTTGACCGATGCGGTCAGTGCCATCGCATGTTCCTAACTATTCCCGAAGATATCGTGGTACGCCGATGCCAGACGCAACGGGTCGTGGACTGGACGGCGGCTCGACGCCCCCACTTTACCCAAGACCACCTCCGCACCAATCATCCCGACAGCGCGTTCGAAGTCCTTGAGGTCCGATATCGAGGTCGGATCGGCCAGGACGACGTCCACGCTGAACTCCGGCGCGTAGTGGCGCAAGGCATCCAGATGATCCGCGGCGGACATCCCGGAGGTTTCCTTGGTGTCCATGGCGAGGTTCATGGTGAGGCAGCGTTTGGCGGGAGTGTCGCACAAAGCCTGGCGCATTTCGGGCAACAGCAAATGCGGCAACACGGACGTGTACCAGGAGCCGGGACCCAGAATGATCCAGTCCGCAAGCTCGATTGCAGTCAGCGCTTCGATGCACGCGCGCGCGTCCTCCGGGAGGAGCCTCACGTTTTCGAGCGATCCGGCAACGGCGCACTTGGCCTGGCCTTTGACGACCTGGAACTCGTACCCGCCCCCCGGCAAGGGCACGCGGACGTCGCCCTCGATGTTCAGCGGCTGGGTGGACATCGGGAGGACCTGGCCACGGGCACCCAGAAGGGCGCCTGCCCATTTCAATCCCGCCACTGCGTCGCCCAGAAGCTCCCAAAGGGTGACGATGAGCAGGTTCCCCATGGCGTGATCGTCCAAGGAGCCCTGGCGTCCGCTCGGAGTCTTGAAGCGATGCTGCATGACGTCCCGCCAGGTGCGTCCCCAATCGGTGTCGTCACAAAGGGCGCTCAGCGCCATTCGAAGGTCGCCGGGCGGAAGGACGCCGTACTCCTGGCGCAACCGCCCGGAGGATCCGCCGTCGTCGGCAACGGTGACAATCGCGGTGAGCTCGGAGGTCAGGAGGCGCAATGCCGACAACGACGCGGAAAGCCCGTGTCCGCCGCCGAGTGCCACAACCGATGGGCCCTTGGCCGGCTGGCTGCCAGGGGTACCCTTCGGTGGAACCAGCGGCAGGGGTCCGGTCAGCACCCCCATTATTCGCGACCCAGATCGCGGTGGCTTGTGGTGACGGTGACCCGGGGATATTGCGCGAGCCGCTTCGAAAGTTCGACGGCGACCGCGACCGAACGGTGCTTGCCGCCCGTGCAACCAACAGCGATGGTGGCGTAGTGCTTGTTTTCTGTCCGATAGCCGTCCAGGACGGGCTCCAAGGCAAGGACATAGCGGTCAACGAAGTCCTTCACGCCCGCGGCCCCCAAGACGTAGTCGCTGACATCGGCGTCGAGTCCCGTGTGCGGACGCAATTTCGGAACCCAGTGCGGGTTGGGGATGAAGCGTGCATCCGCCACGAAGTTGGCGTCCACGGGCAGCCCGTATTTGAAGCCGAAGCTCATGACGTTCAAGCGCAACGCCACAGGGCCTGTGTCGGTGAAGAGTTCGGTGATGGCGGTTGCCAGGCCGTGGACGTTGTACGTACTCGTGTCCAGGACCACGTCGGCCGATTCCCGGAGTTCCTTCAGGACGTCGCGTTCCGCCGCGATGCCGTCCAGGATCCGGCCACCGCCTTGGAGCGGATGCGGGCGGCGGCCCTGCTCGAAGCGCCGCACCAGGACGTTGTCGCTGGCATCAAGGAAGAGGACACGGAAGGTGATTCCGCTTGCGCTGAGGGCGCCGAGCGCCGTCCTGATATCGGTGAAGAGTCCTTTGCTGCGCACGTCCACGACGACGGCGAGTTTGGGAATGGACTGCGGCGCGTGCGAGACGATTTCGGCAAGCGTCCCCAGCATCTGCGGCGGGAGGTTTTCGACGACGTACCAGCCGTGGTCTTCCAGGGCGTCCGAGGCGGTGCTGCGGCCTGCTCCGGACATGCCAGTCACCACCAGCAGTTCCGCTTCGACAGGCTTGACGGGGATGAGACCGTCCTGCTCCGCGCCGGATCCTGCTGTTGACTCTGACATCAAGTTTCCCCGTTTCTGAGATGGTCCAAAGTTTGTGGGATGGTCCATAAGCGGACCCCTTGAGGAGGGGTCCGCTTATTACCCTAGCTAAATTTCAAGGATTTCGCCGGTGGTCATGTTTACTGCGGGAGCGGCTTCTCCGGAGGCGCTGGCTGCCGCCAGATGGCTGACGACCGCTTCCGCCAATGCCGGGCCGATCCCCTTCGCGGCAGTGAGCTCAAGGGCCGTTGCCGCCTTGATCTTCTTGAGCGAACCGAAATGCGCCACGAGCGCCTTCCGTTTGGCCTCGCCGAGGCCCGGAACGCCGTCGAGCGCGGACACAGTCATCGCCTTTCCACGCTTCTGCCGGTGGAAGGTGATGGCGAAACGGTGGGCTTCGTCGCGGATGCGCTGGAGCAAGTAGAGCCCCTGCGATGTGCGGGGCAGAATCACCGGGAAGTCGCTGTCCGGCAACCAGACTTCTTCGAGGCGCTTGGCCAGGCCCACGACGTAGACGTCGTCGATCCCCAGCTCCGCGAGTGCCCGCGCGGCGGCATTCACCTGGGGCTGCCCGCCGTCGACGACGACGAGGTTGGGCGGATAGGCGAATTTCGCTTTGGCTCCCGTGAGGGCAGCATCATCCGGCGACGACGGTTCCCCGGCGCCAGGGTTCGGAACCTCCCCACTCTTGGGGAGCTGGGCGGACTTATCCTGCAGGTAATGCCTGAAGCGCCTGGTCAGGACGTCGTGCATCGCAGCGGTATCGTCGCTTGCCGCCGCACCCGTGATGGAGAACTTCCTGTAGTCGGATTTCTTGGGGAGGCCGTCCTCCACCACCACCATGGACGCAACCACGTTGGTGCCCTGCACATGGGAAATGTCGTAGCACTCGATCCGGAGCAGGGGCACGGGAAGATCGAGCGCTTCCTGCAGTTCCTGGAGTGCCAGGGAGCGCACGGTGATATCGCCCGCCCGCCGGACTTTGTGGAGCTTCAGCGCCTGCTCGGCGTTTTCGCGGACGGTGGACATGAGGGCAGCCTTGTCCCCGCGCTGCGGCACCCGGATATCCACCTTGGCGCCCCTGAGGCCGCCGAGCCATTCAAGCAGTTCGTGGTGGTTGCTCGGAATCTCCGGCACGAGGACTTCGCGCGGAATACGGCCTTGGTTGTCGCTGTCCTCTCCGTAGACCTGCTGCAACAGGTGCTCGATGAGCTCCGGGGTGGTGGCGTCCTCGACTTTTTCCACGACCCAGCCCCGCTGGCCGCGCACCCGGCCACCCCTGACGTGGAATACCTGCACGGAAGCCTCAAGGTCGTCATCGTGCAGGGCGAAGACATCCGCGTCGGTGTCTTCGGAGAGCACGACGGCGTTGCGCTCGAACACTTTGCGGAGGGCGATGATGTCGTCCCGGAGCCGGGCTGCCCGTTCGTAGTCCAGCTCGGCGACGGCAGCGCCCATGTCCTTTTCGAGGCGGGTGATGAAGCGTTTGGCTTCGCCACCCATGAACGAGCAGAAGTCTTCCGCGATGGCCCGGTGCTCCTCGGCGGTGACACGGCCGACACACGGGGCCGAGCATTTGTCGATGTAGCCCAGCAAGCATGGCCGGCCGCTGGCCTGGGCGCGCTTCAACACGCCCGGACTGCAGCTGCGGACCGGAAAGACCCGCAACAAGGTGTCCATGGTTTCGCGGATTGCACCGGCCGTGTACGGCCCGAAGTAGCGGGTGCCCTTGCGGCGCTCCCCGCGCATGACCTGGACCCGCGGGAGCTTCTCCGCCATGCTCACGGCGAGGTACGGATAGGTCTTGTCATCGCGGAAGACGACGTTGAAGCGCGGCTTGAATTCCTTGATCCAGGTGTATTCGAGCTGAAGCGACTCAAGCTCGCTGCCCACCATCGTCCATTCGACGCTGCTGGCCGCGTGCACCATCGCATGCGTCTTCGGCAGCAAGCCCGCAGGGTTGGCGAAGTACGAGTTCAGCCGGGAGCGGAGGTTCTTCGCCTTGCCAACGTAGATGACACGGCCGTGCGGATCCCGGAACCGATAGACGCCGGGGGTGGTGGGGATTTCTCCCGTCTGGGGTCGATAACTCGCTGGATCTGCCACAGATCCAGTCTAGTAAGGGAATCGCACTCCCCCGTACGGGCCGGCCAGCCCGCCCGAAGCTACTCCGCGGACTTGCTCTGGTTGTAACTGGTGGAACGTTCCTGGCCGCTCAACACCGCAATGGCATCCATGATCTTGTCAGTTACTTCGCGCCTGGCCGGCAGCGAATGGTCCGGACCGGTCTTCTCGAAGTACAGCGGCTCGCCGACCTTCATGGTGAAATGCTGCGGACGGACGGTGTTGCGGTCCACGGGCTGCAGCTTGTCCGTGCCGATGAGGCCGACCGGCACCACAGGCGCCCCCGTGGTCAGGGCAAGCCAGCCGACCCCGGTACGCCCGCGGTAGAGCAAGCCGTCCCGGGAGCGGGTCCCCTCGGGATAGATACCGATGCCCCGGCCGTTCTCCAGGATGTCCAGGAGGGTCTTGAGGGCCTGCACACTGGCTGCTTGCTCTCCGCGTTCCACCGGAATCGATCCAACTGCCTGGAAGAACGCCTTCATCGCGCGGCCTTTGAAGCCCTTGGTGGTGAAGTACTCGGCCTTGGCAAAGAAGCCCACCGGGCGCGGCATCAAGGCCTGGACGATCACACTGTCCAGAAAAGACAAATGGTTCGGGGCCACAATGAAGGGCCCTTCCTTGGGCACGTTTTCCAGCCCGATGACCGTGGGCCGGCAAGTGCTGGAAATCAGTCCGCGCGTGGTCCAGCGGATGACATCAAAGGCTTCCATCGTTCTGCACCTCGCTCAGGGCCGCCGCGCGGACAGCGTCAAGTTCTTCGATCTTCTTCAGCAGCTGTGCCGCCGTGTCCACAACGGCGACGGCGCCTGCCTCCTGAAGTTCGCCGTCGGGCGCAAATCCCCAACTGACCCCGATGCAGTCAAGGCCATTGGCCATGGCACCGGCAACATCCTGGTGGCGGTCTCCGACCATCACCGCAGGCTGGGAACGCAACGTGGCCAGCGCAGCACCAACAATTGCCACCTTACCCGGAGCTGTATTGGCGGCCATTGACTCGTCGTCCGGCGCACCGCAGATCGAGGCAAAGAAGCCGGCAATGCCGTGGTGCTCCAACACGATGTGCGCCAAGCCTTGTGGTTTCTGGGTGGCCACGGCAACCGGCCGCCGCGACTCTGCGAAGAACTGCAGGAGCTCCCGGATACCAGGATAGAGCCGGCTTTGAGCGATTCCGACGGAACGGTAATAGCTGCGGTACAGCCCAATGACTTCGTCGACTTTTCCTGTGGGAACCCCGGCAATGTGCTCCAGGGAATCGCTGAGCTTGGGTCCAACCATGGAGTCCAGCACCGCTTGATCCGGCACACGGAGGCCCATTTCGCCCAGGGCCGCGGCGATGCCGCCTGTTATGCCACCTGCAGGATCGACAAGGGTGCCGTCCAGATCAAAGATTACGGGCACCATTGTTTGAGTCACCGGGTTAGTTTCTCACGAGTTGAGGCATGCCTGAAACTCACATGCCGGCCAAGGAATACTTCGATCGTCCCCGGAATATTCCCCGGCCGTTCACACAGGACTAGCCGAGAATCTCCGCGAGGAAGGTAGCGGTATGGCTTTCCGTGGACTTGGCAACCTGTTCCGGCGTGCCCGTTGCCACGACGCGCCCGCCGCCTGAACCGCCATTGGGGCCAAGGTCCACGATCCAGTCGGCGGACTTGATGACGTCAAGGTTGTGTTCGATGGTGATGACCGTGTTGCCCTTGTCCACCAGCCCCTGCAGCACCATGAGCAGCTTGCGGATGTCCTCGAAGTGGAGGCCTGTAGTGGGCTCATCCAAAACGTAGACGCTCCGGCCGTTCGAACGCTTCTGCAGTTCCGAGGCCAGCTTCACGCGTTGCGCCTCGCCACCGGAAAGCGTAGTAGCGGGCTGACCGAGCCGCACATAGCCGAGACCGACGTCGACGAGGGTGTTCAAATGCCGCGCGATGGGGGTGAAAGCGGCAAAGAACTCGGCACCCTCCTCGATGGGCATGTTGAGGACGTCCGCGATGGTCTTGCCCTTGTAATGGACTTCGAGGGTTTCCCGGTTGTACCGGGCGCCATGGCACACCTCGCACGGAACATACACGTCCGGCAGGAAGTTCATCTCGATCTTCAGGGTGCCGTCGCCGGAGCATGCTTCACAGCGGCCGCCCTTGACGTTGAAGGAGAAGCGGCCAGGCTGGTATCCGCGGACCTTGGCTTCGGTGGTTTCCGCGAAAAGCTTCCGGATGTTGTCGAAGACGCCGGTGTAGGTGGCGGGGTTGGAACGTGGGGTCCGCCCGATAGGGCTCTGGTCCACGTGGACCACCTTGTCGAGGTGCTCAAGGCCTGCCACGGAACGATGCCGGCCGGCGACTTGCTTTGCACCGTTGAGCTTGTTGGCGAGAACCTTGTACAGGATCTCGTTCACCAGGGTGGACTTCCCTGAACCACTGACGCCAGTGACGGCCGTGAAGAGACCCAGCGGGAAGGTGGCGTCAATGTTGTTCAGGTTGTTTTCGCGTGCGCCGATGACTTTGAGCTCGCGCTTCTTGTCATATTTGCGCCGCTTTGCCGGAATGTCGATCTTGCGCCGTCCGGACAAATAGTCGCCGGTCAGCGAGTTCGTATTTTCCAGGAGTTCCTTGTAAGAACCGGAGTGCACCACTTGGCCACCGTGCTCGCCGGCGCCAGGTCCGATGTCCACTACCCAGTCGGCCTCCTGGATGGTGTCTTCGTCGTGTTCGACGACGATCAGCGTGTTGCCGAGATCACGCAACCGGGTGAGCGTTTCGATGAGGCGGCGGTTGTCCTTCTGGTGCAGCCCGATGGACGGCTCGTCCAGGACATACAGGACGCCGACCAAGCCGGAGCCGATCTGCGTGGCAAGCCGGATGCGCTGGGCCTCACCGCCGGACAAGGTCCCGGACGGCCGTTCGAGATTCAGGTATTCGAGCCCCACATCGAGCAGGAACGTCAGGCGTGCCTGGATCTCCTTGAGAACCTGGTGGGCAATCTGGGCTTCGCGGTCGGTGAGAGTGAGGCTGCCGAGGAAGTCCGCGCAGTCCCGCATCGGAAGGGCTGCAACTTCGGCGATGGACTTGCCGTTGATCGTAACGGACAACGACGCCGGATTAAGCCGGGCACCGTTGCAGGCAGGGCAGGGAACCTGCCGCATGTACTCTTCGTAGCGGTCGCGCGCCCAGTCGGAATCCGTTTCGCCGTGCTTGCGATGGACGTACTGGATGGCGCCTTCGAAGCCGGTGCTGTACTTGCGCTCCCGGCCGAACCTGTTGCGGTACTGGACAACTACCTTGTGGTCCTTGCCATGCAGCACCGTCTGCCGGACTTCCTGCGACAGCTTTTCCCACGGGGTGTCCATGGAGAAGTCGAGCTCCAAGGCCAGGCCCTCCAGGAGCCGGTTCCAGTACTCCGTGGTGGCAGTACCCAGCGACCAAGGCGCGATGGCCCCCTGGTTCAAGGAAAGTTCCGGGTTGGGGACTACCAATTCTTCATCGACTTCAAGCTTGGTGCCGATGCCGCTGCAGGCGGCACATGCGCCGAAGGGGTTGTTGAACGAGAAGGACCGGGGCTCGATTTCGTCGATGGCCAGCGGGTGCTCATTGGGGCACGCAAGGTTTTCGGAGAAGGCCCGGATCCGTGCGGGGTCCTCGGCGTCGAGATCCACGAACTCGACCAGCACCCGGCCTTCCGCAAGTCCGAGCGCGGTTTCGATCGAGTCGGTCAGCCGTTGGCTGATCCCTTCCTTGACCACCAGCCGGTCCACCACCACTTCAATGGAGTGCTTGAATTGCTTGCCGAGCTTGGGCGGATCGCTCAGCTGGACGAGATCTCCGTCCACCCGGGCACGCGAGTATCCCTTGGCGGTGAGCTCTTTGAAGAGTTCGACGAATTCACCCTTGCGTCCGCGGACAACGGGAGCAAGGATCTGGAAGCGGGTGCCGGATTCGAGTTCCAGGAGCTGGTCGACGATCTGCTGCGGCGTCTGGCGCGTGATCGGTTCGTGGCACACCGGGCAATGCGGCCGGCCGACTCGTGCCCAGAGAAGGCGCATGTAGTCGTAGATCTCGGTGATGGTGCCCACGGTGGAACGCGGGTTCTTGCTCGTCGACTTCTGGTCGATCGAGACCGCCGGGGAAAGGCCCTCGATGAAATCCACGTCCGGTTTGTCCACTTGGCCCAGGAACTGGCGGGCATAAGCCGACAATGACTCCACGTACCGGCGCTGGCCCTCGGCGAAGATGGTGTCGAAGGCCAAGGACGACTTGCCTGATCCTGACAAGCCCGTGAAAACGATCATGGCGTCACGGGGAAGGTCAAGATCGACGTTGCGCAGGTTGTGTTCCCGCGCTCCCTTGACCACGAGCCGGGACAGGTCATGTCTTACCGGCGCGGCAGGTTGATGCGCGGTAACGCTTGCGAAGGATTCGACGGCGGGGACTTCAGCTACGGCTTTAGGCACCCACTAATGCTAATCGAAAACTTCTTCGAATTTCCATGTGGCTTCCCGCAGCCTACCGGCAGGTATCAATCGGCGTCGTAGGCGGCCGCCAGAAGCTGCACAGCCTCCGCGAAACTGGCGCCCTGCGCTTTGGCCGCCGCCGAGTAGCTCGCAGCCACGCCTGCCAATGCGCTCCAGCGGTCATCCCGGGCGCACACCACGGTTCCATTGCGGCCACGAGTGGCGACTACCCCGGCAGCTTCAAGTTCCTTGTAGGCCCGGGCCACCGTGTGGGGGGCGACATCCAACCGTTCGGCCAGGCTGCGCACCGCGGGAAGTTTGGTACCGACAGCCAAGGTACCGCCGTCGGCCAACTCGATGATGCGGAGCCGAAGCTGTTCATACAGGGCGACCGTGCTGGACTGACTGGGACGCCACGAACCGGGAAACTCAAGCGGACTCATGAGGCTTCCCTCTCCCCCTGGCCGGCGCGATGCTTCGCGGACTTCACCGGCATCGCGGCGAGTTCGCCGCCACCGGCGGCATACTGAGCTTCGTGCAAGTGGGTGTAGTGCCCGCCAAGCTCCAATAGCGAATGATGGGTGCCGTGTTCAACGATCCGTCCGTGGTCCATGACGAGAATTAGATCAGCGTCGCGGATGGTGGACAAGCGGTGCGCAATGACGAATGACGTCTTGTTGCTCCGCAGTCTGTGCAGCGCTTGGCGGATAAGGACTTCCGTGCGGGTATCGACCGAACTTGTCGCCTCGTCCAGGATCAGAATGGGGCGGCCCGAGAGCCGTGCGCGCGCGATGCTGAGCAATTGCCTCTGGCCCTGGCTGAGGGGATCGCCTCCGTTGCTGAGCATGGTTGAGTAACCGTTGGGCAGCGAGCGGACAAAGTGGTCAACATGGCTCGCCTCGGCTGCGGCCACGATCTCTGCCTCGCTGGCGCCCGGAAGTCCATACTCAATGTTCTCCCGGATGGTGCCGGTGAAAATCCACGGATCCTGGAGAACGACGCCGAAATTCCGGCGGAGCGCATCACGTCCCATGCCGGCGATGTCCACGCCGTCGATGGTGATCCTTCCGGAGCCGAGTTCGTGGAAACGCATGAGGAGGCTGATCAGCGTGGTCTTCCCCGCTCCGGTGTGCCCGACGATTGCCACCGTCTGTCCCGGTTCCACGTGGAAGGACAGGTCCTCGATCAGGGGCGCGTCCGGCCTGTAGCGGAAGGAGATACGTTCAAAGGCAACCCGCCCCGAAGGGGCATCAAACCGGGAATCGAAGGCCGAACCGGCGACGGCGCGCGCACCGTCGTCCGGTTCCTCCGGTTCCCGTGTTAGTTCAGCGGCGTCCAACAGCTCGAAGACCCTGCTGGCGGAAACTGCGCACGATTGCAGGACCTGGGCCATTCCGCCGATCTGGCCCAGCGGCTGGCTGAAGAGCCGGTTGAATTGGATGAACGCTTGAATGCCGCCGATGCTCATCGCCCCGGCGAGGAACTGGAGTGCACCAACAATGGCAACCCCCACGTAGCTGGCGTTCGACACGAAGGCCATGAGGGGTACCAGCAACCCCGAAGCGAACTGCGCCTTGGAACTGGCGGCGTACAGGCCGTCGTTGTGGTCAGCGAAGCGGACGGCCATCGACGACTGGGCGTTGAAAAGCTTGATGGTCTCATGACCTGTGGCTGTCTCCTCCACGAGGGAGTTCACGTCCCCCGTGGCTTCCCACTGCCGGACGAAGTATTTCTGCGAGCGTCGGGTCACGACAATCGACGCCAGCGCCGAAACCGGAACGGCCAGCAGGGACACGAGGGCGAGAAGCGGCGAAAGCAGCAGCATCATCCCGAGGGAACCTATGACCATCAGCGTTGAGGTCAGGAGCTGGGAAAGGAGCTGGTTGAGCGTCTGCGACACGTTGTCGAGGTCGTTCGTGGCGCGGCTCAAGACGTCGCCCCGGGAGCGGCCGTCGTAATAGGCCACGGGAAGCCGGTGCAGTTTCGCTTCCACGGCTTCGCGGAGGTCGTATGCAAGCCGCTGCACGGCGAGGGCGTTGAGGCGGCCCTGCGCCCAGCTGAGCAACGAGGTGACGCAATACATGCCTGCAGCCAGGAGCAACAGGAAGACGAAGCGCCCGGCGTCGAACTGCGCGCCGAACACCGCTGCCGCGATGACGTCGGTGGCGTCACCGAGTATCTTGGGGGCGGCGACATTGAGCGTGACAAAGCCGCAGATGCACAGGATCGCCGTTGTCATGATTCCCCGGGAGGGCTTCATCAAGCCCACCAGGCGGAGGAGCGAACGCGACGGTTTCGCTGTGACGGCGAGGTGCTCGCCTTCGCTGCTCACGCGGCTTCTTCCGTTTCCAGCTGGGACGCTACGATTTCCCGGTAGGTCACCGAGGACTCAAGAAGTTCGTCGTGAGTTCCTTGTGCCACCAGGCGGCCCTCGTCGATGAGCAGTATCTGGTCCGCCGACACCACGGTATTGACGCGCTGGGCGACAAGGATGACGGTCGCCCCGCGGAGTTCCGGTTCAAGCGCGGCACGGAGCTTTGCTTCCGTCACTGTGTCCAGCGCCGAGAAGCTATCGTCAAACAGGTAGACGGATGCGCGGCGCAGAATTGCACGAGCTATGCATAAGCGCTGTCGCTGACCGCCGGACAGACCGGCGCCGCCCTGGGACAACGTGGTTTCCAGTCCTTGAGGCAACTCGTTCACGAAATCCGCGGCTTGGGCCGTCTCAAGGGCATGCCACAATTGCGAATCCGTCGCCGACGGTAGTGAAATCCGAAGGTTCTCGGCGATGGTGCCGCGGAACAGCCAGCTCTCCTGGGGCACGACGCCGAGCTGGTCACGCAAAGCCCCGAGCGGAAAGGTCGCGATGTCCCGGCCGTCGAGCGTGATGCTTCCACTGCTCACTTCGAGGAGTCTCGGCACAAGGCTGACGATGGTCGACTTGCCGCTTCCCGTGGAGCCGATGACCGCCGTCGTAGTCCCCGGAGCCGCGCGGAAGGTAATGCTGTCCAATACGGGCGTTTCGGCTCCCGGGTAGGCGAAAACCACGCTGTCGAAACGCAGGCCTTCCGACCGCGAGGGGCGAGCCACCATCCCACCGGCGCTGTTTCCCGGCAGGACAATTTCGGATTCCGTATTGAGCACTTCGGTGACGCGTTCAGCGCTGACAGCCGCCCGGGGCGCCGTGCTTAATACATACATTGCCATCATGATCGCGAGGAGGATCTGCATGATGTAAGCGATAAATGCAGTGAGCGCACCCAGCTGCATGTCGCCGGCGATGATGCGGTGCCCGCCAAGCCAGACCACGCCCGCGGAAGAAAGGTTGACCACGGTCATGACGAGCGGAAGCATGGCCGCGACGATCCGGGCAGAACGGAGATTGTTCTTTGTCAGGGCGTCGTTGGCGGCCTCGAACCGTTTCATCTCAAACGGCTGGCGGACAAAGGCACGGATGACCGCGGTCCCCAGGATCTGTTCGCGGAGCACGCCATTGATCCGATCCACCAGTCCTTGGCCCTCGCGATACAGCGGGACGAGCTTGCGGACAATCAACAGCATGATGATCAGCAGCACGGGAACGATGGCGAAAACAATCCAGGACAGGGCAACGTCCTGTTCGACTGCCAGGATCACGCCTCCGATGCCCATGACGGGCGCTGCCACGAGCATGCCGAAAACGAGCACCGTGATGTTCTGCAGCTGCAGGACGTCATTGGTGGTCCTGACCACGAGGCTGGCCGGTCCGAAGGCTGCGACGTCTTGATCGGGCAGGGAATGAATTTTGTCGAAGAGTTCCCGCCGCAGCCCGCGGCCAACCTTCATGGCGACAATCGCTCCAAGGTAGCCTGCGAGCACTGCGGCAAGCACCTGGATCACCGTAAGAACCAGCATCCAGGCGCCCAGGCGCAGAATCACCTCGCTGTTACCGGCGACCAGGCCGTCGTCGACGATCTTGGCATTGAAGGTGGGCAGGAGGAGTGTGGCACCGGTCTGGACAAGCTGGAGGAGAACGATGGCCAGCACGTGGGCCTTATAGGGGGCGAGGCGCTGCAACAGCAAAGATGCCAGCACACTGCCTCCAATCGTTGGCCTCCGGAGTAGCGGATTCCGCACGATGCCACCCCGAGATCGCGTTGCCATTGTAGTTCAGAACACAGTGCGAAACCTTGCAATTGCGGCACTTCCGGCGTCCTTTGGACGTGGGACCGCTCAGCCTAGCTTTTGTGCCACCGCAAAAACCCTGCGGAAGGCAAACACGGTCCCGTGCCGGCCCCGTGGATATGCCTCGCGGAGCGCGGCCGCGTATTCGTTTTCGAAGTCGCGTGCCTCGTCTTCGCGAAGTGCCGCTAGCACTGGCCGCAGGCCGGTCCCGCGCACCCACTCGAGGACAGGATCGGCTCCCGGCAGAAGTTGCTGGTAAATGGTTTCCCAGGCGTCGGCGCCGCGTCCGGCGTCGAGCATGATCCGCAGGTAGTCGGCCGGTTCCCCCACCGCGTCGTCATGGCGCAGCACACCGCACAGCCTTCCGGACCACTTCGGTGAGGCGGCCAGTTCGCGCATGAGCACGTGGGAAGGCGCACCGAAGTTTCCGGGGACTTGGAGCGCAAACCATGCGCCCGGTTTCAGCGCTTCGAGCCAGGTGGCGAGCATCGCCAGGTGCCCCGGCACCCACTGCAGCGCTGCATTGCTGACCACGACGTCGGTGTCCGCTTCCGGTGTCCACTCGGCAATGTCGGCCGGCGCGAACGAAAGCCCCGGTTGCGCGGCAGCGAGGACCCGGGCTTTGGCCAGCATTTCCTCGGAGGAGTCCAGCCCGACGACGGCGGCATCCGGCCACCGCGACGCGAGGGTCGCCGTCAAGTTCCCCGGTCCGCAGCCCAGATCCACGACGTGCCGGGGGTCCTCCGCCAGGATCCTCGAGGTCAGGTCAAAAAACGGCCGGTCGCGGTAATTGCCGAACTCGACGTACTTGGCTGGATCCCACTTCACTGCATCCTCCATTGTCGGTCTCCGTCGTCCGCTCCACTCACACTAAGCTGGAAGGCAATGAAACTTCTTGAGCAGCTCCCCGACAGCGGACGCGTTGACCCGGACGAAATCTACACACGCTTCGTCGAATGGGCGGAGAGCCGCGGGCTTCAGCTGTACCCCGCCCAGGACGAGGCCATCATGGAACTCGCGTCTGGCTCCAATGTCATCCTGGCAACCCCCACCGGTTCCGGGAAGTCCCTTGTGGCGATCGCCGCGCACTTCGAAGCGATGTCCCGCGGTATGCGCAGCTACTACACCGCCCCCATCAAGGCCTTGGTCTCCGAGAAGTTCTTCGCCCTCTGCGACATTTTCGGAGCCGAGAACGTTGGCATGATCACGGGCGATTCGGGAGTCAACCAGGATGCCCCGATCATCTGCTGCACCGCCGAAATCCTCGCCAATATCGCTTTGCGCGAAGGCAAGGAAGCCGAGCTTGGCACGGTGGTCATGGACGAATTCCACTTCTACTCCGATCCCCAGCGCGGTTGGGCGTGGCAAGTGCCGCTACTGGAACTCCCCCAGGCGCAATTCCTGCTGATGTCGGCCACCCTGGGAGACGTCAGCCGCTTCGAAACCGGCCTGGGGGAACTCACCGGACGGCCCACCACCACCGTCAGTTCGGCCGAACGCCCCATCCCGCTCCACTACTACTTCCAGGAAACGCCGGTCCACGAAACCCTTGAGGAACTGCTGAGCACCAAGCAGGTTCCCGTGTATGTAGTGCATTTCAGCCAGGTCGAAGCCATCGAGCGGGCCCAGAACCTCATGAGCGTCAACATGTGCACCCGCGAGGAGAAGGACAAGATTGCCGAGCTGATCGCCGGTTTCAGGTTCGCCGCCGGCTTCGGCAAGACCCTGAACCGGCTGGTCCGCCACGGCATCGGCGTCCACCACGCCGGCATGCTGCCCAAGTACCGCCGCCTCGTGGAGCAACTGGCACAGGCAGGACTCTTGAAGGTCATTTGCGGCACCGACACGCTCGGGGTCGGGATCAACGTTCCCATCCGCACGGTCCTCCTGACGGCTCTCAGCAAATACGACGGCGTCCGCACCCGGGTGCTGAACTCCCGGGAATTCCACCAAATCGCCGGCCGCGCCGGCCGCGCGGGCTATGACACTGCCGGAACAGTCGTTGTGCAGGCTCCCGAACACGTCGTGGAGAACGCGAAGGCGATGGCGAAGGCCACCGCGAAGTTCGGCGACGACCAGAAGAAACTGCGGCAAGTCGTGCGGAAGAAGCCGCCGGAAGGCTTCGTCTCCTGGGGGAAGCCCACCTTCACCCGTTTGGTGGAGTCCGTGCCGGACCCGTTGACCTCGAGTTTCACCGTGACGCATGCAATGCTGCTCAACTTGATGGAGCGCCCCGGCGACCCCTTCGCCGCTGCCCGCCGTCTGCTCACCGAAAACCACGAGACACGGCCCGCGCAACTGCAGCTCATGAAGAAGGCCCTCAGTATCTACCGCGAGCTGTTGGCAGCCGGAGTGGTTGAGCGCATTCCCGAGGCCGAGCAGGAGAAAGAAGGCCGTTCCGTCCGGCTGACCGTTCACCTGCAAGCCAACTTCGCCTTGAACCAGCCGCTCTCACCGTTTGCCCTTGCCGCGCTCGAGCTGCTGGATCCGGAGTCGCCGTCGTACGCCTTGGACGTAGTGTCCGTGATCGAAGCAACCCTCGAGAAACCCCGGCAGATTCTCTCTGCGCAGCAGAAGAAGGCCCGCGGCGAAGCGGTCGCCGCGATGAAGGCCGACGGCATTGACTACGACCAACGCATGGCGATGCTTGAAGAAGTCAGCTACCCGCAGCCTTTGGCGGAGATCCTGGGCGAAGCATTCGAGGTGTACCGCAAGGCCGCACCGTGGGTGGGCGACTTCGAACTGGCTCCCAAGTCGGTGGTCCGGGACATGTACGAGCGCGCCATGAATTTCGGCGAGTTCGTCCAGTTCTACGGTCTGGCCCGCTCCGAGGGGATCGTGCTGCGGTATCTGGCCGATGGCTTCAAGGCGCTGCGCCAGACGGTCCCGCAGGACTCGCTCCGCGAAGACCTCGAGGACCTCATCGCCTGGCTGGGTGAACTGGTCCGCCAAGTCGACTCCAGCCTGCTCGACGAGTGGGAAGAGCTCACCTCCGGAGTGGCTCCGACCCCGCACGACGCTCCGCCGCCTCCCCCGCCGTCGCTCACGTCCAACATCCGCGCCTTCAGGGTCATGGTCCGCAACGAAATGTTCCGGCGGGTCGAGTTGTTCGCGGACGAGGACGCGGCCGCGTTGGGCGAGCTCGACGCCGGCAGCGGCTGGGATGCGGAGCGCTGGGAAGACGCTTTGGACGACTACTTCGACGAACACGACGACATTGGAACCGGCCCCGACGCCCGGGGCCCGGGACTCCTTATGATCACTGAGGAACCCGGCATCTGGCGGGTGCGGCAGATTTTCGATGACCCGGCCCGCAACCATGACTGGGGCGTTTCCGCCGAAGTGGATCTGGCGGCCTCCGACGAGAGCGGCACCGCCGTGGTCAAGGTGACCGCGGTCAACCGCCTCTAGGCGCCTAGTAAGCTCGAACCATGAGTGTTATCCGCCCTGCCACAGTGTCCGATGTCCCTGCGATCCTGCAGATGATCCACGAGCTTGCGGTCTATGAAAAAGAGCCCGACGCCGTGAAGAACACGCCGGAAATGCTCACCGAGGCTTTGTTCGGCGCAAATCCGCGGGTGTATGCGCACATGGCGGAAAACGGGGCAGGAGACGTGCAGGGATTCGCTTTGTGGTTCCTGAACTACTCCACGTGGGAAGGCGTCCACGGCATCTACCTCGAGGACCTCTACGTCACGCCCGATGCGCGCGGCGAGGGCCACGGGAAGGCGCTCCTGCAGCATCTGGCCGCCACCGCCGTCGAACGCGGTTACGCGCGGGTGGAATGGAGCGTCCTGGATTGGAATGAACCGTCCATCAACTTCTACCGCGGCCTCGGTGCCGTTCCGATGGACGGCTGGTCGACCTTCCGGTTGACCGGCGAGGCGCTGGGTGCCTTCGGCAGCGATGCCAAGGTGATGGCTCGTGGCTGAGCGCGTGGCTGAACATGCGGTCCAGCAAGGGGCCCACACCGTCCGGGCACGCCACGAATTCCGTGGTGTCCGCACCACGGAGCACTTCTTCACGGTTCCCCTCGACCATTGGGCGTCCGGTGAGGAAGCTCCAGGCAACGCGGAGACGATCACCGTCTTCGCCCGCGAGTTCGTCTCCGCGGAGCACTCGGAGCAGGACGCGTCGCGGCTGCCGTGGTTGCTCTACCTCCAGGGCGGGCCCGGCGGACGCGGAACCCGGACCACGTCCTTATCCGGTTGGATGAAGGCTGCCGCGAGGAGTTTCCGTATCCTGATGCTGGATCAACGGGGCACGGGACTGTCCACTCCGGCGGACCGCAATACCTTGCCGCTCCGCGGCGATGCCGCGGCGCAGGCGGACTACCTCACGCATTTCCGGGCAGATTCGATCGTGGCCGACGCCGAACTCATCCGGATGACCTTGGGCTCGGAGCCGTGGACAGTCCTGGGTCAGAGCTTCGGCGGTTTCTGTGCGCTGACATACCTGTCCTTCGCGCCGGAAGGGTTGAGCGAAGTACTCATCACGGGAGGGCTGGCCCCGTTGGAAGGTCCGGCCGAGCGCGTCTACCGGGCCACCTTCCAACGGGTTGCGGAACGGAACGCGGAATACTTCGCGTGGTATCCGGAGGACCGCAAGCTGGTTACCCGGATTGCGCGGCATCTGGAATCCACGGAGGAGCGGCTGCCCAGCGGAGAACGCCTCACCACGGAACGCTTCCAAATGGTGGGATCGTTCCTGGGCGGGAACGCCCGCGTGGATGCCCTGCACACCCTCCTGGAGGATGCCTTCGTGCCCTCTCGGGAGGGAGAACGCCTCGCAGACGCGTTTCTGGAACAGGTCCACGGGCTCGTTTCCCGCGCATCGAATCCCCTGTACGCGGTCCTGCACGAGTCCATCTACGGCCAAGGGCAGGCCACCGACTGGGCGGCGTGGCGGGTGCGCGCGGAATTCCCCGAGTTCCAGCCCGACGTCGCGGAGCCGCTCCTGACGGGCGAAATGGTCTACCCCTGGTACTTCGAACAGGATCCGGCGCTCGTACCCCTGCAGGAGGTAGCCGAGCTGTTGGCCGCCAAGCAAGACTGGAAACCCCTCTACGATGTGACCCGGCTGAACTCGAACACCGTGCCCGTCGCGGCTGCCGTGTACCGCGACGATATCTATGTGGACTTCCAGCTCTCCATGGAAACCGCAGCCGCCGTCCGCGGACTGCAGCCCTGGACCACGGGCGACTTTCATCACGATGGCATCGGCGAAGACGGCGAAGGAATCTTCAACCGGCTCCTGGGGATGGCCCGCGGTAAGAACTGAGCCCCGGCCATGGCAATGACCGGGGCTCCAAAACGCTCCCCTGTTGTTAATGGCTCCGCAGTCCTTAGTGGCCACGGACCTTGTTCATGCTCTTGCGGGAATCTTCCTCGAGCCGTGCGTCCAGTTTGGACTTGCTGGCGGCCGGCGTCAGGAGGCTCGCGAAAACCGCCACAACGATGGTGCCGATGATGACCGCGAGGGACACATAGGTTGGAATCTCCGGAGCCCATTCAATATGGTGGCCGCCGTTGATGAAGGGCAGTTCGTTGACGTGCATGGCGTGCAGGACCAGCTTGACGCCGATGAACGCGAGGATGACCGACAATGCGTGCTTGAGGTAGATCAGCCTGCCCATGAGGCCGCCAAGCAGGAAGTACAGCTGGCGCAGGCCCATGAGGGCGAAGATGTTGGCAGTGAAGACGATGAAGGCGCTCTGCGTCAGTCCGAAGATGGCCGGAATGGAGTCCACGGCGAACAAGAGGTCCGTCATGCCGATGGTCACGAAGACGATGAGCATCGGCGTAAACAGCTTCTTGCCGTTGACCGTGGTGCGAAGCTTGCCGCCGTCGAACTTTTCCGACATCGGGACAACTTTGCGGATGCGTGCAATCAAAGGGTTTTCGGCGCCGTCTTCCTCGTCTTCGCCGTTGTCCGTGGCCTGCTTCCACGCTGTCCACAGGAGGAACGCGCCGAAGATGTAGAAGACCCAACTGAACTGCTCAATCACCACGGCACCCAGGGCAATGAAGATGCCACGCAGGACGAGGGCGATGATGATGCCCACCATGAGTACTTCCTGCTGGTACTTACGGGGCACCGAGAACCGCGCCATGATGATGATGAAGACAAAGAGGTTGTCGATACTCAGGCTGTATTCGGTCACCCAACCGGCGATGAACTGGCTGCCATGCTCCGGGCCGGCAAAAACGAACATCGCTCCGGCGAACACCAAGGCAAGGGTGACGTAGAAGGCGACCCAGAGGCCTGCTTCCTTCATGGAGGGTTCGTGAGGACGCTTGACCACCAGGAGAAGGTCGACAAGCAGGATGATTCCGAGAACGACAAAAGAGCCGATCTCAAACCAGGCGGGGAGTTGCATTTAAAATGCCTTTCGCAGGTACGCCAAAACGGCGTAAGTCTCTCCGACCTGCCTGCGTCTCCAAGCCAAAAGGCAACAGCGCTCAAACGGCGATCCGCTAGGCCCGGCGAGGCGTCTGTGCCTTGCGTGTTGACGGACCTAGCGCTTGGGATACTCCCCTACGTACGCCCAACTTTACCCTAGGCGTGCCCGGCGGACTGCATTTGGCGCAGTTCGCGCTTGAGGTCTCCTACCTCGTCACGGATCCTCGCAGCGATCTCGAACTGGAGTTCGGCGGCGGCCGCATGCATCTGTTCGGTCAGCTGTTCGATCAATCCCACCAGGTCTTCGGCCGGCGCCGCGGCCAGGCCATCTTGCCGGACCTTCGTAGCGCCCTTGCCCTTGCCGGTCCGGCCCCCCTTGCCGGCCGCGGCCAGCAACTCGCGGGTGTCGGCGTCTTCACGGGCAAGCTGATCAGTGATATCCGCGATCTTCTTGCGCAACGGTTGCGGATCGACACCATTGTCCGAGTTGTACTTGACCTGGATTTCCCGGCGGCGGTTGGTTTCCTCGATGGCCTTGGCCATGGAGTCCGTGATCCGGTCGGCGTACATGTGGACCTGGCCCGAGACGTTTCGGGCGGCGCGCCCGATGGTCTGGATGAGGGAGGTGGCCGAGCGCAGGAAGCCTTCCTTGTCGGCGTCGAGGATGCTGACAAGTGACACTTCGGGCAGGTCGAGGCCCTCACGGAGCAGGTTGATGCCCACCAGGACGTCGAAGCTGCCCATGCGGAGTTCACGGAGCAGCTCCACGCGACGGAGTGTGTCGACGTCGGAGTGCAGGTATTGGACCTTGACCCCGTGGCCCAGCAGGTAGTCGGTCAAGTCCTCGGCCATGCGCTTGGTCAACGTAGTGACCAGCACGCGTTCGTCGCGCTCCACGCGCGACCGGATTTCGCCAAGCAGGTCGTCGATCTGGCCCTTGGTCGGCTTCACGATGACTTCGGGATCGATCAGGCCGGTCGGGCGGATGATCTGCTGGACGGTCCCGTCGGCCTTGCCGAGCTCGTACTTGCCGGGGGTCGCGGAAAGATAGACGGTCTGGCCCACCCGTTCCAGGAATTCGTCCCACTTGAGCGGCCGGTTGTCCATGGCGGAAGGTAGCCGGAAGCCGTGGTCCACGAGGGTGCGCTTGCGCGACATGTCACCCTCGTACATCGCGCCGATCTGTGGAACCGTGACGTGGGATTCGTCGATGACCAGAAGGAAGTCGTCCGGGAAGTAGTCGATGAGGCAGTGCGGTGCCGTGCCGGACCCGCGGCCATCGATGTGGCGTGAATAGTTCTCGATGCCGTTGCAGAAACCCATTTGCTGCATCATCTCGAGGTCGTAGGTGGTGCGCATGCGCAGCCGCTGGGCCTCCACCAGTTTGTTCTGGCCTTCGAGGACCTTGAGCCGCTCCGCGAGCTCTCCCTCGATGGCTGTGATGGCGCGTGACATGCGTTCCGGACCAGCGACATAGTGCGAGGCCGGGAAGATGTACATCTCGGTTTCCTCGCGGATGACGTCGCCCGTAACCGGATGCAGCGTGTAAATGTTCTCGATCTCGTCACCGAAGAACTCGATGCGCAGGGCCAGCTCTTCGTACATGGGGATGATTTCCACGGTGTCTCCGCGGACGCGGAACGTGCCGCGGTGGAAGTCCATGTCATTGCGGGTGTACTGCATGCCGACAAACTTGCGCAGGAGATCGTCCCGGTTCATTTCGGCGCCCTTGGTGAGCGTGACCATTCCGGCGATGTATTCCTCCGGGGTGCCTAGGCCGTAGATGCAGGACACGGTAGCCACCACGATGACATCCCGGCGGGTGAGCAGCGCGTTGGTGGCCGAGTGTCGCAGCCGCTCGACTTCCTCATTCACGGAGGAGTCCTTCTCGATGAAGGTATCCGTCTGGGGAACGTAGGCTTCGGGCTGGTAGTAGTCGTAGTACGAAACGAAGTACTCCACCGCGTTGTTGGGCAGCAGTTGCCGGAACTCGTTGGCGAGCTGCGCGGCCAGGGTTTTGTTCTGGACCATCACCAAAGTGGGCCTCTGGACCTGTTCGATCAACCAGGCGGTGGTGGCACTCTTGCCTGTACCAGTGGCGCCGAGCAGCACGACGTCTTTCTCGCCGTTGTTGATCCGTTCGGTCAGCTCCGCGATAGCGGCCGGCTGGTCGCCTGCCGGCTTGAATTCGCTAATGACCTCAAACGGCGCGACGACTCGATTGATCTCCTGGGCAAGACTCATGAATCCAATGTACCCCCGCCCGCGGACAGTTACTGTCCGCGTTTTCCGGTGGAACCGTCACCTCCGCCGGGCCTGGTCCAGCTGTCGTCCAGCCGCCCCATGATGGAACGGAACATCTTGACGGCGAACCACACTCCGGACACAAGCCAGACGGTCCACGCGAGCCAGAAGGCTGCGCCCGGTACGAGAACGCGCCACGTCGGCGGTTGCGTTCCGGCGACGAACTCCTCGCGGCCGCCGGCCAGGAACCACAGCAGCGCGGCTCCGGCCATGAGCACGACGCCGGCCCACACCAGGGCGCGAACGGCACCGAGCCGCTGCCCCTCAAGATGGGGCGTGATTCTCCGTTTCCCGGCCATGCTTGCCGGCCTAGCCTTGCGCCATGGGGTACGACGGCGGCTGCCACCCGCTGCTCCTGGCCCAGGCATCCATGAGCGGCCAGGCCACTTCGGCGAACCAGGGCTCCTTGGCCTCCGCGTACTCCAAGGTCCGGTGGTCGCCGCCGTGGAGCGCGGCAAGCTCTTGTTTCATGTCCGCATACATACGGACGGCGTCGGAGTTGGCGCGGAGCCAATCCCTGAACAACAACGCATAACGCCAGCCCGGACTTCCAAGCACCCGGACATGGACATTCGCGGGCCGCCCGGGGTCCGCGTTGCAATGGAAGCGCTTTTGCCATGCCGATGGATCGAGGTCCGGCGGCTTGGGTGTGTCACGGGCGGAGGCCTGTAACGGGAAACCGGCCTCACCCAAGGCCCGGGCTATCCGGTCTGCGGCTTCCAGGGAGGACACATTTACCTGCAGGTCGATGACGTCTCTGGCGCGAAGACCGGGTACCGCCGTCGAACCGATGTGGTCTGCGCCCAAGACCTCCGGAGACGCCCGCAGGATCCTGGCAAGCAGTCTTTCAGCCTGGACCGGCCAGTCGGGGTTTGGCGGGGACAAGACGGGTCCGCCGGCCCGCGGTGCCGGGCGGCCGGCTGCAAGATTGCGGGCAAACGGTGCCAATCGTTCTTCCCAGAGGGTCTCCACGAGCTCAGTGACATCCTCAACGGTTCCGGAGTTGTCCAACACGATGTCGGCTGCCGCCAACCGTTCATCCCGTCCGGCTTGTGCTGCCATGCGGGACACCGCGTCCTCAACTGTCATGCCACGGATCTCCGTCATGCGCCGGATCCGTTCCTCGTCCGTCGCATCGACCACCACCACCAAGTGGAAGCTGCTGCCCTGCCCGGTTTCGACCAGCAGCGGAATATCCTGGACCACGATGTCTCCGGGTTTCGCGGTCGCGAGCATCGCGGCAGCCCTCTCCCGGACGCGTGGATGGATGATCGCGTTGAGCGCCTCCCGGCGATCCGGCTCAGCGAACACAATCGCGCCGAGGCGTGCCCGGTCAAGGCGCCCTTCGGCGTCGACGATGCCTTGACCGAACTCGGACACGACGTCCGCCAAGCCTGGCGTGCCCGGTTCCACGACCTCGCGGGCCAGCGCATCGGCGTCGATCAAGACAGCGCCAAGCTTCCTTAGCCGGGCGGACACGAGCGATTTGCCGGAGGCGATCCCGCCGGTAAGTCCAATCTTCAGCACCCCTCCACACTAGACTGGGTCGGTGGCAGAACAGGAAGAAAGCCGGGCGACCGCGTACACAACGTTGGCGCTTGGGGACGATTTCCGCCACGAACTCGAGATCAGGCGTTCGCGCTTCATCACCGTGCTACGCCGCGCCCCCGACGAAGATGCTGCGCGCGCCTTGGTAGCGGAATTGCGCAAGGAATTCCATGACGCCCGCCACCACTGCTCGGCATTCGTCCTCGGTCCCGATCGAGCCATCCAGCGTTCCAGCGACGACGGCGAGCCCTCCGGAACAGCGGGCATCCCCATGCTTGAGGCGCTCATCAAACGCGAGACACTGCCCGGGGTGACTGCCCTCAGCGACGTAAGTGCCGTCGTCGTGCGCTATTTCGGCGGGATTGTCCTGGGCGCCGGCGGACTGGTCCGTGCGTACTCCGAATCAATTTCGGCCGCACTGGACTCCGCTCCCCTGGTTCAGCGACGGCGCTTGCGGATTTGCGACATCCCCGTGCCCCACTACGCCGCCGGAAGGCTTGAAAACGATCTGCGCTCCGCGGGATACGTCATGGCCGAAACAAGCTATGAGCCCACGGAGACGATCCTGCGCGTGGCCCTGCCCGATGATGCAAACGCAATCGCCGACGCCGGTGAGCGGCTGGCGTCGATGACCGGCGGCGCCTCGGGACTCCAATTGCGGGGAACGGAATGGGTCGACGTCCTGGCCTGAGCTTCCGCACCCGAAGGGACATGCCCTCCTCCGATCACCACCACTGGACATAGTGGGCGTATGTCCAGTCCTTGCTGCGAACCAGGGGCATGTCCAGTGGGGATCCCGGTCTTGAGCAACCTGGGCAACGGTAGAACTAGGTTAAACAAAAGCGGCTCCTGCGATTCGTAAATGAACCGCAGGAGCCGCTTTTATCCCGGCCTGAAAATCCAGGCCAGTGGCAATTAGTTGCCGGTCAGCTTCTCGCGCAGAGCCGCGAGGGCCTCGTCGGATGCCAGGGTGCCCGCGTTGGACTCGGTGACAGCCGGCTCGGAGGAGTAGCTGGTGGTGCCGGAGTCGCTCTCGCCGGAAGCGGCAGCAGCGGCGTCGTCAGCAGCGTGCTGGGAAACCTGCTTCTTGTGAGCTTCCCAACGTGCCTGGGCGTCAGCGTACTGCTGCTCCCAAGCGGCGCGCTGCGTCTCGTAGCCCTCGAGCCATTCGTTCGACTCGGGGTCGAAGCCCTCGGGGTACTTGTAGTTGCCCTCTTCGTCGTACTCAGCGGCCATACCGTACAGAGCCGGGTCGAACTCGGTGCTGTCGGCGTCAACGCCCTCGTTAGCCTGCTTGAGGGAGAGGGAGATGCGGCGGCGCTCGAGGTCGATGTCGATGACCTTGACGAAGAGCTCGTCGCCAACGGAGACGACCTGCTCAGCAAGCTCAACGTGGCGAACAGCCAGCTCGGAGATGTGAACGAGGCCTTCGATGCCGTCTTCGACGCGAACGAACGCACCGAACGGAACCAGCTTGGTGACCTTACCCGGAACAACCTGGCCGAGGGCGTGGGTGCGGGCGAAGGTCTGCCACGGGTCTTCCTGAGTGGCCTTGAGGGACAGGGACACGCGCTCGCGGTCCAGATCCACTTCGAGAACCTCGACGGTGACTTCCTGGCCAACCTCGACGACCTCGGACGGGTGGTCGATGTGCTTCCAGGACAGCTCGGAAACGTGAACCAGACCATCTACGCCGCCAAGGTCCACGAATGCACCGAAGTTGACGATGGAGGAAACGACGCCGGGACGAACCTGGCCCTTTTCCAGCTTGTTGAGGAACGTGGAGCGAACCTCGGACTGGGTCTGCTCGAGCCATGCACGGCGGGAAAGAACAACGTTGTTGCGGTTCTTGTCCAGCTCGATGATCTTGGCTTCGATCTGCTGACCGATGTACGGAGCGAGGTCGCGGACGCGGCGCATCTCGACGAGGGATGCGGGCAGGAAGCCGCGCAGACCGATGTCGAGGATAAGACCACCCTTGACAACCTCGATGACGGTACCGGTGACGACACCGTCTTCTTCCTTGACCTTCTCGATGTCGCCCCAGGCACGCTCGTACTGAGCACGCTTCTTGGAGAGGATCAGTCGGCCTTCTTTGTCTTCCTTGGTGAGCACCAGGGCTTCGACCTGATCGCCAACGGAGACGACGTCCCCGGGGTCAACGTCGTGCTTGATGGAAAGCTCGCGGGAAGGGATGACACCTTCGGTCTTGTAACCGATGTCGAGCAGAACTTCGTCGCGGTCAACCTTGACGACGATACCTTCGACGAGGTCTCCGTCGTTGAAGTACTTGATGGTCGCGTCGACAGCTGCGAGGAAGTCCTCAGCGGTACCGATGTCGTTGATCGCGACTACGGGGGTACCGGGCTTCTCGGTGGAGGTGATGGTCATGTAGTAGGGGCTCCGTTGTGGATAGAGTATCGGTCAGGCAAACCGCCCGCTTTCCGTCGCCGGTCGGCAGGACACGGCAAAATGCCGGGTCATCCTGAATTGTGGATTGTAAATTTGCGCGCACGTAGTATGCGCCCGTTCATTCTAGTCGTTTGCCTCAATGAGGGTCAAAGCGGCAGCGTGTCACCAAGCCGCGCGAACGTCACGCCACGGTCCAGCAAGCCTGGAAGGGCGCGGGCATATCCCTTCTGCAGTGCCACCGGAGGGCTGGTTGAAGTGCGAGATCACAATCTGGCCGGCGCCGTGTCCTGCAGCAATTTTCCCCACTTCGCCCGCGACGGTCGGGGCCGGGAAGGTCGCGCCGCCGTCGCCGTTCACGGTGAAGCTCACGGGGACAAGTCCGAGTGCATTGGTGATTGTCGCCGCGACGTCGTCATAGTAGGCGGTTCCCGACCTGAAAAAGCGGGGGGTTTTGCCGCAGAGCCGCTCCATGACCTCTTGGTTGCCCATGATTTCGTCATACACTTCGCCGGCGTTGGCGGTGCCCGGGATGCCGTACGCCGAGCGCCCGTTGACCGATAGGGGCTGGTGCCGGTAACCGTGGTTGCCGAGCTCGAACAAGGGATCGGCCGCGAGCTCGGCGGCCAGCCCGGGGTTGGCCTTGATCCAACGGCCATTGACGAACAAAGTGGCCGGAACGTTCAGCTTGCGCAAGGTCTTGAGCAAGCGTTGATCGCAGTCCGAGCCTTGGGGGCCACCGCAAGCATCAAACGTCAAGACCGCATGCGTGGACGCGGTTTTCGATACCACGCCAGCGACTGCAAGCCCCCATTCGACGGGCTTGCGCCCGGAGAATTCCGCCACAACCTGGGACCTCGACGGCGGAGCCGGACGGGTCTCGGGCACGACCGGATGCTGGCCCACCTCTTCCGCGAGCGGCGTTGAAACCGATACGGGGCGTGGCGCGGGGGCGGTTGCCGGTTGTTGGGCACAGGCGGCCAGGCCGGTTATCGCGAGTCCGGCGGCGGCCACCAGCAAGGACCGCCGGCCCGGCAGCCCTGATGGGCCGGAGGAGTGGCCCCCCGGCTGGAATTCCCCCATGGAATCCTCTTCTGTTGTAGGTCGTGCGTGCGTGTGGAGATGCGCCTAGAAGTGCGTCAGGCAATGGGCTGGACGTTCGACGGCGAACATGTGCTGGGCGGCCGATGCCGCCCCTGGCGTGTGCTCGAGGATCCGGCCAGCCGAAGCCAAGATTACAGGATTGACGGCACCCAAATAGACAGACCCCAAATCGGTGACATCCATGCTCAGGTCCGGGCTCCCGCCATCGGCCTCCTTGACCGTGACGGCGCCGCCGTCGGACGTCAATTCCCACGTACCGTCGGCAAAACCGAGCGCGTCCCGGACTTCGAGCGCCAACCGTCCGTCGGCGCCGTAGCGGCGGGCTGACAAGGCTGCAGGGACGTCCAGGACACGCAGCCACAACATGTCGCGATAGTCCGAAGACGTGACGCAGCGTCCGTCCTCGAGCGCCCATGCAAGGGGGTCTTCAACGGGAGCTTCAGGCCAGGAGACCTGTTCGACGAGATCGATGCTGCCCAGGAATTGCCACAGTTCCAGGTACGCGGAGTCCGTCGCGGCGACAAGGTCCACGATTTCCACCGTGTATGGCTTCGTGTCCCAGCCGGCGAACTTGTAGGACACGTAGCCGTCAATAGTGCCGTCCGGTCCGTAATGGAGCGCACATTTGATGGTTTTGTCTTCAGTGCCGTCGCGCTTCATGGCCCCGGACACGTGATGGCGGTAGGAGTCCTGCCTCACGATGGAACCCGGCGTACGGTGGTGAAGCCGTTCGAATACCTCGGGCGCGAGTTCGAGAAGGACTCTTGGATCTGCGATTTCCACCCTGCCAATGGGCTCGTGCCGGATGCGGAATTTCGGACCAGTGTCCACCTTGATGCTCCGCTCGAAGGTTGCGACGCCGAAACCAAAGCGGCCGTAGATGGATGCCTCGGACGCGGTCAGGGCGGCCATGGCGAAGCCATCGTCCTTCGCATCGGCGAGATCGGCGGTCATCATCCCACGCAGGATTCCATGCCGCCGGTGCGTTCCGCGGACGGTGACAGCCGTGATCTGGCGCGTCCGCAGTTCCTGGCCGAAGCCAACATTCAGCTTGTTTTCCAGCGTTCCAAAGGTCGCCACCGGAAATTCCGGGTTGAGCGCATGCAACGGTGGTTCATCGTTGACGTAAACGCCCGTCAGCTCACGGTTGTCCGCTTGGTACATCGCGAGAATCTTGTCGATGAGCTCATCGCTCCGTTGCTCGTCATGGAATCCGAAGCCAACGGCCCGGAGCCAATCACGTGCTTGTCCGTAGTCCGGGTTCCCCTTGTCGACGGAACGAAAGCGCTTGACGTTGTATTTTTCGTTTGTTTCCTTGGGATCAGCCACGTCCCGAGCCTAGCCAGACAGCATGGGGCACGCCACCATATAGGCGGCGTGCCCCGTGCTTGCGTCTACACAGCGCGCTTCCTAGTGCCCGGCGTCATACCAGCTGGAGCCGACTCCGAGCTGCACGTCCAGCGGCACCGTGAGCTGGGCAGCCGTCCCCATTTGTTCGGTGACGAGCTTTTCGACAGCTTCGCGTTCGCCGTGGGCAACCTCGAGCACGAGTTCGTCATGCACCTGCAGCAGCATGCGGGACTTCAGCCCCTGGCTGGTCAGCTCGGCCGAAACGCCGAGCATGGCCCGCTTCATGAGGTCCGCCGCCGAACCCTGGATCGGCGAGTTCAGCGCAATGCGTTCGGCGATCTCCCGATGCTGGCGGTCCGTGCTGGTGAGGTCCGGAAGATAGCGGCGGCGGCCTTCGATCGTGGAGGTGTAGCCGTCGATCCGGGCCTGCTCCACCACTCCGCGCAGATAGTCGCGCACGGCGCCGAAGCGGTCGAAGTAGTCCTTCATGAGGGTCCTGGCTTCGTCGACCGAGATTTCCAGTTGCTTGGACAGGCCGAACGAGGTCAGTCCGTAGGCCAATCCATAAGACATGGCCTTGACCTTTGAGCGCATGGCACTGGTGACCTCTTCCGGCGCGACGTTGAAGATGTGCGAGCCGACATAGCGGTGCAGGTCCTCACCTTCCTTGTACGCCTGGATGAGTCCCTCATCGCCGGACAGATGCGCCATGATACGCATTTCGATCTGCGAGTAGTCGGCAGACAGCAGGCACTCGTAGCCCTCACTGACGACGAAGATCCCGCGGACGCGCCGGCCTTCCTCACTGCGCACCGGGATGTTCTGCAGATTGGGATTGTTCGAGGAAATACGCCCAGTTGCCGCAACGTTCTGCGCGTACGTGGTGTGGATGCGGCCATCCTCGGCCACAGATTTCTTGAGGGTCTCCAGCATTTGGGCCAGCTTGGAGGATTCGCGGTGGGCCATGAGCTGCACCAGGAACTCGTGGCCGGTCTTCTCCAGGAGGGCCTTCAGCGAGGCGGCGTCCGTTGTGTAGCCGGATTTGATCTTCTTGGTTTTGGGCAGGCCAAGCTCTTCGAAGAGGACCGTTTGCAGCTGCTTGGGAGATCCGAGATTGACCTCGTGGCCAATGGCGGCAAATGCCTGCTCCTGGGCGTTGTCGATCACCTTGGCAAGGTCCGCGAGCTGTTCGTTCAGGAGCTCCATGGAGATGGCAATGCCCGAAAGTTCCATCTGGGCCAGGACCCGTGCGACCGGCAGCTCCAAGGTGGTCAGGAGCGCCTCGGCCTTGCGCTCGGCGAGCTCGCTTTCGAAGTGCTTACTCAGTGCGTGCACGACGGCGGCCTGCTGGACGAGCGCGCTGGCCGCGGCACCGTCCGGGCCATCGCCGAGTTCGAGTTCCAGCTGGCCGGTTGGCGCCACCGCAGCCGTGACAGTGATCCGCAAGTGGTGCTGGGCAAGCTCGGCGAGCTCGTAGCTGCGGCGGTCCGGCTGGATCAGGTAGCCCGAAATGGCAGTGTCGTCCACTACGCCTTCCAGGCCAAGCCCACGGTGGTTCAAGGCCTTCAAGGCATCCTTGAACTCGTGCATGACCTTGGCCTCTTCGGGGTCTTGAAGCCACTTGGCCAAGACGGCATCGGCCGCGGCGTCCAAGGACGACAGTTCGATGTAGGCAGCCCCATTGGCGCGCACGATCGCGAGGGCATCGGCGTCGTCGCCGATCCGACCCGGGACCAACTGCACGGCGACCGCGGCACGGCTCCCCGCGCCGGCGGCGAAGAACTCCTCCAGGGCGGCGGCGTTGTCCAGGATCTTGTAGTCGGGCGCGTCGATGGTTTCGGGAGCCGCGCCGGCGGTGTCGTCGCCGTAGAGTGCGAACAGCCGGGTACGGAGCGTCCTGAATTCGAGGGTGTCGAACAGAGTCTCGACCTCCTGGCGGTTCGGGCGCGGTTCCTCGAGGTCGGCGAGTGTCACGGGGAGTTGGAGGTCGTGCAGGAGTCGGTTGAGGCGGCGGTTGCGCTTCACGGCGTCGATGTTTTCCCGGAGGGCTCCGCCTACCTTGCCGCCGATGGAATCCAGGTTCTCCAGGATCCCTTCCAGGCCGCCGTAAAGGTTGATCCACTTGGCTGCGGTCTTGGGGCCGACGCCGGGAACGCCGGCGAGGTTGTCGGCGGACTCACCCACCAGAGCGGCGAGATCGGAGTAGCGGGACGGTGGAACGAAGTACTTCTCTTCGATGGCCGCCGCATCCATGCGCGGGATGTTCGAAACGCCCTGTTTCGGGTAGAGAACGAACACGTTGTCCGTGATGAGCTGGAAAGCGTCACGGTCGCCCGATACCAAGAGGACTTCGAAGCCCGCGGCATCCCCCTGCGCGGCGAGGGTGGCGAGGATGTCGTCAGCCTCGTACCCTGGCATCTTGATGGTCTTGATGCCCCACGCTTCCATGACTTGATCGATGAGATCGATCTGCCCGCGGAATTCCGGTGGAGTCTCGTTGCGGCCACCCTTGTATTCGCTGTACTCCGCCTTGCGGAACGTCGTGTCGTCCGAGACATCGAAGGCCACTGCAACGTGGGTGGGCTTCTGGTCCTTGATGAGGTTTATCAACATCGAGGTGAAGCCATGCACGGCGTTGGTGTGCTGGCCCGAGGATGTGGCGAAGTTCTCTGCCGGCAGAGCATAGAATGCCCGGAACGCCATGGAGTGGCCATCAAGGACCAAGAGCCGCGGTCGGCCACCTGCCGCCGTGCCCGCAATGGTAGTTGAAGGGTCTGGTGCCGTTGCGGTGGCAGTTGAAACTGCGCTTGCCGTTGGCGTTGACGTTGCCGTTGGAACTGAGTCCGGTTTGGTTGTTTCGCTCACAGGTGCCAGCCTAGTTGCCATGATGGACAATTTCACGCCGGGCCCGTTCACTGACGAACTCAATGCGGCCGGCGTTCCGCAGGAGTTGCACGGTTGGCTTTCCCGCTATGGCGTGGGCTCGCTCGTGGCCAAGATGGGCATCAAGTTCCTTGAACTGGGCCCCGAACGGACCGTCGCCACAATGCCGGTGGAGGGCAATACCCAGGTTGCCGGCATCCTCCACGGCGGAGCCCATGTTGTCCTCGCCGAAACCTTGGGCTCCTTCGCGGCGGCCCTGCATGCGGGAGCCGGACGCCACGTGGTGGGAATCGAGGTGGGCGCGACCCACCATCGCTCCGTAGCAAGCGGCCTGGTCACCGGCACATGCACAGCCATTCACTTGGGCGGCACGCTCGCCACCCACGAAATCGTCATGACCGACGAACACGGCCGACGGTTGTCAACTGCCCGGATTACCAACATGCTCCGGGAGAACAGGGCCCGCTGACCCGGCACGCGCGGGGAATCTGTAGCGCAGCTCGACTGCGGCGCCACCAAGGGTGCGGGTCGAGCTCAACTCGAGCGGCGCCGTCGGGCTCTCGACGGGCAGCAAGCGCTTACCGGAGCCCAAGGCGACGGGGATCAGGGTGACAATCATCTCGTCGAGCAGCCCGGCCTTGGCGAACTGGGCCACCAAGTTTCCACCGCCTACCAGCCACACGTTCTTGTCGCCGGCGTCCGCAATCAGGTCCGGCGCGAATTCCTCAACCTCGCCACGCACGAACGTGACATCGGCACCGGGCGGCGCGGCGTATTCGCGGTGGGTGAAGATCCAGCATGGAACTCCCGGATAGGGCCATTTGCCCGGTTCGTGTTCCATGAGCCAGCGATAGGTCTGGCCGCCCATGACGATGCAGCCGATCCCCGCCATGAAGTCTTCGTAGCTTTCGGTGACGCCCTCGGCCTCTTCAAACTGGATCAGCCAGCCGAGATCGTCTTCTTTCGTGGCGATGAACCCGTCAAGCGAGGATGCCACGTAGTACTGGAAATCCGCCATGGCCCCACCCTACCCATGAGGCTGCGCCGTTCACAGCTACTTCGAGAAGTAAGGAACGATCAGGTAGATCCCGAAAAGCACGGCGATTCCGCAGGCCGCGAAACACAGATAGGCAAGGGACCGGACCATGACCGGTGACTTCTGCCGTGCGTCGCCCGCGATGGCAGTGAGACGGACACCGAGCGAATAGAGCACTACCAGGACCAATGCCGCCACAAGGGTCGCGCCGGCTACCTGCACCAGATCCAACCACTTCATGCCAGGGTGTCCTTACTCATGCTGTTGCTCAGACTCTGTCTCTTTGCGTTCTTATTGCGGAAGCGGACCGCGGTGCCGGCTTCCTCGACTTCGACGGCGTTGTGGTGGCCCACGTGCGACTTCCTCGAGTAAATGAACATGTAGACGACGACGGCGGTGCCCACAACTGCGGCGATAACCACGCCGACGGTGCCGGTGCCGATGAGGAACGCGGTCAAGGCGCCCACGATGGCAGCGGCAGGGAGGGTGAAGAGCCAGCCGGTGGCGATGCGCCCCACCGTACCCCAGCGCACCGTGGTGCCCTTGCGTCCGAGTCCCGAGCCGATGACCGAACCTGAGGCCACCTGAGTGGTGGACAGCGCGAAGCCGAGGTGGGAGGAAGCGAGGATGGCCGAAGCGGTGCTGGCTTCCGCCGAGAAGCCCTGCGCCGGCTTGACATCGGTCAGCCCGGAGCCCATGGTCCGGATGATGCGCCAGCCGCCGGCATAGGTTCCGATCGCGATGGCGAGTGCGCAGGCCCCGATGACCCAGAGCTGCGGGCCGCTTCCGGCAGGCTGGGTTCCGGCGGCGATCAGGACGAGGGTGATGATGCCCATGGTCTTTTGCGCGTCGTTGGTACCGTGCGCCAACGCGACAAGGCTCGAGGTGAAGATCTGGCCGGTACGGAATCCGCCGCGCTTCTGGGTCAGCTTGTCGCCGGTTTCGGGGTCATGCCGGGACGTCAGGGCGTAGGCAAGCTTGGTGCATAGATAGGCCACGGCACCTGCGAGCAGGGGCGAGAAGATGGCAGGAAGAATGACCTTCTGGAGCACGGTGTCGAAGTTGACGGAGTGGAAGCCGATGCCGACGATGGCCGCACCGATGAGGCCGCCGAAAAGCGCGTGCGAAGAACTGGAGGGCAGCCCTTTGAGCCACGTGAACATGTTCCACAGGACGGCCCCCATCAGCCCGGCGAAGATAATCTCCGGCGTGATGTGGATACCGTCCGTGCCCTCGCGGATAAGGCCTCCCGAAATGGTCTTTGCCACTTCGGTCGACAGGAACGCACCTACGAGGTTGAGCACCGCAGCCAAAGCAACAGCCGTCTTGGGCTTGATGGCACCCGTGGCGATCGGAGTCGCCATGGCGTTGGCAGTGTCGTGGAACCCGTTGGTGAAGTCAAAAAATAAGGCCAGCGCTATGACAAGCGCGACCATGAAGGTGATTCCCACCTGGTGCCCAATCTGCAGAGTCGACGATGCGCAGTTTCACTTCCCCGGTCCTGCCTGAAACAAACAGTTCAGCAGGCGTTCATCTGAACGTACTGGCGGAATTAACCATGGCGGGCGTGAAACCCTAAGAATCCTACGTGCCAATGGCGGCAGGGCAAAACGTAGGCCCAGCATCATCCAAGGAATTGCCGAACAGCCGCGATATCGCTCCGTGACAGGCCGCGCCGCGGGTCCGGTGAGATCCAAAGCACACGGCTGCCGAGGAACTCGGCCCAGGACCGGGCCGCGGCCTCATGGTTCAGCTGATCATCCATCCACACGATGCGTTCGGCTCCGGACTCGTGGACGTCCCTTTGCAAAACGTCCAGCTTCCACCAATCGGCGGTCTGGTCCCAGCCGTCGCTGGTCAGGACGGGCCAATGCTCGCCGTGGAGGCCGATGGCCGGGCACAGGAACTCGGGCGCGAGCCGCTGCCACGTGGTCAGCCAAACAAACCTCGCAGAGGGATGCGCGGCCAGCTCATTGAGCTCGTCAACCAGTTCGGAGGCGTAGACGACGTCCAGGATTCCGGCGTCGGCGATTTTCCATTCAGTACCCCAGTCAGTGAAGCCCATGGGACCGAAGGGGTTCACCACGCCGTCGACGTCCAGATACAGCGACACGGTGGTCATGCAGCCCCTTCCCCGACGTGCCAACAAGGCCAGCGTAAGGCAAGCGTTGCTGTCAGCGCAGTCCGGGGCCGGCTTGCCGGTTGAGTTCGCGTGCCGGATTGCCGCCGAAGATGCTGTGGGCCGGGACGTCCTCGCCTTTCATCAGGAACGAGTCGGCTTCGAGCTGGGAACTTTCGTGCATGGTGGTCCCATAGTGGACGAATGCGCCCACTCCCAGTGTGCAGCCGGCGCCAAGGGTGATGGCATCGAGTTTGAACGCGCCATCCTCCATGGAGTGGCATTGGACGCCGGAGTGGGCATTGAGGGTGCAATAGTCCCCGATGGTGACGAGGGTCCTTTCGGGGATCCCGCAACCGTCATCGAAGACCTTCTTGCCCATCCGGATCCCCAACATGCGCCAGATCACGGGTTTGAAGGGCGTGCCGTTGAACATTTGCACGATACCCCCGGCGCTGAGCTTCCAGAAGCGCTCGTGGCGCCAGAACGGCACTTCGTAGATTGAGCAGAAGCGCGGCGAAAGTCTGCCAAAGCCGAGGGACGCCCGCTCAACGAGGACAGCCAGGGCGTTGGTGGTGATGACCATTGTTCCCACCCCGGCGAGGGCTCCGAGTCCGCCGGCCGCGGGTAGAAGGGCCTGCGATCCCCAGGCCGCGAGGAGAATCACGTAGAGCTCGACCCAGCGGCCCAGCAGGTAGAGGAGCAGCGTCACAGAGTTGTGCCGGTTCTTTGCGGGGAGCCGTCGCCGCAATTCCTCCGGCGTCCTGAACCGGTCGAAGGCACTATCGCGGTCCACTGTGCGCGGGATTTCAAAAGGCGGCGACCCCAGGAGGCCCACCCCATGGCGGAGCGGACCCTCCAGGGGCACCATGGTTTTGGTGCCCAGGAGGCAGTTGTCCCCCACTCTGGCCCCGGCGGGATAGGCGATGTTGTTACCGAAGAAGCTCCTGGCCCCAATGACGGCAGGCGAAAGGCGGAACGCGGTAGTTGAATAGTCGGCATTGATGATCGATAGACCGTCGGAGACCATGGTGCCACTGCCGACCGTGGCCAGCGTGGGGCTGTCGTGCTTCAGCCCGACGCCGAAGTTGGATCCGGTCTGCACCATATCCGGCTGGTGGTAGCCGAGGACGTTCAAGTAGTACACGATGAGGGAACTGTCCCCTGCGAGTTGGAGGAGTGCCTTGAGGTTCGTCAGCCGCTGAATGGTCCGCAGGAGTCCGAACCGCGGACCATAGAGCGGATAGTCCTTACCAGGGATCAGGAACAATGCCAGCACCCTGGGAAGGGTGGCTACGAGGGCGAAAGCGGCCACGATACTGCCGAAGAGAAGGACGAACGAGACCAGCAGAAGTGCGCCCCAGAATCCGGGCTGGGCAGGGTTTGTGTCGCCGGTGGGAAGTGAGGCGAGCAGGATGTCGATGGCGCCGATTCCGATGGATGACACCACCACCACATGGATCACGACGGTCCAGAAACCAAAGCTGACCCGGCTGCGCGTACCGCTGCTGGCCTGTCCGGCCAGCCGGTAGTTGGTGTGGGCGGGTTGGGCCGGTGAGCCATTCCAGGCGGAGCCCGGAGGAACACTCTGGAAACGGTGCAAGGAGGAGCTGTGCCCCAGTTGGGCATCGTCACCCATGGCGGTGTCTATGTCCAGCGTGGTCTGCTCACCGATCAGGACGTTGCGGCCGAGGGTGACGGGCCCTGTCTGGATCCGGCCCGCGTGGGCACGGTAGCAGTAGAACGTGGAGTCCTTTCGGATCACCGTGTCCGCCCCTACCGTCAGCAGGTCGGGGCAAGCGGGAATCCTCGAGGAGAGGATGGTTACCCGGGGGCCGATCCTGGCGCCCAGTGCGCGGAGATATAGCGGGAAGACCGGTGTCCCGACGAACATTCGGATGGGGCTTGTGGTGACCAAGGTCTTGACGAACCAGAAGCGGACGTACTCTAGGGACCAGAGAGGGAACTCCCCGGCCTCCCACCGGCCGACGAGCGTCCATTTGAGCACAAGTGGCATGGCTGACAAGGCAATGAAGGTTATAGTGCCGACGACGACGGAGCGCACCACGAAGTCGGCTGGTTGGCGGGATGTGGCTACCCATTGCTCGCCAGCCACCGGGATGAGCAACGCCACGTACGCGTAGGCCAGGGCGGCCATCGCCTGCAGAGCCCCGCACAGCAGGTACTGGCCGGTCCCGACGCGCAGGAAGGGTTCCGCCGTCGCGGTTTCCGTTCCCTCGGCGGACCCCGCGAGTGACTCGTCGTTCGCGGCATCCATGGCGGCCGCCAAGGCGGCGATGGTCGGATGTGCATATATTTCGCGCATCGAGACTGAGGGTGAGTTGGCTACCTTGCGGACGTTGGCGCAGAAATGCGCCAACAACAGGGAGTTTGCCCCGAGGTCGTTGAAGAAATTGGCGGTGGTGGAGACTGACGTGAGCTGGAGGGCCGCAGCCAAAGCCGGGGCGAGGATCCATTCCGTAGGCGTCACCGGCCTGGTGTCGGCGAAGTCTGTACTGACCGCGCGCGGGCCGGAGGGATGTGGAAGCCTGCTGCGGTCGACTTTCCCACTGATCATCATCGGCATGCCCTGGAGGGGCTCGAAGTAACCGGGCACCATGTAGGCCGGGAGCCGCTCGCGCAGCCAGGCGCGGATGTCGCCTCCTTCCACCTTGGGTACGTTCTGGTGCAGCGTGTAGTAGGCGGCAAGTTCCGTGATTCCCGGCCCGGGCTCCCATGTCTTCACAACAGCCATCGCTATCCCGGGCATCTGCAGAAGGACGTTTTCGATTTCGCTCAGCTCAATCCGATAGCCCCGGACCTTCACCTGCGTGTCGGTGCGGCCGTGGTACTCGATTTCGTCGTGATCGTTGAACCGGCCAAGGTCACCCGTGCGGTAAATGCGATGGGACGGGTTGTCCTCCAGGCCGAGGAAATCGGGAATGAATGCCCTTTCTGTTAGCTCAGGCCGGTTGATGTAACCCTTGGCGAGCCCCACGCCCGCCAAGCCGATTTCGCCCAGCTCGCCGTGAGGCAGGGCACGGTCCCGGACGGGATCCAGGATGACCGCCGAATAGCCGGGCAACGGTTTGCCCAGGGTCACGGGTTTGCCGGGCTCCGCCGTACCCCAGGTTGCTGTCACCGTCGCTTCGGTCGGCCCGTAGACATTCAAGAAGCGCCGGCCGGGGCGGTGCCAACGCTCCACAAGGTCCTCCGGGCAGGCTTCACCGGAGACAAGCAGGAACCGCAGCCCTGGCACGTCGTCGTCGAGCGTGGCGAGCAGGGTCGGTACGCAGCAAAGGGCAGTGATGTTCCGGGCCTGGATGAACTCGGCAAGATCCGGCCCGAGGAGGTTGTTCCCGGGCGGCCGGGGCACCAAAGTGGCCCCCACCATCCAAGGCACCCAGATCTCCTCCACGGAGAAATCGAAAGCCGTGGTCATGCCCTGGTAGACCCGGTCGCGGGGATCGTAGCCGTAAGTTTCGGCGGCAATCCGCACAAAGTGGCAGATGCTGGCGTGCTCTATGGCCACTCCCTTGGGCCGTCCGGTGGATCCCGAAGTGTAGATGATGTAGGCCAGTCCGTTGGCCGGGGACCCCCGCTCCGCCCAAGCCAAGCGTGAAGATTCAAACGCGGCAATCCGGCGATCCTCCAAGTCCACGCGAACCGCAAGGTCCGCAGTCCCGGGCAGGAGGCTGTCCGCGAGGCGGGAGACCGTCAGGAGCATGGTGACGTCGGCGTCTTCGGCGATGTAGGCGATTCTCTCGGAAGGGAACGCCGGGTCGAGGGGCACATAGACGGCATGGGCCTTGAGGACCGCAAGCATGCTGACATAGGACCGTACCGGGTCATCGAACAGCAGCGCGATTCTGTCGCCCAGGCGTACCCCGCGGGCAAGAAGGTAGCGGGCGAGCCGGTTGGCCCGGGCGTCGAGCTCTTGGTAGCTCAGCGAACCATCCGCTGTTTCCACGGCAGGATGACTGCTGCGGCCTTCGAGCCGCTGGCGGTCGCACCGGTTCTCGAAGAGCTCCTCAAGCCGCTCGCCGGGGCTCCACCGGATAGCGGTGCCCTGCGTCGGGTTGTCCAGCGCCGTATTGGCCGGTGCAGCGCCGACCAGAACGGGGACACCGTCCCTGAACTGGATCAGGGACCGGGCGCTTGTGGCCGCTCCGCCGGAGGTCCGGCCCGGGTCCACATGCCTCCCCATATTTCGCCTCCTTGCCCTGGACTTGTGCCCGGCCTTATCTGGCCGCGCCTGTCGTGGTCCTGTGTCCGGCAATGGCACGCTGGTCGGCAATGGAACTTTGTTCTGCGATCGCAGCCAGGAGAAGCCCGCAGGCGGTGTGGACAATTTCTTCCGTGATGTTCAGCGGAGGCAGGAGCCTGACCACGCAGTCGTCGCGGCCACCGCATTCGAGTATCAGGCCCAGATCCAAGGCATTTCGCTGCACTGCGCGGGCCAGCTCTCCGGCAGGACGGCCTGTTTCCGGATCGGCGAACTCGATTCCCCACATCAGGCCTCTGCCCCGCACCTCGCGCACCCAGGCATTGCCGGCCAAGGGCGCGAGAAGCAAGGCAATCTGCGCGCCGCGGCTCCGGACGTTGCCGAGAACGTCGTCGCGCCGGATGATCTCCACGGCTGCGGCCCCCGCGGCGAAGGCCAGCTGGTTTCCTCGGAATGTCCCCGTGTGGGCGCCGGGGAGCCAGCGGTCGAGGTCCTTGTTGTAGATGATCAGGGCAACAGGGAGGCCGATTCCGCTGAGCGCCTTGGATGCGACGATGACATCGGGCTCGATCCCGTATTGCTCGAATGCGAACCAGGTTCCCGTGCGCCCGCACCCGGTCTGGATCTCGTCGATAATCAACGGGATGCCCAGCTCACGGGTCACCCTGCGCACGGTTCGCGCGAATTCTGCCGTGGCCGGTACAACTCCCCCCTCGCCTTGGACCATTTCCATGATGACGGCCGCGGGAAGCGGAATTCCTCCGAGCGGGTCTTTGAGGGAATGCTCGAGGAACAGGACGCAGTTGGTCGAACAGGTCTCCGGGTGGAGGCCTAGAGGACACTGGGCACAGTAGGAGTACTGGAAGAAGTGCACTCCGGGCATCCCGTTCGCCACCGGCTGCTTCTGTTCAACTAGTCCGGTCAACGCCATCCCCACTGTACTGCTGCCGTGGAATGCTCCTTGGAAGCACACGATGTCCGCGCGCCCGGTGGCCGTCTTGCACAATTTGACGGCGGCATCCACGGCATTTGCACCGGTCGGTCCGCAGAAGTGGATCTTCATCCGATCGGCGAGTCCCCAGGGAAGCATGGACAGCTGCGCCGTCATGAAGGCGTCCTTCGCCGGCGTCGGGAAATCAAGTCCGTGGCTCAATCTCCGCAGCTGGGCGGCGACGACCTCCACCAGCTCCGGATGGCTGTGCCCGAGGGACAAAACCCCGGCTCCGGCAAGGAAATCAATGAAGACATTGTCATCGACGTCCCGCACAAAGGCTCCGGAGCCCTCGGCAATCGCGATGGGAAGATGCCGCGGATAGGTGCGGGCATTGGATTCGTTGAGTTCCTGGTGCGCCAACAACTCGGCAGATCCGGGTCCTGGGAGGGGCCCGGTTACATGTGCCGAGGTCAAGGTAGCCTGCTGCGGAAAAGTGTTCATGGCGATCGGGTCCTTATCCCGGGGATCCGCGGAAGCGGATCAGTGATTGAGCGCTTCCCGCTGCCGTGCCTTGGCGAGGCGGGGAGGATGGGGTGCCGATGCTGCGGCCCCACTACGGCGCTTTGGAGGCCTCCTCCCCTGCCTGGTTCAGTCCTGCGTGATCCAGTCCTGCATGGTCCAATCCTGCATGGTCCAGTCCGAAGGCCAAGCACACGGCGCGCTGTGCGTCGTCCAGCACATCCGCGCGAACAGCAACGTCGATGCGCATGTCCGACGCCGAGATCAACTCGATCTCGGCACCCGCATCCGAAAGGGCTTTGAAGAGCCGCGAAAAGATCTGCGCGTCAGTGCGCATACCGAGACCGATCAGCGACAGCCTGCCGATCTGGCCGTCGTAGCGGAGCTCCACGAAACCAATGGCCGTCTGGGCAGCGGAGAGGGCTGCACGGACACGGAATCCGTCCAGGCCGGGAACCGCGAGCGAAATGTCCCTCCCGCCGGCGCGCGCGGACGAGGTGTTTTGAACGGCCATCTCAACCTGGGCCCGCTCATCGGCAAGAAGCCCGAAGATCTCTGCGGACTTTCCCACGCCGTCCGCGACGCCCATTAACGTCAGCTTCGCTACGGAGTCGTCACAGAGAACTGCAGAGACCACGGGCTGCTCAACGGCCGGAGCCCGCTCCCAGACCGGCTTGTGGTCCCATTCCGCTTCCTGGTCCCGGCCCGGCAGAATCATGGTTCCAGTGCTCCTGTTGAAGGAGGAGCGCACGTGGATGGGGACTCCAAACCGGAGGGCATACTCAAGGCATCTGGCATGTACGACTTTGGAACCGGACGCAGCCAGCTCCAGCATTTCCTCGTTTGAAATAGTGTCGATTTTCCGCGCACGGGGAACAACCCGCGGGTCGGCGGTGTAGACGCCATCGACGTCGGTATAGATTTCGCACATGCCGGCGCCCAGCGCGGCGGCCAAGGCGACGGCCGTGATGTCCGAACCACCCCGGCCGAGGGTGGTGACCTCCTTTTTCTTGAGGCCCTTGCCCTGGAAACCAGCGACGATGGCAACTTCTTCGCGCTTCAGGCAAGCGCGGATATGGTGCGGGTCAACGTTGACAATGTGTGCTTTGCCGTGGATGCCATCGGTTATCAGTCCGGCCTTTTTTCCGCTGAAGGTCCGGGAAGGAACGCCCAGATCAGCCAATGCGATCGCCAGGAGCGTCACCGAGATCCGTTCACCCGTTGTCAGCAACGTGTCAAGCTCACCGGCGGGAGGGCTGGGGCTGAGGGATACGGCCAGGTCAAGCAGTTCGTCGGTGGTGTCGCCCATGGCCGAAACCACCACCACCAGCGGATGGCCGGCCTCCCGGGTCTCCGCGATCCGCCGGGCCACTCGTTTGATGGCTGCTGCATCGGCTACGGAGGAGCCTCCGTATTTCTGCACTATGAGGTCCCGGGCCCGAAGCTTGGTACGCGTGCGTAGCGCCGTCTGTTCGAGACCGGGGAAGCGTTCTGGTCCGTCCACCTCCGGATGCTGACTGTCTGCTGGTATGTCCCGGATGCTGACTGTCTGCTGGTACATGGAGCCTCCTGGAGCCCGCATACCCCCTTGCCGATCTTACAACGTATATACCTCGCGGGAGGTTCACCTAGGCAACAAAAACCAACCTTTGGAACGCCGCCGGGAGCCAGCGCTTCGCGGAAATTCACTATCTTGACGTTCGTCACAATAGTGATAATCTCAATGCATGGATAACAGCACCGGCCACTCCGAAGAGAGCATCAGGGACCAAAACATCAGGCCCATCGAGGATTCGGTCCGCACCGACTTCAGCCAGGCCATGTCCTACGGCGGGTATCTGGACCTGGACCGCCTCCTCACTGCCCAGCACCCGTTGAGCACGCCGGAACACCATGACGAATTGCTGTTCATCATCCAGCACCAGACCAGCGAACTGTGGCTCAAGCTCGTCCTGCATGAACTCCTCGAAGCCCGCCGGCTCCTTGATGCGGACAACCTGGCCAAAGCCCTCAAATGCATCGCACGCGTCAAGGCGATCCAGCGCACCATGACCGAACAGTGGTCTGTCCTGGGCACACTGACTCCCCGCGAGTACTCCGAATTCCGGCGCTTCCTGGGCAGCTCGTCAGGCTTTCAGTCCCACCAGTACCGGGCCGTCGAATTCCTATTGGGCAACAAGAACCGCGGCATGCTCCGGGTCTTCGAGAGCGATCCGGCGGCGCACAGCCAGCTCAGCACGCTCCTGGAGGAGCCGACGCTTTACGACGCCTTCCTCGCAGTGCTGGCGCGGGCCGGCTATGCCGTTCCCGCCGAAATCCTGGAACGTGACACCAGCGAACCGTGGACGTTCCGGAAAGACCTCGTCCCGGTCTTCCAGGAGATCTACGAATCAGAAGCTACGCCCTGGGGTTTCTACGAAGCTTGCGAAGACCTCGTAGACATCGAGGACAACTTCCACGCCTGGCGCTTCCGCCATTTGCGTACGGTGCAGCGGACCATCGGATTCAAAGTGGGGACGGGAGGCTCGTCAGGCGTCGACTTCCTCAAGCGGGCCCTTGACCTCACCTTCTTCCCGGAGCTCTACGCCGTCCGCACCGAGATCGGCAACTGAACAGCAACCCCGCTCCAGCAACCCCCAAAGTTTTCTTCAGGAGAGACATGAACAGCGCGCAGCAAACGCAACGGCCGACGTCGGGAGAGCTCGACGCCGCGGATCCCCTCGCCGGGCAGCGTGAGGCCTTTTACGCCCCGGCGGACGGTCAGCTCACCGCATACCTCGACGGGAACTCGCTCGGCAGGCCGCTCAAAGCGACGTCAGCGAAGCTCGCGTCCTTCGTCGAAGAGGCGTGGGGCAGCCGCCTCATCCGTGGTTGGGACGAACAGTGGATGGACGAGCCCACCACGGTGGGCGACCGGATCGGCGTCGTCACCCTGGGGGCGGCCGCCGGCCAGGTCACCGTGGGAGATTCCACTTCCGTGATGCTCTACAAGCTCATCCGGGCAGCGGTCGACGCCCAACCGGGTCGTGATGAGATCGTCGTGGACCGGGACAACTTCCCCACGGACCGTTTCATCATCGAGGGCATCGCCGCGGAGAAGGGCGCCACCATCAAGTGGGTCGCTTCAAATCCGGCCAGCGGCGTCCGGACCGCAGACCTCGAGGGACTGCTCAGCGAGCGGACCGCCGTCGTCGTACTCAGCCACGTCGCTTACCGTTCCGGTTTCCTGGCGGATGCCGCGGCGATCACCGCGATGGTCAAGGAAGCCGGTGCGCTCATGCTCTGGGACCTGTGCCACTCCGTAGGCTCGGTGCCCCTCGAACTCGACGCCTGGGGTGTGGACCTTGCCGTAGGTTGCACCTACAAATACCTCAATGGCGGCCCGGGCTCCCCCGCGTTCGCCTACGTCAACGCTTCGCAGCAGGACCGCCTGCAACAGCCGATCTGGGGCTGGATGGGCGCCGACAACCCCTTCGGCATGACGGAAAGCTACAAACCGGCACAAGGGATCCGAAGCTTCATCACCGGCACTCCGCCGGTGCTGGCCATGCAACCGCTCAAGGACATGGTTGAGCTGATCGCATCAGTGGGCATGGATGCCGTGCGGGAGAAGTCCATCAAGCTGACGGAGTACGCAATCGCCTTGGCTGAGGACATACTGGTCCCCCTCGGCGTCGAAATTGTCAGCCCGCGCAACACCGCAGAGCGTGGCTCGCACATCACGGTGGACCATCCCTTGTTCGCCGAGGTGACCCAGACACTCTGGGAACGCGGTGTCATTCCCGATTTCCGTCCCCCGCACGGACTGCGGATCGGCCTGTCACCGCTCAGCACCAGCTACGCGGAGGTTGAGCTGGGAGTGACCGCCATCCGGGACGCCCTCACCGAACTCCTGTGAGCGCTGTCCTCGACGACATGGACTCCCGGCCCGGGAGTACCACGTCGTTGCTTCGCACAGTCATCGGCCTGTACCTGCGCGATGCCGGCGGATGGATGTCCACGAGGCACATCATCACCCTCATGGAGGCTCTTGATGTAACCGCGGCTGTTTCCCGGACGGCATTGTCACGGTTGAAGAAGAAGGAAATCGTCGTTCCTCAGCTGCGTCATGGTGTTCCCGGCTTCGCCGTCACCGAGGGCGCCGCATCGATGCTTGCCCGCGGCGACAGGCGGATATTCAACCCACGCCACATGTCCTCCGCGGACCGCTGGTGCCTCGTGTCCTTTTCCATTCCGGAGACGGAACGGGAAAAGCGGCACCAATTGCGGCGGCGACTGCACTGGATCGGCTGCGGCACGGTTGCAGCCGGGCTGTGGATCTGCCCGGATTCGCTTCGGGAGGAAGTGGAGGAGATCCTGGAAGACCTGGAGCTGCGCGGCATGGCCACGCTGTTCGTCACGGACACTCCCCTGGTCGGCGGGAGCCTCCGCGATGCCGCATCCGCATGGTGGGACCTGGCGGCGGTGGCAGAACTGCATCGCGACTTCATCCGGCATCATGGTTCCGCGGCCGACGACTGCGGCCCGGCTAAAGGTTCCAACGACGGCCCGGCCTCGGCCGAAAGCTTCGCGCGTTATGTCCGATGCATTGACCGCTGGCGGATCATTCCGTACTTGGATCCGGGACTGCCGGCGGATTTCCTTCCCGAGGATTGGCCCGGCATGGCTGGAATCGCGCTCTTCGAGCGCCTCGGGTCAGCTTACTCACGGCCGAGCGCGGACTTCGTACGGAGGATGCTGGAAGGGTAGCGGGTCCAGTTCTTCCTCAGCCGTAGGTCACAGTCGTTCCCGCTGCGGGGGACCATGCGATGCGCCCGCCTTGGTAGTTCTGCACCACCCCGCCGTTTCCGGCTGGGTATTCGTTCGTCGTCGGGTAGCCGAGCGGGCCGTTCTCGTAACCTGTTGACGCCCAAGCCGCACGGATTCCCCCGACACTCACGTGCGCCCCGGTCGCAGGAGACCAGACAATCGCACCACCTTGATACATCTGGTAACAACCGCCGTCCCGCAGCCCGCACGCTTCATTCGTCGTCGGGTAGCCGAGCTGGCCGTTCTCGTAACCGCTTGCCGCCCAAGCCGCACGGATTCCCCCGACACTCACGTGCGCCCCGGTCGCAGGAGACCAGACAATCGCACCACCCTGATACATCTGGTAACAACCGCCGTCCCGCAGCCCGCACACTTCATTCGTCGTCGGGTAGCCGAGCTGGCCGTTCTCATAACCTGTTGCCGCCCAAGCCGCACGGATTCCCCCGACACTCACGTGCGCCCCGGTCGCAGGAGACCAGACAATCGCACCACCCTGATACATCTCGTAGCAACCATCGTTGCGCAATCCGCAGACCATCACAGAGGCCGCTGCACCGACACTTGGGGATGCGGCAGCCGCCGTCGTGATCGCCGTCGCAGCGTCAACAGAGGCAGGTGTGGGTGCCCCCGAAAACAGCAGGCGGTTCGGAGTTCCCGGGCTGGAGCCGGAAACGACGCCGGACGAGGCTTCGGAAAGCAGGAGCGTCCCGACGGCGGACGGAGACAACCGCGGGTACAAGGACAACAGGGCCGCCACTGCGCCCGTGACGTGCGGAGCCGCCATAGACGTTCCGCTCATGACGGCCGTGGCGGTGTTCGATGCGATCCCAGCTGACGTGATGCCCACTCCTGGAGCATAAAGGTCGACGCAGTTGCCGAAGTTGGAAAAGGACGCCTGCCGGTCCAAGGAGTCGCTCGCGGCGACGGTGAGGGCGTCCAGGACCCGTGCGGGGGAAGTATTACAAGCGTCGGTCGTGGCATTGCCCGCCGCGACGACCGCAGTGATGCCCTTGGAGATGAGACCCTGCACCGCGGCGTCGACCATGGGGCTGGGAGGGCCGCCGATACTCATATTGGCCACGGCCGGTGTACCGGCAACGTGGTTTGCCGCAACCCAATCGAGTCCGGCAATCAAGTCGGAGGTGTACCCGCTGCCCGTACAGTCGACGACGCGCACGGGCACAATCGTGGCACTTTTGGCAACTCCGTACGTCTGGCCCGCGACAATTCCGGCGACGTGGGTGCCGTGGCCATCGCAGTCGTTTGTTCCCTGGCCGTCGGCTATCGCAGTCCAGCCGTTTGCCACCCTGCCACCGAACTCGGTGTGGCTTGCAAGCACACCACTATCGATCATGTATGCGACCACCCCGGCACCCGAAGCAACGGGGGTATAGGTGCCGGATAACGGCAGGGTGCGCTGGTCGATCCTGTCCAATCCCCACGGCGCGCCTTGCTGGGTAGCCGACACCTTGAGCGGTGCGTCAACCTCGACGGCGGCAACCTGTCCGGAACGCTTCAGCTCATCCGCTTGGGCCGGCGTAGCGGTCACGACGGCCCCCTGCATCGCATTCGTAAAAGTCCTTGCGACCGTGACGTTGCTGGAACGCAAGGATTGCTCCCCCGCCGCGGCATCCGTTCCAGCCGCATACTTCACGATGTAGCGGGAATGTCCATCATCCTTCGCACTGCTTGCCAGGTTTGATGGGATCTGCGAGGCGGCTCCTGCGGAGACTCCGGAAAAGGCCACAGCGAGGATGGCCAGCAGCAGCGACAGGACATGACGGGAAACGGACGCGGAACGAATTTTGGACTTCCTTCAGGTGTCGGGCCGGACGCTCAAACCAGGAGCTAGCTGGACCAAGCTTAGTTCGCGCAAACCCCTCAATGAGGAAACTGCGGTGATCCTTGGTTGAACTTTGGATTCTTCGGTAAAAGTCGGGGACGCGGCCCGAAGTGAAAATATTCCTTCCTCAACGAGGCACGTGATCACTCCGGACACCAGGCGTACTCTGGAAGCATGAACTTCGCCGATGGTGGATGGTTCGCGAGGTTGTCATGACCCGCCCTTGGTTGCGTTGGCTGCCCGCTGCGCTGGTTCCGGTAGCGCTTGCTGCGGCTGCCCTGGCTGGTTCCTACCAGGCAGGGGCCGCGACGAACCTGCCGCACAAAACGGCAGAGGAAATTATCGCGATGATCGGCCGCGCCGATGTCCAGGCCTTGTCCGGAACCCTCCAGCAGAGTTCCGAAATGGGACTCCCCCAGCTCCCCTCCGTCGGGCCAACTGCAACCCAAGGTCCGGCTTCGGTCATCGAGCTTTTGAGCGGTTCACACACGGCCCGGGTCTACCTGGACGGCCCCGCCAAGGCCAGGTTCCAGGTGATGGACATGCTCGCCGAGCGCGACGTCGTCCGCAATGGAAACGATCTCTGGCTCTACAACTCGGCCGACAACAGTGCGGCGCACATGACGATGCCCGCCGGGCCGGCACGCGATGCGGCCCCGCACGCGACCCCGACTCCGGGGGTAACCACTCCTGACGTCGTCGCGCAGCACTTCCTCGCCGCCGTCGGGCCCACCACGGACGTGACAGTGGGCGACGGAACCACGGTGGCCGGCCACACGGCCTACCAACTGGTGATCAAGCCACGCAGTACCGCGACGCTCGTCGATTCCGTGACAATCGCCGTTGACTCAGCCTCGGGCCTGCCGCTCGGCGTCGACGTGCGGGCACGCGGCCAAGCCGCAGCGGCCTTTTCGCTCGCATTCACCGAGCTGAACTTGTCGGCGCCCGACGCCGCCCTGTTCAGCTTCACCCCGCCGCGCGGTGCCGCGGTTGAAGAGAAAGCAACCCCGCAGCTGCGCGCCCTCCCCGGGAAGACCGGGCAGGCACCGGAGGCAAAGGCAACAGCCGGCCGGCCAACGACTACAGGCACCGGTTGGGACACAGTGATCTCCTTGCCTTCGGGCGCGGTCCCCACGGATGTCCGCTCGGCTCCGATGTTGGCCCAGCTCACCCAGCCGGTCGCGGGTGGCCGTGCGCTGACGACCAGCTTGGTAACTGTCTTGGTGCTCGACGACGGCCGCGTCTTCGCGGGAATGGTGCCACTCGAGCGGTTGCAGTCCGCAGCCGCCACGAAATGACGGAGGCGGCCGCGCCAGCTAAACTGGCGATCGAGACCCAAGGCCTGAGCAAGCGATTCGGGCACCGGGCCGCCGTCGACGGCGTTGACCTTGCAGTGCCCCGCGGTTCGGTCTTTGGCTTCCTTGGCCCAAACGGCTCCGGCAAGACCACCACCATCCGGTTGCTGCTTGGCTTGGCGTCCGCCACGAACGGCCACATCCGGGTACTTGGCGGCGAGATGCCGCGCCAACTTGCAACGGTGCTGCCCAATGTGGGCTCGCTGGTGGAAGGGCCGGCCTTCTACCCTTTCCTGTCGGGGGCGGCGAACCTTCGGCGCTTGGACAGCGCCGATCTTCATGCCTCCCCGCAGACCCGGGCCGCGCGGGTGGATGACGCGCTCGAGAGGGTGGGGTTGTCCCATGCTGCAGCTAAGAAGGTCCGCGCCTATTCCCTCGGGATGAAGCAGCGGCTGGGGATTGCGCATGCCCTGCTGCGTCCGAGGGAACTGCTTGTCCTCGATGAACCCACCAACGGCTTGGATCCGCAAGGGACCCGGGAGGTGCGCAGCCTGGTCCGCTCGCTGGCCGCCGGGGGCACCACAGTGTTCGTTTCAAGCCATCTCCTCGCGGAAGTGGAACAGATGTGCACCCATGTGGGAGTCATGAGCGTGGGCAAGCTCGTGGCGCAAGGAACCCTCCACGAACTGCGCGCCGCGGGAAAGACAACCATCCGGCTCCACACGCCCGATATCGAAGCCGCCGTCCGTGTCCTTTCCAGGCTGGGCCTGCAATCGGAACTGTCTGTTCCGCCGCCCGGCTCGTACGGCGCCGATGGCCAGAGCCTCGTCAGCACCGGTCCGCCGGGGCACGAAGTCGCTCCCGAGGCGATCGTGGCTGCCCTCGTGTCCGACGGCGTCCGGGTCCGGGGCTTTGGCGTAGAGAACGCCAGCCTGGAGGAGCGTTTCGTCTCCCTTACCGGAGAGGGTTTCGACATTGCCGGCTGAACATGAAACCAGACCTATGACCGCCGCGCCGGGCGGCCCGGCGTCAAACGCCCGGCCATCAAGCTCGTGGTCACTCATGGCCTCCGAGCTTTCGGTACTGTTCCGCCGGCTGCGGACGTGGGCCATGCTCCTTGCGCTCGCCGGGATTCCCCTCCTCATCGCCGCCGCGGTCAAGCTGAGCTCGCATCCCGTGGCCCCTGGGCGCGGTCCGCCGTTCCTGGATCGGATCACCCAGAACGGGCTTTTCGTCGGCGTCACGGCAATGATCGTCTCCGTGCCTTTATTCCTTCCGCTCACGATCGGAGTGGTGGCCGGCGACACGATTGCCGGAGAAGCGAATCTTGGCACGCTCAGGTACTTGCTCGTCGCCCCGGCGGGACGCGTCCGCCTCTTGTTGATCAAATACGCGTCTGCCGCGGCGTTCTGCCTGGCAGCGACCCTTACGGTGGCCACCGCCGGGGCGCTGGCCGGCGTCGCACTCTTCCCGGTGGGTCCCGTCACCCTGCTCTCCGGCGACACTATCGGCGTCGGCGAATCAGTAGTGCGTTCCCTGCTGATTGCTGCATACATCGCAGTGTCCTTGTTGGGTCTGTCCGCCATCGGGCTGGCGATTTCCACTTTTACGGACGTGCCGGTCGGGGCGATGGCTGCAACCATCGTGTTGTCCGTCGTGTCGCAAGTGGCCGACAACCTGCCGCAACTGGAGTGGCTGCACCCGTGGCTGTTCAGCCATTACTGGTTGGGTTTCGCCGATCTTTTGCGTCAACCCATCTCGTGGACGAGCTTCGGCGACAATGCCTTGCTGCAGGCGGGCTACATCGTGGCGGCCGGTGCGCTGGCTTTTGGCAAATTCACGAGCAAGGATGTCCTGTCCTGAAGTAGGGCCTGCCCGTAAGCTCGTGGCATGGCAAGATTCTTCGATGTTCACCCGCAGGACCCCCAACCACGCGCAATTGCCCAGGTGGTCAATATCCTCCAGTCCGGCGGGCTCATCGCCTACCCCACCGATTCCTGCTACGCTCTCGGCGCGCAAATCGGCAATAGGGAGGCCCTCGATCGGATCCGCTCGATCCGGCAGCTCGACAGCAAGCACCATTTCACCTTGGTCTGCAAGGATTTCGCACAGCTCGGGCAGTTCGTCATGATCGACAACGATGTCTTCCGAAGCATCAAGGCCGTCACGCCGGGAAGCTACACGTTCATCTTGCCGGCCACGAAGGAAGTGCCACGCCGTCTCCTGCATCCCAAAAAGAAGACGGTAGGCGTGCGGATTCCGGACCACATTTTTGTCCAGGCCCTGCTGGCCGAACTGGGCGAACCACTTCTTTCCAGCACCTTGCTGCTCCCCGACGAAGAAGAACCCTTGACCCAAGGCTGGGAAATCAAGGAACGCCTGGACAATCTGGTCGAAGCGGTGATCGATTCCGGAGACACCGGCGCAGAGCCCACCACCGTGGTGGACTTCTCGAGCGGCACGGCGGAAGTGGTCAGGCGCGGCACCGGCGATCCCTCCCGATTCGAGTGAGCATGGGCATCGCCGAATCCCATGTCACGATCGACGTCGACGGTACGGCGATCTCGGGTATCTACGCCCGGCCGGACAAACCGGTCGCCACCCTCGTTCTTGCCCACGGAGCCGGTGCGGGCATGGAGCATCCGTTTCTGGGCGGCCTCGCGCACGCGTTAAATGACGACGGCGTTGCGACTTTGCGCTTCAACTTCCCTTACCGGGAAGCCGGCAAGAGGTTCCCCGACCGGCCGCCTGCCGCGATCGCGACGTGGCGGACCGTCATGGCGGAAGCGGCGTCCCGTTCAGAGGGCGAACCGTTGTGGGCAGCCGGCAAGTCCTTCGGCGGTCGCATGGCGTCGATGGCAGTCGCCGAAGGCATGCCCGCCGCGGGACTCGTCTATCTCGGCTACCCGCTGCACCCGCCTGGAAAACCGGAGAAGCTCCGCGATGAGCACCTCTACGGGCTCACGCTGCCCATGCTCTTCCTGCAAGGCACACGGGACACCTTCGCGACGCCCGAACTGCTCGAAAACGTGGTGGCCCGGATCGGACCCACCGCAACCATCGAATGGTGGGACGGCGGCAACCATTCCTTTGAACGCGCAGGAGTCAAGACGAGTGCAGCTGACATCGGCGCGTCTCTCGCGGCTCCGTTGTCAGCGTTCCTTCGTAAGAACCGCTGAGCTGGATGCAGACGCTGAGCCTCAGGCTTTCGCCGAGGCAACGGCTATGCCGGGCGGCAGCGGCTCGTGCCGCAAGTACTCCCGGCGGAATCGTCCGCTGCCCGCCGTCAGTCCCCGCAGCACGATCGCGTACCGCAGCAGTTCCTGTTCCGGAACTTCGGCGCTGATCTCAGTACGCTCTCCGCCCACGGATGTTGTGCCGGTGACGCGTCCGCGGCGGGAGGACAGATCGCTCATGACCGCACCCACATGCTCGTCGGCCACAAGTACCGTCACGGCCGAAATCGGTTCAAGGAGTTGAATACTGCCCGCCGCCGCGGCCTCCCGCAAGGCCAACGCGCCCGCGGCCTGGAAAGCCGCGTCCGACGAATCGACGCTGTGGGTCTTGCCGCCTACCAGGATCACCCTGATGTCGACCACGGGGAAACCCGCGCGCACCCCCTTGCTCATCTGGGCCCTGACGCCCTTCTCGACCGACACAACATACGTTCCCGGGATGACCCCGCCAACAATCCTGTCAACGAACTCGAAGCCTCCCCCGCGTTCCAGGGGTTCCACTTCGATATCGCAAATCGCGTACTGACCGTGGCCGCCGGATTGCTTGACATAGCGCCCGTGGCCGGCGGCCTGGGCAGCGAAGGTCTCCCGGAGGGGCGTGATGACGTCCACGGTCTGAAGCTTCACCCCCTGCTCCCGCAAGCGGTCGAGAACTGCCTCCGAGTGGGCCTCGCCCATGCACCACAAGACCAGCTGGTGCGTCTCGGAGTTGCGCTCAACCCTCAGGGTCGGATCTCCTGCGGCTACCTTCGCCAGGCTCTTGGAGAGCGCGTCCTCGTCGCCGTGCGAGGCCGCTTCGATCGCCACAGGCATCAGCGGCTCGGGCATGTCCCAGGTTTCCACGAGCAACGGAGCCTCGCGTGCGGAAACCGTGTCTCCCGTCTCGGCACTCGCCACCTTTGCCAGCGCGCAAATATCCCCGGCCACGGCGAACTGGACCGGCCGAAGGCTGGACCCCAACGGAGAGTAGAGGTGCGTGATCCGCTCGTCACTGTCGTGGTCGGGGTGGCCGCGCCCGGCCAGGCCATGCCCGCCGACATGCACGGCAGAGTCCTCGCGAAGCGTCCCTGAGAAGACCCGGACGAGGCACACGCGTCCCAGGAACGGGTCAACCGTAGTCCGCACCACTTCGCCAAGGAGCGGACCGTCCGGATCGCAAGCCAGGGGTTCCATGGGCGTCCCGCCCAGGTCCGTCACCGTCGGGAGGCTTCTCTCGGTCGGAGACGGAAACGCCCGGGTCAGCACCTCCATCAGTTCGGCCGTGCCGACTCCGGTCACGGAGGAGCTTGCCAGTACCGGAAAGAACGTCCCCCGGACGATCGCGGTTTCCAAATCCTCCACGAGGGTATCGATGGGGACCTCCTCGCCGCCGAGGTACCGGTCCATCAAGGTCTCATCCTCGCTCTCGGAGATGATGCCCTCGATGAGTTCACCGCGGACACCCTCCGCGCCGGCCAGTTCCGCCGCTGTCGCAGCCCGGACCGCAGGTCGTGGTTCCCCGGGGGTGTACTCCGACACCGAGCCCGAAAGCAGCCCGAGCACTCCCGAAACAGCGTCAGCGTTTCGGACCGGCAAGTAAAGGGGCAGGACGGAATCGCCGAAGGCGGTCCGGCATTCGGCCAGGACAGCGTCGTAGTTCGCGCGCGGATGGTCAAGCCGGCTGATGACGACCGCCCGGGGCATGCCAACCCGCTCGCATTCACCCCAGAGGGCGGTGGTTCCGGCGTCGACTCCGTCAACCGCCGACACCACGAACAAAGCCGCATCCGCAGCACGCAGCCCCGCGCGCAGCTCGCCCATGAAATCGGCGTAGCCCGGAGTGTCGAGAAGGTTCACTTTGACGTCGTCGAAGACCAAGGGCGCCGCAGAGAGTCCGATGGATCGCTGCTGGTGGATAGCCGTCGCTTCGGAGTCGCTCACGGTGGTGCCATCTAGGATCGAACCCATGCGGGTCACGACGCCGGCAGCGTAAAGGAGTGATTCGAGCAGCATCGTCTTTCCCGCGCCGGAACGGCCAATCAGGACGACGTTGCGGATGTTTTCGGGCCGATCGGCCGGCGTCGAGGAAGGGTCCGCCCGTCGAAGATCAGGGTTGGTCCGGTTCGACCCCTTCGTCGCACTGCCTGGTCCTTTCACCGACATGAGCACCTCCTGCAATAGAAGCCGGATCCCCCGCGTCCTTTGCTAACCGATTCCACACCCTGGACCGGCCCACGGCAAGAGCAATCGAATCCGTCTGAGCCGAAACCCCAGTCTTAGGAGAGCATGCCCCATACCAGGCGAACTGAAAAGGCGGCGCTTGCCGCAATGACAACAGCGAAAGCCACCAGCCAGAGCAAGGACGGTACCCCCGTGGTACGGGCCAGGATGTAGGCATCCGACGACGCGAGCCGGTCCCGTCGACTGGTGTGGACCGAAGCCACCTTGAACCAATCCCGCACGGCGCCCACCTCAAGGGCTATGCCGAGTCCGAGCACCACATGGCTGACCGTGGAGGCGTTGGCGGACATGACAAGGAGTTGGGCAATCGCCGCGCTCAGGAGCGCCACGAAGATTCCCGTGAAGTTCCGCAGAAAGATCAGGGCGAGCAGCAATACCAGCGCGCCGATGGACATGGCCGCTCCCGACCGCCCTTCAGACACGGACCAGATGAGCGCCACACCTACCACCGCGGGACTCGGATATCCCCAGAAACCGGACCAGGCTGCGCCGAACTTACCGCGCCCGCTGCTCAGGAGCTGTCCGGAGTGGTCCAGCCCGATCTTGAGCCCGTGGACAACCCGCCCCGTCATGAGGGCGGCGAACGCGTGGCCCAATTCATGCACGAAGGTCACGTAGAGGCCAAACCAACGCCAGGTGGCCCGCGGGATGCTCAGTACGACGGCCGCAGCGAGGATGCCCAGCACAACCGGGGTCGCCAGGTTCGTGACCTCTGCCGTGGTGAATCCCCGCAGCACAGCCTGCCACCAGTCGTTGGCCAGGTCAGCGGGACGCAATTCCATGTTCATCACCGTCGCATCCTAAGGAAAGAGCCTGTGAATGCCTCCCAGGCCGCTGGAACCGCCTGCGAGCCGAGGTCACATCTTCCGTTTGGTCTTGGCCGTGGCGGGCGCGGTCCACGGATCTTCGGGCCAGGGATGCTTCGGATAGCGGCCGCGCATTTCCGCACGGACCTGCGCATACGGGCCGGACCAAAAGGAGGACAAGTCGTCGGTTACAGCCAGGGGCCGCCTGGCTGGAGAAAGAAGGTGGAACAGCACCGGCACCCGTCCGCCGACCAAGCGGGGCGTCTCTGCCCAGCCGAAGCACTCCTGCAACTTCACGGCCACTACCGGCCGGCCGTCGTCGTCCGCCGCGTCCGGATAATCGATCCGCACCCGCGAACCGCTCGGCACCTCAAGCCATTCCGGCACCAGCTCACCGAGACGGGCTGCCTCCGGCCACGGCAAGAGCCGCCGCAATGGCTCGGCCAAGTCGATCCCGCTCGTCGAGGCGCCGCCTGCGAGCGCTTCGAGTTCGGGCGCCAGCCATTTCTCCAGGCGGGACAGCAACGCGGGTTCGGAGACGTCCGGCCATGGATCGCCGAGTTCCCTGTGCAGCAAAGCCAATCGCCGGCGCAACGCATCGGCAGCCGGCGACCATCCAATGGTCCCCAACCCCTCATTCGCCAAGGCACGGGCTACGGCAGTGCGCCCGTCGTCGATGGAAGGCCGCACGGGCGTCGACGAAAGAACGATCGCCCCCAGTCGCCGCGCCCGCCTGGCGGTGACGCGGCCCTGCTTGAATTCGGCTTCCACCGTGTCGCCCAGGAGGTGGCTGGCGGCAGCTTCCGCCGCATCCGCTGCCAAGGGCGCAGCGGAACGGATGACGGCGCCGGTCCCTGCCGCGTCCCGGCCCTCCGCGCGGGACACTTCGGCGACGGCGAGCCATTCGTGGCCGGTGAGCGCGCTCCCGGCCGGCAGCCCGGCCCGTGTCCCGGACGTCAGCAGGTAGCGTTCAGGACCGGTGCCTGGAACGCGGCGCGCCACACGGTCCGGGAACGCGAGCGCGACGACGAACCCCAAGGCCTCGGCCGCGCTCGCCGGAGAAGACAGGCTCGCTGGTGGGGTCAGGGAAGGCCCGACGCCGGATCCCTCCTGGCGCGCGATCCCCTCCATCCGACGGACGTCCTCGGCCCAACGCCGGGCTCCTGGATCCTTGCCTGTCCGGAGCGTGGCCAGGAGGCGCGTCAGGTCGGCTCCCTGAGCCCGTTGATCGCCGGCCACGAGAGCCACGGCTTCGGCGGCCGCACGGTGCCCGACTGTGGCGGCACCATCCAGCAGTGCCCTGGCCAGCCGTGGATCGGCGGGAATCCTGGCCAGCGTCTTTCCCACGTCCGTGGCAAGCCCGTCCGGGTCGATCGCACCAAGTTCCCGCAGCACTTCCATTGCATCGTCCATCGCGCCTTGCGGCGGTGCGTCCGGAAGTGCGAGCCCCCGGCCACCCGGCGATCCCCAACAGGCCAGGACGAGCGCGGCGCCCGTCAGGTCGGCGGCCGCAATTTCCGGTGTGGGGTGGGCCGGTGCGGCTCCGTATGCTTTTTGCTCGTAGCAGCGGACCACTCGTCCTGGTCCTTGGCGTGCAGCGCGTCCGGCGCGTTGTTCGGCGGAGGCACGGGAGCACGAGACGGTGACCAAGCCGGACATGCCGCGGTTGGCGTCACGCCGCAGTTCACGGGACAGGCCCGAGTCGATGACCAGCCGCACTCCGGGAACTGTCAGGGAGGATTCGGCCAGGGCAGTCGTCACGATAATCCGGGGAGATCCGCCCGGCTCGCGGCCGGAGACCGCCCGGTCTTGTTCCGCCGGGCTTGCCTGGCCGTGAAGCTCCAATACCTCCGCGCCCGGTACCCTGGCAGCGAGGCCGGCGCGCAGCCGGGAGGCGACATATGAGACTTCCCACGCACCCGGGACGAAGACCAGGGCGTCGACGTCCGGATCGGCTGCGAGCGTGTCCGTGTACGACGCCGCGGCAGTCTCCGCCACATGGTCCAGGAAGGGGCGGGTCACGCCGCGTCCGTCCAACCGTGGACCTGCCGCGGGCGCCCAGTCCACGGTCAAGGGATGCAGCGCGGACGGACAGTCGACGACGGGTGCCGGCCCGCCGCCGTCGTGCTTTCCGTCTGCGCCTTCTCCGACGCCTCCAATCAGCGCGGCAAACCGTGGCGCGTCGAGGGTTGCCGACATCGCGACGAGGGTGAGGTCGTCCCGCAGCTGGCGGACCTCGATGAGCATTCCGAGCAACAGGTCTGTCTCCAGGCCGCGTTCGTGAACCTCGTCCAGGATCACAGCGCTGGCGGTCTCAAGCCCCGGATCTGCAAGCAGGCGGCGCAGCAGGATTCCCGGAGTGACGAACTCGATGACGGTCCCCGGCACAGTCTGGCTTTCACCGCGGACCGTGTAACCGACGCGCTCGCCGAGGCGGCTGCCGTCGAGGGCGGCGAGGCGGCGAGCGGCTGAGCGCGCTGCGACCCGTCGTGGTTGGGTCACGATCACCCGGGGGCGCTCCTTCCCTATGACGGCGCCGGCCGCGATGTCGGCGAGCGCGATATTGGCAAGCAAAGGCGGCACGAGCGTCGTCTTGCCGGTCCCCGGAGGCGCTTGCACGACGGCGGTTCCTGCCGTTCCTCCCGCACCGAGGGCGTTCGCGAGTTCCCCCAGCGATTCTCCGAAGACGAGTCCCACGCCGATCGTGTCCAGGTCGAAAGGGCGGTACGCGAGCGCGGCGTTCCGGGGAACGAGTGGAGATTTCACCCCTCCATTGTGCCTATATGCTGATCCGCTCCTGAATGGTGGACTGCTTGCCGAATCGGGAGGACGATTAAAGGGCAGTTGCTAGAAGGAGGTCTGTGATGTGCTACGGCTACAACAAGGATTTCCGGCGGGACACCAGGAAAGATGCCTCACAGGAACCCGAGGAACGCCCTGAGCCCAAGGTGGACGCGAAGGACTTCATGTTCTGGGCCTTCCCACGCCGCCACCGTGAGTTCACGAACGATCCGGAGCCGGTTATCGACCGGACCCGCGAAAGGGTCTAAGCCACGAAATTGAAGGGAACGTCCCGGAGGGGCGTTCCCTTCAATTTGTGGCCCTACAACTCGGCGAATCCAAGGTATTTACTGGAGATACAACGTGAGCGGGTTCGCCTGCCTCGCTGCGGAAATTGGGCTCCCTTTTCCCTCCACTGCCACCGAAGGATCTCCGCCATGAACGCGTCAGCACTTAGCGACGAAGCCGGTGGGCGGCCATGACAGCGGACGCCATCACCTGGCTCATTGTCTTGATTGTCCTGCTGGTCATCTGGTTCGCGATGGCCGTCCATATTGTCACGCAGTATGAGCGCGGTGTCCTGTTGAGGCTTGGGAGAGTCCAGGGCCTCCGGACGCCGGGGCTTGTGATCATCATTCCGTTCGTCGACCGGCTAAGGAAAGTCTCCCTGCGGATCGTCACCATGCCTATCCAGTCCCAAGGCATCATCACCCGGGACAACGTCAGCCTGGACATTTCCGCCGTCGCGTATTTCCGGGTGGTGGACGCCATCAAGTCCGTCCTCGCCATCGAAAACGTCTACGCGGCAATCGACCAGATCGCGCAAACCACGCTGCGCAAAGTAGTGGGCCAGCACACCCTCGACGAGACGCTCGCAGAGACGGATGTCATCAATGCCAACATCCGCCAGATCCTCGATGGACTGACCTTGGAATGGGGCGTCGAAGTGACCCTCGTGGAACTCAAGGACATCCAGCTGCCGGACAGCATGAAGCGCGCCATGGCCCGCCAGGCCGAGGCCGAGCGTGAGAAGCGCGCCAAGATCATCGCCGCCGAAGGCGAGTCTTTGGCCGCCGCTGCTCTGGGCATGGCTTCCGACACCATGATGGCCCACCCCTTGGCCCTGCAGCTGCGCAACCTGCAGTCCATGGTGGAGATCGGCGTGGACAAGAACACCACAGTCGTCTTCCCGGCGCCCTTGATGAGCACCATCGGCGAGCTCGGAGCTTTCCTTGCCCGCGAAGCGGCCGCCGCGAAAGCCGCGCAACCCCCGAGGACCATGACGGGACGGACTATGGCGGCAGGGTGAAGGCGGCAGGGTGAAACTGAACCGTGTCTACGCTCGTTGAACGCGTCGTATAGCCTGAGAACCGAGCGTACAAGCCACAGAAGGAGGAAGACCATGACCGACCCCCTGCGGGGCCGCGCCACCGCCTTCCTCCTCCGCATCGGCCTGTTGGCAGGACTGCTGTCGATCATCGCCGGAATCCTCGGGATGCATGTCATGGCGGGTGGGCACAGCATGCACGCCACCGCCGGTGCGAGCCAGGCCGCCGTCGTGAGCCCTTCGCATGGGGTCCACACATTCGCTGAACGTGCGTCGATGCCGGACGGAGCCGCAGTTCAACTCGCGGCTTCGCCACCCGCACCGTCTTGCACAAGCTCGGGCACCTGCACGGAGATGTCTTCCCTGCACGCCGTCTGCGTGCCTGCGCCGGGCCATAACACGCTGACAGCACCCCTACCCGGCGTCCCGCCCTATGCCAATGCGGTCACGGCCGAGGCTGGCGCCCAAGTCCCCGGCTATTCGCACCGCCCGGGAAGTCCTTCCCCGGGCGATCTCTGCATCAGCCGCACGTAGATTCCATTGCCGCACCGGGCTGCCGGCCCGCTGCACAAGACTCCACCCTGACGCGCCGCCCATGCGGTGGGCTTGCTGTGCGCGTCCCACGCAGCCGTACCTCTTGCAGGCTGACTGATTGAAGGACCCCAGAACCATGAGAAAAAACCTGACCCTGACCACTCTTGCCGTTGCCACGGCCATCTCGCTTGCCGGTTGCTCGGCCGGAACCGGCGGCAGCAGCATGCCGGGAATGGACCACGGAAGTGCCTCCCCGTCTGGCTCAGCCACGGAGAGCGTCGGTTCGCCCGCTGCTGGAGGCCACAACGCGGCGGACGCACAGTTTGCCCGGATGATGATCCCCCACCATGCCCAGGCCGTGCAGATGAGCGACCTCGCGCTCGCCAAGACCGGACTCCCTGCCCAAGTGACTGCGCTAGCCGGCAGGATCAAGGCAGCCCAAGGCCCGGAGATCGAGAAGATGACGGGCTGGCTCAAGGACTGGAACGAGCCGGCCGGGATGTCGGGTGCCCACAGCATGAACGGCATGGTGGGCGACGAGGACTTGAAGAAACTCGAGGCCGCCCAAGGCCATGAAGCAGCCAGGCTGTTCCTGACCCACATGATCGCCCACCACCAAGGGGCCGTGGCCATGGCACAGAAGGAAGGCACGGATGGTAAGAACGCCGATGCCCTCAAACTCGGCAAGGACATTGTGACGGCCCAGGAGGCCGAGATCAAGGAAATGCAGGCGCTATTGGGCGCTCTGTAGCCCGAAGCGCCCTGTATCCCAAAACACCCTGTATCCCAAAGCACCGGCCCACCTGGTTTTCCAGTGTGGGCCGGTGCCGGTGGCCTGGACGAGGGCGTCTTCCGGGCCTATATCGTGACGCCTACGGAGGTATCTTCCGCCGCGAGCAGCGCTTCCGCCACATCTTCCCTGAGGTGGTATTCCCTGGCGTCGACCGGATACAGGGAACCACTGACAACGTAGTAACCGCGGCCTTCGCCTGGCCCGCCGGCCGCGGCATCTATCGCGGCGATCATCCCCGGCGCCAAGGGCTTTTCTTTGCCTGCCTCGCGCAATCGTGCGAGGTCTTCGGCCTCAAGGCGACTGGTCAATCCCGGAATATCGCACATCTAAAAACACCGTCCTGTTCGGTACATGGGAATGGTTTGCGCCGTCGCCCCAGCCCTTGGTGCATGCCAAGAACAGTAAGGCCGGGCGTCGCTCATGGCAAGGGTCCAAACATGACCAGCCCACTAAATGGACGCCGCTTGCCTGCGCCCCTGGTTTCATGCTGCGTTCTTGGTTCCGTTGCCTACTGTTCAGTAACGGTAGGCAACATCGAGGGAGTGACTTCACCATGCAAAGCCCATTCGGGCGAAAATGTCTCCTTCTCCTCTACCCGGCGCGGCTTCCTGGCGGCTGCACTGACCGGCGCGGCCTTGACCCTGGCCCCGGTTTCGTTCGCGGCAGCCGCTACCGGAACCAGCAAGACCAAGACGATCACCGGCCATCTGGATCCGGGCGCCGCAGATTTCGTCTATTTGCCGATCGAGGTCCCGGCTGGCGTCAACAAGATCAGCGTTTCGTACACCTACAACAAGCCCCAGGTGGCCTCAGGCCTCCTCGGGAACGCCTGCGACATCGGAATCTTCGATGAGAAGGGCACCGACCTCGCCGGAAAGGGTTTCCGCGGCTGGTCCGGCGGTTTCCGGACCGAATTCAGCATCAGCGCCGGCGAAACGACGCCGGGCTACTTGCCGGGACCCATTGGAAAGGGCACCTGGAACGTCGTGCTCGGCCCCTACCAGGTAGCCGAGCAGGGCCTTGACTACACCGTGAACGTCACCCTTGAGTACGGACCCGACGTCGCTCCTTTCAAGCCCCAGTACCCGCCGCAGCAAATCGCCGGCCGCGGCGCAGCCTGGTACCGCGGCGACGCGCACCTGCACACCGTCTACTCGGACGGAAAGCGCACCCCCGAGGAAGTCGCAGCCGGTGCCCGCGCCGCGCGTCTCGACTTCATGATCTCCACGGACCACAACACTCCGGCATCGCACGGCGTCTGGGGACCGCTCGCCGGCAACGACCTCCTCATCCTCACGGGCGAGGAAGTCACCACGCGAAACGGTCACTACCTCGCGCTCGGCCTGGAGCCGGGCGAATGGATCGACTGGCGCTACCGGGCCCGCGACAAGGGGTTCGAGCAGGAAGCCCAGCGGATCCACTCCTCGGGGGGCATTGTTGTTCCGGCCCACCCGTACTGCCCGTATGTCGCCTGCCGCTGGAAGTTCGGTTACGACGACGCCGACGCAGTAGAGGTATGGACGGGCCCGTGGACCATTGACGATGAGTCCTCCGTCAACACGTGGGACTCAATGCTCGCCCACTCCGTTCGCACCGGGGGCCGGTGGCTCCCCGCGATGGGCAACAGCGACGCCCACAGCGTCCCGCAGGTCATCGGGTTCCCCCACAACGTGGTCAACGCAGCAGCGTTGTCCCGCGATGCCCTGCTTGACGGCATCCGCAATGGCCGGAACTGGATCGCCGAGTCGGCTGACGTCTCGGTGGACTTTCAGGTCACCTCGGGCGGCAAGAGCGCAACCGTGGGCGACCGGCTCAAGGTCGCGGGAGACGCCCCGGTCACGGTGACGGCGAAAATCGCCGGCGTGCCGAACGGCGTCGTACGCTTCATCACGGACGAAGGACAGACCCAGCAGGTGACGCTTCCCGCATCGGGCCAGGGAACCAGCACCTGGGTTACCACCCCGCAGCTCGCGGCGTACGTGCGCGTAGAGGTGCGGCACCCGAAGATCGACGGAACGTCCGGCAGCGGCACGGAAATGGGAACGGCCATCCCGCTCGGTCCCATGGCAGCGCTGACCAACCCGATCTTCCTGGGCGCCAGCTAGTCCACAACAGTCCGATCCAGTGAGGGAGTCCCTGCCAGTACCCCTACCAGCAGGGACTCCCTCGCCTTGGAATTCTCCTGTTGGATGGATAGTGCCAATCCTCCGTCCACAAACAGGAGAAAAATGCTGACCGTCAATGCTTACGCCGCCCCGTCCGCGAGCGAAGCCCTCGTTCCTACCACTATTGAGCGCCGCGACGTCGGCGCCCACGACGTGCTGATCGAGATCAAGTACGCAGGCATCTGCCATTCAGACATCCACACCGTCCGCGGCGACTGGGGCCCGCAATCCTATCCACTCGCGCCCGGACACGAAATCGCCGGAGTTGTCACGGAAATCGGCTCCGACGTGACCCGCCACAAGATCGGCGACCGCGTCGGTGTCGGCTGCATGGTCAACTCCTGCCGCGAATGCGAGAACTGCCGCAAGGGCGAGGAGCAGTACTGCCTCAAAGGCATGACCGGGACCTACGGCGCAGTCGACCGCGACGGGACCATCACCCAGGGCGGCTACTCCACCCACGTCGTCGTGACTGAGGACTTCGTGGTGCATATCCCCGAAGGAATAGAGCTCGACGCCGCAGCTCCCCTGCTGTGCGCAGGCATCACCACGTATTCGCCGCTCCGGCATTGGGGTGCCGGCCCGGGCAAGAAGGTCGGCGTCGTCGGACTCGGCGGGCTGGGGCACATGGCCGTCAAGCTCGCGCACGCCATGGGCGCCGACGTCACGGTACTCTCCCAATCGCTGAAGAAGATGGAAGACGGCTTGCGGCTGGGCGCCGACCAGTACTTCGCGACGAGCGAGCCGGCCACCTTTGAAGAGCTTGCAGGGACCTTCGACCTGATCATCAACACCGTCAGCGCCCCGATCGACATCAGCTCCTACCTTCAGTTGCTGGCGCTCGATGGCGCGCTGGTGAACGTGGGCGCGCCGGCGGAACCCCTGCCCGTCAACGTGTTCTCACTCATCACGGGACGGCGCTCCTTCGCCGGATCCGCAATCGGCGGCATCCGCGAGACCCAGGAAATGCTCGACTTCTGCGCCGAACATGGACTCGGCGCCGAGATCGAGGTCATCCCGGCCGACAAGATCAACGATGCCTACGAGCGGGTCCTCGCCTCAGATGTTCGGTACCGCTTCGTCATTGACGCGTCCACATTGGGCTAGGCGGGACGGGCAAGCGTAACGTCAGTGCGCGGGGCCCGTCCCTCCCCGTAAAGTCCCTGCGGGGCACGAGCAAGTGGCTTCGGCCGCCCGCTCGTGCCGCGCAGGGACTTTTTGCTGTCCTTTGGTAAGCGTTCACCGGCCAGTACCCATTTGGTTACAGTGGCCAACTACCGTCCTAGGTGTTCTACGCGCGTAGACCTCGCACCCCGTCACCTCATCAAAGGACCCGAACGTGCCATGAATACTGTCGATCTCAAAAAGCCCTCGGAACCCGACCTGCACTTTCAAACCCCCGAAGGCCGCGCCCGATTCAGAACAGCAATCATCTCCACCTGGCTAGGAACAACCATGGAGTACGTGGATTTCGCCTTGTACGGCCTGGCCGCAGGCCTGATCTTCGGCAACGTTTTCTTCCCGGGAAGCTCACCCGTTATCGCCCTCTTGTCCGGCTTCGCCACGTATGCCGTTGGGTTTCTTGCGAGGCCCCTCGGAGCCATCTATTTCGGCCGGCTCGGAGACAAGCGCGGACGGAAGTTCGTACTTGTCGCGACGGTGGCGCTCATGGGAGTTTCCACCACCCTAATAGGCCTTATCCCTGGTTATGACCAGATCGGTGTCGCCGCCCCGGCCTTGCTTGTCCTGCTCCGTCTCGCCCAAGGGTTCGGCGCCGGCGCGGAATTGTCCGGCGGTGCCGTCATGCTCGCCGAATATGCACCAGCAAAGCGCCGTGGCCTGGTGGCATCGATTGTGGCGCTCGGCTCGAATAGCGGAACGCTCCTCGCCTCGGCCATCTGGCTAATGATCATCCAGCTTCCCCAGCAGGAGTTGCTGTCTTGGGGCTGGCGCATCCCTTTCATCGGCAGTTTCATCATCACTGCAGCGGCGCTACTTATCCGCCGCTCAATGTCTGAGAGCCCTGTGTTCCTCAAGCAACAGGATCTCTTGGACAATTCGACGGAGGAGCAGGCGAGCAAACCGGCCGGTTCCTTCTGGTCCAGGCACAAAGCCTTCTTCATCATGGTTGGACTCCGAATCGGCGAGAACGGACCCTCCTACCTCGCTCAGAGCTTTGTCATCGGGTACGTCGCCAAGGTCCTGCTTGTCGACAAGTCCGTCCCGACGTCGGCCGTTCTCATTGCGTCCATCCTCGGTTTCGGCGTGATCCCGCTAGCCGGATTCCTTTCGGACCGTTTCGGCCGCCGGCTCAGCTACCGCGTATTCTGCCTCCTGCTGGTTCTGTACGCCGTGCCTGCCTTCGCGTTGCTGGACACGCGCGACCCGGCAATCGTCATGTGTGTCATCATCGTGGGCATGTGCCTGGCATCGTTGGGAATCTTCGGCGTCCAGGCCGCGTACGGCGTCGAACTGTTCGGGGTCAACCACCGCTACTCCCAGATGGCCTTGGCCAAGGAACTCGGCTCTATCGTCTCGGGCGGTACAGCCCCTTTGGTGGCCGCCGCGTTGCTGGCAGGGTTCGGCCACTGGTGGCCGATTGCCGCGTATTTCATCCTCATGGCCGGAATCGGCTTGGTCACAACCTTTTATGCCCCTGAGACCAAAGGCCGTAACCTCAATGAATTCGAGGATGCCGTCTGAGCAATTGCTAGAGTAACCGCCGGAGGAACATCAAACAGATAGGCACCATGCGACGAGATATCGGCAAGGTAACCCGAAGGGAAGTTGCGCTTGCAGCCGGAACATCTGAAGCCGTTGTGAGCTATGTGGTCAATAACGGCCCCCGTCCGGTTTCCAGCTCGACGAGGCAGAAGGTCCTGGACGCCATCGCGGAAACGGGCTACCGGCCTAACACCATCGCGCGGTCCCTGGCTGCAGGTTCGACTAAGACTTATGGCTTGATCGTCCCGAACATCCGCAACCCCTTCCTGGCGGCTCTAGCCCACGCTTTACAGAAGGAAATGTTCTCCACTGGCAGGATGTTGCTGCTTGGTGATTCCGATGACAACAAGGAACGCGAAAGTGAAATCTTGCGGACCTTCATCGAGCGCCGGGTAGACGGCATTATCTGGTATGGCGTCGACAGGGATATAGATCTGCGGGAAGCTCATGCAGCGGGCGTCCCTGTCGTTGTCCTCGACAAAACACCAGCCGGCTCGGGGGCTGCCTCGGTCTTCATCAATGAGACAGAGGCAGCCTTCGAAGCCACTAAACATTTGCTGGATCACGGCAGGACATCTGTTGGCATCATTTCAGGGCCACAGAAGAACCTAAACTCCCAAGACCGTATTAGTGGCTGGAAGCAAGCGTTGGAACTATACAACCTCTGCGCAAGTGACTGTCTCAGCTTCGAAGCGGACTACACCAGGGGCGGCGGATATGTCGCCGCAAAGGCAATGTTTTCCGGATCAGTCCAACCCGACGCCGTTTTCGTTTCGAACGAACTGCAGGCCATCGGTTTGCTTGCCGCAGCGGCCGAAATCGGTGTACGCATCCCCCAGGACCTGGCCGTAGTCTGCTTTAACGGCACGATCAACTCCGCATTTAGTACCCCTACACTGACGGCCGTCGAACAACCCCCCAAAGCCATCGCCAAAGCCTCCATAAAACTACTTCTGGATTCCGGTCCTTTCATCGTCGAATCCATCGAATGCGACTTCCATCTGCGGAGGCGAGCGTCCTGCGGATGCGACTACGAAAGAAACACTTTTGACAGAGACCAATAGCAAACGAACGCGCATCATCGTGGATTGTGATCCAGGGAATGGCGTCCCCGGCGCAAACGTCGACGACGGCCTCGCGCTTGCTCTCGCAATCGCCGCCGAAGAGCGGATAGAGCTCGCGGCCATCACCACGGTTTCAGGAAATACCCCGAGCCGCATCGGATACTCGGTGGCTCGTACCATGATGGAGGACCTCGGACTCCAGATTCCGATCTATTGCGGCGCCGAACGCGCACTTCAAGAACCGGACGGCCCGTGGAGGTCTTACCTCGACGCCCCCATCGACGCCCCTTCGCTTGCCGGTCTCTGGGACGGCGTGCCACGAGTTCGGGACTTCGAACAAGAACTAACGGCCCCCGCGGCGATTCAGATTGCCCAGCTCGTCCTCGCAGACCCGGGCAATGTGACCATCGTTGCCATTGGACCGCTTACCAACGTCGCCCAGGCAATGCTCCTCTACCCGCAACTTGCAAGCGCAGTGGCGGAGATCATTGTCATGGGAGGCTCATTCAACACCGAGGGCACGCTGAAAGACACCAACTTCGGAGTCGACCCCGAGGCTGCCCGCATCGTTCTCAGGAGCGGGGCTCCCATCACCTTGGTACCCCTCGACGCTTCGGAACAGACGATGCTCACCCTCGACGATTTGACGGAGCTGGAGAACGTCGACAACGACCTCGCCCGGTGTGTTCTTCCTTGGACCCGCGCCTGGCTGAAATACTCTTCGGAAACACGCAGCATCCCCGGCTGCTGGCTCCACGACCCCTTGGCCGTCGCAATCTTGCTTGACCGATCCATCGCGCGCAGCAAGGAGTACATGGTTGACGTCGAATTGAGTGGTGCGCTAACCCGCGGAAGGTGTATTCGTTGGGTACGCGGCAATTTACGCCCCACGGTGGGCGTTGATACAAGTAGCGCCCGATCAATCAACGTTCTGACTCAAGTGGACAGCAGGAAACTCGTCAAAACGCTCATCGACGCAATCAGGGACTACGGAAGATGAACAAGAACCGACTCGAGGCATTCAGTGACGGCGTCCTCGCCATTGTCATCACCATCATGGTGCTTGAGCTGCGGGTTCCGCCGGAACCGAGCTGGCATGCCTTGCTGAGCGTCTTTCCCACGTTCCTCAGCTACTTGCTCAGTTTCGTCTACGTGGGGATCTACTGGAACAACCACCACCACATGATCCATCTGGCGGATCGGGTCAACGGCCGGATACTGTGGGCGAACCTGCACCTGTTGTTCTGGATATCCCTCTTCCCGTTCAGCACGCGATGGATGGATGACTCAGGCTTCGCCGAGGTACCTGTGCTGGCTTACGGGTTCAACCTGCTCTGCGCCGCCATTGCCTACTTCGTCCTGCAGCAATCGTTGATCCGGCATCAGGGACGGCAGGGCGCGCTCTCCCAGGCGATTGGCCGGGACTGGAAGGGGAAGACGTCGCCGCTCATCTATCTGGCCGGCCTTGGCCTCTGTCTTCTGCATCCTTTGCTCGCCGTCGCCGCGTACACCGTCGTGGCATTGATCTGGCTGATTCCGGACCGCCGCGTGGAACACTTTGTCATCCGCGCGCACCAGGAGCGAGCGGAGTAGCGGGGCCCCCCGGACCACCGGATCAACCAGCGCCAAGGACGGGGACGCCAAGGCGCGATAGCTCCCTTATGGTCGGATCTTTGGCTGGCGCGTCGGTGATGATCCCGGCGACGGTGGCAAAGGGCAATACCGCATAGCGCGAAGCGGCCCCGATCTTCTCGGTACTGGCGAGGACGTACGTATCGGCCGCCCGGGCCGCCAGGGCGCGTTTCATGGCGGCTTCGTCGGCGTCGGCGGTTGTCAGTCCGTGGACGGAATGGACTCCCGTGACGCCCAGGAAGAACAGCTCGGCGGATATGGCTTGGGTCGCCTCGACGGCGGCAGCCCCGCACGTCACGGCGGAGTGTTTGAACAAGCGACCACCGAGGAGGAACACTTCGATGAGTGGGTGGTCGATAAGCGCCGAGGCGATGGTCGGGCTGTGGGTAATCACAGTGCAGTCGAGCTCAGCAGGCAGCGCGCGAACCACCGCGAGGGTGCTGGTGCCGCCGTCGAGGATCACGGCGGAACCCGGCCGGACCATCGAAGCGGCGAGGGCAGCAATGCGGCCCTTGCTCTCGGGTTCAACGGTAACGCGGGTTGCGTAGTCGGCGATGGCGGGAGAAACCGGCAGCGCACCGCCATACACACGCTGGCACAGCCCGGCCGCGGCAAGCTCGCGCAGATCGCGGCGCACGCTGTCTTCGGACAGTCCAAGTTCGTGGGCGATGTCCTTGGCGATCACTTTGCCGTCGGCCGCTAGGCGCTTGAGGAGATACTCGAGTCGTTCGGCAGCAAGCATGCACGTTTCTTCCTGAAGTTACACGTTTATGCACTATTCTAGCGGGATGACTCCCAGAAACGATGCCCCTCCCGCGACGTTGCGTCCCGGAATTGATGTGCCCGACCACCGTGGCCGCACCGGTCTCGACCACGCCGGCCGAGGACTTGACCGCAATCCGGCCGTGGTGGTGCGCGACGTCGAGGTGACTTCCGAGGGTTGGCACGTGCTGCGTCGCACCACGTTCGACTACCGCCGCCGCGATGGCCGATGGGTCACGGAGCAACGCGAAACTTACGATCGAGGGAATGGCGCGACGATTTTGTTGTACGACGCCGGCAGGGGCACGGTTCTACTCACGCGGCAGTTCCGCTTTCCTGCCTATGTCAACGATCATCCGGACGGGATGCTGATCGAAACTGCTGCCGGGTTGCTGGACGACGATGATCCCGAAACGGCCATCCGTCGTGAGGCAAGCGAGGAGCTCGGCGTCGTTGTCGGAGCCCTGCGGCACGTCTTCGAGGCATACATGAGCCCCGGATCGGTCACCGAACGGCTGCACTTCTACGTCGCGCCCTACACCCCGGCGGACCAGACAGGCCCCGGCGGCGGAGTAGCCGCGGAGGGCGAGGACATCGAAACCCTCGAGATTCCCTTCGCCGATGCCCTCGCCATGATCGACGACGGCCGGATCGTTGACGGGAAGTCGATCATGCTCCTCCAATGGGCAGCACTCAACAGCCTCTTCCACGTACCATGAGCCGCCGAAGCGTCCGATCCCCGGCTCGCCGAAGCACTTCAGACCCGGCGTGAGCGCCGTTCAAGCAGGAGCGTATCCCGCCATTGGCCGGCGAGGGGGCCCGCGCTCATCCGTGCGATGCGTTCACGGCGGCCAACGATGGTGAAGCCATTGGCCTGGTGAAGGCGGATGCTGGCTTGGTTTTCGGGGAAAATGCTCGACTGGATGGTCCAGATGCCATGCTCTTCGGTCGACGCGGCCAGCGCTTTCAGCAGCAAGCTTCCGACACCCCGACCGCGGGCAGAACCGGCGACATAGACGGAGTGTTCGACGACGCCGGCATAAGCCGGGCGCGCAGACACCATGGAAACGGCCGTCCATCCCACCACGTGGCCGGACGCAACCGCCACGAATCGGTGATCAGGAAGGCGGCTCGCGTCGAATTGTTCCCAGTCAGGAGCTGCCGCCTCAAAGGTTGCTTGCCCGGTCTCGATACCCTCCGTGAAAATCGCACGGACCTCGGACCAATCATCGGGACTCATGGGCCGGATCAGGACGGCTCCGGCTTCGCTGGACATCCACCCATTATGCACATGGATTGACGAGCCCTTGATTGAAGTCCTCGACCTTGTTGCACTTGTCCCATGAGCAAAGAACAGCTGATCATCATCGGATCCGGCCCTGCCGGCTACACCGCGGCAATCTATGCCGCCCGGGCGGGCCTGAGCCCCATCGTCCTTGCCGGATCGGTCACCGCCGGCGGCGCGTTGATGAACACCACGGAGGTGGAGAACTTCCCCGGCTTCCCCGCCGGAATCCATGGCCCCGAGCTCATGGATGGGCTCCAGGAGCAGGCCGAGCGCTTCGGCGCCAAGATAGTGTTCGACGACGTCACTGAAGTCCAGCTGCGTGGCCACCTCAAACGTGTGGTCACCGGCTCGGGCGACACCCACGAGGCACCGGCTGTCATCCTTGCGACCGGTTCCGCCTACAAGGAACTCGGTTTGCCCGAAGAGAAGAGACTGAGCGGTCACGGCGTTTCGTGGTGCGCCACGTGCGACGGCTTCTTCTTCCGCGAGCAGGAAATCATCGTGGTGGGCGGCGGTGATTCCGCGATGGAAGAAGCGATGTTCCTGACCCGGTTCGCAAAGACCGTGACTGTCGTCGTCCGCAGGGAAGAGCTTCGGGCCTCCCGGATCATGGCCCAGCGGGCCAAGGACAACCCGAAAATCCGCTTCGCATGGAATTCCGCCATCACCGCCATCCATGGCGACACCAAAGTCACCGGGGTGACCCTGGCCGACACACGTTCCGGCGAATCGCGTGAACATGCGGCTACGGGCATATTCGTGGCCATCGGACATGTCCCTCGAACGGACCTTGTTGCGGGACAAGTGGAGCTCGACGCCGAGGGCTACATCAAAGTGGACTCCCCCACCACGGTGACCAATCTCTCCGGAGTCTTCGCTTGCGGTGACGCGGTGGACCACCGTTACCGCCAGGCCATCACCGCCGCCGGCACGGGTTGCGCAGCGGCGCTGGATGCCGAGCGGTACCTCGCCGCGCTCGACGACGCGGACAGCATCGCCACGGCGCTTGTGGAAGAACCCACCCACGCTTGAACCCACCCAACTGACTCGCATTAGTTGTCGTTTTGAGGGCTCAAAGCGACAACAACTGCGAGTCAGTTGGGCGAGCCGCGCTTATCAAGCTGCACCTAAAACCCACTTTTCGGCATGCCTAACTTAACGGTATCCTCATCATGTCCGTATCCCCGATGTTGAGGAAGCCATGGCTGCGACTATCGCGGAGCGACCGGCGAGCAAGACCCGGTGGAAGTCCCGGCTGCTTTTATTGGGTCCGGCTTTCGTGGCTGCGATCGCATATGTGGATCCGGGAAACGTCGCGGCAAACCTTACTGCCGGCGCCAACTACGGCTACCTGCTCGTGTGGGTCCTGGTAGCGGCAAACATCATGGCGGTCCTGGTGCAGTACCAGTCCGCAAAACTTGGCTTGGCCACCGGACAAAGCCTTCCGGAACTCCTGGGCAAACGCTTGGGAACCCACCGCCGCAGACTGTTCTGGGTCCAGGCAGAGGTAGTTGCCGGGGCTACCGACATGGCCGAAGTCATCGGCGGAGCCGTAGCCCTCAACCTTCTCTTCGGACTGCCGCTCCTCATGGGTGGAATCATCATCGGCGTGGCATCCATGTTGCTCCTGGCGCTCCAGTCGTCACGGGGCCAGAAGTCCTTTGAGTACGCCATCATGATGCTCCTGGCGGTCATCGCCGTCGGTTTCGTTTCGGGGCTCTTCGTGAATCCCCCCGAGACCGGTGGAGTATTGGCTGGTTTGGTGCCGCGGTTCGAAGGCACGGACACTGTCCTCCTCGCTGCGAGCATGCTCGGCGCCACCGTCATGCCGCATGCCATCTACCTGCATTCGGCCCTGGCCCGTGACCGGCATGGTTTCTCGGAAGATCCCGCCGTACGGACAAGGCTCATCAGGACCACCCGCGTTGACGTCGCGGCCGCTTTGATGCTGGCCGGAGTCGTGAACATCGCCATGCTCCTTTTGGCGGCGTCCAGCCTGCGGGGAGTCGAAGGAACCGACACGATTGCCGGGGCCCATGCCGCCGTGACATCTGCCCTTGGTCCAGTCATCGGCGTGGCTTTCGGCGTCGGCTTGCTAGCCTCGGGCCTCGCTTCGACCTCCGTCGGATGCTACGCCGGCGCAACGGTCATGGGCGGACTCCTCAAGATCCGGGTGCCCTTGCTGCTCCGCCGGGTAGTCACGCTGGTCCCTGCCCTCGTCATTCTCGGCGCGGGCATCGAACCCACCCTGGCGCTCGTGTTGAGCCAAGTCCTGCTGAGCTTCGGCATTCCTTTCGCCTTGATTCCGCTCATCCGGCTCACCGGCAAGCGCGAGGTCATGGGCATCCACACGGATTCCACGGCATTGAAGATTGCCGGGTGGACCAGCGCCGCACTGATTGTGGGCCTCAACTGTGTCCTCATCGTCTTGACCGTCACAGGGAAGTCCTAGGTCCATGAGCAACCCCCAGGCCCTGGCCCGTCGGCTGGGTACCTTTGACGCGGTCGTGATCGGGTTGGGCTCCATGATCGGCGCCGGCGTGTTCGCGGCCTTCACTCCGGCCGCTGCCGCCGCGGGATCAGGATTGCTGCTTGGACTCGTCGTCGCGGCTGCTGTGGCATTCTGCAACGCGACGTCCTCCGCCCAGCTCGCCGCCGCATACCCGACGTCGGGCGGTACGTACATTTACGGTCGTGAACGGCTGGGACCGTGGTCCGGATATCTGGCCGGTTGGGGATTCGTCATCGGGAAGACCGCCAGCGCGGCGGCCATGGCCATGACCTTCGCCGCCTATGCGGCCCCTCCGGGGTGGGAACGTCCCGTGGCGATCGCCGCCGTCGTCGTCCTCGCCGCCGTGAACTATCACGGGGTGACCCGCACAGCCGGCCTCACGCGCATCCTGGTTCTCGCGGTACTGGCGGCCCTCGCCATTGGCGTCGCAGCCTGCTGGGGCGGTTCAGCTCCGTCCCCGGCCAACATCCCCGGCGATGGACTGCTTGCACACGGCTGGTACGGGATCCTCCAATCCGGCGGGTTGCTGTTCTTCGCCTTCGCCGGCTACGCGAGGATCGCGACCATGGGAGAGGAAGTCCGCGACGCCCGGCACGCCATTCCACGTGCCATAGGGATCGCGCTGGGCATCGCCGTCGTCCTCTACGCGATCATCGCGGTGACCCTTCTCGCCACTCTCGGCCCGGACCGTGTGGCGGGAACCTCAACGCCGCTCGCTGCCGCGGTCGGAGCCGGGACTTTTTCCTGGGCCGTTCCGGTGGTCCGCGTGGGAGCCGCCGTCGCCTCCCTCGGGGCCCTGCTGGCGCTCATCGCCGGCTTGGGCCGGACCACCCTGGCAATGGCCAGGCACCACGACCTGCCGCACTGGCTCGCCGCAGTCCATCCCCGCTACCGTGTCCCGCACCGCGCCGAAGTCACTCTCGCCGTTGTGATCTGCGTGATCGTCGCGGTCGCCGACCTGCGCGGCGCGATCGGCTTCTCTTCTTTCGGTGTGCTCATCTACTACCTGGTCGCCAATATTGCGGCGTTCACCCAGCCGGCCGAAGACCGCCGATATCCCAAAGCGCTCCAAGTGTTCGGCGCACTGGCTTGCGTAGTCCTCGTGGCCACGCTTCCGCCGCTATCGGCAGGCCTGGGCGTGCTCATGTTCGCGGCCGGCATCATCCTGCGCGTGGTCAGGCTCAAGCGATAGCGTCATGCGCGGGCGCGGAGGCAGCAGGCTGTTCCTTAGGCGGCATCCGCCGCGAGGGCCGCCCGGCCAACCCAATGATAAGCAGGGCCAGGACCGTGAGAGCCGCGCAAGTCGCGAAGACGCCTTGGTAGCCGAACGCCGTCGTCGATCCAAAAGCGATGATCGGGCCCGAAACGATCGCGCCGACGCGCCTCGTGTTGGTGTAGAGGCCCGAGGCCAGTCCCGGACGCGGAATCAGCCGCTGGAACAAGGTCAGCCCCACACCCGCCACGATCCCGAAGAACCAGGCGTTCAGGACCTGGAGCGCAATCAGGGTGGCCGGATTGGAGACAAACGCCATGGCCGCGTAGTAGGCGATCCCGGCCACGCATCCCGACGCAATGAGCGCCCGGCTCGAGTAGCGGCGCGCCAGCCGCCCGATCAGGAAGAGCGCCGGGATCTCGAGCGCGGCAGACACGCCGAGCGCGATGCCCGCCCAGATGATGTCCACGCCGAGCCCCTGGGTCAGGAAAAGCCCCATGATGGACACAGCGGCGCTGTTAGTTGCCTGCAGGGCGATAAAGCCGAGGACGACGGCGGCGACCCCCGTTTTCGAGAACGGGTGCCCATCCTCTTCGCCATGAGCCCTGGGCCGGTCCTCGACGGCGGCAGCACGCCCCCGGGAAATCATGGCAGCAGTGGTGGCGACATTGAGGACGGCGACCGCACCGAGGGCGAGCAGGATGGCCCGATTGCCCAGGGCGCCCATGATGAAGGTCGCGAGGGGTGGCCCGGCCACCCAGGCGAACGAGACAATTGCGCGCGTGTTCACCACATCGGTCGCTCCGGCACCTGAGTGCCTGAGGTGGGCGAACAGCAGCGAGCTGCCGACCCCCGCCGGGCCGCCCAGGACGATCAAGCCCACGACGGCGAGCGGCAGCGAGGTGCTCACGGCGAGGAGTGCGGAGAGCGCCAAGGTCAGGACGCCGCAGGCCAGCATGGGGCGCAGGTAGTCGTTTGCGCGGTCTGCATAAGCCGGCACGAGAAGGGATGCGACGAAGCCGCTGGCATTGTAGACGGCAAGGACCCATCCCACCTCGGCCGGGGTGGCGTTGAAGAGGGCCACCAGCAGGAGCGCCAAGGCAGGGTTGAGGAATGCGAACTGGAGCCCCCACAACAGCGCCGCAGAGGGGACGAGCAAACGCTTCATGCTTCCATTCCGTTTATCCACGCCCTCCACCCTAGAAGCCTTCCGGGCCGCGAGGGAGGCCCTGCCGGTACCTGTATCAGCAGGTCTTCCGGCTGGTCAGGGCTGATTTTGGACGTCGGCCCGACTGGATCCGGCCAACCGACGAGCTCTGACAAAACCCGAATCAGGGGTGGACTGCGGAGGTCGCACAGAGCAGGATTGAGCCATGAGCATCCATGAGGCACTTCTGAAGCAGGCCAGCATTACCGCCACGGAAGCCACGCTCGTGGCGAAGTTCGAGATCGAGGGCAACATCCCTGGTTCCGGCGCCTTTGTCGTGGGTCTGGTCGCGGCGACTCCGGACTATTCCTCTCAACGAAGACTGGGCATCGAGTTCATGAACGGGGAGGCGATTGCCTTCTTCTCGTTCAACCATGACCAAAGCGCCGAAGAAAATTACGACCTCAAGGGTGTTGAACACTCGGGGAACGTCATTACCGGCCATTTCCCCCTCTCGGCGATCAACGGCCTTGGCAAGGGACACGTCATGACGGCCTTCAGTGAAGCCGACGGCCGCGAGTTCCAGTCCGGCGTCGCCGTCGAGGAGTCGCTCTAGCCGGGCGGCCAAATCCATGCCCGATTCGCCGTTGCGTGTCATGTGACACATGCGCGCGAAGGAATAGCCCCTGCCGGGTTACCGTTGACGCGAGTAGTTCAAAACAACGACGGCAGGAGAATCCGTGGACTTCACCCCCGAATCCGGCACCATCACTATGTTCTCGACCACTTGGTGCGGTTATTGCAACCGACTGAAGAAGCAGCTTGACGCCAAGGGCATCGGCTACAACGAGGTCAACATCGAAGAGGTTGAGGGCACCGCCGAACTCGTGGAGAAGCTGAACGGCGGCAACCAAACCGTCCCTACGGTCCTTTTCCCGGACGGCACTGCTGCCACCAACCCTTCCGCAGCCGAGGTCGAAGCGCGCCTCGCCGCCTGAACCCCCGCAGCCTGAGTTATCCAGGTGGTGCGGCTGGTTCCAGGCGCACCACCACGGATTTAGACGCGGGAGTATTGCTGCCTTCGGCGGTCGAATCCAGCGGTACAAGGACGTTTGCTTCCGGGTAATACGCAGTCACGCAACCGCGGGCTGTGGGGTAGGCGATCAACCGCAACTGACGCAGGACCCGGTCCACGCCGTCGTCGGCTTCGCTGTGGACGTCCACATAGCCGCCGTCGGCAAGGCCCAAGTCAGCCAGGTCGTCGCGGTGCGCAAAAAGCACCATGCGGCCCTTCTTCACGCCCCGGTAGCGGTCGTTCATGCTGTACGTGGTCGTGTTGAATTGATCGTGGGAGCGCACAGTCTGGAGCAACAGGCGCCCTTCCGGGACCCGGATAGTCTCAAGGTCGTTGACCGTGAACATTGCCTTCCCCGTGATGGTGGGAAACTTCCGCTCGTCCCGGGGGCCATGGGGCAGGACGAAACCGTCACGGCTCCGGGCTTTTTGGTTGAAGTCCTCAAAGCCCGGCACCACGTGGGAAATGTGCTCTCGAACTGAGTCGTAGTTTGCCTCGAAGCCTGCCCAGTCAACTGGGACCTTGTGGCCGAGTACCGTCGCGGCCATCCGGGACACGATCGCCACTTCGGACAAGACTTTGTCGGAGATCGGCTCCAGCCTTCCCGCCGAACGGTGTACCGCGCAGACGGTGTCTTCGACGGTGACGAACTGCTCGCCGCTCGCCTGGCGGTCTATTTCCGTTCGGCCCATCGTCGGCAGGATCATCGCTTGTTCCCCCACCACGGCATGGGAACGGTTGAGCTTCGTGGAGATCTGGACGGACAAGCGGGTCTTGCGGACGGCTGCCTCGGCCGCAGTTGTGTCCGACATCGCATGCACGAGGTTTCCACCGAGCGCGACGAGCACCTTGATCCGGCCGTCCCGCATGCCGCGGATGCTGTCCACGGAGTCGACGCCTGGGTGCCGGGGCGGGTCGAAGCCGAATTCCTGCTGCAGGGCGTTGAGGAACGGTTCGGGCATCTTCTCCCAAATACCCATCGTCCGATCGCCCTGGACGTTGCTGTGCCCGCGGATCGGTGAAGGGCCGGCGCCGGGTTTGCCGATGTTCCCGCGGAGCAAGAGCAGATTGACGATCTCCTTGATGGTCGCCACGGCCTTCTTGTGCTGGGTCAGGCCCATGGCCCAGGTAATGATGACCTTCTCCGCGCGCAGGTAGCGGGAGGCGAGCTCATCGATTTCCTCCGCCTTCAAGCCCGTTGCGGCGAGGACGTCCTGCTCATCAAGCTCTTCGATGTGGGCTTGGAACTCTTCGAGTCCTTGGCAGTGCTCCTCGATGAACGCATGGTCAAGTACTGCCCCCGGTGCCGCCGTCTCTGCTTCCAGGACCCGCTTGGAGACGGCTTGAAGCAACGCCATGTCCCCTGCGAGGCGGATCTGAAGGAACTGGTCCGCCAGGTCCGTTCCTTTGCCCACCAGCCCACGGGGCCGCTGAGGGTTCTTGAAGTTGATGAGCCCGGCTTCCGGAAGAGGGTTCACCGCGACAATGCTGGCACCGGCGAGTTTTGCCTCTTCCAAGGCGGTGAGCATCCGGGGATGGCAGGTCCCTGGGTTCTGGCCCATGATGATGATCAAATCAGCCTTGGCGAAGTCCGTGTAGCTGACGGCGGACTTGCCCACGCCGATTGTCTCGCCGAGGGCCAGCCCCGTGGACTCATGGCACATATTCGAGCAATCGGGCAGGTTGTTGGTCCCGAAGGCCCGGACGAAGAGCTGGTAGACGAACGCAGCTTCGTTGCTCGTCCGGCCGCTCGTGTAGAAAGTGGCCTCGTCGGGCGATTCCAGGGCATTCAGTTCACGGGCAACAATCCGGAACGCATTGTCCCAACTGATGGGACGGTAATGGCTCGAACCGGCAGGTTTGTAGACGGGCTCCACGAGCCTGCCCTGCTGGCCCAGCCAGTATTCCGAGCGCCCGGCGAGGGAATCGACGTCGTTCTCGTCCCAGAAACCGGACGGAACCTTGAGCGGATCAGCCTCCCACCCGACGGCCTTCGCGCCGTTCTCACAGAACTCGGCCAGCTTCCGCTCCGGGGGATCCGGCCAGGCGCAGCTCATGCAGTCGAAGCCGTCCTTCTGGTTCATGGCCAGCAGGGACTTCCAGGTGCGGGACGGTCCCATCTGGCTCAACGCATGGGGTAAGGAGTCCACCAGGCTGGGCAAACCCGCGGCGGATCGCTTCGGCGGTCCGACGGTGAGGTCCGCGTCGGAATCGTGGACAACGGATGGCTTCTTGTCCATTGTTCTACCTCGGTCCACTTGTTTGTGGCCTCAAGCGTAGTCCCGGCGGTATTCGTCTACAACGGCGTACTGGTGCTCGTCACAGGGAGCAGGCTCTGGAAATCGCCGTCGATGAGTTCGGCGTATTCTGCGTAAGCCGCGACGACGGCGTCCTCCACTGTGGGTACGTCCAGCTGCGGCAAAAGGTCATTGGCCGCCCCGGCTGTGGCCGGATCCCACTCCAGTCCGAGGGCGCCATAGCTGGCAGTGAGGACTTCACGGATGGGTGCCGAGTTCTCGACGACGATCACCGAACTGAACAGCCATCCCCCGGAGACCACCCTCTGGGCGGTGCCGACCAGCTTGATCTGGTGTGTTGGAAAATCCGGATCCAGGCCGTGGACGCTGAACTCACCCGGGCAGTACTCGCCGGGGATCTCCCCGACGGCGGCCTGAACGCCGACGCTGCGGAGCGCGCCCGCGAGGAGCTCGCCAAAGAGGGAGAAACGGGCCTTCGCCCCGGCAATCGCGTCGGCGTGCGGCTCCACGTGGTCGATCACCAAGGTGCCCCGGTGGTAGGCCGCTGCCCGGCCTCCGGCCTTGCGGATCAACGGTTCGAACCCGAAGTCCCGGCAAGCCTCGGACGCGGCCTGGAATCCCCGCAGCTTGGCATCGCGTTGCCCGAACGCCACGGTCGGGCGGGGCCGGTACAACCGCAGCGTCGGCGCCAGAAGCCCCCTGCGGGCACGGTTGAGGAGCTCGATCCCGAAGTCCAGGTCATCAGCGACGCCGAGCGACTCTTCCTGGCGCACCACCGTGAGCGTGCGCTGTGCCCGGGCGAGGTCCTCGACCATCAGCTTTTCCTCAACGTGAGGATCTGCTCCGCGCGGCCGAAGGGGCCGCTGATGTCGTGAAGCACCGTGGACGTCAGGCCGATGCCGTCATTGCCGAAGGAGACCATGTTGTCCAGGCCGAGCCATTCGCCCGCAGGTTCACGGTACATGTGGATCTGCAGGTCAAGGTTGGGAAAGATGTAGCTGTTCTTGCCCGGCGAAACGCGCGCGGCAATACCGTTGGCTGTGTCCACGAGTCCAACGAGCCTCGCGACATCGCGGCTGTCCGCCGCATCGGTGAGGGGATGCTCCGTACGGATCCAGACTTTGCCCGAGCCTGCCCGGTGTCCTTCCGCTATCCGCATTTCCAAGGACCGGATGTAGCCACCCGGCCACACGCTCGCACCGTCCCACGGCTTACATTCGTTCGGGGCCGGCATTTCAACGTCTTCAATGGCGGCGACGGCACTCGTGTCGCTGGTTGCCATGCGCCAGGCGGTGGCCCGGATAGCCACGCGTCCTGCCGCAGAGAGTTCCGCCTGGATCAGTTCGATGGTTTTGCCGGGGCGGACCGTGGCTGTGGTGATGTTGAATTCGCCGCCCGGGATCAATCCAAGGATTTCGTAGCTGAGGCGGGCCATCCGGACGTCGTCGCGCGGCTCATGGCGGAGCAGGGCATCAGCCATAATGCCCGATGCGGGCGCCATATGCTGCTCGTGCGGATTCCATGCGCCCTGGGCGTGGATGGTTGAGCGGAACCGCCCATTCCCGAGGGATTCGTAGTAGAAGTCGCCTTCCGCAAGGTCCGGAAGCTCAATACTCAACGTCTGCCCTTTCGCCGGTCCGGTAATGGAACTCAGACCACTGTATCTTCTGGCGCCACAGCCGTCCGACGTCGACGCCGCATGACCAGCCAGACTGCCAGTCCGGCTATTGCGAGGGCCAGGAGAGCGGCACCCAAAGGGGAGGCCGCCATAACAGCGAGCCAGGCATCTATCGCCGCCAGGCCGATGGTCGCGTAGACGAAGGCCCAGATGCCCGAGCCAACGATTGCCGCAGGGAGATACCGGCTGAGCGGCATTCTCGCAGCACCTGCAGCCAGGTTGACAGCGGTTTGGAGTCCGATTGTCAGGAAGGTCAGCACGACGGCGTAGGGGCCAAAGCGCTGAATCAAGGCCTGTGCTTTGCCGGCTTTGGGGCGATGCAAGGCGCGTGCGAAACGCGTGCGTTCGAGTCCAGCCGCCGCGCCGCGGCCGATCCAGTACGTCGTGTTGACCCGGACCATCACGATGGCGAAGAGTGCCACAAGCGCCACTTCAAAGGGCAGGTCCAGGATCTGGTCCACGCGTCCCTCCCCGGTCGTCTCCGCAGCCAAGTCTTACCTTAGCTGAACGCGGCGGCCGGTCCGCGAGTTACGAACTCCCGACTGCGCGGTCGATCGTGAAATCACCACCCGGATACAGGATGGTCTCGTGGCCATCATCAAAACGCACGAAATACGGCGGAGCACCGTTTGCACCGCGGACTTCGATGATCTCGCCGTGCCGGTCGGCCGCCCCGACCGTCCTGCCATGAATGATGATCCGATCTCCCTGGGCTGCTTCCACAGGAACCACCTCCCAGCATTCAGATTACGAGTGTTGGGCCGTCGTGGGAACAGGCCGCAGGTGGCCCATCCAATTGGCCGGGCAGTGGCACGTCGCAGCGCCTAAAGTGTCAGTCCCCTCCCCTACGTTTGACGACATGGCTGACAAACCGCGTCGCCGTACATAGTCGCTACAGAAGAGGGCAGCCAGTGCCAAGTCAAGAACTGAAAACGGAACAGGCCACGACGGCGGCAGCAGCGGCGTCGTTCACGGCTCCTCCCGCGCGCACCTCCATGCCGGACTGGTACCCCGAACTGCTTGCCAGTGTCTCAAAGGAGGTCGGCGCAGGACGTTCACGGGCCATTTCCGCAGCGAACAAGGCTCTGCTTGCCTCCTATTGGTCCATCGGCCGGCACCTGGCACAGCGGGAATCTGAGCAAGGCTGGGGCTCCAAAGTCGTCACCCGCCTATCGGCGGACGTACAGGCCCGGTTTCCTGGTTCGAAGGGATTCTCGCCACGCAACCTCCGGTACATGAAGACTTTCGCCCAGGCTTGGCCTGAGTTCCCAATGTTGCAAGCGCCGCTTGCAACATTGCCCTGGTACCACCAGATCGCGCTGCTTGAGAAGCTCGACGACGCCGCGACCCGCCTCTGGTACGCAGCGGCCGCCGTCGAACACGGATGGTCGCGCAACGTTCTTGCCCATCAGATCGAAACGCGCCTCCACGAGCGCTCCGGGCAAGCGATTACCAATTTCAAGACCACCATGATGCCGGCGGACTCGGACCTTGCCCAACAAGCCACCAGGGACCCGTATGTGTTCGACTTCGTCGCCATGACTGACCGCCGCAACGAGCGGGAGCTGGAGCTTCAGCTCGTCCAGCATGTGGAGAAGTTCCTCCTGGAACTGGGCCAAGGGTTCGCTTTTGTCGGCGAGCAGGTCAGGTTGGAAATCAACGGCGATGAGTTCTTCGCCGATCTCCTCTTCTATCACTTGAAGCTCCGCTGCTATGTTGTGATCGAGCTCAAGGCGGTGAAGTTCGAGCCTGGATTTGTCGGCCAGCTAGGCATGTACATGTCAGCCGTGGACGATCTGCTGGCGCATCCCGATGACAAGCCAACGATCGGGCTCCTGCTCTGCAAGGAGAAGAACAACGTGGTGGCCGAGTACGCGTTGCGGGGAATCAACCTGCCGATCGGCGTGTCGGAGTGGCAAAGCAAAATCATCGAATCGCTGCCGGAGGAACTCGCCTCAAGCCTGCCAAGCATCGAACTCCTCGAGGCCGAACTGGCTGACGAACCGGCAAACGTCGCGGCCGCAAGGCGTGCCCTGCCGTAGAACCTGAACGCAAGCTGTGAATTCGGCCGCTGCCCGTTTTTTAGGTTCAACCTGCGCGATTGAAGGCGTACCCTACATTCATACGCCGCCTGGGGGCCCTCGTCTCGTGGAGGAGCCATGCTCAGCTTGGATCAGCGTTTCAGGAAGCAAGGCCCACGAGCGGCCGGGTTTCGTCGGATAAGCAACCCGAAAAAGTACAAGCGGATCGTCGCCGTCTTGGGTGCCCTGCTGCTCACCGCGGGAGCCCTCAGCGGAGTCGCCGTTCCGGCGAGGGCAGCAGCCCCCACCATCGTGAGTTTGACCTTCGACGACGGCAACGGCAACCAGCTTGCCGCCGAACAGGTGTTGAAATCCCACGGGCTGGTGGGAACCTTCTTCATTACCACCAGTTGGATCGGCACCCCGGGTTATCTCACGCAGGCGAATCTGCACACCATCGCGGGCGACGGCAACGAGATCGGGGGCCACACGGTTACTCACCCGGATCTGACCACGCTCACCGCCGCAGCCGCAAGCGCTGAAATCTGCAACGGCAAGTCGACGCTGGAAAGCTGGGGATTCCAGGTGAACAACTTCGCCTATCCTTTTGCCGCCGAAAATGCGTCCGTCCAAGCTGAGGTAAAGAACTGTGGATTTGCCAGCGGACGAGGGCTGGGCGACATCCGTTCGCCGGCCAGCTGCCCGAGCTGCCCGTTCGCTGAGACCCTTCCCCCGGCAAATCCCCTGGTCACCAAGGCCCCGGACGAAGTCGACAGCACATGGACCCTCCAGAATCTGGAGGACCTTGTCACCAACGCCGAAAGCACCGGCGGATGGATGGAGTTGACTTTCCACCACATCGCGGTCGGAACTGATCCCACGCTGACCATTAGCCCAACGCTCTTTGACACGTTCGTCACTTGGCTGGCTGCGCGGACTGCCAACGGAACCACCTCGGTCCGGACCGTCGCCCAAGCCTTGGGGCAGTCGGCGACGCCGCCACCACCGCCACCGCCACCAGCGGGCGGGCACACCACGGGCGGAGCGATTGGCGCCGCGTGGACAGCACAGGGATCGCAAAACGGCCCCTTGGGCTTGCCTGTCACCGATGAGATCACCGGACTCAAGAACGGCGGCGCCTACCAAGCATTCCAAGGCGGACAGATCCACTGGTCACCCGCCACCGGCGCACACATCACCAGGGCAGCCAACGACGCCGCCTGGGCCTCCCAAGGCTGGGAAAACGGCTACCTGGGCTACCCCATAACGAATGAGATCACCGGACTCAAGAACGGCGGCGCCTACCAAGCATTCCAAGGCGGACAGATCCACTGGTCACCCGCCACCGGCGCACACATCACCAGGGCAGCCATCGACGCCGCCTGGGCCTCCCAAGGCTGGGAAAACGGCTACTTGGGCTACCCCATGACGAATGAAATCACCGGACTCAAGAACGGCGGCGCCTACCAAGCATTCCAAGGCGGACAGATCCACTGGTCACCGGCCACCGGCGCACACATCACCAGGGCAGCCATCGACGCCGCCTGGGCCTCCCAAGGCTGGGAAAACGGCCGCCTGGGCTACCCGACAAGCGAGGAGTACGCCTCAGCGGGTGGTTCCATCACCCAGAATTACCAAGGAGGCTTGATCACGTGGTCGCCAACCCGTGGCGCAACCATCATCGCAAATTGAAGCAGTGAAATAGGGAAGCAACAGGGCGTGGACTCAGACGTGCTCGCCAAACCAGGCCAGCATGTCTTGCCAGGCGGCTCTCGCCTGGGTTTCGTCGTACCGCTCGCTGGTGTCGTTGTGGAAGGCATGGTCGACGCCGGGATAGACTGTGAGCTTGTGGCGGACGTCGTTGGCTTCGAGCGCATCCCGAAGTGCCGGCATTGCGCCGGTGATGCGCTGGTCGAGTTCGGCATAGACGCCAAAGACGGCCGGTTTGATGGATGGAACCTTGTCCAGCTCGGGTGCGGGGCCATAGAAGGCCGCTGTGGCTTTCAGGCCGGGTATCTCGGTCGCGGATTGCCAAGTGATGCCGCCGCCAAAACAATAGCCGTTCATCGCGATCCGCTCCCCGTCCACGAAATCCAGTGACCGGAGGTAATCGAAGGCCGCGGAAAAATCGGAAACATGGCGCTCGGCCCCTGCCCTTGTCAGCGCTCCGGGCACGGCGTCGGCATCCACGCTCGGTGTGCCTCCCTCCCGACTCAGGAGATCCGGTGCCAAGGCAACGTACCCGGCCTTGGCAAACCGGCGGGCCACGTCCCGGATGTGCGGGGTAAGTCCGCGATTCTCATGGCAGACGAGGACCGCCGGTCCCGCATCTGCCCCCTCAGGCCTGGCAAGGTAGGCACTGATGCCGGTTCCGCCGGCGGGGAACCGGACGGTGGCGGTCACAAGGCCAGCGGCTCCCTCAGGTACGGAAAGTGGACTCTTCGCCCCCGGTACCGGCCCGGCAGTCGCCGTCGCCGCGGGTCGGGCGGATGAAGCTTCGGGGCTCGGCATGGGATCGGTGCTTCGCGGGACCTCATCCGGAGTGCATCCGAGCTGCAGCATCGTCGAGGAGACGGCGGCCATGCTCCCGGTGATAAATGCGAGCCGGCGAATGAACGCCCGCTGCGACATGTCGCCCGAGCGGTAGTCGTCGAAGAATTCCTCGACCAGGTACTTTTCAAATTTCCCGAGCTGGATCATGGCAGGCCTCCTGAGTGTGCCGCATATCCTCCTCCGAAGACCGTCACCGGGCAAGGGTGCCAGGATGGTGGGTGTAGGCGCCAAGTAATGAGACACTCGGTTCCATGCGTGAATTCGTGGTTCTCGGCACCGCCTCCCAGGTCCCGACCAGGACCCGCAACCACAACGGATACGTGCTCCATTGGGATGGCGAGGGCCTGCTCTTCGATCCTGGAGAAGGCACCCAGCGGCAGATGCTCCAAGCGGGTGTCTCGGCCAGCCAGATCACGCGCATCTGTATTACCCATGTCCACGGCGACCATTGTTTCGGGCTGCCGGGCGTACTTTCGCGCATGGCGCTGGACCGGGTGGAGCATCCAATCCACTTGCACTATCCCGCGTCCGGCGAGGACATGATCCGCGCCCTCGTGGCTGTTGCGTCCCCCGGCATCGACCTTCGGCTTCATCCGCACGGCGGACCCGGTCCTATCGCCGCAGGAGTGGAGGTGCGCCCGCTGCTCCATCGAATCGAGACCTACGGCTACAGGGTTGTCGAGCCCGAGGGCCGCAGCCTCCTGCCGGAGCGGCTTGCGGCGGCGGGGATCAGCGGATCGGATATCAGCCTCCTGCAGCGGGACGGGAGCCTGGGCGGCGTGCGATTGGAAGACGTGAGCGTGCCGAGGCCCGCACAGAGCTTCGCCTTCGTCATGGACACGGCGCCATGTGACGGTGCTGAGGAACTCGCCGAGGGCGTTGACCTTCTCGTGGCTGAGTCCACTTTCAGCGACGACGACGACGCCCTCGCCACGCAATACCGCCACCTCACCGCCGGGCAGGCGGGGGCGTTGGCTGCAACTGCCGAAGCGGGCATGCTCATCCTCACCCATTTCTCGTCGCGCTATCCCGACGTCGGATTGCTGGCGGAGCAAGCCCGGGCGAGGTCGGGCGCGGCTGCCGTCATGGCCGCGAACGACCTGGACCGGGTTCCCTTCCCGAAGCGGCAGCGGTGGTTGTAGCGGACTCGAAGTACCTGGCAATTTTGTGATGCTTTCAGGTAGGTTCCCGGATAATCTGTCCGTGGGGAGGGCCACACCGGCACACCCACGCGTCCGCCGATGTGGGCGGGCTTGTCATCTATTCAGCTCTGGGGGCCGAAATGACAAACGAAATTCGGCCGCCGGATCACGTCGGCTCTTTCAGGGGCCTGGTCGAGGCCGTGCCGGATGCTTTGCTCGTGATCGACGCGGTCGGTCAGATCACGTTCGGCAACGCCTATTCAGAACAGCTCTTCGGTTATTCGCGCAGCGAACTGCTGGGCAAGCACTATGAGATGCTGCTTCCGGCGCGGTTCAGGGGCCAGGGTGGAGCCATCCGGGATCTCTTTGCCCGTGATCCTGGAGTACGCAGGGCCGGGACTGACCTGAAACTGTTCGGCCGCCACCGTGACAGCACAGAGTTTCCCGTTGAGGTCAGCTTCGCTCCCCTAGGCGACCCCCCGGCCATGCAACTCGTCGCCTCCATCCGGGAAGTAAGTGACCGCGTCCGCGTTGACGCCGAACTCCGCGATGCCCTCTCCCTTCTCAGTGCCACCCTTGAGTCCACGGCCGACGGCATTCTGGTCGTCGCGGCGGACGGGACTATCGCGGGGGCGAACGAGCGCTTTGCCGAGTTGTGGGGCATCCCCGCGGATCTCCTGGAGTCCCACGACGACGGCCGGCTGTTGGCTTTCGTCCTCGACCAGCTCACTGATCCTGATGGCTTCATAGGCAAGGTCCAGGAACTGTACGCCGATCCGGGGGCGGAGAGCCTGGACATGTTGGAATTCCGTGACGGGCGGACGTTTGAACGGTATTCCCGGCCCCAACAGGTCGGTGATGAGATCGTGGGACGGGTCTGGAGTTTCCGTGACGTCACTTCACGTCAGCGCGCACAGGACCAGGCGCGGGAGGCGCTCGCCCAAGTGGAGGGCCTGGCCGCCATCGTTGAGTCTTCGGCTGACGCGATCATCGGTATGACGCCCGCGGGCCTCATCACCAGCTGGAACCCCGGGGCGGAGAAGCTGTACGGATACACTGCCGCTGAAGCGACCGGGCAGAACGTCAGGCTCCTCATTCCGGACTACCTCCAGGCCGAGGACGAGGTGCTGGCCGCCGTCCAGCATGGCGGACAGGCCCACAGCTTCGAGACAGACCGGATGCGCAAGGACGGGTCCATAGTGCCCGTGTCCCTGACGGTCTCCCCGATCCGAGGCGAACACGGAGTCATCGGGATTGCGACCATCGGCCAGGACATAACCGCCCGGCGTGCCGCAGATGCTGACCCGCTGGCCGCCCGGGAGGAGGCCCTGGAATCGAGCAGGTTGAAGTCCGAGTTCCTCGCGACGATGAGCCATGAGATCCGTACCCCCATGAACGGAGTGGTAGGCCTGACAACGCTTTTGTTGGACACGCCGCTGGATGAAACACAACGCAAATTCGCCGAAGGGGTTCAGACTGCCGCCGGAGCTTTGTTGACCCTGATTAACGACATCCTGGATTTCTCGAAGTTGGAAGCGGGGAAGATCGACCTGGACATCACTTCCTTCGATCCGCAGTACCTCATGGAGGAAGTCGCCTCGCTCCTGGCCGAAGCAGCTCAGAGCAAGGGGCTGGAACTCATCGCGTACTGCCACCCCGATGTTCCCGCACAGCTGGCTGGTGATGCCGGCCGGATCCGGCAGATACTGTTGAACCTGGCTTCGAACGCCGTGAAGTTCACCGCGTCCGGTGAAGTCGCCATCCGGGTGAACGTCGAGGACCAGGACGCAAGAACCGCACTTGTGCGATTCGAGGTCAGCGATACCGGTATTGGTATCGACGCTGCTGATCATTTGCGCTTGTTCGATTCGTTCTCCCAAGCGGATGCCTCCACCACGCGTCGGTACGGTGGAACAGGGCTGGGGCTGGCCATCTGCCGGCGTCTGACTGAAGTGATGGGCGGGGACATCGGTTTGACCAGTACCCCTGGTGAGGGAAGCACGTTCTGGTTCTCTCTCCGATTGCCGCTGGCTACGGAACCTGGGCCGATTCCGGAGCGTCCGGTCCCGAGCCTGCTGGCGGGTCTGCGCGTGTTGGTGGTCGACGATAATGCCACCAACAGGTTCGTGTTGGAATCGCAATTGAACACATGGGGGCTGCGGCCGGACGCGGTTGCCGACGCGCGCACGGCACTCGACCGGTTACGGGCGGCGGCCGCCGCGGGGAAACCCTTCGACGTCGCCATGCTCGACATGTGCATGCCGGACATGGATGGCCTGAGCTTGCTTACGAGCTCTCGAGCGATCCCGGCCTTCGGGGCCTCCGGCTCATGATGCTGACGTCCGCGCCCCAGGTATCCAAGACCGATATGACTGATGCGGGAATCCGGGAATGGCTCACGAAACCTGTACGCGGCTCCGAACTCTACGACCGCCTGATCCGGCTGGTAACTGGCAAGCCAGCGACCAGGCCGGCGTTCGCACGTGCACAGGCCCCGAGGCCGGCCAGGCCTTCCAAAGGAAGGATCCTTGTAGTGGAGGACAACGAGGTGAACCAGCTCGTCGCCCGTGAAATGGTTGCCAAACTGGGCTACGAAGCCGAGCTGGCCGCCGATGGCGCCGAGGCAGTCACCGCCATCGCCGCCCGCTCCTATGCGGCTGTGCTCATGGATTGCCACATGCCCGTCATGGACGGTTTCGAGGCCACCAGGAGCATTCGAGCGAGGGAAAACGGCAGCGTGCGCTTGCCCATCATCGCCATGACCGCCGGAGCCCAGAACGAAGACCGCGAGCGCTGCCTGGCAGCCGGCATGGATGATTACCTCAGCAAACCGGTCGATCTGGCTGCCCTAGATGCGGCCCTGAACCGGTGGGTTCCCCAGCGGGAGGGATCTAGGACGCAATGACCGCGGAAGCGCAGAGCCCTGCTTACGTAGGGCTCTGCGCGTGTGTGGCCGCGCGTACCTTGGAAAACGAGTAGGCGGCACTCGTGCTTCAGGGCCCGGAAAGATGTTGAATTAACACAGGAATACATCCGCGGCTTGAGACAGACCAGCCGGCCCTCCTGGACCGGCGTTGGACGGGGCCGACGGCGGGAGTGCCCTTGGAGCCCGGGGCTCGGGGCTCTCTACCCCAGACGCCGCCGGCCCCCCGGGGTTGCCCACAGGAACCAAGCTCGCCTCATCAGGTTTGTGCGCCGTCTGTTCTTTTTCTGCGCCTGCCGGAGCACAATTGAGAAATGTTGGACCGTGGACGGTGCGGCATGAAAACTCTCTCGCGCTGTTCCGGTCCTCCTTTCATCAGCCTGTTGTGAAAGGACGCCGAGATGTTCCAGCCAAGCAAACGACTAACAGCGTTGGGATCCGCATTCGTGTTGGTTCTGGCGATGTCCGCGGTGGCGTCGTGTTCCGGGCCAAGCGGCACGCCTTCCACGGCCACGTCGAGCGGGACGCCGACAGGGCCGACGTCGGGATCTGCCTCGCCGACGGCGACCGCGACAGTGACGTCGGACACCGCGGCGTTCTGCGGGGCAGGGTCCGCCATCCACTATGACCGCTCCGCCTTCCAGTTGACGCCCAGGATTGACAACAAGTGGTTTCCGCTGAAGCCCGGCATGCAGTACACGACGAAGGGCACGGTGAAGAGTGCCGATGGCACCTCGGAGCGCACAGTGGTCCACTCCGTGACCGGACTGACAAAGGTTATAGACGGCGTGAAGACCCTCGTGATGTGGGACCGGGACTACTTCGACGGGCAGCTCGTGGAATCCGAACTGGCCTTCTTCGCCCAGACGGAAAAGGGCGCGGTCTGGCTCTTCGGGGAGTACCCGGAAGAGTACGAGAACGGCACTTTCACCGGCGCCCCCCGCACTTTCATTAGCGGCATTTCCAAGGCCCAGGCAGGGATCGCCATGCAGGATCAGCCGGTGACCGGTACCCCGGGGTACGTGCAGGCCCATGCACCCGACGTGGGCTTCCTGGATTGTGGAACTGTCTTCAAACAGCACGAGCGGGTATGCGTCCCCACCGCGTGCTACGACGATGTGTTGATTGTTGATGAATACAATCCGCTGGAACCATCTGTGGGCCACCAGCAAAAGCTCTATTCAGCGGGCACGGGGCTGGTGAAAGTGACAGCGGTTGGCGGTGTGGACCAGGAGTCGTTGGACCTCGTCAAAGCGGAGTCGCTCGCAGACTCCGCGCTGAGTGAGATCAATCGGCAGGCACTGGAATTGGACGGGCACGCCTACCAGGTCAGTGCAAGTGTTTACGCGACGACGCCCCGCGCCGAGGTTGCGACGCCGGGCCCCGGCGGCTAGTGCGCCGATACCACTATCACTTGTGAAAAGACGGAAAATTCCCTGTCATTATCCTGAGAATCCTCGCATTGAGCGTTGACCCGGGGTTTGCCCCAGGCTCATTATTGACGTACACGTCTGGGGGCGCTTTGGCACTGTTCCAGGGAGCGGCGTGGTGGGCAGGTACCGGGGATCTAACTTTTTCAGCAGGCACTCACCGGAAGTCGATTCCGGGGTGTCTCCTCCCCGCTACGGTTTCTCCACCGTCCCACCCCAGGAACCGGGTGTCCGGCCATGATGAGCACGATCCTCCGGTGGGTACTCCAGTTCCGGTTTCTGGTCCTGGCTTTGGCAGTGGGAATCCTGGGTTTCGGCTTCGCGAGCCTGCCGGGCATGGCAGTGGATGCTTTCCCGGAATTCGCCCCTCCACAGGTTGAAATCCAGACTGAGGCCCTGGGGCTATCCGCCGCGGAAGTTGAACAGCTGATCACTTCCCCTATGGAGGCGGACCTGTTGAACGGCGTGGCCTGGGTGGAAGCCATTCATTCCAGATCCGTCCCGGGCCTTTCATCGATCCAGATGGTGTTCAAGCCTGGGACCGACCTTTTTCGGGCCCGCCAGCTTGTGTCTGAACGTCTGACCCAGGCACGCGCGTTGCCGAACGTATCTGCCGCGCCCGTCCTGATGCAGCCGCTCTCATCGACGAGCAGGGTCATGATGATTCGGCTGACCTCCAAAGAGTTGTCCGCCATTGACCTGTCTGTTCTGGCCCGCTGGACCATGAAGCCCGGCCTCTTGGCGGTGCCCGGCGTCGCGAACGTGGCTATTTGGGGCCTCCGCGACCAGCAACTGCAGGTCCTGGTCGATCCTGGGGAACTTGAGGCCAAGGGCGTGACGCTGGACGAGGTCATTACCACCACGGGCAATGCCGTGTGGGTGTCGCCTTTGAGTTACCTTGAGGCGTCCACACCCGGCACCGGCGGTTTTTTGGAGACCGGCCACCAGCGGCTCGGAGTTCAGCACGTCCTGCCGATCACCACGCCCGAGGATCTGGGCCAAGTCAGCTTGGAGGGGCCGGCCGGAAAACTGGTGTTGGGCGATGTCGCCCACGTCGTGACCGATCACCAGCCGCTGATCGGGGATGCACTTTCCGGCAAGGATGCCGAATTGCTCCTGGTCATCGAGAAGTTCCCGGAGACGAACACGAGGGATGTGACCCGGGGCATCGATGATGCGCTCCATTCCCTCCAGCCCGGGCTGTCCGGCGTCACGATCGATACCACCGTCTACCGACAAGCAGCGTTCATTCAGGAAGAGGTCGGCACGCTTGGTGTCGCACTGATTGCCTCGCTGCTGCTGATAGTCACCATGTTTGGCGCGTTCTTCCGATCCTGGCGAACCGCGGCCATCAGCCTGGTCACGATTCCGGTCTCACTGACGGCGGCGGCCTTGGTGCTGTATCTGACGGGCAACGGGATGAACACCATGGTCCTCGCGGGCATGCTCCTGGCCTTGGCCGTCATCGTCGGAGACGTCGCCGAAGACCTCAATGGCGCTGTCCGCGCTGGCAGGGCCGGCGCCGGATCCGGCGTCGCGGAGTCGAGCGGCACCTTGGTGACGGGGTCCCTGCGGGCAGTGCGGACGCCGATTCTCTACTCCTTCCTGATCATGGCGTTGTCGGTGCTGCCCGTGTTCTTCGTACCGGGCGAGGACGGAGCGCTCTTCGGCCCGCTGCTCCTTTCCTACCTGCTCACGCTGGCTGTCGCGATGATCGTGGCGCTGACTGTCACCGCGGCGCTGGTCTTCGTCCTGCCCGTCAGCCGGACCACCGCAAGGGAAGGACGCACCTTGGGCCGGGTACACAGCGGATACGGCCGTGCTTTGGGCAGGGTGGCGGGAAAGGCCCGGTGGGTATTCGCGGGCGCCGCGGCCATCGCCGTCGCCGGACTTGCCCTCGCGCCCCAGCTGGCCACCGGCCAGCCGACCGTGCCCGTCCTGCCGGACAGGACTCTCGTTGTGCAGTGGAATGCGATTGCTGGCACATCAGACCAGGAAATGAGCCGGATCACTGATGCGGCCGCCCAAGAGCTCCGGGCACTTCCCGGCGTCGCCAATGTGGGGGGACACGTCGGGCGAGCCATCACCTCGGACCAGGTGGGTGACATCAGCGCCGGGGAGCTGTGGGTGACAGTTTCCGCGGAGGCCTCCTACCGCGATACAGCTGCCGCAGTCCAGCACGTGGTGAATGGGTATCCGGGGTTGACCAGCAAAGTATCCACGTATCCGCAGCAGAAGATCGACCAGATCCATCAGGCCGCCGACCCCGGATTCACCGTCCGGGTTTACGGCCTGGATATGGCCACGCTCCGCCAGAAGGCTGAGGAAGTGCGGCAGATCCTGGCCCGGACCGGCGGCGTCGTCAATCCCCATGTCGACGCGCCCGCGAAACAACCAATCGTGGAGGTCCAGGTTGACCTGGCCGCGGCCCAGAAGGCGGGTGTCATCCCCGGCGACGTCAGGCGCGCGGCCGCCGCCCTGCTGCAGGGGATCGAAGTCGGCAACATCTACCAGCAACAAAAAGTCTTCTCGGTGATTGTCAAAGGAACCCCGTCCACCAGGAACAGCCTCACCAGCGTCCGCGAGCTGCTGATCGACACCCCCGGCGGCGGGCACGTACGCCTCGGCGACGTTGCCCAGGTCAACATCGTCGGGAACGAGGCGGTCATCCTGCACGATGACACCTCGCGCCGGGTCGACGTGAAGGCTGAAATTCAGGGGCGCGCTCTCAACGAGGTGCAGCAGGACATCGAGAAGGGCCTCCAACAGCTTCAGTTCCCGCTCTCCTACCATGCGGAAATCCTCACCCAGTACGCAGAGCAGCAGAATAGCGCCCGGTGGCTGTGGCTCCTGGCGGCGGTCGCTGCGGCTGGCATCCTCGTGCTCCTCCAGACCGCGCTGGGAAGCTGGCGGCTAGGTGCGACGGTCTTCCTGGGCCTGGTTGCGGCACTCTCGGGCGGGGTGCTCGCGGCAGGGATGACGGGCGGAATCAACTCCTTGATCTCGCTTCCTGCTTTCTCTGCCGTCCTGGGCATCGCCGTGCGTGGTTCCATTCTGCTGATACGGCACGTCCGAAGATTGACGTCCGAGCACAGCGCGGCCTATGGACCCGCGCTCGTGATCCGAAGCGCGCGGGACCGGTTGATGCCCGTGCTGATGTCGGCCCTGATGACGGCTCTTGGCCTGCTGCCGCTCGTGCTCATCGGTGGCGTGGTCGGAACGGAAATCATCCAACCGCTCGCCGTTATCATCTGGGGCGGGCTGCTCACCACGACTCTTTTCCTGCTATTTGTCTTGCCCGCACTGCTGCTTCGATTCGGACCGGAACGGGCGCCCAGCACCGCGCCCCGGAACGATTCGCTGCTCCGGGCACAGAGCGAGGACGCACCATGAAAAAGTTAGCTTCCCGACGGGGCCACATCACCAAGGTCCTGGCCGCCCTGGTGGTGGCCGCGTTCCTGACGCTGTCGCTGCCCGCCTGTTCCCAGCCGCAAGCCGAGGCCGTGCCTGCCGCAGACACCCCTGCCACCCTGGAAGAAGTCCCGGGGACGGACCTGCACCGCATCACCCTGACGGAACGCGCCGTCGAACGCCTTGGGCTGAAGACCGGGATGGCGGCGTCGGGTCCGCAGGGGAAGCTGACCGTCCCGTACGGGGCGATCCTGTACGACAGCCAAGGCAGGACCTGGGTCTACACAAATCCGGACGTACGCGTGTATGTCCGCCAGGCCGTAAGCGTCGAGCGAATCGCCGGCGAAGCCGCCTTGCTGAAGGACGGTCCGCCGGTCGGCACGGTTGTGGTGACGTTGGGGGCCGAGGAGCTGTTCGGCGAGGAATTCGATACGGCCCACTGAGATGCGTTGGATCATAGGCATCAGCCTCAAATTCAGGACGGTGGTTGTTGCACTGGCCTGCGCGGTGATGCTGTTGGGCTCCGTACAGTTGAGCTCAGCGTCCATCGATGTCTTTCCGGAATTCGCACCCCCGCGCGTGGAAATCCAGACGGCCTGCCTGGGCCTGACCGCGCAGGAAGTGGAAGAGCTGGTCAGCGTCCCCATCGAGGCTTCCCTGAGCGGCATGCCCGGCCTGGATGAGCTGCGCTCCAAGTCCGTGCCCCAGCTGTCCTCGATCGTGCTCGTCTTCAAGCAGGGTACCGATCTGCTGAATGCCCGTCAGGTGGTCTCTGAACGGATGGCGGCAGTGACCTCCGCCCTGCCCACCTGGGCGGCTCCGCCGGTCATGCTTCAGCCGTTGTCGTCGACGAGCCGCGTGATGAAGATCGGCATGACCTCCTCCAACCGGTCCCTCATCGAGATGTCCATGCTCTCTTACTGGACGATCCGCGCCCGGTTGCTCCGGGTGCCCGGGGTGGCCAATGTCGCCATCTGGGGTGAAAGGCTCCAGATGCTGCAGGTCCAGGTGCAGCCGGACCGGCTCAAGGCTGAAAACGTTTCGCTCAACCAGGTCATGGAAGTCACCGCCGGAGCCGTCGACGCCGGACTGCTGAAGTATTCCCCCGGCCGGTTCATCGGCACGGGGGGCTTCATTGACAGTCCGAACCAGAGAATGGGCGTCCAGCATGTCCAGGCGGTTTCCAGCCCCGAGGACCTGGCACAGGTCACCATCAGGGAAAAGGACGGCGTTGCGCTTCATCTGGGCGACGTGGCCAAAGTCGTGGAGGACCACCAGCCGCTCATCGGCGACGCGGTCATCAACAATGGTCACGGGCTCATGCTTATCGTCGAAAAGCTTCCTTGGGGAAACACCCTCGATGTGACCAAAGGAGTTGAGGACGCCCTCCGCCAGCTCCAGCCAGGGTTGAGTGGAATCACCTTTGACACCACGATTTTCCGTCCGGCGAGCTTCATCGAGGAGGCGATTTCCAACCTGAGCCTCGCACTGCTCCTTGGGTGCCTGCTGGTGGTCATGATCCTCGGCGCCTTCCTCTTCCAGTGGCGCACAGCGCTGATCAGTCTCGTGGCCATTCCGCTCTCCCTCCTGACGGCAGCGCTCGTGCTGTACTACACAGCGAGCTCCATCAACACCATGGTCCTGGCGGGGCTGGTCATCGCAGTCGGTGTCGTCGTCGACGACGCGATCATCGACGTCGAAAACATCATGCGCCGGCTCAGACAACATAGGGCCCTGGGCAGCGAAGAACCAACGGCCTCGGTGGTGCTCAGGGCCTCCTTGGAAATGCGAAGTCCCATTGTCTACGCGACCCTGATCATCGTCGTCGCGGCCGTTCCTATTTTCTTCCTCGACGGACTGACTGGTGTCTTTTTCCGGCCGCTGGCTGTCTCCTATACCCTGGCCGTCCTCGCCTCTATGCTGGTCGCGCTGACCGTGACACCGGCGCTGGCACTGATTCTGCTCGGCAAGGCGAAACTGGAGCAGCGTGACCCTCCCCTGGTCCGGGTGCTCAAACGCGGATATCACGCCGCCTTGTCCCGGACCATGAACCGGCCCCGCTACGGCTACGCGGGTTTCGGTGCCGTCGCCTTGGCGGGCCTGGTGATCGCTCCCCTGCTGGGCCAGTCCTTGTTCCCCACCTTCAAGGAACGGGATTTCCTCATGCACTGGGTCTCAGAGCCCGGCACTTCGGCAGCTGAGGAATACCGCATCTCACAGAGGGGCTGCGAGGAGCTCCTCAAGGTGCCCGGAGTCCTGAACTGCGGTACCCACATAGGCCAAGCATTCACCGCAGACGAGATTGTCGGCGTCAACGCCGGGGAAAACTGGATCAGCATCGACCGCCACGCTGACTACGATAAAACGGTGGCAGCTGTCCAGGAGGTTGTCGACGGCTATCCGGGCCTGCACCGCGACGTCCAGACCTACCTGAAAGAGAGAATCGAAGAGGTCCTGACCGGCTCCAGCGAACCAATCCTGGTCCGGGTCTACGGGGATGACCTCAACGTGCTTCGGGATCAGGCCCAGAAGATCAAATCCATCCTTGACCACATCCAGGGCACCAATGAACCCCACATTTCCCTGGAAGTCGAGGTGCCGCAGATCACGGTCAAGGTGGATCTTGCCGCGGCGCAAAAGTACGGACTGAAACCCGGCGACGTCAGGCGGGCAGCCGCGACACTCGTGGCCGGGGAAGAGGTAGGCGACGTCTTCCGGGACGGACGCGCGTATGACGTCCAAGTCTGGAGCACACCGGAGACCCGTGCCAGCGTCACCAGCATCGAGGAACTGCCGCTCGATACCCCCAGCGGACAGCGTGTCCGGCTGGCCGACGTCGCCGCTGTCAGTGTGCAATCGACACCCAACCTCATTGACCGCACCAACGGATCCCGCCGCGTGGAGGTCGGTTCCTTTATCGATCAGGGGGCGGACCTCGGGACCGTTGTCCGCACGCTACAGGAACGCCTCGAAGAGATGAAGCTGCCGCCGGGTTACAGCGTCCAACTCCTCGGCGAGTACACGGAACGCCAGGCAGCCACCGAACGCCTGGCGATCTTCGCCGTGGCGGCCCTGGCCCTGATCCTCCTGTTCCTGCAAGCGTCGTTCCGGAGCTGGCGGCTGGCCCTCCTCGCGCTGCTGACGCTCCCCATCGCCCTGGTCGGCGGGGTCTTCGCTGCCTACGTGACCGGCGGGGTCCTCTCGCTTGGCTCACTCGTCGGGTTCCTCACGGTGATGGGTATCGCAGCCCGCAACGGGATCCTGCTCATCAGCCACTGCCAGCACCTGGAAAGGAACGAGGACGAAGCCTTCGGCCGCGCCCTCGTGATGCGCGGAGCTGCGGAACGGCTTTCCCCGATCCTCATGACCACCTTGGCTACCGGACTTGCCCTGGTGCCCTTGGTGGTCATGGGAAATATCCCGGGCCACGAAATCGAACACCCCATGGCCGTGGTCATCCTTGGCGGACTCGTCACGTCCACCCTGCTCAATTTGTTCATTGTCCCCTCGCTCTACCTCCGCTTCGCAAAAGCAGCGACTACCCCGAGCGGAGCTTCACGGAGGGGACTCACCTTCCTTTTCCGGGGATTCAGGCGGATGGTTCCTTCCCGAGCGCAGGAACCTGGTTAGCCGAGTGTGTCTGCCCCGCGCACGCCCCCAGCGGCGCCAACGTTAAATTGTCGGTGCCTCCTGCGATGCTGTGGGTATGGATCGAAGGACGGCCTGGAGTGCTGGGAGCAGGGCGGCCGTGGAGGCCGTCGCCGGCTCCGTTGCCGTGCTTGCCGCCGTCACCCGGGACGCGGATTCACCCGAAAGCGCCGATCCGCTAAGGAGCCTGGCCGAAGGTTGCCTGCACGGCCTCGCCGAAATCGCCCGGCTGGAAGCCCGGACCGCCGCCCTGAAAGCGAGGCTCGCCGCGGACTACGTCCAGGCCGCCAGGGCCCTCGCGCCGCCGGCGCCCTCACCGCAGGAATCCACCGCCCACGAGCTCGCCCTGCTCGCCGAACTCGCCTGCGTCCTGACCGTCAGCGAACGCACCGCCGCCGCCTTCCTCTCCGCATCCCGGTCCCTGACCACGGGCCTGCCCCTGACCCTGGCCGCGCTGCAGTCCGGGACGATCTCCTGGCAGCACGCCCGGATCATCATCGACGAAACCGACGGCCTGGGACCGGCCGCAGCGGCCGGCCTGGAAGCCCACTTCCTGGACCCCGACGCACCCAACCCCGCCCGCGGCTGCCCGGCCGGGGACCTCGTCCCGTCCCGGTTCCGGACCAAAGCCCGCACCTGGCGCGAACGCCACCACCCCGTCAGCATCGAAAACCGCCACACCCAAAGCGCCCAGGACCGGCGCGTCGAATACCTCCCGGACCGCGACGGCATGGCCTGGCTCTCCGCCCACCTCCCCGCCGACACCGCAGCCGGGATCTGGGAACGGACCACCGCCGCCGCCCGCGCCCTCCAAGGCCCCCACGAAACCCGGACCCTCCCCCAGCTCCGCGCCGACATCACCGCCACCTGGCTCCTCACCAACCACAGCAGCGGTGCCGGGGCCGGCGGGGCGGGGCGGGTTCCGTCGCCGAGGGCGCAGGTCCTGGTCACCGTCCCGGTCCTGTCCCTCATCGGCGCCACCGAGGAACCAGCCATGCTCGACGGATACGGGCCGATCCCGCCCTCCATCGCACGCCGCCTGATCGCCGACGGCGCAGAGTCCTTCCACCGCGTCCTGACCGACCCCCGCGACGGGGCCCCGCTGGAAATCGGACGCACCAGCTACCGCCTCACCAAAGCCCAGCGCCAATGGCTGCGGCTCCGCGACGGCAAATGCCCCTTCCCCGGCTGCAACAACCACTCCCTGGACAACGACGCAGACCACCTCCTGGCCTGGGCCCACGGAGGCACCACCGGCATCACCAACCTCGCCCAACCCTGCCCCAAACACCACCGCCTCAAACACCGCACCGCATGGACCCCCACCCCGGCCAGCAAAGACCACCCGCCCGGATGGACCTCACCATCCAAACGGCACTACCCCAGCGAACACCAGGACTGGGAACCACCCCACTGGCCACCCCACCTCCCGATCACCAAGACGGACACCGACACTCCACCGGACCAAGACCTGCCCACGGATCCCTTCCCCGACTGGCACTCCTTCACTGCCGCACACCCCTGGCCCGACCCCGACGACATGGACGTCAACGCCATGGACGACCCGGCCGAGTCAGGCGATCCGGGCTGGACCGTGCCCCTGGACGACTCCTTCCCCGAATACGCCGCATTCGAAGGCACCTGATCGACCAGAACTACACGCCGGCAACAGAAGCGGCCGCGCCTGAACACCCTCGTAAACGGCGCAGCGCAGTCACGCCTCCTAGTAGGCTCGACCCCACAAGTGTGATCAACAGGAGGCCATGGAGACCGAGACGACAGTGGACGAACTGGTGGCCGAGCTTGCCGCGCTCGAGGACCCGAGAGCCCGCGAAGTGAACGAGAAACACGGTGACGATCACGGAGTGAACCTTGGCAAACTGCGCGCGCTCGCGAAGCGGTTGAAGACGCAGCAGGAAGTCGCACACCAGCTCTGGGCGACGGAAGACACGGCGGCTAGACTGCTCGCGATCCTGATCTGCCGCCCGAAGGCGTTCGAGCACGATGAGCTGGACGCCATGTTGCGCCAGGCCCGCACGCCGAAGGTTCACGACTGGCTCGTGAACTACGTGGTGAAGAAGAACCCGCACTGCGAGGAGCTGCGCCTTGCCTGGTTCCCCGATCCGGATCCAGTGGTCGCGAGTGCCGGATGGGCACTGACCACTGAACGCGCGGTCAAGAATCCCGAGGGCCTCGACCTCGCGGGACTGCTCGACGTCATCGAGGCGGAGATGAAAGACGCCCCGGATCGTCTTCAATGGGCCATGAATCACTGCCTGGCCCAGATCGGAATCGAACATGCCGAGCACCGCGCCCGCGCTATCGACATCGGTGAGCGCTTGGGTGTGCTCAAGGATTACCCGACTCCCCCGAACTGCACCTCTCCGTTCGCGCCCATTTGGATCACTGAGATGGTGCGCCGACAGCACGCTATGTAGGAATTTTTAACTATCCTCAGCCCATCGTTGCAGCTCGGCCCAACGCGGTTGATGCCGCCTGAATGCTGGCGCCTACGATGCCAGCATCGTTCCTGAGCTTCGCCGGGACGACCGGAGTCCTCAGCGTGAGGAGAGGCAGGTAGTCATCGGTTCTTTGGGAGATGCCTCCGCCAACAATGATGAGTTCGGGCGAGAACATGAACTCAAGCTCAGAAAGGTAGCGGTTCAGGTGAACACTGTATTCCGGCCAACCCAATCCGTCGCGTTCACGGGCGACGGCGGATGCTCTGGTTTCAGCGTCGTAGCCATCGATGGAAATGTGACCGAGCTCTACATTGGGCAAGACGTTTCCGTCGAAAATCAGGGCTGATCCGATCCCTGTGCCCAGGGTAATGACCAAAACGGTGCCGCGAGTTCCCCGGCCGGCGCCGTAGCGGGCTTCCGCGAGTCCTGCAGCGTCGGCGTCGTTCAGGACGGCAACGGGCCGCCGAATGCGGTCGGAGAAATGGGTGCCGATGTCGAAATCGATGAAGGTCCTGTCCATATTTGCCGCAGATCGGGACGTGCCGTGCTGGACGATGCCCGGAAAGGTGACGCCAACAGTTGAATCAAGTCCCGCTTCGCTTCCTGCGGTGAGTTCCTCCACGAGCTGCCGAACAACATCTCCGACGGACTCTGGATCCGCTGGTTGGGGCGTGGCCAAACGAACGCAGCTTCCCAGAATCTCGCCCCTTTCGAGGTTGACGATCCCGCCCTTGACGCCGGTGCCACCGATGTCAACGCCAATGAAATGGCCCGCTCTTGTCATGTTTACAGGCATATTGGTCCGATTCTTTGATCTGTTAGAGGGCGGCAGCTTGTTATCGCTACTACCGCTAGCGGTGCTCAAGGCCTGCTGTGGCAGCTATCGACTTTGCGAGGGTCACGTTCAATGACAGGTTCGAGGATTTCATCGATCTCCTTCAGGAGTGCCTCCTCCAGCGTCAGCCCTGCGGCCTTCGCGTTTTCCTTGATCTGCTCTGGTTTGGAGGCTCCGACGACGGCTGTGGATACGTTCGGGTTTTGAAGCACCCATGCCAAAGCGAGGGTTCCCAGCGGAATTCCTGCGCTTGCTGCCAGGGGCTGAAGGCGTTGGACCGTTGTGAGAACGTCATCGCCCAGCCACCTAGCCATCGTGTCTTTGCCTCCGTTTTGGTCGGTGGCGCGGGAACCGGCAGGTGCGCCCTTCCCTGGTGAATATTTGCCGGTCAGCACTCCTTGGGCAAGCGGGGACCAAACGATCTGGCTTATCCCGAGCTCTTCGCAGGCCGGGATGATTTCTGGTTCAACAACCCTCCACAGCATGTTGTACTGGGGTTGGTTGGAGACCAGCTCGATGTTGAGTTCCTTGGCCAAGGCGGCTGCTGACCGGATCTCATCCACCGTCCATTCGGAGACGCCGATGTAGTGGGCCTTCCCCGCGCGCACGATGTCAGCAAAAGCCTGCATCGTTTCTTCAAGGGGTGTTTCATAATCGAACCGGTGGGCCTGGTACAGGTCTACGTAGTCGGTTTTGAGCCTGCGGAGACTTCCATGGACAGCCTCCATGATGTGCTTTCGAGAGAGTCCACGATCGTTCTTTCCGGGCCCGGTGGGGAAATACACCTTGGTAAAGATCTCCACGCTTTCACGCCGGACCCCGGAAAGCGCCAAACCGAGGGCGGCTTCTGCACGCGTCTCGGCGTAGGCATCGGCGGTGTCGAAGGTGCTGATACCTGCGTCGAGCGCAGCATGCACGCACTGCGCTGCGGCGTCGTCCTCGATTTGCGATCCGTGCGTTAGCCAGTTGCCGTAGGCGATCTCGCTGACATACATGCCGCTCCGGCCAAGTTTTCTGTATTCCAAGGATTTCCTTCGTGGTTGTTGGTCCCGTTCAGTTCTTGATTACGCGGTTGGAAAGAAGACGTCCTTCATCTCGTTCCAGGCTTCCGCCCTGACGAAGACAGGAACGCGGTTCAGCGGCGCGGATACCTCGACCGTTCGCTGGCCTGCGTATTTTTCCCCCGTCCAGGCGTCGACCCAGTTGCCGTCTGGAAGGTACGCCGTCCAGGTGCGGACCGCCTCATCGGTGACGGGAACAACAAGTAGGTCCTCACCGAGCATCCATTGCAAGGGGTGCTTCCATACCTCTTCGTCTTTGATGTGGTCAAAGTACAGCGGGCGCATGAGGGGGGCTCCGGTATCGATAGCCTTCCGCGCTTGCTCAGCCAGGTAAGGAACGAGGCGTTCGCGCAGTTCGACGAGTTCACGGAAGACCGGGATGACAGTCTGATCTCCGGTTCTTTCCTGAATGTTCCAGGGAGTGCGATCCCTCGATGGCTTCCGGTGGTGGTTGAACTCGGAGTGATACTGCATGATGGGCACGAATACTGCTGCGGCGGCTGACCGCAGGTATAGTTCCGCGCTCGGGACGTCGCCGGAGAAGCCGGCGAAGTCCCAGCCCCAGTACAAGACTCCGCATGCTGATGCGGATAGTCCGGCAAACAAGGACCAACGGAATGCATCCCATGTGGAATTCTCGTCCCCGGCCCAGAATGCCCCGTGTCCCTGGGAACCGGTGAATCCGGCGCGGCTGAAGGTGACCGGGGCCTTGCCTGCGGATTCAAGCAATTCGCCATAAGCCCTTGAATAGGCCACCGGGAAGAGATTGTTTCCTTCGTCTCCACGCATTCCGTTCAGGTACTGGAGTTCTTCGCCCCAGGCGTGTTCCCCGCCGTCGGTCTTGAATCCGTCGATGCCGATTTCTTCGACGAGATAGCGTCGCTTCTCCGTCCACCAGCGGGCGGCTTCCGGATCGGTCAGGTCCGGCATCAGGCTGAGCGGGAACCACCACCCTCGGTTACGGTATGGACGCAGGCTGCCGTCCGGGGCCTCCTCACGGATGAGCCGACCGTCACGAATCGCCGCCTCCGCGTCGAATCGGGCCTGTCCTTGTGGGTGTGGTCGCATTTTGATCAGCGGAATCTGCCACAGAACCACCCGGATGTCCCGGGCATGAAGGTCATCGACCATGGCCTTCGGATCCGGCCAGGCACTATGCTCCGGGAAGGTGAAGTCGCTGAGACGGTGCGGTGAACCATCGGGATTCGGTTCGTATTCAGCGTCGCGGAATGCCGTGAACGTAGACTCGTCGCTCCACGCCTCGACGACGACGGACCCGACCGGAATCCCGGTGTCCCGGTGCCGATCCATCTGTCGCATGACTTCTGCCTGGGTATTCCACTCGTTTCCGCTCGCCCAGAGCTTGAACACCCAGTCCGGAAGCTCCTTGGCGCTGCCGGCGACAGACAGGAAGGACTTCAGGACCGCCGTCGGAGTTCCTTCGAAGAACCTCACGTTCAGAAGAGTGTCCCCGTTCAGGGGTTCGGGGCCGACTTCGGCTTCAATGACGAGGCGGTTTTCGTCGGAGGCGCCGATGTCGTACCAGGTCCGCCTGGAAGTTTCGACGTGAAATCCCCAGCCGCCTCCGCCTACTACATGGGCGAAAGGCATGGGTAAGTAAGTTCTCCGCTTCGCTCCTTGGCTCTTGTATTGCTCGAAAACGACCGCGTCCAGCTTGGACCCCCGGTGGTCGAGGGCATCAAAACGTTCTCCAAAGCCGGTGACACGCTCGTTCAAGGCCAACGGGAGTGCGAAACGAACACGCAAAGGCCGGACACCGTCATGCAACACCTCGACGGAGTCGGCGATCACGCGGTCACCCCCAATGACGTTAACTGCCTGGCTGGCGGCCGCCCAGGTGGCGGCACTATAGCTAAACCAGTGCGTCTTTTGAGTTCCCCCACTTCGGGTCTGCGCCGTGAATCGGTACTTGTATGTTGTCTGGGGCTCCGCCGGCGCGAGGGTTACCTGCCAGCCGCTGGCCGAACGTGCGAGTTTGGCTTGGGCGGATGCCAGGTGGCCGCCGTCGATCACCTGTCCGCGGGATGCTGCCGGTACTCGTTCGAGGGTTTGGATCAATTTCGTGACAGCGCCGTCGCGACCGGTGACTTCGAGTTCGCAGATAACGTCGGTCAGTTCCGGGGAGGTTCGCACGCCCAAGGTGACGGGCTCCCCCGCTGCAGGATGGGACGGGCTGCGCTGATCGGTGTCGTCCACATACGGGTGGCCGGAACCGAATGGCTTGTGGCGGATCATTTAGCGCTCTCTTTCGCTGTTGGAGCCGGAGTCAGATCGGCGGTGTCGTACGGGAGGCCGAGGGCGATGGCGAGACGGATGAACATGGCGTGGCTCCACAGCAGCGGACTTGCCGAGGAACCCCAGCGCTCGTTCCAAGGTTGAAGATGATCGGGGTCAAGAAGGTGATGGTCGACCTGTTCGGGAAGTTCGTCGTTTGCGCCGGCGGTCGACGCGGCCCATTCCAGGAGCTCATGGGCTCGGGTCCTGTTTCCGGAAGCGGCATGGGCCAGGCCTAGGAAGCAACTAAGCAACGGCCATTGGCCACCGCCGTAGTAGGTGTCAGCAAGATACCGGTGAACTCCGTTGTCGACGGTGAGCTGCTCCTCGATGACCGCGATGGTCCCTGCGCTCAAGGGACCATGCGGGGACAGGAAGTTCATCGGAGCAATCAGCGAGACGAGACTAGCGTCTACCGTGTCTGTTCCCAGCCATTTCGTGAGATGGGCGTCCTGGACACCTTCGTCTTGGACGCGACGGCGGATCTGGTGCGCGGTCGAGGCGGCCCGTTCTGAGAGTGACTCCTCGATCAGCCCGCTTTGGGCGATGCTGGCCAATCCGGAGGCGATGCAACCCAAAGTGCTCACGTGCACGTGCTGGGCCGACTCTTCCCACCAGTCATAGCAGGGCCGTTGCCAGGAGACAGAAAGATAGTCGACTGTGAGGTCAATGGCCTCAGCCCAGCGTGCGAGTGGCCGGTCATGGCGGGCGCTATGCTCAGCCAAGGCCCAAAGCCATGTACCGTATCCGTCGAGCTGGAAATCCCACCAGTCATCGCTTCCTTCGGCCCCGTCGAGAGTGAAACGCGTGGGAAGCATTTGGTCGCCGGCAACCGGCCTGCCGGCAAGGCTTTCAGCCACGATACGGCGGATCCTTCCCGTACGGGAAGTCAAGGCGTTCGAGCACCAGTCGAAGAACCGTTCGGCGGATTCGATGTGCCCGGCGGCGGACATGGCGTCAGCGATATATGAGCCGTCGCGGAACCAGCAGTACCCGGCGTAGGCGGAAAACGACGGGCTTGCGGGGTAGGCGCCACCAGGGGTCTGCTGTTCCAGGATGAGCCGGATGCCGGCCTGGACTATCGAACGGACCGCGGGATCTCCGTTGCGCATTACCGTTGAACCTTGCTTTGATTTGTCGATCATTGGCTTCTCTTTCAGATGGTGAGCGGGTCGCCGTGCCGCCAGCAGCTCACGGTGTTACCGCGGCCCGCTCACCGGCCTTGTTCGGGCGATGCCCGGTTATTTCAGCAGAGCGTTGATTCGGTCCGCGGCGCCCTTCAGGGCATCGGCCGCGCTGGAGCGCTTCGCTTCGACTTCGCCAAGAGCATTGGTGATGATGTCGACCATTTTCTGCTGGTTGTCGCCGATGACCGGCGGGAGGGCGACGTTGTCAAGGGCGTCGAAAATGGCCTTGCGGTTTGCCGGCTTGTCTTTTGCGAGATACGGCTTCAGGACTGAGTCATCGGAGGTGGCGGGAAGTTCCCATCCTGCGCTGATGCGGGTCTGTGCCATGACGTCTGAGCTGGTCATGTATTCGGCCCATTTCTGGGCTGCGGCCTTGTTCTTCGAGTTGGCAGAAACACCAATGGCATTGGAGAACTCCGCACTTGCCTTCTGCGTGTCTCCGGGTTCGACGGCGATATCCCAGCTTTTGGGTGAATCGGCGAAGCTGCTGGCCACCCAGATGCCGCTGTGGAGCATGCCAAGTTTGCCGTCCTTGAACAGTTTCGTGTCGACGTCCGGGGTCCCGGCGCCTTGGGCGGGTGTGGGCATGGTGGTTCCGCTCTTCCCTGCCAGCCATTCGGCCGCTTTGATGCCTTGGGGCGAGTTGAAGGCGACCGATTTGCCGTCGTCATTGAGGAATTTGCCGCCGGTTTGGGCCAGTGCCTTGTAGAACTCGTAGAAGCTCACGTTCTGGAAGTCTCCATAGACACCCGCGGCGCTGTCAGTGATCTTCTTCGCGGCGGCCGTTTCATCAGCCCAGGTCCAGCTGGAAGTCGGGTAGGCGACCTTGGCGGAGTCGAAGAGTCCCTTGTTGTAGTAGAGGACCACGTCGGAGAAGGAACTGGGCAGTGCGTACTGCTTGCCGTCTGACTGGTAGGACTGCAGCAAGGACTGCTTGTATTTGGAACCGTCAACTCCCTCCAGAGGTGCGACGGCCCCATTGGCCACGTAGGAACGAAGGTTCGCGTACTCAATGTCGAAAGTATCGGCTTGGGTCCCGGCGGCCAGGTCTGTCTGGAGCGCCGTGGCGTAGTCCTTGTAGGGCAACGTAGTGACTTGGACTGTGATGTTCGGGTTGGCCTTCTCGAAGGCCTGAACGATGGTGTCCAGGTTCTTTTCATTGCCTCCGTTCGAGGTGAAGTTTGAGTATTTGATGGTTACTTTTTCGGTGCTTGCAACATTTGAGCTTGCCGCCGTTCCACAGCCTGACATGGCCAGGATTGCGGTGAGAGCTAGACCCAGCGATGCCAGGGGCTTCTTGTTCATGTGTATCTCCATTGATAGGTGAGGAAACTGGCCGATCCGGTCTATTTGAGTCCGGTGCCCGCAACCCCTTGGATGATGTACTTCTGGGTGAAGATATAGAGGGCGAGCATTGGCAGGACGCTGACCACTGATCCGGCCATCACGATGTCCCACTGGGTGGTGTACTGGCCTTGCAGTCCTGCCAACGCCACGGGAAGGGTTTTCATTGCGGGAGTGCGCAGGATAATCAGCGGCCAAAGGAAGCTGTTCCAGCTGTTAAGGAACGCGAACACCGTCAATGTGGCCAGCGCCGGACGAACCAAGGGCAGAACAATGAGGCCGAAGATCCGGAAGTGGCCAGCCCCATCCAATGTCGCGGCCTGGTCCAGGTCCTGCGGCACGGAATTCATTGCCTGCCGTAGCAGGAACACCCCGAAGGCGCTGGCGATCCCCGGCAACAGCACGCCTAGATAGGTATCGATAAGGCCCAGACTTTTCATCTCCACAAACAACGGGACGACCAGCACCTGCATCGGGATCATCATGGTGGCCAGATACACCGCGAATACTGCATTGCGCACCTTGAACGGCATCCTGGAAAAGACATAGGCAGCCAGTGAGCTGGTGACAAGCTGGAACACCGTCGTGAGGATGGCAAGGATCAGGCTGTTGAGCACGATCTGCGCAAACGGGAGCCGTTGGAGCAACTGAGCGTAGGCGGACAGTGAAGGATTCTCCGGGATAAGTTGAGGCGTCGCGGAGAGGCCTGCGCCGGGGCTGATGGACGTTACGAACGCCCAAAGAAAAGGGAAGACCATCATGAGTGCGCCAACGAGGACGAGGATGTTCAGGGTGATCGAGGGACGCTGCTTACGCATAGTGGACCCATTTCTTTTGACCGCGCACCTGAATCAGAGTGATGACCAGGATGAAAAGGAACAGCAGCCATGACAGGGCCGATGCTTCGCCGGCCCTGCCGTAGCGGAACGTGAGGTCGTAAATCTGCTCGACCACCACCTGCGAAGAGTTGTTGGGACCGCCTCCGGTCATGGCATAGACCTGGTCAAAGACCTGGAATCCGTTGATCAGCGACAACACAATGACAAAGAAGGTCGAGGGGGAAAGCATGGGAAGCGTAATACTGAACAGCCGCCTCCACCGGCCGGCGCCGTCGACGGTCGCGGCCTCATACAAGTCCTCCGGAATGGCCTGGAGGCCAGCCAGCAGAATCACCATGACAAAGCCAAGGTCCTTCCACGCCGAAGCCACAATGATCGAAGGCATGGACCATGCCGGATCTGTCCACCACCCCGGCCCTGTCACCCCGATGAGTCCAAGCAGCCAGTTGACGATTCCCGTGCTGGGATTCAGTAGCCAACGCCAGACCAGTGCAACGACTATCCAGCTGGTCACCACGGGGAGGAAGTAAAGGCCGCGCATCATGCTGCGTCCCTTGATCCTGGAATTGAGCGCAAGCGCTATGGCCAGCCCCCCGATGTACACAAGCGGCAGGTATCCGACGATGTAGTAGATGGTGTGCAGGAAGGCGCCCTGCGTGCCCGGGTCGCCGATGAGCTTGCCGTAGTTCCCGAGGCCTACCCATTTCATCGGGCCGACTAGATTCCATTGGTTCAGGCTGATCCAAAACGCGGAAAACATGGGAATGATGGTGAAGAACAAGAGTGGCAACGCGCTGGGGATGAGGAACGCTGCGACAGTCAGCCCGTATTTGAGACGCGGGCCGGTGGCTTTGCGCCGAATCCCGGGTCCCCGGTAGCGCTTCGTAGTTGCCGTGGGTCCGGGATTGCCGGACCTCGAGTCTTGTAGTGCGGTCACAATCCTCCGACCTCCGCCGGTACGTGGGTGAGCCGGGCACGAACCTGTCTCCCCTGCTCACCTGAGCTTTCTTCGCTGTAGAAGGGCGCAGACGCGACGAGCGCGGCTGCTCCGCGCGCCCAGGCCTCGTCGTCCCAGGACTCGACGATCACGGGGATGCTCCGGCGGTCCGCCGTCAGGGCACCCCGGAAAGATCGCTCGAATTCTGCTGCCCAGTGGCGCCATGCGCGGGTTCCTTCCCCGCTGACAATGACAATCTCCGGATCCAGGATCTGCACGAGACCAGCGACGATTCGACCCAGAGGCTGACCGGCTTCCCGGAAGATATCTTGGGCGAGGGGGTCGCCGTCGTTTGCGCGCTCTTGCAGATCCGCCATGGTGGCGGACGACGAAATGATTCCGGATTGCCGTGCCTGCGCGACGAGTGTCTTTTCCCCGATCAGAGCCTCAATGCATCCGTGGTTGCCGCAGGTGCAAAGAGGTCCATCCGCCACTGCCGGTATGTGACCGATTTCGCCGGCACCGCCCCTGCTGCCGCGCACGACGGCGCCGCCGGTGACAAATCCCGCACCGACGCCTTCGCCGATCGTCACCACCAGAAACTCGGCATGCTCGCGGCCTGACCCATAGAGCCGTTCGGCCACAGCGAGGGCGTTGACATTGTTTTCCACCAGGACCGGAACATGGAGTTCCCGGCTCAGAACCGCTCCAAGCGGTACCTGCCGCCACCCGAGGAGGCTTGAATCAACAACACCACTACCCTGTGCGTCCACCGATCCGGGAACACCGACACCTATTCCCAGAAGAGGGGTGACACGGTCTTCGCCCACGAATGAATGGACGAGTGAGACGACGTCGGAAAGCGAGGTGATCGAGGAAGCGTCGTATGCCCTGTTGTCTGACCGGACTACATGCCCGCTAAGTTCCGTTTCAACGAAGGCGACGTGGTCTTTCGAGATCTTCATGCCCACCACGCGCCCGGCGGCGGTGGCCAGGCCCAGCATCCGGGCAGGACGCCCGCCGTTTGAGGGAGACATTGACAGCTCCCTCACGAGGCCATCCGCGATGAGCTCTTTGATGAGCTGGGTCATCAAAGCCGGGGAGACGCCAAGTGCCCTTGCCAAGTCAGCCCGGGAAGCGCCTCCGGAGGTGCCAAGAAATGCTAGGATCGCAGACCGCGTAACGTCAGCGTTGCCGCTCGGCCGAACCATTGTATTCTCCTTTATTTATGACTAAATGAAGATTAGAACTATGATGTAGCTCACGTCAAGGGGTCTCTCAAACTCAAAGACTGCATCCTGAACCGGGCAGAAGATTCCCTCGTGCGGAGCAGCGCGCGCTCTTCTGTGATCCGAGCCGCTTTCTAGGGCGACTATCTCGTAACCGGCGGATCCGGGCGCCAGGTGCGTCTGCCTATTTGGCCAACCATCCGACGCGTCGCCGACTAGCCTCCGTTCCCACAAAAATTGCGAAATGTAGGTCCATTGGAAGTTCTTCCAACAGGGAATCAGCGGACTTCCGCAGGGCACTCATAGCCGAGTTCCTCGAGTGAAAGAAGCACCACCTCCGGCTGGAAAGAGTAGATGGTCCAGTCGAGGTAGTTGTCGCCTTGGATGGCTATTCCGTCGGCGTGCTCCCCCGGACGGTATCCATGCCGCCGACCATATCTCGGTGAACGCCTGTCCCGAGGACGAGTGTCTTCCCGAAGATCAGGTCCGGCCGAGAAGCTGCTGGTAGAGCGCGCGGGTCCTCGGGCCGGGCGAGACACCTAGCTGGTCGCGCAGAAGGTCCAGTGCGACGTGCCGGCGGGCGGCCCGGAGCGCACCGGCGAGTTCGGCGCCACCGATGCCAAGCTCGGCGGCGGCGTAGCATTCCAGTGCCCGCAGCCGGACCTCAGCGAGCTGATTGCCGGTCTGGTCGATCCAATCGGCATCCTCACCAGGCAGGAATCCGCGTTCGGCGACGAACAAGGCGACCAGAACCGGACCCCAGGCGCGGGCCCAGTCCTGCTGAGCCACGGCAGACTCGGCTCGGTGTATTGCCTCCACGGCAGCTTCGAGGTCAATCCACGCGTCGGGAACGCGCAGAGTGTGGACATGCTCATCGAACCCATCTGGCTGGAAAATCACCTCTACGATCCTGCGGTCCGCGTCGTCGAAGTGGATGTTTCCGCGACCGCCTACAACCAATGGCACATCGACGGCGCCGTGCTGTGGAACATCTATACCGACCTCAAAGACGGCCGGTATCGCCCGGTCGGCAGAGAAACCTTCGAACGGCTGTTGGCCCGATCCGGCATAGGCCCGGCCACGACGGTCGTGTGCTACGGCTACGCCCCGGCGCTCGGCTACTGGCTGCTCAAGCTGTACGGACACGCCGATGTCCGCATCCTCAACTGCTCCTGCGACGCCTGGCGCTTCGAAGGACATCCCTACGGCACGTCGCCGATCCGCGTGGAAGAGTCTCCATACCAGCTCACCGAACGGAACCAGAGGCTGTTCGCCGACATGCCGGCGGTGCGGCAGGCCATCGGGCGCCCTGGAACAACGATTCTGGATGTCCGTTCCGAGCCCGAGTACGCCGGTGAGCGGTTCTGGCCCTCCGGTGGAATGGAACCGGGAGGGCGCGCCGGACACATCCCGACGGCGGTCCACCGGCCCCTCGGCGATCTCTACGACCAGAAAGGCGCCTTCCTCCCGGTCGACGAGCTACGCCAGGCGATGCACGTGACCGAACTTGAGGAAAACGACGAGCTGATCACCTACTGCACCGTCGGGGGCCGCGCGGCCACCGCGTGGTACGTTCTCACCGAAATTCTCGGACGGGAGGGAGCCCGGGTCTACGACGGATCCTGGGCCGAATGGGGTCTTAGCCTCGACACCCCGGTCGAGACACAACATGCTTCAGGACCGCCGGTCGAGGTCGATTAGGGCCGCCTAAGCCGTGTCAACCTCGGTGATTCGAGAAACAACGCCCGCCGCTAGCCGTGACGTGGCTCGGCATACTCCTAGACTGACACCATGGACACGACAATCCCCGAGTACGGCCGCCTGCGCAGCGCCATCACCGAATGCCTGAGCGCCCACGACCTACTCGGAGTCATGGACCGCGGAGCGCCGGAGACCCAGTACGACCCAGAGATGGAAGACTTTGCGGCGCTGATAACCGCCGGCACGCCTATCACCCCGGCGGTCGTAGCCACAGTCTGGCACAAATGGTTCGGCGACAGTTTCGGGAATATCGATGGCGAACCGGAGCCACCCACCCCGGGAATGGTGGCCTTGGCCACTGATTTGCAGACCGTCCAGAGCGGCTTCCTGCAGTACTAGCCGGTTATCCGATCAGAGATCGCGCCGGCCCCGGACGAAACACTCGGCCTACTCACCATCTGTTAACGCGGTCGCCGCCAATTCCCGGTCACATTCGCATCGTAATGGCCCGACCGCGGGCTAGCTTCCGATCTCAGCCACAACGCACGAAGCGGCCCTGCACGATTTGCCGTGCAGGGCCGCTTAGTTGCAGCCAGTTGGAAGACTTCCACCAACTGGCTGGTGCGCTTCTTTTAATGGAAGTGACAGCTCACAACAAAAACTAGAACTCCCAGTCCTCATCCTCGGTATTAACAGCCTTGCCAATGACGTAAGACGACCCGGATCCAGAGAAGAAGTCGTGGTTCTCGTCAGCGTTAGGAGACAGCGCCGACAGGATGGCCGGGTTCACGTCGGTGACAGAGGCCGGGAACATGGCCTCGTAGCCCAGGTTCATGAGGGCCTTGTTGGCGTTGTAGTGCAGGAACTTCTTGACGTCTTCGGCCAGGCCCACGCCGTCGTAGAGGTCGTGCGTGTACTGGACTTCGTTTTCGTACAGCTCGAAGAGCAGCTCGAAGGTGTAGTCCTTGATTTCCTGGCGCTTCTCCTCGGAGACCTTCTCCAGGCCCTTCTGGAACTTGTAGCCGATGTAGTAGCCGTGGACGGCTTCGTCGCGGATGATCAAGCGGATGAGGTCTGCCGTGTTCGTGAGCTTGGCACGGGAAGACCAGTACATCGGAAGGTAGAAGCCGGAGTAGAACAGGAACGATTCCAGCAGCGTGGAAGCGACCTTGCGCTTGAGGGGATCGTCGCCCTGGTAGTAGTCCATGACGATTTGCGCCTTCTTCTGCAGGTTCTCGTTCTCGAGGGACCAGCGGAAGGCGTCGTCGATCTCCTTGGTGGAGCACAGGGTCGAGAAAATCGACGAATACGACTTCGCGTGCACAGACTCCATGAAGGCGATGTTCGTGTAGACGGCCTCTTCGTGCGGGGTGATCGCGTCCGGGATCAGGGAAACAGCGCCAACCGTGCCCTGGATGGTGTCCAGCAGGGTCAGGCCCGTGAATACGCGCATGGTGAGTTGCTGCTCGTCCGGCGTCAGGGTGTGCCAGGACTGGACGTCGTTGGACAGCGGCACCTTCTCCGGCAGCCAGAAGTTGTTGACCAGGCGGTTCCAGACCTCCACGTCCTTGTCATCCTGGATGCGGTTCCAGTTGATCGCTTCGACGTGGCTAAGCAGCTTGACCTTTTCGGTCATTTCGTCCCCTTAACGTATGTGTTCTTTAAGGTAAGCGTACGACGCCGGGCGCTCACCCGGCGTCGTGCTCTTCAGTTTTAAGGCGCGGCGGCTGCCGCAAATAAACAACCGTTATCGGTTACAGCATGCAGGAAACGCAGCCCTCAACTTCGGTCCCTTCCAGCGCGAGCTGGCGGAGGCGAATGTAGTAGAGCGTCTTGATGCCCTTGCGCCATGCGTAGATCTGCGCCTTGTTGATGTCACGCGTGGTGGCGGTGTCCTTGAAGAACAGCGTCAGGGACAGGCCCTGGTCCACGTGCTGCGTGGCGGCAGCGTAGGTGTCGATGATCTTCTCGTAGCCGATCTCGTACGCGTCCTGGTAGTACTCCAGGTTGTCGTTGTCGAGGTAGGGAGCCGGGTAGTAGACGCGGCCGATCTTGCCTTCCTTGCGGATTTCGATCTTGGCGGCCACCGGGTGGATCGACGACGTCGAGTTGTTGATGTAGCTGATGGAACCGGTGGGCGGCACGGCCTGCAGGTTCTGGTTGTAGATGCCGTGCTCCATAACGGAAGCCTTCAGCTCGCGCCAGTCGTCCTGCGTCGGAATGTGGATGCCGGCGAAGAGCTCGCTGACGCGCTCAGTCTCCGGGGTCCATTCCTGCTCGGTGTACTTGTTGAAGAACTCGCCGCTCGCGTACGTGGAGTTCTCGAAGCCGGCGAAGGGCTGACCGGTCTCGATGGCCAGCTTGTTCGAAGCGCGGAGAGCGTGGAACAGCACCGTGTAGAAGTAGATGTTGGTGAAGTCCAGGCCCTCTTCGGAACCGTAGTGGACGTGCTCACGGGCAAGGTAGCCGTGCAGGTTCATCTGGCCAAGGCCGATGGCGTGGCTCTGGGCGTTGCCCTGTGCGATGGACGGCACCGAGTTGATGTAGGACATGTCCGACACCGCGCTGAGGGCGCGGATGGACGTCTCGATCGACAGGCCGAAGTCCGGGGAGTCCATGGTCTTGGCGATGTTCATCGAACCAAGGTTGCAGGAGATGTCCTTGCCCACCGTCTCGTAGCTGAGGTCCTCGGCGTAGATGGAAGGCGTGGAAACCTGCAGGATCTCCGAGCACAGGTTGCTCATGGTGATCTTGCCCGCGATCGGGTTGGCCCGGTTTACGGTGTCCTCGAACATGATGTACGGGTAGCCGGACTCGAACTGGATCTCCGCGAGTGTCTGGAAGAACTCGCGGGCGCTGATCTTGGTCTTCTTGATCCGGGAGTCGTCCACCATCTCGTAGTACTTCTCGGTGACCGAGATGTCGGAGAAGGGGACGCCGTAGACGCGTTCGACGTCGTACGGGGAGAAGAGGTACATGTCCTCGTTCTTCCTGGCCAGTTCGAACGTGATGTCCGGGACCACGACGCCGAGGGACAGCGTCTTGATGCGGATCTTCTCGTCGGCGTTTTCACGCTTGGTGTCCAGGAAGCGGTAGATGTCCGGGTGGTGGGCGTGCAGGTACACGGCCCCCGCACCCTGGCGGGCACCGAGCTGGTTGGCGTAGGAGAAGCTGTCTTCGAGGAGCTTCATGACCGGGATGACACCGGAGGACTGGTTCTCGATCTGCTTGATCGGGGCGCCGTGCTCGCGGATGTTGGTCAGCGAGAGGGCCACGCCACCGCCGCGCTTGGACAGCTGCAGCGCCGAGTTGATGCCGCGGGCGATCGATTCCATGTTGTCTTCGATGCGCAACAGGAAGCAGGAGACCAGCTCGCCGCGCTGGGCCTTGCCGGCATTGAGGAACGTGGGGGTGGCGGGCTGGAAGCGGCCGTCGATGATCTCGTCGACGAGGCGGCTTGCCAGTTCTTCGTTGCCGCGGGCAAGGTGCAGGGCAACCATGCAGACACGGTCTTCGTAGCGCTCCAGGAAGCGCTTGCCGTCGAACGTCTTGAGCGTGTACGAGGTGTAGAACTTGAAGGCGCCGAGGAAGGTCTCGAAGCGGAACTTCTTCTTATAGGCGCGGTTGAAGAGTTCACGGATGAAGTTCATCGTGTACTGATCTAGGGTTTCGCGCTCGTAGTACTGGTTCTTGACCAGGTAGTCCAGCTTCTCTTCCAGGTCGTGGAAGAAGACGGTGTTGTTGTTCACGTGCTGCAGGAAGTACTGGTGCGCGGCCTCGCGGTCGGCTTCGAACTGGATCTCTCCGTTCGGACCATAGAGGTTCAACATCGCGTTGAGCTCATGGTAGCCAAGGCCCTTGTAGGCCTCCGGCAATGGCTTCTTGACCTTGGCGGTGTCCATAGCGCCCTTGGTTACTTCTGTATCTGCGACAGTCGTGTCCAAAACTTTTCCAGCCCTTCGTTGACCCTTTGGACGTCTTCAGGCGTCCCCATGAGTTCAAATTTGTAGAGATGCGGGACCTTGCACTTGGCGGCGATAATGTCTGCCGCCATGCAGTAGTTTTCCGCGAAGTTGGTGTTTCCTGCTCCGATGACGCCGCGGATCAGTTCCCTGTTCTGCGGGTTGTTCAGAAACCTGATGACTTGCTTGGGCACCGATCCTTCGCCATTCGTGCCGCCATACGTGGGCAACACCAGGACGAAGGGTTCCAGCGCGAGCAGCGGCGCGTCCTTGGCATGGAGCGGAATGCGTGCCGCGTCGACGCCGAGCTTCTGGACGAAGCGCTTGGTGTTCTCAGATGTGGAGGAAAAGTAGATGAGGTGACTCCGCGTGCTGACAGCTTCAGCCATTTCTTGAGCAGGAGCTGTTGCCAGCGCTGCCATGGGAGTCACCTCGACTACATTGGAATACTTTGTTGTTGTGGCGGAGTCTTGAAAACTAGGCCACCGAAGCGGCAGCCAGTGCCAGCTCTTCGATCTTGTCCGGACGGAATCCTGACCAGTGGTCCTGCTCGGTCACCACGACGGGGGCCTGCATGTATCCAAGGGCCTTCAGGCGCTCAAGGGCCTCGGCATCCTGTGAGATGTCAACGCTCTGGTAGGCGATGCCCTTTTTGTCGAGTGCACGGTACGTTGCGTTGCACTGAACACAGGCCGGCTTCGTGTAAACCGTAACAGTCATGGTCCCTGTCCCCTTTGTTGAAGTCTTTGCTCTTCGTTCGGCAGGCCCCGACCGGAACTGATTCCGACTCCGATACTGGCCCGCTGGCCGCCTGGGCGGCCAAACTATCCTATTCACGTCTTGCATTCATGTCTTGTGCTGGTTTCCCGCTCAATCCGTAAATCGATACTACATGTAGTGCAAGCGCCTCGGCGGAACCCCAAGATGATGTATTACAAGTATGTCATTTTACGCACCGGTAGTCCACAGGCAAGGGAGCTAAAAATGTCCGGGAATCCGCCAAATCCGGAGACGTAATCCACACCCTGTGGACTACTTAGCCACATTTAATCGCCAGCGTGTCGCTTGGATCCCGGCGTGTCGCGGCATCCTGCAAACACGGTTTCGTGGCGCCGGGCCGACCCAGCAACAGCAACAGCGGAGACCGAATTCACACAGCTATGCTTGCTTCCACGGTCTTTCGGCCGGCACCGAGCCTAAGGATCACTGATGGTCAACCTTCTCCACCTGCGGACGCTGCTTGAAGTCACGCGGCTCGGTTCCTTCGCGTCAGCCGCCGCGCGGCTCGGCTACACCGCATCAGCCGTCTCCCAACAGATGGCAGCGCTGGAGCGGGACACCGGCGTCGAACTCTTCCACCGTTCCGCCCGAAGCGTGGTTCCCACCGAAGCCGCCCTCACCATGGTGCGCCATGCCTCCAAGGTGCTCACCGACGTCGAGACCCTCCTGGCGGCCGCCTCACGGAGCACGGACTCCCCCGTCCAGGAACTTCGGCTTGGCATTTTCCCCAGCCTGGCAACCTACATCCTCCCGGACATCCTCCGGAACCCGCGCTGGAAGAATCTTGGCATTGAACTCCGCGTATGGGTGGCCGAACCTTCGCAGACCATCCAGGGGCTGCGCACCGGCGGCGAACTGGACCTGGCGCTGGTGTACCAAGTGGGCCAGTCCGGGCTCGCGTGGCCCCACACCTTGGACCGGCAATGGATCGGCGACGACGATTTCAGGGTGGTGCTCCCCGGGTCGTGGGGCATCCGGGAGGACGCCGAAATGCAGGCATCGCAACTCTCGGACATGCCTTGGATCATGCACCATCCGGGCACCAGCGACGCCGTGGTGATCGAGCGCCTCTTCGCCAGTTGCAATCTGCACCCGCGCGTCGTGGCCTACAGCGATGACTTCCACGCCAGCCTCGAGATGGCGGCAGCGGGGCTCGGCGCCGCGCTGGTGCCGGAACTCGCGCTGCGGCACCGGCCGCCCGGCGTCGTGGTTCTCGATGTTCCGGACATCCGGCTCGCCCGCAACGTGTTCGCACTGCTCCTCAACGAGAAGCGCACGGCGCAGGTGCAGCTGTTCACGGAATTGCTGGCCGACACGCTTCGCGGGAGCACCGCAACGGTCCGGGCGCGCAGCGCCGCGACGATGCCCAAAACGACTCAAAAGTCAACGCCTAAACCCCGTACCTGAAATCTTCCAGGATGCTGGAACACGCCGCTTGTTTGGGACTATCTTGAAGACATGAGCAAGGTAGCGAGCAAACATTTTGGGGAGATCGAGCTCAACCACGGGCGGGAGCACTGTTACGTGGCTTCGCACGAGCTCGCCGGAAATCCCCTCGAACTGGACCTGAACGTCACGGCGCATGACCACTTCGACGAGAAGGCACTCCACAAGGTGGACTACCGCCTGGGCTACCTCCCCGAGTTGGTGGACCAGGTCCGGGACATGATCGCCGAGGAGCTGGACCAGGACGGCACCAACTCCCAGCAGTTCCTCCACTTCCACTCCAACCAGCTCAAGGAAGAGCAACTGGAGGCGGTGTTCGGCGTCCGCGACAAGACGCAGCTCACCAAGGACGTCTTCCTCAGGGCCCTCAAACTAGGTCATGTAGCGATCTACCCCGGCCAGCCGGAGCGCTATTTCGTGCTTGACTTCACCTTGGGCTCGCACTTCACCGACGAGCTCCTGGTGGTCGCGGCAGATGAGGACGGCGTTGTGGACGACGAGATCCTCTGGGAGTCCTGACGCAGAGTTAAAACGACGTCGGCCGGTCACCTTTCGAGGTGACCGGCCGACGCCCTTTGTACTACGTGATGCCTACTTGGCTGCTTCCAGCAGTCCGGCGCGGACCGTCTTGGTGGCCTTGACCAGGTTGCGCAGGGACTCTTCGGTCTCGGCGTAGCCACGGGTCTTCAGGCCGCAGTCCGGGTTGACCCAGAGCTGGCGGGACGGAACGTGCTTGACGGCGGTGGACAGGAGCTCGGTGACTTCTGCCTCGCCCGGAACACGCGGCGAGTGGATGTCGTAAACGCCAGGACCAACGCCACGGCCGAAGTGGTGCGCCTCGAGGTCGTGGACAACCTCCATGCGTGAACGTGCTGCTTCGATGGACGTGACGTCGGCGTCGAGGCCGTCGATCGCGTCAATGATCACACCGAACTCCGAGTAGCAGAGGTGGGTGTGGATCTGGGTGGCATCGGCGGCACCGGCGGTAGCCAGGCGGAAGGAGTCAACCGACCACTTCAAGTAAGCGGCGTGGTCAGCCTTGCGCAGCGGCAGGAGTTCGCGCAGTGCGGGCTCGTCCACCTGGATGACCTTGATGCCGGCAGCTTCGAGATCGGCGATTTCGTCACGCAGCGCCAGTCCGACCTGGTTGGCGGTCTCGCCGAGCGGCTGGTCGTCGCGGACGAAGGACCAGGCCAGGATGGTGACCGGACCGGTGAGCATGCCCTTCATCGGCTTGCTGGTGAGGGACTGCGCGTATTCGGCCCACGCAACCGTGATGGGAGCCGAACGGGTGACATCGCCCCAGAGGATGGACGGACGGGTGCAGCGGGAGCCGTAAGACTGGACCCAGCCGTGAACCGTCACGTCGAAGCCTTCGAGGTTCTCGGCGAAGTACTGGACCATATCGTTGCGCTCGGGCTCGCCGTGCACCAGGACGTCGTAGCCGAGCTCTTCCTGCAGCTCGACGACGCGCTTGATCTCGTCCTTCATGAGCTGCTCGTACTGCTCGTTGCTCAGCTCGCCCTTGTTGTTGCGGGCGCGGGCGGAGCGGATTTCCGAGGTCTGCGGGAAGGAACCGATGGTGGTGGTGGGCAGCGGCGGCAGGTGCAGCGCTGCTTCCTGGGCGGCTTCGCGGACCGAGTATTCGGAGCGGTTGAAGTCGGCCTCGGTGAGGGCAGCGGTGCGGGCACGCACGTCGGCGCGCTGGACGCCTTCGGCGGTGGCGCGGGAGGCGATCACAGCGGAAGCTTCGTCGATGGCGGCCTTCGCGGAAGCCGGGTTGGCCAGGTAGTCCGCGAGGACCTTTACCTCGACGGCCTTCTGGTCAGCGAATGCGAGCCAGCTGCGGAGCTGCGCGGAGAGCTGGGTCTCCTCGGCAGTGTCGTGCGGAACGTGCTGGGTGGAAGTGGAGGTGCTGACGGCAAGCTTGCCGGCAGCGGCCTTCAATTCGTCCAGCTTGGCGGCCGAGACGGCGAGGTCGTTGCGCCAGATGTTGTGGCCGTCGACGACGCCGGCAACAAGGGTCTTGTTGCCCAGGCCCGCCAGGGCCGCTGCAGACGGAACCGCGCCCTTGAAGACGTCGACGTGCAGGGCGTCGATGTTGGTCGCGGCAAGGGTGCCGAGCTGGCCGTCGAGTGAACCGTACGGGGTGGAGACGAAGAGCTGCGGGCGCGCTGAGGCACCTGCGAGCACTTCGTACGCACGGGCGGTGGCGGCCTGGATTTCCGCGGCCGGGGTGTCCTGGTCGACAACGAGGGCGGGCTCGTCCAACTGGATCCAGCTGGCGCCTGCAGCGGCGAGCTTGCCGAGAAGTTCGACGTAGACCGGGAGGATGTCCTCGAGGCGGGACAGCGGAGCGAAGCCCGCAGGGGCGTCGTCGGAAGCCTTGGAAAGCAGCAAGTAGGTGACCGGTCCGACGATGTACGGGCGGGTCTCGATGCCGTTGGCCAAGGCGAACTCGAATTCCTCGACGATGCGGTTGGAGGCGAGCTTGAAGTCGGTCTCCGGGCCGATTTCCGGCACGAGGTAGTGGTAGTTGGTGTCGAACCACTTGGTCATTTCCAGCGGCTGCTGTTCCTTGTTGCCGCGCGCCAAGGTGAAGTAGCCATCGATGTCGAGCTGGCCTTCGGCGTTGAGCAGCTGGCCGAAACGGGCCGGGACGGCGCCCAAGTGAGCCGTTGCGTCAAGTACCTGGTCGTAGAAGGAGAAGGTGCCCGGAACGGCGGCGGCTTCGTTGAGGCCGAGTTCCTGGAGCCGCTTCGCGGTGGTCAGCTGGATGTCCTTGGCGGCGGCGTCAAGGGCGGCGGCGTCGATCTTGCCGGCCCAGTAGGCTTCGACGGCCTTCTTGAGTTCGCGACGGCGGCCGATGCGCGGGTAGCCGAGCAGGGATGCTGCGGGGAACTGGGTGGTGTTCTGTTCAGTCATGGGATTTCCTTGGGGCAGTAGGTGCAAATCGATGTGTCTAGGGGTTTGCGGAGCAGCGTTGGCTGATCAGCTGACGAGTTCTTGCCGGCGGGCAATGGCGCTGAGCCTGCTGGCAGGCCGGGCCGGCCGGGGCAAGGCAAGCTTGTCCAGCACGTCCAGGGCGCAGGCGTGCTCGTTGAAGGTGTACAGGTGGATGCCCGGAGCACCGGCTTGGAGGGCGGCATTGGCCAGATCCACGGTGGCGCGGACTCCGATCTTGCGCCGTTCGGCGTCGCTGTCCGCCGCGGCAAGGCGGTCGATCAGCTCCGGTGCCGGTTCGACGCCGGTGAGCTCGCCGAGTCGCTTGAGCCGGCGAAGGCTCGTCAGCGGCATGACGCCCGGAATAATCGGGATCGTGACGCCCGCACGTCGGGCACGGGAGATCAGGTCCGCATATTGCTCGGTGTGGAAGAAGACCTGTGTGATGGCGAAGTCGGCGCCCGAGCGCTGCTTCGCGAGCAGCACCTCGACGTCGTGCTCCACGCTCGGGGACTCAGGGTGGCGGGTGGGATAGGCGGCCACGCCGACGGCGATCTTGCCAGCGCACAGGAGGGCCGAACGTCGCTGTTCCACGCGGCGGATCAGTTCGATCAGGTCCTGGGCGTAGCGCAGCGAACCGTTGACCGGCTGTCCGCTGTCCTTAGGGAGGTCGCCACGCAGCGCAAGGATGCCGCGCACGCCGTTGTCCAGAAGCTCGCCGATGATCTCGGCCAATTCCTCCGGGGTGTTTCCGACGCAGGTCAGGTGGGCCAATGGCCGCAGGGTCGTTTCGAGCAGGAGCCGGTTGATGAGCTCGACGGCGGTGTCCCGGTTGGATCCACTGGCGCCGTAGGTCACGGAGACGAAGTCGGGGTCAGTGGCCTCGAGCTCGCCGATGGTCGTCCAGAGGGACTCCGCGGCCGCTGGAGAGCGGGGAGGGAAAAGTTCGTAGGACAGGGCAACGGGAGCCGCGCCGGTCAAGTTCGGATGAGTGTCGATGAGGCTTGGTGGTGACATTTGCGTCCTTGGCTGTGTGTCAGCGGGCCTGCGTTCACGGACTTGAAAACCAGGTCCGTGGACTGCAGAATCGGTGAATTGAGTTTGGGGATACACGCAACGAACTCCAGCAGGGCGCAGCCGCGACTGTTACGCCTGGAATGAAGTTGTCCGTGTGCAAATGTCAGGCCCACATGGGGGCACCCACACCCTCCTGCCTGCCTTCAAGAGGCAGATCCGGCGGAGGATCGCTGACACGTTACCGCGGTAACTTGAATACGACTCTAGATCGAGGCCCCGGGCGCCACAAATCCCCCACCGAATTAAGACGCACTTTTACGCTACGTTTCGACTGATTTCTGAAGATTGTTCGTTTTCGCATCTGGCAGGGTTGAGCCGCAAACAGTACGCCACGGAGAACCCCGTCGCGAGCCCTCCCCATGACGGTCCTGCAGGACTATTCTTTTGCCATGATCCAGCTTCCAGCCAGTTATCAGGAATACCTCGACGGCAAGGACGAGCGGTTCATCCAAACCGTCCGCCCCATCTTGATGCAATCGGCCGCGGACAAGCTTCACGGTGTGCGCGTACTTTACAACCGTGGCCTTACAGGCCATCAAGCGCATCTGGATGATTCCATCCCGTACGGCACCATCGTGGAGGACATCGACTGAGTCCCGGCTGCTGAGTGCCGGCCGTCGGCTGATCAGCCCTTCATCGCGCCGGAAAGCGCAAACGCGCTGCCGGAGCCCCTGGCAACCAGGGTGTAGAGGATAAGCACCGGGACCGAATACAAGATGGAGAACGCCGCAAGTTCTCCGTAAGCAATGGCTCCGTGCTGGCCAAAGAAGCTGAAGACGGACACCGCGGCTGGCTGCTTTGAGGTAGACAACAACAGGATGAACGGGACGAAGAAGTTCCCCCATGCCTGGATGAAGACGAAGATGAACACCACGCCCAGCCCTTGCCTCATCAGGGGCACCACGATTCTCCGCAGTGTGGCCAGTCCCGAGGCGCCGTCCATCCAGGCAGCTTCCTCGAGCTCAAGCGGGACGGAGTCCATGAAGTTCTTTGTCATCCAAATGGCCATGGGCAACGTGGTGGTTGCCATGAAGAAGATGGTTGCCGGCATCGAGTCCAGCAATTGCAGCTGCACGAACAGACCATAGACCGGCACCATGATCGCCGTGACCGGGAGCGACGTGCCGAACAGGATCGCGTACAGGAACGGCTTGTTGAATCGCGATTGGTAGCGGGACAGCGGATAGGCAGCGAGCACTGCGACCGCCAGATTCACGACGGCGGTTCCGGCGGAGAGCACGAAGCTGTTCATGAGTGGCTGGAAGAGCAGCCCTGGCGTCAGTACGGCTGCAAAATTAGCGAGCGACGCCGATTGCGGCCACCGCGTCTCGTAGCCGGCGTGCGGATCAACGGAAGCAAGAAGCAACCACGCAAGGGGTAGCACAAAACACAGCCCGATCACGGCCAAAGCCGCATTGGCAGCCAGGCGGATCCGGAGCCGTCCCCCGGCCACCGCCGTCGGGCGCTTCCCGGCGAGCAAAGGCGCACGGGGCAGGGAGGTCACGTTTTCGCTCCGCGGATCAACCTGACGTACACGGCACCGAAGACCATGCCGATCAGGATCAATACTGAAGCGATCGCGGTGCCGTAGCCGATGTCTCCGAGCTTGAAGGCTTCCTGGTACGCGAGCACGGGCAAGGTGGTGCTCGCGTTCGAGGGACCACCCGCCGTCATCACCCAGATCAGGGTGAATACCGCGAGCGTCTGGAGGGTGATCAGCATGAGGTTGGTGGCGATGCTACCGCGGATGATCGGAAGGGTGATCAAGGCCAGACGTTGCCAACCCCTTGCCCCGTCCATGAGGGCGGCTTCGGAAACGTCGCGCGGGACCTGGGAGAGCGCCGCCCTGTAGACCAGCATCGAGAACGCGGTGCCGCGCCAGACATTTGCCAGGATGATGGCGGCCATCGGAAAGGCATAGAGCCAGTTGGTGCCCTGGACACCGAACATTCCCAAGAGCTGGTTGAGCGTGCCGTCCTGGCTGAAGTACGCGTAGGCCGCGAAGGCCGCGACGATCTCCGGCAGTATCCACGAGGCGACCACCACCGTGCCCACCAGCGACGCCGTCGCTCCCCCGGACCTGGTCATCAACAAGGCAATGACCAAGCCGAGGGCGTTCTGTCCGAGGATCGCCGAGACGGCCACGAAGACAACCGTCAGCCATGCCGAGAGCGGGAAGACGGAATCCGTCAGCATCCGGGCATAGTTGTCCAGGCCGACCCATTCGGGGTTCAGCGCAGCCTTGCCGGACAATGCGGCGTTGGTGAAGGAGGAGTAGAAGGACCACGCCACGGGCGCCAACATGAAGAGGGCCAATAGCAGGATTGACGGCACTACCGGCAGCAAGCGGAGCCCGCGACGCAGAGACCTTCCGATCGGGGGTCTGCGCCGCAGGGAACCGCGGCTGAGGGAATCAGGGACTGCCATGCGTCATTTCTGCATGACCTTGGTGTCGCCGACGAGTTTCTTGACCGACGCGTCGTATTCGGCCGCGGCCTCCGCTGGGCTTTGTTTGCCAGTGATGACCGCCTCCGTGGCCTGTTGGACGGCGAGGGAAATCTTCGGGTAGTCGGCGGTTGCCGGGCGATAGTGCGTGACGCCCACCAGATCGGAAACATCCTTCACGAACGGGTTGGCCGCTTGGTAACCGGGATCGGAAGCGACATCCGTGCGGACGGCGATCTGGGAATTGTTGACGTCGAAGGCCAAGGCGTTCTTCTTGTTCACGGCAGTGGTCAGGAACTTGAAGGCCAGGTCCGGGCTTTTGGTCTTCGCCCCAACGGCGAGGGTCCAGCCACCGGACATGCTCACGCCGCCGGGATCCTGTCCGAGCTGGGTGGGGAACTTGGCTACTCCCATATCCTGCGCGTAGCCGGCCCATTCGTACGAACCGCCTTTCTGCCAGAACGACGGCGCGTAGGAGCCTTCCACGGTGGCGCCCATTTTGCCTTGCGGCAGCCACTGTCCAAAGACTTTCTTCCACACGTTCGAATCGAGGGCGTCCGCGGGGGTCACGGAAAGTTTCTCATCGTAGAGGGTCTTCAGGAACTGGAGTGAATCGGTGAATCCCTTGGATCCCACCACCCACTTCTTGTCGCTTTCCGAATACAGGGAGCTTCCCGTTCCATAGAGCAATTCATAGAAGCTCTGCATGACCGTACCCTCACCAGTGCCTTTACCGGCGTACATGCTGAAGGGAATCACGCTCGGATCCGCGGCCTTCATCTTGCGGGCCGCAGCCAGGATGTCGTCCCAGGTTTTCGGCTGCCAGGGCACCGGGATGCCGGCTTTCTGGAGGACTGTCTTGTTGTACCAGATGGCCCTCGTGTCGGTGCCGAGCGGGACGGCATAGACACTGCCGTCGTCACCGCGTCCCGCGGCCTTGGCACCCTCGTTGAACTTGGACCACTCGTCCCACGTGGCCAGTTGCGAATCGAGTTTCAGCAGGTACCCGGCGTCGACGTCCGCGCGGACCTTGAAGGTGTCCTCGTAGAAGACGTCCGGAGCCGTGTCCGGGGAACGCTGGGCGAGAGCGAGCTTGGTGCCATAGTCGTCGTCGTTGGCTTGGATGGGCTCCAAATCCACGGTGACGCCGGCGTTTGCCGCCTCGAATTCCTGCTTCGCGTCCTGGAAGACCTTGTCCAGGGCGGTGAAGGAGTCCGTCTTTTGATAGACGATCTTGATGGTTTGTTTGTTAACAGCTTGCGGTTGGGCAGAGCAGGCGGCCGAGGCCAAAAGGCCTACGACGCCGAGCAGTGCTGCTCCGATCCGGACTGGGCGACGCATGACGCTCCGATCTTCAAGCGGCTGCAGCCCCCACACTTCAGCTGGCCCAGCCTGTTGCCGATATTGATAATGCAGCCCTGCGACGCAGGACGTGGTGAAGGCCTCAGCCTTCCAACAGGAGCCGCTGGGCGCGCGGCGCAAGCGTATGTTCCAGCACCAGGCAGGCCGCCCCGATGGCGCCGACATCCTCGCCCACTCCGGTCCCCACAACCTCGATGCCATGGATGCTGTTGGCGGCACTGTTGGCAGCGAGCAGGGGAGGAATGCGATCCAGGTAACGTTCGGACATGCGGCCCCAGAACGGACCGCCGAAGACGACGCGTTCGACGTCGAGGGTGTTGGTCACCACCGCAACCGCCCGCGCAACCAGTACCGCTGACTTGTCTATGATCGCGATGGCGCGTTCGTCACCCGCGTCCGCGGCATCGCAGAGCCGGGCGAAGCCTTCCTGGACCTCCGGGCCTTCGGTGCCTTTGCGGCCACCGTTCAGGACACCTTGCTCTTCGGCTTCTGCCACGAGGACCTGCGGGATGCAGGAAGACTTGACGCAACCGCGCAGGCCGCAATCGCATGGGGGCCCGTCCGGATCGACAATGATGTGGCCGATTTCACCGGCGTTGCCGGATGTTCCGCGGACAACTTCGTCGTTCAACACGATGCCGCAACCGATGCCGGTACCCATATACATGAAGATGAAACTTCCGGTGCCACTCGCCCCGCCGGCCCAGGTTTCGGCGACGGCCGCGCTGGTGACGTCCTTGTCGACAAGGGTCTCGAGCCCGGTAGCTTCGGCGAGGGCGTCCCTCAGGTGCACCCGGTCCCAACCCGTCATGAGGGGCGGATCCACGACCGTACCCTCGTCAAGGTCAATTGGCCCCGGCGCCGCGACGCCAAGTCCCGCGATCTTTCCCGTATCAACACCGGAATCTTCGATCAGCGCCTTGATTTCCTCCGCTATGGCGGCAATGACGCGCTGTGGATCGCTTCCGGTGGGCGTGGGAATCCTTGAGTGCCTCACAACGTCGCCCACCAGGTCAAGGACCACTGTGGTGATGACCGCGGGGTCAAGGTGTACGCCAAGCGCGTACATTCCGGAAGGGTTCAGGCGCAGGATGGTGCGGGGCTTACCTGGACCGCTGCCTTCCTTGCCTGCCTCGATAATGAGCTGTTGGTCCAGGAGGCGGCGGGAGATGTTCGAAATAGTCTGCGGTGAAAGGCCGACGATTTGGGCGAGTTCCACCCGGCTCAGTCCGCCCGACGAGCGCCTGATCGCGTCGAGGATGACAGTCAGGTTGAAGTCCCCCATGCGGGGCAGATTGGTTCCGCGCCTCGGAGTCGGCTGGCGGATCTCAGTCACGGATACCCCTAAAATCATTCGAATAATGCTGTTGCATTTGCATCGTACGGCACGTGTGCTTGTCCCGGTATGCCCACACGCTGCCCGGGTGTAACGGTCCCGGATATTCCTGATGGGAGGCATTGGAAAATGGCACTCATGCCGCAGGCCGAGCTGGACGTCACCGCGGGGTTGGTGAGGAATCTGCTCGAAGAACAACTACCGGGGCTCTCCCACCTTCCATTGGAGCTGGTGGCAAACGGCTGGGACAACGTCATGTACCGGCTTGGCAAGGAGTGGGCTGTCCGCTTGCCCCGGCGGGAAGCAGCAGCGCAGTTGATCCTGCATGAACAGCAATATCTCGCCGGGTATGCCAGGCGTTCCCCAGTGCCCCTCCCCAGCCCCCTCCACTCGGGCCGGCCATCCGCCGACTATCCATGGCCGTGGAGCGTGACTCCCTGGCTGGAGGGACTCTCCGCGGTGCTGGCGTCCCAGGAATCACGGAACGCGGCGGCCGAGGACCTTGCCGCCTTCCTCCTCGCCATCCATGTTCCTGCCGCGCCGGGCGCGCCCGTCAATCCCGTCCGCGGGGTGCCTTTGGAAGCGAGGTCTGACGCGGTCATGGACCGGCTCGACGATTCCGGCCGTTATCCCCAGGCGGCGCAGTTGCGGATGATCTGGTCCGAGGCTTGCCTGGCCCCGCCGTGGGACGGACCCGGGTTGTGGCTGCATGGCGATCTGCACCCGGCGAACGTCCTCCTGCGGCCCGACGGCCGTCTCGCCGCCGTCGTCGACTTCGGAGACCTCGGGGCCGGGGACCCCGCCGTCGACCTCGCCGTCGCGTGGTTGATGTTCGACGACGGCGCGCGGCACCGTTTCATGGCGGCTTTCGGACGCGCCGTGGACGCTGCTACGTGGGCCCGGGCCATGGGCTGGGCAGTGGTCCTCGCGACAGCGATGGTCAGTTTCTCGGATGACAATCCCGGGATGGGTGGAATCGGGCATTTCGGGGTGGAGCAGGTGCTGTTGGAGCGCTGACCCTTAACGCCTAATGCTGCGTGTCACCGTGAATTTCGGGTTCCGGCCGATTTCGGTGGTGGGGCCGATCAGCCTTTCAAGCGCCGCGCGATACTGCAAGTGGCTGTTGTAGACAGTCCAGAGTTCGCCGCCGGAAGCCAGGACGCGTGCCGCCGCATCAAACATCTTCATGGCCGCGCCGGCATGGACGCTCGCGCCGAGGTGGAACGGCGGGTTCAGCAGGATGAGGTCGGCGCTGCCAGGTTCGAAGGTGGACATGGCATCGTCCTGGACAACCGTGATTCGATCTGACAGTCCGTTGGCTGCCGCGGTTTCCCGGGCCGACGCCACTGCTGCGGCCGATTGGTCCGTCGCGGTAACCCGGGCCTTGGGACGGTTCCGGGCGTACATCGAGGCGAGGATCCCGGTCCCGCAGCCAAGGTCCACGGCGTGGCGGGCTTCGGGGATCCTCTCCAGGAAGCCCAAGAGGAAGCGCGTGCCGATATCCAGCTTCGTGCCTGAAAACGCACCCCCGTGGGCGCAGACCGTGATCCCCAGCTCGGTGTTCTGCTCTGAGACCGGGAAGGGCTCGGGGTTGCCCGGCTGTTTGGGAGCGGTGGCAAGCAGGATCCGCGACTTCCGCTGCGCAAGCTGCGGCTGCACCGATTCGAAGCTGCGTTCAGGGACGGCGTTCATCCCCAGGGTCATATGCTTGACGCGTCCTCCGGCCAGCAGGACGGCTCCCGGCGCCGCAAAGCGCGCAACGGCGTCGACGATTTCTTCCAGTTCCGCGAGGGCCTTGGGGAGTTGCATGATCACCAGTTCGGCGCCGTCGAGCAGCCCGGCGCCCAGCTCGAACTGATCAAAGCGGCCGGCAAACCCGGACGCGTCGGCGTTCCGTTGCAGCGCGAGCCTGCTGACGTAGAGGTCTTGGGTCACGCGGACGTGCCCGACGCCGAGGGCCGCCAAAGCGCCCAGGGTCAGGGCTCCGTAGCGGTCACCGACCACCGCAACACGGGTCTCCGGACTAACGATGTAGCCTGCAGCGGTCTCAAGGAGGAGCCGGTCAGTGGCGTCGTGCGCCTGCAGGTTCTCCGCCTCGACGTCGGGGAAGCGGCGGAGGGTGCCGAACAGCGTCTCAAGGTTTGCATCCAGCTCGGTCAAGGTCACGGTGCACCAATCTATCCCCCTCGGGAACCCTCGACAACATGGGGGTGGCGGAGGAAGGTAGAGATTGCAAGTTATCGACCGTCTGACCGCTGCTTACGGCACGCGCCGCAAGCAGCCCGGACATCAGGGTCCGCTGCGAAGGGCGAGCCACGTTGCGGACCTGGAAGACCAGGCTCCCACTCCCCCTTGTGAGCAGACCATGACTGTCAACCTCGTCACTCAGCTTGAAGTAAAGTCGCACAATTCCCCGGATGAAATCCGGCGCCCGGAGAAGACCGTGGTGGAAAACGTCACCGTCGGTGACTACACCATCGGCCGCCTCAGTTTCGAGCCGGGCTGGAGTTGGGCAGATTGCATCAAACCGGTGGTCCAAACGGATTCCTGCCAGCTCAACCACGTGGGTTACTGCATTGCCGGTGCACTGGAAGTCGAGACCAGCGACGGCAAGAAAATCAGCATCTCCAAAGGAGATTCATACACCATTCCGCCGGGACACAACGCCTGGGTCGTGGGCGACGAGACCTACTCGGCCATCGAGTTTGTCAGCGCGGCAGAATATGGAGTCAAGCCCGAGTAGCACCTACCCAACTAGCTCGCAGTTAATGTCGTTTAGAAGCCTGTAAACGACATTAACTGTGAGTCAGTTGGGTGCATCCAGCGCGTCCCACGGAGAGACGAAAAAGGGAACCACCCGCGCGGGTGGTTCCCTTTCCTTGGTGGGCGTCCTACAAGCCTATTCGAAACAAAGTAGCGGGTCCGTCAAGCTTCGTTCCTTGATAGATACCATCCAAGCCAGGCCTGAGGTGGCGCGGGAGGAGTCGCCTATCCCCCGTCACTTCACCCAGCTCAGTGCCGAACAGGCCACGGCACTGGCCGATGACTACCAGGCCGGGATCCGGGTCAAGGAACTAGCCGCCAAGTACGGGATCAGCCGAGAGACCGTCAGCAAGCACCTGCGCCGAAGGGCGATCACCCCACGCAAGGTCGGTCTAGACGCGCAGCAGATCAAGGAAGCAGTCAGGCTCTACGAACAAGGTGACTCACTAGCAACGATTGGTACGCGGATGGGTGTGACTGCTCATACGGTGCGGTCACGGTTGCTTGAGGTGGGCGTGAGGATGCGGAGTTCGTATGAGCATCTGCTTTAACGAGCACAAAGATCGGAGTAAAAAGAGCGGACTACTATATTATGTAGAGAGGGCAGATTCAGAAAACGGGCGAATGCTCTAAAATAACTTTTACTTGGGGATCTAGATGCAATTCGCTAGTGTTTACGCTAATTCAACAACAGAATTCAACCTCGGAACGGGTGACCTTTCGGCGCTTGAGATCCGACCAGCCGGCGACTCGGCTTTGTACTACTTTTATGATACGAAAAGCAGTCGACTCATAACCGACTTTGTACTCGAAGAACGTCCCCGCGTTGCCACCCTTTGCCAAGTTACCCTCATCAAGGGGACGGACGGCTTCTCCCCTCGCGTACGCCTCTGGAAGAAAGACAAGACGAAACGATCAACTGTTCTTGAGCTTGAGGTAGCTGCCACAGACATTACGAAAATCATTAAAGCGTCTGTCGATACAGACAGCTGTCACGAAGCCTTCTGGCAGTTAATCAATTTTCTCGGCACCTGCAAAGATGTTGTTATCCCTCAGGACGCGTTTCGTCTTGTCGCTGGCGACAAGGCACGCCTGATCGAGTCTCTCCAACTCGAGGATAAAGACGTCGTTCTATCCGCCCTCCAAACGGCGCTCGGAGGTTCGCTTACAGAACAGGACATCAATCTACTCGCCAACAGGAAGGCGGAACTGGATCATTTTGAAAAGCTTCTGACAGATTCTGCCTTTTTTGATGCCGAGCGACAGCTCATGGCTACTGCAAGCGGTCAACCAGCAAAAAAGGAGGCGGTGTGGCAGCACTTCTTCGAAAAGAATCCGTGGATCTTTGGCTATGGTCTGAGTCTCATCTCATGCGAAGCACTAGACGATAAGAAGCTAGAGCAAATCACGACAGGAGCTAGCCTTTTCACAGGTGGCGGAAAGCGCGCTGATGCCGTCATGCGATCACGAGGATACATCAGCAGCCTTCTCTTCTGCGAAATCAAGACCCACGAAACTCCCCTTCTCATGGCAGATGCCTATCGAAAGCCAGATGTATATCAGCCCTCTTCGCAATTAACAGGTTCAGTGTCTCAAGTTCAGAAGACGGTTGAGAAAGCTGTTCGCTCAATCGGTCACACCATCAGCGACATCATCGATCCGGACGGTACGCCTACCGGCATCCAGATCTCCTCCACTAAACCTCGCCAGGTCATTGTTGTCGGTAGCCTTGAGCAGCTCATCGAAGATACTGGCATTAATCGTGAAAAGGTTTCGTCCTTCGAACTCTATCGCAACTCGATCCATGACGTGGAAATACTAACTTTCGATGAGCTTCTTGCACGAGCTAGATTTATCATTCAGGATAGCTAACCGCTTGCGAAAAGTGCGCCCGAGTAACAAGTAAGAGCTCCCAAAAAGAGCTTTCACGGTACATAGGTGGATGGATTAACAGGGGTCATGGCGATGTACCGTGAACGAAAATACCTTGGTCGATTCCAACCGCTTTAACGGGGGTCGGACACACCAATCCGCCCACTGCCAGTTATCGACATATGTACCGTGAAAGCAGAAAGAGACGCCTTGCATGCGTCTCTGACCTCTGTAATAATGACTATTGCTAATGATAAGCATTAGCATCTTGGTGGGCGTCCTACAAGCCTATTCGAAACAAAGTAGCGGGTCCGTCAAGCTTCGCTCCTTGGTGGACACCCTCAAAGCCAGGCCTGAGGTGGTGCGGGAGGAACCGCCTATCCCCCGCCACTTCGCCCACCTCGGTACCGAACAGGCTGCGGCACTGGCCGATGACTACCAGGCCGGCATGCGCGTCAAAGAGCTGGCCGCCAAGTACGGAATCAGCCGAGAGACCGTCAGCAAGCACCTGCGCCGAAGGGCGATCACCCCACGCAAGGTCGGCCTCGACGAACAGCAGATCAAGGAAGCAGCCAGGCTCTACGAACAAGGTGACTCACTAGCAACGATTGGCAAGCGTATGGGTGTGACTGCTCATACGGTGCGGTCACGGTTGGTTGAGGCGGGTGTGAGGATGCGGAGTTCGTGTGAGCATCTGCTACCCAAAAACCCTGCCAATCTGAACAACTGACCTAGTCACGACTTGGACGCCAGCCACCCAAATACCTATCGACTAGCTGCACCAGTGGCGTCTCGCCATCTTTTGAACGAAGCACTTCGAGGCTCTGGCGAACTGCTTCGTCCGATCCAAGAATCCTAAGAAGCGGATCCCAAGCAAGAACCACCTCTGTCTTAACTGACCTGGAGTCAAATGACTGTGAACGATTTACCGACTTCGCCGACGTGAACAGGCTTCGCACAAGGCCTGGGTTGCTTAGGGATGGCGGTATATAGTCCTCGCCCTTGCAGTCAGCGACAAAGTAGTAAACGCGCAGCAGATCCCATTCCCTGTCCGGTTCCGGAGAATCCGCAGAAGTAACCGCGTCGACGAGCGCTTGTTCGAACTCTGCGGCGAGCTTTTCGCTGACAAGTTTATGACCGACGCCGTCCCTGTAACCAATGGACTGAATGAACTCCAGCCGCGTGGAGTACGAGCGCAGCACAGGCAGTACGGCCAACGCGGCCTTCTCACGTTCAGACTCATCCTCCAGCATTCGGAACATCCGGAGCACTACCCTGCCCACGGTGATGTCTGGACGGATAAAGTCGAACATACCCTGGGATTCTCGCTCAGGGATCTCCGCGATGCGATTCAGGAGATTGATACTGCCGGGCACGATGCCATCAAGCGGGTAGGCGTTTTCGTATGCTTCAAGAGCCCTGATAGTCTCTTCGAGCTCGTCTGGCTTGACGGCGTCAAGGAAGGCACCGAACCCATCCGCGTCGGGTAGCAGCGAAAGCGCCTTTTCAGCTTGACGAAACGCAGCTAGTTCAGACGGAGCCGTTCGGTCAAAGTACAGGTTAAGGAAGTCGATGTGGGCAATTCGATGACCACGGCGCCATTCAGTCATAGAGCTGTAACCGTAGCTATAGTTCTCCAAGTAACGCCGTGCTGCCGGGAACACTCGGCTGATCAAGCTACGGACAAGGTCCGACTCATCACCCACACATTTGATCAACTCATTAACCTGCTCCTGCGCTTTGGGGTCATCCTCCCGCGAGCTGTAGTCACCGCTGACTTGAGTAAGGACAGGCCGCATCTTCGCTAGAAGTTGGAACAGTTCCGGCCGAAAAACGCGAACAGACTCGAGGGCGATAAGATCAACCACCTCAACTTGGGCACCCAGCGCTTCAAGTGTGGGGCGAGCCGAAAGACCAAGTCTTGTAACATCTCGCAGGTTTCCGAAGAGTGGCTCAACAATTTCTACGAAAACATCAGGCCAGCGGGATTCATCGAAGCGATTATCCGGGATGTCTCCCAGGATGCGATTCAGACCGGAGAAAATCTCCTTTCGCAGCAGCTCGCGTGGAATCGCTGGCAGTCGAAGCTGAGCTGGACGATCTTCTCAAGATAAGCGCGTCCCGGGACATTCGTCTCGTCAAGCGCCTGTTCGACACGCTTGCGGTCAAAAGCCAGGAGGTACACGAGGTTGGGGAAGCTGGCTGTTAGACGCACGAGTTTGAACATGTCTCGGATCTCGTCGGTTCCAAGACGGTCGATGTCGTCGATGACCACTACAATCGGCTGATCTAGTTCGCGAAGCGCATCTGAAACCTTCTCCCGTAGACTCTTCGTACCCTGTCTACGGTCTTTAGCCCATTTGGCCGCCGCTCGAACCGCCTTGAAGCTCCGATCCCACCAAGCACCCACAAATGGAAGAATCGCGATCGGACTCAGAACGTCACCATAGGCGTCTAGCCCATCGGCAATGTCACCGAAGCTGTCCTTGTTCTTCAGCCTCAGCTCGCTCGCGACTTCCTTGAAGAAGAAGTCGACGAGTTGCTGCGAGCCGGAAAACATCCAGGGATTGAAGTCGATGACCGTCAGGGCAGGCTCCGCGACAAACTGTTCCTTCATCAGATTGATAAATGAACTCTTGCCGTGACCCCATGCACCGAGGACACCTATGACAACCCCTTCTGAAGCGTCTAGGTTTCGGATGCTCTTTGCGAAGTCGTGAGCAATTGTGGTGCGGTCAAGAACATCGTCAGCAGACGAGGTAATTGGGTTATCAATCGGCGGCTTCTGTTGCTCTTCCATTGTCTCACTCCCCGGCATGTCAAGTGATTGGTCCTCATTCATTGCTAGGCAACCATGCTCGATACATGAGAAATAATTGTCGCAAGATCGGCAGGCGGAGAACCAGCGCTCTTCGCGGCGATTCGATATGTAGCCGCATTCTTGCCATCGGCACCTCGTCCCGCGTCTACGAGCGCCCGTCGCTCAATCTCAAACTGAGGCCATTTGGTGGTGACAAAGGTTTCCAGCATATCTTCCATGGCCCAGGCCGTAGTACCGCAAAACCCACTCGGCCAATCTGTCTCCGATTCGCCGAGGAAACGCAGCATTGTTCGATTATCTTTGGAGTCCTTTTGTTCTTGGGCAGCAGCAACCGCTTCGGGCCGACCATTGGCGCGGACTCTCTGACCGGAGTCTTTGTCCGCGTCGAACAAAATGAAGTGGGGTACGCCAAGTCGACGCAGGATTGCCGCTGGCAGCAGGATCTGTCCCTTGGATGTCGCGACAGCTACTTCGACTCCGAGGCTCGATAGCGGCGAATCAGCTTCAGCGGCACCTTCGATGATCGCACGATCGGTCGAGCCCTCCACCACCAGAACGGCCGACGCGAACATCGCATCGCGTAGTTCATTCAGACACGCATTATCGAGCCTGCTTCTTACGGCACTCTCGTCGAGGAAATTGTCCAGCTCCTTCACCACCGCATCCATCGATGCTTCATAGACAATGACCCGAGGACTTGCCGAAGCGTCAGCAGAACGCTGTACTCGTCGAACTTGATCAAAGTAGGTAGGTTCGATGAAGTAGGGGCTGTGCGTCGCATAGCCAACTTGAATACCGGAAGTGGTCTCTTCTGCAAGGCTTCGCAGGACGGTCGCGAATGCCTTTGCCTGGGTCGGATGCTGGAATAGCTCGGGTTCTTCGATCGCTAAGTAGATGACACTTTCATCCTTATTCGCAGCTCCGCGATGTGCCAGAAGCTTTAAGGCTGCGATCAGCAATGACCGTTGGAACCCATGGCCTTGGCGCTCGATGTTGGTTTTAGTGCCGTGATCGTCCACCTTAACGTTGAATCGAGTAGCTTGAGGTTTGAACTCAGCCTGAACAGACCCGACGTCAACAGATCGTCCGGGGGCAAATGACTCCACTTCAGAGGTGAGATCTGCAGACAATGTTCGGAGCTGGCTCGCGAAGTGGCGTTCTGAGATCTCCGCATGTCGAGACGTAAGCTCTTCGTTAAGGCTGCTGAGCTCGTCGTCAGCCGCGGAGCGATCAACTGTTTTCTCAATGATTCGTCCGATGACACTCGTCTTCGTGTCCTGGGCCTCCTCGGACGCCCGAAGGTCAGCAGTTATGAGCACGAAGTCAAAGAGCCCCGATAGACGTCCCTGGCCAGCAAAGCCAAAGAAATTGGTATCCGAAACCTGAGCTGAGCTGAGGAGGTCGGGATGCTCCCTTTCCCATGTGTCCAGCATTGCGTCGGCAGCACCAGCACTCGTCCATTTGGGAAAAGTAAGGTCGCCATGCTCAGCGATAACCTTTTCATAGGCAGCTTTTTTTGGACCTGCACCGGATGCTGCCCTGACTTCCTCAAACGGGCCAAAAGCCAACGCTTTCCCGGTAATCTTGTCCTTGCCATCTTCCCAGATACGCCATACTGAGAACTCGTCAACACTAGCCGGTGCATACTTCTCACCCAGCAGCTCGCGATCGCTTTGTGTAAGTTCACAGAAATCAACCCGAACAACAATCTTCTGCTCAGTGGCGCCCGAGAAGACATCCTCCGCCGTCAACACAGCACTCTTATCACCGTTGAAGAACCAATCTAAGGCCCTCAGGACGGATGATTTACCGACACCATTCGGCCCAATAAGAGTCGTAATTTTATCAAAATTTACATCGACCTTATCCAGGCAACGAAAGTTCTCGATCTCAAGGCGCTTTATTCTCAAGTAGTAATCCCCAATATCCTAAGGAACATATGCCCATATTATGACACCGTCATGAGGACAAACCAAGTTTGTAATTTACATCATGCCGCTCAAAGAGATGGACCAATGCAGACGCTTGGCTCCAGTAGCTATTGGATAGCTAATCATAGACAAGACGACTTATTTGATGCATAACTCATAGTGTGACTAACCGGAGGGCGAAGAGATGGAGGCAGATCAGACCCCACTTACAAGTAAACCGGATGAAGGTGACTTAGCCGGAGCACTACGACCAAGGCGAGCCGTGTCGTACATCCGCGTCCCCACAAGAGATCAGGCTGAACGGGATGGGCATGAAGAAGGATTCAGCATCCCGGCCCAACGCGAAGCGATCCAACGCAAAGCCGAAAGCCTCGGCGCCTTTGTCACCAAGGAGTTCGTAGAGCGTGGTCGAACGGGCACCAACACCAACCGACCGGCACTTCAAAAGATGCTCGCCTACATCCAGGAAACACCTGACATCGACTTCGTCATCGTTCACAAAATCGATCGCCTGGCCCGGACCTTGGTCGGAGATGTTGACATCGGCAAGATCCTGTCAGCGGCCGGTATCCAGCTCGTCTCAACAACCGAGAACATCGACGAGAGCCCGAGCGGCAGGCTGATCCATGGAGGCATGAGCGTTATCGCCGAGTTCTACAGCCGCAACCTTGCTACTGAAGTCCTCAAAGGCATGCGGCAAAAGGCCGAGCGCCGCTTGGTTACCTCAACCGGCACACTATCGATGACCACGGCCGGGAAGTACGCGACGTCATCCTCGACCCGCTGCGGGCACCGCTCGTGCAGGAAGCATTCCGCCTCTACGCAACCGGCGCCTGGGCCATGAGCCAGTAACCTCTCGAGCAAAGGGCTGACGTCACGCGCAACCACCCATCAATCTTCGCGGCCCATGACTGTAGTCAAGTTCCGTGTGGGCTGCGGCGCACCCGCGCAACGCACATTAGAATCTGAACATGTCACAGAATTCGGTCACCATCGTCGATCTGGCTGAGGGTCTTGGTCTTTCCAAAACCACTGTCGCCGATGCCCTGAAGGGATCCGGGAGAGTGTCCGAGAGTACGCGCAAGCGGGTGAGGCAGGCAGCTCTGGAGATGCGGTACGTCTCTAATCGCGCCGCACGGCAACTTAGAACCAATTCAACAGAGGCCCTGGCGCTCTATATCCCCCCTGGCGTGAGGAGCATGTCCTTCTACATGCCGTTCGCATTCGGGGCGGCAGATCAGGCCTCTCGATATAACTATGACCTCACTCTGATTGCTCAACGGGCCGGCGGTACCCCGACGTGGTCCCATGTGGACGGTGTGATCATCATCGATGCGGAAGCGGACGACCCTGTTGTGGAGTCCTTGATCGAGACGGAGGTTCCTATAGTGACGGCTGGACGCATCGCTGGTCTCCCGGACAGCCGTGTCGCTGGCGTCATTGAAATCGAGCACAAGAGGATGTGCAAGGAACTTCTGGACGACTTGAACCGCCGGGGCGCATCGCGACCGGCGTTCATAGCGCCGTTTCCGGGGCCGGCGTATTCTTGGTCTGCGGAAATTCGCGAAGGGTACCTATCCTGGTGCGCTGAAAGGGGGGTGTCTGCAAACATTGTCAGCGTGGAAGCATTTCCGACGAATGCTGAACTGGAGGAGGCTCTCGTTGCCGTCCTGGCTGATCCGGAGGCGGACGCCATCCTGTTCGGATGGCAGGACATTGCTAACCGTGGAGAACTACAGCTGGAGCGTATGGATCGTCAACAAGGCATCCCTATTCTGCTGGCGGCCCTGGCAAGCTCTGAGCAAAACCTTCATACGTCTTATCTGACGGCTCTTGACTTGCGGCCGCGGCAATTTGGCCAGGCGGCAGTGACCTTGCTTCGTGATGTCATTGAGCAACCACCGCCCGAGACGATTCACCGGTTGCATCTTGCGAAGATTGTTTCTGACAGGGGCCCGGTCCTTTAGCCTGCGTCGCGGGCAAGATTGATTTGGGACTTCCGGTTGTCAAATGTTCCCGGACCACGCAAACGCGATCTCGCTTCCGCCGGTGAGCAACTTCGGGTCCAGTCCCGTTCAATTCCTCTCCCAAGGAAGCGGATTGCCTCCTGGGTCGCCTACACCCCTTGACACTCGTAGTGAGCCACACCATACTTACTGAAATGCCGGAACGTTCCGGCACGGGCTTGCCGGAACGTTCCGGCTTCATTCCTCCCTGAAGAAGGCATATATGGAAATGTTCATCGGCTACGCCGGAATCGCGCTATTTCTGGGTCTAATCATCGTGGTCTTGGAGCGCACGCGTCATAAGGACAAGACATTCAGTGAGTATGCGACAGCCGGGCGGTCGTTTGGCCCCTTTTTCGGCACCATGGCGTTCACGAACACATGGATGCCCGGAACGGTTTTCATTTCCTTTGCGGGTCTGGCAGCCGGTGCCGGCATCATTGGTTTCTACCTGGTCGCATACTCGATGGCAGCGGTCGCCCTGATGGCTGCGTTGGCCAAGCCAGTGCATGATTGGGGAAGGAAGTTCGATCTCCGGACGCAGGCTGACTTGCTGGGTATGCGCTACAACTCAAAGGCAGTGCGGCTGGTTGCTTCCGGCATCGGCATTATCGCCACTCTCCCGTGGGTCATTCTCGGGATGCAGTCCCTCGCCTTGGTTTTTTCCTATCTGTCCTTCGGGCTTGTGGCGCCATTCGTTGCAGTTCTTATCAGCATCGGGGTTATCGTTTTCCGGCAGATTTGGACTGTCAAGTACGGCATGCGCGGGGTCGTAATCAGCGACATGGTGCAAGGAATCTTCGCATACTTCATTGGGACGATGATTGCGGTCGGACTTATCGTCTGGCTCCTGGCCAACGGTCATGGTTTCGGAGAGGTTGCCCCCGAATTTTATACGTTGCCCGGAATAGGCAGCGAGTTGGGACCGCTGTACACCCTGTCGATCATCCTCACCGGAGCCGCAGGCAGCTGGTGCTGGCCGGATATCTTTGTCCGTCTTTTCACTGCCGACAGCGTCCGTACGATCAAGCGCACGGCGATCCAATCTACCCCGTTGGTTCTCATCTTCGGCACGGCGGTGTGCCTTGTGGCCTTGCTGGCCTCCAGCATGCCGGACGTGGCAGCGGCACCTGACAATGTCTGGTTCATTACAGCCAGCATCGGCGGTGTTGGCCTGGTAACGCTGGCAGCCATCTGCGTCGTAGGCGCGACGCTCGGCAATGTCGGCGCCAACCTTCAGGCACTCGGCACGCAAACCGCGAACGATATTGTCGGCGTCGTGCAGGGCCACCGCATGGAGGATCCGAAAGTCGGCAAAATCGCGGTTGCCGCCATTACCGCCGTCTGCGCCGTTGGAGCTTTCTTCACTGCCAATACAACATCCGGGCTCGTCGTCCTGGCTTTGGTCTCCTATCAGGGCATTGTTCAGCTGGCCCCAGCACTCTTCCTCGGAATCTTTTGGAAACGTGGCAACGCGACCGCCGCCGTGGCGTCGATGATCAGCGGATTCGGCACAGCAGCGGTTCTACAGGTCCTGTACCCGGTGTCGATTCCTTGGCTGGGTGGACTGACCTCCGGCGTAGCCGCATTGGCCGTCAACCTCGCCGTTTACGTGATCTGCTCATACGCTGCGCCCGGCAATGCCGCGGAGACAGAGCGCGTCAACCAGCTGTGGCGGGTCCACAAAGGGATCACCTACGGCGCTCCGGACCTCATCGACTCCCCGAGTCACAACAGCTGAATCTGTCGACGTTCGGTCGCCTGACCTCAGGCGGCCGAACGTTTTCCGGACTACCTGAAAGAGAAAACCTGATGCTAACGTCCCTGGCTGACGCCCGAAGTCGCTCCAGAGAAGACACGCGACACGCCAAAGATCTGGCTTTCGCCCGCGCCCGCCTCGCTGCCGCAGACACTGGCGCCTTCACTTCCTTCGCCCCGCACCCGTCGGCGGAGACGGAAACGCCCTCAAACCCGCAGGGCATACTCAGCGGTGTCCCCTTTGCAGTCAAAGACAACATCGATGCCGTCGGACTGCCCACGACGGCCGGGACCAAAGCCCTGAATCGCAACCTTCCCGACCGCAACGCCAAGGTAGTCCAGCAGCTCTTGGACGCCGGCGCGTACCTGGTGGGGAAAACTAATATGCATGAACTCGGGCTCGGGGTAACGAGCAACAACGGGTTTTATGGGCCAGTCCGACACCCTGCCAATCGTTTGCGCAGCCCGGGTGGTTCCAGCGGAGGCAGCGCCGTTGCCGTAGCCTCCGGCGCGGTACCTTTTGCGTTGGGCACCGACACTGGCGGATCGGTGAGGATCCCCGCGTCCTTTTGTGGCATCGTGGGGTTCCGCCCAACCCTAGGTCGCTACAGCACCGAAGGGCTGGTCCATATCTCCTGGACCAGAGACACCATTGGAGTCATGGCCGGCTGCGTCACTGATATTGCTGCCATTGATGACGTGCTGACCTCCAATAAGCGCCTGTTCAAGCCTCTCGACGCGGCCGTGCTGCGCCTTGGCGTTCCGCGAGAGGATTTCTACAACGACTTGGACCCCGACGTAGCCTGTGTGATTGAGAAGGCTCTTGAGAAGCTCGCCGATGCAGACGTCAAACTCATCGAAGTGGATATGGGCACGCCTTGCGCAGATGCCTTGACTTCCGGATTCCCCATCGTCGACTTCGAAACCGAAAAAGCGGTGACCCGGTATCTGGAGACGCTGTCCGCTCCTGACCGTCCAACGTTTGAAACTGTAGCGGCCACTGCCGCCTCGCCCGACGTCCACCAGTTGCTGCAGCGTCTTCTGGACGAACCCGTCTCGCCCGAGGCCTACGCAGAAGCTCTTGAACTCCGCGATCGGTTAAGAGCCACCTACCGCAGGGTGTTTGCTGACAACACAATACATGGGCTCATCTATCCGACAGTCATAACCACCGCACCGCTAATAGGCGAAGACGCGACTTTCATCCACAACGGACGAAGGGAGGACGTGCTCAGAACCCTGGTTGCGAACGCTACTTCCGCGGCCGTGGTTGGCTCTCCGGCCATTTCGATACCTGCCGGCACCACAACTCAGGGGATGCCAGTAGGGCTCACGCTTGACGGACTCATGGGTTGGGACCGCATCGTCTTATCCGCCGCGGGAACCGTGGAAGCGACGCTCGGCGAGTCCTTCAGCTTCTGCCCCTCATACGGGGCAAGACCCCGCCCTGCATAGCTTCAGAATTCCCTCACCCTAGAAGGCCGTTCCATGGAGAAACAGGACCTGACCATCGGCTTAGTGGATTCGAACTGGGCTGCCAAAAAGGACGATTTCGGGATACCCGGGGAGCAGGGCCCACACCGGCTCCACCGTGATTGAAGATCGCAAGAACGGCCTGCTGGGCGCGTCCCTGCTGGTGGTGGCCGCGAGGGAGCTGGCCAACCGGTTCCACGGCGTGCTCCACACCTCCGATGGGCAGCTCAAGGTCTACCCGCCCACCCGTGGCGGGTCTCCCCGGTAACCTGCTGTTGGATCTGCGCAGCGCCACCGAGGCCGAGGCCGACGCCGTGTTGCACAAACAGATTGCCGAAGTCGAGCTGAGCGCCAATGTGCTCATCGAGAAGCAGGCCCCGCATTACTGGTCGGTCGCTCGACACCAGTTCGAAGGCGTGGCCATGGCTGAGGACGTTGGAGAGGAACTGGGTCTCCCCCAACGGCCTGGTCAAGGCCCTTGCCGGGCACGATCCTACTTACATGAAGGACATCGTGCCCACGGTCATGCTGTTCGTGCCTCGTGTGGATGGGATCTCGCACAACAAGCACGAATACACCCACGAGGAGGACATCGCCGCGGGCACCACCATGCTGACCGCCGTCGCCGAACGCCTGTGCTCTGGAGCGCTTAATACCGATACGCCCCACGAGTCCGTGTCTTGGCCGGTTCATCGGGGCTTATATCCGACTTCATCAATCGGCAACACTCATGTCCTTCCCCTAACCATTCACAATGGTCACGACGTATAAGGTCGCACCACCGGAGCGAGGGAGCCGGACGGGTCCTGCCGTGCCCGGAGTTGGGGTGGCTCTTCGGGGAAGACTCCAGGGCTGGCCAGCCTTGCATCTGGGAAGACTTCGCGCGCGAGCTTGGCCGATCCTCTGTTACCCCACCACTTGTCGGTAGAGAAAGTGCACCTTCGAGAGCCAATAGTCGCAGAATTACTTCCCGACCGACCAAGGACTTTTCGAAGCGTTGCCCTTTGCAAGCTCTTCTTGAACAGGCTCCTGAAGTTCCTTCCACTTCTGGTTACTTTCGATGAGCTCTAGCAAAGAGTAACCGTCCTATTCCGTCGTGCGGGGCTGTGTGGATTCACATTTTCGCGCCTGAAAATATGGAAATCATGCCATTGTTCTGTGGTGTGCAACACATCAGAGTTGAACCATCGTCTATTTGACAGTCTCATCCACCGCACCCTCCGGAGAACCTGATGTCCCAATCCGCAGCCCATATGTCCGGCGCCAGTGCCAGACTTGATCTTGCCAAGATGCGCAAGATCGCCCTTGCCAGCGTTATCGGCACCACCGTCGAGTGGTATGACCTTTTCGTGTTCGGAACAGCGTCGGCCCTCGTGTTCAACAAGATCTTCTTCCCCAGCTTCGATCCGCTCGTCGGGACCATGTTGGCGTTTGGCACCTTCGCTTCCGCCTACATTGCCCGCATGGTGGGCGCCATCATTTTCGGCCATTTCGGTGACCGTCTTGGCCGCAAGTCCATGCTCCTTGTCTCGCTCCTGACGATGGGCGCCGCAACGTTCGCCATTGGGCTGCTGCCGGACTACAACAGCATCGGGATCATGGCACCGCTACTCCTGCTCCTCCTCCGTGTCATCCAAGGCCTGGCCCTCGGCGGGGAATGGGGCGGAGCCGTACTGATGACGGTTGAACACGCACCTCCTGCCCGCCGCGGCTTCTACGGCTCCCTGGTCCAGGTGGGCGTTCCAGCAGGTACCTTGATCGCCAACGTCGCCTTCCTGATCGTGGCCTCGACCGTCAGCACCGAGGCCCTGTATTCCTGGGGATGGCGTATCCCGTTCCTCGCCTCCGTGCTCCTGGTCACCGTGGGCATCTACATCCGCCTGAACATCGAGGAAACCCCGTCCTTCCAGGCCGTCAAGACCGCCGGGGCCAAGGCCAAGCTGCCCTTCGCCGCCCTCATGGCCAAATACTGGAAGCAGGTTGTCCTGGGCGGCATCGGCACTCTCTCCACCGGCAGCACCTTCACCCTGTTGGTCGCCTCCGGCGTCTCCTACGGCAAGAAGGAACTCGGCCACTCCGAGAGCCTCATGCTCTGGGTCGTATTGGCCTCCTGCATCCTGGGACTGTTCCTCATCCCGTTCTTCGGCAGGCTTTCCGACAAGTTCGGCCGCAAGCCCATTATCTTCGCCGGCGTTGCCGCTGAAGCCGCTCTCGCCTTCCCGATGTTCTGGCTCATGGACACAAGGTCCGTTGCCCTCATGTTTGTCGCGTACCTCGCCATGATGACGGCGTTCTGCGCCAACTACGGGCCCATCGCCACGTTCCTGGCCGAGCTCTTCGGATCCAAGGTCCGCTACTCCGGCCTGTCCGTGGCATACATGCTCTCCGGCCTGCTGGGCAGCGCCGCCACCCCGTTCGTCACCACGTGGCTCCTCGGCATGACGCACCAGAGCTCCTCCATTGCCTGGTACATCATGGCCGCGGCAGGGCTGTCCCTGGTAGCACTCTTCCTCCTGACCGAGACCCGACACGGCAACATCGATGCCGTCGAGGAAGCACCTGCCGAAACCGCGGTAGCGCGGTGACGGCAACCACCATCGTGCGCCTGGCCGGTATCCCCGGCCAGGCGCCCGCCGTCGGGCCTTTCTCTCCGGCGGTCATTGCCAACGGATTCGTGTTCACTTCCGGCCAGATTCCCGCGATCACTGGTCTTGACGACCAGCCTGACACCTTCGAAGGCCAGGTCCGCCAAACCATCGAGAACCTCGCTGGCGTCCTCGAAGCGGCCGGATCCAGCCTGCTGCACGTGGTAAAAGTCAACACCTACCTGACCAGCCAGGAGCAGCTTGAGGAGTACAACCGGGTGTATGTGGAGTACTTCGACGCCGCCAAGCCCGCACGCACCACCGTGAGCGTCAGCCTGTGGGGAGTGTCCCTCGAAATCGAATGCCTAGCCGTGCTGGCTGAAACCCAGGAGCCCACCCTATGACCCAGACGCTCCTGCAGGACCTGACTGCTCTCAGCTATCCGACCATCGGCCACTTCCTCGAAGGCGGCTTCGTCTCCCCCGACATCCAATCCCTTCTGGAAGGCGTCAAAGTGGCGGGACCCGCGGTGACGGTCAGGATCGCTGACCGTGACGCGATCGCCATGAACCGTGCGCTCCTGGCCCTCCGTCCCGGCGACGTGCTGGTGGTGGACATGCTCGGCGACCACCGGCATGCGCCCATCGGTGCAGTCACGGCCGCCGCGGCGCATGCCCAGGGCGCGGCCGCCGTCGTGGTCGACGGGGTGGCGACAGACGTCCAGGAACTGCGCCAAACTGGCCTGCCCGTGTTCGCGCGGGGGACTTCGTGTCTCACCACCAAGCGCGTGGGCAACGGCACCTCGGCCGTCAACGTCCCCGTGCACTTCGGTGGCGTGAAGGTCAGCCCGGGCGACCTGGTCCTCGGCGACGACAACGGACTGATCGTCCTGTCTCAAGAAGCGGCCGCAGGTGTTTTGCAGCAGGCCCTGGAATCGGATGCGGCAGAGCCGGCCATCCTCGCCCGCATAGCCGCCGGTGAGTCACTCGACACGATCCTCGCCCTCTGAAATCACCCCGCCATGCGAAGGCACCACCACGTTCCGCCCGTAACTCAGTAGCTGTACACGGCCCGCTCTACGACGTGGTGGTGCCACCTCATTGCCGTATCACCCAGCACATAAAGAAGCACATAAAGACAGCCCGGCGGCAAGGACTACGGGGCTATTGCCGGCTTCTGGCGGCAACCGCACAATAGTCTGCACCAGTTCTGGAGAAACAAAATGTTCCGTCTTTACCTAGTAGCGACATCCATTCTGTTCGTCGTAGGGCTCGCATGCACGATCCGGGCGAACAACACGGCCTCGCTCGCCTCTTCGTTGCTGCTGCTTATTCTGGGCGCTGCCGGGCTTTCCGCCGGATTTATGTCCAGAATCGACGGCAGGTAGTGAGTCTCGTCAGTTAGTCTCGGCGCGCGTCCGGCATCGGAACGAACCAAACAAGGACAATGCCCCTTAGCGTCACCCGCTTCCGGCACATGCTGACGACGGGTGTGCGGCCCCCACCAACTGGCGCTTCCTCAGGGTTTCAACGTCGAGGGCCCCGCACGATTTCTGGGGACAAACCGTTCCACGCCCAGCACGTCCTCATTCCCGAGGCCGACGGTTGCCGGCCGGTTCACGGATAAAACAGGCTGCCGGCGCTGGTGCCCCTATGTCTGCGCATCAGTTCATAGTCAATCCAAACGACAGAATTCCAGTCCGCCTCGCCGAGGTTTCCATCGGGTCAGCCATCGGAATACGGGGCGCAGCTTCGGCGTCGCCGCCATGGACTCTTCCAGTCCATGCACTGGCAGGACCACCCGGAGCATTTCTGTGTGGAGCTGCAGTTGTGCCTAAAGCCCTTGCGGTTTATTCACTGTGCCGCGTCGGCACCCAACGCGGTCTGCCGACGACCGCCAACCTCCTGACAAATCCGATCTTCGCCAATGACATCAGTAGCGTCGGACCATTTCCCATTGACTGATCCGGGAAACTGGGCTCTGTCCTCGCGGCCGCCAGGAGATGGCCCGGACGAGGAGGCCAGGTTGCTGTAATCGTTGGCTACGGGGAAGGATCCATCCAAAAGCCTGGATTCTCTTGATCGCCGATTGGGGCGTCGGGGTGGAACGGTCTGAGCGCAGCTGAGGCTGGAGACGGCATGTCCTGCCGTGTCCAGCCTCAGTTGAATCGCGTTAGCTTCAGATGTGTGGTCGATATCTTGGCGCACGCGCCTTTCAGGGCCAGCAAGCCTTCATCCCATGAGGTCCGTTTCCTTGCCAGCATCGTGTAAAGGGCACTGTAGCGGTTGATGTGGGATAGCCGGCGCGACGCTTCAACTAACGCTGTCACTGCATCTACCGGGTACCTGACCGAGTCCCTCCGCCGTGGGGGACGATCCTGACCCCATCACGGTGGTCAAGCAAGTGCCGGCTTCCGACGTCCAACCGCCGGACCCACACAATCTTGGAATCCGGGGTCATTGCATCAATGACGGCCCTGTAGCTCGTGCCGTCGGGCCCGATAACGTCAACGTCGGTTTTCGGTTCCAACTCGGTCCAATCTTGCGGGGTGTTGGACACTTGTTCCTGGACGGGAGCGATTCTCCTCAACGGGATGACTCCTTCGTGTGCGGATGGATGAGTTCGACTGCGGGTGCGCGGTGCTGTCATTTTGCCCCGTCGAGGTCGCCGCGGCAGAGGCGGGCGAGGACTTCGGTGAGGAGGTCCACGCCGGCGCAGGCGTCGTGGTCGTTGGTGTATTCGCGTTCGTTGTGGGAGATCCCGTCGACGCTGGGCACGAAGAGCATGACCGTGGGGACGATGTCCTTCATGTTGATCGAGTCATGGCCGGCGAGGGTGAAGACGGGTGCGTTGCTGAGCTCGAGTTTGTCGGCACATTCGCGTGCCAGCTCGACGCCGGCGGGCTGGTAGGGGTTCAGGCCCCAGGCGTGGGACTGGTCGACGACGATGGTGACGTTGGCCTCGGACTCGATCCGGGCGATGCCTTCGTGGAGCAGCTTCTGGGCGGCGGCGAGGACTTCCTCGTCGGCGCTGCGCAGGTCCATGACCAGGTCCACCCTGGACGGAACGACCACGGGTGAATTCGGGTAGACGTCCAGCTGGCCGACGGAGGTGTGCAGGACCGCGCCGGGGAAGGAATCGGCGATCTCCCGCAGCAGCACCACCAGCATCGACGCCCCGAGCAGGGCGTCCTTGCGGTCGGCGATGACGGTGGAGCCGGTGTGTGCCTGCTCGCCATGGACGGTGACGGTGTATTTGGCGGCGGCCCAGCAGGAGTGGACCAGTCCTATCGTGGTTCCGGTGTCTTCCAGGGACCGGCCCTGTTCGATGTGGATCTCGGCGTACGCGGCCGCCTGGGGGCCCGGGCCGGTGCCGAGGTGGCCGATGGCTTCCAGTGCCTGGGCCACGGTGGTTCCGTGCTTGTCCCGGACCGCGAGTGCCTCCTCGACGGGGAGTTTGCCGGTGTACACGGAGCTGCCCATCATGGACGGCGCGAAGCGGCAGCCTTCCTCGTTGAACCAGTCCACGATGGCCAGGTTGTACTTGGGTGCTTCCCCGGTGCCGGCGGCCAGGCGCCGTCCGGCATGCAGGGCCGCAGCGACGCCGTAGGCGCCGTCGAACTTGCCGGCGGTCGGCTGGCTGTCCAGGTGGGAACCGAACAGCACATACGGGGCTCCCGGGGTCCATTCGAGGAGGGCGAAGACGTTGCCGGTCCGGTCGACTTCGGTCCGGAACCCGTACTGCCCGGCCAGGGACGTGAACCAGGTACGGGCCTGCGCGTCCGCCGGCGTGGCTGCCTGGCGGTCCACGCCGTGCCCGGGGGTTTCGCCGATCACGGACAGGCTCCGGAAATCGCGCAGGAACGCCCGGGCGTCGGCTGTCGTGGTGGTGCTTTCAGCGGTGCTCATGGTGATCAGCTTTCCTTCGAGTCGTTGCCGTAGAGGCAAAGAGGGGCCGCAGCCCGGGGATGATGGCGCTCACCCCCGGGCGTTTCACAGAATCTGGTCGGAATCGACCAGCCCCGTGCTTTGCGGGATTCAGCGGTGGGACGTGGTGACGGACTTGATGCGGGTGTAGTCCTCGAGGCCGTAGACGGAGAGGTCCTTGCCGGTGCCGGAGTGCTTGAACCCGCCGTGCGGGGCTTCGGCGGGGATCACCTGGTGGCAGTTGATCCAGACGGCACCGAAGTCCAGTTCGTTGGACACCCGGGTGACCACGCCGTGGTTGTCGGACCAGACACTGGACGCGAGGGCGTACTTGGTGCCGTTGGCGAGTTCCAGGGCTTCTTCCTCGGTGGCGAACGGCTGGACGGTCAGTACCGGGCCGAAGACCTCGTCGCACACCACTTCGTCGGTCTGGAAGACGCCGTCGATCACCGTGGGCTCGAAGTGGAAGCCAGTGCCGGTGCGCTTCCCGCCCGCGAGGACGCGCGCGTTGGCTGGAAGTCGGGACATGAAGCCTTCCACCCGCTCCAATTGGGCGGCGCTGTTCACCGGGCCCAGATCCGCGCCGTCACCACCAACCTTCAGTGCGGCCGCCGCGTCGGCCAAAGCCTGCGCAAACACTGAGTGGATGTCCTCGTGAACCAGCACACGGGTCACCGCGGTGCAGTCCTGCCCGGCGTTGAAGAACGCAGCGAGCGCGATCTCCCGGGCGGTGCGTTCGATGTCGACGTCGGCGAACACCACTGCGGGTGCCTTGCCGCCCAGCTCCAAGTGGACCTCCTTGAGGGTCTTCGACGCCGCGGACATTACCTGCGCGCCGGCCCGGGTGGAGCCGGTGATGGAGACCATCTCAGGGATTTCGTGGTCCACCATTGCTGCACCGGTTTCACGGCCACCGCAGACGACGTTTACGACGCCGGCCGGGTAGACCTGTTGGGCCAGCTCACCGAGGATCACCGTGGACCAGGGGGTGGTGTCGGCAGGCTTGAGGACCAGCGTGTTGCCCGCGGCGAGGGCTGGTCCGATCTTCCAGATGGCCATCATGAACGGGTAGTTCCACGGCGTGATCTGGGCGACCACACCAATCGGCTCCCGGCGGACGGTGGAGGAGAACCCTTCCACGTATTCCGTCTGCGCCGTGCCGGACACCACGCGGCAGGCACCAGCGAAAAAGCGCAGCTGGTCCGCGCCGCGGAGGATCTCCAGTTCCTGTGTCAACGCCGCAGGCTTTCCTGTGCAGGCAACCTCGGCTTCGAGGAGGCGGTCAACGTTCGCCTCGATGAGGTCCGCGAGTCGCAACAGCAGCGACTGGCGTGTTCCCGGCGTCGTGCGCTTGTACTGTTTGAAAGCGGCGGCAGCTGCTTGGAAAGCAGCGTCGACGGCGGCAGCGTCGCTGTCCGGCGCGGTGCCGATCTGCTGACCAGTAGCGGGATCGAAGAACGGCAGGCTGGACGCTGCGTCCACGGCCTCGCCGTTGATGATGTTTTTGAGCGTAATCACGTGGGTCTCCAGTCAGTCAGGGGAAGGCTCAGTCGGTGGAGGTCTTGGGGGACCGTGTGGTGGGGTCCTGCGGCAGGTGCAGCAGTGCGGGAAGCCCGGAGTCGGCGGCGCGGCGGAACGCGGCAGCGAAGTCTTCCGTGCGGTCCACGCGTTCCCCGTAGCCGCCGTAGGAGCGGGCCAGCGCGGCGAAGTCCGGGTTGGTCATGTGGGTTCCGGAGGGCCGGTCCGGGTAGTGGGCTTCCTGGTGTTCGCGGATGGTGGCGAAGATGCCGTTATCCACCACCAGGACAATGAACGCGGCGCCGTAGCCCATGGCCGTGGCGATTTCCTGGCCATTCATCATGAAGCAACCGTCGCCGGCAACGGAAATGACCTGGCGGCCCGGGTACGCCAGAGACGCCGCCACCGCCGCGGGGATGCCCATGCCCATGGCGCCGTTGCGCGGGGCTGCCAGCGAGTTCGCGGAGTTGTGCTCAAGGTAGCGTGCGGGCCACAGGGCGTGGTTTCCTGCACCAAAGGTGAGGACGGCGTCGTCGTCGATTTCTTTCTTGAGGACCTCCATGGCGACGCCAAGGTCAACGCCGATGCCGCCGTCGGGCCGAGGCGTGGAGAACTTCAGGTAGTCGGCGCGGGCGGTGGCGAACCAGCCGTCTTCAGGTTTTACCGTTGCGTCAGTAGCGGCCAGCGCCGCTGCGAACGCGGTGACGTCCGCGATGATGTGCTGGTCCACCCGCCCGAAGTGGCCCAGGAGGTTCGCGTCTGCGTTCACCACCACGGTTTCGGCGTCGAGCCCGCGCTTGTAGCCGTCGGACAGGACGTCGCCGCGGACACAGCCAACAAAGACGATCAGGTCCGCTTCATCGAGACGCTCGGCGTTCGCGTCGCTACGCCCGTAACCGAGGAAGCCCGCGTAGGCGTCGCTGCGGTGCGGAACGGCGTCGTAAGCACGAAAGTCGGCCAGGACCGGGACGCTATGCTTGCTCGCCCAAGCCGCCAAGTCCTCGCCGGACTCCTGCGTCCAGCCTTCACCGCCGACGACGATCAGCGGCTTGCGCGCGCCAGCCAGCCGCTGCTCCAACTCAACGAATTCCGAGGAGGACGGCTCCGGGCGGGCCACCTTGCGGGGCTCAACGATGGCGTCCTCTACGACATGCACAAGAACATCTTCGGGAAGGCCGATGACCACGGGACCGGGCCGGCCGCTGAGGGCGGTGAAGATGGCGTCGTCGACCACGCGAGCCGCGGATGCGGCGTCGTCGAGGGTCACGACCTTCTTGGCGGTGCTGCCGAACCAGGCGTTGATGTCGAATTCCTGGAAGGACTCGCGGCCACGGTCAGCCACCGGGATCAGGCCCACGAACAGGATCATGGGAGTGGCATCCTGGTGCGCCGTATGGATGGCGATGAACGCGTTCGCGGCACCCGGGCCGCGCGTCACCATGGCCACGCCGGGCAGCTCCGTCAAGCGGCCTTCAGCCAGCGCCATGAAACCGGCACCGCCCTCCTGTCGGGCCACAACATTCTGGATCGGCGAGCCATGCAGCCCATCAAGAACGTCGAGAAAACTCTCACCAGGAACGGTGTAGACCCGCTTGATGCCGGCCCGCTCAAGTTGGCCCACAATCAAGTGGCCTGCGGTAGTAGTGCTCAATGCTTCTTACCCTTCTCTGCTACATATGTGATGCGGATCTCCGATTCCATGGTGCGCGCAAGTTGCTCGAAAAGAACTAGCTACTCGTCGCGGAAAAGCCGCGTCAAATTGTGCACCCACACAAATCCCCATCTGAACGCGTTGGGTTTCCGGGCCGATCCCAACACCAAGGATCCCGCTGGTGCCTCCACCCTCCGGCTGACCGGACAGGCCAGAGTTGCCGCCAGACACGCAGTTACAGAACACGACCACCAAGAAGAATGCACATCCCAACCACCCAATGACGCGGAATCGGGCTACAGTATTCCTTCACACCTTCTGGAGGCACCCTCTGGAAGTTGCACCTAGGATGTGAAAATGCACAATGTCGAGATCCCGGGCGAAGATGCCCGCTGGACCGAGCTTGTCGAAGGCCTGCAAGAACGACTGGATGACATGGTCAGCCATTTCCTCGACCGCGTAGCCGAGATCCCCGAGTACGCCGACGACCGGGTCAGCTTTGAGGACATGCGGGATACAGCCCACGAAACATTCGGCCGACTCGTGGACGGTCTTCGCGAGGAAAAATACCAACATCCAGAACACAACGGCGGGAAGAACACACTCGTGCAATTCGCCGGCGAGCTCGGAGCCAAACGGGCCCGGGCCGGAATTTCATCGGAGGCATTGATCTCCGCGGTCCGCCTGGATTTCAGCATCCTGTGGGCCGAACTCTTATCCGTCGCCGATCAGGCGGACGCTGTTCTGTTGACTTCGCGCGTTGACCGCGTCTGGCGGGTCGTCGATGAATTCGCCACTCGAACGCACTCTGGTTACGGGGCGGAACGCGTCAGAATGGCCCAGGAGGAGTCGAACATCCGAAGGGAGTTCATCTCCAGGCTCTTCAGCAAAACGGAACTTTCCGCCGAGACGATCAGCCAGGCAGGCGCAGCCCTGGCCACCGATCCGGAATCAACGTTCTCGATTGTCGCGGCCAGCGGGGAAGCCGCGTCCACGCTCCGCAGTGTCGCCTCGACGGGAGGCTGGAACCAGCCATCCCACCGACTATTCATTCACGAGTTTGGAGGAAGCACGTACGTCTTCTGGGCGCTGCCCCGAACGGCCGGAACAAAACGGCCCCACCAAGCACAGCCCTATCGACCGGCAGCCATTGCCCGAATCCCCTGCGGAATCGTTGAAGGGTTTGCGGGTTTCAGAGGCCTTCCCGCAGCTGCGCGAACCGCTGAACGCCTCGCACTGCTTCTCAAGCCGACAGACCGCGGACCACTAACAACTGCCGCAGCCTGGGCCCGGCTGGCCAAACAACAACTTCGGGACGCCGGGCTGGACCCCTGGACGGACCTCAACGCCGCCCTCCAACAATGCCGCGCCGGGGAACAGGAACGGTTGGAGGAGACCGTCCGCCATTACCTGACCACCGGCAACATCACGACGACATCCGAGCAACTGTTTTGTCATCGCAACACCATCCTGAACCGTCTTACTCGATTCCAGACACTCACCGGGATCAACTTGGATGTTCCGGAGCAGGCCGCGCGGCTGGTTGTCGCTTGGGCATAGAAGATCGGATCAACCAAGAGCGTGTGACGAACGAAGGTTGAACGGAGCGCCGATCAGGCACTCATCCCGGGACGCATGAAGAAACTGATGTGCCGATCGTCAGGTCACCAAGCGGCGGCCATCGCAGATTGAGTGGGCCCTGCTCGCGTGGCGCGATCCGCAACGGACGGAATTACTCCGGCAGACTCGTGCGGAGTTCACAGCTTCGGGTCCGGCCATGCACTCAAGGTAGTTCTTCGTACACTATTTCGCGGCGCCGATTGGCTTTCCTGCCATTGGCTTCGCTTCCGCACCTTGGAAAGATCAACAGTGTTGCCGATGTGGCATCACTCACACCTGTGGTCTAAGCGGCCGTCGCCGCGCTTCCAATGAACTTGCCAGGCCCCATTTCGCCCAGCGCCCCACCCAAGGTAGGAATCTCCTTGCTGCAATCACGCATTCTTCACACTCCCGACGCCCCTGCACTGCCGGTGCTGTCTCAGGCAATTGCCACCGAGCACTTCGTCCTGACCTCCGGACAGGTCGGGATTGATCCGGACACGGGCACCGTTCCGGAATCATTCACCGACGAAGTCAGACAGGCTTTCAGGAACCTTCGGGAAGTGCTCCGGGCCGGAGACTGTTCAATGGCGGACGTTGTCCGCACGTTCTGCGTCCTCACCGACGCCGCACAATTGGCTGAATTCAACGACGAATACGTCAACTGGTTTCCCGGCGACAAGCCCGCCAGGACGACTATTGTGAGCGGGCTCGTTGGTTCCTTCCGCTTTGAAATCGAGGCCACCGCTCTGAGGAACGCGGCGTGACCACCCCGGCACCCAAAGTGGTCGTGATCGGCGCCGGAGTCATCGGCCTCACCACCGCACTGGCAGCCGCCCACGCTGGCCATGATGTGAAGGTCATTTCCGCCCAACGTCCCGAAGAGACTGTTTCTGCGGTTGCCGCAGCGATCTGGGCGCCCTATCACGCCGAACCCGCCGCCTGGATCAATCCCTGGGCGGCCGCCACGTTCGACATCCTGGCCCGGCTTGCCGACACCACCCCGGAAGCCGGCGTGCAGATGCGAGAGGGAATTGTCGTGAACCGGGAAGGGTCCGCTCCCCTGGCCTGGCCGGAAACTGTCGCGGGAAACCGGCCGGCATTGCTCTCCGAACTGCCCCGCGGCGCGTCCAGCGGGACCGTGTGTACCGTACCGATCGCCACGATGCCGACATACCTCAAGTGGCTGCAGAAGGAATGCACAGCACTCGGTGTCGCATGGGAATGGCGTACCGCACGTTCCCTTGTCCTGGAAGCGGACCCCGGGGCCGTGATCGTCCTGGCCACCGGGCTTCAAAGCCTCGGACTGCACCCGGATGACGGAATGTACCCGGTGCGAGGACAGGTCGCCATCATCGGCAATACCAAGGTGGACCGGTGGATCATCGACGACGCCAACCCGGCAGGGCCCAGCTACATCATCCCCCGGACAGATGAGATCATCTGCGGAGGCACCGCCGAAACAGGGGCCGCCAGCCTGGCCCCGGATCCGGAAACACAAAAGCGCATCCTTGAGACCACCATGGACCTGTCTCCCGGTTTGTCCAAAGGGACATTCCTGGGCAGCAGAGTCGGACTGCGCCCCGGGAGGCACCTGATTCGACTCGAGCTGCGGGATGAGAACGGAATTCCGGTGATCCACAGCTACGGACACGGCGGCTCCGGAGTCACCGTGTCCTGGGGCGTGGCGAATGCCACCCTCGAGCTGATCAACACGGCAAGCCAACACCCCAGCAACTAGCGCACCATTGCCGGCCCGGGCCTACGATACGGGCGCCCGGCCACCCCTAACCTGCACTTTCGAACCACTCCAACCGGCACCGTTCAATGCCGAACAGTGCCGTGCACCACCTATGAAAGGATCCCCATGAAAAAGCTCACCGCAACGATGGCCGCCGTCGCTGTCGCCAGCGCACTGATGACCACCGCCTGCTCCAACAACCCCGCGGCGGAGGCCAGCAAACCGGAAGAAACAGCCTCATCCGCTGTGGCACCCAACCCGCCGATCCAGACAACCAAGGACGACAAAGTCGCCGCCCTGCTGCCCAAGAGCATCCGCGACAAGGGAGAAATCAAGGCCGCCGGGAACATCCCGTACCCGCCGTACACGATGTACGACACGGACAGCAAGCCCACAGGCTTCGACTATGACCTCTCCCAGGCGCTGGGGCAGAAGCTAGAGATCCCCGTGTCCTACAACCAGCAGGCCTTTTCCACGATCATTCCCTCACTGCTGTCCAAGAAGTACGACGTCATCCTCAGCGCCATGAACGACACCCCGGAACGGCAGAAAACGCTGAACTTTGTCGACTACACCCACGGCGGCTTCATCATCCTGGTGAAGGCCGGAAACCCGGACAACGTCAAGGCCCTGCTGGATCTCTGCGGCAAGACGGTATCCGTCCAGAAGGCCACGGTGCAGGGTGACCTGTTGCGGGGCCTTGAACCACAATGCAAGACGAAGGGGAAGGACGGAGTCCAGGTCCTGGAGCTTCCCTCCGATCTCGACGCTCAAACTGCCTTGCGTGCCGGCAAGAGCCAGGCTTACGTCGTCGATGCTCCCGTTGCCGAATATGTCGTCAAGACGGCTGGCCAAGGCAAGGCTTTTGAACTGGTCCGCGACCCCGAATTCCCGGCCGGATACCTGCCCGTTTTCAGCGGCATGGGCAACCTGAACACCGACCCCCAGTTCACTGAGGCATTGCGCGCCGCCTTCCAGGCGCTGATTGATGACGGCACGTACAAGAAGATCCTGGACCGCTACTCGCTGACGTCCTACGCTGTGCCGTCGGCCGCAGTCAACCAGGGAAAGTAGCCTCCCATGAGTTCCCCGATGTCCACGGGAACGGTGACAGCCAGTTCCCTCCATGCGGCCCCAGCGATTCCTTTGCGGCGACCTTGGCGCTGGATCAGCGCTGTCGTCTTGCTGGCTGTTGTCGCCCTGTTCATTCAATCCCTGCTCACCAACAAGAACATCGAGTATCCGGCCATCACCCGGTACTTGTTCGATACCCACATTCTGGCGGGCGTCTGGCTGACACTCGTGCTGACGGTGCTGTCCATGCTGGTTTCGACGATTCTTGCGATCGTCATCGCAGCCATGCGCCTCTCCACCAACCCGGTGCTCTCTGCGCTTTCCTGGCTCTACGTCTGGTTGTTCCGCGGCACCCCACTCTTGGTGCAAATCGTGCTCTGGGGCTACCTTGGCTTGTTGTACAGCCGACTATCGGTGGGTATTCCGCTGACTGACATTGTCTTCTGGTCCGTGGACACCAACTCGCTGATCACGGCATTCGTTGCCGGCTTCCTGGCGCTGACGTTGAACGAGGCAGCGTACTCCTCCGAAATTGTCCGGGCAGGAATGCTCTCCGTCGACGAGGGCCAACGCGAGGCCGCGTATTCACTCGGCATGTCACCGCTGTACACCTTCAGCAGGATCCTGTTGCCCCAGGCCATGCGTGTGATCATCCCGCCGATGGGCAACGAACTGATCTCGATGCTGAAGAACACGTCGTTGCTCTCGGTCATCGCGGTCCTGGAGCTCTACACCCAGGCCTCCCTCATTTCCGCGCAAAACCTGAAGCAGGTGGAGCTGCTGGTCGTTGTCAGCATCTGGTACCTCTTCATGACAAGCGTGTTGTCCGTTCCGCAGTACTACCTGGAACGGCGTTTCGGCCGGGGCGCTTCCCGAACACTGCCCCCCACCCCGCTACAGCGCCTGCGTGCGGCGCTGGCAAACAGGACACGCCCCACCCCGACCATGCAGGTGAAGCCATGAGCGACAAATCACACCCCACCACCGGCATCAAACCGCTGGTACGTATCGAAAACGTCCGAAAGAGTTTCGGCAAGCACGAGGTCCTCAAAGACATCTCCCTGAACGTCAAAGCAGGGGAAGTGACCTGTCTTCTGGGTCCTTCCGGTTCCGGAAAATCAACCCTCCTTCGCTGCATCAACCATCTGGAGAGCATTGACGGTGGCCGCATCTATGTTGACGATGACCTCATCGGCTACCGCCAGCAAGGTGACAAGACCTACGAAATGCACCCGAAGGACATCGCCAAGCAGCGACGGAACATCGGCATGGTCTTCCAAAAGTTCAACCTGTTCCCGCACAAGACCGCCCTCGAAAACATCACCGAAGCGCCCACCGGAGTCAAAGGCCAATCCAAAACCGTGGCCTCGAAACGGGCCATGGAGCTGTTGGACAGGGTCGGCCTCTCCGAATGGTCCGGCCACTACCCGGCCCAGCTCTCCGGTGGCCAGCAACAACGAGTGGCGATCGCGCGGGCATTGGCCATGGATCCGAAGCTGATGCTCTTCGACGAACCGACATCGGCGCTGGACCCCGAACTGGTCGGGGACGTCCTGGATGTCATGCGTGCACTGGCCACCCAAGGAATGACAATGATCGTGGTCACCCACGAGATAGGCTTCGCGCGCGGAGCCGGGGACCAGGTCGTCTTCATGGACGGAGGAGTCGTCGTCGAACAGGGCGACCCGACGCAGGTCATCGGCGCCCCCCAGCACCACCGAACCAAAGCGTTCATCGAAAGCGTCCTGAAGTAGGACGCCAGCTACAACGAGGATGCTGACCGTCACCATCGGGCGGTCAGCGTCCTCGTTGCTTAAAATCCAGCCACACCATGAAGCGGCCCGGGCCGTCGTTCTCCAGCAAGGGCGCGGCAACTATGGACCAGCCGCTTGCACCGTAGCTATTGCCGGGCCGTAGAAGTCACCTTCCGGCCTGAACCAGGACTCCGAAGGTTGGACAGCGCCAAAAACGCGGTAGCCGCCCCGCGAGGTTTCTGAAGATCAAGCCCGGTGTACTTTTCGAAGGAAGCCAAGCGATTCACAATCGTATTCCGATGACATCCGAGGATCGCCGAGGTCTCCAAAAGGCTACCGGAGTCCAGGAAGACCGTCACCGTTTCCAACAATCGTTCCCGCTCCCCAGGGGAGCAGCGGCGAAGATACGGGTCCACCAGAAAGGCCGGATCACATCCTACTTGCGCCAGACGATAACGCGTCACGGACTCCCAACGATCCTCGAGCCGAAAAACACCGGTTTCACCCACCGCAAGGTCGGCCATGATCTCCCGGGCGGCAAGCACCGCCATGCGGACACCGGCGATGCCCTGGGCGATGGGGGCGACACCGGCGGCGAGTCCTTCGAACAGAGCGAGCTCGTCAAACGCCAAGTGGAGACGAAGGCCCTGCTTTCGCTGCAGAATGACGATCGTGTGGTGCCCTTGGTCGAAGGCAAACCCCACTACGGCTCGCGGTGCAGACAAGCTCCCCAGCCGCCGGCGTAACGTGAGGCTGTCGTCCCTGCTGATGGCAGCCACCAGGAATTCGGCGCCAGGGTCGATCTTGAGGGCACCCGCGATGCGCAGCGCGTCCGACGGCGACGGTTCGGCAGCTGCCAGGAGCTTGGTGAGGTACTGATGCTGCAGATCCGCGGTCGCGGTCTCCAGATCCTCCGCCTCTGCGACGTAGCTTTCCTTGACCCGGACCGCGAAGGTGTCCACTACTTGCCAGACCAGTTCTGTCTTGCGGACCAACAGCCCTGGATTGACGCCAAGGGACGGTGCCGAGAGCGCCTCCCAGAGCACCGAGAAGTCTGTCCGGATAGCCCGCACCAGACTCTCCAAGGGGATCCCCTGCTGTGCGCGCTTGGCGCCCAGCTCAGCAGCCAGCGACTCCAACGAGGTCATGTCCGTGCCGCCTTTGGCCAAGGATTCAAGCATCGCGTTGAAGCACTTCTCGCTGCTGCTCCTCAAGTCCTCCAAAGTCAGTCCGGATTCCGAATAGGCCGGATCCAGGAGAATCCGGCCCAGGAAATTCTCCGCAAGTTCAGGCACGCGACCGGCCAAAAGTTCGATGATCCGCTGCCACTGTGCGTCTTCGATCAATTTCTTCCCCTCCACGTTTGACGTACAAATAGGATGGCTCCGACTTGCGCAAAAAGCACTGTACTTTCATCCAATTTTTGCTCTCCATTCCGCTACTCCCTGTCATTGGCGGGAGTCGAATCCGCTGGAATGATCGATACCTGTCGCCCAGTGGCGGCAATCACATCCAGGAGTTTCCATGAGCACAGCAGATCCAGTCCAGGAGCGACCAACGGCGGTCCGCGTGGACGAACAAGCAGGCTATAAGAAGGGCCTTTCGAACCGGCAGATCCAGATGATCGGCATCGGCGGTGCCATCGGAACAGGGTTGTTCCTAGGTGCAGGCGGCCGCTTGGCTTCCGCGGGCCCCGTCCTGCCCATCATCTACGCCATCTGTGGCATCTTCGCGTTCTTCGTCCTCCGTGCACTCGGCGAGCTGGTCCTGCACCGCCCCTCTTCCGGATCTTTCGTTTCCTACGCCCGGGAATTCTACGGTGAGAAGGCAGCCTACGTTTCGGGCTGGGTATACGCTATTTCCTGGGCGCTCACGGCCATCGTGGACATCACCGCCATTGCTGTCTACTTCCATTACTGGACAGCCTTCAGCAGCCTCCCCCAATGGGCCCTGGCACTTGCTGCGCTGGCGGTTGTTACCGCGGTGAACCTCATCTCAGTGAAGCTGTTCGGCGAACTCGAATTCTGGTTCTCAGTCATCAAAGTCGGCGCCCTGGTCACCTTCCTCCTGGTCGGTGGCATCTTCTTCGCCGGCAACTTCCCGGTTGCAGGACACAGCCCCGGCTTCTCCCTGATCGCAGACAATGGCGGACTGCTGCCGAACGGCTTGCTTCCCGCCATCGTGATCGTCCAGGGCATCGTCTTCGCCTACGCCGGTATCGACCTCATCGGCGTCGCCGCCGGCGAGGCGAAAAACCCCCACAAGGTCATGCCCAAAGCCGTCAACGCCGTCATCTTCCGCATAGCGATCTTTTACGTAGGATCCTCGGCACTGCTGGCGATGCTATTGCCATTCAACGCCTACAAAGCCGGCGAATCACCGTTCGTGACCTTCTTTGCGGCCATTGGGGTCCCCGGCGCGGGCGACGTCATGAACTTCGTGGTCCTCACCGCAGCGTTGTCCAGCCTGAACGCGGGCCTGTATTCGACCGGACGCATCTACCGATCCATGGCCCAAACCGGCGCAGCCCCCCGGTTCATGGAGCGCATGAGCCGCGGCGGCGTCCCCTACGGCGGAATCCTCTTCACCGCCGCCATCACCTTGCTCGGGGTCGGACTGAACGCAGTGGTCCCTGCCATGGCCTTCGAGATCGCCCTTAATGCAACCGCCCTTGCCATCCTGTGCACCTGGGGCACCATCGTCCTGTGCCAGCTCAAGCTCTACAGGCTGTCCCAGAAGGGGCTTATGCAGCGCCCATCGTTCCGGATGTTGGGTGCTCCTTGGACGTCCTACTTGACGCTGGCCTTCCTGGGCGGGGTCTTGGTCCTCATGCTGTTCGACTTCCCTGTGGGCACCTACACGGTGGCAGCCCTTGTCATCTTTATCCCTGCACTGGTGATCGGCTGGTTCGCTGTCAGGAAGCGCGTCAACGAACTCGCTCTCGTCAACCCGGGAAGCCATGCGCTCCCTGTCCTCTCCAACCCCACTAAGAACGATCCGAAGGAAAGCTGATCACCATGAGCACCCCTGAAAGCACCACCACGACAGCTGACGCCGAGGCCTTCCTCCGCGACTTCCGCAGCCTTTCCGCTATTGGCGAGACCCCAGGCCATGGCGTAGACCGGCAGGCAGCAACCACCGCCGACGCACAGGCCCGCACGTGGTTCACCTCCTTGGCTGCCCAGTACGGCTTCCGCACCGAAACGGATCAGGTAGGCAACCTCTACGCGCTCCTGGAATGGACGCCCGGCGCGCCCTACGTCCTGGTTGGATCCCACCTGGACAGCCAGCCGACCGCCGGCAAGTACGACGGCGCCTACGGGGTGGCTGCCGCCCTGCACGCCGGCCGGCGCCTGGCCGAATCCGCCGTTCCGGGCGAGAAGCCCAAGTACAACCTGGCCGTCGTCGACTGGTTCAACGAAGAGGGCTGCCGCTTCGCGCCTTCCATGATGGGGAGCTCCGTCTACACCGGAAAACTGCCGGCAGAAACGGCCCTCGCCATTACCGACGTCGATGGCGTCACCGTGCGCGAGGCCCTGTCCGCCATCGGCCAGCTCGGCACCGGCAGCGGCCCCCAGGCGGCTGCCTACGCCGAGATCCACATAGAACAAGGCCGATCCCTGGAGGACTCCGGAACCACGATAGGACTTGTCCACTCCTGCTGGGCAGCAGCCAAATACAGCGCCACCGTCCATGGCGAGCAGGCCCACACCGGTTCGGCCGTGATCGCCGACCGCAAGGACGCCCTCCTTGGCGCATCCCGGCTTGTCGTCCTGTTGCGCGAGATCGCGGACCGCTTCCCGGGAGCTGTGCTGCACACTTCAGTGGGGCAACTGAGCGTCTACCCGAACTCCCCGGTGGTGGTTCCGTCCAAGGTTGAACTGGTCATGGACATGCGCACCGCAGACGAGGACGTGCTGGCCGCAGCCAAAACGCTGCTCCGTGCCGGCATCTCCCGCATCGAGGCCGAAACCAACGTCGCGATCGACGTCGAGGAATCCCATGCCTGGGGCATCAACCCGTACCAGCCCGCCGGGGTCGAGCTGGCCCGGGAATGCGCCGAAAAGCTCGAATTGAGCAACACGCCGGTGTTCACGCTGGCCGGCCACGATTCGATCAACATGAAGGACATCGTTCCCACGGTCATGCTGTTCGTCCCCAGCGTGGACGGCATCTCGCATAACGAGCGCGAGTTCACGCACGACGACGACGCCTGCGCCGGGGTGGACATGCTCACCGAAGTCGTCGCCCGCCTCTGCCGTGGAGACCTGGACGGGGCGAAATGACACTCGCGCACGGGCCTGATTTGCGTATTGCCGTCCTCCAGGCCACCGGCCTCGTTAGTTCGCCGGCCGAAAACCTCCGCCGCATCGCAGCCCGGGCGCATGAGGCCCGGCAACGCGGCGCAGAGCTCCTGGTCACCCCGGAGCTGTTCACGAGCGGCTACGCGCCAACCCTGGTCCACGCCACCGACGGCGTCGCACAGCGGGAGCAGCTCGCCGCAATCGCCGTCGAGCATGGCATCGGACTCGTGGCCTCCACCGTCGAACACGAGGACGGCGCCCAGTACATCAGCGCCTCCCTGTTCGGCCCCGACGGCGCGGAACTGACCCGCTACCGCAAGCAGAACCTGTTCGGCACCGACGAGAACTCCGTGTTCACGCCCGGAAGCGAGGCGCCCGCCGTCGTCGACTTCAACGGCGTCAAGATCGCGTTGGGGATCTGCTTCGACGTCGAGTTCCCGGAGTTCGTGCGGTCCGCCGCACTGGCGGGCGCCGAGCTACTGTGCGTGCCGACGGCGGTCCCCTTCCGGACCGGGGACGACGCAGGCGAGCAACCGTTCGACACGCGGCTGATCCCAGCCATGGTGGTCCCCACCCGCGCGCTCGAAAGCCAGCTCTTCATCGCCTATGCGAACCACGCCGGCCCGAACTTCGCAGGGCTGAGCAGCATCGCCGACCCTTACGGAAGGCAGCTCTCGGCAGCAGCCGATGACGGCGAACTCATCGTCGCCGACATTAGCCTGCAGACCCTGGTCCAGGCCCGAAGGGATACCGACTACCTGGCCCGCTTCACGCAATCCATCCCCTCTTCACACCTGTAAGGACAGCAGTGACCATCGCAGCAACAACCCCCGCAGCAGGCTCCGTCCCGGCGGCGGCACCCATCACCATGCTCAACCCGGATTTCCCGTTCCCCTATGACGACTTCCTCGCGCACCCGGCCGGCCTCGGGGCTGTGCCGGAACATATGTACGGCACCGAGGTGGCCGTCATCGGGGCCGGGTTGTCCGGGCTGGTTGCCGCCTACGAACTCATGAAAATGGGCCTCAAGCCGGTCATCTACGAATCCTCCAGGATCGGCGGGCGCCTCCGCGGCGGAACCCAGCCCGGGCAGTCCGGCCCCGTGGCGGATCTCGGGGGCATGCGCTTCCCCCGCTCGGGACGGTCCTTCTTCCACTACGCCGACAAAGTGGGGATCGAAACCCAGCCTTTCCCCAATCCGCTCACCCCTGCGGCGGGGAGCACGGTCATCGAACTCGGCGGCCAGGCGCACTACGCCGAGACCGCCGCGGATCTTCCGCAGTTCTTCGGCGACGTCGCCGCGGCCTGGGACGACTGCCTCGAGGAACGCGCCCACTTCACGGCGATGCAGGAAGCCATCCGGAACCGCGACCTTGCCACCATCAAGAAGCTCTGGAACGAGTTGGTCCCGAAGTTCGACGATGTCTCCTTCTCCGGCTACCTTGCCACCTCGAGGGCATTCTCCGCGCTGCCGTTCGAATACCGCGAGGCCTTCGGGCAGGTCGGCTTCGGCACCGGCGGCTGGGACACCAACTTCCCGGACTCCTTCCTCGAAATCCTCCGCGTGGTGTACGTGGACGCCGACGCCGAGCAGCACCGGATCATCGGCGGCGCCCAGCTTCTCCCGGAACGGCTATGGAACCACACTCCCGAAAGCCTGGCACATTGGCCGGCAGGCACCAGCCTGGCCTCCTTGCACGGCGGCCACCCCCGTGGGGCCGTTGCCGCCGTCGCGCGTGTGAAGGACGACGGCGGCGCCGCCGATGGCATCGCCGTCACGGACCGATGGGGACGAACTACCGAATTCCCGGCAGTCATCGCCACCTGCCAAAGCTGGCTGCTCTCGGCGCGCATCGACGTCGACGAATCGCTGTTCAGCCACAAGCTCTGGACCGCGATCGAACGCAGCCATTACATGCAGTCGTCAAAGACCTTCGTAGTCGTCGACCGGCCGTTCTGGAAGGACATCGACCCCGAATCCGGACGCCAGGTCATGAGCACCACACTCACGGACAGACTTACTCGCGGAACCTACCTCCTGGACAACGGCCCGGATCAGCCTGCCCTGATCTGCTTGTCCTACACCTGGAACGACGACGCCCTCAAGTGGCTCCCCCTGGACGCCGATGAGCGGGTCCGGCTCATGCTCCACTCCCTCAAACAGATCTACCCTACGGTGGACATTGCCTCGCACATCATCGGCGACCCCATTACGGTTTCATGGGAGGACGATCCCAACTTCATGGGCGCCTTCAGCGACAACCTCCCCGGCCACTACCGCTACCAGGAACGGCTCTACACCCACTTCATGCAGGAAGGTCACCTGCCGGAACACCGCGGCATCTTCCTCGCAGGCGACGACGTTTCCTGGACCGGAGGCTGGGCCGACGGGGCCGTGACCACGGGCATCAACGCCGTGTGGGGCGTGATGAACCAGCTCGGCGGCTCATCCCCGGCAGAGAACCCCGGCCCCGGTGACCGCTTTGAAGAACTCAAGCCAATCCGCCTCCCCTGAGGCTCCCTCCGGATGGGCCGCGGCGTTCGCCCGGCCCATCCGCCCGATCACGCAGGAGTCATCCCGTTGAAGAGAGTCATTTCCGTAAGAGAGCATGTGTCCCACGTCCCGCAGGACTGGAGCAACTTGGAACCGAAAATCGACGTTGACGTTATCGGCCCGGACGGCACGAGCTACGGGGCCGTTGTTGATGCTATGACCCAGGATTCCAGGGTTGTGTGGGTCCGGCGGCTGGACGTCGGAAGCCGGCATTTGTTTGACCACCGTGATGGGGTGCTGATCATCCCTTGCGGCTGACCCATACCCACCGCTGTTTCACCTGAAGTTCCACAACTACGAGGAGGACCCATGACTCACAAGCGGCGCAGGCCAACCAAGAACCGCAAGGCATCGAGCCGAGGCCGCTTGCCCTCTTTGAAGGCGGTACTTCCGCCACTGCCTGACACACCTGAACCCAGCGTGGGCACCGATGCTGCTTCCGCGTCGGCGACGGTCCATGGCGGGACGTCTCGTGCGCTGCGTAACATTTCAGAGGTCCGGCACTTTTTCCGCACGAACAGCGTGCCGGTGTTCTTCATCGGCGCGACGCCCTTCAACCTGCTGGGACTGGACCGTTGGGTCAGGGGATTCAGCTACATCACCTACTACGATGCCTGGAATGGTGCGCACCCCCGGGTCTTCTCACCCACCGTCAAGCCCTACCAAGAGTTTGCCAACGGCGAGGAGATCAACAATTGGCTCCTCAACAACGCGGAAGTGCGGGCGTACATGTCCCGGTCAACCCCTGCGGGGATCCGGCCCAAGGTTGCCATGGTCTTCTTCGATGAAGAGACGGAGAACATCTGCCATGAACTGGGGTACGACCTGATCTTGCCGCCGGCGGCGTTGAGGGACCGCTTGGATTCGAAGATTGTGACCACCACCCTCGGAAACGAGGCCGGCGCTCCGAGCGTGCCCAATGTCCTGACAAATGTCCAGAACTGGGAAAGTCTCGTCATCGCTGCCTCAGCTGCCGGGCTGGGCACGGACTGGGTGGTGCAGACGCCGTACGGGGATTCGGGCAAGACGACATTCTTCATTGCGTCCGAAGAGGACTGGGACAAGCACCAGGACCACATCCGTGGTGAAGACATCAAGCTGATGCGCCGGATCAACAACCTTCCAGTGGCGGTCGAAGCGGTCATAACCCGTTGCGGAACGGTCGTCGGTCCATTCATGACCGAGCTCACCGGTTTCGAGCAGCTCACACCCTACCGCGGCGGTTGGTGCGGCAACGAAATGTATGAACAGGTACTGACCTCCGAACGCCGCCGCAAAGCCACGGAACTGGTCCGGAAGCTCGGCAGCCGCCTGGGCCAAGAAGGCTACCAGGGCTTCTTCGAAGTGGACGTGCTCGTTGACCTCGATTCCGAAGAGGTCTACCTGGGGGAACTCAACCCCAGGATCAGCGGCGCTTCCGCCATCACCAACGTCACCGCAGGCGCCTACGCCGACGTTCCACTGTTCCTGTTCCACCTGCTCGAGTTCATGGACGTCGACTTTGACTTGGACGTGGCCGAAATCAACGAACGCTGGGAAGAGCTCGCCTCCGCTGATGTCTGGAGCCAGATGATCATCAAGGAAACCGCCCCCGTGGTCGAACAACTGGTCGCTGCACCGGACACCGGGCAGTACTACCTGGATGAGAGCGGCGCCCTGCGATTCCGACGGGCAGCACTGGACTGGCACCAGCTCCAAAATGAGTCGGAAGCGTTCTTCCTTCGGATCTACGGACCCGGGGACTTCCGCTGGAAGGGCGCTGACCTAGGCGTGCTCGTCACCAGGGGTCGGCTCCAGCGCGAATCGCCCAACGGCGGGTCTGCACTGACAATTCGTGCACGACACCTCATCGACTCCATCCGTGAAAAATACGTGGGCGTCCCTGTTGTGGACGCCGCAGAAATTGGTGGAGTAAAGTCCCGATGAGCGACGCCATGAACGAGACGACGTACCGACCCACAGTTGACTGGAAATCCAGTCTGGTCCCGGAAGGCATAACCCTGGACAACTGGCAAAGCCAGCCCAACCTTCGTTGGAGCTTCCAGCACGTCGCGGACATCCTGCCCACGGCGACAATCTCCCGTGGGCGGGGCCCGGTTGCCAATCTGCCAGAAGCGCCAACAGACCTGTCGACCATCCATGTCCCAGAGGCACCAGGCGGGTCCCACCGCACAGTGGCTGACATCATCCGTGACACCGAGACCGACGGCTGGATGGTCCTCCACCGGGGCCGCGTACTTGTCGAGGAGTACTTCGGCAACATGGGCCCGGAATCATCACACCTGCTGATGTCCGTCAGTAAATCCCTGGTAGGCGCTGTGGTCGGTGCGCTGACGGACTCCGGGGCGATCGACCCCGACCAACCGCTGACCGCTTACGTTCCGCCCCTTGCAGAGACCGGCTACGCAGGTGCCACCGTTCGACAGCTGCTGGACATGCGCTCTGGTATCCACTTCTCAGAGGACTATCTTGACCCAAACGCCGAAGTCCGGAAACTCGAAGAAGCCATTGGCTGGGCAACCCACACCGGGCCGCCGGCACCGACCACCATGTACGGGTTCCTCCTCACCCTGAAACAAAAGGCGCCACACGGAGGCCCGTTCGAATACCGTTCTTGCGAAACCGACATGCTCGGCTGGATCTGCGAAGCCGCAACCGGCATGCGCATGCCCGAGCTGATGTCACAAACCCTCTGGGCCAAACTCGGCGCCGAGTCCGACGCCACCATCGGCATCGACTCCAACGGGACGGGGATGTTCGACGGCGGCATCAACGCCGGTCTCCGCGACATGGTCCGTTTCGGGAGCCTCTTCCTCAACGGAGGCACCGCCCTCACCGGAGAACAGATCCTCACCCCCGCCTGGATCAACGACACCTTCGACGGCGGACACGACTCCCGCGCCGCCTTCGCAGCCAGCCCCGGCGACAACCGCATGCCCGGGGGCATGTACCGCAACCAAATGTGGTTCCCCTACCCGGATAACAACGTCACACTCTGTCTTGGCATCCACGGACAAATGATCTACATAAACCGGGCAGCCGACATCATCGCCGCGAAACTTTCCAGCTGGCCGCTCCCACAAGACGCCACCAAACTCTTCCCCACAGTCCACGCCTTCGACGCAATCGCGGACGCGGTCATATGAGACGTAGACGCACGGCACAACGGGCACCGCGCCCGGCGTGACAAATACAAACCATACCCATGGAAACCTTGAGAGGCGGCACATCATGCAGGTCATTGAAATGTCGATTCCATGGTTGCTGCTTTGAGCGCGTGCGCCATCACCAAAGCCATCCCGCTCGAGATGACGCTCAGGCGTCTAGCAGGCGTGCGTTGTTGTCGCCAAACACCTCAGGCCCCCGGCGCACTTTCCGCGCCTCTTCGAACATGGCTTGGAATGTAGTGCGAACGATCGTTTTCAAGACAAGCAGGGCGACACCGGATTGCCTCCGATATCCCAACCTTTGATGGACGAGGGCTAGGCCGGGTTTATTCTTCGATGGTGACCTCGCGCCTGAAGGCGACGCAGTCCTTGATGGGAAGCGCCCGCCTCTTGGGGTCGGGCTAGTACCAAGCGTCTTCCGTGTTCTGTAGACCTCTGACTCCGAGCCTGTGGCAGCTGGCGCGGCCTTTCCATGGGCAGATCGAGTACATCTCGCTGTCCGTCAGGTGCCGGTTGCCCCCGGCTTCGCATCGAACTAATGGCCCCGCGACCGGACGGGTCCATCCGACTCCGCGATGACGGCGCCGTTCCAGACTGGTTCGACAATGATCGGATCGTTCCTTTCGTTGTCGAGACGTGAGAAGACTGTGCACTCCCGCAGGAGTGCATCGCGACGCTAGGCCGACTGCTTTGGGTTTGAGGCGCGGCAAAGACCACACACGGCTGCAGTCGCGCAGCAGCGGGGGCGTTTAGTCGGCGCGGGGTCTTGACGCTGCCAGGCGGCTCGAGTCGGGCAGGGTTGCCACGAAAACGTCCGTGGCGCTGATGTCCGCCAGTGCCTTGCGCCGGGTGTCGTCGAGGTATCCGACGTGGCTTTGGAATGCCGCCCGGGCGGCTTCCGGGTCCTGGTCCGCTATGGCCTGGTAGATAACCGTGTGTTGCGCCCACACGGCTTCGCGGTCCAGCAGATCGACGAAGACAGTGTTGGTCGCCGGCCGCATTAGATGCACGGACATCATGGCGAGTTCGAGAATCTGGTTCTTTGCAGCCCTGGTGATCGCCGTGTGGAACTCAATGTCCAGCTGGAGCCATTCATCGAGATCGAGGTCGGGGTTCGACGCGAGGTGTATCGGCTGGTAAATCGCCTCGAGGTCCTCCTCGGTGCGCCGGCGTGCGGCCAAGTCAACGCACTGCATTTCCAGCACCCAGCGGGCCTCATCCACGTCATGCAAGGAGACGTTGCCTGCCCGGTACCACAAGCGGATTGCGTCACTGAGCTGTTCGGCGACGGTCTCAGCATCAGGCACCGCAACATAGGTCCCTCCCCTGCTACCCCGGGACGACACAACCAATCCGGTGGCTGAGAGGATCTTCAGCGCTTCCCTTGCGGTGGCGCGCGCAACATCGAATGATTCCGCCAGCTCCAACTCAGAGGGCAGCCGCTCACCCGGCAGCCATTGGCCGACGCTGATCGCCCTTCGCAGCTGGCGGGCAATTTGCCCAGACGCGTCCTTGCGGCCGAGCTGAACCGGCACGAACTCTTCTGGCATCGCTAACGCACCCTACCTTCACATCGGTGGAAACCCCTTTACAAGGAAAGGATACTCCTTGCATAATGTCCAAAGTTAGACATTGACCTTCCCCCAACAATCGTTGCGGGAACCACCCGATCCAACCCCCTGGAGAAACCGATGACTCTGAAGATCAGCACAGCGTTGGGGATCGCTGCACTCGTGTCCACAATCGCCCTCACCGCCTGCACCGCGCCTCCCAAAGCCGCAACGGATACACCAGCCACGGCGGCCGGATCGGGATCTGCGGCCAGCACCGAAGCCATGAGCACCACCCTGAAGTTCGTCGATGCCCGGACCAAGGCGCCAACCGGGAAGAAGGTGGTATACCTCGCGGAATGCGCAGCCGCGAATGCCTACTGCCAGACCCGGTTGAAGGGGGCGCAGGAGACGGCCGCCAAAATGGGTGTCCAATTGACCGTCTTTGATGCGAACTTCGATCCGGCCGCCCAGCTGCAGCAGGTCCAGGACGCCGTGCAGCGAGGATTCGACGGATACATCTTCTCGCCCGTGGCCGACGCCCCCGGATGCTCGGACTTCCACCTGCTGCAGGCCAGCGGCAAGCCCGTCAGCACCATCAACAGCCCCATGTGCGGCAACCCCGACTACACGCCGGGGACCGCGGGATTCGTCGGCATGCAGACCACCCAGTTCTTCACCGAGCACGTCGAAAACGCCTTCAAGTCCTGCACCGCTTCCTGCAATGCGGTCGCCGTCGGCGGCTTCGTCGGATCCGACCTGTTCACCCGCTGGGAGACCGCCATCAAGACGGCGGCCGCGAAATACCCGAACGTCAAGGTCGTCTCCGACCAGCCGGGGAACTTCGACCCCGCCAAGGCCCTCTCGGTGGTCCAGGACGCGATCAGCGCGAACCGCAGTATTGATCTGGTGATTTCCTCCTGGGATGACATGACCCGGGGTGTGGAACAGGCCGTTCACGACGCCGGAAAGACCCCGGGGAAGGACGTCCGCATCTACAGCGTGGGAGGCACCACGGCAGGCGTGGCCAAGGTAACCGCCGGGGCTTGGACGTCAACATCGGTGCTGCTCCCTTACGAGGAATCCTCCTACGGTGTCGCCCAGTTGGTCCGTGCCCTTTCCAGCGGCGAAAGCACGCCCGGCTTCGCGTACCTGGCCCAGGCCCCGGCCGTCACGCAGGGGCCCGGCTCGATCTTCATCACCGCTGCCAATGCAAGTAAATTCCACCCGGAGTACTGACATGCGGGCCCACCCATCCACCGCTGCCGACGCGCTCGTCGTGCAGGGCGTGAACAAGCAGTACGGGGATATCCAGGTCCTGCGGAACGTCTCCCTCACGGTCAGGGCAGGTGAAATCCATGCACTTGTCGGGGAAAACGGGGCTGGAAAGTCGACGCTGATCAAAACCGTGGCCGGCGCAGTCCAGCAGGACAGCGGAACGGTCAGTATCTGGGGCCAGGAGCTCGACGGCGGGCAGCCCGGCAAGGCTGCGGCGGCGGGGCTCGCGGTAATCTACCAGGAGCTGACCATCGTCCCGGAAATGACGGCGCTGGCCAACGTGTTGCTCGGCAGACCGCCGCGAAGGTTTGGTTTCATCGACCGCCCGGCTGCCCTTGCCCAATACCGGGAGGCCGCTGCAGCGGCCGGTACCTCCATACCCGCTGCGGCGCGTGCCGGAGACCTGTCCACGGCCAACCAACAGATGCTCGAAATCGTGCGGGCCCTGGCAAGCCACCGTCGCCTGATCGTCATGGATGAGCCCACGGCCTCGCTTGGCCCGGAAGACAGCCGGTCCCTCCACCAAGCCATCAAGGAACTCACTTCCGCCGGGTGCTCGGTTGTCTACATATCCCACAACCTCGACGACGTCCTGGACATCGCCGACACGATCACGGTGCTGCGCGAGGGAGCCGTGATCGACAGCAAACCAACTGCCGACTGGGATAAACCCTCCCTGATCGTCGCGATGCTCGGCGGCACCCCGGCCGAGGTCCAACCCACCTCCCCGGGACACACCAAGGGCAAGATCGCCCTGAGTGTCCGCGGGCTCACGGCCCCCGGTGTCGATCTGCCGGCACTGGACATCCGAGAAGGGGAGATCATCGGCCTGGCCGGACTCGTCGGTTCAGGACGCACCAGGTTGCTGCGGACACTGGCCGGCGCGAACCGCCACACAAGCGGAACGCTCACGCTCGACGGAAAGCAGGTGCCATGGCCCCGTTCCCCGCGGGACGGAATCCGGCTCGGGATCGCCCTGGCCCCGGAGGACCGAAAAGAACAGGGCCTGGTCCTGGACCGCAGCGCTGCGTGGAATATTGCGCTGGGCCAATTCACCAAAGCATCGGGCCGCCGTCCCTTCCGGAACGGCGCCCTCGCGGGATGGGCAGGTCCCGGCGCTGTCCGGATGGGGTTCAACCCGGACCGGCTGAACGGCCCGGCGGGAACCCTGTCAGGCGGAAACCAGCAGAAGCTCGTCCTGGCCCGATGGCTGGACCGCGGCCTGCGCTGCCTGCTGCTGGACGAACCGACGCGAGGCATCGACATCGGCGCCAAGGCCCAGATTTTCGGCACGGTCCGCAAGCTGGCCGACGAAGGGCTGTGCGTCATCTGGTGCAGCAGTGACCTGGACGAGGTCACCCGGTACAGCGACAGGATCATCGTCCTGGCCTCCGGCCGTGCGGTCGCCGAACTACCGGCGGGCTCCACCGTCCAGGACATCCTCACCCACACCTACACCGCGCCGATGCCAGGAAGCGTCGGGCCCACAACAACAGATATGGCAGCATCATGAGCACGACAACACTTCAAAAGAACAGGATGTCTCCGCCCGCGCAGACGCCCCGGATAGGTCCAACCCTGCGCCGTTACGGCGTTCTGGCGGCCTTGCTGGTCCTGGTCGCCCTCATCAGCATCGCCCAACCGGGCTTCCTCGCCGGGGGGAACCTGATGAATATCGTCAGCCAGTGGGCTCCCGTGGCCATCATGGGAATCGGGATGACGTACGTGGTCATCACGGGCGGATTCGACCTCTCGGTCGGGGCCATCTACTCCCTTACCGCCGTCATCGCGGCAACCGTCGGCCGGACGGAAGCCCCGATCGTGGCCTTCACCGCAGCCGCCGTAGCTGGCATCGCCGCCGGAGCCATCAACGGCTGGATCGTCACCGGGCTGAAGGTCAACCCGTTCATCGCCACCCTGGGAAGTTCCTTGATCATCTCCGGCACCACGCTGGTCATCACGGGAAACCGGGCCGTCGTCGTGAGCTTCGCCCCGTTCCAGGAACTCGGCAGCGGACGGCTCGCCGGGATCCCCTATTCGGGGATGCTTCTGGTCGTCCTGCTTCTGCTGGCCGGTTGCATCCTGGCATTCACGCCATACGGGCAATCCGTTTACGCGGTCGGAGGGAACCAGGAAGCCAGCCGTCTCGCGGGTATCCGAACCCGCGGCGTCGTGGCCAGCACCTACACACTTTCGGGGCTGTGCGCCGGCATCGCCGGTGTCGTCACGGCCTCGCAACTGGGTTCGGCACAACCCAACCTCAACCCGAACCTGGTCTTCGATGTCCTGACTGTTGTCATCGTCGGCGGCACGTCCTTGACTGGAGGAAAGGGCGCCATCTGGCGGACCGCCGTCGGCGTGGCAATCCTGGCCACCCTCCAGAACGGCTTCAACCTCCTGGACATCGATTCGTACTACCAGAACATCATCAAGGGCATCATCATCATCGCCGCCCTGACCCGGCTCCCCGGAATCCGGCCCGCAGTCAGGCTGCGCCGCCCCAACTCCTCCAAATAAAAACCAGAAACCACCAAGGAATCACGATGACCATCACAACCGTCGAAGAACTGACCATCACCCAGGTCCACGATGCACTCCTCGCAGGAACCTTCACCGTGCGGGAACTCGTCGAGGCGTATCTGGAACGCATCCGCACCCTCGACGCCGAGGGACCAGCACTGAACTCCATCGTTACCGTCTCCGGCACCGCACTCGAGGAAGCCGACGCGCAGGACGCCTACCTCGCTGCGAACGGCACACTCTCCGGACCACTGCACGGGGTTCCGGTCGTAGTCAAAGACCAGATCGAAACCGCCGGAATACCCACAAGCTTCGGCAGCGCCGCAACCGGCGCCTACACAGCCGCCCAGGACGCGACCGCGATTGCCCAACTGCGCACAGCTGGCGCGATCATCCTCGCCAAGACCACCATGCCGGACTTCGCCACCTCCTGGTTCTCCACCTCCTCGCGCAGCGGAATCACCCGCAACCCCTACGACCTGGCCCGCGACCCGGGCGGATCCAGCAGCGGCTCCGCAGCCGCCGTCGCCGCCAACCTCGCCCTCGTGGGCATCGGCGAAGACACCGGCGGGTCCATCCGACTGCCTTGTTCCTTCTGCAACGTCGTCGGACTCCGCGTCACCCCGGGGCTGATCAGCCGGACGGGGATGTCCTCCCTCGTTGTCCCGCAGGACACGGCCGGGCCGATCACCCGAACCGTCACGGATGCCGCCGTCGTCTTGGATGCACTGGTCGGCTTCGACCCGAAAGACCCCTACACCGCGGCTTATGCCATTGCCCGGCACTCCGGCACCTATGCCGAAGCCGTGGCCAAGGACGGGCTCGCCGGCAAACGCATCGGTGTCCTGCGCCAGGCCTTCGGTCCGGATTCCGACGCCGAATCGGCCGCGGTCAACGACGTCATCCGCCAGGCCCTGGCCAAGGTGGAAGCGGCTGGCGCCCAGCTCGTCGATGTGGAGGTACCGAACCTGAACGACTACGTCGCCGACACCTCGGTGTACTTCTCACGGTCACGGCAGGACATGAACGCCTTCATCGCCAAACGGCCGGAGCTTGGCATCGATTCGATCGAACAACTTCACGCGGAGGGCAAGTTCCACGAGAAGCTGGATTTGTTCGTCGGGATTGCGACAGGCCCGGCTACGGCGAAGGAAGATCCCACGTACCCGGACCGGGTTGCCCTCCAGGGCGACTTCCAGCGCCTGGTGGCAGGAATCATGGCGGAACAGAAGCTTGACGCCATCTGTTTTCCCGACGTCAAACTCGCAGCCCCGAGCCACGAAGACATTTTCGCCGACCGCTGGACATGCCTGACCTACCCGACCAACACCGTCATCGCATCCCAGCTATTGTTCCCAGCCATCACCGTTCCCGCCGGATTCACCAGCGAAGGACTGCCCGTCGGACTGGAAATCATGGCGCTGCCATACTCCGAACCGCAACTGCTCGGACTGGCACACGGGGTCGAGAAGGCCACCGCGGCACGCAAGGCACCCAACCTGTCCCAGGTGAAAGCGTGAAAGACAAGACCTTGATCCCCCAGCTCACACTCAACTCGGACATGGGCGAGTCCTACGGAATCCACTCCTTCGGAAACGACGAAGCCCTGCTGCCCCTCGTCGACTCCATCAACGTCGCCTGCGGCATGCATGCAGGAGATCCCAGCACCATGAACCGCATCGTCAGCGCGGCCGCCTCCGCCGGTGTCCGCATCGGCGCCCACCCAGGGCTGCCGGACCCCGTCGGCTTCGGACGACGCGAAATGGTTCTGCGAAAAGACGAAGTCCGCGACTTGGTCCGGTACCAGGTCGGCGCCCTGTGGGGATTCCTCGACGCCGCAGGCGTACCCCTGAACCACATCAAGCCGCACGGAGCCCTGTTCGCCATGCTCTCCAGAAGCGATGAACTCATGGACGCCCTCTGCGACGTCGCGGAGCAATTCAACGTGCCGGTCTATGGACTCCCGGGAACCTGCCACGAAACAACGGCGGCACGCCGGGGAATCCCGTTCATCGGCGAACTGTACGTGGACCTTGACTACAACGCCGACGGCACCGTCATCGTCAACCGCTCAAGCCATGAATCCGGGATTGCACAAGCCGTTCAACGCACCCACAGATACCTGAAGGAGGGAACGATAGCTTCGGTGACGGGTGAAACCGTCACCGTCAAGGCGGACACCATCTGTATCCACTCCGACCAGACAAATTCCGTCGAACTGGCAACCGCAGTCCAGGACGCCCTCAACAACTGAGCCGCGCCCACCAAGCCCGACAAAGCCGGGTGCCCGCTCAACCAGCGCGCACCTGAATATTCGCGCTGTTGGGGTCCATCTTTCGTGTGTTTGGGGGCCGGTGGGCAGAGCGCGCAGTAGCGGTCTTGGGTGCCGGTAGTGGCGTGCTTGGGGGCCACCAAGTTTAGGCTCCTTCCGTCGTGTGTATAGGGCGCACGGCGGAAGGAGTAATCATCAATGGTACGGAAGATCAGAGCGAAGCTCGTGTTGCGGTTGCGCGCCGAAGGCCTGTCGGGCCGGGCGATCGCGGCATCGCAGGGAATGTCGCGGAAGAGCATCACGGCGGTGCTGGAGGCTGCCGATGCGGCCGGTGTGGTTTGGGATGATATCGCCGACAGCTCGGATCGCGAGGTGTATGCCCGGTTGTTCCCGGGCCGCGGTGAGCATCAAAGCGTGTTCGCGCAGCCGGACTGGGACCAGGTCCACCGGGAGATGGCCCGGGTGGGGGTGACGCTGAAGCTGCTGCATGGCGAGTACGCCGATTCATGCGCCGCTGCCGGTGAGCCGATGATGGGTTATGACCGGTTCTGCAGGACCTACCAGCGGCATGTGTTGGTAACGGGGGCGGCATCCCGGGTCGGGCACAAGGCCGGGCAGACGGTGGAGGTCGACTGGTCGGGGCCCACGATGCAGTTGGCCGATCCGGTCACGGGCAAGGCCAGGACCGTGTATCTGTTCGTGGCATGCCTGCCTTTCAGCCGGTATGCGTTCGTCGAACCCGCCCTGGACATGAAGCAGGACACCTGGTTGCGGGCCCACGTGGCGATGTTCGAGGCGTTCACCGGTTCGGTGCCGCGGATCGTGCCGGACAATCTGAAGACCGGGGTCATCAAGCATCCCCGCGAGGGCGAGGTCGTACTCAACGACGCTTACCGCGAGATGGCGGCGCACTATTCGGCGGCGGTGCTGCCCGGACGTGTCAGGGCACCGAAGGATAAGGCCAGCGTGGAAAACACGGTCGCCCACGTGGCTACCTGGATCATCGCCGGGCTGCGCCAGCGGCAATTCACCTCGTTGCCGGAGCTCCGGGCCGCCATCATCGAGCGGGTGGCGGCCTACAATGCGGAGCCGTTCCAGAAGCGGCCCGGGTCCAGGGCCAGCGTGTTCGCAGCCGAGGAGCAGCCGCTGCTGACGGGGTTGCCGGCGGCGGCCTACGAGATCAGCAGATGGGCATACGGACGCCGGGTGGGCCGGAACGGGCACGTGGTCTGGGAGAGGAACTACTACTCGGTGCCCTTTGCCAATATCGGCACCACGGTGGACCTGCGGATCACCGACCGGGTGATCCAGGCCTACCGGGGCACCGAACGGCTGACCAGCCACCTGCTGCTGCCCGAGGGCGCGGCCAACGAGTACCGCACCAACGACGCCGACCTGCCCGCCGGCGAGAAGTACCGGCAGTGGGACCCGCCCCGGGTGCGGGAGTGGGCCGGACGGATCGGCCCGGCAGCGGTGACCGTGGTCAACCGGATCTTCGAGTCCGTCCGGGTCGACGAGCAGGGCCTGGACGCGGCACTGGCCGTGTTACGGCTCTCCCGGCGCTACTCGACCGAACGCCTCGAGGCAGCCTGCCGGCTTGCGTTGGCAGGGCGTGTGCGGTCCCCGCGGTATGCGCATCTGCAGCCGATCCTGGCCACAGAGCAGGACAAAGCCGCCGGACTCAGGCCACCACGGGATGAACCGGCCGAACACGGCGGATACGTCCGCGGCGCCGAATACTACGCAGGCGGTGCCAAGTGAGCGGGATCGATATCGAAACCAAACGCAAGCTCCGCGAGATGGGTGCCGCCCCGATGCTGGAGGCGCTCGAGGCCCAGGACGAGACGCTCGTGCTCGGCATGGCCTTCGAGGAACGGCTCCGCCTGGTCGTCGACGAGGCCCACTCCGGGTTCAACCACGCCAAGGTCGAGGGACTGATCCGGCGCGCCGGGCTGCGCTACCCCGGCGCGGACCTGCGACGGCTCGACCTGGTGGACGAGCGTGGTCTGGACCGGAACGTGATCGCCCAGCTCGGCACGTGTTCGTTCATCGAACGGCAGCAGAACGTCGTGTTTCAGGGATTCACCGGATCCGGGAAGTCCTACCTGGGGTGCGCTCTGGCCAAGCAGGCCTGCCAGCACCGGATCCGGGCCCACTACGTCCGCATGCCCGACCTCGAGGAAGCCTGGGCCCTGGCCAAGGACAAACCACAGGGACAAACCAAATTCCTGAACAAGTACGCGGCCTTCACCCTCCTCGTGATCGACGAATGGCTTCTCGACCACCCCGACGAGGGCATGCGCAGCATGCTGCTGGAACTGCTGGAGCGCCGGTACGACACGGCATCAACCGTGTTCTGCACCCAGTACGCCAAGAAAGACTGGCACCAGCGGCTCGGCTCCGGGGTCCACGCCGATGCGATCATGGACCGCATCGTGCACAACACCATCTGGGTCGATACCGGCAACCACAACATGCGCCAACACGCCACCATGAAGCAGTAAGAAAACGTCGGTGGGGGCCCGTGGCCCCCACAACCTCGGCCGCTGGCCCCCACCGGCAATATCAATGGCCCCGAAAGGCAATATCGAATGGCTTCCAAACCTTCAAATACTCACGCACCCGGTACAGGGCGGATCAACCATGCGTCCCGAAGCGGCTGATCCGGCCCGCCAAACGAAGGAAGAAATACGTGGCAGGACAATTTGAGCTGTTCCAGGACGAGTCGGGAAAACACCGATTTCACCTCCGGTCCAAAGAGGGAGAAATCCTCGCCAGCAGCGTCGCATTCGATTCAAAAAACCAAGCCTACGAAGGCATTCAGTCCATGAGGTCAATAGCCGCCACAACAAATACCATCGTCCTTCCGATGTCTTTCGAGACTTGACAATAAACCCGCGCGTGAAGCGCTCAAGCACTGTTATGGCCAGGGTGCTACGGAATCAGCGGACGAAAGTGCCGCCTCCATGCCAGCGGCGATGATGCCCTGTTTTCCAGGTATGCCCAGGCGTCTCGCAAGGTGTTCGCGCCGACTCCATTTGGTACGCGAGCTGTTCTCTGTGGGCATGGGTGTACCCAACCCCATTGGGCGCAGGTCAACGGCTGAACCACGCCCCACTGGGGCCCCGCTGCGGTGCCGAATTCGCAGTCTGCTCCGCCCACCGGGAGGCCCGGAGTTGAACACGCTCTGCGGAGAGGGTTCCGGGTTCGGCGGTGTAGATCATCAGAACCAGTCCGGATTCGGCAGTGCGAACAGGTTCCTCATAAGCGAGGAAGAGCTCGCCTATGAACCAGTGGTCGGAGCGTCCAGTTCCGGCGCCGTGGCCGCGGACATCGGGGCGTCCTGCAAGCTTATTCGAAACAAAGTAGCCAGTCGGTCAAACTTCGTTCCTTGATAGACAAGATCCACACCAGGCCTCTGGTGGTACGGAAAGAACAGCCTATCCCCCGCCGCTTCACCCAGCTGAGTGCTGACCAGACTGCGGAGATGGCAGGGGCCTACCTGGGTGGTGTGCCAGTGGCAGAGCTAGCGAAGACCTACGGTATCCATCGTGGCAGTGTCAGTAAGCACCTACGTCGACATGGCATTGCGCCACGCCCAGCTGGACTGGACGAGCAGCAGATCGCCGAAGCGGTCAGGCTCGACCAGCAAGGCGATTCCTTGGCGACGATCGGCAAACGGATGGGCGTGACTGCGCATACAGTGCGGTCACGCCTGGTTGAGATGAGCGTAGCGATGCGGAGTTCGTACGACCACCGGATAGCAAAGTAGCTAGCGCCTCGGACAAGTATACGTTTCGTGGACGCCGGAAAACCCAAAATGGTCAATCAAAGTCATGAGCGCCTGGGCGCCAAATGGATGATGGCGCAACGTGGTCTTCTATTTGACAATCTTGACCCAAGAGACTCGCAGCTTGGCTTGAGACTCCGCGCTGCTGATTTGTCGGAATTGATTATTCAGCGAAACGACCTCCATGCGGGCGACACTGGAGCCGAAACGCTTGATCGTGGACGCGTCTACCTTGATGTCACTGCCGTAAGCAACGACGTACACTCGGGGATTCTCGAACAGTTTCAAGAAGTCATCCTCGGAGAGACTCGTGCGTTTTCGACGCACCAGTCGCTCATGGTGTTGCCGGAGCTTAGCCATCGTTCCGACGCGAAGATCATTTTCGATAATCTGGGCCGAGTTAATGACTTGGGATCGCACATCGCGAACCTTCACGTCAAAGTTCCGCTTCACGTGCACGATGTACGTCGTCGTCCCGTCTGAAACCAGACCATCAAAGAGTTCGATATTGTCAGTCAGGACTTTGTCGCCGTTAATAAAGACCCGGGCCGTGCTCGCAGTCTCGTTATACTCCCCCTCTGAACTAGCGTGCTTCCAATCTCTCAAGCCAACAGCTGCAGCGTCCAAGTCAATGGACGTCAGAGTTTCAAGAAAATCCTTGGTTATCTGCTCGATGTAGGTAGCATCCACTTCGTACCACTTGCCGGCCAGAAGGAAGTAGGTCTTGCCGCCATGACGGATCTCGCCGTGAAGATGGCTTATGAGCGGCCCCGTAGTAGAGACGCCGTCAAAGTAGTCCGCATTTTCGGTCTGGATTATCACCGACGAGAAGTTGCTTAGCAGGTTGACGGTATCCACCGTCATGCTGCCAACGATGTCGGACAATTCAGGTTGCGTGTCCTCTTCGTAGAGGACTGCGTCACCCTGAGAGACAGCGTAGAACGTTGCGTTGTCGTATAGGGAAGCATCGATGTGGGCGACCGTGATGTTGGACCAGTCCCTCTTCACGAAGATACGATCCGCTAGATTTTTCCTGAGTTTTTCGATCAGGTCCTTCTTTTTTCTTGGGTTCAAGACCTTGATGGCATCAAGCCCAGCCCACGGGTCGTCGTCGGGAAGAGCTTCATCGGCTTTGGCAGCCATCCAGCGGATGAGGTCGATCAGTTTTTGAGGCGACTCAATGCGCGGTCCAAGCCTAATGGCGCTCGTAACGTCCAGGCGAATTTTGGACTTCGCGCCGAATACGTCTTTGAGTGCTTTCTCAACGAGCACCGAGTTTTGGAGCTGACCACTGAGAGCCATCCATACATTATCCAGCGACTCCGCGTAGGTGATGCGACGTGGATCGCGAAAATGAACATCACTTGCCAGCGTACTTCCCGTAATCTGGCTCGATTTCGCTCCCTTTATCTCTGCTTTCGCCACTCTCCGTCCGACCTCGATAGGGAACGAGATATCGATAAAACGCTCGAAGGAGACTGATGACTGACCAGCCGTGTAGGCGTAGAGCTCATCATCGACCACTACGAAGCAAACCAGGTGCTGCATTTGGTTCTGAATCTCTTCGAGTTCAATGCCCGATCCGTCGAAAAACTTAACCCAGCTACTCGTACTGGGACGCGTCTTTACGTTGCGGTACAGCTGCAGACTGCATCCATCAATCTCGGCGGTGCCTTCTATGGCATACGTTTCGATGCCCTTGTCTTTGTTGTACCGGTCGATCAGCTTGGCCGGCAAGTCCTTCGCCGAGAAGGCTCCTCCGAAAAACTCGTTTGCTGCATCCGCATCGATCTTGTAGATCGGTGGAGTGATGCCCGTCTTAGCTGCCAAAGCATTCGCCCTTCCACATGGCCTGAAGCCATTCCCCCAACAAGTGGACATATTGTACCAACACAACGGTCAAGACAGCCGTGAATGGAAGACCCTGCCGTAGTCAGAGCCATCGCGGCAGTCCTCCGCGCCGTGCCAATGGCGACCATCCATAGGCCTAGTTCAGGTGCCCCAGGCGCGCAGCGCGCTCGTCGACGCTTTGTCTGGCATTCCTATGTTTTCAAGCACCGGCTCCTCAATGCTGCTCTTCCGAGCCTGCATCAGTTTGCGGCGGATAAAAAACTTGGATGGCGTCGATATTATCGCCCTTCAGGATCAAAGCGCCCAGACTCTCGATCACCAAAAGGTCGGCAGTACTAGATTCCGCTCCCAAGATAGGCTCCCGGAGGACCAGTTCACGGCCGCCGACCTCGAGATCCGCGGAATAGTGCGCCACAAGGCCCGCCCACCTTTCGCCAGACACCATAGTGATGCGAACAAATGTTTGAGACCCTGCCGGACGGTCATCCCTGAAGGCCTGACGCCACTGTGACTGAGTAGATGTCAGCGTGGCGCCCTGCTTCCACCGGAGCAGTAGGTCTACAGCAAAGGCAGCCCCGACGCTTCCGATGAGATAGGCGACAATGGCTAGCAGCAGCTGCCAGTCATTTTGTTCCAGGTAGAGACCTTCACCGCCGATGATCTTGCCCAAGCGAGGCAACTGGCCGCCCGAGACTGCCAAAAACATGACCACCGCAAGTCCCAACCCTGGGGCGGTGAGCCATACTGAGGCCTGCACGACACGGCTGGCTTCGCGGAATACTGATTCATCTGCGTTGGGGCGCCGGCGCTGGCTAAATGCATCAAAGGCCAGCCCAGGCACCACAAACAGCAGAAACAGCAGAAGCGCTGTCCATGACGAAGGCATTACTTTTTCGCGGCCCCTGTGGCCTGTTGCGCCGACGGCGGACTAATCAACGATTGGAGGGACTGCGAGGAGACGGAAGGCTTCGCACTGATCAAAGTGTCAAAGGACTTTCGGGACTCAGAGTGCTGAAGTGTGCGCGTGTCCGGCGTCTGCTGAGATTCATTTTTATCTGTCACGTATGTGCCTTTTCTAGCTTGGAGCGGTCTTTACTTACTGGGTTGGGGTCGTTGCCCGGCGCGACCGTGTCACTATCCCGGATTTTGCCTTCTTTGTTGTGGATTGTTACTTCGCCCCCGCCAAGGTTGCCAACGATCTCTCGCGCCCGGGCGATCGCGGCTGCTTGTGTGTCGGCATGAGCACTCGCGCGGTGGGCATCGCTGCCTTTCACGTCCCAGCCACCTTTGGGCTTTGGCACAACGTGGCGTCGGTTCTGATCAGCCATCATTTTCTCCGTCCTGGATACCTTGAGTGCCACGGGCTGTCGGTCGCTGAGCCGAGAGTAGCAGGAAGCACCGACACTGGTGTCCCGATACGTTACGGCTGGGGGTAGCGTCACCGCGTGCAACGCGACTCGGTGTTAGCGAAATCGGGTCTTGATGTCGCTCTGGGCGGGCTGCCGCCTCATTGCCCGGCATCGCACAAGCCCACAAACACACCCAATAGGGCTAATCCAACGAATAAGCATCCTCGTCATCGAAGACGTGATTGAACACGGCCACCCTGTTATCGGCCAGAAATGCGTTCATTGCCCCTACGTCGATGACAAGGGTTTCCTTGCGCCAAGCAGACTGATGTCTGCCGGAGTTCTCCCGTGCAGCCAACAAGCAAAGAGAGCGTGCCTTGGAGACCGACCTTTCAATTCAGCACTAGACGTCCATCTCAAAAAGGTTCGGATAGCGAGTAGACGTCGGCCCGGAAATCGACTCTCGCTTGTCGGCTAGGGAGTTCGGCTCAGCAGAAACAGCTCGACCCGCATTCGCAACAGAAGTCTCGAGAAGTCGAATACGCATGTCTCCTGGGCCTACAAGCCACAACGAACGTTTGTCTGGTGACCACGCAAATCGGGTGTTTCCATGTTGGGTCGCACGGGCTTCAACCTCTCTAAGACTGGCTACGACGATCGTCAAGGAGACGCCAGAGTGTGGTCCTGGCTCTCGGCTAGGACTGGCTTCGCACAGCCATACGTTCTCGCTAATTCCAACACGGCGCGAAGCAAACGTCACTTGAACGCCGACTATTTCCGTGAAGAATGACGCCGCTTCCGGAAGGTCCGGAACTGCGAGTTCTGTTCGGAGAACTGCGACCGGTGCGTCTCGAGATGACGCATCAGTGCGCTTTTGTGCTTCAGGTAGGCGGTCGGAGGCCTCGCTCGAATTCGGCCGGCGCACCTCACTGGCACTGCCCCCTTCGATAGGCTGCTTCGCGACACGGTCAACGAGAAGTGTCTGTTCATCGCCCGTTACCAAAGTCGCCCTAGTCACGAAGCTGCGCGACCTAGCCTGCAGTTCAACTATGTCGCGGATATGAACCTGTCGGCCATCTGGCAGGGAATCTACATGGCCGTCTGCAAAAAGCTTCGTCGTCCAGTTCCGAAGAGCCGCCGAGCTAATGTGGGTTGGCTGGAGTGGCGAATATCCCTTATCGGGGTAATCCCCATTGGCCATATCCGCCATCCGAAGCGCTGTGCCGACTATGTGACTCCGGTCTTGAACGTTTGCGCCGAGCTCCCCCAGCCAAGAAGAACCGTGCAAGGCTCCCAAGATAGATCCTGTCATCGAGCAGAGTGTGTCGGTGTCGGCATCCTTGAGAAAGCCAGCGCGGAGCAAACCGCTCATTGGGCGTGAGGCCGTTCGCGCGGCAATGTACATGGCTGCTATGGCAGCGACAGTCCCCGATCCGCTTTGTCGCTTGTCAAAGCAACCGAGTTCCGTTAAGGTCTGCTGATCGTTGGCCATGGGGCCACGGGACAATCCATCTGCTGCTATCTGAAGGAGGGAGTCCATTTCATCGGCTGTTGCCTCCCACAGGTAGCCGGGCCCCCGCCGTGAAAGTTCCGTATCAAACTGCTTCGAGGCGTCATGCCAATCGTCTTGAACTGAATCCATGAGGATACCTGGGTTCCGCCAAGACCTCTCCTCGATAATCGCGTGCAGCAGCTCGCCGTATTCCAACGTAGACGACTGCCTCAGGGCGTATCGGAGTGTAAGGGCGTGAACGGCAGCGCCAAGGAGGGCCCTGGGGTGTCCGTGAGTAGCCACCCCATCCTTCACCACACGCCTGAGAAGGACGTCGGTATTGGCATCGGATATCGCGAGTACATGAGGCGCAATACGCATTGCCACGCCATTGGCTCCAGCATTGAAGTACGAAGCGACCTTGCTCTCATCGCTTGCGCGAGCAATCCTCCATGGCGGCCTTCCCTCGGCCCATGCTCTCGAGGCACGCAGGACTGCACCGCCACCACCACGCTGGTACAGCGGCCACTGCGGGAGTTCAATCCGAGTAAACCACTCATACCAATCCGAGCCAGCAAACGATGAACGCGCTACGGACAACATCAACTGCGTGTCGTCGCTATATTGCCCCGAGTCCACCGGATCGAGATAACGGGAAAACTGCGTTCCCCCGTTCCGCGACCACGAGCGGTAGGAAGCTCTAGGCTCCACCTGCCTGGCGGCATTGCCACCCACTATCTGGCTCCGGTCTTCCTGCGGCCAGCCAAGTGCGTCTCCAGCAGCGGCGCCAAGGAACATTCCTACAGCACGATCGGGATTTAGAAGGTAGCGTGTCGATGTCATTCTAGGTCCTCAAGGGATGGTGTCCACTGGGTCTCTGGGATCTCTCCCCCGGTGTGCAGCGCGTTAGCAAGTCTCCACTTGTCGAAAAACAATGGTGCGTAGCGCCATTCCATCCGTCCAGGATTCAGACCAAAATCATGCAGCAGTACAAATAACTCTCGCGCCTTCTCGGGAGTTGCAGTAACTATGGCAGTCACTGCTGACAATGGAACAAGACCCGGAATCAAGACCTCGCTCTGCAGGTCGGTCGGCACCGAACTCGTATGAGCCGGCGACCTTGTATACCCGCCCGGATAAGAAGGGTCCGACCAGCAGGCCAGCAGCCCCGCTCCCCCCCTGCGTCAAGAAGGCACCGCCTCCCTTGGCTGCATTGCACGGGGAGAAGAGTGTTCCCGGCCTCAGTACCAAGTCGAGGTCCAGAACAAACGCCACCCAGTCTGGATAGTTTCTAAAGGCGGATTTGTCTCTGGCTATGGCCTGATAGTAGGCATTCGGATACTCGAACGAACAACACACGTGATTGTTTCTGGCATCCAGCCGCAATTCATCAGTGGGCGAAAATTGCTGCGGCGCATTTTCGACGAGATCCTGGCTCGTCCGAATGGCGTTGTCGGTAAAGATCCCTGTGACATTCGTAGCGGGTGCAAAATGGATAAGGCGGGTTGCCGGCACCTGCTCCAACGCTTCGACCACACTCACTATCACGTAAGGTCCCTTTCGCTCCAAAGGCCGGCATTCTCGGGCAGGAGCCGACTGAGCTTGCCAGTGTGCGTCAAAATCAAACCGGCACGCGCCCTAGTAATACTCACATAAAGAAGCTTGGCTTCGCGGAAGCACGCCTCGTCCTCAGCGAATGCTCGAAGGACGTCCGGGTACGGAACCGAATTATCGTTGAGGAACGGCATGATAACCGTGTCAAACTCCAGACCTTTGGCCGAATGATAAGTCCCTAGGTAGACGCCGGGGGTTTCGTCCCATCTGCGCATATTGGCATCTAACAATCGGTGTGGCAAGTTTCTACTGACAGTGGCTACATCTGCCCGCGTTCTCACCAATATCCCGACTGTCTGGTCTTTCCCAAGCTCCATCGCCAGGTCACGGATGGCCGCCGCCTCCGCCCTTGGGTCCGCATAACGCGACAGTGCTGGCTTAGGTCCCGCGGCCGTGGGTTGCACAGGTTCAACCAAGTCCACGTCGCCTGAGCTCATGTAGCTCGACCGCGCCATCGCAATGGCAACCCTGGCCACTTGAGCCGTATTGCGATAATTGTCCACAAAACGCTCAATCGGTCGCCCACCAAGTCTGATTCCGGAACTGCGCCACGAAAGTCCCTGGCCGTAGATGGCCTGATGATAATCACCGAAGAACGTCAACGACCCGCCTGGCTGCACCGCAGCAGTGAGTGACCGGATGGCCTCCGGCGAAAGGTCCTGACCTTCGTCGATGATGATGTGACGGTAGCGCCGCTCGCTGGTATCAGTCGCTAGGCTTTGCCGGGCACTTGACGCCATGTCATACCAGTCATACACCAAGCCAGCCGCAGCCTTGAGACGGACATATTCGGATCGAACGGCCCAGACGAAGGCTCTCGGTTTACCAGTTTGGAGCGGTGTCTGCCGTCCCACCCGGTCTACGCTCTGATAGTCGTCTTCCGTAGCAAGACCCATGCCGCTAATCCAATGTAGTTCGTCCGTAAACCAGTCCGAATGTCGCGCCGCCACCGAACCGGGATCCGCGGAACGGGATGACCAATCCCGGGAAACCGCATCCAACGCCGATTCGACAAATTCACGGACCGCGTTGGGTCCAGCAATGGCGTTATCCGGCATAGAGCCCCTGTGCGCGAGGTAGCCGCGGGCGAACCGAGAATAGGTTTCAATGGTGATGTTATTACGGGCTTCGGGGCCAAGAAAGCGGAGGTATTTGACCAGCGTGTTGTTGTAGGTGACAACCAAGACCGGCCCAAAGTTCACTGTTGAGGGTCGTGCAAGATGCACGGCCCGCAGCATGGCCATTGTCGACTTACCAGTTCCTGCCGTGCCCAATACGACATTATGTCGGTCGGAGGACAGATGAACGACGTGGGACTGTCTGCCCCTAGGTGTGGGAAGTGGAGTCATGCCGTTCCACCATGGCCCAGCAGCAACCCACTAATGACGCTCGGCATCGTCCCAATTTCAAGCGACCGCCAGGATGAACCCTTTTGCGTCGAACAGGTCACAGTCAGGCACCGCCCCTACCGGCGTCCATCAACGACACAACTGGAGCCAGGTGCGATCCTGCCTCCACGGAAGCATCGCTGAAATGCGGGTCCGTCGGAAAACGCGACACCACTTGTCGAAATAGCTCAACTGGCACACGACTTTGACTTATAAGTTCCAACTCGGATATACCGGCTTCATCGAGTATTTCCACCGCTCGCGGAAGCATGGATGGCTGCTCAACGCTATCAACCAGGCCCGGTTCGCTTCGTCTCCAACCACGCGCTGAAACTGTCATCATCGCATTCCTGTACGACACATCGCTCAGTTCACCCAGGCGTCGAGCACGGAAAAGAATCGCCTGCATACTCACACCAAACCGCTCCTTGAGCTGGCCGATCGAAGTCCAAACCGACCTGCTCATAGTCTTCGGCAGCGACCCCCGAATGTCAGATTCCGGCATGAGGAACTCAGCTGCGAACCGGTTAGCCTGATCCTCAACTGTTCTTCCACCCGGTTCAGCATCCTGATGCATAATGAGGTGGCCAAGCTCGTGCGCGACATCGAAACGTTGCCTGTAGTAGTCCTGTTTGAAGGGGTTGAGAATGACCACTGGCCTACCTGAACCCTCGAAAGAGTACGCGTCAACCGACACGGCGCCAGGTGGGCTGAAAACCACTACGACTCCGTGGTTCTCCAGCAGTCGAACCAAATGGCCGACCGGTCCGGTCGCAAGCCCCCACTGCTTACGCACGAACCGGGCTGCATCCTCAGGCTCGACTCCGTCAGTGTCATCCGGTGGGACCGGAAAATGCGGAATGGCGACGTCCGGGAATTCGACATGCCGTTCCATGGCAGCGGCGACATCGACAGCTAGCTGGCCATACGCCGTCGCTTGATCTCGTGCGATTTGCGTGGTCGATCGAAGGGACCGGAAATGTGGGGTAGCCGCCAGCGCTGGTTGATCACGGCCAACCATAAAAAATCCGGGATCCACGCCCAGCGACAAGGCCAATTCGGCGACCGTTGCCGGCGAAGGACGTTTGGTTTCAGCTTCCCAGCCGGACAGTGCCGTCGCGCTCTTGCCAAGAAGCTGGGCAAGATCGCTCTTGCGCATCCCGGCCAGTTGGCGAGCAAGCCTCAGCCGATATCCGGCAAATAATGCGGCTGCGTCTGCCGCCGTAACACCAGTTGCCACTACTCAGCGTCCGCCCGTTTCGTTTCCTCAGAGACAGCCCTCCGGAGACGCACTGGCGCATCCGCAGTCTCTGTATCGGGCGCTGGTGCGTGCGGTTGATCAAAGCGACGTCCACCCGTGCTGGGAGGCATCTGATCGAGGTTTTTGCGCCAGTGCCACGCCTCACCACCGTCGAGGTTAAGTCGGGGACTTCCGATGATGAGTTCAGATTTCTGACTCACCGCGTCGAGAGTGTGTGCGACGACGAAAGTCTCGAGGTCGAGTAGCTGCCCGGCATATGGAAGTGTCCAGTCACCATCGAGCAGGTTTGTGTCGTCGAAGAGCGAGGGGTGTCCAGCCCAGGGTTGCTGCTTAGCCACGCGCTGCTTGGTCTCACTCTTTTCACCCCACGGCAGACTTTCTGTCTTGCCGAAATCGCAGGAAGTCATGAGGAGCCTGAAGTCCTCAAACCTCCAGCCCGGGCTCCCGTTGAGAGGGGACGATCGTACAAAGCCCGGATTAAGTCGTGGCATAGTCGCAATGTCTTTGTCAGGAAGCTCTGCAAACAGAGCTGCCAAGCCGCTGTCCGGCTCAGCATCGTCTGGGACCTGGTACTTCCCGCACGAGTAGACCCTGTCGAGGCGATCCCGAAACAAGGTGTGACGCATAATACCAAGCAAGGTGGCGTCATGCCCTGCATCCTCTGAATAATCAGCGAGAGTGCGACTCAGCGCCGAATCGTAGGCCCACCGGATGGCATCCAGGATGCCAGCGTCATGAAGACACCCGATTATCTTGTTTTTCTCCGTCACGGAAACAGACTACATCAGATGCCAGTAAATTGTGCGCAAGACGAAACCACGAGTTAGTCGTTAGTGGTTTTGCCCACAAGGTCGCACCGTTCATTTTCTCGTCGTTCACATGACTCACCTTGGTGCCGACGTAACCAACGGTCGCGAGCGACGGTGCGGCCCGTCGTACATGCCTCTTCCCATCCTGTCGAGCCTGGTGCGACGCCAGTCGCGAGACCTGATCCCGTTGGCCGCGGGCGCTGACACCTGCTCTAGGCGCGGGCACTGCGGCGCCGCTGCAGGGCCAGGCTGCCGAGACACACAGCGAGCCCCATCGCGCCAATTGCGACGAATCCGCTCCAGGGACCCACGGTGTCGATGAAGATGCCTGCCAAAGGCGCTCCCAAGGCACCGCCGAGGGTAAGTGCCGAGGCGTACCACCCCATCACCTCGGCGCGGCGGCTTTCGTCCACGAGTTTCGTCACTTTTTCGGGCGCGGCTGTCATCACCGGTGCGTAAAGGAGTCCCGACGGGACGGACAGGACAGCCAGAGACCAGGTGTCCCCGGCAAAGGCCATCGGAATAGTCAGTGCAGACACAGCGAGCAGCAGCAGGATCGGCGAGACCGGGCGGTGCATGGCACCGTAGACCAGTCCCCCGATCAACGAAGCACCGGACCAGAAAGCGATCACGATTCCGATGCCGCTCTCCTGGCCGGGCCGGTCGAGGATGGCGATCATGCTGACGTCAGCGCCGTACCCTACCACCGCTTCATCGACGGCCAGAGCACGGTGCCATCGGCGGTGCGGGATGCCACCTACACCTCCAGGCCCGGCTCGGCACACGACGTGTTCGACACCGTCGAGAACTCGAATCTCATTGGTCCGAAGGCGGTCGCCGTGCCGGGCTCGCTGCAGGCGGGGGTCGGGAAGGAGCACGGCTTCAGTGAGAGGGCGGCCAATCGTATCAATGACTTCAAGGTGAACTCCCTGAGCTTCAGGAGGTAGGCCGAGAATGTAGGGGTTGACCATACGCTGACCGAAATTCGCGTAGATGAGATCGCATCCAGCAACGGCCGAAGTTCAGGCGTCAGTTCCGGCGGAAGGGAGCCGTAGTGAACACCGTTGAAATCGTTGGAAGTCAGGTAAGCATCGGTAATGAAGTCGAGGAGCGACTTCTGGGACTCGGTCAATTCGGCAGCCATGCTTCATCGTGTCACAGCATCCATGACCAACGACGAGACCCAGGCGCATGTTGCCACCAACAGGCTTCGCCGGCCTATGGAGATTCGTCTCCGCGCCAGCTCCGGCCACATGATAGCGATTAGCTATGCACCCCGTCTTCCACACCGAGTTGTGATCGGATTTTCCCTCCGGATCGACGTTCAAGACTCCTAAGCCCTCGGAGATCGATGAAGAAGGATTTGGCAACTTTCGAGACGTCGTTGATCTCCGCGGCACGACGGTCAAGGAGGCTCGAACCTACTTGGCCGCGCACAGACGCGTGTTGGAGTTCATAGATGCCCTAGCCACTGTTCCGGACGCCTTTGAAGAATATGCAGAGGCGTTCGAAGTCGGGAGTGCTGCGGATGCGGGTTTGTCGGGACGCCCCGCCGACCAAATCGATGACCTTATCGGGTCTCAAGACTGCGACCTTGGAGGGCTGGAGCTGGGCGTGGGGGCTCTGGCGTACGCCCTTTCTGCTGGAAAGATATTCCCGGCAGCTAGCTGCCGCAGTCATGTCGCCCGGAGTTGGGCGCCGTATCCGGTCGTCTATTTCGCCTCCAACCGGCCCCGCGCCGAACTTCTGCGAGACCTGATCCGCCACAACGGATGCGGATTCGATTCGGATTCCAACCGACCCGAGCTACTTCTGGTCGCAGCCCCATCATTGGTTGACGTACTCGATCTGGCCCAAGCAGTACTGGACAACGTGGCTAAATTTCGATTGCTCACCACCCGGACCAACGGTACTCGAAGCCCGGTAGCACCCTATATTCAGCCTTCGCTGCTCGACGATTGATGACCATCGCGGTCCAGGAGAGAGTGATGAAACATACTTTGTCGGTGCTGCCAGTTAGTATCCAAAGTGCCGGGCAACGTTGACGGCACGAACTACAACTGGGGGGTCAGTGACAACCGAGCAAATCCTTCCGCCGGATCCGCATCTCATGGAGTCCATGCGCGCTGTCGGCTACACACTTCAGACAGCCGTTGCCGACCTCATAGACAACTCGATTTCAGCTGAAGCCACAAACGTCGACATATTCTTTGGCGATCAGCCTGATCCGTACCTCGCCCTGGTCGACGATGGCGAGGGAATGACGGCCGACGATGCCATCCAAGCGATGCGCCTGGCAGGGGCCAGCCCGATGACGTCGAGAAAGCCGAAGGACCTGGGACGCTTCGGTCTCGGATTGAAAACTGCGTCGTTGTCACAGTGCCGAGACTTGGTCCTCGTTTCCAAGCGCGACGGCGTCTTATGCGGCTTCGAATGGAACATCGATCACATGATCGAACAGCAAACCTGGAGCCTCCTGGTCCTTGCTGAGGGAGAGTTGCAGGAGCTCCCCCGGTTCAACGAACTAGCTGGACTCACCTCAGGGACGCTCGTCATTTGGCGGAATCTCGACAGGCTTGAAGCGACCGTTGGAGATCTCAGCTCATCGTTCGATGCCGCCATGATGGACGTCAAAAGCCACTTAGCACTTGTATTCCACAGATTTCTTGCAGGCGAACACGGTCAACGCTTCGGCATCGCGCTCAACCGCGCCCCCGTACAAGGCTCCGATCCTTTCCTAGAGTCCAACAAGGCGACCCAACTCGGGCCATCAGAGTCCTTCTCCGTCGACGGGGAACGAATTGACGTCCAGCCGTACACGCTGCCCCATCTAAATCGGATGACGACTTCAGAAAAGAAGCGGGCTCAAATTGCTGGTCGGGTCCGCGACAGCCAAGGCTTCTATATTTATCGCGGAAAGCGTTTGGTCATTTGGGGTACGTGGTTCCGCATAGCACCCAAGGACGACCTTGGAAAGCTCGCCAGAGTCAAGGTCGATATCCCGAACACGTTGGATCACCTGTGGTCTTTGGACATCAAGAAGGCTTCAGCAACCCCGCCCCCGCAGATTCGGGACAATCTTCGCCGGATCGCCGGGCGAATCGTAGAGCCAAGCAAACGCGTCCACCTCTACCGCGGCCGCATCGTCCAAGAACAGTCCCGAACGAGTCCCCTGTGGAACGTGGTCGATGATCGCGGCAGCTTCAGATATGAAATCAATCGGCAGCACCCAGCTTTGGAGATGTTGGCCGATCAGATGAGTCCAGACGATATCGCTCAGATGTCAGTGGTGCTTTCGCTTCTGGAATCGACCTTCCCAGTTGAAGACGCATACAACAGAATCGGCCAGGACGAGAGTCACTCGCCACTTCAGCCTTCTACTCCGGAGCTCGAAGGCTTGGCCTCGGCCCTTTGGAAAGCACACATAGCAAGCGGCGGTAGCTCGGAGCAGTTTGTCTCCGCTATGGCTTCGATTGAACCGTTCGCCCTCGCACCGGCCCCCACGGAACTCCTTTGGAAGGTTATTAATGACTAGCCACGCTGCCGCCGACCCCACTGCCATCCGTTCTCAGATGGAAAAACTTGAGACCGTGGTGAGCGCCCTGCTCAGTGGCGATACCTACAGCGAATCCCACCTACGAGACCAACTGGAAGCTTTCCGCCCGGTCGTGGCGCCAGACGTCTCCAACAACGAAATCGCGGCAGTTCATCGACGGCTTGTGAGCAAATTGAGCATCGACGTCGAGATCGGAGTCGGAATCACCGACAAGGACTTCAAATCTTGGCTGCCCGAAAAGAGGCACGATATCGAGTGGATCCGCTGGCTGACCTACAAGCAGTGGCTGCGCAACAGCAATCGTTCTCCACGAGTCCTCGAGAAGATGGAGGAGTTCACTGACACCATCCTTGACTACGTCGGTGACCCGAACCTGCCGGGGTCGTGGGACCGCAAAGGCCTGATCATCGGAGACGTACAGTCAGGCAAAACACAAACATACTTGGGGCTGCTCAACAAGGCAGCGGACGCCGGATATCGCCTGATCGTCCTTCTAGCAGGCAATACCGAGTATCTGCGTCAACAAACACAGAATCGTGTGGATGAAGGATTTTTGGGGAAGGACTCCAGCAGAAACATTGCCCGTTCGGGCACCAGCCTGCCCGCAGACAGGTATGTGGGTGTCGGACGGCTCAACAAAGAGCTGACGTATGCGACGGGAATGACGACCGTCGTCCAAGACTTCCTCCAAGCCAGCCGGGATGCAACTAGCATCACGGTTCCCGCGGAGTCTCCGAATCCCTTCATATTTGTCATCAAAAAGAACGTCCACGTTCTCAAAGCGCTCATTGATTGGACTGATGAGCAGCCCAAATCTCACGGCAAGATCAACCTTCCGCTCCTTTTAGTCGACGATGAGTCGGACTACGCATCGGTCAACACAGGCAAGGAGGACGATCCGACCCAAACAAACCTCCTCATCCGGCAGCTCCTCAGCAAGTATTCTCGGAGTTCCTATGTAGCCATCACCGCGACTCCGTTTGCGAACATACTTATCGATCACGAAGCCGAGGCCGAAAAGGACGGTGAGACCCACAAGGATCTCTTCCCTAAAGACTTTATCTATGGACTTGAGGCGCCAAGCAATTACGTCGGATCCGTGAAAACCTTTGGAACAGAGGACGACGTAAACGGCGACAAGGTAATCGAACTGCATGATGCTGAGGCTTTACTGCCCTTGAAACACAAGCAGGTCCACCCACTGACAGAGATACCGGGGAGCCTGAAGACGGCAGTCCGGGTGTTCGTCGTGGCCAATGCGATACGAGACCTTCGCGGCCAGGGCGACCAGGCGCGTGCAATGCTGATCAACATCTCGCGCTTCAAGCGTATTCATATGCACATCTATGATCTTGTTAAACATGAACTAGACAGCATCCAGAACGCATTGGAAGCTCATGCCATTCTCTACACCGAGGGCATCCAGAACGAGATCATCGATAGTCTCAAAGCTGCCTTCACCGACTTCTACTCCGAGACCGAGTTCACTTGGACTGAAATCTTGGACATCCTCACGTCGGCAGCAAGCGAAATCACGGTGCGAACCTTCAACTCTGAAACGGACAAGCTTCTAAAAGAGCAGGGAAAGAGCGCAGATATCCCGAAGAGGGTTATTGCAATCGGTGGGGATGTCTTGAGCCGCGGTCTCACCCTCGAGGGGCTCATGATCACCTACTTCCACAGAAACGTGCGAGCCGCCGACACGATGATGCAAATGGCGCGGTGGTTTGGCTACAGGGACGACTTTGAGGACATTTGCAGAATTTGGATTGACCCTGGAGTTGCTGCGGACTACAGGTTCATCGCAGAAGCCGTCGACGAACTACGGGACGACCTTCGACTGATGCGCCGGCAGTTGCTGACTCCTTGGGACTTCGGATTGGCCATTCGAATGCATCCCGGTGCGCTGCTCATCACCGCTAAGAACAAGTCCAAAGCTGCCGCCGTTAAGCCCAAATCCATTAGCCTTATAGGGCGAAGGATCGAAACCTCCCGATTGGACTCGGCGGCTGACGTCGTTGGCGGCAATCGTGAAGCCGCCCTGCGCCTCGCCGAGAAGCTGGTTGAAAGTCACGGCGACCCCGGTGAGACTCAGCGCGGGTACCCTCGGTTTACCAACGTCCCCCAATCTGTTGTGGCAGGTTTCTTGGGTGAATACGCCGCTCACAAAATGGATGAGCTCTTTTTCGGCAACGCCATCGGTAGATTCGTCAGAAGCAACAAGCATCCGCGATTTGCATCATGGGACGTAGTCTTCGTCAACGGTACGAGGACGCTTGACGGCGAGTGCTCCTTTGGCGGAGTCACGATCTACCCGCCCCAGCGGGCCGTCACCATAGGCTCTTCCGGCGAGCTGCTGGTCTCAGGAAAAAGCAGCCGCCTCGCCGGCGGGGACGATTTGCGCAAGATCCTCGAACCGGCAGTTGATGCTGAAGCAACCGCGAAGTTCAGGCAGGAGAATCCCAACAAGGCCCTCACGGAGTCACCATTCTATGCATCCTTGGAACGCCCAGCCCTTTTGATTTACGTCCTTCGACCCGACACTTCCAAATTGTCTGAGGCTGACAAGCAGAAGGTCGAACATCTTGAGAATCAACAGGTAGTGGGCATCAAGGTTGCTTTCCCAGGGAATCGAATCGACGTCAACAACCGAGACGGCGACGTCGAATACCTCATCAACACGGTCGCACAGCAGCAGTGGTTCGTCGAGTACTCCGGCGCTGACGAGGACGACGATGTCTAATCCCGTCGAAGCCGCATGGTTGAGCTCCATCGAGCAACGACTACCCAGAACACTCGAAGTCGATCCGGACCTGGAACTTCGCCTCGTCTGCGGCACAGATCAAGCTGGGCAGCCGATGTTCTGTTCCATCAGTAGCCTCAAACCGGGCATTCCAGAGCTGTCAGATGCCGTTGATGTGACTCGCACCCAGAGGAGTATCGACGGACATTGGGTACTCTTGCTGACGCTCAAGGCTCCCAAATTTACGGACGTCTTCGTCCAACTCTGCGCGCACATCGTGGATCGTGTCTCCGAGACCAGCTCCGAAGCTCAGGGCCTTGCAGCCTTCATGGCCAGTGTTGAGGAGTGGCGGACCCTCCTTCAGGCACCAGCGAGTCAGCGGCTCTCTTTGGAAGCCGCGCGGGGCCTTTTCGGCGAGCTTTGGCTCGGCTTCCTGAACCTAGTGCCGGATCACTCTATCCGCCACGTAATGGATGCATGGCGTGGGCCGTTCAAAAGTGACCAAGACTTCCAGTTCCCTGGCGGACCGTTGATTGAGGTAAAAACTGTTCACAGTCGCGCTCGACGCATCCAAATTTCCTCAGAGAACCAGCTCAATCGCCTGCCGGATGAGCGACTCTTCGTCTGCGTTGTGGCCGCTGACGACGCCATGGCCGAGACACCGGGGGCACTGACAATACCTGCGCTCCTGGACCGAACGGACCAACTGCTACAACAAGGTGGCGTCGCACAATCTGAACTTGTGAACCGGCTCGCCGAACTCCGTTTCGATCGATCCGACGACGCCTACGCGGACATGCACTTCCTCCCGACAGGCGTTCGGTATCTGGAAGTAACTGAGTCCTTCCCGCGGATCGCGCCCAGCATGCTTCCATCAGGCGTCAGCCGCGTCTCCTATTCCTTGGATCTGGCGGACCTGGCACCCTTTGAATGCGCTTATTCACAGCTGGGGCTGCCAACCTCCGGAACTGAAGGTTTCGCCGAATGAATCTTGATGATTTCTACTTGGACCTACAAAACACCGTTAATGCTCGAGCAGCAGTCGACAACGACTACACCTCAATGGCGTTTATGGCAGAGGTGTCGGAACGCTTCGCAGAAGCCGGTGAAGTTGAAGACTTTACGGTTCTTCAGTTTGAAGGCTCCGGTCAACGCAACAAAAAACTTGCAGTGAATGCATACGACCTGGGCGATGCCGACGAATCGGTCTCACTCGCCGTTCTTCTGCATTCGAACTCCGATTCCATGGACGTGATCACTGCAACCGATGCTAAGAAACGTCTGACAGCACTCGAGAACTTTCTATCGGAAGCAGTCTCCGGGCAATTCACCGCTGGCCGAGAAGAAAGCTCAGCCGCCTATCAGCTGGCCGCCGACCTCCACAACCGGGGACGAGCGGTATCTCGTTACCGCCTTTACCTCGTCACTAATGGCCGACTCAGCGACCGTATCAAGGAAGTCCCATCATCGATTCTTAAGGGTGTCCCCGTAGATTTCCATCTCTGGGACCTTCAGAGACTCCACCAAGTCCAGGAGTCCCAACAGGGCCGTGAGGCCCTCGAGATCAACCTGACAAAGTGGGTTCCGGAGGGGCTCCCAATACTCGAAATCAGCGGCGATTCGACGGACTTCGCCACATATATGGCCGCTGTCCCAGGCGCCCTGGTTGCCGACTTATATGCGCAGTACGGAAGCAGACTACTGGAAGGGAACGTCCGCTCGTTTCTAAGCGGCCGGGGCAAGGTCAATAAGGGCATCAAGACGACAATTCTGTCCGAACCTGAGATGTTCATGGCATACAATAACGGCATCACCGCCACCGCCACCGGCCTCACGCGGACCTCGGATGGGCTCAGAGCAACGTCCCTCGTTGACCTCCAGATTGTGAACGGTGGACAGACCACTGCTTCGCTGTTCTACGTGGCAAGGGAAAACGCCAAAAGCTCGGTACTCAGTGACGTGTTCGTGCCGATGAAACTCGTGGTCGTAGACCCTGAGAAGGCCGTTGACCTCGTTCCAAAGATCTCGCGCTTTGCCAACAGCCAGAACCGCGTCAGCGAGGCAGACTTCTTCTCAAACAGCCCGTTCCATATTCGGCTGGAAGAGCTCTCTCGAAGATTGCTCGTCCCTGCTCGCCCCGGCGTCAACTACCACACCAAGTGGTACTACGAGCGGACCCGCGGCCAGTACCTCAACGAAAAGAACAAGCTCTCCACCACCGACGCGACCAAGTTCGTGGCTACGTGCCCGCGAGGCCAAGTCTTCACCAAAACGGACGCGGCGAAATATGCGGTCTCGTGGGATCAAAAACCGCATGTCGTTAGTGCTGGCGCTCAAAAGAATTTTGTCGCCTTCGCCGAAGGTGTCGCCAAAATCTGGGAGACATCCAACGAAGACATCAACGAACAGTATTTCCGTGACCTCGTCGCCAAAGCGATTATGTACGAGGAAATTCGACGCTCCGTTGCCAAGGCAGACTGGTATGACAAGGGCTATCTGGCGAACATAGTCACCTACACCATGGCTAAGTTAGCCTCCGAAATTGCCAGGCAAGTCCCGGGACGCCACCTCAACTTCGCGGCTATTTGGCAGCAACAAACGTTGACCGAGGCCATGATGACGACCGCGCTCTCAGTCGGAAAACTCGTGTCCGAGTCCCTTACGTCACCGACTCGACGCGTCGCCAACGTAACCGAATGGGCCAAGTCGCCGGCATGCTGGGAGACGGTGAGAACGGCGGCCTTCGACTTGCCAGAAAGCTTCAAAAGGGAGCTCATCGATTCGTCGGTCAGAACCGAGGCCAAGAGCGCATCCAAGGCTGCTCAGAAGATCGACAACGGCATCGATATCCAGACGCAAGTCCTGTCGACAACCAAAGAGGAATGGGAGAGTCTGCGCACGTTTGCTCTCACAAACCGCGTAGCAGGCCCCACCGATATCGGCATCCTCGATGTGGTGACTGGGCGCAAGAACGGATTCCCTTCGGAGCGTCAAAGCGTCCGCCTTATGGCGACTCTAAGCAAGGCCCGGGAGAAAGGCTTCTCGGACTTTTAGTCGTCGCTTGCTTCATCGGTTCCGTTGAGACGCAGGGTTTCGACTACCTTTTCTGCAATGAGCCTCGCCAACAGCGGCGGGACAGCGTTTCCGACTTGGTGGAACTGCATTGTCCGAGAGCCTTCAAAGTAGTAGTTATCGGGAAATGTCTGCAGCCTCGCAGCTTCGCGTACCGTCAAGCTTCGCATCTGGGACTCATCTGGATGTATGTAATAGTGCCCGTCCTTGGAGATGTGCGAGACGATCGTTGTCGATGGTTCATGCCAAACCTGCACTCGGAATCGATCCAGGAATGGTGTGTTGTCTTCGCCGATGTTCTTGTGGTTGGGCTCAAGTTCTTCCGGCAGGTCGGCGAACTTGGGGCTCTTACCCAGCTCTTCGGCCTTCCAGGAAAGGTGTGCGTACCGCTCAATATCCGTTTCCATGTGGCTGCGGGACTGATGCTGCAGAGGCGACGCCAAAGCATCGTCTTCAATCCACTTTCGATATCTAATGACAGCAGCGCCGCGCTCATCTGCCTCCACGTGTTGTCGCAATTCGTCTGCGCCCGAATCGGCCGATACATCCGCGACTTCAACAGAGTGAGGGTCGCGACGGCCGATGGCACGTTTCCGCAGCGTGTCCCAGTTCTCTTGGCTGTCATGGCGCTTCGGTGAGATCTTTGAACGCAGGAACGGCAGATCCGCAATGGCATCTCTGACCGTAACCTTAGAACTCGGCTCAAGCACGGCGCGATTGGTTCTCTCGACAACGTCAGATCGGACACCAAGCAGAATGACGCGGTGACGCTTCTGTGGAATGCCGTAATCTTCCGCGGGGATAACGAAGTCCTTCGGAGAGAGCTTCCCGTCCTTCTTGTCGATCACGAGTGACCTAACTTCGTATGTCAAGGAAGAACTCGGATGTTGCAGGTCGTGCAGAATCTGGCCAAACATTCCGACGCCGTGATTGGTCGAGGAGAGCAGGCCCTTCACGTTTTCCATCACAAAGACGGCTGGTGCGAATTGCTTGATGATGTCTAGGTACTCTTCATAGAGGAAGTGCTTCTTATCGAAGGCAAATTTCACGTCATTCGTACGACGCGACCGTCCAGCAAGTGAATAGGCCTGGCAGGGCGGGCCCCCGATGAGGACCCAATCCCCGTTAGGGTTCTTGGGTGCCGCTGACAGCGCGTCCTTGATCTTTTGGGTGACGTCCTCGCGAGTTGCGTCACCGAGTTCAATCTCGTGAACATGAGCCGTCGCAACTTCGAGGGCGGCGGCAACTCTAGGTTCTTCCGTGAACTCCTCCCAAGACTTCGAGCCCGAAATGTACCCGTAGTACGACGCCGGCACCCCACCATTTCGCTTGAGGTGCCTGAAGATCGACCGAAGCCTCAGTGTCGAAACGGCATTTCGCTCCATCTCGAATGATCCAACGGTCTGAAAGATTGGGCCGCCGTCTTCCTCACCCATGCTGGAAAATCCCTCGTTGAGACCGCCCGGGCCAGCGAACAGGTCAATCACTGGAATGGGGATACGCGGAACTGCCGGAATTTCATCACTCATAGTCTGACCAGGTTACCAGGTCACGGCCATGAAGCGTGCATCGCATTGACACCGACTGGGAAGCAGGGCAGTTGGAGTCCAAAACAGACCCGAAGCCTCGCCCGCCTGCCAGCCCCGCGAGATTGCGGCAGGTTGGAGTTTCCTCGGAGAGGGCACAGATTCACTCAGACTGTCGGACCTGTGTGGCAGGCTACTGGCTATGACAGATCTCACCCGAAATCCCGGCCTCTACTTCATGTCCTGGAACGAATGGGTTGCCATGGGCGAACAGCGGTCCGCCGTCGGATTCCTGGCCGAGTGGCTCGCGACCAGCCCTCGGTCAGACAAATCGATCCTGGTGAGTTCCAAGAGCACCGAACTTGATCAACAGACCGTCCCAGGACTTTTGGCATGCTGCCCAGATGCCGACACGGGCATTCTCCGATCGACCGTGTCGAAGGTTGCCGCAGGACATTCCGTTGTTGCGCTTTACCCCGAGGAACAGGTCGCTGAGGAAATTATCGATCGGGTTGACCCGAAGACTGCTGATCTGTGCGTAACGCTGTGGCCCGGCTTCGATCATCTGGAGATGTGGCTTCAGGCGCACGGAGCGATTCAGCTGCCGTCCGGTATGCCTGCCGACCTCAGGTTCATCGACCGGCTGGACCCTGTCGTGCGAGTTGCGATCGGGCGATCCATTGAGGTCATGAACGAACAGGGAGGCCTCAGACACGGGCGTGGTAAGGATGAAATTGTTCAAACGCTTCGCCTGCTCCATAAGAGTGGGTATGAGTACAGCACACACGACCTTCAGCTGTACGCCTACCGAATCGGCTACCGCCAACGTGACGTGGAACAGCTGGGCAAATACGCCCAGGGCATCCGGGAAAATCGCCGAATTGTCACCAAGACCGATCGACTTCGGCCGGACATCTTGGAACTCTGGAAGGAGAGGGCGAAGGACCTGTAGTGTCCCCGGCTCTTCCTGGCTGCAGGATACCGTCCTGGGAATGCGCATCCACCGAAACTGATTCGTCCCTCGGTTCGTTCGGGACGTTGCTATTCTCCATGGACCGACTCGGATTGGAGCATTCCGTTGCCACAGCGCCCTAAGCCACTCAGCGTTCTGCAGTCCAAAGTCTTGAGATGGATCAATGACGGCTGTCTAGGCGGCGTCTTCGAAGGTTTCTCACATCGGATAGCCGCCAGAGCTTTGGCAGACGATCGATTCATTACCATTACAGGCAAGGGCCCGAGCTGGACTGCCAAGATCACCCAGAGGGGTGTAGAACTGCTCGAGGGTATCGATGACTCCGATACCAACAACCACACCCACGAATCTGAAGCGGACAAATTCATCCAGAAGCTCACTGCGGCTGGTGGCGTCCTTGAGGTCGAGGGGGGATATTCGCACGCCAGCGCCAACGATGCCCTCATCCGTGGCGTCATGAAGTCTGCTCTGCGCCCGAAGGGCTACAAGCTCGAGATAACGAGCGTCGGGTCGTGGCAGAGCCCAAGATACGAGGCGCATTGGGCGCGTCATTTCCCTGATGATGTCGACGAGCGTCCGGTCCCGATTCGAGACGCGGTGGGCAAATATCACCCGGTCGCCAAAAGTTTCCGAGAAGCCATACGGGGTGTGTCGAAAGAGCACGTCGCCCGTGCATCCAAGCTGCTGCACGCACTCGCCACTGAAAGTGCATCCCGCGGCTATGGGGTCGCTCTGCCGTCGAGCCACAAACGCGCCAATTCACGCGGAACCACAACCCTCGAGGGCGACATCGCCATCACCATCGGCACAACCACCGTCCCGTTGGAGATGCGAGAGCTACCGCCGAACGGCGGCGCCGCAAGGCCATACATTTCCAAATACAACCCTCGAGACCGGTCCTGGACGCTCGGCATCAACACCGATTTCGAACCAACGGGACGACTCCAACTGGAGCTGACACAAAAATACTCAACCAACGGACGCCAGGAACGGTTTCGCGACGGCAAGCGACAACAACTCGACAGCGCCCTGCCAGCCATACTCCGCGAGATCGAAATTCAGCACCTTGAAAACGAGTGGAAGCGCGAGCAAGCACGCCTCAAGGAGGAGGAAACACAGCGACGATGGGAAGCAGCCATGAAGCACGCCCGCATACGAATCCAAGATCACCACAAGGCCCAGCAGCTCACGGTGCAGGCAAATGCTTGGGCAGAAGCCGACGTGCTGCGCGCGTACGTGGACGCGCTCGAAGCAAGGGTGGCCGCAGAACAGGACGCAGAGCTAACCAATCGCGGGCAGGCCTGGCTGGCATGGGCCCGCGACCATATCGACGCCAAGGATCCCCTACTCCGCCCCATCGAGATACCCGTCCTGACAGATTATCGCGACGAAGATCTTGTCCCGTTTCTCGATGGCTGGAGCCCGTACGGACCCCATGGAATGAGGTAGAAGGCGACAGTGACTGCACGGACTTCGTTCTCCACCCACCGCCACAAAGGCGGAGAGGAGCATCGAGCCACGCCCTGAACGCTCTGGCTGCTTGGGGTCCGCGACAGGCAGACATTCACCGGCTGGAGCTCTACGTCGAGCCCTGGAATGAGGGATCGTGGCGGACAGCCGAACGCAACGGATTCGTCCGTGAGGAGCTCCTTCGCAGCTGGCAGGAAGCCAGAGGCCAACGTAAAGACATGTACATGTACTCCCGGCTCCGAGAATCCTAAGACGTCCCACTCGAGCTGACACGACACCAGTGCCCGGCCTAAGACTCTGCCAGTCGATTACATCTTCAGCTCGCTGACCCTGATCCAGTACCGCCACGCCGCGCCCTGCTCAATGTCTCCACCGGCCTCACGGATGCCGCCTTGGCGCTCGATCGTCGCCGCTGACGCGAGGTTGCCGGCTTCGCAGACAACGAGCACCCGGTCCAGGCCGAGTAGCCGTGCCTCGTCGACCATCCGGCCCAGCGCCCAGGAAGCCAGCCCTCGCCGGCGCGCGGACGGCCTAACTCCGTAGCCAATGTGCCCTGCCCGCTGTACAAATTCATCGAACTCGTGCCGAAGCGCGATCCCGCCGAGCACCCGGTCGCTTTCGATGATCCATCGGTATGTACACCGTCCCGAATTATCTGCAAGTCGCGCCAACCAGGCCGCGAACCCCACTAACGAGTCCACCTCGTCAGTCGGCAACAGCCCGAAACCATCCTCGTGGACGCCGGGCCCTCACTCCGCTTGCGCCTCGAGCCAAGCAGTGCGGAGACGTTCGGTAGGTTCGATCAACTTGGGCATACCGTAACCATACCGATCTAAACCGGGAGCTCCTCCGGGTGATTTCATGCCTGCTTGGGATTCACCTACTGCGTCTCATTCGCCTTCTGAGTAGCTACGACCGTGTCGATTTGCACCTTGGCGTCAAGCGGCAGAGCTGCTACCTGGATCGTTGTGCGGGCGGGGAAAGGTTCAGTCAAGTGCTTGGCGTAGACGGCGTTGATGACGTCAAAATCCTTGTAATCCGTCAAATAGACCGTGGTCCGCAAGAGATCCGAAAGTCCAAGTCCTAACTCGTCAAGCAGCGTCTCCCAGGTTGGTCATCATGGCCTCACACTGTTCTGCGACATCGTCCGAAACCAGCAAGCCATCGTCTCTGCGTTGGCCGATAATGCCGGCCGTGAAGCCAGTACCGGCGTGCTCGGCAAAATGATAAAAGGGTGCGGCGGATTGATACAGTGCGGGACTGAAATGATGGGTTGGCATCAGTGTCGTCTCTTCCTTCGATCGTTGGCTGGGCAACGAAGACCCCTGGACGCCCCTATGAATCGCTTGTTAGTTGTTCGTGGATGATCTTCCAGACCCCATGTGTCCGGGTGAAGACGTTGGTACCGCGTCCTTCTCCGGACTGTGGCTGGCCGTCGACGATTCCCTGCCAGGAGAATCGGTAGCGGCAAACGGCGGCATCCTCTTGCACCAGCACCCACGTTAATTCGGCGACGACGTATCGCTCGTCCTGGATTGTGCGGAAGGTTGCCTCGATGGCTGTCCGAACCTGTTCGCGGCCCTCGTGAGATCCGTCTGAAAACCAGTAGGAGGCGTCCTTATCTACGTACGGCAGAACCCGCTCGATGTCGTGCGTATTGTTGGCCGCCTCATACCCGCGCATCACATCCGTGAGCTCCTTGACGAGACTTTCCCGATTTCGAGTTTCCATCCCCATACTCTTGCACAACCTCAATCGGGCACGGAGCCTCGGATCACGGAACACCCAGAAGTTCTGAACCTTTCCGGGTTCCGTGACGACCAAAGGTAAGAGTATCCGGGGGCCACTCAAAATGCGCACTGGATCGGCCGATCTCGACAATCAATGAAAAGACCTGGTTCAGTGATTGGCCCGTCCCGTGGAGGGCTGACTTAATGCCAGCGAATGGAGTCTGGCCAAAATATACGGGACGCTTCGGTTCTCTCCGTCCCACAGTCGCGCCCATGGTTTTGGGGCATTTCAATCCAGAGTTTGAGCGCATGTCGATTCTGTTGCTCGACTACGCGAGTGAGACCTTTCGGTGCCTTCGGCTACGGCTGCGACCTTTCTGGGACTCCCTCGTTGGTTCCTGAAACCAACGAGTCCTGAAATATTCGCGTAAGTATTGTTACTGAGAGACATCGAGATTGTCCCCACTCGGCCTGTTTTGGAGCGGCCCCAACGCTTTGGGAAGATGGCGCGTTTATTGCGGGAGTCGGGAGAGCAGCCCTGCAACGGTCGAGACAATTGTCACCGCGTCATTCCGGGTCCATGTGAAATGAACGGTCACCGAGTCATCGTGAACCGCCGCGCTGGTGAGGCTGTGAACGGCATCCACAAGGGCTGACGGGGGCGTAGGTGTGGTCCTGCGGGGTGAGGGTCTTGCCGACGGCGTTGTAGTTCACCTGGGGTGCGTACGGAGCGAGCTGACCGCTCTGCGCCAGCGTTGCGTATGCCATGTCCCCCTCGACCCAGAGCGCGGTCCACTGAGGGTTGGCCTTTTCCGCAGAGACTTTCGTCAGGAGCGGTCCGCCGCTGTCAGCGACAAGCTTGACCGGGATGCCGGTCTTGTTCGTGAAGGCGGCGATGGCCTGCTTGGCAAATCCCATGGACGAATAGAGCGTGAATCCGCTGCTGGCTGCCGTGGAGCCCGTGGCGGATCCGGTGCGGGAGTCGCCGGCGGCTGCACCGCAGGCCGACATGGTGGTGACGAGTAGGAGAGAGCCGAGGGCGAGGGCAAGGGGGCGACGTGAGTGATGCACAGCGAACTCCTGATGTGATGAAGCTATCTCGAGTGTCATTCTTTAGAGTGACAGTTGTTAGATTCTCAGGCGAACGCAAAGCTCAGTCAAGGTGCAGGTGGACGGTGCGTGAACAGCGGGCGTCCTTCGCTGTGCGCGCCCGGTGCCCGGATTTTCCCGGACCGCGAAGAAGCGGTCCCGGAAATACCCGGGACCGCTTCTTCCTGCCCGTTGACAGAACGAACTACATATTAGTTTTTCGGGTGCCGTTTGATGTCGATGGCGAGGGCGATGACGAAGGCTGCCCCCAGGGCAACTGCCAGGATCGGCGGGAGCAGCTGGGAGTGCTCGAAACCGTTCATGACGAATCCGGCGCCGACGGCGAGCACGGACACCACCGCGGCGGCGATCTTCCAGTCGTCTCCGATGATGAAGTCGTACCAGAACTGGGCGAATCCCTTGAGGAATTTCATTGCTTAGACCTCCCCTCGGGCGTCGATGAGGGCTGTTGAGGGCTTCGGGGCAGCGACCGGGACCCTGAGGACCCGGACCAGCAGGACTGAGAGCAGCAGCCAGCCGGCCAGGATGGGCAGCAGGACGAAGTCCGAGCCGATCCACTCAAGGCTGGTCCGGTCCGGGGTGAGGCTTCCCAGGCCCTCGATGGCCCAGAAGGTGCCGAAGGTCGCGAGCAGGAGGCCCACACCGAACTTGAGGGTGTTCTCCGGGACCTTGGTCAGCGGCGCGTGGACGACAACCGCGGCGAGCAGGACCACGACGACGGCGGCAACCGCGCCCAGGATCGCGACCGGCATGTTGTGGGCGTTGAGGCCGAAGGTGATGACGATGAAGACCACTTCGACACCTTCGAGGAACACTCCCTTGAAGCTGATGACGAATGAGAACCAGTCGAGCCCGAACCGGGTCTCGTTCCCGGCCGCGGCGGCGGCCTTGGCCTGCTTCTCGTAAATCAGCGCTTCATCGTGCAGGGCCTTGCGCCCGGAGGAGCGCAGAATTGCCTTGCGCAGCCACTGCAGCCCGAAGACCAGCAGCAGGACGCCGATCACGAGCTGCAGGCTCGAGCGCGGCAGCCAGGTCGCCAGAGCATACCCCGTAACTGCAGTGAATCCGGTCAGCGCCACAAGCGCCGCCCCAATGCCGACCAGCGTCGACTTCCAGCTCCGGGTCATGCCCATCGCGAGCACAATCGTCAATGCCTCGACCATCTCTACGATGGCGGCCACAAACACGGAAATGGCCAAGCCCCAATCGGTACTTGAACCCATGACTACCACCCTCCTACTTCCTTGATTAGATGTTTCGTTTACATAGTAACGGCTGTTATATCTATGATGCAACACAATGACCAAAGAGCGGTCGATGGTGTTATGCCTTTGGACGCTGGGAACTTCTCATCTTGGATGCAACCACTCACGAGCGGATGATAGCCGACCGTCATGTATTCAAAACATCGCCGGTCACCTCTCACCCGAGCGGCAGACGGTACGATGGGCCTTGGCAACAAGAGGAGACCTGATGAACGTCGAAACGAACACGCCCGCCGCCCAGGACCATGAGACGGAAGCACCACGGCCGGCGCGGACCGGGAGCCAGGACCCGATCACCTGGCTCATCCTGATCTACCGGGTACCCAGCGAACCCACGCGCCTGCGCGCGGCGGTCTGGCGCCGGCTGCGGAACCTGGGCGCCGTCTATATGCAGAATTCCGCGGCCGCCGCGCCCCGCACACCCCAAAACGAACGGGCCATGCGCGCCCTGCGCAACGAAATCGTCGAATCGATGGCAGGCAAGGCATTCCTGGTCAACGCAGCGTCTCTCATCGGCGAGAACGACCTCGTAAACATGTTCAACGAAGCCCGCAACGACGAATACGAGGAGATTCTCGACAAGTGCCGCGACTTCCACGCCGGAGTGGAAAAGGAGGTCAGGGAAGAGCACTTCACCTACGGCGAACTAGAGGAAAACGAGGAGGACCTTGGGAAACTCCGCGGGTGGTTCGAGAAGGTCAAAGCCCGCGACGTCCTCGGTGCGCCCATGGCCGAAAAGGTGGCCGATGAACTCTCCCGGTGCGCAGTGACACTCGAAGAGTTCGCCTCCCAAGTCTACGAAGCCGACAACGCCTCACTCTGACGACGGGTCCGCGACGACCAACGGACCGAAAACGCCCTACCGGACGGCTTCGACGGCCCGGCCACACCTCCCTGATTCGAAACGCCCCCGGCTGCCCTGCCCGGCCCGGGCCCCGCGATTCAAACGCCGTCATTGTTGACGTCCCCGCCGCCGGACACGACACTTACCCCATGACACGGGACGACGAAGCAAAGGCCCTCGTGGCCGTCATCAACCACCTCGCCGAGCGATTCCCCGATTTGCCACGCCCGGCCATCGAAACAGTCGTGGCGGAGGAGCTCGGGAACTTGAACGGCGGCCCCATCCGGGACTACGTCCCGCTACTGGTTGAACACGCAGCCAGGAACCGCCTCACCAAAGAGGCCCGGGAAATCCAGGCGTCTGTCGGTCTCTCTACCGCGCTGGCCGGGAAGCAGCCACGCGTCGACATCCGGTAGTTCCCAAAGGACGGGGCTCACTCAGGGACGGGTGTCGTCTTCCAGTGAGGAGGCGCGGCATTGCCGCGTATCCCGTCCCCGAGGTGAGGTCAGCTGGTGATGTTTCGTTCCTTTGGTCGTGAGACAGTCGGCCTGCCGGTTCTCGACCAATAGATGCCCTAGGCTGAGGTGTCATCGGAAGGGGGAGACGGTGCTCGATACGGTAAGTCTGAAGTTGGCTCTTGGGGTGGTCACGCTGACCTTGTGTTGTTTGTTCCTGGGATCGTTCCGCCGGACCCGGTCCCCGTACAGCGGCTGGTGGTCCGTTGCCCTTGCGCTTTGGCTTGCCGGGAACGCTTCGTTCGTCCTGACAGGAACCTCTCAGCAGGTCTGGGCGAATCCACTCGGAAACGCCTTGCTGGTCGCCGGGGCATTCGGCGTATGGGCCGGCACCCGTTCCCTGAGGCTGCTCCCGACACCGCGATGGCCGCTTCTCGCAGGCCCCGGGGTCACCGCCGTCGCCTCGGTGCTGGAGAACCCGGCCGTCAACGCATGGTCGGGCGGCCTGGTCTACCTGGTCATGATGGGGACAGGCATGGCACTCGCAGCACGGGAACTGTCCCTGTTGAAACCAGGCGGTTCGCAGGCCCACCGGCCGTTGCAGTTCGCGGCCGCAGTCCTGGTTGCGTACTTCGTGTGTCGAGGGATCGTCTACGTTCTGGAAGGTCCTGAAGGCGAGGTGTTCCGTACCTACCTAGGGCCTGCCGTTACCTGCGTGTTCCTCATCATGCTTCTGATCACGGTCTCTTTCGGCATGACGGAACTCAGTAACGACCAGCTCGTCAACACACTCAGGGCACGCGCCACCCGGGATGGACTGACCGGGCTTCTGAACCGCGGCGCGTTCATGGAACTGGCAGACCAGGAATGCCGCAGGCTGCACGCCGCAGGATCGGGTTCCACCGTGATCCTGGCTGACCTAGACCATTTCAAGGCTGTCAACGACACTCACGGCCATGCGGCGGGGGACGCCGCGATCCAAGCGTTTGCCGCAGCCTGCCTGGCGTCAGTGCGTCGCACCGACCTTGTCGGGCGCTACGGGGGTGAAGAATTCGTTTTCCTGCTCGGTGGCGCTGACCAAGACCGGGCCAGGGCCATTACCTCGGAAATCAGCCGCAATCTGGCTTCCTCGAATCCGCCGGAGGGCATGGCCTTTCCCACGGTGAGCTATGGCATCTCTTCGAGTACGAACGCGGGCGCCGGCCTCACCCAAATGATCGCCGCCGCCGACACTGCCCTCTACAAGGCCAAGGCCCTGGGGAGAAACCGGGCGGTCAGCGCGACGCAACAACCCTAGCGGACCATCTGGACTGTCCATGACCTGCGTGGTCCGGCTCAGTTCCGAGGTGTGAATCAATGAGGCCAAGCGGGCGACGGCCCGTCGTGTGTGATTCTCGTTCTCGGTGTTTGGTAGAGTGGTCCGGTCCCGCCGGTACCCCCCATTCCGGCGGGACGCTTTTCTGAAGAACGCCCAGTCGCCAAATCGGCATCCGGCAAGTGAACCTACGCATACTCAAAGACCACCGGGCCCGCGCCAACGAAGACGAAAGATGTTCCTGCGGCGACAGCGAGTGAAGCGAGTATCAGGAAATTAGCGACAACATAGGCCTGTGGAACGCAGAGCGCCACGGCAAAAACAGACGCAACGCCACCTAAGACAATGGCATTCTTAGGACCATCGGCGTCGGTTGTGCGTCTGCGAGGGCCGAAGAAGGAACTGCAGCTTGGCCAGCACTCGCCAATCCGTTCAATAATCATCGGAACCCATGTCCATCTGGCTATGGAGAAGCTTGTTGCCCAGAAAAGCAACTTCCAGGCAGGCAATCCACGGGACTGATAGTGGATGTAACGCCAGTAATCAAAGCCACTTGCCTAGCCGCGACCACGACAAAAGCAATGGCTATCGCACCAATCAACTGATACAGAACGAAGAAGAAGCTGTCGAATCCGTTTTCAAACAGCCCTCGACCCTGGTTGAGACTGCCTTCAAGCTGACTAAGTGGTGCCCCTCCGGTACAGGGATGAATCAACTAGATTCCACGCAGCGCGCCGACGGCCGTCAGCAAGTAGCTGAAAAGGACGGATCGCACGAGACCCTTCCGTTGGCCACGTCGCGTTAATATTCAGGGCATCGGTCCAGCGGGGACTACCGGGGCGCTGCCCGGAGCCGAGCCGGACTCCGAGGCTCCGCCGCCATCCCATAATGGCTTGCAGCCACGAATGTAGGCTGCGGCAGCTGAGATAAGGGGGTGTTCCGATCCGTCTCGCCGGGAGATCATCGATACCGACTGGGAGATTTTGCTCTCAAACGGGACTACCCGGACGTCCGTTGGAAGGTCTCGTCTCGTCATGCGGCCCACGACACCAATTCCGAGCCCGGCAGAAACGAGTGCGACAGTGGCTTGCCAATCGTTCGCGCTGCTCCGGACGTCGGGAATGAAGCCGCTGGCGAGGGCATGCGATCGCAAAATGGACCCGCGGCAAGTGGACTCGTCCCCCATGATCCATCGCTCACTTGCCAGCATGCTTAATTTGACCTGGTCCACCTTGGCTGCCCAGTGATCGTCGCGAACGACGAGATCAAGAGTATTTTCGAAGAGGATCTCCTGTGAGTAGTTCGCATGCTCGAGCGGCGGGATTTGGTTGTGAATCACGGCAATCACGAGATCGATGACCCCAGCGTCCAACCCTGTCAGCATGTCGTGACCCGCGCCTTCCCGCACCTCGATGATCACTCCGGGGTATGTCTGGCGAAAATGGGAGATCAGGGGAGGAACGAGAACGGGAATCGCGGAGCTGAAGGCTCCGATTACTATCGAGCCGCGGTGTCCCCGTTTTGCGGAGTCCAGGTCAGCGTGCAAGCGTTCCAGCTCGGCCAGAATGGAGGCTCTGTGGTCCAATACCACCTCGGCGTAGTTCGTGAGCCTGATCTTGCGCCCTGCTGGTTCGATAAGTTGGACCCCAAGGTCAGATGCCAGAGCTGAGATCTGTTGCGAAACCGCCGAGGGCGTTAGATGAAGTGCCGCAGCGGTTGCGGTAATTGTTCCTCTCCTGCTGAGTTCAGCAAGTACATCAAGGCGCCGAAGATCGATCTTTAAGGTGTCACTAACTTGTACCATGCCGAAATTCTAACTCGCTCGATTTAGTAAGCTGCATGATGACTTCATTTTTCATTCTTAAGGTGTCGCCGACCTATATCGTCCGGAAATTCTAACTTGTAGCCTGCTCTATTGCGAGTAATGTTTATTCAAACCCCAGTTGAGTTTGTGGTCGACTGCTGGTTTGGTTTTGGGGGATTCTGCTTTGTTCTTTCCACCTGAGCTCGGGTGCCGCCAGGCATTCGGGGTCTACTGTCGATGCAGCTGGTTCGTTGCCGCTGCAGGCAGTAGATGCAGGTCTCTCAGAGCCGTTGTTTGATGGCAACCGTTCATTGAAGAAGGAAAAAATGGGACAGAATGATACGACGGCAATTGAGGTGACTGGCGCTACTTTTTTGGTGCCCTCGGCGGTCGCCCGCTTGGGATCGGAAATCCTTGGCACTTTCATTCTTGTATTTGGCGGCGTGGGCACTGCGTTATTCGCGGCAAACTTTCCGGACAAGTCCAACGCACTCGGTGTCGGTTTCCTCGGGGTCGCCCTAGCCTTCGGTTTGGCCGTTGTCGCTGGGGCCTATGCTGTGGGAAACATCTCCGGAGGTCATTTCAACCCGGCCGTTACGGTGGGCGTAGCTGTGGCTGGGCGGCTGCCGTGGAAAGATGTCCCGGGGTACGTTGTGGCGCAGGTCTTCGGCGGTGCTTTGGCAACCAGCCTTCTGGCCGTCATCGCGGCAGGCGGTCCCGCTGGTTTCTTCAGCACGGCACGGGCCGGGGGCTTCGCGTCCAACGGTTTCGGAGAGCACTCCCCCGCAGGTTTCGGTCTTGGATCGGCGCTCCTGGTCGAGTTCATTCTCACCGCCGTGTTTCTGATCGTCATCCTGGGAGTGACCGCTAAAGGTGCTACGGCCGGTTTCGGGGGCTTGGCCATCGGCCTGACGCTAACGCTGATCCATCTCATCAGCATCCCGGTCACCAACACATCCGTAAACCCGGCCCGCTCCATCGCTACGGCAATCTACGGCGACAGCTGGGCATTCGGACAACTGTGGGTCTTCATCTTGGCCCCTATCGCCGGCGCAGTCGTCGGCGCCCTCACTTACAAATTCATCTTCTCAAGCCGTACCCCCTGACCGCAGGAGAAGCACCTCGCAGCCAAAGGCACTCAACCCATGCCTGAAGACCTCTCGTTCCTGGAAAGCGAAACGATTGTCTGGGCCGTCACCGTGGTGCTCGGGCTATTGATCTTGTTTCTGACAATGTTCATCGGTGGATCCGTCCTTGCCCTGACAGCCCTGATGGTGACGGCAACCCGAACGCTCCTCCCCGGGCCACGCACATCACACGCATCCCGCGCTGTCGTGCCTGAGAGAGTCCTGTGGGGTCCCCCTGCAGTGGCGGCCACGGCCTTCTCAGCCAGGAACAACGCAGAAACCGAGCCAAGCGGAGAGCACGAACCCAGTTCGCTACTTCCGTCGCAACCCCGGCCAGCCTAGACCCCCAGAGACGGCGGGCCGGACGAAGCGCGGCAGTTGACACGCCCGGAGGCCGAGGGCTGCCGCGCACCAGCTGTACCCCCTGCGGACTGAGCCCGCAGGGGGTACAGCCCTTACATACATCACCGCAACGGCCCTGGCATGGGCCAGGAATTCCAGGGAGAGAATTGACGAATCGTTTCACGGGAAAGACAGCCCTCATTACCGGCGGGGGTTCGGGCATCGGACGCGCGGTCGCGCGAGCTTTCGCTGCAGAAGGCGCCACGGCTGTCGTCCTCGGCCGCACCCAGGACACACTCGACGAAACCGTGGCCCTCATCCGCCGCGACGGAGGGACAGCGGGTTCGGTCAGGGCCGACGTGAGCCGCGAGGCGGAGATAAAGGACGCTATCGACACCATCGCACTGCGGTATCGGCGATTGGACATTGCCTTCAATAACGCGGGCGTTCTTGTCCCGGGGAAAATAGCAGATTTGGACGAAAGAGCGTGGTCCTCGGCTCTCGCCGTCAACCTCACCGGGACCTGGCTCTCCATGAAGCATGAGATCACTTATATGCGCAGGAACGGAGGGGGCGTTATCGTCAACACCTCGTCGAACATCGGCGCCCATCTGACCCGGACTGGCATGGGATCCTACATGGCGACGAAAGCCGGCGTAAGCGCCATTACCCGGGCGGCAGCCCTGGAATATATAGGAGAGGGCATTCGCATTAACTCGATCAGCCCCGGGTCGAGCGATACCGGTATGTCGAAACGCCCGGGAGAGACTGCCGAGGACAGCGCGGAACGCATACGATCTACTGTGCCGATCGGCCGGATGGGTAGTCTCGACGAGATCGCTTCGGCAGTGTTGTGGCTTGCATCTCCCGAATCCGGCTTCACTGTCGGGCACGACCTCGTGGTCGACGGCGGTGCAAGCGCATGACCACGAGGACCGTGCTTTTCGTGGGACGCCTTCTCTTCGGCCTTTTGACCCTGGCGGCGGTGGGAACTCAGTTGGCTGTCCATGTCGGCATGGGCTACGACGTCTGGAACTTCTTCAGCTACTTCACCAACCTCTCCAATATCTTCGCCGCCGTCGTCCTCCTTGCCAGCGGCTACGGGATTCGGGCAGGCACGTGGCCCAGCGAACTCGAGGAGACGATACGCGGCATGGCCACCGTAGCCATGGCCGTGGTGGGACTGGTCTTCGGCGCACTGCTTTCAGGGGAGGATCTGGGCTCACTGCTTCCCTGGGTCAACGTAGTGCTCCACTACCTGATCCCCGTGGTCATGGTTGCTGACTGGCTGTTCCAGCCCCCGCGGGCCACCATCGTGGTGAAGCATATCTGGTACTGGCTGCTCTACCCCGTCGCTTACCTCCTCTACAGCCTCATCCGCGGCGCCTTCGTGGACTGGTACGCGTACTGGTTCATCGACCCGGCACGTGCCGGCGGCTGGGGAGGCGTGCTGGCATTTGCCCTGGGAATATCCCTGGGCTTCCTCGTGGTCAGCGTGGCATTGCTGAGGCTGGGGAACAAGCTCAAGCGCCGAGCTGACGACGAGGACGAAGCGTTGTGGAGCGAGGTGGCTGGCGGAAGTGGCAGTCCCTGAGGTTGAGATGGACTTGGAAGTCCGTGCTTATAGCGGGCATTTCCGGCAGGCAGAGTCCTGGTCCGGTGCAGAGGCGTTATGGGCCCCCGGCTCCGTCGTGGCCGGCACTGGCAAGGCCAGCATCAAGCCGTTGGGAGTCCGCATCGCGAACCATATCGTTCCCACCGGAGCCGCTGCTACCGCTCTCTTGCTAGTCGGCGGATTGATCCTCGGCCGCGCCCGACGGTTCACAGGCCAACGCAAACAACACCATGCCTGATATCGGTAGGGAGAGGAATAGGCTTCGTCGGCCCGAGACGCCCGGGAACCCAGCAGCCGACACTCCAGCTCGCGGACGTCACATCGAGCAAACCGTGAGAGATAGCCGCGTCCCCTCAACCGGGGAACCAGACAACGACACCGAATTGCTCTCCGCGGCACGCGCCGGAAGCATGGACGCATACGCGGCCCTCTACGCTCAGTACTTTGCCACCGTGGTAGTCGTGGCCCGCATGAATGTTGACAACGCGGGCGACGCCGAAGACATCGTAGCCGAAGCCTTTCAATCCGTGCTGCAGAGCGTCAGGTCGGGACGCGGCCCAAAGAAATTCTTCCGCGCGTACTTGCTCTCCACGGTAGCCAAGCTCTCCCACCACAGAAACCGGGCAGCCGCCCGCTCACAACTGACAGCCGGCCAGTCGATCCTGGGCGGCCCGGCTGCCCCCGCGGATCCGGTCATCCGGGCTTTTGAAGCAGAAACTGTTGCCCTCGACTTTCAGTCGCTGCCCGAGCGGTGGAAAGAATTACTCTGGTATTTGGATGTGCAGCAGATGCAACCCAAGGCTGTGGCACCGATCCTTGGCCTTTCCCCCAACGCCGTTTCAGCCCTGGGCTTCCGCGCCAGGAAAGCCCTTCGCCTCCAGTATCTTCAACTCCACATCAGCTCCGCCGCAGTGGACGGAGGTGATGCATTCACCCCCAAACTGGCATCGCTCGCCCGGGGCAGTTTGCCGCCAATGTCCGCGCGAAAGATCCGACACCATCTGTCCCGCTGCACAGGCTGCAGAGCCATATTCGCTGAACTCCGGAATATCGCGAAAGCAGCATTTCGCCTCCCGACAGAGGGGGAACCTGGTGCCCCGGTCTCTGAATCTCTGAAGGTCTCCAGCCAAGTCCCCTGGGTCAATGAACAACGACCGCGATACGCTGATCTCAGCTGGCCTGACGACTTTCCGACCAACGCTCGCCCTCGGACAACGCTGAGTTGAAGCGCTCCAGTCAGCAGGCACTTAGCACGGGCCGGCATTTCAACAAGTCCACTCACCGAGCCACAAGTCGACGAGGCCGCGTGCCTCTATACATCTGGGCAATCGCCAGCGCTCGTAGGTGAACGGCTCGGGGCAGCCCCGAGAATGATTCAGCCTCGCCTGAGGGAACGAGGAATTGCACTGAGAGACATCCGCGGTCGGCCGAAGTGAACACTGACGCACGGCCACCACCGCGACTGAGCCATTCATTCCAACAGGGGGTACGGCGCTGGCAGCGGTACTCCAGCCCTGAGTACGATGCAATCTGAAATCCAGTCAATCGGAAACGATGCCCGAGAGAGTGTGCCCATGTCTTTCAGCGGCGCGTACTACGCGAGCTGACGCGTCGGATAGCCTAGAGTTCGAGGCGACCGCGGAACGATCCTGGACTCCTTGCGTGTCTGTGGCCTCGGCCGTCAGCCGCATGCATTTCAAGACGGAGAACTGATCGGCTCTCAGCTTGACGCTCTCATTTCGGCTGGGAACACATCGCCGCAACACTTAGACAACCATAACCAGGCACTCCGGCTAGAACAAGCGGCAGCACTTTTGTGTGTTATTGCCGATGAGCATCCTCAGCGTATGGGAGCGCTTTCCGAAATGGAGGTCTCACCAGCGGTTCAGGTGGTCGCCGTTACTGGCGGCATGGATCCCAGGGGATCGGTGATCCACCGAAACACCAAGGGGCTGCTACTACGCCAGTATCTCCACATGGGCACCGACCTCGTACGGGCCCCGATTCCCAAATCGAATATTTACCGGGGTCCACAATCACGTCCCACGCAGGTGGAAGAACGAGCATTGACCAGCGCGTTAAGCCGAAGGAATCCACCCAGGGACGGCCATTTGAGGATCCGCAAGCTCAAAGGACAATACGAACCTCAAGTTCTAACACCATTTCCACCATGCGGCGCGGTGAGACGCCGTCCATTTTCAACCACATCAAATGACCGTCCAAGGCCACCGCGTCGACAATTCCGGAATCCGTGCCACCTCCGGGAAACCGGATCTCGGCTTTCCTCCCCGCAAGCGTAGTCCAGTCACTGTCATCGACAGGCTCATGGGCTCCCAGCGAAAATTCGCTCCTAATCTGCGCCATCGTCGCTATTCCGCGTCCCTGAAGGTCAGTCAAAAGGGATTCGGCCGCACTGAGTTGACCTTCCCGGAGCGCGTATTCTGTCTCTAGAGCAGCCTCCGCCAGTTGCGTTGCTCCGATCATCTGGCTGGATGACCGAAGGCTTAACACCGCATCCATGGCTCCCGTAATATCCCCAGCCCGAATGGCCTCGGACAACCGTTTGTAACGGTTAGGCCACATATCGTGGTTCAGGCGCACATAGTTTAAATAGGCTTCCGGGTCTTCCAGCTCGTGTTCAAGGGCCTCTAAAGTGTCACGCGATAGCAGGGGAATATTCACATCACCCTTTGTCTGACCGCAGATTTCCATCTGACCGTCCGCCAAAATTCTGGAGTGCAACACGGCACTTGCCTTTCCTCTTTGGTCATGTGTTCATAGGGGATTGTTTCTTCTTCTTGCTTGCCCCCGAACGCCTCAATCCGCCGCGGCGGCTTCAACGTACGCTTCGCATTCCCGGGGGTTTCCTTCGTCCCGATAGGAAACGGGACCTTCCCGCGAGAAATTTCATTTTCCCCAAATCCGTTTGCCTCATCACCCTCCCACCAGACGGTGGACCAAGCGCAAGCTCCCTTGTTAGACCTGGCCGATCAGTCCCAGTTCGGCCTTCGAGGCCAGGGAGGGGTGCTTCGGGAAGACCCGGACGGTGTAGCCGAACGATCCGGAGCGGTTGATCAGGATCGAACCGGTAAACAGGTGACGCCCGTTGCCGAGGTCCTCCGTTTCAGTCAGCTCGACCAGAGCGACCTCCTCCAGTTCGTCTCCGTCCTGGGCCCGGCCATAAGCCACTTCAACCGACACGTCCTCGGGCGTGAGTTCGTGGAGGGCGATATAGGCGTTGACCTGGAGGGTGTCCCCGATCTGCGGCTCCTCGGAGACGCCCACGGAATCGACGTGTTCCACCGTCAGCTGCGGCCAGGCGGTGCAGACCTTGGTGGTCCAGGCCGCGAGTTCCTTCGCTTCCTTGAACGAGGCCGTTCCCGCCTGCCTGCCGGCGAGAGCCGCCGGGCGGTAGAGGGTGTTGACGTAGTCCTGGAGCATCCGGTCGGCCGAGACCGCCGGGCCGAGGTGGGCCAGGGTGTGCTTGATCATGGACACCCAGTGCGTCGGCACGGCTTCGGGGCCGGACTGGGAGGGCCCGGCCGCGCCGGCTTCCGCGGAGACCGTGGAGCCGTAGAAGCGCGGGGCAACCTGGGTCTCCAGGAGCTCGTAGAGCGCGGCGGCTTCAATGTCATCGCGTTCGCCCGGGGACGCGTCGTTGTTCGCGGTCGGGATCGCCCAGCCGTTCTCGCCGTCGTACATCTCATCCCACCAGCCATCGAGCACCGAGAGGTTCAGGGAGCCGTTGATGGCCGCCTTCATCCCGGAGGTCCCGCAGGCCTCCAGCGGCCGGAGCGGGTTGTTCAGCCACACGTCGCAGCCCGGGAACAGGGTGCGGGCCATGGCGATGTCGTAGTTGGGCAGGAACACGATCCGGTGCCGCACGGCGGGGTCGTCGGTGAACTTCACCAGGTCCTGGATCATCTTCTTGCCGGCGTCGTCCGCGGGGTGGGACTTGCCGGCGATGACCAGCTGGATGGGGTGCTGGGGGTGCAGCAGCAGCGCCTTGAGCCGGGCCGGGTCCCGGAGCATCAGGGTCAGGCGCTTGTAGGTGGGCACGCGCCGGGCGAAGCCGATCGTGAGCACGTCCGGGTCCAGCACGGCATCCGTCCAGCCCAGCTCCGCATCGGCCGCCCCACGCTTCTTCCACGAAGATCGCAGGCGTTTGCGCACGTCATCAACCAAAGCAGAACGCAACTCGCCTCGCAGGGCCCAAAGTTCGGCATCGCTTACGTCGTAGATCTTGTCCCAACCGGTGGCATCCACGTCGGTGCTGCCAAAGTGCTTTGCGGCGAGCCGGCTCATCTTCGGATCGATCCAGGTGGGGACGTGGACGCCGTTGGTGACGGAGGTGATGGGGATTTCGGAGTGGTCGAAGCCTGGCCAGAGCCCGGAGAACATCTCGCGGGAGACCACCCCGTGCAGTTTCGCCACGCCGTTGGCCCGCTGCGCCAGGCGCAGGCCCATGACGGCCATGTTGAAGACCGCGGGGTTGCCGCCGTCGTAGTTTTCCCGGCCCAGGTCCAGGACCTTCTCCACCGGCACGTCCGGGGCCAGCCCGGCGTCGAAGAAGTGCCTGATCTGCACGGCCTCGAACCGGTCGATGCCGGCCGGCACGGGAGTGTGGGTGGTGAACACCGTGGACGCGCGCCCGGCGGCGAGAGCCTCGGACCAGCTCAGCGGCGCCTCGGAGGACATGAGCTCCTGGATGCGTTCGATGCCCAGGAACCCGGCGTGGCCTTCGTTGGTGTGGAACACTTCCGGGGCCGGGGTGCCCGTGAGGCGCTGGAAGACGCGCAGCGCCTTCACCCCGCCCATGCCCAGCAGAAGCTCCTGCTGCAGGCGGTGGTCACCGCCGCCGCCGTAGAGGCGGTCCGTGATCCCGCGCGCGGCGTCGTCGTTGGCCGGAACGTTCGAATCGAGCAGCAGCAACGGCACGCGCCCGACGTCGGCACGCCAGATGTGCGCCCGCAGCGTCCGGTCACCCGGCAGCGGAAGCGTGACCAGGGCCGGTGAACCGTCTTCCTCACGCAGCAGCGTCAGCGGCAGGCCGTCCGGGTCCAGGACCGGGTAGGTCTCCTGCTGCCAGGCGTCCCGGGAGAGGGACTGCTTGAAGTAGCCCGCCTGGTACAGCAGCCCGACGCCGATCAGCGGCACGCCCAGGTCCGAAGCGGCCTTCAGGTGGTCACCGGCCAGGATCCCCAGGCCGCCGGAATACTGCGGAAGCACCTCGGTGATCCCGAACTCGGGCGAGAAATACGCGATGCACGCCGGGGCATCCGGACCCAGGCCCTGGTACCAGCGCGGCTCGCTCAGGTACCGGTCCAAATCCGCCGCCGCCTGCTGCACGCGCTCGACGACGGCGCCATCCGCTGCGAGCTCATGCAGTTCCTCGCGGCTGACCAGGCCCAGGAAAGTCATGGGGTCATGCTTGCTTTCTTCCCAAGCCTCGGGATTCAGCGTTGAAAACAGTTCACGCGTCGGCAAATGCCACGACCAACGCAAGTTCTTCGCCAACCGCACCAACGGCGCGATTGCTTCCGGCAGAACCGTCCGGACCGTAAACCGTCGAATCGCCTTCACTTACACGTTCCTTACTGGGCTGTCGATGTTGTGTCGTCTTGGCTGAGCGGAGTACTCCGCGAATCCTGTTGTGGTTCCGAGATAGCCAGTTGATTTGTCGTGGCCTCCCCGGCGGAACTGTGGGTTCCACCCGTGTCTTTGCCGAGTTCATACGTCCGTCTGTAGCATTCCCGCAAGCTCGGTGGGTACCGCTGCGAGTAGGGCGCCGCCGACCGCCTGGCTCGACGGCGACGAACGACAGCCAACTCCCTGTAGTCAGGGAGGCGTCGGCACGCCCGGTTCCGACAACAGTTTTAAGGGGCGCGAAGGATCGTCTTTGCGTAACGGGATCCCGGCCCGATGAACATGGCATCGGGCACCGGTAACCTACTTGCGACAAACAAGATCAAACCCGCTCTTAAGGCAGGGAACTACCGACTTGCTAGATCGCTCAATGCGCCCCCGGCAGGACGTGACCTCCCACCCCGTGAGCGGTCACACTCCGAAGGCACCCGTCGCTTGGCTACTTAGACTTCCACTTCAACGACCGCCGCTTCTGCGGCAGTTCGTTTTACTGACTCGATGCCTTTGAGCACACCATCTTTGGAGGTGTAGCCCTGCCCTGTCGCAATTATCTCCCCATTTCCGGCCTTAAGACGAAACCGGTACTGATCGGATTTGTCCATATAGACTTCAAATTTCCCTGCCATGATATTCCTTTCCAGTAGCGGAATCGGCGCACTCCCCGACTCCACTGTCGCCGAAAGCTTGAGAGGAGCTTGGATCAAAGCTAACGCATGAAAATGCCAAAATAAAGCGAGGTCATCGGCATTCATTCCTAGTGTCGCTAACTTGAACCATACCCGGAATCCTAACCCAATACATATAATATGTAACGTGATCATCTGGCAGGCGTGTGACCTTTAAGGATCAGCCGATCAATACCATTCTTAAATTCTAACTTGTAGATTTCGAAACTACGAGCGATTATTGTTGCAGCTTGCATTCGAATTTTTGCATGCGCAGCCAGATACAAGGTTGCCTTGAGGCAGATTTCAATCGCAAGTTCGGTCTTTGGGGGATCCCGTTTCGTTACTTTCCTTGGTTCCGGTGCCGGCAGGCAGTTCCGAACTACTGTCGATGTCGCCGCTCCACGTGCTGCGGCAGTATTCGCAGATCTCTCATAACCGTTGTTTAGCAACAATCGTTCGTTGAGAAGAAAAAATGGGACGGCAGAACACGACGGAAATCGCGGCACCCACCGGAGCGCTGGCACCGCCCACCATGGCTGCCGGCCTAGGACCGGAATTCCTCGGAGCTTTCGTTCTCGTATTCGGAGGCACCGGCACCGCGAACTTCCCCGACAAGAGCGACCCGCTCGGCGTCGGATTCCTCGGCGTTGCCCTCGGGTTCGAACTCACCATAGTCGCCGGAGCCTACTTCTTCGGACACATATCCGGAGGGCAATTCAACCCAGCCGTCGCCGCCGTGGCCGAGCGTCTGCCGTGGAAAGACATGCCAGGCTACATCGGGGATCCAGATCATAAGCAGCGCAATGGCAACAAGCTTGCTTGCCATCATCGCCGCGGGCGCACCAAAGGGATCCTTCAGCACCGCAATCTACAGCCAAAGCCGGGCCTTCGAACAACTCTGGGTCTTCATCCTCGCACCAATCGCCGCCGCAATATTTGCCGCAATTCTCCTCGAAGGCCTCTCTTTCAACCCTATGAACCAACAGCCATGGCTACGCCAGAAGCCCGACCCAAGCGAAAACCTCGTGCCTGGCGCTTTGTCGTTTCTAGAAGTCGGAAAAGTCGTTTGAGCCGTCACCCTGGTGATCGGCGCGGCCAAGATAGCCACCGCGCTGCAGATCGGATGCACGGTCCTCGACCTTGCGGCAATGCTGGTCGAGGCCACGGAGAATTGCGTCCACCCACAGGGTTGCGGCAGTTGTTCACGTTCTGAACTGCAATGTGCGCGGTTCCACAAGCAAGAAGGGAAATTGAGTTGTTCGAGCAGGAGATCAAGCGCATTCTGGCCTACGCGGCGCAGGGGGTCAGCGTGAGAGTCACCGGCGCGCCTGGCAGCGGACGCACGACGGTAGCGACAAAAGTGGTCTCTGATCTGAAGGATCAAGGCGTTAAGGTTCACAGCATCTTCGCGACGCCTTTGCTGCTGCAATCCGCTTTTGCAGGTGTCCTCTCTTTGGGCATCGACATGCGTTCCAGGCCCTCAGGGATCCTGAGCGTAGCTGACCTGGTGTCGGAAAAGCTGGTTGGACCGGGCTCTCGATTACTCGTTATCGACGGTGTTGACAACCTGGATCGCGAATCGCTGACCGTCGTCGACATCGTCCAACGACGCACTCAACTGCCTCTCATTACAACGATGAGCGATGCTTCTTCGCAGTCGAAGGCGTCCGCGATGGCCCTACATCCTTGGCCCGAAGCAAACATCGAGCTCGCTCCGCTCCGATTCGGGCAGGTAAACACCCTCTTAACGCAGATTCTCGGTGCGCCTGCCGATGTTAATGTCGTTGCGCGCGTCCTGACCAAATCCGATGGCAACCTTCGCCTTGTTACGCGAATCGTTCACACCGCCGTGCTTAGCAAGCGGCTAGTTCTGAGCCACGGTCGCTGGCGCATGACTGCGAACACCCTGCTGAACGAGCATTTGCACGGCACAGTCGAAGCCCTCCTGCACGGTCTCGACCGAGACGAAGCTCGGGCTTTGGACACCATTTCGCTGCTGGGCACCCACCCGTTGGACGAAACAAGATGGAGCATCAAGACTAGCGTTCTCGATGGTTTGGAGCGACGCGGCCTTGTCTCGGTTTTCACAGGCTCGAACGGACTACTACATGCCGCGGTGTCTCCCCCGTTAGTCTCCGACTACCTCCGAGATCAGGCCCTCCGCTCGCGGAAGATCCTGAGCAGCACAATTGAGGTGAACTTGGACGAAGAACCGCTGCGGCAGAATCCGATCACGAAGTCTGATGTCCCCTTTTTTGATGCAATCTCTGCGATGAAGAAACAGGATTTCCATAATGCAGCCGCAGTACGCCACTTTCATGAACGGCTACGCACACTGGAACAAAGCCACTACAAAACCTGGGACTCGGACAGAAGCGTCTCAAATGCGGCGACGTTTCTTCGCGTGTCCTGGGGCGCCAACATCGACCCTCCCCGCATTGAGCGAGTCTTCAAACACACGTCCACCTCCCCCAGCGATCCAGCCGACCTTTTCTTTTTCACCATGACACGAGCGCTTTGGACCGTCGCGAGCCAAAACGATCTCACGTTGGCAAAAGCGATGATGTTGCAACTGGCAGAAAGTGAACCCGGGTGGGCCGCTGAAGCCAAAGCCTTCGCAATCTTCTTGGAGGCAACTTACAACAAGATGCCCGAGGACTTGGACGGAACTTTTGCCCAATTGACCTCCAGAAATCCAACTAGCGGGGTCATCGCGGTTGTCAGAGGGCTGTTAGAGCTCTACAGATATGACCCTGATCAAGCCCTTGACCTCATAGACTCAGCTGAAGGTTTCGAAGTTCTACCCCAGTTCGAACCCTTCATTCGGGGTTTAGCGCTATACGCCACCGGCAAAGTGGACGAGGCCCTGGTTCACGCACTGGCACGTCGCGAGGAAGCTGTGCAAGCAGTTGACCAGTTCGGCCTTGTGGCTAACACCTACGTGGCGGCGCTTGCCCTAGTCTATCGAGGGTTCTTTGAAGAAGCCGAGTATTTGATGGGCTGGACGTTCTCAGTCCGGCAGCCTGGTTTCTTGGTTAAGTCGCTGCACAACGCCATGCTGAGGCTTTCATCGCTTAGGAACGGCGCGAAAGATCCATCGCTGGCTATGCAGGTCGGCAGTGGCTCGCCCAATGTCGGGCCCCTTCCCGCCATGGGTAAGGGCGTCTACGAACTCGCGACTTTTGGTCCCAAGACAGCCGAAGCCTTCGACAAATCTGCTACCAGACTCATCGACGAGACGCTGGATCACGGCTATGTCTTGGAAGCGGTATACACGGCGCTCTTTTCATTGTGCCTTCTTCCAGGGCCACGCGTCCGGGAACGTCTTGGAGTGTTGCTTGAGCAGCGTGGAGTCAAGCATCACGATCAACTTCTCGCCATTGCAGACGCCCTATTAGAGGGAGACTTGCAGGAACTGGACGTCCGCGTCGAAGGCTATACGCCGGACGGAGACCTCTACCAAGTCGCCATGATTCTCAGAGGAGCAGCGGTCCGCAGCCAACTTAAGGGCGACGCCATTGCGTCCGCAGCGATCGAGGGCGCGGCGAAAAGGTTTGAGGCCAGATACGAGCAGCTAACTCAGTACATGGACTTCGATCCCGAAACATCCGTTGCAGCTTTGACCGTGCGAGAGACAGAGATTGCCCTGTTAGCTGGCCATCGAAGCAACCAAGAAATCGCCGCCGAGCATGGGCTCAGTGTCAGGACAGTGGAAACCCATATCTCCAACGCCCTCCGCAAGACCCAAACCGCTACGCGCAACGCGCTCTTTGAACTCGTTCGCTTCGTGGCGGACGGCCCACAGAGCGCTCCTGAAGAGACGTAGTGTTTGGCGGTCAACGAAACTGACCAAAGCGCCTTCCAGCACGTAGGGCTGGCGCCCGTCGGCACGGAGAAAACCTTGCGGTCCACTGAGACGGTCTGGTTTGCGGACCCGACACCATCACCAGTCTGCCTTCGAAGGACTGGCCGCGCTTGCCGCTCAGATGCTCGAAACTATTCAATTCACAGACTCAATCGCAGGACAGCCACTGGTTCGGGACAGCACTTAGATCAGATTCCTACGTCCGTCTAAGGGTACTGACCTGGGACTTATCTTGAACCAGACGCCATTTAGGCGAGCGAAAGCGACGTGAACCGCACACGCGGCTCCAACAGCCGGTCGCGCGGCACTGTAATCCCCTTCCGGTCAGGCACGCCCGGCCGGGTCCGGGGAGGAAGGAGTGCCTGTGACGCTGCCCGTTGTGGACAAACGCCAAAAGCCGGCACACGAACACAGAAGCCCGGCCCGCACTTTCAGGTCGATGTCGGCCGCCGGGCTCGTCGTCGGCTCCGCACTCGTTGCCCTGTTCGTCGTCGTCCGGGTGCTGGTACCGTCCTCGACGGCACCCTTTGCACTTCCCGACGCCGCCCGCGACTTTGCGACGCTGTCGATCAGCGTCGTCGTCGAGTCCCTGCCCTTCGTATTCCTCGGGATTGTCCTCTCGATCGCCGTCCAGGTCTGGCTGCCGGAGGGCATGCTGCTTCGTCGCCTGCCACGGAGCCCGCTATTGAGACGCTTGGTCCTCTCGCTCCTGGGAATGCTGCTGCCGGTCTGCGAATGCGGGAATGTTCCGCTGGCCCGCGGCCTGATCGTCAAGGGCCTCACGGTTGCGGAATCGATGACCTTCCTGTTCGCGGCCCCCATCCTGAACCCCGTCACCATCGTCACCACCGCGCAGGCATTTGGCTGGGACAACAGCATCCTGGTCTCCCGTGTCCTCGGCGGTTTCTTCATCGCAAATCTTGTCGGTTGGATTTACAGCCGGCATCCGCGTCCCCAGGACCTGCTGACCGCCCGGTTCCAGGAAACGTGTTCAGTGGCAGTCCACCACGCCGGCTCTGCCGGGAGGATCAGGCGCAGCGTACAGATGTTCTCGGAGGAGACACGGGCAATGATGCCTGCCCTCTTTATTGGCGCAGGCATGGCGGGGCTGATCCAGGTTGCCGTTTCCCGAGAAGTGCTGGTGGCCCTGGGCAGCAACCCGGTCTGGTCTGTGTTGGCGTTGATGTTGCTGGCCTTCGTCGTTGCGATCTGCTCAAACGTGGATGCCTTCTTTATCCTGTCGTTCGGAGCAACCTTCATGCCGGGAGGCATCGTGGCTTTCCTCGTCTTCGGGCCCATGATCGACGTGAAAATGCTCGCCCTGATGCGCACCACGTTCACTGCGAAGACCCTGCTTCAGCTCAGCTTGCTGGTGGCGCTTTGCGCCGCGGTCCTCGGATTGGCGGTCAACTATGGTCATTAGGCGGCTCGTGGGCCGCTGGCAGGGCGTGGTCCTCAGCCTGATCGGCCTCATCGCGACGGTCTGGCTGGGCTTGTCAGGACAGCTTGCCTTGTACATCCATCCACGGTATTTCGTGTTCACGGTCATCATGGCCGTGATCGCAGGAGTGCTTGCCCTGGCGGCCTTCGCCTTTGCTCCCATTACCCACGACGGGCACGCGCACGACAACGAGCACGGCGATGAGGCCGGGTCGCGATGGGGCTGGCTGTGGCCGGTCGGGAGTGTGCTGACCATCAGCGCCGCCGTCGTCGCGTTGCTGATCCTGCCGCCGTCGACCCTTACCACAGCGACAGTCGCCCAACGGGACCTCAACGGCTCAGCATCCGCCCTCACCCTGAAAGCACCTGCCCTGCCCAGCAAGGGAGACTACTCAGCCTTCACCGTCAGGGACTGGGCATCGTTGCTTCGCTCCGGCGCGGGGCAGGACTTTTTCGCCGACAAGACCGCCACCGTGACCGGGTTCGTCACTCCGGACAGGACTGATGCAAATGTGTTTTTCGTGGCCCGTTTTGTGGTGACCTGCTGTGCCGTCGATGCCCAGCCGATTGGCGTGCCCGTCTATCACCCCGGCTGGCAAAACGAATACAAAACGGACAGTTGGGTCACTGTCACCAGCAGCTTTCGCGCCAACCCCAACCCCGCCAGTCGCGAGACAATCGTCCTGATACCGGACTCAATCAACCCCACCACACAGCCGGCACAGCCCTATGTCTACTAAACGCCGCCACGTCTCGGCCAAACAGACCGCCGCCGCTGCCGCAGCAGCTGCGCTCCTGGCCGGACGCCGTTTTGCCCGGCGCCTCTACGGCACCCTCACGATCCTCGCCGTCCTTGCCGGCGGGCTGACCGCTGCGAATCTGGCGAAGCTGCCTCATCCCAACTCCACCTCGGCCCTGGCCCGCTCCTCCGCCACCGCAGACTTCGCGTTGTACACCCTGCAACGGGAAACCGGCACAGACACCGTTGGAAAGAAGAAGCCGGACACTATCCGCGGCACAAGCCTCACCGGCAGCGATGAGAGCACTGTCATTGTCAGCGCCCCCCGCATCCAGGAGTATGCCGCCCTTCCCTCCGCCCTCGCCGTCGTCACTCTCAACGATGACAACACCAGCTCATTGGAGATCGCTTCCCTCGCCGGGGGCGCGCCAACGCTGGTTCAGCTGCCTAAGCCGGGGACTATAGAAAAGCTGCATGTCGCCGGATCAAACCACCTCATCGGCTTCACCTTCACCAGTTCGCAGCTCAAGGACCAGTACCGGAAGACACTCTTCGTTTACGACATAAATGATCCCTCCGGAGCACCGCGGGCCGTCCAGGGAATCAACGGCCCGGTCTCTGCCGCGGACTGGCATTTTGTCCCCGGCACTGCGACGTTGGTGGCTCAGACCGATGACCAGTCCATGTTCCTCATCGACCCACTGAGCACCGGCAAGGTATCACCCTTGGGCACGCATGACGGGATCCTCGGCTTTGTCCCCGGCACGAACGAGCTCGCCGTGGCCGACCCGGAGCCAAGGAAGGGCCTGGACCCGACACGGTATTCAACCATCAACCTTGCCACGGGCACACCCACCCCGCTCACCCTCGCGGATGGCGTCCGGCCCAAGGACCTGACAACCACCGTGGGCAAGCCCGTGATCCTTGACCGTTCCGGCCAATACCTGCAAGTGGTGACCAAGCACGACGCCGGAAACGAAAGCTCCGTCATCAGCCTCGCCGACAAGAACGGCTCACGCCAGCTCTACCAGCCTGCTCCGGCATGGTCGAGCATCATGGACGTCTGCATCTCTCCGGCAGCCGACTACCTCGCCATCGAAACAACCGCGCCTCCATACGCCGGTGACGAGTACCCGGTTCGCCCCGAACTGTCCCCCATGCGGACCGACCTCGTGAACCTGAAAACCGGTACCGTCCTCAAAGAAGTTGCAGGATTTCTCCCCAGCTGGTGCGGCTGAAACAAATCCGGCGCCTTCCAGCACGTAGGGCTGGCGCCCGTCGGCACGGAGAAAACCTTGCGGTCCACTGAGACGGTCTGGTTTGCGGACCCGACACCATCACCAGTCTGCCTTCGAAGGACTGGCCGCGCTTGCCGCTCAGATGCTCGAAACTATTCAATTCACAGACTCAATCGCAGGACAGCCACTGGTTCGGGACAGCACTTAGATCAGATTCCTACGTCCGTCTAAGGGTACTGACCTGGGACTTATCTTGAACCAGACGCCATTTAGGCGAGCGAAAGCGACGTGAACCGCACACGCGGCCCCAACAGCCGGTCGCGCAGTCTTTGAAATGAAACCAGGAAGTTGTTCGATCATGAAGAAACCATTGCGCACGGTTCGGCCATCCATGCCGGCGGCGCTCGTGGTGTGTGCAATGGTTCTCGGCATGCTGGGTGTCGCCACCACGGTGCAAGGCTCCCCGGCCGAGGCCGCGCTTGCCCCAACGTCCACCGACCAGTCGATCCCCCCGGGCGCGTACATCATCGACATGGGTGGCGTGCCAACGGAGAAAACCCAGCTGCTGCCCTATGGAATGATCCAGGACCTTCTCGTCAACCAGCGCACCCCGGTGACCTGGTTGATCAAAGACGGAAAGACCGTTGACACGGCCATCGACTTCTCCGCGACGACCGCGGCCGGGACGAAACAGTATCGCACCGGCGCGTTCATCATCAGGCCGGAGTACGCACCCTTCGTGCAGGCGACCATCACCTCGTGGAAAGGGAAAGGGGTCACCATCGATGGACCGACGACGGCTGCATTCAACGCACCCGTGTACGGCGAGGTCACCTCGTGGCCGCGTACTGCGCTTGACGGTAAGAACGGCCAAATTGCCGCAGCGTTCTACACCGCGGCCGGCATCGGATTCAACACGGAAGGCGTGGGTCCGGGAGACGCCGGTTATGATCCGTTCAAGCCGTACTGGAAGGATCCGTCGAAGCTCAATGACTGCGATGACTTGTATGTCATGCCCCACGCGGATCCCACCGTCGCCACCCACAAGGCACTTAAGCCATTCAACGCATCCGGAGGGTACATCTGGGCCGGGTGCCATGCGGTCAGCGTTCTGGAGAATATGAGCGGCACCGATGCCGGAACGAACTACCCGCTTGGCAGCTTCTCGTTCCTTTCGACGAACGGCCTGGTGCCCTTTGGTAGCCACGGCAACGGCAGCGTGCCGTATACGACGAGTGCGAGCCGTAGCGACCCGATCCAGCAGTATCAGGGAAGCATTGACGCAGCGACCCAGAATGGGTCAGAACAGATCTACCTGCCGAGTCTGCAAAGTTCCTGGCGACCCAGCACCAACATCCTCGTGTCAGATCCCACGCAAGCTGACGTACCCTCCAAGTCTGCGGGTCCACCTGCGGTGATGGCGTACGGTCGCGGCTTCGGTAACCCGAGCAACGGTATGGTCATGTACGAGGGCGGACACGACCTCAGAAAAGCTGGAGGCGCGCCGTCCCTGGCAGCGCAGCGTGCGTTCTTCAACTTCAGTCTGATGTCCGGCATCGATCGCAGCCCCGCCATCACGGCAAGTGTCACCCCGGGCACGATCGCCGCAACCAGACCTGTGCAGCTTTCGAGCACAACCACCGGTGGTAAGGCACCCTACACCTGGGAGTGGACGTCCAGTTGCGCGGGCACCTTTGACAACCCCACCGTAGAGAACCCGAAGTTTACGCCCGCCAACGTGACCGCGACCACGAACTGCCTGCTCCGGGTGAGGGTTGTCGATGGGTGCGGGCGTTTCGCGGTGGCGGCCGTGCCGCTCACCGTGACGCCGCCGGCAGCGGATCTTCGTGTGTCGAAGTCTGTGGATCCAAGTTCGACGACACCGGTGATCGCCGGTCAGGAGCTCACCTACTCGCTCAACTTCGATAACACCAGCGGAACTGCAGCAGCAACTGTCGACCACGTCGACCATCTGGGCGCAGTCATCGACGATGCACAGTTCGTCTCGGGCTCATTGTCGGCTCCCGCCGGACTCACAGCCGCCCGGAACGGGCCGGGAACCCAAATCGCAGTGACCGGATCCGTTCCCGCGGGTCAGAGGCTGACAGTCACGTTTCGGGTAAAGGTGAGTGCGGATGGTGCGCGCGGGGACTCCGAGCTGGTCAACTTCGTGGTCGCGAAGGGGCAAACCCCGCCCGCTACCTGCGCACCCGACAACACCAGCTGTACCCAGAATCCCGTGAAATCCTGGACAGCCTCCAAAACGGCGACTCCGGCCACTGCCAGCCAGGTGAACCCCGGCGACACCATCACCTATCACGTCACTGCCGCCAGCCTGAAGGGCGAGATCTCCGGTGTCGTGCTGACCGACGATCTGAGCGCCGCGCTCAGCCATGCCACATTCGTGCCGGGATCGGCGACCCTTTCGATCGATGGAGGCGCGCCGGCCGCTGTTGCCAACCCCGCAGGGACCACGCTCACCACCGCAGCATTCACCGTACCGGCGACCAAGTCAGCCGAACTGAGCTACCAGGTCATCGTGAACGACGATGCGTGGTCACAGCGCCTGGTGAACTCCGTGAGCGGCGCTGCCGTTCACCTGGCGAATCCGGCCGAATCCTCCTCCGCTGTGCCATTCCCACCCGGTTCATGCACCAGCAGTGCTCCATGCACCACGGAACACCTGGTACGAGGACGAGTCTTCTGGACGAAGACGGATCCCGGACGCGAGGCGCTGAGCGGCTCGGAGTGGCAGCTGGCCGGCCCGTCCGGAGCCGGTTCGGCGCAGGTTGCAGTGGTGGACTGTATCGCTTCCTCAGCTGCGGAATGCACAGGCCCCGACCAGGACAACCGCGCTGGTCATTTCGAAGTCGGCCACCTCGCCTGGGGAAACTACACCCTCACCGAGACAAAAGCACCCACCGGCTACGTGCTTAACAGCACCCCGCACATGTTTACGGTCGGCATTGCCGGGGGTGCGGCGTCCGGAGTCGATCTCGGAGACATCGTGAATCAACCGCAGGCTGCGCTGGTGATTCCACTTACGGGCGGGCTCGGTGCCGATGCATTCCTCCTGGGCGGTGTACTGCTACTGGCTCTGCTGCTCGCGTTCGCCCTGACCAGAGCCAGGCGCGCCCGCTCCCTTGCGCGGGCCGTATCCCCGGCACTCCCGTCCTCAACTCAGTCCTGATCCACCACACCTCTACAAGTAGTTAGAGATTACGAAAGGAACACCCATGACCACCCAGACAACCCGTCGGCGGCGCCGACTGGCTGCCGCGGTCGGTGCCATCGCCATCGGTGCCAGCGGCCTGCTTAGCGCCACCGCAGCCTACTCGGCCCCCGGCAACATCGACTCGACCACGGCCGGTTCGATCACCATCAATAAGCACGTTGAGGCAAACGCCACTGCCGTGACGCCGGACGGTGCCAACAAGCCGGCCGGTGCCGCGATTGCCGGTGTACAGTTCACAATCTACGAGCTGAATCGCAACGGATCGGCGATCAACCTTTCCAATGCCACCGACTGGAACGGTCTCTCCACGGTGACCCTGAACGCAGACTGCTCGGTCTCGGCCCCAACGGCGTACACCCGCGGTATCCAGGTCGCGCAGGTTTTGACCGGTGCCGACGGTTCGGTTACCCATTCGACCGGCACCGACCGCAAGGCATACGTCGTATGTGAGACGGCTACTGTCGGTGCGACCATCGCCGGCGCTCCTGCGAACATTGTCACCCCGTCGGCCCCGTTCGTGGTCACCGTGCCGACCCCGTTCGGCAACGAGTGGCTGTACGCTGTGAACGCCTACCCGAAGAACATCGTCACGAAGATTGAAAAGACGGTTGCGAGCCAGCCGGCGAGCGGCCTCGGCCTCGGTGCTATGGCGAGCTTCCCGGTGACCACCGACATCCCCGTCGTCGCCGCTGCAGATGCCATCGGTAGTTACATCATCCGAGATACGCTCGACACGCGTCTAGCTCCAGTTTCGGTCGCATCCGTGACCGTGGACGGTGCGCCGGTTGACGCTTCGTTCTATGAAGTAAAGATCAACGCAGCGAACGCACAGGATCTCCGCGTCGTCTTCACCCCGGCGGGCCTGACCTGGTTGAAGACCCAGGGTGGCAAGAAAGTCGTCACCACCTTCGCCGGCACCGTCGCATCCCTCGGCAACGGCGCGATCACCAATGCAGCAACCGTGTTCATCAATAACCCGAACTCCGATGCCGACACCATCCCTCCGGGAACGCCTCCCGGAATCTCGTCGTCCGAAGTGCGGACCAATTGGGGGGATCTGCTGGTACAAAAGAGCGATGCTGTAAACCACAAGACGCTAACCGGCGCGAGCTTCCAGGTGTATGCTGCTGATCCGGCCTACGCGGTAGAGGGCCAAACCTGCACCTCAAAGGTCGGCACAGGCAGCCCCGTCTCGGTCGGCACTGGCGCGAATGCCACCGACACCTTCACCACGGGTGCCGACGGACGCGTGACCATCGGCGGCCTCTTCATCAGTGACTCGACGAACGCACCAATCAACGCCATGCAGCGATGCTACGTGTTGGTGGAGACAGCGGCACCCGCCGGCTACACTCTCCCCACCGGCGATGACGCTCGTTCCGCAGTGACGGTGAAGACCGGGGCCTCCGGCACCACGGTCGACATCGATGTGCCTAACACCATGCAGAACGTGCCCCAGCTGCCCCTCACGGGCGCCGCTGGCCAGGTCCTCCTGGGCATGGCTGGTATCGCCCTGCTCGCGGTCGCGATTGGTCTCGTGGCTGTGCGACGGGGCCGCGCAGCCAAGCTGTAGCACTCAGCGCACGACACCGCGGTGGCAGGGAGGCGAGCCCTTCCCGCCACCGCGGTTTTGCAATACCCGACAGCCCGACGCCGGTTGGCCCAGCGTTCGGGGGCACCGCAGGAGGAGACCACCCCGTGAACGCTCGATTCCGACGACCTTGGCGGCCTGGGTTTCTGACCCTTCTGATTGCTCTGCTCGCCTTCGGTGGGATCGGTATTTTGCTATACCCAACGACGGCCTCCTGGGTGACTTCGTACAACCAGTCAAAACTGATTCGGGACTTCACCTCTCTTGTCGATAAGGCCGAGCCAGACGCCGCCACGCAACTCGCGCAGGCCAGCCGCTATAACCGTGCCCTCACCGCGGGCGTGGAGGTACGGGCGAACACCAATGTTCCCTCCGGTGACGGTAATCTCTCCGGCGAGGGTTTCCACTACAGCAAAATCCTCGCTGCAGACGGCGAGGGTCTAATGGCACGCCTCAAGATCCCAGCCATCGACGTTGACCTGCCCCTCTACCACGGCACCAGCGACGCCACACTACTCAAGGGTGCAGGTCACCTCGAGGGATCACACTTTCCGATCGGCGGGCAGGGGACGCATTCCGTGATCGCGGCGCACCGAGGCCTCGCAAGCGCGACAATGTTCTCGAATCTCGATCATGTGCAAGTCGGCGACACCTTCACGATCGAGGTGTTCGGCGAAGTACTCGCCTATCAGGTGCGTGAGACCAAGGTGGTACAGCCAGAGGACACCGACACACTGCGGGCCACCCAAGGCAAAGACTTGGTCACGTTGATCACCTGCACACCCCTCGGCATCAATTCTCAGCGCATTTTAGTCACGGCAGAGCGGATCACCCCAACGCCCAAGAAGGACATCCTCGCGGCAGGGAAAGCCCCTGAGATCCCGGGCTTTCCCTGGTGGATTGTCGCGTTTGGCGGCGGCAGCGTGCTTATCAGTCTGTTTGTATGGCGGGCCGGATACTCCGACGCCCGGCAGCGCACTCTGCGAACTGGGAAATCGGAGGTGGCTGAAGGCCGTTTGAAGGCTTCCGTCAGACTGCATTGAGTGAGCCCTCACGTCCACCAACCTCACAGTCGACGCGACCGGGCACGCTGCTCAAATCCCAGATCCCGGTCCGCACCTGGGCCGAATGGGATGACGCCGTCCCGGGGTTTGTGGAGCCACGGTCCATTCGGAGACGCCGATGTAATGCGCATTTCCGGCGTGGACGATGTCCGCGAAGGCCCACATGGTCCAGCGGGGTCTCGTAGTCGTAACGGTGCGCCTGGTAGACGACCACGTATACGGATAGGTTAGGCGGTGCGAAAGATAACGGGACGAAAGTCCCGGCCATCACGGCGAAGCCGGACACCGAGCGGAAGCGCTCGGCGATTTCCGCGCTTTGGCCCGGGAGGACGTTCACAAAGTGCACGCCCGAGGCGGTCCAAGCCGGCAGGTCTGGAAAGTGTCTCCTGCCTCAACGCAGCGTGTCAGGGACGATGCCTCGCGCTGCTTCGCCGTCTGCGCCGCCGGCGTAACTCTTCCAAAGAAATCGCTCGATGCGCGGCCGTAGCCAATAGATCAGCGCAAAGTTAGCGAACATGAGAACCACGAATAACCCACCCCAGAGTGCCACTGCGGCAAGGTCTCCATTGGCATGCTTGGTAAGGGTCGGAATAGCGTAGATATACCACGGCAACGTGATGACCGCAGTGATAAATGAAGGAGTCAGAAGCCGGACTCTGGCAACCTCCAGAATATGCACGACAAGGTGCAGCGCATACGGGATGAGCAAGCCAGCAAAGACCTCCGCTCTGCCAGTCATCATCGCTATTGTGGCGACAGCGCCCACGAGCACGAACTCTTCGAAGATAAGCAGGGCTATCGTCGAAGTACTAGTATCGCGAAACGACCAAAACGCCTGACGGGAAGCGCGAGGATGGTCGCGGCAACGAGACAGCCACGGCTTGACGAAGACAATCTCCTCGAACTCATGCACAATAAACAGCGCGACGCTGATCCAGATGACAATCTCAGCTGTCACTTTCGTACAATCCTCACCAATTGGGCCTTTGATTGATCGGTCGTTGGAAATCCACGGGTCCTACCGAGAGCACCTGCGACGGCAACGCATGCCACACATTCAAGAGATGCAACTCCACCGGGCGTTTAGCGTTCGAGATGGTCGTCAAGATTTCGCGATAATTCCGCCCTGCTAACATGGCGCCGCAGCTCGCGAACGCCGAAAATGATGATCTAATGAGGCCAGCTCCACGATTCCCGCAATTTCCGCCGACATGAGCCTTGATGTAGCACGCACAATTACTCAATTCAGCAATCTGAATTTCATTCCCGATAAACCGGCTATTGATCGTGCCATATTCTTTCATTGACATCTCTATTTAAGACGAGAAAGCCGCCTAAGTCAATAGCATTCCGCCAAATCATAGTGCGCCCTGCTTATCAAAACCTGAATAAGATTGTCTGGAACTTTTTGGATTCCGTCCGGAAGGTCCGCCATTCGATGACGGATAATCCAGGTCCCGCACATGTCGACCTCTTGGATCCCACGCCACCTCGCCGTGCTTATCGGTCCCTCGTCGACGAGGATGGTGACCGCTTTGGCGAGCCCAGGCTCTCCCTTCCAAGAGCGAGATCCCCGTCCAGGTACTTCACTGTTCATCCGTGACGGTTGAATCGCTCGCATCAGGATAACCCTCGGCGATTTGGCCCAGCGACCGCAGAAAACGACGTACCGCTCCAGCCAATTCCAAATGCGATGCATCCCGCCATTCTCAGTGGCAGCCCCACGAGGCCGATAGGAAATTCCTCGCTTCCAGCGCCCACACACGATGAAGTCGTTCTTCATGCACCACGAGGATGAGACCTCGAAACCGGGAAACCGGGCCCTTGCGGGAAACCACACTTGAACCACACAGTGCCCCCCTAGGAGTATCCGGGGCCGTTGGCGCCGCCCTAGGTTCGTCAATAGGACGAAGCCTTCGCCTCATTTCCCACATCGGACGGACACACGATGACAGACACATCTCGCACGAAGCCGCAGCGATGGCTCGTTCTCTGCGCCTGCCTCGCCCAGGTCACCGTGGTGTTGGACACAACGATTGTCGCTGTAGCACTGCCCGACGCTCAGGCGAGTTTGGGCTTTAACGGCTCGGACCGCCAGTGGACGATCACTGCATACACGCTCACCTTCGGTTCACTTCTCCTCCTCGGCGGTCGACTCTCGAGCATCCTCGGCGCTCGAACCGCATTCCTCTTAGGTCTGGCGGGCTTCGGCGTCGCAAGTCTTATCGGAGGACTGGCCGACTCGTTGGCGCTTATGGTCGCGGCTCGGGCGGCTCAGGGCTTGTTCGCGGCTATTCTCGCCCCCACGAACCTGTCACTCATGGACACGGCCTTCCCTGGCGCAGAAGGCCGGGCGCGTGCGTTCGCCGTTTTCGGGTCCGTCGCAGGGGCGGGGGCTGCACTAGGACTGATCCTTGGCGGCGCACTCACTGACATGTTGGGCTGGCGCTGGTGCTTCTTCGTAAATGTTCCGGTGATTGCCTTGACCGCTGGCCTCGCGATCCGGGGACTTCGCGGAACTTCCTCTCCCCGGCGCACGGCCCTGCTGGAGGACTCCCTGGGACTTATCTTGGGAACTGCCGCGATGTTCGCGATTGTATTCGGCTTTTCGCGCGCTGAAGCCCTGGGGTGGGGACATCCAGTGACTCTTGCGCTGTTCCTGTCCGGCTCAGCGCTGGCAGCCTCATTCATCGTCCGCGAACGGCTGGCACCTTCTCCGATACTGCCGCTCACCATTCTCTTTGATGCCAGACGCTCAACGTCCTATATCTCAATCGCGCTCGTAGGACTCGCCCAAATGGGCAGCTCGCTATACCTCACTTATTACCTTCAGAACAGCCTCGGCTACGACCCCCTTCGATCCGGCATTGCATTCCTCCCCGTGGTTGGCGGCCTTGTAGTCGCGGCCGTCTTGAGCACCCGCGTGATCGTTCCGCGATTCGGTCTCCCAGCAGCCTTCGTCATCGGCCCAGCCGTCCAGGCCGTTGGATTCCTCTGGATGTCACAACTCAGCGTCGAAGACGCTTACGTTGAAACCCTTCTCGGTCCGATGCTCGTCGTCGGACTAGGCCTCGGCACAATCATGGCCCCAGCTATGTCATCGGCGACGCACGGCATTGGAGCCGAACGAAGTGGGCTTGCTTCCTCAGTAGCAAACACAAGCCAGCAGTTTGGTGCCTCGCTCGGTGTCGCATTCCTCAGCAGTCTTGCCGCTCATGACGCGGCTGAACGGCTGCGACAAAACGCACAAGTAGTTGCACAGCGCACGATGGATCAGCTCACATCGACGGGCCTGGCCCCAACATCACCGAAGGGAATTGAAATACGCGACGCCGTCATGTCAGATGCGATGCGCGAAGCCACCGTTGGAGCCTACGGCACGGGCTTTATCGCGTTGGCTATCGTATGCGCTTCGGTTGCGATCATCGTCTCCGTCATCTTTGCGATCTCAGGCCTCACGGTTCAGCGGGCACGTATCTCCCCCGGCACAAACTACGAAGCGACCGCTCGGACGGACGTGATAGTCACCAAATGACAACTGTGTTGCTTGCCCAGATCCCTGATTTCCCAATGCATCTCGATGTGGATGCCGACTTCATTCCGGCCGAGCGTCTCCAAACAATCGCCCGCAAGCGTCACCTCGCCGACCGCGTGCGTTCCCGGGTTGCAGACCTCCTGTTACACAGCCTGTCCTCAGACAGAGGAGGACGGAGCCACGATTATCTCCCGTCGGGACGCCCCCAATGCGTTGGCGCACCAGTCGGCCTTTCGGCGAGCCACGACGGCGAGTGGGTGTGTGCGGCTGCAGCTCCCGAACCGGTCGGAATCGACATTGTCGCTCTTGACCGCGTCGAACGCATGCGTCCGGATTCATTTCTGTCCGGCAAGGAACTTTCCATGTACAGGGATACGCCGTCTGCAGCCCGCCGCCAATTCCTTGCCCAGGCGTGGGCAGCAAAGGAAGCCTACGTGAAGCGATTCGGCGTCGGTCTCGCACGCCACCCATCTTCGCTGACGGTGTGTGGTTCTGGCCCTAGTAACGCGTCCGTGTCAGGCCCGGAGGGCACTGTTTTCGTGCGCATCGCCGATCCAGTCCGATCCCACTTAATAGCTGTCACGCTCCCACACCGCGAAGCCGCCATCAAGTTCGTAAACCTAGGTCTGATTTCGGGCATGCGCCCGCATCTTCCGCTTTCCGCCATTCTGCCAATCTGAACGAAGAAGAGAATCACCTCATGACCAAACCGCACCGGTATCCCGCTACATTCGCGCAACGAGGAATGTTTCTTCACAACGCAGTGCACCCGTCGGATACTTCATTCGACCTCGCCTTCGTTTTCCGGCTTGGAGCATCGACAGACCTCGATTTGCTCATCGACGCGACTCAAGCTGTCTTCGCAGCATGTCCCGGCATCTCGACGACCTTCGAGGAGAAGCCGTCAGGCATCGAGGCCATCGTGCGACCAGGCGCCGCATCGGTAGAAGTCATCAGCCTCGATCCCACGCTCGCAGGCGTAACCGTGTCCGACCGAGATGCGGCAATTGCCCGCAAGACGCAGGAGCAAATCGAAGCCGGCCCCATTATGCCTGAGGACCCAAAACAGGTCACGGCTCGTTTCTACCGGGGACCCGACGTGCATCACATGTCCTTGGTTGCCTCGCATCTGGTGGGAGACGCGTATTCGTTTTATCGCGTCGTCGGCAGTATCTCCGAATTGTATGCACGTCCACGAAGCGAGTGGGCCGACGTTCTAGGAGAACTGTCGGAACACCCTGGGACGATCGCGCCTGTTCCCACGACTGCCGCGGCGCTCTCGCGGTACCGCGAACTGCTGACCGGAGTCGAGTCCTTCACGCATGCAGGGCTCAAGGTTAGTCGAATCGAAGGAGCGATTGTTGGAGAGCGCCGCCGACGGGTGATTTCGGGCCCCGCTGCCGAGCGCATCCGAAGCAGTGAGGAATTTGCTACGTTTGGCGCTGCCACGGTGTTCTTCGCCGCGTATGCGGCCACTTTGCAGCGTCTCTCGGGTGAGGAGCAGGTAGTGATGGGCGTCCCTCTCGCGGGCCGCGCCGGCCACCGCGCGAAAGGGGCCGTGGGCTTCTTCGTCAACACCCTGCCTTTGCCGGTTCGCATCACCTCAGCCACGACATGGCGTGGGCTGTGCGAACAGGTCAAGTCCGGCATCCGTGTGCTGCAGTCAAACCAGGGTCTCGATCTCGCAGGACCTGACGGAACGGAGCTGACATCAGGCACGTACACGGGCATGGACAATGCTGTCACCTTCTACAAGCAGGGGCTGGTCCTCTCTCTCGGGTCGACAGAGGTCACTCCGGTCCCGCTGCACCGCGCCGCTCTGTCGTATCCCTTCTCGGCAACTGTCTCCGACGACGGCTCTGAGTTCGTCGTCGAAGTCGGGGTAGCCGACCACTTGCTTGACGCACACCCGGAGCGCTTATTCGACGAGGCCGTTGATGCGATCGTCTCTCGTTCGACCGCCGCGGTGGTTGATGGCAGCGTCTTTGTTGAGAACGTCGCCGACGACACGCGTGCCACTGGACCGACAGTGATCGATGCCATCGAGGCAATCGCAGCGAACAAACCGAATGCGATCGCGCTACGGATGGGAACCGAAGCCCTGACGTACCGTCAACTCGTGGCCCTCTACACGTCCGCGGCCGGTGCCCTGGACGCGATTGAGGCTACGCGCCTCGTCGTGGTGTCGATGGCCCCCAGCATCGATGCCGTAGTTGCGATGCTCGCGGTCATGGCATCGGGTCGGACGTATGTTCCAGTCGACCCGGCTGCCCCACCTGCCCGAACCTCACTCATTCTTTCCCGCGTCGAAGAGGAGAACGGGAGCCGGCCGACCACGCTCGTTGACGGGCGGATGCTCGCACAATCCGTCGACAGCAACGTAGTCAACGGCAACGCACTCGTTCGGTCGCGGCGTCCGGCCCGTCTCCTCCGTCGCCCAACGATGGACGACCGCGCGTACATCATCTTCACATCGGGATCCACAGGGGAGCCCAAGGGAGTTGTAATCCCTCATCACAACCTGACCGCGCTTCTCTCCGCGGCTGAGACACCGGTCGGGTATCTGGAAGGAGACACTTGGTGCTTGTTCCACTCTCTCGCTTTTGACTTCAGCATCTGGGAGGTTTTTGGACCGCTCACGAGCGGATGTACGCTCGTGATTCCCCGCATGGACCAGGTCGGAAACCCCGAGGCGTTTGCCCGTTTTGTCGAACGCGAGGGCATCACTGTGCTCAACCAGACGCCGTCGGCATTCCGCCGGCTCACCGATGCACTCGTCCGGGAAGGAGGACGGCTACCGAGTGTCCGCATCATCGTGTTCGGCGGCGAAGCACTTTATCCGGCCGATCTCCGAGAATGGATCGCGCGCATCTCCTCACAAACGCGCTTCTTGAACATGTATGGCATCACCGAGACAACCGTGCACGTGACCATCAAGGAGATCAACCAAGATGCCATTGATTTTGAACACAGGAGCCTTATCGGGGAGCCCCTTCCGCATCTGGGTGCCCTGGTGGTCGACTCCTTTGGCCGACCGTGCCCCCCGGGCATCGCAGGAGAGCTCCTCGTCACAGGTGCGGCCCTTGCCGAAGGATACCTGGGCCAACCCGATCTCACCGCTAGGAGGTTCCGTTCGGTGCGGCTGACCAACGGCGTGAGACGGGCCTATGTGACGGGCGATCGCGTACGCCGTGACCGCGACGGTGAGCTGGTCTACATGGGCAGACTCGACGACCAGGTTCAGTTGCGCGGCTATCGGATCGAGCTCGGCGAGATCTCATCCGCCCTTGTAGCTACCGGGCACGTAAGGGCGAGCGTAGTGCGGGTGATCGAGAATGCAGGCACCCAGCCTTTCCTTGCCGCATGGATCATGCCAGTGACCGACGACGGACCCGGCACAGTCACGATCGCCACACTTCGTCGCGCCCTCGCCGACCGTATCCCCCCGTACATGGTGCCCGCGGTCATCGTCTCCGTCGATGCCATCCCAACGACGAAGAACGGCAAGCCAGACATCGCACGGCTGCCGCTCGTATCGGTAACCGACGAGGCGAAGAGCGAGGCCGCGCCAAGCGATCTCGCGTCTCGAATCGCTCTCGTGTGGGAGGAAACCATCGGGGCCGGGCGCGTGCGCACCCATGACCGATTCATGGAAGTCGGAGGCACTTCGATGCATGTAATGGAAGTGCACGATCGGCTCCATACCGATCTAGGACTCGTCGACGTGACACTCATCGACCTCTTCGAGCACGCCACACCTGCCGAACTCGCCGCCTTCGTCGCCACTCGAAGCGGCAATTCCTAAGTGGCGCCACCACCGCAGACACCATTCAGGAGACGCGTCCGAGACAGGACCTACCGACCGACATGAGGACAACAACCTTGATCACATCAACCGCCGTTCACCCCCGCACAGAGACCAAGCCGCCCGGCGACATTGCACTCATCGGCATCGCGCTCAGGGTACCCGGGGCCGAAGACATCGACACGTTCTGGAGCCTAATCGCCGGGGGACGTACCACGTTTGAGGCGGTCACACCTGAGGACTCCGCACGCTTCGGCTACTCACCGGCCCAGCGCGACAGCGATGGGTTCGTACCGATACGGAGCGCACTCGACGACTTTGAGACGTTCGACGCCGAACTCTTCGGCATCAACTCCCGTGACGCCTCTCTCATGGATCCCCAACACCGAGTGTTCCTAGAGACTGTCCGCTCCGCGCTGGACGACGCGGGCTTCGACGACAACCTTCGTGGCCTCCGCGTCGGGGTCTTCGGATCGTCGAGTTCAAGCACGTATCTCACGGGGCCGGTCTCCGACGCCGGCCTATGGGACACATCCGACATCAACTTCAGCGCCATGCTAGCGAACGAGAAGGACTTTCTCTGCACGCGCACGAGCTACACGCTGGGTCTGACGGGCCCGTCAGTGGTCGTACAATCCGCATGCTCGAGCTCACTCCTCGCCGTGCATCTGGCTCGGATGTCACTCCAAAGCGGGGAATGCGACATCGCCGTGGTCGGCGGCGTATCGGTATCCCTGCCCCACCTCGGGGGCTACCTTTATCGAGCAGGGAGCATCTTCAGCCCAACCGGCGGTTGCCGCCCGTTCGACGCGTCGGCGGATGGCACTGTCAAGGCGAACGGTGCGGGGGCGATTGTGCTCTCACGGTCCGATGACGCACCCGATGATTACGTGTACGCCCACATCTCCGGATCAGCTGCGAATAACGACGGTGCCGAAAAACCCGGGTTCCCGGCCCCCGGCATCGCAGGGCAGTCGGCGGTCATCGGTTCCGCTCTTACCTCGGCGGGGCTGCAAGCTGACAAGGTGCGCTATGTCGAAGCGCACGGCACCGGCACGCCGATCGGCGATCCTATCGAGGTGCGCGCACTGCGACAGGCACGAGGTTCCGCGAAGGAAACCTGCTATTTGGGAAGCGTCAAGGCCAACATCGGCCACCTCGACGCAGCCGCCGGGGTCGTCGGCCTTATCAAGGCAGCCCTAGTGCTGGAGCGGGCCATAATCCCGCCTATCGCGGGATACGAGCAGCCAAACCCGCTTCTCAACCTCGGTGACACACTCACGCTGCCAACGGAATGCCTCGATGCAAGTTGGTTGGATGCCGCGGGCGTGAGCTCCTTCGGGATGGGCGGGACGAACGTGCACGTCGTATTGCGGCGCCGCTCGGATCGCGGACGTCGCCCTGCCGCCCCGCCCAAGCGCAGCTACAGTCGTGTCAGGTACTGGCTCGATGCCCCGAGTCCTGCGTCACCAGACATGGTCGAACCTTTGAAGGCGGCCAGGGTCCTGCAGAACCAAGACGTTCCTTCGGAAACAGACCTGCTCGACATGGCGCGCCGCACTCTTATGGCACCCGACATCACCATCGACGACGACTTCGTCGACGCCGGCGCGGATTCGCTCGCTCTCATCGATCTATTGAGTCAGGTCCGTGAGCGCTTCGCTGCCGATCTGTCGTACACCGACATCGAGCGCTCCCGGACGGTCCGAAGCCTGCTCGACCGCATCCTGCGTGGCATCCCAACTGGCGACACGAACGACCGTTCAGGTCGCTCCCGCCCAGCCTCCCTCGTCCCCGCGGTGACCTCCAACCTCGTCGCAGTGAGCGAACGTGGAACCCTCGACGTCTTCCTTGTCCACCCCGCAGGAGGGACAACCACCATCTACGCAGGACTGGCTCCCCACGTGGACCCGACGTTGAACCTGATCGCACTGAGTTTCCCCGACGAGTACCTCGGCCGGCGTTGCACGATGCGCGACCTCGCTGAGAACTATCTCGCGGCGATCCGGGGACGTCAGCCCCACGGACCATATCTGATCGGGGGATACTCATTCGGCGGGAACCTTGCCACAGAAATCGCTCTGCAGCTCCGACGAGAAGGGGAAGTGGTCGAGCGACTCGTCATGATCGACTCCCATCCACCTCACGCATACACATCGGGCGACTGCGGCGATGGGGCGTACCTTGCCGCATTCCCGGCCCTCCTCGAAGTCCTCGTGCCCGGCATCCGATTCGAGGGCGATGTTTCTACGGCCACCAACGCACGAACCGTCCTCGATCACGTAGCTTCTCCCGCCTGGCCAGCGAGCGTCCGCACCGAGCTTGCCCGCTTCTTCGACATCTGGAAGGAGAATCACGGTGTCCTCAAACGATGGACCCCCGACCGCGACCTTGATTGCCCGGTCCTGATCATCGAAGCCTCCGATCCGGAACCTCAGGAGATCCTCGACCGTCTCGGTATCGCATCAAGTTCCGTGCACGAGTGGGATCGCTACCTGGGTTCAGAAGCCGACGTTGTCAAGGTCGCAGGCGACCACTACTCGATCTTCCGGGACCCAGCACCGCTGCGGGCCATTGGCCAAGCACTAAGCGGCGCATTGGTGAGCCGATGATTGGGCAGGTCGCACTTCTCGCCATCTTCACAGCACACAACGCCGAAGAAATCGCCTTCGGCACGTCGGGAGCACAACCAGACCCCCGTGTACTCCGCCGACTTGGGCTCTCTGTCATCGACTACCGGGCAGACCGCCTGACGATTGCAACCGCCGCACTGACCATGGTGGTGGCTTGCGCAACAACCGCGGTGGATAGACCTCGCACACGGACTGCCGGCTACATTGCGATCGGAACTGCCAGCGCCCTTGCAGCGAATGGGGCCGGGCACCTACTTCGTGCGGCCGTGTTGCGCCGTTACAACCCCGGGGCCGCCACTGCACCGGCCCTGCTCGCTGCTTCGATCTCGGTCATTCGAGCGGTGCAACAGCGCGACGACATCACCGTGGGGAGAACCGCACTCGCTCTCGCCGCCGGAGCCACTGCATCCGTCCCCGCAATCGTCGCCTCGCTCCATGGCGCCCGATGGCTCCGCCCATGATGACCCTCCATCCGACCACCGCACGTACCCCGCATCAGCGGACTTCTGAAAGGTAAACCCGTGACCGCACACATCATCAACGGCCGCTCCCTACAACAGCGCCTTGTCGCTCCTTCCCTCGCAGCCGCAACCGCGGCGGGAGTCCGTCCGCGCATAAGCTTGATCTCAGTCGCCAACGAAGACCCCATGCTGCCCATTAATCGCGAACTGCACTTGCGCACCCTTGCCTTGTACGGTATCGAGTGCGAGGAGGTGACCCTTCCCGACGACGCGTCACTGGAGGTACTTATCCGAGAAGTCGAGGAACGCAACGAGGATCCGGATGTTCACGGGATCATGGTGCTCATGCCGCTACCAGCACGCATCTCCATCCGTGACGTGCTCCCGGCGATCTCGGCGGAGAAGGAACTCGAAGGTCTCCACCCTGCCCATGCAGCATCGCTACTTTCCTCAAACCGGCAAGACCCCGATGCCGTCCTGCCACTGGTCGGAGAAGCGGTCTTGCTCATTCTCGCCGAGCACGGGATCCCCTTGGAGAATCGCAACATCGTCCTCCTGACAGAGGAACCACTCATGCGCAACAACCCTGTCGCCAACATGGTCGCACGGTACGCCGCGCCTGCCATGCTGCCGCCGAGCTCTCCACTGGCTCTCGTGCCAATTGATCACCCGGAGGCCCGCAAGCTTGCCGCCGCCGCCGACGTCCTCATCGTCAGCCTCGAACGCGCCGAGGTTGTCACATCGGGTTGGATTAAACCAGGGGCCACCGTAATCGACTTCAATCCGACGCTCATTGGATTCACGACAAGCGACGAAGGAGTGGCCCTCCCCATCCTTCGCGGCGGGGTAGCGACACACGACGTGGCCTTTGTCGCCGGCCACCTGCTTCCAGTACCGGGTGGCGTGGGCCCAGTGATGCTCGGACTCCTCATGCGGAACGCCGCCATAGCAGCAATCCGCTCGCGCGAGTCAATTCCTGCTGCGTAACCGCACGTGCCGGCTCGAGTCCACCCAACCTCCTATCGTGGTCGATGGTAGACTCGGGTCGGCACATGGAGGGGACCATAGGCGTGTTTTTGCGAGAGCGGGAGTTGTCCAGCATTATCGCGCACTGCGAGGCGAGCGAGACCGCGCTCACCGTCACCGGCGAGACGGGCTCCGGCAAGTCAGCCATAGTTTCGGAAGCTGAGCGTCGGTGGGCAAACACGGTCAGCGTGCGCATCAACCCGCTCGAATCACGATGGGCGTACTCGGGTCTCATCTCCATCCTCTCAGGTTTCGCGGACCCACGATGGCGTCAGCTTACCCAGGCCATCGGTTCTGCCCCCGAGAGCGATCCGTTCGCAATCGCACTACGCATCGTCACACTCCTTCCCGAGATGGACAACGTCCCCCTAGTTCTTATGATCGATGACGCTGACCTCCTCGATCGTGAGAGCCGTGCGGTCATCGGATTTGTCACACGCAGACTCGCCGGGACTGGCCTTCGTCTCGTCCTCTTCGTCCGCGATGTGCCTCACGACGGAAGTTTCTCAGGTCTCCCGTCGATCGAACTCAAGAGGTTCGACGGCGCCCGCGCCCACTCTCTTGTCGCCCACGCAGCGGGTTCGCATGTCCACGCGGCCGTCGTCGACGTGATCACAACTGCTTCCTCAGGCATTCCGGCTCGCGCCATTGACCTCGTTCACGGGCTCGGGGCGAACGAATTGGCGGGGAAGGAACCGCTCGCGCTCCCCCTGCGGTTCAGCAGGAGCATCGCCAAACCTATTCAGGAACGGATTAGCACCCTCTCAGCTCTGAAGGCCAAGCTACTCCGGCTCATCGCAGCATCGCAGAGGACCGTCATGGCCGATGCCGTTCGCCATGACGACGGAGCAGCCCTCGTCGAACTGATCGAGCGCCGACTTGTGGCACGTAGCGGAGAGTGGCTCTCCGTGAGCGACCCTGCTGTCAGATCTGTGGCCTACCACTCGATCGATGCGCGAGGACGGCTAGACCTCCACGCTCAGGCAGCTTCAGACAGCCACGACACACTCAGCAAACTTTGGCACGAGAGCTTCGTTACTGCGACCACGGGGACGGCATCCGACCTAAGATCCGCTGCCCTGGAGCTACTCCGAGACGGGCGCGACGAAATAGCATTTGAGTTCACCGAACGCTCCCTCCTACTGCGCGCACCAAACGACGGCGACGCAGGCGAACTGCTCGAGCTCGCAAGCGCATACTTCTATGCCGGGCACCTGGACGCCGCGCGACGCTACGTTGATATGGCCGAACAAATCGACCCCGCTTCGGCTGCCGCGCGGCTCCTGATAGCGAGCCTGCGGGTCCGCATGGAATACATGACCTCGCAGACCCTGCTCACGACACTGGCCGAAGACGCCCTCGAGCGGCACGCCGACTCGGCCCCCGATGAAGCCTCCCTCCTCATCGCGCTCCTGGCGATCTACAGCGCGGAGCGATGGGAGCTGCCGGAAGCAGGCAAATTCCTGGGTCGTCTCGTTGAACCTTCTGCGGCTATGGGAAACGTGGCGCGAACAGTCATCGACAGTGCACGTATCCTCAACGACGCAATGTCCGGACGGGCGCAGCCTCCCTGCGCCACGGTCATCGCAAGCGACGCGGCCGGTAGCGCCACATCAACGACGGCTCTCCTCACGCGCGCCCGGGCCCTGACCTATGCCGAACGCTACGACGAGGCCCGCGACATATTTCGGATGATCCTCTCCTCCGCTGCGGGCATCGAACCGCTATGGGTCACGACGACACGCCTCTATTCAATAGATAACGACCGCCTCGCAGGCGACACCCACGGAGCGATTCAATCGATCCGCATCCTCTTGCGCGCTGACGACGCACCGAGTGCTCATCAGCCGTACCGGCTCTTCCATGAGTATTGGTACCTATGTGAAACAGGAGACACCGTCGCAGCTGAAGCCTCGCTCGACCGTCTCTACGCGGCGTGCCGAGGGAGACGGAATCCAGCCATTTCTGCACGCGTGGATGCCTACCTGGGAGCCCGAGAGCTCCATCGTGGCGACCTTGCCAGCGCTACGCGCCTGCTCATGCGGAGCCGCGTAATCTGCGCGGGCGTCCCCAATCCGCACCTCTATCGGTCTGATGCAGATCTAGTCGAGTCACTTGTCCGGTCCGGCGACCGCACCACGGCCAGCGCGATCCTCGAGGATGTCGAGAGACGTTCCTCAATGGCAGCCTCTCGCTGGTCGTCGCTCGCAATCGCCCGCTGCCGAGCTCTCCTCGCTGAAGATTCCGAAGTTGTTGTAACGTTCGACCGTGTGCTCGCACAATACGGCGCCGGCGATTCAGACTATGAGTACGCACGAACGCTCTCGGCGTATGCGGCGCGGCTCGAAGCAATGCACATGACCTCGGAGGCGATCCACACCCGACACTCCGCAGCGAGCACTTTCCGCAGACTCGGGCTCGCCTGGTGGGCCGAAACGCTCGACGCGTCACCCCTCGACACCCCGAAGCCCATCGGCTTGTCGGAGAATGAGCAGGAGGTAGTCGACCTCGTTGTCGCCGGTCGGCGAAATCGCGAGATCGCCTCAGCGCTATTCATATCCGTGCGCGCCGTGGAGGCACGGCTCACAACGATTTACCGAAAGCTAGGCGTGAGCTCACGCGCCCAGCTCGTCGCGTCAGTGGCGAACCCTGCGCCTGGCTGCCCGCGCGTGATGTAACGCCTTGTTGAAGTCCGACTCAAAACCTCTGGATCCTTCCGGCAAGCTCCGGAGGGACTGACCCCGACGCCTCCATCGATCTATCTCCTAGGGCGCCAGTGACTGCTCCCTGCCAACACCTACTCAACCCCGAGGAAGAAGGCAGAGGCCCGTTGCCATCTGCCAACCGGGTTTGCTGGCGGATGTGGCACACATCCGGGAACGCGGCAACCGGTGCGACGCTACCATCGGAGTGCCCGGTCAGACTCGAAGTGTTTATAACTCTCTACCCAATAAATATGTAGTCATGCGAAATTTTGCCAGTCGCATTGCGCAGTAGCATGTTCATTCCAGTCATGGCTACATTTCCGTTGGGGGTTATCATTCGCCAGGACACTCTGAGGGCATCGTGGTTGGCTACAAAGCCTGTGCTTTCAGTGATAAGCCCTTTGTCCTGAACAAGCCGTTGGTTGACGCGCGTAATGTTGGCTTCTATGTCTGCCGTACCGTGATATTCAACCGGACCATCGCCGGGTTCATCGGCATGGAAAGCTGCGTCGCCCGCGTATACCTTGGCGACGAGCTCCCTGCGTACCGCGTCGTCCTTCGTGCCCCAGGCATCTATATAGTCTTTTGCAAATTCTTCCGTGTTAGTTGAGTTGTTCATTTCGGCTCCTCGCTTAGGTTGTCCAGGAATCATCATAAACAACTAAGTGGCATAATGCAACCTAATATGTTACACTTTCCGCATGAAGCGTCAGGATCAAAAGTCTCATTGTGCTGTCAACTTCGCACTCGAAGTCATAGGCGACCCATGGTCACTCTTGATCGTGCGCGACATTGCGTTTGACGGTAAACATACGTTCAGTGAGTTTCTTGCATCCAAGGAACGAATCGCGAGAAACATACTGGCGAGTCGCCTGGTGCAGCTCGAAGGCAACGGTGTTTTAGCTAAGCAAACCAGTCGACATGACCGGAGGGTAACGCTTTATACCCTGACCGAAAAAGGGATTGATCTCATACCTGTGTTGTTTGAACTTTCCAAGTGGAGCGTCAAGTATGATCCCGATACGGCAGCGAGCAAGGAGTTCGGGGAGGTCTACTTCAAGGACCCTATTGGGACTACGCGGATGGTTCAGAATGCGGTGCGCCACGGGCGGGCCGCATTTGCGGGTGAGGAGAGTGTCGTCCAAGAGCTGGGCATGAATTAAAGAGTGCTGCGTAACGTAAATCGGTCGGTAACGGGCAGCCGACGGCATGCCAGTGGAAGATCTCAAGCTCCGGCAAACCAAACTCAGTGTCGAGCTGGCTGACGCCGCCCGTCTGGTCCAGGGGCGCAACAACAGACCACCGATCTGCTCGGCCGGATCGAGGTCGTCCTCGGGCTCCTGGGCAACGCCTACCGCTTGTACGGGCAGCACGCTATTGATGCGGAGCCACCAAAATCTAAACGAGGCCAAGTTCAAGTGGCTGCGCGTTGGTGCCGGCGACGATCTTGAAGCCAACACCAGCCACCCGAAAATCCAGGGGGCGCCGAAGAGCGAGGTCGCGGCGGGTTCTGTTGGCCGGAACCGGCCACACGGGGCGCACACAGGCTGAGACGGCAGCGAGGCGGCCGACGGGGCATCCGGGCAAGCAACCCGGGCGAGAGCGGCCGAAAAGGGCCGGGACAGCAAAACCCCCGGCAAGCTTTCGCTTGCCGGGGGTTCCAACTTGACTAAATTGGCGGGCGCTGGTGTCCGCTGAGGTGGTGTGACAGGTCCTCCGGCCCGAAGGTAGAGGTATTGCTAAGGGTGGTTACCGTTATCAGCCATGCGCGGCTGGATCAAGCAGATGCAGGTCATATACCTCCACCCAGTAGATGCTGTGCGTGCGCAAAAGTGCCAGACTTCAGCCCTCGACGACAATCGATCCTTGCTGAAGCCCGAGCAGGGTATCGCATATGTTCGGCTCAACGGGCCAGCAGCTCATCAAGCAAAAGCAACCGCTGACTTTCTGTCAGAGAATTATGCCAATCCCGCCGACCTGCTCATCGGCTTCAACGCGATACTTGCGGATCTCGTCTACGATCCTGACCCGGCTCTCGCTGAGCCGTTCGAACAAGCAATCGCCGATCTTGGGCGGCATCTCGGCTTCACATCACAGCGTCCGGAGAAGGATTTCAAGAAAGGACCTGACGGTCTGTGGCATTTCGGAGAGGCTGGCCACGCCGTCATCGAGGTGAAGAACAATGCTGTTACTGACTTCATCAAGAAGCACGACCTCGGTCAACTTTCGGTATCAATGAACTGGTTCAACAGCGAATACCCTCAACCGGCTGTTGCCGTACCAGTCATGTTCCATCGCTCTCACAAGCCCAACCACGACGCGTTCCCGCCGCCGGGCGCTCGTGTAGTCACCTCGGCTGGTCTCGAAAAACTCAGAGAATCTGTAAAGGCATTCGCCACGGCAATCTCAGTGGACTCCCAATTTCTCGACCCCGACGCTGTAGGTCGACAGCTATTGCAGAATAGGCTAAATGGGAAAAACGCCATCTTAGCCTTTGCAACAACCACCGTCGCGAAGTTCGATGGCTGATCGCTTCGCTCCTCGGATTAGTGCGCCGCCCAAATCGGACCATATACCGGCTTCCATCTGACCCTTGTGACAAGCTACTTCGTATGACCGATTCCACCCGAAACTCTGGCCTCTCCTACGCCTCCTGGAACGACTAGGTTGCCATGGGGCAACAGAGGTCCGCGGTAGGGTTCCTTGCCGAATGGCTGGAGACCAGTGTCAATGGTCATTAGTTTCTGCCCATAGGCGGCCAGCAGATGTGCCCGCTGGCGGCCAGCAAAACTGCCCGGTGATGGCCAACAGATCTGCCCACTCTGGTTCGGCGGGATTGGCCATCGTCGGGTTTTGTTAGTTCAGTTGGGTGACTCCTTTTCCGGCGAGGGCCTGGGTGAGGCGGATGGAGTCGCCACTGGTTTGGCAGACGTGGGCGTGGTGCAGGAGCCGGTCCACGGTGGCGGTGGCCAGGGTTTTGGGCATGAGCTCGTCAAAGCCCGCAGGGTGCAGGTTCGAGGAAATCGCGACGGAGCGCTTTTCGTAGGCGGCGTCAACGACCCGGTAGAGGCCTTCGGCGGCGTCGGTGGCCACGGGCAAAAGGCCGATGTCATCGATCACGACCAGTTCGGCACGAAGGATCCTGGCGACGGCCCGGGTGACGCTGTCGTCGGTGCGGTGGGCGCGGATCAGGGCGCCGAGGTCCTCGAGCCTGAACCAGGCAACGCGCATGCCGGCTTCGACGGCTTGCTGGCCCAGGGCTTCGAGGAAGAACGTCTTTCCGGTGCCGGAGGGGCCGCAAACGACGAGATTCTCTCTGCGGCCGATCCATTCCAGGGTGCGCAGGGCCTGCTGGGTCGGAGCGGGGATGGAGGAGACTGTCTGGTCCCAGACATCGAAGGTCTTGCCTGTGGGAAAGCCTGCTGCTTTGCGGCGGGTGGCCAGCATGGACCGGGCCCGGCCGGCTGCTTCTTCGGCGAACAGGGCCTTGATGATCTCGGCCGGTTCCCAGCGCTGGGCGCGGGCGGTCGCGATGAGGTCCGGCGCCAGAGCCCGGGCGTGGGGCATCTTCAGCTGCCGCATCAGCGCTTCGAGGTCTGCGGGCAGGGCCGGGGCGCTGGTGTTCGTGGTGCTGACCGGGCTCATCGGTTCTGCTCCTTCACAATTGCGGGACCCGCGCCCAGCCCGGCCCAGGCGCCGGTGCCCTGGGTCAGGGACCTGGTCTCGTCCGCGGTATGGGTGGTGGTGCGCCTGACGTTGGCGTTCAGGATCGAGGCCAGATCGCCATGGGCGAAGCGGCCATTGAGTGCGGCGTCGCCCAGGGCCCGATCCACCGCCTCGGTACCGGCGATTTTCGCCAGCGTCACGGCCTCGGCCATTTTCACGTTCATCCTGGCAGTCCCGGCCGCGGCAGCCTCCAGAAGCCAGGTCCTGGCGCCCTCGCCGATGGCCAGAAACTCGGCCTCGCCGGCGTTGCGGGCTTTCACGGCGTAGTCGCCCGGGATCCTGGTCCTGGCCCCGGGGAAGTGCTCATCGATAATCGCGGGGCTGCCGGGCCTGGCCCGGTCGTGGCGTGCGACTTCGACCGGACCGGACGGGCCGTGGTGGACGATGATGATCTGCTCGTCGGGCCCGCCGCCGTGGGCACGGACGAACACCCGGGCCCCGAGCAGGTGCGCGGGCACGGAGTACTGGGCGTTCTCGAAGGTGACCATCGGGGTGTTCTCCGGAACCGTGCGGGCCAGCCCGAACGCGACCGTGTGCGCGGTCTCCGGGATGCGGTGCAGCCGGGGTGATTCCTCGGCCAGCAGGGCCGCCGGTTTGCGGCGGGTCGCCCGGTGTTCCCGGTTGTTGACCTCATCGATGAACGCCTGGCAGGCGGCCTCAAGTTCGGCGAAGGAGGCGTACTCGGGCCGGAGGTTGGTGTCCGTGGGCACGAGGTCGGCTTTGGCCAGTTTCACCGACGCTTCAACGCCGCCCTTGGTCGCGGGGTCGGCCGGCTGGCAGGTCAGCACGCTGATCCCGTAGTGCCGGGCGAAGTCCAGGGTCTGCTGATTCCGCACCGGGACTCCTGCGACGTGGGCGGTGGTCACGGTCTTTTCGTTGTCGGTCAGGACATAGGTCGGTGCCCCGCCCAGGATCCGGAAGCACCGGTCCAGGGCGGCGAACACGCTGGGCGCGGTCCGGTCACGCAGCGGGATCACGATCCGGAACCTCGAGAACGCCAGCCAGGCGACAAACAGGATGGTCTTCACCCCGCCGATCCGCGGCCCGTCGCCGAAGTCGTACTGCAGCCACATCCCCGGTTCGGTGATCCATGGCCGGTGGACGCGGGTGTGGCCCAGCCGCCACGCGGCCTTGACCTGCGCGATTGCCCGGCGGGTGGACCGCTCAGAGCCCGCATAACCCAGGGCGAGGAGCCTCTCGTGGGCTTTGTCGGCGCGGATCCGTCCCTTGGACGCCTCGATCCATTCCTCAATTTTGGGCAGGTACGCGTCGGTGACCCGGGGCCGGGGCGCCGGTTCGGCGATCGGCCGGCCGGCGTCCCGCGCCGCGACATGTCTGGCAACAGTGTGGTGCGAGCATCCCGTGAGCTCCGCTGTTGCCCGTAGCGATCCGGTCAGATCGTAGGCAGCAAGAATTTCCATGATTTCTCCGTCATGCTTCATACAGGGCCTCTTCCTGAGTGACTTGGTGCGTCTAGACACCGTCATCAAATCCCGGGGAGAGGCCCCCGCCGCTTAAGACGCAGCAGGTTCAGTAAGGAAGTGGGCAGATCTCATGGCCACCGGTGGGAAGTTTTACTGGCCGTCAGTGGGCATTTTCGTGGCCGCCTACGGGCAGTTTTTCATGGCCGCTAACAGACCAGCCCTCGCGCCGCGCAGTCCGTCTTGTTGAGTTCTCAGGGCACAGAGATTGAGCAGGAGATCGTACCTGGGATCCTGGCTTGCTGTCCGGACGTATCGGTCGGCGTTCTGGAGGACGTCGTCTCGACGGTCAAGTCCGGCGCCTCTGTTTTGGCTCTATTTCCGGAGGAGAAAGTGGCCGAGGCCATGGTTGACGCGATCGATCCGGCGGCGGCGGACCTTTGCGTCTCACTCTGGCCCGGCTTCGATGATCTCGAGATGTGGCTCCAAGCGCACGGCGCGGTGCAACTCCCCATCTGGAATGCCCGCCGATCAGAGCTACGTCGAGAGAGTGCCCGCAGTCGTGCGTGTCGCTTTGCCCCGCACGGGGGAAATCATGGACCACGCTAGCGGGTTCAGGCACGGGCGAGGCAAAGATCAAATCGTGCAAACGCTGCAGCTTTTGCATGACAACGGTTACAGATACGAGCCGCAGGACTTGGAGCTGTACGCCTACCGCCTGGGTTATCGCCAGAGCGACGTCCGACAGATTCGAGACTATGTTCAGCGCATCCGATAGGGGCGGCGGATTGTGACGGGGGCGAATCGCCTTCGAACTGACATCCTGGATATCTGGATTGCCGAAGCGGAAGCTCTACATGGGTAGTGTCGGTACCCCATGGGTCCTTCCGTAACTCCATCCCTATATCCGTCGGCCGCACCTACATTTCAAGCAATGTGGGCTCGGAACAAGCACTGCTAGAAATAGCCACGTTCCGGGCCATACGGGCTCCAGCCCTTCATGTACGGTTTAATCGCGTCGGCATCTGGCTTGGGATCATCCGGTATCCGAATATCCCCGAGCAGTGGGTTCATTGCCGTTGCATGGGTTTCTGCCCACTGCAGCCAGTCAGTGGCTGCGGCGGCATCCGCCAGGTCCATGGATTCGATGTGGCTCCTCATGGCGGCGATGTAGTCGCCGAGCAGCTGCACCCGTTGGAAACGTTCGGCTTGGTCAAGAAGTACTTTGGCACGGTGATCCTCGTTAAGGCGCCCGATGGCACCTTCACGAACTTGTTCCCATTGGCGGCGCTTTTCATCGTCACGGCGCTGCTTTTCGAGCCGTACTTCGACCGCACGGGCGGCTCGCAGTTCGATCTCTTGGAGAACTCGTGGCAACAGCGAATCGGCCCGAGTCGTGTCGGTTTCGGTCCACTCGGATTGCCAGAACGGTGGCTCCAGGCCTGTGAGTCTGATGGTGAGGAAATCAGTCTTGACGAGATCCTCGGTCGGAACCGAATAACCATTTGCTTGCCGTCGAAGTTCGGACGCCTTGAGCACACGAGGCACCCGCTCCGTCGCCTGACTGAAACGCACCTGGACTTCGTCTTCACCAATGCTGACTTTGAGATGACCGTTGGTCCGCCCGTCGTTGTTAAAGCGGCCATAGTGATCCGGCTTAGGCACGGGTACTGCTGCGACTCCATAACCTCGTCGTTCAGCTTCAATAGCGAGTCCTTGGACAATACGTAAGGTCCAGTTCCACCGGGGCGTGTCCATGCCAAGGCGGTCTGTTCGCTGCTGCTTCAGCTTGGCAACGACATCATGGGCCGTGCGAATAGCAGCGGGCACGTCTACCGGGGCAAGTGTCACCAACTGCCACTCCGGACGCCGCTTCAACTCCACGGTGCACGGCTTGTTCCAACTGGTCGTAACGACGAGCTCCATGTCGTCTGGAAACAGTTTCTTCCGCCGGGCGACCGTGACGAGCTGCTTGTATCTTCCGGTTTCCGCCCTCGTGAATTCGATAACGTGTTCAACCACCAGGCGATCCATCATCTTTTCTGTCGCACTCCTGGCTGGAGCCGTCGGCACCCTCGCCGGTACTTGCGCAGGCCGACTCGTGGACCTTGATGCGACCCGCGCCGCCGACCGCTGTCGAAAGTTCGCACCTTCATCTAGGTCCACGTTTTCGACCCGCGGCGACGCCTCATTCGTTGGCGCAGCCAGACGTAGCGCCGTCCGGCGGCCCGACGGCTTCAGCGACTTCACCGCTGTCCCTGTGGTTGTGGCGTGCTCACGCTGTTTGATGACGGGGTCGAAGTCGTTGTGCGCCAGGTAATATTCTCCGCCCGGCAACATGTCGGCCGACCAGCGGCCCCGGCGGCGGTTGATGGCAATGAGGTTTCGGTTGGCCAAGGCCCGAGCCACAAGCTTATGGGCGTTGCCCTCCCATAACGCCTCCGGGCAACCATCGGCTACCCAATGAAGTACATCAACCTGCGGCTGGCTCAAGGGCAGGTATTTACCGGGCACTCTGCCATTCAATGCCAAATTCCGCCCCATGGCTACAACCGCGTCTGATTGTCGGTGGGTACTGCTAGCTTGTGAATTGACAGGCGACTCGCGTCTGCACCACAAGAAAGGAGAAGCCAGCATGGCGAACCACGGCGTCGAGACTTACCACGAAAACGGGCAATGGAAGAACCGCATACAAGGGAATTCCCGAGCTTCGAACACGGCCGAGACCAAGAGGGAAGCCCAAGCTGAAGGCCGCCGCATGGCGCAGGCTCGAGGCGTTGAGCACACGATCAAGAAGCTCGACGGGACCATCGGCGAACGAAATTCCTACGGCAACGATCCACACCCGCCGAAAGGCTGAGGCCTCAGACGCCACAACCACCCAGCATCGACAAGATTAGGCAGGACTAGTTTTGACAGTTGACATATCCGGTTCTCCCACCGATGACCAGCAGGCGGAACGGGTATTCGTCGTTCACGGACGGAACGACGCGGCGCGTGATGCCATGTTCGACTTCCTACGTGCCATCGGCCTCAAGCCCATCGAATGGGAGCAGGCTCTCCAGTGGACGAACCACGCCTCGCCCTACATCGGCGACGTTCTAGACGTTGCCTTCGACAAGGCACAGGCCGTAGTCGTCCTCATGACTCCAGACGAAGTCGCCTACCTCCAACCCGCGTATGGGCACGGCGCCGCGGACACTGAAACCCAGCCGGCGCCCCAGGCCAGGCCCAACGTCCTCTTCGAAGCCGGCATGGCCATCGGCCGGGATGCCCGCCGCACGGTACTCGTTGAGCTGGGCGCCGTGCGGCCTTTCAGTGACGTTGCAGGTCGCCACTCAATTCGCATGAGCAACGACGCAGCGAAACGCAAGGATTTGGCCCAGCGTCTCAAGACGGCCGGCTGCGCCGTCAATTTAGAAGGATCTGACTGGCTCAGGGTTGGAGACTTCACGCCTCCTCCCCCACCCGGAGGTGGCCTTCCTCTTGGACGTCGCGTTCCGAACACCAACAACACTCACGGGGTGAAGCTCGATGCAAGATATCACTCCCGAAGCGGAGGTTCTGATCGGCTCGAAATCATCAACCGTGGGACAGAACCTGTTTTTGAAGTCAACGTGGAGGTGCCTGACATGCCGGGGCTCATTGTTGGCGGCGACGAACCAGTGACGCGGCTGCCAGCGGGAAAGAGTTTCCATGTGTTCGCCGCGCGAACCTTTGGGATGTCGAGGTCTCAGTTCGATGTGATCATCACGGGCCGCACTGCGAACGGAGAACCCGTCCGTGAAGAAGCATTCGTAGATACGGTGGGATGAGATGAGCAGCTATTCAATTCAGATTCCGCTCGATGACGACGGTTTCATGCGGCGAGAATGTCCGCATTGCGAAAATGAGTTCAAGTGGCACCACGGCCCGACCGAAGACCGCCCGCACGGTGAGGTAGATCCTCCCGTCTACTTTTGCCCACTGTGCGGAGAATCCGCTCTACCTGACCAATGGTGGACCCAGGATCAGGTGCAATATCGGCAAGACTTCATGCTGTCGCATCTACACGAAGAGGTCGAGCAGGGGTTCAAGGACACATTCCGTGGCGTCAAAGGCTGGACATACAAGCCGGGTCGGAACGAGGAACCGACACCCGACTCACTCCATGAAACAAACGACATGATGCTGGTCCAGCCCCCTTGTCATCCTTGGGAGCCCATCAAGATTCCGGAGGAACGCGTCGTCCCGATCTATTGTCTGCATTGTGGTCAACCCTTCGCCGTCTAAGTGCCCCGGACAGCTACTTAGTGCACAGGCGTTCGATCTACCGCACGGGTCAAGACTGTAGCGAGTGCCCTGCTGACCCGCGCACAGCGTGCCGGCGCCGTCCGCAGCGACGTCACACCGGACGACGTCATCGCCCCGTCATGCAAGACATCCGCGTAGCCGGCAGCAACTGTGTACAGCTATGTGAAGTTTCAAAGTGGACCATTGTAGGAATAGCCAGGCACCATCTTCATTTCTCCTTCGATAAGAGTGCCGTCTAGCCGGCGGGTCCACAGAATCCCGTCGGCGTCCCGGAACCGGATGCCAATGAGTTCGCCGGGTGAAGAGAATCCTGCTGCCATCGGTAGACGAACATAGTACTTGTCGCCTGAGGTCAAGACGCTGTTGGCGAACCCAAATTGGATTCGAACGCCGCGGCGCCAGCCATTTTTCATTGAGATGGAAAATTGAGACTTGCCATCAATGGGATAGCCACCCACGGAAACGAGGCCGAGCAAATGAATGTCGGAGTGGCTGTCGTTCGAAAGTTCGACATCTACTGCGTAGGCGTCCGGAGACCCTTTATCGTTCGCCCACTCAATCCAATGGCCGTCTGTACACGTCTTCTGGCTTGTCGCTGCGAACATGTCCAAGCTGCGGCTGTCTCTGATCATCCGGACGTGCATCATTCGTGCCTGCGCTTTTAGATCCAGATCCTTGTTGACCATGCGCAGCTGTCTGGATGCCATTCTGAGTTGCGAGGAGGCCAACAGAAGCGCGATTGTTCCCACCAGTGTGGCGCCGACCGTGCCGATTGCCCCAAACGTCTCCGGATTCCATCCCCACTCAGACATAAATAGATTCTATTGGGAACTTGAAAGCCTGGTTTTCAACAACCCAAGGACCCCGATCAGAGTGTTGGAGTCGTTGGTTCCATCGCGACTGTCTGGCCGTTCTGACTCAAAGCCAAGTGCGTCGTCATACGTGCCACCCTTGGCGAGGCTGGCACTGTCTTGTCGAGACGTGTCTCCCATAGCACAGGGCCAGCCCTTGAGAAGCACCAGGTCGTGTAGCCCCGACCCGCCACCTCCATGAGGTCGTGAGCCCCGGCACCTCATTCCCCTGGACGACGACGGACGGAGCGCCCGATGTTTCTGCCAGCGGTGGATCCTGTCAACGCGAGCGAGTTGGCGTTCATGTCTGGATGGTTCCCACTTGGCACTGGAGCGTCGTTCCTCGCTGGATACGCCGACTAACACCGGGGCAAGTTCGCACCAAACTACCGCCGTGGTGGCGGGCCACGCCGCTGCGCATCAGGAATGATGAAGCTCCGACACACATCGCCCAGCGTCGCGGGATCGGTGCGCTTGGTCTGGGCTGGAAGAATAGGATGCCGGTCGAGTTGAACCTGCCGCCATTTAGTCGCAACGGGTTGTTGAGTAGTTAGCATTTACCCCGCCCAGAAGTACCTTTCGTCGGCTAGAGACAGCCTCAGATCGACACCTTGATGAAAACTCGGGCTAACTCCTCGTTAGGAATTGCAGAGAGAAACTTCGCTCGGAGGGACAATCCAATCCGTGCCGGCATCAAGCCAACTTCCACTGGCTGGATTCATAAAACGATGCTGACACGATTTGCCAGTTACTGTGGCCCCGCTGCTGGCTCCTCCCGCTTCCGAGGATTCGGCTGAGAGCGTCGCGACCACTATCTTTGGGTTCTGGAGGGCCGCGATAATCTCAGGAGCGCTGGCCTCATCGACTCTGTCGAACACGACCGGGGTTGTAGTTGGAGCCAGTATTTGCAGTGTCCCACCTTGAGGGATTGCTTCACCTCTAACTCCTGAGAAAACCGCCAACTCGACCATGCAATATTCCGTATTGCTTCCCTTGGGCGAATGCCGCTCCATCCAGGGCCATTTCAGCTTGCACACTGGGGAGCCCGAGCCGTACAGGGCTGAAATCTTCGTCGAGTACAGAACGGGGTTCTGCCGTCCCGCCGTGGTGTTTACAACCGTAACCGAGCCAGCAGGCTTACCACGCAGTTCCGTCACGCCGGGCGGAGACTTAGAAGGATCTTGACTCCAGACGGAACCGACGTACGAATATGAGATTTTCGCTTTGTAGCCAGTCGGGGTTGTGGCCTCAAAGCTATCCGAGAATCCCGTTGCTTCTCCTGCAGCCGACGTGACAAGCGTCTCTACGGTGATGCTCGTGCTTGGCGCCGGAGAGGGCGTTTGGGCTGTCGTTGGCATCGTCGAAAGTTCGGGCGAGGTGGCCACCTGCGCACATCCCGACAGGGTCAGTACCGCCACTACCCCAAGGACCATTCGCGCCATATTTCTCCCAAATTTCATGTGTTCCTCTAGAACATTTGCTGGTGTGGCTTATGTATTGCAAAAATCGGATCGAGTTTTCATCGATGAGCGCAGGCCCAGCCTGGCTGTTGCCGGAGTTCGTGTTCAGTCGGTAAGGGACGGGGATGGCACGCAGGGGATTTTACGCAAGCATCGGTAGTTCACCGAGTAGCGAGCCATTGACTACAGGTGCCCGAGGTTGAACTAACGGATGGACTCGATTTTGTCTTCCTGAAGGCGCATCATTAGGTCTGCCCGCTCCTGCGAAATACGGGACATAACGCCAAAGACCAAGCTCCCTCTGCGAATCCAGAGTTGCCGGTCTGCATCCATCTCCGTGCCTGTCTGAGCGGCCATGGCCCCGTTAATTGTGCTTGAGAACGAGGCGATCTTGTAGATGCGGGGATCTGTCTTGGATTCGATTTCGCATGATTGAATCATCTGCATCGTCGCATCCATGTAGTGTTTCGCTTCATCGGGTGAACTAAACCGTAGGACATTCCAGTACGCCAGGCCCTGCCTGCCGTCGAGTTTGTCGTAGTAATCTGACCCTGCGCTTTCGATCCACGGGATCGATTCCATTTCCAGGTGGCTGGCTATGCATTTGGACAAACCCGCATCGGGCGACTGACCAGAGCTTGCTATTCGCGGTTTGGTATATTTGGCGGCCACAGGCGGACCTCCGTGAGGTGACCATCCCGACCCAAAGCGCTGGGATACCTCTTCCCTTGAGGGAACCATCGACTCGATCGGGGTCGCTTCAAGTGCTGACCCTGGCGACGTCGAACTTGATGATGTGGCTGAGGGCCCCTCCGGGCCCGTGCATCCACTTAGCAGAATACCTATCGCGAAGACTCCGCCGGCGAATCGCACTGCCCCGCGCCCTGCACTCTTGTGTTCCATGAGTAATGTCCCCCGCTCTGGTCGCCACGATGGCTTCAACCAACTAATCCTTGAGGGAATCTAACAGGCCCTGCATGACCAAACTCGCCCCATGAGCGAAGTTCATTCGCTATGTAGCAACAATGGGTGACAACTCCACGAAAAATGAAGACCCGGCCTGTCTCCGCCATTCCTGAGACATACATTCTTGCTGCAGAGCATCGACAGCCAGGAGGCAAATCATGGACAAGCTAAATGAGCCAGAAACACAATCACTGAGCACCGTGCGGGTCCAGCGCCGCAGGCCGCACTACATCGCCGGCACCTTCTGGGCAATCATCACTCTGGGTGCCGTCTTCTACACGTTCTCGTCCGCTCCCGGGCACCTCAATGGCGTCTGGATTGGCCTGATCACTTTGGCGTACACCATCTACCTTTATCGCGGAGGACGCTGGGTCATTTTCTTCTTCTAACAGCCCCCCAACAAACCTCAGGAGAAACGATGAGAAGAACGGTCCAACTTCTAGGAGCGTCACTGGTGCTGGCCTCAACCCTGGCACTCACGGCCTGCGACAGCACGCCGAAAATTGCCGGCAACTGGAAGGCGGACGACGGCACTGCCGTGAAGTCGATCGCCCAAGACGGCCGGTGCCAAGGCATGTTCTACAACGGCACCAAGCCCCTGGACATCGGCGGCGGCATGAGCTGCTCGTTCAGCACGAAGAAGGACGCCAACGGCCGATACAGCCTCGTCGTCTCCCAGCCGCCGAACGAGGCAAGCTACACGGTCGATTTCACCGCTTCAGACCTGACTTGGCTCACGGGTCCTGGCTTCGCGGTGGTCCGGGGCTGTGACCTGCGGTGATGTGTTCTGATTGACCGCTTTTCACGCACTAATGGTTTGGCCTAGTGTCGCCGATGTGGTGTTTATCAGGCGGGTGCGAACGGCGTCCGGGGCGACGGCTGTGCAGATCGCGGAGTATGTGCGAGGTCGTCAGCGGATCGTGGAGCATGTCGGTTCGGCGCATACGGAAGCCGAGCTCGGTGTTCTGCTTGAGCGCGCCCGTGAACTGCTGGAGGATCCGGCCCAGGGCGTCCTTGACTTTGGTGTCGAGCCGACGCCGCCGGTGAAAAGCCTGATTGCGCCTGCAGGACCGGGTTTGTTCGAGGCCGCCGGCACTGCGGCTCCCGACGGTCGTGACGGTCCAGGACGCGTGCTGGGCACGGACTCGCGGATCCTGTTCGGCGCGTTGGCCGGGGTGTTCACGGCGTTGGGATTCGACGGGCTCGGCGACGAGGTGTTCCGCGACCTGGTGATCGCCCGGGTCGTCGAACCCACATCGCTGCTGGATTCCGGCAGAATCCTGCGGGACCTGGGCCGGGCCCCGGCCAGCTACGCGACCATGAAACGCACCCTCGGCCGGGCCGCCAAGGGCAAGTACCGCGACCAGATCGCGACCTCGTGCTTCCAACACGCCAGCACCAGCGGGGACGTCTCCCTGGTGCTCTACGACGTCACCACGCTGTACTTCGAGGCCGAGAAGGAAGACGAGCTGCGCAAGGTCGGGTATTCGAAGGAACGCCGCGTCGACCCGCAGGTCGTCGTCGGCCTGCTCGTGGACCGGGGCGGGTTTCCTCTGGAGATCGGCTGCTTCGAAGGCAACAAGGCCGAGACCTCGACCATGATCCCGATCATCAAGCAGTTCCAGGCCCGCCACGGCCTGGCCGACATGGTCGTCGTGGCTGACGCGGGCATGCTCTCGGCGTCCAACCTGCGCGAGCTGGACGATGCGGACCTGCGGTTCATCGTCGGCTCCCGGATGACGAAGGCCCCGAACGACCTGGCCTCGCACTTCCGCTGGCATGGTGACGCGTTCGCCGACGGGCAGCTGATCGACACGATCACGCCCAGGACCGGGCACCGGAATTAGAACAACGCGGACCTGCGCGCCGAACCCGTCTGGGATCCCGGCACGCACCCGGGTTCATGGCGGGCCGTGTGGGCCTATTCCCGCAAGAGAGCCGTCCGCGACGGCATCACCTGAATATTCGCGCTGTTGGGGTCCATCTTTCGTGTGTTTGGGGGCCGGTGGGCAGAGCGGGCAGTAGCGGTCTTGGGTGCCGGTAGTGGCGTGCTTGGGGGCCACCAAGTTTAGGCTCCTTCCGTCGTGTGTATAGGGCGCACGGCGGAAGGAGTAATCATCAATGGTACGGAAGATCAGAGCGAAGCTCGTGTTGCGGTTGCGCGCCGAAGGCCTGTCGGGCCGGGCGATCGCGGCATCGCAGGGAATGTCGCGGAAGAGCATCACGGCGGTGCTGGAGGCTGCCGATGCGGCCGGTGTGGTTTGGGATGATATCGCCGACAGCTCGGATCGCGAGGTGTATGCCCGGTTGTTCCCGGGCCGCGGTGAGCATCAAAGCGTGTTCGCGCAGCCGGACTGGGACCAGGTCCACCGGGAGATGGCCCGGGTGGGGGTGACGCTGAAGCTGCTGCATGGCGAGTACGCCGATTCATGCGCCGCTGCCGGTGAGCCGATGATGGGTTATGACCGGTTCTGCAGGACCTACCAGCGGCATGTGTTGGTAACGGGGGCGGCATCCCGGGTCGGGCACAAGGCCGGGCAGACGGTGGAGGTCGACTGGTCGGGGCCCACGATGCAGTTGGCCGATCCGGTCACGGGCAAGGCCAGGACCGTGTATCTGTTCGTGGCATGCCTGCCTTTCAGCCGGTATGCGTTCGTCGAACCCGCCCTGGACATGAAGCAGGACACCTGGTTGCGGGCCCACGTGGCGATGTTCGAGGCGTTCACCGGTTCGGTGCCGCGGATCGTGCCGGACAATCTGAAGACCGGGGTCATCAAGCATCCCCGCGAGGGCGAGGTCGTACTCAACGACGCTTACCGCGAGATGGCGGCGCACTATTCGGCGGCGGTGCTGCCCGGACGTGTCAGGGCACCGAAGGATAAGGCCAGCGTGGAAAACACGGTCGCCCACGTGGCTACCTGGATCATCGCCGGGCTGCGCCAGCGGCAATTCACCTCGTTGCCGGAGCTCCGGGCCGCCATCATCGAGCGGGTGGCGGCCTACAATGCGGAGCCGTTCCAGAAGCGGCCCGGGTCCAGGGCCAGCGTGTTCGCAGCCGAGGAGCAGCCGCTGCTGACGGGGTTGCCGGCGGCGGCCTACGAGATCAGCAGATGGGCATACGGACGCCGGGTGGGCCGGAACGGGCACGTGGTCTGGGAGAGGAACTACTACTCGGTGCCCTTTGCCCATATCGGCACCACGGTGGACCTGCGGATCACCGACCGGGTGATCCAGGCCTACCGGGGCACCGAACGGCTGACCAGCCACCTGCTGCTGCCCGAGGGCGCGGCCAACGAGTACCGCACCAACGACGCCGACCTGCCCGCCGGCGAGAAGTACCGGCAGTGGGACCCGCCCCGGGTGCGGGAGTGGGCCGGACGGATCGGCCCGGCAGCGGTGACCGTGGTCAACCGGATCTTCGAGTCCGTCCGGGTCGACGAGCAGGGCCTGGACGCGGCACTGGCCGTGTTACGGCTCTCCCGGCGCTACTCGACCGAACGCCTCGAGGCAGCCTGCCGGCTTGCGTTGGCAGGGCGTGTGCGGTCCCCGCGGTATGCGCATCTGCAGCCGATCCTGGCCACAGAGCAGGACAAAGCCGCCGGACTCAGGCCACCACGGGATGAACCGGCCGAACACGGCGGATACGTCCGCGGCGCCGAATACTACGCAGGCGGTGCCAAGTGAGCGGGATCGATATCGAAACCAAACGCAAGCTCCGCGAGATGGGTGCCGCCCCGATGCTGGAGGCGCTCGAGGCCCAGGACGAGACGCTCGTGCTCGGCATGGCCTTCGAGGAACGGCTCCGCCTGGTCGTCGACGAGGCCCACTCCGGGTTCAACCACGCCAAGGTCGAGGGACTGATCCGGCGCGCCGGGCTGCGCTACCCCGGCGCGGACCTGCGACGGCTCGACCTGGTGGACGAGCGTGGTCTGGACCGGAACGTGATCGCCCAGCTCGGCACGTGTTCGTTCATCGAACGGCAGCAGAACGTCGTGTTTCAGGGATTCACCGGATCCGGGAAGTCCTACCTGGGGTGCGCTCTGGCCAAGCAGGCCTGCCAGCACCGGATCCGGGCCCACTACGTCCGCATGCCCGACCTCGAGGAAGCCTGGGCCCTGGCCAAGGACAAACCACAGGGACAAACCAAATTCCTGAACAAGTACGCGGCCTTCACCCTCCTCGTGATCGACGAATGGCTTCTCGACCACCCCGACGAAGGAATGCGCAGCATGCTCCTGGAACTGCTCGAGCGCCGGTACGACACAGCATCAACCGTGTTCTGCACCCAGTACGCCAAGAAAGACTGGCACCAACGGCTCGGCTCCGGGGTCCACGCTGATGCAATCATGGACCGCATCGTGCACAACACCATCTGGGTCGATACCGGCAACCACAACATGCGCCAACACGCCACCATGAAGCAGTAAGAAAACGTCGGTGGGGGCCCGTGGCCCCCACAACCTCGGCCGCTGGCCCCCACCGGCAATATCAATGGCCCCGAAAGGCAATATCGAATGGCTTCCAAACCTTCAAATACTCAATCACCCTCACCGCCCAAGAGAACCGGGCGCGGGAGGTCATCGAAGGGCAGAAGACGGCCCGGACCCCGCGCTTCGTCAAGACCACAGGCGGCAAACCCAGCCTGGATGAGGCATCACTGACCCGAGCCCGGCAACTGGCCGGCCTGAAGGGCTACGTGACGAACATCCCGGCAGCGGTCATGCCCGCCACAGAGGTCATCGGCTCCTACCACGAGCTGTGGCACGTCGAGCAGTCCTTCCGGATGAGCAAAACCGACCTGCGGGCCAGACCCATGTTCCACCGCACCCGCGACGCGATCGAAGCACACCTGACGATCGTGTTCACCGCCCTCGCCGTCTCCCGCACCGTCCAGAACAGAACAGGACTCGCGATAGCCAACGTCATCAAACAGCTCCGGCCCCTACGCTCGGCCACCATCGCCATCAACGGCACCACCCAGACCTTCGCCCCCGCCATCCCTGCCGAACAGCAAGCCATCCTCGACGCCATCCCCAGCCCAAAACTCACGCACTAAGCAAATGAGCCAAGTCAGGCCAACGGCCGATACAGCCTCGTCGTCTCCCAGCCGCCGAACGAGGCAAGCTACACGGTCGATTTCACCGCTTCAGACACCGCGGCGGCATCGTGCACTGCATCCTCCCCGATGGCCGAACCGTGGGACTAGTGCCGAAGCTTGGACTTCTGCGCCGGCAGCTATGTCATTGGCCATCTTTTCCGCATGATCGATGAAGCCGGTCAAGATGAAATCAGCCGAATTCACTGCCCGGCGGCCCCCGGCAAGCCGATCCCAAATGAAGGATTGATGGGCGGCTGCTCAGCCGTGCGGAACTTTGCGGTTCTCCTGGCAAGCCCAGCGCACCATGAATGGATCCGACCGAGGTTCAACGATTCCCTTCAACAAGAGGACGCAGGAAGCGGGCGTCGTCAACACCCCGAGAGAGACGGCCAAGGAGTAACCGGATTGTCAGGGTGGTAATCATCGAAGAGGCCCGAGGAAGAGGAGGGAGAGACACTGGCAGGCTGTTCTACAAGCGCACCAGTCGCAAGATCCACGGTAAAAAATCTGTCAGGAAGCTTTCCTACTGGCATGTGTGCGTACCACAGCACTCCATTGAGCATCGCTATGTTGCTTCGACTATCCGGGGGTGCCCCCAGACCCACCTCGCGCTGCAATTGTAGACTGTCGTCCAGCCGGACATCCCAAAGAACAGCGCCTGTGGCCGCCGAGATCGCCGTTAATCGGCGTACATATCCAAATGGCCCCTTTTCCGTTTCATCCTTGCGGACAATCTTGTCGCCAGCCAAAAGGCCACCATCTGGATACGTCCAATTGACACGACCGGTTGCCAAGTCAAGGTTAACAAATGTACTTCCGGGAATTTCGTCATTCCTAGTTTGGAGAATGACGCTACTTCCAAAAACTCCCATGAGGGCATAGCCATTTGAATGAATCTCATCGATCGACTTCCCCCTCTTGAACCAAGATGCAGACTGGGGAGAAGCCGCAACAGCCAGGTTGAGACTCTTGCAATCCTGTGTCCATGAATTGCCAGGCCCTATGAGATTCAACCGCTTATTTTGCGTCGCGGTCGACGCGGCTGGATCAAAACTTAGGCCACCAGGAACACTTGCCCGCGAGGGTTGGGGCGAGCTGGGCGCCCCACTCATGGGGGTGACGGTGGATGAAACTTGCCCGGCAACAGTAACGACGAGGAAAGTCAAAGCTGTTGCAAAAACCAGCCCGAATGTTAGCTTGGCGAACTTCTTGTAGCGCTGCTTTTCCTCGGGATTCGGCAGCGAGCCTCGGCCTCTAGCTAGTGGTCGGGCTTGTTGCGTCCTTGGTCCTGGCATTCCAAATCCTATGGTTATGGCAAGCGCAGCGAGGCCGTCGCGCGCAGAACCTGATCGGTGATGGCCCTTAGGGTGGCCGCGGTGTCTTTCGCCAGTTCAAGGGTCGGGTCGATAAGCTCGACCGCGGTTTGCGTGCGACGGCTATCGCGCCATGCTTCGTTTGTTCCGTCCCAAGCTCGTCGCAGGTCGGCGGCTGACCGCTCCATGTCCGCGAGGACCGAGTCAAGTCTGTTCATGGTCTGGTCCGTTCACTTACGACGGCTGGGAGGCGGGCGATTCCCAACTGCCTCGCCACCTGGAGGCGGTGCCTGCCTCCAATGACTTCATAGGCGCCGTCGGGCTTCGTGTCGAGCCGGATTGGGTCAGATCCGAGGAAGAGGTCCCATACATGGGCAAGCTGCCGCATTGAATTGGCAGTTTCCCCGGACGACATGTCTCGATTGGCCAGTTCTTCCCGCCCGCCCCCTTGCTCAATGACTTTCATGATGACCTGTTCCCACTTTTCACAAGCCCAAGCATAATCAGCCTGCTCTGCTTTCCAAGAGAGAATCGGATTGTCCGCGAAGTCAGCCGCGTTTACGTCGATCATGCGCATTCCCCTGCCATTCAGAAGTGAGTGAAGACCTGAGACCTCTGCCGGACCGACGTGTTCACCGGAGGATTCCCCTCCCAAACTCACGCTGGTCCCACTGGAACGCCATGCGTTGGTTGCGTAGACGGCAACTGCTTCATCGAGAAACGTCAGTCTGGTTCTGGCGCGCAACCCCAGTCTGTTGATTGATTCTCTGAAGCGGGCAGACAGAGCCGAAAACCTTGATGATGCCTCCCGGATTTCCTGAACAGCCTTCTTTGATACGTAGAGCCTGCGGCTGCAAGCATCTCGTTCGCGCACCAGATGGCGCAGTTCCGTGTCTGGGGCGTCCTCGATGTCGCGCTGGGCGCGCTGCAGGCGCTGCTGGCGGCTCTGGCACTCGGTCTCTGCGTATTGGAGCTGGGTTGAGAGAGCGGAGCGATATTCGTCCATCGCACGCAACACTGAATCGACGTATTTCCGGTGAGCCCGGTCGGCTACTCCGATGGCTTCCCGGCTCGTATGCGCTAACCCCAATGTCAGTGCCCCAGGAAGACGCGCAGCTGCTGGGCTTTTTTGTCGATCTCACGCGCTTGACCGTCGAGTTTTTGCGATGCGGTCGTGATGGTTCTGAGTATTGTTCCAAGTTGCTCGTCCACCCGGCGTTTGACTGGATCGTCCCAATCAAGGGAACGGAGGGTTGCCTCGACCTTCCTCTTGAGGTCTCCGATCTGTTTTTCCGTTTCTCGAACTTGCTTCGCGAAACGTTGAAGATCGTCAGGATTTGCGTGGACAGTGGACATGACTACTTCTCTTCTCTCGGCGTACGGGTCTGTTCTAGCAGCACCTCTTTGGTCCAAATCGGGTCGGGCGTTGCGTAAGCCATCATTCTTCGCTCGACTCCAGCGTCGATATCGGCGTACAGGAGTTGGTTGTCACGCAATTTCGAAGCTGCATCCGAATCAAAGAGCCTCCCGGAGTCCTCCCGGCCCATACGCGTTCCGAGAATGTGGTTGAAGTGGTCCTGCGTGGCGCGGTTGAAACGCCGTTCAAGTGCGGTGACGCTTTCCGTCCAGGCGATCACATGTATTCCGACTTCAGGTCCGTTCCGAAGAACTTCCTGTAAAAGTTCGTCGGGCGAAGGAGCTCCAGTCTCATCGTCGAGGGACGAGTACGATTCGCTGCTCAGATCTCGTGCGCGATGGATTCCGTACAGACAAAGAACTCTGGCAGGGGATCTGTCGTCGTCCTCGTCGATGCGGCGCTTCGTCTCCCTGACGAGCTCCTCAAGGACGGCGAATAGCCTTCGAGGACGCAAAAGCTCCAGCCGACCAGTCTCAACGTGGTCAGAAAGGCGGCGATCTATGTCTTCGTCGATTGATATGAAATTTGCAAAATAGACTTTTGCGGTCGCGGTTCCGGCGAGGATTGAAAGAAGCCCGACGCTAAGGATCCCAAGTGGGGTTTCGTTTATGTCACGGGCTACTACAAGCACGTTGGATCCGCCCTCGCGCCGGAGGAGAATATTCGCCGGACCTGCGAGAGTCATCGTTCGGCCGACCCGAAGTGAAAGAACATGAGGGTTTGGCGGCAGAACGTGGGTCCTGAATTCGTAAGGTGGTTCAGATTCAAGGCTCGCCGGTTTGAACCCTTCAAAGACGACGGGTTGACGCGCGTAGCCTTCGGCCGTTGCCTTGTCGCGGAGCTTTTCGAGGCGCTCGATTCGATCGGCATCTTCCTCAAACGCGCCGAGAAAGACGACGTTGCCTTCAACCGCCCCTCCCATGTGGTTAAGGACGCCCTCCCCGGGTTTTGAGATGAGTTTCCAGCCCTGGTTCGCCTCACCGAGCACGAGGTCCGCGTCTTCCCGCGTGCTGCCCAAAAGCAAGCGCACTGGAAGAAGATCGAGTGTCTGCCGGGGCAGGGCGGTCATTCCAGAGAGAGTTTGCGAAGCGAGAAGGACATGGACTCCGAACCCTCGACCTTGGCGGATGATCGTTTCCATAAGTTCCGCAGACTTGGCTGCGATCTTGTCTTCCTGGGCGAACAAAACGTGGAACTCGTCGAAGACCAGCACGATCCGCGTCAGCTTTTCGCCTCCAAGATCCCGAATATTCGAGAAGGTCGTCTGCTGGCCTCCCGTGGAGCGGAAAATCCTGCCGCGGCGTTGCATCTCTTCCACGATCGATTCAAGAACGCTGAGACCGAACTCCCGTTCGGATTCAATCGCGATGCACCTCGCATGGGGCAGCTGCATCTGGGCATAGGCGGCGAACTCCACGCCCTCCCGAAAGTCGATTAAGTAAAGCTCAAGCTCCTCCGGTGAATACAGCATAGTAAGGCCGGCCAAGTAGGTGTGCAGAAGAGTGGATTTGCCAGAACCCATCCGGCCGATCAGGAAACCTCCAGCCATTGAGCTCGAATCAAACCGTACGAGCGCAACATCTCGTGCGCTGCTGGGCCCAACCGGGGAAACGCAGGCGTCCCGCGAGCTAGATCTCCACCACGTTTCGGGCGAGTCCGTACTGACCGATGTCGTACCTTCGGGAATGTCGCTTCGAACTTGGGCACCTACCGCTTGACCAAAGCGGGCGTGTGTTTGGTTCAAGTCGACCCATACGTCTGCGGCTGCGTTCCCTTCGCGGCCTACCTTGTCAACAACGAAATCGACAAGATCCTGCCCCTTTCGTGCGCCAAGGAGTGCGATTGGGTCAGCGTCAAAGTGCAGAAGGGGCAATTTTCCCTCGAAAGGATGACCGGCGAAACTCTCCTCGTTCACCAGTCTGATCCCGGGAAGATCGGAATCCTTCACCCCATAGTTGGCTTTAATCCCACTATTCGAGACGACAACCGTGAACACCCCGCATCGAGGTCCGTTCTCCATGATGCGCTTGAGCTCGAACTGGGTCTCCTCGGTGAATTGGGCCGGAAAATCAAAAACGACCAAGACCCGGTAGTTTTCAGCAATTTCACCCGCCGCGGAGTTGTACTCGGCGATCGTTGAATACTCTCCCCGAAGGTATCGCGTGATCACATGTTCGATATGGGTGGTGAGTTCGCTTAGCTGCTTCACCAAGTCAGCTGACGACGACCAGACCTTGCCGCCAATGAAATCCTTGTTGTGATCGCCCAGCGCAAGGAACGGGCCGACAGAGTCCCCAAGGCCCATCGGATCAAAGACGGTCAACGTCAATTTTCCTGCGGGAAACGCAGCCAACAGTCTCAAAATCAGAGCCCGCACAGCGGACTGAGCGGCCTCGCGTCCGGATGAATCATGTTGGTAGACAAGTCGACCGTTTTCCTCAAACGACATCAGAGCAGGATAGGAAAAGTGTGCTGGGAGGGCTTCGGAGTAGGCTGACTCCGGCCGCGGGTGTACCAAGGTCCCCAAACTGACAATCTGCGGGCCCAGAGGCGGCGTCCAATCCTCCCAAAAAGTAGGGTCAAACCCAGAAATGGCCGTCGGACCTATTTCTCGCTGAGCCTCGTCGACATGACGCCGCTGGGCCGTGTAATCAGAAATGACCCGAGCCGACAAGCGCGCCGCAGCGGCATCAAACGCCTCCTTCTTGCGGTCGATTCCTTCTTCCAGTACATCGGCCAGTGCGAGCGCACTAACTCGATAGGACTCCAACTCCTGAATGTAACCTCTTAAGTCGCTACGGTCGGAACCGTCGAAGAACATCTTCGCATCCATCGACTTCCGCGCACTTGTAGCTTTCTGAAACAGATCTCGGACTTCCGCAAACGGCAGAGACTTCTCATCAAGCGTTGACAAATCAGGAAGTCGAGAGGATTCCGGGCTGACATCTATCGACTGGACGATTTTCCAGGCACGCGACGACAACGTAAAATTCTCGAAGATTTGGCTGTCGATTTGCGAGGCAAACTCGTCCAAGGCACGGATCTTGGCTCTGTCCTTGTCTATCGAACAAAAAGTCGCGAACTCGACCTCAAAGTCTCGCCGGAAATCCTCTTGACTCTGTAGAAATTCGGATGTAAAAGAAGTGCCTGACACTGTTTTCATACCCCCAGGAATGGAGACGGTCCGCGCCGTCGTCGTCATTGGCAAAATATTAGGTCAGAAACGGTGAATCTTGGCAACATGACGCTGTGGACAACCTGAGTGTCGATGTGTCGCTGCTGGAAGCTGGCGGCGCGCTGGTATTTTTCCAGTATGGGCGCTTGGTGCCGCGTCTTTGAAGTCATGTTCAGTGGCAATGACCGACCTGGTCGGGTTCGTCGGCCATCGGGAAATCCGTCCAAGCCTCCACGATGAACCGGGCTGGACCGCTGCCGGGTTCGCCGGTGCGCCGGCCGGTAACGGCGGGTCATCCCCTCCATGTTCGCCCACACCTTCCTGATCGTCATCCGTGTGTTTAACGACGAAAAATGCACCTGGGCCAGAGGGCGCTCTGGAACGGCGATTATCTGCCGAAGAGCATCGATGACTTGGAGGAGACTCCCGGAGATTCTGACGGGATTCTTTGGCTTCGGGTCCAATTGGTTGAGCAGGCTTCGTGTTCGAGATTGCCACACCCTACTGTGCCTGCGTGCCGACACTGATCCGGCAAAGCTTGTCCGACTCGAACATAAAGTCGATTGTGCCGTAGTCGAAGCGCCTGGTAGTCGAAAGCCTCCCTTTGGTTGCCGAGTCGAAGAGAGGATTTTTGTATGTCCAAACAACATCCGTCATCGAACTGCTCCAGTTAATCCCCTTGGAGGTTCCGTAAGGAAACGAAACGGGAAAATTTGAATTCGTCGGGCACGAGTTGTAGAAGAATATCCGCTTGGCCTTGTATGAGGGGGCTTCAAAAAAGATCTGGATACCCTTCGATGGGTAGTCAAAGTATGTCGAAGCAGGGTCCCCGGCCAGGGCAGGAAAAGTTTGAACCCCCTCGGGCTTTCCGAGGATATTTTCGAGCTGAGACTGCGAGAGTCCGAGAACGACCTTCAACCAACCAATTCCTTCCACAATGACTTGGCCGTCCGAGGCTTGCACCGAAGATGCGGACTGAGCGGCAGATGCCGACGATGAGGCGGAAATTGGTACCGAATGCGAATTATACGATTCGACGCTAGTCGTCGGAGATGAATCTATCGCTGAGGTGACGGGCGCGGATGGACCCGCACATCCACTCAACAAGATGCCTAGACCGAAAACGCCGCCAGCGAATCGCCATACTCTGTGCCCTACACACCAATGTTCCATAAGTGATGCCCCCTGCTCTGGTCGCCACGATGGCTTCAACCAACTACTCCTTGAGGGAATCTAACAGGCCCTGTTTGACCAAACTCGCGCCGTGAGCGATATACCTGCGCTATGTAGCAAGAATGGGTGACAACTCCAAGAACGAAAATCCGGCCTGTGCCCACCATTCCCGGGTCCTAAATTTGCTGCACACGACATCGACAACCGGGAGGCAATCACGGACAAGATCAACCAGCCGGAAACGCAATCAATTACGTCCACGCGGGTCCAGCATCGTCGGCACTACATAGCCGGTACGTTCTTGGCATAGATCGCCGTGGACCCTTGCAGTCTACGCGTTCTCTTCGGCGCCCGGGCACCCCAATGGCATCTGGATGAGCGTGGCGTGTCCACGGGACTTCGCCTTCGCCGATTGCGAGGTGATAAAAGGTAGGCCACCCATCGATCAAGCTCCGCGGCCGGCCTGTAAGCTCCCGCATTCCATGTCACGTGCTGTCGATTTTGCTGCGCCAGCCCCAGAGCGTGCTGCTGTTGCATCGATGCCCGCAATTTGGCGTTGTGCTAGCCAGACCACGGCGAAATACGGTGCGGGCGTTGTAATGCGGTGCGGATCTTTTGTACTGACGATAGCAACCAGGCCGGCTCGTTCACGGCGGCCAAATCTTTTTCCAGCTCCCTAAGCGCATCCGCTTTCTGAATCCTCTCACGAACACTGGCTATGGGGTCTGCAGATCTATCCGGGCCGGCAAGCTCGGTTCGGACCCTGTCCGCGGCAGCCTGAAGGCTGTTCCTCTGGGAAGCGGACCTGTGGACAGCGTCCTCCGCCAAAGATAGTGGTAGTTCGGCGCACTCCCTGTAGTAGTGAAGCAAGTCGGCGGCAGCAAGGAGTTTGAGCGGCCCTCTAGCTTCATCAACCCGTTGCCTTGCGGATTCGCTTTCACGGGCAATTCCACTTAGCCGATCATCCGTTGGCCTGACGTTCATGACACGTTCTAGGACCAATCCAAGTTCATTGCCGGCAATCCGAGAGATCGCTACCGGGCCGTCATCCGCATCGCACACGCTCTCGATAATCGGCGCGACTCTTGCCGCCGCATCGGGAGACAACGTGGCAGCCAGTTCAGGCGCAGCGCGCAAGGCTGCCTCCAAAGAACTCGTGTCGCCGCCCATATTTACGGTCATTACGACCAGCTCGGGACATTCGGCGTGGAGTTCCTGGGTCGCATCGAGGATTTCAAGTCCGGACTGTATGTCTCTAAGACTCGTCGATGTGCGGGCTCCGAGAAGGGCAGCGCCGACTGCGGTTGACGGGAAGTGTCGGGTACCATACTTAACGGCAAGACGGAAATCTAGGAGTGCCTCCGCTGCTCTACCCAATCGGACTTTTGCGAGCCCGGAATACGCATGTGCTGGTGCAAAGTAACGATCTTCTGCCACCGAGAGAGCCAGTTCCTCCAGAGCGTCGTCCGGCCAGTCGTTTTGGAGCGCGTAGATCCCGCGCCGGTAAGCTTCCGCGGCAGAGGTGGAGCGTGGGTTGCGCAAGGCGTCATCGATTGAAGACGTGTTCCTACTGAGCTCGGCCACTCCGGAAGCAATCAGCTCGAGATCTCGATCAAGCAGTGTGGCAACGGCAGTGAAGTTGTCACCCAAACTACGACCGAGCTGTTCGATACCCGCCTGAACGCCGGAATTACCTCGCATCACCCCCTCAGCAATGAGAGAGACACCGCGCTCCGAATCTTGCCAGTTGTAGGAAGTCTCACGCCAGTGAGACCGCAATGCTGCGTAGACCTCGTTCTGAAGACTCACCCCGGTCATTACGCCGTCTCTCCAACCCGTGTTACGCGCCCGACTCCAAATGGGCGATCCTCCAGAAGCACAGCGAACTCAAGACCGGACTCCAGAATTGCTGGCCCACGGAGGTCAACCCGCACCATTGAATCCACGCCCGCTTCAACCAGCACGGCCCCATCGACAGCAGTCATCGTGCCGGTGACCTGCGCGGAACGAATGGCCAGCTGAACGACGGTGCTTGGAAAGATCTGACGGTCAAGACCTCCTTCGTATGAAGTCAAGAGCCGAACAGAGGCTTCAAAATGCCTGTATGCCGCAACTGTCCCGACAGCAGCCAACACTGCCCCGGGCTCGATCTGCTCCTTACGGATCTTCGGAAGCAAGATCGAACGCATCTGGCCCGCGGACGCAACGCCATATTTCTTCCCAAAGAGACCCACCTCGGCGACGCGCGTGCGGGTCCTTCCAATTGGCCCCACTAGTTCGACGTCGTCGCCCTCACTAATGTGGCCCCTTTCGACTGTCCCGACAACCACCGTTCCGCGCCCGGTGATCGTATATACCTCATCAGCCGTGAGCGGCATAAGGAATCCATCCGCGGGATCGTAAGACTTTCCGATCGTTATGGCTGGCTCGATGTTGGGCTCGGACGAAGAGCCATTTCCGCCGAACCAATCTCTAATACCCACCGCTAGCACACCCCTTTTCCCTGGCAGAATCACGCGTTGGACCCTTCTGACTTTCGTCGTCAAAGCACTTAGTTGCCTCCGCCGTGCTGACAGATCACTTTGCCCGCACCGCGGCCTCGATCTGGCCCAACCCAAGCTGGTCAGCAGTCCTCGGCGATACTCTAGACGATGTGTAAACTACCTGCCGTCCTGACACGACATAACCCTCCGGTCTCCGTCACCTTGCAGCGTTGGTTCTTCGCGGGCGAAAGCGCCCTCGATGTTAATTAGGGGGTTGAGGATGTCTTTGAAGACGTGGCGGACGATAACGAGGCTGATGACGGCGCCGGCCGGTCACCTTGGGGGTAGAGCTTGCCGTTATTCCACAGGACATATGAATCAACGGAAAGAATCGGCATCGTGCTGTCGTCGTCCCTCACAGTCTTTCCAGACCGGGCATCCACCACAGGTTTCCCGTCGTTGGTTCCCAGGTAGAGCAGGCCATCATAGAACTCGCTAACACCGAGTTTGAGCAGCCGGACCTGTGCGAAATCCACCCAGTACGCCTTGCTCCCGGTCGCGGGATCGATGACTCCCAGACCCTCATTTGGGGAGTTGTCATAGCTGTCGTATGGAACTCCGGCGAGAATAAGGCCGGACACCGGATCCAGCTCGATAATGTGGTCCGGCAGCGTTCGGGGCGCACCGGTCTTGATATCGAAATACTGGTATTTCTTCTGATCTGTAACGATCTGGAGGTACGGCCCGAAGAATCCCGCACCGAGCATATTGCAGTGCTGATTGTTTATCGTTCTGTCGTCCAGAGTCACGACGACCGACCCCGTCTCCACCGACATCAAGGACAGCCGGTTACAAGTGTCGTAGCGGCTCGATTCACCAGTGATTTCCATCACCACGGCATTTCCACCGGAAGCGCTATGCAGCTGGCCCCCGTGACGCCACAACTCCTTACCTGTCATGACATCCAATCCACGGGTCAGCGACGCGGTGTTATAGTCTGTCGTTGCTGATCCGTCGTCGACGGCAACAACCGACCCGTTGGAGCCCGCCAGCCTGGCGGGGAAGATCTTCTCATCCGGTCCCCGATAGATCTCCGACTTGCTCAGGACTTTCAGCGTCTGCGGGTCAACGACGACCAGATACACAACATAGGCATTGGCCTGCATCCCCTTGGCCACTTCACGGACCTGAACCAACCCGGTGAGAGACGGCGAAGACTCGGTGCCCGTGCTCGCCCACTTTTCCTTGCCAACCTTGACATCCTGAAAGAACGTCTGGGCACTGATCGACTTCTTGAATCCCGGCGGCAAAAGGAAATCGAAAGGCCCATCGATGCTCATCACGGAATCCCCCGTGGACACGCCGTATCGATCGACCAAAAAATGCCCGAGAATCGCGTTCCACTCAGTACCCACTGTCACGGCCTCTCTCAAGGGTGTGGGCGAGGAACTGGCCACAGGGGTCGCTGCTTCTGCAGCCGAGGCAGTTGTCGCCGGTGCCACCGTCGCGGCCTTCGGGGCCGGTCTGGCTTCCGGTGCACAACCACTAACCGTCAGGGCCAGGAGGCCCGCGGCGAGTAAAGCAGCGCAGGTCAATCCGCTGGTACCCCTCATGATGCACCGCTGATAATGGTGCCCTTAAGAGTCAGACCGCGCGGGCTGATACTTGCCGACCCACTTCCTTCAATGTCGTGGTAAATGCTTGCAGGGTCTTTAGCGTCGCCCGCCTGCATCGGACGAATCACCATCCAGTCCAGCAGCGCTACATCACCATCGGGGGTCGCCGGACTGTAAAAGTTCTTGATGACGATAAAGAAATCAAACCTGCCACGCTGACCTCTCTGGAATGGCTTCTCCCATTGGACTCCGAAGCCGCCTTCCTGGCCGTACCCGAAACTGTTGGTGCTCGAAAATGTCGAGCAGACCACTCCGTCGTTGTAGGACCGCTCGACAGCAATCCTCTCGTCGCCCTCGGCAGGTGCCACCCCGGAGCCGCCGTAAGGAAGTTGCTTGTTGCCGGTTGTAGTGGTCGGACCGGCACTTCTGTTCAAGATCATCTGAGCGTTGATCGGCGTGTCGAATTTATCGGTGGTTGCGGTGACAAAAGCAGCGCCGGGGATAAGAACGTCGCGCTTAGGGTCGGCGGTGCATTTTGAGCCGAACTCAAAGTTCGCGTCCAGCGGATGGGCGAGTTTTCCAGAAGTAGGTATGGGCACCGGTGAGGCAACGTCGATCGAAAGATCGTAAGTAAACCCGTTGGCGTTCTTCAGCGACCAAGTTGCCGTGTAGCGAAGCGTCGCGGTGTGCCTTGCAGGCCCGGACGGCGTCGGCTCCGGTGTGGGCGTTATGGAGGCGTGTGGTGTGGTCAAGTCGGGGGTGGGCCAACTGCTGGACACTGGGGCTTCGGCATGGGTTACCTGTTCATTCCCGCAGCCGGCCAAAACCACGGAGGCGAGGACAAGCGTTGCGACCGCGGCGTGAGTTGCACGCAGCCAGTCGCTGGTTGACCCGTGCCGCTTACCTATTTGTTGCCCATTGACGTTGTTTTCCACTGAAGATCCCCCTTTTTTAGTTCGCCGGCTCAAGCATGTCGGCAGGCGTAAATGTGAAACCTAAACGACCTAGAAGATGAAGAAGCCCCAGCGGCTGCCACGATAGTGAAAGATGGAAGAGACAATCATGGGGCACTGGCCTGACACAGTGGCAGAATCCCCAGGGGCGAAGACTCAATCTGCAATCGCAATGTCCCGCGGGTACCCGCCGATGTTCCATCGATAATTCCCCCCTCTGGTCGCCCACAATGGCTTCAACCAACTAATCCTTGAGGGAATCTAACAGGCCCTGCATGACCAAACTCGCCCCATGAGCGAAGTTCATTCGCTATGTAGCAACAATGGGTGACAACTCCACGAAAAATGAAGACCCGGCCTGTCTCCGCCATTCCTGAGACATACATTCTTGCTGCAGAGCATCGACAGCCAGGAGGCAAATCATGGACAAGCTAAATGAGCCAGAAACACAATCACTGAGCACCGTGCGGGTCCAGCGCCGCAGGCCGCACTACATCGCCGGCACCTTCTGGGCAATCATCACTCTGGGTGCCGTCTTCTACACGTTCTCGTCCGCTCCCGGGCACCTCAATGGCGTCTGGATTGGCCTGATCACTTTGGCGTACACCATCTACCTTTATCGCGGAGGACGCTGGGTCATTTTCTTCTTCTAACAGCCCCCCAACAAACCTCAGGAGAAACGATGAGAAGAACGGTCCAACTTCTAGGAGCGTCACTGGTGCTGGCCTCAACCCTGGCACTCACGGCCTGCGACAGCACGCCGAAAATTGCCGGCAACTGGAAGGCGGACGACGGCACTGCCGTGAAGACGATCGCCCAAGACGGCCGGTGCCAAGGCATGTTCTACAACGGCACCAAGCCCCTGGACATCGGCGGCGGCATGAGCTGCTCGTTCAGCACGAAGAAGGACGCCAACGGCCGATACAGCCTCGTCGTCTCCCAGCCGCCGAACGAGGCAAGCTACACGGTCGATTTCACCGCTTCAGACACCGCGGCGGTCTACTCCGGCACAACCAAGATCTACACCATGACCCGGCAATAAGCCCCCTACCGGCTAGGTAGCGAAAGGAACACAAATGACTACTCAACGAGACCACTTCATCGATGCGATGACCAAAGCCGCGGAACTCGCAGGCGACGCAGATTTCGGCAAAGCAAGCGCGGGCGTCTACACGGACAACGAGACAGAGCTCCTGTCTCTTGTCCGCCCCGACGACTACCCAAGCCTCGCGTTCCTGGCGTTCCTCCAAGACGGGAATGCGAATCGAACAGCCCTGGCTGCACTTCTGGAAGACCGGCTGGTTCTTGTCTGGACTTACGGGATCTTCGGCAGGAAAAAAGGTTCCACCGTGATCCCGTTCAGTGCAATCACCCGCCTTGAGTTCTCCGAAACCTCGTCAAGTCCGTCTTTTGGCGGCAACCCGGAAATATCCATCGCCACCGATCGGCCCTGGAACCTCGCGATTCCTCCCAAGGGAACACCCCTGGCGGGCGCCGTCCGGGACCAAATCGCGCTTGCTATTCCAACCCCAGGATAAGCGTCGCGCACTGACCATGACAGGACAATGTTAGGTGGCCCTGACAGACAAGATATGGGCGGCGCGGCAGGAATCCGTCACCGACGCCTCTGGGACCGTTACGGTGGCCCCATGGACATCTTGACCGTTGGAGGGCTTACCGTGGACCTTGCTCAGGCGAAAACCTGGGCACGCGAGTACCTGGTCGAGAGTCCCGGAAGATCCAGCTATCCGGCCTACGACGCGTATGAGGGCTCAGGGCGGGACAACCACGAGCTCGGCGACGCCGACCTCCTCGCCCCGGCCCTGCTGAACGTCTCGCAGAACCCGATACCGACCTACTACGCGCTGAAACGCCTCATGCCCGTGCTGAACGAGTCGTTCCGCGCAATCCCCACCGGCCTGCCGCTGCAGGACGCCGAAGACAGCCAACTCGATGCCATTGCCCGACTGTTCCGCGTCCTTGACGATCCGGCACCCAAGCAGATCGGCATGACTACACTCTCCAAGGTCCTGGCGCGCAAGAGGCCAGGCCTCATCCCGGTCTACGACAGCGCGGTGGCCCACTGCTACTCGGGCAGCGACAACGCCCCTGTGCCGTGGCAGCCTGGGCGCTCCTGGGAGGATTACGCCCGGGCCTGGCTCAAAGCAGTCCAGGACGATCTGCGCGGACAGCTCGAAGCATGGCAGGAGCTCGCCCGCATCGCACCGGCGGACGATGTTGGAATCAGCCCATTGCGCGCCCTCGACATCGTCTCCTGGCGGGCGGGGCTGCCAGCGGTTTCAAGACGCCGCGGCCGCCGAGCAATGGAGGCAGCGGAGCCTGAGTGAATCCGGGTGGTAGGCCGGCATCGATCCGGCGGCCTCCCCGGCCACAAACCAGGTACTCGACCAATTGAGCTAGCGCTAACACGCCTCCCGAGCAGAGGTGGCTCGGCTTGGGCTCAACGACGGCAGCGTTGCGCGAAGAGCCGGGGCAAGGTCGCGTTCAAGCACTGGCCCCATCCCCGAACCCCAACGAGGACGGGGCCTTCCTATCCTGGTCCCCCGGGTCCCGAAGAACCACTCAATGGTCTACTCGCGCGCCGCCGGCACCCTCGGGTTGCTCCCGAACTTCGAGGTAGAACTCGTCGTCCGGGGTGTTCTCGTCGTAAGCGAGAATCGTAACGGCGATGTCTTGTCCGCGCGGGAGCGCTCTGGCCTTCACGAACCCATTTTCGGCCCGGTCGAGCGCTCCGACGAGCTGGACCAAGACCTCTCGCTCCACGGCCGTCGGGAGCGCGGTTTCCCGGTCGTCGAAGATCTCGACAGAGACTCCCCGTTCCCGGGCGGCCCGGGCGGATGCCAGCACCTGCCGAGTTGCCAGGACCCTGCCCCGGACCTGGTCCCGCAGCTCGTCCTGCAGATAGCCGCAGTTGGCCCTGTCTGCAGCGTCAAGATCGCCCGCGGCGATCTTCGTCAACGTCGGTTTGGTCGCGTGTTCGAGCTCGGTGACCCATTCGTTCTGTGAGAGCCAGCGTGCGTGTTCACGAGCGATCCGGGCGCCCGAGCGCTTTTCCTGGTCTTCATAGTCGCGGACCAGCACATCGCACCGGCCAAATACCCGGCTGACCGCGTGGGCGATACCGACCCACATGAGCGGTGTCACGACCAGCGCCAGCCCGTCGACCGGTGTCAGCCGGTGAATCATCGAGCCCGCAAAATCAAGAACGGAGAAGATGCCGATCCCGAGCCAGGCCAGCTCGATTTGCTTCCGGAGGGCGACGGTCACGAGCAGCATCTGGATGGCCCCGCAATGCCATGCCGCGTAGCCGGGGTGGACGCCGGTCGGGAGAACGCTCTGAACGAGGACATCCATAAGCGCGGTCCCCGCCACCGTGATCACCGCGTTTCGACGCGGCATGCCCCGGCCGCTCGCCGGCGTCGTCACGACAACCATGAGCACCACGCAGATGCCCATCGCAAGCAGAGTGGGCCAGGGCGAGAGGAGCATGCCGATGTTGAACAGCCCCAACACGATGTGGGAGGCGGGGAACGCCAAACCCATGGCGAGAATCAATGGTCGGCTGATTGCGTTGTTCACGCTGCTTCGGGCCCTTTCCATATCAGCTGCACGCGCGTTTCCGCCCCGGGCTTCGAGGTGATAGTTGCCTGGCCTGCTACATCGCGCATTCTCTTCATGATGGATACCCGGATGCCGAGCCGTTGTTCGGGAATGCTGGAGATGTCAAAACCGGGCCCGTCGTCCCTGATCTCGATGAGCGCCTGGCACATGCCAGTGCCGGAATCCCGGCTCAGTGAGATCGTCACTTCGCTTTGCCCGTTGCGGGAGTGCAATGAACTGTTCCTCACCGCCTCGGCCGTCGCTTGGATCAGTGCGCGGCTCGGGGCTAAGGGAAGCGATGCCGGCGCCCCCTCGGAAGGGGGCTTACGGGTGATGCGGGTTGGGTAGCCGGCCGTTGCTGCAACAATCCGGTTGACCAGCTCATCAGGACTTATTGAGGAGACCTCATCCCGTGAGTGCAGTGACTCTAGCTGCAGCAAAGAGCTCTGTGCTGCAGCCGCTGCGGCGGCCATCATGTCGGCGGATTCCGCTTTGGAGGCGGCAGTGAGGGTCGCCATGATCGCGTCGTGGGTGAGCCCGTCTAGGCGCGTCCGCTCGGCGCGCAGGGCCTCGGCCCGCGCAGCCGCCCCTGCCTCAAGCACCGCCCGGTCGGCGGCGTCATCGGAGGCCCTGGCCGCTTTGCGCAGCGCCGTGATGGGGCTGATGATCACCACGGTCATCGCCGCCGTCAAGAGTGCATCCTGCCCCGACTCGTACCAGGCCCGGGCGTTGCCCGCCACTGTGAGGGGCACCAGGAAAATGAAAGACGAAAAGATCGCCCCGTAGACCGCTGAAATCCTAGCGTCCGTGGCTATACAGGCCAGGGCGATGCCGATACCGGCGAACCCCCACGACCACGGACGAGAGGCCACCCGGTCACCGCCTCCAATCACGCCGAGGTGCCACAAGACAAAACTCAGCAAGAGCAGGGCGGCGGCCGTCCCCGCGGCACGGTGCCTCCAACGCCCCGGGCGTGCCAGGGCCGTGCAGACCATCGCCGCAGGGATGGCCAGCAGGAGCACCAGGCCCCAGTCCATTGCGTTGAAAAGCAGTTGGGCAAAGACATCGGGCAAGGAGACACCGTAAAGGACGAGCGCGAAGACGGAAATCGAACGAGCCAAAATGTCTTCAATACTCGTCCGTGAAATGGCCAGCGGCTGGCGGATCTCCGCATTCCTACGCACAGGGCTCCTCACTGTCGAACATATTGACCGCCCTCCTGTGCAAACGCCCCGAACCCCGATACCACCAGATCCTGCATTCCCTCAGCCTGCCAAAAGCGCCGGGATGCCAGCCGTTCAACACCAAGCAAACCAGTGCACAGACGTTCCATCGGCGCCGGTCAGCGAGGATCTCCACCGGCTTCGGCGGCGGTTCCTTCGTCGAGAACATCATCCTCGGAGGCTCCTTCGTCGAGAATGCCGTCCTCCACAGCCCGTCGGTAAAGGTCGGTTTTATTCCTGGCTGCCCGGCCTGCCGCTTCGTACTTTTCCCGGATCCGCTTGATGTACGTTCCAACGGTGTTGCTGGTGACATTCATCCGCCTCGCAACCTGTACCCGGGTAAATCCCACCGCGTACAGACGCAACGCCTCGCTTTCACGGATACTGAGGTCCTTGGCCGCAACAAAAGCGGAATCCCCGTCAATGGCGGCGGCAAGCTCCTGATTGTCAATCGTCTCCCCGTCGGCGACCCTCCGGATCAGGCTCAACGTTTGCCCGTAGTCCTCGCGCTTCCTGGATACCCCCGAAGCCCCGGCAGCAAGCGCCTCCCGCAAATCAGCCGCGTTACTGGCTTCACTGTAAACAAGAACCGGGTAACCGGCCGCGATGATCCTCCGGACGTTCTCACCAGGGCGGCTGTCATCAGCCAGGGACATATCCAGGGCAACGACGTCATACATACGTTCCCTGCCGGACAGCAGCTCATCAACCGTCCCGCAAGCCGTCACCACGACAATAGGCTCCACGGAAGTCCTGGCATCATGGTTGGCCGCCGCCACAAATCCCATACGCAAAACCTGGTGGTCATCCACCACCCCGAGCCGAACCGCCCGTCTCACCATTGAATCCCCCTCAAGAACCCTGCTCCAGCTGCAAATACTCAAACCAGCTTCCACTAAGCGTGCCGACGAATCCACAGCAAGACACAGCCGTCGAACAAACGTCACCTTTGTGGGTGACAGACGCCTCAAAGGAAGGCACACACTTTTCAAACGGCATACTCCGATGCGAAGTCGCGGGTAGGGTGTTGGAACCGATGGATTTGAGCGCGCATTGCGGTTCTAGGGAGGGTATCGGATGGCTGCGGAACCAGCGAGCCGGCTTTGGACCCAGCTACGCGCCCGCATCGAAATTCGGAGCACTGACCAAGACTGCGCCAAGGATGAGACAGCTCCGCTCTTAACAATTCAAGGCCCCGCCAAACCGGAGGGAAGCAGTCACTCCGGCATGGCCCTGGGGCTCAGGGCCATACTTCAACTTGCCAACTAGATGTACTGCCCAACGCTGGTGAAGGGAGAACGATTATGGGGTTTACTGAAGACTTGGCCAAGGCTCAGAAAGAGAACGAACTGGCGGCGGCCGTTGCCAGGACTGGTTTGGATGCGCTGGAATCTTCTTATAGTCAGCAGTTGGCCGAGTTCAACCACGTCGTCCAAGAGGCCGTATCCGCACTCGTCACGCACGGAGTTCCCTCAAAGCGTGTAGTGAAATTTTATTCAGACACATTCCCTCGTTATACCGACTCTTTCGGGAGCGGCTGGTACCTCACAAGTGGTCTCTGCCTTTTCGACAACAGGACTTGGCAGATCGACGCTTCAATTATTACCAGAGAGCAAATCAAGCCAGATGCGTGCAATGGTCAATATGGCGCTTGGCGGCGTCCCCGTGACTGGGAAAACCTCGGCGACATTGGAATACTGCCTGGCGAAAGTGCCATACAAATCAACAAAAGAGATGACGGGAAGCTCCCAAAACCGGAGGACTGCTCACCCACGCACGGACTGTTGCTGGACGTCAGCCTAAGCAACTCTGATAGTGGGCCTACATGGGTCCCGCTACGGCTAGCTTTGATCCACGGGGTATCTGACCTGCTTACCGGAGGCACCATGGGCCATGTCAGGCTTCTTGCAATAGGCCGGCTAGATTTTCAGAAGGGAATGGGCTGGATAGATTAGATCCCACGCAGCTGCTGCGGTCGGAATGGGCCTAGGCTGCACACGCCTATGCTGGTCCCCCACGGGCGACGTTTAGCTACAGGATCGCTGAGCGTTCGACACTGGGCCCAATCGCGTTGGGTGGCGTGGTGAAAAATCACCGCTGGACGAAACAGGCCAGCCACCACGATGCGTTATCCGCCGACTGCAATTCCCGCAGTCGGCGGCAGAAGCTCTGTCAGTTCCACCCCAAGCACCTCAGCCATGGCCACCATGACTCGCAGCTGCGGATTCGCTACCTTGGTTGGCGTTGATTTGCCTTTCTCAAGGAGCTGATAGTGGTTTCGGGTGATCCCCACTCGGTTCGCCAGGGTCTCCTGCGATAGGCCGGCCGCGTGCCGAAAACGATTCAGCCGAATCCCAACTTCCGCCACGTATATCGCCCATGCCTCTTCCGGATCATTCTTCGCCATCTATTCAACTTCTGACGGCACTCGACTTCCGGTTGCATGATTCATCATGCATTATGGATATAACCATCCAGGTCGAGGAGCTTCAGGGTTGCTATTTACAAAATATTCCGTTTGTGGTATATATAGGTCATTGCCAAGCGGCGGTTGCAGGCCCACACCTCCCCCGGATTCTGGCGACTATCAAACTTCATGCGCCCATGTAAGCGCGCAAGGAACCCCCGATCATGAGTATCGAACGTCCAGAGCAACGAACCATCATCAACGTCAGCCCAGAGGCACTGCCGGCGCACATCGAGCGTGTCGACGAGGCTTTCGACAACACCTCGCTCCCTCAAGCGCATGCGGAGGGTCTCGTGGATAACCAGGTCCCGGATCACGCCCAGGATGTCATCGACATCGCGAATCCAGACACGGCCAACTTCATCGAGCGCACTGCTCGCGAAGAGCCGGTTTCTCACCGCCGCCGCAACCTGCTCATCGGCCTCGGGGCTGGCGCGGCGGGTATCGCACTGGCTGTCGGCGCGTTCGTTGGCATCAAGGGCGCAACTGACGGCAGTCACAACGCAGCGCCGGGTTCGGACCCGAAAGCGACAGGCCAGTTGAACGAAACCTCGCCAAGCCCATCGGCGCTCCAGGAACACAACTACACTGTCCAGGAACTCCTGATCCCCGCCACCCTAAGCGGTGAAGACGCAGCCAAGATGCTTTTCGAGCAGAGGTTTTCCACCTGGTACGCAGCTGGCGCGTCAGACAAGCTAAGCAGCGACTGGCTCAAAGCCGGTGGCGGCGGAGCGATGCCGAAATCCATGGCCGCTGCCAGCGGGCCGACGTTTGCCGATGCTGTCATGGTCCCGGACTGGCGGAACCGCCCTTCGCTCGTCCGGATTGAACAAAGGGAAGAGGCAGTCAACGCCGACGCACTAGAGACTTGGCTCATGACTTACAAAAGTCACGACGCACAGGATAAGGAACCATACAAACGCAGTCTGACGGTCGAGAAGGCGGACGTTGTCAGCAGCACCGATTCTTCGATTATCCTCACGGTTTATGCAACTGAACATGAGAACGCAGATAAGAATCGCGCCATCCAGATCGACCCTAACCATACGAGCATCGAGGGTAACAAGCTTGTCGGGCATGTTCAGCTCAACAAAGTCGATGGCAGCTGGAAACTCGCTGACCTGAAATGGCAGATCTGACCCGGAAGGGGTAGGACTGGGCGCACCCGGGACTTCTCAAACCATGCCGCCTGTGCTTAAATAAGCGCAGGTTATGCCAGATAGACGAAAATCGAATTACGCTCGAAACCTTGGTTTCCAAGTACTTGGAAAGGTACCGCCCTTTGGGCTGTACCTTTTGTGGTTTATCGGCCAAAAGCGCCCGCCGCGACTTCGCCTGATTCTTCTGGCCATGCTGATGACGGTATCGCTGGTGCTCGCGCCCTTCGCACGCCCCGCGGCCGCCGCCGCGGCCCCAGATCCAGCGGCAATGAAGAACTTGAATGCCGAGATCACTAAGCTTCTCTATCGGAATGCTCTGGCGACTTGTGTCGGCTACTCGCCACTGACGGATGACTCATGGGCCATTCGCAGTCTGGACCGTATCAACGAACAGAACGCTTCGAACTATAAGTGGTTTTGGGATGGTGCCTCGGGTCTTGGCTCGGCGTGGCAGCCGCTTGATGTTTTCGCCGGGCGCTGGCTTCACGATGCTGGTGACTCTTCGGTCGATGAATACGGCCGGGCAAAGTGCTCAGACCCCACATTCATCTCGAACGCCGTCAAAGGGCTTGGCTACTCCGCAGCTTCTGGTGACTCGGTGGGGGTGTTTCATGTCCTCTGCGACCTTGGATTCCAACGCGACGGCGGCGACCGCTGTCTGAGCGGAAAAGATGCCTGGTACCGTAGTGCCTCCGGCGACGCCATGCGCGACAAGGTCGTCAACTCATCCAACGGCAAGGGCCTCCCCGGGATCGATGACGTCAAGACCTACAAACTACTAACACAGGGTCTCACTGGTCTCTGCAATGCCACCATCGCCCCGAAGACCAGCGCGAACCTCACCCAGGGTGTCTACGACGTCACCGTCTACAACCAGGACACCGGCCAGCCCGAGACGCAGAACATCTCCTTCGGCACCAACAAACGGGCAATTTCGCCAACAGGGTCAATCATCAACCTCCCCCAGGTGTTTGCCAGTCCGGAGCTCTACACCGTGGGTATCACCGCCAACGACGTAGGAACCGCCAATGTCCCCGCGGGGGCGTGGACCGCCGGACAGATCATCGCAGGATCCGTCCGCATTGGTAGCCTCTACAACGGCTGCACGGACATGGTCAACCAGATCAACGACAGACACCTCGCGGATGCCTATGGGGCGTGGATCACCCAGCACAAGACAAAAGATGGCACCAAGCCTGCAGACTGCTCGAACGGCGGTACGACCGATGCCAACGGCAATCCGTGCCCGGCTAAGGACAAGCCGTCATGCGCGATCACCGGCATTGGATGGATCATTTGTCCCGTCATTACGTTCCTGGCCAACATCATGGATAACGTCTATGGCTTCCTGGCCGATAACTTCCTGCGCACGGATATCAAGCTGGTCGACACCTCGAGCCCTACCCATGATGCATGGGCCAAGATGCGGGACATCAGCAACGTCGTCCTGATCATCGTCTTCCTGATCATGATCTATTCCCAGCTCACCAGCTTTGGCATCTCCAACTACGGGCTGAAGAAAATGTTCCCGCGGCTGGTCATTGCGGCCATCCTGGTCAACATCTCCTTCATTGTCTGCCAGATCCTGGTTGACCTCTCCAATATCCTGGGCGCATCGATGCAGAGCTTCTTCCAAAGCCTTGGCCCGCAGATCAAGCTCGGGGACGTCAACAGCACGACCGACGTCGCCAACGCCTCCAGTGCCCTGGGTGTCACCGGGATCGCGTTGAGCGTCCTCGGCACCGCCGCAGGCCTGTACCTTATCTTGCCGTTTCTGGGTGCCATGATCCTCGCCGGACTCGTCGCGGTCCTTTTCGTCGGTTTCCTGCTCATCGCCCGCAAGGCGCTCATCGTTCTGCTGATCGTGATCGCGCCTTTGGCGGTGGCGGCCTATATGCTGCCCAACACGGAGCAGTGGTTCAAGAAGTGGCAGAAAATGCTCCTCTCGCTGCTGCTGCTCTACCCGATCATCGCGGTCGTGTTCGGTGCCTCGCAGCTGGCCTCACATATCCTGGCACCGGTCGCCGACGCCGCCACTGGCCAGTCCGACAACCTGCTGAAAGTCGTGGCCGCCGCGACCGCCGTACTGCCGCTGTTCATCGTGCCAAGCCTGCTCAAAGGATCCCTGAACGCCATCGGCAACCTGGGCGGCGCTATCAACAAAATCGGAGGCAAGTTACAGGGCGCTGCATCCAAAAAAGGTGGGGAACTGCAGAACAAAGGCCTGGGCAAACTGGCCAACACCAGTTTCGGACGAAACGCGTTCATCCGCAGGGTCGGCGGCAGGGCAACCGGACACGGCCGGCGCGGTTACGACGCGCTCGGAGCGAAGGCCGAGAACGAATCCTCCCAACAAATCCTCGATGGCTGGAACCGTGATGGTACCGCGAACGATTTCGGCAAGCTCGAAGAAATCGCACGGAAGAATCCGGGATCAGCGAAGGGACAGGCGGCGATCCGACAGCTTGCTGCAACGGGCAGTGTTGCCGAGCTGGCCAGACTCCGAAAGCGCATCACAGACCCTAAGGACATGGTCGCCTACAACCGCGCCATAGCCTCTCAATTCGCAGCGCTCAAGGCCAAACATCCAGGAGCGGTTATGGATATGCCACCCGATGAATGGGCGAAGATCAAGCAATCAGACATGCATGCCATGAAGGACGTTGCATTGGAGGAAGGTGCTCGCTCCAGTCCGGAATTCCGAGCCAACCTCGCATCGGCCCTGGCCGATCCTGAGCAGGCCCGTCACTTCACCCCGAACATCCACAGCAAGTTCGGCGATGGCGCTCCTACTAGCCCACCGACACCGGCCGGTCCTACTGCTGGCACGCCAGCGACTCCGTCGTCGCAGCAACCGACACCGTCCTCTCCGGCCCCGCCATCCGCACCGGCAGAGACACCTGGCCAGCGCGCCGCGCGTGAAGCCGTCGAAAAACACATGCAAGAGAGCGGCGAAGCTGACGAATGGGCAAGGTGGCGCGAACAACAGCAAGCTCGCGAGTCCGGAGGCCGTCACGCCGATGAACAAGGCCGACAAACACCCAACGGCGCAAGCGATGACTACCACGACCGCATGAATCAATAGAAAGGACGGTGATGACCAAAACCACAACAGGAACCAAAAAGACAACGAACCGCCTGGCAAACGAATCTGCCCAACTGCCGACAGACAGGCGGCCACAAGAAACCTCCGGCGTTGACCTCAAATCCCGACTGCCGATGACCTGGCAGACTACCGAAGACATACCCCGAAAACACTGGTGGTGGTTTGCTGTCGTTGGCTACGTCGGAATCGCCGGAGTAGCCATAGCTTTGGAACTTCACGCATGGTCGGTCGCAGCCGTCTTCATTGCCGCCACGACCGGACTCATCGTCACCTACGCCCGGAAACCACGAACCCTGACGTACACCCTCAACAAGGACACCCTGACCATCGAGAAGAACGCCTTCGATCTGAACGACTACCGGGCCTTCACCATCGGAGAGACCCTGCCCGGCAGGAACAGCCCGGCACGCTTCCTGCTCGTGCTGCTGCCCAAAAAACGCCTCGGCCTGGCATTGGAACTGACCCTCACGGACGACGATCAGCAGAATCTAAACGTTGCGGAGGCATTCCAGGAAATCATGCGGTTCGACGAAGCACTCTCTTACCGAACAACCCAACGAGTGCTGAGCCGGATCGCCAAGTGGCTGAGATTGTCCTAGCCCGGAAGAGGCCTATTCCGAGGTTCCGGCGGTTTCATGCAGGGTCATAAGGTCTGGGCTGCCTCGTAGCGCGCCATGACCTCGGCCTGAATCCGGCCCCTGCTGTTGATCGGAATGTTGTTCGCCCTGGCCCACTCACGAATAGCCTTGGTATCCGAACCTGCGGCCACCTTGCGGGGAGACCGTGCCCGGCCGCCAGCCCGCCGGCCAGCGGCCATGTATTTCGCAAGGGCGCTGCGAAGTTCGCTGGCGTGCTCTTCATTGAGATCAATCACGTATTCCGCGCCGTCCAGTGCAAACGACACTGTTTCGCTGGCCTTTGAGCCGTCGAGATCGTCTTCCAAAAGAATTACCATTCGCTGAGTCATGAAACAAGGCTATCACTTGCATTGACCCTGCGAAGCTTTAGACCGATCAAACCGTGGCACCGCAATACTTAGAGGGCCGCCATTCAGTTGGCACTCAGGTAGTTTTGGGGATTCTCAATGTCAGGACAGGTATTTCCGGCCCTTTCACGCAAAGAAAGAACCCACCGTCGAGATGGCTACGACACCGCAGGCGGTGAAGCTCTTTCCCGTAGGTGGGTTTTGTCATAGTTGGACGGCGAAGGCACCGCCGAGCGACATGTGATCAATCAGGTCGTCTGTGCTTTCGTCCGGATTGATCCTTGCCGGGCTAACACTCTGGGAAAAAGCCAGGTGGCCCGTTCCGTAGATCAGGCGGCTGATGGTTGGCGAATAGCTGGCGTCGAAGCCGGACAGCCTTTGGTTCGAGAACAGGGTGATTTGAGACATGAATGAAACTGACTTCTCACCCGCCTTGAATCGGTCCGTGGCTGTCGCAACGACGAGCCCCGTACAGACCTCAAATTGTTGCAAGTACAGAGTTGCCCGATCGAATGGACTCGCGGCTTCGAATTCGGCGCGCGACGTGAACGATGGATTGCGATACCTTTTGAAATCATTTACAGAAGTCAATTGATTCACCTCCTCGACAAGGATGTGCGACCCTCGCCGGCCACACATCATATTGATTGCGGCCCGGACAACGGGTTGCAGGTATTTCAACACGAAACTCGCAATGAGTCAAGACTTATGCTTTATTTCGCGGTGCATCTTCCGAGACGGATCATTGTTTCTCCTTTTCGTAATGCCTAAATTTTTGCCCAGAGTCGACAAAACCAGGCAGGTCAGCGAGTCAACAGCGCCGGACGGCGCTAATTAGACTTGGACGATGATGGACTTGAAGTTCATGGAAATCCTTCCGGGACTCCGGTGACTAGGCCAACAATTCAAGAAGTTCCGGGTATACCTTGCCCCCACCTTCTCGGTCGTGAAAGCGCATCAGATCGCGGATCTCGTCGCGGGTCTCTGGAACGGTATCTTCGCTGTGCAAAGCTTCTGCAAAATGCGGCCTGGCGAGGCGATACTCGCGATCGCCGATGACTTGGAGAATGACACGGGCAAGGTCAGCGTCGATTCGTTCCGATATCGAAACGAAACGCGCGATCGTGGGTTTTGTGTCTACCCGTAAGGCCCGGCTGATTGCAGAACGAGTCACTCTTTCCCAGAAGGAAGTTGACTCGGCGCTGCCGAAGACTCCGTTTGAAATCCCCTCGAAGTACTCGAGGAGGTTGTCCTTTGCCAGGCGTCGATTGCCGGCGTCAAAGACCCGCGTCAGATAGGTCATGACTGCGGACAGCTCCCAACCCGAGGCGCTGGGGATTTTGCCTCCCACGGTCGTGGACGAAAGGGTCAAGATCCGCGGCCAGGCTTCGGGTACGGGCTTCCCCCGCCACACGAGAAGGTGAAGGTAGGCGCGGCGGCACGCCTCTTGTGCTTCATCCGAGAGCATTCGTCCGCGTTCCGTAGCTCCGACTTGGGCCTTGCCATTCGGCGCTAGGCGTATGAATCGTTGAAGGTACGATAGCTGCTGTTCCAGGTCGTTGGGGCCGCTGCGTTCGGGCAGGTGCTCCAGTTCTTTGAGCAGAGCGCTGATCATGTTTGAGCCGCTTGCGTGATTCAGTGGTCCGCGTAGTTGGTGCCAGCTGAGGGAGACGTACCGTCCCCTGAGAATGGCGTCGATGATGGCAGCGTTGTCTTCCCCGTCCCCGGTGGCGGATTCGGCCATGGCCAGCACGAGCCTAAGCAGCATGGGTTGAAGGGAATGACGCGTCGTCGGCGCAATGTCTAATTCGGACAAAGCGTAGATGGCATCGTCTCGTCGGAGCACAGCGGCCAACTGAAAGATGAGCGGCGTCAAACTCTCGTCGCGATGAATTTGAGTTCGGCTGGCCTCGAGCAGCAAGGTCATGGATTCCGGGCTCAACATATTGGGCCGTTTCGCGATGTTTTCGACGGCACGACGAGCGGAGATATGGCCTGCGGCAGCTGCTGCGGGCAGTGTTTTCACCAGTTCAGGACTGCTGAGCCAGGTCGCCTCCGCGATGTTGCTCGGGAGGATTTTTCTTACGATTTCAAGCGGCGTGGCTGGTTGCCGGGATATCGCCAAGACGGATTCAAAATGAAGTCCACGGACTTCTTCGCTTTCGTTTCGTCGAGCTGACGCTGCCTCAGCGAGAAGTGTTTGACATCGTTTGGCCGCCGAGCTCCCCGTGCGTAGCAGCTCTGGAATGCCCTCTTCCATGAGGAATCTCGATGCTGTTGGACGATCCTCGCCAGCCTCGTCCTTTGTAGCGGGCAAGGTCGTATCGTGCAAGTTAATCAAACCGACTAGTCGCTCCAGGCCGTATTCCAGGGCGGCGCTGCCTGCCGGAAGGGCGGCAAGAACATGAAGAGCCGTCCGGATCTGCTGGAGAAGTTGCCGTGGAGGAGACCATTCTCCCTCCCTGTTCACGCCGTAGTACTTTGAATCGTCGAGTATCCGCTGTTTCCCAAATTGATAGTCGGGGACCGCAAATAAGAGGGACAGCACTTCGTCGTCGCCAGGCGTTGCTAGAACATCCGTACATTTCAAGTACCACTTCGCCAGTAGTTTTCCGAGCTCTATTCCAAGCTGCTGTGCCGACTCCGGAACAGACCATTCGGAAAGTTCCCGCATGGCGGCGGGAGCCGTCCAGAATTTGAGCTCGTTTCCGACCCGCCGTACGTCCTGGGCAAGGTGCGGGTCCGCGGCGCTCCCGTAGAGAGTACGGCTCTTCAATAATCGCAGGAAACTGTTGACATTCTTGGAGTCATACTTGGCGATTTCGAAGTACAGGGTAGCGAGAGCATGGTTTGTTTGATCCCCTCGCGCATAGGAAGGTGGCCGGGATAGTGCCGGTCGATCAGAAACGAAATCGGCTACCTTCTCCGGATCTCGGGGAGTCAATCTGGTGAGCACGTCGGTGACCAGGCTGTAGACGCTCCCGTCCTCAACGCTCAGCAACGCGTCGAGTTGATCACTGACAACGACAAAACTCACCGAGGCCACGGACGGGATTGTCAGGATGGCACGTGGGAATACGCTGGGGTGGAGAGTCCGAAAAACCGTGGAAGGGTCAGGGATCAGTTCAGGGACATGTGCCCAGGCAACCACGGCAATTTCCTGCATTCCGGGGCTGTCGCTCGACAGCAGACAGGCGACTGCGTTTCTCATCGATTCCGGAATCAAGGGGTTCCCTCTCCAGCAGACGAGAAGTTGCTCAAGGACTGCTCCGAGAAAGAAGTCCGAACCGTCGGTGGCGGCCAATTCGGCGAGTCGCACGATGGCATCATTTGGCAGATTCGCCTTCAACCCTTTCGCGGCTGCATACTCAAACATGGTTTGATGAAAGAACCTGATCTTCTTGTCTCTGCGCAGGAGCACTCCGCGTTTTACTAGGATTTCTATTTGAGCTTCAATCGATCGATCCATGCGCATCGTGCGGCGGGGTCGAATCTCGCTCAAGATGGCGCAAATACCCTCTTCCGCAAGCTCTACTGTTCCCGCGCTCAGCAAAGCAATTCCGAGAAGGCCCACCAAGCCGGATAGGTCTTCCTCCTTATCGTTCGATGCTTCAAAAATATCGTGTGCGCGAGCATCGCGGACGACCCGCCTGTTCCAGTAGTCATTGTAGAGACTGGTCACATCGACTTCGCGCAGTTCCGGGGCATCTCCATCCGCGAGTTCGAAGAGGAGGCGAAGAAGCAACGGGTTCTCACACACTTCGGCTACCGGAAGGCGCCGGGACGAGGCTTTCAGTATTTCGGCTACGGTAATATCCTGTTCAGCAGCTCGGCAATACCGTTTGGCCAGCATGGGCACAGCGATTTTCAACTCTTCAGGGTTGTATGGGTCGAGAACAAATTCTTGAAGCGCAGGGCGGCGCAGATATTCGAATTCCCTGGGCCGGGTTCCGATGACAACACTGACCCTGCGTATCTCCATTTCATCCAGTAGTGAATGTAAAGATCGCCTCGATTCCTCGTCGTGAAGGAGCAAATCGACGGTATCAATCACCAGTTTCGCTGCATTACCTGACGCAAGGGCATCATCAACGGCAGCCACGGCCCGGTCGATTGACAGCCCTGCTTCTTTCCCGGACAGCCACTCGGCAGCAAGAAAGACCGCCGAATGATCGGAAAGGGCCAGTAGCTTTTTCCGCAGTACAGCGAGGAGGGTCGATTTTCCGGTTCCGGCATCGCCGACCACAGCCGCGACTAGACCAATATCGTCCTCCACCAGCAATTTCAAGACGTCCGCCTCAATACCGCGCTCAACCGGGTCACTGTGGCCCATGATGATGTCGGCGCAGTATCGATCAGCCTCGGAAAACAGCCGCTCGGTGTTCGACAATGCTTGAGGACGGTCGACGCGCCCGTTGTACGGATTACCGGCGGAGGGATTCACGGCCACAGCGGGTGGAGTCTGGGTGGATTCTGTTCGCTCTTTAAAGCTCATGGCAAGCGTCGCCAAGTCGGTGACCCGGACGTGCTTATCCATTGCGTCGAGCAAGTCTCCGGCGATCTCGAGCGAGTAGCTGCTCCCAGGTTCGACCACACCGTAGGACTTTTGCCCGTACATCCGAGCGACAAAGGCCCTACGGATGGCCACACGTTCCTTAAAGATCCTCGACTTGATTTTGCCTACGTCTCCGTAAACGCTGCTGAGAACCAAATTCGTCCCTGGGATAGGAAGATCATCCGGATAGTCTTCAGCAAGGGCCAGCAGATGCTTTGCGGCAACCAGACCGCGCTTGCTCTCCACGGCGCTGTCGTCGATGCCTCGCAGGATGTCTTCGACCAGATTCCACGTGTAGTCGTCCTTCCAGTCGCCGTCCAGGCCGGACCGATCACGTACGTAGTCGTTAAGTTCCGGGCACGTTTCAGTGTCCCGCCGAAGTACACCTTTTGGCCGACGCTTGGCATGGTCAGGTTTCTCAACGACGCCGAGGACTAGCGCTTCAAGCTCTTTCCGCAATTTACGGTACAAAAAGTCCGGCAATTTTTGATCGTCCGCTGACATGCCTGGATTCTACTAAACATATTTGCCATTGACATTTAGTGCGTAATGCATCACAATCCGCGCCAAGGGTGGCCCCTTACTGAAAGGAACCACTCATGGCCCTATTTGATCAGAATCACCTTTACAGCACTCCGATCCAGAGGGCGATTACGTCGTTCAACGCATTCATCTTGGACGGCGAAGATGCCATATACGAAGGTTCGTCGGACACCGCGCCCTTTGGCGAGTACGGCGGCGAGGGCAGGTGTCTGCTCGACTACGTCTACGTGTGGCTTGGACAAGGCTCGGGAGCCTTCGTATGCCCTACCTATGAAAGTTATCTCCTTGGTGTCATTGGCATCATCGATGACTCCATTCGTCGGGAAGAGAAGGAGTCCGAGATCAAAGGCTTCTCCGCCAAGAGAGCGTTCGATACCCCGTTCCTGCGAATCTTCCACTGGACCAAACGCCAGCGGGCAGCGATGCGCAGAGGAGAGATTGCTGATCGAAGGACCCCCTGGGGTCATTCGCATCCAGCCCTCGACCGGGAAACGTACAACTACCACCGGGAAACGGCAGTCCAAGAGCTCCTCGAAGAACGCCTGAAGGGAGTAAGCGAGAGCCTCAAGGCCTCGTCGGAAAAAAAGTAGCTAGATCATTGGGCCACCTACGCCCGCCCTCAATCTGAGGGCGGGCTCTTTCACGTCTGCGATCGGCGTCCTACGCGTCCTAGAGATGTCCTAGAGAAAAGCCTTGCGAAGGATCGCAGGTCTGGAAACGTCTCCGTTGTCAGCCCCCACAGATTCCGTAAGGAGCCCCAAATGACCTCATCTATCTACGGCCCCGATCCCGATTTCGATCCGGTCGGCAGCCGCTTCAACGAAGCCGTAATTCTTGCCCTCGACGCCAAGCTGCTTGTCCTTTTCGCAGAGCAGGCGACCGCCGAATTTCACACAACACCCCCGTCTCGGGAGCCTAGCCATCCGGCGCTGGGGAAGGCAACAGCAACCTCCGCCCCAGCGCTCTCCCTCAGAACCAGAAAGGCCGACACCCCATGAAGCCAAGAATCGCACCCGCCGTGGCGGTTGCTGTCGTTACAGCGTTCATCTTCGCCCTATTGGGTTGCTCGGAAACGACAACCCCTGGAGACCTGGGCACCAACCAAAAGATCCTCGCAACCTGCCCCACACCATCGCCGACAGCACAGATCAGCATCGATGTCAGCGGCACAGATCGCATGCAAAAACTCCCGGAAACCTACGCCGCAGCCACCAAAGACCTTGTCCGCCGGACCGCTGTCTGTGGTGGGCATCTGTCTGTCGTGGCATTCTCAGCCAGCAGCACAGCCACAGTCAGCCTGTTCGAGGGCGAACTGAAAATGCCCGGGAGTACAGAGAACAGCCGCCTCCGCCATGTCCCCCAGGCGACCGATGACGTCATGAAGACCATCGAGGACGCCTACGCCACCAAAATCGGCTCCATTACCCCTGGTGGGACCGACATCCTCGCCCAATACCGGCTGGCAGCCGAGGGCCACCGGCAACTTGGCGGCAACCGCCCGTTGGATCTGCTCATCCTGACCGACGGCTTACAAAACGCCGGACTGGTCCTCGGTGACCGGGTCATCTCCGACACCGAAGCCAAGACCCTCGCCGCTGGCGTCGACGTCCCCTCACTGCCCGGCGCCACGATCACCGTGGCGGGAATCGGCAAAACCAGCGACCAGGCAGTCCTGGCCACGGACGTCGTCAACGGCATGAAGGCCTTCTACGACGCCATCTGCCAGCGGACCGAGGCCGCCAAGTGCGTCAGCGTCACCGACTACACCCCGGCAGGAGGCTAACCCGATGCCACTCAACATCCCACAAGGAAACGGCCCGGCTGGAAGTCCGCCCCGGGTAGCCGACTCCGCCACCGCCATGGCCAGCCCATCGGGCATGGTCAGCCTGCAGCGCGTCGATGAAGCCGCCGCCGTCCAAACACCAGCGGCAATCGCCGACGGTACCTGGATGGAACAAGGCTTCGATGCCCTGGCAGCTGAGCAGTTGTCCCTCTGGCCCGCCCACGGCAAAGTCTCCCAGCGTCCGAAAGCAGCAGCAGCTGAAAGCCTGCACGAGGCCGCCAAAGCTGAAATGACACTGCTGGACCACGGCAGCAGCCTGCTCGCCTCCGCTAAGGAGAACTTCGACCATTGCCGAACGACACTCCAACCCTGGGTACAGCGCGGCCCGCATGCCAAGTTCCGCTACTGGACCGGGTGGGCGGTTCTCGGACTCGGCGACGCCGTCGGGGTGGCCGGGGCCGCAATCCTCCTTGGCGAGGAGATCTGGATCGCCGCCGGACTGGCCTGCGCCACCGGGGTCGCCGCCGTAACAGCCGGCCTGGTCGGCAACGATCTCAAAGAGCGCCATCTGGCAAGGCAGCGGCGACGGGACCCAGAAGACCTGAGCGACGACGAGAAACGCTACAAAAGGTTTTTTCTAGGCGCGGACGATGACGGCAAGGTACTGAAGACCGTTGGTCGTATTGCCGGTGCCGTCGTCTGCTTGCTCGTTCTCGGAATCTTCGCCCTCAGAGCCAGCATAGAAGGCCCCCTCGCAGGACTGGTCTTCGGTGGTCTCGCCGGGGCAACAGCTCTGGCTTCCGTGATCAACAGCTACGCCTACGCCGACGAAGTGGCAGATCTCATCGGTGTGTACGACAAAAGCTACCGGCAGGAACAGAAGGCGCTGCGCAAGACGGCCAAAACCCAGGCGCTTCGCCAGCACGCCACGGCCCTCGAGGAAGCCGCCTCGATTGAGGAAGAGCACCAGCACCGCGCCCAGGCGGCTGCCGCCCACCTCCAGGCCCTGAAATTCCATTCACTCACCGGCAACCCGCGCGTCGTCGGTCACGGACCGGGGCCGCGACCAGCAACCGTGAAGACACCCAAGGACGATGCGGCCAAGCCTGCCGGGCCGGTCTCCCGTCATCGTCGCCGCACCACATCAGCCACGGAGGCCGGCCAGTGATCCGCCAACCTCTGCTCGCAAGCGAGCTCCAGTCCCCGGTGCACCTCAGCGTCCGGCCGAAGCCCGGCCCACAGAAACGCCAGCCGACGATCCAGCTCGGAAACCCTGGCCGCTGCCCCTCCGGGCTAACCCTGGTCATCATCATCACCGAGGAGTCAGGCAGCCTGGGAGGGCCTGCCGGAAACGACCCCATCAGCAACCGCTACAACGAAGCCCGCCACGCTGTCACAGTGCTGGCCCGCCATTGCCGGTGCGGACGCTGCCTCGCAGCCGTCATCCATTTCGACACCCCAACCTCGAGATGCATCGACCCGACACCGCTCACCCGGACCGGGAAACTCAGGATCCTGTCCGGGCTTGCGGTACCGCCGGACGCGGCCGGCTCCAGCTACCTCGGCCCCGGTTTGGCAGCGGCCGAAGCTATCGCCGCCCGGCACCCGGACCACGAGGTGGTACTCATCATCCTGACCGACTGGGAACTATTCGATACGAACCTGCCGGAGCTGCTGGCACGGCTGACCACGTTCAAGGGCTCGCTCTTCGCTGTCGGCCTAAGGAATTCACCGCCGGAATCCTTGGCCGGGCCGATGATCACGAGCCTCACCATCCGGCCGGAATCCCCACCAGGCAGTCTCGCCCGGGCCGTCTTCGCCGGCCTGACAGCGCACCGCCAAGGAAAACAGCCCGCCGCGACCGATCCGCCATAGAGCCGGCACCGTTGTGAATTCCACACCACGGGAAAACCACCAAACCACTGACCACGAACGGGTCGCCCGTCGAAGAAGGGCCACGTCTCATCGCCCGTCCAACCGCTCCAGCTGCGAAGCGATCGGACGATTTACCAAACCAAGCCTCTGGTCTTAAGTACAGCCAGAGCCAACGCCAGATACCCGGCACACCACACCATCCCCCACCCCTTGCCGTGGATGGCCGCGCCCAAAAACAGGCTCAGAAAGGAGGTTCCCACCCATGATCACCGAATCCACGACCAGAACGGGCCTGCGCCGCAGCCCCGAACGCCGCACGAACAACCCCGGCAGCACCAGAGCCCCGCGTTTCTGCAATACCGAACGCATCCGGCACGAGAAACCGCCATTGAGGTTCGCGGACCTGTTCGCCGGTATCGGCGGCTTCCACCTCGCCTTCGACCGGGCCGGTGCCGTCTGCGTCTTCGCCGCGGACAACGACACCTACGCCCGGAAAACCTACGAAACCAACTTCGCCGCCACCCGCCCCGAACTATTTGCGGAGAACCGGTTTGCCGGGGACGTCCGGACCATCGACACCGAGAGCATGCCGGACTTCGACATCCTCTGCGCCGGGTTCCCGTGCCAACCATTCAGCATCATAGGGCACCGCCAGGGCTTCGAGGACACCCGCGGCACACTCTTCTTCGACATCGCACGGATCATCGAAGCCAAACAACCAACCGCGTTCTTCCTCGAAAACGTCCAAGGACTGCTCAAACACGACGACGGCGCCACCTTCGCCACCATGAAATCAGTCATCGAAGACGACCTCGGCTATTCACTGCACTACAAGATCGTCCGTGCCTGCGACTTCGGCCTCCCCCAGCTTCGGCCCCGCCTGTTCATGGTCGGCTTCCGCGACCCGGACACACCCTTCGAGTTCCCGGACCCGATCCCGCTGACCACGACCATGACCGATGTCCTGGGCGGATCCGTCGAGCGGGCCATCGGCCGCACAGTGCTGGTCGGAGGACGAGGTTACCGAATCGGTCACAGCCGCAACTGGGACGGCTACCTCCTCAACGGTGTGGTGCACCGGCTCACCGTGACCGAGACGGCCGCCATGCAGGGCTTTCCGCCCGACTTCACCTTTCCCGTCTCCACAACGCAGGCCATGAAACAACTCGGCAACGCCATCGCCGTCGCCGCGATCGAAGCCACCGCACTGGCGATGGTCAAGGCCATCCGCGCCCGAACAGCGGCCCGGGACACAACACGCGTGCCCCAGTCCATCCCTGTCCTGACAACAACCAACCCCACCGCTGAAAGGAATTCCCCATGAACACCAACCAGACCCCCGGCAAGCGCTACACCTGCATCCTGGCCGACCCGCCATGGGACATCGACCAAAAAGGAAAGCTCGGCGCCGAGCGCCACTACGAGCTCATGACCCTGGAACGCATCAAAGCCATGCCGGTGGCCGACCTCACCGCCGAGAACAGCTGGTGCTTCCTCTGGGTCACCAACGGAACACTCCGTGCCGGGTACGACGTCCTCGAAGCCTGGGGATTCACACCCAGAGTGCCGTTCACCTGGATCAAACCCAAATTCGGCCTCGGAAATTACCTCCGCCATGCCTCCGAGCATCTGCTGGTCGGGACACGAGGCAGAGTGAAGCCCAACTTCCGCAGCCAGCCAACCTGGCTGATGGCCCCTGTTCAGGACCATTCTCATAAACCAGAAGAATTTTATGCTCCGATTGAGCGTCTCTGTGATGGTCCGCGGCTGGAGTTGTTCGCCCGGAGGCACCAGCCGGGCTGGGACGCCTGGGGTGACCAGATCGACAGTCAGGTCAGCATCCGTGGCTACCCAGTGCCATCCGATTTCGACGAACAGATTCTCAACACTTCCGACGCGGACCAGCTCCCTGCGGAGGAACAGCCGGAGGTGCGTCGTGGCGGATAAGCCACAGCCCCGCAGCCCGCTGCGGTGGCTCTTCGACGCGAGCCTGTTGCTGCTCGGCGCCGCTCTGGCGATCAACTGGGCGATCGGACTCATCTCGCAGGTCTGGACCGGGATCCTCATCGCCTTGGCTATCGCAGTAGTCATCACCGCCGCCGTGGTGTGGTGGCGGATCAGACGACGCCGCTGGTGACCATAAGCACCACATATCGTGCCGACAACGGGCCGGTAGCCACTAAATAACGGGATGAAATACCGAAGCCTTAATTTTCTAATTCATCTCTATAAAAGAGACTTGCCAGGGCGTCAAGTCGGTGTTGTGGAATATACAAACTGTATTGACGTTGTGAATTGTCTGGAATATAAACAACTGACCGCTTAGCGGAATTGAATTCTTCGGAATGAAAGGGGGATTGCCGACATGGGAAAGCAAGCAAAACGACGAGGTAAACAATCAGAAAAGCGTCTCCGGGTGCGCAGCATCCGTCAGGACCCGCCCAATGTTGACCGTCTGACCAAGACGCTCCTGGACATGGCCATGCGCCAGGCGGCCCAGGAGCAGCAGGCACAGGCCGCCCGGGACACGCCGTTGGAGACAAGCCATGACTGACCACGGCGGCCGTGAGCTTGTCTGGCGGGAAGTCCACTGGCCACGGCCCCTGACCAGCGAATCCGTGAGGGCGCTCGTCCGCCACCTCGCCTCCAACCGCCTCCCCGGCACCCTGATCTGGGAAATCCGTGGGGAGAACGGCAGAGTGCGCCACCAAGTGGCCACGAACAAGCAGCATTCCCGCCGCTTCGCCCATCTCCTGCACCAGCTCTTGCCGAGCATCACCTTGACAGCTCCGGACACGAGGCGGCCGGTCGCCAAGGCGGCAGCCTTGCGGTTGTCGCCCTCGTCGCTGGCCGCAAACATCGATGGTCCCGAAGCCATCAGCCGCTCGCTGCTTGCGGCCATATCGGCAGCCCGCTTCGCGGAAGACCTGCTCGTTCTGCAACTGGTCCTCGGGCAAGGCCACGGGCCGGGGTTCGCCGACACCACCACGAACCCAACAGCCCCGTGGTGGCAGGCCATCAGCTCCGGGACAACCCAGGCCCCGGGCGGTGTACGGTCAAGCCTGGCCGGCAAAGCCGCCCAGCACAGCGCCCAGGCTCTCGTGCGCATCGGCGTCGCGGCGGACACCTCGGCCAAACGGCAGGCCCTGGCCCTCGGTGTCCTGGAGTCCGTCGGTACTATGGAAGGCCCCGGCATCCGCGCCGGCCTGGTCCCGGAATCCGCAGTCAAGCTCAATGAGGCGAGGGTTCCGAAACTACGGTGGCCGCTGCGGCTGAGCATCGACGAGCTCGCCGCGTTGCTGGCGCCACCCCTGGGCGGATCGGATCTGCCTGGCATGCCGCCCCTCCACCCCAAACTGTTGCCGGCCTCCCCCGAGGTCGATGGCTCCGAACGGGTCTTCGCGTTCTCCAACGCCCCGGGCAAACCGCGGCATATGGGCATCGGGCCCGTCGATGCTCTCCGCCATGCGGTCTTCATTGGACCGACGGGCAGCGGTAAGTCGACGGCTCTGCTGAACACGATCGTGGCGGACATGTTCGCCGGGCGGTCCGTCTGTGTCATCGACCCGAAACGGGATCTCATCGATGACGTGCTGGCGCGCGTCCCTGAGAGCCGCCGGGACGACGTGGTCGTGCTTGACGCAAGCGACGAGCATCCTGTGGGCTTCAATCCTTTGGCCAGTACCGGCCGCAATGCCGAAGTCGTGGTCGATGGCATCCTGGTCGCGATCAAGGACATTTTCGACGGCATCGGGCCACGCAGCCAGGACATCTTGCACGCCTGCCTGATCACGCTGGTTCGCGCCGGAAACCAGACCCTGGCGGATATACCCCAGCTTCTGAGCGACGCAACGTACAGAAGGCCCCTGACAGCGGCGCAGGTCGGCGATCCGGTGCTGGCTGGTTTCTGGGCTTGGTACGACGGGCTCAAGCCCGAGGCGCAGGCATCGACCACGGCCCCGCTCCTGAACAAACTCCGGGTCTTTCTGCTCCGCCCCCAGCTGCGGCGGGTCTTGAACCAGGCTGCGCCTGGTTTCAGCGTGAACGACCTGTTCGCGAAATCGCGCATCCTGCTCGTCCCCCTCAACAAGGGCGTCGTGGGAGCCGAATCGGCCTCACTGCTCGGCTCCTTGCTGATAGCCGAACTGTGGCAGTGCGTGCAGGCAAGGGCAGCATTACCTGCCGGGCAACGTCAGCCGGTCATTGTGACGGTCGATGAGGTGCAGGATTACCTGAAGATCGGAGACTTGGCCGATGCCCTGGCCCAGTCACGCTCGCTCGGTGTCGGCTGGCAGCTGGCCCACCAGTTCCGCAAACAACTCCCCGCCTCCATGGCGGCAGCGATCGACAATAACGCCCGCAGCAAGATCGCTTTCGCTCTGGAGATCGACGATGCCAAGGCCATGGCCGCCATGGCGCCCGGACTCGAACCCATCGATTTCCAGTCCCTCGGCAAGTACGAGATCTACTGCAACCTGGTCGCCCGCGGCCAGCCGTCAGGGTGGGCATCAGCCAGCACGATGCCTCCCCCGATCAAGATCAGCGACCCCGAAACCATTCGCAGGAACAGCCGTGCGCGCTACGGAACAGCAGAAGAGGTCAAGCCGCCACCAGCAACCGCAATAGGTCCGGCCTCAGAGCAGAACACATCAACAAAAGCGCCGATGGTACCGACCGTCGGCAGGAAAAGGAGGAATGAACCATGAACGACACCAACCAAACACTCGACCAAGCAACTGGCTCCAACAGTGACGGAGGCCGTCCAGTCGCCCGTCCGACCGCCGCCGTGAAGAATACCGATGAACGGCCCAAGGGCGCCCCCGAAGCGATTTTAAGGATGGGGACTGATCCTCCCGTTGGGAGGACACAGGCGCCGGTGACCCGCACGAGCAAATACCAGCGCCGGGAAACCCTTGCCCAGCTCAGCGCCCGCGACCGGAGCATCCTGCTCGGCCTGGCAGCCCACCGCTACCTCACCACCACCCAACTCCAGCGGCTGTTCTTCCACGACCATAAAAGCCAGCTCGCTGCCACCCGTGCCACCGTCCGCGTCCTGCAACGGCTGCATGGCCACCAGCTCGTCACACGCCTGGGACGCCGTGTGGGCGGTTTCAGCGGTGGTTCCACTGCCTTCGTCTGGGCCGTGACTGACACCGGGGAGAAGGCGATCGGCGACCTCAAAGGCACCCAGGGCAGGCGCCGAAACAACAAGGTGCCGTCAGCCCGTCACCTTGAGCATCTGCTGGCGGTCACCGACGCCCGGCTAGAGCTCATCGAAGCCGACCGCGCCGGGGCCTTCACCATCATCAGAACCGAGATGGAACCGGACTGCTGGCGGCCGTACCTGAACCGCCACGGGCAACCGACCCACATCAAACCCGACCTCTTCGTCATCACCCAGACACCGGACTACGAAGACCACTGGATGATCGAAGTCGACCGCGACACCGAACACCTACCCGTGATCATCCGCAAATGCCTCGCCGTGCAGCTCTACCACGACCGCGGCACCGAACAACAACGCCACGGCGTCTTCCCGCTCACCGCCTGGGTCGTTCCCAACCAAGCGCGCCGCCGGAAAATACTGGCCGCAATCAACAAGGAGCCAAGCCTGAACGATGAACTGTTCCGGGTCGTCGAAATAACCGGGCTCGCTGCACTCGTCACCGCGGGAGGGGACACCACCCCGGCATCTAACAAGGAGGGAGGCCAGTAATGGAAAGAATCAAGGAACTATCGGAGCGGCGCTCCGATCCGGAACGCGGCCACAGTACCGATGAGAGCCCTTGGATCTACATCACCTCGGCCGCAGACTGCCTGGCCAACGTGCGGCACTCGGCCTGGATCCGGGCGGACCAAACACCTGAGGAAATGCAAGCGCAGGTAGACGCGTTCATGGAAGCCTCCCCTGCCCTCCGCTCCAACCAACCAGCCGAGCCAGGTTGGTTCATCGAGGAGAAAATCGGCTTCTATGGCTACGGACCCTGCCTCGGGGAGGAACTGGCGGGGATCTCCGCCATCGGGCGCGGGATAGCCGAGTACGGTGAGGCATTCGTTGCATACGCCATGGAACACCCCGGCGATGGGCAGCATAGCGAGCAGTTACTGAGCGAATTCGAGGAATACTATGTGGCGACATTCCCTGACGCTGAGACCTGCATCGATGAGTTCCTCGAAGCCATGGGATGGAGCCACGCCCTCGAACGCCTCATCGCAGAGCAGGGCATCGACTGCCCGATCGATTTCGACCGCTCGTGCATCTGGGAGAAATACAAACAGGCGTGGGAAGTCATCGAAGGCAGAAACGGCACCATCTATGTCTTCAACACCTAGTTATCCACAGGGCGTGGATAACCGCCACGGGGGTCGGTTTCGGCGGCAGTTCTGAAGGCGAATTATCCCGTTCCAATCCTTGCGAGGAAGAGCTATTGTCTGAAAGGCCTAACCGGAGAACCGCAATGAATTCAATAGCCCCAACGAGCGCCTACAGCGACACTGACATGGTCAGAGACATCGTCGACCAGCCGGACACCGAAGATCTGGCTATCACCGCGATCGACCAAGAAGCCCCACCAGGCACCCGGGCCGTCCTCTACCTCCGCGTCTCATCCAAGGGACAGGTAAACACGGACTACGACCCTGAAGGCATCTCGATCCCCGCTCAAAGGGAGGCCTGCCTGCGCAAAGTCGAGCAAATGGGCCTGAGCGTGGTTACGGAATACATCGAACCTGGCCGCAGCGCCACCGAGATGACCAAACGCGTCGCCTTCCAGGAAATGCTGCGCCGCGTCCGCGCCGACAAGGACGTCGACTACGTCGTGGTGTACAAACTCTCCCGTTTCGCGCGCAATCGCACCGATGACGCCATCGTGATGGCCGACCTCAAAAAACGCGGAGTCACGCTGATCAGCGCCACCGAGTCCATCGACGCCAGCCCCGTCGGCCAGCTCATGCACGGCCTGCTCGCCGCTTTCAACGAATACCGCTCCGCCGAAGATGGCGCCGACATCAAATACAAGATGGCCCAAAAAGCGAAGAAAGGCGGCACGATCGGCCGCGCACCTGTCGGCTACCTCAACGTCCGTGAGTCCTTCGAAGGACGCGAAGTTCGCTCCGTCGCCGTCGACGAAATCCGCGGCCCCCTGGTCGCCCAGGCTTTTGAGCTCTACGCCACTGGCGACTACACCTTCGCCGACCTGTCTGAAGCCATGGAAGACCGTGGCCTCACCACCAAACCAAGTGCCAAGCGTCCGTCCAAGGCTATTGCACCAACTTACTTCTCGCGACTGCTGCGCGACCGCTATTACTGCGGAATCATCACCCTCGATGGAGCCGAACATCCCGGACGCCACGAAGCCCTTGTCTCCGACGAACTCTTCGACAAGGTCCAACGGTTACTAGACAGCCGCGGGGCGGCCGGGGAACGTCGCAGGGTCCACGAGCACTACCTCAAAGGCACCCTGTACTGTGACAACTGCCACCAGCGCGGCATCGTCCACCGCATGGTCATCCAACGCTCCATCGGACGCAGGGGCAATGAATACTTTTACTTCTTCTGCGCCGGCCGCACAGTCAAAGACTGCTCCAGCAGCCATATCAGCAGCGCCCGGCTCGAAGATGCCATGGTCCGTGAATACGGCAAGCTCCAGTTCACGCCGGCCTTCATCGATCTCGCCCGCACGCGCATCCGCGAGGCCCTCCGCGAAAAGGAAGCCGCAAATCTGCTCCTCCATCAGCAGCTTGCCGCCACGCTCAACGAATGCGACTCCAAGGAAGAGAACCTGCTCGATCTCGCCGCTGACGGCACCATCGCCAAGGAGAAGATCCGCACCCGGCTGACCGAGATCGAGCGCCAAAGAACGAGAGTGCGGGAGCAGCTGGACAGCGTCGAGTCCAATCTCGAAGCCGGAGCCCGCCACCTCGAAACCTACCTCGACCTGCTAGCAGATCCGGAAGCCCTCTACCGATCCGCCAGCGACCAGGAACGCCGCCAACTCAACCAAGCAGTATTCGTCAAAGTCCTCGTCGAAGACGAAGAAATCACCGGAACTCTACTTGCCGAACCGATCGCGACACTCGCCGCCGCCCACGCAGGCCACCAAGCCCTCCAATCAAGGACAAACCGCGCGGAAGCCCTGAATCACGCTCAGGCCTTCCACAACGCCAACACTGACACTGACACCAAAAAGGGAACCACCAGACATGGTGGTTCCCTTTTGGTAATCGTTGAAGACTTACTCAATGGCATCGACCATGTCGATGGTTCGAATAAGGTCAATATGGTGGAGCTGAGGGGACTCGAACCCCTGACCCCCTGCATGCCATGCAGGTGCGCTACCAGCTGCGCCACAGCCCCGAACTTTGCCCGCAGGGACTTACATCCCCGCCGGAGCAACTCGTCAATACTAAACCACAACAATGTGAGATAGGAAATCGGACGCTGCTGGCTTCAGGACAGATGAGGTGCGGTCGATTGCTCGGCCGCACCTCCCCCCATTACTGCCCTTCAGCTGTTGCCGCAAAAACACAACGAGCCACTGCACTGAAGTGTAGAGACTGACCGGGCATTAAACAAACCGTTCAACCGGTTTATGACCGGGCGGACTCCCACGGAACCTGGTAGGCAGAAGAAAATTCACCAAGAGCATTGTTGAACCTCTCCGGTTCGCGCCCGGAAACCCGCCAAAGGCCTTCAGAGGAATACCAGTGATCCTTCGTCACCAAGTCAATCTGATGGCCACTGAATCCTGCTGCGCGCAAGGCCGGGCCTGCACGTTCGTCATCTCCCAGGAACTTCGGGTACTCCACACCGAATGCCCGGGCAACGCTCTGCAAAAGGAATGACACCCGGACAGGTTCCGGGTATGCGGCATGGAAAGCGTGCCCGGGTTGTCCGGGCGCCAGCGCAAGCCCGGAAAGCAGCCCTCCCAGGGCCTCCACCCCGATAAGCGAAAGCAGCGCCGAACCATCACCCGGCCACCCTCCAGCCACTTTCATCAATTTGAGCAGGCCCGGTACAAACCAGCGGTCTCCCGCGCCGAACACGAGGTTGGGACGAACAACTTCGCCGCCGTAGCCGAGAATCAATTGTTCGGCGACGGCGCGGCTGGCGCTGGCCACCGAGGCCGGGTGATAGCCGGCTTCGGATTCAAGGATGCCGCGGTGAGGGCCGCTCCCATAAACACTGCAAGTACTGACATAGATCAGCCGGGCAACTCCGGCCTGCCGGCATTGCTCAACGACGTGACCGGTGCCCGCCTCGTTGATCTCTTGGGCAAGGCGAGGCTCGGAGCCCACATAGGATGCGGCGTGGATGACAACATCCGTACCGGCCAGGAAGGGAATCAGGCTCCCCGGGACGGAAATGTCGGCGGTCGCAATGGTAGCGTTATTGTTTCGTAGTCTTGCAGGCGGTTTTCGTGAGAGTGCCACAACGTGCGCCCCTCCGGATCCGGCGAGCGAGGCTACAACCCGGCTTCCAATGAAACCTGACGAACCCAGGACCAGGACCCGGGGCACATGGTCAACACATGTCGACATGGCCCCCGCCGATCCTCGGGTCCGTAGGCTTCATGTACTCAAGTATCCCGGACGCAGAAACCGGAGAGGTCTCCACGCGGATCATGCAGCAACGTGCCAAAGCCACCCGGACGGCAGTCATTGAGGGTGCAGCGTCGATCTTTGAAGAGGTCGGCTATGGGAATGCAAGCCTAAGCGACGTCACTGACCGCGCTTCGGTCACTAAAGGCGCGCTCTATTTCCATTTCAAGTCGAAGGAAGACCTGGCGCTGGCGGTCATCGCCGAACAGCACAACATTGTGCGTGTTGCCGGGGAGAAGATCGCCGCCGCCGGACTGCCCGCGCTGGAGACCATGATCGCCATGTGCCGGACATTCGGGCAACAGCTACTTGACGAGCCAATCGTCAGGGCCGGCATCCGGCTGACATTTGAAGCTTCGGCGTTCAACGGAGACGTCAAGGGTCCCTACCAGGACTGGGTCACGACCATGGAGATGCTGACGCGCCAAGCTCAACTGGAGGGTGACGTGCGGCCCGAAGTCGATGCCGCAGACTTCGCACGCTATCTAGTTGCGTCATTCACGGGCGTCCAGATGGTTTCCAACGTGCTGACCGAGCGGCGCGACGTTCTCAAACGGATTGACGACATGTGGGGTTTCATGATGCCGGCCATCGCGCCGATTCACCCGCAAGGCCCAGGGACTCCCTGAATCAACGCGGCGTTTTGACCCGAGCCAACAAGGACATCAGGGTCTCTTCTTCGTGCAGCAACCGGACCCTCATCACACCGTGGGGGCTATGTGAATCGAGTTGCGTCACAGCAACGTCCACGTGATAACTGAACTCGACCAACTTCATGAATTCCGCCTCAAACAAGGCAAAATCTGCATCCGGTCGGGAACACGCTGCGCGCACAGCCTGCCTCGCAGCCTCCACCAAAAGCATTCCCGGTACGTGGTCAAGGGGATGATCAAAGAAGATCGGGTGGGTTGGATCAACCCTCAGCGGCCAGACGAACCGGCGTGAACTTTGCCCGAGCATCACGTTCCGCTGGGTGGCATGCCCGACGTCGGCACACGCCAGTAAGTCTTCGCCGGCGGCGGGCAACCCGGCAGGGACCGCCCCACGCAATCGCTCGTACGTCGCCGGATTCACAATGCGGGCCGCCGCCACCCCTTCCCCTACGGGGGCACCGTCGACAACGAACCTCGCAGACACAGCCAGTGCCGACAAGTGCCCTCCACTGAGCTTCATGTCCTTGACATCGAGTTCGACCGCCACTTGCGCGGGTACCAGCGGATCCAAGATTGCGGCTTCTACCGAGATGCTCATATGCGGCATGAGGAATTTATGGGTCAAGGGCACTCCGCACAAATGGGACAAGAAGATCACCGCCTGCCGCAACGTCTCAGCCATGATCGCCGAATCCGGCGAACCGTCCGGCGACCCATAAAAAACGTGCCATCGCGGCCATTGCGCTCCCGCAATGAACCGCCTGGAACCTGATTGAACGAAGCCAGTCAAGAAGACTTCCGAAACCGAGCGCTTATGGACGAGCTCCCGCTTGACGGAAGCCTCGAAGAGCGCTTCATCGCGCATTGGGTCCCCCACTCCTCCCAGGATCTGCCACACCAGCCAGCGCTGCTGTTGCGTCCCCATTAAACGACCAAATCTTATCGGCAAGCTGTGCCCATCGGATATCGAGGTCGGCGAACTGTCCGGATTGACATACCTACTGGTCGGTTTGTAGTTTAACGATATGGAATTTGGCGACACAGGCAGTACGCCCAAGGGTGCGGCCACACGGAATGAGATCCTTCGGGTTGCCGCGGACGTTTTTGCACGCAAGGGTTTCGAGCAGACCCGAATGGACGACATCATCCGGGAAGTCGGGCTCACGAAAGGCGCCATCTACTTCCATTTCTCCTCGAAAGCAACATTGGCCCAGGCCGTCGTCGACGAGCAAAAGGCACGTTGGCTGCGTCGCGTGCAAGAGGAAATTCTCAGCAAGAACAATCCGCTTGAGGAGTTGCGCAGTCTCGGAGAGTTCATGGTCAGGACAGTCCTGAGCGACTCTTCCGCGTGGGGCGTCGTGCACTTGGCCAATCAGCTCGCCTCTGCGAATGAGCACCCCGGCGGCTCCTCTCCACTGGCCGCATGGGTGGACCTCGTGTCCGGCATCCTTCAGCGGGGCCGCGCAAGCGGCGACTTGACGTTTCCAGGGGATCCCGGCGACGCGGCAACGGTTATTGTGGCCGCATTCGATGGCCTGAAGTCGGTCACCGACGCCCTTGACCCCAAAGATCTCGATGCCTTCGAACGACGCGCGACGCTACTGTTGCAACTCCTCGAACAGCAGTTCATCTCCAGCCAGTAACGCAGCAACCCTCGAGTCAAAGACTTCAACACTGGCCAAAAAACAAACCGCACAGTCAGTTTATTAGCACTCAGTTTACTAGGAGTAGAAATGAATATTTCAGCCAAAACAGCCCTCATCACTGGAGCGTCCACCGGCATTGGTTCGGTCTTTGCCCGAAGGCTCGCTGCCGAGGGCGCACGCTTGATTCTGGTTGCCCGCAGCCAGGGCAAGCTGGAAGCGCTTGCGGGTGAACTCCGCGAGCAGGGCACCGAAGTGACTGTCCTCGCAATGGACTTGAGCCTGCCGGACTCCGCAAAGGAGCTCCACCTCGCCACCGAATCCCTGGGACTCACAGTGGACATCCTGGTCAACAACGCGGGATTCGGAACACATGGACAAGTTCTCCACGCAGACGCCGATCGCTATGTCGAACAGATCCAATTGAACTGCTCCACCTTGGTCGGCACCAGCACGCGATACCTGCCCGGCATGGTTGAGCGCGGCTCGGGGGCCATCATCAACATCGCGAGTACGGCCGCATTCCAGCCGATACCCCACATGGCCGTCTACGGCGCGACAAAGTCCTTCGTACTCTCGTTCACCCAGGCGCTATGGGCCGAGACACAAGGCACAGGCGTGAAAGTCCTTGCAGTTTGCCCGGGCGCTACGGACACGCCATTCTTTGAAATCGCCGGCGAGGCTGCAGCCGCCGGATCGATGCGGACCCCGGAGCAGGTGGTGGACACCGCTATGTCCGCGATCCGCGGGAACAAGCCGAGCGTCGTCGATGGCCGTCTCAACTCCTTTGTTGCCCGGGTGGCGGTGAAGCTGCTTCCGGAGAAGCTGGTGATCGCGGCCGCGGGACGGGCCGTGCGCCCTGCCAACTAATCCCCGCCGCCACCCTCGCCTCGCAAGCTCGGCCAGGGAACCCCGGCGGCGTGGGCCCAGCAGTAGGTGTCGTTTTGGGCGCCCAAAACGACACCTACTGCGAGTCAGTTCGGTGCCCGCCCGTTAGGTTCCCTGGATGATTCCGATCTGGACCACTCCCGTGTTGACCAGCGTCTTGGCCAAATAGACGACCTGGCCGGAATGCTCCACGGTCTGGGTCAGGATCAGTACAGGGTCCTTGGCGTCCAGCTCAAGCAGCTCGCCGCGCGCGACGCCCGGTGTGCCTGCCGCGATATCGGTCTCGCCGGGACCAAAGGCCGGGCCGACAGCCGCAATTAGGTTAGCCAGCAGCGTGGCCCCTCTCTCGACGTCGTCCACAATGGCGCGTGCCGCTTCAGGGTCACGATCAATGAGACCCCCCTTACTTGCCACGTGTTCCTGGATCAGGGCAATGGGTGAGCCGTCCCGTTTGAGGACGCTCTCGAAGAACCAGGAGGGCTCCTCCTCGCGGATTCCGAGCGGCTCTGCAGTGAACACCGACGACGACGGGTGCAGCAGATGCTGTGTCCGGCTGACCTGGATGGCGGATCCGGCCTCGGCCAGGATCTCCTCCATGGGCCTGATCCGTTCGAGGCCAACCCGCGGCAGGCGGGTGGCCACAAAGCGCCCAATCCCTCGACGCGAGCGTACGTATCCGTCTTCCTCGAGGAGCATGAGAGCCTCGCGGACCACCGTCCGGCTGACCTTCATTGCCGAACCAAGGTCCGTCTCCGAGGGCAACAGCGACGAAACGGGGAAGTGCCCCGCCCGGATCGCATTCATGATGCGCGAGTACACGGCAACCCGGAGCGGGATGTTGGCGGTGGCATCCAACGGCTCCGAAAGAACGGCCTCAGCACTGCGGTCCAAAATGGCTCCCTTCGTCGATATTGAGAGTTTACGCGATGGGTATTCCGAGCTTGTATAACAAGCGTGTATGATGCACATATAAGCCATCTTGTGCTCTGCGCCACACATGCATCGAGCCGCCCCCGAAGCCGTTTTGTCTCAAACAAGGAAGTTTGTCCATGACTACCCAAGCCACCAGCACCGCAGGGCTCCCCCTACGGCGAAAAGCAGCCCGAGTGCCCGTCCTCATTGCCACGCTCATCCTTTCGATCCTTAGCTACCAGCTCAACGCCAGCCTGTTCTCGGCGGCACTGCCCGCCATGGCCGCCCATTTCCAGGAATCCACGGAAAACGTGGCCAAAGTCCAATCGCTTTTCTTCCTGACCGGCGCGGTCCTGGGTATGGCATTTTCCCGATGGAGCGACTTCCTGGGACGCCGCCGCACCCTGCTGATCGTCCTCTCCATGATGTTGGGCGGCACGGTCCTGTGCCTGCTGGCTCCGAACCTGACCGCCCTACTCGTGGGCCGGGTCCTGCAAAGTGCAACGAGCGCCACGTTCACCATTTCCTTCCTGCTCCTGTCCGAGCGTTTCAGCAAACGCCTCTTCGGCATCTCCGTGGGCGTTATTTCGGCGGTCAATGGCGGCATTGGCGGGCTCCACGGCTTCCTGGGCGGTTTCATCACCGACACCATCGGCTGGCAGTTCCTCTTTGTCCTGGTCCTCGGCGTGGGCGTGCTGGCGATCGTGCTGGTCGCCGTCGTGGTCCCGAAGAGGCCCGGCCGGACACGCGAGGGACGCATGGACTGGTGGGGCGCAGGCACCTTGGGCACGTTCCTGGTTCTCTTGAGCAACCTGATCGGACAGGCTTCCACGTCCGGATGGGGCGACGCCTGGACCCTTGGGTATCTCGCCGGCGCAGTGGTTGCCGGGCTGGCGTTCGTCGCCGTGGAAAAGCGTGTTGCCCGTCCGCTGATCGCCATCGAGCAATTGCGGTCCCGCCAGGTGTGGCCGGTTTTGGCGAGCACGGTGCTGACGCTTGCCGGCATCTTCTCGGCATTGAACTTCACAGTGATCCTCCTGAGCCAGGACGCAAAAGCCGGATACGGGCTATCCGCTTCCATGTCAGCCCTCCTGTACCTGACGCCCACGGCGTTCGTGGGTGTACTCACGGCGGTGTTCTCCGGCTGGTTCGCGCAGCGCATCGGCTGGTTCAAGGCCCTGAGGATCAGCAGCGGCCTGATCGTTGTCGCTGCGGTTGCGGTCGCGATCTTTGCCGCGGACCGTTGGATGGTGTTCGCCTTGCTGATCATTATGGGAGTCCTGTATCTCGGCCAGTTCCAGAGCACGGTGAGCGGCATCGCGGTGCTGAACTCACCCAAATCGGCGCCGGGTTCCGTGCCCGGCCTGAATGGAGCATGCTTTGGAATCGGAGCCAGTGTGGGAATCGCCGTCGTCGCACCCGCCGTCGCCGCCGGAACCATCGCCGGCTACCAAACTGCCTTGTGGATCTCGGCGGGCTTCGCCCTCGCGGCCTTTGCCGCTTCCCTGATCCTGCGCCCTGTCGCTGCGAGCGCATCTGCGGCGCCCGCCGTCGTCGTCGCCCATGCCTAAGCCCGAACCAGAGTCACCAAACCTACGAAGGAGCACCATGACCACCACCACACCGCAGCCGTTCTACCTCGATTGCGATACCGGCATCGACGATTCCCTGGCAATCGCCTATCTCCTGGCGAGCCCCGAGGTGGAGCTGGCCGGGATCGGAACCGTCAGCGGCAACGTCAGTGCAGCAACCGGGGCCGTCAACACATTAAACCTGCTCCATGCCGCCGGCAGGTCCGGGATCCCCGTGGCCGTGGGCGCCCACGATCCCCTCGTGGGCACGTTCGACGGCGGGGCGCCGCACGTTCACGGCGAGAACGGCATCGGCGGGGTCGCCTTGGAAGACTCGGGACTGACGTCGGAATCAGAGACGGCCGCGGAGATGCTGGTGCGGCTCGCCAACGAGCACCCGGGTGAATTGCGCGTCATCGCCGTCGGCCCGCTCACCAATCTGGCCCTCGCGCTGCAACTGGACCCGAAGCTCCCGTCGCTCGTCCGCGATGTCACGGTCATGGGCGGAGCCGCGTTTGTGCCCGGTAACATCAGCCCAGTCGCAGAGGCCAACATTTTCAATGACGCCGAAGCAGCCGCCGTGGTGATGGAAGCCGATTGGCCGGTCACGATGGTTCCCTTGGACGTGACGATGAACCACCGCTTCGATGAGACCCATCGTTCCGCGCTTACGACAGCCGGACACCCGGTGGCCAGTGCGCTCTCCGGGATGCTCGTCCAGTACTTCGCGTTTTACAACACGATTTTCGGTGAGCATTGCGCCGCCCTCCACGATCCGCTGGCGGCAGCCATCGCCGTGGGTGCCCTCGAGCTCGACGACGCCCCGTACGTTGGAATTTCCGTGGACACGAGTACGGGTGAGACTCACGGCAAGACCCGCTGTGAGCGGATCGACGCCGGAGCCGCCTACGCTGGCCCGATGCCGGGTCGGGCGTCCCGGGTTGTGCTGTCCGTCAAGGGCGACGCCGCGGCGCACCTCCTGGAGCGGATCCTGTCTTTGCCTGCGGCGAACTGAAGGGGCTTTTGATGAACACTTCTTCACCCACCGAGGCCAGCCAGGCCGACCTCGAGATGCTGAACCGCGCCATTTCCCTCGCGAGGGCGGCCCGGGACCGCGGCGACCACCCGTTCGGCGCACTTCTATTGGCACCGGACGGAACAATCGTGGAAGCCGTGAACACCGTCAACACGGAACACGATCCCACCGGTCATGCCGAGACCAATCTGGTCCGCCTGAGCGCCAGGAAGCTCGACGCCGGCACATTGGCCGCCAGCACGCTGTACACAAGCACCGAACCGTGTGCCATGTGCACCGGGGCGATCTATTGGGCGGGAATCGGACGCGTGGTCTATGCCTTGTCCGAAAAGGACCTTGCCTCGATTGTCACCGAGCAGTCCGGCGTGCCCACTCTTGACCTGCCCTGCCGCGAAGTCCTTGCCCATGGCGGGAGTAGCGTCTCCGTGACGGGTCCCGTTCCGCTTCCCGAGGCAACAGAGGTCCATCTTGGCTTCTGGCACTAGTCCGGAAACCCGACACCGCAATCCAGCACCACCAAAAGGACAGCTCATGCCCATCCCCAGCACGCTCACTGTTGTCGGCAGCCTCAACGTCGATCTCACGTGCCGCGTCCACCGCCTGCCCTCCCCCGGCGAAACCATCGGCGGCGGCACCCTTACCCGTCAGCCCGGCGGAAAGGGAGGCAACCAGGCCGCGGCTGCTGCGCGGCTGGCCGGGGCCGCCCGGATGGTGGGCGCCGTCGGCGCGGATCCGGATGGGCGGCTTCTGATGGAGGCCCTGGACCGGGCAGGGGTTGATACTTCGGCAGTGGAGCAGGTTCCCGCGCCGACGGGGACGGCGTTGATCGTGATCGACAGCGAGGGCGAAAACCAAATCGCCGTGGCTCCTGGAGCCAATGCCGCGGTTTCGCTGGAACGTGCCGATTTCGCCGATGGCGGGCCGGTGCTCGCGCAGCTTGAAATCGCCGTAGACGCCGTCCTGGAAGCCGCGCGCCGCACCATCGGGTTCTTCGCCCTCAACGCCGCCCCGGCACAGGCACTCCCGGCCGAGCTTCTGGAACGCTGTGACCTGGTGATCGTCAACGAGTCCGAGTACGAGCTCATCCCCGAGCTCCGGAGCGCCGAACGCGTGGCCGTCACATACGGCGCAGGCGGAGCGTCGATGTACACGCAAGGCGTCAGGACCGCCCATGCCCCCGCAGCCAAGACGAGCGTCGTCAACAGCGTGGGGGCCGGTGACGCCTTCTGTGCGGCGCTCGTGTTGGCACTCGCGTCGGGCCTGGATGAGGAAAGCAGCCTCGCGGCCGCCTGCGCGGTGGGGGCCGCCGCCGTCGCGAGCGAGCTTTCCCAACCGGAGTTCGAGCGGCTGGAACACTACCTGGGGATCTAAGAATCCGAGCTTGAGATCCGCCCGAGGTGCTGGATACCGCCCGGCACCAGCGAACCGCGGGCTGCACCTACCATGCCTTCCACGGCGCGGGCGAGGTGCGTACCGCGGTCGCTGACGCCGTCCCAGCGCACCAGAGCCTGGGCATTCAGTCCGTCCACCATGCCCAGGATCTGCCAGGCGACAGACGGAGCATCGAAGGTATCGAACTCACCCGCGTCGATCCCCGCTTCGACCACGCGCTGCACCACGGCCTGCCATGCATCCATCTGCTCACGGACGCAGGCTGCGAGCGCCTCGTTCCGACGCCCCAGGGTCCACGCCTCCACCCAGATTGCAGTGACATCGAGCCGGCTGACGTCCATGAGCGTTTCGAGGAGCATCCCGAGCTGTTCCAAGGGAGTCGGCTGCTTCTCCAGAAGGCCCGCAACCTCCTCGGTCTCCGCCGCGACGATGGTCGAAAAGATGCCCGCCACCAAGGCCTCCGCATTGGGCTGGTAATGCGCGACGAGGCCTGAGGCCACTCCTACCCGCGCTGCCACGTTGCGCAGCGTAATGGCGGAAAGCCCCTGCTCAAGCGCTATTTCCTTGGCAGCCTCGGCTATTTCGGCCGCGCGTTCGGCCGGCGTCTTCCGCGCAGCGCGTTTCTGTATCGTGCTTGACATCACGTAACAGTCTAAAGTAGTTTTCTTGTTGTTGATCATGCGATCAATAAGAAATTTCACCTCACAACACAGAGGAGACTTCCATGGCCTGGAGAATGCCAGCCGAAACCGCACCCCACGAGCGCACCTGGATGGCGTTCCCCCGCCCTGGCCTGACCTTGGGCGACGACGCCGCTTCGGCGGAAGAAGCGTACTTGGCCTGGACCGCCGTCGCGCATGCAGTATCCGAATTCGAGCCCGTCACTATGGTGGTCGACCCCAGCGAACGGGACCGGGCCAGCCGCATGCTCGGCGCCGGAATCGAACAGCTTGAGGCTCCCCTCGACGAATTCTGGATGCGCGACGTCGGACCCACCTTCGTCGTCGACGACGAGCGTCCCGGCGTGCTCGGCGCAGTCGACTGGATCTTCAACGGCTGGGGCGCGCCGGCCTGGTCCGAATGGCAGAAGAGCGCCGGCATGGCCCGCTTTGTCGCCGAAGAGTCCGGCGCGGAACTGGTCACTTCGCTGCTGGTCAACGAAGGCGGCGCCATCCACGTCGATGGTGAAGGCACAGTCCTTGTCACCGAAACCGTCCAGCTGGATCCAGGCCGAAACCCGCACGCAGACAAGGCACGCGTCGAAGCGGAACTGTCGCGCACGCTGGGCACTACTCACACCGTGTGGGTACCCAGAGGCCTCACTCGTGACTACGAGGACCTCGGCACGCGCGGCCACATCGACATGGTGGCCACCCTTCCCTCCCCCGGCCGGGTCCTGCTGCACTCGCAGACAAATCCCGAGCACCCCGATTTCGAGGTCAGCCGCACCCTTCAACGGTTCTTCGAAACCCAGCAGGACGCTGCAGGCAAACCGTTCGAAATCACCCTGCTTCCCGCACCCGAGACCCTGCGGGACGCGGAAGGCTTCGTCGATTGGAGCTACGTCAACCACCTCGTGGTCAACGGCGGCGTGATTGCGTGCGGCTATGGCGAGGAGCGGGCCGACGCCTTGGCCGCGGAAATCCTGGCGGAGGCCTACCCGGGCCGCCGCGTCGTGACCGTGGATGCCCGGCCGATCCTCGCCCGGGGCGGAGGAATCCACTGCATCACGCAGCAGCAGCCCAAACTCACCAGCCAGGCCGCACGATGAGCCGCTTCGACGTCGTCGAGGCCTCCATCGCGCAGTTGCGGGCGGCGCTGGAGTCCGGCGAAGTGACCAGCGAGGAACTCACCCAGGTGTACCTGGACCGCATCGACGCCTACGACCGCACCGGCATCATGCTGAACGCGATGGTGGTGATGAACCCCGAAGCGCTCGCAGATGCCCGGGCCTCCGACGAGCGCCGGGCACACGGCACCACCTTCGGGCCCCTCGACGGCATTCCGTACACCGCCAAGGACAGCTACCTGGCCAAAGGGCTCACGGCCGCCGCGGGCTCCCCCGCGTTCGAAAACCTCATCGCCCAACGCGACGCCTTCACCATCGAACGCCTCCGCGCGGCAGGCGCCGTGCTCATCGGCCTGACCAATATGCCGCCCATGGCCAACGGCGGCATGCAACGCGGCGTCTATGGACGCGCCGAAAGCCCCTACAACGCCGATTTCCTCACTGCGGCTTTCGGTTCCGGATCCTCGAACGGCTCGGGAACCGCGACCGCGGCGAGCTTCGGAGCCTTCGGCCTGGGCGAGGAGACCTGGTCCAGTGGCCGCGCACCGGCGTCGAACAATGCCCTGTGCGCGTACACACCGTCGCGCGGGGTCATCTCTGTGCGCGGCAACTGGCCGCTGGTACCCACCATGGACGTCGTGGTGCCCCACACCCGGTCCATGGCAGACCTCTTGGAACTGCTCGATGTCATCGTTGCCGACGACGCCGAAACCCGCGGCGACTTCTGGCGCGCGCAACCGTGGGTCCGGATCCCGGCCGCGTCCCGGGTGCGTCCTGCTTGCTACCCGGCGCTCGCACCATCCGACGTCGACGGCGCGCGCTCGGCTTTGAAGGGCAAACGCTTCGGGATACCGCGCATGTACATCAACGCGGACCCCGACGCCGGCACCAGCGAAACTCCCGGCGTCGGCGGACCCACGGGTCAACGAATCCAGACCCGCGATTCCGTGATCGAACTGTGGGAAGCTGCCCGGCGCGACCTCGAAGCCGCCGGAGGCGACGTCGTCTTGGTGGATTTCCCCGTGGTCTCCAACTACGAAGGCGACCGCCCGGGCGCGCCCACCATCTCCACCCGCGGACTGGTCAGCCCGGAGTTCCTGAAACGGGAAATCGTCGATCTCTCCGCCTGGGCCTGGGACGACTTCCTCGCAGCCAACGGGGATCCGGCGCTCAACAGCCTGGCCGACGTCGACGGCACGGCGATCTTCCCGCACCCGGAAGGCACCCTCCCGGACCGCTATGACGGGTTCGACGACCACATCGCCGACTACCCGGCGCACATCCGTGCACACGCGGTTGCCTCCCTCACCGACATCCCGCACCTCGAAGAAGGCCTGCACGGACTCGAAGCGACCCGGCGGGTGGACCTTGAGGAATGGATGGACGAACTCGGCCTGGATGCGGTCATCTTCCCCGCCGCCGCCGACGTCGGACCAGCCGACATGGACGTCAACGAATCCTCAGCCGACCTCGGCTGGCGCAACGGCGTCTGGGTAGCCAACGGCAACCTCGTCCCCCGGCACCTGGGGATCCCGACGGTCACCGTACCGATGGGAACCATGGGCGATATCGGCATGCCCGTCGGACTCACATTCGCCGGCCGCGCCTACGACGACACCGCACTGCTCGCACTGGCCGCGGCCTTTGAAGCAACAGGCGAGCGCCGCACCGCTCCCCCGCGCACACCGCGCCTCGACTAACGAATCAGGTGGACTCGTCGTCGAAAGGGGCCTTCTGCCCGGCCGCCAACCGCACAACCGGGCGGGCAGGAGGCTGGACAGGAGGCTGCGCCTGGGTTGGGACGACCGGCTCAGTGAGCGGCTCGTCCTCCAGGAGGGCTTCGCGGATAATGCGGCGAGGATCGTATTGGCGTGGGTCCATTTTCTGCCAATCGATGTCCTCGAATTCCGGGCCGAGCTCCTGGCGAAGCTTTTCCTGCGCGCCGGAGGCCATGCGCCGCAGTTCGCGGATAAGCCGCCCCAGCTTCCTCGCATACTCCGGAAGCTTGGTCGGTCCAAGGACCAAAACGGCAATAATCAGGAGAAGGACTACCTTCTCGATCGAAATATCGATCATGGCTCCATTCTAAATCCACCACCCGGTCGCTCCGGACGGCACCGGGCTTAGGAGATCGCGTACAACGCTACGGCAAGTCCAGCTGCCATCAGCGCCTCGCGGACACCCTTCAATCGGGGCACGGCGTGCGATTTGCTCTCGGCTGGCATCGCGAACGTGCCCAACAGCCAACCCGTGGCGGCGAAGAGCATGAGGATCGCGCTCATGATGTCGGCAAGGATGATGCCCAGTTGGTGTCCTGGATGATCCCACACCGATCCAGCTCCACTCGACGCGGAGAGCAGCACCCAGCCTGAAAGGGCCGCCACCGCTGCGCCATAGATCGCCGACCATCGCGCTGTCCCGGCTGTCCCCGGGCTTTTGTACACGATCCTCACGACGGACAAGAGGAAGACAAGGCCAATCGCCGCGCCTAGCGGGACCACACCGAGCGGAGCCCATCCGAGCCCTACCGCCGCCATTGCGGCGGCCAATATCCCGGCTGCGGCGGCGTCAATCCGGGCCGTGACACTCTTGGCCCGGAAGATGGCTCCGAACCCCAACACGGCCGCTGCCCCGAACAGCAGCACCAGAGCGCCTACAACAAACGAACCTCGGAACATATCCTGCCAATCCTCCTGAGCGCTTCCGGATGAAACCCACCCGCAGTCATATCAGTTCCGGATGGGAGAACCCTGCATGCTGCGCAGATCAGCGCTGGAACAACTGGGCAATGACGCCGGAGCGGACAATGATGGTGGCCCCTAGCGCGACGTAGACCACAGGAATTACCCAGTTTCCAGCCCGGCGGCAGAGCGCAGCTACGGTCGGGTGCGCTGTCAGCCAGTAGCCGGCGGCGCACCACACTGCCACCATCACCCCAAAAGTCAGACCCGTCGCCACCGAAGCAGCCGGTGCCAGCGAGCGGAACAGCGGAATGTAGACGGAAATGTTGTCTCCACCGTTGGCGACTGTCACGGCGACAACCACGGGCACGGTCAGCGACCGGGGCTTCGGTGGATCTCCGGACGCGCGGGCAATCCTGAGCAAGGCGTAACAGCCCAAAGCAAGCGGGACCAGACCGAGGAAACCCACCCACTCCACCGGGACGGGGTTGAGCGCCAATGCCGCTGCGGCCGCAACCCCGGTCAGTATTCCGATGCCGATGTATTGGCCTACCCAAATTCGCCAGAGTCTTGGCACCGGGCGCGTCCTGGCTGACAAGAAAAGAACGGACAAGACCAGAAGGTCATCAAGATTTGTCGCCGCAAAGGCTCCGGCCGCTGTCAGTACGGTGCCGCCCAGATCTTCCATCGTTGATGACACTACCGCTTGGAGACTCGAGCTTGCCCGGACCACACCGGCTGGCGCCAGCGACCGGGCCATGGCAGCATCGGACGATGACTGCAGATACCCGTCCGTACGTCGAGCCCGAGCAGCCGGACCTTGCCGTTCCGCTACTCGGCGGAGACGTGACGGAGGGGCTCGTCCGGGTCGGCGACACAGTGCGGCGGCCTGTAAGCGACGCTTCGCAGCGGGTCCGCCGCCTCCTGGATTTCCTGCAATCGGCCGGATTCCAGGGAGCGCCCCGCTTTCTGGGCATCGACGAAGGCGGCAGGGACACCCTGAGTTTCGTTCCCGGGGACACCGCCGGCCGCCCCTGGCCACGCTGGGTCGCCGACGAATCGAGCGCAATCAGCGTCGCGCGCCTGGTCCGGAGCTACGATGACGCCGTGCAGCCGCTGGGCGTACCCACTTGGGCACGCGCGGGCGACGATGACGATCCGCAGGGGTGCCCTAGCTCGATCGCGGGACCGGCAACATTCCTCGCCCACATGGACATCACCCCGGAGAATGTCGTCTTCCAGGACGGTACCGCCGTAGCCCTGATCGACTTCGATTTAGTGCGCCCCGCAACACGCGCGGAAGAAGTTGCGAACTTGCTCCTCTGGTGGGGCGCCTGGATGCCCGTCACGGACCGTGATCCCGTCATGCGCGACGTCGATGCCGGCTCCCGGGCTGCTTTGCTCGTGGACGCCTATGGCCTGGGTCCAGTTGATCGCGCCGAGGTAGTTGATGTGGCCAGGAACGGCGCCGACCGCTCCTTGCATTTGATGAGGCGCAGGGCCCTCACCATAGGCGGCGGCTGGAAGAGGATGTGGGATGGGGGCGTCGGCGACAAGATCCTTCGCCGCCAAGCGTGGCTGGCCGAAAACGCCGGAGTTCTCCACGCCGCGATAACGTGACCGGCGCTTAGAATTCTTCGTCGAGATGGCGTAGGAGAAAAGGAAGCGTCGCGCGCATGGTCCGGAGATCGCCGTCGCTGGCTGCTTTCTCCCCAAGGTAGTCTCCATGGTTCCCCGGCACGATCATCAGGCGGCTCCCCGGGATAGCCCGGACCACCTGCACCCCGTGCTCGGGCTTGATCACATCACGGTCGCCAAGCAATACGAGAGTCGAAGCCGTGATGGAGCCCAATTGTTCGTCGGTCCATCCCGGAAATGTCAGCATTCGTTGGCTGTCCAGGATAAAGAGTTTCTCAAGGTGCTGCGGGTCCGGATTGAGCTTGAGGTCTGCCTCCCGGTAGACCTCGGGCATGTCAGCGGAAGTGGCGTTCTGGAGTCCGTCCCAGAATCCTTCCACCATGGCATCGCGCGCGGCCATGGACGACGCGATGATCAACTTGCGCACCACCGCAGGATGTTCCATGGCCAAGGCGAGCGCGGTGTGGCCGCCGGCACTGAAGCCGAGCACATCCGCCAGCGGAACGTCCAGCTGACGAAGAACCGCCGCGACGTCCGCGGCTGAGTTTTCGGCAGTGAGGGGTCGATCGATCGGCGCCGTGTGGCCGTGACCTTCTTCTTCGACGGCGATGACTTGCCGCGTCCCGATCAGCAGCGGGATGAGCTCCCGGAAGTTCGACTCGATCGTGGATCCGCCGCCATGGATCAATACCAGGGGAGCCCGGTCCGGCCGAGGTAGGCCATGAACCTCGTAATACATCCGCAGGGAGCCGTTGTGCGCGTAGCCATGTTCAAAGTCCACGCCCCCACCCTAGCCGCCGGCTGTTGCTACTTGGCAAGAGCGTGGGGAACTCAAAGCGCCTTAACATTTTCACCTAATGAGAATGAGTATTGATAGCATCAGTACTCTCATCGCTTCTAACATGAAAGTCCCCCATGCACCCTGCCCTCCTGGTTCGAGATTTGAGGGTGTCCCTCCGGGGACGCGCCCTGATTGACGGAGTCAGCTTCGCTATTGACCCGGGTCAAAGACTGGCACTTCTCGGAGCCTCGGGTTCGGGCAAGTCACTGACCGCGGCAGCCCTCCTCGGACAGCTTCCAGCTGCGATGAGTGCTTCAGGACGGTTGCAGATCAACGGAGTGGACGTGCCGTTGTCCAACAGGCGAAGGCGCCGCGCCGGGATCACCGCAATCCATCAGGACCCTATGTCAGCGCTCAATCCCTTGGTACGCCTGGGCAGACAGCTGGAGATCCCGCTACTGCATGCCGGCCATTCGGCCTCCATCGCACGGCAACAGGCACTTGAGCTGCTCGCGTCGGTGGGGATAGAAGAAGCCGAACGGACCATGGAGAGTTTCAGCGGCGAATTGTCGGGCGGTCAGCTGCAACGGGTCTGCATCGCCCTCGCCCTGGCCTGCCGTAGCGCCGTCCTGGTGGCGGATGAACCGACTACCGCACTGGACATGGTCAGCCAGGCCAATGTCCTCGATGCCTTGTCCTTGTATTCGGAATCGACCCATTCCGAATCCGCGCATTCCGCGTCTGCGCATTCCACGTCCACCGGAGCGATGTTGTTCATCACTCATGACCTTGCTGTGGCTGCGGCCTTTTGCCACCAGGGCCTTGTCTTAAGTTCCGGCCGGATCGTCGAGGAGGGATCGATGGAGTCGCTAGTGGAGCGGCCCAAGCACCGGTACACGAAGCAGCTGGTGGAAGCCGCGCATGTCGGTTTCGATTCCCTTCGCCGGGAGGCCTCAGCATGAATGCGGTATTGAGCGCCGACAATCTGGGCCTCACCTACCCCGGCAGGGGGCTCCTGAAGAAACGGTCATCCCGGCCGGCTCTGCAGGACGTTTCCCTCAGCATTGCCGCCGGCGGCAGCATCGGCCTGGTTGGCGGCTCGGGCGCAGGAAAATCGACGCTCCTGCGGATCTTGCTCGCTTTGGACAAGCCGAATGCCGGAACCGTGACGTTCAATGACACCCCGGTTGCGCCGGGCCCGGCTTCGTCCTTGAGGTGGTATCGCCGTGCAGTGCAATACATCCCGCAGAATCCCGCGGCGAGCCTCGACCCGGGCATGAACGTGGAGCGCCTTCTCCTGGAACCTCTGAGGCAACTGCGCATTGACGGCGACCACCGGGGGATGATCCTGAATGCCCTGCAACGGGTAGATCTCGATCCGGGCATGCTCAACCGACTGCCCCGGGAACTCTCCGGCGGCCAAAACCAGCGCGTGGCCATTGCACGGGCCCTGGTCCCCGCGCCGAGCATCCTCCTGGCAGACGAGCCGGTCAGCGGGCTCGATCTTCCCCTCAGGAACACGGTCTTGGACCTCATGGAACAGCTGGTCCAGGGGGACGGACTGGGGCTCCTTTTCGTCTCGCACGACCTGTCCGCGATCGCCCGCCTGTGCTCCGAGACCCTGGTTCTCTCCGGGGGACGCATCGTGGAGCGCGGGCCGACCGCAGCCGTGTATGCCAATCCACAGACCCGGGAGGCCAAGGAGCTCGTAACCTCCGCGGCACTCATGCACCGTTGCCTTCCGGCCGCCCTCCCCGGGCCGTACCCGCAACAAGTCCGCCCCGCCTAAATCCACTCGCACCCACGAAAGAAGGCATCCATCCATGGCTATTCCACGTCCAAAAGCAGTTGCCGCGATACTCCTCTCCTTCGCAATGGCCGCAGCACTCAGTGCTTGCTTCGCCCAAGGCAACACATCATCGGTCACCAGCAACGACTCCCGAATCAAAGTAGCCATGTTGCAGCCACCCCGTTCAGGGCTCACCCCACTGAGCGACGATGCCTTCAAACTCTCACGGTGGAAGACCGCCGAGACGCTGGTTGTCCTGGATGCCCTTGGCGACGCCCAGCCATCGCTTTCAACAGCCTGGAAGCAACTGGACAGCAGGAACTGGCGCTTCGAACTCCGCGCAGGCGTGAAATTCCATGACGGAACGCCTCTGACGGCCGAGCAAGTGACGGCATCGCTGACGGCGGCGGCCAACGCAAAGCCCAAGCCACGGATCCTCGACGGCGTCCAGCTGAGCGTCCGGACGGACGGCGGGAACGCCGTCGTCGTCACCACCCAAACGGACGACCCGCTGGTTCCGCAGCGGCTTTCCAGCCCGCAGCTTTCCATCCTCGCCGCGTCCGCCTACAAGCCCGTCGGGGTCGTCAGCCCCATCAACGCAGGAACCGGCCCCTACGTCCTTGCTTCCGCGGACGGCACCAGCTCGGCAACACTCAACCGCTTCGCCGACTACTGGGGCGAAAAAGCGGCAAGCAGCGGGGTCGACGTCCAATACGTTCCCGACGGCACGGCGCGCGCGGCCGCGCTGAGGACTGGAACTGCCGACGTCGTGGAGGCCATTCCCGTAGGCCAGGTCGCCCAGATCAAGGCGGACTTGGTTCACGAAGTCCCCATGCCCCGCACCAATACCCTCTACTTGAACACCAAGGCGGGTCCCTTCGCGGATCCGTCGGTCCGGGCAGCGGCACGCACCTCGGTCCAACGGGCCACCATTGTTGACCGGGTCTACGAAGGACGTGCGGACATCGCCGAAGGCCTCTTGGGCCCAGCTCTCCCCTGGGCGGCCAAGGAGCGGCAAAACACCACATACATTGAAACCCTGAAGAAGCGGGGGGAAGCGGCACCCGCCAATGGCCGCCACATCAAACTCGGCACGTTCACCGATCGGGCCGAACTGCCCGAGGTCGCCGTGCAGCTTGAGCAGCAGCTCGAAGCCGCCGGCTTCATCGTGGAGCAGGAAGTCCGCGAGTACCAGCACATCGAGGCAGACGCCCTGGCCGGCAAGTTCGATGCCTTCATCCTGTCCCGGGCCACGGTCCTCGACTCCGGCGACCCCGTCGCCTACATGTTCAGCGACTTCTCCTGCAAAGGCTCCTTCAACATCTCCCAGTTCTGCGATCCGGAGGTGGACGCAGCACTGAGCAAGGCCGCCGCCATCCCGGCAGGCCCGGAGCGCCGGGCGGCAATTGCCGCCGCCGAAGCACTGATCCTCGCGAAGGATGCGGCCGTGCCGCTGCTGCACGAACGCGTCATCCAAGGCGAATCAGCCAGGATCCACAACGTCGAACGTGATCCCCGCGAGCGCGCCCTGATCACGAGCAAGACAGGAATCGCCGGCTGATGCGGAGCCCGGCGTTCATCAAAACCGCGGCTTCCCGGGCCGTGGCACTCTTCGCCATAGTTGTGCTGATCGGGATCTTGCCGTGGCTATCGGGACAAAGCCCGGAATACACCATCCTGAGGGCCCGTTACGCCGACCGGGAAGCGATTGATGAAACGCTGGGCATGATCCGCGCGGAGCTCGGACTCGATCGAGGACCGGTGCGCATCTTCCTCGACTGGGCCGGGGGCCTTTTGCGCGGGGACATGGGGAATTCCTGGATCACCAACACCCCTGTTGGTCCCGGCACCCTGGAAACTCTCGGAGTCTCCGTTACGCTGATGGCCTGCGCGGTGGCCGTTGCGACGGTGGTGGCCACCACACTGTGCGTTCCTTCCGTGATTCGCGGACTGGCCGGGAACCCGGGCCGAGGTTCCGGCGTCGTGGCGGCAGCCATGACCGCCCTCCCCGAGTTCCTCCTCGCGGCGATGCTCCTTGTCGTCGGTGCGGTGTGGCTGGGCTGGTTCCCGCCGTATGGCTGGCAGGGCCTGGACCACGCGGTGTTGCCGGCCCTCGCCCTCGGTCTGCCCGCCGGCGGGCTCATCGGGCGGTTGCTTTCCGACGCCATCAGCCTGGCGTTCGCCGAAAAATGGGTGGCCACGTGGGCCATGGCCGGAGCCAGCCGCGCGAGGCTCACCGGTGCGGTACTCCGCCGGGCCCTGCCATCGGTGATGAGCCAGATCGGGCTTGTCCTGATTGGCCTCACCGGCGGGGCGGTTGCCGTGGAGAAGGTCTTCGCGATTCCCGGTTTGGGCCGCGCGGTCCTGGGCGCGGCGAGCGCCCAGGACATACCCGCGTTGCAGGCCGGAGTACTGGCCCTTCTCATGCTGGCCATCGCAGCCGGTTCCCTCAGCGCCGCGGCCCGATACCTTCTCATGGGAGCGGCGCTGCGCTCTGGGACAGTTCCGGTCCCGGACTGGCCGGGAAGATCACGACGGCGGGATGCCGCGGTTCCGCTCGTTGCGGCAGGAGCGTTGCTGCTCATCGTCGTCGCGGGATTGCTTCGCGACCCATTCACCTCGAGCCATGCGCGGCTTGCCGGCCCGGGCTTCGAGCTGCCCTTCGGGGCCGACGCGAGCGGACGGGACCTCCTTGCCAGGGTGGGGCACGGTGCCGTGTCCACGCTGGGAACGGCTCTGCTCGTGGTGCTGGCTTGCCTTGTGATCGGGATCGTCGTCGGGCTCTTCCCGCTCGCGGCGACTGGTCCCCTTGAAGTAGCCAACGCCGCTCCGCCCATCCTGGCCGGCCTGATCGTTGCCGTGGTGACCGGGCCGTCTGCCGAAGGTGCGGCGATAGCCGTCACCCTGGTCAGTTGGGCACCCCTCGCCGCCCACACAGCGGCCTTGGCGCAGGAGGCCAGGGCCCAGCCCCACGTGAAGATCCTTCCGGTCCTGGGTGTGGGGCGGGTCCGCATCCTCTGGCGCTATATCCTCCCGGCCATCCTTGGCCCGGTGTTCAGGCATTCGATGCTCCGGGTACCGGGAATCGCGCTCGCCTTGGCTGCTTTGGGATTCCTCGGCCTCGGCCCCCACCAGCCGTCGCCCGAGTGGGGCCTGATCCTCGCCGAGGGTATCAACTACGTGGAGCGTGCCCCTTGGGCCGTTGCCGCCCCGGCCTCGGCGTTGATCCTCGCTTCGATCCTGGCCGTTTCGCTGTCGAGCGTGACGTGGTCGCGCTCGCAGGGGGCTCCGGCCTCCAATTGACTCATTCGAATATATGTTCGAAAATTGAAGTATGTCATCCCGCCTGTCTTCCGCTTCGCCGGCTTCGCTGCGCGATGACTTGCAGGCGCAGATCCACCTCATGCAGGGCAAGCGCGGAAGCGAACGTTCGCTTCCAGTGCTCCCCTCACTCAGCAGGCTCCTTCCGGGGGGACTGCGCCCGGGAGCGGCGTACTCCATACAGGGATCCATGTCCCTGGCCATGGCATTGTTGGCCGGACCGTCCCTCAATGGCTCCTGGTGCGGGGTAGCTGGGCTGCCTGACTTCGGGGTCGAGGCGGCAGCAGGTTTCGGCATTGCGCTCGACCGGCTGGTGCTGGTGCCTGACCCCGGGACCAGCTGGACGCAGGTGATCGCTGCCATGGCGGACGTGCTCTCGGTGGTCCTTGCACGCGCTCCGGAAAGAGTCGCACCAGCCGAGGCTGCACGCTTGGGAGCCAGGCTCCGGGAACGGAGTTCCGTCCTCCTTGTCATGGGACCCTGGCCGCAGAGTGAAGCCGTCTTACAAGTGAATGGATATGAGTGGGCGGGGCTCGGACAGGGCCACGGACATCTCGCCAAGCAGGAGCTCGAGCTCCAAGTCGCTTTGAGGGGCAGTTCCCGCAGGGCCTCCGTGGATCTTGCGGACAGTGGCCCGGTAGATCTGTCCCGCCACCGGATGGGAGCATGATGCTGTTTCAACTTGAAACCCCGGTGCGCGCGTTGGTGACATGGTTCCCGGATTGGCCCCTTGTCGCCGCCCGCTTGGCAGATGCCCTGCCGCCTGATGTACCCGCGGCAGTCGTAGCCAAAGGTGTCATAGCTGCCTGCTCCGCGGAAGCCCGGGCAGAGGGAGTAGTCCGGGGCTTGCGGCTAAGGGAAGCGCAGACCCGCTGCCCTGAATTAGTGGTGTGTGCTGTTGATCCGGTGCGGGATGCGAGGGAATTCGAGCCCGTGGTCTCGTCACTCGAGGAACGGACTCCTGGCGTGGAAGTGCTTCGCCCCGGACTATGCGCTATCCGGGCCAAGGGTGCCACCCGATATTACGGCGGAGAGGAAGCGGCCGCAGGTGCTGTGCTTGAATCGGCGGACAGCCTTGGTGTGGAGGCCCGTGTGGGGATTGCGGATTCCGTGTTTGCCGCCGAGCAAGCAGCCCGGAGCACCAGCGAACTCTCTGCCGTTCTTGTGCTCCCGGCGGGTTCTTCCCGGGATTTCCTGGCTCCATTTCCAGTGGAAGTACTAGGGCAACCGAAACTAGCTTCCTTGCTCAAACGCCTTGGCATCCTCACTTTGGGGAATTTCGCCAATCTTCCCGCTGCCGATATCCGCGCCCGTTTCGGGGCGGCCGGAGTCACTGCGCACGCCCTGGCGAGCGGCCAGGATCCCCGCAAGGTGATCCCCCGGACTCCCCCGCGGAAACTTGAACAACGGGCGGACTTCGAACCCGGCCTGGACCGGGTTGACCAACTCGCCTTTCAGCTCCGCGCCACGGCAGACGCCTTCGTAGCCGAGGTGCAGACTGAAGGCTTGGTCTGCACCGAGCTAAGGGTTCTGATCACTGACGATGCAGGGAGCCGCTCGGAGCGGACGTGGGGCCACCCCCGCCATTTCACGGCCAGCGACGTCGTGGACAGGGTGCGCTGGCAGCTTCAGTCACAGCCCCCCGCCCGCGCCACCGATAAAACAGTCGACGGCGGAATGCACGACGGCGGCATGGCTCGCGGCGGACTGTCGTCGCCGGTCACGCGGGTCGAGTTCGTCCCCGTCCGGGTGGACTCCATCGCCCATCATGGGCGGGCGCTCTTTGGAGACGGAGCCGAGGAACAGATTCATCATGGACTCAGCCGGATCCAAAGCATGTTGGGGCATGAAGCTGTGGTCGTGCCTGCGGTCTCCGGAGGCCGCTTGCTGGCCGAGCGGCGCCGTTTGGTTCCTTGGGGAGATGCCTTGCCCGCGGGATCGGCAGCCCTGGCCAGCAGGCCGTGGCCCGGAAGGATTCCAGACCCGCAGCCCGCCACGGTGTTCGCCTCCCTTATCCCTGTCCTGCTGCTTGATGCGAACAAGGAAAAAGTCCGTACAGACCACCGTGGCGGGTTGATTGCCCCGCCTATGTGGTTCTGTCCCGGCGGAGACCCCGCACGACGACGACTGGTAGCTCAGTGGGCCGGCCCTTGGCCGCTGCGGCAGAGATGGTGGGACGCCGACCATCGCCTTGAAGCGGACCGGTTCCAGCTTGTGGACGGGAATGGAGAGGCCTGGCTCCTTCTCCTGGACGAGCAGAACTGGTGGGCAGAGGCCCGCTACGACTGAACACCAGACGCTGAACTCTAGTCAGGAAGACAAAGATGGCTTGGAACAACCCGTCAATCCCATGGTCGGAGTTCGAACGCACCCTCTCGGACCGGCGAGTGCCGGAGATCGGCAAGGCCAAAGGAGACGGCGGTGACAGCCCGGCCTGGTCGAGGAAACGCGGGCCTTACCGTCCTGTCCCCCTCGATCCCGCAGGGGTCGCATCGAGGGCGGATGCCGCCGTCGTGCCTTATGCCGAACTGCACGCGCATTCGCACTACAGCTTCCTGGACGGCGCCTCCTCACCCGAGAAACTGGTTGAGGAGGCGGTCCGGCTGGGTATCCATGCCCTCGCACTGACCGATCACGACGGCTTCTACGGGATCGTGCGAATGGCGGAGGCCGCAGAAGCCTATGAGCTAAAGACCGTGTTCGGCGCTGAGCTGTCGCTCGGGCTCAGCAAACCCCAGCAAGGGGAAGCCGACCCCGAAGGTGACCATTTGCTCGTCCTCGCCCGGAAGGAAGAGGGCTACCACCGATTGGCAGGGGCGATGACGTCCGCCCATCTGGCAGCCGATGCGGAGAAGGGCCATCCCATCTACGACCTCGATGAGCTGGCGCATACCCTGAGGGACCACTGCCTGGTGCTGACCGGATGCCGTAAAGGCTCAGTCCGGAGGGCCCTCATGAGCGACGGCGAGCAAGCCGCTGCCTTTGAGGTGGATGCGTTGATCGAGAGATTCGGGCGGGAAAACGTGGTGGTGGAGCTGTTCGATCACGGGAATCCCCTCGACAGCAGCCACAACGACGCCCTTGTCCGTATTGCCGAGCGGGCGGGGATACCTTTCATCGCCAGCAACGCCGTACATTATGCGTCCCCCGAGGGATACCCGCTGGCAACGGCCATGGCGGCTGTCCGGGCACGCCGCAGCCTGGAGGAACTCGACGGGTGGCTGCCCGCAAACAGCGGCGCCCATCTGCGGAGCGGTTCCGAGATGGCAGCACGGTTCGCCCGCTACCCCGGCGCGGTCGAGCGGACTGTCGAAATCGCCGACGAGCTTGCGTTCCAGTTACGGGCAGCCCGCCCGAAGCTCCCCAAGCTTGATGTTCCTGCCGGGCACAGTCTTATCACCTGGCTCCGGCAACTTGTTGAAGAAGGTGTCAGGGACAAATACCCGTATGCCGACGAACGGGTCCATAGCCGGATCGAGCAGGAACTCGCAGTGATCGAGGCGAAGAACTTCCCCGGCTATTTCCTGATTGTGCACGACATCGTGCAGTTCGCGCGTTCCAGCGGCATCCTCTGCCAAGGCCGGGGTTCCGCGGCGAACTCGGCTGTCTGCTACGCGCTGGGGATCACCGCCGTCGACAGTATCTTCTACAACCTTCCGTTCGAGCGTTTCCTCTCCAGCCTCCGCGAGGAAGAACCGGACATCGACGTCGATTTCGACTCGGACCGGCGGGAAGAAGTCATCCAGTACGTCTACCGCAAATACGGACGGTTCAACGCGGCCCAAGTAGCGAATGTCATCAGTTACAGGCCGAAGAACGCCGTCAGGGACATCGCCAAGGCGCTCGGCTACAGCCAGGGCCAGCAGGACGCGTGGTCCAAGCGGCTCGATCACTGGGGCGATCTCAGCGAAGGCAAGACCAACAACATCCCGGCCCCGGTCCTGGAACTTGCTGACCAGATACTGGGCTTCCCCCGGCACCTGGGCATCCACTCCGGCGGTATGGTCCTCACCGAACGGCCTGTCGGCGAGGTGGTACCCATCGAACGTGCCCGGATGGAAAACCGCACGGTCCTGCAATGGGACAAGGACGATTGCGAATGGATGGGCCTGGTCAAGTTCGACCTTCTCGGCCTGGGCATGCTCGCCGCACTGCAGTACTCCTTCGATTTGATCGACAAGCATTTCGGGGAGCGTTGGACAATCGAGACCATCCCGCGGGAAGAACCGGCCGTCTACGACATGCTCTGCCGGGCCGACTCGATCGGGGTCTTCCAAGTGGAATCACGGGCCCAGATCAGCACTCTGCCCCGGCTGAAACCGAGGGAATTCTACGATCTGGTGGTCGAAATCGCGCTGATCCGCCCGGGTCCCGTCCAAGGCGGCGCCGTCCACCCGTACATCCGACGCCGTGCAGGCACGGAAAAAGTCACGTATCTTCATCCATTGCTGGAGCCCGTGCTGAAGCGGACCTTGGGTGTGCCCTTGTTCCAGGAGCAGCTGATGCAGATGGCAGTTGCCGTGGGTGGCTGCACTGCCGAGGATGCGGACCTGCTCCGCCGCGCGATGGGCTCCAAGCGGGGCCGGGAGAAGATCGAGTCCCTCGAGGCCAAGCTCTATGCGGGGATGGCGGCCAACGGAATCAGCAACGACGACGCCGACGCCATCTACGGCAAGATCCAGGCCTTTGCCAACTTCGGTTTCGCGGAATCCCACTCCTTGAGCTTCGCGGTGTTGGTCTACGCAAGCTCGTGGCTGAAGCTGCACTACCCCGGCGCGTTCCTCGCGTCCCTGCTCCGGGCACAACCCATGGGCTTCTACTCCCCGCAAACCCTCGTGGCGGATGCCCGCAGGCACGGGGTCCAGGTGTTGCGTCCTGATGTACTGCATTCCCTTGCCGAGGCGACCCTCGAAGTGCTCGACGAGGCTACAAGTACCGAAGCGGGCCAGGCAGGCGGCATGGCTTCCTGCCTGGACTTCCACCAGCCGGAGATCGGCCTCTTCCAGCAGGATCGACCACGTGAGGACCACCTGCACCGGCGGGATGGCTCGCACGCTGTGCGGTTGGGGCTCGACGGCGTGACGTCCATCGGTGCCGAGGTGGCGAAGCGGATCGTCACCGAGCGTGAGGAGCATGGTGCCTACGGGGATATGGCGGATTTGTCCCGCCGTGCGAATCTCAGCGCGGACCAGCTGGAGGCACTCGCTTCAGCCGGCGCACTGGATTCGCTGGGGATGAACCGCCGCGAAGCGTTGTGGCAGGCCGGAGATGCCGCGCTCGAGCGGGAAGGACAATTGCCGGGGACCCGCGTCGCCGTCCAGCCGCCGCTGCTGCCCGAGCTCTCCCCCCTGGAAAATGTTGCCTACGACATGTGGGCCACAGGAATCAGTACCGATGACCATCCGATGCGCCATGCCCGCGGAGCCCTGGATTCCAGAGGGGTGCTGCGGGTGGACCGGCTCTCCCAGGTCGAGTCCGGCACGCGTGTTGAAGTGGCCGGCGTCGTGACCCACCGCCAACGCCCCCAGACCGCGCAAGGGATCACCTTCGTCAATCTGGAGGACGAGAGCGGCATCCTCAACGTCATCTGCAGCGTTGGCCTCTGGAAGAGGCATCGCCGCGTCGCCCGGGAATCATCCGCGCTGATCGTCAGGGGGTTCCTTGAACGATCGCCGGAAGGAGTCACCAATCTCGTGGCGGACAAGCTCGAACCCCTGGTCCTGACAGTGAAGTCCAACTCCCGCGATTTCAGGTAGCCAAAAACCAGGCCCGGGCGGGGTTGGTCACTCCCGGAGCATCCCGGAACTGTTCGGGCTGCGCTGCCCAGCCCACGCCGTTCGCGATGACCCTCTGGATCTGCGGCTGGTGGTAAACGGGGTACTCCTGGTCGCCGGGGCTGAAGTAGAAGATCCGCCCCTTGCCGCGGGAGAACGTCACGCCGGAGCGGAACACCTCGCCGCCTTCGAAGGAGCTGATGAAGATCAGGTCGTCCGGCTCCGGAATGTCGAAGAGTTCGCCGTACATCTCCTGCTTGGGGATCAGGATGGGGCTCTCGACGCCGGCCGCGATCGGATGCGATGGCTTGACCGTCCACACGAGCTCGCGTTCGCCGTCGTTGCGCCACTTGAGCGAACACGTGGTGCCCAACAGCCGGGTGAAGATCTTCGCGAAATGCCCTGAGTGCAGCACCACGAGTCCCATCCCGCCCAGGACATGCCGCTGGACGCGTTCCACTGCCTCATCGCTGACCTCGTTGTGGGCGATGTGCCCCCACCAGAGCAGGACGTCGGTGGCGGCAAGGGTTTCCTCGTCCAGCCCGTGTTCGGGATCGGCGAGGGTCGCCGTCGTGATTTCAGCATCCGGGTAGTAGCCCCGCAGACCCGCCGCGATGGCACCGTGGATGCCGTCCGGGTACATTTCCGCCATGGAGTCCGGTTGGTTGCGGGCCTCGTGGACGGCTTCGTTCCAGACGACGATCTTCAGTTTCTTGTCGGTCATCAGAGCACCACTTCGCGTTGTTCGAGGGCGGACTTGTAGCAGGCATCAAGGATGAGGGCGCGGCTCAGGGCGAGCGATCCGTCGTGTTGTCCCCAGACGGTCTCCCCGCCGCGGACGGCGGCGATGAAGTCGTCGACGACGGCCTGATGGGCAAGGCCTGGAATCGCTTCGGGCTCGTAGTCGGCGTTCTCGCCGTCCTTCTCCGTGAAGATCTTCAAGCTGCCGACGGGCTGCAGCGGCGCCCCGGCGGCGCGTAGTTCGGCACCGCCGTCGGTCCCGTAGACCGTGAAGTCGAGCAGGTCGTCCACCTCGCGGTAGCTCGCCCAACCCGCTTCGAGGATCAGGGTACCGCCGCCTTCGAGCCGGATGAAGGCAGTGGCGAAGTCCTCTACTTCGAACTTGTGGCTCGCGGGCCCTGCGGTGTACCGGGAGTTGCCGCCGCGGCCCCGCGGCCCTAGCTCCGAGTGGGTCTGCGCCGAGACGGACAGGACCTTGGGCTCGCCCAAAAGGTGGAGCGAGTAGTCCAACACGTGGACTCCGATGTCAGCCAGTGGACCGCCGCCGGCCAGTTCCGGATTGGTGAACCAGCTGCCCAGGGTCGGGATGCCGGCGCGGCGCAGCCAGGAGCCCTTGGCGTAGTACGGACGTCCGAGTCCGCCGTCGTCGATGATGCTCTTGAGTTTTTGAATGTCGCCACGGCGGCGGTGGTTGAACGCAACGTCCAGGACCCGGCCGGCCTTCCGGGCCGCCTCGACCATGGCGCGTCCTTCGTCGCCGTTGCGTGCCAGTGGCTTTTCGCTCAGTACGTGCAGTCCACGCTCCAGGGCCGCTATGGAAATCGGAGCGTGCAGGAAGGTCGGAACGGCCACGCTGATCGCATCCAAACCTTCCAGCCCGATCATGTCTTCCCAGCGTGCGAAAGCATGCGGAATGCCGTATTCCTGCTTCATCTGGGCTAGGAGGTCTTCTTCCATCCCGGCGACGGCGACGATATCCACGCCTTCGATGGCGCTGTAAGCCTTAAGGTGCTGTTGGCCAGCCCATCCGATGCCCACAACGCCCACTTTGAGGCGTGCTGACGTTGCTTGTTGCTGAATGCCCACGGTATTCCTGTCTTTTCGCGTATTCCGGGTTGGGGCCAATAAATACGCTTTCATGGGCCTCCGAACAGCGTCAATCAGTTAAGCGCTTCGACTTTTCGCCGTTTCCGGATTGGGGCATGCTACGAGCCTCCATGGCTGGGCATGCGCCTAGACTGAGGGGCGGAAAAGGAGTCGCCATGGCCAAGAAACCGACAATCTACGACGTCGCCGAGCGCGCCGCCGTCTCGATTGCAACGGTATCGCTCTCCTTCACCCAGCCGCACCGGGTGCGCGAATCCACCAGGACATTGGTGATGGAGGCTGCGCACGAACTCGGTTACCTTCCAAGTGCCAGCGCGAGGGGCCTGGCCCGGGGGAAAACGGGAGCAATCGGCCTTTTCTCCTACGACTACTTCAACCGGTCCGGCGCTGGCGCGGCCCGCGTCCCCGGCGATGCGGACGCTCTCCTGCCCCGTGATCTGTTCTCCGACGACGCCAACGGGGAGTTTCGGCTCTTCCCGCTGTATCACGACGAGGTGCAGCGGGGCGTCGAAATGGAATGCCGCAGGCGGGGCTTCGTTCTCATGGTCGGAGAGGGTGGTGGCGGCAGATCCGAGGCGGACATCAACGACATTGCCGGCCGTGTGGACGGCCTTGCGGTGTTCCCCAATACTTTTCCGGTCGAGGTCCTGCGGCGGATCGCGGAACGGATTCCGGTAGTGGAGCTTGCCGATCCACCGGAGGAGACCGGGCTGAACCGCGTCTCGGTGGAGAACACCGAAGGCATGCGGGTCCTCACGAACCATTTGATCCAGCACCACGGACACCGCGCCATCACTTTTGTGGGCCCGTCCGGCTCTCCGGACCGTGAACAGCGCTTCGCCGGATACCTCCTGGCCATGGCAGAGGCGGGGTTGGACACCCAAACGCTGCCGGCACCGGGGCGGGACGCGAACGGCACGTTGGGCGCCGGGGTGGACCTGGCTGCGGACTCGGACGCGACTATCCATGGGCTGTTATCGGGCGCCGCACTTCCTGAAGCACTTGTCTGTTCCGTCGATGCCGAGGCACTCCTGTATCTGGATGCCCTGGAACGGGCCGGAGTGGAAGTGCCGGGACAGATTGCGGTCACGGGTTTCGATGGATTGGCGGCGGGCCGGGTCAATCGCCCCACGCTCACCACCGTCCGACAGCCCATGATCGCCCTGGGGCGTGCCGCCGCCAGCATCCTCATCCACCAGATCGCCAATCCCGGATCCGAGCCGGTGTCCAAAGAGCTACCCGTGGAGCTTGTAGTGCGGGAAAGCTGCGGCTGCGGCTGAACTACGAAAGCAACGTTGCCGCTGGGCGACGCCCCCTTTAACGGAACGCGCCCCCGCTGCTCGAACCGCAGCGGGGGCGCATTTCTTAGGCGTTCGCGATCAGTCCCAGTTCGGCCTTCGAGGCCAGGGAGGGGTGCTTCGGGAAGACCCGGACGGTGTAGCCGAACGATCCGGAGCGGTTGATCAGGATGGACCCGGTGAACAGGTGGCGCCCGTTGCCGAGGTCCTCCGTTTCGGTCAGCTCGACCAGAGCAACATCCTCCAGCTCGTCCCCGTCCTGAGCCCTGCCATACGCCACTTCAACCGACACGTCCTCGGGCGTGAGTTCGTGGAGGGCGATGTAGGCGTTGACCTGGAGGGTGTCGCCGATCTGGGGTTCTTCGGAGACGCCGATGGAATCGACGTGTTCCACGATCAGCTGCGGCCAGGCGTTGCGGACCTTGGTGGTCCACGCCGCGAGTTCCTTCGCTTCCTTGAACGACGCCGTTCCCGCTTGCCTGCCGGCCACAGCTGCCGGGCGGTAGAGGGTGTTGACGTAGTCGTGCAGCATCCGGTCCGCCGAGACTGCCGGGCCGAGGTGGGCCAGGGTGTGCTTGATCATGGACACCCAGTGCGTCGGCACGGCTTCCGGGCCCGACTGCGAGGGCCCGGCCGCGCCGGCGTCCGCGGAGACCGTGGAGCCGTAGAAGCGCGGCGCCACCTGGGTCTCCAGGAGCTCGTAGAGCGCGGCGGCTTCGATGTCATCGCGTTCGGTCGGTGACGCGTCGTTGTTCGCGGTCGGGATCGCCCAGCCGTTCTCGCCGTCGTACATCTCATCCCACCAGCCGTCCAGCACCGAGAGGTTCAGGGAGCCGTTGATCGCCGCCTTCATCCCGGACGTGCCGCAGGCCTCCAGGGGCCGCAGCGGGTTGTTCAGCCACACGTCGCAGCCCGGGAACAGGGTCCGGGCCATGGCGATGTCGTAGTTGGGCAGGAACACGATCCGGTGCCTCACGGCGGGGTCGTCGGTGAACTTCACCAGGTCCTGGATCATCTTCTTGCCGGCGTCATCGGCCGGGTGGGACTTGCCGGCGATGACCAGCTGGATGGGGTGCTTCGGGTGCAGCAGCAGCGCCTTGAGGCGGGCCGGGTCCCGGAGCATGAGGGTCAGGCGCTTGTAGGTGGGCACGCGCCGGGCGAAACCGATCGTGAGCACGTCCGGGTCCAGCACGGTGTCCGTCCAGCCCAGCTCCGCATCGGCCGCCCCGCGCTTCTTCCATGAAGATCGCAGGCGCTTGCGCACGTCATCAACCAAGGCGGAACGCAACTCGCCTCGCAGGGCCCAAAGCTCGGCATCGCTTACGTCGTAGATCTTGTCCCAGCCCGTGGCATCCACGTCGGTGCTGCCGAAGTACTTTGCGGCGAGCCGGCTCATCTTGGGATCGATCCAGGTGGGTACGTGGACGCCGTTGGTGACGGAGGTGATGGGGATTTCGGAGTGGTCGAAGCCCGGCCAGAGCCCGGAGAACATCTCGCGGGAGACCACGCCGTGGAGTTTGGCCACGCCGTTGGCCCGCTGCGCCAGGCGCAGGCCCATGACGGCCATGTTGAAGACCGCGGGGTTGCCGCCGTCGTAGTTTTCCCGGCCCAGGTCCAGGACTTTCTCCACCGGGACGTCCGGGGCCAGGCCGGCGTCGAAGAAGTGCCTGATCTGCACGGCCTCGAAACGGTCGATGCCGGCCGGGACGGGGGTGTGGGTGGTGAACACCGTGGACGCGCGTCCGGCGGCGAGGGCCTCGGACCAGCTCAGCGGGGCTTCGGCGGACATGAGTTCCTGGATGCGTTCGATGCCCAGGAACCCGGCGTGGCCTTCGTTGGTGTGGAACACTTCCGGGGCCGGGGTGCCGGTGAGGCGCTGGTAGACGCGCAGGGCCTTCACCCCGCCCATGCCCAGCAGCAGTTCCTGCTGCAGGCGGTGGTCACCGCCGCCGCCGTAGAGCCGGTCCGTGATCCCGCGCGCGGCATCGTCGTTGGCCGGGACGTTCGAGTCCAGCAGCAGCAGCGGAACCCGCCCGACGTCGGCACGCCAGATGTGCGCCCGCAGCGTCCGGTCACCCGGCAGCGGAAGCGTGACCAGAGCCGGCGAACCGTCTTCCTCACGCAGCAGTGTCAGGGGCAGCCCGTCCGGGTCCAGGACCGGGTAGGTCTCCTGCTGCCAGGCGTCCCGGGAGAGGGACTGCTTGAAGTAGCCCGCCTGATACAGCAGCCCGACGCCGATCAGCGGCACGCCCAGGTCCGAAGCGGCCTTCAGGTGGTCCCCGGCCAGGATCCCCAGGCCGCCGGAATACTGCGGAAGCACCTCGGTGATCCCGAACTCGGGCGAGAAATACGCGATGCACGCCGGAGCATCCGGACCCAGGCCCTGGTACCAGCGCGGCTCACTCAGATACCGGTCCAGATCCACCGCCGCCTGCTGCACGCGCTCGACGACGGCGCCATCCGCGGCAAGGTCCTGCAGTTCCTCGCGGCTGACCAGGCCCAGGAAAGTCATAGGGTCATGCTCGCTTTGTTCCCAGGCTTCGGCGTTCAGCGCGGAGAACAGTTCACGCGTCGGCAAATGCCATGACCAACGCAAGTTCTTCGCCAATCGGGCGAGCGGGGCTATAGCTTCCGGCAGAACCGTTCGTACCGTGAACCGTCGAATCGCTTTCACTTCCGGCCACCTTCGAACGCGGACAGCGCCGGTTTGGTCGACGTTTTCATGCGGTGTACCTCCAAGAGGTTGTTGTGATGATTGGGGAGATGTTGGCTAGGGGTGGGACCACCGCGGGGCCAGGTGGGGAGGCCTTTGCGGGCACAACCGGCACAGGGCAAGCGCTTACATGCTTGGGACGGGCATCATTGGCCCCTCCTGCGCCCGGTCCCGGAACTCAGAAGCAGGCAGCGGTCTCCAGGTTCCGTCCATGCACTATTCCCGGGGCTTTACGATCCGGGAACAAGTCGACGCGGCTACTCGTGGATCCGCGCAGGAAGCCGGCGAATTCCCGTTCCGGTTTGCGTGACATCGACCGCATCGTCAATTCGGAGGATTGGTACCGAATGATTCCAAGCACGACTTACTTCCTTAGTCTCCGGGAACACTGATCGGTGACCATCCCCCAAGTTGTATCCGGAGGAATTTCATCGCCGTTCGTCGACGCGCCTTGTCGACGCGGGTCGATGGCTCGACAGTAGTTGGCGGCGCGACGGTGTGTCAAATGTCACAATCACGTGCGATAGGAGCGCGTAATGAATGCCTCGAATTGACGGACTGCACCAGAACGGCGAGGCGATTCTACGGCTGGGTGGTCCGTGCCACAGCGGTGCTTCCGCGCAGCGTCAGCACCGGTTCAGCGAGCCACTGCACGGCATCCGCGCCGTCACTCTTGAGGCGCCGGGTAAGGAATTGTGCTGCCTCACGACCCATGACGCTCGGTTCGGCGGACGCCGTCGTAAGGGCCGGCATGAAGCGCTCCGCTGAGCCGGCACTGGTGTTGATCGCGACAACGGAGAGGTACTCCGGGACTTGCCAACCGTGGGCCGCAGCGGCACCCAGAAGCCCTGCGGTAGCCGCTTCATTGATCATCACGAGTCCGGTTGTTTCCGGAGATTCTTCCAGGATCTGACCGAACACCTCGCGACCACCGGCAAGCGAGCTCGCGGTTGGGAAAAGCCGCGCAGTGATCCCGTGCCGCGACGCGGCAGCTGCCACGGCGTCCCAGGACCGGACCATCGGGCCGTATCCGGTGTCCAGGGACTCACGCGAGTGCGTGACAAGGCCGATTTCCCTGTGCCCCAAGCTGACGAGGTGCGACACTGCCAGCTCCCCCATGGCTTCGAAATCTGCGTCCACGAACGTCAGGCCATCAGCATCCGTTGGCCGTCCGATCGTGACGAATGGAACACCCGTTTCCAAAAGGACTGGAATCCGTTCGTCGAATGACCTGACTTCCATGAGGAGGATTCCATCTACGAGGCCTTGGGCCACGATCCGCTGCATCTCGCCCAGGTCGTCGGGGTCCATTGGCCACAGAAGGAGATGGTATCCGTCAGCGCGCGCTTGCTCCGCGGCACCTTGGACGTACTCGAATTCCGTGGTGTTCATGCCTTGCTCCCCGACCGGAAAAATCAAGGAGACGATGCCGGTCCGTTTGCCGGCCAAACCCTGGGCGAGCAGGTTCGGCGTATAGCCAAGGTCGGACATGGCCTGCAGGATGCGCTCCCGCGTTTCGGGCGCAATCGGCCGGACACCACTGAGCGCATAGGACACAGTGCTCCTGGAAACGCCGGCTACCCGCGCAACATCGGCCATAGTTACCAAGGAGTATCCCCCTGCATTGTCGGTGGCTGCTCGGCGGTGGGATCGCGATTGACCGCAATCCGCCGGACGGTAATGCCTCATAGTAAACCGTAATCGGTTGGCAAAGTGGTGAAGGCATGCTGAGCCCACTGTTTCATACACTCACCAGCTAAGCGAGGGTGCGGCAAGGGGATGCCTCACACCACAAAAAGGGGAATCACCCGCTGGGTGGACCCCTTCTCACAAAAATGAGGCCCTGCCCGGAACATGAACCTAGTCCACGTTCCAAGCAAGGCCTCCATGGTGGAGCTGAGGGGACTCGAACCCCTGACCCCCTGCATGCCATGCAGGTGCGCTACCAGCTGCGCCACAGCCCCATATCCTTGCTGCTTCACGAGCCGTGAACTGGCTGGAAATCTCCTCCAGTTTTCGGATTCCTCCGAAGCAACTCAAATATCTTAGAACAGCATTTCCGAAAATTCCAAATCGGGCATATTCAGTTGGTTGGTGCCTTAACGCCTAGGATTCCTCGACGGCGGGAGCCTTCGCCGAGGCGTCGTCACCGAGTTCCAGATCCACTACCGGGCAGTCTTTCCACAGGCGTTCCAGGGCGTAGAAGACCCTGTCCTCGGAGTGCTGGACGTGCACCACGATGTCGGCGTAGTCCAACAGGACCCAGCGGCCTTCGGAACGTCCTTCGCGGCGGACCGGGCGCAGATCCTGCTTGAGCAGCTCCTCCTCGATGCCGTCCACGATGGCGTTGACCTGGCGCTCGGTTGGAGCCGAGGCGATCAGGAAGACGTCGGTCAGGGCCAGACGTTCGCTGACGTCCAAGGCGATGATGTCCTCGGCCAGCTTGTCCGCTGCCGCGCGGGCGGCGTGGCGGGCCAAGAGGACGGATTGTTCATGTGCAGTCACGGGACTCCTTGTATGCGGCTTCAAGAATGAACGAAGCCTGTTTGGTGGCAAAAGCCGTTGTTGTCAGCGGGAAAGTCCGCTGGTGATCATGATGATGCCCGCAATCAGGGCGATGACTCCGATGCCGACGAGTCCGAGGACCAGTAGCCGGGTACGCTGGGCGCGCCCGAGTCCCGCCGTCGCGGCGTCGAGCGGTTCAAGTCCGTAAGCCGAACTTGCTGAAATGGGCGGATGTTCGGCCGCTTCCGCAAATGCCTCGCCATCCGATGCTGAGTCCGACGCCGGGCGTCGACCCGCCGCTTTCGCAGCGGCCTCCGCCCGCGCCAGCACTCCTGCGCGGCCGCGCATGCTGCGGGACTTGGCCGACGCCGACTGCCCGGGCTTCAGTTTCGGCGCAGGTGAGATCACGAGAGGAACAAAGGTGGTGTCGGGCGGCTTCATGACGGGACGCTCGAGTCCCGGAACCTTCACGAATTCCAGGGGCGTCACCATGGCCAGGTTGCTGGCCACGGAAGGTTCAACGCGGACCGGACCTGAAGGACGGCTGTTCTGCTCGGCAAGTTTCTGCTTCGCCATGGCCCTCTTGTTGAGGATAGCCTCGCGTTCAGCCTGGGCGATTTGTTCGGCCAGCGCCTCTGGGTCCGCTGGATCGACGTCGGTACCGGGAACCCCGGGTTCAGCGGCCGGGACTTTCTGCACCGCTGATTCCATTGCCGCGATGTGCTCAAGCTTGTTGGACTGATTGTTCGCTTGGGCGGCCAAGAGCTCGCGGGCCATCAAGGCCTGCTCCACGGTCATCTCGGGCGCACCGGGGGGTGGGCCTGCCGTGACCCGGACACCGCCGCCAGGCGATACGCCCGGGCGATCAGGGCCGGACTGCTGCCTGCCGGGAGCCTGGACGGGGACACTGGACGTCCTCGGCCCGGATCCGGGTGCAGGAACAACGGGGATCGCCGAGGTGCCCGGGGCAACTTCTTCCTGCAATTGCTGCAGGCGCAACTGGCGGCGCGTGGGCGGACCGCCGCGGGAAAGCTGCTGCTCCTTATCCGCGAGTTCCTTGATGGCGCGGAGTGCGGCGCGGTCGCGTGCACGGGCCTGCGAAGAACGTTCCGAGGCGGGTTTGGCGTCCAGCGGAGCATCGGCCACCCGGCGCACCCGATTGACCGAAGCGCCACCGGACGCGTGGTCGGCGTCGTCGGAGGTAACGGCCTCGGCTACCGCGGGACGTGCGCCGGTTTCTTCCACGCGTGCGTCCCGGGCTCGTCGAAGCTCGCGCCGGCTAGGGATGGGGGGCTGTTCCTGGCTCATTCAAAACTCACTCGGTACGGGCTTGGTGGTCTGATCCGGTCATAGCATGCAGGGGCTCCCCCATGCCGGGTTTGCCCGAGTACAGCTTGTATTTGGCGATGTACTGCACTACTCCATCAGGCACGAGGTACCAGACCGGATTGCCTGCACCCACGCGGGCGCGGCAGTCCGTCGAGGAAATCGCCATGGCAGGCACTTCCAACAGACTGACGTCCTCCCTGCCCATGCCGTCAAGAACATGACCGGGCCGGGTGACACCGACAAAGTGCGCCAGGGTCCAAAGCTCGTCGACATCTTTCCAGGACAGGATCTGCGCGAGGGCGTCAGCGCCCGTGATGAAGAACAAGTCCGCGTCCGGCCGCTGGGTCCGGAGATCCCGCAGGGTATCGATGGTGAACGTGGGACCGGGGCGGTCCACATCCACGCGGCTCACCGTGAAATTGGGGTTGGAAGCCGTGGCAATGACCGTCATCAAGTATCGGTGCTCGGCTTGACTGACCTGCTTGTGCGATTTCTGCCACGGCTCGCCGGTGGGCACGAATACCACCTCGTCCAAGCGGAACTTGGCGGCAACCTCACTGGCAGCAACCAAGTGGCCGTGGTGAATGGGATCGAAGGTTCCACCCATCACGCCCAAGCGAAGTCGGCGCCCCGTTTCCTCGAAGGGTTTTGCGGCGGAAATGTTAGTGACCCAGCCCTGGGTGCTTGGCCGGGTGCTGGCGGTGCGGATCCGAGTGCTCTTCGACGGCGTCGTGACGGTTGCCAAGGTTCGTGTAGGAGACCGCCACGAACATCAGGACCAGGAGGATGGAGAAGATGGTGATGCCGAAGACGATAGGAGGAGCCCACAACGGCGCCGGCGCCTCGCTCTCGCCCCCTTGAGCGAGAATGGAAATGGCGATCTGCTGAAACTGCATTTTCTCCCCTAGCGGTTCAAAGGATTTCGACGGCGGATCCTCCCACCGTTCAAGACTTCTGTTCTATGTTACAGCGTCGCTAGCCGCGGACCTGGCCTTCACCCTGGACAATCCACTTCGTGGTGGTCAGCTCAGTGAGGCCCATGGGACCGCGTGCGTGCAGCTTCTGGGTGGAAATTCCCACCTCGGCACCAAGGCCGAGCTCGCCCCCGTCGGTGAAACGCGTGGAAGCGTTCACGATGACCGCCGCAGAATCGATGTCCGCAATGAACTTCTCCGCGTTCGCCAGATTGTTCGTCAGGATGGCCTCAGTGTGGCCGGTCGACCATTTGCGGATGTGCGCGACTGCCTCGTCGAGGTTGTCCACCATGGCAACTGCGAGGTCGAGGTCCATGTATTCCGTGGCCCAATCGACGTCGTCGGCGGGGACTGTGTCCACGGAGCCGGACAGCGCCGCTTGAATCCGGGAGTCGACGTGCAGCGTGACCCCGGCCGAGCGCAAGGCAGCGGCGACGGCGGGCAGCACTGTGGACTTCGAGTGCACCAGGAGAGTCTCCACGGTATTGCAAACGCTGGGGCGCTGGGTCTTGGCGTTGAGCAGAATATCGACAGCCATCTCTTCGCTGGCGGACTCGTCGATGAAGATGTGCACATTGCCTTCGCCGGTCTCAATGACCGGCACGGATGAGTTGTTCACCACAGTCTGAATCAGGTCGCGTCCACCGCGGGGAATCAGCACGTCCACCCGGCCGCGCGCACGCATCAGGACGTTCGCGCCTTCGCGGCCGAATTGGTCCACGCTCTGGACGGCGTCGGCCGGCAGCCCGACGGATTCCAGCGCATCGCGGAGGATGGTCACCAAGGCTGCGTTGGTGTGGGCAGCGGCAGATCCACCGCGCAGGATCACTGCATTGCCGCTCTTCAAGCCAAGTCCGGCGATATCGACCGTGACGTTGGGGCGGGCCTCATAGATCGCTGCGACGACTCCCATGGGCACATTGACTTGGCGCAAGCGCAGTCCGTTGGGGAGGGTCTGGCCCCGGACGACGTTTCCCACGGGATCCGGCAGGCCCGCCAGGTTTTCAAGGGCCGCCACAAGGCCGTCGATGCGGGGAGGTGTCAGGGTCAGGCGGTCCAGCATGGCAGCGGAGGTTCCGTTGTTGCGGCCGGACTCAACATCCTTCGCGTTGGCCGCGAGGATGGACCCCTGCTTTTCCCGGAGCGCTGCGCCAATAGCGTGCAGGGCGCGGTCCTTCCAGGCGCGGTTCGCCTGGGCCATGTGCCGCGCGGCCTGCCGTGAGCGGTCCGCGATCGAATGCACGGCCGCCTCCACTTGCTCGGGGGTGAGCGGCGCGTTTCCCGTCTCCGGAGTTTCCGGCACCTGGGCGGCATTGCCGGCAGCCAGTGCGTCAGTCATCACAGGAGAATCAGGGGTAAGGGCCTCAGTCATTCTCCAAGTTTAGTGGAGCGGGCCTGCTGGACCAGCACGAGGTCGTCAACATGAACAACTACGCGGTCATATCCGCGTCCAAGGTCCTTGGCGAGTTCCTTGGTGGAACGGCCAAGCATGCGGGGAAGCTCTTCCGCGGAGTAGTTCACCAATCCCCTGGCAATCACAGTCCCTTCGACAGAAACCATCTCCACGGGATCGCCAGGCTCGAAGTCTCCCTGCACCGACGATATTCCGGCGGGCAACAGCGAGGTGTGGCGGTCGCGCACGGCCTTGACGGCGCCGTCGTCGAGCACCAAACGGCCCCGGACCGAAGCGAGGTGGGCCAGCCAGAGCAGCCGGACGGGTTTGCGGTTGCCGTTGATGGCGAACCACGTGCCGACGTCCTCGCCTGCCAGTGCGGCGGCGGCATTGGCCGTGGAGGTGACGAGGGCGTGGATGCCGGAGCCTGCGGCGATCGACGCAGCCTCCACCTTGGTGGTCATGCCTCCGGTTCCGACGCCGGCTTTACCGGCCTTACCGATGGTCACGTCGACGAGGTCAGCGGGACCGGTGACGAGCGGAATGCGCTTGGCACCCAATGACGGCGGACCATCGTACAAAGCGTCGACGTCGGAAAGCAGGACCAGTGCATCCGCCCGGACAAGGTGGGCCACCAAAGCGGCCAGACGATCGTTGTCGCCAAAACGGATTTCGTGCGTTGCCACGGTGTCGTTTTCGTTCACGACGGGCACGACGCCGAGGTTCAGCAAACGGTCCAGCGCCCGGTATGCGTTGCTGTGCTGGGTGCGCCGCATCAAGTCATCCGCCGTCAAGAGGACCTGGCTGACGGTGACCCCGTGAGCGGCAAAAGCCTGCGAATAGCGCGCCATCAAGAGCCCTTGGCCGACACTGGCCGCAGCCTGCTGTGTGGCGAGGTCCTTGGGACGCTTGGCGAGGCCGAGCGGCGCGAGACCCGCCGCGATGGCACCGGAAGAGACCAGGATGATCTCCGTCCCGGAATTGCGCTTCTCAGCCAGGGCGTGGACGAGTGCCGTCAGCGCTTTCTCCGAGATGCCGCCTTTGATGCTGGTCAGCGAAGACGAACCCACTTTGACGACGATCCGCTTGGCGCCGGCCAGTGCCTGGCGTTCGGCGGAGTCGTCGCCTTCGGTGACTTCAGCGATGCGGGCCGTGCTAGTCGTCATTTTCGGCTACCAGGCCGCTTTCCTTCAGGGGCTTGGGTAGACGACGTCCGCTGACGGACTCAGTCCAGATGCCCGCCTTCCGCTCGGCTTCGAGCTCGGCGCGTGCTGCAGCCTTGGCTTCGCGTCGTTCGAGCTGCTCGTCGCGCTTCTGCGAACGGGTGGGGCGGTCGCCGATGTCGGCAACACGGATGTCCGTGCCTCGAGGCGTCGCCAGGAGTTCGGCGCCCGCCATCATGGTGGGCTCCCAGTCGAAGACGACGCCGTCCTCTTCGCCGATCACCACGGTGTCACCCGGAACGGCACCCATCTTGAACAACTCGTTTTCGATGCCGAGCTTGGCCAGGCGATCGGCCAGGTAGCCAATGGCTTCCTCGTTGGTGAAGTCGGTCTGCTTGACCCAACGGACCGGCTTCTCCCCCAGCACGCGGAAGAGCGGCTCGAGGTTCTTTTCCTCGCGGCGGATCTTGAAGCCGGACTCGTTGACGGCGCGGGGGCGCAGGACGGGCGCCGCGACCTTGGGAGGCGCGGTGGCAACGGCTTTGCGCGCGGCCATGACGATCTCGCCCATGGCGAAGCTCAGTTGGCGCAGGCCTTCGTGGCTCGTAGCGGAGACTTCGAAGACGCGGTAGCCGCGCTGTTCCAGTTCGGGACGGACGAACTCGGCCATGTCCCGACCGTCTGGCAGGTCGACCTTGTTCAGGACAACAAGTTTGGGGCGTTCGTTCAGGGGGACAACTTCGCCGTCAACGCCGGCGTAGCTCATGTCCACCGCGTACTTGTCCAGCTCTTGCTCGATGATCGCAAGATCCGAGAGCGGGTCCCGGTCCGCTTCCAAGGTTCCGCAGTCCAGGACGTGCACCAGCGCGGCACAACGCTCCACGTGGCGCAGGAAGTTGTGGCCCAGGCCCTTGCCCTCGCTCGCCCCTTCGATCAATCCGGGAACGTCTGCAATGGTGAACCGGACCTCACCGGCCTGGACCACGCCAAGGTTGGGGATCAGGGTAGTGAACGGGTAGTCGGCGATCTTGGGCCGCGCAGCTGACATCGCCGCGACAAGGCTGGACTTGCCCGCAGAGGGGAAGCCAACCAGCGCGATGTCCGCGATGGACTTCAATTCCAGGACGATGTCGCTGGAGTCGCCTTCAGTGCCGAGGAGGGCAAAACCGGGAGCCCTGCGCTTCTGCGAAGACAACGAAGAATTACCAAGGCCGCCCAGGCCACCTGCAGCGGCGATGAACTCGGTGCCTTCACCTACAAGGTCAGCAAGGACAACGCCGTCCTTGGTCTTGACCACAGTGCCGTCCGGGACGGGAAGCACGAGGGTTTCACCGTTCTTGCCGCCGCGCCAGTCACCCATGCCGGGGCCACCGTTGGTTGCGTGGCGGTGCGGTGCGTGGTGGTAATCAAGCAAAGTGGTGGTCTGGGCATCAACGCGCAAGATGACGTCGCCGCCGTTACCGCCGTTGCCGCCGTCGGGTCCGCCCAGGGGCTTGAACTTCTCGCGCTTAACAGAGACACAGCCGTGGCCGCCTGTTCCGCCGGATACGTGAAGTACTACCCGGTCTACGAAGGTCGCCACGTGTTTCTCCTCTAACTGGAAATTACTGCTTGAAGTGCGTGTTGCGGGCTGACGCGCCGCCGCCCGCACTAGTAAATTCTAGTGCGGTTAAAAAGACAGGTGGAGCGGGCCATACGGCCCGCTCCACCCGTTCAGAACGTGTTATTACTCTGCAGCTGCAGCAGCAACGATGTTCACTACGCGACGGCCGCGGCGAGTTCCGAACTCAACCGCACCTGCCTGCAGGGCGAACAGGGTGTCGTCGCCACCGCGGCCGACACCGGCGCCCGGGTGGAAGTGGGTGCCGCGCTGGCGGACGATGATCTCGCCTGCGGAAACGACCTGGCCACCGAAGCGCTTTACGCCGAGGTACTGGGCGTTGGAGTCACGACCGTTGCGAGTGGAGCTCGCGCCTTTTTTATGTGCCATTTGAAATGCCTGCCTTTAAATTCTGGGGAATCTGTTGAAAACCTGAACAGCAACCAGTGGTTACTTGATACCGGTGATCTTGATCTTGGTGAGTTCTTGACGGTGACCCTGGCGCTTCTTGTAGCCGGTCTTGTTCTTGAACTTCTGGATGACGATCTTCGGACCACGGAGGTCTTCGAGGATCTCAGCCGTAACCTTGACCTTGGCCAGATCCGCAGCAGCGGAGGTGACCTTGTCACCGTCCACCAGGAGCAGTGCGGGCAGCTCAAGGGTGCTGCCGGCTCCACCGGGGACGCGGTTCAGGGTTACGTAGTCTCCAACGGAAACCTTTTCTTGGCGGCCGCCTGCGCGGACAATCGCGTACACCACTTGGGCACTCACTTCTCTCGACGTTTATTACTAAATTTGCGTGCGGAACCCCGATCCGAAAACGGGCCTGGTTCACGCTGTGCCTCAACGCCGTGGACTCCGGTACGGAATCCATGAGTCATCCCTCGAATAGTTCCAAATGGAAGGTAAGTTCCAAATGAACGGTTTCTAGGGGCATAACCCAAGTGTTGGCGTAAGCACCGAAGATCTAGATTACGCTAGTTTCGCCTTCGGCTGCAAATGAGGCCAGGTCCGGAGGCTGCCACGTGATGGCTGCCACAGACTGGCTATGTCGCCATCCGGTACCGTGCCCGTCCACCTTACCCTGCCTGCGGGGAAAAGCTCGGATCCTGACGCCGACACGCAGCAGCGCCCGCCGGAACAGGCGCTTCATCCGGCGCTTCCGCGCCAGGAACCGGGATCAGCCGTGCAACCTTGGAGCATCGAAGAACGCCGTTTCATACCGGCAGGATTGGGTGAAAGCCTCCATCATTGCCGTGCGCTCCCCTGGCGACGCGGCCTGCGCAGCGGCATCCGTGATGTCGATCGCCTTGCGGGTGGCCTCGGCGAATGCTTCGTCGGCGTACGTGCGCAGCCAGTCCGCGTAAGGGTGCTCGTCCGACGCTCCCGCCTGAATATAGCCAAGGTGGAGCTGCTGTCCCACTTCGGCGTACAACCAGTAGCAGGGAAGCACGGCGGCCAGCAGGACTGCATAGCTGCCCGACGCCGACGCGGCCAGCAAGTGGTCCACGTAGGCCTTGGTGACTGGACCCAGTTCTCCGCTTACCTGGCGTCCGCTGAGCCAATTCCGGTGCAGCTCGGACTCGACTTCAAGGCACATCTGCGAACCGCGGGCCCAGAACAGCTGTTCGGTTTCGCTGGGCGCGAGGGCGCTTGCCCGCGCCAGGACCCGGGAATAGCCGTTGAGGTAGATCGCATCCTGCGAGAGGTAATAGCTGAACTGCGCTTCGCTGAGGCCGCCGGTTTGCAAATGCCGGATGAAGTCCAGGCCATAAATGGCCGCGAGTTCCGTTTGGGCGGCGTCCCACATCCGGACGGCAAAGTCCCCCGGATGAAGGTCCTGCTGGAGCGCGTGGAAATGATGGATCGGCCCATTGCCCTTCCCCACTTCCAGCACCTCGGACTGGGTCAGCGCCCCCTGAAGCCAGGGCTTGACTACGCGCAAGGCAGACTCCCAATCGCCGAGCCGTGCCTTGGCCGTCGCCATGGCCGACGACAGGGAACATCCCGTGCCATGGCTGTTGCGGGTCTCCACGCGTTGACCGGCGAATTCCACCACGTCCTGGCTCAGGACTCCTTCGGTGTTGACCAGGGCGTCGGGGCAGCCCTCTCCCTGCAGATGGCCGCCCTTCACCAGGACGGTGTTTCCGCAGGCTGCAGCCAGGCGTTTGCCTTGCTCCAACGCTGATGCCCAGTCAATGGCAACAGGCTCGCCAAGCAGCATGGCCAATTCAGGAAGGTTGGGGGTCACCAGGTCAGCGAGGGGCAGAAGTTCCCGCAGCGCGGTTTCAGCGGACTCCGCCAGGAGCCGGTCGCCACTGGTCGCGATCATCACCGGATCCAGCACGACGACGGCGGGGCGCGCCTCGCCGAGCCAGCGACGGACTTCGTGGATGACGGCCGCGTCCCCGAGCATGCCGATTTTGACCGCATCGACGGTGATGTCGTCGCTAATCGCATCCAATTGCTGGCGCAGGAATTCCACGGGAGGCACATGGACGGCCGTGACGCCCTGCGTATTTTGTACCGTGAGCGCCGTGATCACGGCCATGCCATAGCCTCCGTTGGCCGCAATGCTCTTGAGGTCTGCCTGGATCCCGGCACCACCCGAAGGATCCGAGCCGGCAATGCTGAGGACCCTCGGGATAGCTCGCTGGATGGCCTTGAGCGGGTAGACGGCTGATTGCGCTGAAACAGTCATGCAAGACATCCCTTCGCCGGTGCTAACCGGACAGGTTCAACGGGTCTGGTCTCAGCCGGCTTGGTGCGCGGCACCCCGTGTCAGTCCCCTAGCTTAACCCGGATCACGCCTCGCCCGCTGAAATCGCCCTTTGCAACCGGATTCTCGGAGTCCGGTGAATTGGCCGGCAACGCCGAAGCCCCGGTGGTTTCCACAGGAGCGGAAACGGCCGGGGCTTCGGGCAGGAAACTGCGGTTAGAGTTCGGACTTGGGCACGCCGACCCCGAGGATGATCGGTTCCGCTGCCGCCGTCGACTTGGCTGGAGCAGCGTCCGTCGCCTTGGCCTCGTGCGCTGCCCCACCGGAGGCGGCCGCGGCAACCTCGTGGTGCTCAACGTTGGTGGCGTTGGCGGCACCCTGGGCCCGGCTGGCGCTGCGGTTGCGACGGCCTCGGCGTCCGCGCGAACCCGCTTCCGGGGATTCTCCGCTTGCAACGGCCGCGGGGGTCCCCGCGGGCGCTTCCTCGGCCTCAGTTGCCGTCGTCGCAGTGTCGGGAGCTTCTCCGAGGCCCGCGAATGCCTGTGCCAAGAGGTCCAGGCTCATGGCAGGTGCACCACTCGCTGGCTCCTCTTCGTGGTGGACGAAGGGCAACGCAACTTCCTCGCCGCCGAATCGCAGCACAGGCTTCGAACGTTCCTCGCTACTCGAAGCAGCAGCAGGAGCCTGGGCCGGGGGTGCCTGGACCGGGGTTGCTTCTGCTACGTGCCCGTCGGCGAGCAATTCCGCCGTGTGGTGGAGCTCGTCGTCGTGCAGGTGGGCTGCGTGGGCTGCCGCCGCGATGGTGGCAAGGGCTGCGCGGGTGGCCGCCTGGCGGTTCGGATCGGTGGATTCCACGCTGTGGACCGGCACAGGTGGGGTGATCGGGAGTTCGGCAGTTCCCTGACCGGTGCCCCTGCCGCGGCGACGCTTGCGCTGCTCGGGGCGGACGGTCGGCTGTGACTCCGTGCGTGGGTGGTGGTGTTCAGCTGCCACCACGTTGGCCCGACGGTGCTCCACAGGCTCGTCGTGCGTGACGATTCCCCGACCGGCGCAGGTTTCGCACTGCTCGCCGAAGACTTCCAGCAGGCCCGTGCCCATGCGCTTGCGCGTCATCTGGACCAAGCCAAGGGACGTCACTTCGGCGACCTGGTGCTTGGTGCGGTCCCGGCCGAGGCACTCGACCAAGCGGCGCAATACGAGATCGCGGTTGGATTCCAGGACCATGTCGATGAAGTCGATGACGATGATTCCGCCGATGTCGCGCAAGCGCAGCTGACGGACCACTTCCTCGGCAGCCTCAAGGTTGTTCTTGGTGACGGTTTCCTCGAGGTTGCCACCGCTGCCGGTGAACTTCCCGGTGTTGACGTCAACAACCGTCATGGCCTCGGTGCGGTCGATGACGAGCGAACCACCGGAGGGCAGGAAGACCTTGCGCTCCAATGCCTTGTGGATCTGTTCGTCAACGCGCCATGCCGAGAAGATGTCCTGATCCGAGGTCCACTTTTCGAGGCGTCCCACCAGGTCCGGCGCCACGTAGGTGACGTAGGCTTCGATGGTGTCCCAGGCTTCGTCGCCGGAGACGATGAGCTTGGAGAAGTCCTCGTTGAAGACGTCGCGGACCACCTTGATGGTCAGGTCCGGTTCGCCGTACAGCAGTTCCGGCGCCAAGATCTTGGTGGACGTGGACTGGCTTTCGATGCCTTCCCACTGGGCCCGCAGGCGGTTGATGTCGTGCGTCAGCTCTTCCTCGGAAGCACCCTCCGCGGCGGTGCGAACAATGACGCCCGCGTTCTCCGGGAGGCGGTCCTTGAGGATCTTCTTCAGGCGGTTGCGCTCGACGTCGGGCAGCTTGCGGGAGATACCGGTCATTGACCCGCCCGGTACGTACACAAGGTAGCGGCCTGGGAGCGAAATCTGGCTCGTCAGGCGTGCGCCCTTGTGACCCACGGGGTCCTTGGTGACCTGGACCAACACGGAATCGCCTGATTTCAGGGCGTTTTCGATCCGGCGCGGCTTGCCTTCCAAGGTGACGGCATCCCAGTTGACTTCACCGGCGTACAGCACGGCATTGCGGCCGCGTCCAATGTCGACGAACGCGGCTTCCATCGACGGCAGCACGTTCTGGACCTTGCCCAGGTAGACGTTGCCGATCAGGGAATCCTGCTGTGTCTTGGACACGAAGTGCTCTGCGAGCACGCCGTCTTCCAGGACACCGATCTGGATCCTGTCGTCGCGCTGCCGAACGATCATCTGGCGGTCGACGGACTCACGGCGGGCCAGGAATTCGGCCTCGGTGATGACCTGGCGGCGGCGGCCGGTCTCGCGGGACTCGCGGCGGCGCTGCTTCTTGGCTTCAAGGCGAGTGGAGCCCTTGACGCTCGTGACGCGGTCGGAGCTGCTGGTGGACTCAACGTGTGCGCGGGGGGCACGGACACGCGTGACAGTGTTGGGGGGATCGTCGTCTCCGCCACCCGTCAGCTCCAGGTCCTGATCGCCACGACGACGGCGCCGACGCCGGCGGGAGGTTACGCCCTCTTCGAGGATTTCCTCGGTGCCGGCTTCTGTCTCGTCCTCGGATTCCGCGGACGTTTCTTCTCCCGTGGCTTCATCGCGCTCGTTGCCCCGGCGTCCACGACGCCCACGGCTGCGACGGCGACGGCGGCTGCCGGCTTCGTCCAGTTCGTTGTCCTCGGAAACTTCTTCGGCGTCAGCCTGCGGTTCCTCTTCGACGACGGCCGGCCGGGCAACGGCGCTCAAGTCCGGCGCCTGGAAGATCATGGACGTGACGGAGCCAGGTTCCATGAACAACGAAGCGATCGGGCTTGCGGCTTCCGCCTCGACGGACGGTTCCCCGGTGGTTTCCTCGAGCGCGATTTCCGCGACCACAGCGTTTTCTTCGCCCGGCGCAACCTCGGCAGGCGGTGATTCAACCGGGGCTTCCTCGGCGACGGGTTCGGGGCTCTTCGCCCTCGTCGCACGACGGCGGCGGACCGGCTTCTCGGAGGCAGCTTCGGCTTCTGCCGCTACTTCAGGCTCGACGGCGGCGGCAGCCTTCGGAGCCTCGCCACCTTCCGTGGAAGCTTCTTCGGCGAAACCTGGCAGCGGCTCGGAAGTTTCGACCTTCTTTCGAGCCCTTGTGCGCCGGACGGGAGCCTTGGGCGCTTCGGCGTCCGTCGCTTCGGTGAGCGGCTCAGCGGCGGCTGCGGCAGCTCCGGCGTCGGGGGCTTCATCCGCGGTAACCGTCTTCGGTGCAGCCTTGCGGCGGGTGCGGGTGACCTTTTTGGGTGCTTCAGTGGTCTCGGTGGACGCCGCATCTTCGGCGGCGGCTACAACTTGCTCGTTATCCATATGTGGCAACACTCCTGCCCTTGCGCAACCGCCACATCCGGTGCCCAGAGAGGCAATATTGTCAAAACCCGCAGGCGTTGACAGAAGTCAGTAGTAGTCTTTCCGGTTCGCACCAGCATGGGGGTGCGGCATCCACGGAAAGCCGGCTTCGCTCCAAACCCGTTGTTCTAATGCCACAACCAGGTGCCGTCCATTGTCACTGCGGCGCTACCGGGGATCATTGGATCCTGGGCATGCCCTGCATATGGCTGGCGGTCTTGGGAACAAGATACCGGACCGGATTCCGCATGTGGATCGGCTTCCGGCCATGTTCATTCTCTCACACGCCCGCACTCCCGGCAGGAAGCACGCCCTGAAAGCTTCCGTGCCGCCGCGTTCGCTGGACGCGTCCTCCAGCCTCCGCGGCTAGAATCCTCCCAAGAGCAGTCCCCGGTCCCGCGCCGGGCCATCCAGAAAAGGACAGCCAACCATGCCGAGCCCCGCCAGCCCGAACCTGGCCAATAACGATGCCCGCTCCCTCCGGCACGAGATAACCGGGAGGAGCCCCGACGGGGCCATGCCACGCATGGTCCGCGACCGCCCCTTTGCATGGCTTCTCCTCGCCACCGGCGCCATTGCGTGGCTGGCATCCGGGGCTCTTGTGCTGGAAAAGCTGCAGGTTCTCCAGGACCCCAACCACATCACGGCCTGCGACCTCAATCCGTGGGTCTCCTGTGGCAGCGTCATGAAGACACCGCAGAGTTCGGTTTTCGGTTTCCCCAACATGTTCATCGGCATTGTCGCCTTCGCCGTGATCATCACCACCGCCATGGCTATCTTTGCCGGGGCCAAGTTCGCCCGCTGGTACTGGATCGGGCTGCAGACGGGCGTCACACTCGGCTTCATCTTCATCGTTTGGCTATGGTCCCAGGCACTGTATGTCATTCACATCCTGTGCCCGTTCTGCATGGTGGTGTGGGCATGCATGATCCCGCTCTTCGTTTTCGTCACCATCCGGAACGTGGCGCAGGGGGTCATTCCAGCCCCCGCAGGCCTGGCCAAGATCCTGAGCGAATCCGGTTGGATCATTTCCGCGCTGCTCTACGTTGGCGTGATCGCGAGCATTTTCTTTGCCTTCATCAATGTCTTCATCGGTACGTCCGGTTACTGAAGTACTTATCCCATTAACAGCGGAAGGGCCCTTGTTCACTTGAACAAGGGCCCTTCCATGTTGGTCTTGGCGGGAAGCTACGCGCCGAACCAGATCTTGATCTCGCGCTCGGCGGAATCCACCGAGTCGGAACCGTGGACCAGGTTCTGCTGCACAGCCAGGCCCCAGTCACGGCCGAAGTCACCGCGGATGGTGCCGGGCGCCGCCGTCGTCGGGTCCGTGGTTCCCGCAAGGCAACGGAAGCCTTCGATCACGCGGTGGCCCTCGAAGATGGCAGCGACAACCGGGCCGCTGAGCATGAACTCAACCAGCGGCTCGTAGAACGGCTTGCCCAGGTGCTCTTCGTAGTGCTGCTCGAGCAGATCGCGGGTGGCGTTGACCTTCTTCAATTCGACCAAGGAGTATCCCTTGGACTCGATGCGGGCGAGGATGCTGCCGCTCAAGTTGCGGGCGACGCCGTCGGGCTTGATCAGTACAAGGGTGCGCTCAATGCTCACGGTTGCTCCAATGTTGAGTGTGTGGGTTTCCCAGCCAGTTTACGGGGTTTCGCTCAGGCGGACTGCCCGGCGGAATCTTCCCCGTGCGAAGCGTTCCATTGAGCCTGCTCACGATCACGCTGGGCGTTCTCGCGGTCGATCCGAATGCCGGCACGGATGCCGTACCACCAGCAGGCCGCGAAGAGGACTCCCACCACGAACATCGTGGGCTCGACGAAGCCGGAGGAAATCAGGACCAGCTGCAATACCCAGCCGACACCGATGCCCCACGGCTTGCTGAGCACGGCACAGGCCAGGATCAGCACAAGGCTCAGGGCGATGCCGAATGTCAGGATCAGCGCCGGCTGCACTTCTCCACGCTTCAGTCCGAAGACAGCCAAGGTGGCGAAGAACGCGACGAAGGCCTCCAGAAGCAGCACGGTCGATGCGAACATCACCTTGGTGGAGCGGCGCTTCTTTGGCATCCCGGGCCGCCATTCGCGCTGGGCTTTGGTCAGTTTGGCCATGCTCAGGAACCAACCTTCCCGAGGAGCATGCGGGCTTCGGCCACCACGGTGATGGAACCCGTGACGAGTACCCCGCCTGCCAGGTCATCGTTGGCTTCGGCACGTTCCACGGCCCACTCGATCGCGTCGTCCAGCTTCTCGGCAATGTGGACGTTGTCCGCACCGAAGCCAAGGTCGACGGCGAGATCGGCCAATTGCGCGGCCGGGATGGCCCGCGGCGAGCTGGATTGCGTGAAGCAGAACTCCTCGGCCTGTCCGCCAAGGGATTCCTTGAGCTGCCGCAGGATTTCTTCCGCGTCCTTTTCCTTCAGGACCCCCAGGACCACCACCAGCTTGCTGAAGCTGAAGGCCTCTTCGATTGCCTCAGCCGAGACGCGGATGCCATCAGGGTTGTGGGCGGCGTCCACGATGATCGTGGGAGCAGTGCGCACCACTTCAAGGCGGCCAGGCGACGTGACGTTGCCGAAAGCCTCGCGCAGGAGTTCGCCGTCAAGCTCCTTCTCTCCGCCACCGAAGAACGCCTCCAGAGCGGCGACAGCGACTGCCGCGTTCTCGGCCTGATGGGCGCCGTGCAAGGGCAGAAGCAGGTCCTCATAGCGTCCCGCGAGCCCCTGGATGGTCAGCACTTGGCCCCCGACGGCAACGCTGCGGGACTCGACGCCGAATTCGACACCTTCGAAGCGGAATGGCACACCCACCTCGCGAGCCTTCTCCAGGAGCACCTGCGCGGCGTCCACGGGCTGGGCCGCGCTGACCAGGAAGCCGCCGGGCTTGATGATTCCGGCCTTCTCGCGGGCGATGTCCTCGGTGGTGTCGCCCAGGAGATCCGTGTGGTCCAGCGAAATCGGCGTCACCACGGACACCTGCCCGTCGCCCAGATTCGTGGCATCGGTAATGCCGCCGAGCCCCACCTCAATCACGGCAACGTTGACAGGCTGGTCCGCGAAGATCGCGAAGCCAAGAATGGTCAGGCACTCAAAGTACGTGAGCCTGGGCTGGCCATCGGCCTCGAGTTCCTTGTCCACCATCTCGAGGTACGGACGGATCTCGTCCCAGATCCGGACAAAAGTCTCATCCGACACTGGCTCGCCGTCGATGCTGATGCGCTCGGTGACCTTTGACAAGTGCGGACTCGTGTAACGGCCCGTGCTCAAGCCGTGGGCGCGAAGCCCCGCCTCGATCATGCGCGCAGTGGATGTTTTGCCGTTGGTGCCCGTGATGTGGATGATCGGGAATGCCTTGTTGGGCTCGCCCAGCACATCCATCGCCCGGTACAGGGGCGCCAGCCGCGGCTCCATTTTGTTTTCCGGGGCGCGGCCCAGGAGTTCGGCGTAGACGCTTTCTACGGAGAATTCGTCGCTCATGTACTAGGCCTCGATCTTGGTAACGGTGATCTGCGGCTCGGCCGCGTCGCCGGAAACGACGGGGTCGAGCTTGAGGGACAGGGTTTCGGTCTTGACCAGCTCTTCATTGGCGCGCAAGGCGTCAACAACGTCGGGGACAGCCAGGACCGTGGTGTGGATGCGGTCGCTCACGTTGAGTCCGGCGTCCTTGCGGGCCTGCTGGATGGCGCGGACCATGTCGCGCGCCAGGCCTTCGGCGGCCAGTTCCGGAGTGACTTCGGTGTTCAGGACAACAAAGCCACCGCCCGGAAGGACAGCGACGGCCGCGGACGAACCGTCAGCCGATTCAGCGACGACGGTCTCGAGGGTGTACTCCTGCGGTTCAAGCTCGAGGCCGCCAGCCGTGACCACTCCTGCGTCGGAAACCGACCAGTCGCCGGACTTGGAACCCTTGATGGCCTGCTGGACGTTCTTGCCCAGTCGTGGACCTGCCGCGCGGGCGTTGACCACGAGTTTCTGCTCGATGCCGAATTCCTCCGGCGACGCCGTGGCGGCGTCGAGGAGTCGGACGGACCGCAGGTTCAATTCATCCGCGACGACGGCGGCGAAGCCTTCCAGCGCATCCGCGCCGGGTGCCACTACCGTGAGCTCCTGCAGCGGCAGGCGGACGCGAAGGTTGGCGGCCTTGCGAAGGCTGGAACCCGTGGAGCAGATCTGCTGGACCCGGTCCATCGCCTCGACGAGTGCCGGATTTGCCGGGAACAGCGAGGCCTCCGGCCAGTCGGCCAGGTGCACCGAGCGCCCGCCGGTCAGGCCGCGCCAGATCTCCTCGGAAACGAGGGGAAGCAGCGACGCCGAGACTCGGCAGACCGCTTCGAGCGCCGTGTAAAGGGCGTCGAAGGCGTCGGTGTTCTCGTCGAAGAACCGCTGCCGGCTGCGGCGCACGTACCAGTTGGTGAGCATGTCCAGGTAGCTGCGTAGTTCATCGCAGGCTCCGGAAATGTCGTACTCGTCCAAGCTGGCGGTGATGTTGCGGACCAGGTCGCCGGTGTTTGCCAGCAAGTACTGGTCCAGGGTGTCCGTGTAGCCGTCATAGCGCAGCTTGGCGTCATAGCCGGCGGCTGTCCCATCCACTGTGTGGGAAGCGTTCGTGTACAGCGTGAAGAAGCTGTAGACGTTCCACAGCGGCAGGATGACTTGGCGGACGCCGTCGCGGATTCCCTGTTCGGTGACCACGAGGTTGCCGCCGCGCAGGATCGGACTGGACATCAGGAACCAGCGCATGGCGTCGGAGCCGTCGCGGTCCAGGACCTCGGAGACATCCGGATAGTTGCGCAGGCTCTTGGACATCTTCTGCCCGTCGGAGCCCAGGACGATGCCATGGCTGATCACATTGCGGAAGGCGGGCCGGTCGAAGAGGGCCGTGGACAGGATGTGCAGCATGTAGAACCAGCCGCGGGTCTGCCCGATATACTCGACGATGAAGTCGGCAGGGTTGTGGGTGTCGAACCATTCCTCGTTCTGGAACGGATAGTGCACCTGGCCGTAGGGCATGGAGCCCGAGTCGAACCAGACGTCCAGGACGTCCTCGACTCGGCGCATGGTGGACTGGCCCTCTTCAGGGGAGCGTGGGTCGTCCGGGTTGGGCCGGGTGAGTTCATCGATGAACGGGCGGTGCAGGTCAACCTGGCCGTCGTTGTTCACCGGAAGGCGGCCGAAATCGGCCTGCATTTCGGCGAGGGAGCCGTAAACGTCCGTGCGCGGGTACTCGGGGTCATCGGACTGCCACACCGGGATGGGTGAGCCCCAGTAGCGGTTACGGCTGATGGACCAGTCGCGGGCGTTGGCCAGCCACTTGCCGAACTGTCCGTCCTTCACGTTGCCCGGGATCCAGTTGATCTCCTGGTTCAGTTCGGACATCCGGTCCTTGAACTTGGTGACCTCCACATACCAAGAGGACACGGCACGGTAGATCAAGGGGTTGCGGCAGCGCCAGCAGTGCGGGTAGCTGTGTTCGTAGCTCGCCTGGCGTACCAAACGACCGCCGGAACGCAGTGCCTGCGTGATCGGCTTGTTGGCATCGAACACCTGCAGCCCTGAGATTTCAGCGAGGGGTCCGTGCGCGAACAGGTGGAGGAACTTGGCGCCTTCGTCGACCGAAAGGACCACGGGGATACCCGCGTCCTCGCAGACTTTCTGGTCGTCTTCACCGTAGGCCGGAGCCTGGTGGACGATGCCCGTACCGTCGGTGGTGGTGACATAGTCCGCGACGAGGAAACGCCAGCCGTTCTGCGTGCCGTATTTCTCGGTGTCGGAGAAGTAGTCCCACAGGGGCTCGTACTCCAGGCCGGCCAATTCGGTGCCGGTGAAACTGGCCGTGACGGCGGCGGTGGCGGCAGCTGCGCCATCGGCACCATCACCGTACCCAAGATCCTTCGCGTAGGTGCCGAGCAGATCGGCGGCCAGCAGGAAGCTGCCCGTTACCGGAGCCACCGCGGAGGCTGCCTTGATGCCGTTGGGACCGGCCGGAACCACCGCATAGGAGATATCAGGCCCGACGGCGAGCGCCAGGTTGGTGGGCAGCGTCCAGGGGGTCGTGGTCCAGGCGAGCGCCTGCACACCTTCAAGGGCCTTCGAGAGTTCCGACTCCCCCGCTTTGATGGGGAAGGTCACCGTGACGGTCTGGTCCTGGCGGTTCTTGTAGACATCGTCATCCATGCGCAGCTCATGGTTGGACAGCGGCGTCTCGTCCTTCCAGCAGTACGGCAGGACGCGGTACCCGTTGTAGGTGAGGCCCTTCTCGTGGAGCTGCTTGAAGGCCCAAAGAACAGACTCCATGTACTCGACGTTGAGGGTCTTGTAGTCGTTGTCGAAGTCCACCCAGCGTGCCTGGCGCGTGACGTAGCTCTTCCATTCGTCCGCGTACTTCATGACCGAGGCACGGCAGGCGTCGTTGAACTTGTCGATGCCCATCGCTTCGATCTGGGTCTTGTCCGTCATGCCCAGTTGCTTCATGGCTTCGAGTTCGGCGGGCAGGCCGTGGGTATCCCAGCCGAAGCGCCGTTCGACGCGCTTGCCGCGCTGGGTCTGGTAGCGGCCTACGAGGTCCTTGGCATAGCCGGTCAGGAGGTGGCCGTAGTGGGGCAGTCCGTTGGCGAAGGGAGGACCGTCGTAGAAGACGAACTCGTTGCTGCCGGGGTGCCCACCGGGCAGATCAGCGTCGCGCTGGTCGATGCTGGCTTGGAAGGTGCCGTCTTCATCCCAGTATTTGAGGATGCGCTCTTCGATCTCAGGGAACTTCACGGAGGGGGACACCCCTGTGGAAGTGCCGGACGGAGCCGTGCCTGAAAGTGCCGCGGAGGCCTTGGGGTAATACGTCATCTCTTCATCCTGGGTTGAGCCGGTGAACACAAAGTTTCATTCAGGATGCGAGGACGGCGCCAGCTGCGTTGTTTCCAACAGCGCCGGTACCGCGGTACCACCTCACTTACCGCCGCTGGCACTGCCCCTTGCGAAGAGGAGCTGTTCCGGCGTCGGCCGCTCATTGCTGCTGTGACGGGCTTACCCGTCCGGTTCTACTGACCCCCATGGTGGCGGGGGCGTTCTTCCGGAAGCTCACCGGTGATATCCGGGTCAAAGCTTGTGCCACAAGTCTAGCGGCAGCGGCGCCGCGAGCTCCACTTGAGGGCATGGGGCGCGCGCCGCCGGAAACTTAGCCCTTGCGGATCAACTTGTGGGTAGCGGCCTGCGCCACCGGGCGGACGATGATCTCGTCCAGGTTGATGTGGTGCGGCACTGAGACCGCGTACTTGACGACGTCGGCGACGTCCTCGGGCGTGAGCGGCTTCTCGACGCCGGCGTACACCTTGGCTGCCGCAGTTGCGTCGCCGAGGCGGTTGAGCGCGAATTCCTCAGTGTGGACGAGGCCCGGCGCCACCTCAATGACGCGGATGTTGTTCTCGGCTTCCTCGAGGCGCAGGGCGCCGGTCATGGCGTGCTGGGCGAACTTGGCCGCGTTGTACCCGCCGCCGCCCTCATAGGCCGTGAATCCCGCAGTCGACGTGAGGTTCAAAACTGTACCCTCGCCGTTGGCCCGCAGCATGGGGAGGAAGGCCCGGGTCAGCTTCAGGGTGCCGAGAACGTTGACTTGGTACATCCAGTCCCAGTCTTCGGTCTGCGCATTGGCAAGGGTGTCCGCGCCCCGTGCGCCGCCGGCAATGTTGATGAGCGTGTCCGCTCCCCCTGCCTCGGTGACGGCGGAGAGCAAGGCCGCGACGTCGTCATCGTTGGTGATATCCGCTGCGAACGGCACTGCGCCGCTTTCGGCGCCGAGTGCTTCGAGCCGCTCCGCACGGCGGGCGACGGCGAATACTTTCCATCCATCGGCGGTGAGGGCCCGCACTGTGGCTTCGCCGATTCCCGTGCTGGCACCCGTCACTACTGCAGTCTTCGTCTGTGCTTCCTCAGTCATGGCACCACCCTAACGCGGTTCAGCTGGAGAAATGGCACGGCCAAGGATGTGGGCGATCGGCGGGGACAGCGGGCCGGCAGAGAAGCCGAACCGCTCGTTGTGCACCACCTGGAAGCCTGCGGCGCCGATCGCCTGGAGCGTGTTGCGGTTGGGATGGCAGCCTCCAGCTATGTGCTGCCAGGCCGGAGTGAGCAGATCTTCGACTGCTGCGAGAAACCGCTTGTCCGAGCGCACGTGCTCGTAGAAGGCCAGGGTTCCGCCGGGACGCAGCACGCGGCGGATTTCCGCCAACGCCGCCGCCTGGTCGGCGACGCTGCAGAGGACAAGACTGACCACGACGGCGTCCGCCCCGCCGTCGGCTGCTGGAATGTTTTCGGCGGTTCCGGAAACAACCGTGACCGGCACCGGAGCAGCCTGTGCCTTGGCTCCAGCAAGCTCCCTGAGATGGTCATCAGGTTCAACCGCGAGGACGCTTTCGACGGAGGCCGGGTACAGGCCGAACGACGAGCCCTCGCCGGCGCCGACCTCGATGATGTGGCCCCGCAGGCCGGCCAGCAAGCTGCGCCGGTGTTCAGTTCCGCCGCGGAGGTTTATGGCCGGAACGGCCCGGGCGTAGGCCCGCGCAAAGCGCGGATGCTGCGGCGTCGTCATTTGTCCGCCACCCCGGCTCCCAGCAGGAACTCCAGCAGCACGCGGGCATGGTTTACTTCAGGATCCCTGGCGCCGTAGAGCAGCGTCACACGCTTCTTCCCGGCGGCCAGCTCCAGCATCTGCTCCACCGCAGGATTCTGCTCCAGTTCGGCCTCGTAAGAGCGGCGGAAGTCCTCGAATCGCTCCTGCATATGGGCAAACTCCGTGCGCAGCGGCGGCGAGGGCGCGATCTCCTTGAGCCAGAGATCCAGCCGCGCGCGTTCTTTGGATACCCCTCGCGGCCAGAGCCGGTCCACCAGAACCCGGTAGCCGTCGTCGTCGGCTGCTTCGTCATAGATGCGCTTGATAGCCAAAACATCCTTGAGTTCGGTCATGGCCCGCATGCTACTGCACGTCCGCGTGCCACGGAACAAAGGGCGCCATGAAACAATTGGCCCATGGCTGAATCAACGCAGGGTACAGACACGCCCGCCACCGCCCCCATCAACGTTCCCGACAAGCCGGCCCTTGAAGGCCTTGAGGATGCGCTGACGCAGCGCTGGCTGGACGAAGGAACCTACAAGTTCAACCCGGACACCACCCGGGAGCAGGTCTACTCGATCGACACTCCCCCGCCTACCGCATCCGGTTCGCTCCACGTGGGCCACATGTTCTCGTTCACGCACACGGATGTCCAGGCCCGCTACATGCGCATGACCGGCAAGAACGTCTTCTACCCGATGGGTTGGGACGACAACGGGCTGCCCACCGAGCGCCGCGTCCAGAACTACTACGGCGTCCGCTGCGATCCCGCCATCCCCTACAACGCCGACTACCGCCCGCCGGCACAGCCGGCGAAGAACCAGCGCGACTTCGACGTCGTCTCGCGCCAGAACTTCATCGAACTCTGCGAAGAACTCGCCGTCGAGGACGAGAAGGTCTTCGAGAACCTGTTCCAGACCCTTGGCCTGTCCGTTGACTGGGACCTGACGTACCGAACGATCGACGACACCTCCCGTGCGGTGTCCCAGCGCGCCTTCCTCGCCAACCTGAACGCCGGGGACGCCTACATGGCCGAGGCCCCCACCCTGTGGGACGTGACGTTCCGCACTGCCGTCGCGCAGGCCGAGCTGGAGGACCGCGAAGTTGCCGGCGCGTACTACCGCTACCCCTTCTTCACCGCCGACGGCGAGAAGATCTACATCGAAACAACGCGTCCGGAACTGCTCGCCGCGTGCGCAGCATTGGTGGCAAACCCCGACGACGAGCGCTACCAGCCGCTGTTCGGCAAGACCGTCAGGTCGCCCCTGTTCGACGTCGAGCTCGAGGTCAAAGCCCACCCGCTCGCCAAGGCGGACAAGGGCTCCGGCATCGCCATGGTCTGTACCTTCGGCGACCTCACTGACGTGACTTGGTGGCGCGAGCTGCAGTTGCCCACCCGTGCCATCATGGGCCGCGACGGCCGCATCATCGCCGAGACACCTGAGTGGATCACCACCGACGCCGGCAAGGAAGCCTACGCGGCAATCGCCGGCAAGACCGCGTTCTCTGCCAAGGAGACGGTGGTTGAGCTTCTCGTTGCCGCCGAGCTGCTGGACGGCGAGCCCAAGAAGATCACGCACCCCGTGAACTTCTTCGAGAAGGGGGACAAGCCCCTCGAAGTTGTCACGTCGCGCCAGTGGTACATCCGCAATGGCGGGCGGGACGAGGACCGCCGCGAACGGCTGATCGCGCGCGGACACGAGATCGAGTTCCACCCGTCCTTCATGCGCTCCCGCTACGAGAACTGGATCTCCGGGCTGAACGGCGACTGGCTCGTTTCGCGCCAGCGCTTCTTCGGCGTGCCGATCCCCGTCTGGTACCCGCTCGACGGCCAGGGCAACCCGGACTACGAAAACCCCATCCTGCCGTCCGACGAGTCCCTGCCCGTGGACCCTGCGGCGGACGCGGCCCCCGGCTTCGACGAGTCCCAGCGCGAGCAGCCCAACGGCTTCATCGGTGACGCGGATGTCCTGGATACCTGGGCCACGTCGTCGCTGACCCCGCAGATCGTGGGCGGCTGGAGCCGTGACGAGGATCTGTTCGGCAAGGTCTACCCCTTCGACCTCCGCCCGCAGGGCCACGACATCATCCGCACGTGGCTCTTCTCCTCGGCTGTCCGGGCAGATGCCCTACAGAACAGCGCGCCGTGGAAGCACGCCGCCATCTCGGGCTGGATCCTGGACCCGGACCGCAAGAAGATGTCCAAGTCCAAGGGCAACGTGGTTGTTCCCACCGACGTCCTGAACGAATTCGGCTCCGACGCCGTCCGTTACTGGGCCGCCTCGGCCAAGCTCGGTGCTGACACCGCCTATGAGATCGCCCAGATGAAGATCGGCCGCCGCCTGGCCATCAAGCTGCTCAACGCTTCGAAGTTCGTCTTGAACCTGGGCGCTACGGAGAACTCGGTTGTCGGCGCGGACCTGTCCGTCCTGACCAACCCCGGGGTTGGTCTCCCCCACGCGGAAAAAACCCCCGCGTGGGGACCCCTGACCAACCCCTTGGACCGCGCTTTGCTCGCGCAGCTTGCCGACGTCGTGGCCCAGTCCACCAAGGCGTTCGACAACTACGACTACGCCCGCGCCCTGCAGATCACCGAATCGTTCTTCTGGCAGTTCACGGACGACTACGTGGAGCTCATCAAGGACCGCGCCTACGGTGCTGCCGGCGAGACTGAGCAGGCATCCGTCCTTGCTGCCCTTGCCACCACGCTGGATTCGCTGTTGCGCCTGTTCGCGCCGTTCCTGCCCTTCGCCACCGAAGAGGTCTGGAGCTGGTGGCGCACGGGTTCAGTCCACCGCGCGGCGTGGCCGGCAGCCGTGGAAATCGTCGACGGCGACACCACCATGCTGGGCACCGTCGGCATCGCGCTGAGCGGCATCCGCAAAGCCAAGTCCGAAGCCAAGGTCAAGCAGCGTACCGAAGTCCTCTCGGCCACCATCACCGCTACCGAATCGTTCGTTGCACAGCTGGAAGCCGGACTGGGAGACCTGAAGGCCGCGGCCAACGCGCAGGAGATCTCACTGGTATCCGGCGACGGCGAACTCACGGTGAGCGACGTGGTCCTGGCACCTGCCGAGGAGCCCGCTCAAGCGTAGTTCCGGGTAAGAGAGCCGGGGAGTTTCCGGGCAAAGGGGAAGCCCCATCAGCGTTTAGCCGTTGGTGGGGCTTCGACTTTTCGGCTGCCCGGTGACGTCTTGGCAGTCTGGCGGAATCCTCGGACTTTCAGGTCTTCCTACCTCGTCACTGGTAGCTTGCATCCAACTTTGCCGAAGGCTGCGTCAGATGCATATCACTGAATCTCTGGTTTCCGTGTCCCTCTTCTTTCGAAGTGGGTAAGTTCTATTCTTGACCCGCTCCCCAGCCAGCACAAGCCCCCTTCAGGAACTACTGGCATGTAATTCGGGCGCCCCGTGGTGGGCCCCCGGGGTTCTGGGGCTGGGTGCTTTGTGGCACAGTGTTGCTATGCCAGAACTTCCCGAAGTGGCCGGGCTGACTGCCTTCCTGGGCAGGAATCTTCTCGGTGCCGAATTGACGAAGATCCAGATCACCTCTTTTGCCGTACTGAAGACAGCCGATCCCCCTTACTCGGCCCTCGAGGGTCGCAAAATCGTCAGGGTGGAACGCTTCGGAAAGTTCGTCAGTCTCGACGCCGAGGGCATCCATTTCATCTTCCACCTCGCCAAGGCCGGATGGCTCCGCTACACGGAGCAGCCATCGCAGACCCAGCTACGGATGGGCGGGAGCAACATTGCCGCGAGGCTCGGCTTCACCAAGAGCGACGGCTCAACCCACGTCGGAGTGGACCTCACGGAGGCCGGAACCAAAAAGAGCCTGGCTGTGTACGTGGTGCGCAACCCCGTGGATGTTCCCGGGATCGCGACACTCGGTCCGGACCCCCTGAGCCCTGCGTTCACCGAAGAAACCCTGGCCGGAATCCTTTCCACAAGCGCGCATCAGATCAAGGGACTCCTTCGGAGCCAAAGTGTCATCGCAGGAATCGGGAACGCCTACAGTGACGAGATCCTTCACGCAGCCAGGATTTCACCGTTCGCGATCGCCAAGTCGCTGGACAAGCAAACCACCCATGTCCTCTATGAGTCCATCGAATGCGTCCTGGGTGCGGCTGTGGCCGCCGCCGTCGGGAAAGCCTCAAGTGAACTTAAAGACACGAAGCGGAACACGATGCGCGTCCACGGCAGGGCGGGTCAGCCTTGCCCCGTGTGCGGGACCACCATCCGCGAGGTGTCCTTTGCCGACACTGCGTTGCAGTATTGCCCTGGCTGCCAGACAAACGGAAAGATCCTGGCGGACCGTAGAACGTCGCGTTTCCTGAAATAGCCGCGCCTGCGGCTCAAACGACCGCCGCGGCCCGGGCTCGTTGGATTCCGGCCGGTTGAATTCAGGCTAGTTGAATTCCGGGCTTTCCGAGCGGCTGCGCTTGAGCTCGAAGAAGTGCGGGTAACCGGCCAAGGTGACGGTCGCGTCCCAGATCCGGCCGGCTTCCTCGCCACGGGGGATGCGGGTCAGGACAGGGCCGAAGAAGGCCGTGCCGTTGACGGCGACCACGGGGGTGCCGACGTCCTGGCCCACCAGGGAGATCCCCGATTCGTGGCTGGCACGCAACTGGACGTCGTATTCCTCGGAATCGGCGAAGCGGGCCAACTCGGCCGGCAGGCCGGTTTCAGCGAGTGCCTTGGAGATGACCTCGGCGAAATCCTTGATGCCTTCGTGATGGATGAGGGAACCCATCGCGTCGTACAGCGGCTTGATGTACTCGTCTCCGTGCAGCTCGCGGGCGGCAATGATGACGCGGACAGGTCCCCAGCCCAGCTTCATCTTCTCGGTGTATTCGGCAGGCAGCTCGCGGCCTTCGTTGAGGACAGAGAGACTCATGACGTTCCAGTTGGTCTCGATCCCCCGAACGTCTTCCACTTCACCGATCCAGCGGGATGTCACCCAGGCAAATGGGCACATGGGATCGAACCAGAAATCAACCTTGTTGGCGGTCTGCTCGGGCACAGGGAACTCCTTCGATAGGCGTAAGGGGGCGCGGCTCGCCGGACGAAACGGTGTCCGGCACCAATGATTCCAACCTCGGGCTAGGCGGACTTATTCCGACGCTTCGCAATGACCTCGTGCGCGATCATGGTGGGCTGGCCCTTCTTGTTCACGGCGTCGGCAGTGATGACTACGCTGGCGATGTCGTCCCTGCTGGGCAGGTCGAACATGACCGGCAGCAGCACTTCCTCCATGATGGCACGCAGGCCGCGGGCTCCCGTGCCACGTTCAAGGGCTTGGTCGGCAATCGAGTCAAGGGCGTCGTCGTCGAACAAAAGCTCCACGCCGTCCAGCTGGAACATCTTCTGGTACTGCTTGATCAGGGCGTTCTTGGGCTTGGAAAGGATCTGGATGAGCGCGGAGCGGTCAAGGTTGGACACGGTGGTGATCACAGGAAGGCGTCCGATGAATTCGGGAATGAGCCCGAACTTGAGCAAATCCTCCGGCATCACCTCGCCGTAGCTGTCCGCGTTGTCCTTGACCTCGTTGAGCGGGGCCCCGAAGCCGATGCCCTTCCGGCCGGACCGCGATCCGATGATGTCATCGAGCCCGGCGAAGGCACCGGCCACAATGAACAGCACGTTGGTGGTATCGATCTGGATGAATTCCTGGTGCGGGTGTTTACGTCCGCCCTGCGGCGGAACCGAGGCCACGGTGCCTTCGAGGATCTTCAGGAGCGCCTGCTGCACGCCTTCGCCGGACACGTCGCGCGTGATGGACGGGTTCTCGCTCTTGCGTGAAATCTTGTCGATCTCGTCGATGTAGATGATGCCCTGTTCGGCCTTCTTGACGTCGTAGTCTGCGGCCTGGATGAGCTTGAGCAGGATGTTTTCGACGTCTTCGCCGACGTATCCGGCCTCTGTCAGGGCCGTGGCGTCGGCGACGGCGAAGGGTACGTTCAGGCGACGGGCCAGGGTCTGTGCCAGGTAGGTCTTGCCGCAGCCAGTGGGGCCGATCAACAGGATGTTGGACTTGGCGATCTCCACGTCTTCATGGTGTCCGCCCTCACCGAGGCCGGTCTTCGGCGCGTGGCCGGCCTGGATGCGCTTGTAGTGGTTGTAGACCGCGACGGCGAGGGAGCGTTTCGCGGGCTCCTGGCCAATGACGTATTCCTGGAGGAAGTCGAAGATTTCCCGCGGCTTGGGCAACTCGAAGCTGCCAAGATCCGATACTTCTGCGAGTTCCTCTTCGATGATCTCGTTGCAGAGTTCGATGCACTCGTCGCAGATGTACACGCCGGGCCCGGCAATCAGCTTCCGAACCTGCTTCTGGCTCTTTCCGCAGAAAGAACACTTCAGCAGATCCGTGCTCTCGCCAATCCGAGCCATGTGGGATTCCCTTCGTTTCATGCGGGTGGTGCAGCCCCGTACCTATCCGCGATTTCGCGCCGATCGCAGCGGGGGCGCCACCATGACAACTTCCACTGTAGGACACAATGGGCTGCTTGGGTTGAAACAGAACGCCGATGCGGTCCATATTTCCTGAACCGCACCGGCGTCGAGTTTTGGCCAGTTACCTGGCGATCGCCTGGGGCTTGATCTTGCGGGAATCGAGCACCTGGTCGATCAATCCGTAGTTCATTGCCTCGGCGGCGGTAAGGATCTTGTCGCGCTCGATATCGTTGTTGACCTGTTCCGGCGTCCGCCCGGAGTGCTTGGCCAGCGTGTCCTCAAGCCATGAGCGCATGCGCATGACTTCTGCGGCCTGGATCTCGAGGTCGGAGGCCTGGCCCCCTTGGCCGCCGGACAGCGACGGCTGGTGGATCAGGACCCGGGCGTTGGGCAGGGCGAGGCGCTTGCCCGCCGTACCCGCCGCGAGCAGCACGGCCGCGGCGCTGGCCGCCTGGCCCAGGCAAACGGTCTGGATCTCCGGACGGATGTACGTCATCGTGTCGTAGATCGCCGTCATGGCCGTGAACGAGCCGCCCGGGGAGTTGATGTACAACGTGATGTCGCGGTCCGGGTCCGTGGACTCGAGCACCAGCAGCTGGGCCATGATGTCGTCGGCGGAAGCGTCGTCAACCTGCACACCGAGGAAGATGATGCGGTCCTCGAAGAGCTTCGTGTACGGGTCCTGGCGCTTGAAGCCGTAAGGCGTGCGCTCCTCGAATTGCGGGAGGACGTAGCGGCTGGACGGGAGATTACCGGCAGACCATCCAAAGTTGTAGTTCATTTTTATTGCTCCTGATCTGAATGTTTCTTGCTGCCGGTTACTTCTCGGAATTCGACGACGAGTTTGCCGTGCCGCCGCCACCGGCCACAGAGCCTGCGTGGGCGGAGATCTTGTCGAAGAAGCCGTACTCGAGCGCTTCGGGGGCGGTGAACCACTTGTCGCGGTCGTTGTCCTTGAGGATGGTCTCCACGGTCTGTCCGGTCTGTTCGGCAGTCAGCTCGGCCATGACCTTCTTCATGTGAAGGATCAGCTCCGCCTGGATCTTGATGTCCGACGCCGTGCCACCGATGCCGCCGGAAGGCTGGTGCATCAGGATGCGGGCGTTAGGCGTGGCGTAGCGCTTGCCCTTGGTGCCCGAGGAGAGGAGGAACTGGCCCATGGAGGCCGCGAGCCCGGTGGCAACCGTCACGACGTCGTTCGGGATGAACTGCATGGTGTCGTAAATGGCCATGCCGGCGGTCACGGAGCCGCCAGGAGAGTTGATGTACAGGTAGATGTCCTTCTCCGGGTCTTCAGCCGAGAGGAGGAGGAGCTGGGAGCAGATCGCGTTGGCGTTTTCGTCACGGACTTCGGATCCGAGCCAGATGATGCGCTCTTTCAGCAGGCGGTTGTAGATGTAGTTGTCCTGGGCCGCTGGATCGACGGTTGCCATCCTGGGGGCCTCTGCGTGCTGTGACATAAGTACTTACCTCTCGCTGGTGACAGGGCCATTGCTGAACTTGCCATCCCTGATCTTCACTACTTGGACACTAACCGTTTTCCACGGCGATTTGTTCTCCCAAATCGCGCTGTTCGCTGACGGCGCACGATTGCGGAAGGGGGCACTTTCCACGCTCCAGGGGCTTAAACCAAGCCGCCCCCGGATCTAAGATCCGGGGGCGGCGGGAGGTGAAACTAGAACTTCACTGCAGCGGGGTCGTCGCTCGGAACAACAGCTGCTTCTTCGGCTTCCTCGACAGCGCCTTCCCCTGCAGGGAGCTCTTCGCCGGCGGGGCGCACGAAGTCGCTGAGGTCCACCTTGTTGCCTTCGGAGTCGACAACCTCGGCCTGGCCGAGGACAACTGCGAGGGCCTTACGGCGACGGACCTCGGAAACCATCATGGGAACCTGGCCGCTCTGATCGATGATCTGGGCGAACTGGTTCGGGTCCATGCCGTACTGGCTTGCCGTGCTGACGATGTAGTCGATCAGCTCGTTCTGGCTGACGCTCACTTCTTCCTTGTCGGCGATGGCGTCAAGGATGATCTCGTTCTGGAAGGCGCGGGCGGTGTTGGCCTTGACCTCCGCGCGGTGTTCCTCGGTGTCGTGCTCGCCTTCACCGTGGGCGTTCTCGGCGTTGAAGTGTGCTTCGAGCTGCTCTTCGACCACCGAGTCCGGAACCGGAACCTCGATGAGCTCAACGAGCTTGTCCAGGACCTTGTCGCGCGCTTCGACGCCCTGGCCGACGACCTTGGACTCAGCGGCCTGCTTGGCAAGGTCTTCACGAAGTTCGGCGAGGGTGTCGAACTCGGACGCCAACTGGGCGAAGTCGTCGTTGGCCTCAGGAAGCTCGCGCTCCTTGACGGTCTTGACAACTACCTTGACCTGGGCTGCTTCGCCGGCGTGCTCGCCGCCAACCAGCGTGGTGTCGAAGATTGCTTCTTCTTCGGCAGAAAGGCCGGTGACGGCCTCGTCGAGGCCCTCAAGCATGGTGCCTGCGCCAACCTGGTAGGACAGGCCGGTGGCGGAGTCGATTTCAGCCCCGTCGATCGTGGCGGTGATGTCGATGGTCAGGAAGTCACCATCGGCGGCCGGGCGGTCAATGGACTTCAGCGTGCCGAAGCGGCCGCGGAGCTCGTCCAGGGCCTTGTCGACGTCGGCGTCTGAGGAATCGGCTGCAGCAACCTCTACCTTGATGCCGGCGTAGTCGGGGAGCTCAACCTCGGGACGGACGTCGATCTCAACCTGGAACTTCAGTTCGCCGTCGGTCGAGGACGGGTCCGGAACTTCGGTGATCTCAACCTCGGGACGGCTCAGCGGGCGGAGGCCGGCTTCCTGGACGGCAGCCTGGTACCAGCCGTTGAGGCCATCGTTGATGGCGGTCTCCAGGACGTAGCCGCGGCCAACGCGCTGGTCAACCAGCTTGGAGGGAACCTTGCCCTTGCGGAACCCGGGAACCTGGATCTGCGAAGCAACGGTCTTGTAAGCGGCATCGATGCTCGGCTTCAGTTCCTCAAAGGGAACCTCAACGTTGAGCTTGACCCGCGTGGCGGTGAGGTTCTCGACAGCGCTCTTCACAGTCTAAGTACTCCTGGTTTTGTGGGATGGGGTTCTGCCGCGTTCCGGATCGGAACAGGCACACAGAGTCGGGGTGACAGGATTTGAACCTGCGACTTCCTGCTCCCAAAGCAGGCGCTCTAGCCAAGCTGAGCTACACCCCGTGAATGCACAGGACAGTCTACGGGCATCTCGGCGGAGAATGCACATTTGACACTTGGCCCCTGAATTAGGTTTAGTTATATCCGGCTTCAACAGCCGCCGGAAAGATGCGCGGAACACTCTGAAAGGTTCATAGAGATCCATGCAGTCTTGCCCGGGGACGTAGCTTAATGGTAAAGCCTCAGTCTTCCAAACTGATTACGCGGGTTCGATTCCCGTCGTCCCCTCCATGGAACGAAGGGCCCCTCATCGAGGGGCCCTTCGTGTTTTCACCGGTTTTCACCTGCTGGCGCCGGACTCTAGTTCTGGCAGCCGGGGCACCAATAGAGCTTGCGCGCACCGATCTCGGCCATCCCCACTACGTCGCCGCATCGCCGGCACGGCTGTCCTTGCCGCTTGTAGACAAAGTGCGCCTCGCCGTCGAGCGGTCCGGCGTTCCCGCCGCTCCACAAAGCCGATGGGGTCGTAACAATCCGCCCGTCGCGGACGCCGTCGGACATCGCCGCCACGGTGTCATCCCACAATCGTCCGGCGGTTTCGACGTTCAGCGAGCTGCCAGGAGTCCACGGACCGACGCGCTGGCGGAACAGCACCTCCGCGCGATAGATGTTGCCGATCCCGGCCACGACCGACTGGTCCATGAGGAGGAGCCCGACGGCGGTCTTGCGCCGCAGCAAGCGGCGGATGAACTCCTCGCGGTCGCCGGGGCGGTTGTGGAGGGGATCGGGACCCAGGCGCGCCAGGACGGCCGCGGCCTCCGCCTCGGTGATCGCCGCGCAGGTGGTAGCGCCCCTCAGGTCCGCCCAGCCGTTCGCTGAAACAAGGCGCACGCGCACGGCACCCACGGGCTCGGGCGGACCCGCGTAGCTGCTTCCGGGGCTCCCTGCGCTGCCGTCTTGTGGGAAGGTCTCGCGTTCGCCGATCCGCCGCGGCGCCCCGATGCTCGAGGCACCCGCGAAGGACTCATCGCCACCGAAACTCCACGCACCGTAGAGACCCAGATGGACGTGCAGGAGCACCCCATGGTCAAAACGGAGGAAAAGTTGTTTGCCGTGCGCGGTCGCTTCGAGCAGTTCATGGCGGTCCAAAAGCGCTGCGCCCGCGGTGAAACGGCCTTGGGGGCTGGAGACCTCCAGCACGTGGCCGGCGAAAACATCCTGGAACTGGCGTGCCAGGCGATGGATGGAATGCCCTTCAGGCACTATGCAACGATTTCGCCGGTGTTCTCATAGGTGGCGATTTTTCCGATGCGGCGCACGTGGCGTTCGTCGTTGCTGAACGGTTCTTCCAGGAAGGCCTCGATCAGCTCGGTGGCTTCCTCGACGGTGTGCTGGCGGCCGCCTACGGCAACCACGTTGGCGTCGTTGTGCTCGCGGGCCAGTTTCGCCGTAGAGAGGTTCCAGGCGAGTGCGGCGCGGACACCCCTGACCTTGTTCGCGGCAATCTGTTCACCGTTGCCGGATCCGCCCAGGACGATGCCCAATGCGTGAACGCCGGCCTCTTGGTCGGCGACTACCGCAGCGGCCGCGTTGATGCAGAACGAGGGGTAGTCGTCGAGGGCGTCGTACACCTTGGGGCCGTGGTCTACGACGTCGTAGCCTTTGGCCGTCAGGTGGCTTACCAGGTGGGCGCTGAGCTCCATGCCGGCGTGGTCCGTGGCAATGTGGACGCGGGGTGTGGTCACAGGAAGTCCATTCAGTCTGGCGCGCGAACGCGGCAAAGCCGGGCGCGGCGGTGAGGGATGCGGTTCCTAGGTTACTAGGATCGGGCCCCGGCTCACCTCTTAAGACGAAGCCAACAGGCCGGGCGCGTTCCGGCGCTCAGGGAGCCGGAGGCTGCTCGCCGCGCTGGGCGCGCGCCGCGACGCGGTTAAGGATTCCTGCGAGCCGGTCCGCCGTGGCCGATGTCCCTGCGCTGAACGCCACCCTGCGGCCGCTGACCTGGCGGACGACGACGGCGGGACCGCTGCTTACGAGCATGGCCGTGGCTCCTCCGTGGCGCCGGAGTCCCCAGCCGCCAAAGTCGGCGGCCCTGACTTCCTGCGCGGCCGCGCCTGCGATATCGACAGCGGGCACTGTGAGGACCCTCAGGATGCCCGCCACAAAGACCTGGACTCCACCCCGGTCCGCCCGGACGCGGACGAAGAGGAAACACGCTCCGATGACGGCGACCGCCGCCAACAATGCGCCCAACCAAGGGAGCGCGATCGCGATCAACATCGCGGGGAACAAGGTGGCCACGCAGATCATCACGAACACCGAACTCCGTGCGTGGACCCACAGCAACATGGAATCCTCCGCCAGGCCCGGGTCTTCCGTCCGGATCCTTTCGGCTTCGAGGGCGGCATCGTCTTCGGGCGTCCAATGCGGGTCGGGCTTGAAAGCCATCATCATGACCACGCCAAGGGGCAGAGCCGCACCCGCGCCCAGCGCGAGGACCGTGGCATCAACGTGCGAGCTGCGGGCGTCGGCGAGGCCCGTTTGCCCCACGAGCCCCGCGGCCAGCACGGAGGTGATGAAGAGGGTCACCATCAGGCCCATGCCCATCATGACCCGGCGCATGATCACGGGCCGGGCAAGGGGAACAGCCTGGATGAACACCAGCCAACCCGCGACGACCAGGAATCCTCCTCCGCCGAAAACGTAGGCGAGGAACGGCGCGAAGCTGATGCCGCCGTCGGCGTTCCACGCGATGGCGACAGGATCGGGAAGGTTGTTGCGCAACATGAGTGCGCACACAGCAAACGCGCCGGCCAGCAGCAATGGAAATGCCACCGCAAAGCGGAGTGCCCGGAGGTCCAACGAGTCGCGCATCTTTCCCATATTCCAACGCTACCCCGCGCCGGCGACACTGTGATCGAGCTTCCTTGCCATGCCGGAATCAAGTGAAAGAATGACTTCACAGCGCCGGCGCTGGCTGAAACCAACCGGCTTCTCGAAACCATTCTTGGAGGCAACCCTTGCCAGGCCTGAACCTGACGCGCGCCGAAGCCGGACAGCGCGCAGAATTGCTCACCGTGACCTCGTACGACGTCACCCTCGACTTGACGAAGGGCGCCACGGTCTTCGGCTCCACCACGGTGGTGAAGTTCTCCGCCGTCGAGGGCTCCTCGAGCTTTATCGACGCGATCACGGAGACCGTGCACAGCGTGACGTTGAACGGCACCGAACTCGATCCGGCTGTGGTGTCCGACGGCGTGCGCATCCAGTTGCCCGGGCTCGCCGCGGAGAACGAACTCAGGGTAGTCGCCGATGCCCCCTACATGAACACTGGTGAGGGCCTGCACCGTTTCGTGGACCCCGTGGACAGCGAGGCCTACCTGTACACGCAGTTCGAGGTGCCCGATTCCCGCCGCATGTTCGCTGTGTTCGAGCAGCCGGACCTGAAGGCCGCGTTCACGTTCACAGTCACTGCGCCCTCGCACTGGGACCTGATCTCCAACTCACCCACTCCGGTACCGGTGGAAACCACTCCCGGTGACGACGGCGGCGCGCGCGCCATCTGGCAATTCGCCCCCACTCCACGCATCTCTTCGTACGTCACCGCCTTGATCGCCGGACCGTACCAATCGGTACGCAGCAAGGTCACCAGCTCGGATGGCCGAGTCATCCCGCTCGGGGTGTTCGCCCGCAAGTCCCTCATGCAGTACCTGGACGCCGACAACATCTTCGAACTGACCCGCCAGGGTTTTGAGTTCTTCGAGGCCCAGTTCGGCTTCCCTTATCCCTTCGAGAAGTACGATCAGTTGTTCGTTCCCGAGTTCAATGCCGGCGCCATGGAAAACGCCGGCGCGGTGACCATCCTTGAGGGCTACGTCTTCCGCGGCAAGGTCACCGACGCCCAGATCGAGCGCCGCGCCATCACCGTGCTGCATGAACTTGCCCACATGTGGTTCGGGGACCTCGTCACGATGCGCTGGTGGAACGACCTGTGGCTCAACGAATCCTTCGCCGAGTACATGTCACACCTGGCCGCCGTCGAAAACACCGAATTCGACCGGGCCTGGACCACCTTTGCCTCGGTGGAGAAATCCTGGGCGTACCGGCAGGACCAGTTGCCCACGACGCACCCGATTTTCGCCGAGATCAACGATCTCCAGGACGTCGAGGTCAACTTCGATGGCATCACCTATGCCAAGGGAGCTTCCGTGCTCAGGCAGTTGGTTGCCTGGGTGGGTCCGGAACATTTCATGGCCGGCGTCCGCGAATACTTCCAAAAGCACGCCTGGCAGAACACCGAACTGGTGGACCTCATGAAAGAACTCGAAGCTGCCAGCGGCCGCGACTTGGACCAGTGGGGCAAGCTCTGGCTCGAGACCGCCGGCGTCAACACCCTCTCCCCCGAGCTCGAGGTCGACGCGGACGGCACCATCACGTCCTTTGCGATCGTGCAGACGGCTATCGACGAGCAGCCCACGCTGCGGCCGCACCGCCTCGCCGTCGGGTTCTATGACCTCTCCGCCGAAGGCAAACTTGAGCGGACCCACAGGGAGGAGCTCGATGTCGACGGACCCCGGACCCATATTCCCGCCCTTGCCGGAATGGCGCGTCCGGACCTGGTCCTGCTCAATGACGACGACCTCGCATACGCCAAGGTCCGCCTCGACCCCGCGTCCTTGGCCACTGCGAAGGCCCACCTGAAGGACTTCGCCGGCAGCCTGCCGCGCACCCTCGTATGGGGCTCGGCCTGGGATGCAGCCCGCGACGGCGAAACCCCGGCCCGCGGCTACGTCGAGCTGATCCTGGCGAACATCGCATCCGAGACCGATTCCTCTGTGATCCTGACCCAGCTCCGCCAGCTGGCCACCACCCTGACGTACTACGTCGCAGCGGAGCACAAGGATGCGGCCACGGAGGCCGCCGCTGACACACTGTGGGAGCTCTCGAGTACCGCGGCCGCCGGATCGGACGCCCAGCTCCAATTCGTGAAGTCCTTCGCGCTGCTTGCCGCGAGCAGCTCCCAACTGGACACAGTCCAGGCGGTCCTGGACGGCAGCACCGTCCTGGATGGCCTGACGGTTGACCAGGATTTGCGCTGGGAACTCCTCACCGCGCTGGTGGTGGGCGGGCGCGAAGACCAGGACCGGATCGACGCCGAACTTGGGCGCGACAACACGGCCAGTGGCCAGAACGCCGCCGCCTTGGCGACGGCGGCCCTTCCCACTCCCGAGGCCAAGGCCGCCGCCTGGAAGAAGATCGTGGTCACGGGCGAGCTCTCCAACGCCATTCAAAGCTCCGCCGTCACGGGCTTCATGCGGGTTCCGGACACCTCCCTGTTGGAGCCGTACGCCGAGGAGTACTTTGAGGCCGTACCTGGCATTGTCGCCAACCGCACCTTTGCGCTGGCCCAGCAAATCGTCGTCGGGCTCTACCCCTCGCAACTGACCACGCAGGCCACGGTTGACCGCACGGACAAGTTCCTCGCTGAGCTGCCAGCGGACAGCAACGCCCTGCGGCGGATGATGCTGGAAAACCGCGACGGCGTTGCCCGGGCCCTGAAAGCCCGCGCGGCAGACATCTAAAGCCGTCGGATAAATCACCGTCCGGCCCCGGTTCCGCTTCAATGGAACCGGGGCCGTTCAGTGTCCCGCCCGCGAAAGCACCGCCGCTAGACTTTCCGCATGAGCCTGGACGAACACCGCTACTCCCTGACCGTGCGCTGGACCGGAAATCTGGGCACCGGGACTTCCACCTACCGCGGCTACACGAGGGACCACGACGTCGAGATCCCCGGCCTGCCCGTCCTGAAAGGATCCTCGGACCCCACCTTCCATGGCGACCGGAGCCGGTACAACCCCGAACAACTGCTCCTCACCGCCCTCTCCCAGTGCCACATGCTGTCTTTCCTGCATGTCGCGGTCAAGCACGGGGTGGTGGTCACCGATTACGTGGACCACGCCGAGGGCTTGATGAGACTCAATCGCGATGGCAGCGGCCAGTTCGAGAACGTCACTTTGAAGCCGCAGGTCACGGTTGCCGACCCTGCGCATATTTCCCTCGTGGACGAGTTGCACCATGAGGCCAACCAGGTGTGCTTCATCGCCCGGAGCGTCAATTTTCCCGTTCAGCATGAGCCGAGCACGATGGCGGCCACGGTCTAGCCAGATGACAAGAAAGCTGTTCCGCCAAGAATCACGATGCGGATCCGGCCACGCTACGGCGATAGGGTTGACCGTGGACAAAGTGTTCAGCGCCCGGCAATCAAGGGCCCGGCGAACAATTGGATCCCGTGAGGAGCATTCCCGCATATGAACGTCGCCTCGTCGACCGACAACATCGTGGCCGATGCAGCCAAGATCGATTACGCGTCCATCTTCGTGACGCTGGGCATTGGGCTGGTGGTCTGGGTTGTGGCCCGGTTCATCATTCTGCGCATTACCCGCCGAGTGGCAGAGGGCAGCAGCTTCTTCAAGAAACCGCATTTCAGGTGGGTCCAGCCGGCCTTCCGGGCACTCGACCATGAACGGCGCGCCCAACGCGCCCACACCATCGGCTCGCTGCTGACAAGCGTGCTGAGCGTGGTGGTGGTGGTCATCGTCATCATCTACGTCCTCAAATACCTGAATGTGGATATCGCACCGCTGCTCACGAGCGTCGGTATTCTGGGTGTGGCCATCGGCTTCGGCGCCCAGCAGCTCATCCGCGATTTCCTGTCCGGCATCTTCATCACCATCGAGGACCAGTTCGGGATCGGCGATGTGATTGTGACCACCGAAGTGATTGGCACCGTTGAATCGGTAGGCCTCCGGATCACCCGCCTCAAGGCTGAAGACGGCGCCATCTGGTATCTGCGCAACGGAGAAATCCTGCGGGTGGGCAACCGCTCGCAAGGCGACTACGTACCGGAAGAACCAGCCGCGCCGGACGTTCCGCCGGCACCCCCGGGCACTGCGCCTGCCGAAACCGCGGCATCCGGTGCGCCTCAATCTTCAAAGGAATCCCTCAAGATTCAAGAGCAGAAAGCAGGCGAGTGACATGGCCAGCCAGCCGGAATCAGCAACGCCGCAGCCAGCCGAACGGCGGCAGTTGATGCAAAACGATCCGTTCAGCCAGCCTGCCTACACCGACAGCTTCTATGAGGCCATCGGTGGCCACGAGACCTTCGTGAAACTCATCGACGTCTTCTACGACGGCGTCGCCGGAGATCCTTTGCTCAGGCCTATGTACCCGGAACAAGACCTCGCCCCGGCAAAGCGGCGGTTCCTCATGTTTCTCGAGCAGTATTGGGGCGGCCCGGGCACCTACAGCGAGGAACGAGGGCACCCCAGGCTGCGGATGCGGCACATGCCGTTCCAGGTGACACCCGAAGCCAAGGACCGCTGGCTCTTCCACATGCGCGCGGCAGTGGATTCGCTCGATTTGTCGCCGCTTCACGAAGGTACCCTGTGGGACTACATGGAGCGGGCAGCGCTCACGATGGTCAACAGCCCGTCGGTCCAGCAGCCCTGAGCTTCTAGGCGAGCGGGCTGCGTAGCCATGGGATTGGCCCGGGATTGGGCCGGGCCTGGCTCGGGATTGGGCCGGGCCTGGCTCGGGTTCAGCGGGCTTGGAAGCCCAGGCCTGATCCGGATCGTGCGAGGATGTGGCCCCGGCTGCCGCTGAGCCGGAACCAACGGCCGTTGCGGAAGAGCCGGTGTTCGCCGTCGCCAAGGAAACCGAGCGCAAGGGCCGCGAACGCCGCGCCGGCGGGCACGCCGTCGAGTCCCGGAATCTCCCGGCCCCACACCGCGGCCCTGGCGTTGTTGACGATCAATGCGCCGGGCTGATCGGGAACAATCCCGGCCACCTCGGCAATTCCGGCATTCGCGACTGACCTGAGTTCGGCGTCGGGCACTGACCCCAGAGGCTCCCAGCCACTGCGGGGTGCCCCGACTCCCGCCCACGATTCGGAAACCGTCGACGGCGGGATCGGAAGCTCGACGTCGTCGGCACCAGAACGCGCCAAGCGGTCCAGGATCGAAGACAGGGTCACGGTGATGTCCGCATGCGCGTCATCGGCGAGGGCGATGGTCCGGAGGCCGAGAATGGTCGGCGTCGACTCGCCCAGGAGGCGCGGCCTCAGGACGCACACATATGCAGCCAGGACGCGTCCGGAGGCCTGCAGCCGGATGGCGCCATCGTCGATGCTCTTGGCACGCGTGACATAAGTGCGGAGATCCGCCAGATCACGGGGATCGACGAAATGGAAGGACTGGGTCAGTACATCGGACACATCATTGACTCTACCGGCATGTCCGCGGTTGAGAGGGGTCAGGGGGGCGTCTAGAGTCGAACCATGACTGACGCGCACGCCGGCCTGGAACACCAGGTTGCCCTGGAGGACCCCACATCCACCCTCATCGAACTGTTGTCCCTGGCCGACTTCGACGGCGCGAGGACAGCCGAGGACATCTTCCTTGGGCCCTCCCAGAAGCAGCCGCGCCACCGGGTGTTCGGCGGGCAGGTGCTCGCCCAGTCGCTCGTCGCCGGTATGCGAACGGTGGAAGAGGACCGAACCGTCCATTCCATGCATGGCTACTTTCTTCGTCCCGGGGACGCCAACCAGCCCATTACTTTCAGCGTTGAACGGCTTCGCGACGGACGCTCGTTCTCCGCTCGTCGGGTGCACGCCTACCAGGAAGGTAAACCGATCCTGTCGATGATCGCTTCCTTCCAGACGGAAGCGGAGGGCGTGGAACACCGGTCCTCCATGCCGGTCGGTATCCCGGATCCCGAAACCCTGCCGAGCACCGCGGACCTCCTGCAGAAGTACGACCATCCTCTCGCCCGCCACATGTCATTCGAGCGCCCCTTCGACGTCCGCCACGTCGACCCCGCAATCTATGTGGAAGCACCGATGGACCGGGTCGCCAGCAATGCCGTCTGGATGAAGACCTTTGGCCCAATGCCGGACGATCCCAACCTTCATCTGGCCGCCCTGGCCTACGCAAGCGACTACACCATCCTGGAATCAGTGCTGCGCAAGAACGGATTGAGTTGGATGACGCCCGGCATGAGCGTCGCGAGCCTTGACCACGCCATGTGGTGGCATCGCCCCGTGCGCGTGGACGAGTGGCTGCTCTACGTGCAGGAGTCCCCCAGCGCCCAAGGCGCCCGCGGACTTGCCACCGGCAAGATCTTCAGCCGCGACGGCGAGCATGTCGCCACAGTGGCGCAAGAGGGGATGCTACGGATCCCGTCGTAGCTACCCGCGTCGCTGCCACAACGCCGCCAGGATCGTCGAAGCAAAAAAGGCCGGCGCCCCGGGAGAAATGTCCAGGGTGCCGGCCTTCTGTGGCGCAATTCGCTTAGTCGCGGGTCAGCTTGCGGTGGGTGACACGGTGCGGCTTGGCAGCGTCCGGACCGAGGCGCTCCACCTTGTTCTCCTCGTAGGACTCGAAGTTACCCTCGAACCAGTACCACTTCGACGGGTTCTCCTCGTCGCCTTCGTACGCGAGGATGTGGGTGGCAACCCTGTCGAGGAACCACCGGTCGTGCGAGACCACCACGGCGCAGCCGGGGAACTCAAGCAAGGCGTTCTCAAGGCTGCTGAGGGTTTCGACGTCGAGGTCGTTGGTGGGTTCGTCAAGAAGGAGAAGGTTTCCACCCTGCTTGAGGGTCAGTGCCAGGTTCAGGCGGTTTCGCTCACCACCGGAGAGCACCCCGGCCTTCTTCTGCTGGTCCGGTCCCTTGAAGCCGAAGGCGGCGACGTAGGCGCGGGACGGCATTTCGACATGGCCGACCTGGATGAAGTCCAGGCCGTCTGAGACGACCTCCCACAGGGTCTTGTTGGGGTCGATGCCGCCACGGCTCTGGTCGGCGTAAGAAATCTTGACCGAGTCGCCGATCTTGAGGTCGCCGCCGTCGAGCGGCTCCAGCCCGACGATGGTCTTGAACAGCGTGGTCTTGCCGACACCGTTAGGACCGATGACTCCGACGATGCCGTTACGGGGCAGCGTGAACGAAAGCCCGTCGATCAGGGTCCGGTCCTCGAAGCCCTTCTGCAGGTTCTTGGCTTCCAGGACCAGGCCACCCAGACGCGGTCCCGGCGGAATCTGGATTTCCTCGAAGTCGAGCTTCCTGGTGCGGTCAGCCTCGGCCGCCATTTCCTCGTACCGGGCCAAACGAGCCTTCGACTTGGTCTGGCGGCCCTTGGCGTTGGAGCGGACCCATTCAAGTTCCTCGGTGAGTCGCTTAGCCTGCTTGGCGTCCTTCTTGCCCTGGATTTCGAGGCGGGCGCGCTTCTTCTCCAAGTACGTGGAGTAGTTGCCTTCATAGGGGTAAAGGCGCCCACGGTCCACTTCACAGATCCACTCGGCGACGTGGTCCAGGAAGTAGCGGTCGTGAGTGATGGCGAGGACGGCACCAGGGTAGGAAGAGAGGTGCTGCTCCAGCCACAGGACGCTTTCGGCGTCCAGGTGGTTGGTGGGTTCGTCAAGGAGCAGGAGGTCGGGCTTCTGCAGCAGGAGCTTGCAGAGCGCTACACGGCGGCGCTCACCACCGGACAGGACCGTCACGTCGGAGTCGCCCGGCGGGCAGCGGAGTGCGTCCATGGCCTGCTCGAGCTGGGAATCGATGTCCCAGGCATCCGCAGCGTCTATGGCTTCCTGAAGGTGGCCCATTTCCTCCAGCAGGGTGTCGTAGTCGGCGTCCGGGTTGGCCATTTCCTCGGAGATCGCGTTAAAGCGCTGGATCTTCGAGTAGATCTCGCCCACGCCTTCCTGGACGTTGCCCAGGACCGTCTTTTCCTCGTTCAGGGGCGGCTCCTGCAGGAGGATGCCCACGGAGTAGCCGGGGCTGAGGCGGGCTTCGCCGTTCGACGGGGTGTCGATACCAGCCATGATCTTCAGGATCGTGGATTTGCCGGCTCCGTTCGGGCCAACGACGCCGATCTTCGCGCCAGGGAAGAACGACATGCTGACATCGTCCAGGATTAGTTTTTCGCCAACGGCCTTGCGAGCCTTGGTCATCGTATAAATGAATTCCGCCATGCCGTTAAATCTAATGGGTGGCACGGCATAACTCACATTCGGCCCTGCTAGCGGGAATCCCCGACGAAGCATTTGCCGCTGGCCAACACGGGTAGGACCGACACCGAAACCTGGCCGTCCCTGATCTCGCCCATGACGCAGTCCTTATCCAGCCTGGCGGCGGCCTCGATAGCGTCGACGTCCAGTCCCGTCGGTGTCTTGCTCGCGGATACCTCCACAGCAGACGCGGAGATCCCGGCCGAAACGAGTTGCGATCGCAATGCATCTTGTGCCGGTTTGGGGGTTGCGGCGGCAATGGTTTTGAGTACGGACTCCATGGTCTGCTTCAGGGAGGCAGTGCCAGGGCTGAGCGAAGCCGATGCCGACGGGCTTCCGGCACCGGGTGTGACAGCGGGACCGGCACTGGCCGTGCTGGATGGGGAAGGCGACGAAGCAGGCGATGAAACAGGCGATGAAACCGCCGTGTTTCCTGACACCACTGGAGCAGGCGCCGTGCAGCCGGCCACCAGCCAGGCCACGAGTAACGGCACCGCAAGCAGCAAACCCGGGCTTCCGGCCGCGTGGCGGCGTCCTAATGGTTTTTGCGGCATTCCCCTGCTCATCACCCGGCTATTCTGCCATGCGGCGTACTACCCGCCGCGCCGCATGGCATCGCAGACGTCCGCGGCATCCACTGTTTCAGGCGCCGCGTCATCTCAGGCCTCGCGTCATTTCAGGCGCCACGTCATTTCAAGCGCCACGTCATTTCAAGCCCGGGCGTCGACAAGTTCTCCCGTGTGAGTATCAACGAGAACCGACTCATCGCCTTCTCTGGCCGAAAAGATAACTTCCCGCTCGGTTGCGGCACTACCGTCCTCGTCGTCATGCGGGCCGTCTTCACCCTCTTCATCAGCCGAGGGCCATGGGTTCTCCGCCTCCGCCTCAGCGGCCGCGGGCGTGCTTTGCGGGCCGGTGCCACCGCTGGTCCGGATGAAGTTCGCCGAGCCCCACATGAGGTCATGCCCCACCGTTTCGGCGACGATTTCGGCAACGTGGTAGATCTTGCCGTCGTGTTCCCATTGCCTCAACTTGAGTTTTCCGACCACGATGACCCGCTGGCCCTTCTTGACGCTGCATCCGATGTTTCCCGCGAGATGCCTGAACGCCTGGACGCTGAACCAATTGGTGTTGCCATCCACCCAGACATCGTTCGCGCGGTCGAACCTGCGCGCCGTGGAGCCCAGCCGGAACGAAGCCGTCCCCGTCCCGCCGGGTGTCGTCGAACTCTTGGGTTCCGTGGCAACGAATCCCCGGACTGTGATGATGTCATTCATGGTCTTGTCCTAACGTGAGTTGAGCTGCCTGCCTGGCTCCTTCAGCTTCACGTGCGGCGAACTTCCGCGGCAGTACCTAGTTCACGTATGTGGATAGCCCGACGCAACGGCCACCTGTGGGGGAAGAGTCACGGTCGAAACCGAGCCGACTTCACAGGCAGCCGCCGCAATGTAAACTCTTGATGGCGCCTCAGCCACGTGCTGTGCGTGCGTCGCCTGCCTCGGTAGCTCAGAGGATAGAGCAGGAGCCTTCTAATCTCTTGGTCGGGGGTTCGATTCCCTCCCGGGGCACGCAAAGAGCGGCTCTGAGCTGCGGAAACGTAGTTCAGAGCCGCTCTTGGTTTTCGTCAGCCGTGAAGACCCGCGGCCAGAGGCCAAGACAGCCTGGGTCGTCCGCCCTCGCAGCGTTCTACGCTGTTCCTATGGTCCTGAACCTCGCCGGCTCCGCAGCCATCACGACGGGCCCTGCAAGCTGGCCCGATGTTGAAAGGCTATTCGGCGTCCGCGGCGAGCCTTCGCGCTGTTGGTGCCGGTGGTTCGCCCTCCCCGGGCAGGATTGGAAGACCACTCCACCCGAGGTTCGGAAGGAACAGCTTAAAGCCAAATTCGACAACGGCCCCGAACCAGGCGTCCTGGCGTTCCGGGGCGGCGAAGCAGTGGGCTGGTGCGCCGTGGAACCGCGCCAGTGCTATCCGCGCATCGAGCGATCCCAGATCCTCAAGGCCGCGGGAGCAAGTGCCGCTGAAGGCCCGGGAGTTTGGTCGGTGAGTTGTTTCGTGGTTTCTCCCGGCCACCGCCGGAGCGGGGTGGCGGCCGCATTGCTGGACGCCGCCGTCGGGCATGCCTTCGCGCATGGTGCCGAAATCATCGAAGGATACCCCGTGGATCCCTTGCTACGGCCCAAGGCCGGTTCGGCCGATCTCTACCAGGGAACTGTGAAGTTGTTCGGTGCGGCTGGCTTCTCTACAGTTTCCACGGCGGTCCCCGGTAGGGCGGTCATGCGCCTGCGGCGCTGATTTCCGGGGTTCCGCATTCAGAAGCAACCCGGCTAAGGCAGTGTCAAGACAAGCGGTCCATCAGCGGTGATCGCCACGGTGTGTTCGCTATGCGCCGCACGGCGGCCGGTGGCGGAGCGCAGGGTCCACTGGTCGTCGTCGTGGTAGTAGTCGTCACTACCACCGAGGATCAACATCGGCTCGATGGCAATCACCAAGCCCTCCACGAGCTTCACCCCGCGGCCCGGCCGTCCGATGTTCGGCACACTCGGCTCGGCGTGCATGGTCCGGCCAATGCCGTGCCCACCGTGATCGGCAAGGATCCCGTAGCCGCTGCGCTTGGCTTCTCCGCCGATGGCGTACGCAAGGTCGCCCATCTTGTTTCCAATCCGGGCGGCGTCGATTCCGCGGGCGAGGGCGGCGTCCGTGGCATCGATCAACTCCTGGTCCACCGGATCCGCGGTGCCCACGATGAAGCTGACTGCCGCGTCCCCGCACCAACCCTCCACGAATGCCCCGCAATCGACGCTCAACAGATCCCCGTCCTGCAACACATATCCGTCCGGGATGCCATGCACCACGGCATCGTTGACGCTCGTGCAGATGACCCCTGAAAAAGGCGTGGACGCCCACCGCGGGCGGTAATTCAGGAACGCCGGCTTGGCTCCGGCGGCCTCCATGAAAGCGGCCGCAACCTCGTCCAGTTCCTTGAGCGACACACCAACCCCGGCGTGCGAGCGAACTGCCGAAAGCGTGTTGGCAACCACCCTTCCGGCTTCGCGCATGAGCGCAATCTCTTCTGGCGTCTTCACCATGGACATCAGAGGCCTCCAAGCATCAAGAACAGGGGGCCGGACCGGCCGCCGGACGAACTCTTCAACCCACTCTAGGGGCCTCTTCATCGCAGTCAACCGGGGAGGCGTGTCCGAACCCGCCCACGAGTGTCCTAAAGTCGCGATATGGAACACCGAAGACTCGCCATCATTCGTGAACGCCTCCAGGCAGAGGCAGACCCGGACCGTGCGAAAGCGGCACAGTCGTACATGAAATCATCCATGCCTTCGCTCGGGGTCAAGGTCCCCGCAGTCCGCCGGATCGTCCTCGCGACCGCGAAAGAACTCCCCTTCGAGTCCCCCGCCGAACTTCGTGACGATGTCCGGCTGATGTGGCGGGAAGCTACATGGCGGGAAGAACGCTACGCGGCCATCGATCTGACCTCGCTCAAGTCCGTGGCCACGGATCTGGAGATGTTGCCCCTATATGAAGAAATCATCCGGACCGGCGCATGGTGGGACTTCGTTGACGGCGTTTCCGACCGCATTTGCGCCCTTCTACAACACCACCGGAGCACGCTGACTCCGCTCTTGAGGACATGGGCAAGCGACCCGGACTTCTGGATCCGCCGCGCAGCCATCACCTCCCAGCTCAAGGCAAAGACGGCCACGGACCAAGAGCTTCTCGCCACGGTGCTTGACGCCAATCTGGCTGACAAGGAGTTCTTCATCAGGAAAGCAATCGGCTGGACCCTGCGGGAGTACGCCAAGACCGATCCTGAGTGGGTACTGAGCTACGTGGAAACCCGACGGCCCATGCTGAGCCGGTTATCCCTGCGTGAAGCGATGAAACACCTTGGGTGAAAGGCTCAGGACTTCGGTTTGAGCTTGAGCTTCAAAATCCCGCGACGCGGGCGGAACAGCACGTGGGTCTTCTTGTCAAAGAACACCAAGTAGGCGATGAAGGAGACCGCGATGGCGATGGCCACTCCGCGCACCACCTCGATGGGGATCCACTGGAAGACGCTCAATTGGTCTGTCAGGGCGATAAGGGTGAAGAACGCCGTCAAATAGAAGACCGTGCGGAGCTGGGCGCCGTCCGCGATCCCCGTCACGGTGAAGAACACGAGCAGCCACACCATGTACCAAGGCTGGATGACGGGCGCCAAGACGACGACGGCGGCGAAAGCCCAGGCCATCCGGCGAAGCACGGTCTTGTTGAACTCGGGTTCGGCGTCGATCGGCGCAGGCATACCGATCCCGCGGCCGGGCGTCCGTACGGCGAGCCAGACGATAGCAAGCGCCGAGACCGCCGTTCCGACGGTTTGGATGATATCCGTCACGGGAACGCCCGGCCCCCCGAACAGTCCGACGACGAATCCCGCCGTATGTGCCAGCAAACCCACTGGCGCATACCAGATCCAGACGGCGCCGGGAGTCTGGAGGGCGCCGAGCCAGCCAAATCCCAGGCCGTTCACCAGTCCTGCGGCGGCCAGTAGGACTAAGGACAAGCCCAAGGTCGCCGTCCAGCAGAGCATTCTGCGGCCCCAGCCGGCACGGGCACCCGCCCACAGCAGCCCCGCAAAAGGCAAGGCAATCAAAGTAATCGGCTTGATGGCGATCGAGGCCGTGATCAGCACGATTCCAAGCACGGGTCGTTTGACCGAGGCGAAGTACAGTCCGGCAACAACCAGTCCCAACATCAACGAGTCGTTGTGCGCGCTGGCGATGAAGTTGATCAAGAGAACCGGGTTGAGGACCCCAAGCCAGAGCGCCCGGTCCGGGTTCACGCCGTGGAGCGCAGCCAAACGGGGAACGTAGACAGCGAGCAGGACCACCCCGGCGAGGGCAGCCAGGCGGAAGGGAATCAGCGCAAGCTCGGGGACACCGGCGCTCACCCACACGGCACCCTGTTCGATCCAGAGCCATAGCGGGCCGTAAGGCGTAGGCGCTTCCGTCCACAATTTGTCTGGTCCGAGTGAAAAGTAGTTGCTCAGGGCCGAGATGCCGTTGGTATATGGGTTCAGTCCCTGCTCCATGAGCCGGCCCTGGCCGATGTAGGCATAGGCGTCCCTGCTGAACAACGGCAAACTGAACATCATCGGGATGGCCCACATCCACAATGCGCGCCGGAGCACAGGACGCGAGGACGGGTTCCATCCGCCGATCCGCTGGGCAATGCGCAGCCAAGAACGCAGGAGCAGGAGTGCGCCGAGGCAGAGCATCACGGTGCAGAAGATCACTCCAACCGGAGATGTCCTGGCCATGATGAAGAGGGGCGTACGGATAAGGGAGCCGCTGGTTGTCGCCATCCAGCCGACACCGATCGAGCCTGCCACCATGAGCAACGAACCGATGAACCCTTGGAGGATCGCCGTCCTCGCCGCTTTGGCTATCCGGGTGCCGTGTACCGGGGCGTTGGAATCGCCAAGCGCCTCTGGATGAGCCAACGAACTCCCCACCTCACGCTCACGAAACTTCGACGTCACCATCAACAAAATCCTGTCCGGTTCCCTGCCGCATCCGGGCCAAAGTGGCACTGCCGGCTGCCATGGATTATTGCAACTGTAGCATCGCCGCCCTTGGCTTCCCGGGGCCAAGCAGACCGTGGGTCTGCCCGAGAAAGTGGCCTGAGATAAGATGGGCGGGGCTCTGGTTTGATGCCGAAGACCACAGCCACGCTGGTTCCGCATGAAATTCAATGGAACCAATATTGTATGGCGGCTCCGGCCGCTGCGGCCTACGGCACCCTGTGACGATAACTACCTGACAAGGATCCTCCCATTTCCACGGACTCATTCTTCAGCGCGCTCACACGGTACCGGCTTAGCGTTCTTCCCTCTTCATGGGAAGCGAAGCTCAACTCGCCCAAGGGTCTGCTGGCGCTCTTCGGGGTTGTGCACTTGATCTTCCTCGTGTTCGCGCTGGTCATTTCCCTGCGCGGCGAGGCCTACAGTGACACTTTCATCTACCGGGACTGGACGTCTGCTGGGTTCCGGGATGAGAACCTCAGCGGCGGCCCAAGTCCTTGGGTCTACCCCGTTCTCGCCTTGGTGCCAATGGCCATCGCAGGCATCGCAGGTCCCGGTCCATTCTTCTTTTTGTGGGTACTCATGATCACCGTGCTCGACGGCCTGGCTGTCGGCAAGCTCACAGCGTGGGGTCGTCGCCGCGAAGCCATCCCGGCAGCATGGTGGTGGCTGGTCTTCGTCCTCATCATGGGTTGCCTGGGATTCGCCCGCGTGGATGGGTTGACCGCGCCGATCGTGCTGATCGCCTTGGCGTACGGGGTGTCACACCCTTTCATTGCCTCGACCCTCCTGAGCGTTGCCACCTGGATGAAGGTTTGGCCCGCCGCTGTCATGCTGTCGTTGTTCACTTTGGTCAAGCAGAGAACCAAAGTGGTGGCCGCCGGAATTCTCACCAGCGTATTGGTCATCGCCCTCACGGCCGCCGTAGGTCAACTGCCGAAGCTCCTCAACTTCCTGACCCAGCAAGGCGATCGCGGCATGCAGCTGGAAGCCACCTTCACTACTCCTTGGTTGTGGCTCTCGGTCCTCCATGTTGGCGACTCGAGGATGTACATGAACGCCGACATCAATTCGATGCAGGTGGATGGACCGGGCACGGCCTTCATGTCATTCCTTATGCAGCCCCTTCTCGCCCTGGCCGCGATCCTGGTGGCTGCCCTGACCTTCTGGGCACTCCACAACGGCAAGCGAACCGGCGGGGCGGACCGCACCGAACTGTTGTTGGCTGGCTCCCTGACCATGGCCACTGCTTTCGTCGTGTTCAACAAGGTCGGGTCGCCCCAGTTCATGGTGTGGCTCGCGCCTGCCGTCGCCGTCGGGCTTGCCCACAGCTGGAAGGAATGGCGGGTGCCCGCGGCGATGCTCATCGCCATTGGGGTGGCCACGTACTTCATCTACCCCCTCTTCTATGACGCACTGAGCCACAACAACCCTTGGATGGCACTGGTGTTGACCTTGCGCAATGTCCTGCTGGTGATTCTGCTCTGCTGGTCTGTACGCCGCCTGTACCTTTTGGGCAAGAAGATCCCGGCCGACGAACCGGCCGCCGCTGCCAAGGAGTCTTGAGATTTCCGTTCGATTCTTTGACCGGCTCGCCCGCGTGCGCGACGCCGTCCTGCCGCCTGCCGCCGTCGCCTGGTTCGGCCGTCCGTCCAGCGTTTGGTGGGGTTTCGCCGCCGTACATGTGTACTTCCTCGGCTGGATGGCAAGTTTCTTCCTGTCCGGAAACACGTTCAGCGACACTGAGCAGTACCGCCAGTGGGCGACGGCCGGCTACAACCCTGCGGATCTCCATGGAGCCATCAGCCCGTGGGTCTACCCGGTGCTCGCCCAGATTCCGATCTTCCTGGCCAACATCGCGGGCCCGGGTCCTTACCTGCTGGTGTGGACGTTGATCATCACTGCGCTCAATGCCGCCGGCTTGTTCATCTTGACCCGCGGCCCGCGCAGGACAACGGGGATTGCCCCTGCCTGGTGGTGGCTGTTTTTCACCGCTTTCATGGGCTACCTCAGCTTTGCCCGCGTGGAAGGCATCACGGCACCCATCGTGTTGGTCGCGTTGCTGTACGCCGCCACGCGGCCCGTGGCGGCGGGCATCCTCCTCAGCATCGCCACGTGGATCAAAGTCTGGCCGGCCGCCGTTTTGGTACCGATCATCATCGCGAGCCACCGCAGGCTGCGGATCATCGCATGCGGCGCCGTAGTAACTGCCGCCGTCGCACTGGGCGCCTATCTTTCGGGCGGCCTCCCGCATATCCTCGACTTCCTGACAAACCAGGGTGAGCGCGGCATGCAACTCGAAGCCACGTTCTCAACCCCTTGGGTCTGGTTGAGCGTGCTCAACGTCGGCGGTTCCAAAATCGCCGACAACGTTGCCATCAATTCCACCGAGGTGTACGGACCGGGTGCCAATGTGGCGGCGTTCATGATGCAGCCGCTCTTGGTTCTTGCCGCCGTCGCAGGCTCTGCCCTTTTGCTTTGGGCGCTTCGGCGGGGTGCCGAGCCTGAAGAGTTGTTTCTCGAGGGCGCCCTCATGATGACCACCGCGTTCATCGTGTTCAACAAGGTGGGTTCGCCGCAGTTCATCATTTGGCTTGCGCCGGTGATTATCGCCGGGCTGACCCACCATTGGAATCGTTGGCGGGTTCCTGCAGCCCTCCTGATGGGGATCGCCATGACGACTTTTGTGATTTACCCGTTGTTCTACACGCCGCTGATCCATGCCAACCCCGTGATGGCAACAGTGCTGACCACGCGGAACGTGCTTCTAGTTGTCCTGCTTTGGTGGTCCGTGCAGCGGACCTTGGAACTGGGCCGCAAGTCCGGCGCAAGAACCGCTATCCGGAGCGCCTGAGCCGCTGCTCAAGCCTGCGGAGCAGTTGCGCAGGGCTGGAGCGGATCAGCAGTTTGCGCGTGTGAACGTCCAACACCATCAGGTAGACGGTGAATCCCACGGCCACCAAGAAGGCGAGGGAGGACACCTTGACGTTCAGTTCCACGAAGGACAGGACCGAAATCTGGTCCTGCGCGCCGAAGGCCACGAAGAACGTGACGGCGACATAGAGAGACTTGATCTGCCAGTCGTCCCTGATGCCCGTGACCGCGAGCAGCGGGATGAACCACAGGATGTACCACGGCTGGATAATCGGAGAAAGCATGACGACGGCGGCAAACGCCAGGGCCGCGCGTCGCACCAGCCGTGAATAGTCACCGCGGAACATCAGCACCACCACCAGCCCGATTCCGGCCCACTTCATGAGGGTCCGGAGCCCCGTGGCAACCGTGGATCCGGGCATGCCAAGGAGATTGGCGATCACCTCGACCTGCTGGCCCAGGAAGCCCGAAGGCGAGTATCCCGTGTAGCCGGGCGTCGGATCGAGGATAGCCCAGACCCATCCAAAGCCAAGGTTGTAAGGAATTCCGCTCACCGCCAGGACGGCAAAGCTGATACCCGCCGTCGCGCCCCAGAACAGGAACTTGCGGGCCCAACTCGCTGCCGGACCCGCCCACATGAGGCCTATGAAAGGCAAGAGAAGTACTGTGATCGGCTTGATGCCGATGGAAGCCGTGACCAGCAGAAGCCCGGTGATGTGGCGCCCGGTGGCCGCAAAGTACATTCCGGCGACCGCCAGGCCCACCATGAGGGCATCGTTGTGGGCGCTGGCGACGAAGCTGATGAGAAAGAGGGGGTTGGCGACGGCGATCCACAGTGCTCGGCCGGGATTGATCCCGTGCAGTTCGGCGAGCCTGGGAACATACACCACGCAGAGCAGCACTCCCACTGTCGCAAGCACGCGGAAGAGCAACACGGAAAAATCGGGCTGGGCGTCGGTGATGCCCACAACCCATCTGGCAAGCCACAGGAAATAGGGCCCGTACGGCGTCTTGGCTTCAGCCCAGGCAGGATCGGCGCCCAGGGAAAACCAGTTGCTGAGCGAGGAAATGCCTGCAGTGTAGGGGTTCTGGCCTTCCAGCACCAGCCTGCCCTGGCCGGTGTAGGCGTACACGTCGCGCGAATAGATGGGAACGGCAAACATCAGGGGCGCCGCCCACGCCGCAACAGCGACAACCACGGATCTGAGCGATCCGGGGCCCCAGTCCTTGAGCCTTTGCCCGAGCCTCAACCATGACCTGACCAAAAGCATGGCCCCTGCCGTCAGCAAGATGGTGGAGGTCGTCACGCCCCAGCCCTCCGTGCGCAGGGCGATGACAAGAGGGTGCCTGAACATGGGCGATCCGTTGGCGATCCAGCCGGCACCGATCGACCCGACGAAGATCATCAGGGATCCAAAAAACCCTTGCCAGATTGCCACATAGGCCTTGATCTGGCCGGGGGTGCCGGCGCCGATGTGCGCGGCATCCGGGGAATAGAGACTCGCGGCGGCCTTCTCCGACGGCGCGGCGGGTTCCTTTGCCTCATCCCGGCTATTTGAGGTGCCCACGCCCGTTCCGCCTGCCGTCATGATATTCCAGTCCCTACGTACATTGGTCCAGCTCATCGATGCAGGCAACAACCGCTCGACAACGGCCCAGTTTACCAGCCACGGTAAGCCCTAGGAGCGGAATGAAGCGCCCCGCCACCCTTCCCACGCGACCGAACGGTAGGCTGGACGGGTGCCTATTACTAATGAACGCATCGTCTGGATCGACTGTGAGATGACCGGTCTCGACCTGGTAAACGACGCCCTGATCGAGGTCGCGGCCTTGGTCACCGATTCGGAGCTGAACATCCTGGGCGATGGCGTCGACGTCGTTATCAAACCCGAAGACGCCGCGCTTGAACAGATGAATGACTTCGTCCGCGACATGCATACGCGCTCCAAACTCCTGGACGAGCTCCCGCACGGCAAGACCATGGACGAAGCCGAAGCGATCGTTCTGGAGTACATCGAGAAGTGGGTACCCGATCCGAAAAAGGCACCGCTGGGCGGCAACTCAGTCGGAACCGACCGGATGTTCCTCGCCCGGGACATGCCCAACATCGTTGAACACCTCCACTACCGGGTCATCGACGTGAGCACCATCAAGGAGCTCTCGCGCCGATGGTTCCCCCGCGCGTATTTCCAGTCGCCCGCCAAACATGGCGGCCACCGCGCGCTCGGAGACATCAAGGACTCCATCGACGAACTGCGCTACTACCGCGAGGCCGTGTTCGTTCCGGCTCCCGGTCCCGATACAGCCACTGCGCAGAAGATTTCCAAGCAGATCGCCGCCGGACCCGAGACCCCGGCAAGCACGTGATCTGGGGCACCTTTTCGGGAAATTTCAGCCAAACGGTCAAAAGTGGCAAAACCACCCCCTAAGACGGGGTATAGTTTTTGTCGTTGCCTTCGCAGCTAACGGGTCATTCCGAAAGCATAAAAGGCGCATGGTGGGCGTAGCTCAGTTGGCAGAGCGCCTGGTTGTGGTCCAGGAGGTCGCGGGTTCAACCCCCGTCGCTCACCCTCAAGGGATCGGTAGTTGTCTATCGATCGCAGCCAAAGGCCGTACTGGTTATCCAGTGCGGCCTTTGCTTTGTCCCGGCCGATTTCGGCCATTCCAGGCCCGAGAACCAGAGGAACATCTGACATGACCGTCCTGCCAGTCACCATCTGGGGCGAGCCCGTGCTTCATCGCCGGGCGAGCGAGGTGGAAAAGTTCGATGACGAGCTGCGCACCTTGATTGCCGACATGTTCGAGACCAACGAAGCCGCCAACGGCGTCGGGCTGGCCGCACCCCAGGTGGGGGTCGGCAAACGGATCTTCATCTTCAAATACGCGAACGAGGACGACGCCCCGGACGAGGGCGTCCTGGTGAACCCTGTCCTCACCCTCTCCAAGATCCCCGGCGCCCTTCCCGATCCCGAGGAAGACGTCGAAGGCTGCCTGTCATTCCCCGGGGAGCACTACCCCCTGCAGAGGGCCGAATGGGCCCGTGTCCAGGGCTTCGACGGCTACGGCAACCCGGTGGATTTCGTGGCGACGGGCTGGTTCGCGAGGGTCATGCAGCACGAATTCGACCACCTCGACGGCAAGCTCTATGTGGACCGGCTGGCTGACCGCTACGCCAAGAAGGCCATGAAGCAGGCTAAAAAGAACGGCTGGGGAGTTCCCGGTCTGAGTTGGATGCCGGGTGTTGACCCGGATCCCTTCGGACACTGACCGATGACCGGCATAGCGCAAGACGAATTGTTCAAGCTTCTCGACATCCACGGCGAGGACGCTTTTGGGTGTGCCTCGCTGCTGGAGTCACCTCCTGGAGACGGCACTCGACGGGCCCTTGCCAGCCTTGACGCCCGTCTGGGGGTCTTCCCAAGCAAATCTGCCACCATGGATGACTGCACGGAAACGGACTGGATCGAGGCGCTCCTGCGTTTCGCGCCGGTAGTCCACCGCCATCATCTTTCCCTTGGCATCCCGCCGGAATCCTCCGCCGCGATCCTGGCCGATGTAGGACTGAACCTTCGGATCAACCGACGGGTCCACGGTCGCTTCGGCCTGGACACGTGGGCATGGCTGACCCTCCACATGGCCGGAAACATCTTCCGGATCGGCCGCTTGCAATTTCACCTTGTGCGCAGTGATGCGGGAGGCCCTTCCGCCGCTGGCGACTCCTGGGTGCTGGGCGTGCACATCCCCGAGGATGGCGGCCTCTCACCCACCCTCGTGGACGCGAGCTTCAGCCAGGCCAGCGAGTTCTTTGACCGATACTTCCCGGACAAGGCGGTCTCCGTGGCGAGCTGCGACTCCTGGATGCTGGATCCCTACTTGGTCCGGAAGCTGCCGCACAGCAACATCGCCGCTTTTGCCCGCCGATTCACCCTTGACCACTGCTCAGACGCTCCGGACGACGCTGTCTACTTCACCTTCCGGCAGCGGGGCATGGAAAACCTTGATCGACTCCCCCGCGAGACGTCGCTTCAGCGGGTGGTGTTGGAAAGGATCGACGACGGCGGGGCCTGGCAACTCGGCCACGGCCACCTAGTGCTTCCCCCGGCCGGGAGCAACCACGCCTGACGCGGCCTCCCGCGCCCTCAGGCGGCTACAACGCCCTGATGGTCCGCTGACCGGGGCACGAGTCCAGGACGCGCCTCATGGCGTCTTTCTCCGCCTGCGTGACCCAGAGCCGGTACGCGGCTTTGACCGAAACCTGCCGGGCTACGTAATGGCAGCGAAAGCCCTTGTTGGCAGGGAGCCAACTCGCGGCGTCGCCCGCGCCTTTCTTCACGTTGGCCGGACCGTCAACGGCAATGAGGTTGAGGGGGTCGTTGGCGAGGCTTTGGCGCTGTTTGGCAGTGAGCTGCGGGGCACCCTTCTGCCAGGCATCCCCGAGAGCCACCACATGATCGATTTGGACGGCCGAGCTGCTTTCGGAGCCCCTGCGGAAATGGATGTCCTGGCCGGTGTACGGCTCGCGCAGCTCCCCGGACGCGATCCTGCATTTGGAGCCTGCCGTGAACTCCGCCGCCGAGAGATCCCGCCTCAGGATGTCGTTCCTGGTATCGCAGCCGTTCCGGTCGACGTCGAGCCAGGCCTGTCCGAATTCGTTGCGGTCGTAGTTGTCCTTGGCTGCGCGCCCCTTCACAGGAAGCGCCTCCAAGGCATCAGCGGCCGAACCAGCCGGTACCGGCTGAACAGCTTCCACCGGCTTCATCCAGTTCGCGTCGAAGACAGGAGCTTCCGTTGGTCCATTGATCGGGTCCTGGCCAACTGCGAACTGGCCGTTGGTGAAGAACCACCCGATGCCCGTGAGTCCACCGGTGAGGATGAGAATCAGCAGCACCCAGGCCTGCCGGGACTGGCGGCGGGCGCGTCGATAGGCGGCCCAGGTGGCGCTCAAGGGATTGCGTCCTTTCGGGCAGGAATACGTCCCTTGAGACTAGTCGAGGCGCTGTTCGCCGACGCTGATATCCACAGTGTGGAGGACAGGTCAGAATGTCGGAACAATCACAGCGCATGGTGCAGGGGCGGCCTACTGCTCCTTGGTGACGCGTTTCAGGTCTTCGGCCGCCAGCTCGAGAAGGGACCCCAATTGGATGACCCTGTCCTCGGAGATATCCCCCGCCGCGTGTGCGGCCTTGGCTTCGTCGAGCAGCCGTTGGGCTTCCTTGAGGTTGGCCCGCGCTACGTCCAGTGCGTGTTCAAGGGTTGTTTCGTGATCCAGAATCTTTTCGCTTTCCATGCGTCCATTCTGGTCAGGTTTCCCGGCTGATACCAGCGCATCAGCCGGGAATACCCTGTGTCTTTCCTCGCGTTGGCCGGAGCCGGCTAGACGCCGGCTGGCTCCAAGGTTGCCTTAGGTTCAAGGTTCACAGCGACGCCGCGTGCCGGGAACGATGGCGGGTTCACACCGGCCATTTCTTCCATGACGCGCACTACCTGGCAGGAGTAACCGAATTCGTTGTCGTACCAGACGTAGACCACGAGGTGCTTGTCGGTGGCGATGGTGGCCAGGCCGTCCACGATGCCCGCACGGCGGGAGCCGACGAAGTCCGTGGAGACGACCTCGGGTGAGTCGATGAAGTCGATCTGCTTCCGCAGCTCCGAGTGCAGGGACATTTCGCGAAGGTAGTTGTTGACTTCCTCCTTCGTGGTTCCCTTTTCAAGGTTCAGGTTCAGGATGGCCATCGACACGTCCGGGGTGGGAACGCGGATCGCGTTGCCGGTCAGCTTGCCCTGCAGTTCCGGAAGAGCCTTCGCCACGGCCTTGGCCGCACCTGTTTCGGTGATGACCATGTTCAGGGCAGCCGAGCGGCCGCGGCGGTCACCCTTGTGGAAGTTGTCGATCAGGTTCTGGTCGTTCGTGAACGAGTGCACGGTTTCCACGTGCCCGTGGATGACGCCGAACTTGTCGTTGAGTGCCTTGAGCACCGGGGTGATGGCGTTCGTGGTGCACGAAGCCGCGGTTACGATCTTGTCCGTGTCCTCGATGGAGGAGTGGTTGATGCCGTGGACGATGTTCTTCAGATCACCCTTGCCCGGAGCCGTGAGCAGCACCCGCGCGACACCCTTGCTCTGCAGGTGCTGGGACAGGCCCTCGGCGTCGCGCCAGCGGCCCGTGTTGTCGACCACCAGGGCATCCTTGATCCCGTAGGCCGTGTAGTCCACGGTGGAGGGGTTGTCCGAGTAGATGACCTGGACCTGGACACCGTTGGCCGTAATTGTGTTGGCGGCCTCGTCCACGCGGATGGTGCCCTCGAAGGAACCATGCACCGAGTCACGCCGCAGCAGGCTTGCGCGCTTGACAAGGTCGTTCTCGGCACCCTTGCGGACCACGATCGCGCGCAGGCGCAGGCCGTGGCCCCCGCCGGCCTTTTCGATCAGGAGGCGCGCCAGCAGGCGGCCGATGCGGCCGAAACCGTAGAGCACGACGTCGGTGCTGGTCCGGTCGTCCGCGCCGCGGCGCCCGACAACCTCGGCAAGCTCGGCGCGGAGGAAGTCTTCCAGGGGCGTTCCGGGGGCTTCGGCCTTGTACTTCTCGTTCAGGCGGGCGATGTCGATCGCAGCGGCCCCGAGTTCAAGTTCGGCCAGTGTGTTCAGTAGCGGCGCGGTTTCTTCGAGCAGGAGTTCGTCCTTGCTCATCCGGCGCGCAAAACGGTGGGCTTTCAGGATGTTCATCGACGACTTGTTGATGAGGCTGCGCCCGTGGATGCTGGTCACCACGTTGTTCTCACGGTACAGCCGGCCGATCACCGGAATCATGGCCTCGGCCAGCGCTTCGCGGCCCATCCACGTATCAAGACAAGAATCTGATGACTGGCTCACAGAACTACCTTCCTAGGGTCAGCTACATACGTCCTCGTACGTAGATGGTGGCCGCCCGGAGTAATCCTGCGGCACTGGCATCGGCGGGACTTCGGTCTGCCCGGACACCTCGAACGTTGCAAAGAAAAACCGCCGGCTGCGAACGCAGAACCGGCGGTGGAACTTCTACGTTCGCTGTCCATTCTAAGGTCTGGCACGGGGCGCCTTGGCCCCCGGAATGCGTGAAATCACTCACACAAGGCTGTGGGATGGGTTGACCGATACGCCGGGTTCTGTCCTCCCCCGCCGTTGCCGGCGAAGGAGTGGCGACCATCCATCTACGAACGCCGTTGCCGACGCCCTCCAGCGGCCTACCCGGACACTCGGGCGAGCAGCCCTCGATCGTGCCCTGTCTGGCCTTGCTCCGGGTGGGGTTTACCTAGCCTCCCTGGTCACCCAAGGAGCTGGTGGTCTCTTACACCACCGTTTCACCCTTACCTGCTGCCTGCCTGTGCTGGCACAAGCAGACGCAGGCGGTCTGTTCTCTGTGGCACTGGCCTGCGGGTTACCCCGAGTGGGCGTTACCCACCACCCTGCCCTGTGGAGCCCGGACGTTCCTCGAGCCACTCACGTGGCGCGCGGCCGCCTAGTCAACCCATCCGCCCTATAGTCTACCGGCGTCGGGCCCCCCGCATTTTCAGACAGCACTGCCGAATCGATCTGCCTGGACAACCAGCGACGGCAATACCGCTAATATCGACAGGTGCTGATTCTGTTGCCACCTTCCGAAGGCAAGACCCCCGCTGCCGAAGGCTCCGCCGTCGAATGGGAGTCCCTGAGCTTTCCGGAACTCAACAGCTACCGGGCCAAAGTGCTCGACGCGCTCGGCCTGGTCAGCGCGCACGAGGACGCCCTCGCACTCCTGGGGGTGGGCGCATCCTTGAAGGACGACGTCGAACGCAATACGCGGCTCCACGCAGAACCCGCAGCCCCGGCCCACCAGGTGTATTCCGGTGTTCTCTACGACGCGCTTGGCTTCAAGACCCTCACACCGGCGCAGCGCCGCAAGGCGGTGGAGTCGGTCCTCGTGGTGTCCGCCCTGTGGGGCGCCATCGGCTTCGGCGACCAAGTGCCGGCCTACCGCTTGTCCATGGGAACGGCACTGCCCGACGTCGGGCGCCTCGCGTCGTTCTGGAAGCCGCAGCTTACGCAGGCCCTCGCCGCGCGGGTGGAGGGCCAGCTGCTCGTGGACTGCCGCTCCAGCACCTACGCCGCGGCTTGGGCACCGCCCCCGGCGCAGACTGTCGCCGTCAACGTCTTTTCCGAGTCCAATGGCAAACGCACCGTCGTCAGCCACTTCGCCAAGCACACCCGCGGCGAATTGGCCCGGCACCTGCTGAGCCGTCGAGGCAAGGCGCCCGGCACGCCCGAACAGCTGCTCAAGGCAGCCTCGGAATTGTGGACTGCGGAGTTGACGGAAGCCACGGAGCGCAAGCCGCACACCCTCAGCATCATCCTCCCCAACTAACTCGCAGTTGTTGTCGTTTTCAGCCGCGAAAACGACAACAATTGCTAGTCAGTTGGGTGGGGAACAGATGGTTAGTTCCACTCGGCGGAGCGCACCAGGATGCAGCCGGAATCGGGGCAGAACACGATCTCGTCTTCGGCCGCGGCTTTGACCTCGGCAAGGTCGCCGGGGCTGAGCGTCATTCCCGAGCCTTCGGACTTCCCGTGGAAAAGCCTGGCGGCTCCCACCCCGCGCTTGGCAAGGGTCTTTTCGTAGATAGCCAGCATCCCGGCGTCGAGACCTTCGGCGAAGCCGGCCCGCTGGGCGCGCACATCCGTCTCTTCGGCAACAATCTCGGCGATCGCGGTGTCCAGCTCGGCACGGATCCCGGAGAAGGAACCCTGGATATCATCGACGATCTGCTGTTGCGCGGCTTGACGCTCCCTGAGTCCGTCCAGGCGTTCCAGGATTTCCAGCTCAACGTCTTCAAGGTCCGAACGTCGCTTGTTAAGCGAGGCGATATCGCTCTGCAGCGCAACGAGATCCTTGGAAAGTCCGGTGCCGCTGTTCAACCTGGCTTCGTCCCGCTCAATGCGGCTAGCCACTTGCTCGACGTCTGCCTCTGACCTGCGTAGCTCTGTTTCGGCGTCGTGGACAGCAAGTTTCGCGGTTCCGAGCGCACCGTTGGCCACGCTGAGGGCGTCCTGGAGATCGGTGATGCGGGGGTCGGTCTCCAAAGTGCGACGGCGGTTCGCCAAGGATTTGAGCTTCGCATCCAACCCCTGCAGTTCGAGCAATTTCAACTGTTCCGCCGGTGCTGCCTTGGCCACGCTTACCTCCGCTTCATCGTGCCGGGGATGATATTCAGCCCAAGCCAGGCCTTGGGCCTGTTTGTCTCGACTCTATCGCCTAGCGTGCTCGCCTGCCTCGCTACGCTCCCTTGCACGCCAGGCTTAGCCGGGAGTCAGAATGAAGTCCCACGGATCGCTGTTGGTGGAAGCCACCCGGATCTCGACGTCGTGACCCTGGTCCGCGAGCACGTTGCCGAGCGCTTCGGCCGCGGCGGGCAGCCACAGCCACTCGCTCGCGAAGTGCGACACGTCAACGAGGTACGGCCTGCCATCAACGGCAGCTTCGCGGGCCTCGGATGCAGGGTGGTGCCGCATATCCGCGGTGACGTAGATGTCCGCCTGGCTGGCGCGGACGGCGTCGAAGAGACTGTCTCCGGCTCCGCCGCAAACGGCCACACGCCGCACGAGTCCATCCTTGTCTCCGGCGACCCGCACGCCGCCAGCCACTGAGGGCAGGATCTCGAATACCCGCGCGGCGAAGTCTCCCAAGGTCATGAGTTCGGGCAGGTCGCCGACCCGGCCGATCCCCTCTTCAGGCAAGCCGTGTGCCGCAGGAGCCAGCGGGACAACGTTGTCCAGCCCGAACGCGTCGGCCAGGACATCGGAAACGCCTCCGACGGCGGAGTCCCCGTTCGTGTGTACGGTCAGCAGCCCGGTACCTGACTCAATGAGCCGGTGGACAGCGAGGCCTTTGGCGGTGGTTGCAGCAACGGAGGTGACGCCCTTGAGCAGCAAAGGATGATGCGTGACGAGGAGCTCGGCGCCCCATTCGATGGCTTCTTCAATGGCGGCGAGGGTCGGATCCACAGCGAACATGACCTTGGTGACGGTGGCGGTGGGCCGTCCGACTACGAGCCCTACCTCGTCCCATTCCTCGGCGAGCGATTCCGGCCAGAGCTCCTCCACTGCCAAGAGGACCTGACCGAGCGTAGGGGTGCTGGCTCTTGGAGTTCCGGCTGCACCATTCTCCGGTTCTTCGCCGGATCCTGTATCTGCAACCGCGGTGTTCACAGCTTCCATGCATTACATTCTTGCGCATCCGGCGGCCAAGTCGCGCCTGCGGGTACCGGGCTGTTCGAGATTGTTGCCACTGGCCGGGTCTGCGCCGTCACAGTCCCGTAAGGTTGTGCGGGAATCATCCGGGACTCCCAGCCATTGAAGAGATCATGAAAACTTTTGTACTTGGTGGAGGCTGCTTCTGGTGCCTCGACGCCGTCTATCAGAAGACCAAGGGCGTCAGTTCCGTGGTTTCCGGCTACACGGGCGGGCACATCCGCAACCCTGACTATTACGATGTCTGCTCCGGAATGACGGGCCACGCGGAGGTCGTCGCCGTGACTTTCGACGAGGACATCGTCCCGGCGGACATCATCCTTGACATGTTCTTTGCTCTGCATGATCCCACCACGCTCAACCGCCAGGGCTACGACGTCGGAACCCAGTACCGTTCCTCGATGTTCTACACCACCACGGAAGAAAAGATCCTCTTCGAGGAAGCCATCCTGCGGAACCAGGAACTGTGGTCCAAACCGATTGTGACCGAGGTCAGCAGGCTGCCGGAATTCTACGAAGCGGAGTCCATCCACCAGGACTACTACGCCAAGTTCCCGGAACAAGGCTATTGCCAGGTGATCATTAACCCGAAGCTCGCCAAGGCCCGGAAATATTACTCTTCGTGGCTCCGCGCGTAGCAGCGTGTAGCACCGCTCGTTAGGCTGACCTCAGCAGTAGCTATTTCAGCGAATTCAGAGAATAGGCATGATTACATGGCACGGATCTACGACGACGTCACCCAGCTGATCGGCGGAACCCCCCTGGTCCGCTTGAACAGGCTCACCGAAGGCTTGGACGCCACGGTTGCCGTGAAGCTCGAGTTCTACAACCCCGCCAATAGCGTCAAGGACCGTATCGGCGTCGCGATCGTCGACGCCGCCGAGAAGTCCGGTGCGCTGAAGCCGGGCGGCACCATCGTCGAGGGAACCTCCGGCAACACCGGCATCGCGCTGGCTTTGGTCGGCGCAGCGCGTGGTTACAAAGTCATTCTGACCATGCCGGAAACCATGTCCACCGAGCGCCGTGTTATGCTGCGCGCCTACGGTGCTGAGATTGTCCTGACCCCCGGCTCGGAAGGCATGCGGGGCGCCGTCGAGAAGGCCCAGGAAATCGTGGCCAACACGGAGAACTCTGTCTGGGCCCAGCAGTTCGCCAACGAGGCAAACCCGGAGATCCACCGCACCACCACGGCCGAGGAAATCTGGGCAGACACCGACGGTGGCGTGGACATCTTCGTCGGCGGCGTCGGCACGGGCGGCACCATCACCGGCGTTGGGCAGGTCCTGAAGGAGCGCAAGCCCGAAATCCAGATCGTGGCCGTTGAGCCCAAGGACTCCCCCATCCTGAACGGCGGCGCCCCCGGCCCGCACAAGATCCAGGGCCTTGGCGCGAACTTCATCCCGGAAATCCTGGACACCAACGTCTACGACGAGGTTCTCGACGCAACCCTCGAGGACTCCGTTGCCACCGCACGCGCCCTCGGCACCAAGGAAGGCATCCTGGGCGGCATCTCGGCCGGCGCGGCCGTCTGGGGTGCGCTGGAGCTCGCGAAGCGTCCGGAGAACAAGGACAAGCTCATCGTGGCAATCGTTCCCGACTTCGGCGAACGTTACATCTCCACGGTGCTTTTTGACGACATTCGCGGCTGATTGCGGACCCCGCGCAACCGCTTTCTTTCATTTCCTGTAGAAAGGTCTTTGTGAGCTTCTTCGCAAGACTTATGGAGGACCTCGAGGCCGCCCGGTCACACGACCCGGCGGCCCGAGGCTCCTTTGAGAACTTTTTTGCCTACTCCGGCCTGCATGCCATCTGGGCGCATCGCCTGACGCACAAATTGTGGCAAAACCCCGAGCTGCGGTTCCCCGCACGGCTCATTTCGCAGCTTGCCCGCTTCCTGACCGGCATCGAGATCCACCCCGGCGCGACCATCGGCCGCAGGTTCTTCATTGACCACGGCATGGGTGTGGTCATCGGTGAGACAGCCGAGATCGGCGAGGACGTGATGATCTACCACGGCGTGACGTTGGGCGGCCGTTCCTTGGCAAAGGTCAAGCGCCACCCCACCATCGGAGATCGGGTCACCATCGGAGCCGGGGCCAAGGTCCTTGGTCCCATCACCATAGGCGCCGACAGCGCAATAGGCGCGAACGCCGTCGTGGTCAAGGACGCACCGCCTGAGTCGATCATCACCGGCGTTCCGGCAACGTGGCGGCACCGTGATGCCAAGAGCGAAACGAAACCCGCTGTCGATCCCGCCGAGTACTACATCGAGTACCGGATCTAGCCGGAAAAGCGTTTGTAGGCGTTCCAGAAAACTGTGTCGAAGACCCGGTCGGGAAGCACCCTCCGCATGGCCAGAATGGTCCAGGCTCCCCTGCCCACCGGGTATCGGGTCCTGGGCCTTCGCGAGGTCGCCGCATGGACTATGGCGCGCGCCACGGTACGGGGGTGCGTCGAAAGAGCGGTTCCCGACGTCGATGCCAGGGCGGCCGCCACGATCCCGGCCTGCTCGCGATACGGTCCATGTCCTGAGACCGTCAGCAGGCTCTCCCCCGCGATGGTTCCCCATTCCGTGTCCGTGCCCGCGGGCTCGATGATTGCCACATCGATGCCATGGGGCTTCAGTTCCAGGCGGAGGGAGTCACTGAGGCCCTCGACGGCGAATTTTGTCGCGTGGTACCAAGCGCCCAAGGGCTCATACATTTTGCCGCCTATCGAGGACACGTTGATGATCCTGCCGGAAGCCGCCGCACGCATTACGGGAATCACCAGCTGGGCCATCCGGGCGAGACCGAAGACGTTGACCTCGAACTGGCGCCGGCCCTCATCCAGCGGAACCTCTTCCAAGGAACCGTAGGACCCGTATCCGGCGTTGTTGACCAGTATGTCGATCCGCCCCTGCTCGGCCAGGACAAGGTCCACGGCGGCCTTCATCGAGTCGTCCTCGGTGACGTCCAGTGACCACACCTTGATTCCGTGGGCTTTGAGCGGCTCCATCTTTTCGACCCGCCGCGCCCCCGCGTACACGACCATTCCTGCCTTGCTGAGCTTGATGGCGGCTTCGAAACCGATTCCGGTTGACGCACCTGTGACAAATGCGACGCGTTGCGGCATGGACTGCTCCTCGTGTGACGGGTGGTGTTTTCCTTCAGGCCGTACCTACGGCAAAGGCCGGCGCCTCCACAGTAACGCGGAAGCACCGGCCTTTGACTTGAACAGAGTGGAGCAGGCAAGAGTGGGGCAGCAGGGTCCCTACGTGGCGACGGAGTCGACACGAAAGGGCCTGCCCCAATCTGTGGGGCAGCAGGGTCAGTCCTTACCTACGTGGCTTGGAGTCGACACGAAAGGGCCTGCCCCAATCTTAGTGCGTGTCGACTGCCGAGATCTCGGACTTGTCTTCGCCCCACAGGGTGTGGAAAGTGCCCTCGGCGTCGACGCGGCCGTAGGTGTGCGCACCGAAGAGGTCACGCTGGCCCTGGATGACTGCCGCAGCGAGGCGCTTGCGGCGAAGTCCGTCGTAGTAGGCCAGCGACGAGGAGAACACGGGAACCGGGATGCCCAGCTGGACAGCCGTTGCCACCACGCGGCGCCATGCCGGCAGCGCACCGGCGATCGCCTTGGTGAAGGCCGGGGCGAACAGCAGGTTGGCCGGCTTCTCCTCGGCTGCGTAGGCGTTGGTGATTTCCTTGAGCAGCTCGGCGCGGATGATGCAGCCGCCGCGCCACAGCGAAGCGATTTCATCGAGCTTGAGGTCCCAGCCGTATTCCTTCGCGGCGGAAGTCAGCATGTCCAGGCCCTGTGCGTACGAAACCAGCTTGGAAGCGTAAAGCGCCTGGCGGACGTCCTCGACGAAGTTCTCGGGGACCTCGACGGCGATTTCCTCGCCGGCGAGCAGTTCCTGGCCAAGCTTGCGCTGTTCTGCCTGGGAAGACAGGGCCCGCGCGAAGACGGACTCTGCGATGCCCGAAACCGGGGAGCCCAGCTCGAGGGCGGAGATGACTGTCCAGCGGCCGGTGCCCTTCTGGCCGGCAGCGTCGACGACGACGTCGACGAACGGCTTGCCCGTCTTGGCGTCAACGTGCCCAAGGACCTCTGCGGAGATTTCGATCAGGAAGGAAGCGAGTTCGCCCTTGTTCCATTCGGCGAAGATCTTGGACTGCTCGGCCGGCTCGATGCCGGCGCCGGAGCGCAGGAGATCGAAGGCTTCACCGATGACCTGCATGTCGGCGTATTCGATGCCGTTGTGGACCATCTTGACGAAGTGTCCGGCGCCGTCGGTGCCGATCCAGGCGCAGCAGGGCTTGCCGTCAACCTTGGCTGAGATCTTCTCGAGCAGCGGACCCAAGGCGTCGTAGGACTCCTTGGAACCACCGGGCATGATGGAAGGGCCGTTGAGGGCGCCCTCTTCGCCGCCGGAAACACCGACGCCCACGAAGTGCAGGTCCTTCTCGGCCAGCGCCGATTCGCGACGGCGGGTGTCCTCGTAGTGCGAGTTACCGGCGTCGATCACGATGTCGCCGGGCTCCAGCAAGGGAACGAGCTGGTCGATGACGGCGTCAACCGGCTTGCCGGCCTTCACCATGATCAGGACACGGCGGGGCTTCTCGAGGGAGTCCACGAGTTCCTGGAGGGTTTCCGTGCGGATGAAGTCGCCGTCCGTGCCGTGCTTGGCCAGCAGGGCGTCGGTCTTTTCGACGGAGCGGTTGTGGAGGGCAACGGTGAAGCCGTTGCGGGCCAGGTTGCGGGCCAGATTGGCGCCCATCACCGCGAGGCCGGTGACACCGATGTGTGCTGACATCAAAACTCCAATTCATTCTTGTGCATCGAGTCCTGCTAGGAGCGAGGAAACGCTTTCTAGAGCAGTAGCTGGAATAAACCATACGTATTCGGACCACGTCTGGGAAAGTTGCGCCCACGTTTTGGAAACGTCCGCGTCACAAAAGAGTCTATGTTGCGAGCCCGTACTGTGGGGAGTTCGCCGACGCCCGGGGCTTCCGGTGGCGGAGCGGTCAACGCCACTATGCTTACGACTATGTCAACCAGTCTCCACTACCGCGCTGTCGAGCACCTGGGTACCCGGATCGTCGGCGGTAAGCTCCCCACCGGTCACGTCATGTTGGCTGAGCACCTTGAGGAGGAACTCAAAGTGTCCCGGTCGGTGGTACGTGAGGCCGTCAGGGTACTGCAGTCCCTGGGACTGGTGGAAACCATCAAGCGAGTTGGCATCAGGGTCCTTCCCGCGCACCGCTGGAATCCCTTCGATCCGCTGGTCATCCGCTGGCGGCTGGCCGGAGAAGGCCGCGGCGCTCAGTTGCGGTCCCTCGCCGAACTCCGCTCCGCCGTCGAGCCCGTAGCGGCAGAACTGGCCGCGGAAAACGCCCCGGAGTCCCTGCGCAGCGAACTGGTGGAGATCTCCCTCGCCATGCGTGAAGCTGGCCGTGCGGGCGACATGCCCACCTTCCTGGATCTCGACATCCGCTTTCACGCCCTGGTGCTTTCCGGTTCCGGCAATGAAATGTTCGCGAACCTGATCGGGCAGGTCACGGAGACACTCACCGGCCGGACAGTTCATGGCCTCATGCCGGAACATCCGAAGGAAGCGGCCCTGCAATGGCATTTGGATGTAGCCCAGGGCATCAGGGACGGAGACGGCGACAAGGCCCGCGAGGCCTCCTCCAACATCATGCGGGAGACCATCGCGGACCTGTCACCGGGCTGGGAGGGCCAGCCACGGGTATTTGTTCCAGTCGAGCGGCGCTGACGGCCGAGAGCCGGCGCCGCCCGACTGATCGCCTGATCGGCTGATCGGGCTGGGAGGCTACGCCACAGGCTGGAAGTTCAGCAGGACCTTCCCCGATTCGGCAGAGTTCCTTGCCACCTCGAAGGCCTCCAGGCCGCGATCCAGCGTGAATTCGTGCGTCACTACAGGGTCCACGTAGAGCGAACCGTCCGCGAGCGCCGCAATGACCTCGTCGATCTCGTTGTTGAAACGGAAGGAACCGAGCAATTCGAGCTCGCGGGTGATGGCCAGCGAAATGAAGACCGGCTGCGGTCCCGAGGGCAGCAGCCCGACCATGACCACCTTCCCGCCGCGCACCGCGCCTTTGATGGCCGATGCCAGTCCGAAGTGGCTGCCCGAGGACTCGATGACGACGTCGGCTTCCACTGCGGCGATTGCCTCGGCGTCATCGCCCTTGAGAACCTCATCGGCGCCCACTGCACCCGCGATCTCGAGAGGCTTGTCGTGCATGTCGACGGCCACGATCCGGGTTGCCCCCGCGCGCTTGAGGACAGCAATTGCCAGTGCGCCGATCGGACCGCTACCGATTACCAGCGCTGTCTTTCCGGCCACGTCCCCTGCTCGCGCGACGGCATGCCATGCAACGCTGGCCGGCTCCACAAGCGCCGCCGTGCGCAAGTCCAGCGTGGCCGGAAGGGCCCGGAGCATGCGGGACGGCAGGGTCGCGTAGCGGCTGAAGGCGCCGTCGGTGTGCGGGTACCTTGCCGCACTGCCGAGGTAGGTGCAGCCCGGGGAGAGGTTGGGCCGGTCTTCCGGATACTTGGCGGCACCCGGGGCCGGGGTTGCCGGGTGGACCGCGACGGCGGTTCCGGCTGCCGGGCCGCTGCCATCGGCGGCCTGCTGGACAACGGTGCCGACGATTTCGTGGCCGAGCACCATGGGAGCCTTGAGGATCGATTCCCCCGCCGCGCCGTGGAGCCAATAGTGCAGGTCCGAGCCACAAATGCCACCGTAGGCGATCTCGACGACGGCCTGGTCAGGGGTGGGAACCACGAGGGCTATGTCCTCGATGCGAAGGTCGCCGGCGGCGTGGGCCACAACCGCGGGTGAAGACTGGGGAAGCTGAAAGCCGCTCATTAGACGACCACCGTCATTCCGCCGTCGACGAAGATCGTCTGGCCGTTGACGAAGTTCGAAGCCTCGGAGGCAAGCCAGACCGCCGGACCGGCGAGATCCGCTACGGTGCCCCATCGGTGGGCGGGCGTCCGGCCTAGAATCCAGGAGTTGAAGTCGGGATCGTCCACGAGGTTCTGGGTCATCTCGGTATGGATGTACCCCGGGGCGATGCCGTTAATCTGAAGGCCGGAGGCCGCCCATTCGGCGGTCATGGCGCGCGTCAGGTTGCGCAGTCCACCTTTGGCTGCGACATAGGGGGCGATCGTGGGGCGTGCCAGGTCCGTCTGCACGGAGCAGATGTTGATGATCTTGCCGCGGCCCCGCGGAATCATGTGGCGGGCGGCTTCACGTCCTACGAGGAAGGCGCTCGTCAGGTCGGTGGTGATGACCCGCTCCCAGTCCTTCACATCCAGGTCCAGCATCGGGACGCGGTGCTGGATGCCCGCATTGTTGACGAGGATGTCCAGGGGGCCAACGTTCTCCTCGACCCAGGCAACGCCGCGGGCCGCTTCTGCATCGCTCGTGACGTCGAACGCGCAGCTGTGGATGCGGCCGGGCCCGAAGTCCGCCGCCATGGCGGCTTCCGCACCCTTGAGCCGTTCCGTATTGATGCCGTTGAGGACAACGGTGGCACCGGCGTCGGCCAATCCGCGGGCCAGCGCGTTGCCGATGCCGCGGCTGGATCCGGTCACGAGCGCAACGCGCCCGGTGAGATCAAAGAGTCCACTCATGGTTGGTTCCTTACTTAGTTCAAAGGGCTTAGGGACGAGTCGCTGAGGTTGGCGATGGCCTGGCGGACAACTGCGAGGTCCCGGTCGCCCAGGCCCTGATCAATCAGTTCACGGTAGAGTTCGGCGCCGGCAGTCGCCATCGGGACGGCGGCACCGGCCACTTCGGCGCTTTCGAGCACGAACTTGAGGTCCTTGAGCATGAACTTCGCGGGACCTGTGGGCGCGTAATCCTTGGCTGCCAGTCGTGGGCCGACAATCTCCAGGACCCGGCTTCCGGCGAGCCCGCCGGAAAGCACCTCGAACAGGGTTTCGACGTCCATGCCCGAGCGCTCGGCGAGTTCGGCGGCCTCCGCGAGCGCCGCCGTCGTGGTCCCGACGATCAGCTGGTTGCAGGCCTTGGCCAGTGAACCGGAACCCAGGTTGCCCATGCGGCGAACTGTGGTGCCCATGGATTGGAGCACGGGAAGCGAGCGTTGGAAGTCTTCTTCGCTGGCGCCCACCATGATGGCCAGGGTGCCGTCCTGGGCACCCTTGGTGCCCCCGCTCACCGGGGCATCGACGACGACGGCGTTCCCGCCACTCGCGCTGTGGACCGTCCGGCCGAATTCCTGGACGGCGGTCGGGGACACGCTGCTCATGATGACGACCAGGGTTCCCTGAAGCGGCGCGTCCGAGCGCCATGAGTCGAAGAGCGGCGCGGCTGCATCCTTGATGTAGGAGAGATCCGGAAGCATGAAAATGATGACGGGTTGGTCCCGGAGTCCGGCAACCGACTCCGAACGTTTTCCGCCGAGCTTCTCCAGCTCGGCGAGCGCTTCTGCGGAACGGTTCCATGCAGTCACCTCCCAGCCCTTGCCGAGCAGATTGGCTGCCATGGGGAAGCCCATAAGCCCGAGTCCCACGAAACCTGCGGTCTTGGCGGTCATCTTTCGCATACACCTCACTTCTTTGTGGTTCATCTTTCAAAAACTGTTCAATATCCTAGCCTCAATTCAGTATGATGAACACCATGACGACTGATGAACTCACCATCGCGATCGCAGTCCCGCTCGAAGCTGAGCATGTGGAGCGTATCCGCGCTGTAGATCCGAGCATTACGGTGCTCTACGAACCCGAGCTTCTTCCTCCGGAACGCTTCCCGGCCGACCACTCCGGGGATCCCGACTTCAAGCGGACTCCCGAACAAGAGGAACGCTACTGGTCCATGCTGAACAAGGCCCAGATCCTTTACGGTTTCCCCAACGAGAATCCGGCCGGCCTGGCCCGCATCGCCCAGAGCAACCCGCACCTGCAGTGGATCCACGCCATGGCCGCAGGTGCCGGTGGCGCCGTGAAGGCCTCCGGCCTCGACAACGAGACCTTGCAGAAGTTCAAGGTCACCACGTCGGCAGGCGTGCATGCTCTTCCCCTGGCAGAGTTCGCTGCCCTGGGCATCCTCAACGGCTTCAAGCGCAGCGCGGAACTTGCACAGGACCAAGCAGCCAAGGTCTGGCCCGAGCTGCGGACCCCCACCAAGCTGGTGAACGGCTCCAAGCTGGTCGTCACGGGTCTCGGCGAAATCGGCCTCGAGACCGCCCGCATCGCCCGCGCACTCGGCATGAAGGTCAGCGGAACCAAGCGGAACGTCGAAGCGATCGAAGGGATCGACCAGGTCGCGGACAACGATGGCCTGGCAGGACTCCTGGCGACGGCAGACGCCGTCGTCAACACCCTCCCCGGCACGCCGTACACGGAGAGACTCTTCAACCATGAAGTCTTCTCGGCAATGAAGCCCGGCACGGTTTTCGTCAACGTCGGCCGCGGAACCGTTGTTGACGAGGAGGCGCTCCTCGAAGCCCTGGACAACGGCCAGGTTTCCTACGCCTGCCTGGACGTCTTCGCCGTCGAGCCGCTCCCCCAGCGCAGCCCGTTGTGGAACCATCCCAAGGTCATGGTCTCTCCGCACACCTCGGCACTGAGCGCGGCCGAGAACCGCCTCATCGCCGAGCGCTTCGCCAGCAACCTGCGCACCTTCCTCGACGGCGGGGAACTCCCCCACCTCGTGGACACGGTGCACTTCTACTAAACGGCCAACAACCCAGCGCCATCCAAGCGGCCCCTCCGGTTTCCGGAGGGGCCGCTTTGCTGTGCGTGGCCGGTTTGTTGCGCCAGGGCGGGGGCACGAAAAGGCGACGGCCCCGTCCGAATTTCGGAAGGGGCCGCCGCTGCTTGCGTACGTCGTGGTACGGGACTGCCTACTTCGCGTCTTCCAAGGAACGGAGGTCGCGGCCGGCTGTTTCCGGGGTAAAGAACGTGGTGATGTATGAAATGAGCGCCAGCACTAGCGAGTAGACCGCCAGGACCACCCAGGAGTTGCCCGTAGCAGCAAGGAGTGCGACGCCAACCAGGGGCACGAGTCCGCCGGCCAGGACGGCAGACAGTTCGCGGCTCAATGCCACACCGGTGAACCGGTACTGCGAGCCGAAGAGCTCGGGCAGCAGCGGGCACTGCGGGCCAAGCATGGACTGTACGCCAAGGGCGATGCCGACAACCATGACGGCCCAGACAAGGGTCACGTTGCCGAGGGTCACCAGGTAGAAGGCGGGAATCGCGAAGATCGCTTGGAACAGGGCCCCGTAGCGGTAGACCTTGACTCGACCAATACGGTCAGACAAGGCGCCGAAGGTGACCACCATGACGGCGGCAAATCCGGCAGCGATCAGCAGACCGACCGGGCCGATGAACTTGTCGCCCGGAAAGACCCCTTCCTTGACGGACATGAAGGAGATGAGCAATGCCGAGTAGATCGAGGAGTTGCCGTTCTCACCCATGCGGAGACCGATGCCCACGAGCACGTTCTTTTTGGAGTGCTTCCAGAGCTCGCCGACGGGGTTCTTCACCACGTTCTTGTGCTTCTCAAGCTCCTGGAACACCGGGGTTTCCTTCAGCTTCAGACGGATGAAGACTGCCACGACGATCAAAATGATGCTGGCGAGGAAAGGCACACGCCACAGCCAGCCTTCGAGAACGCTTTTGTTGGCCATGCCGATGAGCGCAAAGGTGCCGGCGCCGAGGAGGGTTCCAAGCTGGATGCCTACGAACGGCAGCGAAGCGAAGTAGCCGCGGCGCTTGGGCGGAGCGACTTCGGAGATCAGCGTCGTTGCGCCTGCCTGTTCTGCTCCAGCGCCCAGGCCCTGGACAATACGGAGCGTCACCAACAGGACAGCCCCGAGCATGCCCGCCTGGTCGAACGTCGGCAGCAAGCCGATCGCGAAGCTGGCAAGGCCCATCATGCCGATGGTCATCAGGAGGACCATCTTGCGGCCGAAGCGGTCTCCGATGAATCCAAAGAAGATACCGCCGAAGGGCCGCGCCGCGAATCCAACGCCATAGGTGGCGAACGACGCGATCAATGCGCCGCTTTCACCCAAAGGCTTGAAGAACAGCGGTCCGAAGATCAGAGCCGAAGCCAGGCCATAAATGTAGAAGTCGTAGTACTCCAGGGCGGATCCTACGGAGCTGGCAAGAGTTGCCCTTCGCAGCTGTTCCGGCTCAACTACCGCGCCGTCCATATCAGCAAGCTTTGTCTTAGTACGAGTTGTCACAAGCACTCCCTCAAGAACACTCCAGACCCCCGTTGGCCTGGCGAGATAGTGTCAGCCGCCATGGCGTGAATCACTATAGTGAACAGAGTACAGCACGTTGTACAAGTTTCAAGTGGTGTAATCAGATTTAATTATGACCCCGCCCGGGCGGCACATCAGTTAGCCCATCGGGTTGCCCAGTGAGTGGGCGAGCTCCTTGAGTTCCTTCACCATGAGGGCAGCCTGTTCCTCGGAAAAAGTGGCCTTCAGGGCAGTCACCGAGAGACCGAGGCTGGGGCCATGTGCTCCGTGGGTAGGGACGGGCACGGCAAGGCACACCACGCCGAGCGTGGATTCCTCGTCCTCCAAGGCATAGCCCTGCTTGCGGATCGCGGCCACCTGGGCCTTGAGCTCAGCAGCACTCCGGAGGGACTTCGGGGTCATGACAGGGAGCTCCACGTCGTCCGGGAACATCGCCTCAATGTCATGGTCGTGAAGCTGGGCCAGGAGAACCTTCCCGACGGCGCTCAGGGAAAGCGGCATTTTGTCGCCGATGTTCGACGTAAGCCGGACAGCCGGGTGCCCTTCGTAGCGCGCCAGGTAAATGATGTGATCGCCGTCGATCATCGCAATCCGCACTGTTTCGCCTGAGAGCGTTGGTGCCTGCTCGCAGAACTTGTAGAACTCCTGGACTTCATCGAGCCGGCTGAGATAGGCGGCGCCAAGTTCGACCAGCTTCCGGCCAAGTGAAAAGTCGGCACCTTCGCGGGTAATAAGCCGGGCTTCTTCAAGAGCCATCAGCAGGTTTGACGTGGAAGACTTCGGAATCCCGAGCTCCCTCGCAAGATCGCTGAGTGTCAGGCGGCCCGAAGGTGCCTCGGCCAAGGCATCCAGGACCGCGGCCGCGCGGGTCACGGCAGGCGCCGGCGAGGAGCTCCCCAGTCCTTCGGCGGAACGGGGGGTGCGGGAATCGGCCATGATTCTCCTTCGCAATCGTGCGTCTGGCGCAGAGTGGGCGCGTGCCAGGCAGAAACGCTACCCGGGGGCAGCGGAACTTCGATCCGAGGCAATCACGCTTGTTCAATCCACTGAACAACCACCATCATAGTGGCTTGGTTCTGGGATGGGACGCGCCGAACGGAGAACGGCTTCCTTTCCATATCCAAAAATTCTCTGTATATTCATCTATGAGCTCTCCACCGCGGCATCCCCCAATAGTCGCGGTGGAGAGCTCTTCCAATTTCCGGCAGCGGATCAGGCTCGACGGTAGCTCTGCTGCCAAGGAGTGAGCCGTGGCAGCCAGCGCGGGACGTTGACACGGTAGTCCTCATACTCGGCGCCGAACTTGCGTGCCAGCGTCGGCTCCTCATATAACCTGACGAAGGCCACCACGGGAACTGCGCCCAAAGCCGCCAGGACGAACAGCTTCGGCTGTCCCAGCAGGAGGCCCTGTCCGGTGATCGCGGCGCCAATGCCCACGTAGATGGGGTTCCTTACGAACCTGTAGAAACCGCTGACAACAAGGTTCTTCGGCGGAGCAAAGGGCGCCGGCGTGCCTAATCCTTCAAGGGCGAACCGCGCAAAAGAATTGGTGATCACCGCCGTGCCGACGCCGATCAGGAGAACACCTGCGCACTGGGCCGCCAGTCCGCCCGGCACGGGCTGTTTCACTTTCCAGCGGGTCACCACCCATGGCAACAGACCGGCGACGGTTGCCGGGGCTGCGGCGAACACCGCCGTTCCGATTTCCGCCAACCTCTTCTCACGTGCTGCATCTCCGGATGCTTTCATGCTGCCATTCTGAGCCGCCAAACGATTGGCCACAACCACTGGAGGCGAACGAACCCGGAATAAAGGAAAAGAGCCCCTGAGCTGCGTTTCCGCAGTTCAGGGGCTCCTCCTAGCCGTTCGCTCGCTTGCGGCGAATCACCAAGGCCGAGCCGAGTGCAATGGCGGCGAGAGCCGCGAACATCAGTGAGAAAACGGTTGGGGCCATGCCAGTGTCGGCCAGTCCGCTCGCCGCCTTAACGGTGGTGCCGGTGCTTCCGGTGGTCGGGGGGACCACCGGAAGCACGGTAACGCCCGAGTCGACGGGCGGATTGACGGGCGGATTGACGGGCGGATCGACCGGTGGATCGACCGGCGCCGCAGTGACCTCGAGCGTGAGGTTGGCCGAGTTCGGCTCGAACAGCGCAGGCGAGAACCGCGGCGTGTTCGTGGCGCTGGCGATAGTCACCACGCCGCTCACGGTTCCGGCCGCTGCGAACGTCGATGTGGAACTGATCACCCACGCGCCGTTCTTCTCCGTAACTGTTGCCGCGACCGGGTCTCCCCCTGCCCACGAGACCGTTGCCGTGATGGGCTCAGCAGCAGGGCCGGCGAAGGTGACCCGCGCGACTTCGATGGTCTTCTCCCGGCCCGCGATCACGGTCAGGTCCGCACCCGGAACTATCACAGGAGTGGCCTTGCGCGGCGCGGAAACACTCGGGATCCAGTCCTTCTGGGCCGTCGCCCAGTCGAGGCCTGCCTTAGTGCCGGACAGTGCGAAGTCGAGTCGGCCGCCGTTCCGGAGCTCGTCCACATCGACCCAGGCAGCCGTGTGCACTTTGTCGTTCACGGTCACACCAGCAATGTAACTCGGAAGCTTCTCTTTCGCGCCTGCAGCAGTGATCAGCAGTTTTTCACCGCTCTCGAGGGTAATCGTGGCGGCCTGAACCTTGGGGGCGTTGAGAGCCATGATCCCCGAGCCGGGCATCACCGGCTGGATCCCGAGCGAGGCCATCACATACCAAGCGGCGAGAGTGCCGAGGTCATCATTGCCGACCCCGCCGCCGGGGGTGTTCGGGAAGCGGTTGAGATTGGCCGCGAGCACGTCGTTGGTCTTGGCCGGTTCACCGACGGAGCCGTACAGCCAGGGGTTCATCATCATCGGTTCGTTGCCCGGGTTGTACCCTATGCTCGTGTAGTACGTGCTGCCACCCGCAGCCCAGCTGCTCGGAGAGACCCCCGGAGCGGACTGGAGGGCCGGCTGGTTGAAGTAGTAGTCGAGTCGCTTGACGAACTCCTCGCGACCGCCCATCTTCTGCTGCAGACCGACCACGTCCTGCGTCGCCATCCACTGGTAGTGCCACGGGGTTCCCTCGTGGAAACCGGACCTCGTCACATCCGTGCGTTCCGGAACCGAGACGAACTGGCCCTCGGGGTTGACGGCGTTGACGATGCCCTTGAAACCGCCGCTGAGTGTGACTTCCGGGTTCCAGAGCTTCGTCCAGTTGGTGCCGCGGGCCAGGAACTCTGCCGCTTGGCCTGTCTTCCCAAGCCGTTGCGCAGCGGCTCCGATGCTGGCGTCCGCCGCGGCGAACTCCATCGTGGCCGAGCCGCCGTGACGGTACTCTTCGTACTGGCCGCCGAGGCCGCCGCCCCACTCCGGGTAATAGGGGATGTGGCCGTTGGCCAGGTAGAACGCGGCGCTCTGCCGGCCGACGGACGCGACGCCGGCGGGTGGCGCCGTAGTGGCGTTCTCGACGAGGTAGTCCCACATCCGGCCGGCGATGTCGGCTGGCACGGTCCCGAGCGTGAAGTTCTCGGCGATCCAGGGCGAGACCGGGTCGCCGGCCATAATGTTCGTCTCGACTGAGCCGAGCGACCAGCGCGGGAACCAGCCGCCCTCGACCCGGGCCTGGTACATCGAGCGCACGATGTCGGCGGCGCGGTTCTTAGCGAACAGCGCATGGAAAGTCGACTGCGTGCGGTATGTGTCCCACAGCGAGAACGTCTGGTAGTAGTTCCAGCCATTGGCGGTGTGCGTCTTGGCGTCCATTCCTGTGTACCGGCCGTCGACGTCGCTTCCGATGGTCGGCGACAGCAGGGTCTTATATAGCTGGGTGTAGAAGATCTTGCGCTGCTCGGCGGATGCCGTGATGTCGAACCGGCCAAGTTCGGCGTTCCAGGCGTCGCGGGCTTTCGCGCGGATCTGATCAAACGGCAACCGCGTGCCGTCGGCGGTCGCCTCGGCGATCCGGTTGCCGCGGGCGCCTTCGACGCTCACGTACGAGACCCCGACGCTCACCTCGACATCGCGGTCGGTCGTCGTATCGAAAGTGGCGACGAAACCGTTGTTGCCGTCGGTGACCTCACTGGAATTCCGGCCGACGACGAACTGGGCGTTGTTGCCCCAGGTGCCGGTCGACAGCGGAGCGCGGTCAAAAGTGGCACTGAAGTAGTAGCGGGACTTTTTCTCGTTTCCGCTACAGAACCCACCGTTGTCGATCCAGCCCTCGAGGGTGGTGCCATCGACCCAGGAGACCGAACTCGCGCCGGCAGTGCGCAGCGTCTGACCCGTGTTGAACGAAAGATTGGAGGTCTTGCCAGCCGGGAAGGTGTACCGGTGTGCGCCCACTCTGGTGGTGGCCGAGAGATCGACCTTGACGGCGTTGTCGAGAGTCACACCGTAGTAACCGGCTGTGGCGGATTCACTTCCGGACTGGATGCTGGTGAACCGTCTCGAGGTGGTGGGCGTGGCGGTGGTGCTGGGCGAGACCAGGAGTTCACCGGCGGCCGGACAACCCGCACTGTTGACGTGCCGGTGGCTGAATCCCCACACGCGACCGGCGTTGTTGCTGTACGACGTGGAATCGTAGCTGTTGGTGTTGTCAGGGCTGAGCTGCACCATTCCGAACGGGAGCGTCGCCCCCGGATAGGCGTTGCCCTCGCTCTCGGTTCCAACGAACGGGTTGACCTCGTTGGAAAGGTCGGTGACGGTCGGAGCCGCGGATGCTTCGACCGGAGTTCCGATTGCGAGCGCGGCCGCAACCGCCATGGCCGGCGCGAGCCGCGTTCGCCGAGGCCTTCTCAGGATCCGTGGGCGTACAGCCGGACTGTCGTGTGGGCTTGACATCGTGGGGTGTCCTCCTTGACCTGACTCACGGGCATCGAGCTTCAGCGCTCGTCGCTGCTGTCCGCCGCCAAGAGCTGACGGGGCAACAGCTCGTGGAAACGTTTCCACGCGGCCGAGTCTACTCAGCACACCTCGACCGAGTCAACGCCGGAGAAGTAAATAGCGACCGAGAAGAATGCCCGGTCCAGGGGATTTATAGGGGCGTCCGAACTGGCGTCAGCGGGCGGCGAGCACCGCGTCGCGGCTCAGCTCTCCCGAGCCCCGCACGATGAGACGGGTGTTCAGCGTGACGGTCTGCGAGGGCGAGACATCGCCATCCAGACGCTTGTAGAGCATCCTCATCGCGATCTGTCCCATCGCCTTCGGGTCCTGCGCCACTACTGTGATCCCGGGCACGACGACGTCGGCAAGTTCGAAATCGTCGAAACCCACGATGGCCAGCGAGGTGTTGTGAATGCGCAAGGCGCCGATCACGTTGATGCTCGTTCGGTTGTTTCCGGCGAAAACCGCGGTTGGAGGGTCATCCGACGCCAGCATCCGCCCGAGGGGCTCGTCCACCGGGTCGCGGGTCGTCGCGCTGGAGTAGACGAGTTCGGGGTCGAAAGGGATGCCCGCTTCCTCGAGTGCGGCCCGGTAGCCGGCGATGCGCTCGCTTGCGGTATAAAGGTCCGGCCGATCAGTGAAGCAAGCGATCCGCCTATGCCCGTAGCCGATGAGATGCGCGACGCCGGTGCGCGCGCCGCCGCGGTTGTCCACGATCACGGCGTCGACATCCAGCTCCCGCGGCGGGCGGTCGACGAAGACCATGCTCGTACCGGCGTCGAGCTCCGCACGCAGGTATTCCTCCTCGCCGCCTTCGGGGAGAGTAATCACCAGGCCGTCGACCCGGCGGGCGCAGAACGTGAGGATCATCTTGCGGGCGCGCTCCGGGTCTTTGTCCGAGGAGGCGGTCAGGAGCACTGAATCGCGGCGCAGGACCTCCTCCTCCACCGAGCGGTTAAGCAGGGAGAAGAACGGGTCCGCGACATCCTCGACCAGCAGCCCAATGCTTGCCGTCGCTCCGGTTCTGAGCATCCTGGCACTGTCGTTGCGGCGGAATCCGAGCCTGTCGATCGCAGCGTTGACCGCAGCGACGCTCTCCTCGCTCACGTTCGACTTGCCGTTGACGACACGGGAGACCGTGCCGACACCGACTCCGGCGACCCGAGCGACGTCTTTCATTGTGGCACGGGCGTTCGGACGCTCGGCAGCCACCCTCAACCCGTCACCTGCGTCCATTTCCGAAACCATTCCGCGACGCATCTTAGCATCGCGATCGGCGAAGAAGACCCCCAGGGAGTCCGGGACGTCTGCGCGAAAAAGAAAAGAGCCCCTGAGCTGCGTTTTCGCAGTTCAGGGGCTCTTTTAGCCTGGTGGGTCCTACCGGGATCGAACCGATGACATCCACGGTGTAAACGTGGCGCTCTACCAGCTGAGCTAAAGACCCAATCACTGATTTCAGCGCCTTCGGCGCTTCAACCAACGAACATGTACTCTACCGGATCATTCGCCTGGAACACCAATCGACCGACCTGGAGGCGGCAAATCGGGAAGCTCGGCGGCAAGCCAGGCCAGCGCGCCGCTGACCCCGGCTTCCACTTTGAGGTCAGCGAACCCGTCGCCGCGGGTCGGCCCACGGTTGATGATCACTACCGGCTTGCCGAATTTGGCTGCGTGCCGCACGAACCTCAGCCCGCTCATTACCGTCAACGAAGAACCTGCGACCAGCAACGCCCCCGCTTCGTCCACCATGGAATAGGCGCGCTGCACCCGGTCCCTGGGCACGTTTTCTCCGAAATACACGAAGTCGGGCTTGAGCGTTCCCCCGCACACGGGACAAACAGCGACGACGAACGATCGGATGAGCTCCGGATCCTCCACTGAGGCGTCGGCGTCAGGCGCCATTTCCACGACGCCGGAAGCCTGCGCGGCTTCGAGGAAGCCGGGATTGATCTCCTCAAGAATCGACGCCACGAGCCGCCGGGTAAAGACGTGTCCCTGGTCAAGGCAGATCACGCGATCGTAGCGGCCGTGCAGGTCCACCACATTGTTGCTGCCCGCGTCCTCGTGCAGCCGGTCGACGTTCTGCGTAATGAGCCCCGTGATCAGCCCGCGGCTCTCGAGGAGTGCGACGGCGGCGTGCCCCGTATTGGGGTCCGCATGCCGGAGGTGCGACCATCCAAGGTGGTTCCTCGCCCAGTACCGGCGCCGGTTGGCGGCGCTTCCGATGAACTCCTGGAAAGTCATCGGATTCCGCGGCGCGGCTCCCGGGCCGCGGTAGTCAGGGATTCCGGAATCAGTGCTGAGGCCGGCCCCCGTCAAGACAGCAAACCGCTTGCCGCCGAGAATCCTGGCGGCGCGGCGCAGAAAGTCCAACTCGCCTGCATCCAACTCAACTGCGGGAGCCGGCGGAAGTATGGCGAAGCCGGTCATTCCCACGCCGGGCCGTTGGGCACTCATCTGCGCTAGGCCTGGCCCAGTGCGGACAACGCCTCGCGGTATTCCGCCAGGTCGCGGGCCTGGCCGCGCGGATTGACGACGACATAGCGGATGATGCCCGTCGCATCGATGATGAAAGTGCCTCGCAAGGACATGCCGGTAGCTGCGTCAAACACGCCATACTTCTCGGCTACTTCCCCGTGCGGCCAGAAGTCCGCCAGGAGATCGAACTCGTAGCCTTCCTTCTCCGCGTAAGCCCGCAAAGCAAACTTGCTGTCTACCGACACCCCGAGGACTGTGGCGTTGGCATGTTCGAAAATACCCAGATTGTCGCGGATCTCGCACAGCTCCCCGGTGCAGATTCCAGAGAAGGCGAACGGATAGAAGACCACCACCACGTTCCGGCCGCGAAGCTCGGACAAGCGCACTGGCTCCCCGAACTGGTTCACGAGCTCAAAATCCGGTGCTTCCTGGCCCACAATGGGAACTCCCGGACGCAGCCCGGGAGGGGTCAACCTCGTGTGTGTCACTTGTTCTTCTTGCGCGCTACAAGCCGCGTGGCGCTCCAGTCCTTGGAGACGCCTGCGGAGGTAGTGCAATGCAGGCCAGCGGTGGGAGCGGCGTCCTGAATATCCGACGGCGAGACGTAGTTGTCGCGACCCGATTTGGGGGTCAGCACCCAGACCACGCCGCCTTCACCCAAGGTGGTCAGTGAATCAACTAGTGCGTCGACAAGGTCTCCATCACCATCGCGCCACCAGAAAATGACCGCATCCACTACCTCGTGATCGTCTTCGTCAAGCAGCTCGGAACCTGTGAGTTCCTCAATGTCATCACGCAAATCGAAATCGACATCATCGTCGTAACCGAGTTCCTGAATTAGATCCCCATCTTTGAAACCCAATCTTTCCGCCACATTTACCGATGTGGCGGCGTCGGCCTCGCTCACGTTTCCTCCTCTTGAAGTGATTTCGATTACTACAAGCCAACACCCTTTGGGCGTGTGCTTCAAGCCATTGTCCCGCGTTCCACCATAATCCGCGCCCCAGCCACGGCTAAAGCATGGCTACATTCGGGGCCATCGCCAGGACTGCAGCTACAACTGCCTACGATGTAACAGCTTGAGTGTGACATACAACGCCTTCACGACCGCGCGGCTACGCATCGCGGCTCGTACAAAGCTACAGTGGCCAGTGAAGACTTTGGCTGCAGGGCAACCGCCCGCCGCGAATAGCGCAGCTTGAGCTCAAGAGAACCTGTCCGGCGCACATGACCGGGCTGTTGTAACCGATATGTCGCACACGCCGCGTTCATGACGGGCAGTTACCCTGCCGGACCTGAGGCGACGATGAATGCGCCAAAAGAGAGGTTGGACGTGGCTGCAGGAGAAGAGACCTCACACATCCTTAGCGGGTTGACTTCCCAGCTGCCTGATCGTGATCCGGAAGAGACTGCCGAGTGGGTTGAGTCTTTGGATGCGTTGATCAGGGAGCAGGGCACGGAGCGGGCGCAGTTCATCATGCGCAGCCTGCTTCAGCGGGCGGGGTCCCAGTCGGTGGGGGTGCCGATGGTGACGACCACCGATTACGTGAACACGATCCCGGCGGACCAGGAAGCACCGTTCCCGGGCAACGAGGAGTTCGAGCGCCGGTACCGGGCGTACATGCGCTGGAACGCGGCCGTGATGGTGCACCGGGCCCAGCGGTCCGATATCGGGGTGGGCGGGCACATCTCCACCTATGCCGGGGCCGCGACCTTGTACGAGGTCGGCTTCAACCATTTCTTCCGCGGCAAGGACCACGCCTCGGGCGGGGACCAGGTCTTCTTCCAGGGACACGCGTCCCCGGGCATGTACGCCAGGGCGTTCATGGAAGGCCGGCTCTCGGAGGAGGACCTGGACGGGTTCCGGCAGGAAAAGTCCAAACAAGGCCACGCCCTCTCTTCCTACCCGCACCCGCGGCTGATGCCCTCGTTCTGGGAATTCCCGACCGTGTCCATGGGCATCGGCCCGATGAACGCGATCTACCAGGCCCAGTCCAACCGCTACCTGCGCGACCGCGGCCTCAAAGACACCAGTGACCAGCAGGTCTGGGCGTTCCTGGGCGACGGGGAAATGGACGAGCCCGAGTCCCGCGGCCTGCTCCAGCTCGCCGCGAACGAGAACCTGGACAACCTGAACTTCGTGATCAACTGCAACCTCCAGCGCCTGGACGGACCCGTCCGCGGCAACGGGAAGATCATGCAGGAACTGGAGGCGTTCTTCCGCGGCGCGGGCTGGAACGTCATCAAGGTCGTCTGGGGCCGGGAATGGGATGACCTCCTGGCCAAGGACACCGACGGGTCCCTGGTGAAGATCATGAACGAAACCGTCGACGGGGACTACCAGACCTACAAGGCCGAATCCGGCGGGTTCGTCCGGGAACACTTCTTCGGGAAGACCCCGGCCACCAAGGACATGGTCGCGGACCTGGACGACGAGCAGATCTGGAACCTCAAACGCGGCGGGCACGACTACCGCAAGGTCTACGCCGCGTACAAGGCCGCGGTCGAGTTCAAGGGCAAACCCACCGTGATCCTGGCCAAGACCGTCAAGGGCTACGGACTCGGACCCCACTTCGAGGGCCGCAACGCGACCCACCAAATGAAGAAACTCACCATGGAAGACCTCAAGGCCTTCCGCGACCACCTGCGCATCCCCATCACCGACGAGCAGCTCGACACCGACCTGTACCGTCCCCCGTACTACCACCCCGGCATGGACGCCCCGGAAATCCAGTACATGATGGACCGTCGCGCAGCCCTGGGCGGGTCCGTGCCCGAACGCCGCTCCACCCACACCCCCGTGGTGTTGCCGGAAGCGAAGTCCTACGAGGTCGCCAAGCGCGGCTCCGGCAAGCAGCAGGCAGCCACCACCATGGCCTTCGTGAGGCTCCTGAAGGACCTCATGCGGGACAAGAACTTCGGCAAACGCTTCGTCCCGGTCGTCCCGGACGAGTCGCGGACCTTCGGCATGGACGCGTTCTTCCCGACCGCGAAGATCTACAACCCCAAGGGCCAGAACTACCTCTCCGTGGACCGGGACCTCGTCCTGGCCTACAAGGAATCCCCCATGGGCCAGCTCATCCACCCCGGCATCAACGAAGCCGGCGCCGTCGCGGCCTTCACCGCCGCCGGCACCGCCTACGCCACCCACGGCGAACCCCTCGTGCCGATCTACGTGTTCTACTCCATGTTCGGCTTCCAACGCACCGGCGACGCCTTCTGGGCCGCCGCGGACCAAATGACCCGCGGCTTCATCATCGGCGCCACCGCAGGACGGACCACCCTCACCGGCGAAGGACTCCAACACGCCGACGGACACTCCCCCATCCTGGCCTCCACCAACCCCGCCGTCCTCACCTACGACCCCGCCTACGGCTACGAAATCGGCCACATCATCCGCGACGGACTCGAACGCATGTACGGGGAGAACTCCGCGGACCGGAACCTGATGTACTACCTCACCGTGTACAACGAACCGATCAGCCAGCCCGCGGAACCGGAAAACCTCGACACCGAAGGCCTCCTGAAGGGCATCTACCTGCTCGCCCCGGCGAAAACCGACGGGCCCCGCGCGCAGATCCTGGCCTCCGGCGTCTCGGTCCCCTGGGCCCTGGAAGCCCAGAAAGTCCTCGCCCAGGACTGGGGAGTCTCCGCCGACGTCTGGTCCGTGACCTCCTGGAACGAGCTCCGACGCGACGGACTCGCCGCCGAAGAACACGCCTTCCTGAACCCCGGCGAAGAACCCCGCACCCCGTTCGTCGCCCAGCAACTCGCCGGCGCCACCGGACCGGTCATCGCCGTCACCGACTACATGAAGGCCGTCCCGGACCAGATCCGCCAATTCATCCCCAACGAATTCGCCTCCCTCGGCGCCGACGGATTCGGATTCTCCGACACCCGCCAAGCCGCACGACGCTTCTTCAAAAACGACACCCACTCCATCGTCGTGAAGACCCTGCAACTACTCGCCCGCCGAGGCGAAGTCGACGCACAAGCGGCTGCCCAGGCAATCGAGAAGTACAGTCTCCTCGATGTCAACGCCGGCACCACCGGCGGGGCAGGCGGCGAAAGCTAAGCCTCCAGCGAAGCAAAACGAAGCCAGCAACATCTCGACGGCGGTCCACACCGAAAGGTGCGGGCCGCCGTCGGGCTTTAAGATCGGGTCTTCAACGATCGACCCACAGCATCAATTAGCGCAGCAAGCGCGTGACGCGCACCAAACGCAGTTGTAGCCTTCGCACAAATGGAGCTTGTGGATGATGCGCCGTATGCTCAAGGAATGGCAGAGCCGATTCAAACCCCCGCGAAACGCAAAGCGGCCGCGCGGACAGTAACACCGGAAAAGGCGGAGACTCTCAAGCGGCTCCGCGCCAATGTGGGGCAACTGTCCACCACCACCATGCGGAAGCTCGAGAAATCACTGCCTTGGTACAGCCGGCTGAGCTCCGACGAACGCTCAGCCTTGGGCCTGGTTGCCCAAAACGGAATCGCGGCCTTCGTGACGTGGTACGAACGGCCGAGCTCTCCGTCCTGGATCCTGACGGACGTCTTCGGGAACGCTCCCACCGAGCTGACCCGCTCCATCAGCCTGCAAAAGGCCCTCCAGCTGATCCGGATTGTCGTCGAGGTGGTGGAGGACCAGGTCCCTGTGATCGCACCGGAAGCCGACCAACCCTCCTTGCGCGAAGCAGTCCTGCGGTATTCGCGGGAAGTGGCATTCGCCGCCGCGGATGTCTATGCCCGCGCCGCCGAGTCCCGCGGTTCCTGGGACACGAGGCTCGAAGCCCTAATTGTGGACGCCATCCTCCGTGGCGAGAATACCGATGCCCTTCGTTCCCGCATCGCGGCCCTCGGCTGGAAGGCCCAGGAGCGATTCACGGTGATGGTGGGAAACTCGCCGTCGGAACCAAGCGCAAGCTATGTGAGCGAGTTGCGCCGGACCGCCGGACGCTATTCGGAAGACGCCCTGGTGGGAATCCAGGGCGACCGCCTGATCCTGATTCTGGGTGGCGTGCAAGACCGCGACACCGCGTACCTGAAACTCAGCGAACTTTTCGCCCCGGGCGCGGTGGTCTACGGGCCCGAGGCCAGTTCCCTGTTGGAGGCAAGCAGCTCTGCCCAGGCAGCCTTTGCAGGGCTCACCGCTGCCAAGGCTTGGCCTTCGGCTCCGCGACCGGTAGCCGCGGACGACCTCCTCCCGGAACGGGTGGTCTCAGGTGACGACGCCGCCCGCCGTTCCCTCATCAAGAACATTTACCGGCCGCTCCTAGCCGCTTCGAACGGCCTTGTCGAAACCCTCGGCACTTATCTGGAACTCGGCCATTCCCTCGAAGCGACTGCCCGCGAGCTGTTCGTCCACGCGAACACCGTACGGTATCGTCTCAAGCGCGTCTGCGACGTCACAGGGTGGGACCCGCTCCTCCCTCGCGAGGCTTTCGTGCTTCAAACTGCGTTGGTTGTGGGCAGGCTTTCGGCCCAGCCAAAGGCGACGTCGGAGCGTCACGGTACCCGATCCGCGGGTTGAACCGTTGTAGACTTCCTACAAACTGACCCAGTGAGCTTGGTGTACGCAAACACCAGTAGTTCACGCGGCAATTTGGAAAGCTGGTTACGTGCTTGCAATCGTCTGCCCTGGACAGGGCTCCCAGACCCCTGGATTTTTGGCCCCTTGGCTGGAGCTCCCTTCCGTAGAAGGCCATTTGGCCTCCCTGAGCGAAATCGCAGGCATCGACCTCAAGGCCCACGGCACCACCTCCGATGAAGAAACCATCAAGGACACCGCCGTCGCGCAGCCCTTGATTGTTGCCGCAGGGCTCGTGGCAGCGAAATCGCTGTTCGACGTCGAACTCAGTACCCTTCCGATCGTCCTTGCCGGCCACTCGGTCGGCGAGATCACGGCCTCGGCGCTTGCCGGTGTCCTGAGCGAAGAAGAAGCTATGACGTTTGTCCGTGAGCGTGCCAACAACATGGCTGCCGCCGCGGCGGTCACCCCCACCGGAATGAGTGCCGTCGTCGGCGGCGATCCGGCCGAGGTGCTGTCCGCTATCGAGGCCGCCGGCGCAACTCCCGCGAATGTCAACGGCGCGGGCCAGACCGTAGCCGCAGGAACGTTCGAACAGCTCCAGGCACTGGCTGACAACCCTCCGGCCAAAGCCAGGGTCATTCCGCTGAAGGTCGCCGGAGCGTTCCACACTTCCCACATGGCTCCGGCTGTGAGCGCGCTTGAAGCGCTGCGGCCGTCCCTCAAGCCGCAGGCTCCCACGGTTCCCTTGCTCTCGAACTTTGACGGCCAGGAGGTCACGGACGGCGGTGCCGCCGTCGAAAGCCTGATCGCCCAGGTCTCCCGCCCGGTCCGCTGGGACCTGTGCATGGAGAACCTGGTAAAGCGCGGAGTCACTGGACTCATCGAGCTGGCACCGGCGGGTACCCTGGCAGGCCTCGCCAAACGCGGCATGCCGGGTGTGAAGACCGTTGCCGTCAAGACCCCGGATGATTTGTCCGCCGCACTTGCACTCTTCGCGGAATTGGAGGGAGACGCATGAGCGCCCCCGTACTCAAGCAGGCACCGACGAACGCATACTCGCGCGTTATCGGCATCGGAGCATACCGCCCTGACATCGTCGTCACGAATGACGACGTTTGCCAGTGGATCGATTCCTCGGACGAATGGATCCGCCAGCGCACGGGCATCGTGACCCGCCACCGCGCCGCGGCCGATGTGAGCGTCATCGACATGGCCGAGGGAGCAGCCCGCGAGGCACTCAAACAGGCCGGCATTGAGGCTTCCCAGCTGGGTGCCGTCATCGTCTCCACCGTTACGCACCCGTATGCCACGCCATCCGCGGCTGCCGCCCTCACCGACCGTTTGGGCGCCACCCCGGCACCGGCCTTCGACATCTCCGCGGCTTGTGCGGGCTACTGCTACGGCATTGCCCAGGGCGATGCCTTGGTCCGATCGGGCGCGGCTGAATACGTCCTGGTGATCGGGGCCGAGAAGCTCTCGGACGTCATCGACAACCATGAGCGAACCATCTCCTTCCTTCTCGGCGACGGTGCCGGCGCCGTGGTCATCGGCCCGTCCGATACTCCCGGCATTGCCCCGTCCGTCTGGGGATCCGATGGCAGCAAGTGGAACGCAATTGGCATGACGCATTCCCTCGACGAAGTCCGCAACCTGGGCGAGTCTGCCCGCCATTCGGACGAATCCGACGATCAGGCCATTATTTCCGCAGCGCAGGATGTCTGGCCGACGCTCCGCCAGGACGGCCAGACGGTGTTCCGCTGGGCCGTCTGGGAAATGGCGAAGGTTGCCCAGCAAGCTCTCGACGCCGCAGGGATCGAAGCCTCGGATCTGGCGGCATTTGTCCCCCACCAGGCAAACATGCGGATCATCGATGAAATGGTCAAGAAGCTCAAGCTTCCCGAAACCGTGGTGGTTGCCCGGGACATCGCTGATGCGGGAAACACTTCTGCCGCCTCTATTCCGCTGGCCACGCACCGGCTCCTCAAGGAGAACCCTGCGCTCAGCGGTGGCCTCTCCTTGCAGATCGGCTTCGGTGCCGGTCTTGTGTTTGGTGCCCAGGTAATCGTTCTTCCGTAGTTTCGGACCGCGCCTACCTTCCAATTGAATAGTGCTTTGAAACCCAAGCCGTAACCGCGGTTTGCCCCCATTTCCGGCAATAGCCGGCACAACAAGAAAAGGAGCCAACAATGGCTAGCAACGAAGAAATCCTGGCCGGCCTGGCTGAAATCGTGAACGAAGAGACCGGCCTCGCCACCGAAGCCGTGGAGCTGGACAAGTCCTTCACCGAGGACCTGGACATCGACTCCATCTCCATGATGACCATCGTCGTCAACGCTGAAGAGAAGTTCGGCGTGCGCATCCCGGACGAAGAGGTCAAGAACCTCAAGACCGTCGGCGACGCCGTCAACTTCATCTCGAACGCACAGGCCTAGCCTGGCCTCAACTGTGCCGGACTTCGGGTGCGCCCTGTTGCATCCGAAGCCCGGCACAGCTGCTATATCTCCCAGAGTTTTTTCCTGCCTCCCCAGTGAGAACAGCACGTGGGTTGGCTGATCCGACAGAGAGTGATCTCATGGCACGCAAAGTAGTCATAACCGGTCTGGGCGCCACAACGCCCATCGGCGGCGACGTCCCCACGATGTGGAAGAACGCGCTCAAAGGGGTCTCCGGTGCCCACACACTCGAGGACGAGTGGGTTGCCAAGTATGACCTTCCGGTCCACTTTGCCGCCCGGTGCTCGACGCCGGCCCTCGAGGTTCTGAGCCGCGTTGAAGCCAAGCGCATGGACCCGTCCACGCAGTTCGGTGTCATCGCCGCCCGCGAGGCCTGGGCGGATTCCGGTATCACCGAAATCGACCACGACCGCCTTGCGGTGGCTTTCGCCACGGGCATAGGTGGCGTCTGGACGCTCTTGGACGCTTGGGACACGCTGAGGGAAAAGGGCCCCCGTCGGGTTCTTCCCATGACGGTCCCGATGCTCATGCCGAACGGCGTCGCCGCCGCGGTCAGCCTTGACCTCGGCGCCCGCGCCGGTGCACACACTCCGGTTTCTGCTTGCGCTTCCGGCACCGAAGCGATGCACCTCGGCCTGGATCTCATCCGCTCGGGCAAGGCCGACGTCGTCGTGTGCGGTGGTGCCGAAGCCGCCATCCACCCGATGCCCCTCGCCGCGTTTTCCTCGATGCAGGCCCTCTCCCGCCGCAATGACGATCCCGAGCACGCTTCGCGGCCGTATGACCGCGACCGAGACGGCTTCGTCATGGGTGAAGGCGCCGGCGCCCTGGTCCTGGAAGCCGAAGAGCACGCGATCGCCCGCGGTGCGCGCATCTATGCTGAGCTCGCCGGTACTTCGGTCACAGCCGACGCCTACCACATCACGGCACCGGACCCGGAAGGCCTGGGCGCTACCCGCGCTTTGAAGGCTGCCATGTTCGATGGCCGCATCCAGGCCGAGGACGTTGTGCACGTCAATGCCCACGCCACCTCGACGCCTGTCGGTGACAAGCCCGAGTACACGGCGCTCCGTGCCGCACTGGGTGCCCACGTCGACAATGTGGCGGTCTCCGCCACGAAGTCGCAGATGGGCCACCTGTTGGGCGCTTCAGGGGCCGTAGAAGCAGTGCTGACTGTTCTTGCCGTCTACGAACGCCAGGCTCCGTTGACCATCAACCTTGAGAACCAGGATCCGGAGATCCCGCTCGACGTCGTCACTTCGGCACGCACTTTGCCTGCCGGCGACATCGTCGCTTTGAGCAACTCCTTCGGTTTCGGCGGCCACAACGCCGTCATCGCCATCCGCAACGTCTGACAGTCGCTGCAGGTTCGAGGCACAAGAGGAGGGCCCCACCGTGGTGGGGCCCTCCTCTTTGCTATGGAAAACAGTCTCGGTACTTTGTTCCCTGTCCGAGATGGTGTTGCCTAACCGACCTGGTGGAGCCAGCGCACAGGGGCGCCTTCAGCGGCGTGGCGGAACGGCTCGAGCTCTTCGTCCCAGGCTTCACCGAGCGCCAAGGATAGTTCGTGGTAGACGGCGGCAGGATCTCCAGCACCCGACTCGTAGGCGTAGCGGATTCGGTCCTCTGTCACCATGATGTTGCCATGGACATCCGTGACGGCATGGAAAATTCCCAGCTCCGGTGTGTGCGACCAACGCGCGCCGTCCACGCCCTGGCTCGGCTCCTCGGTCACTTCGTAACGAAGGTGCGCCCACCCACGCAGAGCCGAAGCCAGCTGCGCGCCCGTTCCAGGGACTCCCGCCCAGGAGAGCTCAGCGCGGAACATTCCGGGCGCGGCAGGTTGAGGGGTCCACTCAAGATCGGTCCGCTTGTCAACGACCGATCCGATGGCCCACTCAACGTGAGGGCACAACGCGGTAGGGGCCGAATGCACAAACAAGACACCGCGGGTTATTGCAACAGACATTCCATCCTCCATAGCTGTAGGTACGTCTTCCCCAACGACCTCTGCCTGGATGAAATTTTGCTGCGCGGGTGCCGCGCTGTTCTGGTTTCCCTACCTATCTATGATTTTTTCCGCAACGGAAGAACATTCAAGTTTTGGTTGAAAGTTTCCCCACAGTGCTTTCATTTTGCCGTACAGACCGGAATTACGCCAGTGCGATTCCCGGACAGACGGATTTCCTTCCTTGGGACTCCTCGAAGTGTTGCACGGTTTCCAGGTCTCTAAGCGCGGGGATGGGCCTGCTGATAGCTCTTGCGAAGCCGGTCCACTGACACATGGGTGTAGATCTGGGTTGTTGCGAGGCTGCTGTGTCCCAGAATTTCCTGCACGGCACGCAGGTCCGCCCCGCCGTCGAGCAAATGGGTTGCGGCAGTGTGACGAAGGGCGTGGGGTCCGGTTGCCGCGGTATCCCCGAGGGCCGCCAGGAGGTCGTTGACGACGCTGCGGGCCTGGCGCTGATCGATGCGGTTACCCCTGGAACTGAGGAAGAGTGCCGGTCCGCTACGCTCTGTTGCGAGCCGTGGACGGCCGCGACGGAGCCAGTCGTCGACGGCGAGGGCGGCCGGGACCCCATAGGGCACCGTCCGTTCCTTGTTGCCCTTGCCGAGGACGCGGAGAGTCCGGCGGTCCGCATCGAGATCGTCGATGTCCAGGCCGGCGAGCTCGCCGACGCGGATCCCCGTGGCGTAGAGCAGTTCGACGAGGGCGCGGTTTCTCAACGGCATCGGAAAGCCGTCCGCGGCTGACTCTGACAGGTTTTCGAAGATCCTGGCGACCTGCTGCTGGTGAAGGACTCCAGGGAGCGTGTGGTCCCGCTTGGGGGCCTGAAGGCGAAGAGCAGGGTCTGAGGCGATGAGTTCTTCGCGCAGGGCCCAGGAGGTGAATGCGCGGGCCGTCGCGGCATGCCGGGCGAGTGTTGCCCTGGACTTGCCGGATTCGCTTTGCGCCCCCAGCCAGCGCCGGAGGGTGCCGAGTTCCAGTTCTGCGAGCTGCCCTACGCCCTCCGCCACAGCGAAGCGCAGCAGGCTCTCGACGTCTGCGATGTACGCCCGCACCGTGTGGGCGGACCTGGCCCGTTCACTTTCGAGGTAACGCCGGAAGTCCCGAACGGACCCGGCGAGTGCTTCGGGGAGCGGATTCTCTTGCACACTTCCACTGTGCCAGCCGCGGGGCCCGGTGGCTGGCATTGCCACGTCGGCCACGTTCACCTATGAGCGATGGACCTGTACATCCTGTAGTACTGCCACAGGAGCAACCCCTGCCAGACGGCGAAAAGAACCCAAAGCCACACCGGACCACGGCCGCCTTGGACGAACAAGACTGCTCCCACGATCAGCAAGAGCCCGATTTGCTGTCCAATCACGAACTTCGCGGGTTGCGCCATTGACTTCATCATGTCCACATCATCCTCATCGAAGCTACGTCAACCTGCGCTAACTGATAGTCGACTATCTATAGTTTATTCCTGTTTCCCCGCCCTCTTCCAGGCGCCGCTCACTGATACCGCCAAGCCCAACAAACTGAGGCGCCCAAGACCTGCCCTGACAGACTCGGGGCTGAGTCCCGCAACGATCGCGAGCTTCTCCACCGAGCTCGTCGAGCGGACGGGCAACGCGTCGAGCAGGATCAGGTCCTCGAGGGTGAGCCCGTCGTGGTCCGAGGCTGCCGTTTCCTTGTCCCCGACGAGCCCCTCACCGCTCGACCCCGCCAGTTCAGCGATCTCCCCGACGTCCGTGACGCAAACAGCCCCGCCATCCCGGAGGAGCCGATGGCAGCCGGCAGAGTTGGCGCTGTGGATGGACCCCGGGACCGCGGCGACCGACCTGCCGATGGATTCAGCATGATGGGCCGTATTCAGTGCACCCGAACGCCATCGCGCTTCCACTACCACTGTCACGGATGCCAAGGCCGCGATAATCCTGTTCCGCTGGAGGAACCTGTAACGGGTGGGTGCCGAGCCCGGAGGAACCTCGGCGATGACCGCACCTTGGTTTGCCACGGCACGCAACAGATCCTCATTTCCGGATGGATAGTATCGGTCCACTCCCCCGGCCATCACCGCGATGGTCGGCATGTCGTTTGTGCCCCCGGCCAAGGCCCCGCGGTGTGCGTGGGCGTCGATCCCGTAGGCCCCTCCGGACACGACCGTGCAGCCACGCTGACCCAGCCCATAGGCGAAATCACCCGTGACGGAGGCCCCGTAGCTCGTACTGTCCCGCGAGCCGACAAGCGCCACGACCCGACGTACGGGTGGGAACTCCAATTCGTGTCCCCGCCACCACAAGCACAGCGGTTCATGAAGGCCCAGGTCTGCCAACTGCGCGGGCCACAGCGGGTCCCCAGGGATGATCATGCGGCCACCGAGGCGTTGCATCGTGGCAAGATCGCGTTCCGGGGCAAGGTCCGGGATCCGGGGCGCCCACCGGAGCAACGCAGCGGCCAATCCGGCCCCGGCGGAAGAAACCCCGCTGTCCACCAACAAGGAAGCCACTTCCTGCTCAAGCCCGGGTCCGGGAGCGAGCTCGCCGATCGCGATTCTGAGGCCATCAACGGCCCCGGCGGCCTGCACCAGCGCGAGTCCGGCGGCATCCTGCGGTTCCATCAGCCGCGATAGCGCTGCCCGGGCAAATCGCTCCCTGCTCCGGTCTGGAACATCAGAGGTGAGCTGCTGGCCGAGTTCAGTCATGGCGTGTCCTTTCATGCGGCCGCAACCGCCTGCCGCAAGCCGAGGGCCTGTCCTATGTCGTCGCTGTGAGGTTGGTCCCTGTGGCCCAGATCAGCAAGGGTCCAGGCGAGACGCAAGACGCGGTCATAGCCTCTGGCCGTGAGGATTCCACGTTCCAGGGAAGTATCCAGAATCTTCGTGGTCGCGGAAGGGAGTCGCAGTTCGCCGCGCAGTACACGCCCGGGAACCTGCGAGTTGGTCTCCATCCCTAAACTCCCCAAGCGTTCGCGTTGCCGCGACCGGGCGGCATGGACCCTCCCGGCGACAGTAGCTGTGTCCTCCTCCGCACCGGATTGCCCAAAGTCCGCGAGGGAAACACGTTCCACCTGGAGCTGGATGTCTACCCTGTCCAGCAACGGCCCGGACATGCGCCCGAAGTAGCGGCGACGCATCACCGGGGTGCAGGTGCAATCGACTCCCTTGCCGGTGGCCTTCCCGCACGGGCAAGGATTCGCCGCGAGGACCAGCTGGAAACGGGCCGGATATGCGGCCGTGCCTGCGGAGCGATGGATGACGAGTTCTCCGCTTTCCAGAGGTTGCCGCAGGGCGTCCAGGACCCGGCGTTCGTACTCGGGTGCCTCATCGAAGTCTTGACGACACACCCCACTAGGCGCATAATCATGCACAGTAACGCATATATGAATAGTCCACGTTTTGCCATCTACGCCAGAATCAGCCGCGACCGAGTAGGAGCGGGCTTAGGCGTGGACCGTCAGACCAGGGATTGCACAGACCTCGCAGACCGCCTTGGCGGCACCATCGTTGCGACCTTCACAGACAACGACATTTCGGCATATTCCGGGAAGCACCGGCCCGGATACAAGTCCCTTCTTGAGACTATGCAGTCGGGGGAGATCGACGGCGTTATTGCCTGGCACACCGACCGCCTCCACCGTTCCATGGTTGAGCTGGAGAGCTACGTGTTGGCCTCCGAGGTGCATAGTGTTGCAACTCATACCGTCAAGGCCGGCGTGATTGACCTGTCCACACCAAGCGGCCGTCTGGTAGCTCGCCAGTTAGGGGCAGTGGCTCGTTACGAGGTCGAACATGCTATCGAGCGACAGAAAGCGGCCAAGCTTCAAGCTGCCAAGGCGGGCCTTCCAAGCGGTGGCAACCGCGCCTACGGCTACGAACAGAACGGCATGGTCATCATCGAGCATGAGGCTGCCGTGGTCCGCGAGGCCATCGATCGCTACGTAGCAGGTGATTCATGGCGCACCATTGCCCTTGATCTAAACCAGCGCGGCATCCGGACGGCCAAGGGGAACCTCTGGACTCCTATCAACGTGCACAACGTCGCTAACAGGAAACGCAATATCTCCATCAGGGTCCACAACAAGGATGAGTACCCGGCTCAATGGCCAGCACTCGTCAGCCTTGAGACATGGGAAGAATTGCAGCTCGCCATAAGGAGAGGTCAGGCCCTCTACGGACGGCGCACCTATGCTCGCAAGCACCTGCTAACTGGATTCGTCTTCTGTGGGCTCTGCGGCAACCGCATGACCATCGTCAACGCTCAGCAGCGAGACGGCAGCTACTCCCCTGCTTTTAATTGCCGGAAGAAGGACGTGCACGGTCGGCCAACCGGCTGTGGCAAGGTCAAGCGCAAGCAAGCTCCGGTTGAAAGCTTGGTCACGGAATGCCTGCTCTACCGCCTGGATACGCCGGACCTGACTGAGCTGATCAATCACAAGGACTCGTCTCCAAAGCTCAAGCAACTGCTCCACGACCAAGAGGCTCAAACCATTCGGCTTACTGAGATTCTGAACCTCTATTCAACCGGCGCAATGGACCTAGCTGAATACCAGACCGCCAAGACCATTGCGAAGGGCCACCTAGACTCCCTCAATAAGCAGGTCGATGCACTCACGTCAAAGGCGATCTTGGCTGGCGTGCCGGTTGGCAAGACTGTCGAAGATACGTGGAACAAGGCTGACCTTGAGTGGAAGCGTCATCTTCTAGACACGGTTATCGAGGGCGTCTACATCTACCCGAAGCAACCCGGCGACGGCAAGGCTCGCTACAAACAGTGGATTTTCAATCCTGATCGGGTGGAGATCCGATGGAAGTCATGAACGCCTTCTTGAGCCAATCTAGCTCGCTCCTAAGTTCCTTCACTTCCTTGTCGGTCTGATACAACCGGTCATTCAACTCCGACTGAAGGTGTCGTGCTAGCGCATCAAACTTCTCGTCAGTTGAACCGTACTCGTCCGCAAACAACTTATTGCGAAGAAGCAAGTTCTCCTCTCGCGACTGTTTGATGATGTGGCGCGCGAACGTCTTCATTGCGCGACGCTCCCAGCGACGCAGCGTGTCCTCCGAAACCGCGAAACCATCCACCGTCATGAGCTGCGCCCGACGCTCAGTCAAAGTCGAGGTGTTTGATGTTGGGCTGTAGACGCTAAGGGCATACTGCAAGGCAGTCGTGTACTTGTCTTTTGGCATATCAAGCATGGCGTACTTGACCTCTTGGTCGACGAAGCTGGCGCTCTTTACGCCGAACAGCATGATGATGTTCTTTCCGTACGCTTCAAGCCGCGTTGGCGTAAGGCCTTCGTCCTGGATCAGCCCAGCTAGATCTTCCTCAATGAGTTCAAGTTTCTCTTCGTCATTCATGCGTTCAGTGTAGAAGCCCGAACTGCAAAAATGCTACCTAGTTGCAACCTTGCTGCAAGGTGGCTACGATCTTGCTAGTAGCAAGGATCACCCGGGAGTAACCAGATCATATGCGCGGAACTTGATAACTAAACAGAGGCACCAAGCAGGACACCACGGGATCGGTAACCAACGCACCATCCAGCGAAAGGCACTCAGTGGACGCCAAGAAGCAGAGAAGTAGCTAGGGCGCGCGTCAAATGGACAGCGAACGCATCGCCTACGAACTCGGGTATCAATTCGCCGAGTTTCTTGAGCAGAAGATAGCCGCAACTCAGCGGTCCGACACCGCGCAATTGAAGCGCACAATCTACCGGCGTCACCCCAACGGCGACGTCGAGGTCATTGAAATCATCATGCAAAGCGGGAGGTAATTATGTCTATTCAGGAGCAATTGGAAGTTCTAAAATCAGCGCTCAACATCGTTCTGTTCGTTTCGTTGCCGGCCATCATTATCGGCTGGTACACCGTAGCGAAGTGGGTCCTGGGTAAGGCCGACCTCATCGCTGAAGATGCCAGGGCCACGCGGCGCTTCAAGGAGATCTACAGGTACGAGCGCGGTGATGATCGTGTCTGATTCCCTCTACACAGCATGGGGAGCCTTCCTCTTCATGATGATCGTCGCCACTCCGTTCGTGATCCTCATCTTGACATTCGTGATCGTCAATCGCCGTCGGATGAGGCTTCAGTACGGACGGGACAAGGCGTCCGCCAAAACGGCAATCATGCAAGGCATGTATGACCAGCAGGTCAACCGTGAAGCCATTGAAGAGCTCCTGGCAGAAGGATCTGTCTATATGGAAGAGGAGCTACGCATTCAGCAAATAGCGAAGCACCTCAAAAGGAAGCAAGGCGGTGAGCTCGATGCTTAAGAAGGTCTGGGAGCTCATGCTGGTGATCGTTCTTTTGGTCGTCGGCTTGACGATCGCATCAGAAGCAATCAAACCGTACCTGCCACTACTCGGCATCGGGATCGTGCTAGTAATCCTCGCCGGATCTATTTGGGCAGTCATAAGGATGCTGAACGGTCGCGGTATCAAGGGCTAGTCGAAAAGGCCGTGTCGTGTCACAGTAATAGTGATATGGCACGGCCTTTTCATTGCATCCAACTTTTCATTCTCAAGTGGAGGCTTTGAAATGGCGCTATTCAAACAGAAATCCTACGATCAAGACCGGGTAACCTACCGCCTGATCTTCCCTGCCGGTCTGGCCGAAGAACGTGTTCAGGCTTGGCTATCCTCTATTACCGGCACGATGAGCATCGACCATTCGCGCTTGCGGGGCGTCCCCTCGATCGTGTTTGAAACTGTGGCGACTGACGCCATCATCGAACACTATGTACGACTGCCAAAGAAGGACGCTTCGTTCATCGTTGGTCACCTTGAGAGCCTGGTGCCCGGCATTCACGCCGAAAGCGTGAGCGCCCGGGATCAGTTCGAGTACAAGGTCGGCATTGAACTCGGCATGACGACCGCTTCGCGCCAGTTGCTTATTCCTAATGGAAAGGATTTGTCGGCCAGCATCTTGGCGTCCATGCAAGGACTCCGTGAGGAAGAAGCAATTGTCACGCAGTGGTTGATCACGCCCGCACCACATAAGCCGAAACCTCATCACCAGGCTCCCCCGAAGTCGGATGACTGGAAAGCTTGGCGCGTGATGACGGCCAAGGACCAGGCGACCGCCGATGAAGTTGATGACCGCCGTAAGAAGCTTGAACTACCGAACATGCAGGCCATCGGGCGCATCGCGGTCGCGGCACCTCACGAAATTCGCGCTCAACAGATTATCCGTTCCGTCTACCAGGCTTTTACGGCCATCGGCAGCGCTGCAAACAGGCTGAAGGGTAACCACATAGATACGAAAACTCTTGCGGAAACCATGAACTCGGCAACGACTCCATTCTTCTTCAAAGCGCAGGTTAACATCGCTGAGCTGGCGCCTCTTGTTAACTGGCCGCTGGGTAGTCCATACATCGCTGGGCTTCCCCAGTCGCGCACCCGCCACATGCACGTAACCAATAGCGTGCCGCGCGAAGGGACAGTCATAGGGACGTCAACAGTGCCGGGGAGCACGCGCAATATCGCCATCGATCACGTAAGCCGGCTGCAACACACGCACATCATCGGACCTACGAAGTCAGGGAAGACGTGGCTTGCTACGAACGAAGCAGTGCAGGACATGAAGGACGGATTCGGTGTTGTGCTCATTGACCCGAAGGGTGATCTTTTCAGGCGCGTTCTTGAGCGTGTCCCGCCTGACCGAATTCAGGACGTCATCGTGTGGGATCTTGCAGACCTAGATCACCCCATCGGCTTCAACGTCCTACGCCAGGGGTCAAGCAAAGCGGCTATCGACGAGCTGAACAATCTCGTCACAAACCTATTCCCAGAGACGCTTTCAGTACCTCAGTTGATGTATCACGGTCTCCATGCCCTGGCAGAAACGGGCACGCTCGTTGATCTACCGAGCTTCATCAAGCCGAATGAAGATGAAGTTCAGTGGCGCAAAAAACTTATCCAGGGAATCGCAGACCCGCACATCAAAAAGTTCTGGGTCGACTACTTGGAATCTTCGACCAAGAAAGACAACCGTGTCGACATCGACTTGGCTACCCTTGTGCGCCGCATCTGGCCCTTTGTTTCGCGAGCCGAAATCCGGAACTCGCTTGGCCAGGCCGAGTCCACGTTCACCATGCCGGATCTCGTGGCCTCCGGGAAGATCCTCTTAGTCAACTTGAACGGTGTGCGCATCGGCAAGCAGGCATCCAGTCTCATGGGAACGCTCATTCTCAACGCCCTCTGGAGCGCCGTACGCACGGTGCCCAACCACAAGCCAGTGATGTTGTACATGGACGAATTTCAAAATTTTGTGACGATGCCCACAGATCCTGGCGACATGCTCGCTGAGAGCCGCTCATTCGGGTTGGGAATGACTCTCATTCATCAGAATCTCGATCAACTAACTGACCGCGGATTGCGAGCGGCGATTTCAGCTAACTGCCGGAGCAAGATCGCATTCCAGCTGTCGAACGATGCAGCCGCAATGGCGCGTGAGTTCGGAGACAAAGTAGGTGCATCGGACCTGCAGAACCTCCAGGCTCGCGAGGCTATCGCCATGGTTGCAACAGAGAGCGGAGTATCAAGCCCCTTCACGATGCGAACCATCGAGGGTTACGGGGAAGCCAAGACCATCCAGGCAGTGCTGGCTCAATCACGAGCGAAATATGGGCGACCCGTCAGCGAGGTTGAACGCGAAATCGAGCTTCGAAGGACCGGCTCCATCGATGCAAAGGATCGCTCGCCGTACGGCAAACGCCCGCACGTAAATTCAGACAACCAGTAGGAAAGCAGGGTAAGCAATGTTTCGCAACCCAGATGGAGTCGAAGACATGCGGCTCCACGCAGTCAACATCCACACGTCAGCATCCCTGGCCATGAACGAGGCGGAGAATCTATCCAACGCCGTCGAGCACTACCGCACCACGATGTACCAGCTACTCAATACACACGATGTTCTTGACCGGCAGGACAAGCTTGCCGCGGTCAACCGGAAGCTTAACGCTCTCAACCTGAAGATATGCGAGGCGGTAGATGACCTCTCAGAGATAGTTGCCGAAATCCAGTCGTAGATCTTTCAACAGAAGAAGCCCCGACTCTCTCATATAGGGTCGGGGCTTCTTCACAGTTGAACTCTAGTGAGCGGCTTCGTAAGCCTTAATCACATCACCGCTGATTCGGCCGCGCGGCGAGACGTTGAGTCCCTGCCCCAGCGCCCATGAACGGATTTTCTGAAGTTCTTCTCTGTTGCTCTTAGGAGCAGGTGATCCAGCTGAGCGAGGGAGGCGTGCCGTTACCTTAGCGGCAACACCGATGTACTTGCCAAGAAAGTCCTGCAGTTCCTTAGCGTTCTTTTCACTCAGATCGATCTCGTACTGGTTGTCTCCCCAGCCAAACTTGTACGACTTCGCGTTTTCGGAGCCATCAAGGTCATCACGAATTATGGTGATCGTTTCTTTTGCCATGAAAAAAGACTATAGCCTAAAAAGCTCTCTGACAACGCAGAGAGCTTTGAGTGGTTAAATCGCTCGTCTATGAGTCCAGGACGCGTCAGAACGGCTCTCAAACAGCCCTAAGGGCTATTTTCCAAGCTTGTTGTAGACGTAAGTGACTATCGCGATCGTTGGGGCGAGCAGCGGAAGAATCCATCCTACGTTGTTTGCGATATACTGCTGGACTTCCGGCAGGGCGACGATACCCAAAAACAGCGGAGCTATCACGATGAACGCCTGCTTGAATGTTCGCACTGCCTTGCCGAGTGGTGTGTCTTTGAATTGAGTTGTTTCCATATGCCTCCTTCTTAGTTATTTGCCGTCTGCCAGTTGGTAGCGATTCGCTGCTGAGCTGTCGCTAGCGACATGGCTCCCGAACAAACCTTGGCTCTCAGCTGGCCTTCAACAGCATCTTTTGGGTTCGGAGCTGCATCCGGTTGGGGCCACAGGTTCTTCGGGTCGGTCGGGTGTCCCCCAATGGACAAGGGGATGAGATGGTCTTCTTCGTGAGCGTTGATGCTATCGGTGAAGCCGTACTCTTTCATCTGTTTCTGCTTCAAAGCGTTGGTGTAGCTCACTAGAGGACGAATCGTTGTTGTCCACCCGCTCACGCAGATCGTCGAGTGGATATTTGACTGGGTGACGTTGGGATTGGTCACGCCTTGTGTGCAGAGCGGGTCCGGTAAAAGACCACGCATCTGGCAAACACCCCCGGTTGAGGCGGGTACTGGCTGGATAAACAGAACCAGCAGGAGCAGTGCGCAGCTCGCCAGTCCAATGATGATGAGCGCTCTCATGAGCATCTATAAGTGTTCGCTAGCACGACCGGTACATCGATAGCCTGCGCGCACTTTCCTGCATAGCCCTAGTTTGTGTAGAAAATTCTGCATTGATCCCTCCTATTTGATTAGTCCCAACAACTGCCCCAGCCTTCGCAACAAGCTCTGCCCGGCTGCTTGATCGGCTTGTTGCTGTTTGATGAGCTGCTGGTTCTCACTCATAGCCGCATCGAGCTTCGTCTTGGCCTCGCTTGCCTGCTTGACCGCCTCGTCGGCCGCGACTTGTAAGGCGGCCAGCGTTTCGGCGGTTGGTCGCTTTCCAAGGGCCTCAATCTGGGCCTGAAGCTCCCCGATCACCCGATTGGCATTGTTCAAGTCATTAGAGAGCTGATCAAAATAGACGACAGCGTGATTTTGGTGCAGCCACTCCTCGGAACCTCGGACGTTGGCCAGGGCTTCGCCGGCCTTCAAACCAACGTTGCCTTGAATGACCGAATCTGATTCTGGTTCTCGGTGTAGTCCAGTTCTATACAGTTCGCGTACGTCGTTTGGGTCCATTTTGTCCTTAGCTCCTGGTGCCTTTGCACCTCCTACATTGAAATTGTTTGGGTTGACTCTTCCGGCGTATCCGTTGCTCCAAGCCGGTGGTTTGCTGATGAATTCGAAGTGTGTGTGGGGTCCACTGGCGTCACCGCTTGATCCGACGTGGCCAATGAGATCGCCCTGCTTCACCTTGTCGCCAGCACTGACAACGGTGTCTAACTGATGTGCGTAGCCGGTGTAGCAATCACCGTGATCTATGAGTGTCCAGATCCCAGCCGGATCGCCTGCCCAGCCTGGGTAGCCACTGCCGAATTTGCCCCAGCCTTCAAAGATGACCGTGCCGTCCGCTGTTGCGTAGATCGGCGTACCCTCCGCTGCAGCAATGTCCCAGCCGTTGTGTCCAAGTTGACCGTACTGCCGGTAGTAGTCAGGATTGCTCCCAAAGCCTTGAGAAACCGAGCCTTGTACTGGCAGGTTGAAGCGGGCCACTACTGACCCTCCTGAGTCACCACCGTCTGGTGCTCGACGTGTTGCTCTCGAACAGTTTGCTTGTTGACGATGGCATCATGATTTCGATCTGCCTTCGCACCAAGCTCATCCAACTTTTTGATGACAAGCTCTTCGAATTTGCGTTGCTTGCTGGCCTGATCACGTGACTGCTTTATCTGTTCGTTTGATGCTTCAGCAAGCTTATCGATGGACGCTGCGAGCTTGAGGTTGACTTTGTTTCCTTCTTTGACTGTTGTGTCGTTCTGCGTAAAAAGCTTCTTCAAAAGCCAGACCAGGGCGCCGACGATAGTTGCCATGATGCCAAGGGCAGCAAGGATAACGGCGCTGTCGTTCATCCTTCTGTCTCCTTGATGATTGTTTTCGTTCTCTGACTCATGGTTATGCCGCTTCGTAGAACCCTTCCGCTACGAACATGTCACCAGATCCCCACGTGAATGGTTGGGTGGCATTCGCAGTTGCCTGTGCGACAAACGTTGCTGCTGCACCCTCGGCGATCAAGAATGCACTCGTGGCGTTGTTGACCTGTACGCGACCTTGATATGCGTTCGTGAACTGATCAAGTAGCTTCGCTAGGCCTATTTCGTAACCTTCAGTGATCGAGTTGGCCAGCTCAGCATTAGCAGTGACAGGCAAGGAAAATGTGATTGTCCCGCTCACAGACTGCCCGGAAGTTCCGAGGGTGCTACGGATACGGTAGAAGACCGTTTTTCCGATTTGCTTGTACGTCGCGACCGTCCCTGCGCTACCGCCCGTTCCAGTGTTCCAGTTGGTGAAGGTTGGATTCCAAGGGCGCCAGGCTCCTTGGCCGTTATCTGGGTAGATGGGTACTCCCACGGCAGCCTCGCCCCACTGCTTGACAGAGGTAATAGCGCTCGCGCCACTAATAGCGACATTGATCCAGACTGAGTTAGCGGGCAACGTTGGCGCTGCACCACCATTGGAGGCATCTGTCGCAGCCTGAATTGTGTTGTTGCCCAGGGTCACGTAGAAGTAGCGATCCTTGCTGGCAGCCATCGTGAAGTTGAGGCTATTGAATGGCTGGGGTACCAGGACGCCTCCGACGCTGATCCAAGCCAGGCCAGCAGCAATAGCACCGTTCAAGGTACTCGCAGTGAAGCTCGCAACGCCACCGCTTTCGATGAAACTGCCTTGGCCTAGAGCTCGTGGATTAGTTGGAGCCGCGAAGACGCGTGTATCGGTGCATTTATCCTGCGACAGTGCGGTGACACCGGCATTGACGCGCCAGTTGGAGATGATTGTATACGGGTAACTTGTCGACCCAATGGCCGTTTGAATCGCTGCTATGGATGGAGCCGTTGGACTCGCGTTCGGCGTTCCCGAAACGTATTTGACCTTGAAGACCCCCAGGCCGTCCAGGTTGGCAGCGGTCGGGGTCCCACTTGGAAGAGAGACACTCGTATCCACATAGAGCACGATGGCGTCGATACGTGGGTTACTAGCGTCTGCTGTAGCGAGCGTACTGGTGAAGTCCGCTATCAAAGAGGCGATATGAGCACTGGCATTGCCGCCTGAGCCGTTCCTGATGATTGTATTGCCTGGCTTGACTGTAACTTGAAGACCAGTTCCGATAACTGTTTCAAACCCATTGATGATGTCTCCACTGAGAAAGAAACTTTCATGCCTTCCATATCCTTCAGGAGAGACGAGTGACTTTGAGTAGTTATAGAGTTTGAAGTTATCGTACATGCATTTTTGTTCCTACTTCCTAAGTTACAAGACTTGCCGTAAATGTGCCAGAGCCAATGCAGAGAAATAGGAACTTTAGGTTTATGGCAGTGCCACCCGACCCATTGAAATACTGAATTCGCCACTTCTGCACGTTATCGGAGCCCACTCTTAGCCGCTGAGAGACATTTATCTCGTTGAAGTTCAAGCCGCCATTTGTGCTCTGATAAGCCCGATAGACAAGTCCGCCACCAAACGCGGTATCTGCTGGCGTGTATGAGAGCAATACATCCCGCGCGTCACCAGCTGGCACAGTGACGTCGATCGGGTTCCCGCTCGTGACGATACCCATCATGACGCCGCTACTGCCGATAGGCTGCGGTGACTTTATCTCTCGCTGCGACGCGTCAAGCTCTCGGGTGAGCCGCTGCAGTTCTCCTTCAGGTAGCTGATCCAGGACCGACATTCAGAGCGTCCTCGTCAGACTGATCGAGACTGGATCACTGGTGAGCGCTTGGATCTTGAAGCGTCGGTAAGCGTTGAGCGGGCCACGCAAGAATAGGTCGTACTTGGCATTGAAGGCCTCAGTGTTCACAACGCCGGCATCCTGAACTTGCCAGTCGAAGCCTCCAACAGGAGAGGTTGACCAAGGTAGTGGCGTCCACGTCACGCCGTCAGTACTCTGCTCTACCTCAACGACAATTGAGGACATGAAGGCCTCGTTAGCTGATGACGTGAAGTTCACCAGGAAGCGAGCAAGCCCGGTGGTCGAACTTTGGGCCGACACAGTGTCGAGCCGACCGGACCAGGCATAGGAACCCGCGTTATTTGTCCGGTAATAGCGAAGACTCGAACCGCCGATGCGCTGCATCGCCTTACGTTCACTTGCCGTCTGAGCCGCTTCACGCAGCGTGTGAGCCGCCTGATTCTCCAAAAGGGAGTCGTAGTTGGTTACGCCCATCAAAGCGTCCTCATGAGCGTCATGTTGCCCCCACACGACGATCGAATGGTTGCCTTGGCGTAATACGTGATCGTGCCCTTGTAGAAGAAATCCATCGTCCAGGTGAACGTCTTCGTGTTCGGGTTGTAGGCGCGAGTCATGTTGCCGTGTGTGATGCGGTTGGTCCCGTCACTCCAGCCGAGAGCGCCGGCGTAAGTAGTTCCTGCGTACATGCCATTGAGGTAGGTGAACTTGTTGGCGTCGGCTGTTCCATTTGCCCGTATGTCGAGAGAGAGCAGCGCCTCAGGCCAGTCTTGCGTGCCATCGCATGGCATCGTCACCACGAGCGTCATCTGTGTTGTGACTGCAGCGGTAACGGTCTCGGTTCTGTCCCATGTGTTAGTCGAACTGATCTCATAGTTGAGCTGGCCACTGGCGCCACTGATGCGTTGGGCCGCTTTGAATTCGCTATTCTTCTGCTGGACCTGGCGTAGGGCTGTCTCTAAGCCCCGCTCTGGAAGCAGGCTTATGAGATCGCCCATCAGCCGGTGTACTCCCCTGTCTTCTCGAAGAAGAGTGTCATCTCCGTTATGAAGTGGTTTTCATCGACATGGACCTCTTTGCGTTCGACGCGGTGGAGCCCCGTCATGTCCTGGATCAACTTTCGGCCGGTAAACCTGACCGGCAAGATGTCCCCGACCTCAATTCGAGTGGCCGGAAGGTCAGCGCCGCTAAGGGTGATCTGTGGCATTCGAAGCAGTGACTTCACCTTATTGAGTCGGGCCAGAGTGCCGTCATCGAGGTTCGCTTGATCCTTCACTTCATTGAACTGAACTGTGGCTTGTCGAAGGCCGAACTCAAGCTGTGATGCTGAGTCGTTCTTTACGGCGGGCAGATAGTCCGCGCCAAAGCCACTTCCTTGCCCAATGACCTGATTAAACAGATTGTTGGCACCGCGAGCCAGAGTTGCCCTGCTGAAGGTGGAACGCTTCTTACTGCGGTCGTAGTCGATCAAGAAGTCAGTACGCGGTGAGCCGATCTGAGCGTAGGTCATCAACGTCTTGTCCGCTAAGAACTTGAAGTCAAAATTGCCGTCAGTCAGATTCGTGAGCCGCTGCATGTTGAGCTTGGTCGAGCTGGTGTAAAAATCGTAGGTACGGTCGCGCAGCTTTCCGGTGACGTAGTAGCCGCTGCCAGGAATGACGACGCCGTAGTTGCCGTAGGTCACGGTCTGGGCCCTGCGTACGAGGTCATAGAAGATCTCCACGCTCTCGGTGTTGCCATAGCTGATCGTTGGGTCTGGATATCGGGAGTTGAAGAAGTTCAAGTAGCCCTGGGCCGTTACCGTGATGGTGGCCGAGCCATCCATGTTGAGGTCAATCGGCGCGTAGTAGAGCTGTGTCCCAAACAGATACTCACCGTTCTCTTTGATCTTGATCTCTGTCTGTCCCTCACGGAAGTTGGAGAGAACGTCTGCTTTGACGTTGCTCTCCATGTAGCTCTCAAAGGCATCGAGGTCCATGCTGAACTGAAGCACCTCAGCTTCGTTGCGCTCCTCAGACCAGTAGAGATTGCGGACCAAATGAGTGATCTCACAGATGCGGACACCTGCGGCGCTCCAAAGCTCGACGGCGTATGTGGTCTTGTACGCCATCCTTAGATACCCCTATAGCCAGGTCGCCAGGTCATCACCCCTGAAGTGACGTCTGAGCCGCTGCCTGATGTGAAATCAATCGTGTTGTCGCCCGGTTGCAAGCCCCACCACTGAGCGGTCAGGGGCACGTAGCCAAAGGCATTGCCGCCGTTCAAAGTGACGGTGTGGTTTGCCATGTCGATGACAGTGACCGCGCTGCTGTCTACCGCGTACCCAGTAAGACTGAAGCTCTCCCCCGTTGCCTTGTTGGTGATGACCGGGTTGGTTAGCTTGCCCGTGATCGTGATGACTGGGTATGCGACGTTTGGACTCGAGTTGTTGATCACGCTGATCGCCTGAGCATCGGTGAAGTAGAAACTGCCGAACTGTGGCGTCGTGGTGGTGAATTGGAAACCGCCAGGGATGGCCTTCTGGATGATGCCGTTCAGCGCTGAGCCGGCGGTGGTGTCATAGATGATCGGATCAGGTGCTTCGAGGTCGATCTTGAAGATGTGCTTGAAGCGCGAACCCTCGATCGGCATCTTGAAGTCCACATATTGAGCCGCCAGCTCATAAGTGCGCCCATCATCGTCCTGAATTCGAACCGTGATCGTTTCCGGGTAAAGAGGCAGCGCCTCTTGGATGTCGCGCCGCTTCTGCTTTGCCTCGGTGACGCTAGAGCTGTAGATGTGACCGTTAAGCGTGATGAAGCGAGCATCATCAATCTGAGCGCCAATGTAGCTCCCTGCCTGGCCTGAGCGAGTACCGCGACTGGTCCGAACGCCAGGCAACTCCAGGCCGGTGGTCGGCTCATTCAAGTAGACCCGATTGGTCGAGTCGTTCAAGAGAAAGTCGTTGAGCCAGATCCTCATGAGGCCAACCTCAGAGCGAAGCCGAAATCGCTCAGCATCTTCTTGTAGTCGGTCTCGGTGTAATTGTTGACCGTCACGTTAAACACCGGGCTATTCCCACGGTTGGTGAGCTCGTTACGAGTCCTGTAGGCAGGAGTTACCTGCGATCCACGCGGCAGATTGACGATTTCCGGTCCGTGCTCATTGAGGATCGTCGGACCACCGGGAGCGTAAGTAGTGCCGAGCGCATGCCGTGGAACATTGAAGAGGGCGTTGGTCTGGTTCTTGCCACCAAAGCCAGCATTCACCCCTGTCTTCTTATCCTCGTCTGCAGCTTTGCGAATGTTGTCTGCGAGCAAGGCATATCCACCGGCAGCACGATAGGCGGACTCCTTGACGGCATCATTCGCTTTGACTACTTCGGCGGCTGCATCCTTCTTATCTTGTTCTGCCTTCTTAGCGTCATTCGTTCGATCCGTGACCTCTTGGTTGGCGCGGGCAAGATCGTCATTCGCCCGCTTCAAATTGAACGCCGCTTCTCGCGCTTCGAGTGAGTTGGCTCCGTACGTCGACACAGCATCGTTGTAGGTACGCTGAGCCCGCTCCACTGCGAGTGCTGCACCCTCTTGAGTCAGATATGCACCGCTCAGACGATCCTGAGCATCCTTAGCCGCGTTGGTTGTGGCAGTAAGTCGTTCCTGGGCGGCGCGGAGTGCATCCGTTGCGATAGTCGTTCGATCAGAAGTTGAAACAACCTGCACATAGGCAGCGACGATGCCTACGGCAGCACTAGCGGCTAAGACGAAGGGGTTAAGTCTCATCGCCGCGTTGAGGGCGAGTTGAGCAGTCGTCATAGCGGCTGTTTTGAGTGCGGCACCGCCCATAATCAGGTTGTAAGCCACAATCGCGGTTGTAGCAGCGACGACTATGGACGTGGCAGAACTTAGTTGGCTTGCCAGGCTGCTGACAAAACGGATGGCTCCCTCGATGACGCGAATGGCGGCATAAACGGCGACGACTAGGGCACCACCGATGTACTTCACGATGTCGCTCTTAGCCACATCCTTCAGAGCGGGAATGAGTGCGTTTTTGACGGCATCACCGAGCCCTTCAAATGCAGGCTTCAGGAAGTCCCGGACCTGGCGTCCCACATTGAGTAGCGTCTCAAAAGCTGGCTCTACTTTGCTCCCTAGCGTCGTCGCCAAAGAGGTCAGCGTTGGAAGCATCTTCGTCCCAACGTCGATGGCCACGGTTTCAAGCGAACTCTTGAGCGCATCTACAGCGCCCTTGAATCCGGCGTTTTGGGCAGCGGCTAGCTCGACGGCTGCGCCTTGCTTATTGACGGAGGCAGACATCTTGTCGTAACCGGCAACGCCTTCTTTGATGAGGATATTTGCGGCACGAGACGAGTCAGTTCCGAAGATAGTTTGGATCGCAAGCGCCTTTTGCTCGTCCGTTAGGTTCTTCGTCCCGTCCTCGAGTTGCCGGATCGCCTCGCGAACCCCGACGAAGTTGCCCTTGGCGTCATAGAAGTCCAGGTTGAGTTGCTTCATTGCAGCTCTGGCGTTGTCGGTAGTTGGGATCAGGTTCATGAACATCGTCTTGAGCGACGTACCTGCATCCGAGCCTTTGATGCCGTTGTTGGCCATCTCGGCGATCATCGTGGTCAAGTCCTCGATCGGGACCTTTACAGCGGCGGCACTGGCGCTCGACATTTGGAGGCTGTAGGCCATGTCTTTGACGTCGGCACTTGATGCGTTGGCAGCAGCGGCTAGCAGGTCCGCAACTCGTCCAGCTTCGCCGCCAGCTAGCCCGAATGAGTTAAGTGCGTTTGCGGCAACCTCGGCTGCGGCAGCCGTATCCATCTGACCGGCTTTCGCCAGGCTCAGCACACCCTTCGAAGCGGCCATGGTGTCGTTGACCGACAAGCCGGCCTTTGCTAGCTCAACCATCGCCAAGGCAGCATCCTTAGCGCTGACGCCGGGGAGTGAGATGTCCTTGCCGAGGGCGCGGGCGGTAGTAGCGACCATCAGCATCTGGTCGCTTGTGGCGCTTGAGACGGACTTGAAGATGTTTAGCGACTGCTCATAGTCGGCAGCGCTTGTAACGGCGAACTTCGCGGCCAAGACACCGGCTGCACCTGTGGCGAGTGCAGCAACCTTGGCGGTGGAGAGTAGCGAGTCACGGAATTTGTTCGCTTTTGAGCTGGCCGAATCCATTTCATCAGCAACACCTCGAATAGGCCCTCTAGCCTTTTCTTCTGCGGTGATGACGATATTTATCTTGTTGGCCACGCGGTATTGCTCAATGACAGGATTTTAGCGTCTGTCTATATTTTCAATTTAACATCAAAAACGACTGACTCCTATAGCCAGTCGTCCTCGCTGTGTTGTTCAGTTTTGTTGGCGTCGTCTTGCTCTCTTTGAGCATTGAGTGACCAGATCAGCTTTGCTTGAGCTAATGCCTCCCACGGTTCTTTCTCAAACTCTTCGACACTGAGCCCAAACTTCAGGCGATACTCATAGGAGAAGATTTCGTCCTGTATATCCTGAGGAAGGCTCTGCAGGCTCAGTCCGAACCGGTAGTAGGCCTCATAGGCTTCCTCGTACTCTTCTACCTCAGCGTCGCTTTTAAACGGTCAGTTCCCGTTGCGATGGACACGACTTCCTGTCGCCAAGCCAAGTTGAGAGCTTCGACTACTTCAGGCACATCAGTGAGATTCAGCGTGACAGGTCGTGTGGAACCATCCTCATCTGTTGTGATGACCTGGCCGCCGACGATTACTTCAAGGCAAAGATTTTGCATAAGATCGGCCGCTTCCTGATCGCTGGCGCTATCGAGCTTTGCAAGAAGTTCTTGGCGTCGAGCTTCATTCACCCCACGGACCAGGAGATAGCAATTATCCCATCCTTCAGCGAAATCTTGTAGTGGCAGTCTTCGGTTAACAACAATGTTTAGACCCATATATTCCTTTCGATACTAAATACGCCCCTATTTAAGCACGGGGCGCATATTGCATCAATGATGAGAGTCTGAATATTAGGCGTTGTAGTTTGGCACATCGTTGGTAACAGTCACTTCGATGTCCTTACCAGCGTTCGCGTCATCTGCCTCAAAGTAGAAGCTGACCTCTTGAGTCACCACATCGTCCCGACTGTCAGAGTCAGTCAGCTCGCGGAAGCGTACCTTCGTTCCCAAGAACTCGATCTTTGACGTCCCGTTGGTAGCCACGATCTTCAACGCGTGAACAGCGTTGGCAAAATAGTCGTCTTCAAAGTCCGTCTTGCGGTACTTGATCACCATCGAACCCTTGACCTCAGCGGGTGCGCTGTCGAACTCTGGATCGTCGTTGGTCTCACCAAGAGAGTGGTCTACCGTGGTGCTCTCTTCCATCTTGAGAGTGATCTTCCTCGGCTTGATCTTGCCGGCTGTCAGACCCGCCACGTCAGAGGCTAGAAACACTTCGACCTGGCGACTGGTGAACTCTTTCTCCCCGACCTTGAAAGCCGGAGTGACACCGGTAGCCGTGGTGCGCTTCCAACCCTTGAGTGCCGTCTTGGCCTCAAGCCATGCGCCCTTCTCCCCCACTTCGATGCTGACCTCGAGGTTGTCCATGTAGACAGACTTGTAGAGACGGATATCTACGGGCCGAACGTCCCAGACGGAGAGTGTGCGGCGGGCGAACGACTTGTCTCGCGTAAAGACGTGCTTGAACTGCGCACCAGCTGCGGTCGTAGTGACCTTGTTCAACATTGCAGTCATCAGCCAGCCAATGCCGTCTTCAGTTACCTTGCCGCCGAGCGGACCTTCACTGTGCCAAACATCGATGGCACTGTCGTTGATCTTGACGTCTGATCCCATTGCGCTCTCGTTCTCCAGGATCATCGGAATCGATTTCAGTCCTTTATCAAGCCACCTGAAGGCGTACTGCTTCGTTGCAGTCGTACCTGGGGAGCTTTCAGGACCAATGACGATCGCCTCGCGTCGTTTCTTGTATGAATTAAATGCTGTCATCACCTACCTCTACGTCTTTCCGAGCTTCTACTGCCTCCGCCGCAAGGGATCGTGCCTCTTCAAGGTCTTTAGCCTCGACAGTTACACCCTCAACGGGGAGATAGAAAAGCTGCTTATCCTGAGATTCTTCTTTAGTGGAATTATTAGCTTTTGCCATATTTTCAATGTATATCAATCGCCTTGCTTATTAAAGGCTAATTCCGTGTCGAGAGAATATTGGATGGAGAAAGTCACATGGCCTTCCGCAGTGATATCCGCATAGTTCGTGTTCTCAGCCGGCCGTGGATTGATTCCGTACTCAATGGCTAGACTCGGGGCAACCGCTGTGATCCCTTCATCCTGGCGTATACCATCGATACCGAACTTACGGATAGCTCCTACGACAGTCCTCTCGTCGTACTGGCCTGTTGCGGTGTCTCGCTGGATCACCAGATCACGAATCCTCTTATCGGTGAGATTCAGTGGGTCGACCTTGTCGCCGGTGAAGTCGTCGCGCTTGTTGAGCACAACTTTCACGGTGATCGAGTCGGTGACATCGTCCTCGTTCATGGCTGATTCCACGATCTCGGCACTGGACTGCGTCACGATGATGCAGGGCAAGTTGAAGGTTGGGATCGACTCCGGGTCACCGTCGTAGTAGGTACTGAACCGGTCACCAAAGGTATCCCGCATTAGGCGCAGGATACGACTCGTGGTTGGCTCAAACTGGCTAGACATTTAGTGCCCTCTGCTTGCCTGTCAGGTCATCCTCTATGAACGTGACGATGCGCCTTTCACGCTGAGTATCCACCTTCATCATCATGCGCTGAGGGACGCCGAGGCCCTCTTGGTGGTAGTCGAAGTAGGCTGCTTCGTTCCAGAGTGATGTGGTCAAGCGAGTGGACTTGTGCTTGAATCCACGCTGCATCAGGCCGGTACGGACCAAAGGAATAGCGCCGGGCCAACGCCCGGCTTTCCAGACCGCATAGTTCTCGTTCAGTCGTGGCCATCTCTCAGAGATTACGGAACCTCGAGAGGCAAAGACTTCACCTGAGAAGAATGCCGTGAGGTAATCACCGATGTTGCCCATCGACTTACTGAGGTCGAGGATGGATGCCCCATACTTGCGCAGCTTGTCCGCCAGTTCCTTGTCGCCCTCAATGGTGATCGAGTAACTGGCCATACCTAGAACCTCTGCCCGATGTAGAACGATCGTGGCTCGGAGTCGTCAGGCCAACCCGTGACGGAGTTTGATGTCGACAGAGGCTGACCGTTCTCATCGGTGACAACGGCGGTCCGGTTGCCGTATTCAGTAACCTTTGCCCGGGCGTCAGCCAGGCGCCTTTCATAGACTCGCCCGCCGTATGCATCCACCAAGAGGAGCGCTGCCGCGAGTTCTAGGGTCAGGCTCTTAACGATGGCCGGCACAGGATTGAACGGCACCGTATATGCTCCCGCGAGGGCACTATTGATCTCTGTTTCAGCCACACCTCGCCACAGTTCAACGGTCCTGTCGGCAAGGTTGTACGCGTTTTGGAACCCGGCGGCTTGGCGGATGTCCCCTAAGGATGCGTAGTGAGGGAAGTCCTGGCCGCGCACTGGATCAAGGGCTCCCAATGGCGTCTCGTCCATGGTGAACTCGTTGAAATAGGTGAAACGGTACCAGTACCCAGATGAGCCAGCCGAATCCGCAAAGTAGGTCGACGGTTGATCGGCGTCGATTTCCCGAGTAGCCAGGACCGAGAAGCTCTCATCATCTGGCACCGCATCTATTACGTTCACTGCGCGGTAGACGTGGATCTTGTCGCCCAGGACTGCTGTGACCGACTCAGAGGCTCTGTGTGGGAGCTTTAGTTGTGCAGTCAGTGTCATTGTCGTTTCGTCAGCTACGGACGCAACGACGACTTTCTCAATGCCCTCACGAGACAACGATCCAATATAGACGGTCTGGCCGGTCAAAAACCCTCGGGTGCTTCGAAGGGAAAGCTCTGTCGTCCCAATCGCAGCATCACCGACAAGCTCACCGCGCTCAACGATGTTGATTTCATGAAATGAGTCGACGCGGAGGGTTACTGCCATATGTTCCTATTTAAGCACTGCCCAGAGACAATTAAAAGCGCTTTCTAGCACATGATATGATGCCCCAATGAAATCGCCCTCTGATAGTACCCGGCAAGAAGATGATAATGAAGCGCGGGGTCAGGGCTCTGATGGACCAGCCACTAATAGCGCGCAAAGCCAACGAACGGCCTGGCGTCGGTCCAAGGAGTTCGCCGCTTTCAAGCGCTCCACTATCATCATGGGCACCATGATCGCGATGCTCACGGCCGCACTAATCGTTTACTTCACCGTATTTAACAAGAGATTGATGGATCTATACGGCACCCAGTACGTAAGGATCAGCGGTGGTGGTGGCTACGAACAGAGCACCGGCCTGGACCTCCTTCTAGTCGCGATCAGCTTCGCTATTGGAATGATAATCGTTAGTCTGCTCGCCGCCATATACTATCAGTACGGCGAGCAGCAACGTCGTTATGAAAATTCTATGATAATCACCGAGATCACTAAGGACGACGTCATTGATGGCGCTATGGATCTCAAAACGCTGTGGATGGGCAATCGTAGACATCTAAAGAACTACCACCAGATTGTGATGAACTACGCCGACTCAACGAAGAAGAGCACCGGCCTCTACATCATGATTGGATTCATCTTCATCCTTGTCACCGCCGCGTTTGCTCTCTTTGCGCAGTCGACAAGCGCAGCAATTTCGTCCGCAATAGTCGCGACTGCCGCGTCGGTCCTCACAGGTTTCATTGCGCGAGCGGTGCTCAACAACTCTGCGGCGTCATCAAAAGAGCTCCAAACCTTCTTCAACCATCCGATTGAGGTCGAGCGAGCCTTGGCAGCCGAAAGGCTCGTCGGAACGTTTGAAACGCCTGAGAGGCGCGACGACGCGAAGCTGTTGATCGTCCAGTCGTTGACAAGACAGCACCGTACCGAAGGCACCGTCTTTTCTCCGCAAACCCAGGCCGATGATCAAGCCCCTTCACAACAGGGCTCACCTGAGGAAACCAGCTAGGCGCACATTTGAGGCCCCTGCTGTTTCGAGCATGAGAGGATCACTTCGTGCTTCCAAGTCCTCCCCCTGTCATCATCAACATGCCCGACACTGGCGCGCCCTGGTGGGGCGTTCCCCTTTTGGCCGGCATATTCGTGCTCATTGGTGCCTTGGCGGCCTTCCTCTCTACAAGAGCCAGCGATAGACGCAAGTCCAAGAACGAGGATGCCCGTCGGTATGACGAAGAGATCAAAAATCTGGGTGGAAAGTTCCTAACTAATGCGGACGAGTACAAGAAGAAATCCCAGGATTACGCCCGGCTCTCAAAGTCTTCTACGATCAGGTCCGTGACCGATCCGAAAACAGGCAAGATGATGAGGCAAACTGACATAGCTTTAAGGGATAAGTCCAAAGCTCAGCACAAGGCCAACGAAGCCCTCAACCAGCTCTCCTTCGTAGCTCCAGAGAGACTTCACGCTGCATGTCGGGCGATGCTCGTTTCAGCCCTGAGAATCGACATGCACGAAAAGAACGATCCTGAAACCGATGAGGAGTTCAGACGCAGGCGGCATCTCGTCCTAAACGAGCTGAGGCGCACAATAAAACTCAGGCCCCTCCCGCGCAAGGCTCCCCTTCGAGCCAGGATGATGCGCCGAATCAGGAATCCAAAGAGCTTCTGGACCGATTTCCAGAAGCTGCGGAGGTCCCGCCGCGAAAACAAGGCGGAGAAGAAGCTGACGAAGAATCTTGCGACGGACCCCAAAAAGGAGACGGTCTAGGATTGATTACCAAATTACGGTGGTGGTCAGCTAGCTCCGAGGAGCATTTAGCCAGCTTTTGATTCGTTTTGCACTGAGCGTTGTTGCCTCTTTAAAGCATCAGGTCTGCCAAGCGGCAATGCACAGCAGCACGGCCGCGCCTAGACCGAGCACTATCGCAATCCAGTAGCATACAAAAGACACTTGCGGATACTTGAACCAGGGGTCATCCGGCACAGGTTCGACATCCTTCAAGCCATCGTTTTGTTGCTTCTTCGTCAGTTCCGACGACGCAAACACGTAGCCGAAGAAAGCTCTACCAAGCAAGATACCGGCAACCAGTATGAGAGTAATGAACAGCGCTCTCATCCAGTGTGGAGCAGCCTGAAATGAGTCCTTGGCTAAGTCGCCGAACAAGACAAGCGCGGCGATGCCACCACCGAGATAGGCACAGAACTGCTTCCACCGGTCATAGCTCGCTAGCCTGAGCCCTATCGTCTCCGGCTTCCCTTGGCCCGCTCGCTCGGAAGTACTCATCACCGATATATCAAGCCGTCGAACACCTCACGCAAGATCTCCTTGATGCGCATCAACAGCTCCTGACCTAGGTTCCGATCTCCGCTAATTTCTCGAGCCATAGCTGCGAACGCCACCGTTTCAGCAAGATACTCAACATATTGAGGGGGTTCGTCGCCGTTTAGGTGCTTCAAGGCTTCTTCGATCGCTGCGTCAACCACGTCTGACTTCATGAGCTGATCTTCATCGTGGTCAATCTGGTAGTGCTGCAGCCTCTGAATCGCCAGAATTTTCCCAGCCGTTCTTGGGTCATATTCGGTGGCCTGCTCTGTCATGGCGACTCCTTTGGCTACAGGTGCGGCTAGCGGAAAGCATGTACGCAAATCGTTGCACAGCGAAAGAGCACCGACAATGGGTGCTCTTCAATCGCTGCTAGACAATGGTCTACTTGGTAGCTGCTGCCTTTTTAGTGTTCTCCTTCGCAGCGTCAGTGATCTTCTGCGCCTCTGCCTTAGCTGCTTCAACAAGCTTCGCGGCTTGCGCCTCAGCTTCAGCGATTACCTCCGCGGCGCTAGCCTTAGCAGCTGCAACTACTTCTTCAGCAGCAGCTCCCGCTTGGCCAGCAATATCTTCAGCTTTCGTCTCTGCTTCAGCTACGATCTCCGATGCCTTCGCCGCTGCTTCCGCGGTGGCTTCGTCCGTGATCGCTTTAGCCTTAGCTTCAGCTGCTTCGGTCTCGGCTTTGGCAGCCTCTTCTGCCGCTGACTTGACTGCTGGATCTTCGACAACACCGATACGGATCAGTCGCTTGATCGTCACCTTCGGGGCTTCGAGGGTATCCCCTACCTTGTATACGACGCCGTCAAGCTTGATCTCGCTCTTGGCGATTCCTTTTACTGTGTCTGCCATGGCTATACCTCCAGTACCGTTACGTTGAATTGGTTCGCTCCGGTCGCCGCAGCGCTCAGGGTCACCGTGAGGGTTGTGCCGCTGATGGCTACGTTGTCGACGAACTGATCCTGATTACCTGCTGGCAGGATTCCAAGGATCTTGGCGCCGGCCCTCACTGTTGCTGTGCCGCTGGTTGCAGCCGCGTTTACAGTTACGGTTACGGTCTTCAGGTTGGTGGGAGCGATTGCCCCCACCACGTACTTGATCTTGCTAATTCCACTAGCCATACGACTAAGCTCCAGTCGCGAACGCGTCCTTCAAGAGGTACCAAGCGTCGGCCATGATCATCTCGTAGTTGTAGTAGTCGGTGACCACGATTTCTGTGTGAGATGGGTTGTTGAAGCTTTCCTTTGTCGTCTGTCGGGCGTTCTGGAGTTGGAACTTATAACCACCGTTGACGCTCTTGCGGCTTGGCTTGTCAGTTACGTAGCCGAAGAGAACGTCGTCGCCCCAGATGGTCTGGATGTCTTCGTCGAGACCTTCTTCGCCGAAGTTGGCGCGAGCTTGGCCGACGTATATGTTCTTGATACCGAACGGACCAAACAGTTGCTTGAGCTGGTCAAGACTTACAGCACCGCCCTGGGCCCATTTGAGACGGTCGAGAATGTCTGGGTGACTGATCAGTGAGAGGTAACCTTCACGGCTCAAGGCCATGGTGTTGTACTTCAGGAACTTGCTTGAAGTGACAGCTGCCTTGATGTCTTCGAACGGATTCGAGTTCGCGTAGTCAGACCAACGGCTTGTACCCGTAAGGATGCGGTTGTTGGTGATGATCGCTGGGTCAGTTAGCTTGTCTGCAAGCGCCTTCTCATCGATGAGAGCCATGACGGACAAGATGTTCTCAGTCTCGTCAGACTCAGGGACGAACGGATCGTCAGTGAGGTTGTAGTCATCTTTAGTGACGTAGCCAGAGAGAGCGTGCTCTTCGAGTGGCTGAGCGTTCTTGTATGAACGAGTCTGCGAGATGCTCTTAGCCTTTGAGAGCCCGGTGCGCACAGAGTTAGCTGGCAGTTGGAGATTCTCCTTGCCGAACTCTGGGATCAAAAATGTTGGTTTGGTGACTGGCACCACTGGGAACAGCTTCTCAGCGATGAAGTCTTCCTGATCGTTGAACCATGCGTTAGCGACATTTGTCAGCGCTTGATCCACATAGGTAGGTTGATTGGCCATATTCAGTTATGCCTTCCTTAGAACTTTTCGTTTAGTTTGATGTATTCGCCGATCGCGCCAGCTGAGCCCGCACGGACCAGACGGCCGATAACGCGGTGGCCCCCGGTCGATGCAACAACTGCCTGGCCACTGCCATTCGTTGTTAGGTAGGCGTCTTTGGCGGTGTTGGCTGCGAGCTTCACCTTAAAGGTGCCTGCGCCGTTGAGTAGGACAACATCAGCTGTGCGGCCTGCGACCGGAGCGTTGTCCAGGACACCCAGAATGGCGTCCGTAGCTGCTGTGGCGAGTACGACCTTGCCGCTAGCATCGAGCTTTACTAGGTGGTATTTCTTGCCGGTTAGGTCCGCACCTGCCGTAGCGCTGTAGCGTTCACCTGGTTGGAATGCTGTCATTGTTACTGCTCCTCCTTGAGCTGATCTCTTAGTGTTTCGTCGGCGTCGAGCACCTCCTTACGGGCGTCGGCGTATGACTTTGATTTGCCTGCTGAGCGAGCATCCGCCTGTACTTTCTGCACCCGCTCATGCACAACCTGGCCAGCATCCGCCACGATTGCAGCTCCGCCGTCACCGATCTCGCCGCTAGTGACGAGCTTGTTCTCTGGCAGCGCTTCGAGGAACGTCTCCAGGGTCTTTCGATCGTCGCCGCGTGAGGCGAGAAGGATCTTGACGAGGTCACCCTTCTGGCCACTCTTGATTTGGCCAGCTTTAATGCGGGCAGATGCAAAAGCCTCTGCCTCACTAGTGGCGAGTTTCTGAGATGCTTCTCGGCCAGCGGCTGCATCGGCTTCGAGCTTCGCTAGACGAGCGGCATCGATCGTAACTGGCTTGGCGCTTGCTTCAACCGTTGTTTGAGTGGCCGTCTCAGTCGTCGTCTCCTCAGTCTGAGTCTCTTCCTCAGCAGTTTCGGCCGCCTCAGTCGTTTCCTCGTGAGTCGCCTCTGCCAGTCCGAACGTAGTCAGCTCTTCAGCTGTCAGCTCGGCTTTGTGCTCGGCCAGGAATGACTTCTCGTCTTCCGTAAGGTCGGCAACTTGCTTGGCGCGAATTTCTTCTAACGTCATGTGTTCTCCTTTACTGTTATCACTGTTGCCAGCGGCACTCGCCTTCACTTTCTTGTTAGGCAAACGCGATGCCGTAATTGGCTTCAGTTTCTTGAATAGAGGAATGTTGGTAAGTGCAGCACCCGTGAGCACGTTGCTGACGAAGTTGTATTCCTGCTCAGGGTCTTCCCATGGGTAGGAACGAGGGTTGAACTCTGGTGAGATGTACTTCCACTCACCGTCTTTGATCGCCTGGGCAGCAGCTGGGGTCCATTCCGGATCTCCGAGAAGGGCATTACCGTCTTCGCTGGCGTAGAGCTTAGGAATCCAGGCGGCGGCCTTGTCCCAGGACTCATGGCCGTAGTTCACTGGAACTTTAGGATCTGCTTCTACAAGGCCAATGCCGCTAGCAGCGTTGATGACGAACTGCTGGATGTCGTCAGGAGTGATTTCGAATTCTCCATGCCACGGAGTGTTCCATGTGCCGGTCCGCAGTAACTCAATCGTCTTTGGAGGATTACCGCTTACATCGGCGCTGATTTTGACTAAGTTGTGAAATGCCTTTATTGCCATATATCCTTAATGTCTTAAATAAGGCTGGCTATGTCAATAGGGAAAATAAACGGCAAACAAAAAGAGCCCCTAGCTTAGGGGCTCTTTTATGACTCTTCGCAGTTGAGGGCGTAGTGCTTACGACGGCGTAATAAGTGTCGCAGCCATTCAGTCTCGCGGCGGCTTCTTCGGTTCCCGCTTCTCGATGCCCTTCCAGGGGCCAGGCGACGACTTCGACGCCAAGTAGTTGGCATCGCCGTCGTACTTGTCGAAGCGATCGGTCCGATCGTTGTACTGCTGGTATCAGTCCTTTTGCTGGCCAACCCGCCAGCCTTCGCCGGTGTTCTTCGCCACCGCGCACCCCCTGAAGTCGTGTCTCGTTCTCAAAGAAAATCATATCTGGTCGCCGGGCATGGGCATGTGTGAAGTTCGACATCAGTAGTCATAGATCAGAGAGCATCTACATCTTGGATGGCCTGCGGGCCGGTCCAATTCCCTACCGTTTGCCAATTGAAAGAGATCATCAATGGGTATCGTCCTGCCAATAAGCGGCGAACAAATCTGGCACGCTCCGCTGAGCCCATCCCACGTCTTGGTTTTGGCACCAGTTTGCTTAGCGTAGTGCTTGAGCCCAGTTTGGTAGGCGTTGACTGGTTCGGTCTCGGAGATAAGGCGAGCACGGATCGGATTATCAATGACGTTCATCAAACGCTCCGTTGCCTGGTTGACGTCCTCCCCCATCGCAATGCTCTTGGCTACTGATTCGCGAATCAGCTTTCGGGTCGTTTCCGTCGCATGAGAGACAAGCTGAGCCGTGTGCTTCCTTGCTGCGTCCATGATCGCTTCATCTAGGTTTGCGTATTCAATGGCTGCATAACCAGCCGGATAGCCGTAGAGGGCCTCTCCAGCTACAGCCCCTGTAGCAACCAGGTCGGTGATTATATCGATGACTGCAGAAGTAAGAAGGGCTGCCTCGTCGCGCCAAACTGGATCATCGTTGTTCAGCACAGGTCCGTTGTCAGCTTTAACCGGATCGGGCAGCTTGGACCAATCAACGTAGCCCGGCGCTCGGATAGCAAGCTCATGCAAGTATTCCGCTGTGGCTGTTTCTAAGCGTGCCTCTAGCGCGAGAAGCTGCCGAAACGTATCTGGGTTCGCCTTATAGCTTTCCTGCCACTCCTCGGCTGCATGAATGGCTATGTGCAGCTCTTCGCGTGCTCTAAGCAGCTCTGCTCTTGTCGCCATAGAGAAGCCTCGTTAGTGATGCTGAGACTTTACCGGCCATCGTCTTGAGCTTGCTGGGTTCAGTCGGGATCGGCACGTCCGCAGGATCGCCGTCGGCTACCTCCTGACGTTGAGCGTCTGATGTATCAGCCGCTACCTTCGCTTTGGCAGCTGTTTCCAGGTTCTTTGCGCGGACGGCCTTGGCCTCATCCGTGAGCTTCGGGAACTCCACTAACTGGCGCACATGGTCTTCGTCAGCCTCAGTTGGCGTGAGTAGGCCGGAGCTCACGAACTTCTCCACAGCGGCGGCAAGTGCCGTGACATCCTTCTGATTCACGTCGCCATGTTTGATCGTCGGGTACTTATCGACATTGAAGTTGAGGTCCACCAGAGTCTTCACCACATAGCCGAGCGTGTCGGCAATGTAGTCAAGCACGGACTCAATCGATTGGTTGAGCAAGATGTGTTGGTCTTCGCTCACTGCGCGTGCACCGCTGGCACCGCCTGTTCCAAGCTCCAGGAACTGCGCCAAGACGTTCTTAGTGATCTGCCGGTCATGCCGATCGCGGCTTGGTCCGATGTCCTTGAGGCTATGGGCCTGCATGTCCATGAAGCTGATGTCCCAGCCCTCAGGTTCCTCGACATATCCCTCTTCATTCGCACGAAGGTTGCGAACGACGTTTCGTGCCGCCTCACGCTCAGGGTCAGTTGCCGTCCGTGGGTACTTGATCTTCGGGACGCCAAGGGAGTGTCGCTCATGTCCAATAGCATCGATCTGATCGAACTTGTCCACGTAGAACCAGTGTTTGTAGGCAGTACGAAGGATACTGACACCCTCATAGTTGTCGCCCTCTTGCTCGTTGGTGAACACAATTAGCTTTTCGAGAGGGATGGACACGCTCTGACCATTTGATTTACGGAAAGTGATACCCGGCAAATCGGGACCAGCCTGCCAAGATTCGAGACCTGTCTGTTTGCGGAAGCCGAGCTTTGTGAGGACGATACGTTCGACGCCGTCAACGATTTCAACTTCGAAGACCATCTCAAAGATGGCGTAGCCCATCTCCAGGTACGTCAGGATCTCGCCGAGGACCTTCTTCCACTTGAGCCGGCTGAACAGATTCCAGTGAACGAAGTCGGACACCTCAACGTCAGCAGCATCATCGGACGCTGGAGCAGCAAAGAACTTAGTAGCCTTGATTGGGTACTTGATTGCTTTGAGCGATGCCCCAACACTGGCGTCCGAGCGCCGCATCTCTTCCCAAACCTTGAGGGCTCTGCGGCCCACCAAGTTGAAGTTGTACTCTTCACCAGTAATAACACCAGCGAAAATATGAGTTCCAGAGTCTCCCATTTCTGGGGTGACTAATTGACTTCGCTTTCTGTTGGAATTACTGGCCATCTACTTGAAATATAAACTAGAAGCGAGTGTTTAACAATCCCGATGTGATGCCTCCACCGAAGGCATTTGACTTCGTATCAGGTGAAGATTCAAAGGGTCCAATAGCGTTGTTGTAGAAACACATGATCAGTGCATCAGCCTTGTCAGGTGATCTGAAGCCTCGCTTCTTGTAGTCGTCCTTGCTCTCAACAGCTCGACGTCCTTTCGAATCCATCTTCCATTGACGGCTTGATAGTTCCATGAGCAGATCGTCATCCAACTCAATGTGAATCGTGTCGATGATGCTGGCCAGGTAGAACCAGGCCTCGCTGATGAGGTTCGGGTACTTGTCGGGGTCGGAGGCCTTGGCCCCAAAGTTGATAGCCATGACGCGATATCCGCGGGCGATCATTTCGTCCGTCACTCCCCCACCAACGCCTGTGTCATCCACCTTGATCAGGACGGATTTGTCGTAGTCCAGGAACAGCTCGAGCTTGTCGCATACTTCGGTGGTTCGGAGCTTCGTGTAGGTCATGGTAGCCAAGTCCCGAAGACCCTTGCGCTTCTTGAAGACCGTGCGGTCCCCGCCCATGCGGGCCACGTCAACGCCAACTTCAAGAGCCCCCTCATCGTCAACCGTACGCTCCATGGAAGCCAGAATGGCTCCACGACTAATGATGGAGTTATCACCCTGTGCTACCGGCTCGCCCAGCCACACGTGGGCGTACAGATCTAGAGACGCCGCTTTGTCCGCTTCCATCTCCTCGCGAAGTTCAACAGGAAAAAGACCAGCACGATCCAATACGTCGTAGTTCACTTTGCGGACGTAGGTTCGGGCGCGCTCAGTCTTGCAGTAGCGGACGTAGACAGGGTCCAACTCGTTCATGCGGTTGAACGTGTAGATCAGCTGGCTGCCCGGCTTTCGCACTGTTGGCACCAAGAGCTTCAGACTGGACTCACTAATGCTTTGGGCTTCTTCGACCCAGGCAATGTCGATACCCTCAGTTGACTTGATCTCAGTGGAGTTGTGCCGCAGCCCTTTGAAGAAGAACTCGGTCCCCGTGAGCGTGTTCCGAATGGCCTTCTCGGTGATCTCGTAGTCCGTGAAGCCGTACTTGTTGATGATGTCGGACAATAGCTTGTGCACTGAGTCGGCGATGGTGTTCTGCAGCTCGCGGGTGCACAGGATACGCAGCTGCTTCTGCCGGCCACGCAGGATCAAAGCCAGAGCAACATGTTGGGATTTACCTGAGCCGCGGCCACCGTAGAAGACGATGTTGCGCCAGGATTCGTTGAAGAGCTCTCGAAACTCTTCGACGAACTTAATCGTTACTTTGTTCGGGTCCACCGCCTACGAACTCCACGACGGCCGTCGTCACTTGGCCGCTGTGCTCAATCTTTTGCTTGAGCTTCCCCTTTAGCTTGTACGCCATGTCTACGGCATTCGCGCGGGCCTTCTGATCCGGCGACCAGAACCAGACATGAATTGCCGACTCGCCGTGCTTTATCTTCCGCGGGGTCGACCCCACTGAGTTGAGTAGCTTCTTGATGTCCACTTCGTCCATACCAAGTGGAAACACCATGTGCTCAAGCTTCTGTGCGTTGAGAATCTTCTTGTGCGCTGACAGGAGCTTCTTGTCGGGCAAAGCCTTCTCTAAGAGCTCCTGCCAAGTGTCTGACCGAGTCAGGTTCTTAGGATTTTTGGCGGTAGCTTCAGAGTAACCAGCCTCACGCATCGCTGCGCTGACTGACTTTCCATGATTTTCAACGAAGAGTTGAACTGCTTTCTCTTGTCGCTTGGTTGACATATGTGTCTCTATTTATGCACAACGGACGAAAAAATAGAAGTGACGACAAAAGATTCAGTCGCGGCGCATAAACGACGAAAGCGCAACCCGATACTATCGGGTAGCGCTAGTAGGTCGCTCGATCTTACTCGTCGGAGTCGTAAATTTGCCAAATCCCAGTATCTTTTCCTAGAGGCGTAAAGACGACTCGTGCTGTGTGCGGATGGGTTGATAGGTTGGTGAATTTGATAGTTCTATATTCAATTGTCTTGCCATTTTGATCGACAAGCGTCTGAGGAGTGCCAATCTCCTGTATATCGCCATAGCGATCCTTAATAGGCCCTCGCTGTTGAGTGTTGTTGACAACATCGAGCGACTGTTTAAAGAGCATTGAAGTCTTACCGCTGGTTTCATAGAACATACCACTCATGGCTTTCTTTGCGGTGTCTTTGTTGAGTCGAAGATCGTCGGCTTGATTCGTAACACCCTGATTGTAAATCATTTGTGCCTCGAACTGGATCTGCTTCATGATTTCTTGAGGCGAATTGTCTTTTGCTGCAACATCTAGTGGGTTGTGCTCATATACATCACCATAGGACAGCGAAACGTTCCTTGCTTGCTCAAGCATGGATTTAATAAGCACCATGCGATCTACATGCGGTAAGGCAATGAACTTCTCGACACTCATGGCCTTGAGCTCATCAACCGAATAAGCCGAGGTAGAGCCTAATGAACTGCTTTGCGAAGGTGTAGCTGTCGGACTCGGAGACGCACTCGTCGGTGCTGGCGATGTTATGGGCAGCGTTGAGCCCGGAGGGCTGGCCGACGACTGTGCTGCGCACGACGACAGTGCAATTCCTATTGGCAAGAGAACTGCCAGAACGCGGCTTCGGCGGATAGACATGCTAATACTGCTCCCCATTTCAGTTTTCTGCATTTTGGAAACATGGTAACCGACAGACCGAACACGGTCGACGAATGTGAAGCGCATTTGCCGTTTCGTTTCCGGCGGAGCAATCGCACGAAGGGCGGAGTCCGGCGGCACTCGGCATGCAGGCCCACTAAACCTAATACCTGCAGCATGCTTAGCCCAGGATGCCGCAGTCGCCAAAAAGCTCTGGTCTGACGTTCAGCGTCCTTTGCAAACTTCCCGAGATCGACTAGTCACGAATCCAGGTGTGAGTTTCCTTGCCCGTTTGGGCATCGGTGTACGTCTCGTAGTAGCAGGTAGCGCGACCTTGTCCATCGACCGACTCTATTGTTTGTGACGGTTGGCCGGCATATGTCTGTAAGGGGCCAACAGCAACAACGTTCGCCCTCTTGACGACATTCTTTGAAAACAACGGAATCTTTAGTGTACCGCCAGGAATATCTTGGAGGTAGTGGTTCCAGATCGGATATGCATCCGAGTTGATGCCATTCCGCAAAACAGTTAAAAGCGCCTTCTTTCTCTCAGCCTCATCTTCAATGCTAAAGATGAAGCTAATGTTGAAACCCATGATTGTATCGATTTCCTGCGGAGTGTTCTTAAGTGATGTCCCAGGCAGCTTATCTCGTGGGTCCTTTGTGACGCTGTAATATTCATCCGCGAAGGCCGATAAGTCTCGTGACTGCCATGACCAGTAAGTAAGCTGCTCTTGTTTTGGCAATTTGGCAAACTCATCTGTTGTCATGTTCTTGTACTTTTCGAGTGAAGAAGGCATTACTTCAGAGCCCGGTTTTGCTACCGGCGCCACCGACGCCGCCGTATACGAGGGAGACTTTGAAGGCGTCGGAGAAGCCGTCGTCGTTTGAGCCAAGGACGAAGTAGGGCTAACCGACGCCGTCTGTGATCCTCCTGCACAAGCCGCTAGGGCAATCCCAATGGGTAGCATTGCTGCCAGGACACGGTTTCGACGGATAGACATGCTAGTTCTGCTCCCCAATCCAGCTTCCTGCATTTTGGTGACATAGTAACCGACAGGCTGAACACTGCCGTCGAATGTGAAGCTTGTTTTACTGCCCGCTTCTCGACCTGCGATCCACGAAGGGGGCAGAGACCCGGCACCGCGCATCTGAAACAATTACTCCACCCATTCGGGCTCTAGACACCCAAAGAACCTGTATGTACCCTTGCGCTTGCAAGCGATCGTTCAAATGATGGGGTACAACGTGGGCATTGACATTCCTCCGAATCTAGTCGGTCAGGCCGCCGCGGCTATCGTACGGCAGGCTGAAAAGGCTAACCAAACACCAACTACCCAACAGACCGATGCACGCCGGAAAGAAGAGAAGAAGGATGCCGGCAATCACCGGAATGTGAAATAGCAACGTTTGAGAGAGAAGTGCCAACGCTGAATCGGCACTTCTCTCTTTCGCAACCTAGTCCATGGGCTCAAAACGAGCAAACCGCCAGGCTAAAAGTTCACACTGCCTGTGCGCAATCGATTCAAAGGGGGAATCATGTCGGATAAGGCACGAATCACGGAACAGCTTCGCAGTCTCAAGGCCATTGTGGTTGAACAAGAGAAGGCCGAGAGAGAAGCGAAGACAGACCACGAGCGGTCGCAGCAGAAGAAGTTTCTGGAGCTCAATAGAAACGAAATTAGAAACCTGGAGACGGCACTGAGGAACGCGAAGAACTAGCGAGCCATGGCACCCCGTCCTGATCTAGCGCAATATGAGGCGTCCACTGCCGACTGGCCTCGACTTCTCGCCTTTGCGAAGCGGGTAGCCAGAGAAACAAAAGCCCAACCGTCGCAGCGCTATGAATCTGTCACTGTTAAGAAGATCCGTGAGGTTCCGTTAAAGAGGCTGTTTCGAACAGCGATCGTCAAGGAGTCCTATGACGTCGTTGAGCAACGTCCGTACGGCCCCGCATTTTGGACTCTAGAGCGCCGATATTGGACTAGGAAAGACACCACCCGAGACCTCATCGATGAGTCACACTCAAGAATTGAGTATCTATTACACTCTGACGGGTCTCTTGTCGTGTCATACGAATCGTGGGAGGAACACATTCTTACGCCGGGAGGCTGGTCTCGATTCCCGTCGACTTGGCGCGATCGGCCTTTCCAGGACGATGATCTTGCAATCTTCGACTTCGAGCATCAGTACCACCTGAGTCATGGGCGAACCTCTGTAGAAACCAACGCTAATCCCGACCGCAAGAAGCTCAAGCACCATGCCAAAGGGATTGGGCTGTCTTTGGCATTGAAGAAACTACTCGAAGGTCGGTAGCGGCTTAGTAGTCAAACGAAGTCCGCCCTTGCCGTGCAGGCTTATCCCCAACGATCTATGGCGGCGAAGATGCTATCGCGACTGCGCTTCCAAGCGGATACAACATCCCGATCTGTGACTGGAATCCTCATGACCGGTGGTAAGCCTGCAGCCGGAATAGATAGATCCCTCAATGCGTCGTAAAAGGCACGCTGTCTCCCCCGGCTTCTCGGGCCAAAGGTCGCGGTGTCCTTGCGTGCGAAGGCGAGATCAGCACGTAGGTGGTGCACTCGGCAAAGTTCACGATACTCATCGATGTCGAAACCAAGGTCGGAGCCCGAGGGGTAGCTTTCAAACGTCGTCAGCCGATGAGAAGTGAAGTGCTGAATCTCATCGATCTCGATGATCACACCTGATTCATTGTGTATCAGGTCGGTTCGTGGCCTGGATATTCTTTTAGCCAAACGCATCGCGTCGAGGTCAGCACCAAGGGCGACCGCGATGGCCATTACGGGATCATAGACACTGGAGGTCTCTTCAGCGAGCCCATACGGCCCTTTGGTACCAATCCACTCAAAGCTAACTCCCGGAGACAGGTAAAGACCGTCTTTCGCAGCCTCGACAGCGATGCCAACTTCGCACTCACAAGACACCTTGACTCCTACGTCCGCCACCCGTGGCCGAAACTGTGCGTTTCAAATTCTCGCTTCGGGATATTTATGGCAGTCTAAGGCAATGGGGCAGACAACAGACGAGCGGGTACCGGACGTCAGCATGGCGGGTATCCTGCACGCGATACCCCCACTTGATTCAGTCACCGGGCATCTGCCACCTGGTCGTTACAGAACCACACTCGGCCACATCCGGCATCGGTTCGTTGATCACTCTCAGTTCAGCGGTTCCACCACAAGACCAGAGATCTGGGATGGCTTCCTCAGCTACCTGACTGCTTGGGACGAAACATCAGCACCCTTTGGGCAACCGATCCTGCATACGCTCTGGGTAGCCGGCAGTTTCATTTCGGATGAACTGAACCCAGGAGATATTGACGTATCCCCCGTCTACGATGAGGGCAGAGTCAGCGACCTGGCCAGCACCCAGGGAATTGGCAAAGTGAAGGCCCTTGTTGGTCACCGCAAGAAACTGGTCGAGAAGTACAAAGTGGAGCCCTTCCCGATCCCCTGGCGAAGCCTTGAAACCACGCTCCTACCGACAACCCTGCTGGATCATGAACAGGACTATCTCGCGAAGCGTGGTGGCTTGGATGATTGGTGGCAGAGAGTCAGGCCAGCTGGTCCGAGAGCGGCGTCGCTGGCACCGGATGTTTCGTCTGCGCGTGGATATTTGGAGGTGACGTGGTGAGCGAGAGCGTTCGTAGTTACCTGGCGCAGCACGTCACTCGTGAAAAGACGGAAAGTGTTCGCGCCTTCCTATCTGAGCTGCCGGAGCCTGATGGCGATGTGTTTGAGGTGCTTGAGGAAGCCGAAGATGCCGCTGCTCGCAGAATGCAGCCTGATCTTCCTCCTTTCTCGTACTTAGTCATCAAGCTTTCCGGCGAGGCTGTTGCAAACGGTGGAGTTAATCACGACATCGCCAATGACCTTCTTGGGCCAATCGGCGCAGAGATACAAGCCGCCGCTGATCGACCCGCTCAATCCGAGATGACTTTGGTGCGCATTACCCGAGGCAGCCTGGTGCTCCATTACAAACCGAAGCTACCCCTCGCACCTTCCACTGAGGGACAAGTTGAAGTTGATGTCTCACCTGTTGACCAGGCTGTGCGCGACACTTTCGACCTCCACAACATGCTGGAGCAAGGAGCTTTGGCGTCTGTTATTGCCAGCCGCTTCGGAGACAACAAGCGTCTACTGAAGACTGCTCGAAAGCTGACAGAGGCGCTCGATAAGCACGACCTAAACATGAGCGGGAAATGGCGTTCACCCACAGGTGGACGAGTGCAGTCGAACCTGACTGAGCGAGGTCGCACCTATGCAAAAGGCCTATTCCAGCAGATAGACAAGCCAAAAGAAACCATCGTGACAGGCAGAATCACCGGCCTCGATCTCGATGGCATCGTGACCGTTCAGCAGGTCCGTAACCGCAAGCGCAAAGTGCATTTGGAAGATCCGGCAGACATCACCGGAAGCGGATTCGTCTTGGGTGCGGAAGTCAGCCTGCGGGTTGAAGTCGTTGAGGCTCAAGATCAAGTTGGTCTTAGTGGCCGCGAGCATCTGAAGTACATAGAGCATGTCCACCAAGGCGTGCTCGACTTCCCCGACGAAGCTACGGACTGAACAAACCCCCCACGTCCAACAGAACGAGGGGGTTTGTTTTGCCTTGAATCTCGACGGAAATCAGACGGTTGCTAGGTACTCCCAAAACCGCCGTACAAAGCGTTCAAAGCTAGTGTCATCGGACATGTTTGAATATTCTCCCCAAGCCGTCCCGTCGTCTTTAGGAGTAGCGATTACTGCTGCGGACGAGTAGAAGTCTTCCTCCTCCAACTGCCGGCAAAAGATCTCGTACCTATCGAGGTAGCTTGCACCGGCAAACTCCTTCATCGGGTCAAAGTGAGGAGCGCTCATCCTGACTGGACTGCGAGATCCGTATGCGTCCTCTACCAAAATGCACCAACCGAGATACGGCATCCTGTGGGATTCGCCGTAGACGCCCCTCTTCACGGCAGTACGGATGTCGATCGAAGAGCCCATGGCTTCTTCGTTCCGGTTATTGAAGTTGTTACCGAAGGACGGTCCGACATGGCTCTTGAACTCAAAGACGGCCAGTAGTTCGCCGTGCCTGGTCAGCACGAGATCCCAGTCCTTCACGGGTCGCAAATACCCCGGCAGAGTGACATACCTCTTCTCGATGCCGGCAACGAGTCCTTCGATCCTTGCCTCGGCAATCAAATCAGCAATGATCTGCACGAAGCCGTCGAGGTTCTTGCCGGCGGTAGCGCCCGCACGACCGCCGCGGTCCCCGGCTGCACCCTTGGCTTCTGCTCGCCCCCTGGTCTCCCAGAAGAGCTGTACTGCCTGCTTGGTGAGCTTGTCTATATCCCCAGTATTTAGATGCACCCACGCAGTCTGCTAGATGACGGCCTTTAAGTCACTTTCCGACACGTCATAAATTCGCGCCAACAAGTCGACTGTCAGTTTCGCCCCGGTTTCGCCAGCTTTAATCATGATTTCTTGATCGTCTGGTGTGATGGCGTTCCATTCGGGCAACCTGATTCGTTTGAGATTCTGTGCTTGAAAGCGCAGATAACCTCCACCGATCTTGACGGAATAGGCCTTCACGAAAAGGTGAGCGATGCCCGAGCGGAGAAGCGCCTGCAAAGCGCGCAGGTTCCACTCTTTTGAAGTGATGTAGTAAAGGTTGTGGTGTGGGTACAGCTTGCCCTCGTCATAGCCGATGGCGTCTCCGTTGCCCTTGATATCCGGGATCAGAAGCTTCCGCTCGAACGTCAGACTCGGCGTAATGCGGTCGATCGTCTTGTACCACTTCGACGGGTTGGCCTTGGCAGTGTGGCGCTTCAACAGAACCTCACGATGGGCATTGATTAGCGCGGCTAGCTTTGGGTGTTCGTCCAGATCAACCAGCGCGGCCTTAGTGGTGTCTGCCCAGGGATTCAGAACTCCCTTACCCGTCCAGTTGACCTCACCGTGGTTGAGATCCCTGTTCGTAGCAAGAGGCAAAAGCCGGCCAGGTTCGACGTCGGTCTTGGCATAGTCGACGATGAAGGCAGCGTCAGCTCCGGTCGCAACGCCTATACCTACACGGCATCCAACTTCCTGAATCGTCTTGAAGTGCTTCTCCATGTGATGGAGAACCTTCAGCTCGTCGCCAATGCCTAGCAGCCAGGGAGACTCGCCCTTAGTAGCCCGATCAATCACTCGAACGGCCGCGTTTTCTAGCTGCAGCTTCTTGTCGGTCAGAGACGCCTTTAGTTCGGTCAGGTACTCTCTGCTTGCGGCCTCGGCCTTAGCTACGACCGTCGGACCACGCTTGGCTCGCTCTAGAACGGTGATCGAGGTGTACGCACCAACGTTGATGTCGAACGCATCGACGCCGTACATATCGACGTAGTACTGCAGGTGGTAATGAGCATCGACAAGGGCACGAAGGGCGCGTCCATAGTCATTGCGAGTCCAGGCGTCTGAGCAGATGAAACTGAACTTGCCGCCCTCAGCGAGCAGCCCCAGGGACTTCTGAATGAAAGGGACGTAGAGATCAGCACGGCCGATCATTGTCGAGAAAGCCTGCCGATACTGGGCAAGCATCACTGGATCAACGAGCTCCTGGCGCACATAGGGAGGGTTGCCAATGACGTAATTGAACCGTTCATCAAACTCCGCCCAGAGGAAGTCAGCTTGGACTATCCAGGTCTCGGCGAGCTCGTGGGCTTCAGACCTTGCAAAACCACGCTCGACGAGTCGATCCTCAAGCGTCTGCCGGAAGCCCTTGAAGGTAGCTTCATCCAACTCAACGGCGCGAATTGCTGACAGCAGCTCTCGATAGTCGGTTCCGCCATTCTGTCGCCAAGCGATAAGCACGCGCTCAATCGCAGAGGTGACAAACCGGCCATCCCCGAATGATGGTTCGAGCAGGCGCTGCTGGTGGAGCGGCTTGTCCGTGGTGTAGCCGATGAGGTCAAGCATGAAGTCGACGACTTCTTGACGGGTTGGGACCGCGCCGCGGCTCTTCTCCTCGTGCCCGTACACCTGCTCGACCAGCGTACGTTCCGGCAAACCTAGCTCTGTTTCGTTGAGCAAAGAAGTCATTGAGGGGAGCCGATCTTTCGGTTGGGGACGGTCGACAGCACAAGGAGCCTCACCCGTGGTGAACGTAGGTGTCTAGTTTAGTCGATGAGGCACCGGCACCTGGCGGTGCTCTAGTGCTACATTCCGGCGACGCCCTGCTGCATCATCGCGTTCAAGGCATCAACGCCGCCTTGAACGGTTCCGGTGGCGGCCAGCTCCATCAGTTTCAGCAGGAGTGCCCTTACTTTGCCAGTTTGGGGAGCCTGTGACTGGATCTCTTTGTCCACCTGACCCGCGACAGCCACCGCTTCAGCCGCTACTTCTTCAGTAACACCGATAACCGCTGGATTCAGCATGGCCCGGACAGAACCGAGAATGCGCTCGGCCTGCTCAATCTGGCCCTGGGTCAACGTGTTGGACTGTGTGACGTTTGAGCTAGCAACCGCGACGTTAACCCCCTGCGATCCGGAGATGTTCACCTTGTTCACGGTCACTCCTGCCGACGAAAGTATGTCGTTTACTGAGTTGCCTGTTTCAACGAGTCGGATGCCCTCGGTCGTAATCCGTGGCCTCAGGACTTCAGCTCCCCAAGTACGTTGCCCCGTCATGTACTGCTGATCAACGAGCCACTCGCCAGCCCTCTCAAGCTCAACGACGGTGTATGGCTCACCTAGGAAGTTGGCGTTTTGGCTCGCCAGAAAATCGCCGAGAGCCTGCACACCGTTGGTGGTTAGGTGCATGTCATAAAGCCAGTTCAAGACTGCGTCACGGATCTCCTGAGCGCGACGCCGAGGGTTCGTCCGCAGTTGCCGGAACTCATGAGCTGCATCAAGACCAGCTTGTTCGATGAACGCGGTGTTGATGCCGGCCAAGGACCGGAAGTAGTTCACCATGCCCAGAGACTTCAGGGCATCCAAGTCGCTGTCGATGGCAGCAGATTCAATTCCCCACCGTTCGCCGTCCTCGCGGAGTAGATCAAGCGATACTTGGTGGTCGTTGTCCAAAGGCTCCTGTTCCGTTAGTGCTTGGATAAGGCGAAGTTGCCTCTGGCCGACGCGAGTTTGAGCGAGTGATTCAACAGTCAACAACGGTTCCCCCTAGGACTTGAACGTGATGCCCTTACCCTAGTCGGAAGATCAGCCATGATAGGGCAGAAACTGGGCCCAGACTGATACGATGCCGCGGTTGCCCCGCTCAGACTTGAGGTTAGATGCTCGCTCAAATACTTCCCGGTTTCCGTGATTTCAGGACACCACTGATCACAGGTGCTCTGTGGCTTACGGCGCTTTGGGTCTTCCTAGGCACCCCTGTTCCCAAGAAGGACGATAGGGAAGGAATATTCGGGCTCCTCAATCAGATATCGGAGTACTTGTCACCTGCGTTGGTTCTGGGCGTTCTCAGCTTTTCGGCGTATCTATTGGGCGTTTTGTTAATGCCGAACCTCCAGCGCAAGCTCCGACGAGGTGCGGTCCGCATCCACTGGACACTGACTCAAATAAGCAAGTACTACAGCAAGCGCAAGAACAAGACGATCAGACGCCTCATGCGAAAGGCCGATCTCCACTTCAAGCAACCTGAGTACGCATTGCCAGGGGGCCACACCTCAAAAAGCGCCGAACTACTCGACGCCCTCGCAACTGATGCCGTCTACACGGCAGGCAAGCTGGGCCTGGATCTCGTTCCGCTCAAGAAGCACTACGACTGGCTGGCTCCAGAAGAAGAGCGTGACACCGACAGCGAGAAGCTCGCCGACTTCGTGAAGAGGGACCTCATGGAAGAAGCGGCCACCATCGCCGCAGCTCTCCAAGCAGGTAGTGAGCGCGTCTTCAACAACTACGACCGCGCGCGGTCAGAGGCCGAGTTCCGGTTCAGCGTTCACATGCCAGTCTTTTTCATTGCTGCCGGTATCGCTTGGAACCTGTGGAACCACGACACCGCACTAGCCGTCGTAGCCGTCACGGCCGGCGTCATCGTGAGCGGAATGCTCTTTGTAAAAGGAATCCACAAGATGAACGAAGCGACGGAGATCGGTTCTGAAGCTATCAAAGCGGCCGTCGTCCCGAGCAAGGCGTTGGACCGCGTGCCCGGCTGGAACAAGAACAACGAAAAGACCAAGGCCAAACCTGCAAGGGCATGAAGCAGGGACAGAGCCCCCGGACTCGAACGACGGCGCGATTTGTCGAACTGTCACCCGTAGTAGTTGTAGTAGCTGCAGTGCAATATGCTCGGTCTTGGCCCGTCGGCACGTGCCCCCAATCGCTGTCGGCGGGCCTCTTGCATGTTGAGTGTCGGACGCAGCTGCCACACTTTCCTTATGAGTGGCCTCAACGAAAGCGACGGCAACATCCCGCAGCCAGTGTCCGTCGAGGCTGATCTGATCGACCTGGCTCATGTGACCCACCCTAAGAAGTCCATTCCTATCTGGGTGCGCGTCGCAGTTGATGACGGTAGCGAGCGCACAGAGTCAGGCTTTGCGCTTGGGTGGACAAAGACACACGTCTTAGTACAGGTGCAATGGCCTGCCGAGTACTACAAGGGAGCTCGTGAGTTCTGGGTTGACGCGGAGCGTGTAAAGCGGCGTGTTTTAAAGAGCAAGTAGTGCACGTGAGCGCCGAGTAATTCGACGTCTTATCCCGCGTAGCTGGCTCTCTAGTATTTCGAAGGGCTCAAGGCCTTAATCGCTGCCATGGGTAGGATCAAAAGTGCCATCGAGCTACTCGACGGCTGGTCAGAGGGGGAAAAGCCCACCACTGATGATGCGCGACACATGATCGGCGCATGGGCTTCCAAGGCCATGCTTGGATTCATTGTCTTCGAGTGGGTGGTTCAGCTCGCTTGGCAGAGCTATGGCTCAAGTCACTATAACTATTTCTCAAACTACGTAAGCGATCTCGGTGCGACGACTTGCGGCTACCAGAATCTCGATAAGCCCGGTGAACGCTGGGTTTGCTCACCATCATTTGTCGCTATCGACCTTGCACTTGTCTTCATCGGTATCAGCGTGGTCGTCGCCGCCTGCCTGATCACGTCGCCCGTCCTGTGGATAGCTGCACATCCAGGCGACCTGTATAGCGAATACCAGGGATGGCGACGGAAACCTCCAGACAAGGACGCAGAAACGAACGCTAAAACAAACGCCAAAGCGCCAGTGGGCCCAGGTATGTTTGCTCGCGTCATGACCATCACAGTCAGAGTTGTTATGGCAGTGACTGGTCTAGCCATCGCGACCATTGGCGCGATCCCAGAAGACTTCAACCCACTGCTGCACGACACCGCCGTCAGAGTACTCCTCGTCGGCATATGCGTCACGCTGGTCTCGATAGGCATTTTGTGGTTCAAGCGCACTAACTGGGCGCTTTTCTTTATCTTCTTAACTGTCGTTTCGGCTGCCTCAGGCATAACAATGGGTGCAACCAATGGCGCCTCTGGGCTCTCCGGTTTGTGGGAGCGTGGAGTTATCTACTCCTTCATCGTCGGCCTCGCGACCATCGGATTCATGGTCACCGTTGGAGCACGCCAGGAACGTCGCGGTAAGAGTGACAAGAGAAGACAAAATCCATGGGTGGTTCGCAAACTGGGAATTCGACCAATCGCCCCTCGCGCCACGGTACTGCCAGACGGTTTAAGACCTGGCCCCAAGCAGTTCAGGAGTCTCATGGATGTTGCCGATGAGTTCTATATCTAGGTGTGAGTCATTCAGACCATCGTTGTCTTTGTTCTTCAGTTCTGGATCGCGCTCCCAAGCGGCTACAAAGCCATGGTTGTGCCACTTCACCTCATAGCGATCCCATCTTTCCTCCGGGTCGTAGTCGCTAGGTCGGTGTTCTAGGATATCCCCTTCGTAGATCTCCGCGCCGTTCTTGTCCTTGACGCCGGTGAGCTGTCCGATAGTCCCCTTTACAAAAGGGATAATGCTCGCGCCTTGCCCCCGGCCTGGAAGGTAAGCGAACTCACCCACGAAGTTGAACATAACCTCCGGTGAGGTGTAGACCCATGAACCATCGAGCGTCTGTGCTCTAAACTTGATCTCTCTCATATCACCTCCTTTTTATTGGTTCGGAGCAGCGCCCTCGCAGTGGCGCTGCTCTAGTTGATTACCACCAGTGCCCCACGTCCCGTCCGTTGATAGGGACGCGAGCTAGCCAGTGTGCTTTCGCTGCTACCCAGCTGCCGTATCTCGATGCTGCGTAGCGATCCCAATACGAGTCCTGGCAAGCTCGGTCCGTCTGCCAGTTCGGGCACTCAACCACGAGCCGGCCATTGCAGTCCTGCCCGAGTCCTCTACAGCCTGAGCTATTCTCAGCATCCAGGCGGTTGGTGCTCTCCTTGAAGTAGATGAAGGCTTTAGCTTCCGCTTCTACATCAGCCGGCACTTGCTCTGTGGGCTCTTTTCGCACGCTCTGGGGCATCTCTACGGCTTGAGCTGGTTCATTGGTCGTCTTGGCAACTTCGATGTTGCTGACGGGCATTAGGTGCTCCGCGTTGGTCTGAGTAGCGTCCGCGGATTTCGCTACTTGGCTTCTTTTGACACCATCTGGATGTCCTGGTGCACATCAGCTCGTGCTTGGTTATGGATGTTGGTGTACGCGAACCAGTTAGCGACGGTTACCACAACGATCGTTGCGGAGATGGCCAGAGCGATGGACAGCTTCATGACTGTCTTGCTAACCATGTTTTCGTTGATGTCCTGTTGTCGTACGTGTTGTTCTGTTGTTTTCACGTCTTTGTGTTCCTTGCCCAAGAGGGCGCTATTTTGTTTGTCTTCGGCTCAATGGGCCGCTTCCGTCCAGGTAAGGGTGGGCATCACCATGGACGGAAGTGGACTATCGAACTGTTGAAGGTAGATGAGAGGACACACGTCAGCCTTGAACCTAGTGCCATACATTGGAGAACACCGGAACAAGTTCCTGCTACGTTCGGCGGCTTACAGGGGGTTCCGCGCCCATGACCTCACAACTAGCTTCAATGTTGTGCAGGAGCATGGCCGTACCGGTAGTTGTAAATAAACTCGCAATTGAATGCTCTAATTTATAAGACGATACGGTCAGTTGAACATATAAGGCAGGGATACGAGCCCGCGGCGAATCAGTCTTATCGCATATCCAACTGCAATCCGACACGTCTAGTTGGTGTGGACGGCTTCTAACCGTATATCAACCTTGAGCCTTACTCAGTCACTTATATGCCCATGTTCCTGCACAACCGAGTTGTCAATGTTCTCTCGTACGCACTTACCAGATGAACTAAGGATTCTTACCGTTGCATCGGTGAGCGGGCTTTCACCGCCAGCTTTCGCCTTATCCTGTTTCACCTAGTAGGTGCGTATGAGATGGGTTAGCCTCTTATGCTGTCCAGCCTGTTTTCTTACGCTGCGCCTTTGGCTGTCTGTATTTAAGCAGTTTGTATATACAAAAGTCAATAATCCCGTGGCTAAAAAGTCGACTTTCAGGCCGTTTCTTATCTGATAGTTCTTCCAAAATGATTAGTGTGCAATTAACAACATCGGGCCAGCCAACCGTGCTCTTCAAGCTGAAAGAGCTGGCTCACTGGACACACGGACGGGCCGAAAATGTCGGTGATGGTCAGTAGGCTGCAACATATGAGCAAGCGAACGTCTTTGGACGCCTTCAACTACGAGAACTCCGCCTTGGCCAAGGCCATGAAGCAGATGCAGGGACCGCCAATGATGGACACCTCTTGGATCACCAGGAGCGTGCTTGGTGCCAGCGCCATCCAGAAGGCACACGACGACGCCATGCGGATCTTCAACATGTCCAAGTTGCCTTCGAGTTGGGACACCGTGATGAATGCTGCTGCCGTGGCTGGCGCAACGGACAATGCGGCGGAATCGGCGGTCAAGTCCATCGAACGGCTCGGCCTCAACTATGAGAGCGTCATGCAAAGTGCTGGCTTCACGGCTTCCAAATTGATGAGCGCAATGGATATGCCAGGCATATCCAGTTACGTCCAGGAAATAGCAAGCACCCAAAACGCATTCGGCGCCATCACGATGCCGTACGTCGATGTGCTCCGGTCATCAATCGTGGAGCAGGTGATGGCTAGCACTGACGCACTTCGCGAGGAGTTCAGAGGTACGCAAGTCCAAGAACTTGCCAACGATCTGCTCGAAAACAAAGACATTGCCCAGGCAGTTGAAAGGTCGATAGCCTTCCTGGACCTCTCGGACGCCCAGACGAAGGCCACAATCGCCTGGTTCATTGGGATCGTCGTTGGACTGATGGTCTTGGCTCTAATGCTGGAGCTCAAAGAAGCCAGTGGGCAGTTCGCCGAACTCCTGAGCCTGATGGGTTTCGACGCGCCGGGGGCTGAAGGCTTGGCCGCCGGCACCTACGCGGGCAAGAAGACAAAAGACGGGCTCGACAGACGGTTCCCATCCGAGAAATAACCGTCCGGTCTGGGGTTTTATCCGTCAGCCTGCACCATTTGCTAATGCTGTGCCAAAACAGTCTTCGATCGACACAACGTCGCCTATCATTCAAGTTGTGGCCAGGTGGACAGACAAACAAAGGACGACTCTCGTCATTTGTATCGCGGTGGGCAGCCTCGCGTGCATGCTTGCCATCGGCGTTTTGGCCGCCCAGTTCGGTCCAACGGTCATGAGTTTGGTATCTGGCCACTCGGTGAGAATCCCGACAACTTCAGCCAAACCGAGTCAAAGCGATGTGCCCCAAGCTGCTGACACTCCCAGCTCGAAAGCACCTGACAAGACACTACCGAGTGCTGCTACAACGTACTCGTCACCGCCTCTGCCGAGTACACAACCGAGCCGCCCTGTGGAGCAGACTGCTCCCGCGCCAGCTGCCCCACAGCCTGCCGCCCCTATTAACTGCCCATCGGGGCTTCTGAACGCCACGCTTTCGTCCGTCTCCTTTGCTCCTTATAAGTACGACGCCAACGAATCAACGATTATCGCACGGGGCGTCTTGCGTAACGACACGACAGCCGAAGTGCTCCTCGGCGACAATGATGTACCCAATTTCCTTGGCTTGGATGCTCAGGGCAAGCCAGTAGTAATCGAGCTCTTCGGGGAATGGGATTGGGCCCCGCCTCCTGGCACACCTCGCATGGGTTTCTTGACGATCAAGCCGGGTCAGAGCTTGGCGTATACAGTGACAAAAACCTTTCCGAACGAAATGATCGCGCAGGTGAAGTTCTGGTATTCCGCGGCCGAAGTCGGGTCCTTGGATGCGACATTCAATAACGGCCAGTTCCTCAGATGCCGCAACCCGCTTGCTCCCGCCGGTCAAGGACAGTCGATTCCTGCGACGAATCTTCCTCCGACCAAATGAAGTTTCGCTGACGCAGAACGGACAAGCGCTGCGACATGCCCAACCCTTAGACGCTCGGACCCAGGCATACACGCGCTTCACCGGCTTGGTTCTGTGGATTGCGGATCAAGCGACGGGCGCGGGAGGGATGGGAAGGGAGTCGGTGGCTGTAGACATTCGTTTACGTGCATGCTAAGTACTCCCTTCTTCTACGACGTGAATCGCGGGGAGTTGTTACTGAAGCATTCCCTGAGTGGGGGTGCAGGTCTTTCGGTTCATCAGGGATAGCTTGATTGACTAACTCCCCTACCAGTCGATTACGTCGATTGATCCCCCGTAACCTACTGGGCACGTCTTGATTGAAGGCAGGTGTAGGCCCAGGCCGGATTCGAACCGGCGGCCCCCTGCTTTGCAGGCAGGTGACGTAACCACTTGTCTACCGGGCCATACAGCTACCTTCAAGTGTTATAGACGGAAAAGTGGCCACCTATGGAAGCGCTGATCCATAGCGACGTTCATACTGACTGTGCAAGCAAGTAGTCGCCACCGTCGTTCCAGAGGCCAAGCTTCAGATATCACTCCACCTGGCGTACTTGCACCCTGCGGGCGACCACATCACCGTCCATAACTTAGACTGTGAACCGGATTGTAAAGGTGCGCATGGATATTTCTCTTTGGTCCATCAGTACAAAGCAGGCTTTACGATAGCCTAAAACGTTGAGCTGTTTTACCGGCTATTTTTGAGTTACGCCGGAAGCCAACAGTCAGGGACTCCCCATAACTATTGATATAAGTTTCGACTTTGCTACAATAAAGGTAGCTAGAGAGCCGGCCCGTTATCGAAAGATAGCGGGTTATTCTTATATCCCCTATCCGACTTTCGCTAGAGAGCCGAGTAGGCACTTCTGATTATAGGTGAAATATCTAACATTTCAATCTTAGCCAAACTCCAGCAGTGCAGGCTGGGGAAAAACCTGTGGAAAAGTTCTAGACAAATCAGAAGCTCTCCCCCACAATCAGCAGCATGACTTTATCAACACTCCTAAACAAAAAGATCATCGTGCCGGTACTCAACGTGAAGCACTACGGGCCGACCCTTCAAGAACGCAGAAACGGTAAGAAGAATAGCAAGCCGTTTTTCTTACCACAGCGGAACCCAAAGACCATCAAGGCATGAAAAGAGCCCCCGGCGGATACCGTGGGCTTAGTTGTATCTGACGAATATTTAGAGGAGAACGCCGCCAAGTAAGAACATGGCGAGCCCAACGGCTAGAAGCCGACCTTGTTCGGTAGCTAGGAATCGCTCAAGCCAGGTTGTGCTCTTAGTTCGATAGACGCGACGCCTAGATTGCCTGTATGGCTGTAGGTCAAATATTTCGCCAGTTAGCGTGTTCGTGTACTTCATATAGGCAGTTCCTGTTTACTTATCTACCACCATTTTCTCTTAACTCGACACCTTAAGCAACACTTTGTATATACAAAAGGTTGTAGAATAGTCTACGCGATCTTCTCGGCAAAGCCCTTGGCAAGATGCACCTCAAACATCTTCGCCCTTTCCCCCGCCTCCCGACGTATAACGCCTTCTATATTGTGTTTGCGCTGTTCATCTGGGACCAGGAACCAAACGAGCGGGAAGGCCTCAAAATCGCTAGTAGTCGAACTATCGTGCGCTTTCAAATAGCGAATGACCATATCTCCAATAGTGCTCAGGCTCTCAAATCCGCGGTCCACCTCTATCCAGTAGCCGGCAGCAAGGCCCTGATCTACGAACTCAACATCCACAAAGAGGTCAGGCCGTATGGTGATGCCGCTCAGGGTCATGTGCGTATTCGGCTCTGTCAGATAGTTGAGTAGCTTCAATCTCCCACTACGCACCTCAGCCAACACCTCGATAAAGGCATCAGCTATCTCTATGTGGTGATGCTTCACCGTCCTATGCGGCGGAACATACTTGCCGCGCTTACCGAGGAAATCCCAGCCGCTAGGGCCGATCTGGTACACGTACTGGCCTGAGCCCCCGCCGTTTCCACCAACGAGGCGGCGCTCAACCCGTGACAGGAACTTATCTCTCACCAGTCTTTGAAGAACTCGGTCAATCGAGTTCTTCCACTGGTTGTTGTAAAAATGTAGATCCCAAATATGACCAGCTGCAAGCTGCCCGAATTGGTCTACGGAGCGAATAATGTCAGCGTCGCGGGTCGTTAGGCGCATGTCCGCAGTATAGAGCAGAGCAGTATGGACGTCGATCCCAGCAACCACGGGGTGTTTCGGCCTAACAGGCGTGGGGCGAGTCGGTCAGTAGACACACATCGAAACACACACCCGAAAACGTTTCATTTGTCCACATCTTTTGTCGTCCTTTCTACATCACGTTTTGTATTTACAAACGTCGCGTTTGGTTCATAATGAAACACAGCAAAGCGAGCTACAAAAACTGCGAGGTGACCATTAACAACTCATACACAAACTACAAACAGGAGAAACACTAATAGAAAGGATTCATCCATGAATACAACACCAGAGCAGAGTCCGTATCCGAGCAGGAGCGAAGTTACCGGCACGCGGCCCCAGCTAACCACTATCCGAACTGACCCACTGCTGATGGTCGCGGTGGCGGCCTACCAGAAGCACCACAAGGCCCTCTATGGATTCGAACCATCACGCGGCTCGATCCTGAGCACTTCGGTGCTTCAGCACAACGACTACATCCGGCGCGAATACAACAAGCTAAAAAGGGAGAACATCTATGAGAAAAAGAAATATCTTGACGGCATCAAGACGCCGAAGCATTCAGTCTTCACAGAAGACTTCGACAACTTTTAGCCAGCGCCGCAGGGACCAGGAAGCCGCCAAAGTTGCCGCTTTCAAGCCGCGTCGCCGTGACTTCAGTGCGAAGAATAAGAGCCTTGGCCTCAGCCTGGGCAAAGGACTACTTGTATGGACGAGCCTGTAGAGACTCCCGCCAACGGCGTGGATCAACTGTTCGTTGGTATCCCTGCAAGTATCGCCAAGGCCATCATCGCCATCCAAGCGAAAGTTCAGGCCCTTGAAAAGACCGCCAAGAACGACCATTTCAAGAACGCCTATGCGCCGCTGGAAGAAGTCATGGAGGCGGCTTTACCGCTAATCACGAAGCACAAACTTGGATTGATGCAGTGGCCAGTGACGAAGGATGGAAAGCACTACCTGCACACTGTTCTTCTCCACGAAACAGGAGCGAACCTTCAGGCAGACATAGAGCTTCTCTTGGTCAAACAAGATCCACAGGGCCTGGGATCAGCGATTACCTACACCCGTCGGCAAACAGTAATGGCCATCCTCGGTTTATCTGCCAAGGGCGAAGATGACGACGGTAACAAGGCGAGCAACCACCTACCGCAGCCCACAAGTGAGCAAATCACTCAGATCATCACGATCTGTAAGGATCTCAAGTATCCAGAGGAAGAAGTGCAGAAGCGTCTGAGGACAATCAAGACTTTTGATCACGCCGTGCTGGCTATCAGTAGGCTCGAACGAGTCATTTCTGGACGCGCAAGAGCACTCAAATCAGGTGAGGGCAGCCCGATCGAGGTAGCGACTGATTCAGAGCCACCTGTCGAGGACCGTCACAACGAAACTTACGTCAAGAAGCGCCTGGCAGGATTCGGATTCAAAGACAATAAGACCATCACTGCGTTCATCAGAGCTACGACAGGCAAACCACTGTTGGGCAACTGCAAGTCGGCCGAGTTACAGCTACTGAATGAAGCGATGGACCGCATTGAAAGCGGTGAGGAATCCTTGCCACCTGACTGGCGTGAATCCGACCAGACTGAAGAAAAATCTAAGGAGGTTACGGCCTCGGAGAACAAGCAATGACCAAGACAAGAGTCACCAAGCAACGGTTCAGTACTATCAAGCGCCAGCTGGCGCACCCCGGCAATGACCTTGAGCGCTTAGCGCAGGCCCACGGCTTGAAGCCAAGTACTATCCGCTTCATCCGCGGTTGCAAGGACTACGAGACCTATCTCCGCCGAACCAGAAAGAAGGCGCGAGACGCTGCAAAACCGGTGAATTCGCTGCTCGACAGCAATCTGACACCTGAACAGGCTCAGGCCTATCTAGACCTGGGAACCAATTTACAACTAGCGAACGACACGATCAGGCGCCTAGAAGATACGGTTCGACAAAAAGACGGGGTGATCAAGTCTAAGGACGGATTGATCAAGTCTCTTAGGACCGAGCTCGCAGACTGCGATCGCCGCTTGACTGCGACCATCATCGAGAGTGCACGCCGCAAACGTACACTGTGGGCTCGTATAGGGAGATCTGTGTAGGTGGCAGGAACTGTGATCGGCGGTCAGAAAGCCTCGGCTTCAAGATGGACTAGCCCTGTGCCGAAGGTCATCGCCTACATCCGCGTGAGCACCAGTCACCAAGACGTCGATAACCAAAGATTTGAGATCAACCGCTATGCAGAGCGTAGCGGGGTCCTGATCGACGAGTTCATTGGGGAAACGGCATCCGGCTACAAGACGCAGCTGGTTGATCGCAAGCTCAGCGATGTCATGGCGGACCTGGAGAGAGGCGACACACTCGTTGTGAGTGAAACAAGCCGTATCTCCCGACGCCTCATGGACATCCTGAACACCATCCAGGGGCTGCTGGACCGAGGCATCAACGTCATCGCCGTCAAGGAGGGGATCGTCTTCAAAGATGACATCAACTCCAAGGTCCTGGCATTTGCGTTCGGGCTGGCCGCGGAAATTGAGCGCAACCTGATTTCAGCGCGTACACGCGAAGCCCTGGCCAAGAAGAAGGCAGATGGAGTGCAACTGGGCCGGCCAGCTGGCTCAGCAGACCCGAAGAACCTCAAGCTCTATGGCAAGGACGAGGAGTACATCGCGCTGCGCATGAAAAAGGTGCCCAAAGCTGCGATCGCCCGCATGTTTGACGTGAACATCGAAACGTTGCGGCGCTACGTTTCACGCCAGGAATTGGACAAGGAAGTCGTTTGGAGACTCCACAAGAAAACCACCAATTTCTAGATATGTACTGAAACCACCGCACTCGCTCAGCGAAGACACAAGCTTGCGTCTCTTGCAAACTTACTCGCTCGCTGCTCGCACTCCCCCATCGCAACTAAATAAATGTAGAACATCATAGAAAGCATTATTAGTTCTTACAAACGATGGCGGGGTGTGGGCAGTGAGACGCACCGTCCCATTTACATAAAACAAGGAGGTCTATGACCGTAACAGCAACTATTTTCGGACTGATTGTGGTCGTGGTGGCGTGCATCGTCATCATCGCCCAGACCAACCGAGCAGACAACAACCCTAAACGGAGAAAGAAGTAATGGATTGGAAAGAACAACAACGAGCTGCGCAGCAGAGGCTACGCGTAAACATCATCAGAGGCAGTGTCGCGGGAGTCCTGGCGCTCTGCGGCATCATCACCCTGTTCAGCTCCATGGAAGCGGTTGGTACCGGTGAAGTCGGTGTTGTGACTAGCTACGGGCGCGTAACCGGCCGGGAGCTTGACGAGGGATTCTCTTGGATCGCTCCGTGGGGTGTGAACAGCGCAACCATTTACGACGTGAAGACCCAGAAGGATCAGATCGACGCCACTGGAGCGACCGCCGATCTACAGGACGTGCAAGCGACGCTCGTGCTCAACTACGCACTCAACCGGGGCGAGGTGAGCAACATTCACAAGACGGTGGGTAAGGAATACAAGGACAAGCTGGTCATCCCTGCCCTAAACGAGACGTTCAAGGCTGCAGCCGCGAGGTATGTTGCTGGTGATCTCATCACCAAACGTGCCGAGGTGAAGAACGACGTTACTAAGCAGCTGTCGGATCGACTGAAGAAGTACGGCATCAGCATTCAGGACGTCAGTATCACCAATTTCTCATTCAGCCCGGAGTTCTCAGCCGCCATCGAGGCGAAGCAAGTAGCTCAGCAGAATGCGGAGAAGGCCGAACAAGACCTGGCAAGGATCAAAGTCGAAGCTGACCAGGCCATTACCAAGGCCCGAGGTGAGGCAGAGGCCCAGCGTCTCCAGCAAGAGACATTGACTCAAGAGCTTCTCCAGAAGCTGGCTATCGAGAAGTGGGACGGCAAGTTGCCGACGACCAGCGCCGGCACTGGGACGCTGTTCACGCTCCCCCTCAAATAGCCTGAACGCCGCCTCCGAAGGAACCGGAGGCGGGACAGAAAGATTGGATAAGGACGCCGTTTGCGTCAAGGACAACTGAATATGAGTTCACAGAAATCGACTTCATCGAGTACCGACATCGGGTCCGTTGCCTTTCCAGTGGCAATCACTTTCGTTGCGCTGAAGTTAACCAACATCATCGACTGGTCTTGGTGGTGGGTGCTCTCTCCCTTGTGGATCGGAGCAGGCCTCGCGATATTGGTCTTCTTGATTACGCTACTGGTCATAATCGTGGCGGATCACAAGTCATGAGTAACGCACGCCTCTACACCTGGCTACTCGGCGCAGCTTCCATCATCATCGGCATGACGGTGACACCGTACGCATTCGTCGGCTTGCCGCTTGCATTCCTGTTTTGGCAGCTCTACGGCAAAAGGCACGACGCATGAGTGCCAACGAGAACCCAACTCAGAAAGAGCGCATTCTCAAGTACCTGCAGAGCAAAGGACGTGCGACCAACTACGAGCTGTCACACATCTGCCTTCGATACAGCGCAAGACTCAAGAACCTACGCGACGACGGATGGCGCATTGAGAGCGTCCATCTAAAGGGAGGTCGGTGGCTGTTCGTCCTCCACGGCAAGGATGGGGGGACGGCAGCATGACCACACAGACAACCGCCCACGCAGACCTAAGAGCACGCAAACGACTCGGCGTCTCGGATGTATCTGGGGTCTTTCGAGAAGCACTGGCCAAAGGAATTCGACGTAAAGAGCTCAGGGGAAGCTTCGCCCGGTTCATGGACAGACAAGCAATGACCCACAGAAGCAACTTCGTGATCTACAAGAACGTCGTCTACTGGTTTGGGAAAGATGAAGTCCTAAGAACCGTGATTCCACTCCACCAAAAGTGGCACAAGTACGTGAAGCCTAAAGCAGTCAATCACGCTGCTGCTGTTGAGGCCGGTGATGAGTCTTGAGCGCCTTCCTGATCTCACGGGCGGCGCTTGCACAGACCTCGCCCCGGGTGTCGCTGAGAAGTACTTCGGCGCCAACGCACACCTAGAACCGTTCCTAGCAAAGACCGCGAAGGCCATATGTGCCCGCTGTGTCGTCCAGCCTCAGTGTTTAGAAGCAGCGCTCAAGCGCACCTATCCAGATCGCGGCGTGGTCGGCGGCATGACAGCCAGCTCCATCAGGGCAGCTAAGGAGTGGGACGCCTACGACAAAGGCACCAGGCCAACACCACCAAAGTATTCGCGACCCGAGATGCCGAACTACTACCAGCCGTCGCCGGCAAGTGAAGTAGCTGAGGAATACCGCGAGAAACGTTCCCTGTCCTTTGGTGAGCAGGTCTACGGCATCTTCCTGGATGTGAAGCAGGGCAAGTACCAAACACTCAACCAAGCCATCGGCGAGATCGCGCTGATACACAGCCAGATCCTCGGGGACGTTGGCCGCGGGTAAACATCGATGCTTCACGACTACATCGATATCCCCGCACAGCCGCAGCCACTCCAAGAGAGGCTCTGGAAGCGCCAGGAGATCGCCCAGCGCATCGGAGAGGCCGCAACCAGGCTATGTGCGGCGACAACGGAATACAACGAGCTGGTAGCTCAACTAATACAAGTGAATGAAGAGATAAGGAGGGAAGAAGAATGAAATCACGAAGCTATAGGGGTGACGGCGAGCCCATTGTCGATAATTTGAGCGGCGATAACTCCGATGAAGGCGAGCGGAATGCAGCGGCTTTGGCCTTGCTGTCCAAAGCAATTGGGCTCGGGTACACAATCGAGTGCCAGAGACTCATGATCTCTGTGAATGAGCCACACAAGCTGGTAACGCTAGAACCTAACGTCGAATTCATAGACCAGCTGGTAAGGGAAGCTCGGATGGATCTGTGCAAGTGTGCGATTTTGGCCGGTTCACCGCATCTTGACCCAATACAGACGGCCGCTGCGACAGCCGGATACATCGTCAACGAGCTAAAGTCGCTCGAACTCCAACCGCCAACTGAAACACCGAATGACGAGAATGCACCTCCCTCATTCACTGAAGCCGACATTCACGGCCACGGCAGTGACCTATGGCCCGAGAAGACCATTGACTAAAAAGTCCCAATGAATCAAAATCTGGGGCAGGAGAACTCGCTATTAGCAAACTCACCGACATTACACTGAACTTTGAAAAATTGGATTCAGAGCAAGTGCTCGAAGACCTACGGCAGCAAGCCCTAATAGGCCGCCGCGTCGAGTACAACAAGCTCAGAGTGGAACTAGCCAGCCTGTACGCTGCAAGCGTCCTGGTGAAGCTCTAGCACTCCCCTGGTTGCCCTAATGACCGCGTCCGTTGCTCCACCCAACCGACGGCAACCACTTGGCAGTGCTCCATCTCGCCTTACAAATCATTCGTGCCAGTTGAGAGACGTCAGGAGCTGTAGAGCGTGATGGGTAGACGATCTCGCATCGCCTACTTCGCACATTCCACTCAATTCAAAAAGTGCAAGGAAATTCTCCTTGAACCAAATGTGGATGCACCAGAGAACACGGATACACTCTCAACTTTGGTGCACTTAGTCCTGTCCATGACTCTTTTCGTTCCTGTTTGTGGTCGTAGATGGAACTGGGTAAAGGAGCCCACACGTGAATGAACAACCAAGTAGCGGTTCCTTTAGAGGACGCCGAACAAATAGCTTTCGTCCAGTGGCTTGACCTTCAGGGTCTACGGCATACCGCCGTTCCGAACTCGACCTACACCACCAGCTGGAAGCAGAAGACCAAGAACAAGGCCATGGGTCTACACGCCGGCTTCCCTGACCTAATCGTGCTCATCTCCCCCAGCCAGGCATCGGACAACCGAGGCCGGCTCCTGGGCATCGAGATGAAGCGTCAGCGTGGCGGCACAGTCTCTCCAGACCAACGCGCCTGGATCGCAGCACTCAACGGTCTGGGGACACCCCACATCGATTCCGTAGTGGCACACGGCGCGGCTGAAGCCATCGAATACGTCAGCACCTTCCTAAAACAAGTCCATCAAGTCCAGTTCTGATCGCGGGCTGAATCTTGGAGCCAATCGGCTTCAAGTACATTCCACGATTTAGGCAGTGATTGAAGTGTTTCACGCAATCCAAATCCCCCAAGACGAAGATCGGCCACTCTACAAGGTGACGATTGAAGACCTGGCAGGTATGCAGGCAGCAGTCGGCGGCTACATCGAGATCCTTGATCTTGGGCCGCTTGTCGCCTCACTGGTAGTCCACGAAGAGGGCAAGCTGGAACGGAAGCCCATCAACCGCCGGGCAACTCTGCTGTTTTGGTTGCTCTTTCCGAGCATCCGCCACCATGACGTGATCGTCGGTGACGTCCTGATTGTCGGCCACCCCGACAAAGACGGAAACACCACCGACGCGCCGGCCAACGTGATTAAGCTCCTGTTTGAAACGAAGTCTTACAAGGCTGAGTTCCAAACCTACGACGATGCCAACAAGTTCAACGGCAACAGGATGCGCTTCGAGGACTACTTTGTAGCGATCAACTACGCGCTCGGCAAGGCTGAGTCTTGGTCCGCCGTTCAACGAGTCCGCGTCGTCGCGGCTGGAGACTGATTCCGATGACTGGCGAACGGCTTACAACGCCCCCTCACTGGTCAGAATTGCTCAGGACGGCACTAGAGCTGCCTGGACAAGCTGGGAGCACCTACAACCGCTTCAGGAGGTTCTCACTGGGCAACCAGGCACTACTGATGATGCAGGGTCTTAGGGAGCCAGTGAACACCTACAAGGGTTGGGCCGCGCTAAATAGGCAAGTCAAGAAGGGCAGCAAGGCCAAGGTCATCTACGTCCCCATGTTCCGGAAGGAGCTGACAGAGAAAGGCGAGGAAGAGAAACGACTCTCCGGTTTCAAACTGGTGCCGTCCATCTTCGGCGTCTCTGAGACTGAAGGTGACGATCTGCCGGCGTACGAGCCGCCTCACTGGAGCAAGGAACGGGCAATGCAGAAGCTGGGGATAACGCAAGTGCCGTTCAGTTCAATCGACGGGAACGTGCAGGGTTGGTCCCAAGGCTTCAACTATGCTCTGAACCCCGTCGCCGCGTACCCGTTTAAGACGACGATTCACGAGTGGGGACATATCACCCACGGTCACACGTCGGATGAAGGGTTGCAGGAGTATCGGACCCACCGTGGCCTGTACGAGTTCCAAGCAGAATCCACCGCGTACCTCGTGCTCAACGAGTTAGGATCGGCCGACCAGTTTAATGCAGCCGAGAGTAGGAATTATCTGCAATCTTGGCTGCAAGGCGAAAAGCCCGACGACAAATCGACCAAACAGGTATTTGTCGTCGCTGATCGCATCATCAAGGCTGGGCTGGAAGAACCTGAACCCGACGAGCCAGCGGAGCAGCAGCAAGAGCTCGCCGCAGCATGACCGCAGATCGTGGAAGAGCCTCAGTTCAAAAGACTGAGGCTACTTTCATTGGTACTCGAAGTTTAGAAAGGCGAAGTCTCCATGAAGAACCGCTGCCCATTGGTCGTACATCCAGGCGGCCTCTTCCTCAGTGTAATAGCGCCCGAGGTAGTACCGCTTCCCATCCACATTGACATAAGACATCCAGCATTTCATTCGTTTATCGCCAGAATGGGCGACGCCCTTATATCTAGACCTAGCTCCACGCTGCACCGGACGGTTCATACTGTTCTGTCCTTTTGTGGCTATCCGGAGGTTAGCGCGCGTGTTATCCAGCTTGTCCCCGTTAACATGATCAACGTACTCACCAGCAGCCAGAGGTCGCCCCAAGGCTCGCTCCATGATGAGCCGATGCATTTTACGTGGCGCACCTCCAGGCGTTCCCGAATAGCATCTCGCATAGCCAGTATCACCAAGGTGCCAAGGTCGGCCTAACACCCGCTCCCCGTCAAGCTCATCAAACTGAACCATGGTATTTCCTATTTTGATTGTCGGCATAATCTCCTTTCCTGCTCGGAGATCATGCTCTATAATCTAGAGACAATGACCCTGTTGCCGCAGGGTTATTTTCATGTCCGTATTTAAGCATCATTAGGCACAATTTAAAAGACCCGTCATCCAGAGAGTAAAACTCGAATCTGGATGACGGGTCGCTTTAGATGGTGGATCAACTCCACGTTATTCGCCGTTCGACGGCTTCCAACCATTGCGACGACCCCTGATCGAATCAGCGTTCGCCAGGAGTTCCGGCGTTGCTATCTTCTCGAAGTCCGCCTTGTTGACGATGATCTCTTCCGAGTTTCCGTCAGGGTGACGAAGCTCCAGCTCAACCACGTTGGTGACTCGCTTGAGTGGTGCCAGCTCTTCAGCCGTTGCGTCGAACAGCTTTCCGAGGCTGCGAACAACCACGGTAATAACTTTGTCGTCCTCAACAATCTGACCGCTGACATCACTTGTGCGCTTTGACACGTATCCCATCTTTTATTCACCCCCTCGGGGCTCGGTGCTAGTAATCGCCTTTTGCAATCACTTCTGCGCCGTATTATGAGGGAATGCTATTTATTGTCAATGGGATAATTGATATAATAATGGCGTAAATGAATAACTTTGATCTGACCGCTTATGTGAAGAAATCAACTGCCGAAAGTGGCGTTCCCCTTCTCGTGCAAGATCAAACCGTCTTATCAGTCATCGCCAGGGCTACCTAATACCGCGGAGCCTACGTTCAAGATCACTGATACTCGCGCTGATACTGTCAACCTTGTCTTGCCAACCGGAGACCTTATCGTAGTGTCGCCTCTCGCGCTCGCGACGCCTGGTCATGATGTCTGAGTAGTGCGGGTGGTTATACGACGGCTCCTTGAAGTCCGAGTACTGCCAATTCAAATTCTCTTCGTATATTCTCGACTGATAATTGGACCGCGCACTCTCCGCTTTTGAGATTCTCTCTCGGAGCTGATCAGCGTAGTTCTGCTGATTGGCTTCCCTCAAGCGGCGCAGTTCGTCGTCAACTTGCTTCTTCGCTTTGCTGAACTCATACCAAAGTTGCTCTTCATTGGCTTTTGGACCGCGCGCAGCGGCCTTCCAGCGAGCCATGAGAGCATTTGCTGCTTCACCCGCACTCTTGTCTAACACTCGCCCTGAGAGCTTCTGCATCTCGTAGACCAGGTGCTTCTTTTCGGCGATGGCGCTGTCTCGCGCATCACTGCGCCTCTTGTAGAAGTCATCGCAAGCGCTCTTGAAGCGCTGCCAGAGGACCGCCTCGTGGTCGTTACCGTCAGCATCTCTACCAACGCGCCCCGCCTGTTTCCACTGCTCGCGAAGGCTCTGTATTCGGTCATGTCCGGTACGAAGATCGCCGCTGAAAGCAATCGACTGAGCCTCCTGTATGAGCTTGTTCTTGATGTAGGTAGCTCCCTCTTCTTCCTGAGTTGTCACTTCGCAATTCCCCTCTCGCTCATGACCGCTCCCTCCCAGTGAAGGAAGTTTAGCGAGAACGGAGGGTGACAAGAAGGCGACGGGCTACCCCCTTTTTCAGGAGGGTTTCCGCATGTTAACTACCCTCCAAGCTGGGGAGTACGACGTTGAGCGTAACTAGCCCCGCGGCTCACTTCGGATCAGAGTCAGCCATGCAAGCTATCAACCGGCGGCTCGCTGTCCTTTAGTGACGTATCGACGGCGTACGGGTCTACCTCGATGCTCGTCGCATTCACGATGCTCAAGTAGTTCAGAGCCGTTTCCTGTACGTCATTGGTTTGCTCACCAGTCAGCGGCGTCGTAGTTATTACCTTCAGATGACCGACATCGAGCACAACTGTCCCATCGATGCCAAACTCATGGAGTAGTCGACTGACGTCTCTAAGTAGGTGACTGGTCAGTTCGTTGCGCATGTGGTCATCCTGCGGAGATCGCATCGCTCGTATGGAATCCTCAACGGTACGTCCGAACGTTCCCACCCTCAATCCAGAAGTGCTCCGCGACCTGGACTGTCGCTGGATGTCCCTAACTGTGTCCAGGATTTCAGCGACCATTTGTGGTTGGGTGAGAGGCTTGGCGGCCGTGAGGGCTCCTTCCTCTCTGAGCTTGTCAACCTTGGCCTTGAGTTGGGGCCAAAAACTGTCGAAGAGCGTGCGAAGACCAGAATCATCCAACTTGTTTGGCAACTGGGAATTTATCGATGAAACCAGTTTCCGCATGCCTTCGTCGTTGAAGAGAACGTTGTTAAAAACATCGAGCGGGCTGCTCTGCAACTCGTTTCTGTCATTGAAGCCGATGAGAAGTGGAATCACCTTTCTATCGATGTCGTTCAAGGCAATCGACAGCGCACCAGCTTCAAACTGAATCCAGGCAGCATTCTGATTCTCAGGAGTGACACAGATGATTCCGATATCAGACTTCTTCAGTTCGCTGGCTATGTCCTGCGACCATCGAGAGCCTGGGTCAATGTCGAGATCGCTCATCCACGGCTCAGTGGCTTGAAGGATCATTTTCAGCCATGGCTTGAGCAGCAGCGCCACAGCCTTGCTCTCGGGACCGGACCAGCTAATAAAGACCTTCAAGATGCTCCCCGTGTCGATGCTGACTATCTAGGTAAGACTATGGGCTTTCAGCTCAACTCTTCCGCTCGGAAGATCTCTCTGCCTGAAACGTGTCGCCAGATCACGTGATCGAGCCTTCTGGGCTGTGTCGGATAGAGCTCTGCGACCTGCATTATTAGGTCGGCAGTCTCCATGGGCGTCAACTTTTTTGCGTCGAGTCCCGCAAGCTTGGCGACGAAGCGGATAACCATCCGGTCGGGCTTCACAGACTGGAAGCCGGCGAGGATAAGCAGGTAGTTGTAAGTCACCCCCGACCTTTGGCTGGGCAGCCCCAGCCAGGCATCCTTCAGCTTCTTTCGGGTCTCTTTACCAGAGTAGGCTGCACGCAGTTCGTCTTGCGTAGTCACGCCAAGGTCCTTATGTTGCAGCAGCTCGGCAGCACGCCGAATGACTTCAGCCTTCAGCGGAGCATTTTTCTTCGTGTGAGCCGGTTTCCGGTTATTGACTAGCTCAGCCCACTCTGCACTACCGCCAGCATCCTTGAACGTCTCGAGCAGTTCTCTAGTGCCGTCTCGGTCGGCATCGCCGCCACGAGCCTTTCTATACGCCCGATATTCGTTCACTACGTTGGTTACCGCTTTGTACTTGGACCCCGTGGAGTAGATGGAATCGATCATGGAGAGGGCCAGGCTCTTCGGATATCCGTCGGCGGTTATCCACCGGGATTCGTCACCAAAAATCGAGCGGCATACCTCGGTCAGCTTGATCGCTTCTGGGAAGTACTCATTCGTCATTTCTGGACTCTAACAAGCTTCCGTCGCCATCATAGGGGTCCGAGGTCATTACTACCCATCGCTGCCTCCAACAGCCCGCTTCTTCCGCCATCCGCTTTTCCTTTGAAATCTATGCAGCAGGCGCGTTTGATCAGACGCTGCGATAGGCCACAACTGCCAGGTCTTCTTGGTGAAATCAAGCTTGTGTGTGGTTACGATGACGGTGTTCGCGACCGTCTCAGCCCGGGTGGTCTCCGCAGCTGGAACGGAGAATTCAGGAGGATCGCCGGGGCGTTGAAAGTCCCCTACGCGTACATCGGCCCTGCCACTATGTTTGAACGTCCCGACTCCCTCTTGGTTATGCATGAAGATGAACGTCTGATATCCCGCCGGATTGCCGAATCGCACCGACTCCGCGTAAACAAAAGACCGAGCGCCACTTGACTCATATTGACCAGACCGCCGATCTAGGAGTTCGCTGAACACCGAGCGACCGAGCCTTCCCCTGACCTGTTTGAAGGTCATATCCTCGATATCCCACCAAAAGTATGGATCTGTGATCGTGACTGACCAGCCCTCAACCCGTTCGCCTATGCTCCGCGTCACTACCCAGGCATGAGGTGTTGAGAAGATGCGGTCAACCCACTCCTCTTCTTCGTCTAGCCACATGCTTTCGGGCGGCTCATTTATGAAGATCGGTGTCCCAAGTAGGTTCTCCATGTAAGCCGCTGTGGCCCCGTTGGCCAGAAGATTCAGTTTCCTCCGCCACACGCGGCGACTCCCCCAGCCCTTGCGGTACCAGGTCCTAAATCCAGACCCAATGGTGCGCGACGCAATCAGGGCAGCCAATACGGCACCGACCAGCTTCAAGGTTTCGACAAAGTCCACTCTGCAATGATCCGTGGCCATCGGCTGATTACCTGAAACGGCGCTCCGAACTGGACCTACCAGGGTAGTTTCGTTGACGATCCGGCGTGGTATGCCCTAGATTTGACGCCTCGTCCAGGAACAAAACGCCACGGTGCGCCCGTGATGCCGCCCCGGGCCGCGGCAGGCCGGATCCACCGCCGATGATTGCCGCGGCGGTCGCGCTGTGATGGGGATTCTCAAAAGGCGGCCGGCGCAAGAGCTGTACCGAGTCGACATGGACAGCCGAAAGCGAATGGATCGCGGTGACCTCCATGGCTTCCCGGTCCCCTAAATCCGGCAAGAGCCCCGGGAGCCGCTCGGCAAGCATCGTCTTGCCCGCACCGGGCGGACCGCAAAGCAGCACATGATGCGCCCCGGCCGCCGCAACCTCCAAGGCGCGCCGGGCATCCCCCTGCCCCGAGACATCACAAAGATCCGGAACAACCGCGGCTCCGACGTCCTGATCCCCCGGAACGTCACCGTCGGCCGGGTCATAATCCAGGGCCAGGTCCTGCGGATCGGCCCCGAAATCAAACGCAAGTCGGGCCAGGGTCTTGTAGCCACGAACCACCGCCCCGGGAACCAACTCTGCCTCGGCGACGTTGGCCTGGGCCACAACAATCTCGGGGTGGCCTGCCTGAACAGCCGCCATGACCGCCGGCAAGATGCCGCGCACCGGCCTCAACCGGCCATCCAGTCCCAACTCGGAGATGAAGACCGTGCCTTCGGTGGAACGGATATCACCAGCAGCGCGCAACACAGCCATGGTGATCGCGAGGTCGAAACCCGAGCCACGCTTCGGCAGCGAGGCCGGAATCAGGTTTGCGGTGATCTTCCGACGACTCAGCGGGATGCCGGAATTCTGTGCGGCGGAGCGGATGCGCTCCTTGGCTTCGTTCAGGGAAGCATCCGGCAGCCCAAGGATCACGAAACTTGGGAGGGTTTGGCCGATATCCGCCTCGACCTCCACGATGTAGCCGTTCAGGCCCAACAGCGCCACCGAGTAGCTCCGGCCGACTCCCATCTAGCCCACACCCCTGAGGTGTTCGAGCTGCGGCTCCCCCACCCCGTCGTCGATGATTCCCACCACGTCCACCCGGCGGCGCAGCGCGCGAAGCTCGTGATCGCGGCACCAGGAAAGGGCCAGCCGATGGAGCCGGGCAAGTTTCGCGGCGCCGACCGCTTCGAATGGGTGCCCGTAGGCCAGGTTCTTCCGGGTCTTGACCTCGGCAATCACCAAGGTGTCGCCGTCGAGCGCAACGATGTCGATCTCGCCCTCGGAACATCTCCAATTGCGGTCCACAATCCGCATTCCCTGCGTTTCAAGGAAGGCTACGGCCAACGTTTCACCGTGCCGGCCCAGCAAGTCTTTGGCTTTCATGACCACCTCCGCTTCCAGCCTGGAGGAGCGGAGAATCCGAAGACAGGGGGCAGTTTGGCTATGTGGGAAACTCCGTCAGCCAGACGGTGTGGAGGAGAAGTTGGCGGGCTTTCCTAGTTGCCCAGGTTGCCCAGATCGCCTAGGTCGCCGTCCTTGGGCAGGGAAAGTTCCTCGTTACGAGGCAGTTCTTCGACGTTGACGTCCTTGAAGGTAATGACCCGGACATTCTTCACGAAACGCGCCGAACGGTAGACGTCCCAAACCCAGGCATCCTGGAGGGTGAGGTCGAAATAGACCTCGCCGTCGGCACTGCGCGCCTGCAGGTCAACGTGGTTTGCAAGATAGAACCGGCGTTCGGTCTCGACAACGTAGCTGAACAAACCAACGACGTCGCGGTATTCGCGGTAGAGCTGGAGCTCCATGTCGGTTTCGTAGTTCTCAAGATCCTCGGCACTCATAGATCCATCTTGCACCATAGAGGCCGCGCACGCCGCCACGGCTGGGCGGACGGCAGCCAAGTCAAGGAAAAGCAGAGGCTAGACCAGGTTCCAGCTGGTCCGGTGGTACGGCGTGGGACCCAACGACCTGATGGCATCGCGGTGGAAAGAGGTCGCGTATCCCTTGTTCTCGTTCCAGCCGAAAGCTGGATATTCCTCGTGCAGCTCAATCATGATGCGATCCCTGGCAACCTTGGCCAGCACGCTGGCGGCCGCCACGCTGAGGCAGCTCATGTCCGCCTTCACCCGGGTGTGCACCGGCGCCTCACAAGCAGGACCAGATGGCTCGACGTCGAACAAGGAACCCTGGGTCTGGGGCGAGAGCCAGTTGTGGCTCCCATCCAGCAAGACGAGGTCCGGATGCACGCCCGAGGCGAGAATCTCGAACCAGGCGCGTGTTCCGGCAAGGCGCAGGGCCCCCACAATGCCCAGCGCATCGATCTCCGCTGAACTTGCGTGGCCCACTGCGGAGCCAACCGCCCATTCGCGTACCAGCGGTTCCAACCGCTCGCGGTCCTCGGGCTTGAGAAGCTTGCTGTCGCGGACATCGGCGAGCAGGCCGTGGTCACGGAGATCGACAACGGCGATCCCCACCGACACCGGTCCGGCGAGGGCTCCGCGGCCCACTTCGTCGACACCGGCCAGAAGCGTGACCCCCGGAGACAGGAACCCCCGTTCGACCTCCAGGGTCGGAAAATCAGGAGCGTGCTTGGTCCTCGCGGCGGGTTTCCGCTGCGTCCGAACCGGAGTTTCCGCTCCTGTCCCGCCCGGAACCATCACTTGCTCGCTGGGGCCGTAGGTGAAGCCGTGTTCTGGGGCGACGGCGAAGGAACGTTGCGGAAGACCTCGGAGTGGTTGTCAAGGATCTGCCAACGGTTGATCGGCCAGGCAATAACCGTGGCTTTGCCCTCGACGTCGGAGATGTCGATAAAACCACCATTGACGGACTGGTGTTCACGGGAGTCGGCGGAGTTGTTACGGTTGTCGCCCATAACCCAAATTTTGCCCGCAGGGACCACCACATCGAAAGACTTGGCCATGGGAACTTGGGCAGGATTGATATAGCTCTCGTTGAGGACCGTTCCATTGACGCTGACCCGCGCTGAGCTGTCGCAGCAGGAAACCCTGTCCCCCGGCAGGCCGATCACGCGCTTGACGAGGTGCTGATTGGTCTCGTCCGGAAGCAGTCCGACGAAGACGAGACCGTCCTGGAACCATTTGAAGGGCCCGGGCGTCGCCTTCTGCGTGGGCGGCAGCCATCCTTGTGCGTCCTTGAAGACCACGACGTCACCGCGCTCCAACGCGAAGGGTTGCGGCACCAGCAGATTGACGAAGATCCTGTCGTCGACGTCAAGGGTGTTGACCATGGACTCCGAGGGAATGAAGAAAGCACGGAACAGGAAGGTCTTGATCAGGAAGGACAAGACGATCGCGATGACCACCACGGTGCCGATCTCCCTGAGCCAGCCGAGGAACGGACTGCCGTGGGTTTTGGCAGCAGTTTCGGACCGATCGCTTTCGCCCGGTTCCAGCCTCGAATTCCGCCGTGCAGCGCGGCGCGGAGACTCCTGTTCCGCGGGCTGGACCGCCGTCGAGCCGGTCGCGCTCCCCGGTGCCGGATCGGCCTCGTCCGCTGAAAGTTCCGTGGCGGGAGCAGACGGTCCGTCCAGGGGCCTGGCGTCACCGTCGTGCCGTTCCGGCTTCCCGGGAGTTGTCTCGGGCATCTATTGTCCGTTCTTCGAGGTTGTACCGGCCTGCGCAGGGCGAGGCAGTTCTGCAAATCTATCAAGCGGCCAGATAATCCGGACCGGACGCCCGATGACACGCTCCAGCGGCACCATTCCTCCGCCGGGTGCACCCAGAAGGCTGCGCGAATCGGCCGATCGTGAACGGTGGTCCCCCATGAGCCACAATCGGTCGCTCGGAACGATGACGTCGAACCTCTGCTCGCTCGGCGTGTCGCCGGGATACAGATAGGGTTCCTCAAGCGGCTGACCGTTGACTGTGAGTTTGCCATCGGTGCCACAACAAACGACGTGGTCGCCGGGAAGCCCGATGACGCGTTTGACGTATGTCGTGTCACTTCCAGTCAGGCCCAGCCAGTGGCCGGCGGCGGCCACTGCGTCGGCAAACGGCCCTTTGCCGCTGTTCAGCGGAGCAAAGGTTCCCCTGCCGTCGAAGACCACGATGTCTCCACGGCGAATAGGTCCTGCGGCGAAATCAGTCCGGGACACAAGGATGCGGTCTCCGGTGCCCAGGATCGGTTCCATGGACTCAGAGGGGATGAAGTAGACGTCGAGCCACAACGACCGGACAAGCCCACTGATAGCCACGGCCAGGACAAGTGCGAGCAAAACAAAACGCCAGCCCTGTTTCCGGGGCTGGCGTTTTGCGTGGTCCATGATTCGTTTCCTGTTGCGTTGCGGATTTCTCCGGCGCAGGCCGGACACGAATCCAGGACCCGCTGTTGGTCGAAAGACCTACTTGCCGGTGGCGAAGTCGCGCTTTTCCTTGATCTTCGCAGCCTTGCCGCGCAGTGCGCGCATGTAGTAGAGCTTGGCGCGGCGGACGTCACCCTTGGTGACGACCTCGATCTTGTCGATGATCGGGGAGTGCACCGGGAAGGTACGCTCTACGCCGACACCGAAGGAGACCTTGCGGACCGTGAAGGTTTCGCGAACGCCGTCACCCTGGCGGCCCAGGACGAAGCCCTGGAAAACCTGGACACGGGAGTTCTTGCCTTCGATGATGTTCACGTGAACCTTGATGGTGTCACCCGCGCGGAACTCGGGAACATCGTTACGCAGCGAAGCTGCATCTACGTTATCGAGGATATGCATTAATCCACTCCTGGTGAACGCCACAGGTCATCCACTTTGGGTCACGGCGGGCAAGCCCGGGGCGCAAGGCCGTCCGGAAATCACCGCCGAAGATTTTCAAGTCCGGTACCGCCACTGATTGGCGGTTCCGGGTTGTCAGGCTGTTGGTGACGCTCCCCCTGTGGCAGGCGCGAACCCAGTAGACACAAGGGTTAATTCTGCCACACCCCGGGAGTTCCGGCCAATCCCGCGGATGCGGGCCGGTTGTTGCGCTCGGGCGGTGGACAAACCGCCCGACGACGACGGGCTCAGTCCGGGAGGTCGGCGTCCGGGCGGCGCCGCAACCGGCCGTCGACGACGTCGTACCCGAGGTCCCCGAAAACGGTGCGGTCCGCACGTGTCAGGCGGCCGGCGTCGAACTCTGCGAGAAGGTCCGGGCGGCGTTCGGCCGTGCGTCGGAACTGTTCGTGGCGGCGCCACTGGGCGATCTTGCCGTGGTTGCCGCTTAAAAGGACGGCGGGCACGTCACGATCGCGCCATGACGACGGCTTCGTGTAGACCGGGTACTCCAGCAAGCCGTCCGAATGGGATTCCTCCACCAACGATTCCGGATTGCCGACGACGCCTGGAAGCAATCGCCCAATGGCTTCGACCATGGCCAGGACTGCAACCTCGCCGCCGTTGAGGACGTAGTCGCCCAGACTGACCGGGCGGACGGTGAAGTGGCCTGCCGCCCATTCCATGACGCGCTCGTCGATGCCTTCATAGCGGCCGCAGGCGAAAACGAGCCGATCTTCCTCGGCGAGCTCATACGCAAGGGCCTGGTTGAAGCGCTCCCCCGCAGGCGACGGGACGATCAGGACCGGCTTCGTCGTCGGGCCCTCCGATGAGCCCTCGGCTTCGGGACGTCCGGCTTCGGCACTTGCTTCGGAGGCAATTGATTCCAGGGCCTGGGCCCAGGGCTCGGGTTTCATGACCATGCCAGCACCGCCGCCATACGGAGTATCGTCCACGGTGCGGTGCTTGTCCATGGTGAAGGTCCTCAAGTCATGGACATTCAGCTCCAGGAGCCCATCCTGACGGGCCTTGCCTATGAGGGAAAGCTCGAGTGGCGCCAGGTACTCCGGAAAGATGCTGACGACGTCGATGCGCATTTTAGGCGTCATCCTTGGTTTCAGCGTCGTCCTCTTCAGAGTCAGAGCCGGAAGCATCGGTGTTCAGTTCGAAGAGGCCCGGCGGAGGGGTGAGCAGAACGTAGCCGTCCTCGACGTTGACCTCGGGCACGATCTCTTCGACGAAAGGCACCAGGACTTCCTTGCCGTCAGCGTCTTCAATGACCAGCAGATCCTGGACGGGCATAGTGTTGAGTGCAGTCACTTTACCTACGACCTGCGAGCCGACACGGACCTCAAGACCGACAAGCTCGTGCTCGTACCAGCCTTCGTCGTCGTTCTCTTCCAGCTCTTCGGTCTCGATGAACAGCTTCGCGCCGCGGATTTCCTCCGCCTGGTTGCGCGTGGAGATCTCTTCGAAACCGAGCAACAGGATGTCCTTGTTCCACCGCGCGCTGGTGATGGTCAAGGGACCGGCCTTTGCGGGCTCCACCACAAATTCGGTTCCCGGGACGAAACGATCGCCGGGGGCATCGGTGAGCACCTGGACGGTGACTTCGCCGCGGATTCCGTGGGGCTTGCCGATTCGGGCAACCTGGAGCTGCATGGGGTTCCTCTGATTTCTTCGCTGGGCCGGCTTAGGGACCAAGGCTGGGGGTTTGCTCGTAAAACAATCCGGCCCCTCCACCATAATCTGGTGAAGGGGCCGGATTTAAGACAAGTATTGCTGAGCGCGTTACCGGCGACGGTCGGTGTCGACGACGTCGACCCGGACCTGCTCGCCACCCGCCAATGCCGCAATCACAGTGCGCAAAGCGCGTGCGGTGCGACCTTGGCGGCCGATCACCCGTCCGAGGTCGTCCTGGTGAACACGCACCTCGAGGGATTCCCCGCGGCGGTTGTTCTTGGCACTGACCTTGACGTCCTCAGGGCTGTCAACGATCCCACGGACCAAGTGCTCGAGCGCTTCTGCCAGCAATTTACTCAGCCTCGGTGGTCTCTGCTTCAGCGTCAGCGGGAGCTTCAGTTGCTTCCGACTGCTTGGCCTTCTTGGTGATGGCTTCCGGGATGATGACGGAACCCTTCTCCGGTGCAACGAAAGCAGGCTTGGCGACCTTGGTCTTCAGCGTGCCTTCCTGGCCCGGGAGACCCTTGAACTTCTGCCAGTCACCGGTGATCTTGAGGATCGCGGCAACCTGCTCGGTCGGCTGGGCGCCGACGGACAGCCAGTACTGTGCACGCTCGGAGACGACCTCGATGTACGAGGGCTCTTCGGTGGGGTGGTACTTGCCGATTTCTTCAATCGCACGGCCATCGCGCTTGGCGCGGGAGTCCATGACGACGATGCGGTAGTACGGTGCGCGCATCTTACCGAAGCGCTTAAGGCGAATCTTTACGGCCACTTTTGTGGTCACTCCTGTTTCTGAAACGGGGTTGAGCCCGTCGTTCTGCACCCGTGGGGCGGGCCATACTTGAGGGTTCCAAGGACAAGATGCACACACGGAGAGAGGGGCCGTGCGGATCGAGTACCTGTCCATTGTGCCAGATGGCGGACAGTATTTCGAACGCGCAGTCCGTGCGGCCGGTTTACTGCGGGGTTACTCGCCTGCGGACCAGACGTAAAGACCGGCCCGCTCCGCCTTTTCGACGTCGCTCGCGAGGGCCGCCAACTGCTGGACGTACAGACGGGACTGTTGGGCATCAAAGGGCATGTCCTCTTGGGCCGCCCAGCTTTCGGCGACGTCGTCGAGGACGTTTCCCTCCCCTTCGGTCTCGTAGCTGAGGAGCTCGGACAGGGCGCGCACCATGGCTTCGGGGACGCCCAGCAAGGCGTCGCTGGTGACGTCCACCAAAGAAAGCTCATAGTCGGCCCCGCTTGCATGCACGGCGGTCCCGGCGAGGTCGCCGAGCTGTTCTACTTCGAAATCGCTGATTCCCGGGATCCGTACTGCGGCGCCGGATACGTCGCTGCCCTTCTCCAGGGCAGCGGCCCTCTTGAGTGCTTCATCGTGGGTGGCAACAAAGATTTCAGCAAAGCCCATGGAAAGTACTCTCATTCGTTCGTGCCAACGGAGCTGCGGCGCGGCGGCCGAAATGCGCCACGTCGTCGGATCAAGCGTAGCGGACGGCGACCCGCAGCCGGTTGCGCCACGGGTCCTCGAAGCGCAACTCCTGGCCCGTGTGGTGGGACGCGATACCGGCAACCTTGAGGCGGTCGGCGAGCGCGCCGACGTCGTCTCCTGACGGAACCTCGATGACCACCTCGCCGAGGCCGAGTGTGTCCTTGCGCGGACCTGCACCGCGGCTGTTCCAGACATTCATGGCCATGTGGTGGTGGTAGCCGCCCGCGGAGACAAACAAGGCCTGACCGTGCCAGCCGGCGGTCTGCTCGAAGCCCAGGGTGTCGACGTAGAAATCATGGGCGGTCCGCACGTCGCCCACCTGGAGGTGGACATGCCCGACGCCGGCGCCGGCCTCGTGCTGGCCCGCGACCGCGGCTTCGCTCAGGTATTGCTGGAGGTAGCGCTGCGGCGGGAGCGGCAGGCTGTCCATGACGACCGAACTGCCGTTCCACTCCCAGCCTTCGCGGGGTTTGTCGTAGTAGAGCTCAATGCCGTTGCCCTCAGGGTCGGTGAAGTAGAAGGCCTCGCTGACCAGGTGGTCCGCACTGCCGACGAAAGCGTGGGGCTCGTATTGCGCGGCGGAGGCAACAGTCGCGGCGAGCGAGGATTGGTCTTCGAACAGCAGAGCCGTGTGGAACAGTCCGGCCTCCCCGCGACCCGGAATCTGGAGCCCGGACGCCGGCGCGAGGTGCACCAACGGCTTGCCGAGCCTGCCGAAATAGAGCCCGCCATCCTGTTCGGCGACCACGTCCAGCCCCAGCGCCCGCTGGTAGTAGTCGCCCATGAGCTTCATGTCCCCCACTTTGAGCATGACAGTACCCATGGTGAGTTCGGCAGGAAGGAGATCCTGGCTGGATGCGATGGTCATGTTAAACTCCCGGCTTTTTGTGGCGCCGCCCTTCGGCTACCTCTATCTATCTAAATTACTTGAAGCTTCAATTTATTCCTAATGCCCGGCGTTCCCTGAAATATGTCCCCTCAGCACGGTGCATCGCGGATTCAGCACCACCTCAAGGGACGCGCGGGGATCGTTTGCGTAGAGCACGACGTCGGCACTGGCACCTTCGCTGATGGCGTCGGCCCCCAGCCACTCGCGTGCGGACCAGCAGGCGGCATCGAGGGCGGCGGCCGCCGGAAGGCCCGCGCGATGCAATTCCAGGATTTCCTCACCGATCCGGCCGTGCTTGATGACGCTGCCGGCATCTGTCCCGGCGTACACCCGCACTCCGGCGTCGAATGCCTCGGCGACGCGTTCATGCCTGCGCTCCCACAGCATGGTCATGTGGGCGGCGTATCGCGGGAACTTCGCTTCCGCCTGCTTCGAGATGTCCGGAAAGGTCGCAATGTTGATGAGGGTGGGGACAATCGGCAAATCCTGGTCCAACAGCCGGGGAATATGGTGCGGCAGGAGGCCGGTGGCGTGCTCGATGCAGTCGATGCCGGCGTCGAGCATGTCGTCGATAGTCCCTTCGGCGAAGCAATGGGCAGTTACCCTGGCTCCCTCGTCGTGTGCCGCGGCGACGGCGTCCTTGACGATGGCGGCCGGAAAGGACGGGCCGAGATCCCCGGCGGAGCGGTCGATCCAGTCCCCGACGATCTTGACCCAGCCGTCTCCGGACTGCGCCTGCTTGCGCACCGCCTCCGCCAGATCCTCCGGCTCGACTTCTTCGGCCAGCCCGGGGATATAACGGCGTTGCCTCGCGATATGCCTGCCCGCGCGGATGATTCTCGGCATGTCCGTGCGGCGCTGCAGCCACCGCGTGTCGCTTGCGGATCCGGCGTCGCGGATCAAGAGCGTCCCGGCGTCCCGGTCCGCCGTCGCCTGCAGGCGCGCAGTCTCGTCGTCGACGGCCCCGCCCTTGCCCAAGCCAACATGGCAGTGCGCATCGACAAGGCCGGGCAGCACCCATCCGGCCAGGACGACGTCCGGTGCGGCAGCAGGCCGCAGAAAGGTCAACCGTCCGTTGACCGACCAGAGGCCGCGACGTTCCTCCTCCGGCCCGGTGAGGACGGTGCCGCTGAATTCGATGATTTCCGCCATGATTCCACCCTAGACTCCGACGCCGTCGCCGGCCCCGTCACAGCTGTCCTGGTCACATCTGTCTCAGGAGCTCTCTGCTGTGGTAGCTTCGTCTACGACCACACGGGGGCCCTTGCAAGGGCTGAGATCAGGCTGACGCAGCCTGCGACCGTTGAACCTGTCCGGGTAATGCCGGCGAAGGAAGTGAGTAATCCTTTGAGCACCAAAGAATCACAGCTGAGCCCTATCCAAAACGGATCGCCGCAAGAGGTGACACAATCCCTCAAGTCGCATTCCCTCGCGTTCCTGGAGGATGCCGAGACGGGAATCCGGGTTCCGGTGACTGAAATCGCCCTGGAGCCGTCCCCCAACGGCGAGGCCAACACGCCTTTCCAGGTGTACCGGACTGCAGGGCCCGGGAGTGATCCTGTGGTCGGCCTCGAGCCGTTCCGGAGCGAGTGGATCGAAGCCCGCGGTGACACCGAGGCCTACAGCGGCCGCGAACGGAACCTGCTCGACGACGGCAAGTCGGCCGTGCGCCGCGGCGCCGCCTCCGCAGAGTGGAAGGGCGCACAACCGGTGCCCCGCCGCGCCGTCGACGGCAAGACCGTGACACAGATGCACTACGCCAAGCAGGGCATCGTGACGCCCGAAATGCAGTTCGTTGCACTTCGCGAAAACTGCGATGTGGAACTCGTCCGCAGCGAAGTCGCCGCCGGCCGGGCCATCATCCCCAACAACATCAACCACCCCGAATCCGAACCGATGATCATCGGCAAGGCCTTCTTGGTGAAGATCAATGCCAATATCGGCAACTCGGCTGTCACCAGCTCCATCGCCGAAGAAGTGGACAAGTTGCAGTGGGCCACGCAATGGGGCGCCGACACAGTGATGGACCTGTCCACGGGCGACGACATCCACACCACCCGCGAATGGATCATCCGCAACTCCCCCGTGCCGATCGGCACCGTGCCCATCTACCAGGCCCTCGAGAAGGTCAACGGCGAAGCCAACAAGCTCACGTGGGAGATCTTCCGCGACACCGTCATTGAACAGTGCGAGCAGGGCGTGGACTACATGACCATCCACGCCGGCGTGTTGCTGCGCTACGTTCCGCTGACAGCCAACCGCGTGACGGGCATCGTTTCCCGCGGCGGCTCCATCATGGCCGGCTGGTGCCTGGCCCACCACGAGGAAAACTTCCTCTACACGCACTTCGACGAACTCTGCGAAATATTCGCCAAGTACGACGTCGCGTTCTCGCTGGGTGACGGCTTGCGTCCGGGAGCGACGGCGGACGCCAACGACGCCGCGCAGTTCGCCGAGCTCGACACGCTCGGGGAGCTCACGAAGCGGGCGTGGAAGTACGACGTGCAGGTCATGGTGGAGGGCCCCGGGCACATCCCGTTCCACCTCGTCCGCGAGAACGTCGAGCGGCAGCAGGAGTTGTGCGACGGCGCACCGTTCTACACCCTCGGCCCGCTCGTGACCGACGTTGCACCGGGCTACGACCACATCACTTCGGCTATCGGCGCCACGGAGATCGCGCGCTACGGAACCGCGATGCTCTGCTACGTCACCCCGAAGGAACACTTGGGCCTGCCCAACAAGGACGACGTCAAGACGGGCGTGATCACCTACAAAATCGCCGCCCACGCAGCCGACCTTGCGAAGGGACACCCCGGCGCCCACGAACGCGACGATGCCCTGTCCAAGGCCCGCTTCGAGTTCCGCTGGCGTGACCAGTTTGCGCTGTCGTTGGATCCGGTCACGGCCGAAGCGTTCCACGACGAGACGCTCCCGGCGGAACCGGCCAAGACGGCGCATTTCTGCTCCATGTGCGGACCGAAATTCTGCTCCATGCGCATCAGCCAGGACATCCGCGACGAATACGGCTCGGCGGATTCCCAGGCGGCCATCGCGGAAATGTACAGCGGGATGCGCGAAAAGAGCGAGGAATTCCTGGCATCCGGCGGCAAGGTCTACTTGCCCGAGCTCGAGGTTCCCGCAGGAAAACGTTGAGCGACGTCGGAAAGCCTGAACTAATCAGGAAGCTTGCACTGATCCGGCGCGGCTGACATCCGCGATGAAGGACCGGATCATCCGGTCTCCTTCAACTGAATCATGAGGCCGGTGTCCTCCAGCCGCAACGCGGTGGAGGGCACCGGTTTCCTGCAAGTAGCCGGCGATCTCTTCGTAAAGGGGTTCCCAACCACCGGTCAGGACAAGTGTGGGGACACCGGGCACGATATGCAGGGGCGCTTCCCAAGGCGGGGCCTGGAGCCGCAGGCGTCGGGCGGTACGACGGGCCTCCGGGGTACTGAGAACGGCCGCCTCGGAGGAAAACGCCCTCCGGACGAATTCGCGTTGGTAATCGTCATCGCTGAGTTCGTGCCGGATCCGGAACAACGGCTCCATGAGTGCCCGGTAAGCCGCGGTAGCGGGCAACTCAGCCGTCAATGAAAGACAAGCCGGTTCCACCAGCACGAGGGACCGGACTAGGTCGGGCCGCTCCACCGCGGCCAACATGGCTGAAATCGCGCCTTGGGAGTGCGCTACGATATGGCCTCCACGTGCGGGGCCGGAACCTGACGCGGCCTCCCGCCCTCCGAGGCACTCCAGGATAATGTCCACGTCGGCGGCAACATCGGATTCCAGAGGCTCGGCCTGCGCATCAAAGCCGTGGCGTTTCAGGAACAGTGCATCGTACGCCAGCGCCATGCCGTGCTGTTTCGGCCACGCGGCAGCGCCGAATGTGCCTGCTCCATGGACGAACACAACGCGCTGCTTTTGCATTCCCCCAGCCTATGGCACGGGGCTGACAACCCAACTCACTAGCAGTTGATGCCGTTCTGAGCCGTCAAAACGACACCTACTGCTAGCTAGTTGGGTGGGATAGCTACTTACCGAGGAACTTGTCGAAGCCCTTGGGCAGGTTCAGCTGGGAGGGGTCGAAGTCGCCGGTACCCTGGCCGAAAGCCGCGCCGGTGCGAACGGCGTTCGCCCGCTTGTTCTCGGCGTCGCGCAATTCCTGGGCCGCCTTGGCGGGGTTTCCGGAACGGGCCTTCTTCTTGGGTGCGTTCTTGCTCGCCTTGCGGGAACCACCACCGAGTCCGGGCATGCCAGGCATCCCGGGCATTCCGCCGCCTTGGGCCAGCTTCTTCATCATCTTCTGGGCTTGCGCGAAACGCTCCAGGAGGCCGTTGACCTCGGAGACGTGGACACCGGAACCACGGGCGATGCGGGCACGACGGGAACCGTTGATGATCTTCGGAGCCAAACGCTCATGCGGGGTCATGGAGCGGACAATTGCCTCCACGCGATCGATTTCACGCTCGTCGAACTGCTCCAGCTGCTGGCGGATGTTTTGCGCACCCGGCATCATCATGAGCATCTTCTTCATGGAACCCATGTTGCGGATCTGCTGCATCTGGGCGAGGAAGTCGTCCAGGGTGAAGTCTTCCTGGTCGGCGAACTTCTTCGCCATCCGGGCCGCTTCATCCTTGTCCCAGTTCTTCTCGGCCTGCTCGATCAGGGTGAGAACGTCACCCATATCGAGGATGCGGGAAGCCATGCGGTCCGGGTGGAACAGTTCGAAGTCGTCGAGGCCTTCGCCGGTGGACGCGAACATGACCGGCTTTCCGGTGACCGACGCAACCGAGAGGGCGGCACCACCGCGCGCGTCGCCGTCGAGCTTTGACAGCACGACACCCGTGAAGTTGACGCCTTCATCGAAGGCAACCGCCGTGTTGACGGCGTCCTGGCCGATCATGGAGTCGATCACGAACAGCACTTCGTTCGGGATGATCGCCTGGCGGATGCGGCGCGCCTGGTCCATCATTTCGGCGTCGACGCCGAGGCGTCCCGCGGTGTCGACAATCACGACATCGTGCAGCTTCTGGCGGGCCTCGTCGACGCCGGAGCGCGCGACGGCGACCGGGTCGCCGGTGGGAACATCCAGATCCGAGGTGGTCCCCGGGTGCGGCGCGAAGACGGGAACTCCGGCGCGTTCACCGACAATCTGGAGCTGGGTCACGGCGTTGGGACGCTGGAGGTCGGCGGCAACCAGCACGGGGCTGTGGCCTTGGGCCTTGAGCCACTTGGCAAGCTTGCCCGCGAGGGTGGTCTTACCCGCACCCTGCAAACCGGCGAGCATGATGATTGTGGGGCCGGTCTTCGCCATTCGGATACGGCGGGTCTCGCCGCCCAGGATCTCCTGGAGCTCCTCGTTGACGATCTTGACGATCTGCTGGCTCGGGTTCAGGGCCGCGGAAACCTCGGCGCCCAGGGCGCGTTCACGGATGCGGGCTGTGAACTCGCGGACCACGGGAACGGCAACGTCGGCGTCCAACAGGGCACGCCGGATCTCCCGGACGGTGGCGTCGACGTCGGCCTCGGTGAGGCGGCCCTTGCCACGGAGATTCTTGAAGGTTGCTGTCAACCGGTCAGAGAGTGAATTGAACACGCGCCGTGCACTTCTTTCAATGGTCTACGAATGGCGGCCGTTCCGACGCACCAATATCTTGACGATTCCTGCCCCAAACAAATCTGACTCAACTGAGGGACTCGACTATCTAGGGTACCAAGACGCGCCTGCAAGATGGCATGCTGGCACAGTGACCAGCAAAACAAGAGTAAATACGTTGCTCATCCTAGGTGCCTCCGGAGATCTGACGGGCCGATTGCTGTTGCCGGGCCTGGCCAGGCTCGTGGCCGGCGGCCTCGCAGACGGGCTGAAGCTTGTCGGAGCCGGCTCCGATCCGTGGACGCCCCAGCAATGGAGCCAACGCGTCAGTGCTGCGTTCGAGGAGGCCGCCAGCGGCGCAGGCGCCGCGGGCAAGAAAGCAATCGCGGCCCTGGAGAAAAGCACTGATTACCATCAACTGGATGTCACGGCCGACGGCCAGCTCGCGACACTCCTGGCCGGGCTTGAAGCACCAATCGCCGTCTATTTCGCTTTGCCCCCGCACATCAGCCAGAAGGCCTGCGAGGTCCTCACCGCCAAGGAACTTCCTCCCGAGACAAGCTTGGTGCTGGAGAAACCCTTCGGATCCAGCTCCGAATCCGCCCGGGACCTCAACAAGACGCTGGCCGCTTTGGTCCCGGAGGACCACATTCACCGCGTGGACCACTTCCTTGGCAAGGCCACCGTGTTCAACATCCTGGGCTTGCGCTTCGCCAACAGGTTCTTGGAGCCTGTGTGGAACCGGGACCACATCGAGAAGGTGGAGATCATCTTCGACGAAGACCTCGCACTCGAAGGACGGGCCCGCTATTACGACGGAGCCGGCGCCCTCAAGGACATGATCCAGAGCCATTTGCTCCACATCATGGCATTGCTTGCCATCGATGCCCCTTCAAGCATCGGCGAGCGCGATCTCCGCGACGCGATTTCAACGGTGCTGCGTGCGAGCAGCATCACCGCACCGTACAAGAAGTCCACCCGTCGGGCGCGCTACACCGCCGGCCGGATCGGCGACCGGGACGTGCCGGACTATGCCGCGGAAGCGGGCGTGGATCCGGCCCGGGAAACCGAGACGCTCGCAGAAGTCGAAGTGGGAATAGACACGTGGCGCTGGAAAGGTGTCCCCTTCATCCTGCGGTCTGGAAAGGCGTTGGGTGCCGCGCGGAAGGAGGCGATCGTCACCTTCCGTCCTGTCCCGCACCTGCCGACCGGATTCGAGGGCGTGGGCTCTCCTAACCGGCTGCGCATCGGCTTCGGCCCCGACACCCTGGAGCTCGATGTCGAAGTCAATGGTCCCGGAAACATCTTCACGCTGGATCGCGTGACTCTCAACGCGGAATTGAATGCGTCCGATCTGCTGCCCTACGGAGAAGTGCTGGAGGGCGTCATCACCGGAGATCCCCTGCTTTCAGTCCGCGGCGACACCGCCGTTGACTGCTGGCGGATCATCGAGCCCGTGATCAAGGCCTGGGCCAAGGATTCCGTCCCGCTCGAAAAATACGACGCCGGCGGGCCCGGTCCCGTGGACTGGCCAACCGCCGTCGGGGACTAACCAGGCGGCCACGCTCCTTCGAAAGCGCACACGCAAAGAGGGGCCGGGTACCTTTCCAGGTATCCGGCCCCTCTTTGCGTTGGTGCCTTAGATGGCTGCTGCGCCTCGCTCGCCCGTGCGGACACGGACAGCTTCGTAGACGTCTACGGTCCAGACTTTGCCGTCACCGGCACGGCCGGTGTTGGAGGAAGCAATCAGGACATCGAGGATGTCGTCTGCCTGCTCATCCGTGGCCAGGACCTCCACGCGTATCTTGGGAAGCAGATCCACGTTGTACTCAGCCCCGCGGTACACCTCGGTGTAACCCCGCTGCCGGCCGTAGCCGCTGGCCGCGCTGACCGTCAGTCCCTGTACCCCGTAGGCTTCGAGCCCCTCGCGGATGGCGTCGAGCTTCTCCGGGCGGACGATCGCCGTGATGAGTTTCATGCCTGGACACTCTCCTTGCCTGATACGGATGCTTCGTCGGTTGCTTCGGACGATACCTTGCCGGTGATGAGGTCGTGAAGGGGCTGGAAGCTTCCGCCATGGCCTCCGACGCCGAACTCGTATGCCGTTTCGGCGTGCAGGCTGAGGTCTGCACCGGCGATCTCCTGGCGTTCGGAGATGCGGAAGCCCATGAGCTTGTGGATCGGGTAGGCGATGATGAAGGTCATGACGCCGGTGAAGACGATCGAGCAGAGTGCCGCCAGCGACTGTGCGACCAGCTGTGTGGTACCTCCGCCGTAGAACAGGCCTGCGGGACCCTGGGTCGGAGTGGCGAGGAAGCCGATAGCCACGGTGCCGATGATGCCGGACACGAGGTGGACGCCGACGACATCGAGCGAATCGTCGTAGCCGAGCTTGAACTTGAGGCCGACCGCGAGGGCCGAGGCAACGCCGGCGGCAACACCGAGGGCGATGGCGCCGAGCGGGGAAACGTTGGCACAAGCCGGGGTGATGGCAACCAGGCCGGCGACGACGCCCGATGCCGCACCGAGCGAGGTGGGGTGGCCGTCACGGATGCGTTCCACGATAAGCCAGCCGAGCATGGCGGCTGCCGGGGCGACGAGAGTGTTGATCCAGATCAGGCCGGCCTGCTGCACGTTTGCCGCAGCACCGGCGTTGAACCCGAACCAACCGAACCAGAGGATGGCTGCACCGAGCATGACCAAGGGCACGTTGTGCGGGCGGTGGTTCGGGTCCTTGCCGAAGCCTTTGCGGTTGCCGATGATCAGGACGAGGATCAGGCCTGCCACACCGGCGTTGATGTGCACCACGGTGCCGCCGGCGAAGTCGATGACGGGAGCGAAGGTCTGGCCGAACCAGCCGGTTGCCGAGAAGAGGCCGCCGCCCCAGACCATGTAGGCCAAGGGCGCGTAGACGAGGGTGGCCCAGATCGGGGTGAACAGCGTCCATGCCGAGAACTTGGCGCGGTCCGCGATGGCACCGGAGATGAGGGCGACGGTGATGATCGCGAAGGTAGCGGCGTATCCGACGTGGAGGAGGTCTGCCGGATCCGTGAAGTTGTGCAAGCCGAAGTGGCTGAACGGGTTCGCAAAGAGCTCGAAGAAGTTGTCCGTGTTGCTCGTGGACATCGAGGCGCCCCATAGAACCCATACAAGGGTCACTGTGCCGATGGCGATGAAGCTCATCATCATCATGTTCAAGGCGGCCTTGGCACGGGTCATGCCGCCATAGAAGAATGCCAGGCCCGGGGTCATGAACAGCACGAAGGCTGATGCGACCAGGAGCCAAACGAGACCGGCGGTGAAGTCCATGTCTGCGTCCTCTCTGCTTTTAGATGCGGGCTGAGCCGCCTGTCCCAACGCATTTGCGTTCTATGTAAGAGTTTTGCGGGGCCGTGTTTCACCTGCGAAGGTTTTAGATTGCGGGGCTGTTACAAGAACTTCTCGAACGTAAATGGTGCATATCACTCGTGTTACCGATATGTTTCGTCAGTTCCACTTCCCCCGCGTTCCCACTACCCAGAGGACTCCGACACCATGACCGCAAGCCCGAAGTCCCCCGCCAATCAAGGAGCGAGGGCCCCAAAGGCTGCAATGCCGCGGGACATCAAGGTGATGTTGGCGGCAGCGTTCCTGATCGCACTGGGTTTTGGCCTCGTGGCGCCCGTGCTCCCCCAGTTCGCCACGACTTTCGACGTCGGGGCGACGGCAGCCGCGGTGATCGTGAGTATTTTTGCCTTCATGCGCTTGGTGTTTGCTCCGGCCGGGGGTGCCCTGATGGGCCGCTTCGGCGAACGTCCGGTGTACATTGCAGGGCTGCTGATTGTGGCGGCTTCGACGGCGGCCTGCGCCTTCGCCCAGAACTATTGGCAGCTGCTGGTCTTCCGGGGCCTTGGCGGAGCCGGGTCCGTGATGTTCACCGTTGCGGCGATGGGCCTGTTGATCAGGCTCGCCCCTCCGGAAAGCCGTGGACGGGTCTCCGGCGCGTACGCCTCCGCCTTCCTGATCGGCAGCGTCCTGGGGCCCGTGGTTGGCGGTTTGCTGGCCGGCTTCGGCCTGCGCGTCCCGTTCCTCGCCTACGCGGCGGCCCTGGTCCTTGCGGCCCTGGTGGTACGCACGCAGCTGACGGGCAGTTCAGGTGCAGCGAAGCAAGGCGGCGCGGCGGGGCCGGCGATGCGCATGAAGGAGGCCCTGGGCGATTCTGCCTACCGGGCCGCCCTGTTCTCCAGTTTCAGCAACGGCTGGGCGACCTTCGGCGTGCGCATGGCCACTGTGCCACTTTTCGCGGTGGTCGTGCTGGCCGGAGGATCGGCCTCGGCGGGGTGGGCGCTGGCGGTGTTTGCAGGGGGAAACGCGCTGGCGCTGACCTTCTCCGGCCGCATGGCTGACAGTTTCGGCCGCAAGCCCATGATGCTGCTGGGCTTGGTCGTCACTGGCCTGGCCACCGCCACCATCGGGTTGACCGGCAATCTACCGGCGTTTTTCGCGGCGTCTGCCGCGGCCGGCTTCGGCTCCGGCTTGCTGAACCCGGCCCAGCAGGCCGCCGTCGGGGACATCATCGGTCGTGGCCGCTCCGGCGGCAAGGTGCTGGCGGTCTTCCAGATGGCCTCCGATGCCGGAGCCATCGTGGGTCCGGTCCTGGTCGGCCTCCTGGCCGATGGGCTTGGCTACGGTTGGGCCTTCGGCGCAACGGGCGGAATCCTCCTGCTCGCCGCCGTCGGCTGGTCCGCGGCACGCGAGCCGATGCAGCGCGTCCCCGAAAGCGTCGACTAGCCCAACTAGCTCGCAGTTGTTGTCGTTTTGAAGGCTCATAACGACAACAACTGCGAGCTAGTTGGGCTGGACGCGGCTAGTTGAGCAGGGCGTCGACGAAGGCTTCGGCCTCGAATGGCGCGAGGTCGTCGGGTCCTTCGCCGAGGCCGACGAGCTTGACCGGCACGCCAAGGGCCTTTTGGATGGCGACGACGATCCCGCCCTTCGCGGTGCCGTCCAGCTTCGTGAGGACGATTCCCGTGATGTTGACTACTTCGGAGAAGACCTTTGCCTGGTTCAGGCCGTTTTGGCCTGTGGTCGCGTCCAGTACCAGAAGGACTTCGTCCACTTCGGCCAGCTTCTCGATCACGCGCTTGACCTTGCTGAGCTCGTCCATGAGGCCCACCTTGTTTTGCAGGCGACCGGCAGTGTCGATCATGACGACATCCACTTCCTGCTCAATGCCGGCCTTGACTGCTTCATAGGCGACAGAGGCGGGGTCCGCGCCGACGACGTGCGACCTGACGGTTGCGACGCCGACACGCTGGCCCCACGTGGCGAGCTGCTCCGCAGCCGCCGCACGGAAGGTGTCGGCCGCGCCCAGCAGGACGTCCTTGTCTTCGGCGACGAGAACGCGCGCGAGCTTGCCGACGGTGGTGGTCTTACCGACCCCGTTGACGCCGACGACGATCATGATGGCCGGGTGGGCTCCCTTGCGTTCCACGTTCAGGCTGCGGTCCATCGTCGGGTCCACGAGCTTGATGAGTTCCTCGCGCAGGAGTGCCTTGACGTCCTCTGGACTGCGGGTGCCTTGCACTTTTACCCGTGCACGCAGGGCATCGACCAGCTGCATGGTGGGCTCGGTGCCGAGGTCGGCAAGGAGCAGCGTTTCTTCGACTTCGTCCCAGACGTTTTCGTCGATCTTGTCGCTCGAAAGCAGGGCCAGGAGCCCCTTGCCGAGGATGCTGTTGGATTTGACCAGTCGCGCCCGAAGCCGGTTGAGGCGGCCCTCGACAGGCGCAGGGGTCTCCACCTGGATGAGTTCCAGGCCCGCGGCGTCATCCGGAACGTCGGTCTCCGGCACAGCGAGGTCGGCGGGTTCGACGACGGGTCCCGGCGCCGTGCGATCCGGCGCGTTCCCGGGGGCGTCGTCGACGATCGTTCCGCCGCCTGCCCGCGCCTTGTCAGCGGGGTCGTTGGCGTCGCGCGTTCCAGCGTAAGTCGAGGAGGACTTCCGCGCCTTGAGCAGGACAGGAATCAGCCCTCCGACCACCACGATGGCAGCGACAATGGACAAAATAATGGGGAGGAGATCGTTCACTCCCCTAGCTTCTCACAAAGCTAGACCTCGGCACCGAGCCTCTGGCTGATGACGGTGGACACGCCATCGCCCCGCATTGTCACTCCGTAGAGGGCGTCCGCGACTTCCATGGTCCGCTTCTGGTGCGTAATGACAATCAGCTGGCTGGACTCGCGCAGCTCTTCGAAAATCGTGATGAGCCTGCCAAGGTTCGTATCGTCCAGCGCGGCTTCCACTTCGTCCATGACATAGAACGGCGAAGGCCGCGCCTTGAAAATCGCCACGAGCAACGCGACAGCCGTCAGCGATCGTTCGCCACCGGAAAGCAAGGACAACCGCTTGATCTTCTTGCCGGCAGGCCTTGCCTCCACCTCGATGCCGGTGGTCAGCATGTCATCGGGATCCGTCAGCACCAATTTGCCTTCCCCGCCCGGGAAGAGCCGCGCGAAGACGTGGTCGAACTGCTTGGAAGTATCGGCGAAGGCTTCAGCAAAGACCTGCTGGACGCGGTTGTCCACTTCCTTGATGATGTCCAAAAGGTCTTTGCGACTGGACTTGAGGTCTTCCAACTGCGTGCTCAGGAATTGGTGGCGTTCCTCAAGTGCGGCAAATTCCTCAAGCGCCAAGGGGTTCACTTTGCCAAGGGCGGCGAGGTCCCGCTCAGCCTTGCGGAGCCGTTTCTCCTGCTCGGCGCGGACGAAGGGAACACCCTCGACGATGGCGTTTCCGTCTTCGTCCACGGGTGCGCGGAGTTCGGCCCATTTGTCCACGGTCGCGGCGGGCACGGGAACGAGCTGCTCCGGACCGAAGTCGGCCACGAGTTGCTCCGCCGACAGGCCCAGCTCCTCGATGGCGCGGGTTTCCAACGCTTCGATCCTGAGCCTTTGCGGGGCCCGGGCGAGTTCGTCGCGGTGCACGGAATCCGTCAGTCCCGCCAGCTCCTGCGCCAACTTCTCGTTGCTGCTCCGGACATCAGCGAGTTCCTTTTCGCGCTGCTCCCGGACTGCCTCGGCGACATCGCGGTCGCGGGCGGCGAGGTCCACTGATACGTCAACGAAACGTACAGTCTGTTCGACGGCGGAAGCAACGGCCGAGGCCCGCTCGGCTTGGGCTTTGCGTCGCAAAGCCCGGCGCGCGGCTTCCTCACGTGCCCGCCGTTCGCTCGCGGCGGCCCGTTCCAGGGAAGCGGCCCGGTTGCTGGTCGCGGCGAGCTGTTCCTCGGCACTTCGCAAGCCCAGCCTGACCTCCATCTCACGGGACCGGGCGTCGCTGGCAGCCCTGGCCAAGGCATCGCGGTGCTCCGTGGAAGGCTCTTCCTCCTGGGGGGCTTCTTCTGCCGCGGCCAGCCGTTCCGCCGCAAGCTCAAGGGATTCCTCTGCCACGGCGATGTTCAGTTCGGCTTTGGCCAGGGACTCCGCCATTCGATCGCGTTCCGCGACCGCGCTGCGCAACTGGGAATTCAGGTGGCCAAGCCGTTCCGCGACGGCGGCCAGGCGGGCATCCGAGTCGTGGAGATTGTCCAGCGCGGCGTTCGCACGTTCCCGGGCATCGGCCCGGCGCGCTTCGGCTCCAGCAAGGGCGAACTTTCCCCGCTCGAGACGCGTGGTGAGCTCCAGGAGCCGGGCGTCGGCGTCGTCCACTGCGGCTTGGACCTCAAGAAGCGACGGCGCCGTCGCCGAGCCGCCGTCCACCGTCAAGGCACTGAAGAAGTCGCCTTCGAGGGTCACCGCGGTAAGCTCCGGGTTGCCGGCAATGAGGCTTGCCGCCGCGTGCAAGTCGTCGACGACGGCGGTGGACGCGAGAATGGTCCTTGCGCCACTCGCTTCGGGGGCGTCAGTCGCCACCAACCCGGCGGCCCAGCGCGCACCGTCAGGCAGTACCGGCAATTCCCGCAGGCCAGGCTCGGGATCCGCTGAGGGTGCAGCGCCTGCCACCAAAAGCGAGGCGCGTCCGGCGTCGGCGTCCTTCAATAGTTGCAGCGCGGCGACGGCCCCCGCGCTGTCTGCCACCACGACGGCGTCGGAAGCAGTGCCAAGTGCTGCGGCCACGGCCGTCTCATACCCGGGCTCCACCGTCAGGAGGGAAGCAAGCGAACCCAGGACTCCAGGGTGGTCCGAGGACAGAAGCCGTGAAGAACCATCCTTGCGGTTGAGTCCAAGCTGCAAAGCATCGCGGCGGGCGGTGAGGGCATCGCGTTCGCGGACTTCTTCGCGTTCGGCAGTTTTCAACGCTTCGATCTCGGCGTTGATCTCGTCAAGAAGGGCGCTGGCGTCCTCGTATTCGGCGTCGAGGCTTTCTTCGCCGTCTTCGACACCGGCCACCTGCGACTCGAGGGCCGTGAACTCGCTTTGCGCGTGCCGACGCCGTTCCTCACCGGCTGCCAGCGAGTCCCTGAGCCTGCCCCGCTCAGCCTCGGCCGCCTCGGCCCGGGAGCGTGCGGCAGCCAATTGGCCTACGAGCTTCGCGAGGCCTTCACGGCGATCAGCTGCTGCCCGCAACACGGCCGTCAGGCGTTTGTCCTCGGCCGCGGCCAGGTTCTCGGCTTCCTGTTTGGCCGCCGTGGCCTCGAGAAGGCCTGCTTGCTTCGCCAAGATGTCGTGCTCCAGCTCCGACTGTTCCTGCCGGACCCGGGCGGCCTGGCGGTCCAGGTGGTCCGGGTCGCGGCCCGAATCCGGGGCAGCATCGGAGGCACCGAGGAGGCGGCGGCGCTCGGTTGCAAGCGATCCCAGGGCGCGGAGCCGGTCCCTGGTTGCCGACAACTGGTACCAGTTGTCCCTGGCCGCATTGAGTCTGGGCGTGGCCTCAGCCGCGAGTTGCTCAAGGCGGATCTGGCGTTGACGGCCTGCCCCAAGCTCCGCTTCGACTACCTCACGGCGCTCCTTCAACGCGGCCTCGTCGGCGACGTCCTTCTCCAACGTCCGGGTGAGCTGGACGAGATCATCGGCCAGGAGCCTGGACTTGGCGTCGCGGACGTCGAACTGCACGGTTTGGGCACGGCGGGCGACTTCGGCCTGTTTGCCGAGCGGCGTAAGTTGACGGCGGATTTCCGCCGTGAGGTCACCAAGGCGTTGCAGGTTCGCCTGCATGGCTTCCAGCTTGCGGACGGTCTTTTCCTTGCGACGCCGGTGCTTGAGGATGCCTGCGGCTTCTTCAATGAATCCCCTGCGGTCCTCGGGGGTGGCGTGCAGGACCCGGTCCAACTGCCCCTGCCCCACGATCACGTGCATCTCCCGACCAAGACCTGAATCCGAGAGCAGCTCCTGGATGTCCAGGAGACGGCATGGCGAGCCGTTGATGGCGTACTCGGATCCTCCCGTCCGGAACAATGTGCGGGAAATGGTGACTTCGCTGTATTCGATCGGCAGGGCGCCATCGGAATTGTCGATCGTCAGGGCAACGTGCGCTCGGCCCAGGGGCGGCCGCCCCGATGTGCCGGCGAAGATGACGTCTTCCATTTTGCCGCCGCGCAGGGTCTTGGCACCTTGTTCGCCCATGACCCAGGCCAACGCGTCAACCACATTGGACTTGCCCGAACCGTTGGGGCCGACAACGGCGGTGACGCCCGGCTCGAAGTCGAACGTCGTGGCCGACGCGAACGACTTGAATCCCCGGACAGTCAAACTTTTCAGATGCAAGGTGTTTCGGATCTCCTGAGTGGCTGAATTCCCGTTCTCAATCTACTGCCCGACGGCGGAAATGCCCGGATTTGCGGGGCAAACCGGCGAATCCGTGCTACCAGCGGCCGTTGCGCGGCTTCGGCTGGCAGATCGGGCAAGTGTACGAGGAGCGGTTCATGAATTGCTCCCGTTTAATCACACCGGGAAGTCCAACGGCGGAACAACGCCTGCACGGCTCGCCCTCCCGGCCGTAGGCATCCAAGGACCGCGCGAAGTATCCCGAAGCTCCGTTGACATTGACATAGAGCGAATCAAAGCTCGTCCCACCGGCGGCGAGGGCGTCGCTCATGACTTCCTTCGCCGCGTCGACGAGCCTCACGGCATCGGCCCGCTTGAGGGTGTCTGTCGGCTTGGCATAGTGGAGCCTGGCCCGCCAGAGGGCTTCATCGGCGTAGATGTTGCCTATCCCGGAGATGACACCCTGATCCAACAGGGCACGCTTGAGACCGGTCTTGCGGGCTTTGACCTTGCGGTAGAACGCGTCAAAGGAAAAGTGCGGGTCCAGCGGATCGCGGGCGATGTGCGAGGCTTCTTCGGCAATTTCAGGAAGGGGGGTCTCACCCTGGCCGCCGGGGCCGCCGTCGGACGTCGGTACAAGGGAAGTGATAAACAGTCCGCCGAAGATCCGCTGGTCCACAAACCGCAACTCCTCGGGCATGCCGTCGGAGCTGCTAAGACGGAGACGTACTTTGAGGTGCTTCTCATCGGGGACCGCAGGGTCCTGCATGAGGAGCTGCCCGCTCATACCAAGGTGCGCCATCAGCGCGACGCCGGGCATTGTTTCGACGGACGCGGCCCCGCCTGGCAGTTCGGCGGCGTTGCCCGCACTGCGGGGTTCCTCGGTTCGCAGGGGCATCCACAGGAACTTACCGCGGCGGACGACATCCAAAACCGTGGTGTTCTCAAGGTTGCCGATAAAGTCCTCCGTGCCCAAAGCGTGGCGGCGGATGGAACGGGGATCCAGGACCTCCACGGCCGTGATGGTCCGGCCGCGCACCCAACGTGCCAGGCCGCGGCGGACCACTTCGACTTCGGGCAGTTCCGGCATGTGGAGTCAGTCGCTGTGCGCAGGATCAGCCGGAGAGTCGGCTTTGCTGTTCAGCGTGACCTTGCTGTTGAGGGTGCGCCACGCATCTGCGGCTGCTTCCTGTTCGGCTTCCTTTTTGGAGTGTCCCGTGCCTTTGCCGTAGGCGGTGCCGCCGATCTGGAGCACTGCCTCAAAGCTGCGCGCGTGGTCCGGGCCGGAGCCTTCGACTGCATAGTAGATGGACCCGAGCTGACGGCTGGCGGCAAGCTCCTGCATGCTGGTCTTCCAGTCGGTGCCGGCACCGAGGGCTGCGGCGTCCTTGAGCAAGGGCCCAACGAGCCGCATGACGAGCTGCCGGGCAGTCTCAATGTCGTTGGAAAGATAGGTTGCGCCGATGAGCGCTTCCATGGTGTCCGCAAGGATAGAAGACTTGTTCTTACCGTCGGTGAGCCTTTCGCCCTGCCCGAGGTAGATGAATTCGCCGATGCCAAGGTCCCGGCCGATACCCGCCAACGCGCGGGTGCTCACGACGGCGGAGCGTCGCTTCGCTAGGTCGCCTTCCGGCAGCGCCGGGTTGTCGCGGTACAGCGAATCGGTCACGGAGAAGCCCAGGATGGAGTCGCCCAGGAACTCGAGGCGCTCATTGGTGGGAATCCCGCCATTTTCATACGCGTATGAACGATGTGTCAGAGCAAGACGAAGCGTCTCGGCGTCAATGGAGACACCGAGACGCTTCAGAAGCTCTTCAGTTGAAGACATCCTTTGTCAGCCTTTTGGCGGATTTAGACGTCAGCGACCTTGCGGCCCTTGTATTCAAGGAACAGCGCGGTCCCGGCAGAGTCGGTTACGACCTTTGCCTGGTGCGGCAGGCTGTAAACAACCTGGCCGTTTTCGATGGTCTTGACCAAGTTGGGGGCAGTTGCCTTCCACTGGGCACGGCGGGCGCGTGTATTTGCGCGAGACATTTTCCGCTTGGGAACAGCCACGGCTATCTCATTTCTCTTTTAGTCAGCACTTACTAATCAGTTTGCCGGTCGGTCTTAGCCAGTTCAGCTAGGGCAGCCCAGCGAGGATCCAGGTCCTCGTGGTGGTGCCCCGGCTCGTCTTCCAGACGCACTCCGCATATTGAGCAGAGGCCCTGGCAGTCTTCCCGGCACACCGGCTGGAACGGCAGCATGGTTACAACCGCGTCCCGCAACACCGGTTCAAGATCGATTAGATCGTGCTCGACTCGACGTTGCTCTTCATCGTCTTCTTCGTCCGAAAGCTCGACGCCCTCATAGAAGAAAAGTTCTTGCACATTGACCTCAAGGTCATACGCAAGGGGATCCAGGCATCGTCCGCATTCGCCCTTGACTTCAGCGAATACGGTTCCAGATACCAGAATTCCTTCGTGTACGGCCTCAAGCCTCAGGTCGAGCTCGATATCCGAGCCTTCCTGAACGCCAATGAGTGCCACGCCAAGGTCACTTGGCGCGGGTACATGTTCCGTGAGCGTCCGCATGCTTCCTGGACTACGTCCGAGGTCCTTGACGTCCAGCGTCAAGGGCGAACTTGCATCTCGCTTAATGAGAACTCCTGTAGAACATATGACCGACGTACCATCTTAGCCTGAACGCGTGAGCGGACTCAAACCGGGTCAATTACAACGCGTTCTGCCCGAGGTACCGATCCAGCTTACCCGTTGCGGAGCTACTCCGCTGCCGACCCGCCAGCGAGGAGCCGCTTGAGCACCGATTTAGGCACGAAATCGGACACATCGCCGCCCAAGAGGGAGATTTCCTTGATGAGCGTGGAGGATAAATGGAGGTAGTGGGCCTCAGCCGGCAGAAAGACAGTCTCGACGCCGGACAATTGGCGGTTCATGGTGGCCATGGGAAGTTCGTAGTCGAAATCCGAGGACGAGCGCAGGCCCTTGACGATCGCTGAAATTCCCCGGTGCCTGCAGTATTCGGCCAGCAATCCCTCGCCCATGGGCTCCACGATGATGCCCCGCAAGGAAGCAAGTGTCTGCCTAGCCATGTCCATGCGTTCTTCCAGGCTGAAGCGGTACTTCTTCGCATAGTTGGTGGACACGGCGACGACGACTTCATCGAACAGGCCGGCGGCCCTCGCAATGACTTCCAGATGTCCGTTGTGGATGGGGTCGAAGGAGCCAGGGCACACAGCGCGTCTCATGGTTCGAACCTACCGCATCCGGGGCCGCAGGCACTATGGCGATACCATGGCTGAAACGGCGGGCCGGACGAGCCGGAAGCCAGCACCCAGGAAGGCATCCCCACAGTGACGAGCCCGGCCTCTCCCAGCCAGAACACGTCCGCCGCACCTTGGCAACGTGCCGCAAGCGGCGCCAACCTGCTCGCGGCCGACGGCAGCCTCGGAGTGACCATCTTCGAAGAGATGACCACCCTGGCAATGTCCACCGGAGCCATCAACCTGGGCCAAGGATTCCCTGACGAGGACGGGCCGGCGGAAATCAAGGCAGCAGCGCAGGCAGCCATCACGGCGGGAGCCAACCAGTACGCGCCAGGCAAAGGGATCCCCGAACTTCGCGAGGCCATCGCCGCACATCAGGAACGCTTCTACGGACTGACCCCGGACCCGCAGACCGAGGTCATTGTGACCACCGGGGCCACTGAAGCCATCGCCGCCGCATTGCTCGCATTCATCGAACCCGGCGACGAGGTCCTGACCTTCGAGCCCTTCTACGACTCCTATGGCGCCATCATCGGACTCGCCGGGGCCAGGCATGTGACCGCTCCCTTGCTGGCGCCGGACTTCCTTCCGGACGTGGACGCGATGGAATCGGCATTCAGCGAGCGCACGAAGGTTGTGCTCCTCAACAATCCGCACAATCCCACGGGCGCGGTTTTCCCTCGCGAGGTGCTGGAACGAGTCGTCGAGCTCGCGCGGAAATACGATGCCTTGATCCTCAGCGATGAAGTCTACGAGCACCTCACCTTCGGTGTGCAGCACCTTCCGGTCGCCGGCATCCCGGGAGCGGCCGAACGAACTGTCACGATTTCCTCGGCCGGCAAGACGTTCTCGTTCACCGGCTGGAAGATCGGCTGGCTCAGCGGACCGGCGCACCTTGTGGCGGCGATCCGCACGGTCAAACAATTCCTCAGCTACAGTTCCGGGACCCCGTTCCAAAGTGCGATCGCGGTAGGCCTTGCCCTTCCCGATGAGTTCTACACCGGCATCGCGTCCATTCTCCAGCACAAGCGGGACACCCTGGCCGAGGGACTGCGGGCCGCCGGCTTCGGCGTCTACACGCCGCAGGGAACATACTTCATCAACGTCGACACTGCGCCCCTCGGCATCAACGACTCCGTGGACTTGGCCCGACGACTGCCGGAGCTCGTAGGAGTGGCGGCCATCCCCGTCCCCGTGTTTTGCCACCCGGAAGGGGCGGAAAGGACGCGCAGCCTTCTCCGGTTCGCGTTCTGCAAGAAGACCGAAGTACTGGAAGAAGCGGCCGCCAGGCTGGCCACCCTGCGGGACAAGCTCTGACTGTGTCAGCCGGCCAAAACCACGAGGGACGGCGCTTCCTGCGAGCCACCGGCCAACATGCCGCGATCGAGGCCGACACACTGATTGACGGAGCCTACATCCTGCGCATCGGCGACGCAGAGCAATCCCATGTCAATCTCGCGGAGCCCACGGAAATCTTCTACGAGTACCTGCGCAGGATCGGCCATGTAGTGGATCTGCTCGCGCCAGGAGGGCAAGCCATTACTGCCCTCCATCTCGGCGCGGGGGCCTTGACCCTGGCCCGCTACATCGGGGCGACGAGGCCCGGTTCGGAACAACACGCCGTCGAACTCGAACGTGAATTGCTCGACTTCGTGCTGCAGAAGTTGCCCATGCCGGACGGCACCCGCTTGGAGACGCATATCGGCGACGCACGCGAAACCCTCGCCGAACTGCCCACGGAACTCAAGTTCGACGTCGTGATCCTGGACATCTTCTCCGGTCCCGAGGCTCCGGCACATATCGCCTGCCGGGAGTTCTATGAAGAGGCCGCGGCGCGGCTCCGGCCCGATGGGGTGCTCATCGTCAATGTCGGGGACGAAGCGGCCCTGACCTTGGTGCGCAGCCAGGCCGCCGCGATGCGACGGGCGATGCCCGACGTCGCGGCCTTCGCCGAGAGCGGCATGTTCGCCGGCCGGTACCCCGGCAACATCATCCTGGCGGGGACGCGCCGGCCGTGGCCGGCCGAGTGGACGGCCGAACTCCTGGCCCGTGGGCCGCACCCCGCGGCGGTGCTGAGCGGAGTGGAGTTGGACCGGCTATCGGGCTAGCCCCGCCTTTCGGGCTCGCGCTAGACGGGTTCGGCGAACCAGAGCTTGGTTTCGCCATACTTCTTGTCCGCAAACCGTTCGAGGGTGTCCGGCCAGTCCGGTTCCGGGGACCGTGAGGAACGCTCGACGACGACCACGGCGCCTTCATCGAGGTGGAAGGCGAGCTTGGCGAGGACAGACTTCAGGGAAGGCTCATCCAAGGGATAGGGCGGATCCAGGAACACAAGGTCCCAGAGAACGTCATCCGCCGCGCGTTCGAGGAAGGACTCCACTTTGGAACGAGTGACGGAGACAATCCTCCGTCCCAGCACCTGGTTGGCCATGTCGGCGTTTCGCTGGCAGACCTCGGAGGCGCGTGCATCGGATTCCACGAGTTCGGCCGAGCGCGCGCCCCGGCTGGCACTTTCGATGCCGAGGGACCCAGAACCCGCATAAAGATCCAGCACCCGGGCATCGTCGATGGCGTCTAGTGCCTCGAGCCGCGAGAACAACGCCTCCTTGACGCGGTCCGTCGTCGGCCTGGTGGCGTTTCCAGGGACGCTGACCAGCGGATTGCCGCCGACCACGCCGGCAATGATCCGGCTCACAGGCCAATTCCCGGGACGGAGCACACAGGCGTGCGTTCAAGCGTGGATTCCTTAGCCGCGTTCAAGGAACGCCTCCTTTTCGGGGTTCAGATATTCGTCAATCGCGGCTGCCAGGGCCTGTTGGCCGTCCAGCCCGGGATCGTCCGCGACGAGCCGCTGGGCATCGGTGCGGGCGCGGGCGATCACGTCCTCATGCTCCAGGACGCGCAACAGCTTCAGGGTGGAGCGCCCACCGGATTGCGAGGCGCCAAGGATATCGCCTTCGCGGCGCAGCTTGAGGTCTTCCTGGGAAAGTTCGAAGCCGTCGGTAGTCGACGCAACGGCATCAAGGCGCCTGCGGCTCGGATGGCCGGGCTCGAGCGTCGTGACCAGCAGGCACGTGCCTGGAAGGCCGCCTCGGCCCACCCTCCCGCGTAGCTGGTGGAGTTGCGAAATGCCGAAACGGTCAGCATCAAGGATCACCATCAGCGTGGCGTTATGGACATCCACCCCCACCTCGATCACGGTCGTGGACACCAGCAGCTGGGTCTGGTTGGCGGTGAACGAGGCCATGGTTTCGGACTTGAGTGCCGGATCCTGCCGTCCGTGGAGAGGCTCCACCCGGACACCGCGCAGGGCAGGCTCCTGGCTGAGCGTTTCGACGACGGCGTTCACCGAAGCGAGCTCGCGGGCGGGGCCCTCCTCCGAAAGTTCGGCGTCGCTTGGTTCCGCTTCGCCCGGGCTGAAGTCGCCGTCGTCGTCGTCTCCGATCTTGGGACACACGACGTACACCTGGTGGCCGGCGTCGATCTCTTCCCGCGAGCGTTTCCAGATCCTGGCCGCCCACCCCGGGTTTTCCGCGAGCCCGACAACGTGGGTGGAGATGGGCGCGCGGCCTGCAGGGAGTTCGTCCAGCACGGACGTTTCGAGGTCGCCGAAGACGGTCATGGCAACAGTGCGTGGAATCGGAGTAGCGGTCATCACCAGCAGGTGGGGCGGCCGGTTGGCCTTGGCACGCAGGGCGTCACGCTGCTCCACCCCAAAGCGGTGCTGCTCGTCCACCACGATCAGCCCGAGGTCCTGGAACGAGGTTTTGTCACTCAGCAGCGCATGGGTGCCGATCACGATGCCGGCATTGCCCGAGGCCGCGTCCAGCATGGCTTGCTTGCGGGCAGCCGTCGGCATGGAGCCTGTCAGCAAGGCGACCTGGACCGACCCGGGGCCATTCCCGGGGTCGGTGCCCAACAATCCGGCCCCGCCCAGCATCCCGGCGCCTCCGAACAAACCGTCCCGGGCCAGCGGGCCCAGGGTCCTCCGGATGGAATCGAAATGCTGTGCCGCGAGGACCTCCGTGGGGGCGAGAAGTGCGGCCTGCCCGCCGGCATCCACCACTTGCAGCATGGCCCTCAAGGCCACGATCGTTTTTCCGGAACCAACCTCGCCCTGCAGCAAGCGGTTCATCGGCGAGTCCTGTGCCAGCTCGTGGGATAGCGTCTTTCCGACGGCAGCCTGGCCGGCAGTCAGCGTGAACGGCAGCCGCCGGTCGAAGGCGGCAAGGAGCCCTTCAGGCACGGGCCGACGAGCGGTGGCCTCTTCTGCAGCCAGCTGGGCCCGGCGCCGCGCCAGGGCAGTCTGCAGAACCAGTGCTTCCTGGTAGCGGAACCGGTCACGGGCGCGCTGCCAATCCGCCGCCGTTACCGGCGAATGGATCAGCCGGTACGCTTCCCCTACCCCCAGGAATTTCTCCCGGGACGCAATTTCGGCAGGCAGCGGGTCCTCGATGCTGTCCACGTCGATCGTGTCCAGCAGCGTGGTGATGACCTTGTGGATGGACCAACTGGTGAGCTTCGCGGTGGCCGGATACACGGGAATGGGCATGGCCGCCAGCTTTTCCGGATCGACGGAACCGGCCAGCTCCGGGTCCTCGTCGAGCAGCATGAAGTCCGGATTGGTCATGCCCAAGGATCCACCGTAGCGGCTGACCTTGCCGGAGAACATCACGCGGCGGCCCGGCTGAAGCTCACTGCGGGCGCGGAAACCGTTGAAGAAACTGATTTTCAAGGTTCCGGGAATCTGCTCGCCGCTGGCCTCGTCCGTGACCACGACGTCCGTCAACGATCCGCGCCTTGCCCGCATTTGCCGGGTGGAATTGGACAGGACCCTGGCAATGAGGGTGGCCTCTTCATCCAGCGGCAGTTTACTGATGGGCGTGAGTTCCCCGCGGCTCAGGTAGCGGCGGGGAAAGTAGTTAAGCAGCTCCCCGACAGTGTCCAGGCCAAGGTGCTTCTCGATGACGGACGCCGACCGTTTGCCGATCCTCCGCTCGAGGGGAAGGTGAAGCTCAGTATTCATGCCCGTGCTGGCCTGCCGGAAGGCCTGGGTCGCGCGGCATCGAGAGCTGGCTGATGGAGATGTCGGTGGGCTCGCCGAGTGCGCGGATGACTGCCACAGCTGGTTCAGCGTCCGGAACGTGGACATGCACGCGCCACCGGTAGCTGGCTTCCGCCGAGTCCTCATCGTCATCGTCGTCGTCCCCGGAATCATTCGGTCCAGACGGGCTGCCCACCGGGTTCGCGCTGCCCACCTGGCTCATGATGACGGAGTCGCCGAGTTCGTCCAACCGCTGACGGAGCGTGGCGGCGGCTAGCGGTGAAAGGCTGATGGTGCACATGACCTCGACGCCGTCGTCGTCGGGCATTCCCGCATGGATGTGCGGATCCTGCAGGTCATAGCCGTGCAGCCCGTCCAGGAGTTCATCCTGGAGTTCTTCGCCGAGCACAGCCGAGCGGAGGCAATCCAGGATCAACAACATGCCCACCCCACCCGCGTCCACTACATGGGCCGCATGCAGCGGGGCCAGTTGGTCCTCGGTTAGCACTACTGCGTCCAGCGCTGCATTGACGGCGGCATCGAGGGCCAGGCCCAACGCCTGGTTGCTGTCGTCGCCGTTGTGGGCACTATCGCATTCGCCCGCTGCCCTGGCGGCAGCTTCGAGAACGGAGAGCATGGTACCCGGTACCGGCTCGCTCAAGGCAGACCAAGCCCGGATCTGGGCCCGGTTCAGTGCGGCGGCGAGCAGGGGCGCGCTGAGGCGCGTGTGCCCGGCCAGCGGCTCGGCCATTGCGCACAAGAAGACAGCGAAGAGTGTTCCTGAGTTACCCCTGGCCTGCTCCATGGCCGCGCGTCCTGCCGTGGCCAGAACGGCTCCGACGTCGTTCACCGGTTCGTCCGCGGTGGACCGATCGGCGAATGCCGCGGCAGCAGCGCGGACTGTGAGGTAGAGGTTGGTGCCCGTGTCGCCATCTGCCACCGGGAAGATGTTGATGGCGTTGAGCCGGTCGCTGTGGTTCCCGAGCGTCGTCTCCGCTTTGCCCAGCCACCGCTTCATGGCGTGCGTATTGGCGGCAATCTTAGTCTGCAAAGTGATCCCATCCCACGGTGTCAGCGGGGATTCCCGCTATCCGGACGCCGCTGTGCTGTCCTTCGGCAACGGCCTGGATCGAGCCTATCGCAGTGAAGCCGGAAGGTAGCTGAACATTCGCTGGAAATGTCGCCAACAGGCCGTGGTCCTCTCCGCCCCCCAGGATCCAGTCCATGGGATCGCGGCCAAGAGGAGCCGATGCAGCTTCCAAGGCAGTGGCGAGGGCCTTGAGTGCGATGGGGTCGAGGTCGAGTGCCACGCCACTGGCTTCGGCGAGACGGGCGCCGTCGCGCAAAAGCCCGTCCGAGACATCCATCATGGCCGTGGCTCCTGCCTTCGCCCCCAGCGGTCCTGCGGTAAGAGGCGGCAGCGGCCGGCACTGGCTATCCATGAGTCCGCGCTGGGCAGCGTTCAGCTCGCCTACGGGTATGGTGCTTTCGAGCAGGGCCAGGCCGGCTGCGGCGCGTCCAACAGTTCCGGCAAGGGCCACGGTGTCTCCCGGACTTGCCCCGGAGCGCAGGACCGCAGGGAGCCCGTGCATTGTCCCGACGACGGCGACCGTCACCGCTATTTCGCGGCCACGGCCCAGGTCTCCCCCGGCAACCGAGCAGTCGGCAGCCCCCAAGCCGACAATGCCGGCCGTCAGGCCGTCCGCGAAGTCCTCGACCCACTGGACGCTAGTGTCGGGCGGCATGGTCAAGCTGACGACGAGGGACACCGCGGTACCGCCCATCGCGTTGATGTCGCTGAGATTCTGCGCTGCCGATTTCCAGCCGACGTCATACCCCGTGGTCCGGTATCCGTTGTTCCATTCCAGGCGGAAGTCCTGGTCCTGGGTCTGGGTGTCGATGGAAATGAGGGTCCGGCCATCCGGCGCGGCGACGATGGCGGCATCGTCCCCCGGCCCGAGCAGCACGCTGCTGCTGGGGTTCAGGCGCGGAAAGATGCGCGCGAGGAGCTCGCCTTCGGACAGCTCGCCGACAGTCTGTTGTTCTATGGACACAGCTCTACGCTATCGCGAACCGCCGACAACAATGGGCTGTCCCTTCGCGTCCGTTGCCCCGATCCTCGGTTTGCCGCAGCCGCGATAGGCTTGATCAATGCAACAAACGAAAGCCGCTGTGTACGTCCGCGCCTTCTGTGCTTTGACAGCCGCGGCGGTTTCGGTCCTTACGCTTGCAGCCTGCTCTCCCGTCGCCGACGTGAAGCCTGCCGCTGATGCCGCGAATGCTGCCTGCGCACCCATGATGGTGTCGCTCCCGGACACCATCGGCGACGCCGCCCTGCGGAAGACCAACAGCCAGGCTACGGCGGCATGGGGCGACCCGTCTGTGTTGATTCTGCGGTGCGGCGTCAATGTGCCCGGCCCCACGACGGACCGTTGCGTCACCGTCAACGACGTTGACTGGGTCATCAAGGAAGGCGACCCGGTATGGACCCTGACTACCTACGGGCGCGAGCCCGCAACTGAAATCCTCATGGACCCCAACAAGATCAGCTCCGCCACGGTCCTTGCCGATCTGGCACCCGCCGCGGCGAAAATCAAGGCCGTCCGCAAGTGCGTCGGCCAGCCGGAGCTGCTGCAGAACCTGCCCACGACTACTCCTGGCAAGTAGCCGGCGCCGCCCTGCCAGCTATTAGCGCAGGCCTGTTATTAGCCGGGCCGGCTATCAGCGCAGGCCGGTTTTCCGGTTGAGTGCCAGGTAGATGAGTTCGTCGATCAACTCGGCGTAGCCCAGGCCGGAAGCCGCCCACATTTGCGGATACATGCTCTTCGGTGTGAAACCGGGCATCGTGTTGATCTCGTTGATGATGAGTTCGCCGTCCGGAGTGTAGAAGAAGTCCACGCGGCTCAGGCCTTCCGCACCCACAGCGTCGAACGCAGCCGCCGCGAGCTCGCGGACGCGCGCAATGGCCTCGTCCGGAATATCGGCGGGACAGCTAAGGGCCGCGGCGCCGTCCTCCACATATTTGGCGTTGAAGTCGTAGAATTCGTGTTCGCCGGGAGCGACGGCGATTTCCCCCGGCATGGAGGTTCGAGGAGCCGCCGTGCCACGTCCTTCAAGGACGGCGCACTCGATCTCACGGCCGACAATGCCGGCCTCGATCACCAGCTTGAGGTCGTGCCGCCGTGCTTCTTCAATAGCTGCGTCCAGCTCATCCATAGAGTCGACTTTGGAAATTCCCATCGAGGAACCGGCGCGGGCGGGCTTCACGAAAACCGGGAACCCGAGGCGGTCCACGCGCTTGCGCACGGCTTCGGCGTCGTTGATCCATTCACGGTCAGTGACGGCGACATACGGTCCCACCGTCAGTCCGGCGGCTTCGAAAACGACCTTCATGAAATGCTTGTCCATGCCGACGGCGGATGCGAGGACTCCGGCTCCCACGTAACGGGTGTCGGACAGCTCCAAGAGGCCCTGGATGGTGCCATCCTCGCCCCAAGGGCCGTGCAGGAGCGGAAACACGACATCCACGGAGCCCAGTTCCTCAGGCACCGCATTCGGTGCCGTGACGATCAATTGGTGGGCCCCACCTACCTCAGCGAGGGTTACGGTCCTCCCGGAGGGCAGCACCTCAGGCAGGGCCGACGCGCTCAGCGACCACTGGCTGATGTCAGCGGAAGGGATCACCCACTGCCCCGACTTGGCTATCCCGATGGGGACGACGTCGTACTTGTTCTTGTCGATAGCGCCCATGACCCCGGCCGCCGTCACGCAACTGACGGCGTGCTCGCTGGATCGGCCGCCAAAGAGTACGGCGACGCGAGGCCGCCTGTGTTCGGCCGGCTTCGCGGACTCGGCAGCTCCAGCAGGAGCGGCAGTTCCGGCGGACAGGGATTCTTCGGTCACAGTCAGTAATCGCCTTCGGACTTCAGGGAGCGGGCCAGGAGTCTGGGCCCAAGTTCATCAACGGACAGTTTGCCTTCGAGGACGGCTACCACGGCCGCGGTGATCGGCATGTCGACGCCGAGTTTTCCGGCTAGTTCGTAGACAGCGTACCCGGATTTAATGCCTTCCGCCGTCTGCGTCATACGCTCGGTGACCTGGTCCAGGGTCAAACCTTCGCCGAGCAACCGTCCCGCCGTGTGGTTCCGGGACAGTGGCGAAGAGCAGGTAGCCACGAGGTCACCCAGCCCGGCAAGGCCTGCCATAGTGCGGGCCTCGCCGCCCAAGGCAAGGGCCAGTCGGGAGGTCTCCGCGAGGCCCCGCGTGATCACTGAGGCCTTGGTGTTGTCGCCCATTTGCTTGCCTTCGCAGATACCGACGGCCAAGGCGATCACGTTCTTCACGATCCCCCCGATTTCGACACCGACCACGTCATTGCTCGTGTAAGGGCGGAAGTACGGTGCGGTGCAATACAGCGCGAACGATGCAGCCGTAGCTTCGTCGCTGCAGGCCACGACGGAAGCCGTCGGTTCTTGGCGAGCGATCTCCATTGCCAGGTTTGGCCCCGAAACAACGGCCACCCGCTCCTGCGGAATGTCGAGTTCCTCGGAAATGACCTGGCTCATGCGGGAATCCGTACCGAGTTCGAGGCCCTTCATGAGGGAAACGACCACGGCGCCCGGGGCAACGAGTGGTTTCCATTTGCGCAGTTGAAGCCGCAGCGACTGCGCCGGCACGGCCAAAATCACGATTCCGGCACCCGCGAGGACCTCTGCCACATCTGTAGACGCCGTGATGGAACCAGGCAGCTCTATGTCCTTCAAGTACTGGACGTTGCGGTGCTCCACATTGATTTGCGCAACCACTTCATCCCGCCGGCCCCAAATGCGGATACTGCGCTCCGCGCCGGTGGCAATTGCGGCATCCGCCAGGACCTTTGCGAACGTCGTACCCCAGGATCCGGCGCCAAGCACGGCGACAACACCTTTGTCGCCTGTTAGTTCTACCCCTGAGGTCACTTCTGTCCGTCCGTGCCGTCGGCGCCCGTGGTTCCTTCAGTCGCTTGGAAGCGACCGTGCTTCGACTGGTTGTGGGCGGCAGGGTCCCAGCGTTCCTTGGGCGGTTCTTCCCCGCGCAAGGTTGCAAGGAGCTCCGTGATGGCGTCCATGATGACGTCCGTAGCCTCAACCAGGGTGGCTCGGTCCAGCGGCCGGCCTTGGAAAGCACTGAGATCCACGGGATCGCCGACCAAGATGCGGGAAGTCTTCCGCGGGAAGACATGCAGGCGCTTGGCGTACCGGGGGAACACCTCTTGGGCACCCCAATGGGCAATGGGAACCACGGGAGCACCGGTCTGGAGTGCCAGGCGCGCCGCTCCCGTGTGCCCCTTCATCGGCCACAAATCCGGATCGCGGGTCAGGGTGCCCTCCGGATAGATGATGATCGCGCCACCGGCATCCACCACTTCCTGGGCGGCTTGCAACGAGCGGTTCGCCCCCGTCGTCGAACGCTCTACAGGAATCTGGTTCGCGGCGCGCAACAGGCTACCCAGGACGGGGGCCTTGAAGAGGCCCGCTTTCGCGAGGAAATGCGGTGGACGCTTCATGTTGTAGAGCATGTGCCCCACGACAATGGGGTCGATCTCGGTGCAGTGGTTCGGCGCAGCGATGAAGCCACCCGCGGGGAGCTTTTCGGTCCCCTCCCACTTCTTCGCCATGAGGATGTTCATGATCGGTCGCGCAATTCCCGCAAGAACAGCGAACATGGCACGGCTCTGGGCCGATTCCTTCAAGGTGTCCCCCGTTACTTGGATTCGGTGAGGTCGAAATCGGCGCCCAGCCCGGCGAGCTTTTCAGTGAAGCGCTCGTAGCCGCGGTTGATGATGTCGATCCCGGTCACCCTGGACGTGCCGTTCGCGGCGAGCGCCGCAATAAGGTGGCTGAATCCGCCACGGAGATCAGGGATGTCGATGTCGGTGCCCCTCAGCGGAGTGGGTCCCGAGACGACGGCGGAATGCAGGAAATTGCGCTGGCCGAAGCGGCATGGCACGCTCCCAAGGCATTCGCGGTGGACCTGGATGGTTGCGCCCATGCGGGTCAGTGCATCGGTGAAGCCGAAGCGGTTTTCGTACACGGTTTCGTGGACAATCGACACGCCCTCAGCCTGGGTCAAGGCGACCACCAGTGGCTGTTGCCAATCGGTCATGAAGCCCGGGTGCACATCGGTTTCAAGGACGAGCGGGCTCAGCTTTCCGCCGGGGTGGTAGAAACGGATGCCGTCCTCACGGATATCCATGCCGCCGCCCACCTTGCGGTAGGTGTTGAGGAAAGTCATCATGTCCCGCTGGGAAGCACCTTCCACGAAGATGTCTCCGCGGGTCACCAGGGCAGCCGAAGCCCACGACGCTGATTCATTGCGGTCTGCCAGTGCGCGGTGGTCGTAGCCACCCAGGTCCCGAACACCCTCGATCCTGATGGTGCGATCGGTCTGGACGCTGATGATGGCACCCATCTTCTGCAGCACGGCGATAAGGTCGATGATTTCCGGTTCGGTAGCGGCACCGCTCAGTTCGGTGATGCCCTCGGCCCGTGTGGCACTCAGAAGGACTTGCTCCGTGGCTCCCACCGACGGGTACGGGAGTGAGATCTTGGCGCCGTGGAGTCCCTTGGGAGCGGAGATGTGGATGCCGCCCGGGCGCTTTTCGACGACGGCGCCAAACTGGCGGAGGACGTTCAAGTGGTAATCGATCGGCCGGTCGCCGATCTTGCAACCGCCGAGATCGGGAATGAACGCTTCGCCGATGGCGTGGATCAACGGACCGCACAGCAGGATCGGGATACGGGAGTCCCCGGCGTGGGCGTCGATCGCCGTGCTGGACGCGGTCTTCGCGTTCTTGGGATCCAGGGTGAGATCACCGGTGACGGGATCCTTCTGAACAGTCACGCCATGGAGCTGCAACAGGCTGGTGACTACCTCTACGTCCTTGATTTCCGGGACGTTCCGCAGCACCGAGGGTTCGTTGCCGAGGAGGGAAGCCACCATGGCCTTGGGAACAAGGTTCTTGGCACCTCTGACGGTGACGCGGCCGGTCAAAGGGACGCCGCCGCGGATTGTCAGAACACTACTCATCTATACCGGTTTCCTCACGAGTTGATGCCCCCACACTTACGAAGGCTCCAGCTAAGCATAAAAGCTGACGTTACCGATTCGAAATGGAGGGGCGTGGCGAAGGCGGGTTTGCTGGTGCTGCTTGTGCCCCCAAGGCTGGATTTCAGCGACGCGGGGTCACTTACGGCCCATGTTGCCGCCCGGCATGGGCCGTAAGTGACCCCGCGTTCGTGCCCGATCCATGGATAACTCCCCATTCCAACCCGAACGACGACCACGGGCTGGCCACCAGATGCGGTGCCACGCACACGAAAAGGACCGGCGCACCCGTTCATTCGGGTGCGCCGGTCCTTTCAGGGTGCAAAAGCTACTCAGGCAGCCTCAGGTCCTCTTCGGCTGATCTACTGGATTCGCGCGGGGAGGGTTTTCGGCTTGAAGGAAGGCCTTGTGGCCTCGTAGGCCGTGATGTCTTCCTCGTGCTGGAGCGTCAGTCCGATGTCATCCAGGCCTTCCAGGAGTCGCCAACGAGTGTAGTCATCGATCTCGAAGGGTGCCACGACGTTTCCGCACTCAACGGTCTTGGACACGAGGTCCACCTTGACTTCGGTGCCGGGCGCGTTTTCGAGGACTTTCCAGATGAGCTCGATGTCGTCCTGGGCGAGCTCCGCCGCCAGGAGGCCTTGCTTTCCCGAGTTGCCGCGGAAAATATCCGCGAACCGCGAGGACAGCACGGCTTTGAACCCGTAGTCCTTCAGTGCCCAGACTGCGTGCTCGCGGGATGAGCCGGTACCGAAATCGGGTCCAGCCACAAGCACGGAGCCGGCGTTGAACGGTTCCTGGTTCAGGATGAAGGACGGGTCCTTGCGCCATGCTGAGAACAGCGCGTCTTCGAAACCGGTACGCGTGATCCGCTTCAGGTAGACCGCTGGAATGATCTGGTCCGTGTCCACATTGCTCTGGCGCAGCGGGACACCGATGCCGGTGTGGGTGGTGAACTTTTCCATGGGGTCCTCCTAGGCGGCGTCGGTGGTGGTGGATGCGGAAACAGAGGCGGGCTCCAGGTCCGAAGGCGAGCTCAGCGTTCCGCGTACTGCGGTGGCTGCGGCGACGACCGGCGAAACCAAGTGGGTGCGGCCGCCCTTGCCCTGGCGTCCTTCGAAGTTGCGGTTCGAGGTGGATGCGCAGCGCTCCCCCGGTTCCAGCTGGTCCGGATTCATGCCCAGGCACATGGAGCAGCCGGCAAAGCGCCATTCAGCGCCGAATTCCTTGAACACCTTGTCCAGGCCCTCTGCTTCGGCCTCGAGGCGGACGCGTGCCGAGCCGGGAACCACCAGCATCCGAACCTTCGGGTCCTTTTCCCGACCGCGGATGACATCGGCGGCGGCACGGAGATCCTCGATGCGGGAGTTGGTGCAGGATCCGAGGAAGACAGTGTCCACCCGAATGTCCTTCATGGGCGTGCCGGCTTCGAGGCCCATGTACTGCAGCGCGCGCTCGGCCGCCAGTTTGGCGTTCTCGTCACCGAAATCTTCGGGGAACGGTACCGCTTCATTGAGCGAAATACCCTGTCCCGGGTTGGTCCCCCAGGTCACGAACGGCTCCAAGGTATCGGCGTCGAGGTCCACCTCGACGTCGAAAGCAGCGTCGTCGTCGGTGTGCAGCGTGTTCCAGTATTCGACGGCGGCATCCCACTCTTCCCCCTGCGGGGCGTGCGGCCGGCCGTACATGTAGTCGTAGGTCGTCTGGTCCGGAGCCACGAGGCCGGCGCGGGCACCGGCTTCGATTGACATGTTGCAGATAGTCATGCGGGCATCCATGGAGAGCGCCCGGATGGCCGATCCACGGTATTCCAGGACGTAGCCCTGGCCGCCGCCGGTACCGATCTTGGCGATGACGGCCAGGATGATGTCCTTCGCTGAAACGCCCGGGCGCAGGGTGCCTTCAACGTTGATGGCCATGGTCTTGAACGGCTTGAGGGACAGCGTCTGGGTGGCCATGACGTGTTCCACCTCGGAGGTGCCGATACCCATGGCGAGCGCTCCGAAAGCGCCGTGGGTCGAGGTGTGCGAATCGCCGCAGACTACCGTCATGCCGGGCTGGGTGAGGCCCAGCTGCGGGCCGACGACGTGCACAATGCCTTGTTCGGCGTCGCCGAGCGAGTGCAGGCGGACTCCGAACTCCTTGCAGTTGTTGCGCAGAGTCTGGATCTGCGTACGGCTGGTCAGATCGGCGATCGGCTTGTCGATGTCCAGGGTCGGCGTGTTGTGGTCTTCCGTGGCGATGGTGAGGTCGGGGCGGCGCAAGGGGCGCCCGGCCAGCCGCAAACCCTCGAAGGCCTGCGGGGAGGTCACCTCATGCACGAGGTGCAGGTCGATGAACAGAAGATCGGGCTGGGCGTTGGCACCTTCGCCTTCGCCCTTGCGCACCACGTGCGCATCCCAAACTTTCTCGGCCAGTGTCTTTCCCACGGCCTGCTCCCTTCACTGCGGTTGGCTTGACTACTTCCACTGAACATCAGCGATCCGAACTGCGCCAGTGAAACAACTTGCATCTCAGATATTGAGACGGCAATATCATTACATGGACAATTCTAGTGGAGTCGGCGTCATCGATAAAGCGGCCCAGGTGCTCGACGCACTTGAGGCGGGGCCAACCACCTTGGCTCAACTTGTGGCAGCAACAGGCTTGGCCCGCCCCACGGTGCACCGGCTCGCGCTGGCGCTCGTCCACCACCGCCTCGTGAGCCGTGATATCCAAGGCCGCTTCGTCCTCGGCAGCCGCCTTGTTGAGCTTGCTTCGGCGGCCGGCGAAGACCGGCTCATCGCTTCTGCGGGCCCGGTCTTGATCCAGTTGCGCGACGCCACGGGAGAGAGCGCCCAGATCTTCCGACGCCAGGGCGACTGGCGCGTCTGCGTTGCCTCTGCCGAACGTCCCATCGGCCTGCGGGACACTATTCCCGTGGGCACCCAACTCTCCATGAAGGCCGGCTCCGCCGCCCAGATCCTGCTGGCGTGGGAAGACCACGACCGCCTCCTGGACGGACTTCAGAACGCCCGGTTCACGCCGACCGTCCTGGCAGGAGTACGACGCCGGGGCTGGGCCCAGAGCCTCGGCGAACGCGAGCCTGGAGTCGCCTCGGTCTCCGCACCCGTGCGCGGCCCTTCCGGCCGCGTCATTGCCGCGGTGTCCATCTCCGGCCCCATCGAGCGCCTGACCCGCCAGCCGGGACGTCTGCATGCCGAAGTCGTCTGCAACGCCGCCCGGGTATTGACTGAAGCCCTGCGTAAGAACAGCGACTAGGCGCTTCCCGTTTTGCCGTCGGGGCCTCCCTGGAGACGGGCGAAGGTAGGGTAGGCGCATGAACAGCTTTGCCGTGTTCCTGCGTGGAATCAACGTGGGCGGGATCAACATCAAGATGGCCGACCTCAAAGCAGCCCTCAAGGCGTACCCCTTCGCCGACGTCAAGACCCTGCTGGCCAGTGGCAACGTGGTGCTCCAGAGCGAGCTCGACGCCTCGGGAGTCAAGGATGAGTTTGAAAAGTGCTTGAGGGAAGCATTTGGCTATGACGCCTGGGTAGTGGTCCTGACCGCCGAGCGGGTTGCCGAACTGGTGGAAACCTGCCCCTATCCGGCCGACGACAAAACGACGCACAGCTACATCACCCTCGCTTCCGACGCGGCAATGTTGGACGAACTATTCGACGCCGGTACAGCCCTCGGCGCTGCCGGGGAGGGCGGCGTCGATCAAGTCCGGCTGGGTCCCGAAGCCTCGGCTTGGCTTGCCCCGGCGGGAGGGACCTTGGACAGCCCCTTCAGCAAGCTCTCGGCAAAGGCCCGCTACAAGGCGAGCACCACCACCCGGAACCTGCGCACGCTCATCAAGGTCAGGGACGCCGCAAAGGCCCTCCAGAAGTAAGAATGAGCTGCCACGAGTAGCGTTCTCCCCTGTTTTGAAATAGGAAAGCGCTTCCGACGCGGCGAGTTGCATCATTCCCGGGCTTTCGCTCCTCGAACAAGGGGAGAAAGGTACGGCGCACGAAGGTTCTGGGGTCTTCCTTGAGGCAAAGAAAAATCCCCCGGAACCTGTTGGTTCCGGGGGACTCGATTTGTGACCCCAGCGGGATTCGAACCCGCGTTACCGCCGTGAGAGGGCAGCGTACTAGGCCGCTATACGATGGGGCCTTGCACTCTAATTACAGCATTTTGAACGCCGTTTCCGGCATTCAAGCTGAATGAGTATTTCATACATTCAACTTTGTTTCAAATCGGCGAACCGTTCCGAAAGCCCGAATTTCCGCACTAATGTGTGGATTATTCGGAGCTGGGATACCAGGACTCGAACCTAGAATGACGGTACCAGAAACCGTAGTGTTGCCAATTACACCATATCCCATTGGTGCTTTTAGGCCGGATTCGAAGGCGTAAACCTTCGCTCCGTGCCCCTCAGCACGAGTAATTACTTTACCCGAGACTTTCGATGGGCACAAATCGAGAACATGCGCCCGTGTCCACGTTGGTGCACACCTCAGCGATCCGCCGATGTGGATGCCGGCATGAAAAAACCCTTGCAATCGAGGGGAGCTTAGGTTTACTCTCGGTAGGTTACCAATCGGTAACCTACGCCACGCACTTGTTTCGTGGCGCAGCTGCAGGCCGAATCTCCTGTTAGCTGCGTCACATGGGGGGATCCTCGGCAGCAGCGCCGCTGTCGGGAAGTCATCGAGAGGAATTGCCCATGACACCGAACCCTGCGATTGCCACCAGAACACGAAGCCGTGCCCAGATAATCGCTATTGCCGTGCTCGCACTCCTGCTCATCGCGCTCCTTGGCTTCTATACCTTGGTCATTGGGAAGATCGCGGCCGGGTCGGCGCAGCTCAATGACGGCGCCGGCCAGGCGTCTGCCGGTGCCGGCCAACTGAAGGACGGCGCCGCAAGGCTCGCGGGTGGAGCTGCGGAAGCCGGGACAGGTGCGGCCAAGCTGGCGGATGGCGCGTCGAAAGTCCAGAACGGAATCCAGGCCAAGCTGGCTCCGGGAGCCCAGCAGTTGAAGGATGGAGCCGACAAACTCGCCACGGGGGCCGTGAAGATCCAGAATGACGTCAACGCCAAGCTTGCACCGGGAGTCTACAAGGTGGACGACGGCGCACAGCAGCTCGCGGCCGGTGCCGTACAGCTTTCCGCGGCGCTGACCCCGACGCCGGGCGGCAACGCTGAAAACAATCTCGGCGACGGCGCCACTCAACTAAACACCGGCGCGAACCAGCTCAACAACGGAGCCGCCCAGCTCAACGCCGGTGCTGCCCAACTCGACGCGGGCGCTTCGAGGCTCGCGGCGGGCACCGATCAGCTCAAAGGTTACCCGGGGGCAGGAGACGATCCCACCAAGGGAACGGGCTCCGCTGCGTTGGCCCAAGGACTCCAGCAGCTCGCCGATGCGGCCAACGGCATCCAGGGCGTGGTGCCCCTGGCAACGCTGAAGGCGCAGATCAACGCGCTCAACGACGGCGCGCATCGCCTCGATGCCGGAGCCTCGCAATTGCAGGCCGGAGCGGGACAGCTTTCGGCTGGGGCGGCGCAACTGCACGATGGCACCGGACGGCTCGCAGACGGCACCGGGAAGCTCGCGGCAGGGACCGGAAAGCTGACGGCCGGTTTCGCCACGCTCGCCCAGAAGCTCAACAGCCAGGATCCCGCGTCCCCCGGCGTGGTTCTGGGAACCCAGATGCTCGCCGATGGAACCGCAAAGATCCGCGTGGGCATGGACGGCGTACCTGGAGACCCTGAGCACCCGGGACTCCTCAAGGCCACCGCCAGCATGACGGACGGAACATCCCGCTTGGCTGCAGGCACGGACTCGTTGATGACGGGCATCAAGGGCAGCCCTGCAGATCCCTCCTCCCCCGGTCTCCTGGACGGTTCCACCGCATTGGCGGCCGGCGCCTCCAAGTTGTCCGATGGAAATGCCAAACTGGCCGCGGGCTCAGCCCAGTTGTCCACCGGTGCCGAAAAACTCGCGGACGGAAATGCGCGAATCGCGGCGGGCACAGCGGAACTGCATCAGGGAGCTGCGGCGGTATCGCCGTCGAGCATGTCCGAAAAGTCGGATACCGGCACCGCGCTCGGACTTGTGGGCGTCCTGGGGGCGGGTTCCGTCGGAACGTTCGTTTTCCTGCGGAAGTTCCGGCTGGGCGCGTAGCTGCAGAAGCCTCAGGCGAGCAGTCGCGTCAAGGCGTCTATTTCCCGGCCGGAAAAGTCGGACGCGAGCTCACCTGTGCGGTTCAACCAGATGCCCAGCAATCCGGCGGAAGTGGCGCCTTCGGCGTCGAGAAGGCGGTTGTCGCCCACAAAGAGGGTCTCACCCGGGTTGGTGCCCAAGCGCCGGACCCCTTCCAGGTAAATGGCGGGGTCCGGCTTGGGCACACCTACGGTGTCCGTTCCGACAAGGACCGAGACCCGGGCAAGCCCCGCACTGTCGAGCTTGACCCGCTGGTAGTCGTGGACGTTGTTGCTCACTGCGCCATAGGGGATGCCCGCGGCGTCGAGGGCGTCGAGGACGGGCAGGACATCGCTGAAGGCCCTGACATAACTGGGCTGCAGGCGGGAATAGTCATTGAGCCACGTATGGGAGTCCTCGCCGCCGAGTTCCACCCCGAAATGCCCCAGGGCCGCACGGCCCCGCAGGAGGCGCTGCTCGTTGAACGTCAACTCGCCGGCGAGGTACCGGTCATAGAAGTGCGTGGTTTCGTGCGTGAAGATCCGTCCGAACTTCTCCCACCCGGCCTGGTCCAGGCCGGGCAGGAGGTGTTCGCTCACGTCACGTAGGGCCGTGGTCATGGCGTACTCAAGGTCCACCAAGGTGTCGTCGATGTCGAACAGGACACCCCGGACCGTGCCGAATGACTCATGAAGTGCGCTGATCACGGAGTGCCTGAACTAGCCGCGGAACGCGCGCAAGCGGGTGAGCGAGGAATCCTTGCCCAGGATGACCATCGATTCGAACAGCGGCGGCGAGATGCGGCGGCCGGAGATTGCCGTGCGCACCGGGCCGAACGCGAGGCGCGGCTTGATCCCAAGATCCTCCACCAAGGCTTGCTTGAGTGCTGCCTGGATGCTTTCTGCTGTCCAGTCGGCGAGGGGTTCGAGCGCAGCCAACGCGGCGTCGAGCACCTCGCCCAGGTTCTCGGGGAGTCCCTTGCGGGCGTCGTCGGCGACGTCGATCGCGTCGTCGTTCTTGAACAGGAAGGCAAGCATCTCGGGAGCCTCGCCCAGCAGGGTGATCCGCTCCTGGATCAGCGGCGCGGACTCGGCAAGAATCTCTTCCTGGCGCGGAGTCAGGATCTCCCCCACGAAGCCTGCGGCACGCAGGTACGGAACGAGCCGCTGACGGAAGTCCTCCGGAGTGAGCATGCGCACGTGCGTTCCGTTGATGGCTTCGGCCTTCTTGATGTCGAAGCGCGCCGGGTTGCCAAGGACGTCGTGGATGTCGAAGTTGGCCACGAGCTGCTCCACGGTGAAGATATCCTCGTCGGCGCTCAAGGACCAGCCCAGGAGGGACAAGTAGTTGAGCAGTCCTTCGCGGATGAAGCCACGTTCACGGTGCAGGAAGAGGCTGGATTCCGGATCGCGTTTGGAAAGCTTCTTGTTGCCCTGGCCCATGACGTAGGGAAGGTGGCCGAACTCGGGCATGTACTCGGCCACACCGATGGCGTAGAGGGCCCGGTAGAGGGCGATCTGCCGCGGAGTGGAGCTGAGCAGGTCTTCGCCGCGGAGGACGTGCGTGATACCCATGAGTGCGTCGTCAACGGGGTTCACGAGCGTGTACAGCGGGGCGCCGTTGGCGCGCACCACGGCGAAGTCGGGCACGGATCCGGCCTTGAACGTGATCTCCCCGCGCACAAGGTCGTTGAAGGTCAGGTCTTCGTCCGGCATGCGCAGGCGCAACACAGCATTGCGGCCCTCGGCCTTGTACTGGGCGAGCTGTTCCTCGGTGACGTGGCGGTCAAAGCCGTCGTACCCGAGCTTCGGATCCCGGCCCGCAGCCCGGTGCCGTGCCTCGATCTCCTCGGGAGTGGAGTACGACTCATAGATGTGACCGCCGGCTTTGAGCTTGGCGATGACGTCCTGGTACATGTCGCTGCGCTGCGACTGCCGGTACGGTTCGTGCGGGCCGCCAACCTCGACGCCCTCGTCCCAGTCGATGCCGAGCCACTTCAACGCGTCAAGCAGTTGGTGGTAGCTCTCCTCGCTGTCGCGGGCCGAGTCCGTGTCCTCGATCCGGAAAACCAGTTTGCCACCGGTGTGCCGTGCGTAGGCCCAGTTGAAGAGGGCCGTACGGATCAACCCAACGTGCGGAGTTCCCGTGGGTGAGGGGCAGAACCGGACGCGGACCGGGGTTTCAGCGTTCACGGCAGGAATGGCGGCAGAGTTCGACGCAGCAACAGTAGTCATAATGGTTCCAACTTTACCCCGTGCCGCAGGACGGAAAGCCCAGTGCCCGTGGGTGCAAAGCGGTTGACGCGGCGGACCGCCAAACCTCTACCGGCGGACCACCGGATTGGACAAGCGGCCTATGCCTTCGATCTCGATCTCATAGCGGTCGCCCTCCTGGACCAGGCCGACGCCGGCCGGAGTCCCGGTCATGATGACATCACCCGGAAGCAGGGTGAAAGCCTGCGAAACGATGGACACCAGCTCCCGAACGCTGCGAATCATCTGGTTCGTGCTGCCGTCCTGGCGGAGCTCACCATTGAGCCACCCCTTGATGGCCAGGTCCTCGGGGTCGAGTTCCGTCTCGATCCACGGGCCGAGCGGCGCGGAGGTATCAAAGCCCTTGGCACGCGCCCACTGCAGGTCCGTCTTCTGGACGTCGCGGGCCGTGAGGTCGTTTCCGCAGGTGTAACCGAAAATGACATCGTCCACGCGATCTTCGGGCACATCCTTGCAGATGCGGCCGATGACAACGCAGAGTTCAGCCTCAAAGGAGACTTCCTCCGAGAACTCAGGCAACACGATCGGATCGTTAGGGCCAACGACGGCGGTATTCGGCTTCAGGAACAACAAGGGGTGCTGCGGAACTTCGTTACCGAGTTCCCGGGCGTGCTCTGCGAAGTTCCGTCCGACGCCAATGACCTTGCTGCGCGGAATGATCGGTGCCAGCAGGCGCACGTCCTCCAGCTTGTGGCGGACCGAGGTCCGCTCAACGCCGTTGAAGAAGGGGTCGCCGTGGATGACAGTGATGACTTCACTGCCGGGCTCACCTTCGACGACGCCGTAGACGGGATCAGAATCAACAACAAACCGGGCGATACGCATGGTTTCTAGCGTACCGCCCGCCGGCGGCCACCACGCGCGCACTGTGGTGGACGCCCGCTAGCCTCGCAGATAGTCCAGTTGCGCCGCCACCGACGTTTCAGCGGCCCACCGCACGGAAGGATCGACGTCGGGATACACCGCGTCGGTGACGGCCTGGACCCCGGCTTGGGGCCCGAGCCGCGCGAGTGCTTCGCGGATCTGGTCCAGTCGCATCTCCCTGTGAGCCCGGTACTCGCGGCATACGACGTCGACGGCCGGCAGCACGGGACCGTGAGCGGGCAACAGTGTTGCGGGGCCGAGGCTTTCGAGTATGTCGAGGCTGGGGAGGTAATCCCCCAGCCGTCCATCGGGATAGTCCAGGACCGTGGTTCCGCGTCCCAGGATGGTGTCGCCCGTGAGCACAGAGCCATCGGGTCCGTCGCCGGGAAGGTGGAAGCAGACTGAGTCCGAAGTATGGCCCGGCGTGGCAAGCACGCGGATCTCGACACCTGCAGCCTCGATGACCTCGCCACCCCGCAACGGTTCGCCTCCGTGGCAGTGCGCCGGATCCGCCGCGCGGACAGGTGCGCCGGTGATTTCGTGGAAGCGCGCAGAGGCCTCGGTATGGTCCTTGTGGCGATGGGTGATGAGAACGAGCTCCACGGATCCCGCGGCGGCCAGGGCCGCTAGGTGCGATTCGTCGAGCGGCCCGGGATCGACGACGACGACTCCGGGAGCGTCCGGCGCGGCAATGACGTACGAGTTGGTGCCGTCGAGGCTCATCGGACCCGGATTGGGAGCGAGCAACGATCGGGTGAGGGGACTGCTGTTCTGGAAAGTGGCGTCATTGACCGGATTCACTTCTCCATCTTGGCACACGCCAATGAGCCGGACCCGGCAACGGGAAACCCGGTTCCAAGAGGCAGGAACGGCACACGACGTAGCATGGTGCCAAGGAACCGGGACGGATACATGTGGACAGTTGCGGAGGAGGAGTCGGTTTGTTGCGGAATCACACCCGACGAAATCCTCTCTTGACGACGATGGCGATCGCCGCCGTCTGCCTCTCCGTCCTCGCGGTCCTCAGCGCCTGTTTCTCCGCCACCGGACCCCGATCCGCCGTGGGCCCGCCCACCATAGTGATCATCGGAGACTCCCTCAGCACGGGTCGCGGCACTTCCCCTGACGAGGCCTGGCCCAACCTGGTGAGGAACGATCCCGGTTTCCAACGGTTCCAGGCGACCATCGTCAATGCCGCGCATGATGGCAGCGGCTATGTCAGCGTTGGCGAAGACGGATCGACCTTCGGTTCCCAAGTGGACGCGGCGGTAACCGACGGGACCCGCGTGGTGCTGTTCTTTGGGTCCGAAAATGACATGGGCACCTCCCCCGGAGAAACCGAGGCTGCGGCTGCACGGGCGTTCGCCTCAGTCAAGGCCCGCGCTCCGCAAGCCGACATCCTGGTGATAGGGCCGCCTTCGTATACGCGCACCCCCGAGGCGGAAAGGCTCGACATCCGCGACCAGGACAAAGCCGCTGCCCTGAAAGCCGGGGCCGATTTCATCGATCCGATCGACCTCGGCTGGATCATGGACGATGCCTCGGACCTCATTGGTCCCGACGGCGATCACCCGTCCGTGGCCGGCCAGCAGTATCTGCAGGCCAAAATGGAAGCGCTCATCGGACCGAGGATCCAGCAAGCCAGCCCCGGGAGCACCCCGGTCGCTGGTTAAACGGCGACGGCGACCCGCCCACCAAAGTGGGAGGCCGCCGTCGGGCATTTTCCAAGACAGGGCCCACGCCGGCGAGGGACCCGAGCCGAGCTTGGGAGGCTTGGGAGCCGGTAGGGCCCACGCCGGCGAGGGACCCGAGCCGAGCTTGCGAGGCTTGGGAGCCGGTGGGGACTTAGGCCAGGCGGGTGAGCCAGCCGTGCTTGTCCTCGACCGTTCCGGTCTGAATGCCGAGCAACTGCTCGCGGATGGCCATGGTGGTTTCGCCCGCCTTGGCATCCTCGGAGCCGATGAACTCGGTCTTGTCCTTGAGCACGCCGATGGGCGTGATGACGGCCGCGGTTCCGCAAGCGAAGACCTCGGCGATTTCGCCGGAGGCCACACCGTCGCGCCATTCAGCGAGGGTGATCTTGCGCTCGGAAACCTCGCGGCCCATGTCCTTCGCCACCTGGATGACGGAAGAACGGGTCACACCTTCGAGGATGGTTCCGGTGAGTGCCGGGGTGACGAGTGAGCCGTCCTTCATGACGAAGAAGACGTTCATGCCCCCGAGTTCCTCGACGGCGTCGTCGTTGAAGTGGTCCAGGAAGAGGACCTGCTTGCAGCCGTTCTCCTCGGCTTCCATCTGGGCAATCAGGGATGCGGCGTAGTTTCCACCACACTTGGCTGCACCGGTTCCGCCACGGCCGGCACGCGCGTATTCACGGGAGATCCAGATGGATACCGGCTTGAGCTCGCCGCCGAAGTAGTTGCCGGCCGGAGACGCGATGACCCGGAAGGACACCTCGCGGGCGGCGCGGACACCGAGGAACGCTTCCGTCGCGATCATGAACGGGCGCAAGTACAGGGCTTCGCCGTCGCCGGACGGAACCCATTCCTTGTCCGCTTGCACGAGTTCGCGGATGGCACCGAGGAAGTATTCCTCGGGCAGTTCCGGGAGGGCCAAGCGACGGGCCGACTTGTTCAACCGGGCGGCATTGGCCTCGGGACGGAACGTCCAAACGGAACCGTCTGCATGGCGGTATGCCTTCAGCCCTTCAAAGATCTCCTGGCCGTAGTGCAGCACTGCCGCCGAAGGATCAAGCGAAATCGGTCCGTAGGCCTCGACGCGGGCACTGTGCCAGCCGCCCTTGCCCTCGGTGTCAACGCTGTAGTCGACAATGACGGTGTTGTCGGTGAAGTAGTCGCCAAATCCCGGGTTTGCCAGGATAGCTGCACGCTCCTCAGCAGACTTCGGGGTCTCCGAGAGCTGCTGGCTGAATTCGACGCCGTGGGCAGTCTGAGTCATGTTTCCTCCAGTCGGCTACCAGGCAGAGCGAACCATCTCTTGGAGGATATGGTTCAGCGACGGACCACGGCAGCAGTAAATAATTCAAGTAAAGCTTACGCCCGGGTACAGACCCTAAAGTGCCAGTACAGACCCTAAAGTGCGGCGGTGATGGCGTCGCCGATGGCCGCGGTACTGCGGCTCTCGCCATTGCGGCTTTCGATGTCAGCGACGACGGCGGCCTCGATCCTGCGGGCGGCGGTCGTGTAGCCGAGGTGGTCCAGCAACAGGGCCGCGGACAAGATGGCGGCGGTCGGATCCGCTTTTTGCTGTCCGGCGATATCCGGCGCGGAGCCGTGGACGGGTTCGAACATGGAGGGCGCGGTGCGGTCCATGTTGATGTTGCCCGAGGCTGCCAGACCGATGCCGCCGGTGATGGCCGCGGCGAGGTCAGTGATGATGTCGCCGAAGAGGTTGTCGGTGACGATCACGTCGAAACGAGAGGGGTCGGTGACCATGAAGATCGTCGCGGCGTCGATGTGCAGGTAGTCGTGGGTGACCTCGGGGAATTCCTTGGCCACGGCCTCGACGGTGCGCTTCCACAAGTGGCCTGCGAAGACCAGGACATTGTGCTTGTGCACGAGGGTGACGTGCTTGCGGGGACGCTCACTGGCGCGGCGGAAGGCGTCCCGGACGACGCGCTCGACGCCGTGGGCCGTGTTGAGCGACACTTCGGTGGCAACCTCGTGGGGGGTGCCACCGCGCAACGTACCGCCGTTGCCGACGTACGGACCCTCGGTGCCTTCGCGGACAACGATGAAATCGATGTTGCCAGGGTTGGCCAGCGGGCTGCCCACCGTGCCGTAGAGCCGCGAGGGGCGCAGGTTCACAAAGTGGTCCAGACTGAAGCGGAGCTTCAGCAGCATCTCGCGTTCAATGATCCCGGAAGGAATGCGGGTGTCCCCCGGGGCCGCACCGACAGCGCCGAAGAGGATGGCATCGCGGGTGCGCAGATCGGCCAGGACCTCATCCGGGAGCGTTTCGCCGGTCTCAAGCCAGTGCTGGGCTCCGAGCTTGTATTCAGTCTGTTCCAAGGTGACGCCTTCTTCGGCGACGACTTTTTCCAGGACCTTGAGGGCTTCGGCAATAACTTCGGGGCCAATGCCGTCGCCGGGAATGACAGCCAGGTTGATCGTTGCGGCGGGTTGCGTTGCGCTCATGTTTTCAGACTGCCAACGCATCCACATATTGGTCAAAATCGTCTCACCATTTGAACGCTCTCCCCTCCGACGCTCGCTCACATATATGGCATTTTCGTCGATCCCCGCTCACATATGAGCGGGCAAAACAATCGCTCCTTTAGATCTGCCCGGCTGACGGGTCAGATCTAAAGGAGCGTTTGCGTCCCGCACCATATATGTGAGCGGGCGTCTATGACTCGGCGGGCTCCTCGTAACGCGGGAACACCGGGGCCGGGGCCGGGAGTTCCGTGCCGGGGACGATCGGCGTCGCGATGGCCGCGAACTGGCGGGCCTCCCCTTCCGGCTGTCCCAGGACCTCAAGCAGCTTGGCCGCCGACGTCGGCATGACCGGCTGGACGAGGATCGCCACGATGCGGACAACCTCCAGGGTGACGTACAGGACGGTGTTCATGCGCTCGACGTCGGTCTTGCGCAGAACCCACGGGGCCTGCTCGGCGAAGTACGCGTTGGTGTCACCCAGCACGGCCCAGATTGCCTCGAGGGCACGGCTGAACTCTTGCTTCTCGAAAGCGGTGCGGGCCACGTCCAGCAGTCCGGTGGCCTGGGCCAGCAGCGCGGTGTCCTCCGCCGAGAAATCGCCCGGAACCGGAACCTTGCCTTCGCAGTTCTTCGCCACCATGGACAGCGAACGCTGTGCCAGGTTGCCGAAGTTGTTGGCGAGGTCTGCGTTCATGCGGCCCACGATCGCCTCGTGGTTGTAGCTGCCGTCGGCACCGAAGGGCACTTCGCGGAGGAAGAAGAAGCGCACCTGGTCCAGGCCGTACTGCTCCACGAAGTCCTTAGGGGCCACCACGTTGCCGAGGGACTTGGACATCTTGACGCCATTGTTGGTCAGGAAGCCATGGATCATGACGCGCTTCGGCAGTTCCAGGCCGGCGCTCATCAGGAAGGCCGGCCAGAAGATCGCATGGAACCGTGAGATGTCCTTGCCGATGACGTGGACGTCCGCGGGCCAGAACTTCCGGAACGCCTCCGATTCGGCGTCCGGGTAGCCGACCCCCGTCAAGTAATTGGTCAGGGCATCGACCCACACGTACATGACGTGTTTGTCGTTCCCCGGGACCGGGACGCCCCAGTCGAAAGTCGTGCGGCTGATGGACAAGTCCTGAAGGCCCTGCTTGACGAAGCTGATGACCTCGTTGAAGCGGTACTGGGGAGCGCCGAATTCCGGTTGCCCCTCGTACAAGGCCAGCAACTTGTCCTGGTAGGAGGACAAGCGGAAGAAGTAGCTCTCCTCCGCGGTCCACGTCACTTCGGTGTCAGTACCGCGCGAGTAGCGGACGCCGTCGTCCTTCAGGACGGTCTCGTCCTCGGTGTAGTAAGCCTCGTCGCGGACGGAGTACCAGCCCTCGTACTTGGACAGGTAAATGTCCCCCTTGGCTTCCATCTTCTTCCAGATGGCTTGCGAAGCGGCGTAGTGATCGGCGTCCGTCGTGCGGATGAAGCGGTCGTAGGAGATGCCCAAGGCAGCGTGGGCGGCCTTGTAGATTTCGGCATTCCGGTCCACGAGTTCCTTGGGCGAGATGCCTTCCTTCTCCGCCGCCTGGGCAATCTTCATGCCGTGCTCGTCCGTACCGGTCAGGAACATCACGTCATAGCCGTCGAGGCGCTTGAACCGGGCCATCGCATCGGTGGCAATGTACTCGTAGGCATGCCCGATATGCGGCTCGCCGTTCGGGTACGTAATGGCGGTGGTGATGTAGAACGGGGGTTTATGTGGAGACGTCACTCTACGAAGTTACCTTCTCTTGGAGATGGAAAGACCGGACCGGCGGCATGTGACGGCCGGTCCGGAAGCACCGGGGGGCCCACGCCGCCAGGGTTCCCTGGCCGTGGGCCCACAGCCGCCGGGTTCCCTGGCTGAGCTTGCGAAGCTAGGGGGCGGCTGGGGACTTGCGAGGCGAGGGTGGCGGTGGGGACTAGTTCAATTCAGTCAGCGTATCGCTGAGCCTGACAAGCTCGTGGTCGTGCGACGCCACCAGCACGGCGATGCCGTCGCTGGTGGTGTCCTTCAGGATGCTGATGATGCGGTTTGCCGAAGTGCGGTCCAGGCTGGCCGTTGGCTCGTCCACCACCAGGACACGGGTTCCCAGGATCAGGGCCCGCGCAATCGCGACACGCTGGCGCTCACCGCCAGACAGCTGCGCCGGACGGTGGCGCATGCGCCGGCCCAGCCCCACCAGGTCCAGCAGGTCCTTGGCCATTTCGGTGCGCTGCTCCACTTCGCCGTCGGGAACGGCCGGCAACAGCACGTTCTCCAAAGCACTCATGCCGTCGATCAAGGCGCCGCCCTGATCCACGTACCCGATCAGGGCGCGGCGACGGTCGGCGATTTCGTCGTCGCCCATCTTCTCGAGGGAATCGCCCTCCCAGAGGACACGGCCCGACGTCGGAAGCGTGAGTCCCGCTCCCACCGTCAGGATGCTGGTCTTGCCTGAGCCGCTTCGCCCGGCGACGCAGTGCATCTCACCGGCGTGCAGCGTCAGGTTGAAGTCCTCGACGACGGTGACTGGCTCCGCGCCACCCTTGTCACCGCCGTAGCGGATGGTGATGTTGCTCAACTGCAGCGGCATACCATGGTCAGCGGCCCGCACGATGGTGTTGGCGCGGGTCTGGAACGACTCGTCGGTGGATTCCGTGGTCGCGGTCAGATCGGGTTCGAGGTTGTCAGTCATTTGACCACTTTCGTTGCAATGGGAATCCAGCAAATTACGGCCACCACTCCGGCCAAAGCGGCCCAAAGTGCGGCATAAGGAGCGAGCAACAGGCCCAGACCCAGCGCCCCCACGACGCCCAGGATCAGTGCCACTGCTCCGACCAAGGCATTTTCGAAGAACCGGACCTGCCCCAGCATGTCCGGGTTCCAGCCCATGGCCCGGAGAGTGCCGAGCTGCTCCCGCCTGGCCTGGAGTTCGAACCGACCCGTGACCAAGGTCAGTACGAGGCCCACGAGCACTCCGCAGACTGCCAGGATGACGCTCGGCAGGGCTACGGTAGCTGAGGCGAGCCCGCTGAGGGCGCTGGCTCCAGCTGCGCGCGGGATGTCAATGAGCAAGGCGATCAGGGCACCGACGGCCGCCCCGAACACTCCCACAGCCACAGCCAGCGCTACTGAGCTGAAGCGGTGTGTGACCAGTTGGCGGTACGCAAACGTCAGCGGCGAATCCACCGGGATCAGGCGTTCATCGTGTTGGGGTTCCTGGTCAACGATGTCGCGGTGCCGCAATTGCTGGGCCGCGATGTATGCGGCGGCGCAGTAAATGAGCAACACGGACGCGGAAACAATGACCGTGGCCAGGTTCCAGCTCAGAAGGCTGAGCGCAATGCCTGCCACAGCGACGATCCCCGCACCGATGCCGAACTCCTCGAGGACCCAACTTCGGATTTTCCTCTGGGTCCAGCCCATGGCGCGGAGGATCCCCGCCTCGCTGCGTCGCTGGCGGATATAGCTGACTGTGGAAGCGCCGGTCAGGAGAGTGGCCCCGCACAGCGTCAGGAAGAGAAGGGTGATGTTGGTGCCCGTCAGGGAACCGGACACGGCGTCGGCGGCATCCTGCCGAACCCACGATTGCTGGACGGTGCCCAGGGCGGATTCCTTGCCGGCGTCGTCCTTGGAATACCCCGGGACGAAGATGTTGGCGTCTTCACGCGCGGAGCCGGCCACCACTGTGGCTTGTAGACCCATGTCGCGGATCTGGGCTGCGAGCTTGTCGACCTCCGGTTGGGCCTGCTTCCAGTTGCCCGGTGCGCTGGCGCGGACCCGGACGGCATCGATAACGTTGGCGTTGGAATCGTAACCGCGCGCTGCGGCAAGGCCGTAGTAGTCGGTAATGGCACCGGCAGACTGGCTGACGAGGCCAGTATCGCTCAGCGAGGGTTTGAGGCCCTTGGCGGCGGTGTCATTGCCCGAAGCGTCCTTCTGGAGCGTCATCGGGGCCGGGTCGTAGCCACCCAAGGGCAGCTTGTTGACGTCGCCGGCCGCTTTCTGGATCTGGGCAGGATCAAACGTCCCGTAGACCATCGGCAGCGGGGTAGCGGGCTTCGATCCCGTGGCAAGGTTCTCCCGGTAGGAGCGCTCGTCGACCGGCTTGCGTTGGCTCTGGTCCACGATCGCGCCGAAGGCCGACTTCTCAGGCAGCTTGTTGACGGTAACCCAGTCCCCCGGTGTGGCGGACTTGGCGACGGCTCCATTCGCAGAGGTTTCGCCGTCCTTGTACTTGGGTGCGGCTGCGAAGTCCGTGCTCCACTGGGCCGGCTGGTACAGGCCTTGGCTGAAGTTGCCCATGTTACCGAGCAACTGACTGTGGTCGGTGGACCCGGGCCATGACAGGGCGAACGGCGACTTTGACACGAACGGCAGGTAGTCCTTGTCCAAGGAACGTGAGACAGTGCCGACGTCGTTGACGACCTTGCCCGAATCATCGATTTCCTGGATTTTGACCGAGTACTTCAGGTCCAGCGAGGTTCCCTGCCGGACGATCAAAGGAATGGCCTGCGAGGCATCTGTGATCTGGCCGGACAGTTTTGCCTGCTGGTACTGGGTCATGAGGGGCGCCCAGTATTTGAGCTTGACGCCCATGAAATCCGGGCCCTGTTCGAGTTCCTGCTGCGTGGGGCTCTTGGCGAAGAGTTGTTCGAAGTAGCGGCCGATGGCTCCCGCGTTGCGGGTGTCGGCCGGGGGCGCCTTTTGCAGCGGGGCGAGGAAGTCTCCGGCCGAGCCCAGGAGGGCGCGTTCAGCTGTCGGATCGACGGCGACGACAGACTCGGTGACCTGTGGAGCCATGGGCAGCGCCACCGACAGGTTGAAGAGGTTGTGCTCCGAGCCACCGGCAGGAGCGGGGAACTTGATGCCGGTCTCTCCCGCGGGACCGGCGATGCGGATGCTCTTGCCTCCGGCAGTCTGCTGCTCCTTGACCTGCCCCTTGCCGAGCGTGCCTTCAGCGCTGGTCTGGAAGAGGGTTTGCTGGGACACTCCGTCGGAGCTCACGGCAGTGGCGGTGAGGCGGTACTTCTTCGGCTGCGCGGGGAGGACGGACTCCGGCGCGGGCCAGCTCTTGGAGTCCGTTCCGGTTGGATCTCCCGCGGTGGCTCCACCAGCCAGCCCCGCGTTGTAGCCAAGGTAATCCATAGCATCAAGCCGCGGAGTTTCCAGGTTCTGCGTCACCCGGGACACGAGGCTGATGGGTGCCGCTACCGACGCACCGCTCAGCCCGCGGATCTTCTCGAGTTGCGGGAAGCTGATGCCGCCCTGGCCGTTCGCGATGTCCGGCTGGAGGAGTGCCCCGCCGTCCTTGGTATTCGCGGACTTGGCCTGGACCAGGATGTCGTACAGGCCGCGTGAGTTCTCATCCACTGTCCGGTTCAGCGCGGCCTGCGACTGGCTCTGGATGAATACGGACAAACACATGGCGACGATCAAAATGGCCGCGGTCAACAGAAGCACACGGCTTCTGATGAACCTCTGGACGGCGTTCATAGGGCTCCCTGAGTCCTGGATTGCGGGTGTGCACACTGCTGTCCCTGGAACCATGCCGAGGCAATAGGAATCCACCGGGTGCGTGCAAAAGTTATTGGCCGGCCTGCCGCCGGTTCCGAATTTCGGACCAAGCCATTGTAGGCAGACCGGCCAATGATATGTGGCCGATGTGAAGTGCGGCACACTATTCTAGCTCAAACGGTGAGGATGCTAGTCCTCCAGATCCACTTCGCGAACCATGTCGGCGCCGATGCCGGCCTTGATTGCTTCAAGGACCTGCTGCGGCACCGAAGTGTCGATCGTCAGCAGCGCCAAGACCTGGCCGCCTTCGCTCTGGCGTGCCACCTGCATGCCACCGATATTGATGTTGTTCATGCCCAGGATGTGGCCGATGGTGCCGATGACACCGGGACGGTCCGCGTAGGAAACAACCACCAAGTGTTCGCTGATCGGGATTTCGACGTCGTAGCCATTGACGCCCACGAGCTTCTGGACCTGCTTGGGTCCGGTGAGCGTGCCGGCCACGGAAATCTGTGAGCCGTCACTGAGTGCCCCGCGGATGGTCAGGACGTTGCGATAGTCCTCGGCTTCCGGCGTCGTGATCAGGCGAGTGTTGATGCCGCGCTGCTCTGCGATGACGGGCGCGTTGACGTAGGAGACCTGCTCGGTCACGACGTCGGCGAACACGCCCTTGAGCGCCGCCAGTTCGAGGACCTTCACGTCCAGGCTCGCGATTTCGCCCGCGACCTCGACGTCGATCTGCGTCAGGGATGCGTGGGTCAGGGCCGTGAAGATCCGGCCGAGCTTTTCGATCAGCGGGATTCCGGGGCGGACGTCGGAAGCGATCACGCCACCAGCAACGTTGACGGCATCCGGCACGAGTTCGCCGGCGAGGGCGAGGCGCACGGACTTCGCCACGGACACGCCGGCCTTTTCCTGGGCTTCGTCAGTGGAGGCACCCAAGTGGGGCGTCACGATGACGTTGTCCATGCCGAAGAAGGGAAGGTCGGTGCTCGGCTCCTTGACGAAGACGTCGATGCCTGCGCCCGCGATCTGTCCGTCTTCCAAGGCCTCGTGGAGGGCCTCTTCGTCGATCAGGCCGCCACGGGCGACATTGACAACGTAGGCCGTTTCCTTCATCTTCTTGAAGGCGTCGGCGCCCAGCATGCCCACTGTTTCCGGGGTTTTGGGCATGTGGATGGTGATGAAGTCCGACTTCTCGAGCAGCTCGTCGAGGGTGACGAGCTTGACACCGAGCTGGGCCGCACGGGCCGAGGTGATGTAGGGGTCGTAGGCGAGGATCTCGGTCTCGAAGCCTTGCAGCCGGGCAGCGACGAGCGCTCCGATGCGTCCGAGGCCGATGATGCCGATCTTCTTCTCGAAGAGTTCGATGCCTGTGTACTTGGAGCGCTTCCACTCGCCGCCCTTCAAGGCGGAGCTGGCCTGCGGGATGTGGCGGGCGAGGCTGAGGATGTGGCCGACCGTCAGCTCGGCAGCGGACACAATGTTCGACGTCGGGGCGTTGACGACCATGACGCCTGCCTGGGTGGCGGCCTTGATGTCCACGTTGTCCAGGCCGACACCGGCACGCGCGATGATCTTGAGGTTCTTGGCTGCGGCAATTGCCTCGGCGTCCACCTGGGTGGCTGAACGCACGAGGATGGCGTCGACGTCGACGATTGCGGAGAGCAGCTGGGAGCGGTCCGCGCCGTCGGTTTGGCGGATCTCGAAGTCCGGACCAAGGGCCTCGATCGTGGCGGGCGAAAGTTCCTCAGCGAGGAGTACTACTGGCTTGGTGCTAGTCACCGGTGACCTCTTTAGCTCTCTTTTTCAGGTGGGGTTTTGGTGAAACGATTCTTTGACGACGAAGGCCGGACCCGGTATACCGGGTCCGGCCTCCATGCCGGGCGGCTTCATTTCGAGCCTATCCCGAACGGCGTTCTGTGTTGAATTGCTACGGCTCCTGCCGCGGCTTCAACGTGTGCCTTGACTAGCGGGCTGCGGAGCCTTCGACGTAGTCCTCGTCCTGCTGCTGCCAGGAGAACAGGGAACGCAGCTCGCGGCCGACACCCTCGATGGGGTGCTGCTCAGCCTTGGCACGCAGTTCCTTGAACTCGACGGCGCCGTTGTCCTGGTCGTCGATGAAACGCTTGGCAAAGGCACCGGACTGGATGTCGGCGAGGACGCCGGCCATGTTTTCCTTGACCCGGGGGTCGATGACGCGCGGGCCGGAGACGTAGTCGCCGTACTCTGCGGTGTCGGAAACGCTCCAGCGCTGCTTGGCGATGCCGCCCTCCCACATGAGGTCAACGATGAGCTTGAGCTCGTGAAGAACCTCGAAGTAGGCGATCTGCGGCTGGTAGCCGGCTTCGGTCAGGGTCTCGAAGCCGTACTGGATCAGCTGGGAGACACCGCCGCACAGGACAGCCTGCTCGCCGAAGAGGTCGGTTTCGGTCTCTTCGGTGAAGGTGGTCTTGATGACGCCGGCGCGCGTGCCGCCGATTGCCTTCGCGTAGGACTTGGCCAGTTCCCAAGCGGAACCGGAAGCGTCCTGCTCGACGGCGATGATGTCCGGGATACCGCGGCCGGCTTCGAACTCGCGGCGGACGGTGTGTCCGGGAGCCTTCGGGGCGATCAGGATAACGTCAACGCCCTCGGGCGCCTCGATGTATCCGAAGCGGATGTTGAAGCCGTGGGCGAAGGCAAGGGCCTTGCCGGCGGTCAGCTTGTCCTTGATGGAGTCGTTGTAGATCGCGCGCTGGTGCTGGTCCGGTGCCAGGATCATGATGACGTCGGCCCATTCGGCGGCGTCGGCAACGTTCTTGACCGTGAAGCCCGCGTCTTCGGCCTTGGCGATCGACTTCGAGCCTTCCTTGAGCGCGATGACAACCTCGACGCCCGAGTCGCGCAGGTTCAGCGCGTGGGCGTGGCCCTGGGAACCGTAGCCGACAATGGCAACCTTGCGACCCTGGATGATCGACAGGTCTGCGTCGTCGTCGTAGAACATTTCAGTCACTTGCGTAACTCCTCTTGAGTGGTTTTGTAGATATTGTCTGTGGTTCGGTATCGGGCTACTACGCAGTACATAGGACAATGCCTAAGCGCTGCGCAACGCCCTGTCACTCATGGAGCGGGATCCCCGCCCAACGGCCAAGGTGCCGGACTGCACTATTTCGCGGATGCCGAACGGCTCGAGCACTGAAAGCAGCGCTGCGAGCTTTTCCGGGGTACCGGTTGCCTCAATGACCACCGAGTCTGTGGAAACGTCAACCACTGAGGCACGGAACAAGTCTGCAGCTTGGGTGACCTGCAGGCGTGTCGCGGCATCCGCACGTACCTTGACCAGGATGTGGTCACGCTGCACGGAAGATTCTGGAGTCAGCTCGACAATCTTGATCACGTTGATCAGTTTGTTGAGCTGTTTGGTGACCTGCTCGATGAGGTCGCCATCGGCGTCGACGACGACGGTCATCCGGGAAATCCCGGAGACCTCGGTGGGGCCGACGGCCAGGGAGTTGATGTTGAAGGCCCGCCGGGCGAAGAGGCTGGCCACGCGGGTCAGCACACCGGGCTTGTCTTCGACCAGAACGGACAGTGTGTGGCGGCTCATGGCTAGTCCTCCTCTTCCCATTCCGGGGTCATGTTGCGGGCAACCTGGATCTGGTCATTCGAGACTCCGGAGGGGACCATCGGCCACACCATGGAGTTCGGGCTGACCACGAAGTCGATGACCACGGGACGGTCATTGATTTCCAGGGCCTTCTGGATGGTTGCGTCGATATCCTCGTCCCGCTCGCAGCGGAAGGCTGCGCAGCCGTAGGCGTCTGCCAGCTTGACGAAGTCGGGAATACGGACGGTGTCGTGGCCGGTGTTCAGGTCCGTGTTGGAGTAGCGGCCTTCATAGAAGAGGGTCTGCCACTGGCGCACCATGCCCAGCGAGGAGTTGTTGATGATGGCCACCTTGATGGGAATCTTGTTGATGGCGCAGGTGGCCAGTTCCTGGTTGGTCATCTGGAAGCAGCCGTCGCCGTCGATCGCCCAGACCACGCGGTCGGGTTCGCCGACCTTGGCGCCCATGGCTGCCGGCACGGCATAACCCATGGTGCCGGCACCGCCGGAGTTCAGCCAGGCGTGGGGACGCTCGTACTTGATGAACTGCGCGGCCCACATCTGGTGCTGGCCAACGCCTGCAACGTAGATGCCTTCCGGGCCCGTGAGCGCACCAATGCGTTCGATGACCCGCTGGGGGGCACTGAGTCCGTCTTCCGGCTCGGTCCAACCCAGAGGGTAGGTATCGCGGAGGTTGTTGAGGAACGCCCACCATCCGTCGAGGTCCGGAGTGCCGGATTGCTCGAACGCGTTGCGGACAGCCTCGCTCAGTTCCGGAATGATCTCCTTGACGGAGCCCACGATCGGAACGTCGGCCGTGCGGTTCTTGGAGATCTCCGCGGGGTCGATGTCCGCGTGGATGATCTTTGCGTGCGGAGCGAAGGTGCTGAGGACACCCGTCACGCGGTCATCGAAGCGCGCACCGAGGGTGATCAACAGATCGGACTGCTGCAGTGCGGTAACCGCAGAAACCGTGCCGTGCATGCCGGGCATGCCGACGTGCTGGGGGTGGGAATCCGGGAATGCGCCACGGGCCATGAGTGTGGTCACCACGGGAGCGCCGGTGAGTTCCGCGAGCTCGCGCAGTTCGGCCGATGCGTGGGCCTTGACCACACCGCCGCCGACATACAGGACGGGCTTGCTCGCCGCAGCGATCAGCCGGGCAGCCTCGCGCACCTGCTTGTTGTGGCCGCGGACCACCGGACGATAGCCCGGCAAATCGATCTTGGGCGGCCAGGAGAAGGTCATGGTGCCCTGCTGGGCGTTCTTGGCGATGTCCACCAATACGGGACCGGGACGCCCCGTGCTCGCAAGGTAGAAAGCCTCGGCCATGACATGCGGAATGTCGTTGGGATCCGTCACCAGGAAGGAATGCTTGGTGATCGGCATCGTGATGCCGACGATGTCTGCTTCCTGGAAGGCATCAGTGCCGATGACAGAAGCCGATACCTGGCCGGTAATCGCAACGAGGGGCACGGAGTCCATATGGGCATCCATGATGGCGGTAACGAGGTTGGTGGCACCGGGGCCCGAGGTGGCGATGCAGACGCCAACCCGTCCGGTAACCATGGCGTAGCCTTGCGCTGCGTGGCCGGCTCCCTGTTCGTGACGGACCAGGACGTGATTCATCTTGGAGGCCATCAAAGGGTCGTAGGTGGGGAGGATCGCGCCACCGGGCAAACCAAAAATATCGTCCACGCCGAGTTCTTCGAGCGAGCGGACAATAGCTTCCGAGCCGGTCATCACCGTTGGGGGTACAACGTTGTTCGGCCCGAGTACAGGAGAGAGAGTTGCAGCATTGTCGACGACGGCGTCAGCCGTACGGTCGACCTTTTCCGGAGCCTTGGGGGCTCCAGCGGACTTTGCAGCCATCAGCGAGGGGCTGATCGGCGATCCTTTGCTCATCGGACTCTTCCTTTGGGGATCTTCAATTAGTGAAAGTTACTACTTGGGTACTGCGTTCATGCGGGTTCTTGCTCAATGCGCCGTCCCCTGCGGGAAATAAAAAAACCCCTCAGCCTTGCGGCTCTTCGAGGGGTTGCGCGTGACGGTTCGTTACCAGTCGGGCTAGGAGGCCACGCGCTTGGTAAGTACGACAGTGCCCACGGTGGCGCCGACAGTAACGAATGCGATCATGCGTTCAGTGTTCCCTCTTAGTGAGATAGGTGTCAAACGATAAAGATGTCATCTCACTATGTGGACCCCATTGTCCACGGGTTGGTCCTACCCCGGCCACCCAACTGACTAGCAGTTGTTGTCGTTATGAGGCGTCAAAACGACAACAACTGCGAGTCAGTTGGGCCGGAACCGGGAACTAGCCGCAGTAGGCTCCCGTGGAGGCGCTGTGCACCAGCTTGGCGTACTTCGCGAGGACGCCCTTGGTGAACTTGGCCGGGAGGGGCTCCCAGCCGACCTTGCGGGACTCGAGTTCGGCTTCTTCCACCAGGAGGTCGAACGAACGGGCAGCAATATCCACGCGGATCTTGTCGCCGTCCTTGACGAAGGCGATAGGACCGCCGTCGACGGCTTCAGGCGCAACGTGCCCGATGCAGAGACCCGTGGTTCCGCCCGAGAAGCGGCCGTCGGTCAGCAGGAGCACGTCCTTGCCGAGGCCCGCGCCCTTGATGGCGCCGGTGATGGCGAGCATCTCACGCATGCCCGGGCCGCCCTTGGGTCCTTCGTAACGGATCACGACGACGTCCCCGGCCTTGATCTCGCCCTTGTCCAAGGCGTCAAGGGCACCCTGCTCGCGTTCGAACACGCGGGCGGTTCCTTCGAAGACATCGGCATCGAAGCCGGCGCTCTTCACGACGGCACCTTCCGGGGCCATCGAACCGTGCAGGATGGTGATGCCGCCGGTCTTGTGGATCGGGTTGTCCAGGGCACGCAGGATCTTGCCGTCGAGGTCCGGCGGGTTGATGGAAGCCAGGTTCTCGGCAAGGGTCTTGCCCGTGACCGTCAGGCAGTCGCCGTGCAGCAGGCCGGCGTCGAGCAGCGCCTTCATGATGACCGGCACGCCGCCGATCTTGTCGACGTCGGTCATGACGTAGCGGCCGAAGGGCTTGAGGTCGCCCAGGTGCGGAATCTTGTCGCCGATGCGGTTGAAGTCGTCCAGGGTCAGTTCGACCTCGGCTTCCCGGGCGATTGCGAGCAGGTGCAGGACGGCGTTGGTGGAACCGCCGAACGCCATGGTGACGGCGATGGCGTTCTCGAACGCCTTCTTGGTCATGATGTCCCGGGCGGTGATGCCGAGGCGCAGCAGGTTGACCACTGCCTCGCCGGACTTGCGGGCAAAGTCATCACGACGGCGGTCTGCCGAGGGAGGGGCAGCCGAGCCCGGCAGGGACATGCCGAGGGCTTCGCCGATGCAGGCCATGGTGTTGGCCGTGTACATACCGCCGCAGGCACCTTCACCGGGACAGATCGCACGTTCGATGCGGTCCAGGTCGCCCCTGCTCATCTTTCCGGCAGCACACGCGCCCACGGCTTCGAAGGCGTCAATGAGGGTGACTTCCTTCTCCGAGCCATCTTCGAGCTTGACCCAGCCCGGCATGATGGAGCCGGCGTAAAGGAAGACGCTGGCGAGATCCAGGCGGGCGGCCGCCATCAGCATGCCCGGGAGGGACTTGTCGCAACCGGCCAGCAAGACGGAGCCGTCAATGCGCTCGGCCTGCATGACGGTTTCAACGGAGTCTGCAATGACTTCGCGCGAAACAAGCGAAAAGTGCATGCCCTCGTGGCCCATGGAAATACCGTCCGAAACGGAAATGGTGCCGAACTGCATGGGGAAACCACCGCCGGCGTGAACGCCTTCCTTGGCACCCTGGGCGAGTCGGTTCAGCGAAAGGTTGCACGGCGTAATTTCGTTCCACGAGCTCGCGACGCCGATTTGGGGCTTGGCGAAGTCGTCATCGCCCATGCCTACGGCCCGGAACATGCCTCGCGCGGGGGCGGCATGGATGCCGTCCGTTACGACCCGGCTGCGTGGCTTGATGTCCGGCTGGTTGTCTGTCGCAATTGGGGTGTGGTCACTCATGGGCACGAGTCTATGACTTTTGGGCTGTGGCCAACGAACATGTTTGGCGGGTTAAGGCGAATTTAGCGCTATTTCATTCAATATTTCATTCAAATAATGGACAGTCGTCTCGATATGTGAGACATCAGTCTCATCGTCGACCGCAGTTCCATCCGACAGGACCACGGGAGCGCTGAAGGGCGCGAATCGATTGACTAACCTAGACAGCCCCGTGACACGGACGTAACGTCAAATCACGACCACTGCGCCACTCGAACAGACCTGCGCCACTTGAACAGACAGAAGGGCTCCTCCCATGGAATGGTTGATCGCTGTCATCGTCATCGTGTTGATCGTCGCGATTGTTTGGTGGCTCCTGAGCCGCAATAGCGCGAAGTCTTCCCCGGGCGCCATGGCCCCGGCATCACCGTCGCCGACCGCCTCGTCCCCACAGATGGACGTCACAGCCGCCGCCCTGACAGGCTCCGCCCCTTTGGTCGCCGCAACTGCGACCGCCCATCAAGACGTGGCCGGGTCGCAGGCGGCCGCACCCGAAGCCGAGCCGGAGCCGGAAACGGAACCTGAGGCGGGGGGCCTCGACGTCGACGATTGGGAGCGACCTTCCCCTCCCCTCGACACCGGAATGGCCGCCCCGGAAGAGCCGCCCTCGGCCGGAACCTCGGCGCAGGAGCCCATGTTCGAGGAGCCCACGCTCTCAGAACCCGTACTGTCCGCGGATGCGCTTTCAGAGGATGCGCTTTCAGAGGCCACCGGGCCGGTTGCTGCCGAGCCCGAATTTGAAGAGGGCGTGACGGCCGACGACGTTACGGCGGCCGACGCCGGACCCTCCGTTCCCGCGGCTGCCGGCGTTCCGGCCTCGTCGACTACGGAACCAGCAACCCCCGAACAATTGGCCGACAGCGCCGAGTGGGAAGCTACCTGGAGCGAAGGCGGCGCACCCGTAACCCCCGCTCCGATCCACCACCGCGAATACACGGACGCCCACGCACCGACGCTTCCCGGTGCGGAATCCGCCGCGGCGGAGGCAGTCGACCCTGCTGCGGAAATGCAAGAAGACCGGGCCGAGGCTCCCGACGCGGCTCCGGCGCCTTTTGAGTCAACCACCCAGGCCGGGGATTCCACCGGCGCGCCGCCGCTTGGCGGGCATCTTGCCGCTGACCAGCCTTACGGTGAAGGATCGGCTGCGGCCGGCGCCGACGGGAGCGGCCCCGCTGGCTACACGGTCAAAGGCAACGCGGACACCATGACCTACCACGATGAAGACAGCCCGTCGTACGACGAGGTCAAGGCCGAGGTCTGGTTTATTTCGAGCGCCCACGCCGAGGCAGCCGGTTTCCGTCCGCCTCGCAGGAACCGCCGCTGAGGGCCCCACGGACCTGAGGATCCACGGCGGCAAGGGGCCCTGCAACCAGGACGAGCAATGAACCACGCAAAGGCGGGATCGGGGAGCGTTTTCCGGTCCCGCCTTGCGCTTGCCCGGGCCCTGATAGCGGTGGCCTGCCTCGTGGCTTTGCTGGTAGGCGCCTGCACAGGGAGTACTCCCGGTCCGGTGCCCACCCAAGGCAACGGACCGGAGCTGCTTCGGAAGCTTGACCTGAATCTGACACTCCCGTGGTCCATCGTTTTCCTCAGCGACGGAACTGCCATCATCTCCGAACGCGACAGCAAGCTGATCAAATCGGTCCGGAACGACCGGTCCACGACGGTTGGCGAGTTTCCCGGCGTCGTACCCGGCGGCGAAGGCGGACTGCTGGGGCTGGCCCTATCCCCCGCGTTCGCCAGCGACCGCCTGCTTTACGCCTATTTCACCGCCGAATCGGACAACAGAATTTCGCGCACCCGCCTGGAGCAGGCCGCGGACGGGCGGCTGAGCCTCGGCACACCGGAAGTCATCTTCTCAGGCATCCCCAAAGCCTCGACCCACAACGGCGGCCGCATCCGCTTCGGCCCCGACGGGTTCCTCTACGTCGGCACGGGAGATGCGCAGCACCCCGAGCGGGCGCAGGACCGCAATGCGCTCGGCGGGAAGATCCTGCGGCTTACCCCCGAGGGCAAAGCCGCGCCGGGCAACCCGTTTGGCAACCCCGTTTACAGCTACGGGCACCGCAATGTGCAAGGGCTCGCCTGGGACAGCTCCGGCAGGCTGTGGGCGAGCGAATTCGGCCCTGACGTCAACGACGAACTCAACCTCATCGAGGCGGGCGGCAACTACGGCTGGCCGGTAGTGACCGGGGCGCCCGGCCGCGCCGGCTACATCGACGCCAAAGTGGTCTGGCCGTCGACGGCGGATGCCTCGCCGAGCGGGCTGGAGATCGTGAACGGAACGGCGTTCACGTGCGCGCTGCGCGGGCAGCGTTTGTGGACGGTACCGCTCAACGGAGAAACGGCGGGGAATCCCGTGGCATACCTCACTGCGGACTACGGGCGACTCAGGGACATTTCGCTTGCGCCGGACGGCACGCTTTGGGTCCTTAGCAACAACCAAAACCCTGACTTTGCGCTGGTCCTGAAGCCTTCCCGCCAGTGACGCGCAGGAGGGCCGGGCCGATTTCACACTTCGGCAACTGTCGTGTAGAGTTACATGTCGTTGCGGAGATCAACGAGGGAAGAAAAGCCCTCCGTTGATCGAAATCGACAAATGCACCTCTAGCTCAATTGGCAGAGCAATTGACTCTTAATCAATGGGTTCCGGGTTCAAGTCCCGGGGGGTGCACCAAAGGGAAGGACCCTTGAGCGGCAGCAGCCGCTCAAGGGTTATTTCTTTGCGTTGCGAGCAACAAACAATTGCACCTCTAGCTCAATTGGCAGAGCAATTGACTCTTAATCAATGGGTTCCGGGTTCAAGTCCCGGGGGGTGCACCAAAGGGAAGATCCCTGGATGGCTGAATGGCCGTCCAGGGATCTTTTTGCTTTTCCGCCGGCTCCGCCGCGGGCCGGACTTTACCGGACCAGCTTCACCGGACCAGGCCCCAGAAGCTTAGTTGGAGGCTTCGCCCGGCGCCGCGCCTGAATCCGCTGCGGCCACAATGTCGTTTACGACTGCCGAGGAATGATTGTTCGCCAGTTCGCGTACCAGCGACTGGAGCTCCCGCCGCAGTTTGGCAGTGTCCACGGGCACAGGTGCAAGCACTTCGCGTTCCAATTGCGTGGCGAGCCCGAGGGTGTGCTCCCCCGCCTCGGTCAAACTGACTACTTGGCTCCGGCGGTCGGACACGCTGCGCGCGCGGCTGACGTGGCCGTGGGCTTCCAGCCTGGTGAGCGTCTTCCCCATTGTCTGAGCCTGAACCCGGACGATCTGTGCGAGCGTCGACTGCGTGGTCGGTCCGTTGACGGCAAGTACTTCCATGACAATGACCCCGGCATGGGTCAGGTCCATACCGCGCAGTTTCTCGTTCCAGGCATGCTCCACGAGTCGCGCGGCCGTGGAGAGCAGGCGCCCGGTGGGCCACCGTTCCATATCAGGCATAAGGGCCAGTATATAGACCGCAGCGCGCAGATCAGGACCGACGTTCAATTCGTGAAGCGGCCAGCCCGTCACTAAGCTAAGTGATCGCGAACGCTAGCAAGGAGCACAAATGGCCGAACGACTCATTCCAGGCGGCACTGCCCCGGACTTCACCCTCAAGGATCACACGGGTCGCGAGGTCAGCCTGGCCTCGTACCGCGGCCGCAATACCGTTATTTATTTCTACCCCGCGGCTTCCACGCCGGCATGTGCCAAGCAAGCCTGCGACTTCCGCGATTCCCTCGCAACCCTTCAGGCTGCCGGTTACGAGGTCCTTGGCATCTCTCCGGACACGGTGAAGGACCTGGAAAAGTTTGTGGCCGAAGAAGCACTGACTTTCCCCCTGCTGTCCGACGAAGGGCACCACGTGGCTGAGGCCTATGCGACTTGGGGCGAAAAGAAGAACTACGGGCGCACCTACCAAGGGCTCATCCGCTCGACGATCGTGGTGGACCCCGACGGCAAGGTGGCCGTGGCACAGTACAACGTGCGGGCCACCGGCCATGTCGCCAAACTCCGCAGGGACCTCAAACTCGACAAGTAGCCACGGCATCGCCGCATAGGCGCGGCTGGAATAGGTGGCGCGAAACCGCGGGTACAATGGAGGCCGGTATATGACCGGAGCGGGAATCCCTGGATCCCGGTCCGGATACCAACACCAGCGCGAGTGGTGAAATTGGCAGACACGCAGGATTTAGGTTCCTGTGCCTTCGGGCGTGGGGGTTCAAGTCCCCCCTTGCGCACATTCAGGAAGTGCCCCGGTCCTTGGCCGGGGCACTTCCGGTTTCCAGCCGGGACTCAGGGCCCTGAACTAGACTGGACTGCGGTCCGGCTGCCGCGGGCCTCAGCCCGTCCAACTGCCTTGAGGGGACAAGAGTGGTAAGCAGCAAGCTTCGCCGAGTCACGCTACAAATCGGCGCAGGCCTTCTGGCCGTGGCCTTGACCTCGTGCACTGTAAGTCCCGGACCGGCACCGTCGACATCGGCCGCGGGCGGCGCCTCGGCAGAGCCGAGCAAGACCTTCAACTTTGGCACCCCGTCGATGCCGCTTGGGCTCGATCCCGCCGTGACGAACGACTCCGAGTCGTATCGCGTCACCCGGCAAGTGATGGAAGGCCTCGTAGGGGTCGACGCGTCCACCGGCCAGCCAACTCCCCTGCTGGCCACCTCTTGGTCGCAAGGGAATGACGGACTTAGCTACGACTTCAAGTTGCGGTCAAAGGTGACCTTCCACGATGGAACCGTCTTTGACGCCGCAGCCGTCTGCAGCAATTTCAACCGTTGGTTCAACTTCCCGGTGGCCGTGCGTCAGCAGGCACCGGGCATCGCATTCAAGAGCGTCTTCAAATCCTTCTCGGACGAACCTTCCCTTTCGCTCTTCAAGAACTGCAAGGTTGTCTCTCCCGACCACGTCCAAATCAATCTGGCCAAGCCTTTCACGGGCTTCCTTCAGGCCTTGACGCTGCCGGCGTTCGCGATGTCGTCCCCGAAAGCGATGACGGACGGCAAGGCCGACGCCCTGGACAAGAAACTGTCCGGTCAGCCGGCATCGGCCTACGCCTCCCACCCCGTGGGCACGGGCCCGTACGTTTTCTCCTCATGGACCCAGAACCGCATCACGCTCAACAGCTACAAGGGCTACTGGGGCGACCGCGGAGAGATAGCCACAGTCAACTTCATTCCGTTTGACTATCCGCAGGCCCGGCTCTCGGCCTTGCTCGCAGGAACCATCGACGGATATGACCTTGTCACCGCCGGCACCTTCGACCAATTGGTCAAGAAGGGCATGCAAATCGTCCAACGGGATCCGTTTTCCGTGATGTACCTGGGGATGAACGAGTCCGTGGCGCCCCTCCAGAACCTTGGCGTGCGCCAGGCAATCGAGATGGCCATCGACAAAGACACCCTCATCCACAAGTTCTTCATCGACAACACCTCGCCGGCGACCCAGTTCGTTCCCCCCAAGCTGAGCGGCTTCAACAACAACGCACCGTCCCTGGGATACGACCCGGACAAAGCCAAGCAACTGCTCGCCAAGTCCGGCTACAAAGGCGAGGAACTCAAGTTCTACTACCCGCTCAATGTCACGCGCGCCTACCTTCCCACTCCGGAGAAGATCTACGCGGAGATCAGTGCGGAGCTCACCGCCATCGGGCTGAACATCAAGCCGGTACCCGTGAACTGGGACGACGGCTACCTCCAGAAGGTCCAGTCCCCCGGTGACCATGCGCTCCATTTGCTCGGCTGGAATGGCGCCTACTCAGACCCGGACAACTTCGTGGGCACGCTGTTCGGCGAAAACAACGGCGAGTTCGGCTACAGCGATCCACAGGTGTTCTCAAAGATCGACCGGGCCCGGGGTCTGCCCGACGGCGCTGACCGCAACTCCCAGTACCAGACCATCAATGCCCAGATCGCTGCCACGGTCCCTGCGGTACCCATCGCCTTCCCGATCTCGGCGTTGGCCCTTTCCGACCGCGTCGAGAAGTACCCGGCGTCGCCTGTCTTAAACGAAGTTTTTACAAACGTTCGCCTGAAGTCTTGACGTCCCGCCGCAATTTCAGTTATGCGCCTACGCGGGGATATTCTGTGACAGCCAGTGCCGCCGCTATCGGAGATTGATCGTGACCTTCATTTCCAAGACAAACCACGCTGACGTCGTCCTTATTGGGGGCGGGATCATGAGCGCAACCTTGGGTGCGTTCATCAAGCAACTCGAACCCAGCTGGACCATCTCCCTCTTTGAGCGACTCGACGAAGCCGGCCTGGAAAGCTCCGGACCGTGGAACAACGCGGGAACCGGGCACGCAGCGCTGTGTGAGCTTAATTACTCACCTGCAGCGAAGGACGGCTCCGTTGACCCGTCCAAGGCCCTCCACATCAACGAGCAATTCCAGCTCTCCCGGCAGTTCTGGTCCCACCTCGTGGACAACAAGTTGATCGGCTCCCCCAAGGGCTTCATCAACACCGTCCCGCATATGAGCTTCGTCATCGGAGACAAGCACGCAGACTTCCTCAAGACCCGCTACGAGGCACTCAAGCCCAACACGCTCTTCCGCAGCATGGAATACACGGAAGACCAGGCACAGATCGCCAAGTGGGCTCCGCTCATCGTCAGGGGCCGCGACGCCAAGCAGCGCGTTGCCGCCACCCGCGCGGCGGAAGGCACCGACGTCGACTTCGGCGCCTTGACCCGCGAACTGACCGGCTACCTCGCTGCCAACGGCGTTGAAGTCAACTACGGCCACGACGTCACCAATGTGAGCAAAGCCTCCGACGGCGGCTGGGACCTTTCGCTCAAGCACCCCGCTTCCGGCGAACACGGCCAGATCCACGCCAAGTTCGTCTTTGTCGGCGCCGGCGGCGGAGCGCTCCACTTGCTCCAGGCATCAGGCATCCCGGAAAGCAAGGGCTACGGCGGTTTCCCGGTTTCCGGGCAGTTCTTCCGCTGCACTGACGAGGCTATCGCCGGCCAGCACAGCGCCAAGGTATACGGCCAGGCCTCCGTGGGTGCCCCGCCCATGTCCGTGCCGCACCTGGATACTCGCTACGTTGGCGGCAAGCGTTCCCTGCTTTTCGGCCCGTACGCCGGCTTCTCCACCAACTTCCTCAAGACGAGCAGCTACCTTGACCTGCCGCTGTCCATCCGCCCGAGCAACATCATCCCGATGCTGGCCGTGGCCAAGGACAACATGGACCTGACTGCGTACCTCATCAAGGAAGTCGCCAAGCGCCACGACGCCAAGGTGGAGTCCCTCCGCGAGTACTACCCCCAGGCCGACGGCGGCAATTGGGAGCTCATCACCGCGGGCCAGCGGGTGCAGATCATCAAGAAGGACTCCAAGAAGGGCGGCGTGCTGCAGTTCGGCACCGAAGTCATCACGGCTCGTGACGGCTCCATCGGGGCACTGCTCGGCGCCTCCCCCGGAGCCTCAACCGCGGTCCCGATCATGATCGAGATGCTCCAGCGGTCCTTCCCGAAGAACTTCAAGGGCTGGCAGTCCAAGCTCAAGGAAATGATGCCAGGCTACGGCGTCAAACTGAACGACAATCCGGACCTTGCCGCCGAGCTGGAATCGAGCACTGCCCGTTCGCTCCAGCTTGAGCCCGCCGACGCCGTTCAGCACTAGCAACCGTCCGGGCTGCGGCCGGTTCGAGACAAGAAACAGACCGTAGATCCCAGGAGACAGTGCAATGTTCCGTCTGGCAAAGCTTTCACTGGCGAACAGGGCATTGATTGCGCTGATCACCGTCTTCGCGGCGGTGTTCGGCGTGATCACCATGTCTTCCCTCAAGCAGGAGCTCATCCCCTCGATCGAGTTCCCGCAGATCTCGGTGATCACGGCGATGCCGGGCGCGTCCCCGGAAGTTGTCGACAAGCAACTCAGCCGTCCCCTCGAAGCGGCACTGAACAGCGTCGAGGGCCTGGAATCGACCACGTCGACGTCGCGGAACGGTGTTTCGCAGATCTCCATGGTGTTTACCTACGGTTCGAACCTGGACCGCGCACGCAACCAGATCGATCGCGCCATCTCCAACGCCAAGCGCGTTCTGCCTGCCGACGTCGAGCCCCGGTCTTTTGCCGGCAGCATCAGCGACTTCCCGATCGTGTACCTGGCGGTCTCTTCGGACAAGTCCCTCAGCGAGCTGAACACGGACCTGCAGCGCTTGAGCGTCCCCCGGCTCCAGAAACTGGACGGGGTCCGGAGCGCCGACGTGACGGGCGGGGCTACCCAGCACATCCTGATCCAACCCAAAGCCCAGGCCATGGCCGCCAGCGGCGCCACGGTTCAGTCCCTTACGAACGCCCTCAAGAACAACGGGACTCTCGTCCCGGCCGGAACCATCGAGGATCAGGGCAAGACCCTCTCCCTGCAGATCGGCAGCCCGGTGGACTCCCTCGACGTCATCAAGGGCTTGCCGCTCACCGGAGCGAAGGCCGGAACCACGATCGGCTCGGTTGCCGACGTTGGCATCAAGGACGACGCCGCAACCTCGATTACCCGGACTAACGGGAAACCCACGCTGGCCCTGTCCATCACGAAGAAGCCCGACGGCGATACCGTCGCCATTTCGCACGCTGTCAAGGATTCCATTCCCCAGATGGAAGCCGAACTCGGCTCCAATGCGCACTTCACGCCAGTGTTCGACCAGGCCCCGTACATCGAAAAGTCCATCAAGGACCTCACCACGGAAGGCCTTCTTGGACTTAGCTTCGCGGTGGCAATCATCCTCGTGTTCCTGATGTCCGTACGCTCCACGCTCGTGACGGCGGTATCCATTCCGCTGTCGCTCCTAATCACGTTCATCGGCATATCGGCAACCCACTACTCGCTCAACATCCTCACGCTTGGCGCACTGACCATCGCAATCGGCCGTGTTGTGGACGACTCGATCGTGGTGATCGAGAACATCAAACGGCACCTCAGCTACGGCGAGCACAAGCTCGCGGCCATCCTCAATTCGATCCGGGAAGTCGCCGGCGCCATCACGGCGTCCACCCTCACCACGGTTGCCGTCTTCCTGCCGATCGCCTTTGTGGGCAACCTGGCGGGCGAACTATTCCGGCCGTTCGCCCTGACGGTGACCATCGCCCTGTTGTCCTCGTTGCTCGTGTCCCTCACCATCGTTCCGGTGCTGGCGTACTGGTTCCTCAAATCGCCGTCGCCGGCCACGGCCGCGGAGGACGTCCGTGCCGCGGAGGATGCCCGAACCAAGGCGCACGAGGCAGAGCAACGCAGCCGGCTGCAGCGCGGCTATTTGCCCATCCTGTCCAAGACCCAGAAGCACCCGGTCATGACGATCGTCGCCGCGGTCCTGGTATTGGGTGGAACAGCTGCCATGTCCCCTCTGCTCGCCACGGACCTGCTCGGCAACTCCGGCCAGAACAGCACGACCGTGCGCCAGGTCCTTCCTGCCGGCACCAGCCTGGAGCAGACCGGCGCCGCCGCCGCGCAGCTGGAATCGGTCCTCCGCGGGATCGACGGAATCAAGGACGTCCAGGTCACCTCGGGCAACGCCCAAACGGGATTCGCCGCCCTCACCTCAAGTGGCGCTTCCAACTCGACTTTCACGGTGGTGACGGACGATAAGGCTGACCAGCAGAAACTGCAGGACACAGTCCGGTCCCGCCTCGCCAGCGCCTCGGCTCCCGGGAAGGTCACTGTTGGTGCGCAGCAAGGCGGCCTCGGCACGTCCTCCAGCGTCGACATCACCATCAACGCTGCCAACTCGGCGGATCTCAAGACGGCAAGCGACGCGGTGGCCAAGGCCATGGACGGCGTGCCCGGGAGTGCCGAGGTAGCCACAAACCTGGATGCCAGCCAGTCGGTAGTGCAGGTGAAGGTTGATCGCGCCAAGGCCGTCGCCGCCGGGCTGAACGAAGAACAAGTTGCCGGCGTCCTGGCGTCCACCGTCAGTCCCGTCCCCGCAGGCACTGTCCGTATCGACACCACGGACTTCCCGGTACAGATCGGCGAAGGCACGCACTTCAGCAGCATCGCCGATGTCAGGGCCATCAATCTCCCGACGCCGGCGGGGCCGGTTCCGCTCTCGAGCATCGCGTCCGTAGACCAAGTGGACACTCCGGTCTCCATCACCAGCAGCAACGGCCAGCGGAGCGCGAAGGTGACCGTGACGCCGTCGGGCTCCAATCTTGGCGCCGTCAGCACGGCCGTCAGCGACCGGCTGGCCTCGGTGCAGCTGCCTGCGGGCGTTACCGCCACCATCGGCGGCGCCACGACTCAGCAGGCGGACTCCTTCCGCCAGCTCGGCCTCGCGCTCCTGGCCGCCGTCGCCATTGTCTATGTCATCATGGTGGCCGCGTTCAAGTCCCTCATCCAGCCCCTCATCCTGTTGGTCTCCGTGCCTTTCGCGGCGACCGGCGCCATCGCTTTGCTCCTGGTCACGGGTGTTCCTCTCGGACTGCCTTCCCTGATCGGCATGCTGATGTTGGTGGGAATCGTCGTGACCAATGCGATCGTGCTGATCGACCTCATCAACCAGTACCGCAAACCACACGATGGCAGCCCCGGAATGACCGTGGCGGATGCCATCACGCACGGCGCCAGGCAGCGGCTACGTCCTATCCTCATGACGGCGCTTGCTACAGTATTCGCCCTGACGCCCATGGCTTTGGGCCTCACGGGAGGCGGCGGGTTCATTTCCCGGCCGCTCGCGATCGTGGTTATCGGCGGCCTTGTTTCGTCCACGGCTTTGACGCTCGTCCTTGTGCCCGTCCTCTACAAACTGGTCGAAGGCCGGCGGGAGAAGAAGGCGCTGCTCAAGGCACTCATGCAACGCCCCGACGTCGCGAAGGACGGTATCGCCGGACACGGCGAGGACGAACACGCGGACTGGACTACCGGAATGATTCCGAAACTCACCGGCCGCCGGTCTGCCTCCAGTCCCGCCGAGTAGGGCGATACACCGGGAACAAAATGATGCCGTACCCTGTTGCAGGCAGTGATACATGCAAATGCATCTATTTTGGGATAGACTGTTGGCAGAGCCCGCACACCAATCGGGCAGGCAGAAAGGCACATCATGGAGATCGGCGTATTCAGCGTCAGCGACATCACCACTGACCCCACCACGGGCCACACCCCCACGGAGAACGAACGCATCAAGGCCGCCGTGGCGATCGCAAAGAAGGTCGAAGAGATCGGCATGGACGTCTATGCGATCGGCGAGCACCACAACCGCCCCTTCTTCTCTTCCTCCCCCACCACCACACTGGCGTACATCGCAGCGCAGACTGAACGCATCACGCTGTCAACGTCCACCACGCTGATCACCACGAACGATCCCGTCAAGATCGCCGAAGATTTCGCGATGCTCCAGCACCTCGCGGATGGCCGCGTGGACCTCATCATGGGCCGCGGCAACACCGCCCCCGTCTACCCCTGGTTCGGCAAGAACATCCAGGACGGGATCGAACTCGCTGTGGAGAACTATTCCCTGCTCCGCCGGCTCTGGGATGAGGACACCGTCAATTGGAGCGGCAAGTACCGCACGCCGCTGCAGAACTTCACCTCCACGCCCCGCCCGCTTGACGGCGTCGCGCCCTTCGTCTGGCACGGCTCCATCCGCAGCCCGCAGATCGCGGAACTCGCCGCGTACTACGGCGACGGCTTCTTCGCCAATAACATCTTCTGGCCCAAAGAGCACTACCAGCAGCTGATCGGACTCTACCGCGAACGCTATGAGCACTACGGGCACGGCAACGCTGACCAAGCCATTGTGGGACTCGGCGGGCAGTTCTTCATGCGCAAGAACTCCCAGGACGCCGTGAAGGAATTCCGCCCCTACTTCGACAATGCACCGGTGTACGGCCACGGACCCTCGCTCGAGGACTTCACGTCCCAGACGCCCCTGACCGTTGGCAGTCCGCAGGAAGTCATCGAAAAGACCCTGACTTTCCGCGAATACTTTGGCGACTACCAGCGCCAACTGTTCCTTGTGGACCACGCGGGCCTACCGCTCAAGACCGTCCTGGAGCAACTGGACCTCTTTGGCGAAGAAGTCCTGCCGGTCCTGCGCAAGGAATTCGAGGACCGCAAGCCGGCCCACGTACCTGATGCACCCACCCATGCATCCCGGGTGGCAGCGTCCGTGATCGCCTCGGCCAGCGAGGCGGTTTCCAATTCCGCCGGGCGGACCCCATGACCACCGCAGCACCCACCTCGTCCGCCGTGCGCCTCGCCGCCGAAACCTGGGAGTCCTTGTTCCGCTCCCAGGTGGCGGTGATGCGCCGGCTCCAGGCCGGGCAGGCGTTCAAGAAGCTGCCCATCAAGGAGTATGACGTCCTGTTCACTCTTTCCCGTTGCCCCACGGGCAAGCTGCGGCTGAACGAGATCAACGATCACGTCCTGCTCAGCCAATCCAGCCTGAGCAGGCTGGTTGACAGGTTGGAGAAGCGCGGTCTCGTGGAGCGCAGCATCGCTCCCGACGACGGACGCGGGATCCTGCTGGGGCTTACGGCGGCCGGGCAGGAACTACAGAAGGAGATCGGCCGCGAGCACATCCGCGACATCGCCGAACTTGTGGCCCCGGCCCTGACAGCCGAAGAGCAGCGTGAGCTGCTTCGCCTGACGGAAAAGCTGCAAGTGTTCGTCGCACACAAGCAGCCGCGCGAAGGCTAGCGAAAACTAGCGGAGGACGACCAGCTTTGCCGGATCCTCATCCGGCAAAGCGTCGGCCACTATCGCGGTGACCTTCAAGCTCTTCAACGACAAGCTGCCGCCCACCGTGGACAGGAACGCCGTGTCCGAGGAATCGCGTCCGGCCGTAATACGCAGCATGGACTCGCGCGGAGCCAGGCCGGTGGGATCGATCACGTACCAGGTTCCGTCGATGTGGGCCTCAGCCACGGCATGGAAGTCCATGGGGCTCAACCCGGGCGCATACACCGCGGCGAGACGGGCGGGGATGTCCTTGGAGCGCAGGAGGGCAATGGCAAGGTGGGCGAAGTCCCGGCAAACACCTTTGCGGTGCAGGAGCGTTTCCACTGCGCCGTCCGTCCCCCGCGAGGAACCACTGACGTAACGGAGCTCGTTGTGGACCCAGTTCCGGACTGCCTGCAACAGCTCCTCGCCGTGCAGCCCGCCGAACTCGGCGTACGACGTCGGAAGAAGCCGATCGGACTCGGCATAGCGGCTGGGACGGACATAGCGGATGAGCTCCATCCGGGAGGACTCATCGGGGACACCCAAGCCCTCCACCGAGGCGCGGTAATCAACAGTTACCTCGCTGGGTTCCTCGAACTCCATGTACTGGAAACGTCCACCGTGATGGTCCGTCAGCTCGGTGAGCGGAACAGCTTCGCCTTCCACCGTGACTGACAGCTCTTCGGTCAACGATTCATAGCCAGGATTGCTGGCCACGGCTATTGCCATGGCCACCTTGGTGTTGGCTACGGTCTTGAAAACGAGCTGGGCAGCAACGTTGCGTTCCATGGATCTCCGGAGTGTTGCGGCTGGACAACCCACAAATTATGCAGGGTTGGCGCCGACGAGTTTCTGTCAATCCCGGGTTCTACAGATTGACCTTCAGAGACAATAGCATCCGCTGGACGTTGGCGAATTCCGAACTCTGGTCGACGTACTTGGCCGCTTGGTCCAAGGTGTCAAAGGACTTCGCGGGAGCAACAACTTCGTCCGTGGCGAAGGCATGCACGGCTTGCATGTCCCCGAAGTAGTAGTTGCCCTTTCCGGCGGGTCCCACCACAAGGTTCCGCAACTGGCAGGCCTGGCCATCAGTGCCGGCCACCAAGTTGGTGATTCCGTATGAGCCGAAGAATTTGTAGCCTTGGATGACCCGGAACACCACGTGCGGGGGGATCATGGAATCACCGTCGGCTTGGGGCAGGTCTATGGGCACGCTGCTGACCACCGTGTAGGGGCGCTTGGCGGCCGGATTGCAGTCTGCCGGACTCGCCGAGGGCAGTCCCGTGTGCAGGGTCGCAAGATAGCCGCCCTTGGCGTCTTTGACCTCGATCTTCAGTGCGCCCGGCATGGAACCGGCGTCGGGCGTCACCGATTGCGCAATCCAGTCACTCGGAAGATCAAAGCTGACCTTCTTGGCCGGATCCGAGTATGTCTTCCACGCCGAGGCGGTCGCCCCCGCCGTCGCGGTACTGGCGGCAGAGGGGCTCCCAGTGGAACTGCCCGACGGCGGTGCCGTACCCGAGCCCGACGGCGTCGCGCTCCCTGGTGCCGCACTGTTGGACCCGGCCGTCCATACAGGCCCGCCCTTGCCCTCGGAACTACAGCCAGCCGTGGCGACCACGATGAGGGCACCGAGGACGGCGACTGAAAACTTCAACGGGATCCGCTTTGCTCTCATGCGCACCAGCCTAGCGGCGCCGAGCCACCGCCTGCCTGTCTCGATCGGCGTTTCGCACGTGAAACCCAACCGATGCACTTGCGGCGCCGCTTCGGCCCGCATCGTAGGGCTAGGCTGGACGCATGGCCCCCGATCAGCTTGATGAGGACGAAAACAATGTGGCGGACATCTCCGCGATGGACATCGCGGACTGGCGTTTGCGGACGTTTGCCCTGTATGACGACGTGCGTAAAATCGCGATGGACGACCCCTTCCAAGCCCATGTCTACTGGCGCCAGGAACGGGACCGCATGTTCGGAACCCACCCGGCCTCGGCACTGACTCCCGCCAGCAAGCGGTCTTTCTCGGGCCTGCGCACGGCGGACTACGATTCCCGGTTTCGCCGTTACGCTTCCCTTTCTCCGGAAGGCGCGGGCCAGGAGATGAACGTCCAGACCGGAACCGACGGCGTGGTGCCGTTTGTCCGCCTCGGCACCTTCGACCTCGACGAGCTCGGCTCGCTGGCCGTGTGGCGCCTGCGCAGCTACGGCGGCGGCATCTTCGTGCCCTTCCGCGACGCCACGGCCGGCAAACCCGGAGGAAGTTACGGCGCCGGCCGCTACTTGCTGGACACCATCAAGGGAGCCTTCCACGGTCTTCGCGGATCCGGGCAACAAGAGTTCGTGCTCGACTTCAATTTCGCCTACAACCCGTCCTGCGCATACAACGAGGCCTGGGCCTGCCCCTTGGCCGGTCCGGCGAATCGCCTGGCCGCGGACATCCCCGTGGGGGAACTCTACCTTCCCGTCTAATGAGGCCGAAGGACGTAGGATGTCTTCATGACTTCCACACGTGCTCACCGGATCGCCCGGGTCCGCCCGCTCTCCCCCGCCTCGCCGGACGAACACTTCTTCGTCGCGAACGACGCCGACGACTTCGCCTCCGCACAAGGCCGGAACTGGACTGTAGTGGACAGCCCGTTCCCCGGCTCGTCGGCAAACAGCAGCAGTGCCGGGCGACCGGGATGGATGAGGGGCACCGAGGTTTCCGAGGAAGCGTTCACGTTCCTTGCGCCGTCTGTGCCCGCCAATGTGTTCGGTATGGCACACAACACCGGGCAGCCGGGCCGGGATCTGCCCGCGCAGGCGTTCCACAAAGCCGCCACAAGTGTCATCGGACCGGGCGACGCCATCGAACTGGCCTCGGATGTCGGTTACGTGGACCCCGAAGCGGAACTGACCGTCGTCGTCGGGCGAAAGGTCCGCGGGCTCACGCTCGACAATGCGCGCGACGCGATCCTCGGTTTCACGATCGGCAACGACGTCTCGGCGCGGGACCTGCAAAAGACCGACGAACTATGGATCAGCGCGAAAAGCCAGGACACCTTCACTCCTGCGGGACCGTGGATCGTCACCGACCTCGCTGAGGGCGACCTTTCAATCGGTATCGTGCACAACGGCAAGGAATTGCGGACGGCCAGCACGGCCGACCTCGGATGGAAAGTGGACGAGATCCTCGTCTACCTCACTTCGTTCATGACATTGCACCCCGGAGACCTGGTCCTCACAGGCTTCCCGGCTGAGTGCGCCAGGATCGAGCCCGGAGACCTTGTGACCTGCCGGGTTGAGGGCATTGGAGAGCTCAGCAACCCCGTCGTCGCAGCATCTTGGGAGAAATTTCCCAGCTAGATATGAAAGGCTTGAGCCATGGAGCCTCCTGCCGTGCCGGCAATTGAGACGCGGCAGACGTCCCCTTCCAGGCCAAATACAAGCAAGCGCCGCAAAGGCGTGCTGCGCTATCCGGCGGTCAGGCAACTCATCCGTTTCACCGGCGTCGGGATCATCTGCACCGTCACGTCGCTGGCGCTGTACGCTCTGTTCCGGCCGTGGATGGGACCCCAACCTGCCAACGCCGCAGCGCTGATCATCACCTCGCTCATGAACACGGCCCTGAACCGGCGGCTGACCTTCAAGATCAGCGGCAACCGGAAGAGAGCCCAGGACCACCTCAACGGGCTGATCGTGATCGCTGTGGCACTGGTCATCACCGGCGGGAGCCTGGGCGTGCTGCACGCGTTGCGGCCCGAAGCCACCCTCGAGGAGGACCTCTGGACCACCACGCTGTCCGGATTCGTCGCGACGGCGGTGCGGTTCACGATGCTGCGGCACTGGATTTTCCGCCGGGCCCGCCACGTTTGATTCCCTGTCGGATTCCCAACTGGCTAGCAGTAGATGTCGTTTTGAGCCCTCAAAACGACATTAAATGCGAGTCAGTTGGGTCGGGGACGTCAGCGGCGACCGAGCCCCTGAACGCTCCCGACGGCGGCGGCCACTGCTTCCGCGGCTTGCTCCAGTTCCGCTGGCGTCACCGTGGAGTCGAAGCTGAAACGGACAGCAGTGTGGGCCACCTCGGCCTCGATTCCCAAGGCCAGCAGGACCGGCGAGGGAGCGTCGGATCCCGCAGCGCAGGCCGATCCGCTCGAGCACACCACGCCAAGCCGCTCAAGCTCAAGCAAGACCGACTCGCCGCTCGTCCCCGGGAAGCAGAAGGACGCGACAGATGGCAAGCGCTGCGAGGGGTGGCCGGTCAGCACAGCAACGGGCACGGCGTCAAGGACAGCGCGGATGAAGGCATCCCGCAATTCCGAGACACGCCCCGCCAGTTCCGACTGCCCTGCATGGGCAAGAGTCAGTGCCGTGGCTAGCGCAACGGCACCCGCAACGTTTTCGGTCCCGGAGCGCCTGCCGCGCTCCTGGCCGCCGCCATGGACCAGCGGTTCAATGCGCAGCCTTCCCTTGGCGTAGAGCACGCCGCTGCCCTTCGGCGCGCCAAGCTTGTGGCCCGAGATACTCAGCGCGTCTACTCCCAGTTCCTTGACGCCAATCGGTAGCCAGCCGGCAGCCTGGACGGCGTCCGTGTGGAACGGCACGCCATGTTCCGCAGCCACCTCCGCGAGTTGCCGCACGGGCTGCACTGTCCCGATCTCGTTATTCGCATACATGATGCTGACGAGGGCTGTCTCCGGACCCAGCACAGCCCGGAGCGCCTCGGGCGTCACCACGCCGTGCCGGTCCACGGGGACCACGTCCACCTCGAACCCATGGACGCGTTGCAGGTAGAGCGCGGATTCTTCGACGGCGGGGTGCTCGATGGCGCTGATGACAACGCGGTTCAGCGCAGCGTCCGCCGCACGTCTCGCGAGGGCGATTCCTTTCACTGCCAGGTTGTCCGCCTCGGTGCCGCCGGAAGTGAAGGTGATCTCGCCGGGCCGGCAACCCAAGGCTTTCGCTACCGACGCCCGTGCACCCGACAACGCGTTCGCAGCAGCTTCGCCGAGGCTGTGATGGCTTGAGGGATTGCCGAACTCCCCCGTCAGGTACGGCCACATCGCTTCGAGGACTTCCCTGCGGACGGGTGTGGTCGCCGCGGCGTCGAGGAAGATCATGGCCTCAGCCGAAAGCCAGGGATGGGTCCGGTGTCACGTCGAGCGTCACGTCCAGGCCGAGGTCCAGCGCGTTGACGCTGTGCGTGAGTCCGCCGATGGAAATGACATCGACTCCCGCGGCGGCGATGTCCGCCACAGTGTTCACGTTGACGTTGCCGCTCGCCTCGACGACGGCGCGGCCGGCCACCTGCTTCACACCGGCACGGAGCTCCTCAAGGGAAAAGTTGTCCAGCATGATCGTGTCGACACCGGCCGCTAGCACAGGTTCGATCTGCTCGGCATTGTCCACTTCCACTTCGAAGTGCGTGGTGTGGCCCAGCTGGGCTTTGGCGGCCTTGAGCAGCGCGGTGAGCTTGGCGGAGTCCCCACCGGTCATCACGGCCAGGTGGTTGTCCTTGGCCAGAACGGCATCGGACAGACTGTAGCGGTGGTTGGCTCCCCCGCCGCAGCGTACGGCGTAGCGTTCCAATACCCGCAGCCCGGGGGTTGTCTTCCTCGTGTCTGTAATACGGGCTTTGGTGCCGTCGACCAGCTTGACGAACTCGGCGGTCTTGGTGGCAATGGCACTCATGCGCTGGGCAAGGTTGAGCCCGACGCGTTCGGCGAGCAGCACCGAGCGGGCGCGGCCGCTGACCCGCGCTAGGTGGGTTCCGGCGTCGAATGCTTCACCGTCCGCGAGCAGCAGCTCCACTTCGGTGTCCGGGTCGACGAGCAGCATGGCGTCGCGGAACACCGTGCCGCCGCTGAAGACCCCCGGAACCCGGGCATTGAGCACGGCAGTGGCCCGGGCTTCTGCGGGAATGAGCAACTGCGAGGTGATGTCGCCACTCGGCGCGTCCTCCGCGAAAGCCCGCTCCAAAATGTCCCGGACGGGTGCTGCGGGGAGGGTCAGGCTAGTCATTGACGAGGCTCGCTTTCCGGCCGATCGTGTATCTCTGAACAATTTCGTCGCGATGGGTTTCGGCGGCGTCACTCCGATAATGCGCCCCGAGGGACCCCCGCCGCGCCCCCGCCGCCTGCACCAACAACTGCGCGGCAAGGAGCAAATTAGCATCCTCGTGCACGCTCGGATCCGCAGAATCCGGCACATTCTCAGGAAGCACGACGTCGGCCCAAGCGTCGAGCGACTCTGCGGCCTCCCGCAGCAACCCCCCGGTCCGAAGCACCCCCGCCTTGGCAGTCATCAACCGCCGAAGGGCGGCACGGGAGAAGGGCTCGGGGACCAGCTCAGGCTGCCACGCGGTGAGGCGACTTTCGTCTGACGGTGTCCCGGCAGCGTTGGTGCGCCGAGCGCCGTCGTGCGGTATCCCGGAAGCGTGCGTAAAAGCGAGGCCGCCCGCGGCCGCGGGCCCACGCGATCCGGGTTCCCTGGCCGAGCTTGCGAAGTTAGGGAGATCGTGGGGAGCACGCGGAGGGGTGCCGTTCGGCGGCGCCCACCCAGGGAACACCTCGCCAAGGAACCCTTCAACAGCCCGCCGCCCGAACACCAGCCCTTCGAGCAAGGAGTTGCTGGCCAAACGGTTCGCGCCCTGGACTCCGGTACACGCTACTTCGCCCGCCGCGAGCAACCCGGGAACGGAAGTACGGCCGAACAGGTCTGTGACTACGCCACCCATCCAGTAGTGGGCCGCAGGGGCAACCGGAACGGGTTCGATGGTCCAGTCGATGCCGGCTTCGCGGGTCCGGGCGCTAAGCGTGGGGAAGCGCTTCTCAAGGAAGCCGTCCCCCTTGTTCGCTTCCACGACCCGGGCGTCAAGGAAGACGTGGCCATTCGGATCACCAAGCGAAGCCAGGTGGAGGGCGATGCTGCGGGAGACGACGTCGCGCGGCGCCAGTTCGGCGTCCGGGTGGTAGCCCGGCATGAATCGCTGGCCATTCGTGTCCAGCAGGATGGCGCCTTCGCCGCGGACCGCTTCGGAAATGAGGAGCGGATCGGCGCCGAGGGGAGCTGGTCCATCGGCAGCTGCGAGGACCATGCTCGTGGGGTGGAATTGGAAGAACTCCAGGTCTGCGAGCTCGGCGCCTGCCCGCCATGCGAGCGCGAGCCCGTCAGCCGTTGCCACCGAAGGATTGGTGGTCTGGGCAAACAGTTGCCCAGCCCCACCGGTGGCCAGCAGTACGGCATCGCCGATTACGTTCTCAAGGCGGCCGTTGCGCAGGAATTCAACGCCTGTCACACGCCCCTCGGACTGGAGCAGGGAAGTCGCCTGGGCATGTCCCAGCACCTGGATCTTCCCGGCATCCTGCGCGTCAAGGACGGCCAGGATGAGCGCGTTCGCGACCCCGGCACCGGTGGCGTCTCCGCCGGTGTGCAGGATCCTTGGCGCGGAGTGGGCGGCTTCGAGCCCCAAGGCGGGATCGCCGTCGTCGTCCGCGTCGAACCGGACGCCAAAACGCTCGAGCCCCATGATGTCGAGGCGCGCTTCGGTGCACAGCACCCGCACGGCCTCCACATTGCAGTGGCCCGCGCCGGCGTTGAGGGTGTCCGCGATGTGCGCGGCGACGGTATCCCCGGGGGCGGGCTCGTCCAGCACTGCCGAAATCCCGCCCTGGGCGAAGAAGGTGTTGCTGTCCGCCAGCGCGCCTTTGCTGAGCATGACGACCTCCGCACCGGCATCGGCGGCCAGAAGCGCGGAGTAGAGGCCGGCGATGCCGCTTCCGACGACGACGAGCCGCCGCCGCGCCGGAGCACCGGGAATGCGTTCTGCAGTCATGTGAGGCTCGATTCGACTGGTTGGTACAGGGTGTGGCCTAGAGCGGCCGTGCTGCGAGCATGCGTTCGAGGGCGATCTTGGCGTTGTCCTTGACCGAGTCGTCCACCGTGATGCGGTTGACCACGCGGCCTTCCACCAGTTCCTCGAGTACCCAGGCGAGGTAGCCGGGGTGGATGCGGTACATCGTGGAGCAAGGGCAGATCACCGGGTCGAGGCAGAAGATGGTGTGCTGAGGGTTCTCGGCGGCCAAGCGGTTGACCATGTTGATCTCGGTGCCGATCGCGAAAGTGGTGGGCTCGGTTGCGGCGGCGATGGCCTTCTTGATGAAGTCGGTGGAACCCGCGCCGTCCGCCGCGTCAACGACTTCCATGGGGCACTCGGGGTGCACGATGACGTTCACGCCAGGGAATTCGGCGCGCGCCTTCTCGATCTGGCCTACGTTGAAGCGCTTGTGCACGGAGCAGAAGCCGTGCCAGAGGATGACGCGGGAATCCAGCAGGGTCTGTTCGTCGCTTCCGCCGAGTTCCTTGCGCGGGTTCCACATGGGCATCTGCTCCAGCGGCACGCCGAGGGCCTTGGCTGTGTTGCGGCCCAGGTGCTGGTCAGGGAAGAAGAGAACCCGCTGGCCACGTTCGAAGGCCCACTCGAGCACCGTCTTGGCGTTGGAGGACGTGCAGACGATGCCGCCGTTGCGTCCGCAGAAGGCCTTTAGTGCCGCCGAGGAATTCATGTAGGTCACCGGGATCACCGGGGCGCGGCCTTCAGAATCGGGGGCGGTCCCGAAGAGCTCTTCGAGCTGCTCCCAGCATTCCTCCACCGAGTCCTCGTCCGCCATGTCCGCCATGGAGCAGCCGGCGGCGAGGTTCGGCAGGATCACGGCCTGGCCCTCGCTGGACAGGATGTCGGCAGTCTCTGCCATGAAGTGCACGCCGCAGAAGATGATGGCCTCGGCGTCGGGCTTGGTCAGGGCAGCGTTGGCGAGCTGGAAGGAGTCACCGACGAAATCCGCGTACTGGACAACCTCGTCGCGCTGGTAGAAGTGGCCCAGGATGACGGCCCGGTCCCCCAGCGTCTCCTTGGCGGCGCGGATCCGGGCGTCGAGCTCGGCGTCGCTGGCCAACTTGTACTCTTCGGGCAACTGGCCTTGGCGGGGGGTCGCCTTGGGGGCGTCGTCGGAGCTGGACGCGCCGGGACCGTAAGCCGGTATGCCGGCGAGGGCTTCAGCAAGGTCGTACTCCCACGGGCCCTTGGCCAGAGCGGGACTGCACGTTGAGCCGGCCGCGGAACGGCCGCTTTCGGCTTCTTCCCGCGTGATCAGCTGGATAGCCGTGTTGACGCTGCTCATGGTGTACTCCTGTTGTCTGGCCCGAGTCCGGGCGTGCCGGTGAAGCGGTAGAGGCGGGGCGGGCGGTGTTTTCCGCCCTGGAGGTATTCACCGGTTTCCTCGATTTCCGGTGTTCCCTTGATTTGCCGGCGGAAGTTCGCCGGATCCAGCTGACGGTCCAGGACAGCTTCGTAGACTTCGCGGACCTGTGCCAGGGTGAAGAACTCTCCCAGCAGGTGATAGGCGATGGATCCGTAAGCCATCTTGTTGCGCAGCCGCCACAAGGCGTAGTCCACAATCGCGTTGTGGTCGAAGGCCAATTCCGCGAGCCGGTCTGCCCGAAACCAACGGACATTCTCGGATTCATCGGCCAAGGCGGCTTCCGTGGGCTGCACCAACGCCCAGTAGACAATCGAGACAACCCGCTGGGCAGGCGAGCGGTGCAGGCCGCCGAAGGCATAGAGCTGCTCGAGGTATTGGGGAGCCAGCCCCGTGGTCTCGCGGAGGTTCCGGGATGCGGCGTCCTGGAGGGATTCGTCGTGCTGCAGCGGGCCGCCGGGCAGTGCCCACATGCCCTTGAAAGGTTCGCGGATGCGGCGCACGAGCGGCAACCACAGCGTGGGGCGGCCGGAGCTTTCACTCGGGCGGAGGGCGAAGATCACCGTGGATATGGCCAACGACGGCGGCGCGAGCCTGCGCTCTGCGACATTGGCGGAGGTGGCGTACACGGTATTCACCCCGCTTCTTTGCCGTAGGGACGAGAAAGTTAGTTATAGTCAAAATGACTAGAACTAATGGTACGACTGTCAGCGCGCAGTGTCCAAATGTTTCAGCCCGCGCTCTCCTTGGCCGCAGCTTCCAGGAGGGGCAAAGTGCGGCCTTGGAAATGCGTATTCAGCACGATCACCGAGGACGAACGAAGCACGGTCTTGGTGCCGATGAGCTTGTCCAGCACGCGCTGCAGGTCAGAGTTCGATTTGCCCACCACCCGCACCATGAGATCCGAACTGCCGGAAACGGTGTGAACCTCAATGAGCTCGGGAATGGCGGCCAGGGCTTCGACGACGGCGTCGTGACCCAGGTCCTGGTTGATGGTCAGGGAGCAGAAGGCGACCACAGGATAGCCGAAGCCAGCAGGATCGGGCTGCGGAACCCAGGGAGCCACAACCCCGCGCTCGGCCATCCGGTCCAGCCGCGACTGGACCGTGGCGCGGGCGACCTTCAGGACCCTGGATGCCTCGAGAACAGAGGCCCGCGGGGAGTCGGTGAAAAATCGGACAATCTTGGCATCCAACTCGTCCACAACCATCAGTTTTTCCTACTTCCGCCCAGGAGCTGTACAAATCGGTACTCGATGCCGAGATGTCATACCAGCTTGTAACCATCCTCTCACGAGTGTTTTTCGCCACTTTCCCTCGGAAGCGGTAAATTCGATAAGTCCTACGAGGACCAGCTGACAAACCATCCACAAGAAGGCAAACACGAATGACAACGAAGTCCACCGCTGTTCGACCCGCCATTCCTTCGCAAGGCCTCGGCCATTCGATGAAGCCGCGCCAGCTCACCATGATGGGACTGGGCAGCGCGATCGGAGCGGGACTCTTCCTGGGATCGGGTGCCGGAATCCACGCGGCCGGCCCCGCAGTACTCATCTCCTACCTTGTGGCAGGCACCCTGATCATCGTGGTGATGTGGGCGCTCGGCGAGATGGCAGCCGCCAACCCCAACAGCGGCGCCTTCTCGGTCTACGCGGAAAAGGCCATGGGCAAGACGGCCGGATCCACGGTCGGCTGGCTGTGGTGGTTGCAGCTGGTAGTGGTCATCGCCGCGGAGGCACTCGGCGCAGCAGGGCTGCTGTTCTCCGTCTGGCCGGTCATCCCGGTGTGGGCGCTGGCGCTGGTGTTCATGGTGGCCTTTACGGCGATCAACCTCGCCGGGGTCCGGAACTTCGGTGAGTTCGAATTCTGGTTCGCCATCCTGAAGGTTGCAGCCATTGTCGCCTTCCTCGTCATCGGGGCGGCCTTGCTGTTCGGCTGGTTGCCCGGAGTGGCTTCCCCTGGCCTCGGAAACCTGACCGGCAACTTTGCACCGTCCGGCTGGTCTGGAATTGCAGCGGCGCTTTTCGTCGTCATTTTTGCCTTCGGCGGCACCGAAATCGTGAGCGTGGCCGCTGCGGAGACGCAGAACCCTGCACACAGCGTGGGCAAAGCCATCCGCACAGTGGTGTGGCGCATCCTGGTTTTCTACATCGGTTCCGTCTTCGTCATTGCAGCAGTGCTGCCCTCCGACTCCGAAGGATTGAAGTCCCCGTTCGCCGGTGTCCTGAACCTTGCCGGCATCCCGGGAGCCGGCACGGCCATCACCCTCGTTGCCGTCGTGGCCCTGCTTTCCGCGCTCAACGCCAACCTCTACGGCGCCTCGCGCATGGTCTTCTCCCTGTCTGAGCGCGGCGAAGCACCGGCCTTCCTGTCGCGGCTGCGCGGCGCCCAGGTGCCCATGGCCGCCGTCGGGGTTTCCGTTGCTTTCGGCTTCATCGCCACTGTCTTGGAACTCCTCTTCCCCGACCATGTGCTCCCGGCTTTGCTCAACCTCGTAGGCTCCACTTGCCTCGTGGTCTGGGGAACGGCGCTCGTGTCACAGTTCATCCTGCGCCGCCGCGCCGACCGCGAAGGAACTGAACTGCCGCTTCGCATGAAGGGATTCCCGTTCCTCACGGTATTCGGCCTGGTGCTGCTCGCCCTGATCTTCGTGGTGGGCTTCTCGAATGCCGAGAGCGCGGGCCAGCTCAGCGGCACGTTCCTGTTGATCGCGTGCATCGCCGTGGCCTGCAGGATCGGCGCCAAGGTCAAGTCCGCACGAAGCGCCTAAACAAACCCAACTAGCTCGCAGTTGTTGTCGTTTTGAGCCCTCATAACGACATTAACTGCGAGTCAGTTGGGTGGGCAGAGCGGTGCACAAACTGCTATGTGTTCCCACGGGAAAGCTGGCAGTCCATGGCAGTTTGACTAGCGCCGAATAGGCGGATTGCCTACGATCCAAACAGTGACTACGGTCACGTCCATGGACTCATTTCTTCCCGTCGTGGCCGCAGCCGACGCCGCGCCCCTGTCTCCCGGACAGCTCAGGGAGCTGTATTCCCTGATGGCTGCCGTTCGGTACCTCGATACCTCGGCCGTCGCCTGGCAGCGCCAGGGAATCATCCCCGGCTACGCTCCGGAACTCGGCCAGGAAGCCGCCCAGGTCGGCAGCGCCTACGCCCTCGACACTGCCCGCGACTTCGCTTTCCCGACGTACCGCGAAATGGGCGTCGCGAGGACCATGGGTGTGGACATGGTGGCATACATGTCCACCCACAAGGCAACGTGGCACGGCGGAATGTACGATCCACTGGCAAGCCGCCTCGCGCCCATCCAGGCCGTGGTGGCAGGCTCGGTGCTTCACGCCGTCGGCTGGGCCCACGGCCAGACGCTGAGCGGCGACCACGGAGTGGCCCTCAGCTACTTCGGCGACGGTGCTTCCTCCCAAGGCGACGTCCACGAAGCCATGAACTTCGCCGCCGTGATGAATGCACCTGTTGTCTTTTTCATCCAGAACAACGGCTGGGCGATTTCTGTGCCCACCGAACGGCAGGTGGCCGGCGGCTCGGTAGCTGCACGCGCCGCGGGCTACGGAATCCCGGGCATTCAGGTTGACGGCAACGATGTGGTCGCCGTCTACGAGGCCACCCGCAACGCCTTCGCCCACTGCCGCGCAGGAAACGGTCCGGTCGTGGTCGAGGCCATGACCTACCGCCGCGGGCCGCATTCCACCGCCGACGATCCCGGTCGCTACAGGAGCCTCGACGACGAGCGCATCGACGCCGGCGAGGACCCGCTGGAACGCCTCCGCAAGCGTTTGCTGGCCGAAGGCGTAGCCGACGAGGCATTCTTCACCGCCGCCAACCAAGCAGCCCGGGCGGAAGAAGAAGCGATCTGCACCGGAATCGAAGCCCTCGGCCCCCGGCCCGGCAACGAAATGTTCGATTTCGTCTTCCAGGAAACCACCCCCGCACTTGAAAACCAGGCCGCCCGTTGGCGCGAGGAGTCCGAACATGTCTGAGAGCACCACCGCCATCCTTGAAGCCGAGGCAGCGGCCCGGACCCAGTCCGTAAAGCTTTCCATGCAGCAGGCACTCAACCGCGCGTTGGACGAGACCCTCTCCACCGATCCAAAAACGGTGGTCTTCGGCGAGGACTGCGGCCAATTGGGCGGAGTCTTCCGTATCACCGACGGACTGCAGGCCAAGCACGGAGAATCCCGGGTCTTTGACACGCCGCTCGCAGAATCGGGCATCCTGGGCATGTCCGTAGGGCTGGCCATGGCCGGCTTCCACCCGATTCCGGAAGTACAGTTCGATGGCTTCGCGTATCCCGCCATCAACCAAATCGTGTGCCAGATTGCCCGGATGAACTACCGCAGCCGAGGCACTTTGCCGATGCCGATCACGCTCCGGGTCCCCAGCTTCGGCGGGATCCGCGCCCCCGAACACCATGGCGAAAGCCTCGAGGCCCTCTTCGCGCACGTTCCAGGGCTCAAGGTTGTCTCACCGTCGGACCCGCACGATGCCTACCACCTGCTCAAGTACGCGGCTTCGCGGCCTGACCCGGTGATCTTCATGGAACCGAAGTCCCGGTACTGGCAAAAGGGCGACGTCGACACAGCCGACGGCGGTACCCTCACCGGCGCCCGCATTGTCCGGCCTGGTCGCCACCTGACCCTCGTGGCCTGGGGTGCCATGGTGGCCCGGTGCCTGCAGGTTGCCGAACTCGCAGCGGAAGACGGAATCGACGTCGAGGTCCTTGATCTGCGCTGGCTCAAGCCGATCGACGCCGAAGCGCTGGCGACTTCCGTCGGAAAGACGCGGCGCGCCGTCGTTGTGCATGAAGCTCCGCTGACCTCCGGGCTGGGGGCCGAAGTGGCCCAACTCATCACGCAAAGCTGCTTCGACACGCTCAAGGCGCCCGTCGAACGGGTCACGGGCTTCGACGTGCCGTATCCCTCCGGCGACCTCGAGGACGAATACATTCCGAACATTGACCGCATCCTCCTGGGGATCCAACGAGTACTGGAGTATCGACGTGGCTGAAATCAGCTTCCCCCTGCCCGATCTTGGCGAAGGCCTCATCGAGGCGACCGTCCTGGACTGGCTCGTCTCTCCGGGCGACCAGGTGGAACGGAACCAGCCGCTCGTGGAACTGGAAACGAGTAAATCCGCCCTCGAGTTGCCGAGCCCGCAGGCGGGTAAAGTGATCCGTATCCACGGCGCGCCGGGCGAGACCATCAATGTCGGTGAGCCGCTGGTGGTGTTCGAGGTGCCGGACAATACAGCCGGCATCGTGGGCACCGTTCCCAAAGATGACGCACCGAAGCGCCGGGTCCGCCTGAGCGCTGTACTTGATGAGGACTGACACCATGAGCGGCAGGCACACGGAAGCGCACATCCACACGGTGGAGGGCACAGACCCGCATCTGTTCGTGGAAGTCCATGAGCCCGCCGAAGGCACCGACGCCGGGTTGCGCCCTGTCCTGCTGCTGCACGGTTTCTCCTCGTCCACCAAACTCAATTGGGGCGACACCGGCTGGATTTCCACCCTCAAAGCCGCCGGCCGGCGTGTCATCACGGTGGACCTTCCAGGGCATGGCCAGAGCAGTTCACCCGAGGACCTGGACTCCTACTCCCCGAGCCGGATCCGCGCGGACCTTCTCCAGATAGTCGCCGACGCCGGTGCGCGCCCCGTGCGCGCCGGTGACCCTACCAGCGGGCTCGACGTCATCGGCTATTCTTTGGGCTCCCGGCTCGCCTGGGAATTCGGGGCAACCCAGCCCGAACTGGTGCACCGGCTGGTGTTGGGCGGCCCGAACAAGGAAGACCCGCTGGCGTCCTTCGATCTCCCGGCAGCCCAGCGCTACCTCGCGGACGGCACGCCGATTGAAGACGAGTCCACCGCAGGGTTGCTCAAGATGGCACAGCTCTTGCCGAGCAACGATCTCTTTGCGCTCTTGTCCCTCATCGAGGCCATCAAGGGGGAACCATTCGATCCTGCCGAAGCCGTGCCCCATATGCCGATGCTCCTGGTGGCCGGCGAAAAGGACGAGCGCGCCGTCACGATGCCGGAGCTCGCTTCGATCGCGGCCCACGCCGGCGGCATGGTTGAACAGCTTTTGGTCCCGGGGCGGAACCACAGCAACGCCGTGACCAGCCGGGTTTTCAAGGATGCAGCGGTGGCGTTCCTCGGCGTCTAGAGTGCTGGCGGAACGGCGGGGTTAGCCGGCCAGCCGCTCCGCATTGAGCGTCATACGCTCCAGCACGCTGACTGCCATGGCGTATTCGTCGATACCGATCCCCATCGAGAGGTCCCGGCGGGAGTCTTCAACGAGCCGCAGGGCTTCAGTGTGTTTTGCGTGGCCCAGTTCGCTGAGGCTGAGGCGATCGTCCACCATGATGATCATGCCGCGGCCTACGAGCGCGGCGAGTTCGCTTTCGCGACGTCGCGTGTCTCCGCCCCAAAACGGGTTGAGTATTCCGTCAAGATCCTCGGGGCCAAGGGGTGTCTCAGCGAGGACATTGAGGGTCTGCCACTGCCTCCGGCTGAGTTTCAACCTCGCCAAGGTGCTGTCCAGGTGCGCCTCCAATGCGGCGTCCAGGCGTTTGGTCCAGTAACCGATCGGCTTGTTCACATGGCCCATCGTGGCAGCGCAGAGCGGTCCCGGCAACAAAGGTAGGCTTGATTCAGCGCTGGATGACGTGGAAGTGAGACGAATGGGCATGCGCTTCAAGGACCGTGCGGACGCCGGACGCCGTGTGGCAGCAGGGCTTCCGCAGCTCCGGCAACGGCCGGACACCATCTTGCTGGGCCTCGCCCGCGGTGGGGTCCCCGTGGCGGCCGCTGCCGCCGTCGAACTCCACCAGCCATACGGCGCCATTCTGGTACGGAAACTCGGCATTCCGGGGCGTGAAGAAACAGCGTTCGGCGCCTTGGCCTGGTCCAACGGCAGGATCGTCCGCATACTCAACCGGCCCCTCGGCGAACGCATGCTGCGGCACGGAATCACCCAGGCTTCCCTTGAAGCGGTGGAGGTACGCGAGCGGGGAGAACTCCTGCGGCGTGTGAAGACCTACCCTGGCATCATCTTTGACCTCACGGGCAAGACCGTGGTTCTTGTCGACGACGGACTCGCCACGGGCGCAACGATGCGCGCCGCCGTCGAGGCCGTCCGCGCAGGCGGGGCGGCGACTGTGGTGGCCGCCGTCCCCGTGTCATCCCTCGAAGCCCAAGCGTCCATCAGCCGCGTGTGCGATTTCATGATGTGCCTGCACACGCCCGGCAAGTTCCACGCCGTTGGCGCGTTCTACGAGCACTTCGAACAACTGACCGACGACGACGCGGTGCGGCTTTTAGAGCAGGCGGTGTAGTTAGTGAGCCGCAGGAGCGTTGCCGGTTTCCGCGTCATACGTGAGCGAGCGTTGGAGAATTTCGCGTCATACGTGAGCGAGCGTCTGACTGCGAAGGGGAGGGACAGCACAAAGCGACGTCGTCGGCGATAGCTCGCCGCCGTCGTCGTACATGCCGCGGCGGGTTCAGTCCTTCCGCTCGAGGAACTCCCGCACGCGGGCGCGGGCCGGCTCGCGGTCGTAGCTGTTCACGAGGGCGGCTGCCATGCGGACAGGGTCACCGAAGAAGAAGTACTCATACAGGGCCTGGCGCCCGGCGAACGCTGAAATGCTGGCATCGAAAGCGAGCTTGAAGAGGCGCACGCGCTCCGGGCCGGTCAGCGTCTTCGCCTGCAGGTACAGTTCGATGTCCGGCAACGCCTCACTCGCCACGTCCGCTTCGCCCGGCAGGGCCATGAGGCCGGAGGCCGAGAACTTCCGGATGATGGCGGGGAAACGCTGGGCAACCTTGGGGTACCAGTTGCGTGCCGCATTCAGGGTGGGCCAATGCGGCAAGAACACGCCATCCGGGCTTGGAGCCGCCTGGGCTTCAGCGGCAACCATGAGGGCCTTGCCGATTTCGACGGTTTCGATCAGCTCCGCCAGGTCCTCCTGGATGTGCTGGAAACCGTCAACCCCGATCGATGCCGCGATCTCCGAGGCAAGGCCAAGGAAGAACTCGCTCTTCGCGATGGTCCGCGTGACCACCTGATGGGTCATGAGGGCACCGGCGCCGGTCTCGGAGTAAAAGGCATTGCACAGTTCGGGATGGCCGAGCATGAAGATGCGCTCGTTGGGAACGAATACATGGTCGAAAACGACGACGGCGTCCATCTCCTCGAAGCGGCTGGCGAGCGGCTCGTCGTGGGTGCCTCCGCCGTTGTAGAGCGAGGTCCGGCACAGATAGCGCATGCCCGGCGCATCGTTCGGGAGGGCGAACGCGTAAGAATACGGAGCATCTTCCGGCGTCGAGCGCAGGAGCGTCGAAGGGAACACGAGAAGCTCGTCGGCGATCGGCGCGATCGTCGCGAGCATACGCGCGCCGTGGACCACGATTCCGTCTTCGCGTTCTTCCACGACCCTCGCCGAGAGCTGCCCTCCGAGCTGCTCGGAACCTGACACCGAACGGTTGACCTGTGGCGGGATCAGCGTGTGCGTGGCCAGGAGATCGTTCTCGCGGCAATGCTCGTAGTATTTGCGGATGTTTTCGCCGAACATCGGATCGGCCTGGGCAAACCATTTTTCTGCGGCCGCGAGCGCCGTGAGGGCGCCGTTCATGTAGTCACCCGTCCGGCCCAGGAACCCAAGGGAGTACTCAGCCCAGGTGCGGATGGCCGCATGCCTGTGTTCGAGGTCTTCTTTGCTGCGCGGCACCAGGAAGGAGGCATTCACCCGGTCACCCGTCGTCGGGGATTCGTAGGTGAGCGCGTCGGCATACTTCGGGTCATGTTGCATGTCGAAGAGCTTCGCGTACGTGCGGGCCACGTTCCTGAAGGACGGGTGGTCGGCGATCTTCTCGGTGACCATTTCGCCGTCGATCAGGACGTGGGGGTTCATCGAGTTGAGCTTGTCCAGGTACTGCTGTCCGGTCCGGATTCCCATGGTTGTCTCCAATGATGGTTGAGCTGAAACGGCATATGGATGCGGCGTCGACGGGCGCCGGCAACTACAGAAGATCCTCCATTCCCAATTGGCTTTCCGGGACGGTGGTGAAGGAGCTGTTGGCGAAGGCAAGCGCATCGCCGCTGCGGTAGTTGAAGTCCACCACTTCACCCAGGTAGAGGGTGTGGTCGCCGCCGTCGTAGGCCGCCCATGGAGTGCATTCGAAATAGGCGAGGACGTTGGATAGCCGCGGCGCGGTCCCGCCTTCGACCCAGCGGGGCTCGGGCCCGGGTCGGCCCGCGAAATGCAGGGCGAGCTGCTTCTGTTCGGCGCCCAGGATATTGACGCTGAAGGGGCGCCCGGCGAGTTCGTCGTGCGCTTTGGTGTTGCGGGCGATGCTGACCAGGACCAGAGGCGGTTCCATGGACACAGAGGTGAAGGAATTGACGGTGATGCCATGCCGCTTGGTGGCGCCGTCGAACGTCACGATGGCAACGCCTGTGGCAAAGCGGCCCAGGCTGCCGCGGAAGTGATGTGCCCGCGGCCGAGAAGTGCGGCCCAGGGGTCCGGGCTCCGCGTTCTGGCTGGACTTGGCAATCATCGTAGATTCCTGGTTGGAGATTGTTCTGTATGTGAATTTGTTCTATATTTGAACAACAAATTCTCATACAGAACCATAGTCTTTTGCGTGCTACAGCACAAGACGGCGGGCCGGCCGCGTCAGGCCCCAACATAGGATGGAGCGCATGATGTCTCCCAGCGCCGCGAAGAGTCTGCAGGAAACGACGGCGACGGTCTCGCCGTCGCAGACCCTCTCCCGCGGAATCCAAGCCTTGGAAATCCTCGCGGCTGCCGAGCGCCCCCTGACCATCGCAGAACTCGCCGGCGCCTTGGGCGTCCATCGTTCAGTGGCCTACCGGATCCTCCGCACGTTGGAGGATCACTCCCTGCTGGTGCGCGACGCCGCCGGACGCGTCCAGCCAGGTCCGGGCCTTGCGGTGCTGGCCAGGGGCGTCTCCCGCGACCTCCAGACGGCCGCCCTGCCGGAGCTGACCCAGCTTGCCAACACCCTGAACATGACGGCCTTCGTAGCGGTCTGGGACCATCAGGATTGCGTCACACTGGTCACGGTCGAGCCTCGCCACTCGGCCGCGACCCTGGCTCAACATCCCGGCACGCGCCACCCCGTGAACACCGGGGCACCTGGAATCGCGATCCAGTCCACCATGAGCGAAGAAGAATGGTCCGCCCGCGCTCCGGGCCTGCCGTATCGACCGGAAGCGGCAGAAGCGCGCCGGCTCGGCTATGCGGCAAGCCACGACGAAGTCATTGCCGGGTTGTCTTCCTTGGCCGCCCCCGTCCAGGTGCCGGGCGGCCGGCCCGCGGCGATCGCCGTCGTCTACATCCGCCGCGAACAGGACCAGGCCGCCGTCGGCGAAGCACTGGCAGCGAGCGCGGCCCGCATAGAGTCCCAGCTGGCGTAGGGATCCCGCACGTCGCCGTTTGATGCCTCTTGTTTTCCAACGCTCGCTCCCTTACAAGGCCAAAACCGGGCACCCATGTGCAGATGATGTGAGCGAGGGTTGCCAAAAAGCGGCCCATAAGTGAGCGAGCGTTGTTATTGCTGCGTGCTTGGCCGGCGCCGGAGGACGAGTCCGGCAACGATGCCGAGCACCAGAAGTGCGCCCGAAGCGGCCGTGGACACCACAAAAGCGGCGCCAGGACCTTGGGTTTGGGCCAACTGGCCGGCAAGGTAGGCGCCCAACGCCGTACCCGCCACGATGCCGCTCGCCAGCGCGGTCATGACGGTTGCCATACGGCCGGCCGGGGCCACGACTCCCCCGATGCTGAAGACCGTCACCATAACGGGTCCCACGGGAATTCCGAGCACCAAAAGAACAATGACCATCGGCCAGATCCCGACTGGAAGGAACAAGAGAAGAGAGAACGCCGTCATCGCGGCAGCGGCGAGCGCCCAACGGATCGCCAGCCCGAAGCGCCGCGGCCAATAGGCAACGGACAGCGCAGCGACGGCGGAGCTCAGGCCCATCACGGAATACATCAGCCCCGCAATTTCCGCCGTGGCGAACTGGGCGGAGAAAGCGCTCAACGCATTCTGCGTCGCACCAAAGAATGTTCCCATGCAGACCATGGCCAGCACCGGCACCGCGACCTTCAGCCAGGCCAAGGAACGGACACTTGACTGCTGCTCCGTAGGAACACTCCCGACGCCGGTGCTTCCCTTGCGCTTTGCCGGCACCACAGCCAATTGTGAAGGATGCACCGCGAAAGCCGGCACGAGCGTGGCAGTAAGGACTGCCGCCAGTGCGAGGGGAAGCCAAGGCGCTACGAGGCTCGCGAGAATACCGACCAGCGCGGGACCCAGGACGAAAGTGACCTCGTCCGCGGTTCCCTCGTAGGACAAGGCGGTGTCCAGGTCTGCACGACTGGACGCCACGCTTCCGGGACCGGTGGCATTGGCCCCGGCCCCGGGGACCGAATTCCGGGTGTTCAGGTTTCGGGTAGTCAGGGCCATCCAACGCACACGGGCCATGGGCCCCACCTGCGGGCAACTTGCCCCGGCGAGGAAAGCCGTCACCAAAATGGCAATCGCGTCCGTGGGGGCGTTGAAATCGGGCGTCAAGTACGCGGCAACGAGCAAGGCGATGACGGTGACGGCGTTGACAGCCGCGGCTACGAGAAGGACAGGGCGCTGGCCTGAGCGGTCAGCGAGCGAGCCGAGTATCGGCGCGCCCAAGGCCGATCCGATGCCGACGGCTCCGGCAGCCAGGCCGCCGATGGCGTAAGAATGGCTGACGGCCGTTACAAGGGTGAGGGTGCCGACTGTCAGCATGGCGAGGGGCAGCCTCGCGAAGAGTCCCAGCGGCAGGAAGTTGCGGCCTGCGAGTTCGGGCAAGCGGGCGAAGCGCCCAGGCAGGCGCGAGCGGCGGGGCGCGGCCGATGGGGACTCGGCCAAAGGGGGCGCAGAAGGAAATGAAGGGGCGGCCTGGAGTGCGGTGTTCGCCGCGGAGTTCTGTGGGTAGGAGTTCATGATTCCGGGTTCGCTGAATGGTGCGCATCGTCCCTCCTCCCGATGCGCGCGACCCGGTGTAACCCTCCAAGTCTACCGGACGGCCCAACGCAGGCCGTTGTGTCGGGGCGTCCGCCGTTTTTAGGCTGCCGCGGCGTCGACGATTCGCACGGTGGAGCCGTTCCGGTTCTTAATCACTTGCAGCTGGCTGCTGATTCTCTGCTTCATCTCCGCAACGTGGCTGACCAGCCCCACTACCCTGCCCCCGTCGCGCAGTCCCTCCAGCGCATCCATGACCTGTTCAAGGGATTGCTCGTCGAGGCTTCCGAAGCCCTCATCCACGAACAAGGTTTCGATGTCCACACCGCCGGCCTCTTGCTGGACTACATCCGCGAGCCCCAGGGCCAACGCGAGCGAAGCCATGAACGACTCCCCTCCGGACAGCGTGGCGGTGTCCCGCCGCTGGCCAGTCCACTCATCCACGACTTCCAGGCCCAGCCCGGATTTCGCGCCACGGGCTGCCTTCGCGTCGGTGTGCTGCAGGGTGTAACGGCCATCGCTCATGGCGATCAGCCGCTCTGACGCCGCTGCGGCGACTTGTTCTAGGCGAGCGGCCAGCACATAGCTGTTGAGGCTCATTTTGTAGCCGTTATCGCCTGCACCCCTGGCGGTTTCGGCAAGCTCGTTGAGTACCCGGGCGCGTTCACGGGGGCCGCGCCCGGAGGCCGCGGCTCCTTCGTACTGCGAGCGGATCGCAGCCAGGCTCGTCACGGTTCGGACAGCGAGTCCCGCAGCAAGATCCAGGCGGCGGGCCGTTTCTCCAGCCTGTACGGCCTCCTGTTCGAGGGCGGCGAGCTCGACGGCGGTCAGGGGCGCCTCTCCGATCTGCACTTCCTTGGCAGCGAGCACAAGTTCCTCGGACTCGAAGAGCTCCGCGAGCCGGGCGCTTTCGGTATCGGCTGCCCTGATGGTTTCGTCAAGCCTCGCGGCGTGCTGCTCCTCGAGGATTTCAAGCCGCGCGGCTTCGGCGGTGTCGAATCCGTTCGCGGAAAGGGCGCTTTCCAAGGCAGTGGATGCATCGCCAAAAGCCTCCCGGGCACGTTCCAACTGCACGCCTGCAGCCACAGCGGAATGCAGTAGCTCGCGGTGCCTGGCCAGGGCCTCAATCCGCTCGCGCAGCGTGTCGAAGCCATCACGAAGCCCGCGAAGCAAGGTGTCCAGGGACTCGCGTTGTTCCCCCAGCAGGACCATGGTGGACCCGGCCTGCGCCGCAGCTGTGTCCTCCCGGAGTTGCTCTTCCTCCAAGCCGGCAATGCGCTCCGTCATGCGGGCGAGGTCTGCCTGTCCCCGTTTGAGCCCGTCAACGGCGGAACGAGCCGAGGCCAGGGCGTCTTTGGCCAAGGCCTCCGCCGAAGCGGCTTCCTGAGGATCGATGTCTCCGCCCTGGGCGGCGAGCACGGCAACTTCCTGCTCGGCGGACGCCAGCTCGCCTGCCGCCTGGAGAAGTTCGTGCTCACTAGCGTCATAGCGTTCGTGGGCGGACTGCTCTTCCTCGGCAAGGGCCAGTGCGGTTAGCCCGGCTGGCGCAAGCGAAGGGTGCTCGGCGCTTCCGCAGACAGGGCATGCTTCGCCGTCATGCAGCTTGGCGGCGAGTTCCGCTGCCGCATTGGTCAAGCGGGATTCACGGAGATCCAGCCAGAGTTGTCGGAGGTCTTGGGAAAGCGCCCGGGCAAACGCGTGGCGCTTCACCGCCGCGGACTGGGAATCAAGGGCGCCTGCGTAGCGGGCTACGGTCTTGACGGTGTTCTGCGCTGCTGCAGCTTCGCTTTCCCGGAGGGGCAGCTCCGAGGCGGCCGCATCCAGCTGGCCCAGCGCGCGTTCCAAAGCTACCGCCTCCGAGCGAAGCCCGGTCAACGCAAGGGACCGCGCCGCATCGGCCGATTCCCGCTGCCGTGCAGCGAGGTCGAGGGCTTCAAGCCTTGCAGTGATGTCCTCGAGCTTTTGTTCGTCCCCGACCCTGGCCTCGACGACAGCCATCGTCTCTTGGATCCTGGCGAGCGAGGTGCCGGGGTCCTTCGTGTCAAGAGAAGCGGCGAGTAGCTTCGCCGTCGCCGATTCCGCCTTCGAGGCCGCCAGGTCGAGGGCCTTAGAGCCACGGTCGACGGCGTCGAGCTGTCCGCCGAGGACGGCGGCTTTGCGGTGGCGTCCAAGTCGCTCCCGGAATTCCTGCACTTCAGCCGCGCGTGCGGAGAGGGCTTCGTGCCGGCGCGTGGCGGCGTCGAGCTTTGCGTGCCGCTGAACCCGTTCCCGGGCGGAGTTGAGCTTGTCTGCCAGCTGACGCCGGAAGGCATCGGCAGAGCCAGCAGCTTGATGCCGCTCCAAAGATTCGCTCCGGGCCCGGGCCTCGAGGTTCCCGAGACGGAGTTCAGGCGTATGCTCACCGGATCCGGAGTCATCAAGATCCGGGTCAGCGCCCTCTTCAATACCCAGTTGCGCGTACTCTGACTCCGCCCGCTGCACGAGCAACTGAAGTCCGTTCTGGTTGTCCTGCACTTTTGCGCGCGCGGCGTTGGCTTGGAGGGCCAGCTGCTGCTCGATCGCTTCAAAACGCTGGGTTCCGAAGAGCTTCTGCAGGAGATCCAGCCGGTCGGACGCCTTGGAACGCAGGAAAGCCGCGAAGTCTCCCTGAGGAAGCATGACCACGCGGGTGAATTGTTCCCGGTCCATCCCCAGGACGTCGCCGATTTCCATGCCGGCTTCGTCGTTGCGTGAGGTCTTTTCTTCCCACGATCCATTGACCCGTTCGCGCAGAAGCGTTTTGGCCTGCTGGGTGGTAAAGCCCTTGCGCCCGCGGGCACTTGGCCTGCCCCACGCCGGGGAACGAGTGACCTCAAAGCGCCTGCCGCGCGCCGAAAATTCGCAGACAACCCGCGGCTCCGCAGTCGGTTCCGCGTGGTCGCTCCGCAAGCGTTTGCCGTCCTGGCGTGCGCCCGGTACCGAGCCATACAGCGCAAAGCAGATAGCGTCGAGCACACTGGTCTTTCCCGCACCGGTGGCGCCGTTCAAGAGGAACAGGCCCTGGGCTCCCAGCTGATCGAAATCAATCGACTGAAGCCCGGCAAACGGCCCGAAAGCCTCAATTTCAAGGCGGTGGATTCTCACAGCTCCGCCCCTTCCAGCCGGACCGCTTCCAAGGCTTCTCGAAGGGCGGAAAGTTCAGCGTCGTCTGCCGGCCTTCCGCGCACATGGTCAAGGAAGCCGCAACAAACGCCAAGATCGTCCTCGGCCTCTGCAAGCCTGCTGCTGTAGCTGGCCTTGACCTTTCCCGCAGCGTCTTCAGGGTCAAAGCCCAGCACTAGTGTGTCAGGGAACCGGGCTCGCAACTGTTCCATGGCCTGCGCCGGCCGCGCGGAGTCCGTGAGGGTGACTTGGCAATACGCAGTCTCGGCCCAGGAGTATTCCTCAGATTCCAACAGCTCGGCAAGCTTCCCCCGGAGAATCGCCAGCTCCCGTGGCGCTTTCCACAGAATTTCCTCGACGCTCTCCACACCGTCGACGCCGACGTCAATCAACCATGCACCCTTGCGATGCTTGGCCTCGGAGAACGAGTACGCCAGCGGCGAACCGGAATACCGGACGTGCTCCGAAAGTTCCTGTCGCCCGTGCAGATGTCCAAGGGCCGTGTAGCCGAAGCCGTCGAAGAGATCCAGGGGCACTGCCCCGAGACCTCCGATGCTCAAATCGCGTTCGCTGTCCGAAGTGATGCCGCCGCTCGCGAAAGTATGTGCCAGCACAACGGAGTGCACCGGTCCTGCCTCACTTCTCCGGGCAACGTCCGCGCGGATAAGCTGCACTGCGGCCTGCGTGACGTCAAAATGACTCGCGGTTTGTGTACCGAGCCGTTCGGCGACAAGCCTCGGTTCAAGGTAAGGAATACCGTAGACGGCAAGTACCGGGGCGCCTGCCTGAGCTGGCCGGTGCTTGCTGTCCAGTGGAAACAGGATAGGGGAATCGAGATCCTCTACCCGGGTCCGCAGATGGACTCCCCCGCGCTCCAGCAGGCGTGAAGCGAAACCAAGGCGGATCGCGGAATCGTGGTTGCCGCTGGTCAGCACCACCTTTGCGCCGGCGTCCGTAATCCGCACGAGGGCGTCGTCGAGGAGCTTCACGACGTCAAGGCCCGGAAGGGCACGGTCGTAGACGTCGCCTGCAATCAGGACGACGTCTACCGACTGCTCCCGGATGACTGCGAGCAATTGCTCAATGAAGTCGCGCTGGGCGTCAAGCATCCCGACGCCATGGAACGAGCGTCCCAGGTGCCAATCCGAAGTGTGCAAAAGCCTCATGTTTTCAAGCTAACTGGAGGCCCGGACACTATTGGCGCGGCGCGGCGGCACCGTCCGTAACAAGGCCTTCCAGGCAGCTGAATTCCCGCGTCAGCCCCGCTTGCCGTCGAAGAAATCACGGGCCGGGTCGACGTCGGGCTTCACTTCAGTGGGAGCCACAGCGGGAGCCTCAGCGGGCGCATCAGCCGGTGTGGAAACCTCAGCCGCACTTTCCGGGACAACCGCTTCAGCGTCGTCGTCGGACTTTTCTTCCAGGCCGTCGGCCGGCAAAGGCTCCTCGATCTCAGCCACGGCAACCGGGGTGGTCTCGCCGAAACCGCGGAAGATGAGGCCTGCGATCGCCGCTCCGACCAACGGTGCCACCCAGAAGAGCCAGAGCTGCTCCACTGCCCAGCTGGAACTGAAGATGGCGGATGCAGTGGCACGGGCCGGGTTGAAGGCAAGGTTGCCCGTGGTCTGACCCAGCTGCAGCAGGACTGCAACCGTCAGGCCGACGGCAAACGGTGCTGCGAGCTTGCTGGGATTTCGTCGAGCGGTGACGCCTAGGAAGACTCCCACGAGGAGAGCGGCGCCGAGGACCTCGATGAGCATCACGCCGGTCACGGGCACCTGGAAGCTGGAATGGGTACCAAAGCCGGAGGTTGCCGTGTCAAAGACAGTCCGGCTGTCAGTGATCCCGGGAACGGTTCGCACGACAGCGAAAATCGCCAGCGCGCCCAGCAAGCCACCCACGATCTGGGCCCCCACGTACGCAGCCCCATCTACGAGCTTCATCCGGCCGGCAACCAGGTGACCAACCGTGATGGCGGGGTTGAAGTGCCCGCCTGACAGGTAACCGAAGGCAAGCATGGCCGCTGTGACGGTCAGCCCGCTGGCTAGCGAGGCCGGCATCGGAACCGCTTGGGGATTGATGAAGATCAACACGCCCAGGCCAATAACCACAAGGAACAGCGTCCCCAGAGCTTCAGCGAACGCCCGGGCAAGGAGCCGGGGGCCGCGGGAGGAGGGAATGGACACAGTCGTGGTCATGTCGAGGGATTCCTTAGTTCGAAGATCGGGTGGTCTTGTGCGGAGGCGAATGCTCAAGCCAGGGCAACAAGCCACGCGGCGGACCGCATTCCTGCCCCGCAGCATCCTGTCAGCCGAGTCTGGACGCTTCCTGAATCCGAGCCTAGCCGCCCAACGCGATTGCTGCGACCGCAGCACAGGCGAGCGCGATGATGGACACTGCGCTTGCAAGCATCAACGCAGCCGACGCTTCCTCTGCGCCGTGGTGCAACTGGTGGGACCTGACCCAGACAACGCAGCCCAGGACGATCGTGGCAGCCGCGGCCGTCAAGGCGCAGATTCCTTGGTAGTCGAGTCCCGGTATCCCGGTGGGAAGTTGCCCCGCGCCGGACTTGGCCGTCAACCACCTTCGCCAGATAAAGAGATCCACCACAAGAAGCGAAATCAGGGTCCGGCGCCAAGCGAGCGTGGTGCGCTCGGGTTGCAGCCCCGGATCCCTGGCGTCAATCGTCAACGCGCCACCAGGATCAACACGGCAAAGGTGAAGGCTGCCACGGCAACCACGATGGTCATGAGCAGCATGACCCGGGAGAACGGCAAGGCCTGCTCGTTACGCATGGCGGCCTCCATCTGCGCCCACCGGCGGTAGGCAAGCGTCGCGAGGCCCGCGCCGATCATGGATAGCACGACGCACAAAACGATGCGCACGGGCTGGGGCGCAATGTTCGGAGCAAGCTGGTCGATGGCGACGGCACCCGCCAGCAGGGCCAACGAGGTACGGATCCATGCAAGGAAAGTCCGCTCATTTGCGAGGGAGAATCTGTAGTCCGGGGTCTTCCCGGTTTTCCGCCACGCGGGTTCACGCATCACTGCCTCCTGGTTCACGAGCCACCGTATCAGCGGCGATGTGAAGACCGACGAAGCAGCCACGGTAAATTACCACTATGAGTGCTGAACCGTCCCCCTCCGCCGTGCCATCCTTCGAATCGCGGGTCCACGGCTGCCTGCTGGGCGGTGCCTTGGGCGATTCGCTCGGCTACGCCGTCGAGTTCGACGACGTAGCCACCATCCGATCCCGCTTCGGCCCCGCGGGCCTCAGCTCTTTCGGCCAGCTCGACGGCGGCAGCCACTTCTCAGACGACACCCAGATGACGCTGTACACCGTCGACGGACTCGTGGAAGCCCTCGAGTGGGCCAACGACGGCGTAGCGGCGGATGAAACAGCATGTCTCTGGCTGGCTTACCTGCGATGGCTCGCGACCCAGGGCGTCGCGTTGCCGTCGTCGGCCCCCGTTCCCCAACCGCGTTGGATCGACAGCCAGGAGGTGCTCCGGCACCGCAGGCATCCGGGCAAGGCGTGCCTGAGCGGACTCGCCACGGGCCAGATGGGGACCAAGTTCCGGCCCGTCAATCCGGAATCGAAGGGATGCGGCACGGTGATGCGGTCCGCTCCCTTTGGCTTGGTCCCGCATATTTCCGAAGCCACGGTCTACAAACTGAGCACCGATGCCGCGTGTTTGACCCACGGGCACCCTTCGGCGCGGCAAAGCGCGGGTGCCTTCAGCGTGCTGGTGCACCAACTGACCGCGGGCTCGGATGTACGGACTGCGGCCGAGCACGCCTTGAGCGTGGTGTCAGCGCTGCCGGATCCAGCTCCCGAGCTCCTGGAGCGCCTCCGCCAGGCGCTGGAACTTTCTTTCTCCGGCACGCTGCTCAGCCCGGAAGAACTCACGGCGCAACTGGGCGAAGGCTGGGTCGCGGAGGAGGCACTCGCCGTCGGGCTCTATGCCGTGCTGGCAACCACCGCGGCAGCGAAGAGACAGCGTGATCCGTCCGACCATTTCCGCCAGGCCATTGCGGTGGCGCTGAACCACAGCGGTGACAGTGACTCCACCGCTTCGATCGCGGGCAATATCCTCGGGGCCCTCCATGGGGAAGAGGCCCTGCCCCCGGAGTGGCTTGAGGCCCTCGAAGCTCCCGACGTCATCCGCGGGATGGCGCAGCGGCTGATCGCAGTCACGGTCGGCTAGGAAGCAGCAGGTTCAAAGCCTGCGAAGCTCGATGTTGTTGCACGCTTCGCACACGTCCTCAGGGATGAGTCCGTGCCTCTGCAGGAACCCGAAAATGGCGCAGCCAAGGCAGAATCCGACAAACGATTCGAGGGACGCAGCGACGATCAGCAAGGCGAGCAGGATCCAGGCACCTACGGCGAAACCGGCGAAGAACAGGACCGCGGCCGCCGTGCTGAGCGCCGCGCCGATTCCCTGTGCGAAACGCTTGGGCGGGCCCGGGACAAGTTTGGCGGGACCCACCCTGGGTGCCAGGACCTTGACAGACAGCAAGGCGAACGGCGAGATCCTCGGCCCGAACAACACCCGCAGCCAGAAGCCGACGGCGATCAGCACGAGTCCCCAGCCGAGGCCGCTCACGAGGGTGGCCACTGCCGCAAGAACCACCAGGCCGGCCGTGATCCTCGCGGCGTACTCATTGACGGGGTTGGGGAAAGCGAAGACGGCGCGCCATCCAGTGGCTGACGGAGCCGGCGTTCCTGCGGTGAGCCGTGCAGTGGCTGCCTGTTTTCCCTGAGTCATGGCTCAAGGCTAGGAGCGCCGCGACACAACGGGAAGCTTTGTTGCTCCGTGTGAACGTTGCCCCCGCTAGCGTCCGCCGACCATCTGCAGGAACTCCCCTTCGGACAGGACCTCGATCTGCTGGCCGCGGCTGTGCAACTCCAAGACCCGCTTGGCCTTGCCGGTGAGGCGGCCGTTCCGGAGATCGCCGGCAACGAAGCCGTCGCCCACCACCAGGACCGTGGTCCTTCCGGTCACGCGGCTCTCTGGACGCGCGCCCAACTCGGCCGTCCGCTGTTTCGCTTCCGGCCGGGCAATGGCAAGCTCACCGGTGAAGACGACAGTCTGCCCGAACAGGGGGTGGCCCGGTTCGGCCGCAGGGTTGGGGGCCGGGTTGGTGCCCTCTTCCGGCCAATTACTCCAGGCGCGTCCAAGCTGGCCGGCGCCATTCCCGACGCCGGTTCGCCCGGCGACAGCACTGCCCCCTCCTCCGACGCCCGCGAGCGCGGCCATCGTTTGCTTGGACAGTCCGTCTCCGGGCTGGAAGGCCTGCTGTTTGGGTATGGCCAGGCCAAGGGACAAGTAGAGCTCGGCGATGCTGTTGGCGTTGTTCCGGTGTGCGATGTCCACCAAAATTCCGGCGCACGCCCGTGCGTCCTCCGCGGCGTCGTGATGGTTCACGAGGGGCACGCCAGCCTCCTCCGCGGCGTAGGGCAAGGAATTGGATACCAAGGAGTAGCAGCGCCGGGACAACATCACCGTGCAGACGTACTCGTAGCCGGGGCCGGGCAGGCCGGAAACTTCGAGTCCGGAGCGGATCACCCCCAGATCGAACGCAGCATTGTGGGCGGCAAGGATATCTCCGCCGATGAACGCCCCTATTTCAGGGAAGAGTTCGCCAAAGCGTGGAGCACCGGCGACGTCCTCGGCGCGAATGCCGTGGATCCGGGTGTTGTGGTACTCGAAGTGGTCGTGGTTTTCCGGCGGCCGCATGAGCCAGGAGGCTTCCTCCACCACGACTCCGCCGCGGACCTTGCTCAGCCCGACCGAGCACGGAGAACCCCTGAAGCCATTCGCAGTTTCAAAGTCGATCGCCGTAAAGTCCAATGCCACTGGTCAAGGTTACAGGTGGATATGGCTTCCTATAGCGGTGGTGATGGCCGCCACTTGCTACGAATCGTCGTTCAGACCTCGTCCGCGGTCTCCTGCAGCTTGGTCAGCGCCTTCTTGGTTGTCCTTTGGGTCAGGACATGGATGACCGCCCCTACCGCACCCCCGGCGAAGGCGAACAGCACTACGCCCGGCAAGGAGTCCTCCAGATTGGTCGCATCCTTTGGTGCGGGCTTCCCGGTGGACTTACTCCAGATGGCCTCCAGGGCCTTGTTCGCCGCAACTCCGGCGCCCATGCCCACGACCAGGCCAAGTAGTTTGATCAAGATGTTCATCTCGCTCCTCCGATTGTGGCTGGCCCTGTGGTCCAGTGCCAGCCGCCTGCGCCCTAGATTATCAGCAGGCTTATCTTCTCTTCCCGACGAGGGTCGCGCCCGCAATGTCTGGCGCAGCACGGGTGGGACCTACCGAGTCCCCTTGGGTTTCGTCTCCCGGGGACCGGCAGGGTAACCGCCGCGGCGGCTGGCCAGGATGATTGCGAGCGCTGCCGCCGTCGGGACGGCTGCAGCCAGTGGCACCCACAGTGCGCCGACAGTAGTCAAGGCCAGGGCGCCATAACCGGCGCCGACGGCGATGCCGAGTTGAATGGTCACCACGGTCAAGCCGTTCGCGGCGTCCCTGTGCTCTCCGCCGGCGCGGAGGATTGCTGCCTGGTTGTAGATGCCGATGGCCCCAAAGGCGCTTCCCCACATGGTGACCAGGACGAGTTCGCCCACCCATGTGCCACCAAGTAGCGGCAAGAGGCCGAAGGCCACCACGAGCAGGGCGACCGCGCAAAGCAGGGAACGCCGCGGATGGGAATCGGCGGTGAGACCGGCGATCCAGATCCCCACGAGGCTAGCCGCCCCCACGACGGACAGCGAAATGCTCGTGAAGGCATCCGGCAGTCCGGAGACGTGGAGGAACGGCGCGATGTAGGTGAACAGGGTGAAATGGCCCAAAAGCAAGAGCGGCCAGGCTGTGGCCACGGCGATCACGCCGGGCAGCTTCAGGGCTCCACGGAGGGTCGGCGTCGTATGGCCGTCCTCGTCGGGGGCTGCGGGGAGCACCCAAACGGCGAACAAGGCGAGAACCGCACCGACTCCGGCCAGGATAAGGAAGGAACCGCGCCAAGTGAGCACCGAGCCCATGAGTGTGCCGATCGGAGCGCCGACCGCCAGCGCGATGCTGTTACCGCTGAAGACCATGGCCATGGCTTTTCCGACAGAGTGCGCGGGGACGATCCTGGCAACGTAGGGGGCCATGCTTGACCACAGCATCCCGTGGGCGACGCCCCCGAGGAGCCTCGCCGCAACTGCCAATCCCAGGCTCGGGCTGGACGCCAACAGTACGTTGCTGAGTGCGAACGCGAGCACGGTGCCGATCAACAACGCCTTTCGGGGAACTCGTCCGCCGAGCAGTCTGGACAAGGGAAGCGCTGTGAAGACGATGACGGCCGCATAGGCGGCAGTCAGGGAACCTACGGCCGATTCGTCCACTCCCAGGTCCCGGCTGATCTGGGGCAGCAGTCCGGACGGCAGGAGCTCGGTGGTGACGGCAGTGAAGCCTGCTGCGGCGAGGATCAAAAGGCTTCCCCACGGGAACACCGGGGCTGACCCAGCAGCGACCGTCGCCGGTGTCCTGGATATGGCTACATCTCGCTTCAAAAGTTCTTCCTCGTCATTCACGTGCAGTTAGCTGCGCATGCAGAAGTCTTCATGTCTTCTGCCCACCTCCACCACGCTACGCACGTCGGGCGACTGGAGGCAGGGTCTACCAGACACCCCCAACGGAGGTCCCAAGGGCCCGACGGCGGTTGTCCCGTACCCTTGAAGGGTGACCCTTTCTGCGATGAACGACTTTGCCGTATCCGCTTTGGTGGGTGCAGGACCGGTGCAGCCGCATATGTCCGCGCTCCTCCCCGACTGGTTGAACCCCCAGATCTTCCTGGCCGACCCCGCCTTGGCGCCATGGGTAGTCCTGCTCGTGTGCGGCATCGTGTTCGCCGAGACGGGACTCCTGGTGGGCTTCTTCCTGCCGGGTGACTCGATGCTCTTCACCGCGGGGCTCCTCGTCGCCACGGACACCATCAAGTTCAATATCTGGGCACTCGCCGCCCTCATCGTCGTGTCAGCGATCATCGGCAACCAGAGCGGCTACCTCATCGGTTCCAAAGCCGGACCCGCCATCTTCAACAAACCTGATTCCAAGCTGTTCAAGCGGGAGAACGTCGAGAGCGCGCACGCCTTCTTCGAAAAGCACGGCGGCAAGGCCCTGATCCTGGCCCGCTTCGTTCCGATCATCCGCACTTTCGTCCCGGTGATTGTCGGCGTCGCGCAGATGGACAAGCGCAAGTTCTTCATTTTCAACGTCATCGGGGCGGTGCTCTGGGGCGGTGGCGTCACGCTGCTCGGCTACCTTCTCGGCGACAAGGTTCCGTGGGTCCGGGACAACCTCGACATCATCTTCGTGGTCATCGTGCTGCTCTCCGTGGTTCCCGTGGCCATCGAGGTCATCCGCGGCTTGCTCGCCAAGCGCAAGGCCACTGCCCGCGGAGCGGAACCCGCCGAAGAATTCGGGGACCGAAGCGAAGCCGGAAAGCACGGCGAGCGCTAAGCGCACTGGCTTAAAGAAAGAGGCACCCCGCAGTTCGTTTGCGGGGTGCCTCTGGCGTTAATGCTTGCCCGGAGTCTTAGCGCAGGGCGTCCACAATGGCCGGTAGCAGCGCCCGGAACGCCTTGCCGCGGTGGCTGATGGCGTTCTTCTCCTCGGCACTCAGCTCCGCGCAACTGCGGTCCAGCCCCTGCGGCTGGAGCACGGGATCGTACCCGAATCCACCGGCGCCGCGGGGTACACGCAAGAGAGTGCCTTCCAGCTGGCCGTACTCGACCACCTCGCGTGCCCCGCCGTCGACGGCGGCCGGTACAGCGAGTGCTGCCGCGCAGACAAACGCGGCTCCCCGGTGTGCGTCGGGAACGTCCGAGAGTTGCGCCAGCAAGAGCTGGAGGTTAGCGGCGTCGTCACCGTGCCGCCCGGACCAGCGGGCCGAGAAGATGCCCGGAGCTCCACCCAGGACGTCCACGGCCAGGCCGGAGTCATCGGCAATCGCCACCATTCCCGTGGCTTCAGCCACGGCCCGTGCTTTGAGCAGGGAGTTCTCTGCAAACGTCACGCCGGTCTCGGCAACATCGGGAGCGCCGGCCGCGGCCGCGTCAATCACCTGGGTATCGACGTCGAGTCCTGGCACTTGCCCCCTGAGCAGTTCCCTGAGTTCGCGCAGTTTTCCCTTGTTGTGGGTGGCGAGGACTAGCCGCGGCGTGGTGTCGATGCTCACGGGGCCTCGGCCAGGGTCTCGCGCTGGATTGCTGCCAACTCCCCCGTGCCGATGAGGGCAAGATCCAGCAAGGCATTCAGTTCATCGCGGTCGAAGGGGGCTCCCTCGGCGGTGCCCTGGACTTCCACGAACTTGCCGGAGCCCGTGACCACGACGTTCATGTCGGTTTCGGCGCGCACGTCCTCGACGTAGGGCAGGTCCAGCATCGGGATACCGTCGATGATTCCCACGGAAACGGCAGCAATCGTGTCGATCAGCGGCTGCGCATTCTTTGCGATCATCTTGTTCTCGCGGGCGAAGCGGATCGCTTCGGCGAGTGCCACGTAGGCGCCGGTGATGGCGGCGGTGCGGGTGCCGCCGTCGGCCTGCAGGACATCGCAGTCCAGCACGATCGTGTTCTCGCCCAGGGCCTTGGTGTCAATGATGGAACGCAATGAGCGGCCGATCAGGCGCGAAATTTCGTGGGTGCGTCCGCCGATCCTGCCTTTGACGGACTCACGGTCGGAACGGGTGTTCGTGGCCCGCGGCAGCATCGCGTACTCGGCCGTGACCCAGCCGCGGCCTTCGCCTTTGAGCCAGCGCGGGACGCCCTCGGTCAGGGAAGCCGTGCACAGCACCCGGGTGTTGCCGAATTCGATCAGGGCCGAACCTTCGGCCTGCTTGGACCAGCCGCGGGTGATGCTGATGGGACGGAGTTGATCGGGCGTACGGCCGTCGGCACGGATGACGGGGGCAGATGTGGCTTCGGAAGTCATACTGCAAGCTTAGCGATCTCCCGGCCTCCGCTGGACTGCACGGTCGGTCTGGGCAGCCGGACTCCGGGGTCAGACGGTGTAGTGGACTCCGGCCACCGCGACGGCGACATCGCCGGCGAACTCGGGCCGCGCCTCGGCCATGACTTTAGTCTGCGATGTCCAGACCGGGATGTGCGTCAGCAGGAGGCGTCGGGCTCCGGCGGCTGTCGCTGCCTGCCCCGCGCGCTTGCCGGTCAAGTGCACATCCTTGATGTCGTCGTCGCGCCCTTCTTCGAAGGCAGCCTCGCACAGGAAGAGATCGGCGTCGCGGGCGGCATCCTCAAGGCCCTGGCACGAGTCGGTGTCTCCCGAGTACGTGAGGACCCTGCTCACAGCCTTGCCGTCCTTGCCCGGCTCGGTGACCTCGACGCGCAAGGCGTAGGCCTCTTCCACCGGGTGGTTCACGGCATACGGTGTCACGGTGAACGGTCCTAGCTGCACGGATTGGCGTTCGCTCCAGTTGCTGAAGTCGAATTCCTCGTGCATTCCGGGGTCCAGCTCAAGCCCGTAGGCGGTGGCCATCCGGTCGGCTGTCGCGGCGGGACCCCAGACGGGGATCCTGTCCCGTCCCCAGCCGCCCGGCTTCCATCGGACGGCCACGTGCAGTCCGCAGAGGTCCATGCAATGGTCCGGGTGCAGGTGGGTCAGGAAGATGGCGTCGATATCTTCGAGGTCCGTGTAGCGCTGGATGGCCCCGAGGGCACCGCTGCCGAGGTCCATGACGATCTTCCACTGGCGTTCACCGTCGTGCGCGGTCAGCAGATAGCACGACGCCGGAGAGCCGGGACCGGGGAAGGAACCCGTGCAGCCAACGATGGTCAGTTTCACTGGATGCGGCCCCCGCGGGCCGCGCCGAATTCGTTCACGCTGAACGCTGCAGGGTCGACGAAATTGGACGTCCTCGCATGATGTCCGCCGGCGCGGGCGGCCTCCAACATTTCCGGGGTGATGCGGGCGAGGCTTCCGGTCGGGTATTGGGCGGCCACATGGTCCACGTGCCTTACGGACAGGACCTCCGGGCCGAGGAAACGGCGCGCCAGGGTTTCGAACTGGACAGCGTCGCCGGTGGCCATGAAGTCGTGCCGCGGCAAGCCGGGATCGGTCCGCTGGATCCCGTGGGTGGCCAAGGCGCGGTAAACGTCTTTGGCGGTTTCCTCGGCGCTCGACACAAGGGTGACGTCTTCCCCCATGACGAAGGAAATCACGCCGGTGAGCAAGGGATAGTGCGTGCAACCCAGGACCACAGTGTCCACACCGGCATCCCTGAGCGGTTCCAGGTATTCGTGGGCCGCGGCCAGCAGCTCGGGACCGGTGGTGATGCCGGCTTCCACGAAACTCACGAATTCCGGACAGGCCACCGAGGTGATGCTCAGGTCCGGGGCAGCGGCGAAGGTGTCCTCGTAAGCGCGGGAACCCACCGTGGCTGACGTCCCGATCACGCCGATCCGGCCGGACCTCGTCGCGGACACCGCGCGCCGGACTGCGGGTTGGATGACCTCGATGACGGGAATCCCGTAGCGGGCCGTGTAGCGTTCACGGGCATCGCGCAAGACCGCGGCCGAAGCTGAGTTGCAGGCGATGGTCAAGAGCTTGACGCCGGAGTCCACGAGCTCGTCCATGACGCCGAGGGCATTGGCCCGGACTTCGGCGATGGGCAGCGGCCCGTAAGGTCCGTTGGCAGTGTCTCCCACGTAGATGATCGATTCATGGGGCAACTGGTCGATGATGGACCGTGCGACGGTGAGTCCGCCGACTCCGGAATCGAAGACACCGATGGGGCGTGATCCCAGCAACGGGTTGGGTGCTGTGCTGTTCAGTGTTTCCGGCTTGCGCTGGGACTCCAACGCCGCTGCGGCGCTCTCCCCATCCGATACCGCGTCCGATGCTGAGTTCATGATTCTTAGAGAATAAGCCAAGGCATGTGCTGCAGCCACGACATGTGGCGGGGGCCTCGTGTCTGTTTTGTCACACGGCCGGCCACAAGCCCCTTCAGGGCTTCCGGTCCATCGAGGCCATCATGGCCTGGACCAACGATTCCTGGAGCCAGGTGGTGAAGTTGTAGACGAGCGCCAGGTAGCTCTCTACGTCTTCGGCCTGGGACCAGTCCTGCATGGCGTGGACATGGTCGGCATCCGCCTCGTCGCGGATATCGAGGCGCTCGGCCAGCACCAAACGAACATCGTTGAGGGCCATGGACCAGAGCTTCGCCTCCTCCGGGGTGAGGACGAGCTCGTTGCGGTCCAGGCCCATCGCGGCGGCCCGAAGGGCGCCGATTTTTCCTTCCCGCAGCGAGCGCTCGGTGAGCTGACGGAACTCGAGGGACGCGGCGTCGTCGTTCTTCATGACGTTCGGCAAGAGCCGCAAAAGGGCGCGATCGGACGGTTCCTTGACGTTCATGTCCAGGCCGATCATGGCCGTCAGGGGATCTTCGTTGCTGGACAGCTCCGGTTCGAGCATTGAAATGACATCATCCAGGAGTCCGCGCAGGAGTTCGCGCTCGGCGGGCTCAAGGTAGCCGGTGATGCCCTTGAGTCCGTACTTGAAAGCCTTAGCCACGTGCGCCACCCTTGCGTCCCCGGCCGTCGCCGCTGCTGCTTGCCTTTTCAACCGTTGCCCACAAACCATAGCCGTGCATGGCAACCGCGTGCTGCTCCACTTGTTCCTTGCCTCCGTGCGCCACGATGGAACGGCCCTTCTTGTGGACCTCGAGCATGAGTTTGTTGGATTTGGCCTCGGAATAGCCGAAATAGCTCTGGAACACGTAACTCACATAGCTCATCAGGTTGACGGGATCGTTCCACACCACCAGGTTCCAAGGGATGTCGGCAGCGCTGAGGACGTCGGTGGACGACTGCTCCGAGAGGTCCGTCCGTTCTTTCCCCTTTAAGCCTGCGTCTGTCACTGTGCAGGTGGCTGTATAGGTGCCGGGGGCTGTGCCGGGGCCGACGGTAGTGGTCATCTGTCCATTCTAATGGTGATGGATGGGCGAACTAATGGCGGTTGAGCGAAGCACCCACAGCGGCGAGACCTGGGAGCCGCTGGGGACTAGAGTGAATTTCGTGAGTAGATCCGTCGCCTGGGACCACCCCCGCACGTCGTTGTACACCGATCACTATGAGCTGACCATGCTGGAAGCTGCCCTCCATTCGGGCGCGGCGCACCGGCGCTCCGTCTTCGAGGCCTTCGCGCGCCGCCTGCCCGACGGCCGCCGCTACGGAATCGTCGCCGGCACCGGCCGGCTGCTTGAGGGAATCAAGGACTTCCGATTCGGAGACGCCGAGCTCGCGTTTCTCGATCAACACAAAGTAGTTGACAGGCAGACACTGGACTTCCTCGCCGACTACAGGTTTTCCGGCGACATCTGGGGCTATCCGGAGGGCGAGGCCTACTTCCCCGGCTCCCCCATCTTGATCGTCGAATCCACGTTCGCGGAAGCATGCATCCTGGAAACATACATCTTGTCCGTGCTCAACCATGACACCGCGATCGCTTCGGCTGCCTCCCGGATGACCAGCGCGGCCGGCAACCGGCCGTGCATCGAGATGGGCTCCCGGCGCACCCAGGAGGAATCCGCGACGGCGGCAGCCCGTGCCGCGGTCATCGCCGGTTTCGGCAGCACGTCCAACCTTGAGGCCGGCCGGCGCTATGGCATCAAGACCGTGGGCACGGCCGCCCACTCGTTCACGCTCCTGCACGATACCGAGCGCGAGGCCTTCGAAGCCCAGATCGCCGCCTTCGGGCCGGGCACGACGCTGCTGGTGGACACGTACGACGTCGAGGCCGGGGTACGCACCGCGGTGGAACTCGCGGGTGACAAGCTCGGGGCAGTCCGCCTCGACTCCGGAGACCTCGTGGCCCAGGCCCAGTGGGTTCGAGAGCTGCTGGACAACCTTGGCAACACCAACACCCGGATCGTCGTCACCTCGGATCTCGATGAATATGCCATCGCGGCACTGCAATCGGCGCCCGTGGATGTCTACGGCGTAGGCACCTCCCTGGTCACAGGATCGGGAGCCCCGACGGCCAGCATGGTCTACAAGCTCGTCAGCCGGACCAACGATGCCGGGGAATTCGTTCCGGTGGCCAAGGTAGCCAAAAACAAGGCCAGCGTGGGCGGCCGCAAATACGCCCTGCGCAAACTCAACGAACTCGGCATCGCCACCCAGGAGATCGTGGGCATCGGACACCGGCCGGAGGACGACGGCAACGACCGCCCGCTGCTCCAGCAGTTCATCAAGAACGGCGAACTGCTCCCGGGATGGACGGGACACGAGGGCGTCGTCCGGGCACAGGAACGCCACGCTGCCAGCATGGCCGAACTCCCCCCGGTAGTCCGGCGGCTGCAGCGCGGCGAGCCGGCAATCCCCACCGTCTATGAGGAGGACTGAATGTCCCGTGCCCTGATTATCGTGGACGTCCAGAACGATTTCTGCGAGGGCGGGTCCCTCGCGGTGGAAGGTGGCGCCGCCACGGCTGCCGCCATCAGCGAATACCTTGACGAGAACCACCAGCACTTCGACCACGTCGTGGCCACGCAGGACTGGCACGTAGACCCGGGCAGCCATTTCTCGGAAACACCGGACCTTGTGGACACTTGGCCCCCGCATTGCCGCGCAGGGAGCAAGGGCGCCGAACTCCACCCGGATCTCGACGCCGAGTACATCCAAGCTTACTTCCGCAAGGGACAATACACCGCGGCCTACTCAGGCTTCGAAGGAGTCCTCGCTCCCGAAGACGAAGTGCCCATGGGCGAACTAGCGCCCGGCGCCGACCCCTCCGTCGAGCTGGACGAGGACGCCCTCGGGCTCGATGACTGGCTGCAGAGCCACGGAGTGGAGGAAGTGGTCGTGGTAGGTATCGCCACGGACTACTGCGTCAGGGCCACGGCACTGGACGCCGTGCAGGCGGGCTACTCCGTGACAGTGATCGGTGAACTCACCGCCGGAATCGCCGAGGATCTCGACGAAACCTACGCGGAACTGGAAGAAAACGGCGTCGAACTGGGGCAGCGCTAAGGGGTAGGGCCCGGCCAAGCAGTCCTACTTCCGTCCGATGAACCAATCCTGGAGCTTGCGCAGCCGTGACTGCAACTGCTCCTCGTTCGCCTGCGCGACTGCCGGTCCGCCGCACACCTCGCGCAACTTGTTGTGGACGACGCCGTGCGGGGTACCGGTGCGGGCCGACCAGGCCGCGACGTTTTTTGCGAGCTCATTGCGCAGGTCCATCAACATCCGGTGGTCCGGAACCGCGGGTGACGCGGCGGCAGCCAACGGAGATTGGCGCTTCTTCCTCGACTGCTGATCATGCTGCCGCTGCCGGAGCAACGTTCCCACTTGTTCAGCGTCGAGCAGCCCGGGGATCCCGAGGAAATCAAGTTCATCCTCGGAGCCGATATCGGCTCCCGTGCCGAACTCGCCGCCGTCGAACAGCACCCTGTCAAAGGATGCCTGCGAATCGAGGGCCTCGAATTTGCCCTTCTCGAGGGAGTCCGAGGCCTTCTCTTCGCGGTTGGCCTCGGCCATCAGGTTCTCTTCGGGGTTGAAGAGGCCGTCCGGATCTTCCTTCTCGGGCCGGTCCAGGGCGTGGTCCCGCTCGGCTTCCATGGAGTTGGCCAAGGCCATGAGGGGCGGAACCGACGGCAGGAAGACCGAGGCCGTTTCCCCGCGTTTGCGGGCACGGACGAAGCGGCCCACAGCTTGGGCGAAGAACAGGGGCGTCGAGGTGGACGTCGCGTAGACGCCGACCGAAAGCCTGGGGACGTCGACGCCCTCAGACACCATCCGGACAGCCACCATCCAGCGCTTGTCGCTGGCGGTGAACTCCTCGATCTTGTGCGAAGCCTTGGAATCATCGGACAGGATCACCGTGGGCGACTGACCTGTGATTTTCTTGAGCTGACCTGCATAGGCGCGGGCGTCGTCGTGATCCGTGGCAATGACGAGGCCGCCGGCGTCGGGCACGGTACGGCGCACCTCGCCGAGGCGCTTGTCGGCGGCAGCAAGAACCGCGGGGATCCATTCGCCGCCGGGGTTCAGCGCGGTCCGCCATGCCTGGGAGGTGATGTCCTTGGTGACGGCGGCCTCGCCGAGCGATGCCGCCATTTCATCTCCCCCGCTGGTACGCCAACGCATCTGGCCCGAATACGCCATGAACAGCACGGGACGGACAACGTGGTCCCTCAAGGCATTGCCGTAACCATAGGTGTAATCCGCCTTCGAGCGGCGGATGCCATCGCGGTCTTCGGCGTATTCCACGAAAGGGATGGGTGAGGTATCGGAACGGAAAGGCGTGCCTGTGAGCGCCAAGCGTCGCGCGGCAGGATCGAAGGCCTCGCGCAATCCGTCGCCCCAGGACAACGCTTCGCCACCGTGGTGGATTTCATCGAGGATGACCAGCGTGCGGGCGGCCTCGGTCTTGGCCCTGTGGAGCATGGGCTTGCTCGCCACCTGCGCATAGGTGACCGCGACGCCGACGAAGCCCCTGCCGTGCTGGCCGTCGGAATTCTTGAAGTTCGGATCGATAGCAATGCCCACCTTGGCCGCGGCGTCCGCCCACTGCCGTTTCAGGTGGTCAGTGGGAGCGACGATCGTCACGCGGTTCACGGTTCCACTCTCAAGGAGTATTGAGGCAATCCGCAGGGCGAAGGTTGTCTTACCTGCTCCCGGCGTTGCCACGGCGAGAAAATCGCGCGGGCTCGCGTTGAGGTACAAGTCCAGCGCTTCCTGCTGCCAGGCGCGCAGCTTCGGGGCGGTTCCCCAGGCTGCGCGTTCCGGATATGCCGGAGGCAGCGCGGGGCCGCCGAAGAGTGTTTCAGTCACGCGGATTCCCCCCGACCAGCAACGATTCCAAGCAAGTCCGCTGCGGCCAGCGAAACCCAAATAACCACAAAAAACACCAATCTGTTCCGGACGCGCCGAATCACGCAGGGCAGCAAACAGGCAGGAGGAAGCGCTCCCCCGCCTACTACCAGGAAATACCCGACTACTTGGGCTTACTCGCTACTCGGAGCCGCCCGGGCCGCCTTTGTCTCCGCCGTCGTTACCGGGGCGAAGTCCTTCATAGATTTCTTTGCACTCGGGGCAGACCGGGAACTTCTGCGGGTCCCGGCCAGGGGTCCACACTTTGCCGCACAGGGCAATCACGGGTTCGCCTGTCAGGGCGGACTCCATGATCTTTTCCTTGCGGACATAGTGCGAGAAACGCTCCCGGTCACCGGGTTCCACTTCCTGGCGCACTTCCTCGCGCTCAATGGTTGCAGTGGAAGTTCCGGCTCCGGAAAGCTCGCGCATGGGATCGTTTTCGAATGGGTCCGGAGGCAGCGTCGTCATGCCATCCATCTTAGCCGCTGATGCTTCGCGATCAGATGCACTGTGTCAGATGCTCTGCCATTTCGGCTTGTTGTCATAGGTGTGGCGATAGTAATCGGCGAGCTTGAGCGAGGAAGCCGCAGCCTCATCGATCAGGATGGTAGCGTGCTGGTGCATTTGCAACACCGATGCCGCGCAGATGGCCGCCACCGGCCCCTCGACAAAGTCCCTGACGGTCTGGGCTTTCTGCGCCCCCGTGGCAATCAGGACAACGTGCCGGGCGTCCATGATGGTTCCCAAGCCCTGCGTGACCACGTGGTGGGGAACGTCGTCGATACTCTTGAAGAAGCGCGCGTTGTCCTTGCGGGTCTGCTCGATCAGCGTCTTGATCCGGGTCCGCGAAGCGAGCGAGGAACCGGGCTCATTGAATCCAATATGGCCGTCCGTGCCCACGCCAAGGATCTGCAGGTCAACGCCACCGAGTGCCCGCATGGAGTCCTCGTACGCCTCGCAGGCTGCGGGAAGGTCGGCCGCAGTACCGTCCGGGCTGTGCACGTTGGCGGGGTCGATATTGACCCGGTCCGTGAATTCACGGCGGATGACTTCACGGTACGACTCCGGATGCCCGGGTTCGAGCCCGACGTATTCATCAAGGGCGAAGGCGTGTGCCTGGCTGAAGTCGAGACCCTTTTCCTGGTGGCGGCGCGCCAGTTCGTCATAGACAGGGAGCGGAGAGGACCCTGTGGCCAGGCCCAGGACGGCGTTCGGCTTTCGGCGGAGCAGTGCCTCGATGGCATCCGCGGCAAGCGCCCCGATCTGTTTGCTTCCCGGAAGGATGACAACTTCCATCGTCCACGACCTTTCTAGCTGTGTTTCCCGGATGAACTGATTCAAACTCGAGGTTATCCCATGTCCCATAACTTGTCATTGTTGGTCATGGAATCAACGGTTGACGCTCAATTGTGCGAAGAGCTCGGGCCCGCGCCGGTCAAGCCAACGTCCGCCGATCCGGACTCCCGACACGAACAATGCCACCCCAAGAACCGTACCAATTGCCAGATTGATCCATCCCCACAGCGGATCGCCCGTGACCGACTGGACAATCACGAGGACAAGTTCCGGAAGGACCAGGAGGAACAGCACCGCCATTCCCCCGAACTGGACCGCCAGTGTCTGGGCAACGTTTCCCGGCGGCTTCTTGAACGGACTGTCCCCGGGCAACGGCACAGTGGACGTGTACCGCGCCGACACGACGGAGGCCAAGCCCAGGCCCGTGAACAGCACGCCCAGGGAAAGCCCCAGGACACCTGGCAACCAGCCCCACTCGCGGGTCAGGAAAAAGGGCCCGACGGCGAAGATCAACACCACCGGGAGGGCGAATGCCAGGCAGGCCAAGGCCCGGCCGAGCCGGTCATGAACGCCGCGGACCCCGGTGGCCAGATGCAAGGCAAATGCGGTGTTGTCGTAGGAGACATCCGCGGCGATGGACCATGCGAGGACAAAGGCAGACATTGGTCCCAGAATCACCAGCATGGAGTAGCTTCCGGACTGCCCGGACTGGAACAGGAAAATCACGGGCAACAACGGGACCACCATCAGCGAGGCTGCGTAGCGCGGATCACGGATCCAGTAGCTGAGGGAGCGTGCGGCAACGGCACCGGTGGGAGTTGCCGGCAGCAGTCCGAACAAGCCAAGCTTCCCGCCGCGTTTCCTTGATCCACCGGAATATGGCGGAGTGACCAGTGCCCGCTTGAGCAAGGCATTCCAGGCGGCAAACAACACGAGGAGAGTGGCGAGGGCGATCAATGCCTTCAGGCCGGCGGCGGCAAAATCTCCGGACGCCAGATCCCCGCCAAGCGACCAGGAAGCTCCGAGTGGAGTCCAGGAGACCGTCCGGGCAAGTTCCGGGAGGTAGCCCGTGGAACCGGACACTCCCCTGAAGACGCCGGCCACGATCGGTCCCATCAGCACGAGTGGCACAAAGACCACAATGCTGCTCGCATCTTTGAAACGGCGGGAGGCAGCGAGGCTTGCAGTCGCCGTCGTGATGACTTTCGACAAGACCACGCAGCTCAGCACGCCCAGCACGGCACCCAGAAGGGCGCCGAGCACCGCCGGCACGCTGCGCCACCATGTCGCCGCGGTGAATAATGCCACAATCGTCGTGGACAAGCCCGGCAATCCGATGAATCCGGCGAGGGCAAGCCCGGTCAGCAGCTGGCGCATCGGGATCGCCGACGTCGTGAAGCGGGAAGGGTCAAGCGTCATGTCAGCGGCCGAGGCCATCAGGGGCACGATCGCCCAGGCCAGGATCGCGGCGGCGCCACCGAGGACGACGGCGGTGTGGGCCGTCTCGGCGTCGGCCCAGCGCAGGGCGACGAGCGTCACCACGAGGGTCGCGACGACTCCCAGCGCATAGAGCCCGCCGATCGCGATGCCCACAAGCTGGCCCGGGCTGCGCCGGAAGCCGTTCCGCAGGAGCCGCCACTTCAGGCTCAGAAGGTGCGCAACCATTCCAGGCCCCCTGTCTGGTTTCCGCCGCCCACGAGCTGCACAAACCGGTCCTCGAGCGTGACACCGTCACGGACCTCGTCGACGGTTCCGGCGGCGAGGACCCTGCCGGCAGCCACGACGGCTACGTGGTCGCACATGCGCTGCACAAGGTCCATGACGTGGCTCGAGACGATGACCGTCCCTCCCGAGGCCACATAGTTGTCAAGAATTCCCCTGATGTTGGCTGCCGACACGGGATCCACGGACTCAAAGGGCTCGTCCAGCACGAGCAGCCTGGGCGCATGGATGAGCGCCGACGCGAGGGCAATCTTCTTTGTCATGCCGGCGGAGTAGTCAACCACGAGGGTGCCGGCGTCGCCGCTGAGATCCAGCGCGGCCATCAACTCTCCCACCCTTTGGGCAACGACGTCCCGGTCCATGCCACGGAGCAAGCCGGCGTAGGTGACCAGCTGTTCACCCGTCAAGCGGTCGAAGAGACGGACGCCGTCGGGCAGTATCCCCATCAGTTTCTTGGCTTCGAGCGGCTTAGTCCACACATCCACGCCGTGGATGAAGGCCGTCCCGAAATCCGGCCGCAAGAGCCCGGTGGCCATGGACAACGTGGTCGTCTTGCCCGCCCCGTTGGGACCAACGACGCCGTAGAAGGAGCCGGCGGGGACATCGAGGCTGATGCCGTCGACGGCGATTTTGCCGCCGAAGCGTTTTGCCAGTCCGCGCAGGGCCAAGGCCGGCACCGGGAAGATAGGAGGGGAACCGGGAAGCTGGACAGTCATGCAGCCAGCCTAGCCCCGGTGACGGTTCCAGGAGTCGTCCCGGAGGGGGAACTACGGGGCCCCTTTTCCGGAGCAGCCTCATCCCAAAGGACTAGCTCTTAGAAGCTGTGCCGTGGAACTGCGCGCTGATACTGCGGAGCCCAATCCAAGGGAAAGCCGAGTTCAAAAGCCGCGCGAAGCCACCAGTGCGGATCGCGGAGGGCTGCCCGTGCCATGAATACGCCATCGGCTTGGCCCGTGGCCACCGTGTGTTCGGCCTGTCCTGAGGATGTCAGGAAGCCGACTGCACCGGTGGGAACCCCTGCTTCGCGCCGGATCTGTTCCGAGAATCCCGTCTGGTATCCAGGACCCGCCTTGATCCGCTGGTGGGCCACTGCGCCTCCGCTGGAGACGTCCACCAAGTCCACGCCGTGCTCGGCCGCCGCCCGCGCAAGGCGCACGGAGGCGTCAATGTCTACGCCACCCTCGGCCCAATCACTGGCGGATATCCGCAGCAGCAACGGCATCGAATCGGGGATGACCGCACGGACGGCGTCGATGACCTCAAGCATCAAGCGGTTTCGTGCGGCCTCGCTGCCTCCCCAGGAATCGTCGCGCTTGTTGATCAAGGGACTTTGGAATTCGTGCAGGAGGTAGCCATGCGCGCCGTGGATCTCCACCGTGTCGAACCCGGCGTCGACGGCCCGTGAGGCTGCCGCCGCGAAATCCGAAATCACGGCATAAATGTCCTCATCGCTCATTGCAAGCGGACTTGCAAGGCCGGCAAACGCCTCGTTACCCGGCCCCCGGGCCACCCACCCGCCGTCGGACTCCGCGACGGATCCGCTCTCTTCGGCGAACGGCCAGTAGGTGGAAGCCTTGCGGCCGGCGTGCGCCAGTTGGACGCCGATCTTGCCGCCCACGGCACTGTTGCGGTGGACGAAGTCCACAATCCGCTCCCAGGCGGCCGCCTGCTCGTCCGTGTACAGTCCAGCGTCGCGCGGACTGATCCGCCCCTCGGGGCTGACGGCCGCCGCTTCGGTGAGGATGAGCGCGGCGCCGCCCGTGGCAAACGCGCCAAGATGCACCAGGTGCCAATCGTTGGGTACGCCGCCCCCGCCGTCGGGCGAGCAGCTGTACTGGCACATCGGGGAAACCCAGCCACGATGCGGGACCGTCAAGGAGCGCAATTGAAGCGGGCTGAACAACGCCGGTTGCGTCATTAGAAGAGGACCCGCGCCAGACCTTGCCGGGCCTTGGCGACACGCTGGTCCGAAATGCCGACGACGTCGAACAGTTCCAGCAGGCGCACACGCGCCGCCTCACGCTCGGGACCGAAGTTGCGGCCAATGAACGCGATGATGCGGTTGAACGCGTCCTCGATGTGTCCACCCGAGATGTCGAGGTCGGCCACCGTGAGCTGTACTTCGATGTTGTCCGGCTCCTCCGCCGCCCGCTGACGCATGGCTCCGGCTTCCGTTGCCGTCAGGAGCTCGAGCCTGCCCATCAGTTCCACTTGGGCGAGTCCGGCCTTCGCCTCGGCATCAGCCGGTTTCTCAGCGAGCGCCTGGCGGTAGGCGGTGGCCGCAGCGGCGTAATCTCCGGCTTCAATGGCATCGAAGGCTGCCTGGTGCAGCGGAGGCAAAGGACGGGCTTCCGCACCCGCGGCGCCCGCGCCGATGCTGCCTGTCACTCCGTTGGCTTCGGCCACCTTGAGGAGTTCGTCGATGAGGGCACGGATTTCCTGGTCCGACGCGGGCCCCTCGAAGAGCGGCACGGGCTGGCCCTTCAAGACCGCGACGGCGGTGGGGATGGCCTGGACCTGGAATGCCTGCGCAAGCTGCGGGAACGCGTCAACATCCGCCGCAGCCAGCACGACTTTGCCGGCGTAACCTTCGACGACAGCTTCGAGGCTGTGGAGGAGGGTCGAAGCCTCCAGGGACCGGTTGGACCACAAAAGGAAAAGGACGGGAATCTTCGCGGACAGCTGGACGAGATCCTGGAAGTTGGCCTCGCTGGCATCTACGCGAAGGGGCTGGCTGCCTCCGGGGCTCCCGCCGGACGCCGCCGGGGCACCACTCGGTGCCGCCGGCGCAGGGCGCCGCAATGCAGAGAGGTCGACGGCGCCGCGCAGGTTGAGCTGGCTGGCAGCGGCTGGAGAGACGGGACGGGATCCTGGCGAACTCATACCGTCCACTCTAGCCGCTGCGCCAACAGCATTTGCCTACTGGAAGCTGGCCCCCACCAGACCGCGGACCGCGGCAACGAGCTTCATGGGAGCAGTCGAGCCTGCCGGTGGAACGTAAATGGCTACCGACTCCGAGAAGGTCTGCACGAGGCCGACTTTCGTGGAATCCCCGCCCGCGAGCACTGCCGCGGCTTTGTCCACGGTCAGGGTGTCGCCATCCGACTTGGGCTTGCTGGTGAAATCGAAGTTCAGCTTTCCCACGACCACGGCGCCGCCGTCGGACGTCCGGAACACAGCCGTATCCGTCGGAGAGGGCGTGTGCGTGAAGGTGAAATTGCCGTTGGTGCCGGACTTGACGGTGCTCGCCTGGTAGTCAAGGACATCGGCAATGTAGGGCGAGTTGGTGCCTTCCACGAGCTTGTCCTTGAACGCCGAATCGGCCTTCGTCAAGCGATCGCCCAGGGCTGCCATCGCCTCGGTCCCGCTGTACTGCAGCCCGGGCTTGTCTCCGGCCGCCAACTGCGCGGTTCCGCCCAAGGGAATCGCCGGGAAGGACGTTCCCGGCTGAAGCGGGGAAGTGCTCTTCAGCTTGTAGTTCTCCCGCGGCGAGGCCTGCACGAGGGTCAGGACCTGGGGAACCACGTTGCCATCGCCCTGGGTCAGGGCGATCACTGTGCGCGGCCAGGTTCGCTGGGTGGAGATGACGCTGCCCAGCAGTTTGCTGGACCGGACGGGCATCCGCGCCTCGTGCGTGGCGACCTGGGACCGGATCTTATAGTTCTGTGTGCGCACCTGCAGCTCCGTGCCGTCAACCCTGGGAGCGAGTTTGGAGGCATCACGAGCGGCATCCCCGGCAGCCACGGCGCCGGCGACCTGGTCCAGGATGCGCTTGAGCTGAGCGTCCACCAAGACGGGGACGTTCTGCGCACCGGCGGTCCCCGCGGGGCTCGCCGTCGCGGATCCGGACGGTGCCGCGGATCCGGAGGGAGACGGAGTCTCGGCCGCCTGGGCGCTTGCCGCGGTGCCACCGACGAGGGCGGTCACAACAGCTGCAGCTACAAGTGAAATACGAAGTGCGGGACCACCGCTTGTGCCTTTGTTGGTCTCCTCGGCAGGTGCGTCCTCGCCGATGATTTCCTTGCCGGTTTCCCTGGCGGTGTCTTCGCCGGCGGTCTCCGGAACAGTTTCCGTGTTCCCACCGCCCCGCGGACCGTTCGGGCGGGAGCCCCGACCCCTGGTGAACTTGCTGACGAACGGCAACGCCGCACCCGCGACGATGAGGATCGCGCCAATGACGATAAGCGGGACCGCCCACGGCATAGTGGCATCGTTGGCGAAAGTTATGGAGACCGACGACGGCGCCGGCTTGGTTCCGTCGCTAGCCAGGAGGAGGGACCAGTTGCCACTCGCGGGAGGGGTAAAGGTGTAGTCCAGCTGTCCGTTGGCGTTCTCCGTTTGCACCCACAGGTCCGATCCGGCAGGCGACGGAGAGCTTGCTTCGCCGTCGGTGCCGGCAACCTGGAGGGACTTGCCGTCCTCGGAGACACCGGTGATGCTGTTGTGCGCGGTCTTGCCTACCCACGCATCGACGTCATCCGGACGTCCGACAGCCAACACGAACTTGCCATCGCCCTTGATGCTGATTTGTCTGGGACCGCCCTTGTGGGTCAACACATCTTGGGTTATCACGGTCAGCGGAGCGGCTTTGGAGTCGCCGGGGGCGGACGCGGTTACGGTCTCGGCCGGGGCCCAAAAGGTCAGCTGGCCAATGCCGGCCAACAGTGTCAGCAGGCCAAGCAGCACCAGCGAAACTGCAGTCTTCAAGCGCACAGGAATACCAATCATCAGCGGTCGTTGAACTTCAAGGGTAACGGTTTTGTTACCAAGGAGTCAGTTCGGGGCCCTCCCGAAGGGCTTCCCGCCGCATGGCTCACCCTCTAGAATTCGCCGATTCCGGCCTGCTGATAGTGTGGCGAACAACATGACATCGGGCGATCCTGGAGCCTGACCGCGGAACGAAAAGGCAGCTGAAGAACGTGAAAGAGCGCATGGATCCCACTCCCGCCGGACAAGAACCGGGGACCAGCCCGGATGGCTTGGGTGATGGGTCTGCCCGGGACGGCAAAGATCATGGTGAGGGACTGATGGCCTCCTTCGTGCGCCGCCTCCGCCAGCCCATTCCCGGAGCCCAACCGCGGGTCCGTTTCGAAATGCCTCCCGAACTTGAGCACGATGCAACAACCGAGCCCGCCCAGGATGAATCCGACGGTGCGCGCTTCGGTTCCCCCGGCCCCAGGATGTCCGCGCAACACCCCCTGTACGTCGGCTTCATGGGCACGGCCGGCGTCGGCGTCGCCCTCATGCTGTATTACATCGGCACCAGTACCGTCCAACTGTTGTTGTGGATCGTTACGGCCCTGTTCATTGCCTTGGGACTTGACCCCGTGGTCCGTGGGCTTGAGGAGCGCAAGGTGCCGCGCCCTGCCGGCGTCGTCATCGCCGTCGGGGTCCTCGTTGCTGGAGTAGCGGCGTTTTTCGCCACCCTGATCCCCACCATCGTCGAACAGGTCTCGCAGATTGTGCGGCAGGCTCCGGACTGGATCCGGGGTTTCGTGGATTCGGATTTCTTCCGCTCCCTCGACAGCCAATTCGGCGTCCGCGACAAGATCAGCCAGGAGCTCGACAAGTTCGTCAAGAACCCCGACGCCATGGGCGGTATCTTCGGCGGCGTCGTCGGTTTCGGATCCACGGTGGCCAACGGGGTCTTCGGAACGCTGATCGTCCTGGTCCTCAGCCTCTACTTCCTCGGCGCCCTGCCTGCCATGAAGAGATGGGGATACCGGCTCGCACCACGGTCACGCAGGCCCCGGGTGGAAGCGCTGTCCGAGGAGATCACACGCTCGGTGGGCAATTATGTGATCGGCCAGGTTTGTGTCGCCTTGCTCAACGCGTTGTTCGCGTTCATCGTCATGAGCATCCTGGGCATTCCGTTCAGCGTCCTGCTGGCTTTCGTGGTTGCCCTGCTTGCGTTCATCCCCTTGGTGGGAGGCTTGATTGCCGCTGTGGTGGTCATCCTGGTAGCCCTGACCGCCGGTTGGCAGACCGCCGTGATCTACGCCATCTGCTACTTCGCTTATCTGCAGTTCGAGGCCTACTTCATCTCGCCGCGCATCATGCAGAAGGCCGTTGCCGTTCCGGGTGCTGTTGCCGTGATCTCGGTGATCGCGGGCGGCAGCCTACTGGGCGTACTCGGCGCCTTGATCGCCATCCCGACGGCGGCAGCCATCATGCTGCTGATCAAGGAAGTCTTCATCGTCCGGCAGGACCGCCACTGAGCGGTGACTGTCAGGCGGTGACTGTTAAGCCGTAACCATTTAGGCAGTGGCCACTGGGCCTGTCCATTGGCGCGGAAGGCCGTCGGGTCCTGCACCGGCTTCCGTCACGTCGTCCACGATCTGGTCCAAGACCCGGGCCGCGTACTTCTCACCGACCCACAGGTGCTTCGCGCCGTCGATCCCCAAGACCCGGGCCTGAGGCACCAGGCTGAATCGCGCGGCGGCCTCGGCCGGCTGAAGATAGTCGTCGTGTTCCGGAACCAGGACCGTCAGCGGCTTCCCCGAAGCAGCCCATTCCTTCAAGTGCACATCCGTGGCACGGTGGAGCGGCGGGGACAGGAGGACGGCACCCTCCACGTGGGAAGCCACAGGCTCCACGGCACCGTACATCAAGGCCAGCTCGGTGCCGAAAGACCAGCCCACCAGCCAGCGATTAGGAAGACCGCGTTCCACCGCGAAGCGAACAGCGGCCTCGACGTCGTACCGCTCACCGATTCCTTCGTCGAACTGCCCCTGGCTGGTACCCCGGGGCGAATGCGTTCCGCGCGTGTTGAAGCGCAGCACCGCGATGCCGGCGAGTGCCGGAAGCCGATAGGACGCCTTCCGGTAGACGTGCGAATCCATGAAGCCACCGTGCGTAGGCAGGGGGTGCAGCGTAATAAGGGTCGCCGAGATCTCGCCCGATTCCGGCAGTGCCAGCTCACCCACAAGCAACTTGCCGTCTTCGGTGCGGAACTCCACGTTTTCGCGGTGCGCCGGCAAAACCGTGGATGCCCTGATGTCCGTGGCAGACTCCGGCTGGCTGAAAACGAGGGAAGCGGGATCGAAACTCATGTGTCCAAGCTTAAGTGGTTAGCGGTACCGGTACGTTCGGCCCGTCCAGCAGTTGTTGTGCCAGTGGCGCCGTTCCGCCAACCCTGCGGCATCACCGAAGAGGTGCGTCTCGGACCACACCACCAAATGGGCGATTCCGGGCACGATGGCCATCGAACAACCAGGACATATATAGGTCTTCTCGGCATTCCGTGCGGTCATGGTCCGGACCATCCAGTCGCCGTCGGGGGCACTTTCCCTGCGGGCAATGCCCGAACGGGCACGTTCCAGATCCAGTTCCGGCGACTCGCCTGTCCGTTTCCAGCTTGCCTTGGCTGATTCGGTGCGTCGGGGGCGGTTGGAGCGGGGCATGACTCCATTCTGCCCCAGTCGCTAGTTGCGCGCGGCAGGGGTGGCGGCAGAGGAAGTAAAGTGGAGCGGGTGCGACTCGTCATAGCCCGTTGTTCCATAGATTACGTTGGCCGCCTCAAGGCCCACCTCCCGCTTGCCACCCGGCTTTTGCTCGTCAAATCCGATGGTTCCGTGCTGGTCCACTCCGACGGCGGCTCCTACAAGCCGCTCAACTGGATGAGCCCGCCCGCTACCTTGCGGGTGACCACGCCGGAGGAAACCGAGGTCGAAGAAGGCGTGGTGGAGCAGTGGACAGTGCAGTCGGCAAAGACCGATGACCGGCTCATCATCAACATCTACGAGCACCTCCATGACACGTCCCACGACCTCGGAACTGACCCGGGGCTCATCAAGGACGGCGTCGAAGCCGATCTGCAGCGACTGCTAGCCGAGCAGATCGAAACCCTTGGAGCAGGCTATTCGCTCATCCGGCGCGAGTACTTCACTGCCATCGGTCCGGTGGACATCCTCGCCCGCGACGGCCACGGCAGGACAGTCGCCGTCGAACTCAAACGGCGCGGCGACATCGACGGCGTCGAGCAGCTCACGCGCTACCTTGAACTACTCAACCGCGATCCACTGCTGGCCCCGGTGCGGGGCATTTTCGCCGCGCAGCAGATCAAGCCGCAGGCGAAGGTCCTTGCCAACGACCGCGGAATCGACTGCATCACCCTGGACTATGACGCGATGCGCGGCGTAGACGACAGCGAGTCGCGCTTGTTCTAGCGGTCCTGGCCGTCATCCCGGATAAACCGGGTCAGGCGCGCGCCCCGGCAACTAGAATCAAAACATGACTGTCCCAGACCGGCCTGTAACTTTTTCTGCGCCTGTGCGCCACTTGATTACCGGAACCATCGTCAGCGACGGCGTGGTGATCGAAGATGGCCTGGTGGCGGTGGAGGACGACCGCATCGCCTTCGCCGGGCCGGCCGCCGAATTCCACGAAGCAGCCTTCGAAGGGTTCGAGGAAACTCCCCGGACCGATTTCCCTGCTGAGCGGTACATCGTTCCCGGATTCGTGGATGTGCACTGCCATGGAGGCAACGGAGGCGATTTCCCCGGAGCCGATGAATCCTCGGCACGCAAGGCCATCGATTTCCTGCACCGCTCCGGGACCACCACCCTCCTCGCCAGCATGGTCACCGCACCCCGGGAGGACCTGCTCCGCGGCATCGAGCTGTTCGTACGTTTGGCCGATGAAGGACTCGTCGCGGGAATCCACCTTGAGGGGCCTTTCCTCTCCCATGCCCGCTGCGGCGCGCAGAACCCTGCCTATCTGCTGGATCCGGACCTGGACCTCATGACCGAGCTGGTTGAAGCCGCTGCCGGCAAGCTGGCCACCATGACCTACGCCCCCGAGCTTCCCGGCGCCGCGGCACTCGTGGACTTGATGACGTTCCACGGAGTGACGCCTTCTCTCGGCCACACGGATTGCGATGACGCGACGGCGGCCGCCTCCCTCACTGCGGCGCGGGAGGGCTTGGAATCCGCTGGTTTCGACGGCGTCAGCTCCTTGCCGACTGTCACTCACTTGTTCAATGGCATGCCTCCTATGCACCACCGCTCCCCCGGCCCCGTGGCGGCCTCCCTTCGCACGGCCCAGGAGGGCAAGGCCGTGGTGGAACTGATAGCGGACGGCACCCACCTTGACCCGAGCACCGTCGCAACCGTTTTTCAGCTGGTAGGCGCCGCAAACGTCGTCCTTGTGACCGATTCAATGGCGGCGGCGGGACTCTCCGACGGAAACTACATGCTGGGCCCCTCGCCAGTGACCGTGACGGACGGCGTCGCTACTTTGGATGCGACGGGATCGATCGCCGGTGGCACTGCCACCATGCTCGACGTCGTCAGGCGCACCGTTGCGGCCGGTGTCGGGCTCGCCGACGCGGTTGCCTCGGCGACGGCGGTTCCCGCCGCGGTCCTGGGGCTCTCCGATGAACTCGGCGGCCTCCGCCGGGGCCTGCGGGCCGATCTCGTCGTCGTCGACAAAGAGCTTCAACTCGCGGGTGTATTGCGCAATGGGGATTGGCTGGCGTAGGGGGATTGGCCGAATTTGCAGGCTCCCAATGGCGCATCCAGTGGCGGGCGCGCTTTCTTCCGTTACCTTCTTTTTACTTAAAATTTGTCGGAATTCCCCAGCAGACCGTTGACCTCCAGTTTCCGCCATGAAAGTGTTGTAGCAGTCTTTGTGTAGGTGTGATTCATGCTCGCAAGACGTGTTGCGAGCGTGAAGCTCCTGCGAAGCCAACCAAGCCTTGCTTGGACGGACAACCAGGTCTTCTCGCGGAGTAACCAAGGCCGGCACGCGGTGTGCCGGACTTAATAGTTCCACAATGAGGAGAAACAAAAATGGCACTGGGCACCGTCAAGTGGTTCAACGCTGAAAAGGGCTTCGGCTTCATTACTCCGGACGACGCTGAAGGCGACGTCTTTGTCCACTACTCCGAGATCCAGACCGGCGGATTCCGCACCCTCGACGAGAACCAGCGTGTTCAGTTCGAGATCGGTCAGGGCGCAAAGGGCCCGCAGGCCACCGGCGTAACCGCCGTCTAGTTTGACTGCTTGAATTCTGCCTGGCAGATTCAGGGGAGGGGTTCCGCACAGGTTGCGGGACCCCTTTTCCGTTCCCAACTAACTCGCAGTTGTTGTCGTTATGGCGTCTCAAAACGACAACAAATGCGAGTCAGTTGGGGTTTCAGGCAACGAGGGTGCGGAGAAGCCTCGCTGTTTGCCGGACGGACAGCCCCGGCAAGTACGCCCTGCTTAGCGCGGCGCCGATCGCGGGAATCTCCAGGCTGTCTTGGTAATACATATACAAAGTCCTGTACTCCGGCTGGAACTTCGATTTGAAGCGGGCCAAAGAGCGGAATCCGTAAACAGGCTCCAAGGTCCTGCCAACGAGGTCGAGAATGCCCTCCAAGCCGGCTTCCCCGCCGGAGAATTCCTCGGTCTCCCCGGCCAAAGGCGAGCCCGAGAGAGAAATGACCTCCACTCCCTGTCTCAACTCGTAGACCGCCGAGGCAATCATGAATTCCATGATGCCGGGGAAGGCGTCGCTGCGCCGGCGCATGAAGTCCAGTGTCCAACTGATCACTTGGCCGTCACGGAACACCGGAAGCCAGCTGGTGACACCGTAGACAAACCCTTTGCTGTCGACAGCTATGCAGCAAAGCACTTCACCGTCCATCAGCTCGTCGAGGGAACCCAAGGTAAAGCCCATTTCAGGAACCTTTTTCCTGGCGGCCCACTCCTCCGACACTTCGCCGAGTTGGGAGCGGATGTGTTGCGGGAACTCCGAATAGCGCCCCCACCGGGCTTCAATCCCGGCCTTCAGTGCGCGGTTCCTGGCTGTACGGACGTTTTGCCACGCTTTGCCGGTGAACTCAAGGTCGCGGATGGATAGCCGGGTTTCCTGGGCAACCGCAATTCGGCGAAATCCCGTGGATTGCAGCATCGGCCACAATTCCTCAGTGCAGGAATAGAGGCACGGCACCAATGCATGGTGTGCGCAGTAGTCCAGGAATCCCTCGGTCGCGGCAGTGGCTTGCGCGGGATCACCGAACGGACCGGCAAGGGTCAATGCGACGTTTCCGTGCTGCTGGTAGGCAACACCGGCATCCATTCCGGGAGTGAACCAGAACTTGTTCGGCTCCCATAACGCCATCCAGGACAGGGACTCCCCGCCGCGCTTGACCAAATTCCTGGCCGCCAAGCGAGCCGGATCGTCACCGCCGGGGCCGTGCTGCCGTTTGAGAAGGAGCGTCCACACTGCGCCCATGGCCACAAGCCAGAAGATGATCCCCGACCACGCGAACAATATCGACTCGGCAGCGCTTCGCTCTGCGAACACGCGGCCGAAAGCCGTGGGAATGGGCAAGGGAAGATACTGTCGGGCGAGTTCGGCGATGAGGCCCAGGATGCCGCCGTCGTGCGCCAAACCGCCCGAGCCGAGCCACGCCCCGGTGTAGCCACTCGCCAAAATGAGCCACGTACCACCAACCAGCCAGGCCATCTTCCGGCGGAGCGGCGCCCTCGATCCCACCACAAAGTTGCCCCTGAACAGGAAAAGCAGAACCGCCAGGACCAGAGGAACCAGGGCGAGGGTCAGGATGTGGAACACCGCGGAGCCGATGACGACGGTACGGCCCCGTCCTGGAAAATGCGGAATGCTGGCAAACAGCACCAGGTAGGCAAGGGACAGCGCCACCACGCCAAGTTGCACGCCGATGGCGATTTTCAGGGCCAAGCGCCTTCCTTGGCGCATGCCCACCGCGCAGATCAGGAGAAGCAAGGCGGGTACCACCGCGAGGGCGACGCCGGCGGGCCCGGGATAGCCCTGGCGTCCAAGTTGAAGGCAGTTGATGTCCACGGTTCCACCGCAGTTCGCCTGCAATTGGTTGAGCGTGGGAACAGGGTTCAGGACCATTTCGCGCAGCAACGCCAGCGGCCCCGCGGGGCTCCTCACCGCACCCGCCACTAAGGGCCCGACGCCGAAAATCGCCACCATGAGGGACAGCAGGTTTCGCGTTTCACGCCTGGTCGCCCAGTGGCTCGGTTGAATGCCGTGGTCGAGCTGGAGCCACAGTCCGGCCCCCAGACCGAGCACCGCACCGGTCAGGGCCATCACAGCCGAGGGGTCGCCAACGTACAGGACCAAGAGAAGCGCCACGGACACGACAGTCGCCCTCAGGCGCCGACGCCACAGAGTCGGTAGAAGGCCACTGGCTGCCATCGAGACGAAGAGGGTCGCCGGAAGGGGCCCGGAGGTCCTGGCATCCATCATCCGTCCCAGCCAGCCGTCGTCGGCATAGGCTGCCAACTGGACCACCAGCAAAAAGGCCGTGACCGTGGCAAACTGCCCGCCAAAGAAGCCCGCCGCTGTGCGGAACCACCCCAGCTTGCGCTCTGAAGAACCCAACAACACGACCAACAACAATGAGCTCATGACGTAGTCGAGAGGGTTGGCGGCAAAAAACATCGAGGTCCAGATGGACCACCAGTCCCCCGACTTCAATCCTCCGCCGCTCACGCTCGAAAGATGCCGCAACACGTCAGGGCCGTACCCGAGATCGGAGTCGAAGATCGCCGGAGTGAGAAGGTAAAGCGCGAGCACAATCACCGTGAAGGGGATCGCGCCAATATGGGCAGCCACGTTGCCCAGGATGGCCCGGGCAAGGGCTGCCACCATCTTCCGGGCCGGCCTGGCATCTTCGGGGTCAGCCTGGTCCTTGGACAATTGGGCTTCCTGGGTACTCACTGGACGAGTCCCCACCGGGGCGCCAGGAATTCCATTGCCGAAGGAAGCTCCTGCACGGCCACGGCCCACGAATGGCCCGCTCCGGAAACTGGAGCATGCCTGATATCGAACCCGGAAGTAGTGGCGGCTGCCGCCAGCTCGGCGGCGTAGCGGACGAATTCGCCGTCCGCGGCCCCGACGGCGAAGAAGCCTGCATGGCCGTCGTAGCGCCGCTGTTTCATCAGGTTCAACGGCGTGAGGGCGTCGAAGGCGGCAGAGTCCCCGCCAAATGCGGTCTGGATGGTCCGCTGGCGATCAGGGCCAAGCGAAGGCTCCCGCTCTCCAGAGAAGGCGATGAAGGAAGGGTAGATTTCCGGATGCAGCGTGGTCATCTGAACGGCACAAGTTGCACCGAAGGAGAACCCGCCGACCGCCCACTTCCTTGGGTCGGCGGAAACCTCGAGCGTCGAGTTGATCCAGCGCGGAACGTCGATCGCGAGGTAGGTGTCGGCACGCCCGATCCGGCTATCCATGCACATGGTGTTTGCGGTATCCGACCCGTTTGGATCGACCACGACGACGACGGGCGCCACGCCTCCGTGCCGGGCGGCGAAGGAATTCATTGCCTGTTCAAGCAGGCCTCCGGTCAGCCAATCGGCGGGACGTCCGGGCTGGCCGGCAAACAGGACGAGCACGGGAAGTTGGCTGCGATCAGCGGCTTGATATGCCGGTGGCAGGTAGAGGAAAGCGTCCTGGGCCTTGAAGCCGGATTCGATTCCGGGAATCGATGCCCTGCGGACTATTCCCCCGTCAGGCAGTGAGACGGGCAGGGTCCGGGAAAAACCCCTTTTGAGCCCTTCCTCAAGCTGGGGGATCCGTCCCACATTGTGGCCCAAGAGATCAGCCGCCGTGTGATTGAGCCCGAAGTAGCTGTTGATCTGCAGGGCGGCGAGGAGCAGCACGGCGACGAACGAGACCCCTGCGGCGCTCCTGCCGCGCCACGACGAACGAGGAAGCCGAAAAAGGAAGAGGGCCAGTGCGGAGAAGGCAACCGTCGACCAAGCGAGGACGTCGAAGGGGAGATCCTCCGGGAATACGGTCAGGACGTTGACGAGCAGCCAATGGATGACCGAGACAACTCCACTTGCCACGACAAGCGACACAACTATGGAAAGCAACCAGCGCCGGTCTCGTCGCAGGAGCAGGAGGAATGCGCTCCCCGCAATTCCAGTGCCAAGGATGGTCCAATAGAACGGACCATCAACAAGGCTTAGGTTGTACAGGAATTCCACTGTCCTCAGCGCCAGGTGCCGACGCCCACCACAGGGCCGGCCTCCAGCCAGGACGACAACCCGGCGTAGGCATCAAATCTCATTGCCAGCATGAACGATTGGCCTTCATGCTGGAGTTCGACTACCACGACGTCGGGCTGAAGCCTCGTCCGTTCTTCCTCCGTGGGCTTCCGACGGCCCAAGAGCTCCAAGGAGCTGCGGCGGAAGCTGTGTTTCGGACGGAAGCTAAGCGAGAGCAGGCGAAACCACTCGAGCTCCGAGTCCTGATAACGACAAACCCCCATCCGCCAGCTGTTTCCAGCCGTGCAAATGGAGGCGTCGACTGTGCCCAGGGCGCGCCGCAAATTGAAGCGGCGCACCCCGACGAGGCACAGTGTAAAAATCAGCAACGCAAACGCCGTTGCCAAGGCGATGAACGGAATAGCAGAATCGTCCATCAAGGTCTTGCTATCGGATCCCCGCAGTAGCTGAATCGCCCAGCTGGGCGTTGTCAGCGACGATCACCACGCGGTTGTTGTCGACGGAGAAGAATCCGCCGTCCACAACTACTGCAAGGCGGTCTCCGGTAACCGGCTCGATGGCCAGCTCGCCCGCGGCCAGAATGGCGAGGAGCGGCGAGTGGCCCGGCAGGATCCCGATTTCACCATCGCTGGTGCGGGCCTTGACCATCTTGGCCGCACCGGACCACACAAAGTGGTCCGCTGCGACAATCTCAACCTCGAGCTCAGCCATACTACTTGGTCTGTTCCTGGATCTTGGCCCACTGGCGCTCGACGTCATCCAGGCCGCCGACGTTGAAGAACGCCTGCTCTGCGATATGGTCCAGCTCGCCGTCGCAAATCGCCGTGAAGCCTTCCACGGTGTCCTTGATGGACACGGTGGAGCCCTCGACGCCGGTGAACTGCTTGGCGGTGTAGGTGTTCTGGGACAGGAACTGCTGGATGCGGCGTGCACGCGACACGACGATCTTGTCTTCTTCGGACAGTTCGTCAACGCCGAGGATGGCGATGATGTCCTGGAGTTCCTTGTTCTTCTGCAGGATCTGCTTCACACGGACAGCCGTGTTGTAGTGGTCCTTGCCGATGTACTGCGGGTCCAGGATTCGGGACGTCGACGTCAGCGGGTCAACGGCCGGGTACAGACCACGAGAGGCGATTTCACGGGAAAGTTCCGTGGTCGCGTCGAGGTGTGCGAAGGTCGTTGCCGGAGCCGGGTCGGTGTAGTCATCAGCAGGCACGTAGATGGCCTGCATCGACGTGATCGAGTGGCCCTTGGTCGAGGTGATGCGCTCCTGAAGGAGGCCCATCTCGTCGGCGAGGTTCGGCTGGTAACCAACTGCGGACGGCATGCGGCCGAGCAGGGTGGAGACCTCGGAACCGGCCTGGGTGAAGCGGAAAATGTTGTCGATGAAGAGCAACACGTCCTGGTTCTGCACATCGCGGAAGTACTCCGCCATAGTGAGCGCAGACAGGGCGACCCTCAAGCGCGTTCCCGGCGGTTCGTCCATCTGGCCGAATACAAGGGCGGTGTCCTTGAGGACGCCCGCCTCTTCCATTTCAACCCAGAGGTCGTTGCCTTCACGAGTACGCTCGCCGACACCGGCGAACACCGAGGTACCACCGAAGTTGCGGGCGACACGAGTGATCATTTCCTGGATCAGAACAGTCTTGCCGACACCGGCGCCACCGAACAGACCGATCTTTCCACCCTTGATGTACGGGGTGAGAAGGTCGATGACCTTGATGCCGGTCTCGAGCATCTCCGTGGAGCCCTCGAGGGACGCGAAGGCCGGAGCCTTGCGGTGGATCGGCCAGTAAGCGTCCGCGTTGATCTCGGACTCGTCAACGTCCAGCGGCTTGCCGAGAACGTTGAAGATGTGGCCCTTGACGCCGTCGCCGACAGGCACGGAGATCGGGGCGCCGGTGTCCTGCACGGAGGTGCCGCGGACGAGTCCGTCGGTGGCCTGCAGGGAGATAGCGCGGACGAGGTTGTCACCCAGGTGCTGGGAGGTCTCGAACGTGATGGTCTTGGTCTCACCGTTGAGGGTTACCTCGGTGGTAAGCGCATGGTAGATCGACGGGATTGCGTCAGCCGGGAATTCGACGTCGACAACCGGGCCAATGACACGGGCAATGCGGCCGGTTGCGCCGGCCGTTGCAGCTGCGTGCTCGGTAGCGGTGGCAGTCATCTCTCTCACTTCACTCAGTAGATGGCGTGGGGTTAAGTTTATCTATTTGGTGCAGGTGTAGCTTGCGCCGAACCATGCACCGGCAACTACGCGCTCAGGGCGTCGGCGCCGGCCACGATTTCGGAAAGCTCCTGCGTGATCTCAGCCTGGCGGGCCGTGTTGCGCAGACGCGTGTACTTCTTGATCAGTTCGGTCGCGTTGTCGCCTGCCGACTTCATGGCGCGCTGGCGGGCGGCGAGCTCGGAAGCTGCTGCCTGCAGCATTGCTGCGAAGATGCGGGACTCGATGTAACGCGGAAGCAGTGCGTCAAGCACCTGCTCCGATTCCGGTTCGAACTCGTACAGCGGCAAAAGCTCGGACTCAGTGACCGCTTGCTCTTCAACTTCGAGAGGCAGCAGACGGACAACTGTGGGCTCCTGCGTCACCATCGACTTGAAGCGGGTGTAAACAACGTGGATTTCATCCACGCCACCCTCAGCGAAGTCGTTGGCGAACTCTTCGAGAAGAGCGGCGCCGACTTCCTTGGCAGTCTCGAATTCCGGTGCGTCCGTTCCGCCGGTCCACACGCGGGAGTACGAACGGCTGCGGAAGTCGAAGTATGCCTGGGCCTTGCGGCCAACCAGGTAGGTCTTGACTTCCTTGCCCTCTGCCCGGAGAAGCTCGTTGAGACCTTCGGCCTTCTTGAGCACGCTTGCGGAGTAAGAACCAGCCAGGCCACGGTCCGAGGTGATAACCAGGACTGCGGCACGGCGGATCTGCTCGGGCTCGGTGACTAGCGGGTGATCGATTTCGCTCTGGCTTGCGACAGCAGAAACAGCACGGGTAATCGCGTTTGCGTAGGGCGTCGAAGCTGCAACGCGGGCGCGGGCCTTACCGATGCGCGAGGTAGCGATCAGTTCCATCGCCTTGAAGATCTTGCGCATCGACGTCGTCGAGCTGATCTTCTGGCGGTAGACCCGGATCTGGGCTCCCATACATTTCCTTTCCTAAGATCCCGATGGATCAGCGGCTAAGGCTTTGGCGAAGGCCCCGGGCCTGCGGATTCCGCAGGCCCGGGAACCAATGCTCTAGCGCTTCTGCTTGACGATCTTTTCCTGGTCGACTTCGCCGCCGGAAATCGCTTCGTGCTCTTCGTGGCCGGCACCAACCAAGCGGTTGTCGCCTTCTCCGAAGAAGCCCTTCTTGAAGTCGATGATCGAGGACTTCAGCGCTTCAGCGGTGTCGTCGTCCAGGACGTTGGTCTGCGCCAGCGTGGTCAGGATGGAGGACTTGTGCTTGAGGTGCTCCAGGAACTCGGACTCGAAACGGCTGACATCCTCAACCGGAACATCGTCCAAGTAGCCCTTCGTACCGGCCCAGATGGATACAACCTGGTCCTCGACCGGGAACGGCGAGTACTGGCCCTGCTTGAGCAGTTCCATCAGGCGGGCGCCACGGGTCAGCTGCTGGCGTGAAGCCGCGTCGAGGTCGGACGCGAACATCGCGAACGCCTGCATGTCGCGGTACTGCGCCAGGTCCAGCTTCAAGGTACCGGAGACCTTCTTCATGGACTTGACCTGTGCCGCACCACCAACACGGGACACGGACACACCGACGTCAACAGCGGGGCGCTGGTTGGCGTTGAAGAGGTCCGACTGCAGGAAGATCTGGCCGTCGGTGATGGAGATGACGTTGGTCGGGATGTAAGCCGAAACGTCGTTCGCCTTGGTTTCGACGATCGGAAGACCGGTCATCGAGCCTGCGCCCAGCTCGTCGGAGAGCTTGGCACAACGCTCCAGCAGGCGGGAGTGCAAGTAGAAAACGTCACCCGGGTACGCTTCGCGTCCCGGCGGACGGCGGAGCAGCAGCGACACTGCGCGGTAGGCTTCGGCCTGCTTCGACAGATCATCGAAGATCACCAGTACGTGCTTGCCGCCGTACATCCAGTGCTGGCCGATGGCCGAGCCGGCGTACGGAGCCAAGTACTTGAAGCCGGCGGGGTCGGATGCCGGGGAAGCCACGATGGTGGTGTATTCCAGCGCGCCGTGGTCTTCCAGGGTCTGGCGGACAGCGGCAATGGTGGAAGCCTTCTGGCCGACACCGACGTAAACGCAGCGCACCTGCTTGGTGACATCGCCCGAAGCCCAGTTGGCCTTCTGGTTGATGATGGTGTCCACGGCGATGGCAGTCTTGCCGGTCTGGCGGTCACCGATGATCAGCTGGCGCTGGCCGCGGCCGATCGGAATCATGGCGTCGATAGCCTTGAGACCGGTCTGCATGGGCTCGTGGACCGACTTACGCTGGGTAACGCCCGGAGCCTGGAGTTCCAGTGCACGGGTGGTCTCGGCTTTGATCTCGCCGAGGTCGTCGATCGGCATGCCCAGTGGGTCGACTACGCGGCCCAGGAAGGCGTCGCCTACCGGGACGGACAGGATTTCACCGGTGCGGTGGACTTCCTGGCCTTCTTCGATGCCGGTGAAGTCACCGAGGATGATGACGCCGATTTCGCGGACGTCGAGGTTCTGGGCCAAGCCCAGGGTGCCGTCTTCGAAGCGAAGCAGCTCGTTCGCCATGACCGAGGGAAGGCCCTCAACACGGGCGATGCCGTCACTTGCGGCGGTCACGCGGCCGACCTCTACGCGCTCTGCGTTTCCGGGTTCGTAGGACGCCGCGAACTCGTTCAACGCATTACGGACGTCGTCGGCGTTGATGGTCAATTCGGCCATCTGCAGTCCCTGCTCTCCTGTTTTCGTGATCATCGTTGCTCACGATGACCGGTGTTTGTATCAGTTAAGTTGTGCTTTTCTGGCTAGCCAGCGAGTTGCCGGCGGAGCTCGGACAGGCGGGCTACGACGGAAGCATCAAGTACTTCGTCTCCCACCTGGACCCGGATTCCACCGATCAGCGTCGGATCAACGCTGATGTTGACCTTCAGCTCGCGGCCGTAGAGGGCATCAAGCCCGGCCTGCAGACGGCTGGCCTGCGCATCCGTCAACGGACGGGTAACGCGGACAGTTGCGATCCAGCGCTGCTGGCGCTTGGCTGCAAGCTTGGCGAAATTGTCGATGAGCTTGCTCGGCTTGACGCCGCGCGGCTGCGACACGGCCTGGCCGATGAGGAGCTGGGCTTCCGGGCTTGCACCAGGAAGCAGCTTCTCCGCCAGACTGATCTTGGCCGCAGCACTTGCCTGCGACTCTCCCAGAGCACGTTGTACCTCGTGGCTGGAAGCAACGGTCTGGTTGAAAGCAAACAGATCGTTTTCCAGCTCTTCCAGCCCCGTGATTCCGGAGGCAGAAACGGCCGACTTGTTTTCAGCCACGGCAATGACCACCGTGGCGGCAAGAGTCTCGAGTGCATCGCCGATATCGCGTGCCGATGCCCAGCGCAAGCTGGCCAATCCACTCGCGATTTCCGCAGCATCAGCGGAGACTTTTCCGCCAACCAGCTGCTTGACCAGCGCCGACTTTTCTTCTCCGCTGCGGGAGGGGTCAGTCAGGGCGCGGCGCAAGCCAGCCGAGCTGTCCACCGTTCCCAGGATTCCGAAGAGGTCCTTAGCCAACTGCAGCGAGGCCGTCGGAAGCGTGGCTTCCAACTGCTCCAGCGCCTTGGTCAGCGATTCGCTCGATACACCTGCCATTACTTAGCTGCACCTGCGCTCTGGGTCTCCAGATCTGCGAGGAAGCGGTCCACCACGCGGGCGGCACGCTCGTCATCGCTGAGCGATTCGCCAACGATGCGCTCTGCCAATGTCGTGGCCAGGGTACCCACCTCGGAACGCAGGGAGACAACAGCTGCCTGGCGCTCTGATTCGATCTGGGCGTACGCCTGCTCGGTGATGCGAGCCGACTCGGCTGCTGCCTTGGTCTTCAGCTCCGCAAGGATCTGGGCACCTTCGGCTCGAGCTTCTTCGCGGATGCGGTTGGCTTCGGCGCGGGCATCGTGGAGCTGCTGCTTGTACTCTTCGAGAGCTGCAGAAGCTTCTGCCTGGGCCTTTTCAGCCTTGGCAATGCCGCCCTCAATCGCCTCTGCGCGCTCGGCGAAAGTCTTCTCGAACATCGGGACAACAAACTTGACCACGATGTAAAAGAGGACCGCAAAGCCAGCGAGGACGACGCCCATTTCCCAGACGTTGGGAACGAGCGGATTAGCCGACTCGGCGGCACCTTGAGCGGCGGCTGAGATGATCTGCTGATTCATATTTCACCCGTCCTTATCTACTCGGTTCTGAATGTTCGCTTGGTTCTTAGCGGTTTACTTGAGAACGAAAGCGAAGACCAGGCCGAGGATGGCGAGGGCTTCCGTCAGAGCCAGACCAAGGAACGCGATCGGCTGGAGCACGCGCTGGGCTTCCGGCTGACGTGCAACACCGTTGATGTAAGCAGCAAATACGAGACCCACACCGATACCACCGCCGATTGCGGAGAGACCGTAGCCAATGAGGTTAAGGGAGCCGTTGATATCGCCGTTCATTGTTTTCCTTTCAAGATGCCGCAGTCGCGGCAGGTTGTTTGGTTTGCTTCAACCCCCGGAGGGGAAGATTGAGGGGTTGTGCCTAGTGGCTGTCGGCGTGGAGCGCGCCTTCAATGTAGATCGCAGTCAGAAGCGTGAAGACATACGCCTGCAGCACCATGATCAGGGCTTCGAGCATGTACATGGCGACTGCGCCAACGAGCACCAGCACGGACGCGCCCTTGAGAAGGACGTTTTCCTGCATGACGAGGAACTCAATGCCGGAGCCGGCGATCATCACGATGAGGTGACCTGCCATCATGGTGGCGAAGAGACGAAGGCTGTGGGTGACCGGCCGGACCATGAAGTTGGAGATGATCTCGATCGGCACGACGATCGGCAGGATGTACCACGGAACACCGGAAGGAACAGTGGCCAGCTTGAAGTACTTCAGGCCGTTCTTCTTGATGCCGATGCCGATCCAGGTGACGTACACAACTGCGGCCAGCACATAGGCCCCGCCGACGTGCGAGAAGCTCGGAAGCTGGATCACGGGAATGGCGCCGTAGATGTTGTTCACCAGGATGAAGAAGAACAGCGAGAACAGAAGGGGCACGAACTTCATGAAGTCGCGTCCGCCGATAATGTCCTTGGCGATGCTGTTGCGGACGAAGCCGTAGGCCATCTCGCCCGCGAACTGCAGCTTGCCGGGAACCAGCTGCTGCTTGCGCGCAGCAAGGATGAAGAATGTAGCGATAAGGACGACCGACAGGATCACCAGCAACATCTGCTTGGAGAAGCCATCGCTCGCACCCCACGGCAGGATAGCCGGCAGGTGCATTTGGTCGATTCCGGGAGGAGTGAAGGTCCCTGAATCCTGGGCCGGGAGCGCAAGCGCGATCAACGCGTTTCCTCTCTGCAGTGTCCATCATTGGGCGTTGTTGAGGATCCGGCCGCGTTTCTTGCAGCCATTTCCCGTGTGAAATTATTTGGCATTACTGTCCCCGTCCTGGGACGGACCACTGTCTGCTTTGCTTCCACCGGAAGACGAGCGATGACTTGTGAGGCCGTGCATATGGGAAAGATAGAACCCTCCTGCGGCTCCAAGCAGAGCGCCAAGGAGCACAATCCAGCGAGTCCCCCACAGATTATCCAGACCCCAGCCTATCAAACTCCAGACTATGATTCCGCCAACAATATAGCTGAAGACGGCGATGCCGGCGTTGTATCCGCCGTCGCTTCCGTCGCTCACTTGCTCAGTGGAATCGCCGGGTTTTGGGGCATTGGGCGTAGCGGAGCGTCGCTTGTTCCTAGGAGTGAACATCGTCGCCCCCTTTGCCTGCTGCGGGGTCGTTGTAGATCTGGAGCCGGGCCTTGCTGAAGCCGTAGATCTCGGCGGCTTGCCATGAGACAACCGTGACGACGGCGCCGATCACGAACCAGCGTCCGTGCAGCCATGCGGGGGCTCCCAACACGAACAGCACCACCGCGAAGCCGACGACCTTGACAAAATAGCTGGCAACGAAAAGGCCAACCGCGCCGGAGGGGTTATCCCTGCCGACAAAATGGCCGATCAAGAGGCTGATGGCAAAAAAAGCCATCACGATCGCACCGCCGAATGCGGCAGAAAGCACTCCTACGCCACCGTTCATGACCGCCGCAACAGCCGCCGTCGCAGCGAGAGCCGCCACCGCCGTCGTCGAGCTGAGGAAAAGAAGCCGCAGCCACAGCGAAGAGGTGGAGCGGGGGGCAGCAACGCCGCTCGAGTCGGACTGCTGTCCGCCGGCGTTGGTGGTCATGGGGATGCCAATCGTCGTGGCAAAAATGCCAAAGTCTCAAAAAGGGTGGGTGCGCGGGCGAGTGACTGTCCGCCCTAGAATTCTACATGAGATAGAACTGTGATGTTAACGCCTTCGTCACACACCGTCTACTGGACGGCGCGCCCTTTTCGGACGAAGTATGGCCAGGCTGTTACTCCGGCCATGATCAGCGCGGCCACGATGTCGACCGTGAGGACCATCTGCCACGGGAAAATGGCAAACGCGAGGCCTCCGAACGCCAGAATGCAGGTCCAGACGTACATCATCAGCACCGCCGTGCGGTGGGTGTGGCCGAGCTCGATGAGCTTGTGGTGCAAGTGACCGCGGTCAGCCGACCAGGGCGATTGGCCGCGAGCGGTCCGTCGCAACACCGCCAGTCCTAGGTCCAGCAACGGTAGCGACAGGATGGCGAACGGCAGAAGGATTGGCACGATGGTCGGAATACCATTGGCGCGGTCGTACAGTCCTGAACTGATCTGGCCCGTTGACACCACACCGGCCGAAGCCATCACGAGGCCCAGAAGCATGGCGCCGGAATCGCCCATGAAGATTTTGGCCGGGAACCAGTTATGCGGCAGGAATCCGATGCAACAACCCACGATGATCGCCATCAGCAGCGCCGCCAGATCCGAGCGGTCCGTGAGCGTTGCATTGCGGTGGACCCAATACGCCGTCAGGAAGAACGCAACCCCGCCGATTGCGGCGACGCCGGCCGCCAGGCCATCGAGGCCGTCGATGAAATTGACTGCGTTCATGGTGGTCACGATGAGGAGCGCGGTCAGGACGATCCGCAACGGCTCCGCCTCAATCCGTATGGGTTCCGGAACAAACGGAATCACGGACATCTGCACTCCCCAGACCGCAACGATCGTAGCGGCCGTGCATTGGCCGATCAGTTTGACCCACCAGCGGATGTCCATCACGTCATCGGCGACACCCACCGCCACGATCACAAGGGCACCTGCCAGGATTCCCCACGGCGCACCGTTCCCGTGGAATATGTCCTTCACGAAGAACGAATTGCTGGCTACCACGAGGGCCACGGCAAAGCCTGCGAAGAGTCCCAGGCCACCGAGTCGGGAAATCGGCACCGAGTGCATATCCCGGCTGCGGATGGGGGCGAAAAGCCGAAGTTTGTTGCCCATCTGGCGGGCTACCCACGTAGCGAGGTACGACACGACGGCAGCCGTGAGCATCATGAGCGAATACATGATCACGTGGCGGCTCCTGTTGGCGGTGGCGGTGGATTCTGTCCCTGGCGACTAGCTGCCGGCACAACACCTGCAACACCTCTGCGCACCGCCGAATATTGCTGTACTACAGTTGGACTCTGTCAAGATACTAGCGGCTACGGCGGCTTTGCTCCGTTTCACGCGCCCCTAGGGCGAGCCGGGAGGACCCTCCCCGCAACTGCCCGGAAGGAACCCTACATGCCAGTCTCCGTTGCCGTTGCGGCTGTGACCTTTGACCGCCCCGGAGAGCTAGCAGTCCTGCTCGACGCCATCAACAAGCAGTCCATGCCCGTGGACACGATTTGCCTCGTGGACAGCGGAACCGTTCCTTCGCGGGAGCTTGCGTCAAGCCATCCAAAGGTGGATTACGTCCGCTCGGAGGCGAACCTGGGCGGCGCGGGCGGCTTCGCCCTTGCGATCCTCAAGGCGGTGGCCAGCGGTGCCGAATGGGTCTGGATCATGGACGATGACGCCGAACCCGGCGATCCCGCCTGTCTCGAAACCCTGGTTCGCGAAGCGGAGGCCCGTGGACTTGATGCAGTCGTTCCGCTTGTCGTCGCCCCCGGCCACCCGGACAAGCTTTCCTTCTTCTTCCGGATTGACGGCAAGGTGACCCACGAGCGCGCCGAAGTCGAGAAGGCGGGGTTCCTGCCCGACGTCGGGCACTTCTTCAACGGTGCGCTCATCCGTTCCAGCGTCTTCTTCAAAGTCGGAGTGCCGGATATCCGGCTGTTCATCCGGGGCGATGAGGTGGACTTCATGATCCGCCTCAGGAAAGCCGGGATACGCTTCGGTACGGTCGCGACGGCGTGGATCACCCACCCGCACGCGTTCTCCGAAACAAAGCACGTCTTCGGCGCGCGCTGGCACGTGATCGTGCCGGATTCTGCCTTCAAGCGCTACTTCTACTACCGCAACCGAGGCTACTTGATCCGCCGCTACCGCCGCGGCAAGTCGATGGTAGCCGACGTCGGCGGCTACTTGGGCTACTTCCTCCCCCGCGGTGACTTCCGCGGGCTCGCCGAATGGTTCAGGGCATTCTCCGCCGGTTTGCGGGAAAAGGGCTTCGGCCCGCTGGAGGACCAGAAGTTCTAACGGCCCACCGGGCGCTGCGTCCTGTTCCTGCGGGAAAGCCGACGGCGGACCAGCAGGCCGAGGAGCACCCACGGCTCGCCGAAGACCCGGTAAGCGACGCGTCCCGGATGCAGGACGAGCCGCCAGGCCCACTCGAGCCCGAGACGGCCCAGCCAGCGTGGAGCGAGCTTCTGGAGGCCCGCCAGCTGCTCGATGGCGCCGCCGACCGTGCAGTAGACCGCAGGCGGAAGCTCGTCCAAACGGCGGTGCAAGACCGATTCCTGCAATGGCATTCCAAGGCCAAGAAGCACGAGCTGCGGACGGAATTCCGCGAGCCAGGCGACGGCGGCCTCTTCGCTGGCATCGTTCCAATTCTCACCAGGCCGCCCGGAGACCTCGGCGCCGGGCACGATTTTGCGGAGGCGCTCCACCGTCTTGCTGTTGGCCTCGGGGCCGGCGCCCACGACGGCGATCCGGCGTAGCCCCTCGACTCCGCCGAGGGCCGGTACCCAGTCAGTGGATCCCAAACGGTATTCCATCAACCCCGCGCCATCGTCTCTTGAGCCTGTGCGGCGACCTAGTCCCCAGAGCATGGCGACAGGCGCACCATCCATGAGCACCACATCGCTGCGCTCATAGAGGCGGCGGAAATCCGGGCTCGAATGGAACAGCGTGACACTGTGCAGATTGTGTCCAAGGACTACCTTGGTGGTGCCGTCCGAAACGTACCCGCTGATGGCCTCGATAAGTTCGTCGGCGCATAGTGCGGTGACGTCTACGTCCAGAAGGGGAACACGATCCCGAACCAGGCTCATTCGGCCCTGGTCTCCGTGTGGACAACAGTCCCAGCTTGTTCCCCCGGGGCCGTTTCGGTCTCAGTCGCCGGTTCGGTTTCAGGGGCGGTTTCAGACGCCGCTGCAGTTTCCGGCGCGGCTTCAGCCGCCGGTTCAGTTTCAGGCGTGGTTTCTCCAAGGGCCAGCACTCCGGGAACTATCTCGCGGAGGCGTTCCAGGGAAATGGCACCATCGCGGACCACACGGAGCGGCAGAGTGGTTGCGTCGACAATCGTGGACGCCACGGACTCGGTTCCCTCGACAGGCCGGAAGCCGCCCTCAAGGTATACCTCGACCGATTCAGCGAGCTGGGTCCTCGCCTCGGAGGCTGTCTGCGCTGCCGGCTGACCGGTGCGGTTTGCCGAGGACACCGCCAGCGGACCGGTGCGGTTGAGCAGTTCGAGCGCAATTTCGTCGTCAGGCATGCGCAGGGCGACGGTTCCGCGGGTCTCCCCCAGGTCCCAATCCAGGGACGGCTGGGCGTGGAAGATCAGCGTCAGGCCGCCGGGCCAGAAGGCTTCTGCCAGTTTGCGGGCTTCTTCCGATACGTCGGTCGCCAGCCCGTCCAGCGCGTTGAGCCGCGGGATCAGCACCGGGGGCGGCATATGGCGGCCACGGCCTTTCGAGACCAGCAGCATGGTCACGGCTTGCGGCGAGAAGGCGTCGGCGGCAATGCCGTAGACGGTGTCCGTCGGCATGACGACACACTTTTTCTCGCTGATGGCGCGCTGCGCATGCTCCAGGCCTTCGGCGCGTTGTTCCTCTGACGTGCAGTTGTAGCTTGTGGTCACAGCGCTATTCTTTCATTCCCGCGAGGCGTCGATTGCCAATACTGCGCTCGTGGCACGTTCCTTGCCGTTGAGATCGAGGTGGGTGGTGACCTGCGTCCAGCAGCCGGCGGCCTTTAGATGCGCGGAAATCCACCGTGCCTGTACCTCCGCATGCTCCATCACGAAGAAGCCACCGCTCTTGAGGAGCCGCGCAGCCGAGGCGGCAGCCGCCGTCGGAAGATCCATTCCGTCCGCTCCCCCGCCGTAAAGCGCTTCCGGCGGATCGTGCAGTGCCACTTCAGGTTCGTTCGGAATTGCTTCAGCCGGGATGTAGGGCGGATTGGAAACGACGACGTCGAAAGTTCCGTCGTGTTCGGGCAAGGCATTCCTGAGGTCGCCTTGAACGAGCTTCACCCCGAGGGGCTTCAGGTTCTTCGCGGCCCAGGCATGGGCGAACGTGCTGAATTCGACGGCGTGGACCTCGGCCCCGGGCACTTCGTGGGCGATCGAGGCTGCGATGGCGCCGGAGCCGGTGCCAAGATCAACCACTTTGGGGTGCCCGAGTCCCTGGAGGTGGTCGATGACGAGCTGGACGACGGATTCCGTTTCCGGCCGCGGAATGAACACGCCCGGGCCCACGGCGAGCGTGAGGTAGCGGAAGTGCGCGACGCCGGTGATGTGCTGGAGTGGAACGCGCTGGGCGCGCTCGGCCACCAAGTCCGCGTAGCCTTCCGGGGCGGCGGAATCGCCAAGCAGCATGGCGCGCAAGCGGCCGAGGCCGACACCCAGGAGATGTTCGGCGAGGAGTTCCGCGTCCACGCGCGGAGTGGGGACTCCGGCGTCGGACAGGATGGTTGTTGCCTCGCGGACGGCGTCCGCGAGGCTTTGGCCCGGAAAGAGCGTCATGAAGTTCCTTGCAGTCTGTTACTCGCCCAGGGCATCCAGGCGCGACTGTTCATCCATCTCGATGGCCGATTGGATGACCGGTTCCAGGTCACCATTCATGACGGCGTCGAGATTGTACGCCTTGTAGCCGGTACGGTGGTCGGCAATCCGGTTTTCCGGGAAGTTATACGTACGGATGCGCTCCGAACGGTCCATGGTGCGGATCTGCGACTTGCGCTGGGCCGAGTTCTCGGCGTCGATCTGCTCCTGCTGGTGGGCGAGGATACGGGCACGGAGGACGCGCATGCCGGCTTCGCGGTTCTGGAGCTGGGACTTTTCGTTCTGCATGGCCACCACGATCCCCGTAGGCAAGTGGGTGATGCGGACTGCCGAGTCCGTGGTGTTGACGGACTGGCCGCCGGGACCCGAGGACCTGTAGACGTCGATCTTGAGGTCGTTCTGGTTGATTTCGAGTTCTTCGGGCTCATCCACTTCGGGGAGCACGAGGACGCCGGCCGCGGAAGTGTGGATGCGGCCTTGCGACTCGGTGACAGGGACACGCTGGACGCGGTGCACGCCGCCTTCGAACTTCAAGCGTGCGTAGACGCCCTCAGCGGGATCGTTCGAGTTGCCCTTGACGGCCATCTGGACGTCCTTGTAGCCGCCCAGATCCGATTCGGTGGCCGAGATGAGTTCGGTCTTCCAGCCGCGGGACTCCGCGTAACGCATGTACATGCGCAGCAGGTCTCCGGCGAAGAGCGCAGCTTCGTCGCCGCCCTCGCCGCCTTTGACCTCAAGAATGACGTTGCGGGCGTCGTCGGGATCGCGAGGGATCAGCAATCGCCGCAATTTCTCCTGCGCGGCCGGAAGCTTCGCCTCGATTTCGTCTACCTCGGCGGCAAATTCGGCGTCCTCGGAAGCCATTTCCTTGGCTGCTTCGAGATCGTCCATGAGCCCGCGCCAACGGTTGTACGCCTCAACGATGCCCTGCAGCTGGGCAGAGCGCCGCCCCAACTTGCGGGCCAAAGCCTGGTCGGCATAAACGGCAGGATCACTCAACTGCGCCTGGATAGCAGCATGCTCATCAAGCAATCCCTGTACGGACTCAAACATTTCAAAACCTCTTTCGACTTCTACAAGTCTAATAACTGCAACGCGGGGTCACTTACGGCCCATCCGGGCCTCCGGCATGGGCCGTAAGTGACCCCGCAACGCAACGGGAAGGGGCGGGAGCGGAACATCCGCGCGGAATCAACCGCACGAACGAACCAGCACCCGCCCCTAAAACAGCTATTTGTCGTTATCCGACTTGGCTCCAAGAGTCGTCTTCTGAACCTGCATGAGGAACTCGACGTTGCTCCCGGTCTCCCGGATCTTGTTGGTCAAGAGTTCAAGGCTCTGCTGGGTCTCGAGTCCGGACAGGACGCGGCGCAGCTTCCACATGATCTTGACTTCTTCAGCCGAAAGCAGGTTCTCTTCGCGACGGGTACCCGAAGCGTTGACGTCCACGGCCGGGAAGATGCGCTTGTCCGCCAGCTGGCGGGACAGACGGAGCTCCATGTTGCCCGTGCCCTTGAACTCTTCGAAGATGACTTCGTCCATCTTGGAACCGGTCTCGACGAGCGCGGTAGCCAGGATTGTGAGCGAGCCGCCGTTTTCGATGTTGCGCGCAGCACCGAAGAAGCGCTTCGGCGGGTAGAGCGCAGCGGAATCGACACCACCGGACAGGATACGGCCGGAGGCCGGTGCTGCCAGGTTGTAGGCGCGGCCCAGTCGGGTCATGGAATCCAGGAGGACCACCACGTCCATACCCATTTCCACGAGGCGCTTGGCGCGTTCGATGGAAAGCTCGGCAACCGTGGTGTGGTCATCGGCGGGACGGTCGAAGGTAGAGGCAATGACCTCACCCTTGACGGTGCGCTGCATGTCCGTGACTTCTTCGGGACGTTCGTCCACCAGCACCATCATGAGGTGGACCTCAGGGTTGTTGGTGGTGATCGCGTTCGCGATGGACTGCAGGATGAGCGTCTTGCCGGCCTTGGGCGGGGAGACGATCAGGCCGCGCTGGCCCTTGCCGATCGGGGCCACGAGGTCGATGACGCGCGGGCCGATCTTCTTGGGATCCGTTTCGAGGCGCAGGCGCTCGGACGGGTACAGCGGGACGAGCTTGGCGAATTCAACGCGGTCCTTGAGCTCTTCGGGCAATTTGCCGTTGACCGACGTGACGCGGACGAGCGCGTTGAACTTCTGGCGCGCAGTCTGCTGGCTGCGGTCCTCGCCGTCACGCGGGGCGCGGATTGCGCCGACGACGGCGTCACCCTTGCGCAGGTTGTACTTCTTGACCTGGGCGAGGGACACGTACACGTCGTTGGCACCCGGCAGGTAACCGGAAGTGCGGATGAACGCGTAGTTCTCGAGGACATCCAGGATGCCGGCAACCGGCAGCAGGACGTCGTCCTCGGTGACCTCGACGTCGTCGACGTCCGGGCCCTGTCCGCGGCCGCGGCGGCGTTCGTTGCGGTCGCGGAAGCGGTCGCTGCGGGTGTTTCCGTCGCGGTTGTCACGGTTGTCTTGCGGACCCGGACGATCGTTGCGGTCGCGGCGGTTGCGACGATTGCGGCGGTTGCCGGTGTCATCGCCGTCGTTCGTGTCTTCGCGACGTGTACGTGTGTTGTCACGGCGTTCGCGCTGGCCGGGTTCGCCGGCTTCGACCGAAGCCTGCTCGCCCTGGCGCGGCTGCGCCTGACGCTGCTCCGGCTGGCGCTGTTCGGCCTGGCGCTGTTCCGTCTGACGCTGCTCGGGCTGGCGCTGCTCGGGCTGACGCTGCTCGGCCTGGCGCTGTTCCGTCTGACGCTGCTCGGGCTGACGCTGTTCGGCCTGGGGCTGCTCGGCAGCGCGGGTCTCACCGGCTTCACCGGCCTCCGCAGGAGCGGCCTCGCCACGACGACGGTTCCGCGTACGCGGCTGACGGCGTTCGCCGGCGGCCTCGCTTGCTTCGGCGACGGGAGCGGCAGGAGCCTCGACGGCGGGAGCCTCCGCGGTTTCCGCGGCGGCAGGAGCGGCAACAACACCATCGCTAGTGGCGCGACGGCTTCGGCCACGGCCACGTGCCCGGGTGCCGTCTTGCGCAGGAGCTTCGGTGGATACTGCGGCAGGTGCGGCAGAGGTCTCAGCTTCCGGGGCTGCAGGCGCGGCTTTTGCCGCCACGGCCTTGGCCGCGGTGGGAGCCTTGCTGGTGGTTGCACCGGCACGGTGGGCCGAAATAGCCGAGACCAAGTCCCCCTTGCGCATCCGGGATCCGCCCGAAATGCCCAGCTGACTGGCGAGAGCCTGGAGCTGCGCGAGCTTGAGGCCTGCAAGGCCGCTGCTCTTAGCGGTTGCGGCCGTTGATTCAGCTGCAGAAGATGTTGTGTCCACAGCTGAAGCCAGCTCAGTGGTTTCTGTCACGAAGGATCCTTCCCCCTCGACGGCGTCCAGACCTAGAGCTGGACGCGATGATTTGTTCTGGACTGCAGTTCAGATCTGCAGCCGTGATTTCGGTCTTGCCGGTTTAGTTTCAGCAGGGCCGGATACTAATACGTCTTCGATGCTCCGGCGGGCGGGGCGCGGGCTGACGGTTCGGGTAACAGAAAGGGTTCTGTGGCACCTGCGACAGGCCGATAAGGAGACGACACCGGCAGACTTCGACACAGTAGGAGACGGGAACGGCATTTAGCCGGGATCCAATGTCAGGGAACTGCCCGCGGTTCTACCGCCGGTGCAAGTCCACTCTAGCACCTTCAACGTCCACTGCCAGTGTCATCACGCGCCAAGCAACGTCCGGAGTGTTGTCCGCGGTGAACGAGTTAATCAATTCGGCAATCGCCCCGGCTTCGTCCGCGCCGTTGGCCAATGTCAGAACCGTGGGCCCCGCTCCTGAAACGACAGCTGCATGGCCCGCCGAGCGCAATGCCGTGATCAGCGCCGCGCTTGGCCGCATTGCCTCTGCACGGTAGCTCTGGTGCAGGTAGTCCTCGGTTCCGGGAAGCAGGAAACGGGGGTCTGCCGTCAACGCGTGGATCAGGAGGGCCGCGCGTCCTGAGTTCATCGCTGCTGCGTGGTGGCCGATGGAAGCAGGCAGCAACCCTCTGGCGGTTTCGGTTGACAGTTCGTAGTCAGGCACGGCCACGATGGGAATGACGGACCGGACCACTTCTGCACGGGTGCTGCTGTACTGCTCGCTGTCCTGCCATGACAAGGCCAGTCCGCCGAAAATCGCGGGTGCGACGTTGTCCGGGTGCCCTTCCATCTCGCTCGTGAGCTGCAGGACCCACCCGCGGTCACGCTGGGCGGATTCGGGCACCAAGGCGTTGGCTGCGGTAACAGCGGCAACTACTGCAGACGCCGACGAGCCAAGTCCGCGGCCGTGCGGGTTGACGTTGTCCGCGGTGATCTTGAGACCGCTGTGCCGGAAACCGAGTCGTTCCAAGGCGGTGTTGAGGGCCCGCACGACCAGGTGGCTGGCATCGCGAGGGAGAGTGTCGGCTCCCTCACCGGAGAGCTCGAACTCGAGCTCTCCGGTGGTGAGTGTTTCGACAGTCAGGGTGTCGTAGATCGACAATGCCAGGCCGAGGCTGTCATAGCCGGGGCCCAGGTTTGCGCTGGTACCCGGGACCCTGACGGTCAGCTGCTGGCCTGCCGCGACAAGCTTGAGACCAGTCGCGGTGGGCTGCGTGGTTTCCACTCTTAGTTTTCTTCCAGTCCCAGTTCGGATGCCACGGTCACGACGTCGTTCGGCACCTTGACCGGCTGGACCTCGCTGCCGTCCTCCGTGCGGAGAGCCCACTGCGGGTCTTTGAGTCCGTGTCCGGTGACGGTGATGACGATCGTCTTGCCGGTGGGAACCTCGCCTGCGGCGTGCTTCTTGATGAGGCCGGCTACGCCTGCCGCGGAACCGGGTTCGACGAAGACGCCTTCCTTGGCGGAGAGCCAGCGGTGGGCATCGAGGATTTGCTCGTCGGTCACGGCGTCGATGAAGCCGCCGGATTCATCGCGTGCCGCGATGGCCGTGTCCCAGGATGCCGGGTTTCCGATGCGGATGGCCGTGGCGATCGTGTCCGGTTCGGTGATGGGATGGCCTGCCACGAACGGTGCCGCGCCTGCTGCCTGGAATCCCCACATGGCCGGCGTCTTGGTGGAGACGGCCGGAAGGGTGCCGGCAGTTGCGGACTCGAAGGGCGCGGAGTACTCCTTGTAACCCTTCCAGTACGCGCTGATGTTGCCCGCGTTGCCCACCGGGAGGACGTGGATGTCCGGAGCGTCTCCGAGGGCGTCGACGATTTCGAAGGCGCCGGTCTTCTGGCCTTGGATGCGCGCCGGGTTGACGGAGTTCACGAGGAACACCGGGTAGGACTCGCCGAGCTTGCGGGCGATGTCCAGGCAGTTGTCGAAGTTGCCGTCCACCTGCAGCAGCGTGGCGCCGTGCGCGATCGCCTGGCTGAGCTTGCCCATGGAGATCTTGCCTTCGGGGACCAAAACGGCACACTTCAGCCCGGCGGCCGTGGCGTAGGCTGCGGCCGAGGCCGAGGTGTTGCCCGTGGAGGCGCAGACAACGGCTTTGGCGCCTGCTTCGACAGCCGCCGTCATGGCCATCGTCATGCCGCGGTCCTTGAAGGAACCGGTGGGGTTCATGCCCTCCACCTTCAGGTACACAGTGGACCCGGTGAGTTCGGAGAGCTTCTGTGCGTGAACGAGGGGAGTTCCGCCCTCGCCGAGGGTAATGACCTTCGTGGCTTCCGTTACAGGCAAACGATCAGCGTATTCGCGGATTACTCCGCGCCATTGGTGAGCCACTTAGACCCCTTCTACCCGCAGGACGGATGTCACAGAATTGATGACGTCCAGGCCCTTGACGGCCTCGACGGTTGCCGCGAGTGCGGCTTCGGATGCGCGGTGGGTGACAATCTTCAGCTCGGCCGACTCAACCTTCGAGGCGGCGTCGCGGTGGATCGTCTGGCGCATGATTTCAATCGATACGCCGTGCTCGGCAAAGATGTGGGTGATCCGGGCCAGCACGCCGGCCTGGTCGGCAACGTCGAGGCCGATGTAGTAACTCGTGGTCGACGCATCGATCGGCAGCGCAGGCACGTAGCCGGTGGTTGTCTCGGTACGACCGGGACCGCCAAGCACCACCCGGCGCGCCGCGGAGACGAGATCGCCCAGGACGGCAGACGCCGTCGGGGTTCCGCCGGCGCCCTGGCCATAGAACATCAGTTCGCCGGCGTTCTCGGCCTCGATGAAGACGGCGTTGAACGCACCGCGAACGGCTGCAAGCGGGTGTTCGCGAGGCAGGAGGGTGGGGTGGACGCGGACTGAAATGCCGCCGTCGCCGTTTGTATTGGTGATCTTCTCGGCGATGGCCAGCAGCTTGATGACGAAGCCTGCTTCCTTCGCGGCTGCAATGTCGGCTGCGCTGACCTTCGTGATGCCTTCGCAGTAGACGTCTTCGAGGGCGAAGCGCGTGTGGAAGGACAACGACGCGAGGATGGCGGCCTTGGCCGCAGCGTCATGGCCTTCGACGTCGGCAGTCGGATCGGCTTCCGCGTATCCGAGCCGTTGGGCCTCGGCCAGCGCGTCAGCGAACTGCGCACCGGTGCTGTCCATCTGGTCGAGGATGAAGTTGGTGGTGCCGTTCACGATGCCCAGGACCCGGGTGATGCGGTCGCCGGAGAGGCTGTCGCGGATGGGGCGAAGGATCGGAATGGCTCCGGCGACGGCGGCCTCATAGGAGAGCTGGACGCCGGCCTTGTCGGCCTCTTCGTAGAGCGTGGGGCCATCCTGTGCCAGGAGCGCCTTGTTGCCGGTCACGACGCAAGCGCCGTTCTGCATGGCGGTCAGGATGAGCGAGCGGGCGGGCTCGATGCCGCCCATGAGTTCGATCACCAGGTCGGCGTCCTTGACCAAGGTGTCGGCGTCGGTGGTGAACAGATCGCGCGGCAATTCGACGTCGCGCTCTGAATCAATGTTTCGCACGGCGATGCCGGACAGCTGCAAGCGTGCGCCAGTGCGGGCAGCAAGGGCGTCGGCGTCGTCCAGGAGAATCCGCGCTACCTGGGCTCCCACGTTGCCACAGCCCAGCAGGGCCACCTTCAGGGTTCGCACTTCAGACATTCGCCACTCCCATGTCGCGGTTCAAGAGATCTTCTTCGGTTTCCCCGCGGACGATCAGCCGGGCGGATCCATTGCGCACAGCGACAACGCCAGGCCTGGCCAGATAGTTGTAGTTGCTTGAGAGGGCCCAGCAGTAAGCGCCGGTTCCCGGTACAGCGAGCAGATCACCGGCTGCCACGTCTTCGGGCAGATATACATCTCTAACAACTATGTCGCCGCTCTCGCAATGTTTGCCCACTACTCGGGACAGTTGCGGGGCGGCGTCCGAGGTCCGGGAGGCGAGAATGGCCGAATAATCCGCGTCGTACAGCACCGGACGGGCGTTGTCGCTCATACCGCCGTCCACCGACACATAGCGGCGCGGGAACGTAACGTTTTCCTTGCCTTCGGCACCGGCAGGCGCGTCCACGCGGACGGTTTTCAGGGTCCCGACCTCGTACAAGGTGAAGGTGCTGGTGCCCACGATTGCGCGGCCCGGTTCGATCGAAATGCGCGGCGAGGTGATGCCCAGCTCAGCGCACTTGGAGCGTACGACGGCGGCCATCGCCTGAGCGATTTCGGCCGGCGGACGGGGGGTGTCCACGGGCGTGTAGGCGATGCCGTAGCCGCCACCCAGGTCCAGTTCCGGCAAGACGATGGAGTACTTCGCTTGCATCGCGGCGAGGAATTCCAACAGCTTCACGGCTGCCAGGGCGAAGCCGTCAGGCTCGAAGATCTGGGAACCGATGTGGCAATGCAGGCCCAGGAGTTCCACATTCGAGTACGAGGTGGCGGCAGCGACGGCTTCCTCGGCGGCCGAGAGGCCTGCTGACTCCGTGGTATCCCCGGCCATGGAAAGACCGAATTTTTGGTCCTCGTGGGCCGTGGCGATGAATTCGTGGGTGTGGGCGTGGACGCCGGGAGTCAGCCGCAGCATGACCTTCGCCGTCTCGCCGCGGCCGGAGGCAATCTTGGCAACCCGCTCAAGCTCATCGAGGCTGTCCACCACGATGCGTCCGAGCTTCATGTCCAGCGCCCGGTTGATCTCGGCATCGGACTTGTTGTTGCCGTGCAGCCCCAAGTTGGCGCCGTCGATGCCGGCGCGGGCCGCGACGGCGAGTTCGCCGCCGGAGCACGTGTCCAGGCGCAGGCCTTCCTCCGCCACCCAGCTGGCCACGGCAGTGCACAAGAAGGACTTTCCGGCGTAGTAGACGTCCACTCCCCCGCAGATGTCCTCAAAGGCTGCATCAAAGGCATCCTTGAAGGAGCGGGCGCGGGCACGGAAATCGCCCTCGCTCATGACGAACAGCGGGGTTCCGAACTGCGCCTTGAGCTCACTGACGGGAACGCCGTCAATGGTGAGTTCGCCGTCGTTGTTCCGCCGGACGCCTTCGGCCCACATCGGCGAGTGAAGCGCGTTCACGTCCTCCGGCATTGTGAGCCATTCGGGGGCAAGGGGCGAGGCTGCGGCATTGTTGGGGCTCTGCTGCACGGTATTGGGCTCGCTCACGGGGATCACATCCGTTCCGGGGCTGAAACGCCGAGGAGTTCAAGTCCGTTGGCAAGTACCTGGCTCGTGGCGTCGTTGAGCCACAGCCGTGTGCGGTTGACGTCCTGGACCGGCTCGTCGCCGAGCGGTGAGACGCGGCAGGCGTCGTACCAGCGGTGGTAGGCACCGGCGATGACCTCGAGGTGGCGGGCCACACGATGCGGTTCGCGGAGCTCCGCAGCCTTGGCAACGATGGACGGGTAGCTGCCGAGGTAGGACAGCAGCTCGTTCTCGGTGGCGTGGTCCAACAGGGACGCGTCGAAGGCGCTGTGGTCGACGCCGGCCTCGATCGCGTTGCGTGCCGTGCCGCGGGAGCGGGCGTGCGCGTACTGGACGTAGAACACAGGGTTTTCGTTGCTGTTCTTCTTCAGCAGTTCCGGATCCAGCGTCAGTGGCGAATCGGCGGGGAAGCGCGCGAGCGAGTAACGCACGGCGTCCTTCCCGAGCCACTCGATAAGGTCCTTGAGCTCGATGATGTTGCCGGCACGCTTGGACAGCTTGGCGCCGTTGACGGAGACCAGCTGGCCGATCAGGACCTCGATGTTGACCTCGGGGTCGTCGCCCGCACACGCGGCGATGGCCTTGAGCCGGTTGATGTAGCCGTGGTGGTCGGCCCCGAGCAGGTAGATCTTCTCCGTGAAGCCGCGGTCCTTCTTCGACAGGTAGTACGCGGCGTCGGCGGCGAAATACGTGGGTTCGCCGTTGGCGCGGATCATCACGCGGTCCTTGTCATCGCCGAAGTCCGTGGTGCGCAGCCAGACTGCCCCGCCGTCGTCGAACACGTGGCCCTGCTCCCGGAGGCGGGCAACGGCGGATTCGATCGCACCGCCGTCGTGCAGTTCCTGCTCGGAGAAGAAGACATCGAAAGCCACGCCGAACCCGGCCAAGGTGTCCTTGATGTCCTTCATCTGGGCCTTGTAGGCGGCGGAACGGATCACGGGCAGTGCTGCCTCGTCGGTCAGCTCGCGGATTGCCGGATGGGCCGTGAGGACCTCGTCGCCGAGTTCCCGGATGTACTCACCCGGGTAGCCGCCCTCAGGAACACCGCGTCCGTGCAGGCGGGACAGCACCGAGTTCGCAAAAACGTTCATCTGCGAGCCGGCGTCGTTGATGTAGTACTCCGCGGTGACGTCCGCACCGGAGGCGCGGAGGACGCGGGCAATGGAATCGCCCAGGGCGGCCCAACGCGTGTGGCCGATGTGCAGCGGTCCCGTCGGGTTGGCCGAGACGAATTCCATGTTGACCACATGGCCTGCGAGCGCCTGGTTGGTTCCGTAGGAGCTTCCCGCCTCGACGATGACCTTGGCCAGCGCGCCGGCGGCGGCTGCATCCACGGTGATGTTGAGGAAGCCCGGGCCCGCGATGTCCACGGCTGTGACGCCGTCGATCGCTTCCAGTCGCTTGCCCAGGATCGTCGCGAACTCACGCGGGTTGGTCCCGGCATGCTTGGCAAGCTGCAAGGCAATGTTCGTGGCCCAGTCGCCGTGCTCCCGGTTCTTCGGTCGCTCCACGCGCACATCCTCGGGGAGGGCAGATTCGGAAAGCGCAAGCTCGCCGGCGGCGACAGCGTCTTTCAGGCAGGCGGATATGGCGGCTGAGAGTTCTTCGGGAGTCACCTGTCTAGCCTACCGGTGGGGCTTGCAAGTGGTGGAATTCTTATGCTTAGCAATGCGCACACGCGGGCACCAGCGCGCACCCAGCCGACGCCCAGCTTCGGCCAGTAGAGCTCCCAGACTGAACCGATAGGCTGAAATCAACGTCAATGGTGTGATCGGCCCACGGCCCGGAGCAATGTGCATTGACCCTTTTCGAGTCCAGTTGAAACGAGCAGAACCATGACCACGCCACTCCGCAAGGGCCTCCTGGTGGGCGCCGCCGGCCTCTCCCTGGCCAGTTCGGTGGCAGCTTGCGCCCCCTCGGCCCAAGGCAGCACCCCGCAAAAGACCTCCACGATCTCCGGCCCGTACAAGGACGGTACCTACAGCGCGGACGGTGACTACATTTCACCCAACGGCGGTGAAACCGTGGGCGTCAAGCTGACCTTGGCCGGTAACACCATTTCCGCGGTGGACATCACCGTCCATGCCAACAACACGAACACCAAGGAATTCCAGGGGCAGTTCAAGAACGGCATCGCCGCGCAGGTGGTCGGCAAGAAACTGGACGAGATCAACGTCTCAAAGGTCGCCGGCTCCTCGCTGACGAGCGAAGGGTTCAACAAGGCCGTGGAAACCATCAAGTCCGAGGCCAAGTAGGCGCATGACGCACACGGGCTGGAGCGTTTTCAGCTTCGACGGTATCGGGACCAGATGGGAAATCTCGACGCCGGAGGAACTCCCGGACGCGGTGCGCGCCAGCCTGCTCGGGGTCGTGGAGGACTACGACCGAAGCTATTCGCGTTTCCGGGACGACTCCCTGGTTGCAGCGCTCGCCCGTGAAGCCGGCACTGTCACCCTCCCGGCCGGGGCAGGAGAGCTGGAACAGCTATTCAAAAAACTGTACCGCCTCAGCAACGGCGCCATGACGCCGCTCATCGGCGGCAGCCTCGAGCGCCTGGGCTACGGTGCGGGCTATGCCTTGCGGCCCCTCGGCCACCCGGTGCCAGCGCCGCGTTGGGAAGACGTCCTCGAGTGGAACGGTACAGAGATCTCCGTTTCCGTTCCCGTGGTCCTTGACATCGGCGCTGCCGGGAAAGGCCAGCTGGTGGACCTTGCGGCTGCGGTCCTGCGCTCAGCGGAAATTACGGAGTTCCTTGTCGATGCCAGCGGCGACATGCTCCATTCCGGGGCGGAACCCTTGGGCGTGGCCCTCGAACACCCCTACGACCCCACCCAGGCGATCGGCGTCGTCGAACTCCACGACGGCGCGCTGTGCGCTTCCGCAGCCAACCGCCGGGCGTGGGGCGACGGACTGCACCATGTCCTCGACGGGGCGACCGGTCGCCCGATAGAGACGGTAGTGGCCACGTGGACCATGGCTGTTACCGCAATGGAAGCCGATGCCCTGGCGACCGCGCTTTTCATGGTGGATCCGACGCTGCTTGAGGGAGAATTCGATTTCTCCTGGCTCCAGGTTTATTCGGACGGACATGCCGCCTATTCGGCCGGCTTCGAAGGGACACTGTTCTCATGATTGCCATCAAAGCGCGCGTGGATGCCTGGCTCGGGCGTTTCACGATGTACCGGCTGATCCTCTGGGTCCTTGCCGCGCTCGCGGCGTACAGCCTGGTGTTGGACGCCTTGGGCTGGCTAAGCTTCGGGCTGCCTGAAATGCTGGTCCACCTCGTGCTGTGCCTGGGTCTGACGTACGCATCCAACCGGCTCGTGGCGAGGCTCTTCAAGGTCCAGCCGCATTCGGAGTCCTCGCTCATCACGGGCTTTCTGCTGTACTTCCTGTTCTGGCCCACCGAGCTGATTCCCTCGGTGCAGATCCTCGATCTCGCGGGGGTCGCCGTGGCATGCGTCCTGGCCTCGGCATCCAAATATGTCCTAGCCTTCCGCGGCCGGCACATTTTCAATCCCGCCGCGGCGGGCGCCTTCATCGCCGGGCTCACCGGTTTGAACATCGCCACTTGGTGGGCAGCAACCCCGGCCATGCTGTGGCTCCTGGTCCCCGGCGTGCTGCTGGTGCTCTACCGGACGCTGAAGGTGCTCATGGCCTGCGTTTTCGTCGTGGTTGCGCTGTCGGTGGTTTGCGCCATACTCCTCCGGGGCGGCATGACCTTCGGCTCCGCTGTGTGGCAACCGATCGCGCAGCAGCCGCTTCTCTTTTTCGTCGGCTTCATGCTCACCGAGCCCCTCACCCTGCCTCCCCGCCGATGGCAGCAAGTGGCACTGGCCGCCGTCGTGGCCCTGTTGTTTGCGGTGCCCTACAACCTGGCGGGCGTCGTCGCCAACTCGCCCGAGCTCGCGCTGCTCATCGGGAACCTCCTCGCCTTCCTCGTGGGACAGCGCGGCGGAATCATGCTGACGTACAGGGGTTCGCGTCCGCTGACGCCCTTCACCACCGAATTCCGTTTTGAGCCACGACGGCCCGTCCGTTTCCTCCCGGGGCAGTTCATGGAACTCAACCTTCCGCACTCGCGCTCGGACGGGAAGGGACGGCGACGGGTCTTCAGCATCACCAGCCCGCCGGACTCGCCCGAAATGACATTCGGCGTCGGCACGGCGGAACCAGTCTCCGCCGCCAAGCGCGCGTTGCTCGCGCTTGAGCCTGGAGAGTGCATCAGTGGAACAGCGGTGGGCGGCGACTTTGTGTTACCCCCCGACGCCGGCAAACCCGTGCTGCTCATCGCGGCGGGAATCGGGATTGCACCTTTCCTTTCCCAACTGGCGTCCAGCGACTCCGCACGACGGGACATCGTCGTGCTGTATCTCGCCCCCAGCGTCGCCGAACTTGCCGGGAGCGATGTCCTGGAGGCCTCGGGCGCACGGGTCATCGCCCGTCTTTCGGACGGTTCCCCACCGCCGTCGTTCATGCACGACGCCGGGCGGAGCCGCATCGACGGCGACACCCTGCGGAAGCTCATCCCCGATGTCGCCAAGCGGGACGTGTACGTCTCCGGGTCCCCGGCGAACGTGGACACCCTTCGCTCCGCCGCCCGCCATGCCGGAGCCCGACGAATCCACGTGGACGCTTTCGCGGGCTACTGACGGCTCGCCCCCGCCCGTTTTCCATTGCGGCGCGGTGACCTGCTAAGCTCATGGACGTCCCTCCGGCAACGGACGGGAGCCCCGGATGCCCTCGTAGCTCAGGGGATAGAGCGTCTGCCTCCGGAGCAGAAGGCCGTAGGTTCGAATCCTATCGAGGGCACAAGAGAAAACCCCGCCAGTTCAAGGAACCGGCGGGGTTTTTCCTTGCCTGTCCGCGTTGCCGGGGACATGCCGCACCGGGCCCGCTAAAAAGTCGGTGGCCGCTCCTAAGCTGTTCGTACCCGTCCAACAGGTACGAAAGGGTTCGCCGTGATTTGTTCCATCATTCCTCCCTATATGCTGCGAAGGCTGGCGGCCCAGCACGAGCCCCGCCTGCGCGTGATTGCGCGCGCGGCCAAGGAATCCCTGCTGCACATCAAGAACCTCCAGGCGGTCCGGGCGCTTCCGGTGCCGGTCCCTGTGCCCACGGCGCGCCAGGCGAAGCCCGGCCCGCCCAAGCGGACCATCTACGACGCCGGCTCCACCGAGGCTTTGCCGGGGAAGCTTGTCCGCAAGGAGAAAGGTCCGGCGACGGGCGACGCTGCCGCCGATGAAGCCTACGACGGACTGGGCGAAACCCACGCGCTTTATGCCGAGGCGTTCAGCCGGAATTCGATCGACGGCGCCGGGCTGAAACTCGATGCCACTGTCCACTACGGCGAACTGTACGACAACGCCTTCTGGAACGGCAGCCAAATGGTCTTCGGTGATGGCGACGGCGAGATCTTCCAGAGGTTCACGAAGTCGCTCAGCGTGATAGGGCACGAGCTCGCCCACGGTGTCACCCAGTACACGGCAGCCCTCGCCTACCGGAACCAGGCCGGAGCCCTCAACGAGTCCATGTCGGATGTTTTCGGGGCACTGGTGGAGCAGTATGCCAAAAAGCAGTCTGCAGCCGAGGCCAGCTGGCTGATCGGCGAGGGTTTGTTCACCGACGCCGTCCAAGGCGCCGCCCTCCGATCCATGAAAGCACCAGGGACCGCGTATGACGACGACGTGCTCGGGAAGGATCCGCAACCGGACTCCATGGACAAGTACGTCCGCACCACCGCGGACAACGGCGGGGTCCACATCAACTCAGGCATCCCCAACCGGGCGTTCTCCCTTGTTGCCCAGGAGCTGGGCGGTAATGCCTGGGAGGCGCCGGGACAGATCTGGTACAACACGCTGAGCAGCGGCTCACTGCCTGCGACGTGCACCTTCGGACGCTTCGCAAAAGCCACAGTGGCGTCTGCAGAGGAGCTCTTCGGGGCCGGTTCGAACGAGCATGACGCAGTCCGCGAGGCGTGGGAAACTGTGAAGGTAAAGCTCTAGCAGCACCCTCCGGAGCAGTGGAAGCCGCAGAACATGAAAATCACTGTCCAGCGCAGCGGTGGCGTCGCCGCGATCACACGCGTCTGGACCGTGGATGCCGCCACTTCCGAAGACAAGAGACGCTGGATGCCGATCGTGGAGGCCTGCCCTTGGGACCAGGTGCCATCCCGCGCACTAGCGGCCGCGCAGGCAGCCGGGAGAGCGGCCGGGCAGGCCGACCGGTTCATGTATTCGATCCGCGCCGGACAACGCCGGGCCACGCTTCCGGAAACCGATGTCACCGGGCCATGGCACACCCTCGTGGAGAACGCCAAGGTAGAGGGACACGAGACCCTCCGCCGCTAGCCGACCTCCGCCAACTGGCCACGGAAAGCCCTGCGGTACGACTGCGGGCTCGTGTCCAGGACCTTGGCGAAGTGGTGCCGCAGCAGCACGGAATGTCCGAACCCGGCTTCGCGCGCAACCTCGTCGATGTTCAGCTCCGTGGTTTCCAGGAGTTCCTGTGCCCGGAGCACGCGCTGCGAGTTGAGCCACGCCGCCGGTGTGGCACCTGTTTCGGCCCGGAACCGGCGCGCGAAGGTCCGGGCGGACATGTGCAGCCGGGCGGCCAGTTCGTTGACGCTGTGGTCCCGATCGAGGTTCTCCACCATCCAGCGCAACAATGCCTCCATTGGCGCGGAGCCGCACGTGGGCATGGGCCGGTCGATGAACTGGGCCTGTCCGCCGTCGCGGTGCGGCGGAACCACCATGTCGCGGGCAATGGCAGCAGCAACGTGGGCGCCAAGCTCCACGCGAATCAGATGCAGGCAGGCGTCAATGCCGGCGGCCGTGCCGGCACTTGTGATGATCGTTCCGTCCTGGACGTAGAGCACATTTTCGTCCACGTGAATCTGCGGGTACCTGCTGGCGAGGTCCTGTGAATAATGCCAGTGCGTGGTGCAGCGGCGCCCGTCAAGGAGGCCTGCGCGGGCAAGCGCGTACGCCCCGGAACAAATTGACATGACCCACGCCCCGCGCGCGTGCGCCGCCCGTAGCGCAGCCAATACAGACTCCGGCACGTCCTCATCCCGTCCGTACGGAGCCATGATGACCAGGTCGGCATCGGCCGTGGCTTCCAGGCCCAGGCCGACGTGCATCGACAGCCCGGACTTCATCTTCACGTCTCCGGGGACCGGAGTGCAGACCCTGAAGTCAAAGCCGGGAACGCCGCTCCCACGGTCCGCGCGGTCAATGCCAAAGACCTCGCAGGCGGTCCCGAATTCGAAGATCGAGAAGTTGGGAACAACAATGATTGCCACCGTTTTCAACATAGATCCAGTGTGGCAGAAAATTGCCTAACTGGGTCGTTTCTGCCACTGTTTCTTGAGGTGCACCAGGACCACGATGGAGTCATGGAATTCATCGGAGTCTTGCTCTTCATCATCCTCATCATCACCGCCGCCGCTTCCATCTCCGCTGTCCTTAGGGACGGCCGCGGCCGGCTTCCCGACCGTTCCGAGCCCTGGACGGCGAGGGATCTGCCTAACAACTCATGCTGGACACTGCGCGCGTTCTAAGCACGGTGTGCCCCTGAACACGGACGACTTTTGTCCGCATCTTGGGCTAGATTCAATGCCATGATCCAGACGTCCGCCAGGCTGCTGCAATTGCTGTCCTTGCTGCAGGTCCGGCGTGAATGGACCGGCCCGGCATTGGCCAAGCGGATGGGTGTCACCGAGCGCACCGTCCGCCGGGACATCGACAAGCTCCGGAACCTCGGCTACCCCATCCACGCTTCGCCGGGCATAGCCGGCGGCTACCAGCTGGGCGCCGGGGCGCAGCTCCCGCCGTTGCTGCTCGACGACAATGAAGCACTCGCCGTCGCTCTGGGGCTCAACTCCGTGGCGGCGGGTCCGGTCGCCGGTATCGGCGAAGCGTCGGTTCGAGCCTTGGCCAAGCTCGAGCAGGTGCTGCCCGCGCGTCTCCGCCCGAAGTTCGCGATGCTCAAGGCCGCGGTCACCACGTTGCCCAGCAACGCGGCGTCGGTAGACCCCCAGCAACTCACCGTGGTCTCTGCGGCGATCGCGGACAAGCGACAACTCAGTTTCGACTATGTCAAGGCTGACGGCGACGCTGGCCGGCGTCTAGTGGAGCCATACCGGCTGGTGGACACCGGGCGGCGCTGGTACCTCGTCGCGTGGGATGTGGACCGGGAAGACTGGCGCACGTTCCGTGCCGACCGCATCGCCACGCTTCCGGCGGAACGGAAGAAGTATGTGCCGCGCCCCCTGCCGGCCAAGGACCTCGCGGACTACGTCCAGCGCTCCGTGACCCGCTCGCCGTACCGTTACGACGTCGTCGTGCGCCTCCACGCCCCCATCGGCGAGGTGGCCGCCGTCGTCGGTCCGCAGCTCGCGAGCTTGAGCGACGACGGCGGGAACGCCACCCTGCTCCGTGCCGGCTGGGACAGCCTGGCGCAGCCGGCGGCGCACCTCGCAGCGCTGGACATGGACTTTGAGATCATCTCCCCGGAGGAATTCAAGGAGTACGCCCGCACCATGGCCGGGCGATTGGAAAAAGCCGCCGGGAAGCACGCACTGCAAGGCGACGCGCCGCCACAGTAGACTGTCAGCAGCCATGACACTTCAAATTTCCTACCCCGCAGAGCTGCCCGTCTCCGAGCGCCGCGAGGACTTGATGGCGGCCATCGCCGCAAACCAAGTGACCATCATCGCCGGCGAAACCGGTTCCGGCAAGACAACCCAGATCCCCAAAATGTGCCTGGAACTCGGCCTCGGGGACAAGGGCTTGATCGGCCACACCCAGCCGCGCCGCCTTGCCGCGCGTACCGTTGCCGAACGCATCGCCTTCGAAATGGGCGTGGAGATAGGCCAGGAAGTGGGCTTCCAGGTCCGTTTCACCGGCGAAGTCAGCAGGGCTACCAAAATCAAGCTGATGACCGACGGCATCCTGTTGGCCGAGATCCAGCGGGACAAGCTCCTGCGCAAGTACAGCGCCATCATCATCGACGAGGCACACGAGCGCAGCCTCAACATCGACTTCATCCTGGGCTACCTCAAGCGGATCCTGCCGCAAAGGCCGGACCTGAAGGTCATCATCACCTCGGCCACCATCGATCCCCAGCGTTTCGCGAAGCATTTCGGCAGCGAAGACGAACCTGCGCCTATCATCGAGGTCTCGGGCAGGACCTACCCGGTGGAAATCCGCTACCGTCCGCTGTCCCAACCAGCCGGCGGCAGTGCCTCCGGCGAAGATGAGGACGCTTCCGACGACGAGCTTGAGGAGGACCGCGATCCCCTCGACGCCGTGTGCGACGCCGTCGACGAGCTCGCCCTTGAGGCTCCGGGAGACATCCTGGTGTTCTTCTCCGGCGAGCGCGAAATCCGCGACGCGGCGGAAGCCCTGAACGGCCGGATCCAAGCCAACCGCAGGCTGGCGGGCACGGAGGTCCTCCCGTTGTTTGCCCGTTTGAGCCTGCAGGAGCAGCACAGGGTCTTCAACCCGGGCGGCAAACGGCGGATCATCCTTGCCACCAACGTCGCGGAAACTTCCCTGACGGTGCCGGGCATCAAATACGTCATCGACACCGGCACGGCCCGCATCTCGCGTTACTCGCACCGCACCAAAGTGCAACGGCTGCCGATCGAACGTGTTTCGCAGGCATCGGCAAGCCAGCGTTCCGGCCGCTGCGGTCGCGTGTCCGAGGGTATCGCCATCCGGCTCTATTCCGAGGAAGACTTCGAGTCCCGCCCACCGTTCACTGATCCGGAGATCCTGAGGACCAACCTTGCCGCGGTCATCCTGCAGATGACCGCCATGGGCGTTGCCCGCGGCCCCAAGGACGTCGAGAACTTCCCCTTTGTTGAGCCGCCGGACTCCCGTGCCATCAACGACGGCGTCACGCTGCTGCGCGAACTCGGCGCCCTCAGCGCCGCGCGCACGGGCGACGGCGGCGCTCCCCCGGCCATCGACGGCGGCAACGCGCGCACGGGGGGCGGCGCAGAAAACCGGGGCGGCCTGACCGCCGTCGGGCAGAAATTGGCCCAACTCCCGGTCGACCCCCGGCTCGGCAGGATGATTGTGGAAGCCGGAAAGCGCGGCTGCGTCAAGGAAGTCATGATCCTGGCAGCTGCCTTGACCATCCAGGATCCGCGCGAGCGCCCGAGCGATAAGCAACAGCTTGCCGCCGAGAAGCACGCGCGCTTCCGGGACGAGAACTCGGACTTCACCGGATTCCTGAATCTGTGGAACTACATCCAGGAAAAGCAACAGGAGCTCTCCTCCACGCAGTTCCGCCGGCTGTGCAGGAACGAGTTCATCAACTACCTGCGCGTCCGCGAATGGCAGGATCTCTTCCAACAATTGCGCCAGCTCGCCAAGCCGCTGGGAATCACCATCGACAACAAGCGCGAGGCCGACCCCGTAGGCAACAACGAGGGAATCCACATCAGCCTGCTCTCGGGGCTACTGAGCCACATCGGCATGCTGGATGAACGCAAGCGCGAATACGCCGGAGCACGAGGCAGCCGATTCGCCATCTTCCCGGGCTCGGCGCTGTTCAAGAAGTCGCCCGCTTTCGTGATGGCCGCGGAATTGGTTGAAACAAGCCGGCTCTGGGCCCGGGTCGCGGCGAAATTCGATCCCTTGTGGGCCGAGCAAGTTGCACCCGATCTCGTGAAGCGCTCCTACAGCGAACCCCACTGGTCCACCCGGACGGGCTTGGTCATGGCGCACGAGAAGGTGATGCTCTACGGAGTTCCCATCATCCCGAACCGCCGCATCAACTACGGCAGGATCGACCCCGAGCTCTGCCGCGAACTCTTCATCCGGCATGCCCTGGTAGAAGGCGACTGGAAGACCCACCACAAATTCTTCCACCGCAACCGCGCCTTGCTCCACGAGATCGAGGAACTCGAGACGCGGATGCGCCGCCGGGACATCCTGGTGGATGACCACACGTTGTTCGAGTTCTACGACGCCAGGATCGGCAAGGACGTGGTTTCCGAACGCCACTTCGACAAATGGTGGAAGGAAGCCCGCCAGCAGGACCCCACCTTGTTGGACTTCGACCAATCGCTGCTCATCAGCGAGGACGCCGAAGCGCTGGACGATTCCGCCTACCCGAAAACCTGGCTGCACAAGGGCTTTGAGCTGCCCCTGAGCTACGAGTTCCATCCGGTAGCTCCCGGTTCCCCGCCCAATCCCTCGGACGGCGTCACAGCCGAGGTTCCCGTGCTGTTCCTCAACCAGCTCGACGACGCCGCCTTCCGATGGCAGATACCCGGCCAGCGGGTGGAGCTCGTTACCGCCTTGATCAAGTCGCTGCCCAAACAGATCCGCAAGAACTTCGTGCCGGCCCCGGACGTGGCCCGGCGAGCGGCTGCTGCCTTGGAAACCGACTTCGATCCCGCCACGGACGATCTTGAAACCTCGCTCGAGCTGGTGCTGCGCCGTATCCGGGGACACATCATTCCTCCGGGATCGTGGAATTGGGACGCTGTGCCGGCGCACCTCCGCGTCAGCTTCAAGGTAGTGGACAGCCGCGGCAAGGTGCTCGACGAAGGCAAGGACCTCGCCGCACTCCAGGAACAGCTTGCCCCGGCTACCCGCCGGGCCATCGCCGAATCCCTCGGGGCAACACCGGCGACGACGGCACGCGCCAACGGTCCGAAGGGCGCCCCAAATGCCGGCGGTACCGGATCAAGCGGCGGAAACGGCCGCGGCGGGACGACCCAGCAGTCCGCCGGTTTCCTGTCCGAGCAAACCGGGCTGACCGAGTGGACTTTCGGAGCTATCGAACGCCAAGTGACGCGCACGGTGAAGGGGCACGATGTCACGGGCTTTCCCGCTCTCGTGGATGAGGGAAAATCCGTTGCGTTGCGCGTGTTCCAGACCCGGGCGGAGCAGGAACCGGCAATGCGCGGCGGCGTTATCCGGCTGCTCGCCCTGCGCGTTCCCGCCCCGGACCGCTACGTCCTGGAACATCTGAACAACACGGAGAAGTTGACGTTCAGCCAGAACCCTCACGGCTCGGTGAGCGCCTTGATCGCGGACTGCGTCCTGGCGGCCGTCGACAAGCTGACTCCGGCCGAACTTCCTTGGGACAAGGCGGCGTTCGATGCCCTGTACGAACTGGTCCGCGCGGAACTGATCGACACCGTCTTCACGGTGACCGCCGTCGTCGAACGCATTTTGGGGAGCACCCGGCGGATAGAGAAGCAACTCAAGGGCAGCACGAGCCTCGCCTTGATCAGCGCGCTCAACGACATGAAGAGCCAGCTGGAGCAGCTCGTGTTCCCCGGTTTTGTGGCACGGACGGGCTACGCCCAATTGAGCCAGCTGCCCCGGTATCTGGCCGGAATCGAGAAGCGCCTCGAAAAGCTCCCGAACAATGTCCAGCGCGACGGGCTGAACATGTCGGTAGTTCAGGCGTTGGAAGACGACTACGACGACGCCGTCTCCGCGCTGCTGCCGGGCCGACGGGCAGGAGCTGAGTTAACACGGGTGCGCTGGATGATCGAGGAGCTGCGCGTGAGCCTTTTCGCCGTCGAGCTCGGCACGGCCTACTCCGTCTCGGAAAAGCGCATCCGGACGGTTCTCAACCAGGCGCTGGCACCCGCGTAACCGGGGCGCCGACGCTCGCTCACCTATACACGCCTTCCCCCCGACGCTCGCTCACCTATACACGCCTTCCCCCGACGCTCGCTCACCTATACCGCCGCATTCCTGCCAGAGGTGAGCGAGCGTTTGAGAAAAACACCACATAGGTGAGCGAGCGTTTGAGAAAAACACCACATAGGTGAGCGAGCGTCACCCCGGAACCGGGTCGCCGGACCGCAAGGGTGCTGCCACTTCGGCGGCTTCTCCGGGCCTCAATCCGCCGGAACGAACTCTCGGTGCCCGGCGGCGACGAGGCCGGCGCGGAGTTTCGCCGCGTTCGCGTCGAGCCGCGCAGGGTCCGGGTTGTGCTCTACGGTTCCGAAGTCGAAATCGGCCAGGGAGGTTGCCGGGAAGACGTGCACGTGGAAGTGCTCCACTTCGAATCCCACTACGGAGAGGCCTGCCCGTGGTGCGCCAAACGCCTCCACTTGTGCCTTGCCGATTGTCTGCGCGACGGACATGACTTTGTTGAGGAGCTCAGGGGGGACGTCGGTCCAGCGGTCCACCTCTTGGCGCGGCACCACGAGCGTGTGGCCGTCTGTAAGCGGGGCGATGGTCAGGAAGCCGACGACGTCGTCGTCCTTCCAGACAAAACGTCCGGGAATCTCGCCGTTGATGATCTTGGTAAACAGGGTGCTCATACGTCTGCCTTTTCCGAAGCGGGCTGAAGGGTCTTGGTATCGAGGACGAAACGGTATTTGACGTCGCCGGCAACCATGCGGTCGTAGGCTTCGTTGAGTTGCCGGGCAGTAACGACTTCGACGTCGCTTACTACGCCGTGCTCGGCACAGAAGTCCAGCATTTCCTGGGTCTCGGCAATACCGCCGATCAACGAGCCTGCATAGGAGAGGCGGCGCCGGATCAGCGCGCCGGGGCTGACGGGGGGCATGTCCGTGGGAGGGAGCCCCAATTGGAAGAGGGCCCCGTTCAGCCGCAAGGTGCGAAAGTACGGGTTGAGGTCATGGGGCGCCGCCACAGTGTCGATAATGACGTCGATGGTGCGGTTGGCGCCTTCCATTGCCTCGGGATCCTTCGAGAGGATCACGTCGTCGGCGCCAAGTTCTATTGCCGCCTCGAACTTGGCCTCCGAGGTGGTGAAGACCACTACGTGCGCCCCCATGGCCTTCGCAATCTTGACCGCCATGTGGCCCAGCCCGCCGAGTCCGACGACGCCTACGACGTCACCCTCCTCGACGTCGAAGTAGCGCAGCGGCGAGTAGGTCGTGATACCCGCGCAGAGCAACGGCGCCGCCGCTGCAGGGTCAAGGCCCTCTGGCACCCGGAGCACGAAGCGGCGGTCAACCACCACCGAGGTGGAGTACCCGCCCTGGGTGATGGAGTTGCCGTTCCGCGCGTCCTTCACCCCATAGGTGCCGACGTTTCCGCGTTCGCAATACTGCTCCAGGCCTTCGAGGCAGCTGCCGCACTCGCGGCAGGAGTCCACCATGCAGCCGACGCCCACCAGGTCTCCCGGCGCGAAGTCGTCGACGGCGGAGCCAACGCTGCGGACCCGGCCCACGATTTCGTGGCCGGGGACCAGCGGATAGTCCTGGGCCCCCCATTCGCCCCGTGTCGCGTGGACATCGGAGTGGCAGAGGCCGCAGAAATCGATCTCGATCTCGACGTCGTCTTCCTTGGGAACGCGGCGGGCCACGGTCAGCGGGACAAGACCGCTGTCCGCAGAAGTGGCGCCGTATGCGGCCGCCAGTGTCGGCGTGCCGTGCGCACCGGGTGTTGATGGCGCGCCGGGTGTTGATGAGGCGGCCTCCGCTGTCTCGTCAGCCACGACGAGCGGCTTGCCAAGGGGTGGAGGAACGGGGCGTCCGGGAGTCATGCCTCGACGCTACCCCTGCGGGCTGATTTATTGCCACTCTGCGCTGCCACGCCCTCCGGCTTCGCTTCGGCCATGGTTCACTGACCCGCAGATCCCAGCGGCGCTGCTCCAGTGAGCACCTGGTTGGAGTCGAGCGAGGACCACTGCGAAAAGGAGCCCGGGAAGAGTGCCGCCCTGAATCCGGCGATTTCCAGGGCAGCGATCTCGTGGGCTGCCGTTACGCCGGAGCCGCAGTAAACCGCTACCTTGCTGCCCTCGTCGATGCCCAGGGCCGCAAATCTATTGCGGAGCTGGGCTGCGCGGAGGAACGTGCCGTCCGGTCCGAGGTTTCCGGCTGTGGGGGCGCTCAGCGCGCCGGGAATGTGTCCCGCGCGGGGATCAATGGGTTCGATTTCGCCGCGGTAGCGCTCCCCGGCCCGGGCATCGAGAAGAATTCCGTGGTTGTGCCACTCCGCTGCCTCGTCCATGGTGATCGCATCCATGTGGCCGTGTCCCAGCACCACATCGCCAGGAACCGGCGGCTGCTCGTCCTGCGCCAACGGGTGGCCGGCCGCGCGCCAGGCCCCCAATCCGCCGTCGAGCAGGAAGACGGAGTGGAAACCGGCGTCCCGAAGCAGCCACCACAACCGCGCCGCGGCGGTGCTGCCGCTGTCGTCGTACGCAACCACGGTATCGCCGTCGTTGATGCCCCAGGCCCGGGCGCTCCGCTGCAGCGCAGCGGTGGGCGGCAACGGGTGCCTGCCCCGGCCCTCGGCCGATGGATCGGCGAGTTCGTTGTGCAGGTCCACATAGACCGCGCCGGGAATGTGGGCCTGGCGGAAGTGCGAATGGCCGTGCGGATCGCCCAACACCCACCGAACGTCGAGCAAAACAGTCCGCTTACCCGCGTCCATGCGGTCCTTGAGCGAGGCTACGTCAATGATCGTGGCCATCAAATCTCCTTCGTTTCGCTGTGTCTACCAAACGACGTGGAAGCTGCCGCCGTGCAGCTGCCAACCGGCTACCAGCCTATCCTTGGGCGGCCGTCGCCGCCGGTAGGCTGGATCGGTGAGCACTCTACGCAACCAGGACCGGGCATGGGCCAGCGAGGCAATCCGACGCATCGAAGCCGAGAATAACCGCTCGGCGGACACGCACCTCTACGCGGTGCCACTCCCGGAACACTGGGGTGTCCAGCTCTACCTCAAGGACGAGTCCACGCACCGTTCGGGCAGCCTCAAGCATCGCTTGGCCCGCTCGCTCTTCCTCTACGGCCTGGTCAACGGCTGGATCACGGAAGGGACCACCATTGTTGAGGCTTCCAGCGGGAGTACCGCTGTGTCCGAGGCGTACTTCGCCAGGCTGATCGGGCTTCCGTTCATCGCCGTGATGACCCGCACTACCAGCCCCGAAAAGATCGCCCTCATCGAAGAGTTCGGTGGCGCCTGCCTCCTCGTGGACCACGCCTCGGAGGTCTATGCGATGGCCGAGGAGGTTGCCCGGACTTCCGGCGGTTACTACATGGACCAATTCACTTTTGCTGAGCGCGCCACCGACTGGCGGGGCAACAACAACATCGCGGAATCGATCTTCGAGCAGCTGGCCCTCGAAGAGCATCCGGTGCCCGAGTGGATCGTGGTGGGCGCCGGCACCGGCGGAACCAGCGCCACCATCGGCCGGTACTTGCGGTACCACTGCCACTCGACCCGGCTGGCAGTGGTCGATCCCGAAAATTCCGCGTTCTATCCCGGATGGCGCGACGGCGTCCCGGACTACTCGACGGGCATGCCCTCCAGGATCGAAGGCATCGGACGGCCGCGCATGGAGCCCAGCTTCGTCCCGGCCGTCATCGACACCATGATCCAGGTTCCCGATGCGGCCTCGGTGGCCGCTATGCGGCACCTCCGCAGGCTGGCCGGGCTGCACGCCGGGCCTTCCACGGGAACCAACCTGTGGGGCGTTTGCCAACTGATTGCCGAGATGGTGGCCCAGGGAAAGCGCGGCAGCATTGTGTCGCTCATGTGCGACGCCGGCGATCGCTACGCGGGGAGCTACTACAACCCGGACTGGCTAGCCGAGCGTGGACTGGATCCGGCCCCGTACGAGGCCGTGCTGGCTGACTTCTTCGAGACAGGCATCTGGCCGCCCAGGATGTAGGCGCCCGCGGCGGACTGAGCTAGACCTCCACCGATTCCCGCGGCGACAACCTGGCATAGCTGGTACCGTACTTCGCGCCGATCCTGGTCACATGGGCCTCCACCAATCCGCGTCCCAGTTCGTTGAGCAGGCCATCGTGGACCGGATAGGCCTTGGGCGCGCGGACCGCGATCACGAAGTCAACCACCTCGCCCACTTTTGACCACGGCGCATGGATTGGCACCAGCAGGGTTTGTACGGCGATGCCATCAGGGACAACGAACGAGTCCCCCGGGTGGAAGACGTTTTCGTCCACGAGGTAGCCGATGTTGGCCACGACCGGAATCTGCGGGTGGATGAGGGCATGTTGGCCTCCGAAGGAACGAATCGCGAAGCCCCCCGCTTCAAAGGACGTCCCGGGTTCGACGGCGTGTACCCGATCGCCGCCGTCGCCCGCCTTCACGGCCAGCTGGGAAGCGACTCCCGAGGGTGCGTGCACCTGCAGTCCGGGGTTTCCCTTGAGGGCCCCGACGACGGCGTCCGCGTCAACGTGGTCAGCGTGCTCATGGGTGATCAGCACCGCGTGGGCGCCGGCGAGGGCTTCCTCGGACTCGGAAAAAGTCCCGGGGTCGATCACGAGGACCTGGCTGTCCTTTTGCAGGCGGACACAAGCGTGGGTGAACTTGGTGAGCTTCATGCAGCCAGCCTAGGGCGGGCCTCCAATGGTGTCCACGAACCGACGTCGGAGCGTGGCCTGCTGGTAACGTTGGTATTTGCGAACATCCACATCGAAATGAGTCCACGAATGTCACAGGGCGCCCATGCCGCCACGTCCGGGCCCGCAGCCCGGTCGCTTCCGGATGCGAAGGATCCCGCCGTCAAGGAGCAGCGCGTCACCAAGCAACGCCTTGCGGTCAGCGCCGCCCTGGACGAACTTGACGACTTCGTGAGCACGCAGGAACTGTACCGGCTGCTCCAGAACCAGGGCGTTTCGGTGTCGCTGGCAACGGCGTACCGCATTCTGCAGTCGCTTGCCGACGACGGCCTTATCGATGTGCTGAGAAATGCCGATGGCGAAGCCGTCTACCGCCGCTGTGCCGTCACGGGCCACCACCACCACCTGCTGTGCCGCAATTGCGGCAAGGCCGTCGAAGTGGAAGCTCCAGCCGTCGAGACGTGGGCGGCCCGGGTGGCTGCCGAGAACGGCTACACCGAAGTGGCGCACACGGTGGAGATTTTCGGTCTCTGCCCTGAGTGCACTGCTAAGAAGGCTGCGGGCCTGCTCTAGCCGGCTACCGCCTGGTCCTGGACGGCCTGGCCCACGGCGGCGTGGGGACGGACGATCCTGCCGTTGATTCCCCGTTTGGCCCGTACGTTGCCGATGATCCGGCACACCACATAGATCAGGAACGACAAAGTGGTGACATACGGGCTGATCGGAATCCGGCTGCCGAGCGCCAGGAGAATTCCACCCACTGTGGCGGTAATCGCAAAAACCACGCTCAACAAGACCACGAGCCGCGGCGAAGTAGTCACCCGCAGGGCAGCAGCCGCGGGCGTGATCAACAATGCCAGGACCAGAAGCGCGCCGACTATCTGGATGGACAGGGCAACGCTGACGCCGAGCAACACCATGAAGGCAATCGCCAAGCCACGGACAGGCACTCCCCTGGCTTCCGCCATCTCGGGGTCCACGCTCGCGAAGCTGAGCGGGCGCCAAATTGCGGCCAGTGCGAGCATGACCACCACAGCCGTGCCTGCCAGGACCTGGAGCTGGACAGTATCCACCGAAACGATCTGGCCGGTCAGTAGCCCGAACTTGTTGGCAGCCCGGCCCTGGTAGAGGGCCAGGAACAAGATGCCAAGGCCCAGCCCGAACGGCATGATGACGCCAATGATCGAGTTCTTGTCCCGCGCCCGGACGCCCATGAGTCCCAGAAGCAGCGCAGCCGCGACGGATCCCGCGAGCGAACCTAAAATGATGTCCGCCCCGATGAGCAGGGCGAAGGAGGCACCGGCGAAGGACAACTCCGAAATGCCGTGCACCGCGAAGGCGAGGTCCCGCTTCATGACGAAAGTGCCGATGAGCCCGCCGAGCAGGCCTAGGACTGCACCGGCCCAGATGGAATTCTGGACGAGCGCCAGCAGTTCGCCATAGTTTTCAAAGTTGAAGATGGTGTGCAGGATGCTTCCGAGATCCATTTAGTGACCTTCCTCCACACCCGCGTGGGCGTCATCGTGGTAGTGGGTCGTCGCGTCCGGAAGCCCGACGACGACGATCCTGCCGTTCGCGCGGATGACCTCAACGCGGCTGTTGTACAGCTCGGACAGGACCTCGGTGGTCATGACCTCCTCCGGTGTTCCGACCCGGAACCTGCCGCCTGCAAGGTAGAGAACCCGGTCGACGTAGTCGATGACCGGGTTGATCTCGTGGGTCACGAACACGACGGCGCTGTTCCGCTCGTGGCATTGCTGGTTGATGAGGGCACTCACGGCCTGCTGGTGGTGCAGGTCCAAGGACAGCAGCGGTTCGTCACAGAGCAGGAGTTCAGGCGCCGCGGCAAGGGCTTGCGCAACACGGAGCCGCTGTTGCTCGCCGCCGGACAATTGGCCAAGCGGCACGCGGGCGTAGTCGCTCGCCCCCACCAAGTCCAGGAGCGAGTCGACGCGTTCATTGACGGCTTTGGCCTTGATCCGCAGGCCCCAGCGGTGGCCGTCGACGCCGAGGGCAACCAGGTCCCTGGCACGCAAGGGCGTATCCGGAGCAAAGGACTTCTGCTGCGGAATGTAGCCGATCTTCCGGCTGCCACGTTCCACGGGACGTCCGGCCACGGTCACCGTCCCCGAGTGAAGCTGCTGCAAACCGAGGAGGACTTTGAGGAAGCTGGTCTTGCCGCTGCCGTTGGGGCCGAGCACAGCGAAGAACTCACCCGCCTGGATGTCCACGTCGAGGTCCTTCCAGAGGGCCCGTTGGCCAAACTGGAGGCCCGCGCCGCGAAGGCTCACTACCGGTGTCAAAAAGATTCCTCGATCCATGGGGTTCGCGAAGCGATGGTGCTGGTGGCCTGCTCTTGGATGAATAGAGAGGGCCCCGCAGCCGCCCTGTATATCTTAGGACGATTGCGGGGCCGGTCTGTTCTTATTTTCCGGCGCCGTTTACTTGTTCAGGGCAGCGGCAACGTTGCCCACATTGTCCGTCATCCAGGCGATGTAGTCCTTGCCCTCGGGAAGTGTCTCGGTGAAACCGATCACCGGAACACCGGCGGCGGTTGCGGCGGCCTTCAGCTTTTCCGTCTCGGCGCTTGCAGTCTGTTCGTTGTACGCCACGAAGCGAACGGACTTCGACGAAATCAGATCGCTCGTTTCTTTGACTGCTGCCGGGGGAACGTCCGAGCCGACCTCAATGGCGTGGCTGAATTCCTCCGGCGTCTTGTTCTCCAAGCCTGCAGCTTCAAGCAAATACCCGGGAACAGGCTCCGTGATGGCGACCGGAGCGGAACCCTTGGATGACTTGATTTCAGCGACTTTTGCGCTGAGTCCGGTCAGCGAGGACTTGAACTTGTCGGCGTTGGCAGTAAAGGTCCTGGCATCGGCCGCATTCAGGCTTCCAAGCTTCGCAGCGACGGCGTCGGCCACTTTCGCCATGGCGTCGAAATTATACCAGACGTGCTCGTTGAACCCTTCCGGCACCGCTGAGGCGGATGTGCTGCTCGTCGCCGCGGGAAGGAGCCCCGAAACGTTGACCGCAGTGATCGTCTTGTCCGCAGCCACCTTGCTGTCATCGGCCAGCTTGCTGAAGAAGTCGTCGTAGCCCGCGCCGTTGTCGATCACCAATTGGGCTTTGGAGACGGCCAGTTTGTCCTGGGTGCTTGCCTCGTAGGAGTGCGGATCCTGGCTGGTCTTGTTGATGATGGACGTGACAGACACCTTGTCACCGCCGACGCTCTTGGCGATGTCGCCGTACACGCTGGTGGAGGCGACGACGTCGATCACTCCGGAGGACGACGACGGCGCCGTCGCGGCGGGTGCCGAGCATGCGGCAAGCAGGACGGCAACGGCCGCGCACGCAGCAGGCACTGCGGCAAGGGAAAGACGGGCGGCGGTACGGCGCACGGGAAACCTCGGATCTACCGAATCAAGCACAACAGGGGGACTCAAATGAGTGTACCCACAAATGGGAATGATTCCTATTTAGAATTCCAGCCGGGTCCTGCCGGCCCCTTGGGGCCGGCAGGAGGCTACGCTGACTCGGGTCCGCCCAGCCGCCGGATTCCCCTGGCCTGGGTGGCGTCACGGATCTCGCCCACAAGCTGCTCGATAACGTCCTCCAGGAACAACACTCCCAGGGTCGCGCCGCCGGTCCCCACGACACGGCCCAAGTGCGAGCCGGTCCGCTGCATCACTGCCATGGCATCTTCAATTTCGTCCTCGGGTGCGAGGTTCACGAGGGACCGGATCCGGCTTTCCGCGATCGGATAGCGGCGTCCTTCCTCGGGGATGGACAGCACATCCTTGATGTGCAGGTAACCGGTCAACTCGCCGTCGTCGTCCAACACGGGGAAGCGGGAGAAACCGGTGCGGCTGACCGCCTTCTCGAGTTGCCGCGGCGTAGAGCCGGGCTTGAGCGTTACCAGTTTGTCCAGCGGCACCATGATGTGCGCCGCGGTGTGCTCGGAAAATTCCAAAGCGCCGCTCAGCAAGCCGGCGTCGTCGTCAACGAGCCCGTGGCGGGTCGATTCCTGCACGATCGACTGCACTTCTTCGAGCGTGAAGGAGGAGGTCACCTCGTCCTTGGGCTCGATTTTCATCAGTCGAAGGATGCGGTTTGCCAGCCAGTTCAGAGTCCAGATGACGGGCTTCACGAAACGGGCCACGTGGACCAATGGCGGCGCCAGCAGCAACGCGGCCTTGTCTGCGACCGAAACAGAGATGTTCTTGGGTACCATCTCGCCAAAGGTCACATGCAGGAAGGTGACCGCAAGCAAGGCAACCGCAAAAGCGATAACGTCTGCCAACTCAACAGGGACACCTACGGACTCCAGCGGCGCCCCCAGCAAATGGTGGATGGCAGGCTCGGCCACGAGGAGAATCAGCAAGGAACACACGGTGATGCCGAGCTGGGCACACGCCAACATCAGCGAGACGTGTTCCATCGCGTACAGAGTCGTCTGCGCGCGTTTGGAACCGCGTTGGGCCAAAGGCTCAATCTGGCTGCGGCGTGCGGACATCACGGCAAACTCCGCGCCGACAAAGAAGGCGTTGCCGATCAACAGCACCACGAGCCACAGGATTCCTACCCAGTCGCTCATGCGGCACGTCCTTTGCGACTGGTTTTGGCCATGGGGTTGCCAACGGTATCGCCTGCCGAACCGCCGGAGCCCTTACTCAACCGTTTGCCCGCCTGCTTCCTGCTTTGCCATCCGCTCGAATCGCTTTGGGTAGCGCCTTTATCGTCGTCGCCGTCATCGTCGGTGTCGGGCGCCGTGGGGTGGAAGCAAATGCGGTCGATCCGGCGACCGTCCATACGGGTGACGGCCAAGGTGCCGCCTCCGGCCTCCACGACGTCGCCTACCAACGCGATCCGTCCAAGTTGGCTCATGACGTAACCACCCACGGTCTCGTAGGCGGGGTCGTCGGGAACCGTGAGGCCCGGGATCTGCTCACTGACCTCGTCCGGGCGCAAGAGTCCAGGGAAATACCAGTCCCCCGAGGCGCTCTGCAGCAGTCCAGGACGGACTTTGTCGTGCTCATCCGCAACTTCGCCGACGATTTCCTCCACCAGGTCCTCAAGGGTCGCGATCCCCGCGGTTCCGCCGTACTCGTCAAGCACGACCGCGAGTTGCAGGTTGCCCTCGCGAAGTTCCAAAAGCAGAGCGTCAAGGTGGATGGTCTCGGGAACGCTGAGGACCTCGGACATGATTGCTCCGGCTTCCAGCCGGCTCCTGCGTTCCGACGGGACGGACACGGCTTTCTTGATGTGCACCACGCCCCGGATGTCATCGGCCGATTCGCCGATGACCGGGAAGCGCGAATATCCGGTCCGCCGCGCCGCTTCGATGATGTCCGATACCGGCTGGTCGGCGTCGATGGTTTCCATGCGGATGCGGGGCGTCATGACGTCCGCCGCCGTACGTGCCGAGAAGTTCAGGGTCCGGGCAACAAAGTTGGCCGTGCCGGCGTCGAGGGTTCCCAGCTCTGCTGAACGGCGCACGAGGGAGGCCAGTTCAGAAGGCGAGCGGGCACCCGAGATCTCTTCTTTGGCCTCGAGTCCCACGAGGTTGAGCACCTTGTTCGAGAAACCATTAAGCACAACGATTGCGGGCTTGAACACGGCTGTGAACATCAGTTGCGGGCGGGCCAACGCCCGGCCCAGCGGGAATGCCAAGGCCAGGGCCATGTTCTTCGGGACGAGTTCGCCGATCAGCATCGACAAAACGGTGGCGAAGGTCATGGCCAGGATGAGTGACAAGGACTGCGCAGCGGCCTCAGGCAGCCCGGCCCAAAGCAGCGGTCCGTGCAGGAGGGAGCCGACGGATGGCTCCATGACGAAGCCGGTCAACAAGGTGGTGAGGGTGATCCCCAATTGGCAGCTAGAGAGCTGGGTGGAGAGGGATTTCAGGCATTTGAGCAACGCCGCGGCGGCATGGTCGCCGCCGTCGACCGCTCTTTGGACCGTTGACTGGTCCAGCGCCACGAGCGAAAATTCGACCGCGACAAAGAAGCCGGTACCCAGAATAAGGAGCACGCCGGCCAGAAGGAAAAGCCACTCCATCAGAGGCCGCCGGATGGTGCAAGCGGCTGGAGCAGGGCGCCAGGAAGACTAATGGCTGGTTGACCCGGCGGAGGTTGGTCGGACGCTGCGGAAGAACTATCCGCCGGCCTGCCGGCCTGGAGCTCCGGGGTGCGATGGGCATGTGTACGGGCATTGCCGGCTCTGTGGGCGCGTTGCTCGGAGATAGCCGAACGGCTTCCCCTGCAGCTCCCAGGCCGGCACCTAGAATTACTGTCCATAAGAATTCAAGTCTACAGTCCGGCCGCGGCGCGGCTTCACGCGACTTCACCGGCCGGGTTCGAGATCTGCGGCGCTAAAACGGCAGGAAAAACCCGGGAAAGAAGATGCACCTCGGGGCATGGAAGCCGGGGCATATCGCCATCGGCATGATTTAGATCACCACTATTGGCAGATAGCCGTCGCTCGTCACTAGACTGGCTAGGGTCTGAGTTCGCGGGACCCAGACCCTGGCTCGCCTTTGCACCTCCTGCAGTTCCCGGGCCAGCTGGAAATCAACACTCATGGAAGAGGCGTATTTCAAGTGCCAGAGCAGCCAAGCCACCGTCTACCCGAGGAATTTGGCGGAAACGAGTGGCTCGTTGACGAACTGTACGAGCGGTACCAGCAGGACAAGAATTCGGTCGACGCCAAATGGTGGCCGCTTTTCGAGTCCTTCGACACCGCTGACGGCACTTCCTCCAACGGAACCTCCGCAGCCCCTGCAAACCCTCCCACTCGTGAAATTCCTGTCGTGGCACAGGCCGCCGCAACGGCAATGACGCCGGCCGCGCCTGTGGTTGCCCCGGCAGCCCCCGCACCTGCTCCGGTTGCTCCCGCAGCACCGGCCAAGAAGGCTCCGGCCACTGTCGCCAAGGACGGCGCGCAGAAGCCATCCGACGGCAGCCAGTCCCAGCCGATCCCGGCGCAGCTCCCCAAGAGCACCAAGGCTCCCACTCCCCCGGAAGAGGACGTCGTCTCCGTCCTCCGCGGTCCGGCCAAGGCCATTGCGTCCAACATGGTCTTGAGCCTTGAGGTTCCTACTGCCACGAGCGTCAGGGCCGTTCCAGCCAAACTCCTGATCGACAACCGCGTCGTCATCAATTCCAACCTCGCCCGCGCCCGTGGCGGCAAGGTCTCCTTCACCCACCTCATCGGCTACGCAGTGGTCCGCGCCCTGTCCCAGTTCCCGTCGATGAACGTGTACTACGACGAAGTAGATGGCAAGCCCGTTGCCGTGCAGCCCGCACACGTCAACTTCGGCATCGCCATCGACATGCCCAAGCCCGATGGCACGCGCCTCCTGATGGTTCCCAACATCAAGAAGGCCGAAACCATGAACTTCGCGGAGTTCTGGCACACCTACGAAGACCTCATCAAGCGTGCGCGCAACGGCAAGCTCACGGCGGACGACCACGCGGGGACCACAGTATCCCTGACAAACCCGGGTGGCATCGGTACCGTGCACTCCGTGCCCCGGCTCTCCAAGGGCCAGTCGGCCATCATCGGCGTCGGAGCCCTCGACTACCCGGCTGAGTGGCAGGGCGCCAGCGAGAAGATCATCGCCCAGAACGCCATCAGCAAGATCCTCACGCTGACGTCCACGTACGACCACCGCGTCATCCAAGGCGCCGGAAGCGGCGAGTTCCTCAAGCTCGTCCACCAGCTCCTCCTCGGTGCCCAGAACTTCTACGACGAGATCTTCGAAGCACTCCGCATCCCCTACGAGCCCGTCCGTTGGAGCCCCGACCTCCAAGTCGACCCCGCCGACGAGATCAACAAGGTTGCCCGCATCCAGCAGTTGATCCACTCCTACCGGGTCCGCGGCCACCTCATGGCCGACACGAACCCGCTCGAATACGTCCAGCGCAAGCACCCGGACCTCGACGTGCTGACGTATGGCCTCACCCTGTGGGACCTGGACCGCGAGTGGCCTACCGGCGGATTCGGCGGCAAGCCCATGCTCAAGTTCCGCGACATCCTCGGCGTCCTCCGCGACGCTTATTGCCGCACTACGGGCATTGAGTACATGCACATCCAGGAGCCTGAAGAACGCAAGTGGTTCCAGGACCAGGTGGAGCACCCGTACTCCAAGCCGAGCCGCGAAGAGCAGCTTCGCATCGTCTCCAAGCTCAACGCAGCAGAGGCCTTCGAGACCTTCCTGCAGACCAAGTTCGTGGGCCAGAAGCGGTTCTCCCTCGAAGGCGGCGAATCGCTGATTCCGCTGCTGGACACCATCATTTCCGACGCCGCCGACGACGGACTCGACGAAGTAGCGATCGGCATGGCCCACCGTGGCCGCCTCAACGTGCTCACCAACATCGCGGGCAAGACGTACGCCCAGGTGTTCCGCGAGTTCGAAGGCACCCAGGACCCCCGCTCCGTGCAGGGCTCGGGCGACGTCAAGTACCACCTGGGCACGGAAGGAACGTTCACTTCGGACAACGGCAATGAGACCAAGGTCTACCTCGCCGCCAACCCGTCCCACCTTGAAGCGGTTGACTCTGTGCTTGAAGGCATTGTCCGGGCCAAGCAAGACCGGCTGGACCTTGGCGAAGCGTTCCCCGTGTTGCCGATCATGGTCCACGGCGATGCCGCCTTTGCCGGCCAGGGCGTTGTGGCGGAAACCCTCAACTTGTCCCAACTGCGTGGTTACCGTACCGGTGGAACCATCCACATCATCGTGAATAACCAGGTGGGCTTCACCACCGCACCGTCGTCGTCGCGATCCTCGACGTACTCCACCGACGTGGCCAAGATGATCCAGGCTCCGGTCTTCCATGTGAACGGTGACGACCCCGAGGCCGTCGTGCGCATCGCGCAGTTGGCCTACGAGTTCCGCCAGCGCTTCCACAAGGACGTCATTGTGGACATGGTGTGCTACCGCCGCCGTGGACACAACGAGGGCGACGACCCCTCGATGACGCAGCCGCTCATGTACAACCTCATCGAAGCCAAGCGCTCCGTCCGCAAGCTCTACACGGAATCCCTCATCGGCCGTGGCGACATCACCGAGGACGAAGCCGAACAGTTGCTGCGCGACTACCAGGAACGCCTCGAACGCGTCTTCGCGGAGACCCACGCGGCGCAGACTTCGCCTATCCCGATCATCACGGCGGATTCCGCAGCGGTTTCGGACATCGAGCGTCCCATCGCCCAGCAGGCGGACTTCGGCACCAACGCGCCGGCCACCACCGCCATTTCAGCCGAAATGCTGCAGAGGATCGGCCAGGCGCACCTCGACATTCCGGACGGCTTCACGGTCCACTCCAAGCTCAAGCAACTGCTTGAGAAGCGCGAGCAGATGTCCCGCGAAGGCGGCATCGACTGGGGCTTCGGCGAGATCGCGGCTTTTGGTTCGCTTGTCATGGAAGGCGTACCCGTCCGCCTTGCCGGCCAGGACTCCCGCCGTGGCACGTTCGTGCAGCGTCACGCCGTCTTCCACGACCGCGCCAACGGGCGCGAATGGATGCCGCTGGGCAACCTGAGCGACGAGCAGGCCAAGCTGTGGATCTACGACTCCTTGTTGTCCGAATACGCAGCCATGGGCTTCGAATACGGCTACTCCGTGGAACGCCCAGACGCATTGGTGTTGTGGGAAGCCCAGTTCGGTGACTTCGTCAACGGTGCACAGACCATCATCGACGAATTCATCTCCTCGGCCGAGCAGAAGTGGGGCCAGCGTTCCTCGCTCGTGCTCATGCTGCCTCACGGCTACGAAGGCCAGGGGCCGGACCACTCGTCCGCGCGCATCGAGCGCTTCCTGCAGCTTTGTGCTGAGGACAACATGATCGTGGCGAACCCCACCACTGCCGCCTCGCACTTCCACTTGTTGCGCCGGCAGGCCTACAGTCGTCCGCGCAAGCCGCTCATCATCTTCACCCCGAAGCAGCTTTTGCGCCTCAAGGGTGCGGCTTCTGCGGTGGAGGACTTCACCACGGGCGGCTTCAAGCCGGTTATCGGCGAACATGAGCCCCTTCAGGCACAGAACGTTGACCGCGTGATCCTGGTTTCCGGCCGTCTCTATTACGATCTCCTGTCGAACCGCCAGAAGACCGGCGACACCTCGACGGCAATCATCCGCCTGGAGCAGCTGTACCCGCTGCCCCAGGCCCAGATCGAGGCGGAACTGGCCAAGTACCCGAACGCCGACATCGTCTGGGCGCAGGACGAACCCGCCAACCAAGGTCCATGGCCGTTCATCGGCTTGAACCTGCCGCAGGCACTGGACCGCAAGGTCCGGCTCGTTTCGCGTCCGGCATCGGCCTCCACGGCAGCCGGTTCCATGAAGCGCCACAGCGCCGAACAGGCCACGTTGCTGAAGCAGGCATTCGAACGCAAGTAAGACGGCAGCTGCCCGGCTGGAGGTTCAATACCCGCTTCCAGCCGGGCAGTTCTGTTTAATGGAACAAGTGTCCGGTGATACAGCCGCCCGGCCGGGCACAGTGCAAGGACCGCAACGTTTGGTGAAGAGGTAACTGTGGAAGACAGGAAGCTGCGCATCGCAGCTGTTGGTGATGAACTACTCGCCGGGCTCGGTGATCCCAGGGCCTTGGGCTGGCTCGGACGGGTTCTTGCACGGACTCCACAGGACTCCGTCCTTGTGGAAAGCTACTCTCTTCCCTGCCCCATGGAGGGCACAGAAGGCCTTGCGGCGCGCTGGCTCGACGAAGCCGGGAGACGCTTCAGCAACGTCCACGAAAACCGCTTGGTCATCGGCCTGTCCGGCCGCGACATCGAATTCGGTGTCTCCACAGCACGCAGCCGCCTCAATCTGGCCAATATCCTGGACGGGGCGTCCCAAAGCAACATCGAAGTATTCGTCGTCGGTCCGCCGCCCACGCTGGACCCGGCCAAAAACCGTCGGATCGCGGATCTCAACGCGGCATTTGCGGACGTCACCACCCGCCGCAACCATCACTACGTCGACACGTTCTCGCCCTTGCTCAACCACGAACAATGGCGCACGGACCTCGCCGCGAATGGCGGCACCCCCGGCCAGGCGGGCTATGGACTCATGGCCTGGCTCGTGTTGCACCGCGGTTGGTTCCAGTGGCTGAGGATCGCCCAGCCGGAATAGCCGGGGCCTTAGACAGCCCCTCTCGCGCAGCGCCCATTGCCAACTTCGATATCGCGATATATCGTGTTTACATAAACGCGATATATCGCAATGTCCACAGTGCAGCAATGGAGGGGTCATGTCAGAAGAAAACTGGACCGTTACCGGTCCGCAGACCATCGACGTCGACGGCGTCCGCTCACTCAAGCTGGGGATCGTCAAGGGCCGCTTCGACGTCGTCACCCACGACGAAGCAATCACCAGGATCGAAGTCTCGGAGATCGCCGGCGATCCACTGAGCGTCAGCCTCATTGACGGCCGGCTCGAAGTCCGCCACCAGTTGCACGGCCCCCAGGGCTGGTTCCGCAACCTGATGGGGACCGTCAACAACACCAGCACCAACACGATCGTCATCAGCATCGCGCTGCCAGCCGGCGTCGACGTCGAAGCAGGAACCGTGGGCGGCGACGGCATGGTGTCGGGCGTCAGCGGTCATATCCGACTCAATACAGTTTCCGGGTCAGTCCTCGCGGACGGCACGCGGGGCGAGCTCCACGTCAACACCGTCAGCGGTGAAGTCATCGCCCGGAACCACGACGGCGTCATGACCGCCAAGAGCGTCTCGGGCGAAGTCACGGCTTCGGGCCGCTTCAAGAATATCCGGGCCAATACCGTCAGCGGCGACCTCAGCTTCGACCTTCACGGCTACACCCAGGACTTCGGAGCCAATTCCGTTTCCGGCGACCTCACCATCCGCCTGCCTCATGATGTGGGCGTGGACATCGTGGCCAAAACGGCCGGTGGCACTGTGATGATCGATGACCAGCTCTACGCGCAGTCAGGCGGAAGGGTCCAGACCATCGTTGGCCCCGACGAGCGGCTCATGGTGGCACGTACCAATTCCGTGTCTGGAAAGACCTCCATCATCCATGGCAGTGCGCCAACACCTGGAACAACGCACTCAGTCCCCGGAGAAGAGGAAGCCTGATGCCGCCCGTCTTTGCCCACGGAGCACTTAGGCTCTACCTGCTAGCACTCCTGGAATCTGGTCCCAAGCACGGCTACGAGCTCATCAAGGCCCTCGGCGAACGCTTCGGCGGGACCTACTCCCCCAGTGCAGGAACCATCTACCCGCGCCTTGGCAAACTCGAGGAGGAGGGCCTTGTAGCCACCAGCAGCGACGGGCGCCGCACCAACTATTCGATCACCGCGGCCGGACTGGCGGAGCTCAACAGCCGGCGGCAGGAACTGGCCGACGTCGAGGACAACATTTCCGCCTCGGTGCGGCGGTTGGCCGACAATCTTCGCGACGATATCCGCAGCAACATGCGCGGCTTGCGTGCAGACCTGGCCGCGACTGCCGAAGCCGCGCGAGCCAATGCGAAGTCCGCGGAATTCCAGTCATGGGCCGGAAGCTACTCTCCGGAGGGACACCGCATCCTGAAGGAAGCCGAAATGATGGTCCAGTCCTTCCGCGATGACATACGCGTGGAGCTACGGCAGCACGCCGGCTCCAAGGCCCTGACTCCGATTGCCCTCGAAACCGTGCGCACCGTCCTGGACCAGGCCAGGATCTCCATCCGGAATTCCCTGCGCGGCTGAGTCCGGATTCCCGCCGGCCTGGCCGGCACGGTTCGCGGGGCGGCCCCGTGATGTGGGAGACTGGAGGGCAGCTTTATTGAGTATCAAGAATCTAAGGAGGCCAGCTATGAGCAAGCGTGCACGTAAGCGTCGTGACCGTAAGCGCGGCGGCGCAAACCACGGCAAGCGTCCCAACACCTAAGCCAGCGGCTTAGCGTAAGACTTAATGCGGAGGGCCCCGGAAACCATCAGGTTTCCGGGGCCCTTGCCGTTCAAGCCTCTTAGACGTCCACGGACTTCATAGCGTGGATCCTGTCCAGGATCGAGTTCTTGAGATTCTCAGGAGCCGCTTCCGTACAGGAGCGCTTTACCACGGTGCGGATGACGCACTCAAGGTCGTATTGCTCGGTGCACTCCGGGCAGTCTTCCAGATGCACTTTGATCTCCGCGATGTCCTCGCGGGTCAACGCACCATCGAGGTATTCGTAGATACGCTGCATCCGAGCATCGTCGCAGTCGCCCAATCCTTGGCAGCTCATTTCCTTTTCTCCTGTTTTTTGCTTGTGGCCGCGCCCACGGCCAAGGCCTTTTCTTCCGCGCCGGCGCGGATTCCCCGCTCTGCGGCATAGTCCGCCAGCAGATCGCGCAACATTTTCCTGCCGCGATGAAGCCGGGACATGACCGTCCCGATCGGGATATTCATGATGTCTGATATTTCCTTGTATGCGAATCCTTCGACATCAGCGAAGTACACCGCGAGCCGGAATTCCTCCGGAATGGACTGCAAGGCGCTCTTTACGTCCGAGTCCGGCAAATGGTCCAGTGCCTCCGCCTCCGCAGAGCGCAGCCCCGCGGACGTATGGGATTCCGCCCGCGCCAGCTGCCAGTCCTCGATGGTGTCCGAATTCGACTGCAACGGTTCGCGCTGCCGCTTCCGGTAGAGGTTGATGTACGTGTTGGTCAGGATGCGATACAGCCACGCCTTGAGGTTGGTGCCCGGCTTGTACTGGTGGAAGGCTGAGAAGGCCTTGGTGTAGGCCTCCTGGACCAGGTCCTCGGCGTCGGACGGATTCCTGGCCATGCGCATGGCAGCCGAATAGAGCTGGTCGACATACTGCATGGCGTCGCGTTCGAAGCGCGCCCTCCGTTGCTCGGGGGTCTCGGTTGCGAAGTCCACTGCAATCTCGACGTCGGCCTCAACAGTGGCGTCGCCGTCGGACGTTGCGTCCGTGACGTCGGTCGCTGCTTTGTACATGGCCGCTGCGGCCGGATCCATGGTGCTCATTGCATCCAAGTCTACTGTCACCCTCCGGGAGTCCCTTGGCAGCTCCCGCCCAAGCGCCAAGTGTTCCTCGCGGTCTTTAACCAAGGCCAAAAAACCATCTCCACTCAAACGACATGACCGCGCGGCACAATGCACGCGCCACAATCCAAGGTCCAGCCCATACCGCACCTTCTCTTGACAACGGCAGGCTTCGGGCAAATATTCCGCAAAGATGCAAGACTAGATCCGACTGCACCCCGTGAACACCGCACCACTTGAACGCAACACCACTTGAACACTGTGGCAAGCCATCCAGGAGGCAAAACATGTCCCTCGTCCGTTTTCTCGCCAGGCCAATGTTGGCTTCCAGTTTTGTCGTCGCAGGGCTGGACAAGCTCAAGAACGCGGATGACACTGCCAAACAGCTCTCTCCGCTGCTCCGCCGCGCTTCCGAGTCGCTGCCTTTCCCGGCGGACGAGAAAGTGCTGGCGCGGGTCATCGGCGGCGCGCAAGTGGGCGCCGGCGCCTTGCTGGCCCTCGGCAAATGTTCCCGGTTCTCGGCAAGCCTGCTTGCCGGCATTTCGGTCCTGAATACCTTTGTCGAATGGCGTTCTGCCGACATCAGCACCAAGGAAGGCCGGCTCGCCCGCCGCGCCCAGTTGCTCAAGAACATTTCGCTGACAGGTGGCGTATTCCTTGCCGCCGTCGACACCGCGGGCAAACCGAGCCTCGCATGGCGCGCCGAACACCTTGCCATGGACGCCAAGAAGGCCACGGGCAAGCAGTTCAAGAAGACAGACCGGGCCGTCCGCAAGGCCGTAGACAACGCAGTTGGAGCATAAGGAAGCATGCCAGGAACCCCCTCGACGCAGACAGACGATTCAGGGAGCACCACAGCCTCCGCACTCCCCCTGTGGCCGGCACCCTTCGCCAGCCACCCCGTGGATGCCACGGTCACGGTTCCTGGTTCGAAGTCGCTGACCAACCGCTATCTGGTCCTGGCGGCATTGGCCAACGGCCCAAGCAGGCTGCGGGCACCCTTGCATTCACGGGATTCGGCACTCATGGTCGAGGCCCTCCGCCGGCTTGGCGCCACCATTACCGAGGTTCCCGGCGATGGACACTACGGCCCGGACCTTGAAGTCACTCCGATCGACCCCGTGGCTGTCGCGTCGGAGACCGCCATCGACTGTGGCCTGGCCGGCACGGTCATGCGTTTCGTGCCGCCGCTCGCGGCCCTGCGCAACGGCGCTTCGGTGTTCGACGGCGATCCCCACGCACGCCAACGTCCCATGGGCACCATTATCGAGGCCCTCCGGACACTCGGGCTGGAAGTCAGCGCACTGGACGGGCACGCGGCGAGCTCCCTGCCGTTCAAAGTATCCGGCACGGGCTCTGTCCGCGGTGGCCACCTGGTGATCGATGCGAGCGCCTCGTCGCAGTTCGTCTCCGCCCTGTTGCTGGTCGGTGCCCGGTTCGATGAGGGCCTTCACCTGGAACATGTCGGCAAACCCGTACCGAGCCTTGACCACATCAACATGACCGTCTCGGTCCTGCGCGGCGTCGGAGTGCAGGTGGATGACTCCGTGCCGAACCATTGGCGCGTCGCCCCCGGTACCATCCAGGCGTTCGACGAGAGGATCGAGCAGGATCTCTCTAACGCGGGTCCCTTCCTCGCCGCGGCGTTGGCCACGAAGGGAACTGTCCGGATTCCCAACTGGCCGGCCAACACCACGCAAGTCGGGGACCTCTGGCGGGACATCCTCGCCGCCATGGGTGCCACTGTCACGCTGGACAACGGCACGCTGACAGTCACCGGCGGACCGGAGATCCTTGGCGCGGACTTCGACGAAACCAGCGAACTCGCCCCTACCGTTGCGGCATTGTGCGCCCTGGCAACCAGCCCTTCCCGGCTCACCGGCATCGCTCATTTGCGGGGCCACGAAACGGACAGGCTGGCTGCTTTGGTCGCCGAAATCAACCGGCTTGGCGGCGACGCCGAGGAAACCAGCGACGGCTTGGTGATCCGGCCCGCGGCGCTGCACGCCGGCGTCGTGCGCAGCTATGCCGACCACCGCATGGCTACCGCGGGCGCCATCCTTGGGCTCGCCATCGAGGGTGTCCAGGTCGAAGACATCGCGACGACTTCCAAGACCATGCCCGAATTTCCGCAAATCTGGGCATCGATGCTCAGTTCCGGCCCAGCGGGCGCGGACACCGTTTCAACGGAGACAAGCAACTAACGATGGCCCGCGACGCAAGCTCCTGGGATGAGTCCGATGTCCGGATCCGCCCCAACAAGAAGGGCACACGCCCCCGCACGAAAGACCGCCCGAGCCACGACGACGCCGTGATCGGGCGCATCATCACAGTCGACCGCGGCCGTTACACCGCGATCGTGGGCGAAAGCTCGGACAACGAACGCATTGTGATTGCCGCACGCGCCCGGGAACTGAGGCGCTCCCCCGTGGTTCCCGGAGACTTCGTGGCCCTCGTCGGCGATGTGTCCGGAGCCCCGGACACCCTCGCTCGCCTCGTGCGCGTCCAGGAGCGAAAGACCCTCCTGCGACGAAGCGCCGACGACACGGATCCGATCGAACGGGCCGTCGTCGCCAACGCCGATCAGCTCGTGGTGGTGGTTGCGGCCGCCAATCCGGAGCCGCGCACCGGATTCATCGACCGCGCCTTGGTGGCAGCGTACGACGCCGGAATCGAGCCGTTGCTGCTCGTCACCAAAGCGGACGTCAAGGATCCGACGGAATTGCTCGCCAACTATGTGAGCCTTGGTTTCCCCATCATCATCAGCCGCACGGCCGACGCCGGCGCCTCCGGCATCGATGCCCGTTCAGACGACGGCCTCTCCGCCCGCCTTGATGGCGACGCCGTCGGCCAATTGCGGGACTACCTCGACGGCAAGGTCACTGTGCTCCTGGGCCATTCCGGCGTCGGGAAGTCCACGATGGTGAATGCCCTCACCGGCGCCGAGCGCGCCACGGGCGGGGTCAACGCCGTGACGGGTCGGGGACGGCACACTTCGTCCTCTGCCCTCGCACTGAAGCTCAGCGATGCCCCCGGGGGCAGCTGGATCATCGATACGCCCGGCATCCGCTCCTTCGGCCTCGCCCACGTGAACCCGGACCGCATCCTGCATGCCTTCCCGGATCTGGAACCCGGAACGGAGATGTGCGAGCGAGGCTGCAAGCACGATGCCTCCGCGGTTCGATGCGGACTGGATTCCTGGGTCGCCGACGGCCACGCCGGCGAGGCAGGTCCGGCCCGCTTGGCGTCGTTGCGCCGGCTCCTCGGCGCGGACCCGCGCATGGAAGCCCAGGAGACCAAGGAATTGGGTACGGTCAACTAACTGCGCGCCTGCCGTCCTACCTCCCCGGCTCACCGGCGAACAGACGGTAGTTTGGAACCATGACCCAACCCGATTCGAGCTACAACGACGACCTGCGGCTGGCACACGTCCTGGCCGACTCCGTCGATTCCCTGACAATGGAGCGGTTCAAGGCACTGGACCTCCAGGTCGAGACCAAACCCGACCTGAGCCCCGTCACCGATGCCGACAAAGCAGCAGAGGAAGCAATCCGTGGGCAGCTCTCCCGTTCCCGCCCCCGCGACGCCGTCCTCGGGGAAGAATTCGGCAGCACGGGCCACGGCTCGAGGCGTTGGATCATCGACCCCATTGACGGGACCAAGAACTTCGTGCGTGGCGTACCCGTCTGGGCTACGCTGATCGCCCTCGTGGACGAGGGCGAGGTAGTAGTGGGGCTCGTGAGCGCTCCGGCGCTCGGCAAGCGTTGGTGGGCGGCCAAGGGCTCGGGCGCCTACATGGGCCGGTCGCTGGCCGCAGCCACCCGGTTGAAGGTTTCCAACGTGTCGCGGCTCGAAGACGCCTCGCTTTCCTACTCCGAGCTTTCCGAGTGGAAGCAGCACGATAAGCTGGACAACTTCCTGGGCCTCGAGAACGATGTCTGGCGCAGCCGTGCGTATGGCGATTTCTGGTCCTACTGCCTCGTGGCCGAGGGCGCCGTGGACATCGCTGCCGAGCCGGAACTCCAGGTCTACGACATGGCGGCTTTGGTGCCGATCGTGACGGAAGCCGGCGGGCGCTTCACGTCCCTGGACGGTGCGGATGGTCCCTTCGGCGGAAACGCCGTGGCCACTAACTCGATCCTGCACTCCGAGGTCCTCAAGAGGCTCAACCCCGAGCTCGACGACCTCCTCTAGTCCACTCTCTCCACTGAATAAACGACGGCGGACGCCCACTTTTGGGGGCGTCCGCCGCTTTTTCTTCGGCAGGAGGCACATTTTTCCGGCGGTGTAATAATCCGCTTAACAATCGCCGGTCACATTGGAATGAGCCTTGCCGGTGTCCTACGCTCTTTACAGGTCACGAGTGCCAGCGCGAAACCCCGGTTTGCTGGCCGGCAACCCTCCATCGCGGCGGGGTGCCCCGGGTGACGACCCGGCCGGTCCGGAACGGATGCGGCAAGCGCGGACCCCCTGCACGCAGGGGTCCCTCTTGAGTGAGGTCCCATGAGCACAGCCACATTTACTTCCCAGGCTCTTTCGCTGAACAACGAATCTGCACAGCACCGCGGTGAAACCCTCCCCCGGGCATCGCGCCCACTCGCTGCGGTCACCGGCGCGGAGTTGCAGGCACCCTTGATCCAGGGCGGCCACATCCGCTACGCCAATCTTGACTACGGCGCTTCCGCACCTGCCCTGACGGTGGTTTCCGCGTACCTCAACGAGATCCTGCCGTACTACGCGAGCGTCCACCGCGGCGCAGGCTATGCCTCCCAAATCAGCACCTCGGTCTATGAAAACGCCCGCAACATCGTCCGTGACTTCGTTGGCGGCCGGCCGGACGATTCGGTCATTTTCACGCGCAACACCACTGATTCCCTCAATCTACTGGCCGGCTGCCTGCCAGTTGAGGACGGTCGACACATTGGCGAAGTCCTTTACCTGGACATCGAGCACCACGCCAATCTCCTCCCGTGGCAAAGTGTCCCCCACCGCAGCATCGTTGCCGCGGGAACGTTGTCCGAGACCGTCGCCAACGTCCGCACAGCGCTCTCCCACGGCGGCGTCAGCCTCCTGGCTGTCACCGGCGCGTCAAACGTGACCGGCGAAATCCTGCCCATCAAGGAACTCGCTGCCTTGGCCCACGAATTCGGGGCGCGGATTGTGGTGGACGCGGCGCAACTCGCCCCGCACCGCAGAATCGACATCGCCGCCGCGGATGTCGACTACTTGGTTTTCTCGGGGCATAAGCTTTATGCGCCGTTCGGCGCAGGTGTCCTGGTGGGCCGTCCCGACTGGCTCGACGCCGGTACACCGCACCTGGCCGGAGGCGGCGCCGTCCGAGAAGCGCGCCTCGATTCCGTCAGCTGGGCCACAGGACCGGCCAGGCACGAAGGCGGCTCGCCGAACGTACTCGGCGCGGCCACACTCGCCCGGGCCACACAGGTCATCGCCAGCCTCGACCACGATGAATGGCACGCCCACGAGGCAGCCATCCGCTCGCATCTGGTCGAGGGCCTCAAGCAAATCGACGGCGTGACCGTGCACCAGATCTTCAGCGACACGGATCCCCAGGACACCATCGGCGTCGTGAACTTCTCGCTCCAGGGCTACGACGCCGGACTTGTGGCTGCCTATCTTGCGGCCGAGCACGGCATTGGCCTGCGCGACGGACGCTTTTGCGCCCACCCGCTGCTCAAGCGCCTCGGCCTGCCCTCCGGATCACTTCGAGCCAGTTTCGGCGTGGGCTCGCGCTTGGAAGACGCCACCCGGCTCATTGCGGGCATCCACGCGCTCAAGAGCAACGGCCTCGGCTGGGACTACGTAGTGGATGCCGGCCGCTGGGTGCCGGCGAACGACCACCGCAGCTACCCGGAGTGGGCTCCCAACACTCCCGGGACCGCGGGAGCCGCTCCCTGCAGCACTGACTGATTGCGGTAGATTCGTAGGGTATTTTTCCTGTCCTACGAAGGAGTTCCTGCGTGGCCCCGCGACCCAAAGGCACATCAGCCGGCCCCAAGCTCTATGAGGAACGGCGCCTTGAACTCGGCCGGAGTTTCCAGGACGGCGGAGAACACTATGATCGTGTCCGGCCCGGCTACCCTGCGGATTCGGCCGACTGGCTGCTGCCGGAAGGCGCCCGGGACGCGGCAGACATCGGCGCCGGCACCGGAAAGTTCACCGCGCTCTTCGTCGAGCGCGGGCTCGCGGTGTCCGCAGTGGACCCCTCGATGGACATGCTCACCCAGCTCCGCAAAACGTATCCACAAGTGATCACCCTGGAGGGCACTGCCGAGGCAACTGGACTGGCGGACTCAGCATTCGACGTCGTCAGCGTTGCCCAGGCCTGGCACTGGTGCGATCCCCTCGCCGCGAGCACCGAGATCGCCCGGATCCTTCGACCCCAGGGCACTATCGGCTTGATCTGGAACCAAATGGACACTTCGGTGCCCTGGGTCCATCGATTGACCCGCATCATGCATGCCGGCGATGTCCACAAACCGGACTTCCGGCCTGTGGTGGGCCCGGAGTTCGCGGGTCTCGAAAGTCACGTGACACATTGGGAGGATCCCGTGACTCCGGCCGACATCCTCGAACTTGTGAAGTCGCGCAGCTACTACCTGAGGGCGAATGACGCCAACCGGGCCAAAGTCATGGGCAACCTTCAGTGGTACCTCTTCGAACATCTGGGCCATGCCGAGGGCGAGGTCATCCCGTTGCCTTATCTCACGCAGAGCTGGCGGGCGCGGAAAGTCTGATTCGGCCGGTACGCGATAGGCTTGGAACCGTGAAGACCAGTGCGCCCTCCTCCTCGATCGAGGACTACGTCAAGGTCATCTACTCCTTTACGGAGTGGCAGGACAAACCCATCACGTCCTCACAGCTCGCGCAGCGGCTCGGTGTCGCCAATTCCTCCGTCTCGGAGATGGTCCGCAAGCTCAAGGACCAAGGCCTGGTTGACCACCAGCCCTACAGCGCCATTACTTTGACACCCCAGGGAATGCAGCTTGCCCTGGGCATGGTCCGCCGGCACCGCCTGATCGAGACCTACCTCGTGAGGGAGTTGGGCTACAGCTGGGATGAAGTCCACGACGAGGCCGAGATGCTCGAGCACGCCGTCTCGGACACCTTCATCGATCGCATGGCCGCCAAGCTGGGCAACCCAGGACGCGATCCCCATGGTGACCCCATCCCCGCCGCGGACGGTTCGGTGAGCCTGCCGCATGCGCACCGGATGATCGAGCTCGACGACGGCCATTCAGGAAAGATCACCCGGATCAGCGACGAAAACCCGGAGCTGCTGAGGTACCTGTCTGCCGAGGAAATCGACCTCGATGCCAGCATCGAGGTGATTGGCCGCAAACCGTTCGGCGGTGCGCTGGTGGTGCGGATCGGAAAAGGTCCGGGCAGCCGCGACTACGATCTCGCCGATGAGGTCGCCTCGGCGCTCTGGGTGGCCACGGACGCCGTCCACGAAGGCTGCGTCCTCGCGGAACGCTGACTAAGCTGTGTACTGAAAAGCCTGTGTCTTAGAAAGCGTGTCCTGGAAAGCACTGTTCAGGCGCGCTGGGCGGCCGTCCCGCCGTCGTCGGCGGCTGGACCTTCCGGAGAGTCCATCACTGCAGCACCCAAGACCGGGTTCCGGATCCCGACGGCGGATGCCGCCGCCCCGAGGAAGAACAGCACAGCGGTGACCACCAGGGCGTTCATGAGACCTTGGCGGGTGAAGACCGGGCCGATGATGAGCCCGGCAAACGCGATGCAGATCAGGCCTGCGATACGGGCAACCGCGTTGTTCACTGCGGAACCGATCCCTGCCTCTTCGGTGGGTACCGCGCCGAGGATGGCCGCGGTGAGGGGCGCAACCAAGGTGCTGAGGCCGATCCCGAAGACGATCTGCCCGGGCAGCACTTGGGTCCAGTAGTTCAAGGGCTCCTGGACGGCCAACGTCATGAGAAAACCGACACCGCAGATGAACGGACCGGCTGTCATGAACCACCGTGGGCCGTACTTGCCTGCCAGTCCGCCGAAGAATGAAGCCGTGAGCATCAGGAGGACCGTCGCGGGAAGCAACGCGATACCCGCAGTGGTTGCTTTCATCCCTCCCACTTGCTGCAAGTAGATGCCTACGGCGAAGAAGCCGAGGGACAGGGCGCCGTAGATGGCCAGCGTGGCGATGTTTCCCCAACCGAAATTACGGATTCCGAAGAGCCGCAGGGGCAGCATTGGTTCCGGGGTCCTGGCTTCGTGGATCAGGAAGAGGACCAGGCCAACGGCTCCGACGGCGAGCGGCATCCAGACCACCATGTTGCTCCAGCCCATGCGCCCTTGTTCGATGAAAGCGTAGACCGGGCCACCGAGTCCCACCATGGCCAGGAATGCGCCGAGGTAGTCGATCTTCTTGCTTGTGTCCGTTGCGGCATCGGACTTCCGCAGCCCCGCGAGGATCGGCCAGACGGCAACGGCCGGAACCACATTGATAAAGAAGATGACGCGCCAGGACAGCAGGTCGACCGATACGCCGCCGATCAACGGGGCGACAATAGCGGCCGCGCTCGTCCAACCGGACCATTGGCCGATTGCCTTGGACTGCGCCGGCCCGGAGAAGAAGGTGACGATCATGGCGAGCGAACTCGGGACAAGCAGTGCCCCGGCGATCCCCTGCAGGGCCCGCGACACCACGAGCACTTCCCCGTTCCAGGCGAGACCGCACGTGACGGAGGTGAGGGTGAAGCCGGCGAGTCCCCACTCCAGGATGCGAGCGCGGCCGAAATGGTCCGAGAGGGATCCGGCGACCAGGATCAGCGCGCCGAGGGTCAAAAGGTAGGCATCCACCACCCATTGCTGGATGACGAGGCCACCACCCAGTTCACGGCCGATCGCCGGGAGCGCGAGGTTCACCACGAAGCCATCCAAAATGGCGATGAAGGAAGCCACAATTGCCACAACAAGGACCCGCTTTTGAAGCGGGGTGCTTGGCAGCAGGGCCGCTGCGTCGGTCATGAGCACAGCCTACGCCTGCTTGTCCGCTCCCGTCCGGATTCCTGCCCGATCCTGCCGCGGCGAAAGTCCCGTATCGTTGAATGGTGATTAGCAGACGTGACGCCGCACTGGCCCTTGATATTTCGATGGAAATGGCCCAACGCCACGGCATCCCCTCCAGGCTTTCACAAGCCGAGCTGAGCGAGCTGCAAGACAATCCACCGCAGTGGCTCGTCCAATCCCGCGCCAACCGCACCGGGAAGCGTCCTGTGTGGGTGCACTTGAGCTGCGTCGTCTGCGGGTACACCGAGGCTGCGCGTCCCAAGAAATGGTGGCCGGAGTTCACCTACGTTTTCTGTGGCCACCACCGGAACAGCGAGGTTCCGGGAATCCTTCCCGGAGAGGTCCGCAGCGAATACGAAGGAATCGGCTCGCGGTTCGTGGGCATTGTGGATGTCCCGGCTTCCGAAGCCTAGTTATTCGGGCGTTCGGCCGCCGGTTGCTTTCGCCTGAAACAGGCGTAGTTTACAAGGAGAGGGCCTTTCAGGACCCTCTTTGCTGGATCTTCACGGAAGATCCGTAGTTAGGGAGCATGACATGCCTGACAAAGCGCCGCACCAGCACGAGACGAAAAAGAGTATCAAGACCATCAAGGAGAAACGGGCAGTGAAGCGTGCCAAGCACGAATCCGACGCCGCGGTGGATCCGGTGGCCCATTTGAGGATGCGGAAGAAGTAGCAAAAAGCCGGAGCCATCTTGGCCCCGGCTTTTTAGCGGACCGGTTCCGTCGTGCACCTGCTCCTCATGAATCCGCGTCAGTCATTTCGCTGGGTACGGCGACAACCGCGTGGATTTTGCCGTCGCGCAGGACCGTCAGGAGGAAAGGCTCTCCTATGGCCTGCGAAAACAAGAGTTTTTGAAGGCTCTCTGCACTGGATACGGCCCGCGACTGAGCACTGAGGACCAGGTCGCCGGCGAGCAGTCCTGCCCGCTCCGCCGGAGATCCGGCGATGACTTCCACAACCCGCAGCGCTTCCTTCTGGCCTGTCCGGATCACCGCACTCGCGTCCAACGGAATAGGGGTGCTCACCAAGCCAAGGTATGCCCGGCGGACCCGGCCGTCCTTCAGCAGGGCGGCGATGATCCGTTGGGTGGTGGTGTTGATGGGCACCGCGAGTCCGAGGCCCAAACCGGCCACGGCGGTGTTGATTCCCACAATCCGCCCTTTGGTGTCGGCAAGGGCTCCCCCGGAATTGCCGGGGTTCAACGCTGCGTCGGTCTGGATGACGTCCTCGATGACCCTGCTGTGCCGGCCGGACCTGACGGGGATGGAACGCCCGAGGCCGCTGACGACGCCCGCGGTCACTGATCCTGCCAGTCCCAGCGGGTTACCCACAGCGATCACCAATTGGCCGACGTGCAGTGACTCCGCGTTGCCCAGGATAGCGGGCAGCGGCGTGTGGTGCCCGCGGACAATGGCGAGATCGGACAAGGGATCCGCACCGACGAGTTCGACGTCGGAATGGGTTCCGTCGGCGAAGATTGCCCGCCCGGAGCGCAGGCCGGAGACCACGTGGGCGTTGGTCAGCATATAGCCGTCACCCGTGAATACGACAGCGGATCCACTTCCGATCCTGACCTGGCCGTTTCTGCGGGCGCTGCTCATCTCCAAAGCTGCGACATGCGGCGTGACGGTCTCTGCAACGTGCATCACTGTCCGCGAGTAGGCGTCCAAGGCTTCGTCATCTGACGGGGCGTCAGGGATGTCCTCGGGAAAAACTTGTTCCGGCAACGTACTCATCGTGCACCTCCTGTAACCGGTGGTGTCTATATCAACGAATACACTGCTGCGGTTAGTCCGTTCCGGCCTACGCCGTGGGTGAACTCTGCCACGCGGTAGATGATTGGGAAGCTAACCCCACAACGCTTTTCGCAGCAGCGCCTTGAGCTGGGCGGCTTCCCCCTCGTCCAGCGCGGCCAACACTTCGGATTCCGCGTGGCGGGCCGCAACGGCTGCTTGGCCGAGCAACTGGCTCCCCTTCGCCGTCGCAGTCACCGTCTTGGCCCGGCGATCCTGCTTGCCTGGTGCCCTGGCCACGAGCTTCCGCTTTTCAAGTTCGTCCACCAAAGCGACGATTTGGCTGGGGTCGAGGCTGAGGAAGTCCGCCAATTCCCGCTGGGTGGGCTCCAGCCCGCTGTTGGCCAGGATCAGCACCGAGTACGAACGCTCCTTGAGGTCAAACTCAGCAAGCGCCCGGTTGTTCACGATCGATCCGCCTGCATGGAGCTTGGCCAACAGGAAACCCACGTCCTGGCTGATAGGCGCGGCGACCAGCCGGTCCTTCGTGGCAGCCTGTTGCTCGTCCTGCGCCTCGATCGTCATAACAAACTCCAATAATCTTCAAAATCAATCGTTGACATTTTTAACTATACGTATTTTCATGGATACAGAAAAGCATCCCACGCCGAGGGCTTGGATGCACGGGTATCGAGCAAAGGAGCAGCGATGAGCCTGTCAGGAAAAGTAGCGATTGTCACCGGAAGCGGCCGGGGACTGGGGCTCGCTTACGCCCGGGAACTCGCCCGTCAGGGCGCGGCGGTAGTCATCAACGACGTCGACGCCGACGTGGCCGGCGAAGCGGTCCGGTCCATCGAAGCCGACGGCGGCCGGGCAGTGGCGGTCGTCGCTCCTGTGGGCAGCACAGAGGCAGCGCAGCAGCTGGTGGAGGCAGCCGTCACGGAATTCGGCCGCCTGGACATCCTCGTCACCAACGCAGGCATCCTGCGGGACAAGAGCCTGCTGAAGATGACGGACGAAGACTTCGACCTGGTCATCAACGTCCACCTTCGCGGCACCTTCACGTGCGCCCGCGAAGCCTTCGGCTATTTCAAGGAGAACGGGATTGCGGGCCGCATCATCGCCATCGGCTCCCCCACCGGGCAGCGCGGCAACTTCGGCCAGACCAACTACGCCGCCGCGAAGGCCGGAATCGTCGGCATGGTCCGTACCTGGGCCCTGGAAATGAAGAAAGCCGGCGTCACTGCCAACGCCGTCATCCCCGTGGCCGCGACGGCAATGACCAAGACCATCCCGTACTTCCGCAAAGCGGTGGAGGCCGACGAACGCGGCGAAGCCATGCCGCATTTCTTCCGCCACGAGCTCGGCTTTGGAACGGCCGACGACGTCTCCGGACTCATTGCCTTCCTCGCCTCCGACGAAGCGGCCGGGATTACCGGCCAAGCCATCGGCGCCGGCGGTGACCGCCTCCAGCTCTGGACCCACCCCGAAGCCGCCGCCACCGAATACCGCGAGGGCGGTTGGGGATACCAGGAACTCGTGGAGAACTTCGGCGCGTTGTTCGGCGACAAGCTGCAAAGCGTCGGCGAGGAATTCCTGCCGCTCCCGGCGGAACTGCAGCCCGAAGCCGCCGCCGCACAGGTCCGCTGACATGGACGCACAGCGTTACGAGCCGGGCATCGACGCCGCAAAACTCGACGCGATCGACATGCACGTCCATCTCGAAGTGGACGGCCATGGCCACGAATCGTTGCCCCAGTCGCTGACGGAAGCTTCCGCCAAGTACTTCAAGTCCGAGGACCGCACGCCCTCGCTGGACCGGATCGCCGAGGTCTACCGCGAACTGAACATGGCCGCCGTCGTCTTCACCGTGGACGCCCGCACCCAGCTCAAGCACGAGCCCAACAGCATCCCGGAACTGATCGCGGGAGCCGCAAGGAACAACGACGTGCTGATCCCGTTCGGCAGCGTGGATCCCCGTACCGGCACCGAGGCCATCCAGGGCGCCAAGCACCAAGCGATCGACTTGGGGGCCCGCGGCTTCAAGTTCCATCCGAGCCTGCAGGGCTTCGATCCCTCCAACGAACAGTTCTACCCGCTCTGGGAGACCCTGCAGGAACTGGGCCTCCCCGCCATTTTCCACACCGGCCAAAACGGCATGGGCGCGGGCCTGCCTGGAGGCTACGGCATCAAGCTGGCCTACTCCAACCCGCTCCTTCTCGACGCCGTGGCCGCCGACTTCCCCGGGCTGCAGATCATCATGGCCCACCCCTCGGTGCCCTGGCAGGATGAGGCCAACTCCATCGCCACGCACAAATCCAACGTGTTCATCGATCTCTCCGGCTGGTCCCCCAAATATTTCCCCGAGTCGCTGGTGCGCATGTCCAACTCGGTGCTGCAGGACAAAGTCCTTTTCGGCACGGACTTCCCGCTCATCACGCCGCAGAAATGGCTGGGCGCCTTCGCGGACCTCCCACTCAAGGACGACGTCCGGCCCAAGATCCTCAAGGACAATGCCGTGCGGCTGCTCGGATTGGACGGCTGACATGAGCCTGGAAACCCATGTGGAGACCGCGGTTACAGAACGCCTCTACGACGTCTGCGACTACTACGATGCCGAGTCCCTGCTCACCGAGGACGAGCGCCGGGTGCTGGGCCGACTGCGGGATTTCCTGGACCGCGAAGCGAAGCCGCTGTTGGCCGACTACTGGGAGCGCGGCGAGTTCCCTACGCGGTTGGCCCGGCCGCTCATCGACCTGGACCTGATGGAACCGGCGGAACTGACCGGCACCGGGGCCACGCCCGCCCGCGGGATCTATCAGGGCTTCAGGGTCTTCGAACTCGCGCGCACGGACGCGTCCCTGGCCACCTGGTACACCGCCCAGGCTGGCCTGTTCCGCACCGCCATCCGCGTCGGCGCCTCCGCCGAACAGCAGGCCCGATGGATGCCCAAGGTCATCGACTTCTCCCTCAAAGGCGTCTTCTCCCTGACCGAACCCGAACACGGTTCGGACATCGCGGGCGGGCTCTCCACCACCGCCCGCTTCGAACCAGACCCCGACGGCGGCACCTGGGTTCTGGACGGCGCCAAACGCTGGATCGGCGGCGCCGCCACCGCCGACGTCCTGGCCGTGTTCGCCCGCGACGTCACCGACGGGCAGGTCAAAGCTTTCCTCGTGGACCGCCAGGCAGCCGGGGTGAGGCTGGAGAAGATCCACGGCAAGACCGCGCTGCGGATGATGCAAAACGCACACATCACCCTCGACGGAGTCCGGGTCCCGGAATCTATGCGCCTGCACAACGTGAACTCCTTCAAAGACGTCGCCGCGATGCTGAAGGCCATGCGCTCGGACGTCGCCTGGATCGCGACCGGCATCCAGGCCGGCGCGTTCGAAGCAGCCCTCCGTTACGTCCGCGAGCGCCACCAGTTCGGCCGCCCGCTGGGTTCCTTCCAGCTGGTCCAGGAAAAGCTGGCCCGGATGCTTGGCAACCTCACCGCAAGCTTGTCCCTCGTGGTCAGGTTGACCGAACAACAGGCCCGCGGGGTCTACCGCGACCAGGACTCCGCGCTCGCCAAGATGCAAAGCTGCCTGGCCATGCGGGAAACAGTCGCCCTGGCCCGCGAGCTGGCAGGCGGCAACGGCATCACGCTGGAGAGTGATGTTGCCCGGTTCCAAGCCGACGCTGAAGCCGTCTATTCCTACGAAGGAACTCACGAGATCAACGCCCTGATCGTCGGGCGCGCACTGACCGGCGAGAGCGCCTTTACCCGCTAACCCACACTCTTCATCCATCACAACCACCAGGAGCCAAAGTGCCCAATCTCGTTGTCGACTTCGACAAATTGCTCACCCTCGCCGGAACCGATCTCGGCGTCACCGAATACCGCGAAATCACCCAAGAACAAATCAACAAGTTCGCTGACGCCACCGGAGACGACCAGTGGATCCACGTCGATCCGGAACGCGCCAAGGAGGGCCCGTTCGGCGCCCCGATCGCCCACGGCTTCCTCACGCTCTCGCTCATCATCCCGTTCTGGGGCGAGCTATTCGACGTCGAAGGCGTCACCACGAAAGTGAACTACGGCCTGGACAAGGTCCGTTTCACTTCCCCGGTCAAGGTGGGCGCGCGAATCCGCATGCAAGCCACCATCGCCGAGGTCACCGAGGTCAAGGGCGGAGCCCAGATCAAGGTGTCCAACACCATCGAAATCGAAGGCCAGGAACGCCCGGCAGTCGTGGCCGAATTCCTCGCCCGTTTCTACAAATAGCGGCCGCTAGGCCCTCTCCCCCACCCCTGCTTTAAGTAACAACGATGTCCCAAATATCGCAGCTTCAATCCATGGACGTGGCTACCAGGCGCAAGGAAGCACGCACCGTCATTGCTTCCAGCTACCTGGGCAGCACCATCGAGTACTACGACTTCCTGCTCTACGCCACAGCCGCAGCCGTGGTCTTCCCCAAGGTCTTCTTCTCGGGAATGGACGACTGGGTGGGTGTCGTGGCCGCTTACGGAACATTCGCCGCAGGATATGTGGCCCGTCCGCTGGGTGGAGTCATCTTCGGGCACTTCGGCGACAAGCTGGGACGCAAGGGAATGCTCATCGTCTCCATGTTGGTCATGGGCCTGGCTTCCGCGCTGATCGGATTGGTCCCGGACGCCTCCGTGGCCGGTCCGTGGGGCGCCGTGATGCTTGTTGTACTCCGCGTCTTCCAGGGCATCGCTGTGGGCGGCGAGTGGGGTGGAGCCGCCTTGATGGCGCTGGAGCATTCGGAATCGGGGAAGCGCGGCTTCGCTGCCTCGTTCGTCAATGCCGGAGCGCCCTCGGGCGCCGTGCTGGGCACCCTCATCATGGGCGCTTTCTCGGCCCTGCCAAACTCCCAGTTCCTCGCTTGGGGCTGGCGGGTTCCCTTCCTGCTCTCGTTTGTCTTGCTTGCAGTGGGCATGTTCGTCCGGCTGAAAGTATCGGAGAGCCCCGTCTTCAAAGCCGCCATCGAACAGGAAAGGATGGCAGAGCAGGAAAGAGTGGCCCGGAACCCGGACAATCGCGCCGCCACGAAGCCCGTCATCCCGCTCCTTCAGGTGCTGCGCCGGCCCAAGACCCTGATATTCACCATGCTCGCCGGGGCCGCGGGCTTTGCCCTCCAGGTGGTCCTGGCAACGTTCGCGGTCACCTTCGCGGTGTCCAAGGGCGCCGACCGCCAGGGCGTGCTTTACGCCTTCGCGGCTGCTTCCTTCATTTCCATCGCCTTCGTGATCCTTGGCGGCAGGCTCTCCGACAAATTGGGCCGGAGGCCCGTGATGATCGGCGGACTCATACTCTTCATCGCCTATCTGATCCCGATGTTCCAGCTGTTGTCCTCGAACAACATCCTCCTGGTCTTCGTCGCCTTCACCGTCGGCCTGATGATCCACTCAACGCTCTTCGGGCCATTGGCCGCCTTCGTGTCCGAGCAGTTCGGCACCACCTCCCGCTACACGGGCGCCTCGCTCGGTTATCAGCTCGCGACGCTCCTCGGTGCGGGCTTCACGCCGGGGATCGTGGCCCAGATCTTCAAGGACTCGGGCAAGGACACCGGCTCGGTGGTCTTCTATCTGGCCGCGATGTCCGTCACCTCCATCATCTTCATCCTGTTGACCCGGGAACCGAAGAACAACGATTTGCAGACCGTCCGGCCTTGAAGCCGTTAAGGGTCTAGCTTGGGAACCAGAAAGGACCGTCATGGAGAATTTTGGCATCGGTTCATGGCTGCAGCGCCGCCGCCCGAAGTCCGGAAGCAAGGTTGCGTTGATCTCCGGAGACCGCCGACTCAGCTATGAGGAATTTGCGGAACGATCGGACAGGCTCGCCAACGCCCTCAAAGCCGGGGGCGTTGCCAAGGGCGACAGAGTGGCCTATCTCGGGGAAAACCATCCCGCTTTCCTGGAAACGCTTTTTGCTTGTGGGCAGCTCGGCGCGATCTTCGTGCCCCTCAACACCCGGTTGGCGCCGCCGGAGATCAATTTCCAGCTTGGGGACTGCGGTGCCGTTGCCCTGATCCACTCAGCGAGCCTCAACGGCCTTGCGGCCAGCGGCGCGGAAGGCACCCGCGTGAGCCGGCGCGTCGTCGTCGGCGATTCCCTCCCGGGCGACAGGAGCGCCGCTTCCGGAAGCGAAACCCCTACGTCGGCGGAGAACTATGAGGACGTCGTCGCCTCGGGAGCGCCCCGGCATCTGGACGAAGAAATCGGGCTCGACGACGGGGCCATGATCCTCTACACGTCCGGAACCACTGGACGCCCCAAGGGTGCGTTGCTGACCCACGGCAACATCACCTGGAACTGCATCAACGTAATTGTCGACTTCGATTTCTCTTCCACGGATGTGGCACTCATGATCTCGCCGATGTTCCACGTCGCGTCGCTCGACATGGGAGTGTTGCCGACGCTTCTCAAGGGCGGGACCGTGGTCCTGGAGTCGAGGTTCGATCCCCAACGCACCCTTGAGCTCATCGAACAGCACGGAGCCACCACCATTAGCGGGGTGCCCACCACCTACCAGATGCTCTGCGAGCATCCGGCCTGGCCGACGTCGGACCTTGGCTCCCTCAACAAGCTGACCTGCGGCGGATCGGCAGTTCCCATGCGCGTCCTCGAAGCATACGAGGCGCGCGGACTGCATTTCTCCAACGGCTACGGAATGACCGAGACGGCGCCTGGCGCCACCACGCTGCCCGCTGCCAGATCCCGCGACAAGGCGGGCTCTTCCGGGCTCCCGCACTTCTTCAGCGATGTCCGGATCGCCGACGTCGCGGGCGGCCTTGCCGAGCAGGGCCTGGTGGGCGAAATCCAGATCCAAGGCCCCAACGTCATCCACGAATACTGGAATCGGCCCGATGCCACGGCTGAATCGTATGAAGACCGCGGCTGGTTCAAGTCCGGAGACATGGGCTACAAGGACGAAGAAGGATTCGTCTTCGTCTCGGACAGGCTCAAGGACATGATTATCTCAGGCGGCGAGAATATCTACCCGGCCGAGGTGGAACAAGCGATCAGTGAGCTGGACGCCGTGGGCAGCGTTGCAGTCATCGGCGTGCCCGACGAGAAGTGGGGAGAGGTGCCACGCGCCGTGGTGGTTCTGCGCGAGGGAGCCTTTTTGACCGAGGACGGACTCAAGGAGCACCTGGCCGGCAGGCTGGCCCGCTACAAAATCCCGAAGACTGTGGTGTTCGTGGACGACATGCCGCGAACGGCCAGTGGAAAGATCCGCAAAAGCGAGCTCCGCCGGAGCACCGTTTCCTGAGGAGTTCGCTTCCAAGGTGCGTGACACCTCAGCATTGCTGGCGGGTCAGCGTCCGGTTTCGATCGGGATGCATGACGCGGATCCACCGAGGGATGGTGCGGCGTCGGCAAGGATCGCATCGACGTGGACCAGTGCCGAAGCCGCAAGGCCGTCGTACACCAGTACGAAGATCTTGCGGGCTTCGGCCAATGGCCAATTCTCGGGGAGGAGTTCCGCGGGCAGGTCGGGGTCGTTCCAAGGAAAGGCGCGCCAAGCGTCCATGGCCATCGTGCGGACGCGGAAGGCCTCTGCCGCGGTCACAAGGCCGGCCTCCACCTTCTCCACCCATGGACTGTAGCTCTCGATGAAGGGCGCGTACTGCTCCGCCAGCTCCTCGGGAGACCAGGCGGTGATGAGGTTTTTTCCGCGCAGGGTCTGGTCCGCTGTCCGGAAGATGACGTAGTCCTCGACGCCAAAGGACGCGCAGTTTTCTTCCAGTTCCTCGGCATGGTCCCGCGGCGATACCCACAGTGCCCCGTAAACGGGGGCGAATCCCCGCCACCGAAGCCGCGATCGGAACATATCGCGGATTTCCCTGGAGGACTCGGGAACAGAGAAAGCGATCACCGTCCAGGCACCGTCCCAAGCGTTGCTTTGGCTACCGAACAAGCGCACTTGTTCAAATCCGATGCGCAGCCGCGTCCGGGCCCGCTGGGTGAACCGATACCGCGACGTCCTTCCAGCGCTGGACTGTTCCAACACTCCCCTGCTTGCCAAGCGGCTGAGGCCCGTCGCGCAGGCGGAGGGCGATACACCAAGCGGGGCCGCCAGGGCCGCGATCAATTTGGCGGGAATCCATTCGTCCGTGTTTTGCCAGAAATCGCCGAGCATCGTGGTGAGCAGATGCTGGGTAGAGGAACCCTTCAAGGGGCGCGGAAAATCCACGGGGGCCTCGGGGACCAACCCGGGAGCTGAGGAAGCAGTCGCTGGCGTCACCCATCCATTCTGTCAGTCCTCGCACCGCCACCCTTTATTATGCACTTGCATTGACGGACGTGGATTATGTCGCATACTATTTTTGTACGAGTGATGCAGACCACAATTCTCAGCGGAACTCAGCCCTGCCGCACTGCGAGCCCCAAGCCCCTTTCACACTCAGGAGATCCGCAATGACCGCTGGTCCCACCGTTCCGCCGACAGCACTGACGCCGTCCGCTGACATCGCCCCTTCAACAACCCACGCCGGCACCGGACATGCCCGCCGTGCTGCCGTCGCGAGCTTCATCGGCAGCACGCTCGAGTACTACGATTTCTTCATCTACGGCTCGGCGTCAGCCCTGATCTTCAACAAGATCTTCTTCCCCGGAATCGACCCGGCACTGGGCACCCTTCTTTCCATGGCGACCATCGGAATCGGATATTTCGTCCGTCCGCTGGCCGCGAGTGTCATCGGACACTTCGGCGACCGCATCGGCCGCCGCCAGATGCTGGTGCTCACCTTGGTCATGATGGGGGTTGCCACCTTCCTCATCGGGTGCCTGCCGCCCACTGCAGCCATCGGCGCTGCAGCCCCTGTCCTCCTGGTTCTGCTGCGTGCCCTACAGGGCGCTTCCGCCGCCGGAGAATCGGTTGGCGCGGTCACCATGACGCTGGAGCACGCACCCAGCAACAAGCGGGCGTTCTACGGGAGTTGGGTCAACACCGGCGCCGTCGCCGGAATCATGCTCGCCTCCCTCGCCTTCCTCGCGGTGTCCCTCCTTCCGCAAGCTGAATTGCTGAGCTGGGGCTGGCGCTTGCCATTCCTTGCGAGCATCATTGTCGTGGCCGTGGGCCTGTACATCCGGCTTCGCCTTCCCGAGTCCGAGGTGTTCGAATCGGCAAAGGAATCCGAGAGCTCCAAGGAACTTCCGCTGAAAGTCGTCCTGCGGGACCACTGGACCACTATCATCAAGGTCATCTTCTTTGGTCTATGGAGCGTCGTCTCCTCGATCTTCGCGGCCTTCGCGCTTGCCTACTCTGGAAAGTTCGGGATCCCCGCCGCCCTCATGCTCACCGTCACCATCGTGACTGCGGCCCTCGGGATCGTCGTCCAGCCGTACGCAGGCATCCTCGCCGACAGAATCGGCCGCAAGCCCGTGTTTATTGCCGGCAACATCATCTGCGCCGCATCGGCCTTCGCATTCTTCTGGTCAATCAGCGCCGGCTCGATCGCGCTGATCTTCGTCACGGCCATCATGTTCATGACGGTTGGTTATGGCTTGGTCAATCCGCTCGGCCCCTCGATGACGGCCGAGATGTTCGAAACCCGGATCCGATACACGGGTGCAGCAACAGCCTCGCAGCTCGGGTTGATTGTCACCGGATTCGCGCCGACCATCGCAGCGGCAATTGTGCAACCCGGCCCCAACGGCTGGGTGCCCGTCGCTGCTTTCACCGCGGGCTGCTGCCTCGTCTCCGCCGCAGTGACGGCAATTTGGGTCAAAGAGACCTACAAAGTACCTACCGAAGCGCTGGGCACGAAGACCTCCAGTCCGTCTTAAGCATCCGCGGAGGAGGTACGGCTTCGTGCCTCCTCCGCGGACCGAACTCCCTCAACCTAAAGGACCGCCTACGTGAGCCCGCTTCCCGTACTCATCGAGACCGACGTCGAAACCCGCATGACCGATGGCACAGTCCTGCGGTCAACCGTTTACCGCCCCGCGGACGACGGCGGCGGACGGTTTCCGGTCCTGCTCACCAGAACTCCTTACGGCAGGGACCTCGCGGTGAATTCCGCCTATTTCAACCCCGCAACCGTAGCGGCCCAGGGTTATGGAGTGATTCTCCAGGACTGCCGTGGCCGGTTCGGCTCGGACGGTGTCTTCACTCCCTCAATCAACGAAGCCTCCGACGGCGCGGATACCGTTGCCTGGGCCGCCGGGCTGCCGTGGTCCGACGGCAGCGTCGGAATGTGGGGCCGTTCCTATTTTGCCGAGACCCAATGGCGCGCCGCATCGTTGTCCCCGGGCGCCCTGCGTGCCCTGGCCCTCGGCGTTTCGGCCGGGGGAAACGCCAACAACGGTGCCCTATACCGGGGTGGAGCCCACGAGCTCGGGAGCCGGCTCGGCTGGGGCCACGCCTCAATCTCCGTCAACGAACTGCTCCGCGAGTTCGACGACGACCCCGAGCGACTAGAAAAGGAACTCGAATCCTGGCTCGATCTTGACCGCGGCTTCGCCGATGGATGGCTCTTCGACACACTTCCGCTGCGCAGGCTCTCCCCGAAATTCGGAAGTTTCATGATTTCCCATGTGCTGCCGTCCGCAGGTGAGGATCCGGGCAGCCGCTTCACCAAACTGTGGGACGCCGCATCGGCGGTGCCCGTCCCGCTGCCGACCCTGCACATCGGCGGCTGGTTCGACATCTTCGCGCCCAACACCCTCGAACAGTACGGAAAGCAGCTCGAGCTGAGCCGGGTCCAAGGCTCCCCCGTGCCCCGCCTCATCGTCGGCCCTTGGACCCACACGAACTTCACCGGCGCCTACCCGGACATCAACTTCGGGATCGCCGCGGCGTCAGGGATGATGAACGGTTTGGGGGACTTGTCGCGGATCCACACCGACTGGTTCGACGCCGTCCTCAAGAACCGGCCGGAGCGCCTGCGACGCGTTCCCCCGGTGTTGCTCTACTTCATGGGCGAGAACCAGTGGCGCGGCTTCGAGGAACTCCCGGTTCCAGCCAGCGAACGATCATGGTACTTCGGACGTGACGGCTCCCTCTCCCCCGAGCCCGAAGCAGACGGCATTGCCGAATACGACTACGATCCCCTCCACCCTGTGCCCACGGTGGGAGGAGCCACGATGATCCACGGCACCTTCCCTGCAGGACCCGCCCGGCAGGAAACCGTCGAAGAGCGTGAAGATGTCCTCGTCTTCACCAGCGAAGCCTTCACCGAGACCGTGACCCTGTTCGGGGAAGTGCGGGCCAGTTTTTTCGCCTCCACTTCCGCCGTCGACACGGATTTCGTGGTGCGTCTTTGCCGGGTAGCTGCCGACGGAACATCCATTTCGCTGGCGGACGGAATCGTCCGGGCCTCCTGGCGGGACAGCTATGCGGAGACTGGACGCTACTCTCCTGGCCACGTGCCTTCCCTCGTAGAGCCGGGCAGCATCCACGAATACACGGTGAGCCTGTGGCAGACCGCGTACACTTTCGCACCCGGCGAGCGACTCCGGGTGCAAGTCACCTCCAGCTGCCATCCGCGCTGGGACAGGAACCTGAACACCGACAAGCGCGCCTACGACTCCGACGAGACCATCGTTGCGCGGCAAAGCATCCACTTCGGCGAGCTCCACCCGAGCCGCCTGATCGCGGGCATACTGTGACCACCGACCGGACGGCGTCGCCCGGACTGTCATTCTTCGCCGAAGTCTCTGTCGATGTCGGGCCGCCGGTCGACGTCGGGACCACGCCGGAGGGGCACCGCCGGATCGTGCCGATCACCGGAGGAACTTTCCACGGCTCCCATGTCACCGGCAGGGTCCTCCCCGGCGGTGCCGACTACCAGATACTGCGCAGCCGGGAGCTCACCGAACTGGATGCCCGCTATGCCCTGGAAACGGACACCGGACAACGCATCTACGTCCACAACACGGCGCTCCGCCACGGCACGGAAGAGGACATCGAGCGACTGAACCGCGGCGAGCATGTCGCCCCCGACCGCATCTACTTTCGCTGCTGGCCGCGCCTGACCACTTCTGCGCCCGAACTCGCTTGGCTCAACAACCGTCTGGCTATCGGAACCGGCGAACGCCATCCCGACCAGGTGGTCGTGCGGATCTTTCTGATCGACTAACGGAACCGTCGACGGCGACTGTGAATGCCGCCGTCGTGACCTTCTTTGAGCTGGTTAACAACCCCACTCGACGGACCGGAACAGCGGTCACGTAGGGATCCCCGAAAACAAGTAGGGACTACTCAAGACAGCAATCGCCCGCAGTCCTAGCGTGTCGGACAGCGTCCATGCCACAAGAGATGGGCGGATTGCAACGACTGGGCCCGGACTGGCGAGGGGCCGCAGCCAAAGAAGCAAGGGGGCTTGCTGAATGGACTACCCGCTTTTCAAGAACCGGGGTCGGTGCATCGCCTACGCAAACGATCAGGAGAAGGACCGACTCCTTACCGGGCCCGCCCTCCCAGCCTAGGCAGACGGGGCGAGGGCCTTTCGCAGCACAATGCCGGACCCAGCCGACGGGCTGAGATTGGGGAGAACGTGGACGGGCAACAATGGATATGGGTCGTAATGGTCCTTGTCGGAGCGGCATTGGTAGCCGGCGTGATGGTCTTTGGCCACCAGCGGCGCCGGCTGGTTGATAGCAAACGCGTCGCAAAACATCGCGACCGGGAACCCGGGAGTCCCACGGACAACGTCGACCGCTCGGATGACGAGCCTGCGGCCCGGAGTCCGCACCACTAGGACGGCCCCGGTGCCCGCCACCCACACCCACAGGTGGTCGACCCTCACCAAAATAGTGTCGTTCCCACACAGCTGCTTGAGTGTCCGCTACCTGTCTTTTGGACCGGGCACTCGATTCCTTCCGGGTGTCCCGCTCAGCGAGTAGCGGAGGGATTCCCTGCGCGGAAACCGGTTGGGGTGACAGGCTAGTCGCGAAGGTGACCGACGTGTACAGTCGGTTTTCGCGACCCCTTCCGGCGTCCCCGACCGGGTCCGAGGAGTAAGGAGTGACTGTGACGCTGCCTGCGGTCGACAAACGCGAACAGCCGGAAGGCGAGCGTGAAAGCCCGTCCGGTGCTTTCACGTCGAAGTCTGCCGCCGGTCTGATCGTCGGGCTAGCCCTCGTTGCACTGTTAGCGGTTGTGCGGGTGCTGGCACCATCCACGCCGGAGGTCCTTGCGCTTCCCAACGCCGCCCGCGACTTTGCCACGCTGTCGATCAGCGTTGTCATCGAGTCCCTGCCGTTCGTTTTCCTCGGGATTGTCCTCTCGATCGCCGTCCAGGTCTGGCTGCCGGAGGGCCTGCTGCTCCGCCGCCTGCCCCGGAGCCTGGTGTTGCGGAGGCTGGTCCTCTCGCTCCTGGGAATGCTGCTGCCTGTTTGCGAGTGCGGCAATGTTCCGCTGGCGCGTGGTCTGGTGGTCAACGGCCTCACGGTTGCGGAATCGATGACCTTCCTGTTCGCGGCACCCATCCTGAACCCTGTCACCATCGTCACCACCGCGCAGGCGTTTGGGTGGGACAACGGCATCCTGGCCTCCCGCGTCCTGGGCGGTTTTTTCATCGCCAACCTTGTCGGTTGGATCTACAGCCGGCATCCGCGGCCCGGGGAACTGCTGACCGCCCGGTTCCAGGAAACGTGTTCAGTGGCAGTCCACCACGCCGGCTCTGCCGGGAGGATCAGGCGCAGCGTGCAGATGTTCTCGCAGGAGACGCGCGCAATGATGCCTGCCCTCTTTATTGGTGCAGGCATGGCGGGGCTGATCCAGGTTGCCGTTTCCCGAGAAGTGCTGGTGGCCCTGGGCAGCAACCCGGTCTGGTCTGTCCTGGCGTTGATGTTGCTGGCCTTCGTCGTTGCGATCTGCTCAAACGTGGATGCCTTCTTTATCCTGTCGTTCGGAGCAACCTTCATGCCGGGAGGCATCGTGGCTTTCCTCGTCTTCGGGCCCATGATCGACGTGAAAATGCTCGCCCTGATGCGCACCACGTTCACTGCGAAGACCCTGCTTCAGCTCAGCTTGCTGGTGGCGCTTTGCGCCGCGGTCCTCGGATTGGCGGTCAACTATGGTCATTAGGCGGCTCGTGGGCCGCTGGCAGGGCGTGGTCCTCAGCCTGATCGGCCTCATCGCGACGGTCTGGCTGGGCTTGTCAGGACAGCTTGCCTTGTACATCCATCCACGGTATTTCGTGTTCACGGTCATCATGGCCGTGATCGCAGGAGTGCTTGCCCTGGCGGCCTTCGCCTTTGCTCCCATTACCCACGACGGGCACGCGCACGACAACGAGCACGGCGATGAGGCCGGGTCGCGATGGGGCTGGCTGTGGCCGGTCGGGAGTGTGCTGACCATCAGCGCCGCCGTCGTCGCGTTGCTGATCCTGCCGCCGTCGACCCTTACTACTGCCACTGTCGCACAGCGGGACCTCAACGGCTCAGCATCCGCCCTCACCCTGAAAGCACCCGCGCTGCCGGGCAAGGGAGACTACTCCGCGTTCACGGTGAGGGACTGGGCATCATTGCTTCGGTCCGGCGCTGGGCAGGACTTTTTCGCCGACAAGACTGCCACCGTGACCGGGTTCGTCAGTGCGGACAAGACAGATCCAAACGTCTTTTTCGTGACCCGTTTTGTCGTGACCTGCTGCGCCGTTGATGCCCAGCCGATTGGCGTTCCCGTTTATCACCCCGGGTGGCAAAACGAATACAAAGCCGACAGCTGGGTCACGGTCACCAGCAGCTTTCGTGCCAACCCCAACACGGCCAGTCGCGAGGCAATCGTCCTGATACCGGACTCCATCAAGCCCACCACACAGCCGGCACAGCCCTATGTCTACTAAGCGCCGTCCCGTCTCGGCCAAGCGGGCTGCAGCGATTGCGTCCGCGGCAGAGTTCCTGGCCGGCCGCCGTTTTGCCCGGCGCCTCTACGGCACTATCGCGATCCTCGCCCTGCTTGCCGGCGCACTGACCGCGGCGAATCTTTCGAAACTTCCGCACCCCAACACCTCGGTCTTGGCCAACTCCTCCGCACCCGCGGAATCCGGCCTCTACACGCTGCAGAGGGACACCGGCAAAGACAACACAGGGCGAAAGAAGCCGGACACCATCCTCGCCACAAGCCTCACCGCCAGTGACCAGGGCACGGTCATTGCCAGCGCTCCCCGCATCCAGGAATATGCGGCCCTTCCCTCCGCCCTTGCCGTCGTAACCCTCAACGATGACAACACCAGCTCGCTTGAGATCGTCCCCCTCACCGGCGGCCCGCCCACACTCGTTCCATTGCCGGGCCTGGGGACAGTGGCGAACCTTCACGCGGCAGGATCCAAGCACCTCATTGGTTTCACCTTCACCGCTTCTTCGGGCACCGGCCAGTACTGGAAATCACTCTTCGTGTACGACGTCGACAATCCGTCCTCGGGCCCGCGGGCCATCCAGGGGATCAACGGTCCGGTCTCGGCCGCGGACTGGCGCTTTGTCCCGGGCGGGGCCACCTTGGTGGCGCAAACCGACGACCAGTCCATGTTCATCATTGATGCGCTGGAAACCGGAAAAGTGTCGCCTCTGGGCGCGCATGCCGGGATCCTCGGATTCGTCCCCGGCACCGACGAACTCGCCGTCGCCGACGCAGGGCTGAAAAAGGGCGTAGACCCGCCGCGGTACTCGACCATCAACCTCACCACCGGCACACTCACGACGCTGACCCTTACCGACACTTTCGCGCGCGATGCTGCGACCGGGGTCGGCACCTACGCGAGCCAGCCCATGGTCCTCGACGCTTCTGGCCTATATGCGCAAGTCGTGAGAAAGTACGACGCCGGAAATGAGGCCTCCGTCATCAACCTCGCCGACAAGAACGGCTCGCGCGTGCTCTACCAGCCGGCCGCCGAATGGTCCCGCATCCTGGACATGTGCGTGTCTCCGTCCCGCGACTACCTCGCCGTTGAGACAGCGGCCCCGAAATACGTCGGGGACCAATACCCCGTGCTCCCCGAACCTTCCCCCATGCGGACCGACCTCGTGGACCTGAAATCGGGTACTGTCCTCAAAAGCGTTCCCGGTTTCCTGCCGAGCTGGTGCCGTTGAGCGAACCCGGGCAACGGTTGGCTCCGGAGGTCTGTTGCTCCGCACCCGCACAAAGAAAAACACCCCGGTCCGAAGACCGGGGTGTTACCGATGACCCGACTCATCCATGAAGGATGTCTCGACTCATCACAAAAAGTGGAGATGGGGGGAATTGAACCCCCGTCCGATGTCGTGTTGTCAGGGCTTCTCCGGGCGCAGTTCGCGTCGGACTTTCTCGGCCCCAGCTATCGTGCGAACAAGTAGCTGATCCGGGCCCAGTCATCTAAGAGTCCCGCTTGCCTCGATGACGAAGGCAAACAGCAGTGGCTATCTAAATGACGCCAGGATCCGGGGCAATAGCAACCTCGGGCTGACGGACTGTCTTACTGCTTAGGCAGCAAGAGCGAAGTCAGTGCGCTTTGAATTGGCACTTATTGGTTTGCAGACAGCGTTTACGAGATAATTCTGCATCCTCGGCCCGCTTCACCTGTCGCGACTAACATCGTCGAAACCGATCATCCCCGTATTTTGTTATCAATCCCCGCAGCACGATGATCGCTCGAAAGCTACCACCATGAAAACCTGCCGGGTTAATCAGCATAACGCATCGCGGCACCTGAACATTCCGGGACACGCTTTGGCTGGCGACGCACTGGCAGCGTTTTGCGGACAAGTCAGCGGCGGTTGCGCTCGCGCAGTTCACGCAGCGATTCACGCTTGTCCTGCTGCTCGCGCAAGGTCTGCCGCTTGTCGTAATCCTTCTTGCCTCGAGCCAACGCAATCTCGACCTTGGCGCGTCCATCCAGGAAGTACAGCTGGAGCGGCACGACCGTCAGCCCTGTCTCGCGGATCTTGCCGGAGATTTTGTTGAGTTCCTCGCGGTGAAGCAACAGCTTCCGACGGCGGCGCGCGGCGTGGTTGGTCCAGCTCCCCTGGTTGTACTCAGGGATATGGATGCCCTCCATCCACAACTCGTCATTGTAGAAAGTACAGAAGCCATCCACCATGGAGGCATGGCCCTCACGCAGGGACTTTACTTCGGTTCCCATGAGGGCAATGCCGGCCTCATAGGTATCCAATATGTGGTAGTCATGCCGAGCCTTGCGATTGGTGGCCACTACCTTACGGCCACTTTCCTTGGGCACGGTAGAACTCCTTGGTTGTCGAAGAATCACACTAGTCTACGCCAGCAGGACCTTGTCGTGTGGGCTACAAAAGGTTCATCGGGTCAACGGCCTGCCCGTTCACCCAGGTCTCAAAATGCACGTGGCAACCAGTGGAGTTACCCGTGGTCCCTGAATATGCAATGAGCTGACCTTGGCTCACCTGCTGACCGGAAGAAACCACCACGCTGGTGTTGTGGTAGTAAACCGTGGTCAGGGAATCACCATTGATGACTCCGTGCGATATCTTGACACGGTTGCCACCGCCGTCGTTACCCCAGCCGGCTGAAAATACCGTGCCGGCAGCGGCGGCGTATACCGGGGTTCCACAGGGGGCGCCGAAGTCGATGCCCGTGTGCATGTAGCCCCCCTGGCCGTAAAAATCGATGGTTCCAGGCGGCGTCGCACGCCAACCGAAGCCCGAGGTGATCGGGATGTTCGCAGGTACCGGGTGGATCAGGCCAAAGTTGGAGCGCGGGTTGCTCGCTGGCGGGACGAAAGCTTGCGGGGGTGCCTGGTTTTGCGCCTGGGCAGCTGCCGCAGCGGCTGCGGCCAGTCGCTGCTGTTCGGCCAACCATGCTTCGCGCAGTTTGCGGTCGCGTTCCGAGATTTCCGCAGCGACTGCGTCCTGATTCGCCTTCACTTGTTGGAGCTGGGCCTGGATCCCGGGCTTGGCCGCTTGAAGCTGGCTGTTAAGACGGGTGGTGTCGGAGATGAGCTTGTCCACCGCCGCCTTCTTGGCAGCGGCATCATCGCGGGCTGCCTTTTCGCGCTCAAGCGCCGCGTCCGCTTTCGCCTTGAGGTCGCGGATTTCCTGTTCGACGGCGGTGAGCCGGGCTTGGGAGTTAACGTTCGTGGCGCTCTGCTGCGTCAACTTCGTCATCGTGGCGTTCTGGCTGCGCATCGCCTGGTTGGCGAGGTCCATGGTGTCCGTAAGGTTGCCGCCGTCGTTCGCTCCGAACATCAACGCAACGTTCGTGGGAACGCCACCGGATTTATATGCCTGAGCCGCGATCTGGCCGATGAGCTTCTTGGTGTCGGTGATCTTTTGCTTGTCGTTTTCCAGCTGCTGGGTGATCTGGGCTTTGCTCTGCTGCGCCAGGTCCACGCGGGCCGCCAGGGCGTCCGCCTCCTTTACCGCAGTGGCAACCTTGCCCTGGGCTTCGAGAAGTGCCTGTTGAGCTCCCGGGAGCTGTCCTTGATAGACCACAAGGTCGCCGGCTGCCTTCGCAATGTTGGCATCAACGAATTCCAGGGACTGCTGGACCCGCGCAGATTCTGCGTTGAGGGCGGCCTGTTGGTCATCGAGGTTGTCAGCGTGTGCCATGGGGGCAGTGCCAAGGCTCGCCGCGAGTGCAATGGCCAGCACAGAGCCAGCAACCTTCGCACGGCCACTAACTTTTCGCAGCCGCAACGCAGCCTGGTGCTTCCGTGTCATCGGCTGTCCTGTTCGCCCGGGATCAGTGCTCTTCATGGCTAGACCTTGAGATATCGACGGAGGGTCAGAAGCGAAGATATTCCAGCCAGGCCGCCGCCCAACGCTATCAGGACCGGAGCAATCACGAGTACCTGGGCCGAGGAAATAAACGGAGTATTCAGGAACTGCCGCGACAAGTCACCATTAAGCCAGAACTGGGCAACCAGCCACAGCGTGCCGGAAGCCAGGACTGCACCCACGACCGCGGCGATGACGCCTTCAAGGATGAACGGCAGTTGGATAATGGTCTTCGACGCTCCAACGAGGCGCATGATGCCTGTCTCCCGCCGCCTGCTGAACGCGGACAACCTGATGGTGGTGGTGATGAGCAGGACTGCGCAGAAGATCATGACTCCGGCGACCACCATTGCCGCCACAGAGGCGCCGTTCATCCACTCAAAGATCCGTTCAAGGACCTGGCGCTGATCGCTGACGGTCTCCACCCCGGCCTGGGAGGAGAAGGTCTCGCTGATGATCTGATACTTCTGGGGGTCCTTCATATTGATTCGGAAAGACGAAGGAAGCTGGTCCTGTGTTACCGAGTCAACGATCGGAGAGTTGGAGAACTGTTCCTTGAAGTGCTTGAACGCATCGGCCTGTGATTCGAACTGGTAGTCGGTGATGTACTGCTTGACTGTCGGCGAATCGAGCATCTTGGCCAGGTTGGCCTGCTGCTCTTTGGTGACCGCGCCCGACGCGCATCCCGTCGAAGTCGAGGAGTCGTTGCAGAGGAAGATGGCAACCTGGACTTTGTCGTACCAGTAACCCTTCATCTGGTTGATCTGCATCTGCAGCATGCCGGCCGCGCCGACAAAGGTGAGGGAGACAAACGTCACCAGGACAACGGAAATCACCATGGACAGGTTCCGGCGCAGGCCACTGCCGATCTCGCCCAGGATAAAAGCGAGCCTCACTGCTGGACCCCCTGTGCGCGGTCGATTTCAGCATCGCTCGCGTCCTTCATTCGCCGGGACTCTCCCACCACCGGAATCATCGAGGTGTACAAGGCCCTTGCCTCATCACGGACCACCACTCCGTTCCGAAGCTCCACCACGCGCTTTCGCATCTCGTTCACAATGTCGTCGTCGTGCGTTGCCATGACCACAGTGGTGCCGTTCTGGTTGATCTTGTCGAGCACACCCATGATGCCCATCGAGGTGATGGGGTCCAGGTTTCCGGTGGGTTCGTCCGCCAACAGGATGCCGGGGCGGTTGACGACGGCGCGGGCTATGGCCACGCGCTGTTGCTCGCCACCGGACAGCTCATGGGGCATGCGGCGTTCCTTGCCTTCAAGGCCAACAGTCTTCAGCACTTCCGGAACAGTCTCGCGGATGATGCTGCGGCTTTTGCCGATCACCTGCATGGCGAAGGCCACGTTGGCGAAGACATTCTTCTGCGGCAACAAGCGGAAGTCCTGGAAAACGACGCCGATTCCGCGGCGCAGCTTGGGGACCCGCCAGCTTGAAATGTTGGCTACGTTCTGGCCTGCGACGTAGACCGAACCGGATGTTGCCCGGTCTTCCTTCAGAATGAGTCGCAGGAACGTCGACTTGCCGGAGCCCGAGGCCCCGACCAGGAAGGTGAATTCTCCACGGTCAATCTCAAGGTTGACAGCATCCAGCGCCGGACGGGCATTGGGGTCGTAGACCTTGGTGACATTCTCAAATCGGATCATGACTCTTCAGAACCCCGCCGGACATGCCACGTTCGACCAGTCCAACCGCCAGCGCACGGGCTTTCGTTGGGGGAGGTTGAGCGCCGGCTCTTCGACTATACGCACGCTCCGCGGCGGAATCGCGGGCTTGGTGCGGTGTGTCGCCCAAACAGGCGGCAGGGACGGACGTTCCCGGTCCTAACCCAGGCCGCGTTTGGCCAGCATCTCCTTAAGCGCGGGTTGAATGTGGTAGCCGTAGTACATCGTCATGTGTGTGCCGTCCTGCTTAATCGGTATGTTGCCCACAAACTCAGGGCACATCCCGTCCTGCGTGCAATACAGCTCCCTTGTGTCTACGTAAACACCGCCGGGGACTGCCTCAACCGATTTGCGATCGGCCGCCGAGATGTCGACCCAGAGCTGACTGACGCCGCCCAAGCACGCCTGGGGTCCTTGTACAGGGCTGTAACACTGGCGCGGGTCTTTATCTATCGGCGGCGGGCTCAGCAGGACTTTCTTCTTCGCGTTCGGAATCTTAGACAGGATCGCCGTCATTCCAGCACCCCAGTCTTCGGCTGTAGCAACTTTGCCTGTCGTTGACATGCGCTCCGGGAAGTGTGTGTTGCCAATGAAAACAATGTCCGGAGACATCTCCTGGATGACTCGGACGGCCTCAGCCTTCCGGTCATCGCAAGCCTTCCCCTCTTCAGCGGGCTTGGCGATCGGATAAAGATTGAACGGACATCCATAGCGTCCCAGAACCCGGATATTCCAACCGTTCTCGGAATAGAGTTTGATCAAAGGAGTCGCCCATCGCATGGAGATGGAGTCGCCGACAAGAACGGCGTGCTTTTTGGCGTCTTTGGGCCCCCATGTGCATTGATCGGCCGGGTGTTCACCGGCATCGCCACAAGCGTGGACGCCATCCGGGTAGGGGTCCTTGGCGATGATCTCTTCCAGGGACGGCGAGAAGGTAGGCCATTCAGTGGCCCCCACCGCGGCCTGCAGTTCTGCTTGAATCTTCCTGGATTCGGGCCCGTCCACGGGAAAACCCTTCCCGGCACTGCTGGATTCGATCGTCGAACCGCCTGACGGCGAGGCCATCGGGAAGATTGCCATGCGCGCCCCCGTAGCGCCGACCAGAACGGTTAGGCACATCGCCAATCCCAGAGCGGAACGGACAAAGGTCCGCGTTGATCGTCGCCGTTCCGTATGCGGCCGCTTCTCTGCCTTGGAAAGCCACCGGCTATTCCGGATGGGATCTTCCACAAGCCGGAACGAATAGTGCGCCAGAACCAGCATGAGCAAGCCAGCCAACACGTAGTAGAACAGGTCCGCTTCAAGGAAGGCGCCCAGGAATATCACCACCGGGAAATGCCAGAGGTAGAGGCTGAACGAGATGTCGCCGAGATGTTGGCTCGCTCTGTTGGTCAAGGGCTTCAGGAACTTTTGCTCTCCACCGCATCCGGCCGCGATCACCAATGCCGTTGCCAGTACAGGTATCAATCCAACGGGCGCGGGAAATCCGGAATCGGGAGAAACCAGGAAAACGGACGCGAGGATTCCTAGCAGGCCTAAGTTCGCGGCAACGGGACGCAGCCGATGCGGCAGCTTCTCCAGCCACGGGACAGCGAATGCGAGTATTGCCCCGATCCCGAGTTCCCATACGCGTGAAAAGGTGTCGTAGTAGGCGGCGCCCGGGTTCGTAGACGTTGCGAACAAAGCCCAGGCGAAAGATGCCACGGTGATGCCGGTGATGGTCAGCACGACCGGCTTCATCGACGTCGTTGCCTTCGCGGATAGCTTCCTGGTGAGCAGCAGGACTGCGAGCATTACCCAGGGCCAGATGAAGTAGTACTGCTCCTCCACGGCAAGCGACCAATAGTGGCGCAGGGGCGAAACCGGCCCGTCAGCCTGAAAATAGTCACTTCCAATGACCATGAACCGCCAGTTCGCCGAAAAAAGGGCCGAGAAGACAGCGTCCCACACAGTTGCGTGCCACCGCTGGGCAGCAAAAAGGAACCGGGCCGCGATGACGGTCACCGCGATGACCAGCAGCGAAGCTGGGAGGATCCGCTTGACGCGACGCCTGTAGAAGTCCACAAACGAGATCCGCCCCGCGCGCCGCCATTCACGGATGAGGAGCCCGGTGATGAGGAATCCGGAGATTACGAAGAAGATATCGACCCCCACAAAGCCGCCGCGGGGCCAGTGGAGCAGGTGATCAAGTACTACCGCCGCTACGGCCACGGCCCTAAGACCCTGGATATCCTTGCGAAGTACGGTTTTGGTCGCCCTAGTTTTCTGCATTCCGCCTTGCCTGCCGTCGATGAGTGCCCCGTTAAAGGATGACGTATGCGGCGTCGTGAGTCGAACTGGCCGAATCAGCGTAGCCATGATTACCTGCCAGTGATGCGGCCCGGGCAATCCAGATGCGGTAGTGGCATGCCTCAGTTAAGAGGGCATGACCCATCGGGCCGGTGCCGCCTACCCTTCGGCGTTGCGGTTGCCAGTGCGCCAGCGAATGCCGGCGTCGATGAAGTCGTCGATGTCGCCGTCGAACACCGCTGACGTGTTGCCGACTTCGTGTTCAGTCCGCAAATCCTTGACCATCTGGTACGGATTGAGGACATACGAACGCATCTGGTCCCCCCACGATGCCTTGACGTCTCCTGCGAATGCCTTCTTCTCAGCATCTTCCTGCTCCTTTTTCAAGAGAAGGAGCCGCGATTGGAGCACGCGCATTGCGGCTGCGCGGTTCTGCAGCTGGGATTTCTCGTTCTGCATGGAGACGACAATCCCTGAAGGGATATGGGTCAAACGCACTGCTGAGTCCGTCGTGTTGACGGACTGGCCCCCGGGGCCGGAAGAGCGGAAGACATCGACGCGGATCTCATTGTCGGGAATGTCGATCGAGTCGGTCTGCTCAATAAGCGGGATGACTTCGACGGCGGCAAAGGAGGTTTGCCGGCGGCCCTGGTTGTCGAAGGGGCTGATGCGGACAAGGCGGTGCGTCCCGGCTTCGACACTGAGGGTACCGAAAGCGTACGGCGCTTTGACCTCGAAAGTGGCTGATTTGAGGCCAGCCTCTTCGGCGTACGAAGTATCCATGACGGTAGTAGGGTAGCCGTGGCGTTCCGCCCAGCGAAGGTACATGCGCATGAGCATTTCGGCGAAGTCCGCCGCATCAACACCGCCGGCGCCCGCACGAATCGTGACGACGGCTTCGCGTTCGTCGTACTCGCCCGAGAGCAGGGTTACCACCTCAAGTTCCTTGAGGGCCTTGCGAATTGAATCGAGTTCCGTGGCGGCTTCGACCATGGAAGCGTCGTCGTCCTCGTCCTGGCCGAGTTCGACAAGAACCTCAAGATCGTCGATACGGCCCGCCAGCCTGTTCAACCGTTCAAGTTCGGACTGCCGGTGGGACAACTTCGACGTAATTACCTGCGCGGCAGCTGGATCGTCCCAAAGGTTCGGTTCACCCGCTCGCTCGCTCAGTTCTGCGATCTCTTCCTTGAGCTTCTCGACATCGGAAACCTGTTCGATGGAGCGGTAGGTGGAGCGAAGCGCGCGGATTTCTGCGGGAAAGTCAATCTGAGCCATGGTTGTTCCAGAGTACGCCATCCATTGGTGGCCTTGGCACGGGCACTGAACGTATGACGCTGGGAACTCAGCGGGTCAGCCGGGAACGCGCAGTGGAACGGGCTTCGATCGGAACACCGTCGGGGAGCAGAAAGCTGACCACGGGCGGATAGGCAACCGCGCTCAGCACAACTTCCGCCGTGGTCCTGTCCGGACTTCCAGTACCCGGCGCGACGGCAAGTTGATCGAACCGTGAATGGGCGCCGTTTTGCCTGAGGTACGACACGGTAGCGCTCCGAACCCGCTCACTGTTGAGGACCGCCGAGGGCGTTCCAGCACTATTGTCTACTTGGCCGAGGGCATAGCTGTCAGCGGCTGCCACCGAAGCTCCGTCCGCCACGGAGAGGAGCTTCTTATGTTCGATGTAGATGGCGGAAGCCGCAGCAACGACCGTTGCCAGCAACAGCGCGATCACCACATAGCCGATGGTCAAGACCATCAAATGGCCGTCTTCCCCCTCTGATTTTCGCGACCGCGGCATATCCGCCTTCATAGGAAGGTCCTTCACCGGAACCGCCCGACGATTTGCGTGGCCGACGCGCTCAGATTCGCGGCGTCAAGGTTCAAGGTGTCTCCAAACGGCAGCATGGGCAACGGCACCGTAAGCTTCACCGTCACCGTGACCGCAGCACCGGCCGACAGGCAATCGCCGCGGTCGCACACGACGTCGACAAGTGCCCGCTCCGCGGGATGGCCATAGTCGGCAAGGGTCAGAATGGCCGTCCGTTCAGCGGCGGCACGGCCTTGGGAGGCGTCCTCCTGCGTGACATAGACCTTGGCGGCTTGGTCCGCTGCCCCCACGACGGCGAAGGAACCGCCCTGGATCTGTCCGATAGTGACGATGAAGTAGACCACGGGAACCATAAGCAGAAGGGACAGGAGGATGAACTCGGCCACCGCGCTTCCCCACTCGGAGGCACATGGAGGAACGGTAGATTCCTGGCCCTCGGCCAGTGGCCGGCAGACCACCTCCCGGAAGCGGGAAGTCGCTGCACTGCCAAGGTCAACCGGGAGTCGCAGCATGCCCCCTCACCTCCAGCGCCGCTCGAGGTCCGATCAGCCCGATAACGGGCAAGGGTGCCCGGACTGTCACTACCAAGGTGCGGATTCCCTGGAAGCTGGCCTCCGACGTCGAGATGTCCCGCGCAAAATCCGCGTTCAGCGCCATTCCGATCAGGTCTGCGGTGCGCTCACGTGCATCGGCTGGCGTCCGGTCGGCGAGAGCGCCGTAACGGGCACCGGACGAGGCCGCATCGATGAGTGTATTGCGCACGTGCAACGCGAGGGTCAGTTGAACGACGGCGAGGAAGAACACCGTCAACAGACCCCCGACCAGCACAAAATCCACGACGGCGGAGCCCTGTTCATCGCCGCTGCTGGCACTGGCGCGGCCGCCACGTCCTCTTCCCCGGCTGCGGAACGGCACGGACTTACTTTCCAACCTTGTTCATGGCCTGGTTGAAGAGTCCCTCAAGAGCCGGGCCGGCCAGCGCCAGCAGGCCCGCGACGAGTGCCGCGGACATCAAGGTGATCATGACCCAACCGGGGACATCTCCCCGCTCGGGATGACCATCGTCCGGGACCGAACTTTCATTCGGGGCGGTTCTCAGCGATGGTCTGGACGGCGGGAGCGTCCACAACTGGCACAGCAAAAGTCCTGGAGCCGGCAGGCTTCGGCGTCCGGGCTTATTCATTCTTCCCCAGTTCATTTTTCCCCATTTCGCTGTGCAGGAATCGTTGTGATCCGTGCTGTTTCATGTTTTGGCATTTAGGCGGACGCCCATGTGATGGAGGTGAAAAGGCTTGTCGGAGACGGCCATCAGAAACCAAGTTCCAGCGCGGCCAGGCCCGGATAGACGGCGAAGATCACGGTGAGGGGCAGGACGCCGAAAACCAGCGGCACCATCATGGCGATTTCCTTGCGACCCGCCGCTTCCATCAGCTCCCGTTTGGCTGAATCGCGGACATCCGCAGCTTGGGCCCGCAAAACATCAGCCAAAGGGGTACCACGTTCGACGGCAACGACAATCCCATCCACGAACCGAATAAGCGGGCCGAGCTCGGTTCGTCCCGAAAACTCGTGCAGGGCGTCAACCAGCGGAGTGCCGGCCCGCGTGGCGGCCACTACCAGGGCAAACTCCTTCGCCAGCTCGCCGCGGGCTGTCCGACACACTCGATCGAGTGCACCGCTAGCGCTCTCCCCCGCACCTACCGCCAGGGCCATCAATTCTGCAAGGCTGGGGAATTCCGCCAGCATCCGCCTGTTCCTTCGTTTGATCCGCACCCCCAGCATGTAGTCGCGGAAAAGAAAGCCACCCAGTGCACAAAGCAGGACCGAGGCAACCGCAAGCCCCGGATTGAACCGTCCCCGGGTGGCACTCACGACCACCACAACAACCGCCGTGGCAAAGCCGGCCGCCGCCCAGAGCAGCTGCTCCGCGCGGAAGTCCAGCGCGGACTTGCCGGAACCGGACTTTGCCAGCCTCTTGTTGAGGGACGTGGTACCGAGGTTGAACTTCGTCAGGTAGCGGAGGGCGTCCCGGATCGCTGGCCGCAGAATGCGCTCCAAGGGGCCGAACGGCGCGATGTCCGGGGTTGTGGACAGCAGGCGCGATTCGAGGTTCTGGGACCTGAGCTGCGGCTCGATGCGCTCCGCGAAGGGAGTGGGCCGCATGAATGGCATGCGAACAAGGATGAGCCACAACCCGGCTCCCAAAAGAAGTCCGCAGAATACGGCCAGGGCAGTCAACGCAGTCAACGCAGTCATCGAAGCACCCTTTCATCTTCAGGAAGGGCGGCAATGCGCAGCATTGCCCAGTAACAGAAGCCCGAGACCAACAATCCGCCTCCAAGAACGCTGACTCCCGCGGCCGAGTTGTATGCGGCGACGGCTTCCGGCCTGCTGGCCAGCAGCATCAGGACGATCCACGGGGCGGCAACGGCCAGGCGCGCCCCATTGATGGTCCATGATTGCCGTGCCTCGAGTTCACGGCGGGTCCTCGCGCTCTCGCGAAGGAATTCGGCGAGAGTTCCCAAAAGGCGACCTAGATCGGATCCGCCCACGTCGCGCGTCAGCCTGAGCGCCTCAATGATCCGGTCGGCAACGGGATCGGCCAAACGCTCCTTTAGCTTGCCCAACGCCACATCGAAATGGCCGCCGGAACGGTAATCCGCAGCAAACTCGCGGAAGAGGGCCCGCAACTCTTCGGGGCCCTTGTCGCCAAGTTGGATAAGCGCCTCGGGCAGCGAAAGTCCTGCGCGGATTGCCGAGCGCAAATGGTCGACTACATCGGGCCAGAGCTCCCGGAGCATGGCGGTCCGCTTGCGCGCCCGCCAGCTGACAACGGCCAAGGGAAGCCACGCGCCGAACAAGCCGAAACACGCTGCAATCGAAAAGGACGCTGTCATGACGTAGATCACCAGTGTGGTGAAAGACCCAATCCTAGGCACGATGCGATGAATCCCGCGCCGCTCACCTTTTCGATCCCGGCAGTGAGCAACAAAGACTCAAGGCGTTTCGGTTTGGGCTCCTTGGCGGCAAGGGGGTCTTGTTCCCATGCAGACCACCAGACAAGAAAGACACCCAGGCCGCAGAGAACGCCCAGCAGCGGCGCCATCAGAACTGTTCCAGGAGCGCGGCGACGTCAAAACCTGCCCGGGCGAATTTCTCGACGGCGGGCATGGAATTCGAAATGGCTTGGAGCCTGCCGTCCTGCATCGCGAATACCTTGGACGACTCAATGATGCCGTTCTCCACACGTCGCCCCAGCGAAAGGATCTCAGTGACTTGCCGGCGACCGTCCGGCTGGCGGCTGCAATGGACCACGAGGTCGATGCAGGATGCCACGGTCGGTACGACGAACGCACTCGAGATGTTCCCTCCGGCCAGCAGCGGCAGGGTGCAGATCTTGGTCACGGCGTCATGGGCGGAGTTGGCATGGACGGTACACATGCCCGGCAAGCCCGAATTCAACGCAATAAGCATGTCCAGGCTTTCGGCTTCCCGGACTTCGCCCACCACGAGGCGGTCCGGCCGCATGCGAAGAGCCTCTTTGACGAGCCGGCGCAAGGGAATTTCGCCTTGACCCTCAAGGTTTGGCTGGCGGCACTGGAGTCCCACGACGTCTCGCAGCGGGAAGTGGAGTTCAAAGATCTCTTCGACGGTGATGACCCGCTCCCGGGAGCCGATGTTGGCTGCCAGGCAGTTGAGCATTGTGGTCTTTCCTGCCTGGGTGGCTCCCGAGACGAGAATGTTCAGTCCACTGGCCACCGCGGCCCCCAGGAATCGGGCTGACTCGGGCGTCAACGTACCCAGCTCCACTAGATGTTCGAGCCGGGTCGCCTTGACCACGAATTTGCGGATATTCACAGCCCAATGGCGGCGGGTGACGTCGGGAATGACGACGTGGAGCCGAGAGCCATCGGGCAGGGCCGCGTCCACGAAGGGTGAGGAGAGGTCCAGCCTGCGCCCGGAACTCTTAAGCATCCGCTCAACAAGGTCGCGAACCTGCTGCTCGGTGAGGCTGATCGAGGTAAGTTCGGACTCGCCATTCCGGGCAACGTAAACCTCATTGGGTGCGTTGAGCCAGACCTCTTCGATGGTGGGGTCATCCAAGAGTGGCTGGAGCGGCCCGAAGCCGGCAACGGCGTCGAACACGTACTTGCGGGCAGTGTCCAAGTGCCCCAAAGGAGGCAAGGGGCCCAGGAGCGCCCGCTCATCGTAGTCATTCACGGCGGCCTCGACGAGCCGGTGAACTTCGACGGCTTGGCTCAAAGGATCCAGCCCACGCCGACGAATCAGCTCCCGGACTTCGTCCTCGACGATGCGCAAAGCCTCCATGTTCCCCCCAATGCAGCATGCGCCCAGGCGCTGCGGAAACCTTCAACAGGCTTAAGGCTAGGGGAGGTCGCACTGCAGGGCCAAGTCATTTTTGGGCGGTTGTGGATAACTGTTCACCCACTAGTCACACAGGCATCACATGCAACTCTGTTCACTCCTGCCACCAAATGCTATGGTGTCCCGGTTAGGAGCTGGCTTAATGGTGCACTGCAGAGGCGTTCATTGTTGGAGCTGCAGTCGAAGCTATCACCATGTGCCCTCAGCGGAGCGGCACCCTGCCGGAATTGAATAATGAATCGAACCACGCCTGAAGAGGCCCCCAGAGTGTCCATCGCGCGAGCTGGCGTCGTACTGACCGTTGTGCTCGCGCTGATGCTCTCTGTGGCCGGAGCCGCCCACTCTGAGAATGCTGTAGTGCCTACCGGCCCGGTGCAGGCCCCGGCCGGGGCAACGGCCCCCAAGGCTGCGCCAACACCAAGCGGGATCCCAGCCGTCCCTGCTAGTACAGCGCCATCGGCTGCGCCTAGCCCCGCGCCCTCTCCGGCCATAGATCCTCAGGCGCAGGTCTCCACGCAGGCGATGCCCGGCGGCAATCCCCTTTCTGGCGACCTGATGAAACGCGCCATGCTCCAGGCAATTCCCGCCGGCGGAGCCGAAATGGGCCAACGCTCGCCGCGAGTGCTGGCCAACAAAGTTTCAGTGGCCAGGGCCGCCCCGGCGAAGTCCCAGGCAGTTGCCGGCGCGCTCCCGATGGCACCGGACACCGGACACTGGACACCCTCGTTCGGAGTGGCCGGGCAAGACGTGTCCGCATATCAGGGCAACGTCGACTGGACGTCCCAGTGGAACCAAGGCTCACGGTTCGCCTATGTGAAGGCGTCCGAAGGCAACTACTACCAAAACGAGAACTTCTCTCAGCAATACAACGGCTCGCGCAATGTCGGCATGACCCGCGGGGCTTATCACTTCGCCATTCCCAACTGGTCCTCGGGCGCCGACCAAGCGAGGTACTTCGTTGCGAACGGCGGATCATGGGGCCCGGACGGCTACACGCTTCCGCCTGTCCTGGATATCGAGTACAACCCCTACGAGGGACAGACAATCGGCGGTTTCTATTTCGGCAACGTCTGCTACGGCATGTCGGCGTCGCAAATGGTTAGCTGGATCGCGGACTTCGGAAACACCGTCAAGGCTTTGGTCGGAAGATATCCAGTCATCTATTCGACCACTGACTGGTGGCGCACGTGCACCGGAAATTCGGCAAGTTTCAGCGCCTATCCGCTGTGGATCGCTTCCTATCCCTCGGCTGCAAGCGACTCGCCCGGGACGCTTCCCGCCAGTTGGGGCCAGTTCAGCCTGTGGCAGTACAGCAGCACCGGTCCATTCCAAGGTGATTCCAACATTTGGAATGGTGACTATGCGTCCCTCCAGAGGTTCGCGACGTACGGGGATTCCGATCCAAGTTATTCCTTCGGCGCGGCCTACTCCAGTTACGGCGGCAAGCTCGGCAACCAGACGAGCGGCATCGCTTGTGGTTTGAGCAACGGCGGCTGCTACCAGATGTTCCAGGGCGGAGCCATGAACTGGTCCCCCGGAACAGGCGCCCACACGTCCCTCTACGGCGCCATCCGCAACGCTTGGGCTTCAACCGGCTTCGAAAACGGACCACTCGGATATCCCACCAGCGAACAGATCTGCGGCCAGAAAGACGGCGGCTGCTACCAAATGTTCCAAGGCGGAGCCATGAACTGGTCCCCCGGAACAGGCGCCCACACCTCCCTCTACGGCGCCATCCGCGGCACCTGGGGATCCACCGGCTTCGAAAACGGACCACTCGGATACCCCACCAGCGAACAGATCTGCGGCCAGAAAGACGGCGGCTGCTACCAAATGTTCCAAGGCGGAGCCATCAACTGGTCCCCCGGAACAGGCGCCCACACCTCCCTCTTCGGACCCATCCGCGGCACCTGGGGATCCACCGGCTTCGAAAACGGACCACTCGGATACCCCACCAGCGAACAGATCTGCGGCCAGAAAGACGGCGGCTGCTACCAAATGTTCCAAGGCGGAGCCATCAACTGGTCCCCCGGAACAGGCGCCCACACCTCCCTCTTCGGCCCCATCCGCAACACTTGGGGATCAACCGGCTTCGAAAACGGGCGATTGGGATACCCCACCAGCGAACAGTTCTGCGGCCAAAAAGACGGTGGCTGCTTCCAAATGTTCCAAGGCGGAGCCATCAACTGGTCCCCGGCGACTGGTGGCCAACTGAGCACATGGGGTGCCATCAGGAATTTGTGGGGCTCCCTAGGATACGAGAATGGACGGCTCGGTTATCCGACGTCGTCCGAAATCTGCGGTCAAAAAGACGGTGGCTGCTTCCAAATGTTCCAAGGCGGAGCCATCAACTGGTCTCCTGCCACTGGGGCACACACGAGCCTGTATGGGGGAATCCGTTCTATGTGGGGCTCCCTGGGCTTCGAACGCGGAGCCCTCGGGTATCCGACGTCCGAAGAGACATGTGCCACCAGCGCCTCGTGCTTCCAGGATTTCCAAGGGGGTCGGATTTCCTGGCGCTCAGATACCGGCGCGAGCGTTGCCTATCGCTGAGCGACGGTAGTCTGAGGGGTACCGGGCTTCGTTTCACGGGGCCAGGCTGTTGCGCAGATTACCCTGGAGAATGAATGCCCCCCTCACCCCTTAGCCCGCAAGTCAGCATCGTGGTGCCTCTTTACAATGGCGCGGACCGAATCGAGCGCGCCCTTGACAGTGTGCGGGCACAGACGCATGCCGACTGGGAGCTGTTCGTCGTTGACGATTGCTCAAGCGACGCGGGCCCGGAGATCGTCCGAGACTACATCTCCCGCACGGCGGACCACCGGATCACTCTGGTCGTCCAGGCGGAAAACCGTGGACCCAGCGCCGTCCGGAATGACGGCGTCCGGATGGCCTGCGGACAATTCATCATGTTTCTTGATTGCGATGACGAACTGCTTCCGGGTGCGCTGACCCACCTCCTCGGACTAGCCGCCGGGGGGCCAGTCGACATTGTGGGAGGGGCTCACATTGCTCGCACAGACAGCGGCCGGCTCTCTCCCCGTCCTGACTCCCAAACCGGGTCGATGACGGGGGTGGAAGCTGTCCAAGGACTCTTGCAGGAACGGATCTGGAACTACACGCACGGTAAGATCTACAGCCGCCAGTTGCTTCAATCGGTCAGCTTCAGGGAAGACATCCGCCGCTACGAGGACATCATTTTCAATGCCTGCGCCTTCTCCTATAGCAAGCAGGTGGTTCTCAGCCCCGAACCGGTGCACGTCTATTCCATCAATGGACAGTCAACAACGTGGACTCAGCGGCTGACGGCCGATTTTGTACATGACACCGAGGCATACATTCGCGAGGGCCTGAATCCCGATGTTGCCCCGCAAGTCAGTGGAAAATCTTGGAGGACTATGAGGGCAACCCTGGCGGTCGTTGTCTTGTCCAATGCGATAGCCGGTGATGCGGAACCCGCCGTTCTGCGCGAGCTGCGAAGAGTCCTGCGCCGCAATGTCAAAATGACGGACCTGCCCGATGTAGTCCGAACGGCCCCCCTGATCGGTATTTCAGCCCTGGTGGCCCGCGTGGCGCCTCGGACTTACGCATGGCTATATCGGCGCTACGTCGCCCGTACCTATGAGCTGGGAGCCTAGGATGGCTGCACCTGTCTACGTGGCTAGCAGCAGCTTGACTCCCCCGGGCCACCATCGGTTCCTCTATTTGTTGGCGGCCGTCGCACAGGCTGCCGGCCCTTTGCTTACCCAACCCTTCGTTCAACGAATTCTGAGTCCGGAGCAGTGGGGCCGGGTGTCGTTCGCGATATCTCTGATATCCGTAGGCCTCATCGTGATTCTTGCGGGATTACCGCTCATTATCACCCGGACCTATTTTGAGGCCGGGATCGGGCCAAAGCACGCGCGCTCCCTCGCGGGATTCGGCATCCTGCAGAGCGCTGGACTCGGTGTACTAGCCGTCGGATGTGCAGGCGCAGTCGCCCTTGTCTCGGGGCAGTTCACGGATCAACTGTCTGTCCTGCTCGCGCTGCTATCCGTCGGACTGTTGGGGTGCATCCAGATGTGCCTCGCCGTTCTCCGGGCAGAACATCGCGCCTCGCTTTTCGTCGGAATTACGATCGGGGCGCAGACCCTCGGCCACCTCGCAGGGCTTGGTGCCGTCACATTTTTTTCTCAGACGGCGGCCGGCTATCTCGGGGCATTTTCCATCGTTGTGCTGATCACGGCCCTTTGGAGCGCGGTTGCGGTCCGACCAGGTGCTCCTTTCCAGTTCCCCCGTGTGATCAAAAGCGCGCTCAAGACCTCGATGCCGGTCCTGCCGCACAGTATCGCCCTGGTGCTCATGCTGCAGGGCGAATCGTTCCTTCTTACGACCATGCATGGACCGGCCCTCTACGGAAAATACGGCGCCGTCCTTCCGATGGCACTCGGGCCGCTTGCCGTTGTTCTGGCTCTGTCAAATGTGTGGGACACGCAGGTTCTTTCACAACATGGCAAGGACCCGCATGGAATCGTCAAAAGAACGCAACGAGAAGGTGCCGTGGTGGGTGTGGCATTGGCCCTCGCCGGCAGCTCCGCGGCCGTCTTTGCGACGAACATCCTGGTCAAGTCACCAACCGTCGAACAGTTTCAGTTGGCCAGGCTTCTGCCGTCGATTGCCATGGGTTATGTGGTTTTCCTCATGTCCACAACCCAGATGGTGGCGGTTGGAAAGACGAGGCTACTCGCCGTGATCACGCCTCTCACCGCTGGAGTCGCCCTTCTGGCCATGTCTTGGCCTGCGTCCTCCGAGTCCTTGTTCCTTGTCGGCCTGGTCAAAGTTTCCTGCTTCGCCGCCCTTGGTGCTATCTATCTGCTGGTAGCCCGGCGATATGGGAAAGGGCTGGTCCATGCTCGCCCCCTGCTCATTGGGCTTGCGGCGACTGCGGGCATTACGGCGATCATGCTTTTACTGCCCACTGACTTCGTGACGGGCCTTGTGACATTTGGCCTAGCGGCGCTTCTTATGGCCGGGGCGGCGGCTTTCCTGTTCCTCAAGCGTCGTCAATCCGCCCTTGGCGCGGAGGAGAAGCAACAGTCCGACGTTACGTAGGACGCCGATTCGCTTAAACAGTTGCGCCCGGCCGGATTAACCGGCCGGGCGCAACTCTGTTTCCGCGAACAGGCCCGTAGCGCTGTACTGGCTACTAAGGACGCACGGAATGAGCCAAGAGCTTCTTCAGCCCGGGCCACATCCGCTTCTGAACAACCTTGGGAGTCAATACCAGGGCATTCAAGCGGGACGTGACGTGCAGACGGGCCGCACGGGCAGCTTTTGTCCACCCAAGCGCCGCGAAGTCACGGGCACACTCATCAAAAAATGCGCGTTCCTCGACGAAACGGCGACCATCCAGCGCACGCACGGACGAGTCCGATTCGCGATGGCGACGGTACTGGAAACAAACGGTGTCAGTGACGAGCATCTTGCCGCCGTCCATGATGATATCCATCGCAAGCGCGATGTCCTGGACCACGTTGTACTGCTCGCGGAAGTCGTGCTTGAGGATTGCCTTCGCCCGCCAAGCCACAGAGGGGAAATAGAGCCAGTCACCTGTGATCAAGCTTTCGGCAATCGGTTCGCCCGACAAAATGGCCAGCTCAGAGCCACCGACCACCATGCGGCGCAGGCGATCCTTGACCTTGTCACCGAGTGGAAGGTAGACGGTCCCGTTTTCGTCGATGACCTCGACGCCGGGCTGGACAATTGACACTTCCGGATTATCAAACGCCTTGCGGATGGTTCCGATGTAGTTAGGAAGCATAATGTCGTCGGCGCCCATGACCACGACGACGTCGTGCTCTACGAGCGAGAGGCACTTCTTGTAGTTGCCGTTCGCTCCGAGATTCGTGTCATTGCGGTAGTACCGCACCCGGTCGTCGCTATCGATAAGTCCCTGGAAGTACGTGGGAAGAGATTCGTCGGGATATCCGTCATCCACGATGGTGAGGCGGAAATCCCGGTCCTCTTGCGCCAGAATGGACGAAACGGCGGCTTTCATCATGGCCACATCGCCGTAGTACGGGAACATCACGTCAATGGTCAAGGTCTACCTCTTCGGGGTTTTGAGGCCTTTGGCCTGATAGTCGTTCACATTTTCAGTTTGTTCAAAGGGCACGTTCTCTTGCCGCGAAGACTCAAGCCGCTCTACTGCGTTGCGCAGTATCGCCAGCTCTTCCGCCAACGTGCGTGTTTCATCCTCGAGGATGGTCAATTCGCGCGAGACGTGCAGGCCCACACCCACCAGCAACACGATGGACAAGGCAAAAAGCAGGTTGGCAGGAACCCGGACGCCGGCTAGTCCGGCGGCCCAATCAAGCAGGCTCGGAAAGAACCCGAGGACGATCGTAAGTCCACCGACGACGAGCCAGAGGATGGCATACTTCTCGCGAAGCTTTCCCGCCCGCAGCATGATGAGCACGGCAAGGACCATGCCAATCGAGATGACAATCGAAAACGCCACGCTCATGTGGCCGTTCCTCTCTGCGCCGATCCCTCAGCGGCTTCCTGGAGGACTTCCGGTGCAGGGAATTCCTGGCTCAGTTTGGTCCGAGGCCTGGCCAGCGCGAAGCACAGCACAAGGCCCGACCTAGCTAGGTAGATGGTTGCCTTCCAAGGGCTGTGGCTCGGCGTTCCGGCTTGGCGGACCTTCATTTCCACTGGAACCTGGGTCACCTTGCAGCCGGACTTTATAGCTACGACCAGTGAGTCGATCGTGTCGCCGAGATACTCTGCCGGAAAATGTTCCATGTATTGGTGAAGGGCACGCAGATTGGCGGCACGGAATCCGCTGGTGACATCAGTCAGCGTGGTTTTAGCCACTCCGGAGATTACTTTGGCCAAGGCGTTCATCGCCCATCGACGCGGCCCCTTGGCACTGTAGTTGCCGCGTCCAGCGAACCGGGCACCGATCGAAATATCGGCATGCTCAAGGCCCGCCAGCACTCTGTCGATATCGTGCGGGTCGTGCTGTCCGTCGGCGTCAACCTGAATGGCGCGCGTGTATCCGTGGCGCAGCGCATAGTTGAAGCCGGCCCGCATCGCGCCGCCAACCCCCAGATTAAAGGGCAGAATGACGACGGCGGCCCCGGCCTCTGCCGCGATGCGTGCAGTTTCGTCCTTGGATCCATCGTCGACTACGAGGATGTCGTGATGGGGTACCGCCTCACGCACCTGCCGAATAGTCGCACCAATTGCTTCAGCTTCATTCCAGGAAGGCATGATAATCAGCGCGTCTGAGTGCGTTGTAGTTGCCATGATGGTCAAGTATACCTATTCCACATGGTCGGCACCTTCATCCTCCCGGCTTCTGACAGGCGCACAATCCCCGCGGGCGATGTTCCCGGCAGCCAGCGGTCGCCAAAGGGAGAAGGTTTCGGGCTACAGGAGTACCTCCTCACCGAACCGGCCTGCCGCTTCCAGGATCCATGGATCTTGCCCGCGAGGACTTGCGTGCAGGCCGCTGCTGGACGCGCGTCCATTCCCCACCCTGCATAATTGTTTGGTTGGCTATACCCGATAAGGAGCTTTGATCGATGACTTGGTGGCAGACCATTCCGATTTTCGCCATGGCAGCATTGATCTACGTTCTTCCCGGGTTGTTGGTACTCGGGGCTGCAGGAATCCGGCGCCTGAACCTGGCGGCGCTTGCCGCGCCGGTATCCACGACGATCGCGTCGTGCACCGCCGTCGTCGCACCTTTCCTGCACCTTCCCTACACGCCGGCCGTCTACTTCACGGTTAGCGTGGTTCTCGCCCTCCTGGTTCTCGCCGCCCGGTATTGGTGGACCCGGCGGGGCAAAACCTGGGGGAATCTAGCCAACAATGGGCCCCTGAACGCCCACGACCTTGGCCGCTGGACCGCAATCCTCGCGGTGCCACTGGGCGTTGCGTTCGGGGCAGTTGTGATTGCAGGTCGGTTCATCACCGGCTTTGGAAGTCCCGAAAACTTCTCCCAGACCTTTGACAACGTCTATCACCTCAACGCCGTCCACCACATCGTTCAGACGCAAAACGGTTCGTCCCTCACCCTCGGCAACCTCACGGAAGCCTCACGTTACTTTTACCCCGCCGGCATGCATGACATGATGGCGCTCCTCCAGATGCTGACCGGCGCTTCTGTCCCCGCCAGTGTCAACGTCGGGACGATCGTCATCGGGGCCTTGGTTTGGCCGCTCGGCTGCATGTTCCTTGTGTCGCGGATCGTGGGTTACCGGCCTGTGCCGTTGATCGCCACGGGAGTCCTGGCCGCAGGATTCAGCGCCTTCCCCTACCTGCTGGTTGGATTCGGCGTGCTGTATCCCAACAACGCAGCGATCGCACTGCTACCGGCGGTATTCGGGTTGGTGATCGAGTTGTTTGGTCTCTCGAGGATGCCGGCAACTTCAATCTGGCCTCCGCTGCTGGCTTTGTGCGCTACGTTCCCAGGCATGGTTCTGACCCATCCGAGTGCGATGGTCGCCCTTATTGGATTCACCGCTCCAGTAGTGCTTGGACGTCTTGTGAAACTCTTCCTTGAATGGCGGGAAGGCGCCGGATCCAGACGCGCGGTGATCGTCTGGGCTCTTCTGAGCGTCGCATACTTTGGAGCAGCCGTCGTGACATGGATGATTCTGCGGCCGGGCCTTGGTGCAGCGCCCTGGACCCCCTTCCAGTCCAACTCCCGGGCACTTGGCGAAATCCTGAGTAGCGCGCCCATGGGCACCACGGCGGCCTGGATACTCGCCATATTGACCGTCATAGGCTTGTATGTCATCGCACGCAACCTCCGCCGGACATGGTGGGTCCTGGGTGTGTATCTGGTGGCTGCTGTCCTCTACATGGTGGTCTCCAGCTGGCCGCCCGGCACCTTCAGGACACTGCTCACAGGTGTGTGGTACAACGACAGCTTCCGCTTGGCCGCATTGCTCCCGGTGGCGAGCTTTCCGATTATTGTCTTTGGTGCGGAATGGCTGCTGTGGCGCTTCAGGGCCCTCCTGGAACTTTTCTCGAAACGCCGGATCCGCAAGGAACCATCCGTTGACGGGGCAATGGCCGACGCCGGTCGCGGCCGGGTCCAACTTGGCCGCCGCTATGTTGCAGTGATTTGGGTCGCCCTTGGAGTGCTGGGAGTTGCCTCCCAAGGCGGAACGTTGGCGCCTGTCCAGCAACGGCTTGGCGACGCCTTCCGGGTGTCGGCCACCTCTGATCTCGTGGATAGCGACAAATTGGCGTTGTTGAAGCAAGTCGATGCCATAGTCCCCAAGGATGGAGTCGTCGTCGGCAACCCCCTCACCGGCGCTTCGTTGGTTTACGCTTTGGCCGATCGACAGCCGCTCGCACCACACATTTTCGGCGAACGGACCGAGAAAGAGCAGCTGTTGCTGGATCATTGGGACGAGGCCGCCTTCAATAAGGACGTCTGCCCCGTCATCAAAGAACTCAACGCTTACTGGGCACTCGATTTCGGCACCAAGACGGTAATTCCTACCGAGGATCCGTTCCCCGGTCTTGCTGACCTGACGAGCGGATCGGCACCGGATATCCAGGTGCTCGCGACATCTGGAAAGGTACGCCTGGTGCGTACAACAGCCTGCGACAAGTGACCGGGCCATCGGCTTCGTAACACGCCAGACGACCGCTCATTGACCCAACCTTGGGATTTTGGTACCGAACCCGCAATCCGCGGACCCCAACACATGAAACTGGCCTGCGCCCGGTTGTCCGGGCTCAGGCCAGTTTCGACTCCTGTTGACCGCCGTGTTGGCCGGCCAAGGTCGAGTATCAGGAACCAGCAGCCCCGCTGCCGTGCTTCGCTTGGTAGGCCGCCCGGGCCAGTTCGGGCATGACGGTCCAGAGAACCCACTTGACGCCCAGGGGCGAAGCTTCCAGCAGAGCCAATGCGTCGTCGGAATTCTGAACGACCGCCAGTGAATTCCGCTTGGCCGCCGGCAGGACGTCAAGCACCCCGTTCTTGGCGATGTCCGCCCGTTCGGACATGTTCACGGCGACTACGTCTATGTCGGCTTGCAATTCGCCCCCGCGCCTGGATTCCCACAACAGCGGGCTCACACCGTAACGCACGATCTGCCGCTTTCCCTGGGCTTTGACTTTGTCCAGTGACGGTGAAGGAACAACTCCAAAGTCCTCAAGAATCCGAACTGGATTCGAGTTCTCGTCATAGACTTCAAAGTCCGCGCCGGGCACGGAGCTGGCACCAAGGTAGAGGAAGCTGCTGCCCGCAAGGTCCGAGTAGCTGGACTTCGCCTTCGCAATTTCCTTTTCAATATTCGCTACCAGTTCCTTGGCAGCCTGGGAGCGGCCGATGGCCTTGCCCACGGTGAGTGTCGTAGTCCGCCAGTCAGTTCCAAAGGGAGTCCCGGGGTAAGCGATAACCGGGGCAATTTCACTCAGAGTGTCATACTCGTCCCGTGTGATGCCCGAGTTGACGGCCAGGATGAGGTCAGGTTTCAGCGACTTGAGCGAGTCATATGGTGGCCCGTCCATTTCCCGATATTGAGTCGGCATGACCGCGTTCATTGAAGTAATCGCCTTGCCGAACCACAGACTGGTGCCGAAGCCACGCGCTTCATAGGCCGGAACGCCGACCGGCACGACTCCTAGTTCGACGCAGACATCCTGGCTCGCGAAACCAAGCGTCGCAATTCTGGTCGGTACCTTGCTCACAGTAGTCTCGCCGAACAAATGCGGAATCGTGACGGGGAAATTGCCTGTGTCAGCCGATCCCTGCGACGCCGCTCCACCGAAACAACCTGAGAGCAGGAGCGGCGACACGGCGACGGCCGCCAAGAACCCACGACGACCCAGATGGTCGCCCGAGCCTCCATTTGGTTGCTTCATGTGGTCCCTTCCCGTTCGGCCGTGAGGCCCGTGCTTTAGCCCCGAGGGCAATTTGTCAATAGTCTCGTGCGAGCGGGGTCTCCGCTTCAATGACTCAAGCGGCTTTGGACCGCTGCCTGAGTTCAGCGACAACCTCATGGACTTCACCGTCCATGACGACGTGGCCGTGTTCCAAAAGGACGCCCCGTTCGCAAATGGTCGCCACAAGGTCAAGGTCGTGGCTGACCACAAAGAGGGTCTTGCCCTTGCCGGCCAACTCTTTGATCTTGGCGATGCACTTCCGCTGGAATGGTTCGTCTCCGACAGCGAGGATTTCGTCGATGAGGAACACTTCGGGATCTGTATGCACGGCAATAGAGAAAGCGAGCCGAAGATACATGCCCGACGAATAGAACTTCACCTCGGTGTCGATGAACTCGCCAATTTCGGAGAACTCCACGATCGAGGCGAACTTTTCGTCGATCTCTCGCTCGGTCATTCCAAGAATTGCGCCATTGAGATACACGTTGTCGCGCCCGCTGAGATCGTGATGGAAGCCAGCCCCAACCTCAATCAGGCCGGCTACGCGCCCGCGGGTGAGGACAGTCCCGCCATCCGGTTGGAGGACTCCGGAAATCAGCTTGAGCAGCGTTGATTTTCCGGACCCATTGAGCCCGAGAAGAGCAACGGTCTCCCCATGACGAACGTCAAGGGAGACGTCTTTCAAGGCATCAAATTTTCTCGATAGGTCACCCTTGCGTCCACGAATGAACCAGACGAGGGCTTCCTTCAGGGAACGCGTGTGACGGAGCACGAATTGCTTACGGATACCTACACACGTAATTGCCAACTCGTCAGTTTGAAACAATCTAGAGCTCCTGTGCGAAATGGATGGAGAGCTTGCGGAATACAGACTGGCCCAGGAACAGGATGGCAACGGAAATTGCAATTGCAACCGGCAGCCAGAATCCGAGGAGATCCGGCGGCAAAGGCGCAAGCCCAATCTGGTCCGCCGTCAAAGTCGGATACCAAAACGCCCAGTGGAAGATCTCGACGCCGACAGTCAGTGGATTCATCTGGTAGACCCAGTACCAGGGCCCCATGACTCGTTGCACCATCGTCCAGATGTAGAGAACCGGCGAGGCCCACGTCACAACCATCAGGATCATGTCGACAATGTTCTCGGAATCACGGAAGTACACATTTGCCGCTCCGAAGAGGAGACCGAGTCCAGTTGCAAGAATTGCAACCATAATGAACGCAACAATCACCATCAGCAGCTGGATCAGGGATGGCTGCCAACCTGCGAGCAAGCAGGCACCAACGAGGACTGCCAATTGAGGAAGGAAATGCGCTGCCGACACCAGGACCGTCGCTACGGGAAACAATTCCCTCGGCAGATATATCTTCCGAATCAAGTCCCTATTGTCAAGAATGGAACGGGTCGCATTTCCCAAAGACTCCGTGAAAAAGTTCACGAAGACGATTCCTGCAAACAGATAGATCGAGTAGTTCGGCGTACCATGCTGGAGATTGAGGAAAATCCCCAACGCTACAAAGTAGATAAGAAACTGCATCAGTGGTTTGACATAAGACCAAAGCAGTCCCAATACCGAACCCCGGTATCGTACTTTGATCTCTTTTCGGACCAGCAGCTTCAATAGAAACCGGTTGGAATAAACGTCAAATAGTCCACGGCCATGGCCTGGTTTTATGAGTTGAGTCGACACGCTATTGGGATTCCTACCCGCTGACATCGAAAGTGGCCTTCCAGGACTCCAAGGAAGTGATCTCCGGCAAGGCCGCCTTGTACTCGGCGGAGAGTTGATCCCATCGACGGTACAGTTCGCTCTGGAGCTTGGCCGCTTCCAGCATCTGGCTCCGCAACCGCTTGGGGTCCCGGCGGTACCAGGACACTCCAGTCCCTTCGGCGTTGGAGACAAGGACGCTGTCGAATGAGGACAGCCTCCACCAACGATTTTCCCTGTGCGCCAAATGGGCCTGGGGCCGCTCCAGCGATGAAGGATCCGGCTTCTTGAATATCTGGCGAAGGACCGTCTTCGCTGCCCACTTCACGAGGTCCTTTTTGGGCGGCATCCCCGCGGCGCCTCCTCGGCCTCCCCCATTGAGGCCCACAGCCGGAAACTCGTCCACGTCGGATTTAATTTGCGCCTCTGTGTGGCGGGAACGCAGCTCATTGACTTCGGCCAACTTGCTTGCCAATTCAGCGTGGAGGCTCCCCGGTCCGCGCAGGACGTCCCGCATCGCCATGATGCGTGCTTCCTGAGCGAAGTACTGCATGGAGATCAGATGTTTGACGTTGTTCTGGAACGACTCCCGCAATACCCGCCCCCCTTTGGGGAAAGGGCTGTGAAGAAGGGCCGCGATCAATCGGTTGCGTTCATGGAAGTAGGCCTGCCATCCCAGAGAGTCATCCTTGTCGATCCACGACACATGCCACAGGGCGGCGCCAGGCAGGGAGACGGTCGCGTACCCGGCCTGCTTCGCCCTCAAGCTATATTCGGCGTCATCCCATTTGATGAAGACAGGCAGTGAAAGGCCTATCTCCCGGATGATGTCAGTCGGTATCAGGCACATCCACCAGCCATTGAAATCAACATCGACACGACGGTGCATCCAAGGGGTTTGCCGCAAATTACGGTGTCTGAAGTCGTGGCGATACTCAAGGGCGTCATCCGGGCTTACCCAGCTCAGCCTGTAGGGGTCGACCACTTCACCGAAGGTGTGCAACGTCGTCCGACTGTAAAGATCGAACATGTGACCGCCAACGATTGTCGGCTTCTTGCTGAAGCGCGCAAAAGTGATGAGCCGTTCAATGCTGTCAGGTTCCACCACGACGTCGTCATCGAGAAGTACGACGAAGCTGCTGTCGTTCTGGACAGCCTCCGCCATCCCCCGCGAGAAGCCTCCCGCACCGCCAAGGTTGGCTTGCTCCACGATCCGTAGTTTGCGACCCAACACATCCTTGACGTCATTGAATCCTTCGGCTGCCGAGACCTTGTTCGTGCCCTGGTCCACAATCAACACTTCCTTGACGCTCTCGAGCGCCTTGGAGCTTCCGCCAAGAATACGGGCGTTCGCGATGCAGAAGTCCGGCTTGTTCATGGTGGTGATTTGGACTGTTGCGACTTCTCCCGCAGGAATCCGCGGAGACTCCCGCGTTGCCCATTCAGCGCCGAGCAAGGTCAATTCCGACGCGCCGGCAACCAACTCAAACCAGTACCAGCCGCCGTCGCCGAACGTCTCCAGGGACAGCTCGAGCTCGAGCTCGTTATACCCTTCGACGTGGATTGAGTTCAGACGCTGAGGCATCCCGCGCGCGTTCGAGCGGTAGACCAGCACAGTTCCCGAGCCCTCGGTGCGGACGTGCAGCTGAACCGAGCGGACAGCTGTCCATCGACGCCAGTAGCTGGCAGGAAATGCATTGAAATACGTACCGAATGATACGTGCTGTCCGGCGCGTACCTTCGCGGAAGTGCGCGAGAGGAAGTCCTCATGATGAGCCTCCAGCGGGCTCGAACCAACTAGATGCAGCTTGTTTTCCGGAAGCTTGGGCTGTCGGTAGAGTCCGTCGTCCTCGACGAGTTGGGTGCCAACCGAGCTTCCGGCGTCGACATAGAGTTCAACGGCGTCCAGCTCACCCGGGGAAGGGAAGACGACCCTTTGAAGCTCGGCAGTCGTCGTGGGACTCACGCGTCCACTCCTCCGCTTTCAATTTCCGCGCCGTTTTCGAAATGCGGACGGACCTTGTTATCAAACATGGAGAGAGCCGAACCGATGGCCATGTGCATGTCGAGATACTTGTAGGTGCCAAGGCGACCGCCGAACAGCACGTCTTTTTCAGCGGCTGCGAGATCGCGGTATTTCAGCAGCTTTTCGCGGTCATCCGGGGTGTTGATCGGATAGTACGGCTCATCGCCGCTTTCGGCGAACCGGGAAAACTCGCGCATGATGACGGTCTTCTCCGTCTGGTAGCCACGCTCCGGGTGGAAGTGGCGCGGTTCGATGATCCTGGTGAACGGGACGTCGTCGTCGTTGTAATTGACAACGGACGTTCCCTGGAAGTCTCCCGTGTCCAGGACTTCCTCTTCGAAGTCGATGGTGCGCCAGGACAGATCTCCGGCGACAAAGTCGAAGTAGCGGTCCACGGGTCCTGTGTAGACGACGGGAATCTTGCCGACAACCTTGTTTTTTGAATACTCGTGCGACTCGTCAAAGAAGTCCGTGTTCAGGCGTACCTCGATGTTCGGGTGCTCGGCCATCTTCTCGATCCACGCCGTATACCCGTTGGTCGGCAGGCCTTCGTACTTGTCGTTGAAGTATCGGTTGTCGTAGTTGTACCTGACAGGAAGGCGAGAAATGATTTCCGCTGGGAGGTCCTTGGGGTCGGTCTGCCACTGCTTGCCGGTGTAGTGCTTGATGAATGCCTCGTACAGGGGGCGACCGATCAGCTGGATGCCCTTGTCATTGAGATTCTGCGGATCGGTTCCCGCGAGTTCACCAGCTTGCTCCTTGATCAGGTCCTGCGCCTGGCTAGGAGTCAAGTTGGCCCGGAAGAACTGGTTGATCGTCGCCAGGTTGATGGGGAGGGAATACACCTCACCCTTGTGCACGCCGTACACCTTGTGCACGTAGTTCGTGAAGGTCGTGAACCGGTTGACGTACTCCCACACCCGCTCGTTCGAGGTGTGGAAAAGGTGCGCACCATAACGGTGCACCTCGATTCCGGTCTTCTCTTCCGTTTCGCTGTAGGCGTTGCCGCCGATGTGATGCCGGCGGTCAATGACAACAACCTTCAAGCCCAGCTCAGTGGCGGCCTGTTCTGCGATTGTCAGGCCAAAAAAGCCCGACCCGACGATGACGAGGTCAGCGGTCACAAATACTCCTGGTTCGAATGCGGGCAGCCCAATGATGTGCATTGGCTGCAGGTCAAGCCTACCCGAGATGGCGCGCCGATTTTCGGGCCGGTCCCTGCCAGCCCTGACAGGTGCAGCGTTTTCCACATACGTCAACTGGCGTGGAACACGGGGTAGTCATCACAAATATCGTGGACGAACAGAAGCCTCGCTAACCGAAGGAGCGGACACAGTGGCATTCCATTGCACCCTCGTCTGGGGCCCGTTGGCGTTACGGCAAGGCGGACCCATCGAACTGACCATAGCCGCGGGCAACGGCACCCCTGGCGCCGTCGTCGAGGCCGCCGTCGCGGCGGAGTTCGGATCTGGAAAACTTGCAGTCGAGGGACTGCCGCTCGGCGGTCTCACCGTTGGCTCGGCGCCGCTCATGTCGGGGGCTGTGTTGGTGTGCCGGGCCGATTCGGAGGCGCAAGACACCCGTGATCGCTATCGCAATCCCGCGGCGTTGTCGTTGCTGGTGCACGCAGGTCCGGCCGCGGGCCTGGTCATACCGCTGGAAAGGGGCAAATACAGGATCGGCCGGAGCAATGCCGATGTCTGCCTCCCGGATCCTGATGTTTCGCGGGATCACGCAGTCCTGACGATCTCCGAGACAGCGGTCACCATAAGGGACAACGGGAGCGCGAACGGAACGGTGGTGGATGGACGCAAAGTCCGCTCCGCCCATGTCTCGACCGCCTCCAGGATCCGATGTGGTGGCTCGGTCATGTCAATTGTCTTCGGTGACGAAGAATACGGAGCGGAGTCGCTGGGGGCAGCCGGCCAGGACGTCGCCGAGCCGATCCTGGTCCCGCGGCGCCACGATGCGGGCAGCCGCACGCAACTTCTCCTCACGGCCGGGCTCCCCTTACTGCTGGGAGTTGGAATGGCTCTGGCCACTGGCATGTGGATGTTCCTCGGATTCACGGCAATTTCTGCGATCGCGGTCTTCGCACCTGCAATTTCGGGGAGACGCGGGCGCCGCATTCTGGCTGCCGCGATCGCGGCGGCAGTCGAACAAGACCGGGCCCGACGACGGCGGTGTTCACCGTCCGCCGCTGAGCTCGCCTTCGCCGTCAACTCGGCAGCTTTACCCTCAAAGGAACACGGGCGAATGCGGCTGGCGCTGCCAAGAACCACCACAACGCAAGGATCCGGCACAGCTCAAGGAGCCAGCACGGTGCAAGCCTCGGGCGCAACCAAAGGAACGGCGGGTTGCCGCGATGTGTGGCTCCGGCTCGGCACCTGTCAGCAGAACGCCAGGGTTGCCCTCGATCCCGCAGACCCGGGCTTTCAGCCACCGCAGCTGGGCCCCGTTCCGGTAGTTCTGGATCCCTCCACCCAGGCCGTTTCCCTCACGGGACCGGAAGCCAAGGTGCAAGGAATGTTCAGATTTCTGCTCATGCAGCTGGCAGCTTTTCCCGGCGCAAGCAACGCTCCCGTCCTCATACACGGACCGCTAGCCCACTTGCCGTCAAGCGCCCGGTTCCTCCCCGGCATCACGTTGACCACGGACGCCTCTTCAGCCGCGGCTGCTCTTTCCGCGCTCGCGGATAAACCGGGAGCACTGCTTCTGGTGGGACCCGAACGTGATCCCGCCGTCGACCCACTCCGGCTGGCGGCGATCGAGTCCGGCTGGAGAATCTTCCAAGGCACCGCGAGGGGCGACGAAAGCGGTTCCGCCGTCGAGCTCTGGAACAAGCGCGCAATCCTTCGTTCGTGTCATTCAGAGACGGAATTTGACCCTGACCTTGTGCCGCACCCGGTCTTCGACCGCTACTGCCGCTCATTGGCAAGATTGCCCCGTCTACCGAAAGAAAGGGCGCCGCTTGTCCCCTCTACCTGCCAACTTCCCGAATTGCTTCCCGCTGAGCCCTCGAGCATCGCGGCCCGCTGGAGCGCTTCTTCAGCACGCGGAGGGCTATCCGCGGTTATCGGGCGAGGAGCCGACGGGCCCCGGTCGCTGGACCTGGTTTCGGACGGCCCGCACCTCCTCGTTGCCGGAACTACGGGATCAGGAAAGTCGGAGCTTCTGCGCACGATCGTGGCCGCGACCTCGCTGACCCACAGCCCGGACAAGGTCAACTTCCTGTTTGTTGATTTCAAGGGAGGTTCGGGGCTCGGGCCGTTGGCAGACCTTCCGCACTGCGTCGGGATGCTTACGGACCTCAGTGAACACGAGCTTGAACGTACCCTCTCCTCCCTCCGTGCCGAGGTTCGGATGCGGGAAGGGAGCCTTGCGAAGGCCGGTGTCCCCGATTTGCCCGCGTATTGGGCCAAAGCCGCAGGAACCAGGGGCGGGGGCGCGGCGGGTCGGAGAAGCCACCTTCCGGTACTGCCCCGTCTGGTACTCGTCATCGACGAATTCAGGATGCTCATTGAAGACGCCCCGGATGCCTTGGCCGAATTGATGCGGATCGCCACCGTGGGCCGGTCTCTGGGCATCCACCTGATCATGGCGACACAACGTCCGCAGGGTGCACTCAGTGCGGACATCCGGGCCAACGTCACCACCAGCATTGCACTTCGCGTCCAATCGGAAATGGAATCCCGGGACGTCATCAACTCGCCGGCAGCGGCCTCGATTCCGGTGTCCCTGCCGGGTCGCGCCTTTATGGTTCGCGGAGTGGAAGATGCCGAGCCCTTTCAGTCAGCAACCCTCTCGGGCAGCGAAAAGGCCCAGCCGCACGCAAAGGCCATTTCGTTGCCGGCAGCGGGGTCGCTCCGCTTCAGCGGTTCGTCTGAAACCGCGTTGGCGGAGACTCAAGGTGCGACTGCAACGCCAGCAGAAGCCGCCCGCCCCATTATCAAGGCAATCAAGCGGGTTTGGGACATACAGGCGAGTACACCGCTTAGGAGACCTGTTGCGCATCCGCTTCCAGAGTCCGTCCCGCTTCCCGAATCCCTTGGCATCACAGCAATGATCGGCAGGCACGCGGCAAACGGTACGCCGGCAGGCCCGACTGCCTACCTTGGCTTGGCAGATTTGCCCTCGCAACAACGGGGTGCCGGCCTGTGCTGGACTCCTTTCGTCCACGGGAATCTTGGACTCATTGGCCCTCCTGGAAGCGGAGTTGAAGATACGTGTCGGGCAGCGGCTGCGCAGCTTGTTGGAAGTGCCGAAGAGCTCCATCTCTATGTCCTCGACGGTGACGGTTCATTGGCCGATGTGGCCCCCCAGGGACGCGTGGGGGCCGTTGCCTCCCCCAACGACATCAGAAGGGGCGTTCGCATCCTGGAGAGGCTCGTAGCTGAGATGTCGGCGCGGCAATCCCGGGGAACCGCCGCCGGGCAAGTCCCGCTTTTGCTGGTCATTTCGAACTGGGGTTCGTGGGTCTCCGAGTTACGCGCCGGACCCCTGGCCTGGGCCGAAGACGTTGTCCACGCCATCGTCCGCGACGGACAGAAGGCAGGACTGGCTCTTCTTGTCACGGGCGACCGCGAACTGACTGCCTCGCGCATGTTCGCGTCAATCCCCAACCGCGCATACTTTCCCACCGGGACCACAGAAGAAGGGCGGTTGGCGTGGCCCCGTTTTGCGGCAATGAAGCCCCTGAAGGGTCGGGCGGTCGTAAGTGGCAACTTGCTCGGGGTTGACACTGCAGTTGCGCAGCTTGTCGAGCCGCCGCCAACCTCGGCTTGGCCGTACTGCGTGCCCCCCGAGCCTGCACGGCGCCCAATCCGGGTGGATCCCTTGCCGCAATTCATCCGGGCTTCGGATCTCATTGCGGATGGCCGAAGCGATGCTACTGCCCTTTCCCGTGCCCGGGTCCCCGGGTCGGTGCTCCTTGGAGTTGGAGGGGATGAACAAGAACCTGCTTGGATCACGCTGCCGCGCGCAGGCGTCCTCCTCGCCCTCGGCACCCCCGGTTCCGGCAAGTCGTCGTTTCTGGCTGCTTTGGCCATGCTCAATCCAGGCCATCAATGGTGGACACCACCCAAAGGGGCCGATCATGACGCTTTCTGGGCCGAATTCCACCGGGAAGCAAGCCGCAGGCTCGTCGGAGCAGAAGTCATCCCCCTCGTGGACGACGTCGAACACCTCGCCAGCGAAACCGCCGTCCTCCTGGCTGAACTTCCTGGTATCGGTTTCCCGGTGGTGGCAACTGCGGGCAGTCCTGCCCTACTGCAACGGACGCCCCTTGCTTCCCTGGCCCGAAACCACGGAAGCGGAATTCTCCTGGGCAATGGGCCGCCGGCGGCCGGAGATTTCTTTGGCGTGCGCGCCGACATCGATCAGGCGCCGCCTCCGGGTCGTGCTGTCCTCATCGAGAATGGACGAACACGCACTGTCCAGATCGCCGCTCCGGGCTAGAAGCCGTACCCAAATGAAAGAGTCAAAGGGCGGCGCGGGATCCGCCCGCTCGGGAGGCAAAGGCAATGACCCGCTTGTCGAACAAAAAGACAATTCCGGCCAAAGCAGGCACCACCATGGCCAGGCCGGCAGGAACCAGTCCGCCGGTCATGGTGGGAAACCCGATCGTCAGGGCGAACAGCTGCGCAACCAACGCGGGTGCCCGGGTCCAACGGTAGCCACGGAACAGGAAGTGCCCTACGGCAAACAACAATGCAGAAAAAGCCAGCAAAAGGCCAAGGGTAAACACGGCTCCCCAGAATGAGGCCACCGGAGCCCCGGTCACCAGCTCGTATACATACAGGGCTCCGGCGGTCAACAGTGCGAGGGCTTCCAGCACAACCACAATGGAAATAATAACGATTCCGACAGGGCGCGGCCCTTCGCCGGATGACCTGCCAATGTTGTCGTTGCCGGTCCTCTGGCCGTCGTCGCCGGGCGTTGCTGGGTCATGGTTAGGGTTCAGAGGGGGTCTTGACACATTGGCACAATACCGGACATAGTCGAGTACCTGTGAGTAGACCGGTGGCCAATGTGATGCATCGCTCACGGTTTCAAACGCTAAAACCCCTTGTTTACATGGCGTTAACATGACACGCTTGACTCAGACGACCAAGGGGGCCCAATGGGTCCCCTTTCCTATGAAGCCTCTCGTGAATATTTTCACAAAAGGCTTAACTAGTACTCACGAATGGAGTGACTGATCAGCATGGATTGGCGTAACCGCGCAGCCTGCCTTGACAAGGACCCGGAGCTTTTCTTCCCCGTAGGCAACACCGGCCCTGCGCTTCTCCAGATCGAGGAAGCGAAGAGTGTCTGCCGTCGCTGTCCCGTAGTGGACACATGCCTTCAGTGGGCCCTTGAATCGGGCCAGGACGCTGGCGTCTGGGGCGGCATGAGCGAGGACGAGCGACGCGCACTCAAGCGACGCGCCGCCCGCGCCCGCCGCGCTTCCTAAGTGACCGGGCCCGCGAAGCACAGAGCCTGAGGCAAAGAGAACACACGAAGATGGCCCGGACCGATAGGTCCGGGCCATCTTCGCATTTCTGACCGCGGTCACAGATAGAGCGCGCCGCCAGCGGCCGGCGTCAGCTCCGCACCAAGTTGAGGACGATCTCGACGGCGGTGCCACCGCCGTCGCGCGGCCGCCACTGGATGCTGCCACCCAACTCGCTCGTGACAAGAGTCCGCACAATCTGAAGGCCTAGACCCTCGGTATACGACCCCTCGGGCAGTCCGACGCCATCATCGGCGATCGTCACCGTGAGGAGTTCATCGCCGCGCTCCCCTGTGGAACGATCCGCCATCAGCCAGACCGTTCCGGCCCGTCCTTCAAGGCCGTGTTCCACGGCATTTGTCACGAGCTCATTGATGACCAGCGCAAGGGGCGTGGCAAAGTCGCTCGGCAATTCGCCGAACAGGCCGGCGCGCTCAGTCCGGACGTGTTGCGAAGGGGACGCTACTTCTGCCGAGAGCCGGAACTGACGTCCAATGAGTTCATCGAAATCGACGCTCTGCGTGAGCCCTTGTGAAAGCGTCTCGTGTACCAACGCAATCGTCGCCACCCGCCGCATTGCCTGTTCCAGGCCTTGTTTCGCCTCGTCGCTGACCATCCGTCGCGACTGCATGCGCAGCAAAGCAGCCACCGTCTGCAGGTTGTTTTTGACCCGGTGGTGGATTTCACGAATCGTCGCGTCCTTGGTCACCAGCTCGAGCTCGCGGCGTCGCAGTTCTGACACGTCGCGGCACAGAACCAAGGCTCCGAAGCGATGCTTCTCGTCGCGCAATGGAATCGCGCGCAACGACAAGCTGACACCACGGGACTCGATCTCGCTCCGCCACGGCATCCGACCGGTAACGACCAGCGGCAGCGTCTCGTCCACCATCCGCCGGTCCTTAAGGAGTCCTGCGGTTACTTCCGCGAGGGACCGTCCTTCCAAGGTTTCCACCTCGCCGAGGCGGCGGAATGCGGAGACGCCGTTCGGACTCGCGTACTGCACGATGCCGTCGGCGTCGAGCCTGATCAGGCCGTCACCCACGCGGGGAGCGCCACGGCGCGAACCCGTCGGTGAAGCGAAGTCCGGCCAGAGGCCCAGCGTTCCCATCCGGAGCAGATCGTAGGCGCATTGCCTGTACGTAAGCTCCAGGCGGGAAGGCATCCGTGAACTGGAAAGGTCCATATGCGACGTGACGACGGCAAGGGTCCGTCCGTTCCTGACCATGGGCACCGCTTCAACCCGCAGGGCCATCTCGCTGCTCCAGCTCGTTTCGCTGGAGCGTTCGATGGAACGGCTGGACCACGCTTTGTCGACTATCGGTCGCAGATCCGAGCGGATGCCTTCCCCGACGAAGTCCGCATGAAACACCGTGTGGCTCGTCGACGGCCTCACGTGAGCAAGCGCGATGTAACCGAATTCAGGATGCGGAAACCACAGGGCCAAGTCCGCGAACGCCAGGTCGGCGACCATCTGCCAGTCGCCGACCAGGAGGTGCAGCCATTCGGCATCTCCAGGCCCGAAATCAGCGTGCTCCCTGATGGGGTCTGTAAAGATTGCCACTGCACCTCCATATAACGCCCGGGCTTGTCCCTAGCGTCGAACGATTGACCTCAAGAGCCTCAATGCTACCGACAGAGAAGCCATGTCGTCGGCCTCCAGCGCGTTGACCTCGTCGAACATGCTCTTCGCGCGGCCCAATTGCTCGGCATTGAGGCCTTCCCAGGCCCGCAAACGGGCCTCGGCGTCGAGGCCGGCGTCGGTCGATTCGAGCACCGACGTCGTCATGTCCGCTACGGTCGAGTAGAGGTCGTCGCGCAGGGCCGCCCGGGCAAGCGCCTGCCAGCGGTCATCGCGCGGGAGTGCCGTGATCCGCTCCAGCAACGAATCGACGTGGAAGCGGTCGAATACCGTGTAGTAGACGTGGCTGACCTCTTCCACACGGGCGTCGCGGCTGTGAGTGATCTTGGCGATGTCCAAGAGCACGAAGCTCTCGAATAGCTCGGCCCAGCGATGGGCGAGCGTGTCGGGAAGGCCCCACGAGCGCGCCTTTTCAAGCCAGCCGGTAACCCGCTCTTTGTCGCTGCCGCGCAAGTAGTCGAGCACCCTGGCCCGCATCGGATCCATCATCGGCTTGAATTCCGCGACGATCTCCGAGATCGGCTTCGAGGCGTTGCCCTGGCTGAGCAACCAGCGAACGGCACGGTCAAGAAGCCTTCGGATGTCGAGGTGGACGGTGCTCCAGTGTTCCGTGGGGAACGAAGCAGGCAGGGCGTTGAGCTCCCGCACCATCGAATCGAGTTCGTAGATCTCACGGAGGGCTACGAACGCCTTCGCGACGGCGACCTCGGTAGCCGAAGTCTCCTCCATGGTGCGGAAAGCGAAGGTGATGCCACCCAGGTTGATCATGTCGTTGGCCACCACGGTCGCGATGATCTCGCGACGCAAGGGATGCGTGTCAAGTTCGGCGTCGAACCGTTCTCGGAGCTGCTTCGGGAAGTAGGAGCGAATCGTCTTACGGAACCAAGGATCGTCAGCCAGATCGCTGTCCCGCAAGGCCGAGCCCAATTCGATCTTGGCGTAAGCGGCGAGGACGGACAGTTCCGGTGACGTCAGGCCCTGGCCCTGCTCCAGCCGCTCGCGAAGCGTCTCGGTGGTCGGCAGCGCTTCGAGGTCCCGTTTGAGGTCGGCGGACTTCTCGAGCCAGTCCATCAGGCGCTCGTAGCTCGGGCTCCATTCGGCGACGCGTGTGCGGTCGTTGAGCAACAGGATGTTCTGATCGATATTGTCTTCGAGCACGAGGCGTCCAACCTCGTCGGTCATGTCGGCGAGGAAGGATGTGCGCTCGGAAGCATCCAGTTTTCCTGCGGCAACCATCCGGTCGACGAAGATCTTGATGTTGACTTCATGGTCGGAGCAATCGACGCCGGCAGAGTTGTCGATTGCATCGGTATTCAGGATGACGCCCTGCAGGGCAGCTTCGATGCGTCCGCGCTGCGTCATTCCGAGGTTTCCACCTTCGCCAACGACCTTGACACGGAGCTCCCGTCCGTTCACGCGGATGACGTCGTTCGCCTTGTCTCCCACCTCGGCGTGGGACTCGGTGCTGGCCTTGACGTACGTTCCGATCCCGCCGTTGTAAAGGAGATCGGCCGGAGCCAGGAGTATTGCACGCAGGAGTTCAGGAGGACTCAGCTGAACCGTTCCGTCCGGCAGGCCGAGGGCACGGCGGACTTCCGGCGAGATCGGGATGACCTTGGCCTGGCGGGGGTAGACCCCGCCACCTGCGCTGATGAGCGAGCGGTCGTAGTCGTCCCAGGAGGAGCGGGGAAGCTCGAAGAGACGCTGCCGCTCGCCGAAGGACGAAGCCGCATCCGGCGTCGGGTCCAGGAAGATGTGGCGGTGATCGAAGGCGGCAAGCAGGCGGATGTGCCGGGAAAGCAGCATTCCGTTGCCGAACACGTCGCCGGACATGTCGCCGACGCCGACCACGGTGAATTCCTCAGTCTGGGTGTCAAGGTCCAGCTCACTGAAGTGGCGCTTGACCGACTCCCATGCACCGCGGGCCGTAATGGCCATGGCCTTGTGGTCGTATCCTACCGAGCCACCGGAAGCGAATGCGTCCCCCAGCCAGAATCCATACTCGGCTGCCAGGCCGTTCGCGGTGTCCGAGAAAGTTGCCGTGCCCTTGTCCGCGGCCACCACCAGGTACGAATCGTCGTCGTCCTGACGGACAACGTCCGACGGCGGCACAATCTTCTCGCCGTCTGCCGTGGTCACGAGGTTGTCGGTGAGGTCGAGCAGTCCGCGGATGAAGGTCTTGTAGCTTTCGATGCCTTCGGCCATCCAAGCGGCACGGTCAAGTGCCGGATCCGGAAGCTGCTTCGCGAAGAATCCGCCCTTTGCACCGGTCGGCACAATCACGGCGTTCTTCACCGTCTGTGCCTTGACGAGCCCGAGAATCTCGGTCCGGAAATCTTCGCGGCGGTCGGACCACCGCAAACCGCCACGGGCCACCTTGCCGAAGCGCAAGTGCACGCCTTCAACGCGAGGCGAGTACACCCAGATCTCGTACTTTGGCCGCGGGAAGGGCAGTCCGTCGATCGTCGTCGGATCGAGCTTGAAGCTCACATACGACTTGCCTTGGAAGTAGTTAGTGCGCAGCGTCGACTCAATGAGGTTAACGAAAGTCCGCAGTACCCGGTCGGCGTCGAGCGTGGCCACCTGGTCGATTGCTTCGGCCAGTGTGGCGCGCGCGTCCTCCTGGCGGCCCGGACGGGCGGCATCAGGCGAAGAAGGATCGAAACGGGCCCCAAAGAGGTCAATCAGGCCGCGGGCAACCTCAGGGTTGGCGAGAAGAGTGTCCGCAATGAACTCGAAGGAGTTGGTGTTCCCCATCTGGCGCATGTACTTCGCATAGGCGCGGAGCATGACAACCTGCCGCCAGTGGATACCTTCCCGGAGCACGAGCCGGTCGAAACTGTCGGATTCCACCGCACCGGTCACCGCGGCGCTGAAGGAGTCCGCCAAGAGCTGGCCGGTAGCCACGGGATCGACACCGGTGGGGTATTTCAGGCCAAGGTCGTAGAGGAAGAAGTCCCGGTGGTCGGCAGTTTCAATTTCGAAAGGCCGCTCATCGAGAACCTCAAGGCCAAGATTGTGGAAGTAGGGCAGGATCTGGCTCAGGCTCTTCGGTTCCAAAAGGTAGAGCTTGACGCGGGCATCCTCTTCGAGCAGCTCACCGGCGCCGTTGGGCAAGTAGACATGCACTCCGGGGACCGTCTGGACTGCGACGGCGTCGCGGTCGGTTGTGGCGGCATACTTCTCAAAACGCTCAATGTCCTTGAGGGCGTCCTCGACTTCGTAGTCGACTCGGTAGCCGGCGGGGAACGCATCCGCCCACAGGGCTGACAATCGCTCGGCATCCAAACCGCTGGTGTTCTCGCGGAGCACCTCCGCAATACCTTCAGCCCATGACCGCGAGGCCCGGACAAGCCGCTTTTCGAGTTCACCGGCGTCGACGTCGCGGAGCTCAGCTTCGCGCGGCAGCCGGATCCGGAAGAACACCCTTGAGAGTGCGGACTCCGTGATCCGGGCCTCGTAGTCAATGCTCTCGGCTTCGAAGGTCTCGCGGAGTTCCTGCTCAATTCGTTGCCGGACGTTGGTGGTGTAGCGGTCACGGGGCAGGTAGACCAGTGCCGACATGAACCGTCCGTAGATGTCCGGGCGCAGGAAGAGCTTCGTGCGGCGCCGCTCCTGCAGACGCTGGATGCCCAAAGCCGTCGCTGCCAGGTCCTCGGTCTCGATCTGGAAGAGTTCGTCACGCGGGTAGGTCTCGAGAATACCGACGAGGTCCTTGCCGGAGTGGGAGTCCTGCGGGAACCCGGCCGAGCGGAGCACGGCGTCGACCTTTTCCCGAACGATGGGGATGTTCCTTACGGAACCGGTGTACGCGCTCGTGGCGAACAGGCCGATGAAGCGGCGCTCACCGTTGACGTTGCCCGCAACATCGAAGCTCTTGACACCGATGTAGTCCAGATACGCGGGGCGGTGCACGGTGGACCGTGAGTTGGCTTTGGTGATCACCAGGGCACGCTTCTCGCGAGCCTTACGGCGTCCGGCGTCGGTAAGGTGCTGGATTTGGTGGGGGTGGTCCCCCGCCCTCAAGAGTCCCAGACCGCTCGCTTCGCGCAACTCAAGGACGTCTTCACCGTTCTCGGTGATGAGGTCGTATTCCCTGTAACCGAGGAACGTGAAGTTGCCGTTGTCCAACCAGCGCAGGAGGTCCTGCGCTTGCTTGAGCTCCGCGATGTCTTCCGGGTGGGCCACCTTGTCCAGGGACGATGCCAGCTCGAGCGCCTTCGTGCGCATTTTGGGCCAGTCTTCGACGGCGGCCCGGACGTCGTTCAGGACGCGGTGGATTCCGTCAACGAGCTCCTTCTGGAAGTCGTCGGCCACCCTGTCAACTTCGACGGCGATCCACGACTCCATGTGGGAGACGTTGTCACCTTGCGAGATCAGATGGGCGATATTCGGCATCGCCGCGGTGTCACCGCTTGAGATGCCGATGTTCGACGGCACCCGGGCAATGCCGGACAGATCGCCGGTGACGTGATCACGCGAAACCACGAAGAGCGGGTGCATGACGAGCCGGATAGCGCAGTTCTGACGAACGAGTTCGGCGTTCACCGAGTCCACGAGGAACGGCATGTCATCCGTGACGATGTACAGAACGCTGCGATCACCCTCGTTGGCAATCCTGACATTGGCAGTGCCCGGCTTGCGGCTCTGCCCCGCTTCGCGGTGTGCCGCTGCCCTGGAGGTCAATTGCTCGGCAGCGTATCCGCGGGCGTCCTCCTCTGCGAGATGCTCGTAGTAGTCCCCGAAGAACCCTTCCCGGACTACTGCAGGTTTAGAACGATCCTCCACGCTGGATCCTGACGACATCGACAAACGCCTCCATCACATCTCAATTGCTGCGTCCTTGCAGCCCACATGGCGAGCCTAACGCTTTAGACGATGCCTTGCTCTGGAATAAATGACAGAGGATTTGTCATTTTGCTGGACGGGTGCACAGACCATTTTTGCGATTGCGAGCCGCAACGCAGACTCGGGCGCAGCTTCGAAGAGGACAGCGCCGGACAACAAGGCAGCGTCGCAAGCTTCAGGATCGGATGGAAGGAATACCTCGATGCCATGACCGGGGCCGTACCGCTCCCATGCCTCGCGGAGTTCACGTTCGGGTGAGCGGCCAGCCGATGCTGCCCGGACCTTGTTCAAGACCACGCGGGGAGCCGCATGCGGGACTGCCCGTTCAAGCTCAGCGAGGCCCCGTACGAGGCGCGGAACCCCGACGGCATCGGCCGCGCCGACGGCGTAAACGGTGTCCGCCAGTTCGATGCTGCGGAGCGTTGCTGCATTGCGTCGAGGGGCCATGGTGTCGAAGCTGAGTTCCTCGTCCGCTTCAAGGCAGAAACCTGCATCAACCACGACGACGTCCGCGATCGCCTTGGAGAGTTCAAGTACCGACGAAAGCGCGGCGGCCCGGAGCTCCGGCCACCGGTCCGCGCGGGTAATGCCGGTAAGAACCCTGAAACTCGTGGCTTTGGCGAAGACCGGCGCGGCGATCCGCTTGAGGGATTCAGCATCCAGCAATCCCTGGTCCGCCAATCGACAAGATTGCGCCAGTCCGGCGGATTCGTCCAGCAAACCAAGCGATGCTGCGACGCTGGCTCCGTAGCTGTCTGCATCGAGAAGGATCACTGATTTGCCTTCGGCCGCCAGCTCTGCGGCAATGTTGACAGCCACAAGAGTCCTGCCCGGCGCCCCGGTGGGCCCCCAGACTGCGATGATCCGGCCAGCCCCGGCCGGGGCCTGCTCCGGTTCTTCCGGCGCATCGGTGGGACGGAGTTCTGCGGCAGTGTCCGCAAACCCGGAATCCCGGGACTCCGAGCGTCGCCGTCCATGTCCGGGCATCTGGCCTACTGCATCGGAGATTCTGGAAGCCAGCGTTGCCGAATCTACATCCAGCGACGCGGTCACGACGCCGATGCTCCACAGGCGGCCCGACTCCTCGGGGTCGTCGCTCAGTGCAACAACGGAGACTCCGACAGCCGCCAGCCGGTCGACCAGCGACGCCGTCAGTTCCTGAGCGCCTTCGGCGATGACCGCCGCGCGCGCGAGACCGCTTTGGCAAGCGGCCAGGAGTTCCGCGAGTTCGCCACACCGACGCACCACAGTCACCGGTCCGTGGAGCCGCTCGAGTCCCCCGACCAAATCCTCCCGGGACTGCCCGACCGTGACAACCGGGATACTCACTTGCCCGCACCGCCCGGGTTCCAAACCACAGCAATCTTCGCTTTGTTCGCCTGCGCTCCGAGAAGTTTCGGCATCTGCTCATCGGTCACCAGGACAAGAACCACCTTCTCCTTGGACGCTCCGAGGGTGGAGGCGCCCTCCGTGACCTGGGCGATCTCCGCACCCGGCAACAATAGCTGCGGCGTGCCGAAACCGTTGCGCGCGTCGGGGGGTGCTACCCAGACGTCAACCCGGGATCCTGCCACAGCCTGCGAAGGCAGTGATTCCTGGATCGCGATCGCCACCGGTTTACGGTCCAGGGAATCGGCGGCCCCCAGGCTCTCCCGGGGGACGAGTTGGTTCTTGGCGATTCTCTGAACGGCGACTTTTCCTTCGGGCAGACCGTCAGCCAGAGTCACGTAACTGGACTCAACGTCGTCGAGCCGGACTTTGACGACCGCAAGATCGTCCTTGCTGACTCTCTGGCCCACGGCAATCGACTCGCGCGCCGCATAGACCTGAGTGGTACGGTCCGCGGTTCCAACGAGGGCGATGACTCCGGCCAGCGATGCCAAGACGAGGAGAATCCCCACCAATAGTCGCGGATCCCTCCATGACGGTTTCCTGAGCCGCGCTGCAGCGGCCGCGGTAGTTGCACCCATCCTTGCTCCCCCGTTTGCATAGTTTGTCCGCGTCGACGTTCGGTGGCCTTTATTCTGACCGGAAGGGCGTCCCTTCCGAAAGCTAAATGCCCAAATTGCGTCAAGCTGTGGATAACACCGGCAAGTGGGTCGAACAGTGGCAAAATGGATGCATGCCCCGATTCCTCACCCTCGCTGATGTCGCCGAACAGCTTCAGATCAACTCGCCGCAGGCATACGCTCTCGTGCGAAGCGGAGAGCTCAAGGCGATCCAAGTGGGTGGCAGGGGCCAGTGGCGCGTCGAAGAGAAGATGCTGGAGCAGTACATCGAGGAACGCTACGCCGAGGCGAGCAGGATCATCCAAGAGGCCAAGTCCAAGTCCTCCTGATCTTTGCCCACCGCCCCAGGCTGCGCCGGCGGGGAGGTTGGCCGGGCTAGAAGTCCTGGCCCCGCAATGAGCGCAGCGCTGCTAGGGCCTGGAACGGAATTGTCGCCACAAACACGACGTTTCGCGACCTGCGGACTTCCCCCGGCAACATGACGGCGAGATCAAAGTGGTCCTTGCCCACGCGATCAATGACGCCGCTCATGGTCCGTTCCTCCCGCGCCGACTCAAGCAGATGAACCGCCAGTTCTGCCCTGTCGCGGGCCAGCATTCGGAGAGCACTGGCCAAGCCGAGCCGCAGTGACGCCTTCGATTGACCTTGCCGCACGTGCCGGCCCAGGCCCTGATACGCCAATGCGGCCGTGACAGGCACCAACCACTGGTGGCGACCTTCGTCAAGGACCAACGATTCGCCGCCGACATGGCTGAGCGTCCCGGACACCCGCGTGCCGGACCGGAGCGTCACATCAATCTTCTGGCCGATTGCTCCACGCAGCCTGTCGGAGACCTCGATTCCGGCCAGCTCCACCCGGGCTCGCTCTGAAATTTCGGATTCAAGTCCCAGCAATCGTTCAGAGGCCAGTTGTGCCTCCATGTCTTCAAACAGAGCATCCCAACGCATTGCGTCAGCGTAAGCGGGCACCCCTCGATGGTCAATCTTTCTTCATCGGCACCAGACTGCTAGACAAATGCCACTGTTTGTGGTCAAAATAGATCAATCGTTGTCAAACAGCATCAAATGGTATCAACTGGGTAAGGGGAACCCATGGAACAGACGAACAGACCCGTTCGGAACGATGTTGCGATGGCGGCGACCATCCTTGTGCTCGCTCTCTTGCTCGCTGTCGCTGGACTGATCTTGATCGACCGATGGCACTCCGCAGCAGGACGACTCCAGGAACCCACGTTCGAAGACCTCCTGGGATTCATCGCAACCGCCGCCGGTCTGGGGATCGGAGCCTGGTGGATCGCGACGTTCCTCCTGGCAATGGCGGCCGCGCTTCTTCGGCAAGCGGGAAAGGACCGCTGCGCGAGTGCCACCGCCAAACTCAGCCCTGCCTTCATGTGCCGGCTGGCCGTTGCGATTCTGGGCGTGAATCTCGTGGGAATCCCCCTGGCGAATGCGTCACCGGCACAGCTTGAACCAGCGTGGAGCCCGGCAAACGGCGCACTCTTGTCGAGCGACATATCTGTCCAATGGACACCCGCCTCGAGCCGTTCTCCCCATCTCCCAGTCATGCCCTCGCTTGAGTCAGGTTCGTCGGAGATCGACCCCCGTTGGCAACCCCGCGCATTTGTCGCCGAGCCGGGGCTTCTGGGTACAGGGCCACAGCGCGCCGCGGAACAGTCTGCGTCGCCAAATCAAGGCGAAGTGGTGGTGAAGCGGGGAGATTCACTATGGTCGATTGCCGCCCGGCAGCTAGGCCCTATGGCCAGCGATGTCGACGTCGCCCTCCACTGGCCGAAGTGGTATGCCGCAAATAGGCATGTGATCGGAAACGACCCGGGTTTCCTTGTCCCGGGTCAGATCCTGCAACCACCGCCCAACTAGCACTCGAGCCTCCACCATCCGAACCACCACCACCCGCCGCCCACCAGCGATTCGTCACCGAGGAAGCACATGAGCGCATCACCAGCCGTCCAAAGCCTGCCCAATGCAGTCGTCCAGGCGACTTCGTCGATTGCCTCACGTTCAATCGTGGCTTCACCCCCGGCCAAATCCCGAACGGACGGGCCGTCCGGAAGGGGGCCGTCTTCTGCCCGCAAAGCGGCCCAGATCCGCAGCCTCGACGGCGAAATCCGCGCACTGGCACGCAGCATCGCCCAAGCCGCGGTCGAAGTCCTTGCCGGCACCCGGCCGGCGCAACAGCTCTCACGAACTCTGGACCCCGGATGCCTCGTCGCGCTGCAACACCGGGCAGCACTGACGCGAGCCCATGCTGCCAAGTCCCAAGGCGGGCAATCCCGCGTTCACCGAAGTCCGATGGTCCGCTCCGTGCGTGTCTGCGCTGTAAACGACGGAGTGTACGAGGCCAGCTTGGTTGTCTCGGAAGAACTCCGCTCCCGGGCAGTAGCCATGAGGCTTGAAGAGAGCAACGGCGCGTGGAAAGTCACCGCCCTCGAAATCGGCTGACGGCGGGGTTCAAAAGCAGCAAAACGGAGAGGGACCAGAACTGGTGTTCTGGTCCCTCTCCGTTTTCGCTGCAGGCATCCGTTCGTTTGACATGTCCGGCGGTTGCGGCGTCAGCTACATGCGTCAGGCAATCGCGATGTCAGCGGCGTTTCTTCTTGTTGGATCCGCGCTGCTTGTCATCGGCGGCGGCCTTGGCGGGTTTGCCTGAGCGACCCGAGGCCCGACCCTCAACGCGGGTCTGGCTCGCTCCGTCTTCACCCGGCGCCGTGTACTGCAGCTGAACAGGCTTTTCCGGGGCTTCGAGCCCGGCCGCGCGGATCTGTGGATCGTGATGTTCCACGTGACCGCCTTCAGGGCTGCCGTCCACCACCACCACGTCTTCGGCTGGCGTTACTTCCACTTCCAGGTTGTAGAGGAAGCCAACGCTCTCCTCGCGGATGGCTTCCATCATGCTCTGGAACATCGTGAATCCTTCACGCTGGTACTCGACCAGGGGATCCCTTTGGGCCATGGCGCGCAGGCCAATGCCCTCTTTGAGGTAGTCCATCTCATAGAGGTGTTCCTGCCACTTGCGGCCAAGGACCGAGAGGACAACCCTGCGCTCAAGCTCGCGCATGTTCTCGGCGCCAATGGCTTCTTCCCGCTCCTTGTATACGAGCTGCGCGTCCGAAAGGATCTCGTTTTTGAGGAATTCAACGGACACGCGGGCCTTGCCGCCGGCTTCGTCAATGATGTCCTGGGCTGTGACGGTTACCGGGTAGAGCGTCTTGAGGTTGGTCCACAGTTGGTGGAAGTCCCAATCATCGCCGGTTCCCTCCGCCGTCGCGGCGTCGATCAGGGCGTTGATGGTGTCTTCCAGGAAGAACTGGACCTTTTCGTGCAGATCGTCGCCTTCAAGGATCCTGCGACGGTCGCCATAGATGGCTTCACGCTGGCGGTTCAGGACGTCGTCGTACTTGAGGACGTTCTTGCGCTGCTCAGCGTTCCGCCCTTCGACCTGGCCCTGGGCCGAAGCGATAGCACGGGACACGAGCTTGGATTCGAGGGCAATGTCGTCCGGCACGGAGCTGTTCATCAGGCGCTCGGCGGCACCGGAGTTGAAGAGCCTCATGAGGTCATCGGTCAGCGACAGGTAGAAGCGGGACTCGCCCGGGTCGCCCTGGCGGCCCGAGCGGCCACGGAGCTGGTTGTCGATTCGACGGGATTCGTGGCGTTCCGTGCCCAGTACGTAAAGCCCGCCAAGTTCAAGCACTTCCTCATGCTCGTCCTTGACTGCCTGCTTGGCGGCTTCGAGTGCTTCCGGCCACGCGGACTCGTACTCCTCGGAGTTTTCTTCAGGGTCCAGGCCCCGTTTTGCCAGATCGGCGATGGCCGTGAACTCGGCGTTTCCGCCCAGCATGATGTCAGTACCACGGCCGGCCATGTTGGTAGCAACCGTGACGGCGCCCTTGCGTCCGGCTTGCGCGACAATGGCGGCCTCACGTGCGTGGTTTTTTGCGTTCAGGACCTCGTGCCGAATGCCTTCCTTGGCAAGCAGCTTGGCCAAGTATTCGCTCTTCTCCACGCTGGTGGTACCGACGAGCACGGGTTGCCCTTTTTCGTGCCGTTCCGCGATGTCTTTCACGACGGCTTCGAACTTCACGATTTCGTTTTTGTACACGAGGTCCGACTGGTCGATGCGCTGCATGTCCCGGTTGGTGGGAATGGGCACCACGCCAAGCTTGTAGGTGCTCATGAACTCAGCTGCTTCAGTTTCAGCGGTACCGGTCATGCCCGAGAGCTTGGAGTACATGCGGAAGTAGTTCTGCAGGGTGACAGTGGCGAGAGTCTGGTTCTCAGCCTTGATCTCGACGTTTTCCTTGGCCTCGATCGCCTGGTGCATGCCTTCGTTGTAACGCCGTCCGGCAAGGATACGGCCGGTGTGTTCGTCAACGATGAGGACTTCGCCGTCCAGGATGACGTAGTCCTTGTCCCGCTTGAAGAGCTCTTTGGCTTTGATGGCGTTGTTCAAGAAGCCGATAAGCGGGGTGTTGGCAGATTCATACAGGTTCTGGATGCCGAGGTAGTCCTCGACCTTCTCGATACCGGCTTCGAGAACACCGACCGTCCGCTTCTTTTCGTCGACTTCGTAGTCGATTTCAGTCTGGAGACGCTGCACGACCTTGGCGAATTCGCTGTACCAGCGGTTGGTGTCGCCCTGGGCCGGACCGGAAATAATGAGCGGGGTACGGGCTTCGTCGATGAGGATGGAGTCCACTTCGTCGACAATCGCGTAGTTGTGGCCGCGCTGCACGAGCTCGGATTTGTCCCACGCCATGTTGTCGCGCAAGTAATCGAAGCCGAATTCGTTGTTGGTGCCATAGGTGATGTCTGCCGCGTACATCTGACGGCGCACTTCGGGATCCTGGTTCGAAAGGATGCAACCGCTGCTCAGGCCAAGGAAGCGATAGACGCGGCCCATGAGTTCGGACTGGTATTCGGCGAGGTAGTCGTTGACTGTAACGACGTGCACGCCTTTGCCGGTCAGTGCGTTGAGGAAGGCCGGAGCGGTGGCCACAAGGGTCTTTCCTTCACCGGTCTTCATTTCGGCGATATTGCCGAGGTGAAGAGCGGCCCCACCCATGAGCTGGACATCGAAGTGGCGCATCCCCAAGGTGCGGGAGGAAGCTTCACGCACGGCTGCGAATGCCTCCGGCAAGAGATCGTCCAGCTTCTCGCCGTCCTCGTGACGGGCGCGCAGCCTGTCCGTCTCCTCGCGCAATTCTGCGTCGGAGAAGGTCTTGAAGGAGTCTTCGAGGGCGTTGATGGAATCGGCGTAGGTCCGCAGTTGCCTCAGGGTTTTTTTGTCACCCGTGCGGAGAAGTTTTTCGATAAGTGATGCCACGTAAAGTTGCTCCCAGTCTCAAGCTGCCGAATTCTGGCGGTTTCAGTCTACGGGAGAGACCAACGCCACGCGGCCCCGTTTCCCTGAGAGCGGAGCGCCGGCGCCTGCGGGCCGCTGCCTGAGGCCGCTGGACCTCAGCTGCGGGCCACTGCCGCGGCAAGCGCCGACGAGAGATCGCCCATCGGTGACACGACGACGTCGTCGAGCCCCAGCCACTCGGCCATAAGCCGCAGCTCTGCGGAAAGCTCGACGGCGGTGTCGGCCGGGGCGTCCGGCTCGGCGTGGGCGGCACGCACCAGAAGCTGCTTGGCCGAGCGGTCGGCCTTGAGATCCACGCGCGCGACCACGGCGTCCCGGAGGAGGAAAGGCAGCACGTAGTAGCCGAACTTGCGCTTCTGCGCGGGCGTGTAGATTTCGATCCGGTAATGGAAGCCGAACAACTCCTCAAGCCTTCTACGCTCGAAGACCAGTGAATCAAACGGGCTGAGCAGCGCGCGGCCCGTGGCGGACCGGGGAAGCCGGGCGTCCTCATGCCGGTACAAAGCCCGGTCCCATCCACGCACCGTGACCGGTTCCAGGCGGCCGGCGGCAACGAGCCTGTCGATCGATGCCGCAGCGGCCTTCACTGGAGTCCGAAAGTAATCGGCGAAGCATCGGATTGTTCCGATGCCATGAGCCTGGGCTGCCGCGTCGATCAGCCGGTCCATGGCCGCGATCGACTCCTCGGAGCCGCCATCCGGGAGTGCTCCTGAGCGAGCGATCACCGCAGGCGATCCCGGCGGCAGAAGCCGCGATGTCAGCGTATACCGGCGCTCGAACTGCTCTGTCCGCGACGCGGCCGTCACTAGCCCCTCTTCAAACAAGTGCTCCAAAACCCTTTTGACCAGGTTCCAGTTCCAGCCCCAGTTATCGTGCTGCCGGTCCTCCTGGTGCCCCAGGTGCGCCGTCAATTGCGCGGCAGTCATGGGCCGCCCGGTTGCGAGGGCGTCGAGGATCCGGTGAGCCATGTCCTCCCGGATTCCGCGTTCCAAGTGGGCCGCGCCTACCCACGCACGGTTTTGCCACAGCAGCAGATCCTGGAAGTGTTCCGGGCGGATGAAGCTCGCCTCGTGCGCCCAGTATTCCATCATGCGCCGCGGACTCCGCCCGGCCATCGCATGAAGGATGCTTCGGTCGTAGTTGCCAAGCCTTGAGAAGAATGGAAGGTAATGACTGCGTGAGAGGACATTGACGGAGTCGATCTGCACCACCTGTAGGCGGGCAAAGGTACGGCCCACCGTCCGTGAAGTCACGGGGCCGGTGGGCCGTTCCTTGTCCAGTCCTTGGGCTGCCAATGCAATCCGCCGTGCCTGCAACAGGCTCAGCGAAGCGGCCATGCCAGTCCTTTCAGGGGGATGACGAATGCGGCCTATGCTGTGGCGGCTTGGTCATTCGAACGGTAAGCGTGGATCTTTTCCTCCACGGGTTCGTCTCCTGGTTCGCATGTGGAGTCCAGAGTGATTACTCCATATGTCCAGCCACGGCGGCGGTAGACGACCGACGGCGTGTTGGTTTCCTTGTCCACGAACAGGTAGAAATTGTGGCCCACCAATTCCATGTTGTCCACCGCATCATCAAGGGTGAGCGAAGCGGCGGGGAAAACCTTGCGACGAATCAGGACCGGGGAATCACCGGCCGGAATGTCGTTGTCGACGTCGTAGGGCGAGGTCTCAACCGGTGGCGTCGTTGGCTCCTGGTGGTTGCTGGCCTCTACGTAAATGGGTTCGCTCGCGCTGGCAGGCTCAAGCGTCGCAGTAGCCTCACGAACGGCTTTGGGGGTGTGGCGGCCGTGGTGGACCTTCTTGCGGTCCTTGGCCCTGCGGAGCCGCTCCAGCAGCTTGCTATAGGCGAGATCAAAGGCGGCAAACTTGTCAGCGGCGCTCGCTTCGGCCCGGATCACAGGGCCCCGGCCCAGAACTGTCACTTCCACCGTGAGCTGGCCCGGTGTCTGGCGCGGGTTGGTTTCCTTTGAAACCTTCGCGTCAACCCTCTGGACCTTGTCCCCAAGCGATTCAATCTTTGATATCTTCTCGCCGGCATACTCGCGGAAGCGATCCGAAACGGTCAGATTACGGCCGCTGATCATGAACTCCATGGTGCCCTCCAAACAACTCAGGTGACACGATAAGGGCGCTTCTCGGGGCTGGTCTGACGGACAGTCGAGCCCCTTTCCGAGCCGCTATCGACAGGTACATCTGTTCTTGGTACCCATAACCGACGTTAGTTCATCGCCACTGGTAATTCATCCTTTCGTAACTTATTTTTTGTTTGAGTCGGTGCTGGCGGCGCGTCCGGCCCGTCCTCAGGAAGATCGCTACCGGCCGGCGGCCGGGTGGCCGCAAGGACCACCGCGCCACACACCACGCCTCCGGCCGCCGCTACTGCCCGGGCGGCTTCGGCGAGGGTTGCACCCGTAGTGAGGACGTCGTCGACGATGACGCATGCTTTACCCTCCAAAGAACCTTTGTGTAAGAGGCGGACGGTCATAGAGTCGCGGACACGGCGCGCACGCTCTCCGCGGCCCAAGCCCTTTTGCCCGTTTCCCGGACCCCGGTTTCCGGAGCCTCGGATTCCAAACCCGGGCGCCTTCTTCAACGCATCCGTCATGTGCAGACCAGGCAAGGCGTCCAGGCCCCGCAGTCGGCCGAGCAAGAGATGGACCGGACTGAAGCCGCGGCGCCGGAAGGCCGCGTTGCTGCTGGGAACGGGTACGAGGCAGATGTCTGCCCTGTCTCCTACGGCAGACCGGATGGCCCTGCCCAGTGCAGGCGCGAGCACCGAGGCCAGCCGTCCCTGGCCTAGGTGCTTGAAAGAAAGCAGGGCTTGGGCCAGCTCGTCCCGATAGTGTCCTCCCGCGACGACGGGCAGTATCACGTCCCCTTGCACCGTGAGCAAGGCTGGCGCCTGTCCTTCAGCACGGAATGGACTGTTGCACAGCAGGCGTAGGCGCCGTGCACAGGTGCCGCAGAGCGCCGAATCCTCGGAACCACAGCAGACACATTCCACCGGGGCCAGAACGGCCAGCAACTCGACGAAGGCCTCGCCAGCGCCCTGCGCGAGCCTCGCCAGCCGGGCAGGATGGACTCCCCGATGGCGCGCGCCGTCACCGGGGAGGACAGCCAGGTCAGGGTCACGCATGCCGCGACGGCTCTCAGTACCCATACTTCAAGCATCCGGCTCCTCGCCTGCGGCCAACACTCCCAACCGCGCTATGTGGAGAACAAATGGCGACGTTGTCGGAACTTGGGCCCACGCCGCCAGGGTTCCCTGGCCGAGCGAAGCGAGGTTAGGGAGGCGGTGGGGACTAGCCCGGAAAGGAAGGGTCCACCGGGCCCTTGAGTTGCAATTCCCAGCCGTTGCCCACTCGTTGGAACACGCCTGCGCCCGACTGTCCGAAAATCTGCTCCGGCCCATTGCCCGCGCTGATAGTGGTCAGGTTCGGCCATGCAGGCAACAGCTGCGGCTGGCTTGAGGTCAAGGACAACAGCTCGGGAACCACATTCTCGGTTGACGAGGCTTTCATCACCGCGACTGTCGTGGAATTGACCCAAACCCCTTGATCAACAGGAGCGGAAGCGAACAAGGTTATCGGTGCAGTCAGATCCTTGGGGGTGCCGTCAGGATTGCGGACAATACCGGTCACCTGCACCGATGACTTGCCGTTCATCTCGGAAATCACCAGCGCGCGCGTCCCTTCACGGGATATCCGGAAGTCCCTCACCACCCGCCCTGCCAACCACGGCGGCGTCATCGTCACCGTGGGGACGGGCTGGCCTTGAGGAACGTTTGACGGTTTGAACGCCGCGACCTCGGTGGCGCCGTTGGCTCCCGGACCTGCGGTCCAGACCCAGTCCTGCGGGCTGAAGGAGGGATGGCTCAGCGTGGTCCGGGTTGTCAGTTGGCGGGCGGGTTGGCCCGGAATCATCGAATACAGGGTAGTTCCGGCGCCGTTGAGGAAAGCCACGGCCTGGGACGTCGGGGACTCCGCGGGAGCGCTCGGGTTCAGTCCGGCTACCGGCTGCATGTCCGGGAGGGCCGAGACCCTGTTGTTCTCGTAGCGCACGAGTTCTTCGTTGCTGACGGCGATTTGGCGCGCAGGAGCATTCTTTTCAAGCACGGGCGGCAGGACCGAACCGTTGTCCTCCACCCGGACAAGATCCTGGTCAGCCCGCAACTGGACGTTCACCACGTCCGGCTGGCTTCTGAAGGTCAGGGTCAGTTGGTTTTGCATGCGCTGCCGGTCCTCGGCAGAAGCATCCACGAGCTCCTTCGCGGAAAGGTCCACTTGGGCTGCTCCTGACACTACCGGCACCGACTCCCGGGCCAGCTTCATGCCCGAAGGAAAAGCACTGACGACCGCACCCTGGAGGTAGGGCGCAGGACCGTCAAGCAACGCGCTTGTCATCGCTTTGACAGTGTTCTTCTTGATGAACCACCGGACATCCGGAACCGCATACGCGAACGAGGGGTCATAGAAATAGATGGGCTGGGCCGCGTAAATGACTTTGAACGTCTCTTCCGGGATCGCGGTGCCGTCCGGGACGGCCGAGATCCGCCATTCGCCGTCAACCTGTTCCAGGGTCACCGGAATTGTCTCGGTGGTTCCTTCCGGGAACTGCGTCGCAACGCCGTCGGCGTCGACCGAGTAGGCGAGGTCCAGCTGGTACTTGAACTCGTTTTCCACACCGGTCTTGACGACGGTCGCCTTCCGGAAAACGAGCGTGCGTTTGTCGGACTTCCAGCTGACGGACAGCGCCTGAGTGAGGTACTGCCGGGCCACGGCGTAGTCGCCCTCGTAACCGCTGCCTGCACCATAGAAGTCTTCGATGATGGACTCCGGGGTGGCGCCGGAGTGTGGCGGCGGAGGGAAGAAGACGGGAGCGTTCGGGTTGCCCGCGCTTTCGTCCTTGCTCTTTCCCACCGGACCGGACCTCGGGATCTGCGCGCAGGAACTCAGGACCACCATGAGGACGGCAAGAACGGCGATCACTGCCCTTAACAGGTTGCGGCGCCGGGACAGGTACGGGCGTTGGGAACTCAAGGTGCCGTCCCCCCTTGGGTTTTGTCGGCGTCGTCGTTTCCGGCTGAAGGCAGTACGGCGGGCAGCACGGGAGGCAGTGCAGGCGGGTGCGCCGGAGGCAGTGCCGGAGCGCCTTCAGGCCTCGGGTCCTCAGCCGAATCGCGCTCGAGTTGCGGCTCGCCCGCATCCAAAACGAGCATCTGGCGCTCAGGAGCTGCGCCCGGTAGATGGATGTCTGCGGGTTCAAGCTGCAACGGCGACTTCACGATGGTGCCCCCCTTCTTGAGAGGCAGCGTCAGCCGGAAGTTGGAACCGGATCCCTTGCGCCCCCAAGCCTGCAACCAACCGTTGTGGAGCTTGGTGTCCTCCGCGGCGATGGAAAGTCCCAGTCCGCTGCCGCCCGTGGTCCGCGCACGCGCGGGATCGGCGCGCCAGAAACGATCAAAGACCCGCGCGGTTTCTGCCGCGGTCATCCCTATGCCGAAGTCACGCACAGAGATGGCGACTGCCTCCTGGTTGGCAGCAACGGAAACGTGGACAGGTTTCCCTTCGCCGTGTTCGACGGCGTTGAGCAGCAGGTTTCGCAGGATGCGGTCGATCCTGCGGGCGTCCATTTCCACGATGATGCGCTTGTGGCGTGAGGCAAGGCGCACTTCGGAGCCATACTCGGCGGCAACGGGCGAGGCGCCGTCGATGACATGCGAAACCACCTGGAAGATGTCCGTCGGTTCCGAGTCCAACACCGCGGCCCCGGCGTCGAAGCGCGAAATCTCCAGCAGGTCCGAAAGCAACGATTGGAAACGTTCCACCTGGTTGTAAAGCAGTTCGGCGGAACGCTTGTTGATGGGGTCGAAGTCATCGCGGGCATCGAACAACACTTCGGCTGCCATCCGAACGGTCGTGAGCGGTGTCCGCAGTTCATGTGACACATCGGAGACGAACCGCTGCTGCATCTGGGACAACGTGGCGAGCTGGGTAATCTGTTCCTGCAGGCTCGCGGCCATGTGGTTGAAGGAGGCGCCCAGCCTGGCCACCTCGTCTTCGCCCTTGACCACCATCCGCTCCTGCAACTGGCCTGCGGCCAGCTTTTCGGAGACGACGGCGGCGTGGCTCACCGGACTCACGACATTCCTGGTCACATACCAGGCAATACCGCCGATCATCAGGATGAGTGCGGCACCGCCCGCCCACAGCACGTTCTGGATTTCGTCCAGGGTTTGTTGGGCGGTATCCAGGTCATAGAGGAGATAGAGCTCGTAGACCGTGCCGTTGAACGTGACCTTGTTTCCGACGGCGATGCCGGGGTGGTCCTGGTTGCCGACGGGAAACTCAGTTGAAGCCCAGTACTGGTCCTTGCCGGATTCCTGCACCGACTTGCGGAGTGCCGGAGGAATGACGCGGACCGTCAACTGATCCGAGGCGCGCGATTCCACCCAGCGGTTGCGCGGCTTGGTTTGTTCGGGCATCGCTTCGAAGACGTATCGCCGCTGGATGACCGAGCCGTTGCCCTCCACCGCTTTGAGCGTGTCGTAGACGAGGGTGATGACGCTTGACTGGTCGTTGGCCTGTGAACCGTCGAAGGTGTCCTGGACTTGCTTGACGTAGTAGCGGCTCTCGGATTCGGCTTGCTTCAAACGCTCCTGGAACAAGTTGTTCGCGATTTGGTTCGAGAGGTACGCGCCGACCACCGCAAATGACACCATCGACAGCACAATCGTCACCGCGACGGTCCTGAATTCGAGCGAGCGCCGCCAACGGCGCAGCAGTGCGCGCCACAAGTACCGGATTCCCGGCCGGATGTGGCGAAGTCCGGTCACCACAAGGCGGGAGACACGCAGTGCCAGGATCAGGGCGCGGCGCGTCCAGATGCGGGCACGCTCCAGGATCCATGGGAGGTTCAATGCCCGGGCGTCCGTGTGTTCCGGGACAGGATGTCCTGAGACGGGATGTTTGACCTTGGCCGCCGGGGCCTCTTGGGCCGGGGCCTCTTGGTCAGTGCCGGGCTCGCCGGTGGAAGACTCAGGCGCCTGCTTTATATCCGACACCACGAACCGTCAATACAACTTCGGGAGCTTCCGGGTCACGCTCGATCTTGGACCGCAGGCGCTGGACATGGACATTGACCAGCCGGGTGTCGGCAGCGTGGCGGTAGCCCCATACCTGCTCAAGGAGCAGTTCGCGGGTGAAGACCTGCCAGGGCTTTCGCGCCAGCGCGACCAAGAGATCGAATTCCAGCGGCGTCAATGAAATCCGCTCTCCGCCACGGGTCACCAGGTGGCCCGCCACGTCGATAGTGACGTCGGCGATCCGCAGGGTCTCGGGCGCCTTCTGGTCTCCCGGGCGCAGCCGGGCGCGGACCCGCGCAACGAGCTCGGCCGGCTTGAAAGGCTTGGGCACGTAGTCGTCGGCACCGGATTCAAGGCCGCGTACGACGTCGGAGGTATCGGATTTGGCGGTAAGCATGACGATGGGGACGTCCGACTCCCCGCGGATCTGGCGGCACACTTCGATGCCGTCCGATCCGGGCAGCATCACGTCAAGCAGTACCAGATCTGGCTTTGAGGACCGGAAGACCTCCAGCGCTTGCCCGCCGTCCGCGCAAAAAACCGGGTCGAAGCCGTCGTTCCGCAGCACGATGCCGATCATTTCGGCCAGCGCTTCGTCGTCGTCTACCACCAGGATGCGTGCCTTCATAGTTATATATTCCCTTATCCCCAAGCCTTTGTCCCGTTGAGCCCAATCACGGCATGGCGCGCTGCAGCCGGCAAGCAAATGGGCTATGAGGCACGACGGCGGAACTATAGGCTGGTGCGAACGGCCCCTTTTGGGGTCCGTGCATTGCCGCGGACGTATCTTTTGGGGAGGAAAACGTGTCACAACCCGATCCGGGTTACCGGCCTGAACAAGGACCGCGGCCACCATGGGGCGCACCGCAACCCGGCTCCCAGCCACAATGGGGCAGCCAGCCGCAATGGGGCGCGCCACAGTATCCGGGGCAATCGTGGGGCGCGCCGGTCGATCCGCGCTGGCAGGCAGGCGGTCCGCCGCCCTATGGGCAGCCCCGCTATGTGGCTCCCCCGAAACCCGGAATCGTGCCCCTCCGGCCGCTCTTCTTCGGTGAAATCATGGACGGCGCCTTCCAGACCATCCGCCGGAACACCAAAACCATGTTCGGGTCCGCCCTCATTGTCCAGGCCATCAGCGGCGCATTGAGCGAGGTGGCCGCACTGGGCATGCTCGGCATGGCCCAACCTCCCGTGGGAGGATTCACGAGCCAAGCCGAGGCGATGCGGTATCTTAGCCCGGTCGTTGGCGCCCTTGCAGGGATTATGGGAGTTTCCTTGCTCGCCTTGGCTCTCGCGTCCATCCTGCAGGGCGTCATGGCCATCCCCGTCGCCAGGTCCGCGTTGAACCGGCCCACCGGGTTCAAGCAAATGTGGTCCCTGGCCCGCTCACGTCTCTGGCCCCTTGTGGGCTTTGCCTTCCTCCTCATCGCCGGATCTTTGCTGTTCTTTGCGGTCCTGTTCCTGCTGGCTGCCCTCATTCTGACCGGGTTGGGACCGATGGGAGTACTTTTGCTTTTCCCGCTGGGACTCGGTGGCGTCGCCGTATATGCCTGGATTTACACGAAGCTTCTGGTGGCCCCTGCCGCCATCACCATAGAAGAACTCGGCCTCTTCGCCGGTCTTCGACGCTCGTGGACCCTGACGAGCCGGAATTGGTGGCGGATCTTCGGAATCACGCTTTTTGTGTCATTCATAATAGGTGTCATCGGACAGGTCATCCAGATTCCCCTGGGTTTGGCCGCCGGCGGAATCACCTCTGTGTTCGCACCCCATGCCGGCGCCTCGCAAGTGACGACGACGGCGATTGTCCTGGCGGTGGTTTCGCTGGTGGTAGGGGTCCTCGTCAGTGCAGTTGGCTTCGCCTTCCAAACCTCCGTAGCATCCCTGATCTACTTGGACCTGCGGATGCGGCGTGACGGACTGGACGTGGAGCTCCTGCGGCTTCTGGAGACCGGAGAGGATCCCGATGGCGTTCCTGGCCGGCGCAGAGCACGTCAAGCCGGTGCCCAACCATGGCCGCCGAACACCACACAGGGTTCCCCCACAGGATGATCCCGGTCTCCGCGTCCCTCGCTCTTCTCCTCCCTGCCTTCGAGCCTCCGGTTGATCCGGACCGCGGCGAGGCCCAGCGGTGGGCGGCCGAGGAACTGTCCAAGCCGCAGTACGCATCGGCCAAACCCAGTTGGATCGATGAGATCTGGAATCAGTTTGTCGACTGGCTCCGCTCCCTGAACGGCGATTCCATCAGCGGAGCAAATATCGGAGTGCCGCTGATCGGTGCCCTGGCCGTTGTCCTCATTGTGGTTGCCGTGATAGTTGTCAGGCCGAGGCTCAACGCACGGAAGAAGACGTCAGCGAAGGTTTTCGACGGCGAGCCGACAGTTGATGCCGACGCGTTCCGCGCCCGGGCATCTGCCGCGGCAAGCCGCGAGGACTGGCAAACGGCTGTCGTCGAACAGTTCCGCGCCGTGGTTCGCTCTGCGGAGGACCGGGCAGTCATTGATATCCAGGCCGGCCGGACGGCGGACGAGGCGGCTGCTCAGTTGGGGCGCGCGTTCGGGGCAGCCAGCTCGCGGCTAGAGGAAGCGGCCAGGATGTTCGATGGCGTGAAATACGGGAAGGCCGCCGCCACCGCTTCCGACCATGCTGCCGTGCTCGTATTGGACAACGAACTATTGGCCACGAGACCTGATTTCGCCGGGCAGTCAGCCAGCGGTTTGGCGGTGCCGCGGTGACGGCGGACACTCAAACAGTCCGGTGGTCCGCGCAGTTGCTGGGTTGGTTGCACCGCCATATGGCCTGGATCATCATCGGGGCCATCGTGGTGGTACTCGGCTCTGTCACCCTGGTCAAGTCCCCCACGAACACGGACACGGCACCCCTCTCTGCCCGCAATGCCGCTCCGGATGGCGGCATGGCCGCGGCCGAAATCCTCCGGCGGCACGGAGTCGCGGTCACGGAGTCCGATTCGTTCGCGACGACAACCTCGTTGCTGGCCGGGAAACCACGCGCCACCGTCTTGTTGTATGACCGCAATGGCTATCTCGATTCCGCCCAGTTGCACAGCCTGCAGCAATCGGCCACGCGCGTGGTGGTCGTGGCTCCCGGCTTCCGAACCCTGACCGGGCTGGGCCGCGGGATCCATAACGCCGGGGTGGTTCCCAACGGGACGTCGACGTTGGAACCGGGGTGCAGGCAAGCGGATCCACTTGTTGCGGGGCGTGTCTCCGGCAAGGACGCGTTGCTCTACACAGGAGCCGAGGTGACGTGCTACCGGCCCAGCAGCAACGACGGCGGCATGTACGCTGCCAGCGCGGACGGTCGGCTGGTGGTTCTCGGCAGCACAGCCCTTCTCAGCAACGATCTCCTGCAGGTGGAGGGCAACGCCGCATTGGCCCTCCGGACCCTCGGGCCAACATCGGATCTCGTCTGGTATCTCCCGGGCCTCGGTGACGTAACGAATAATGGCACACCGCCGACGCTGGATGAATTGGCGCCACCGTGGGTTGGTTTCCTGGGATTGTGGTTGGCGGTGGTCGCGTTGCTCGCTGTGCTGTGGCGGGGCAGGCGGCTTGGGCCACTCGTGTTCGAGCCGCTGCCAGTAGTGGTCAAGGCTGTAGAGACCGCCGAAGGCCGCGCCCGTCTCTACCAGGATTCACGCGCTGTCGGCCAGGCGGCCGACAATCTCCGGGCCGGCACTTTGAGCAGGCTTGCCAAGCATTTCCGGCTCGGCCCCGAGGCCGGCGCAGATGCCATCCTCGATGCCTTGTCCCGAAAGATGAAACGGCCGGCACAGGAACTGCGGACGCTACTGCTGGACCACCGGCCACGCACCGAACCAGAGCTTGTCCAATGGGCACAAAGCATCGAAAAACTCGAGCAGGAGGCAACAGCCCCATGAGCAATCAAGCACGGAGCAATCAGGCAATGAGCAATCAAGCAGACAGCTACACCGACGGCAGCTATGGCTACTCGGGGGGCCCGGCGTCGCAGGTGCAGCCAGCCCAGGCAGCTACGCGGTCCGACCCTGCCCGCAAAGCCTTGTTGGACGTCCGTCACGAAGTGGGCAAGGCCGTCGTCGGGCAGGATGCAACGGTGACCGGCATGCTCATCGCGCTGCTCTGCGGGGGCCACGTACTGCTTGAGGGTGTTCCGGGCGTCGCCAAAACCCTGCTGGTACGGGCTTTGTCCACTGCGTTGAGCCTGGATACGAAGCGCATCCAGTTCACTCCGGACCTCATGCCGGGTGACGTCACCGGCTCCCTGGTCTACGACTCGCACACCTCGGAATTCACCTTCCGCGAAGGACCGGTATTCACCAACATCATGCTGGCGGACGAGATCAACCGAACGCCGCCCAAGACCCAGGCGTCGTTGCTGGAAGCCATGGAGGAGCGCCAGGTATCGGTGGACGGAGTCTCCCGGCCCTTGCCGTCGCCGTTCATTGTTGCCGCCACGCAGAACCCTGTCGAGTATGAGGGCACCTATCCCCTGCCCGAGGCGCAGCTGGACCGCTTCCTGCTCAAACTCTCCATGCCGCTGCCCGGACGTGCCGAAGAGATCGAAGTGGTCCGCAGGCATTCGGAAGGTTTTGATCCGCGGAATTTGCTGGCTGCGGGAGTCCGGCCAGTAGCGGGCGTCGCCGAACTCCAGAATGCCCGTGACGCGGTGGCCGAAGTGACAGTGGCCCCCGAGATCCTCGGCTACATTGTGGATGTCGTGCGAGCGACGCGGGCGGCGCCGTCGTTCCAGCTGGGAGTCTCCCCGCGTGGCGCCACAGCGCTGCTCAACACCTCGCGTGCCTGGGCATGGTTGTCCGGACGCAACTTCGTCACCCCCGACGACGTCAAAGCACTCTCTCTGCCGTGTTTGAGGCACCGTGTAGGTCTTCGACCCGAAGCCCAAATGGACGGTGTGAACGTCGATGATGTCCTTGGCAGCATCCTGGCCTCTGTTCCCGTGCCGCGCTGATTGGCCTCGCCTCATGACTATCCACCTCAGGACTTTCTACTTCAGGCGGTACTGAATGGCGATCACAGGCCGCTTCGTGCTGTTGGTTTTCGCCGCGTTGGCCCCCTTGCTGCTATTTCCCGCGTGGGCGACAGTCCTTCTCACCAGCGCCGTGCTGCTGGCCCTGGTGTTGTCCGACGTTCTGCTGGCCGCGTCCCCGGCCAAAATCGCCCTGCAGCGGAAGGATCCCGGCAATGTCACCCTGCACGCGGAGACGGAATCCGTTCTGACGTTGGAAAACGGCAACCGGCGGACCTTCCGCGGAATGGTGCGTGACGCCTGGCAGCCCTCCGCGGGGACCGTCGCCCCCGTCCAACGCATCGAGATCCCGGCTGGTGAGCGACGGCGGATGTCAGTGCAGCTGAGACCCACTCGGCGCGGCGACCTGACGGCACCGCACATAACGCTGCGGTCCTTCGGCCCGCTTGGCCTGGCCGCCAGGCAACGCACTGTGGCCCTCCCCGGCCGTCTTCGAGTCCTGCCGCCGTTCCGTTCCAAGCGGCATTTGCCGTCCAAGCTGCGCAAACTTCGGGAGCTCGACGGCAAAGCGGCCGTGCAGATCCGCGGGGCCGGCACGGAATTCGATTCCCTCCGCGACTACGTGCGCGGCGACGACGTGCGCTCCATCGACTGGCGGGCAACCGCCCGGCGCACCGCCGTCGTCGTCCGGACCTGGCGACCCGAACGGGACCGCCGCGTCGTGATCATGCTCGACACATCGCGCACGGCGGCAGCCCGAATCGAGGACGAACCCCGCCTGGACACCGGGATGGAAGCGGCTCTCCTGCTGGCAGTGTTGGCGGAGCGAGGCGGAGACCGCGTGGACTTCTTCGCCTTCGACAGGCGCGTCCGTGGGCGTGTCGATTCCGCGGCCAAAGGCAATCTCCTTGGCTCCTTGGTCCAGACCATGGCTCCGCTTGAGGCGGAACTGATCGAGATGGACTGGGCCCAGGTCCCCGCGCAAATACGGGCCATTTCCGCGCACCGCTCCCTCGTGGTCCTGTTGACCTCGCTCGACGGGGGTGCCCCCGAGGAAGGGCTCATTCCCTTGGTGGCGCAACTGGTGCGGCAGCACGTGGTGCTGCTTGGATCGGTCCGGGACCCTTTGCTGGGCCGAATGAAGGAAGAACGCACGACGGCGAGCCAGGTCTTCCGTGCCTCGGCCGCCGAACGTGCCCTGCTGGACCGTGAGGCCGTCAGCACCCAATTGCGCCAGCTTGGCGCGGAGGTAGTCGACGCCGAGCCGTTGGAACTGCCGCCGCTCCTGGCGGATGCGTACATTCGACTGAAGGCAGCGGGCCGCTTGTAGCAGCCTGGCGAGGAGCCGAGTCCAGATATCAACAACCCCGAATCCGAGGAAAGCACATGAGCACACCCATTTACGAGTTGGCGCTGGGCAGCAAGTTCCGGCGGTTGCAGCCTGAACTCCAGGACTATTTCTCCCTTGCCCCAGGCTCCGGATCCTACGGAATCGGCGAGGGCGTCTTCGACGTGGTCGGTTGCCGGCAGAAATGGCTCCGCCCCCTCCTTGCCACGGTTGCAGGAGAAGAGGCCTTCTTCCCCGAGTACGGCGAGCGGATCCCGTTCCGCATCGAAAATCATGCGCACCTTGATCCCTTCGGACGGTCCAGCCTCACGGCCCGGCGTGAAATTTTCTTTCCCGGGCACACCCGACTCTTCCATGACACCACTGTTGCGGAGGCCGCCAACGACGGCGGCACCCGTCTGGTCGACTATTTGGGCCGGTACCGCAGGCTGGCCACGGCATTGGATTTGGATGTCACAGCGGAAGGGCGTCTTCGCGGCGTCTCGGGAGCCTCGCGTTTGTTCCTGGGTCCGCTGAGGCTCAGCTTGCCGGCTTCCGTTGATGCGAAGGCCTACGCGGAGCAGTGGTGGGATCCGGCAGAAGGCAAGCATCGGATCCAGGTGAAGGTGCTTCAGCCACAAGTCGGCTTGGTCCTGGTCTACGCCGGTTCCTTCGACTATCGTTTGGCACCTTCACTGCCCGCGACGGATGGTGCCGCGCCCGCGCTGACCGCCACTGCCGCCGTCGGGCTCCCCCGCTATGCCGAGCCGGACCGTTGGGAACGGCGCGTCTAGAAGGCCCGCAGCAGGCTAGCCGAGCGCGAGCTGGTTCAGCCCGTCCGCAATCTGGGTCAAGCGGTTCAGAACCTCTTTGGCTCCCGACGGCGAGAATCCGGCCAGCCCGTCCGAGGGCGTGACACGCACGGCCCCCAGGCTCGACGCCGGTAGGCCGAGTTGGCGCCAAGGCCGCCATACGGTGTCCACAAGTTCAGCGGTACGTGGCAGGGTTGCCCGCGGAATGTCTACGGGCAAAGCGCCGGCCCATAGGCGTTTGCCGGCTTCCACCGCGGTGGCTATCTGTTCCCATTGGCGCGTGGTGAGCGCTTTGAGCGGCAGGGCGATGCCGTCGGCTCCGGCGGAGAGGATCTGCTGGATCGGGGCTTCGATTTCCGGAACGGAAACCACGGTCTCCGCCACTCCTGCGGCCCGCAGCGAGTCGATTACCAACCGCCAGGCTCCCGTGACTTCCTCGCCCGGGATGGAGCGCAGGGTGCGGTAGCCGCTCGCCGTGGGAATTGTGCCGGCCAACACGGAGGAGATGTCCGGTTCGTCAAGCTGGACCACTATCCCGGCGCCCGGCACCGCAGCACGGACGCGGGATATGTGCTCAGCGACGCCGGCGGCCAAGGACTCCGCAATGTCCCTCCGGGCACCATAATCAAGAAGAGCACGTTCCCCGTTGTGCAAGTAAAGGCCCGCCGCAAGGCTCAGCGGTCCGCGCAACTGGATCTTCAGTTCCTCGGCGGAGGATTCTTCCGAGCCGGCGACGTCGGCCAGGACGTTGATGTCCATAGCAAGGGCGGACTTCGCACGCCGGAGGTCTTTACCCGGCCGGTCTACCAGGCGCCAGCCGTGCGGCTGCACATCGATGGCCAACTCAACCAGAAGGGATGCCGTCCGGCCGAGGGCGTCCGAGCCGACCCCACGGTCCGGAAGCTCGGCCAGGAACGGCAGGTGCGGGCTGCCCAGCTCGCCTCGGATGATCCGGGCGGCCTCAGCAGGATCCGTTCCGGGCCAAGGACCCAATGCTGTGGCGGTGACCTGGTTCTGCGCGGTTTCGGCGGCCACGTGTTCAGGCCTGCGCGATGGAAGCCTGGTGGCCTTCGGCGATTGCCTCGTGGTGCCGGATGACCTCACTGATGATGAAATTCAGGAACTTCTCGGCGAAGGCAGGATCGAGGTGCGCCTCTTCGGCGAGCCGGCGGAGCCGCGCAATCTGGGCGGACTCACGTCCGGGGTCCCCGGCGGGAAGCTTGTGCGTCGCCTTGAGGACGCCCACTTTCTGGGTGGCCTTGAATCGTTCCGCGAGGAGGAAGACGAGGGTGGCGTCGATGTTGTCGATGCTGGAGCGGATGGAGAGCAACTCGTCCATGACGGCCTGGTCCACGCGGCCGGCGAGGGAGCTGGCGGAAGGATCGAAGGAGTCGGCGTCAGGGAGGGCGTGGTTCTGCTCGGTCATTCCTCCAGTCTAGGGTGTGCCGGCCGGGCCTTGAGGGGCAGAATGGGCATGTCCGCGCCGATGATAAGGAGAGCACGCATGAAAATCGCAGTTCTTGGCACCGGAATGGTAGGGCACACTCTGGCCGGAAAATTGGTGGCGATAGGCCACGAGGTCATGATGGGTTCGCGGGAGGCCGGCAATCCCAAGGGGATGGAGTGGGCGGCGCAGGCAGGTCCGGGAGCAAGCTCCGGTTCCTTCGCGCAGGCCGCAGCCATGGCCGAGATCGTGGTCAACGCAACCCCCGGGATGGTGTCCCTGGCCGCGTTGAGTGAAGCCGGGGCTGCGAACCTGGCGGGCAAGGTCCTGGTGGATGTGTCCAACCCGCTGGACTTTTCCGCCGGCTTCCCGCCGTCGCTCTCCGTCTGCAATACCGACAGCATTGCCGAAACCATCCAGCGTTCCTTCCCCAAGGCCCGCGTGGTCAAGGCCCTCAACACCTTGGAGGCTCCGCTGATGGTTGACCCACTCAGGCTCGCCGATGGCGCCCACGATGTCTTCGTGGCCGGTAACGACGACGACGCGAAAGCCACCGTCGTCGCGCTCCTGCAGGAGTTCGGCTGGCTCCCGGAACACATCCACGACCTGGGCGGGCTCGACGTCGCCCGCGGCCTCGAAATGTGGATGCCGCTATGGCTCCGGATCTTCATGCGCCAGCCGAAGGACAAGCTCTTCAACATCAGCATCGTGTCCGAATAGCCGCAGCCAAAGGGACATGCCCGCCCTTCGCGGAGAAGGGCGGGCATGTCCGTGCTTGTGGATCGTGCTTGGATGGCGGGCTAGATGCCCAGCAGCGCGCGGTTCTCCTCCCGGCGTCGGGCCTGTTCGTCAGGATCCGGCACCGGCAGCGAGGCGATGAGCTTGCGGGTGTAGTCGTGCTGGGGATTGCCCATGATCTGGCTGCCGATCCCCTGCTCTACGAGCTCGCCCTTGTACAACACGCCCACCCAGTGGGAGAGAATGTCCACGACGGCGAGGTCGTGGCTGATGAACAGCGCGGCGAAACCGAACTCTTCCTGGATGTCCTTGAACAGTTCCAGGACCTTTGCCTGCACGGATACGTCGAGGGCCGAGGTCGGCTCGTCGGCGATCAGGAGGCGCGGGTTGAGCGCGAGTGAACGCGCCAGCGAAGCTCGCTGGCGCTGCCCGCCGGAGAGCTCGTGCGGGAAGCGTTCAGCGTACGACGCCGGCAGCTGCACCGATTCGAGCAACTGCGCCACGCGCAGGCGTGCTTGAGCCGGGCTCGGGTGGGTATGGATGAGCAGCGGTTCCGCCACGCACTCACCGATGGTCAGGTGAGGGTTGAACGAAGCGGCCGGGTCCTGGAAGACGAAGCCGATGTCCTTGCGCAGCGGCTTGAACGTGTGCTCCTTGAAGCCCAGCATTTCGTAGCCAAGGACCTTGAGGCTGCCGCCGGTTGCCCTGTTCAGACCTGCGATGGCGCGACCGATGGTGGACTTGCCCGAACCGGACTCGCCAACCAGGCCAAAGACCTCGTTCTCGGAGACCGTGAAGCTGACGTTGTCCACGGCTTTGAACCCTGGCTTGCCGAGGCGGCCCGGATACTCGATGGTGAGGTTCTTTGCCTCAACCAGGATCTTTCCGGTTTGGTGCAACCGTTCGGTGGCCCCTTCGGACGCTGAGTTGCGGCCGAGGTGCGGCACGGCGGCCAGCAGCTTCTTGGTGTAGTCCTGCTTCGGCTCGGCGAAAAGGACCCTGGCGGTGGCCTCTTCGACGACGTCGCCTTGGTACATGACCACGACGCGGTCGGCCAGGTCGGCCACGACACCCATATTGTGCGTAATGAGCACAATCGAGGTGCCGTACTTGTCCCGCAAGTCCCGGAGCAACTGAAGGATCTCGGCCTGGACAGTGACGTCCAGGGCCGTCGTCGGCTCGTCCGCCACGATCAAACCCGGGTTCAGGGCGAGCGCAGCCGCAATGACGACGCGTTGCTTCTGGCCACCGGAAAGCTGGTGGGGATAGTAGTTGACGCGGTTTTCAGGATCGGGTATGCCGACCTTCCGCAGGGCTTCGGTGGCCCGCTTCTTGGCCTCCTTGGCCGAGATGCGGTGTCCGTCCGAGGCGTGGGCCCGGATGCCTTCGGCGATCTGCCAGCCGACCGTGAACACCGGGTTCAGGGCCGTTGACGGTTCCTGGAAGACCATGGCCACGTCGCGGCCGCGGATCTTGCGCAGTTTGGCCGCACTGACGCTGATGACGTTGTTGCCGTTGATCAGCACGGCTCCCGAGCTGATGGCCGTTTCAGGGAGCAGGCCGAGGATGGTCTTGGCCGTGACGGTCTTGCCGGAACCTGACTCCCCGACGATCGCCAGCACTTCGCCGGCTTTGACCTCGAGGCTGACGTCCTTGACCGCGTAGACGTCGCCGCTGTCGGTGGCAAACGTGACTTTGAGCCGTTCGATGTCCAGGACGGGCCGCCCGGATGGCAGCGGCTGGTCCGAGATGTTTCCGATATTGGTGGTCATGCCTTACCTGCTTCTGGTTCAGGAGCAGTTGTGGCCCCTGTGTTCGTGCCGTCGGTTCCTGCCGCGGCCTTGGAGCGGGAGGCCTTGCCTCCAGCACGCTTGCGGCCGCGTAGGCGGGGATCGTTGAGATCGTTGATGCTTTCGCCGACCAAGGTCAGCCCCAGCACTGTGAGGACGATCGCGATACCGGGGAAGACGCCGGTCCACCAAATGCCGGAGGAAGCGTCCGCCATGGCCTTGTTGAGGTCGAAACCCCACTCTGCGGCCGAGGACGGTTCAATGCCGAAACCCAGGAAACCAAGGCCGGCAAGGGTCAGGATCGCTTCGGAGGCGTTCAGGGTGAACATCAGCGGAAGCGTCCTAGTGGCGTTCTTGAAGATGTGCCGGGTGATGATCCGAAGGCTGGACGCACCCAGGACCATGGCCGATTCCACGAACGGTTCAGCCTTGAGCCTGATGGTTTCGGCCCGGATCACGCGGAAGTACTGCGGAACGAACACCACGGTGATCGAGAAGGAGCAGGCGAGGATGCCGCCCCAGAAGCTCGACTGGCCACGGCTGATGACGATCGACATGACGATCGCCAAGAGCAGGGAAGGAAAGGCATAAATGGCATCGGCGATGACTACCAGCACCCGGTCCAGCCAGCCACCGAAGTAGCCGCTGAGCAGGCCCAGCGCCACGCCGAGGAAGATGGACATCACCACGGCGACGACGATCACGGTCACAGCGGTCTGTGAACCCCACAGGACGCGGGAGAGAACGTCATAGCCGCCGACTGTGGTGCCGAGCAGGTGCTTGCTGCCGGGGGCTTCCTGGGTGGGGAACGAACCGGAAGCATCACTCAGCTGGGAATAGCCGTATGGCGCGATGAACGGCGCGAGAACGGTCGAGAGCAGGAATATTCCGGTCAGCACAAGCCCGGTGATGAGCATGCCCCGCTGGAGGCCAACGCTCTTGTTGACGTGGGAAATGACAGGAAGCCCGGAAAGGAAGGACTTCTTCCGTCCTGAAATTGTTGCAGTGCTCATGTCAGTACCTCACTCGCGGGTCGATCAGCGCGGCGACGACGTCCACGACGAAGTTGGTGAATGCGACGATGACGGCCAGCAGCACCACGATGCCCTGGACCGCCACGAAGTCCCTGGCGTTCAGGTATTGGACCAGCTGGTAGCCAAGGCCCTTCCATTCGAAGGTGGTCTCGGTGAGCACGGCTCCGCCAAGCATCAGGGCGATCTGCAGACCCATGACGGTGATGATGGGGATGAGCGCCGGCTTGTAGGCGTGTTTCGTCACGAGACGGAACTCGCTGACGCCGCGGGAACGGCCGGCCTCGACGTAATCCTTGCCCAGCGTTCCGATGACGTTGGTCCGGACGAGTCGCAGGAAGACACCGGCGGTCAGGAGGCCCAGGGCGATGGCAGGCAGCACTGCGTGGGACACGACGTCGCCGAGTGCGGTGAGATTGCCGCTGCGCAGGGCGTCGAGCCAGTAAATGCCGGTGGGAGCGGCAAGTTGGCCCATGGTCAGCTCAGTGCGGGTGGACACTCGACCGGCCACTGGGAGCCAGCCGAGCCAAACGGAGAACGTCAGCTTGAGCAGGAGTCCGGAGAAGAAGACCGGAGTGGCGTAGCAGAGGATGGCAAAGCAGCGAAGGAAGGCGTCAGTGGCCTTGTCGCGCCGTTGCGCGGCGATCATGCCCAGCGGGATGCCGACCGCGAGCGCCACGATCAGTGCGTTGATCGTCAGCTCAAGGGTGGCCGCACCGAACGTCGACAGCATTTCGACGACGGGGCGCCGGTCCGTAATGGTGGTGCCGAAGTTCCCGGTGACCAACTGGCCCAGGTATTCGAAGTACTGGATGATGATCGGCCGGTCGTAACCGGCGTCGTGGATTCGCTGTGCGAGGACATCCGGGGGAAGCCGGCCGCCCTGCGCTGCGGTGATGGGGTCTCCGATGACCCGCATGAGGAAGAAAACCAGCGTCACGAGGATGAAGATCGTGGGAATGATCAGGAAGAACCTGACCACGATGTACCTGCCGAGACCCCCGCCCGCTGATTTACTCTTGGGAGCGACCGCGTCCGGTTCGACGTCGGGCACCTCTATAAGTGTTGTCATTGCTACCTAAAGTTCATTGCCCGCGGATCGCGCGGGGTTTTGCTCAAAATGTGAGGCAATCAGCAATAAGGGGAGGCAAAGCACCTGTTGGCACCCGCCTCCCCCTACCGGCTGCTTACTTTGAAATAGTTCCCAATCGGAACTTGAAGGAAGCGTCAAGCGTCTTGTCGACGCCGTTCACGCCCTTCGCCGAGATGGCAACCTGGGCACCCTGGAGCAGCGGCAAAGTGGAAATGTCCTTTGCCAGAGCGTTCTGGGCGTCCTTGATGGTGGATTCGCGAGCCGACTTGTCCGTGGTGGTCAGCTGCTTGTTGATCAGGTCGGTCACGGCCTGGTCGTTGAAGTGGTTCTTCAGGAAGCCACCGTTCGGGAAGAACGGGGTCAGGTAGTTGTCGGGGTCGCTGAAGTCAGGGAACCAGCCGAACTGGAACAGCGGGTACTCGTCGGCGCGGCTGGCCTTGCTGTAGGTCACCCATTCGGTGGACTGCAGGTTCACCTTGAAGAGGCCCGACTTCTCAAGCTGGTCCTTGATCATGGCGTACTCGTCGCCCGAGGACTTGCCGTAGTGGTCCGGGTTGTACTGGAGGTTCAGCGTGACGACGTCCTTGACACCGGCATCGGAAAGAACCTTCTTGGCTTTGTCCAGGCTCGGCTTTCCGTTGTCGCCATAGGCATCCTTGAACGACTCGTTGGCGCCGAGGAAACCGCTGGGGACGTTGGAGTACAGCGGCAGGTATGTGCCCTTGTAGACCTGGTCCGCGACTGCCTGGCGGTCAACGAGGTTGGCGATCGCCTGGCGGACGGCAAGTGCCTTGGCCGGGTCGGCTCCGGCTGCCTTGGCTCCGAACGGCATGGTGTTGAAGTTGAACGTGATGTAGCGGATCTCGCCGCCGGGACCAACGTTGACCTTGACCTTGGAATCCTTCTTGAGGTCGTCGACGTCGGTGGCGCTGAGGCTTCGGTTCGCAACGTCGATGTTGCCCTGCTGGATGTCCAGCTTCATGTTGGTCGGCTCGGCGTAGTACTTGATCGTGGCGGCGTCGTTGGCCGGCTTGCCCAGGACACCCTGGTAGTCAGGGTAGGCCTTGAGGCTGATGAGCTCGTTCTTCTTGTAGCTGTCGATCGTGTACTGGCCATAGAACGCCTTGGCCTTGATGATGTCGTCATCCGAAAGAAGTTTGTCGGCCGGGAAGACCTGGTGGTCCACAATCGGCGCGGCCGGGCTGCTGAGGATCTGCGGGAAGGTCTGGTCGTTCGCGAGCTTCAGCTTGAAAACGGCGGTGTTGGCGTCCGGGGTGGTGACGCTGTCCAGGTTTTCGAGCAGGCTTGCGGGACCAGCGGGGTCGTTGATCTTGAGCTGCCGGTCAAACGAAAACTTGACGTCCGTGGAGTCCAGCGTGTGGCCGTTGGCCCACTTGAGTCCGGGCTTCAGCTTGACGGTGTACTCGGTGGGCGACGTGAACGACGCCGACGCTGCCAGGTCCGGAACGGGGTCGGCGCTTCCTGGCTTCGAGTTGAGGAGGAAGGAATAGACCTGGTTCATCACCATGAAGGAACCGTTGTCGTACGAGCCTGCGGGATCGAGTGCGGTCACCTTATCGGTGGTGCCATAAGCGATCGGACCGCTGGCAGCTGAGGAAGCTGAACCGCCGCCGCCCGCCGGGCCCGTGCAGGCCGTCAAAGCGAATACGGAGATGCCCGCGAACGCGATAGCGCTTCGCAAGGCTTTTTTGTTCAATGCCATCAGTGAACTTTCTGTTCGATGGATACGGCGAACCGCCGTCGGTAATTTCTTAGGAGCGCATACTCCTGACTCCACGATTCAATCAGAAGCTTTTCTGGTGAAACGTTTGATTTTGTGAGTTGAGACACAAAATTTACTTTTCTTTTGGCGCGAAGTCGGCTAGGCGGACCGCCACATGCCGCTCCTGATATTGGAAGTACCAATGGTTAGCGCTCACAATATTGTCGGCGCATTTCCCACTGCAGGGCGTTACGAGGTCTAGAGCTCCGCGCGCTGAAGGGACCGGGCGGCGTCGATGGTTGCCTGGCCCAGGACGCGGGTGCCTTGGTACAGCACGATGGTCTGACCGGGGGCCACCCCTCGGAGGGGATCGACGAGAGTCACCACGAGGCCTTCGCGCTCGATGCCGGCGTCGTCGACATGCCGCTCGACAGAGGCCTTCGCAGGAACCGGATCGCCATGGGCGCGGACCTGGGCATAGCAGTCGAACTCGGCGCCGGTAGCCACCTCGGCGATGGGCAGGCCCGCCCAGGACACCTTGATCCCACGGATCTCGTCGATCGCCAACAGGGCTTCGGGCCCAACGACCACCTTGTTTTCCTTGGGCCGGATTTCCAGCACGAAGCGCGGCTTGCCGTCAGCGGCGGGGGTGCCCAGCTTGAGGCCGCGGCGCTGGCCTACGGTGAAGGCGTTGGCTCCGGGGTGCTCCCCCACCTTGGTTCCGGCTTCGTCCACGATGTCGCCGGTGGTCATCTCGATCTTCTCGGCGAGCCAGCCGGCAGTATCGCCGTCCGGGATGAAGCAGATGTCATGGCTGTCCGGCTTGTTCGCCACGGAGAGGCCGCGGCGTTCGGCCTCTGCGCGGACCTCGGCCTTGGAAGGAGTCTCCGCCAGCGGGAACATGGAGTGCTTGAGCTGTTCGTGGGTCAGGACGCCGAGTACGTAGCTTTGGTCCTTGGCCCAATCGGCGGCACGGTGGAGTTCGGGATTGCCGTCGGCGTCCTGGATGACCTTGGCGTAGTGTCCAGTGCAGACCGCGTCGAAGCCCAGGGCGATTGCCTTCTCCAGCAAGGCGGCGAACTTGATCCGCTCGTTGCAGCGCATGCAGGGATTAGGAGTTCGGCCCGCGGCGTATTCATCGATGAAGTCCTGGACAACGTCTTCCTTGAAGCGCTCCGAGAAATCCCAAACATAATAGGGAATCCCCAGTACGTCGCAGGCGCGCCAGGCGTCGCGGGAGTCTTCAATGGTGCAGCAGCCGCGGCTGCCCGTGCGCAGTGTTCCGGGCATGCGGGACAGCGCCAAGTGGACGCCGACGACGTCGTGCCCCGCCTCGACGGCGCGGGCGGCGGCAACGGCGGAGTCGACTCCGCCGCTCATGGCTGCAAGAACTCGCATGCTGGCTTTCTGTTGATGTGTGGGGAGAAGAATTGCGCCAAAGAGAGGAAGCGCGCCCAACTATTCTAGCGCCCGCGGGAATCCGCCCCAAAAATGCCTTGACCACCGTCGCGGACGATTCTAAAGTCAAAACTAGCAGTTTTAGATGAGGCTGTTCGCGCGTTCACGCGCACCCGGGCTGCCCACGCTAACCGCCCACGCCCCGCGAATCGAGTCACCATGGACACTGAACACATCGTTATTGCAGGCGGCGGGCTGGCCGGCGCCACGGCGGCCAAGACCCTCCGGTCCGAAGGCTTCGAGGGCCGCATCACCGTGGTCTGCGCCGAGAATGAACAGCCCTACTTGCGGCCTCCCCTCTCCAAGGAGTTCCTCCTGGGCAAAGCGGGCGAGGATGCCGTTCCGGTGCTGGCAGCCGGCTGGTACGGGGAAAACGACGTCGAACTCCTCCTTGGCGACCCTGTTGCGGCTGCCGATCCTGCCGCCCACACAGTACAACTGGAATCAGGAACCGAGCTTCGGTTCAGCAAGCTCCTGATCGCCACAGGGGCGCAGCCGCGCCGGATTCCGCTCCCCGGTTCCGATCTTGCCGGTGTCATGACGTTCCGGACGTTCAATGATTCGCGCCGGCTCAAGGAAGAGCTGGCCGGCGGAGGCCGGAATGTGGTGATGATCGGCTCCGGTTGGATCGGCATGGAGCTTGCCGCCGCGGCGAGCAGCTACGGGAACACAGTAACCCTGCTGGGACTGGAAGACGTGCCGCTCAGCATGGCCATCGGCCCGGAACTGGGCGGTTTCTTCCGCAGCCTCCACGAAAAGCACGGCGTACAGTTCCGGCTCCCCGCGAGCGCGGCGGAAATCATGGGCACCGGGGGCAAAGCGATCGCCGTCGTCACCAACTCCGCCGAAGTCCTTCCCGCTGACCTCGTGGTGGTGGCCGTCGGCGTCGTTCCGGACACGGGCCTGGCCGAAGCCGCAGGGCTTGATATCCGCAACGGGATCCTGGTGGATTCTTCGCTCCGGTCCAGCAGTCCGGACGTGTTCGCGGCCGGAGACGTTGCCAATGCCCTCCACCCTTTCACCGGCGATCATCACCGCAGCGAGCACTGGTCCAACGCCCTCAACGGCGGGAAGGTCGCGGCCAAAGCGATGCTGGGACAGGACTCGATGCTGGACGTGGTCCCGTATTTCTATACTGACCAGTTCGACGTCTCGATGGAGTACTGGGGATATCCCACGCTCGCGGCGGGTTCCGCACCTGTCATCCGCGGCGCGTTTGAGGACAACAGCTTCCTCGCCTTCTGGCTAAAGGGTGGCGCCGTCGTGGCGGCCATGAGTGTCAACCAGCAACGGGTACAGAAGCCGGTCAAGGCACTCATTTCGGGGCGCATTCCGGTAGACGTGGACCGCCTGACTGATCCGGTCGTTCCGCTTGATCAGTTGTTGCCCGGAACCTGATGGCCCCCCGAACCGCCGGCAGAGCCGCTGTCGTAGCCCCGGGCCACAGTGGCTGCAGTCTGGATGCTGGACTCATGCCCTGCCATTCCGGCAAGCTTCGCCCGGGCATACGCGTCCGGAAGGGCCTTGAGCAGGGCGTCGACGTCGGCGTCATTTGAAGAGTGGCCCAAGCTGAACCGTTGTGCCCCGCGGGCGGTGTCCTCGTCCAAACCCATGGCAAGCAAGACGTGCGAGGGCCTGGGGACTCCCGCGGTGCAGGCGGATCCGGTGGATGATTCGATGCCCGCGAGGTCCAGGAGGAACAGCAAGGAATCGCCTTCACAGCCAGGGAACGTGAAATGCGCGTTGCCGGGGAGCCGGGCGTCTCCGGGCGCTCCACGCAAGACCGCCTCGGGAATTGCAGCCCGGACACCGTCGATGATCCGGTCCCGCAAGGCGCTGATCCGCTCGCGCTCTGCTGCCAGGTTTTGAGCCACAGACTCCGCCGCGGCGGCGAATGCCGCGATCGACGCCGTGTCCAGGGTTCCCGAGCGGACGTCGCGTTCCTGCCCTCCCCCGTGCTGGACTGGAGTGACCTTGGTGGACCGCCCCAGGAAGAGGGCACCCACGCCCACGGGCCCTCCGATTTTGTGGCTGGAGACCGACATTGCGGCGAGCCCTGAGTCGCGGAAGCTCAGGGGAATCGAGCCGAAAGCCTGGACTGCGTCCGAGTGCACCGGGATGCCGTGGGTGGCGGCGATTTCCACGATCTCCTTGACCGGCTGGATGCTGCCCACCTCGTTATTTGCCCACATGACGGTGACCAGGGCTACCGATCCCGGATCACGCTCGATCTCTGCCCGTACAGCTTCCATCCGCACGACGCCCCGGGAATCGACGGGGAGCCACACCGCTTCCGCCCCTTCGTGCCGTTCTAGCCATTCGACCGTGTCCTGCACCGCGTGGTGCTCGACGGCGGAGCAAAGGATCCGCTTGCGGCGGCCATCTTCGTCGTGGCGGGCCCAGTACATCCCCTTGACGGCGAGGTTGTCTGCTTCGGTGCCTCCCGATGTGAAGATGAGCTCTGAGGGATGCGCCCCGGCCGCTGCCGCAATCGCTTCCCGCGCGTCTTCCACGGATCGCCGGGCACGCCGTCCGGAAGCGTGCAACGATGACGGATTGCCGGTCCGTGCCAGCTCGCGGGTCATGGCGGTGAGGGCGACGGCGGCAAGGGGCGTGGTGGCGGCATGGTCCAGGTAAACAGGCACCACCCAAGTCTATCGAGGCAGGCGGATCCGGGCTTCGCCGACGGAGGGTGCCTTCAGTGCCGCTTCCCTAATCCGCGGGGAGGATCCTTGCGCAGCAATGGCCTTCGCGGTTGTCGTCAGCGATCCGGGCCTCGGCAATTCCGCAGGCGGCCGCCGCTCCGCTCAGGAAGGCGCCGTTCATGGCGCAGACGACGCTCGTGTGGCTTTCGGCCAGCCGGTGGAACGGGCAATTGACCAGCGAGTACCCGCCGTCGTCGTCAACTTCCGGCCTGTAACCGTAGTTCGCCAAGACATCCTCGAAACGGGGCTCCGCGCTGCCGGCCTCGAGGCCCCGGGCGTAGGCGGTTTCGAGGAGAGCTTCGCGGGGGGAACCACCCTTCGCCATCAGGTCCTGGATGGCAGAGGCCATCACTTCCCCGGCGAGGTCATAGTGGCGCTCCGGAACCGAGACGCCGATCTCTTCAATGACGGGCGTGTACAGCTTCGCAGGCCGTCCGGAACCCGGGCCGACCTTGCCGCCGAGTTTGCGGAACTCAACACTAAGGAGCCCGTCACGGACCAGCCGGTCGAGGTGGAAGGAGGCCGTGCTGCGGGGAAGCCCCAGGGCCATCGCGGCGTCGTCGCGACTGACTGCATCACTTGCGCTGCAGACGTGCTCGTACAAGCGACGACGGTTGCCGTCGTCGAGGGATGCCAAAGCGGAGAGCCGACGCAGCCACGGAAGTCCGGTCATGGATCCAGCTTAACTCTAAAATCAACACTCATTGCTTAATCCTTCGGATTTTTCTAAAATCAAATTATCCATTTTTAGAAAGAAGGCATCATGAACACCGCATCATCCCCAGCCCAGGCGAAAACCCGATCGCTGATGTCCATGGATCCGCAACGGCAGGCTTTCCTGCTCCTTCGGACCGTGTTCACCGTGGCGCCGATCCTTTTCGGTCTGGACAAGTTCACCAACCTGCTCACCCACTGGACGATGTATTTGGCGCCCGTGGCCACCTCGGTGATTCCGATCCCGGCCCAGACCTTCATGTACATCGTGGGCGTTGTGGAGATCGTGGCCGGCATCGCGGTGGCGGCCCGTCCGCGCTTTGGCTCGCTCCTGGTGGCCGTGTGGCTCCTGGGCATCATCGTGAACCTGCTGGTGCTCGGCAACTTCTTCGACGTCGCCCTCCGCGACTTCGGACTGCTCGTGGGCGCACTCGCGCTCAACCGCTTGGCCGTCGCCTCGCGTCGCTGAGCGGCCAGGTTAGGCCAATACCCGCAGGGCGCCCGGAACCACCTCGATGTCCAGTGGAAGGAGACCGATCCGCTCGCCGTCGGCGTAGGCCACCACGTCCTCGGCGGCAAGGCGCACCGAGCGCACCCGGCGGATTTCCACGGCCGGGTGCGAGGTGTGCCGTCCGGAGAAGACCTTCGGGAAGACCGCAAGGAGGGCCAGCCGGGACAGGGGCCTGACGATAAACAGATCCAGCAATCCGTCGTCGGGCGGGGCATCCGGGACGATGCGCATGCCGCCGCCGATCGACTGGGCGTTTGCCACGGAGATCAGCATGGCGCCATCGTGCGATGCCACGCCATCGGCAGTCACGGTGTAGTTGATGGCCCGGAACGATCCGAGCTCCCGGAGCATCGCAAGGGTGTAGCGGAGGGCGCCGCGGGGCCATCTCCAGGAGTTGGCCCGTTCATTGACAGCGGCGTCGAACCCCGCAGATACGGCTCCGGCAAACCAAATGGTCCGCCCGCCAGTGGTGATGCGGCCTGCATCGAGCACCCGGCCACCGTCGGCGAGCGCCGAAATCACGCGGGCACAGGAGCCCTCGACATCCTGCAAAGGCAGCCCCAGCATCCGGGCAACGTCGTTTCCCGTACCCACGGGAACAATCCCGAGCGGCACCCCGGTCCCGCTCAGTGAGTTGACGCCCAAATGGACCATGCCGTCGCCGCCCACCACTACCAAGGCTTCGGCGCCTTCGCGAAGCGCTTCGCCTACAGCTTCCCGCAGGGCGTCCATGCTGTCGCGCCGAAGCATGACGACGTCGAGACCCGCCGCGCGGAGGCAGCGGGCGGCGCCGTCCCCGGCAGGGGCATGCCGTCCAAACGCTGCGGTTGGATTGACCGCCAGCACGATCCTTCGGCGGGCAGACCCGTTAATCCCATCCGTGCCGGCACTTGGTTGGTCAATGGGATGATCGGGGCCGGCCGGGGAGTTCACAGCATGAATCATGCCACCGGCAGGGGCGGGATCCGGGGAACTAAAGCCCGGGCCGCCGTCGTTCTCATGGTGGGCTGGCTAGACTTGCCAAGATCGCCGCTCCGCACCGGGACGGCGGGAACCTTCAGAATCCCAGAGAAAGGCCCGTGGTTGGCTCAGGGCAGCAGTTCCCACTATCAGATCCTCCGGGTTCCCGTCACGGCGACGGACAAGGAGATCAAAGTGGCCTACCGGAAGGCCGCGAGGAACGCCCACCCGGACCATGGCGGGGATCCTGAGGTCTTTCGACAGGTCACGCTCGCATACGAGACCCTGATTGACCCCAAACGACGCGCGGAGTACGACCGCCGCTACGCGAGCGGCACTTCGGGCAGGGCGAGCCCCTTCCCGACGGAAAGGCCGGACTACGGCGCTCCCGGACCGGAACCCCGCACCACCGCCGGTGTCCACCGGCCGAATGCGCCGCGGAACACAGCCGGTGACGCCCCCGTCTACGTCCCGCCCTTCGATGATCCCCACGAGGTGCCCCTGCTCTCCAAGGGCGAGGCCGCCCTGCAGATCCACGGGATTCCCCGGAAGCGTGGAATCTTCGGCGCCGAAGCCCGCATTCAGCGCGAAATGCGGACAGTCCAGCTCATCAGCCGCCAGATTCTGCCTGCCATCCCGTCAGCACGGCTCGTCAACGGGCTCCGCTCCCCCTCGGACGACAGCCACATCGATCATGCCCTGCTTGCCGGCTACCGCCTGGCGCTCATCGGTTCCATGCTGCTGCCCAAAGGCGCCTATGCCTGGGACGGGGTTGCGCTCAAGCACGGCGGGCGTTCGGTGCCTCCGCCGCAGCTCGAGCTGATCGTTCGCCACATGCAGGAGATCTTCCCGGAACTGAATGTGACCGGTTGGGTAGTCGTCCACAGCCCGGACGGCAACCCGCACGAACCGGTCATCGACCACTACCGGCGTACGGACGGAGACTTCGGGTCGGTGCAAATCGTCAACGCTTCCGGGCTGGCCCGCGGCCTCAAGCAGTTCCTTAGTTCTGGTCCGTTGCCAAACACGGTGGTTGTCCCGGTCCTGGCCCGGCTGCTGCGCGGCATGCACTGAGCCTGCAGGAACAACCCCGTATTTTCGCTAGCTAGGATTGATACGTGTTCCGCATCCTCTTCCATACCCCTGAAATCCCGGGCAACACGGGAAACGCCATCCGGCTCGCCGCGATCACCGGCGCTGAGCTCCACCTCGTGGAGCCGCTGGGCTTCGACTTCTCCGACGCCAAGCTGCGCCGCGCGGGACTGGACTACCACGACCTCGCGGTGGTCACGGTCCACAAGGACATCGAGGCTGCATGGGCGGCTTTGCAGCCCGAGCGCGTCTTCGCTTTCACCTCCGACGGCGAATCCTCCTATACGGACGTTGCCTACCAGGAGGGCGATGTGCTGATGTTCGGCCCCGAGTCCGTCGGGCTTCCGGACTGGCTTAAGCAGGACCCGCACGTCACGGCCCGCGTCCGGCTCCCCATGCTGCCGTCCCTCCGCTCCCTGAACCTTGCCAATGCCGCCTCCATCGCGGTGTACGAGGCCTGGCGCCAACACGGTTTTGCGGGGGCGAAACTCTAGCCTGCCGGCCTGGCCGCCCGGACAATCGCAAAGTCGCGTCGGCGGGTCACCCATCCAAAGCTCCCCCTGCGCCGAATACCCTGTGCAGGCACCAACAGCCTGGGCAGGCAGCTGGCCTGCGTGGCAAGGTGCCGGTGAAGCGACGGCCGCGGAAGGGGCGCAGGTGACTACCCTCAAGACCCGCAGTGCTTCCGGTACTGCCAGGGCCACGAGCAATCTATGCTGGACGGTGATGGATACACCGAATGTGCGAGGCCCCGAGGCCCCCAGCGTGATTGCCGGCTCGAATGCGCAGCTTGCGGAATTGCTGGGGTTGATGGCCGACGGCGACCGGGCCGCCTTCAGCGAGTTCTACCGCCTTACTGCGCGGAGGGTCTTCGGCATGGCCAAGCGCGTCTTGGTGGATGCGGGCCTGAGCGAAGATACAACCCAGGAAGTCTTCATCCAGGTCTGGCAGAACGCGGGCAAGTTCAATCCCGAGGCAGGCAGTCCCCTCGCGTGGCTCATGACCATCACACACCGGCGCGCCATCGACCGTGTCCGCTCGGCCCAGTCCGCCACGGACCGCGAAGCGAAATATGGTGCCGCGAGCCAACTCCTTGACCACGATTCAGTGGAGGAAGAAGCGAGCAGCCGGCTTGAAGCCGAGGCCGTCACCCGTTGCCTCGGCACCCTGACGGAAACGCAATTGGAATCCGTGCGGCTCGCCTACTATGGCGGGCTCACGTACCGGGAGGTCGCTGAACAACTCGGTGCCGCGATTCCGACCATCAAGTCCCGCATCCGCGATGGACTTCTCCGACTCAAGACTTGCCTGGGGGTGAGCTGACATGACCGAACACGATGACAACAATCAGAATGACGGGAAAGAAGGCCTCCGCAGGATGTTCGCCAGCGATATAGCCACTGATCTTGCCGAAGGCCGAGTCCTGGAGCTTGCCGAGATCTATGCCCTCGACGCCTTGAGCGACGCCGAGCGGGCGGAAATCGACAACTACATTGCCACAGCCCCTGTTCGCTCAGCGTTCCTAGAGCGCGTCCGGCAGTCACGCGAAACCCTCGCGGCCTCTTTCGCGGACGAGGCCGAACCCCGGCCCGGGCTCTTGGAGGACATTCTGCGGCAGCTCCCGCAACAACCACGCACTGCACAAACCGGCACAGCTTCCGCGCCGTCGTCGGTTCCCGAAGTGCCGGCTGGCCCCGCAGCGCACGTTTCCCCCGACGTCGTCGACCTCGCCGCCGCCCGGGTCCGGCGTGATCGCCGACGCTTCGGCGGCGTCCGTGGTTGGGTTGCAGCCGCTGTGGCGGCCGCGGTTATTGCGCTTGGCGGTATCGGCGTTGGCGTCTACGTGGCCGGGCAGAACGATCCCGTGAACCAAGTACTGCGGGCCGGCGACGTCCGTCAAGCCACGGTCGACGTCAACGGCGGCGGCACGGCGACCGTGTCCATCTCCAGCTCGAAGAACGCCGTGGTGGTCCGGATGAACGGAGTTCCCGCTCCCCCGGCCGGCAAGGTTTATCAGATGTGGCTTATTCCCAAGGATGGCTCCGACCCTGTCTCCCAGGGACTGATGGACGCCCAAGCCTTGAGCCATCCGGCGGTTGTCTCGGGCATTGCCAGCGCGGCGTCCATCGGCATCACAGTTGAGCCCGTGGGCGGCTCCAAGAAGCCGACACTCCCGACGGTCGCAGCAGCGCCCCTCACCTAAAGCGAGGGGCCCTGCCCCGCCGTGGGCTCTTAACGGCGGGGCTTGACCTTGACGTAGCGTCAACTTCTACGCTGGACACATGAAGCAGGACAAGGCAGGTACCTGGACCATTTCCGAACTGGCCAAGGCCAGCAAAGTTTCCTCGCGGACCCTGCGCCACTATGACCAACTCGGACTATTGGAACCTGCCCACACGGGACACAACGGCTACCGGTACTACGGCCAGCCTGAGCTGTTACGACTGCAGCGGATCCTCCTGCTTCGTGAACTTGGCCTTGGGCTCGAGACCATCGGCGAAGTTCTGGATGGCCAGGCCGATCCCGTGGAGGCACTTGCCGTGCACAGGAACTGGCTGCTGGCCGAGCGTGACCGGCTGGACCGGATGTCCCGGACGGTCGACGCCACTATCGCAGCACTACGTCAAGGAGAAACCATGACCGCGGAGAACATCTTCAAGGATTTCGACAACAACCCCTACGAAGCCGAGGCGCGCGAGCGCTGGGGCGATCGCGCCGTCGACGCGAGCAAGGCCCGGCACTCGGCAATGACAACGGCCCAGAAACAGGCCTTCATGGAGGAGTACGCGGCGCTGAACCAGGATCTCGCCCGCTGTTTCGACGCCGCCCTTCCGGCGGATCACCCGGACGTCCAGGCAGCCGTCGGCCGGCACTACAAATGGATCTGCGAGAGTTGGACCCCCAACGCGGAATCCTATGTAGGCCTGGGACAGATGTATGTGGACGACCCCCGGTTCACCGCCAATTACGACAAGGTCCGGGTCGGCCTGGCACCCTATCTACTGGAAGGCATCAAGGTCTACGCGGCAGAAATGCTCAGTTAGGGCATTCCTCAAGAAAAGCACGACGGCGGCCCGTCTCCCTTGGAAACACAGGGGACGGGCCGCCGTCGTACTGGCTGCCAAGCAGCCCCGTTAAATGATCAGCGAGAGCACCATGATGAAGCCGAAGCCGACCACCGAGATGAGCGTCTCCATCACCGACCACGTCTTGAACGTCTGCCCGACCGTCAGGCCGAAGAGTTCCTTCACGAGCCAGAACCCTGCGTCGTTGACGTGGGACAGGAAGAGCGAGCCTGCACCGATGGCCAAGGCAAGGAGCGCGGCATGCGTCGGACTCAGGCTGCTTGCCAAAGGAGCCACGATGCCTGCAGCCGTCACGGTGGCAACTGTCGCCGAGCCCGTTGCCAGGCGAAGCGCCACAGCCACGAGGAAGCCCAGGACCAGCACGGACATGTTGGCGCCTTCGGCCCATTTCTTGACCGCGTCACCGACGCCGGCACCGATGAGGGTCTGCTTGAAACCGCCGCCTGCGCCCACGATCAGCAGGATCGCGGCAATGGGTCCGAGGCTGTTGCCGAGCTTGGTTGTGATCTTGCTTCCGTTGAAGCCGACGGCGTAGCCGAAGGTCACCATGGCGGCGAGCACAGCCAGGGTCATCGCCACGAGGGGCTGGCCAATGAAGTCAAGGACGGTGCGGATCATCGGGGCATGGGCGGCGTCGGGCCAGACAATGTCCGCAACGGCCTTCAGGAGCATGAGCACCACCGGGAAAATGATCGTCAGCAAAGTAACAAGGAAAGTCGGCTGGCGCTTGACGTCGCTGAGATCGACGGCGTGCTTGGTGTCGATACCGCCCGCCACCGCGGGAGCATCCACGGGAACCCAGCGCGCGGCCAATCGGGAAAACAACGGTCCACAAATGATCACCGTGGGGACGGCCACCAGGAGCCCGAGAGCCAAGGTGGTTCCCAGTTCAGCCTTCACCGCGCTGATGGCGATGAGTGGGCCGGGGTGGGGCGGGACAAGGCCGTGCAACACGGACAAACCGGCGAGCGCAGGAATGGCAATGCGCATGAGCTTCATCTGCGAGCGCTGGGTGACCAGGACGATCACCGGAAGGAGCAGGACGAGGCCAATCTCGAAGAACATCGGGAGGCCGATGATGACAGCAACCAAGGTGATCATCCAGACCACCTTGTTCCCGCTGGCTTTCTCCAGCAAGGTGTCCACCACGCGGTTTGCGCCGCCGGAGTCCGCGAGGAGCTTGCCCAGCATGGCGCCGAGGGCAATCAGGAGGCCGACCTCCTTAAGGACGCCGCCCACGCCGTCTTCGAAGTTGCTGACCACCTTGTCGAGGCCGACTCCCGATGCCAGGCCGACGAAGGCCGAACCCAGCACGAGGGACAAGAAGGGGTGGACCTTGAATTTGGCGATCAGCAGGACAATCAGCGCAATGCCGATCGCCGCGACCACGAGAAGTTGGGTATCGTGCCCGGTCCAGTTCACGCTGCGTCTCCAGTTGTGTGTGCCGGCTGAGCCGAAAGGCCGAGCCGTTCGATGATTTCGTCGGCTTCTTCAGCCGGAGAAGCCGAGACGCAAAGCGAGATGTGGTTCTCGTCCTCGGTCGGAGCTTCCAGTGCTTCGAACTGGGATTCCAGCAGAGAGGCAGGCATGAAGTGCCCGTGGCGCGAAGCCAGCCTGTCGGAAATCCTGTCCTTGCTCCCTTGGAGGAAAACGAACACGACGCCCTCGCCGCGCAGGACATCCCGGTACTGCTTCTTCAAGGCCGAGCACGTAATGATGCCCGGCTTTCCTGCTGCCGTACGTTCCTTGATCCAATCGGCAATGATGCCCAGCCAAGGCCAACGGTCCTCATCGCTGAGTGCGTGCCCCGCCTGCATCTTTGCCACGTTCGCTTCCGGGTGCAGGTCGTCGCCTTCGGCGAGGTCCCACCCCAGCCGGCCGGCCAATACGCCTGCCACTGTCGATTTACCGGAACCGGAGACGCCCATGATCACCAATACCGGCTGTTGTGCAGTCTTCGCCATCAAAGTCTGCCTCTCTCAATTAAATATGATTTAAACGAGACTAAGCATATGACACAGGTTACACATCAGCAATTTCAGAAACCGGCGATGGTTTGGGACCCGTTGACTTCCACCACATGGAACGCCTCGGCGCTGCGCCCGCCGGCCATTCCGGCGCGCGAGGCATTGTGCCGGAGCATGCCCCGGACACCCAGTTCCATGCCCTCCAGATCGGGGTGCTGGCTCGCGTGGATCCGGATCGCCGCCAGTTTCGCGTCGATGTGGTCGGTGACATCCACGAAATAGTTCTCACGGGATTCGGGACCGGCGAAGAGCCACAGCCATGGCAGTTTGAAGGCCTCGAGGCCGGCTTCCGCCAGCTCCGGGTAGGCGAAGGGGTTCTCCACCGCGGGGTACACCGCCCGCGTCACGATCTCTCCCACGGCGAGGTGGTCGGGATGGCTCTTCTGGATCCTGTCCCAATTGCGTTCCGGGTGCATGGCAAGGACCACGTCGGGGCGGATTTCGCGGATGAGCTTCACCACTTGCTTGATGACCCCATGCGTGGGTTCCAGGTAGCCATCGCGCTCATGGAGGTAGTGCACATCCGTCACGCCGACGAGGGCAGCGGCTTGTCTCTGTTCCTCTGCGCGCATGGAGATGATCTCTTCGCGGTGGGCAGGATCGAAGCCTCCGGCATCGCCGTCGGTCATGACGCAGTAGCTGACCTCGACGCCGGCAGCGGTCCAGGCAGCGATGGTGCCGGCCGCGCCGAAGTCAATGTCGTCCGGATGGGCGGTAAAACAAAGCACCCGCTCGACGCGCTCCGTGGAGGCGTCGAACGGGCTCTTTGCTGACGTGGCGTCAGAAGACAAGGGATCAGCCTTTCCGCTTTTTGATCTCTTCGGTGGCCTGCGGAACAACCTTGAAGAGGTCACCGATGATGCCGAAGTCCGCGATTTCGAAGATCGGCGATTCAGCATCCTTGTTGATCGCGACGATGACCTTGGAGGTCTGCATCCCGGCCTTCTGCTGGATCGCTCCGGAGATGCCCGCCGAAATGTAGAGCTGCGGGGACACGGTCTTGCCCGTCTGGCCAACCTGGTAGTCATGGCCGATCCAGCCTGCATCCGTGGCGGCGCGGGAAGCCCCGAGTGCGCCGCCCAGCGCGTCGGCCAGTTCTTCCAAAGGACCGAAGTCGCCGTCGACGCCGCGTCCGCCGGCAACAACGATCCGTGCTTCGGTGAGCTCGGGACGGCCGCTGACGGGCTTTTCTGCACGCCCGGTGACCCGTGCGGCATTCGCGGTGGCATCGGCCGGGACGTCGATAGTGACGGTTTCGGGCGTGCTTGCCGCGGCCGGGACCCCGACGTCGACGCTGTTCGGCTTGACTGTGAGCACCGCGACGGCAGTGCGCGCCTTGGCCGTGGTGGTGTACGAGCCTGCCAGGACCGACTTGTGGGCCGTGCCGTCGGCGTCGACGCCCACAACGTCGGTGATGACCCCGGCGTTGAGCTTCACCCCGAGACGGGCCGCGATCTCCTTGCCATCGGCGGTGTTCTCGAGCAGGACGGTCCCGGCCCCGGAGGCCGCAACGACTGCGGCAAGATATGCGGCTTTCGGCGCAACCAGGTAATCGTCCAGGTCCGTGGCGGACGGGCGGTAGAGAGCCGAGGCTCCTTGAGCACCCAGGGCGGCCGCGACGTCGTCGTGCAGTTCCCCGTTGACGGCCACCACAGTTTCCCCAAGGGAACGCGCGATCGTTAGGAGTTCCAGGCTGCTCTTCTTGAGCGCCGCGCCCGGGTTGTCAATGAATACAAGTGCTTTTGCCATGTGTCGGAATCCTCTTAGAGCAGCTTCTGGGCGGCCAGGAACTCAACCAGCTTGATGCCGGCGTCGCCTTCGTCGGTGATGATGGTGCCGGCAGTGCGCGGCGGCCGCGCCTCAGCGGTCTCGACGGCGGTCAGTGAACCCGCGGCGCCCACCTGCGCTGCATCGACGCCGATATCGGCCAGCGTGAGTGCGGTGATTTTCTTCTTCTTCGCTGCAAGGATGCCCTTGAAGTTGGGGTATCGCGGCTCGTTGATCTGGTCCGTCACGGACACCAGTGCGGGCAAGCTTGCCTCCACGGTGTCCGCGTGGGCGTCACCGTCACGGCGCGCTACGATGCGTTCGCCGTTGACCTCCAGGGAGGAAGCGAAAGTGACCTGCGGGAGTCCGAGCCGCTCAGCGAGCTGGGCCGGAACCAAGGACGTTTCGCCGTCGGTAGAGGCCATGCCCGTCAGGACGAGGTCCACGGGCGAATCGGCGCCGAGATACCGGATCGCCGCGGCGAGAGCCAGCGAGGTGGCGGCGGCATCGGAACCGGCCAACGCGTCATCGCTCAAATGCGCTCCCGAGGAGGCACCGATCTGCAAGGACTTCTTGACGGCGTTCACGGCACCGGCGGGACCCATGCTCAAGGCGATCACCTCGTTGCCGGCCTTGGCGCCTCCGCGCGCTTCGCTCAGCTGCAGCGCGGCTTCAAGCGCATATTCGTCCAGTTCGGACAGAATGCTCTCGTCGCGGTCCGTGGTGTTGCCTGGGCCGGTGAGGTGTCGGTCGAACTGCGCGTCCGGGACGTGCTTGACCAGAACAACAATCTTCAATGTATCTCCCACTGTGTTCGAGGCAGCCTTCCATACTCGGGGATGGCCCGCAACTAGGCGCATGGCCAAGAGTGCCCGGCGTACGGGCTCGTCCTAGCTAAGCATATTGCGGAACAAGTCGGACAACGGCGCCGCGTTAACTCCTGTTTCGTGGATGGCCCCGCCTACGGCGGCAAGCGCACACCAGGACGGCGGGCCGCACCGCTTGTGGTGCCGCCCGCCGTCGTCGACTGATTGTTGGTTTCCGTGCTGGAATCCGCTGCTACAGCGCAGCTGTTACGGTGCAGCATCCAGTGTCACGTCGAGCTCCTGGGACTGGCCGCTGCGCTGGACGGTCACCTTGACCGTTGCGCCTGCCGGCTGCTCCCGGACGGCCGCAGTGAGCTGCTCTGGATCGGTGATGTCTATACCGGCGAACTTTGTCACGACGTCGCCCACCTTGAGTCCGGCCTTCTCAGCTGCCGAGCCCTTGGTAACAGCCGCAACCTGCGCGCCGACCGAGAACCCGGAGCTGCTGCCTGTTGCCGACTTAGGCTGCACGCTCACGCCGAACTGACCGTGGGTGGCTTTGCCGTTCTTGATGAGTTCCTGCGCAATACGCTTCGCGTTGTTGATCGGGATGCTGAAGCCCACACCAATGTTGCCGCTGGACGAAGACGAAGAACTGCTGCTGCCGGCAGAAGCGATCGCCACGTTGACGCCGATGATCTCACCCTTGGTGTTGACGAGCGCTCCACCGGAGTTGCCCGGGTTGATCGGCGCGTCGGTCTGGATCACGTTGAGCGAAACGGTGCCCTGGCCCGCACTGCTCTGGCTCTGGCCACCGCCTGGAGGGGCGAATTGGAATCCGCCCTGGCCGCCGTTTTGCGAATTGTCCGAGCCACCGTTGGGAACAGCCGAGGACGCCACGCTGATGGTGCGGTTGAGCGTGGACACGATGCCGTCGGTGACCGTGCCGGGCAGGCCGAGCGGAGCGCCGATGGCGATGGCGTTGTCTCCGACGTTGATCTTGCTGGAATCACCCAGGGTAGCCGGCACAAGGCCGGAGGCGTTGTCCACCTTGATGATGGCGAGGTCCGAAAGCGGGTCCGTACCCACTACCGTCGCCTTCAGCACGCGTCCATCGCTCAGCCGCACTTCAATGGCGGCGTTGGCGCTGGCGCCGTCAAGGGTCACCACGTGGGTGTTCGTCAGGATATGGCCCTGGTCGTCGAGGATGATGCCCGAACCGGTGCCGCCCGTGCTTCCGCTCGAAGCCATGATGGTCACGACGCTCGGTGAAGCCTTGGCCGCCGCTGCGGTGATGGCGTTGACGTTGTCCGTGTTGTTGACTATCACGGTTCCCGTCTGGCCGCTAGTGGCCGCCGCCGGCGTCCGGCTGCTTAGCAATTGATCACTGGCGGCCACCACGCCTCCGCCCACGAGACCGGCTGCCAGGATGCAGGCCACCAAGGTCCCGACGCCGAAGACCGGCTTCCGTTTCGGGCTAGCCGCCGGACCGCCGGGGTGGACCGGGAACTGCTGCGTGGGATAGTGCTGCGCTGGGTTCGGTCCGCCATAGAAAGGCTGGTGCTGCGGGTACGGGTGCTGCGGTCCCGCGCTGTGCTGTGGCGCTTCGTGTTGGGGCGCTCCGTGTTGGAGCGCTCCGTTCTGAGCCTGGATCTGCTCGGTGGCGTTTTCGGCCGGCCCCTGGGCCCAGGGTGCCGGAGCTACCGGAGTCTGCGCTGTGTGTTCGGGCTGCGCGGGGTATTCGGGCTGCGCGGGGTATTCGGGCTTCGCAGTGAAATCCTGACCCGGCTGGTATGCCGGCAGCGGGGCCGTAGGCTGGGAATTGGCTTGCTTGTCCGCCTCCGCCTGGCCGGCGCCCTCAGGACCATGGTTCTCGGGGCCATTGTTCTCAGGCGCGGCGCCCTGTGCTGGGTTCTCCGTCATGGGACTTCCTTTCTTCCTCGTCCCCTTAACTATCGTCGCTCTTGCTGGATCAAGAGTCGACGTTCGCTGGGAGCTTGCTGAACGCCGTCATCGGAATGGCCCTGTGCACTCGAATGGCGCCGACTAGCCCCTCAACGTTGGAGAAGGAAGGATCTCTCCCCGTTTCGCTGGCGGCATATTTGCCGCTGTGGACGCTCCAAAAGGTGCACCATAGTATCAAGTGGAATTGCCACAGCGACCTGCCGCTTGACAACCATGCGTGGGGGCGCTGACGCATTCTGTTTCGATTGCTCCGGCCCGGACCAATCGCAGACGTGCTGAAGGGTTGCACATGCGGTCAATGTTGAAACGTGTACTCGCCATCATCGGCCTGGCTGGAATGCTGGTCCTCCCGGCAACCGCAGCCTGGGCAGAGGGTCCAGTGACAATCCCCTCCGGCCAGAACATCGTGGACAACGCGAATGTTCTGGGCAACCGCAAGGGCGAGGTCCAGGACGCCATCCAGAAGCTCCTGAAGGACCACAAATACAACTTGTACGTGGTCACTGTGAATTCCTTCGACAACCCCTCATCGCCCGCAGACTGGGCCGCGGCAGTGGCCACCAAGAAGGGTATGGGCAAGTCTGACGTCATTCTGGCCATCTCCACGGCCGGTCAGTACTATTTCGCACCCAACTCTGCAAGTGCGATCTATTCCAAGAGGTCAACCATTTCGTCCAATGCCATCGCGGCCAACCTGGGCGCAGGCAAGCGGGACTTTGCCCAGGCAGCCATCGACACCGCAGCCGCCGTCGGCGACGCCGCCGGTGGGGGCAGCGGCACGGTTCCGAGCGGCAACTCGGGTGCAGCCGTATTGATCGGCGCGGGTGTTGTTGCGGCGGGCGGTGTGGGCACGTACTTGTACTTCCGTAACCGCCGCAAGAAGGGCCAGGCATCCGGAACGAGCTACGGCCCGCAAGGAGAACAGCTCGATCCCCTGGCCTCCTTGAGCATCCCGGACTTGCGGCGAAAAGCCGGCTCCCTGCTCATCGAAGCGGATGACACCATCAAATCCAGCGAACAGGAACTCGGCTTCGCCCAGGCGCAATATGGCGATGCCGCCGTCGGGAACTTCACCAAGGCATTGCTGGAAGCCAAGAACCACATGACCGAATCCTTCAAGCTGCAGCAACAGCTCGATGACCACATCCCGGACACCGAAGAGCAGCAGCGCAGTTGGCTCGGCGAAATCATCCGACGCTCGGAGGCTGCCCTCGAGTCGTTGCGCGAACAGAAGGCCGATTTCGACTCCCTGCGCGAACTCGAGAAGAACGCGCCGCAGGCTTTGGCCACTGTTGCCGCAGGCGCCAACGAAGCCGAGGCAAAAATCAGCAGCGCGGAGGAATCGCTCAACGGACTGCGCGAGAAGTACGCAGACAGCGCACTTGGCCACGTGAGCGACAACATCACCCAGGCCAAGGACCGGCTCGCCTTCGTCCACAACGCGACAACAACGGCGCAGGAAAAGCTCGCCGCCGGTGAGAGCAGCCTTGCCGCAGTAGCAGTCCGCGCTGCGGAAGAGGGCCTGCACCAAACCAACGTGCTGATCGACGCGATCTCCAAGGTAGCGGGCAGCCTCGACGAAGCCCGGAACTCGCTGGAGGGCGCCGTCGTGGAGACCAGCCAGGACCTGGCACAGGCCAAAGCGATGATCCAGTCCGGCGAACACCCTGAACTGGCTGGCCCGGTTGCCGGTGTCGAAGCCGCACTGGCGCAGGTCAAAATCGAAATCCAGGGCGGAAAAATCGACCCCATCGCCACTCTGGACCGCGTGGAGAAGGCCCATCAGGCCTTGGACCAGTCCCTCTCAGGCATCCGCGACCAGCAGGAACAGGCAAGGCGTGCACAGGCCGCGCTCCAGCAGACCATCATGGCTGCCCAGTCCCAGATCAGCGCCACCTCGGACTACATCGCGGCGCGACGCGGCGGCGTGGGCACCGAGGCCCGTACCCGCCTGGCCGAAGCCCAACGGAATCTCGACTACGCCCTGTCCATTTCCCACAACGACCCGGTCACCGCACTGACGTACGCCCAGCAGGCCCAGTCGCTCGCTGCACAAGCCGCGCAACTGGCCCAGTCCGACGTCGATCAGTTCGGCGGCTTCGCCAACCAAGGCTACGGCCGCGGCGGCATGTTCGGCGGAGGCGGCAACGGTGGTGGCCTCGGCGGAGCGATCCTCGGCGGCATCCTCATCAACTCCATCCTCCACGGCGGCGGAGGCGGCTGGGGCGGTGGAAACAACGACGGCGGAGGCGGAGGCTTCTTCGGCGGCGACGGCGGTGGGGGCGGAGGCTTCTTCGGCGGCGACGGCGGAGGTGGAGGCGACTTCGGCGGCGGCGGAGGCGACTTCGGCGGCGGCGACTCCGGCAGCTTCTAGCTCCCAAAGACTAGGTGGGGGGCCGGTCCCCCACGTAGAGCGGTACAAAAACTGATCACTGGATTCAGTGGGCACCACTGAGCAGGACGAAAGGCAACACCATGGTTAAGCAGTCCATTTTCGGGCGGATCGCACAGCTCGCCAAGGCGAATATCAATGCCTTGCTTGACCAGGCTGAGGACCCGCAGAAGATGCTGGACCAGATGGTCCGCGACTACTCGAACAACATCGCCGAGGCCGAGTCCGCGGTGGCGCAGACCATCGGCAACCTCCGCATGCTGCAGGCCGACTACAACGAGGACATCAAGAACGCCCAGGACTGGGGCAACAAGGCCCTCGCAGCCTCGCGTAAGGCGGACGAGTACCGCGCGGCCGGCAACGCCGCCGACGCCGTGAAGTTCGACAACCTTGCCAAGGTGGCCATCCAGCGCCAGATGTCGGCCGAGAACGAGGCCAAGGCCGCCGAGCCCAACATCTCGTCCCAGTCGGAGGTCGTGGACAAGCTCAAGAGCGGTCTCGACCAGATGAAGGGCAAGCTCAACGAGCTCACCAGCAAGCGCAATGAACTGATTGCCCGCTCCAAGACGGTTGCTGCCCAGACCCAGGTACACGACGCCCTCAAGAGCATCGACATCATGGACCCCACCAGCGAGGTGGGCCGCTTCGAAGAGAAGATCCGCCGCGAAGAGGCCAAAGTCCTGGGCCAGCAGGAACTTGCGGCCTCCAGCCTGGACGCACAGTTCAACCAGCTTGAGGACCTCGGAGAGCAGACGGAAATCGAGGCCCGCCTGGCGGCGTTGAAGTCGGGCGGTTCGAAGGCTGCGATCGGAGCCGGCGCCACCGCTCCGGCAGATGACACAGTGGACGAAGCCGACTTCGACAAGCTCTAGTCCCACCAAACGAAGCGCCGGACCTCGCGGGGTCCGGCCCTTCGTGCTTGCTGCGTGCTTATGCCCCTACAGCGAGCCGTCCAACGATGAGTCTCATGATTTCGTTGCTGCCTTCCAGGATCTGGTGGACGCGCAGGTCCCTGGCAATCTTCTCGAGGCCGTATTCCGACAGGTATCCGTAACCGCCGTGCAGTTGGATGGCCTTGTTTGCGACATTGAACCCGGCGTCCGTGGCGACGCGCTTCGCCATTGCGCACAACCTCACGGTGTCCGGGGCGCCGCGGTCCAAGGCGTCTGCGGCACGGAGGATCAAGGTCCTGGCGGTTTCGAGTTCAGTATCCATGTCGGCGATGTCAAACAGCAGGGACTGCTGGTTGATGAGCGGGCCACCGAAAGCCGAGCGTGACTTGAGGTAGGCGATGGACTTCTCCAGGGCCGCCTGGCCGCCTCCCAGGGAACAAGCGCCCATATTGACCCGGCCTCCGTTGAGGCCCTTCATCGCGATGCCGAATCCGCTGCCTTCCTCGCCAAGCCGGTTCGCTACCGGAACCCGCACGTCCTCGAAGATGACCTGACGGGTGGGCTGGGCATTCCATCCCATTTTCTTTTCATTCGGGCCGAAGGACAGGCCCGGCGCGTCCGAGGGCACAACGATCGCGGTGATGCCCTGGCTCCCCGTGTCGGCAGTCCGTGCCATGACCACATAGACGCTGGAAACTCCTGCGCCCGAAATGAACTGTTTGGTGCCGTTAAGAACGTAACTGTCGCCGTCGAGCACTGCTTTGGTGCTCAGGGCAGCGGCGTCCGAGCCTGCTCCAGGCTCCGTGAGGCAATAGCTGCCCAGTGCTTCCATGGACGCAAGCTGCGGCACCCATTGGGCCCGCTGCTCATCGTTGCCGAAAGCATCGATCATCCACACCACCATGTTGTGGATCGAGATATAGGCCGCGATGGTGGGGTCCGCCTTGGAAAGCTCCTCAAAGATCAGCGCAGCATCCGTGCGGGAAAGCCCCGAGCCGCCGAACTCTTCCCGGACATAGATGCCTCCCATGCCGAGGGTGCCCGCTTCGCGCAGGACATCCACAGGGAAATGCTTGGTCTCGTCCCATTCCGCGGCGTGCGGCGCAATGGCCGTTGTGGCGAAGTCGCGCACCATCTCCACCACCGCTTGCTGGTCCTCTGTGAGCTCAAACATTGGCACTCCTTTGCAGTTCTTCCCAGTTCTCCGGGTTGTCCGGTATTTCTGGCTATTCGGTGCGTTTACTTGCTGACTTTGCCCATCAGCGAAGCGACAGGGCGAAGGAACAGCGGCCTCGCGAGGAACCACGCGCCCACAATCACCAGGAGGGATACGGCGAAAATGCCGAAACCAACCCAGTTGATATCGTCGCTGCCGCCATACATGTGGTTCAGGTTGCGCAGCGCCCCGGTGGCAAGGACCAGGGTGACATGCACGATGGTGAAGAGCACGAAGTACACCATCACCGGGAAATGCACCGCCCGGGCCAGTTCGATGGGATAGATCTTGTTCACCGTGCCGGCCTTCTTCGGCCATGCAGAGGACGTCCGTAGGCCGGTGATGATGGCAAGCGGGGCGGCGATGAATACCGTGACGAAGTAGGTCAGCAATTGAAGGGCGTTGTAGTTCACCCAGCCGTCCTCAGTGGGCCAGTTCAACGATGCGTACTGTAGGGCGGCGGAGAGGGCGTTCGGGAATACATCCCAGCTGGTGGGGATGATCCGCATCCATTGCCCGGTGGCAAAGATCACGATGATGAAGACGATGCCGTTCAACACCCATAGGGCATCCAGGGTCAGGTGGAACCACAGGTCCAGGCTGATCTTGGTTGGCGCGTTCCTGGTCCGGATGAATCCTTTGTTGTTTCGGGTCCATTGGGCCGGAGGCCTCTTGGCTGTGCGGACCTGCCAACCGGATCGAACGATGAGCACCATGAAGAAGACGTTCAGGAAGTGCTGCCATCCGAGCCATGCGGGGAAACCCACAGGAGCGTTCGCCGGGAGGCTGGACGCGCCTGGGAACTCGTGCAAGAACGACTGCACACCCGACAGGCCCGTCAACCATTTGGCAAACAAGACGATGAGCAAAAGTACGAGCAGCACGCCTGGAACCACCCAGAGGGGTTGGGACCATTTGCTTTTGGCTGCTGTCGACTTTTTGGCGGGGGTGGACATCTTCTCAGGCACCTCTCGGAAGAACTTTGCAATCAGGGACGCATCAAGCTAACAGGCTTTGGACCGAAGCGGCCAACGCCTGTTACGCCGTCAGTTTGAACGGGCCTTGACGGCCTCGATGAGTTTCGGAACGACCGTGAAAATATCGCCCACGATTCCGAAGTCGGCCACCTCGAAAATGGGCGCGTCCTCGTCTTTGTTGATGGCCACAATGGTCTTGGCGGTCTGCATGCCTGCGCGGTGCTGGATGGCTCCGGAGATTCCCAATGCGATGTACAGCTGCGGGGACACGCTCACACCGGTTTGGCCCACCTGGGCCGTCTGGGCGATGTACCCGGCGTCGACGGCTGCGCGTGACGCACCGATCGCCGCGCCCAAGGTGTCGGCGAGTTGTTCCACCAGCACGAAGTTCTCGGACGAGCCCAAACCCCGTCCCCCGGAAACCACCGTCGACGCAGTCCGAAGCTCGGGCCGGGCCGAGACGGCGGCATCGTCGTTGAACCGGTCAATGATGGCGGCGCCTTCTGTTCCGGCATCGAGGGACACCGTCTGCAGGTCTGCCGTGGCTGCCGGAGCCTGGCCTTCGATCGCCCCCTGCCGGATGGTGAGGATGGGCAGCCCGCCTTCCACCACGGACTCGACGGTGTAGGCCCCGCCAAACACCGAATGCTGTGCAACAACGGTTCCGTTGTCGCTGCGCACCTGCACGACGTCGGCGAGCACGCTCCCGCCGACCCGCACCGCAAGCCGGGCGGCAGCTTCGCGGCCGTCCACCGAATTCGCGGTGAGGACGGCAGCCGGTCCGTAGGCATCGACGGCCCCGCTCAGGGCATCCACGGCGGGTGCCACCAGAACAGTGCCGGCGGCAGCTGTAACAGCCGAGTAGATCCTGGCCGCGCCGAGTCCACCCAGGCGCGCAACGTCGTCGTCCGCCAGCGGTGCCGAGGACACGACGACGGCGACTGGCGAGCCCAGCGTGGCTGCGGCAGCCAGCAGCCCGCGGGCGGATGCGGCAATCCCGCCGCGGTGGGAAATTTCAATGAGCACCAAGACGTTCGACATTTCTTTTCCTCCTCAGACCAGGCGGTTCGCAACGAGGAACTCGGCGAGCTCGTCGGCCGCGGTCCCGTCATCGATGAGTTTTCGTCCGGCCGCACGCGGCGGCCGCTCAACGGTGGAGACCACTACGGTGCGGCTGGCGCCCGTCGGGACGCCAAGCTCGGCGGCGGACAACGTGGTGACGGGTTTGCGCTTCGCCGTCAAGATGCCCTTGAAGTTGGGAAACCGGGCCTCCGGGAAACGCTCGGTCACAGTGATGATGGCGGGCAGTCCGGCACGGACATTGAGGGTTCCGTCCTCGCCCTGGCGAACGCCGCTCACGCCGTCGTCGGCGATTTCCGCGGAGATCAATGAACCCAACAGTGGCAACTGGAGATGTTCGGCAACCATGGCGGGCACGACGCCGGCGCGGCCATCCGTCGATTCGTTGCCGGCCATCACCACGTCGAACCCGGTAGACCTCAGTGCAGCCGCGAGCGTTGCGGCCGTTCGCCCGGTGTCGGCGCCCGCCAGGGAATCATCCACAATGTGAACCCCTGAATCGGCGCCCATAGAGAGGGCCTTGCGCAAGGACTGGGTGGCGTCATCAGGACCCATGGTCATTGCCACTACTTCGGTGCCTTTGTTGGCATCCTTGATGCGCAACGCGGCTTCGAGGGCGCGCTCGTTGATTTCATCGACCACGGAGTCGGCAGCCTCCCGGTCGAGCTGGCCCGTTGCCAGGTCGAGCTTCCGTTCCTCGGCCGTATCCGGCACTTGTTTGACGAGCACGACGATCTTCATTCAACAGCTCCCTCGATGCAAATGGCTGACGCTTGGAATCGAGAATACTAGGAACTCCTAGTATTTACCATGGAGCGAAGGAAGGAATGATTGGAACTCCTATCGATTCTGCCTGGATTTTTCGCGCCGGGCATGGGGATTCGGTCCGGCGGCAGCTTGCAGGCCTTCTTTCGAAGCGATCGATCTAGCCCTGGCGAAGGCCGAGGGTGTTCCCGTCGGGATCACGGAACCATGCGCCACGGGCGGGGCCGAGCTGGGCAATGTGCCCTGTTGTGGCAAGGGGACCCTCTGTGTAGTCGAGGAACTCCACGCCCTTGGCGGCCAAGTCGCCGACGACAGCCTCGATGTCGTCCACTTCGAAGTGGGCAAGGGTGTGCTCTGTAGCGGTAGGCGGACGCTTGAAGACTGAGATCTCGCTGACGGATCCGCAACGGTACCGGACGCCGACCGGAGTTTCCCAGAGGAAGGTCAACCCCAGGATGCCGCCGTAGAATTCCTTCGCGCGCTCCAGATCCGTGACCGGAATTGTCGCCACGACCATCGTTGCACTGATCATCTAGGACCTCCTCAGGGCGGCCCGTTCCGTCGGGATGAACGGGCCGTTCGGCCCAGTGTCTTCCTCCAGGAGCTGGACTGTCAACGAGGATCGGGAGCTTCAGCGTTGCTGCGCCGCACGGCCATCACCACGCTGACAAGTACCGACATCGCTATGACCACGACGATTCCGGCGAAGTTGGGCTTGAATTCCAAGACCAGTGCCCCGTTTTCGGTTCCGGCGGTCGCGGTGAAAAGACCCGGCAGGGTCGCCGGGGAGTCTGTCGAAATGGCGATCACGCTCGTTGCCACGCACAGAATGAACGCCAGAGCCAATCCACCGACCACGCCGTCCAGGGCAGCGCCAACTATTCTCGACGTCTTTTTCATTGGGGTCCCTCCTCGAGCCGGCCAACGCGCGCTGCGGGGGAAATCCAGTGATGAAGCTTTGTCCCCCCGCCCAAGAAACTAGCCCGATATTTCGCCTCTCAGGGGTCGAAGTGGTCAAAATCCGTACAGATTTGCCAAAAATCAGTGTGTTTTTGGGCAATCTCAGTGTGGATCTCGGCGCTTCTACGTGTGGAAAAACGATTCAGCCGGATCGGCCCGCATAGCCGACCAAGACCGCGTCCAGGACGTCATTGGGGCAGTGGGAGCGGATGTCTCCACTGCGCCTACTTCACGATCGACAAGGCTGCAAATAGCGGATCAAACGAAGCCACCGTCGGATTCTGCTGGATCATTCTCTTTGCCAACGTTGCCGGTCTCGTGATTCCGCGGGCCCGGAATTTGTCTATTCGAATGATTGAGCAGAATCCGACATCCCAGCGGAGGCGATCCCGGGACGGACATGACCAAGCCCAGGGCCGAGCGCTACAGCAAAAGCTGGGCGACACGCCAAATCCACGTCGACACCCGTAGTCAGGTGTCGATAGGGATCTAGCGCATCCCCGGGTAATTTGCGCGTCGACAGGTCGCCCATAACCCTCGACAAGGGGGGGTTATAGGGGGTTAAACGAAAGAGTCCGCCCAGACGGGCGGACTCTTTCGTTTATTTGGTTGCGGGGACAGGATTTGAACCTGTGACCTCTGGGTTATGAGCCCAGCGAGCTACCGAACTGCTCCACCCCGCGTCGCAGAATCAACTCTACCGCACATTCAGGGGCGCCCCTGACCATTCAGGTGTGCGCTGCGGCACGATGGGGAACTCAGGATCCAAAGGGAGCCTTCGGGCCGGCGCAACAGCACCTCAGAGGCGGGCCTGTTCTCGCCGGGACCCGGCGCCGTCCTGAACTTCTTTGATTTGGGAAAGCGCTTGCGACACGGCGAGTCGCGTTATTTTGGGTGTCGAGACGGCTCAAAGAAGGTCAGGGCGGAGCGAACACGGCCGCACCGGGCACACGTCTAACCCTTGCCCGCTCCCCCACCCGCAAATCGGTGGCAAAATCGAGTAGGTGGGTCGGGTTTCCTGACCCACCTCTCACACCACCGTACGTGCGGGCCTCGCATACGGAGGTTCGCTAGGCCGTTTGAAAGCGATCCCCTGCAGGGCGTAAGTGGATGAGGCCTTGACCTTCCCAGTACTCAGTTGGGCGGGCCCTGTGGAGGATGGGTGATTTCGCGATCCGCCAGCAGGCTCGACTGCTGTTGCCCCATTGATAGGCCAGATCCGGCCTGGTCCCAAGGCTCAAGGCAGTTCTGGTTCGAGCGCTGCGTGTAGCCATCGCGCGGGGATGCCAGCACTGGCGACCTCTTCACGGGGCTGCTTGAAGCGAATCAGGCAGTAACTACAATGGCACACGATGCCGGAATCGCTCCGGCAAACGTCGCCAAACTTGCCTAGGCGCACGACACCCACCTCATCGGCTAATCCGCGAGGACGCGTGCCGTAAAGCGGCTCATCGCATTTGAGGGTGTAGCAGGGGTGGGCGCGTCGGTGGCCGGATAGAGGTCGAGGTCTTCCGATGATGGAAGTTCCTACACTGCCCATCCGGAAGACCTCGACGTGTCCCACGCTACCTTCCTGCCTCCTGACCTGACTACGTTCTGCCGGCTCGATGAGCTTGGGCTCGAAGCTGCCGGGCAGCGTCTCGCCCCTGGCCGGGCGGTGTTGGAATGCCGTGCCGTTGATCCGGACGACTGGTGCCGTTCGTGTGGGGGCCAGGGCATCGCCCGCGGCACGGTCACACGGCCGCTCGCGCACGAACCATTGGGATGGCGGCCGACGACGCTGCTGGTGCGGGTCCGCCGCTACAAGTGCACCGGGTGCGGTCGGGTGTGGCGGCAGGACATCTCCAAAGCCGCGCAGCCGAGGGCGAAGATCTCCCGTCGCGGGCTGCGCTGGGTGCTGGAGGGCATCGTGTGCCAGCACCTCACCGTCGCCCGCGTCGCGGAAGGCCTGGGCGTGTCCTGGCATACGGCGAACAGCGCGATCCTTGCCGAGGGCAAGCGGGTGTTGATCGAGGACCCGGCCCGGTTCAACGGGGTGGCCGTGATCGGCGTCGATGAGCATGTCTGGCGGCACACCCGGCGCGGGGACAAGTACGTCACCGTGATTATCGACCTCACCCCGGTCCGTGACAGGACCGGGCCGGCACGGTTGCTGGACATGGTCGAGGGCCGCTCGAAACAGGTCTTCAAGGCCTGGCTTGCCGAGCGGCCGAAAGCGTGGCGGGACGGGATCGAGGTCGTTGCGATGGACGGGTTCACCGGGTTCAAGACCGCAGCCGCCGAGGAGCTCCCGGACGCGGTCGAGGTCATGGACCCGTTTCATGTCGTCCGGCTTGCCGGCGATGCCCTGGACAGGTGCCGCCAGCGTGTCCAGCAGCAGACCATTGGTCACCGTGGACGGTCCGGGGATCCGCTCTACGCCGCCCGCCGGACCCTGCACACCGGGCACGATCTGCTCACCGAGAAGCAGAAGGACAGGTTGGAGGCCCTGTTCGCCGCGGACAACCATGCCGAAGTCGAAGCGACCTGGGGCATCTACCAGCGCGTCATCGCCGCGTACCGCGAACCTGACGGCACCCGAGGCAAAGAGCTCATGCAAGCACTGATCGGCGCGATCAGTGCCGGCGTTCCCGCTGCGCTGACCGAGGTCATTACGCTGGGCCGGACGCTGAAACGCCGCGCAGGGGACGTGCTCGCGTACTTCGACCGGCCCGGCACCAGCAACGGCCCCACGGAAGCACTCAATGGCAGGCTCGAACACCTCCGCGGCTCCGCCCTCGGCTTCCGGAACCTTGCCAACTACATCGCCCGATCACTCCTCGAGACCGGCGGATTCAGACCCCGGCTACACCCTCAAATGCGATGAGCCGTTAAACGAAGGCACCGTCGGATTCTGCTGGATCATTCTCTTCGCCTAAGTTGCCGGTCCCGGGATTCCGCGGGCCCGCAATTTGTCCGTTCGAATCCGACATCCGAGCGAAGACGACCCCGGGCCGGACATGACGCGCCCGGGATTTACACACGTTTTGTCCTATAACCCCGACAAGGCCGCAAAATAGGGGGTTAAACGAAAGAGTCCGCCCTGACGGGCGGACTCTTTCGTTTATTTGGTTGCGGGGACAGGATTTGAACCTGTGACCTCTGGGTTATGAGCCCAGCGAGCTACCGAACTGCTCCACCCCGCGTCGCAAGAACTACTTTACCTGCAGGTGAATGTCAGGCCAAATCGAAACGACGTGACCTCCGTCTCCCCTGCCCCGCGGCCACCCATTCGGGCCGCCAGATCAAAAGGAAGACCGGGCCAGCCCTGGTCAGGGCTGGCCCGGTCGTGCAAAACCCCCAGCTAAGCCGGAATCGGCCAGCCAGAGTCAGCTATTTGCTTGGCGAAGGCGACGGCGAGGCTGACGGGCTCGCCGAGGGGCTGGCACTTGCCGACGGAGCCGGGGTGACACCAAGCCGGGACTCGGCGTCGAGCGCTTTCTGTATTGCCGCGGACAGGAGGCTCTGCTGGGCACCGTACCCCGCGAAGTCGCCCTTGGCCAGCGCAGCCTGGCCATCCTGGATGGCCTTGTTGGCCTGGTCCAGCGCAGCCTTCAGCTGGGCCTGTGCATCTGCAGAGGCCGGTGGCGTAGTAGTCCCCGGCGGAGTGGGGGTCTGGCCGTTATTTGCCGAGTCTCCCGCCGAGGCCCCCGAGTCGCCCCCGAAGAGGATCTTCAACGCACCATCAAGCGTGGGCGCAAAGCCCACCTTGTCGCCAAAGGCCACGAGCACGCGCTGAAGCGTCGGATAAGACGTCTCACCAGTCGACTTCAGATAGACCGGTTGGACATAGAGCAGGCCTCCGCCCACCGGCAAGGTCAAAAGGTTGCCATTGAGCACATCGGATGCTCCCTGCCTGAGCAGGTTGAGTTCCCGCGACACTTCAGGATCGGAGTTGAACTTGTTCTGGGCCTGGCCGGGTCCTGGAACCTGGGTATCCGTTGGCAATTGGAGTAATCGCAACTGGCCGTACGTGTCCGCCTTCACCCCCTTCTGGCTACCGGCGTCGGAATCGGCTGCGAGGAACCCGTACAGGATGTTCCGGGCAGCGCCGTTGACCACCTGTGGAATGAAGGAAGACGTCAGCTGGAAGGCCGGCTTGGTCTGGTCGGGCATCTGCAGGGACATGTAGAACGGAGGCTGCCGGACGGGATCCGTGACCGTAGGGTCGTTCGGAACGCTCCACGCGTCGTTGTTCTGGTAGAAGTTGTCCGCATTGGTCACGTGGTAACGCCCAAGCAACTCACGCTGGACCTTGAACAGGTCCTCCGGGTAGCGGACGTGGCTCATGAGCTGTCCCGACATCTCCGAGTACGGCTTGACCGTGGTCGGGAAAATCTTCTCCCACGCCTTGAGGATGGGGTCCTGGTCATCCCAGGCGTACAGCGTGACCGAGCCGTCATAGGCGTCAACAGTGGCCTTGACCGAGTTCCTGATGTAGTTGACCGCGCTGTTCGGCAGGGCCGCCGTGCGCCCGGAGGTCGTTTGCGAATCGGCCGTAGCGTTTCCCAGTTGCTGCTGCTGGGAGTAGGGGAAGTACTGGCTGGTGGTGTAACCGTCCACGATCCACTTCACCCGGCCGTCTACCACTGCGGGATAGGCGCTTCCGTCCACCGTCAGGTAGGGAGCAACCTTTTGCACCCGCTCACGCGGAGTGCGGTCGTAAAGGATCTGGGACTTCTCGTTGACGCCGTCGGACAGAAGCAGGTCCGAGGACTGGAACTTGATCGAGTACAAGAGGCGGTTGAACCAGTTGCCCACGTTGGGGCCGCCGTTGCCGGTAAAGGTGTACTGCGTTTCGGTGGAAGTGTCCTTGCCGGCGGGACGGTCCTGCTCGCGGTGCGCGGCGCCGTCCGGGGCGCCGACCACCGAGTAGTCCGGTGAATCTTCACCGAAGTAGATGCGGGGTTGGTAGCTCGCATCGCTGCCAAGGGTACCCATGGATGGAATTCCGGACAGCAGGAAGTCCGGCTTGCCATCAACCGTGAAGGTATTGCCCTTGGCGGCCACGACGCCGTAACCGTGGGTGTAGACGATATGCCGGTTGACCCAGGTCTGCTGGCTGGCGTTCAGGCCGTCCTGGTTCAACTCACGGACAGCGATCACGGTGTCCTGGGTCTTGCCGTTCACTGTGTAACGGTCGACGTTCAGAGCCTTGGGGAACTGGTAATACGGACGGTACTGCTCCAGTTGGGAGAACGCCGAGGAAACCAGGTTCGGGTCCAGCAGCCGGATGTTGGCGGCAGTCTGCGCATCCTTGGCAAGCGCCCCGGTCTTGGCGTCCGTGGTGGCGTTGTAGGGAGAAACCTTGATCTTGTCCAAACCGTAGGCGGACCGGGTCATGGCAATGTTGCGGTCAATGTACTTGTTTTCCAGCGTCTGCTCCGAGGGGCGGACTTGGAACTGCTGAATGACCCAGGGATAGACACCGCCCGCAAGGATGGACGTGATGATCAGCATGGCCGTGCCGATCACGGGCAAGCGCCAACGGCCAATCACGGCGGCCACAATGAAGAGGATGGCCACCAGACCTGCGGCAACGGCCAGGATGGTCTTCGTCGGGATCACGGCGTTGACGTCCGTGTAGAGGGCACCTGCCCAGTGGCCCCCGTTGTTCTGGACGGTGCTGTAGACGTCAAGCCAGAAGTTGGCACCGAGCAGCAGCAGGAAAACGGCCCCGGTCACGGCCAAGTGGATTTGGGCGGCACGGCTGGTGAAGATGCCGCGTTCCATGAGCCGGATGCTGCCATAGAGGTAGTGGGTGAGGATTCCCGCGATTCCGGCAATCACCACAACGCTCATGAGGAAACCCGTGACAAAGCCAAGGAACGGCAAAGTCATGAGATAGAAGCTGATGTCCAGGCCAAACTGGGGATCGGTCTGGCCGAAGGGTACCTGGTTGAAGAACAAAAGCACCGATTGCCACTGGCTCGCGGCCGCGCTGCCTGCAAAGAGGCCGAACAGCACGGGGATGCCGATCATGACCACGCGTCGCACGGGTTCGAGTTGGGCCTGGTACCGGTTCAGATTGTCCCTGACCTCGGAGTCCGGAGCGTAAACGGGCCGTGCGTGGTACGCGACGCGGATTGCATAGAAGACCGGCACGAACATCAGGACGAAGCCCGCGAGGAAGATCAGGATCCGGGCCAGGTTCTCCCTGAAATACACTTCGAAGAAGCCCAACTGCTGATACCAGAGGACGTCTGTCCACACATTGGCGAAGAAAATGAATCCCACCACGGCGACGGCGACGATGATCAGAGTTGGAGTGAGTGCACCCCGTCTCCGCTGCGGTCTTCCGGGCGGGCTGGTGCTGGCTGGACGGGACAAACTCGATACCTCATCGCTGGTCGTCAGTAAACGGTCATCAGTGCGTGTGTTCGTCGGCCCCGGTGCCGGGTGCTAATGGCGGAGGCCGTCATTAGTGCCACGAGTGGCAGTGGAGCTAAGTTCCATCATCAGTCTAGTTGTTGGAGCATGTCGGGAGGCGGGACACATTCTGGCCCGAGGCGAGTCGCTCGACAGCTGATTTTGCGTCCGCCAGAGTGTCCACTTTGACTACCTGCAGCCCGTCCGGAACGTGCCCCACGACCTCGTCGCAATTGGCGGCAGGCGCGAGGAAAAGCGTGGCGCCGCCGTTGCGGGCTCCGCGCATTTTCTGGGCGATTCCACCAATGGGTCCCACGGTGCCGTCCGGCGAAATGGTGCCGGTGCCGGCCACATGCTTGCCCCCCGTGAGGTCGCCGGGGGTGATGCTGTCGATGATGCCCAGCGCGAACATCATGCCGGCGCTCGGTCCGCCCACCTGGTCCAGGGAGATCTTGACGTCGAACGGGAAGGTGAACTTGTACTGAAGCAGTACGCCCAGGATGTACTTGCCGTTCGAGCCCTTGCCCGGAGTGATGCTCACCGTCACAGGCTTGCCATTCCGATCGACGACGACGGCGGCGGGCGCGCCCGCGCCGTCGGCCAGTGCGGTTTGGACGACGTTCAGGGACGTGACCGCCTTGCCGTTGATCGACGTGAAGACATCCCCTGTTTGGAGCTTTCCTGCCGAGGCCGAGCCATCGGACAACCCTGCGACTGCAAGTTTCTGCCCGTACGGAATGTTCTCTTCCCTGAGTGCCGAGGCAACTGCGTTCTCTTGGGAGGTAGTCATGGCGAGCGCGCTTTCCTGTTCGGATTGCTGCTTGGTGACGCCCTTGGGATAGAGAAGTTCTTCGGGGTATACGGCCTTGGAACCATCCAGCCATGCTTGGAAGGCCTCGAAAATGTTGACGGGTCCGTTGGGGCCGCCGTTGATGTAGACGGTGGTCAGGTCCAGATTTCCTTTGGCAGGATAGGTCGCGTGCCCGGAGATACTAATGACCGGCTTGTCGTGGTCCGTGCCCAAGGTGTTGAACGTCGGTCCGGGAGATTCCACGACATATGGAACAGGGAGGACAGCCGCGGCGATTCCCAACACAATGGTCAGTGCGCCGGAGACGAGCATCGCGACGTACCGGCCGTCACGGCGCCGTGCCGGTTGGGGTGCATTGGGCGGTTCCTCCCCCGGGTCCTGGCTTGGCTCCTGCGTTTGTGCAGGCTCCGGCTCCGGGGAATGGCCTTGCGACGTCGGGATGTCCGGCGAGTTGGAGGGGTCGAGAGGCTGTCCGGGTTCCCCGGCAGCTCCGGGGCTCGGCAAACTAGTCAATGGAAGACCTCTCCGCGCCGGGAACCGCGTGCCCGGCACTACCGTTTCGACCCCCTCATGGTGGAGGCCAGTAAACATACCAACGATCCACCCTACTTTGCTGTGCCCGCCTGAGGTGCTTTGCCTAGAGCGAACGACGCGTTCCTGAGGCAGACAGCCCCGGGGCATCGCGGTACCTTGAAAGTGATCACCAGTCACACCGACGATCGGCGGCACCATGACCTCCAACCCAAATACCCCTCCCAACGGAGACGATTCACCCGTGGATCCCTTGGCAGAAATGCTGAAGAACCTCATGGGCGGGCAAGGCATGGGCAATATCGACCCCGCCGAATTGGCAAAGGCCGCAGGGCTGCCGAACGACCCCAACATGCTGCAGCAAATGTTCGCCCAGGTGCAGGCCATGATGAGCTCCACTTCGGATGGTCCCGTCAATTGGCAGCTCGCCCACGAGAATGCACGCCGGGTTGCCGCTGCCGGCACGGATCCGTCGGTGAATGCCGTGCAGACACGCGAAGTCGACGAGGCGCTCCGGCTCGCGGAACTCTGGTTGGATCCAGTCACCGATCTTCAGGCAACGGGCCTCATCGGCCGCGCGTGGTCCCGCGCTGAATGGGTGGAAGCTACCCTCGCTACGTGGAAACGGCTCACGGAGCCGGTGGCCAACAGCATCGCCAACGCCCTGTCGGACGCCCTGACCCAGCAAATGCCGGAAGAAATGAAGGCCATGATGGGTGGCACCTCGTCCATGTTGCAGAACATGGGCGGAGCCATCTTCGGTATGCAGCTGGGCCAGGCGATCGGCGCCCTGTCAGCCGAGGTGGTCAGCTCCACCGACATCGGCGTTCCACTAGCTGATCTCGAGATGGCATTGCTCCCGGCCAATGTGGCGAAATTCGGCGAAGGCCTGAGCGTCCCTGAGAATGACGTCCGGTTGTTCCTCGCCGTCCGCGAAGCCGCGCATTCCCGCCTCTTCGTGCAGGTTCCATGGCTGCGCGGCCATCTCCTCGGCGCGATCGAAGCTTATGCCCGAGGCATCCACATCGACCTGTCCCGCGTCGAGGACCTCGCCCGGGACCTGGATCCCGGCAACCCCGAGGGCATTCAAGAAGCCCTCTCCCAAGGGGTGTTCACGCCTGAGCGCACTCCTGAACAATCGGCTGCATTGGAGAAACTCGAAACCGCACTGGCGCTGGTTGAGGGCTGGGTGGACGAACTCACGGCTGCGGCCACCGAGAACGTGCTGCCATCCGCCGTCGCACTCCGTGAGACGGTGCGGAGGCGCCGCGCCACGGGAGGACCCGCTGAACACGCGTTCTCGTCGCTGGTGGGACTCGAGCTGCGTCCGCGACGCCTGCGCGAAGCCGCCACGCTGTGGGCTGCCCTGAAGGACGAGCGGGGAATCGCCGGGCGCGATGCCATCTGGCAGCACCCCGATTTGCTCCCCACGGCGCATGACCTCGACGACCCGGCGGGCTTCACCGAACGGCGCCGCCTGGCCGAAGCCAGCGACACCGAAGTGGACGATGCCCTGCAGAAGCTCCTTGAAGGTGGCTACGACGCTCCGAAGGATGAGGAGAACACAGAGGGGAGCCCGGAGGCTCCGAAGCCTGAAGACGGAGACTCCCCTGACAACACGGAGCCGGGCGAACCGAAAGCTTAGCCGCTCCTTGAACGCCTAGTCGGCGTCGGCGTCCCAGCTTCCGGCTGGAGCGCCGGCGCCTTCTTCATCCGGTCCAAGCCCACGGGACGTCGCAAAGGCGACGCCCTCCAGGAAGGCCTTCGCCCGCTGTGTTTCGGGGTAAGCCTCCAGCAAGCGCCAAAACGCGGCGTTGTGCCCGGCCACCAGCAAATGCGCGAGTTCGTGGAGCAACACGTAGTCGATCACCCATTGCGGCATCGACTGGAGCTTGTCGGAAAGCCGGATAGTCCCGTCCGCCGGAGTTGCCGAGCCCCACCGCGACTTCTGGTTGCTGACCCAGCGGACCGACGTCGGGATGGCTCGCCCGCCCAGAAACTTTGAAGACAGTTCCGCGGCATGACCGGCAAGGGCTGCATCGCTCGCGGGTTTCCGCCTGCCGGCGCCCTGGGCGCCTCTCTGCCCTTGGCGCTTGAGCTTGTCCAGCATCCGCCGGACCCATTCGCCTTCTTGCGCCTTCGTGAAGTGGGCAGGGATCGCCACAACGGCGTTCCCGTCCTCCCAGAAAGCCGCCACGGTACGACGCCGGCGGGCAGAGCGGCGAACGACGACGGGTATGCCGTCATCGGTGGTCAGCGGCAGATCGGGCTGGCCTGCTACCCGGCGCACTAGGCAGACCCGTTCTCGACCAGAACTGCCAGCACGGCTTCGCCGTACTTTTCCAGTTTGGAAGGTCCGACGCCGGCGAGTTTCGCCAGTTCCTCAAGGGACTCCGGCCGGGCCTCGGCGATGGCCGTCAATGTCGCGTCGGTGAAGACCACATAAGCGGGAACTTCGTTGCTCAGGGCCTCCTCCTTGCGCCATTGCCGCAAAGCCTCAAAGGTCTGGTCCTCGTAGGTGGGCGGGCACTGGCTACAGCGCCCCACTTTGCGTTCGGCGCCAGTGGCGAGCATCGTGCCACAGACCCTGCACGACGCCGGTGCTGCCGCCTTGCGCCGTGGCGTGGGGCGGCTGCGCGCGCTGGCTCCGAGCACCGAGTCGGGGCGGAGCCCGTCGAGGAAGCGCGAAGGCTTGCGGTTGGCACGGCCACCCGGCGTGCGGGCCGTGGACCAGGACAGGTTCAAGTGCTCGCGTGCCCGCGTGATCCCGACGTAGAGGAGGCGGCGTTCCTCGTCCACGCTCTCGGGGGTGTCGGCGAAGGAAATGGGCATAAGTCCCTCGCTCAAGCCCACCAGGAACACGGCGTCCCATTCCAGGCCCTTCGCTGCGTGCAGCGATGCGAGCGTCACGCCCTGGACCGTCGGGGCGTGCTGGGCCACGGAGCGTTCCTGGAGTTCGTTGACGAATTCCATCAAGGTGAATTCCGGCCCGCGGCTAACGGCGAGTTCGTCCGCGAGGGCCACCAGGGCGGCCAGCGACTCCCAGCGTTCACGGAGTGCGCCGCCGCTATGCGGGGCTGCATCGGTGTAGCCGAGCGAAGCCACGATGTCCCGGACCAGTTGGCCGAGAGGCTCCTTGGCGGAATCCTCGGCTACCGCCCGCGTGGCGGCGCGCAACTGCAGGATGGCGTCCCGGACTTCCTTGCGCGCGAAGAACCGCTCACCGCCCCGCAGCTGATAGCCGATACCCGCCGAAGCAAGGGCTTGTTCGTACGCTTCCGATTGGCCGTTGGTGCGGAACAGCACGGCAATCTCGCTCGCCTTGGTGCCGGCGTCGATCAATTCCCGGATCCTGCCTGCGACCACCGCCGCCTCGGCCTCGTCGTCGGGGCATTCCATGAACCGCGGCTCCGGTCCGGCCGGGCGCTGGGCTACCAACTGCAGGGGTTTGGCCCAGGCTGCGTCGGCAACCGTTCCACCACTGCGGCGCGATCCAAGGAGGTCGTTGGCGAGCTTCACCACTTGAGGCGTGGAACGGTAGTCGCGAACGAGTTTGACGACCGTCGCTGAAGGGTAATGGCCCTTGAATCCAAGGAGGTGCTTGGGAGAGGCTCCCGTGAAGGAGTAGATGGTCTGGCTGGAGTCGCCCACCACGCAGAGTTCGTCGCGGCCGCCAAGCCACAGCTCAAGAAGCCTCTGCTGCAGCGGGGAAACGTCCTGGTATTCGTCCACCACAAAGTGCCGGTACTGCTCGCGGACCGTGGCTGCCACTTTCGGGTCCTCCTGAAGGATGCCCACCGTGATCAACAAGACGTCCTCGAAGTCGATCACGTTGCGGTCCGTCTTCACGTCCTCGTACGACTGGAAAACCCGCGCGACGGCGGTGAGGTCGAAACCTCCCGGAGTGCCGCGGCCGTGCGCGTTCTCAAGGTAGTTGGCCGGCGTCAGCATGGAAACCTTGGCCCACTCGATCTCCGCCGCAAGGTCGCGGATTGAAGCTCGATCCGTACCCAGCCGGAGCCGCCGCGCGGCTTCGGCGATCATGTTCGCCTTGTGGTCCAGCAAGTTTGGCAGGACGCCACCGACCGCCTGCGGCCAGAAGAACTGCAATTGCCTGAGTGCAGCGGCGTGGAAGGTGCGGGCTTGGACGTTGCCGACGCCAAGATCCCGCAGCCGGCTGCGCATCTCGGCGGCGGCCCGGGAGGTGAAGGTGACGGCCAGGAGGCGCTGAGGGCTGTAAACGCCGGAGTGGACACCATAGGCGATGCGGTGCGTAATGGCCCGGGTTTTTCCCGTACCCGCTCCTGCGAGGACGCACATGGGACCAGTAAGGTTGCTGGCGACTTCCCGTTGCTCGGCGTCAAGGCCGCCGAGAACCCGGTCCTCGAGTGAAACGGTGTCGCTGAAAATACCCTCTGTCACTGCTGGAGGTCCTCGATGACGCCGCCGTACCAGTGCTCGATCAGGGAACGCGCTATCGAAAGCCTCGTGGAGATCGTGATCTCGCCGCTGAGCACGGCTGCCTGGAGTTCCGCACGGCTGAACCAGCGCGCCCGGGTGACTTCGACGCCGTCGGGCCGGGCCTCGACGTCGTCCGTTGTTGCGGTGAACCCGAGCATCAGCGAGGCCGGAAACGGCCACGACTGCGAGCCAAGGTACTGGCAGGCCGTGACCCGCACCCCCACTTCTTCCCCGATTTCGCGAACCACTGCCTGTTCAAGCGATTCCCCCGGCTCAACGAAGCCGGCCAGCGTGGAGTAGTTCTTGGCGTCAAGCGGCCCTCCTCCGCCGAGGAGCAGCCTGCCGTCGGAACCGACCACGGTGACGATGATGGCCGGATCGGTCCTCGGATAGTGTTCCGATTTGTCCCGCGGGCACCTGCGAACCCAGCCGCCGGCTTCGATTTCCGTGGGAGTTCCACACTGCGGGCAGTGTGTATGGGTGGCATGCCAATTGGAAATGGCGCTGGCCTCAACGAACAAGGCTGTGTCCATGGCACCGAGGCGCGCGGCGACCTCCCGGAATCCCGCCCAGGAGCCGTCGGCCGGAAGGCCCGCGGCCCCAGGCGAAACCGGCTCGGTGGGCACAAAGAGGACGATTGGTGTTTGCTCCGGGACAGGGGAAGCAGCGAGCGTCCGGCCGAGATAAATGGCAGTGAGCGGTCCGCCGGCGGATTTAAGGTTTTCGAAGAGCGGCGCGGCGTCGCCCAGCCACAGCTTGTCACCCACCACGAGGGCCTGACGCTGCGACACCACCACGGCCTTGGCCGATCCTGAGGAGATCACTTCGTCAAGCATGCCTGGCCTCAGGCGCTCGGCAGATCCGCGGTCAACCATGGCAGGGCGCACTGGAAGAACGGTATCGATAAGGTGGTTTGCCGGCGCCTGGAACTCGGTGAAACTCATGTACCTACCGTACTGACTCGCACCGACAATTGACATTTGGATCTTTCAGCGATCCAGGCCCCCGGAAGCTGTTTTCCAGCGGATCTCAAGACTCGCCGCACTGCATCGCTGCCAGAAGCGCTTGTCAATCTACCGTGGAAGGCGTGAGAAGAACACCGTTCGAACTGGCCGCTGTAGCTACTGCGGCGGTGCCCGGCCTGACGCCGATGGCTGCCGCCACCGCCCCGGATGATGCTGCCGATTTCGATTCGGCGCTTCTGCTGGACTCCGAGGGCAAACGGTGGCGTGTCCGTTCGCCGCGCCATCCGGAAGCCAGCACCCGGCTTGAAACCGAATTCATGATTCTGCGGGCTTTCGCTCCGGCGATCCGGGCCGAGCTGCCCTTTCTGATGCCCACTGTGGCCGGAACCGTCCGCCAAGGTGCGCTGAGCACATTTGTGTACGCCCACTTGGCTGGTGCCACGCGCAGCATCGAAGAGTTGTCGACCTGCAGTGATGCCTTGGCCAAGGAGATCGGTGTGGCACTGGCCGCCGTCCACGATCTCCCCCAATCGCTCGTCAACAACGCCGATCTTCCCAGCTACACGGCCAACGAATTCCGCCAGCGCAAGTTGAACGAGCTGGACCAGGCCGCCACCACGGGCAAGATTCCGCCCGCGCTGTTGCGTCGCTGGGAGCACGCACTCGAGGACGTGGCGCTGTGGCGCTTCAACCCGTGCGTCGTGCACGGCGATCTCCATGAAGACAATCTGCTGGTCGACGGCGACAGCGTGACGGCCGTGACGGGGTGGACCGATCTGCGCATCGGCGATCCCGCCGATGACTTCGCCTGGCTCGTGGCCTCAAACGAACAGCGCTTCGTGGAGTCCGTATTGCGGCACTACACGGAAGCCCGGCGGGACACGCCGGATGGCCACTTGCTGCGACGCTCGGCACTTCTCGCCGAATTCGCCCTGGCCCAGTATCTCGTCAAGGCCTTGGCAGCCGGTCACAGCGAGATGACGGCAGAGGCCGAGGCGATGCTCAAATCCCTCGCCGACGACATCGAGGAGCAGAACGCCTTGGCAGCCGAGGAGGCAGATGCCGCGGCGGAACTTGCAGCTGCGGAACGGGCCGCCGCGGAAGGGCCGGCAGCACCGGCAGTCGTTATGGCTTCGGAAGAGAAGGCCCCGGAGGGCGACTCCGCGAAGCCCACGGTGAGCGTTACAGCTATCCCGGAGCCTTCGGGAGATTCAGCAGACGGGACCGACCCGACGCCGGAGGCGCCGTCCGAAGCTGACGACACCTCGACGACGGCCCTCCAGATAGTGGAGCCCGCGCCGCTCCAGGACGCCAAGGACCACTAGTCCTTCCCGGCTTGGCTACCTATCGGTTTCGGCTACCCAGCGCGGAAGCGATGATCCTCTCCAGTTCCGCGGCCGTGCCCAGGTCATGTGGCCTCACGACAGCGTCATCGGCAACGTAGTAGAACGCTGCACTGACCTGCTCCAAGGGCACACCCTTGAGGCGCGCCCATGCCAGCCGGTAGACGGCCAGTTGCACCGCACGCGTCTTGAGTTGACTGCCGGCCGGGCGCTTGCCCGTTTTCCAGTCCACCAGTTCCCATACACCGTCCGCGCCGCGGAAAACTGCGTCAATCCGTCCGCGAACCACGACGTCCCCGATCCTTGTTTCCACGGGAACTTCAACAAAGGCCGGGGACCGGTGTGCCCATTCTGAATTGCTGAACGTCGCCACCATGTCGTCAAGTCCATAGGCTTCGTCAATGTGGGAGTCAGAGCCGGGGGCTTCGTCGATATCCAGCATGCCGGTGGTTCCGTAGTATTCCTCCACCCAGGAATGGAAAGCGGTGCCTTTGCGTGCCGAGATCCCGGGTTGCCGGGGCACCGGGCGCCGGAGCTGGGCCAGGACCGCGCTGGGGTCGTCTCCCAGGTCAACGAACATCGATGCCGAGATGTGTCCGGGCAAATAGACGTCCTGGACGGGCTTCCGCCGCAACTGCCGTTCCAACAACAACTCCGCTTCGGCGGCCCAGCCCGCTGCGGCACCGCGGAGGGAGGTCCGCGAGGCATCGACGACCAGCGGCGAATCCGTCCGCAGTCCCTCGATGGCCTCCCTGACCCGGGTTGCTGCCGCCTCCATGGCGGTCCGCCGCCCCGGTACCAAGCGGAGCCGTTCCCCTGTGCGAGGGTCGCTGGGACCTTCCAGCGGATCATAGGGGAAGATCGCCACCTCGGTGCCGACTGTCAAGGGACTCTCAGCGGGCAGAGCGTCTTCGCTGAGGGACTGCGGGTGAATGGCAGCCGATGCTCCGCCCCCGTTGTCTCCTGCCTCACCGGCAAGGCCGGCCAGCTCTGCAAGGAAAGGTGACGTTTCGGCAATGCCTGCCCGGGAACCATTCCACGCGGCGCTCGATGCCCAAAGGACGAACTTTGCGCGGGTATAGGCAACGTAGGCGAGTCGCCGCTCTTCGGCTTCGCCGTGGTGCTGGACTTCCGATTTGAAGTCCTTTTCGGCGTCCAACCAGCCCTTTTGGTCCGGCTGGTCCAGATCCCATTGAGGGAGATCCGCCCGGTCGCCACGAAGGGGCCATGGCAAGGCAGCGGTACCGCTGCTCCACCGGGAGTCCCGGTTGCTCGGAAAGGCTCCGGCGTTGAGACCGGGGACGAAAACAACGTCCCATTCCAATCCTTTGGAGGCGTGGACTGTCAGCAATTGCACGGCTTCGTGGTTCACCTCGGCGTCGGCCATGTCCAGTCCGCCTTCTTCCGATGCGGCCGCTTCGAGCCAGCCCAGGAAAGCCAGGAGGTCCACGCGCTGCGAAGTCTGCAGGAAACCCGCCGCGGCATCATGGAATGCGTCCAGGTTCCGCCGGGCCTGGTGGATGCTCATCCCGGGCTTGGCAGCAACCTCAATGTCCAGCAGCATGGCACGTTCCACCTCGCCGATCAGCGTGGTCAGATCGTCTCCGATGAACCCCCGCAGGTTCCGAAGTTCCGCAGACAGCCGGCCAAGACGGTCCAAAGCCTCCGCGCTGAGCGAGCGTCCGTGGCCGGAAGTCCACCCCGGGCGTGGCAGGAAGTCCAGCGCTTCCACGAGACTGGCCGCATCGGTAATGTCGCTCTCTACGACCGTCTCCATCGGGCTTTCGTCCGCGATTGACGCATCGCCTGCGGCGCCGCGGTCCCCCGCACCGCCGTGGGATCGCCGCCTGGCGAGGAACTGGGACCAGTCGCGGAATGCCATCAGATCAGCAGTTCCGATCCTCCACCGGGCGCCTGCCAGCAAACGCATCAGGGCATCGGAACGGCCGGGATCGGCGAGGACCCGGAGCGCGGCAACGAGGTCCACTACTTCAGGGGTGTCGAGGAGCCCGCCGAGGCCGACTATTTCGTACGGGATCCCCTGGACCTCGAATTCCCGCCGCAAGCACTCCATCTGTGCCCGGCGGCGGCATAGCACCGCAATAGTGGGAGAAACCGGCGTACCGTCGGCCGCGGTTTCAAAGACTGTGCGCCGGTAGCGCCGGACGTCCCGCCCAATCGCTGCGGCTTCGTCTTCGTCGGTGGCAAATCGTCCGAGAACGACGTTACCCTCCACGGCTGCCGGGCTCGGCTGCAGCGCAGGCACTGCGACGGAACCGTCGTCGGCCCTGGAGCCCGGGGCTCCGTCATTCGCGGCGGCCTTGTTCAGAGGGGCGGAAATGACGTTGGCGGCGGCCAGGATGCTGCGCCCGTTCCGCCACGCAGTGGTCAGGTACGAGGTGGGTGCAGTTGTCAGGGATGCCGTTCCAAAACCGTCTTCCACCCGGACGGGAAATTCCTGGACAAAGTGGAACAGTTGGCCGGCGGAAGCACCCCTGAACCCGTAGATGGACTGGTTCGGATCCCCTACCGCCGTCACAGCGTGCCCTCCCCCGAACAGGCGGGAGAACAGGACCAGTTGCGCGTGCGAGGTGTCCTGGAATTCATCCAACAGCACCACCCTGTAGCGGGCCCGTTCGGTGGCAGCCGCCAAGGGTATGTCCTGGGCGATCTTCGCGGCGAGCGCAACGAGGTCGCCGAAGTCGAGGACGCCGCGATTCCTTTTGGCCTCTTGGTAGCGTCCCACCATGTCCGCGACGCTGGCCCTTGTGCGCAACATGGCGCCGAGATCACCGGCAGCTTGGCTCGGGTTCTTTTTCGCCGCGGACACATAGGGCAATTGCGCGAATTCGGACACCCGGTCCATCAACCAGCGCTGAACCTCGGCTGGTTCTCGCAAGTGTTCGGCGCACTCGCCGGCCAACTGCATCACGGCGTTGACCAGCGTGGACTTGGCAGCGGTGAAGTGCTCATAGTCGCCGTCGTACGCTTCGACCACTTCACTCGCGAGCTGCCAGGCCTGGGCGCCGCCGAGCAGCACCACATCGCGCTCGATGCCCAGGCGCAGGCCGTAGTCCGACACGATCCCGCTGGCGTAGGAATGGTACGTGGACACTTTGGGTTCAAGCTCATCGGAGCCTGCAACGCCCTCCGGGAAGCCGTACTGCCCGTTGTCCGAGGACGCGATGCGCTGCAGGGTGGCCAATTTCGCACGGATACGGCTGGCCAGCTCCCCTGCGGCTTTACGGGTGAAGGTGACGCCAAGGACCTCTTCTGGGCGAACCCATCCGTTCGCGACGAGCCACACCACACGGTCCGCCATGGTTGCGGTTTTCCCCGATCCGGCGCCGGCGATGACCAGCCGGGGGGTCAACGGTGACGCAATAATCGCGGATTGTTCGTCCGTGGGACGGTTCCGTTCGCCGAGGATATCGGCCAATTCGCCGGGCGAAAATCGAGGTTCCGGCAGGACCGCGGCATCTTCGGCGGCGTCTCCGGCCTCAATTCCCGCGAGTGTCTGGACGGTCATTCCGTGACCTGCTTTCCCCTGGCGCACAACGGGCAAATATCGGGCAGTCGGCAGCCGTGGCCTCCATGGCTGCCTTTCGAGGGATCGTGACGTGCTTCGAAGCTTGCTCCGGCCATGAGCACGGCAGCCTCGCTGACAAGGTCCTGTGCCCAGTTATCTCCCGGGTCCAGGGGCTCCTGCACTTGGACCGCAGGCGTTTTTGTCTTGGTCCCCAGCTGTGCCAGCACGGCACCGCCGGGAACAAGCCCCGGAACAGGCAGATCCTGGAATGCCCCGTGCAGTACCGCCGCCTGATACGCACCGAGCTGGGGGTGCCTGGCGAGTTCGGCTTTGCCAGGCTGACGTTTGCCCGTCTTAAGGTCGACAATCACCAACCTGCCCTCAGCATCTATTTCCAAACGATCCACTTGCCCCCGGAGCACGGCGTTCCGGACAACATCGGAATCTTCGGCAACGTGGCCCAGACGCACCTCCGGAAGGGGAACCTCGAAGTCCACTTCGACCCCGGCCAGGCTTCGGCCTTCGCTCCGCATGACAAGGACGTATTGGGCGAGTTTCCGGACCATCTGCTCTGCCCGTTGGAAGTCCAGCCTGCCCTCCCAGTTGTCCTTCATGCCCAGGGTCGGCCAGCGACGCACGAGCTCCGCGACATATTCAGCGCCGGAAGCATCGGGCAACTCCTGGGCAATCGTATGGACCAAGGTGCCCAGGCTGCGGGCAAAGTCGGTAGCGGCTTCGCCCCCGGCCGCCTGGACAAACCAATCCAACGGCGATTTGTGCACAGTTTCCACCTTCGAGGGAGAAACGAACACCGTGCCTTCCCCCGGTACTACCGGCGCCTCGCTGCTGAGCGGTGCCAGTCCCCACCAGGAATCCGGATGCGCGCCCGGCACTGCGGGCTCTGCGGTGGCAAGGTGTGCCAGCACGCGAGCAGCTTCCGCGGCGTCCTCTGCCACGCCCGGGCGGGCGAGCGCGGCGTCGTCCGGCTGAACGCGCTGCCTCAGCTCTGCCACCAAGGCACGCAGCGTCATGGGCCGGCCAACCGGTGTGTACTCACGTTGGTACTGTCCCGGTTCCAAAGGGGCTACATAGTCGAGAAAGGCAGACTGCTGCTCGTCTTCGGAAGAAACCGCGGTGCAGATGAGGACTTCCCGGGCCCGCGAAACGGCTGTGGAGAAGCTGCGCAGTTCGTCGTAGCGGATATCCCGCAGCCTGCTGAGGGGCCCGCGTTGCAAGGCATGTTCGACTCCATGCTCCACGGCATCGGCGAACAAAGTACTCCCAAGGAGTTCACCACGGAGCCTTGTATTGGGCCAGACGCCCTCCTGCAGACCCGCCATGATGACCACGGCCCACTCCCGCCCGGCCGCGCTGGCCGGCGTCATGAGCTCCACTGCTTCCTCCAACTGTGCCCTGGCGGCAAGGGTGTCCATGGGGAGTTCCTGGCTGAGCAGATACTCGAGGAACTGTTCGGGACCGGAGCCGGGGAGTTGGTCGACATAGCGCTCGGCGGTGTGGAACAGTGCCATCATCGCGTCAAGGTCCCGGTCCGCCCGGGCGCCGGCCGCGCCGCCGTCGAGCGCCATTTCCGTCCAGCGCGAAGCCAGGCCGGTGGCTTGCCACAACGCCCACAACACCGTCTCCGCGTTAGCTCCGGGTTCGGCGGCCGCCGAACGTCCCGCCGCGATCATGCGGGCCAGGCGCCGGGCCGAACTACCCTCGATGCCCAAAGAACCCAGTGCCCCAGGCTCCAGCAACGTTTCAACCAGCAACGCATCGCTGGACCGTCCACCACCGCCCAACAGTTCCTCCCGGCGCAGGGATTGCCGCAGGCGGCGCAACTCGATGGCGGTAGCCCCGCCGATCCTCGACGTGAGAAGCGAGACGGCAGACTCAGGCGTCAGCTTGGCAGCATCCAGCACCACGCCGTACACCTCAAGCAGGGGACGGACAGCCACTTCGTCGCGGACAGCCGAGTCCGCGACGGGGACGCGGACCGGGATTCCCTGACCGCTCAGATAGCGCTGGAGCTGCGCCAATTGCCCACCGTTGCGCACAATCACTGCGATGTCGCCGAACTCGTGGTTTTCGCGCAGCTGTGCTTCAAGGATGCGTTGTGCCACGTAGCGCAATTCGTGGACTGTGGACGGAAGCACATGTGCTTCCACCCGGCCCATGGCCTGGCTACCTCCGGAACGAGTCTCCTCTGCCGAAGCAGGAAGTGGGTCCAGACGCCGGGCCAACTGGCCTCCCGCACGCTGCGAGATGCGCGCAGCTACCCCCGTCCACGCTTTTGCGACGTCGGGGAGGTGCCGGTGAGTGTGCCATAGCGGAAGCTCCCGCACGATACCCGCAAGGCCTCCGAGAAGCCGCGGCAGTTCTGAAACAAGGTCCGGTCGTGCGCCGCGGAACCCCTGGACGACGGTGTCCGGGGAGGACGCCACCAAAACGTCCTTTCCTTCCGCGATGTCCGCGAGCAGTTCAAACACGGCGGGGTTTGCCTCTTGGACGTCGTCCACCAGGATCAACTGCAGCCGCTCGCGCTCTGCCGCCAGGAATCCGGGCGAGTCCTGGAAGATTTGGCGCGCGGCGGTAATGATTCCTGCCGGGTCAAAGGCCTCCGGCATGCGCAGGTCCAGGACATCCCGGTACTCCGAATAGAGGTCTGCGGCAGCGATCCAGTCCGGTCTGCCGCATTCATAGGCAAGCGACGTGAGGTCATCCGCAGTCCGGCCGGATTCGATGATCCGGTCGAAGAGTTGCCGGATCTCCTGGCGGAAACCCCGGGTTGGCAACGCGGCCGACAAGTCCTGCGGCCAGGGAAGTTCGAAGCCCGGCCGGGCGTGCCCCTCCAGCAGTTCCTTGATGATGAGGTCCTGTTCCGGCCCCGAGAGCAATTTGGGCGGCCGCTGCAGCGGCAGCACGCCCTCGGCCTTGGCTCGGCGGATCAGATCGAAAGCGTATGACGCCCAGGTGCGCGCCGGCGTCGTACTCAAGCTGCGGTCCAGCCGCCCTGTAAAGGTGTCCCGCAACGCCGACGCCGCATGCCGGCCGGGTGCGAGAATCAGGATCCGTTCCGGATCCACGCCGTCACGCTGAACCCGGCGGACGGCGGTTTCCACCAGTACAGTGGATTTTCCGGTGCCCGGCGCCCCCGGTATCAGGACCGGCCCGGATCCGTGCGGGAGCCCCACGACGGCGGCCTGGTCGGCCGACAACTCCGGCGCTGCGTAGTGGACCTCGCGCGGGGGAAGCAGGCGCAACCGGGCGGGCGCTTGCCGCGACTGTATCTGCCGCGGTTGTGCCCGTGTTGCTTCCTGCGTTGTTGCTTGAGGTGTTCGTGTTGGACTCACACGGTCATTTCATCATCGGGTACCGACAATTTATGGAGCTGACGCTCGAGTTGGCCTGAGATCGCATCGATACTGTCGAAATCCTGGTCCGTCGGAGCCCACCGGGCCAGGGACAGGTCAACCCGCCAGCGGCCCTCGCCGGTCCGCAGATACTCCGCGTAGGCGCCGTGCAGCGGCGTTCCCTCATCCAAGTAGTGATGTAGCGCTTCCGACTCAAGTCCCGGGGGCGCTTCCCCGCTTGCACGCAGTACGCGCCACCAAGCCACTGTGCTCCCATGGTGGCTCATGACCGATCCGATCTGCCGGGGACCGCCTGAGCCCAGAAGCTCGGCAACATCCCCATACGACACGGCAACGCCGGGCGGCATGAGATCCACGACGGCCAGTACCGCCGTCACAAACTCCATCCGCATGCCACCAGCCTATCGGCATGCGCCGCCGGATCGGAGCAGAAGGAGTGTCGCTCCGGTTCTTGTCGTAGGGCGCCGGTAGCGTTGAAGCATGAACTCCTGGAACACCCTCCCCCGCGCCGCGTTCGACCTTGAGACCACGGGACGGAACTCCCGTTCCGCGAGGATCGTCACCGCTTCCGTCACGGTAGTGGACGACGACGGCGGCATCGTCAAGGAACTCGAATGGTTGGCGGACCCTGGAGTGGAGATCCCCCTGGAGGCCAGCGAGATCCACGGCATCACGACGGAAAAGGCGAGGGCCGAGGGCCGTCCGGCGGCAGAAGTGACGCGAGAACTCGCGGCAGCGCTCCAGGAACTATTCGACGACGGCGTGCCGGTCATTGCATTCAACGCCAGCTATGACTTCACGGTCCTGGCGGCCGAATCCGCCCGCTACGGTGTGCCGCAACTTAGCCGTTTCCCCGTGCTTGACCCCTACGTCATGAACAAGCAGGTCGACCGGTACCGCAAGGGCAAGCGGACCCTGACCGCTTTGTGCGAGGAGTACGGTGTGAACCTCGATAACGCCCACACCTCCGCTGCGGACGCCCTCGCCACGCTGCGCGTCCTCGATGCCATGGCCGGCAAGTTCCCGAAACTGCAAATGCCCGCTTCCAAGCTGCATCACCTCCAGGTCGATTGGGCGGCCGCACAGGCCGCCGATTTCCAGAGCTACCTGCGCAAGACCAAACCGACAGCCGTCATCGAAGGCAATTGGCCGGTCCTTCCTCCGGAAGATGCCAGCCGGGGAGACTTCTAAAGCGGCCGGACTTCCATAGCGGCCGTCCACGTACCGGACGCTTTTCCAGAGTCCGCATGATGGGACGCACGTCACATGGCCCTTACTGCCTGAAAGCCAGCTGGACGTCAGTCACGAATTCCTCTCGAGGCCTGAGGGGCGCGGCACTTCAAGCACAATTTCCATTCGATCTTGAATTTAATTCGGAGTTTCCGGGAATCCCACGTCTTATCGCCGTCAATTTATCGCTGAATGGGCGGATGACATAATTAAGTTTGGCGGGTCGAGTCCTGATATTGCGGCCCAAACCTGCTTTGGCTGCGTTCCCCGCCCGTCTCGATACGAACGCGTGTTCCCCGATGAAAGTGATTTGCTTGATGAAAATCAAAGCCCTGAAGTGGTTCTCTGCTGTCCCCGTGGCTGCAATCCTGGCCGTCTCCCTGGCCGCGTGCGGTGGCGGAGCGGGCAGCACCAGCAGCGCCTCGCCGACCGATGCCCTCCAAGGCAGCGACCAGAAGACTCTGGACAAGTACACCACCAAGGACGTCACCCCGCTGGACAAGATCGACAAGTCCAAGCTGGGCCTCATCACCGACGGCACCCTGCGCGTCGGCACCCTCTCGGACGCCCCGCCGAACATCTTCATCGATCCCTCGGGCAAGTTCACCGGCTATGACAACGAGCTGCTGCGCGCAGTTGGAGCCAAGCTGGGCCTCAAGGTCGAGTTCGCCTCCACTGACTTCTCCGCACTGCTCTCCCAGGTCAAGAACAAGCAGTTCGACGTCGGATCCTCCTCGATCTCCACCACGGACAAGCGCCGCGAGTCGGTCGGGTTCACGAATGGCTACGACTTCGGCTACATGGCTGTCGTGACCAAGTCCGACTCCAAGATCAAGGGCTTCGCGGACCTCAAGTCCGACGTCCGCATCGGCGTCGTTCAAGGCACCGTCCAGGACGACTACGTCACCAACACGCTCAAGCTTGAGCCCGTCCGCTTCCCGGACTACAACACGGTTTACGCCAACGTGAAGAGCGGCCAGGTTGATGCCTGGGTCGCCCCGTCGCAGCAGGCAACCGGCCAGGTCAAGGACGGCGACAACACCAAGATCGCCGAAAAGGTCGTCAACACCCAGAACTTCACCGCCTGGGCCGTGAACAAGGACAACCAGCCTCTGCTCGATGCCCTCAACTCCGGCCTTGACGCCGTGATCGCAGACGGTACCTGGACCAAGCTGACGGCCGAGTGGTACAAGGACCGCCCGACGACGGCGGAGCAGACCCCGCAGGGCTGGAAGCCGGGCAGCAAGGCCGTCCAGATCCCGGCCAAGTAACCCAGGCATTCCATGGATCTCCAGGAAATCCTCAAACAGCTCGGCGAGACCTTCCTCGACTGGAAGGCGATGGGCGAAGTCATCCCCAAGATGTTCGCGGTCGGCTTGCCGAACACGCTTGTCCTCGCCGTCACCTCCGGCATCATCGGAACGCTGCTCGGGATGTTGCTCGCCCTCATGGGGATCTCCCGGAATCCTGTCGCCCGGTGGATTGCCAGGATTTACACGGATGTCCTCCGCGGGCTCCCGGCAGTGCTCACGATCCTCGTGATCGGCCTCGGTTTCGGACCCATCATCCGGCACTTGACGGGCTCAACAAGCCCGTACCCGTTGGCTGTCGCGGCTCTGTCCCTGATGTCGGCGGCGTACATCGGCGAGATCTTCCGCTCGGGCATCCAGAGCGTCGACAGGGGGCAGCTCGAGGCAACACGAGCACTGGGGTTCGGCTACGGCCCTGCCATGCGGCTTGTGGTGGTTCCCCAGGGTGTACGCCGCGTGCTGCCCGCGCTCGTGAACCAGTTCATTGCGCTGATCAAGGAGTCCTCCCTCGTGTTCGTCCTGGGTCTCCTCGCCTCTGAACGGGAAGTCTTCCAGATCGGCAAGGACTTTGCGTCTACGAGCGGCAATCTGTCCCCCTACGTGGCGGCGGGCCTGTTCTACCTGGTCATGACGATTCCGCTCACGCATTTCGTGAACTGGCTGGACCGCCGCCTGCGTTCGGGGCGACCGGAAAAGAAAGAACCGGACGAGGCGGCTGCAGTCGTCGGGAAGGGAGCCCAGGCATGAGCGAGTTCGCTTCAGGAACACTGACGGCTAAAAACATCCATTTGTCCTTCGGTTCCAACCATGTCCTGCGCGGCATCGACCTGCACGTCGAGAAGGGCACCACGGCTTCCGTGATCGGTCCTTCCGGCTCGGGGAAATCCACGCTCCTGCGGGTCATGAACCGGCTCATCGAACCCGAGCAGGGTGACATTTTGCTCGATGGCCGTTCGGTGCTCAAGGACAACCCGGATGAACTGCGCCGGCGGATCGGCATGGTTTTCCAACAGTTCAACCTGTTCCCGCACAAGACCGTGGCGGAAAATGTCTCCCTCGCACTGCGGAAGCTCCGTGGCATGTCCAAGGAGCAGGCACGGGAGGATGCCCTGGCCCAACTGGACCTCGTAGGACTCAAGCACAAGGCCGACGCCCGGCCAGCCAACCTCTCCGGCGGGCAACAGCAGCGAGTGGCCATTGCCCGGGCGCTCGCCATGAAGCCCGAGGTGATGTTCTTCGACGAAGCAACATCGGCCCTGGACCCTGAATTGGTCAAGGGCGTTCTCGCGCTCATGACCGATCTGGCCAAGGGCGGCATGACCATGGTGGTGGTAACCCACGAAATGGGCTTCTCAAGGAACGTGTCCGACACCGTGACGTTCATGGACGCAGGCGTCGTCGTAGAGACCGGATCGCCGGAACAACTCTTCACCGAGCCGCGGACCGATCGCCTGAAGGGCTTCCTTTCGGACGTGCTCTAGGCCTTAGCAACGAAGATCCCCGGTTTCCGGACGAACCACCATCGTGGTGAATCGTCCGGAAACCGGGGATTTTTCACGTCCGCCCCGGCCCGTAACCGGGGCTACTGCCCTGCCTTGACTTGAAGAACAGTCAAAGCAGCGGCATCGACTGATTTGCGGAATTCAGGATCGGCCTGCGCACGTTGCAGGACCTGGGCGTACATCGCCGGAACTGAAGCCGTGTCTGCGCACAGAACCATGGTGCCGCCCGCCCCGATGAAGTTCGTTGCCCTATCCCCCATGCTCCACGGCGACAGCTGCACGGCGTTGCAAAGGTCATCGGACACAATGATGCCGGTGAACCCCGCGTCCGTCCGCAACATGGTGCGCATGATCACCGACGAAAACGGGGCCACATGGTCGGGATCGATCTTGTCGTAGTAGGCGTTCGAAATCATGACCCACCGGAGTCCGCTGTCGATCGCGGCTTTGAACGGCATCAGGTACGGATCCGTCCGGGTGGTTTCGGCGTCGTGGACGTTCGCGCTGACGTCAGTGTTAAGGCTGACGCGCCCCATTCCTGGGAAATGCTTGACCACGGGGGCCACCCCCGCGTCCCGCAGTCCGGCCGCCATCGCGTTCCCGTGCTCGGACACCGCGGCCGGGGTGAAGCCGTATTCACGCTTGAACGCCCCAATGGGCTTGTTCGAGGGCGCAAATTCGGGGCTGGGAACCGTATCAAGTACCGGCGCCAAGTCAACATTCACCCCGGCCTGCAAGAGTTCGGCCCCCCAGTTCCGGGCGTCGGCACGTAGTTGTTCAGGGCTCGAGTTGCCTTGGTCCAAGGCTGCGGGAATAGGCAGGAATCCAGGTCCCCGGAGGACTTGGACGGAGCCGCCCTCCTGGTCCGTCGCGACGGACAGAGGCAAGCCACGGCTTGAGGCCGGCGAAATCGCCGCCCTCAGCTTTTCCACAACTGATGCCGTCGCCGCGACGCCGGCCTGGCTGCGTCCGGCCAAATAGATATTGCCGACGTGGTTGTTCAGGAGATCGGCCACTGCGCCTGAATCGCTTCCGTCGGCCTTGGCCGCCACCATGAACAATTGCCCTACCCTTTGTTCCAGGGTCAGGCCCGCGAGCCGCTGTTCCGGCGTCGGGTGCGGTGGCGGCGGCAGCTCAGTAGGACCGGCCGGCGTTGCAGAAACGCTCGGCGATCCCGTCGACGGAGAGCTGGAAAACCGAGGCGTTGGGGCGGCCTGGGGGGTGCCCGGCGGCGGGGGCGGGTCTCCGACGGCCGGGAACCCGCGGTCAGGGGCGTCGGCATGGGCAATGCCGGCAAATGCCCCGACCATCAGGGCGAAGAGGATGAGCACTGAAATTCTGGACGGCTTGAGCACAAGAATCATCGCCTTGTAGATTCGATCGTTGCCCACAGCCTGCTCCCGGCCCGGCGGGGCGTGCAAGGAGCAGGCTGCGCAGCATCGGGAAAAGTGGCGTTACAGGGCGGTGGCCTCCGCGGCCGCTTTGGCTGCTGCAGGGAGCGCGTCAAAGATCCGGTTCATGGCGACGTCGTCGTGGGCAGCGGACAGGAACCATGCCTCAAAGACCGAGGGCGGCAGGTAGACGCCGGAGTCCAGCATGGAGTGGAAGAACGGTGCGTAGCGGAAGACATCTTGGGCCTGGGCGTCGGCGTAGTTGTGGACGCCGTTGGCCGAAGTGCCGAAGGCCACGGAGAAGAGGTTCCCTGCGCGCTGGATCGAGTGGTCCACGCCGGCAGTGTCCAGCGCCGACGAGAGTGCCGCCGAAAGTTCCAGCGAGCGGGCATCCACGAAGCTGTAGACCTCCGGGGTCGCGAGCGTCAGGGTGGCGACGCCTGCGGCCATTGCCACCGGGTTCCCGGACAAGGTTCCTGCCTGATACACCGGACCAAGGGGCGCAAGGTAATCCATGACGTCGGCACGCCCGCCGAGGGCCGCCGTCGGCATGCCGCCGCCGATGACCTTGCCGAAGGTCAGCAGGTCCGGCATCCAGCCTTCCTGGCGGCCGGTGAGGCCCCAGTAGCCCGCGTAGCCCGTGCGGAAGCCGGTGAGCACCTCGTCCAGGATCAACAGGGCGCCGTGTTCGCGGGTGATGCGGGACAGCCCTGCGTTGAACCCTTCGTCCGGGGTGACGACGCCCATGTTGGCGGGAGCGGCTTCGGTGATGACGGCAGCGATGTTGTTGCCGTGCGCAGCGAAAGCGGCTTCCACCGCGCCGAGGTCGTTGTACGGCAGGACGAGGGTTTCAGCGGCGGCAGCTTCGGTGACACCGGCCGAACCGGGCAGTGCCATGGTCGCAAGGCCCGAGCCAGCGGCGGCGAGCAGTCCATCGAGGTGGCCGTGGTAGCAGCCGGCGAACTTCACGATCAGGTTGCGGCCAGTGAACCCGCGAGCCAAGCGTACGGCGGTCATGGTGGCCTCGGTGCCCGTGGACACCATGCGGATGCGTTCGACGGCGGAGACGCGTTCCTTGACGATCGCGGCGAGGTTTGCCTCATCGGGCGTAGAGGCGCCGAAGGACAAGCCGCGGTCGACGGCGGCGTGGACGGCTTCGAGGACGGCCGGGTGCGCGTGACCCAGCAGCGCAGGGCCCCATGAGCAGACGAGGTCTACGTATTCGCGGCCATCCGCGTCGGTCAGGTACGGACCCTGCGCCGAAACCATGAACTTCGGGGTCCCGCCGACGGAACCGAAGGCGCGCACCGGAGAGTTGACGCCGCCAGGCATCAGGGAACGGGCGCGGTCGAACAGCTGGTCGGAGACAGGGGTGTTTGAAGTCATGGTGTCCATTCTTTCAGGGATTCGGGACGGCTCAGGCGCCGGCAAAGACGGTTCAGCCGCGTTCAGGCGTCGGCAAGCTCCTTGGCCACCAGTGGGGCCACCACGGTGCCGAAGAGTTCTATGCAGCGCATCATGGATTCGTGGGGCAGGGTTCCGTTGCTGTATTTGAGGTCGAAACGGTCGACGCCGAGGTTCCGCTTCAGCAAAACGATCTTCCGGGCGACCGTTTCCGGGGAACCCACGTAAAGTGCTCCCTCAGGTCCGCACATGGCGTCGAACTCGCCCCTGCTCGCCGGTCCCCAGCCGCGTTCCGCGCCGATGCGGTTGCGCTGGGCCAGCCAATGCGGGAACAGTTCCTCCCGGGCCTGCTCGTCGGTGGGAGCGACGTAGCCGGGCGAGTGGGTGGCAATCTGCTGCATGGGGTGCCCATATTTTTCCATTGCCTCGCGGTACAGGTCCACCAAGGGGGCAAAACGGCGCGGCTCCCCGCCGATGATGGCGAAGATAATCGGATAGCCGTATTGGGCGCAGCGCAGCACCGACTCGGGGGTTCCACCCACACCGATCCACGTTGGCAGCAAGTGGTGTTCCAGCGGCGGAAAAACGCTCATTCCGTTCACGTTCGGCCGGGTACGGCCTTCCCAATACACGGGCTTCTGCGCCCGGACCTTGTCGAAGAGTTCCAGCTTCTCCTCGAACAGGACTTCGTAGTCCGCCAGGTCCAGCCCGAATAGGGGGAACGATTCCACGAAGGAGCCGCGGCCCAGCATCACCTCCGCACGACCGTTTGAGATCGCGTCAACGGTCGAGAAGCGCTGGAAGACCCTGATGGGGTCGTCTGAGCTGAGCACGGTGACCGCCGAACCGAGTTTGATCTGCGATGTCCGGGCGGCGGCGGCCGCCAGGAACACTTCGGGCGCCGAGACAGCGAAGTCGCGGCGATGGTGCTCCCCAACCCCGAATGCATGAAGCCCCACGGCGTCCGCCAGATCCGCTTCCGCCAGCAGCTCCCGCAAAACCTGTGCATGCGGTTTCGGGTTGCCGCCGGCGTCCACCCCGGCGTCACCGAAAGTATTCAGTCCGAGGAGGATCTCCGTAGCTCCAACAGGGGCCGTGGGAGTGGAAGCGTTATCTGTCATCAGGACTCCTTAAGCCAGCCGGCAAGCTCGGAGGCCCAGTACGTCAGCACCATGTCGGCGCCGGCCCGCTTGATGCCGAGCACGGATTCTGTGATGGCGCCGCGGCGATCGATCCAGCCGTTCGCGGCAGCCGCTTCGATCATGGCGTACTCGCCGGAGATTTGGTAGGCCGCCACGGGAACCGGGCTCATGGCGGCGACGTCGGCGAGGATGTCGAGGTAGCTCATGGCCGGCTTGACCATCACCATGTCGGCGCCCTCTTCGAGGTCGAGTTCCACCTCGATGATGGCTTCGCGGCGGTTGGCGGCATCCATCTGGTACGTCCGACGGTCACCCTTGAGCTGCGAGTCCACGGCTTCGCGGAATGGGCCGTAGAAGGCGGAGGCGTACTTCGCCGCGTAGGCCAGAAGCGCGGTGTTCTGGTGTCCGGCCTCTTCAAGGGCCTGGCGAATCACGGCGATCTGGCCATCCATCATCCCGGACGGCCCCAGGACGTGGGCACCGGCGTCGGCCTGGGCTACGGCCATTTGAGCGTAGATTTCGAGGGTGGCGTCGTTGTCAACGTAGCCGTTGGCGTCCAGAACGCCGCAGTGGCCGTGGTCGGTGAATTCGTCGAGGCACACGTCGCCCATGACAACCAGGTCATCGCCAACTTCCGCCCGGACGTCGCGGATGGCTTTGTTCAGCACGCCGTCCGGATCCAGGGAGGCAGTTCCCCGGGCATCTCGGACGGCCGGGACACCGAACAGCATGATGCCGCTGACACCGAGTTCCACGGCTTCCGCAGCGGCGCGCTTGAGCGAGTCGGTGGTGTGCTGCACAACACCGGGCATGGAGCTGATCGGAGCCGGTTCGCTGAGCCCTTCACGAATGAAGGCCGGCAGGATGAGGTCGGCGGGGGCCAGACGGTGTTCTGCGGTCATCCGGCGCATGGCTGGGGTGGTGCGGAGCCGGCGGGGCCGGTGGTTTGGAAAGCTCAACTTTCGTTCCCTTCGGTGGCGAATACGGTGCGTAGGGCGGTCACGATGCCGTCGGGTGTGGGTTCCTTGGCGGTTGCCGCGACCGGGATGCCGAGAGCGGCGGCCTCTGCCGCCGTCGAGCGCCCGATCGCAATAAAGCGGCAATCCTGCAGAGGCCCCAGCGAGGCGTGGATGCGGCGTGCCGCACTGGGTGAAGCTGCGACGACGGCGTGGAGCCGGCCTCCGGAAAGTTCGGCCTTGGCGGCTTCGGGGGTGAGCTCCGGCGCCCCGGATCCCGCCCCTGTTTTCCAGCCGTTCGCCGCTACCAAGGCAGCAGTCAGCCTGCGTTCGGGGGCCGCCGGGTAGTCCACGGTGTGGTATGCCGTCACTGACTGGACCGCGGCTCCCTTGGCTACGATCCCCTCCGCCAACATCGCGTCGGCGATGTCCGCTTGGGGCAACAGCACACTGGCCGGGCCTGTAGGCCAGACGGCCACGAGTCCCGCGGCAGACTGGACGGCTTCCGGCGCGAGGTCCACGGGAATGCCCTCCGCTTCGAGGACCCGCCGGCTCGACGGACCAATCGTCGCGATCCGGACGGAAGCCGGAATCAGGTCCTTCAACTCCAAGCGACGCTCGGCCGCTTTTTCCTTCAGGGCGCGCACCGTGGTGATGCTGCTGACCACCAGCCAGCCGTACGCTCCCGCGAGGAGGGCGTCCAAGGCGACCTCGAGGGAATGCTGGTCGCGGGCACGCTCAAAGTCGATCAAGGGCAACAAGAGCGGCTCGGCGCCGGCTTCCCGCAGGGCGCTGACGAGCGGGGCGGCACGATCAGGGCTGCGCGTCACAAGAACCCGGGCGCCTTCAAGGACCCGGGCCTCCCCCGACTTCACCGCGCTGTGCCGCCCCATGGTCTCCTGTTGGCTCCGGTTATCGGGACGCTGCAAGATCTGCGATGTCCGCAGCACCTGCGGCAAGCAGGAGCTCGGCGACTTCGATGCCCAGCAACGTGGCGCCCACCTCAGTGAGTCCGTCGGTGGCCTTTTTCTCGCGCACCGATTTGCTCCCGTCCACGGCGCAGACAATGGCTTCAAGGTACAGCATGCTGCCCTTGCGGTAAGCGTATGCGCCTACGGGCGCAGCACAGCCGGCTTCGAGGCGGGCCAGGACGGCCCGCTCCGCGGTGACGGCCAGCCGGGTGTCTTCATCATTGAGTGCGGCCAGGGCCTGGGCTAGGGCGCCCTGGGAACTTTCGGCGGAGCCGGATTGTCCTGGAGCGTCGACGGTGCGGCACTCGATCGCAAGTGAGCCCTGTCCGGGGGCGGGAAGCATGACGTCGGTCTCAAAGAACTCCGTCACGACGTCGAGCCTGCTGATCCGTTCCAGTCCCGCCGCGGCGAGGACGACGGCGTCGAGATCGCCGGGTGAATCTTCCGCATTGCCGGCGAGCCCCGGAACGCGGCCCAGCCGGGTGTCCACGTTGCCGCGGATGTCCACGACGTCGAGATCCGGGCGGGCGGCGCGCAGCTGCGCAGCGCGGCGCGGCGAGCCGGTACCGACCCGTGCGCCGGCCGGAAGATCCGCCAACTTGAGACCGTCACGGGCGCACAAGGCGTCCCGGACGTCGACGCGCTTGGGCGTTGCGGCAATCGTGAGTCCCGGTGCCGCACCCGTGGGGAGATCCTTCAGGGAGTGCACCGCGACGTCGCACGCGTTCTCCAACAGCGCTTCGCGAAGGGCTGCGACGAATACTCCGGTGCCGCCCATCTGGGACAGCGAGCCCGTCCGGACATCGCCTTCGGTCTTGATGCGCACCAGTTCAACGGGAAAGCCACCGACGGCGGCCAGCTGGTCCGCGGCCTGCTGGCTCTGGGTGAGCGCGAGCTTGCTCGCGCGGGTGCCGATCCGTACGGTCATTTCGCGCTTTCTCCTATGGGGTAGGCATCATGTCCGGTGCCTACTGTGGTGTCCGCACCCGCAATCGTGGGCTTCTCTCCACGGAAGTTGGCGCAGCAGCCGGGACGGCAGATGTCGTACCACGGTCCCAGCCCGGTCATGGCAGGGCGATCGGCGATGTTGTTGGCTGCGGTCCGCTCGCAAATGAGGTCCACCAAGCCGGAAACGAACTTGCGGTGGGTTCCCGGCGTGGGGACGCGGGTCGCGGTGAGCCCGAGGTTCTTGCACGTTTCCAAGGCCTCGGTGTCCAGGTCCCAGGCCACTTCCATGTGGTCGGAGACGAAACCGAGCGGAACGATCACGACGCCCTTGATCCCTTGGCCGGCCAGTTCCTCGATGGCATCGTTGATGTCCGGCTCAAGCCATGGAACACTCGGCGCGCCCGAACGGGACTGGTACACCAAGGACCATGGCGCGGTGAGTCCGGATTCGGCTTCAACCCGCCGAACAACCTCGGCGCCGGCGGCCAGGTGTTGGGCCACATAAGCCGAGTCCTGCTCGAACTCGCGGGGCTCGGCGTCCGAACGCCCGGCGGCCTCGGCGTCGCGGGTAGGAATGGAGTGCGTTGCAAACAGGATGTGGACCGGAGCGTCCTGGAGACCGGCCGCGGCCAATTTCTCCTTGACCTCGGCAAGTCCGGCAGCCGTTCCTTCCACGAATGGTTCGACGAAGCCAGGGTGGTCGAAGTACTGGCGGACCTTGTCCACCTCGAGTTTGCCGTCAAGGCCGGTCTCCGTCAGCGCAATGCCGATGTCCTCGCGGTATTGGCGGCAGCTGGAGTAACAGGAGTAAGCACTGGTGGTGACCATCAACAGCTTGCGGTGGCCGGCGTCGTAGGCTTCCTGGAGCGTTTGCGGGATGTAGGGATCCCAGTTGCGGTTGCCCCACAGCACAGGCAGGCTGATGCCGCGTGCCGCAAGCTCTGCCTCGAGGGCGGCCTTGAGGTTCCTGTTTTGCTGGTTGATGGGGCTGATCCCGCCAAAGGCGCGGTAGTGGTGGGACACCTCTTCCAGACGCTCATCCGGGATGCCGCGGCCACGGGTCACATTGCGCAGGAAGGGAATGACGTCGTCCTGGCCTTCGGGCCCGCCGAACGAGGCGAGGAGGACGGCGTCGTACTCTTTGGGGGCCATGCGTCCGGCCTCGGTGACGTCATTGACCTCGGTGAGGCTGGCCGGACCGGCGGAGTGGCGGCCGCTCACGCGAGGACCTCGGCGATCTCCGCGGCGGTGATGCGGCGACCGGTGTAGAACGGGATTTCCTCGCGGACGTGGTTGCGGGCGTCTGTGGCCCGCAGGTGGCGCATGAGGTCGACCAGGTCAACGAGTTCGGGTGCTTCCAGGCCAAGGATCCACTCCCAGTCGCCCAAGGCGAACGAGGACACGGTGTTGGAGATGACCTGGGGGAAGTCGCGGCCCAGCATGCCGTGGTCGCGCAGCATCTTTCCACGCTCTTCGGCCGGCAGGATGTACCACTCGTAGGAGCGCACGAACGGGTAGACGCAGAGCCAGGTGCTGGGCTCGACGCCGCGGGCATAGGCAGGAACGTGGTTTTTGGCGAATTCGGCTTCGCGGTGGACGCCCATGGCGGACCAGACGATCTCTGTGCCGGCGAACAGCGCGCTGCGGCGGATGTCACGGACGGCCTGTTGCAGGGCCTCGGGCTTGGCTCCGTGGAGCCACACCATGATGTCGGCGTCGGAACGCATGGCGGATACGTCGTAGCTTCCGCGGAGGACAACGCCGTCCTCGGCGAGCTTGGCAGCCAGCTGCTCGAAATCCTGGACAGCATCGGCGCTGCGCAGGACATCGTCCGACCGCTTGAAGACGGTCCACAGCGTAAAGAACTGCTCTTCGGATTCGGCAGTTTTAGTGACAGATTCGGCAGAAGTGTGGCTCATGGTACAAGTCTGCCCCGTGGATGCCACTAAGTCGAAATGCACCACTTCTACAATGCGTAGAAGTGGTGCATTTCACAAAATTGCGTCGATTTGCGCGGAGGTGTCGGATACCACGGCAGCCAGGCCGTTTCCGGCAAGCCAGCCGCCCACAACCGACAGACCCTCTGCTTCGGCGCAGATGCGCCGCACCTCGGCAACGCGCTGTTTATGACCGACGGCGGCGAACGGCAAGGCACCGGCCCAGCGGACAATGTCCCAATCGAGCACGTCTTCGCGGACAATGGGCACCGTCAGCAAGGCCGAGGCGTCGCGGAGCGCAGCCTCAAACAGGGCATCGTCATCCAGCGCGGCCGCCGATCCAGGGGGGTCCGCTCCCTCGCCCCGCCCATAGGACAGGCGCAGCACGTGCGTGCCGGGGCCGGCTTCTTCCGCCAGCCAGTCCCACTTTGCCGTGGCATGCGTGAGCGCTTTCGCCTCGATCCCCTCGGTTTGCGGAGCGACGAGAATGCCGGTGCCGCGGGGACGGCGGTCCAGTTCAGGCACGTCGACCACCAAGGTCACGAGGCTCACCAAGGGGCCCGCGGCCGGACGCAGCGCGGACAGCTCCGGAAGCGCCTCCTCCAGCAGCCCGACGGCGGCCGGACCGTCGAGCGCCACCACGAGCCGCCCGGCGTCGTACGTTGTGCCCGCCGCGGTGGCCTGCCAACCGCTTTCAGTGCGGGTGATTGAATCCACCCGGGCGCCGGAGACGAGGGCGACTCCCTCCGAACGCAGCTCCGCCACGAGGGCGGAAACCAAGGTGCTCATTCCGCCTTTCAAGCCGCCGACGGCGGATCCGGCCTTCGCCGCTCCGCTCCCGTTTCGCTTTGAACCGGCTGCGCGCTGGCTGGCCACCGCAGCGGCCAACGAACGGTGCTCGCGCAGTGCCGCGCGTAGTCCCGGGGCCACCATGTCGACGTCGAGCAGTGCGGGATCCGCGGAGTGCACTCCCCCGACGACGGGTGCCACGAGCCGATCGAGCACCCGTTTGCCCATCCGTGCCCGGACCAACGAGGAGACGCTGGTGACCTCGTCGGAGGTGCCTATTGATGCGGGCAGGTAGCGGTCGAGCGAGGCCCGCAAGGAGCCTGCGAAGCCCAAGGAACGCCGGACTTCGGGGTCCCAGGGGTTCGCCGGAATTCCGAGCACTCCGGTCTTGGGCAGTTCCTGCGGACCGTCGGGCAACTGCACCCAGGCCCCTCCCGGATGGGGCGCCACGATGTTGTCGCCAAGCCCGAGATCGCGGGCGAGATCGGCCACGGCAGTGGAGCGCGTGGCGAAGGACTCCGCTCCACTGTCCAGCTCAAGGCCGCCAACCTCGTGGCTTCCCACGCAGCCGCCCCACGAGTCGCCCGCTTCGAGCACGGTGACAGCGATGCCCGCCTTGGCCAGTACACGGGCGGCGAGCAGGCCGGAAATGCCGCCGCCCACGACGACGGCCGTCAAGCCAGCTGCTGAACCGCCGGGAAGCGCGTGTTCGGGCCTGGTGTGTTCGGGCTGTGGGTGACCGCCGCGCATGCCGGCTACCCTGCCGGGATCGAGTGGATGAGTTCCACTACCCGGGTCAGGACCGCGGGGTCCGTCTCCGGAGGCACACCGTGGCCGAGGTTGAGGACGTGGCCTGGGGCTGCGGAACCGGCGGCGATTACCTCGCGGACGTGGGCTTCCAGGACTTCCCACGGCGCCGAAAGCAGCGCGGGGTCAATGTTGCCCTGCAGGGGCACGGTTCCACCTAGGCGCCGGTTTGCCTCGTCAAGCGGCAGCCGGTAGTCCACCCCTACGACGTCCACGCCGACGTCGCGCATCGCGACGAGCAACTCGGACGTTCCCGTACCGAAGTGGACCAGCGGCGCACCGAGGTGGCGGACATGGTCAAGGGCGCGTGTGGAGGCGGGAGCAACGTACTTGGCGTAGTCGGCCAGGCCAAGGGAACCGGCCCAGGAGTCGAACAGTTGCCCCGCAGAGGCGCCCGCTTCCAGTTGGGCCCGCAGGAACATGCCGGAAGCGTCGGCTGCCCAGTTGGCCAGCGCGGTCCAGGTTTCCGGATCGGCGTGCATCATGGTGCGCGGACCGAGGTGGTCACGGGAAGGCTTGCCTTCCACCATGTACGCGGCGAGCGTGAACGGCGCACCGGCGAAGCCGATCAGGGGTGTGGTGCCGAGCTCCGCCACCGTCAGGCGCACGGCCTCGCGGATCGGCTCGAGGGCTTCCCACGTCAGCTGCGGCAAGGCGGCCACGTCAGCGACCGTGCGGACGGGCTTGTCCAGGACAGGACCGACGCCGGGAACGATGTCCACGCCGACGCCCGCCAGCTTGAGGGGAATGACGATATCCGAGAAGAAGATGGCTGCATCAACATCATGGCGGCGGACCGGCTGCAAAGTGATCTCGGAGGCGAGCTCGGGACGCAGGCAGGAGTCCAGCATCGCCACCCCTTCACGGACTTTGAGGTACTCCGGCAACGAGCGGCCGGCCTGTCGCATGAACCACACGGGACGGCGGGACGGCTTGCCTCCACGGTATGCCTGGATCAGCGGGGAGTCTGCGGTGCGGCCATCCATGAGCGGGTGGCTTGCATCAAGGCTCGAGGCGGCGGTGCCGGAAACGCCGTTGGCCGACACAGAATGAGGCAGTGCGGAACTGGAAGTCATGCCTTCGATTGTGCCGAAGATCGGGATCAAAAGATAACGACAGCCTGTCCCGCACATTGCGAGGTGACGGGCGTCACTCCGGACAGTGCGGAGAACCACTCGCGAGCGTTGTTCTACATGGCGCCGAAAAAGCTATGATTGCTTTGCTGTGGTTCTTTTCTCATTGGTGGCTACACACGCCGACATCGATCTTGAAACCGTCGCTCAGTTGAGCAACGGTTCATCCGAGGTTGCCTCGTCCGCTTTGGCCGATTCCCAACTTGTCTCCGGCGCCGTGGTCCTGGCCACCTGCAACCGCTACGAAATCTACGGCGAAACGCCGCATGTCGAGAACCTTGAGGCTGCCCGCTCGGCGCTCGTCACGCAGATCAGTGGCTTGAGCGGACTCAACGAGCAGCTCGTCTCGCGCGCCTTCAGCACCCGCACCGGCCCTGAGGTCAGCAGGCACCTCTTCGCCGTCAGCGCCGGACTGGACTCCGCCGTCGTCGGCGAACGCGAAATCGCCGGCCAAGTGCGCCGCGCCCTCATCACTGCCCAGCACGAAGGAACCGCGAGTTCCGGGCTGGTCCGCTTGTTCCAGGCTGCCTCCAAGACGGCAAAGGACGTCGGGGCCCAGACCGCCCTCGGTTCGCGGGGCTTGTCCATAGTTTCAGTTGCCCTGGACCTCGCTACGGACCTCTCAGAGAACGCCGACTGGAGCACCAAGAAGGTAGTTGTCTTCGGGACCGGGGCCTACGCAGGGGCCACTATGTCGCTGCTTCGCGATCGCGGCTGCACCGACGTCTCCGTTTACTCGTCTTCCGGCCGGGCCGAGGCTTTCGTGGCGACCCGCGGCGGAACCGCGCTCGACGCCGAAACCCTTCCTGCCGCCGTCGCTGCCGCCGATGTCATGATCGGTTGCAGCGGATCGGACACCCGCGTTGAGGCCGAAGAGCTCGCCAAGGTCCGTGCACTTTCTACCCAGACGCTCATCGCGATCGACCTCGCGCTCACTCACGACTTCGACCCCGCGGTGGGCGAGCTCGACGGCGTCGAGCTCCTGACGCTCGAATCCGTGCGGCTCGCGGCGCCCCAGGAACAAGCGGAGTCGCTGGCGCAAGCGAGCACCATTGTTTCCGGTGCGGCAGACGCCTTCGAGCAGGAGCGCGAAGCGCGGTCAGTCGACTCGGCCATTGTGGCACTGCGCCGCCACACCATGAACGTGCTCGACGCCGAGATGGAAAAAGTCCGGGCCCGGCACGGCTGCACCGCTGCGGCTGAAGAAGTCGAGTTCGCGCTCCGCCGCATGGTCAAGCAACTGCTCCACATCCCCACGGTCCGCGCGCGTGAACTTGCCGCCAACGGGCAGCAAGACGATTATGTCGCAGCCCTTGAGGCCTTATATGGCATCCAGGTGGAGCAGCCGATTGCCGCGGCTCCAGCAGCTGAATGCCCCGTAGACCACGAACAGGCATCCCAGCAGGCTGAAAGCGCCTAGCCCCCGCCCGGGTCCTATGCGAAGGCGTTGACGCCCGTCATTTCTGCAGACACAGCCCACAGCCTTGTTGCGGCTTCCGGATCCACTGCGTGCGCATCCACTCCTTGGTAACGCGCGAGCGGCGAGGCCGGGTCCGTGGGCTTGGCGATGTCGCAGTCTTCGCAATACACCCCGCCCATGCCCGCCAGGGCCGAGGACGTGGCTGCCCACGTGGACGTGGCAGCCCCCTGCTCCGGAGTCTTGAAACCCTCCCGGACGTTGCCTGCGTCGTCCATCCAACCCGCCGCGACCATCTCTTCACGCGGAAGGTAGCGCTGGAGCTCGGTCATGATGCCGCCGGGATGGACCGCGAAGGCCCGCACCCCGGCGGATTTACCCAGGCGGTCCAGCTCCACGGCGAATAGCGCATTTGCGGTCTTTGCCTGGCCGTAGGCCTTCCATTTGTCGTAACCGGTCTCGAAATTGATGTCCTCAAAACGGATCGGCGAGAGTTTGTGTCCCGTGGAGGACAAGGAGACCACACGTGCCGAACCGGCAGCCGCCAGCGCTGGCCACAAAGTGTTGAGAAGGGTGAAGTGGCCCAAGTGGTTGGTGGCGAATTGGGATTCCCAGCCGGGGCCCACGCGTTGTTCCGGGCTCGCCATGATGGCGGCGTTGTTGATCAGGATGTCCAGGGTTGGGTTCGACGCCAGGAAGCGTGCCGCGAAATCCTTCACGGCCTGCTGATCGGCCAGATCCAAGGCTTCCACGGTCACTTGCTCCCGGGCCAGGCCGGCCGCGGCGAGGACTTCCCTGGCGTGTTCCGGACGGCGGGCCGGAACCGTGACCGTGGCGCCAGCGAAGGACAAGGCCCGCACCGTTTCCAGACCGAGCCCGGAATAGCCTCCCGTGACGATTGCCGTCTTGCCGCGGAGGTCCACTCCCGCCACAACCTCCGATGCCTTGGAGCCGTGGCCGAATCCCGATCCGATGGGGTGTTGCGGTGTGGTCATGGATTCCTCGCTCATATCGGACCTTTCGTGTTCACCAGCGTCTGGGTTCAGTAAACCGGTTTGCCCGGCTCGACGTCGCGCACCCACGCAAGGATCCCGCCGTCGAGGTGGCTCACGCGCGTGTAGCCAGCGCGCTGTGCGGCCGCGAGCACCGCAGCGGAACGGGTACCGCCCTTGCAGTGGAACACGATCTCTTTGTCTTGCGGCAGTTCCGTCCAGGCCTCTCCCGCCAGGATGCGTCCCTGCGGGATAAGCACCGAACCGTCGATGTTCACAATCTCGTGTTCACCGATCTCGCGGACATCCACCAGTTCAAAGTCGCTTTCCCCCGCCGCGCGGGCCTCGAGCATCCCGGAAAGTTCGGTGGCCGTGACAGTCCGAACCGAGTCGCCTGCGGGCGCCGGGGTGATGCCGCAGAAAGCTTCGTAGTCGGTCAATTCGGTGATCGGCTCGGCCTCCGGGTCTTTCGAAACCTTGATTTCGCGCCAGCTGCCGCCGAGGGCGTCGAAGAGCGCTACGCGTCCCAGCATGGAGCGCCCGACGCCGGTGATCAGCTTGACTGCCTCCGTCACCATGAGCGAGCCGACAGCAGCGCACAGCATGCCGAACACGCCGCCTTCGCCGCAGGACGGGACGGAGCCTGCAGGAGGGGCCTCGGGATAGAGATCGCGGTAGCTGGGTCCATGCTTCTCCCAGAACACGCTGACCTGGCCGTCGAAGCGGAAAATGGATCCCCAGACGTATGGTTTGCCGAGGATCGCGGCAGCATCGTTGACCAGGTATCGGGTGGCGAAATTGTCTGCGCCATCCAGGATGAGGTCGTAGCCGGAGAAAATCTCCAAAGCGTTGGAGGAGTCCAGGCGCACGTTGTGAAGCTGCACGTTGACCAGCGGATTGAGTTCCTTGATGGCGTCACGTGCCGATTCGATCTTCGGCCGACCCACATCGCCCACGCCGTGGATGATCTGGCGTTGCAGGTTGCTGAGGTCGACGTCGTCGTCGTCCACGATTCCGAGCGTCCCCACGCCGGCGGCGGCCAGGTACAGCAACGCCGGAGAGCCCAGTCCGCCTGCACCGATCACGAGTACTTTTGCGTTCTTGAGCCGGCGCTGACCGGCCGCTCCGATTTCGGGAATAATGAGGTGGCGCGAGTACCGTTCGACCTCTTCGGTGGTCAGCTCCGCGGCCGGTTCCACAAGTGGCGGCAGCGAAGACGGCAATGTTTGGGCAGCAAGAATAGTGGCCATACTCCAAAGTATGCCTGCCGCTGCCGCCCGGTCATATTACTGCGCAGTATTGTGGTCATAACTGCAAAGGAAAGGCGGCAGACAAGTGGCTGAGAGTGCACGTATCAAACAGGAGGCACAGGTCAGACAAGATCGGACCGGTTCCCCACGCTCGGCGAGGCTGCCACGCGATGAGCGCCGGGCCCAGCTCTTGAACGCCGCCTTGGAAGTCTTCGTTGCCAACGGCTTCCATGGTGCAGCGATGGACGAAATCGCCGAGACCGCCCATGTCAGCAAGCCGGTGCTGTACCAGCACTTCCCGTCAAAGCGGGAGCTTTACATGGCCCTCCTCGACAGCCACCTGGCCATGCTCACGGACCAGATGCTCACGGCGCTGAATTCGACGTCGGACAACAAGGAACGCGTCCAGGCCGTCATGCGCGCCTACTACCGTTTCATCGCGGGCGATGACCAAGCCCACCGGCTCGTCTTCGAATCCGATCTCATCAATGACCCGGATGTCAGCTCGCGACTGGAGACTTTCAACCGCACCTTCGCCGACGCCGTCGCCAAGGTCATCGCCGAAGACACCAAGCTGCCCCCGCTGGAGGCCCAGCTGCTCGGCCGGGGCTTGGCCGGAATGGCGCAGGTCAGCGCCCGGTATTGGCTCGAAACCGACGGCGATCTGGACCTCGATGTCGCCAGCGATCTGATCTACCGTTTAGCTTGGCGCGGAATCAGTCGCTTCCCGAAAGAGTCCTAGACTACAAATAGAGGACTGAGTAATTTTTGATTGGCTGGGAGGCCCCGCTGTGGAAGTAAAGATCGGCATTCAGAATGTTGGCCGTGAGATCGCGCTTGAGTCCGCTCTCGACGCCGAGGCTGTTGCCAAGATCGTAAGCGAGGCCATTGCCAACGGCACGGACCTGCGCCTGACCGACGAAAAGGGCCGCCAGGTCATCGTTCCCGGCAATGTCCTCGGATACGTGGAGATCGGCGCCGAGGAAGTGCGCCGGGTCGGCTTCGGCGCCCTCTAAGCGATACGCAAGAACACCAGCGAGCCAGGAGTCCGCATGCTCTCACTTGTCATCGTGGCGCTAGCCACCATCGCCTCAGGCTTCATCGTCTGGGGAACTGACAAACACCGTGGCACGTACGGAATCACCCTGCCCGCTGGTGTTTCCGTTGCCGTCGCCATGCTGAGTTGGATGATTTTCATCCAACTTGGCTTTGGCTACCAGCCTGGCGTGACGTGGATCCCGTGGGTCCTGCCGGTCATTCTTGGAACCGTGGCGGCCGCGGTGGCCTCCTACTTCCTGGGCCGTCATCGGACCCGGCACGACACCACCCAGCTGACCGCGGCGCTGCGACTCTAGCTGGCGCTGCGACTCTAGCTCCAGATCCGGCTCAAGGGGTTGCTTCCGGTTTGGCCACTGCCCCCACTTCCGCGGCTGCTTCGCTGGCGCTCGTGGCCGCCCGGATGTCGCGTTGGGTCACCTCGCTCCCGGCGTCATGGGAGGTGTAGCGGATGAACACCCGGTTGTACCGCCAGTCCAGGTCCGGGTGATGGTTCTGCTGTTCGGCGATGCGCCCGACGGCGGCAATCAGCTCGAGTGCGGCAGCCGACGTCGGGCATTTGTAGACGGTGGCGAGTCCGCCCAGGCGGTACCGCCAGTCCGGCAGTTCCGCCAGGGCGTCGTCGATCGCGGACTTGCTGAGGATGTCATCTTTGCCGGCCATCCGGGGCTCCTTCGCTGACGTGGAATTCGCAGGAATCCCCGGAGCGGCCAGCGTAGGCCTCTAGAGGAACTCGGCCCGGCCTTCCATCGCCGAGGACGCCAGGGCGTGTTCCCGGCGCGGGATGCGGCCGGCCTGCTTCGCCAGCCTACCGGCGATGACAGCGTGTTTGAAGGCTTCGCCCATCTGCACCGGGTTCTGCGCACGGGTCACCGCGGTTGCCAGCAGCACGGCGTCGCAACCGAGCTCCATGGCGAGTGCGGCGTCGGACGCGGTTCCGATGCCGGCGTCGAGTACTACCGGCACAGAAGCCCGGGACACAATGAGTTCGATGTTGTGGGGATTCAGGATGCCCAGTCCGGTGCCGATAGGCGCGCCCAAGGGCATCACCGCTGTGGCTCCGAGGTTTTCCAATCGAAGCGCCAGCACGGGGTCGTCGTTGGTGTAGGCGAAGACCTTGAAGCCGCGGTCCACCAGCTTCTCCGTTGCGTCCACGAGCTCCACTGCGTCAGGCAGCAGCGTCTGTTCGTCGGCGATGACCTCGAGCTTCACCCAATCCGTTTCCAGCGCCTCCCGTGCAAGCTCGGCTGTCATGACAGCATCCTTGGCGGTAAAACAGCCGGCCGTGTTGGGCAGGACACGGATGCCATGGTCCACGAGCAACTGGAAGAGCGAACCTGTTTCGGTCGGCGAGTATCTCCGCATGGCAACGGTGGTGAGTTCGGTGCCCGAGGCCAGCAACGCCGCCCCCAGGCCGTCCAGGCTCGGGGCTCCGCCGGTGCCCATGATGAGGCGAGAGCCGAACTCGACACCGTCGATCACCAGGGCGTCGGTTCGGGTGCTTGCTTCGTGTGTGCTTGCTGTCGTCATGGTTCAGCCTCCCTGTACTGCGGTAACGATTTCGAGTTCGTCGCCCTCTGCGAGCGCGGTGGCAGCCCACTGGCTGCGCGGGACCACTTCGGAATTGCGTGCGACGGCGACGCCGATCTTGCGTCCGTCAGCCGCCTGGCCGCTGGAGTCCACAACACGTCCGGTGACGTGGCTGACGAGGGTGGTGACAGACGCGTCGTCGCTCAGTGTGTGGTCTGCGCCGTTCAATTTGATGTTCATGCGTGGTCCTTCGGAAGGGGATTTGAGGTACCGGCCGATGGGCCGTCTGTTGAGGCCCGTGCCGCTGAAAGCTGGTGGGAGAAGCGGTCCGGGCGGAATTTGTTCCACCGGGGATCCGCGGTGCCGTCCATGAGCCCGACGCAGATCTTCGCCGCTGCCGGAGTGAGGAGTACGCCGTGGCGGAAGAAGCCGCTGGCCACGATGAGGCCGGGCACGGTTCTTTCGCGACCTTCCACGCGGCCCAGCAGCGGTGCATTGTCCGGAGTGCCCGGGCGCGCTCGGGCAGTTGCTTCCAGAAGTTCCAGTTCGGCCACAGCCGGGACAAGTACCTGGGCGTCGCGGAGCAATTGGTACACACCACCGGCTGACACCGGGTTGGCCGATCCCCCGGACGCCGACAAGCCGTCTTCACGTTGCGTCGCGCCGATCACCACCGTCCCGTCGTCGCGGGGCACGATATAGACGGGCACTCCGCGCACCATTCCCCGGACCGTGGCGGTGACCAGGGGTTGCAGGTGCTCCGGGACGCGCAACCGCAGTATGTCGCCATAGACCGGACGCAGCGGGAGTGACAATCCCTCCGGCAGGCCGTTCAAGCGGGCGGCATCCAGTCCGTTGGCTACCACTGTTTCCGTGGCGAGCACTTCGATTCCTGAGCCGAGCACGGCCCCGACGACGCGCCCGTCCTCCCACAGGAGGCCCGCCGCAGTGTCGTGGATCGCAAAACCGTCATCGGCCCCCGGAATCCAGCTGGAATCGCCGGGCTGGTGGTCTGCCAGCGCGCCCAGAATCGCGGCCGAAAGCCGGCGTGGATCCACTTGGTGGTCGCCCGGGATGTCGAAGGCGCAGGAAATCTGCGGGCTCAGCAGCGGCTCACGCTCCCGCGCCTCGCGCAACCGCACGGATTCCACCACCAGGCCATTGGCCAGCTGGACATCCCGGAGATCGGCGAGCGCCCGGCGGTCCGCAGCGTCCGCGCCGACGGCGAGGGTCGGCGTCGTACGGTAACCCGTGCTGCGGCCGATGCTCGAGCCGGTCACATTGCGTTCGAAGTCCGGCCACAATACCGACGATTCGAGCATTAGCTCCAGGAGGTCCTCTTCCTGGTAGTGCAATTCGCTGACCGGCGCCAGCATTCCCGCCGCCGCGAACGTAGCGCCGCTGGCTGGTGCGGGATCGATGAGGGCAACCGAACGGCCGGATCTGCGGGCTTCCCACGCGATGCCGAGGCCAATGACACCGCCCCCGATCACCGCGACATCCGCGCGCAGGGGTTCGTGCTGGCTGTTCACTTCGTCCATGGAGTCCTTCCCTACGCCGGTATTAGCCGGATCAGGTCAAGCGGTCGGCGCTGAAGCCCTCTCAGCCGCGCGGCGATTGTGACTGCCGCCGCGGCTCCCGCGGTACCTGCCCAGTTTAGAGGAACTACTCTGTTTCCATGACCCAGCACGATGTCCACACCACCGCCCGCCTGTACCTCTGCACCGACGCCCGCAAACCACAGGGTGATTTTGAGCAGTTTGTCGATGCCGCATTCGAAGGCGGCGTGGACATCATCCAGCTGCGCGACAAGACGATTGAAGCGGCGGAAGAACTCGAACTCCTGGAGATCCTGCAATCCGTGGCCCATCGTCACGGCCGTCTCTGGGCAGTCAACGACCGCGCGGACGTAGCATCCCTCTCCGGCGCGCCGGTGTTCCATATCGGCCAAAAGGACATTCCGCTGCGCTCTGCCCGGAAATTGCTCCACGACCCCACCATCATCGGCCTCTCCACGCACACGCCGGAACAGATTGACGCCGCCATCGCCGCGTCGCCTGGCCGCAGCGGCCTGGACTACTTCTGCGTCGGGCCGGTGTGGGCCACCCCCACGAAGCCGGGACGCTCCGCCGTCGGGCTCGATCTGGTGAAGTACGCTGCCAACGCGGTGAAGCAGGCAGACGAAGAGACCGTCGGGGGCGTCGTGCTCCCCTGGTTTGCGATCGGCGGGATCGATCTCGGCAACGTGGAAGAGGTAGTTAGGGCCGGCGCCAGCCGCATCGTGGTGGTGCGGGCAATCACCGAAGCGCAGGATCCGACGGCAGCTGCCCAGGCGCTCCTGGCTGCCCTGGACGCAGCGGCGGCCTAGCGAGACGCCGCGAGATTTTGGAGTTACCCTGACTTTCGTGTCACACCAGCGGATAGCCCCGAATGTCAGCGAAACGTCGAACCAGCTTGCGGAAGCGCTGGCGGCGCTGCGGACTGAACTCGAGCTGCCCGCAGGTTATCCCGCTGAAGCGCTGCGCGACGCTGAAGCCGCGGTTTCCGGACACGCCCTGCCGGCGCAGGACTTCACGGATGTTCCATTCATCACGATCGACCCGGCTTCTTCCACGGATCTCGACCAGGCCCTCTTTATAGACAGGTCCGGCGATGGTTACAGGGTTTTCTACGCCATCTCCGATGTGCCCTCCTTTGTACCCCCGGGAGGAGCGCTCGACGCCGAGACCCGCCACCGCGGGCAAACGTACTATGCCCCGGACGGCCGCATACCGCTGCACCCCGAGATCATCAGCGAGCATGCCGGAAGCCTGTTGGCCGGCCAGACGTGCGGCGCGTTCGTGTGGGACTTCGAACTCGATGCCGAGGCAGAGTTCCGCACCGTCTCCGTGCGTCGGGCAAGCGTACGCAGCCGCGCCAAACTCAGCTACAAGGGTGTGCAGGCGGAGATCGATTCCGGAAGGGCTGATCCCATCCTGCAGCTGCTCAAGGAGGTCGGGCTCAAGCGGGTGGAACTCGAACGCCGCCGCGGCGGCGCAAGCCTGAACATGCCTGAACAGGAAATCGTCCAACTGCCCGACGGCGGGGGGTACAGGATCGTCGCAGCCCCCTCGCTGCCGGTTGAGGACTGGAACGCCCAGATTTCGCTCATGACCGGGATGGCCGCCGCCCAGCTGATGCTCGATGGCAAAGTGGGGATTTTGCGCACCATGCCGGCCCCCGATGAGCGCTCGCTGCTCCATTTCAAACGGCAAACGGGGGCGCTCGGCAAGCCCTGGACCGAGGGGACGAGCTATGGAGCGTACCTGCGGACCCTCGATGCCAAGGACCCCCGGCAACTGGCCATCCTCCATTCAGCAGGGCTGCTTTTCCGTGGTGCCGGCTACACACCCTTCGACGGCGAGGTACCGGGCAGCGTCATGCAGTCAGCCATCGGGGCACCCTATGCCCACACCACCGCGCCGTTGCGCCGGCTTGTCGATCGTTTTGTGCTGGTCATCTGCGAAGCTCTGAGTAATGGAACAGAGATCCCTGCATGGGCCCGGAATGCTTTGCCGACCCTGCCGGTGATCATGGCGTCTTCCGACCAGCTTGCCGCCAAAATGGAACGCCTGGCCTTGGACACGGTGGAGGCAGCGCTCCTGGTGAACCACATCGGACAGGAATTCGACGCCGTAGTGATTTCCGGATCGAAGCCCGCCAAGAACAACGGAAACGGTAACGGGAACAGCGCCAATGGCAACAACGGTAATGGCAATGGGAACGGAGCCCCGCACGGCCCCTACGGCATCGTCCAGATCGCCGAGCCGGCAGTCACCGCTCGTTGCGACGGCGAAATGGAGTCGGGCACTAAGGTCCGTGTGAAACTGCTGGACGCGGACATTGCAACCCGCCAAATCACCTTCGAACTGATCCCGTAGCGCACTCCGTTCGCAGGCCCGGGACCGGGATCCGGGGATTATCGCGCCCAGACGTTAGACTGAGTGAGTAGTAATGGATGCCCGGTCGTTGATTCAGTTAATTTTTTGACATCAACAAGCCCGCCCCTACGCGATCTTGAGATACACCAACTGGTCCCCAGTGCCAGTATTTAGATAGCCCGCGATCGGCTTCCACTGGATTTGCTTGCGCCCATCCGTGCTCCGGAACGGCCCTGCCACAACCGTTGAGCACGCAGCGCAGCCCAAATGAATAAGGAAAACTCCACTGTGAGTGAATTGCACACCCATGAAGTTCTGACCGACGGAACCGAAACAATCGAACCCGAGGAAACCATTTCCTCGGACGAAACACCCCACGAGATCGCAGAAAAGACCTTCGCCGACTACAACGTCCGCGCCGACATCGTTGAGTCCCTCGCCGACGCCGGAATCACCCACCCGTTCCCCATCCAGTCCATGACGCTCCCGGTCGCCCTAGGCGGTCACGACATCATCGGCCAGGCTAAGACCGGTACTGGAAAGACTCTCGGATTCGGCATTCCGGCACTGCAGCGGGTCGTCGGACCGGACGACGCCGGGCACGACAAGCTCGCTGTCCCGGGTGCACCCCAGGCCCTCGTGATTGTTCCTACTCGCGAACTCGCCGTTCAGGTGGCCAACGATCTCCAGACGGCGTCCCGGAAGCGCAACGCCCGCATCGCCACCATCTATGGCGGCCGCGCATATGAGCCCCAGATCGAAGCCCTGCAAAAGGGCGTCGAGGTTGTTGTCGGCACTCCCGGCCGTCTGATCGACCTCTACAAGCAGAAGCACCTGAACCTCAAGAACGTTCGCATGGTGATTCTCGACGAAGCAGACGAGATGCTTGACCTCGGCTTCCTTCCGGACGTCGAGACCCTGATTGCCGGCACACCCGCCGTCCGCCAGACCCTGCTCTTCTCGGCCACCATGCCTGGCCCGGTCATCGCCATGGCGCGCCGCTACATGACGCAGCCCACGCACATCCGTGCCGCCGACCCGGACGACGAAGGCCTGACCAAGCGCGACATCCGCCAGCTCATCTACCGTGCCCACAGCATGGACAAGGTCGAGGTCGTCGCCCGCATTCTGCAGGCCCGCGGCCGCGGCCGGACCATCATCTTCACCAAGACCAAGCGCACCGCAGCCAAGGTTGCCGAGGAACTCGTGGACCGCGGCTTCGCAGCCGCCGCCATCCACGGTGACCTGGGCCAGGGCGCCCGCGAGCAGGCTCTCCGCGCCTTCCGCAACAACAAGGTGGACGTCCTCGTGGCCACCGACGTCGCCGCCCGCGGCATCGACGTCGATGACGTCACGCACGTGATCAACTACCAATGCGTCGAAGACGAAAAGATCTACTTGCACCGCGTTGGCCGCACCGGCCGCGCAGGCAACAAGGGCACGGCCGTGACGTTCGTCGATTGGGACGACATGCCGCGCTGGGGCCTGATCAACAAGGCGCTGGGCCTGAGCTACCCGGAACCCGTGGAAACCTACTCGTCGTCGCCGCACCTTTTCGAGGAACTGGACATCCCCGCGGGCACCAAGGGCCGCCTGCCCCGCGACAAGCGCACCCTCGCCGGCGTCGACGCTGAGGTTCTGGAAGACCTGGGCGAGACCGGCAAGAAGAACTCCCGTTCAGGCGGCGATTCCGGGCGTGGACGCACGGGACGCGACGCCGGGCGTGATGGTGGCCGTGAAGGTGCACGCCGCGGTACCAAGTCCAGCGATGCTCCGTCCCGCGAAGGAGACGGTGAGGGCGGACGCAACCGCACCCGCCGCCGTCGTACGTCCGAAGGCGAAGCAGCCCCCGTTGAGGCAACGGCCCAGTCTGCCGAGCCGCAGTCCGGCGAGGGCTCGGACAAGCCTTCCCGCGCACGCCGTTCCCGCACCCGCCGCCGCAACGGCGAAGTGGTCTCGGCTTCGGGTGCGTCCGGCGAGAGCACCGAGGCTTAACGGCCTCAATGACTGACATTGTTTGGGCGCCGGACGGCAGCAATTTGGTGGTTCACGCGGACAACGCGGATTTCCTCCCGACGCTGCCGGACGGCGCCTTCACACTGATTTACGTGGACCCGCCCTTCAATACGGGCCGGGTCCAGAGCCGCCAGGAAACGCGCATGGTCCGCAACGCCGACGGCGACGGCGACCGCGTCGGCTTCAAGGGACGCTCCTATGACACCATCAAGGGCGCCCTGCACCGCTACGACGACGCGTTCAGCGACTACTGGTCCTTCCTGGAACCCCGGCTCGTGGAGGCCTGGCGCCTGCTCGCCGACGACGGCACCCTGTACCTGCATCTCGACTACCGCGAAGTGCACTACGCCAAAGTCATGCTGGACTCGATCTTCGGCCGCGAGTGCTTCCTGAACGAGATCATCTGGGCCTACGACTACGGCGCACGCGCCAAGAACCGCTGGCCCACCAAGCACGACAACATCCTCGTGTACGTCAAAAATCCTGCAAAGTACCACTTCGACAACGCCGAGGTCGACCGTGAGCCGTACATGGCGCCGGGCCTTGTAACGCCGGCCAAACGCGAACTTGGGAAGCTTCCCACGGACGTCTGGTGGCACACCATCGTTTCCCCGACAGGCAAGGAAAAGACCGGCTACCCGACGCAAAAGCCGGAAGGCCTGGTCCGGCGCATCGTCACGGCATCGAGCCGGCCAGGAGACTGGTGCCTCGACTTCTTCGCGGGCTCAGGAACCCTTGGTTCAGTCGCGGCGAAGCTCGAGCGCAGGTTCGTGTGCGTGGACCAGAACGCCCCGGCCATCGACGTGATGCGCAAGCGACTAGACGGCAAGGCCACCTTCTACCCCAACTGACTCGCAGTTGTTGTCGTTTTGACGCCTGTAAACGACAACAACTGCGAGTCAGTTGGGCCACGCGGGGCTTCCGTCAGCGGACCACTGAACTTCCGGTGCCCAGCTCCTCGATGCGGGCCAGCACATCGGGTGACGTCAGGTTCTCCCCGAGCAGATTGGGCTTGCCGGTTCCGTGGTAGTCGGACGATCCGGTCATGAACAACCCGTGTTCGGCAGCCATGCGCCGCAGGAACACGCGGCCTTCCTCGGGATTGTCGCGGTGCTCCACTTCCAGCCCCAGAAGGCCGGCGTCGATCATTTCCCGGTAAGTCCGCTCCCCGACCACCCGGCCGCGGGCCGAGGCCACCGGATGCGCGAAAACGGGGACACCGCCCGCCGACCGGACGAGCTCGACGGCGAGCGCCGGATCCGGTGCGTAGTGCTGCACGAAATAGCGCGAGTGCGAAGTCAGGATCGCCGTGAACGCCTCGGAGCGGCTCGCCACCGCACCGGCCGCCACGAGGGCGTCGGCGATGTGGGGCCGGCCCACAGTGGCACCCGGAGCCACATGATGGATGACATCGTCCCAGCTCAAGGGGTAGTCCTCGGCCAGGAGCGTGACCATCCGTTTAGCGCGGGTGAGCCTCGCGTCTTTCGCCTTGGTGATTTCCTCGAGCAGGCCGGGATGTGCGGGATCGTGGAGATAGCTGAGCAGATGGACGCTGATCCCCTCGCGGGTGCGGCACGAGATCTCTATCCCGGGCACGAAAGCCACTCCGAATTCGAGGGCCGCGACGGAGGCCTGCTCCCATCCGTCAGTGGAATCGTGGTCGGTCAAGGCCACAACATCCAGACCCGCAGCAGATGCGGAAGCGATCACTCCCGCGGGAGCCTCGGTCCCGTCGGAAACATTGGAGTGCGCGTGCAGGTCGATCTTCACTTTCCAAGCGTATTTGATTCGGGACGGCTTGGACCGATTCTGCGTTGGCCTAGTGTCGGCCTTGATGGGACGATGGGACGGTGAACGATGCAGAAAACACCCAAAACGGTGAAACCACAGCCTCCCAGCCCCTGGAGGAGCGCGTCAACAACCGCTCCCAGCGGCCCACGTCCGATGCCTTCAAGGCATTCATGGCCAGCAATTGGGCACCAGCGCCGCAGGTGACCCCTGCGCGTGACGCCGTCGCCGACCATGCCGCCACGCGTCGTCGGGCCATCTCCGACAAGTTCGCAGGCCTGCGCCTCGTCGTACCGGCCGGCCCGCTCAAGGTCCGCTCGAACGATTGCGACTACCGCTTCCGCCCCCACTCCGGCTTTGCCCACCTCACAGGCTTGGGCCTGGACCACGAGCCCGATGCCGTGCTGGTCCTGGAACCTGTGGAGGAGGGAACCGGCGACGACGGCGGCCACCACCTCGCGACGCTCTACTTCCGTCCGCTCGCCGGCCGGGACACTGAACAGTTCTACGCCGACTCGCGTTCCGGCGAGTTCTGGATCGGCGCGCGTCCGACGCTCGCCGAATTCGAAGCGCGCCTCGGGCTCAGGACGGCGCATCTCGACGAACTAGAGATGGCCATCACCAAGAACGTGGGTGCCCCGGAAATCGGCGGCATCTCCATCCGCCTGGTCCGCAAAGTCGACGAGAACATCGATGCCCTCGTGGATACGGCCCGCTACAACACAGCCAAGGATCCGGAGAACCTGGACCTCGGCGAGCTCGATGCCTTGGACGAACTGCTCAGCGAGGCGCTCTCCGAGTTGCGCTTGCTCAAGGACAACTGGGAAATCGAGCAGATGAAGACCGCTTTAGCGGCCACCGTCGAGGGTTTCGCAGAGGTGGTCCGCGCCCTCCCCCGCGCCATGACCCACCACCGCGGCGAACGCGTCATCGAAGGCGCCTTCTTCGCGCGTGCCCGTGAGGAAGGGAACGAGCTCGGCTACGACACCATCGCTGCCGCCGGAAACAACGCCACGGTACTGCACTGGACCCGGAACACCGGCAAGGTCAACGCCGGGGAACTCGTGCTGCTCGACGCCGGTGTGGAGGCAGATTCCCTCTACACGGCCGACGTCACGCGTACCATTCCGGCCAACGGAAAGTTCTCGGACATCCAGCGCAAGGTCTATGAAGCCGTCCTTGACGCCGCCGACGCCGGATTCGCCGCAGCGCAGCCGGGCGTGAAGTTCCGCGACATCCACACCGCCGCCACCACGGTCCTCGCCGAACGCCTTGCCGAATGGGGCCTGCTGCCGGTTTCCGTGGAAGAAGCGGTCAGCGCCGAAGGCCAGCAGCACCGCCGCTGGATGCCGCACGGCACCAGCCACCACCTTGGCCTGGACGTCCACGACTGTGCCCAGGCCAAGCGTGATCTCTACCTGGACGGCGTACTCACCGAGGGCATGGTGTTCACCATCGAACCCGGGCTCTACTTCAAGGACGAGGACCTTGCTATTCCGGAGGAATACCGCGGAATCGGCGTCCGGATCGAGGACGACATCCTGATGACGGCTGACGGTCCCGTCAACCTCAGCGCCGCCCTCCCCCGCAAGGCCGACGACGTCGAGTCCTGGATGGCGGGGATCTACCAGGACGCCGACGCGTAACCACTGAGGCAGAACGCACGAGGAGGGCTGCCGGATCTTGATGATCCGGTGGCCCTCCTCTTTTGTTAAAACACGGAGACGCCGGCTTCCGTCCACTTAATTTCGGGTTTTTTACACTGAGATTTGCCCTTTTGACCACTGAGATTGGCGAAATCCACACGGAGACGCCCCTCGGCACTTGTACCCTCCTCCTAGGCGCAGCACCGATAGTCGATCCCCCGTTTGGTGCTGTTGCCATGCTTGAGATGGCATTTTCTCCATCTTCGAATCGGCCAAAGCGAGGAGGTGAACACACATGGAGATGATCTCAGAAGATGTGCTGGAGGCGGGAGCCACCCTGGCCTGTAACAGCGGGTGCCTGTGCACCTGATCTAGCGCTCGGTTCGTTGGTGGCGAGGCTTGCGTATCGCCACCAACGAACCAAGTGAGATACCAAGGATACGAACAACACTGATTTGGGGGAACAGCGTGCGCTTGCCACTGTTCAATATTTTCGACTTTCCGAAGCACAAGCATTTCTATGAGGCGATCCATGCTGCGGGGCCAGCTGGCGCGTGGAACCTTATGAAAAAGCTAGACGCCCTCGACCGGCCCATCTACCGGGCAAACCAACCAGACTTAGACAATTTCGAGGTCTTGAAGGCCCGAGCCCTGGATTTCATGAATGCGGTCCCTGGGCTTGATGGCTTTGACCTGGAATTGCACGCCACGAGCTTTGCTGAGTACGGACCGAAGCTGCAGTTTGAATCGACTTTCATCAATCTGTGGATGAAAGACCCTGAGACCCTGTTTCGGGATGTTGTGGACGTCGATGGACGCGAGCACCTTCACGAGGCGGCATCCAGAGGTCGAGGGGTAATCGCGCTCCCGCTGCATTTGGGACCCTCATACGTTGCCATTCCCATGCTCGCTTATGAAATGCCGACGACGACTCTCTACAATCGAATGAATTTTGACGAGATCCGCGCAGCGTCCTTTCCTGACTTGGACTTCCGCGGGATCCGGCTCGGGAGTACATCGGCGATACGCTCCGCCATGGAGGCCTTGAGCGAGGGCAGGATCTTTTCCATGTTCCCTGAACTGGACCCTCGTGGAGTAGATGAGCACCATGCCCGAATTCCATTCTTGGGGACGACCATCATGGTTCCGACAGGTCCGATACTTCTGAGCTATGCTTCCGGTGCCCCTATGGTCCCACTTACGCTCAGGGGTATCGGCGACGGCCGCTTTCGCCTCAAATACCATCCTGCAATACCACCGCCGGCATCTCCAGATGACCGTCGCCGCTCCGTGCTGGCCGTTTGGGATGTCATTGAGTCGGAGCTTCTCGCCGGAGACCTTGGAGAATGGGAAATGTGGTTCGAATTTGACCGGATGCTCCCCCAGGTCTGGACCGTCGAGACATGACCGTTGTCCAACTTCCCGCCATTTCCCTCAAAAGCGTTCGTCGCCACTATCGCGACGGTGCCGGACAAGAGAAGGCTGCACTAGATATCGCTGAACTAGAGATCCGACCAGGTGAACTTGTTGCCGTCATTGGCCCATCCGGATCCGGCAAGTCAACTCTGCTCCAACTGGTCGGTGGAATCGATTCGCCGACTGCGGGGAGTATCGACGTAGCAGGACTCGAGGTCTCCGGGATGGACGAAAAACAGAGGACAATCTTCCGGCGGGAGAATATTGGATTCATTTTCCAGGCATTTCATCTTGTTCCGAGCATGACGGTGGTGGAGAACGTCGCGTTGTCATCGATTGTTTCCGGTCAAAGAGGCTCTTGTTGGCGAGCAGATGCTCTGGTTCTTCTCGATCAGCTGGGACTGTTTGAATATGCTGATAGATTTCCCGATCAGTTGTCAGGCGGGCAACGTCAGCGGGTCGCCGTAGCTCGAGCGCTCTTCGGGGGTCCCAGCGTCGTCCTCGCCGATGAACCGACGGGAAGCCTCGACTCGAGGAACAGAGATATTGTTCTCCGTCTGATTCGCGACGCGATTGGCGACGATCGTCGTACCAGCGGACTGATGGTCACCCATGATCCATATGCTGCGAGTTATGCCGACCGGATCATCGCGCTGCAGGACGGAAAGATCATTGATCAACTTGACCTGACCCTCAACGGGCCACACCGGGAGGGGAATTCTCACCATGATGAGCGCGTTCGCTCGTGGTTTGCGGCAACTTCGCTTTGATTTTCCCCGATATGGAGTCGCAGCGGTTGCGCTGGTGTTCGGCGTTGCACTCATTTTCGGCACTCTGCTCACATCGAAGAGCATCAACGACCAGCTGTCGGAAGGAGCCGGCTCGCTGTCAGGCATAGGCGACGTCGCGGTCGTGCCTGCCATTCCCGGAACCACAGTCCCGGAGAGCGCAGTAAAGGGCGTGGCGGATCTCCCTGGCGTTGCGACGGCGATCCCGACTCTGGCACGAAATTCAAGCGTCCGGCCTGCAGGAACCATCGGAACAGGCCGCCCGCTGACGGTTACGGGCTACCCCGCTACGTTCAACACTGAGCTTCAACTTATGAGGCTTGAGCTACGGGGCGGGCTCCCTACGGTAAACAAGCCTGAGGCACTGGTTCCGTCCGACGTGGCTTTGCGCTTGGGCGTGGACATAGGCGATTCGCTCGTGGTCGCGTCGAGCGACGCTACCACGCAACTGCGCGTCGTAGGCGTGTTCAATGGCAAGGTTCTTGGTCCGTTGGCGTACGACAACATTTTTGTCGACTTGTCCTACGCCCAGATGATATTCAACCAGCAGGGCCAACTATCAAGGGTTGACATCCAGCTGGCGGCCGGGAACTCCGCTGAACGCTGGCAGAGCGACTATTCGTCCAGCCTGCCTCCTCAGTTCAAAGTACAGGACACTTCTGCCCTCAATTCGACCCTCGGTCCCCTCATCGCGGTTGTTTCACTCATCTTGATGATCGCCTCCGGCACCGTACTGGGCATCTCGTTCCTCCTATCAGCGACGGCCTTCCAGTCCGTCGTGAATTCCCGCCGGCTGACTTATGGCGTCATGCGCACTGTCGGCGCCCGCGGATCCTGGCTGGCAAGCGCCGTCTTGTGTGAGGCACTGATGCTCGCGTTCGCGTGCTCGGTGGTCGGGTTGGGGCTTGGGTTTGGCGTCAGCTGGATCCTCAACCAAGTCCTTTCATCGATCGGCAACATACCTCCGGCAACCGTGGCGGTCGAACTTTGGCAAGTTCTGCTTGCCATCCTGAGCGGGGTCGCTGCGGGATGCGCCGGGGCCGCCCGGGCCATCGTGAAAGTGCTACGCCAGGCCCCTCTTACGGCCATCTCACCTGAAGTCGCGGAGCGCAGGTCTGGGCAGAGACTCCGTGCCGCTGTCGGCAGCATGCTCCTCGTATTCGGAGCCGGCAGCTACTGGCTTGACTCCGTCGTCGTGAAGCTCGCCGGATTCGTCGTATCGCTGGCCGCCGTGGGATTCCTTGCTCCGTTAATTCTCGAAGCCACCAGCAGGCTACAGATCTTCAAAGGGTGGACAGGCAAGGCCGCGGCCCAGCGTCTCCGCAAACACGCATCGCTCGACACTACGACGGCCATCATGGGCATTGTCGTCTGCCTGGGTGCGGCCCTCGTGATCGGAGTCGGATCTGTGAGGAGCGCCATGGTGGAGCAAATTGCTCGTCAATTCGGGGCCGACATTCAAATATCGTCCACAACGCCAATCACTGGGAAATTAGACGAACGCCTGGGGTCAATTCAAATGATCAACAGGGTTTCGGACACTGTTTGGGACCGCGCAGCATTGCAGTTCCAAGGGACCTCAAGCCAGGTTGCAATCCTTGCTGTAGATCCAAACAGCTATTTTGCCACAGCCCAGCTTCCATGGCGCCAGGGAAGTGACGGGACCGCGCCACTTGCCCTGGAAAAGGGAGGCGCGATCATCGTTCCTGAAGCTCTCGCCGTGAGCCGCGATATTTCCTTGGGCGATACCGTCAGATTAGACCGGGCTGGCAAGACCCTCTCACTTCGCGTTGTCGGGACGTTTGCGTCGTTGGCAACAGGGAACCAAGTGGTGATGAGTCGTGACACGGCTGCCGAGCTCGGAATCACTGGATCCAACGGCTGGAATGTAGAAGCGAAGCCGGGTGTCGACGTCACAGCGCTCCGGGACCAGATCGCCTATTCAGTTGCCGACATCCCTGGGGTCTCGGTGATCACAGCCGCCAAAATGAAGGAGCGCGCAGAATCAGAGCTCGGCTCATACGCCGGAGCTGCCTTCGGCATCGTGGTGCTTGCACTCAGCCTCGGTGCGGTCGGCGCCGCCGGCCTGTTCTCAGTCTGCGTCGCTCGTCGCGAGAAAGAGTTCGGGATGCTGCGCGCGATTGGTGCCACCCGCGGCGACATAACGAGGCTAGTCGCTGCTGACGCGATTTTGCTCGGAATTGCAGCCCTTGCAGGCGGTCTTCTCGTTGGCCAGTTGGCTGGGTGGGTCCTGACCCAGCTTGTCGCCGGAGCACTCGGCGTAACGCTGAGCCCTACTTTTACCGTCCTGGCATTCAGTGGAATCGCAATTGTCACCTTGACGGCGTTATGCCTTGCGGCGATAGGACCAAGCCGCAGGGCGGATCGAATAGAGCCGTTGGCTGCCCTGAGGGCTGAGTAATGGCCGATGGAACAGGAGCGAAGATGGGTTTTCGTCCCTTGAGATTGCGGGACAGCGTGCTGATATTCAACCGCGATTGTCGAATGCAGTTCATTTGCACCATGGAACTCAGGGTCCTTGAATTCGACGTATCCCCGTTTGTGATCGACTTGATCCCCTTGCTTGACGGGTCGAATTCCGTCGAAAGGATCGAATCGGTCCTCGAAGGAAGTGCCGGGTTCAGTCGGAAATCGCTTGAGAACGTCCTGGCCATCATGGACACCGAGCGCCTTTTTGATGCATACCCGCAGCCGGAGCATTCGAGCGCAAACAGGTTCGAACGTCAAGAGAGGCTGTTTCAGGAGTTCGCATCTACGTTTGGGCTTGCCGACTCGCCATTTGAGTTGCAGGAGAAACTCAATACTTCAAAAGTGGTGGTCGTGGGAGTCGGCGGGACCGGGACAGTGCTTTTGCAATCCCTCGTCGCGGCAGGTATCGGCAGAATTGAGATTTTCGATCCGGACATTGTAGAACTCACAAACCTGAATCGACAGGTCCTATACCAGCCCGGCGATCTAGGCCTGGCTAAGGTGGATGCCGCGGCCCTACGGTTCAAGTCGATCAACGAGAACATTCAAGTCATCACGAACCGTTTTCGAGTAGTTGCCGCGGCTGACCTCAAATCGGCGTTGAAAGACGCGAGCCTCGTGATCGGATGCGCGGATGAGCCGGACGTCGTCGTCATCTCGGATTTCATCGCTGAAGCCGCGACGGAAGCGTGCGTTCCCCACATCATTGGTGGCGCGTACGGCGGAAACCTAGGCGTGCCAGGCACCAGCATCATCCCTGGACAGACAGTGTGCTGGCAATGCATCCGTTCACAGACCATGAACGATCACAAACGCTCCGACTTCCTTCCGCTCAAGGGTAGAACGAGGAGCGGGGGAAGCATCGCGGCGATTTCGGGATTGGTGGCGAATCTGACGGCGTGGGAGGCCACGCGGATCCTGCTCGGGTTGCCGCTTGCGCTGTCCGGGCAGGTGCGGGAACTCGACCTATTCACCTTGGACTGGCGCGTCCGAAAGCTCGCAGGCCTTCCAGATTGCAGGTGTGCGGCCCAACAATAGCTACTGCTTGGCCGGATCCTCACCGTTGGCGGCTTGCTCGCCGGTTCCGGGTTCATTCACCCGCACACCGTACTGCGGACGGCCGTCGGGAAGATCCGGGTAGCGGACGCCGGCGGTCGGGCGCGCGGCCGCGGCTGGGGCCGGGGCATCCGCAACAGGTTGGGCGGGCTCGCCGGCCGTGCCCTGTCCGCCTTCGGGTCCGCGCTGGCCATAGGGGTCCTGCCACGACGCCGGACGTTCCGGGCCCGGGCCTTGGGGTGCACCTGGATGGACCGGCGGGTTCCGGTAGTCCTGCGGCGTGTATGCCTGCGGCGGCCGGCCGAAGGCTGCCTCTGAAGGGTTCATCGGCAACTGGTGGAGGAGACGGCGGGCTTCGTTGGCTGCCTCAAGCGCGACAATCACGTCATAGTTGGTCGCCACTACCTGGCTGGTGGAGGTGAAGTCCCGCTTCCCGCGCTGAGCAGCGTAGGTGACGATCCCGAAGAGCATGAAGAATGCCGCACCCATGAGGACCGAGGTCACAATCGAGAAGGGTCCCCCGGCAGGGGTAAAGAACGAAAGCATGACGCCCACGAACAGGCCGAACCACATACCGCTCAGGGCCCCGGACAAAGCGACCCGCGGGTAGCTGAGCCGTCCCGTTACCCGCTCCACCATTTTGAGGTCGTTTCCGACAATGGAGACATGCTGGACGGGGAACTGCTGGTCGGCAAGATAATCCACCGCCTTCTGGGCATCGAGATAGGAAGTGTAAGAGCCCACGGTGTCGCCCTTGGGGACGCTGCGGGATTCCTCCGTGGCCTTAGGGGCACCGAAAATGTTCGCCATACCCCCATTCTGTCCCATACACATGTGAACCGGCTGAAATTCAGCTAAAAGAGAGCAGACTCGGTAGCCTGTAAGGGTGAGCACAAATCCTTCACGCATCTTTGTTGCGCGCTTGCTCGGCCTCGACGTTTTCGACCCCCTCGGCGATCGCCTGGGCCGGCTGCGTGACGTCGTGGTGCTCTCGCGCGGCCTGCGCGGGGCCCCGCATGCAGTGGGTATCGTCGTCGAAGTCCCCGGCAAGAAGCGCGTCTTCGTTCCCATGACCAGGCTGACGTCCATGGACCAGAGCCAGATCATCTGCACCGGACTGGTAAATCTGCGCCGATTCCAGCAACGCGGTGCCGAGCAGCTGGTGGTCGGCGAGCTGTTTGACCGCAAGGTGACCCTCAAGGACGGCAGCGGCGACGCCATTATCGAAGACATCGCTATGGACCAGCAGCGCAACGGTGACTGGCTGGTATCCAAGCTTTTCATTCGACGCGGCACGTCTACCTCCAGGCTCCGGGGGCTGCGCCGCGGTCACACCCTCCTGGTGGACTGGGCGGACACGCTGCAGGGTTCCGAGAACGATCCCCAGGGTGCCAGCCATTTCGTTGCCACCCACGAGGACCTCAAACCGGCCGATTTTGCCGACGCACTCCAGGAGATGTCGGACAAGCGACGGATCGAAGTGGCCAGCGAGCTCCAGGACGAACGCCTCGCCGACGTGCTCCAGGAATTGCCGGAAGAGGACCAAGTGACGCTCCTGTCCGCCCTGGACAACGAACGCGCAGCCGACGTACTGGAAGAGATGGACCCGGACGACGCGGCAGACCTGTTGGCAGACCTTCCTTCCGCGAAGGCCGAGGAACTGCTGCTCCTGATGGAGCCCGACGAGGCCGACGACGTGCGCCGGCTCCTGCAGTATGACGAAGACACTGCCGGCGGCCTCATGACCCCGGTTCCCGTCATCCTTCCCCCCGAAGCCACCGTCGCTGAGGCTCTGGCCCACGTGCGCAGCGAGGAACTCTCCCCCGCCCTGGCCTCTGCCATCTTTATCTGCCGCCCGCCGCTGGAGACCCCCACGGGACGCTTCCTCGGCGTCGTGCATATCCAGCAATTGCTCCGCAGCGCCCCGCCTGAACAACTGGGCAGCATCGTGGACAAGAACCTGGAGCCGGTTTCCGATCACGCCAGCGTCAGCGAGGTCAGCCACACCATGGCCTCCTACAACCTAAACTCCCTCCCGGTCGTGAATAGCGCCGGTCGCCTCGTAGGGGCGGTGACTGTTGACGACCTCTTGGACCATTTGCTCCCGGACGACTGGCGAACCCACGAAGACGGAGCCCCGATCAGGAAACTAGGAGGCCGAATTGGCTGAGAAGCCCACCAGCGGAGGACTTGACACCCCGCTCGAGCTACGTTCCCGCATGCTGCCGAACTTCGGCAGCGATCCCGATGCCTTCGGCCGATTTGCCGAGCGCTTCGCCCGCTACATGGGTACGGCGAATTTCCTGTTTTATATGACGATCTTCGTGATCGTCTGGATTGCGTTCAACGTTATTGGCTTGTTCGGCTTCCAGTGGGATCCGTACCCGTTCATCCTCCTGAATCTTTTCTTCTCCACGCAGGCCTCCTACGCCGCACCCCTGATCCTGTTGGCCCAGAACCGCCAGGACGACAGGGACCGCGTGACAATCGAGCAGGACCGCGCCCGAGACGAGCGCAATCTGGCCGACACCGAATACCTGACCCGCGAGGTCGCGGCTCTTCGCATCGCCTTGCGCGAGGTCGCTACCAGGGACTACGTGCGTGCAGAACTCCGCTCGCTGCTGTCGGATCTTCTCGAAGCGCAGGAGGAATTGGGTCCGAACAATTCCGGCGGCTCCAGCAACGGCGAGAAAGCCAAAGACAAGATCAAGGACAAGCGCAATAAACAGCGCAATCCCCCCACGCAACAAATCCCCAAGGTCCATCCGGCGCATTCCAGCGCTGACCAACCTGCCCCCGACCTCTCGGCCGTCGGCTCGCCGGCGCCACACTCAGGTCCTCCCGCCCAGCCCGAAAGCTGAACATCCACCCCATGAGCACACCATCCGTCGAGGCTCTCAACGCTGCCTTGGCAACCGTCATCGATCCCGAACTCCGCCGGCCCATCACTGAGTTGGGGATGCTGGATTCGGTAGAGGCCAGTCCGGACGGAACCGTCCGGGTTGTGGTGCTGCTGACCATCGCCGGCTGCCCCCTGCGTGAGACGATCACGGCGGACGCCACGGCTGCCCTTAAGAGGGTTCCGGGCGTGACGGGCGTCGAAGTCGAGCTCAAGGTCATGACACAAGCGCAGCGCGACGCACTCAAGGAACAGTTGAGAGGCGCAGGGGGGCAACGCGGAATCCCCTTCAACGAACCGGGCTCCCTGACGAAAGTCTTTGCCGTGGCCAGCGGCAAGGGCGGTGTGGGAAAGTCCTCGGTGACGGTCAACCTTGCGTGCGCCCTTGCGGCACAGGGGCTGCGCGTGGGAATCGTCGACGCCGACGTCCACGGCTTCTCCGTCCCGGCGCTCATGGGAATCACGCAGCAGCCCACACGGGTGGACGACATGATCCTCCCGCCCGTGGCCTTCGGCGTTAAAGTGATCTCCATTGGCATGTTTGTTTCCGGGAACAAGGCGGTGGCCTGGCGGGGACCCATGCTGCACCGTGCCCTGGAGCAATTCCTCACGGATGTCTATTTCGGCGATCTGGATGCCCTGTTCCTGGATCTTCCGCCAGGCACGGGCGATATCGCCATCTCGGTGGCACAGTTGCTTCCCAACGCGGAAATCCTCGTGGTGACCACCCCGCAGGCCGCAGCGGCGGATGTTGCCGAGAGAGCCGGAACCATCGCAACGCAGACCGGCCAGAAGCTTGCCGGAGTCGTCGAGAACATGTCCTTCCTCGAAATGCCCGACGGCGGCAGGATGGAATTGTTCGGAAGCGGCGGCGGGCGGGTGCTGGCTGAGCGGTTGAGCGCCGCCGTCGGGACCGACGTTCCGCTGTTGGGACAGATCCCCTTGGACATCCGTCTGCGCGAAGGCGGAGACGCGGGCCGTCCCTTGGTGTTGACGGCTCCGGAGACGGCCGCCGCACAGGCACTTCAGGGCATCGCCGGAAAGCTCAACGCCAAGCCGCGCGGCCTCGCCGGAATGTCCCTCGGGATCCAGCCGAAATAGCTTTTTAGGTGGCCTCGGCGTCGAAGGGCGCCTTTTCACCAATGGAAAGCCGTTCAACAACGCGCTCGGGAACCTTCGTGGGGGTGTCCACGGCGGCCACGGCGACAGGCGCACCGTCGCTGACAGGCTTCGTGTCGTCGTCGAGCAGTGCTTCCTTGATGATCCGGCGCGGATCGTACTGGCGCGGGTCATACTTCTTCCAGTCGACTTCATCGATGTCGATGCCGACTTCTTCCTTGATCTGCTCGCGGGCACCGGACGCCATGCGCCGCAGCTCCTTGACCAGGTTCGTCAGCTTCCGCGTGTATTCAGGCAAACGGCTGGGGCCGATCACGATGACGCCGATGATCAGCAGGATGAGAAACTCCGAGCCATTGATTCCAAACACGTATCGAAGATTACCTTGTCCGTTGGTCCGCTCAGAAACCTGCGAGGCCCGCCAGGGCATGGAGTCCCCGTTGCAGCCGTTCGTTCCAGGTCTCGGCGCTGTTCTCGGCGGGCCGGGCCACCACCAGCGAATCGCCCGCCTTCACGAGCTCAGGAACGGCTCCCGCAGCCTGATTGGCAGGCATGTCGGAGGAATATCGCAGCACGGCCACCGGCGAGGAATAGACGGCCTGCCACGGGGCCCCTTGGGTGATGGACAGTTGGGTTCCTGAAGTGCCGGTGCCCTCCAAGTGCTGCTCCACGAGGGTGGCCTGGTGGTCACCGTCGCTGAGGTGCAGCTCGACGGCGGGATGCCCGTCCTGCATCAAGGCCCGGGCGGAAACCACGTGGTATCCCATGCTCGCCATTTCGGGACATGCCCAGCCGTCTCGCCGCAGTTCGGACAACTGCTGCTCGCTCAGGCTCACCGTCCCGGCCACGCTCGCGGGCAGACTCAACTGCGCACCAGTCACGGGAAGCTGCTCTCCGACGTTTGCGGGCACGGTTGAACTGACCAGCGTCCGGACTTCCTGCTCTCCGCGGTTGGAGGCCTGCGGCGTAACTTCACCGCCGACCGCGTAGGCTGCAACCGCCAGGATTCCGGCGCTCACGGCGAGTCCGCCGGCCGCGGCGCTGGCAAGCCGGATACCGTGCCACACGCTTCGCTGGGGCACAGGGCGCGCAGGAAAATCGGATTGCGCCAACCGCTGGGTGTGTTCGATCAGCCTGTTGGTGAAATCCTGGCTCGCCTCCGGAACCGCGGCACGGCGAAGCCGTTCCAGGTACTGGCGCTCCCGCAGGACCGCGGCGTGGCATTCAGAGCATTCCTGCAGGTGCCCCGGGGCGCGGCTGTGCCGGATACTTCCCCGGGGCAAACCACCGCGTCGTCCTTTCAGCAGACCCATCGGCGACTAAAGGAGACCGGCGATGCGCGGCATCTTGAGCCGCGGCTTGCGGGCTTGGACGGGCCGCGGATCCCTATGCGCCAGCTTTTCACGAAGCATTGTCCGTCCGCGGTGGATGCGGGACCTGACGGTTCCGAGCTTCACGTCAAGTGCTTCGGCAACTTCGTCGTACGAAAGGCCTTCCAGATCGCAAAGCACGACGGCGGCGCGGAAGTCCGGGGGGAGTTCTTCCAGGGCGCGCTGGACGTCGAGATCGAGGTTGTTCAGCTCGAAGCTCTGCTCGGGCCCGGGTTCATGCCCCGGCAACCGGGATTCGGCGTCTTCGGCCAAGGCATCGAAGCGTATGCGGCTCTTCCGACGCGCCGTATCAAGGAAGAGGTTGGTGGTGATGCGGTGCAGCCAGCCGTCGAGTGTGCCTGGCTTGAAGTTTTCGAGCGAACGGAAGACCCTGACGAAGACTTCCTGGGTGAGGTCTTCGGCGTCGAACTTGTTTCCAGTGAGCCGGTAGGCAAGGCGGAAGACCTTGGCGGAGTGGTTCTCCACCACTTCTTCCCAACTTGGCCTGACCCACTCTTCGGCCGGAGGGGCCGTGTCGGTGGAACCCAGGACTGCTGCCGTTGTCTGGACTGGCGCAGCACTTGATGCCCGCATCGTCCGCTCCCCTCAAACTGTTTGTCATCCTGCCGGTCACTCAGGAGTTCGTTGCCGGCCCTCGCTTGGATGGCTGGATATACATCATCCCAGTCTTGCCTGAGATTTTGCTGATCACAGGCAGGCTTTTCCCGCAGAGCGAACATTGTCCGGAGGACACGCGGGAGGACACCCGGAAAGACACAGAATTGCGGGCCGCGGGCGTCCGGGCCGGACGCCCCGTAGCCAGTAGTCTGGAAGCAATACCCCTCTGCCTGGAAAGCGAACCCCCATGAGTGCCGACAAGTCAACCAGCTGGTCCTACGCAGAAGATCTGCCTGCCGAGGACGACGTGTTGCTTCGCGCCCGTGAACGCTCGTTCGAGCTGGGCGTTACTCCCGTGAGCCCAGGCGTTGGAGCTGTCCTGACAGTCCTCGCCGCGGCATCGAAGGCCCAGACGGTTGTAGAGGTCGGATCCGGAGCTGGCGTCTCCGGCGTTTGCCTGCTGCGCGGCCTCAGCCCGCAGGCTGTGCTGACCACTATCGACGTCGACGTCGAGCACCTCAAGGCCGCCCGTGAGGCCTTCCTGGAATCCGGCAGCCCCGCGAACCGGACCCGGACCATCTCCGGCCGTGCAGCCGACGTCTTGCCGCGGCTCACCGACTCCGCTTACGACCTCGTGTTCATCGACGCAGACAAGCCCAACTTCCCCCGTTACGTCGAGCAGGCCATCAGGCTGCTCAAGTCGGGCGGAACACTGGTCATCAATGACGCCCTGGACAAGGACAAGGTTTCCAACCCGGCTGCCAGGGACAGCACCACCGTGGTGTTGCGCCAGATCGGCAAAGCCATCCGCGACGACGAGCGACTCTCTTCGGCGATGCTTCCCACCGGCGACGGCTTGCTCGTAGCGGTCAAGAAGTAACCGGCCAGCCTTCGCTTTCAGCCTTAAACATGAAAGCAGGGCGCCGGCTCTTCTGCCGGGCCCTGCCCAGTGAATCTATTCGGTAACGCCTACGAGGCATTCCTTGAGGTTCGCCGCCTCTGCTGCGTTGAGCTCGACCACCAGCCGTCCTCCGCCTTCGAGCGGCACACGCATGATCAGGCTGCGGCCCTCTTTGGTTACTTCCATAGGGCCGTCGCCAGTACGTGGTTTCATAGCCGCCATTAGGAAAATCCCCTCCAGTTGTCCCAAATCCCGCCAACCCGGCCGGGTTGGCTCCGCGTGGAATATACGGCGTCGACAGTCATGGCAGTTCAGTCGTCGTCGCCGGGCACCCGAGAGTGCCTTTGTCCTTGCTTGTGTCCATTATCTCGTAATTACCCGCCCGTAGCTAATTGATGGACTTTTCCCGGCCGGCCGTGATCGCGCTTGAACAGGCGAAACGACGCGTAGCGTCACGGAGGGTAGTCGCCGCCGCCCGGCAACTGCGCCCACGCCCACAGCCAGACGATCCATACGATCTGGAGGAGGAAGAACATGACCACCACGGTGCCGCGGTAGGCCTTCGAGCGGGACAACCAGGCTGCACTGAGCGCCAAGGGGAACAAGGGCAAGAGCATCCGGAACGTGCTCGTCTGGGGGTGCAGGAAGACCAGGAGGTAGCCCACGTAGCAGGCGCACCACAGCCTCAGTTCGGTGCCCAGTGCCCGGACCGGTTTGCTCAACATCAGCAGGGCAAAGAGCGCCACGAAGACAAACGGCGCCAGAATACCGAGTACCGGTCCGAAGAGCATTTGACCGGTCTCGAACCACGGCTTGAACGGAACGAGGTCAGCGCCGCGCCAAACAGTTTCGGTCTTGGTGTAGGCCAGCGGATCCCCCGTGACCGCCCAGGCAATGGCCGGCCACGCGAAAGCCCCTGCCACGCTGACGACCACGAGCGCGGCCAGCGATATGAGTTCCCGGAGCGTCAGTACGGCGGCTGTTGGCACGGCGGCTGTTGGCACGGAAACCGGAATGGACCCGGCGCCCGAGCGGCGTCCGAACCTCTTCCACAGGTGGTGGAGCAGCAACAGGCCCGCCATGGCCGCGAAGGGCACTCCGGTGGGCCGTGATAGGCACATGAGCAAGACCACGGGCATCGCGCCAAGATACTTGCGTCGCACCACAAGCAGGAGCGAACCCGCCAAGAGAAGGGTATTGAGGGATTCCGCATAGGGGACCTGCAGGATGGCCGAGACGGGGAACATCGAAAAGAAGGTCAGCGCCCACAGCGCTGTTGTTCGCCCGGCGAATTCCCGGAACAGTTTGTAGACCACCAGGGCCGCCCCAAGCCCGGCAGCCATGGCGACGACCGTCAGGGCCGGCAGCGTCGCCAATCCGGTGAGTGCACCGAGGGCGCGGGAAAGGTACGGAAACAGTGGATAGAACGCCCAGGAATTTTCCGCGACGCCGCCGTCCGCATTGACCGGCAAAACAGACGGGTAACCGTTGTTTGCGGCTTCGGAGTACCAGCGCCCATCCCAGATCGTGATGAAGTTCCAGTAGTCGGGTGCTGGCGGAAACCACGGATTGACACCTTGCTGCAATGCGGCAGCCATGAAAATGCAAGCGCTGACGAGCCTCGAGGCGATGTAGATGAGGGCGACCTGGATCCACCACGGCCAGCTCGCTGCGTGGGCTCCGGCGCGGCTCAGTCTTCGGGCCAGGATTCCTGTCGAGGACCGCGATTCGACTGACGGGGTCACTCTTTTGGTGCTTCCTGGGTCCCGGCTGCTTCAAGGGCCAGTTTCAGCCGTTCGATTTCCCTCTCCTGCCAGGTGAGCTGGTCCCTCAGCTCATCGAGGACCTCATCCACTTGGTCCATCCGGTAGCCCCGCAGCCCGAGGGCAAAGCGCACGCGGTCGACGTCGGACGCCTTGGCTCCGGCCGGTAACAGAACGGGCGGCAGGTTCGGAACGGGTTCATCCAACCCGGCGCCGGGGTCGCGGCTGGATTTCGCCATTCCGGCGCCGAGGAACAACACGGCACCGATAATGACAATGGCGAGAAAGACCAGAAAAAAGCTCACAACAACCATCGTGCCAGACTCAGCTGAGAGCTCAGTTCCGGCAAGGCTACTCCGGGCGCTGGTCTCCGTTGGTCGAGGGTGGCCGCGGGATTCCGTGCAGGACGCGGTGAACGGCGTCCGCAGGATCGTCCACAAGCTGGATGAGGTCCAGGTCCTTGGCGGAGACCATTCCTTCGGCCACGAGGGTCCCCTTGATCCATTCGATCATCGGGCTCCAGAAATCGACCCCCAGAAGAACGATGGGGAACGATGTCACCTTGCGGGTCTGCACCAGGACCATGGCTTCAAACAGTTCGTCAAGGGTTCCCAGGCCGCCCGGAAGGACGATGAACCCTTGCGCGTACTTGACGAACATGGTCTTGCGGGCGAAGAAGTACCTGAAGTTGATGCCAAGGTCCACCCAGCGGTTGAGGCCTTGTTCGAAGGGCAGCTCGATTCCCAGTCCCACGGAAACGCCGTTGCCTTCAACGGCCCCCCGGTTGGCGGCTTCCATGGATCCCGGCCCACCGCCGGTGATGACGGCGACGCCGGCTTCCGCGAGGTGTCGGCCGACTTGCACGCCCATATCGTAGTAGCCGGTGCCCGGCTTGGTGCGGGCGGAGCCAAAGACACTGACGGCGGGGCCGAGCTCGGCAAGCGCACCGAATCCTTCAACGAATTCACTCTGGATCCGCAGGACCCGCCAAGGATCGGTGTGAATGAAGTGGTCGGCTCCCCTGGTGTCCAGGAGCCGCTGGTCCGACATCGGCATGGCGGCCTGTTTGCGCCGAAGCTCCAAGGGTCCTTTGTGCTTGGCTGGCGGCTCCGCGGCTACGGCCGGAGCTGACGCTGCCGATCCGTTGCTCATCGCCTTGCCATTGGCGTCTGGACTTGGAACTTGGGGCTGGCTGGTACTCATTGACCTAGGCTAGCGCGGATGGCGGCTGCAGCCGTTCCAGCGTGGCTCTGTTGTTTGCGGTGTTGGGTTCCCCGCCCACCATTTGCTGTCAGATAGCTGCAAGGCAGGTATCTGTTGAATCACGATCCACGGAAGTAACTGTGACCTGGCTCAACTTGAATCATTTGTTCGATAGATTCGTCTCATGACTATTCAAGCCGCCAGCGATGCCCTCGTCTCCCTGAATGGCGTCAATAAGCACTTTGGTCAACTGCATGTCCTGAAGGACATCAACCTCCAAGTGAAAAAGGGTGAAGTCGTGGTTGTCATTGGGCCGTCGGGCTCGGGCAAGTCCACGCTGTGCCGCGCCATCAACCGCTTGGAGACCATCGATACGGGCGAGATCTCGATCGATGGCAAGAAACTGCCCGAGGAAGGCAAGGAACTTGCACTCCTCCGGGCCGACGTCGGTATGGTCTTCCAATCCTTCAACTTGTTCGCCCACAAGACGATCCTCGAAAACGTCACGCTGGGACCGATCAAGGTGAAGAAGCAGGACAAAGCAACCGCGGACAAGGACGCCATGGCGTTGTTGGAGCGGGTCGGCGTCGGGCAACAGGCACCCAAGATGCCTGCACAGCTGTCCGGTGGCCAACAACAGCGTGTGGCAATTGCCCGGGCGCTCGCGATGAAGCCGAAGGTCATGCTGTTCGATGAGCCGACCTCGGCACTCGATCCGGAAATGATCAACGAGGTCCTGGATGTCATGGTCCAGCTGGCCAAGGAAGGCATGACCATGATCGTGGTCACCCATGAGATGGGCTTTGCGCGCAAAGCTGCCGACCGCGTTGTCTTCATGGCCGACGGCCAGATCGTGGAAGACGCCAAGCCGGAGGAATTCTTCACCAACCCCAAGAGCAACCGCGCCAAGGATTTCCTCTCTAAACTCCTGACTCACTGACACTCACCGCACCCTGGCCGCGGGGGTGGCCGCACAATGAAAGGAATATTATGAAGACTTTTATCACCCGGAGGAAATCCCTCCTGGTCGCTGCAAGCGCGGCGCTCGCCCTTTCGCTGAGCGCATGCGGTGGCGGCGGGGGTTCCACAACCGCGCCAAGCACCGAGTCGGCGCCGTTCACGGTGGCCCAGAACGTGTCCATTACGGGCAGCCCCACGTTCGACACGATCAAATCGAATGGAAAGATCAGGATCGGCGTCAAGCAGGACCAGCCTGGCCTGGGCTTCAAGGACGCCGCGACCGGCGAGTACAGCGGTTTCGACATCCAGGTTGCCCAATGGATTGCGGCTTCCCTCGGTTACTCCAAGGACAAGATCGAGTACAAGCCCATTCCTTCGGCCAACCGCGAGTCTGCCATTACCAATGGCGACATCGACTATTACGTCGGGACCTACTCCATTACCGACAAGCGCAAGCAGCTGATTGATTTCGCCGGCCCCTACTTCGTGACGGGTCAAGGCCTGCTGGTCAAGAAGGACAACAAGACCATCAACAGCGAGAAGGACCTGAGCGGGAAGAACGTCTGTTCAGCCACGGGTTCAACCCCCATCCAGAACATCAAGGCAAACTTCCCCGGCACCAAGACCACTGAGTTCGACACGTACTCACAGTGTGTCGAGGCCCTCAAGAGCGGCCAGGTCGATGCAGTGACTACCGACCAGGCAATCCTGATCGGCTACGCGTCCCAGGACACCGACAACCTCAAGGTGGTCGGCCAGCCGTTTACCACTGAGAAGTACGGTGTGGGCTTGAAGAAGGGCGACACCGCCTTCCGCAAGTTCGTGAACAAGATGTTCACCGACGGCGGCTCCGTGTGGCAGAAGATCTACGACTCCACGCTGGGACAGTCCGGCACCAAGGTCACCCAGCCCGCAGTGGACAACTACTAAACCCATGTTGAGGGGGCGGCCATTGGCCGCCCCCTCGGATATCGGCTGAAAGCGACCATTCTGTGAATACGCTGCTGAATAATTCGGACCTGTTCATCACAGGGTTCCGGAACACCCTCATACTTTTCGTTGTTGCCGGCATCTTTGCGCTGATCCTGGGCACCATCGTGGCGACACTCCGTGTCTCCCCGATCCCTGCGATGCGCGCCGCCGCGACGTTGTATATCAACGTTGTGCGCAACACCCCGTTGACGTTGGTCCTGTTCTTTTTTGCTTTGGGCTACCCGAAGCTCGGCCTCGTGGAAATTGATTTCATGACCGCCGCAACCGTCGGCCTCAGCCTGTACACCGCTACTTATGTGGCGGAAGCCGTGCGCTCCGGCATCAACACAGTGCCTGTCGGTCAGGCCGAGGCCGCGCGGGCCATCGGGCTGCCGTTCACGCAAACCCTGACGCTGGTGATCCTCCCCCAGGCATTCCGCGCTGTCATCCCGCCCATGTTCAGCGTGTTCATTGCATTGCTCAAGAACACCACAGTGGCTGCAGGCTTCTCGGTCGCCGAAGCCGGAGCGATCAGATCGAATCTTTCCGAGCGCGGCGAGCCGGCCATGGCCGGGCTGCTCTGGATCGCACTGATCTTCGTTCTGCTCGTTTTCATTCTTTCCTTTGTCCAGCGGAAGCTTGAAAAGAAATGGAAGGTGGCCCGATGAGCTCGGTCCTTTTTGACGCTGCGGGCCCGAAGGCCCGCGCGCGCTACCGGATTCTCGGCGTCGTGACTGCCCTGGTCATTATCGCCATCGTCGGATTCATCGTCCTTCGCTTCGCCCAAAGCGGGCAGTTCGATGAGAAGAAGTGGCACTTGTTCACGTTCCCGCTGGTCCAGCAGACCATCGTCCAATCGGTGGGTGCCACGCTTTCAGCTTTTGCGACGGCAGCCGTGTTCAGCCTGGTGCTGGGTGTCTTCCTGGCCTTCGGCAGGCTCTCCGACCGTAAGTGGATCAGCTTGCCCTGCTATGGATTCACGGAACTCTTCCGTGCCATTCCTTTGCTGATCCTCATGATGATCTTCTACTACGGGCTTCCTCCGCTCGGTGTCCAGGGGATCACGCCCTTCACGGCAGTCGTTGCGGGCCTGGTGCTCTACAACGGATCCGTGCTCGCGGAAGTCTTCCGTGCCGGCATCGAATCGCTTCCCCGTGGCCAGAGCGAGGCCGGTTATGCGATCGGCTTGCCGAAGAGTGCGGTCATGACGAACATCCTGCTTCCGCAGGCGGTCCGCTCGATGCTCCCGGTGATCATTTCCCAGCTCGTGGTCATCCTCAAGGACACGGCGTTGGGCTTCATCGTGACCTACAACGAGATCCTCTTCCAGGCGAAGTACTTCGGAAGCCAGGCCCAGTACGGTTCGCCCATCATTCCTTCCGCGATCATCGCCGGTGTCCTGTACGTCGGAATGTGCCTGATTCTGGCTGGAATCGCCAAATGGCTTGAAAGCCGGATGCGCCGCAGCGTCAAAGTGGCAAAGGTTGTCAAGTCGGAAATTGTGGCAATCGAGGGCTAGTCGCAAGAACGCCGGAAACGCGGGTGTGGCCCGTGGGCTTGGTTCTGGAACCAAGCCCACGGGCCACACCCATGTTCTCAAGCAAAAATAAGGTCACTCCACCTAGTCAGCCAGCCACGACCGCAGCGCACGGAGGCACTCACGGATGGCGTCGGCGTCGACGTGTTCGTTGTCTTTGTGCGCCAGAAGCGGATCGCCCGGCCCGAAGTTGACCGCGGGAACACCCAGCTCGCTGAAGCGCGCGACGTCGGTCCAACCGTATTTGGGTTTGGGCTCAGCACCGACGGCGGCAACGAAGGACGCCGCAGCCGGGTGATTGAGGCCTGGCCGCGCTCCTGCGGCAGCATCGGTGCGGACGACGTCGAAGCCGTCCAACAGTTCGCGGACATGGGCTTCGGCCTGGTCCGGGGTCTTGTCCGGCGCGAAGCGGTAGTTGATCTCCACGACGCAGCGGTCCGGGATCACGTTGCCCGCGGTGCCGCCGTTGATCTTCACGGCATTGAGGCTTTCCCTGTAGTCCAGCCCGTCCACGTTGACTGTGCGCGGTTCGTAGGCTGCCAAGCGACCCAGGATGGGTGCGGCTGCGTGAATGGCGTTGCTGCCCATCCATGCCCGGGCGGAGTGCGCCGCTTCACCGGTGGTTGTGGCCTCGAAGCGGCTCGTGCCGTTGCACCCGCCTTCCACCGTACCGTCGGTGGGTTCGAGCAGGATCGCGAAGTCCCCCTCCAGGAGATGTCCATGGTTCCGGACCAATCGGCCGAGGCCGCTCTTGACCGCTTCAACTTCCTCGTGGTCGTAGAAGACGAAGGTGACGTCTTTGCCCGGCTCGGCGCCGCCGTCGAACATTGTCGCGGCGAGCGCAAGCTGAACCGCGACCCCACCCTTCATGTCCGTGGCTCCGCGTCCGAAGAGGTTTCCCGTCCCGGGGACGCCGGACTCCCATGTGGACGGCACGGTGCCGAGTGAACCTTCCCCAGTGGGCAACGGCACGGTGTCGAGGTGGCCGGCCAGGATCACCCGCTCCGGGCGTCCCAGCTCGGTCCGGGCAATGATGGCGTCCCCGTCCCGCACAAAGTGCAGGCCCGGGATCGTGCGAAGGGCGGATTCAACGGCGTCTGCAAGCGCGGCTTCGTTGCCGGACACGCTGTTGATGTCCATCAGCGCGGCGGTCAGCAGCGCAACGTCTTGCCTGATGTCAAGAAGGATTGGAGTAGTTTCAACGGTCACCTCTCCACTGTATCCCGAGCGAATTGCGACCCCTCGGTCCACACACGGTTTCAAGGGAAGCAGTGGCTCTCGATAGACTTGCGCCATGACTGAAACCGCTGCCTCTGCCGCTCTCGATAGCGCTTCTGACAACGATCGCTCCGCCTATGGCTTTGGCCTGGCCACCATCGCCACCTCCGACGCCGGAGAAGCGACAGTGCTGGACGTATGGTTTCCGGCGCCGGCGCTGGGCGAAAGGGCCGCATCCCTGCGGGCCGTGGAGCACGCCGACGAGTCGCTGACCGCCCTCGCCGCAGACAGCCACGACGCCGACCGCCGGACCGAGCAGAAGGTGGTCTTTGCCCAGATCAACCTGGACGAGGCCCCCGCGGACACCGTGGACGCCTACCTGCGCCTGCACTTGCTCTCGCACCGGCTGGTCAAGCCCAACAGCATCAACCTGGACGGCATCTTCGGCAAGCTCCCCAACGTTGTGTGGACGAACTTCGGCCCCGCCGCAGTGGACGGCTTCGAATTGACCCGTGCCCGCCTGCGCAAGCGCGGCGCCGTCACGGTCTACGGAGTGGACAAGTTCCCGCGCATGGTGGACTACGTCGTCCCCACCGGCGTCAGGATCGCCGACGCCGACCGGGTCCGCCTGGGCGCCTACCTGTCCGAAGGCACCACGGTCATGCACGAGGGCTTCGTGAACTTCAACGCCGGCACGCTCGGCACCTCCATGGTGGAAGGCCGCATCTCGGCCGGGGTCGTTGCCGGTGACGGCACCGACGTCGGTGGCGGCGCCTCCATCATGGGGACCCTCTCCGGTGGCGGCAAGGAAAAGATCGCCCTCGGTGAGCGCGTGCTCCTTGGCGCCAACTCCGGCGTGGGCATCAGCATCGGCGACGACTCCGTGGTTGAAGCAGGTCTCTATGTCACGGCTGGAACCCGCGTGCGCATCCCGGGCCCGAAGGACAACAACGGCGAGGACACCAGCAGCATCATCAAGGCTGTTGAACTCTCCGGCGTGCCGAACCTGCTGTTCCGCCGCAACTCCACCACTGGTGAAGTCGAGGTCCTCCCCCGCAAGGGCCAGACGGTGGAACTCAACGAAGCCCTCCACGCCAACTAGCTGATACCTGGATGCGCCGTCTCCGACGCACCATCATCTTGTTGCTGGCGCTTGCCTTGGTGGGCGGCGCAATCTACGCCGTGGTGACTGTACTGCAGCGCTCCGAAACCTTGGTTACGGAGCGCTGCGTCGCCGTCGTCGGCTCCGACTCCTACGAGCTGGCGACGGACCAGGCCACGAACGCCGCCCTCATCACCGCCATTGCGGTACAGCGGGGGCTGCCTCCGCGCGCGGCCACGATCGCTGTGGCCACCGCCATGCAGGAATCCAAGCTTCGCAATATCGGCCACGGTGACGAAGTCGGCCCCGATTCGAGGGGACTGTTCCAGCAGCGTCCCTCCCAGGGCTGGGGCACCGAAGCCGAGGTCATGGATCCCGTCTACGCGACAAACGCTTTCTATGACCACCTGGTGAAAATACCCGGCTACGAAACCATGGCGATCACTGATGCGGCGCAAGCGGTCCAGCATTCCGCATACCCGCAGGCATACGCGCAGCAGGAACCCATGGGCCGGGCGTATGCCTCGGCGCTGACGGGACATTCCGAACGGGCACTCGAGTGCACGCTCCGGGCCGCGGACACTGCCGGTGACCCGAACGCCGTTGTAGCGGCCATGACGACGGCGTTCGGGTCCCTGCCGGCCGCGGCGCAGGGACGCGCGGTCCAGTTGAACACGACGGGTGCGCAGGCGTGGGCTGTAGCCCAGTGGGCCGTGGCGAATGCCAAGGACCTCTCCGTGACGCAGGTCGACGTGGCCGGCGCCACCTGGAACCGGCAGGACCACAAGGGCTGGCAGGATTCAGCGGCGGCATCGGGAACCGTGACCATTACTGTTTCGGCTCCGAAGACGTAGTCCCTGGCTGGGGTTCAGACCTGCGGCGTCAGCCTGCGGGCCGCATACCGCGTGCGTCAGACCAGTAGTTCAACCACCGGCTGGACGTAGCTGCGGAATATCTCCGGCTCGGACAAGAGCCTGTGGCTCATGATCATCTTGTCCGGCTCGAGGTACCAGGCTCGTGGCTCGTTGAGGGGCAATTCGATGATGCTCAGCTGGAAGTCCCGGGAGCTCCGTCCGACTTCCAATAGCCGGTCCTCCACCATGTCCCCCAGAAGCAACGTGGCGCCGCTCGCTTCGCGTTCAGCCTCCAGTTTTTCGTACTCTTCGAGGCGTTCACGGGCCCACGTGAGGGCGGCCCCGAAGTGGGCCTGGAGTACCCGCCGGAGGGCAGGCGAGTTGCCGAAGGCATTGAATCCCGGGGGTGAAAGCTCCGGAGCGGAATCCGGATATGCCCTCAACAGCTGCTCCCACCATGCCTCCCACTCTGTCTTGAGGGCCGGCACCCCGCCTACCTCGGCGGTGAGGTGCGTGTGGTCCGCCTGTCTGACTTTGGGTGTGGCGTGGGACAACGTCGGCGTACCGGCTCCGTCCAATCCAGCAACGTCTCTCAGATACAAGGCAATGAGCATCGGTCCGGAGGTGTCCATTGTGATCCGCCACCCCTGACCGCCTGTGTCATGCATCCGATTGCCTCCCTTGGCAGGTGCCCACTCAGGGTTCCAGTCTATTCCCGATGAGCCTTGACGTTAACGGCTGGACGGGAGCGCAACAAGAGTATCCAGATGCGCGGTCAGAACGTCGCGGCAGACCTCGGCCGTCATCCACTCGGGCTGCAGGAGGGCATGCATGCACAGCCCGTCGAGGGTCGCCAGGAGGCGCTCGGCTTCGGTCACCAGACGCTCCTGGCCGGATCCGCCGTCGGGCATCAGCCGCATCACCAGGCGGCCGACGACGGCGGCCACGGCCCGGTGGCTGCGTGCGGCTTCTTGTTCGAGCACGGGCCTGATCCGGGCCGCGTGCCGGAAGGCCATCCACACGCAGGCGTCAACGGCCAGTTCCTCGTCGAGCGGCAGGAATTGGCCCAGCAGGGTTAACACGGCTGCGTGGTGTTCCGCAGAGTCCGGATCCAAGGATTCGACGGTGGCGAACGCTTCCTCAAGCCGCCCGGCGATCCTGTCGATGACCACCGCAAAGGAATGGACCAGCAGTTCGTCGCTACTGGCAAAGTAGTGGCGGACCGAGCCAACGGCGAGAGCGGCTTCGTCGGCCACCTCCCGCAAGGAGGCGCGTTCCAGTCCATCCGAGGCGATGATCCTGAAGACGGCTTCGACCACTTCCTGGCGCCGGGCTTCGGCATCAACAATCTTGGGCACATGTCTTTTTAGCACAAACGTGCTTGAACCGTTCCGTCCGGCGCACGGGAACCACGGGACTGTGGCGTACGCAACACTGAGCGGGCAGGGACCAAGTTCGGATAGCGTTGCTTGCATGAGAATTCTTGTCACGGGTGGCACCGGCTACATCGGATCGCACACCGTCCTGTCCCTGTTGGAAACCGGACACGAAGTGGTCGTGGTGGACAACCTCGTGAATTCAAGCGAAGAATCCCTGCGCCGCGTTGGTGAATTGGCGGGAAAGACCGCAGCGTTCCATCAGGTGGACTTGGTGGACGAGGCCGCGCTCGAGGCCGTGTTCGACCAGCACAGCATCGACGCAGTCATCCATTTCGCCGGGCTCAAGGCGGTTGGGGAATCCGTCCAGGAACCCTTGAACTACTACTACAACAACATCGTGGGCACGTTGAACCTGCTGCGGGCCATGGACAAGCACGGAGTCCGCTCGATCGTTTTCAGTTCCTCCGCAACGGTATACGGCGAGCACAATCCCATCCCGTACATCGAGAAGATGGAGATCGGGGCGAACAACCCTTACGGCCGCACCAAGGAACAGATCGAGGACATCCTCACGGACCTGGGAGCCGCCGACGAGCGCTGGCACATCGCCTTGTTGCGCTACTTCAACCCGGTGGGCGCACACCCCTCCGGCAGGATCGGCGAGGACCCACAGGGCATCCCCAACAACCTGGTTCCGTACATCGCCCAGGTTGCCGTCGGCCGCCGCGAAAAGCTCATGGTCTTCGGTGGAGACTACGACACCCCGGACGGCACCTGCCTGCGGGACTACATCCACGTCGTCGACCTCGCCGATGGCCACGTCGCCGCCCTGGACTACGTTGCCGAGCGCCCCGGCGTGCACCGCTGGAACCTTGGCTCCGGAAAGGGCACGTCCGTGCTGGAGATGCTCCACGCCTTCGAACAAGCCGTGGGCCACCCGCTGCCATACGAGATCACGGGACGCCGCGCCGGAGACCTGCCCGCGTTCTGGGCCGATGCCTCCTCCGCCCTGGCTGACCTGAGCTGGTCCACCACGAAGACCGTGGACCAGATGTGTGAAGACCACTGGCGCTGGCAGAAAAACAACCCGCTCGGCTACAGCTCTTAAAGCAACGCGGGGTCACTTACGGCCCATGATGTCCCTTGGGACGGACCGTAAGTGACCCCGCGTTGGTTGGTTAGACGGCCGGGTAGTCGCGCTCCGGCTCTCCTGTGTAGAGCTGCCGCGGGCGGCCGATCTTCGTCTGGGGATCGTTGATCATTTCGCGCCACTGGGCGATCCAGCCGGGGAGTCGGCCGATCGCAAACAGCACGGTGAACATCTTCTCGGGGAAACCCATGGCCTTGTAGATCAGACCGGTGTAGAAGTCGACGTTCGGGTAGAGCTTGCGCTGGATGAAGTAGTCGTCAGCCAGGGCCTTCTCTTCGAGGCGCATCGCGATGTCCAGGAGCTCGTCGTTGCCGCCGAGTTTGCCCAGGATCTCGTGTGCCGTCGCCTTGATGATCTTCGCGCGGGGGTCGTAGTTCTTGTAGACCCGGTGCCCGAAGCCCATGAGGCGGACGCCGTCCTCCTTGTTCTTGACCTTCTCCATGTATTCCTCGGGCTTGATGCCGTCGGCCTGGATCTGGCGCAGCATCTTCAGCACGGCTTCGTTGGCGCCACCGTGGGCAGGACCGAAGAGGGCGTTGATGCCTGCGGAAACGGAAGCGAACAGGTTCGCGTTCGAGGAGCCCACAAGGCGGACGGTCGACGTCGAGCAGTTCTGCTCGTGGTCGGCGTGCAGGATGAGCAGGAGGTCCAACGCCTTGACGACGACAGGGTCCAGCTCGTACTGCTCTGCCGGCAGGCCGAAGCTCAGGCGAAGGAAGTTCTCCACGAGGTTCATGGAGTTGTCCGGGTACAGCATGGGCTGGCCGATGGACTTCTTGTGGGCGTAGGCCGCGATGACCGGGAGCTTCGCCATGAGGCGGATAGTGGAAACTTCCACGTGCTCCGGGTTGAAGGGGTCCAAGGAGTCCTGGTAGAACGTGGACAGCGCGGAGACAGCCGAGGAAAGCACCGGCATCGGGTGCGCGTCGCGCGGGAAACCGCCGAAGAAGCCCTTGAGCTCTTCGTGGAGCAACGTGTGGTGGCGGATCCGCTGGTCAAACGCGTCCAGCTCGGTGGGCGTGGGAAGGTTGCCGTAGATCAGCAGGTAGGAAACTTCCAGGAAGCTTGAGTGCTGGGCAAGCTGCTCGATCGGGTAGCCGCGGTACCGCAGGATACCGGCGTCGCCATCGATGTAAGTGATCGCCGATGTGGTGGCGGCGGTGTTCATGAAGCCGGGGTCATAGGCGACGGCGCCCGTCTGCTTCAGCAGCTTGGAAACGTCGTATCCTTCGTTCCCTTCTACAACCTTTATCCGCGGGAGCTCGAGCTCTCCGCCGGCATGGCGCAGGGTAGCACTGGTGGTCTCAGTCATGGAGTCCCCTTCATGAGGCTCTTGGCCTCGGTCGAAAGCTTGATCCAACCAACATCTGGTGACTCCAGCCAGGAGTCTGCAGGTGCAGACACCATCGGCCGAACTGCCTTCGTGGAGAAAGCCACCATTGATAGTCAGTTAAAAGCTACCGCCAGTAAGCGGGACAAACTAATCCACAAGCTACGGTTACTGGCGGAATGACGCACCCTGTGCGGCAAGTCACAGGATTGTTACCGAGCGGTGTTCAAGCGTTCCACGGCTGCATCGATGCGTTCGTCCGTGCCCGTAAGCGCCACCCGGATGAAACCATTGCCGGCGTCTCCATAGAACACTCCGGGCCCGACGACGATCCCCAGGTCAGCGAAACGCTGGACAGTGTCCCACGTCGCCTCCCCTGCGGTAGACCATAAGTACAGGCCTGCTTTGGACTCCTGGATCTCCAGGCCGAAGTTCTGCAGTGCCGGCAGGAGGCGCTCACGGCGGCCGCGGTAGAGATCCTTCTGGGCGAGCACATGGCCGGCATCGCCCAGCGCGACCCGCATGGCCTCCTGGACCGGGTAGGGCACGATCATGCCGGCGTGCTTGCGGCTGTTGACCAGATTCGCAACGATCGACGAGTCGCCCGCCACGAAGGCAGCACGGTAGCCGGCGAGGTTCGACTGCTTGCTGAGGGAGTAGACGCACAACAAGCCATCCGTGGACCCTCCCGTGACACGAGGGTCAAGGACGCTCGGCACTGGCTCGCCGCCACCCTGGGCATCCCATTCGCCCCAGCCGAGTTCGGCGTAGCATTCGTCCGACGCCACGACTGCGCCGATCTCGCGCGCCTGGGCCACTATCTGCCTAAGGGACTCGACGTCACGGACGCTTCCCGTGGGGTTGCCCGGCGAATTGATCCAGATGAGCCGGACCCTGGAACGGGTTGCGGAATCCAGTTCGTCCAGGCTATCCGCGGCGATAGCAGTTGCCCCGGCGAGCATGGCGCCGATGTCGTAGGTCGGATAGGCCACGGTGGGGCGAACCACGACGTCCCCTGTGCCCAGTCCCAGCAGGAACGGCAACCAGGCCACTAGTTCCTTCGAGCCGACCGTCGGCACGACATCCCTTGGATCGATCCCCGGGACCCCGCGGCGGCTGGCGAACCAGTTGGATACGGCCTCGCGAAGAGCTTCCGTGCCGTGGACCGTTGGGTAACCGTGGGCGTCCGCTGCCCCGGCGAGCGCCTCACGGATCAGCTGCGGCGTAGGATCCACAGGGGTTCCGATGGAGAGGTTGACTGCCCCGCCCGGGTGTTCCGAAGCCTTGGCCACGTACGGCGCCATAGCTTCCCACGGGTAGTCGGGCAGGTTGAGGCCGAAAGCGGGGGCCGCAGAAATCAAAGGAAGCAACCGTTCTTAGTGGTCTTGGTTCTGTGGAGGCAGCGCGGCGATGAACGGGTGGTCCTTGCCGGTGTTGCCGATCTTGGCAGCTCCGCCCGGGGAACCAAGGTCATCGAAGAACTCGACGTTGGCCTTGTAGTAGTCGGCCCATTCCTCCGGGGTGTCGTCCTCGTAGTAGATCGCTTCCACCGGGCACACGGGTTCGCAAGCTCCGCAGTCCACGCACTCATCCGGGTGGATATAAAGGGAACGTTCGCCTTCGTAGATGCAGTCAACAGGGCATTCTTCAATACATGCCTTGTCCTTGACGTCCACACACGGCTGCGCGATTACGTAGGTCACGTCCCTTGCCTCTCCACAGTTGTCCCGGACAATTTCCGGGTATTACCACCGGCCCTGTGGCCGGTACATCGAATTCTGAGCCTATTATCCACCAGCCGGAACTCAGCAACCTAGCCGGGCGTCTTACTATGAACTGGTGAAGCTGCCCCGACCCCAGGATTTCCTGCTCAATACCGTATCCGGAACACGGGTAGTTGTCCGATACCGCTTGGACGACGGCTTCACCGATGCCCTCGGCTACCTGCTCTCCGTCGGCGACGGTTCGTGCACCATCCGCACCCGACAGTCCGACGTCGAGATCCCTCTGGCCCTTGTAGTGGCGGCAAAGGAGGTCCCCCCTCCGCCGCCGCGCCGGGGTGCGCGCGCAACCGGTGAGTAGCCGCCTCATGTCCAGGGAGGGTCAGGCGCCGTGCAACCCGTCCGGTAGCCTGCGCATTCCCCACAGCGGGGAGAAGAGCACAGGCGCAACAAAAACAATGCTTCCGCCCAGGCCGATCCAGAGTGTCGGGACGAGGCCAAAGTTCTCGGCTAGGAGACCCGAGGCAAGGGCTGCGATCGGCATGACTCCCCACACCACGAAGCGAATGGACGCATTCATGCGCCCCAGGAGCCGGGGCGGACACACGCGCTGCCTCATGCTCAACTGCATGATGTTGTACACCAGTACTCCGAAAGCGAACCCGAACTCGGAGACGATGAGCATCACGAGGGACATCCATCGTTCCGGGGCGAGCACGCACAACGGAACCAGGAGGAGGAAAAGCGAGCTGATCATCGACGCCACGGGAATGACAGTCCCCTCGCCGATCCAGGCCGCGAACCTGGGCGCGGCAATCGCTCCGATCAGTCCGCCGACCGCACCGACCGCCATGATGAGGCCCATGCCCTCTGGACCGAGTTGCAATTCACGGAGCACCAACACCGGCATCAGAGTAAAGGCAAGCGTGGTGAAGAAGTTGACCCCGCCCGTGCACGCCACAATCCTGCTGATCAACGGATGCCTCACCACGAAGACCAGGCCTTCCTTGATTTCGCTTGCCAGCGGCTGCCGATCCTTCACCGGCACGGGCCGTTCCGCATCGCGTGTCCTGAGCAGGAAAAGGGCCGACAGCAGGTACCCGATCGCTTCCCCGACGAAAAGCACCGGGGCCGACACAACAGTGAGCAACCCACCGCCCGCGGCAGGACCCCCGATCCTAGCGATCTGGGAGGTGGCTTCCAGCTTGGAGTTGGCCTGCGGCACTTTCGGCGCATCCACGAGAACAGGCACGTAGCTCTGATAGGAAACGTCGAAGAAGACCGTTGCGGCCCCGACGACGGCGGACACGGCGTAAAGGTGCCAGATCTGCAGGATGCCGGACCACCAGAGGATTGGCACGGTAGCCATCGCCGCGGTCCGGACCAGGTCCGCCACAATCATGGTGCGGCGCTTGAGCCAGCGGTCAACCCACGCTCCCGCCGGCAGACCGATCAGCAGGAAGGCAGCAAGGCCTGCGGCATTGAGTGCCCCGACTTCGAACTCGCTGGCGCCCAGCAAAGTCACCGCGAGGACAGGAAACGCCAATTGCCCCAGCTGCGCCCCGAGCTGGCTGACGGCCTGGCCCGACCAGAAGGTGATGAAGTTCCGGTCCCGCCACAGCGAGCCCGATTGCTGGGTTGGCTCAACCTGCTGAGCATTGTCAGTGGTCCCGGCATTCACCCGCCCAGTTTCCCTTCAGTGATTGGTATATGTCAATCACTGAAGGATGGCTACACTGGCCACCATGACGGAACACGAGCGGGAGGACAGTGACCTGGTGGCCAAGGGCCGCGCCTTGAGCTCACCCCTGCGCCTGAGGATTCTCCGGCTCTGCCTGCACCACGCGCGCACCAACAAAGAGATTGCCGGGCTGTTGGGCATCAACCCGGCGTCGAGCCTGCACCATGTCAGGACGCTGGTGCGCACCGGTTTTCTCGTGCCGCAGGAAGGCCGGAAGGGAAAGAGAGGCGCCAAGGAGGTACCATACATCGCCACCCGCACCTCGTGGAGCACTCCCGTCGACGATATTTCCCCGGTCCTGATCGAAACATTCGTCCAGGAAACCCGCGGGCTCGCGCCCGAGGACATCGACGTCTGGCGGCTTGGCGTGAAGTTCAATGCTGCACGGCAGCAGGAAATGATGGGCAAGCTGCGGGCGGTCGTCGAAGAATATATGCGCCTTCCGGCAGACGACGACGGCGAGGCCACCTCGCTCTTGATCGCCCACCACCGGGACCCGAGCGCAGACTAGCTAGCCGCGCGGTGGACGCCCGTAGCGCCGGCACCACAAGAGCATCACGAAGGTAATGCCCGCACTCCCGTAGATCCAGACATTTCCGGCCAGATCCGCGACGATCAGCTGCTTGCCCGTTCCGCCCGTCGAGAGCAGGCCTATGGTGGCGTAACAAACAATGCCCAGTACCGCCGTCGGGATCAAAGACCGCGACCACGCACCCAGCAGGAGCTGGAGCGATGCGAGCAGGAGCAATGCCGCCGCGGTGCCCCAATAGACGTCGACGCCGGCAGTGAGGAGCGCCTGCCGGTGCAGTGCGGTGCCCGCAAGGGCAGCAAAAAGAGCCACCGGAACAGCCACGGCAATGCCGCGTGCTGTTCCGGTGGCTCCCTTATTCAATGCGTTGTCCGTTCAGCGCGTCAGTACGCGATCAGCGCAGGATCAGACTTTGGCGCGTGCGCGGGTAGCCTTGGCGCGCTCGTTGGCGTCCAGGATCAGCTTGCGGATACGGATGGACTCCGGGGTCACCTCAACGCACTCGTCTTCGCGAGCGAATTCGAGGGACTCTTCGAGGGTCAGGTCGCGCGGCGGCGTCAGGTTCTCGAAGGTGTCGGAGGAAGCGGCACGCATGTTGGTGAGCTTCTTTTCCTTCGTGATGTTGACGTCCATGTCGTCGGCGCGCGAGTTCTCGCCGACGATCATGCCTTCGTAGACCTCGGACGTGGGCTTCACGAAGAAGGAGCCGCGTTCCTGCAGGTTGATCATGGCGAAGGGGGTGACGACGCCGGCGCGGTCGGCAACCATCGAACCGTTGGTGCGGTATTCGATGGGGCCGGCCCACGGCTCGTAGCCTTCGGAGATCGAGGAAGCGATGCCGGCGCCACGGGTGTCCGTGAGGAACTTGGTGCGGAAGCCGATGAGGCCACGTGCCGGAACGATGAATTCCATGCGGCACCAGCCCGTACCGTGGTTGGCCATGTTGGTCATGCGGCCCTTGCGGGCGGCCATGAGCTGCGTGACCGCACCGAGGTATTCTTCGGGCACGTCGATGGTCATGTGTTCCATCGGCTCGTGGATCTTGCCGTCGATGGTCCGAGTGACAACCTGCGGCTTGCCGACCGTCAGTTCGAAGCCTTCGCGTCGCATCTGCTCCACGAGGATGGCCAGGGCGAGCTCGCCACGGCCCTGGACTTCCCAGGCATCCGGACGCTCGGTGGGCAGAACCTTGATGGAGACGTTACCGATCAGTTCCTTGTCCAGGCGGTCCTTCACCTGGCGGGCCGTGACCTTGGCGCCCTTGACCTTGCCGGCCAGCGGCGAGGTGTTGATACCGATGGTCATGGAGATCGCGGGGTCATCCACCGTGATGAGGGGCAGCGGCTGCGGGTTCTCGGCGTCGGTCAGGGTCTCACCAATGGTGATTTCCTCGATGCCGGCAACAGCAACGATCTCGCCCGGGCCGGCCGAGTCGGTCGGAACTCGGTCGAGGGCCTTGGTGGCGAGGAGCTCGGTGATCTTCACGTTCTTCAGTTCGCCGTTGGCGCGCGCCCAAGCGACGGTCTGGCCCTTGCGGAGGGTGCCGTTGTAGATGCGCAGGAGGGCGAGGCGGCCGAGGAACGGGGAAGCGTCCAGGTTGGTGACGTGCGCCTGCAGGACACCGTTCGGGTTGTAGGTCGGCGCAGGGATGTGCTCGATGATCGTCTTGAAGAGAGGTTCGAGATCTTCGTTGTCCGGTGCCGAGCCATCAGCCGGCTGGTCCAGGGACGCACGCCCTACCTTGGCTGCGGCGTAGACCACGGGAACTTCCAGGATCTTGTCCAGGTCCAGGTCCGGAACTTCGTCCGCGAGGTCGGAGGCCAGGCCCAGGAGCAGGTCCATGGACTCGTGGACAACTTCTTCGATGCGGGCGTCAGGGCGGTCGGTCTTGTTGACCAGCAGGATGACGGGCAGGTGTGCGGCAAGGGCCTTGCGGAGCACGAAGCGGGTCTGCGGCAGCGGACCTTCGGAAGCGTCGACGAGGAGGACCACGCCGTCAACCATGGACAGGCCTCGCTCCACCTCGCCACCGAAGTCGGCGTGGCCGGGGGTGTCGATCACGTTGATGGTGATGGTTTCGCCGTTGGACGACGGGCCGTTGTAGGCAACCGTGGTGTTCTTGGCGAGGATGGTGATGCCCTTTTCGCGCTCCAAGTCACCGGAGTCCATGACGCGGTCTTCCAGGTGGTTGTGCTCGGCGAAGGAGTTGGTCTGCTTGAGCATGGCGTCGACCAGGGTGGTCTTGCCGTGGTCAACGTGGGCCACAATCGCGACGTTGCGCAGATCACTGCGCGATGCAGTGGCCGCGGCGGTGTTGGTGGTGGTTTCAGACATGCGTAATGGCTCGATTCAGTGGTGAAGTCAGCTGTTGTATCGCGACATTTCCAACCGGAACGCACGACGGATTAGCCCCTTTGACACAGGGCACCTTCCTAGAGTCTAAGCGCTGTGGTATTTATTGGCCTAAAAATCACCCTCTAAGCCGCCGAATTGTGCCCTTCATCACAATCGGCAGCGAACTCCCGGACGAGCCGGAAACAGCAAAAGAGCCGGGACCACTTCCCCCCACGGAAGTGGTACCGGCTCTTCTGCGCGCCAAGCTGGCACTCAGCGGACGGGCGTCAAGCCCGTCAAGCCACCACAGGCGGCAGCATCAGGCTGGCACCCGGGATCGCGTGAAGCAGGGCCTCGGTGTAGTCCTGCTGCGGCGAATCGAACACGTCATCAGTGCTGCCCGTTTCCACGAGCTTGCCCTTCTGCATCACGCAGACATGGTCGGCGATCTGCCGCACGACGGCGAGGTCGTGCGTGATGAACAAGTACGTCAGTCCAAGATTGGACTGGAGGTCGGCCAGGAGGTTCAGCACCTGGGCCTGCACCAAAACGTCCAGGGCGGAAACCGCCTCGTCGCAGATGATCACTTCGGGGTCGAGGGCCAGGGCCCGCGCGATCGCGACGCGCTGCCTCTGCCCGCCGGAGAGCTCGTTCGGGTACCGCTGCATGGTGGACTGCGGCAGCGCCACCTGGTCCAGTAGTTCCCGGACCTTCTTCTCGCGGCTGGCCTTGTCACCGATCTTGTGGGTCCGGAGCGGTTCCTCGATGGTCCTGAAGATGTTGTACATCGGGTCAAGCGAACCGTACGGGTCCTGGAAGATCGGCTGGACGCGGCGCCGGAACTTGAAGATCTCCCGGCTGTTCAGGGTCGAGGTGTCGACACCGTCGAACACGATCCGCCCCGACGTCGGCGCGAGCAGGTTGAGGACCATCTGGGCCACTGTGGACTTGCCGGAACCCGACTCCCCCACGATCGCCGTCGTCGTCCCGCGTTTGACGTTGAACGAGACGTTGTCCACCGCTTTGAAGTCCGTTGCCTTGCCGATTCCAGAGCGCAGCTTGAAGACCTTGCTGAGGCTCTCGACCTTCAGAACGTCGTCGGCCAATGCCTTTTCGACGACAGCTTCAGTGGGCGCCAGGAGTTCTTCCGTCTGGATTCCTTCAGCCTTGGCGGCCTGGATCCTCCGGGAAGCGAGGGATGGCGCCGAGGCGACCAACCGCTGGGTGTACGGGTGCTGAGGGTTACGGAGCAATTCGAGCGAAGGTCCGGCCTCCACCACGTTGCCGCGGTACATGACCACCACTTTGTCCGCACGCTCGGCAGCCAGGCCAAGATCGTGGGTGATGAGCAGGACCGCCGTGCCGAGCTCCGCCGTCATGGTTTCGAGGTGGTCCAGGATCTGCCGCTGCACCGTGACGTCCAGGGCCGACGTCGGCTCGTCGGCGATCAAGAGCCGCGGCTGGCAAGACAGGCCGATGGCGATCAGGGCCCGCTGGCGCATGCCGCCGGAGAATTCGTGCGGGTACTGCTTGGCGCGGCGTGCGGAGTCCGGCAGGCCGGCTTCCCCGAGGACGCGGGCGACGTCGGCAGGACCGCTGGGCTTGCCGTTGGCGCGCAGTGTCTCGCGGACCTGGTAGCCGATCTTCCAGACCGGGTTGAGGTTGGACATCGGATCCTGCGGAACCATGCCGATCGTGTTGCCGCGGAGCTCGATCATGCGCCGTTCCGGAGCATGCGAGATGTCCTCGCCGTCGAGCAGGATCTGGCCGCCGGAAACCCTGCCGTTCTCCGGGAGGAGACCAATGGCGGCAAGCGCCGTCGTCGACTTTCCCGAACCGGACTCACCAACAATGGCGACAGTCTCGCCGGGCATGATGGTCAGGTGCGCGTTCTTGACGGCCTGGAATTCGCCGCTCGCAGTCTGGAAGGAGATGGCGAGGTCGCGGATTTCCAGGAGCGGACGCTCTTCGGATCCTGCTTCGTCGATGGTGATGTTGGACGTTGTCATGATTGCCTCCTTCATCGCTTGCGGCTCTTGGGATCAAGGGCGTCACGCAGCGCGTCGCCAAGCATGATGAAGCTCAGGACCGTGATGGACAGTGCTGTTGCGGGGAACATCAGCACCTCGGGGTTGGTGCGCAACGTGTCTTTCGCTGCGGAAATGTCGTTACCCCAGGACATGATGCTGCCGGGCAGCCCGATGCCAAGGAAGGACAGCGTTGCTTCCGTCACGATGAAGACGCCAAGCTCCATGGTGGCCAGGACGATGATCGGCGCAAGCGCGTTCGGAACCACGTGCCGGACCAGCGTGCCGATCTTGGAGACGCCGAGCGAGCGTGCGGCGGTGACGAAATCCGCGTTGCGGACCTCGATCACGGCACCGCGGGTGATGCGGGCCATCTGCGGCCAGCCGAGCATCACGATGACCATGACCACCGTGAACACGCTCTTGTTCTCGCGGAAGAAGGGAAGCTGGGTAACAACCAGCGCACCGAGGACCAAAGGCAACGCGAAAAAGATGTCGCCAATGCGGGCAATGATGGTGTCAACCCAGCCGCCGAAGAAGCCTGCCAGCGCACCGAGGGTGACCCCGATGATCAGGACGAAGATGACGGAGACAACGCCGACAGTCAAGGATGCCTGCGTGCCGTGGATGACGCGCGAGTAGATGTCACAGCCCTGGAAGGTGAATCCCAAGGGGTGGCCGGCAGAGGGACCCGCGAGGGAGTCGCCCAGCTGGCAGTTGTCGTTCGGTGCTGTCTGCGTGAACAGGCCAGGGAAGAACGCGACCACGAGGAGCAGCAGAATCATGAGCGCCGAGATGATGAAGAGCGGCCGACGGCGGAGCTTCCGCCAAGCATCCGCCCACAGGCTCAGGGGTGCTGCGTCGACCTTGAGGGTATCGGTCGCCAGCAGCGGTGTCTCGTCGATGGGGGCAACAAAGTGCTCGATCTGACGGTTACTTTTCATAACGGATCCTCGGGTCAAGCCAGGCGTAAAGGAGATCCACCAACAGGTTGGCGGCAACGAAGACCAGTACCAGCACGCTCACAATGGCGACGACGGTGGGGCCTTCGCTGCGGATCACTGCTTGGTAGAGCTTCTGGCCGACGCCGGGCACGTTGAAAATGCCTTCGGTGACGATCGCGCCGCCCATCAAGCCACCCAGGTTCGCGCCCAGGTAGGTGACCACGGGAATCATGGAGTTTCGCAGGATGTGGGCCAGGACCACGCGGGGGCGCGAGAGGCCTTTTGCGGTTGCGGTCCGGACGTAGTCGGCGTTCATGTTTTCAATGACCGAGGCGCGGGTCAGGCGCAGCACGTAGGCAAAGGACACGAGGCCCAGGACCGTGGCCGGAAGGATCAGGGTGCCCCAATCCGCGTTGGATCCAACGGTCGGTTTCGCCCAGCCGAGCTGTACGCCAACGACGAGCTGAAGGACGAAGCCTAGGACGAACGTCGGTACGGCAATGACCACGAGGGACGCGACCAGCACGGTGGAGTCGAAGATCTTCCCCTTGCGCAGGCCGGCAATCAGGCCGAAGGCCACACCGAAGACAGCCTGGATGGCCAGGGCCTCGACGGCGAGCATGGCTGTGACCGGGAAAACGCGGCCAAGGGTGGCGGCGATTGGCTGGCCGGTGAAGTCCACCCCGAGGTTGAACGTGAAGAGGTTCTTGAGGAACAGGCCGTACTGGACCCAGAACGGCTGGTCGAGGTTGTATTGCTGGCGCAGCGCGGCAATGACGGACTCGCTCGGCGGTCGGTCGCCGAACAGGGCGCGGATGGGGTCGCCCGGGAGGGCAAAGACCATGAAGTACACGAGCAGGGTGGTTCCCAGGAACACGGGAATGACCTGCAGCAGACGCCGGAGGATGTACTGGGTCACAGCAACGGTTCCTTAGCGCTCTTGAAAATGTGGGGATTCATTAGGGACAGCTTTCGTGCCGAATCAAGGCATGGGGGCCCGGTTTTTGGCCGGACCCCCATACGCTAACGAGCTTGGAACAAGTCCAGTAGGACTACTTTGCAGTGATGTTGTAGTACAGCAGGACGCCGTTCCAGCCGGAGTCAACGTTGCTAACGTTCTGGCTCCATACGGCCTGGCGTGCCTGGTACCACAGGGGCAGGTTCGGAAGGTCCTTGAAGAGGATTTCCTGCGCCTGGGTGAACTTCTTGTTGGCGTCGTCCGTGGACTTGGAAGCCAGGCCCTCGGTCAGCAGCTTGTCGAACTCAGGGTTGCTGTAACCCTCGTAGTTGGCGCTGGCTCCGGTCTTCAGCAGCGGGCCGAGGAAGTTGAACAGCGACGGGTAGTCTGCCTGCCAACCGGCGCGGGTGAAGCCCGGAAGGGTCTTGGCCGTGCGGAGGTTCAGGATCTCGGCGAACTTGGCGAACGGCTGGCCTTCGGCCTTGATGCCGAGGTTGTTCTTCAGGTTGTTGGCAACGGCGTCAATCCATTCCTTGTTGCCACCATCGGTGTTGTACGCGAGCTGAAGAACCTTGTCGGCGGGCCACGGGCTCATGGCGTTTGCCTTGGTCCAGAGGTCCTTGGCCTTCGCGGCGTCGAACTTCAGAACGTCGGAGCCGGTCACGTTGGCGTTGTAGCCATCGATGGACGGGGACGTGAAGTCCTTCGCAGGAATGCGGGTGCCGTTGAAGACAACCTTGGTGATCTCATCGCGGTTGATCGCCATGGAGATGGCCTGGCGGCGCAGCTGGCCGGCGGGTCCCTGGAACTCAGGCAGGTAGTTCGGGATGTTCAGGGTTGCGTTGCCGGCGTAGGCCTTGTTGAGGCTGTGGTCCGGGAAGTCCGTGGTGTAGGTCTTCAGCGCGTTCGTCGGCAGGACGTCGGTAACGTCAAGGTTGTTGGCCTGGACGTCCGTGTAAGCCGGAGCCGGGTCGGTGTAGAACTTGAAGGTCACGCCGCCGTTCTTGGCCATACGCGTGCCCTGGTAGTCCGGGTTCTTGACGAGGGCGATCTGGCTGTCGTGCTGCCAGGCACCCTTGGCGGCCATCTTGTACGGGCCGTTGCCGATCGGGTTTTCGCCGAAGGCCTTCGGGTCCTTGAGGGCGTCGGCCGGAAGCGGCATGAAGGCGGAGTAGCCGAGGCGCTGCGGCCAGTCGGCCTCCGGCTGGGCCAGCTTGACCGTGATGGTCGAGTCGTCCTTCAGCACCAGGCCGGACATGGTCTGGGCGGTCGGTGCGGGAGTCGACGTTGACTTTCCGTCCGCGCCCTTGGTCTTCGTAACGGCGCTGACTGCGTCGTAGCCTTCGATGGATTCGAAGAAGCTGCTGCTGGACTGGGCGTTCGTGCTCAGTGCGGCGAAGTTCCAAGCATCAACGAAGCTCTTGGCGGTGACTGCCTCGCCGTTGGTGAACTTGGCGCCCTTCTTGACCTTGATGGTGTAGTTCTGGCCGTCGCTCGTGTCAATGGATTCCGCGAGTGCGTTCACGGACTTGCCATGGGCGTCGTAGCTGGTCAGGCCTTCGAACAGGAGGTCGACAACGCGGCCACCGTACACCTCGTTGGTGTTGGAAGGGATCAGGGGGTGCTGGGGTTCATTGCTGTATGCGGTGATGATTTTGTTCGGATCGCCGGCAGCGGTCGGGCCACTGCTTCCGGAGCCAGAGCTGCCGCATCCGGTGAGGGCAAGTGCGGCGACTGCCAGCAAGCCAAGAGCTTTGGAAGTGCGCGAAAAACGCATTCCGCCTCCTATGGATTCAGGGGGATGGGTCGGGGCAACTCATAGCTGCCCCCGGGGCCGGACACAGAATTATCCTGTGACGCGGCCTACATGGATGTGTAATCCTAACCACACCTTGTCCGAAATATGGAATCCCATTGGCATGAACAGTGAAGTGTGCACTTGACAGTTTCAGTAATGAAGCAGTCATTTCAAGTAAATGAAGCAGTCATTTCACGCAATAGGTGTTCCCTTGCTAAACTCGACATGCCTGTCCCTTATCTTTCCCCGGAATGTAGGGCTATTTCTGGCACCCAAAGAGGTACAACAGACACACCCGGCGCCTCAAACAACCACGAAAACAACCACGAAAAAGAGCCCCTGCCGGCCAATGGCCACAGGGACTCTTTTGCGGTTGCGGCAGCAGCCGCGAACTGCTCCGGGTTGCTACTCGATCCCGGCGGCCATGAGCTGGGCGCGCAGTTCCCGACGCTCACGCTGCTTCTCAGGGTCCGGAAGCGGCACCGCTGCCAGCAGCCTCTGCGTGTACGGCTCCTGCGGATTGCGAAGGATCTGCTCCCGGGTGCCCTGTTCCACGATCCGGCCCCGCTGCATCACGCAGATCCGGTCTGCGAGCACATCAACCACGGCAAGGTCGTGCGTGACGAACAGGCACGCGAATCCCAGCTCCCTCTGCAGGTTCTGGAAAAGTTCCAGGACCTTTGCCTGCACCGAAACGTCGAGCGCCGACGTCGGCTCATCCGCAACCATGAGCTTGGGCTGAAGGGACAGCGCCCGGGCAATGCCGACGCGCTGCTTCTGGCCACCTGACAATTCATGCGGATATCGGTTGCGGTAGCCACGCGGCAGTTCCACCTGGTCCAGGAGAGTCTCAATCCGTTTCTGCAGATCGACGCCCTTGGCGACCCCGGCGAGATACATCGGTTCGCCGATGCTTTCGCCGATGGGCAGCCGCGGGTTCAACGACGACGACGGATCCTGGAACACCATGCCGATGTCCCGCCGCACTTCGTGCAGTTGCTTTCCGTTCCGCTTCGCGGCGGAAATGTCCTGCCCCACCACACGCATGCTGCCCGCGGCTACAGGCAAGAGCCCGACGGCGGCGCGTCCAATGGTCGTTTTGCCCGACCCGGACTCGCCGACAAGGCCTACCACCTGGCCGGGGTAGATCACGAGGTTGGCCCCCTCGACGGCTCGGAACGCGGGAACCCGGCCCTGTTTGGGGTACTCGATGGCCACGTCGATCAGTTCAAGCACGGGCTCGCCCTTGGGCTTGGCTGCTTCTTCCGCCGCTGCCTTCAAAGCAGCCTGGTTCTCGAGTTCCCGGCGGACCAGCTCATCGTGGTCGACCGATTCCAGCTCAGCGTGGGTAGCGGCAGCCAATGCCGCGGTGACGTCGACGTCGGCGCTGTCAGCACCCTGTCCCAAGTGGGGAACAGCAGCGAGAAGAGCTTGCGTGTATTCGTGCTGCGGGTTACTGAAGATCTGCTGGGCAGTGCCGCTCTCCACGATGACGCCCTGGCGCATTACGGCAATTCGATCGGCGAGGTCGGCCACAACGCCCATGTCGTGTGTGATGAGGACGATAGCGCTGTCCAGTTTGTTGCGCAGGTTCCGCATCAGATCCAGGATTTCAGCCTGGACAGTCACATCCAAGGCAGTGGTGGGTTCGTCTGCGATTAGTAGTTTGGGATCGCAGGACAACGACTGCGCGATCATGGCTCGCTGCCGCTGGCCGCCGGAGAGCTGGTGCGGATACGATTTGAAGGCCTTCTCCGGGTCCGGCAGCTCCACCAGCTCGAGCATGCGCAAGGCCCGCTGCCTCGCTTCATCGGGGGAGATCGAGTTGTGCAGCCTGATCGTCTCCACTATCTGTGTACCCACGGTGTAAACGGGGTTGAGCGCGGTCATGGGCTCCTGGAAGATGACCGCAACATCCTTGCCCCGGACTTCCCGGATGTTGCCTGACTTCTCACCTAGCAGCTCCTTGCCCGAGAGCTTGACGCTCCCCCGGACACGGCTGTTGCTGGGCAGCAAGCCGAGCAGTGCCATGGAGCTTGCGCTCTTGCCGGAACCGGACTCACCGACGATCGCGAGGACCTCGCCGGCCCTGACCTCGTAGTTCAGTCCAATGGCGGCAGGGACCCATTTCTTGTCCACACCGAAGTCGACGCTGAGATCGCGTACTTCCAGGACCATGGCCCCGCGCGTGCTCTTATCCGACTCGGTCTCGAGGTGGGTGGCCTCCGGTTCGGGGCTGGCGTTGTCAGTCATGTTGGGTCTTCCCTTCCGACCGGGCCACCCTCCAAGGGGTGATTAGTGAAGTGGCCCGGAATCCTGAATTATTAGGGGCATGAGCAGAGCGCCGTATGCCGGAAATGTCGAAATTTTCAAGGCCCGCACCAGCAAGATATTCGCTTGGATCTGCTGGGCAGTTGCCGTTTTCGGAGTGGTCGTTACGCTCGTGGCAGCCGGACCGCGAGCCCTTCCCGGAGCCACTCCCCTGCTCTTCGTGGCGTTTCTTGGCTGGTTGCTCTTCTGGCGCCCGGTTGTGGTGGTCCGCGATTCCGGCGTCGCGCTGGAGAATCCCTTCCGGACCATCGATGTTCCGTGGGATGCCCTCGTGCAGGTTGATACCCGCTACGCCCTCACGCTGGTGACACCCCGCAAGAAGTATCCGGCGTGGGCTGCTCCCGCGCCGGGAATCTGGGGTGGGCGCAATGCCCGCCCAGAGCACCTCAAAGGACTCCCGGGCACCACCTACGGCCCCAACAGCTCGGTTCGCCCCGGAGATCTCAAGAACACCGATTCCGGCGCCGCGGCGATCCTCGTGCGCACCCGTTGGCAGGACCTCGTAGAGGCCGGGCGTGTGGAACCCGGCCGGGCTGAAGACGCTTCGGTGACCGTTGCCATCGGATGGTTCCGGATAGCAGCCACGGCAGTCCTGGCCGCGGCCAGTTACTGGGCGGTCTTCCTTTAGGAGGTTTCCCTGGACGGGTAGCACTCAGCTGCCTTTCGAGGCGTCGGCAAGCGGCGCCGTCGTGCTCGAGTGGCGCGTGGTTTCGACGGCGGTCTTGGCTTTGAACTTCTTCTGCCGCGGATCGAAGGCGTCCCGCAGGCCGTCTCCGATGAAGTTGATGCTCAAGCAGATGAGGATGATGAATAGGCCTGGGAACCAGAACAGCCACGGCCTCGTGGCAAACGCTTCTTGGTTCTGGGCAACCAGCAGGCCGAGCGAGGTGTCGGGAGCCTTCACGCCGAGGCCCAGGTAACTGAGGGCCGTCTCGAGCAGGATCGCCGCGGACATGGTCAGCGTCACGTTGACGATCAGCACACCGACGGCGTTGGGGAGGATGTGCTTGAAGATGATCCTTGCGTTGGACGCTCCGGAGATCCTGGCTGCGTCTACGAACTCCCGTTCGCGCAGGGTCAGGAATTCACCGCGGACCAGGCGGGCGAGGCCCACCCAGCTCACAAAGCCGAGAAAGATGCCGAGGACGACGACGCCGTTGTTGGCGGCAAATCCGGTCAGCCAGCTTCCCTCATCCCTGCGGTTGGCTATCTGGCCAACAACGGCCGCGAGGAGCAGCAACGGAATGATGATGATGACATCGGTGAGACGCATGAGGATGGCTTCGACCCAGCCGCGGAAATAGCCGGCGAGTCCCCCGACGATTGCGCCGACCGCGCCGGCGATGCCGCCGATCAGGACCATGACCGTAATGGACTGTTGCGCACCGCGCATGGTCATGGCAAACAGATCGCGTCCAATTCGGTCCTGGCCAAAGGGGTGTTCTCCCCAAGCGAGTGGCCAAAACGAGGAGGTGGGGACGCCGTCATTGACCAAAGGCGAAACATCCACATGGTTGTACTTCCACCATCCGGGAATCCCGAATGCGCCCACCGAGGTGAAAGCAAGCAGGAAGATCACTGCAAAAACCGCGAGCCCGATCAGGGCGCCGGTGTGGCCGAAAAACCGCTTGCGGACAATCTGGCCCTGGCTCAGGCCGCTGGTAACTTCGCTGCTTGCGTGGGTGGCTGCAGCTTCGGCAAGCGCCTGTTGCGCGAGGAGTTCTTCCTCTTGGGTTGGCTGGCTCATGCTTTGATCCTTACGCGTGGGTCGAGCGCGGAGTACGCGAGGTCCGCTATCAGGTTGAAGACCATGGCGGTGATTGCAACACAAAGGAACACGCCCATCACCGGGTTCGGGTCAGTGTGCAGCAATCCGTCGATGAACAGGAATCCCATGCCCCGAACGGAGAAGACCGTTTCCGTGATCACGGCACCACCGATCAACGCGCCGATGTCAAAGGCGACGATCGTTGCAATCGGGATCAAGGCGTTCCGGAAGGCGTGGCCCATGATCACGGAACGTTCGCTCAGGCCCTTTGCCCGCGCAGTCCGGATGTAGTCCATGTTCATGATTTCGAGCATCGACGAGCGTGTGAACCGGGTGTAGCTGGCCAACGACACAAGGATGAGGGCAATCGTCGGCAAGATGAGGTGGGTCAAGGTGTCTGTCGACATGATCCAGAAATCGCCCTGGATGTTCGGGGTTCCGGCCCCGATTGTGGCGATCGGACGCCCGCGCACCCGGCTGTTGTTGAAGTAGGACGGCCAAGCCTGCATGAATTTGTCCACGACCACCAGGAACCCGACCAGGAAGGCGGTCAGTCCTGCCGCGCGCATGGACTGGCCGCGGTCGTAACCGCCCATAAAGTACCCCACCGCGACGCCAACCAAGATGGTGGCGATTGCCAGGAGGAAGATCATGAGCCCGGTCGCGTCATTGAGCAGCGGTTGCACAGCGAAGTAGGCAACCACGCCGATGCCCACCACGATCAGGCTCGATTGGAGGGCCTTGCGGTTTTTGAGTCCGGAAACCAATATCGTGATTCCGAAGGCGATTCCCACACCCATGATGGCGATGATGACCGGCCCCAGGCCCGGATTGCGGAACCATTGGGTCAGCGAGAAGTAGAAGAGAATAAGCGAAACGGCCGCAAAGACCGAGCCTCCGACGATCAGTCGACGCTTCACCGCACCGCCGACGACGACGGCCCCGATGACGCCCAGGACGGCCCCGATTCCAAGAGCCACGACCGGCGGTATTTCCGGATTTCGCAGGAAGTCATTAAAGCCGATGGCACCGAATTCCTTCAGGAGAACGGCTACCCAGAAGATCGGCAAGGAGAAGAACAGGAACGCCATGAAGGTTACGCCGTAGTCCAACGCGCTGTACTGGCGGAGTGCCGTCACGATGCCGAGCGAAATGCCAATGAGGATCGCAAGAATTGTCGCACCGGTAACGAGCGTCAGGGTTTGGACCAGCGCGAAGCCGAGCGCCTCCGTGATTGGCTGCCCAGCGATGTTCTTACCGAGATTGCACGCATTGCCGAAGGGAACCAGACACTGGGCGGCGCCCCCCAACCACTTGAAATAGCGCAGCGGCGCCGGCGTGTCGAGATCTAGCAGATTGATTCGCGCATCCATCAGTGCTTGCCGGTTCGGCGCGCTGCTGGTGCGGAGCTCTTCCAAGGGGTCTCCGGACAACGCCGTCAGGAGATACACCAGGAAGGATGCTCCAAGGAGTATGAATGCGGCGGTTACGAGCCGCCGGACGATATAGGTCACCATGGTGAAGAACCTCGAAATCCAGGCCCGGGGTCTCCGGCGCCTATCGCAGAATCGTGCCCCTTCCCTGCTTGAGGTCGGTGGGGAAGCAGACAATGTGCCGGTTCGCCAACCCGAAGGCGCCGGGACCATGTTACGTCGGTCCCGGCGCCTCGGCTGGCGATATTGCGCGCTAGTTGGGCCTTACTTCTGAGCCCACTCCCAGAAGTTCCACCAAACGCCAGTCTGGTTCGGCATGAGTTTCACACCGGTGATGCGGTCGCTGTAGGCGTCCACGTTCACGGACTGGAAGAGCGGCACACCGTAAGAGCTGTCCCAGATCTTCTTGTCGATCTGCTTCTGCAGATCGTCCTGCTTGCTGCGGTCGGTGGTGACCACGAGCTCTTCCATCAACTTGTCAGCGTCAGTGTTGCTGAACTGGTTGAAGTTGTTGCCACCAGCGGTCTTGAAGATCTGCGGAACGCCGGAGACACCGACGCCCGGGTTGATCCAACCGAAGATGGTGGCATCGTAGCCGCCCTTGCCCAAGGCCTTGCCCCAGTCGGACTTGCCCAGGCCGCCGTCGACGATCTTGAAGCCCGCCTTGGTGGCGGATTCGCGGATCAGCGAGAAAGCGTCAACACGGTTGGGGTTGTCCTTGTTGTACATGATGCGGATTTCCGGAGTAGCGCCGTTCAGGAGCTTCTTGGCGCCATCAATGTCCACGTCCTGGAAGGCCGAGGAGCCATTGTTCTTGGCGGAATCAGCGTACGCAGCCTGCTGGGGAACGAAGATCTGCGAGTCCAGCGGCTTTGCGTTCGGATCAAGCTTGCCGATGATCTTGCTGACAATGTCCTTGCGGGGCACAGTCTTCATGAAGGCGGTACGTACGTTCTGGTCGGCCAGCGGACCCGAGAAGTTCAGGTCCAAGTGGTCGAAGGCCAACTGGTTACCCTGATCAACAGTGACGCCCTGGCTGGAGAGTGCCTTCAACTGTTCGAGAGTGTCCGCGGAAGCCTGCGGGGCAATGATGTCCGCCTCGCCGTTCTTGAGGGCCTGCACCTGGGCCGGTGCCGAACCGATGTACCGGACGGTGATTTCGTCAAGGTTTGGAGTCGGTCCCCAGTTGTAGTCCTTGTTGCGGACCATCGTGAGGGACTGGTCCTGGTTCATGCTCTTGACGATGTAAGGACCGTTTGAGAGGAACAGGGTCGGGTCAGCGGGAAGCGTCTTCGTGTCGAAGCCGGTGTTCCACATGTCCGACATTGCCTTCAGCTTCGCGTCGGCGGGAAGCGGTGCCTTGGAGTCGCCGCGCGGCTTGCTCTTGAAGAAGTCAATCAAGGCCTGAGTGTCCTTCAGGCCGGCCTTCTGCGCGAGGACGTGGGCCGGAACGTCAATGCCGGGACCACCAAGCACGATCTCCCAGTCAGCGAACGGCTTGGAGTACTTGAGCGTGAGGGTCTTGTTGTTGTTGCTGATCTCCGGGAAGTCCGTCAGGCTGAGGCCCGTGTTATCACCAGCGTAGGAGAAATAGGACGTACCCGTCTTTGCCTTGGGGTCGGCGTCGTCGTAGTAACCGGAGAAGGCCGCCCACTGCAGGAGGAGGTCAGCTGCCGAGACCGGGGTGCCGTCAGACCACTTCACACCATCGTTGATGGTGTACTTGACGGTCAGGGGGTTGTCCGAGACCTTCTCCATCTTGCCGAACTTGTCGTTGTGAACGACGTTCAGCTTGTTGTCGATGTAGTAGAAGCCCGAGTGCGTTGCGTAGCTGACCTTGGAGTTAATGTCAGTGTTGCCGTCGGCTGTGTTGGGGTTGAACGTGTTGAAAGCGTTGACCTCGACCACAGTGGCCGTGCCACCCGTCTTGGCTGCTCCGGTGGACGGGGTATTGCCACCGGAATTGCCGGCACAGGCGCTCAGTGCGATCGCGGCGATTGCCGCAATTCCCACTGCTTTGGAAGTACGTCCGAAACGCATTCCGCCTCCTATTTTTTTGAGTGGAAAAAGCCGGCGCTGTTGACTCCGGCAGACTGCCACAACCCCCTCAGCAGGCTTGTGGCTCGTCTCACATGAGCAGTAGCCTAGCGCCCGGAACGGATGTTTGGGTCTAAAGTTTCCCGTCGGTAAAGTTTGTTATCGAGATGCAATCATTGAAGGACGTCCAAGTGGTTCCGCGATTCACGGCGACATGACAAGAGCCCCGATTCACGGCGAATCGGGGCTCTTGTCAGTTAATTCCCCATCACTGAAGCGTGTTTGGCGCGAGCTCTGGCCCGGGGCCGCCTGCTGCGCTAGCCGATCCAGGTCCCTCGGGTTGAGGACCAATAAACGGTCCCATGGTCAAAAGATTGGGCCCAGACTCCGAATCCGGAATAATATTCGCCCGTTCGAGGCAGTCCCAACCGTCCGTTAGGCCCGCCGTTGTTCCACCATGCAGAGCCGATGCCACCGTCAACACCGAACGAGTTGCCCACCGCACCGTTCCACACGACGGTGCCGGCCTCGAAGAGCTGGTAGGTGCCACCGGGTGCCCAGATTTCTTCGGTCCGCGGATATCCATACTGGTAGACGCCACCCATGGCGTCCCAGCGTCCGAGGATGCCACCGCGCACTGAATGTGTTCCTGTTCCGGCAGACCAGTAGTAGTACCCCCGCTGGAACTTCTGGCTCGCGCCGTTGCGGTATGCGTAGCCTTCTGCTTCCAGGGGATAGCCGAGGGCTGACGATGGACCGCCCGCATTCCACCATGAACCGGCGATGCCACCGCGGACCGGGTGGGCGCCCGACCATGGCGACCAAAGGATCCAGCCACTGGTGAAGTCCTGGACGCGGCCACCAGGAACGTCGTGCTCCTCGGTCTTCGGCAGGCCTACGTGCGCAAAGTAGGCGCCTCCATCCCCGTTCCACTCCTGGTAAATGGCTCCCCGCACGCCGTACGTCCCGAACCGCGGGCTCCAGACGATCGTGCCCTGCTCGAAGTCCTGGGCGCTCCAGCCGCTTCCGTCCCAGGCGCCGTACTCGGAATTTGTCGGCTGACCGTACCAGTACCAGCCCGAGTTCGTGTTCCAGTAGTCCCCAATGGCGCCGCTCGGGCCGTAGATAGATGCGGCAACCTGGGCATTCCGTGACGCTTCGACGGATTGCGGAGGCGCTGCCTGCGCTTCCGTCCCGACGAGCGCCAGCGCTAACGTGACTGCCGCAGCGATTAATGTCGATTTCAGCTTCATGAAGTTGTCCCCCTATTTGATTTTTCGGATCATTCCGGCCGGCTCGAGCTTCGTCGCGCAGCCTGCAAAATGGCGGCACGATTGCTCGCGTCAAGCCATTCTTGGAGAACCATATTCCAAAGTTGCCCTGGTGGCCCGGTTTGACCCGCCACGGGGTATCCACACATCAGCTTGGGGTCTACGTTGGGTTTATGGGCGAAAAATTCACGTATGAGGGCGGTCCCCGCGACAAAGAACGCAGCGAGGGCGAGGTATCGGACTTCCCGGAGATTCACCCCGGCGGAGAGTACCAATGGTCTGGTTTGGCGCACGGCCAACCGCCAACCGACGAACCTGCTATTGAGTCCGACGACGGCGAGCCCGCGACCGTCGTCTGGTACCCGAAAACCGACTAACCCGGTTAGTCTCGCTTTCCCCCGCACGCAGGCTTAGTCTTTCATCAATTCACTGGTCTATTTGGGGGAATCATGGTCTCAACCCGCTTCATTCGGCGTGCCTTTATCGGGGTAGCCGTCGGCTTGGCGCTTGCCGCGTGCGGCGCACCGGCCTCAGAAGTACGAAACTTACCAAGCCAAACAGCGGTGATTACGTCCACCGCGTCGCCAAGCTTCAGCGCCAGTCCGACTTTTTCTTCGCCGTCGCCTTCTGCTCAGGCCCCCACGACGGCGGCCGCTGCTCCGCCGTCGGCGGCGCCGGTCGCCGTCGTACCAGCTCCCGCCGCACCAGCCCCGGCGGCACCGGCACCCGCAGTACAGGCGCCGGAGCCGGTTGTACCAGCCGCACCAGCGGACCCTGTCCCCGCTGCCCCGCAACCCCCAGCGCCGACCACCATCCAAGGAATCATCCCTGGAGCCTTTTGCCCGAATGCCGACGTCGGCATGCAAGGGGTTGCCGCAAACGGCCGGACTTACGTCTGCGGAGGCAAAGGCGCCGACAAAAACGGCCACTATCACTGGAATGTCTAAAGACGCTGCCGTCAGTCGTAGGGCTGGACCCATGCCTACTCGAAACTCACCGACGAGGCGGAGGCGCCGAGAAGGTGCCTACAGGCGCCGTTTCAGCCCTACGTGGGCGGTCCGATATCCGAGGCGTGTGTAGAAAGCGCGAGCCCGTTCCCGTGCTTCGTCGGTGGTTACCTGTGCCAGTTGCGCGCCACGCGCACGCCCAAAATCGTGTGCCCACTCAAGCATCGCGGTGCCCAATCCATGTGAACGCTCGGCGGCCGCAACTCGCAGCCCCTCGATCTGAAGCCGGGAAGAACCACCCCGGGAAAGACCTGGAATGACGGTCAATTGCATCGTGGCAACGATGCAATCGGAATCATCGCGGACAACCCCCAGATAGTTGGAGTTGTCGCGAACAACCAGGTTATAGGCCGCTTCGTATCGTTCGAGCTCGACGCACTCACGATCGGGACCGAACTGATCATCCGACAGCAGGGTGGCGATGGCCTCAACATCATCGCGACTCGCCCGTTCCAGCCTGAAGGTCCGGCCCGCCACACGCAGCAGTCCTCGAACCGAGGATCGCGCATCTGCCTGCAACCGAGCGACCAGCAGATCAAGCCATCCGCCGACGTTCGCTCGAGCCTCAACAGTGTCGGGATAACGGCATCTCAAGTGCAGACCGGACTCGTCCAGGATGAACCAAAGCATCACGCCGTCGGTGTCGATTGTCGCGCTCACATACTGGGCGTCGAGTCCCACGGAGTCGATTCGCACCGGTAGTCTGCGCAGGTCCAGCCAGGAGATCGCAAACATACCAGGAGCTACGGGCATGCCGCCCCATGGAGCCAGCACGTCCGCGAGCGGCCACGAGCCAAGCTGCACAGCCTCTTTTACCGCCGCAGCTGCGGCGCGCGGCTCGGCGACCCCGGACTCAAGTACCGAGTTGGTAATGAACCAGCCGACTGAGTCATGCCAGTTATCGTCGAAGCGGCTGTGCACGGGAAAAACGGCTCGCAGCGGGGTTCCCGCCAACTCGCGGGTCACCGCTGTCATCGCAACGACAGCGAGCGCTAGCGTCGAGACACCGTCGTTGCGGGCCTGTGCGGCAAAGGCGGCACCGTCGTCGAGATCGAACACATCGCGGACCTCTACCCGCTCGCGCTGCGGATCGGACGCACCCAGGGGCAGGGGGAATTGCGGCATGACGCCGCCGCTGTCCCCGATGATGTCTTCCCATCGGTGACGCACGTGGTCCGGCGCGGTATTCCGATCCAGCAGTGCTTGGGTGTGTTCGACAAAAGCCGGCACTTGCCCGGGCAATGGTTCACGGCCTGCGCTCCCAGCATCGAGCGCCGACAGCAGGTCCCGCGCGATCACCAGCATCGACCACATATCGACGTGGGCGTGGTCGGCTGCAATCACAACCGTGAGTCCAGCAGCAGTCTCCAATACGCACAGCCGGTGTGACGGCTGTTGGTATGGCGAACATGCGGCATCGAGAATGTCCCGCACCGCGTCATTGACCGCCTGGCCAGGAGACACCTGATGCTCCACCCAGGTTCCAGGAGCAATATCAATTTCGTGAAGCTCCGGATCACCATCCACACCGGGCACGAAGGCGGTTCGCAGTGTGCCGTGACGGGCGATGACAGCCAGCCAGGCTTCGGCAATTGACTCACGACGAGTTGGCCTAGGCAGCCGAAAGGACATCGCCATCCAGGAGCCGGGCCGGGAGCCCGCTCCCACATGGAGCCGCTGGTCAAAGGACACTGGAAGACGTCGGTCGAGCGCCGACACACTGACGTCGTAGCCCCAAAGTCGTCCGAATGGTAGGCGCAGGTGCGTGACGTTGGTCAGCCGCATGGCAGTATCCTATCGCCCCAGATAGCCTGAATGTTCAACGCGACTGCTCGACAGGACGCGGTCAGTCACGAAACGAGGAGCCTGATGCCCACTTTCGAGGTTCCCGGAGCCGAGCTTGCGGTTGCGTTGAGCGACGAAGGCGGACACCCGGTTGTCCAACTGCATGGCCTCACCTCAAGCCGGGCGCACGACCGGGTACTCAATCTCGACCTCGGACGAGGGCTTAGCGGAACTCGACTGCTGCGGTATGACGCACGTGGCCATGGCAGGTCGACCGGGCGGAAGGTCCCAGCGGATTATCAATGGCAAAACCTCGCCGACGACCTCCTGCGACTGCTCGACCACTGGTTTCCGGGCGAACGCGTCCACGGAGTCGGTCCCTCCATGGGTACAGGCACACTTTTGCACGCCGCTTCCCGCGAGCCAGACCGGTTTACCGGGCTCACGCTCATGGTGCCACCCACCGCGTGGGAAACCCGAGCTGCACAGGCTGCAAACTACCGGGTTGCTGCGGCGCTTATCGAATCCGTTGGTGTCGAGGCGTTCCTCGCCAGCACCCGCGGAGCACCTCCGCCGCCGGCGACCATTGGTGCGCCGGAGACGGTGCCCGACGTCGACGACACGCTATTGCCTTCAGTGTTTCGAGGCGCGGCACTCAGCGATCTTCCTGCCCCTGGGGTCGTCGCGCGAATCGACGTACCGACGACAATCCTGGCGTGGGTCGATGATCCGGGCCACCCGCTGTCAACGGCGGAATCCCTTGCCGCACTGCTCCCCCAAGCAACACTGACGGTGGCCCGCACCCCGGGAGATGTCGAAACTTGGCCCAATATTCTGAGCCAGGATGTCGCCGGTTGGGGTTAGGACGGGATGATCGTTACCCGATCAGGTAGACCATGCCACGCCCCTCCTCGGCAAGATTGGTGGCGAAGACCCGAGCCCGGCGAAGATAGCCAACGGCATACTCGACGTCAAGGTCCCGATCGACACATGGCGAATCCGGCAACCGCAGCCTCACCTCCGCATCAGGGATATCGTCCAGGTCCTGGGCAATCGCCAAAACCTCGGACGGAGTCAAGGCCCTTACCCACGGATCCCAACCTTCGCCATGCATGGTCACGTTGCCTTCAAACATACGAAAAGCGGGTCGCGCCGCCATGGCGGCCCCCAATGGGGCCGTGAGAACCTGCAGATGCCGCCATGCCTTGTCCAGATAGAGCATGTCGCGCTCAGATATCAATTGCTCGAAGGTGGTACCACTGGTCCCGACACCAGGGTCAAGGCCCCAAGCATCAGCAAGCGGATCGACCGACACGAAGGTCATCGGGTCGGAAAGCACCTGTTCAGTGAGGTCGCCGTCGAATGCATATGCGTAATATCTGATTCCCATTCACCAAGTATTGCCAAATGCAAGCTGCGCAGGACGGGTGAGTTGCGTTATGTGGATAACTCGCGAGATGAACTGTACCGGCATGTCGATGACCAGCCGCACCGATTTGTTCACGCGACCTTGAGAGGCGTCATGGCCGCGATCTGCCCAGCCGCACGATCTTCGGCAACGTCGAGATCGTAATGCGTCTGCAGGTTGAGGCAGAACTGAGCCGACGTTCCAAAATACTTGCCGAGACGTAGTGCCGCGTCGGGTCCAGCGTCTGTCCACCTGAAGCAGATCCGCCACTGGTCGTTGATCCTGATGCTGTATTGACCGGCCCGGTCACCTTTCAGTGCTTCGAGCCGGTTCCCGGCGGAACGCGGAGATCGCCACGACGTTGGGCTGCGCGCAGGATCCGGAGGAGGAGCGGTTCGCTGTGGACCGTCCGAGCCCCCGATTCCCCGCCGGCTGAAAAATATCGGCTCCACCGCAGCGAGCGGGTGGTTAGGCTGGGTGGATGGCAACAGTTATCCTCGTGCGGCACGGCCGGACCACAGCCAATGCTACTGGGCTGCTAGCCGGGCGGGCGGTCGGCGTCAGCCTGGACCAGATCGGGCGCGATCAGGCGGCTCTGACCGGAGACCGGCTCGCGGCCGTGCCCTTGGTCGCGGTGGTGTCGAGCCCTCTTGAGCGTTGTCAGCAGACCGCCCAGCTCATCATCGATCGCCAGGCTGGCACGCCGTACGCGCCGGTCGATCCCGATCTCACCGAGTGCGATTACGGCCAGTGGCAGGGCCGCACGCTCAGTGATCTCGCGACCGAGGAACTGTGGCCGGTTGTGCAGTCCCAACCGTCCGCCGTCGTCTTTCCCGGCGGTGAATCCATGGCCGCGATGCAGGCTCGGTCGGTTGCAACGGTTCGACGCCACGATGCAGCCTTCGAGGCCGAGTACGGGCAAGGAGCCGTGTGGGTGGCGGTGAGTCACGGTGACATCATCAAGTCAATACTCGCCGACGCGCTGGGCATGCACCTTGACCTGTTCCAGCGTATTACCGTGGGGCCCGGCTCCGTATCGATCGTGCGCTACGGCGCTAGTCGGCCGAGCGTCTACGCGACCAACACCGACGCGGGTGATCTGTCGTGGCTGTCGAACGGCATCCATGCTGGCGATGCGCCGGTGGGCGGCGGTGCAGGGCAACCGGCGCCGTGAACCTCATGTGCCTAGAATACTGACATGCCTACACGCGTTCACGAGTTTGCCTGGCCTGATCGGGTCGTCGTCGGCACCATCGGCCTTCCCGGGGCGCGCACGTTCTACCTGCAGGTGCGCGCAGGGACGCAGATCGTGAGTATTGCCCTGGAGAAGCAGCAGTCGGCTCTGCTCGCAGAGAAGATCGACGAAATTCTCGACCAGCTCATCACCGTCGAGGGCAACCCCTTCAGCGTTCCCACGAGTACTCCCATTGAACTTGTTGACAATGACCAGCTCGAGGCCGTTGAGGAGCAGTTCCGCACCGGCGCCATGACCTTAGCTTGGGACCCGACGACGGCCCAGGTTGTGCTGGAGGCCTACCCCATCACCGATGTCGATGCTGATGACAACGACGCGTCGCTTGATGAGGACGGCGCTAACGAGCCTGAAATGCTGCTGGTGCGGATGCCGGTCGGCACCGCCCGCGCATTCGCCAAGCGCACCCGTGAGATCGTGGGCGCCGGGCGTCCGACATGCCCGCTCTGCGGATACCCCATAGACGCCGACGGGCACATCTGCACCCTTCCCGAAGTCTGATGCCAAAGCCGGACCTTGTGACCGCCGAGCTGACGCTCACCGGCCGCATCACGACGGCTTCAAACGCTACATTTCTGGGCCGCATCGGCGACGTGATGGTCGTCTATAAGCCGATAGCAGGCGAAACTCCGCTGTGGGATTTTCCCCACGGCACCCTGGCTCACCGGGAGGTGGCCGCCTACTTGGTCTCGCAGGTCTTCGGCTGGAACATCGTGCCTCACACCTGGCTGCGCAATGGTCCGATGGGCGAAGGAATGGTGCAGCTCTGGCAGGAGCAAGACCCCGCCCAAAACGCCGTGAACCTGGTCGCGACGGACCATGTGCCGGAGACAGGCTGGAAACACGTTCTCGAGGGACGAGATGAGAACGGACGGATGGTCACCCTCGTTCACGAAGACTCGCCAGCGCTCAGACGCATAGCGGTGTTCGACGTCGTCGTCAACAACGCCGACCGCAAGGGGGACCACATTCTTGCCATGACGGACGGACACCGGCACGGCGTGGACCATGGGCTCACCTTTCACCGTGACCACAAGCTGCGCACGGTGCTGTGGGGATGGCTGGGAGACCCCCTGGCCCCCGAGGAATGCGACGGCATCGATCGTGTCAGTGAAGGACTCCACGGCAGGCTGGGCCGAAACCTGGCGGAATTGCTCAGCGCCGAAGAAATCGCATCCCTAGCCGCGCGCTGCGCCCGGTTGCGCCTGGCAGGGCGGTTTCCGGCTCCAAGCGGTGAGATGTCAGCGGTGCCCTGGCCCCTGTTCTAAGGGAATTGGGCCGGCATGGAGCGTTCGGCTTGGGGCGGGGGTCGATTCGCCGATGTGTGGTATTTGTTCCGCAGGATTTACCAAGGTTTTCCCCACATCACCGTAAATCGTGCATTCAGCCGTTGATGTTCGGGCAGACTTATACCGTCTCCCGGCATTCCCACCCGGCACTCAATCTAGGGACCCATGAAATCACGTCCTACCCGCATGTCCGCGGTGACCCTCGGCCTGCTGCTCTCGCTGTCCGGCGGCCTTATCGGCGCCACCACCTCTACCGCCGCTCCGGTTCCCGCGGCCGTGCCGGCCTCCACCTACTCTGACGCCTTCGCTAAGAAGACTTTGGACCTGATGAATGCAGAGCGCGCCAAGGTCGGCGCCAGGCCCCTGGTGTGGAACCAGCGGATCGCCGACGTTTCGCAGGACTGGGCGAACCATCTTGGCGTCGCCACGATGGACCCCGCCTTCAACTTCGCCACCATCCACCGGGCGGACGCCGGCGGCTCGCTCATCCCCGCGGATGCCAGCATGTATCGGGAGATCATCGGCTTCAATTTCACGCCGGAACAGATCGTCAACTGGTGGATCAACTCTCCTAGCCACAAGGCCGCCATGCTGGATCCACGGCTTACCGACGGCGGCCTCGGCTACGTCGTCCCCACCTCCGGACCGTACCAGGGCTGGCACTTAGTAGTCTCCAACATGGCTGCCTACCCGATGACCAACCCTCCTGCCGCGCCGGGGTCGAAGTCCCCGATCGGGGCCAAGGCTGCCTCGTACAACGGTTCGATCGGGACCGCGACCAGCCCGGAGGTTTCCGGGCTCAAGTACGGCGGCTCCTTCCAGTGCTACCAGGTCGGCTGCATCCTGTACTCCCCAGCTTCCGGGGCGCACCTGACCATGGGTGCCATCCGCAGCAAATGGGCTGAAACCGGATTCGAGAACGGGCCCCTGGGCTACCCGGTCACCGACGAGGTGCCGGGACTCCGGAACGGCGGAATATACCAGGAGTACCAGAGCGGAGCCATTCTCTGGTCCCCGGCCACGGGTGCCCACATCTCATTCGGCGGCATCCGCACAGTGTGGGCCGCGACCGGGTTTCAGGACGGACGCCTGGGCTACCCGGTCACCGACGAGATCGCCGGGCTTCGGAACGGCGGCGTGTATCAGAACTACCAGAACGGGGCCATCATCTGGTCCCCCGCGACTGGTGGCTTCGTCTCCTCCGGCGGGACCCGCGCCATCTGGGGCTCCACCGGTTTCGAGAACGGCAGGCTCGGGTACCCGACGAGCAATGAGTACGCGACCGGCCCGGGTGGTGCTGTAGCCCAGAACTACGAGGGCGGCGTGATCCACTGGACGCCGACGGGATGGTGGGTCACCTACATTTAGGCCCGCCTGTAAACGTCTCCTTCGCTTCACCGACACGGGGCGTTCGGCGCTCACCGGCAGAACGAGGAACCCGATGAGAAGACCTCAGTAGTACGTGACCGTTATGCCATAGCCGTCCGTCCAGGTGAGGTAGCCGTGCTCGAAGTACTGGCGGGTGCCGGAGTAGTACTTCGGGTAAGCAGCGTAATCGTTCCACCAGCGCTCTTCGGTCGTCGGGTACCCGAGCGGCCCCCAAGCCCAGTTGAGGGACTCAAACACCCTCTTGTCGCCATTCATGAGACGCTGGGCGCCCGTGGTGGGAGACCACCAGATGATGCCATTCTCAAACCACTGGTAACACCCGCCTCCGGGCCCTGTGCAATTTTCGTCGCTGATGGGGTAGCCGATCATCTGCATGGGGTAGCCGGACGAGTTGTAGTCAGGCCACACCCAGCCGGCGCGCTCGTAGGCGCGCATGATCGCGCCCCGTACGACGTGAGTTCCGGAGGCCGCGGACCACCAGATTATCCCACCTTGGAACCACTGGTAACAGCCCGATTTGTCGACGTTGTTGACGATCCACCCGAAGCATGTCTCGGGTCCCGCCGGGTAGCCGAGACGACTCGCCTCCGCTCCCATATACAGCCACTTGTCCCGTATCGCCCCCTTGACGGTCTGGACTCCGAGGCCGGCGGTCCACGTCAGACTGCTGCCGGCGAAATCCTGTCGGCACCCGCTTTGCGCGAGCCCGCACCTCTCGTCGCCGAGCGGTATGCCGAGGTTGTTGGGGCCGTTTGACGTGTTCCACCACTGGAGGATTGCACCTTTCATGGTGACGGCGCTCGACGCGTTCGCGAGGATGACCCCGTTCTGGAACGACGTCTCGCAATAACCGGCTGGCAGTAGCCCGGAACATCCGACGCCCTGCGGGACACCGAGCCAGCTGTTTTCGGCTCCGAGGTCGTTCCAGTGCTTCCAGACCTGGCCGGGGAGGTCGATGTAGCTGAGGTTCATGGCAGGGTATTCGTAGTTACGCCGGACGACGAGTGCCGAGGGGTCGCTTGATACGGCCAGAGTTTGTGCTGCGCAGCCTCCTTTGGGGGGCAGGCCGCACGTGATCGGCGAGACCCATTGAGGGGCCGGGGAACCGCCCAGAGGGTCCAGGAGCATAACAATCTCCTTGGGGCGATACAGGGTGAATGCGGCCGCGCCGTTAGGCACGACGATGATCGCGTTCTCGAAGCCTTGCTGGTCCGACTCCGGAATGCCGATGGAGGAAGCGCCATAAAAGTGGGTGTTGTCACGGTCTGGCATCCCGTAAGTTGCATACCCGCCGTCGGCGAAATATTTCAAACCGACGGGAGACGATTTAAGGACTCCGTGAGGTCCGAAGCGCGGCTTCCAATACGCGGTCCCGTTCTGGAATTCCTGCGAGCAGAAATCGACCGCCGGGCAGACTTGGTCCGTGATTGGCTGACCGTAGCCCGCGGCGGCTGAAGTCGAGTACCACGTCCAGAACGCGCTGCCGACCACGAACCCAGCCGGCGCGGAAGTCGTCGCTGTTATGTCCGGCGCTGAAGCGGCGGACGTCGTCGACTGGGGAGGGGTGGATGTGGGCGTCGTGGTTCCAGCAGAGGCCGGAGAAGACGCAGGGCTCACGGGTGGGGCCGGCGGCATGGTTGCGGCCGGCGATTGTGTCGGTGACGTTGTCGTTGGGGGCGACGACGCGGCGACCGCAGGGGGCGTCACGCCACCCCAGATGACCGCACTAGCGGTTAACGCAGACAGGAGGATACGGGCCGTCCTCCGATTGTTGAACCGAATAGCGCGCACGCGTGATCCTCCCCCTGATGCGCCCCTCTGTCGGGTGGCACTTAGGGGAGGATATCCTGCGCGAGGCAGTCGACGGAGGTAGACACGTCCTTGATGGGTTTTCGGGGATGAGGTCCATCCGGACGGAACCGGACCGATCTGACGAGCGCGGGCACCTGATGGGCCGCAACGGCACCGGGCCCGCCGCCAGTACCCCGCACCGTGACAGGGACCCAAGTCAGAGGTGGCATCATTTTCGACCAGGCGGGCGGTCATTAAAGCGGACAGCCGCTAAGAACACGTGTTCTTAGCGGCTGTCGCAAAATGTTTCAGGGAGATCAGAAACTAGACATTAAATCTAAACTCCACCACGTCGCCGTCGGCCATGACGTATTCCTTGCCTTCAATGCGGACCTTCCCGCGGGACTTGGCCTCGGCCATGGATCCGGCGGCGATGAGGTCATCGAAGGAGACAACTTCGGCCTTGATGAATCCGCGCTGGAAATCCGTGTGGATGACTCCTGCGGCCTGGGGCGCGGTGTCGCCTCGGTGGATGGTCCAGGCGCGGGCTTCCTTGGGACCGGCCGTGAGGTAGGTCTGCAGTCCGAGCGTGTGGAAACCTACGCGTGCCAGCTGGTCGAGGCCGGATTCGTCCTGGCCGTTCATCTCGAGCATCTCGCGGGCTTCTTCCTCGTCGAGTTCGACGAGATCCGATTCCAGCTTGGCGTCAAGGAAAATGCAATCCGCCGGCGCCACCATTGCGCGCAGTTCCTCTTGCTTTTCCGGGTTGCCCAGGATGCCCTCGTCCGAGTTGAAGACGTAGATGAAGGGCTTGGCCGTGAGGAGGCTGAGCTCTTTGAGGTGCTCCATCTCGAGCTTGTCGCTCTTGACCGAGGAGAAGATCGTGTCGCCGCGTTCCAGCACGGCCTGGGCAGCCAGGATTGCTGCGAGTTCCGCGGCTTCCCGCTTCTTGATCTTGACTTCTTTTTCGATCCGGGGAATGGCCTTTTCGATCGTCTGGAGATCGGCCAGAATCAGCTCGGTGTTGATCGTCTCGATGTCCGAGCGCGGATCGACTTTGCCGTCGACGTGGACAACGTCGGGGTCGTCGAAGACGCGGATGACCTGGGCGATGGCTTCTGCTTCGCGGATGTTCGCAAGGAACTTGTTGCCCAGGCCTTCGCCTTCAGAGGCGCCTTTGACGATTCCCGCGATGTCAACGAACGAGACGACGGCGGGCAGGAGGCGCTGCGATCCGAAGACGTCCGCCAACTTCTGCAGGCGCGGGTCCGGGAGGTTGACGACGCCGACGTTTGGCTCGATGGTGGCGAACGGGTAGTTCGCGGCCAGCACCTGGTTGCGGGTCAGTGCGTTGAAAAGAGTTGATTTGCCGACGTTGGGCAGTCCGACGATGCCAATAGTAAGAGCCACGAGCATTGATTCTACCCGCTGAGGGCACTTCTCCGCTTTGAGAGGAGAACCCAGGACCGGACGCCCCGGTGCCGTGAGCCGGCTTCGCTAAATTGTCGGACCCCTATGCCAAGGTTGGAGACATGGATGGTTTTGCAGTAATACTCGCTTTGTTCATGCTTCTTCTGGGAGCGGCCGCCGGGGTGGTGGCTGGCTTCCTCCTGTTTCGGCGCCGCGCTGCCGCGCTTGAAGAAGATTTCGACGGCGTCTCCGCCCGGCTTGCCGCGGTGAACGCCCAGTATGCCGCCGCCGACGCCGAACGGCGGCTTCTGTTATCACAGAACCGTGAACTGAACGATTCCAGGAACCAGGACGGCAGCGTGTTGCGCGCGCTCGCCCCGGTTGCCGAGAAGCTGACGGCCGTACAACAACAGGTCTCACTTCTGGAGCGGGATCGTTTGGAGCAGTACGGTCAGCTCGCCCAGCAGCTCCAGGAAGCCCGGCTGTCCGATGAACAACTCCTGCGCTCCACCCATGCCCTGGCGTCTGCCCTTCGGTCCAACAGTGCCAGGGGCCAGTGGGGAGAAGTCCAGCTGCGCCGGGTAGTGGAAGCGGCCGGGATGCTGCGTCACGTCGATTTTCACGAGCAGGTGCATTCCGCTTCAGTCGACAACGCCATCCGGCCGGATCTTGTGGTCCAGTTGCCGGGTGGAAAGCAGCTCGTGGTGGACGCAAAGGTTCCGTTGGCGTCCTACCTCGCCGCCCAGGAACAGGGCAGCTCTACCCAGAGGGTCAACGGCCTTCAGTCTGTGGGCAATGGCGCGGATGCTTTGCTCCTCGCACATGCGAAAGCCCTCAAATCCCACGTTGATGCCCTGGGGTCGAAAAAGTACTGGGACATCCCAGGCAACTCGCCCGAGCTGGTGATCTGCTTCCTGCCAGCGGAATCCATCCTGGCCGCTGCGCTCGAAGCGGACCCCGCGCTCTTGGATCACGCCTTGTCCCGGAACGTAGTTCTCGCGTCCCCCGGCACATTGTTGGCAGTACTCAAGTCCGTCGCCTTCACCTGGCGCCAGGACGTCCTGACGGACAACGCCCGGGAGCTCTTCGAGCTCGCCCGGCAGCTGTACGAACGCATGGGAACCCTCGGTGACAACGTGGGCAAGCTGGGTTCGTCGTTGAAGACCTCGGTGGATCGCTACAACGCGCTCGTCGGAACTCTCGAAGCACGTGTTTTGCCGACGGCGCGGAAGCTCAACTCCATGGACACAGACGGCCTGGTGTCACCGTCCGCAGTGGAAGCAGTGCCGCGGACCCTTGCCGCACCCGAACTGATCGAAGGAGAGTCGGCGGCCTAGGACCCGCCCCGTAGTGGTCCGGGCCCGGCAAAACGGGCCGGGGCCGGACTACGAAGTCTGCCGGTTCCCGCGTCCGCCCAAGGCGCGTGTGACGTCTCCGGCCTCTTTGAGGGTGGCTCGCAGTTCCTTCGGCAACGAGAACAGCAGGTCTTCCTCCGCCGTCACCACTTCTTCAACCGCACCGTAGCCGTAGTCGGCCAGTAAACGGAGAACGTCCTGGACCAGGACTTCGGGAACGGAAGCGCCGGAGGTGACGCCCACGGTGGCGACGCCTTCGAACCAGCTCTCGTCGACCTCGTTCGCGAAATCGACCCGGTAGGAGGCCTTGGCGCCATACTCGAGCGCCACTTCGACGAGCCGTACGGAGTTTGAAGAATTCGCAGATCCCACCACGATTACGAGGTCAGCCTGCGGGGCAATCTTCTTAATGGCCACTTGGCGGTTGGTGGTGGCATAGCAAATGTCGTCGCTGGGCGGATCCTGCAACGTGGGGAACCGCTCCTTGAGCATCCGGACGGTCTCCATGGTCTCGTCGACGCTCAGGGTGGTCTGCGAAAGCCAGATCGTCTTCTCCGGATTGCGCACCTTGACCTTGTCCACTTCGTGCGGACCATTGATGATCTGGATGTGGTCCGGGGCTTCGCCCGCCGTTCCTTCCACTTCCTCGTGACCGTCATGGCCGATGAGGAGAATGTCGTAATCTTCCTTGGCGAAGCGGACGGCTTCGCGGTGCACCTTCGTGACGAGGGGGCAGGTGGCATCGATGGTGCGTAGGCCGCGGTCTTCGGCCGACTGCACGACAGCCGGGGACACGCCATGGGCTGAGAAGATGACCAGGGCGCCTTCGGGTACCTCGTCCGTCTCTTCGACGAAGATGGCACCCTTCTCCTCCAGCGAGGTGACCACGTGCACGTTATGTACGATCTGCTTACGCACGTATACCGGCGGACCGTAGTGTTCCAGTGCCTTCTCCACTGCGATGACTGCGCGGTCGACGCCTGCGCAATATCCGCGGGGGGCCGCGAGCAAGACTCGTTTGGGGCCGGAGACCGGAGCGGCGGCCAGCACCTCTTCCGGCGTCCGACGCCTACGCGGGATAGAGGGCATCGGAATGGAAACTGCTGAGCTGGTCATCCCTCCATGCTACCGGCAGCGTTCGCCCGCACGCTCGGCCTGGCTTTGCGTGAGAAGATCGCACCGAGCAGGCCGAGAAGTGCAAACACTCCCGCGGCAATCCAGGCGATGGTGATCCAACCGGTGAAATTGTCGACGGAAGCTGCCACCAACTCCCGCGCAAAGAGGCCGCCCGTGGCGGTTCCGCCCAGTCCTGCATCGCCTGCGCCCTTGAGCACCGTCGTGGCCACTTGCCACAGCGCGGCGACTGCGGCCAAGCCCAGTCCGGTGAACAAGAGAAGCACTCCCCTGCGCTTCGCGGAAAGCAAGCCCAGGGCAAACAGCAGGACGGCGCCGAGGCCGGGAATCCACCACATCGGCGCATACGCGGCGATGGCATCCACCTGCTGGCGCTGAGCGGGGCCGCCGACGTTGATCAGGGTGGATTCCGGCGTCGCAATGGGGAGGCCGGTTGCCGCGTGCAGCCGGTCAGCGGCGAGCTTGACCAGAGGCCCGACGTCGAGCACCAAGGACGTCCCCGCGGTCGAGTTCCCGGGGCCGGCAGTGCCTGCGAAATTCAGTTGGTGGCTCCGGCGTACGGTTTCATCCCACGCTTGCGGGTATTCAGGCCACGTTGACATCGCGGTGGCGGCGTCCTTGAGGAACGAAGCGCCAAGTTGTTCCACGGGCGCCGGTAGATTGATTTTGGATTCAAGGCTTGCGACGGCGGTAGCCGCCAGCCGCGCCTGGAACGCCTGGTCCTTCCCGATCGGAGAGGTGAGAGGCACAAACCCGTCTTCCCGGACGACGTTGGCGTCCGTCCATGCCATCGGGACGGCGATTCCTGTGAGCAGAAGGGCAAAGATCACTGCGATTGCAGAGACGAACGTACGCAATGGATTCCTCAAGTTTGGACTGCAGCAGTTCCGGTCGGGGCGACGACGAGTAAATGTCGGTCATGCATGCTACAAGGTATGGATAGAGTTGGAAGCCTGCCACTTAGCAACGTACCAGCGAGGACGGAACCATGCACCAGCCACCAACAGGAGGCTATCCGCGTGTCCTATGATGCCGTACCCGGCGGCGCGCCACAGGCGTTGCCGATTTCAGGACTCCCGAACCCGGGAGCCCAGGGCGAAGGGTCCTCCGGAGAAGAATCCACGAAGGCAGAGTCAACCCTGCCCGCGACGGCGTCGGAGACAAGTCCCGACAACCCTTGGCCGCTGCAGCTGCTATCCCGCAAGCTCAAGACCCACATAGAACGTGCCCCGGCTGCGTGGATCGAAGGCCAGGTCATCGAACTCAACCGTCGAGGCGGCAGCGCATTCGTGACGCTGCGGGACACCGACGCCGAAATCTCCTTGCCCGCATCGCTGTGGTCCAACGTCCTGGACCGCCAGAAGATGCCACTTGAGCGTGGCTCACGCGTCGTGGCCTTGGTGAAACCCGAATTCTGGCTCAAGACCGGTCGGCTCAACATGTCGATCAAGGACATCCGCCCGGTCGGCCTCGGCGATCTCCTCGCAAGAATCGAGCGCTTGCGCCAGGCCCTTGGCGCCGAAGGGCTGTTTTCAGACTCGCGGAAGAAACGGCTGCCCCTGCTCCCCCACCGGATCGGGCTCATCACCGGCCGCGATTCCGACGCCAAGAAAGACGTACTGCGCAACGCTGCGCTTCGCTGGCCCGCCGTCGAATTCGCCGTCCGGGAGGTCGCAGTCCAAGGAGTTACCGCGGTGAGCCAGATCCTGGCAGCGCTCAAGGAACTCGACGCCGATCCGCACGTGGATGTGATCGTGATCGCCCGTGGTGGCGGAGCGCTGGAAGATCTGCTTCCGTTCAGCAACGAAGATCTGGTCCGTGCGGTATCCGTAGCGGCCACCCCTGTGGTCAGCGCGATCGGCCATGAAGCCGACCATCCCATCCTGGACGATGTCGCTGACCTTCGCGCATCCACACCCACCGACGCCGCAAAGAGGATCGTCCCTGATGTCGTCGAGGAATTGGCGAGGGTACGGCAGGCCCGCGAGCAGCTACGTCGCGGCGTTGGACGACTGGTGGACCGCGAAACGGATCGACTCCACGCCCTAAGATCGCGTCCTGTGCTGGCGTCCCCGGAAGTAATGGTCAAGATACGGCAGGACGATGTCGAACGGCTCCGGAAACATGCCCACACCGCGGTGAGCTCCGCTGTTATCCGCGCACTTGATCAGGTGCACCATCTCCGCGCCCAGGTAAGGGCATTGTCGCCCCAAAAAACGTTGGACCGCGGGTACGCCGTCGTCCAGGTCGCGGGAGCGGATGGGGTCGGCCACGACGTCGTCCGGAGCCCTGACCAGGCCCCTGATGGCACGGAGCTGACCCTCCGGTTGGCGGAAGGCCGCCTTGCCGCCGTATCTTCCGGAGCGCCCGCTGCAGCCGGACAGCCCAGCAAGCACCAGCAATGAGGACTATGAAATGACAGCAGAAAACACATCCCCCGCGGCTAAGGGATCCCCTGAGGACCTGGACAGTCTCAGCTATGAGGAAGCCCGCGAGCAGCTCATGGCCGTGGTTGGCCGCCTTGAAGCCGGCGGAGCAAGCCTTGAGGAATCCCTCGCGCTCTGGGAACGCGGCGAGGCTTTGGCGAAGCGCTGCGAAGAGTGGCTGGAGGGTGCCCGCAGGAGGCTGGCGGCGGCCCGAAGCAACGGCGAGGACGGCGCGGCGGCCAGCTAGGATTGGACGGCCAGAGCCCGCTCCGCCGGCACGTCAAAGTCTGCTTTCGGCCAGCTCAGGTCCAGCTTGCCGAGGGCCTCGAGCAGAAGCTCCTGGACAGCGATCCTCGCAAACCACTTCTTGTTCGCCGGAACCACATACCAGGGCGCCACCTCGGTTGAAGTCTTCTCGAAGACCCGCTGATAGGCGTCCATATAGGAATCCCAAAACGCGCGTTCCTTGAGATCACCCGTGCTGTATTTCCAGTGCTTGGACGGGTCATCCAATCGTGCCAGCAGCCGCGCTTTTTGTTCATCGCGGCTGATGTTGAGCATGACCTTGACGATCGCCGTACCTTGTTCGGCGAGGCGTGCCTCGAACTCGTTGATGGCCGCATAGCGCCGTTCCAGTTCAGCTTCATTCGCCCAACCGTGGACTCGGTGTATCAGCACGTCCTCATAGTGGGATCGGTCAAAAACCCCGACGAACCCGGCGTCAGGCAAGGCTCTCTCGATCCGCCAGAGGAAATCGTGGGCTTTCTCCTCATCAGTCGGCGCCTTGAACGGGGCAACCTTGACACCTTGGGGATCCATTGATCCGACGACATGCTCAACGATCCCGCCTTTGCCTGCGGTGTCCATGGCTTGCAGGATCAAAAGCACCCGTTTGGAGCTGCCGAATTTTCCCTCGGCAAAGAGCATCTCCTGCAGCACGTCCAATCGACCATCCTGCGCTGCCAGCAAAGCTACGCCGTCAGACTTCTTTCCCTTGTAGCCGGGCGTCGATCCGGGGTCTACTGCGTCCAGCGAGAATCCCGGCCCGGCCTTCAAGATCGTGGATACCTGCTTGGTGAATTCCTTGGTCCCGGCCATTTCGACGTCCCCTCTGGTCCGGCCGCATTCGTCGCAGCTTGCACAACAGGCTAGTTGCCTTGGTACCGCCCGAGGAAGTCCGCCATGCGGCCAATCGCTTCTTCAATATCCTTGACGTTCGGCAGGGTCACCATGCGGAAGTGGTCAGGACGCACCCAGTTGAAGGCCCGTCCATGTGAGACGAGGATCTTTTGTTCCTTGAGAAGGTCGAGGACGAACTTCTCGTCGTCGCGAATGTGATAGACTTCGGGGTCCAACTTCGGGAACAGATAGAGCGCACCCCGGGCCTGTTGTGTGCTGACGCCGGGGATGGCGTTGAGCAGATCGTAGGCCTTGTTCCGCTGTTCAAGGAGCCTGCCGCCGGGCAGGATGAGATCGTTGATGCTTTGGTGTCCACCGAGCGCGGTCTGGATGGCATGCTGTGCCGGCACGTTGGCGCACAGACGCATGTTGGCCAGCAGGTTGATGCCCTCGAGGTAGTCTGCGGCGTCTTTCTTGGGACCGGAGATGGCCATCCAACCGGCGCGGTAGCCACACACCCGGTAGGCCTTGGACAATCCGCTGAACGTCAGGCAGAGCACGTCGTCGCCGGTGAGCCCGGCAAGATTCACGTGGACGGCGTCTTCGTAAAGGATCTTCTCGTAGATCTCATCGGCGAAGACCACAAGGCCATGCTTTTCGGCGAGGGCCACGATCTTCTTGAGGGTCTCCTCCGGGTACACGGCACCAGTGGGGTTGTTGGGGTTGATGACCACGATGCCCTTGGTTTGAGGCGTGATCTTGGATTCCATGTCCTCAAGGTCCGGCTGCCAGCCCGATTCTTCGTCACACAGATAGTGGACCGGACGGCCCCCGGCCAGAGCCACCGAGGCGGTCCACAGCGGGTAGTCCGGAGTGGGGATGAGAATCTCGTCTCCCACTTCCAGCAAAGCCATGAGCGACATGGTGATGAGTTCGCTGACGCCGTTGCCAAGGTAGATGTCGTCAACGTGGATGTTTTGGATGCCGCGGGTCTGGTAGTACTGCGAGACGGCGGTGCGGGCCGAGAAGATTCCGCGCGAATCGCTGTATCCCTGGGCATGGGGCAGGTGGCGGATCATGTCCACCAAGATCGCGTCCGGCGCTTCGAATCCGAACGGTGCCGGGTTTCCGATATTCAGTTTGAGGATGCGGTGACCCTCTGCCTCCATCTGCTGGGCGGCCTGAAGAATCGGTCCACGGATGTCGTAAAGGACATTATGAAGCTTGGTGGACTGCTTGAATTCTGCCATTCATCAAATATGCCATATCGGGGATGTACTTCCGTTGAGACATCACTCACATTAACGACGACGGCGGCGAGGCCCCCAAAAAGGGTTCCTCACCGCCGTCGGGCATTCCTTGGCAGGGGCCTCCGCCGCCTGGGCCCCCGCTACCGAGGGGCCCCAATAGAGCTTGCGAGATTGGGGAGGTAGCGGGGAGGCTTCCCTGGACGAGCGGAGCGAGGCGAGGGAGGCGGTGGGGACTTACTTCACGATCCCCTTGTCCTTGAGCCAAGCGGCTGCAGCGTCCTTGGGATTCTGCTTTTGGTTGCCGCTGACTGCGCGGTTAAGGCTGATGAGATCGTCCGTGGTGAGGATCTTGGAGACGTTGTTGAGCGCATCCTTCGCCTTGTCCGTCATCTTGGCCATGTTGTACAGCGGGAGGACCTGCTGGGCCTTGAAGTTGTTCTTAGGATCATCCAGCACCACCAGGGCGTTGTCCGGGATGGACGGCGTGGTGGTGTAGATGTCGGCAACCTGGACGTCGTTCGACAACAGAGCCTGGAGCGTGAGGTTGCCGCCTCCGTCGCTGAACGGCTTCAGGCCCTTGAGCACGCAGTTGTAGTTGGACTTGAGGCCCGGGAGCCCGTAGGCGCGGGTCTCAAAGGTTGCCGGTGCCGCAATCGTGAAGTCGCCGCAATTCTTTGCGAGGTCTTCGATGGACTTTAGCTTGTACTTCTCCGCCGTGGCCTTCGTGACAACCATGGCGTCCTTGTCTTCAGCCTTGGCGGGGTCGAGCACTCCGAGGCCCTTTGGAAGCTTCCCGGGCAGCGCCTTGAAGACATCGTCGGCCGACACCTGCGAGGCGTTGGTGTCCAGGTAGGACAGCAAGTTGCCGGAGTAGTCAGGGGCGAGGTCGATCGAACCGTCTTGCACGGCCTTGAAGTAGATTTCGCGGGATCCGATATTGGGCTTCGTCGTTGCGGTGACGCCGGCGGCGTTCAGTGCTCCGGCGTAGATTTCGGCGATGACCTGGCTTTCGGGGAAATCTGCCGAGCCTACGGTGAGCGAGCCACCGGCCCCCGAAGGAGCGTTGGTGGACGGGCTGGACAGCGGGCTGCCGCCACATGCGCTCAGTGCGAGCGCAATGCCGACTCCGGCCGCCAGGCCGCCGAGCCCGCGGCGGGTCAGGGTGACGGGTTGCTTCATGCGGTACCTCCTTGAACGGCAGTCCCCGCTGGTGCGGCGGCTGCGAGATCTCCGGCGACCTTGTGGCCGCCGTTGGAATCGATGGAAAGTCCGGGCGGGAGGAGGATCCTCTGCGCCATGGCCAGAATGAGGTCGACGACGATTGCCAACGCCGCGATGAGCAGTGACCCGCCGAGCATGCGGGGGAAGTCCTGAAGGACCAATCCGTCAAAAAGATAACGCCCCAGGCCTCCCAGCGGAAGATACGCCACCACGGAAACCGTCGCGATGACCTGGAGGACCGCCGTGCGGATGCCGCCGAACATGACCTGAAGTCCGTTGGGCAGCTCTACGCGGAACAGGATCTGCAGTTCTGTCATGCCCATGGCGCGGGCTCCGTCAACCACCGTTGGATCAACGCTGGAAATCCCGGCGTAGGTCCCGGCCAGGAGGGGCGGCACTGTCAGGATGACGAGGGCCCAGACGGGAGGCATGAGGCCGCTTCCGGCCAACAGGGCGAAGAGGACAAGCAGTCCGAGGGTCGGGAGGGCCCGCAGGGCGCCGGCGAACGCCACGGCAACCACGCGCCCGTGTCCTGTGTGCCCGATGAAGAGACCCAGGGGCATGGCGATGGCCGCGGCAATCACCAGGACCAGCCCGGAATACTGCAGGTGTTCCAGGAGCCTCGTAGCGATTCCGCCGCTTCCTGACCAGTGAGCCGGGTCCGTGAGCCAAGCGAGGGTGTCAACGAAGATATTGCTCATCGACTTGCCTCCGCGTGCATCCTGGCATCTGCGATGAACTCCCCTGCTTTGGCCTCTTGCTTGGCCGTGACGGCACCGGCCCGAGTCCAGGGCGTCAGCAGCTTCTCAAGGAGCACCAAGAATGTGTCCATGACGAGGGCCAGCAAGAGGATCGCAATGATGCCGACCACCACCTCGGTGACGAACGCCCGCTGCAGCCCGTCGGTGAACAACATCCCCAGGTTCCCGACCCCCAGGAGCGCGGCGACGCTCACAAGGGAGATATTGCTGACGGACACCACGCGCAGGCCCGCAAAAAGCACGGGCAAGGAAAGCGGCAGGTCGATTTGCAGGAACCGCGCGGTCGGCTTGAATCCCATGGACACGGCCGCCATCCGGAGGTCGTCGTCGACGGAATCGAAGGCGTCCATGGCAGCCCGCACCAGCAAGGCGACCGCATACATGGTGAGGGCAACCACCACGTTGAGCGGATCCAGGATCCGGGTTCCCAGGATCGGCGGCAGGATGATGAAAAGTGCCAGGGAAGGAATGGTATATAACAGGGAACTTGCAGTGGTGACCACGGTCCTGAGGGTACGGTTGCGCCGGGCCAATTGCCCCAAGGGCACCGCGATGAGCAGACCCAAAACCATGGGGATCAGAGCCAGGATAAGGTGCTCGCCGGCCCGCTCAAAGACCATGCCGCTGTTCGCCAGGAACCATTCCATCAGGGGGCGTCCTCCCTGTTGTGCCGGGTCTGTTCGATGAGCGTCAGCACTTCATCGGCTTTGAGGACGCCGGCGAGCCTGCCATCGTCGTCCACCACCACGCCAAGGCCCGAAGGTGAGGACAGCGCGGCATCCAGGGCCCGGCGGAGCGTATCCCCGCGCCGGAACAAGGAACCTCCGGGAATCAGCCCGGCGCCGTCGCGCGGCGAGGCCCACCCCATAGGCCGGGAGTCGCCGTCGAGCACCAAGGCCCATTCGCTGCTGCCCGCGGCAACTTGCGGGGCTTCCACCGTCTTGACCGGATGCACCGGAACAGCATCGGCGCCATTGAAGGCAAGGTGCCGGAAGCCCCTGTCACGGCCCACGAAAGAGGCCACGAAGTCATTGGCAGGTGCCCGGAGGATCTCCTCGGGCGCCGCGTATTGCGCAAGTTTGCCCCCGACGGCGAAGACGGCCACTTTGTCGCCGAGCACGGTGGCCTCATCGATGTCGTGGGTGACGAAGACAATAGTCTTGGCCAGTTCGCGCTGGAGCCGGAGGAGTTCCTGCTGGAGTTCGTCGCGGACCACCGGGTCCACCGCGCTGAAGGGCTCATCCATGAGCAGCACGGGCGGGTCCGCTGCGAGCGCTCGGGCTACTCCGACGCGCTGCTGCTGGCCGCCGGACAATTGGGACGGGTATCGCTTGCCGAGCCCCGAAGCCAGCCCGACGACGTCGAGCAGCTCTTCCGCGCGTTTGCGGGCTGCCGCCCTGGAAACGCCGTTGAGCCGCGGAACGGTGGCAATGTTGTCCAGCACAGAACGGTGCGGCATGAGTCCCGAGGACTGCATGACGTAACCCATGGAGCGTCGCAACTGGGCGGCCGGTTCGTTCGAAACATCCTTGCCGGCCACGGTGATGGTGCCCGATGTCGGCTCCACCATGCGGTTGATCATCCGCAGGGACGTGGTCTTTCCGCAGCCCGAGGGTCCGACGAACACGGTGATGGCACCCTTGTCGATGGACATGCTCAATCCATCAACAGCGGGTTGCCCGCCCTGATACTGCTTGGTGACGCTCTGGAACTCAATCATGGCTTCAGCCATTCCGGGGCTTACCTAACTTTTTGGGCCGCAAATATCAACGATGGAAATCAATCAGCAGTGAACTGATGTTCTACAGCCTAACCAGCACCACCGACGATGTCAGCGCAGGCGCGAAGACCGTAATGAATCGGCAATGCTCAGGGCGTCGGCAGTTTTCCGTTGAGGGGCCGCTCACTGTGCAGGCGGAGGCCGATGTCCACCAGGGACACCCGGTTTAGTCCCGGAACCTTGCCCAGCGGCACCCAGGCGGCGTGGGTAGTGCTGCCGTCTATCTCGTGGGTCAACTCGCCGCCCGTGATGCTTGCCTCGTAGACCAGCCGGATTGCCTGGAAATCACGGTCTGATCCGTCCAGCCGCTCCTCGCCCGGCCAGTGGCCGACGTCGATACCGAGCATCGCTCCGATATCGGCGTCGTACCCGGTTTCCTCCTGGATTTCGCGGCGGCAGCCGTCCACGGGATGCTCCCCCAGGTCCAGGCCTCCCCCGGGAAGGGTCCAGCCTTCCTTGCCGTCTTGCTTCCAATAGGCGAGGAGGATTGCTCCGTCGCGGATGACCACTCCGTACGCGGCCGGGCGGGTGTCGAACTGCATGCTCATGGAGCCAGCCTAGGCCTAAGCTGGGAGGAACACTGTTCAGCACATGGAGTTGTATCGTGACCAACTTGGAAACGGCCCCGGCCCAGGAAGTCTGCCCGGCCGGACATCCCGGACAGGGACCTTTTGTACAGCTTTGGCCGGCCCGCGAAGTGCCCTTGGGCGGCGTCCGGGCCATGAATGTTTCCCGAACCCTCCCGCAGCGCGGAATGCCGACGGTTGGAGCCTGGTGCTTCCTGGACAGCTTCGGTCCGGACCGCGTCGCGATGAGCGTTCTTCCCCACCCGCACATGGGACTGCAGACGGTCACGTGGCCCCTCCAGGGTGAGGTGCGGCACCGCGACAGCGTAGGCAGCGACGTCGTGGTCCGCCCCGGGCAGTTGAACATCATGACGGCCGGCCGCGGCATTTCGCATTCCGAGTTCGGCGTCCTCCCGCCCGGACTTCACCCGGACGCGCCCGACGGCGGCGCCCTCCTGCCGCTGTCCCGGGGCCTTCAGTTGTGGGTTGCTTTGCCCGACGCCGTGAGGCACCGCGCGCCGTCGTTCCAGCAGATCGTCGACCTGCCGGTGGTCGCCGCGGACGGATTCAAGGCCACGGTGCTCGTGGGCGACTTCGCCGGGCAGCGCTCCCCCGCGATCATGTACAGCCCGATTGTCGGTGTCGAAATCTCAGCCTCCGGCCCGATCGAACTGCCGCTGAACCCTGAATTCGAGCATGCCGTCCTGGTCCTGGACGGCTCAGCCGTGATCGACGGCCAGGAAGTCGACCCCGGCCCCTTGGCCTTCCTCGGCATGGGCAGGGAAGCCCTCCGGCTCGACGCGGCTCCTGGAACGCGCTTCATGCTCCTGGGCGGCGAACCCTTCGAAGAAGACATCCTGATGTGGTGGAACTTCGTGGGCCGCACTCACGAGGAAGTGGAGCGGGCCCGCGAAGACTGGGAAGCCCAGGCGCTCCTGAGCGACGAAGACACCCGCGCCGCGCGATTCGGCTGGATCCATGGCCACGGGCCCGACGCCGGAGCCGAAGCCGGGCGCATCCCCGCACCGCCCATGCCGGGGGTCCAGCTCAAGCCGAGGTCCAGGAACAGGGCCACCGACTAACGGCCCCCGCTAAGGCAGTTCCGCGACAATCCGCAGCACACCGAAAACCGGTTCCTGGTCCAGGACCCGCACATCGGTGATCCCGTGCGCGGCCAGTCCTGCCCGGAAAGCTGACTGCAAGGGCTCGACGTTCATTCCGAGCCCGCCGCCAAGAATCACCGGTCCGGGGAGGCCAAGCTGGCGAACGGCCTGCGCCGCCAGCTCCGCGAGATCCCGTCCTGCCTGCTCCAGCAGTTGGCGGCTGATCTCGAGCCCGTCGCGGGCGGTCTCCACCACCGCAGTTGCGCGCTGGGCCCAGTACCGCCGGTCGGTGTCCTCCGAATGGAACAGTGCGATGAGTTTGTTGGGATCGTCTAACCCGCAGGACTCCAAGAGGGCCACTGTGAGACCATCGGGCTCCAGTCCTTTGTTCATGCGCCGGAGGCTGTGACGCACTGCCTCCCGGCCCAGCCAGTAACCGCTTCCCTCATCGCCCAGGAGAAAGCCCCAGCCGCCGGCACGGGCTTCTTCACCTTCGGCATTCTTTCCCCAGGCCGCGGATCCGGTCCCCGCGATGACAGCCACTCCCGTACTGGCCCTGCCTGCCGCCAGCAGCAGGCGGGAATCGTGGACCACCGTGACCTGCGCGCCCGGAACATGGGGTTCGATCAGCTCGGCGAGGGCGCGGGCATCGGCGTCGGTATCGATTCCGCCCGCCCCGGCGAGGACGCGGTCCACGTCGCCCCCACCGATCATGGCGAAGAGCTCGGCGAGATTCCTGGCCGCCGTCTCCCGGCTCACGTTCTGGACGTTGGAGCTGCCGGTGCTTTCGTCGCGGACCGGCTTGCCGTCCTCGAAACGGACACCGCGGGTCTTCGTGCCGCCGATGTCGAGCCCGATGACCGTTGCGTCGGGCCGGGGGGTCGTGTTTTCTGCAGTCTCCACGTCCAAAAGCCTAGCGTGGGCGCACCGGGTGGATCTATTGGGTCGCGGATCGCGCTTTGACAAGGCCTGCGAGCAGCCCCGGCCCTTCGGAAAGCACCATTTCGCGGAAAAGCCTGACGGGGTCGGGTTCCTTGCGCCGTTCACGCCAGGCAATCCCTATCTCGCGGTATGCGAGCTCCGAGTCAAGCGATACCTCCACCCACCCCAGGTCCGTGGAATCCAGGACCCCTTGGGGTCCCGGCCCAAGTCCTCCCGGCGGCAGGATGCTGTAGCCCAATCCGGCCGACACGAGCCCGCGGATGGTATGCGAGTCCTGGCTCTCGAAAGCAACCCTTGGGCGAAAGCCCGCATCCCGGAAGATCGCGTCGGTCAGCGAACGCAGGCCGAAGCCTGGCCCCATGGAAACGAACGGCTCGTGTCTGAGCTCTGCAAGCCGCACGCTGGCGCGCCGGGCCACTGGATGGCGATGATGGACCACCAGCCGCAACGGCTCGCGGTACAGCGCAGCCGAGCCAAGGCCCCTGCCCGGAGCCGCCACGGGTGCCGTCAAGGCGAAGTCAGCGTCACCGGCAACGAGCGATTCAAGGCACGCGGCACGCGCTCCTTGGCTGAGCTCGAAGGCCGTGGAGGGGTGCCGGCTGCGGAATGCGCTCATGAGCAGCGGCAACGTGGCCTCGCCGAAAGTGTGCTGGAAGGTCACCGCGATTCGGCCGCGGACAACATCGGATTCGTGCCGGACCACATCCAGTCCCGCCTGGAATTCCGCCAGCGCCGCTTCGATGTAGGGAAGCAGCGTTTTCGCAGCCGGGGTCAGGCGGACGCCGCGGCCTTCACGGATAAGGAGTTCGGTCCCGACGACGGCGCTAGCCCGGGCAAGCGCCCGGCTCACCGTCGATTGGGGTACTCCGAGCAGCTCGGCCGTCTCGGTGACATGTTCTGTCCGGCCAAGCTCAGCCAGCAGTGGGAGCAACGGCAGCAGTTGGACCAGTTGCTTGTGTTCGATGTCCATACCCGTCCATCCTCAGATCGGCTATCCGCAAAATTATCCAAAACCGCTATCAATCTTAAGTGAATCATGCATTGGAATCATCACTTCTGCTCGCCCTACTGTGGAAAGGTGAGTACAAGCGCAGCATCCCCGAGCCCCGCCGAGTCCGATTGGGAAGGACACCTGAAGGGCTCCATTGCGTACCGGCGGATCCTCGCCGGTCTGGCCCTCGCCGGAGTGGCCACTTTCGCGCAGCTGTACTCCACCCAAGCCGTCCTGCCGCTCATGGCGAACGAACTGCACATCACGGCAGCGGAGGCAGCACTCACCATTTCCTTGGCCACGGTAGGCCTCGCGGCAACGGTGTTGCCTTGGTCCTTCGTCGCCGACAAGATCGGCCGGGTACGTGCGATGGCCATCGGAATCGCGGCGGCCACCGTCCTGGGCCTGCTCGTCCCCCTGGCCCCCACCTTTTCGCTTGTCCTCGCTTTGAGGGCGCTCGAGGGCATGGCCCTTGGCGGTATTCCAGCGATCGCCATCGCTTACTTGAACGAAGAGGTCAACAAAGTCCACGCCGCGCTGGCCGCCGGCAGCTACGTAGCCGGGACCACCCTCGGCGGACTTGCCGGGCGTTTGCTCGCCGGACCCATCGGTGAATTGTGGGGTTGGCGGGCCGCCGCCTTCGCGGTTTCCATCCTTGCGACAGCATCGGCCGCCCTCTTCCTGCTGCTGGTCCCGAAGCCGCGCCGCTTCACTCCAAGTTCCGCCGGAGGTTTCCGTGGGGCCATGAAGACGCTGGCGGACCATTCATCCAATCCGCCGCTGCTGGCTCTGTATATTCAAGCGTTCCTCTTGATGGGCGGCTTCGTCGCCGTGTACAACTACCTCGGATTCCGCCTCCATGCAGCGCCCTTCGGATTGCCGGCCACCGTGGTCAGCCTGATTTTCCTGGCGTATTTGTCCGGTACCGTGAGCTCCCGCTGGGGTGCCGGATTGTCCATGCGCTTCGGCCGCCGCACGGTCATGCTCGCCGGGATAGCGACAATGACGGCCGGCCTTGGACTCACTCTGTGGGACAACATCGCCGCGGTTTTGGCGGGCTTGGTGGTCTTCACCGGCGGCTTCTTCGCCGCGCACAGCATCGGCGCAGGCTGGACCGGGACCATCGCGACGAGCGGCCGCGCGCAAGCCGCGTCGCTGTATAACCTCTCCTACTATCTGGGTTCCAGCATTATCGGCTGGGCCGGCGGACTCGCCTTCCAGGCGTTCGGCTGGACCGCACTCGCCTGGGCGGTCATCGCACTGGGGTGCACGACGTCGGTGATCACCGCCGTCGTGCACCGGTCCCCGGCGTCGCAGCTCGCCGTCGTCGGCTCCTTGGAACCGGCCGGACAGGGAAAGTAGCAGCCGCTAGCGGGTCGACTCGATTGCCTGGACCAGGTCATCGATGATGTCGGCCGGATCTTCCAAGCCGATGGAAAGCCTGAGCATGCGCGCCTGGGGCTTGGCCTCCGGGGCAACCGGGCGGTGGGTCAATCCGGCGGGGTGTTGGATCAACGTATCGATGCCGCCCAGCGACACTGCGTGCGTGATGAGGCGGACCGCGCCGGGAATGCGCTCCGCATGCTCGGCTGATTCAAGGTCGAACGAGATCAACGAGCCCGGACCGCCCATTTGCGTACCGACCAGATGCAGAGGATCGCACTCGGGAAGCCCCGGGTAGTACACCTTTGCGACGAGTTCGTGACTTGCGAGCGCCGCCGCGATCTTGTGGGCGTGGTCCTGCTGGGCACGCACCCGGATGGGAAGGGTGGCCAGGCCCCGGTGCAACAGGTAGGCGGGCCACGGGGTCAGGATGCCCCCGGTCACGGCACGGACCCGACGCAGCCGCGTGGCCCACTCCGGACTTGTTGCCACCACTCCGCCCATGGCATCGCCGTGGCCGCCCAGGAATTTCGTTGCGCTGTGGAGCACCATCGCGACGCCATGTTTGAGTGGCTGCTGGAGGATCGGCGTTGCGAAAGTGTTGTCCACGAGAACCGGAACGTCTCCGGCGTCGGCAACCAGGCGGTTAAGGTCGACGAGGTCCAGGCTCGGGTTCGCGGGGGTTTCCACTACCACCAGCCCGGTGTCCGGGCGGAGGGCATCGCGGACGCCGTCGGCCTTGACGAAGGTGACCTGGTTGCCAAGCAGTCCGCTGGCCAGGACGTGGTCAATGCCGCCATAGAGTGGCCGCACCGCAACCACGTGCGTCTTGCCTTCTGATTGGGAGGCGAGCAGCACTGCGCTGAACGCAGCCATCCCCGAGGCAAAACCGACAGCTTGCGCTGCACCCTCAAGCGCCGCTACGCCGTCTTCGAACCTGGCTACCGTAGGATTCCAGAGACGCTGGTACACCGTGCTCTGACCGTCGAGGGGCAGCCCGCCCGTGGCCATCTGCTCGTAGGCGAGGCCGCCGTCGTGAACGGAAGGCAAAGGCGCAGTGGTTGAGAGGTCGATGGGAACGGAATGCACGCCCTGCTCCGTGAGTCCTGTCCGGCCCGCGTGGACTGCGAGTGTGTCGATGGCTGTCACTGCTCTCCTTGAATTATTCACCGTTGAATTCGGTCAGTATCTGGCAATAATTCGGAAATTGACAGTGCAAATGAATGCATTGAGCGGAAACTGGCACCTATGATGAATACACAGCACTTTCAGGAGGATCCGTGACCACCACCCCGAAGAACGTTCGGCCCGTCGGCATCAGTGAGCCTTTGGATGCGATCGACGAACGCATCCTCGCGGCTTTGGTTGACGATGCCCGGATCTCCAACAAGCAACTGGCCGAACTCGTCGGAATTGCTCCGTCGACGGCGCTCATGCGCACGCGGTCACTTTCCGAACGCGGCATCATCGAGGGTTTCGAAGCCGTGCTGAGCCTCCCGGCAATCGGCCGATCGGTCCAGGCCCTGATCGCCGTGCGCCTGCGCGCCCATGACCGCGACCAGATCGACCGCTTCACGGCCCGGGTTCCCGCTCTCCCTGCAGTGATCTCCACGTTCCACACCTCGGGCTCCGTGGACTACTTGCTGCATATCGCGGTCGCCAACACCGACGACCTCCGCGACTGGGTCCTGGACAACCTCGCCACGGACCCCGTGGTGGGACACACCGAGACCACTCTGGTCTTCGCCCACATCCAGGGCAACCACGGGCCGCTGCCGGAATAGCGTTGACTTAGCGGGTGATTCTGCTGCCGCCCGGTTCAGTTCAGTGACGTGGTTCGAGGCCCGAGTGTGCGGCCCCCATCGCGTCCTGGCGAAGATCACCTAGTTCCTGCCGGCGCGTGAGCGCCGCTCGCTGCATGGCCAGGTCGACCGGAGGAATGTAGCGCCTCCGTTCGGCCCACGCAACCAGGCCGGTTCCGATTCCGGCGGCTGCCGATTCCAGCATGGAGGGCCGGCGGTAGGTGCCGCATGATGCGGTGGCAGTGCTCATGACTCTTTCCCTTCGGTGGCTGCTGCGTGCGACTTCGCGTCGCGGGATTTCTTGTCTCCGGCCCACGCCGGGACTCCGAGGATCGGGAATGCGTTCAAATGGATCTGCACGGGGCGGGCATCGTCCGCCTCGGGTTCGTTGCGGATTTCTTCCAGAAGGTTGCGGGCGAACGCTTCCATGGACCGGGCGTAGCGGCCGAGTTGTTCGGCTGACATCCGGGCGTTGGCGGTGTTGACGATGGCCGCGTCGAGCCAGTCTTCGTCCAAGGAATCCATGCCGTGTGCCATGAAGTCGGCGAGGACAGCCTGCCTGCTTCGTTCGAACTCGCGGGTTACCAGCCGAGATGCCTCCTGCGTCGCCGGCGAATGTGCCAACTCGGGGGACGTGATCTGGATGGCTCCCCTGGGCCGCTCCCACCACCGCTCCCGCGCAGTCCCCTTGCCTTGGACTTCGTGGACGAAGTCGAACTTGGCGAGCTGCCTCAAGTGGTAGCTCGTAGCGCCACTGGATTCATCGAGGAGTTCGGCCAGGCTGCAGGCGGTCTGCGGCCCATAACGCGACAGCATCTCGAGGATCTGAACGCGCAGGGGGTGCGCGAGCGCTTTGAGGGACGCCGTATCGACCTTGCGGACGGGGAATTCCGGCTCTTGAACCTTGTCCATGCCGGAAACGCTACTCTTGCAAAGAAACCTTTGCAAGACTTTCTTTACAAATCAATCTTTGCGAACTTGGACTTCCAGGATGGACCGTCAGTCAGCCCTTGCGGAGAACCCTGCGGAGGGAGACGACAGCGAGCACCGTCGCTGCAAGCCCGCACACCACGGTGAAACAGCTGGCAGCGGCGCCCAGTCCGATGAACGAAGCGGCCAGGCCCAGCCCGATGACCGGCACAGCGCTGCCAAGGTAGGTGATGACGTAGACAGTGCTGATGATTTGGGCATGCCGGGACGCTTCGACTTTGCCGGCAACGTCGTTGAACACGAGCCGGAAGGCGATCCCCTGCCCAACCCCGGCGGACAGGCTAGCTGCCACCAGCAGCACTGGACTGGAAAGGGAGGCCGCAACGCCGACAAGCATAATGGAAACCCCCAGGACCGCCAGCCCAGCGGGCACGGCGAAACGGCCACGGACCTTCAGCAATTGGCTGAGCGCCGACGCTCCGAGCGTCAGTCCGGCGAGCAGGCCGGTCATGGGGCGGGAATCGGCGTGCACTACGACGGCGAAGTAGCCGGGCGCGAGCGAAAGGCAGAATCCGAACACGGCAAAGCTGAGGAAGCCGACGCTCGAGGCCAGCCAAAACGCTCCCCTCGCTTCCCGCGATACCGAGGGCCGCCGCGGGGCCAACACGGTGTAGGGACGCGGGCCTTCTGCAGGCCGAATCGCGGGGCGCGCCTTGAGAAGCCACAGCGGGACCAGCAAGAGGAGCAGGACGGCCGCGTGGATGAAGAACGGCGTTGACGTGGCACCCGGGAGCAGCGAAAGCAGTCCGCCGATGGCGGGACCGGCCGCCACCCCGCCGGAGGAAGACAACAGGGTGAAGCGGGAGGCCCACTCGGGCCGGGACGGAAGCAATTCACGCAACGCAGCCGAGCTCGCTCCGGTAGCGAGGCCCACGGCAACGCCCTGGAGCATCCGGCCGGCCGAGAGCATCAAGAGGTTGTCAGCGTTTGCGAAAACCAGGCCGCCCGCCAAGCCCACCAGGACCGCCAGCACCAGCGCTGCACGCCTGCCGATATGGTCCGACCAGTGGCCGGCGAGCATCAGCACAGCCACGAGTGCCAGGACGTAGCTCGCAAAGGCAATGGTCACGCCCAATGAAGTGATTCCGAGTTCCGCCTGAAGCAGCGGATACAGCGGGCTCGCCAAGTTGGCACCGACCAGCAGTGTGAACATGACGGCGCCGGCCAGGACCAGCCGTGCCGTGGTGGAAGCATCCCAGCCCGAGCGCGCGGCGGTGGCCTGGCGCATGCGCAGTTCGCTAAAGACAGTCATTTCCGTGCCTTCGCCTCAGCGGCCGTCACGGAACCTGGCCTTGTGGGCCGGGACTGGACGGCCCAAAATATTGATGGCAATAGGATGTCGCAAGCCTGCCGAATAGATCAGATGTCCATGAAAGAATTGATCAGAACAGTCAAAATTGAGATCCACCAATGACCAAAAATGAGCCGGAGTGATGATTTGAACACCCTCGATCCAACGGATCTGAAGATCCTGCTCGAGTTGATCCGTGATCCCAGGATTCAGATCGCCGAACTGAGCGAGTCCCTCGGGATTGCGCGCAACACCGCCCAATCGAGGATGCGCCGCTTGGTCCGCTCGGGCGTACTGAACGACGGCGGCCGCGAGGTCGACCTCGAAAAGGTGGGGTACGACGTCGTCGGCTTCGTGACGCTGGAGGTGACCCACCGGGAACTCGACGGCGTGATCGGAGCCCTCCGCCGCATCCCCCAGGTCCTTGAGGTGCATGAAATTTCCGGGCGCGGCGATCTCTTATGCCGCGTTGTGGCCACCGACACTCACAACCTGCAAACGGCGCTTCGCTCCATCCTCAGAACCAAGGGCGTCATCCGCACGGAAACGGTCCTTGCCCTGCACACCCATATCCCCTACCGGACAGAGCCGCTGATCGGCCGGCTCGTGGACGCCGCTGAAACGTCCGGCGCCGCGAAACGGGTCAAAACGCAGGTTTCCACCGATTCGCCGGTCAGGGAAGCCGACTAGGATTCCAGAATGGATTGGCTCTCTTCTCTTCAGCACCTCAACTGGCTGGCCATACTCCTGGCCTTCATTTCCAGCATGGTCATCGGATTTGTCTGGTACATGCCGGCGGTCCTCGGCAGACGGTGGATGCAGGCTATCGGCAAGACCGAGGAAGACCTCAAGAAGATCGACGGCGGCGCAGGAATCTGGATCCCCATGATGGTGGCCGCAGCGTTCACAAGCATCCTGTTGGCCGTCCTCATCGGAAAGCTGGACGTGCAGGGAAGCTTGCACGCCGGTTTCTTTGCGCTAGTGATTGCGGTGGTCTTCCGCGTCGGCGGCCACGTCATCCACAACGGTTTCGCAGGCAGGCCGTCCGCCGTGACTCTCATCGACTCCGGCCATGACATCGTGGCCATGACTGTCGCCGGGTCAATCATCGGGGCGTTGCAGTAACAAGAGGAGAATAACCTCGTGACCATCATTGACAATGCCGTCTATGTGAACGGCATCCGGACCGCGACTCCGGAAAGCCTTGAGCAAAGCGTCGAAACACTCGCCGCCCATGGCGGAATGGTGTGGATTGGACTGTACCGGCCGGACGAGACGGAAATGGCGGCGGTGGCTGCCGAGTTCGGCCTCCACCTGCTCGCCGTCGAAGACGCGGTCAACGCCCACCAGCGGCCCAAGCTGGAACGCTACGACAACAACCTCTTCACCGTCCTCCGGCCTGCGCGGTACGTAGACGCTACAGAGACCGTGGAGTTCGGTGAGCTTCACATCTTCACGGGGAGGAACTTCGTGGTCACGGTCCGGCACGCGGAAACGCCTGGAGTGGCCAAAGTCCGTCGCGATCTGGAACAACAACCGGAGCTTCTGCGCCATGGTCCCGAAGCCGTCCTGTACGCACTGTTGGACCGAGTGGTGGACGACTATGGCCCCGTGATCTCGGGTCTGGAAAACGACATCGACGAGATCGAGGACCAGCTCTTCGGCGGCGATCCCCTGGTTTCGCGGCGCATTTATGAACTCGCCCGCGAGGTCATCCAGTTCCAGCGCGCAATCAATCCGCTGCCGGAAATGATGGCCTCCCTGAAGCGGGGGTTCGAGAAATACGGAGTCGACATCGAACTGCAGCGCAAACTCCGCGATGTGGAGGACCACGTCGAACAAGTCATATCCCGCGCCAATGGCTTCCGGGACCTGCTTCAAAATGCCCTGACCCTCGACGGGACCTTGACTGCGAACCGGCAAAACGAGGCGAGTGCGGCACAAAACGAACAAACCAAGAAGATCTCCTCGTGGGCGGCGATCTTCTTCGCACCGGCATTCGTCACCGGGCTCTACGGCATGAATTTCGACATCATGCCTGAACTCCATTGGCCGTTCGGCTATCCGATGGCGCTCGGCATGATGGTTGCCGCGGGCTTTGTCATGTATGTGATCTTCAAGCGGAAGAACTGGCTCTAGTGGCTCGTGGACAGGAGGGCTTCAGCAGGGGCAAGATCATTACTCCCGGAACGCCGGCGCAACTGGGGGTCTTTGGTTTGTTCGCGCCGGCGAAGTCACAAGAGCGGATCCTCACCCCCACGACGGAACGGCTCGCCGTCAAAGCTGCTGACGATGTTCTCTGGGTCAGTTTCACGGAATTGTGCGGCGGCCTCATGTCGACGGCGGACTACCTGGCGTTGGCGGAGGACTACGGAACGTGGGTGATCGACGGAGTACCCTCGCCAACGCTTGAGTCGACTGCCGGGTCCGCACCGGCCTGGCAACGGTTCAGCAATGTCGTCGATGTCCTGCACGACCAGGACATCACGCTCTTCCTGGTGGGCCACGGCCCCTTGGACTGGGACCTGGCCCAGGATCCCGCCCACCGGACCAGCACCCAGCCCGTTGATCTGGCCAGAATTGCGAGCCGCCTGTCCCTCCTGGGCCGGGTGGAAGACTCGACGCCTTTTGAAGAAGTCGAGGCCGGGGGCAGCTAAGCATGTCTTCCCCGCCGACACTGGGCGAGGCCAATCGTCGCCTCGGTTCCGGACTTCTCTCTAGGCGCCCGGCCGTAAGATTGCGAAATGACCTTCGCCCAGACGGTGGCCGTGACTTCCCACCGGAGCCGACGAGTGATTTCGACATGACGTGGGGAAACGAATTGCAATCTGGGCATTGAGCGCCGCCCTGCTCTTCGGGCAATGGTGCTTCGATCCTGGTCAAGACGGATACCACGACTTATTCGTGCGGCATCATGGGCGGCCCGGCTCTGCTCCTGGACTCAAGCCCTGCCGCACGCTGAGAGACTCCCAGCCTCCAGGCACTTTGCCTCACGTACGACCTACGGCGAGAGCCGGGCTGGCCAACCAGGGCTGTGATGACGCCGAACGACAACGCCGGGACCCCTTATCACATAAGGAGTCCCGGCGTCGGAGCAAAAGTTCATTGTTATACGCGTGACCTGCCGCGGATGAAGTGGAAAATCAGAACGACGACGGCAACAACCAAAAGCAGGTGAATGAGCCCGCCGCCGATGCCGCCGATAAAGCCGAGAAGCCAGAGAACGGCGATAATGATGGCTATCCAAAGCAACAAGTGTGTCTCCTTCGTTTGTTCGCGTACCCAGGCCGGCGGCCTAGGGCATTCGTTACTAAGTATACTTACCAATGAGGGTAAGTGCGTGGATCAGTGCGGTTTTTCCATTTGGAAGCCGCACCTGGCCAGGACTGCGGCGACGAAACCCGCTGTTGTGGACAGGACGCGGGCCCCGCCGCATTTAGCACAGTTGAAGGCAACGGCGAGGGTTTCGCGTCGGCGGTCCATGATGGTGCTGGAGTCCACGACGAGGTGCAGATCGGTGTCGCAGGTCGCGCACCAGGGCTGCTTGCCCCGGGGCTGGTGGGCGTCCAACGGGAGGTAGGTGCTCGAGATGGCGCTCATCGGATCAGGCCAGGGCCGGGCAGCTTGCCAGAATGTAGTCGGCAGCGGCCGGGCCCGTCATTCGGAGCCCATTGCCGGCAGGATGGATGCCCTTGGTCCTCATCGCCGCCAAAAAAGCGCTCTCGGGCTGCGGCACGGACTGTTGGAGCAAACACCAGCTCGTATACAGGCCGTAAAAGCGATCCCGCCCGAGAGGAGAATCGGACCGGTCGTTGGTGATGATGGTGGCTTCTTCAAGGAATTGGTCGAACTGGATACTAGCCGTATTAGCCATGGGGCCCTTTTTGCAGGTGCGTTGTGTGCTGCCAAGTGGCTATAGCAGCGGAGCCCCAATGCGTGCACATGGCACTGGAGCGGTCACCCGGTTCTGTGGAACTCTGCGGCTCGGGCGGTCTGTGCGTTGTGCGCAGTCACGGGCTTCTGAAGCAGTACGCAGGGCCGTGGCCGTGCGCTGAAATCCGTTTCGGGAAACCTGTGTAGGAACTTGTCTACGATGTAGACTTTACGCGTAGACTACAAAGTAAGCAAGCTTTTTCCGCAGGAACCAGCGAGGACGCGATCAGATCAGGATGGAAACCCGTGCCGCCCCCAAAGAGTCCGATCAATTCTTCAACTGCCGGCGAGAAGGCCACCGGGGAGAAACCCAAGCTGAGCCGCGACCTCGTACTGTCCACTGCGCTCGCACTCGTGGACGCGGAAGGACTCGACGCGCTCACCATGCGCCGTCTCGGGCAGGAACTGGGCCGGGATCCGATGAGCCTCTACCGGTACGCCGCCAATCGTGCTGCGCTCCTGGACGGAGTGACCGAGTTGGTCCTGAAGGAGCTTTCCATCTTCCCGGACCGCCCGGATTGGCAGGCACAGCTCCGGCAGATTGCCCATGACCTGCGCCTGTTGGCGCTGCGGCACCCGAACGTCGTGCCATTGCTCGTGACCCGCCCGCTGTCGACGCCTTTGGGCCTGCGCCCCCTGGGAACGCTGCGCCCGCTTGAGCAGATCCTCTCGTTGCTGATCGACGCAGGGTTCGCCCCGGCGGACGCGCTGCACGTCTACCGGGCTTACTATGGGTTCCTCTACGGCCACATCCTCAATGAGCTGCAGGAATTCATCGTGGATCCGGACGAAAACGAAGCACTACTCCGCCTTGGTCTCCACCGCCTGCCGGCGAAAGAATTTCCCCGCCTTCGCGCGCTTGGCCCGGTTCTTGCGGACTATGACGGCGCGGCCGAACTGGACCAGGGCATCAGCATCCTCCTCGCCGGACTCGCGGCACCCCTCATCCGCGAGAAGACCATCCCAAAGCAGTGACCAGGACAAGACCAGACGCCGGAGGACGGAATGGCACACGCTGACGGCGCTCCCGTGGCCGGCATGAGTTGTACGTGCAGAGTGAGCGTTCTGAAGAGCGCTATGGCGTCTGGACCGCGTCTGTCATTGCGCGACACCAGGTCGCGTGTCCATCCATTCGGCCCGAAGTATTGAAAATACCTCCTTGTCGTAACGCCTGTCGTCGTAGACCCAGCTACTGCGAAGAACACCGTCCGAACGCATGCGCAGCCGCTGCGCGACAGCAACGCTGCGGTCGTTGTCGGTGCGGCACCGCCATTCAACTCGGGACATTCCCCGCTCTACGAACGCCCACTCCATGAGCAGTTCAACTGACCGGGTGATGAGGCCGCCTCCGACAGCATCGGGTTCGAGCCAGCAGCCAATCTCGCAAATGCCCCAGACGGGGTCAAACGTGACAAACATCACGCCTCCAACGATCTTGCCGTGGTCCCAGAGGCCGTAGATACGCGCTCCATCATTCGCGGTGGCCGTGGCGTAACGCTGAAGGGTAGCGCGGGCACCCTCGACGGTGTCGGTGACAAAGGTCGGTCCGACCCACGGCCGGATGTGGTCTCGTGCCCTGCTCATGTGCTCGGCGAACTCGCCGGCATGCCATGTCTCGAGAGGCTTCAAGACGACTCCGTCTCGCACGACCGTTTCAAACATAGTCTCTCCAAAGGTTTTTCCAGTGTTTGGTTGCCACTGGGTGTTGGTGGTTTCTCGGACGTGTACGGCTCAGAACAACAAGACCAGCCCGACGCCGGCTGCCGCGGCTCCGACGCATGCCGCCATAGTGCCCACTCCGTTGAGAACGGCCAGACCGGTCCGGCCGGCCTGGACAAGCCGGACGGTCTCCAAGCTTGCCGTACTGAACGTCGTGTATCCGCCAAGGAACCCTGTGCCGAGAATCAACTGGAGAGATTCTGGAGCCTGATGTGCCATGACCAGCCCTGCCAGGATCCCCATGAGCAGCGAACCGGAGAGGTTGATGAAGATCGTGCCCAGCGGCAACGCAGTCCGGGCCCAGGAACGGACCACCCCATCCACCACGAAACGGGCGGCCGCACCTGCGCCGCCCGCGAGCGCTATGAGAAGGAAGGTCATGTCCGGGCCTTTGGCGTCCGTTGGGCAGACTTGTGCCGGAGCGCCCCAAGCCAGATACCCAGGGTTGTGGCCGCGACACCGCCTAACAGGCTGGCCACCAGGTACCACATGGCGTCCACCCCGCGTCCTGCTCCGAAGAGGTGCACCGAGTCCAGCGCCAGGGTGCTGTAGGTGGTGTAGGCCCCAAGGAAACCACTTCCGATGCCCAAGCGGGCAATCCGGCGGAGACCGGCGTCGGGCCCGCTCCGTGCGAGCGACTCGAGGAGCCAGCCAAGCGCCAGCGCGCCGGATAGATTGATAAGCAGGGTGGGCAGCGGCCACGCGTTTGGCGCAGGAAGAGCCATGCCGAACCCGTAGCGGCTCAAAGCGCCCAGGATTCCGCCGGCGGCGACGAGCAGAACGAACCGCCCGTGCAAGTGGAGCGGGCGGTGCGGGTTCCGGTCCGGTGGTGCCGTCTCGGCTTTGGCTCCCGGCGGTGCGGTGCTGCTTTCCTTCATTGATCCCTGCTTGGGTCGTGACGGCCCAAGGGAACCATGAGCACGGGGCAGTTTTGGCGATGTGCCAAATGCAAGGCTACCGATCCAGTGACCAGTCCTTCAAACTTCGGGCCGAGGCCGTGTTCCTTGGTCCCCACGACGATCATGGAAGCGTTGATGCTCGCCGCATATCGGCCTAGAGACCGGGCAGGTTCGCCGGCGAGGGTCACGAAAGTCCACGGCAAACCCGCTCCGTCGAGTTGATCCGCGATCCGGGATCGGAGCGCCTCCGAGATGGCCGCGGCGTCGTCGTCGATTCCGTCGGGATCGATGGGCTGGGCCGCCAGATGCCCGTCCCGGTCCCCTGCCGCCGGGAAACTCGTGACATCAGCGAAGGCCAGGACCAGTTCCAACCCGGCGCTGAGCGCTACTTCCGCGGCTTTCTCGATCACCGCGACGGGCTGGTGCGGAAGCACCCCTGCCAGCACGGGACCGGTCATGCGGGCCGGGCTGCCCTCGGGCGGCCGCGGGTCCTCGCTGCGAGGGTTGCTCATGGGGCCCTCCAAATGTCCGGGTTGTCAGGATGCAGGTTCTTCCGTCTTGCTCCAGTATGGGCTTCGACGACTGGCATTGTCCCAAGCGCTAAGCGAGAATGTCGATATGTGCGGTCGGTTCAGCGTCGGTTTCGAAGCAGACTATCTCTCGAGGAAGCTCGGTGCAGTGCTGCGCGGTGATACCGACTACCCCTCCCCAACGCTCCAGATCAACCCGACTGACCCCGTGGTCTTTCTGCGGGGACGGGCGGGGGACGGTTCGGTCGGCCGCGAGCTCGCCGCCGGCCGGTGGGGATTGGTTCCGACATTCTCCAAGTCCTTCGATTCGAAGGTACCCACCTGGAATGCGCGCTCGGAAACCGCCGGGTCAATCCCCGTGTTCAGGGCGTCCCTGCCCAAGTGGCGGGCGGTCGTTCCGGCCTCTGCCTACTATGAGTGGAAGAAATCGGGTCCCGGCCGCAAGGATCCCAAGCAGCGCTACATCGTCGAACCGAAGGATGAGCTGATTACCTTCGCGGGATTGTTTGCACCATGGCGAGACGAGAGCATCGAGGACAAGTCCGCGCCCGGCGCATGGCGTTTGTCCTGCTCGATCCTGACCATGGATTCCCCTCCTGAGGGCGTTCACGAGCGGCTCCACAATTTGCATGACCGGATTCCGGTTCCGATCTCTGCGGACATGATCGACGATTGGATCGACCCCAAGGAAACCAGGGGCCAGGCCTTGTTGGACGCCGTGCTGGGCGAGGCGTACGGCTTGTCGTCGGCGTGGACAATGAGGCCCGTGGAACTCGTCGAAGACAACACCAGGTTGGTGGACGTCGCGAACCCGGCTGCCTGACTCAACGCTCGTAGCGCAGCTCGGCCCTCACGTCCGTATCCTTTAGCCACGTCATTCTCGTGGCCGATCCGAAGGGATTCGGCCACCACTGGACCAGGACCTTGCCCTCCGACGTCCGGGTGACCATGGCCGGAACATATTGAAGGTATTTCGGCCAAACGAGCTTGGCGATTACAGGCACCCTTGAAACGGTCGATAAAGGTTCTGTTTGCCGCGGAGGCGGGGCGCCGACTGAATTCAACGGCGCGGGGTATTCGGGCTGGTCAGGCATGCCCGAATACTACTGCGAGGCATCGACAATATGGAGGTCAGGAGATTCGAACTCCATAGCTCCATCATTCCGGCCACCGGGCATGCGACGGCCATTCCCCCATGCAGCTGGGAAATGGCCGCCGCTGGCTAAAGCCGCGCTAAAGCCGGGTGTCGAAGGAGTCGCAGAACACGTTCTCGTTGAACGTTCCTTGGAACTCGGACTTGCCCTGGATTTTCTGGATGGTAGCCCGAATGGCCTCGCGGGTCCCAGCGTGGGCATTGATGGCCGTCTTGACCATCGGTACATCGATCAAGTGGTTCGGCTGGTTCAGCGAGACGAACACCGTGGGGACTTCCGTGACGTACCACGGGATTTCCGCCGCCATCGGGCTGGACCACTTGATCCGGATGGCCGCCTCTTGGGCAAAGCCCAACACGCAAGCGAAGACGAACGCGGCATCGTACTTTTCCGCATAATCGCCGGTGGCTTCGTCCGAGATGACGCTCATGAAGTTCACGCCCGGCTCCCCCGCAGCCTCACGTTGCTCCGCCGTCTTGAAGAGGTAGACCTCGAAACCGGCGGTTTCGAGTTCCTCCTTGACGGTATCCAAGTAGGCCAGCGGGTCCGCCCGGGTGAAATCGGAACCACCGGAGATGCCGTACAGGCGAATCCGCTTGTGCGTTTCCGGCGTGATGGGCAGGTTCCCGGCGGTGTCCTTGATCAGAGCGACGGTCTTGTCGGCGATTTCGGCGGCGACGGCGAGGTGGGCCGCGCTGCCGATCAGCCGCAGGGCCTCAGGGGACGGCGTCAATTCTTCCGGCAGTTTCTTGTGCAGCCCCAGGCTGGCCTTCAGCCCCAGAATCCGGCGCAGCGCGTCATGCAGGCGCTGATCGCTGATCACGCCTGATTTGTAGCCGTCCAACATGTACTGGAAGTCCTCGGCCGGGTTGCGGAAGAACAGGAACATATCGCAGCCGGCGGCGATGGTGGCCGGCACGAGGTCCTTGCGCTTCTTGGCCTGGGTGAGGCCGACCATTTGGGATGCATCAGTGAGAATAAGCCCGTTGAAGCCGAGCTCGCCACGAAGCAGGTCCTGGAGAAGCTCCGGAGCGAGGGTGGCGGGCAGGATGTCCCTGTCCTCCGTCCCCGGACGGAAATGCCGTGTGAGCTCAGGCGCCCCGATGTGTCCGGCCATAATCGACTGGACCCCGTGGCCGATCATTTCCCGGTACACATGCCCGTAGCTGGAATTCCATTCCGCGTACCCGAGCGTGTTGTACGAAGTGACGACGTGCTGGTCGCGTTCGTCCACGCCGTCGCCCGGGAAATGCTTGATGGCGCAGACAGTGGGCGATTCGCTGATGCCGTCGAAGTACTCCTTGGCTCGCTCCACCACAATTTCCGGGGTGTTGCCGAACGCCCGGGTGGAGATAACCGTGTTGCGCCAGTTGTAGTGGATATCCACGATCGGCGCAAAGGCCCAGTTACAGCCCAAAGCCGCGGTTTCCACACCGGCCACCTGGCCCATTTTCCGGGCGATGGACTTGTCCGGATGGGAACCGGCCTGGAGGTGGGTCGACACGAAGGTTCCGTCGTCGCAGCTTCCGGCTCCTCCCATTTCCGGGTTGGAGGCGACCAGGAGCGGGATGCGTGTCTTGGACTGGGCATAGCGGATGTGTTCCTGGACAGCGGCAGACGGGCCCGGCCGGTACCGCATCCCACCAACGTGATAGTTCTCCAGCACACCGTCGAGGTACTCCGGGGAGTAATCGTTGTTGTGATTGATGAAGAGCTGCCCGATTTTTTCCTCCAGGCTCATGCCGAGGATGGTGGACTCCACCCACGCAACGGCGTCGTCGTCGAGAGTGAACGGCGCCGCCTGGAGGTCGACGTCGAACTGCCGCGCCTGCGTGCCCGCGGCACCGGCGGGGCTGATGCCCGCCTGAGCTTTGGAACCCGCGACGGCGGCAATTCCGGCCAGCGCTTCGGCGACCACCTCGCTGACCGGGACAGCGATATCCACGACGAACCCGGCCTCGTCGGCGTCGAGCGGTTCCAAGGTGGCGAGCTGCGAATCCAGCAGGGCAGGCGGCATGAAGTGGCCGGAACGCCCTTCTGTCCTTTCCCTAAGCACCTCTTTGCTGCCGTGCAGGTGCAGGAAGACGGTGTCCGGGGCTTTCTCACGAATGGCGTCACGGTAGCTGCGCCGGAGGGCGGAGCATGCGAGAACCAGCCCGCCGTCTCCAGCGTTGGCGAGTTCGGTGCCGACCGTCGCGAGCCACGGCCAGCGGTCTTCGTCAGTCAGCGGGGTTCCGGCGGCCATCTTGGCGACGTTTTCCACGGGGTGGAGTGAATCGCCGTCGAGGAACGGAACCCCCAACGCCCGGGCCACGAGATCCCCGATGGTTGTCTTGCCGCAGCCGGAGACGCCCATCACCACAATGCGCCGCGGCTTTTCCGCGGCGGCGGTTGGCTCGCCCGCCACGCCCACGTTCCTACCAGTCATGGACGGTGCCGTCCACGAGGCGGTTGTAGGGCAGGTAGGCCTGCTGATACGGGAAGGAGTTGGCGGCTTCCTCGTTGAATTCGACGCCGAGGCCCGGCTTGTCGCCCGGGTGCAGGTAGCCGTCGGTGAAGGTCATCGACTGTTCGAAGACCGTGTTGGTCTTGTCCGAGTGCTGCATGTACTCCTGGATGCCGTAGTTGTGGATGGCCAGGCCAACGTGCAGCTGCGCGGCGAAACCGACAGGGGAAATATCGGTCGGGCCGTGGAAACCGGACTTGATCTGATACTGGGCGGCGAAGTCCATGACCTTCTTCAGAGGCGAGATCCCGCCGAAGTGCGTGGACGCGGCCCGGACGTAGTCGATCAGCTGTTCCTTGATGAGCGTCTGGAAGTCATACACCGTGTTGAAGATTTCGCCGATGGCGAGCGGTGTGGTGGTGTGCTGGCGCACAAGGCGGAGCCCTTCCTGGTTTTCGGCCGGGGTGCAGTCTTCAAGCCAGAACAGGTCGTACGGTTCCAGCGCTTTGCCGAGCTTGGCTGCCTGGATTGGGGTCATGCGGTGGTGGCCGTCGTGCAGCAGCGGGATTTCCGGGCCGAATTCGTTGCGCACCGCTTCGAAGACGGTGGGCAGGTGGCGCAGGTAGGCGCGGGTGTCCCAGTCCTCTTCCTGCGGGAACGCACCGCGGCCGGCTGGCTCGTAGTCGTAGCGCTCACCCGAGGCCTGCGCCTGGGCGGCCACGCCATAGACGGCCTTGATGCCCGGGATGGCGGTCTGGATGCGGATCGACTTGTAACCGAGCTCCAGGTGCTCCCGGACCGAGTCGAACAAGGACGGGATGTCCGCGCCCGAGGCGTGGCCGTACGCGCGGAGCCCGTTACGGGAGGCGCCGCCCAGGAGCTGGTAAACCGGCAGTCCGGCGACCTTGCCCTTGATGTCCCACAGGGCCATGTCGACGGCGGCGATGGCGGCCATGGTGACCGGGCCGCGGCGCCAGTACGAGCTGCGGTACAGGAACTGCCAGGTGTCCTCGATGCGGTGCGGGTCCTTGCCGATCAGCAGCTGCGCAACGTGTTCCTTCAAGTACGCGGCCACCGCGAGTTCACGGCCGTTCAGGGTCGCGTCGCCGATGCCGGTCACGCCGTCCTCGGTGGTGATCCGCAAGGTCACGAAGTTCCGGGTAGGGCTGGTCACGAAGACTTCAGCAGCAATGATTTTCACAGCTGGTCCTTTCAGGGTTGCTGATCGAGGGCTGGCCTGGCGCGGATGCGACGTGCACCACAGGGCGGGTAAAGACGATCTTAGGATGGATGACAATTATTGGCAACCGGTTGCAGTATTATTTCGTCGAGATTTTTTCTGGCCCGGCGGCTTCCGCGGCGGCCCGCCCGGCCCGGGTTGCGGCTGCGCCCTCCGCGCTAAACGGCTCCTCGCCGGACGCTTCCAGGGAGCGGCGCGCCTTGATCTCGCCCAGGATCTGGGCGTGGAACGCGTCGGTCAACTTGTACTTGGCCATGACGACAATCGCGAGGATGGTCATGATGGCAGGCAGCGCGCCTGCGGCAAACTGGATGGCCTGCAGGGATTCGGCGCTGTGCGTAGTGCCGGACTTGTAGCCGCCGGCCGCGAGTGCGTATGCGGCAAGGGCGCCGCCGACGGCTTGGCCGGTCTTGCGGGTGAAGGAGAACAGCGCGTAGGTGATGCCCTCAGTCCGGACACCGGTCTTCCATTCGCCGTATTCCACGGTATCTGCCTCCAGGGCCCACACCACGATGTTGACGGCCATGACGCCAAGCATGCTCAAGAGCAGACCGGAGAATCCAACCCCGACCATGGGGGCCGGAGCAAAGAAGACGATTGCGCCACCGATGATGGCGAGGAAACCGGCAGCTACGTAGATGGTCTTCTTGCCGAAGTTTCGGACCAGCCTCGGCATGAGCGGAGCGAGGGCAAAGGTCACAACAAGCTGGACGATGGAGAGGACAGCGTAGAGATCCAGCCGCCCGAGGACGTCGCGCAAGTAATACAGCTGCACCGAAGACAGTGCCATGTAGCCGGTCAGGAAGAGGAAGGAGCTCAGGCAAAGCATGAGCAGGGGACGGTTTGTCTTGAGTGTCGCCATGCTTTGCTGGAAGGAAACCTTGGGCACCGCACGGTGGACGCGCTCCTTGGCGGTCAGGAACGTGAAGAAGTACAGCGCTGCGCCGATCACGACGAAGACCAGAGTGATGATGGTGAACGTGGACTGCAGGTTTGCGCCGGGCTTGATGAGCGGAGCAACGAAGATGCCCAACGCAGAACTGACCAAAAGAGCGCCGACCATTCGGGCTGAGCCCAGCTTGGCCCGCTCCCCCGGTTCTTGTGTCATCGCGCCGGCCAGCGAACCGTAAGGGATGTTCACCAGCGAGTAAGCCAGGCCCAGGGCCGCGTATGTCACGTAGGCGTAGAGCAACATCCCTGTTTCGCCGACTTGCGGAATGGAGAAGGCCGCGACGCTCAGAAGCAGCAATGGGATCGAGCCGAACATGATGAACGGGCGGAATTTTCCGAAACGCTTACTGTAGGCGCGGTCAACCAGTCGTCCGGCGAAGACATCGGCGAAAGCGTCGAAGATCCTCACGGTAAGCAACAGGGTGCCGGCGGCCGCCGCGGATATGCCCGCGACGTCGGTGTAGTAGACCAGGAGGAACATGGTGGCAGTAGTGAAGGCAAGGTTGTTGGCGGCGTCGCCAGCCCCATAGCCGAGGATGCTGAGTTTGCTGAGCTTGTTCATTGCGGGCTCCTTTACCCTTGCCGGTACCCCATGTTCCGGCTTGCGATGATGGAAAAGCTTCGGCCGAACCAGGCCTGAAATTGTTGAAGCTTGATGTAATCCTAATCACCCTGGCAACCATTCGGCAAGCGGTTGCCAAGTGTTTCCATAGAAACTTTCAACGTCAGTGCAGTCTCAATGCCCGCTCAGAAGAAGTGAGCGAGCGTCGGGGGAAAAGGCACCATATATGAGCGAGCGTCGGTCCTGCCTAACGCCCGCTCACCTATGGCGGGTTTCCGGCAAACGCCCGCTCACCTATGGCGGGTGTCCGGCAAAACGACGGCGCCCGTTGCCCCTTCACAAGAAAGGCAACGGGCGCCGTCGAAAGTGCCTGTCGGATTAGCTGAGGTTTCCAGCGACCGCGAAGGTCTCGGCCAAACCCTCAACGAGGTCCACGATCGCCGCGTCGGCAACCAGGTCCGGATCCACGAGCCCTAGCAGAGCTTCGAGCCGGGGACGGGCCGGGCCGAGGTTCGCGGCGGCGATCCCTGCCGCCTGCGGGTCCTGGAGACCCGTTGCCGTGGCGGTGTAGGCAGTCCAGGCCGCGATCATCCGAGCGGCCGCTCGGCCACTGCGGCCCGCGGCGCGCTCGGCGCGGAGCACCGGCAGCGCCCGCACGCGCAGCTTGGCACTGCCATCCATCGCTATCTGGGCCAGATGGTGTGCGATTCGGGAATTCCCGAAGCGTTCCAGGAGGGCAGCCCGGTATTCGGGGATGCGCAAATCCTCGCCATGCAGGCTGGAGGCGGCCTCGTCCCAGAAGTCTTCCACCATTCGTCGGCAGGTATCGTCGGCGAGGGCTTCGGCCACGGTCTTGTGTCCGCGCAGTTGGCCGGCATAAGCGAGGAGGGAGTGTGCGCCGTTGAGGAGCCACAGCTTGCGGTTCTCGTACGGCTCGATCTCGTCCACGAAAACGGCGCCCGCGTCTTCCCAGTGCGGGCGTCCCGCTGGGAAGTCCCCGCTGAGGACCCAGTTACTGAAGGGCTCGGCGACCACGGGCGATTCGTCGCGGTATCCGCAGGCTGCAGCGACAGCGTCGATATCGGCGTCCGTCGTACGCGGCGTGATCCGGTCAACGGAAGTGCTGACGAAACTGACGTTGGCGTCGATCCAGGCGGCGAGTCCGGCGTCGAACGCCTTGGCCATCCCCATCACCGCGCTTCTGGCAACGGTCCCGTTGTTGGAGAGGTTGTCGCAGCAGACGACGGCGAGTGGACCGGCGTCTGCGTCGCGGCGCGCGGAGAGACCGAGCACCAAGCGGCCGAGCGGCGTCGTCGGCTTGCCGGAAGCAGAGCCGCCAGAGAGTACGGCGAGGTCCGCGACGACGTCGGGCGCCTGGTTGTCCAACTTGCCGTCGGCACCAAGCCGGTAGGCGGCCTCGGTAATGGTGAGCGTGATGAGCGAAGTCAGCGGCGCGGCGACAAGTGCGACAAAACGCTCGACGTCGGCGCCGTCGACGGCCTCGACAATGCTGCCGATGACTTCGAATGAATCACCGGCGTCGGATCGCTCCACCACGGTGTACAGGCCATCCTGCGCGGCCAGGACCTCTGCCGCATCCGGGCGCCGGCCGGTGAAAGAGGCGATGCCCCACTCAGCCGCGTCGCCTGCATGCTGGGTGTACCAGGCCTGGTGTGATCGGTGAAAGGCGCCTAGTCCCATGTGCACAATGCGCACCGGGGCTTTGCCGATTGGCTTGATGGCACGGCTCAAGCGGGGAAGATCCGCAGTTTGCTCGGGTTCGTTGCTCACAGCTTGAAGACCCTTCGGGGCGAGGAGTCGACGACGTCGACGATGATTTCATGGGCCCGGTCTTCGCTGACACGGTGCTCGGCCACGAGGCGGGCGAGGAAGGACGCTTCGATCCGGCGGGAGGCGTCGTGCCGGGCCGGGATGGAGCAAAACGCGCGGGTGTCGTCGATGAAGCCCGAGGACCGGGAGAAGCCGGTTGTCTCGGTAACGGCGGAGCGGAAGCGGAGCATGGCATCCGGTGCATCGAGGAACCACCACGGAGCGCCGAGGTACACGGAGGGGTAGAACCCAGCCAGCGGCGCCAGTTCGCGGGAGAACACCGTCTCGTCCAGGGTGAACAGCACCAGGTGGAAATCCTTGGCCGTCCCGAAGTCTTGGAGCAGTGGCCGGATGGCATCGGTGTAGTTGGTGGCAAACGGGATGTCGTGGCCGGTGTCCGCACCGTAGGCTTCGAAGGTGGGCTGGTGGTGGTTGCGGAAGGAACCCGGGTGGATCGTCATGACCAGGCCGTCTTCGACGGACATCCTGGCCATCTGGTACATCATGTGGGCTTCGAAGGTGTTGCGGTCCTCGGCCGTGGCCTTGCCGGCGCGCGCAAGCTCGAAGATCCGCTCGGCGTCGCTCCGGTCCAGCTTGAGCGTCGCCGGGGTGAGGACGCCGTGGTCCGCGGAGACCGCGCCATGGTCCACGAAATAACGACGGCGGTTTTCCAGGGCATTGAGGTAGCCGGTATAACCGGTTGCGCCGTCGCCGGCGGAATCGACAAGCCGCTCAACGTTGGCGCTCCACGCCGGGTGGGCGATGTTCAGGTAGGCATCAGGACGGAAGGTCGGCAGCACGCGGCCGTTGAAGGAGGGGTCCTCGGCGATGGCTTTGTGGCTGGCCAGGCTGTCCAGGGGATCGTCTGTAGTGGCGAGGACTTCGATGTTGAAGTCCTTGAAGAGCTGGCGGGGACGGAAATCAGGCTCGACGAGCTTGGCGGCAATGGCGTCGTAGCTGGCGTCGGCAGTCATCTCGCCAAGGTCCGCGCCGAGCTTGAACACGCTGTCGAACTGCGTACGCAGCCAGTACCCGGAGGCAGTGCCTTCGAAGAGGGGCCAGGCCTGGACGAAAGTCCGCCAGATCTCCCGCGATTCGGAGGGGTTGGCGCCTCCCGAGAGCAGCTTACCCAGGGGGACTCCGCTGGCGTGGATCAGCCTGGTGACGTAGTGGTCCGGGCTGACCAGGAGCGCGGCCGGATCAGGGAACGGCGTGTTGTGCTCGATGACGGCGGCGTCAACGTGGCCGTGCGGAGAGATGATGGGCAGGTCCTGGACGCGCTCCAGAAGGGAGCGCGCAATGCTGCGCGTCCCTGGATCCGCGGGCAGGAGCCGGTCAGGATTGGCTGCGATCGACTGTGACATAGGTCAATTTTCAGTCGGAAGAATCAATCTGTCAACCGGTTGCCAACTATTGCCATGTCGTTGCAACTACTCCCGGGGATCGCTTGAAGCTACGCGATGAGCCGTCCGCTGGAGCCGCGCACCACCAGCTCCGTGTCCACGCGAACTGCTCCCGCGGGCCCATCTTGGCCGAGCAACATGTCCAGCAGGAGGGCGGCAGCGCGGGAACCGCACTCCCCCAACGGCGACCTCACGGTGGTGAGCGCCGGCGTCGTGAAGTCTGCCCCGAAGATGTCGTCGAAACCCACAATGCTGATCTGATCCGGGACGTGTATGCCGGCGGCCTGAAGCTCCTGCATGAGGCCTATGGCGAGGAGATCGTTGTAGGTGATCACCGCCGTCGCGCCACTCGCCAGGACGTCACGCGCTACTTGGCGGCCGCCGTCGACGGTTGGCTTGGACGATTCCAAGCGGACCGCCCCCAATTTGTACCAATCGCAGGCAGCTTGGACGCCTTCCCAGCGGCGGCGCGACATCCAGGACTGCGGCGGCCCCGCAACATAAGCGAGCTGCTGGTGGCCGTTGGCGGCGAGGCTCCGCACGGCCTGGCTAATCCCCTTGTTGACGTCCGGGACCACGCATGGCACTCCCTCTATTTCACGGTTGATCACTACCACCGGTTTGTCCGCGGCCAGGGCACGGATCTTTTCGTCGTCCATGCGCGGACTCGCCAAAATGAGGCCGTCCACCGTGCTCAACATCCTGCGGGCCGCAATGAGTTCGGTTTCAGGCGACTCTGCAGACTCGGCCAGCACCAGGGTGTAGTCCCGGGCGGACCCCGTGGTTTCCGCACCGCGGATAATGTCGAAGAACGTCGGGTTGGTGATATCCGCGACGATCAGTCCGATCGTCTGGGTACGGCCGGTGGGAAGTGCCCGGGCGAAAGGGTTCACCTGGTAGTTCAGCTGCTCGGCGGCATCCTCGATGATCTTCTGGGTCTTGGCACTGACCCTGCCCGGTTTGCTCAACGCGCGCGAAACCGTGGAAGGGTTGACTCCCGCGAGCCTCGCGATGTCGTAGATGGTGGGCGAGGATTTCTCCCCGCGGCCACGCTTGGCGGGGAAAGTTGCTGCTCCGGAATTCGTCGCTTCAGTCACGGCTCCATCGTAATCTGGCTTGGCAACAAAAGCAGGACGGTTGCCAAAACCATTCGGCCGGCGACCGCCCTGCTTAAATGCCATGCATAAATGCCCTGTATCTAGGACCGCTCGGCGAACTTGCCTTCTTCGCTGATGCGCTTGTTGAGCTCGCGCATGTACTCGTCCTCATCGAAGTCCAGGGGGACTTCCCTGCCGGCCCAACTCGACAGGTGGATGGCGTTGGCCAGGCGGACGCCCTTGATGCCGTCCGAGCCGGGCGCCAACAAAGGAGTGCCGTCCAGGATGTTGGCCGCGAAGTTCTCCAGGACGCCCGCGTGCTGTCCCCCCCATGCAGACTCGAACTCGATGACCTCGGTGGTGTAGTAGTCTTCGGCCTTCAACTCGCCCATGAAGAGCTTGCGGACATCGTCCATGTCCATGCCGTCGCTCAGTTCGCGCTCGGGCTTGACCAGGCGGGTGACCGTGGCGGTCTTGCTGTTTTCCACCACGATCTTGCCCTGGTCGCCCAGGATCTCGAAGCGGTCCGTGCCCACGAGGTCATGCGTGGCCGTCACGAAAACGCCGGTGGCGCCGTTGCCGTAGTCCACCACGGCGGTGACCTCGTCTTCAACGGCGATGTCCCGGCGGAATCCGTACGCCACCTTGGAGTAGACGGACTTCGGCACGCCGCAGATCCACTGCCACAGGTCGAGCTGGTGGGGTGCCTGGTTGACCAGGACGCCGCCGCCTTCGCCGCCCCACGTGGCGCGTCATTCGCTGGAATTGTAGTAGCCCTGCGGACGCCACCAGTTTGTGATGATCCAGTTGGTGCGTCGGATGGCACCGATCTCGCCGTTGTCGACGATCTCCTTGAGCTTCTTGTAGAGCGGGTTGTTGCGCTGGTTGAACATGATCCCGAAGGAAAGCTCGGGTTTGGAGGCCGCGAACTCATTGAGCTCCTTGACCTGCTTGGTGTAGACACCTGCAGGCTTCTCCACGAGGGCGTGAACGTTGCGCTTGAGCGATTCGATGCCCATTTCCGGGTGCAGGTAATGCGGCACGCACGTGACGATCGCATCGACGTCGCCGCTTTCAAGCATGGCGATGTAGTCGTCATAGAAAGGCGCATCGGGGTACCGGGAGCCTGCCAATTCCTTCTTTGCGGGATCGGTGTCGCAGATAGCGCCGATCACCATGTTCGGGACCATTCCGTCGGTGATGAACTTGGCGTACGTGCCGCCCTGCTGGCCCAGGCCGATGATGCCAAGGCGTACTTTCTTGCTCATGAGTGGATCTCCGTTGTTGTGTGATTAGAAGAGGTCGGCGTGGCCCATGGCCACCAGGTTGTCGTAGGAAGTCTGTAGTGCTTCCCACACCGTGCGGCCGTAGAGCTCGTCCTGCTCCACGAGCAGGTACTCGGCGCCGGCAGCCTGGGCCGCTGGAATGATGGACGGGAAGTCAAGGTTGCCTTCCCCCACTTCGGCGAACTGGACCACGTTCTTGAACTCGGCCATGAAACCCGCGATGTCCCCCGTTTCCAGGAGCCCGAAGGCCTGCTCCGGCAACTCGCCGATCCTATAGTCCTTCAGGTGCACCATGGCAGTACGTCCGGCGTATTTGGCGAGGGTCCGGACAGGGTCCAGGCCGCCGCGCTGCACCCAGTGCACGTCGATTTCCATGCCCATGGCCGGGGAGTTTTCGGCAATGATGTCCAGCATGTATTTGCCTTCGAACTTGGCGAACTCGATGTGATGGTTGTGGTAGTACAAGCCGACGCCGTATTCCCGGAGCCGTTCGGCGTATTCGTTGGCTTGCTTCGCGAAGTCCACCGCCGCGTCGATCGACTTCATGGCCGGGAACGGCATCATGCCGATCCGTAGAAGGTGCGTGTCAAGTCGCTTTGCGTCGTCAACGATCTTGTCGAAGTGGTCCTTGAGGGAGTCCCCCGGCATGCCTTTGGGCGTCTCCATGGCGACCGAAAGCGCCGCGATGTCCATGCCCAGTTCGCTGCGGGAGCGGTCCAGATCGGCAACGTTTTCCGGTGTCATCGGGATCTGCGAGATTTCGACGGCGTTGTACCCTATCGCGCTGACCTTGCGAAGCGTTTCAAACGCCCCGGCTTCGGCAAAACTGCCCTTCAGCATCATTGCCTGTACGCCGATTTTTGCCACTTTGTCCTCCGTTAGTTCGGTGCCCTCATGGGCCGCGTGGTTAGTCCACTTGCCCGGAAATCTCCGGGTAGCTTTGGGCATAGATGTCCTTGACGATCCTGAGTGACTTTTCGGCTTCCGCTGGGCTGATCCAGAACGGCGCAGGATCCCCGAGCTTGGCGTAGAAGTCCTTGATCAGGAGCTCGTGCGATACGCCCCAATACGCGCGCCCACCCGATTCCAAGGCCCGTTCCGGGGTGGTTTCCACGGTGCCGTCGGCATAGCTGACAACAAGGTCGCCCCTGAGGCTGAGGGTGGCCCTTTCGGTCACGATGTCCAGCGTCACAGGCGCATTGGTGGCGTTGGCCAGGGTGGCGTAGAAGACGCTCGTAGCACCGTTGGAGTGCCCGGCAATGAATTCCGCCGTGTCCTCCACCTCGATCACGCCGCCCAGGGAGCGGGTGGAGGCGTGACCCTCCACTGTGGTTACGTCACCTACCAACCACTGGAGCAGGTCTACCGTGTGGATGGCCTGGTTCATCATGAGGCCGCCGCCTCCTTCAGCCCAGGTCCCGCGCCACGGCCTGTCACGGTAATACTCGGCCGTCCGGTGCCACATCACGGTTGCCGAGGCGCCGAGAACCTGGCCCAGTCCGCCGTCGTCGAGCAGTCTCCGCATGGCCTGCGACGTCGCGTTGTAGCGGTTCTGGAAACACACGGCGATCTTCGCCGTGCTCCGTTCCGCCGCCTCGACCAGCCGCCGACCCTCTTCGAGAGTGTGGGCGAGCGGCTTCTCGACAATCACGCTCACCCCGCGCTCAAGGCAGTCCACAGCCAGTGAGGCATGCAGGTGGTGCGGCGTGCAGATATGCACGACGTCGGGCCTCACCGCATCGAGCATCTCCAGGTGGTCCGCGTACCCGGCCGCGCCGTAGGCGGCGATTGCCGCCTGGAGGCGTCCGGCGTCGGTGTCGCAGACCGCCACGAGTTCAACGTCGTGCATCTTGGCGATTGCTCCGAAGTGCACGCTCGACACATCGCCGCAACCGATGACTGCTGCTGTAGGCATTCTTCTCCCTCGAAAGATGTTTTCCTTTGAACCTACAGGCCCTCAGGCGAGGGCAACACCGTTCTTGGCTGCGAGTGCCGCAAAGGCGCGCGCCGCAGCGCCGAAGGCTACAGGTCCGGAGAATCCGCCCAGCTCGTGGGCGCTTGCAAGGTGAGGTTCGAGGGAACAGAAGCCGGAAAAGCCATCGGCCTGGAGCGCGGCGATGGTGGCGTCCAGTTCGCCGTCGCCTTCGCCGGCAGGCACTACTTCACCGGTACCGGCGACTGCATCCTTGATCTGGAAGTACTCCAGGTAGGGGCGCAGTACGGCATAAGCCTCCGTGTACGGCTTGATCCCCACCTGGACAAAGTTGGCGCTGTCCCAGGCAACGCGCAGTGCCGGCGAAGCGACGGTCTCCATGATGTCCAGGACTCGCTCGGGGGTGTCGCCGTAGATGCCCTTTTCGTTTTCGTGCAGGAGGACGACGCCGGACGCGGCCGCCTCGTTCGTGAGTGCAGTCAGGCGCTCCATGACTGAGTCGCGGATGTCCTCATGGCTCTGCCCTTCGGCCCGGTATAAGGAGAAGATGCGAATGTACTTGGCGTCGAGGCCCTTGGCCACTGAAATGATCTGGCGCAGCCGGGCGAGCTCATGCTCCACGGGAACACTGACGTCGATCTTGCCGATGGGGCTCGCGACTGCGGAAACCTTCAGGCCCTTCTCGTCCAGGATGGCCTTGAGCCGCTCGACCGCTTCGGGCGTAAGTTCTGAAACATTGGTGCCCCATGCGCTGCGCACTTCAATATGGCCGGCACCGAGGGCCAGCAAGACGGCGGCCTGGACAGCGGGATCGGGATCTACTTCGTCGCCGAAACCAGACAGGCTCCACACGGCATTGGTTTCAGTCACGGAAATCTCCTTTGGATCCGTTCGCCCGCATGGCGGCGTATGGCGCCAAGTGCTAGTTCGCGGGCATGCGTTCACCTCGAGTCTAGTCAGCTACGCACCCGGTTGACAACCGCTTGCCAAATATTGGCAACTTTCTGCCGTCCGGAGATTCCCTTCCGCCGGCAGGGTCCTCACGTGGGGTATCGATCCGATAGGCGCAGCCCTCGATTGCTTCCTCCCCTGCCGTTCGAGAATTGCCGCTCCTGTCCGAGATCGAAAAGTGCCCCGAATGAGCCGTCGTCAGGCTGGCGCTCCCCCCGTCTGGGCAGTGATCGGGGCAGCGATGTCCTCCAACGACCGCCTCGCAGCCTCAACCCCGAATACGATCTCGACGACGCCGGCTGCAACCATCAGCACCGCGCCTATGACATAACCGAAGGCCACTGCTCCGATTCCCTGTTCAACGAACCGACCGAACAGGATAGGGCCAGTGATGCCGCCAATACCGGTGCCCACGGCGTAGAAGAACGCGATGGCCATGGCCCGAGTCTCCATTGGGAAGATTTCGCTCACCGTCAGATACGCGGAACTGGCGCCCGCTGAAGCGAAGAAGAAGATCACCATCCAGCAGGCGGTGAGCCAGAAAGCATCAAGCGCTCCGCTGGAGAAGACGAACGCCGTGATGGCAAGTAGGACACCTGACGCGATGTAGGTACCGGAAATCATCGTGCGGCGCCCGACGCTATCGAAGAAGCGGCCCAGGACGAGCGGGCCAAGGAAATTGCCGACAGCGATCGGGACCAGCGTCCATGGGGCAAGGTCGCTCGGGACGTTCAGCAATTTTGTCAGCACGAGCGCATAGGTGAAGAACACCGCGTTGTAGAGAAACGCCTGGCCAATGAAGAGCGACAGACCCAGGACGACCCGCTTCGGGTAGCGCTGGACCGCCGTCTTGATGATGACGCCGAAGCCAATTGACTTGCGCTGACGGACTTTGAGCGTCTCGTGGACCTCGGACAGCTTCTCCCCCGCGGCCTCCTCGACGTCGTCCTCGATCTTGCGTACGAGCTGATCCGCCTCTTTGTCGCGGCCGTGGATGAACATCCAACGCGGAGACTCAGGCACGTTGCGCCGCACGAGCAGGATCAGCAGGCCAAGAAACGCCCCCAGGCCGAATGCGAGACGCCAGCCGATGCCGGGCGCGAAGAAGACTGGGTTGAGCAACAGCACGGAGAGCGACGCACCGAAGGCCGTCCCAAGCCAGAAAGAGCCGTTGATGGCCAAATCCACGACGCCGCGACGGGCGGCGGGGATGAGCTCGTCTATCGCCGAATTGATCGCCGCGTACTCCCCGCCAATGCCCGCTCCGGTGAAGAAGCGGCAAATGAAGAACCACATCGGGTTCAGGGAGAACGCAGTGGCCACGGTGGCAAGCAGATACAGCCCGAGGGTGAGGAGGAAGAGCTTCTTCCGCCCGAACCTGTCCGTGAGATGGCCAAAAACGAGGGCTCCGGCGCAGGCGCCGGATACATAGACCGCGGCAGCCACGCCAATGTCCGCAGTGGACATGCCGAGACCGCCATTCGGCTGCGTGAGGCTGTCGCCAATCGCCCCAACGATGGTGACCTCGAGTCCGTCCAGGATCCAGACGGTGCCGAGACCGATGACGATCATCCAATGCCATCTGGACCAAGGGAGGCGATCCATTCGGCCGGGGATGTTCGTTTCGATGACGTCGCTTGTTGCACCTCTCACTGCTGACATGGCCCTCCTCCTTGAGTAGATCATCAGTATGCTTTGTATATGCCGTTGACGGAAGCATTTCCGGCGCTGGGCGCCGAGCGAGCAGCTGCGATTCGCTATGGCACAGAGGCCCACGTGCTGCCAAGATGGGCTCCATGGACCCTCTTGACATGGAGACACCCCCTCTGGCCGAACCGGTTGTGCTGGTTGTCATGGGCGTTTCGGGCTCCGGCAAGTCCACGGTTGCCGCGCTCCTGGCGGGTCGACTTGGCTGGGCCTTCGAGGAAGGCGATGCCTTGCATCCCCAAACAAACATCGACAAGATGGCTGCGGGACATCCGCTCACGGATGAGGACAGATATCCCTGGCTTGAGAAGGTTGCCGAGTGGGTCGACCGGAGGCTGGATCACGGGGAAAACGGCGTCATTACTTGTTCGGCGCTCAAACGGACTTACAGAAACATCATCAATCGCCGAGGTTCAGGTGTCGTCTTCGTTTTTCTGTCCGGGACGCCCGAGACCATCAGCGCACGGCTCGCCGAACGCCACGGCCATTTCATGCCCGCCAGTATGTTGGGGAGCCAGTTTGCGGACCTTGAGGAACTGTCCCCGGGTGAGCCCGGAATCCGGATAGACGTTGGTCCGGCTCCAGGAGTGATTGCCCAACAAATCATGGACAAGTTCGGCCTGCGGCCGAGCGGAACAGGACGAGAACCATGAACGGAATCTCCATCCTCAACAGGCCCCTCGCCGGGGTCGCCACCGATGCAACCACGGACGCGATGCATCAACCGTGGACCGGCCACGACACCCAAGTACTTGTGGTGGCGGCCATCGGCATCGCGATAGTCGTCTTACTGATCGTCTGGGCAAAGATGCATGCTTTCCTGGCTTTGAGCATCGGCGCCCTCTTCGTCGGCATTGCCTCGGGTATCGCCTTGGACAAGGTCACCACGTCCTACGAAAACGGCGTCGGCGGCGTGCTGGGCTACGTTGGTGTGCTCATCGCGCTGGGAGCCATGCTGGGCAAGCTGTTGGCTGATTCCGGCGGCGCGGACAAGATCGTCGACACGCTTCTCCATGGTCGGCCCGCAACGCTGCCTTGGAAGATGGCTCTCATCGCCGGCATCATCGGCATCCCCATGTTCTTCGAGATCGGGCTCGTGCTACTCATTCCCGTAGTGATGCTGGCTGTGCACCGTTCCAAGGGTCCGGCCATGCGCCTTGGCATTCCGGCCCTGGCCGGCTTGTCGGTGCTCCACGGGTTCATCCCGCCGCACCCGGGCCCGTTGGCGGCGATCGGCATCCTGCACGCCAATGTCGGTGTGACTCTTGCTTTTGGCCTGCTGATCGCCATTCCAACGGTCATCATCGCAGGTCCCCTCTTTGGCCGTCTCGCGGCAAGGATCGTGCCGATCGGAGCCGCTGGCGCAGGCTTGGCAGTCACCGTCGGATCCGGCGAGCACGCTGAACCGGCCAGGCCACAAGGCCCCGGCGCGAAAGCCGCCAGTTCGCACGGCGACGCGCCGGTAGGCAAGGCACAGGATCCGCAAGCAACGCGCAGCCCGTCCTTTGGCTGGACCTTGGTGACCCTGTTGTCGCCGTTGGTGCTCATGCTGATCAAAGCCGGGGCAGACATCTGGATGGACAAGAGCGCCGCACTCCGCCCTTTCCTGGACTTCATCGGCGATCCGGTCTTTGCCCTGCTCGTGGCCGTGCTTCTGGCAATGGTGACATTCGGTACACGGGTCGGCTTCTCCGCCTCCATCCTGACGAAGAAGATCGGCGAGAGCCTGTTGCCGATTGTCGGGGTCATGCTTATCGTCGGCGCCGGGGGCGGCTTCAAGCAGGTACTCGTCGACGGCGGTACCGGAACCGCGATCGCCAAGATCGCGGTAGCTGCCAGTCTGTCGGCCCTGGTGCTTGGCTGGATCATCGCAGTGCTGATTCGCCTCGCCACTGGCTCGGCGACTGTTGCTACGGTGACAGCCGCTGGCATCATCGCACCGCTGGCAACCGGCTTGTCGCCCGCTCAGCTAGCGCTGGTAGTGCTCGCCATCGGTGCCGGCTCGCTGTTCTTCTCCCATGTCAACGATGCGGGCTTCTGGCTGGTCAAGGAATACTTCGGACTGACAGTAGGCCAGACGATCAAGACCTGGTCGGTTATGGAAACCATAATTTCGGTCGTGGGATTCGGATTCACCCTGCTGCTATCGGTTTTCGTCTAATCCCAAGCCGGACGACGGCCTTCCAATGGTTTCGGCCAATCCCCTCCGCACCTCGCTTACGACTTTGAGTCGGCCCCGTGTGCGCAGATAGCCTGGACTTCGCCAGTCTTCACGCGGAGTTCAGATTGCCGCAACTTTCCGGACGTACGTTTGCAGGAAAGAAGATGTCTCGGTGTTCAGGCGGGAGAAGAGCCATGGGCGGAGCGAGTTTTCGCAACGACTCACGGATTCCATCAGGATTTGGACAGAACAACCTAGGGCCGAACCAGTTGCTGCTGATCCACTTCGACCGGGAGATCATGCTCTCCGTTCGCGTGGGCGAGCATCTGCGCGGCCACGGCGAAATCCTGGTGGGCTTCACCGCGGACGACTTCTTGGCCGGAAGTGTGCGATGTCTGGGCATTCGGTTCCGTGGGCGAAGGGTCCTGGGATCGTTCGACCTGCTGCGCGTATCGTCTGCCGCGCGCTTCAGCGGGTCGTTCGGGCGGGTAGACGGGTCAACTGATGCAACGTTCTTACTCGGCGATACGGTTTCGGCGCTTTTCCCGGCGGCAGGACTCAAAGGATTGGATATCGGGCGGCTGTATCCGTTCAAGGTACGTGATGGCAGGCTTACTGGTGAGAGCCTTGGATTCGCACGCCTCGGCGTCGAAAGGTGACGCCGGACTACGGTTTTTGCGCAGCCAGTTCCCTGACAAGGTTTACGCCGGGGGCCCCCGATTCGGAGGTCACGGGGCGGAGCGACGGGAGCATCTGGGTGGGCGGCAAACCGCCGTTGTCCATTTGACGGCCGCTGTCTCCGACAGCACCGGCGATGAGCTTGACGAGTGACGGGGACGGGCCAACACCGAATTCCTGTCTCAAGTCGGCGGAGAAGCTCCGATACGTTTTAAGGGCTGAGACAAGGTCGCCGGTCGCAAGGTGGGCCTGTATCAGCAAACGGTACGAGGACTCCCTGAATGGCTCCAGGGCAATGGCCAGTTTGCTCGCAGCCTTGGTTTCCTCGGTGTTTCCCTGACTGAGGTGGTATGACGCGATGGAGTCGAGGGCCGCTGTACGAAGAGCCCGGAACCGTTCCTGTTCGACCAGAATCCAGTCTTCGTACCATCCGGGAAGAAGCTCCGCAGTCCGTAGCCGTTCCCATCTCGGGTACGAATCGCTCAACTCAGCTCCCGGGACTTGAAGCTCGCGTTGAAGGTCTGTGATATCAACCAGCACGTGCTCACCAAGGGCGACGGAGACATCCGTAGTTCCGTCAGCATCAAGTAGGCCGGGGAGCTCGTGATTGATGTGCCAGATGCTCACCCTGAGACCGACGGCCGCCTGGGCCTCGGACGAGTCAGGCCAGAGAAGTCCGGAGAGGAACGTCCGCGGCCGCTCGCCGAGCAGGGCCAGCGCGGTGATCAGGCGTTGCTGCCGATGTGCTACCTTTTGCCGTGCGCCATCCCGGCTCAAGGCCCAACCGTTGAGCAAGGTCAGGGACCACTGGGGATCTGGTGATGAAACCACGTCTCGTACCCCAATCTAAAGTCGGATTCCTCGTGGGCAAACGCTACGTCGTCCGACACTAGTCAGTTTTGACAAGGCCGGTCACGAGTGGCCACTACTTGAATCAAGGAACCCCGAAGGAAGCCCTACTTACTCGTAATCGATAATTCCCTCGGCCGGCCACGCAGGCCTCCCCCGGCTGAATCCTTCACAACACGAGCCACGCCTCCTTGTAACGGTGCTGTAACGCTCCCGGTCCCATGCTCATGCCAACATCCACTTGACCGGGTGCATGTAATCGCGAGCGAAATGGAGGTGCCGCCATGAACCATCGAGGCCCCCTTTTCCGGCGACCGTCCAAAAGAGGGCGCCGGATGCTTCCCAGTTGGTATTCCGCATTCGTGCGGATAGATCGACGGGGGTGAGATCTGTGTCCATTGGACAGTTGGAGCCTGCCAGCGGCCGGACCCCTGCCGCTTCAGCTCCCGGGGCTTCGCTCCCGACGGCTTCGATCAGCGTGGTGATTCCTACTCTGAACGAGGCGTTGAATCTGCCGTGGGTGCTCAGGCGGATGCCGTCATACGTTGACGAAGTCATCGTCGTGGACGGTCGATCCGAAGACCTCACCGTGGATGTGGCGCGCGCGCTTCGCTTCGACGTTGTCGTAGTGAACGAGCTGCACGCCGGCAAGGGCGCCGCCATGCGGGCAGGGTTCGCCGCGGCAACCGGGGACATCATCGTCATGCTCGATGCGGACGGGAGCATGGACCCGAGGGAGATCGGTTGGTTTGTTTCACCCCTTCAGCACGACCACGATTTCGTCAAGGGCTCCCGATATGTCACCGGCGGCGGGTCCGACGACTTGACGCGTTTGCGTAATCTCGGGAACCGCGCGCTCACGGGGCTGGCAAACAAAGCCCTGCACTGCAACTTCTCGGATCTTTGCTACGGGTATATCGCTTTCCGCAGGGAGTGCCTGGAGGTCCTTGAACTCAAGTCCGATGGTTTCGAAATCGAGACCGAGCTGGTGTCGCGGGCAGCCCGGGCGGGGCTTCGCATCGCTGAGGTGCCAAGCCACGAGTTGTCCCGCATTTCAGGCAACTCACATCTGCAGACCTTCCGCGACGGGTGGCGCGTCCTGCGAACGCTGACCCGCGAGTGCGTCGGATGGGATGCGCCAACGGCAGGGGTACGGCCGGAGGCCCTTCGGCGCGTGAAGTACCGGTATCCGGATATGAGGTTTCCCCATGTTCCAACCGACCCGAAGACGGTCCTTGCGATGCTGGCGGACGGCTAATGCCCAGCGGGGCCGACTGGCTCAGTGTCAGCGTCGTGATCTGTTGCTTCACCGAAGCCCGATGGGAGTTGCTGCTCCGCGGGCTCGCGTCGGTTCAGTCTCAAACACTTCGGCCGGAACAGCTTGTTGTCGTAGTTGACCACAATGAGGATCTGTACCGGCGATTGGGTCTGTACCGGCGACTAACGGGTGGGCTGCTGGGGGTTGAAGTAGTGGAGAACTCCGGGCCCCGGGGACTTTCCGGCGCGCGCAATACCGGAGTGAAGGCGGCAACCGGTGACATTGTGGCCTTCCTCGACGATGACGCCGAAGCCGCACCGGACTGGCTGGCCCGGCTCATCCTGCTCTATGACGATCCGGATGTGCTGGCGGTCGGGGGCAGGGTTGAACCCGTGTGGGAATCGGGTCGTCCGGCGCACTTTCCCGAAGAGCTTGATTGGATTGTCGGGTGCACCTATAAAGGTTTGCCCAGAGTCGCGGCACAAGTGCGTAACGTGATCGGCGCGAACATGTCCTTCCGCTCCGATGTCTTTGAGCGGGTCGGCGGGTTCAACGCTTCCCTTGGCCGGCAAGGTGATCGTCCGCTTGGATGCGAGGAGACCGAATTGTGTCTGAGGGCATCCATGGGCTCCCCCGGCACCCGCGTGGTTTACGAACCGGCAGCGGTGGTTCGCCACCATGTGCCTGCGACGCGCGGTACCCTGCGCTACATGTTGTCGAGGGCCTGGTCGGAGGGTGTTTCGAAGGCCCAGGTGACCCGGCTTCTCGGGCGGAGCCAAATCCTTGGACCGGAACGCCGATATGTCCGCCGAGTGCTCCCGCGCGCTGTTCTGGCCGGACTACGTTCCTGCGGGAGAGACGGTGACATCGGAGGACTGGCCCGGGCGGGAGTGATCCTAGCGGTTCTGGCTGTCACTGCCATTGGCTATCTGCAGAGCCTGTGGCAGTCGTCATCGAGCCCCGTGCGTGCGTCCGGCTCCGTTTTGTACCGGCTCATTCGCGACAACAGCGGAGGCAAGCCCAGTGATTAACCAGCAGATCGTTACCTCACCCGCAGTTGCCTTCGACGTCCACGGACGAGTCGGAATCAGGGTGGCCCAGGGCACGCCGGGTGAGGCACAGCTACGTGACATGCTTGCCCCGTTCCTCGGCCCGTCGGCTTCAAACCTTCAGTTGAACATCAGCGGCGGCGTCACTCCGGTTCCCGCGCAGTCCCACGCCGAAGACGCCTACCGGTATACAGATGATTCACTGTTCCTCCCGGAGGACCGGGTTCAGGTTACCCGTACGGAAAACGGCTTCATGGTCGAAGGGGCGGGCGAACTGTTGACGGCGATCGTGCCGCTGTTGGACCACTTGTGTATCAGGCAGGATACAGCGATGGTTCACGCAGCTATGGTGAACTACCGGGGAGCGGGCATCCTGATGCCCGCATGGGGCGGCGTCGGTAAAACAAGTACAGTCGCAAAGCTTTTGGCCATGCCGGAGGTCGGATTCATGGCCGATGACTGGGGATTCATCACTGCGGACGGGACCCTTCTGTCCTACGCAAAACCGATGTTCATCAAACCCCACCACCGGCCAATCTATCCGGAACTGTTCCAAGGAATCCGCAAGCCCCTCGCGCCTGGCTGGCTGACTTCGACCATCAGCGGCGTGGCCACCGCTGTACACCCTGTCATCGTCCGCTATCCACGGACGGCCGCCTTCACGCGTCGGTGGTCACCCGAGCACAGAATGGTCCACCCGGCAGACGTTTTCGGCCCAGGGAAGATCGTTCCGCAGGCGCCCGCCAGAATCGCCGTCTTCCTCGAACGATTCGACGAAGCGGAAGCCCGGTTGGAGCGCCGGACAGAAGCCTGGATGGCAGCGCGAATTGTGGGCAACTTTCATTCGGAATTGCCTTTCGTGTCGCGGCGGCTCATCGAGGCCTTAGGGGCCACGGGCCTCGTGCCATTGGGCGAGCATTTCTCCGCAAAAACCTCCGTCATCACACGTTCGCTGAGTGATGTTCCTTGCTTCGTGCTGCGCCTTCCCGTGGCCTGGTCCGCCGACCGGACCTCAGACTTTGTCGCAGGCACCGTCACCTCCATGGTGGACGGCCGGCCGTGAGCAGGAACGCGGGGTCTGGCAGCGTTCTGGACGTGTCTGTCGTGATCCCGGCCCGCAACGCTGCCAACTGGCTCGGCGAATGCCTGAAGTCTGTCTTTGACCAGAACCCCCGCGAGGTGATCGTCATCGACGGATGTTCAAATGACTCCACCGTGCAGATCGCCCGCTCCTACGGGGCGCGGGTCATCTCCGACAAGGGGCGAGGACTTCCGGCAGCGCGGATGCTCGGGGCCAGGGCCGCGCACGCCGATCTTGTCGCGCTCATCGATGCCGACGTCGTCGTACCAGCAGGCGTCCTGGCAAACCTGGTGGAAGAGTTCAAAGCGGGCGGCTTCGATGGCTTGCAGTTTGGACTTGTGAGCGAGCCCGACGGCGCAGGCTATTGGGGGGCCGCCCTTGCCTGGCACCATAACCACAGCAGAGTCCGCTCATGGTTTGGTGTCAGTGCCACGCTCATGCGCCGTAGCGTTCTGCTCGAGGCCGGGTTCGATGAAAGCTTCCGCTCGGGCGAGGACATCGAGCTCAGGATCCGGCTTGAGGACGGTGGATACCGCATCGGCGTCTCCCCTACGACTTTCGTAAGGCACCGGTTCGCTGACTCCTTCGGGTACGCCCGCGACCAGTGGCTGCAGGACGGGGCAGGCTTGGCACGCACAATGTGCAAGCACCCTGGCCGGGCCTGGTGGCTGGTGCTGCTGCCTTTGCTCGCAACGGCGCGAGGCGTCCTTCTTTCCTTGGCCACAGCCCCCCGGTACCTGCCCTACTGGGCGGGCTTCCTCGTATACAACTACGGGGCCTTTGGCAGCACTTTACTGCGCCTTCCCAAGCAAGGACTGTCCCTCGGCGGGAACGCCGTGTGGCTGGCCGCAGCCCGCATCACGCCAATGGCGGCCGGGCTCGTATTCTGGGCGCTTGCCGCGCTCATGATTCCTCCCGATCGCCTGGGATTGGCCTCTGCGGTGGTCTCCGCAACGATGCTGACGGTACAGCTGGGAATGCTGGGGGTCGGCCCAGCGACGCTGACCTTGTTGCCTGCCCAGTCAGATCAAGGCCGGAACCTGATACCGGCGAGCGTCGCGGCGGTGAGCTTTTCGTCACTTCTCACGGGCGCGGGATTAGTCGTTGTGACCTATTTCCTGGGATCCGGCGTCGGCACCGCCTGGAAGGATCCTGTCATGAGTGCAGGCTTTTTCGCGGCTGCGCTCCTCGCCTCGGTCGCGTACCAGCTCGATCACATTGCAGTCGCGCAGGCCCGGGCAGATCGTGCATTGACGCGCAGCCTGATCCAGGCCGTCTGCCAGCTTGTTACCTTGGCGGCTTGCCTGTTTGCGGGTTACCGCGCTCCAGCCGCAATCGTCGTCGCCGTAGCCATGGGTGCCTTGGCGAGCGTACTCCTGGGCCTGCACCAGCTTAGACGCACCGAAACGACTCCGGACTGGACACAGCTCAGTTGGCGTGAGGCGGCGAAAGTCTGGGGCCCGGGACTCCGTCAGCATGCGCTGATGCTGGCCGACCGCGCACCCGGATACGTCCTTCCACTCGTTGTGGCAGCAGCATTGAACACGTCAGCAGCCGCGGCCTGGTACCTCGTCTGGATGCTTGCGTCAGCGATCTTCTTTGTGCCGCAATCAGCTGGCTACTCGCTTCAGACCGCTATCGCCGCTGACACGTCCGATAGCCGGTTCTCCTCGCGTGCGGGCTTGATTCGGCGGGCCTTGAAGATGAGTCTCCTCCTCACCGCCCTCGCCGGGGTTCTGCTGCTCGCCGCCGGCTCGCTGCTCCTGCCCCTGTTGGGATCCGGCTACGCATCGGCGTGGGTGCTGCTGCCTGTCCTCGTCCCGGCCCTTATGCTCACCTGCGTCACTCAGGTCTATTACGGCGTGTGCCGTTCCGCCGGACGTTTGGCCGAGTCGACCGTGGTCGCGATTGCGGCGTTCGTGGTCTCAGTGGCGCCGGCCCCGGCGGTCGCCCAGCGCTACGGGCTCGTCGGAGTTTCCGTGCTTTGGCTGGCCTCCCAACTGGCCACGTCGGTGGTCGCAGCCGCGCGGCTGCATCGCTTCTCGCAGGAGCATCGCCTTGCGCCGGCCAAACACAAAGTCGAACGCACATCCGGGTCACGGGCACATGGAGTGCCGGCTCCGTGATGGCCGTACAAACCCCGTGGCGAGTCTCCACTGCGCGATTGCACCGATCCGACGTCGGGGTGGTCCCTTTCCGCACGAGCGACAGGAAACACCTGCACCAAGCCCAGCATCGGGCCGACCGGGGTGACCCGCGGGTTATGGGCGCTCTCGCGGTCATGGCGGCGACCGCTCTGATCCTGGGAGTTTGGGCGCTCAAAACGGTCAACGTAAAGGACATCGGCAGCGCCGGCCTGATCCAGGTCCTGCCCGTCGCCTATTTTTTTGCCCTGGGCCTAAGCCTGGCCGGTTTCGTCGGTTCCCTGCGTCTGAAGGTTCTTCGCCCGTGGTTGCTCGTCATTCAGCTCCTGGTATTGATCGTCATTCTGCACGGGGCGGACCCGATCATTCACGGTTTGCCCCGCCTGGAAGCCAGCTACCGCCACTTGGGCATCACCGATTACATCACCCAGTCCGGAGGCCTGGACCGGAAGCTGGACGCATATTTCAACTGGCCCGGGTTTTTCGGGTTATTGGCGATGCTCTCGAACACCACAGGAGTCCACGATCTGACCTGGGCTGCTACGTGGGCGCCGGTCGGCGTCAACCTCCTGCTCATGCCCGCCCTGCTGGCGCTGGCCCTGCGCCTCACCTCCAGCCGAAGGCAAGCGTGGGCGGGCGTATGGATGTTCTACCTTGCCAGCTGGGTGGGGCAGGATTACCTCTCCCCACAAGCCTGCGCCTTGCTGCTGCTGCTGACCCTGATTGCCTGTGTCCTGACAGTATTCCCCGGGTGGCCGTGGAAGCCGGGGAATAAACTCGCCAGCCGGCTGAAGAATCTGGTGCGCCGGCTCGAACCCGGGAAACCGGCGCCGATACCGGCCGAGCTGTCACGGTCAGCCTTCATCATATTGGCCGTGGTGTGTGCGGTGCTGTTGGCCGGAATGACGGTCGCCCATCAACTCACACCTTTCGCCGCGATTCCTATCCTGGCCCTGCTCGCCCTGAGCGGAAGGTGCCGGCTGCGGTTCCTGCCGGTTCTGGCGCTGCTGTTTCCGGTCTGCTGGCTGGTCCTGGCCGCCACGCCTTTCCTCATTGGCCACCTGCACACCCTCTTCGGATCCATAGGCAACATCAACGCCGCGGCTTCTGCCTCATTGCTCAACAGGGTGGGCGGTAACCCTGCCCATCAGTTCATTGTCTACTCCCGACTTGCGGAGGGAGCCTTGGTCTGGGGCCTCGCGGGGCTGGGTAGCCTCCGGGGACGACGCCTGGGGACGCGCTGGCTGGCCGCTGCAATGGGGACGGTGGCACCTTTCGTCATGTTCCCGCTCCAGTCGTACGGCGGTGAGCTGTTGCTCCGGATATACCTATTCAGCCTGCCCTTCGCCGCGAGCCTCGTTGTGCTTCCGTTGCTTCCCGCTGGTCCCAGTCCTCCCGGCTTGCGCCAGCTGGCAGCGCTCCTCATGCTAGGTTCCGTTATCGCCGCGGGCACAGTCACCACCAGGTACGGCAATGACGCAATTGAGAATTTCACTCCCGACGAAATCGCCCTGGTTAACCAGCTTTATGCCACCGCGCCCCATGGTTCGGTCCTCATCGAGGCGGTTCACGACACGGCGTGGCGGTATGAGCAATACGCCGGATACCGGTACCAGACCGTCCTCCAAGCGGAGCCGGCACGCCCTGGCGACCCGCAGCCCGGCTGCGCATCGATAACCCAACTCGTCCCCTCCGCGGGCGCCTATTTGATAGTCACTGCAAGCCAGGTCACCGCAGCCGACCTTCTCAACACGGGGCCGAGCGAAGGCCTGCCGCACTTCATCGACAGGTGCGCCGTCCAAGGAGGGTGGACTGTGGAGTACCGCAACGCAGGCGGAGTCATCTACCACCTGCAAGGAGCACCGAATGGCATCTGAGGAAAGAACCGTCGGCATGATCGGCGCCATCGTGGCCGCCATTGCGCTGGCTTCGATTCCCCTGTCCTTTACAGGCCCGGAGGCTCTACGCCTTGCCGTCATAGGACCGTTCCTTCTCTCTGGCCCGGGAACAGCGCTCATCCTGTTCCTAAAACCCGCCCGGCTCCGAAAAGGAACCGGATTCGAGGTGCTCCCGTTGGCCGTCGCGATAGCGGTATGCTTTAGCGTTGCCTCGGCAATCCTGCTCTCGACGGCGATGCTTTACTCCGGTTTCTGGCATCCATCGGTGGCTGTGTCCCTCCTGGCCGTGCTCACTCTCGTCCTCCTCGCAGCCGTAGACCGACGGTCCCGGCGAAGAGAAGCGGCGCGGTAACGAGTCGCGGGCAATGCACCTATGCTTTCGCCCAAATTGCCACCCAGGCCACCTGCAGGTGCCCGGCTGTTGCGGGTGCGGGGCAGCCGGTCAGGCAGGATTCGGTCTGGAGGATGTAATGCATCGGCTTGTCGGGGATGCCCACAGTGCTGACACCGATCGAGACACCATCGAGGAAGAACTCAACGCGCCCTGGCGTCCATTCGGTCGTCGCGGTATGCCAGGACGTGAACCGCGCGCCCGACTGGATATTGCGGGAAATGTCCTTGTCCGACCCGGCCTGGTGGACGGCGCCGTAAAAGGACTTGGACAGATCACCCTCGGGGTAGTCGATCTCTCCGTCACGCGGCCACACTCCGCTATCGGGCCACAGCAGCCATGCCGTCTTGAACCCCTGCAATGCCTCGGACCTGAACCGTACCGAATACCGCCCGTACAACAGACTGTCGTACGGGCGCCCGTTGGCCGGATTGAGTTTCGGCGACGGTGCCGCCCCCATCGAGACACCCTTCTCGGTGTGCAGGTACATGTCGAGCATCCCGTCCTTGACGCTGAGCACCTTCGATGGGTAGTACCCCGACCTGCCGCCGCTTTGCTGACCGGCCGTGTCCGGTGTGCCGTCAGCGTAGTTGACACTCCATTTTGCGCTGTGCGCCGCACCGGGGAAACTCCCGACCGGGACGTCCCCCTCGCTGAAGTCTTCGCTGAATACCCGCCGCCATCCGGGCAAATCACCCACGGGCATCGGTCCCGTCGCCTCGGACTGCCCTGTGCCCGCCCCCACTGTCGCAGTTCCCGCCGTCGAAAATCCCGCCGTCGGAGTTCCGGTCGGCGGGGTTCCAGCCGTCCTGCTTGCCTCAGGAGACTGTTGTCCCTTCGACGCGTCGACGCATCCGGAGGAGGCCAGCACCAAGGAAGCCACGAGCGTGATCGTCATAGCCGCGCGCAGGGCAGTCTTGAAACTCTTGCCGTTTCGCCGTTCCTCCACGTGCATGGGAGCCAGTGTGGCGGCAAACAGGCACCGAAACAAGGCCCGGCCCATTCCTCCATCGTCCAGGCCCGGAGCCGCTGCATCTACGGCCCCGGCTGCGAATTCACAGCTAACCCGAAGCCGGGAACCATAGCCCTGGTGAACTTAGTGTGCAAAAGTGTCCGCACCGGAACGCTTCCGCGATACCTGCTACCGCCAAAACGAGGCGTGATCCTTCGGCGCAGACCTGCCGCCATGCTGGCCAGGGCCTCTGCCCGAGGTCGGCGGGAATTTTGAGGAGTAAGGATCAGATGAAACCGAGAATGAAATCCGGCAGGAAGGTCCCGCGCCAGGACGGTCCGCAATACCGCCTTCCCCGGACTCGGCGCGTCGTCATGGCAGCTGCGCTCTTGGTGATCAGCACGGCTTGCCAAGGTCCCTCGGGTGGCGGAACACCGGTTCCTGATCCCACCACGATCACCGGTTCCTCCGCGTCCCCGACGTCCGCCTCGCCTCCCGGCAGTCCCGTACCATCGGCTGCAGCCGGGAAAGTCGGGCACATCTTCGTGATCAATCTGGAAAACCAGAGCTACAACAAGACCTGGGGCCCGGGTTCGGCAGCCCCCTACCTCTCCCAAACCCTGCGCAGTCAGGGCGTCCTCCTGACCCAGTACTACGGGGTCGCCCATCATTCCAACCCCAACTATCTGGCCCAGATCTCGGGGCAGGCATCCAACCCGATGACGCGCAACGACTGCACGACCTACGCTCCGTTCATCCAAACCGGAACCGCCGACCCGGGACAAGTGCTCGGATCGGGCTGCGTCTACCCAGCTTCAGTCCCGACTCTCGCCGGGCAACTTAGCGGCGCCGGGAAAACCTGGAAGGGATACATGGAAGATATGGGAACGCCGTGCCGCCACCCGAACCCGGGTGCAAAGGACGACTCCCAGAACGCCAAAATCAATGACCAGTACGCCACGCGCCACAATCCCTTCGTCTATTTCACCAGCATCACTTCCCTCCCTGGCTGCCAAGACAACGTAGTGGACTACTCCAACCTCGCGAGGGACCTGCAGTCCGCCGCCACCACTCCGAACCTTGCTTACATCAGCCCCAACCTTTGCAACGACGGCCACGACAGCCCCTGCGTCGATGGACAACCCGGCGGACTGGCGACCGCAGACACTTGGCTCAAGGAACAAGTCCCAGCAATCCTCAACTCACCGGCGTATCGGCAGGACGGCCTGCTCGTCATCACCTTCGACGAGGCGGACGGTAACGCAACCGGCCCCTCCGGTCTGCCAGGCGGAACAGCTGGCGGCCTTATCGGTGCCCTTGTGCTCTCCCCGTTCACCAGTGCGGGCACCAGCAGCTCAAAGATGTACAACCACTACAGCCTGCTCGCCACGATGGAGGACATCTTCTCCCTCCCCCGCTTGGGCTATGCGGGGGCCCCGGGGCTGCCCAGCTTCGGTCCGGACGTCCTCAGCGTGCACCCCTGAGCTTGCGGAGGCCAACCGGTCATGCCTCCACTCCACCGCCGTCATCACCCGCCCCGGGGATTTGGTAACGCTCCTGTAACCGCCCCCATGGTGCCATAGGTTCTCGACCGCGTTGCCGGGTGCCTGGGCCACGAGCCTCCGCACTTACCGGCAGCTTTTCGGCACCACGGTGGTGGCGGACGTTGACCGAAGTGGGAGGACAGATCAGTGAAACGACTGCTTAGCTTGAGCTTCATCAGCGCACTTGCTGTGCCCGTAATGGCACTGGCCTTTGCGTCCGGTCCGGCAAGCGCAGCCGCCCCGCCGCCGACCACTTGTTCAGCCGGAGTTCCAGCTCCCACGAACACTTATCCTGGAACAACGGTTGTGGCCAACAACTTCGAATCCGGAACCCTTGACGGCTTCACGATCAATACCGGAACAACTGGAACGGCCACCATCGACAACTCACAGGCCCACTCCGGATCATGTTCGGCCCACCTGCATGTGACCACCGACCCCGGTTCCCTGGCCAACTTGGTGACCACGCTCCCTGCAAATTCCAATGACGTTTATGCGGACGCCTGGTTCAATATCACCACCGCGGGCGTCGCCGGAAACGACGTCCCCTACTTCCGGTTCTTCTTCGACACCACAAGGTTCGTGGACATCTACCGCTACAACAGCAACGGCCAAATTTGGCTCCGGGTAACGTCCTCGACGGGCTTTACTTACACCAAGCTGGTGTCGGGCTCCATTGCGCTGAATGCGTGGCGGCATGTCGGAATGCATGTCATAGCAAACGGCGCCGCGTCCACGGTTGAAGTCTGGGTTGACGGAACATCAATCTTTTCAAGCAACCAAGTCAATACGACAGCAACCACAGTGTCGGCGCTCCAGCTCGGCGCTGAGCATCTGACGCAAATGGGAGACGAGTACATCGACGATCTCGTCATCAAGGTTGGAGGAACGTCTGGAGGGACACCGGGCGCGGACGCCATCGCAGCAGCAGCCGCGGTTCCTCCGGGCGCCGGTACGGCCACCGGAGCGGTTGTGTGCGGGCTCACCGCCGGCGGGTGCTATCAGTACTACACGGGAGGCGTGATCCATTGGACGGCGACCACCGGCGCCTTCATCACCAAGGGCGCCATCGACGCCGCTTGGGCCGCTCAAAACTGGGAGAACGGCCCTCTCGGATACCCCACCAGCAATGAAATCGGCGGCCTCACCAACGGAGGCGTCTACCAGACCTTCCAGCACGGTGCCATCCACTGGTCACCGGCCACCGGCGCCCACATCACCAGCGGCGCCGTCGACGCCGCCTGGGCCGCTCAAAACTGGGAGAACGGCCCTCTCGGATACCCCACCAGCAATGAAATCGGCGGCCTCACCAACGGAGGCGTCTACCAGACCTTCCAGCACGGTGTCATCCACTGGTCACCGGCCACCGGCGCCCACATCACCAGGGCCGCCATCGACGCCGCCTGGGCCGGACTTAATTGGGAGAACGGCATCCTCGGATACCCCACCAGCGATGAAATCACCGGGCTCAAGAACGGTGGCGTGTACCAGAACTTCCAGTTTGGTGTCATCTACTGGTCTGCCGGTTCAGGGGCCCATTCCAACGCCGGCGCTATCCGCGCAGCCTACGCATCCCAGGGCTGGGAGAACGGCCGCCTTGGCTACCCGACGACCAATGAGTTCGCGTTCGGCACCGGTGTGGCGCAGGACTACCAAGGCGGACGAATCACCTGGTCCGGCGCGGCTGGCACAGCTATCAGCTACCGGTAGGGCAGACTCAGCCCACCGCGGCGGACCGGACGCTGCGCCGGATGATGCCCAACTGCTCCAGCTGGGCCGACATCCCTGCACCGTCCGGAGAATAGATCCAAGGGATCCCCGGCGTGGGTTGAGCTGCGGACTTCGACCGCCCGCCAGCGAGTACCGCTTCGCTGGCGGAGAGCTGGCGGATCGCGATAGCGCTGACGTTCTGCGGATGGCGTTGGGCGAACTCTGCGTAGATGGCCTCGTCGTGCTGTCCGTCGTCGCCAACCAGCAGCCATTTGATGCCCGGGAACTCCGCCGCGAGACGTTCCAGAGAGGTCCGCTTGTGCTCCTGGCCGCTGCGGAACCAGCGGTCCGGGGTGGGACCCCAGTCGGTCAGGAGCTTGGGACCGGCGGGATACAAATTTCGGGACAGGAAGCGCGACAGCGTCGGAGCGACGTTCCAAGCGCCCGTCGACAGGTACACGACCGGGGCCGAGGGCACCGTCCTTACGATGCGCTCGTACAGCACAGCCATGCCCGGCGTCGGGGTCCTCGCGTGCTCATCGAGTACGAACGTGTTCCAAGCAGCTAGGAATGGACGAGGCAGCGCCGTGACCATCACGGTGTCGTCGATGTCGGAGACGACGCCGAAGTCTGTGTTGTCCGCGATGATTTGCACCGGGGCTTCCACGATCCTGGATCCGCCGGATTCAATGGTGAGTGTATGCCAGCCGGCGTCGAGGGCTACGGGGATACGCGCGTCGACGACGCCACCGCGGTCGGCTTCGACATCATGGACAGTGCCGGCGATGGTCACGCGCACGGCAGCGTGTGCCACGGGCGCACTCGTGAAATTGCGCCAGCCGCGCATGCCATCCTTCAGCGGTTTGAGCGCACCTGCCTGAGGACCGCTCCCCGTGTCCCGCGGTTCACTGCGGACAATGCGCGCCAACACCCGGACCCAGGAAGTGGTGCCGTAACCGGTGTAAGGGATGACCGTCTCCACCCGACCGCGCCGGATCGCGAGACGGGTCTGGAACCTGAGCCAACCGTCGTCGAGCCTCAGGGCGAGGTGGCGGCGCGCGCCGCTCGGCGGCGTCGGGCTCCCGCCGTCAACGCTGTCGGACAGAGCGCGCGGCTTGATAGGGACGGGACACATGCGTCCAGTCTGACATGGCAGAAGATGACCGGCGGCATCCGTTCTACAACCCCAAGAGCGGATCCGTGAGCAGCCGATCAAGTGTGCTCCGTCCAAGTGCGCTCATTGTGGGGTTCGACTCGGCGTAGTACCAGACGAGCCCGATCGCTTGTTCGTAGGCCCAGGCGGCACCCCGCCTCCACTCCAGGTCCCCGATCCCGAGATTGGTGCGGACAATATCCCGCTGGCCGAAGTCGAGCATGTGCCACGCGGCAACGAGGTCGAGCGCGGGATCGGCAGGACCGAAGCCACCGGTGTCGAGGACACCCGCGAGGCGACCGTCCCTGAGGATCACATTTCCGGGAATGAGATCCTTGTGGGACATCACATCGTCGCCGTGACGAGGCAGCGATCTGAGCGATGCCCAGGCCCGGCGGAGCCGATCCACCGGCAAGAGTCCATCGCTCTGTTGCAGGCACTGCGCGATCCACCCATCGTGCGCGGCCAACTCCCCGCCGCGGCCTTCGCCGGAGAATGAGCGACCCATTGTGTCCGCCCGGCGAAGGCTCGCGATGAGCGCCGCAAGGTCCACCGCGAAGGCTAACGACGACGCGACCGAGCCCGGGGTCGCGATCTCGCCGTCGATCCACGTTTGGACAGACCAGGGTAACGGGTACTCTCCGCTTGGCTCACCAATCGCAACAGGCAAAGGGGACGGCACGGTGCTCACTGCGGCGAACTCGCGCATTGCAGCGTGTTCCGCGACAAGGACTTCGCGGACTTCGCGAGCGTCACCGCCTTGTATTGGGAACCTGGCGGCGCACCCCGTTCCCACCCGGTATAGGTAATTGACCGTTCCGGCACTCTCGACCGCGGTTACTTCCGGTTCTGAGACCGAAGGAAACAGGCCCCGCACCAGGCGCACGGCTTCAACCCGGCCTAGGCTGAGCTGGTTCTCATGCATGGTCACTCCCCAAGCGTACGCACGGGCCGTACCAGCCAGCCGGCAGGATTGCTGGGCACGCCGCCTGGCTGCCGTCGGGACGATGTCTTTCTCCCGACGTGAATCCGCCGTAAAGTCCCCGGTAGGCTCCGACTGGGCCGTGAAACGAACACTTGGAGGCTTTTCCCATGTCCCGAATCATGCGGTTCGACCACGTCGGTGTCACCGTTCAGGACCTCGACCAGGTAGCGGCGTTCTTCGTTGGACTGGGGCTCGAGGTCGAGGGCCGGACCTTCGTGGAGGGCGAATTCATCGACACGGTCATAGCGATCCCTGATTCCCGCACGGAGATCGTCATGTTGCGGACACCTGACGGAGGAACAGGGGTTGAGCTATCCAGCTTCGTCAGGCCGGACCCCGAGCCGGGATCGCCTGCCGCCATGGCCAACGAACTTGGGCTGCGCAGCCTGTCCTTCGAAGTCGATGATCTTCAGGCCCACGTCGACCGGCTTGCCGCCGAGGGATACGGGTTGGTCGGCGGTATCGGCCAGTACGAAGGAGCCTGGCGCATGGCGTACGTGCGAGGTCCAGAGGGAATCATTGTGTCCCTTGCTGAGCGGATGACCTAAGGCTCCTCCACCCCTACGTTTCCGCAGGTGGGAGGGCCTTCACTGTGGAGCTAAGGAGATTCGAACTCCTGACCTCTTCGATGCGAACGAAGCGCTCTACCAACTGAGCTATAGCCCCTAGTCAACCGTGCGTTGCCAGTGTCCCTAGGCTACAAACTATCTTCGCGCTTTGCCAACCAAGACTCGAACGTGTCTGTTCCCGTCCGCTGGCTTGGCACCAAATTCAGTCCGCTCCGAAGATATTTGCCCATCGCTCCTGGCAACGGCACCTCCACGATCCGCCCATGTCCGGTAGTTTTTCGCCAGATCTCAGCGAGTTCACGCATGGTCCGGATGTCCGGTCCGCCGATGGTTCGTGTCCGGTGCCGCTCTGTTGAGGGCTCCCCCACGGCTTCGGCAAGCAACTCGAACGCCACATCCGCCGGCGAAATCGTTTGAAAGCGTGCGCCTTTGAAGACCGGGATGAGGCGGACTTTCGCCCCGGCCTGGAAAACCGCCGTCACGAGGCTGTGGAACTGGGTGGCCCGCACAACAACCGTCTCAAGCGCCGAATTGGCGTAGACACGTTCTTTGTCTGCTTTGGAGACGTAAAACGCCGCGTTGCTCTGCTCGCAGTTGATGATGGAGAGAAGAACCGCCTTGCGCACGCCGGCACCGGCGGCCGCGGCGAGCAGGCGCGCGCCGCCGTCGGCGAAATTCTTGCGGGCCTTCCCGAACTGCCCTTCCAAGCAATCGATCACGACGTCGGCCCCGTGCAGGGCTTCCGGCAGCCCGGCGCCTGTGGTGACGTCAGCCTGAAAGTAGCGGGCGCCGTCGTAATGGACCGATGACGTGCCCGACGGCGGGCGGCGGCTCAGCACCGTCACGCCTAGTCCGGCGTCGAGCGCCAAACGGACGACTTCACGCCCCACCTGTCCGGTGCCACCTGCGACGCAGACACTAGTCAAGGGAGGCTATGCCCGGCGGCGCTGCAAAACGTCGTCGAGGTTGCTGAGCGCGCTCTGAGGCTTGCCGTGCTGCGCTTGGACCGACGGGGCCGCGGACGGCGCGCTGGCCGGCTTCAACGTCGGCTTGCCGAGTGGCTTGGGAGCTTCAGGCAAGTCGAGGGGTTCTGGTGCCGGCCGGGGTGCCTTGGCTGCATCGACGTATGTTGGTTTGGGAACGTCCACCGGCTGCCATTCGGATTCCTTGGATTCCGCCGTAAACCGGACTGTGTTGTCGCCGGCGGCGACGGCAACGTTGAGGGCAGCCTGACGAAGTTCGACGGCGGTCAGGCGGGTCGCTTCCCGGGCATGGGCTTCGGCGTCGAAGATCTTGGTAGCCGGGCGGTCCGAGGCCGGACGACCTACGCGGTGGCTCTCAACCGCGGGACCCATTGCGTTGCGGAATGCCCTGTTCATCTTCGCCCTGCGGTCCCTGATGGCCAGCCGCCGAAGCAGGAAGACGGTCCCGACCACGCCGACGATGGATACCAATGGCACCCAGCCCGAAACGAGGCCAAGAATGCGCAGCACGCCGGAAACGGCTGCCGTGAGTAACAGGAGGAGACCGGCGAGAGCAAGGGCGCAGCGCCCGTATCTGACTTTGAAGACCGCTGCATCCGATGCAGCATCACGCCGTTCGCCGGCGCCAGCCGATACCTCGGGCAATGCGGTTGCGGTGCTCTGCATGGTTTCCATTGCTTTCTCCTGCCGAGGGGTGATTGACAGAACCACCCCGGCTTGCAGTTCATGAGCGTCGTCGTCGATCACATCTGCTGGGATGTCACCGGCCAGTTGGACGTGGTTGTGACGATTCCGCAGTATGTATGGCGCAACCCAAACAATCCACAGCGCGACAGCAATGACCAATATCACCGAGCTGCTGAGAGGGAAGTCCACAATCAAAACCGTAGAAGCAAATACGCGGAGGCCACCGCATTGCCCACGGTGTGTCGCCGGAGAGTCGGCAAATCAATGGATTTACAGACTCGTACACCCCAGCGGACTAGTTGGCCCCGCGTCTCAGCCAAGCAGCCAGCAAACCCCCAGGGACCTCCTCCGAGGTCAATGCAAAGCTTTGATGGTCAGCCCATTCGCCGTTGATGTGAAGGAAACGCTCACGGCGGCCCTCGTCACGGAAACCCAGCTTCTCAACGACCCGCAGGCTCGGCCCGTTCTCGGGCCGGATGTTGATCTCCATCCGGTGAAGGCCAAGGGCCTCAAAGCAATGATCGGTCGCCATGGCAACCGCTGTGGGCGCTATTCCGCGACCGGCCCGGGCCTGGTCGACCCAATAGCCAAGGGTTGCCGTCATCGCCGATCCCCACATAATCGAAGAGACCGTCAGCTGCCCGACGATCCTGGGCTCCGGGAACCCTGGAATCCGCTCCGTGATCACAAACGGAAGGGCGCTGGCCTGCCGAGCCTGCGCGTTAAGGGAAGCCACCATCTGCCGGTAGTTCGGCAGGCGACCGCCAGGGGCCGGGTTGGAGGCTTCCCAAGGCGCCAGCCACTCACTATTGCGTGAGCGGACCTCGGTCCACTCCTTCTTGTCCCGGAAATGAATGGGACGCAAGATGAGGTCGCCGCTCTCCAGCGTCACCGGCCAAATGGCCGACCCCCACACTGGCAGCTACTTGCTGAGGCCGGCGGTAAAGCCAGGCAACCACTCACGCAGGCCAGGCCCGAGGTCTTCACTGTCGCACGCAAGCTGGACGCAGGCTTTGAGGTAGCTGAGCTTATCCCCGGTATCGTACCGACGGCCGCGGAAGACCACTCCGTAGACGCCGCTACCTTCGCCGTCTCCCGCAGCGAGTACTTGAAGCGCATCCGTCAGCTGGATCTCTCCCCCACGGCCCGGTTCGGTTTTCTCGAGAACGTCGAAAACCGAGGGGTGGAGCACGTAGCGCCCGATCACGGCCAAGTTGGACGGAGCTTCATCAACAGCAGGCTTTTCCACAAGTTGCTTGATGCGGACGTAGCCGTCCTCGCCGATATCTTCAATGTCCGCGCAACCGTAGGCGCTGATCTGGGAGGGCTCGACCTCGATGAGGGCCACAACGGAGCCACCGGTTTTGTGCTGGACCTCGATCATGTCGCTCAGGAGTGTGTCCCGGGCGTCGATAAGGTCGTCACCGAGAAGAACGGCAAAAGGTTCGTACCCGACGTGCTGCTTTGCACGCAACACTGCGTGTCCCAGCCCCTTGGGGTCGCCCTGGCGGACGTAGTGGATGTCGCCGAGGTTACTGGTAGCCTGCACCGAGTCCAGCTTGGTGGTGTCACCCTTGGCCTCGAGGGTCGCTTCCAAAGCCGGTACCCGGTCGAAGTGATCCTCCAACGCACGTTTGTTGCGGCCTGTGATCATGAGGACGTCGTTGAGTCCCACGCTCACGGCTTCTTCAACGACATATTGGATGGCCGGCTTGTCGACTACCGGGAGCATCTCTTTGGGCATGGCTTTGGTAGCAGGCAGGAACCTGGTGCCGAGTCCGGCAACGGGGATAACGGCCTTGCGGACGGTGCAGTTGTTGGAAGTCACCGGACTAATCTAACGGAAGGAGCTGGACATTGGGCAAAAGAAACCTGTTTGGATAGTAGGGACTCCACTGTTTCTTCCCCGTCATCGAGCCGCAAAGCAGCGTGAACTGGAGCAAAAATGACTTTGAAAGACGAAATCCGGCGGGACCACCGCAAGCGCCGGCTGACATTGACCCGGCAACAGCGCGCCGACGCCGGAACGGGGATCGCCCTCGGTGGCCTCTCATGGGCGGATTCGGTTGCCCGGGGAAAACCGTCGACTTTTGCGGCCTATGTCGGAGTAGCCGCCGAGCCGCCGACAATGCCCTTGCTTGCGGCACTCCACGCCGCCGGCCACAGGATCCTTCTTCCCGTCTGTGAACCGGAACGGCGTCTGAGCTGGGTCTATTGGACACCGGATACGGTCTTTGTCCGCTCAAAGTACGCACCGATTGACGAGCCGGTGGGCGAACGATTCGACAGCGACGTCATCAGGGATGCCACTGGAATCTTCCTCCCGGCCACCGCCGTCGATGAAGACGGAAACCGTATCGGCCAAGGGGGCGGTTACTACGATCGGCTCCTCGACAAGCTCGACGCCGACGCGCAGCGTCCGCCGACTGTCGCCGTCGTATATGACCACGAAGTGCTGGCCTCGGGGACGATCCCGGCAGAACCGTTCGACAAGCCCGTGGCGGAGGCACTTACCCCCTACAGGATCGTCCGGCTGGTTCCGGCCGATTGATCGGGGCTTCCGACCTGTCTTCTCCGCCACATTTTGTGGTGGCGGCCCCGACTCCGGATGATAGAATTGGCACTCAGGCCCTGGGACTGCTAATGGACGGAACAATCCGCCTTGGCAGCACTGGACCTGTAGTTCGTCCCGGAGGAGGATCACCAGTGCCCACATATGCCTATGCCTGCAAAGACTGCGGACATGCCTTTGACATCGTTCAGTCGTTCACGGACAGCTCCCTGTCCGACTGCCCTGAATGCCAAGGGTCGTTGCGTAAGAAGTTCAACAGCGTGGGCGTCGTCTTCAAGGGATCGGGCTTCTACCGCACCGACTCCCGGGACTCCAAGGGAAGCACCGTTTCGGCCGCTCCCGCCGCACCAGCTGCGCCTCCGGCTCCAGCGTCGGTTCCGGCGGCTGCCGCGAGCTGATTGCGATTTCCAGCTGCTCCCGGTTTTCCACATAGCTCAACGTTCCACATAGCTCAATAAAGCCCTGCCGCGGGCCTGCGTGCCCGGTTAGCGTGGCACCATGCCCGCAACCCCGAACGTACCCACGGACCCCATGTCCGCCGGATCATTGTCGCTGCCGCGCGATAGACTGCTCGCACCGATCAACAGGGCCCGAACCCGCCGTCTACAGGCTCTTCCCTCCAGGGCTGGCGGGCATCGGGGCGCTACCACGGGACCATCCAAACACCGCAGCTTCGGTAGCTGGTTAAACCGCAACCGCCGCCTCGTCGTGGCCCTCCTGCTATGCGTGGCCGCAGGGATCGCAGTCCATCAGCTGACTCCAGCTTCGGAGCGACGAGCCACGGTCCTGGCCGCCGCGCGGGATCTTCCCGCCGGGTCCACTTTGACGGATACCGACCTCAAACCCCTCGATGTCCTTCCTGATGGAATTCCAGCCGGGGCACTCACCCCGCGAACCGGATACGGCGGAAAGCAGCTTGCCTCGCCGCTGCAGAAGGGGCAGATCCCCACAGACGCCCAACTCCTGGGACCGGGCCTGCTGACCGGGACCGCACCCGCGACGGCGGCCGTTCCACTTCGCATGGCCGATCCCGCTTCAATTCAGCTCATCTCGCCCGGCCAGTTGGTCAACGTTGTGCTCACCGCAGCAGATGGACTTGAAGGGCCCGGCAAGAAATCCGAACTCTTGGCATCGGCGGTCCCGGTTTTGTGGACATCCGCGCAAGGAGGCAAAGCGAACCAATGGTTGGGCACGAACGAGGCGGACGGCCTTGTGGTTGTCGCCGCCAATCCGCAACAGGCCGAAATCCTCGCCGGAGCTTCCACTCGCGGGAAACTATTCTTTGTCCTGGTCAATCCCTCTGACAACCGGCCATGAAATATTCAGCCCCAGTGCGGGGGCCTTTGTTCCTTCAGCCAGGCGTCGTGGTCGTAGCCAGGCTCATCACCCCAGCGACGCGGATCGTCCTCGGAGGCTTTCTTGGGCAGAATGCTTTCTCCTGCCTGCTTCCGCTCGGGCGCGGGCTTCACTTTTGTTTTCTCCAGCTCGTCCAACTCGATGTCAGCGCCTACCGCATCGGCGCTGGCGTCCGCAGGGTGCTTGGATTGAGTGCTTTTGCTTTCCGCCATTGCGCTTCCTTAGGGGATCGCCGGTCCCGAGCCAGGGCCTTCCGTACTGCCGGGTCCGGCCGCGGCCGGCTCCGCCTGAGTGTTCAGTTCCAATTGTTCAACATCAATGTCGAGGAATCCATCCTGGACTGCACCGTACGAGGGTGCTACCGGCTTCTCCAGACCCAAGTAGGACCCGATGCGGTCAGCGCAGGACGAAGGATCAGTGAATACTTCAATGGTCCACAAGGACATGTAACGCCAGCCAAGTCGTTCCAGCAATTGGGGCCGCAGCCGGCTGCGCTCCCTGACGCTCATGCGGCGGTATCGTTGCGTGCCATCCGATTCAATGGCCACCGGGGTGGGCATTTCAGTGTCATCACGGCCTATGGTGTGCACGGGGTCGGCTGCCGCGGCAATGTCCAAGGCTCCGTCATAGTGGTGCCACACCCGGGCTCCACGGGCACGGAGTCGCTCGCCCAGATCCGCCACCAACGGATCCTCTCCGAGCGCTTGCTCGCTGGCAGCAGCCCTGGTGGCAGGTGTCCCCAGTTCCGAATTCCCAGACAGTTCACGGTCAAGGAGTTCATGGAAATCAACGGCGCCGTGAGCCAACCGGTCCAGATCGAGGTCCTCCGGACGGAAGCAGCTCAGGACGTGCAACGATCTCCGGGAACGGGTCATTGCCAAGGCAAACTTGTTTCGCCCGCCCTCGACGGAGAGGGGCCCGAAACTGTGCAGCGCCCGGCCATGCGGAGTGCGCCCGAAGCCCAAGGAGAAGATGATGTGGTCGCGGACCAGTCCCTGTGCGCGCTCCAAATCCACGACGCGAAAAGACTCCGCGCCGGCGTTGAAGAAACCCGACAAAAGCGGATAGTTAGGAAGCTGGAGCCTGATGGCTTCGCCGATCCTTGCCGCATGGCGAAGGCTTGCGGTGACCACGGCGAGCGAGGTCCGCGGCCGAAGGCTGGCATGTTGAAACACCAGGTCAACAACGCGGTTCACTTCGGCGGCGACCGATTCAACACCTTCGTGATCGGCCCCCGGCAAGCCGGTGCCATCCGGGATGTATTCAACTACTACCGAGCGGTCCAGCCCCGTCACGGATTGCCCGTCCGGCAGCCGACGCAGACCGCCGTTGTAGTAGTTCTTGCTCAACTGGAGCACCAGATCCTCGTCAACCGCCCGATACACCCAGTTCAACTGCCACGTGGGCAGGACACGGGCCAAAGCACTGAACGCACTGTCCACTGTGTCCTGGCTTGCGGCACCGGCCATGGGTGGCTCCACCGCAACGCTGAAAGTGCGGGCATTGCCGATCTTCGCGTCGCCAAAGGCAACAACTTGCTGGGCTCGGGCGATGGCCGGCAGCACGGCCTGCAAGGATGTGCTCTCGGCGTCGAGAATCACCACCGCATCGAATTTCTGCTCTGCCGGCAAGAGGCTGGTCAGCAGGTACGGACTGATGGACCACACGGGAACCAAGCGGGAGACAAGGACGGGCGCCTGGGCGCTAAGCGCCGACAGGGTAACGCGGCCATCCTTGATCAGGTTCCGGAGGAGTTCCGATTGGCGGGGATGTTCAGCAATTCCAGCCCGCCACATTTCGGCGAGTTTCCACCGGAGCCGGGCGGCTCCGCTGGCGATGTGCGCGTGGTCAGCCAGGCGGTACTCCGCTTCGAGACGGCGGAGGGAATCGCCGTCGGACATCGCGAGATAGTCGTCACCGCTGATCATCGCTTCCAGGGCAGACTGCCACCAGGCGAGGTCAAGTTCCGCGGCAACGGATTCGGCAGGCACTTCGCGTTCAGCCAGGTCAGCAAGAAGCTCGGCGAGTCCGTGCTCGCGCATATTCTCGACCAGAAGCGTGCGCTCCGGGAGCGTCTCAAGGGTCCCCGTGTCCGCCACAAGGCGCTCAAGACGGTCCATGAGACCTTCGTAACGTGTCGCGTGGAGGTCGCCGCCACCGGCCGTGTGTTTGAGGCAATCGCCCAGACGGCGCAGATCCCGGTCCAGTTCACGGTAGCTGGCGCCGAGGTCCGCAAGTCCGGAGGGCACTGCCGGATGGCGTTGGCTGGTCGCGTACTGGGCCCACAGTGCCCGCTGTTCCTGAACGAGCGCCAAGGAGCTGTGCAGATCTGCAATGTGGACACCGGGGCGGACATATTCCTTCGCCACGCGACGCAAGCGGGAGCGCTGCATCGAGGGCATCTCGACTCCCCGCTCTCGCCGCCAAGCGGAGGTAGCGGTAGCCGAAATCAGATCGTGGACCGGCCGGTCAAAAATATCTGGGGTGAATTTGTCCAGGCTTTCCCGCACCGCCATCAGGAGCTCAAGCTGCGCGCCCCATTCGGCGAAGTTCGCCCCAAGCCGGATTTCGGAGTGCTCCGCAACCTGGTTCATCCGATCCCGCAGCCGGGGAAGTTGTTCGGCGGCACTACTGGCCAGTTGCTGGGCTTCCTCGGTCTCCTTGCGCGTGACCAGACGCGCGCCGTACCAGGGGCTAGACGTGGATGCACGGCTGAAGCTGCCAAGCTCGGCAGCGCGTCGCAATCGTTCAGCCAGCTCAGCCCGGTCTTTGATATTGTCCAGCACGCTGCGCTTCAAGCGCACCGTCGTGGCGGGGGCCGGATGGATGGAGGTCAGTTCCGCGAGGGACTGCATTGCCTGGTAGGGAGAGCATCCCCAACGCTGGCGCACGTTATGCAAAGACGCGACATGGTCCATGAGCGCATGGCGGTGCTCGGTCAGAGTCTTGTGGAGATTCGCGAGTTGCGGTTCCAGCGACTTTTCGTTGCGGATGATCGCGCTGACCAGCTGCCCTTTGAGCTGCTGGGGCGTGGCACCGTTGCCCGGCCTGAACAGCATCGATTCAAGGCCCAGGGCTTCAAAATGAGCCGCCAGGCCGTTGAGGCTCGCCCGCCGGTCACCCACCACAAGCACCGATTTCCCCTCGTTGACGAGGGCACCGATCGCGTTGATGGCCGTCTGTGTCTGGCCACTGCCTGGCGGGGTGCTCACTACCAGCGAGTCCCCTGCCCGGACGGCATCCACGACGTATTGCTGATCCGAGTCCGCATCCAGGAGGAGCGATTCTTCGGCGGGGTCGCGCTCGTCGAGGTTCGGGAACCGTCCGGATTTGATGGGTTCGGGTTCCACTTCGCCGCCGTTGGCGGCTTCAAACAAGGAGGCAACGACGCTGCTGTTCTCGTTGATCCAGGGGTCGTCCAAGTTCCCGGACAGATCCGCCAACGTCGTGATGAGGAGATTGGGCGTTACTTCCGCACCGTGGATCGGTTGTACCAGTGTGGCAAGACGGTCGAGGACCGGCAGGGGGTCAAGGCGCGCGGTGTTGTAGGCCATGCGGCTCACGGCGTTGACGTCAAAGACGATTCCATGGACGTTCTTCAAGTGCCGGACCAACGCCGGGTTGATGCCCGCTTGTTCGGTCAGTTGCAGCTCGTAGTCATCTTCGCCCGGCCGCGCCGTGAGTGAGATTGCGGCCAACATGACAGGGGCGGAGACTCGCTGGGGCTTTCCGCCGACAGCTGAGGTCCACACGACCGTGCCGCAGGACAGATAACCGGCGTCGATCCCCCGGTCGTTTCCAAGTTCGAAGATCTTCGAGCGAAGGTTCCTGGCGGCACGCGCGGCAACAAGATATTGCTGGCGATCGCGGATCAGGGTGGAAAGCCGGGTCCGACGTCCGGCGAGGAGCTGTGCCAGGCCTGAAGGGTGGCCGTTGCTGAGGTCTATCGACCCTTCCGGCGTCTTGACGAAGCGCAGCATGGTGTCCGCGCCAGTCACGGGCTTGAGCCCTGACAGCCATTTCCGGAGCTCTACAGAACTCTCTTCGTGGCTTTGACCTACTGACACCGCTGCCTTCTTTTCTGTTATAGCTCGAGACGACTTGGACCAAATCGGCATACTTTCGAGGGTAGCGGGAATCGACCGGCAGTCCGCACCGCAACACTGGTGCAAAGGCAAATTAGCCCTGATTTCAGGGAAATACAAAGTGACCGGCCTCTGGAACAGAGACCGGTCACTCAGAAAGCTATTCCCACTCGATGGTTCCCGGCGGCTTGCTGGTGACATCAAGTACCACGCGGTTGACGCCGTCAACCTCGTTCGTGATCCTGTTGGAGATCCTGGCGAGGAGGTCATAAGGGAGCCTCGACCAGTCGGCAGTCATGGCGTCCTCGGAGGAAACAGGACGCAGCACAATCGGGTGTCCGTAGGTGCGGCCATCGCCCTGCACGCCAACGCTGCGGACGTCGGCCAGCAGTACGACAGGCATTTGCCAGACATCATTGTCGAGTCCAGCCGCTGTGAGTTCGGCCCGCGCGATGGCGTCCGCCTTGCGAAGGAGGTCGAGCCGTTCCTTGGTCACGTCGCCCACGATGCGGATGCCCAGGCCGGGTCCGGGGAACGGCTGGCGTCCGACGATTTCCTGCGGCAAGCCGAGCTGCGCGCCCACGGCGCGAACCTCGTCCTTGAACAGGGCGCGGAGCGGTTCAACGAGTTCGAACTGCAGGTCCTCGGGAAGGCCGCCCACGTTGTGGTGGCTCTTGATATTCGCGGCACCTTCGCCGCCTCCGGATTCGACGACGTCCGGGTACAGGGTGCCCTGAACAAGGAACTTGATGCTCTCGCCCTCGGACGCAGCCTCGGCGATAATGGCCCGCTCTGCTTCCTCGAACGCACGAATGAACTCGCGGCCGATGATCTTGCGCTTGGTCTCGGGATCGCTGACCCCGGCCAGGGCGGACAGGAATCGCTCCTGCTCGTTGGCGACATAGAGTTTGACGCCGGTTGCGGCGACGAAGTCGCGCTCGACCTGTTCGGCTTCGCCTTCGCGCAGCAAGCCGTGGTCCACGAATACACAAGTCAGTTGATCGCCCACGGCGCGCTGCACGAGCGCTGCGGCTACGGCCGAGTCGACGCCGCCGGAGAGGCCGCAAATGACTTTGGAGTCGCCGATCTGCCGGCGGATCCGGTCCACTTGCTCTTCGAGGATGTTGCCCGTGGTCCAGTTCGGCTTCAGGCCGGCTCCGTTGAACAGGAAGTTCTCCAGAACCTGCTGGCCGTGGACGGAGTGCTTTACCTCCGGGTGCCACTGCACGCCGTAGAGATGCTTCTCTTCGTTCGCGAAAGCAGCCACAGGTGCGCCTGCGGTGGTCGCCAGGACTTCGAAGCCGTCAGGAGCCTCGTGAACGGAGTCTCCGTGGCTCATCCAGGTGTTCTGGGAGTCCGGAACGCCCGCAAGGATGGAGCGGGCTTCGCCAACGGTGGTGGCCTCGGTGGCGCCATACTCGCGCAATCCGGTCTGCGCGACCTTGCCCCCGAGCGCGTTGGCCATGGCCTGGAAGCCGTAGCAAATACCGAAGACCGGCACGCCGGCCTCGAAAAGGTCCGCGCCAACCCTCGGGGCACCCTCGGCATAAACGCTTGAAGGTCCGCCGGAGAGGATGATCGCTGCCGGGTTCTTGGCCAGAAGCTGCTCGGTGGTGAACGTGTGCGGAACAATCTCCGAGTACACATTCGCTTCACGGACGCGGCGGGCAATCAGCTGCGCGTACTGGGCACCGTAGTCAACAACCAGCACCGGCTTCTGGGAAGTCTGAGCTTCAGAACTGAAGGGTGCGGTGGGAGTAGTCACCGTAACAGCCTACTTTGCCGGGATGCCCCGGTGCACCTTGAAACCGGTCGTGAAGCGCGGAATCAGCTCCGAAAACAGTCCGACGTTAGCGATCTCACAATGTCGCCGGGCCAGTCCCGTCAGTAGCGCTTGGACGCCTGCGGATTCGCGGCGAGCTCCATCTCTACCTCCGAGTGGAACTTCTTTTCCACGATGAAGGACATGAGAGGGACAACGCCGCCCAAGGCGAGCAGGATGAGCTTCGTGAACGGCCAGCGCATGAGCGACCACAAGCGGAAATCCGAGATGAGGTACAGAACGTACATCCAGCCGTGGACAATCAGCACGGCTATGGAGACGTTGACGCCGCCCAGGACCGCCTTGGACTCGGGGTCGGCGAATCCGAAACCGAAGGGCTGGCCGGTGATCGCGTTGGTACCGCCGGCGAAGAGATACACGCCGAACGCATAGCGTGCAACGAGCTCGGCGCACAGGAGCAGCAGCATGGTGCCGGTGAGGTAGGCCATGACTTTGTAGAACTTCAGGGCCGAGCGGATCTGGGCCGTCGTTCCGCCGAAGCGGCGTTTCTTGGCCCCGCTTGGCTTCGCGGCGGATTCTCCGGACTGTTCGGGCTGGATGGCCGGTTTGGGCTCAATCATGGCTTTACCTGTTCTGGCTTGGTAATTGCTGGCAAATCGTCTGACGGGAATTCGTCGTCGGGCTCGTCCTCGTCTTCTTCGAGGGTGCGCCGGTAGTCATCGGCCACCATCCGCCACCAGATGTAGAGGGCGAATCCTGCAAAGACCACCCATTCCACGGAGTAGAAGAGGTTGAGCCAATTGATCTGTTGGTTGGGTGGTTGGGCCGGGATATTCAAGGGCTTCAGCTGCGCCGGAAGTGCGAGGGCCTTGCCCGCAGATACCTCCGACGTCGCCGCGACGAAGCCGGGATAGCTTGAGACTTCCCACGTGTTGATGAGTTCGGCGACCGAAACCGCCGAGGCGCGACCCGCTCCGGCGTCGACGTTTGGCACCGGCGCCTCGGACGGCAGGAGCCGTCCGGTCAGTTCAATAGTGCCCGACGGCGGCGGCCCGGCTTGGGCGGGATCGGCTACCCAGCCGCGGGCCACGGGGATCCAGGTTTTCGCGGTTGCGCCGACGCCGTGGAGTGCAGGGGCGCCGTCGACCGCAAACGCGGTCACTACCCAGTACCCTTTTTGCCCGGCGAGTAGCCGGCCCTCCACAAGGACCTGCTTGGCGGGGTCGTAACTACCCTTGGCGCTGACCATTTGGTCTGACGCCGAACCCGGGAAGAACGTTCCGGGCTGCAATTCCCCGGTAAGCGGCTTGACTTGCTCCACAGCGGGGTCGTCAACCGGGACATCGCTCTGGGTGGATCTGCCGAACTGCCACTGGCTGAGCAGCACAAACACCCCGGAGAGCAGGAGCGCGAACACGAGTCCTGCGATCCAGCGGGGCTTCAGAGCGGTTTTCAACACCCCTTAACCGTACTTCGCCAAGCTGTAGAACAGCTAAACGGGAGGTCCTTCCCGCTTGGAGGGCATGCCCCTTCCCGCTTGGACGGCCTGCCCCTTCCTAGAGTGGGGCAGCAGGGTCCCTACGTGGCGCGGAACGCGACACGAAAGGGCCTGCCCCTTCCTAGAGTGGGGCAGCAGGGTCCCTACGTGGCGCGGAACGCGACACGAAAGGGCCTGCCCCTTCCTAGAGTGGGGCAGCAGGGTCCCTACGTGGCGCGGAACGCGACACGAAAGGGCCTGCCCCTTCCTAGAGTGGGGCAGCAGGGTCCCTACGTGGCGCGGAACGCGACACGAAAGGGCCTGCCCCTTCCTAGAGTGGGGCAGCAGGGTCCCTACGTGGCGCGGAACGCGACACGAAAGGGCCTGCCCCTTCCTAGAGTGGGGCAGCAGGGTCCCTACGTGGCGCGGAACGCGACACGAAAGGGCCTGCCCCAATCTCAGTGGTCGAAGAACACCAAGCTGGAGTTGATCAGTTCGGCGATGACTTCGGGGTCGTGGGCGCGTCTGAGGGATTCCCTGAATGATTCCTTGGAAAGGGAGCGGGCCAAGGTCGCGAGGACTTCCAAGTGGTCCGAGAATGAACTGGCGGGCGTAGCGATGAGCAGGACCAGCGTGGCTGGTCCGTCGCTGGCGCCGAAGTCCAATGAGTGACCGAACTTCGTGACACCCACAGCAATGGAGACCCGGGAAACAAACTCGCTGCGGGCATGCGGGAGGCCAATGCCGCCCGGCAGCCCGGTGGCAAGTTGGTGTTCGCGCGAGTTGACGACTTCGAGGAAGCCCTCAAGGTCCGTGATGCGCCCGGCGGCGTAGAGCCTTTCCGCGAGCTGCCCGGCGGCATCTGTTTTGTCGACCGCTTCCATCTCCAGGATGACGGTCTCCGGCGTTGTCAGTTCGGCATCATACGGGTCCAGTGGTTCCGCCAAGTCGTTATCCCTCCAGTGTGGCCAGCCAACCCGGGCCGCTCAGCGGAGGGGAACGATGTCATCGACACCCATGCGCGCAGCATCGGCCGATTCGTCGTCGGGCTGCTGTTGGCTAAGCCGTTCAGCTTCCACCCGGGCCAGGTAGTGCTTGATTTCGCTTTCCCGCTGCGCGTCGCTCCAGCCAAGAATTTCTCCCATCAGCTTAGCGACAACAGGGACAGCGGAAACACCTCTGTCCCACGACTCGATCGAGATACGGGTGCGTCGGGTCAGGACATCATGGACATGGCGGGCACCCTCATGGGTCGCGGCATAGACGACCTCCGCCGCCAAATAGTCGTCTGCCCCCGGCAGCGGCTCGGCCATGGCCGGGTTGTCCTTGATGATCGCCAGGACTTCCGGGGTCATGGAGCCATAGCGGTTGAGCAAATGTTCCACCCTTGCGACGTGGACCCCGGCCTCATCAGCGGTTCTCGCCCGCCTGTTCCATGCAGCCTTGAAGCCTTCAGCGCCCAGGAGCGGGATGGTGTCGGTGCAGCTCGCGGGTACGCGCTCGTCCATGGCCCGCGTCGCTTCGTCCACCGCGTCCTTCGCCATGACCCGGTACGTGGTGAACTTTCCACCCGCAACCACCACCAGGCCTGGAACGGGGTGCGCCACCACGTGTTCGCGCGAAAGTTTGGCCGTGGAGTCGCTCTCCCCCGCCAGCAGCGGGCGGAGGCCCGCGTACACGCCCTCAACATCCTCACGGGTCAGTGGACGCTTCAAGACACGATTGACGTGTTCAAGAACATAGTCGATGTCCTTCGTGGACGCGGCAGGATGCGCCTTGTCGAGCTTCCAGTCGGTGTCCGTTGTGCCGATGATCCAGTGCCGCCCCCAGGGGATGACGAACAGCACGGATTTTTCGGTCCTCAGGATCAATCCGACCGTCGACTGGAAGCGGTCGCGCGGGACCACAAGGTGGATGCCTTTTGAGGCGCGCACCTTGAGCTGGCCGCGATCCGTCACCATGGCCTGGGTCTCGTCCGTCCAGACTCCCGTGGCATTGACCACTTGCTTGGCGCGGACTTCGATGACGCTGCCGTCTTCCTGGTTTTCCACCTTCGCGCCCACCACGCGTTCGCCCTCGCGCACGAACGACACCACGCGCATCCTGTTCACGGCATGCGCACCGTAATGCGCCGCAGTCCGGACGACATTGACCACCAGCCTGGCATCGTCAACCTGTGCATCGTAGTAGCGGATGGACCCGACGAAGGCATCGTTCTTGAGGCTGGGTGCGGCCCTCAGCGTGCCGCGCCGGAAGAGGTGTTTGTGCATGGGCACACCGCGGCTGTGGCCGGAGGTGAGGCCAAGAGTGTCGTAGAGGAAAATCCCGGCACCAACATAGGGCCGCTCCCAAAAACGCCGGGTGAGCGGGTACAGGAACGGAACAGGCCGGACGAGGTGCGGTGCGATCAGTTGGATCAGCAATCCGCGCTCCTGGAGGGCTTCCTGGACGAGCGCAAAGTCCAGCATCTCCAGGTATCGCAACCCGCCGTGAATCAGCTTCGAGGACCGCGACGACGTGCCCGAAGCCCAGTCCCGGGCCTCGACAATACCCACGGACAGACCGCGGGTCACCGCGTCCAAAGCCGCACCGGCCCCGACCACGCCTCCCCCGACAATCAGGATGTCGAGTTCCTTGCCGGGTTCGGTGGTGCCCTTGAGAACTTCGATGGATCTGGCCCGCGCCTGCGGACTCAATGCACCCGTTGATGCATCATTCCTTTGCGAACCATCTGCAACACTGCTCATTGGACGCCTCCCATCGCACAAACCCGTAGTTCCCCACACTACTTCTTGTCCAGCGGCTTGGGCAGGGTTTCGCGCGAGCGCTACAGCGGCCCGAGCGGGAGCTACCCGCCGGAGTAAGGCGAGACGACGACGTCGACCCGCTGGAACTCCTTCAGGTCCGAATAGCCCGTGGTCGCCATGGAACGGCGAAGCGCGCCAATCAGGTTGGAGGTGCCGTTGGTGTGGTGGCCTGGCCCGAAGAGCACTTCTTCGAGGGGACCCACAGTGCCGACATTGACCCTGTCGCCGCGGGGCAGCTCAAGGTGGTGGGCTTCCTGGCCCCAGTGCCAGCCCTTGCCCGGGGCCTCTTCTGCACGGGCCAAAGCGCTGCCGAGCATCACGGCGTCGGCGCCCATGGCGATGGCTTTGACGATGTCACCCGAAGAACCCATGCCGCCGTCGGCGATCACGTGCACGTACCGTCCACCGGACTCATCCATGTAGTCGCGGCGGGCAGCAGCGACGTCGGAAATGGCGGAAGCCATCGGCGAATGGATACCGAGCGCACGGCGCGTAGTGGTCGTTGCGCCGCCGCCGAAGCCCACCAGGACGCCGGCCGCTCCGGTACGCATGAGGTGCAGGGCAGGGGTGTAGCCGGCGGCCCCGCCGACAATCACAGGGACGTCGAGCTCGTAGATGAACTGCTTGAGGTTCAGGGGCTCATGGTTCTTGGAGACGTGTTCGGCCGAGACGGTGGTGCCGCGAATGACGAAAATGTCTACGCCGGCGGCCACCACGGTCTTGTAGTGCTCCTGGGTGCGCTGCGGTGTCAGCGAGCCGGCCACCGTCACCCCCGATGCTCGGATTTCCGCAAGCCTCGTGGTGATCAGTTCGGGCTGAATGGGCGCTTTGTAGAGCTCCTGCATGCGCCGTGTGACTGTCGGGCTGGCCGTTTCATCCGCAAGGGCAGAGATTTCGTCCAGCACGGACTGGGGATCCTCGTACCGAGTCCACAAACCCTCAAGGTCCAGGACGCCCAGGCCGCCCAGCCGGCCAAGGGCGATGGCCGTTTCAGGCGACATCGCGGAGTCCATGGGTGCGGCGATCACTGGCATCTCAAACTTGTAGGCATCGATCTGCCATGAGACGGAAACGTCCTTGGGGTCGCGCGTCCGGCGGTTGGGGACGATCGCGATGTCATCCAGGGAGTAGGCACGACGCCCACGCTTGCCACGGCCAATCTCAATCTCGTAAGTCACTGCTCTAGGTTATCCCAGTGCGGCGCGATCTACCGGCACGGTGACGCACACCATGGCGGCAGGCGTTGCACTCATAATCGAGCGAGCCCGCCACCTCCGTAAGGAAGGTGGCGGGCTCGCTTCGGACTGCCTAGGACACGAAATACGCCTAGCGGGAACCGTAGTTCGGAGCCTCGACGGTCATCTGGATGTCGTGCGGGTGGGACTCCTTGAGCCCGGCGGCTGTGATGCGGACGAACTTACCGCGTGCTTTGAGTTCGGCGATGGTCGGAGCACCCGTGTAGAACATGGTCTGGCGCAGGCCGCCGACCAGCTGGTATGCCACCGAGGAGAGCGGCCCGCGATATGCGACGCGGCCTTCGATGCCTTCCGGGATGAGCTTGTCATCACCGGAAACGTCCGCCTGGAAATAGCGGTCCTTCGAGTAGGACGTGTTCTTGCCACGGGACTGCATGGCACCCAGGGAACCCATGCCGCGGTAGCTCTTGAACTGCTTGCCGTTCACGAAGATCAGCTCACCGGGCGACTCGTCGCAGCCAGCCAACAAAGAGCCGAGCATGACGGTGTCGGCGCCGGCCACGAGGGCCTTGCCGATATCGCCCGAGTACTGCAGGCCGCCGTCCGCGATCAGCGGAACACCGGCAGGGATGGCCGCCTTCGAGGACTCGTAGATGGCCGTGATCTGGGGGACGCCCACACCGGCAACAACGCGGGTGGTGCAAATGGAGCCCGGGCCCACGCCCACCTTGATCCCATCGGCACCGGCGTCGATCAGTGCCTGCGCGCCTTCACGGGTGGCGGCCTGGCCGCCGATGATGTCAACGTGGGCAGCAACGGGGTCCGACTTCAGGCGCGTAATCAGGTCCAGGACACCCTGCGAGTGGCCGTTGGCGGTGTCCACGAACAATGCGTCGACGCCGGCGTCGATCAGGGTCATGGCCCGTTCCCAGCCATCGCCGAAGAACCCGATGGCGGCGCCGACGCGGAGTCGGCCTTCCTCGTCCTTCGTCGCGAGCGGGTACTGCTCGGCCTTCGTGAAGTCCTTGGTGGTGATGAGGCCTTTGAGGCGACCCTGCTCGTCAACGAGGGGCAGTTTCTCGATCTTGTTAGTGGCCAGTTTGTGCGAGGCCTCTTCGCGGCTGATGCCCACGTGGCCCGTGATGAGCGGCATCTTGGTCATGACATCGCTGACCAGCCGCAGCGGGAAGTCGGACTCCGGCACGAAGCGTGTGTCGCGGTTAGTGACAATACCCAGCAGCCGCCCATCGGGGTCGATGACAGGCAGGCCGGAAACCCGGTAACGCGAACACAGTTCGTCCAGTTCCTGAAGGGTGGCTTCCGGGTGGATGGTCAGGGGGTTGGTGATCATCCCGGACTCGGAGCGCTTGACGCGGTCGACGTGGTCGGCCTGGTCTTCGATGGACAAGTTGCGGTGGATGACGCCAAGGCCGCCCTGCCGGGCCATGGCGATTGCCATGCGGGACTCGGTGACGGTGTCCATGGCGGCCGAAAGCAACGGGGTCTGGACCGAAATTCGCTTGGAGATCCGGGAGGAAGTGTCAGCCTCGGACGGAATCACGTTCGTGTGGCCCGGCAGCAACAGGACGTCGTCGTAGGTCAGGCCAACAAAGCCAAAGGGATCGTGTTCGGGCTGGGTCATGAGTGCGCCTCTTACCTTGGTTCTTGGGGGTTGCTCTGGTAGGGGTTGCAGCTGATGACCAGCCCGTCATTACGGGACTGGCCTGTGCAGAAAGGTTCTGAATAAATAGTAGAACCTCGCCGCCGATCCCCATATTCCGAGAGGGCAATGTGAGCAACAGCACCCGGCACCAGCCGTCGAGCCGCTCGACAGCCTAGCTAGGGCCGGCTAGCTCCATCCGGTCGCGGCCAGCCACCGGTCCCTGAACATGGGCGCCATGCTCGCAACATAGGTCTTCGAGAGGTGGTTGTTGTCCAAGTAGACGAAGGTGTTACCTACAACGCCAGGGCATTCGCCGCCGTTACAAATCAGATCGGTCATGTCCAGTATGGACAAGCCGACGTACTTGCCTTGAAGTGATGCGAGCGGGTTTTGCGGTGCAAGCAGCTGGGCCTCGCCGGGATTGCAGTCGGGGCTGTGCTGTCCTTTGGTCACGACGCAGTCTGCCATGTTGAAGTCGAACCTCGGGTTGTCACGAACGGCAATGACGGATATGCCTTTGTCTGTGAGCATCTTCACGGTGTCTTCAAACCCGACGGTCAATTTTTCATCGGGTGACGATGGAACGGCTGCAGTTCCCACGAGGAACACGGCGCTCGGCGGGTGCTCGTCGATTTGCTGGTGAACGGCGTCATCAAAATCCTTGCATTCCGAGCTCAGCCCCGAGGTGTCCACCGTGAACGGACAGCCGCCGAGCAGCAGGTTGTACAGGCGCCATTGCTCTTGTTCTGCCAAAGGAGCCAATGCCGCCAACCACTGCTGCGCATGCGAGTCGCCCAGTGCCAGGATGGTGCGGTCCGATCCAGCGGGTTGACTGTTTTGGTTACACCCCGACTGGAGGATGTTCGAGGCAGGCTTCAGATCCCCGCTGCAGTGGTCGGACAGGCCCGCCCAGTCCTGTGGCAATTTTTCCGGGGTAGGAAGGAGAGCTGCTTTCGGGCTGACTTCATTAACATAGCCGGGCACCATGGCGGCAGCGCCCGGGTTGTCCTTTTCCGCCTGGGCCATCGCAATTTTGGCGCTCACGTACTGCTGCACATTGAATGCGAGCAAAGGAACGACGGCAACAGCCAAGCAGGCGACCACCGCAATGGCGGCACGCCGCCGGTTCGCTTCCGGCCATTTCCACTCCCGCAACGGCTTCTCGACGAACTTTGTGGTGAGGAAAGCCAAAACCAGTGCCGCCGCAATGATCACAGTCCCCGAGAGCCACCCGGCCTGGTCTTTGCCGGTCCAAATGAGAGAGATGACCAGCAGCGGCCAATGCCACAGATACAACGCGTAGGAGTTGTCGCCCAGGCGTACGAGAGGCTTGGAGCTCAGGATCCGGTCAACACCGAAACGGCTGCCTGTCTGGCCGGCAACAATAACGCAGGCCGCCGCCAGGGTGGGCCAGAGGGCCACGAAGCCCGGGAAAGCCGTCTGGACCTGGAGCACGATCCCACAGCTCAACATTGCCAGAATGCCCACCCAGCCCATCATCACGCGGACGGGCTTCGAGAACCTCAACGCCGGCAGGATGAGGGCAACCAGCGTTCCTATGGCGAACTCCCACAGCCTCGCAAACGTGTCGAAATAGGCAGTCGTCTGGTCGGTTGCGGTCGCAATGACTGAATACGTGAGCGAGACCGCGAAGAGCAGGCCAAATACGTACAGCAATGCGACACGATACCGAAGGCGGTACTTTTTACAAGCCAGGGCGACGAGCGCGAAAATAACCGGCCACAGGATGAAGACCTGGCCTTGGATCGAGAGCGACCAGAAATGCTGGAGCGGACTCGCCTGGCTATGATCAGCGGCGTAGTAGTTGACGGCCTCCCGCTGAAGTAGCCAGTTCTGGACGTAGAAAAGCGATGCCCAGACCTGGTCAACCAAAGCCGCCCATCGGGTCTTGGGGAGCACCACGAAAATTGCGGCCAATGTACCCAGCAGGACGACCACAGTGGCCGGAAGCAGCCTGCGGAACAGGTGAAGCCAGTGCCTCAGCAGGTCCATGGGGCGGCCCTGCTCATAACGGCTTGTGAACTGCAGTGTCATCAAGAAAGCAGAGACCAAGAGGAAGACATCGACGCCACCGGAAACGCGGCCGAACCACACATGGTAGGACACCACCATGAGCACGGCAAGCGAGCGCAGGCCTTGAATTTCGGGGCGGAACTTTGACTTTCGGCTGGTGATACTGGAACGACTCTGCCCCTTGATAGAAGCTGCCGTTTGCACAGTTGACACCACAATGCCCCTCAATGACCTAGATCGAACCATAAATCTTACTGATTCGTAATGTTCAATGCCAATCGAAAATTCATCCGAAGAGCACCCATCCTTCAATTGAGCCATACCTAGCTGAGCGCTCACAGGGTGATTGCCCGGTACCAGCTGTGGGCCCGTCTGCGCCGAAACGGCGAGCCAAATGCAGGAGGCCCGGCCCCCAAAGGGGACCGGGCCTTCTTTCACGCAGGTGGGCCCACACCGCCCGGGTTCCCTGGCCGAAGCGAAGCGAGGCTAGGGAGGCGGTGTGGGCCCACACCGCCCGGGTTCCCTGGCCGAAGCGAAGCGAGGCTAGGGAGGCGGTGGGGATTAGTGGCTGTGACCTGCGTGCTCGTCTTCCTCGGCCGGCTTCTCGACAACCAGGGTCTCGGTGGTGAGAACCAGGGCTGCGATGGATGCGGCGTTCTGAAGCGCGGAGCGGGTGACCTTGACGGGGTCAATCACGCCGGCGGCGATCAGGTCCTCATACACACCGGACTTCGCGTTGAAGCCGTGGTTGTCTTCCAGCTCGGCAACCTTGGCGACGACGACGTAGCCGTCGAAGCCGGCGTTCTGGGCGATCCAGCGAAGGGGCTGGGTCAGGGCGCGGCGGACGATGCCGACGGCGGCAGCCGCGTCGCCTTCCAGTGCCTTGACGGCAGCGTCCTCGTCCAGTGCCTTGAGGGCGTGGATAAGGGCAGAGCCACCGCCGGAGACGATGCCTTCTTCAAGGGCAGCACGCGTGGAGGACACTGCGTCCTCGATACGGTGCTTCTTTTCCTTGAGCTCGACCTCGGTGGCTGCGCCGACCTTGATCACGCCGATGCCGCCTGCCAGCTTTGCAAGCCTTTCCTGCAGCTTTTCCCGGTCCCAATCGGAGTCGGTGCGGGTCAGCTCTGCACGGATCTGGGCGACGCGGGCCGCGACGTCCTCGGGAGTGCCGGCGCCGTCAACGATGGTGGTGTTGTCCTTGGTGACGGTGATCCGGCGGGCGCTGCCGAGGACCTCCAGGCCAACCTGGTCGAGGGACAGGCCGAGCTCCGGGGAGACAACCTGTGCGCCGGTCAGTGTGGCAATGTCCTGCAGCATGGCCTTGCGGCGGTCACCGAAGCCCGGAGCCTTGACGGCAACGACGTTCAGGGTGCCACGGATACGGTTCACGATCAGCGTGGACAGTGCCTCGCCGTCGATGTCCTCGGCAATGATGAAGAGCGGCTTGGCAGCCTGCAGGGCCTTCTCGAGGAGCGGCAGGAATTCCTGCAGCGAGGAGATCTTGCCCTGGTTGATCAGGATGAGCGCGTCTTCCAGAACAGCTTCCTGGCGTTCCGCGTCAGTGACGAAGTACGGGGACAGGTAACCCTTGTCGAACTGCATGCCCTCGGTGAGGACCAGTTCGGTCTGCGTGGTGGAGGACTCTTCGATGGTGATGACACCATCCTTGCCGACCTTGCCGAAAGCCTCGGCGAGGAGTTCGCCAACCTCATCGCTCTGGGCGGAGATCGCGGCAACGCTGGCAACCTGGGTGCCTTCTACTTCGCGGGCGTTCTCAAGAAGGCGGGCGGCCACGGCCTGGACCGAAACCTCGATGCCGCGCTTGATTTCGCCAGGGGCGGCTCCGGCGGCAACGTTGCGCAGGCCTTCCTTGACGAGTGCCTGTGCCAGTACGGTGGCCGTGGTGGTGCCGTCGCCTGCGACGTCATTGGTCTTGGTGGCGACTTCCTTGGCCAGCTGCGCACCAAGGTTCTCATACGGGTCGTCGAGTTCGACTTCGCGGGCGATCGTCACGCCGTCGTTGGTGATGGTGGGAGCTCCCCACTTCTTGTCCAGAACGACGTTGCGGCCACGCGGGCCAAGGGTGACCTTGACGGTGTTGGCGAGCTTGTCAATGCCTGCTTCGAGCGAGCGACGGGCAGCGTCGTTAAACGCAAGCTGCTTTGCCATGGTTGTGTCCTTTCAAGACGGAAAACCCGCACCGCTGATTCGACCGGAAGAAGTCCGACTTAATCTGCGATGCGGGATCCAGGGAATTACTTAACGACGATCGCCAGAACGTCGCGGGCGGACAGAACGAGGTATTCGTTGCCGCCGGTCTTGACTTCAGTTCCGCCGTACTTGGAGTAGATGACGACGTCGCCAACGGTTACGTCGACGGGCACGCGGTTGCCGTTGTCATCGAAGCGGCCGGGGCCAACTGCAACAACTTCGCCTTCCTGCGGCTTTTCCTGTGCAGTGTCCGGGATGACCAGGCCGGAAGCCGTGGTCTGCTCTGCTTCGAGCGGGCGGACAACAATGCGATCCTCGAGAGGCTTAATGGAGACCGACACTCGGATCTCTCCTTTACGTGAGGTAGTACATGGACTATCAAACCAGGGGTGCCGTGGCGGGCTTACCGTCGTCGCGGTGCCGGTAAGTGCCTGGCGGCATGATTAGCACCCGCCTAGGGAGAGTGCTAATCAAGACTCTATGTAAGCATTAGCACTCGGTCAAGGCGAGTGCCAGAATTCCGTCACGGGTGAACGTCCAATGGCGGCTTCCGGCTCACACGCTTATTGCCCGGCGAGGTCGTCGAAGTCAACGTCCTCGCCGTCGTCGTACTCTTCCGTCCGTGCGGTTCCGCGGTTCAGATAGAGCACCACGCCGCTGGCGAGTGCGACGACGCCGAATACCACCAGCCCGACGATCGCTCCAATGCGGGCACCGGCGTAGGTGTCACGGATGTCCCGGGCCTCATCCGTGGCGTCCTGGACGCTCTTTCCGGTCATGGAGTAGGTGGCCGCGTTGAAAGAGTCTAGGAAGAAAATAATGATCAACAGCGCGATGCAGACAATGGCAATCAAGGCACCCACGATGAGCGCAGGACGGGCATAACTGGAGAGATTTCCGGCGAAGGGACGTTTATCGGGGGCAGAGGGAGATCCATTGGCGTCGTCAGGCTGGCGTACTGGGTTGTCTTCCATGGCATCAACCCTATCCGCCCGAGCGCTCCCGGATCCCTCCCGACCCCGTATGACGGGCGAGCACTAGGCTAGTTCCCATGGCTGACACACCGCAGGAACAGATCGCCCCCTTGCTGACAACGGAAGGTTGGGAACTGCTCGCGTCCTTGGGACCGTACCGCGATGACGAAGCCTTCGCCCTGAATGCCCGCCTGCGCAAAGACGGCCACTCCCCTGCGCTCGTTGCCGCCGTCCTCACCCAATCCAGGCTCCGCACCCGGGCCGAGGCCAAGTTCGGCGAATTCGCCCGGCAGATGCTCTTCACACAAGCCGGCCTGGAGCAGGCCACCCGGCTCAATGTTGCGGCCAGGCATGCCGAACGCTTCGCCAACGCCGGCACGCAGCACGTCGCGGACCTCGGCTGCGGGCTTGGAGCAGATTCCATGGCCATGGCCTCCATGGACATCAAGGTCACCGCCGTGGAGCTCGACGAGACCACCGCAGCCTGCGCCACCATCAACCTCATTCCTTTCCCGCACGCGACGGTAGTGCACTCCGACGCAACCTCGGTGCCCCTCGACGGGGTCGACGGCGTGTGGCTCGATCCGGCCCGACGCACGACGTCGTCGTCGGGAACCAAAAGGATCTGGGACCCCGAGGCGTTCTCGCCGCCGTTGTCCTTCGTTGAATCGTTGGCCGCCACCGGCAAGTCCGTCGGGGTCAAGATGGGTCCGGGAATGCCGCACGAATCGGTTCCAACCGGCTGCGAGGCACAGTGGATCTCGGTGGGAGGGGACGTCACGGAAGTCACGCTGTGGTTCAACGACGTCGCCCGTCCCGGCATCCGCCGCGCTGCCCTGGTGCTCGGGCCGCAGGGCGCCGCCGAGATCACCAGCGGCGAAGACTTCGACGGCGGCCCGGTGCCCGACGTCGGGCCCGTGGAGGGATACCTCTACGAACCGGATGGCGCGGTGATCCGCGCGGGCCTGGTGGCCGACGTCGCACTCCGGCTCGGAGGCCACCTGGTGGACCCACACATTGCCTACATTTGCGCTCCGGAACTGGCGGAGACCCCGTTCGCCCGCGCATACAAAGTTTTGGAAGTCATGCCGCTGAACGTCAAGGCACTCAAAGCCTGGGTGAAGGCCAACGGTGTCGGCGTCCTGGACATCAAGAAACGCGGCACCTCCGTTACCCCCGAAGAGCTGCGGAAACAATTGCTGCCGGCCGGAAAGAACTCGGCTAAAGCCCGCGGCAACAAAACAGCCACCCTGGTCCTCACCAGGATCGGCAAGGAAAAGGTGGCTGTTGTGGTGGAGCCGGTAGCGGCTGCTTGAGCCGATCCCTGACTTGGGACGCCCTATTGGGCGCGCGTGAACTCCTCGGCCGCGGCCACTTGCTCCGGCGTCGGCGTGATGCCCGTGTAGAGCACGAACTGTTCAAGGGCCTGGATGGTGGCTACCTCGGCGCCGCTGATCACGGTCTTTCCTGCCGCGCGGCCGGCCTTGATGAGCGGAGTCTCTGCAGGGAGGGCGACGACGTCGAACACCACCTGCGCGGCCGACACCGCTTCTTCAGGGAAGGACAGCGAGCCGGACTCGGGACCGCCGGCCATGCCGATCGGTGTGACGTTGACGAGCACGTCCGCCGTCGACTCCCCTACTTCTGCCTGCCAGCCGAAGCCATAAAGCCCCGCGAGGGATTGCCCGGGCTTTTCATTCCGGGCAACCACCGTGACGCGGGAGAAACCGGCGTCGCGGAAGGCAGCCGCAGTGGCCTTGGCCATGCCGCCGGAACCCCGGAGCAGCACGGACGACGCCGGGTCGATCGCGTTGCGCTCGATCAACTGGGCGATCGCCGTGTAGTCCGTGTTGTAGGCCGTGAGTACGCCGCCGTCGTTCACGATCGTGTTGACCGAGTCGATAGCGGCGGCCGAAGCGTCCATGCGGTCGACAAGGGCGATGACGTCTTCCTTGTAGGGCATCGAGACGGCGCAGCCGCGGATGCCCAGGCCGCGCACGCCGGCGATGGCGTTCGGAAGGTCTGTGGGAGCGAAGGCCTTGTAGATCCAGTTCAGGCCGAGCGCCTCGTAGAGGAAGTTGTGGAAACGCGTTCCGTTGTTGCTCGGCCGGGCAGAGAGAGAAATACAGAGCGTCATGTCTTTATTGAGGATCGGCATAACGGGGCTTCCTTCGCGTAGCGGGTTCTCTGCCCAGCCTAGACGGGGAGCTAGCCTTGGCGCGCTTTGAAGCGCGGATTCAGCTTGTTGATGACAAAGGTGCGGCCGCGCCGGCGGACTACTTGGGCGCCGGGGACCTTCTTGAGGGCACGCAGCGAATTCCGGACTTTCATGGGGTTCTCCTTCTGGGGTTTTGATTTGTTTGATTGCGGTTTTGTTCCACCGAGGCCGAAGCCCGGCTAAAGGGTGGATTCGAGTTCAAAAGGGTCCTCGAGTCCGGCGAAGCCGAGACGCATCTCCGCTTCGCTCAGCGCGCACCCGTCCAGGAGTGCCCGGATTTCGGCGGCGTCGAGGTCTTCCCCTCGTCCGGTCACGGCCAGCACCGTGCCCCGGTCGCCGAAGCGGGGATGCCAGTCAAGGACGGCGTCGACGTCGGGGAGTCCCTGTCCGGGCTGCGGGTCCTTGCCGTCGAGGACAGCGCCGGTGCCGGCGTCCGCGAGCCACTCGCCTGTGCTCTCGAGCCAGACGCGCGGCCCGATTCCCTGCACCGCGATCCGGACCTTGGCCGCCGAGGCAATCCACAATCGGCCGCGCATCCAGTGGGATCCCTCGGCCAACCTGGGCAGTGCTTCCTGAAAGCGACCTGGATGGAGGGGACGCTCCACTTTGTGGAGTACGGTCCGGAAACTCCCCGACTCTTCCTTGAGCGGCACCCTCACGGAACCACGACGAACCCTCGCGAGGGCCTCGGCACCGTCATAGCAGCCGGGCAGGAAGTCGTCGTCGCTCGCGGAAACGGCGGCGTGCGGAGCAAGCTGCCCGAGCAGTTCCAGCCCTTGGGCCCAGGCCTCGCTTGAGTCCGGGCGCAAGCCTGCCAGCTCCGCCCCAAGACCGGCGTGGACCATGACAGTATCCGCGTGGCCCAGTTCCCCGATGAGGAATTCTCCGCTGGTGCGCTCATCCTCGGGCATGGCCGTGAAGCCGGATTCATACAGCGTGTGCTTGTCCCAGATGTGGTCTTCGAGCCCGGAGGGATCGATCGCCACCACGGCGTTGTCGATGACGGCGGGCCGTCCCAGGCCGCGCTTGAGTTCCGCCACCGCCATGTCCACAGAGACACCGGGCGGCAGGCCCAGGACGATGTGGTCATGGCCGCAGGACGCGAGGCGTTCCGCCGTCGGGACAACATCGAGGCGGACAGTGCAGCTGAGGCACCCGTGCTCCAAAGCGGTTTGCGCTTGCTCCACGAGTTCGCCGTTGCGGAAGATCCTTCGCAAGACGATGGAGCCGTCCAGGAGGTCGTGCAGGACCACCACCGAATCGCGGTGGGTCCGCCCAAGCCTGGCGGTGGCTGCTTCGCGGCATTGGCTGTCCAGTGAGCTGACGACAGAAAGGTGCATACCCATTATCTTAGATGCAAATCATTCTCATTAGCAAACGACTTTGCTTCCTTTTTTACCTCGCAGTCCCATCATGCGGTACGGTACCGCCCCTGCATTAGACTTGAGCCAACCGCTGACGGCCCCACGGCGGGCATTGCTCAGGGCGTTTTTGGCAAATACCGAGGGGACCCACGTGCAGATTGATTTCGCTTCATCCAGGCAGTCGACCCTGGGGGTGGAATGGGAGCTTGCGCTCGTCAACGCACGCACCGGCGAATTGGTCTCGGTGGCGAATGAGGTCCTGCGGGGCGTTGCGTCGCGGCATCCGGATTTGAACGAGGACGACGAGCATCCGCACATCAAGCGGGAATTGCTGCTGAACACCGTGGAACTTGTCACGGGCGTGTGCAACACCGTCAAGGAAGCCAAGGAAGACCTGGCCCGCTCGCTGCAGGCTGTCAGGGAAGTCACGGACCCCATGGGCGTGGAGCTTTTCTGCGCCGGAAGCCACCCTTTCAGCCCGCCGCAGCTTCAGCCGGTCTCGGACAAAGAACGCTATGCCAAGTTGATCGACCGCACCCAATGGTGGGGACGGCAAATGGTCATCTATGGAGTCCACGTCCACGTCGGACTGGACCGCAGGGACAAGGCGCTCCCCATCCTCGACGGGCTGGTCAACTACTTCCCGCATTTCCAGGCGTTGTCCGCCTCGAGCCCGTTCTGGGGCGGCGAGGACACCGGCTATGCGTCACAACGCGCCCTCATGTTCCAGCAACTGCCCACGGCCGGTCTGCCTTTCCAGTTCCCCAGCTGGGCCGAATACGAATCCTATGTCCAGGACATGTTCACTACCGGAGTGATCGACACCCTGTCTGAAATCCGCTGGGATATCCGGCCTGTGCCGAATCTGGGCACCATCGAGATGCGTATTTGCGACGGCCTGGCCACCCTTGAGGAAGTGGGCGCAGTTGCAGCCCTGACCCAATGCCTCGTGGACGAGTTTTCCACGATCCTGGACAACGGGGGCAGCATTCCGACCATGCCGCCGTGGCATATCCAGGAAAACAAGTGGCGCGCCGCCCGCTACGGCATGGAAGCGATCATCATCCTCGACGCGGAAGGCAATGAGCAGCTCGTCACTGAGCACCTCAAGGAAACGCTGCTGCGCCTGGCGCCTGTCGCGGAAAAGCTGGGTTGCTCGGCAGAACTGGCAGACGTCGAAAAGATCATCGCCCGTGGAGCAGGCTATCAGCGCCAGCGCCGCGTCGCCGCCCAGCACGACGGCGATCTTCACGCGGTCGTCCAGGATCTCGTGGAGCAGATGCGCTCCGTTCCGACCGCCTAGCCTTCGGCCGTATAGCCGCCCGCCGGGTTCCCGCTGCTACACCGAAACGGTGGTCACCGGCAGCGAGGAATCCGGGGCGAACGTGACGCCGCTGGGAGCGATTCCCGTCATGATGAGCTGCGAGCCCAAGGCCGCCACCATGGCACCATTGTCGGTGCACAGTGACAGCGGCGGAACATGCAGGGTGATCCCCGCAGCGGCGCAGCGTTGCCCTGTCAGCTCACGGAGCCGGGAGTTGGCTGCAACCCCGCCGCCCAGCAGGAGATCCGTGATGCCGTTCTCCTTGCAGGCCAACACTGCCTTGGACGTGATGACGTCCACAACCGCCTCCTGGAACGCGGCGGCGATATCGGCAACGGGAACGACCTCGCCCCGGGCTTCGAATTGTTCAACGCAGCGCGCGACGGCGGTCTTCAGGCCGCTGAAGGACCAATCGTAGCGATGGGGTCCGGGTTCCTCCGCGGTTCCCATGTACTTGGGTTGCGAAAGTCCGCGCGGGAAGCGGATGGCCTTGGCGTTGCCCTGCTTGGCGAGTTTGTCGATGGCCGGTCCGCCCGGGTAGCCAAGGCCCAGGAGCCTCGCCACTTTGTCGTAGGCCTCACCCGCGGCGTCGTCGATCGTGGAGCCGAGCATCTCGACGTCGTCGGTGATGCTGCGGATGCGCAGGATTTCCGTGTGCCCGCCGGAAACCAGCAACGCACCGAGGTTTTCCGGCAGCCGTCCGCCCGAACCGGGTCTCCCGGTGCCGCCGGCGGCGCCGCTCTCTTTTCCATCAAGAAGTCCGACGCAGACATGCGCCACCAAGTGGTTGATCGCGTAGAGCGGCTTGCCCGTGGCAACTGAGAGGGCCTTGGCCGCGCAGACACCCACCATGAGCGCGCCGGCCAAGCCAGGTCCGGAGGTCACGGCGATGGCGTCGATATCGTCGAGCGTCACCCCTGCCTCGTGCAAGGCCTCCTGCAGCGTGGGTACGAAGGCGTCCAGGTGCGCACGGGAGGCGATCTCCGGAATGACGCCGCCAAAACGGACATGCTCATCCATCGAAGAGGACACCGTGTTGGTCAGCAGCGTGGTGCCCCGGACAATCCCGACGCCGGTTTCGTCGCAGGAGGACTCGATCCCCAGCACGAGCGGCTGGATGGTGTGGGAGCGGTTCATGCCGGTGTTCCTTCAGTCAATGTCAGCCTCATGATGAGGGCGTCCGTGCCGTCCCGGTAGTAGCGCCGACGGACGTGGATCTGCTCGAAACCGAACCGCACGTAGAGTGCCTGCGCTCGTGGATTGTCGGCACGGACTTCCAGGAGCACTTCCACCGCGTCGCGCCGGCGGGCCTCTTCGATCAGTTCCGTGAGGATGGCGGAGCCTATTCCCCTGCCTTCGAATTCGGGCACGACGGCGATCGTCTGGACGTCCGCGATCGGCTCGATGCACATGAGCCCTGCGTAGGCCACAATCTGCCCGCCGGCTTCGGCCACCACGTAGCGGCGGGTATCAACCTGGGCAAGTTCATCGAAGAACATCTGCATCGGCCACGCGTCCACCGGAAATAGCCTGCGCTCCAGGACCTCGACCGCGGTGACGTCGTCGGCGGTCATGTCGCGCACGGTCACGCCGTCGAGCTTGAACTGGTACGAGGGGTTCACAGGGCACGCTTCCTAGGGCCTGGCACTTGAGCGTCGGATTCCCGCAAATACAACGGGGTGGAATCCGGCAGTTCCGCCCCGGCTGCCAGGAGGGCCATGGCGAACTGGCCCAACGAAGCGGCGTCGGGCTGGGTGGTGCTGAATTCCTCGTTCGCGTTGACCACGTCCGCGTAGATGCCGCCGCCGGCACCGAAGACGGGGAGATCGGGCAACTCCGAGGCGAAACCGACGTGCGGACCGTCCACGAGTTGCGGGAGCTGGCCATCGTTGAGCGTGTAGCGCGCCCAGTAGACCTCTTTGCGACGGGCATCCGTGGCCACCAGGAACTCGGCCTGCGCCTCCGTTGACTCGGCCACTTCCAATGCGATCGCATCCAGGCTCATGAGACCGAAAAGGGGTTTGCTCCAGGCAAATGCCAAAGTGCGGGCGGTTGCAATCCCTGAGCGGAGGCCCGTGAACGGCCCAGGGCCGACGCCGGTGACGATGAGGTCGATGTCCGCGCCGCTTACACCGGCGTCTGCAAGGAGCTTCTCAATGCCGGGCGCCAGGACCTCGGCGTGGCTGCGGGTGTCCTCGGTGGCGAAAGATTCCAGGACGCCTTCCATGGCATCGTCCGAGATGAGTGCCGCACTCGCCACGGCTGAAGTATCAATGGCCAAGATCAGCATCAGGCGTTCTCCTCCAGTATTTCGGGCACGGCGCTCCAACGAGGGCCGAAGCCGCGGAAAACGATGGTACGGGGTTCGTCGTCGTCCTCCGGGTCGAAGTCCAGCACGGCGTCCTGGCCTGCTTCATGGCGGGTTGCCGCCCTCTCCGTGCCGCCCACCGTCCGGTGCATCTCGATGTCCAGGCGGCTATCCGAAAGGTGTTCCACGCGCTCGCGCCCCCATTCGACCACCGTCACGGAGTTGTCCATGGTGTTTTCGAGGTCGATGTCGTCGATTTCAGCGGCGGATGCCAACCGGTAAGCATCAACGTGGACCAGATCGGGGCCGCCGGGGCGCGGCCCGTCCGGCAGGTTGGGGTGGATGCGCACCAGGACAAACGTGGGCGAGATGACGCCGGCACGGACGCCCAGTCCTTCGCCGAGTCCCTGCGTGAAGGTGGTCTTGCCTGCACCGAGTTCGCCCGTCAGGACCAGCAGGTCACCGGGCCCAAGGACCCCGGCGAGCGCCGAGCCCAAAGCGTGTGTCTGCTCCGCCGTCGCGACCTTGACGCTCCGTTCCCACAACGCATCACTCAACGGGGTCTTATTCATCGAAGCCCCGCTCACCGGGCATCCGCCCCCGGGGTCTCGTTGATGTAGATCCGCGGCACGCGTGGGCTGATGCGGGTGACAATCTCATAGTTGTTGGTTCCCGCGGCGGCTGCCCAGTCGTCCGCCGTCGGGCCGCCGTCGGCCCCGTCACCAAACATGACAGCTTCGGCGCCCAGCCAGCCGGCTTCGTCCGTCACCGCGTTCCCAAGGTCGATGACCATCTGGTCCATGGCGATCCGACCCACAACGGGATAGTTGACTCCGTTGACCCGCACCGGTCCGCCGGTGGCGACGCGCGGCACGCCGTCGGCATAACCGAGCGGGATCAGGCCCAGGGCACTCTCGCTGGACGTCCGGTAGTTGAGTCCGTATGACACCCCCTGGCCCTCGGGCACCCGCTTGCAATTGGAAACGAGGGTGCGCACAGTCATGGCCGGGCGGAGACCAAGTTCCGCCGAGTTTTGTCCTTCGAATGGGGACAGCCCGTAGAGTCCGAGACCCACGCGGACCAGGTCGAAATGGGCATCCGGGCGCGAAAGCGTAGCGGGAGTGTTGGCCAGGTGCCGGACTTCGGTGTCCACGCCGGCGTCCTCGGCCACGGCAATCGCTTCCCGGAATGCAGCCAACTGCTCATCTGTCTCGGGACGGTGCGGTTCATCGGCCACAGCCAAGTGCGAGAAGATGCCCACCACGCGCAGGAGGCCCTCGTCCTGGTGCTCCATGGCCTGGCCCACCAATTTGTCCCATTGGGCGATGGTGGAGCCGTTGCGGCCCAGGCCGGTGTCAACCTTGAGGTGGATGCGGGCCGGGCGTTCCTGTTCGCGTGCCGCGGCAACCACTGCGTCCAGCTCCCAGCCGGAAATCCCGACGTCGACGCCGGCCGCGACTGCCGCCTGGAAGTTGCTTTGGCTGGTGTGCAGCCAGGCCAGCATCGGGGCATCAATTCCAGCGGCGCGCAGCGCCAAGGCCTCCGAAATATGGGCAACACCGAGCCATCGGGCGCCGGCTTCGAGGGCTGCCCGAGCTACCTGCACCGCGCCGTGCCCATAGGCGTCGGCCTTGACGACGGCCATGACGTTTGCGGGCGAGGCGATCGCCACGAACTGGCGTACGTTGTGCCGGATGGCGTCCAAGTCAATGACGGCTGATCGTTCGAGGACCGTTGCCGGACCTGATTCCGTCGAGGGCTCGAAACTGGCAGCTGCTTCGTAAGTCACCCTCACGATTCTAGTGCCGCGACGGCGTGCGGGTTGACTGAGGGTGAGCGAGCTGACCGGGGTGAACGCCGCTCAGGCGTCCGAGTTGTGGGCGATCGTGGCTGTCGCACGACGTTGGGCCCCGGGCGGGACATCCGCCACAATGTCCTCAAGGAAAGCGAACCGTTTGAGCCACTGGCTGGACTGCCGCTCCCTCCGGGCGTTCGCTCGCTGCCACCAGTCGGCAATGTCACCCCAACCGGGCGCAGCAAGCGATCCGCCCACTTCCTGCACCGCCAGCGAGGCGCAAAGGTTGGCAAAACGGAGCCGGTCTCCCAAAGGCCATCCGGCCAGGCAGCCCACAATAAACGCCGCGCCGAAGCAGTCGCCCGCTCCGGTGGGGTCGTACGCCGTCACGGGGAGGGACGGCACCCACTCCTCCTCGCCGGTTTCGGAATCCACGGCCATGGCTCCTTGCGCTCCCAGCGTCACTACAGCCACCGGAACTCGGTCGGCGAGGGTGTAGAGCGCGGACCACGGGTTGTCTTTGCCGGTGAATGCCATTGCTTCCCGTTGGTTCGGCATAAAGGCGTGGAAATTGCTGAGCTGGTCCAGCCGCCTTGAAGACCATTCTCCTGTCGGATCCCATCCGGCGTCGCCAAAGAGTTTGACGCCGGCTTTCGTCGCCGCCAACATCCAGGGCTCTGGCTCCTCGCCGAGATCCGCGACGGCGGCGAGCGCATTGGGCGGCTCGCCAATCAGTTCCGAGGCGCTCATGGGCGAGGGATGGCCGTGAGTGACCATGGAACGATCCTGATCGACGCACAAGGAGACGGTGACCGGAGAATGCCAGCCCTCGAACCGCCTGGACAGGGAGAGGTCCACGTGCTCCTGGCTTTCCAGGATCCGCCAGTTGAAGTCCCCGTATCCGTCATCCCCGAAGGCCGCGGCGAGGCTGGTCCGCAACCCAAGCCGGGCAGCCGCGATGGCTTGGTTGGCCACGCCGCCGGGGCAGGTCCCCATGCCTTGGCTCCACACTTCGGTCCCCGGTTCCGGGCTGCGGTCCAGTCCGGTAAAGATAATGTCTTGGAACACGGTGCCTGTCAGCAGGAGATCGCAGCCTGAAGCGGCCCCGTCCTCCCGCGCATCCCCGCGGATAGCGGCGAGGGGATCGAATCCTGTCCTGGGCGTTGCGTCCATGCACGGCAGACTACGCCGCGGCCACGATTGTGCAAAGCCTTTAGAGCTCCCGGTACATGACCTGCAGCCCCACGTAGCCGAGGGTCGGATGGTGGAAGGCCTCGGGGATGGTCGCAAGGATGCGGAACCCCATGGACTGCCATAGTCCCACTGCGCGGACGTTGCTTTCGACGACGGCGTTGAACTGCATCGCCTTGAACCCGGCGTCCCGGGCGGCAACCAAGGAATAGGCACAAAGTGCCCGGGCGATTCCTTGCCCGCCGTGATCGGCATGGACCATGTAGCCGGCGTTGGCCACGTGGCTTCCGCCGCCACCTTGGTTGGCGTGCAGTTCACCGGTACCCAGCACGTCGCCGTCGCGCACTGCTACAAAGGTCAGGCCGGGCGCTTCCTTGAACCACTTGCCCCGGGCAGTTTCTTCTGTAGTATCGCGGTCCCAGGTGAAGGTCTCCCCTGCACGGATCACGGGTTCCAGGACTGTCCAGATCCCGGGCCAGTCGCTTGCCCGGGCGGGCCGGATCTCGTAGTTAACGGCCGCCGCCGTTCCTGTTTCGCTGATTGATTGGCTCACGTCCGTTACGGTATCAGCCCGCCCTACGATGCCGGCCCTGGTGGGCCGGCTGCAATGCCGGGGAGCTCAGGAGTAGTGTTTTCGCTGGGACGCAGAGGATTTATCGCTTTGCGGAGTTTGTTGAATTGCGTTGGATACAGGAGGTAGCGGTGTCGTTGATCCGTCGCGTGGCCTTCCTGTCACTCCATACTTCGCCCATGGAGCAGCCAGGTTCGGGCGATGCGGGCGGCATGAATGTCTACGTCCGGGCGCTGGCCATGGCGTTGGCTGATCTCGGCGTGGAGGTAGAGATCTTCACGCGTTCGACGTCCGCCGGGCAGCCCGCCGTCGAACATCCCGGGCCCGGGGTCTGCGTCCACAACGTCCTGGCAGGCCCGCGCAGGAAACTGCCCAAGGAGGAACTTCCCGACCTCCTCCACGCCATGGTTGCCGAAGTCGAGAGGATCCGGCAGCGGCAACCGCACGGCCGTTACGACGCCATCCATTCGCACTACTGGGTGTCCGGTGTGGCCGGCCTCGAACTCTCGGCATTGTGGAACGTGCCGCTGATCCACACGATGCACACGATGGCGAAGGTCAAGAACCTGGTGCTCGAATCCGGCGAGCGGCCGGAGCCGCGCCTGCGTGAAGACGGCGAACAAAAGATTGTCGATGGAGCCACGCGCCTCGTGGCCAACACTCCTGCCGAAGCCCAGGAGCTTGTATCGCACTACGACGCCGATTTCGACCACATCGACATCGCTCCCCCCGGCGTTGACCTCACCGTGTTCACTCCCGCGTTCCGGGCCCGGTCCCGCGCCGAGCTTGGAGTCCGGCCCGGCAGTTTCCACTTGCTCTTCGCCGGACGCATCCAGCGGCTCAAGGGACCGCAAGTATTCATCGAGGCTGCCGGCATCCTCCGCAAGCGGCGCCCCGACATCGACCTCGAACTGACCATCCTGGGCGCCTTGAGCGGCGCAAAGGACTTCAATCTGCAGTCCTTCATCACTGCCGCTGGGCTCGACGACGTCGTAACGCACCGCGCGCCGGTCAAGGCGCCGAAGCTGGCGGGCTGGTTCCGTTCAGCCGACGTCGTGGTGATGCCTTCCTACAGCGAATCGTTCGGGCTTGTTGCCCTGGAGGCGCAGGCCTGCGGCACTCCGGTGGTCGCTACCAACGTGGGCGGCCTGTCCCGTGCCGTTGCCGACGGGCGGACGGGCATTTTGGTTGACGGCCACAATCCTTCCCGCTGGGCCGACGTCATCGAAGCCCTGTACGACGATCCCCGGACCCGCGAAGACATGGGCCGAGCCGCTGCAGTTCATGCGGAGGCCTTCGGCTGGCAGAGAACGGCAGCCATCGCGCTCGAGAGCTACCACGCAGCCATCGGCGCTGTCCTCGTCCGCCCAAGCTAGACCCCCGCTCACCTATGACGGCAATCCCGACGACGCCCGCTCACCTATGACGGCTTTTCCCCAAACGCCCGCTCACCTATGAGGGCAATCCCTCAAACGCCCGCTCACCTATGAGGGCACGACTGATAGATTGTCGCGGACAGTGTTCCGCACAGAGTTGAGGACAAGGATGTCTGAAAACAAGATCTTGAGCGACCTCGAAATTGCCCAGAATGCAGCGATACGTCCCATCGAGGAGATCGGGGAGCGTGCCGGGATCAACATCGATGCGTTGGAACTGTACGGCCGGTTCAAGGCGAAAATCGATCCGGCCAAGCTCCGTCTCCCGGACGCCAAACGCGCGGGCAAGATAGTCCTCGTCTCGGCTATGTCCCCGACCCCGGCGGGTGAGGGGAAGTCCACAACCACGGTAGGCCTCGCCGATTCCTTGGCGCGGGCCGGGCACCGCGTGATGATCGCGCTACGCGAACCGTCCCTTGGACCGATCCTCGGGATGAAGGGAGGCGCGACCGGGGGCGGCTACTCCCAAGTTCTTCCCATGGACGAGATCAACCTGCATTTCACCGGCGACTTCCACGCGATCACCTCGGCCAATAATGCCCTGATGGCCCTCGTGGACAACCACATCTTCCAAGGCAACGAGCTCAACATTGATCCGCGGCGTATGACGTTCAAACGCGTCCTCGATATGAACGACCGCGCGTTGCGCGAGGTCATCATCGGCCTGGGCGGCCCCGCTCAAGGCGTGCCGCGACAGGACGGTTTTGACATCACCGTCGCCTCCGAAATCATGGCCGTCTTCTGCCTCGCAACGGACTTGGATGATCTCCGCGAGCGCCTCGGCCGCATCACTTTCGGATACAGCTATGACCGGCGGCCGGTCACCGTGGCCGATCTTGGTGTCCAGGGTGCGCTGACCATGCTCCTGAAGGACGCCATCAAACCGAATCTCGTGCAATCCATCGCAGGAACCCCGGCCCTTGTGCATGGCGGCCCGTTCGCCAATATCGCGCACGGCTGCAACTCGCTCATCGCCACGCGAACGGCCCAACAGCTCGCCGACATTGTCGTCACGGAGGCCGGATTCGGCGCCGACCTTGGTGCCGAAAAGTACATGGACATCAAGTCGCGCATCGCAGACGTTGCGCCGTCGGCCGTCGTCGTGGTCGCGACGATTAGGGCTCTGAAGATGCAGGGCGGCGTCCCGAAGGAGCTTCTCAAGGAGCCGGATGTCGAAGCGCTCGCTGCCGGCGTCGAGAACTTGAAACGGCATGTGCACAATGTCGAGAAGTTTGGCGTCACCCCCGTTGTTGCAATCAACAAATTCGCGACGGACACAACAGAAGAGCTCGAATGGCTGCTGGCTTGGTGCGCCCAGGAAGGAGTCCAGGCGGCGGTGGCGGATGTCTGGGGCAGAGGTGGTGGGGGCGACGGCGGTGACGAGCTCGCGGCGAAGGTCGCCGCGGCGGTGGCGGCAGCAGCGCCGTCGGACTTCCGGCACTTGTACCCTCTGAACCTGTCTGTGGAGGACAAGATCCGCACGATCGTGCAGGAAATCTACGGCGCCGACGGCGTTGAGTTCTCGGTTCCTGCGCTCCGGCGCCTGGCGGACATCCGGAAAAATGGCTGGGGCGGAATGCCCGTTTGCATGGCAAAGACGCAGTATTCATTCACCGACGATGCCTCCCAGTTGGGCGCCCCCAAGGGGTTCACGGTGCACGTGCGCGAGCTGATTCCCAAGACCGGAGCGGGCTTCATTGTCGCTCTGACAGGTGCTGTCATGACCATGCCCGGTTTGCCCAAGGAGCCCGCCGCGATGCGAATGGACGTCGATGAGCACGGAAATCCGGTGGGCCTCTTCTGACCCTCGCTCAGCTATGTGCCGTCTTTACGAAACCCTCGAAAGTTGTCAAGCTGTGTGGAGTCACTGGGCTAGTTTTTGGGGTGTTTTGGTCTGGGGGAGGTTGATCCCGGCGTATGTGGCGGGGGCCGGTGTGGTGGGTCGGCGGCGGAATCTTCCCGGGTGTCGTTCGTAGTAGTCCTGGTGGACTTTGTCTCGCTTGGTCCAGAGTTCTTTCCACGACCCGTCGTGGACCTGTGATGGTGAGAACAGTGCGATGCCGGAGTGTTTGTGATCGGTGCTGTACCAGTGCACGTAGCAGGTGAGGTACTCCCTGGCGGCCTCGAGATCGTTAAAGATCCGGGGGTAGCCGGGCCGGTATTTCATCGTGCGAAAGCCTGACTCCGAGAAGGGATTGTCGTTGGAGACGTACGGGCGGTTATGGCTGAGTTCCACGCCGTGGGCGGTGAGGGTGTCACGGAGCAGGGTTGATCTCATGGCCGGGCCTGAATCGGCATGCACGATGCGCGGGGCGCCGTGCCGGGCGATGGCTGTCTTGAACATCTGCGCGGCGAGGTGGTCGGACTCGCGTTCCTCCACCCGCCAGCCGACGATTTCCCGGGAGAAGATGTCCATGATGGAGTACACCTTGAAAACCTTGCCCTGCCACTTGGCATAGATGTCGGTGATGTCCCAGGACCAGACCTGGCAGGGTCCGGTGGCCTTGACCACCGGCTTTTCAGAGGAACCACGCGTGCCCCAACGCTTGCGCGGGATGGTTGGGCGGGCCTGCTGGTCCTCGTAGTCTGCCGCGATCCGCCACCACGAGCGGTTGGAGGCGAGCAGCTCGCCGTTGTCCCAGGCTGTGGCGAAGGCATGGTCAACGGAGTTGCCCTTCTCCCAGCTGGCCAGGATGAGCCCCAGGATCCGGTCCTGATGCGCGGAGCTGATCCGGGATTCGTAGGCCCGGTCGCTCTGGTGGATCGGGTGCTGCACCGCCGGACGGGGATTGGACCGGTAATGCCAGGTCCCGCGCGAGAGGCCCGCCAGCTTGAGCGCTGTCCGCTGGGAGCCGATGATCACATGCAGTTCCAGGACCAGAGTGTTCTCGGCCGCTATGAATCGTTGTGAGCGCTCGTCGGGGTTGTATCGGGCTCTGGCACGCTCAACTCGTGCAAGAGCCCGATAGCTTTTCCCAGCGCGGAATTCGTGTCCTCCAGCTCCTGCACCCGCTTCTGGAGTTTTTCGACTTCGGCACGGTGGGCAGCCATTTCCTTCGCGCGTGCTTTTTCGAACGCGGAGAGTTCACGATTCGTCGGGACCATGCCTCCATGCTCCCGCGGAATCAGGCCACGGTCGATATCGCCCTGGACCATCATCTTGCGCCACCGGCGGAACGTCCATTCCGAAACGGACGTCGAGGCCATCCATTCCTTCCTCGACCCGTGCGGCTGCAAATAGTACTCATGCATGAACTCACGGATCTCTTCACGCGTAAAACCCTTGTTATCAACGGCCATCGCCGGCTCCTTCAATCAAAAGGTAATGAATGACTCACAACCAGCTTGACGATGAGGGCCTCGCTCACTTATGTGGCACTTTCGCGGAACGCTCGCTCACATATGTCGCACTTTCGCGGAACGCTCGCTCACATATGTCGCACTTTCGCGGAACGCTCGCTCACATATGTCGCACGCGGCGGACAAGTCGTACAGCCGAGTCCCGGGCCTGTGGATAACTTCTGCGGGCACCGGTCGGTTTGCGGCACAATGCGGGTATGCGAAAAGAGTTTGCCCTTCCCGCTCAACTGCTTTCAGGTCCGTTCACGCTCACCCAGGCCCAAGCCCAAGGTGTCCCGCGCAGCCGCCTGCTTCGCGCCGACGTCGAACGCGTCAGCCGCAGCCTCTACCGTCCGATCGACTGGGACTTCGATCTTGAGTCCGCCGCCCGTGCGCTGTCGGCCGCTACCCCAGGGGCCTGGATCTCCCATGTGACGGCAGCGCGCCTTCGCTGTTCCTGCCTTCCGCCGTGGCTTGCCGATTCGACGGAACTGCACCTCAGCAAGCCGCGATCGGTGCCTGGAGCGCGTCGGAAAGGCGTGATCGGGCATAGGGTGATCACGGCCGAGGACGAGGTCGAATCCGTTGATGGAATACGCATAAGCACGCGCCCGCGCACTTGGCTGGACATGGCCCGGCTGCTGCCTTTGAACGACCTCGTCTGTATGGGCGACGAGCTGATTCGCGTACCCCGCCAGGCGTTGGAAGGACGAGACACACCGTTCGCAACCCTTGAAGAACTGCACGCCTTGGTGGAGCGGCATCCAAATTTGCAGGGCGTCGTGCGTGCCCGGCAGGCTCTCGAACTGATGCGCGTAGGCGCGGATTCGGCGCCAGAGTCCCTGCTTCGCTTGGCCATGATGGACGCTGGAATTCCCGAACCCGAACTTCAACTCAAGTTGCGAAGTGACGATCCGTTCTCGCCGTCGGCCGATTTGGGGTTCCGTCAAAGGCGGGTCGCCATTCAGTACGACGGCGGCCATCACCTTGAGGAGGCGCAGACACTAAGTGATCGACGCCGGAACAAAGCCTTCGAAGCGGCCGGATGGACCGTCCTCGTATTCCGCAGGGACGATTTGGCGGATGGTTTCGAGCTGGCTACCAAGAAGATCAAGAAGGCACTGCGATCGGCGTGGGTTAATCCCGCCGTCGCATCCGGCTTTGCCAGCGCCGTGTAGTGAGCCAGCGTTAAACGACAGACGCCCGCTCACCTATCAGTGAGCGAGCGTCCGGCCAAAACCCGGCATACCTGAGCGAGCGTCCGGCCAAAACCCGGCATACCTGAGCGAGCGTCCGGCCAAAACCCGGCATACGTGAGCGAGCGTCCGGCCAAAAGCCGATATAAGTGAGCCGGGGTTAGCGCTCGACGTCGCCGCGGATGAAGGCCTCGACCTTTTCGCGGGCGAGGTCGTCGTTGAACTGCTCCGGCGGGGACTTCATGAAGTAGCTGGAAGCAGAGAGCAGCGGGCCGCCGATGCCACGGTCCAGGCCGATCTTGGCGGCGCGGATGGCGTCGATGATCACACCGGCCGAGTTCGGGGAGTCCCAGACCTCGAGCTTGTACTCGAGCGACACCGGGGCATCGCCGAAGTTGCGGCCTTCGAGGCGGACGAACGCCCACTTGCGGTCATCGAGCCAGGCGACGTAGTCCGACGGGCCGATGTGGACGTCGTCGGCGTGCAGGACGGCCTCGACGTTGGAGGTCACGGCCTGGGTCTTGGAGATCTTCTTGGATTCCAGACGGTCGCGCTCCAGCATGTTCTTGAAGTCCATATTGCCGCCGACGTTGAGCTGGTACGTGCGGTCCAACGTGACGCCGCGGTCCTCGAAGAGCTTGGCCATGACGCGGTGGGTGATCGTGGCGCCGATCTGGCTCTTGATGTCATCGCCGACGATCGGCACGCCGGCGACGGTGAACTTGTCGGCCCATTCCTTGGTGCCGGCGATGAAGACGGGCAAGGCGTTGACGAAGGCAACGCCGGCGTCGATGGCGCACTGGGCGTAGAAATGCGCGGCGTCCTCGGAACCAACGGGCAGGTAGCAGACCATGACGTCGGCCTTGGCTTCGCGCAGTGCGGCAACGATGTCCACTGCCTCTTCCGGGGCCTCGACGATGGTCTCGCGGTAGTACTTGCCCAGGCCGTCCAGGGTGTGGCCGCGCTGCACGGTCACACCAGTGGAAGGCACGTCAGCGATCTTGATGGTGTTGTTCTCGCTGGCGCCGATGGCGTCAGCGAGGTCGAGGCCGACCTTCTTGCTGTCGACGTCGAACGCAGCGACGAACTGGACGTCGTTGACGTGGTACTTGCCGAACTCAACATGCATCAGACCCGGAATCGTGGCCTGGGGGTCGGCATCGCGATAGTAGTGGACACCTTGGACCAGCGAAGCGGCGCAGTTACCTACGCCGACAATGGCGACACGAATCGGATGTGAAGACACGGAACTCCTTTGAGAACTAACCTCAGGTGCCTAGCGCGTCAGTACCTGAATGTACGACGGCGTCTTAAAGGCACAGCGCCATTCGGCGCTCTTAGCATTGTAGCCAACCCAAACGGGGCCGGCTTTGTTCCCAGCCGGCCCCGCAAGTGTGTTAAGTTTCCGAATCTACTTCTGCGCCCACAGATTGATGTCGGATTCGACGGCGAACTCGTCAATCGCTGTCAGTTCCTCCGACGTGAAGTCGAGGTTGTTGATCGCGGACACGGTGTCCTCGAGCTGGGCCACGCTGGACGCCCCGACAAGCGCCGAGGTCACAGGCGAACCCTTGGGCTGATCGCGCAGGATCCAGGCGATGGCCATCTGGGCGAGGGTCTGGCCGCGTCCGTCGGCAATGGCGTTCAAACCACGCACCCGGCTCAGCTTTTCCTCAGTAAGCGCTGATTCCGACAGGAACCGTTCCTTGGCAGCGCGTGAATCCGCGGGGATTCCGTTCAGGTACCGGTTGGTGAGCATCCCCTGTGCCAGCGGGGAGAAGGCGATGGATCCAGCACCAACCTGGTCCAGCGTTTCGTAGAGGTTGGGCGAACCGTTCTCGGTCCAGCGGTTGAGCATGGAATAGCTGGGCTGGTGGATGAGCAGCGGCGTGCCCATCTCCTTGAGAATCCGGGCTGCCTCAAGGGTCTGCTCCGGGGTGTAGGAGGAGATTCCGGCGTAGAGGGCCTTGCCAGAACGGACTGCGTGGTCCAGGGCGCCCATGGTTTCTTCCAGCGGGGTTTCGGGATCGGGACGGTGGCTGTAGAAGATGTCCACATAGTCCAGTCCCATGCGCTGAAGCGACTGGTCGAGGCTGGAGAGCAGGTACTTGCGGGAGCCCCATTCTCCGAAAGGGCCGGGCCACATGTAGTAACCGGCCTTGGTCGAAATGACGAGCTCGTCGCGATACGGCTTGAAGTCGTCCTTCAGGTGGCGGCCGAAGTTCGTTTCGGCCGATCCATCCGGCGGACCATAGTTGTTGGCCAGGTCGAAGTGGTTGACCCCCAGATCGAACGCCCGGCGGAGGATGGCGCGCTGCTCTTCGAAACGCTTGTCGTCGCCGAAGTTGTGCCACAGTCCCAGCGAGATCGCGGGAAGTTTGAGGCCGCTGCGTCCGACGCGGCGGTAGGGCATGGTTTCATAGCGGTTTTCCGCAGCCGAATAAGTCATACCTACCATCCTGCCACCGCCTTCGAGGCTCGAAGTGCGATGTCCGTCATGTGGGCGCGGTCACTTACCAGGGTCCAAATTCACCATCGCTGATTGTGGGGACGGGCTGCGCCGGGTCAGTACCTCCTTTAGCGATTCGACCCAGAGGGCGGTTAGGGGTAGCGACGCCCAAGGGGCACTTACAGCCGCAAAGGGCCACGGCACCGATAAGGACAGCACGTGCAGCGCCGGAGCCAGCCACATCAGCACGAATGCTGCCACCAACATCACACGGATAAAAGCAGACGGTCGCCGTTCCAAGAGAAAGAGCGCGACGGGGACGAGGAGGACAGCGTCGTAGATCATTAGATGGGGCGAGAATACGACGGTGGTTGCCAGCGTGGCCACCCATACGGCTTGGGTGTCCACAGTGGTAGTACTGGCTGCCCGGATTCTTTGGAGGAGAAAAACAAAACCGACGGAGATGAATGCCCACCCCACGTATGTGGCGAGCCAAGCACTCCATCCCGGCGGCAGAATGGCGATGATGAACGCCGGAAGGCTCACCATCTTCCAGGCTTGGCCTTGCTGGACCTGTTCGTTGTAGACCGAACTAGTGATTGCGGCCACCCAATGTTGGACTCCGTCGATTCCAACAAGTAGTACCGATATCCCAGACAGTCCCGCCACAACCGCCACGAAGGCTGCGAGTGCCCTGTATTTTCGAGTGAAAAGCAGGACGAATGGGACTAGAACTACCAGCTGGGGTTTCAAGAACCCAAGACCAATAACCGCCCCCGCGAGGCCTTGACGGCGCGTTGCCATGAGGCGCAGCCCGACGAGCCAAACGGCGAGTACGAATGCAGAATCCTGCCCGCCACCTATCAATTCAAGAACCGGTGCGGAAGCGAATATTGCCAGGAACACATATTTGCGCCGTCGTCGCATGAGGTTCGGGGCGAGGAAGCCAAGGCTATGAACACACCAGATCAACATCGAAGCGCTCAAGACTACCCAGCATGCCGCGCTCACGTTGTAGTTCAACACTGAAAGGGGTGCGTACAGGGCCGCGACGAGTGGAGGAGAAACAAACCATGCCAAGTAGGCGGTCGGACCCAAGGCTGTAACCTGATGCCCCAACTGGATTGCGGGGTCGTACAGCCCGTCACGTTCACCAGATAGAAGGAGTCCGCCTCCCGTCCAATGTGCGAGATAGTCAGGGAGAAATGCCCCCTGCGCTCCGGGATCAATGACGCGCTGCGCGGACGAAACGACCGTCATGAGCGCACCCAGGACTATGAAAATCATCGGATAGTTCCGCAGGCGCTCCGCAGTAATCAGCCTGTCGAGCGCTTGAACCAAATTTCGGAAGAAACGTTCGCAAGATCGCGGAATTCTACGAAATCCCCAGTTTTGTTTTCGACCGCGCAGCAGCATGTTGCGGAGCCTACCTCAAACACATTTACCGGGCCATCCCCCTTGGAGCCTGTGGTGAGGTGCCGGGGAGCCGGAGCTCACCGTTCGGGGCGGCCACCGCCTTACTTAAGGCGCACGACGGCGGCGCTCTCGCCCGGGAGGGTCAGCTTTCCGTTCCCGACGGCGGCAGTGGAGTCCGTGGCGAGCAGGACTTCGCCATCCATCGCCTTCGTCAGGGTCCGGTCCCCGAAGTTGCAGGCAACCCTTACCGCGCCCCTGCTAAGAACCAGCCATTTGTCCTCTTCGCTGAAGTCGACGTGTGTGTCAGTGAATCCGCCGCCCGCAAGCTCCGGAGTCGAGCGCCTGAGGTTCGCCAGCGCCCGGTAAAGGTCCAGCAATCGGGCGTGATCGCCGTCGTGTGCTTCCTCCCACTTGAGCTTGGAACGTTCAAACGTCTCCGGATCCTGGGGGTTGGGCACCAACGCAGGGTCCCAGCCCATCCGTTCGAATTCCTTGAGCCGGCCCTTTGCCGTAGCCTCAGCCAGCCATTCCTCAGGATGCGAGGTGAAAAACTGCCACGGCGTGGACGCACCGAATTCTTCGCCCATGAAGAGCATCGGAGTGAACGGCGACGTCATAGTCAGCACGGCGGCCAGCGCGAGCCTGCCGTAGGACAGGCTCGAACTCAGGCGATCACCGGCCGCGCGGTTGCCGATTTGATCGTGGTTTTGGTTGCAGACCACCAACGCGGCAGGATGAACGAGCCCCGGGCGAATGGGGCGGCCATGATGCCTGCCGCGAAAGCTCGAGTAGCTCCCGTCGTGGAAGAATCCGTGTTCAAGCACCTTCGCCAGTGCGCCCAAGGAATCGAAATCCGCATAGTAGCCAGCTGTCTCCCCGGTGAGGTTCACATGCACGGCGTGGTGGAAGTCGTCGCTCCACTGCCCTTCCAGGCCGTAGCCATTGGTATCCCGGCGGTAGATCAGGCGCGGATTGTTCAGGTCCGATTCCGCAATCAAGGTCTTGGGGACGCCTGTTTCCGCTTCGATGCCATCCGCGAGGCTGGCTAGGTCTTCCAGGATATGGACGGCCCGCTCATCGCGCAGGGCGTGTACGGCGTCAAGGCGCAGCCCGTCCACGTGGAAGTCGCTCAACCACATGGCGGCGTTGTCCAGGATGTATTGACGGACTTCGTCGGAGCCGGGGCCGTCCAGATTCACCGAGTCGCCCCATGTGTTCCCTTCGCCGGATTTCAGGTAGGGGCCGAATTTCGGCAGGTAGTTACCGCTAGGCCCCAGATGGTTGTAGACCACATCCTGGATCACGCCTAGTCCGGCAGCATGCGCCGCATCCACGAATCGCTGATACGCCTCCGGTCCCCCGTAGCCCTCGTGGACGGCGAACCACAGCACGCCGTCGTACCCCCAGTTGTGGGGGCCGTTGAAGGCATTGACTGGCAGAAGCTCCACGAAGTCGATTCCAAGTTCAACGATGTAGTCCAGTTTTTCCGCTGCAGCGTCCAGCGTGCCTTCCGGAGTGAAGGTACCGAGGTGAAGCTCGTAGATGACAGCGCCGCCGAGCCCGCGTCCCGCCCAATCCGAGTCGTTCCAGGCATAGGACGTGGCGTCGAAGGTGCGGGAATGGGCATGGACCCCGTCCGGCTGGCGCTGCGACCTCGGATCGGGAAAGGGCCCCTCCCCGTTCACCAGGTAGCCGTAGTCAGTTCCGGCCCGCCGGGGTACGTCTGCCGTCCACCAGCCCGCGGCGCCGTCGTCGTCCGACCGCATTTCGTGGTGCTGACCCTCCGCAAGCAAAGTGACAGATTCTGCAAACGGGGCCCACACGTCGAACTGTTTCCCCGCGCTGGTCTTCTCGGCCATCGCTTCCCCTCAATTGTCTCGTTCGGGCTTCGTTTGCCCGCCGTTGTTGGTGCTCTGGCTAGCCAATGGGCACAAGCAAGGCCACCGGGTATCTCTGCAGAAGCCTCGCGACGTGAACCTCGCCCGCAGGGTAACTGTTGCCTGTCAGTTGATCCTGGACTGCGCTCCGAAGATGAATGAACGTGTCCTGCCACCCGCCGTTCCGCTGGAGCTTCCGCGGGAGCCTGGTTGCCAAGGTGATGGCACCGCCACCGGCGGCAAGGGCGCCACGGTCGAAGGCGATGAGATGGTCGGCCGCGGGACCCTCCGGATTGACAGCACTGTAGCCAGCGAAAAGCTCCGGCCTGTCCCGGCGCAACCGCAGGGCCCGGGAAGTCAGCAGCAGTTTCGCCAGCTCGTCCCTCGCTTCAGTCTGGACACCGGCGTCGAGGGCTGCGAGAGCGGCCCTCCGCCGTTCGAAGTCGACCGCGCGCCGGTTGTCCGGGTCGGTGAGTGAACGATCCCAGAACTCCGTGCCTTGGTAGACGTCCGGTACGCCCGGCATGGTCAGCTGGACAATCTTTGCCGACAATGAGTTCGACGTCCCATACGGGTCCACGAGGGCAACGAACTCTTCCAGGGCGGTCGTCACCTCCGGCACGTCGAAGACGGCGTCGACGGCGGAAGCCAGCTTCGCTTCGAACTCTTCGTTCGGCTCGGTCCAGCTGGTGGAGTTGCCGGCTTCGCGTGCAGCCTTGACCACATAACCGTGGAGGCGTTCACGACTGGCCGGCCAGGCACCCGCGATGGCTTGCCATACGAGGACGGCGAGTGGCCCGTCGGGAATCGGAGCCATTTCCTGCATACGATCCACGAATGGTTCCCATTCGGCGACCGTCTCGGAGATAGCGGAGATCCTGGCCCGGGTGTCTTCGCTGCGTTTCGTGTCGTGGGTGGTCAGTGTGGTCATGGACAGCGGCAGCAGTGCCTGGCGACGTACCATCCGCTCGTGGAATCCGGCCCCGGACAAGGCGAATTCCGTGGGATCCGCTCCCACCTCGGTCAGCGTCCCAAGGCGCGTGTAGCGGAAGAACGCAGTGTCTTCCACGCCCTTGGCCATGACCATGCCGGAGGTCTGCTGGAAGCGGCGGCCCAGTTCGCTGCCGGCGTCGAGCAGCAGCGGAAGCAGCGCCTTGAGGACCTGTTCCAACTCCGGTCTGGTGCGGGCAGCCCGTTCAACGGCTTCAACCAAGGTGTCTTTGCCGTACGGGAGATAGCTCCGGTAGACATGAAACGAGGCGATGGTCTCGGCCAGGGCGTCTGCCACCTCCGGACGGGGCGTCTCCGGAGCGTCCGGGACGAGCCGCGCGAGCCGGAGGATTTCCGAATGCAGGATGCCGTCCGTGATTCGCCGCTTGGTTCCGTGGATCATGGCCTGGTAGTCAACGGGCGAGCCCGTGCCCCGGAGCCTGGCATCCAAGGCATCAAGCTGCGCCTCGGCGTCGGGATCCACGAAAAGGCGGTCGATGTCGGCGAGGGCGTCGTAGCCTGTGGTCCCCTCACAGTTGAAGTTCTCCGGAAGTTCCTCCCCCGGCTCAAGGATCTTCTCGACGAGCAGATAGGAGCCGGCCGTGGTTTCCTTGAGGCGCTCCAGGTACCCGGCAGGGTCAGCGAGCCCGTCGGGGTGATCGATCCTCAACCCGTCAACAAGCCCGTCACGGAACCATCGGGCGATCTCCGAGTGGGCTTCATCGTAGACCCATGGGATCTCGACGCGGATCCCGGCCAAGGTGTTGACTGCGAAGAACCGGCGGTAATTCAGCTCGTCGTCGGCCCGGCGCCAGCCGACCAGCTCATAGTGTTGGCGCGCATGGACGTCCCTGGCGTTTTCACCCGCGGCATAGCTGCCTTCGGCCAGCGGGAAGCGGTGGTCGAAGTAGCGCAATTCGCCGTCGACCACGTCCAGCTTGTCGACGTCGTCGTCGCTTCCGAGGACCGGGAGCCGGAGCTTTCCGCCGGCGAAGTCCCAATCGACGTCGAACGCTTCCGCATAGCGGGAGGCCTTGCCCTCTTTGAGGAGGGACCACCACCAAGCATTTTGCGGGGGCGACGCAACGCCCATGTGGTTCGGGACGATGTCCACCAGGACCCCGAGGCCGGCCTCCCGTGCTGCCTTGGAGAGCGCGGCGAGCCCTTCGGCGCCGCCGCGCGAAGCATCAACGGTTGAGGGGTCGGTGACGTCGTAACCGTGGTCCGAGCCCTCCTCCGCCGTCAGGATGGGTGACACGTACACCCAATCCACCCCGAGCTCGCGCAGATAGCCCGTGAGGGCCGCCGCGTCCTGGAGCGTGAACGAGGGCCTGATCTGGAGCCTGTATGTGGAGACGGGTGTCCTCATGATCCCCCGTTCTTGTGGGCGCGTGGCTTTCTGGGCTTCTTCGGCGCAGCGGCAGGCTTGGTTTCGGGGTCAGCCTTCGGCTCCGGAGCATGGTGCTTTTTCGGTTCAGGGGCTGCTTCCGGTACAGCCTGGAGCGTCCGGGTGGAGGGTGCCGGCGTGGCCGGGGAAGTCAAGGAAGCCGTTTCGGTGGTGGTTGTCTGCGACAACGCGGCGAGGGACGCCGCCACCGAATGGTCCGGGTCCGTGTCCGGGACGCTGTGTGCCCTCAACACGACGAGCGATTTGGCCCCAACACCCAGGACCGCTTCCGCCTGCACGGGTTCGGTGTCGGCTCCGCCACCGGCGGTGTCGATGATGATGTCCCACGCAGGTGCGTATTCATCCGAGGGCACCTTGAAGCCGACTTCGTCGTCGTGGGCGTTGAAGTAGAGCAGGAAGTTGACGTCCGTGATGCGCCGGCCCTGGTTGTCCCGGCCGCGGATTCCGTCGCCGTTGAGGAACACGCCCACGGAGCGGCCGAAGCCGCTGTCCCAGTCCGACGGCGTCATGGTGGTTCCGTCGACGTCGAGCCATACGATGTCCGGAAGCCTCTCGCCCTCGCCTCGCAGTACCGGGCGTCCGTCGAAGAATCGGCTGCGCCGGAAGGTGGGGTGCTTGGCGCGCAAAGCACTGACCGCGGCCGTGAACTCCACCAAGGGCTGGTCCACGCTGTCCCAGTTGATCCAGGTCAGCTCGGAGTCCTGGCAGTAGCCGTTGTTGTTGCCCCGTTGCGTCCGGCCGAGCTCGTCACCGTGCAGCAGCATCGGGACTCCCTGGGACAGGAGCATGGAGGCGATGAAGTTCCGCTGCTGGCGGGCACGAAGGCCCAGGACCTTCGGGTCCTCCGTGGGCCCCTCGACGCCGCAGTTCCAGGAACGGTTGTGGGATTCGCCGTCGTTGTTGCCCTCGCCGTTCGCCTCGTTGTGCTTCTCGTTATAGGACACCAGGTCGGCCAAGGTGAAGCCATCGTGGGCCGTGACGAAGTTGATGGAAGCCACCGGGCGGCGCCCTGAGTGCTCGTAAAGGTCCGCCGATCCGGTCAACCGGGAGGCGAACTCACCGAGGGTGGAGGGCTCGCCGCGCCAGAAGTCGCGGACCGTGTCCCGGTACTGGCCGTTCCATTCCGTCCACTGCGGCGGGAAGTTGCCCACCTGGTAGCCGCCGGGACCGACGTCCCACGGCTCGGCGATCAGCTTGACCTGCGAAACCACCGGATCCTGCTGGATAAGTTCGAAGAACGTGGACAGCTTGTCCACGTCATAGAATTCGCGGGCCAGCGTGGATGCGAGGTCGAAGCGGAAACCGTCCACGTGCATTTCGGTGACCCAGTAGCGCAGCGAATCCATGAGCAACTGCAAGGAATGCGGGCTGCGCACGTTCAGCGAGTTGCCGGTGCCCGTGTAGTCCATGTAGTGCTTCTCGTCGCCCTCCATCAGACGGTAGTACGCGGAGTTGTCGATCCCCTTGAAGGACAGCGTGGGGCCCAGGTGGTTGCCTTCGGCCGTGTGGTTGTACACGACGTCGAGAATGACCTCGATGCCGGCCCGGTGGAGGGACCGGACCATGGCCTTGAAGTCCTGGACCTGCTGGCCGGTATCGCCCTTGGAGCTGTAGCTGTTGTGCGGGGCAAAGAACCCGATGGTGTTGTAGCCCCAGTAGTTGTTCAGCCCCTTGTCCTGCAGGATGCCGTCGTTCGTGAACTGGTGCACCGGCATGAGCTCGATCGCCGTGATGCCGAGCTTTTGCAAGTGGGAAATCACCGCCGGGTGGGCGACGCCGGCGTAGGTGCCGCGCTGCTCCTCAGGAACCTCGGGGTGGAGCTGGGTCAGGCCCTTGACATGCGCCTCGTAAATCACGGAACGGTGGTACGGGATCCGCGGGAGGTGGTCCCCGTCCCAGTCGAAGAACGGGTTGATGACCACGCCCATCATCATGTGGGGCGCGGAGTCCTTGTCGTTGCGGGAGTCCGGATCCCCCATGTTGTACGAGAAAAGCGCCGGGTCCCAGTCGATCTGACGGTGGATGGCCTTGGCGTAAGGGTCCAGGAGGAGCTTGTTGGGATTGAAGCGCTGCCCGTTAGCCGGGTCATACGGACCGTGCACGCGGTAGCCGTACTTCTGTCCGGGCTGGACGTGCGGGAGATAGCAATGCCAAACGTAGCCGTCCACCTCGCTGACGGTGTAGGAAATCTCTTCCCCGTCGTCGTCGAAGAGACACAATTCCACCTTTTCCGCCTTCTCGCTGAACAGCGCGAAGTTGGTTCCCGTGCCATCGAAAGTAGCCCCCAACGGGTATGCGGATCCTGGCCAAACGTCCATGTGTTCTCCTTCATGTGCCGGATAACTTCCTGCCAGCCTAGCGAGACTATGCGACTTTCATGGAACATCCGGGATCATCCGGCGCGATGTTCCCCGAGAAATCGGAAGACATCGGGGACTGCCCGGGCAATATCGGAAGCGGTCAATGGCCCGCCCGCCGAGGCTGCGCTGCCTGCCATTCCGTGGATGCCCGCGCCGACGGCGGCTACCGCGGCCCAGCGCTCATCAGGGGCGATTCCCAACGCTGCGAAGGGTCCGTCGTCGTCCAGCCCGGATTCCGCGTACGCCGCAGCCAACGCGCCGACAATCCCGCCAAGGACGTCCCCGCTGCCTGCCGTTGACATCCACGCGCATCCATCCGACTGGCTGAAGACCGCCCCGGAAGGCGAAGCAACTACGGTCGTGGCACCTTTGAGCAAGACGATGGCACCGGTGTGCTCGGCCGCAAGCCGGGCGAAGTGCACGGTCCGCGATTCCACGTCCTCCCGCGTTACGCGCACTTCGCCTCGGCCAAGAAGGGCCGCGAGCTCCCCGGCGTGCGGGGTGAGAATCCAGTTCGGCGGGCAGCGTTCCGGCAGGAGCTCCAGGGCTCCGGCGTCGACGACGGCGGGCTGGCCGGCGCTGGCCGCTACGGCCAGCACGTCGCGGGCTCGCTGGAGTTGTTCGGCTCCGTCCAGGCCAGGACCGAGCAGCCACGCCTGGACCCTGCCGGGCTCGGCCGGCTCCCAGATGGCTTCGGGGGTCCGTACCAGGACCTGCCGCGCCACGACTTCCGGACCGAGGTACCGCACCATTCCCGCACCGCCCGCGGAGGCGGCCTCGACACAGAGAGCCGCGGCCCCGGTGTAGCGCTCGGAACCTGCCACGATGCCCAGGACTCCCCTGGTGTACTTCTGGGCCCGACGCCCCGGCTCAGGAAGCACGGCGGCCAGGTCAAGGGCGGAGAAGCGGCGCAGGGCAGGTGCCGGAAGATGCTCCTCGATGCCGATGGGCACGAGGATCACGCGGCCGGCGCGGCCCTCACCCGGGTCGGCCATCAGCCCGGCTTTGATTCCCCCGAATGCCACGGTCAGCCGCGCTGCCAATACGGGCCAGTGGACCTCGCCTGTGTCGGCGTCCACTCCGCTGGGAGTATCGCAGGCCACCACCAGACTGGGCCTTAGCTCCTCCAGGGCGGCAATTAATTCCGCGGCCGGACCCCCGAGGCCGCCACGGGCACCGGTGCCCAAGATGGCATCGATGACTGCATCGTCGCCGGCAATCAGCACTGCCAGTTCTTCGGCGTTGTCCCGGTCCAAGACGTGGACGCGTCCGCCCGCGTCACGGACGGCCTCGAGGGCGTCAGGATGGGCGGAACCGGCGGTGAGCACTGCCGTCGTGCGCATGCCACGCCTCGCGAGCATTGCCGCGGCGAAAAGACCGTCCCCGCCGTTGTTGCCCTTGCCCGCCAGCACGGTGACGCTCGATCCGTAAAGGCGGCGGCCTTCCGACTGCAGTTCACGCACGACGGCGTTTGCCAGTCCGTATGCTGCGCGCTGCATGAGAAGAGCGCCTTCGCCGGCATCAAGAAGCGGTTGTTCCGCTGCCCTGATCTGTGTTCCGGTGAAGGCGCTGATCATGGTTGCTTGCGCTGCTAGGCTTCGGCGATGACCATGGCAGTGGCGATTCCGCCGTCGTGGCTCATGGACACGTGCCAGCGCTTCACGCCCATGGACTCGGCAACTGCCAGCACGGTGCCCTTAACCTTGATGGTGGGGCCGTTTTGGTCCAGGCCGATCCAGCAGTCCTGCCAGTTCATGCCCGCCGGAGCCCCCAAGACCTTGGCTACGGCTTCCTTGGCCGCGAAGCGCGCGGCCAAGGACCGCGTGTTGAGTTCGCGTTCCGCGGGAACGAACAAACGGTCACGGAGGCCCGGGGTCCGCTCGAGTTGGCGCCCGAAGCGCTCTATGTCTACGACGTCTACGCCTATGCCAACAATCATGCGGCTATTCTACGGTCACACTCTTGGCAAGGTTGCGCGGCTGGTCCACGTCGTATCCCTTGGCCTTGGCCAGCTCTGCAGCAAAAATCTGCAGCGGAACAGTTGTGAGAAGCGGCATCAGCAGGGTAGGCGTCTGAGGGACGTAGAAAACGTGCTCGGCGTAAGCCCGCACGGCTTCGTCGCCTTCCTCGGCGATCACCAGGGTACGCGCACCGCGGGCGCGGATTTCCTGGATGTTGCTGACGACCTTCGCGTGGAGGGAATCGCGGCCCCGAGGCGAGGGAACCACGACAAAGACGGGCTGCCCTTCGTCGATCAAGGCAATCGGACCGTGCTTGAGCTCACCGGCTGCGAACCCTTCAGCATGGATGTACGCGATTTCCTTGAGCTTCAACGCGCCCTCGAGCGCTACCGGGAATCCGACGTGGCGGCCCAGGAACAGCACCGACTTCTCGTCCTTCATGCTGCGGGCGAGCTCACGGATGGGACCCGCGTTGTCGAGGATCTTCTGGATGTGGGCGGGTATCTTGCCAAGGTCCGCCAGGACGTCCTTGATCTGGCCGGAGAAGATGTTTCCGCGCAGCTGGGCGAGGTAGAGACCGAGCAGATACGCGGCCGTGATCTGGGCCAGGAACGCCTTGGTGGAAGCGACGGCGATCTCCGGACCGGCGTGGGTGTAGAGAACAGCATCGGATTCGCGCGGGATGGTGGATCCGTTGGTGTTGCAGATGGAGATCGTCTTGGCGCCCTGTTCGCGGGCGTAACGAACGGCCATCAGGGTGTCCATGGTCTCGCCGGACTGGCTGATGGACACCACCAGGGTGTTGGCGTCCACGATCGGGTCGCGGTAGCGGAATTCATGCGCGAGCTCCACCTCGGTGGGGATGCGGCACCAGTTCTCGATCGCGTACTTGGCGACCATCCCGGCGTATGCGGCCGTGCCACAAGCCAGGACGATGATTTTGTTGACCTGCTTCAGCAGCTCAGGGTCGATCCGGAGCTCGCTCAAGGTCAGCTGGCCGTTAATGTCCGAGCGGCCGAGGAGGGTCTGGGTGACTGCGTCAGGCTGGTCGTGGATTTCCTTCTCCATGAACGAGCTGAAGCCGCCCTTTTCCGCGGAAGCCGGGTCCCAGTCAACGTGGTATTCCTTGCCCTGGGCGGGGGCCCCGAAGAAGTCTGTGATCTCCACGGTCTCGGCGGTGATGGTGACGATCTGGTCCTGGCCCAGCTCGACGGCGCGGCGCGTGTGATCGATGAAACCGGAGACGTCGGAGCCGAGGAAGTTCTCGCCTTCCCCCAGTCCTACAACAAGGGGGGAGTTGCGACGGGCTGCGACGACGACGTCCGGCCGCTCGGCGTGCACGGCGAGGAGCGTGAACGCACCTTCGAGCCGCTGGCAGGCAAGCTGCATCGCTTTGGTGAGCTTGCCGTTGGAGGAGTCACCGTTGAGCTGGTTACGGAAAATATCGCCCAGGAGCGCTGCCGCTACCTCGGTGTCCGTCTCGGACTCGAAAGTGACACCCTTGGCGATGAGCTCCAGCTTGAGCTCGGCGAAGTTTTCGATGATTCCGTTGTGGATCATGGCCAAGCGTCCGCCATCCGCCAGATGCGGGTGGGCGTTCTGGTCGGTGGGTCCACCATGTGTGGCCCAGCGGGTGTGGCCGATGCCGGTCAGCGAGTCCGGGAGCGGATTTCCCTCGAGCTCGTTCAGCAGATTGCTTAGTTTTCCCGACTTCTTCCGGGCTGCGATGGTTCCATCAGCCACCACGGCAACTCCGGCTGAATCATAGCCCCTGTATTCAAGCCTCCGGAGTCCTTCAAGCACGACGTCGAGAGCCGAGTGCCCGGCATCTGCCCGGCGGGATGAATTGCCAACGTAACCTACGATTCCACACATGCCTACAAGAGTAGCGGGTGCCCCTCGAAATGGACGTAGGATATCCGGGCCCGCACGTAGGCCAGGCCGCGGAATATGCGGGATAGCGCACCTTTTCCGGAGAGCATGCTCACACAAAATCTTCCCGCCGTTCATGCTGTATTTCCGGATCAGCCAACGGAGGGGCAGAATCTCTATAGTGACTTTGCAACGCAATGAAGCGAACGGCGACAGCTCCTCTCCGTTCGTGGAGCTGGACAGGCAGACGTGGTCCCGGCTGGGTGCACAGATGGAGCAGCCGCTTAACGAAGAGGACATCATCCGGCTTCGCGGCCTCGGCGATCCCCTGGACATGAAGGAAATCCGCGAGGTCTACCTTCCGCTCTCCCGCTTGTTGCACCTTTATGTCCAGGCGTCACAGCAGCTTCATGCAGCCACAACCACCTTCCTCGGTGAGCAGACCCAGCGCACGCCCTTCGTGATCGGCGTCGCAGGTTCGGTGGCGGTCGGTAAGTCCACTATTGCCCGCGTGCTGCGCGAGATGCTCCGCCGTTGGCCTGGCACTCCGAACGTCGAACTCATCACCACCGACGGGTTCCTGTACCCGCTCGCTGAGTTGAAGCGCCGGCATTTGCTCGAACGCAAGGGCTTTCCGGAGTCGTACGACCGCCGTGCACTTCTTCGATTCGTGAGTGCGATCAAAGGGGGTGCCGAAGAGGTCCGCGCTCCTTGGTATTCGCACGTCACCTACGACATCGTCCCGGACAAGGAAGTGGTGGTCCGACGGCCTGATGTCCTCATTGTCGAGGGCCTCAACGTCTTGGCACCCGCCCGTCCCCGGCAGGACGGCCGGCAAGGCTTGGCCCTGAGCGATTTCTTTGATTTCTCCATTTACGTTGACGCCAAGACCTCGTACATCGAAGACTGGTATGTGGACCGTTTCCGCAAGCTTCGAACCACGGCGTTCGCCCAGCCCGAATCCTACTTCCACCGTTACGCCACGCTCTCCGACGCCGAGGCGGAAGCAACTGCACGCGGCATTTGGAAGCGCATCAACGAACCCAACCTTGAGGAAAACGTGCTCCCTACCCGTGGCCGTGCGCAACTCGTCCTCACCAAGGACGCCGACCATTCCATCCGCCGCATGCTGCTCCGAAAGGTTTAGCACGGATGTGCTACACCTGCGGTCCCAGCCGAAGGTCCTTCGCAACGCTACTTGGTGCAGGGGTGGGAATGGCGGCCTTGGCGGCCTGCAGCCCGGATACCCGGGTCGCTTCGCCCACATCCGCACCGTCCTCTTCGGGCCCGCAGACCGCAACGCCGACGCCGACGACCACGACGCCGGTTCCCGCCGCACCGGCGAGCGAGCCGCCGTCGAGCGCACCGCCGTCGAAGGCTCCGCCGTCGGGTGTGCTGTCCCAGCAGTTTTCCCTGAGCGACCCGGCGAGCCAGTGGGTCATCGTCAACAAGCGCCGGCCGCTGACCCCTTTGCAGTTTGTCCCTGCCGACTTGGTACAGCCACGCGTGCAACTCGCAGTCAGCGGAGAGGCGTCCCTGCTCAACGGCACCACCGCCGGAGCAGCCGAAAAGCTCTTCGCGGCAGCGGACGCGGACGGCGTGACCATGACTCTGGCGTCCGGCTATCGTTCCTTTCAGACCCAAACCGCCACATACAACGGCTACGTGAGCACCCGCGGCCAGGCCTCCGCGGACACGGCTTCCGCCCGTCCCGGATTCTCGGAACACCAGACCGGTTGGGCGTTCGACATCGGAGACGGCGGCGGGGCGTGCAGCTTCGAGCCCTGCTTCGCTGATCAGCCAGCCGCCGTTTGGGCCAAGGCCAATGCATACAAGTACGGCTTCGTCGTCAGGTACCCGTGGATGCTCAATGAAATCACCGGCTATTACTACGAGCCGTGGCATTTGCGATTCATCGGGGTTGAGGCCGCAACGGATATGGCCAAGCGGGGCATCGGCACCCTTGAGGAGTATTTCGGACTCGAAGCGGCGCCAGGCTACCCCTAACGGTTGATTAACCAGGGAACTTCCCGACACTCCTCGGGAATTGAACGGCTGCTCACTTCGAATTCACAAGCATGCACTAGCTTGGTGCCATGTTGAGTGGATTTAAGAATTTCATTCTGAAGGGCAACGTCGTAGACCTTGCCGTAGCCGTCGTCATGGGTGCCGCCTTCGGTGCAGTGGTTGATGCACTCGTCAAGAACGTCCTCATGCCGCTGATCGCTGCCATGGTTGGATCCCCCAACTTTGACAGTTTCGCGAAGGTAACCATCAACGGAAATGACCTGCAGTTCGGGGTTTTGCTGACCGCGATCGTCAACTTCGTCCTGGTAGCCGCCGCAATCTATTTCGTCGTGGTAGCACCGATGAACCACCTCATCGAGCGCCGCAACGCCAAGTTGGGAATCTCGGAAGATGAGCCGGCGGCCGATCCCACGGTCACGCTCCTCACCGAGATCCGCGACAACCTGGTCCAACGGTAAGCAGTTGAAATAACTGTGGCCCGCCTCCTTACGGAGACGGGCCACAGTTGCGTGGTGCTTTCGCGCCTAGAGAGCCAGTTCGCGTGGAATAGCGAGGCGGTCTTCGACGACGCCGGCCAGTTCAGTGCAGATGCGGGTGGCGGTTTCCATGTCCGCGGCCTCCACCATCACGCGCACCAGCGCTTCGGTGCCCGACGGCCGCAGGAGCACCCTGCCGGTGTCACCAAGTTCGAGTTCGGCGGCAGCCACCGCAGCGGCGACGCCTTCGTCCGTGGCGGCGCGCGACTTGTCTACGCCCTTCACGTTGATCATGAGTTGCGGCAGCTTGGTCATGGCGCGGGCGAGGTCTTGGAGGGTGCGGCCTGTCCCGGCCACCTGGGCGGCGATCTGCAGACCGGTCAGGACGCCGTCGCCCGTGGTGGCGTAATCGGAGAAGATCACGTGGCCCGACTGCTCTCCCCCAAGGCTGAAGCCGCCGTCGCGCATTGCCTCGAGGACGTACCGGTCCCCCACCGCGGTCTCACGGAGGGTGATTCCAGCGTCTCGCAATGCGATCTTGAGCCCGAGGTTGCTCATCACGGTGGCTACCAGGACGTCGTCCTTCAGTTTTCCGGACGCCTTCAGCGCGAGGGCCAGGATCGCCATGATCTGGTCACCGTCAACCTCGTTGCCTTCGTGGTCCACGGCCAAGCAGCGGTCGGCGTCGCCGTCGTGCGCTATACCGAAGTCCGCACCGTGCTTGATGACCGATTCCTTGAGCTGGCCAAGGTGGGTGGAACCGACGCCGTCGTTGATGTTCAGACCGTCGGGTTCCGCGCCGATCACCACTACTTCGGCGCCCGCGCTGGCGAAGACCTGCGGGGAACAGCCGCTGGCTGCACCGTGTGCGCAGTCCAGCACAACCTTGAGACCCTCGAGGCGGTGCGGCAGGGTGCCGAGCAGGTGGACGATGTATCGGTCCTCGGCGTCCGAGAAACGCTGGATGCGGCCGACGTCGCCCCCCACTGGGCGTGAGGGTTCCTTGCCGAGCTGAGCCTCGATTGCGTCCTCCACCTCGTCCGGGAGCTTCTGGCCGCCGCGGGCAAAGAACTTGATTCCGTTGTCCGGCGCCGGGTTGTGCGAGGCCGAGATCATGACGCCGAAATCGGCATTGAGGTCCGCGATGAGGTAGGCCGCGGCGGGCGTGGGCAGCACGCCGGCGTCGTACACGTCGATACCGGAGCTCGAAAGCCCGGCCTCCACCGCTGCGGCGATAAACTCCCCGCTGGCGCGCGGATCCCGGGCGACCACGGCGCGGGGCCGCGTTCCGTTGGCCGCACGCTCGTGGCCAAGGACCACCGCGGCTGCTTGGGCCAACTGAAGAGCGAGCTCCGCGGTGAGCAATCCATTGGCGAGACCACGCACGCCATCTGTTCCAAATAATCTAGCCATCGCGTCCCAGTCTAGACGACGGTTGCAGGGGTCGAGGAAAGGCGGCCCGCCGACCCCGCCCATACCTCTTCAGCGGCGCGAGCGCAAGAGTGGGACTACTTGACTTGCGTCTTGCGCTCCACTCTAGTAAAGGCCCTTAACAAGTATCTACGATTACCGCATGACACCTAGCTCTGGGGGCTTGGCGCTCGAAATAATTGTCCCCGTTTTCAACGAGTCCGCCATACTCGAAAGAAGCATTTGCCGGCTTTCTAACAATAGACGCTGGGAATTGTTGCCCGGTTGGGGAATTACGATTACCTTGCAAGCGAGCCGGACGCGGTCGGGTTGCCATGATTAATTCGGATGAAGAGAACATCACCGATGCCTTGGTCAGTCCACGGACTGCCTTTGCCAGCAAGTTTCCTCTTCTTACAAAAGCCGCATTCGTGCTGGTTTGGCTAGCCGGTCCGTACTTTGCAACGCACGGCATTTACTTCGCCATACTGAACAGCAACCCCGGTTTCGACGCTCATGCGTACTGGCTGGCAGGGCAAGGCCCCCTTTTGTATGACAAACCTGCCGGAGCACTCGATGCGTATCTTTACTCTCCAGCCTTTGCCACGGCCATTCGCCCGCTTGCCATGCTCGAATGGCCGTTTTTCTTCGCAGTGTGGGTGTGTTTGGAGTCGGCCGTTCTTGTCTGGCTCCTCAAACCACTACAGCTCAAGTGGGCGATTCCGCTCTTCTTGCTCAGTGTTCCAGAATTGGTCAATGGAAACATCTTCATCCTGCTTGCCGCTTCGGCAGTAATCGGAACCAAAATGCCTGCCGCCTGGGCTTTCCCGGTGCTGACGAAGATCACCAGCGGAGTAGGGCTCATCTGCTTCGCGGTGCGTGGTGAGTGGCGTCGACTCGGCCAAGGCATCAGCGCGTGTCTGGTCATAGCGGGTCTTTCATATCTTTTTGGCCCCTCCGAGTGGCAGGCCTGGTTCACCTTCCTGGTTGAGCACCGGGACGCTACACAAGACGGCGGTCTTAGCTTCCTCCTACGATGCCTGCTTGGAGCGGGCGTAGCTGCAGTTGGCGCCCGAAAAGGTTGGCCTTGGCTCATTGCCCCCGCCATGGTGCTGGTCTCTCCCGTATTCGCCCTGCCCACACTTACGCTCCTTACAGCAATTCCGCGACTCACAATGGGCGCTGAGCCTGGCAGACCGGGAAGCAGTTTCGGAATGAACCATCACCCGGTTCGCACAACATTGGGGGGTTGAAATGTCGACGGGCGTCAGAACACGGACAAGAAACCTCCGGTGGACCCTGTTCCGCGGACCAGCCCAGGATCTTCCCTGGCAGCGTCCGTCTCTTCTGAGCCTTCTGGCTTTCGCGTCTGTCCTCTATATGTGGGGGCTCGATCGAAACGGGTGGGCTAACTCTTACTACTCGGCTGCCGCCATGGCCGGATCGGAAGATTGGACCGCGTTCTTCTACGGGTCCTCGGATCCCAGCAATGCGATAACCGTTGACAAGCCTCCGATGTCTCTATGGATCATGTCCCTCTCCGTGCGCGTTTTCGGGCTCAACTCATGGAGCATCCTCATCCCACAGGCACTCATGGGAGTACTCAGCGTCTATCTGATCTACCGGATAGTGGCGAAACGAACCGACCCTGCAACTGGCCTATTGGCGGGGCTAATCTTCGCAGTTACGCCCGTGGCCACTGTCATGTTCCGATACAACAATCCGGATGCGCTGCTGACACTTTTGATAATCGGGGCCGCCTACGCGACCCTCGAGTCAATCGACCAGGGGAAGTTGCGCTGGCTACTCGTCGCGGGAGCCCTGGTGGGTGCCGGGTTCCTGACGAAACAACTTCAGGTCGCACTCGTCCTCCCTGCGATCGGACTGGCGTACGTTCTTTTCGCCCGATTCCCTGTGTATGTCAGGTTGCTTCACTTGGGTGCCGGGCTGCTTGCAGCGATCGTGGCCTCGGGCTGGTGGTTCATCATCGCACAGGCGGCTGATCCTGCCCGGCGACCTTTCATCGGCGGCTCCAGATCCAACAGCATCTGGGAGCTCACACTGGGATACAACGGGCTGGATCGGCTGAGCGGTGCGGATGCCAGCCGCACGATGTCAGGTGCAACAGCAGCGTTGGACGTGAAGCTTGAACCAGGAATCACGCGATTCCTGCAACCGCAGTTCTCCGGCCAGTTCGGGTGGTTTCTCCCAGTCGCCCTTGCAGGAATCGGCATCACCGTAGTGTTTCTCTTTCGCCGTCTCGGCACTCCCGAACAGCGTTCGTTCCTTGTTTTGTGCTCAGCGTGGCTTATTTGTTCGGCATCGGTGTTGGCCATAATGTCAGGCATAGTCCACCCCTACTACGCAATCTCGACTGTGCCGTCGCTTAGTTGCCTGGCTGCGTTTGCGGCAACCTTCATGATGCGCCGCCTAAAAAACGGTCTAGTCCGGGTTGCAACTGGGTTCGTTTTGGCTCTCTGCCTGATTTTCGGTTACGCTTCCGCGTCTCGGTCCGTGTTGGACTTCCCGTGGCTGCCCCAGATTCTGCTGGTCACAGGAGGGCTGGCGGTCGCCATCGCGTTGCTTCCACCGGTCAAAAAGCGATTTCGAACGGCAGCAATGCTGCTGATCGGCGCCTCGACCTTCCTTGGCCCTACGATCTGGTCGATAAACACGGTATTGAGCCCCCATGTGGGGGCCGGAGTGGTCTCCGGGCCAAGCATCCTGGGCGTACGGACTGATAGTCCGGATCGAAAACAATTGCCGGCCGATACACCGATAGCCTTCACCGCAGTCATGTTCGGCGACGTGCCGCCGCCAGGAGCCATTGGGAGAATCGAGTCGGAACCCGCGTCGGTGCGGTGGGCGGCTGCCACTGTGGGTTCGGAGACCGCGGCCAACTACCAACTGGCCAGCTCCAAAGCGATTCTTGCAGTGGGGGGATTCGACGGAACGGATCCCTTCCCGACGCTGGAGCAATTTCAGGCAATGGTCCGCAACGGCAACGTCGGAACGTTTCTGATCCAGAACCTTCCACCGCTGACAGTTGAAGGGAGAGGGGAATCTGCCCGGATTGTGCAATGGGTCAAAAGTACCTTCCAACCCGAAATCATCGACGGGGCAACCATGTATCGCCTTATCCAGTAGTTCAGAGTACGACGAAGCCCGCCCCGCCAAATGGCGAGACGGGCTTTCGTGCAAGCGGATTAGCGCTTGTGGATCCGAGCGCTAAAAAGCGCCGAGGGCCCCCTAGTGATGTCGCGCCAGCGGCAACACTAGGGGTAGGCGCATCTTTAGCGCTTGGAGTACTGCTGAGCCTTGCGTGCCTTCTTGAGACCAGCCTTCTTACGCTCGATGACACGGGCGTCACGACGCAGGAAGCCGGCCTTCTTCAGGGTGGCGCGGTTGTTCTCGGTGTCGATCTCGTTCAATGAACGGGCGATGCCGAGACGCAATGCGCCGGCCTGGCCGGAAATGCCGCCACCGTGGATGCGTGCGAAGACGTCGTAGGCGCCGTCAAGATCAAGGATCTTGAAGGGCTCGTTGACGTCCTGCTGGTGCAGCTTGTTCGGGAAGTAGTTGGCCAGCTCGCGGCCGTTGATGATCCACTTGCCGGTGCCGGGCACGATGCGAACGCGTGCAACAGCTTCCTTACGACGGCCAACTGCGGCGCCGGCAACAGTCAGTGCCGGGCGCTCCTTCTTCGGCGCTTCTGCTTCCGCAGGACCGCTCTCCGAGGTGTAGCTGGTCAGGTTTTCCTCAGCCACAACGGCCTCGGTGGTCAGTTCTTCGTTCTGAGCCACGATTCTCCTTGATTAAAAGTTGTTTGGTGGCCAGGACTACTGGGCGACCTGGGTGATTTCGAAAGTCTTGGGCTGCTGGGCGGCGTGCGGGTGCTCTGCACCGCGGTAGACCTTCAGCTTGCCCAGCTGCTGTGCAGCGAGGGAGTTCTTCGGGAGCATGCCCTTGATGGCCTTCTCCACGGCGCGGACCGGGTTGGATTCCAGCAGCTCCGCGTAGTTGACGGAGGTCAGGCCGCCCGGGTAGCCGGAGTGGCGGTATGCGCGCTTCTGCTCCAGCTTGGCGCCGGTCAGGGCGACCTTTTCAGCGTTGATGATGATGACGAAGTCGCCCATGTCCATGTGGGACGCAAAGGTCGGCTTGTGCTTTCCGCGCAGCAGTGTTGCGGTCTGGCTGGCAAGACGACCAAGGACAACGTCGGTGGCATCGATGACGTGCCACTGGCGGTTGATATCGCCGGGCTTCGGGGTGTACGTACGCACGGTTTTGCCTCGTTCTTGTTCTGGCGTTCATGTTTTAGGCGGCACGCTTGAAGCGTGTGCCTACTAGGTATGCGTTACCGGAGCAGAGGTGAGGGCTCTATGTACCAGTTATCCCGAAGTCCCGATATGCCTGTCGAGTTAACGATCCTGCAACTGGATCCCCAAGCGGGCATGTGTCATCGAGAAAGGACACGCACAACGACTATCAACAATAGCGGCAACGAGCTCCAGGGTCAAAATAGGCTGGAAACCAGCGTGAACCACCGAGACCCTTCCTGAGCTCCTAGGAGATGCCATGACAGCAACTGCCGCCCAGCCCTTGCTTGTGGCCGCCTTCGGGCTCCTGGGGCTCCTCACAAGCCCTCTCGCGGAGCTTCTGATAGCCCGTTCCCTGCCGCGGCTTGGCGGCATCCCATCCCCCGCTATGAGGCTCACGACGGCGGTGCTCACCGCTGTGCTGTTTGGCCTCCTGACCCTCCGCTTCGGTTTCTCACCGATTCTCCCCGCCTATCTGCTTTTAGCAGTGATGGCAGTGCAGCTGTCACGCGTGGACGTGGCACACCACCTGCTCCCAAACCCGCTGATCCTGCTGTTGCTTGCAGCCGGCTTGGTCCTTTTAACTACGTCTGCTGAGCTGCTTTCGGACTGGCCGGGGCTCCTGCGTGCGGCTGCCGGCGGCGTCATTTTCTTCTTCGGGTACTTAATTCTTGGATTGATCTCTCCCGGAGGCCTCGGAATGGGCGATGTGAAGCTCGCAGCGCCACTCGGAATGTACTTGGGCTACTTGGGCTGGAGCCAAGTGTTCTACGGGGGAATGCTGGGATTTGTGATTGGCGGGGTGATGACGGTGCTGATGTTGCGCCTGAAGCGCGGAATCAAGCCATCGGAAGTGGCACACGGGCCGGCTATGTTCGCAGCGGCAATTGGAGTAGTCCTTCTCTCCGCGTGACGCCGAGGCTTCTCCCACGGGCTCCGTGCAGGCCCGCGGGGCTACTACTGTCTCGCCGCTTAAGTAGTACTTAGCCAAAAAAACCGAGTACTTGCACCCGCATCCGCGAGTAGTAGGCGTTGTTCCAGGATGGAAAGACGAGTACCACTACGCATTGTTTGTTAACCCTTCCAGGAGCAATTCTTGTCCTATCGAAATCCGATCCGCTAAACGGGATATGCGAGCGGCAGGAATTCGTAGACAAATTCACTTATCTGGGAAGGTTTTCCGATGTCAACTCTCATGATCCACACCCTCGCATTCATCGCCGGCGTAAAAGACCGGTTCTCCTCCGAAAAGGGCGCGACAGCCGTTGAATACGGTTTGCTTGTTGCACTGATCGCGGCGGTAATCGTCGCCGTCGTTGCAACCCTCGGTACGCAAATCAACAGCGCCTTCAACACAATCTCGGGCAAGCTCTAACAAGTCCAATGAGGCACCTGATAATGCGAGCCCTGCCCCTTAGTTGGCGGGCGCAGCAGTTGGTCAGATCCGAAACTGGCGCGACTGCCGTCGAGTACGGCTTGTTGGTTGCACTGATCGCGGCGGTCATTGTCGCGATCGTGATCACCCTGGGTGGTCAGATCAACACAGCGTTTACATCTGTTTCAACGGCCTTGTAATCCAGAGGCTGAAACAATGCCCGGGGGCGGTGCTGACGATCGGAGCCAAAATTCCGCCACGCAGTCACCGCTCCTGGGCATTTCTATTGTGTCGCCGCCAACGCCGGCCACGCCCCAAAGATGCATTTCATTATTCTTGTTGAACATACAGGGGCAGTCACGATTCAACTTTCCAAATAAGATTTACGTGAGGGGAACAAGTGAAAACTCGCCTACTGGGAGGCATTGTTGCTCTTGTGCTGGCCGTTGTTGGCACACTGCTACTGGTCTCATACGTTCAGGGGGCCGAAGCTCGGGCCCAACGGGATCTCCAACCCGTCGACGTTTTGGTGGTGCAAAGCCAAATACCATCCGGCGCAACTGCGGATAGCATCAAAGCTGCTGTGAAACTCGTCTCGCTGCCGCAAGCTTCAGTTCCCAACGGGGCACTGAAGAGCCTCGACGGCCTGCAGGGCAAAGTGGCTGCAACTGACTTGCTCCCGGGTGAGGCCCTGGTTGGGGCCCGTCTGGTAGATCCGAACACCCTGGCAGCCCCGGGATCGGTTCCCGTTCCACCTGGAATGCAGGAAATCTCTGTCCAGCTGGAGGCCCAGCGGGTCATCGGGGGCCGCATACAAGCCGGTGACACTGTCGGCGTCATTGTGCTTTTTGCGGACGGTGCAGCTGGGGAAACAGCCCAACAGGTCTTCCACAAAGTCATGGTTACCAGCGTCCAGCGCGCGGATTCCAAACCTTCTACGACGGCTCAAGACCCCAAAGCGCAGGCCAACACACAGCTTCCTTCCGGGTCGCTCCTGGTCACCGTTGCCCGCAACGACGTCGATTCAGCCAAAATAGCCCTGGCCGCACAGTTCGGCACGATTTGGCTCACCAAGGAGCCGGCGTCCACTACTGAAAGTGCGCCCACGGTCGTCAAGAAGGCAGATGTGTTCCGATGAGCCGTTTCGTGGTAATCACGCCAGACCAAGACTTTGAACGCCGCGCCCGGCTAGCTACGAAGGGACTCCATGGCGCGATCCATGTTATCGTCGCCGATTACCTGCCCCCGAGTCCCGACGATATCCTCCGGATACTGACGGGCGAACCCGTTGAAGTAATACTCTTGGGTCCTGGCCTCCCGCTGGAGGACTCAATTCGGATTGCGAGTCTCTTCGACCTCCAATACCCGGAAATTAGCATTGTTGTCGTCACGGAGAAAGAAGCGGATGTCGCCCTGCCAGCCATGCGCGCAGGCGTCCGGGATCTTCTTGCGCCCCACGCCCAGTCTGATGACATCCGGGCCATGCTGGAGCGCTCGAGCTTGGCAGCAGCCAGTCGGCGGCGCGGACTGAGTAATTCCGTTGAAAGCCACCCAGGCGCTGGCAGGATCATCTCCGTCATGTCGCCCAAGGGAGGAGTCGGAAAGACAACCGTCACCACGAACCTCGCGGTGGGCCTTGGCAAAGTTTCGCCCATGGGAGTCGTGGTCCTGGATCTCGACTTGCAGTTTGGTGACGTCGCTTCAGGACTCATGCTGGAACCGGAACGGACTCTCGCCGATGCAGTACAAGGAGCTGCCGTCCAGGACAGCATGGTTCTGAAATCCTACCTGTCCGTGCATCCGGCTGGGATCTATGCACTCTGCGCCCCCCTGAATCCGGTGGATTCCGACAAGATCTCCGGCGCCCAAGTGGCCCATCTGATCCAACAACTCTCCACGGAGTTTCAATTTGTGGTGGTTGATACCGCCCCAGGCCTGGGGGAACACGTCCTTTCCACACTCGAAGTCGCCACTGATTCCGTCTGGGTGTGCGGCATGGACATCCCCAGCATCCGGGGCCTCCGAACCGGCTTCGGGATACTCAACGAACTTGGGCTATTGAGTGAACACCGTCACGTCATCCTCAATTTCGCCGACCGTCGCAGCGGGCTCACACTCAAAGACGTGGAAGCCACGATCGGCTGTCCCGTCGACGTCGTGCTTCCACGGTCCCGGACGGTACCTTACTCCACGAACAAAGGGGTACCGCTACTTCAAGACGGAACCCGAGATCCAGCGGCTAAAGGCCTGGCGCAATTGGTTGAGCGATTCAAACCCGACTGGGAAGAACGGTCTCATAAGAAACTTCACAGAAGGGCAGTAGTCCAATGAGCCTGAGCAGACGACTCCAAGCCGCCCGAGGGATTGAAACCGCCGTCGCGGAACCTCCAAACACTAGCGAGTCCGTTCCCTGGGGCGCCCCCACAATCGGAGGCGCAGGGCAGTCCCCTAGCCATTCCAGTGCAAGGGAAGCATCAGATACGAATGAAGCGCTCAACGCCGTCAAGGAACGCGTCGGTACCGCACTGTACGAGCGAATGGGGAGCCGAATCACCGACTCGTCGATGGACGAGGCTGAGCTGCACCAATACGTCAAGGACGAACTCCGAGTCATTATCGAACAGGACGAGATTCCGCTGACTATCTCTGAACGCCAGCGCCTGGTCCAGGAAATTATCGACGACGTCCTCGGACTCGGCCCGCTCCAGAAATTCCTGGAAGAAGAAGCCGTCACAGAGATCATGGTCAACGGAGCAGAAAAAGTCTACGTCGAGCGGGGCGGAAGGCTGCATCTTACCGCTGCCAAATTCAACGACGAAGAGCACCTCCGGCGCATCATCGAACGCATCGTGACCAAAGTCGGCCGGCGAATCGACGAGTCTTCCCCCTTGGTGGACGCGCGGCTTTCCGATGGTTCCCGCGTCAACGCCATCATTGCCCCCCTTGCCATCAACGGTTCAGCACTGACTATCCGCAAGTTTAGCCGCGTCCCACTCAGCGTGGAGAAGCTGATCTCCTTCGGCACAATATCCCCCGAAATGGCCGAATTGCTTCATGCCTGTGTTCAGGCTCGGTTGAACATTGTTGTTTCCGGCGGTACGGGCACCGGCAAGACCACATTGTTGAATGTCCTCTCCAGCTTCCTTCCGGCTGACGAAAGAATCGTCACCATCGAGGATGCAGTGGAGCTCCAGCTGCAGCAGGAGCACGTTGTCCGCTTGGAAAGCCGCCCGCGCAATATCGAAGGAAAAGGCGAAATCAGCATCAGGGACCTCGTACGAAATTCCCTCCGTATGCGCCCCGACCGTATCGTCATCGGTGAAGTCCGCGGCGGGGAATCCCTGGACATGCTCCAGGCGATGAACACTGGTCACGATGGGTCCATCTCGACAGTGCACGCCAACTCCCCACGTGACGCGATTGCCCGCTTGGAAACCCTGGTGCTCATGGCAGGCATGGATTTGCCTCTCCGTGCTATCCGCGAACAAATCGCTTCCGCAATCAACCTGATTGTCCACATTTCAAGGCTTCGCGATGGAACCAGGCGAGTCACGCACGTGACGGAGGTTCAGGGAATGGAGGGCGATATCGTCACGCTCCAGGATGCGTTTGTGTTCGATTACGCAGCAGGGGTCGATGCGAATGGACGCTTCCTGGGACGCCCGGTTCCGACGGGGGTACGTCCCCGGTTCGCGGATCACTTCGCCGATCTAGGAATCACCCTCTCTCCGTCGGTTTTTGCTCCGGCACCGGTGGGGGGCGCGTTTAGATGACCAGCGCCAACCCAGCGTTCCTGGCAATCGGCGTAGGGCTGTGTTTCGTCTCGCTGAGCATCTTCCTGATCGCTACTTTAGGATCTGGTCGCGGCCAGATTGCGTTGTCCCGCAGACGCCCCGGGGTCTCCGATAGCCGCTCTCTGCTCACCAAGGCCACCGATCAGGCCACCTCGTTCGTCGAACGCCGCGTCGGCCGCAGCGCCAGTTTCGGCAGTCGAGAGTCCCTGGATCGGGCCGGTCTTAAGATGAGCCAGGCAGACTTCATTCTCCTAGTGGCATGCGCTGCTATCACTGCTGGTTTTATCGGGTTCGTTGTCAATGGAATAGCATTTGGCATCCTGTTCTTTTTGGCCACCCCGATCGCTGCCATCATTCTCCTGAAGGTCCTGACGGGGCGGCGGCGGGCAAAATTCGAAGACCAACTCGGCGATACCTTGCAAATGCTTGCCGGTGGCCTCCGGGCCGGCCACAGTCTTCTCCGTTCGGTGGATGCCGTCGCCAAGGAAACCGAGGCACCCACGTCCGAAGAACTTGCAAGAATCGTCAATGAAACCAGGCTTGGCCGCGAACTCAGAGACTCCATCCAGGATGCCGCACATCGCCTTCGCAGCGAGGACTTCGACTGGACGGGTCAAGCGATTGAAATCCACCGCGAAGTGGGTGGGGATTTGGCAGAAGTCCTGGACCATGTGGGCGAGACCATTCGGGAACGATCCCAAATCAAGGGTCAAGTGAAGTCCCTGAGTGCGGAGGGTCGACTGTCGGCCTACATCCTCACGGGCCTGCCTATAGCGGTGTTTCTTTGGCTGAGTGTTGCAAATCCCAGCTACGTAGGAACTCTATACACAACCTTCTTGGGCTGGGTCATGCTGGTGGTCGGGACATTGCTACTCATGACCGGCGCTTTCTGGCTCAGTCGAGTTATAAAGATCAAGTTCTAGGGGAGATCATGACGGCAATGGCATGGGTGATCGTGACAATCATTATCGTTCCCATCACATACATTGTGTGGTCCGTAGTATCCGTGGATCGGAGGGGATACGCAGCTGTTCGTTCCAATTTGAATCGAGGCCGGAACCTCATTGGTAACACCGGGGCCGGGGCGCTTACAACGAACGAAGCAAAGCAATCCGCGCCCCTGGGGGTTCGCGTTACGCCCAAAGGCTACGCTGCGTGGCTCGACAAACTCCTGGCGAAAGCCGGCCGGCCGGCCCGCTTTCAGCTTGACCGCCTCCTCATGGCCAAACCAGCCCTGTCACTCATTGTCGCGGTCCTGGCGATCCTGGTCCTGCTGAAGTCGCCCAGCGGAAGCGGCGTGCTCGTGGCAATTGTCCTCACAGCGCTGGCATATTTCGTGCCGGACATCTTGATCCACGGGCGCGGCGCCGAGCGGCAAAAGGCCATCGAATTTGAACTTCCAAACACCTTGGATCAAATGCTGATCTCCGTCGAAGCCGGGCTCGGCTTCGAAACGGCTATGGCCAGGGCCGGTCAAAATGGCAAAGGACCACTTGCGGCAGAGCTAGCCCGGACGCTTCAGGACATGCAAGTGGGACGAACCCGCAAGGACGCCTACCTCTCCATGGCCGAACGCGCCGATGTGCCGGATCTTCGGAGTTTCGTCGCGGCAATCGTCCAGGCCGACATCTACGGCATTGCAATTGCCAATGTGCTCCGGTCCCAAGCCAAGCAAATGCGAATCAAACGCCGGCAGCGTGCGGAAGAAAAGGCCATGAAGCTGCCCGTGAAGGTCCTATTCCCGCTGATGTTTTGCATCCTTCCGGCGCTCTTCATCGTGATCATCGGGCCGGCAATTATCAGAGTAATGGACAGCATGGCTGGAGCGTACTAGCTCTCCAAGACCACAAAATCATTGGAAGTCTTCGGGTCCCCACAACACATTTTGAAGGAGCAACTAATGTCTAGACCCCGGGCAGGAAGGGCAGCGAAACGGAATGTTCGTCAGCGAGGTGCGGCGGCGGTTGAATTTGCCCTCGTCCTCCCCTTACTCCTCTCCATGCTCCTTGGCGTCATCGACTTCGGCACGGCTCTTGGGCAAAGCATCAGCCTCCAGGGTGCGGCGCGGGAAAGCGCACGGCAGGGTGTGACTCAAGGCGACGTCATTGCCTCCGCGAACTTGGCGAAGGGAATGATGGATAACACCAAACTCCAGGTGAAGTTCGTCGTGGATACGTCTGGGGGTACGCCCGGGGTGATGGTTGTGTGCTTGCGCTACCCCCAATCGTCCATGTCGGGCTTCTACTCGTGGGTACTCAATGGCTTCTTCGAGGCCAAAGCGGTCATGAAAATGGAAGGCGCAGCGGCTGTGACCTCAGGTTCACAGGGTTGGAGCGGAGGATCATGCACTCTCTAAAGGATAGAAACGGAAATACCGAAGCCGGTGTCGGTGAGAGCGGGAAACCGGTACGTCTGAGAATTGCTCACGGCGCTCGGCGTCCGGACCCGACGAGCCGGGAGCGAGGCGCGTCGATTCTCATGTTTGCGCTGCTGGTTCCCGTTCTCTTTGGCTCGGTAGCGTTGGCCATCGATTTCGGCCACTTGCTTTTCGAACGCCAGCACCTCAGTAATGCCTTGGATGCCGCCGCCTTAGCGGGTGTGACCTCCCTCCCGAACGATCCCGCCACGGCACAGAGTGCCGCGCTCTCGTACGCCAACTCGAACGATCCCGGCACCGTCCCCACCGTCAAATTCTGGTGTGTGGTCGGCTCCACGGGAGCCACCAAGACTGTGGCCAGCGGACAGGTACCCAGTGTCTGCGACCCGGGAACGGTCGCCGGCGCCAAGTGCAACGAGACGATCTGCGCAATCCCCTGCGTAGCGGGAAGCGGCCACACCTGCAACTCGATAACTGTGACCGCCTCTACGGATGTCCCCTTTGCGTTCGCACCGGTGATCGGCATAAACACCGGGAATACCGGATCTCTGTCCTCGAATGCATGCCGCGGATCCTGCGGCGCCCAGAGTCCCAACCCCATGAATGTTGCGATTGTCGCGGACCGGACAGGCAGCATGAGCGACGCTGATCTGTCCTCGCTTAAGTCAGGTATCCAGAGCACATTGCAGACCATGACAAACACCCAGCAATACGTGGCTCTGGGCACCATCGGGCGGAGCAGCTCCACCTCCGGTTGCATCACCAACCCCTCCGGCTCGCAAACAAGCGGCCCCTGGCTCCCGGTTCCCTTTTCCAACGACTACACGACCTCAGCCACACCACCGGCACTCAACAGCAGCAGCAATCTGGTCAAGGGTCTGCAGTGCTTGACCCACTCGGGCACAGGGACCAGCCTCGCATCGCCGATGAAGTCTGCAGCCAGATATCTGCTGGGCTTCGACACCAACAACCTGGCGACCCTCCCGACACGTTCAGGAACACCACGCAATGCGATTATCTTGGAGACCGATGGTCAGCCCAACGAACCTGACGTCGCCGGATCCACATCGGTAGCGACTCCCGGCGATATTGGAAGCTCCAACGGCGTCACAGCGTGCAACAATCTCTTAGCCGTGGCGGCTGATGCCAAGGCGCGTGGAATCTTGATCGTCACTGTCGGGTACAACCTCAGCACGGAACGATGCGGGGGTAGCGGAGCGTATGTGCGCGATGTCCTCGCCGCTGCGGCATCGCCGGACTCGCATGGTAATCCGAGCACAGCAAATAGCTGCACCACAGCCGCCGACATCTCCGCCGAGAATTCTGATGGCGACTACTTCTTCTGCGCAGGGAGCGGAACGGCGCTTGGCCCGATCTTTGTCTCGGCGATCAATGCGATCAGCGGTAACTCCCACCTGATCCAAATCCCGAGCTGAACGCTCGTCCAAGCGACAGGCTCTCAGTTCCCCCAAAGACCGGTCCTCCTCGACACCCAGAGTCGAGGAGGACCCCTTCGGACCACCGCGCCGCCTACTCCCGCCGCGCCCGCGTCAACTCGGCCCGCGCAAACAGTTCGTCGTCGGAAGGATAGGCCACTTCCTCGAGCACCAAGGGGTGCGGAGCAGCCAACACGGACTTGGCATCCCTCACACCAGCGAGCAGTCGCTCATGCAGCCACTCCGGACTTTCCAAGCCCTCCCCCACACGCAATGCGGATCCCACCAAGGCACGCACCATGTTGTGGCAAAAGGCATCTGCTTGGACGTTGGCCACCAGCACACCGTCGCTGCCGCGCACGAACTCAAACCGCTGCAGCTCGCGGATGGTGGTGGCTCCCTCACGGGGCTTGCAGTACGCGCGGAAATCCTGAAGCCCAAGCAGCGCCACTGCTCCCTGGTTCATCGCTCCCTCGTCCAGGGCGGCCTTGTGCCAAAGCGTCAGCCTGCGCAGGACGGGGTCCCAGCGTTCCGGGCCGTCGGCGATCCGGTAACTGTAGCGGCGCCACAACGCTGAGAAGCGAGCATCGAAACCGTCAGGCGCCAATCCGACGTCGTGCACTTCAATGGCCCCGGTTTCATCCTGCAGGACCCGGCTCAAGGCTCCCCTAAGCCTCCGCAACAGCGCGGCGGCGGGGTCGATCTCGTGGCCCCTCGGCAGCACGCCCCACTCCGCCTCGGACAGGTCAATGTGCGCCACTTGTCCGCGGGCGTGGACACCGGCATCGGTCCGTCCCGCCACGGTGACCCGTACGGGGCGCCGCACGATCAGTGCCAATGCCTCTTCCAACGATCCCTGCACGGTCCGGAGACCGGGCTGAAGCGCCCACCCGCTGAAGGGGCCGCCGTCGTACGAAAGATCCATCCGGACACGCAAAAACCCGCCGCCCCCCAAAACGGGGGCAGCGGGTTTTCGTTCGTTCATAGACTTAAGTCTACTGTGAAGAATTCAGTGAATTACTTCTTTTCCTCAGCGGCCGGAGCCTCTTCGGTTTCAGCAGCTTCAGCTTCGGGAGCCTCGGCTTCGGTCTCTGCGGCTTCAGTCTCAACGACCTCTTCCTCGACAACCGGAGCGGTCTCTTCGGCGGCCGGAGCAGCCTTCTCGGCGTCCCTCTTGGCAGCAGCAGTTGCCTCGGCAATTACAGCCTGCTTCGGGGAAACCGGCTCAAGAACCAGTTCGATGACAGCCATGGGAGCGTTGTCGCCCTTGCGGTTGCCGATCTTGGTGATGCGGGTGTAGCCACCATCGCGGTTGGCGACGGCGCCTGCGATGTCGGTGAACAGCTCGTGGACAACGCCCTTGTCGCTGATCAGGCCGAGCACGCGACGGCGGGAGGACAGGTCGCCGCGCTTGGCGAAGGTCACGAGGCGCTCTGCGTACGGCTTCAGGCGCTTGGCCTTGGTGACCGTCGTGGTGATGCGCTTGTGCTCGAACAAGGCTGCTGCCAGGTTCGCGAGCATCAGGCGCTCGTGAGCCGGACCGCCTCCGAGGCGCGGACCCTTAGTGGGGGTAGGCATAGTAATTTCTCCTGTAATGAAGGCCGTCCGGGTCCGAACGTGGACTCGGTGGCCAAGATCTGCTTGTTAGAGCTCGTCGTCGCTGAACGCGGCGTCGTCCTCTTCGATGGCTGCGGCGCGGGCTGCAAGATCGAAACCGGGAGGCGAGTCCTTGAGGGACAGACCCAGTTCAACCAGCTTTGCCTTGACCTCATCGATGGACTTCGCACCGAAGTTACGGATGTCCATCAGGTCAGCCTCGGAGCGGGCAACGAGTTCACCCACGGTGTGGATGCCCTCACGCTTGAGGCAGTTGTAGGAACGGACGGTGAGGTCCAGATCCTCGATCGGCAGTGCCATGTCAGCTGCCAAGGCAGCATCCGTCGGCGACGGGCCAATCTCGATACCTTCAGCTGCGGTGTTCAGCTCACGTGCAAGACCGAACAGTTCCACCAGGGTGGTGCCTGCCGAGGCAACGGCGTCGCGCGGGGCGATAGCCTGCTTGGTCTCGACGTCGACAATCAGCTTGTCGAAGTCAGTGCGCTGCTCAACACGGGTAGCTTCCACGCGGAAGGTAACCTTCAAGACCGGCGAGTAGATCGAGTCGACCGGAATACGGCCGATCTCGGAGTCGCCGGACTTGTTCTGAGCTGCCGAAACGTAGCCGCGGCCGCGTTCGATGGTCAGTTCGAGTTCGAACTTGCCCTTCGAGTTCAGCGTGGCAATGTGCAGATCCGGGTTGTGGAATTCGACGCCGGCCGGCGGAGCGATGTCCGCGGCCGTGACGACTCCGGGGCCCTGCTTGCGCAGGTATGCAACAACCGGCTCATCGTGCTCGGAGGACACGGAGAGGTTCTTGATGTTCAGGATGATCTCAGTGACATCTTCCTTGACACCCGGAACCGTCGTGAACTCGTGCAGCACGCCATCGATCCGGATGCTGGTTACAGCAGCACCGGGGATGGAAGAGAGCAGGGTACGGCGGAGGGAGTTTCCGAGGGTGTAACCGAAGCCCGGTTCCAGCGGTTCAATGATGAAACGCGAGCGGTTCTCGGAGACTACTTCTTCAGACAGAGTGGGGCGCTGTGCAATAAGCACTTAGGTTTCCTTTCGGCGAGCATCCGCTATATGACGCAACACAGGTGGTGGAAATCGGCTTGGTTCCGGCTTTGCCGGCCGGGCGCCACGGAGCAGTCAAGCTGTTCCGTGGCGGACCCGGCCGGCAAGGCCAAGAATCCAATTAGACGCGGCGGCGCTTCGGCGGGCGGCAACCGTTGTGGGCGCTGGGGGTGACGTCCTGGATGGAGCCAACCTCGAGGCCAGCGGCCTGCAGCGAACGGATTGCGGTCTCGCGTCCGGATCCCGGTCCCTTGACGAACACGTCAACCTTGCGCAGGCCGTGCTCCTGGGCGCGTTTTGCAGCAGCCTCGGCAGCCATCTGGGCGGCGAACGGGGTGGACTTACGGGAGCCCTTGAATCCAACCTCACCGGCGGAAGCCCAGGAGATTACAGCACCGTTCGGGTCCGTGATGGACACGATGGTGTTGTTAAAGGTGCTCTTGATGTGCGCCTGGCCAAGCGCGATATTCTTCTTGTCCTTCTTACGCGGCTTGCGAACCGCGCCACGAGTCTTCGGGGGCATTATTTCTCCTACAGAAAGTTATCGGGGGAAAGTCAGCTGCTATTTCTAGCGGCCGGCTTTCTTCTTGCCGGCGACGGTACGCTTCGGGCCCTTGCGGGTACGAGCGTTGGTCTTCGTACGCTGACCGCGTACGGGCAGGCCCTTGCGGTGACGCAGGCCTTCGTAGCTGCCGATTTCAACCTTGCGGCGGATATCTGCTGCTACTTCGCGGCGAAGGTCACCCTCAACCTTGTAGTTGCCTTCAATGTAGTCACGCAGCTGGACCAGCTCGGCGTCAGTCAGGTCCTTGACCCGAACGTCAGCGCTGATGCCGGTGGCAGCCAGGGTTTCGTGTGCACGGGTCTTGCCCACGCCGTAGATGTAAGTAAGCGCAATTTCCAACCGCTTTTCGCGGGGAATGTCTACGCCAGCGAGACGAGCCATAGTGGCAGTACTCCTTGAATAAACCGGAGGTCGTAGGCAGTACACCCGCACTTTCAGTGCGGCCCCAGCCTCCGACCGGGGGTTAGCTGCCAGGCTCTAATACGTCCCGATTCAGCTTGTGCTGCCTTTATTTACTTGCGTGGGTTAGCAACCCAGGTTGCCCTCGCGGGCGCTAGTTCCCCTGCGGGGAATTAGCCCTGGCGCTGCTTGTGGCGCGGGTTCTCGCAGATCACCATGACCCGGCCATTACGGCGGATCACTTTGCACTTGTCGCAGATCTGCTTAACGCTCGGCTTGACCTTCATGGCGTTCCTTTGCGTGTTGCAGTTGGTCGGCTGTTGCGGCAACTACCCCGGTTTCCCGAGGCTGCCGCCCAGCAATTACTTGTAGCGGTAGACGATGCGACCACGTGTGAGGTCGTAAGGGCTTAGCTCCACCACTACGCGGTCCTCAGGGAGAATCCTGATGTAGTGCTGTCGCATCTTCCCCGAGATATGTGCAAGAACGATGTGCTTGTTGGTGAGCTCAACGCGAAACATCGCGTTGGGCAGTGCCTCAGTCACAACGCCCTCGATCTCAATGACCCCGTCCTTCTTGGCCATATCCTCCGCTAACTGTTGTTTGCCGCAGCCCTCCGGTTAGGCACCGGAAAATCTGCGGACGTTTTTTGTTTGTTTGGCCGTCCGGCTCTTGCCACTCCACGAAGCAGGACTCGCGACCTGTTAAATGGGCGTGGCTGTGGAGACAACCAACAAACAACTCTACGCCAAAATGGCACGAAAGTTAAATCCGCCCATGCTAGCGCAGACACCGGCACGGTGTCACCCTTCCGTGGACCGAGGAGCCCCCTTGGATCCCGCTAAACCTCGCCGTAGGCAGTGAAGGTGCCTGCCGCCGTCGTGATGGATTCCGCAGCCGCGACACCGTCAAGGACAGCCAGGCGGACGGCGTCCGCCGCCGCGCTTTGCAGGGTAATGAGCGAAACCTGCCTTGCTTGTTCCGAACTGCGGTCAAGCCCGACGGCGCCGGTCGCCAGCGCGAACACGGTGTCGCCGTCGGCGAGTGTATGGGATGGACTCAGCGCCCGGGCAAGGCCGGCGTGTGCCGCACTCGCGGTGCGCTTGCATTCGGCGGGGTCGAGGACCGCGTTGGTGGCGACGACGACGAGCGTGGTGTTCAGCGCCGGGGGCCCCGCCGGTTCTGAACTGCCGGATTCGATCCGCGGGGACGATGTGCCGAAAGGCATCCCCAACGCGTTGACCACCGCGAGCGCGCCCACCACCACGCCGCTATCCAAGGTGATCGACGAGGTGCCGACTCCCCCCTTGAAGGCGCCGCGGCCAATCACTGCACCGGTACCGGCGCCGATGTTTCCGCGTCCGACGTCGGCGTGCTCGCTTGAGGCCGCAGCCGCAACGGCCGCTTCGTATCCCATGGCTTCGTCGGGGCGGGCGGCGAAGTCACCGCCGCGGCCCAAGTCGAAGATCGCGGCGGCCGGAACGATCGGCACCACTCCCCCGGGCACGGCGAACCCGCGCCCTTGCTCTTCGCACCATCGCTGGGCGCCGTGGGCCGTGACCAAACCAAAGGCACTCCCGCCGGCGAGCACTACCGCGTCGACTGTGGGCACGAGGGTGGTGGGGTCGAGGGCGTCGGTCTCGTGCGTGCCGGGGCCGCCGCCTCGCACGTCTACCGATCCCACGGTCCCTCGCGGCGGAAGGACAACGGTCACCCCACTCAGCCAGCCATCGCCGATCCGCTGGACATGTCCCACCCGGATTCCTGGCACATCAGTGATCTTCGAAGTCATGTGCCTATTCTGCTCCCCGCCACCCAACTGACTGACAGTTGTTGTCGTTATCAGCCGCGATAACGACAACAACTGCGAGCTACTTGGGCATGCTCAGGATTTCCTGAGCACGCCGGGCCTCCTTCCGAACACAAACGGTAGTCGTGCCTCGAATGTAAACACGGCCCCATCCGCCACGGAACATCGGGTGAACAAGCGCAAAAGGCTTGTCCAACAATCCCGCGAACAGCCCTTTTTTTGACTTGACAGGTGCTCCCGTGTGGTGAGGTAAAACTAGCCGCCCCCTTGACCCAACAGTTCGGGTCCGGCGCGCCCCGATATCTGCGAACCGTTAGAGACCTCCCATGACAAGACAACTGACAGGTAGCCCCGCGCACACCGCGCAGGCTGTCCCGGCCCCTCAGCGCCGGGGACGCTGGTCCGGCCGAACCCGACGCGACTTCTTTGTGTTCCTGGCGCTGGCCTTGCCGAACTTGGCGCTGATCGCGGTGTTCACGTATCTGCCGTTGATCAACAACATGTATTACTCGACCCTTGACTGGACCTTGGGCTCCACCTCGGCCACCGTTGTGGGCTTCGACAACTACGTCAACTTCTTCACGAGCTCCGACGCCCCGCAAGTGCTTGGCACCACCCTCATCTTCACCGCGGTCACCGTGGGCGGTTCCATGGTGCTGGGCCTCTTGGTGGCCCTGGCCCTGAACGCGAAGGTCCGCGGCACTACCTTTGCGCGTTCCGCCGTCTTCGCCCCCTATGTCCTCAGCGGCGTAGGAGTCGGCCTCGTGTGGCTGTTCATCTTCGACCCCGGATACGGCGTGCTGTCCTGGCTGCTTCGCGGCATTGGCCAGCAAAGTCCCCAGTGGATCAACGATCCGCAGCTCTCCCTCGTGATGGTCATCATCGTCTACGTCTGGAAGAACCTGGGCTACTGCGCCGTCGTGTACCTCGCCGGACTCCAGTCGCTCCCGAAGGACGTCATGGAGGCAGCCTCCCTGGACGGCGCCAACGGCTTCCGCCGCTTCATGAGCATCTCCGTTCCGCTGCTCTCCCCCACCACGTTCTTCCTGTTGATCACCACGATGATCAGCTCGCTGCAGGCCTTTGACCTGATCCGCATCATGACGCCGCTCGGCAACGGCACCAGCACGCTGATCTACGAGGCCTATCTGCAGGCCTTCGGAGCCTACAACCGTGCCGGCTACTCGGCCGCCATCTCGGTAGTCCTCTTCGCCATCCTGCTCATCATCACCGTGCTCCAGTTGCGGTTCGTCGAACGGAAGGTGCACTACTCATGAGCACGCTCTCTCCCGTCAGCCCCAACCCCGCGACCGGCGTCGGGACCCTGAAAGCTCCCGACGGCGGTCCGGAGCTCCCAGCGCGGCGCGACAAGCCGTTCTCGCGCGCAAACCTCGTCCAGACACTGGCTGGAGGCTACATCCCGCTGATCGTGGCCACGCTGGTGGTTGTCCTGCCGTTGTTGTGGATGTTGCTGAGTTCCTTCAAGCAGCCCGGCGAGATCGTCACCACCGATCTCAAGATCCTGCCGCAGGGCCTGAACCTGGAGAACTACCACACGGCCATGACCACAGTGCCGTTCGCCCGGTTCTTCCTGAACAGCCTGATCGTCACCGTGGTAGGTTCCACGGTCAAGGTGATCCTCGCCATCCTGACGGCGTACGCCCTGGTCTTTGTCCGTTTCCCGTTCAAGAACGTCATATTCGTCGTGATCCTCGTGGCCCTGATGGTGCCGCCGCAGGTGTCGATCCTCCCCAACTACATCCTGATCGCGGGAATCGGCGGGAAGAACACCCTGTGGGGAATCATTCTTCCGGGACTCGGCACCGCCTTCGGAACCTTCCTGCTACGCCAGCATTTCAAGACGCTTCCGGGGTCCATCCTCGAAGCCGCGGAAATCGACGGCGCGGGCCACTGGCGCAGGCTGTGGCAAGTAGTGGCGCCCGTGTCGCTTCCCTCCATCGCCACCGTCGCCCTCGTCACCGTGGTCAGCGAATGGAACGACTACATCTGGCCCCTGATCATCACGGACCGGCCGGAAACCATGACCCTCCCGGTCGGCTTGACCCTGCTTCAGAACTCTGAAGGAAACGGCGCCGGCTGGGGGATCCTCATGGCCGGAGCAGTCCTGGTGATCATCCCCATCCTCCTGGTCTTCGCAGCGTTGCAACGCTACATCGTTGCCGGGCTCACCCAGGGCAGCGTCACTGGCTAGTAACACCGCACCTTCCACACAACCCCATCACCACCTTTGCATCCTTGAGAGGACCAACCATGGCAATGAATCTTGATCGTAGAAACTTCCTGGGGCTCGCCGGACTTGGAGTCGGCGCCGCCGCCCTGGCAGCATGCGGCGGTCCGTCGACCAGCGGCAGCGCAGCGAGCAGCAGCCCTTCGGACATCGACTTCACCGGCGTCAAGCCGGCCGGCTCGTTCGACTTTTGGACCAGCCACCCCGGACAGTCCCAGGCTGTCGAGCAATCCATCATCGACAAGTTCCAGGCGAAGTTCCCGGACATCAAGGTGAACCTCGTGACGGCAGGCGCCAACTACGAGGAGATCGCGCAGAAGTTCCAGACCTCGCAGGCCGCGAAGTCGGCCCTCCCCGGCCTCGTCGTGCTCTCCGACGTCTGGTGGTTCCGCTACTACACCAACGGCAACATCATTCCGTTGGACGGGCTCATCAAGCAGCTGGACGTCAAAATCGACGACTTCCAGAAGTCCCTCGTAGCGGACTACCAGTACGCCAACAAGCAGTGGGCGCTTCCCTACGGCCGCTCCACCCCGCTCTTCTACTACAACAAGGACCACTTCAAGGCCGCCGGCCTTCCGGACCGGGCACCCAAGACCTGGCAGGAGTTCGCCGAGTGGGCCCCTAAGCTCCAGGCCAGCTCGGGCGCGAAGTACGCCTACATCTACCCGGCCCTTGCCGGATACGCCGGCTGGACCCTGCAGAACAACCTGTGGGGCTGGGGCGGCAGCTGGTCCAACGGCTGGACCTTCAACTGCGATTCCACCGAGTCCGTCACGGCCCTGCAGTGGGCCCAGGACTCCATCTACAAGGACAAGTGGGCCGGCGTCTCCTCCAAGAACGCCGCGGACGACTTCTCCGCAGGCATCACGTCCACCACGATCTCCTCCACCGGGGACCTGCTGGGCGTGCTGAAGTCCGCCAAGTTCAACGTCGGCGTCGGCTTCCTGCCGGGCGGCCCCAAGGCCGAGACCAACGTCTGCCCCACCGGCGGCGCCGGACTCGGGATTCCCAGCGGTGTGAGCAAGGAAGTCCAGCTCGCGGCTGCCACCTTCCTGAAATTCATGACCGAGCCGGAGAACACCGCTGCATTCTCGGCTGCGACCGGCTACATGCCCACGCGCGTCTCCGCGGACATGACGGCAGTCCTCGCCAAGACTCCCCAGATCAAGACGGCCATGGACCAGCTCGCCGTGACCAAGGTGCAGGACAACGCCCGCGTGTTCCTGCCTGGTGCCGATCAGGAGATGGCCAAGGCGGCCGCGAAGATCCTCACCCAGCAGGGCGACGTGAAGGCCACCATGACGGACCTCAAGACAACCCTCGATGGCATTTACACCAAGGACGTGAAGCCCAAGCTCAAGAGCTAGGTAAGCTTCCTGATACGCAGAATCCCTGGCGACACCCGAATTCGGGAGTCGCCAGGGATTTTCTGTTTCGGTTCCCGGCTTGGGCGTCAGGGAATCGGAACGGGCACGACGCCGAGCGGCGCCAGCTGCTCTGCACCGCCGTCGGGCGCGGAAAGCACCCAGATGCCCTTTTCGTGGACGGCAACCGAGTGCTCCCACTGGCACGAACGCTTGCCGTCAGTGGTCACCACGGTCCAGTCGTCGTCGAGGGTTGCTGTTTCAATGCTGCCGCGGACGAGCATTGGTTCGATCGCAAGGCACAGTCCCGGCCTGATCTTCGGGCCGCGGTGCGTGGTGCGGTAGTTCAACACATCCGGGGCCATATGCATCTCGGAGCCGATGCCGTGGCCGACGTAGTCCTCCAGGATGCCGAGCGGTTTCCCCGGTACGGAGGAGACGTAGTCATCCACGGCGTTGCCGATGTCGCCCACGAACTTGCCCTTCGACAAAGCAGCGATTCCACGCCACATGGCGGCCTGGGTGACATCCGAGAGCCGCTGGTCTTCAGGATCCGCCGTCCCGACTATCACGGTGCGTGCGGAGTCGGAGTGCCAACCGTCAACGATCGCTCCGCCATCAATCGAAATGATGTCCCCGTCCTGGAGGACCCGGTCGCCGGGGATGCCGTGGACCACTTCCTCGTTGACGGATGCGCAGATGGTGGCCGGGAAGCCGTGGTACCCGAGGAAGTTCGACTTCGCTCCAGCGTCGATGAGGACCGCGGCGAACACTGCGTCGATCTCACGCGTGGTAACGCCGGGTTTCGCAGCGTCAACGGCTGCGTCGAGCGCTCTGCTGAGGACCAATCCGGCCTCCTGCATCTTGCGCATTTGCTCATTGGTCTTGTATTCGATGCGGGGCTGGCCGAACGCCATGGTCTCCTCTTGTCGTGTGCTGCTTGTGGTGGGCTGCGGAACCAGATCACCCTCGGATCTCTTATTTTCCCGCACCAGCGGTAGTGCCCGAAACCGGAGCCGCGAACGCCCGGAAACGGTCCCGGGTCCCGCACCCCCGGAAGGGGGAACAGAAAAGGGCGTGTCCAGCGTGGGGAGCGGTTCACTCCAGCGCGGGACACACCCTTTTCGACAGTCGTGCGGCGACTAGACTGCCTTGGCCGCCTCGATGGCCAACAGGACGCGATCCGTGACCTCGTCGATGCCGCCAATGCCATCGACCTGGGTCAGGATGCCGCGTTCGGCATACTTGGCCACGACGGCCTCGGTCTGCTCGTGGTAGAGGTCCAGGCGGTGGCGGATGACACCTTCGTTGTCATCCGAGCGCCCGGTCTCCTTGGCGCGGCCCAGCAGGCGTGAAACAAGTTCCTCGTCGTCGGCCGTCAGCTGAAGCACGACGTCGAGCTTCTCTTCCGTGTCGGCGAGGATCTGGTCCAGGTATTCCACCTGGGCGGTGGTGCGCGGGTATCCGTCAAGCAGGAAGCCGTTCTCGACGTCGCTCTCGCTCAGGCGGTCACGGACCATCTTGTTGGTCACGCTGTCCGGAACGAAGTCGCCGGCGTCCATGTACTTCTTGGCTTCGATACCCAGCGGGGTTTCGCCCTTGACGTTTGCCCGGAAGATGTCGCCCGTGGAAATGGGGACTACGCCCAAGCGCCCGGAAATCCGCTCAGCCTGGGTTCCCTTGCCCGAACCCGGGGGTCCAATGATCAGCATTCTCGTCATCGCAAAAGCCCTTCGTAGTGACGTTGTTGTAGCTGCGCATCAATCTGCTTGACGGTTTCCAGGCCCACACCCACCATGATCAGAATTGACGTGCCACCGAACGGGAAGTTCTGGTTGGCGCCGATCAGGACGAGTGCGACCAGCGGAATCAACGCCACGAAGCCCAGGTAAAAGGCGCCGGGGAGGGTGATCCTGGAAAGCACGTACTGCAGGTAGTCCGCGGTCGGTTTACCCGCCCGGATGCCCGGAATGAACCCGCCGTACTTCTTCATGTTGTCCGAGACCTCTTCAGGGTTGAAGGTGATCGCGACGTAGAAGTAGGTGAAGAACACAATCATGACGAAGTACAACGCCATGTAGATGGGGTGGTCGCCCTTGGTGAGGTTGTTGTTGATCCACTCAACCCACGGGGCGATCGACTCTCCGGCCTTCGGCTGGTTGAACTGCGCAATCAGCCCGGGCAGGTAGAGCATGGAGGAAGCAAAGATGACGGGCACGACGCCGGCCATGTTCACCTTGATGGGGATGTAGGTGCTGGTGCCGCCCACGGTGCGCCGGCCGATCATACGCTTGGCGTATTGGACCGGAATGCGCCGCTGGGACTGCTCCACGAAGACTACGAGTGCGACCGTCACGAGGCCGATCGCCAACACGGTGAAGAAGGTGCCCGGTCCCTTGGAGTTCCAGATGGCACCAAGCGAGGTCGGGAAGCCGGCTGCGATGGAGGTGAAGATGAGCAACGACATGCCGTTGCCCACGCCCTTCTCGGTAACGAGTTCGCCCATCCACATGATGAGGCCTGTACCGGCCGTCAAGGTGATGACGACAAGAATCGTGGCGATGATGCTCGTGTCGGGGATGATCGGCAGCTGGCAGTTGGGCAGCAGCTGCCCGGAGCGTGCCAGGGACACCAATGTGGTGGCGTTCAGCAGGCCCAGCGCAATGGTCAGATAACGCGTGTACTGCGTCAGCTTCGACTGGCCCGAGGCGCCTTCGTCATACAGCTCCTGGAACCGCGGAATGACCACGCGGAGCAGCTGCACGATGATGCTGGCCGTGATGTACGGCATGATCCCCAGGGCAAAGATCGAAACCTGCAGCAGTGCACCACCGCTGAACAGGTTGACGAGCTGGTAGAGGCCGCCCTGGTCCTGATTGCTTGACAAACATTGCTGAACATTTTGGTAGCTCACACCAGGCGAGGGGATAAAAGCTCCCAAGCGGAAGATTGTGATGATTCCCAGCGTGAACAACAACTTGCGTCGCAGATCAGGCGTACGAAATGCCCGGCCGAATGCGCTTAGCAAGCGTCCTCCTGAGTTAAAAGTCCAAGGGTGTCGAAAGGGGTCATTGAAACCCAACACCCGAGTCTAACGGTTTGAGGCGCCATGCGAACAATCGAGGGGTGTGCGCCATATGAAAAAACTCCCGGCGCGAGGGGCCGAAGCCCTCCACACCGGGAGTCTTTTCACAGCGGGCGATAGCCCCAATGCCCTTTAGAGGGCAGTGGTGGTTCCGCCTGCTGCTGCGATCTTCTCAGCTGCGCTGGAGGAGAAAGCGTGGGCGGTGACGTCCACCTTGACGGTGATGTCGCCGGTGCCCAGCACCTTGACGGGCTGGTTCTTGCGAACGGCACCCTTCTCAACCAGGGACTCGACGGTGACAGCGCCACCTTCCGGGAACAGCTCGTTGAGCTTGTCCAGGTTTACAACCTGGAACTCGACCCGGAACGGGTTCTTGAAGCCGCGAAGCTTCGGCAGGCGCATGTGCAGCGGCAACTGGCCGCCGGCAAAGCCAGCCTTGACCTGGTAGCGGGCCTTCGTACCCTTGGTACCGCGACCGGCGGTCTTACCCTTGGAGCCTTCACCACGACCAACACGGGTCTTGGCAGTCTTGGCACCGGGGGCGGGACGCAGGTGGTGGACCTTCAGAGTGTTCTGCTTGTCGGCAGCCTCTGCGGCGGTTTTGTTCTCAGCCATTACTTCGCCTCCTCTACATTCACGAGGTGCGGAACCGTGTTGAGCATTCCAACGGTTACGGCATCAGCGGTACGGACAACGGTGTGTCCGATGCGCTTGAGGCCGAGGGACCGCAGGGTCTCACGCTGGTTCTGCTTGGCGCCGATGACGCCCTTGATCTGGGTGATCTCCAACTGAGCGTCGGAGGGAGTCAGGTTCTTAGCCATGACTAGACACCTGCCTTTTGGTTCAGGAGTGCGCGCACCAGAGCTGCAGGAGCAACCTCGTCCAGCGGCAGGCCACGGCGGGCTGCCACGGAAGCGGGCTCTTCCAGTCGCTTCAGGGCGTCAACAGTCGCGTGAACGATGTTGATGGCGTTCGAGGAACCGAGCGACTTGGAGAGAACGTCGTGGATACCGACGCATTCCAGTACCGCGCGGACCGGACCACCAGCGATAACACCGGTACCCGGGGAAGCCGGACGCAGCATGACAACGCCTGCTGCGGCCTCACCCTGCACGCGGTGCGGGATGGTGCTGCCAACGCGGGGAACGCGGAAGAAGGACTTCTTGGCCTCTTCAACGCCCTTTGCGATAGCTGCCGGAACTTCCTTGGCCTTGCCGTAGCCAACGCCAACCAGGCCGTTGCCGTCACCGACGACGACGAGGGCGGTGAAGCTGAAGCGACGACCACCCTTGACGACCTTGGCAACACGGTTGATGGTTACAACGCGCTCTACGAACTGGCTCTTCTCGGCCTCGCGACCGCCGTCGCGGCCACCACGGCCACCACGGTCGCCGCGGCCCTGGCCACGGTCACCACGCTCGCCACGACGGCCGCCGCGGCGGTCGTCGGTGGCAGCAGCAGTCTCAGTTGCCTCAGCAGCTGCAGCTTCAGTCACCTGAATGTCCTTATCGTTATTCTCAACGGTCACAGTGCCAACCCACCTTCACGTGCGCCGTCAGCGACGGCGGCGATCCGGCCGTGGTACTTGTTACCACCGCGGTCGAAGACAACAGCTTCGATGCCTGCAGCCTTGGCACGCCCGGCAACGAGCTCGCCGACGCGCTTGGCCTTGGCAGTCTTGTCGCCGTCGAATGCACGAAGGTCAGCTTCCAAAGTGGAAGCGTAAGCCACGGTTACACCCTTGCTGTCATCGACAACCTGGACGAAGATGTGGCGTGCGGAGCGGTTGACGACCAGACGAGGACGAGCAGCCGTACCGGTGATGCGCTTGCGGATACGAAGCTGGCGACGGCTGCGTGCAGCAGACTTGCTCTTGTTCGACCGCTTCTTGTTAATTGCGATGGCCATGGTTTACTTACCAGCCTTTCCGACCTTGCGGCGGATAACTTCGCCGGCGTAACGGACACCCTTGCCCTTGTAGGGGTCAGGCTTGCGCAGCTTGCGAATGTTGGCAGCAACCTCGCCGACCTGCTGCTTGGAGATACCAGCGACGGAGAGCTTGGTCGGCCCCTCCACCGTGAAGGTGATGCCCTCGGGAGCGGCGACATTCACCGGGTGGCTGAAGCCGAGAGCGAACTCAAGGTCAGAACCCTTGGCCTGAACGCGGTAACCGGTACCAACGATTTCAAGCTTCTTTTCGTAGCCCTTGGTGACGCCCTCGATCATGTTGGCGATCAGGGTGCGGGTCAGGCCGTGCAGGGAACGCGAAGTGCGCTCGTCGTTCGGGCGGGTGACAGTCAAGGTGCTTTCGTCCAGGGTGACCTCGATCGGGCTGGCTACAGTGTGGCTCAGCTCGCCTTTGGTGCCCTTGACATTGATGACAGAGCCATCAACCTTAACTTCAACGCCGGCAGGAACGGTGATGGGGAGACGTCCAATACGTGACATTATTCTCTTCCTTTCCCGTTACCAGACGTACGCGAGGACTTCGCCGCCCACGCCCTTCTTGCCGGCCTGCTTGTCAGTCAGGAGGCCGGAAGAGGTGGACAGGATTGCGATACCCAGGCCACCCAGCACGTGAGGCAGGTTGGTGGACTTCGCGTAAACGCGGAGACCAGGCTTGGAAATGCGGCGGACACCAGCAATCGAACGCTCGCGGTTCGGACCGAACTTGAGGTCGATGGTCAGCTTCTTGCCGACTTCGGCTTCCTCTTCCTTCCAGGCAGCAATGTAGCCTTCTGCCTTCAGGATGTCGGCAACGCGTGCCTTGAGCTTGCTGTACGGCATGCTCACAGTGTCGTGGTATGCCGAGTTGGCGTTGCGCAGACGCGTAAGCATGTCTGCGACAGGATCTGTCATAGTCATTGTGGGCTCTTGCCCTTCCTCGTAATGGTTTCCGCGTTGGCTACAAAGGAGCCGCGGCCGGACCTACTACGTAGTTATTAGTCTTCGGATTTAAACGGGAAGCCAAGTGCCTTGAGCAGCGCACGGCCTTCGTCATCGGTCTTTGCAGTGGTGACAACCGTGATGTCCATACCGCGAACGCGGTCGATGGAGTCCTGGTCGATTTCGTGGAACATAACCTGCTCGGTCAGACCGAAGGTGTAGTTGCCGTTGCCGTCGAACTGCTTGCCGTTGAGGCCGCGGAAGTCGCGGATACGGGGCAGGGCGAGGGTCACGAGGCGGTCCACGAATTCCCACATACGGTCCCCACGCAGAGTTGCGTGTGCACCGATGGGCATGCCTTCGCGCAGCTTGAACTGTGCGATGGACTTGCGGGCCTTGGTTACCTGCGGCTTCTGGCCGGTGATCAGGGTGAGGTCGCGGACAGCGCCGTCGATCAGCTTGGAGTCCTTGGCGGCATCTCCAACACCCATGTTCACAACAACCTTCACCAGGCGGGGAACCTGGTTCACGTTCTCGTACTTGAATTCCTCAACCAAGGTCTGCTTGATGGAATCGGCGTACTTCGTCTTCAGACGCGGAACGATCTTCGCTGGGGTCTCGAGAGTCTCAGTCATTAGATGTCCTTCCCGGAGGCCTTGGACACGCGGACACGGACGGTCTTGGAGACGCCGTCCTTGTCAACGGTCTCGAGACGGAAACCAACGCGGGTCGGCTTCTTGGTCGAGGGGTCAACAAGAGCAACGTTGGAGACGTGGATCGGGGCCTCTACGACCTCGATGCCACCGGTCTTGGTGCCGCGCTGCGACTGACCGACCTTGGTGTGCTTGGTGACTCGGTTGATGCCTTCTACCAGGACGCGGTTGGTCTCGGTGAACACGCGCAGAACCTTGCCCTGCTTGCCACGGTCGCCGCCACGTTCCTGCTTGGCGCCGGTGATGACCTGAACCAGGTCACCCTTCTTGATCTTTGCACCCATGGGTTACAGCACCTCCGGAGCCAGCGAAACGATCTTCATGAACTTCTTGTCACGGAGTTCACGACCAACCGGGCCGAAGATACGGGTACCGCGGGGGTCGCCGTCGTTCTTCAGAATCACAGCTGCGTTCTCGTCAAACTTGATGTAGGAACCATCCGCACGGCGGCGTTCCTTCTTGGTACGAACGATGACAGCCTTGACGACGTCACCCTTCTTTACGTTGCCGCCCGGGATAGCGTCCTTGACGGTTGCGACAATGACGTCGCCAATGCCTGCGTAGCGACGGCCGGATCCACCGAGAACGCGAATGGTAAGGATTTCCTTAGCACCCGTGTTGTCGGCGACCTTCAGTCGCGACTCCTGCTGAATCAATTTTTACTCCTTGCGTCGCGCCGGTTCTCAGACCGAAATGGAGCATACGGAATGAGCCTTGCGGAACGGTTGATCGGGGTGTCTCTTGACCTGCCTGGATTTTGCCAGAGCAGGCCTAAACTCCCGTGCCGCCAGCATCAGCTTCCCTTGCGGAAATAACTGCGCGGGGCAGTATGCCGCGGCACGATTGTTTACGAGGTGGTTGTTGACGCACAAGTGGCGCCATACAAACTCAATATCCTAGCACGTTTTATGCTAAGGACCGAAACGCGGAAAGGCCCGCATTCCTTCCGGAATACGGGCCTTCCCACCAATCCATATCGCTGCCGGACAAAGTCCGGCGCGGGATTACTTAGCCTTTTCGAGGATCTCGACCAGGCGCCACCGCTTTGTAGCGGACAGCGGGCGGGTCTCAGAGATCAGAACGAGGTCGCCGATGCCGGCGGTGTTCTGCTCGTCGTGAGCCTTGATCTTCGAGGTGCGGCGAATGACCTTGCCGTACAGAGCGTGCTTCACGCGGTCTTCGACCTGAACAACGATGGTCTTTTCCATCTTGTCAGAGACAACGTAGCCGCGACGCGTCTTACGGTAACCGCGCTGTTCAGCGCTGGCTGCTGCTTCCGTCACAGTTTCCTTCTGTTCGCTCACTTGGCGTCCTCTCCAGCCTCGGCTTCGGCCTTTTCAGCCTTGGCTTCTGCCTTCTTGGACTTCTTTTCTTCCTTGGCTTCCACAACCGGTGCGGCAACCTCGGCACGAATGCCCAGCTCGCGCTCACGGAGAACGGTGTAGATGCGTGCGATGTCCTTCTTTACCGCGCGCAGACGACCGTGGTTCTCCAGCTGTCCGGTGGCGGACTGGAAACGCAGGTTGAACAGCTCTTCCTTGGACTTGCGGAGTTCTTCAACGAGACGCTCGTTGTCGAAACCGTCCAGCTGTGCGGGTGCGAGATCCTTCGACCCTACTGCCATTTCTATTCACCACCTTCGCGACGCACAATGCGTGCCTTCAACGGCAGCTTGTGGATTGCCAGGCGCAGTGCCTCGCGAGCTACCTCTTCATTGACACCGGCGAGCTCGAAGAGAACGCGGCCCGGCTTGACGTTTGCGACCCACCATTCCGGAGAACCCTTACCGGAACCCATGCGGGTTTCGGCCGGCTTCTTCGTCAGCGGGCGGTCCGGATAAATGTTGATCCAGACCTTGCCGCCACGCTTGATGTGGCGGGTCATCGCGATACGGGCAGACTCGATCTGACGGTTCGTGACGTAGGCCGGGCTCAGCGCCTGGATGCCGTACTCACCGAAAGTGACCTTGGTGCCGCCCGTTGCAGCGCCGGAACGACCCGGGTGGTGCTGCTTACGGTGCTTGACTCGACGTGGGATAAGCATTTAAGCCTGTCCTCCTTCTGCTGCGGGAGCAGCAGCTTCAGCTGCCGGAGCCTCTGCAGCAACAGGTGCTGCGTCAGCTGCCGGACGGTCGGTACGACGGCGGCGGTCACCACGGTCTGCGCCACCCGGGCGGCCCGGACGGTCGCTCGGACCGCGGCCGCGGGACGGAGCAGCAGCTGCCTGCTGAGCCAGTTCCTTGGCGGTGACGTCGCCCTTGTAGATCCAGACCTTCACACCGATGCGGCCGAAGGTGGTCTTGGCCTCGTAGAAGCCGTAGTCGATGTTCGCACGCAGGGTGTGCAGGGGCACACGGCCTTCGCGGTAGAACTCCGAGCGGGACATTTCTGCGCCACCCAGTCGACCGGAGCAAGCGATACGGATACCCTTGGCACCCGCACGCTGTGCGGACTGCATGGCCTTCTTCATCGCACGGCGGAAAGCCACGCGGGAAGTCAGCTGCTCAGCAACGCCCTGGGCAACAAGCTGTGCTTCCATCTCGGGGTTCTTGACCTCGAGGATGTTCAGCTGGACCTGCTTGCCGGTGAGCTTTTCGAGCTCGCCGCGAATGCGGTCTGCTTCTGCGCCGCGGCGGCCGATGACGATACCCGGACGAGCCGTGTGGATGTCCACGCGGACACGGTCACGGGTGCGCTCGATTTCGACCTTGGCGATACCAGCGCGCTCCATGCCCGTGGACATGAGCTGGCGGATGCGGATGTCTTCGCGAACGAAGTCCTTGTACCGCTGGCCAGCCTTGGTGCTGTCAGCAAACCAGTGCGATACGTGATCGGTGGTGATGCCGAGTCGGAACCCGTGCGGGTTAACTTTCTGTCCCACTTAGCGAGCCTCCTCTTTCTCCGGGGTAGCGACTACCACGGTGATGTGGCTCGTGCGCTTCTTGATCTGAAATGCGCGACCCTGAGCACGCGGCTGGAACCGCTTCATGGTCGGGCCTTCATCAACAAACGCTTCGCTGATGTAGAGGTCTCCCTCGTCAAAGGCAACGCCGTCGCGGTCCGCGAGGACCCGTGCGTTTGCCATTGCCGACTGAACTACCTTGAATACCGGCTCCGAAGCTGCCTGTTCGGCGAACTTCAGAATTGCCAGAGCCTCATTCGCTTGCTTACCACGAACAAGGTTGACGACGCGCCGGGCCTTCATAGGCGTTACGCGGATGTGACGCGCAATAGCCTTGGCTTCCATTGCTTTCCTTCTCTCGTCTTAGCCGTAGAGCCAGCGCCTTAGCGGCGCTTGCCCTTACGGTCGTCCTTGACATGGCCGCGGAATGTCCGCGTGGGAGCGAATTCGCCGAGCTTGTGCCCGACCATCGACTCAGTGACAAACACCGGAATGTGCTTGCGTCCGTCGTGAACGGCAATCGTGTGACCCAGCATGTCCGGGACGATCATCGAACGGCGGGACCAGGTCTTGATGACGTTCTTGGTGCCCTTTTCGTTTTCCCTGGCGACCTTCACAAAGAGGTGCTGGTCTACGAAAGGACCTTTTTTCAGGCTGCGTGGCATGTGTCCAGGCTCCTATCGCTTGTTCTTGCCAGTACGGCGGCGACGAACAATAAGCTTGTCGCTCTCTTTGTTGGGGCGGCGGGTGCGGCCTTCACGCTTACCGTTCGGGTTGACCGGGTGACGTCCACCGGAAGTCTTACCTTCACCACCACCGTGCGGGTGATCGACCGGGTTCATGGCGACACCACGGACGGTCGGGCGAACGCCCTTCCAGCGCATACGGCCGGCCTTACCCCAGTTGATGTTCGACTGCTCGGCGTTGCCGACCTCGCCGACGGTTGCGCGGCAGCGCACGTCAACGTTGCGGATTTCACCGGAGGGCAGACGCAGCTGGGCGAAACGGCCTTCCTTGGCGACGAGCTGAACCGAAGCACCTGCGGAACGGGCCATCTTAGCGCCGCCACCCGGACGCAGTTCAACTGCGTGGATGGTGGTACCAACCGGGATGTTGCGCAGCGGCAGGTTGTTGCCCGGCTTGATGTCAGCGTCGGGGCCAGCCTCGACGAAGTCACCCTGGGACAGCTTGTTCGGGGCGATGATGTAACGCTTGGTGCCATCAACGTAGTGCAGGAGGGCGATGCGAGCCGTGCGGTTCGGATCGTACTCGATTTCGGCAACGCGGGCGTTGACGCCGTCTTTGTCGTGGCGACGGAAGTCGATCAGACGGTACTGGCGCTTGTGGCCACCACCCTTGTGACGGGTAGTGATCTTACCGGTGTTGTTACGGCCGCCAGTCTTGTGCAGCGGACGCAGCAACGACTTTTCCGGAGTCGATCGCGTGATTTCGGAGAAGTCGGCTACGCTCGAGCCGCGACGGCCCGGGGTAGTCGGCTTGTATTTACGGATTCCCATAATTCATTTCCTCGTTAAAGTGGTCTCCGCTACGCGAGCGGACCGCCGAAGATGTCGATTGTGCCTTCTTTGAGGGTCACAATTGCACGCTTGGTGCTCTTGCGCTGTCCCCAGCCGAATTTGGTGCGCTTGCGCTTACCGGCACGGTTGATGGTGTTGATCGATTCGACCTTGACGGAGAAAATCTTCTCCACGGCCAGCTTGATCTCGGTCTTGTTCGAGCGGGGGTCCACCAGGAAGGTGTACTTGCCCTCATCGATCAGGCCGTAGCTCTTTTCCGAAACGACGGGTGCAATGACGACGTCGCGCGGGTCTTTGATGGTGGCTGCACTCACTTGGCATCCTCCTCGTTCTTTGCCTTGTCAGCGATGAAAGCCTCGAACGCAGCCTTGGTGAAGACAACGTCGTCGGAAACCAGCACGTCGTAGGTGTTCAGCTGGTCTGCGTACAGAACGTGAACATCCGTGAGGTTGCGCACGGAAAGTGCAGCAACATCGTTGGCGCGCTCGATAACAACGAGCAGGTTCCGGCGCTCGGAAACTGCACGCAACGCGGCCAGTGCTTCCTTGGAGGACGGCTTGGGGCCGGCGACCAGTTCAGCAAGGACGTGGATGCGGCCGTTACGGGCGCGGTCGGACAGGGCGCCACGCAGTGCGGCAGCCTTCATCTTCTTGGGGGTCCGCTGGCTGTAGTCACGCGGAGTCGGGCCGTGGACAACGCCACCACCGGTCATGTGAGGAGCACGGATGGAACCCTGACGGGCGCGGCCGGTACCCTTCTGCTTGAACGGCTTGCGGCCTGCACCGGAAACTTCGGCGCGGGTCTTGGTCTTGTGGGTACCCTGGCGAGCAGCAGCGAGCTGTGCGACGACGACCTGGTGCAGCAGCGGCACGTTGGTCTGGACGTCGAAGATCTCTGCAGGCAGGTCTACCTTGACAGTGCTAGTCATTTAACTAGGCTCCCTTCACGGCGGTGCGTACGAGGACGACCTGGCCGCGGGCGCCGGGGACGGCACCCTTGATAAGGAGCAGCGACTTCTCGGCGTCAACAGCGTGAACCGTGAGGTTCAGCGTGGTGTGACGTTCTGCGCCCATGCGACCGGCCATTTTCAGACCCTTGAAGACGCGGCTCGGGGTGGATGCGCCACCGATGGAACCGGGCTTGCGGTGGTTCTTGTGCGCACCGTGGGAGGCTCCAACACCGTGGAAGCCGTGACGCTTCATAACACCGGCGAAGCCCTTACCCTTGCTGGTGCCGACGACGTCGATCTTCTGACCGGCTTCGAAGAGCTCAACAGAAAGCTCCTGGCCCAGTTCGTAAGACGCGGCGTCTGCAGTGCGCAGTTCGACGACGTGGCGGCGAGGAGTTACGCCAGCCTTTTCAAAGTGACCAGCCAGCGGCTTGGTGACCTTGCGGGGATCGATCTGGCCGTAGCCGATCTGAACGGCGACATAGCCATCAGTCTCTGCATTGCGCAGCTGAGTGATGACGTTGGAGTCAGCCTGGACGACAGTTACCGGGATGAGCTTGTTGTTCTCGTCCCAGACCTGGGTCATGCCGAGCTTCGTGCCCAGCAGGCCCTTTACATTACGGGTTGCGGTCATAGTTTTCTCAGCACCTCCCTACAGCTTGATTTCGATGTTCACGTCGGCCGGCAGGTCGAGACGCATAAGCGAGTCAACAGCCTTCGGCGTGGGGTCGATGATGTCGATCAGACGCTTGTGAGTACGCATTTCAAAGTGCTCACGGCTGTCCTTGTACTTGTGGGGAGAGCGGATCACGCAGTAGATGTTCTTCTCCGTCGGCAGCGGCACGGGGCCCACTACCGTTGCGCCTGCGCGCGTGACCGTCTCAACGATCTTCCGCGCTGAAACATCAATGACCTCGTGGTCATATGACTTCAGCCGGATGCGGATTTTTTGTCCCGCCATGTCGCCTGACTCTCTTTCAGTCTGTGCTGCCCTCGAATAAAGGCTGCCCTGTTCACTTACGTGTTGTATGTGGCTGCCGAAGCATTTGAAGTAGTACTACCACCCGCCGCACAAGCTGAATCCGGAGGGATCCGGGTTCCTCAACTTGCCGGTGTAACCGACCCCCGCGGTCGGGCGTGTCGCGATTTCCACGCAAACGCGTCCGACTTCCTTGGGGATCTGGGTTATGTTTGGGCTTCAGCTTGGACCCTGACACCCGGCATTATCCGGATCGGGACGCGAAGAAGCGCTTGAACAACTCACCTAGTATGCCGGAATTCCCCGGCATAAGCCAATCGGGCCTCGCGGACCATTGCCATCGGCTCCCGCGCTCGGGATGATGGGGTCATGACTGTCCAAGATTCTGCCACGGTGGGGGATCTTGCAGGCCGCATCCGGCCGGACTTCACCTTGGGCGTCGCTGCGGCAGCCTTCCAGATCGAGGGCTCGCTCTCAGCGGACGGGCGCGGACCGTCAAGCTGGGATGCATTTGCCGAGAAACCAGGCGCGATCGTCGACGGGCACTCCCCCGCAGTAGCCTGCGACCACTATAACCGGACGGACGAGGACATTGCCCTCATGCAGGATCTGGGCGTGGATTCCTACCGGTTCTCGCTCTCCTGGCCCCGGATCCAACCCGGCGGCAAGGGCCCCATCAACGAACAAGGCCTGGACTTCTACGACCGTCTGATCGACAAGCTCCTGAAGGCCGGGGTCTCGCCCATGGTGACCCTGTTCCATTGGGATACTCCCCTGCCGTTAGAGCACGACGGCGGCTGGCTGAACCGGGCGACGGCGGAACGGTTCGCCGAATACTCCGCTGCGGCCGCGCACCGCTTCGGTGACCGCGTGGCGCAATGGGTCACCCTGAACGAACCCGTTTCGGTCGCGTTGCAAGGTTATGCGCTCGGTGTCCACGCTCCCGGCAGGCGGTTGCTTTTCGATGCCTTGCCGGCCGCCCACCACCAGTTGTTGGGGCACGGCCTTGCTGTCCAGGCCCTGCGCGCTGCCGGCGTGGCGGGAACTGTCGGCGTAGCCAACGTCCATTCGCCAGTCCGGCCCGCAAGCAAGCGGCTTGCAGACGGTCTGATGGCCAAGGCCTTCGACCTCATCTTCAACCGGGTCTATGCCGATCCCATCCTCTTGGGGCGGTACCCGAAACCGCCACTACAGGTAAGGCCCTGGTTCCGGGCCTTGGGCAAGGTCCGCGACGAGGATCTCAAGACCATCCACCAGCCGTTGGATTTCTACGGCTTGAATTACTACTACCCCATCAAGGTGGCCTCGGGCCGCGGCGACGGAAGCGGACCCAGCAGCAACCCGGACATGATGGCCAAGCTGCCGTTCCATCTGGCGGCCTTCCCGGAATACGAAACGACGGGATTTGGGTGGCCTGTGGCTCCCGAACACCTCGGAATCCTGCTGCGGGAGCTGAAAGACCGCTACGGGGCAGCGCTGCCTCCCCTGTTCATCACGGAGAGCGGCGCGAGCTTCCCGGAACCGGACCACACCCCGGGTCCGGTGCACGACGCCGATCGCATCAGCTACCTTGCTTCGCACCTTGGCCAGGCCTTGAGGGCCACGTCCTCCGGCGGGATCGCCCACGACGTCGAACTTCTGGGCTACTACGTCTGGACGTTGCTGGACAACTTCGAATGGGCCGCCGGGTATTCACAGCGATTCGGGCTGGTGCACGTCGACTTCGACACCCTCGAAAGAACCCCCAAAGACTCGTACTACTGGTACCAGTCCTTGAGCAAGGCACGCAGGAGCTGATTCGAGCCCCTTTTGTGGACCGATCGTGCTAAATCAATCTTTCCTGTTGGCCCGATTGATCCGCTTGGCGCGCTCGATCTCGCGGCGGAAGTATTTCCTTCCCCACATCACGCCAGCCACCACCACAACCACAACAACCAGAAAAATGAGCCATCCCATTCCGCATTCCTCCTTTGAGGCAACGCTATCAGGGCGCGGTCCTGTTCAGGCGCCAGACGGCAAGGACGATCAGCGCCAAGGCGATCACGGCGAGCATCGCGAAGGCGTAGGAACGAAGGGCCCACATAACACTGAGGACAACGCCCGCGGCACCCCACCATACAAACATGCGCTCGGCGAGGACCAGTCCGGCAAGCAGTAGCATCGCGTATCCGATGAGGACCCACAGTTGCTGTGGCACAGTGCCCGTGAAGACGCTGCCTGGCACTATCGAGAGGAGGCCCCCGAGGGACAATAGGCCTGAGGCGAGGCCCAACCTGATACGCCCCTCCAGCTGGTTCCCCGCGTAGTAGCGCAGCCCTGCCAAAACGGCGCCGAGGACCGTGAACCACTGCACCACCCAAAAGAGCTCTGGCCTGGTTCCATGGACGAAGAGAACCGCCCGCTGAGCAGCGGCAAGCACCAGCACCGCACCCAGCTCGGCGACAGCGAATCTGATGGCCCGGGGTGCCTCTAGGAAAGCCACGGCCACCGCAGCGCCGAGCAAGCAAGTTCCTGCCAGAGCGATGTCATCGTGCAGTAGGCCTGCAGCTCCGGCCAGGGCGAATCCCCCTCCTGCCGCTACTGCGAGCGACAACTTGCGCACGGGCTGCGACCCCACCCCCGGAATCCGGGACCACCGGACAGCGTAAAGAACAGCGGCCGTTCCTGCGCAGCCCAGGAGCCACGGCAGGAAATCCTCCCAGTGAGCCCCGGCCTGGCCAACAATCGGAGCCCTTTCCAAGACAGAAGAGGCGAAGACTGTAGCCCCGACGAGGCTCGCGGCGGAGGCAAGAGGATAGAAGCCGGGCATTCCCTCGACGTGCGAGGCCACGAAGCACACTACAGCCAATACCAGTCCCGCCATTCCCGTGGCGGTGTCCGACACGTCCACTGACAGCGCCCCACCGGCGCCGGTGAAAGCCAGCGCCGCCACCAACCAGAACCAACGTTCAGGGACGCCGTTTACCGGCTGGACGAGTAGCCTCACAACAGTCACCAAGAGTGACATCGCGAGCAGCACCAGGGGCACCGCCAACTGGCTGAGGAGAGGTGCGGCAAGCCACGTCCCGGAAGGGAAGGACGCCTCGGGTCCGGCTGCCGCCACCGCCGCGATCGACGCCGGAATGGTGAAATACACAGCGCCTCGGGCGGTAAAGATCCGGTTCGCGACAACGGCGGAAACCAACAACACGGCCAGCTCAAGCAACAGGACCCAGCGGCCGCCGTCGTGGGCTTCCGGCTGAACCACAGACGAAAGGTACGTCGCCGGCAGCACGGCCTGCGCGCTGAGCGTCACCCACACTGCTGCCTGCTGGAAGGGAATCTGCTGCAATCGGTTCCGCATGAACCAACGGATGATGTGCTGGAGTACCAGGACGGCCGCGAAAGTCAGCGACACCACCGTGGCGGACGCCGATAGGTCATGGGCAAAAACCGCGGCAACGGCGGCCGTGAGAAACCTGGCGGCGATGAAGTAAATGCCCTTCGCAGTGCGCCCGGGAGCCGCGGCCACCATGACCGCGCCGAATACGGCGAAGATGGCGAGCAACGCCTCGACTTCGTGAATGTGTGCACCGCGAAGCAACAGCAAGAGCGCCAACGTCGCCGGCGCGAAGACCGCAGACGCGCCCTCCGAGCGAATCATGAACCCCGCCACCACAGCCGACACCGCCATGATGATTGAGATCGCTACCGCCTGCCAGCTTCCGGCCGCGGAGCTGTCGAAGTAGCTCCCGGAAATGCTCACGACGGCGGCGGCGCCGGCCATGAAAGGCAGCACCACGGCAACGTCGAGTGCAGCGAGACCTCGATCAGGGCCGCGCAACGCCTCGGCAAGCGGCGGAATCAGTTGGAGTGCCAATGCCACGAAGACCACGGTGGCAAGCTGAAGCCTCTCCCCCGCCACCACCAGGCCGCCTCCGTCCCGGAGCAACTGCAGATAGGCTGTGCCGGCGAGCACGGTGACGAGCGCACGGGCGGCCCACCAATAGCGGCGGCGGTGCAGGGCGCGGGGAAGGCGGAGCGCCTGAACGGCGAAGTAGACCACGCCAATGAGCAACACAACGTTTCCCAACGCCACGGACACCGCCCCGAAGGAAAACGCCCCAGCCCAGGCAAAGGATGCCGGCGCGAGGAACTCAACCACCCTTCCGCGCAAGGTAGCTCTTACGGCTTTCGGGAACAGCGCCCAGCCAAGCAACGCGACGGCGAGGACATGAATCACGACGGCCGATACTGTCAGGGGCTGGCGGGGCGCTTGCTCGAACAACACAACCAAAGGCATCCCTGCCATGCCGGCACCGGCAAAGGCTGCGAGGCAGGCGGTCGGCGCGAAGGTCCTGACGCCGGAACGGATCAGCGCGCCTTCCACCAGCAACTGGAACGTCGTTGCGGCAAGAAACGCCAGGACGACCGCGGCAATGCGGTCGGAATTCTCCGGCAATATCCCCGCTGTCATTGCCGGGACGCTGAGAGTGAGCGCAATCCGCCCCGCCAAGACAAACACCCTGCGCTTGGGCTCCGTTGGCCTGCTTGCCCGCAACAGCCAGAACGCGCCGGCGATAGCCAATAGGGCCGCCGTCGGCCACCCGCCCAGCTCATCGGCAAACGGAGCAGCCACCGCAATGGCTGTCACAGGGAGCCATTCGGCCGGCCCTCCCAGCTTCCACGCCAGGACCAGACTGCACAGGAGGGTCGCGAACAACGGAATCCCCAAGGGCGTCTCGGAATGCCGGACCAGGATGGCGAAGGCCGCCATGAAGGCGGCGGCCAATTGAAGGCCGAAGCACACCACGGCATCAATCCAGCAGCGCCGGATTGCCTGGGATGTGCCCGGTCCCGGGAACCAACGGACGTGCCGGCGGCTGTCGAATGCCGACCACAGGGCCTGCAGTGCAAAGAGAGCGGCCGCGGCGAGCAGCACTTCCGGCAGCCCAAGCCCTGCGTCGGCCAGGGCCACGAGGAAAGCCACGGTGAATGAGAGCCTCGCCGCGTAGAACTGTGGGAGCCGGAACACGCTCTGGGGAATGGCTGCCATCACGGCGAAATACAGTCCACACGCCATCATGATCATGGCGTACTCACCCTTCCCCAGATGCTCGGGCACGAAGCTGGCGGCAAGTGCAACGAACGGCACGACATAAGGGTGGAGGGACATCAAAGGCCGGACATAGACCGGCGGAAGCCAGCGCGGTCTCCGCATGGCCATCAGGGTCAGGACCGCGGCGAACCCGATCAGGGACGCGAAATACCAGACGAGGGCGCCGCCGAGCATGGATACACCGGACCAAGCCGCGGAGACCACAAAGCTCAACGACAGGAAGGCGAGAACCCTGTTGTCGAGTCGCACCGCGGCGACAACATAGGCCACTGTCCCAACGACGGACGTGACCAGCCAGGCGGCCGGGCCATTGTGCAGCGCGAAGTTGTACATCGCCAAACCCGTCACAGGGATCAAGGCAAGGCCCGTTCCCGCAAAGGCGATCGCGGCGGGCCGCAGCCTGGGAGCCCTCGCGTGGAGGATGAAACCCCCCGCGTAGAAGGCAGCAGTGATGGTCCAGACGCCGGCAAAGCGGAGGACAGACGGGAGGCTGGTGCCAATGAACAGTGCCGAAGCTGCGACCAGTAGAAGGCTCGCCACATACAGCGTGACGTTGATGTTCTGCCGATCCCGTTTCAGCTTCCGGGCCGCTTGCTCCTCCCGCAGCGCCTCCGGCGGGATCCGGGCTGCTTGCGGATGGATGGGGAGTGGACCGGGCTTGACTGGAACGGGCCAAACCGGGGCGGCCTGGGCTGGGGTGGCTTGAACTGGAGTAGTCCGAACCGGGACCGTCTGGACGGAAGCAGGTGCGAACGTTTGACCGCGTTCCGCGCCTGGCGGGCGGGAATCCCCTTCCTTCGCGGGAGGCCCCCCGCGGTGAGCCTCGGCGTCGCGCCATCCTGCCAGGTGACCAGCCAGATAGCCTAAGCGATACTGCCGGACAGAATCGTCAGCAAGCCGTTGGGCGGCCCTTGCGGCAAGCGATCGCCCTTTCGATTTCCCTGTGGAGTATGCCACCAAAGCGGTGACGAAGACGACAAGCAGTACGAGGACGGTGCCAAAGAAGCCAGACATTCCTGCTCTCCTGTCCAGGGGCGACGAAGCCACACGGGCTGTGGATTCGCAAGGCACGGATCCACTGTCACCATTAATCCATTCGATCGATAAACTATAGCAAAGAAGAACCCCGCCACGATAGTGACGGGGTTCTTATTTGGTTTGCTACCGGTCGCCAGGCGCCCGGTCCTCCACCGATCTACAAGTAGAAACTACTTGATGATCTTGGTGACACGTCCCGAACCAACGGTGCGGCCACCTTCACGGATTGCGAAGCCGAGGCCCTCTTCCATAGCGATCGGCTGGATGAGCTCAACGGTCATCTCAGTGTTGTCGCCAGGCATAACCATTTCCGTGCCTTCCGGCAGGGTGATAACGCCGGTTACGTCCGTGGTACGGAAGTAGAACTGCGGGCGGTAGTTCGAGTAGAACGGGTTGTGACGTCCGCCTTCGTCCTTGGAAAGGATGTAGACGTTGGCCTCGAAGTCGGTGTGCGGGGTGATGGAACCCGGCTTGACGACAACCTGGCCACGCTCGACGTCGTCGCGCTTCAGACCGCGGAGCAGGAGGCCACAGTTCTCGCCGGCCCATGCTTCGTCGAGCTGCTTGTGGAACATCTCGATACCGGTAACGGTGGTCTTCTGGACCGGACGGATACCAACGATTTCAACTTCAGAGTTGATCGCGAGGGTACCGCGCTCGGCGCGACCCGTAACAACGGTGCCACGACCGGTGATCGTGAAGACGTCTTCGATCGGCATCAGGAACGGCTTGTCGCGGTCACGAACGGGGTCCGGAACCGAGTTGTCGACAGCTTCCATGAGGTCCTCGACGGACTTGACCCAAACCGGGTCGCCTTCGAGTGCCTTGAGGCCGGAAACGCGTACAACCGGAGCGTCGTCGCCATCGAAGCCCTGAGCGCTGAGCAGCTCGCGAACTTCCATTTCAACGAGGTCGAGAAGCTCTTCGTCGTCGACCATGTCGGACTTGTTCAGCGCGACCAGCAGGTAGGGAACACCAACCTGGCGGGCGAGCAGGACGTGCTCGCGGGTCTGAGCCATCGGACCGTCAGTGGCGGCAACCACGAGGATCGCACCGTCCATCTGTGCAGCACCGGTGATCATGTTCTTGATGTAGTCAGCGTGACCCGGAGCGTCTACGTGTGCGTAGTGGCGCTTCTCGGTCTGGTACTCAACGTGGGAGATGTTGATGGTAATACCACGCTGGCGCTCTTCCGGAGCAGAGTCAATCGACGCGAAGTCGCGCTGCTCGTTGAGAGTGGGGTACTTGTCGTACAGCACCTTGGAAATGGCGGCAGTCAGCGTCGTCTTACCGTGGTCAACGTGACCAATGGTGCCGATGTTGACGTGCGGCTTAGTCCGCTCGAACTTTGCCTTTGCCACAGGTTCCTCCTAGAACGATTTCAAGTGAGTTGCTCCTCGGCCGCGCTTTTCGCGGCAGAAACTCCAGCAAGTCTACTTGGGGGCTTTGGATTTGGTGAAATTGCAGATTCAGGGACCATTATCGGCACCTGGAGTCTGTTCGCGCAGGGACCGGACTGCGGCCTGGGCTACAGCCCGGCGCCTGCGCTGAATGCTTTCCCGGAACGGGCCAACATCCTGGTTTATCCGTCGGTGATTACTCGCCGCGGTTCTTCTGGATGATCTCGTCGGCAACTGCCTTCGGGACCTCGGCGTAGCTGTTGAACGTCATGGAGTACACAGCACGGCCCTGGGTCTTCGAACGCAGGTCACCGATGTAGCCGAACATGCCGGACAGCGGAACGTGCGCGCGGATCACCTTGACGCCGGCGGCATCTTCCATGGACTGCATCTGGCCACGGCGGGAGTTCAGGTCACCGATTACTTCACCCATGTATTCCTCAGGGGTGCGGACCTCAACATCCATCAGCGGTTCGAGCAGAACCGGGTTCGCCTTGCGTGCGGCTTCCTTGAAAGCCATACGGCCGGCGATCTTGAACGCCATTTCCGAGGAGTCAACATCGTGGTACGCGCCGTCAATCAGCGTGGCCTTGATGCCGACAACCGGGTAGCCGGCCAGAACGCCGTCGTTGAGTGCATCCTGGATGCCCGCGTCAACGGACGGGATGTACTCGCGGGGCACGCGGCCACCGGTGACCTTGTTCTCGAACGCGTAGAGCTCGCCGTCGGCGGTGTCCATCGGCTCGATGGCGATCTGGATCTTTGCGAACTGACCCGAACCACCGGTCTGCTTCTTGTGCGTGTAGTCGTGACGCTCTACAGCGCGCTTGATGGTTTCGCGGTAAGCAACCTGCGGCTTGCCGACGTTCGCCTCGACCTTGAATTCGCGACGCATGCGGTCCACCAGGATGTCCAGGTGGAGCTCGCCCATGCCGGCGATGATGGTCTGACCGGTGTCCTCGTTGAGGGAGACCTGGAAGGTCGGGTCCTCAGCAGAGAGCTTCTGGATGGCCGTGGAGAGCTTCTCCTGGTCACCCTTGGTGTTCGGCTCGATGGCAACCGAGATCACGGGCTCCGGGAAGCTCATGGACTCGAGGACGATCTGGTTGTTCGCGTCGCACAGGGTGTCGCCCGTGGTGGTGTCCTTCAGACCGATCGCTGCGTAGATGTGGCCGGCGGTAGCGCCTTCAACAGGCATTTCCTTGTTGGCGTGCATCTGGAACAGCTTGCCGATGCGCTCCTTCTTGCCCTTGGTGGAGTTGACCACCTGTGCGCCTGCTTCCACGTGACCGGAGTACACGCGGATGAAGGTGAGCTGGCCGAAGAACGGGTGCGCGGCAATCTTGAACGCGAGGGCCGAGAACGGCTCTTCGGAAGAAGGCTTGCGGGTGAGCTCCTTCTCTTCGTCGCGCGGGTCGTGACCGACCATGGGCGGGACGTCGAGCGGGTTCGGCAGGAAGTCGACAACAGCATCCAGCATCGGCTGTACGCCGCGGTTCTTGAACGCAGAGCCACAGAGAACCGGGTAGAGCTCGGAGTTGATGGTCATCTTGCGGATGCCGGCCTTGAGCTCCTCGACAGTGAGTTCTTCACCTTCGAGGTACTTCTCCATGAGTTCTTCGGAAGCCTCGGCAACAGTCTCAACGAGCTGTGCACGGTACTCCTCAGCCTTGGCCTGGAGATCAGCGGGGATCTCCTGGACCTCGTACTTGGCACCCATGGTGACGTCACCCTTGGCATCGCCCGGCCACACCAGGGCGCGCATCTCAAGGAGATCCACAACGCCGATGAAGTCGTTCTCTGCACCGATCGGCAGCTGGAGGACCAGCGGCTTGGCACCGAGGCGGCTGATGATGGTGTCTACGGTGAAGTAGAAGTCAGCGCCGAGCTTGTCCATCTTGTTGACGAAGCAGATACGCGGCACGTTGTACTTGTCGGCCTGGCGCCAAACAGTCTCGGACTGCGGCTCGACGCCTTCCTTGCCATCGAAGACAGCAACGGCACCGTCGAGGACGCGCAGCGAGCGCTCGACCTCAACCGTGAAGTCCACGTGGCCCGGGGTGTCGATGATGTTGATCTGGTTCTTGTCCCAGAAGCAGGTCACGGCGGCAGACGTGATGGTGATGCCGCGTTCCTTTTCCTGTTCCATCCAGTCGGTCGTCGAAGCGCCGTCGTGCGTTTCGCCGATCTTGTGGTTCACACCCGTGTAGAACAGGATGCGCTCGGTGGTGGTGGTCTTGCCGGCATCGATGTGGGCCATGATGCCGATGTTGCGGACCTTGCTAAGGTCGGTAAGCACGTCCTGTGCCACGGTGTCTCCCTTTCGGATGGACTACACGTTCGCCGCCAGCTCAGGGAGCCGGCGGCGTACGGGAAGTTTTACCAGCGGTAGTGTGCGAAGGCCTTGTTCGACTCGGCCATCTTGTGGGTGTCTTCGCGACGCTTCACAGCGGCACCGAGACCGTTGGACGCATCCAGGATTTCGTTCTGGAGGCGCTCGGTCATCGTCTTCTCGCGGCGGGCCTTGGAGTAGCCAACCAGCCAACGGAGAGCGAGGGCGGTGGAGCGGCCCGGCTTGACCTCAACGGGAACCTGGTAGGTTGCGCCACCGACACGGCGGGAGCGGACCTCGAGGGAAGGCTTGACGTTGTCCATGGCCTTCTTGAGGGCGGCGACGGGGTCGCCACCGGACTTGGCGCGTGCACCTTCGAGTGCGCCGTAAACGATGCGCTCTGCGGTGGACTTCTTGCCGTCGATCAGAACCTTGTTGATCAGCTGCGTGACCAACGGGGAACCGTAAACGGGATCGGAAACTAGCGGCCGCTTCGGGGCCGGACCCTTGCGAGGCATATTACTTCTTCTCCATCTTTGCGCCGTAGCGGCTGCGGGCCTGCTTGCGGTTCTTGACACCCTGGGTATCGAGGGCACCACGGACGATCTTGTAACGGACACCCGGAAGGTCCTTCACACGACCACCACGGACCAGCACGATGGAGTGCTCCTGGAGGTTGTGGCCAACACCGGGGATGTAGGCGGTAACTTCAACGCCACCGTTGAGGCGCACACGTGCAACCTTACGGAGAGCCGAGTTCGGCTTCTTCGGGGTGGTCGTGTAAACGCGGGTGCAAACACCGCGGCGCATCGGGCTGCCCTTAAGCGCGGGAGCCTTGGTCTTGGAGACCTTCGGCGTGCGGCCCTTGCGGACCAGCTGGTTAATCGTAGGCACTTTCGTGTTCTCCGTTGGTTGATCTCTGCTCCGCGCCCAGACGTTGGCCTGTGTTTGCGTGAGAGCTTTGGCGTTGTCCATGCGGCCCTGGTCCGAAGACCGGTGGGCGTGCAAAAGTGCGGCATTCGTTGCGCACGTAGCCCGCAACCCGGAAACAGGCTCCACCCAACATCATGAGAACAAAACCGAAATGATGCTGCGGCGGCCTTCATCCACTGCCACACAGAACAATTACCAAAATTCTAGCATGGCTTGATCTGAGGCCTTAATCGGGTGTAAAGGGGTGAACCACGACGGCGGGTGCCGCCCGCCGTCGTCGGGCACTTAACGGGAAGGACCCCGTACTCACTGAGTACGGGGTCCTTACCTTGACTAGAAGACTAAGGGCAGGGCGGCAGGGTCCCTACGTGGCGCGGAACGCGACACGAAAGGGCCCGCCGCGCCCGTTAGCGGAAGTCGTTGCCGAGATCGTAGTCATCCAGCGGGATGGCGTGGAACTCGGGAGCTCCGTCGCCGCCCAGGGCGTCATACGAGAAGTCGGTGAAGGCGCTGGGGCCTGTGAACAGGCTTGCCTTTGCTTCTTCAGTCGGCTCCACGGTGACCTCGGTATAACGGGGCAGGCCCGTACCGGCCGGGATGAGCTTACCGATGATGACGTTCTCCTTGAGGCCAAGCAGCGGGTCGCTCTTGCCTTCCATGGCCGCCTGCGTCAGAACGCGGGTGGTCTCCTGGAAGGAAGCGGCCGACAGCCAGGACTCGGTTGCCAGAGATGCCTTGGTGATACCCATCAGTTCCGGACGACCGGAAGCCGGGGTACGGCCTTCGGACACCACGCGACGGTTCTCGTCTTCGAAGCGGCTGCGCTCAGCGAGCTCGCCCGGAAGCAGATCGGAGTCGCCGGATTCGATGACGGTCACGCGACGCAGCATCTGACGGACGATGACTTCCACGTGCTTGTCGTGGATGCCGATGCCCTGGCTGCGGTAAACGCCCTGGACCTCGTCCACCAGGAACTTCTGGGCGGCACGCGGACCCATGATGCGCAGAACCTGCTTCGGGTCCACAGGACCGTTGATCAGCTTCTGGCCGACGCTGACGTGCTCGCCATCCTCGATGAGGAGGCGGGAACGGCGCAGCACCGGGTAGGCGATCTCCTCGGAACCATCGTCCGGGGTGATGATGAGGCGCATCTGGCGCTCGGACTCTTCGATGGCGATGCGGCCGGCTGCTTCAGCAATCGGTGCAACACCCTTCGGAGTACGGGCTTCGAAGAGCTCCTGGATACGGGGCAGACCCTGGGTGATGTCGTCGCCACCGCTGGCGGAAACAGCACCACCGGTGTGGAACGTACGCATGGTCAGCTGGGTACCGGGTTCACCGATGGACTGTGCGGCGATGATGCCGACGGCCTCTCCGATGTCCACGGTCTTGCCTGTAGCCAGCGAACGGCCGTAGCAGAGTGCACAGGTGCCGACCTTGGACTCACACGTGAGCACGGAACGGACCTTGACCTCGGTGATGCCGGCTGCGAGCAGCTCGGCAATGACGACGTCGCCGCAGTCGGTGCCGGCAGCTGCCAGCACCGCACCCTTGGAGTCGACGACGTCGACGGCGAGGGTACGTGCGTAGGCGCTGTTCTCGACGTTCTCGTCAAGGACCAGCTCACCGTTGGAGTCCGGCACGGCGATTGCGGTCATGAGACCACGCTCGGTGCCACAGTCCTCTTCACGGACGATGACGTCCTGCGAAACGTCCACCAGACGACGGGTCAGGTAACCCGAGTTGGCGGTACGCAGCGCGGTGTCGGCCAGACCCTTACGGGCACCGTGCGTGGCGATGAAGTATTCCAGCACCGACAGGCCCTCACGGTACGAGGACTTGATCGGACGCGGGATGATCTCACCCTTCGGGTTGGCCACAAGACCACGGATACCCGCGATCTGGCGGACCTGCATCCAGTTACCACGTGCACCGGAGGACACCATGCGGTTGATGGTGTTCATCGGGGACAGGCTGTCACGCATCGCCTGGGCGATTTCGTTGGTGGCCTTGTTCCAGATTTCGATCAGTTCCTGGCGACGCTCGTCGTCGTCGATCAGGCCCTTGTCGTACTGGCCCTGGATCTTGGCAGCCATGGTCTCGTAACGGGCCAGGATGGCCGGCTTGGAGGTAGGCACCTCGATGTCGGAGATTGCCACGGTGACGCCCGAGCGGGTTGCCCAGTAGAAACCGGAGTCCTTCAGGTTGTCCAGCGTTGCAGCCGTGACAACCTTCGGGTAGCGCTCTGCGAGGTCGTTGACGATCCGGGAAAGCTCGCCCTTGTCGGCAACAGCCTCAACCCACGGGTAGTCCTCCGGCAGGGTCTCGTTGAAGAGAACCTGGCCGAGGGAGGTCTGGACCAGTGCGACCTGACCCGGCTCCCAACCTTCCGGAGCTTCCCAGCCGGCGTAAGGGACAAAGCCCTCAAGGCGGATCTTGACCTGGGAGTTCAGGTGCAGCTCGCGGGCATCGTAGGCCATGATGGCTTCCGCAACCGAGGAGAAGATCCGGCCTTCGCCGGCGGAACCAACGCGCTTGGTGGTCAGGTGGTACAGACCGATGATCATGTCCTGCGAAGGCAGGGTCACCGGACGGCCATCAGACGGCTTCAAGATGTTGTTGGAGGACAGCATCAGGATGCGGGCTTCAGCCTGCGCTTCGGGGCTCAGCGGCAGGTGGACTGCCATCTGGTCGCCGTCGAAGTCGGCGTTGAAGGCGCCACAAACCAGCGGGTGAAGCTGGATGGCCTTGCCTTCAACAAGCTGCGGCTCGAATGCCTGGATGCCGAGGCGGTGCAGGGTAGGTGCACGGTTGAGCAGCACCGGGTGTTCGGTGATGATCTCTTCCAGCACGTCCCAGACCTGCGGGCGGTAACGCTCGACCATGCGCTTTGCCGACTTGATGTTCTGCGCGTGGTTGAGGTCAACCAGCCGCTTCATCACGAACGGCTTGAAGAGCTCCAGGGCCATCTGCTTGGGCAGACCACACTGGTGCAGCTTCAGCTGCGGGCCGACGACAATGACCGAACGGCCGGAGTAGTCGACGCGCTTGCCGAGCAGGTTCTGGCGGAAACGACCCTGCTTGCCCTTGAGCATGTCGCTCAGGGACTTCAGCGGACGGTTGCCCGGACCCGTGACGGGACGGCCGCGACGTCCGTTGTCGAAGAGGCTGTCAACAGCTTCCTGAAGCATGCGCTTCTCGTTGTTGACGATGATCTCCGGAGCGCCGAGGTCAAGCAGTCGCTTGAGTCGGTTGTTGCGGTTGATCACACGGCGGTAGAGGTCGTTGAGGTCGGAGGTCGCGAAGCGGCCACCGTCCAGCTGGACCATCGGGCGCAGTTCCGGCGGGATCACCGGGACAGCGTCAAGAACCATGCCAAGCGGGCTGTTGTTGGTGGTCAGGAATGCGTTGACAACCTTCAGTCGCTTGAGGGCTCGGGTCTTGCGCTGGCCCTTGCCGTTCTGGATGGTGTCGCGGAGGGACTCCGACTCTGCCTGCATGTCGAAGTTCTCAAGACGCTTCTTGATGGCTTCGGCACCCATGGAGCCTTCGAAGTACATGCCGTAGCGGTCGCGCAGTTCGCGGTACAGGCCTTCGTCACCTTCAAGGTCGGCGACCTTGAGGTTCTTGAAGCGGTCCCAGACCTGCTCGAGGCGCTCGATCTCAGCATCCGCGCGCTTGCGGACGTTGGCCATCTGACGGTCCGCGGAGTCGCGGGCCTTCTTCTTGTCCGCAGCCTTGGCGCCTTCACCTTCGAGGCGGGCAAGCTCGTCCTCAAGGTCGCGGGCGATCGTGGCGATGTCACTGTCGCGGTTGTCGACGAGCTGCTTCTTCTCGAGGTCGTGCTCCACCTGAAGGTTCGGCAGTTCCGCGTGACGGCTCTCGGTGTCGACGCTCGTGATCATGTAGGCAGCGAAGTAGATGACCTTTTCAAGGTCCTTCGGCGCCAGGTCAAGGAGGTAGCCCAAGCGGGAGGGAACACCCTTGAAGTACCAGATGTGCGTGACGGGAGCGGCCAGCTCGATGTGGCCCATGCGCTCGCGGCGCACCTTGGCGCGAGTGACTTCAACGCCACAACGCTCGCAGATGATGCCCTTGAAGCGCACGCGCTTGTACTTGCCGCAGTAGCATTCCCAGTCCCGGGACGGGCCGAAGATCTTCTCGCAGAAGAGGCCGTCCTTCTCGGGCTTGAGCGTGCGGTAGTTGATGGTTTCCGGCTTCTTGACCTCACCGTAAGACCAGCCGCGGATGTCTTCCGCGGTGGCGAGGCCGATCTGCATGAGGCCGAAGGAGGATTCGCTGGACATATGGTCCCTGTTCTCTCTTGTTCTCTAAATTCTGAAGTCTTGGGTTTACGGAAAGAGGCAGCTGCCTTGGCTGGCGGTCTGCACCGCCAGCCAGAGCGGCTGTTAGACCTCTTCTACGGAGCTGGGCTCTGCGCGAGACAGATCAATGCCCAGTTCTTCCGCAGCCGTAAAGACTGCGTCATCAGAGTCACGCATTTCGATCGTCGTACCGTCCGTGGAAAGAACTTCCACGTTCAGGCACAGCGACTGCATTTCCTTGATCAAGACCTTGAAGGATTCCGGAACGCCAGGCTCGGGGATGTTCTCGCCCTTGACGATGGCTTCGTAGACCTTCACGCGGCCGTGGATATCGTCCGACTTGATCGTCAGCAGTTCCTGGAGGGTGTAGGCAGCGCCGTATGCTTCGAGCGCCCACACTTCCATTTCACCGAAGCGCTGGCCACCGAACTGTGCCTTACCACCCAGCGGCTGCTGCGTGATCATGGAGTACGGGCCAGTGGAGCGCGCGTGGATCTTGTCGTCCACCAGGTGGTGGAGCTTCAGGATGTACATGTAGCCCACGGAGATCGGGTCCGGGAACGGCTCGCCGGAGCGGCCGTCGAACAGACGGGTCTTGCCGGAGGAGTCGATCAGGCGGTCGCCGTCGCGGGTCACGTTGGTGGAATCCAGCAGACCTGTGATTTCCTCTTCGCGTGCACCGTCGAACACCGGGGTGGCGACAGTGGTCTGGCCGGATTCACGAGGCAGGTTCGGGAGGTTCTTGACCCACTCCGGCTCGCCTTCGATCTTCCAACCGGTCTTCGCAACCCAACCGAGGTGCGTTTCGAGCACCTGGCCGACGTTCATGCGGCCCGGAACACCCAGCGGGTTCAGGACGATGTCCACCGGCGTACCGTCGGCAAGGAACGGCATGTCTTCGATCGGGAGGATCTTGGAGATGACGCCCTTGTTACCGTGGCGGCCGGCGAGCTTGTCGCCGTCGGTGATCTTGCGCTTGGCAGCAACGTAGACGCGGACCAGCTGGTTGACGCCCGGGGGCAGCTCGTCGTCGTTGTCGCGGTCGAAGACGCGCACGCCGATGACCGTGCCGGACTCACCGTGGGGAACCTTCAGGGAGGTGTCACGCACTTCGCGGGACTTCTCGCCGAAGATCGCACGGAGGAGGCGCTCTTCCGGAGTCAGTTCGGTTTCACCCTTCGGGGTGACCTTTCCGACCAGGATGTCGCCGGCTTCAACCTCGGCACCGATGTGGATGATGCCGCGCTCGTCCAGTCCTGCGAGGACTTCCTCGGACACGTTGGGGATGTCACGGGTGATTTCCTCGGCACCAAGCTTGGTGTCGCGGGCATCGATCTCGTGCTCCTCGATGTGGATGGAGGAAAGAACATCCTCAGCGACGATGCGCTGCGACAGGATGATGGCGTCCTCGAAGTTGTGGCCTTCCCAGGACATGAATGCCACGAGGAGGTTCTTACCGAGGGCGAGTTCACCTTGGTCCGTTGCCGGGCCGTCAGCGATGATGCCGCCGACTTCGAGGCGCTGGCCTTCGTTGACCAGGACACGGTGGTTGTAGCAGTTGCCTTGGTTGGAACGGGCGAACTTGTTGATGCGGTAGCTGGTTTCCGTGCCGTCGTCGTTAAGCATGGTGACGAGGTCAGCGGAAACTTCGTTGACGACACCGGCCTTCTTCGCGATGACAACGTCACCGGCGTCGACGGCGGCAGCGCGCTCCATGCCGGTACCCACGAACGGGGCCTCGGAACGGACCAGCGGCACAGCCTGGCGCTGCATGTTGGCACCCATGAGTGCGCGGTTTGCATCGTCATGCTCAAGGAACGGAATCAGGGCGGTAGCCACGGACACCATCTGGCGCGGGGAAACGTCCATGAACTGAACTTCGCCGGCCGGAACCAGGACGGGCTCGCCTCCACCACCACGGGCACGGACAAGCACGGTTTCTTCCGCGAACTTCTTGTCGGCGTCGAGCGGTGCGTTGGCCTGTGCAATCAGGACTTCTGCTTCGTCGTCGGCGGTGAGGTACTGGACCTCATCGGAAACGACACCCTCGGACACCAGTCGGTACGGAGTCTCGATGAAACCGAACGGGTTGATACGGCCGTAGGAAGCCAACGAACCGATCAGACCGATGTTCGGGCCTTCAGGAGTTTCGATGGGGCACATACGTCCGTAGTGGGACGGGTGCACGTCTCGAACTTCCATGCCTGCGCGGTCACGGGACAGACCACCCGGGCCAAGGGCCGACAGGCGGCGCTTGTGGGTCAGACCCGACAACGGGTTGTTCTGGTCCATGAACTGCGACAGCTGGGACGTTCCGAAGAACTCCTTGATAGCTGCCACAACAGGGCGGATGTTGATCAGGGTCTGCGGCGTGATCGCTTCGACGTCCTGCGTGGTCATACGTTCGCGGACGACGCGCTCCATGCGGGACAGGCCGGTGCGGACCTGGTTTTCGATCAGTTCGCCGACGGCGCGGATGCGACGGTTGCCGAAGTGGTCGATGTCATCGATCTCGACGCGGAGCTCGTGGTCTTCGCCATCGCGCTTGCCCATGAGGGTCTTCTCGCCGGCGTGAAGCGCGACGAGGAACTTGATCATGGCCACGATGTCTTCAACGTGCAGGACCGAAGCTTCCTTGTCGCCAAGGGAGCGGTCGATGCCGAGCTTGCGGTTGATCTTGTAACGGCCGACCTTGGCCAGATCGTAGCGCTTGGCGTTGAAGTACAGGTTGTCCAGCAGGGACTGGGCAGCCTCGACGGTGGGCGGCTCGCCCGGACGCAGCTTGCGGTAGATGTCCAGCAGGGCGTCTTCGCGGGTTTCGGTGGCGTCCTTCTCCAGCGTTGCGCGCATCGAGTCGTACTGGCCGAACTCTTCGAGGATCTGGCCTTCGGTCCAACCGAGGGCCTTCAGCAGAACGGTGACCGACTGCTTGCGCTTGCGGTCGAGGCGTACGCCGACCTGGTCGCGCTTGTCGATTTCGAGCTCGAACCATGCACCGCGGGACGGGATGATCTTTGCAGTGAAGATGTCCTTGTCACTGGTCTTGTCAGCGGTGCGCTCAAAGTAGGCGCCCGGCGAACGGACCAGCTGGGAGACGACGACACGCTCGGTGCCGTTGACAACGAACGTTCCCTTCTCGGTCATGAGAGGGAAATCGCCCATGAACACGGTCTGCTGCTTGATTTCACCCGTGTTGTTGTTCATGAACTCGGCCTTGACATACAGCGGTGCCGAGTAAGTGGCGTCACGGTCTTTGCATTCGGCCATGGTGTACTTCGGATCAGCGAACTCCGGCTCGGAGAAGCTCAGGGACATAGTGCCCTGGAAGTCCTCGATGGGGGAGATCTCTTCGAAGATGTCAGCAAGTCCCGAGGTGGTGGCGACGCTCAGGTCGCCTTCCTCGACGGCCTTCGCTACCCGCGACTGCCAGCGTTCGTTTCCGACCAGCCAGTCAAAGCTGTCCGTCTGCAGTGCGAGCAGATTCGGAACGTCCAGCGGTTCGTGAATCTTTGCGAATGAGAGCCGGCGAGTTGCACCATCGGTGCTTGCCGTATTAGCGGTTTCGTTATTAGAGGTGCTCGAGGCGACCAAGAGGGATCCTTCCACAGACCTTCAGGCGTTTTCAGATCTCCCCCGCTTGCACCCTGCAGATTGAATCCGCAGTGTACCTTTCCGGTTCCGCTATATGACCCGGGACCCCCGCTGGCCAAGACCATGCGCGTTCTTAACGGCACGTCGATGGCGCAGCTGAGAGGTAAAGCCCACCGCTATATGAAGGCTGAAGGTTAACAGGGAAGACGCAAATATCCACAATACGGCAAATCAACCCACCTGTCTACCCCACATCCCGCCCGAATGCAAGCACAGTTGCTGCAGGCACCTATGCGGCCCTGCCCGATACTGCCGTCGACGGAATGTAGATCCAGGCTCCATTGTTGAATGGAGTGGTGATGTACGCCACGGTAACCTAGGCTCACCACCCTTGATCGGAAGAGAGAAAATGAGCACCCCCTCAGACATGACGGACAACAACAACGACGTTGTCATCCTTTCCGCCAGCCGCACCCCACAGGGACGGTTGAACGGGCAACTGGCCGGGCTCACCGCCGTCGAGCTCGGCGCTCACGCCATTTCGGGCGCCATCGCCGCGAGCGGACTCACCGCGGACAAAGTGGACGCGGTGATCATGGGACAGGTCCTGCAGGCGGGCGCCGGCCAGAATCCGGCCCGGCAAAGCGCCATCGCCGCCGGAATCGGCTGGAACATCCCGGCCGTCACCATCAACAAGGTCTGCCTCTCCGGGCTGACTGCCGTGATCGATGCCGCGCGAATGATCCGCAGCGGGGACGCCGCCGTCGTGGTTGCCGGCGGCCAGGAATCGATGAGCCGCGCTCCCCACCTGTTGCCCGGTTCGAGGCAAGGGTGGAGCTACGGAGCGATCCAGGCCCTCGACGTCGCGGCCCACGACGGCCTCACCGACGCGTTTGATGGCCAGTCAATGGGCCTGTCCACCGAGATCAAGAACCTTTCGCTTGGGATCGACCGACGGTCCCAGGATGAAGTGGCCGCCGCTTCGCACCAGCGGGCCGCCGCGGCCGCCGCGCAAGGCGTGTTCGACGGCGAGATCACACCCATCAGCGTCAAGCAGCGCAAGGGAGAACCCTTGGTGCTGACGAGCGACGAAGGCGTCCGCCCCCAGACGACCCTGGAGACCCTGGCCCCCTTGAAGGGCGCCTTTGCCACCGACGGAACCATCACCGCGGGCAACTCCTCTCCCCTGTCCGACGGCGCCTCCGCACTCGTCCTCACGAGCCGGCGCTTTGCCGAGGAGAACGGCCTTGACTACCTCGCCGTCGTCGGCAAACCCGGCCAAGTAGCCGGACCCGACAACAGCCTGCATTCGCAGCCTTCCAACGCGATACGGCACGCGCTGGGCCGCGCGGGGTGGACAACGGCCGATCTGGACTTCATCGAGATCAATGAAGCCTTCGGCTCGGTTGCGGTGCAGTCCTTGAAGGACCTGGACTATCCCTTGGAGAAGTGCAATGTCCATGGCGGAGCAATTGCGATTGGACACCCGATCGGCGCCTCAGGAGCGCGGCTTGCCCTCCATGCGGCCCACGAGCTGAAGCGCCGCGGGAAGGGCAAAGCGGCCGTCGCCCTTTGTGGTGGCGGCGGCCAAGGCGAAGCACTGCTTCTCTACCGCGACTAGATATTCGGGGTATTCGGCAGCGGGAGCGGCCATGACTGGAAAAGGGGCATGAATGCGGGGCACTGAGCGATTCCTGGCCGACGCGGCCGCCCGCGGACTCGACGTCCAACTCGTGGAGCGGACAGCGGCAAGCAGCCTTGACGAAGCGGCCCGCATCATGGGGATCAGACCGGCGGACATCGTGAAGTCCCTTGTGGTCAAGCGCCGGGATGGCACGTTCCTGTTTGCGCTGGTTCCGGGTGACCGGCAGATCTCCTGGCCCAAGCTGCGCGCCCTCCTGGGCGTCAACAAGCTGTCCATGCCGTCCGCAGACATCGCCTTCGAGGCAACCGGCTATGAGCGCGGTACCATCACGCCGCTCGGAAGTTCCAAGCCCTGGCCGGTATATGCCGATGCCAGCATCGCCGGACGGAGGATCTCCATGGGGGCGGGCGAACACGGATTCAGCGCTTTCGTGAAGGCCGATGAGCTGGCAGCCGCGCTGCAGGCCGTCGTGGCCGACATCAGCGACCCCATCTGAGCAACGCGGGGTCACTTACGGCCCATCCAGCAGCACCCAATGGGCCGTAAGTGACCCCGCGTTGCCCTTAAACGCAGGAAAGCCCCGCCCGGACGAATCCGGACGGGGCTTTCTGAAAAGGCGAGTTACTTGACAGTAACCGTGGCGCCTGCAGCTTCGAGCTGGTCCTTGGCCTTCTCAGCGGCTTCCTTGGTGGCGCCTTCGAGAACAGCCTTCGGTGCACCGTCAACCAGGTCCTTGGCTTCCTTGAGGCCGAGGGAGGTGATGGCGCGAACTTCCTTGATCACTGCGATCTTCTTTTCACCGGCAGCTTCGAGGATGACATCAAATTCGGTCTTCTCTTCAACTTCTTCGCCAGCGCCGGCGCCAGCCGGGCCTGCAACTGCAACAGCAGCAGCAGTGACTTCGAAGGTCTCTTCGAAGAGCTTGACGAACTCGGAGAGCTCGATGATGGTCAGTTCCTTGAAAGCTTCAATGAGCTCTTCGTTGCTGAGCTTCGCCATGTTTGGCGTCCTTCCTTTAGGTGGTGCTGCCACGGACGTGGTCCGTTACTGCACCGCAGTTTGAATGGGGAGAACTTAGTTCTCTTCGGTTGCTGCTTCAGCGGCTTCAGCCGGAGCGGCAGCCTCTTCTGCAGCAGCCTCGGCGGGAGCCTCTTCGGCAGCCGGTGCTTCTTCAGCGGCCGGTGCTACAGCGCCGCCCTCTTCTTCAAGCTTGAGGCGCAGAGCGTCAATGATGCGTGCAGCCGCGGCAGCAGGTGCCTTGAGGATGCCTGCAACCTTGGCGAGCTGCAGCTCACGGGACTCGAGGGCTGCCAGTGCGGCAACCTCTGCTGCGTTCAGTGCCTTGCCTTCGAAGTAGCCGGTCTTGATGACCAGCTGCTTGTTGACCTTGGCAAAGTCCGTCAGGCTCTTGGCGGCAGCAACCGCGTCACCCTTGATGAATGCAATTGCAGTGGGGCCGGCGAGCTGACCGTCGAATGCTTCGACACCAGCTTCCTTGGCTGCAATGGCGGTCAGGGTGTTCTTAACGACCGAGAACTTGGTGTCCAGGCCGAGAGAAACACGCAGCTGCTTGAGCTGTGCAACAGAGAGCCCGCGGTATTCGGTCAGGACAGCGGCGTTCGATTCCTTGAAATCGTTGGTGATCTCAGCTACTGCAGAGATCTTGCTAGGCGTTGCCATAACCCTCCTTCCGGGGAATAAAGCCGGTTTTCCGGGTCCCCGCTCAAAAGAGCTGCAACTAAAAAACGCCCCGCGCAGATGCACGGGGCTTGGCTCAACACGATCGAATGATCGCGGAGATTTGCTTCGTTCACCTGCGCCGGCCGCCCTTTGTCAGGGTCCTTCGTCAAGGAATCCACTTGGTTCTTCCGCGCGTTGCTGCAGAGTTGAGCTGCGCCCGGAGGAGTGGATTCCCATCAACCGACGGTCTTTGGTAGTTCAAGCTTACGGGACTGGCAAGTGCATCGCCAAATCGCGCGGCCTCACTCGGAGGAGGTGACTCTCGGGCCCATGCTCGGCAGTTCTTTCTGCCAAAGCCCCGTGACCCCGGCCGTCGTGAATCCCAATTGCTTGTTCACCGTCAGCAGGTACCGGTTTTCGGGGGCATTCCAGGTGTAGATCACCCGGGCATCGGGGAACTGTTCGCTAAGGCGCTGCATGTTGGCGACCTTGATGAGGAGCCCGAGCTTGTTTCCCCGGTGTTCCTGCAGGACGATCGTGTCGTCCTGGAAGACGACGTCCTGGCGTTGCGCCAGGACGCCGATCGTGGTGAGCCCAACGATCCGCCCGCTGGCGACGTGCTCGACGGCGGTGACCACCGTTCGGCGCCCCTGCGCGACGGCGGCGTCTTCCGCCTGGCGCAACACACCGGCGTCGAACACTAACTGCTGCTGCTCGGCCTCCGCGGTCTCACTGCTCTCGGACACCACTTCTCCGGCCGCGTTCTCCAGCGCGGCCACTGCTTCGAGCCACTGTTGCGGGCAGCGATCGGTCCAGTGGTGGACCCGATAGCGGCCGGCGTTCGCGGCTTCGGCCTCGGCCTCAAGCTCAGCGACGAGTTTTGAATCCAGCGGGAGCGCACAGGAACTGAACTGTTCGATGTGCTGGAGGGTGTAACCGGTACGACGGGCAAAGTCGACCTCGCGGCTGGCCAAGGGAACGAAGCCCAGGCCGCTGCCAGGTACGAGCTGGCCCTCGGCACCACCGCGCAAGGACTCGGCAGGATGGTTGGTGTCCACCATGATCATCGTCCGGCCCTCGCTTTTCGCGAAATGTTCGGCAGCTTCCAGAAGCTGCCGGCCGACGCCCCTGCGCTGGAATTCAGGAAGGATGTCGAGGGTGAACTCGGCCAGGTCCATGTTGTCGGCAAGGGGCAGCGCGATGTCCACGGTACCGACAATACGGCCGTCGACGCGGGCTACGAGAATGACCTGGCGTTCGTAAGGGTCGCCGAGTTCGAGCAGTTTCTCCAACGGAGTGTAGGCGAGATCGTCCGTGCCCCAGATCTGCATGCGGACCCTGCGGCTGACTTCGACGGCCGCCAGAAAATCCTTTGCGTCGTCGGCGTCAAGGGAATCCGGGATCCAGAGTTGGCCGATCTCCACGGTGCTCGTCATTTGATCCTCTTTTGCCATTCGCCGTCGTATCCCGCCGGTTTGAAGCCGAGCTGTACGTTGATGGACAGCATATGTTCGTTTTCCTCGGCGTTAAAAGTCATGACGCGCTGGACGGCTGGATATTCCGCTTGAAGTCTGCGCAGATTGGCCAGTTTCACGAGCATTCCCAGTCCATGGCCCCGGTGCGGCTTTGCCACCAAAGTATCGTCCTGCTCGGCCACCCAGGGCTTCGCTGGATCAAGGTAGATCACGGTGTACGCGACGAGCTCCCCTGTCCGCTGATGTTGCGCAGCTGCCACAAGGGCAGTCTGGCCCTCGGCAAGCGTTGTGTCCTCGAGTTGCCTGACGCGCGCAGCGTCCCAGGCCTCTGCCTCGATCTCAAGACCGCCCGCCGGGGTATCCGTGCTCATCCGGCCCATCAGCACGGCCATGTGGTCCACGTGTTCTGCGGGGCACCGGTTCGTCCAGGCAAGGACCTCGTAGGCGGCGTCGGCCTTGGAATGGGCCGCAAGCTCCAGCCTTGACCATTCCCCGCTGTGGTCCATGTCCAGGCTGCTGAATCTGCTGGCCTGTTCCAAGGTGAATCCATTCTTGAGGCAGAAGGCCACGCCCGGACTGTCTTCGGGCACTCCCCCGGGTACTCCTTCGGCCCCTGCGGAACCGATCGGGTGTTCGGTGTGCGCCTGCAGGACGTGCCTCCCCTGTGCCCTGGCAACCTCTTCTACGGTGCGGAGCAGTGCGGTTCCGATTCCATACCGGCGGTGCCCCTCCAGAACATCTACATGGAGCCAAGCGGTGTGGACGTTGTCCTTGAGCGGAACCTGGCAGGAAGCGTAGCCGACGATGCTTCCGTGAACCCGGGCGAAGAAGTTCCTTGAGGCCTCGTATGGGGAATCCCGCCATCCGGCGAGCCGGGCCTGCGCCGATGATGCCCGGTCCAGGTTTCCCCAGGTTTCCAGCACCATGGCATCCATTACGGAAGAAAGCTCCCGGAATTCCTTGGCGTCCGGCCCGTCCAGGGACTCCGGCAGGTGGAGCTCATGGATGCTGAAATCCGGAAGCCGGTCTGTCATGCCCTTAGCCTAATCAGCGGTCGCTACGCGCGATAGGTGCCGGTTTGCGTACAACGAAAGGACCGCCCGGCGAATGCCGGACGGTCCTTTCAGAGTCGATGCTCCCGGTGGCTTACGCCTCGGTGAGAACCTTGGTGACGTTCGGGTCAACGGAGATGCCCGGGCCGAACGTGGTGGCGACCGTAGCCTTCTGGATGTACCGGCCCTTGGAAGCGGACGGCTTCAGGCGAAGCACCTCTTCCAGAGCGGCTGCGTAGTTCTCGGCCAGCTTCAGTTCATCGAAGGAAACCTTGCCGATGATGAAGTGCAGGTTCGAGTGCTTGTCGACGCGGAAGTCGATCTTGCCACCCTTGATGTCGTTGACAGCCTTGGTGACGTCTGCGGTCACGGTACCGGTCTTCGGGTTCGGCATGAGGTTACGCGGGCCGAGGACTTTACCGAGACGGCCAACCTTGCCCATGAGGTCCGGGGTTGCCACTGCGGCGTCGAAGTCGGTCCAGCCGGCGGCGATCTTTTCGATCAGGTCATCGGAACCAACGAAGTCGGCGCCTGCAGCGATTGCTGCTTCGGCCTTGTCGCCCGTTGCGAAAACCAGGACGCGGGCAGTCTTACCCGTGCCGTGCGGCAGGTTGACGGTGCCGCGCACCATCTGGTCGGCCTTACGCGGGTCAACGCCCAAACGGAAAGCAACCTCAACGGTGGCGTCGAACTTGGACGGGTTGGTGTCCTTGGCGAGCTTGATGGCCTCGAACGGGGCGTAGAACTTGTCTGCCTCGATCTTGGCTACGGCTGCCTCATATGCTTTGCTGCGCTTTGCCATGCTGCTTATTCTCCTTGTGCAGTTGTGGTCTGCGGACCGCGCTGGGCCCTGCCACAGTTGGAAATCCGGCGTGGATCTCCAACATTTTCAATATTTCAGTGGTGCCGGTTTCCCGGCGGTGCTACCCGGCGTCGTCAGTTTCCCAAAACAGACGCCATGAAGCGGTGAGGGGAATTAACCCTCGACGGTGATACCCATGGAGCGTGCGGTGCCGGCGATGATCTTGGCAGCGCCCTCAAGGCTGGTGGCGTTGAGGTCTTCCATCTTGGTGGTGGCGATCTCGTTAACCTGTGCCTGGGTCAGCTTGGCAACCTTGACGGTGTGCGGCGTGGCCGAACCCTTTGCAACGCCTGCAGCCTTCTTGATGAGCTCTGCAGCCGGCGGGGTCTTGGTGATGAAGGTGAAAGAGCGGTCTTCGTAGACCGTGATTTCAACCGGGATAACGTTTCCGCGCTGGGCTTCCGTTGCAGCGTTGTACGCCTTGCAGAATTCCATGATGTTGACACCGTGCTGGCCAAGCGCAGGACCGATCGGCGGGGCCGGGTTGGCGGCACCTGCCTGGATCTGCAGCTTGATGAGGCCGGTGACCTTCTTCTTGGGAGCCAATGTAGGTCCTTCTCTCAATAACTTCCTAGGACACAGGAGCGTGCCTCAGGTTTGTGGCCGCCATGGCAAGGCGACCGACCGCTCCGTGGTTGCTAAGCGGGCAACCACGGGGCGAAATTCTTGGATCAACTAGATCTTGGTGACCTGGTTGAATGCGAGCGTAACCGGGGTTTCGCGTTCGAAGATCGACACCAGCACCACAAGCGTCTGGGAATCCATCTTGATCTCGGAGATCGTGGCGGGAAGGGTCTCGAACGGACCTTCCTTGACGATGACGGACTCTCCGACCTCGAAGTCGATGTCGACGGGCGTCTGGTGCTGCTTGTTGACCGGCTTGCCCTTTTCGGCCTGCTGCTCTTCGAAGACTGGAGCCAGCATGGAGAAGACCTCGTCAAGGCGAAGCGGGACCGGGTTGTGTGCGTTGCCCACGAAGCCAGTGACACCCGGAGTGTGGCGGACGGCGCCCCAGGATGCGTCGGTCAGGTCCATACGGACGAGGACGTAACCCGGGATGCGTACGCGGTTGATGATCTTGCGCTGGGCGTTCTTGATCTCAACGACTTCCTCCATGGGCACCTGGATCTCGAAGATGTAATCTTCCATGTCCAGGGTCTGGATGCGGGTCTCAAGGTTGGCCTTGACGCGGTTTTCGTAACCGGCGTAGGAGTGGATGACGTACCAGTCACCCTCCTGGCGGCGAAGCTTGGCCTTGAACTCCTCAGCGGGGTCGGCGGGCGCTACGGCTGCAGCGGCGGCCAAGGCGTCGGCGCCGGACTCGGCGTCGTCAGACTCGTCGTCGTCGGACACCTCGGCGTCGGACTCATCGGCGTCGTCGACGTCGGCAGTTTCGGGCGCAGCAGAATCGACCTCGGATCCTTCCACGGCGTCAGCCGTGGCGTGGGCCGTGCTTTCAGCGGGCCCATCCAGCTCAGTCTCAGTTACCTCGAGCTCCTGCTCAGACACTTGGTCTCCTGCTTCCTCATTGCCTAACATGCCTATTTAAATGGCTCAATTCCGCAAACCCTACGAAATCCCTTGATTTTCCGGGGATTCCGCGCGGTTTGCGGAGCGATCCGCTTAGTGGTTCGTGGTGCCGGTAGCGCCGAAAACCCATTTGATTCCCGTACCGAAAGCCAGGTCCAGGATGGTGACGACCAGCATCATGATGGCCACGAACACCAGCACCACGACTGTGTAGTTGACCAGTTCCTTACGGGTGGGGGCAACTACCTTCTTGAGCTCGCCAATTACCTGGCGAACAAAAAGCGCAATTCGAGCGAAGAGGCCGGAATCGGACTTCTTGGCAGGGCGGCCCTTCGAGCTGCTCGCAGCTGTTTCGGTCACCTGATCCTCACTCATCTATGCAAACGTCGTTGACCCGACTCTGATCAGAGTCATGGTTGCTGCGCTTGTTCCGAGCAAAACCCGGAACAGCTTGCGCAGGGCAGACAGGACTCGAACCTGCAACCTGCGGTTTTGGAGACCGCTGCGCTACCAATTGCGCCACTACCCTATGGAACGAATCCATATTTCGGCCGCACTCCATCGAAGCCAAGGAATCCAGAAGAACACGAGATTCCGGAGCCTATCTGGGGCGCGAACCATTGTGATGTTTTTCAACACCGGTGAACCAGTCTACGCAACAACGTCGCGATAGTCGAACCGGGCCATTTCCGGAGCGTTCAGGCCGTCCCGCTCGTGTGATCAGCGCTCGCTTGATCAGCCTTCACTGTCACTTTCCCGGCGTTAGCCCGATAGCTCCGCAGAACAGCATAAAGTAGATTTCGTCGAATCCCACCATCCAGCCCATGAGCTGCCCGCGAAGAACGGTGCTTTAATGTCTGCCGGAATACTAGCCGCCCGCATTTCACAGCGAATTTCCGCCATCGCCGAATCCGCCACCCTTGCCGTTGACGCCAAGGCCAAGGCGCTCAAGGCAGCGGGTCGCCCCGTGATTGGCTTTGGCGCCGGGGAGCCCGACTTCCCGACCCCCGACTACATCGTCAAGGCCGCCGTCGAGGCCGCCGGCCAGCCGAAGTACCACCGCTACTCCCCTGCCGCCGGCCTGCCGGAGCTGAAGCAGGCCATCGCGGACAAGACGTTCCGCGACTCGGGCTACAAAGTAGACGCTTCCCAGGTGATGGTTACCAATGGCGGCAAGCAGGCCGTCTACAACACCTTCGCGACCCTTGTTGATCCGGGCGACGAAGTAATCATCCCCACGCCGTTCTGGACCACCTACCCGGAGGCAATTCGCTTGGCCGGAGGCGTTCCCGTTGAGGTCTTCGCCGGCCCCGAGCAGGGTTACCTGGTCACCGTGGAGCAGCTCGAAGCCGCGGTCACCGACAAGACGAAGATCCTGCTTTTCGTTTCGCCGTCCAACCCGACCGGAGCCGTCTACAGCGCCGAACAGGTGGCTGAGATCGGAAAATGGGCTGCGGCAAAGGGCCTCTGGGTTGTCACCGACGAAATCTATGAGCACCTGACCTACGACGGCGTGCCCTTCACCTCGATCGCCACTGCCGCCCCCGAACTCGGCGACAAGGTGGTCATCCTCAACGGTGTCGCCAAGACCTATGCCATGACCGGATGGCGTGTTGGATGGATGATCGGCCCGGCTGACGTCATCAAGGCCGCCACCAACCTCCAGTCGCACGCGACGTCGAACGTTTCCAACATCATGCAGATCGCAGCCCTGGCTGCCGTGTCCGGTCCGCTGACCGCCGTCGACGAAATGAAAGTCGCCTTCGACCGCCGCCGCAAGGCGATTGTCGCCGGACTGAACGCGATCGAGGGTGTGGAATGCCCGACGCCGACCGGCGCCTTCTACGTGTACGCCGACGTCCGCGGTCTGCTGGGCAAGGAATTCCCGACGTCGAACGGTCCTGTCCGTCCGTCAACGTCCGCTGAGCTGGCCTCGCTGATCCTCGACGAGGTTGAGGTCGCAATTGTTCCGGGCGAGGCCTTCGGCCCCTCCGGTTTCGTGCGCCTCTCCTACGCCTTGGGCGACGACGACCTTGCCGAAGGCGTTCGTCGCCTCCAGGAATTCCTCGGCCAGGCCAAGTAGCCTTCCGCCTGCACAAACGCCCGTTCACCTTGGGTTTAGGTGAGCGGGCGTTTGGGTTTAACCCGCTAAAGGTGAGCGGGCGTTTGGGTTTAACCCGCGAAAGGTGAGCGGGCGTTTGGGTTTAACCCGCTAAAGGTGAGCGGGCGTCAGAGGAGGCGGCGCTCGGCGGCCCACCTGGTCAGTTCGTGGCGGCTGGAGAGCTGGAGTTTGCGGAGCACCGCCGAGACATGGGTTTCCACGGTCTTGATGGAAATGAACAGCTCCTTGGCCACCTCCTTGTAGCTGTAGCCGCGGGCGATGAGGCGCATGACTTCCAGTTCCCTCGCGGAAAGCCGGTCCAGTTCGTCGTCGGCGATCTCGGCCGGGGAGGTTCCAAACGCGTCGAGGACAAAACCGGCCAGTCTCGGCGAGAAGACGGCGTCACCGTCGGCCACGCGGATCACGGCATCAGAGATCTCGGGGCCGGAAATGGTCTTGGTGACATAGCCCCGGGCGCCAGCCCGAATGACGGCCACGACGTCCTCGGCGGCATCCGAGACGCTCAAGGCCAGGAAGCTCGTGCTCCCACGCAACGGCGCGGATGCGCTGATGACTTCCCGACCGCCACCGCCAAGGCCGCCAGGCAGGTGGACGTCGAGCAACACCACTTCCGGGTGAACTTCGGCAATCACGGCGATAGCTTGCTCCACTGTTCCGGCTTCGCCTACGACGTCGATCCTGGAATCGAGGTCGGCCTTCAGCCCGGACCGGAAAATGGCGTGGTCGTCCACGATCACCACACGAACCTTCCGCGCTACTTGCTCTGATAGGGCGTTCATGCTTTGGCTTCTCCGTTTCGGTTCTCTGCTTTATCGGGGTTCTCAACGGGCAGTTTCAGGCGTACTTCGGTGCCCTCCGAGCTACTGCTGATGACCGCCGTTCCGCCGTGGCGCTTCATCCGTCCGATGATTGATTCCTTGACTCCGAGCCGGTCTTCCGGGACGGTATCGGGGTCAAAGCCAGGCCCGCGGTCCCTGACAAAAACCTCGCTGCCCGTGTCCGAGCTCTCGAGATAGACGGACACGGCGCCGCCGCCGTGCCGGGCGGCATTGTGCATGGCCTCCCGGGCCGCCAGGACGAGCGCTTCGTGCCTGTCTGTCATGGCGGCGTCTCCCACGCTGACGACGTCGACGGCGTGTCCGTGGGCGTCCTCGACTTCGGCTGCGGCCGCGGCAATCCGCTCCGCCAGGAGTCCCGCATCCTTGGCGGCGTCCCGGTACAGCCAGGTGCGCAGTTCGCGCTCCTGGGCACGGGCGAGGCGGACCACGTCCTGCTCGGAACCTGCCCGGCGCTGGATCAAGGCGAGCGTCTGCAGTACCGAGTCGTGCAAGTGGGCGGCAATCTCGGCCCGCTCCGTCTCCCGGACCCGCGCCGCCCGCTCAGTTTCAAGGTCCTTCCAGAACTTCAAGCCCCACGGCAGCAGCACCAGGGCGACGCCGCCAAGCACTGCGATCGAAGCCAGCAGCGCGAGCCAGGTCTGCTCCCACGAGCCGGAACCGGACACCATGACCAACACCCCGGCAACCACCAAGGCCAGGCCCGCGGCAAGACGGACCCAGCCGCCTGCTTGGTCGGCCTTGGTCTTGTCCACCAGCCCGGCCCGGCGTGTCTCGTCCAACTGCATCCACGCGATCGACGCTCCGCCGAGTATGGCCGCCGCCGGGATCAGCGTGCCGAGAGGGACCTCGACGCCGAACTGCCGGGCGATGAGGATGGCGGCCACCAGGAGCAGGCCGGCTCCCAGGAGGATCTCTTTCCCGTACTGGATGCGACGAATCCTGAACCAGGAGGCGAAGACGGGGGCCGGGGTGGACAGCGGCAGCGGCTGCGCGCCGCCGTCGGGCGCTGTTACCTCGAGAGGGATGCTCACTGAAAGGGGCATGCTCACTGCGGGAGCAATGGGCGACGCCGGCCGGCGGCTATTGCGACGGGCGCTTTCGTCGGCAGTGGGCACCATGACCCAAAGCCAGGCGTAGAAGGCCAGGCCCGCGCCGCCGGCGAACGAGGCAAGGACCATACCGAGCCGGATGTATTTCACAGGCCAGCCAAGGTGGTCCGCCAGGCCACTGCACACGCCGGCAATCATCCGGTCGCTGCTCCGGACCAGCGGCGGGCGTTGCATGGCGGTTGTCATGATTCCATCCAAACACGTATCAGGGCCTTCGGCGCTCGAAGCCAGGGCATCTCAGGGGGCCACTCAGGGAACGTTCAGGGTATCCCCCAATAGAGGGCGGCGTCGCCGGGCGGCAAGATCGAAGTATGAACGCGAACAGCATGAATCCCGAGGACTCCGGACAAGCAGCGGAGCCCGGTCAACCTGAAGAATCCGGCCAGCCGGCCGGGACAGGCTCGCCGGAAGAACCGGCCCAGCCAAACGCTGCCCACAGCGGCGCCTCGCCGAACTACGCCGTTCCCGCTCCCCCGCAGAACTTCTTCAACTGGATCCGCAGCCAAGGCATCAGCCGTGGCCGGGACCGTTGGGTGGGCGGCGTAGCGAGCGGCATCGCGCACCGCTTCGGTGTCGATCCATTGATCGTCCGCGGCATCTTCATCGTCCTTACCCTCTTCGCCGGCGTCGGCATGCTGCTCTACGGCGTCGCCTGGGCGCTCCTGCCCGAACCGGATGGCCGCATCCACGCCCAGGAGGCCGGAGCAGGCCGCTGGTCCGCAGGCATGACCGGCGCCCTCATCACAACCATCATCGGATTGCCGGGCCTCGGCCGCGGTTTCTGGGGATGGGGCTGGAACGGCGTTCCTGGAATCCTCTGGACGCTGTTCTGGGTAGGCGGCACCATCTACCTGATCTACTTCCTGGTCCAGCGCAGCAAATCCCGCAACGGAAGGCAGACCATGGGCCCTCACAACCACGCGGCCGCTCCCGGCTCCCCCAGCGGGGCGGGCACCCCTGCCTCGGCAGGTTATCCAGCCGGCCCCTACACCGCAGGCCCTTACGGTGCGGTTCCTTACAGCGCAGCTCCTTACGGCTCCGGTACTTACGGGACAGGCGGCCCCTCAACTCCCGCAGGCCCCGTCAATCCAGCTGGCCCGTACCCACCGGCCGGCGTACCCAACCGCCCAGAGCGGCCAGAGCGGCCGAGGCGGCAAGGACCGGGCGCGGCCATCGTAGCGGTCTCAGCCGGGGCGGCCCTGTTGGCCGGCGGAACGCTCAAGCTGCTCGACACCGGCAATGTCATCCACCTTGGCGACGCCGCCAACGCAGTGGTCTGGGCCACGGGCGCCGCAGTCCTCGGCCTCGGCATCCTTGTCGCCGGACTCCGGGGCCGTTCGTCGGGGCTGCTCGGCTTCCTGGCCGTAGCGACGCTGATAATCGGAGCCGTATTCAATATCGCCCCGAGCGCGGACCACTTCCGCCTCCAGAATGCCCAATGGAATCCCGTGAGCATCGACGATGCCCGCAAAGGCTTCGACATCACGGGAGCCAACGGGACCGTTGACTTGACCAAACTGAACCTGAGCGCGCCGTTGGGCTCCGACGTCGTGGTTCCGATGGACGTGACCGCAAGCAACATCAAACTCGTCATCCCCTCGACCGTGCCGGTGGAGGTCCAAGCAGACATGACCTTCGCGAACCTCAAGCAGGACGGTAGCGCCGTCACCCAAAGCAACGGTGGTACCAGGGAGAGCTTCAACACGAACAAACCCGGGGCCAAGCTGGTCGTCAGACTCAACGGCACTTTCAGCAACGTCACCGTCCAGGAAGGAAACTGACATGAGCACGCACGAACCCACGCGGGCATTTGAAACGGCACCCGAGCCCGGGGCGCAAGCCGCCCGGGCCAGGGTGGGCACGGTGGTCTGGGGGCTGATTGTCGTCGCACTCGCTGCTTTGATCATCATTTCCAAGCTCGGCCTCGTGGCGCTCAACGGCAACTATGTGTTGATCGGGCTCATGATCGGGGCCGGCGCGGCACTCGTGATCGGAGGCCTAATGTCCGCCCGCTCCCGAAAGGGCAGCGGGTCAGGCCCGGACTCCGGGGCCGGCGGCACCGATTCCGACCACCGGTAGCAAGCAGCACGTGACAAAGCAGCCACAACAGGGAAGGCTCTAGCCATGAACAAGTTCTTCAGCATCGTACGGGGCATCGGCCTGAAGCGCGGTCCGCAGCGTTTGATCGGAGGGGTGTGCGGTGGCATTGCCGCCAAACTGAATGTGGACGTGGCCTACGTCCGCATTGGCTACCTGATCTTCTGCCTGCTACCCGGGCCCGCCGTAGTGATCTACGTGGTGGCTTGGCTGCTGCTTCCCAACCAAAGCGGCACCATTGCACTGGAATCCTTCCTCACCCAGCGTTCGCAGGGCCGGAAGTAGCACAGCCCGGGTTTGCCGGCGAGTTTCAACCCTGTTTCAAAAGTCTCATCCCCGGCGGTGGTCATGGTTTGTGTCCCACCCCACATTGCCCCCTACAATCATTGTGAGCTCAGCGTGGCGCTCTGCACGTATACCTCCTAGCCAGGATTTGAGCCCTCATGAAAATTGGAATCCTTACCAGCGGTGGCGACTGCCCCGGACTTAACGCCGTCATCCGCGGCGCCGTCCTCAAGGGAATTGCCATTCACGGCCAGGAATTCGTCGGTTTCCGGGACGGTTGGCGGGGCGTCGTGGAGGGCGACGTCATCGACATTCCCCGCACCATGGTCCGCGGTATCGCCAAGCAGGGTGGAACCATCCTCGGCACGTCCCGTACCAACCCGTTCGAGAACGGCGGCGGCCCGGATGTCATCAAGGCCCACATGGACCGCCTCGGCATCGACGCCATCATTGCCATCGGCGGCGAAGGTACCCTTGCCGCCGCGAAGCGCCTGACCGACGCCGGGTTGAAGATCGTGGGCGTCCCCAAGACCGTGGACAACGATCTCGACGCCACCGACTATACCTTCGGGTTCGACACCGCCGTCCAGATCGCCACTGAGGCCATCGACCGGCTGCGCACCACCGGGGAATCCCACCACCGCTGCATGATCGCCGAGGTCATGGGCCGCCACGTGGGCTGGATCGCCCTGCACGCGGGCATGGCTGCCGGCGCGCACGCCATCCTGATCCCCGAGCAGAAAGTCAGCATCGAGCAGATCACCGAATGGGTCCAGGAGGCCCACGACCGTGGCCGTGCGCCGTTGATTGTTGTTGCCGAGGGTTTTGTTCCCGACCACATGGAAGCCCCGCACTCCGAACGCGGCCTGGATACCTTCGGCCGGCCCCGACTGGGCGGCATCGCCGACCAGCTCGCCCCCGAAATCGAAGCCCGCACCGGCATCGAGACCCGCGCCACGATCCTCGGCCACATCCAGCGCGGCGGCGTCCCCTCGGCTTTCGACCGCGTCCTGGCCACCCGCCTGGGAATGGCGGCCATCGATTCCGTCGTGGAAGGCCGCTGGGGAACCATGGTGGCCCTCAAGGGCACGGACATCGAGCACGTGGGCTTCGAAGCCGCCCTGGGCAAGCTCAAGACCGTCCCGCAGAACCGCTATGACGAGGCCGCGGTACTGTTCGGCTGAGCTGCTGCCGTTCGGCTGAGCCGGTTCTTCAAGGAGCAGGCGGGCACCACCAGGTGCCTGCCTGCTCCTTCCTTTTCCAGGGACTGCATAGACTCGATGTCATGGAACTTGATGCGGGATCGGCGGAAATTGTGCTGCTGGCCTGGGCCCGACATTTAGGGTTCGACGACGAAGCCTTCAGTTTCGTCTCCGGCTCACCTGCTGCCCTCAACGGCGAGCGGTTGGTCCGGGAAGATGAGGACGCCGAATCCATTACGTTCGTGAGGCTCTTCGGCCGCTCCGCATTGGTGGCCCCGGGATGGGCGGCGGCCGCCGCCGTCGAGCTCTCGGATGATCAACTGAGCGAGCATTCCGTACTGTTGCGGATCAGCCGCGAACACGGTGGCCACGGGCTCGGGACGTCTGCGCTGCTGTTCGCCGATGACCTTCCCCTCTTCCAGCCGGGCGGCGAAGTCACCGTCTCGCACGGCCATCCGGAGGCGATCGAGTTGGAAGGCAGGTGCCCTCCGGACGACGTCAATGAAGTCCATCTCTCCAGGATGGACCACCATTTCACGGTGATGGATGGCAACGAACCGGACCGCAAACCGGTTGCCTGCGGCGCTTATGCGGAGTGGCAGGGGATCCTCGCGGATATGGGCGTCCTGGTGCCCCCGGAATTGCGCCGGCAAGGGCTCGGAACCCTGGCTGTGTCGATCGCCGCCCACGAGGCGCTGGCCTCCGGCCTGACGCTGCAATGGCGGACTGCGCTGGACAACCGGGGCTCGATGGCCTTGGCGCGGAAGCTGGGATTCGTCGACGGCGGCATCCAGACCTCCGTGCTGCTCCGCTAGCGCCCTCCACTGCCCGCGAGTTGGCAGACGATGCCCTCAAAATCGCATTTTGAAGGCATCGTCTGCCAGTTCGCGCGGACTAACCGTCTTGCGAAACAGTCTCAGGCTTGGCCTCTGCGGCAGTCGGGGAACCCCAGCCCTGGACGGCTTTGGGCTTGCCAAACAACAACGCGGCTACGGCGCCCAGCAGAATCGCAAAGGCCGGCAGCAAGACCGACTGGCTCATCGCCGTCGAAAACCCGTCATGCAGGAATTCAGGCAACTTGCCGGTGAATCCGCCTTCGCCCGCCGGGGCGGCACCTGGCGGAGCCGCGGGCAGCTCGGCCGCGAGCCGGGACTGGATGAGGGCAGCAATCGCGGCCGATCCCAGCACCGCACCGATCTGGCGCGTCGTGTTGAAGACACCCGAACCGGCGCCTGCCGAGCGCGGCGGGAGGTTTCGGGTGGTGGCGTTCGAGACCGGTCCCCAAATGAAGCCGTTGGCCACACCCTGGAGGGCGCTGGGCAGCAGGAACATCCAGATGGGGGTGTCCGGTTTCAGAAGGGTCGACGTCCAGAAGAGTGCACCGGACAGGCAGACGAGGCCGAAGGCGGCGAACCAACGCGGGTTGATGCGGTCGATCAGCTTGCCAACGAAAGGTGCCAGCGCCCCGGAGATCACGGCCATGGGGATCATGAGCAACGCGGACTGCGTCGGGGACAAACCGCGGACTACCTGGTAGTAGAAAATGGTGGGCAACGGGAACGCGGTGATGGTGAAACCCACCGCCATGATGGTGGTGTTTCCCAAGGAGAAGTTGCGGTCCTTGAACAGGCCCAACGGCAGCAGGGGTTCGCCGCCGCGGCGTTCCAGGAGCCACTGCCACAAGACGAACAAGGCGAGGACCACGAGCCCCGTGATGATCAGTCCCCAAACGGTAATGGGTCCGCTGACGGTGCCCCACTTGTAGCTTTGGCCCTCCTGGATGCCGAACACCAGCAGGAACATACCCGCTGCGGACAGCAGCACACCCAGGACGTCGAACTTGTGGCTGTGCGTGGTCAGCTTCGGTACGAGCCGGGTCACGAGGACGAAGGCAACGACGCCGATGGGAACGTTGACGAAGAAGATCCACTGCCAACCGAGGCCGTCAACCAACACGCCGCCGAGGATCGGGCCGACGAGGATAGCCATGCCGGCCGTCGCTCCCCAGAGGCCCATGGCCGCGCCGCGGCGGTCCGGCGGGAAGATCCGGGTAATGACGGCCATGGTTTGGGGCGTCATCATGGCCGCGCCGATGCCCTGGACCACCCGGGCGGCGATCAGCATGCCGATATCGCCCGAGAGGCCGCACCACAGCGAAGCCAGGGTAAAGACCACGAGGCCGATCAGGTAGAGGTTCTTCGGCCCGAAGCGGTCACCGAGCCGTCCGGTGATCAGCAACGGGACGGCGTAGGCGAGGAGGTAGGCGCTCGTCACCCAGATTACGGCGTTGATATCCGTGTGCAGGCCCTCCATGATCCGCGGGTTCGCCACGGAGACAATGGTGGTGTCGATCAGGATCATGAAGAACCCGACCACGAGGGACCACAGTGCGGGCCACGGTTTAGCTACGTTTTCCATGGGTTTCCTTTGACTGTGCTGAATCTATTGCAAGTTGGTTCGTGGGATGGGCGGTCACCATGGCAACTGCCCGCTGCGGAGATCATTTTGGAAGCTGCGTATCCAGTCGATTTCCGTCCGCAGCATAGCTTGTTGGTACTTGACGTCAATCCAGAACTTGGGCTCGACGCCTTTGGCAGCGACAGCTTCTTCACCGCGGACCAGGAAGTCGAGCTGGTTTTCCAGGTTCGCCACGCGGTGGTCCAGTAGTTCGAGTACGACGCCGGAGGGCAGGTTGTGCGCCTCGGCGATCGCGTGGGGGAACACCGGGTACTCATTCACGGGTTCCTCCAGCATGTTCTGGAGGCGCTCGGTCAGCGTCTCCCGGCCGGCTCCCGTGATTCGGTAGGTGGTGCGCTCGGGCCGGTTGCCGGAACGGTCAATGCCAGTGGACTCGACCAAACCCGCCTCTTCCAGGCGACCGACCGCGTGGTAGAGCGTACCCGGCCGGACTTTGACCAAACGATCCTCGTGGCGGGCCATCAGGAGCTGGTACATCTCGTAAGGATGCATCGGCGCCTCGACAAGGAGGGCCAATGCAGCGACGCCCAGTGGAGTCAGTGCGGCTCGTGCCATTTCCCCATCCTCCGTGCGAACTATTCCACAACAAATATTCCACATGGAATATTTGGCCGCAAGCCAGCCGGCGCGGTGAGGCCGTCACGCATGGGCAAAACCCGACGGCCCCGCCTTGGCCTATCCGAGCAGTCCGAGAATCTCCGTCCGGGCAAACATCCGGGCGGTGTCGCGCGCTGTGGGTGCGCCGGCGTCGGGATCGGCGCCGGCGTCGATCAGAACCCGGGCCACCTCCGTGTAACCCTTGAAGACTGCGCCGGCCAGCGGAGTCTGGCCACGGTCGTTCGCGCCGTTTGCGTCGGCACCGTGGTAGAGCAGAAGCTGAACGGTTTCAGCGTGGCCATGGTATGCGGCCAGCATCAGCAGCGAGTCACCCGCGGCAGTGCGCATTCCAACCGGCGCACCGGCATTGAGGTAGCTGCGCAGGATCTGCGAGTTGCCTTCCCTGGCGGCATCGAACAAGGCATGCGCCAAGGCAATGGCCTCGTCATCGGCACCGCCCGTTTGGGCTTCGGCGCCCGTCGTTTCGCTCATCGATGGGGTCCCTTCAGGAATCCGGTCTGACGCCCCACCACCTGTCCGGCATCGGGCGCAACGATTACTTCCTGGGCGGCCGGATAAGGCTCCTCACCGTCCAGCACGGTCAGCACTTCGTGCGGGTCGACGGACCGCTTGATCAGAGCCAGTCCTACTGCCCCCATTTCGAAATGCTGGGCCACGGATGTCAGCGTACCCACCTTGCGCTCTCCGGCAAATACGACGCTGCCCGGCGCCGGAAGGGTGTGCTGCGAGCCGTCCAATTGCAGGAAAACGAGCCGCCGTGGTGGGTGTCCCAAGTTGTGGACGCGGGCGATGGTCTCCTGGCCCTTGTAGCAGCCCTTGGACAAGTGGACCGAGGTCCGCAGGAGATCGAGCTCGTGCGGAATGGTCTTCTCGTCTGTCTCCGCGCCGAGCCGGGGACGCCACGCGGCAATGCGGAGCGCCTCCGCCGCCAACGAGCCGGCGAGGGCCATGCCTTCAACGGCCGCTTCAAACTCGTCCGCGGGAATGAGGTACTCGAACCAGGGACGCTCAAGGCCGGGATGGGAGCTTTCCTCCACCACGCTGTACGAATACCCGCCGACGCCGATGTGCGGCCACGGGTCCTCCCAGACGAGCCGCCCGGACCAGGCGTCAACGGGCTTGGTTGAGCCGACGACGGCCCAATCGGCCGACACGTCGGCCACCTCGACGCGCAACATGAACCGCATTCTGTCGAGCCACTCCGCCAGCGGGGCAGCCTCGGCGGCTTCGACCAGCAGCCAGGTGGTCCCGCCGTCGTCCACCACACGGGCATCGAAGTCGATGCGGCCTTGGATGGTGAGAAGCAGCAGTTCGCTTGAGACGCGCGGCTGGAGGTTGGTCAATTGCTGCGAGGAAAGAGTGTTGAGCCAGCTCAGTCGGTCAGGGCCGGTGACGGTGACAACGCCCCGGTAGGAAAGATCGACGACGGCGGTGCCGGCGGCGAGTGCGCGCTGCTCACGCAGGGGTTCGCCGTAGTGGGCCGCGACGCCGGAGTCCTCGCCGCCGCCTTCTACAGCTCCGGGGCGCGACAATAGGGGGCTCTTGTAAGTCATATGTAGTAGAAGTCCTTGGGGCTCAGCGGTATTCCGGGTTTTCAAAATCGAAGCGTGTGCCGGCTTTCCATTCATCCGGGAGGTTGCCGTAGGCAGGAATGCCGCCGACGTCCTTGAGCATGCGGGCGTAGTGGAGCAGGTTCCACGTCATGAAGGTGGTGTTCCGGTTGGTGAAGTCGCTCTCGGGGCCGCCTGATCCTTCGTCGAGGTAGCTGGGGCCGGGGCCGACGGCACCGATCCAGCCGGCGTCGGCCTGCGGCGGAATCGTGAAGCCGACGTGCTGGAGGCTGTACAGGACGTTCATGGCGCAGTGTTTGATGCCATCCTCGTTGCCCGTGATCAGGCAGCCGCCGACTTTTGGATAGTAGGCCCATTGGCCTTTGCTATTGAGCTGGCCCGAATGGGCGTAGAGCCGCTCGATGAGTTTCTTGGTCTGGGAGGAGTTATCACCAAGCCAGATAGGACCGGCCACCACCACGATGTCGGCCTCCAACACGGCCGGGTACAACTCCGGCCATTCGTCCGTGGCCCAGCCATGTTCGCGCATGTCCGGATACACTCCGGCGGCAATGTCATGGTCCACCGTGCGGATCACCTGCGTACTGACGCCCTGCTTTTCCATGATGCGCCGGCTGATGGCTATCAGTCCGTCGGTATTGCTCACTTGCGGGGATGGTTTGAGCGTCCCGTTGAAAAACACAGCTTTGAGATCGTCATAGCTGGCAGGCTTTGTTGCTTCGTTCACTTGCTGTTCCCCTTTGGTTCGGATTGCGAAACGGGACGTTCAGTGAGACCTCTTCGGTGAGACCTTGAAGCCAGGGAACAAACCCTCCTACTAAAGCTTGTTCAGGAAAGCCGAAGCGTGGGCCTCGAGCGACTTGCCCGGAGTGGACACATCCCAGCGCCACAACAGATTGCCATCCACGAGGCCGAAGATGCGTGTGGCCGCAGTGTATTCCTTGGAGTGGCCGCCGCGCATCACCATATCGGTGCTCATCTGGATCTGCGGCCCCTTGATTTGGCCGTAGTACAGCTCGCTGATGCCACCTGGATGGGCGATCGTCACGGTGATGTCGAACCCGCCGTCCGCATTCCGGTGCGCCTCGACGTCGTCGGCGGTTTTCAAAACCGGGACAATTTCCGCGGGAATCAAGCCGGGGCCGCCGTCGGCGTCGAGCATTTTCCGCTCCAGCGCCCAGAAGCCTGTTTCCACCGTGAGGGGCCGCAACTTGGTGCCGTCCTCGTCGCTGAGCCAGCTTTCCGCGCGGTACTCCAGGTAAGGCAGACCGTGGTGCGTGAAGGAGACATGCTGGATGAAATGATCCGAGTCTTCTTCACCGGTTCCAAGCCGTCCCCGGCCTTCCCACTCACCAATGAGCCAGGAAAGAGGTACCAATTCGGGTGTTAGGTCGGAAGGGATTTCGATGGGCACAGCAATTACCTCAGTGGACCGGAAGGTACAGGTTGATCAAAAGCGATGGGAGCTCTACTTCTGGCCCTTGAAGAGACGGTAAACGACAAAACCAGCGAACCACGCCATCGAGAGGCTGGCCAGGCCGAGGAGGACAAGGAAGAAGATTTCAAATGCAAGTACGGACATGATGCCATCCTAACTGTTAGTAGATGAGTAGTTTGTCGATGAAGTAGCACATGGCGCCAACCGCCCAGACGGGAGCGACACCCATTCCAAGGACGGCCGGGAAATTGAGGCGGCCGAGCCGAAGCGTCACCATCCGGCGGAAACTGACCAGGACCGAGCCGATGACGACGCCCACCACGATGGCGGCCACGATCGCGATATTGGAGAACACCAGGCCTGCCAGCGGAGCCACCAACCCGGCCGCCACGATGCCCAAAGGCGCCACAACCCGGTCCGGCCAGCGCAACAAGCCGGCGAGGAGCGCGACGGCGGCGCTGAGAGCGGCGACCAGCACCATTTCCTTGATCCCGTTGAACCTAGCACCCGCAATCCAGCCCGCGCCAAGGCAGCTCAGCAGGACGCCGGCGCAGCTGCCAAGGGTGGATTCGAGCCGTTGGGCCTGACCGGTTCCGCGAATCAGCTGCACGACGAACACCGCGATCACGCCTGCGGCGATGAAGGCGGGGGTTGCGTCGAGAAATCCGGGGGCTGGCACGAAGCCGGCAGCCAAGGCTGAACCCGCACCGCTCAGGCCGATCACGGTGGCGAGCGTTTTCTTCGCGGGGACCGCTAGAAAATGGGGCCAGCCGATGCCAACCGCGGCCGACGCCAGAACTCCGACGGCGACCAGCCCTTCCGTGGGACCGTAAGAGCTGGCGACGAAAACCGCGAGCGCCACGAGGCCGACCACCCCGATGCTCCAAGACTTCACTGCGCCCCTGACCTCACTGTGTCCCTAACCTCGTTGCGCCCTCGTGGGATCCGCGATGGGCCCCATTTCGTTCCAGGCTGCGAGCAACCTCCTGCCAATCCTGCCTTATACGGCACAAATATGTCGCAAACATGGGTTGAAGGTGACACGAATCCCTGACGTTGCAGGGGCCTTTGGGTATACTCGGTTGTCAACAGCGCTTCTTGTTGCAACGCTTCCGTTACAACGGAACCACGCCCCATAAGCAGCTACCGGCCGGTGGAAACCCGGTTCAGACGCCCGATGATGCGCGGACCGCCCATTGGAGGAACTATGTCGCACATCCTGCTCCTGACGAACAGCACCGGCTCGTCGGTAGACATCCTGCCCGCCTTGGAGCTATTGAACCACCGGGTCCACATCCTTCCGGCAGAGCCAACGGCGTTGCTCGAAACCGACCCCACCGACGTCGTCTTCCTTGATGCCCGCAAGGACCTCGTGGGGGCCCGCTCCTTGACCCAGTTGCTCAAAGCCACGGGCTTGAGCGCCCCCCTCATCCTGATCCTCACCGAAGGCGGCATGGCTGCAGTCTCTTCCGCATGGTCTGTTGATGACATCGTCCTCGACTCGGCGGGGCCGGCCGAAGTCGAAGCCCGGATCCGCCTGGCCGTGGCACGCGCCATCCCCGGCGAAGAGGAAACCAACACCGAAATCCGGGCGGCCGGCGTCGTGATCGATGAAGCGAGCTACACGGCCCGCGTGAACGGGCAGCCGCTCAACCTGACCTTCAAGGAGTTCGAACTCCTGAAGTACCTGGCCCAGCACCCGGGCAGGGTGTTCACGCGCCAGCAGCTGCTCACGGAAGTATGGGGCTACGACTACTATGGCGGCACGCGCACCGTGGACGTTCACGTCCGGCGCCTGCGCGCCAAGCTGGGCGTGGACCACGAGAACCTCATCAGCACGGTCCGCAACGTCGGCTACCGCCTGACCTTGGTCCGCTTACCGGAAGACGAGCTCACGGAGGCCTAGGCTTCCGACACCCTTCAAAACACAGGGAAGGCCCGGACTCACTGAGTCCGGGCCTTCCCTTGCTTGAGTGGAGGACATACGGGTCGAACGTATCGAGGCCACCCCACTGGTGGATCCCCCTCGTATCCTGCTTCGCGAAGCCGGATGAGATATAGACCTTACACGGCCAACACGGTGGCCGCAAAATCCATCCCGCCAAACCGGCCGGAGACGTATAGCCTTGCAGCATGAGCCCTGCGCACCCGGAGAACTGGCCCGTCCTCGTCGTCAAAGGCGCGTCGGACAACGACTTGTTGAAAGACATCAAGACGCTGGCCGCAGCTGCCGAGGAGTCGGACGGCAATCCCCCGCTGTCCGAACAGACCCTGGTCATGCTGCGCGGAGCCGATGCCGGCGACCACTCGGTGCTCACGCTGGCCCTCTACGCCCCGGACGAGCAGTCCGATCCCGCAAGCGGCCAGGATCTGGCGGGAATCGCCGTCGTGGTTGAAGCGGACGACGGGACCGGAGTCCTGGAAATGGCGGTGCACCCCAGCTACCGCAACCAGGGTGTCGCAGGCCGGCTGTTGGACTCGCTCCGGGACAGCCGCGGGCTCGAGGGGCTGAACGCCTGGTCCCATGGGAATCACGAGGCCGCCGCGGAGCTTGCGGCCCGTTACGGCTACGGCCCGGCGCGCGAACTGTGGAAGATGCGCCTCATGACCTCCACAGCGGAGCTGCCCGACGCCGGCCTCCCTCAGGGAGTCTCGCTGCGCGCCTTCGTGCCGGGCCAGGATGAGTCCGCCTGGCTGGCCGCCAACAGGGCGGCATTTGCCCACCACCCCGAGCAGGGTTCCCTGACCAGGGCCGACCTGGAAGCGCGTATGGCCGAGGACTGGTTCGATCCCGCCGGTTTCCTGCTGGCTGTGAACCAGGCCGGGGAACTGCTCGGATTCCATTGGACCAAGGTGCACCCCCGGCAAGGACCCCATCCGGCCATCGGAGAGGTCTACGTCGTCGGTGTGACCCCCGCGGCCCAAGGGCTGGGGCTTGGCAAGGCGCTCACGGTCGCCGGAATCAGGTATCTCCAGAGCCACGAGCTGCACTCCGTAATGTTGTATGTGGACGCCGACAACACCGCGGCCGTCGCCCTTTACCAGAAGCTGGGCTTCGTCCGCTGGGACGTCGATGTCATGTATGCGCCGTTGACCCGGAAGTAACCCGGAACCAAGGCGTATCTGAAAGGCTAGGACATCTAGGATTCCGGCACGTGGAATCCTTGTAGGGTTGAATCAAACCCCCGCGCTGAACGAAGGAGAGCCCGATGAACCCGGACCCGGTCGGAACCACCAAAACCGAGGTCAAGGGCGCAACCTTGCCTCCCCGCTTCGGATCTTCCGAAGTCCCGGCTGCGCGGGCAACACAGGACCGCATCGACATTCCCGAATTTGCGCCCTCCCTTGAACCGGAAGGCGACATCACTCCGGACCGCTTCCTGGACCGCGAGCTGAGCTGGCTCGCCTTCAACTCCCGGGTTCTCGAGCTCGCGGAGGATCCGGACCTCTTCCTGCTGGAGCGGGTCAATTTCCTCTCCATCTTCGCCTCGAACCTGGATGAATTCTTCATGGTGCGGGTTGCCGGCTTGAAGCGGCGCATCGCCACCGGGCTCGCGGTCCCCTCCCCCGCCGGGCTGAGCCCGATCGAAGTCCTGGAGCAGATCGGCGATGCCGCCCGGAAGCTGCAGGAACGGCACGCGCGCGTGTTTGCCGAGCAGATCCGCCCCGCCTTGGCCTACGAGCACATCCACCTCATGCGCTGGGACGAACTCGACGACGAGGCCCAGCACCGCTTGAGCATCATGTTCGGCGAGAAGGTCTTCCCGATCCTCACCCCGCTCGCTGTCGATCCCGCCCACCCGTTCCCGTATATCTCCGGCCTTTCCCTCAACCTGGCCGTGATTGTCCGCAACCCCGTGAGCGACAAGGAACTGTTCGCACGCGTCAAGGTTCCGGACCAGTTGCCGCGGCTAGTCTCGATCGACGGACCGCGTGCCGGCGCGGTCCCGGGCCGCGTGGCACGATTCATCGCGCTCGAAGAGGTCATCGCCGTGCATCTGGACAAGCTGTTCCCCGGAATGGAAGTCATGGAGCACCACTCCTTCCGCGTTACCCGCAACGAGGACGTGGAAGTTGAGGAGGACGACGCCGAGAACCTCCTGCAGGCGCTTGAAAAAGAACTGCTGCGCCGCCGCTTCGGCCCTCCCGTCCGGCTTGAGGTCACCACCGACATCAACCCGAACATCCGTGCGCTCCTGGTGCGGGAACTCGGCGTCGAGGAATCCGAGGTGTACTCCGTTCCGGCTCCCTTGGACCTCCGGGGCCTGTCGGTCATCGGCGGAATTGACCGCGCCGACCTCCACTACCCCAAGCACGTGCCCCACACCTCGCGGTACCTGAACGAATCCGAGACCTCCAAAGCCGCCAACGTCTTCGCGGCGATGCGTCGCCGCGACATCCTGCTGCACCACCCGTACGACTCGTTCTCGACGTCGGTCCAGGCCTTCCTGGAGCAGGCCGCCGCCGACCCCAAGGTCCAGGCCATCAAGCAGACCCTGTACCGCACGTCCGGCGATTCCCCGATCGTGGACGCACTGATCGACGCCGCCGAGGCTGGCAAGCAGGTCCTGGCCCTCGTGGAGATCAAAGCCCGCTTTGATGAGCAGGCCAACATCTCCTGGGCCCGCAAGCTGGAGCAGGCCGGTGTGCACGTGGTGTACGGCATCGTGGGACTCAAGACGCACTGCAAGTTGTCCCTGGTTGTCCGTCAGGAAGTGGATGGCCTCCGCCGGTACTGCCATATCGGCACGGGCAACTACCACCCGCGGACGGCCCGCTACTACGAGGACCTTGGCCTGTTGACCTCCAATGAGCAGGTGGGCGAGGACCTGTCCAAGCTCTTCAACCAGCTCTCCGGATATGCCCCCAAGTCGACCTTCAAGCGGCTCCTCGTGGCGCCGCGCTCGGTGCGGTCCGGTCTGATCGACAGGATCGAGACCGAGATCCGCAACGCCCGCGCGGGAATTACCGCCAAAGTCCAGATCAAGGTCAATTCCATGGTTGACGAGGCCACCATCGATGCCCTTTACCGGGCGTCACAGGCCGGGGTAAAGGTTGACGTCATTGTCCGTGGCATCTGCTCGCTGCGTCCGGGAGTGCCTGGACTGAGCGAGAACATCACGGTCCGCTCCGTCCTTGGCCGCTTCCTGGAACACTCCCGCGTGTTTGCCTTCGCCAATGCCAACGATCCCGTGGTCTACATCGGCTCCGCGGACATGATGCACCGCAACCTCGACCGCCGGGTTGAGGCCTTGGTGCAGCTCTCCAACCGCGAAGACACGGCCGAGGTCATGGACCTGCTGCGCCGTTACATGGACCCAGGCACGGCGAGCTGGCACCTCGACAACCAAGGCCACTGGACCAGGTTCCACCAGACCGAGGACGGCACGCCGCTGTTGGACATCCAGTCCTGGCTGCTTGCCTCCCGGTCCCGCCAACGTGCAGTTGCCCGGCGGTAGGCAGCGAAAAGTTGAAGAGCGATACACCTGTTGCAGACCAGACGGACCATCCCGGGGAGCCGATCGCCGTCACGGCGGCCGGCGCTATTCCTTGGCGCATTACCAAGGGCGCCCTTGAGGTCCTACTGATTCATCGGCCAAAATACGACGACTGGTCCTGGCCCAAGGGCAAGCTCGACTCCGGGGAAACCATCCCGGAGTGCGCCGTCCGCGAGATCAGGGAAGAAATCGGCCTCGACGCTGCCCTCGGGATCCCCCTTCCGCCGACCCATTACCATGTGGCGGCCGGGTTGAAGGTGGTGCACTACTGGGCGACGCAGGTCAACGGGTCCATCATCAAGCCGGACGGCGAGGAAGTGGATGCCTACATGTGGGCCGCGCCGGACAAAGCGGCGCGTTTCCTCAGCAACCCGACGGACGTGGGACCCCTCCAGGCGCTCGCGAAGGCACACCTGAACGGTGAGCTGGAGACCTGGCCCCTGATTCTGGTGCGCCATGCCAAGGCCAAGCCGCGATCCTCCTGGTCCAAGGCCGAAGGCAGCCGGCCGCTGGCCGTGACGGGACTGCGGCAGGCGCTGGCCGTCGAACGGCTTCTGGGCGTGTGGAAGCCGCAGCGGATCGTGAGCAGTCCGTGGGCCAGGTGCGTATCCACCATCGCGCCGTATGCCAAGTCAGCCGGAGCCAAGGTGAAACTTGTGGAGGCCCTGACCGAGCACAACCACCAGCGGAGCCCGAAGAAGGCATCCGCCGTCGTCGAGGGCTTGTTCGACAAGCAACGCGGGGTTGCGCTGTGCACCCACAGGCCGGCACTCCCCACCGTCTTGAAGGCGCTCGGCGAGCGTATGGGTCCCGAGCTTCACGAGATGCTGCCTGCCCAGGATCCGTACCTGGCGCCTGGCGAGATGATCGTGTGCCACGTGGCCCGGGCAAACGGCCAGCGCGTTGTGGCCGTGGAACAGATCAAGCCCTTCGACGACTGACTCCAGTAAGCTGGGTGCGTGAGCATCCCAACCCCATACGAAGACCTCCTGCGCGACGTCATGGCCAACGGCACGCATAAGTCGGACCGCACGGGCACAGGCACGCGGAGCGTTTTTGGCCGCCAGCTGCGCTTCGATTTGAGCCAGGGTTTCCCTCTCATAACCACTAAGCGGGTCCACTTCAAATCACTCGCGCTGGAGCTCTTGTGGTTCCTCCGCGGCGAGTCGAACGTGAAGTGGCTCCAGGAGCAGGGTGTCACCATCTGGGACGAATGGGCGGACGCCGACGGCGAACTCGGCCCGGTGTACGGCGTGCAGTGGCGCAGCTGGCCGACCCCCGACGGCGGGCACATTGACCAGATCGCCGAGCTCATGAAGGGCCTGGCCGCCAACCCGGATTCGCGCCGGCATATCGTTTCGGCATGGAACGTGTCCGAGATCAAGGACATGGCCCTGCCGCCGTGCCACGCGTTCTTCCAGTTCTACGTAGCCGACGGCAAGCTGTCCTGCCAGTTGTACCAGCGTTCGGCAGACATGTTCCTAGGTGTTCCTTTCAACATCGCTTCCTATGCTCTGCTGACTTGCATGGTGGCCCAGCAACTGGGCCTTGAACCCGGCGATTTCGTCTGGACCGGCGGGGACGTCCACGTTTACGACAACCACGTGGAGCAAGTCACCGAGCAGCTCTCCCGGGAGCCTTACGAGTACCCGCAACTGCGCTTCGCCCGCAAGCCGGACTCGATCTTCGACTACACCTTCGAGGACTTCGAAGTAGTCGGCTACCGCCACCACCCCTCGATCAAAGCGCCCGTGGCGGTATGAACACCCACGAAACTCCTGCCGCGGAGTCGCCTTCCTCCGGGGAGGCCGCGGACACGCTCAACGGAATCGGCCTGGTCTGGGCACAGACCGGCAGCGGAGTCATCGGCAAGGGCGGGACCATGCCTTGGCACGTTCCCGAAGATCTGCAGCATTTCAGCCGGCTGACAAAAGGACATCCGGTCATCATGGGCCGGAAAACCTGGGAGTCTTTTCCCGCAAAGTACCGGCCCTTGCCCGGCCGCACCAATATCGTGGTGACCCGGCAACACGGCTGGGCGGACTCGCCCGAAGCACGTGGCGCCGTCGTGGTTTCATCCCTTGACGCAGCCCTGCTCGAGTCCCAGTTCGCACCGGGCGGCCAGAATGTCTGGATCATTGGCGGCGGCGAAATTTACCGGCAGTCCATGGATATCGCGAATGTCGCCGTCGTCACGGTCATCGATACCGACACCGACGGCGACACTTACGCGCCGGAGTTCGGCGAGGCCTGGAATCTTGAGGCGACGGAGCCGGCTGAAGGCTGGCTGACGTCCGAGAACGGTACCAACTACCGGATCGCCACGTGGCGCCGGACGGAAGACTGAGAATGCTGAAGAAACCTGAGACCCTGTTCGTGCTCGGCTACATGTTGTTGCCGCTCTTCGCGCTCTTGTCCGCGATCGTTGGACTCACCATGATCCTGGGCGGCAACAAGATCCTGGGAATCATCGTGCTTGTAGTTGTGACCCAGGTCTTCGCTTTTGGCGCCTTCTACGCCCTGCGCGCCCGCAAGGCGGCCCTGCTGGAAGAGCCCGACTCCGGCAAGTAAGGCTGTGTGCCCTGCCCCTCACCCAAGTAACTCGCATTAGTTGTCGTTTTGAGCGCCCAAAACGACAACAACTGCGAGTTAGTTGGGTTTGTCGTGGATGTCCTCGTGACGTAACCGACAGCGGCCGGGAGCCGCGAAAGTCTAGACTGGTTCAATGACTACAGCAGCTAATCCGTCCGTTGGACTGGTCGGTTGGCGTGGCATGGTCGGCTCCGTCCTGATGCAGCGCATGCAGGAAGAAGGCGACTTCGCCAACATCAACCCGGTATTTTTCTCCACCTCGAACGCTGGAGGTGCCGCGCCGTCATTTGCCGACGGCGCAGGCAAGCTCGAGAACGCGTTCGATATTGAGACTCTTGCCAAGCTGCCGATTATTGTCACCGCCCAGGGCGGCGACTACACGAAGCAGGTCCACGGCGAGCTGCGCGGCCGTGGCTGGGACGGTCTGTGGATCGACGCCGCGTCCACGCTGCGCATGAACGACGACTCCATCATCGTGCTGGACCCCATTAACCGCGACGTCATCGACGCAGGCCTGTCCGGCGGCGTGAAGGACTACATCGGCGGCAACTGTACGGTTTCCTGCATGCTCATGGGGCTCGGCGGTCTGTTCAAGAACAACCTGGTCGAGTGGGGTACCTCCATGACCTACCAGGCGGCCTCGGGCGGCGGTGCCCGCCACATGCGCGAACTGCTCAATCAGTTCGGCACCCTCAACAACGAAGTCAGCAGCGAACTGGATGATCCCGCCTCCGCGATCCTGGAAATCGACCGCAAGGTCCTTGCGACCCAACGCACCGGCGTCGATGCCACCCAGTTCGGCGTGCCGCTGGCCGGCTCCCTGATCCCGTGGATCGACGCCGACCTCGGCAACGGCCAGTCCAAGGAAGAGTGGAAGGCCGGGGTGGAAACCAACAAGATCCTCGGCACGGGCAACGGAAAGCCGGGCAAGGACCACGTGGTCATGGACGGCCTCTGCGTCCGTATCGGCGCCATGCGCTCCCACTCCCAGGCACTGACGCTCAAGCTGCGCGAGGACTTGTCCGTCGCCGAAATCGAGAAGCTCCTGGACGCTGACAACGAGTGGGCCAAGGTTGTGCCCAACACGAAGGAAGCATCCATGGCTGACCTCACCCCGGTGGCTGCCTCCGGTACCTTGGAGATCCCTGTGGGCCGTATCCGCAAGCTCGAGATGGGCCCTGAATACATCAGCGCCTTCACCGTGGGCGACCAGCTCCTGTGGGGCGCTGCCGAGCCGCTGCGCCGCATGCTGAAGATCGCTACCGGCACGCTCTAGGCGTCCTGCTGGCATCAACTGACTCGCAGTTGTTGTCGTTTTGAGCGCTCATAACGACAACAACTGCGAGCCAGTTGGGCGCGGTCAACTCTCCATGAACCGCAGGTACTTCGCGGCCTGGAGTTCGAAGGAGCGTTTGGCCGCCGGAGCCAGGCCTTCAGCGGCGAACGGTTCGGGCACGACGACGGCGGTCCGGCCGGTGCCGCTGCGGGACCAGGTGCCCACCACTTCGCCGCCGGACACGATCATCCGCTTGAAGACCCCGTTGCCGCCCGGAACGACCTTCTGGAAATGCTCCGGGGGCAGGACAAGGCTGCGGTCCGTATACCCCAGCAGGAATTCATCGAATCCCGGCAAGGCGAGGACCGTCCGGGAGCCGGGGACGCCGTCGTCGAGCAGTGTTGCCGTCTCAGGCGACAGCCAATAGGACGTTCCGCGGAAGACGAGCTCAACGATTTGGCTGCGAATAGCCTCGAGGGCTGCCCGGACCTCGGCTTTGGGAATCTGGGTCCACCACGCGAAGTCCAAGAGCGTGGCCGGTCCGTGGCTGCGTATATACCTGAGCAGGAATTCGGCAATTCCCTCTTCACGGCCCAAGCCCTTGGATTCCTGAATCCACTCATCGAAGGCCACGAATAGTTGCTGTCCAAGCGCTTTGCCTGCCGTGCCGGCCGGAGGGCCTTGGACCAGCCACGCGTTCTGGCACAGAATCCAGAGCAAATGGATGCCGCGCTGGGCAGTGGTCACTTGGCCTGCGGATTCGAAGATCTTGAAAAGTTCCTCGCGCGTGGCGCCTGGGCTGCCGGCGACCCGTTCAAGGGCAAGGTCCCGGCACGTGGCGATGTCTGCGTCGTCGATCCCAAGCTCCCGATGCCGTGCGGCAACCGAACGCATGGACCGATCCGTGGTGATGGCCAGGATCCAGCGCAAGTCCTGCGGCGGAACCAAGTGAAGTGTGCCCCGCATGGGCCAGGACCGGACCACTGTGCCGTTCTCCAGCGCTTCCAGCACCTTCGAGAGGCCGGAACCGGGGACCCGCTGTCCCACCGCCCAGAAAGCCGAGGCAAGGTCCTGGGCCTGCATGGCGCCCATCCTGGAGACGCATTCCTCCGGGCTACTGAATCCGCCAAGCAATCCTTGGCTCGCAAGGCGCAGCCTGCCCATGACTTTGGGAGTGACGCTGATCTTCGTCGAAGCTGCCATGGCCCCATCATAGGACGCACGGAGGACAGCTTCGGTCCTCATTAGCCCGCTGAAGGAACTCCCATGCCGCTCACAGGGGCCTTCCAGCGGGCCCTCCTACGCTAGGGGAATGCTGTTCGGTGAGTTAGGTCCGCTGCTGCGGCCGCTCAGCCGGCGGTTAGCGGCCGCTGGTTGGTGCGCCGCCGCCGTCGGGCTTGTCTGCGGCTTGGCAATAGCTGTTGGTGCGGGGGTCCGGTTGTCCCCGTCGATGCAGGCTGTCCAAGAGGTGGGACTTGCCGCCACGGGCGCCGCGGCCCTCCTCCTGGGCCTTGCCGCCGCGTGCCAGCCCTCGTCCGAGCGGCACGTTGACGATTCCGAACCAGGGTTCCAGAAAGGCGCGAGCGATCAAGTGCGCAGTTTCCTGCTTGCCGCCATCGTTATGCTCCTGGGCGTCGCTGGCTTTGCGGCAGCCGGCTGGATTTCCCCCGGCGGTCCGTCGCCGCAGAGCATAGCGTTCAGCCAGATCTTCCTCTTGGGGGCAGCCAGTTGCGGGCTGACGTTCCTGCTCCTGAACAAGGTCCTCCCGAGCGGAAAGCGCTGAAGGGCTTTCCTCGCGGGTTCCTAAGCGGTTTTCTACAGGGCCAACCCGATCAATAGCGGCTCCGGATGCAGTTCAATGCCAAAACGCTCGACGACGCCGCGGCGCACCTCGCGCGCGATCGCCACCATGTCCTCCGCGCTGGCTCCTCCCCGGTTGGTGATGGCCAGGGTGTGTTTGGTGGACAGCGAGGCGCGGCCGCCGGAGATGCTTGCGGGTTCGAGTCCGAAGCCCTTTCCGAAGCCGGCCTGGTCGATCAGCCAGGCTGCCGACAGCTTGACGAGGCCATCGTTTCCGGCCGGGTACTGCGGCGCTCCCTCGGGCAGTGACGCGGCCGCTGCTGCCGGGACAATCGGGTTGGTGAAGAAGGAGCCCGTGGAATAGGTGTCCCTGTCCGAAGCGTCGAGGACCATGCCCTTGGAGGCACGCAGCCGCAGGACTTCGCGCCGGACGTCGTTGGAATACGCGCGTTTCCCGGCCTCGACCCCGAGTGACCGGGCCAGCTCTGCGTACCGGATGGGCGCGCTCATCCGTCCGAGCGGCAGTTGGAATTCAACTGTCAGCACCACGTATCGCGGTGAGCCCTCGGTGGTGGTCTGTTTGAGGATGGAGTCCCGGTAGCCGAACTTGAGCTCGGAGTTGGTGAAGGTTTGCACGGCGTTGCGTTCGCGGTCCCAGGTACGGACCGCGGCGATGGTCTGGGAGACATCGGCACCGTAGGCGCCCACATTCTGCACTGGAGTGGCGCCTGTGGCTCCTGGGATGCCGGAGAGGGCTTCCAGCCCGGACCACGCGTGCAGCACCGAGTGCTCCACGAAGGCATCCCAGTTGTGCCCGGCCTGGACCACCACGGAAACGCCTCCGCAGCTATCCTCCGAATTGACGGTGAAGCCTTGCGAAGCGATCTTGAGCACGGTGCCCGCGTATCCGGCGTCGGAGATCAGCAAGTTGGATCCCCCGCCGATGATGAGCAGTTTGTCGCCCGCAGCATCCGCCGAGCGGACGGCGTCGATGATTTCCGCTTCGTTGCGGGCCTCCACGAAGGTGCCGGCGGGGCCACCGACAGCGGCCGTGGTCAGTTCGGAAAGCATCGTCTGGGTCACCAAACAAGCCTAGCGGGGATTGCAGCCCCTAGCCGACTCAGGGGATTGCAGGCCCTAGCCGACTCAGGGGTGCGCCGGCTCAGGGGCACGCTTCCGCGAGACCGGCGCCAAGAAGAAGCTCGCGACGAGCAGGACCAGGACGGCGAGCAAGGAATGCAGGATGCCGAAGTGCTCCGCCAGCAGTCCCAAAAGCGGCGGACCGCAAAGGAAAGCCCCATAGCCGATCGTGGAGACGACTGAAACCCGGGCCGCCGCATGGGCTGGATCGTCCGCGGCGGCGGACATGCCCACCGGGAACCCCAAAGAGGCGCCAAGACCCCAGATGGCCAGGGCCGCGAAGGCGAGCCACGGCACGGGGGCGAAGACAAAGAGCGCCAGCCCCACCACAGCCGTGGCCGAGCACCAACGCATGACGGGCACCCGGCCGAAACGGTCCAGGACCACCGTCCCGGCAAAACGGCCCACAGTCATGAAGGTCACGAAGATTCCGTAGCCGATGGCTCCGGCAGCATCGGATTGACCGTGGCCATCGGCCAACGCCAAGGCCACCCAGTCCCCCGCCGCGCCCTCAGCCAGGGCGAGCCCCAGGACGAGCAATCCAAGCAGGAGGGTCCGGCGTTCGCGCCACGCCCGCGCCACCATGCGCTTGCTGTCCAAGGGTTCGGCCGGTCCCTGCTGAGCGGGCTCGCCCGGCTGGATGACCGGCAAGGGGCCGGTTGAAGGATCTTCGAAGGTGTCCGGCCTTTCGGGCTTGAAAGCCTTGGCAGCCCCTCGCGCTATGGAATGGCGGGTGATATCCGCACGGAACCAGGCAGTGGTTGTCACCACCGAGGCCGCGACCACCAGGCCGGCCGCGGCCAGATGCCAGAAGACCGGCAGTCCCGCGGCAGCGGCCCAAGCGCCGAGCCCTGCGCCCGCAACGGTGCCGAGGCTGAAGGATCCGTGGAGACGCGGCATGATGTGCCGTTCGAGGGCGCGTTCCAGTGACGCTCCCTCGACATTCGATGCCGTGTTCCAGCTGGCCGTGCCGAGGCCGATGACCATGAGTCCAAGCGCCACGACCACCGGGCTGGCCAGCACGGACGTGCCAAAACCGGCAACCGCGAGGCCGAGGCCCACCATGGCGCCGCCGATCCGCGTGGTCAGTCGTGATCCGAGCCGGATCACGATCACCCCGGACGCCGACACGGAGAGGAACGATGCCACGGTCATGCACATCAGCAGGAGCCCTACCGTGCCGGGCGTCAGGTTCAGGCCATCGCGGATCGCGGGCAAGCGGGAGACCCACGAAGAGAAGGCCAGGCCGCTGGCGCCGTACGCGGCCACCACAGCATTACGCCACCGCGACAATTCCGCCGCGGTGGCGCGAGGTGCTGATTGTTGCAACCGGCTCAAGCGAGCTTCACAACGGCCTGGGACTTCATGAGGACCTTCTGGCCGGCAAAGGTGACAGTCAGGTCGATGCGCGCGGTGCGGGCTTCGGCGTCGAGCGCTCCCACCACTCCGGCAACCTCAATCACGGCGCCGGGCTCGCTGGTACCGGTCGTGTCGGTGACCAGCACCGGTTTGGTGAAGCGCGTCTGGTAGTCGATGACGGCGGCGGGGTCGCCGGCCCAGTCGCTCACCAATTGGACGGCGGAGCCCATGGTGAACATGCCATGGGCGATGACTCCGGGAAGTTCGACGCCGGTGGCGAAGGATTCGTTCCAGTGGATCGGGTTGAAGTCGCCGGACGCGCCGGCGTACTTGACCAGGTCCTGGCGCGTGACCTCGATGCTGCGGGTGCCGATTTCCTGCCCGACGGTGAGTTCTTCAAGTTTCAAGCTCATGGTTACTGTCCCTCTCCGCGGACCAGGATGGACGAGGTGGTGGTGGCGACCCTTTCGCGCTGGTTGTCCTCGCGGACAGCGAAGATTTCCGAACGAGTGGTGATCATTGCCCCGCCGCCCATGGCGCGGACGCCGTCGACGTGCAGTTCGGCCCGCAACTGATCCCCGGCAACGATCGGGCGGTGGTGCGTGAAGCGCTGCTCGGCGTGAACCACGCGGCTGAAGTCAATCCCGGAATCGGGGTCCTCGATCAGCTGGGCATCGGCCCGCTGCGCGACGATGATGGCGAAGGTCGGCGGGGCGACGAGGTCGCTGTGGCCAAGGGCTTTGGCGGCTTCGACGTCGAAGTGGGCGGGATGGGTGGCCTTCACGGCCCGGGCGAACTCCCGGATCTTCTCGCGGCCGACGTCGTACACCTCTGCGGCAGGGTAGCTGCGGCCCTGCAAGTCCGGGTTAATAGTCATGGTCCAACCCTATCGGCCCGGGACGTGTCTCCGGATGAGCATCGACGCCGTACCACTACTCCGCGGCACGCGGTCCGAACCATGCGGTCAGCGCGTCGGCAAGGCCCTCCTGGGTTCGGTCTCCCACCCAGACCACGTATCCGTCGGGCCGAATCAACACGGCGGCCGGAGGAGTGACGGCCCCGAGTGCCGGAAGCTCCCAGGCACCAAGGTAGGCGGCGTCGACCAACTGGACGCGGTCCGCCCACGGCGTGATGTCGATGCCGCCGGGCGATCCAAGGTTGAGGAGGACCGGCCGGGCATCGTGCAGCAAGCTGAAGACGCGCAACGGGCCGTTAGCCGTGACCAGGTCGAGATCGGGTATGCGGCGTCCAAGCAGCGGGTGCCCCTCGCCGACGTCGTAATGTACATCGAGGCCGGACTGCATCGCCGCGAAGCGCTTGCGGGGTTCCTCCATGCCTAGGAGCTCGGCTATGACCTCGCCCACGGCTTTTGTGCGTTCGTCCGGGCGGCGAAGCGCGACACTCGCCATCGTATTTCGCAGCACGCGGGCGGCCACCGGGTGGCGCTCCGCGTGGTAGCTATCGAGGAGGCTCTCCGGCGATGTCCGCTTGACCACCTGGGCCAGCTTCCATCCAAGGTTCACGGCATCCTGCACACCCATGTTGAGGCCCTGTCCGCCGTCGGGGGCATGCACGTGTGCGGCGTCGCCGGCGAGCAGGACCCGTTTGTCGCGGTAGCTCGCGGCTTGCCGGGTCATATCGGTGAACCTGGAGATCCAGATGGGACTGTGGATCCCGTAATCCGTCCCGCATACGGCGATGAGCGCCTCGCTCAGGTCATGCAGGGTGGGTTCGCTCGCGGGGCCTACGTGCTCTTCGGTCACCATGACCCCCACCGGCCCGCCATCCGCGTAGACCACCTTGCCGTCGAGAATCTTGTAATCCAGCTTGCCGAAGGAGTGGATGCCGAAAGCATTGGGGTGGACGCCCAATGGCGGCTTCTCGGTCATCTCGACCTGGGCGATCAGGGCGCTGGTGGTCGGATCCCACCCGGGGAACTCGATTCCGGCTGCTTTACGGACCAGGCTGCGTCCGCCGTCGCACCCGACCAGGTATTCAGCCCGCAACGGCCCGCCGTCGGACAGCTCGACGTCGACGCCGGTCTCGTCCTGCGCGAAACCGGTTACCTCTCGTCCGTAGTAGATCGGCACCGCGAGCTCGGCAACCCAGCCGGCCAGGATGCGCTCGATGTGGTTCTGCCACAGCCCAAGCCCGTAGTTGTGCCGGGTGGGAAAGTCGCTGATGTCAAAACGGACGCCGCCGAACCCCGCGACCTGGGCCACCTGCCCCTCGGACAGGAACCGATCAGCGATTCCGCGCTGATCGAGGACCTCAATGGTACGTGAGTGCAAACCGCCCGCACGTGAACCGGCGAGATCCTGGTTTGGACGCCGCTCGACAATGGCGACATCGACGCCGGCCAACGCCATCTCGCCGGCTAGCATCAGCCCTGTAGGGCCTCCTCCGGCGATCACCACCGCATGCTTGGCCATCGCCATGCTCCGCCAGGCTACTTCTTCAAGCCTTTGCGGACCTGCTGGCCGCGGACCACCATGCCCACGACATGCAGGACCAGGCCGAGCCCGATCACGAACAAGGACGTCAGTGCAAGGCTTTGGTTATGGGAGGTGTTGCCGATGATCGTAAGGATGATCCCGACGGCGATAAGCCCCATCGCGCTGAAAACCAGCGTCTTGTAGGCGGTAGAGGCCGTGGCCCAGAATTCGTTCAGCACCCCCCAAGTTTAGGGCACTTGCCAGAGCAGCGGGTCCTGGGGACCTGGAAACCCGACGAACGCTCGCTCACATATCAACGGTTGTGGGCGAACCCTCGCTCACATATCAACGGTTGTGGGCGAACCCTCGCTCACATATCAACCGTTGTGGGCGAACGCTCGCGCAGGTCATCTGCAGGAGGGTTTCAGGAATTGCCGCCATAAGTGAGCGAGCGTCGTGAAAAAGCCGGACATAAGTGAGCGAGCGTCGGTGGGTGCCCTTAGAGCGAGGGCTGGACTCCGAAGGCCACCGCGAGCTTCATGATCTTTTCGGCGCGGCCCAGGCGCGGCAGGTCGGAACCGTCGCGGATGACCCTGCCGTTGGCTTCGAAGTCGTTCATGAAGTCGGTGGCCCAGGCGACGTCGGACGGCGTCGGGCTGATGACCTCGTTGATGACCGTGGTCTGGTCGATGGCCAGGCAGAGCTTGCCGGTCATGCCCATGGTCACCGTGATGCCGGTCTGCTCGCGCAGGATCGGGTGGTTGGTGCCGACGGTGGGGCCGTCGATCGGTCCCGGCAGGTTGCCAACGCGGCTCGCGACGACGAGCTTGGCACGCGGGTAGGCCATTGCTTCAGGCGTGGCGGCCATGCCGGTGTCCCGGCGGAAGTCGCCCGAACCGAAGGCCAGGCGGAAGGCGCCCTGGGCGCGGGCGATGTGGTTGGCTTCCTCGATGCCGAGGGCCGATTCCACGAGGGCGACCACAGGCGTCTTGCCGTCCATGCGGTGGAAGGACTCGGTGACCTGGTCCGCTGACTCGGTCTTGGCCAGCATGACGCCCAACAGGCCGGGCGTGCCGCGGAGTCCGGCGAGGTCATCGGCCCAGAACGGGCTCGTGGCGTCGTTGATGCGGACCCAGGCCTGGCCGCCGGCGGTCAGCCAGTTGATGACGTTGTCGCGGGCGATGTCCTTTTGGGACGGGTCCACGGCGTCTTCGATGTCAAGGATGATGGCGTCCGCGCGCGATGAGGCCGACTGGTCGAAAAGCTCCGTCTTCATGGCGTTCACGAGGAGCCAGGAGCGTGCAATGTCTGCGGGAATTCTGCGGGTTGACCGAATGGACTCGGCGGCGGTGCTTGAGGTCATGTATCTACCGTATCCGGCCAGCCGCCAGGAACGCTAAGAATCTGGCACCGGTGTGAGCATCAATACGAACAAAACGATTGTGACAGGCCGCCCCCACCCCAACTGGCTCGCAGTTGTTGTCGTTATGCGCCGTCAAAACGACAACAACTGCGAGTCAGTTGGGTTTGGCGCGCTGTGGGGAGCCCGCAGCTCAACGCGGCTCAACCCCGCGACGCGAAGCGAATTGTGTCCTTGCATTGCCCGGAGTTGCGCGGGCATGTCGCCGGATTTCGCCCGGTTTCCCGGCGTTTCCGGGCGTTACTGGCGGGCTTCCACTGAGCAGTGGACATGCGCTTACATCGTTCCCACCGGCAGTTCGGTCTGCTCCAGACCACGCCCGGACCACGAATTCCACCGCCCAGAAAGTAGCTCCCATGAAACTGCACCAGACCCTGCTAAGCGTCGCGGCCGCCGTCGTACTTGCGCTGACGGTGACCGGCTGCGGCGGCAATGCTCAAGCGGGAGACCAATCGGCCGGCCAGACAGCCGGTCAACCGGAAATCAGAGTACTCCGCTACCAAGGCTCGGCCAACAACGTCGGGCTCCCGGAACTGGCTGCTGACCTCGGTTACCTGGGCGACATCAAGCTCAATTGGGTGGGCAACACCATCAGCGGCCCCCAGGACATCCAATCGGCTGCCACCAACCAGACCGACTTCGGCGGAGCGTTCGCCGGGGCCGTCGTGAAGCTGATTGAGGCAGGGGCTCCGGTGACCGCCGTCGTGAACTACTACGGCGAAGACGCCAAGACCTTCAACGGCTTCTACGTCAAGGCGGACAGCCCCATCAAAACCGCCAGGGACCTCATCGGCAAGAAGATCGCAGTCAACACCCTCGGCGCGCATTCCGAAGCCGTCATCAACGCCTACCTCAGCAAGAACGGGCTCAGCCAGGACGAAATCAAGCAAGTACAACTGGTAGTAGTCGCGCCCAACGACACTGAAGAAGCCGTGCGCCGCGGCCAAGTGGACGTCGGAAGCCTGGGCGGGGTCTTGCAAGACCATGCCGTTGCCGCCGGTGGACTGCGCTCGCTCTTCAACGACTATGAACTCTTCGGCACCTTCGCCAGCGGACAGTACGTGCTCCGCAACGACTTCATCGAGAAGAACCCCAACACGGCCCGGACCTTTGCAACGGGCGTGGCCAAGGCCATCAAATGGGAGACCGAGACGCCGCGCGACCAAGTGATCGCGCGCTTCAAGAAGATCATCGACGCCCGCGGACGCAATGAGAGCACCGCGAACCTGCAGTACTGGAAGAGCCCCGGAGTACCCGACAACGGTGTGATCAGGGATGGGGATTTCAGCCGCTGGTCTGCATGGCTGAAGAGCTCGGGGATTGTCAAGAACGATCTCGCACCGTCGAAGTACTACACCAACAAATTCAACGATCTCGCAACAAGCACCACAACCCCAAGTACCGCGAAGGGATAGTGATGACCGCCAAAATCAGCCTCCGCAATGTCACCAAGCAATTCGCCGTCCGCCCCGGCAAGGGCTCCAAGACCTCCCCGCCCGGCAACGGCATCAAGATCGGCGTGAAAGAGCCCACTACGCTCACCGCCCTCGACTCTTTGAGCCTCGACGTGCGCGACGGCGAGTTCCTCACCTTGGTGGGGCCCAGCGGTTCCGGCAAGGCCACCTTGCTGGACCTCCTGGCTGGCCTGTCCACGCCCACCTCCGGCGAGGTATTGGTGGACGTCGATCGGGCTTGAAGGCAAGGGCACGGACGGGCGCAAGCTCAATCGCCGCGAACGTGCCACCAAGGCAAGCGAATACCTCAAACTGGTTGGCCTGGCCGGCTTCGAGGACCGTTTCCCGCATGAGCTGTCCGGTGGCATGAAGCAGCGGGTGGCCATTGCCCGGAGCCTCGCCTATGAGCCTGATGTGCTCCTCATGGACGAACCCTTCGCCGCTCTGGACGCCCAGACGCGTGAACAACTCCAAGACGAACTCCTGCGGATCTGGCGGGCCACGGGCAAGACGATCGTGTTCATCACCCACGGCATCGACGAGGCCGTGTACCTGGGGCAGCGCGTCGCCGTCCTCAGCGCACGGCCTGGACGGCTCAAGGAAATCGTGGACGTGGACATCCCGGACCGCGACGGCGAGGACGACATCCGCTCGCACCCCGCCTTCGTCGAACAACGGCACAAGGTCTGGACCTTGTTGCACGACGAAGTCCGCTTGGCCCAGCACGCCGGCCATCGCAAGATCCTGCCGGACGGCACGGCCCCGGATGAAGTCCCGGGAACAACTCTCGAAAGGAGCGCAGCCTGATGACCACAACACTCGCGCAACAGCCCGCGGCGAGCGCCGCACCCAAGCAACCTCCCGCCGTCGGGCACTCCGGTCCTGCTGAGGCGGGGCGTCGGCGCACGACGGCGATACCCGACTTTGTGCGGACCGCCGCCGCCCGCGCCGGTTCCGGCCTGTGGAAGTCCGCAGGGATCATCGCATTCCTCGCGCTGTGGGAACTCGGGCCGACATATCTGGCCAGCCCCTCGACCCGGGTATTCCCGCCGCCCTTGCACGTGGTCCTGGCAGCATGGGGGAAGCTGTTCGAATCCGGCACCATCCAGGCGCATTTGGCCGCGAGCCTCACCCGTTCGTTCTCGGGATTCGGCGCAGCCCTCGTGGCTGGCGTTACCCTCGGTTTGCTGATCGCCTGGTACGGACGGCTCAATTCGGTGCTGAACCCGCTCCTGGAACTGTTCCGGAACACAGCCGCGCTTGCCCTGCTGCCTGTGTTCACGCTGCTGCTGGGGATCGGCGAGGAGTCCAAGATCAGCATCGTGGCCTACGCGGCGTTCTTTCCGGTCCTCTTGAACACGATCGCCGGGGTGAAGACGGTGGACCCGCTGCTCATCCGGGCGGCGAAATCGCTCGGCCTCTCAAGCCTTTCACCTTTCCGCAAAGTGATCCTGCCTTCCGCGGTGCCCACTATTTTCACGGGAATCCGCATGGCCGGCACGGCGTCGATCCTGGTGTTGATCGCCGCGGAAATGGTGGGGGCGAAGGCCGGGCTCGGTTACCTGATTGTGAATGCCCAGAGCAGTTTCCTCATCCCGGACATGTACGCCGGAATCCTCACGGTGTCCCTTTTGGGCTTGGCCGTGAATTTCCTCCTTGTGGCCCTGGAGCGGCATTTCTCCCGCTGGCGGACCGCCGTCGGGTCCGGGTCCTGACCGTCAATCCACCCATTTAGTCGCAACCAAGTCACAACAGAAAAGGAACAAATAATGTCCATCATTACCGAAACCAAACTCGAATTTGCCAAGCTCGGATCCCGCATCGGCGCCGAAATCCGCGGCTTCGACCTGAGCGGCGATCTCGCCCCGGAAACCGTGGCGCAAATCCGGGCCGCGCTCAACGAACACAAGGCCCTCGTTTTCCGGGAAGCCAACATTCTCAGCGATGAGGCTCAGGTGAAATTCGCCAGCCATTTCGGCCCGCTCACCACCGCACATCCGACCGTGGCCTCCGTGGAGGGCGAAGAGAATGTACTGCCAGTGGACAGCGAGAACGGTTCCGCGAACAACTGGCACACTGACGTCACGTTCGTGGTCAACCCGCCGCAGGCTTCGACCCTGCGTAGTATCGACCTTCCGACGTATGGAGGCGAAACCCTGATTGCCTCTTCGGCGGGAGCGTACGCGGACCTGCCGGACGAGCTCCGGAAATTCGCGGACACGCTCTGGGCGATCCACTCCAACGACTACGACTACTCGGTGCCGAAAAACCTGGAACATGAGAACGCCGATGAGCGCCGCAAGGAGTTCACCCGCATCAAATTCGAAACCGCCCACCCCGTGGTGCGTGTCCATCCCCTGACCGGCGAGCGCGGATTGTTCATTGGGGGCTTCGCGCAGCGCCTTCGGATCGTCGGGCTTTCGAATACGGAGTCGAAGGACATCATCCGCTTGTTGCAGGCCTACGTCACCAGACCGGAGAACGTGGTGCGCGTGAACTGGGAACCGAACCAGTTGGTGCTCTTCGACAACCGCATCACCCAGCACTACGCCCCAGACAACTACGACGGCCAGCCGCGCAAGCTCAACCGCGTGACGATTGCCGGCGACATCCCGGTGGGCGTGGACGGCAATCCGAGCCAGTCGATCCAGGGTGACTCGTCAACGTATTCTGTCGTCGCGCCGCTGTAGTAGCACGCATGTGTCGCTGTAGCTGTCGTAACCCAACTGACTCGCATTTATTGTCGTTTTCAGGGCTCATAACGACATCTAACGCGAGTCAGTTGGGCTTAACGGGCTTAGGGGAGCTTGCTGCCCCGCGCGGCCACCCACAGGCCGTACCACTCGGTCCGCGTCATGGCTGCGGCGACGGCGGCAGCGTCCGCGCAGGCAGCGATCCGCGCCGGGTTGGAACTGCCGAGCACCGGGGAAATGCGTGCCGGATGCTTCATGAGCCACCCCAACAACACGGCCTCGGGAGTGACACCCTTTGCTTCCGCAAGCTCGGCGACAAGAGCGGCAGTCGCAGCGTCCGCGGCAGTCGGGGCATCCGGCGTCGAGCCCGTGTACCGGCCCTGGGCGAGGGAACCGTAGGCCTGCAACTCAATCCCCTGGCCGACGCAGTATTCCAAGGTGCCGTGCGGGAAACTGTAGCCGAGGGCGTCGTCGTGGTTGACCAGGACCGTGCTCTCAAGCCAGGCTCGCCGGTTCAGGCTCATTTCCAGCTGGTTGGCCACGATCGGCACCTCCAGCTGGTCCTGCAGGAAGGCGATCTGCGCGCCGGACATGTTGGACACGCCCAATTGCCGCACTTTGCCTTCCGCTATGAGCTGCCCGACGGCGGAGGCCACCTCTGCGGGTTCCATCAAGGGGTCGGGGCGGTGAAGCAGAAGCACGTCGACGTAGTCGGTCCGCAACCGTTCCAGGCTTCCATTGACCCGTTCCAGGATCGCGTCCTTGCTGAGGTCGTAATGTCCGTCGACGCCGGGTTGGCCGAGCCGGATTCCGCACTTGGTCTGGAGCTGGATCTTCTCCCGCAACCCTGGCGTCCTGGCCAGGACCTCGCCGAAAACTGCCTCGGACTTGCCGCTGCGGTAGATGTCGGCGTGGTCGAACAGGGTGATCCCGATGCCCATGGCGGCTTCGATCGCGGCCGCGGCCTGATCAACGTCGGCAGCCCCGTATTCGCTGCCCTCCCAAGGACCTCCGAGACCCATGCAGCCATAGATGAGCCGGCCCGCGGCTGTTTCACTCTTTGCAGTCATTTTCCAACTCTTTCACACCCAACTAGCCCGCAGTTGTTGTCGTTTACAGCCTTCAAAACGACATTAACTGCGGGCCAGTTGGGTAAGGGGTGAGGGTTAGCGCCCAGAGGTTAGACGATCCAGGCCGTGGTGTTTGCCGGGAGCTTGCCGCCGTCGAGCGGTGCGCTGCTCACGACGACGGTGCCTTCCGGAAGTGCCACGGGTTCGGTGCCGAAGTTGGTCACCGACTGCCAGCCGTTGGGCCGCGCGAAGTGCAGCACGGACTCATTGCCCGAGGGGATCCATTCAAGGTCCTCGGCCGCCCGCAGTTCCGAACGCAGTTCAAGTGCCTTGCGGTACAGCTCAAGGGTGGAGCCGGGAACGTTCTCCTGCGCGTCCACCGCGTAGCCGGCAAACCATTCAGGCTGCGGCAAGTGGGCATGTCCATCGCCGAAGCCGAACGACGAACCTTTGCCGGTCCACGGCAGCGGGACACGGCAGCCGTCGCGGCCGACGTCGACTCCCGGGTTGCGGAAGAACGCCGGGTCCTGGCGCTGGCCGGCCACGATGTCGCCGACTTCCTGCAGCCCAAGTTCCTCGCCCTGGTACAGGTACGCGGAACCCGGCAGGGCGAACATCAGCAGCGACGCGGCGCGGGCCCGGCGCAAGCCAAGCTCGGCGTCGACGTCGGCGGCCGAACCGCCGTCGAGCAGCCATTGCTTGCCGTCCTGGCCCAAGCCGTCACGGCCGCCACCCGCAGGCAAACCGTAGCGCGTGGCGTGCCGGACGACGTCGTGGTTGGAGAAGACCCAGGTCGAGGAAGCACCGGATGCCGCGGCCTCACCGAGGTTCTTCGTGATGATCGTGCGGAACTGTTCGGCGTCAAAATCGGCCTGGAGGAGATCGAAGTTGAAAGCCTGACCCAGTCCTTCGGGGCTGGCGTAGCGGGCGCGGCGGTCTGCATGGACCCACGCTTCCGCGACGGCCGTGCGGGGAGGGTTGTACTCGTTGAAGACCTTGCGCCACTCGGCGTAGATTTCGTGTACCTCGTCGCGGTCCCAGAACGGGTGCTCGCCCAAGGCGTTTTCGCCTTCCTTGGGCAGTTCGTTCTTGGAGGGCAGAACCTCCGGCAGGTCCTTCGTGAGGGCGTGGGCGACGTCGATGCGGAAGCCGTCCACGCCACGGTCGGACCAGAAGCGCAGGGTCTTCAAGAAGTCCTCGCGGACCTCGGGGTTGTCCCAGTTGAAGTCCGGCTGCTCCTTGGTGAAGATGTGCATGTACCACTGTCCGGGGGTGCCATCCGGTTCGGTGATGCGCTCCCAGGCCGGGCCGCCGAAGATCGAGTCCCAGTCGGCCGGGGGCAGTTCGCCGTTTTCGCCCAGGCCGTCGCGGAAGATGTAGCGTTCACGGGCTGCCGAGCCCTTCGGGGACGCCAGCGCCTCCTTGAACCATTCGTGCCGGTCCGAGGAGTGGTTCGGGACGATGTCCGCGATCAACTTGATGCCCGCGGCGTGCAGGGCGGCCGCCATCTCATCGAAGTCGGCCAGGGTGCCCAGCTTGGGGTCCACGTTGCGGTAGTCGTCGACGTCGTAGCCGCCGTCGGCAAGGGCCGAGGGGTAGAACGGGCTCAACCAGACGGCGTCAATGCCAAGGGACTTCAGGTACGGAACCTTGGCGGTAATGCCCTTGATGTCGCCCAGGCCGTCGCCGTTCGCATCGGAGAAGCTGCGCGGGTAGATCTGGTAGACAGCCGCTTGGCGCCACCAGTTCGGATCGGCCATGCGCTCGGAGCGCTCGGAGTCGAAGTGGGTTGCCATGGTGACGGTGGAGGACAAAGGAAATCCTGTTCTGTGTCGACGCTTCGATGGATAGGACTTTTATTTAGAATCTAAATTTAGTACCTCAAGTATTATGTGACGTATACCTACAGGAGGTCAACAGCCATGGCTGAAATCGCGACTGCCACTCCGCAGATGCTCCGGCGGTTCAACGCGGCCACCGTGCTCGGAGTCATCCGTTCTTCCAACGCCGTGACCGTTTCTGAACTGATGGACGCCACCGGCCTGACCCGTGCCACTGCCCTTTCCGTGTGCGAAGACCTTATGGCCCGGGGCTGGATCCGCGAGCTGGAAAACCAGCGCGATTTCGGCGCCTACCAGAAGGGTCGCCCCGCGCGGCGCTTCGAACTCGACGAAACTGCTGGCTGCGTCCTGGGTATCGACGTCGGCGTCCTCAAGACCACAGTGGTAGTGGCCGATCTGCGCGGCAGGACCGTCGGACGGGCCAGTGGGCCATTCCGCGCCAGGGAGATCGAAGCGGAGGAACGGATCCGGGTCATCAGCGAAACCGCGCTGCTCGCCCTCGAGTCCGCCGGAGTGGCACCGGACAAGGTCCTTGCCGTGACGGTCGGGCTAGCCGCCCCGGTGGGCCGCGACGGAAATATCCTCGTCAGCCAGCCGTTCTGGAGCCTGTTCGACGTCGGCCTGAAGAAGGCCCTGCACGAGCTGCACGGATGGGCGGTAATGCTGGAGAACGATGCCAACTTGGCCGCATTGGGCGAATGTTGGCGCGGCGCCGGCAGCGGCGTCCAGGACCTGGCCGTGCTCCTGGCCGGTGAGCGTTTCGGTGCGGGCCTGGTGGAATCCGGCAGGCTGCTTCACGGTACTGCCGGGGGCGCGGGTGAAATGGCCTATTTGGACATGGTGGAGGGTGTCGGATCGGCGGACGGCCTCGCTGCACTCGCCAGGCTGTGGGCGGCGGAAGCCGTGGCGGGAAAGTCGAAAACGACGCTGCGGACGGCAGCCCCGCCGGATCGCGAGGTGACCGCCCAACACGTCTTCGCCGCAGCTGCCCAGGGTGACAAAGTTGCGCTGGACATCCTGGACCGGCTCTCGGACCGGCTGGCCCGCGTAGTCTCCACAGTAGCCATTTTGCTCAACCCGGAGCTCGTGGTGATCGGCGGCGCGGTGGCAGATTCGGCGTCGGTCCTCCTAGAGCCGGCCGCCCGGAAGCTGGCTAGCTACACCGCCACTCCCCCACGGCTGGCAGCGTCCCCCTTGGGCGACGCGATCGTGGGCATCGGCGCGGTGCGCCACGCACTGGACCACGTGGAGAAGAACTCTTTGGATCTGGTGTTGCGGCGCGCGTAGGGCCTTCGGCGGCTAATCCGGCATCGCCATAGTGCGGAGGTCCAGCTGGCGCAGCACCCGGTCCGCAACCTCGGGATCCATCCCGGGCTCACTCCGCGCCGCGACCACTTCCTGGCGCGCGGCGTCGAGGGCGATGGTCTGGACCGCGATCGCCAGTTCCCTGCCGCGTTGGCGCTTCTCAGCGTCCGACTCATTCTTCAATGTCCCGTCGAGCAGCTCGGCATGCAGGCGGGTCATTTTTTCCTTGACGAGGGCCACCTTGTCCGCCGGCAGCTCCTTCATCAGATCGTGTTCCTTGAGCGCAGAGATGGCAGCAGTCTGGGCGCGTTTGGCCAAGAGCCGCGCGGCATCCTTTTCGTGTGAACCGTCTTCGGACGCCTTGAGCACGCGCATGAGCCACGGAAGGGTCAGCCCCGGCAGCACCAGGGTGGCCAGCAGTACGGCGCAGGCGATGACCAGGATCTCGTGCCGGGCAGGGAAGTCACTGCCGTCCGCAATAGTCAGCGGAAGGGCCAAGGCGAGCGCGAGCGTCGCCAGCCCCCGCATGCCGCACCAGGTCAGGATCAGGACCTCCTTGGGGGAAGCGGGCTGCAGCAGGTTCTTCCGCTTGCGGGCCGAGATTGCCAAAAGCCCGAGCCAGGCGAAACGGACAACGAACACGAGCACGCAGACCGCCACGGCCGGGCCAATCATGCCGTAAATCGCTGCGCCCTCGTCCCGGATCACATGCCGGATCTCCAAACCCACAAGGCCGAATGCCAGGCCCGTGGCAAGGAGTTCCACCACATCCCAGAAGGCGGTGCGGGTGACACGCTCGGCTGCGTCCTGCGACCGCGCGTGCCGCTGTGTCTCGAGGGCCGTGACGACGACGGCGATCACCCCCGAGGCGTGCAGCTCTTCAGCCAGGATGTATGCAGCGAAGGGAATCACCAGGGTCACGGCACTTCGGGCCACCATGGAGGTGACCAGCTTGGTGATCAGCCTCGTCAACCAGCCCATCGCAATGCCGACAATGACGGCAACGGCGGCACCGATGACGAATTGGAGCACGACGCCGACCCCCAGCTTGGTGCCTGAAACCGTCGCCGCCACCGCAGCCTGGAAGATCACGATCGCGGCGGCGTCGTTGAACAGACCTTCGCTCTGCAGCACGGTGATGAGCCTGCGCGGCATGTGGACGCGGCCGGCAACGGATTCAACCGCGACGGGGTCCGGCGGAGCCACCATGGCGCCCAGTGCGATCGCCGCAGGAATGCCGATCCCTGGAATCATGAGCCACGAGGCTCCGGCAATAACCGCCGTCGAAACGACCACGAGTGCCACCGCCATGAGCAGAAGCGTCCGCCAACGGACCCGGAAGACCGCCCAGGAACTTTTCTGGGCGGTCGCGAAGAGCAGCGGAGGGAGGAAGATCGGGAGGATCAGTTCAGGCGCAAGCTCAAAGTCCGGGAAGCCCGGAATGAAGGTCATCGCCGCAGCCAGCAACAGCATCAGCACCGGGTACGGGAGCCGCAAGCGGTCCCCCAAGCCAACGGCAACGACCGTTGCAAGCAGCAATCCAACAATGAGTGCCAACTGGTCCATGTTCCCGATTTCCCCAGACGTCGTAGTGGCAGCGTCCCGGGCATTGCCTCGGGACCAGCCCTACAAACATATCCCGGCGACGTGCGGTCCCGGCCCGGCTCCGGGCCCGGCAGCGTGTGGCTAGGACGCGGTGAGGGCCTCCACCACAGGCACCGAGCCGTCCCTGAACTCGATGGTGCGGCGGACAGTCTCGGGCAGTTCCAGGACGGCGGCAGCCACCAGGGCAACATTGGCCCGCGAAGTTTCGGTCCCGGTGCTCGGATCGGCGGGGCTTACCTCAATGAGCGCAGACCCAGGATTGCTGGTCAGTGCGCCCGGGCCAAGGATCGTCCAGTCGAGGCCAGTCGCACGCAGGTACTCGTCCGCCGCAGCCTTGGCATCCGCGTAGGCGAAGAAGCTGTTGTCCTCGGGAACCCCATGGCCGGGTCCTGCGCCGAAGTAGGACACCATCACATAGCGGGCCACGCCCGTTTGCGCCGCTGCATCCATCGAGCGGATGGCGGCGTCCCTGTCCACTGCATACGTACGTTGCGGATTGCCCCCGCCTGCCCCGGCGGACCACACCACCGCGTCGTGGCCGTCAAGTGCAGAGGCGATCTCCGCCGTCGTCGAATTCTCGACGTCGAGTACTACCGGGGCGGCACCCGTCACTTCGACGTCGGGCGCGTGTTCCGGATTGCGGATGAAGGAAGTGACCGAGTGACCTTCGTTGCTCAGGATGCGGGACAGTTGCAAGGCCACCTTGCCGTGGCCGCCGATGATTGCGATTCGACTCATGGACCCATTCTGTCCCAGTGGTCAAGAGCGCGGTCAAGCGCGTGGTCAAGCCCTCCCGGACACGGTGGATAAATTCACGAAAAACGGTCTCCGCGCATTTGCAGAGCACATTGCCGAATTCGTCAATTCTCCGGATAAATATGACGGGTACGGATCGCTCAGCGATGGACCAGTCAGCCAGCTGAGCGAGGGAGCAGCGGCAATGCGCGGGCTCTCGCGGCCAGAGAAGCTTATGCGCGTCCACCGAAGAGAAATAATGTAGACGGCGCACTCGTCTGGAATGAATTTCCTATCTCTCGACCCAAATCACCAGCAGCAAGAAAGTAGAATCTCTTTTACCAATCCAATTGATGCATCGTATTTAAGATGTGCGGAAATTATGGGGTTGGAGATGGCGTGTTGTAACCAGTGTCGTACATTTCGTAGTCGTCGGTGGTGATGGTGCCGTTGGTTTGGATGTTCAGTCCCCAGCTGATGCCGGAGGCGCCGGCTGGCAGGGCAGGAGTGGTCCAAGTCAACTGGGTCCAATCGGTGGAAGCGGTGAACAGAGGGCTCGCGGTCCAGTACTGCCAGTATCCGGTGCCGGTGCGGTAGTAGAGCTCGAACTGGGTGGGGGCAGTCGAGGTATACCAGGCCTTGAGCTGGTAAGCGTGGCCGACGGTCCCTGTCGGGGAGCATCCCCCCAGGTCCAGGGCCGGCAGGAGTTTCGCATCACCGTCTACGTAGTTAGTGATGGTGAGCTGTTCGGCATTGGTGCCGCTGTGGCCCGGGTTGATGACGGTGAACGCGGGCGTGTTCGTGCCGTAGCCGCCCGCGGCCCAGCACTGCGGGATGCCGTTTGAAAGGTTCTCCAAGCCTGGGTTCTGGATCATGTTGGCCCCGGGGACCGGTGCGGGTACGTCGGGTCCGGACAGGACGGGTTGAACTGCTCCGCCTATGACCTGGTCCACGGTCTGGACATCGATGGTGCCGCCGGCCTTCTGGTCGGCCAACCACTGGGCAAACTGGCTAAACAGGTCGGGGCTGATCGTCAGGGTGGGGTCGGTGTCGGTTGCGATGTGGTGGAAGGTCAGCTGCACCCAGCCGCCGCCGTTGGCTTGAGCGTTGGTGATGGTGTTTTGCAGGTCCTGCAGGGTCCAGGTGCTGTCCACTTCGGAGGGGGCCGCGGTGTCGTAAGGATTTGCCGGGGGAATGCTTTCGCCTGTGGGGAATCCGGCTGAGGCCGGGTCCTTGCTCTGCAGGTCACCGAGCCCGCGGGCGCTGTTGAATCCACAGTCCTGCACGATGGCCTGGGTGTTGGGATCCTGGGATGCGAATGGATAGGCGAAGCTGGTGATTTTGAAGCCCATGTTCGTCAGGGCTACCCGGCCGTTGCAGATCTGCCTTGTCGCTTCGTCGGCAGGGAGGTTGACCAGGTCGGGGTGACTGACTGTGTGGCCGCCGATCTCGTTGCCGTCGGCTGCTATCTGTTCCAGGTTGGCTTGGGTGAGGTAGCCCGGCTGGTCGACCCATCCAGACGCGGTGTAAAAGGTGCCGGTGAGTCCTAGGGATTTCATCGTCTGTTCAGCGGGGAGCTGGTCCGCGTTATTGTCGTCGAACGTCAGCGACACAATGGTGGCGGCCGCGGCATGCGCGGGTGTCGCTGCAACGATGCCGCAGAGCATGCCCACGGCCAGCAGCATGACGCTGCCCGCCGCGGTCGTGCGGAACCGGAGGGGTGCTGAGATCGTGGGGCGCGTCGCGGGGCTGGCCGTGCGCAGTGGGTTTGTGGTCTTCATCGCTTGGTATCCATTCGGCAGTCGGGGCACGACTTTGCTTCACCGATACCAGCAGGACCGCCGGGCGGCCCTGCTGGTATGGGGAGACCGTTCGGCAAGTCAACGTCAGGCACGGTTCACAAGGACTGCTGCGACAGTGTCTCACCTCCCGGGTCGGATGGGGCGAGCGTCGCGGGACCGTAGTGGTTGGCTAGACGAAAGCAACCGTACGGTGCCGGGCTGAGCCCGGCTAGAGTGTGCGCTACTTGTTTCAATAGCGCCAGAGGGATGGAGCAGACATGGCAGATACAATCCATTTGTGCGGGCAAAGGTGCCTTTCCATCCCCAAGCGACAGAGGACGGCATGACCAGCACCATGATCCCGGAGAAAAGAACAGCGCCACGCCGGAAACGACGCAAGCACATCATCAGCATCATCGTCTTGTGCGTCTCCCCCGTCCTCCTATGGGCAACCGCGGGCCTGTTTCTATACGTAGAGCCCCCAGCTGATGCCCCGAAACACGCTGACGTGCTCTTCGTACTCGGGCCCGCTGATGACCGCGTGGACTACGCTGAGAAGCTTATGGACCAAGGCTATGCGCACACGCTCGTAATATCGGTTCCACAAGGCGTGGCCGGCTACCCTCGCCTTACTCTCTGTGACGAACAGCGCCCTTATCGGATCATTTGCTTCAAACCGGACCCCGGAACCACCCAAGGCGAAGCGAGAGAGCTGCGCACTCTCGCTCAAGAAAACGGGTGGAAGAGCGCCAACGTGCTCACCGCCCAATACCACGTCACGCGAGCACGGGTCATCGTGCAACGCTGTTTCCAAGGGGAACTCAACATGGTTTCATATCAGAAGGATCTACCGTTGCTATCGACCAAAAAATCCACGCCATCATGGGCGTACATGTACGCATACCAGACCGCAGCATTCGTCAAGGTGGCACTCAATCAAGAATGCTGATGAGTTACGCCACGGGATAAATCGGTGTCAGTAGATCTGCAGGTAGTCGCAATCATCCTTGCACTCAGTCGAACAGAATTCTGACTTCGCTCTGCGGGGTACGGGCTCCCCGCAGTAGCGGCAAGTTTTCTCGCGCTTGAATAGCCACAACAACTTCGTGAGCATATCGGGCCTCTCATCGGTGGGCAATTAGTTACCCCAGACCATGAGAAGCGCGCCATGCGGAATCACAGTAAACGTAGCTCGCCCGTCCCCGAGATCGACGCCGTCTTTACGAAATCTTTACGCGTCAATTCTGACACTTAGCTGAATGCAACCTGATGTTTTACGCCATGTCGCTACTCGGCGAATCCGATACCCGGCGAGAATATCGTGTGGCCGATCCAATTTTTGATTTTGCGGACACCATCCCTTATGTAGTCACCTGCGGTCTTGGCCGGGAAGCCCGCGACTTGGCGGGCCGCGCACCCGCGCTCCCGCACGTTCAGCCGTCGTTATCTCAGGACGGCGGGGGGTCGTAGTAATCCATCGACTATGGCGCCGGTACGAACACATGCTTCCACGCCCAGGCTCTGGATCTACCGGGGCCACACAGGCATGGGAGCAAGCGAAAGCGAAGCTTCCAGAAGCTGGTTTCCTCTGCGGCCTAAAATCGCCACCGTGGGCATACAAAATTTCTCTTTCGTTAGTCGGGGTGGACCGCCTAACGCGTCGTTCAATACCGGACCATTGGTTATCCCTGTATCTGGCAAAGTTCTCGCGCTGAAGCCTTGAGAACTAGTAGAGACCAGACCACTCGCAACAACAGTCGCTCTCTGCCATAATGTTTCCCACAGCGTCCACACCAAGGCGGAAACGCCGGATCGCCCATGACCGAGCCCCAACAGCCGACAGCCTGAGATTGGTGGAGAACGTGGACGGACAACAATGGATCTGGGTCATAGCCGTGATAGTTGGCGCAGCACTTGTAGCTGTTGTCTTCGTCTCGGGACGGCGCGGACCGGCGCGAAATGATCGCAAGTCGGTTGGCCAACGTCGCAAGCGGAAGCCCGGAACCACCCGGGCCGCGCCACCTAAGGTGGAGGTCAGGCGGCCGGCTGGATGAATTCGGGTCCGTTGTTCCGCACGTGGTTGCTTTTGTCGCTCACCACGCGCGGGACTCATTGAGGTTCCGGCATCGATTTAAGCAGCGCACCGACGTCAACCTCAAAGGTTGCCTTCACGTGAAAGGGACTTCACTCCGACGGTCTGAGCGGTTCAGGTCCGGATGTGGGCTAACGCCGACAAAAGTGCGGGCGTGGGTCACCTACGGCCTTGATCTCGCCAACGGCGTGGAACAATGCACCCGATACGAGATATGCAGTTATTGCATTCCTTGACAACAAATGAGCGACACGTGCCGCGCTGACAACTGCACTCTCACCAGGCCGAAGCTCGACGCGTCGGCGCTCCGCGCCGACAGAATAGCCGGGGTATCGGAAACCCTCGTCATGGACGCTGGGTCGGCTAACGACCGAGGGCACGAGGCACTGGCCCGGCACGCCGCCCTGACGCGGTCAACATTCCATACGGCCGGGCATCTGGTGAGATCGGCGCGCTGTTGCCCCATGAGTGACGCCAAGAGATGAATCCGCGTCAGTAGACCTGCATGTGTTCCCAGTCATCCCTGCACTCGGCTGAACAGAAATCGGACTTCATCTCGGCGGCAACTAGCCCTTCGCAGAACTGACAGGTGTTCCCGCGCCCAAATAGCCAATGCAACTTCATGAACATGTAGGGACCTTTATCGTTTGGCTTGGGCGAATCGCACCCATGCCATGAAACGGCATGGTGAGTCCCACTGAACGTACATTGCCTGTTTCCCAAATCGACCCGATCTTTACGAATTCTTTACGCCTGTATGCCGATATTTGGCTGAAAGCAACCTGATGTTTCACGTCGGGTCGCCACTCGCTGAAACCCGGGCGCTGCGAGAGGACCGAGTTGCGAACGAGCACCCCCTGTCGCCCCAGGTTCGAAAGAACCACTCACTTATCGGACGGATGAGCCTTTCCCAGTTGAATCACTTGCAGGGTCTACCAACCGGGAGGGTCAATTCGTGCAGACCCTGAAGTTTCGGAATTTGGCTGACGTGGATGCTGCCTGAATGCCGAATGACGTTCCTGTGTGCGTCGAATCAGTGACCGTCACAGTCGGAACCCCGTCAACAAAAGCCTGAATGGTCGGTCCAGTGAACTGCAATGAGATTTCCGTACCGGTCGCTGGCGCAGACGGAAGAACGGTAGCCAGTGTCGTGACAGCACCAGCTGCCACCTTCTCAAGGGACAACCGCCCATCCCACGAGATCCCGAGACGGTAATAATTTGCCGCATCAACAAAGCGTGCCACCAGCCAATGCTCCACCGTGTTTGACCCGGTTATCTGCACTGTCGCCTTCACATCCGCCACTCCCACATTCACGTGCGCACGCGAATTTGCGTTCGCCGACGGTACCGCCCCCTTCCCCGCAACCGTGAACGCTCCAGCAGAGGAAACCCAGACCTGGCCGCCCTCCGAAGTGCCAAGAGTCGCAGCATTTGCGCGGGCAAACGAATCGCACCCGATCCAGGGTGGCAACCCACTCTTCGCGGCGAGAACCTCGACGGTCTTGGTCGAGCCCGTCGGCGCAGACTGCGTAACAATCGGCGCGTTGAACGACACGAAGGTCCGCCCGATAATCTGCCCCGACGCCGGGAAACTTCCCCCACCCAACCACGTATCCCAGCCAGCCACGCCGTTTCGCACGGCCGGAACAAACGCGGACTTGTAATAGGACGCATCCCAGTCGACGCTGGGCGTTCCCTTGTCGATTAGTGGTGGGCCGGCCGTGAAGTTCAGGCCATCCTGCGAGACCATCGCCCAAAGATCACCAGCGCTGCCGTCTGACACGTCAGACATGACGAGCGCCTGCCATTCAGCGCCGACACGGTGCAGGTCGACATGCCAGGGAATTGCAGAGTTGCCGGTGATGGTGCAGATCTGCGGTGTAGTCCAGGGTCCGGCCACGGCTGGCGCGGTGGCCGTGACGAAGGTGCGGGGGGCCTTGGCTGCGTCCACCGCGTACACCACCCAACTCCCGTCGGCGAGCTGCGTGTACGACGGTGCGAGAAGGCGGCGAACGGACTGCGCGTCCTTCCTGACGAGCGTCCTCGCGCCCCAATTAACGCCGTCCTTGCTTGTCACCACATAGTGGTACTCCCAGCCGTCGTAGGTGTTGAGGCGCCAGAACAGATACATAAGCCCTGAGGGGTCAATAAATAGATTCGGGTCAGAATTATAGCCGCCAGCTGGGTCGTTCACTACAGGAATGACGGGGTTCGTCAATCCGGCAGGAACCGTCCAGGTGTTCCCATCATCCGAGTAGACAATAGACGGGTTCTCGAGCTGGTTATTTGAGTTTGGATATGGCGTGAATACCATCCAATAACTGTGCCCATTCCAACCGTCAGCCTTGAAGTAGACAGACGGATGGACTGCAACACCCGATCCTTCATAGGTCGGGATTTTCACAAGTGTGCCGCGCGGAGCGTGCGCGAGGGTCACATCAATACTCGGGGGTGCCGCTGCGGTAACCACGGATGCCCGACTTATGGCCATCGAAGCCGCGGTATGGCCCGGTGCTATGGTTTCGACGGCCGCATGAACGACTCCGCAGGCGCAGGCCGCCGCAGCCGGCTGGCTTGCCAGAGTAACCGTAGCGATAGAGCCGGCCGCAGCAACAGCACCTACCCGGAACAAACTTCGTCGGTTGAGATTCCCCTTGAGTGCGGGCAAAGCACCTTCGAAACGCTTCATGATCAGACCTGCCTATAAGCCCGGTTAGTGTGATTCTGAGCCTAGGGATTTCACTTATAGGCAACACGAGTGATCATCACTGGTTTTGCCACACCAGACTCAGGGGCGACACCCGGTCCCCCACTCACACCTACTCGATTCGCAAGGACTGCCCACTTGGTTCGAGAGCGACAGGTTGAGCGCCCCTTAGCATTGACGGCCGACGGCCGGGATGCCGGCCTTGTGGCATTGGGGAAGCTGGCAACCTGGCGGGCCGCGTGCCCGCGCCCACGATTACACACCGTCAGCCCGTCACCGTCCCTGACAGTGGGGGGACTGCCCCGGTTTCGTTGATTACTTGACCTAGCGAGCTGGTGCTCGTGGAAGGATGTTGACCATGCCCGCGGCTTATGGGGCGGAGTTCCGTCAGGATGTTATTGATGTGGCCCGCAGGGGCGACGCGCGCCACTGGCGCGGATTGCAAAGGATTTCGGAATCTCGGTCACCACGCTGAAGCGTTGGATTGCCATAGCCGAACGTAAGGAGACCGGGGCGGGGGCCCGGCAGCGGCGGAGATGCGTGAAGAAACGCAACAATCCGCCAGGGCTTCACAAGACCGGTTAAATGTAGTCAGTAGGCCCGAAAATACTCCCAGTTCTCCCTGCACTCAGCTGAGCAGAATTCTGGTTTTACTCCGGGTGGCACGGGCCCCCCGCAGAACACGCAGGTTTTCTCGCGCGTGAATAGCTTGAGCAACTTCGTGAACATGTGGAGGCCTTCATCGTTCGGCGTGGGCAGATCACTACCCCAGGTCGGAGATGGTCTTGCGCGGGGATTCGAAGCCAAACGTAGCCTGATTGTTCCACGGATGGACGCGATTTTTACGAAACCTTTACGCCCCAATTCTGAAATTTAGCTGAAAGTAACCTGACGCTTCGCATCGGGTAGTTGCGGGTTGGAACCGAAAGCGGCGAGACCGGCGGGCCATCCACGCCACCCTTGATGTTCCGGCACCCATCGCTCATGGTGGCATTTCCGGCCGACCCTCCGGTACCGCGCCGGTAGCGGCCCTGTGGGATTGGGGGGTGTCCCTATGTTTTTTGTCAAGCGCTGGGTCAGGTTTTTTCGAAAAATGATGTGACCGTTTTCGGGCAGGGATAAGCGGCTTGCGGCGCGTGTCCGCGAGCTGGTATCCCTCCGTGTTTAGGCGGTTTTCGGGCTTGGCGCCTCGTAGAACGTGCCGTCGCGGAGCATCGCGAAGAGGACGTCGCAGCGGCGTCGTGCCAGGGCGATCAGGGCCTGGTTGTGCCGTTTACCCTCTGCGTGTTTGCGGTCGTAGTACTCCCGGGAGACCGGGTCTTTCAAGGACGCGAACGCCGGAGAGGAAGAACGCCCGTTTGAGGATCTTGTTGCCCTTCTTGGAGGAGTGGTCTCCGCGGATTGAGGTTCCGGAGCGCCACGTCACCGGCGCGAGCCCGGAGTAGGAGCCCAGGTGCCCGGCGGTCTTGAATTCCTTGCCGACAACCTCGGTGATGACCCGGGCTGCCGTCCTGACGCCGACCGCCGGTAGGGACGTCAGGAGCTGGTGAAGAGGGTGGGCCTCCACGAGTTTTTCAACCTGTGCCAGGACCTCTGCCCGGGAGGCGCGCAGCTGGGCAAGCTGCGCCGCCAGCTGGGGCAGCACGACGCCGGCGGCACCGGTGCCGACCCCGACCACGGTCTGCTCGGACAGGGCGGTGAAGACCCCCGCGGCCCAGCCTTTACCGGCCCGCGGAGCGGACCTGGCCATGAACGCGGCGACCCGGCTCTGGCCGGCCCTGCGCAACGCCTCAGGCGTGGGGTATTTTTGCAGCAGCTCGGCCATCACAGGGTGGTCCAGATGCGGGCCGATGGCCCGTTCCAGTGCGGGATGGATCTGGGTGAGGAGCCCGCGGATCCGGTTCGAGGCGGCCGTGGCCTGCTTGGCCAGGTCATCGTCGAAGCCGCAGAGCATCGACAGTTCGGCGGCCTGCTCGTCGGTGACGGCGATCGAGCGCAGGGTGTGCGGCATGGTCCGGGCGGCCTCAGCGATTATGTAGGCGTCTCGGGCATCAGTCTTGGCCTCGCCCGGGTGCAGGTCCGCGATGCGGCGCATCGCCAGGCCCGGCAGGTAACCGACCAGAATGCCGGCACCTTGCGCCACGGCGACCGGCAGGGCGCCGATGGTGGCGGGCTGGTCCACGACCAGCAGCAGGGTCCCGTGCTTTGCGAGGCTGTCGATGATCGCCCGCAGTTTCGCCTCGTCCTGGGGCAGGGTCTTGTCGAGCAGTTTCTTGCCGTTCCTGTCCAAGGCCACCGCGTGGTGGTTGGTTTTGCCGACGTCGACGCCGATGAAGACATCAACGCATTCGTGGTCCTTGATCACGCATAACCTCCAGCATTCCGTCCGATCTGACAGCTGGCATGTCCTGCGGCCCCAGAGCTCGGCATCCACGTTACGGCCGGCCTCCCGCGATAAAGTCTGCAGCTGGTCTGGTCCCCATCAGCGATCCCCTGGCGCCTATCGCACCCCGGTGACAACACCCCCCGGATCATGGTCGACTGGGGGACTAAATCATGCCGGGGCCGACAGGCCAGCAACCCCGATTCTTGCTCGTTCAGGGGCTATAAGAAAGGTAACGGGTAACCGGCAACCGAGCGGGCCGTGACCCGTGCCCACGACTACACGCGTGCAGCCCCTCACTGTCTCTGACAGCGAGGGGCTGTTCTCCTGTCCCGGATATTTGCCCGGGCTCCGGTTAGTTGTCCATGCAGCCTTGGGCGCCCAGACTGGTGAAATGACTATGGAAGGCGAGCTTAGCTATCGAAATAGTTGTTGATCGACTCGCGCACGGTACCCCCGCCATGTCACCGAAACATGTTTAAGATGCTGAGCGTGAGGAGCACGAAACCCTGGCTGACCCGATTCGCGACTCCATTCCTATCCTCGTGGAACACCGGCGAAGGACCGCCTTCGCGACAGGCTCAAGCAAGAAAGGTTCCCTCACCGCACCGGACTCAGTGGACTTCCGCCGCACAACCCTGCCGGGTAGAAAGCAATGCGCAGAAGTTGCCTCATAGTCTGCACACATTTAGAACAGAACATCGGGGGGCTGAACGTGTGCTGGCTACCCATGTTAGACGGGAGTCTGCATCCGGGCACGGATCCGGCGCTGGTTGGATCGGTCACAGCGTATGTGCAGGTGGGCACGTGCGGCAAGGGGCCGCACAAAAGGCACTGTCGTTCTAGGGCGACCACATGGGCCCTCACGGCAGCTGGAACCCTGTACTGCGCCCGCTGGGTCAGGCCGCGGAGGCCATGACCATGACGATCGAGGATGCCGCCTAGATTCGCTCGCTAATCTTTGTGGCGGCGTACGGATCCTCGCGCGCCGCCACTAAGCCGGCGGGTCCTCGTTGCGGCTTGGACGCCTGGAGCTGTGCGGCCAAGAGGCGGTACTCGGGTGAGAATCTAGCTACCGGTGCGGCCGCGGACATGGGCTGCCGGGGTGGGGTCTCCTGTACCAGTCCGGCGAAGCTGAAAGCGGCCAACAGCCACCACCAGTCGTAGGAAACGCCGCTTAGCCCCACACTGTAGAAGGCGCTCACAGAGAGGCACGCGAGCATGGCAAGGCTAAGCCCGCCGCTCGCTTCTCTCACACGCCACAGCACCCGGATGCTCCGCCAGAACAGCCAGAGCCACAGGGCTGCGCCAACGATCCCCGCCATGAACAGGGCCTCAAGCAGGGAGTTCTCCAACGGCAAGTCGAACGTGGCAAGCTTCAGCCCGGCGTCCGGACCGGTGTTGTCATAGAGGGCAGTGAAACCGTAACCACGGAACCACTGGTTGAAGTACGTCAGGGCGCTGCCCCAAATACGGTATCTGCCGCTGGCTCCGTACAGGCTTTCAAGGTCGTTGGCACCAAGAAAGTCGATCAGTTTTGGCAGGATCACGGAGTATGACAGCGTCCCGGCAATGCCTGCGATAAGGAACCGCAGGACCTTCCCCCGCCCCCAGAACACAAACACCAGCCCGCTTCCGATCAACAGTGAAACGAACGCGGCCCTGCTGAACGCAGCGAACAGGCAGTACCCGGCGAGAACGAAGACGCAAACGTTCACGAACACATACCGGCGCCGTGAGATGAACCATAGCGAAAGCACGACAATCAGGGATGCTTCGAAACCTAAGAGGACGGCGCTGGTCCCGGCCTCAAGCCTAGACACGCCGCCGAATGCCATCCGTGTGGATCCGGTAGCAACAGCCATTATCAGGTGGCCAACGCTGGCCGCATAGACGATGCGCAACCAGCTTCCCGGGCGGAATCTTTCCGACACATAGAAGCCGAAAACAGCAAGTGGGAACAGGGCAAACAGTTGATACCGCACCGACGGCAAGTCGCCTCGGGCCGTAGCAATGCCCACAACGATCATGTAGACAATCAGTGGAGGAATGGCATAGCGCGCCGAGCTGCTCAACGCGTGGTCTTTTGTCAGCTTTAAAAGTGACAAACAGAGCAGGAACGCCGCCAAAACTGCTGCCCAGGTGCGGAACGTGGGCGAGGCAAGGAATGCCGGCTGCGTTGCCGCTCCCAGCGGCATGACAAAGCCGAGCACTGCGAGCGCCCACTCGTGCGGATAATAACGTTTACCGACCGGATTATGGTCCCCCAGCTGAATCACAGGCTGTAGTCTACCAACCAGCCCGCGCCCACCATGCGATGCCACGTCATGACCACTTTCCTTCCCCCAAGGCCTCATACGAGAGTGGCCAGTCGGCCGCCCATCGCAGGAAGAAATCCGCCTCAGGCTTACATTGGACTGGGTGCTTCAGTCCCCCAGGATCTCGTAATTTTCCGGTCTGTTGACTTGGTCTAATTGAAGATCCACATCCCCTGAATTCTGAACGAGGGTGACACCGCCGGCGCTATTGAACTTCCCAATGCGGATTGTCGCATTTGTCACGTCGTCCAACCCGATTGCTTCAGAAAGCATGGAGCGGGAGGGAGTCGCTGCCGCCGCTGCCGACCGCATTTTGAGTCTACGTGCCTTGCCCAAGAGGTACCCCCGAATAAATAGTCCGTCGATTATCAGCCAAAGGACGCAAAAGCCGACGGCCCAAAATGCAGGCACCATCCATGTGGGCTGTCCCGCGAAGAGACTCGCGGCAGCCCCAAGGAAGCTAGCGACAATCACGCCGACTTGTCATCTGCGCCCGGCCCGAATGCGCTTGACCATCCGAGCTCACGGCTGGTCTGTGCCGGGGCGTGGCCCTGCGAGTGAAGCCAAGAGTTGACCCGGGGTCAGTAAACCTGCATGTAGTCCCAACGGTCCAGACACTCAGCCGAACAGAAATCTGATGTCACATTGGTGGGCATAGACTTCCCACAAAAACGGCACGTTTTCTCGCCCTTGAATAGCCGTCGCAACTTCGTGAACATGAAGGCCTTCATCGTTTGGCGTGGGAACATCACTACCCCAGGCCGGAGATCGTCTTGCACGGGGATTCGAAGCCAACCTAGCCCGGTTGTTCCCCAGATCGACGCGATTTTTACGAAACCTTTACGCCCCAATTCCATATTTAGCTGAAAGCAGCCTGATATTTCGCGTCAGGGTGGCCCGCGGAATCCGAGGCCGCGCGCGGGGAGCGAGTCGTCGATACCGTCCCTTGATGTTGCCGACACCCATCGCTTATGGTGGCTTTTCCGGCCCACCCTCCGGATCCGCGCCGGTAAGCGGCCCTGTGGGATTGGGGTAACCGGCAACCGAGCGGGCCGTGTACTCGCGCCCACGACTACACACGTGCAGCCCCTCACGGTCACCGACAGTGTCGGCCCCGGCTCGCTGGACGGCCGCCTTAGCTTCAGCTACGGAGTCCCGGATGCTAGCCAGCATCGCGCGCGTCCAGTCCGGCCCGGAAAGCATCTCGATGGCCCCGTTTTCCATATCGAAAGTCCCTTGCATGGTTTGAGCTGGGCCTCCGCAAGTAGGGCAGTGTTCCGCACCTCCGACAATGGTCACGTTGAAGACATTGTCGGCTTCGATCAAATTGGATTCAAAGCACTCCCCCACACTTCGTCTGGTGATAACTTGACTGAATTGTGACTCCAACTCAGCAGCTTTTCGTACGCTTCCGTTTTTTGGCCAGACTGCCTTCCACGATCGGTTCTGGCGCGCGGCATACGCTAACAGCAAGTGTCCCGCCACAGCAACGACCGCGCCGGCCAGAACCCCCTGCACGGTGATCAGCGGTACTAGCACCAGATCCGGAATTCCTGGAATCATCCCGGGCTGGGGAACAGGAGTGGGAATAAGTGTCATCTTGAACGCTTCGCGCCTGAACCAAACGGGAACTTGTGGTTCCTGCCTGGCGTGCTGTCTGTAAGCGGGAGCAAGACCACCGGGTGCTCGGCCGGGGCTTGGGCAGCGGCCACGGGCCAGCTTTCGGTCGGTGTTCCAGCGGGCGAGCGTTGCAGTCAGTTTCCCTATGGCCCAAGTGTAAGCGGTCCATAAGTCGCGTGATGAAATGGGTCGGATAAATCACTGGCGCAGAGAGCATTCATCGCCCAACGACGGGATTGCCGTATTCGTCACGGTAATCCAGGACGCGGCGTTGCAGGTCGATAGTCTGCGACAAGGCTTCGTGAAGGTGCAGTTCCTTCCCGAATACTGAGAGCTGACTTGTTTGTGGATCGTAGTGCCGTGCGATGACGAAATTGTCGCCCCCGATAAGCCATGCAGGACCAAGCAGGTTGCCGATAAAGGCCGCGGGTCCTTCTCTGGCGAATTTATCGAGCTTCTCGTCGAAGTGCACCAATGCATTGCGTACTTCCCGAACGGCTTTGAGGCCGTGCTCCGGCAGCACGAGCGTGCGGCGGATCTCGCTGGCCCGAATCTCAGCAGCGATTCGGCGGGAATCAGGTTTTTTGCCGTCCTTTGAGGTGGTGTCTTTGGTTGGCCAGCAGATGTTGGCGATAGATATCATTCCATTGAGAGCGCTCGAAAGCGAGTACCAAACCCGGTCCGGGCTGAGTGGAGTGCGACGGTCCGGGTCATCGAAGTGAGCGCCTAGGTGATAGTCGAGATCCTGAGTGGCCATTATGACCAAGAGGCTCTGATGGTGTATCTCGCCCAGGAAAATTTTGAACAACTCTGTCCGCATGTGTTGATCCCCCATGATTCCTAATCTTAGGGGTCAGATAAGACCGGTTATGTGCCGTCAGTAGACCCGAAAATACTCCCAGTTCTCCCTGCACTCAGCTGAGCAGAATTCTGACCCTACTTCGGGTGGCACAGGCCCACCGCAGAACACGCGGGTTTTCTCGCGCTTGAATAGCCGTGGCAACTTCGTGAACATGTGGAGGCCTTCATCGTTAGGCTTGGGCAGATCACTACCCCAGTCCGGAAGATGGTTTTGCGCGGGGATTCGTAGCCAAACGTAGCCCGGCTGTTTCCCGAATCGATGCGTTTTTTGCGAAACGTTTACGCCTCAATTCTGAAATCTAGCTGAATGCAACCTGATATTTCGCGCGATACCATCCTTGATCTTGCCGACACCCATCGCTTATGGTGGTGGCACTCCGGCCCACCCCCCGGAGCCGTGCCGGGATGGGTGCCCTGTGGGATTGGGGAAGCCGGCAACCGAGCGGGCCGTGTACCCGAGCCCACGACTACACGCGCGCAGCCCCTCACCGTCCCAACGGTGAGGGGCTGTTTTCGTGTCTCGGCGAGGCTCCGGGAACTGCAAGTTAGAGGGTGCGGTCAGATGACTTTCTTAGCCGCTGAGCCGGACCACTTTGGTGCCGAGGTCGGGGCCGCCCAAGGTGAAGTTGCTCAGGCTGGTGAACTGCACGAATTTACCGATCAGGCCTTTGCAGCTGCCCTTGCAGCTGGGTGAGCCGTTGTTGTTCCAGCTGTGCCCGGGGAAATTGAAGCCAAGGAGCTGGAACGCGGCGAAGCCTTTGATGTGGTAGTCGCCCGTAGTGCTGTCGATGTCGTCGAAGACGGGCAGGATGATGACCTGGTTTTCCAAGGAATCGAACACGGCCGAGCACTGCCCGGGTTCGCTGACACCCTGCTTGGACGGAACCAGAGGGTTGGCCAGTGAAATCGTTGCCCCGCACTTTCCCGGGTCCGACTGCAGCCAGCCGAACCCTCCGGGGATGATGTGTCCCGATGGGCTGGAACTGACGCACGTCGTGGTTCCGTGGATCGGCAGGACCTGGATCGTTCCGGACAGATCGAACTGGCACTCGGAGAAGGTGACCGGCAGGTTGACCGTCCCGCCGGAGGGGGACCCCCATTTCGCTCTGGACTCGGCTTTGACGTCGGCGCGGTTGACGCCGAAGATCCTTGCCAGGCCCAGGGAGACTCCGCTCCCGCCTGCGTCCTGGGCCGAGACATCGACCACGACGGTGCCGGGGCTGGGAAAGGTCGGGGCGGCCGCGTTGGCGAGGCCGCCGTCGGCGTTTGCCCTGGCCAGCTGCAGCGCCTTCCCCGGGGCGGCAGGGGTACACAGGCTTATGCCGCGAGTCGCGCAGTCCTGGGCGATTGCCAAGGCGCCGGCATCGGCTCCGTTCTGGAGTTTCGCCTTCGTGGCGTACAGGTTGCCGACGTCAATGGCGATGGCTCCGAAACCCAGCAGCACCACCATGAGTAGTGCGATCAGGACAGCGGCGGCCCCGCGTTCACCTGTATCTTTCAAACCCGCCCCCAGGCAGCGTCCTTTGGAGCCGCCGGTTCGACGCAACCCCTCCGCAATCATAGGGCAACGGACCATTCAGTACAGGTGCCCGCCCTCCTTTTCAGGTCGCCTAACCCGGCGGCGAAAGGCCTTCACCGCCCCGTCAGCGGCCGTTTTTGCGTTCAACGCACTCTCGGGTCGATTATCCGGCGTCGCACCCTTGGCTCTTCCACCCAGACTTCTTTGCGGCCCTCGTAGTAATCCATTGGCCAGGGTACGGACACCAGCACATTCACCCGAGTCCACCAGTAGGCGAACGCTGGCACCTCATGGCTTTGCCCGTTGTTGTAATCGAGCATCACAAACACAGGGAGGGGCTCCTTGGGCCTCGTCAAGCCTTCCACGGCCGCAGGGTCGACCGCCGGCACAACAGGCATGGGCCTATGCGCGCGCGGCGGCTGCCAGAACTTCTTTTCCTCCACAGCCCGAGTCTGTCACCGAGGGCAGACAACCGGGGCCCTTCTCTGGCCATTACCATGGCCTCGCGGAAGGGTAACCCCCACCGGGCGGCGTGCTATCCAGGAACCCGCCGAGGACGCCCCGGGGGCCGTCCCGCAGATTGTGACCCACGAGCCTTTCCCTAAGCTATTTCGTCACAAGACAAGCAACCAGTGAGGCTTCCCGTTCGACGCCTTTCACCTCCGGACAGGCAACAGCCAAAAGGCCTGGCCAGCCAGGACCAGGACCAAGATATTGACTAACGCGAACAGGGCAAGTCCCGCAACCCAAACGGTAACGCTCTTCCAATTCACCATCCCCTCGCGACGCGGAACGCGGCAGGTCCGGCCCTCGGTCCAGTTGTACTGATAGATGGTGCCTACCTTGGTGTCCCAATCGACGGCGCTGGATACCATGCCCATTCTGCGCTCGAGTGCGATCATCAGTAGCTCATCAGTCGCCATGAAGAACCGATGCTTCAGCATCAGCTGAATAGACATGACCGTGACCGCGACTCCGAGTAGCGCGGCGAGAAATTGGGCAAGCCAACTTGTGTCGTGGCCGAGCGCGATGGCGAGGAGGAACGCCTGCGCTGTCATTGCCATGGCCGGGGCCTGCCACATCATCTGGTCTCGGTCCCCAACACGATCATTCAAGGCACCATAAAGTGCGGCTAGCGCTTGGTCCGGCGGAAAACCGCCCGCCGTGGCGGATTCCGGTATGTTGTCGGATTTTTTGTCCATTTTAGGGGCGACCAACTTTCTATTCCTGCGTTTGCCGAAAAGTGATGGGACCTTCTTCGCGGGCCGTCCAACTTCGCGTCAGGTGACACTCGCTGAGTTCACTCAGTCAAGTTCGGAGATAGCGTGGTCAGTACTCATAGCGGGCTACGGGCGTCGATTGTGTCGCGGCGGACCGGGACGGCTGGCGCACAGGCAGGGCATCGATTTTGACCAAGGCACGGTACACCGCCACGAGAATCATAATGTAGCTAGCAACCGCCATAAGGGCGCCGAGGATGGCGATGAGCGCGCCGATAACCAATGCACCCCGGTTCGGATTGCCAGTCGAAAGCGCAGCCAAGTTCGGGGCCGCCACAACGGCTCCCAGGGCACTTACAATTGGGCCGCTGATTGCCATGAATACCCCGGCTTTGAAGATTCCGGCCTTGAAGATTCCGGCTGAACGTTCGAACTGCACCATGGCCCCCTGAGATGAATGAACGAGGTCAGACCACAGGGAAGGCGGTCATTCAACGAGGCGAAAGGCTCCGCACTCCCGGACGCTCAACGAGGACACCAGGCGGCGGGCCATCAGAATCTCCAAACCTGAAGGCCCGATAGCCCGTCAGGGTAGCGAAACCTAACGCCGCTCAACTAACAGACCCCTTACCGAGACTCCTTGGCCTGGGGTACAGTCGCGAGCGAATCATCAGGGCAAATATGGAGGACGCATGGAAAACCACCCTAGGCACTTGGACGACGCGATCGCTTTGCTGGTCGGAAGCCGCAAGACTCCCGGTGACACCAGAGCACTGCTCACGACGGTAGATGTAGCCACCACATCAAGCCAAGCCCAAGCTCTTCTCGACGCACTGGACGCGATGCCGGAGGACGTCAGAGAGGAGTTCTCCACCAAAGGCCGCGAACTTATCGTGACCGGAGCAATTGCAGCTCAGCATGTGCTAGGACCGCAATAGAGAGAACTGGACATTGGGAACTTGGACGGACAGCAGTGGATCTGGGTTGCGGCGGTGCTAGTCGTCGCGGCCGTGGTAGCCGTTGTTATAGCCTTTGGACGCCGGTGACAAATGCCAAGATGCGCAGGCCACGGCCGTCATCATCGGCTGTAGGTTGACTGGAGATCCTTTGCGCCCGCATCTGGGACGCTGATCACAACCGGCACTGTAGTCACTCTGACCGTTTCGTCAGGGTTCCCCGCTGACTACACGCCGCCGTCAATCCCCAGTCGGCCTTAGCCGCGCTCCACCGTTTGAGACCGCCCCCCCAGCCTTGCCCTGGAAACGAAAGCGGCGGCCGCCAGAACTTCTTTTCCTCCACAGCCAGTGTCTGCCACCGCGGGCCGACACCGTTTAGTTAACAACGGCATCCGCTATCGGGCAGAATTTGACGTGCCAGAGACTCCGAAGACGAGTAGCGGCTACTCGCGACCGTGGCTACGCGTCAATCTAGGGTTTCGCGCAGAATCCAAACCGAGAGCCTCAAGCTGGCTTTTGCCAGGGCTGAGCTCAGATTGGGGGAAGCGTGGACGGGCAACAGTGGATCTGGGTCCTGGCGGTGTTCATAGGAGCGCCACTCGTGACTGTTGTTGTGATGTTTGGACGCGGAAGACAGGCGCAGATCGATCCCCAGCGGGTTGCGAATATCGCTGACGGTACGCCGAAATCAGCCGGGCGGCACAGTGGACGGCGGATCAGGCGGCCGGCTGGATGAGTTCGGGGCCGTTGTTCCGCACGTAGTTGACCTTGTCGCTGACCACGCGAGGCATGAGGTGGGGTTCAGGCATGGAATCCAGCAGCGCCCGGACGTCGGTCTCGGAGGTCGTCTCAGGGTCGAGCCAGTCCGAGAACATGTCAGTGGGCACGATTAGCGGCGTGCGGTCATGGATGTGCCCGAGCGCGTCTGAGGCAGCCGTTGTGATGATCGTGGCCGTCCGCAACCACTTTTCGGGGTGACCGTCCGGCAACGCAGGATCCGGCCAGTTCTCGAACAATGCGGCGAACGCCAAGATCTGGTCATCGGCATCATGCAGATAGGTGGGGATCTTCCCGCCGCCGGGTTTCTTCTCCCACTCGTAGTAGCCGTCACCGGCGAGCAATCCGCGCCTCGCCGAGGCGGCCTTCCGGAAGGATGGCTTCTCAGTGACCGTTTCCATCCTCGCGTTGATCAGTCGCGCGCCACCCTTGGTGTCCTTCGCCCACGACGGCACGAGGCCCCAGCGCGCAGTGACCAGCTTCCGCGTCACCGGCTCACCCTCTCCGGAACTCCGATCCAGGATCAATGGCACCGTGTCTGTCGGGGCGACATTGTAGGAAGGCGGCAGCTCATCGACATAAGACTCGTGGACATCGAATGCGTGCATCAGGTCGGAAATCGATTTGGAAACTACGTAGCGTCCGCACATGACTTCATCATGTCGCAGACGGTTGGTGCAGTCAGAATGACATTTCACGAGACTCTGACTCGCTGGGAATTGTCATCCTTGCCTTTGGGGCGCCGTACCGGTAATGGCTCCCAAGGCCTCGCCGGCTTCCAAAACTCTTCCGCCACAATCAGTCGCGCACCATAGACAAACGATCGAAGCGGAATAGGCTCCTGACCTGCGGTTTCTTTCATATCCAGTAGGATTTGGGGCACCGCCGATTCTGCGCGGCCACAGTTTTATGGTGGAATCATGGGAACACTTAGGACCACGCTTCGAAGTACGGCCCTACTAGCGGCATTGCCGCTCGCGGCGCTGATTGCCATCAGCGCCGCAGGAGCCGCCCAAGCCGGCACCCGCCCTACTGGGTTCCATTGGAACGATCTCGGTGGCGGGGCTGGCTTCTGCTCGCCGAACCCAAGCGGCGGAGGCACCGGCGGAAACTCGAGTGTCGATCTGGGAGGAGGTGGCGGAGGGCCATATGGGGCAGTACCTCCCGCCCCGGTGGTCAATGCGCCTGCAGCGCCGGTCTACGTCCCGGGACCTCCAGCTGGGTATCAGCCACCCGCCCCCAATGCACCCGTAAATGTCCCTGCGCCTGCACCGGCGCCAGCCCAAGCCGACCGCCAACCTGCGCCGGGTCCGGCTAACGGCGTCCAAGCACCGGCCAGTGGTCACACGGCCGCAAACTCAGGCGCGGTTGCCGGAACGGCGGAGGTCCCAGCCGACGCCGTCCCCGGTGCGGCGGCTCGGCAGTCCAGTCAGAAGCGCCCGTAACGGCCACGACTGCCCCACCCACACCGAGCACATCTGCGGCGACCGCAGGTCCGACACCTTCGATAGCCACATCCAGTACAGCCGGCGCCCCGGACAGCTCAGCACCTGCCAAACCAATCAGTGCCGACCAAGCTTCCCAGACTGATCACGGGGCACCGCACGGTTACATCATCTGGTTAATCGCCGTCTTGCCCGTGGCCGCCGGAGCCTGGAAGTGGCGTAAGACGTTGAAAGCCCGAAAGGAAGCTCTGTCTCACGACTAAGGAGCAATGGGAGCTCCGCGCTTCGTGCGGGGAGCCTCTAGCGGTCGGTGCGGATCGCAATCATGCGACTGCCCTCTGGCACCTTGGCCCGTGTTGCGGCAGGTGCTTCCGCATAGGTAGCGGCCGTCTCGGTGACATGGCTGAAGCTACCGTCAGGCGCTTTAATGGTGCAGGTAATTTCCACCGCAACAGTCTAAGGCTGGGCCAATCTTCGAAAGGCGCCGCCACCTCAGAATCGGGGGGAACCTCAGATGGCGGCGCTTCTCTGAAGCTATCGGCAGGTCGCGCTCGCCCTCAGCCTTCCGGCACGATCTTTACGAAATCCTTACAGCAAGTCCTCCCCGGACTGCACAATCCAGCCCGGGCGCCAGACGCTCGGCGTTCCTGCCAGTCGTTCGGTGGCTACGTGTAGCGGGTAGCTACAGGAGTAGCTACACCCTGGCACTCATCGGCTAGTCCCGGAAATGAAGAAACCCCCGGAATCTCGCGGATTCCGGGGGTCTGTCTTGGTAGCGGTGGGGAGGCTCGATCTCCCGACCTCACGATTATGAGTCGTGCGCTCTAACCAACTGAGCTACACCGCCACGAATGAGAAAAACCTGCGTCAAGCCGGTCAAAAACCGCCTTGACACAGGCCCTCATTCAGAGCCCCCCACCGGAATCGATCCGGTGACCTCGTTCTTACCAAGAACGCGCTCTACCACTGAGCTAGGGGGGCAACGAGTAAATACTCTACCGGACGATTTCTCAGGCCACAAATCGGCTGCGGGACAAGGATAAACGGCGCCGACACAATTTGCATCCGCACCGGATTCTTGAGCCGGAAAGCGTCCGAATCAGGGCAGGCGGAGTACTTGGCCCGGGTAGATGTGGTCCGGGTTGGGCACGGTATCCGCGTTCGCTGCGATCAGGGCATCCAAGTCAACGCCGAACTGCATGGCTATGCCGCTCAGGGTATCGTCTGCTTCCACTACGACTTCGGTGACCTGCCCCTCGCTGGCGGCGGGAGCGCCGGCGTCGGGCACTGCGGTGCCAGGAACCACGAGAGCTCCCGCTGACGGCTCGGGCCCGGCACTTTGGACTGTCTCCCCCATTGAGGCTTCAGCGGCCTCATGCGGGGCCTCCGAGGCCCGTCCAGTCGGCTTGTGTTCGGCCTTGTCGAAGCCGAGGTTCTTCTTCAACCCATCAAGGAAACCCATGAACCAACCTTTCCACACCCACGGGCCGCGCGTCTTCCCCATGTTTGGTTTGGGACAGCGTTTACGACACGGCGGGTCGGTCATTCTTGATACTCAGGGCCGTCAAATGGGGAAAACGGTACAGTCAGGCGTGCGCGGGACCTGGGCCGTCGTTAAAGGCGGGCCGTCGTTAAACAGCCAGAGGCCGGCTCGAAAGCCGGCCTCCGCCAAAAACCCAGGAACTAGTCCTGTTTACCACTTACCCTTGCGGTTGAAATCGCGGTTGCCTGCGTCGCCGCCAGTGCGCGGCTTGCGTGCGCCCCGGTCGGCGTAGCTGCCCGTTCCGGCGCCGGCGCTGGCGCCGCTGCGCTCGCTGTAGGAACGGCCGCCGCGGTCAGCGGAGGAACGCTCGCCACCGGTGTAACCGCCACGGTCAGCGGAGGAACGCTCGCCACCGGAGTAACCACCACGGTCGCCTTCGGTCTTACGGAACTCCTTTTTGAAGCCACCGTTGCCCTTGAAGTTTCCGCCACGGTCTCCACCGGAGTAGCCACCACGGTCGCCGCCGCGGCTGCCACCGGAGTAACCGCCACGCTCGCCGCCACGGTCAGAGGCCGGCTTGCGACCGTTGTCCAGCTCGAGGTGAATCAGCTCGCCGCCGATCCGGGTGCGGGACAGTGCGCGCAGCTGCTCGGGGCTCAGGTCCGCCGGAAGCTCCACCAAGGAGTGGTCCGAGCGGATGTCGATGCCGCCGATCTGTGCCGAGGAGATGCCGCCTTCGTTGGCAATGGCGCCAACGATCGAACCCGGCATGACGCGCTGGCGGCGTCCGACGGCGATCCGGTAGGTGGCGTTGCCCTCGGTCAGGGTGCGGGTCGGGCCACGGGAACCGAAGCCGTCCTTGGAGCGCTCGCGCTTCTGGAATTCCGGCGCGGCCGGCAGTTCCTTGACCAGGAGCGGCTGTCCGCCCTGTGCCATGACGGCCAGTGCAGCGGCGATTTCCGAAGCCGGAACGTTGTGCTCTTCTTCGTAGGAGGAGATCAGGTCGCGGAACGCGGCGACGTCCTCGGATTCGAGGGTCTCCGTGATCTTGTCCGCGAACTTACCCAGACGCAAGGTGTTGACCGTCTCGGCGGTGGGCAGGTGCATCTGCTCAACCGGCTGGCGGGTGGCCTTCTCGATCGAACGCAGCAGGTACTTCTCCCGAGGCGTCATGAACAGGATGGCGTCGCCGCTACGGCCTGCACGGCCGGTACGGCCGATGCGGTGGACGTAAGACTCGGTGTCGTGCGGGATGTCGTAGTTGACCACGTGGCTGATGCGCTCAACGTCAAGGCCGCGGGCCGCGACGTCGGTGGCGACCAGGATGTCAATGCGGCCTTCCTTCAGCGCGTCGACAGTTCGTTCGCGCTGCTGCTGCGGAATGTCACCGTTGATCGCGGCGGCCTGGAAGCCGCGGGACTTCAGCTTGTCAGCCAGGTCCTCGGTTGCCATCTTGGTGCGCACGAAGGCGATAACGCCGTCGAACTCTTCCACCTCGAGGATGCGGGTCAGTGCGTCGAGCTTGTGCGGGCCCATGACCTGCAGGTACCGCTGGCGGGTGTTGGCGCCGGTGGTGGTCTTGGACTTGACCGAGATCTCGGCAGGGTTATTCAGGTACTGCTTGGACATCCGGCGGATCTGGCTCGGCATGGTGGCGGAGAACAGCGCAACCTGACGGTCTTCCGGGGTCTGCTGGAAGATCTGCTCAACGTCCTCGGCGAAGCCCATGCGGAGCATCTCGTCGGCTTCGTCCAGTACGAGGTACTGCAGCTCGGAAAGGTCCAGTGAACCCTTGGAGATGTGGTCGATGACGCGGCCCGGGGTACCGACAACAACCTGTGCACCGCGGCGCAGGCCAGCAAGCTGCGGGCCATAGGCGGAGCCACCATAGACAGGGAGAACCGTGAAGTCATCGATGTGCTTGGCGTACGAGGTGAAGGCCTCGGCAACCTGGAGCGCAAGCTCGCGGGTCGGGGCGAGAACCAGGGCCTGGGTCTTGCGGGACGGGCCGTTGAGGTCGTGGAGTTCGGCCAGGCGGGACAGTGCCGGTACTGCGAATGCTGCAGTCTTACCGGTGCCGGTCTGGGCGAGGCCGACGACGTCGCGGCCTTCGAGCAGCAGCGGAATGGTTGCTGCCTGGATCGGAGACGGCTTCTCGTAGCCGACGTCCTGCAGGGCCGCCAGGACGCGGGGGTCGATTCCGAGGTCGACGAAGCGGACGCCCTCTTCCTCTTCTTCGACGGGTGATTCGGCCGGGGCCTCAGCCGGGGCCGAAGCCTTTGCGGGTGCCTCAGCTTCAGCGGGTGCCTCAGTGAAGGCAGGAGCCTCAACCGGCGCAGCAGCCTCGATGAATTCAGCGGCGGGTGCGGTTTCGGCGATCTCGACGGCGGTCTCTGCTTCTTCAGCAGACTCGGCGACGAACGGGTCGTTCAGGTTTTCGGGCATAGGGGAAAGTTTCCTCATCCATAGGGGGCCAGTCGGCGCGGCCCGGTTGGGCTTGGCCGCAGTACACGTTGCGAACAGAAGAACCCGAAGGCTCTGTTGCTCGCAAGAAGTCCGGCGCTGTCGCAATCCCAAGGCAGGACTTCCCGCTGCATCTCTTGGCTGCTATCTCAGCAGTCTGTACAGCGTTTTCTTCGCCCGGCTCTCCCTATGAAACTGCCCACACACATTTTGCGGGCCCCAACACTGACCAGTCCTGCCTCAAGAATTGGGCAGGAAAAAGGGATTTCCGGAGTGGGGGATATTTCAAGTGTAGGGCACAGATTGGTCCCTTGGCGACAAAACTGTCGACGGCGGCGGTGAGCTTGCGCACAAACCCGCCCCGAGTGCCCTCAAGGCAGCCCCTCAGGACGCCCGTTCGAGGACGTCCGTTCGAAGCCGGATCAGGCGTCCACCCCGTTGCGGCGCATGAGCTTTTCGAAGATGTCGTGGTAGTCGGACTGCAGCAGGACTTCGCCGTCGGCCTCTGCGTCGAGGAGCAACTGCATGTCATCGAGGTTGGGGTTGCTGAACCACTGCCCCACCGTGATGCCGTGTTTCGGCACAAACAGTTTGTGGATGTAGTCCCCGGCCGAAATGGAACCCGTCTTCACCACGCGCATATAGGTTCCAACGCGTCCAGCTTCCGTGAACCGCTTGACCCACTGCGGTTCATTCATGCGGCGTTGGAACGTTGCGCACGGCACGCGCGGGGAGGTGACCTCGACTTCGACGTCCAGGCCGATCTTCCACCGTTCGCCGATCACGGCACCGCTCGTCTCGATCCCGGCAACGCGGAGGTTCTCCCCGAAGATCCCGGCGGGCATGTCCCTCTGGAGTTCACCGGCCCAGTAATCGGCATCCGCCTGGGAGTACGCATAGAGCGCTTGGTCCTCGCCCCCGTGGTGGATCCGGCTCGCCTGGATGTCTCCGTGGATTCCCAGCTTGTGGACCTTCACAGGCCCGTCAACGGGGCGCTTGTCAATGGCCGTCACTCCGACCGACCCTTCGGGATCGGGCAGGAGTTCGTATACCCGGCAAACAGCAAGCAACGATGCGGTATCCATAACTACAGTCTACGTACGCAGCTACGGATCGAAGCGATATCCCATGCCGGCCTCGGTGTGGAGATGGCGGGGCTGTGCAGGGTCGCGTTCGAGCTTGCGCCGGAGCTGGGCAATGTAGACACGCAGGTACTGGGTCTCCTTCGCGTAGGCCTGTCCCCAGACCTGGGTGAGGATCTGCTGCTGGCTGACCAGCCGGCCGGCGTTGCGCACCAGCAATTCCAGGATGTTCCACTCCGTGGGTGTCAGCCGCACTTCTGCGCCGTCTTTGGTGATCTTCTTTCCGGCCAGGTCAACCAGGAAGTCGGCGGTCTGGAGCGTCGGCACTTCGTGCCGGGGCGCTGCCCGCCGCGAGGCGGCACGGAGCCTGGCCAGCAGTTCGTCCAGGCCGAAAGGCTTGGTCACGTAGTCGTCGGCTCCGGCGTCGAGGGCCTCTACTTTGTCTTCCGAACCGTGCCGGGCGGACAACACGATGATGGGCATGCTGCTCCAGCCGCGGATTCCTTTGATCACATCCACGCCATCCATGTCCGGAAGCCCAAGGTCGAGCACCACGATGTCCACGGGCTGCTGGGCCGCCGCCTTAAGCGCATCCGCGCCGTTGCCCACGCTGATGGCGTGGTAGCCGTGGGCATGGAGATTGATTTGCATCGCGCGGGCGATCTGCGCCTCATCTTCCACGATCAGCACGAGGTTCAAGGCCGCCCTCCTGTCCACAGAGGGAGTGTGACCACCATGGTCAGCCCGCCTCCCGGCGTCGCCTCAGCCATGAGCGTACCGCCCATGGCCTCCGTGAATCCCTTGGCCACAGCGAGTCCCAAGCCGATTCCGCTGCGGCCGTCCCGGCTGGATGGAGAGTCATCGAGTCGCTGGAAAGGCTGGAAGAGCTCCAGGACTGCAGCGGGCGCGATCCCCAAACCATGGTCCATCACCCGCAGTTCGCTGGCCGGCCGTCCGTCCACCGTGATGCCCGCTCCGGTCCTGGCGACAAGCACAACATCGGAGTCAGGTGCGTATTTCACTGCGTTTTCCACAAGGTTCGCCACGACGCGTTCCAGTATCCCGGCGTCGGCCTCAACGTACGGAAGGTTGGCAGGAAGCTCGTTGCGGATGCGCTCCCCCGGCACGCCTCGCAAAGCCTGCGGCATGATCTGGTGCCAGCCCAGTCCGCGCAGCAAAGGGTTCACGGCATCCGCGGTGATCCGGGACATGTCCAGCAAGTTGTCCACCAAGTGATCCAAGCGGTCCGCGTAGTCCTCGATGGTGGCCAACAGTTCGCGCTCGTCTTCGGGGGCAAAGGTCACGTCTTCCTGTCGCAGGCTGCTGACAGCAAGCTTGATGCCCGCCAGAGGAGTACGGAGATCATGGGAGACGGCGCGCAGGATGGAGGTACGCATTTTGTTGCCTTCGGCCAGGCGCACGTTGTCCTGCCTGCTCTTGACAAGCTGCTGGCGCTCCCGCAACGCGACCACGAAGGCGCCGAACGCCGCGAGCATGCGCCGATGCTGTTCGGAAAGCGGCCCGCCCCGGAGCAGGAGCGTGTAGTTGCGATCGACGATGGCGGCATGGTCGGCTGCCGCATGGGTCACCGGCGGCTGAAGCCCTGAGCTTGCAAGGACCTGCCAGTTCGGCCAGGGGGCATCCGGCGAGTCAAACGTGGAGAGCAGCGTCATCGACTCCATGCCGAGGTTGACGCGGATCTTGTCCAGGAAAGACTCGAGGCTGCCGTCCGAGCTCAGGATACGAAGGGCCAATTCGCTGAGGGCTTTTGCTTCGGCGCCGGAGTGCGCGGCCTCTTGGGCCCGTCGGGTCGCCAAACCGACGGCGAGCGCCACTCCGCACGCCACAGCAAGGAAGATGACCAGAGTGAGAAGCGTGGCGGGATCCGCAATCGACAGGGAGCCCACCGGTTCGGCCGAGAAGTAGTTCAAGAGCATACTGCCGAGGACGGCGGATACCACGGCCGGCCATAATCCCCCGATTGCGGCAACGGCGGCGGACACGGCCAGCTGGAAGAGCATGATCATGGCGAAGTTCCGGTATTCCAGCACGGATACCATGACTTCGATGGCGGAGGGTAGCAGCAGGGCCAAGACCAGTCCCGCCAGGATGCGGCGTCGCCCGATCCCCTTGGCTGCCCGAAGCTGCAGCCCTATTGCGTTCACGTCCGCGGCGGCCATGGCTCAATTCTGGCACGACGCGGGTGCCGCGCCCGCGTCGACGGTCTCTACAGGACGCTGCGGGGAACATGTCCGGCCTTAGGATGCTGGCATGAGCCATTCAACGACGAATACCTCCGATGTCCTTGCCCTTGATTCCCTCTTGAGCTCCGAGGAACTGGAGCTTCGCGAGAAGGTACGCGATTTCACCGACCAGCGGATCCGGCCGAACATCGCCCGCTGGTACGAGGACGCGGTGTTCCCGCGGGAACTGCCGGCGGAACTCGGCGAACTCGGTGTCCTTGGCATGCACCTGGAGGGCTACGGCTGCCCGGGCCGCACCGCCGTCGAATACGGCCTCGCCGCGATGGAACTCGAGGCCGGCGATTCCGGCATCCGGACCTTCGTATCGGTCCAGGGCTCCCTGGCCATGACGGCGATCCACAAGTGGGGCAGCGAAGAGCAGAAGGAGCAATGGCTCCCGCGCATGGCAGCCGGCGAACTGATCGGCTGTTTTGCCTTGACAGAGCCGACGGCGGGTTCGGATCCGTCGTCGATGGCCAGCTTTGCGCGCCGCGACGGGACGGGCGACGACGCCGGCTGGGTGCTGAATGGCTCGAAGCGCTGGATCGGGATGGCATCGATCGCCGACGTCATGATCGTGTGGGCAAATACTGACGACGGCATCCGGGGCTTCCTGGTTCCCGCCGGAACTCCGGGAGTCACCGCGACTCCCATCGACGCGAAGCTTTCCATGCGCGCCTCGATCCAGTGCGATGTGGTGTTCGACGCCGTCCGGCTCGGTCCGGAAGCCCTCCTCCCGGGTGCCGTTGGCCTCCGCGGCCCGTTTTCCTGCCTCAACGAGGCGCGATACGGCATTGCTTGGGGTGCCATGGGCGCGGCCCGTGACTCCTACGAAGCCGCGCTCGAATATGCCGGAAGCCGCATGCAATTCGGCAAACCCTTGGCCAGCTACCAGTTGACCCAGGAGAAGCTCGTGAACATGGTCCTGGAAATCCAAAAGGGCACCATGCTCGCGCTACATCTTGGACGGCTCAAGGATGCGGGCAAACTGCGAGCCGAACAGATCTCGGTGGGCAAGCTCAACAATGTGCGCGAGGCAATCAAGATCGCCCGTGAAGCCCGCACCATTCTGGGTGGCAACGGCATCACGCTGGATTACCCGCCGTTACGCCATGCCAACAACCTGGAATCAGTGCGGACCTACGAAGGGACGGACGAGGTACACACGCTGATCCTGGGCCAATACATCACGGGGGTTCCGGCTTTCCGCTAGCTTCCGGTGCGAGGATCAGGCTCCGACGGCAACCGGCTCCTTCTTCCCCGCATCCTTCCGGATTGTGGCGCTGATGACCGCGGCCACCGTGCACATCGCTGCCGCGCCGATCCATGCGTAGGTGTAATGGCCGGTGGCGTCACGGATGTAGCCCGCGAGCAACGCGGCAGCCGCGGCCCCGAGCTGGTGAGCGGCAAAGACCCATCCGAACACCACAGACCCGTCCGCCCCGAACACCTTCCGGCAGATGGCCGCCGTCGGGGGCACAGTGGCTACCCAGTCCAGGCCGTAGACCACAACGAACAGGATCATGCTGGGTTGCACCGTCGAGCCCAAAAGCACGGGCAGCACCAACAGCCCGACTCCGCGGAACTGGTAGTACACAGCGAGGAGCACCTTGGGATTGAAACGGTCCGTCAACCAACCTGAAGCGATGGTGCCCACGATGTCGAAGATCCCGACGACGGCCAGCAAGCCCGCCGCAGTGGTTTCCGGCATCCCGTGGTCGTGCGCAGAGGGAATGAAGTGGGTGCCGATCAGTCCGTTGGTGGTAGCGCCGCAGATGGCGAAACCGGCAACCAGTGCCCAAAAGGTGCGCACCTTGCTGGCGCGTTTGAGGACCTGCAGGGCCCGCACAGCCGCGTTAGGCGTCTTGGCGCCTTCAGCTTGGGTGGCGTCCCCGGCAGGGGCGGCTTCCGCCGTCGTCGGCTGCTCTTCTTCGGCACCGTAAGGCCGGACCCCGACGTCCGCGGGCGAGTTCTTGAGCCAGCGCAGCACGAGCGGCACTACGGCAAGCGCACCGGCTGCGATGAGCAGCGAGGCGCCACGCCAGCCCGGGCTCTGCGCGAGCATGGCGATAAAGGGCAGGAACACAAGCTGCCCGGCGGCGCTGCCCGCCGTCAGGATGCCGATCACGAGTCCACGGTTCTTGGAGAACCACGTGTTGGCGATGGTGGCCGCGAAAACCAGGGCCATGGATCCGGTGCCGAGCCCGATCAGCACACCCCAGGTCAGCAGGATCTGCCAGGACTGGCTGACGAACACCGTCAGCGCGGAGCCGAGGCCGATCAGGCAGAGGGCAATCGAGGTGACGGTGCGGATGCCGAAGCGTTCCATGAGCGCGGCAGCGAAGGGCGCCGTGAGGCCGAACAACACCAGGTTGATGCTGACGGCGAGCGACAGGACGGTTGTTGACCAGCCGAATTCCTGCTGGAGCGGCACCATGAGCACGCCGGGCGCTGCGCGGAACCCGGCAGCGCCCACAAGTGCCAGGAACGCGACGGCGGCCACCATCCAAGCGGGGTGGAGGCGCCGCTTCCGTGGTGTCTTGCCGGCGGAAAGTTTGGTGGGACTGGGTGCGGTCATGCGGAGGGCTCCGATTCGTTCGGGAGGTCGCGTCTGGCGGGGGCAGTGGCCAAAGCCAACGGGTGTTCAGACCGCGTCAGGCTATGCCAGCTGGTGTTGGCGGCGGTCAGCCGGGACCCGCAGTGGGAGCAGGTATCAGCCGACGCCGTCGGCAGTCCGCAACCATTGTGGATCACGCGCATATGGGCGTTGTCCGCCGGGGCGTCGAGATGTTTTTCGGACCAGAGGATGATGGCGTTCAAGACAGGCAAGGCATCTTCGCCCTTGGGGGTGAGGACGTACTCCTGGCGCGTCCGAGCGCCATCCAGATACGGCCGTTGGGCAAGGAGGCCCGCTTCAACCAGCCAACCCAGTCTTTTGCTGAGGACGTTGTCTGCGATGTGGAGGCGGGTCTTGATGGCATCGAAACGGCCGTTGCCGAAGAAGACCTCCCGCAGCACCAGGCTTCCCCACGGGTCGCCCAGGATATCGAGGCCGCGGGCCAGGCTGCACGTCCGCTCGGACCAATCGGATCGTAAGGGCATGGTTTGAGATTAGCTGGCTTTTCTAAAGAAAGCCAGACTTTTGCGAGGGGCACACCAAACCTGACCATGTTTGACGGCAAATCGGCCGGGACACGCCGCTGTGATGGCGCGTCCCGGCCAATCCGGTCATCAAAAAAGGTCAGAAGTTGAGGGGCTATCAGTCAGTGATGTTGCCGATTGCCTGCTCGAGGTCCGCGATCAGGTCCTCGACGTCCTCGATGCCGCAGGAAAGCCGGATCAGGTTGACCGGAACGGCCAGCTCGGTGCCCTTGACCGAAGCGTGCGTCATCTCCGAGGGGTAGTTCATGAGGGATTCGATGCCGCCCAGGGATTCTGCCAGCGTGAAGACCTGGGTGGACTCGGCCACCTTGCGGGCCGCAGCTTCGCCGCCCTTGAACTGCACGGAAATCATGCCGCCGAATTTCTTCATCTGCTTGGCCGCGAGCTCGTGGCCCGGGTGGGAAGGCAGGCCCGGGTACAGCACGGCTTCAACCTCGGGGCGCTCAAGCAACCATTCAGCCACGGCCTGGGCGTTCTCGCTGTGGCGGTCCATGCGCACACCGAGTGTCTTGAGGCCCCGGGTGGTCAGGAACGCATCCATGGGTCCGGACACGGCGCCGACAGCGAACTGCACAAAACCGATCTTTTCGGCCAGTTCGGCGTCCTTGACCACGATCGCTCCGCCCACGACGTCCGAGTGGCCGCCGATGTACTTCGTGGTCGAGTGGACCACGACGTCGGCACCCAGGGCGAGCGGGGTCTGCAAGTAGGGCGAAGCGAAGGTGTTGTCGACGACAAGGAGGGCACCGGCGTCGTGCGCTACTTTGGCGAGCGCCTCGATATCGGTGATCTTCATCATCGGGTTGGAGGGAGTCTCCACCCAGACGATGCGGGTCTTGTTCGCCGCGACGGCCGCCGCAACGGCGTCAAGGTTGGACATGTCCACTGGTGTGTTGCCGATGCCCCACTCACCGAGCACCCGGTTGATGAGCCGGTACGTTCCGCCGTATGCGTCGTTGCCAAGAACGATGTGGTCGCCGGGCCGGGCAACGGCACGGATCAAGGAGTCCTCGGCGGCGAGGCCCGAGCTGAAGCTGTAGGCGCGGGTTCCGCCCTCGAGCGCGGCGAGCTGTTCCTGCAGGGCATCGCGGGTGGGGTTGGTGCCGCGGCCGTATTCGTAGCCGTCCCGCAAACCGCCTATGCCGTCCTGGGCATACGTCGAGCTGAAGTGCAGCGGCGGGACCACTGCGCCGGTGCGCGGTTCGAAGGCCTGGCCGGCGTGGACGGCACGCGTGTTGAATCCTGCTTCGTTTGCAGACATATGAACTCCTAGTGTCAGTTGCTCAGGTAGGCGAGAAGGTCGTGGCGGGTCAGGATGCCCACGGGAGCTCCGACGAACGTCACCATGACGGTGTCGACGTCGGAAAGCAGCTCGCGTGCGGCGGAGATGGTTTCCAAGAAGCCGATGACCGGCAAGCGCTCCCCCATGTGCTCGGAGATCTTGTCGGTCAATTTCGCCTCGCCACGGAACAGCTTGGAGGTCAGCGTGCGCTCATCGACGGCGCCGAGCACCTCGCCCATGACCACCGGCGGTTCCTGCGAGAGGACCGGGATGTGCGAAACCCCGAATTCGTTCATGATGTTGATGACATCGCGCACGGTCTCGTTGGGATGTATATGGACAAGGTCCGGCATCTCGCCCGTCTTGGACTTCAAAACCTCGCCAACCGAGGCTTCCTCCCCGCCGGAGAGGAAACCGTAGGAGCGCATCCACTTGTCGTTGAAGATCTTCGCCAGGTAGCCGCGCCCGGAGTCCGGCAGGATCACGACGACGACGGCTTCCTCGCCAAGGTCTTTGGCCACCTGCAACGCGGCAACCACTGCCATGCCGGATGACCCGCCGACCAGGAGGCCTTCCTCGCGGGCCAGTCGCCGGGTCATCTCGAAGGAGTCGGCGTCGCTGACGGCAATGACATCGTCCGGCACGGTCTTGTCGTAGTTGGCCGGCCACATGTCCTCGCCGACGCCTTCCACGAAGTAGGGCCGCCCGGTGCCGCCCGAGTAGACCGAGCCTGCCGGGTCTGCGCCGATGACCTTGACGCGGCCGCCGTCGGAATCCGGCCGGTTGGCGGACACATCCTTGAGGTACCGTCCGGTACCGGTGATGGTGCCGCCTGTGCCCGCGCCGATCACCACATGGGTGATCTTCCCGTCGGTGTCACGCCAGATCTCTGGCCCGGTGGTTTCGTAGTGGCTGCCGGGGGCGGCGGGGTTGGAGAACTGGTCTGGCTTGTAGGCTCCGGGGATTTCCGACACGAGCCGGTCGGAGACGCTGTAGTAGCTTTGCGGGCTGTCCGGGGCCACAGAAGTGGGAGTGACCACAACTTCGGCGCCGTACGCCTGGAGCACGGCACGCTTGTCCTCGCCGACCTTGTCCGGGACAACGAAGATGCACCTGTAGCCCTTTTGCTGGGCCACGAGGGCGAGTCCCACGCCGGTGTTGCCCGAGGTGGGTTCCACGATGGTTCCGCCCGGCTTGAGCTTCCCTTCCCGCTCTGCCTCCTCGATCATCTTCACCGCGATGCGGTCTTTGATCGAGCCGCCGGGGTTCACATATTCGAGCTTCACCAGAATGGTGGCTTTGATGTCCCCGGTCACGTGGTTGAGCTTGATGAGCGGTGTATTGCCAATGAGGTCCAGGACGGACTGGGCGTACTTCATAGGTACCAAGTTACCGCCTGGTCGGGACTGCTCCTGTGCAGCGGAGGGTCGGGATGGTGGCGGGTCCGCGTCCGCTTCGCGTCTAGCCAAAGGACGGCCTCGCGGGGCAAGCTAGCGGGGACACCCTCCAAGGAAAGGACATGGACCATGGATTGGACCCTCGAAGTGGTTGTGCTCCCCGTGAGTGACATTGACCGTGCCATCGAGTTCTACCGCGACAAGGTGGGCTTCAACCTCGACCACAACACCACCAACGAGCACATGCACGTGGCGCAGCTGACCCCGCCAGGCTCCGGATGCTCGATCGTCGTCGGAGACCTGCCCGCGCAGAGCGAGATGGCGCCGGGTTCCATGCGGGGCCTTCAACTTGTGGTGGCGGATGCGCGCGCTGCACGCGAGGAAATACTCAGCCGCGGAGTCGAGGCCAGCGAAATCACCGTCTTCGACGAGCGCGACGGCGGCACGTTCTTCGGCTTCAGCGATCCGGACGGAAACACCTGGGCGGTGCAGGAACTCAAGGTCCGCGCCGGGAAGCCATTGATTCCGGCGGAGGCCCGCGGGCGCTTCGGAGAATAGGCAACCGACTCACTCAGCCGGTGCAGTGCCTCCTGCCGAAGAGTCGGTCTGCCAGAGGCCCAGGATGTTGCCTTCAGTGTCCTTGAAATAGGCGTAGTAGCCCATTCCCGGAACAGCATCCTTGCCCTTGACCACTGAACCGCCCGCACTCTCGATTTGGCCGAGCGATGCCTCGATATCTTCGACGTCGACCGTGATGATGGGAGTCTTCAGCTCTTCCGAGCGCGGGAAAAGTGCGCCATTGATGGCCCCCGGCGAGCTCGGCATGCCCGTCTGCGGGTCTGACGGCGTGGTGATTGCGATCGTGTAGTCCATCTCCTGCATGGGGTTGAGCATCCAGCCGAAGGCACCCTGGTAGAAAGTGTTGGCCCGCTCCTTGTCGTCCGCGGGGATTTCAAAATGCACAACACCGGCCATTGCGTTCTCCTGAAATTGTCATGGAAGGCGCAGACGCCCCGCGCCACACGTGGAGTCTAGTCGTGTGGGTTTCGCGGCGTAAGGGGCTTGAACGCCGCACTTTTGGAGTGTTGTCGGACGAGCATGCGACCATGAATGAATGACCATCGTCGATGCCCCACCCGCCGCAGCGGCTGCGGCCGACGCGTCGGTGCGATGGCACTCCGGCGCCCCTTTCGACCTTCTGCAGACCCTCGGTATCCTCATGCGCGGCAACGGCGATCCGTCGTTCGCTGCGCGGCAGGACGGCGTGTGGATGGCGTTCACTACGCCGGACGGTCCGGTCACCTTGCGCCTCACCGCCGCGGGAACCGGCCAAGACACGCATGTCGATGCCCAGGCTTGGGGCACCGGCGCCGATTCGGCAATCGCCTCTGTGCCTGCGCTGTTGGGGAGCGGGGACGACTGGTCCGGCTTTGACGAGGCTGCGTTCCATGCGACTCTTCCGCGGATGGTCAGGGAAGCCCGACGCCGGAACCTCGCCGTCCGTTTACCTACCACCGGCCGTGTGGTGGACTCCCTCGTGCCCACGATTCTTGAGCAAAAGGTCACCACTATCGAGGCCCGGAGGGGCTATCGCTACTTGATGTACCGTTACGGTACCGCAGCGCCAAGCGGGGGCCGCCTTTCGACGTCGAGCCTGCCGTCGGGCCTGCTCGTCGCGCCGACCGCCGCCCAATGGTTGGCCATTCCTTCCTGGGAATGGCACAAGGCCGGTGTGGGTCCCCAGCGTTCTGCAACAGTCATGCGGGCGCTGCGATCCGCCGTCGCGCTCGAACGGCTCGCCTCACTCAGCGCGGCGGAGGCCGGGGCCAAGATGCAGACGATTCCTGGCATCGGCATCTGGACGGCTGCCGAGGTCGTCCAACGAACCCATGGCTGCCCGGATTCGATCGCGGTGGGCGACTACCATTTGGCCTCGTACATCGGTTACGCGCTCACGGGCAGGAAAACGGACGACGCCGGAATGATCGCCCTCCTGGAACCCTGGCGCGGTCACCGGCAGCGGGTAGTCCGGATGCTGGGGCTCAGCGGCTTCCGCAAACCGACGTTCGGGCCGCGGATGACCATTCAGGACCACCGAGGACACTAGCAACGCGGGGTCACTTACGGCCCATGTTGCTGCCCGGCACTGGTGAACGCTTCGTCCCTCCGGTTGTCCCTTGTCTGCCGTTCCCGCGTGAGATGCGGGGCGCCGTCATACTGCACGGCGATCCGGAACCGCCGGTACCCCAGGTCCGCGGAAGGCGACCACGGATCGTCCGGATCGACGCGGAGCTGCAATTCCGGTTCAGGCAACCGCGCATCCACCATGGCCAGCCGCAGGAATGTCTCCGGGAACGAATCTGCTCCGACCCGCATGTCTTCAAGGGCAAGCCGGGCCTTCTCGACGCCTTTCATGTTCGGATGCTGCCGAATCAGGAGCCGCAACCCGTCCTTGTTCGCGTAGGGCGCCGTTCTTCCTTCGAGGCCCGGCCGGGGCATGCGGATCAACTGGTCTCCCATGGCGATCACGTACCGCAGCGGCAACTGCTGCGCCAGGTCAAGCCACGTCCGGGATGGAGAGGACACAGGAATTCCGTCAATTTCCGTGACTTCGTCCGGGAGGACACGGACTCGGTGCCCCGTTACTCCGGTTCGTCGGACCCTGGGAAGAGCATGGGGCTTGCTGAGGTGGACCGTCTCGCCGCCGCCGAGCCACGGAGGAAGGCCGAGGCGGGTCAATATCGCGGCACTCTCATGGGACACCCAGGCGCCCGGTGTTGCCGCGGCAAGGATCCTGGCCCTTTCGGAAAACTCAAACTCGCGACCCGAAGGCAAGTAGATCAGGCGGCCGCCGTCGGACACGTCCCTCGCCCGGAGCCGCTTCGGAGCGACGCCAAGCACGCGGGATTCATAGACCGTGAAAGGACGGTCACTGAGTTCCTTCGGCAGCGGAATGATGCGGACCATGGGATCCAGTTTGACCGCAATTCGACCCCGACAAGGAGTTATCCACAGGCAGACTTCCAACCACCCCAACGCGGGGTCACTTACGGCCCATGTCGAGCAGCAACATGGGCCGTAAATGACCCCGCGTTGGCATTAGAGTCCGAGGCGGGCGATCGCTTCTTCGCGCATGTCGATCTTGCGCACCTTGCCGGACACCGTCATGGGGAAGCTCTCCCGGATGTCCACGTAGCGCGGGATCTTGTAGTGGGCCAGTTTGCCGCGGCAGAACTCCTGCACCCCGGCCAAGTCCAAAGCTGCTCCCGGCTTGAGGATGATGCAGGCCATCAGCTCTTCGCCGTATTTGGCATCCGGAACCCCGATGACCTGGACATCCTGGACGGCGGGATGCCTGTACAGGAACTCCTCGATTTCGCGGGGATAGACGTTCTCGCCGCCGCGGATGACCATGTCCTTCATGCGGCCTTCGATCACGATGAAGCCGTCCGAGTCCATCCGGGCGAGGTCGCCGGTGTGCATCCAGCCGTCGTCGTCGATAGCCTCAGCCGTCTTCTCGGGCTGGCCCCAGTACCCTGCCATCACGGCGTAACCCCGCGTGCACAACTCGCCGATCCCGCCGCGTTCCAGGGTTTCGCCAGTGCCTGGATCCACGATCTTGGACTCGAGCCGGGGCATCGTGCGCCCTACCGTCGTGGTCCTCTGCTCCAGGGTGTCCGCCGCGAGGGTCATGGTAGACACGGGCGAAGTCTCGGTCATCCCGTAGCAAATGGCTACGTCCCGCATGTTCATCTCGGAGATGACACGCTCCATGACCTCAATAGGGCACAGGGAGCCTGCCATGACGCCGGTACGCAGCGTGGAGAGATCGTAGGAGGCGAAATCGGGCAAAGCCAACTCGGCGATGAACATCGTGGGAACCCCGTACAGGGAGGTCCCGCCAAAATCCTGCACGGCTTCCAAGGCGGCGGCGGGGGTGAATCCGCGCCCCGGGATGATGGCGGCCGCACCGTAGCTCAGGGCATTCAGGTTCCCGATGACCATGCCGAAGCAGTGGTAGAACGGCACCGGAAGGACCACCCGGTCGCGTTCCGTATATCCGAGCAGCCTGCCAATCTGGTTGCCGTTGTTGAGGATATTGTGGTGGGTCAGCGTGGCACCCTTCGGGAAGCCGGTGGTCCCCGAGGTGTATTGCAGATTGATGGGATCGTGCGGGTCCAGTTCCGCCATGCGAGCCTTGAGCGCTGAAGGGGCGACGTCGTCCGCCCGCTTGAGCAGTTCGGCGTACGTCAGCTCAGCGTCTGTTTGCGGTTCGCCCGCGTTGAGCATGTCCAGTCCCAGATCGGGAAGGAAGACCAGCTCCCGAAGCTCGGGACAGCTGGCCAAGGCCGCCCGGGCCATGCCCACATAGTCGCTGTTCTTGTCCGATGGAGCGGCCACCAGCATCCGCATGCCGTTCTGGCGGACCACGAATTCGAGTTCGTGGCTGCGGTACGCCGGATTGACGTTGACCAGGATCGCGCCGGCCTTCGCTGTGGCATATTGCAGGATGGTCCATTCGGCGCAGTTCGGGCTCCAGATGCCCACCCTGTCGCCCTTGGCGACGCCCATGGCGAGCAGCGCACGCGCGAGCCGGTCGACGTCGTCGTTCAGTTTTTCGTAGCTCCAGCGACGGGCCTCATCGCCGGGCACCACGGCGGCTTCGATGAGCGCATCCCGCAACGGAAACCGCGCCGCGACGCGTTCAAAGTTGGCGCCGATGGTCTCTTCAAGCAGCGGGACGTCAGTGTCCCCGGCTGTGTAGGAAAGCATGAACGCACGCTACCAACTCCGCGGGGCCAAGAGAAGACTTTTGCTTGGAAGTCCTACAAAATATTTCAGGGCCTTGCCGGGCCAGCCGGTAATGTGAATCCCATGAGTGCACCCATTGACCTACAGGCCACGTTCATTCCCAACGACGGCGAATTCTTCCGCGTCAAGCTCGCGCTGGAAATCGCGATCGACGAAGTGGTGAACGAGCCCGGCTGCATCCGCTACGAGCTCACCGAAGCCAACGAGGACAAGCTGGTCCTGACCGAGCAGTGGGCCTCCGAGGAACACCTCGACATCCACTCCAAGGGCATCGCTGTCCAGGACCTCAACGAATCCCTCAGCGCACTGCTGGCGGAGCCTGTGATGCTCGAGCGCCTCTAGGAGTTTCCTCTAGGAGTTTTCTGCGCGCTGCTTTGCGATGTGCGCGTGGACCTCATCCATATCGAGCCCCTTGACGGCCTCGATGACCTGCTCCAGCTGGGGTCCGTTCAGCGCGCCCGGCTGGGAGAACACGAGGACCTTTTCGCGGAACGCCATGAGCGTGGGGATCGAGGAGATCCCGGCTTCGGCGGCGAGCTGCTGCTCGGCCTCGGTGTCCACTTTGGCGAAGAAGACATCGTCGTGCTTCTCGGAAGCGGCCTGGTATGTGGGGGCAAACTGCCTGCAAGGGCCGCACCACGCAGCCCAGAAATCCACCAGGACAATGTCGTTGCCCTCGATGGTCGATGCGAACTGCTCCCCGGTGATGTCAACTGTAGCCATGCTTCCACGGTACGCGACCGCGCCGCCTAAGTCGCCTCTGTTCGCTACCCGGCAAACCGGGAATAAAGCACGACGGCGGGTGGCCAAGTTGGCTCAGTCCGGCACCTTCGGCTAGTGCCAGAGGTGCGGGGCGGCCTTGCGGGAGCCGGGGAGCGCGTTGTTCTCGCGCCACTCGTGGATCCATTCGGGAAGCTCGAGGTCTGCGGGCGGCTCGCCGAACTCGGCCAGGATTTCCTCCTGGCTCACGGGCCGGCCCTTGGCGACAAGCCGGGTGGCGATGTGCGCGCGGGCGTAGATCTCGCCGTCCACCACCATGCGTTGTTCGAAGTAGATCGCTTTGGAATCAAGCCCGATGATCTTGGACTCGATGGTGTATTGCTGCCAAAGCTGCAACGACTTCCGGAATGCGATGGTCTCCCCTGCAGCCACAGGGCTCCAGCCCCGGCGGCGCATCTTCTGCCAGATCCCTGCACGCACCATAAGGTCGAAGCGTCCAAGATCCATCAGCGAGAAGTACATGCCGTTGTTTACGTGCATTGCAATGTCGATGTCCGTGGGCAGTACGCGCATGGGCAACGAGGACGTACCCCAAACGCTGAGCCTGCTCCGCCTGGACGAGGTGAACAGGATCAAGAGGGTTCGCAGAAGCAAATGCATAACCGCCATGTTACTCCGCAGTAACATTTCGGGACAGCTTCGTTTTGTGTGTCGCTACATGGCATGTCGTTTACCGCCGGTTCACGTGCCACGGGAAGAATGTCTGAAAACAAATTGCAGAAGGCACCAAGGAGATCCCGTGAGCACCACCCAAACCATCAGGGCACACGCAGAGGTGTGGCCGGAACTGCCGCTCCACCAGGAACTGGTGCTGCAGGACACCCGCGGCAACAGGATCGTGGGCACCTTGGACGGCATGACCGAGGATCGCAGCACGCTCTGGATCCAGTTGTCCGGAGGCCTGGGCCGGCAACTCGTCCACCATCAGGACGGATACTGGCTGGAGCCGGGCAGCGCGAGCTAAACCGGGCTTCTTCCGCTGTCGACGCGCCAAATCCCTGGCGACACCGGAATTCGGGCGTCGAGAGTCCATCCGCGCCGCGCAGAGAATTTTCCGCGTCGAACGGCCCGCGCGCGTCGAACGGCCCCGCCAAGAAAACACGGACAAACAAAAAAATCCCCGGAACCATGTGGTTCCGGGGATTTAATTTTGTGGCAGATGAGGTGTGTAGTTTCACGACATAGTTCACACATGAGTCGGGTCATCGTTCCCGGTTGACGCTTCACCGGTGAGTCGGGACATCGTTCACGCCCCGGGCGCGGCGAGCATGTTTCATGTCGAAGCAGAAAGTGATCGTCCTTGCAGTCCGTGACCAGGGCCTGAGCGTCGCGGATGCGGCCCGCCGCTATGGAGTCAGCCGCCGCTGGGTCCATGAACTCCTCAGGCGCGAAGCCGAAGGGGGCATCGACGCCGTCGAGCCCCGGTCCAAACGCCCGCTGAGCAACCCGCGCCGAACCACCGACGCTGTCACCGGCCGGGTCCAGGCCCTGCGGCGGGAACTGGACGCTGCCGGCCTGGACGCCGGGCCCGTGACGATCGCCTGGCACCTTGGACGTGAAGGACTACACGCGCCGTCGATCTCCACGATCCGCCGGATCCTGCACACCGCGGGCCTGATCGCCCCGGAGCCGAAGAAACGCCCGAAGTCCTCCCTGCACCGCTTCGAGGCGCACCAGCCCAACGAAACCTGGCAGTCCGACTTCACCCACTGGGCCCTGGCCGACGGGACCGATACCGAGATTTTGAACTTCCTCGATGACCACTCCTGCTACCTGCTCGCCTGCGCCGCGTTCACGCCCGTCACCGTCACTGCGGTGGTGTCCACCTTCCTGGCCGCCGCCGCGGAACACGGGTTGCCGGCCTGGACCCTGACCGATAACGGCATGGTCTACACCACCCGCCTGGCCGGCGGAAAAGGGGGGCGCAACGCCTTCGAACACCAGCTCCACGCCCTGGGCATCACCCAGAAAAACGGCTCACCCAGCCACCCGCAGACCCAGGGAAAGATCGAACGCTTCCATCAGACCCTGAAGAAATGGCTCACCGGCCAGCCCCGCGCCCACACCCTGGCGGACCTGTACGAACAACTGGACAAGTTCCGCCACATCTACAACCACGAACGCCCCCACCGGGCCCTGAACCGCAGAACACCGCACGAGGCCTACACCGCGACCCCCAAAGCAGCACCGTCCGGAGCGAAACAAGGAGACCACTGGCGCCGCCGCATCGACCGCGTCGACCGGTTCGGGAAACTCACCCTCCGCCACGCCGGACGGCTCCGCCACATCGGCATCGGGCGGGCCTACGCCGGCAAACACGTCCTGATGCTCATCCACGACACGGACGTCACGATCAGCGACACGGCCACCGGAGAGATCATCCGCGAACTCACCATCGACCCCGCCCGCGGCTACCAACCCAGACAAAGAAAAACACCCCGGTCCGAAGACCGGGGTGTTACCGATGACCCGACTCATCCATGAAGGATGTCTCGACTCACCACATTGTGGCAGATGAGGGATTCGAACCCCCGTAGGCGTTGCCAGCTGATTTACAGTCAGCCCCCTTTGGCCGCTCGGGTAATCTGCCGAACTTCAAAAGAAGTCACTCCCGATCATCGTTTCGTTTCCGATCCGGTAAGCGCGAGCAAGACAACCTTACAGAACTTCTGCCGAAGAATCGAATCGAGGCGCCGAAGCCTCAAAACAGGCGAAAATCTCAGGCCCCACCAAATATCCGGCCAGCCAACTTGGCCTCGAAACTGGCTGCTTGCTCCAGCGTGATCTGGTTGAGCTGCACGGCCCGCAACAAGTCCGAGTGGACACCATCCATCCGCGATGCCGCATCAGGAACCGGACTCAGGACCACGGACGCTGCGAGCGCCGCGGCTGCAACCGCGGTTGCGGCGGTGGCGGCGGCGGCTCCGATTGAACCGGCGGCGGCAGCGGCTGACTTGGTGACGTAACGGACGGCCTGGTTGCTCATGGTGCTCCCTTTCAGGATGGGATCTTCAAACTGTTACAACTCTGTCCGGGCAGTCTCAGTTCCTGCCATGTGTGTGCTGTGAGCGAACTGTGAACGCCCGGCACACGCCGGGCGCTTCCGTATTAGGCTGGTTGGCAGACAAAGCCGCCCGTTTCCGGGCCGCAACGCATCAACCAAAGGAGAGTCATGGCAGGCGAATCCACATTCGACGTCGTCAGCAAGGTAGACAAGCAGGAAGTCGCCAACGCGCTCCACCAGTCCCAGAAGGAAATCTCACAGCGATACGACTTCAAGGGCGTCGGCGCGGAGATCGACTTCAGCGGCGAAAAGATCCTCATGAAGGCCAACTCCGAGGACCGCATCCTCGCTGTCCTGGACGTCTTCCAGTCCAAGCTCATCAAGCGCGGCATCTCCCTCAAGTCCCTCGACCAGGGCGAGCCCTACCCCTCCGGCAAGGAATTCCGCCTGGAATGCTCCATCAAGGAGGGCATTGCCCAGGACATCGCGAAGAAGATCAACAAGATCATACGCGATGAAGCCCCGAAGTCCGTCAAGTCCCAGATCCAGGGCGACGAACTCCGCGTCACCTCGAAGTCCCGCGATGACCTCCAGGAGACCATGAACATCCTGAAGAAGTTCGAAGAGGTCGATCTCCAGTTCGTGAACTTCCGCAGCTAAGACTTCGCTGCGGCCCAGGCCGCCATCCGGAAGTACGACGACGGCGCGTTGCCCCCTGAGCGGGCAACGCGCCGTCGTCGTCTTTAACGGAGACAGGCGCGTCACGCAACGCAACTTTTTGGAGTCGAGGTCCGGCGAAGATGCCGGGATTCCGCGGCGGCACCGATCCGCGCGAATCAAAAGACTGCAACGCCTGACAAGCAGTCAAAATAATTACGACACCCTTCTTTTGCGTAATCCCTTCCAGCGGGTACTGTACTTCCTTAGGCGAGCCTAAGTGTGGCTCCCCTAACGAAAGATTCCACATGACCGCGAACTTCCTGATCGGCCTGCGCGAGGGCCTTGAAGCCACCCTCGTTGTGGTCCTGCTCATGGCCTACCTGGTCAAGACCGGACGCCGCTCGCTGCTCCCCCGGCTGTGGGCCGGCGTCGGCATCGCCGTGGCCGTATCCATCGGCTTCGGCGCCTTGCTCACCTTCGGTCCGCAGGGACTGACCTTCGCCGCGCAAGAGGCGATCGGGGGCGGATTGTCCGTTGCCGCCGTCGGGCTCGTCACCTGGATGGTCTTCTGGATGGCGCGCACCGCCCGCAGCCTCGGCGGCGAGCTGAAGTCGCAAGTGGACAAGATGGCCGACGGCGCCGCGTGGGGCCTCGTGGTGGTGGCGGCACTCGCGGTGGGCCGCGAAGGACTCGAGACCGCGCTGTTCCTTTGGGCTGCTGCCCAGGCCGCCGGGGAATCGTCGCAGCCGCTGCTAGGCGCGCTGCTCGGCCTGGCCGTCGCTGGCGGGCTCGGATACCTGCTGCATCGCGGCGTCCTCAAGGTCAACCTCTCGCGGTTCTTCACCTGGACCGGAGTCGGCCTCATCGTGATCGCGGGCGGCGTGCTCGCCTATGGCATCCATGACCTCCAGGAAGCCGGAATCCTGCCAGGGCTCCACACCCTCGCGTTCGACGTCTCCGCGGCCATCCCGCCGTCGTCCTGGTACGGCACCCTGCTGAAGGGCACCCTCAACCTGTCCCCGGCCACCACTTGGCTCGAAGCCGGGGCCTGGTTGCTCTACGTGATCCCGGTGCTCTACTTCTACATCCGCGCCAACGGTTCCACTCCCGCGAAATCTTCCGGCAACGCCGCCGCTTCCCAGGCCGCCAAAGCAGCCTAGACGCTTCTCGCACTCCACAACAGAAGGAAAACCCCATGCCTGGCACTCCCCTGCCCAAAATAACGCTGCCTAAGATGACCTCCCGCCGTCGGACAGCTTTTTCCATCGTCGCCGCGGCCGCCGCTGTTCCGCTGGTACTCACCGGCTGCACGGACAACACCAAGACGCCCGGCCCCAGCGCTTCCGCCGGACCGATACAGGTGACCAGTACCAAGACCGAGTGCAAGGTTTCTACCGGGAGCGTCCCCAGCGGCAACCTGAGCTTCGCGGTCAAAAACGAAGGCACGGAAATCACCGAGTTCTACCTCCTCGCGGAGGACGGCTTGCGGATCGTCGGCGAAGTGGAAAACATCGGTCCCGGCCTGACCCGCAACCTGGTGATCACAGCCCCTGCCGGCAAGTACACCACCGCGTGCAAGCCTGGCATGCAGGGCGACGGTATCCGTGCGACCTTCGAAGTCACGGATTCCGGAAGCAAGACCGGAGTCGATGCCGATTTCCAGAAGCTCGTGGACACCGGCGTCCAGCAATACACGGCCTACGTCAAGGACCAGACCGAGCAGCTCGTGACCGGCACCAAGGCCTTCGCCGATGCCTACGCTGCAGGCGACGCAGCAAAGGCCCGCGAACTGTACGCCGCGACCCGCATGCACTGGGAGCGGATCGAGCCCGTCGCGGAATCCTTCGGCGACCTCGATCCCAAGCTCGATGCCCGCGAAGCCGACCTTGAGCCCGGCCAGGAATGGACCGGATGGCATCGCGCGGAGAAGGACCTGTTCCCGCCGGCAGGCTACACGGCACTGACGGCCGCCGAGCGAGCCAGGATCGCCACGCAGCTCGTCGCCGATACCGAGGAGCTCGGCAAGCGCACGCGCACTGTGGTGCTCTCCGCGGACAAGCTCGGCAACGGGGCCAAGGAACTCCTGGACGAGGTCGCGCGCGGCAAGGTCACCGGCGAGGAAGAGATCTGGTCCCACACCGACCTCTGGGACTTCCAGGCCAACGTCGACGGCGCCCGGATCGCGTTCGAAAACCTCAAGTCCGCGCTTGCGCAGAAGGACGCTGCCCTCGCCACGAGCCTCGACGAGAAGTTCGCTGCCCTGCAGACCGAGCTCAAGAAGCACGCCAAGGGTGACGGCTTCGCGTACTACAACGAACTCAGCCCGGCCGAGGTCCAGCAGCTCGCCGCGCTGGTCGACGCCCTCGGAGAGCCGTTGTCCAAGCTCACCTCAGCCGTGGTCCTGTGAGCGGCTGCCCTTTCAACCACGAGCCCATTGAGGTGCCCGACGACGGGACGGAGGCTGCCGCCGTCGGGCCGGCAACCGCTTCTGGCACCCGAGCGTCCGACGGCGGGAGGGCCGGTGCGCTTGCCGGTCCTCCGCAGCGCGGCCTGTCCCGTCGGGGACTGTTCTCCCTCGCGGGCGTAGGCGGCGTCGGTGCCGCGGCAGGCCTTGCCGCCGGATACCTCAGCCATGACGCCGTGGCCGCAGTGGCCGCCCCGGCAGGTACCGGGAGCAGCGTGGTTCCTTTCTATGGCGAACGCCAAGCCGGCATCATCACTCCCGCCCAGGACCGCCTCCACATGGCCGCCTTCGACGTCACCATCGAGGACCGCGCGGCATTAATCCAGCTCCTGAAAGCCTGGACCGCTGCGGCCGAAGCCATGACCGCCGGCCGCACGACCGGCGCGACCGGCGCCGTCGACGGCCCCTACGATGCGCCGCCGGAAGACACCGGGGAAGCCCTCGATCTGGCGGCCGGCAAGCTGACGTTGACGTTCGGCTTCGGACCGGGCCTCTTCGAAACGGACGGCAAGCCCCGCTTCGGACTGGAGGGCCGCAGACCCGATGCCCTGATCGACCTGCCGCATTTCCCTGGCGACGCCTTGCAGCCCGAACGCACGGGCGGGGACATTGTGGTCCAGGCGTGCGCGGACGATCCCCAGGTCGCCGTACATGCGATCCGGAACCTCGCGCGTATCGGCTTCGGCAAGGTGCGCGTCCGTTGGTCCCAGCTGGGCTTCGGCCGGACCTCCTCCACGTCCAGGGCCCAGACGACAACCCGCAACCTTTTCGGGTTCAAGGACGGCACAGCCAACCTGAAGGCCGAAGAACCTGCACTCCTCAACGAGCATGTCTGGGCCACCGCCGGAACCCACCCGGGTGAAGCGTGGATGGCGGGAGGCAGCTACCTTGTGGCCCGGCGGATTCGGATGCATATCGAGATCTGGGACCGGACCTCGTTCCGCGAACAGGAAGGGCTGATCGGCCGCACGAAGGGTGCCGGAGCGCCATTGTCCGGAGGAGAGGAATTCACGGCGCCGGACTTCGGGATCAAGGGCCGCGACGGGGAGCCGTTGATTCCGATCGATTCCCACGTCCGTCTGGCGCACGCGGACCAGAACAACGGTGTGAAGATGCTTCGCCGCGGATACAACTACACCGATGGTTCGGACGGACTCGGCCACCTCGACGCGGGCCTGTTCTTCATCGCCTTCGTCAGGGACCCGCGGACGCATTACGTGCCCATGCAGATGGCCATGGCGAAGAGCGACAAGCTGGCCCTGGAGTACCTCAAGCACACGGGCTCGGGCCTGTTCGCAGTGCCTCCGGGCATAAAGGCGGGCGGCTTCATTGGTGAGGGCTTGTTCGCATGAAGCCGCCCGTCGTCGGACGCGGCACCGGCACTCGGTGACTTACGGGACCGCTGGCTAGGAAAGCGGCCGTCCGGCCATCCGTTCGAGCCGCTCGATGCGCTCACGCATGGGCGGGTGGGTGGCGAACAGCTTGGTCATGGCACCGCCTCGGAACGGGTTGGCAATCATGAGGTGCGAAGTATTCACGAGGCGCTGATCCTGTGGCAGCGGCACTTGCTTCACGCCCGCTTCGATCCTGCGGAGGGCTGAGGCGAGCGCCAGCGGATCGCCGGTGAGTTCCGCGCCGTCGTGGTCGGCGTCGTACTCCCTCGTGCGGGAAATGGCGAGCTGGATCAAGGAAGCGGCAAACGGTGCAAGTAGCGCCATGGCGATCATGGCAAACGGGTTGGCGTTCCGCCGGTCCCCGCCGCCGAAGAACAGCAGCATCTGGCCCACCGAAGTTATGACGCCGGCGACGGCGGCCGCGATGGACGAGGTGAGGATGTCGCGGTTGTAGACGTGCATGAGTTCATGCCCGAGGACGCCGCGGAGTTCGCGCGCGTCGAGCAAGTTCAGGATGCCCGCGGTGCAGCACACGGCGGCGTTCTTCGGATTGCGTCCCGTGGCGAAGGCATTGGGGGTCATGGTCGGAGAAATGTAGATCCGCGGCATGGGTTGGTTCGCGCGCACGGAGAGTTCCCGGACGATCTGGTACAGCTGCGGAGCCTGCTCTTCCGAAACCGGGTACGCGGCCATGGAGCGGATGGCGATCTTGTCGCTGTTCCAATATCCGTAGGCCGTTGTGGCGACGCCGATCAGGGCCATGATCCAGATGGGTCCGGCGCTGCGCGTGCTCGCCCCGATCAAGGCACCGAGTCCCAGCAGCACCGCCCAGAGCACACCGAATAGCGCTGTGGTCTTCAGGCCATTGTGATGATTATGCACTTCACTACTTTCTTGCAGTACGGCTTTTGGTTCTGATCCGATTAACGCCGACGGCGGCCCAGACGTTCCGCCCAACTAGCTCGCATTTGTTGTCGTTCTGGGCCGTGATAACGACAACAACTGTCAGCTACTTGGGCGCGGGGCTGACACTGGGCTAGGGCACCGGGTGGAGCGAATCGTACTGGAGGAATCCGCGCTGCCCGCGCGCCACGAGCCACGCCAGCACTGCGCACAGCACGCCGCCAAGGAGCAGCACCCAGCCCTCGCTGAGAACCTTGGTGACGCCACCGGCGAGCATGTCCCCCACTCGGGGACCACCTGAAACCACCACAATGAACACACCTTGCAACCGTCCCCGCATGTGGTCCGGAGTGGCCGATTGCAGGATGGTGGTGCGGAAGACCGCGCTGACCGAGTCCGAGATTCCGGCAAGGGCACAACACATCGCCGCCGGGATGATCCACAGCGTGACCCCGTCGCGCCCGACGTCCCCGGCAAGGACAACCACCAGGCCGAAAGCCGCGATCGAAAAGCCCCATCCGGCCACGGACCAGACCACCGCACTCCCTTGGCGCCGTACCCTCCCCAACGGTCCGGAGAACAACCCCGCCAGGAACGCGCCGACAGCCACCGAGGCGAGCAGCACCCCAACAGTAGTGTCGCCGCCTCCGATCATCGTGGCTCCGATGGCGGGCATGAGGGCACGCGGCTGGGCGCAGATCATCGCTATGAGGTCGATGATGAAGGTCATGCGGAGGTTCGGCCGGGTGCCCAGGAAACGGAAGCCCTCGACGACGGAGCGCAGGCCGGGTGCCGACGCGTTCGCTGCCGCGGGAAGGGCCGGGAGCTTGAAAAGGCTCCACAGCGCGAAGGCGAAGCTCAGGGCATCGATCGTGTAGGTCCAGCCAAAACCGCTCGAAGCGACCAGAACGCCGGCCAGCAGGGGGCCCGCCGTCATCGAAATACCCATGTTGAGCATGCTCAACGCGTTGGCGGCGGGCAGCAGTTCCTTGCGGACCAGCAAGGGAATGATGGCGCTGCGTGCCGGCGCGTTGATCCCTTGCGCGCCGCTCTGGATCGCGACGAGGAGGAACAGTATCCAGACATTGTTCAGCTGGAACCACGCCTGGAGTGCCAAGGCCACGCTGCAGGCCCATAAAACGAGGGACGCAACAATGGCGACTTTCCGCCGGTCATAGGCATCGGAAAGGGCCCCGCCAAACAAACCGGCGATCACCAGCGGAACCAGGGCAAAGATGCTGAGCAGGCCCACGAAGAGGCTCTGTTGGGTGATGCTGTAGACCTCGAGGCTCACGGCAACCAGGGTCAGCTGGGATCCGACCATCGATACCGAAGACCCCAGCCACAGGCGGCGGAATGCGGGGCTTTCGCGAAGCGGGGTCATGTCAGCCAGGAGTTTTGCCACCGTCCAACCCTACCCACCAACGCGTCCGCCCTCCCGGAGCGCTGCGTGGGGCGGGGTTCGCCGCTGCGGTGTGGGCCGCCGTCGGGCCGCGTGGCTCTGTCCCGCGCCCGAGTCCCGGCCGCCGTCGGCGGGTTCATCCGAAGTTAGCCTCACCTTATTGTGAAGTAATCATAATAAGTGCTTCAATGGGCGTATGGCAGATCACACGGCAGACCAGGAAGCGTGGGCTTCCGCCCTGCATTCCCACGGACGCCGCGTGACCAAACAGCGCTTGGCGGTCCTCGCGGCTGTTCAGCACAATCCACATTCCCCGGCCGAAGGCATCCTGGCTGCCGCGCGCAAGGATCTTCCCGAACTGACAGCGCAGTCTGTTTATGTGGTGCTGAGCGACCTTACGGACCTGAAGATGCTGCGACGCTTCGAACCGCCCCACTCTCCCGCGCTGTACGAGACGCGGGTGGGAGACAACCACCACCACGCCGTCTGCATCAGTTGCGGGCGGGTGGAGGATGTCGACTGCGCGGTAGGCCATGCCCCCTGCCTCACCCCGCACTGGGATGAGCACTCCAAACCCATGACCATCCAGATCGCAGACGTCCTGTACCAAGGCATCTGCCAGGACTGCCAGGCCAAACAACAGCTTCCTACTCAAACGCAAGTAACCACGAAATAGGAGAACGATGACCGCGAACATCTCGACCACCCAGTCGGGCGCCCCCGTCACCTCGGACGCGCATTCCCAGTCCGTTGGTGCCGATGGTGCCATCATCCTGACCGACCACTACTTGGTGGAAAAGCTCGCCCAGTTCAACCGCGAGCGCGTCCCGGAGCGTGTTGTCCACGCCAAGGGTGGCGGCGCTTTCGGTACCTTCAAGACGTCCTCGGACGTTTCCAAGTACACCAAGGCTGCCCTGTTCCAGCACGGTGTCGAGACGGACATGCTCATCCGTTTCTCCTCCGTTGCAGGCGAGAACGGCTCCCCTGACACGTGGCGCGACCCCCGCGGCTTCGCCGTCAAGTTCTACACTTCCGAGGGCAACTACGACCTCGTCGGCAACAACACCCCGGTGTTCTTCATCCGCGACGGCATCAAGTTCCCCGACTTCATCCACTCCCAGAAGCGCCTTCCGGGCACCCACCTGCGCGACGCCGACATGCAGTGGGACTTCTGGACCCTCTCCCCCGAGTCCGCACACCAGGTCACCTGGCTCATGGGCGACCGCGGCCTGCCGGCTTCCTGGCGCGAAATGCAGGGCTACGGCTCGCACACGTACCAGTGGATCAACGCCGAAGGCGAGCGCTTCTGGGTCAAGTACCACTTCAAGTCCAACCAGGGCGTCAAGACCATCACGGGCGACCAGGCTGAAGAACTGGCCGGTTCGGACGCGGACTTCTACATCCGCGACCTCCAGGAGAACATTGCCGCCGGCAACTTCCCGTCCTGGGAACTGCACGTCCAGGTCATGCCTTACGAGGACGCCAAGACCTACCGTTTCAACCCGTTCGACCTCACCAAGGTGTGGCCGCACTCGGACTACCCGCTGATCCACGTCGGCACCATGGAGCTCAACAAGAACCCGGAGAACTATTTCGCGCAGATCGAGCAGGCCACCTTCGCGCCGTCGAACTTCGTTCCGGGTATCGCTGCCTCCCCGGACAAGATGCTGCAGGCCCGCATCTTCTCCTACGCTGACGCACACCGTTACCGTGTGGGCACCAACCACGCCCAGATCCCGGTGAACCAGCCGAAGAACCAGGTCAACAACTACAGCCAGGACGGCGTGGGACGTTACCTGTTCAACGCTCCTTCGGTTCCGGTCTACGCACCGAACTCCGTGGGTGGCCCGGCTGCCGTTGAGCCGCAGAACCCGGCCGGCGGCTGGGAGAACGACGGCGAGCTGACGCTCTCCGCGCACTCCCTGCACGCTGAGGACGGCGACTTCGTCCAGGCTGGCGCCCTGTACCGCGAGGTCTACGACGACGGCGCCAAGGCCCGCCTGCTGGAGACCATCACGGGCGCTGTGGGCGGCGTCAAGAGCCCCGGCATCAAGGAACGCGCCATCCAGTACTGGACCAACGTCGATGCTGAACTCGGTGCCAAGTTGCGCGCCAACCTCGGCGCAGGCGAAGGCGAGTCGGCTTCAGAGGCAGCCAACAAGCTGTAACAAAGTCAACAAACGAAGCAACCCCGCTGCGGAATCTCCGCGGCGGGGTTGCTTTTTATGCCCATGGATGGCGGGCCTGATTACCGTTACGCGGCGGGTTTTCCACATAGCCGAGAATGTCTCTGGCTAGCTCGGCATTGTGATCCATAGGATCCTTACATGAGCACATTCACCGGGATCCCCGCAGAGGCCATTGCCTTCTATGCCGAACTTGAAGAGAACAACAACCGCGAATGGTGGTTGGCGCACAAAGACATCTACGACTCCGCCGTGAAGGAGCCATTGACGCTGTTGCTGGAGGAGCTTGAGCCGCGATTCGGGCCGGGCAAGGTTTTCCGTCCGAACCGGGATATCCGCTTCTCCCAGGACAAGTCCCCCTACAAGACGGCACAGGGAGCGTTTGCGGCGGACAAGGAGGGTGTGGGGTTCTACCTCCAGCTCAGTGCAGACGGCCTGTTGCTCGGCGGCGGATGCCATTCGCGCACCCCAGAGCAGATCGCCCGGTTCCGCGCCGCCACGGATTCGCCGGCCAGCGGGGAGGAACTGCAGAAAATCGTCGATTCCATCGCCGCAGCAGGTTTCGCGGTGGAAGGCGAGAAGCTCAAGACCGTGCCTCGTGGTTTCGACAAAGACCATCCCCGGGCCGAGCTCCTGAAGCACAAGTCGCTGTCTGCCGGGATGACCCTCGGCGAACCGGAATGGATGTCCCAGCCCTCAGCCAAGGAAGAAATCGCCAAGCGTTGGGAGGTATTGCGCCCGCTCGTGGAGTGGGTCAACGAGCACGCGGCACCGTAATCGTTGGGGATGTTGCCTTGGGTCCGTCGGGAGCAGTGAATCCACCGCTGCTTAGACCCTGCTGAGGCTGTCTTCGTCGTCGCCGCTCTTGTCGGAAACAGCGGCCTTCCCGGACACCGCAGCCTTAGCGGAAGCGAACTTCTCGTTCAGTCGGGAGTGGCGCTGCCCGTAGGCAAAGTAGATGGCAAGTCCGATTACCAGCCAGATGGCGAAGAAGATCCAGGTCTCCACGGCCAGGTTTGTCATCAGGTAGACGCACAGCACTGCCGAGACCACGGGAAGCACCTTGCCGAACGGAACCCGGAAAGCAGGCTTCAGATCCGGGCGCTTCTTGCGCAATACCAGGATGCCCAGGCTCACCATGACGAAGGCCGAGAGGGTACCGATGTTGATCATTTCTTCGAGAAGATCCACGTTGGTCAGACCGGCGACGATTGCCACGGCCGCGCCGCAGATGATCTGGAGGCGGACCGGCGTCGAACGCTTGTCGCTCGTCTTGGACAGCGCGCGGGGAAGCAGACCATCGCGGCTCATTGCGAGGACCACGCGGGCCAAGCCCATGAGCAGCACCATGATGACAGTGGTCAAACCGATCAGGGAGCCAAAGGCAATGACCTTGGCCGCGTCGGTGTTTCCGACCGCTTCGAAGGCCGTGGTCAGGGTGGGGTTCTTCGCTTGCGCCAGCTGTGTATAGGACACCATGCCGGTCAGGGCGAGGGAGACCAGGATGTAGAGCAACGTCACGACCGCCAGGCCGCCGAAGATTCCCCGGGGCAGGGTTTTCTGCGGGTTCTTGACCTCTTCCGCGGAAGTGGCGACAACGTCGAAGCCGATGAAGGCAAAGAACACCAAGGCTGCGCCGGCAAAGATGCCCAGCGTTCCGTATTGCGCCGGGACCGCACCAGTGAGGAAGCCGAAGAGGGACTGTTTCATGACATCCGCCCCGTCGGCGCCTCCGGTGGGCTGCGATGCCGGGACGAAGGGAGTGTAGTTGGAGAACTTCACGTAAGTGAAGCCGACAACAATCACGAACAGCACCACGGCGATCTTGATCAGCGTGAAGACGTTGCCCACGCGGGCGGACAGCTTGGTGCCGAGCACCAGGAGCACCGTGAAGATCGCGACAATCAGGAAAGCGCCCCAATAGAGATCCACACCGGCGATGTTCAAGGCCGGCGGCATATCCACGCCCATGAGCGCAAACACTTTGCTCAAGTAGATGCCCCAGTACTTGGCGATCACGGCAGCAGCGGTAAACAGTTCAAGGATGAGGTTCCAACCAATGATCCAGGCGAGGACTTCACCCATGGTGGCGTAGGTGAAGACGTAGGCGGACCCAGCGACCGGGATCGCAGTAGCGAATTCGGCGTAGCACATGATGGCCAAGGCACACGTGACGGCCGCGACGGCGAAGGAGATCGTCACGGCGGGGCCGGCAAAGTTCGCAGCCGCCTTGGCCCCGACTGAGAAGATCCCGGCGCCGACTGCAACGGCAACGCCCATGATCATCAGATCCCAGGTGCTGAGGGAACGCTTGAGCTTGCGTCCGGGCTCATCGGCGTCCGCAATGGACTGCTCGATCGATTTGGTCCGGAAGAGGTTCATAGAAGAGTCCACAATCTTGATGAGGCGGTAGAAACAGACTCATCAAGAGTAGTGTCCAGCCAATGGACCCCCACATTTGTCCCAAATCGTGAGACGCAAGCTCCGCCTATCTTCAGAGCTTGGGGACGTTCCAATCCATCAACGTGGAACGGATCAGGAAGCGTTTCCCCTCGGGCGATTCCACCGAGAAGCCACTCCCGCGGCCGTCCACTACGTCCACCGTCAGATGGGTGTGGGACCAGTAATTGAACTGCTCCCGGGACATCCAGAACTCCAAGGGCTGCGGCCTTTCGGGCTCGCCGATGTCGAAAAGTCCGAGGAGAACGTCCGAATCGCCGGTGATGAATTCGCCGGCGGGGTAACACATGGGTGAGGAACCGTCGCAGCAACCACCTGACTGGTGGAACATGAGCGGACCGTGCTGCTCCCACAACTTTCGGAGCAGTTCGATGGAAACGGCGGTGAGCGCCACCCGGGAAAAGTCTTCCCCGGGCAGCGTCACTGCGGCGTCAAGCCTGTTGTGGGGCATTAGAACCTCAGCACCACGCGGCCGTCGATCTTGGCGTGCTTCATTTCGTCAAGGACCGCGTTCACCTCGGACAGCTCCCTCGTGGACACGGTCGGGTGGATCTTGCCCTGCGCGTAAAAGTCCAGCGCTTCCTCCAGGTCCTGGCGCGTTCCCACGATCGAGCCACGAACGGTCAGGCCCTTGAGCACAATCTCGAAGATCGGCGCGGGGAAGTCTCCCGGCGGGAGTCCGTTGAAGACGATGGTCCCGCCACGGCGAGCCATGCCGATCGCCTGCCCGAACGCTGAAGGGTGCACCGCCGTGACCAGGACGCCGTGGCAGCCTCCGGTTTCCCGCTGGATGACTTCCGCCGGATCTTCGTGCAGCGCGTTGACCGTGAGCTCGGCGCCGTGCTTCTTGGCGAGGGCGAGCTTGTCGTCGGCGATGTCCACTGCGGCAACCCGCAGGCCCATGGCCACCGCGTACTGGACGGCGATGTGGCCCAGGCCGCCGATGCCGGAAATGGTGACCCACTGGCCGGGCTTGGCCTCCGTCATTTTCAATCCCTTGTAGACCGTGACTCCCGCGCACAGCACCGGGGCAACTTCCACAGGGTCCGAACCTGCCGGAATCCTCGCGGCGAACCGGCTGTCCACCAGCATGTACTCCCCGAAGGAGCCGTCGACGCTGTAACCGGCGTTCTTCTGGGCTTCGCACAGCGTTTCCCAGCCGGTCCGGCAGAACTGGCAGTCGCCACAGGCGGACCAAAGCCAGGCGTTGCCCACGAGGTCTCCGACGGCGAGGTCGGTGACGCCCTCGCCGAGGGCAACCACTTCACCCACGCCTTCGTGGCCGGGCACGAACGGCGGCGAGGGCTTGACCGGCCAGTCCCCCTCGGCGGCGTGCAGGTCCGTGTGGCACACGCCGCTGGTGATGACCTTAACCAACGCTTCTCCTCGACCAGGCGAGGGAAGGGGAAGGGATTGGATCTGGAGGTCTTTTCCGAATTCTGTTACTACGGCTGCTTGCATTGTCGTCGTCATTGGCGAAATCCTTGCGTCGTTAAAACTAGATGTGCGGTGCGGGTACTTCTTTCCTGAGGGGTGGCCAGGGTGGTTCGGCAGGGAGTGATCTGTGCTGAACACTCCCTGCCGGATCAAGTGCGGCTTAGAAGAAGCCGAGCTTGTTCTCGTTGTAGCTGACCAGGAGGTTCTTGGTCTGCTGGTAGTGGTCCAGCATCATGGCGTGGTTCTCGCGTCCGATGCCGGAGGACTTGTAGCCGCCGAACGCGGCGCCGGCCGGGTAGGCGTGGTAGTTGTTGACCCAGACACGGCCGGCTTGGATTTCCCGGCCTGCCCGGTAAGCGACGTTGCCGTTGCGGGACCAGACGCCGGCGCCGAGTCCGTAGAGGGTGTCGTTGGCGATGCCGATGGCGTCGTCGTAGTCGCTGAACTTCGTCACGGACACCACGGGGCCGAAGATCTCCTCCTGGAAGATCCGCATCCGGTTGTGGCCTTCGAAGATGGTCGGCTGGACGTAGTAGCCGCCGGCGAGGTCGCCGTCGAGCTGTGCGCGGGCGCCGCCGGTGAGGATCTTGGCGCCTTCCTGCTTTCCGATGTCGATATAGGAGAGGATCTTCTCCAGCTGGTCGTTGGAGGCCTGGGCACCGAGCTGGGTGTCGGTGTCCAGCGGGTTGCCTTGGATGATCTTGTTGGTCCGGACCACGGCGTCGGCCATGAAGGAGTCGTAGATGCCTTCCTGGACCAGGGCGCGGGAGGGGCAGGTGCAGACTTCGCCCTGGTTGAAGGCGAAGAGCGTGAAGCCTTCCTGGGCCTTGTCATAGAACGCATCGTTCTGCGCGGCGACGTCGTCGAAGAAGATATTCGGGCTCTTGCCGCCCAGCTCCAGGGTCACCGGGATCAGGTTCTGGGACGCGTACTGGCTGATCAGCCGGCCCGTGGTGGTCTCGCCGGTGAAGGCGATCTTGCGGATCCGCGGGCTGGACGCCAGCGGCTTGCCGGCCTCGACGCCGAAGCCGTTGACGACGTTCACGACGCCGGCGGGCAGCAGATCGGAGATCAGTTCCATCAGGACCAGGATCGAGGACGGGGTCTGTTCCGCGGGCTTGAGCACGACGGCGTTGCCCGCGGCCAGTGCCGGGGCGAGCTTCCACACGGCCATGAGGATCGGGAAGTTCCACGGGATGATTTGGCCCACGACGCCGAGCGGCTCGCGGAAATGGTACGCCGTGGTGTCCTCGTCGAGCTGCGACAAGTGGCCTTCCTGGGCGCGGATCGCGGAGGCGAAGTAGCGGAAATGGTCCGCCGCCAACGGAATGTCTGCGTTCAGGGTTTCCCGGATCGGTTTGCCGTTGTCCCAGCTCTCGGCGACGGCCAGCAGCTCGGTATTCTCGTCGATCCGGTCGGCGATCTTGTTCAGGATCGCGGCGCGTTCGGTCGCCGAGGTCTTGCCCCACGACGGTGCCACCTTGTGTGCTGCGTCCAGGGCCAGCTCGACGTCCTCGGCTGTGCCCCGGGCCACTTCGCAGAATGCCTTCCCGGTCACCGGGGTGATGTTCTCGAAGTACTGCCCCTTGACGGGGGCAACCCATTCGCCGCCGATCCAGTTCTCATAACGGTCCTTGAACGTGACCTTCGAACCCTCGGCACCCGGCTGTGCATAAACAGTCATCTGTAGCTCCTTTGCTGCGCATGATGGTGGCTTAGCTGTGCCATCAGCGTAGGAGCGGGGAGGTTGCAAGCAGGTTGCAACCCTGTGGTTCAGATCACTTCGGGGCGGTACTCACCTGTCGTAGCGGGGAAGCTAGAGACCCGCAGGGAAATCGTAGGAACCGGGAACCGGTGAGGGTGCGGCACCGTAGGAGAGCACTACCTCGTCGTGGGCCTTGAGAACTACGTCAGACACCGGCGCACTCTGCTTTGCTCCGTTCACGTACACGGTCCATCCACCGGTCCCGCCGTGCGGTGCTCCGCTGGCGTCCTTGCCGTCGAGAACTCCCCATTCGCTGAGCACCTGGCCCAGCGTGTACTTCAGGCCGGCCGTGGGCGCTTCGATGTGGATGACGCCGGACGTGTCGTGGGTGTGAAGCGCCGAGATTCCGTTGGGCTGCCCGTCCGCCCCGAAACTGAAGCCGATCTCAGCCGGGACCGTGACGGCTTTGCCATCAACAAGGACGTCCACATGGGCGTGATAGTGCTCGGCTGTGCCTTCGGCGGTCAGGATATCCAGGCCTGCGGCCTTGATTCTCTGTGCCCCAGCGGCTGGATCAAGTTCCCAACCGGCGGCGGCAGCCGTCGCGGCCGAAGCCGAAGGCGTTGCCGATGCGGGCGCTGTCTGGGCAGGTGCCCCGCAGGCTGTGGCTCCTGCAAGGAGTCCGGAAATGGTCAGGGCAACAGCGAGGCGTTTGTTCAACACGGAGGAAGCTTCTTTCGTTTGGCTCGGTTCTACGATACGGGCCGAAACTCCGTATTTCCCGAGTGCCACACGAGGGGACCGCGTCAGGCCGACAGTTCGCTTTCCAGGCGTTCAAGCTCGGCGACGACGGCGGCCCGCTTGGGCGAGCGCGGCGGCAGGAGCTTGAGGGCTGCAAGCCGGACGTCGACGTCGTTCTTCGCCTCGGGCAGGCCCGCATACTTGAGCAGCGCCTCGGCACTGCCGTCGTTGAGGACCGCCTCGCGCAAGAGCGCCGAGACCTTCTCGCGGAGCTCCACAATGCCGGGCGCTTCCGAATGCGGAAGGACGGCGCCTTTGTAGATCTCCAGCGCGATGCGGTGGGCGCCCCGTTGCAGGCAGGAGAGAACCTGAGCAGCATCCTGGCCGAGGTCGATCGGGAGCCGGTAGGGGCGGGATTCCGGGACCGCAGCGGGATCGATCTCGTGGAGTACCTTGCGCAGACGCACCATTTCGGCCCGAAGGGTGACAGTGAATCCATCGCCCGGATACAGGGCCAAGGCGAGCTCCTCGGCACTGAGCCCCTCGGGACGAGTACCCAGCAACGCCAGGATCTCGCTGTGTCTTGCGGAAAGCGGAATACTGCGCCCTCCTATGCTCAAGAGCGCCTGGTCTCTGCCCAATAGCTGGAGGCTGTTCCGGTACAGGCCCGTGCCCTGCGGCGAGCCACCAGCAGAAGACGAGTTTCGGCGTCGGGCTGGTGTTGAGCGCTTGGTCGCCGCGAGCTGTAGCCTTTCCACGCGCAATTGGGCCTGCGCTGCCGCCACGGTTGCTTCCACGAGGGAAAGCGTGTGGGGCGCGACGGCGGCTTCCGTGCCGGTGATGTCGACGACCCCAAGGAGGGCACCGGAGTCAGGGTCGTGGAAGGGCACCGCCGTGCAGCTCCACGGGTGGACGGAGCGTTTGTAGTGCTCGGCCCCGGAAATCTGGATGCCGCGGCCCAAGGCGAGCGCCGTGCCGGGCGCACTCGTACCGACCGCGGCTTCGGACCAGTCTGCACCGGCGACGAACATCATGCCTTCCGCGCGACGCCGCATCGCGGGATTTCCGTCCACCCACAGCAGTCGGCCGAGCTCGTCCCCCACGGCGACCAACAGCCCGCTCTCGTAGCTGGGCTGGATGAGGAGCTTCTGGATGACGGGCATGATCGTCGCCAGCGGGTGTTGCCGGCGGTATTCCTCAAGCTCGTCGAGATCCATGGCCACGGGAGCCTCGGGCTGGTCCGGGTTCGCCTTGAGCTGCGCGGATCGCTGCCAGGATTCCTTGATCAGGCGGCGCAAACCGGGAAGCTCCGTGGCCTCGGGAAGCCCAAAGCGCAACGTATCAATTTGCTCATGTCCAGCGCGGGCATGGCGCTGCAACAGCTCGGCGACATCATTGACCGAAGCTGCCGGATGGATCGGATTCTTCATCGAACTCCCAAAACCGGACGCAGCACAGTACAGGCCAGTCTAGTTGCGACGCGATGCTTTGTGTACCCGCTCACTCCGGGTGGAATTCGTAGGACTCTACCTCGCCCAACGCTTCGATCCGGGGTTCAGGCAGGCCGACTTCCGCGACGAGTTCCGCGAAACTGTGGCCACGGCTGAAGCGGTCAAATGTCGCCCTGTCCGGACAGGTGTCGTAGACCGAGATGCCACCTTCAGTGGATAGGCATACATGGATCTTCAGGGCCCCGGGTGGCAGGAGGCCCACCATGCGCTTGTGACCTTCCAGCAGTTGAGCGGGATCCCCGTCGAAATGGTAGACGCCCATGAACATTGCTTCTCTCCTGTCTTGCTTCAGCTTCAGTGCGGTGCCGCCAGTGCCCGCGCGAGTGCTTCAGGTTTGCGGTCCGCCCAGGGCGCGGCCTTCTCAAGCTGGCCCGCCAAGCGAAAGAGCGTGGCCTCGTCCCCGAAGCGTCCAAGGAAGGACATGCCCACCGGCAGGCCGGTCGAGTCGACTCCGAGTGGAACCGACATGGCCGGATTGCCCGAGATGTTCGCGTACTCGCCGTCGAACATGAGGAAGCGGCCGGCTTCGCGTTCCCCGCGCAATGGTTCTTCCTCGGTTCCTTGCAGCGTTTCCAGAGGCAACGGTGGCCAGCCGACGGTGGGTGTCATCCAGACGTCGAATCCCTCGAAGAATCCAGCCAGACGGCGGCTGAAGCGCTGCAATTCCTCCATGCCAAGCAGGTATTGCCCGCCTGTCACGGCCCGCGAGCGCTCGAAATCGGCTGCGGTGAACGGCTCGATCTCACCGGGTTCCGGCGGCCTGCCCATCCGCTGCGTCCAGTACGCCTCTATCCACGCGATCGCGCCTCCGTAGACAGCCCTGACTGCCCGGTGCCCGGCCCGCCCGAGGCTCTCGGGGTGCGCTTCTGTGACAGTGAGGCCCAGCCCGGCGAGCAATTCCACGGTTTCCTCGAAGACCCTCATGTAGTCCGGATGCACCTGTTGTCCCGAGTTGGGAGTCGCGGTTGCGGCGATGCGGAGCTTTCCAGGAGCAGTGCCGGCTTCAGGCAAAAAGGGCCGGGCTTGGGGCGGCGCCCAGTATGGATCACCGGGCGACGGACCTGCCGTCGCGTCGAGGAGTGCCGCCGAATCGCGCACGCTCCGCGTCAGCGCGTGTTCCACGGCGAAGCCCCCGGCCACGTCGCCATACTCTGGCCCCACGGGAACCCGACCGCGGGTCGGCTTGAACCCGAAAACCCCGCACCATGCAGCCGGGTAGCGCAGGGATCCGCCAAGGTCGTTCCCGTGCGCCATGGGGACCATTCCGGAGGCGACGGCGGCGGCGGACCCGCCGCTCGAGCCGCTCGTGGACAGCCCCAGGTTCCAAGGGTTTCGCGTGGCACCATGCAAGGCCGGCTCGCAATGCGGGCTGAGCCCGAATTCCGGGGTGTTTGTCTTCCCGAGGATGGAAAGTCCGGCTCGGCGGTACCGCCTCACAAGCTCCTGGTCCTGGCTTGAGACGTTGTCCTTCAACCAGCGGGAGCCTTCGGTGAAGGGCGCTCCGGCGATCTCCAGGGACAGGTCCTTCACCAGGAAGGGGACCCCGGGAAACTGCGCGTCGGGGGTCGGGTCTTCGGCTCCAGGTTCCAAGTGCGCGACGATGCAATGGAGGACCGGATCGATTTCCCGGATACGGTCGCGGCCGGCGTCGAGCAGTTCGCCCGGCGAAATCGCGCCGCTCCGCACCAGTTCTGCCTGCCCGACCGCGTCAGTCCAGCGGAGCCCCTCGTCCATGGCTCATTTTAGGACCGGAGGTCACAAGCCGCTAGGCGCACTGTCCCGAGCCATCAGCCATCAGCCGTTAGCCGCGCGAGATCTCGATCATGTCCTCGCGCGGAACCACCTTGATGCGTTCGCGTACGACGCCGGCGTCCGGGTTTTCGGCGGTCCATTCGGCGCCGAGGGCTACTTCGTGCGCATCGAGCTTGTTCCAGCCTTCCCACGTGGTGTACTCGATGCCCCGCTCCTCCAGGAGGTTAATGATGGCCTGCGGGTCCGGGTTTTCGGCCGGGGGCAGCGTGAGGCGGTCCTCCAGGAGGCAGCCGATGGTCTCCAGCGCGTCGCCCTTGGTGTGCCCGATCAGGCCGACAGGTCCGCGCTTGATCCAGCCCGTGGCGTAGATACCGGGTACCGGTTTGCCGTCGGCGCCCAGCACCCGTCCGCCGTCGTTCGGAATGACGCCGCGGCGGGCGTCGTACTCAAGTTCGTCCAGCGGGGAACCGTGGTAACCGATGGCGCGGTAGACGGCCTGGATCGGATAGTCCACGAACTCGCCGGTGCCCTTGACGTTGCCCGTGCCGTCCAGCTGCATGCGCTCGAACTTGATGCTGGAGACTTTCCCGGAGCCGTCCTCGGAAACGATCTCCACCGGGCTGTGCAGGAAATGCAGGTGCAGGCGGCGGGACGAGGGCTGCTCGGCTTCGGCATGTTCCTCGACGAGCCAGTTGGTCAGCGTGTTGACCATGGTCTTGATCTGGTTGTTGCTGCGGATGGCCTCATCTGAGGCTTCGTCAAACTCGAAGTCTTCCGGGTACAGCACAATGTCCACGTCGTTGGAGTGCGAGAGCTCGCGCAGTTCGAGCGGAGTGAACTTGATCTGGGCGGGGCCGCGGCGTCCGAAGACGTGGACGTCGGTGACCGGAGAGGCCTTGAGGGCGGCATAGACGTTGTCCGGGATTTCGGTCACCAGGAGGTCATCTGCGTGCTTGGAGAGCATGCGGGCCACGTCGAGCGCGACGTTGCCGTTGCCGATGACCGCTACTTCCTTGGCATCCAGCGGCCATTCACGGGGAACGTCGGGGTGTCCGTCGTACCAGGAGACGAAGTCGGCTCCGCCGAAGGAGCCCTCCAGCTCGATGCCTGGGATGTTCAGGTCCGCGTCCTTGATGGCGCCGGTAGAGAAGATCACCGCGTCGTAGAAGGAGCGGAAGTCATGCAGCGTGAGGTCGCGGCCGTACGTCACGTTGCCGAGGAAGCGGATGTCTCCGCGGTCCAGTACCTTGTGGAGCGCGTTGACAATGCCCTTGATGCGGGGGTGGTCCGGCGCCACGCCATAGCGGATCAGGCCGTACGGCGCGGGGTATGCCTCGAAAAGGTCAATGCTGACCTCGACGTCGCCGTCCTTGACCTCGTTCGATTTGGTCAGGATATCCGCGGCGTACACGCCGGCCGGTCCTGCGCCGACAATAGCGACGCGCAGTGGACGTTTGGAGGTGGTTTCGGCCGAGTTGGACACCGTGAACCCTTCTGAGACAGGAATCCGCCCCGCGTGGTGGGGCGCGCAGTTTCCAATTCTAGTTCTCACTTGTGGCCGGAGTGTCAGTACGTGGCGGGAGGTGACACAACCGGGCGAGGAAGCTCACACTAACTTTCCGGCCGTACGGTCAGGAATACCCTCGCAAAATGTGATGTTGTTGACTTTGTGTCTACGCCCGAGCAAACCGTGCCTGCCCAGTCCGCCAACACCGCGCCGAATGCTTCGGCTGCAGCTTCCGCCGCCGCTGCTATGGCAAAGAAAGAGACGACGGCGGGTGTCGTGTTCGGCATCGGGGCGTACGGTCTGTGGGGGCTGCTCCCGCTCTACTTCGTGGTGTTGCAACCCGCCGGAGCCGTGGAAATCGTCGCCAACCGAGTGGTGTGGTCGCTCATTTTCTGCGCCCTGCTCATCACCATCACCCGGACATGGCGCCTCCTCGGCAATGCCTTCAGGAACCGGGCCGTCCTTGGACCGCTCGCGATAGCCGCCGGGCTGATCGCCATCAACTGGCTGACCTACACCTTCGGTGTCACCACCGGGCACGCGGTCGAAGCTTCGCTCGGCTACTTCATCAACCCGCTCGTGTCTGTACTCCTCGGGGTGTTCGTCCTGAAGGAAACGCTTCGCCCGCTCCAGTGGGCCGCCGTCGTGATCGGCTTCATCGCCGTCGGCGTTTTGACGGTTTCCTATGGCAAGCTGCCGTGGATCGCTTTGGTCCTGGCGTTCAGCTTTGGACTCTACGGCTTCGTGAAGAAACGCGTAGGGCCAAAGGTCAACGCCATCACGAGCCTTACTGTGGAAACCGTGGTCCTCGCTCCGATCGCCGGCGCCACCATGATTGTCCTCGGCCTCACGGGTGCCGGGACTCTGGGCAGCAACGGCCCGGGCCACTTCTGGCTGCTGGCGGCTTCGGGCATCATCACCGCCGTGCCGCTCCTGTTCTTCGGTGCCTCCGCGCGCCGCTTGCCCATGACCACCATCGGCCTCCTGCAATACTTCGCGCCTGTCCTCCAGTTCGTCGTGGCTTTGGCGGTCCTCCACGAGACCATGACACCGGACCGCTGGGTGGGCTTCGGAATCGTGTGGCTGGCGCTGCTGCTCCTGACCCTCGACATGCTGCGTACGGCACGCAAGAACTCGGTCATCAGGAAAAGCGCACGGCTCAGCGCGGCCTAGCCCCCGGGGGCAGGCCTTCAAGTCCTCAAAACGGGAACGTAGTAGGTCTCAGGAGCAACCGGTATTCGGCCATCGGGAAACAGTGCGTCCGCCTGGGTGGCATATTTGCGGACGAGCCGATGCTTGGCGGGAATCCGGTCCTCCCAGAGCCACGATCCGAGGCCCTTTCGATCGAGAAAGGCCTCATCTGGTTGGAAGGTCTGGTCATAGGGGAAGTCGGAGTAATAGACGACATGGTTGGTGAAAGCTTCTCCGACCATCCGGGTAATGAGGTGGTCGACATGCCTTCCGACTCCGACTGGGCAGAACACCAAGTCAGCACTGTGCTGCTGGATCAAGCCCGCAACGCTGTCACGGAGCCGTGAGATAAGCGACGCATCACCACGCGAAATCCGTCCAAGGGCGATGTCGAACCGATAAGTGGGGTAGCGATGCACGAGTTCCGGCAACGCGCGTCCCAGGACCCCGCTGCGCACCATCTTTTCCTCCCGCTTCCGGAACAAGGCATCCGTGGCTCCGAGATGAATGGGCTGAACTCCCAAGTCGTTGAAGACCGCGGCATCTTCCCTTCGGCGGGCTTCAAAGAGATCGCCGGCGTCATGAGCTGAACACTGCCGCAGGAAAGATCGTGCAGCCCGTGTATAGGGGGCGGGCCCGGCTTCGGTGAAGAGCGTCGCCACCACAACTTTCCGGTTGTTCGCCGCAGATTCCATGAGGGCGCCGCAGGACAGGACGGCATCGTCCAAGTGCGGGGAAAGAAAGAGCCACGGATTATTGGTCGTCAAAGAGCCCTCGACGCGGGACAGCGATGCAACGGACATGATCTTGCTTCCTGTTCTAGGGTCGCAGGGCCGGGTTCAGTCTTCATCCCGCTCCTCAGTTGTCACCGAGGAAGCGGGCACGGCGTCCCCAGGGTCGAAAGCGCGGCGCGATATGCATCTATCTGGCGGCCGGCCAGCAGATCCCAGTCAAACGTTGACGCGAAGATCCGGCCTGCCGGACCGGCTTTGGCCAGCTCGGAGGCGGCACTGTACCGCTGGACGAGCTCGCGGGCTAGGGCCGCTACATCAAAGGGAGGGATGAGCCAGCCGCACCCTGCTGGCACCACTTCCCTCAGACCAGGTATGTCAAAAGCGATAACTGGCGTGCCAGCGGCCATGGCCTCTATCGCAACGAGTCCGAAGGTCTCCGCCCTCGACGGCATCACTGCCAATCTCGCCGAGCTCAGCAACTGAAACTTTTCCCGACCCGTGACCCAGCCCACAAGATGCACGCGCCCGGCCAGGTCCAGGGTGTCAATCTCTCGGCGTATCTTGTCCTCGTCCGGGCCCGATCCCGCTATGACAAGGTCACCGTCGACGTGCGGGGACGCCTCGGCCCAAGCCGCAAGGAGAAGATCGATGCCCTTTCCGAAAAGCTCCAGCCGTCCGATGCATACGATGTCGCGGCCAAGTTGCGGACGGACCTCGAACGCTTCGGCGTCAGCCCCATTGCCAATCACATCCACGTGCACATCAGGGTTGATCTCGGTCAGGCGGTCGGCTGTGTCTTGCGATACGGCGATCAGCCGTCGGTGTTGGCGCACACCTACCCGTTCAATCAGATGGAGCGGCAACCTATACTCCCGTGACTTTTCCTGTGCATGCAACCATTGCACGAGCCCGATCGTCGGTCGCTTCGTCCACAATGGTGCCGCCATCGTTGAGAATGGGGCAAAGAAATCCTCGACCACCAAATCTGCGGCTTGACCACGTTTCCGCGCCTCAAACGGAAGCCGGGCTATGTACCCGAGCAGCCTGGTCAGCCGGGACTTCCCTTGTCCGAAGCCGATTGGCACATAGTGGACTCCATCCTGGATACGATCCGCCCAACCGGGATAACGAGTCGTGAGGACGGTGACATCGTGACCTTGGAACGCCATTCTGCGGTTCATCTCGTGCGTGCGGACCGACCCGCCGCCGGCCCCAGGCATCATCGGGTCTTCAAACCCCAGATGGAGTACGTGCAAAGTCCCCGGTTCCTGTGGACCTACCCTTGGGGTGCTACCACCGGACATCGGCTGGATCCACCGCCCGGAAACGGGATGGGCCTGCAAGCAGGTCAGAGCCGCTGGCTGAACGCAACTCCGCATGGGTTGCACCCAGCCTTCTCATGACCGCCGACGCCTCAAACTCATCGCAACCTTTGAGCACTGCGGAAACAACCCCGTCGCGTTCAGCAATCTCATCCGTCGCCCGCAAAACGGCGGCCAGGTCAGTGCCCGCCGGGAGCTCGAAGCTCGCTAGTGTCGACATGTCGGAGCGATTGACGGCCCGCCGGGCGTCGCTATGCCCACGCTGCGTGCGTCCAACCTCATCAAAGAGTACGCCTGCGAGGAGGGCCGCGCTCCGGTCCCACGTGAAACAGCGCGCCCACTCCTGGCAGGCAGCGGAAATTCTACTTCTCGCCCCTGCGTCGGACAAAGCATCCAACCCGCCGATGAGGGCCGCCCCAAGTTCCTTTGGAGAATCAACGAGCCAACCGGTGCTGCCGTCAACCACCGAGTCGCGAATTCCCGGTACCCGCAGAGCCAGGCAGGGCACGCCCCAGGCTGCGGCCTCAATAACGGAACACCCCCACCCCTCGGCGGCAGAGGTGCACATCGTGAGCCAAGCGCGGTTGAGCAAAGTGTTTCGCACATGGTCAGGCACGTATCCATGAAAAGTAACGGTGGAATCAAGGCCCAGGTCCCTGGCGAGACTCTCCAGTCGTGTCCTCTCCGGACCATCACCTACTATCTCCAGCCGGAGACGCGGAACGGCGGTTGCGGCTATAGCAACCTGGCCGAGAAGCGTATCAATTCGTTTGTGCGGCACTAGACGACTCACAATGGTTATGGTCGGATCCGGATCACGAGGGCCAACGGTGTCCGGGACCTCAATAGTTCCATTGGGAACCACATGAATAGGCCCTTGAAACCCGAGACGACGCAGCTCCAACCGAGTAGATGGCGAAACCGCGGCGATGGCCCGGGGCCCGTAGACTGCCTTCGCCACTGTGCCTTCCAAATACCGTCCTAGCGCGGCCATGGGGGGTGAAAACCTCGTCCGGAACTGCTCTTGGTGGACGTGGTGAACCACTTGGACCACCGGAACGCCTCTTTGTACGAACAAAGGGGAGAAAAAAGGAATTCCGTTCTGGCAGTCAACTACGGCGTCGTAGGCGCCGCGTTGGCTTAAGAGCCTGAGCGCTGCCCGGGGATACAGTGCGAGCGTGCCCCCTCCCCGGATGATGTTGACACCGTCGATGGTGTCCTTTTCAGTCTGGGCTCCGTCCCGCCCCGTAAACCAGGTGACCTTAACTCCGGCGTCGACCCAACGTCTCGAAATCTCGTGCATATATTGTTCGGCTCCGCCCGCCTGGGAGTGGCGAATGTCCCGCCAGTTCAAAACCAGCAAATGCCTGCCGGAGAGGTGCAAGAGGGAGTTCACGCTGGAAAATGTCATGGCAACAACCGATTCATCTGCAGGACCGCGGCGAAACTAGAAATGCCGTCGCGGAGTGGGTGGAATGTAGACCCGGGTCCATCAGTCCAGGCCACCGGAATCTCTACGATTCGGTCGCCGTCGCGCTGGATCCGCTGTAGGAGTTCGACGTCGAAGGCGAAGCCCGAAGTGCGGCACCGCACCATTGCCCGAGTCAAAACATCCCGCTCGAAAAACTTGAATCCGCATTGTGTGTCGCTGATGCCCTGGACCATGGATTTGGTGAGAATGCGGAATGCCCCACCGCCAACCCGTCGGCCCAGCGGCTGTGAACGGACGAAAGTCGAGCCCGGGGCATGACGTGTCGCAATGACGGCTCCGACCCCTGCTTCCAGGTGTTCCATGGCGGCCGTTAACGTTTCAACCGGCGTGGCAAGATCTGCGTCAAAGAAGCCCGTGAACTTTGACGTACCGCTGAGCATCCCTCGTCGGACCGCGGCCCCCTTGCCTTGACAGGAGCAACCTAACAGAACTACCGGAACTGCACCGCCGCACTCCCGCGCGACTTGCCGGACAAGGAGCCCCGTGTCGTCGACGCTGCCGTTGTCCACGACCACGACTCGCGAACTCCAACGTTGGGACTCCAGGAATGCGACAGTTTGCCGAAGCGTGCGAGCGATCAGGTCCGCTTCGTTATAAGCCGGAATGACGACCTCCAGCTCGACCGGTGAACGCCGCAATCCCTCATTGGCGAGACTGGTGGGGCTTTGGGCCAAGGTCCCGTTTTGCGGAACGACTTCACTAAAGGAAATCACGTTCAGGCCTCCTACTAGCTTGGGGGTTTGATCACAAACCCTAGGGGAGCCCTGTTAGGGTGACACGAGTGCGAAACACTCGAAAGAGCAAGCCGTTCCTACCTTTTGTGGCGAGTGACCCTACTTGCCCCCGGTTGTGCCCTACTCCTGCCAAGGGTTAACTACGCGCCGGATCGCCCGCGCCACAACGGTTGCCGACACACGTACTACTCCGTCGCCGCCGTACTGAGATCGTCGACGCACTTCGGTCCAACTACCTTGAAGTGGGTCTGCGATCGCAACAGCTCAGGACACTTTCAACAAACGGTTGAGGCCCTCCGGGCACGGAGATATGCTGACCGGATGAGAACTACAGCGGGGAAGGCAGCTGTTCTTTCTGCAGTCGCCGTAGCAATCGTCCTGGGCGGGAGTATCGTCCAGGCGTCCCGCGGAACCGCCTCATCGTGCAGCGCCAATGGCAGTAGCGCGACACAAATCCGGCATGCAGACGGAGCCAATCCGGATGATTCAGTGGATGACTCCCTTCCGATCCAGCAGGCGATAGACGCTGCGGCACGCGCCGGAGGAGCGGTTGTGCAGTTACCTGCCGGCCGTTTCGATCTCGATCGTTCACTCGTATTGAAAAGCAACGTTGAATTGAAGGGCGCCGGACCATCGACAGTCCTAAAGGCCACTTCGAACTTCCTGGATTCCGAGGGCCCCCATGGAGGCCATCCGCTCATCACCACAGACGGAGCGACTAACGTCACAATCTCGCAATTGACTGCCGACCAGAGCGGCGACGTCCTGAACGGGGACACGGCTGGACGATTGAACGAGTATCTTGTTGATGTCCGGCATTCCTCAAATGCGCTTGTCGAAGGCGTTTCAACGACAAACCCTTTCACCTACTCAATAGCAGTTGTCGACAGCAGTAACTTTTGCGTCAGAAATAACACCACGGCTGTGACAACGAACGGAAGATACAACCAGTTGGATGGCATCCACATTACGGATTCACATTCGGGCGTCGTTGAGGGCAACCACGTGGATCAGGGCAAAGGGGCGGACGGAGACGACGGACTCGTGGCCCAGACAATCGGTGCGCCGGTTTACGACGTCCTGTATCGAAACAACGACGTTCGAGGCGGACCCCACGGTTCCGGGATGCAGATTGCCGTGGGAAACAACGAAGCGTTTAACATCACCGTGGCCAATAACCGCTTCTGGGGATCTCCGAACGGCATCCGTACCGGCTACTACGGTGGGAGTGCGGCCATCCACGACATAGTGATCTCAGGTAATACCTTCACGGACAACGCGGGTCCGTCGGTTTATTTCACCGGTCAGTTGACGAACATTCATGTCACGGGCAGCGCAATCTGCCGGAGCGGAGATGTCAAAGTGACGTCCGGGGAAGGCAACGACGTAAGCGACACGAAAAACACCTGCTAGCCGAGCAGCCTTTTTGGATAACGGGGTTACAACTGTCCTGAGCGAGGGTCAGTTTTGTCAGGCGCGGTTCCTGCCAATGGCCGCCGCTCAGTGGTTAGCAAGCCTCCGACCCCGAATATACTATCGGAAGAATCACCCGTCTGGCAGCTACCGCTCGGTGGCGTAGGTTCGGGTTGGTGTTCCAACGCCAGCGGCGGCCGCCTCCGCCAGGTCCGCCTCACTGACACGCCACAGCGTTGTTGATCCGTTTGTCGGCCCCTGGACGATGATCAAGGGCACCCCCTTCGCAGACAGCCACGAGATCATCGCCGGCTGCGCATAGCCGTATCCCTGACTTGTGGGGAGGGATTGGGTGAGGATGTAAGTGGCTCCGCTCTGTTCCATCAACGGCGCAGAAGGCCAGACGCCGAAACGCGGATCCTCCGCGAACATGAATTGCCCAGTACTGTTCGTAACGCTGACTCGTGCATCGGCCGGCAAGTTTCCCTGAATCCAATTCCGCACTTGGACATATCCGTTGTCCGCGGTGAATTCAGTTCGAATTCCGAGCACCATAGCCAGTCCGATCAGGACAATGGCGCCGGAAATGATTGTCCAACGGAATCGCGGACGTCTTTCCACGATTTCCGCGGCAAGGACGGTTCCGCTCAAGACGCCCGCGAGAACAACGCCGTATCCATACTGCTCCTCGAACGTCCCAAATACGGCACTGTACAAGCCGAACGCACCCCATGCCAGGCTGACAAGCCCGATCATGCGTCGATCGGCGCGGTGGCTAAAGCACACCAGGCAAGCGGCAATCGGACAAAGCGCCAGCAAAAGATAGCTCGAGCCAAAATGACCTGCTTGGTCGACCAACCGGGTTAGAAAATCAGGGGAACCCGCCGCAGTGAATCCCGTAGATTTCTCGACGCCGATCAGGCGTTGCACTCCGTTGGTTTTGGCCCACACCCATTCCGGGAACTGTCCTTGGATTGCAATGACTGTCAAGTACAGAATGTATGGCGCGGCCGTGGCGGCCACAACGATGACCGCGTCCCGAATACGAAGAGTACGTCGCCAGAAAGTACCTACGATCGTGGGTACGATCGTGCAGAGCGCAAAAACGTCCTTGGTGAGCACGCTATAGCCCAGAAGCAACCCGGCGAGTACCAGCTGCGGGACGGCAAGCTTATTCGCCCGCCGCTTCAATTGGGCCACCAGCAGCATCAGGCCGCCGAGGACTGCGGCCATCCCGAGAGTTTCAAGAAAGACGTGGCTGTTATTGCGTAACACGAAGGGCTCAAACGACAGCACTACTGCGGCTACCCAGGCAGCCGGCTTGTTTGCGACCCTTCGGACCACGAGGAATGCCAGTCCTACTGATGTCGACCCGATCACGGCATTAAGCCACCGGAGGTCAAGAACGACATCGACGATGCCACCTGAAATCCCGAACAAGTTGATGATGCCGCCCTCTACAAGGAAGAACCCTGGAGGATGGAGGAAGAAAGGGCCGTCCGGAAGATTGGGAAGCTGCCCTGCGCTGACAGATTGGCCCAGTTTGGCATAGAGCATTTCGTCAACCCAAAGCTCGAACCCCTGTAGCAATCCGACGCAGCGGATACCTAACGCCATGCCCGAGATCAAGACAAAGGCCGCCAGAGTCCTCGCTGAATGGGCCGTAATGGGAAGTACCCGTCCGCTCACGCGATGTTTGGACGATTTTTCAGTCGCGACGGCGGTGGGATCCGGCTGTATTTGCGTATCATCCCGAGACCCCGAAAACCAGAATTTACGTAGCATCGCTTTCACGTCTGCCGACCCTGATGCACGAAGCACCATCAAGCGACGGAAGCGCCTGATCCACTTTGAGTTGACGGGCCTCCTCCCTCGCTGGCGAGCCAGGACAGCTAGGCCAATTCCGAGTACAACTAGCAGCCAGAGAGCGGGTTGAAGACTGACCAATGACAACAGGACAATGAGCGCTACGGCCGCCGCAATTCCTCGAACCGTGTCGGTCGCGGTGCCAGGCGGCAACAGGGGATAAGAGATTGCCGCCAGCACGGCTGCGGCCAGCATGGATCCCAGAGCACAGCCAATTGCCAAGCCGTCTACTCCGTTGAGTTGCCATCCTGCGAAAAGCCCTCCGGGCACCAGGATGCAGGCGACGCCTAGACCCAGCTGGCAGCGCCGGTAGGCACGCAAAGCAAGCAGAACCGTAGCAAGCACCGTCAGTGTCGCATAGCTGAGGCCTGAGACCGCCAGCCACGGCAATAGCGAAAGCGCCACATGGTAGCGCTCAGGCAAGATCAGTGACGCCAGCCCCCTTGGCACCGTCGCGATCACGGCAAACGCCACGAGGGCGAGTTGACCGAATGAACGCAATGAAGCGCTCAAAACATTATTGAGTTGGGCCCCCGGGGTACGCAACAAAGGGAATGCTACCAATACGGTGCCGGCAGCAACATATACGGGCCCCTTGGCGATAGTGGCCAGCGCCTGGAAACCCGAAGAGGCGTCGGAACCTCCGTCCAGAAACGCGATCACAACTACGTCTGCTCCCACGAGCACCGAAACAACGCACAACGTCAGCGCGATATCGCCGGTTTCGACCCAGCGCCACTTTTGCCGCAGAACATGGGGACGCCAAGTCAGGTCCCGGTAGAAGGAGAAAGGAACTGCAAGCAGCGCAAGCGCACCGATGACGAAGCCTAGAATCGCGCCGTCAGGCCCCCAGATCAGAATAATGGCGAGGATGCTGAACAAGAGGCGTAGGACGACTTCGCCAATAGACGTTAAGGCGTAGCGCATGAACCGGAGCTCACCTTGCAGCCATCCGGACGGCGCCGCGACCAGGAACAGCGCCAGGGCTGCGACAGCCACTGCCGCGGCCATCGTGGGAGGAGCAAAGGCAAGCGTCACCCCACCTGCAACCAAGGCGGCAAGAATTCCGGCCAGCAGGGAGACTTGCGCTGCGAATGCAATGCCGTCACGTCGAGGCTCTGATCCGGTCGAATGCATCGCGACTGCATGAGACAACGGCAAGGGCACCAGGGCCGAAGCGACGATCCCAACGATGCCAAGCATCATCTGCCCTGCAGCGAATTGGCTGTACCTCCCGGAATCCAGGGCATTCGCCATCAAGAGGTTGCAACCGTAGCTCAGCAGGCCGACTACCCCGGCCGAAATAGACAACAGACCGTTGTGTTCGGCAACTTTCAAATGTCCGGTAGGTGCCGCGAGCTCGGAGCTGACCGAGCCAAGAGGCAGTATTTGCGGGACAGTCGAGCGCGTCGTCATGGATTGCCCCTGGAAGCGATCCCGGTCGGGACTCCGGTCGCGAGGATGTTCGGGACCATGACGGACCTCCTTCGACTTTTGGGGAGACTCGTTGTCAAACTTACGGCGGCGCTGTCAGTGGTGACGCGAGTGCTCCTCACCCGTAACTAGGCCTTGGAGGGCTGCTCTTGCAAGTCGGACTACCTGTTTTATGCTGCCTCCACTCGAAAAGCAGCTCGAACACTTGGTTCGCACGCGGGCACTTACTCGCTTTTCACGCGTATCTACCCGCTTTTTTTATTCCCGAAGGCCAAAGGCGGGGGCGCCGTTTGGCAGCGATATCCTCGATCCAACCGACCAGGGGTATCAGCAGCAGCAGAACCATCCACACCGCGAGGTATTCAGAAATCTGGCTATCCAAAAGCCAACCTGCTGAATTGCTCAAGAATGGAATGTCCCATAGCAGGTTGCTCACATACACCGCTGCCATCAGTGCCAGACTGTGCCACAGGTAAATGGTGACCGCGCGGTTGTTGATCAGGATTAGTGGTCTATCCAACTTATGTAGTCGTTTTGGGAGGGTATTCCAAGACGGAGAAAAGCCCATCAGAAGGACGCAGGAACCGAATGACCACGTGGCCTGGGCGAACGGAATCGTACCAAGGTCCCACCCACCGTCGCCAAGGTGGGTTGCGGCCCACAGCAGGCCCACGATCATGAGCAGGAGCCCGCCGGAAAGCTTCAGCCGGGGAGAAAGCTTTCGAAGGAGGCCACCGTAGTGCGCGAACCCAAGGATCCAGCAGGATCCGAAGACGACGAAGTCGGTCACTGCAGGGGCGGCCAACCCCTGAACTTCCACTAACCCGGTGCCAAATACGAACGCTAGGCAGAGCGGCGCGAAAAGGGTTCCCAAGGGCCAGCGTCTAAACGCCGCCAGGATCATAGGAGAGAAGAGGACAAAGAGGAGGTAGGCGCGGACATACCACAGGATGTCCGCTGCCAAGGGCCACGCCGAGACGGCAAAGCCGGCGTCCGTTACAGCGCTACCAGGGAACGGTGGATCGATGATCGGAAACACCCACAGTAGCAAGCGAAGCCACCAGCCGGAATCTCCTGGTTCAGGCCGCCATCCTTCAAGGAGCAAAGCAGCCACGACCGTCAAGCTGTAAGCCCATAGCGGGAACAGGAGACGCCGTGCCCGACTCTTTAATACTGATGCAGCAGGGCGCTCGAGCGATCGGGCGATTAAGGAGCCGGCGAGCGCAAACATCACTCCCATTGAGGGGAATGCAACGGTAAGCCAGACCGCCGTATCAAAAGTGTGAAGCGTAACGATCCGGATCAACGCGATGGCACGCAGAAAGTCGAAATATCGGTCCCGAAAAAGTGCGGGCCTTTCAGCGGTGGCTGAATCCGAAGCTCCCATGTCTGGAGGTTCAGCGGCTCCCGCAGCTGACGGGGCGGTCATCGGGCGATCCTGTGCATCAATGACTCCATCATCGTGGACTCCATCATCGTGCGAATTATCCCGTGGTCTACTCTTGGCCGTCAACGGACTCTTCAAAGATGGCCAGACGACGGAAGAGCCGCGGACGGTCAGTCCGCGGCTCTTCCGTCGTGGTCAGGGCGACGCCAAGCTTTCCCCGAAGTGCTAAGCGTTGGCCTTGATGGCCGCTGCCAGGACCTCGAGGCCGTCCAGGAGCAGTTCGTCGCTGATGACCAGCGGCGGCAGCAGACGGATCACGTTGCCGTAGGTACCGCAGGTCAGGATGATGACGCCTTCCTGGAGGCACGCGGCGGCAACAGCCTTGGTCAGTTCCGCGTTCGGTTCCTTGGAGCCGGCCTGGACCAGTTCGATCGCCAGCATCGCACCGCGCCCACGGACGTCGCCAATGACACCACCTGCAGAAGGATCAGCAGCGAGCTCACGCAAGCGGCCGAGTGCGACTTCCTCGATGTGGCGGGCGCGGGCGTTGAGGTCGTGCTGTTCCATGGTGCCGATCGCCGCAAGAGCTGCAGCACAAGCAACCGGGTTGCCACCGTAGGTGCCGCCGAGGCCGCCCGGGTGGACGGCGTCGAGCAGGTCTGCGCGGCCGGTGATCGCGGACAGCGGGAGGCCGCCGGCAATGCCCTTGGCCATGGTGATGATGTCCGGGACAACGCCCTCGTGGTTGACGGCGAACCATTCACCCGTGCGGCAGAAACCGGACTGGACCTCGTCGGCAATGAAGACGATGCCCTTGTCCTTGGCCCATGCGGACAGTGCCGGCAGGAAGCCCTCAGCGGGAACAATGAAGCCGCCCTCGCCCTGGATCGGCTCGATGATGATCGCGGCAACCTGGTCGCCGCCGATCTGCTTCTCGATCATGGTGATGGCACGCTTGGCGGCCTCGGCACCGGTGATCTCCGGGTTTTCCTCGCGGAACGGGTAGCTCATCGGCATGCGGTAGACCTCGGGCGCGAACGGGCCGAAGTTGGTCTTGTACGGCATGGCCTTGGCGGTGAGCGCCATGGTCAGGTTGGTGCGGCCGTGGTAAGCGTGGTCGAAGGCGACGACGGCGTCACGGCCGGTTGCCAGGCGTGCCACCTTGACGGCGTTCTCCACTGCTTCAGCGCCGGAGTTGAACAGCACGGTGCGCTTCTCGTGGTCGCCCGGGGTGAGGCGGTTCAGCTGCTCGGCGACGGCAACATAGCCCTCGTACGGTGTGACCATGAAACAGGTGTGGGTGAAGTGCGCTGCAGCGTCCTGGACGGCGGCGACGACGGCGGGATCCGAGGCGCCCACGCTGGTGACAGCGATGCCTGAGCCGAGGTCGATGAAGGAGTTGCCGTCGACGTCGCGGATGATGCCGCCGTCGGCGTCCTCAACGTAAACGGGCACGCCCGAGGACACACCAGCCGCGACGACGGCCGCGCGGCGCTCGTTCAGGGCCTGCGACTTGGGGCCGGGGAAGGCGCCGTTGATGCTGCGCCTCTGGTCCAGGCGGTAGGTGATTTCATGTGCTGTTGCGGTCATGATGGTTCTTTCTTTCTTATGCTTACCGTGTGTGGGCGTCGGGCGTTATATGCCTGAGTTAGGCATCAAGGGCGGACATGACGTGCTTGATGCGCGTGTAGTCCTCGACGCCGTACATGGACAGGTCCTTGCCGTAACCGGACTGCTTGAAGCCGCCGTGGGGCATCTCAGCGGTCAGCAGGATGTGGGTGTTGATCCAGACCGCACCGAAGTCCAGGTCGCGGCTCATCCGCATGGCGGTGCCGTGGTCCGTGGTCCAGACGCTGGATGCCAGGGCGTATTCGACGTCGTTGGCCAGCTCGAGTGCCTCGGCTTCGGTGGTGAACTTCTGGACGGTGATGACGGGGCCGAAGGTTTCCTTCTGGACGACGTCGTCAGTCTGCTTGGCGCCGGTGATGATGGTGGGCTCGAAGAAGAAGCCCTTGTCACCTGCGCGGTGGCCGCCGGTTTCGATCTTGCAGTTGGCCGGAAGGTGCTCCACTACCGAGTTCACGGCGTTGAAATGGTTCACGTTGTTGAGCGGGCCGAAGTAGTTTTCCTCGTCGTTCTGCGAACCGGTGTGCAGCGTCTTGGTGTGCTCCACCATGGCGGCAACCATGTCGTCGTGGATGGAGTCCTCGATCAGCACGCGGGTGATGGCCGTGCAGTCCTGGCCGGCGTTGAAGAAGGCGAATTCGGCGATGGCCGCTGCGCTCTTCTTGATGTCGGCATCCTTGAAGACGATGGCCGGGGCTTTGCCGCCGAGCTCCAGGTGGGCGCGCTTGAGTCCCTTGGCCGCCCCGCTCGCGACGGCAATACCGGCACGTACGGAACCGGTGATCGAGACCAGGCCAGGGACCTTGTGCTCGACCATCATCGAGCCGGTGGCCGCGTTGCCGAGGACCACGTTGAGAACACCGGCCGGGAAGATCTCCCCCGCCAGGCGGGCCAGGACCAAGGTGGATTCCGGAGTGGTATCGGAGGGCTTGAGAACAACGGTGTTGCCTGCTGCGAGGGCGGGGCCGATCTTCCAGATGCCCATGAGGAACGGGTAGTTCCACGGTGCAACCTGGGCCACGACGCCAATCGGTTCGCGGCGGACGTACGAGGTGTGCCCCTCGAAGTACTCGCCTGCGGACTTGCCTTCCATGATGCGCGCAGCCCCGGCGAAGAAGCGGAGCTGGTCTGCGCCAGCGGCAACTTCCTCGGATGCAATGAGGGCGCGGACCTGGCCGGTGTTGCGGTGCTGTGCCTCAACGAGCTCGTCGCTGTTGGCCTCGATGGCATCAGCGAGCTTGAGCAGCATGAGCTGGCGCTGGCCGGGCGTGACGTGCTTCCAGGACTTGAAGGCTTCCTTCGCCGCGTTCATGGCCGCATCGACGTCGGCCGCCGTGGAAATAGGCGCCTGGGCGACAATCTCCCCGTTGGTGGGGTTCACGATGTCGAGCAGTTCGGTGCCTGCCGGCGTGACGAACTCGCCGTTGATGAAGTTCTGCAAGGTTTGGACCACGGTGTACAACCTCTTTCGGTGTCTAGGCATTGGTTGCAGCTGCTCCGAGCCTATGCCAGCACCCCGCAGCGCGGAATAGTCAGGTGCACACCCCGACCACCCCGACTTAGTGCGAATGACCAGTGCCGGGATATCCTTTTTGGCATGGCAATGTCACTCGCCGCGCTCGTCGCCGTCCCCTCTCTTCGGCTCCGTAAAGCCGGCCTCGCGGAAACCACCTGGAACGAAGATATCCGTTGGGTGGCCGTGACCGAGCAGGAGGATCCCCAACGCTTCCTCAACGGCGGCGAGCTGATCCTGACCACCGGCCTCAGGCTCAACGGGGCCGCGGAACAGCGCCGCTTCGTGCGCCAGGTCCAGCGCGCGGGAGCCGTCGGCATCGGCTTCGGCACCGGGCTGACCCACGAGGCCATGCCCCCTGCCCTCATTGCGGAAGCGAACCGCTGGGGCCTGCCCCTCGTCGAAGTCCCGTACGAGACCCCTTTCATCGCCATCGGCAAACTCGTGGCCGATTCCCAATCCGCTGACCACTACTCGAAGCTGGAGCGACTCATCGCGGGCCACCAGATCCTGGCCCGGGCCTTGCTGACCGGTGGCGGACTCGGCGAGCTGCTCAAGCAGTTGGGCAGCATGCTCCGGACCGACATCGCCCTCACGCAGTTCAGCGCCCAGCTCTACAACAGTGTGGCCGGCAACCCCGCACCGACGGCTGACGACTGGGCGTCCTTCCCCATCCCGACAGGCCGCCGCGACGCCTGCACCCTATGGATCAAGCAGCCCTTCGGCGACACCGGGATTGTCAGTTATGCGCAAAACCTGATCAGCGTGGAACTCAACAACATGGTCAAGCAGCGCCAGAGCCAGCGGGCCTTGGCGGGCCAGGTGCTGGACGACGTCATCCACGGAACGCTGGACACGGTAGAGGGCGCCCGCCGCCTGGCCGGCGTCGGAATCAACAGCACACGCAAGAACGTGGTGCTGCTGGTGGTCTCCGCAGCGCACCACAAACAGCTCGGCAGCACCTCGCTGCCGCAGTCGCTCGACCGCGGGGTGACCGCCGTCGTCGGGAAGGACCTGGTGACGGTAGTGCCCGACGACGGCAGTTCCGCGAGCGCGCTCGCGAAGGACCTCAGTGATCACCTTCTGGAGGCGGGGATCCATGCGGTGATCGGGATCGGCGGCGCGTACACCAAGCCGAACGGCGTGCGCTGGAGTTACTTCGAAGCGCGCGACGCCGTGGCCCACGGCCTGCCCGTCAACGAACCGGAGCGGCTCAGCCTGACCTCGCTGTTGCTCGCGAGCGAGGATGTGCCGTTGGCCGATATGGCCAGCGAAGCCCTCACTCCCCTGCGCAAGTTCGACGCCGCGCACGGCTCGGAGCTCGTTTCGACCCTGGAAAGCTACCTCAACCACAATGGTTCAGTGGCCGCCGTCGCAGAAGCCCTGACCCTGCACCGCAATACGGTCCGCTACCGCTTGGCGCAAATCACGGACCTCACCGGCTATGACCCTGCCCAGACGCCGGACCGGGTGCAGTTGTGGCTTGCCCTGGCGGTGCAACGGCTGGGAGCGCGCAACCCGCGCTGAGGGTTCTTCGCGGCCGGCCGGCCCAACTAACTCGCATTTGTTGTCGTTTTGAGGGCTGAAAACGACATTTACTGCGAGTCAGTTGGGCTCCCACCGCGACGGGGCCTAGCGGAAGATGTCGGCGGCAACACCCATGATGATCCTGTCCCCAGGGGTCGACTTTTGCAGGAAGTCCACAACCGCCCAATCGTCCAGCGAGATGCACCCGGCGGTAGGCACTTTGTTTTCGTGCAGGAAGATGGCAAATCCGGCGTCTTGGACGATTGGAGAATCAGGGGGACGGTTGTAGTTGATGACGGCCCCTTGCCGGTAATCATGCTGCGGGCGCGTAGCGAAATACCACATGTTCTCGTCATAACCCACCCACGAGCTGGATTCGAAGTACGTGTTGTAGTTCCCGGTCCATGGATTTCCACCCCAGCGCGAACCGGGGTTCAGCGTGCGGTACGGAAGGGCCGTCCCCGGATTACCCAGGCCGAACGCCTCCGTGACAGAGAACGAGCCGGTGGGCGAGTAGTTGTAGCGGGTAGGACCCGAGGGAACTCCGGGTGGCTTGAACCCGCTGGCGCCCACGAAACCGCTCGTGGTCCACTCGGCCACGTACGTTCCTGCCACCCGCTTGCAGTACGCAACTCCGGCGAACGATTGCCCGTAGGCGGCGGTATATACCAAGGTCACGTGGTTGGCGTTTCCAGAGGAGTATTTCACTCGGCCGTCGTTCAACCCCGTGCACTCACTTTGCCTGTAGTCGCGGGTAGCGGCCGGCGTCCACGTCAGGAACCCGCCCTGGAAAGCTTGGACACATTCACCGTTGACGCACGTCTCCGGCGTCGCCGGATAGCCGAGGTAACTCAGATGCCAGCCCATTTGTTCGTACTTGGCTTTGATGGCTCCCCGAACAGGCTGTGCCCCTGTGGCCGGCGACCAGAAGATGAGGCCGCCTTGAAACCACTCGTAGCACCCGCCGTCGCGCTGGCCGCACACCTCGCCCCCCAAGGGATAGCCAAGATAGCCGCCTGTCAGTCCGCCCATGTTGTCGTACTGGGAACGGATGCCGCCGTTGACGCCATTCGCCCCGGTCTGCGGCGACCAGTAGATGACGCCGCTTTGGAACTGCTGAAGGCAACCGGATGCTGGCTGGCCGCAGATTTCGTCGGAAACAGGATAGCCAAACCGTCCGTTTTCGAAGCCCGCACTGGCCCATGCAGAGCGAATGCCGCCGTGGCTTGTCCGCGCCCCGCTGGCCGGTGACCAGATGATGGCTCCGTGCTGATACATCTGGTAACAGCCGCTGGCCTTGAGTCCGCAGGTCTCGCGGGTTGTCGGATACCCCAGCCAGCCAGATTCAGCTCCGGCCGCAGCATACGTTGCGCCAATAGCCCCTGGTGTCCACACTCCGGCCGCTCCCGACGCCGAGCTCCACAGAACTCTCAGATTCCCGAAGCTCTGCTGGCACCCGGCGTTCACCAGATCGCATAGTTCCGGGCTCGTGGGGTACCCCGCCTCGGCGTAGCCACCATACAAGCGGAACAGGGAGTCGCCGATGCCACCCTTGGTCCAGACAGTCTGAGGACCCCCGGCAGGGCTCCACGTGATATCCAAACCACTGGAGAACTTCTGATAGCAGCCATTGCTATCGCATTTTTCCTCGCCGAGGGGATAGCCGAACGCGGAAAGCTGTCCGCTTGCGTGCCACTGGGGCCCCGTCTTTCCTGCCGTGAGCAGCACAGCGTGAGCACCAGTGAGCGCCGTGTAATAGATTCGTCCGCCGGCAAACAACTGAACGCAAAGGAGATCCTGGTCGCACGATTCGTCCGCTGTAGCGGCCCCCAAAGGTCCCGCCGCACCGCCCAATAGCTGCCATTTGGCCGCGATCGCTCCTGTAGGAACGATGTCGACGGCGGTCGGAGCGATGTTCGGCGGGGCTGCGGGCGCTGCGTCCCGGGTCGGAGCGGGCGCGGGCACCGAGGAGGGCGCCGTTGGAGCCGTCGCAGGCGGAGTTGTCGTCGCCGGCGTCCCCGTCGGTTCCTGAGCCGGGGCCGTGCCGTTGCTCGGCTGAGGGGCAACGGTCTCGGAAGGTGCGGGAGACGTTGAAACGGCGGGAGAACGCGTCGGAGACTCCACTGCTGGGAGAGCGACGGCGGTTGCCGCCGTGGGCGCGAGCCCGGCCGCGACAACTGCGGTCAGGACAAACGTTGCTAAGACACGGATAGCCCCGGTGGCGCTGTTTCCCGTCACTTTGAGACCACCGCATCACACGTGGAGCCGGCAGGTGCCGCCTGGGCGACTTCTGCTGCGCGGACTTCCGTGCTGGCGCCGGCAGCGACTTCCTTCTCGATCATCGCGTGCCCGGCCACGCTGCTTGTCGTTCCCACGGCGATCGCGATCGTGTACTTCGCGGATGCCGTTCCGGTGTTGTGCAGCGTCCCGGAGAAAGACCAGATGCCGTGAGCGTCGGCCGCACATTGCACATTCTTCAGCGCATCAGTGACGAGAGAATCCGGCGCGGATACGCTCGGCGCGGGCGACGGCTGCGAAGGAGTCGTCGCGGGCGCGGAAGGTGGTGCGGCGGCGCTCGGAGGTGGTGCTGACGACGGCGCGCCGCAAGCGCCAAGAGTAAAAATTCCGACGGCAGCGAGCACGACAGTAAAGGGCCAGTTCTGCATTCTTCCCCCAAAAAATGTTCATAACCTGCCCAGAACCGTGTTCCTGGCCAGCAACAGTTGCGAGACTACCAGCGCCCGGACTTCAACCGGGAGATTTCCACCACAAAACTTCCCGCGCCAAACATCAAACGTCTAACCTTTAAGCATGGCCTCAACTCACCCGACTCCCCACGCAACGGAAGCAACAACTGTGCCCACCAGCGGCGGTACGGTGGCGCCGAAATCCCGGGTGGTCGCCGTCGTCGGGATCATCGCCGTCATCTTGATCGGCCTTAACCTGCGCGCAGGCATTACGAGCGCGGCGGCGCTGTTCCACGATCTGCAGGCTTTCCTCGGCTACGGGGCGCTTGTCGCGTCGATTCTTCCGTCCATCCCCTTGCTGTGCTTCGCCGTTGCAGGACTGGGCACTTCGTGGCTTTCACGGCGGATCGGCGTTGAGAAGTCGATCTTCGTGGCGCTGGCAATGCTGGCGGCCGGGCTCCTGGTCCGCAGCGTCCCCGCGACCGGCGCCCTCCTCGCCGGAACAGTGCTGGCGATGTCCGGCCTGGCGGTGTGCAACGTGGCCATGCCCTCTTACATCCGCGAGCACTATGCAAGCAAGACCTCCCTGATGACCGGCCTTTACACGTTCACGATGTCCGGCGGTGCCACCTTCGCTGCAGCGGTCAGCGTCCCCTTGGCGCAGCAACTGGGCTCGCCGTCGATGGGACTGGCGGCGTGGGGCCTCCTTGGCGTCGCCGCACTTCTTGGTTTCCTCCCGATGGTCCTCCACACCCATAGCACTACACGGAAGGCCAACCAGGAGCGCGTATCCATGTGGCCCCTCCTGCGCACCCGGTTGGGATTCCTCATCACATCCATCTTCACGTTGCAGGCCCTCCTGGCGTATGCCGTGATGAGTTGGTTTGCATACATCCTGACAACCCAAGGACTGAGCGCCTCCGAGAGCGGCCTGCAGTTCGGACTCATGCAGCTGGTTTCGGTGGCCGCCGGCATGATCCTCCTGGCCATTGGCTCTCGACCCGGCATGATGCGGCCGGCTCTGTACCTAGGTAGTGGGACCACCCTTCTGGCGATCCCCGCCATGCTGTTGCTCCCGACGTCGTTCGCCTCGGTTCCCGCCGTAATGTTCGGTTTCGGTCTGGGCATCTTCCCGTTGGTCCTGGTGATCATCAGCCGCAGCGGGCGTACGACGGCGGAGACCACCGCCATGTCCACCGTCGCACAGTCCGTGGGGTACTTGATCGCGGCGTTGGGACCGTTCGGCATGGGCCTGCTCCATAGTGCCACCGGAGCTTGGACCCTCCCCCTCTCGCTCCTTGCCGTGGCGGCCCTGGCCCTCATGGTCACCTGCCACCAGCTGACCAGCAAACGCACGCCGATCAAGGCCGGACCAAGGCCCGTGGCATGAGCCTGACACCTTCGCACCGGCCCGCCTTGGCCGAGGAAGTCACCAGGCAACTGCGCGGCATGATCCAGTCCGGAGAGTGGCCGCTGCAGGAGAAGATTCCGGCCGAGCCGGAACTCATGGCCTCGCTCGGAGTCTCGCGCGGAACACTCCGCGAAGCCATCAAAGCCTTGGCGCACAGCGGCATGTTGGAGGTCCGCCGCGGTGACGGCACTTATGTCAGGGCCACGAGCGAGATCTCCGGCGCAGCCCAACGCATGTACAAGGAACATACGCAGGAGCACGTAGTCGAGGTCCGGGTGGGGCTCGACACCCAGGCCGCCCGGCTGGCCACGAAGCATGCCACGGCCGAGGACATCGCCGCCATGCGGGCCCTTCTCCAACTACGCCACGACGCGTGGCTCGCCGCCGACTACCCAGCCTGGGCCCGGGCCGATTGGGACTTCCACGAACGGGTGGCGCTGGCTTCGGGCAACCCGTTGCTGCACCAGTTGTATGTGTCCTTCGGCGGGGTCTTCCACGACGATCTCCTGCGCCAGCAACGCAAGGCCGGCTTCAACGGCATCCCGCACGAAGGTCACGACGAGCTCGCCGACGCCATCGAAGCACGCGACCAGGCCGCCGCCGTCGCGAGCGTCTACCGCAACCTGGACTTCTCCGCGGAATGGATCAACAGCTGACGCCGGCTCACCTATGACCGGGTTTTGAGCGACGCCCGCTCACATATGACCGGGTTTTGAGCAACGCCCGCTCACTTATGACCTGCTTTTCCCGGACCCTCGCTCACTTAGGCCGGAGCGGCGCGCGTCAACTCAACGCCGGCATCGGCTGCCTCGCGGAAGAGTGCGTCGATGAGCACCACGTCGCGGCCGGCACGATGCAGCAGGCTTGCGGCGACGCTGGCCCGGTAGCCGGAGGTGCAATGCACCCAGATCCTGGAGTCCGGCAGTTCGTCCAGCCGGAGCAAAAGCTCGTGCAGTGGAACGCTCGCCGCGCCTTGGACGTGGGACGCGGAAAATTCCTCGGTTCGGCGCACGTCCAGCACCGTCTCACCGGGGGTTCGGTCGCGCACCAGCCCGAACCAGTCGGTGACCGGGTACTGCACCAAAGACGCGCCTGGCGCCAGAGCCCCAATATCCCCGCCGACGGCGGCATCCGGGGAGTCGAATCCGATCCTTGCGAGATCGCGGATGGCCTTTTCGACGTCGTCACGGTCGCCCAGCAGGGTCAGCGGCTGATTCCAGGGCAGGACCCAACCGAGGTAGCTTGTGAAGCTCGATCCCGTCCCGTATTCAAAGGCCACGCTGCCGCGCAGGTGGCTCGCCGCGAAGGCGACCCGGTTGCGCAGGTCCACCACCCACTCCCCTGCCTCGAGCCTGCGCTCCAGTTCCGCGGATTCCAGAGATTCCGGCACGTCGAGCATCGCTGGGCCCGGGCCCAGGGCGTTGAGTGGACTCATGTGCGCGTAGTAGCTCGGATAGGCCGTGATATTCGCCAGGAGGTGCCTGACAAAGTGGTCTTCGTCCGGGTCGGTGAGCGCATGGTTGGTGGCGGCTTGCTCCCCGATCGTCGATGCGGGAATCCTGCTCGCGGGACCGATGGAGCAGAACGAACCGAAGCCATGGGTGGGGTACAGGATCGCGTCCGGTGCTGCCTCAGCCACGAGCCGCCGGACTGAGGCGTACTGATCATGGGCCAGCCCGGCGGTGTCCTCCGCGGTAATCAAATCAGTTCGGCCCACAGAACCGTAGAGCAGGCTGCCACCAGAGAACACGGCTTGCCGGACGCCCGCACCGGCGTGAGGGTCCGAAACGACATAGGCCAGGTGGGTGTGCGTGTGCCCAGGGGTCGCTATGGCTTTGACGGAAAGTCTGCCTACTTTGAAGGTCTCCTCCGGGACAACGGGCTCACGCGCAAACGCCACGTTGTCCGCCGCATTCACCAGGTAGCGGGCGTTGTGTTCCCGGGCAAGGGTCAGGCCACCCGTGAGGTAGTCGTTGTGAAGGTGGGTCTCAGCGACATGCGTGATGGTCACGCCGGCGTTTCGGGCTGCCATTTCGACGCGGTCGGTATCACGCTGGGGGTCGATCACGAGCGCCACCGTGCCGTCGTGAACGAGGTAGCTGCGGTCCCCCAATTGGGTCGTTTCGACGACGACGACGTCCATGCGGAGAGTCTAACCCCGATAGAGAGCAACGCGGGGTCACTTAGCGCCCATTCCGATGCTCCGGATGGGCGCTAAGTGACCTCGCGTTGTAGGAGCTAGACCTGTGCCGCCACGCCGTCGCGGGAAATGTCCACCATGTCTTCACGCGGTACAACCTTGATGCGTTCGCGCTTGACCTCGACGCCGTGCGAGGTGCCGGCCTCGGAAGCGGCGGCGCCAAGGGCAAGCTCGTGGGCGTCCAGTGCCAGCCAGCCCTCCCAGCTGGTGAACTTCACGCCGCGGGCGTCCAGGAGCTCGACGACGGCGTCCGCCTCGGGAACTGCGGCGACCGGCAGGTTTTCGCGGTCTTCGAGGAGGTACGTGACCGTCTCCAGGGCGTCACCCTTGGTGTGGCCGATCAGGCCGACAGGGCCGCGTTTGATCCAACCCGTGGCGTACAAGCCAGGAACGTGCTCGCCGGAAGCGTCAAGCACGCGGCCGCCGTCGTTCGCGACGACCCCGCGCCGGTGGTCGAACTCTACGTCCGGCAGTGCGGAACCGAAGTAGCCGATCGCACGGTACACGGCCTGGACCGGGTAGTCCACGACCTCGCCGGTACCGCGCGCGTTGCCGGTTCCGTCCAGTTCGGTGCGCTCGAACTTGATCGCGGCAACCTTGCCGGGGGTCTCTGCGGAGTCCACGATCTCCACCGGGCTGTGCAGGAAGTGCAGGTGCAGCCGGCGGGAGGCTTTGAGCTCGGAGAGGTCCTCGGGCTGCTCGGCGATCCAGTTGGTGAGGGTGCCCACCATGGTCTTGGTCTGGTTGTTCGTCTGGATCTGGCGGTCCGACTCTTCGTCGAACTCGAAGTCCTCGGCGTAGAGGATGATGTCCACGTCCTTGGAGTGGGACAGTTCGCGGAGCTCCAGCGGGGTGAACTTCACCTGCGCGGGACCGCGACGGCCGAAGACGTGCACGTCCGTGACCGGGGAAGCCTTGAGTCCGGCGTAGACGTTGTCCGGGATTTCGGTGACCAGCAGGTCGTCGGCGTGCTTGGAGAGGACTCGGGCGACGTCGAGCGCCACGTTGCCGTTACCGAGCACGGCCACGGAGGTGGCGTCGAGCGGCCATTCGCGGGAAACGTCGGGGTGTCCGTCGTACCAGGAGACGAAGTCGGCGCCGCCGAAGGAGCCTTCCAGCTCGATGCCGGGGATGTTCAGGTCCGCGTCCTTGATGGCGCCGGTGGCGAAGATCACGGCGTCGTAGTGGGTGCGCAGGTCTTCGATGGAGATGTCCGTGCCGTAGTCGACGTTGCCGAAGAACCGGATGTCGCCGCGGTCCAGGACCTTGTGCAGGGCGTTCACGATGCCCTTGATGCGAGGGTGGTCCGGGGCAACGCCGTAGCGGATCAGGCCGTAGGGGGCCGGGTAGCGGTCGAAGAGGTCGATGCTGACCGTCAGCTCGCCGCTCTTGACGGCCTCGCTCTTGGTCAGGATGTCAGCTGCGTAGACGCCGGCCGGGCCGGAGCCGACGACGGCGACGCGCAGCGGACGTGCGGCGGTTCCTACGGTGGTGCTTGATGACACGGCTGTGTTCCTTTTCAGTGTGCTTCCCAACTAGCTCGCATTTGTTGTCGTTTTGAGGGCTCATAACGACAACAACTGCGAGCTAGTTGGGTGAGGGGCTAAGGGGTAACGACGCGGGGCTTGTTGGGGGTCAGGGTGCTGTAGTCAGCGGTCTTGAAATGTTCGGGGGCAAACGGGCTGACACGGACGACATCGCCGATCACAATCACTGCGGGATTTGCGACGCCGGTTGCCTCGGCTTGGTCTGCAATGGTTGCCAAAGTGCCGATCGTGACGCGCTGTTCGGGCATGTAGCCGTTCTCTACGATACCTACTGGCGTGTCCAAGGGCATTCCGGATTCCGCGAGGGCAGCGGCGGATTCGCGGAGTTTGGCGACGCCCATGAGCAGGATCACGGTGTGGTCAGGCCGCGCCGGGACTTCGGACAGTTCCTCGTGGCCGGTCACCACGCTGAAGCCCTTCGCAAGTCCGCGGTGCGTCACGGGAATGCCGGCTGCCGCCGGTACGGAGATCGCCGACGTGACACCGGGAACCACTTCAACCTCGACGCCGTTCTGCCGGCAGAATTCTGCTTCCTCGCCGCCGCGGCCCAGGACGTAGGGGTCGCCGCCTTTGAGTCGGACCACACGGTGGCCGGCCAGGGCTTCCTCCACCAGGATCCGGTTGATCTCCAGTTGCGGCACGGGGTGGTGGCCGGGAGTCTTCCCGACTTCGATCACGCGGACGTCCGGAGCGAGTTCCTGCAGCAAGTCGCGCGGTCCGAGGCGGTCCGCGACGACGACGTCGGCCTGGCCCAGCAGGCGGCGGCCGCGAACGGTGATGAGGCCAGAGTCACCGGGGCCGCCACCCACGAGGGCGACGCTTCCGGTCGAGGCACGACGACGGCGGAGGGGCAGGTCTCCCGTCTCAAGCGCGGTGGCAACTGCGTCGCGCAACGCCATGGCTCGGCGGGGGTCTCCCCCGGCGTTGATGGCGATCTTCACGTCGTCCACAACGGCGACGGCGGGGGTCCAGGCTGCCGAGGATTCGTGGTCCGAGGCGTTGACGCACCAGATGCGCTGCGCCTCGGCGTCGGCGGCTACCTGGGCGTCCACGGCTGCAACGCCGGTGGCCGTCTGGACGAACCACACGCCGTCGACGTCGGAGGAAAGGTAAGTGCGCGGCTCCCAGGTGAGCAGGCCGGAGGCGGCGAGTTCGCGGAGCGCGTCAGAGGCAACGGGGGCCACCACGGTCACCCGGGCGCCGGCGTCGAGCAGTCCCTTGGCGCGTCGCGCGGCCACGGGTCCGCCGCCCACCACCAGCACCGGGCGGCCAAGCAGCCGCAGGGCTGTGGGGTAGATGTCCTGTATTGCCATGAAAAAACTGTAGGGCCGGGCCGTAACATGCTTCAAAGGTCCGGAAACACCAGTTCACGCTAGGTAACCCGGCGTCACATTACGCCTAAGCGCTGGGCGCCTCCCAGCCGATCGCCGGAGCCACGTATTTGGCGATGTTACCCAGCAGCTTGATGTTGTATTCCACCCCTAGTTGGTTGGGCACGGTGACCAGCACCGTGTCCGCAGCCTGTACCGCGGCGTCCTGCGCGAGTTCCTCGGCCAAAGCATCGGGTGGGCCGACGTAGCTCTTGCCGAACCGCGACAAGGCACCGTCGAGCATGCCCACTTGGTCGCGGTTATCCACCTGCGCACGGAGCCCGAAATAGTGTTCGTCCTCGGCGTCAACCACGGGAATGATGCTGCGGCTGACCGAAACGCGCGGCTCAAAACCGTGTCCTGCGGCTGCCCAAGCCTCGCGGAACATGCTGATCTGTTCGGCCTGGAGTTGATCGAAGGGAACCCCCGTGTCCTCGGTGAGCAGGGTGGAGCTCATCAGGTTCATGCCGTGTTCCGCAGCCCAGACCGCGGTCTTGCGGGTGCCGGCGCCCCACCAGATGCGCTGCGGCAGCCCGGGCGACGTCGGCTGGATCGGCAGGAGGCCACGCCCGCCGCCCATGAAGGAAGGATCGGCTTCGGCCACTCCATGGCCTGCGATGGCGTGCCGGAATACGGCCGTGTGGCGGCGGGCCATCGCGGCGTCGTCCTCACCCTCGGCCGGGGCGTAGCCGAAGTACCGGGCGCCGTGCAGGGCCGGCTCGGGTGAACCACGACTGATGCCCAACTGGAGCCTGCCTTGGCTGATGAGGTCAGTGGCCGCGGCTTCCTCGGCCATGTACAGCGGGTTTTCGTAACGCATGTCGATCACGCCCGTGCCCATTTCGATCCGGTTGGTCCGGGCCGCGATGGCCGCCAACAAGGGGAACGGCGAGGCCTGCTGGCGCGCAAAGTGGTGAACGCGGAAGAAGGCTCCGTTGATGCCGAGTTCCTCGGCCGCAACCGCAAGGTCGATCCCTTGGAGCAAGGCGTCGCCGGCCGAAGGAGTGCGCGAGCCTTGGACGGGTCCCCAATGGCCGAAGGAAAGAAAACCGATTCGTTTCATGCCCGCATCAACCACGGGGTGGGCCCGGGAATTCCTTAGCGCGTGCTCCCCGCCAGCAGGCCACGGCGCAACAGGAGGCGGCGCTCAATCGGGGCGAAGACCACGAGTTCGATCAGGATGCCCACAAACAGGATCGCGAGGATCGCGGACATGACCGTGGCCATGTCGGACAAGGTGCGGCCCTGGTCCAGGAGCGAACCGAGCCCGAAGCCGATGGTGCCGCCCACTGCGATGATTTCGGCGGCCATGAGCGAACGCCAAGAGAACGCCCAGCCCTGCTTGAGGCCGCCCAGGTATCCGGGGAGGGCCGCCGGCAGGACGATCTGCAAGGCCATCTGCAGTCGCGAGGCCCCGAGGACCTTGCCGACGCTCCGGTATTGCGGCGGAATCTGGTCCACGCCGGAAATCAGCCCGTTGATGATGGACGGGATGGCACCCATGAGGACGACGAAGTAAACAGTGCCGTCCGAGAGCCCGAACCAGATGATCGCCGCGGGAACCCAGGCAACCGACGGCAGCACCTGGAGCCCGGAGATGAGCGGGCCGAAGGCACGGCGCAACGGCTGCACCTGTGCCAGGAGCAGGCCAACCGGAGTAGCCACGGCAACGCTGATGAGGAAGCCGATGACGCCGCGCTGAAGTGAGGTCCAGATGGCTTCCTGGGCTTTGCCTTCGGCCCAGAGGGCACCGAACTGTCCTAGGACATCAAGCGGCCCGGGAACCTGGTCGCGGCGCTTGAAACCGAGGGAGACGTAGAACTGCCATGCCAGGATGAGGACCAGGAGCGCCGCAATAGGGAGGATGACCCGGGTCCAGTCGATGTGCGCCTTGCGGTGGGCGTCCGACTGCAGCTTGTCCAGGCCGGCCTCGAGATCCCGGAGTTCGTCCGGGTTTCCCTTTAGGGACGGCGAGGTGATGTGGCGGGACTGCGGAGCTTGCTCTGCAGTTTCCCCTTCGGCAAGCCGGGTCTCTTGTTCAATTGGCATGGCGGCGGATCTCCTCGCGCAGGCGGCGGGTAATGGTTCCGGTCAGCTCCCCGGCACGGCCGGCGTCGGTCCGGTGTTCCTCGGTGACGTTCCACTCGGCCACGACCCGTCCCGGACGGGAGGACAGCAGGAGGACCCGCTGGCCGAGCCTGACGGCTTCGCGCACGTTGTGCGTCACGAACACGATGGTGCGGCCCGTTTCTTTCCAGATCCTCTCTAGCTCGTCGTGCAGAAGGTCACGGGTGATGGCGTCGAGGGCAGCGAACGGTTCGTCCATGAGCAACAGCTGCCGGTCCTGGGCCAAAGCGCGGGCCAGGGCGACGCGTTGCCGCATGCCGCCGGAGAGCTCGTGGGGGCGCTTGTCCCCCGCGCCACCCAAATGGACGAGGTCCAACAGCTCGCCCGCACGGGCAGCACGCGACGCTTTGCTCAGGCTGCCGGACTTGTCGGCGAGTTTCAGCGCGAGTTCGATGTTGCCACGGGCAGTGAGCCACGGGAACAGCGCTGAATCCTGGAACATGAAGGCGGCACCGTCGCTGGGCACCTCCAGGGCGCCCGACGTCGGCTGGTCCAGCCCCGCGAGGATGTTCAGCAGGGTGGATTTGCCGCAGCCGGACGCACCGAGCAGGGCGACGAACTCGCCTTGCTCGATGGTGGCGTTGACGTCGTCCAGCACCGGGGCGCCGTCGCCGAAGCGTTTACCCAGGTGTTCCAGTACGACTGGCATGGTCCCGTCCTTCGTTCGTTGCTTCGTTGTTGAATTCCCAACTGACTGGCAGTTGTTGTCGTTATGAGCCTTCAAAACGACAACAACTGCGAGTCAGTTGGGCCTTGGCGGTTCAGTCTTGGCCCAGTCCTGCGGCCGAGGTCTTCTGCCCGGTCACGCTGTTGAGGGCGCGGAGGTCGAAGATGCCGTTGATGTCGGCGGGTTTGGTGATGCCGGCGTCGACCCCGTCCTGGAGCAGCTTCTTGTAGGTTCCAGCGAGCGGGTCCACGGTGAAAGTGATGTTCTTCAGGGAGCGGTCGATGACGTCGGCCGGGAGCGTGCTGCCCGCGGTCGCCTTCAGGGCGGCGTTGATGGCCGTGGCCTTGTCGGCGGCCGAAGCGGTGTTGAGCCAGTTGACCGAGGCTTCGTGGCCTTGGATCAGGGCGGTCACGGTCTGCGGGTGTTCAGCGGCGAACTTCTTGCTCACGATCAGGATCGTGGTGGGGAACGCGCCTTTATCCCAGAGGTCCTTCTCGTCCACCAGGACCTTGCCTCCGGCCTGGACCACCAGACGTGAGGCCCAAGGCTCGGGCAGCCACGCGCCGTCGAGCTTTCCGTCCTGGAAGAGCTTGAGGGTCTGGGCGTTGTCGGTCGGGTTGATGGCGACGTCGCCCCCGCCGTTCGGGTTGGTCTTCAGGCCCTGCTTGCCCAGCCAGGCGCGCAGCGCCACGTCCTGGGTGCCGCCCAGCTGCGGGGAGGCGAGGGTCTTGCCCTTGAGGTCCGCGGCGGAGTTGATGCCGGGCCTGACCACCAGCTGGGCTCCGCCGGAAGCCGCGCCGGCGATGATGCTGATGGATGCGCCCTTGCTCTGGACGAAGGAGTTGATGGCCGGGTTGGGGCCAAGGTATGCGGCGTCGATCGCTCCGGCGTTCAGGGCCTCGACCGCGGCCGGCCCGGCGTTGAAGATCTGGGTGGTGAGCTTGGTGCTGCCCAGCTTGCTGGCGATGATGCCCTTGCTGACGCCCACCAGCGCGGGGGCGTGGGTGACGTTGCCGAAGTAGCCGAGCCGGAGTTCGGCGGCGGGCGTCGTTGCCGCGGCCGGCTGGGTTTCGTTGTTCTTGGCCACAACCGATGCGACGGCGGCGCCGGCACCGATCAGCAGGACGAGTCCGACGGCGATGCCGATCTCGAGCGCGCGGCGGCGCTTGGGCTTGTTGCTCTCGCCGGCGACGATGCGCGTGGTTCCCGGGTTCGAGGCGGGCGGCGTGGGTTCTGGGGTGTTTGACATGTTGATCCTTGGAGTGCGTGAAGGGGCTGGGCGTTTGTCAGGCCCTGCGACATCGCCCCGGGAGGGCAGGCAAGGACCAATCCGAAGAGGTCATGGATTCACCATAGGGACTGTCATATTTGCCGTTCAATGACCCGGAAACCCGGGGTCACGCACGTTCATGCGGCGTCATAATTCGGCCGGCCCCAACGCAAAAAACCGCAGCTTGTTTCCCGTCCCGGACCTTGAAGTCGGGGTTTGGGAAACAAGCTGCGGTTCCAGTCACCGAGAACGTCAGATGACGTAACGTTCGTCCTCGTGGTCGCCCGGGTGGTCCTTCACCAGGCCGGCGGCCAGGGTGTTGCCGTCCACGGGGTCGATCACCAGGAACGCGCCCGTGCGGCGGTGGTGCAGATAGTTCTCCAAGGGCAAGGGCGCGGCCAGTCGAAGCTGGGCGTTGCCGATGTCGTTCAGCTCAAGGCTCGAGGCGGCCTCAACGTTGAACGTGGCCAAGTCGAGCTTGCCCGTTACATTGCGGACGAGTGCCTGGACGGTCCGGGTCCCGTGCTTCACGAGCACCTTGGCACCTTCGCGCAGCGGCTTGGGCGAAAGCCAGCACAGCGCCGCGTACAGGTCGGCCGAGCTCTCGCGCACCGTCCCTGCTGCGGCAATGGTGTCTCCGCGGGCGATGTCGATTTCATCGGCCAGGCGGATCGCCACCGACTGCGGAGCAGTAGCCTCAGCCAGCTCGCTGCCGGCGAAGTCGATCCCCGTCACGGTGGTGATGCGGGGCTCGTGGCCCGGGCTCAGGACGGTTACCTTGTCGCCAAGCTTCACGGTTCCTTCCGTGATCTGGCCGGCGTAGGCGCGGTAGTCGCGGTACGCTCCGACGTCGAGCCCTGCGGCGACGGCGTCGGGAGCCAGCGCGCCCTGCGGGCGGATGACCAGCTGGACCGGGAAGCGGAAGCTCTCCAGGTGGCTTTCAAGCTCGTCGGCGGCCGGAAGGGTTTCCAGGACCTCGAGCAGGGCCGGGCCGCTGTACCAAGGTGTGCGGTCCGAGCGGTCCACGACGTTGTCGCCGTCGAGCGCCGACACTGGGATGACTGCGACGTCGGCAATGCCGTCGCTGCCCAAGCCAAGCTCGCGGGCAACCTTCTGCACGTCCGTCTCGATCTCGCGGAAGACGGACTCGCTGAAGTCCACGAGGTCGATCTTGTTCACAGCGACGATCACGTGCGCCACGCGAAGCAACTGCAGCACTGACAGGTGGCGGCGGGTCTGCTCGAGGACTCCCTTACGGGCGTCAATGAGTACGACGACGGCGTCCGCAGTGGACGCGCCCGTCACCGTGTTCTTGGTGTACTGCACGTGGCCGGGGCAGTCCGCGAGGATGAAGCTGCGGCGGTCGGTGGCGAAGTAGCGGTAGGCGACATCGATCGTGATGCCCTGTTCCCGCTCGGCACGAAGACCGTCGGTCAGGAGGGCGAGGTCGATCGCTTGGCTGCCTGTTGCGCCGGCTCCGCCAAAGCCACGGTCCGCTGAGGTGCGGGCGACGGCGTCGAGCTGGTCGGCAAGGATCGCCTTGGAATCGTGCAGCAGGCGGCCCACCAGGGTGGACTTGCCGTCGTCGACAGATCCAGCCGTGGCGAAGCGGAACAGCGTCCCCACCGGCACCCTAACCTCGCTGCGCTCGGCCAGGGAACCCTGCCGGTGTGGGCCCGCGTTGGACTCGGTGATTGAGCTTGTGGAAATCGTGCTCATTAGAAGTAGCCGTCCTTCTTGCGGTCTTCCATGGCTGCCTCGGAGATGCGGTCATCTGCACGGGTGGCGCCACGTTCGGTGAGTGTGGATGCGGCAACTTCGACGACGACGTCGGCAACCGTGCGGGCGTCGGAAAGGACGGCGCCGGTGCAGGACATGTCGCCCACAGTGCGGTAGCGGACGAGCTTCGTGATGACTTCCTCGTGCGGTTTCGGCATGGAAACCTCGCCGACCGCGCGCCACATGCCGTCGCGTTCGTAAACCTCGCGCTCGTGGGCGTAGTACAGGCCGGGCAGCTCAATGCCTTCGCGTTCGATGTAACGCCACACGTCCAGCTCGGTCCAGTTGCTGATGGGGAACGCGCGGACGTGCTGGCCCACTGTGTGGCGGCCGTTGTACAGGTTCCACAATTCGGGGCGCTGGTTGCGGGGATCCCACTGGCCGAATTCGTCGCGCAGGCTTAGGATGCGTTCTTTGGCACGGGCCTTGTCCTCGTCGCGGCGGCCGCCCCCGAAAACGGCGTCGAACTTGTTGCGCTGGATGGCATCCAGCAGCGGCACGGTCTGCAGCGGGTTGCGGGTACCGTCGGCACGCTCGGCAAGTTCGCCACGGTCGATGAACTCCTGGACGGAGCCAACCACGAGCTTGAGGCCCAGACGCTCCACCGTGCGGTCACGGAAATCGATGACCTCGGGGAAGTTGTGGCCGGTGTCCACGTGCAGCACCGGGAACGGCACCTTGCCCGGCCAGAACGCCTTCGTGGCCAGGTGCAGCATCACCACGGAGTCCTTGCCGCCGGAGAACAGCAGCGCAGGCTTCTCGAACTCGGCAACAACCTCGCGGATGATGTGGATTGCCTCGGACTCCAACGTATCCAGGCTGGACAAGCGTGCGCGGGGTTCGAAGCTAGTCGGCGTCTCAGCAGCGTCGGTTTCCAGCACAGACAACTCCAGGTCCTCGTTGGTTGTGTAGATGCTCATACGTGTAGTCCGCATTCTGTCTTGTCGGTTCCTGCCCAGCGGCCGGAGCGGGGGTCCGCTCCCGGGGCCACTTTGCGGGTGCAGGGCTGGCATCCGATGGACGGGTAGCCCTGGCTCAGGAGGGGGTTGACGGGAAGGATGTTGTCTTCGGAGTACTGGACCAGCTGGTCAAAGCTCCAGTCGGCCATCGGGTTGACCTTGACCAGGCCATTGGTCTCGTCCCACGTGATCAGCGGGGTGTTGGTCCGGGTGGGGGCCTCGTCGCGGCGGACTCCGGTGAACCAGACTTCGTAGCCGGCGAGGGTCCGGCGCAGCGGCTGGACCTTTCGGAGCGCGCAGCACTGGGCGGCGTCGCGGGCAAACAGATCCTTGCCGAGAAGCCGGTCCTGCTGCTCCACAGTGTTTTCCGGGAGCACGTCCACGATGTTCACGCGCAGGTTCGCGGCGACCTCGTCCCGCGTGGCGTGGGTTTCCGGGAAGTGGTAGCCGGTCTCCAGGAAGAGGACGTCGACGCCGGGAAACTGGTCCGCGACGAGGGCCGGCAGCACGGCGTCGGCCATGGAGCAGGCGACGGCGACGGCGGGCAGTTCGAAGTTGCGGGCCACCCAGGCGATGACGTCGCGGGCGGGCGCGTTCCAGCCGAGCTCTGCGGCACCGGCTTCGGCGAGCGCTTTGAGTTCGTCGTGGGAGCGGAGCTCGGTTGTGGCGGTCACTGGAGATCTCCTTCATCTGCGGAGTGTGCCCATTCGGCGAAGGTCTGGCCTTCGGCGCGGTCGGCCACGAACTTCCGGACTACCCGCTCTACGTAATCGGGCAGGTCCTCGACGTAAACCTTGAGGCCGCGCACGGTGCGTCCGAGGCCTGCTTCTTCGCGGTCGGACGAAGCCAGCCCGCCGCCCAAGTGGACCTGGAAACCCGGGGTGGGGTCGCCGTCGGGCGTTGGCAGCATCATGCCCTTGAGCCCGATGTCCGCAGTCTGGATGCGGGCGCAGGAGTTGGGGCAGCCGTTGATGTGCAGGGACAGTGCCTGCGGCAACTGACCGCTGTCCGCGAGGTCGGCCATGCGGCGTTCCAGTTCAGCGACGGCGGTGGCTGCCGTGACCTTGGTTTCCACGATGGCGAGTTTGCAGAATTCGATGCCGGTGCAGGCGATGGTGCCGCGGCGGAACACGGACGGGCGGGCGGAGAGGCCCAGGGTGTCCAGATCGGCGACGAGCGGTTCCACTTGCTCTTTGGCGACGTCGAGCACAACAATCTTCTGGTGCGGAGTGGTGCGCAGGCGGAACGAGCCACGTGCCTCGAGGGTGTCCGCGAGCTTCACGAGCTGGCTGCCCGAGAGGCGACCAGCCAAGGGCGTGGCACCGATGAAGAACTTGCCGTCCTTCTGCTCGTGGATGCCGACGTGATCGCCCGGAGTTGAAGGCTTGGGCGCTGCGGGGCCGTCGGCAAGCTTGAAACCGAGGTATTCGTCCTCGAGGATCTGGCGGAACTTCTCGGGACCCCAGTCCGCAAGGAGGAACTTCAGGCGTGCCTTGGTCCGCATGCGGCGGTATCCGTAGTCGCGGAAGATGCTGGTGACGCCGAGCCATACTTCGGCGGCTTCCTCGGGCTTCACGAACGCACCGAGCCGCTTGGCGAGCATCGGGTTGGTGGAAAGCGCGCCGCCCACCCAGAGGTCATAGCCGACGCCGAGTTCGGGGTGGACCATGCCGACCAGGCCGAAGTCGTTGATCTCGTGGACAACGTCCTGCGAGGGGTGGCCGGTGATGGCGGTCTTGTATTTGCGCGGCAGGTTGGCGAGCTCGGGGTCGCCGATGAAGCGCTCTGCGAGTTCGTGGATCAGCGGCGTGGGGTCGATGATCTCGTCCTTGGCGATGCCGGCGACCGGGGAGCCAAGGATGACACGCGGGACGTCGCCGCAAGCCTCGGTGGTGGACAGGCCCACGGATTCGAGGCGGCGCCAGATTTCCGGCACGTCCTCCACGCGGATCCAGTGCAGCTGGATGTTCTGGCGGTCGGTCAGGTCGGCGCTGCCGCGGGCGAAGTCTACGGAGATCTGGCCGATGACGCGCAGCTGCTCGGTGGTGAGCGCACCGCCGTCGATCCTCACGCGGAGCATGAAGTACTTGTCCTCAAGCTCGTGCGGCTCAAGGGTGGCGGTCTTGCCGCCGTCGATGCCGGGCTTGCGCTGGGTGTACAGGCCCCACCAGCGGAAGCGACCGTGCAGGTCCGTGCCGTCGATCGAGTCGAAGCCGTGCTTGGAGTAGACAGACTCGATACGCTCGCGGACGTTGAGCCCGTTGTCTTCCTGCTTCCAGGTTTCGTTGGCGTTGAGCGGCGCGGTGCCGTCGACTTTCCACTGGCCGTGGGGTTTCGCGGCAGGACGGGCGGTGCGGGCCGGGCGCTTGGAGGCAGCCTCGTCCGCAGACGCTCCGGCTAGAGCTGTATCAGTCATGCATCGACTGTAGGGCTGGCCAGATTTCTCCAACAACGACGCAGAAACGAAGAGTCACCTAGGGAAATATTTCGTCACGAACCGCCGTCGGGCCTTGTTCACCTGGCCGCGCTGTGCATTCGAAAATCCCGCTTAAGCGCTCGCGGCAACCACTGCGTCGTAGCGTTCCAGGGCGATCTTCGCGAGCACCGGAGAAGGCAGCAGCGGTGCCGTCACGACGTCGGCCCCGGCCTTGGACAGCTGGTCGTGGAAGTAGCCCGTGGCCAGCAGATACGAGGACACCACCACCCGGCCACCGTCTTCGGTGACTTCGGCGCGCAAGGCCGCGACGCCGTCGGGCACGTTCGGTTCGGCACTGGCGCCATAGGCGACGCGCACCTTGTTGGGAAGCATCTCGGCGAGCTGGCGCGCCTGCTCTTCCGAATCGACGGAACCGTCCGGTAGCGATGAGCCCGCGGCGGCGAGCAGGACGCCGTCGTCGTCGCCCAGGCCCGAGTCGCGCAACCGTGCGGCAAGCAACTCTGCGAGCCGCGGATCCGGCCCCAGCGGCGGCGCCGCGGACACCTCCGGGCGGGACTTGATCGCCTTGGGGATGTCCACCTTGACGTGGTAGCCGGTACTGAGCAGCAAAGGAACGACGACGGCGGGCGTGCCTTCCGGGAGTGCGGCCACCACGCCGCCCAACTCGGGCTCCTGGACGTCCACGTAGGCCTCGACAACGGTCAGGCCGGGCCGGAGCGCCTCAATCTCGGCCATGACCTGGCGGATAGCGGCTTGCCCTTCGACGTTCCGGGTTCCGTGGGCGCACGCGATCAAGACGGGGCTGTTCATGCGTGCAAGCGTAACGTTGGGCGAGCATGATCGCCCGTCTGTGAACGAAGAATGGAGCTGCATTTGTTCACTTTTGACCTTGCGCTGGTATGGCTGGATCTGGCCGGCGTCTTCTTTTTCGCCGTGTCCGGATCCTTACTCGCGGCCAAGAAACAGTTCGACATCATCGGCTCGCTGCTATTGGCTTCGCTGGTTTCCCTGGGCGGCGGTGTCATCCGCGACATCGTCATCAACACCGGCCCACCCGCCGCGTTCACCAATCCGGTCTATCTCGTGCCGCCCCTGTTGGCCGCAGTGTTGGTGTACTTCCTGTTTTCGAGCATCCAGCGCTTCACGTCCCTCTTGACCCTGTTCGACGCCGGCGGGCTGGCTTTGTTCTGCATCACCGGGACACTCAAAGCACTGGCCGCCGGGATGAATCCGGTGGCTGCAATCCTCCTGGGCGTCACCACTGCCGTGGGCGGCGGCTTGCTTCGCGACATCACGGCCAACGAAATTCCCACCCTCTTCAATGCCCGGGACCTGTACGCCCTGCCGGCCTTCACGGGAGCCGCCCTGACCGCACTCCTCTGGAACATCGGAGCCTTCAACGGTGTGACGGCCGGGGTCATTGCCGCCTGGGTTTTCGCCTTCCGGGTGGTGGCTTGGCGTTGGGGTTGGCGGGTGCCTTTGGCGGTCCGGGGATGGCACCGCGCCGGGGTCTCCCCGGGCGCCGAATCACGTGGCCGCGATTAGCTAGGATGGGAGCATGACTGACATGTTCCTCGAGAAGTTCCGCGCGCTTGTACCGAAGTATCTCGAGGACGAATGGCAGGAAGAAGATGGGCTGTCCGCCGCTGAGCTGGACGAGGCCCTGTCCGCCCACACGTTCACCATTCCCATGGTGCTGCGCGAGTTCTACCTCGCCCTCGGTGGCTGCGAGGACCTCATGGAGGCCTACCACTACTTCTGGGACCCCGAAGAGCTCGAAGTGGACGACGAAGGCTTCCTCATGTTCCTCGAGGACGAAGAAGAGCAGTTCACCTGGGGCTTCCGGGTAGGCGACCTCGGCGTCCCCGATCCGATCGTGTGGCGCCGCAACAACGCCCGCGGCCAGTGGAAATCCGAAGAAGGCACCTTCTCCGAGTTCGTGTTCGACATGTTCGACTGGGCTTTCAGCGACGAAGAAGACTGAGGGTTTTTGGGGGGAGCCGGAGCTTTCTCCAAGAAGTCCACAATGCCGATTCCGGGCAATTCGACCTGCGTCTCGGTGTGGATTCCTGCCTGCCGGAAAAGTATCCGCGCCACGACCTCGATCGGAGAGTCTGCCGAATCGTCGACAAGTGGGAGCACCTTTCGGGCCGCCCCGTTCCGCTTGCCCGGTACCCTCTCCCGGAGGTAATCAAGGTTGGTCCGGGGCTCATGCAAAACCCAGATGCCATGGTGCCGGGCCCCGGATGCGCAGGCGAGCAGGCCGTTTGCGCTGAGGGCTGCGACGATGTCCTCCCGGGCGACGGGCAAGGCCAGCACGCCCCAGCGTCGCCGCACGATCTCGCCTCCAGCAACCGCTGTTCGGATGGCACGGTCGGAGAAGCCAGCAAAGGTGGGGAGATTACGACGCCAAATTCCCAACAAACTCCAGAAAACCCTTTGACCGGGAAAGTTGCACCCATGACAAAGTTGTCATAAGCTGTAACCGGATTCACTAAATGCCTCCGGTGGGTCTGATGCGAACGGAGATTATGGTCCCGGTTCGTTGCAGCGCGTGACTCGTAGCGTTGCAAGGAACCGGGGCCATTGCATTTAAGCCCGGCCCCACCCAACTAGCTCGCAATTGTTGTCGTTATGAGCGCTCAAAACGACAACAACTGCGAGCTAGTTGGGTCTACGGGGCAACCAAACTAGCTGGCGCGCTCCACAACGGCGTGGGCGAAGTTCGTGAGCGACTCCTTGACCACGCCTTCGGGCAACGGCTTCAAGGCTTCGATGGCTTCAGCGGACCACTGACGGGCAATCACCCAGGATTCGGCAGTGACGGGGTGCTCGCGCAGCCCGGCGACGACGAGGGCCAGGGCTTCATCCGAGGTCAAATCGCCATCGACCAGCTTCAAGAGTTCGACGGCGGAGTGGTCGCCGTTGTCTGCAGCCTTGCGGAGCAGGAGTACCGGCAGAGTGGGAACGCCTTCGCGGAGGTCTGTCCCCGGGGACTTGCCGGACTTGACCTTGACGCCCGTGACGTCGATGACGTCGTCGGCCAGTTGGAAGGCCACGCCAACCTTCTCGCCGTACTCCACCAGCACGTCTTCGAAGGCTTCGTCAGCACCGGCGAAGATGGCACCGAGCTGGCCCGAGGCCGCAACCAAGGAGCCGGTCTTGTCGGCGATGACGGAGAGGTAGTGCTCCACGGCGTCCTCGCCTTCACGCGGGCCCACGGTTTCGTGCAGCTGCCCGAGGCACAAACGTTCGAAGGTGCGGGCCTGGATTCCCAAGGCACGCGACCCGAGTTCGGACACCAGGATCGAGGCGCGGGCAAAGATCAGGTCGCCCGTGAGGATGGCCACCGAGTTGCCCCAGACTTCGTGGGCCGTGGGGGCTCCGCGGCGGTAGGGCGCCGAGTCCATCACGTCGTCGTGATAGAGGGTGGCCAGGTGGGTCAGTTCAACAACGACGGCGGCCTGGACCACTTCCGGACGGGACGCGTCGCCGAGGTGGGCGCACAGGAGGGTCAACAACGGGCGGATGCGCTTGCCGCCGGCTTCCACCAAGTGACGCGACGTTGCGTCAGCCAAGGGATCCGAGTTGGCAATTGCTTCGCGGAGCTTCTTTTCCACGCGGGCAAGGTTCGTAGTGATGGCAGGACCCAACTCCACGTCCTTGGCGATAGCCGCAAAACCGGCAGGAAGCTGCAGGCCAGTGGCGATCGCCGTAGTGGTGGGAGCGGGTTCGACAGCGTCCGGCAAGCCGTGCCCGGCATGCGTCCAACTGTGTTCGGCAGAGTGAGTCACGGGTTAACCCTAACTTTTCGCGGAGGAAAGCGTTGATTCGGTGCCGACGCGGGTGGAAGCGGCGGTGGATGTGGTGTTGGACGTGGCCGGAACCAGCATCTCGAGGACGCGGATGGCGCGGTCCTCGAAACCCTTGGCGGACGCATCGGTGAGGTTGGCGAGCATCCGCACCACGAAGCGCATCAGCACCGGAATGGGCATGCCCGTCCGTAGCGCGAGTTTCATGACGGCGGGCTTACCGATGAGGGCGGCAAAGACCCTGCCCAGGGTGAAGTGTGAACCCCATTGGTCCCGCACGTAGTCCGCGTACCGCGAAAGGTGCGCGTCGGCGGCTCTGGAAGCCTCCGTCCCGGATCCCCATCCCGCTGAACGCGAACGCGAGCTGGCGTCGATAATGAACTCGGCGGCAAAGCGGGCGGACTCCATGGCGTAGGAAATGCCCTCGCCGTTGAACGGGGAAACCATGCCGCCGGCGTCGCCCAGGAGCATGAGCCCCGGCGAGTAGTGCGGGGTACGGTTGAAGCCCATGGGCAGGGCGGCCCCGCGGATCTCGCCAACTTGGTTTTCGGGTGTGAAGCCCCACTCGGACGGCATGCCGGCGGTCCATTCGCGCAGGACCTGTTTGTAGTCGAGCTTGCCGAATTCCTTGGAGGAGTTCAGGATCCCGAGGCCAACGTTGGACGTGCCGTCGCCGACGCCGAAAACCCAACCGTAGCCGGGCAGCGGCTTGCCGGACTTGCCAGGGAGCTCGAGCCAGCCTTCCATCCAATCGTCGTCGTGGCGCGGCGAGGTGAAGTAGGTGCGGACGGCGACGCCGAGCGGGCGGTCGTCGCGCTTGTGCATGCCAAGCGAAACGGCGGTGCGGGTGGAGTTGCCGTCTGCGGCGAGCACGACGTCGGCATGGAAGTCGCGCGTTTCGCCCGTCTTGCGTCCGGAGTCGTCGAGCAGGGCGGCGCGGGCGCCGATCACCCGCCCGGCGTCGTCACGGAGCGCTTCGGTGACGCTGTGGCGTTCAAGCACGACGGCGCCCGCCGACTGGGCGTGCCTGGCCAGCTCCTCGTCGAACCCGAGGCGCGTACGGATGAGTCCGTACGTGGGAAAATCGGCGACCTCGGGCCACGGCAATTCAATGGTGCGGCCGCCGGCGATGAGCCTGAGCCCTTTGTTCCGGCGCCACCCCTCGTCCTCGGCGTGCGGGAGGCCGAGCTTCTGGATTTCGCGGACCGCGCGGGGAGTGAGGCCGTCGCCGCAGACCTTCTCACGCGGGAAAGCGGTCTTTTCCAGAACCGTCACGGAAATGCCCGCCTGGGCAAGGTAGTACGCGGCGGTGGACCCGGCTGGCCCTGCGCCGACTATCAGTACGTTCACAGCGTCCTTGTTAATGGGCCGGTTAGCGGGACTGATCGCCGGCTTGGCGCCGCGGCTTGATCTGGCGGCGCAGCTTGGCCAGGGGAACGCTTTCCCGGTGTTCGGCTCCGGGCTTCTGGGCGCGGTGCACCGCGACGATGCCGCCGCTCAGGTTGCGGTAGTTGACGTCGGTCCAACCGGCTTCCTGCAGCCACGCGGCCAGGTGGTCCTGGTCCGGCCAGGCGCGGATGGACTCGGCGAGGTACACGTAGGCGTCCGGGTTGGAGGAGACCTTGGTGGCGATGGCGGGCAGTGCACGCATGAGGTATTCGGTGTACATGGTCCGCCAGAGGGGGACCACGGGGGCCGAGAATTCGGCGATAACCAGGCGTCCGCCCGGCTTGGTGACGCGGAACATCTCCGCGAGGGCCTTGTGTGGTTCGTTGACGTTGCGCAGGCCAAAGGAAATGGTGCACGCGTCGAAGGAGTTGTCCGCGAAGGGCAGCTTGGTGGCGTCCCCGGCAACGAAATTGATGTCGGGGCGGCGGCGCTTGCCGACCTTCAGCATCCCGAGCGAGAAGTCGCAGGCCACAACGTCCACTCCGGCGTCGGCGTACGGTTCGCTGGATGTGCCGGTACCGGCAGCGAGATCCAGGACCTTTTGGCCTACCCGAACATCCATCGCATCCACGACGACGCGGCGCCAACGCCGGGTCTGCCCCATGGACAGGACATCGTTGACGACATCGTATTTGGGGGCGACATCGTCAAACATCGTCGCAACTTCGTCCGGACGCTTTTCCAAGGATGCTCGGTTCACCCTGCAATTGTCTCAGACAAATATGGGAAGAACTTTCGGGGCGCTCTGGTCCGGCGCCGGTCCGGCCCGGGTTCCCGCTCCGGCCAGCACGGCTACCGTTGCCCGCGGGAGTAATGTTGTTCCATCATGACCAGTACGCTCCGCACCTTGACAGTCCCCCTCGATGTTGATTCATCCTCCGGGGGACTGCCGTCATTTCTGGTCCGGGACGACGTCCTGTGCTGGTCCCGCCGCGAGAACGGACTGGTGGGCTTTGGCGAACTCGCGCGATTCACCGCTTCCGGGCCCGATCGCTTTCTCGAGGGCGACATCTGGTGGCGCCACCTCGTCATCGAGGCCGACGTCACGGATCCCCTTGAGCTCCCCGGCACTGGCCCTGTCGCCTTTGGCTCCTTTGCTTTCTCCAAGACGTCCGACTTCGAGTCCCGCTTGATCCTTCCGGAAATTGTTGTCGGGATCCGGGATGGGCAGTCATGGCTCACCCAGTTGACGCTCGACGACGTCGAACTCACCGAGGCGGGCGCCCTGGCCGCCCTGGCGGGCTGGCTCGGCGGCGAGTCGGAGGAACGCGAGTCAGCGGCCGGTGAGCTCACGGCGGCGGCAGGCTCCGGCGTCGGGCACCCAACTAACTCGCAGTTGTTGTCGTTTAGAAGCCCCAAAACGACAACAAATGCGAGCCAGTTGGGTGACGGGAAGGTGACACTCGAGAGCGGCTCGCTGAGCGAAACCGCCTGGAAGCAGGCCGTGGCCGACGGCGTCGCGGAAATCCGGACCGGAAAGCTGGAGAAGCTGGTCCTGGCGCGCGACGTCGTGGCGACACTGCCCGACGGCGTCAACGCCGCCAACGTCCTGCGGCAGCTGGCCAGCCGTTACCGCGAATGCTGGACATACGGCGTCGACGGCTTGGTGGGAGCGACGCCGGAAATGCTCATCCAGGTGGAGGGCCGCACTGCACAAGCGCGGGTCCTGGCCGGCACGCTGGACCGTCGCGACGCCGAAGGAATGGGCGGCTCCCCCATGGAATACGCCGAACGCGTGCTGGCCGGTTCCGAAAAACAGCGGCACGAGCACGAGATCGCCATCCAATCGCTCACCACGCAGCTCGCACCCTTCTCCGAAGCCATGAACGCCCACAGCGAACCGTTCATCCTGGAACTGCCCAATGTGTGGCACCTGGCATCGGACGTGAAGGCCGAGCTCGCCGATATTGAGGGACATGTCCCTACATGCCTGGCCCTGATCAACGCGCTCCACCCCACCGCCGCCGTGTGCGGCACGCCTACTTTGATTGCCGGGGAACTGATCCGGGAGCTTGAGCACATGGATCGGGGGCCCTACGCCGGACCGGTCGGGTGGCTCGACGCCGCAGGCAACGGCGAGTGGGGCATCGCACTGCGCGGCGCGATCATCGAAAGTCCCACCACCGTGCGCCTCTATGCGGGCTGCGGGATCGTTGAAGGCTCGGTTCCCGACGCCGAGCTGGCCGAGACCTGGGCCAAGTTCCGGCCGATGCTCGAGTCGCTGGGGATTAGCAACTAAGCCCCCAAACCCGAGGATTCCGTTCGAAACCTACCCTCCCAACTGTCTGGGGTGCGAGACAATAGCCACGTTGGGGGGCTTGATTTTTTGCTTGGTAGGTTATCCAATAGTAAAACTTAGTTTTCTGTGACGCACATCTCATGTTCGGCGCTACACTATGAACCGATTAGTTTCGCATCCACTGCAAAAAAAGGTAAGAAAATGCAGAAATTCCGTTCGCTCCCGGTCAGTTCGACGCTCAAGGCTGCAACCATCATCGCAATCGGCGCCTTGGCCCTGACGGCCTGCACCAACGCCTCAGAGGCGGGCCCGTCGAGCGCCGCTTCGCCTTCCGGCAGTGCCAATGCAAGCTTTGACCCCAGCACCATCACCAAGGACGACACCCTGGCGGCAATGGTCCCCGCGGCCATCAAGTCCAAGGGCACGCTGACCGTCGGCTCGGACACGACCTACGCTCCTGCGGAATTCCTCGGAACCGACGGCCAGACCCCGGTGGGTTACGACGTCGACATCGCCAAGGCGATCGGCGCCACCCTTGGCCTGAAGGTCCAGGTGCAGACCGCCGAATTCACGGGCATCCTCCCCGCCCTCGGCCCCAAGTACGATCTGGGCATCTCGTCCTTCACGATCAACCCTGAGCGTCTCGGCGCCGTCAACATGGTCAGCTACTTCAACGCCGGCACCGCTTGGGCCGTGCAGAAGGGCAACCCGAAGAAGTTCTCCCTCGACGACGTATGCGGCAAGTCCATCGGCGTGCAGACCGGTACCGTCCAGGAAGACCCGGACCTCTCGGGCCGCAACAAGAAGTGCGCAGCCGACGGCAAGCAGCCGATCAACATCGTGACTCTCAAGAACCAGACCGACGTCACCACCCGGCTCGTCAACGGCAGCATCGACGCCATGGCAGCCGACTCCCCCATCATCGGTTACGCGCTGACGCAGACCAACGGACAGCTCGAGAAGCTCGGCGATGTGTACGACGCCGCTCCCCAGGGCATCGCTGTTGCCAAGTCGGACACCGCCCTCGCCGATGTCATCCAGAAGACGCTGACCAAGCTCATGTCTGACGGTTCCTACAAGAAGATCCTCACTGGCTGGGGCAACGCCGAAGGCGCCATCACCAAGTCCGAGGTCAACCCGGCGGTCAAGTCTTGAGTATTCCCGCCACCGACAACAAATCAGGTGCACAGATGGATCATCATCAACCAGGCCACGCCGCGCCGGTGCTGAACGATGCGGTGCCGGTCAGGCATCCTGGCCGTTGGATCAGCGCCATCATCATTGTTGGCGTACTAGCACTGATGGTGCAGAGCGTGATCACGAACCACAACTTCCGTTGGGACGTGGTGGGCACCTACATCCTGGACGTGAAGGTCGTCCAGGGTGTCGGCTGGACATTGCTCCTGACCGTAGCTTCGATGGTCATTGCGATTGTCCTGGCCATCCTGCTGGCCGTAATGCGCCAGTCAGATAACCCGGTTCTTCGCTATACCTCCTGGGTATGGGTCTGGTTCTTCCGCGGCACCCCGGTCTACACCCAGTTGGTCTTCTGGGGCCTGATCGCCGTCCTCTACCCCAAGATCAGCGCAGGGGTGCCGTTCGGCCCCGAGCTGTTCAGCGTGGACACGAGCACAGTCATTACGGCTCTTGTTGCGGCGATTCTGGGGCTTGGCCTTAACGAATCGGCCTATCTCGCGGAGATCTTCCGGGCCGGCCTGAAGTCCGTGGACAAGGGACAGACCGAAGCCGCCGAAGCCCTGGGCATGGGCAAAGGCAAGATCATGTGGCGGATCATCCTGCCCCAGGCAATGCGCATCATCGTCCCGCCGACCGGCAACGAAACCATCGGCATGCTCAAGACCACCTCCTTGGTCCTGGCCGTCCCGTTCACCTTGGACCTGACCTTCGCGACCAACGCCCTGGCCAACCGGATCTACCTTCCGGTGCCGCTGCTGATCGTGGCAGCCATCTGGTACCTCGTCATCACCAGCCTGCTCATGGTTGGCCAGCACTACATCGAGGCCTACTACGGCAAGGGCGTTGACACCAACCTCGCGCCGGCCGTCATCAACCCCGCAGCCGCCAAGGCTGCCGCAGCAGTGGCACCTAGTGCCGAAGCAGAGCCGTCCCTGAAGATGGACTTCCCGGAGGATGAGGCAAAATGACGATCACCACCCAGAAACCGCTGGTGCGGATCGAAGGCCTCCACAAGTACTTCGGCCCCCACCACGTGCTCCGCGGCATCGACCTGACGGTCAACCAAGGCGAAGTGTCCGTTGTCATCGGCCCGTCCGGTTCCGGCAAGTCCACAATGCTCCGCTGCGTGAACCTACTGGAAACCATCAGCGCCGGCCGCATTTCCGTCGGCGACCAGCTCATCGGTTACCGCGAAGTCAACGGGCGCCTCCACGACCTGAAGGTCAAGGAAATCGCCGCACAGCGCCGGGAAATCGGCATGGTCTTCCAGCGGTTCAACCTGTTCCCGCACAAGACCGCCCTATACAACGTCATGGAAGCGCCCGTGCAGGTCAAAGGCAAATCCAAGGGCGTCGCGAAGAAGGCCGCCCTCGAATTGTTGGATCGGGTGGGCCTGGCCGACCGAGCCAACCACTACCCGGCACAGCTCTCCGGTGGCCAGCAGCAGCGCGTCGCGATCGCCCGGGCCCTGGCCATGGAACCGGAGCTGATGCTCTTCGATGAGCCGACGTCCGCGCTTGACCCCGAGCTCGTGGGCGATGTGCTCAACGTGATGAAGGACCTGGCCAAGTCCGGCATGACCATGATCGTGGTGACCCACGAGATCGGCTTTGCCCGCGAGGTCGGCGACCGCCTGACCTTCATGGACGGAGGTGTGGTGGTGGAATCCGGTGACCCCCGCGAAATCATCGCCAACCCCCAGCATGCCCGCACCAAGGAATTCCTCAGCCGCGTGCTGTAGTTCCTGCTGCCGCTGTTGCGCCTACGACGCGCAAATGCCCTGACGAGCCTGGAAATCCATGGTCGTCAGGGCATTTCCGTGTCGCCAGCCAGGTCCGGTGTCGCCAGTGCCGAGCGCCTACGCCCCGAGCAGCACCTGCGACACTGCCGCGGCAACGGCGGCCTTGATGCGGGCGTGCAACGGACGCAGCTCGGACCGGTCCGTGCGTACTTCCACGATGCTGCGCCCCTTCAAAGGCGAGGCAAGCACGGCGGCGAGCTCCGCCGTCGTGCGCACCAAAGTGTGCCCGACGCCGTATGCCGCGGCGAGCGCTGAAATGTCCACACGGTGCGGGGTGCCGAAGAGGCGCTCGACGGCGGTGCCGTAGCCTCCGTCGTCCTCCACCTTGCCGTGCTCGAGGAGGCCGAAAATGCCCCCGCCGGCGTCGTTGAGGACCACGATGCGCAAGTCCGGTCCGGGTTCGCCGGCTCCGAGGAACAGGCCGCCGGCGTCGTGCAGGAAGGTGACATCGCCCAGGAGGAGGGTGGTTTCGCGGCCCGCGCCGAGGGCGATTCCCGTCGCCGTGGAGATGGTTCCGTCGATGCCAGCGAGGCCGCGGTTCGCGAACACCGTGGCGAGGGGCTCGGGGCTGGGCTGCCCGGCGAGGTCGACGTCGCGGATGCCGTTGGACGAGCCCAGAACCAGCTGCCCGCGGGCGTGTTTCCAGACTGTGGCTCCCACGGCGGGCCCGTTAGCTGCAGGCTCCGCCTCGAGAACGCCGTCGAGCGCGTGTTGGGCCGCAGCCCCGGCCAGGAGCCAGGCGTCGAGCCACTCAGTCGAACCGCGGCCCGCGAAACCGGCCAGTTCCGCCAGGGAATCAAAGCGTTCCTCGCTGCGCCGGCCGTGCTCGTACCAGGCCACCGGAACGGGCTCGTAAATGGCCGCGCGAAGGTCGCCGCGGGCTAGCAAGGAGGCAACGGGCCGGGACAGGGTCGGCCGTCCGAAGACCACCACCCGCTCTATCGGCAGTGCAGAGCCACGCCCGAAGTTGTCCAACATGAGGCGATACGGCCCCACCGCGTTGGGACCGAAGCGCGCGTTGGATGAGGGCTCGGCCAGCAGGGGAAGGCCGTGGGCGCGGGCGAACGCCTCGGCGACCGGACCGGCGTCGTGCCCTGCCAAAACCACGGTCCGCCGCTCCGTTAGTTCGGCCGGAGCGGGGGTCATGCTCAGTGTTTGGGGACCGGAGTCGTAGTGGAAAACTCCGTGGCCCTTGGTGGCGGGCAGCGCCTCGCCTGGTTCCGGAACCAGCGGCTCACGGAAAGCCAGGTTGAGCTGAACCGGGCCTGGAGGGGTGTCCTCGAGGGCGCCGGTTGCCGCGTAAAGGGCGGTCTCGACGGCCCTCTGCGGGTTGCTGCCCGCGGCGATGTCGACGGCGAAGCGAACGTGTTCGCCGAAGAGGTCCAGTTGGATGGTGGTTTGGTTGGCGCCGGTTCCGTGGAGCTCGGCGGGGCGATCGGCCGAAAGGACCACGAGGGGCACGGCGGCGTGGTTGGCCTCCATGACCGCGGGCAAGAGATTCCCGACGGCGGTGCCCGAGGTGGTCAGGACGGCCGCCGGAGCGCCTGTCGACAAGGCCAAGCCCAGGGCCGTGAAACCGGCCGAGCGTTCATCGATCCTCACCAGGAGCCGGACGTTCCCGGCCGCTTCGGCCTCGGCGAGTGCGTACGCCATGGGTGCCGAGCGCGAACCGGGAGAGACCACCACGTGCCGCACACCGCCGTCGAGCAACGCCTTAACGGCGATCCGGGCAGCGGCGAGGGAGCTCAGGGAGCCTTGCGAAGTCACCGCACCAGTCTATTAGCGGCGCCTCCCTCCCGACGCTCGCTCAGCTATGGGCCCCAAAACCGAAACGCTCGCTCACCTATGCAGACATAGGTGAGCGAGCGTCGGGAGGCGGCGAAGAGCCTTAGCCGTCCTTGCGGAACACCTGCACGATCGACGGACGCGGGGCGCGGACCTGGCCGGCGGCCGGGGCAGCTCCGGCGCCCACGTAATCCGGGAAGAAGGAGTGCGGGGCGTCGAACGTCCCTTCCTCGCCCGGGTGCTGCACGGCGACGAATACTGTCCGCTCGTCGTCGTGCACAATCGGTCCGCACGTCTCGGCGTCACGCGGGACGGCGAGGAACTGCTCAACCTTGCCCCGTTCGCTGCCATCCAGCGTGACCTTGAAGAGGCCGTCCGCATAACCGATCGACGACGGCGCGCCGTCAGTTGCGATCCACATGTGGCCTGCCGAGTCGAAAGCGACGTTGTCCGGGCAGGAGATGGGCGAGACCTTGTCGGCCGGGAAGCCGGAGAAGTATGTGGAGGAGTTCTTGGCCGGATCTCCACAAACCATCAGGAGGGTCCAGTTGAAGCGCGTGGAGGTCTGGTCGCCGGTTTCGGTGATTTCGACGATATGGCCGTCCCGGTTGAGCGTGCGCGGGTTGACCTCGGTGGCGCCTTCCTTGCCGGGCTTGCCGCGGTCCGAGTTGTTCGTGCAGACCACGTAGACCTTGCCCGTCGCCAGGTTCGGCTCGACGTCTTCACAACGGTCCATCTTCGTGGGGCCAACCTTGTCCGCGGCGAGGCGGGTGTAGACCAGCACCTCGGGGACGGACATGCCCGGAACTGCGGAGACGCCGTCGACCACCAAGGGAAGCCACTCGCCCGAACCGTCGAACGCGCCATCGGAGGGCAGCGCACCGTTGCCGGTGATTTCAGACGCGGGAGAGTCACCCGTGAACTTGGCGACGTAGAGATCGCCTTCCGAGAGAAGGTTCATGTTGTTCCGGCGGGCTGCGGCCGAGTCGCCGGCCATGTAATTGCCCTTGGAGACGAACTTGTAGAGGTAGTCGAAGCGCTCGTCGTCGCCCATGTAAGCCACCACACGGCCGGAGGCGGCAAGGATCACGTTGGCGCCTTCGTGCTTGAAGCGGCCCATCGCGGAGTGCTTCTTGGGTGTGGAGGAGGGGTCGAACGGGTCGACCTCGACGATCCATCCGAAGCGGTTGGCCTCGTTGGCGTAGCCGGCGTTGTTGGTGTTGAAACGCGGTTCATCCAGCTCCCACTTGCGGGCCGTTGGCTTGTTCGAGAGGCCGTAGCGCTTGTCGCCCGCCGAGGTGCCGGGAGCTACGAAGTAGCCGTTGAAGTTCTCCTCGCCGGAGAGGATGGTCCCCCAGGGAGTCGTGCCGCCGGAGCAGTTACCCAAGGTGCCCTTGATGGCCCGGCCGGTCGGGTCGTCGATGGTCTTGACGAGGTCCGTGCCCGCGGCGGGACCGGTGAGCTCATACGTCGAGTCGGTCAGGAACCGGCGGTTCAGATCAGCGCCCTTCACGTAGTTCCAGGGCTTGTTCTTGTTCTTGCGCTCAAGTTCAACAACCGTGAGACCGTGCGCGGCACGCCCGATCGCCCGCGCCTCCGCAGCCGCCAAAGTGGCCGGGAACATGATGTTCTCGTTGGTGTACTCGTGGTTGGTGAAGAGTACGGCACGGCGGTCCTTGGAGTCCGGGATAGGCAGGATGTCCGTGTAGTCATTGTTGTAACCGAACTGTCGGGCCTGAGCTGCCGCGGTCTGGCCGTTCAGCTCGAAGGCCGGGGAGTCGGCAAAGAGCGGATCGCCCCAACGGATGATCGGCTGCCACGCGAAACCATCCGGCACGGTGAAGGCGTCAACGGTGTAGTCAACGGGCTTGATCGGCGTGAACTTGAGCTTGGCCTTGTCGAAGCCCGTTTTTGCCGCCGCGGACAGGCCGGCACCTTCGGGAACGTTGCCAGGCAGGCTTCCGCCCAGCACGACGGCGAGCGCGCCGACGGCGCCGAAGCCCAGGGCAGCGCGGCGGGACACAGCCGCGGAAGCGATGTCGCGGAAGTAGGCGTTGGAACTCGTGTTGCATACCTCGCCCGAGCAGGCGTTGTCGCACTTCAGGGCGCACGTCACGGGGCTGCGCTTGCCCTTGGTATGGCCGAGCATGGGGAGCAAGTCGAACTTGCGCTTGGTTGATTCAGACATGGGAAATACCTCCGGGGATTGAGTGATTTCCCAACCCTTACAGCGTCAGCGGAATCCGAGAGGAAACCCCGGTAAAGTTCCGGTGAATTCCCAGACTTTTCCCAGCAATCTATGCTTTAAGGAGTGCGTGCACGCGCCGGAGCCGGTCCAGCCACCAGTCGCGACGTTCAGCGGTGGCCGCATACTGCTCCAGCAGCCCCTCGTCGGCGACGGCTTCGCGAACGCGGATGGCGCCGTCGTCGGGCACTAACGGATCCTGGGTAATGTCCGAGCCGAACAGCCGCACGGTCCCCAGCCCGCAGGCGTACGGCAGCTCCGGCAGCGCGGCGGCGAGCGCGAGCCCCGCGCGGATCCCCACCGAGGTGTCCAGCGCCGAGCTTACGACGGCGGGCAGCCCGGCTTGTGCCACGATGTCCAATGCGCGCCACACTCCCCCAAGCGGCGCCACCTTGACCACGATCAGGTCAGCGGCTCCCGCGCGGGCCACCTTGAGGGGATCGTCTTCCTTGCGCACGGATTCGTCGGCTGCGATAAGTACGGGCGTGCCCTGCTGCGCGAGCCGCCGGCGGACTTCGGCGAGGCCCTCAATGTGCGGCACGGGCTGCTCTGCGTATTCGAGCCCGACGGCGGAGAGCCGCCCGAGTGCCTCGACCGCCTGCGGCACGTCCCACCCCGCGTTCGCGTCCACGCGGATCGCGGCGTCCGGCAGGGCGTCCCGGACTGCGGTGACGCGCGCGACGTCGTCGGCCAGTTCCTGCCCGTGCTCGGCAACCTTGACTTTGACGGCGTCCACGCGGCCAAAGCGCTCCAGGACCTCTGGCACTCCGGCGGCAGGTACGGCGGGGACGGTGGCGTTGACGGGGATGATGTCCCTTAGCTGCGGCGGAAAACCTTGCCATGCGGCTTCGACGGCGGCGCTAAGCCAGCGGGAAGCCTCGGCGTCGCCGTACTCGGGGAACGGACAAAACTCGCCCCATCCGGCCGGGCCGCGGAACAGGAGGATCTCGCGCTCGGTGATGCCCCGGAACCTGACCCGCATCGGCAGGCTGACCACTTTGGCTGTGGCAAGGAGCTCGTCGAGGGTGGGGAATGGAGGCATGGTTTCACTGTAACGTGGGGCGGTGCTACGCCGAGTTGCCTGTTTGCGGCGGGGTGGGCTGTTTCGTGGCAGGAATAGTGGGCAGTTGATCGCCGGCATGGTCGACGATCGCATTGACGTAGCTGCTGAGCTCCCGGATGACCGCATCAGTGGGCTGAGCACCCGGCAGCGGGTGCACGCCGGTGACGAACAGGTTTCCGCTCATGGCGACCATGCGCAGCACATGGATCGGCGACCCGGAACCCGTGATGGTGGTGACGTAGGCGAACGACTTCGAGCCATGAAGATCCATATTCAACCGCGTCAGGGACGAGTGCACGGATTGATTCCCCGAGCTAATAGTCACCTCAGTGCAATATCCGAGGACTTTACCGATGCTGTACATGCCCTGCCAGAAATAGCCGGATTCGTCGGAGGAGGCCATGATGACGGACATATTCGACTGGGGGCCAAGCACCGCGGCCGCCGTCGGGATCCTGTAGTCGAGCAACTCTCCTGCTTTCAGGAGGTCCCGGCAATTGGCGGGATCTGTGGTCATATCGGCGGGCCCGACTGCCATCGAATCCTGCATGTCCTGAATTGCTGCCTCATCAATAAGCCGCGACATCACGCCGTCGGGAGCGCGGAGGTTGCCGAGCAACGCCTGCAGCTCTTTCGACGATTGGACCCGCGTTTGGGTGCCACTGCTTGCAGTTGGTGCCGCGGATGGCTTGGAGCTCGGAGGGGCGGGGGACGTCCCGGCTGGGGCCAAGGGTCCGGCCGTAGTTACATCGAACACGCAGGCGTTGAGACTCACTGCCACCGCAGCTGCCAGCACGATCGTAGCCATTTGGCGCAAGGAAAAAATCGGACCCACCCCCATAGATCTGAAACACCGGTTCTGCCCGGCACGCCCAACGATACCGCTTGGCGTTCGGCTCGAAGGGCGTATATCTGAGCGAGGGTTCGGCTCGAAGGGCGTATATCTGAGCGAGCGTTCGGCTCGAAGGGCGTATATCTGAGCGAGCGTTCGGCTCGAACGGCGTATATCTGAGCGAGCGTTCCTGTCTTTTGCTTTAGCGTTCGGCTGCCACACAGGGCCGGCAAACGCCCGCTCACCTTTGGGGGGGGTTTTCGGCAAACGCTCGCTCACCTTTGGGTTGTTTTCGGCAAACGCTCGCTCACCTGATGTGAGCGAGCGATCCCGGTTTTGGCCATATATCTGAGCGAGGGTCGGGCTGACACACCGACCCCCCCCCCACCTCACACGCGTTAGGTAGAATGCAGCAAGAAACGGAACCACAGCCGGAGGAGCACGCATGCAGCGCAAGGCCACAGCACTCGACGTCGCCAAACGCGCGGGCGTCTCTCGGAGTGCGGTGTCGCTGGTGCTCAACGGCCGTGGAGACGGCAACGTGGCCAAGGAAAGCCAGGACCGTATCCGGCAGGCCGCCGCGGACCTCAACTACTCCCCCAACCCCATCGCCCTGAGCCTGCGGAACCAACGAACACGCGTGATCGGCATCGTGTCGGACGAGGTGGTGGTGAGCCCGTTCGACGGCAACATCATCGGGGGCGCCGACGACGTCGCGCGGGCCCACGGCTTTGTCACCGTGGTCATGGACACCGAGCGCGACGCCTCCCGTGACGAGAGCGCCGTCGAGACCCTGTTGGACCGGCAAGTGGACGGGCTGATGTACGTCACGGTCGGTTTGAAGCCGCTCGACGTGCCCCAGGGCATGTTGCGTGTCCCGTCCGTGCTCGCCAATTGCTTCGACAACAGTCCCGCACCACGGCTGCACCACGTGATCCCGGACGAAGTTTCCGGGGGTCGCGAAGCCACTGAGCACTTGCTTCAGCTGGGCCATCGCGATATCGCGTTCCTCGCCGGCGCCGCCACCTCACCGGCTGTGCCCTTGCGCATCAGGGGGCATCGTGAAGCAATGGCCAAGGCCGCCATCCCCGTTCGCGAAGACCGCGTGTTCATGGCCGGTTGGGACATCAACGACGGTTTCAATGGCGCCATGGGACTGCTGTCCGCCACTGAACGCCCGACGGCGATCGTGTGCGCGAATGATCGCCTCGCCATCGGCGTCGCCCTGGCTGCGGCGCGGCTCGGCCTGGCGGTACCGCGCGACCTGTCGATCATGGGTTACGACGACGAGTCACGCATTGCCTCCACAATGGTCCCCGCGCTCACCACCATGGCGCTCCCCCTGCGGGAAATGGGCGCGGCCGCGATGAGCATGTTGCTGGGGCAGATTGAGCATCCGGCCCAGCGGCCGACGTCGGGCGACGGCACCGGTTTGGAGGCCAAGGCCGGCTTGGAAACCATGGTTCCCTGCCGCCTGGTGGTCCGTGAGTCCACTGGGCCTGTTCCCGCCCGCTGAATCTCCCCGCTTTTGGCCGGGCCGCCGCCCGGAAATCCCCGGAAATGCGGGGATCCCGGACTGCGACGCCGGCCAAATGTGGTCAAAAGTGGGGAAACTACGACGGCGGCCTGCCGCCTATTCCGGCAGCTTCAGTTCCCAGACGTCCGCTTCCCCACCTTCGGGAAGCTCAAGGATCCATTCCTCACCCAAGGCAGGATAGGCGCGGAGGGTTGTGGCAACGGAGCCCTTCCGATACACCTCTACCAAGGAAGCATCCACGAAGATGCGGAGTTCCTCGCTGGCGGACAGCGGCCCCGCAAACACGACTTGCCGTTCCGCGCCCGAGGCCAGGACCAGCCGAACCTCACCGGCTCCACCGCCAGCCCCGGTCTTCACAGCCGCCTCGGCGAACGGCGGCAGGGGGACCGTTCCGGAAGCTCCGCTCGCAAGCACAGCACCCCGGTACGCCTCGACCTCCGGCGCAGGAGCAACCACCAATGCACCGTCCTCTACCGAGAGGAAGCGCGGGTGGGTTAATACGCCGGCCCAGCCTGCGGCGTCGATCTCGTCTTGCGAACGGCCACGCCGGCCATCACGGCCGGGGCCTTCGTTGGCCCATCCCCACAGAAGGGCACGCGGCTCCGGCCCCGACGCAGAACCCAGCTGAGCAATCTGCGGGGCATAGAAGTCCCGGCCAAGGTCGGACCTGCCGCCGGAACGCGGGACGAACACGGGCAGCCCCGTAGACGGCTCCTCAGCGAGCGAGCCGATCAGGTGGCCCACCCCGTTGGCGTGCTCGTGATCATCGCCGGAGAGCCAGAGGGAGAACATCATGACCCAGGTTTGCGCCCCGTCGGAAGGCACCTGAACCAGTTGCGGGCACTCCCAGATCTCGGCCGGGGTGTGCATAGCTGCCACGGGGTTTTCGGTGGTCAGCCAAATGCCTTGGTAGTTCCAGTCGGACATGTCCTCCACCGTGTACAGCAGCAAAGCAGCATGTCCATTGGCCAGCCCGGCGCCCTGCATGGCGTAGCGCTTCCCGTTGAAGTGGAAGATGAAGGGGTCGCGCACGGCCGTGACCAGGCCGTCGTCCGGCATGGAAGCTGCAATGTGGCCGTCCTGTTCCCAAGAAACCAGGTCGGCGGAACCCCGGGAAATCACCACTTGCGAGTGTCCGCCGTCGCCCCGCACGCCCGAGTACGCGGCGGTGGGGACACCGCCGTCGTCGGTCACCACACCGGTCCAGCAGCCGAACTCATCCGGCCCGCCGTCCTGCGGGCGCAGCGCGACAGGGTGCTCATCCCAATGAACCAGGTCCGGGGAGCTGGCGTGGCCCCACTGGATCCGGTGGTGCCGGGCCGATTCCGGGTTGAACTGGAAGAACACGTGGTATCGGCCGTTGATGAAACTGACGCCGTTAGGGTCGTTGATCCAGCCTTGCGCCGGCCGGGGGTGGAAGCGCGGGAAAGCCGGGTCCGGGTGGGCGGCCGCCGCGACTAGAGCAGGGGCGGAAGATATGACGTCCGTCATCGAGGTCCTTTCAAGAAAGAGTAGGAGTGCTATTTGCCGGTGCCGGCGGTGAGTCCGTCACGCAAGGCGCGCTGGCCGAACATGAACACCACCAGGGCGGGAATCATGGAGAGGATCACGCCGGCCAGCACCACGGAGATGCTGCCCGTACCGAGGTTGCCTTGCAGCGACACCAGGCCCAGCGGGAGCGTGAAGTTCTGCTCGGAGATGGTGAGGATGAGCGGGCGGAAGAACTCGTTCCAGTGGTAGTTGAAAGCCAGGATGCCCACGATCGCCATACCCGGCATCGCCAGCGGCGCATACACCGAGCGGAACGTGCGCCACGGCGAGGCTCCGTCGATCGCGGCGGCCTCGCCCAAATCACTTGGCAGCCCCAGGAAGTACTGGCGCATCAGGAAGGTGCCGAACGCCGTCGGGATCGCCGGAAGGATGAGCGCGAGGAGCGTGTCGGACAGACCGATGCCGCGGATCAGCATGAAGACCGGAACGATCGTCACCTGCGCCGGGACCATCATGGTGGCCAGCACAATCGAGAACAACGCCCCGCGGCCCCGGAACTTGAGGTTCGCGAACGCGTAGCCGGCGAGCGCCGCCGTGAACATCTGCCCGACGGCGATCAGTCCCGTCACGAGGGCACTGTTGAGGACCAGAAGCATGATGTTGAGCTGCTTGAAGACCTGGTCATACGACGAGAAATCGGGGTTGAGCGGAAGGAACGACGGCGGCAGCTGGAACGACTCCGCCGGGGGCCGCAGCGAGGTGGACAGGGTCCACAGCACCGGACCGAGGATGAAGACGGACGCGATCAGGAGCAGCACGATTCGTCCCGCCATGCTCCAGTTCCGCTTCTTGCGGGGCGCGGGCCGCTGGGGAGCCAAGCGATCGACGACGGCGCGCTGGGTTGAGGTTGTAGTCATGGCGGGCCTTACTGGTAGAAGACGAATCGTTTGCTGAGCCGGAACTGGGCGGCTGTGATGGCCATGATGATCAGCGTGAGGATGACGCCGATCGCCGATGCCTGGCCGAATTCGAGGCGCTGGAACGCGGACTCGAAGATCACCATCACGGCAGTGCGCGTGGAGTCGCCGGGGCCGCCGCGGGTCAGGACGTAGGGCTGGTCGAACACTTGCAGGGCGTTGATGATCGCCATGACGGAGGCCACTAGCGTGGTGGGGCTCAGGAGGGGCAGCGTCACGTGGAGGTGTTTGCGCCAGCCCGTGGCGCCGTCGATTGACGCTGCCTCGTACGTTTCGGTGGGGATGGACGCCAGCCCGCCGATGAACAGCAGGAACGAGAACCCGAAGTTCTGCCACACGTACACGAGGATCACGACGGCGGCAGAGCCGGCTGGCGTCGTCAGCCACGGGACAGCGGGGATGCCTACGAAGGACAAGAGCCAATTGACCACGCCGAATTGTTCGTTGAACAGGTAGCGCATGAAGATGGACACCGACGCCGCGGACAGGATCAGCGGGAAGAAGAAAGCGCTGCGGAAGAAGACGCGGAGCCAGGCCGGGAGCTTCTCCTGCACCATGATCGCCAGTGCTAACGCGAGGCCGAGCTGAAGCGCGACGGCGACCACCACGAACAGGATCGTGTTCAGGAACGAGACGCGCACCGTGGGGTCCTGGACCACTTCGGCGAAGTTGTCGAACCCGACGAAGCTTGGCGCTGAAATGATGTCCCAGCGGAAGAACGCGAGGACCACGGAAGCGACGATCGGCACGAGCGTGAACAAGCCCATGCCCAGGATGGTCGGGGCCAGGAACGCCCACGGCAGCCAGCGCTGACGCTGTCTTCCGCTTGCCTCGCTCTTCGCGGCGCCGTTTCGGCGTTTGGGCCCCGCGCCGTTTCGGCGTTTGGTGGACATGCCCGTTGTTGCCGTGCTCATGCCTGCCTCCTCAAGGCGATCTCAAGGTCGCGCTGCATGGAGGCGAGGGCCTGCTTGAGCTGGTTCTCGTCACCGCTGACGGCCAGGGATACGTTTTTCATCAATGCGGTCTCGACGGCGGCCTGCTGGGGCGGCGCCGGAATGGGACCTGTGGTGGGGAATTTGTCGAGGGTGTCGTAGAAGACTTTCCAGTGTTTGGGTCCGCGTCCCGCATACAGCTGCTCGTTGACCATGGAGCGGCGCGCGGGGGTGGTGTTCGGCGTCGGGAAGACCAAGCGCATGGCTTCCAGGCTGGAAGCGAACTTGAGCCACTCCCAGGCCGCGTCCTTGTCCTTGGCGGTCTTCATGATGGCGTAGCCGGCGGTACCGAACTGGTGCCGCTGGGTGCGCCAGCGCGGGAAGAACTGGACGTCGAAGCCGTCTTCCTTCATTCCTGCTTCGTGGAGGCCTTCCACCCAGTAGCCGCCGGCCGGGGTCATGCCGATCCTGTTGGAAGCGAACAGCCCCACGAGTGAATTTCCGCCGCCTTCCTCGGGACGAACGCCCAAGCCATCTTTGACGAGGCCCCGGAGGTAGTCGAACGACTCGTACACGCGCGGGTCATCGGCATTGGGTTCAAGCCACTGGTAGCCGCCGGAGCGCAGTCCGCGGGAAGGATCCTGGGCATAGAAGCTGTCCCAGAGCCACTCGCCGCCAGTGGACTTCGATTCCTTGAGGAAGCTGGTGTCGTTGGCATAGAGCCAGGGCACCACGCCGCCGAAGAGCCTGTTGGTCCAGTAGTACGGAGTGAAGTCCTGCGGCCTTGCTTTCCGCATGGCAGCCAAGGTGTTGCGAAAATCGACCTGGGTCCAGTCGTCCGCGGGACGTTCAAGTCCGGCTTGCTGCAGGGCCGAGGTGTTGTAGTACATATTGGCGGCGTTCCAGTCGATGGGAAGCTGGAACAGGCTGCCCTTGTACATAAACGCTTCCACGAGGCTCGGGTGGACGTCTGCGAAGTACTCCTTCATGTCCGCGGCGTCGCGGCGAAGGTACTCGTCCAAGGGGTGCGCGAGCTTCTCGGCGAAGAGCTGGGCGCCTTCGGTTGCCACATAGACCACATCCGGTGGCGTTCCTGCTGCCACCATGGTGAGGATCTTGGTGAAGAAGTCCTTCCAGTCCGCGGCCTGGATGGCCTGGACTTTCACCTTGATTTCCGGGTGCACCTTCGCGAACGCATCAATGACCCGCTGGCGGGCGGCTGCGTCCGCTGCGGTTCCCAAGATGGCGATGCTGAGGCTGTTGTCGCCGCGGCCCGGGATGTCCATGCCGGTCAACCGCGGCCACGACGCCACCGTTGCTCCGACAATTCCCGCACCCAAGGCACCAAGGGCTGTCCTGCGTGAGATCTCACGCAGCTTCCCATTGCTTCCTGCCATGTCCAATTCCTTCCTAACACGTGTTAGGTAGCGTAAATCCATCACCTAACACGTGTCAAGCGTCACATTCGTGTTACGCGCCCCTCACCCCTCCCGACCCCCGCTCACATACGTGCCCCAAATTCCGAACGCTCGCTCACATATGTGCCCCAAACTCCCGGATCCACCTGCGGCCGTATGGTTTTGTGAGACAGCTTGATGGGAGCCTCAGTTTCAGATGACCACCCGCAGAAAGACATACGACGCCGCGTTCCGGGAGGAATCGGTTCGACTGGTTTTGTCTTCGGACCGGCCGGTGAAGCAGATCGCGCAGGAGATCGGGGTGAAGGAAAGCACGCTGGGAAACTGGGTACACAAGTCCCGGGACAAGCAACCGGACACCCCTGCCCAGCCCGAGGACCGGGGGCCGGTGGCGTGGGATGAACACCAGAAAGCGCTGGCCGAAAACGCCAGGTTGAAGGCCGAGGTCGAGTTCCTGGGAAAAGTCAGCGCCTTCTTTGCCGCGAAGCAAAAGTAGAGGATTTCTACGAGTTCATCGAAGCGGAGAAGGCCAACCATCCCGTGGTGTGGCTATGCCGGAAATTGAACGTCTCCCGGGCCTCCTATTACCGGTGGCGCAAACCTGCCGGCCCTTCACCGCGCACCGTGCGGCACGGGGAGCTGGTCACCGCGGTCACCAAGCTCTACACGAAGGAGTCCGGGCGTGCCGGGCGGGACCAGCTGACCCGGCTCCTGAACGCGGCCGGGACCAAGGTCTCCGCCCCGACCGTGGGGGCCATCATGCGCGAGCACGGCCTGCGGGCCATCCGCACCCAGGCCTGGAAAAAGACCACGCTCCAGGACCCGCAGGCCAAGACCGCCCACATCCAGAACCACATGCTCGATGACCAGGGCAGGCGCGACTTCACCTCCGCGGTGCCCGGGACCCGGCTGGTCGGGGACATCACCTACCTGCGCACCGGCGAGGGCTGGCTCTACCTGGCCACGGTCATCGACCTGTTCTCCGGGATGGTCATCGGCTGGGCCATGGCCGAACACATGCGCGCCAGCCTGTGCACCGCGGCCCTGCGGATGGCCCGGAACCACGGCCACCTCATCGGCGGCCCAGTCGTCTTCCACTCCGACCGGGGCACCCAGTACACCTCGGAGGAATTCCAACGATGGTGCGCCCAGAACGAGGTCACCCAGTCCATGGGCAAGGTGGGGGTGTGCTGGGACAACGCGGTCGCCGAGAACTTCTTCTCACACCTCAAGACCGAGTTCTACCACCACCACCGCTTCGGTTCCAGGCTCACCGCACGGACCGCCGTGATGGACTACATCGAGGGCTGGTACAACCGCCGCCGACCCAACCGACGGGCCGGCGGCATCCCGCCAGCCACCGCCCACGCAAACCACCACACCAGCGTCCAGGAACCCCTGGCCGCCTAACCAAAACAAACAACGAAAATGTCTCAAAAACTTGACGACCGCAACCCCACATATCCGAGCGAGCGTCCACCCAAAACCCCACATATCCGAGCGAGCGTCCACCCAAAACCCCACATATCCGAGCGAGCGTCCACCCAAAGGCCCACATATCTGCAGGAGGGTTCACTTCCGAAGACGTGGCGAATACGCTGAAACAAGCTGCCCCATTCCCCCGTCCCTAGCTTTGGAGCCCATTGATGACAGGTTGGAATGCCGAGAACCTCGCAGGTTCGGCCGGCGCAGGTGCCGTAACACTGTTGGCAGGAACATCGTTTTGCGTCTCTGCGGCGAACGGCGATATGGACCAACTGCGCCCGCACGGGATGTTCTTCCGTGACACGCGGTTCGTTTCAAACTGGGCGTTGGAGGTGAACGGCCACCCTATCGAGGCCTTGGGTTCTCCTGTCCCGGAGCCCTATCGCGCCGATTTCGTCGGCCGCGCGTCTCGCACCGATGGCTTGGCGGACAGCCATCTGCTGATTGAACGCCGGCGGAGCCTGTTCGGCGGAGTGCGCGAAGAGATTACGGTCAGGAATTTTTCCAGCAAGCCCACCCAGGCCACGGTTTCACTCACGGTCAATGCGGACTTTGCCGACATCTTCGAAGTGAAGGAGGGCCGGGCACGCCACGAGAGTGTGCATTTGACGCGTGGTAGCGACGGTTCGTTGGTCCTTGAGTCCCAGCGGCAGGGCCGGCATGTCCTGGTCGCCGTTGACGCTCCGCATGGCCTGGTTGACGGGGATGTCATCAGTTACCACATCACTCTTGAACCCCAAGGCCATTGGTCCACGGGAGTGACGGCCACGCCCCGCATCGACGGTGTCGGGCCCGAGGCGGACGCCCAGGTTTGGGGGAACCAACGCCCCTACGATGTCCCTGAAGAAAGGCTTCAGGAGTGGCATGGCAAGGTTCCTACGACGGAACTTGCCAACAAGGCCTTCGATAAAGCGTTAGCCCAAAGCAGGGCAGACCTCGGCTCCCTCAGGATCTTCGACCCCGACCATCCCGGACGCACGGTGGTGGCTGCGGGATCGCCTTGGTTCATGGCCCTTTTCGGCCGGGACTCGCTCCTGACCTCCTTCATGACCCTTCCACTGGATCCCTCGCTCGCGCTGGGAACACTCAAAACCCTCGCCGATCACCAGGGCCGTACCGTCAATCCGCTCAGCGAAGAGGAGCCGGGCCGGATCCTGCACGAGGTGCGTCTCGGCGCCACCACAGGCCTCGCGCTTGGCGGCGGGAGTGCCTATTACGGTTCAGTGGACGCCACCCCGTTGTTCGTCACGCTCGCCGGGGAGCTCACCCGCTGGGGGTTCCATTCCGATGTCTCGGAATCCCTTCTGCCGGCGGTGGACCGCGCCCTGGACTGGATCCGCGACTATGGAGACGCCGACGGCGACGGCTTCGTTGAGTACTCGCGGGCCACAGACCATGGCCTCCTCAATCAAGGCTGGAAGGACTCAGGGGACGGCATCAACTTCGCCGACGGCACGTTGGCGGAGCCGCCGATCGCCTTGTGCGAAGTCCAGGGCTATGTCTACACCGCCTATCTCAGCAGGGCCCTGATGGCCCAAGAAGACGGAGACCTGAAGCTGGCCGCGGTGTGGGGCGCACGGGCAGCCGAGCTCAAGCGAAAATTCAACGAGCAATTCTGGCTTCCTGAACTCGGCTATTACGCAATCGCCCTCGATCGGGACAAGCGGCCGGTAGACGCCTGTGCGTCCAATATGGGCCATTGCCTGTGGAGCGGAATCGTCGACGACGACAAGGCTCCGTTAGTCGCGGAGCGGCTGATGTCGGACGCCATGTTCTCGGGCTGGGGCGTCCGGACATTGGCCTCGGACATGGCGGCATACAACCCGGCGAGCTACCACAACGGCTCGGTATGGCCGCATGACAATGCCCTCATTGCAGGCGGATTGATGCGCTACGGCTTCGTCGAGGAGTCCCAGCGCCTCGTCACGGGTCTCCTCGATGCGGCCGAGGCGTTCGGTGGACGGCTCCCCGAGTTGTTCTGCGGACTGGACAGGAAGACCTACGGGACGCCCGTCCCCTACCCTTCGTCATGCTCGCCACAGGCCTGGGCAGCTGCCACACCGGTCCATCTGCTCCGCGTCCTTCTCCGCTTCGATCCGTGCCTCACCCACGGCGGCCTCTGGCTGGCGCCGGTGGTTCCCAAAGGCTTCGGCGACATCAAAATGCGGAACGTCCCGCTCGCCGGCTCCCGGATCTCCGTGGAGGTGGTCAACGGAGAAACACGGGTCACGGACCTGCCCGAGAATGTCGCGCTCCACCTCGAAGCCCGCAAACCGTTGTCCGATCTCTTGGATGTACACCACGCCACCGCCGGACCGCGGCGGGGGCACTAGGTGCGCATCGGACTGGTTGCCCCGCCCTGGATTCCAGTACCGCCGCCTGCATACGGCGGCACGGAGTCGATCATCGATATCCTGGCCCGAGGCTTGTCTGCCGCGGGCCACGATGTGCTTTTGGCGGCCGCGTCCGGAAGCACATGTCCAGTGGACAAAGTCCCCGGCCCGCCGCTTGCGGACGGCTCGAGGATAGGGAACGGGACGGACGAACTCCGCCACAGCGTGTACGCATTCGCGGCCATGGACGACGTCGACCTCATCCACGACAACACCCTGGCGGGACCGCTGTACAGGCATCGGCCGAAGGGAACACCCATCGTCGCAACGGCGCACCTCCCGTTTTCGGCAGAAAACCATGACATCTACCAGGCCATGGCCACGGACACGGCGATCATTGCCATCTCGCACCATCAAGCGGACACTGCCCCCGCCATCAAGATACGGAAGGTCATTCACCACGGGATAGACACGCAGTCCGTCCCGCTCGGAGCCGGCGACGGCGGCTACGCCTGCTTCCTCGGCCGGATGCACCCCGGCAAGGGCCTGCCGGAAGCAATTGAGACCGCCCGGCTGGCCCAGGTTCCGCTGCGAATTGCGGCCAAGATGTACAGCGCGGAAGAACATGAGTACTACGCCGAGGTCATCGCACCGCTGCTCGGGCCCGACGTCGAATACCTCGGCGAGCTGAACGCGGCGGACAAGTTCGTCCTCCTGGGCGGCTCCGTGGCCCTCTTGAATCCGCTTCAGTGGGATGAACCCTTCGGGATGGCGATGATCGAGTCCCTCGCCACAGGGACGCCGGTGGTGGCAACTTTCCGGGGATCAGCCCCGGAAATCGTGTCCGATGGCGTCACGGGCTATCTCCGTTCCAGTCCCCCTGAACTGGCCGAAGCCGTCATTGCCGCCGCGACGCTGGACCGCGGTGAGTGCCGCCGCGCCGCGGAAAACTACTTCAGCGCCGAGAGGATGGTTGCCGAACATTTGGCGCTCTATGAGGAACTCCTCTCCGAGCAAAAGTGATCCTCCCAGCCAAATATGACACCCTGAAAGTAATGAGTTTTCCTAAGACGAGCCGGATGCCGGCCACACGTGGTATTGCCAGCAGGCGCTGGGCCGGCGCTGGGATGGGCTTCCTTTTTGTGCTCTCCACCCTGGCATGCATGGCCGCATTCGTTGCCACCTACTATTTTTTCGTCCGCACCACCACGGGACAGTACATCGACGAATCCGCCCTGGTGGAAGCCGCGACCATCAACGGTCCCACCGAGCGGGCAACCACCCAGTTCCTCGATTGGTTGCCGGTCATCTCGGTGGCGATCGCCGCCGTCGTCGTTCTTTTCGTCACGATCATGCGCCGCCGCTGGAAGTCTGCCGGGATCGCGGTGGCCGCTTGTGTCGCGGCGAACCTGGCCACCCAGCTCCTCAAGGACTGGTTCCCGAACAGGCCGTTCCGCGGCGTCCAGACCATTGAACTGAACTCGCTGCCCTCCGGTCACACCACGCTCGCGGCCTCAGCGGCTGCGGCGGTCTTCTTGGTGGTATCGCCGCGGTGGCGGCCCCTGGCGGGGTTCCTCGGCGGCACTTTCGCGGTGGCGGCCGGGGTTTCCACGCTGATCAACCAGTGGCACCGGCCCGCCGACGTCGTCGCCGCGTTCCTCGTGGTGGGAGCGGTCATGCTGCCGGCTGGCTGGTTGGTGCTGCGAACGGGAAAGCGCTGGAATGTCCAGGACGGCCGCGGTGAGCACTGGGCGTCGTCGCGTGTGTGGCTTTCGCTGTCGACTCTGGCGGGCGTCGTCGCCGCGGCCGTTGCGGTGTACTCGCTGATTGGAATCGCGAGCGGTTTCGGGCAGGAAAGCACCACCAACTATTTCTGGGCCGGCGTCTCCCTGATTGTCATCACCGGTTATCTGGCAACGGTCGCTGCCACCTGGCTTTTCGGTCTGAATGCCCGACGGCGGCAGTCACCTTAGTGCCGCGCGCGGCTTCCTGCACGGTCTGGTCTAGAGGCCCGGTGCGCTGAGCGCTTCTGCCCGATAGAGGTTTTCGATGATGATGTCGGCCTGCGTTGGGCCGATTTTGGGGTACATCGTGCGGAGCTCCTTCACGGCTGCCTCGTGTCCGCGGCAGACGTGGATGACCCGTAGCCAGTTGATCTGCAGGCTGGAAAGGCGCACAGCGAGCCGGCACCGAAATTCTGCCATCTAAGCCAATCAAGGAAGTGTCCCGGGCGTAGTGGCGGGATCTCCAAAAGCGGCGCCTTCTCCGCAGGCACTACTGAAATGGCAGCCGATGCCAGCAGCAGGCCACCCATCCACAAGGACGGGTTGGCCGGATCGGAGAATCCAGGCGCCGACAGCAAGGGCGACGAAACCACGGCCAGAGGCAGGATGGCCGGAAGAACATCCGCTACTTGCCTTCGCATCAGGACCATCAGCTTGGACCAGAAGCGCCAGGACAGGATGACGACACCCCAGATCAGGGCGACGGCGCCATAGAAGAAAGAAAGCAGAACAATCTTGCCATTCTCCGGTCCGGCGGGCGCTCTGGCGGCCAGCCACATTCCGACACAGCCCTCAAGCACCAGGGTGCTGCCCGCCACGATGGATACAGGTTTCGCATTCCAGATTGCCCGCATGAACTGTTCCCTCCCCGCCGAGACAGTTCCCCCTGCGATCATCGAACGCCAATGCCTCGTAGGTGTCAACGATTCCGGGATCGCCCGGCGGGACTCTCCTTAGTGCCGCGCGACGAGGCGTACCCTGATGCTATGGGCGCCGAAGTCCTGGATCTCAGGCTCACGACGGGCGTACGGGTTCCGTGCCTCGTCCAGGGCGACGCCGATGCGAAGCCGTTGTTGCTGTTGCACGCCTGGGGTGAATCCCGTCGTAGCTTTGACCGCCTTGTACCTCTGCTGAAGGACTTCAGGGTCTACGCGCCCGACCTCCGCGGCCAGGGAGACGCGGAGAAGCCGGGGCTCGGCTATTCGTTGGCTGATCAGGCCGAGGACGCCGCAGCCATCCTGGATGCGCTCGGTGTCCAGAGGGCGTTCATCCTTGGTTCCTCCAGCGGCGGCTATGTGGCCCAGCAGCTAGCCATCGGGTACCCCGATCGTGTGGCAGCGCTCGTGCTGGTGGGCTCTCCCCTAAGCCTGCGGGGTCGGACTGCTTTCGCCAACGAAGTCGCCGCTCTTCAGGACCCCGTCGACGAGAGCTGGGTACGGAATTCCCTTGCATGGTTCCCACTACTGCATGCGATTCCTGCTTGGTATATCGAGGACCGGGTGCGCGACGGAGTCAGGATGCCTGCGCATGCGTGGAAGCTCATCCTCGATGGCTTGCGTGCGGCGACTCCGCCCACGGAGTCCGGAACCATTCTGGCGCCCACCCTGATCTTGTGGGGCGCACATGATGGCGTGCTGCCTCGAAGGCACCAGGAAGCCTTGGCGGCTCGAATACCCGGCGCCGCGTTGAAGGTTTATCCCGGGGTAGGGCACCTGGTCTTGTGGGAGTGCCCGGACGAAGTGGCAGCGGATGCCATCGCGTTCCTCAATTCACTCGACTGAGGTTCTGGGACGGCATCACACACCCGCCCTCGCGGCCCCCGCCTTCGGGACCAGTGCGCGCAGCCGGAGCCGGGCCGGTTCCTCGACGTACTTGAACAACAGATGGGTGGCCAAGGCAATCGCGAGCAGGCACGCCGCCCCGAGCAAGTTCTCCGCCACCGGACTGGCCCCATGCGGCCAGTCCTTGATGAGCCAGTAGAAGAGGTAGATGAAGAACATGTGGACCAAGTACAGGCTGTAGGAGCTGTGGCCGCCATATTGCAGCCACCGCGCCGACAACGCCGAGCGGAGCCAGCCGCGGGTCAGGCTAAGGAGCGCAATGAGCAGCGGGAAGGCAAGCACGGCCAGCCGTCCCGGGCCGGGTTTTCCGGCCGTGGCCAGGAAGATCACGACGGCGGTTCCGGTCAGCAGGGCGCCGGGACCGGCCAGGGCAGGATTGAACTTCATACGGTCCGCGTTCCGAGCTGCGATGCAAGCGAAAGCCCCCGCAATGAAGCAGCACGCGATCCGCAGCAGCCATTGGTACGGCTGGTCCTCATCCGTGGCGATTGGCAGGTCCGGACCCCAGATGGCTGTCGGCAGGAGGACGAGCACGGAGGCGGCCAGCGCCGCGAGCGGATGCAGCCGGCGCAGCCGGAACAGGACCAGCGCGAGCAGCGGAAACGCCAAGTAGGCCAGCCACTCGGCACTGACCGTCCATCCCGGGCCGAACCAGCTGGCGCCGTCGGTACCCGGTTGGAACCAGAGATGCATCATCAGCAGCTGCTTGGCCAGCCCCCACGGCGACAGGTCCGGAGCCTGGGTCTGGAGGGACCATTCCCGCACGGATTCCTGCGCGGTCCCATATACGAACCACAGGCCCAACACGCCCACCACCAGGGCGAACGCGGGCCACATGCGGGCGAACCGCGCCCAGACAAAGTCCGCTGCAGCTCGCCAGCGGAAACGTGGGCCAAGCCGGTCCAGGTACGTGTAGGTGATGATGAAGCCGCTGAGCACAAAGAACACGTCCACGCCCAGGTCGCCGTTGGCAATGACGGGCCGGAACAGCTCATAGACCGGGGCGAGGAAGGTGTGCTGCATGGCCTGAAGATGGAAGAACACCACCCACAGAGCGGCAAAAAAACGCAGCGCGGTCAGCGTCGCGAGATCAGGCCGGGACTGCTTTGCCACGCTCTTCGGCAGGCGATTATCCGCCCCGGAACCAAGCGGCGGTGGGTTGTCCGTGACGGGTTTCCCAGCGGTCGGATTCGCGGTGGGGGCACGATGCGGAGGCGCGATGACTGAGAACATCCAATTCACCATACCGGATGCACCTGACCGGAGTCTGGGAGCTGCATTCCCAACTGACTCGCAGTTAATGTCGTTCTGAGCCCTCAAAACGACATCTATTGCGAGCCAGTTGGGTACCCACCGGCGAGGGAGGTGTTGGGCCTCAGTAGTTCCTGCGGTGCTTGAGTTTCGGGAGCGCGACGGCGAACACCGCCGCGGCGGCCAGGCCAAGGAAGCCGGTGGCCCAGACGCCCGCAGCGAGCGATATTGCAGCCGTCAGGGCCGAGAGCAGCACGGGCCCGCCTGTGGCACCGGCGTCGGAAATGAACCTCCACAAGCCGAGGAATTGCCCGCGACCCTTCTCCGGGGAAAAGTCGGCGCCGAGAGTCATGATGAGTCCTGAGCTGATGCCGTTGCCGAAGCCGATCAGGAGCGAGGCCAGCAACAGCCCCACAAACTCGGCGGACGACGGCATCAGGAACAACGCCGCGCCCATGATGAGGGTGGACGGTACAGCTACCCACATGCGCCCCTTGCGGTCCATGAGCTTGCCGGCCGGATAGAACACCAGCATGTCGATCGCGCCGGACAAGCCGTAAATCAGAGACGCGTGTGTGGCGTCCAATCCCAAGTGGTCCGCCCACAAAGGGATGACCACCTGACGTGAGGCCCGCAGCGCGCTGAGCAGCAGGATCCCGGTCCCGACAGTCAGGAACACCCCCGCGTGCGAAACCGCCACGCCACGGAGGGTGGGCTCGGGACCCTTCCGCCCGCCGTCGCCGTCGTCCGGCAACACAAGGTCCGGAATGGTGAGGGAAAGCACCGCGGCTGCCGCCATGCCCGCCACGCCAACCCAATATGCGCCGCTGATGCCGGCGAACTGCATCACGGCCGCGCCGACGAACGGGCCGATGAACACGCCGATCCGGGTGACGCCGCCCAGCGTCGAGAGGGCGCGTGCCCGGTAGATGACCGGGACGGCTTCCGTGAGGTACTTCTGTCGCGCTAGGTTGAAGACGCTCGTGGACATCCCGACCACGGTCATCGCCGCGGCGAGCAGCCAGATGCCGTTGTGCGCAAGGAGCGGCGCGAATCCTGCCGCCAACAAGGCCAAGGCTCCGGCGGCGCCCGCGGCGACGATGGCCCATCGTTCGCCGAACTTGATGGTGATGATCGAAGCGGGCAGGTTGAAGAACCACGATCCCAGTCCGATCAGGGTAACCACCAACGCGGAAACGGCCACGGAAGCACCAAGGTCGCGGGCGGACAACGCCACCACCGGAAGGACCGCGCCTTCGCCGATACAGAACAGCAGGGCGGGCCCAAATGCGGGCAACGCGATGCTGCGGAGATTGAAAGGCTGAAGGGTGCTGGTGGTGGTCATCCCCTTCATCCTAGGACGCCACTCCTTTGCGACGCGCCAAATACCTGTCGCACAGGGAATTCCGGCTGCGTCAGGCAGTCAGCGTAGCGTCAGGCATTCAGCGCGGCGCCAGGCATTCAGCGTAGCGCCAAGCATTCAGCGTAGCGCCAGGCACTCCGCGCCTCATCGGGATCCACGCGGACGACGCCGGGACACCCCTGCCGCTGCCAGCTTCCGTTCGAACACGCCGGGAGCCATGAGTTCTGCCCACACCCAACGGACGACGCCGCACCCCGTGGCACGGATCCGGTCCTCGCGCAGCTTCTCCTCGACGACGGCTTGAGCGGGGGTGCGTCCCTTGAGGAATTCCGGTTTCAGGTACTTATCGATGCCGTCGAACTCCCCGGCCAACCGCACACCCTTCCAATAGAAGTCCGAATAGCCCACCAGGCCCGCTTCGTCGCGGAATTCACGTTGAAGAACCGGGGCCTCGAATCCGGCGACATGCATCAAAGCGCGGCTGTAGGATTCCCCCGCAGATCCGGACAGGGGATCTGCGAAATCGATCGCCGCTTGAATTCTCCGGGTGGCCGCCGCCGTGTAAATTCCATCCGCTCCCGCCAGAAGTGCCTCTTTCGAGATGGCGGGCAATCTCCTTTTCCGGTCGGCTTTGAGGACGTGATCCAAAGGAGCTATGGATTCGACGAACGGGGTGAAAGCGGCCAGATCCAGCACCGTGCGCACCCTGTCAGTCACCAGAAGTCCCTCTCGGCGATACACCTTGAGGCTAGCGGGGTCCGCGTAGTGGCGGGATATTCCGGCCCGAGAGCGGCCGCCGTCGTTCCTCAGGGTCACGGCCTGCACCGGATGATGCAGTCCGATAGTGGGGATACCCCATACAGACGCCGCCGAGTGTCTGGCGAAAATGGTTCGTGAGCTGGAGGTTTCGGCCGCAGCGTTGACCCGTACACGATATTGTTCCCACGGTTTCAGTGCGTCCCACGCAGCGCCGTCAACGTACACTCCTTGGCGGACGCGATGCAAGGCGCCCGCCTTGGCACTCCGAGCGAGTTCCTTGAGAGTCGTTCCGTGAAAAAGGTGATCTCGGCTGAGGATCAGGCGGGGCAACTGGGTCATGCCTACGAACCTGCCACGTGGATCGAGGCCCACGACAGCACCGAATTCCCCCATGTGGACAACTCCAAGGAAACAATCCCGACGCGTCCCGTGCCCTCCGACCCCGTGTCTTCCTGACGCCCCCGGAATTCCTGACGCCCCCGGAATTCCGGGGGCGTCAGGAATTCAGCGCAGCGCAGGGCAAGAAGCGCAGCGCCTACTTCAGGAACCCGGCGTCGAACGAGTTCAGGTCGACGTTGATGCCGTTCAGGGTGTGTTCGAGCTTCTGCTGGATCCCCACGCGCATAGTGCCAGCCGTGTTCCAGCCGCCGTACTGCACAGGGGCCGGTGCCAGGTAGTCCGCGGTCCAGCCGGCGTAGTTGAGGTTGCTCGTGTCGGTATCCCACAGAGGCACGTCCGAGAATGCGGTGCTGTTGCCCATCAAGCCTGGCCACATGCCGCTGCCGCTGTAGATCACGGGCCGCACGCCCAGGCTCCGCACACCATCCACCATGGCGCGCGTTACCAAGGATCCCCCGGGCTCGATGTCCAGGGCGAAGAACTGCAGTTGGGCCATGTACGGGCCTGCGGCTTTGATCCCGTTCGCCCAGCACGAAGCGTCACGCGTGTAGACCGCGATCTTGAGGCCGGCGTCGAGCGCCATCTTCAATTGGGCTTGGGTCTGTTGCCACGGAGTGCACGTGCCCCACGCGGTGGAGTGCATCACGTAGAGACCGAAGCCCTCGGCGTAGGCGTGGCGGAACCAGTTGGGGTCGGTGATGGCCGCGGTGGTGTCGAGCACCTTCACCGAGCCGCCCCGACCAGCTTGGGGTACGGCGGCGGGTACGACTGCAGCTTTGGGCACGACGACGGCGGGCGCGGGTGCGGCGGCAGGCTGCGGAACGGCGGGCGGTGCTGGAGTCGGCGTCGCGAGCGGGGCCACCTCAGCGGCGGGTGCGGCGTTCGCGATGGGTTCGGGAGCGGCGTCGGGCGCTGTGTTGGCGGTGGGGCGGGCGCTAGTGGCACCCGTCAGTCCGAGGAGAAGCACGGCAGCGAACATCAAGGCAAGTTTTTTGGGAATCAAGGAGGCTCCTGGGTGCTGGCCTCGGGTTCAGAAACGGGCGCAGCAGGGTGTCATAAAGGCACAGAATTGGGTGCACCATGCCCGGGCCCAGTTCCCGGTCATGGCGAGGTCGCCCCGCAAAGCGAATGCGTCCAGGTGCAACTCTAGGGAAATCCCGGCGGAAGCGACAATTTGCAATCCGCGTAGTAGTCGAGTAATAACCCGCTCTTGCCGGCGTAAAACCAAGTAATGAATAGAGTGTCAACAGCGTCACGCTAGGCAATAACTAAGTAGCCCCACCCCAACTGACTCGCACTTGTTGTCGTTATGAGCCTTGTAAACGACATCTAATGCGAGCTAGTTGGGCGGGGCCACCAAAGCGGAGGCGCTACACGTACCCGTCCACGATCGCGGCCGCGATCTCCTTGTACGCACGGCGGGTGTCGGGGCGCAGGACGTCAAGGGTGACCAGGTCGCCGTCGGCCACTCCCCTGTCGTGAGGCACGGCAATCAACTGGCGGCAGATCCCGGCGAGGTGTTCCTCGATGGCATCCTTGTCCACGCGGGAGGACACCTCGTCCTTGTCCGTGATGACCACGATCGCGTTGCGTGCCAGTTCCTCGTAGCCGTGGCTCGCGAGCCATTGAAGGGTGCTGCGGGCACGCTTGGCGCCGCTCACGGCATAGCCGGCGGCGATGATGAGGTTGTCGGCCGATTGCAGGATGCCGCTCATCGCATTGTGCGTAACGCCGGTCCCGCAGTCGGTCAGCGCGATGGAGTAGTAGCCCGAGATCAACTGGCGGATCCGCAGGTATTCCTCGGCGGTCAGTGAATCCGAAACTTCCGGGTCCTGTTCGCCGGCGATCAGGTGCAGTCGGCCGGCATGGTGCATGTACCGGGCGAGTGCCGTGAGCGAATCGACGTTGTCGACGTTTTTGAGCAGGTCCGTGATGGTGCGCGGCGTGGCCTTCTGGTAGATGCCCTCACCCAGTGCGCGCTCCACGAGGTCGCCGGAATCAGGGTTGGCGTCGATGGCGCAGGGCGGGTCGCCGCGGAATTCCGCCAAGGTAAGGCCGACGCCCACCGTGGTGGAGGTCTTGCCGATCCCGCCCTTGAGGCTCAGGACAGCCGTGTTGTAGCTGCCTTGAAGCTGCCGGGAAATGCGCCGCGCCAACTCGTCCTCTTCGCGCTGCTTGGCGCTGGGCCCGAGGTTCCAGGCGCCGCCGGTCAGCCTGTAGAGCATGCCGCGGAAGCCACCGATGGGGCGCGGCTTCTGCTCCCGCACGAAGGAACCCGGCGACGAGATGAAGTCGGAAATTGGAGCGTTGGCGGCAGCGGCGCGTCCGGCTCGTGCGGCAGCCGGGGGAACAGCGCCCGACGCCGGTGCTGCCGCCGTCGGGATCTCACGGCGTGGTTCCGCGGGGGTCGCGTCACCGCTGGTCGAGTCTTCGCGGTCTGTTTCCGCGCGGTCCGTTACGGTCCCTGCGGACGCGTCGGCGGCGGCTGCAGCTTCGGCCCAGGATCTGCTTTGGAGCGGGGCAGCGGATGCGGGTGCGTCGGAATCGTTCGGCGTAATGATCGGCATAGTTCCTGTCCAGGGGTCGCCCTCGGCGCGACGGCGATCGCGGCGTCGACGAAGGTCGGGCTGTCCTTCGTTCGATGCAGCGGCGCTGGCTTCGTTGTCCAAAGAATCCGGCATGGTCTTGTCCCCTAAGACTCGCAGCGTTTTGCGCTGCGGCTCTCGTTTAGATTGCTTCAACCAGCAAGTCTAGGTGGCGAGGGCCTCAAACCTGACATGCGGGCCGTGCCGGGCAGTTTGGACAGGGGTTTTGGGCCTTCGTGTGGGCCTGGTTTTGTGGCTGGGGCGGCGGCGGTTGAGGTGGCAGGGGCGACGGATTCTGTTGGATCACCCGGACTCGCCCGGTGCTTATACGCCGGAAACCCGCGGATCTTCCGCCGATATCTCGGCGGTGATCCAGCAGAATGTGTCACGCATCCCAGGCATCAGGACGAGCCGTGTGGGGAATTCGGCGCCGGTTGGAGACAGCCGCGGCCACCCTGGAACCCCAATAGTTCACGACGTCGAACGGGCCGGCAGCCGCATTCAATCCGGCGGCAAATCGCCTGCCCCAGGATCGGGGCAGGCGGCTCATGATGCGGACCAAGGGCAAAAGGGACCGGAAGATCATGTATCCGAAGACCATGTGGAAGAGCAGTTCCTCGTTGGTCCAGCGGGTCCCGTTGCTCTTGCGTTGCAGCTCCGAGCGTTGTCCAGCCAGCCGATCAACTCCCGAAGGGCCCGGCTGTATCCTGCGAGGCATGCTTCCCGGGCCGGATCCATCATGCCTGTGATTCTTGCATCAGGCTGTGCCGGACACTGCTATCACGCGGCGGGCGCGAGGGACTCGATCAGGCCCTCGATGCGGCTTTTGATCTCGTCCCGGATGGGGCGGACGGCGTCCAGGCCCTGGCCGGCCGGATCTTCGAGGACCCAGTCCTCGTAGCGCTTGCCGGGGAAGTACGGGCATTCGTCGCCGCATCCCATGGTGATGACGACATCCGATTCCTTCACGGCCTCTGTGGTGAGGACCTTGGGGATTTCGGCGGACATGTCAATGCCAAGTTCGGCCATGGCTTCGACTGCGGCCGGGTTGACCTTGTCCGCTGGCTGGGAGCCCGCGGACCGGACCTCAATCCGGCCTTCGGCCAGGGTGGTGAGGAAGGCGGCCGCCATCTGGGAACGGCCCGCGTTGTGTACGCAGACGAAGAGGACGGAGGGTTTCTTGGCGGTTTCAGTGCTCATGAGAGGACCTTTCGATCGGATTCGGAGCCGGGCGCGGGAGCCGGCAAAGGCAACGCGGCAACGCGTGGGTACAGGGCGCGGATCAGGAAGAACCCGGCGGCGCCGCCCAGCAACTGGGCGAGGATGAACGCCGGGGCGGATGCGGGGGCGATCCCGGCGAAGGTGTCTGTGATGGTCCGGGCCACGGTCACGGCGGGGTTCGCGAAACTCGTGGAGCTGGTGAACCAGTAGGCGGCAGTGATGTAGCCGCCGACGGCGAAGGCCACCAGCTCGGTCCGGCCGGAGCGGATGGTGCCGAAAATGACCACGAGAAGCCCGATGGTGGCAACGACTTCGCCGAGCCACAGCCCTCCCCCGGCACGTTGATGCGTGGAGAGCGTCACGGCGTCGAGGCCGAACATCAGGTTCGCGAGGACTGTCCCGGCCAGGCCTCCGGCAAACTGGGCGGCGAGCAGAGCCAACGCGGTGGGCGTATCCAGGATCCCCAGGGCGCGTTCCACCAAAGTGACCACAGGGTTGAAGGATGCCGAAACCGGCTGCAATGCAAGAATCAACGCGACGAGGGCGGCGCCGGTGGCGACGCTGTTCTGCAGAAGCTGCAGTCCGACGTCGTTCGGGGACAGTCGCGAGGCCATGACCCCTGAGCCCACCACGCCCATGACCAGGAAGGCGGTGCCGGCGAACTCCGCCACGGCCTGCCGCTTGAGCGCGCTCACTGGCCCTGTCCACCGATCAGGGCCGCCAGGCCGGACAGGGCGTCGGTGCGGGCGCGGTAATAAACCCAGACGCCGCGCTTTTCGCGTTCGAGGAGGCCCGCTTCGTGCAGGACCTTCAGGTGGTGGCTGATGGTCGGCTGTGACAGCTCGAAGGCGTCGTTGAGGTCGCACACGCAGGCTTCGCCGCCCTCGTGGGACGCCACGAGGGACATCAGCCGCAGCCGCACCGGATCGCCCAGCGCCTTCAGCAGTGGCACGATCCCTTCCGCTTCGGATTCCGACAAGGGTTCCCTGGACAGCGGCGAACAACAAGCCACCGTCTGGACGGGTGTTAACTCCAGCGACATAGACACATGTAAATATTCACACTTGTCGATATTTAAGGCAAGGCCGCTAAGGCAAGGCCGCCGGATCGTCGTCGTCCGCCATCGACGCCGCTGCTGCCGTGATGCGATTGGCCATTCCCTTGAAGATGACACCGTGGAAAGGCAACACCGCCAGCCAGTACAACCGTCCGCCCAGGCCTTTGGGGAAGAAGACCGCCCTTTGTCGGTAGAGCGCCCCGCCTTCGGCTTCCTCCGCCCGCATTTCCAGCCACGCGCGCCCGGGTACCTTCATTTCCGCGCGGAGGCGCAACAGGGAGCCGCGGTCGATCTGCTCCACACGCCAGAAGTCCAGCGCGTCCCCCGTATTCAGCCGGGTCGGATTGAGCCGGCCGCGGCGAAGCCCCACTCCACCCACGATCTTGTCCATCCAGCCGCGCACGGACCACGCCAAGGGAAAGGAGTACCAGCCGTTGTCTCCACCGATGCCTTCTATGACTTGCCACAGTTGTTGCCGGGTGGCTGTGGTGAGCTGCTCCTGGTTGTCCTGGTACACCAGGTGTCCGGCCCATTGCGGGTCACTGGGAAGGGGATCACTCGGGGCACCGCGAACGGAGGAGTTCTGCCAACTGGTTTCCACTTCTCCGGCGGCCTCGCGCGCAAGCGCCAGGCGAAGGGATTCCCGGTATCCAAGCAGGCCAGCTTCGGGCGGATCTACATATTCATGGATGTCCCGCTCCCCGACCACGCAGTTCTGCTGCAGCGATCCGATCAGCGGCACTGCCAAGGATCGCGGTATGGGGGTGACGAGGTTGACCCACTGGGATGCCAACCATGGAGTCAGGACGGGCAGTGCGACCACCGGCCGGCGTCGGAGGCCCGCTTCCGCGGCGTAGCCGTTCATCATCTCGTCGTACCGGAGGACATCCGGGCCGCCGACGTCGAAGGTGCGGTTGAGCGAAGCAGGGAGTCCAGCCGCTGCGACCAGGTAATACAGCACGTCTCGGATCGCTATCGGCTGGACTTTGTTCCGCACCCATCGCGGAGCCACCATGACGGGCAGCACCTCGGTCAGTTGCCGGATCATTTCGAAGGACGCCGAACCGGAACCAATCACGACGCCGGCCTGAAGCACTATCGCAGGCACCTGCGGTTCCGCTAGGAAAATGTCGCCCACTTCCTTGCGGGACCGGAGGTGCCGGCTGAGCTCAGTTCCTTCCGGGTGCAGTCCACCCAGGTAAATGATCCGTCCGGCCCCGGCATCGGCCGCCGCACGCGCTACGTTGCCGGCGCAGAGTCTTTCGGTCTCTTCAAAAGACCGGTGGCCCGAATGACCCATCGAGTGCACCAAGTAGTAAATGACGCCGGCCCCGGCAAACGCCTGCCGCAAGGAGTCGACATCCTCGAGGTCGCCGATCATCACGTCCACGCGGTCTGCCCAGGGGACGTCGCTGAGCTTGTTGGTGTGGCGTACCAGGACACGGACGTCGTAGCCGGCGTCGAGCAATCGCGGGACGAGCCGTCCCCCGATATAGCCGGTGGATCCCAATACCACTGCCAGCGGATTCACTGTGGCCCCTTCCGATGCCTTGCGGAGCCGGAACACCGGCGCCCAAGGCCAGCGTAGCCCTACGCCGATCCGGCCCGTTTCCGGCGGTCGTTCTTGCCCCGGAGGTCGCGGTTCAGGCGGCGGTCACCGTGGTAGAGCAGCGACTCCCAGTCGACCTGTTCCGGGGTTTTGGGGATGATGGCCGGCGGCTGTGCTTTCGGCTTCTTGGGCTCGACGTACAGCCAGTTCAGCACGCCAAGGTACATGTCCACTCCGGAGTTGGCCAGTCCGATGTAAGCCCGGATAGCACCGGCGGCCATGACGGCGTTGAAGGCGGCGAATGCGGCGTTGCCCCAGTTTCCCAGTTCCCAGTTGCGCCAGACGGTCAACAAGGAGAACGCAACGATCAAGTACGGAGCGAGGACGTAGAGGGCCGGTGCGGCGGTACGGTCCTTGACCTTCGGGGTTCGGACGAACGGGATCTTGTCTCCCGTGAGGGCTTGCTGGAGGGATTTCAGGACGCCTGCGAGATTGACCGGAAGGAGAACGAGGTTGAATCCGTAGATCCGGAAGATGTCGCTGAACCGGTGGCCGCAGTCCCGCAGGTCGCTTCCCATGGCCAGGAAGTAGGGCAGGGCCGCAAGGAAGACCAAGGGGCTGAGGAGACGGCTGTCGTAGGGGTATGCGAGGAGGAACAGCAACCCGAAGCTCGCCCAGGTGATGGAGGCCATGTAGTTGACGCGCAGCAGGATTTCGCGGAAGAGGACCGGCCGGGCTTGGCCTCGGCGCTTGCGGATCTGTTCCCAGAGTTTGGGCAGGATCAGCAGGCCGCCGTTGGCCCAGCGCCGTCGCTGCACCACGAGCGATCCGAAGTCCGGCGGGGTGGCGCTGTAGCTGAGCCGCTCCGGGTAGTTGGCCAAGGTCCAGCCATGCTTACCGAGGTCCACGCTGGACTCGGTGTCTTCAATGACGGTGCGGTCCTGGATGTAGGTTCTGACCTCGAAGCCGCCCACGGTGGAGATCTCTACGATGTCCTCCAGGGCGCGTTTGCGGATCACGGCGTTCGCGCCCACCCAGAACGTGGCGCCGTATTGGGTCATGCCCTGGTGCTGGATGTGCTGGATGTCCGTGGTGGCCCCGGCGATGCGCTCAATCCGGGTCGGGGCGCCGCGGAAGGAGGAATACGGAGTCTGGGTGACGGCTACCTGCTCATTTCCAGGGGATTCGAGGAGATGAACCAAGCGGAGGCAGTAATCGCGCAGCAGCATCGAGTCCGCATCCAGAGTCAGGACGTAGGTGGTGTCCGGGACCGACAGCACATCGCCGTCGTCGACCCCTGCGGGCCGCAAGACGGTCCCGTCCGCGGTCTGTTCCGGGTGCCAGGTCCCGCCCATGAGTGAGAGGTAGGCGTTCAGGTTCATGGCCTTGTTGGCCTCGTGGGAGAGGCTCGCGAACCGCTTCCGCTCGAACGTGGAAACCCGTGCGTTGAAGATCCAGGTCAGCCGCGCATACAGTTCAGCGATGCGTTCCGGGCCGGGCGACTTCCGCTGTGCGTTGGCGGCCGTAAGGGCCAGGATCACGAGCCGTAGTTCCCGGGCCAGGCCCATGAGGACCAGATCGACGAAGAACTCATCCACGTGGTCCTCGACGGACTCGGTCTCGGCCATAGCTTCGAGCCATTCGGCAGCGTATTGGTATTCGGCGATGAGCCGCTCAACCTCGGTGCCGGGGTCTGGTTCAGGTCCTTGATCACGACGACGGCGGTACCTCGCGTAGGCGGCGTTGACCCTCGCGGCTGGTTCTTCGAGGGTTTCGGTGATCTGGCCGGCAAGGGCACGGGTGGCTTCCAGGCGCCGGAGCACGTCCGGGTCCTTGGGGAAGGGTGGGTCATCAAGAAGAAGCACAACGCTCAGGTCCGGGAATTCCTGCAGGACCGCGGACCACATGGTGCCGCGCACTACTTCCGGTTCTTCTGCGTAAGAAGGAATCAGCACGGTGATGCCCTCGGAGTAGTCGAAGAAGTGCCGGTCCAGTTCCCCTCGGGGAACCCGTCGGTGGGCCCGAAAGCGGGTCAGGGCGCCCTGGCGGGCGGTGAGGTACATCAACGCCGAGAACGTCAGGAAGGACACCACTACCAAGTAGGAGAGGGTCTCGGCGCCGAAGCGGAATCCAGCGCCGGGGTTGTCCACCAGCTGCTTGAGCACCGTCGTGACCAAATAGCCGACCCAGGCAAGCACGGTGGTGAGGACGCCGACGCGGCCGAGGACAATTTTCCGCCGCGATGGTGCCGGGTGGACGATCGAGAGCGGTTCGGAGCGCTTTTCCGCTCCCCACTGACGCTTTCGGGCCTTTGAAGACTGCCCGTCCGCCGTTCCCTGTTCATCGGGGCGAAGCAGCACAATCTGATCCGACATGAATCCCCATTCGCTGTCCGTGCACCCCCAGCGGGCACACGGCACAATGCGGGCGTAATGTAACGGACCGCACTTCAGTGCGCCCCTATGATAGGCGAACAACGCGGAGTTCCGACAGAACTCATGGAAATGCTACGCAAGCTGCGGCGCTTCCCGGGGAGTGAGATCTTTCCCAGACATCCGTGAAGTCCTATTCAGAAGCTCTGGGGGTATTTCTGTGTCTAAACGCTTTCCCGGCCGCCGGCTGTCCGTCCTGCGTTTGGGCATCCTTTGCGTCATCGTGGTTGCGGCGGTCACTGCCGGCTACCTCGGCCTCCGCAATGTCCAGGATGTCAGTGCCGCCGCATCCATGCCCTCGGTGTTCTCCGGCTATGTGGATGTGACGGCGACGCCCCGCTTCGCGTTCGAAGATCCAGCCGTGCCCAGCGCGAAAGCCGTGGTGCTGTCCTTCGTCGTCGCCGATCCGAAGCAGGACTGCGCCCCGTCCTGGGGTGCGGCGTACAGCCCCGACCAGGCAGCTTCCGACCTCGATCTGGACCGGAGAATCGCCCGGCTCCGCCAGCTTGGCGGGGCAACGGCTGTTTCCTTCGGCGGGCTGAACAACAACGAACTCGCGGTTTCCTGCAAAGACACGAAGGCCCTGACCGACGCCTACCGGCAGATCGTGGACCGCTACGACGTCGCGACGGTAGATCTCGACGTCGAAGGCGTCGCCCTGGGCGACCTGGCCGCTGCCGACCGACGGGCCCAAGCCATTGCCGCCCTCCAGAAGGAACGCAAAGCCAGTGGCAAGCCCCTCGCCGTCTGGCTGACCCTTGCGGCCGACCCAGACGGCCTCACGAGCCAAGGCCAGGGCATCGTGGCGCATACCCTGTCCGGCGGAGTCGATCTGGAGGGTGTAAACATCATGACGATGGATTTCGGCGCCAGTAAGCCTGCAGCTTGGAGCATGTCCCGGGCCTCGGAGTCAGCTGCGGATGCCGCCCACGATCAGCTGGCCGCCCTCTACAGCAACGCCGGAACTGACTTTGGGAGCGAAACCATCTGGCGCAAACTTGGCCTGACCGTCATGGTGGGCCAGAACGATATCGCCGGCGAAATATTCACCCTCGATGACGCTGCCACCATGAACAGCTTCGTCAAGGACAAGGGCCTCGGCAGGTTGTCGATGTGGTCCATGAACAGGGACAGGACCTGCAGCCCCAACTACCCGGATTTGAGCAAGGTCTCGGACAGCTGCAGCGGGGTGGTCCAGGGTTCCCAACTGTTCTCGACCACGCTCGCCCATGACGTGGCACTGCCTACGCCGGCTATTACTCCATCGCCAACAGTCACTGCCTCAAGTAGCGCACCCGCCACCACCACCGATGACCCGGCAACGAGCCCCTATCCGATATGGAGCACCTATGCCGCTTATACGGCTGCGGACAGGGTGGTCTGGCACGGAAGCGTCTATGAGGCGAAATGGTGGACCCGCGCTGACGTCCCGGACAACCCGGTCCTGCAGGGCGGCGCCACTCCGTGGAAACTCGTGGGTCCGGTGCTGCCCGGAGACAGGCCAAGCCCCAAGGCAACGGTGCCTGCGGGGACCTTCCCGGCATGGGTTCCGGAGACCATCTATCACAAGGGCGACCGCATTCTGTTCGAAGGATCCGCGTTCGAGGCCAAGTGGTGGACCCAAGGCGACAGCCCGGAAGCCGCAGTCCAAGGCGCCCCTGACTCCCCCTGGGCAAGATTGACCACGGCCCAGATCCTGGCCGCATCCCCCACCGCGCCGGCTTCCTGAAGCGCGAACTGGCAGCAGATGCCCGCAAAATCGCCCGCTCCCTGTTACACCCGCCGTCACACCCGCCCCGCGAAGTTAAGCGCGAATTGGCAGCAGATGCCCTTTCCGTTGCTTTTTGCGGGCATCTGCTGCCTGTTCGCGATGGGGGGGAAGGCCCTCCGCCGTCGGTTTCAGGGGGGGCTCGACGGCGGAGGGCTGGCTGGGGTTGGGGGGTGTTACTGGGCGGCGGCGGTGCGCTGGGTGCCGGTGAAGGTGAAGGCGATGGTGCTGCTCTGGTTCTGCAGGGAGTTGTCCGCGGTGGCGGGCAGGGTCAGGGTGACGCGGAGGTCGTCGGTGTGGCCGGGCGCGACCGAGGTCAGGTTTGCCAGGGCGATGTTGGCGCCGACTTTGCCGGTGGTGGTTTTCAGGTTGAGAACCATGATGATTTCCGTTTCTTGAAGCCCGTGAGACCGGGACTTTGCTGTCCGATGACCTCTACTTTCCGGCAGGAATTTTATGAAGCCGCAAGGTTCCCGCAAGCTTTTCTCGAAGATTAGTTAAATATTCAATCAAGTAGTTTTCGAGTGTTGAGCAGGCGGGTGCCCGCAGCGGGCAAGTAGTGGAAACGAGTAACGACGCGAACTGGCAGCTGATGCCCATAAAATCGTTTCCAGAGGGCATTTACTGCCTGTTCGCGCTAAGGCCGCTACCGCAGCCCAAACCCTTAGCGTCGGAGCGCTATTACGACGACGGCGACGGTCGCCACAGCGAGGATCGCCAACCCCACGTATGCAAGCACCTGAAGGCGCTGCTTTCGAATTTCCCGCTTCGATTCACGAGCCGACAGCCCAATCATCTTGTTCCCCATACGGGGAGCGTACGCCGCGATTGTTTCGCTCGGGCAACAAGAAAGATAACTGTTACGAAGTTCCCAGCTGGCAACCCCTGGCTAAGAACCGTGTCCCCTATACTGACATCTGAATACTTGTTCAGATGTTGGAGGTCCCGTGGTTGCCAGTGAAGCTGTCGATGAATGCGGCGTGAAACTCGTCGACCCCGACAGGGTCGAACTCGTCCGTGCAGCCCTGCCCTCGGATCATGACATTGTCGAGCTGGCGGACGTGTTCTCGCTGCTCGGCGATCCTGGGCGCTTGCGGCTGTTGACGTCGCTGCTGGAAGGCGGGGAACTGTGCGTCTGCGACCTTGCCGCGACGACGGCGATGAGCGAGAGCGCGGTCAGCCATGCGTTGCGGCTGCTGCGCGCCCACCGGGTGGTTTCCGTTTCGAGGCGCGGCCGGATGGCGTACTACCGCCTGGATGATGCGCACGTGCGGATGCTGCTGGACCTGGGTCTGACCCACACGGGACATACCGTCGCTGTCCACCCCGAGCGCACGGCCAAGGAGGCCAAAGGCCAATGAGCACCCACAACCACGACGCGCCCGGCACCGCGCCAGGCAACCCCGCCAAGCACCACGCCCACGGCCACAGCCACGCGATAGCAGCGAATGCAGACCGGCGCTATCTGGTTATCGCGTTGGCCCTGATTGTCGGGTTCATGATCCTCGAGGTGATTGTCGCCGTCGTTTCCGGCTCGCTGGCGCTGCTCTCCGACGCCGGGCACATGCTGACCGACGCCGGTGCGATCGCCGCGTCGCTGTGGGCGATCAACCTCGCGGCCCGTCCAGCGCAGGGAATCTGGACATTCGGATTCAAGCGCGCGGAAATCCTCTCAGCGGCCGCCAACGGAATCACCTTGCTGGTCATCAGCGCCCTCGTGGCCGTGGAGGCCATCCACCGCCTCCTTGATCCGCCACCTGTCGAGGGCGGCCCTGTCCTGGTGGTCGCGATCCTCGGGATCATCGTGAACCTCGTGGCCGTGTGGGTGCTGGCCAAAGCAAACCGGTCCAGCCTGAACGTGGAAGGATCCTTCCAGCACATCCTGACCGACCTCTACGGATTCATTGCGACGGCGGTCGCCGGGCTCGTCGTCCTGACCACCGGTTTCACCCGTGCGGACGCGATAGCTTCGCTCGTCGTCGTGGCCCTGATGCTGCACGCCGCGTGGGGCCTGCTGCGGGACTCCGGGAGGATCCTCCTGGAAGGCGCACCGGAAGGTGTCGACCTGGACCAGGTCAGGGAACACCTCCTCGAAACCGGGCACGTGCACGACGTCCATGACCTGCACGTCTGGACAGTCACCTCGGACCTTCCCGCCCTGTCCGCGCACGTCGTCCTGGACGAGAGCTGCTTCCACGACGGACATGCCCCGCTCATCCTTGACCAGCTGCAGAACTGCCTTACCGGGCATTTCGACGTCGAACACTCCACCTTCCAGCTCGAACCCGCCGGCCATGCCATCCACGAAACCGGAACCCATTGATGACCCCCCCCTGCCCCAACCACAGACTCCGGGAGGTTGTTGCGTCGCGGGCTGCGGCTGGAATACGCAACCCTGGGCTGGAACGTGGTGGGCCTCGGCGTTCTGGCAGCCGCCGCCATTCAAGCCGGTTCCCCGGCCCTGGCCGGTTTCGGCCTGGATTCCCTGATCGAGATCTTCGCTTCGATCGTGGTGGTGTGGCAGCTCAAAGGTGCCAACAAGGAACGCGAAGCCCCCGCAATGCGCCTGATAGGGATAGCCTTCGCCGTCCTCGGCTCCTACCTGCTCATCCAGGTGGCCATCGTGTTTGCCACCGGAGTCCGCCCTGCCACCTCAGGTGCGGGCATCGCCTGGACGGCCCTGACCTTCGTGGTCATGCTCGCCCTCGCGTGGGGCAAGATCCGCACCGGAAGCGCCTTGGGCAATCCGGTGCTCCGGGCAGAAGGAAAAGTGACCCTCGTGGACGCCTACCTGGCCGGCGCGGTCCTGGCAGGCCTGGTTCTGAATGCCCTTTTCGGGTGGTGGTGGGCCGATCCCCTGGCGGGGGTGGTCATCATTTACTACGCAGCAATGGAGGCCCGCCACGCCTTCAAGCACACCCCTTAGTGGTGTGCTTGCGTCTCCTGGAGCCGCTTGATGAACCAGCGTGATTGCTCGGGTCCGTAGGGAAGCACCGGGATCGCCTTGGTAGCGTCCGACGGCGTGTCCCGGATCGACTGCCTCGCTTGCCTTACCGCTGTGGACATGGTGTTGGCCATGGTCTTCACGAACTGGTCGCTGCAGGGCTTGCCGTGGCCGGGGATGAGGAACTCGTAGCGGTGGCGCAGGGCCGAGATGTGCCGCAGCACGTCTGCCCAATCTTCCGGGTACGAGTCCTCGAACGACGGATGTGCGCCTTGTTCCACGAGGTCACCGGCGAAAAGGGTGCTGGGCGTGCCTACCAGGAGATCGCCGTCGGTGTGGCCGCGGCCCAGGTAGAACAGGGTGGCGGTGAGGCCGCCGAGGTCGACCAGGACGGGCTGATCCTTGACGATCGCGTTGGGAATGACGAGTTCGACGGCGTCACCCTTGCCCGCGGCCATCTCCGGTTCGGTGGCGGAGACGAAGCGGCGCTGGTGGTCGCCGTCGTCGTCGATTGTCGCCGCACAGTTAACGTGCCCCCAAAACTCGGTGACGCCGTCGTCGGCAAAAACGGCGTTGCCGAAGTAGTGGTCGTAGTGGGCGTGGGTATTTACGACGACGAGAGGCACTTGGGTCTTTTCGCGGACTGCGGCGAGGATCTGCCGGCCTTGGCGGGGGCCGCAACCGGTGTCGATCACCATGGCTCGTTCCGTGCCTACTACGAGGCCCGTATTGAGCAGGCACCCTTCGGTCTCCAACACGTAGTTGTTAGGGCCGACTTCGAGCCATGCTGACATTGTTTCTCCGTCTGATGCGTTCCGGCAGTGTTCAGGCCTCGATTCTACCCACGTGGAGCCGGGAGGATCGGGACAAAAGCCCCAGTTGAGACCCGGGCCGTTCGAAATTGCTCAATGCGCAGGAAGAAGGCTTGAGGAGCAATGCGCGGGAAGCTACGCTATCGGGGTTGGCGATGCTACTTGTTAACTAGTTGCTGCTATTCGGCGGCCTGACTGGGGAGGACGTGATCGTGATACCGGAAACTGCGGACGGTGAAAAGGCCACTGTCGATTTAGGCGTCGACGGTCTTCTCCATCTGCGCTGGCGGCCCGGGGTCGCCATTGAGGTTGAGGATGCGCGGGCGGCCATGGCGAAAGTCGACGAGCTCTGCCAGCAGGAGCAGCATCCGATGCTTGTGGACATGGCCACGGTCGCTTCCGTTAGCCGGGAGGCCCGTGGTGTGTGGTCCATTCCGTGCGGCGCTTCACGCATCGCTTTGTTAGGTACGTCGCCTGTAGACCGCGTCCTGGCGAACTTCTTCCTCGGCGTGCACGTCCCGCCTTGCCCGACCCGTTTTTTCACATCGCGCCGCGATGCGCTGGACTGGCTTAATGCGGGTGCGTAAGCCCCGGAGGTGCGTCCTGCTGCAGCCCACTGGGACTACATGACCTCGAGGGAGAGCGTCGAGGACCCGCGCCTGCAGCTGTTGGTTGACGGGGTTGTCCGATTGGCTGCCGGCGATCTGGACGCACGCATTGAACCTTCGAAACATCGGGATGACATTGATGCCGTCATCACGGGAGTCAACCTCCTCGCAGAAGAACTGGGCCACATTCATGCGGATTTGGAACAGCGGGTGGCCGCCCGCACGGCCATGTTGCGGCGTACACAGGTTGAGCTTGAACAGATGGCCAAGACAGATGCCCTAACCGGCCTTGCAAACAGGACGTTGCTTACCGAGCGGATCCAGGGAGCGATCCTGTCCAGCCCCGACGGCGGAAAAGCCCCGGCCGTGTTGCTGCTGGACCTGGACTCATTCAAGGCCATCAATGACATCCTGGGCCACAGCGCCGGTGACGCCGTGCTAGTGGAAGTTGCCAAACGTCTCCGGTCCGCCGTCAGGGAACAGGATACGGTGGCCCGCCTAGGCGGGGATGAGTTTGCCATCCTCGTTGCCGCCGCTACCGAAGAGGAGATCCTTCGAATTGCGCACCGCGCATCGGAGTATCTGCAGGACAGCATGTCTATCGGCATGGAGACGGTTTGGGCGATGGCCAGCATCGGCGTTTGCATCGGCACGCCGGGGTACCGGGCTGAAACGCTGATGCGCGATGCCGACATTGCCATGTACCAGGCAAAGGCGCGGGGCCGCAACAATGTCCAGCTCTTCCAGCCGGAGATGCTCGACGCCGTTCAGGAACGGTCGCGCATAACCGCCGAACTGCGTACCGCTGTTGCCGGAGGAGAGCTGGCGCTGGTGTATCAGCCGGTGGTCGAATTGGCTTCCAGCCGCGTCATCGGCGTCGAAGCCCTCCTCCGATGGCATCACCCTGTCCGCGGCACCATCATGCCGGGCAGCTTCATTGGCATCGCAGAAGAAACCGGCTTGATCTTTGAGCTGGGACGTTGGGTGCTGCATGAAGGTCTCGCCCAAATGAGGCGCTGGAGCCAGACCCACCCGGACCTGCCGGACTATTGTCTGCACATCAATCTCTCTGCCGCCGAACTGCTTCGAACCGACTTGCTTGACGATATCCGGGACACGCTGGCCAGGTATTGCCTGGATCCTCGGCGTCTGATCCTGGAGATCACCGAGACTGTATTGATGTCGCGTGAAACCGGACAGGAACAGGTCCTTAGCGGCCTCCGGGAGCTCGGTGTAGGGCTGCAGATTGACGACTTCGGTACCGGCTATTCGTCCATCAGCTACCTCAGGTCGCTTCCGGCAGACACTGTGAAGGTCGATCAGTCCCTCATTAAGGACATGGAGTCGGACCCTCGGCAACAAAAATTCGTCGCGGCCATTCTGCAGCTGATTTTCGCTGCGGGGCTCAACGCGACCGTGGAAGGCATCGAAACCGCAGAGCAGGCGGCCCAGCTGGAGGCCATGGGTTGCCTCTACGGGCAAGGCTACTTCTACGGATATCCGGTACCAGCCGCGGAAATCCCGGATCAGCTCCGCCGGCCCGCACGGCGTCTGTAGAGTTAGCGCATGTCGAAGCTTTGGGACCAGATGTTGCTTGTCCCCACAGTCGTACGCCTCGCTTCCCGGGCACCGAGAAATCCGGACACCGCGTGGGAAGGATACTGGCGCGGAATCCGCACTACGGGCCCTTCCGGAGACGTGCTTTGGGACTCGGACTCCGCGGCCGAGCGCGCGCAGTACACCGACGCGATTGCAGCCCACTTTGATCCTAATCTTCCGGTAGTTGACGTAGGGTGCGGCAACGGAACCCACACCCGCTGGCTTGCAGGCCTCTTTCCACGGGTTCTCGGAATCGACGTCTCCGAGGGAGCGATAGAGATGGCGAGCAGGGAAGCAGAAGGCGTCCAAAATGCCGACTTCATGGTTCTGGACGCTTCGGGGGCAGGTGCTGGGGAGCTCCTGTTGGAGCGGTTGGGGCCCGCCAATGTCTTTGTCCGCGGAGTCTTCCACGTCTTGAAACCCGGCAAGCAGGCTGCCATGGCTGCCAACCTCCGAGCCGTCATCGGGGACAGGGGCCGGGTGCTACTGGCCGAAACGAACTTCCGCGGAAATAGCCTCGGTTACCTGACCGAGCTCGGCGCCACCCGGCAAAGCATGCCCCTGCAGCTGCGGCGCGCTTTGGAGAACCTTCCCCGGCCCGGGCATTTCGGCTCCAGGGAACGGCACGACGTATTTTCGGCTGCAGAATGGCAGTTGATTGCTGACGGCCCGGTTAACATCGAAGTGGTCCCGATGAACTCCAGCGGTCTTCCGCAGTGGGTTCCGGGATATTACGCACTTCTGTCCGGCGCGAAGGATTCCGAAACAGAAAAAGAACGGGTGTAATTTCATCCGGCGCGCACCCGCGGGTTACATCCCAATGAAGATTTCATTTCAATCCGGGCCGACCGGTTTGTTCGGCTGTAGTATTCCCTTAGCTTGCAGGTCCCGGACTCAGCCGGAACTAAACGCAAAGGAATGATTTCATGTCGACGCGGAAACGGTCTTTACTTGCATTGACCGACGCCGGGATGCAGGCCAGTCAGGAGACTGTGGAGCAGCCCATCGAGCAGTTGCGTGAGCTGCGCCTCCAGGTCCTGGAAATCATCGATGAAGTCCTGGGGGACTCTTCGCAGGCAACGGATGCGGTGCGGGAACAACTTCGCCAGCACATTGCCGCCCACCCCGGGCATCCGGAAGAGGCCTTGCTGGAACACTTGTCTGCGCTCAGGTCGGGACAGCCGGCCCCGCAGGACGATCCGGACCGGCCCGCCCCGGCCCCGCATGGCGAGCCGGAATCCCAGCACCCAAACAGCCAGCACCCTGGCAGTCCACGGCTCGAGGCCGTTCTCAGGGACCGGATGCTGATGACCGCCTTCCAGCCCGTTTTCGACCTGACCACGTCCACTGTCGTCGGCGCCGAGGCTTTGACCCGCTTCGTCAGCGATAGCGGGGACCCTGCCGATTACTGGTTCGCGGAAGCCGGGGATTCGGGGCTCCGTACTGATCTTGAATTCGCGGCGTTGGAGTGCGGGCTCGAGGCCGCGCTGAAGCTGCCGCCCCACCTTTTCGTGGCGTTGAAGCTTTCCGACGAAGTCTGCTTGGATCCGCGCCTTCCCGGGCTTTTCGATCAGAGTCCGGTGGCACCAGCCCGGGTCATCCTTGAAGTCTCCGGGAGGTTCCCTCAGGAACAGGCTGCTTCGCTCGATGCGGCGCTGGCCCCGCTGCGCAGTGCCGGCGTGCGCTTGTCCATTGAAAACACCGGTTCGTTCTTCGTCGGGGCCAGCCATATTCTTCGGCTGAAGCCGGAGATGATCAAGCTGGAGCGGAATCTGACTGCAGGCCTCGAGCTGGATTCCCTCCGGCAGGAACTCGTCGAGGCGGAGGTGGCGTTCGCGCGGGAGACCGGGGCGGCCTTGACTGCGCAACGCATCGAAACCACGGACGAACTCGCCACTCTTGCTGGCCTGGGCGTAACCCTCGGACAGGGCTATCACCTTGGGCGGCCGTCGGTCCAGCCCAGCGAATGGGCTAAGTGGGGCGGGCGTGCACGGCATCTTGCCTCCCCGGGCAGTCGCGGCCGGACCACGCGGAGCTGACGAACGGGCGCCTCAGGCAGTGACGGGGCGGTCCGGGCCTCGATGTTGTTCTATCAGCCAAGCGGCCATCTGCCGGGCGCGCTTCGACGCGAGGGCGTCTCCCTCCGTGGCCGAGATGATGGAGCCCTTCATCAGGATGTGCCAGGAGCGTGCGAACTCGTCGGTGCGCTCCAGCCCGGCTTCTTCAGCCAACTCCTGGATGTGTCCCCTGATCCTGGCGAGGTAGCCGATGCTCGCTTTCCCTAGCGGATGTTCACGCCCCATTTCAAGCAGGACGTTGATGAACGAGCACGCCTCAAAATCCTCGCGCTCAAACCAGTCGCCGAATACGTCGAACATGGCAAGCAACTGCTCGTCGGCGGTGTTTCCCCGGCTCTTGGCATCGGAGATGATCAAGTCGACGGTCGAGAATTGGTCACGAAGCGCGAGGAAGGCAAGAACCAGATCGTCCTTGGACGGAAAATGGCGGTAAAAGGTGGCCTTGGCCACTCCCGAACGTTCCATGAGCTGATCGACCCCCACAGCACCGATCCCGCGCCGCGAGAACAGTTCGTAGCCAGCGTCCAAGATCCGATCCACCGCGTCATCACGGGTGGTCGTTTGTCCGGCTGGCAATGAAGACGAACCGGGCGCTTCCGAGGCATCTGGCGTACTCATGGTGAAAGCAATATTACTCGCGCCCCTACAAGACAGACCGGTCTGTCGGGCCCTTTTTGCGCCAACGCAGGGTCACTTACGGCCCATGTCGGGCAGCAACATAGGCCGTAACTGACCCCGCGTTGGGTAAGGTGCCAGTGCGCTCCCCTATTGCTTCTCTGATGGCCTTCTGCTTCTCTGACACTACCGGGCCGCCGCCGCGCTACTTCCGGTGTGGACCGCACCCGGCTGAAGGGACGTGGGACCGCTATGACTTCTTTGTGGCTAGACGCGCGCGAGGCTTCCGCAGCCGCGAGCCCCGATGAATTCACGCCTGGGAACAGTTACGACGTCGTCGTGGTCGGCGCGGGAATCACGGGCATGGCGACGGCGCTCATGCTGGCACGGACCGGGAGCAGCGTGCTGGTCCTCGAGGCCCGGCATATCGGGGCGGTCAACACCGGCAACACCACGGCCAAGTTGAGCCTGTTGCAGGGCACCGCATTGTCCGCGCTGCGTAACCAGTATCCCGTGGACGTGGTCCGTGCCTACGTTGATGCGAACAGGGCGGGCCAGAAGTGGTTGCTCACCTATCTCGAGGAGCGGGGTGTGCCTTTCCAGTATCGGGATGCCTACACCTTCGCCACCACCCCGGCCGGCGCGGATCGGCTCCGCGCGGAAGCCTTTGTGGCCCGGGCTGCGGGACTCAACGTCAAGTCCACCCGGGAGACGGGGCTGCCGTTCGACGTCGACGACGCCTTGCGGCTTGCGAAGCAGGCGCAGTTCAACCCGATGGACGTCTTGGATGCGCTCGCTGCCGATGTTCGGGCTGCCGGCGGCAGCATCGTGGAAGGTATCCGCGTCATGAACGTCAGCAACGGCGATCCCCTGACGGTGGTCACCAGGAAGGGCGAGGTCCGCGCCCGTTACGTGGTGCTCGCCACCGGGACACCGATCCTGAACCGCGGGCTCTACTTTGCGAAGCTGCGGCCGAATCGCTCCTACGCCGCCGCGCTGCGGCTGCCGGAAGGCATGAGCCCGCCGCCGGGAATGTACCTTTCGGCGGAGCCGCCCACCCGCTCGCTGAGGGACTACCCAATGCCCGACGGCGGGTCGTTGCTTTTGGTGGGCGGGTTCGGGCATGCAGGTGGCCGGGCGCCGTCGACGCAGGTTCACGTGAATGAGCTGCTCGGCTGGGCCGAACAGCACTATCCGGGTGCCGAGGTCACCCACACGTGGGCCGCCCAGGACTACCAGGCCGGCAATCTCATGCCGTTCTTCGGCAGGTTCCCCCGGGGGCACGGGAAGATCTTCTTCGGCACGGGCTACAACAAGTGGGGCATGACAAACGGTGTTGCGGCGGCGCTTGATATCACCGCCGATATCCGTGGCGAAAAGCTGGAGTGGGCCCGCACCATCCACCGCCGCGTTACGGGTCCTCGCGGGGCAGCGTCGACGATTTCGTTGAACATAGAGACACAGCAGCAGAACTTCCGGGACAAGGCAGCCCTGAAGGAGAAGCCGGCCATCACGGAGGAAACCCACCCCGCCGAGGGCACGGGCGTCACGGGGCTTTTCCACGGGAAACCCGCGGCCATCTGCACGGTGGATGGCGTGGTGTGCAGGGTGTCAGCGGAATGCGCACACCTGGGTGGGATCCTGCACTGGAACGACGCCGAGAAGTCCTGGGACTGCCCGCTGCACGGCTCCCGCTACACGGCCGCGGGAAAGCTGCTGGAGGGTCCGGCGACGCACAATTTGTTCAAACTGCAGTAGGGCGTTCAGTGTTCGATATTTCCCCTCGTTCAATGCGATTGAACGGGGAGGACTACTGAGTGTGCCGGTAGAGACTCACAAGATTTGCCGTTCGAATACTCAATTTTCGGATTCAGCCACTCATTTCTCGTCCATCGGATAGTCAGTGGCAGATGCCGGCACATATTCTGAAGCTAAGGACCGGCGCCGATCAGCGGCGTTTTTAGTTGGCGGCGCGATTATCGACTTCAATATGAGCTGTTGAAATGGCGGACAAGAGACTAATGACCGCGCGATCTAGATACTGGTTGACTTTGAGTGCGTTGCTCGGCGCGACGGTAATTGTGGTCGGGTTCGCTCCTGTTCCGCTCGTTCTCGTTCTGGGCGGTTTCCTCATGGCGGGGTTTCTTGCGACCGCGGCACTGTACGGTCATTGGCAACGCGAAGCGGTCAGGTCTAGTGCGATGGCGGCACCGGTCCCTGTGTTCAGCGCCATCATCACCTTCAACGTTGCACTTTTGCTCCGGGGGAGCGAACTCGGCTGGTACCTCATTCCGGTCCTTGCAGCGGCCCTTTTCATCGGCTGTTTCGCATGGGCACGCAAGCACGGACCCTACGTGAAGCCGGACGATGTCCGTGGAGGTCAATCGTGATCGCCGCACCGCTCAGCGTGGGTTAAGGCCTAACTGCGCCGCCAGCTCGCCGGGGCGGTTGAAGCGGTAGAAGAACGGACCGAGTTCTCCCCTGTCGAGCGTTGAGGTCAAAGTGATGAGACTTTCCAGGAGCGGAGCCTTTGCCAGGTCGCCCAGGTGTATCGGCTCGAATCCTGCGTCCCGAATGAGGCTCTCGGTGGCCTCGCGGGCATCGGCGTCGGACGCGAAAAGGGTCCCCGGCGGCATTGGCTCCGCGTCGACGGCGTCATAGATCGAAGCGAAGTTGGTATTGAACGCCTTTGCGGTGGGCCCGCCGATGATCGCTTTGACCTGTTGGGCGATCGAGTCGTAGCCCGGCGGCCGATCGCCGAAGGTATTGCTTGCGTCGATTGTCACCTGGCCGTCAAGTGGCTCATCGCATTCGAGGGTGTAGCGGGGGTGGGCGCGTCGGTGGCCGGATAGAGGTCGAGGTCTTCCGATGATGGAAGTTCCTACACTGCCCATCCGGAAGACCTCGCCGTGTCCCACGCTACCTTCCTGCCTCCTGACCTGACTACGTTCTGCCGGCTCGATGAGCTTGGGCTCGAAGCCGCCGGGCAGTGTCTCGCCCCCGGCCGTGCGGTGCTGGAATGCCGTGCCGTTGATCCGGACGACTGGTGCCATTCGTGTGGGGGCCAGGGCATCGCCCGCGGCACGGTCACACGGCCGCTCGCGCACGAACCGCTGGGATGGCGGCCGACGACGCTGCTGGTGCGGGTCCGCCGCTACAAATGCACCGAGTGCGGGCGGGTGTGGCGGCAGGACATCTCCAAAGCCGCGCAGCCGAGGGCGAAGATCTCCCGCCGCGGACTGCGCTGGGCGCTGGAGGGCATCGTGTGCCAGCACCTCACTGTCGCCCGCGTCGCGGAAGGCCTGGGCGTGTCCTGGCATACGGCGAACAGCGCGATCCTTGCCGAGGGCAAGCGGGTGTTGATCGAGGACCCGGCCCGGTTCAACGGGGTGGCCGTGATCGGCGTCGATGAGCATGTCTGGCGGCACACCCGGCGCGGGGACAAATACGTCACCGTGATCATCGACCTCACCCCGGTCCGTGACAGGACCGGGCCGGCACGGTTGCTGGACATGGTCGAGGGCCGCTCGAAACAGGTCTTCAAGGCCTGGCTCGCCGAGCGGCCCAAGGCTTGGCGGGACGGGATCGAGGTCGTCGCGATGGACGGGTTCACCGGGTTCAAGACCGCAGCCGCCGAGGAGCTCCCGGACGCGGTCGAGGTCATGGATCCGTTTCACGTCGTCCGGCTTGCCGGCGATGCCCTGGACAGGTGCCGCCAGCGCGTGCAGCAGCAGACCATTGGTCACCGCGGACGGTCCGGGGATCCGCTCTACGCAGCCCGCCGGACCCTGCACACCGGGCACGATCTGCTCACCGACAAGCAGAAGGACAGGCTGGAGGCCCTGTTCGCCGCGGACAACCATGCCGAAGTCGAAGCGACCTGGGGCATCTACCAGCGCGTCATCGCCGCCTACCGCGACCCTGACGGCACCCGAGGCAAACAGCTCATGCAAGCACTGATCGGCGCGATCAGCGCCGGCGTTCCCGCTGCGCTGACCGAGGTCATTACGCTGGGCCGCACGCTGAAACGCCGTGCAGGGGACGTGCTCGCGTACTTCGACCGGCCCGGCACCAGCAACGGCCCCACGGAAGCACTCAACGGCCGGCTCGAACACCTCCGCGGCTCCGCCCTCGGCTTCAGGAACCTTGCCAACTACATCGCCCGATCACTCCTCGAAACCGGCGGATTCAGACCGCGATTACACCCTCAAATGCGATGAGCCCGTCAAGTCCGGCAATATTGGCGAGCCCGACGGCGATCGAGTCTCCCGGAATGGCAACCACCACGACGTCAGCGGCTGTGGCATCGCCGCCGTCCCGGCCAAGCGCAGTCACGTCGTGGCCTGCAGCCGTCCAGCGTCGCGCCAAGGCGCCGCCGACGTGACCCCGTCCAATCACGGTAATCCGCATGGATTCCCCCTATTCATTTCGAGGCAACATCGACGAAGGACAACGCTCGGAGGCCCCACGCCGGCTATTCGCTGGGGCCTACTGGCCCGTGCCCACCGGATTCACCGCTCGAATTTTGTTCGGCGTCGCGGCAATCATCGCAGCGACCAACGAATTGATGCGGGCAATCAGGGCCGCCCTCGGCCTCCCCACGGAGCAAGGTAACTTTCATTCCGGCATCCTAGTCCCCAGCGCGGGCCCCGGGAAGGCTTCGCAGCCCGTGTCCCTCCGGGGAAATGCGAGAGACCAACGAGTCGTAGAACGGGAAACCCTAACCACAGCCAACTACGCTAATCCTTCCTTTGAAATGCCAAATTAGGAACTCAAGTAAAACGAGTTTTGCTCGAAATTCCCTTCCAACAAAGGCAAAAAGGCCGTATGATTTCGTGCAAGCTGTGGGTCTCAGGGGGCACCTATATGAATAGGAGCTTTCCTTGCCGCGTCTAAATATTATTGCCTCAGCTACCGCATGCCTTTCTTTGATTGCGACCATCCTTATTGCCGCACCGGCACAGGCAGGTACTGCTCAAAGGAACCCGGCACCCCAGGAACAGGAACATCAGCGGATACGAGCTGACACCGGTCGCGGAGTCCAGCCTGTCGCCTGGGATCAGGGGTTGTCGCCCGGGCCAAGTGCCAGTCCGCCGCATGAAATCGCCAAGAAGCACGACGGCGTGAATGTGATGGACGGGAACGCACCCGGAACCGCGGCAGTCCAAACGCAATCCCCCTCGGGTGCGGTACGGATTACCGTTCCCGGCAAAAAGTCAGAGACGAGACCTGCCCAGCTTAAGGGCGTCCCGATCGGGCACTTTATTGGCGAAGGGGCACCGCTTTTGACCACCGCACTGTCCGGCGCGACAACGACCACCTACAGCACTCCGCACGGCTCGCAGACGCTGATCACCGTCGAATCGGATAAGTCACCTCGCGATTACCGATTCCCGCTGGCTCTCTCGGCTGGATCCACGGCGAAGGTGGAAGCTGACGGTTCCGTCCTCATTCGAGACATCGAGGGAAGAGTTACAAGCGCCATTGTCGCCCCATGGGCATTCGATGCCGCGGGGAAGCCGGTGCCGACGACATTCAGGTTTGAGGATGGCGCCTTGGTTCAGCGCATCGACTTCAATTCCTCGAACGCATTTCCCCTAACGGCCGATCCGAGCGTTCAGTGGGTACCGTGGCCAGTCCTCGCTATCACCGGCGCCGAGTTGCAGGTACTGGCCGGCCTCACGGCCGCGGTGTTCGTGGGCGGAGTATGGACAGGATGTAAGTTCAACAAGCTGAGCGGATGGATAGCAACCGTCGTGAGCCAGATTTGCGGGTTGAGCGGCGTTACCGGAGTTGCATCTGTCATCGCTACCATCAGTGGCGCGTTCAGAAATGCCAGCCTGGTTGCCACAAAGTGCTACGGCATCAATCTTTCTAGACCGTCCGCTCCGCTCCGGGATATGCCGGCCCGAGACTGTGGCCTCTGAGAGAAGGCAATCGTGAAATGGTACAGTTGCGCGCACCCGCCGATCTTTACGGCTTCTCTGGCGCCCCTTTTTATGACCAATTGGGATCTGTGGCTTCGAATCCTCTTGCCATCGGTGGTCCTGGTTTCCTACGTGATCAATGAAGTAGTTCTTCACCGGAGGAAGAAGGCTGCACGTGCGCGCGCAGCCGAGCTCGATCGCACAGATCCGATGGCGCACGCCTACCGGGAGCCGCCTTCTTAGTCCCTCGATCAACGACGCGCAATTATGGCGCGGAGGGGGCGTCTCACCCCTGGGTGGGGCGCTCCCTCAAGCCCGTCGGGGCTAAATCTGAATAGGAGCTTAAATTGCTAAGAGCACATACTTTTGCCCAGGTAAGAAACCGACTACTCATTATTGGCGTGATTGTCTGCGCGGGCGGAGTTATCTTCGAAACGTTGGCCACAAACCTACTTTCGCTGCTTTTCTCCCTCCAAGGAGGGGCCGGCGCGGGTATCGGCCTGTGGTTCACAGGCTTCATCGTTTCAGTCGTACGCTTCGGGCTTGCCCCACTCGGCGCATCACTGATAGCTCTCGGCATCGCGGCCCACATCCTCCAAAACCAGATCCCGGACCTCCTCAACAACAATGAGAAGGACGGCTGAACTAGGTGGTCAGCCGCCCAGAGCACGCCTCATTGCGTCGTAGGCGGGCGTCGGCTGCCCGTTGTTGAAGAGAAGGTCGTGGCCCTGCTGCAGCTTGCCGTCATTGTCGATGAACCAGTCGTAGCGGTTGTCCACACCCCACGTCGTGTAGGAGACGCAGGCAGGCGAGCGCAGACAGGTCGCCAGCACCGTGGCGTACTGCTCCGCTTGGGCGCCTGTCCCCTGGCCGTCGGTGACGTCGTTCTCCGAGATGCGAACATGGAGACCGGCCGCCTCGAACGTGGCGAGAGTCTTGGACAGTTCCCCCTGCGGAATGGCGTCGGTCTTGAGGTCGTAGACGTGGGCCTGGAGTCCAACGCCGTAGATGTGGCCACCCAGGGCGTTGGTGTCGAGCGCGAGCTTGAGCAGGGCGTCCTGGCGGGGCCCCGGCACGTCGGCACCGTTTTCGTTGATGAACTGCTTGACGTCCGGATCGGCGTCGTGAACGGCCTTTGAGACGACCGCCGGGTAGCCGGGCCCGAAGACGCGGTACCAGATGTTCTGCTGGAAGCTGGTCCCTTGGTCGACGTCGAACGGCTCGTTGACGACGTCCAGCGAATCGAGCTTTCCCTTGAATTTCGGCTGTACATTGTAAATATTCGCTTCAGCATTTGACATCCATACTTCTGGATCTATGCAGTGATAGTGCTGTTCGCTTTCTTCTTTCTGCGCTGGGCGACCGTCATTCACCCAAGTTGGTGACTGCTCGTGGGAGCTATTCTTTATTTCGTGATGGTCTATTCTATTCACTGGAAGCATCGAAACAAATGGCTCCTGCTGACGCCCTTATATACACTGCTTACGCAGCCTTATCCTTCTTCCCATGGGCATTTTCTGGTATTTCGCCATGGCAATACCGGAAAAGAACTTCGGTCTCATCAGGTTCAGGCGAGGGAGGTTGAGGGATCAGATGGCCGGCGCCTTGCGAAACAACGCACCGTGAAGAATTGGCGGATAGGTCCGTCCCTAATTGAGCGCGATGACCAGCATCTGGGTGGTACCCGGGATGCAGGTCTGAAGTATCGCGCGCGGGAAGCCGCCGAACACCGCTGCGACGTTGTTGGTGGTCCCGCCCTGGGGCACCTGGCCGCGTGCGGTCACCGTGTACGTGCCGTAGCCGGAGATGCTCACCGTCTCGCCGACGCCGACGCCAGAGAAACGCGCCCACCCGCCGCAGAAATCATGTTCGGTGATGAACAGCGAGTAGGCGTCCGTGGGGGTGAAATGGATCGGGCCGATGCAACTGTCCACGGCCGCCTGGCCGCCTGAGCCCGCAACATAGATGGTCCGCACCGCCGGAGCGGGAGCTGGGGCGGCTGCTGGTGCTGGCGCCGGAGCGGGGGCAGGTGCAGCGGCCGGGGCAACCGGCGGCCCTGTCAGCTTTAGCACCTGGCCGGGCACGATGACGGAATAGGCGCTGAGCCCATTGGCCGCCAGCATCCCGTTGACGTCGACGCCGAACCTGGCGGCTATGGAGCCAACAGTGTCGCCGCTAACGACTGTGTAGATGTTCGTGTTAGGTGCCGGAGCTGGTGGAACTGCCACCGGCGCCGGCCCAGATGCTGCTGGGGCTGGTGGGGCGGCCACCGCGGACGGTGCTTGCGTAGCCGCCGATGCTTCCGCTGCGGGGTGAGGGGCAGCGGCTGGGACGGGTGTAGGCATCGCGGCCGGAAGAGGGCTCTGGGTCGACATCGGGCTCGCCGGAGTCGATAACGCGGCCGTGGAGCCCGCGCTTGGGGCGATCATGGCGCCAATTCCAGCTCGCGACACGTTTGGTGTGAAGTCCTGCGTAACGAAGGCGGCAAAGATCACCGCTGCCACCAGCATCCACATGACAATTGATGCCTTGTATCTGGTGAGGGTTCTTGACTTCGTGACACTCGGGGATAGGGCGCTGCTTCCGCCTATCCGGCCATGCTGGTATTCCTGCGAGTACAACATCTCAGGTCCCGGTAGCTCATCGTTCTTGGCATGGGTCGACTGACCCGGGACGTGATACGCAGCCGCTGAGATGGTGCTCGTGAGACCCGTTTACTCAATGCGCAGCACGGATGAGTCTCTCAATCCCTCACTTCTGGACAGGTCCATCTGTGGGATGAATAAAAGAGTTGTTTTTTTCTGCGCAGGGTGCCTTGAGTTTACGAATTCGCCAGTCGCAACACACGAGTGCGTGCCACTTGAATTCCTTTCCGCTCCCACGCTAAACACTCGTACTGACCCCCTCATTAGTGAGAGTAGGGAGCGGTAGCCATGACTAGTGAGTGCCGCAGTGCCGGTGTGATCTATTCGGCTATGTCGGTTTCGTAGTGTCACTGCGACGGGACCAGTCGGTGATCTGGCGGCAAGCGACAAGTACCGGCGCGAGGACGGCAGCCACCAGTCCGACGTGACCCATCCGAAGGTCGGGCAACGGCCAAGCAGGCCCACCAACGGAGGTGCGGCGGCACTGGACCACTGACCGAGACACCTGAAGCTTAAGAGCGGGGTGCATCCACGACACACTAATCTGTCTCCTCGGCCCAGAAGGTAGTCTTGGGCCAGTGCAATGGCGCCGCCCATATCCCGCATTATTTAGAGGACGGTATGACCTTAATCTGCAAGCCCGAGGCAAGGACCGCGTTACGCAGGCGGAAGAGGCGACTGCTCCTCAAGTCTTTTGCTGCAATCGGCGTCTTAGTGATGGTCTGGGCCATTGCTGGCATCTTTCTGTACGTGGCACCGCCCGCTGACGAGCCGCAACACGCGGATGTGCTCTTCGTGCTCGGGCCGCCGGATCAACGGATCGGGTACGCAGAACAGCTGATGCAGCAGGGGTATTCGCCGACGCTTGCGGTATCAAGCCCAATAGGCAAAGACGGAAAATTCGAAGCGAGCATATGTACCGCCCAGCGCCCTTACCAGATTATCTGCTTTAACCCCGATCCATTCACCACACAAGGCGAAGCACGCGCACTGAAAAACCTGTCGGACCACTACGGATGGAAAAGCGCGAACGTCCTCACAGTTCAGTTCCATATGACCCGCGCCCGGGTGATCCTCAGCCGTTGCTACGGAGGAGAATTGCACATGATCGCCCACCACCGGAGCTTGCCGCTGGTCTCCTTGAGCAGCCCCACCTCCTCTTGGGCGTACCAGTACCTCTACCAAACCGCCGCTTTCGTCAAGGTTGCGATCCACCCGGACTGCTGAAAGGCGGGTTTAGCTCGCACTCACAAATCCGCCAACACCGCCCCCGGATTCTCGATTGCGTCAGCAACGTAACGCAGGAAACCCGCAGCCGTTTCGCCATCGCAAACCCGGTGATCGAAAGCCAGCGTCAGCTCGGTAACCTTGCGGACGGCCAACTGGCCGTCCACCACCCAGGGCTTGTCGATGATGCGGCCCACGCCGAGCATTGCGACCTCGGGGTAGTTGATGATCGCGGCGGAGCCGTCCACGCCGAACACGCCGTAGTTGTTCAGCGTAAAGGTGCCGCTGGCCAACTCAGTCGGTGTTGCCTTACCGTCACGCGCCACGGCGGTCAGCCGGCGGATTTCGGCATCGAGTTCGCGGGCACTCAGCAGGTGGGCGTTGCGGATTGAGGGAACCACGAGTCCGCGGTCCGTCTGTGCGGCGAAGCCAAGGTTGATGCCGCCGAATGCGATGATCTCCTGCATCTCACCCCCGGCCACATCCTCAACTGTGACGATCCGGGTGTTCAACTCGGGGAATTTTTTTAGCCCAGCTGTGACAAAACGAGCGATGAACGCGAGCAGTCCCGGAGCGCCGTGCGGATCGCGTTTCTTGAGTTCTCCACGCATCTCAAGGAGCGCGGTGGCGTCAACGTCCACCCAGACAGTTGCTTCCGGGATCTCGGAACGGCTGCGGGTCATGTTGGCCGCAACAGCCTTTCGTATCCCGCGGACCGTCGTTCGCGAAACCACCGTCAAGCCAGTGCGGGCATCCTGGGCCCCGGTGGAAGACTGGACATCGGCGGGCATCTCAACGGGCGCGGTCTCGCGCATGGCACCTCCGATGGCGGCCTCAATGTCGCGACGCAGGATGAGCCCGCTCTCCCCCGAACCAGGCACTGCATCCAGCGAGACCCCATGGTCCCGCGCCATCTTCCGCACCAAGGGGGAAATCACGGCGGAGAGCTTCCCTGGAATCCGCGTGCGGGACAACGAGAGTTCGGAGAAGTCGGGGGCCGGGGTAACAGCAACAGCAGAACCAGCCGAATCCTTCCGCGGCCGGGTGCGGCGAGCCTCGCCACCCCCGGATGTGCCGTAGCCAATGAGCACGTTCCCGGATCCGGCTTTCTCTTCGGTCCGGTAGGTCTCGGCAGCGGCGGCCGCGGGTGCCTCGGAGGCCCCTTCTTCCAAAGGCTCGGGCTCAGCAGCAAACGAAGCACCAACTGGAGCCACTGAGATCAGCGGCTTCCCGACGTCGAGTGTCTGGCCGGCTTCGCCGTGCAGCACTGCGACAATGCCTGCGTACGGCGAGGGCACCTCCACCATGGACTTGGCGGTCTCAACCTCTGCGATCGGCTGGTCCACGCGGATCTCGTCACCCACGGCAACAAGCCAGTTGACGAGTTCGGCCTCGGTGAGGCCCTCTCCCAGGTCCGGAAGCAGGAACACCTGCATTTCTGCGCTCATGGTCAGTTCTCCCATTGAAGGTCGTCAACGGCGTCGAGGATGCGGTCGACGCTCGGCAAGTAGTAGTGCTCCAGCTTTGGAGCAGGGTACGGAACATCAAAACCGGTCACCCGGCGGATGGGCGCGGCCAGGTAGTGGAAGCAGCGTTCCTGCACCCGGGCCACGATTTCGGAGGATACGGAGGCGAATCCGTGAGCCTCGGCAATGACGACCGCCCGCCCGGTCTTGCGCACCGATGCGCAGACAGTTTCGTCGTCAAAGGGCACGATCGAGCGGACATCGATTACTTCGAGGGAGCGGCCTTCTTCAGCGGCCGCAGCCGCGGCGGCGAGCGCCGTCGGGACCGAGGGGCCGTACGCGATGAGCGTTGCGTCAGTGCCGGGGCGCGCGACGGCGGCGCGCCCCTCGCTGCTGGATCCTGTCGAAGCGTTCGTGACGTGTTCGGCCCGCAGGGCGCCCAGGTCGACCTGATCTTTGGACCAGTAGAGCTTCTTTGGTTCCATGAACATGACGGGATCGTCGGAATCGATGGCCTCGCGGAGCATGCGGTAGCCGTCCGCTACGGTCGCCGGGGTGAAAACCTTTAGGCCTGCGGTGTGGGCGTAGTAGGACTCGGACGAGTCGCAGTGGTGCTCTACGCCGCCGATCCCGCCGGCATACGGGACGCGGATGACCATCGGAAGCTTCACTGCACCCTTGGCCCGGTTGTGCATCTTGGCGACGTGGCTGACGATCTGTTCGAAGGCCGGGTAGGCGAAGGCGTCGAACTGCATCTCGATGACGGGACGCATTCCATTCATGGCCATACCCACGGCCATGCCCACGATGCCGGATTCAGCAAGCGGGGTGTCGAAGCATCGTTGCTCTCCGAACGTGGCCATGAGGCCATCGGTGATCCGGAAAACGCCACCCAGTCGGCCAACGTCTTCACCGAATACCAGAACGGAAGAGTCGGCCTGCATGGCGTCCGCCATCGCGGTGTTGAGCGCTTTGGCCATGGTGATGGTCTGTGGACCGGAGGCTTCGGCGACTGCGGCGGCGCTGGCTGCCGCACTGGCGGTGGCGGAGCTGACGTCACCGGTTGCGGCGTGCTCGGTGGCTTCGGAGGATGTGGTGACGGCGGGGCTCATTTGCCTGCCTCCTTCTGGCTGGATGCCTCACGGGCGAGTTCGTCGGCGAGCAGGGCGGACTGCTCCTTCAGTTGCGGAGTCGGGGTGGAGAAGACGTAGCGGAAGAGATTCTGCGGATCTACCGGTACGTCCTCACCCAGGCCTTCGCGAAGCTGCGAGGCAACGGCCTCGGCCTTCGCGGCGATTCGTGTGGAACCGTCGTTGTCGAGGAGTCCACGGCCCGTGAGATAAGACGTCATGCGGCTGATGGGGTCCTTGGCGGTCCATTCGGCTACTTCGCTGTCCTCGCGGTATCGGGTGGCGTCGTCGGCGTTGGTGTGGGCCTGCATGCGGTAGGTGTGGGCCTCGATGAGGAGCGGTCCGGAGCCTTCCCGGGCGAGTTTCACGGCGCGGTCCAGCACCGCAAGCAAGGCGACCAGGTCGTTACCGTCAACGCGTTCACCGGCCATGCCGTAACCGACGGCCTTGTGCGCCAGCGACGGCGCCACGGATTGTTGGCTCAGGGGTACCGAGATGGCGTATTTGTTGTTCTGTACGAAGAAGATGACTGGCAGGTGGAAGACGGCCGCGAAGTTGAGGGCTTCGTGGAAGTCCCCTTCGCTGGTGGCACCGTCGCCGCACATTGCCAGCACCACGGTGTCTTCGCCGCGGAGTTTGGCCGCATGGGCAACTCCGACGCCATGGAGAAGCTGGGTGGTCAGCGGCGTGCACTGGATACCGACCTTGTGCTTGGTGGGGTCGTAGCCGCCGTGCCAGTCGCCGCGGAAGATGGTCATGGTTTCGACCGGGTCGACGCCACGGGACATGACCGCAACGGCGTCTCGGTAGGTGGGGAACAGCCAGTCGCCTTCGCGGAGGCACAGAGCGGCCGCTACTTGGCAAGCCTCCTGGCCGTGGCTGGACGGGTAAACGGCCATGCGGCCCTGCCGGACGAGGGCGGAGTTCTGGTCATTGACGCGGCGCCCGACGACGAGTTGTTCGTAAGCAGCCATGAGTTCGGCATCGCCGGGGATGGGATATTCGTGGCCGGGCTCCGTACCCTGTTCAGCTTCAGGCTTGAGCACGCCTGAGGGATCGACCATCTGGATCTGATGGCGGGCAGGCAGCATGTAGTCTTCGACGCTGATTCCGAACTTGCGCCGCACTTCGGAAGCTTGGTCGTTTGCTTCGGTGTCGTCCGGCCGAGCGTCAGCCAGACCCTGGGCCTCATGGTCCGCGGAGATCGTCATTGGTCCGTCCTTCTGTATCCACTATTTGTCACCAGTATGTTCCCTGGAGAAGTTTCGTATCCAGCTCTGGGCGGAATCGTGGAAAAGCTTGCCTGAAGCCTTTATTCTGGAAGACGGATTGCAAATGTGAGCTGGCTAACGGGCCCACGCTGTGGACGAATTGGAGATGCAATGGCCGAAGTCGAAGCGGTTCAGGCGGAGGTTCCTCTTGACCAAGTGGATAGGGACATCATTGCCGAGCTGACGCGGGACGGCCGGATGTCGGTGACCCAGGTGGCGGAGAACGTACACATCAGCCGGGCGCACGCGTATTCGAGAATTTCACGGCTGACGGGCGAAGGCGTGCTCACCAAGTTCACCGCGCTGGTGGACCCCATCAAGGCCGGCTTGAAGTCATCGGCCTACGTCACGCTCAAGGTGCAACAGCATTCCTGGCGCGAGCTCCGTGAAGAGCTTCGGCTGATTCCGGAGGTGCAGCACATTGCGCTGGTCGGTGGCGATTTCGACGTCATCCTGCTGGTACGTGCCACCGACAATATTCACCTGCGCAGGGTCATTTTCGACCAGTTGCAGTCGATGCCAGGTGTGCAGGATACGCAGACGTTCCTGGTGTTTGAGGATCTGGATACGCGCTAGGACGCGGTGAGGATTTGGCCGCGTTCTCTATGTTGGCGGCCACGCCTACTTACCAGTGCGCGAAAAGACCGGGAAGTCCCCCACGAGACTGAAGTGGCTCATCGCATTTGAGGGTGTAATCGCGGTCTGAATCCGCCGGTTTCGAGGAGTGATCGGGCGATGTAGTTGGCAAGGTTCCTGAAGCCGAGGGCGGAGCCGCGGAGGTGTTCGAGCCGGCCGTTGAGTGCTTCCGTGGGGCCGTTGCTGGTGCCGGGCCGGTCGAAGTACGCGAGCACGTCCCCTGCACGGCGTTTCAGCGTGCGGCCCAGCGTAATGACCTCGGTCAGCGCAGCGGGAACGCCGGCGCTGATCGCGCCGATCAGTGCTTGCATGAGCTGTTTGCCTCGGGTGCCGTCAGGGTCGCGGTAGGCGGCGATGACGCGCTGGTAGATGCCCCAGGTCGCTTCGACTTCGGCATGGTTGTCCGCGGCGAACAGGGCCTCCAGCCTGTCCTTCTGCTTGTCGGTGAGCAGATCGTGCCCGGTGTGCAGGGTCCGGCGGGCTGCGTAGAGCGGATCCCCGGACCGTCCGCGGTGACCAATGGTCTGCTGCTGCACGCGCTGGCGGCACCTGTCCAGGGCATCGCCGGCAAGCCGGACGACGTGAAACGGATCCATGACCTCGACCGCGTCCGGGAGCTCCTCGGCGGCTGCGGTCTTGAACCCGGTGAACCCGTCCATCGCGACGACCTCGATCCCGTCCCGCCAAGCCTTGGGCCGCTCGGCGAGCCAGGCCTTGAAGACCTGTTTCGAGCGGCCCTCGACCATGTCCAGCAACCGTGCCGGCCCGGTCCTGTCACGGACCGGGGTGAGGTCGATGATCACGGTGACGTATTTGTCCCCGCGCCGGGTGTGCCGCCAGACATGCTCATCGACGCCGATCACGGCCACCCCGTTGAACCGGGCCGGGTCCTCGATCAACACCCGCTTGCCCTCGGCAAGGATCGCGCTGTTCGCCGTATGCCAGGACACGCCCAGGCCTTCCGCGACGCGGGCGACAGTGAGGTGCTGGCACACGATGCCCTCCAGCGCCCAGCGCAGTCCGCGGCGGGAGATCTTCGCCCTCGGCTGCGCGGCTTTGGAGATGTCCTGCCGCCACACCCGCCCGCACTCGGTGCATTTGTAGCGGCGGACCCGCACCAGCAGCGTCGTCGGCCGCCATCCCAGCGGTTCGTGCGCGAGCGGCCGTGTGACCGTGCCGCGGGCGATGCCCTGGCCCCCACACGAATGGCACCAGTCGTCCCGATCAACGGCACGGCATTCCAGCACCGCACGGCCGGGGGCGAGACACTGCCCGGCGGCTTCGAGCCCAAGCTCATCGAGCCGGCAGAACGTAGTCAGGTCAGGAGGCAGGAAGGTAGCGTGGGACACGGCGAGGTCTTCCGGATGGGCAGTGTAGGAACTTCCATCATCGGAAGACCTCGACCTCTATCCGGCCACCGACGCGCCCACCCCCGCTACACCCTCGAATGCGATGAGCCACTGAAGTTCCCGACCTTGCGGCTTAGGAAGAGACCTGATCCGAGTACCCGAAGGGGTTCGCACTCTGCCAACGCCAATGATCCTCGCACATCTGGGGAAGAGTCCTGCGAGCAGACCATCCAAGGTCAGCCAAGGCAGCAGACGGATCTGCATAGCTCACGGCAGCGTCACCGGGGCGTCGTGGGGCGAATTCGTACGGAATAGGGGTCCCCGCTGCAACGCCAAAAGCCCTGATGACATCCAACACAGAAGCCCCGCGCCCAGTTCCCAAATTCCAACGGAATGCCCCAACCCGGTTTTCCAAGTAATGCAATGCAGCGAGATGTCCTGATGCGAGGTCCATCACATGAATGTAGTCCCGCACTCCGGTCCCATCCTGGGTGGGGTAGTCATTGCCGAACACCCTAACCTTATCGCGGCGACCAACCGCAACCTGGGCCACGAATGGCAACAGATTGTTCGGCGTTCCCCGCGGGTCTTCCCCAATGCGCCCGGACTCATGAGCTCCAACTGGATTGAAATAGCGAAGCAGGGCAATGCTCCATCGCGGGTCCGCGGCGCTTAGGTCTGAAAGGATATCCTCGATCTGTTCCTTGGTCCTGCCGTACGGATTATTGGCATCCAGAGGCGACTTCTCGATGAGAGGAACTTCCTCCGACGCACCATAGACCGTGGCTGACGAGCTAAAGACCAACCGGCGCACGCCAGCTTTTTGCATGCCCTCCAGCAAGTTGAGGGTGCCCACGACGTTGTTCTTATAATACAGAAGTGGTTGTTCAACTGACTCGCCAACCGCTTTGAGGCCGGCGAAATGAACGACTGCATCGAATCCACCGTCCTTGAAAACATGAGCAATCGCATCGAGGTCGAGCAGGTCGGCTTCTCGGAAGTCGACGCTCCTGCCGGTAAGTTCTTGCACGCGAGACAGGGATTCGCTACTCGAATTCGCAAGGTTGTCAACGACAACCAATTCGTGCCCTTCTTCAAGGAGACAGAGAATTGTGTGGGATCCGATGTAGCCTGCGCCCCCAGTTACCAAGACCTTCATGGGGATGATACTAGACCACTTCCATATAGCAACCGAAAATCCTTCGACTGCCCGTTGCAATATGTCGACACCGACCGCCGGCCGGGAGGATCGAGCTTCGGCATTGTGACAACGCGGTCGTAGCAACCCGCTTCTAGCAGATCCTGAACCTCAAGCATTGCCAGCCCCATGGAGATCCAGCCGAAGGAAGGAGACCTGGGTCTCGTTACTCTAAAAGCTGCCGAAGACCCGACGCGTTCGACTCCCCAGTCCATCCTTGGTGGTTATTCATCCAATATTCCCGCATCTGCCGCCCCCGCTCCCCGAGGGTTCTCCGAACAACGTGCGGATCCCTTGACGCAAACCCGATTGGATTCCTGGACAAGAAATCTACGGCGAAAGTTGCCTCGGGCGGAACAATGAGGGGCGTCGATGAGCAGATCGCCGTTGCAAATCGAGTAGAGAGACTGGTCGAAACTCGCCTGGAAATAGTTGAGTTTGTCACCTCATAGTAGACAAGATGACCGTCAAATCCGGAAATCATGTCAGCGAAACCACCATTCATGATATGACTCCTCGGCACATCGCTGTAAAAGGAATAACCGAGGCCAGCTAAGAGTCGTCGATGCTCATTATCTCTTGGTGCCTGCACAAACACGTCCATTTCAGCCTGTATCAGGCTATCAAAGAACACCCCAAGATCGTCTTTCCCCATCTTCAGACTTCCACTGTGCAGGTAGTCACTTCGCCCCGTGAAACAGAGCCGCGGCCGCGCATGAGTACCCCGGGCGGAATCCCGCACCGCTGAAGAGTGTGCCGAAAGGGGGAAGGGTGACACAACTGTGCACATTTCCTTTCCCCGAATCCAGGGAAAGCGCCTCTTAAGCAAATCTGCCATTTCCTCGCTGGCAACAACAAATGAGTCGACCATTGCAATTGGAAACGCGGAACGCGCGAACTCACGCAGTTCAGTCAAGAGTCTGGATGCGTTTGGGTATGTGTCAACACAGAGCGACACCTTGGCGTTCGGCCAAGCTTTGGCGGGCGCTTTTTCAAACAAGGAAGCCAGACCCCACCAGTAGAATATCGCGCTAGGCTGCCCTCCCACCTTGGATTCCAACTCGGCCTTCCACTGCGACATGGAGCCAGGGTCAGTGGCATCAAAGTAGACCGTGCGCTCATGAAGGTAGTCCGGAGTGTCCGATGAATCCGAAGGATGCACGTTTGCAAGGACGGCAACCTTGGCGCCCGACGCTTCCCAAGTCTTCAGCCAAGCCTCGATGAACGGATTCTTTAAGCTGGAACAAAAAATAGCAATCCTAGGAATACTTTTGAAGCTTGTAATCATTGCCTACCTGCCGGTCGAAGGCCAACGGTCATGAATAATATTCTCAGACACATTATGAGAAGGCCCAACGGACTTTCTTCGCCAGAGTTATAATATAGGCACCGAAGAATTTAATCGTAGGTCGAGCTTGCCCCGGGGGGAAGCTTCCCATGTGATTTTCAATGACTGTTTTCAGTGCTTGGAATGCGTCGTCCCAATATCTCACCGCATGGCTTTGCAATCTCACCCTTGAAGCCTCAGAGAAGTCGTGAGGATTAGGAGCGTCGATGTATTCGCTGGACAGAACACCCGGCAGATCGTCCGCAAAAACTGAAGGCTCGGATATGATGTGGCATCCGTTCAGTGGTGCATGCCAAAACCGTCCAGAAAGGGAGACTGTTCGCTGGTTGGGATACATCATCCCCAACGCAACACGGGATTTGGCGTATATTTCAGACACCTTGCTGATCCCCAACCGCCCGTGGCAGTATTCTCCGTCTAGCCTGTCTTCCCATCCCGCGCCCCATACATGAACACGGCCAAGTTGCACTAATTTCAGAAAACGAGAGGCATACTCATCCCGCGATTCTGAATAGTAAGGTTTGTAGTTGCCGATGTGAACGAGATCGTATTTTGGCTTTCCACCCAAATGGTTGCTCTTCCAAAGTCGGGAGCATACGGGCGGAGCACTAACACGAATCTTCTCGGAAAGTTCGGGAAAGCGTTCTAAGAGCTCGTTCCTGCGGGCGGCCGAGGACGCAAAAATGAGCAGGCCCGGGTGATCACCGCATGAATTCAGGAGCAGTGATATATCGTTTGCGACATAGTCGTACAGATGAACCACGCCATACCTCGTCAGATTCAAAGCGGCTGAGGGTGGCCGCTGAATTATGAGGAGATCGGCCGGGATGAGCTGTTTCGAAATCGCAATCCGATAGTTGAAAGACGAGTATAGCGCTTGGAGATTTCGAAGCACGTCAACATCAAATCCGTCGTGCCCATAGATAATGCAGGTTTTCAATGAGACCTCGCGGTAGCTGGGACCTCGCGCAACTCCGGTTGGTCGGCGAAGACGAAGCTAGAGTATCGCCAGTTGGGCTCAACCACCCAACCGTTGTCAGCAGCTCACGATACGGCGCCGAGCCTCGCCACCAAGGCTACGGTCAAAGCCAGTGCCCCTTTTGACTGAAGTGGCGAAGACCGTAAACTTTATCGGCCGGTTCCCGGGCGTCGATCCGGGCCTGACGGCCGCCAACGGAGTGCGGTCACTTATCCTGAGGACATCAGCGGGCATGTCCGCCTATCGTTCATTCGAAAGATGGCCGGCGTCGGACGTGGCGCAGTTCGCAAACCGACTCGAACGGTCCTCCAGTGTCACAGTTTGCAGTCACGGGGGAGCCCGCTTGTATAGAGGTAGCGTCCAAGACCCGTAATGGGTAAAGCAGTAGACTCTCAACGTTTGCTTGGCAGAAGAAATCTGCATTAGGGAAGGGCACCATGGAGAAGCAAGCTTGGAGGTCGGGGCTTGGAAAACTCGGCGGATTCGGCAGCTCAACCGTGATAAACGGCCTTGTAGGCCTTATCACGATCCCGTTTATCATTGCTTTTGCTGGCCCGGTCGCGTGGGGCGGCATGGCCGTGGCCCAGTCGATAGCCAGCATGTTTGTCGTGCTGATTGCTTTCGGATGGGGTGTCATGGGTCCATCGAGGGTTGCGTCGTCGCCGTTCGGAAGCCGAGGACAGCAATATTCGGACGCCATAGTCCTGCGAGTGCTGCTGCTTCTTGCCGTGCTTCCTCTTGCGGTCTATCTTATCGCCGTATATGCGCCGGGTAACAAAGCCGCCAATATACTTGCTGGGTTTGCGCTCATGGTTGCGGGCTTGGGCGGCTCCTGGTTTTTTATTGGTGAAGGGAGAGCCTGGAAACTGTTATTCATCGACACGGTGCCCCGCTGCGGGGGTACCATTGCCGGTACTCTTCTTCTCGGTTTGACAGGAGAGGTAACTTATTTCGCTGCGGCGCAGCTGGCAGGTTCAATCATTTCCGTATCCCTTGCCGCGAGTGACATCCTTCGGCGGCACCGAGATCACGACTGGCGCCTGTCCATTTCACCAAAACGACAGGTGATGAGTTTCCGGGAGCAAATTCCGGGCGTGCTGACGGCTGCAGCATCATCCATGTACATGAACGCACCCCTCACGGTTCTGGCAGGATGGGCCCCGGCCAGCGTTTCTGTCTACGCGATGGCAGACAAACTCACGAGGTTCGCCGTCATGGCCGCGTCCCCTATGACACAGTTGGCCCAGAGCTCGGTACCTAACCCGGACAATTCCGTCCTCACCCAGAACATAAAATTGACTACCAAGTTGTCAGCTGTCGGGGCGCTGATCGCAGGCATCGTCTTGTCTCTTGCGATGCCCGCTGGCGCAAAATTCCTTTCGGCGGGCGAAATTGACGTGTCTCTTGCCATCTCAACGGCTTTCGGCCTCACCTTAGCTGCAATCATATTTTCCCAGATTTCAGGGTTGGTTTCGCTTATGGCGCTTGGTCGAGCGAAGACCGTTGCGGCAAGCGTCATAGTCGGACTTTTTGTAGCAGTTCCGGCGGTCTTTTTGGGGGCATCACAGTGGGGTGCCGCTGGTGCAGCCTGGGGCCTCACCTCCTCGGAGGTGGCGGTGGCAGTCTTTCAATTCGCAGCTTTGCGAACGGCATTGAGGGCAAGAGCCAAAAAACCCTCTGTCGAAGAAAATGACGAGCTCGGTGCCAGTACGTGAAGGGTATCCGCGGACGGACGCTTGGGTCACATTACGGCGCGACACCACCGGCAATCAGCAGGCAATCAATCGCCACGGCCACCGAATCGCCCCTGGCTTCGAAGGAGGGCAGGGGTCTCTGCGTTCCCCGGGGCGCCGGATTGCGGGGGTTGGCTTATGAACGGAGCCTCAAAAGGGATCCAGCAAAATCGCGCCAGATCGGCAGGAGAATGCGATCCACCCCGTGCTGACACCACGGACGTGTTTCTGGGACTAATTCAACTCGTATCAGCTGTAGAATGGTCCGGATGGCACCAAGGCAGCCATTCCGATCGCCTGCCGCTGCGCCGAGATTTATCAAAACGACCAGGGGGATCCCGCTTTGGACATTCACGAGTATTTGCGCATTCTGCGCCGCAGTTGGATTCTGATAGCTGCCATGACGCTTCTCGGACTGCTGGCGGGAGGTACCGCCACCATACTGATCAAGCCGACGTATACATCGGACACGCAGTTGTTTGTAGCCCTGCAGAACTCTGGAAGCGTGCAAGACCTGCAACAAGGTAACACATTTAGCCAGGCGCGGGTGCAATCCTATGTCAAGACAGTAACAACACCTATTGTCCTTCAGCCTGCAATAGATAGCCTAGGTCTATCTATGTCGGTGGACGATTTGGCAAAAACAGTCCGTGCGTCAACAGACCTAAATACCGTACTCATTAACATTTCTGTCACCAACGAATCTCCGGCACAGGCCGCGGCTGTTGCTCAAGCCATTGCCAATAGCCTCGTCAAGGCTGTGGACTCTCTTGAGAAGCCTAAAACTGGAGCTTCGTCCCCGATCAATCTATCGATCATTACTCCTGCCAAGGTGCCAACGGAGGCGTCTGCCCCGAATGTCCGCCTAACCCTCATTCTCGGGTTTGTCATAGGGCTTGCTTTAGGAATTGGCGCGGCTGTTCTGCGCTCATTGCTCGATAACCGAATTCGAGTGGAAGCCGATCTTCGTGGCCTAACGAACGCGCCCGTTCTTGGTGGAGTCACCCTTGATGGCGACGTCACAAAGAAACCCCTCCTTACTCAAATTGACCCGCAAAGTCCGCGTTCCGAGTCATTTCGCCAGTTGCGGACAAACCTACAATTCGCCAACGTTTCCGGAAAGGCCAGCAGCGTAGTTGTTACATCGTCGATTCCTGGTGAAGGGAAAACCACAACAGCCACGAACTTGGCCATCGCCTTGGCCCAAGCAGGGCAAACAGTCTGCCTAGTGGATGCAGATCTCCGCCGCCCCATGGTTGGCGAATATCTTGGACTGGAACGAAGCGTCGGGCTGACGACGGCATTGATCGGCCAAGCCGATGTAAACAGCCTGCTTCAACAGTGGGGTACAGATCAGCTCTATGTCTTGACCTCTGGGCAAATTCCACCAAATCCCAGCGAACTGTTGGGATCTGGCGAAATGAAAGACCTCATTCTTCGACTCGAATCGGCCTTCGACACGGTGATTATTGATGCCCCCCCGGTAATTCCAGTCACTGACGCTGCGGTGCTGTCGCAACACGTTGGCGGAGTGCTGGTCGTAGTCAACACCCAGCTGATGAAACAGCAAATACTCCTTAAATCCCTGACCTCCCTCGAGCTGGTTGGCGCCAACATTCTTGGGGTGGTTTTGAATCGATTGCCCGCGAAGGGCGTGGACGCATACTCCTACACCTACCAAGGGTATGCATCGTCGAATAACGAAGACGTGGCGACTTCATCCCGAAATCGAAAAAAGGGAACGGTTGAGAGTAACGTTCGAATTGGGGACGCACAAACAATAGTCTCGCAGGAGACCATTCTTTTTGAAGATGCCATCGAATATCCAGCGCAGCGAGTACCCCAGACTTTTCCTCAACGGTTCCGGGATAGGGACTAATCGCGCATCCTCGATCGGATTATTGGCTGCGAAGACTTCCGCTGGTCTGCGGGCAAGTTGAGTACCTTGACCTCCTGGACACCAATTCTCACCTTGGTGCCCTTCACATGAAGGACACCACACAAACCGATGGCCTTGCTGCGTAAGAAGCGGCGCTTTCAGGCTCGCGTCTCCTTAGGACCCCCTGCTGAGATGGGTACCTATCGGTTACAGGGTGTCCGCGAATCGGGTTCCGTGTCGCGAGTGCTGACGGGCTCGTAGCTCTTCTGTGACAGATGTTCTCTACGCATTCATCAAGAATCAGGAGCTACGAGCCTTGATCGGGCCCACTTCCGCGCGCCCCGATGCTGCCGCAAGATCTTCTACCTGCCGCCTACCGGGTCATTGGCGCCGAACTCGGTCCTTCGGACAGCGCCGGATCCGAGTAGAATCCGTCCCAAATCGGCTCTCGACGGTTCGTGGTGATTGTTCTGCCGTGATTCATGTTCATGTCGCTGTTTCAGCGGCACTGCGCAACAGGATACGCGTTTGTAGTTGTCCGGGTTGGTGAATCCCAGGCCTGTTCGTTTGATGTGTTTAACGGGCTCATCGCATTCGAGGGTGTAGCGGGGGTGGGCGCGTCGGTGGCCGGATAGAGGTCGAGGTCTTCCGATGATGGAAGTTCCTACACTGCCCATCCGGAAGACCTCGCCGTGTCCCACGCTACCTTCCTGCCTCCTGACCTGACTACGTTCTGCCGGCTCGATGAGCTTGGGCTCGAAGCCGCCGGGCAGTGTCTCGCCCCCGGCCGTGCGGTGCTGGAATGCCGTGCCGTTGATCCGGACGACTGGTGCCATTCGTGTGGGGGCCAGGGCATCGCCCGCGGCACGGTCACACGGCCGCTCGCGCACGAACCGCTGGGATGGCGGCCGACGACGCTGCTGGTGCGGGTCCGCCGCTACAAATGCACCGGGTGCGGGCGGGTGTGGCGGCAGGACATCTCCAAAGCCGCGCAGCCGAGGGCGAAGATCTCCCGCCGCGGACTGCGCTGGGCGCTGGAGGGCATCGTGTGCCAGCACCTCACTGTCGCCCGCGTCGCGGAAGGCCTGGGCGTGTCCTGGCATACGGCGAACAGCGCGATCCTTGCCGAGGGCAAGCGGGTGTTGATCGAGGACCCGGCCCGGTTCAACGGAGTGGCCGTGATCGGCGTCGATGAGCATGTCTGGCGGCACACCCGGCGCGGGGACAAATACGTCACCGTGATCATCGACCTCACCCCGGTCCGTGACAGGACCGGGCCGGCACGGTTGCTGGACATGGTCGAGGGCCGCTCGAAACAGGTCTTCAAGGCCTGGCTCGCCGAGCGGCCCAAGGCCTGGCGGGACGGGATCGAGGTCGTCGCGATGGACGGGTTCACCGGGTTCAAGACCGCAGCCGCCGAGGAGCTCCCGGACGCGGTCGAGGTCATGGATCCGTTTCACGTCGTCCGGCTTGCCGGCGATGTCCTGGACAGGTGCCGCCAGCGCGTGCAGCAGCAGACCATTGGTCACCGCGGACGGTCCGGGGATCCGCTCTACGCAGCCCGCCGGACCCTGCACACCGGGCACGATCTGCTCACCGACAAGCAGAAGGACAGGCTGGAGGCCCTGTTCGCCGCGGACAACCATGCCGAAGTCGAAGCGACCTGGGGCATCTACCAGCGCGTCATCGCCGCCTACCGCGACCCTGACGGCACCCGAGGCAAACAGCTCATGCAAGCACTGATCGGCGCGATCAGCGCCGGCGTTCCCGCTGCGCTGACCGAGGTCATTACGCTGGGCCGCACGCTGAAACGCCGTGCAGGGGACGTGCTCGCGTACTTCGACCGGCCCGGCACCAGCAACGGCCCCACGGAAGCACTCAACGGCCGGCTCGAACACCTCCGCGGCTCCGCCCTCGGCTTCAGGAACCTTGCCAACTACATCGCCCGATCACTCCTCGAAACCGGCGGATTCAGACCGCGATTACACCCTCAAATGCGATGAGCCGCTTTGGTGCCGGCATGAATGCACGCGGGTGCTGATGACGCAACAGGACAGACGGCCGACCTCGGCAGTGGCTTCGACGCGGACCCGCCGCTGTCCGAACGCGAGGACCTCGGTATGGGTGACACGGTAGTCGGGCAGATTGAAGAGAGCGGCGGCAGCATGGGGGCGGGGGAAGTAAGCCCGATTCGTAGCTGGTGACTCTTGATGAATGCGTAGAGATCATCCATCACGGCAGGGCAACAAGCCCTTTAGCTATCAAGACACGTAATCCTCATCCGCTAACTAATATCTCCCCGATGCGGCCAACGAGAGTCGTTCTCTGCACTCCCGGAAGCCAACGCCTGTTGGATGCCTCTGAAGAACCGTGCCGCCATCTCTTCAGTAGTAAATCGTCCGCTGGCCGACCTGCAGGCGGCCTGCATCAGTTGCAGTCGTTGCCTGTCAGTGATCAAGCTCAACAATGCGTCGGCAGAAGATAATGCGTCATCAGCGGATACGACGCATGTCTTGCCATTTTCTAAGTATTCAAACTCTGGGCCGTGCCAAGGCCACGCCGTTGTGACAATAGGGCGACCAGCAGCAAAACTATCGACTGCCACGAGCCCTACGCGGCCCGGCATGTAGATCACGTCTGCAGCCGCCATCGCTAGGGCTTTCTCCTTTCCGAATAGCGGACCTAAATATCGAAGCCAAGGCTCCGATTCCGCCAGCCTCTCAACGGTCCCGCTTAGGGAGCCGCTGCCCACGACGAGGAGACGAAACTCGTCATTCATTCGATAAGCGTTTCGACAAGCCTCAAACAGAAAAGGCAGTCTTTTGGACTCGTCGAGACCTCCAACAAAAATGGCATTCAAGGTGCCCAGCTGATTCTCGACGCGAAAATCCGAGATTTGAGCTGATGAGACACGGGCAACATACTCCTCGAGGTCCGTGGTATCAATTGAGTTCTGGACTACGGTCACCCGTGCGGGCGGATAGCCGATCGATACGACTGAATCTCGGGAGGCTTCCGTATAAGCGAAGAACCAGTCTGCGGCGCGGGTTAACCTGGCCATGGCCCGCCTCTTAAACCAAGATGGGGTTGTGACGAAATCTCGGCCGTGACCCCAGAGGCAAATCTTTCGCCGCCGCCATGGCGAAAGAAGAAGCCAGTAAGCGTCAATGTTCCGCCGTGCTTGTTCCATGATGACAAGATCAGCCGAGTCAATTATCGAAGCCACTTGTCGGAAGACCAGTCTAAAATTTCCAATCCTGATTTCCTTTTGAGAAATAGGGATAACGAATTTTGCGAGCGCCCCATCCTGCCGCTTGCCCTGCCCTTTGTTGGCTCCGCCCGCGGCAACCCGAATTTCGACTCCATTTTGGGCGCCCAGTTCAATTAGGCGATAGAAGAACGGAACTCTATACCTTGGCACGTATTCTTGGAGTATTACTACGCTCGGGGCTGCCATTATTCTCCTGATACGCATAGAGCGCTCCCGTCGGGCTCGACCCGCAAAAACAAGAGAGCGCTGATCGTCCTGACTGATCGGATGAGTATGCCCTCGACACTCAGCAGCGCGTCTGAGCGCTCACACCACCGACCGTATGAACATGTCATGGAGTTCGTCACTTCAGCGCGTCCTTTGGGCTTGGTTGCATCGACGCCACCAATTAAAGAGACTGTGACTTCTTTCCCGCGGCACCACGCCGCAGCGGTCGCCAGCCACGCGCATCTGCAGAGGGCCAGAAACCTTACGGGGTAACGGCCCTGGCCATTATACCCCGATGGCTGACCGTATCGCTGCTTCATATCCAGCTGCGGAGCTCTCGTACGTATAGTTCCGCACAATCTCTCTGCTATATTCTGACATCGCACTCCACAGCTGGACATCGCCCAATACTCTAGCCGCTGCCTCCACCCACAGGTGGGTATCCTTCGGGAGGACATAACCATTTTCGCCATGCTTTACCAACTCTCGAGCCGCCCCGGCTTCGGGCGATGCGAGCACCGGAAGACCAGCTGCACACGCTTCGTTCACGACGAGTCCCCAAGGGTCCCAATTCGTTGGGAAGAGAAACAAACGACTGCGTTGAAACCAAAGTGCGACCTCGCCCACTTGAACAAAGCCTGGTCTCGTAACCTCAATCATTGGCGTTTCGTCAGCCATCGCATCCACTGCCTCTGCGAGGGGCCCACTTCCGAGAACCAAGATTTTCACTCTCCGATTGAGCTTTTCTGCCACGCCAGCAGAGACGGCCAATGCGAAGAGGGGATCCTTCACTTCAGCAAGCCGTCCACAGAACAGAAAATCGAACTCGCGGTTTCCCACGCGGGCGCCGACAAAAGCATCATTATCGACCGATAGCGGTGCCTTAAATAGCAGATTGCCATCAACACCCCAAGATTTGAATAGGCGCAAACTACTGTCACTCGGACCGATGTAGGCTTTCGTTCGAACGCTCACCGCCCACCGTATTGCACGGTGTACAGCAGACAATCGAGCCTCCGACTGATAATCGCCGTCGGTATTGGAAATGTGTCGCGCGCCACGCAATAAGCAATAGAGGAAAGCCAATAAGTGCGTCGGGTTGTATCCACCGGTGATCACCACGTCCGGTCGGAGGAGACGTAATTCCCTCCAGACTCCCGTCGCAAAATGGATGTACCGCCCACGCCAATTAACCACGCGCTCATCAATGAAGATCTCCGACAAGCCGGACGGACTCTGCACCCATTCTCGATCAGGTTCGCTGTGGCTGCAGTAGATGAGTGTGAGATTTATGTCCGGTCGCTCTGAGAGTCGCTGGAATACTGGGGTCTTGTAAGGCGTTGGCATGTTGAGGACAAATGCCACATTTATCATGATCATCCTTCGGTCAGATTATCATCGAAGCAATCAATGGCCAGCCGCTTGATCCGTAGCGGACCGCCAGACAAGCTGCAGCGTGTTAAGATGCCAAAACCTCAGACCATCGCTTTGTGTAGGTGTCCGCGGAAAAATGCCGATCAAACTCATCAAGTGCACACTGACCCAAACTTTCGAGTAGCTCGGGCGCCGATAACAGTCCCTCAATGGAACGCAACATATCCTGATTCGACCCGACCTTGACCAAAGCGCCAGTCTTTCCATCTATGATCAAGTCAACAATCCCCCCGATGCCAAACGCCACGACGGGCGTCCCGGAGGCGAAGGCCTCAATGATAGTCAGCGGCTGGGCCTCGACAAGTTGACTCGGGAAAATCAGCAGAGTCGAGTTCTGCAAATACTTCCACTTTTCAGGGCCGTGAACTGGTCCGGCAAAGTTGAATCTATCCGCAAAACCCGCGTCATGTACCATTTTCTCCAACTGAGGAATTTGACCATTATCCGATGGAGCTCCCACGATATCAAAAACAACATCAAGGTATTTGGATGCCAGAGCTATCGCAATATCAAGGAAAACGTCAATGCCTTTGCCCGAGATAAGGTTAGAGAGAAAAGTTATATGTCGCGGATTTGTCGAACGAACAATCGGAAACCCCGGGACGTCTCTTGGCGTATTGGCGATAAACCACACCGAATCTTGGGCCACCCAAGGGGAAATATCATTATATAGAGATTGGCTAAGGCAAACTGTTTTTGACGCAGTGGTCAGCAGCCGTCGCGTCATCCACGAAAAGAGCACATTTCTTTCGGCAAGACCCTTGTAGCCCTGGGTGTGAATGTAATTAACGGTCTTGACGCCCGCGAGTCGGAGTATTTCAGAAAGGAACCAGTCCACGACAAACGACATTGATCGCGTTGTGCAAAAAAACACCACAGTTCGGGGGCGCTTAGAAAGCAGGGCTCCTATCAAACGGTTCGCCAAACCGAATGCCGAAAGGATCTTCCGCGGCGTGAACTTGCCGACCGCGTTTATGCTGGCACTGAACCTTCGATCAACCAGCGTCCATTCGATTTCAAGTTCGCCAAGGCTCCTCAGGAAAACCTCGGTCATGACCGTAGATCCATGAACGGGGGGAGGTAACTGACTAATGACCAGGAGATGGTCACCCCCGCCGGGAACGATCCGAGGCATCTTGTTCACGACTTTCCCCCGACTGCATTCCGTACTACGGAAACGATAAAATTGACGTTACCAAAAAGATACCGCTTCCACAGGCGCCGCGGTTCTTTGATGAGTCGGTGAAGCCATTCCAGCCCCATCTTTCGAACCCACTGCGGTGCAGCCACGAGCGTTCCCGCCGAGAAATCAAACGCCGCCCCGATCGCCACGGCGACCACCGGCATTCGCTCAGCTAATCGTTTAGCCTCAAAATCCTGCTTGGGAGTTCCAAGACCAACCCAAACGATCTCTGCTCCGGACTCAAGAACGCGACGATCCTGCTCCGCATATTCCGCCTGCGACAAAGCACGAAAAGGCGGGCTTTCTTTCCCTACAATGCTGAGTCCACCGTAACGCACGATTAGGGCAGCTTCCAATGCTTCCAAGACCGCCGGAGTGGACCCGAGTAGAAAATGCTTGACACCGTATACCAGCCCCTCGCCCATTACATTTTCAAATAGATCCGGTCCGCGAACCTGTTGAAGGGCAGGGTCATGACCCAACGCGTTGGATACCACGGAAATTGGCTTGCCATCAGCAAAATTTATCGCATCTCCACTCAAAACGGACTGGAAGTAGGCATCGTTTTCCGCTAATGAAACGGTGTATGCGTTCGCCAAGTGGATATGAAATCCGCGTCCTAACCCATGAACGGATTTCGCAAGTTTCGAAACAAACAAAGCCGCCTCAGCTGGACCCATGACCATGAAGCTCAAGGAGCCGACAGTTCGGCGCTCACCGTTCAGTTCCTCTTCGTGTTCTTGCTTGTACCTACTCATGACTATCCCCATTCGTTGACTCTTGGAGCCATCCGTCAAAAGCGCGATTGTGGATTCAAAGAGAAGAAGACCGGACCCCGGCTTTCAGGCCGGCTCCAGCGAAGGTATGCCGTGTTGACAGAGCACAACTGGCCTACCGCAACTCAATCGCACCACCGAGTATAGGCCTCTGCTAAGACCCCTGGACGACACGACGCCCACGGTGAAACAATGCCGCCCCGAATAGATATCAGCGCTACCATGTTGTCGAACCTAGCTTGGCAACGCAATCCGGTCTGCACCGGTGGCAGCCAGCAACAGACGACTCTTAACTTCACATCATGGGGGCATTATGACCAAGCGCGCGCTTATCACTGGGATAACAGGTCAGGATGGGTCTTATCTTGCCGAACTCTTGTTGGCTAAGGGCTACGAAGTACATGGCCTTATCCGGCGAGCATCAACCTTCAATACGGCACGGATAGACCACTTGTATGTGGACCCGCACGACGCCAAAGCGAAACTCTTTCTCCACTATGGTGACCTCAGCGATGGCGCACGCCTTGTGACCCTGCTTGCCCAAATCCGACCCGACGAGGTCTATAACCTCGCTGCGCAGTCGCACGTCCGGGTCTCCTTCGACGAGCCTGAACACACTGGAGACACGACCGGTATCGGCACCATTCGCCTGCTCGAGGCGGTCCGAATGTCTGGTATCGAAACGAAGTTCTACCAGGCGTCTTCCTCGGAAATGTTCGGCGCCACGCCCCCTCCGCAGAACGAAGAGACTCCGTTTTATCCTCGTTCCCCTTACGGCGCGGCAAAAGTGTACAGCTACTGGGTGACAAAGAACTACCGTGAGGCCTATGGGATGTTTGCCGTCAACGGCATTCTTTTCAACCACGAATCGCCCCGCCGCGGAGAAACCTTCGTAACCCGGAAGATCACCAGGGCTGTGGCAGCCATCAAGGCTGGCAAACAGGATACCCTCTTCATGGGCAACCTTGACGCCGTACGCGACTGGGGATACGCAGCCGAGTATGTGGAGGGAATGTGGCGCATGCTCCAAGTTGACGAACCCGACGACTTTGTTCTGGCAACGGGAGGTAACTACACCGTCCGTGACTTCCTCCAAATCTCATTTGAACACGTTGGCCTGAATTGGGAAGACCACGTGCGATTTGACGAGCGCTATCTGCGCCCAACCGAAGTCGACGCACTGGTGGGTGATGCTTCGAAGGCACAGGAGAAACTTGGTTGGAAGGCAAAGGTCCACACCCCAGAACTGGCTCGAATCATGGTGGACGCCGATATCGAGGCTTTGAAACACGCGGGCAACGATTGGATCGACGGAGTCGACCTCGACAGTTGGAAGAACTGATGTCCGAGCCCATCTCATTCACGCCGGGCAACCTCGACCGTGACTCGACCTTCTATGTAGCTGGGCATCGCGGCTTGGTGGGATCTGCTATTTGGCGCAAGCTGGAAACCGAAGGTTTCAACCAGCTAGTGGGCAAGTCGTCAGCTGAGCTGGACCTCAAGGACCGGGACGCAGTCTTCGAATTCTTTGCGAGGAACGAGCCCCGCTACGTTATCTTGGCTGCAGCGAAAGTGGGCGGTATTCTCGCCAACAACACCTATCCGGTGGACTTCCTCAGCGACAATTTGCGGATCCAGGTGAATGTTCTGGACGCGGCCCGCGAGCACAACGTCGAACGGCTCCTCTTCCTTGGGTCATCCTGTATCTATCCGAAATTCGCAGAACAACCAATTCGCGAAGATTCCCTACTCACGGGCCACCTTGAACCGACCAATGACGCCTACGCGATCGCGAAAATCGCAGGCATCATGCAGGTGCAGGCGGTTCGCCGGCAGTATGGACTCCCATGGATATCAGCTATGCCCACCAACCTCTATGGGCCTGGCGACAATTTCTCGCCTGAAGGTTCACACGTTCTGCCTGCGCTGATTCGTCGCTACGACGAGGCGGCCAGGTTCAATACCCCCGTGGTCACAAACTGGGGCACCGGGTCGCCAAGGCGTGAATTCCTACACGTTGACGACATGGCCGCCGCTTGCCTTCATCTACTGGAGAATTACGACGCCCCTGAACAGGTGAATGTCGGAACCGGGACCGACGTGACTATCAAGGAACTGGCCGAGATTGTGGCAAAGTCCGTCGGTTTCTCCGGCGCCATCGAATGGGACACTTCAAAGCCTGACGGCACGCCACGAAAACTACTGGACGTTTCCAAGCTCTCCAAAGCTGGATGGTCTGCTTCCATTGGTCTAGAAGATGGAATCAAGGCCACGGTGGACTGGTACAGGTCAAATCTGGCTGAAATCCGTAACTGAGAAGTCCAAGCGGCGCTCAAGTTGAAATGGGGGACTCTTTGAGTCAAGAGGCAAACTGGAGGGCGCGGACTTCGCGTACCCTCCGAATAGTTGACGCCTTGGTGATCGTCTGGGCTGTTGCTGGGGCCTACAGCATCCGGTTCGGACTGGACTCGGGCGTTTCAATTTCTGGACAAGATTATGTTTCATTGTCGATAATCCTGGCCGTTACGTGGTGGCTCATGCTTGGGGCTTGGAACACCAGACAGAGCCGCATCCTGGGCTCCGGACCTGACGAGTACAAGCGGGTAGCAGCTGCTTCCCTTTGGCTATTTGGTCTCGTTGCCATCTTCTCCTACGTCTTCCGGGTAGACACCGCCCGCGGATACGTCGGGATTGCCCTGCCTGCAGGCCTTGGAGGTCTCCTTCTAGCGCGTTGGCTACTTCGGCAGCACCTCAGCATCCACAGGCAGAAAGGCCGGCGCATGTCGCGACTTCTGCTACTGGGCAGTCCTGGGGCAGTCGTCCACCTCGCTGAGACCCTGGTCCGCGAGAAGCACGCCGGTTACACTCCCATCGGCGCTTACACCACAGGCGACTCCTCCCTCTCTCAAGAGCTTGCCAACATCGGGCTTCCGGTACTTGGGCATGAGCCCACGACCCACGCGATCCTTAACGCGATCGAACGGTGCGCGGCTGATGCCGTCGCCGTCACAGTTGGGATGCAACTCAATCCGAGAACACTACGCCAGCTTGGTTGGGAATTGGCCGACCGCAACATCGCGCTCATTCTGGCACCCGCCCTCACCGACGTTGCCGGACCACGCATCCACACACAACAGGTGGCCGGACTTCCGCTGATCCACGTCACCACGCCTAGTCTTGAGGCCGGTCAACGCGTCGCGAAACGGTTGTTCGATGTGGCAGTCTCGGCTGGCCTGATTGTTCTGTCTTCACCACTGTTGACAATGCTGGCGCTAATGGTGAAGCTCGACAGTCCTGGTCCGATCCTCTTCCGGCAAGAACGCGTCGGGTTCGAGGGCGCACCCTTCAAGATGCTCAAATTCCGCACCATGGTGGCTGACGCAGAGGCAAGGCTCGCTGAGCTTGCTCACCGGAATGAAGGGAACGGAGTTCTCTTCAAAATCAGGAACGATCCACGCGTAACTCGCACAGGGGGTTTCCTTCGCAGGTATAGCCTGGACGAGCTTCCACAGCTGTTCAATGTTCTGTTTGGTTCCATGAGCCTGGTAGGCCCGAGGCCTCCCCTGCCCCGGGAGGTTGAGGCCTACGAACGGGATGTACGGCGGCGGCTTTTGGTGAAGCCAGGTGTGACCGGTCTGTGGCAGGTCAGCGGACGATCCAATCTCTCTTGGCAAGACTCCGTCCGTTTGGACCTCTACTACGTGGAAAATTGGTCATTGGCAGGGGATCTCATCATTCTGCTTCGCACCGCCAGGGCCGTCCTCGACGGCCATGGAGCTTACTAATCACCTGTGATGCAGGAACGACCCTCTGGGGGAAGGCACCACAATGCGCATTTCAGTAATCGGCTGCGGCTACCTCGGGGCTGTACATGCTGCCTGCATGGCCAAGCTTGGCCATGAGGTGGTTGGGATCGACGTGAACGAGCAGAAGGTCATCGCACTTTCCGCAGCCCGTGCCCCGTTCTTTGAGCCCGGTTTGGACGAACTCCTCCAAGACGTCCAAGAAACAGGCCGACTGTCATTCACTCTTGACATGGCCGAGTCTGCGGGAAGCAGCGTCCACTTCATTTGCGTGGGGACGCCCCAGAAGGTTGGCGAAAATGGTGCGGACCTCAGCCATGTGGATGCCGCTATGAATGCGCTCCTTCCCTACATTGCCCCAGGCGATGTAGTGGTCGGAAAGTCCACCGTCCCGGTCGGAACTGCCACCCGTCTGCTCAGAATCCTCGCCCAACATGAACCCGAAGCCCACCTCGTATGGAATCCTGAGTTCCTGCGCGAAGGCCACGCCGTCACAGACACCCTTTCCCCAGACCGTTTGGTCTATGGCGTCGCGGACGGTTCGGAGGATCACACCGCGGTGTCGGTTTTGGACGAGGTCTACGCTGCCCCCCTCTCCGCGGGCACCCCCCGTTTGGTCACCGATCATCCGACTGCCGAACTGGTCAAAGCCGCAGCCAACTCGTTCCTGGCTACCAAGATCTCCTTCATCAATGCCATGGCCGAGGTGTGCGAGGCGGCAGGTGCAGACGTCACCCGACTGGCCGATGCCATCGGAATGGACGACAGAATCGGACGCAAATTCCTCGATGCCGGAATCGGTTTTGGCGGTGGATGCCTCCCCAAGGACATCCGGGCATTTATGGCCAGGGCGGGGGAACTCGGAGCGGATCAAGCCTTGACTTTCCTGCGGGAAGTGGACTCGATCAATATGCGGCGCCGCACCCGGGTTGTGGAGCTCTGCCGCGAACTTTGCGGGGGAAGCTTGCTGGGACACCGCATCACGGTGCTCGGTGCCGCATTCAAACCCGAAAGCGACGACGTTCGAGACTCGCCTGCGCTCAGCATCGCCGTCCAGCTTCAACTTCAGGGGGCCGTTGTGACAGTCACCGACCCGAAGGCCTTGGAAAACGCGGCCAGGCGATTCCCTGAACTGCGGTATGAGGCGGACCTGGATACGGCAATGGCCGGAGCGGACACACTACTCCTGCTCACCGAATGGCAGCAATACAAAGAGCTCGACCCCTTTGAAGTAAGCAGCGGTGTTTCCGGGCTCCGGATCTTGGACGGACGAAACGTCCTTGACGCTGCCAAATGGCGTGCCGCCGGTTGGCAGTACCGCGGACTCGGAAGGCCCTAAGCGTGAAACACACCCAACAATCCAAGATCATCCCGCAAGAATCAGAGTCGCGCCTAACCGGCCGGGAAAACCACCTAGGCAATCGACGCCGTCGCCTGCTGACTGCCGGAATATGTATTGCCGCCCTCGCTGTGATCGCCGGAGTTGCGATGCTGTGGCTCGATGCAAAAGCCTCCACTATCAAGACAGAGCTTGAGGCTTCAACCCAGCTGGTGCCTAAGCTCAAGGAAAGCATCCTCCAAAACCGTCCGGGGGATGCTACCTCGGTTGTCGACGAACTCCGACGCCATACCGCCACTGCGCGGGAGGCAGCCTCCGATCCTCTGTGGTCGGTGGCCGCAGCGGCTCCCTGGCTGGGGGCGAACTTCTCCGCGACCGCCGAAATTGCTCGCTCGGCAGACGACCTAGCCACACTTGGAGTCGCCCCTTTGGTGAAGGTCTATGGCTCCCTCAACTGGGACAAGCTAGTGCCAAGCAGTAGCGGCACGGATCTGGAGCCGATCCGCAAGTCGGCCCCCGCGATAGCGTCCGCTGCGCACGCTGTGCGCGCTTCGGCCGAACGTCTGAACGGGATCGACGCTAGCGGTCTGCTCCCTCAGGTTGCCGGACCGCTGACGCAGGCCAAACAACAACTCGGCTCTGTCGTAGATGAGCTGAACACCGCCTCCGATGCCGCGGGACTGGCCCCAGCCATGTTGGGTTCCGACAAGCCACGGCATTATTTGCTCCTTGTCCAGAACAATGCTGAGGCCCGCGCTAGCGGAGGCATACCTGGCGCCCTAGTGGTCCTTACCGCGGACAGGGGCAAACTCAGTCTTTCCGCTGAGTCAAGTGCCAACGAACTCGGCTTGTTCGACCCGCCGGTTTCCGTAGACGACGAGCAACAACGCATTTACAGTTCACGTCTTGGGATGTTCATGCAGGATGTCAACTTCACTCCGGACTTCCCCACCGCCGCCACCACCGCGTTGAAGATGTGGGAGCGGAAAAAAGGCGAACGGCTAGATGGGGCCATCTCGATCGACCCCGTGGCACTTGGTTACATCCTGGACGCAACAGGACCGGTCAGCCTGCAAGACCCGCAGGTGCTGGCGCTGACCGCAGGCAAACTGCCGAACCAGCTCACGGGCAAGAACGTGGTGAAAACTCTACTCTCAGATGTCTACGCCCAAATCCAGCAGCCATCAGCGCAAGACGTCTACTTTGGAATGGTGGCTAAAGAAATCTTCGGCGCCCTTTCCTCCGGCAAGGGCGATGCGAAAAGCCTCCTGGCAGGCGTTGCGAAAGGCGTGGACGAGCACAGAGTTCTCCTGTGGTCGGCGGACACTGGCGAGCAGTCCGTCCTTGGCAAATACCCGCTGAGTGGTTCCATTTCGGGCCCGAGCGTGCCCGCAGCGCAGTTCGGCGCTTACTTCAACGACGGCACCGGCGCTAAAATGGACTACTACGTGACACGCACCGTACAGCTCATCAAGCAGTGCACGGCTGCCGACGGGTACGGAACCGTCAAGGTTCGAATCACCAGCACGAACACCGCTCCGGCCGATGCAGCCATCTCGTTGCCCGCCTACGTCACCGGCGGCGGAGGTTTTGGGGTGCCGGCCGGCACTGCCCAAAGCAACGTGATCGCCTACGGACCTTCCCAGTCGCGTATTGAAACCGCCACCTTGGACGGGAAGATCGTCCCCTTCGGCGCGCAGCAGCACGACGATAGGCCTGTTGGCAGCTTCACCGTGCGTCTGGCACCAGGCCAGAGCAGCACGGTGGAATTCACATTCGGAAAGATCGTGCAGCACAGCCAGCCGGAACTAGTGGCGACGCCAACCATTCAATCCGTAGACAAAGTGGTTCTTCCCACGGAGTCAGAAAACTGCGGCGCTGCCGGATAGACAGCAGGTTAACCCTTTGTAACAGCTTTGGATTTACTTTGCGGTAAGCAGCCTTATGATGGTAGCTTTCTGTCTGGGGTGGGTCACAGATTTCAGTTCACGTGCTCGTGGTGAATGGAATCACGTCATCACAATGAATTGCGTATCAACTCTCAAGCACGAATCAAGGTCTCAGGGGGACAAATTGAAGAAATCACTTGCAGTGCTCGCGCTTGCCAGCACCATCGCTCTTGGCGCTTCGGCACCAGCCATGGCCGTGGATTACCCGGCACCGGGCTCGGGCGAGCAGGGACAGGTTGACAATGGCAACGTTGAAAACGGCCAACAGTTCAACTTTTCCGGCGGCGGATTCCAGCCGAATGAAGGCATCAACGTCCAAGTTGAGCAGACGGGCGGACCTCAGGCAAGCGGTGGAGGCGTCTCCGGCCGAGTCGGCGCAGCAGTACCTGCCAAGATCACCTTGGCAGTGCAGACATTCGCAACGAAAGCCAACAGCAGCGGCAGGTTCTCGCTGCCGCTGACTCTCAACGCAACCGGAACCTTCACCCTTACAGCGACCGGCGTTACCTCCGGGCACAAGGTCACTGCAGTGGTGACAGTCAAGGCTGCCGCGGCTTCGGGCGCGGGCCTGTCCAACACCGGTGGTACCGGCCTGGCTAACACCGGCGTCGACTCCAGCCTGGTTCTGTGGGGCTTGGTTGGCGCTGGCGCGCTCGCAGCCGGCACCGTCTCCGTCGTGGTGGCCCGCCGCCGCGCAAAGAACGAAACCGCAGCAACAGCCTAAACGCTAATCAATAGGAGGGGTTGTTTCCGGTGATCCGGAAACAACCCCTCCTTGTTTGCGCATACGGTAATTTATGAACATGGGGAGACATTGGCGACGCCGCAAGCGGCTGAGCTTCAGGGTGGAGTTGCCAGTGATTCCACGAATTCCAGCGATTCCGAGTCAGGCCTGGCCGATCATTTTTCTGATCCTGCTGACCGCGGTTTCCTTCGGTGTGGCTGCTTTTGCACTCATGCGGCACACATGATTATGACTCTCGTGTTAACTTGTAAAACACAGGTGTCACGCGCGCCTGCCTGCTAGTGAAAGAGCAATACCTTTGGAATCGCCCCAACCCATTCGGTTACTGACCGTTTGCACCGGCAACATCTGCCGCTCTCCCGTAGCCGAACGATTGCTTCAGGCAGGCCTGGACCAGGTCCTCCCCGGCGGCTTCGCAGTCCGCAGTGCCGGCACCCGCGCCATGGTGGGTAGCCCCATCCAGCCGCTGTCAGCGGACATCATCCGCACCTACGGCGGAACACCCGACGACTTTGCCGCGCGCCAGCTCACCTCAAAAATCCTGAGGGAATCGGACCTGGTACTCACCATGGCGGCCCACCACCGCGGGGAAGTTCTGCAGCTGGACGCCTCCCTGCTCAAACGGACGTTCACCATCCGCGAGTTCGCGCGGATGGTGACGGCCCTTGAAGAACGAGGCGACGCATCGCCGTCGGGCTCTGACTACACCCAACTCTGGCGAGAACTGCCGGCACGGGCATCCTCCGTGCGTCACCTCGTCCTGGCGGCAAATTCCTCGGACAACGACGTCGCCGACCCCTACAAACAGGGTGCAGAGGCATATTTACGGATGGAAGACGAGCTGGCTCCGGCCATCCTCAGGATTCTGCGCTATGCCCGGCTAAGCATGCAGCACTCCTAGCCGAGGAATTCCTTCATCCAGGTTTTGAGGTCTTCGCCGAACTCGGCCCGCTCCGACGCCAGCGTGATGACGGCCTTCAAGTAGCTGAGCTTGTCTCCGGTGTCGTAGCGACGTCCGCGGAAGACGACCCCGTAAACACCCGAACCTTCGCCTTCGCCTTTTGCGAGGGTCTGGAGGGCGTCGGTCAGCTGGATCTCGCCGCCGCGCCCAGGCCCCGTCTCTTCGAGGACATCGAACACGGCCGGGTGCAGGACGTAGCGCCCAATGACAGCCAAGTTTGACGGCGCCTCCTCAACAGAAGGCTTCTCCACAAGGCTGTTGACCCGGACGTATTCCTCCCCCGCGATGGATGTAATGTCGGCGCAGCCGTACGCGCTGATCTGCGACGGCTCCACTTCGATGAGGGCAATCACCGAGCCGCCGGTCTTCGCTTGAACGTCGATCATGGTTGACAGGAGCTCCTCGCTCTCGTCGATCAGGTCGTCGCCCAACAGGACTGCGAAAGGTTCGTCACCCACATGTTGTTTGGCGCAGAGCACGGCATGGCCCAAGCCCTTCGGTTCGCCCTGCCGCACATAGTGGATAGGCCCAAGCCCGGAGGCATGCTGCACGGCGTCCAGGCGAGCTTCGTCGCCTTTCAGCTTCAAAGTGCGTTCGAGATCAGGTGCACGGTCGAAGTGGTCTTCAAGAGCGCGCTTGTTGCGGCCGGTGATCATCAGCACGTCGGTGAGGCCGGCCCTTACGGCCTCCTCAACCACGTATTGGATGGCCGGTTGATCCACCACCGGCAACATTTCCTTCGGCATCGCCTTGGTGGCAGGCAAGAAGCGCGTGCCCAAGCCGGCTGCCGGAATAACTGCTTTTCGAACTAGTTTCCCCATAGACATAGGGCAAATCCTACGAATGGATTTTCAAAAACGCTAATCCCTGATGCAAGATTTCGGCGTGTCCGGTCAGGAAGTCGTCAGCAGCGGGCCTTGCGCACTGGGTCATGCTCCTACGTCCTTCGCGACGGATTCCGAAGCCGATTACGGAAATCCGGTGACAGTTGCTGGACGCCCGGAGTAGTCTTGCGCACAAGTGTCCAGCCGAGACGCAGAAGGCCGGACGGCCCGAGACTGAGCCAAGACCTGAGATCGGGGGGAACTTGGACGGACAGCAGTGGATCTGGGTTGCAGCGGTGCTAATGAGTGCTGCACTGGTAGCCCTTGTTATGGCCTTCGGACGCCGGTGACAAGCCCAGGGTGACCGCAAGCGGTGCGCGAAATATCTGCGTGGATGCTTGCCGCCCGTGGGAACCCGGGCATAGCCTAGGTGTTCGCATCACATCAGATGCAGGACGCATTGTCGTCTACCCGGGGCTGGGGCCGGAACCTGCGCAACATCATCGCGTCGGACTCATCCGTGCCTGCGCTAGGAGCACCCCGTGAACATCAGGACCATTGCCAGAAACGCCATCGCCGCCGTAACAGCCCTATTGATCCTCCTCAGTCTTGCTTTTGCCCCCGCCGCAAATGCGGCGGACCCCTCGGTCAAAGTCCTCGATACTGCAAACACCATCACGGACCCCAACTGGTTCGTGAAGGCCTATCAGGCCGGATTCCGGCTGTATGTCATGCACTCCACCGCATGGGGAACCTGCAACACTTGGTCCCGGACCCAGACCCAGCTGAAAATGGCCCTCGACGCTGGTCTGAAAATCGCTGTATACACGCGGGACCCCAACTGCTGGCAAGGCGGGATCAACGCGGCCGGACCCTACGCGTCCCAGCTCCAGTTCTTTGCTCTTGACGCCGAAACGGGCGGACCTCAAATTACGCGCGCTATGGTCGACGGGGTTAAGGGCATGGGTGTTCGGCCCGTGATCTACTCAGGGTCCGGGATGTGGCCGCAGCTGATGAACAACACCACGGCGTTCTCGGACGTCCCGCTCTGGGACACAAACACCCACAACATCAACTACAACAGGTGGACGGCCAACTACCTCTCCCCGCCCCCGGTCCAATACGGAGGCTGGAATACGCCAACCACGATGCGCATCGGCGTCCAGCAGAAATTCAACCAAAGCCTCAACGGGGTCGTGGTCGACCTGGACTCCTTCGACGCGACCTTTCTGAACTGAAAGGGAACAGCGGACAGCCGTGTTCGCACGCCTTCATTTCGCATGCTTCACGACGATGAACGGGCCTTGCGCACCGGGTGCTCGCTCAGGATAGACAGGCGATTGAAGGCGTTGATGCCGATGCACGCCATGCACAGCACGCCGATCTGTTCCTCGTCGGCCAGCTGCTTACCCATGCTCCCAGGCGAAGCACGCCGACTCACAGAGAGCAGTCTGCGAACCACTCAATTTGCTCAGCTTTGGTACTCAATTATTCAGATTTGGTACTCAATTCTGCGGAATCCAGACCAAAGGTGGAAACGGCTGGTTAGGATCAGCACAGGACCGGCGCCGATCCTAATTCAAAGAGGAACAGTGCAACTCATCGCGTCGCAGTTATTCCAGAACATTTGGATCCTACGGCAGGCAAAGCATCGATGGCCCTCGGCGGGTCGTGTTCGCGCGCATTGGTCAATCGCCGAGTGAAAGTAGGGGTCAATTCATGGCGGCAAACAGAACCTTCATGTTACCGATGTTGGCGGCTCCTGCGTGCTTCGCATTCGCAGCAGTCGGAGGAAGGTTCGCGATAGTCGGCTGGATCGGCGGACTACTGATGCTGGTGGCGGCTATGTTCCTACGAACCCGTGAGTGGAAATCGGAAGAACAGGATGACTCAAATGAAGATCGCGGGTAGCTCTCAAGTTTTTAGTGGCCGCCCCCACCGAGAAGCGTGGCAAGCCCTCCGCGCCCTGAAAAAATCAAAAAGATTGCACTAATCCTGGCAGTCAGCGCAGGTTTGGTGTTCGCCGGGCTAGCCCCTGCCAGCGCCGCGGAACCCCCGGTCACATCACCATCTATCTCAGAGTCACCAGCAGGAGCCGCCAGACCGGAGCTGCGAGAACCGGCAGGAAAGTACTACTCCTTCTGCATCAGTATGGGGGTATCCCACAATTGGACCAACAACCGCCCGAGCACTTGTCCCAGGTACCTTCATGTCTACATCGGAGGCAAGCAGGTCGCAAACCTGAACATCGGCGCAAGCACTGCGAGCTTCACCTGGACCTGCGCTGCGGGTGTGGGCCTGAACATGGTCCTTGTATTGGCCCCAGGTGGGGCGGTGGTTGGCTGGGCCTTGGCCGGTACGCTGTCGAGCATCGGGCTCACCCTCGCCGGTTGTGCCGGCTGGTAGTGTGCTTCCTTCCAAGAACTCACATCCGAAAGGTGGCCCGATGGCCAACAAGATTCCGAATCCTTGGATAAGCGCTTCGTTCTTTGCCTATGCAATCCTGTTCGCCTCATGGCAGCCCTTTGTCTGGTGGCGGCCTGTCGCATCAGTTCTGTTCTTGTGCCTCGGATGCTGGGGCCTTTACCTGTGGTGGCGCACTAGGCGGAAGAATTCAGGCACCGAGCCTCCACGAGGCTGAGGGGAATCCTGCGACCCTCTTCACGACGACGAACGGGCCTTGCGCACCGGGTGCTCGCTCAGGATGGACAGGCGGTTGAAGGCGTTGATGCCGATGCATGCCATGCAGAGTACGCTGATCTGCTCTTCGGTGTAGACCTTCCGCGCCCGGGAAAACAGCTCGGGGGTCGGACGGGCGGTGCTCATCCGCGTGATCTGTTCGGCCAGTTCAAGCGCCACCTGTTCGGCCTCGTCGAAGAGCCCCACCTCGCCATGCACGGACACCAGGGAAAGCCGCTGCTCAGTCTCTCCGTAGCCGACGGCCCTACGGTGATGCAGATCCAAGCAGAAGGCGCAGCCATTGATCTGAGAAGCCCTGTAGTTCAACAACTCTAGGGTGCGACGCGGGATCCCGGTCCTGTCCGCTTCCGCAGTGACCTGACCCGCATAGTCGGACAGGGCCTGATAAAGCCCAGGCTGTTGCTTGTCCAGGTAGCCAGCGAGTTTCGGTGTATTTTCGCTCATTCGCCGAGCCTATCGGAGGAACCTTCCTGCTCCCTGGAGACCGCTGGGCCATTTCGCCCCGCTATTTCACGCAGGCGATCGCACCGCCCTGGAGGGCCCCGGTGGAATCCTCGTAGACGTTGCTTGCGGGTGCCGACGGAGTGGCTGGTGCTGCAGCACCTGAGGCGCGTGGCGCTTCGGGTGCGGGTGCCGCAGGCGAGGTGGCCGCCGTCGTCGGGGTCGCCGTCGTCGTCGGTGCGGGAGCGGGCGGGACCGGGGTGAGGAGTTCCTTCACGGTTGCCTGCACCTGGTTGATGTCCACGGTGTTGATGGACGCGCCATCCGGGGACCAGCCGAAGCCTGTGATCGGCAGTGTGGAAAAGGAGATGTTGCCCCCGGTCAGCGACGTGGCCTGCTGGGCGAGCTGGATCAGGTTCAATTCAGAATCCACCACGATGTTCTTGCTCACCGCATCCAGGACACCCTGCATTTTCCCGATATCAGTGAAGGTGCCGGCGTCTTTGAGCTGGTGGGAGACCGAGGCGATGAAGGCCTGCTGCCGGCGTTCGCGGTCCAGGTCCGAGAAAAGGTACGTCGGATCGGTGGTGTCCCGGCGCTGCCGCACGAAGGCCATTGCTTGCTTGGCGTCGATCTGCTGCATGCCCGCTTTGAAGTCGGCCCCCGAGAAGGTGTCCTGGGTGGCCCGGTTCACGCACACCGTGATGGGCGCGATGGCCTGGGCCGTCTGATAGAACGCGGCCATGGTGACTTCGAGGAAGTGGTCAATGTGGACGCTGCCCAGGAACTTGGTCACGGTAGCTATTTCGGCTTTGCGCCCGGCGTCGCGCGCCGCCTGGTAGGTCGTGTCGTCGTCGGGCCTTCCCGCATTGATCAGGGAGGTCTTCTCCGCCGCGAAACCGTAGCCGTACGCCTCCTTGATCTTCGCTTTGAAGGGGCCGCTACCGGGTATGCCGTCCACTTGGACGTAGTCATCCCGGGGAATCGAGATCCCCACGGCTTTGGAACCGTCCGCCGGGATATGGATGAGCATCAGGACATTTGAGTTGTAGCCGCCGATATTCTCATCCCCCGCGTGCAAGGCGTCATACATCTCCGGAGGAAGAGGCTTGCCCTTCTCATCAACTCTTGTGTCCAGGCCCATGATCAGGATGTTCGTGTCCTGGCTCAGCTTCGGCACAGCTTGGGGAAGTGTTTTCAGATCCTTGAGGACATCCGAGCGGTGGACGTTGTTGTTGACTGCCACCGCCGTCGCGCCCACATAGGTGAGCGCGACGGCGACCGCCAGCGCCAAAGTTGCGGCGACCGCCGTCGCCGAGATCAGGATGACGGACTTGCGCCGGGACTTGGGGCGCATATGGCGAGGACCTTGAGAGCTTGTGCGGTGCCCATCATTCATGAAATTCTCCTGTCCCCGCCGCGGTTGGCGTGGTGGCTGGGTCCGCGGCGCGACCAGCGGGTAAGCAGATTGTAATCGGCCATCCGCGTAATGGCCTCGATGACGCGGAAACCATCAGGCGCCAAAGGCTAGCTGGACCACCCGGACGATGACCAGGATCATCGCGATCAGGAGGTACGTTCGCAGAACCGTCAGCCCGATCCGGTACCCGGTGGACAGTTTGGGTGCGGTGAGCAGGGCAATCGGGGGCATGCGCGAGGTCGACCGCTGTGACCGGTCGACTGCATCGGGGCTAGGCGCTGCGGGATGGATTCCGCGGTAGACCAGGAACACAACCCCCGCGACGGCGGAGAGACCTGCACCCCCGATGAGGATGCCCAGGATGGCCTCCGAGCCCATGTCAGGAAACAACACCCCGGCGGTAAGCACCAAGGAAAGGATGACCAGGACCGCGATCACAGCCGAGGTGAAGAAGTTCATGAACCGACCGTTCACCCAGGGTCCCAGCACTTGCTTGTCATTGCAGAGCAGCAGCAGGAACACCGTGGCCGAGGGAAGCAGGACCCCGGCCAGCACCTGGACCCCGACCGTCAGCAAACCCAAAGGGCTGCCCGGGATCAGGACAACAATGGCCGAGAGGAGCAGGACTCCAGCGAACACTGCATAGAAGCCTTTGGCGTCGGACACTTTCCGGTGCAGGGAGTGCTTGAGCCCCAAAACGTCACCGAGGGCGTAGGAGGTGGACAGCCCGACGGCGGCGGCCCCGATAATCGAGGCATCGATCAGTGCCAGCGCAAACAAGACCCCAGCAACCTTTCCGACGTGCTGTTCCAGGCCGACGGCGACACCGCCTGCGTCGGTGAAGTTGCCGAACTGCGGGGTGCCGGCAAATGTCGCCGCGGTAAAGGAAATGATCGCCGCTGCACCCACGATGACGATGGTGATTCCCAGCCAGAGATCGGCCTTCTCGTACTTCAGGAAGCGGGGAGTGATGCGCTTGTCAATGATGTACGACTGCTGGAAGAAGAGCTGCCATGGCGCCACGGTGGTTCCGACGATGCCGATGATCAGCAACGTCACCGTGGACAGGTCCGCGCCTTTGGGCATCCCGGGCACGACAAAGTCGTGGGCGACTTGTCCGACGTCGGGATGGACCATGAAGATGATCGGCACCAGCAGCAGGGACCCGGCTACCAGGGTCAGGCAGACGCGCTCGAAGCGCTTGAAGGAGCCGGTGCTCGCGGCGCCCACGATCACCGCCGTGGCCAGGAGAATTCCCGGGATCTTGGGGATGCCCAGGTAATCCAGGCCCAGGCTGATGCCGATGAACTCGGTGACGATCGTCAGCGCATTGAGGATGAACAGGTCGATGACGCTGAACGCGCCCCAGAATTTGCCGAAGCGCTCAAGGATCAGGCGGGCATGTCCCACGCCGGAGACGACGCCCAGGCGCAGCACCATTTCCTGGTTCACGTACAGCACCGGGACCAGCAGCAGCAGAGTCCAGAGGAGCGACGTGCCATAGTTCTGTCCGGCCTCGGTGTAGGTGCCGAAAGCGCCGGCGTCGTTGTCGCCGACCATGACGATCAGCCCGGGTCCGATGATCGCCAGCAGGGTCTTGAGGCGTGCTTTGATGCCCGAGCGCGGCTTTTCGTCATCGACGCGGATGGTGCCGAACGCACCTTTGATGTCGCCGATGTGGGCTGTGTCGAGGGCTGCGGAGGGCGCTAGCAGGGTCTTGGTTTCGGTCATGATGTACCGGCCTTCTGCCCGGAAACGGGCACAAAAAAGTCATGGATAAGCCTCGCCGGGGCACGTGGCATGGGCGGGCGTTTTTGCGTGAGTGTTGTTGCCTAAAGGGGGCACCTTAGGTGCCGAGTGGATCAGGCTCCGGCGTGCCGGACTGAATCAGCGCAAGGTTTCAGGAGGCTGAAGCGGTGTCCGGAAAACGGGACGGGAGACTGGGTTTATGACCATCGTTCATGATGGAACCGTCACCTCCTGCTGCTGTTGGATGCGCCGCGGGGAGGGCAGGTATAGATGCCTGCGCATGCCCCTCCTCGTAAGACCTTTGGCACTTCGCGGCGTGAACCCGGACTGTATCCAGGAGCCAATCGGGACCACCCCTTAATGCCGGGGCGGCCTGTCCTGACCCGGGGCGTCTCTCGACGTTGGGGGTCGCTGGCATGTTTCCGCGAAGGAGCCTCAGCTAACGAACGGCACCTTGCTCAATATATATACCTCATTTTATCCGTATGAAACAATATAAGCATGGATGCAGATAACGCTGTGTGCGGCCGGGAGCCTGACAGTCAGTACGTCGAGCTGGCCGTAGAGGTCTTTGCGATGCTCGCCGACGCCACCCGGGTCCGCATCATTCTTGCACTGCGCGACGGCGAAATGCCCGTCAACCAGCTGGCGGAACTGGTCCACAAATCCCAGGCAGCAGTATCCCAGCATCTGGCCAAATTGCGCCTCGGGCGCGTTGTCACCACGAGGCAAGCCGGAACCCGCGTGTACTACCGCCTCGCGAACGAGCACGTCCGCCAGCTCGTTACCGATGCGATCTTCCAGGCCGAACACTCCCTAGAGGGAACCCCGCGCCACCACCACGCCGACATCACTGACTAACTCGAGCCGGACGCCCGCAATGGCGAGCCGCACCGCCGTCGTGGTTTCCCCTAGCGGCGCATGAGCAGCACCGCGATCGCGGTCACGATGCACACTGCGACGGCGAGGACCCCAGGGCCGGTCACGGCCTGACCACGCCACCCCTCCCATGGTGCGGCAGTCGGCAAAAGCAGCACCGCAGCGAACGCGGCCAGCACGAGGACCGCAATGTTGACCGCAACGCGCATCCGACGTCCCAATGGCTCCGGTTTCCCGCGCTTCTGCCGGTCGGTGCGGCGCCGCCAGTCCTCGGCGATTAGCTGCGGTACCCGCCTCACGTACGCGAAGACGTGCACTGCGATGGTGGCGAGCCAGAACAAGAAGCTGACAACGTGCACCCGGACCAGGAACTCCGGGGCCGGGCCGGTGACGGCCAAGGCGATGCCGCTGCCGATGAGCGCGAGCGTCGAGGCGACAAGTATCGGTGCCATCACGCCCAGAAGCAGCCGGGGCGGACCCTTGCGGCAGTAGGCGGGATCCCGCGTGTAGTAGCGGATGAATCGCCAGCCGGTGCTGGCCGTCTTGGCCACGACGGGGCCAGCACCACGGCCCCTGTCAATGCGGTCAGGCGCTCGTTGCCGACGACGCCGGAGCGGACATTGCGTGCTCTTTCTGTCACGCCTTGATGTCCTGGCGGGGGAATACGACGGCGGTCACCACAACGAAGCCGACCATCCAAAGCAGTGCTGCTCCCAGGGCCGCCGGATAACCTTGGAGAGGCGTCGGCCCCACCAACGGCACGGTGGTCCCCACAATGGTGTTGAACACCCGGCCCGGGAACCACTGGCTGACCTGCGGCAAAACCACCGCGATGATGCCTTCAACCACCAAGACGTAGGCCAGGGCAATCCCGACGGCGGCCGCGACCGAACGGGTGAGCACGGCGATGACCATGCCCAGGGCGCCCACCCCGATGAGGCACAGCACCTCATTGCCCAGGAACGCCAGGAAGACCTGCAGCCCGTCAGGCGACGTCCAGGCATCCGTCTGAATCCCCTGTCCTTGAGCAACCACAAGGATGAATGTGCCGCTGATGAGCAGGGTCAGCAGCATCGAGAGCACCACAAAAAGCATCAGCGCGAGCATTTTGCCCGCCAGCCACCTCAGGCGGCGCGGCTCACAGACCAACAGGTTGCGCAGCGTCCCTTGGGACCATTCCGCGGCGAGATTGGCGGTCACCATCACCAGCGCGATGGCAATGATCACGGAACGGGCCTGGCCAATGATGGAGACCAATCCCTGAGGTGTGGGAAACGCGGCAATGAGGCTGGTCATCTCACGGCCGGTGGCTCCGGATGCGATCTGGTGGAACGTCAGATAAGCAATAAAGGTGCTCACCACCAGCATCGCCCCCGCGACCGCCAGAACACTCCAGCGGCGGAACTTGAGCAGTTCGCTGCGAAACGCACGGATCACGGAAATCATGACGGGTCTCCTTTCAGCAGTGCCAGGAAGAGCTGCTCGAGGCTGGCCTCCCTTACTCGGATGGCCAGGTCCGGCGCGCCGGCTTCCCTGGCCATCCGGTTCAACGTGTCGGCAAAACCGGCAGGACAGGCGATGCGCAAGACCTGGTCCTCCCTCGTAACCGTGTAGCTGGCCTCGCCCGCGATCCGGGCCACCAGATCCAACTGGACAGCGTCCCGGGCTTCGACCACTACTTCGACGCGTTGAGCCAACAGCTCCCGGGCCGGCCCGCAGAACAGGGCCTTCCCCTGATTGAGCATGATCAGCCAGTCCGTGAGGTGTTCCAACTCGCCGAGCAAATGGCTGCTGAGCAGGATGGTTTTCCCCTGGCCGGCCAAACGGCGGAGCATCTCGCGCATCTCGATGATGCCCAGCGGATCAAGGCCATTGGCTGGCTCGTCGAGAATGAGCAGCTCCGGATCGGGCAGCAGGGCCATCGCCACCCCAAGGCGCTGCTTCATGCCCAGCGAATACGTTCCCGCCCGGTCACGCGCCCGATCGGAGAGTCCCACCACCTCCAGCAATTCGTTCACGCGGGAATCGGGGTGGCCTCCGAGGCGGGCGAGCACCTCCAGATTGGTCCGGCCGGAGAGGCCCGGATAGAACGCCGGCGCTTCCACGAGTGCCCCGACGCGCGGCAGGTAGCGCTCGAATTCAGTGAGAGGGTGGCCCAGTACCGTAGCGCTGCCCGCATCCGGCCGCACCAGCCCCAGGAGCAGGCGAAGGGTGGTGGTCTTGCCTGCCCCATTGGGACCGATAAAGCCCGCGATGGCTCCCGCAGGCACGCGCATTGTCAAGCCATCGACGGCGGAATGCCTGCCAAAGTGCTTGCTCAGGCCATGTGTTTCAATGGCGAAAGCTCCTGCGGGATCAGAGGAGGCGGACATAAGTAAGAATGTATCTTGAGGTAGCGGAGGGAAGCGTGATGGAAACGAAACCAGCTGAAACAACCCTGCTCGACCGGACATTTCGCGTGAGCCTCATCTTGAAGGGCCTGGACGGCGTCCTGGAACTGATCGGCGGCATCCTGCTTTTGGTGGTCACGCCGAAACAAATCGGAGATCTGGTCCGGTTCCTCACCCAGCACGAACTCGCCCAGGATCCGCACGATTTCCTGGCGAACAGCCTGGTGCACCTGAGCTCCAACCTCTCAGGTTCGGCGACGCTGTTCGGCGCGATCTACCTACTCCTCCACGGGCTGGTCAAAATCGTCTTGGTCTGGGCCGTCCTGAAGGACAAGCTCTGGGCCTACCCGTGGATGATCGCCTTCCTGCTGGTCTTCATCGTTTACCAGGGCTACCGGATCGTCGTCGCCTTCTCCTGGGGTCTTGTCCTTTTGACGGCCTTCGACATCTTCATTGTCTGGATCACCGCGCGTGAGTACCGGCTGCACAAGGCCCGGAATCAACGGGCTTCCGCTACGGCTCCGCGGGGAGGCTGAGGGCACGACCTGTTGAAAACCGGCGCCCGCTTCTCCCGGAACGCCCGGAAACCCTTCGACGTAGTCCTCGGTCTTGCAGAGCCGGACCCGGGGACGCTCACGGTCGCGACACACTGCGCCGATGAGCGCGCAGGGCCTGGAAGATTTCGATGAGCACGTGGACCGCATGGTATCCCACCACCACGGCAATGATCGCCGCGACGACAGGATCAAGCCAGTACAGGCCCTTCGTCACGTAGATACCGGCCACGGCGACTCCGGCCGCAGCCGCTGCAGCATCGGCCAGGTAGTCCGCGCCCTCCGCGAGCACGCCCAACGAATTCGCCGAGACTCCCACAACAAGCAGCCCGGCCACCAGCATCAGGTTCAAGATCAGGACGACGCTCAGCCGACGAGTACGAGTCACCCCTTCAGGGTAACCATTCGAGACGGCGGCTCCTTGGAGACCGGCGAGGCTGTGGCCCGTCAAGGTGCCCAGGATCGACCGCTGATCCCCGCTGAGGGAGTTCGATGCATAACGCGTACATCAGCTGTCCCGAAAGTTTTTACTAATTTTCGACGGGAGGGGCTTCTTGAGCCCATTACTGTCAGACCCCCGTGACAGGGTTTAGTCATGGAAGGCATCGGTCAACTCGTGGCACGTCGGGCAGCCCCGCCCGATGGCGGGGTCACGCCGCTGGGACGTCTTTCCCGCCGCCTGAAGCCCGTCGCTGCCCGGCATGCCGAGCTGCAAAGCCGGGCCGCCGCCGCGCCGTCCCCCGCGGGTGGCCTTGATCTGGCGGTGGCGGCGATGGATGCGCTGCGTTCAGCCGCCGTCTCCGACGCCCGCTCGTTCGGTTTCCCCCACGCCGCTGATTTCGCCGGCAAGATCGAAGAGATCTCCCGGACGGTGGAGTTTCTGCAGCTCGTCGCGGCCCAGGCTGTGGAACGGACGCGCAGCGAAGCGCAAGCGGCACGGCGGCCATCCCCGGCGCCGGGATGGCGGACCGGCTGGACCGAGCCCGCGGAAACGGCGCCTGTCCTGGTGGCCGCGGCCGGCACGGAAATCCGGGAGGTCCCTGACGTCCCGGTCCCGGCTTCTGCCGCCAGCCTTACGGACGCAGCCGACGCGGTCGACGACGGGTACCGGAACGCGGCCGAATTCCTGCGGGCCAGGCTGCGGATCAGCATCGGCGAGGCCAGGCGCCGGCTTGTCCTGGCCTCCGGCGTGCTCCCGCAAACAGGGATCGCCGGACAGGACGTCCCCGCACGCCACGAACTCCTCGCCGAAGCCCTTTCCACGGCAGCCGTGCCGTCCCGATCGGCCACGATCATCAGCATGGCCCTGGACCAGGTGCGACACATCGCCGACGCGGACACCGCCCACCAGATGGAACACTCCCTCACCCGCACCGCAGTTGAGAGCGACCCCGATTTCGTGTCCCGGATGGCCAAACGCTGGGTCGACGCGATCGACCAGGACGGATCCGAACCCGGCGAGGAAGAACTCCGCCACCGCCAAGGAGCGTTCATCCGCAAACCCCGCCGCGGACTGCACCACCTGGAAATCTTCGCCACCGCGGAACAATTTGAAACCCTCGCCACCGCCATGAACACCGCCGCCAACCCCCGCCTGCAGCACGACCCCGACGACTCACCGGATCCGGATCCAACCGGCACCACCGGCGGCCCCGCAGGGCTTTCCGGGCACGACGGCGTCGCCCGCCCGACGCTGGATCGACGCTCGCGTCCGCAGAAGCTGCTCGACGGGCTCGTCGGCGCCTGCGGGGTGGCCCTGACCACCGGCGAGCTGCCTGCCAACGGTGGTCTCCGGCCGCAGGTGATGGTGACCATCGACTACCGCGACCTGCTCGAACGCCTCGAACACGAATCCCCCGCCGCTCCAAGCCCCCGCCCGAGCAGCGGTGCGTCCACGTTCCAGGGCCCGGTCCACCCCGCGGTCATCCGCAAGATCGCCTGCGACGCGGACATCATCCCCGTCCTGCTCGGCAGCGATAGCCGCGTCCTGGACATCGGCCGCACCACCCGCATCTTCCCGCCCCACATCCGCAAAGCCATCATCGCCCGCGACCAAGGCTGCGCCTTCCCCGACTGCACCATCCCCGCCCCCTGGTGCGAAGCCCACCACATCACCTACTGGTCCAACGGCGGCACCACGGGAACCGACAACGGCACCCTGCTATGCAGCCACCACCACCACGTCATCCACAAAGAACACTGGACCATCACCCTGGACACCGGCACGGCATGGTTCAACCCACCACCCCACCTCGACCCCCGCCAAACACCCCGACGCAACCACCACTTCCGACCCACCCGGACATAAGCCTGCCCGACAGGAAACGTGCCTGAACACGACAGGATGATCCCACCGCTTAAGCGGGCGTCCCGCCGTCGACGTCTGCCATCGCCTGTTCGCGGACGGCCGCCATCCTTTGGACGACGGTGACCGCCGTGGCGGCGGCGAGCATGACAAGGGTCACCAGCAAGACGCCGACCACGGTAACGGCGTCGGCCGAGACACCATCCGTCGCGACTACGCCACCAAGCCAAGGCGCTGAAATACGCCCATCTCACGGAACTCCAGACCGTTTGAATCATTAAAAGCAAGAATGATGGGGCCCACTGCCGCCGAGCGGCCTATGAACCCACGGGCTTCATTCGCATCCTGCGCAGCGCGGCTACCGCGAACACGACGGCTAGCGGCAAGGCGACGACGAGGGCGCTCAGCCACGCCCCCGTGCCTTGCCAGCCTTGGACGGCAGCGTTGAGGGCCTGGACGCCGGTCGCCGCTGCGGCGAGCAGGAAAGCCGCTGCCGCGAGCGACGGCGCGAGGCCTGCCGGGAGCGCGGCTTCTCGGGGCAGGAGGCGCCATACGAGCAGGAGAACAAGGCCCAGCACCCCGAGGGCCACACGGTATTCGACCACCTCGCCCCAGTGGTGCTCGGCGGCGGCCCGGGAACAATCGAGGCCAGCGTAGGGGGCCTGCAGGACCGCGCACCTGGCGGCCGTATACGCGACGCCGGGGAGATCACCGGCCACGAAGCCCGCGCCCCAGATCCGGCCGAACAGCTCCGATATGGCCCCGCTCACGCCGACGGCGATCGCGCCAACAGCCGCGAGGCCTACCAAGGGGCGCACGAACACGCGCAATGGCAGGCGGGCGACGTCGCGAAGGGCCGGACGCAGGACCGGCGTCACGGTGCCCACCGGCCCGAAGCGGCGGACAGCCTCGCGCTCGGCGTCCTCCGGGTCCAGGCCCTGACCGCGGAGCCGGGCGGCGCATTCGCGCAGATGCGCCTCGGTCTCCGCGAGGAGCCTGCGTGCCGCAGCGGGATCGCCGTCACGCGCGGCCACGAACAGCTCGTCGAGGTATGCGTCGATGGGCATCTCTTCGGCCCCGGCGCCACTCCCCGCGTTCACGACGCCGCCCCAAGAACGCCCTGAACCGCCGCCGAGAAGCCTTTCCATTCCTCCACCATGCGGGCAAGCTCGGCGTGCCCGGCCCCGGTGAGCGCATAGACGCGCCGGCGGCCACCGGCGTCGTCCGCCCAGCGGCTCGAGACGCATCCCGCCGCCTCGAGCTTGTGCAACGCGGGGTAGACCGAGCCCTCCTGAAGCTCGAGCCGCGCTCCGCTGCGCTCGTGAACGCGCGCGATGAGTGCGTAGCCATGTGCCTCGCCCGCACCGAGCGAGCCAAGCAGCAGAAGGTCAAGCTGTCCGTTCACTGAACTTCGTCCCATACCTAGAGAGTCTAGGTACGACGAAGTGCACTGACAAGATCAAACGCCCGGATTATCCGCGGCTGGAATGCGGGCTTGCAGCCGGAGCCAGCTACCCCTTGAAGACCGGTGCCCGCTTCTCTTGGAACGCCCGGAAACCCTCGGCGTAGTCCTCGGTCTTGCACAGCCGGGCCTGCTCGTCGTTCTCTTCGGACATCGCGGCCCACAAGCCAAGGCGCTGATCGCGGATATGGGCCACGAGTTCCTTGCTGGCCGTGAACGCACCGGTGGCACCCGCCGCGACCCGCTCAACGATGATCCGCGTGGCCTCGAGCAAGGCGTCGTCAGGCATGACCCGGCTGAACATGCCCTGCGCCACGGCCTCGGCTCCGCTGATCAGGTCCGCGGTGTAGATGAGGTCCAGGGTCCGGTGCATGCCGAGGCGCTCCGTGAAGTACCAGTGCCCGCCCGAGTCCAAGGTGGCGCCCAGCTTGGCGAAGGGCGAACCGAACTTGGCATTCTCCGCCACGTACACCACGTCCGTGGCGAGCAACAGGCCGAGCCCGACGCCGAGGCACGCGCCGTGCGCTGCCGCGAAAGTCGGGGCCGGGAAGGCTGCCATCTTCTTGAGCAGCGGCTCCACGAGCCCGTTCAAGTACGCCTTCGCATCGTCGCTCTCCGGGGTCACACCGGCAATGTCGCGTCCCGCGCAAAAGGCGCGGCCCTCTCCGCGGATGAGCAGCGCCCGCACCATTCCGCGGGAGGCGGCGGCAGCGGCGTCGTCGTACGCTCTATCCAGTTCCGCAAGCGCCGCCTCGTCGAGCGAGTTCAGCTTTTCCGGGGCATTGAGGACAATTTCGGCGATGCCGTTGGAGATGGAGAGCTCGATCATTCGTATATTCCTTAGACGTCGAAATCGACCGTGACGGATTCACTTGTGGGGTGGGACTGGCACGTCAGCACGTATCCCTTGTCCAACTCATCCTGCTCCAAGGCGTAGTTCTCGTCCATGCTGACCGTGCCCGAGACCAGTTTGGCGCGGCACGTGCCGCACACACCACCGGCGCACGCGAACGGAACGTCCGGGCGGACCCGCAAGGCAGCATTCAGAATCGATTCCCGCGCGTGGGTGGGGCTGGCGACGTCGCCGGTCAAACCATCGAGCTTGAAGGTGATCTTGAACGTGTCCTTCGACTCGTCCTCCACAACGGGCCGGCCCGCGTTGCCTTCGGGGCGGTCCGGGCGGCCGGTGGTGAAGAGCTCAAAGCGGACGTGCTCAGGCTCCACGCCGCGGGCAGCAAGGGTGTCCCTGCACAGCTGGACAAGCTCGAACGGCCCGCACAGGAACCATTCGTCCACATCCTGCGCGTGAATGGCGGTACCCAGCAGCTGTTGCAGCTTCTCGGCGTCGATACGTCCCGTCATGAGCGGCGCAATGCGCTGCTCGCGCGACAACACATGGTGCAGCGCCAGGCACGAGGGGTACTTGTCCTTCAGGTCCGCCAGCTCCTCGAGGAACATGACGTCCATGGCTGCCTTGTTGGCGTAGATCAGGTCGAAGCGGGTCTCCGGGTTCGCGGCCAGCAGCGTACGGGCGATCGCGATCACCGGGGTGATTCCCGAGCCGGCGGCGATGGCCACGAAGGAACCGGCGTCGCCGAACTCCCCTGCCATGTTCTCCGGATTGTTCATGGAGTTCATGACGTTCTGCTGGACGGTCTTGCCGTCCTTGCCATGCTTGGAAATGAACGCGCCCATGGGGCTCATGACGTCCAGCGTGTCGCCGGCCTTGAGTTCCGCGTTCGCCCACGTCGAGAAGATGCCGCCCAGGTCCTTCTTGATGGCCACGCGGATCTCGCTGCTGCCGTCCGCGAAGCTGCGCGGCTCTGCGCAGATGGAGTAGCTGCGGCGGACCTCGTGCGGCTCACCGCTCTCGTCAGGAAGCGTGGTCCGCAGAGCCACGTACTGGCCGGGAAGGTAGTCGTACTGGCCGGCGAGTTCCGCCGGAACATCGAACGTGACCTCGATGGCGTCTTCAGTCAGGCGGCGGACTTCCGAAACACTGAGGGAATGAAAAGACGTACGACGGCGGCCGGTGGCCTGCGCTTGTTCGGCTGCGGTCTGGCGGACAACGGGCATGTCGGATTCCTTACAGGACTTTGAAGTAGTCGAACGGTTCCTTGCAGTCCTGGCAGACGAACAGCGCCTTGCAGGACGTGGAACCAAAGCGGGTGAGTTCCTTGGTGTTCAGCGATGAACACTGCGGGCATTTCACGGCGAGGTTGAGCCGTACTTTGCCGGCGTGGCCGCCGGCGGCTGCCCTGCCACTTGGAGGTGCGATGCCGTATTCCTGCAGCTTGGCCTTGCCGTGCTCGGTCATCCAGTCCGTGGTCCAGGCCGGAGCCAGGACAAGCTCGACGTAGACGCTCGGGTATCCCTCTTTGTGGAACGCGGTCTTGAGGTCGTCACGGATGGCGTCCATCGCGGGGCAGCCCGAGTAGGTCGGCGTAATGGTGACCTGGACCGCGGGGACCAGCCCGCCGTCGTCGAACAGTAGGACGTTCCTGAGGATCCCCAGATCCTCAATGGTAAGGACGGGAATCTCCGGATCGCAGACCGTGGCCGCAATCCCCCAGGCCTTCTGCTCGGCGGTTTGCTTGGTCTGTGTTGGTGTTTCTTGAAGGAACATGTCCACGGTCACCAGCTTGCGCCGGGATGTTCGCGGGCCAGCACCTGCATCTCGGCGAGCAGGTAACCCAAGTGCTCGGAATGCTTGCCCTGGCGGCCGCCACCCAAGGATTGCGGGATGCGTTCGAGGTTCAGATCCTCATCGAGGCCGGCTTCACTCAGGATTTCGCCCGTGAGCTGGTCGAAGTCCGCGCGGAGGCTGGAGGGTTGTACGCCTGCTCCGCTTTCGGCGAGGCGGGCCGTGAGCTCGTCGTCTTCGAAGAGTTCTTCGACGTACGGCCAGACGAGCTTGAAAGCCTGGACAATACGACGGCGGGACTCTTCCGTGCCGCCGGCAAGCCTGAGGACCCACTGTGCGCTGTGGTCGCGGTGGTAGTCGACCTCTTTGAGGGCCTTCGCCGCGATGGCTGCGATGGTGGCATCCGCGGATCCGGTCAGCCGCTTGTAGAGCTCGAACTGGTAGTAGCTCACGATGAACTGCCGGGCGATGGTGACGGCGAAGTCCCCGTTGGGCTGCTCGAACAAGTGTGCGGAACGGAACTCGTGCTCCCGGCGGAAGTACGCCAGATCGTCCTCGGACTTGTCCCACGCCGCGCCGGCGTAGGTGAGGAAGGAACGGGCGTGGCCGAGCTGGTCGAGCGCGATGTTGCCGAGGGCGACGTCTTCCTCGAGCTCCGGGGCGCGGGAGATCCAGTGGCCCAGGCGCTGGGCGAGGATCAAGCCGTCGTCGCCGATGCGCAGGGCGTATTCCGCGACGTCTTCGCTTGGCTTGACTTGTCCCTTGCGGATTTCGAGCGCGATGTCCTCGGGGCGCAGGGCGTTCCCGGGGGTGATGCGCGTGGCGCTTGCCGAACCGTCTCCGGAGGCACCTGCACCCTTGACACCGACGGAGATATCGCCGTGGCCTTCGATGGCGAAGTCCTTGTTTTCGTTTTCGTTTGCGGGGTTTTCGGGGGCGGTCACAGGTGCTTCACGCCTTCGCTCTTGGTGTAATACGTCGCGTGGCGGTAGTCCTTGCCCTGCGGGGATTCGAAGAAGGAACCCTTGGAATCCGGGTCGCTCGAGGAAATCGCATCGGCCGGGACCACCCAGATGGACACGCCTTCGTTGCGGCGGGTGTACAGGTCACGGGCGTTACGCAGCGCCATCGCCGCGTCGGGTGCGTGCAAGGATCCTGCGTGGACGTGGGATAGGCCGCGGCTGGAGCGGACGAAGACTTCCCAGAGGCTCCAGGGAGTTTCGTGGGGTTCGTTGGGTTGGGTGCTCATGCTGCGTGTTCCTTCTCTGCTTGCTTGCGGGCGTACTCGGCGGCCGCTTCGCGGACCCAGGCGCCGTCGTCGTGCGCTTCTCGGCGGCGCTCAAGCCGCTGCGCGTTGCAGGGACCCTTTCCGGCGAGGACGTTTTTGAACTCGTTCCAGTCCAAGGGGCCGTGCTCCCATTTCTTGGTTTCTTCGTTGAAACGGACGTCCTTGTCCGGGAGCGTGAGGCCCAGGACCTTGACCTGCTCCACCATCATGCCGACGAAGCGGCTGCGGAGCTCATCGTTGCTGAACCGCTTGATGTTCCAGGCCATGGACTGCTTGGAGTTGGGTGAATCGTCGTCGGGCGGCCCGAACATCATCAGCGCCGGCGCGTACCAACGGTTGACTGCGTCCTGGGCCATTTGCTTTTGGGCAGGCGTGCCGTTGGACAGTTCAAGGAGGATCTCGAAACCCTGGCGCTGGTGGAACGACTCTTCCTTGCAGATGCGCACCATTGCGCGTCCGTAGGGGCCGTAGGAAGCACGGCACAGGGGGACCTGGTTGCAGATCGCGGCACCGTCGACGAGCCAGCCGATCGCGCCCATGTCCGCCCAGGAAATCGCGGGGTAGTTGAAGATGGACGAGTACCGGGCCTTGCCGGCGATCAAGTCACTGGTCATCTTGTCCCTGCTTTGGCCGAGCGTTTCCGCGGCCGAATAGAGATACAGGCCGTGGCCCGCCTCGTCCTGGACCTTCGCCATGAGGATGGCTTTGCGCTTGAGGCTCGGAGCCCTGCTGATCCAGTTGGCTTCCGGCTGCATGCCGATGATCTCCGAATGCGCGTGCTGCGAGATCTGGCGGAGCAGGGTCTTGCGGTAAGCCTCCGGCATCCAGTCGCGGGGTTCGATGCGCGAATCCTCGGAGATGATGCGGTCAAAGTACGCCTGACCGGCCTGTTCCCGTTCAAGCTCTTCGGGGGACAGCTCAGCGGGCACAGACTGCAGATTCTGCGATGCCATGGTTGCTCCTAAATATTTACCGACCGTTCGTTCAGAATATGCGGAAGGCGCGAGATGCGTCAAGCGTTCGGGTCGGCGAGGCTGGGTCTACACAACGCCCGCTCAGATATAAGGCGCTCTCCCCCGACGCGCGCTCACATATATGGCGCTCTCCCCCGACGCGCGCTCACATATATGGCCTAACGGCGAAACGCTCGCTCACCTATATGGCCAAATGCTGCGGTCGTCAAGTTTTTGAGACATTTTCGTTGTTTGTTTTGGTTAGGCGGCCAGGGGTTCCTGGACGCTGGTGTGGTGGTTTGCGTGGGCGGTGGCTGGCGGGATGCCGCCGGCCCGTCGGTTGGGTCGGCGGCGGTTGTACCAGCCCTCGATGTAGTCCATCACGGCGGTCCGTGCGGTGAGCCTGGAACCGAAGCGGTGGTGGTGGTAGAACTCGGTCTTGAGGTGTGAGAAGAAGTTCTCGGCGACCGCGTTGTCCCAGCACACCCCCACCTTGCCCATGGACTGGGTGACCTCGTTCTGGGCGCACCATCGTTGGAATTCCTCCGAGGTGTACTGGGTGCCCCGGTCGGAGTGGAAGACGACTGGGCCGCCGATGAGGTGGCCGTGGTTCCGGGCCATCCGCAGGGCCGCGGTGCACAGGCTGGCGCGCATGTGTTCGGCCATGGCCCAGCCGATGACCATCCCGGAGAACAGGTCGATGACCGTGGCCAGGTAGAGCCAGCCCTCGCCGGTGCGCAGGTAGGTGATGTCCCCGACCAGCCGGGTCCCGGGCACCGCGGAGGTGAAGTCGCGCCTGCCCTGGTCATCGAGCATGTGGTTCTGGATGTGGGCGGTCTTGGCCTGCGGGTCCTGGAGCGTGGTCTTTTTCCAGGCCTGGGTGCGGATGGCCCGCAGGCCGTGCTCGCGCATGATGGCCCCCACGGTCGGGGCGGAGACCTTGGTCCCGGCCGCGTTCAGGAGCCGGGTCAGCTGGTCCCGCCCGGCACGCCCGGACTCCTTCGTGTAGAGCTTGGTGACCGCGGTGACCAGCTCCCCGTGCCGCACGGTGCGCGGTGAAGGGCCGGCAGGTTTGCGCCACCGGTAATAGGAGGCCCGGGAGACGTTCAATTTCCGGCATAGCCACACCACGGGATGGTTGGCCTTCTCCGCTTCGATGAACTCGTAGAAATCCTCTACTTTTGCTTCGCGGCAAAGAAGGCGCTGACTTTTCCCAGGAACTCGACCTCGGCCTTCAACCTGGCGTTTTCGGCCAGCGCTTTCTGGTGTTCATCCCACGCCACCGGCCCCCGGTCCTCGGGCTGGGCAGGGGTGTCCGGTTGCTTGTCCCGGGACTTGTGTACCCAGCTTCCCAGCGTGCTTTCCTTCACCCCGATCTCCTGCGCGATCTGCTTCACCGGCCGGTCCGAAGACAAAACCAGTCGAACCGATTCCTCCCGGAACGCGGCGTCGTATGTCTTTCTGCGGGTGGTCATCTGAAACTGAGGCTCCCATCAAGCTGTCTCACAAAACCATACGGCCGCATGCCGGAACGCTCGCTCAGATCATGTGAGCGAGCGTCGGGCCGGAAGGGCTTGTTTGTGAGCGAGCGTCGGGAGGGGCGTGGCACTCAGGCCGACGCCGACACCGGGACCAAGGCGGGTCGCGGCGTCAGTTGCTTCCGCGCCCAGCGGGCAAGCTTCTTGCCTTTGCCCTTCCACCAGCTGTCCTCGTCCTTGTCTTGGTGCCAGCGGAAGATGATCATCACAATCACGAAAACGCCCATGGCCACGTCCGCCCAATTCCATTGGATTGCCTTGGCGAGCACACTGACGCCCATGACAAGAATCGACGGCACCGCCAGGGTCTTGAAGATGGTGTTGGCGACATAACGCCGATGGGACCGCGGCACGGACACTGCGCGGACCATGTCGAAACACACGCATACCACCACCATTGCCTGGCCCAAGTCCATCAGAATGAGCCCGGGCAGGGACCCGGCGAACATGGAAGCGGATTCCATCCCCGCGCTCAACGGACTGCCCCCGTCGCCATCGGACGCGGAAAGGAAACAACAGGATTGCAGGAAACACACATACGGATGACCCCCAGAGACCAGGAACTGCATTGAGACCAACTGCGTTCCATTCAATCCGTTGGCTCCAGGGCCGGTCACGAGTAGTGGGTACTCTACTTTGCCCGCCCGGCTACTTGCACGGCGGCAAGGTACCCGGTCCGGCGACCGGTCTAAAACACTGCCGGCCTAATACACTGCCGGGGCTTCCGTCTGCGACGGTTCCTGGGGCTGGCCAGCCGGCAGCGCCACTGTGAAGGTGCTTCCACTGCCGGGCTCGCTGCTGCAGGAGATGCTGCCTCCATGGCGTTCCACGATGGACTTGGTTATGGACAGCCCGAGGCCGACGCCGGGTATCGCGGCTTGACGGGCAGCGTTTGTCCTGAAGAACCGGGTGAAAATCCTGGCCGACTCGTCGGTGGTCATGCCCATTCCCGTGTCCTTCACTTCGAGCTGGACCCAACCGTCGTTCCGCTCGGCCCTTATGGTCACCAGTCCGCCACCGGGTGAATACTTGATCGCGTTGGATACCAGATTGTCCAAGGCCTGTCCTAGCCTCAAGGGGTCGGCGTTCGCCCACAGGGGTGCCGGAACGTCGGCGACGAGGCCCACGTGCGCGGCGTCGGCCTGCGCCCGCGCAGAAACCAGGCTGTTTTCGACCAACCCCGCCAAATCAGTGCGCCGCAGATGCACGCTCTCCACCGCCGCGGCCGACGAGAGCAGGTCCTCCACCAAGGCCCGGAGCCGTTCGGCATTCCGCTCCGCAACTTCCAAACCAAGCCTTGTTGCTGGTTGGAGTTCCTGGTCGCCGCGGAGCACAAGATCGATGTTGCCCAGGATCGATGTCAGGGGCGAACCAAATTCGTGCGAAACGTTGGCAACCAGTTCGTCCTTGGCGGCAAGCGCATCGACAACATCCGTCACATCCTTGAAAACGATCACCGCACCACCAAACCCGTCGTCGAGCTCGCTTTTCATACCCCGCGCGGCGGTTGAGATGGCCCGTTGGCCGGTACCGGCGCCGAACCAAAGCAAATAGTCGGAATATGTTTCCCCTTGAACGGCCCTCCGAACAGGGCCCTTTTCAAGCTGAATCGGCGTCCGCCTGTCCTGGCCGAAAACCAGCCAGTCATGTTCCGCGGGCCCCCGCGAGCCTTCCCCGGGTCCCCGCGAGCCTTCCGCGGTCATTGCCATCTTTAGGAATGCCTTTTGTTGGTTGTTGATCAGGAGGGTCTCGCCCTGCGAATCGACGGCGACAATTCCGACGTCGATCGTGTCCAGGATTGTCTTGAGCAGTGTTTCCCGCTCCCTGCTGGCGGCCAACAATTGCCGCAGGGCCTGATCCCTCTGGCTTACCCTCCGCTGCTGGAGACGTGCATTTGAGCCGGCCAGACGAATGGAGACTGCCATTGCGAACATCATGAGGGGCAAAAGCAGCACCGAAGAAATGTCCGACGCAGTGGGACGGGGCAAGTGCGAAACCACCGGTGGAAACGCAATGACGAAAGGACCAACAAAGCTGAGGATCAGGCTTGTCTTGGAAAGCATGCCCGAGGCAGACAACCAGATCACGGGAAAGATAGCCAATGTGATGAGGCCCGGTATCGCGCTGAAAGCACCGTTTCGCGTGAACCAGAGGGCAACAAAATCCAAAATGGGGATCGCAAGGCTTGCGTTCGGTGCCAATCTCTCCCAAGGGACCAGCAGGCATCCCAGGAACAGGAGGCCGTGGAGAAGGACTCCGGTAACGAACAACCAATTTTGGGTTAACCCCGGCCAAACAGTAGGTGCCGCGATTGCCAAGCCCGCGATGATGAGCGTTAGGGGCAATTCACAGACAGCCAGCCGGGCGCGAGGCGTGAGTTTTCTAAAGAAACGGGCGGCCGCGCGGAAAAATGGCTGCTCACTCAAAGTCGAGACCCTTCCTTGGAGATTCGCGAGCATTTACTGCTCCACGCGATTCCCGAAGGAACCGCCCGGAGTCCACTATTCCCCCAAGGAACCACAATACGACGACCCGGACGATCAAACTGGAAGTTCGGAGCCACGCTTAATCCACATATTAGATGCCAGATGGCTTTAATGCTTGTATCGTGAGTATTTGGGTGGCATTTACCGCATTGCGCTGGGCTGTGCGGCGATGTGCGCCCTCAAGGATGTCCAATGAGCGAGCCTGGGGTAGCTGTAGTCATTGAGGATGACGAAGACGTACGAAATCTGGTTGACGCCATCCTCAAAGAAGCTGGATTTGTGGTGCATTCTGCCGCCACCGGACGCGAAGGCGTGGAAGTGGTGCGGGATCACCATGCGTCCGTGGTGACGCTCGACGTCGGGCTTCCGGATATGGATGGCCACGAGGTCCTGCGTCGGATTCGGCAATTCAGCGACGCATATGTCGTGATGCTGACGGCCAGGCGCGATGAGCCGGACACGTTGACGGCTTTCCTCACCGGCGCGGACGACTACGTCAAGAAGCCGTTTCTACCGCGCGAGTTGAGGGCCCGGGTGACTGCCATGATGCGGCGGCCACGCGCGGAAGGCAGGCTTGCGTTGCCGGAGGAAGATCCCAGGGGTTACGGGAGTCCCGACGGCGGTTCAGCCCGTTTTGACGGGGGTGCTTACGCCGCGGCCCGCTCAGCCGAAGCCGACCAAGCGGTGATCAAGCACAATGGCTTGGCCCTGAACTACAAATCACGCACGGTGACGCTTCAAGGTTCGGCCCTGACGTTGACGAGAAGCGAATTCGATCTCCTCTTTGACCTGCTTCGGGCCAAAGGCGAGGTGCGGACGCGCGCCGATCTCGTGCGGGCTGCGCGCGGTGACTACTACGACGACGACGCGTACATCAGCGACGCCGACGAACGCGCCGTTGAGACGCACATCGGCAACCTACGCCGAAAGCTCCGCGAGGATCCACAATCGCCACGCTTTCTGCAGACTGTCCGGGGCGTCGGGTATCGGCTGACGCCGAAAAGATCGGATTAAGCGCGCCGGCGTCAATCGTTCCGGAGGACGTAACTGTCCTTTAGTTCCTGGACCGTCACGTGCCCGCATTCAGCAAGTTCCTTGAGCAGGGGCCGGGCCTCACGCAATTCACTTTTTCGAATGCGTTCCTCCAGTTGCGCTGCAAGTACTGCGAGGCGAACACCGCCAACCATAATGGAAGAGGTCCTGAGGCTTAGGACCGCGTTCAGGGCGGCGGCCACGTCGCCGCGCTCGACGGCGGTCGCGAGGATTTCGTATCGCTTGGCCCAGAGTTTTGCGAAGTCGCCGGCAAACGTGCGTGCGACAAGCGGATTGTCCACTTGATCTTCCAAGAGTTGGAACTCCGCGAGGTCCAGTATGGGATGTTCGGCAAGCGGGACGACGGGCAGCCCATTGGAGTCGTCGACCGAGCCCGGATGGCTCGGATCTGAATCCTCGTTGACGTCGCTGGAACCTGAACTGAACATAGCCCAATGCTACTTTCTGAATTCCGGAAAAACCGAACTTATGGCTATCTTAAGGAAATCTTAGGCCTTTCTTGACTTACCCGGTTTCGTCGCCCGCACCCAATTCAGAGAATGCGATATTGCGCTTAGCCTCCGCTGAAGGTAGCTATGGCGTTGATGACAGCCGGCCCCAGGATGGCGATGAACAGCACGGGGAAGATAAAGAAGAGAAGCGGGAAGAGAACCATCACCGGAAGCTTCATCGCCTTCTCTTCCGCGCGTTGGCGGCGCTTGACCCGCATCACCTTCGCCTGGACCCTCAGGACCCGACTGATGGCAATGCCGTAGGTGTCTGCCTGAATCACGGCCTGAACGAAGCTTCGAAGCTCCGGAACGTTCGTACGTTCGGCCAACGCCAGATAGGACTCGCGACGGCTCCGTCCAACCTGCATGTCTTGCAAAGTCCGCACCAGCTCCTCGGCCAGGGGCCCCTTCCCATTTTCGCCTGCTCGGGCCATGGCTCCTTCAAAACCGAGCCCCGCCTCGACCGATATCAGCATTTGGTCCATGGTATTTGCGAGTTCCAATTGCAAAGCCTTTTGACGCTCTTGTCCTTTGCTGTAAAGCATTAAATCCGGGATAAAGTATCCAAGCAGTACGACAAATATCCCGACGAGCTTAAGTAATCCGCTCGAGCTGTTAGCACTGATCAAAAATCCGAAAAGTGCGCCGAACAATCCGAGCAGGGGTTTGGCTGCGAGGACGCGCCCCAAAGGGAGCGACGGCGGACGGCCGGCCAACGAGAGCAACCGATCGAGCTTCTGGACGTAGCTGACGGGGGTCAGGCGGTACCCAATGAGCTCGAGCGCACCACCACGGTTTTGTGCACCGGTCTCGGCAATGTCTTGACCCCGAGTCAAGAGCACCCGGACGGCACGTTGGGCTTGCCGGTCAACCGACAGGAATGACCAAACGAGGTAGGCGATAGGCAGGGGAACCAGCAGCAGGGCGAAAAGGAGAGAGGGATTCACGCGTCACCTCAAAACTTCAGGTCGATGATCTTGCGCATCCACAGACCGCCGATGGTCATGAGAATGAACGACAACCCAATCATTCCCCAACCGAGCGGATGAGTGAACATCACGTTCATGTAGCCGGGGTTGACGACCAAGAGCATGGCCACGATGCCAAAGGGAAGCGCCATCAGTATGTATCCCGAGAATTTTCCCTCTGCGGCCAAGGACTTGATTTGTCCCTTGATCTCGCTGCGTTCGCGTATGGTCTCGTTGACCTGGTCCAAGACCTCCGCAAGGTTTCCGCCCACCTCGCGGTTGATTTGGATGGCCTGCGCTATCCACACAAAGTCCTCGCTCCGCATTCGCTCCGCCGTATCGGTAAGCGATTCCTCAAGATCGCGGCCAAGGCTCGTCTCGGTAATGACCCGGCGCATTTCCTCCGACGTGGGGCTGGCCGATTCATTGGCCGCAGCATCGATGGCACGAAGTATGCTGTGTCCGGCCCGCAAGCCGCCAGACAGTAGTTGGAGGGTGTCCCCAAGCTGGCCATCGAACTTCGCGCGCCTTTTACCGGCCAGGGAATTCAAAAAGAGCCGTGCCACGAAGGGCGCCGGGATAAAGAACAGAAAAGCCACCAACGGGCCGCCGATGACCAGCCCGATCAAGGCGCCCACGAATGCACCGGCAATCACGAGGATGAAGAAATCCGCCTGGCTCATTCGCAGCCCGGCATTCTCCAGTTGTTCCCGGTTGAAGAGCCGGACGTTGCGCCTGGTCAGGACCCCATGGACGACGTCGGCGGCAGAACCTGCAAAACGGGTCAGCTGCGAGCCCGCGCCTACGTGGTAGGGCCGCCTTCGATCGAATGGAACTTCGGGGGTTTTCGGCAAGATCACTGCGACCCCGAAGAGCAGGATGGCTGAAAGCATCAAGGCCGTTCCGGTCAAAAGGATCATGTTCCGTTCACGTCCTTGCTGCTGCGGTTGCCAGGGGAGAGGCAAAGACCCCAGGAGATACATGAATACCCAAGTCATCGAAGCGGTCGATGAAGCGCGGACGGATTCCCGTTGGGACGGGCTTTCCAAGAAATCTCCCGTGGGCGTCGACGCCTGCCGAATAATCGAAAACGAATGCATCCTGGAGGGTGACAATGTCGCCTTCCATGCCTTGGACCTCAGTCACGTGCGTGATGCGGCGAGTTCCGTCCCGCAACCGGGAGATCTGGATGATGAGGTTCACGGCGGACGCTATTTGCTCGCGGATTGCCCGCAATGGCAGGTCCATGCCTGCCATGAGCACCAGGGTTTCGAGGCGTGCAACGGCGTCGCGAGGAGAATTTGAGTGCACCGTGGAAAGGGAGCCGTCGTGACCGGTGTTCATGGCCTGCAGCATGTCGAGGGACTCTCCACCGCGGACCTCGCCGACGACGATCCTGTCCGGGCGCATACGAAGCGAGTTCCTGAGCAACTCCCTGATGGTCACGGCCCCCTTTCCCTCGGTATTCGGTGGCCGGCTCTCAAGCCTTACGACGTGTTGCTGCTGGATCTGGAGTTCTACGGCATCCTCAATGGTGACAATGCGGTTGTCTTCCGGGATGAACGACGAGAGGACATTCAACAGTGTCGTCTTGCCGGTTCCAGTACCCCCGGAAACAATGATGTTCAGCTTCGCCTTGACGCAAGCATTGAGGAGCTCAGCCATCTCGGGCGTGAGCGTTCCGAAATCAATCAGGTTCCTGATGGTCAACGGTATCTTGCTGAATTTTCGGATGGTCAGCGACGAGCCGCCCACCGCAAGCGGGGGGATCACCGCATTGACTCGGGAGCCGTCCTCAAGTCGCGCGTCAACGAGCGGGGACGACTCATCGATCCTGCGCCCCACCTTTGAAACGATGCGTTCAATGACCCTCCGGAGATGGTCCTCGGAGCTGAATCCGGAGTCCGTGAGGGTCAGCTTGCCTTTTCGTTCGACGTAGATCTGGTCCATTCGGTTGACCATGATTTCAGTGACCTCTGGATCGTCCAGCAAGCGTTGGAGCGGCCCATAGCCAAGGACGTCATCCGCTACGTCCGCCACGAGCCTGCTGCGCTCGTCAGCGGACAGCGGGACCTGTTCGGCGTCGATGATCCGGATGAGTTCTTCGCGGGCAGTCGACCGCAACTCACGTTCGCTGACGCTGGAATCGTTGAACCTCGCCCCCAGTCGCTCAAACAACGCCGTGGCGGCGCGCTGCTTGAGGGCGGCAAAGGCGTCCACCGGCTGCTGGGCCCTCAGCTTCGGCGACTCCGGTACGTCACTCAGCTTGACTGAAATGTGGGGGTTTACAGGACTGCCGGACTTCGCGGTGGGATGCGGCATGACTTGCTGCGCGGACTCGGCGAATGTCGGTTTAGGCGTAGAGAGAGGGCTCGGACCAAGATCCACCCCTCGGCCGGAGGACCTTTCGTCCCTGTCCTCGACTGCATGCAGGCGTTCAGACAGCTTCATTAGACCACCACTCTTCTGTGCAGTTTGCGCTGTGCTGTGGCACGCCACGCGGGATTGAAGCGCTCGACAAGTTGTTTGAGTCCCTTGACGGCCGGATCCTTCACCGAGTCCTGGAGCACGGGAATGCCGCGGTTGGTGGAGAACGCTACTGCCTTCGATCGAGGGATGCTCACGTCAACCGGGGCGCCTACGGTGGACTCGACGTCCTGCACCGACAGCCCCGACTTGGAATCAGCCATGTTTAGCACCACATGCCGGGTTTCCGGCAGGAGGTTCAGCCTGCGGAGAATGTCCAGGCCGGAACGTAGGCCTCGGACGCTTGGAACATCCATGCCCGTCACCCAGACAGCATCGGAGCATTGTTCGAGGGCAGCGAGCCCGATTTCGGGCAGTCCGGGTGCGGTGTCCACCACCACGTACTGGAACTCTTGGGCCAGCTGTTCGAGGAGCCGACCCACCTGTTGCGGCGAGATCTCGTCTGCTTCGACGGGGTCCTTCGGCGCGCACAAAGCGTAGATGCTTGCCGGGTGGACGGTGAGAAAGGCTTTGAGTACCAGCGAATCCTGACTGGCCGACGGCGTGACGGCGTCGGTTACGGTGTGCTCCGGATTGAGGTAGAGCCCGGAGGCGACGTCACCGAATTGCAGGTCCAGATCCACGATCACCACGCTCATCGGCGCGATCTTGCCCAACCCTACTGCGATGTTCGTGGCGATGGTCGTCTTTCCCACACCGCCTTTGGGGGAAAAGACGCCGATCACCAGGCCCTTCGGGGAGCCGGATTGCTTGGGTTCCCCCGTGCGCTGCCGGCTAGCGAAAGACTGGCACGCGCGCTCAAGCATGACCCGTATCTGGGCCAGGTCCGCGTCCGGGCTCATGATGTCGCGGATACCTGACCGCATGGCTTGGAGGACAAACGCGGGATCCAGTTCACTGACAAGGATGACGCTCAGTTCCGGCAACTGCACATCGAAGACGGTGGCCAGTCGCAGGGCATCTTCCACGGGCACGCCGGGTCCCAGAATCAGCACTTCGAGTTGTTCCTGGTTGAGCGCGCCGAACAGTTCTGCCGGATCAGCCGGCAAAATGCTCGTGAAGAAGGTTTGCACGCTTCCGGGCAGGCCACCCGCAACAGCTTGGCGCAACCGTTGGTCAAAGTCGGTGTTGGGAGTTATCAGGACAAAACGGCTCACTTGTATACCCCGCTCGGCTGCACGACGGTGGGGCCACTGTCTTTGGCATCCAACGGCTCTTTGCTGAGCCAGATTTTTTCGAACTCTGCGGCGAAGACAATCTTGGAGGCATCCACATCGCTCACGGCGACGGTCAGCAAGAGCGAACCGGTAGGAAGTGCGCTGTCCTTGGAGCCGGCCGCACCAGAAGTGGGATTCGGCGTCGCCTGCGCACTCGCCGCTGCTTGGGGGGCGCGTTGGACCATTGTCACAAGAACCTTGTGTATCGCCAATTCGGTAGTTTGCTTGTCCGGCTTCGCCTCGATTCCGCCCGTCGTCATGGAGATGAATATTCCAATGTGGTCACCAGGAACCAGCAGTCCCCCGACTACCCGCTGGGGTTCCAGTTGAAAGGAGACTTCCTGGAGCCCTGCCGGCACCTTGACGTCCCCAGGAGTCTTGAGTGCATCAGGGGCCACCAAACGCTCTGCCACCAGGGTCTCGCCAGGGACGAGGTCGACGGCGGCGACCTTGCCTTGCGCGTCCCCCAGCGTGTGTAGAGCGGTCTTGGGGACGGCCGATCCCGGCAGCTGCTGGGTATCGAGGGAATCCTTCATGGCGTCCACTGAAGTGCCGGCCGGGATGGCCGTCTTGACCACCAACACGTCAACAGGCGCCAGATTCTGGACTGCCCGTTGATCCGCGCCTTGAGCGTAGGAGAAGACAAGAATCACCCCGACGAGGGCCAACACTGCCGCTGCCGACCCGGCCAACAAGCGTGACTTCACTGACAACTCCTGTGTTCAAAGAACGGATGAAAACTAGTTGGTGAGGCGGACAATGGTGGCCCCGTAGGCGTCAACGGGCCCCAGCGAGTAGCCGTCCGCCAGCGAGACATATTTGACGAAACTCCCGATGATTCCGCGGCAATTTCCGGTGCAGGAAAGCACTGAAGACACGTAGGGACTCGAATTGCGAAAACTGTCCGGAAGAGTGTTGTTGGGGCCGCTAAACTTCCACCCCGTCACTTTGAATGCGGCGAAGGACACCAGATGGTAAACAGCCCCGGCTCCTGTACCTGTTGCAACGTCGAAGACAGGGAGCAGAACGATGACGTCCCGTCCGGCGGTAAGTGCGTCGCCCCATTTTTGAAGCGTGGCTGAACAGTTACCTGGCGCACTGTTCCCCTGGGAGCTGCCGGTTTCACTGGTCGCCAGGTTGATCGTGCTGCCACACACCCCGGGATCCTGGGCAAGCCAGCCGAACCCCCCAGGCACCACAGCCCCGGAAGGGCCGTAATTGCAGCTGGGATTGGCACCCGAGCCGTGATTCTGAAGAAGCTGGAGGGCACCGCCGATGTATCCTTGCACCTGGCAAATGGAATATGCGACCGGAAACGCGGTCGTGCCCGCGACGACGCTCCCCCACTGAACACTGGACGTGGTCAAGACATTCGTGCTGTTCATGCCCAGAACGCGGGCTAAAAGGAGTGAAACGGCATTCGGCGCGCCGCCAGCCTGCTGGGCTCCGGCGGTCACGGTGACCTTCCGGTTTGTCAGATCCAGATTGATCGACTTGATGTTGTTCAGGCCATCGTTTGCGTTCTTGTTTGCGATGTCGCTGGCGATTGGGGACGTGGTGGAGCAATTCGGATCGCTCGTACTCGCGGCGCATTTCTGCGCCACCGCGAGGGCGGCGGCGTCGGATCCGTTCTGCACTTGCGCCCGTTCTGAATACAGCATTCCTGCATCCACGGCGAGGGCGGCGAACCCGAGCAGCACCACCAACAAGAAAGCGACGAGAACGGCAATCGCACCGCGTTCGCCGTCGTCGTTTTTGGGGACCATCAGCCGCCGCATACCATGACTCCTACTCCTTGCATGGGGAAAGGCCCCGCGATTCCCGTGAGTGTGCTGAGGGTGTACTTGATGGTCACGGACATCTGGGCGCCGGACGTGCAGCTGGCCGGGCTGAACGTGAAGTTCGTGTCTGCCAGCTGCGGGTTCAACGCCACGGCAGCGTTCTTCGCTGCTGTCTTGGCGGCCGTCTGATCATTCGAAATCGCCATGACCCGGACACCTTCGCGTGCTGCGTTCGAGAGCGACACCTGAACGTTGTAAGCCCTGCCGAATTCCATGATGCCCAGGAGCAACATGATCAGGAGCGGTGCCAGGATGGCGAACTCGACTGCCACGGCACCGCGCTCTGAAGGCCTCGGCATGATGTTGCCCTCCCAGAGAACGGGTAGTTCGAATCAAGCAGAGTGGCGGCCGCCTGAATGCCGCCGCCACTCGGGATTTGCTTGGTGTGCTGGTATTGCCTTCCGAGCACTGGTGCAGCTCGCCTACTAAGAGCAGACGCCGGCACCGCCCTGTGTGGTGGCGGCTGCCCAGCTTTTGCCGCTCACTGAACACTGGACCTGGGAGAACGTCTCCCTGACCGTGCCGCCCAGCGCGGTGACGGCGACGATGATGACAACTGCAATGAGGGCAACCATGATGCCGTATTCGACGGCGGTGGCACCCGTTTCGTCGCGCCGCACGTGCGACACGGACTTTAGGAAAGCGGAAAGCATTGAGACTCCCTACTGTCTGGTACGAACGGTCGAGGAGAAGGCGAACGTACTAGGAGCACTTGCCCGGAGTTGTGGTCGTGGTGGCAGTCCACGTCTTGCCGGCTACTGAGCACTGGACCTGGGAGAAGGTGTCCTTGACCGTCCCACCGAGCAGAGTGACGGCGGCGATGATGACAACCGCGATGAGGGCGACCATGATGCCGTATTCGACGGCGGTGGCGCCCTTTTCGTCGCGACGGATGCGCGAAGCGGCATTGGAGAAGAAAGCAAACATGTGAAACTCCTGAGCGAGTTGGGAGATACGGGCTGGTCCAGCACCAGCTCTCTAGCAACTTAGCAACGCCAAATACCCCGGAGAGCAGTCCTTGGGACAACCTGTGCCAAGACTCGCGATCCTGCGCATTTCTTGGGTTAAACCTAGGAAATTCCGCGATCCTGGCGAGCGAGCGACCAAAGGTGGGAAAACAGCGCAACTGCCCCCGCCGCCGTCGGGCCCTCCCAGGACGCCGGCTCACATATCGGGCCAAATCCCAGGACGCCGGCTCACATATATGCCCAATAACGGAGACCCTCGCTCAGATCACGTGGGCGAGCGTTCGGGGTGAGCACACTCGAAAAGGTCAGAAAACAGTGCAACGGGACTGCCGCCGTCGGGCCCCAACGAACCGGCCCGCGGCACATCGCCCCAGGACGCCGGCTCACATATATTGCCTTTGGGCGTAACGCACGCTCAGATCAGATGAGCGAGCCCCTCATCGTCAAGCTGGTTGTGAGTCATTCATTACCTTTTGATTGAAGGAGCCGGCGATGGCCGTTGATAACAAGGGTTTTACGCGTGAAGAGATCCGTGAGTTCATGCATGAGTACTATTTGCAGCCGCACGGGTCGAGGAAGGAATGGATGGCCTCGACGTCCGTTTCGGAATGGACGTTCCGCCGGTGGCGCAAGATGATGGTCCAGGGCGATATCGACCGTGGCCTGATTCCGCGGGAGCATGGAGGCATGGTCCCGACGAATCGTGAACTCTCCGCGTTCGAAAAAGCACGCGCGAAGGAAATGGCTGCCCACCGTGCCGAAGTCGAAAAACTCCAGAAGCGGGTGCAGGAGCTGGAGGACACGAATTCCGCGCTGGGAAAAGCTATCGGGCTCTTGCACGAGTTGAGCGTGCCAGAGCCCGATACAACCCCGACGAGCGCTCACAACGATTCATAGCGGCCGAGAACACTCTGGTCCTGGAACTGCATGTGATCATCGGCTCCCAGCGGACAGCGCTCAAGCTGGCGGGCCTCTCGCGCGGGACCTGGCATTACCGGTCCAATCCCCGTCCGGCGGTGCAGCACCCGATCCACCAGAGCGACCGGGCCTACGAATCCCGGATCAGCTCCGCGCATCAGGACCGGATCCTGGGGCTCATCCTGGCCAGCTGGGAGAAGGGCAACTCCGTTGACCATGCCTTCGCCACAGCCTGGGACAACGGCGAGCTGCTCGCCTCCAACCGCTCGTGGTGGCGGATCGCGGCAGACTACGAGGACCAGCAGGCCCGCCCAACCATCCCGCGCAAGCGTTGGGGCACGCGTGGTTCCTCTGAAAAGCCGGTGGTCAAGGCCACCGGACCCTGCCAGGTCTGGTCCTGGGACATCACCGACATCTATGCCAAGTGGCAGGGCAAGGTTTTCAAGGTGTACTCCATCATGGACATCTTCTCCCGGGAAATCGTCGGCTGGCGGGTGGAGGAACGCGAGTCCGACCACCTCGCCGCGCAGATGTTCAAGACAGCCATCGCCCGGCACGGCGCCCCGCGCATCGTGCATGCCGATTCAGGCCCGGCCATGAGATCAACCCTGCTCCGTGACACCCTCACCGCCCACGGCGTGGAACTCAGCCATAACCGCCCGTACGTCTCCAACGACAATCCCTTCTCGGAGTCAGGCTTTCGCACGATGAAATACCGGCCCGGCTACCCCCGGATCTTTAACGATCTCGAGGCCGCCAGGGAGTACCTCACCTGCTACGTGCACTGGTACAGCACCGATCACAAACACTCCGGCATCGCACTGTTCTCACCATCACAGGTCCACGACGGGTCGTGGAAAGAACTCTGGACCAAGCGAGACAAAGTCCACCAGGACTACTACGAACGACACCCGGGAAGATTCCGCCGCCGACCCACCACACCGGCCCCCGCCACATACGCCGGGATCAACCTCCCCCAGACCAAAACACCCCAAAAACTAGCCCAGTGACTCCACACAGCTTGACAACTTTCGAGCGTCCGCCGAAAACCCCACATATGTGAGCGAGCGTCCGCCGAAAACCCCACATATGTGAGCGAGCGTCGGAGGGGGGCGCAACGCTAGGCGGGTGGGTGCTCGACTGTCACGGTGCCGGCGTCGCCGTCGACGGTGATTTGTTGGCCGCTCGTGAGCCGCTGGGTGGCGACTCCGGTGCCGAGCACAGCGGGGATGCCGTACTCACGGGCCACAATCGAACTGTGGCTCAACGGCCCGCCGACGTCGGTGACCACGGCGGACGCCATCGCGAACAGCGAGGTCCACGCGGGAGTGGTGATACGGGCAACCAGGACCTCACCGGGCGCCATCTGGCCGAAATCCTGCGGCCCGCCCAGGACGCGCGCAGGAGCACTAACCCGGCCCGCACTCGCGCCGACCCCTTTGATGACGTCGCCCGGCTGGTCCTGGGAGCGTGCCGGCATCATTGATTCGAAAGTGCGCTTCATCCAACGGGTCTCCGGCAGCAGTTGCGGCGCGGCCGCCTTGGCCTGGCCCCGCCAAAGCATCTTGCGTTCCTCGACGACGTCGGCACGGACGGGGCGCGCAGCCCCCGTAATTGCCACCGCCACCGGTGCAAGCGGTTCCGCCGTGCCCGGCGGCTGGGGCGCGGCGAGGCCGAACTCGACGGCGCTTTGCAGCTCCTGCTGGCGCAGCCAGAAAACATCGGCGGGGCGGGCGATGACGCCGGAGTACACCAGCCGTTGTCCGAGTTCGAGCAGCATCCGCCGGATCAGCGGCCAGGCAAGCCCGACGTCGGCCAGGGCATCTTCGCGCATCGGTGCGGACTTCTGCGCCCACCGGAGCAGACGGATGAACGGCGCCTTGCGACCCCGCCCGAGACGGGTCTGTCCGAGCCGGGCGAGCACCCGCTCGGTTTGCTCCTCCCGCCGGGCGGCCGAGAGCCGCTGGCGCTCATGCGGGTCGTTGCCTTGGCCCCGGAGGTAAAACTTCACCGTATCCAACAGCGCCGAAGGATCGTCCGCCGGCACCGGGCTGAGGAAGTCCAGGTTGTAGACCGCATGACCGAAGCGATCGAGATGGGCCTGGAACCGTGGATGCCACTGCTGCCAAAGGGCCGGGTCCATGCCGGCCGGCGGGAGCCAGCTTCGCTGCGACTCGGCCAGTGCCGCCGTCGCTTGATCGAGGATCGCCGGAGCCAGCCCCTCAACTTCCCGGGCCCAAGACGCGAGTTCGTACAACGATTTCTCTGCGCGGATGGGTTCGCTGTCGTAACCGAGGAGGAATGTCTCGGCCGGGGGATCTCCAGCGCGCCGGATGAGTTTGTCGTAGAACGCCCGGAAGGAGATTTCGCTCGTCGCGGCGATCGGAATGACTGACTCCACGGCGGTGTAGTACACGGTTCCGGCATCGAGCAACGTCCGGACACCCTCAAGCAGCTCCTCCCCCGAAAGCTCCGCCGCGGACTTCGCCGACCAGTCTTTGAGCACTTCCTTGTAGCGCGGATGCGAGAATTCACGCCAACCGGTCATGCCCATGTGCGCCTTGCCCTGAGCCAAGGCGAGCATGGCCCCCGGCGCTTTGCCCATCACCCGCCACATTGCCGAGGAGCGGTAGTAGTAATAGGCGTACCCGTTGATGGTGGGCAGTCCGACGTCGCCATCCCTGACCACGTCACTCCCGACGGCTTCGTTCATCAGAGCCTTGAGCGAACGGGTCACCGAGCCGTCAATGAGGTCGGCGAACAGCGGCGAGAGCGGGTCCGGCAGCTGTTCCACGATGCTCGCCCGGAAGTAGAGCCCCTTCGGGTAGGGCAACGGCCAGGTGTCCGGGGTGTCAGCTACGGGTTCAGGCAGGGCCGTGATGGGCCTGGACTGCAGCATGAAGAAAGTGCCGTCGGCCCGCGCCCATTCGATGTCCTGCGGAGTTCCGAAGTAGTCCGAAATCCGTGTTCCATAGCGGGCCAGCGTGGCGGCAGCTTCGTCGTCGAGCACGGCCTGGTTGCGAAGCGCCGCAGGGACCGGCTGCTCCGTAGTCCTTCCTTGGTCCCGGATGCCGCGGTCCGGCGGGTGGTCCTCGGCCCCGCCGTCCGCAGTTTCGCCGTCCGCGCCGCGGTCCTCGTACACAGTCATGACTTCCTTGTCGGCCGTCCGGCGCGAAAGCACGCGGCCGGTTCCCGCCTCGACAACAAGGTCATCCGTGGTGACTGTTCCGCTGACCACGGACTCCCCCAGTCCCCACGCGGCACTGATGACGATCTGGTCGCGGCGCCCGTTGGCCGGATTGGCCGTGAACATGACCCCGGCCGACTCGGCCTCGACCATCCGCTGGACCACTACCGCGAGGCGTACATCGCCCGGTGCGATGCCTTCCCGGTTCCGGTAGGCCATGGCCCGCGCCGTCCATAAGGAAGACCAGCAATCGACGACGGCGGCATCCAACGCTTCGGCGCCGCGGACGTTGAGGTAGGTTTCCTGTTGCCCGGCGAAGCTGGCCGAGGCGAGGTCCTCGGCAGTGGCGGACGAGCGCACCGCCACGGGCGCGCCGTCGTCGCGGCCGCCGCCGCCCTCGCGAGAGCCGCCGTCGACGTCGCGGAGTCCTTCATAAGCGGCGGCGAGCTCGTAGGCGATGGCCGCGGGCATGGTGCCGCCGGTGAAAAGGTCCCGGATTGCGGCCGAGGCATCCTCGTAATCCTGGGGCGCGGCCTCCGACGGGAGCGTCGCCAGTTCCTGGATGCGCGCCTGAATCCCGTTGGCATCCACGAAGGCCTCATACGCCGCGGTGGTCAGCACGAACCCGGGCGGGACCGGAAGCCCGGCGCGAACCAGGTTGCCCAGCCCGACGCCCTTGCCGCCAGCCACGGCGACGTCGCCGGCTTGCACATCGGCGAAGTTGTAGATGTAGGTCATGACCGTCGCTCCTTATCGCGGAGACGCCCTCATCGAGCCTGACTCACAACATACTGCCACGCCGTCCAGCGAGAGGCGATGGCTGCGCCGGCCGGCTTCTTACTGCGGGTCCAACGCGCGATTCACCGCCGCTTGGTCGCAAGCCTGGAGAACTCGGATGAACCCGTCCATTGCTTCCGGCCCCTCGTCGGTGTCAGCCACGCGAACAAGGTGTGAGGCAAGGACAGCGACCTTGACGTTCGTCATGCTGCTGCAACTCACAAGCAGTTTGAAGGCTGCGTCGGAGCTAAGGAGCAGCCGCCCCATCAGGATGCCGCGTGCCTGATTGATGACGCCCCGGGTCGCATTGGCGCCCGCGACGGCGTCGCGCGCCGCCTGCTCGGTTTCCCGCCGCAGTGTGGACGTCAGGTCTACCGTGGTCCCCTCGAGCGCGGCGGTCCCCGATGGGTCCAGTTTCGCATTACCCGCGGTCAGCACCCGACGGACATGTCCCTGCGCGTCGATGATCCGGTGGTAGATGCAGAAGTGTCCGCCGTCGCGGAATACTTGAGCCAGGATCTCCATGGCCCGCGGCCTGTCATCCGGGTGCTTGTGCGACATGAGTAGCTCGAGCGTGGGCACAACTTCCCCTCGCTGGTAGCCGTGGAGATTGAAGAGCCCGTCGGACCATTCCGCTTTCCCTGTGAGCGGGTCAAAGAGGAAGGTTCCGGCCAGAAAGCCGGGGGCGCCCAGTGCACTCGAGTACGTATGAGGGCTGTCCAACATGGCGCAAAGACTCATTTCCTAAGGGTGCTTATTAATTCGGCTAAGCGTACAGAATACAACGCGTACGACGGCGGCACGCGCCGTCGCGTCCGCCCCCATCCGCACCCCGGGGCTTGGTTCCCAGCCAGGTCTTTGAAGCGCCCATGCAGGAAACCAGCCCCGGATATGCAAGAAACTACCACCGTACGGGAAACAAGCTCCAGTACGCGTTCAATTTAGCGGCCTAGTCCTTCACCACCACCTTGCCGACCATTCCAAAGTAATCGTGAAGTGCGCAGATGTAGTCGTACACTCCTGCCTTGTTGAAGGTCACCGTGAATGTCACGCCCGGCGGCAAAATGCCCGAATTGAGCTGTCCGCCCGTGTAATTCGTCGGATCGCCTAGCGGCGGGAACGGGTTGGCCGGCTCGGCACCGAAGGTCACCGTGTGCGGCTCGCCCATGCCGTTGTTGACGAAGCTCACTTTCTCACCAACGTGAATGACCACTTTGGGTTCGATGAACCGCATGACGCTGGCCACGCCGTCGTCGGCTCCGGCAATCACGGTGTGATCGTCCGCCTGGTCGCGGGCGTCGCTCCATAGCTGGTAGCCGTCACGGAGGATGGCCCGTTCGGCCCGCTCCACCCGGTTGTTGTATTGCTCCTGGGTGTACGGGTAATCCGTACCCTTGGCCCGCACGTGGACGGTGCCCTTCATGGCCGCGCCATGCACCAGGCAGTAATACGTGAAATCGCCTGTATCCGGGAACGTCAAGGTGTAGGAACTGACTTCGGCGAACCCACTGTTCGAGACGTTCGACATCACGCCGGAGTTGTAATAGGAGTGCCCGTCATAGGACGTGCCTCCCTGCGCGGATATATACAGGGGGCTGAAAGGATCAAAAGGTTGCGTGGACTCGATGGTTTGCCCCGCGGCCAGGAACGTGACCGTATGGATTTCGGCCGCGTTGGCCTCCCACGTGACTTTGTCACCGGCATTGATGTAAATGTTCTTCGGCAGGAAGGACATTCCCTGGATGGCCTGGTCCGATGATTCGGAGCCGACCTGGACAGTCCACGTCCTTGCGGATTTGCCACTGTCCGCTGCCGCTGTGCCGCTCAGGGCCACGGGCAACACGAGGGCAAGGAGCAAAACCATGAGGGCTCGAAGGCGCGGCAATATAACGGGTTTTGGATGAGCAGTCATAAGACTCATTCCTTAGGAAAATCTTTGCTGACCGGCTGTTATTAGCCTGGAAATTTTGAGGCGCCGGAGACCATGGCGTCGTTTGACGGTGACTCGGTTTCTTCTAAATTCCCTATGAACTTCAGCTCGCAACTGCCGCCCGTCCCCCGCATACGGTGCGGTGCCACGACGTTGGGCCATGCAGGATCCTCCCTTGCTCGCAGGGATAACGTCCAGCTCCGTGGGCTAAGAGCCCCCCATTGCGGAACCGAAAGGACACGACAAAGCCGGTCCATGTGAAGGCGAGAGATTTATCTCTCATCGTGCTACCTGGATGTTATTTTGTCGAGACTCCGGGACTGCATACGGGCGATTATTGTGGCCGAAATGAGGCCTTCCCTGGCGCGTTTTTAACTCACCTGGGTGATACGTTCCGGACATGAACGGACGACGGCGACTGTGGCTTGCTGCGGGACTGGCAGTTCTGCTGGCCTTCGTGGTGGTTCTGGCCGCGGTCATCGCCGGATCCAACAGGACCTCGTCCGGATCGTCGCCCTCGAGCGCCTCCGCGGGCGCAACGGCTACCCATACTCCATCCCCCACCAAGTCCCCTGCGCCAACCGCTGCCGCACCGGCCCCCGCACCGGCCCCGCCGACAATCCCGGAGCTTCCCGCGACCCCCATGAACATCCTGGTGATTGGCAGCGACAGCCGTGCCAACGCCAGGGACCAGAACAACCAGACCGTCACAACGGGGCAATCATCTGACCAACGCTCGGATTGCCTGATGCTGATCCACGTCCCAGCAGACCGGCACAAGGTCTACGGTATTTCGATCATGCGGGACAACTGGGTGGACATCCCGGGCTATGGCGCATCCAAAATCAACGCCAGCCTTGAAGTGGGAGGCATCCCCCTGGTGGTCCGGACCATCGAGACACTGTTGGGCACGCACATAGACCACACCGCCATGCTGGACTTCGAGGGCTTCAAAGTCCTGACCGACGGCCTCGGCGGGATCGACGTCAATGTCACACTGCCCTTCACCGCCAGCTTTGACACCCATCACACCTTTGTTGCCGGCATCAACCACTTGGACGGAGAAGCGGCCCTGGAGTTCGTCCGCGAGCGCTACTCGTTCGTGGACGGAGACTACCAGCGCGTCCGCGATCAGCAGACGTTCCTCCGCGCCCTCTTGGCCAAGCTTTCCGGGGGCGTCCAGACTCCTGCCGGTGTGTTGGGACTCGTCCAATTTGCAGCCAACTACCTCACTGTGGACCAGGGATACGACCCCGCAGCCGTCGCCATCCTGGCCTACGGACTCCGCACCGTGGACCCCAAAGCCTCCGTGTTCTTCACCCTGCCCACCGCGGGCACGGGTACCTCCCCGGACGGACAATCGATCGTGCTGCCGGATTACGCGGGAATCGGAGAAGTGGCCGCGGCGCTGCGGGACGACACCCTGCCTGAATATGTGGCCGCCCACGGTTACTGAGCCGCCACGGGCTACTCGTTTCCACTACTGGGAGGCAGCAAACGCCTGCCTCCCACCACTCGAAAACTACTTGATCCAATATTTAACTAATCTTCGAGAAAAGCTTGCGGGATCCTTGCGGCTTCCTAAAAAACCTGCCGGAAAGTAGAGGACATCGGACAGCAAAGACCCGGTCTCACGGGCTTCAAGAAACGGAAATCATCATGGGTCTCAACCTGAAAACCACCACCGGCAAAGTCATCGCATCCCTGGCCCTGGTCGGCACTGCTGCCGGTGTGGCAGGACTGGGAACCTACGGTGCCTTCACCTCTAGCACTTCCGCCAGCAACACCGTCGCCTCCGGCATCGTGAACATCGCCCTCGGCGCCTCCGGCACCACGAACCGCCTCAGCGTCGCCGCCTCCGGCCTGGTCCCCGGCGATACCGTCCAGCGCGTAGCCACCCTGAGCAACGCCACCGGAAACCAGAACCTCTCCGCGATCACCCTGACCACCACGGCCTCCCCGACCTCCCTGCTGGACACCAGCACCACCATGGGCCTGCAGATGACCGTCGATGACTGCTCCGTCGCCTGGACCGAAGCCGGCACCGCCCCCGCCTACACCTACACCTGCGGCGGCACCACCACCTCCGTCCTGGCCTCCCGCCCCGTCATCGGCGCCAACCTCACTCTGGCAAACCTGACCACCGTCGCACCCGGACACACCGACAACCTCCGCGTCACCCTGACCCTGCCCTCCACCGCGGACAACTCCCTGCAAAACCAGAGCAGCACCATCGCCTTCACCTTCACCGGCACCCAGCGCACCGCCACCGCCCAGTAACACCCCCAACCCCAGCCAGCCCTCCGCCGTCGAGCCCCCCTGAAAACGACGGCGGAGGGCCTCCCCCCAGAACGGAGACCCAGCCATGACCGCATCACTGGTCCGCCACCGGCGGGTCTCACGGACAGCCACCACGACGGCGACACCCGGCTCCGATAAGCCCAGCTCAAATAAGCACTCGGACGTTGCGTCGAAGCTTGCCCGCGCCATGGTCAGCGTCATCACGACCACGGTGATGGTCGCCGCGGTCGCTGCGTTCCTGTTCCTCGCCGTCGGGCCCCGCGTCCTCGGCTACCAGACCAGCACTATGCTCACCGGCTCGATGTCGCCGCTGATCAACCCGGGAGACGTGGTTGTCACCGTTCCCGTGGCGGTCCAGAACCTGAAGGTCGGGGACATCATCACCTACCACATTCCGGTGGAGGACCAGCGGGTGGAGACCCACCGGATCATCGACCTGACCGTGAACAACCAAGGCACGGCCACTGTCCGAACCAAGGGCGATGCCAACAACGGCGCCGACCCCTGGACAGCGACCCTGGCAGCGGGCCAGGTTGACCGCCAGGTGTTCACCGTCCCCTACCTCGGCAACGCGATCCGCGGCCTTCGTGATCCCGTTGTCCTGAAGGTCCTGATGTACGGCGCTCCGGCCGCCCTGGTGGTCATGGTGCTCGTCTCCATCTGGCGGAAAAAGCCCGAAGACGACGACGCCGTGGAGTCCGCCGCTGCCGTGCCGGCCTTTGACCGCCGCCCCCTCAAGCGCCTGGCCAGGGACATGAAGAGCAAGGAGGCCGCCGAGAAGTTCGCCGCCGCCTACGCGAGGATGCTGCCCCAGCGGGTGGACAAGATCAGCCGCGCACTGAGTACGGGCGACAGTGACCTCGCGATGGATGCGGTGCTCAGCCTGAAAACCAGCTCCTCGATGGTAGGGGCGCTCCGGATGGAACAGCACTGCGTCCGCCTCGAACACGCCTTGGTCACCACCGATCACACTGCGGCGATCCAAGCCGGGGAACTCGTCCGCCAGCACCAACCACAGCTGGAGAAAGCCCTGGGCGGTCACACCACCCGGCGCGCTGCATGAAATCCTCTTCAAAGAACCGAACCGGGTCCGCTGCCTTTACCGCATGAAAGCGGCAAGAATGGAATGGACCACCGGGCCTGACAGAAAGCCGCTGACCTTGCGTAGAAGCCGGAGCACCGCCGACGCCGCGCGGACCCCTGCGTTGGGGCGCGTCGCCGCGGTCCTGGCTGCGGCTGCGGTACTGGTGTTCGCTCCCGGTATCGCGCAAGCCGCGTTCAATGGGTCCGCTAGCGGTTCAACCAGCCTGTCAACGCTGAAGCTCACGACGCCGACCGCTTCGCAGGTCACCTCCACCTGTGATAACAACACGCTCGTCATTACCCTCAAGACGCCCGTGCCGGGCGCCAACTACCATCAGCTGATCGTCAAGGACAACACTTCGCGGGTTGTATACACAGGCGATCTCAACGCCGCAAACAACTGGAAATACACACTAAACAACACCTACAACGGGCAAAACGGAAACTTCACCTTCGAAATCCGCGGCCAATACCATGTGCCCTCAACCAGCAATATCTGGACGGGTTCACCCTACACAAAGACCATCGGCTGCTGACCGGGCGGCCGCCCTGAGCGAAATCTGTGGTCGCTTATCAGTGGCCGTCTATAGAGTTAGCCCATGAGCCAGCCTGTCACCCCTCCAGTTCCCCCTGTCGCCAAGAAGGTGCCCACCACCCGCGAGCACCATGGCGATGTTTTCGTGGACAACTACGAATGGCTGCGGGACAAGGAGTCCTCCGAGGTCGTCGAGCATTTGAAGGCTGAAAATGCCTATCAGGAAGCTGTTACCGCACACCAGGAACCGCTGCGTGAGGCCATCTTCCAGGAAATCAAGGGCCGTACCCAGGAAACCGATCTCTCGGTCCCCAGCCGCAAGGACGATTGGTGGTACTACACCCGCTCCGTTGAGGGCAAGGAGTATGGCATTCATTGCCGCGTCCGGGCCGCGAACTCCGGCGATCCCGTGGCTGACTGGACCCCGCCGGCGGTGGAACCCGGCGTCGAACTCCAAGGCGAAGAAATCCTGCTGGACGGCAACGCCGAGGCTGAAGGCAAGCCGTTCTTCTCCGTTGGCGGCACTGCCGTGACGTTGGACGGCAACCTTTACGCCTATGCCGTGGACAACTCGGGCGAGGAACGCTTCACGCTCTGCATCAAAGACCTGCGCACGGGCGAGCTGCTGCCCGATGTCATCGAGAACATCTTCTATGGCGTGGCTTTCTCCCCCGACGGCACCCGGATCTTCTACACCGTCGTGGACGATTCCTGGCGCCCGTACCAGGTGAAGTCGCACGTCCTTGGCACGCCGGTCAGCGAGGACGAGGTCATCTACCAGGAGGACGACGTCGCCATGTGGCTCGGATTCGAGCTCTCCTCCGACCGGCGATACCTCGTGCTGGGCATCGGCTGCTCGGAATTCAGCGAGACGCGCCTGCTGCGCTTTGACGACTTCGACGCCGGCCTTTCCACCGTGATTTCCCGCGACGAACACATCCTTTACGAGGCCGAGCCGTTCCTGCTCGATGGAGTTGAGACCATACTCCTGACCCACAACAAGGACGCCATCAACTCGATGGTGTCCATCGCGGACCCGGCCGAGTTCGCCAAGCCGCTGGCCGAGCAGCACTGGCGCACCGTCGTCGAGCATTCCGACGCCGTCCGCGTCAACGGCGCGGGCGTCACTTCGACGCATCTGGTGGTGGCGGTACGGCAGGACACGATCGAACGCGTGCAGGCGCTGCCGCTCGCCGGGCTGGGGACCGAGGCGCAGGGCGCCGCTGTGGAGCCCGCCTTCGACGAGGAGCTGTACACGGCCGGGGTGGCAGGTTCGGACTACGAAGCCCCGGTGATCCGCATCGGATACACGTCTTTCTTCACGCCGTCGAGGGTGTACGACTTCGTGCTGCCCACCGCCGCGCTGCCGCAAGGCGAACTGCTGCTGCGGAAGGAAAGCCCCGTGCTGGGCGGGTACGCCGCGTCCGACTACGTGGCCACCCGGGAATGGACGATGGCTGCGGACGGCACGCGTGTGCCGCTGTCCGTGCTACGGCATGCCTCCCTTAAGCAGGACTCAAGCGCCGCGGGCCTGGTCTACGGCTATGGCTCGTACGAAGTCAGCATGGATCCCGGCTTCGGCGTGGCACGGCTATCCCTCCTCGACCGCGGAATCGTCATGGTGATCGCCCATATCCGCGGCGGTGGCGAGCTCGGCCGGCGCTGGTACGACGACGGCAAGAAGCTCAACAAGAAAAACACCTTCACGGACTTCATCGCCGCAACGGACTGGCTCGCGTCCTCCGGTTGGGTGGCGCCTGGGCGGATCGCCGCCATGGGTGGCTCCGCGGGCGGTCTGCTCATGGGTGCTGTGGCCAACCTTGCCCCGGAAAAGTACGCTGCGATTGTGGCAGCCGTGCCATTCGTGGACGCACTGAACACCATCCTGGACCCGGAACTGCCGCTCTCCGCGCTCGAATGGGAAGAATGGGGCAACCCCATCACGGATCCCGAGGTTTACGAGTACATGAAGTCCTACACTCCCTACGAGAACATCCGGGCCGTTTCGTACCCGCGGATCGCCGCAGTGACCTCTTTCAACGACACCCGCGTGTTCTACGTCGAGCCAGCCAAGTGGGTCCAGGTGCTGCGTTCCGAGACCACCGGCACTGCGCCCATCGTGATGAAGATCGAGATGGAGGGCGGACACGGCGGAGCATCCGGACGATACGTGCAATGGCGCGAGCGCGCTTGGGACTATGCCTTCGTTGCGGACTCGCTCGGCGCCGTCGATCTGCTGCCCGGTGCAGGGCTCAAGTAGCGTTCTCGATAGTAGGCTCTCCCCAGGGGGCCGAACCGAAACAGTAGGAGCGCAGCTTGACTAACGATGCATCGGTGCCAAACCGGGCTTTGGTGGCCGACCCTGACCCGGTTCGTCACGCAGAGACGGTTGCGGCGCTCGCCGCGGCAGGGTTCATGGTTCGTTCAGCGCACGACGCCGGTTCCCTTGCGGCCGCGCTGGAAAGCGAACCAAGCGACGTGCTGGTGGTGGACAACGACCTCCGGGAGTTCCTTCCCCGCAACAGCGTTCCGGTTTTGCTCCTGCTGGATCCTGAGGACGAGCTGGATGTTGCTGCCCTGGAAGGGTGGACGATTGCTGATTTCACCTACCGGGGCCAGCCTCCCGGATTTCGGGTGCACCGGGCCCTGGTACTGATAGCCCGTGCCTCCGAACGGACGCGCCGCCGTTCGGAGGCCGAGTCACTGAGGGAGAGCCTGCGAAAAGTGTCCGCGGCGATCCGGTCCACCATTGATCCGGGGCTGATTGCCCGGCATCTGGTGGATGGAATCGGCGAGGCCTTGGGCGCCGAACACGTCTGGTTCACCACGTTCCCGGACAGGCGGGTGCCGCAGGTGAGTGCCGAGTGGAACGCTCCCGGACTTGTCCCGGGCGTCCTGCCAGGCAAACTCACCGACGAGATCGCCACGTTCGAACTGGCGGAGCAGTTGTGGGCGGAAGCCGAGGTGCAACCGCTGCCGAAACGGGCTCCCGCGGGTGACTCCGGCGGTTCGGGCGCGCCGGGCGGTTCGGGCGCGCCGGGCGGTTCGGGCGCGCCGTCGGCCTCAGTTGTGGTGCCGGTGGGCGAGGGAGATCTCGTACTCGGGGTCATCTGGATCGCCCGCCCGGACACGGCACAGGAGTGGACCCGGGCCGAAATAGGCCTGATTCAGCACGTCTCGGGAAACTTGGCGTACGGCTTGATGCAGAGCCACCTGATCGGCGCGCAACAGCAAGTCATGTACAAGCTCCAGGAACTCGACCAGGCCAAGACCGACTTCCTCACTACGGTGAACCACGAACTTCGAACTCCCCTGACCTCCATCACTGCCTATCTCGACATGATCCGCACAGGCGCCGGTGGACCACTTCCCGCGGGTGTCGGGAGGATGGTCGACGTCATTTCACGAAATGCCGAGCGGCTCCGACGGCTGATCGAAGACATGCTCACCGTTTCGCACCAGGACACGTCCGGCGACCTCCAATTGAGCCGCGTGAATGTCGGCACCTTGCTCAGGCTTGTTGTCTCAACGTTGCAGCCGCTCGCCGACTCCCGTTCGCTGTCCCTTACCGTGATGCATGCGCCCGGAACCATGACTGTCCAGGCCGACGAGGCCAAGCTCGAGCAAGTCTTCGCCAACATCATCAGCAACGCGATCAAGTTCACGCCCGACGGCGGCCACGTTGCCGTGAGCAGCGGGATCACCTCGGACCCGGGCGCAGTTCCCAGCGTTGTGGTGCGAGTGGAGGACACCGGCGTCGGGATCCCCGAAACCGAAATCGAGCAAGTGTTTACGCGGTTCTTCCGCGCATCAAACGCCTCCACTGCCGCCATCCCCGGGAGCGGGCTTGGCCTGGCGATAGCCCACGACATTGTGGAACGCCATTCCGGCCGGCTCGATGTCGAGTCCGCCCTCGGCGTGGGGACCACGGTGTCAGTCCGTCTTCCGCTGGACACGGAGAGCTAAGGCGTCCGCCCAAAAGAAACACCGCCCCTGGGCGGTGGCCCCGGGCGGTGCTTGGAACTTTTTCTTGCCCGTCTACCCAAGTAGCTGGCAGTAAATGCCGTTTTGAGGTGGCTAAACGGCATCTAATGCGAGCTAGTTGGGCCACCAACCGATCGAGGCGTAGTTCACAACAGGGACGGTTTTGACCGTCGTTACTATGGTGCTCGTGGTGTCGTGCGTGGTCTTCGGGGCGGCATTGGCAGGAGTAACAAACCCGCCAAGAGCGAGCAGGCCCGTCATGAGCAGTGTTGCGGCGAATTTTTTCATGCAGTGCTCCTTTGAGCCGTGAAAATCCGAAGTTGACTTTCTCAGCGTAAAGAGCCTTGTTAAAGGTTCCCTTAAGATTGGGTCAGTTTTCCGACGTCTTTGCAGCGAGGCGGTAACCGACACCGCGAACGGTTTCAACCCAACGCGGCGACTGCGCTGAATCGCCGAGCTTCCGCCGCAGATTGGCGATGTGTACCTGGATGGCGCGCTCTTCGGATTCGCTGACATAGCCTCCGGTTTCGTACTCCCTGGCATGGAGCCAGCGGGCAAGCCCCGTGGTGCTTCGGACAACGCGTCCGGCCTCCATGAGGGCCTGGAGAAGGTCGAACTCGGTGCGGGTCAATTGCACCTCTTCGGTTCCCACCCGGGTTGTCCGCGTGGCTACGTCCAGGAAAAGGCCATTGTGTTCCAGCCCTGGTCCCTCGGCCGCCGGAAGCACGGGTGTGGGGCCGGTTGGCGAGTTCGACGTCGGCGCCGGCGGCAGCTCCGCCGTCGGGCCCCCTCCTGAACTGTTCAAAAGCTTGCTGCCGCGAGGCCGGCGAAGGAGCGTCTCAACCCGGGCCAGAAGTTCGCGGGGACGGAAGGGCTTGGTGACAAAGTCGTCAGCGCCGATGGCCAGCCCTTGCAGTGTGTCCACTTCACGCGCGCGGGCGGTGAGCATGATGATGTAGGCGTCACTGAACTCGCGGACCCGGCGGGTAACCTCGATCCCGTCGATGTCGGGCAGGCCGAGGTCCAAGGTGATCACGTCCGGGTTGTGAAGGCGGACCGCATCCACGCCGTCGACGCCGTTCCCGGCAGCGTAAACCTCCAGGCCCGATGCCTCGAGGACGGCATGGACCACCTCACGGATGTCATCGTCATCCTCGATTACTACCGCTACGCCCGATGCGCCCACGTCAAGATCCCCATCTCTCTTATGCTCAGCCCACCTTAACACCAGCGGTACCCGCTATTCTCGCGCATGTCATCGTAAGTCCGCTTTCCGGGCGCGCCACTCGGAGTCGAGCATGGCGTAGATGACTTCAGTGGACCATTGGCCCTTGTAGTGCCAGTTGTCCACGAGCTCGGCTTCGCGGCGCATCCCAAGCCGCTCGCACAATCCCGACGACGACGTGTTGAGGGCATCCAGCTTGGCGTCGATCCGGTGGAACATGAGCGTCTCAAAACCCAGACGGAGCACGGCCTCGGCTGCCTCCGCGGCGTAGCCCTGGCCTCGGCTTTCCGGAGCCAGGATCCAGCCGATTTCGGCCTGTCCCGTGCCCGGCAGCCATTTGAGTACTACTTCGCCAAGCAGCCCCGGCGAGTCCGCGCGCTCTATGGCGAGGCACACCCAGTCGCCCTCTTGCTCGAAGGTGAAGTTGGCGTAGCGGCCCAGCGCTTCCATGGACTGTGTGAGGGTCAATTCCTGCCTGAGCAGGAATCGCGCAGTCTCGGGCAATGACTGGTAGGCGTGGAACCGCTCCAGGTCGGTGGCCTCGAATCTGCGAAGCACAAGCCTCGGAGTCCTGATGGGGAGTTCGATGAGCGGCATGCCACGAGGCTACTACGTCGGGGTTTTTCGGGGTCCGGATCCGTCCCGCCGAGCGGTCGCCTCTTGACAGTTCAAGCAAACTGGGATTACCTAATGAACATTCGGTAAATAAAGCTGGAGGCAACGACGCATGGTTGAGACCACCCTTTCTGGCGCAGCGCAGCACCAGATCCTCAAGAACGACTACGCCTCTGAGTGGATGGGCCTTGAGGTGCTCAAGGTCGACGACGGCCACGCTACCGTCCGCATGAAGCTTCGGCAGGAAATGCTCAACGGCTTCGGAATGGCCCACGGCGGAATGATCTTCGCCTTCGCTGATTCAGCGTTTGCCCTTGCCTGCAACCCTGCCAACCCCTCGCCGTCGGAAGCGGACACCATAACTGTCGCCGCCGGCGTCGACATCAACTTCCTCAAGCCGGCCTATCAAGGCCAGGTGATCACCGCCGTCGCGAACCGTCGCGCCAACAACGGCCGCAGCGGCCTGTACGACATCCAAATCTTCGCGGCCGACGCAAGCGAACCTTCCGCCGTCGGGTCGCCCGAGGAACCGGGTAGCTACGGCGAGCTCATCGCCGAGTTCCGTGGCCGCAGCCGCACCATCTCCAAGAAGTAGGAAGACCATGACACAGAACACCGTCGCCGCTCCCGACGCACCGCTTAACACCGCACAGTTAGATCGCGAAGAAACCATCTCCCGCGACGAGCTCGAGGCCCTGCAGCTCAGCCGCCTCCAGCGCACCGTGGCCTACGCCTACGATCGCGTCCCGCTGTACAAGCGCAAGTTCGACGACGCCGGCGTCCACCCTTCCGATCTCCGCGAACTGTCCGATCTCGGCAAGTTCCCGTACACCACCAAGGAAGACCTCCGCCAGGAATACCCCTTCGGCATGTTCGCCGTCCCGCAGGACGAAATAGCCCGCATCCACGCGAGCTCCGGCACCACAGGCCGGCCGACCGTCGTCGGGTACACCAAAAACGACCTCGCCAACTGGGCAACCTTGGTGGCCCGCTCGCTCCGTGCTTCCGGGGTCCGCCCCGGCATGAAGGTCCACAACGCCTACGGCTACGGCCTGTTCACCGGCGGCCTTGGCGCCCACGCGGGTGCCGAAGCGCTCGGCTGCACAGTCATCCCGATGTCGGGCGGCCAGACTGAACGCCAGATCCAGCTGATCCAGGACTTCAAGCCGGACGCCATCTTGGCAACGCCGACTTACCTGCTCACGATCGCCGACGCCATGGCCCACATGGGTGTCGATCCGGCGTCGACCTCGCTGAAGTACGCGGCGCTCGGAGCCGAACCGTGGACCGAGGAAATGCGGCACGAGCTCGAAACCACCATGAACATCAAAGCCTGCGACATCTACGGGCTGTCCGAGGTCATGGGTCCGGGTGTCGCCGGGGAAGCCGTAGAGACCCAGGACGGCTGCCACATCTGGGAGGACCACTTCCGCCCCGAGATCATCGACCCGTTCGACCCGTCCCGCGGAGTAAGCGCCGTGCTGGCCGACGGCGAACCGGGCGAACTCGTGTTCACCTCGCTCACCAAGGAAGCCCTGCCGATCATCCGGTACCGCACCAAGGACCTCACGCGTCTCCTGCCGGGCACCGCACGCCCCGCGCACCGCCGCATGGGGCGCATCACCGGACGCAGCGACGACATGATCATCCTGCGCGGCGTGAACCTCTTCCCCTCGCAGATCGAGGAAATCGCCCTGCGCATTCCCGAGCTCAGCCCCCACTTCCAGCTCGAACTCACCCGCCCCGAGGGCAAGCGCATGGATTCGCTGACGGTCAAGATTGAGCGCCGCGAGAACGTTTCCGTCGAGGCGGGTACGACGGCGGCACACGCCTTGCGCGAACAGATCAAGATCCACGTGGGTTCTTCGTGCGTGGTGGACGTCGTGGATCCGGGTTCGCTCGAGCGTTCCAACGGCAAACTGCGCCGCGTGTATGACATGCGACCCAAGAGGTAACTTAGCCGGGCGGGTGCACGAATCAACCGACCGTTCATGAGAAAATGGCCAGCATGCCTAGTGAAACAGCAACCAAGCGGGGACGCCCCGGATACGACCAGCAATCAGTGCTGCTCATCGCCGTCGACGTCTTCAACCGCCACGGTTACGACGCCACGTCCATGGGCATTCTGGCCGAAAACCTCGGGATCTCAAAGTCGGCTATTTACCACCACGTGCCGTCCAAGGGCGACCTCCTGAAGCTCGCCCTTGAACACGCGCTGGGCGGGCTTGAGGCCATCCTGGATCAACCCGAGGCCATGTCCGGCGCGGCGGATGCGCGTTTGGAATTCGTGCTGCGGCAGACCATCGCCGTGCTGGTGGACCGGCTGCCGTTCGTCACGCTGCTCCTACGGCTTCGCGGCAACACGGACATCGAGCGCGATGCCCTGGAACGGCGTCGTGCCTTCGACCACAAGGTGGCCGCACTGATCTCAGCTGCCCGCGAAGAGGGCACGCTGCGCCAGGACATCGATCCCCGCACCGTGACCCGGCTCCTGTTCGGGACCATCAACTCGATCGTGGAGTGGTACAAGCCGGGCGGCTCACTCTCCCCGCAGCGCCTGGCCGACGACGTCATCACCATGGCGTTCGACGGCCTTCACGCCTCGGCATAGGGCCGCCCGCTTCCCCCGACGCCCGCTCACATATACGGCACTTTCCACCGACGCCCGCTCACATATATGGCACCTTCCCCCGACCCCGCTCACATATATGGCACCTTCCCCCGACGCCCGCTCACATATATGGCCCATTGACAGAACGCTCGCTCACTAAAGAAGTGAGCGAGCGTTCTGCGCAGTGTTCGTGAGTGTTTTTCAGCCGGTCAGAGCTGGTATTCGGCTTGGATCCCCAAGCTTTCATGGACGCAGAGGATGTTGTTTTCCGTGTCCATGAACCAGGCGCAACGATCGGCGTCGGTGGTACAAATGTGGTGTTCTGTTTTAAGATCCGGGAGGTCGTAATCCCGGAATTCGACGCCGTTCGCCTCCATTTCGTCGACTGCCCGCTCGATGTCGCTGACTTCAAAGGAAAGGGCAGTGTGCGAAGAGTGCATGCCGTCCTTGATGGGCATCAGCTGCAGCATGGGACCGCCGTCGATGCCGAACAAATCATTACCATCCCAAGTCATGCCGCGATGAGGGAGGCCGAGTTTCTCTGCGTAGAAGCTGCGGGCTCGGTCCACGTCGTCGACGGGCAAGACGGTTGTGGCTGTTCTGAGTGCTAGGTTCATTTCGCCACCTCCTACGCAAAAAATCTTACGCCGGGCGGGATCGGAAAGACCTTGTGAGCGTGCGTTAGCCTAAACCGTTGTCAGGGCGACGACCTCGGCCTACCATGTGCAGCACAGCCCCTCGCAGGGGAACAACTCCGGGACCTTCCCTCAACGGGTGATGGGAGCACCTGAGGAGGCCCGAGTCCTGGACATCACGGGACGGGAAGACAATGACCAAATATCTGTTCGAAGCAAACTACGTAGGCGACGGAATCAAGGGGCTGTTGCGCGAGGGCGGCACCAAGCGCCGCGATGCTGTGGTCGATGCACTCAAATCCGTCGACGGATCGCTCGAATGTTTCTACTACGCTTTCGGCGAGACCGACGTCGTCGGGGTCTTTGAAATCCCGGATGCGGCTAGCGCCGCCGCTCTCTCACTCATGATCAATGCGACAGGCGCAGTGCGCCTGCATTTGAAGCCGCTCATGACGGTTGAGGATCTCGACGAAGCTGCCACGAAGTCCCCGACATACCGCGCCCCCGGACAGTAGAACTCCTCATACAACGAACGCTCCCCATTGCTGGGGAGCGTTCCGCGTACGCAGCACATACGTGAGCGAGCGTCCGGCCAAACACCCACATACGTGAGCGAGCGTCCGGCCAAACACCCACATACGTGAGCGAGCGTCCGGCCAAACACCCACATACGTGAGCGAGCGTCCGGCCAAACACCCACATACCTGAGCGAGCGTCCGGCCAAACGAGCACATACGTGAGCGGGCGTTACTTCTCCACGAGGGTCAGGACATCGTAGGTGGCCACGATTTCGTCGTTCTGGTTGGTCAGCACGGCGTCCCAGGCTACTTCGCCGTATTCGTCGGTCTCGCGGGGCGTGATCTTTTTGGCGGTGAGCGTGACCCGGATCGAATCCCCTGCGGCCACGGGCGTGATGAAGCGCAGGTTCTCCAGGCCGTAGTTGGCGAGGACGGGGCCCGGTGCGGGTTCCACGAACAGTCCGGCGGCCCAGCTGAGCAGCAGGTACCCGTGCGCCACGATTCCGGGGAAGAACGGGTTGGCTTCGGCGGCTTCCTGGTTGGTGTGGGCGTAGAAGGTGTCGCCGGTGGAATTGGCGAAGGCCGTGATGTCGTCCAGGTTGACCTGCCGCAGTTCGGACCTCACGGCGTCGCCGATCCGCAGAGTAGCCAGCGACTTCCGGAACGGGTGGGTTCCTTCCGTCTCCACCGTGAAGTTGCGGTCCGCCCCTGTATGCCAGACGCCGGTCACGGCAGTGAGCATGTTGGGCGAGCCCTGGATGGCGGTGCGCTGCATGTGGTGCATGACTGAGCGGATACCACCGAGTTCCTCGCCACCGCCGGCGCGGCCCGGTCCCCCGTGGACCAAGTGCGGCACTGGCGAACCATGCCCGGTTGACGAGCGGGCGTCCTCGCGGTTGAGCATCAGGACACGTCCATGGTGCGCTGCGATTCCGGTCACCAATTCGCGGGCAACAGCAGGATCGTTGGTGCACACGGAGGCCACCAGGGAGCCGCCACCGCGGGCGGCGAGGCGGACGGCGTCGTCGAGGTCCGCATAGCCGATCACGGACGACACCGGACCGAAGGCCTCGAGCGAGTGGACTGCTTCCGAGTCCACGTCAGCCCAGCTCAGGACGACCGGCGACATGAACGCGCCGCCTTCTACGACACCCACGGTGCCGTCGAGCGAGGTGACCGACGGCGAATCGAGCGTCCCGTACGCAAGCTCGCCGCCGGCGTCGAGCATCGACTGCACTGCGGCGCGAACGTCGGCGAGCTGCTCGAGGGACGCGAGGGCGCCCATCGTGACGCCCTCAGCGCGGGGGTCGCCGACCACGACGCGCTCGTCCACGCGCGCGCCGATGGCGGAGACGACGTCGGACACCAGGGCCTGGGGCACGATGGTGCGGCGGATCGAGGTGCACTTCTGGCCGGCCTTGACCGTCATTTCGGTGACGACCGACTTGATGAAGGCGTCGAACTCGGGGGTGCCGGGCACCGCGTCGGGGCCGAGGATGGCTGCGTTGAGCGAGTCGGTTTCGGACGTGAACCGGACGCCGCCCTGGACCACGTTGACGTGGGACTTCAGCGAGTTGGCGGTGGAGGCAGAGCCGGTGAAGGCGAGAAGGTCGCGGTAGTCGAGGTGGTCCAGCAGGGTGCGGGCGGATCCCGAGATGAGCTGCAGCGAGCCTTCCGGCAGGATGCCCGACTCGACGATCGCCTTGACCACGACGGCGGCAACGTAACCGGTGGGGGTGGCGGGCTTGACGATGGTGGGGACGCCGGCGAGGAATGCAGGAGCGAACTTCTCGAGCATGCCCCACACGGGGAAGTTGAAGGCGTTGATCTGCGCCGCGACGCCCGGAATGCGGGTGTAGATGTGCTCGCCGGCGAAGGAGCCGTCCTTGGACAGGATTTCCATGGGACCGTCCACTACAACCTGCGAGTTCGGCAGTTCGCGGCGGCCCTTGGAACCGAAGGTGAAGAGCACGCCGATGCCGCCGTCGATGTCCACCATTGAGTCGATCTTGGTGGCGCCGGTCTTGAAGGAAGACGTGTAGAACTCTTCCCGGCGGCCGTTGAGGTACTGGGCCAGTTCCTTGAGCTTGAGGGCGCGCTGGTGGAAGGTGAGCTTGCCGAGCTCGCGCTGGCCCACCGTGCGGCCGTAGTTCACGACGCCGGCAAGGTCCAGTCCGTCGGTGTTGACCGTTGCAAGGATCTCGCCTGTACTGGCGTCGCGGACGGGCACGCCCGCGGAGGCGTCGGCGCTGGGGGTCCACCACTCGCCCTTGACGAAACTGGGCACGGTTTCAACGGTTGTGGCTTCCGGAGCGACTGCGGTACTGGTCATCGTCGACGGGTCCTTCCAAGGCACGGGCACGAAATGGATTGAACGGCCGAAAATTACTGACCGGCCGTTCGGTAATATCCCCAGAATACATGAGAGCCCCGATCTGCACACTAGATGCTTCTTGGGCACTGCTTCTACCGCGCCGGCGCGTTGAGTTTCTCGCGAACGGCGGCGACTTCAGCCTCGGAGACGCCGTTCGCTCCCAGGAAGGCAACCGTGTCCAAGGAATGCGCGAATTCCAACAGGCTCACGCTGCGTGATGCCAGCATCGCTTCAAGGGCATCTTCCTCAAGAAAGGGATCATGGGCGTGCGGGGCACGGTGGTGACGGTGGCGCTCGTTGATTCCACGCATTCCCTGCTGGTAACCCCGCACGATTTCCTCGTCGCTCGCTCCTGCCAGGTTCTGCAGCATCACGGCGATGATCCCGCTGCGGTCGCGCCCGGCCGCGCAGTGCACCACCACCCCGCCGGGTGCCGCGGCGATGGCTTTGAAAACCGCTGCAAGCCTGCCCGGGAAGAGCCGCAGATAGTCGGCGTAGTGGGCAGGGTCTTTCAGGTATGGCCCAAAGCGCTCGGTGAACTCTTTGTCCTCCGGGTCTTCGGTGGGGCAATGGACGATGTCGAATCGTGCGGTCGCCTCCGCTGAAACCTCGGGATCGACTTCCCTGGGCTGCTGCTCGCGAAGGGTCCGCAGATCGATAACGGTGCGGATGCCGGCGTCGTACATTTGCTGCCAACCAGCCTCGGTGAGCCATTCCCGTCGGCCCATCCGATACACGCCTCCGGCGATATGCCAGGCGTTCACCGCGCCGTCCCAATGGACGCCCCGCTGCTTGGCTGCGGTTGAGATCCCATCCATACCGGACAGCTAACCACACGACGAGATAGGTGAGCGAGGGTCCGCGGAAAGACGGTCATAGGTGAGCGACGGTTGGGTCTTGCGCGTCCAACGTGACTTATGTCATACTTTTTCTCGATACGCATCGACGATGCGTATCGACGAATACAGAACCACGCATCAGCCCAAGACCACTGACCCCGGCAAGGAGGCCTGGAAGTGCCCACGAGCAAGGATGTCGCACAGGCCGCCGGCGTAGCACAAAGCACGGTTTCCTATGTGCTCAGCGGCAAGCGGCCCATTTCCGAGAAGACCCGGAAAAAGGTCGAGGCCGCCATTGACCAGTTGACGTACCAGCCGAATGCGGGCGCCAGAGCTTTGGCAAGCCGCAAAACCCGGGTCATCGGCTTGGTCATTCCGTTCATCCCGGAGCTGGAAATGGGATCGATCATGGAATTCGTCTCGGTCATTTCCAGCACGGCCCGGCAATACGACCACGACATTCTCTTGGTCACCGACGATGAAGGCGCCGCCGGACTGCGCCGCGTGGTCGGTCAGCAGATCTGCGACGGCCTGATCCTCATGCAGGTTGAGGACGAGGACGAGCGCCTCCCCGTGGCCCGCAGCCTGAACGTCCCTGTGGTGCTGATCGGCATCCCCCGAGATCCGTCGGGCCTGGTCTGCATCGACGCCGACTTCGAAATGGCCGGTGAGCATTGCGTCCGGGATCTCGCGGCCGCCGGCCACTCCGTAATTTCCGTCCTTGACTGGCAGCCCGCAGTGATGGACCGGCATGTGAACTACGTCGACCGGTTCCTGCACGGCACGGATGTCGCGGCCAAAGCCCTCGGCGTAACCGTGCTCCATCTTCCCGGCGGGACCGACCGCGCCACCATCTCCAAATCGGTGGACTCGGCCCTCGCCAGCACCACCGGCAAGCCAGCCTTCATCGCCCCCGACCGCACCATCCAGGACATTCTGCGCCGCATCTTAGGCAGCCGTGGCCTGACCCTGGGGTTGGACGTTTCCGTCATCGGAAGCGCCACCCCCCTCCTTGCCGAGCTCCAACCCATACCGCTTTCCACCATCGATCTGCAGCCCGCAGAAGTATCCCGACGCGCAGTCAAAATCATGTGCCAACTCCTCGAAGCCGACTCCCACGGACCACACGAATCCTTGGAGTTGGTGCCCACGGTCATCACGCACCGTTCGAGCACGCTCCGTCCCCAGTGAATCGCCACCCCTGATTCGCCGCGCCAACTCTTTTTGTTCCAGCTCCTTATCCTGTCGTTTCAGCATCGTCGATACGCATCGATGATTCGATTCCGCAAACAATCGCACCATCCCCTTCCCCACCAACAAAGGAATAGACAATGAAGTCAGTTATCAGGACACGCCGCCCGCTCGCCCTGGCCGTGGCAGCTCTCGTCGGCCTCCCGCTCGCCATCTCGGGCTGCGGTACCACTGCGTCCGCCTCCTCCACGGATGCCGTGAAGGAAATCTCCGTGATGGACTACTACAACAACGAGCCGGACAAGTCCTTCATCGGCGACGCCCTGACCGCCTGCGGCACCAAGGCCGGCGTAACGATCAAACGCGAAACCGTGCCGGGCAAGTCGTTGATCTCCAAGGTGCTCCAGCAGTCCTCTTCCAAGACCCTGCCGGATGTGCTCATGCTCGACAATCCGGACCTGCAGCAAATTGCGGCTACCGGAGCGCTGGCTCCTTTGTCCGATTTCAACATCAGCACCGCCGATTTCGCGCCCGGCGTGCTCAGCGCAGGCACGTACAAGGACAAGGTGTACGGGCTCGCCCCCACCGTGAACACGATCGCGCTCTTCTACAACAAGGACATCCTGGCCAAGGCCGGAGTCACCCCGCCCACCACCTGGGACGAGCTGAAGGCTGCGGCCACCAAGCTCACCTCGGGCGAGCAGTATGGCCTGGCCTTCAATGCCAACCCCACCTATGAGGGCACATGGCAGTTCCTTCCTGTCATGTGGTCCAACGGTGGCGACGAGAAGAACATCGACACCCCCGAGACCGCCCAGGCCCTCCAGCTCTGGACCGACCTCGTCAAGGACGGATCCGTGTCGTCCTCCGCGCTGAACTGGACGCAAGCAGACGTCAAGGACCAGTTCATGGCAGGCAAGGCAGCCATGATGGTCAATGGCCCCTGGCAGATCCCGGCGCTCGACAAGAAGACCACGCTGCAGTACGGCGTCGTGAAGATTCCGGTCCGTGACGCCAGCCAGACAGCCGTTGCCCCACTTGGTGGCGAAGTGTGGACCGTTCCGCAGACAGGTAACAAGGCCCACCAGGCCAAGGCCGCGGAAGTAGTGGCCTGCATGAACAGCGACGAAAACCAGCTGGCCATGGCCAAGGTGCGCAACACCATCCCGTCCAAGACCTCGCTGGCCGCGAAGTTCGCCACCGACAACCCGAAGCTCGCCACTTTCACCGATCTCATCAAAACCGCCCGGGCCCGCACCGGCGAACTGGGAGAAGGATGGCCTGCACAAGCGACCAAGATCTACACCGCCATCCAGACCGCGCTGACAGGGAAGGCCTCCCCGGCCGACGCCCTCAAGCAAGCCCAAGGCCAGTAAGCAGCTGGACATGTCCCTCACAACTGATTTGTCGCAGGCCAAGTCGCACGCCAAACCTGGATCGGACAGCACCCTGGCCCGGGAAGCAAGCCCGTCACCCCGCAGGCGCGGCCGCAAACGCCGCGAGCGCCTCTTCCAATGGCTGTTCCTGGTTCCTGCCGTGACCTACATGGCGATGTTCTTCGGCTACCCGGTGGTCAAAAACATCGTGATGAGCTTCCAGGACTACACCACAGCCACGTTCTTCACGGGCGAGGCCCCCTGGGTGGGGTTGGCGAACTACGCGAAGGTGCTGTCGTCGTCGTTGTTTTCAACGTCTTTGGTGAACACCGCCCTGTTCACCCTGGGATCCATCCTGGGCCAGTTCGTGATCGGCCTGGCGCTGGCGATCTTCTTCCAGCGCAAGTTCCCGCTCAACGGAATCCTGCGTTCGCTGCTCCTGCTCCCTTGGTTGCTGCCGCTCATCGTGTCCAGCGCCGTATGGCGATGGATCCTGGACAAAGACAGCGGAGCCTTGAACCGGTTCCTCGGCGAATTGCACATCGTGAACACAGGCGTTCCATGGCTCACCAGCACCTCGCTGGCGCTGATCGCCGTGGTGGGAGTGAACATCTGGATCGGCATCCCGTTCAATCTGACCATCCTCTATGGCGGCCTCCAGGAAATCCCGGATGAGCTCTACGAGGCCGGTTCCTTGGATGGCGCCACCGGTTGGAAGGCGTTCCGGCACATCACGTGGCCGATGCTGCGTCCCGTGGTGAGCGTGGTCCTGGTGCTCGGCGTCGTCTACACCCTCAAGGTGCTGGACATCATCCTGGGCCTGACCAACGGCGGCCCCGCGAATTCGACCCAGACCATCGCCACCCAGTCCTACGATCTGTCCTTCCACGAGTTCAAATTCGGCGAGGGAGCCGCGCTGGGCAACGTCTTGGTGGTCATTTCCCTGGTCTTCGCGGTCCTGTACTTGCGTGCCAGCCGGCGGTCCGTCGATGAGTGAGGAAACCATGACGACGACGAAAATCACCACCCGCCGTTCGGCTCCGGCGAGCGCGCGCAAAGCGAGCGCCCGCAAAGCGGGTGTCCGCAAAGGCACCGGACCCGTGCGCGCCGCTAACGGCCCCGGGCGCAAACAGTGGGGCTACACCGTCCTGGCCATCTTCTTCCTGGCGATCATGCTGTTCCCCGTCTACTGGATGATCAACGCTTCGCTGCAGCCCAACGGCACCACGTTGGAAACCTCGTGGCTGCCGCTCAAGCCGGACTTCACGGGCTACGCCACGGCCATCAGTGAGCAGGGCGGGAACCTGGCCACCAGCCTGGTGATCTCGCTCGGCAGCGTGGTACTCAGCCTCGCCATCGCGGCGCCGGCGGCCTATGCCTTGGCCTATTTCAAGGTCAAGGGCGCCGGCGTGGTCCTCTTCGCGATCCTGATCAGCCAGATGATCCCGGGGATCGTGGTGGCCAACGCGCTGTACACGGCCTACAACGATCTCGGCCTGCTCAACTCGATCCCGGGCCTGATCCTGGCGGATTCCGCCCATGGCATTCCGTTCGCGATCCTCATCATCAGGGCGTTCATGAACGGCATGCCGGCGTCGGTCATCGAGGCGGCACGGGTGGACGGCGCCGGGCATTTGCGGGCCTTTTGGTCCATCGTGGTGCCGTTGAGCAGGAACTCGCTCATCACCGCGGGGCTCTTCACCTTCCTGTTCACCTGGAGCGACTTCCTTTTCGCCCTGACCCTGACCACCACCGAGGCTGTGCGGCCCGTGACCCTGGGAATCTTCCAGTACATCGGCGCCTACGTGAACGACTGGAGCTCGGTCATGGCCACGGCGGTGCTCGCCTCCATTCCCGCCATCATCCTGCTGGTCGCGGCGCAGAAGTACATCGCAGCCGGTACGACCGGCGGCGCGGTCAAGTAGCAGGACCCCTAACCGCTCAAGCAAATTCATCACCTAGGAGAGACCCATGTCTGAACCGATCCGCGTCACCGTCTGGAGCGAAAACCGGCACGAAAAGCGCGACGAACTGGTGGCCCGCCTCTACCCCGAGGGCATGCACGGAGCCGTGAAGGCCGGTATCGAGGAGAACCTCGGCGCCAAGGCCAGCGTCCGCACCGCCACCCTGGACGAGCCCGAGCACGGGCTCACCGAGGAAGTCCTTGCCAACACGGACGTACTCACGTGGTGGGGGCACATGTCCCACGGTGATGTCGACGACGAGATCGTCGAGCGCGTGCACCGCCACGTCCTGTCCGGGATGGGCTTGATCGTGCTGCACTCCGGGCACTGGTCCAAGATCTTCACCAAGCTCATGGGCACCTCGTGCACGTTGCGCTGGCGCAGTGAGCAGGACCGCGAACTGGTCTGGACCGTGGACCCCACCCACCCCATCGCGAAGGGCGTGCCTCACCCCATCGTGATCGATCAGCAGGAGATGTACGGCGAATTCTTCGACATCCCAACCCCCGAGGAGCTCGTGTTCATCAGTTCCTTCAGCGGCGGCGAAGTCTTCCGCTCCGGATGCACCTTCCGCCGCGGCCACGGCAAGATCTTCTTCTTCAGCCCAGGCGACCAGGACTACCCGGTCTACCACCACAAGGATGTCCGCCGAGTCATCTCCAACGCCGTCGAATGGGCAGTCACCGAGCGGCCCGAGCGGGCCTACCCCGAACTGCTGCGCTATGAGACCAACGACTTCTTCAACGGCAAGAGCTACCAGGGGGCCAACGCATGAGTACCCCTTTCGCCACCATTCCCGACGACGGCACTCCCCTTCGCGTCGTCGTCGTCGGCGCCGGGGGCATGGGCCGTGCGTGGCTTAGGACCGTGCAGGAGTCGCCGCTCGTGGAGCTCGCTGGCATCGTCGACCTGGACCTGGACGCCGCCCGCGCCGGCGCGGCGGCTATCAGGATTCCCGATCTGCCGGTGGGCACCGGGACCGCGCAGTTGGCGGCCGACGTCGGCGCCCAAGCGGTCATCAACGTCACCGTTCCGGTAGCTCACCATCCGGTGACCTCCGAGGCGCTGGCGGCGGGGCTCCCGGTGCTCGGCGAGAAGCCCGTGGCTTCCACCGTGGTCCAAGGGCTGTCGCTGGCCGCGGCGTCGGAGCTTGCTGGCCAGTTGTTCATGGTCAGCCAGTCGCGCCGGTACAACAGGCATCTTTTCGAGGCCAAACGGCTCGCCTCGGAGCTCGGCAGCGTGGGCATTGTCTCGGCCGAGTTCTTCAAGGCGCCGCATTTCGGCGGATTCCGGGATGCCATGGACCACCCGCTGCTGCTGGACATGGCCATCCATCAGTTCGACATGGCCCGGTTCCTGCTCGACGCGGATCCTGTCTCGGTGTTCTGCGAGGAATACAACCCGTCCTGGAGCTGGTATCGCGGCGATGCGGGGGCCACCGCCATCTTCGAAATGGCCGGCGGGGAACGCTTCGTGTTCACTGGAAGCTGGTGCAGCCCGGGCCAGGAGACTTCCTGGAACGCGGCATGGCGGATCAGCGGCGAACGCGGCACCATCCTGTGGGACGGCGACAGCGAACCTGTGTCCTCGTTTCTCGCTGATTCGGGCTCAGGCGGCGAGGACCCAGGCCACGAGATCGCCGGTTCGCTGCGTGACTTCGTGGTGGCCCTGCGCACCGGGAGCACTCCCATGGGCCAGGTCCACCAGAACATCATGAGCCTGGCGATGGTGGAAGCGGCCATGCTCAGCGCCTCCACCGGCACTCGCGTTTCCGTTGATGCGCTGCTTGAAGAATCCTACGCACAGGCCGTCCTGACTGAACGCGACCCGGACGTGCTCGAGGTCCTCAAGTCTTGGACCTCGGTCCGCGGAGCGCTTACTCTTCCTGCCCACCAACCCAACTAGTCCCGCCGTAGCCCACCCAACTGACTCGCATTTGTTGTCGTTTTGAGCCCTCATAACGACAACAAATGCGAGTCAGTTGGGGGTGCCGCGCTGGGGGCCAGGCAACCCGTTAGCTGGAGGCCATGGATTTCGTCAGGATTGTCCCGCCGACGCCGATCAGGACAGTCCCGGATCCGCCGGTGATGATCCGCTTCACGCGGGGACGGGCCAGAGCCGAGGAGATTCTCTTGAGCGCATGAACCAGCAGGACGTACCAAACCAGCGCAGTGAGGAGGAAGATGCCCGCCATCAACGCGTGCTGGCCCAGAGGGGGAAGCGGTGCAAGATTGAATTGAGGGAAAAGGGACAGATAGAAGACTGCGACCTTGGGGTTGAGCAGATTGCTCACCATTCCCTGCAGGAATGGCGAATTCCCTCGGAATCCAAACCCGGGTTCCGGTGCTGCCGTAGCTTGAGTGCGGGGGCGGCCGAAAGCCTCCAGCAGGGCGCGGGCTCCCAGATAGAGCAAGTACACCGCACCGGCGATTCTGATGGCGTTGCCAAGGACTTCCGACGCACCTAGGAGCGCCGTGACGCCGAGCACTGCGAGAAGGGCAAGGATCGTGTTGCCGACCATGATTCCGATCGCTGTCGTAGCCGCTGATCCGGGTCCGCGCGGTGCGTTTTTCAGCACAAGCGCAAAATCAGGGCCGGGAACGAGGACCACGACGACGCAGGTCAGCGCAAACGCCATCAGTTGTTCGACCATCAGGACTACTTCCGGGGGAATGGATCTTCGGCACTTGCTGCCTTCAAGAGTGTAGCCGCGCATGGCAGGGCTGCTACACCTACACCGAATGGAAAAACCAGGCCTCTTTTCGTAGTCATGGGCACGCAGCTCGCGTAGTCTGGCCGCAAGACTGCCGGGCTGGGGTAGCCCGCGCCGCCAAGCGGCACTGCAGATCGACACGAGGGGATATCAATCATGCAAGCAGCTAATTCGCGACGCCGGTATGGCCGCCTGGTGGGCGCCGTCGCCGTCGTCGGACTCCTGGCAGCACTCGGAACGGGACCGGCCCAGGCGAATCCGACCACAGCGAAACCGGCCGATGTCTATGTGGCCTTGGGCGATTCCTATGCCGCCGGCACGGGCGGCAGCAGCCCGGCTCCGGGCTCGTTGCCGGGCTGCCATCAGAGCTTGGACAGTTACGCCGCCCTTTTGGGCGGGCTGAATCTGGGCTGCTTCGGCGCCACGTCGATTGCCGTCAAGGCAGGCCTGGACAATCTGTCCCCCGCCGACCCTGTTGCGATCGCACTGGGGTCCGCTACCGAAGTCTCGGTGACTGTTGGCGGCAACGACGTCGGCACGGGAGCCGTGGCGGTGGCGTGCACCAGTGCCGATGCCCTGGCCTGCGCATCGGCCGTGCAGAATGTGGCGAACGCCCTGCCGGCGCTGCCCGGAAACATCGTGGCCATGGTCCAGTCCATCCGGCAAAAGGCACCCCACGCCGACATTGTGCTGACCGGCTACCCGCGCTTGTTCACCGTCGGCCCAACAATGCCTCCCGCGCAGAAACAGTTGGCCACCACCCTGAACGGAATGGCTGACCAATTGAATGCGACCATCGCCGGCGCCGCCTCCACAGCAGGTGTGGGCTACGTAAGTGTGACGGAACGGTTCACCGGGCACGGCATCGGTTCCAACAATCCGTGGATCCACTACACCCAGCCATCGCCCCTGGATCCGCCAGAGGTCGCGTTGGACAACTTCCACCCCAACGACGCCGGCTACTCCCAGGGCTACCGCACTGCTGTCAACAGCGCGCTCAAGAAGTAGCTGGCCCCAGGCGCGAACGCGCGGCGCCGTGTGCCCGTTCGGCGCTCGCGCTCAGGGCCGCTTCGCGAGCCTGAACTCGAGACCGGTGCGGACAGCGGGCCACTCGTGTTCGAGGATCGAGAACACCACGGTGTCGCGGAGCACTCCGTCCGAAGTCCGCGAGTGGTTCCGAAGCACGCCGTCCTGCTTGGCGCCCAGACGGGCGATGGCCTCCCGGGACTGGTGGTTGAGCCAGTGTGTGCGGAATTCGACGGCAGGGCAGCCAAGGGTCTCGAAAGCATGGCGCAGGAGCAGCAGCTTGGAGTCCGGGTTGCTCCCGCTGCTGTGTGCCGAGGCGGCGTTCCACGTAGAGCCGATCTCGACGCGCGGGGTGGCGGCGTCGATGTTCATGTAGGTGGTCATGCCGATCAACTTGCCGTTCGCCTTCAACCGGGTCACGAACGGCAACATGGATCCTTGCTCCTGCAGCCCGAGCCGGCGGTCGATCTCAGCGGCCATGCCCTCCGGCGTCGGGACCGAGGTGTACCAGAGTTTCCATAACTCGCCGTCTTTAGCGGCATCCACCAAGCCGTCGTGGTGTTCGGGGCTGAGTGGTTCCAAGGTTACGAAGCGACCGTCCAGGGTCACGGGTGCAATGAGAGTCACCAAGCCAGCCTAACCGACCCAACTAGCTCGCATTTGTTGTCGTTTTGGCGGCTGAAAACGACAACAACTGCGAGTTAGTTGGGGTTCCGGGACGGCTGCCTGTGGATAACTCAAAATGGCGTTCCAGGATTTGCAACGATAGGGCGATGAAGACCCCGCAACCCTTGCCTGCGCTGCTGGCATGCGCCCCGTTCACCTTTCAAGAAGCGGTCGACGCCGGCGTGAGCCTCCGGCGGTTGCGGCACCGATCGCTGCCCGCGCCGAGCCGGGGCATCCGGATTCCGGACCAGGCCTTAGCCCAAGGACAAACAAAGGAGGTCAGTTTCGTCCGGCCCTTCACGGCGGTGACCGAGTTCTCGGCTGCGTCGCACGCCACGGCTTTCGCCCTGTGGTCATTCCCTGGTTTCCTCCCCGGTAGCGATGATCCGCGCATCCACATCTCACGTCCGGACACCGTGGCCATTCCTCGACGAACCGGAGTGGTAGGGCACGTGGGGCAGTTCTTCGACGACGAAATCACCAGTCTTGACGGTCTTCTGGTCACCACGCGCACCCGGACCTGGCTCGATGTGTCCAGGAAGATGAGCGTAGATGAACTGACCGTTGTGGTTGACCACCTGTTGCGGAACCCTCGGCCGGAGTTTGAAGGCCGGACAGAGCCGTACGCAACTTTGGAACAATTGGCCGACATGCTGGACCGGCACAAAGGCACTCCGGGGATCCGGAAGGCACGTTTGGCTCTCGAGCAGGCACGGATCGGCTCGGACTCGGCCCCCGAAACGCGGCTCCGGCTGGCCCTTGAAAACGGCGGACTGCCGGAACCCCAACTGAACGTAGCCACTGAGCTAGGTTCCGGCGTCGAACGTCAACCGGATCTCGCCTATCCGGAACACCGTGTGGCGGTCGAATACGACGGCGAGCCGCATTCCGAGCCGGCCCAGATAGTCCGGGACATCGCGCGCGAAGAGGATTTCTCCCGTGCGGGCTGGCACTTGGTGAGGATCTCCAAACGCCACATGGCAAACGATGCACGGTCCGCCGTCGCGAAAGTCCGTGCCGTGCTTTTGGACCGAGGTTGGACGCCCAAGTAACAGTTGGGCCCCCAAGTAGCTCGCAGTTGTTGTCGTTATGAGGCCTGAAAACGACAACAACTGCGAGCTAGTTGGGTGGCCCGGAAAAGCTAGTCAGTCCAGTCGAAGAAACCCTTGCCGGTCTTGCGTCCCAGTTCGCCGCGGGCGACCTTGTCGCGCAGGATCTGAGGCGGGGCGAAGCGCTCCCCCAGCGTCGAGTGCAGGTACTCGGCGATGCCCAGCCGCACGTCCAGGCCCACAATGTCCGTGGTCTTGAGCGGTCCCGTGGGGTGCTTGTAGCCGAGCACCATGGCCGCGTCGATGTCCTCTGCGGAAGCTACGCCTTCTTCCACCATGCGCATCGCCTCAAGTGCGATCGCAACGCCCAGCCGCGACGAGGCAAAGCCAGGCGCATCGTTGACGACGACGGCGGTCTTGCCGAGTGCCTCGGTCCAGCTTTTCGCCGTTGCGGCGAGCTCCGACGAAGTCTCCTTCGCCAGGACCACCTCGATGAGCGTTGAAGCCGGGACAGGGTTGAAGAAGTGCAGGCCCACGAAATTGGCAGGCCTCCGAAGCTGCGACGCGAGGCCAGTCACGGAGAGCGACGAGGTGTTGGAGGCCAGGAAGGCGTCAGCAGAAAGGTGCTCCTCCACCGCTTTGAGGGCCGCAATCTTGAGTTCGTAATCTTCGGGCACGGCTTCGACCACGAGTCCGCAATGGACGAAAGAGTCGTAGTCGGTGGAGGTGCTGAACCGGGACAAGGCCTCTTCGGCGGTCTCCGTCAGTGTGCCTCGGGCAGCGGACTTGGCCACAGCCTCAGCAACGCGACCCTGCGCGCCGGCGGCGGACTCGTGATCGCGCTCGACGACAATCACGGTGGCGCCCTTGATCAAAAAGGCGTGGGCGATGCCGGCGCCCATACGGCCACCGCCGAGGACACCGACAACATGCGGGATGGCTGGCGTTGCTGTCATTTTCAGGTCCTGTCCGGGTTGTCGCTGGATTGCTTGGCGCTCTTCTTGTCCAGGAACGCCTTCATGCGGTCGAACTTGGCTTGCGATTCGAAAAGCATGCCTTGGGCCAGGGTGTCGATCACGGGGTGTGCCTCGGCCGGAGCGTGAAACACGGACTTGGTGATCCGCACGGCCAGGGGATCCTGCCGGCCGATCCGGTCAGCAAGGTTGTGGGCCGCTTCCATCAGCACGGGAGCTTCGTGGATCTGGGTGATCAGATTGATGCGAAGGGCTTCCTCGGCGCGGAGGACTGCCCCGGCAAGGAGGATTTCCTTGGCGATCGGCTCCCCCACGAGTTCCTTGAGGCGCCACGTGGCACCGGCTGCGGCCATGATGCCCAGTCCGGTTTCCGGGTTGCCGATGCGCAGGCTGGGCGTGCCGATGCGGAAGTCCGCTGCATAAGCGAGTTCGGCCCCTCCGCCCAGGCAATAGCCGTCCAGCGCCGCGATGACGGGCATGGGCAGCTTTGCGATCCGCACGAAAATGGTGGAGTTGATGCCGCGCAAGGCGTCGTCGCGGCGGCGTTCCCTCAACTGGCCGATATCAGCACCTGACGCAAAGACGCCTTCGACGCCGGCAATGATCAGGATCTTCGGCTCGCGTTCAAGGTAATCGCACACCTGATGGAGTTCGTCCACCATCTGCTGGTCGATCGCGTTGCGGACCTCGGGCCGATTCAGGAGCACGGTGACGCGGTCTTCACGTTCCTCGATGAGCAGGGTTCCGAATTCCTCGGGGTTCAACGCCATTACATACCTTCCAGGAGAATGGCGGCGCCCTGCCCGACGCCGATGCACATCGTCGCGAGGCCGATCTTACGGTCGGCGCTGCCCAGCTCGCGTTCCATGCGACCCAGCAAGGTGATGGCGATACGCGAGCCGCTGGAACCGAGCGGGTGCCCCAGGGAGATGGCACCGCCGTCGAGGTTCACGATCTCAGGATCCAGGCCCAGACGCCGCATGCTCGCGAGCGATTGCGTCGCGAAGGCCTCATTGAGTTCGACGGCGCCAAGGTCGCCGACCGTGAGTCCGGAACGGGCCAGGATCTTCTGGGAGGCCGGAACCGGGCCGATACCCATGATTTCGGGTTCACAGCCGGCCGAGCCGCCGTCGATAATCCGGGCCCGCGGGGTGAGGCCGAACTTTTCGATGGCAGCCTCGGACGCAACGATGATGGCGGACGCGCCGTCGTTGAGCGAGGAAGAGTTGCCCGCCGTGACAACCGAGCCACCGGCGACCACCGGACGGAGCCGGGCGAGGACCTCCAGGGTGGTTCCTTCGCGCGGGCCTTCGTCGGTGTCCACCACGGTTTCGCCCTTGCGGGTCTTCACAGTGACCGGCACGATCTCTTCCTTGAAGCGACCGCCGGCGATGGCGGCAAGCGCGCGTTCGTGCGAGCGGACGGCGAAGGCATCGGCGTCCTCGCGGGAGATGCCGTCCACCCGGGCCACTTCCTCGGCAGTTTCCGGCATGGAATACGTCATCTTCCCGCCGCGGGACAGCTCGCCCTTGCTGAAGAGGGGGTTGGCGAAGCGCCAGCCGATGGACGTGTCGAAGATCTGGCCAGGCTTGGCGAAGGCCGTGGTGGGCTTCTCTTGCACCCAGGGGGCCCGGCTCATCGATTCGACGCCGCCGGCCACCACGATGTCCGCCGCGCCGGCCTTGATCATGTGGCTGGCCATGATGATGGCGCTCATCCCCGAGGCGCACAGGCGGTTGACCGTGATGCCCGGGATGTGGAGGGGCAGTCCCGCGAGAAGGGTGGCCATGCGGGCGACATTGCGGTTTTCCTCGCCGGCGCCGTTGGCGTTGCCCAGGATGACCTCGTCGATCGCGTCGGGGTCGACGCCGGCACGGGCCACCGCTTCGCGGACCACGAGGGCTGCCAGGTCATCCGGCCGGACCGCGGAAAGCGCGCCGCCATAACGGCCTACAGGGGTGCGGGCACCGCCAACAAGAAAAGCCTCGACCATGAGAACATCCTTCGCGAAGGGAGCGGGGCCGGCGAATAATTTACCGACCGTTCGTTCTATAAAGATTACACGGCGCTGCGCCGCGGTCAACCTTCACTCAGATCACCCGGATACCCAGGTGTCCCGCCAAAAGGGGTGCCAGCAGGCTGAGCTGATAATCATCGATGACCACGCCGGACAGTCCACCAAGTCCGTTGATCATCCGGAAGTCCGAGCCACGCAGGTCCACGTCCTTGAGCTTGGCCCCGCTGACGTCCAGTGTCCCGATGGTGCAATCCTTGAGCACCACCCGGGTCGCGGTACAAGCCCCGAGGTCGAGCTCGTTGATGATGCAGCCCGTGATCACCACGTCCGTGAGCTTGGATCCACGCAGGTTCAGGAAGTCCAGCTTGCCGCCGTCGATCTTTACTGAGTGCCAGGCGCCCTCGTACATCTCCGCTGAACCCCAGCGCGGGTTGCTGATCTCCACTTCCCGCCACGAGCTGCGCACAGCGGTAAACACCGGCGCGTAGGGCTCATTCAGGATGCAATCCCGGAAGGTCGCGCCGCGCAGCTGTGCTTCGTTGAAGGAGACTCCGTTGAATTCACACTCGATGAAGTCCGCTCCGCTCAGCTCTGCTCCGTCAGCAACGGCACGGGTGAGGCGGACGCCGTCGTACCGTTCCCCGCGCTGGAAGTCAGGGGCGGGATCGTCGCGGAGTTCGTCAAGCCTGATCGGGGAAATGCGGGGCGCCGTCACTTTGGCGACCGCCGCCATCAGAGGGCCTCCGCTTTCGCCGCGATCTCGGCGAGATCCTTCGCGAGCGCTTTCCGCGTGACACTCATCCCGAGCTTTCCGAACGCAGCCATCATGAGTTTGCTGAAGAAAGTCGGCTTGAGGACCTCGGCACCGAAGAACAACACCAGTTCGGTCCCGCCGTCGCGCTCTTCGAGGGTGAAGCGCGTTGTGTAGTCCGCACCGCCCTGCCGCGCTTTGACCGTGGTGGCGCGCGGCGGATCGCTCTGGGAAACGTTCATTTCGACGGTTTCCTCCCTGCCCATCATGGCGCGGGTTTCCTTCCACCGCGTGCCCTCTCCGTAGGGTCCCTCGCTGAGCATCTGAATGGCTTTGACGCCCGAGAGCGTCTTGGCCGAGCCCGGAATATCGCTGATGACGGCCCAGACTTTCTCCCGGGAGGCGTTGATGTGCTGGCTGAGAGTGGTGCTGTGGTCCATGCATCGAGCCTAACCGCGACCGCTGACAAAAACAGCCGACAAGACACTTGCGGGGTCTGGCAGGATTGCACCCATGGTGCACATCGACTTGAGCGCGGACAGCATGGCGGCAGGAGGCTCGCGGAGCCTGAAGGGGTACCTTGCCGAGCCCGACGGCGAAGGGCCGTTTCCCGGCGTCGTACTCATCCATGAGGCCTTTGGGCTCGACGACGTGATGCGGCGGCACGCAGACCGGCTCGCCTCGGCCGGTTACTTGACGCTCGCCGTCGACCTCTACAGCGACGGCGGCGCGAGGCGCTGCCTCGTGGCGACCATGCGCTCCCTGATGTCGGGCACGGGCCGGGCATTCACGGATGTGTCCACTGCGCGGACCTGGCTCCGCAATGATGCCCGGTGCACCGGAATAGTGGGGGTCATCGGTTTCTGCATGGGCGGAGCATTCGCCCTGTTAGCGGCCCACGACGACTTCAACGCCGCCTCCGTGAACTACGGCCAGTTGCCGCGGCATCTGGAGCAGGCTTTGGAGGGGGCATGCCCGGTGGTGGCCAACTACGGAGGCAAGGACCGGACGATGCCGGGAGCGGCCGCGAAGTTGGAGGCCGCCCTGACGAACCTCGGGATCGAGCACGACGTCAAGGAATTCCCGACGGCGGGCCACGCCTTCATGAACGACGTTCCGGTGGGGCCCCGGCCCCTGCGGCCGTTGATGCGGGTGATGGGCATCAAACCCGATCCGGCTGCGGCCCCTGAAGCCTGGCGGCGGATCGAGGACCACTTCGCGAAGCATCTGAGGGACTGAGCCGGTTAAATCGATTGCTCCGCAACTGCCGTTCTGAGCGCTCAAAACGGCAGTTACGGAGCAACGGATGGCGGGCGGTTGGGAGCCGGCGGGCGCCCCCTTGAGAGGAGACGCCCGCCGTCGTCGGGCTACTGAAGGCTAGCTAAACAGTTCGCTCTTCGGCTCGTTGTTCTTGACCTTCTGCCATCCCAGCCACAGCACCAAGGCGAAGAACGGAATGGTGGCCAGGGTCCAGAGGCCCAGGAGGAACACTTCGCCCGTGGCCTTGTCCGTCATGGTGTCCATGCCGATCAGCACGGTGATGGCCAAGAGGGCGACCAGGCCAACCCAGCTGGTCCACGGGGAACCGGGCATCGGCAGGCTGGAAACGTTGCCCTTCTTCTTGCGCAGCGCGATCTGGCTGGCGAAGATCGAACCCCACGTGAAGATGACGCCGATCGAGGCCGTGTTCAGCGCGAGGTCGAAGGCGTGCGAACCGCCCAACCAGATGTTGAGCAGGATGCCCACGAGGTAGACGGCGCCGATTGCCAGGATGGCCGCGTACGGCACGTGGCGGGTGGACATCTTGGTCAGCCACTTGGGGGCATGTCCGTTGTTGGCCATGGTGCGGAAGATGCGGCCGATCGAGTACAGGCCCGAGTTGCATGAGGACAGTGCGGCGGTGATGACCACCATGTTCATGACGTCGCCCATCCACGGCAAGCCCATCTGGCCGAAGACCGTGACGAACGGGGAGGTTCCCGCGTGATACTGGTCCGAAGGCAGCAGCATCGCCAGCAGCATGACGGAACCGACGTAGAAAACAACAATGCGGATCACGACGGCGCGGATCGCCTTGGGCACTTCGCGTTCCGGGTTCTGCATCTCGCCAGCGGTAATGCCGACCAGTTCGATGGCGTTGTAAGCGAAGATCACGGCGTTGAGGACCAGGATCATCACCAGGCCGCCCTTAGGGAACATGCCGCCGTCGGCTGCGAAGAGGTTCCCCACAGAAGCGTGACCGGTGCCGACCTGTGCGTTGGTGACCACCATGAAGGTGCCCACGGCCAGGAAGATCAGGATTGCGGCGACCTTAAGGCAGGAAGCCCAGAATTCGAACTCGCCGAAGGCCTTGACGCTGAACAGGTTCACGGCCACCAGCAGCACCAGCGCGGCGATGGCGGACAACTCAACGGGAACGTTCGGGAAGAAGAACTGGAAGTACAGGCCGATGGCAATGAGTTCGGCGATGCCCGTCATGGCCCAGTTGATGAAGTACATCCAACCGGAGAGGAAGGCGCCCTTTTTGCCGAACATTTCACCGGCGTAGCTGACAAAGGAGCCGGAGGTCTGGCGGTACATGATCAGTTCGCCAAGGGCCCGCATCAGCAGGTAGGCAATGACGCCGGCAATGGCGTAGGAGAAAATGAGGGCCGGGCCGGTTGAGGCCAGGCGTCCACCCGCACCCATGAAGAGGCCGACGCCGATCGCGCCGCCCATCGCGATCATCGTGACGTGGCGGCGGCTCAGGGTCTTCTGGTAGCCCTCGGCGCTGAGGTTTTCGGAAGTTGTCGAGGTACTGGGCGCAGCCAGGGTTCCCGGCTCACGCTGAAGGTCGGTTGTGGTGTTTTGAGGCACAGCTGTTCCTTGTGGGTTGAGGATATGCCGGTCCTGGCTTCATGCGCATTGGCACCAACAATTCGAGCTTTCAACCTGTTGGCGAGTCGAATCAGTAGCGAAAACGCGGAAGCATCGAAGGTAAATCCGGCAAAACCATCCTACCCGGTGATTTCGGCGGAGCGTGACGCGGGCAACAAACCGGGGCGTTACGCTGGACATATGGGCACCATTCCGCCAGCCGGCAGGCTATACCGTTTCACGGGCTTGGACGCTGCAGCTTTCGGACTCTACGTGTCATTAGCGGCTGTTCTGAGCCTCGCCACGGCCCCGGTGACGACTTTCATGCAGCAGGTCTTCCCCGACCCCGCAACCGCCGTCTTCGCCATCAACCTCGCTTTCTACGCTTCGGTGGGCCTGTTCGCGGTTGCGGCCGCGTGGCGCGTCGTAGCCCGCGACCTCCTGATCCTGGCGACCCGTCCGTGGTTCACGCTTGCGATGATTCCGCTGTCCATCGTGGCAATGCTGGTGATCACCGCCATTCTGGTGACAGTAACCGGCTCGGCCAGGGAGTCGCAGAACCAACTGGGCCTGCAGTCCCTGGTCCTGCAACTGCCGGCCTGGTTCGTGGTCCCTTTGCTGGTGGTGTTGGGTCCCTTCGTGGAGGAGTACCTGTTCCGGCACCTCCTGATCGGCAAGCTGTCCCGTCGCGTCAATATTTGGCTTTGTTGCGTGCTGTCAGTGCTTTGTTTCGCTGCCATCCACGTGGTGGGACGTGAGGGCCTGGTGCTTCCCGCCCTGGCGCCGTACCTCGGAATGGGCGTTGTCCTGGTGGCCGTCTACGTCTGGACGGGCAAGAACGTGATGTTCTCCTACTTCGTTCACGCCGCCAAGAACCTGTTGGCCGTCGTGCTGATCTACGCGATCCCGCCGCAACTCCTCGGCGGCTAACCAACCTAACTCGCCCCAACCCGCCCCACCCAACTAGCTCGCATTTGTTGTCGTTTTGAGCCGTCAAAACGACAACAAATGCGAGTTAGTTGGGAAACCCGGACCGGAACTGACCGCCAGGCACTTCCCCGGCCACGCGCCGTCGTCGTAGGTTCAGTCCATGGCACTGAACTTTCAGGTAGTAGTCGACTGCAAGAATCCGCACGTCCTGGCCGATTGGTGGGCCGAGACGCTCGAATGGATCGTGGAGCCCCAGGACGAGGCGTTCATCCGGTCCATGGTGGATCAAGGCTTCGCCACGGAGTCTGAAACCACCACGCACAACGGCAAGCTCGTGTGGAAGGAAGGCGCGGCCATTGGCCCGGCAGAAGACCAGGACAAAGACACCCGCCGCCGCTTCCTGTTCCAGACCGTTCCAGAGGACAAAACCGTCAAGAACCGGGTTCACTGGGACGTGCGCCTCAACGGACAGGACAAGGACGAGGTCCGCGCCGCCCTCGAAGCCCGGGGCGCAAAATACCTGTGGACGGCCAAGCAAGGGCCGCACGAATGGCACACCATGGCGGATCCTGAAGGCAACGAGTTCTGCATCAGCTGAGGGGATTACTAGACTCTGAGGGTGAGCAACGACTTCCCTGCCAAGGTATCCGACGTCTTTGACCCGTCGCGCTGGCGTAACGTGTCCGGTTTCGACGATTTCCAGGACATGACGTACCACAGGCAGGTCGAGCGGGACGCAGACGGAAAAGTGGCGAGGGACCTTCCAACGGTCCGGATTGCCTTCAACCGCCCGGAGGTCCGCAACGCCTTCCGGCCCGGCACTGTTGACGAGCTCTACCGTGCCATGGACCACGCACGGATGACTCCGGATGTCGCCACAGTGCTCCTCACCGGAAACGGCCCCTCCCCCAAGGACGGCGGCCATTCCTTCTGTTCCGGCGGGGACCAGCGGATCCGCGGGCGCGATGGCTACCGATACGCCGACGGCGAGACGCAGGAGAGCATCGACCCCGCCCGGGCTGGCCGCCTGCACATCCTGGAAGTCCAGCGGCTCATGCGGACCATGCCCAAGGTGGTCATCGCCGTCGTGAACGGCTGGGCCGCTGGCGGCGGGCATTCGCTGCACGTTGTCTCGGACCTCACCATCGCCTCGCGCGAGCACGGCAAGTTCAAGCAGACCGACGCCACCGTGGGAAGTTTCGACGCCGGTTACGGCTCGGCGCTGCTCGCCCGCCAGATCGGGCAGAAAGCCGCCCGCGAGATCTTCTTCCTGGCCCGCGAGTATTCCGCGGAGGACATGGTCCGCATGGGGGCCGTCAACGAAGCCGTGGACCATGAGCGCCTCGAGGAGGTCGCCCTGGAGTATGCAGCGGATATCGCGCGCCAATCCCCACAGGCCATCCGCATGCTCAAGTTCGCCTTCAACCTGGCCGACGACGGCCTGGCCGGCCAACAGGTCTTCGCCGGGGAAGCCACGCGCCTGGCCTACATGACGGACGAAGCAGTCGAGGGCAAAGAAGCCTTCCTTGAGAAGCGCGATCCGGACTGGTCCAACTTTCCGTACTACTTCTAGGACTCGCCCGTGAACATCGATCCCGTTCTCAAAGCCCTGGCCGCCGCCCTCCACGATGAGGGCCCCGCCGTCGAAATCGTCGTCCCGGAGGACGGCACCCCGGTGGCGGTCCCCGTTGAGACGCCCGGTTTCGAGGACGCCGCGGTAGTGGTCCGCACTTCCGGTTCCACCGGCACACCCAAGGCCACGGTGCTCACGGTCGATGAGCTCGCCGCTTCTTCCATGGCCACCGCCATCGCGCTCCGGGGCGAGGGCCAATGGCTCCTGGCCCTGCCGCTGCAATACGTTGCCGGGGTCCAGGTGCTGGTCCGCTCGCTCTTCGCAGGCACGCGTCCGTGGGTAATGGACCTTTCGAACGGCTTCACTCCGGAGGCCTTCACCGCCGCCGCCGAAGAGCTGACCGACACGATCCGCTTCACCTCCTTGGTGCCGACGCAGCTGCAGAGGCTCCTGGACTCACCATCGCCGCAGACCCTCGCAGTACTTCGCCGTTTCAACGGCATCCTCCTAGGCGGCGCGCCTGCACCCGTCCCACTGCTGGACGCCGCCAGGGAGGCCGGACTGAAGGTCGTGACCACCTATGGCTCCGCCGAGACGTGCGGCGGTTGCGTGTACGACGGAAGGCCGCTTGAGGGCGTCCAGGTCATGCTCGACGACGACGGCCGGGTCCTCCTCGGCGGCGACACTGTGGCTTCCGGTTACCTGGACGCGCCCGAGGCGAACGCCGAGGCGTTCTTCGAGGAGGACGGCACCCGCTGGTACCGCACCAACGATCTCGGCGAGCTCGCCGACGACGGGACCCTCACGGTGCTGGGGCGCGCCGACGACGTCATCATCACCGGCGGCGTGAAAGCCTCCGCCGCGTTCATCCAGGCGGAGCTTGAAAAGTTCGACGGCGTCACGGCGGCTTTCGTGGCCGGGGTGCCTTCCCGCGAGTGGGGCCAGGCGGTGGCAGCCTACGTTGCCGTCGAGGACAGCTCCCCGGAAAGCATCGCGGACTACAAGGCACGCTGCCAGGAATCGCTAGGGACCCTCGCTCCCAAAACGGTGCTGACCACGGATGGCCTCATCATGCTCCCCAATGGCAAGCCGGACCGGCTGGCGATGATCGAGCTTCTCACCGACGTGCATCAGGGAGAATAGACACGTCCTCCCTGACCGTCATTTGCCTTTCCCCAACGCGAAACAACACGAGGTACTGAACGTGGCAACAGCTGCACAATGGATTCAAGGCGCCCGCCTGCGCACCCTGCCGGCGGCGATCGCACCGGTGCTGATCGGCACAGCGGCCGCCTACGAGCTGCAATCTTTCCGGCTCTTGAATGCCATCCTCGCCGCACTCGTGGCGCTGCTCCTTCAGATCGGGGTCAACTACGCCAACGATTACTCTGACGGTATCCGTGGCACCGATGAGGACCGCGTGGGTCCGCTCCGGCTGGTCGGTTCCGGTGCAGCACGCCCGGTACACGTCAAGTGGGCTGCCTTCGGCGCGTTCGGCCTGGCCATGATTTTCGGCCTGGTACTGGTGCTCATCACGCAGAGCTGGTGGCTGATCCTGGTGGGAATCGGCTGCGTCCTCGCTGCGTGGGGGTACACCGGCGGCAAGAACCCGTACGGCTACATGGGCTTTGGCGACTTGTTCGTGTTTGTCTTCTTCGGCCTGGTGGCAACGCTCGGCACCACCTACACGCAGGCCGGTCAAGTGAGCCTTCCGGCCGTCATCGGCGCCATCGGCACGGGATTAATTGCGTGTGCCTTGCTGATGGCCAACAACGTGCGGGATATCCCCACGGATACGGCGGCGGGCAAGCGGACGCTGGCGGTGCGACTCGGCGACCGCCACGCCCGCGAGAGCTACGTCCTGATGCTGGCAGTCGCGATCCTGTTGGTTGTGGTGCTGGCACCCACCAAGCCCTTGATGCTGATCGTGCTGCTGCTGATCCCCGCGTGCCTCATGCCGGCCTGGCTCATGGTCAACGGTAGGAAGCGCAAGAGCCTCATCCCGGTACTCAAGCAGACAGGACTGATCAACCTTGGCTACAGCGTGCTGTTCTCACTGGGCCTCATCCTGAGCCACGGCTTCTAACCCTCGCTCACATATTGCCCGGTTTCCCCAAACCCCCGCTCACATCATGTGAGCGAGCGTCGGCCGGAAGTGCCCTAAAGGTGAGCGGGCGTCGGCCGGAAGTCCCATATATGTGAGCTAGCGTCCTTACCCCCAGACCCTCGCTCACTTATGCGCCGGTTTTCCCAAACCCCCGCTCACATCTGGGCTTTGGGCTTCTAGGATTCCTTGGGGCGGCGGTCGTTCTCGACCTTTACCGCGGGGTTTTCATCGACCAGCCTGTCCTCGATCGAGGCGTCTTCAATCTCCAAGGCAGAGCGGATGGGCTTGGCCCGCCCGGAGAAACGTTCGCGCATGGCGGCAGTGGCGGCGTCGCGCTGCTTCTGGAAGAACAGGTAGCTGATGGCGAACGCGATGAGGCCCGCGAAAATCGCCGCCAGGAACAAACCCGTCTGCAGGAGGGCGAAGATGACGAAGAGCGGTACGAAGATCGCAAGGCGGATCAGGGAGTATTTGAGGAAAGCCACGGATCAAGTTTAGCCTCACAGCCTGATTGCACCCTGATCGCACAGCTATCACCGGACCCGACGGCGACTAGACTTGACGGTATGCTCCGCGTTGTTGCAGTTGTGGCCGTCCTGCTCGTGTTCGTCTATGGGCTGGTGGACGTCATCCGCACCGACCGCCGCTCTACCCGGGGAATTTCCAAACCCGCATGGATTGTGGTGATGATCCTGCTGCCGGTTCTCGGCGCGGTTCTCTGGTTCCTTATCGGCCGTCCCTACAACATCCGGCCTACCCCGCAGCCGGCGAGCCATCCCACAGCCCCCGACGACGACCCCGACTTTCTCCGCAACCTGGAGGTCCGCCGTCGCAACCAGGCCGAAGCCGAACGGCTGAAGAAGCTCAAGGCCGACCTCGAAGCCAAGGAACGCAAGCTCAAGGGCGAATCCAAGGCCGACGACAGCGGCGACGTCAACAGCTGACGGCCCAGCTGATACCCGAGAGGCCACCCTTCCTGACCTCTTTTGAAACGCGAACGACGGCGACACTCCCGCAAGTGCGGAGTGTCGCCGTCGTCGTTAATTCAAAAAGGGTCAGGACGCCAAGGCGCCCCGCCGGAGAAGTCCTACTGCGAAAGCCCCGAGTAAGAGTGCAGGCCATTGAAGAACACGTTGACCACAGTGAAGTTGAAGATCACGCACAGGTAGCCTGCAATCGACAACCAGGCCGCACGGGTTCCCGTCCAGCCGCGGGTGGCGCGCGCGTGCAGGTAGCCGGCATAGACCACCCAGATCACGAAGGTCCAGACTTCCTTGGTGTCCCAGCCCCAGAAGCGGCCCCACGCTTTCTCGGCCCAGATGGCGCCGAACATGAGGGTGAAGGTCCAGCCCACGAATCCCACAGTGTTGATGCGGTAGGACAGGTTTTCCAGGCTCAACGCGTTCGGTACGAGCCGCATGAAGCCCAGTTTGTCCACGCCGCCGGCAGCCAGGGTCTTCTGCCGGTGCGATTGCAGCAACTGCAGGGCTGACATGGCGAACGTCAGGGTGAACAGGGACGCGGACATCACTGCGATGGAGACGTGGATGACCAGCCAGTAGCTCTGCAGTGCCGGGACCAAGTGGCCCACCGGGGTCCAGTACGTCACGGACGCGGCCACCATCATGATCACGGCGAGGCCCAGCACGAAGGTGCCCAGGAAGCGCAGGTCGCGGCGGATCAACGAGAGCAGGAAGACCGCAACCACCAGGAAAGCACCGGTGGTCAGGAACTCGTACATGTTGCCCCACGGCACCCGGCCAGCGCCGATCGCACGGGTGATGACCCCGGCGCCATGGATTGCGACGCCGATGATCGCGACCGCCACTGCCACGCGGGCGGGAATGCGGCGCTCGGCGGCGTACTTCATGTCACCGCCGGCGGTCTCGTTGACGGAGGTGATCGCCGACGTCGGGCGCTCAGTCCGGCCGGCAGGTCCCCCGACGTCGTTTCCGCCGGCACGGCCGGCAGCCACCGGAACCTTGACCTCGGCTGCCCCCGAAGAGGCCGCCTTCAGGTCAACTGCCTTCAGCATTTTGCTGCTCTTGGCGAGGTCCCACGCGAAAGCGATGAACGCCACCGTGTAGGTGCCGGCCGCGAGCAGCATGAAAAGCTCGCTGTACTGGCCCATGGTTTCGTTGATGGGGAACATTACTGGTCCTTCGAGGTTGAGGAAGAAACGGTGTCGGTGGACTGCCCTGTGTGGAGCAGCCATTCTCGTTGCAGCAGTTCGCGGATCGCGGCAGCTTCGCCGGCCAGCCTGTGGTCCTCGCCGCGGGCAAGGAGACCGTACTCCACCATTGTGCGCCCGTCGTCGTGGGTTCCGGTGCGGACCCAGACGCGGCGGCGGTTCAGGTAGAGGGAGAGAATCAGTCCGGCGACCGCCAGCAGGGCGAACACGAGCGCGGTGGCCTGGCCCGGATTGTGGTGGATGTCGACGCCGACGTACTTCTTGACGCCGTCAAAGGTGATGCTGCCCTTGCCGTTAGGAAGCTTGTAGGTGCCTCCGGGGGCGATCGCGATGGCCTTGTCCGCCATGCCGCGGCCGTTGAGCGGAGTCAGCTTGGCGACGTCGAGCTCGAAAACGTTCTGCGGGGTGCCCTTGTTCAGGCCGAGGTCGCCGTAGTACGAGTTGAGGTTCAACTGCGGGTTGATGAGTGAGGGATCGCCGCTGTAGGCGAGGCCCTTGTCCGTCACCATCGCAGTGGGAAGGAAGAACCCTGCGAAGCCGAGCTGATCGGGCTTGGCATCGGGAACCTTGATGACCACCGAGGAGTAGTAATTGTCACCTTGCAGCTTGGCCACGACAGGTCCCTGCATGGCGATGTTGCCGGCGCCGTCCCGGACCGTGACCACAGGAGCATAGCCGTTGCCTGTCAGGTAAATGCTGGTATCGCCAAGCGTCACGGGATCGTTGACCTTGAGGACCTGCTTCTTGGCGGGCGCGTCCGGGGTGTCCTTGGTGGTGACGTCGGCCGTGAAGTCGATGGGCTGGCCGAAGTGCGCCGGCGATTCCCGGTCGAACTGCACGTCGAACTTGTTCAGCTGGATTGAGTACGGCTGCAGCCAGCTGCTCTGGAAGTTGGTGCCGGGGCTGAATTGGTCATAGCCCACCAAGGTGTTCACGAAGGTATCGCCTTCCACCAGGATGCGCTGGCCGCTATAGCCGAACAGCCCGCCGACCGCCACCGAAACCAACACTCCGATCAGCGAAGCGTGGAACACAAGGTTGCCCACTTCCTTGAGGAATCCCCGCTCGGCACCCAATGAAGGCATGGCGGCGTCGACGTCGCGAACCTCCACGCGGTAGCCGCGCTTCTTCAGTACCGCAGCGGCGTCCGAGATAGCCTTCGACGCCGGGATCCCGGCGTCGGCAGGCAGCACAAGCGTGCCGTACTCGGGGAGGCGGGAGAGACGCTTCGGGGTCCGCGGCGGCTGGGAGCGCATCGCCTTGTAGTGGGCGATGGCCCGTGGCGTGACACAGCCGATCAGGGAGATGAACAGAAGAATGTAGATCGCCGAGAACCAGGCAGAGGAATACACGTCGTAGAGCTGCACGGAGTCCAGGAGCTTGCCGTAGTCCGGGTGGTCGCTGATGTACTGCGTCACGATCGAAGGGTTCGCCGGACGCTGCGGGAACAGCGAGCCGGGAACCGCCGCGACGGCCAGGAGCAGCAGCAGGAAAAGCGCAGTACGCATGCTGGTCAGCTGGGTCCAGGCCCAGCGCAGCATGCCTACGATCCCCAGGACCGGCAGTGCGGCCTCGGCCTTGGCTTTGTCGATCGCCTTGTCTGCCGCCTCAGGCTTGCTGGCGGACTTGTTGGACTTCTTTTTACCTTGCACGGGCTCGCTCATCAGATCGGCAACTTCACATCGGTTTGGAACCAGTACTGCAGCCCGGTAACCCAGGCACCCCACACTCCCGTGGCCATCAGGATTCCCAGCAGGATCAGGATGCCCCCGCCCATCCGCTGGATCGCGAGGCGATGCTGGCGGAAGAAGGACATCACACCCATCCCCCGGCGGACTGCGAGTGCTATCAAAAGGAAGGGAATGCCCAGGCCAAGACTATAGACAAACGCCAGGAGGGCCCCCTTCGCGGCGGACGACCCCCCGGAAAGGCTCAGCAACTGGACGGCGGAATAGGTAGGACCAATACAGGGCGCCCAACCGAGGCCGAACGTGATGCCCAGCAACGGCGCACCCCACAGCCCAGCTGGCGGCTTGGCATGGATTTTGGCGTCGCGCTGCAACCAACCGAAGCCGCCCAGGAAGACGACGCCCATGATGATCACCAGAATGCCCAGCAATTGGGTGATCCACGCGTTCTGCGGGCCTGTGATGAGGGTCCCCAATTGGCCGAAAGCGCCGCCGAGCAGGACGAAAATCGAGGAGAATCCGAGGACGAACAAGCCGATTCCCGCGAGCATGCGCCCGCGCCTTTGCTTCTGGAGGTCGACGCCGGTCAGCCCGGTCACGTAGCCAAGGTAGCCGGGAACGAGGGGAAGGACGCACGGCGACAGGAAGGACACGAGTCCGGCCAGCAAAGCCACGGGGATGGCCAGAAGCAAGGAACCGCTCAGGATGGTCTCGGCGAAAGGGCTGTTCACGCTGTCCGGGCCACCTACTCGGCAACCGCAGTGGTGATGAGTGCCTTGAGAGTGCTCTTCTCGATCTCGCCCAGGACGCGGGCAGCAACCTTGCCTTCTTTGTCCAGCACGAGCGTGGTGGGCACCGCACCGGGAGGCACAATACCGGAGACAGACAGCAGCACGGCGCCGTCTTTGTCGTCGAAGCTGGGGTACGTGAGCTTGAACGTCTGGTCGAACGCATCGGCCGTGGCCTTCTCGTCCCGAAGGTTCACACCGTAGAACTGGACACCTTTGCTCTTGAACTCCTGGTGCAGTTCCTCAAGGATCGGCGCTTCAACCCGGCACGGCGCACACGCGGCGAACCAGAAGTTGAGGACGGTTACCTTGCCAAGCAGGTCCTGTGGGGTCACGGCAGTTCCGTCGAACAAAGTGCCCTTGATCCCCACGGCGGCCTTGCGGTCCGCTTTGGCGAATTCAGTCACCGAGCCATCCCCGGCAACGTAGTTCTTGTTGTCGCCGGCTTTCGCTTGCTGGGCCAGGGCGTCTTCCTGGGCACAGGCGGACAGGCCCATAGTCAGTGCAGAGAGTGTCACTCCCCCGACAGCGAGGAAGCTGCGGCGTGACGTCAAGGCGGCATTGATCTTCTGGCCGCTGGTCCTGCGGCTCGTGGTGTTCCCGTTCATTGTCATGCTCCCGGCGTCTTCGCGGCACCGGGCAGCAGCACGGCAGCGGGTTCGCTGTACTCCACCCGCGCGACCTTCCCGTCGTCGAACATCAGGGAAGTCAGCGACGTCAGCGTGCACTCGCGCTTGCGCGGATCGTGCCACAGGCGCCGGCCTTCCGCGCTGAGGCGCGTGGCGTAGATGGGGAGCTGGTGGCTGACGAGGATGGCTTCAGCGCCATTGCCGCCGAGTTCGATCGCTTTCAGCCGGGCGTCCTCGACGGCGGCACGCATACGGGCAACCTGGTCCTGGTAAGACTCGCCCCAGGACGGCCGCAGCGGATTGCGGTACTCGAACCAATGCTTGGGCTTGATGAATTCGGAGATGTTGGCCTTGAGCCCTTCGAAATGGTTCTCCGCCTCGATGATCCGCGGTTCCGTGTGGATCTGGAGGTCCAGCGCCTGGGAAGTGGGGAGGGCGGTTTCCTGTGCGCGGGTCAACGGCGAGGAGACAAGGTAGACGATGTTCGCCCCCTGGGCGACGCGGGCAGCGAAGTGGTCCGCGAGCATCTTGGCCATCTCGCGGCCGCGTTCGGAGAGGTGGAATTCGGGCAGCCTTCCGTACAGAATGCCGTCGGGATTGTAGACCTCGCCATGGCGGAGCAGATGGACAGTTGCTTGGGGCATGTTTACCAGTTTCTCAAAGAAGGCGGGCGATCTGAAATCTTCTACGTTTCGTAGAACTGAAAGTTTCTTCAGAATGTTCCCCGAAGGTGGAATAAAAGATGCATTTGCATGTTTATACTTGACACAAGGTTCGGTTGACACTTCAACTAAGTACGGCCGAACGACCGATGAAGCTACGATCACACCTTCCCAAGGAGAACCCCCATGACTCTTCCCGCAAACGTCACCACCGGCGTCTGGACCCTCGACAACTCCCACAGCGAGATCGGCTTCACCGTCCGCCACGCAGGCATCAGCAAGGTCCGCGGCCAATTCACCGAGGCCGAGGCCACCCTGGAACTCGGCAGCGGCCTGAGCGACTCCAAGGTCGCAGCAACCATCCAGACCGCCAGCTTCGACTCGGGCGACGCCAACCGCGACGGCCACGTCAAGGGTGAGGACTTCTTCGATGTGGAGAAGTTCCCGGAAATCACTTTTGTCTCCCGCCACGTCAAGGCCAACGGCGACAGCTTCGACCTCGTGGGCGACCTGACCATCAAGGGCGTCTCCAAAGAGGTCACCATCGAGACCGAGTTCAACGGCGTGGCTGTTGACCCGTTCGGCAACACCCGCGCAGGCGTCTCCGGTGAGACCACCATCAGCCGCAAGGACTTCGGCCTGACCTGGAACGCAGTGCTCGAGGCCGGCGGCGTGCTGGTCAGCGACAAGGTTGTCATCAACCTCGAACTGGCTTTCATCGCACCTGCCGCCTAATCCAGCGGGTTCCCGATCCTCCGGATTCTCGGACTGAATGGCGCCTTCGGGGCCGCACACGATCACGTGTGCAGCCCCGGAGGCGCCATTTTTTGCTTGCGGTGTCACCCGCCTATTGTTCGGGGAGAAGCCGATACTTAGCGGCAAATTAGCCAAGAATTTCCTATGAATCCTTAAACCTCAGGTCTAAAGTGATGCCATGAGTAACCCAAACGAAGCTCCTCAGCCTCAGCAGCCCGGAGCCCAGCCACCGCAGCCCGGCAATGTCCCTCCTGCGGGTTACCAGCCTCCGCAGGGATACCAAGCACCTCCTTCTTACCAAGCGCCCCCCTCCTACCAGCAGCCCGCTCCCGGATACCAGCAGCCCGCTCCCGCCTACGGCATGCCAGCGGGTCCGAACACCGCCCCGCCGGCAGGACTCGGCTACGCGGCCCCGGCGCGGAACACTTTTGGACTCGACTTCAACAACATCGCGCAGCGCTTTCGGGACACCACCGGAGTGCCGCAGCAGCTGACCATCTCCTACTGGTTGTGGGTCGCGGCTGCCGCCTTGGGTATTGTTGCCAGCTTCCTGAACATCTTCACGATGCGCGGCCTCTTCGGCGAGATGATGGTGGGCCCTGGCATTGTGGGCCTGATTTTCAGCCTGGTGTTCGCAGCCCTCTACATCTTCATTGCCATTCGGCTCAAAGAGGGCTCCCGCTGGGCGCGACTTGTCCTGACCATCCTCGGAGCGTTCGCGGTAATTTCCCTTCTGGTCCAGGTGGTTACCCTTAACCTCAACTTCATCGGATCGGCGGTAGCCGTCGCGGCTGCAGTCTTGATGTGGCTTCCGGAGTCCAGGAAGCACTTCGTATAACAACAACGCAGCGCCCATAGCTGAAGGCCGCGGCCGGTCCCGGGAGGACCCCGCGGCCTTCCGTTTGTCCTCGCTCCATACACGGGGGATCGGCCGCAGCTTGTTCGGCGAGAATTCTTCCCGTGAATCATCAACAGCACTGTGCCGTCGGGGTACGGTGGAATTAAGCCGAGCTGGGGGCAGGGCACGTTGCACCCGGCAGCCGTATCCGCAGTCGACACGCAAAGGAATGCCATGAGCACCCCTCCGTACCCGCCGTCCACTCCCGGCGAGAATCCCACCCCTGAGGAGCCGAAATACGGCCAGCAGTCACCTCAGCAGGGTCAGCAGCCGCAATACGGCCAGCAAGCTCCCCAGTACGGCCAGCCTTCCGTGCCGCAGTACGGGCAGCAGGCTCCGCAGCAGGGTCAGCAGCCCTCTTACGGCCAGCCTTCCGCGCCTCAGTACGGGCAGCAGGCACCACAGCAGCCGCAGTACGGCCAGCCTTCCGTCCCGCAGTACGGCCAGGGCGGACCGGTCGCCTGGCCGAGCCAGCAGCCCGCTGCGACGTCCGGAGTCCCGCAACTGGTCAACATCTCCTTCTGGCTCATGATTGCCGCAGGTTTGCTGACCTTGATCGGCATTCCTTTCACAATCGCCACGCTGAACTCACCGGCGGGCAAGAGCATGTTGGATCAGGCCCTGTCGGCCCAGGGAACCAGCGCTTCAGGCATAGACACCAGCAGCTTTATCAACATTCTGATCACCGTCCTGGTTATTTTCTCGGTGATCTTTGCCGGACTCTACGCGCTCGTTGCATTCAATGTCCGCAAGGGGAAGAACTGGGCCCGCATCCTGGGCACGGTCTTTGCCGCAATTTCCCTGCTGGGCCTGACCCAGATCGGCATGGGCACCATCACCATCCTTCTGGGCATCGCCGCGATCGTGCTGCTGTACTTGCCGGCCTCGGCGCCGTACTTCCGGAAAGCCCAGCCGTTCGCGAACCCCTACGGTCAGGCGCCTTACGGCCGCTAGGCCATACGGCAAACGGCCACAGGGCCTATAGCCAAGAACAAAACCAACAACGGGCGCAGACCCGGTCCGGCCTAAATGGCTTGGCCCGGGGTCTGCGCCCGTTGTGCGTGATACGCCAGGATCTGAAGCTCAGTGGCCATGTCCACCTTCCGCAGATTCACGTAGGGCGGAACCTGGAGCAGCACTGGAGCAAAGCTGAGGATGCTGCGGATACCGGCGCTGATGACGCGGTCGCAGACACCCTGCGCCACCGCTGCGGGAAGGGCCAGGACAACCATGTTGGTGCCGGTCCGCTGAAGGACCGTTTCAAGATTGGCGGCGTCGCTGACCCGCAGCCAGCCGACTTCGTTCCCGATGATCATGGGATCGGCATCGAGGATCGCCACCACGTCGAACCCACGCGACTCGAATCCGCCGTACCTGGCCAAGGCTTTGCCAAGGTTTCCGGCGCCCACAATGGCCACTTTCCAGTCGTGTGTCAGGCCGAGCGCCGCCGCGATGTGCCGGCTCAGGTACTGGACCTCGTATCCCACGCCACGCGTTCCATAGGAGCCGACGTAGGAGAGGTCTTTGCGCAACGTAGACGAACTGACTCCCGACGCCTCAGCCAAAGCCTCGGAGGAAACCCGTTCCACGCCTTCTCCCAGGAGGGAGTTCAGAGCGCGCAGGTAAAGCGTCATCCGGGCCACAGCCGCGGGCGGTATCTGCTTCGCGGCAGAGTCCTTGTCCCCGGGTACAGCTTCGGCGGACGGTTCCAGCGCAGTCACGTTCTTCTCCATTGCGTCGCTTGTTTTCCCACTCTATTGCCAACAAAGCTCTGCACGCATGTTCAGGCGGCGATGGCCTTCTTCAGGACCCGCGCCAATCGTGCCTCGTCGATTTTCCAGAAATCCCGCTGGATTCCGTCCACGAATACCACCGGGATCTCCTCCGCGTAGCGCTCACGCAGTACCGGGTCAGTGTCGATCGACCTTTCCGTCCACGTGAGGCCAAGGCTTGAGGTCACGTGTTCGACGGCGTCACGCGCCGCGGCGCATAGGTGGCAGTCAGCTTTGGTGAGGAGTACGACGTCGGGATTTGGCATGGTTCAACGGTATCGCTTCAGCGTCGGCACGGCGGTGGCGAACGGCAGGGGGCCGGACGATTGACTAGACTCGAGGCATGCCCGTCGAGAAGAACGCCGTTGTGGCCACCGAGCCGGCTGCAACGCAGCAACACGGCGAAGCCGCATTCTTCGACGTCGACAACACCCTCATGAAGGGTGCCAGCCTCTTCCACGTCGCCCGGAAGATGTATGAACGCAAGGCCTTCACACTCTCCCAAGCCGCGGGTTTTGCCTGGAAGCAGTTCAAGTTCGTGATGCGGGGCGAAAAAATGGAGGACGTCCATTCCGTCCGGGATTCCGCGCTGATCCTCGCGGCCGGTATCAAGGTGTCCGATATCAAGGAGCTGGGCGAAGAGGTCTACGACGAGATGATCGAGTCGCGGATCTGGCCCGGCACCAAGGCCCTGGCAGAACAGCACCTGCGTGTTGGCCGGAAGGTCTGGCTCGTGACCGCCACGCCCATCGAAGTTGCGACTGTCATTTCCACGCGGCTCGGCCTGACCGGGGCCCTGGGTACCGTCGGCGAAGTCGAAGATGGCGCGTACACGGGCCGGCTCGTGGGCGAGATCCTCCACGGACCGGCCAAAGCGGTGGCTGTGCAGCGCATAGCGGACGAAGAAGGCCTCGACTTGAAGCGCTGTTGGGCGTACAGCGATTCACATAACGACATCCCGCTGCTCACTTTGGTGGGCCACCCGGTGTGCATCAATCCCGACGCCGGGCTTCGCCGCCATGCGCGGGAGAACAACTGGCCCGTTTACGACTTCCGTTCCGGCCGCCGGGCAGCCACGCTCGGCCTCAAAGCCGCGACCGTCGGTGGCGCCGTCTACGGTTTGTGGCGGGGCTTCTCCAAGTTCCGCAGCCCGAGGGCCTAACCCAGCAACCCTCGCTCACATATAGCCGCCTCTCCAGCAACCCTCGCTCACATATGAGGTAAGAATCGCCATGTGGCCACACACCTGAGCGAGCGTCGTCGAAACGACCCACATACCTGAGCGAGCGTCGTCGAAACGACCCACATACCTGAGCGAGCGTCGTCGAAACGACCCACATACCTGAGCGAGCGTCTCCGGGGGATGGACGCAAAAATGCCCGCCGCCTTGAGAGGCAACGGGCATTCACGCTGTAGGAAGTATCTCTACTTCTTATTGCGACGCTGGTGGCGGGTCTTACGAAGCAGTTTGCGGTGCTTCTTCTTGGCCATACGCTTGCGGCGCTTCTTAATAACTGAACCCACGTAAGTTCCTTACCAAACTAGATTGAGATTCTGTCTGCTGGGTGAGGTCCTTGAACTGAGCAACAGACTTTACAACTGACAGATTCTTACAATGACGTAAAACGTTCCTTAACAGGGTACCGCTTATCGGGGGCACCCGATGACCGCCGGCCCCTTCGGGAACCAGGCAGGGCTCAAGCCGTCTCCGAGTGTCCGTCGACGACCGCGCCCTTGAGGTACTGGCTCACGGCTTCTTCGGGGACCCGGAATGATCGTCCAAAACGGACGGCCGGCAATTCTCCCGAGTGGACCAGACGGTACACGGTCATTTTGGAAACCCGGAGGACTTCGGCAACTTCAGCCACTGTCATGAAACGCGCGTTCGAGAAGTTAGTCTCTGCGGACATTTCTCCATATTCCTTTGCTCTCAGCGGTTAGCGGCGAACCCCAGCATTCATTACCTGGTGTGCCGATGCTGAGCCATCAAACAACCATGTGCTAGATACTCTAGAGGCTGCTGGTACCAAAGTGAAAGTCTTTCGGCCAACTGGAGACTAGGTTTCACTTAGTTGGAAGCAGCCACCCGACGCTTGCGGGCCGAGGCCGCCAACTGGTCCAGGACGGACACGGTGACGTCCCATTCCATGCAGGCGTCCGTGACGCTCTGGCCGTATACCAGCTCTTGTTCGCCAGCAGACTGCCGCTCCACATCCAGGTTCTGCGCCCCTCCGACAAGGAAGCTCTCCAGCATGACGCCGGCGATCGGCGAAGCCACGTCGTCTTCCAACTGCGCACCGATTTCCAAGGCGACTTCGGCCTGCCGATGGTGGCTCTTGCCGCTGTTGGCGTGGCTCGCGTCAACGATCAGGCGCGGATTCAGCCCCTTCGCCGAGAGCTTCTCCGACGCAACAGCGACTTGCTCGGCGGCGTAGTTCGGACCCTTGCGGCCACCGCGCAGGATCACATGCGTGTCCGGGTTGCCCGCAGTCGCCACCAGGGCGGCGCGGCCATCGCCGTCGATCCCCAGGAATGCCTGGGGCGCTGCAGAAGCACCGCAGGCATCGATCGCTACCTGGAGGTCGCCGTCGGTCCCGTTCTTGAAGCCGATCGGCATGGACAGTCCGGAGGCGAGCTGACGGTGGATCTGGCTCTCGGTGGTCCGCGCACCGATGGCGCCCCACGCCACGAGATCGGCCATGTATTGCGGGCTGATGGGTTCCAGGAACTCGGTGGCCGTCGGCAAGCCGAGGGCCGTCACTTGCTGAAGGAATCCACGCGCCGCACGGAGTCCGGCCGCGATGTCGTGGCTGCCGTCCAGGTGGGGATCGTTGATGAGGCCCTTCCAGCCCACCGTGGTCCGCGGCTTCTCGAAGTACGCCCGCATGACGATCAAAAGGTCTTCCTTGTGCTTCTCCGCCTGGCTGACCAGCCGGCGTGCGTATTCCAGGCCGGCCTTCGGATCGTGGATGGAGCACGGGCCCACGATCACCAGGAGGCGATCGTCCACGCCGTCCATGATGGCGCGGACTCCGTCGCGTCCACGCTCGACGACGGCGGCGGACTTGGCGTCGAGCGGCAGTTCCGCGCTGATTTCCTGCGGCGTGGGGAGCGGCTCGAAGCGGCTGACTCGCAGGTTCGACGTCGACTGCGCGCGCGAATTCTGGGCGTCGACGTTACGTGTGGTGGGCTCTGCGGCGATGCTGGTCATGAAAGGGGTCCTGTTCCGGAAAGGAGCGGACCCTGCTCAGAGCCCGCCTGGAAATGGCGAAGGGCAGAGAATCATCTCTGCCCTGTTGGCTCTGAAGGAAAGTTGGATGCGTGTCAGTTAGACGCGGGCCCCTCCAGAGCCAACGAAAAATACGCATACCAACGCTTAGTCATAGCCAAACCATAACCTCAGGCTCCGGATGCCCGCAAATTGAAATGCAACGACATCAAGGGAAACCGTTTCCCCACGCAATATAAACTTCACCTCAGAACACATGTCGCCGCCGCGTTGGAACAGAGCGGCCCCGGATCCAGGAAGGAAACCATGCCAGGCAGAAGGAACACCCGGCGGGTGGGCATCGCAGATGTGGCATCCATGGCCGGTGTTTCGCATGCCACGGTTTCCCGCGTCATGAACGGAAACACCACCGTGGACGCCGACATTGCCGCTCGCGTGCGCGCAGCCGCCTCCGAGCTCAAATACAAGCCAAACCCGGTGGGCCGCAGCCTGGCCCTGGGAAAGACGGACACCATCGGAATCGTGGTGCCGGACTTGTCCAACCCCACGTTCCAGGCCATTCTTCGCGGGCTGAGCATCGCGGCCGCCCGCGACGGTTACCGGGTGTTGATCGCCGACTCGTCCGAGGTCTCCAGCGAAGAAGCAATCCTCGCCGGGGAAGCCCGGAGGCGATGCGACGGCGTCGTTCTTTGTGCGCCCCGCATGAGCGACGCCGATCTGGAAGAACTCGCCCCCTCGCTCTATCCGCTCGTCCTCATCAACCGGACCACCGAGTCGGTGCCGACCCCCAGCCTCGTGGTGGATTACGGCCAAGGCATCCAGGAACTTGCCGCCCATCTGGTTGAGCTCGGCCACCGCAAACTGGCCTACCTGACCGGACCGGACCGCAGTGCGTCCAACGTGCAGCGCCTCCGCGGGCTCGAGAAGTTCACCGCAGAATTTCCGAACGTCGAGTTGCAGTTCATTCCTGGAGGCAACACGTTCGACGCCGGATTTGAGTCAAGCGATGCCGTCGCCTCGTGCGGGGCCACCGGCATCCTCGTCTTCAACGACGTCGCCGCGATGGGCCTCCTGAGTGGACTAAGCCAGCGCGGAATCCGCGTGCCGGAAGACTTGTCGCTCACCGGCTTCGACGACATGCCCTTCGCTCGGTACACCATGCCTCCACTCACCACCGCCGCCGTGCCGATCTCCGATCTCGGAGACCTTGCGTGGCGCCGCATGCGGGAGCAGATCCAGACCAACGACGCCGCATCCCCCACGAACTACTTTCCGCCCCGGATTGAGCTCAGGGGCAGCACCGGACCCGTCAAGGCCTAGGCTCAGCGGGGGCTTGCCCCAGCCCGGCTTCCCGGTAGTACCCCTCGATGTGCGCGGCAACCAGCGTCGCTGCCCGGCCGCCGTCGCCGTCGTTCACTGCCGCCAAAATGGCGCGGTGCTCGGACCGCAGGCGACCGGCGGTGCTTTCCCAATCCGGCAGGTTCGCCGTGAGCGCCGCGGCGTACCCCTCAATCGCTTCGCGGAGCGAGCCCATGATGGTGCTCACCACGGCATTTCCCGCGGCTTCCGCCAGCGCCAGGTGGAAGGCGACGTCCAGCGCGAGGAAGTCGTCGACGGCGGGGCTTGCGTCCATTTCGTCCAGCAGCCTCGCTGCCTCCCCGAATTCGGGGGCGTCGGCCTTGGCACGGGACACGGCCCACGATTCGAGCAGGACCCGCGTTTCCACGATGTCGGCGACGGGCAAATGCTGCGTGGCCACATGGAGGCGGAGCGCGGCGCCGAGGGCCGTAGCCGGTTCCGCGATGACCACCGTCCCGGCGTCCTTGCCGGAGCCGACACCTGCCCGCACCAAGCCCATGGCTTCGAGGATCCGGATGGCTTCGCGGACCGAGGTCCTTGAGACTTCCAGCTGTTCGGCCAGCGCCCGCTCGGCGGGAAGCCGCCCACCAAGCACCAAATGCCCGTCGGACAATTGCTTTTCGATCCAACTCAGGACGAGCTCGTGCGTTCGCATGGATAAATAGTAGTTGATGTGGTTGGACCACATGGCATAGAGTGTGGTCTAACCACACGAACTCACTGGAGACAGCATCATGACGCATACCGTCCAGCCCGGCAACGCCCCTTCCCTTGAGGTGCCAGCGAACGTCCCCACCGCCGTCGGGCGCCCCGCAGCACTGAAGCGCCGGGTTCCCAAATACTCGGACCTTGCGCCCCTCATGAAGTTCAAGAAGCCCGAGTTCAGCAGCGCGGCGAAGCTGCGCCGCGCATCAACCATTTGGGAACTGCGGGACATGGCCAAGCGGCGCACTCCCCAGGCCCCGTTCGACTACACGGACGGTGCAGCGGAAGCGGAGATCACGCTTCGCCGGGCCCGCCAGGCTTTCCAGGACATCGAGTTCCGCCCGGGGATCCTGCGCGACGTCTCCAGTATCGACCTCAGGACCGGGATCCTGGGCAAGGAATCCCGGCTTCCGTTCGGCATCGCGCCTACGGGATTCACGCGCATGATGCAGTCGGAGGGTGAGTACGCGGGCTCGCAGGCGGCCGAGGCGGCCGGTATTCCGTACACCCTCTCCACGATGGGCACGGCTTCCATCGAGGACGTGGCTGCGGCGGCTCCGAACGGCCGCAACTGGTTCCAGCTGTACCTGTGGACGGATCGCGACCGCTCCCTGGAACTGATCGAGCGCGCTGCCAAGGCCGGAAACGATACCCTCATGGTCACGGTGGACACCGCCGTCGCGGGTGCCCGGCTGCGGGATGTCCGCAACGGCATGACCATTCCGCCGGCGCTCACCGTGAAGACCGTCCTGGATGCCTCGTACCGGCCCGCATGGTGGTTCAACTTCCTCACGCACGAGCCGCTGACTTTCGCCTCGCTCTCCCGCTACACGGGAACCGTGGCCGACCTGATCAACTCGATGTTCGATCCCACCCTGACCTTCGACGACCTAGACTGGCTGCGCGATACCTGGAAGGGAAAGCTGGTCGTCAAGGGCATCCAGACGGTGGAAGATGCCCGCAAGGTGGTGGACCACGGCGCGGACGGCGTCGTGATCTCCAACCACGGCGGGCGCCAACTTGACCGGGCACCGATTCCGCTGCACCTCGTTCCGGAGGTCTCCGCGGCGCTGAAGGCGGACAACAGCGACGCCGCCATCATCCTGGACACCGGCATCATGAGTGGCGCCGACATCGTGGCAGCCCTGGCCCTGGGTGCCGACTTCACATTGATCGGCCGCGCGTACCTCTACGGGCTCATGGCCGGCGGGCGCGCGGGTGTGGACCGCACCATCCAGATCCTGGAGAAGGATATGGCCCGCACCATGGCCCTGCTCGGAGTCACGAAGATTTCGGAACTCAAGCCGGACCACGTGCGCCTGCTGCAGCACTAGGTCGGGCTGCCCAACTAGCTCGCATTTGTTGTCGTTTTGGGACGTCAAAACGACAACAAATGCGAGTTAGTTGGGGTGGGGCGGGCAGGATGGGCAGGTGGGCGCGTAACCTGCGGCTCCCCCGTGCCTTGGGCCTAGATGAGGCCCTGCGCCAGCATCGCGTCGGCGACCTTCACGAAGCCGCCGATGTTGGCACCCAGGACGTAGTTGCCGGGCGCACCGTATTCCTCCGCGGTTTCGGCACAACGATCGTGGATGCCCACCATGATTTCCGTGAGGCGAGCTTCCGTGTGCTCGAAGGACCAGGAATCGCGGCTGGCGTTCTGCTGCATCTCCAACGCCGACGTCGCCACACCACCAGCGTTGGCTGCCTTGCCCGGGGCAAACAGAATGCCTGCGTCCTGGAAAACGGCAATGGCTTCACGGGTGGAGGGCATGTTGGCACCTTCGGCGACTGCCTGCAGGCCGTTGCTGACGAGCTTGGCCGCAGCGTCGGCGTCGAGCTCGTTTTGCGTCGCGCACGGCAGGGCAACGGTGCCGTTGACGTCCCAGACCGAGCCGCCAGCCACATAATTGGTGCCCCGGCGGCGCTCCGCGTATTCAGTGAGGCGGCCCCGTTCGACCTCCTTGATCTGGCGGAGCAACGCGACGTCGATGCCGGCCTCGTCAACCACATAACCCGCGGAATCGGAGCAGGCCACCACGGTGGCGCCGAGGGCTTGGGCTTTGGCGATAGCGTAGATGGCCACATTGCCCGATCCGGAGACCACTACACGTTGGCCATCGAAGGACCGGCCCCGGGTCTTGAGCATCTCTTGGGCAAAGATGACTGTGCCGAAACCAGTGGCTTCCGGACGGACGAGGGAGCCGCCCCACGACATTCCCTTACCCGTCAGCACGCCCGACTCATAACGGTTGGTGATGCGCTTGTATTGGCCGAACAGGTAGCCGATCTCGCGGCCTCCCACGCCGATGTCGCCGGCAGGAACGTCCGTGTATTCGCCGATGTGGCGATACAGCTCGGTCATGAAGGACTGGCAAAAGCGCATGATTTCGGCGTCGGACCGGCCACGGGGATCGAAGTCCGAGCCGCCCTTGCCGCCACCGATGGGCATGCCCGTCAGGGCATTCTTGAAGATCTGTTCGAAACCAAGGAACTTGACGATGCCCAGGTAGACCGAGGGGTGGAAGCGCAGTCCACCCTTGTAGGGACCCAAGGCTGAATTGAACTCGACGCGGAAACCGCGGTTGACGTGAACGCGTCCGGCGTCGTCGGTCCACGGCACGCGGAAGATGATTTGGCGCTCCGGTTCGCACAAGCGCTCAAGGACGGCGCCTTCGAGGAATTCCGGGTGCCTGTCATGTACCGGGCCGAGGCTTTCGAAGACCTCAGTGACGGCCTGGTGAAATTCCAGCTCGCCCGGGTTCCTCGCCAAGACGGTGTCCCGGACTGCTTCCAGCCTCGAATCCATGTGACTCCCTACAACTTCTGCGCCGAACGGCGGGGTCTGCGTACAATCCCGCCCATGCTCGCATCAGACGCGCGGCAGTCTCCATCCGAACCGATTACGACCAAGCAGCACTCAGGGCACAGGCCCGCGAAAAGCGCGGAGTTTCAAGGAAATCATCCGCCAGGGACAACTGGCAGCGTGACCGGGATCACCCCGGGTTGCCGCTACTTCTTCCGCCCGAACTTCGGCAGATTGGGTAGGTTCGGCAGGTTCGCCAAGAGGTCCGCAGCCTTGGTGGCCGCACGGCCAACCGTACGGCCGATCTGCTGCGGCCTGGTGTCGTCGATACCCGCGACGGGGGCAACAGCTCCGGTGGCGGGAACGGTTTCAGGCAACTGTTCGACGTCGGTGCCCGCCGGAGAAGCAAGCGGCTCGCCGTCTGGCTGGGTCCGCGCGGCACCCGACTGGCCCGCTGCACCATGCCCGACCGTACGGGGGCGCGGGCTGCGGGCCGGCGTGGCGGCCTCGGCCGCGGGCTTCGCGGGACCGACGTCGAACGTCTCCAGCCAGCTGGCAACCCCGGCGAGCGGCTTCGGGTTCAACGCGTAATAGCGTTTCTGTCCCTGCGCGCGCATGCTGACGAGATCCGCCTCGCGGAGTACCTTCAGATGCTTTGAAATGGTGGGCTGGCTCGCTGCGAGCTCCTCCACCAGTTCCCCCACAGCCTTATCCCCAGAGCGGAGGGAAACCAGAATGTCACGCCGGGTTGCCTCAGCAATGACGGCAAATACGTCGTCAGTCACCATGCCTCCCACCCTAGCGACATATACGCCAAAAGGCATCAACTATTTCGCCTCTGCGCGTGCCGTTCCCCCGGCTTTGCGCCTACCAGCGGAACAACCATCAGTCGAACCAGGGATCCAGCCCGTAGAGCGGGAAGATCTCCTTGCGGGTGGCGATGATGGTACGGTCCACGGCGTCGGCGGGGTCATACCCGACCTCCCATGACCGCCACCACGTGTCCACGCCGTCGCCCATGAGTTCCGGAACCGTTTCCCCGTACTTTTCCCTGACATAGCTCCGGAAAGCCTCCGGGACCGGAGCTGTCAGCTGGACGGGATGTTGGGCCACGATGCCTATCAAGTGGCTCCACGTGCGTGGTACCACCCCCGTGATGTCGTAACCGCCTCCCCCGGTGGCGATCCAACGGTTTTCGCAGAACCTGGCGGCGAGGCCGGCGACGGCGGTGGCCGCCTCGCGTTGGCCGTCCACGCTGAGGTTGAGGTGCGTGAGGGGATCGAGTTTGTGGGAGTCGCAGCCATGCTGGCTCACGATGACTTCCGGATCGAAGGCCTGCACGAGTTGAGGCACCACGGCGTGGAACGCGCGCAGCCACCCGGCGTCGCCCGTCCACGCAGGCAATGCCACGTTGACGGCCGTGCCCAGGGCGTCCTGTCCGCCGATCTCGTTGGCGAATCCCGTTCCAGGGAACAACGAGAGGCCGCTTTCGTGCAGGGAAATCGTCAGGACCCTGGGGTCGTTCCAGAAGATGCTTTGGGTGCCGTCGCCGTGGTGGGCATCGACGTCGATGTACGCGACCCGCCGGACACCGCCGTCGAGCAGCCTCTGCACGGCGAGAGCGGCGTCGTTGTAGATGCAGAAGCCGCTGGCGCGCTCGCGGGAGGCGTGATGCATGCCGCCGCCGAAGTTGACGGCACGGACCGCGGTCCCGGAGAGGATCGCTTCGGCCGCGAGCAACGACCCTCCGGCAAGCCGGGCGCTGGCTTCGTGCATCCCGGCAAAAGCGGGATCATCTTCGGTGCCGAGTCCGCGTTCCGGGTCCGGCGTCGTCGGGTCTTCGCTTGCACGCCGCACCGCGGCGACATATTCGGCACTGTGCACGGCCAGGAGTTCGACGTCGGACGCGACCTCGGGCGCCTGGACGGACACATGCTCCAGGTCGAAGAGTCCGAGCGCCGCTGCGAGCCTGGCAGTCAGCTCCAGCCGGGCGGGGGCCATCGGATGCGAGGGACCGAAGTTGTATGCGGTCATGGCGGGATCCCACGCCACCGTCGTTGGCAGCGGGGACGGACGGAGGCCTGCCCAGGAAGTCATCAATGACAGGCTACCCGAGCGGTGGGAGCGCACCTGCCCCGTTACGGCGGGCGATTAGTGGTTTACTACTCAGGAAAGCAGAATCAATCGACCAGAAGCGAACAGTACTGCCATGACTCAGAGCCAGTCGAGGTCCCGAGACCCGGCCAGCTGGCAAACCGTCCAGCCGGAGCGGGGAGGCCTGTGGATTTTCACGGGTATCCGCGACTTCATCGACAACATCGCCAACTCCTCACCGGCGCGATTGGCGCTCACGGCGTACGTCTTCGCGATTCTCTTGTTCACCGGGCTGCTTTCCCTGCCGGCGGCATCGGCCGACGGTTCGGTCACGCCGATCCACCAAGCCTTGTTCACTGCTGTTTCCAGCGTGTGCGTGACTGGCCTGACGGTTGTGTCGACGGCGACGCACTGGACCTTCTTCGGCCAGCTCGTGATTCTCGTAGGCATCTTCGTGGGTGGATTGGGAACCCTGACGCTCGCATCCCTCCTGGCCCTCATGGTCAGCAAACGGCTGGGCGTGAGGGGCAAGCTCATTGCCCAGGAGGCCATGAACAACGCCGGACGCCTCGGCGAAGTGGGTACGTTGTTGCGGATCGTCATCTCGACCTCCGTGACCATCGAGGCCGTACTGGCCGTCGCGATGATTCCCCGGTTCCTGACACTCGGAGAGGACTTCTGGCAGGCCGTCTGGCACGGGGTCTTCTATTCGATCTCTTCCTTCAACAATGCCGGTTTCACACCCCATTCCGACGGAATCGTGCCGTATGAGGCGGATCTGTGGATTCTTGTGCCGCTCATGCTTGGCGTGTTCCTTGGCAGCCTCGGCTTCCCGGTCATGTTGGTGCTCCGACGGCACGGCCTCAATTGGAAGAAGTGGAGCCTCCACACCAAGCTCACCATCCAGGTTTCCCTGATTCTCCTCGTTGCCGGCGCAGTCCTCTGGGCCTTGATGGAATGGGACAACACCAACACCATCGCCAACATGAGCTTTGGGGACAAGATCACGCATTCCATTTTCGCCTCGGTGATGACGCGCTCCGGCGGCTTCAACCTGGTTGACCAGAGTCATATGGATTCCACCACAAGGCTCCTGTCGGACGCGCTCATGTTCGCCGGCGGTGGTTCGGCGTCGACGGCGGGCGGCATCAAGGTGACCACCATCGCGGTCATGTTCCTCGCCATCGTCGCTGAGGCCCGGGGCGACGACGACGTCAAGGTCTACGGCCGCACGATCCCCGAAGGCACCATGCGGGTAGCCATCTCGGTGATCGTCGCCGGTGCCACCTTGGTGTGCGCATCAGCGTTCCTGCTGTTGGCCATCAGCGGCGCCAGCCTGGACCGGGTGCTCTTCGAAACCATTTCAGCTTTTGCAACCGTGGGGCTCAGCACGAACCTCAGCGCGGAACTGCCGCCGTCGGGGGTCTACGTCCTCGCCGCCCTCATGTTCGCCGGCCGCATCGGCACCATAACCCTTGCCTCCGCCCTGGCCCTCCGCCAGCGCAGGCAGCTATTCCATTATCCGGAAGAGAGGCCGATCATTGGCTAATTCAACAGGCGCCCCCAACCGGCCGGCGCACAACGCGCCCGTGCTGGTGATCGGCTTGGGCCGATTCGGTGCAGCCACCGCCGAGCAGCTCGTCAAACAGGGACGCGAAGTCCTGGCGATCGAGCGGGACCGCACGCTCGTCCAGAACTGGGCTTCCGTGCTGACCCACGTCGTCGAGGCGGACGCCACCAACATCGATGCCCTCCGCCAGCTCGGCGCGCAGGAATTCAGCTCTGCCGTGGTGGGCGTCGGAACGTCGATCGAGTCCTCCGTGCTCATCACGGTGAACCTCGTGGATCTGGGCATCGAACACCTCTGGGTGAAAGCCATCACGGCCTCGCACGGCAAGATCCTCACCCGCATCGGCGCCAACCACGTCATCTACCCCGAGGCCGACGCCGGCGTCCGTGCGGCACACCTGGTCTCCGGGCGCATGCTGGACTTCATCGAGTTCGACGACGATTTCGCCATCGTGAAAATGTACCCGCCCAAGGAAACCGTGGGCTTCACGCTGGATGAGTCCAAGGTCCGTTCCAAGTACGGCGTGACCATTGTCGGCGTGAAGTCCCCGGGCGAAGACTTCACCTACGCCCGGCCGGACACGAAGGTTTCCGGCCGCGACATGCTGATTGTGTCCGGTCACGTGGACCTGCTGGAACGGTTCGCCGCGCGGCCGTAGCCGCGGTGCGGCCGCCTGGAACTAGGCGAGCTGCTGTGTGATCTCCGCAGCCCGGGCCGCTGCTGCGCGGGCTCCGTCGGCGATGATCGCGGGTATGCCGCCGTCGTTGAATGCCGCGATGGCGCGTTCCGTGGTGCCGTTGGGGCTGGTCACGGCGATGCGTAGTGCGGTGGGGTCCGCTCCGGGCTCGGCGAGCATGAAACCGGCACCTGCCACGGTCTCGCGGGAAATCATGAGGGAGAGCTCGGGATCCAGGCCAAGTTCGACGCCGGCGGCCGCCATGGCCTCGGCAAGGTAGAACACGTACGCAGGGCCCGAGCCGCTGATGGCGGACAATGCATCCACCTGTTCCTCCGGTATCTCCACCACGGTGCCTGCGGCGGCGAGGATGTCCTTGGCCAGCTGGAGCTGCTCGGGAGTGCAGTTGGTCCCGGGTGAAATAGAGACTACGCCTCGTCCGAGCCTGGCGGGAGTGTTGGGCATGGTGCGGATGACCGGCTGACCTGCGGGAAGGGCTGCTTCCAGCTGGGCGATGGACACGGCTGCGGCAACGCTGATCACAATGGTGTTCTTAGCCAGCGAGGGCGAGATTTCACGTGCGAGATCGCCAATGCCGACAGGCTTGACACCAAGTATGACAACCGAAGCGCCCTTCGTAGCCAGCTTGTTGTTGTCTGGCTCCTCGGCTCCGGCGATGGTCATGACATGGTGGCGCTCAGCCAGTTCGGCGGCGCGTTCCGCGCGACGTACGGTGGCGACGACGTCCGACGGATCCGTTCCGGCGGCAAGCAGGCCACCCAGGATGGCCTCGTTCATGGACCCACAGCCAAGGAATGCGATTCGGTTGTTCATGGCTCCATGATGCCAGTTCAGCCCCGCCGCCGCAGAACAGTGCAAGGCTTTCCAGTGCCGCACTCGATTCCCAGCTAGTTCCCAAGATTATTGCAGGCTGCACCCAATATCGCTCCGTAACTTAGTAATTACCTCATTGAGGGTGCGAGTGATGAGGCGGGCATGGGGATGTCCGCCACAAGCACCGGTGGTCGAACGGGTTTCCCCCCATTTTCCCGTATCGACCGCCGGTGCTTTCTCGTTTAAGGAATCTAGATCTCGAAGGCTCCCACGAGCGGCGCCCCCAGGTGCTGGCGCGCAAAGCGCAGCGTTTCGGCGAGCCATTCCTCGCGTTCACCGGCGGCTTTGGCCTTGCGCGTTGAAATCTCGGCAACCACGGTGCCCTCGAATCCGTTGGATGCGAGATACTGCAGCGCCTCGGCGCACTGTTGGGTCCCGTAGCCGGGGATCAAGTGTTCGTCCTTGCCCGAGCCCGAACCGTCCGTGAGGTGGACGTGGCGCAGCTTGCTCCCGAGCGCCCGGATCGCCTCAAGGCTGTTGGCACCCGCCGTGGCCGCGTGCGAGAAGTCCCAGGTGACGTCGTCGTAATCCTGGCCCATCGGATCCCAGTGCGGAAGGTAAGCGAGCGCCTCCCTGCCGCGCACACGCCACGGGTACATGTTCTCTACCGCGATGTGCACCTGGTACATCGCCGCGATCTCGCGCACACCGGCAGCGAAGTTCTCCGCGTAGTTTGACTGCCAGCGGAACGGCGGATGGACCACTACGGTGTTGCAGCCGACTTCGCGCGCCATCTGGCAGGACATCTCGATCTTGTTCCACGCCGGACCCCAAACCTGCTGGGTCAGGAGCAGGGTGGGGGCGTGGATGGAGACGATCTGTTGGTCGTATCGATGGCTTAGCTGGATGAGGGCATCCGGGTTCTGGCTGGTGGCGTTGTTGGTCACCATCACCTCGACACCGTCGTACCCCAGGTCCTGGGCCACGGCAAAGGCGTCATGGACGCTGAGCGGATAGACGGAAGCGCTGGATAGCGCCACCGGGATCCTCGGCGTGTCTTCTTCGGAATGCTCGACGTCGGTGCTCATGTTAGTTGGCCTGCCTCCCGGCGATGGGGATTGGTAAAGATACTGCCGCGGGCGCGGCCGTTCCGGTGTTGGCGCCCAGGCGTGGTACCGGGACCGCGCCTCCGAGCCCGACATGCGGGGCCGGGGCCAGCGGGCCGTCGAAGATCAGCTGGTCGAGCCGACGCAGGATCAATCCCTCGCGCAGGGCCCAGGGGCAGATCTCCATGCTGGGAAACTCGAACATTTCCAATGCGGCCTCAGCGACGAGCGCACCCGCAAGGATCTGCGCCGCCCGCGCATCTGAGACGCCCGGGAGGTACAGCCGGTCCTCGACGGTCATGGCCGAGATCCGCTGCGCCCAGAGTCCCAGGTCCGTGGCGTGGAGTTCGCGTTTGACGTACGGACCGGCGCCGCTCGGTGCCGCACCCGCGATGCGGGCAAGCGATCGGAAGGTCTTGGACGTTCCGGCCACCAGGTTGGCCCGGCCCAATTGCTTGAACTCACGCACGACCGGCTTGAGGGTTTGGCGGATGTACTTTCGCAGCTCTTTGACGCTCTTGGCCGTGGGCGGGTCATTGTGGAGCCAGTCCCTAGTCAAACGGCTGGCGCCAAGCGGCACTGACACCGCGAGCTCGGGCAGTTCGTCCTGGCCAAACGCCATTTCGAAAGAGCCGCCGCCGATATCCAGGTCCAGGATCGGACCGGCGCCCCAGCCGTACCAGCGCCGGACCGCGAAGAACGTCATGGATGCTTCTTCGCTGCCGGTCAGTTCCTGCAGGGTCACGGAGGTCTCGTGCTTCACCCGGGCAAGGACCTCGACGCCGTTGGTGGCTTCGCGGATGGCCGAAGTACAAAAAGCCAGGAGGTCCTCGGCCTTGTGGCGGGCTGCGAACTCCCATGCTTCGAGGACGAATTCGATCAACTCGTGTTGTCCGGCGTCGTTGATGTTACCGTCGGCGTCCAGGAACTGAACCAGCGAAAGTGGTCGCTTATGGGAGGCAAACGCGACCGGGCGTGCGCCTGGATGCGCGTCCACCAAAAGCAAATGGACGGTGTTGGAACCGATGTCTAGGACGCCAAGACGCATTCTGCCATTATTCCCCGATTCGAAGCGTGTGAAGCAAGTTCGACTGCCGATTCGTGCCCGCGGTTAGTCAATTAGTCCCGGGGCTCGTCGGTGCGTGCTTCTACGGTCGCATCTGCGGACGGGCCGTCGGCTTCGGCGGCTTCTTTGGCTTCGGCCTCGTCGGCTTCGTCGGCGCGGGTGAAGTCTCGGCGGACGTTGGCGATGCCTTCCGGGCCCATCTCGAAGCCGTGCTCGCTGCCGGGGTTGATCACGAGGCCAAGCTCGTCGCCGATGCTGTCAAGAATCGCAGAACCGTGGGTGCCCAGGACGTTTGGCGCGGCCTCGAGGAAGTGGGATTCCACCCGGCTCGGGTGGCTGAACACGGCGAGGACAGGCTGGCCCTCTGAGTTGGCGAGGACAAGCGGCTCCACGGCGGCCTCAGGCTTATCCAAGGAGTCGGTGCTCAGGATGTAGACCTCGTTGTTCAGGAAGGCCAGGATGACGTCCACCGGGTTCGCGTCAGGTTGCCCGGACTTTGCGAGCTTGGATTCAAGGTCGTTCAAGGGCAGGGATTCCGGTGCTGCAGGCTGATCTGTCATGGTTCCACTCGATCACGGTTCCCCTGCCCGAAGCAATTCCATAACCATCACGCATGGGCCCACAGCGTCAGGGTTCCCTGGCCGTGGGGCCCCACCGGCGAGGGTCCCTGCCTGAGCTTGCGAAGGCTGGGAGCCGGTGGGGACTTGCGAGGCTAGGGAGACGGTGGGGAGGATAGCTCCCGTTCGGAGCTGCTCCGCAGCTACTTCTTGGCAGCAGCCCTCTTCGCAGGCGCCTTGCGGGCCGTCGTGGTGGTCCGCTTGACCGGGCCCTTGGCGCGCTTCTCGGCAAGCAGCTCGATGGCCTGCTCCCTGGTCAGCTCCTCCAAGGACGTGGCGCGCGGAACCGTGATGTTGGTGACGCCGTCGGTGATGTACGGGCCGAAACGGCCTTCCTTCACCACGATGTTCTTCTCCGAAACAGGGTCCGGACCGAACTCGGCCAGGGGCGGTACGGCTGCACGCGCACCACGCTGCTTCGGCTGGGAGTAGATCTCCAGTGCCTGGTCCAGGGTGATCGTGAAGATCTCTTCCTCGGATCCGATGGAACGCGAGTCCGTGCCCTTCTTCAGGTATGGCCCAAAGCGGCCGTTCTGCACCGTGATGGGGTTGCCTTCGGCGTCCGCGCCGAGGACGCGGGGCAGGCTCATGAGCTGAATGGCTTCATCGAGCGTCACCGAGTCAACGGACATCGACTTGAAGAGCGAACCCGTACGGGGCTTGGCCTTGACGGGCTTCTTCGCCGGCTTGGGTTTGCCGTTTTTGTAGTACTCCACCGGCTGGTTTGCCAGCTGCTCTTCCGTCATCTCGGGGATGATCTCGGTGACATAAGCGCCGTAGCGGCCATTCTTCGCAACCACGGTGTGCCCGGTGTGCGGGTCTGCACCCAGGACACGTTCCTCCGGGGCAGCCGTTTCCATGAGCTCCACGGCCTTGGCCGCAGTGAGCTCGTCCGGTGCGAGGTCCTCGGGGACGTTGGCACGCGCCGACTCCACGACCTCGCCGGTCTTGGGATCGATAGTGGGGATCGAGCTTTCCAGGTACGGGCCGAACTTGCCGACGCGCAGCGTAATGCCTTCGGCGATCGGCACCGAGTTGATCTCGCGGGCATCAATTTCACCGAGGTTGTTGACGATGCTCAGGAGACCGGGATCGGCGTCTTCACCGTAGTAGAAGTGCTTGAGCCAAGCAGCACCGACGGCCTGGCCGTTGGCGATCTTGTCCAGGTCGCCTTCCATGTCCGCCGTGAATTCGTAGTCCACGTAGTCGGTGAAATGCTGCTCCAGCAGGCGGATCACGGAGAAGGCGATCCAGCTGGGAACCAGCGCAGACCCTTGCTTCCGGACGTAGCCGCGGTCCTGGATGGTGGAGATCGTGGACGCGTAGGTGGACGGACGACCGATGCCGCGCTTTTCCAGTTCTGCCGTAAGCGACGCTTCCGTGTACCGCGGCGGCGGCGAGGTCTCGTGGCCAACGGCAACGATGTCCGAAGCGGTGAGGGAATCGTCCTTGGCCACGTTGGGCAGGCGCCGTGCTTCGTCGGAATCGTCGTCGCCGCGGCTCTCGTCCTTGCCTTCTTCGTAGGCCGCGAGGAAGCCCGGGAAGGTGATGACCGTTCCGGAGGCCGAGAATTCGGCGTCGCGACCATCGCCAGCCACTGCGCCGAGGCGGATGGTGGCGGTGGAGCCCTTGGCGTCGCCCATCTGGGAGGCAATGGTGCGCTTCCAGATGAGTTCGTAGAGGCGGAAGGCGTCGCCGGTCAGATGGTTGGCCACCTGGGCCGGGGTGCGGAAAGAGTCACCCGCGGGGCGGATGGCTTCGTGGGCTTCCTGCGCGTTGGCGGCCTTGTTGGCGTAGACGCGGGGAGACTGGGGCACGTACTCGGGACCATACAATTCGGCGGCCTGGCGGCGTGCGGCCGTAAGGGCTTCGTCGCTCAATGCGGACGAGTCCGTACGCATATAAGTGATGTAGCCGTTTTCATACAGGCGCTGGGCGATCTGCATGGTGCTCTTGGAGGTGAAGCGCAGCTTGCGGCCGGCCTCCTGCTGAAGGGTCGACGTCGTGAACGGCGCCGCGGGACGGCGGGTGTACGGCTTGGTGTCGACCGAACGGACGCGGAAGTCCGCATTCTCGAGTCCGGCGACCAACGACGTCGCGAGTTCCTCGTTGAGGTGCACCGCGTTCGCGGAGGTGAGGACACCGTCGTCGTTGAAGTCACGGCCGCTGGCTACCTTCGCGCCGTCGACGGCAGCAAGCTTCGCTTTGAACGTCGCGGATCCGGTACCGAACTGGCCTGTCAGGTCCCAGTAGGATGCGGACTTGAAGGCCATGCGTTCGCGTTCGCGGTCGACCACCATGCGGGTTACCACGGACTGCACACGGCCGGCCGACAGGCCACGGGCAACCTTGCGCCACAACACCGGGGAGATTTCGTAACCGTATAGGCGGTCCAGGATACGGCGCGTTTCCTGGGCGTCCACGAGGGCGCTGTCGACGTCGCGCAGGTTGTCCATGGCGCGGTGGATGGCTTCTTTGGTGATTTCACCGAAGGTCATGCGGTAGACGGGAACCTTGGGTTTCAGGACCTCCAGGAGGTGCCACGCGATGGCCTCGCCCTCGCGGTCCCCATCGGTTGCGAGATAGAGCGCGTCAGCGTCTTTCAGCTGGGCCTTAAGTTCGGCGACTTTTTTCTTCTTGTCCGGAGACACGACGTAATACGGTTTGAAGTCGTTTTCGATGTCGACGGCGAACTTGCCAACCGAGGTCTTCTTCAGTTCTGCAGGGAGGTCCGAGGGCTGTGGGAGGTCGCGGATGTGACCGATCGAGGCCTCGACAATGAAGCCTTCGCCCAGGTACTTGGCGATGGTCTTGCTCTTGGCCGGAGACTCCACGATCACGAGTTTCTTGCCGGTTTTTGCCTTGCTGGGCACGGTTCTCCTACAGAAAAATGAATTGCTTGGGCTCGTGCCCATATTGGCCTAGTTCACCATATTTTGCAGAATCGTGCGTTTCCATGTGCACAAGTGCTGTGGAGGAACAGTGCTCTGGACCCACGCCGGCGAGGGCCCCGACCTGAGCTTGCGAAGGTTGGGAGCCGGTGGGGACTAGCTTGAAGACGGCGTCCGGTCGTCCGGAATCATCGACCACATCGTAGCGATTCGCACCGCTCCTTCGGGAATCCGCGTAGGATCTTCGAGTTCATATGACCTGATGAGGTTCTGGAATTTGGCCTTGAGATCCGTTCGCTGATCCGGAGTCAAGTACAGCAGGTCGCTGGACAGCACCATGGCGGCTGCCTCGTTCGCGGCCTCTCCGCGCTGGCGCCGCTCACCCCGGGCCCGGGTAAACGCGGTGGCCCGACGCCGGAAGGCGTCCAGTTCGAGTTCGACGACGGCGATCTCCGGGCTCGGAGCGTTGCCGCCGGATTTGATAGTGAAGTCCGAACCCGCGGCCTTCCAACGGCGTTCGCGCGCATCGCCCTCGTTGTCTGCAGCCGTCACAATCCCCCATTTCTGGAGGGCCCGCAGGTGGTAGCTCATGGCGCTCGGCGTGAGCCCTGTCTGCGCGGCGAGCTCCGTGGCCGTGCGGCTCAGCTGCGTGGAATACAGCTCCGAGATCACCTCAAGCCGGGCGGCATGCGCAAGCGCACGGATCGCTTTGGGGTCGGTGATCTCCACCGTCTTCTCGGGCCGTTTCCGGCGCTTCGGGGATGCCAGCCCGGTGGGTACCCCGTTGTCTTCATTCACCGGAACAGTTTATCCGCCGGTGCGTCCGCAATTGTCCTATGCCGCGGGAAGCAGGAAGCCGTCGCGGACAAGGTTCTCCACGTCGGAGAGCAGCCCGGCGCGGAATGCGTCGTCGTCGAAGTCGTCCCCTCCACCGAGCAGTGCGGCCAAGGCACCGATCAGCTGGCGGACGGACAAATCGCCGTCACATGCCGACACAAAGCCGGCGAGCTCGGTGCTCAGTAGATTCGTCCGGCGCAGTCCCGCGCCTTGGCGCAACAGGATGACGCCTGGGTGTTCGGCGCCGGGCCGCTGGTGGCGTTCCTCGGTCACGTCTTCGGCCACCACCAGGTGGGCGTCGGAGAGCTCGTGGGTGACCAGCCAGTCAGCGCGTTCGACGGCGGCGGCAAGGTGTGGGCCGATCGGTTGCTCGATGGGGTAGGTGATTTCTTCGAAACGGGTCGGCGCAGCTCCTGGACGCTCGTCCAGCGGTCGCCGGAGCCAGATCATTCCGAAGCCAATTGCCTCCACGTTGCGGGACGCGAAGTCCTCCAGGTAGGCCGCGTAAGCATCACGGTAGAGCTTACGGTCGCGGCCTTCGGAGGCGTCCTGCAACCAGGTCTCCGCGTACAGCTCGGGACTCACCTGTTCCCGCTGGATGAACCAGGCCTCCGTGCCGGACCCCGCCAGCCACGACGCAGGCCGTTCACTCCAGCCGCTGCCCGCAGGGATCTCCCAGTTGCCGAGCATCTGCGCCGTGCCGCCGGGCGCGAGGACATCGGGAAGGGTGCGGACGAGGTTGGCGACGATGTCGTCGCCGGGCAGGCCGCCGTCGCGGTAGGTGAACTGACCCGAAGAGTGCTCGCCGGCACTTCGCGGGGTTATGACGAAAGGCGGATTGGACACCACCAGATCGAACGTCTCACCCCCGACGGGTTCCAGGAGCGAGCCCAGCCGCAAGCTCACCCGGGCCTCGAGATCGGCCGGGTCAAGGTGCAAGGCCTCCGCGTTGAGCATCAGGTTAAACCGGGTGAACGCGAGGGCCCTCTCGGAGATGTCGGTGGCCGTGACGTGCTCGCTGTGGTGCAGGAGGTGGAAAGTCTGGATCCCGCAGCCCGTCCCGAGGTCGAGGGCGCGTTTCGAGTGCCGGCGGATGGTGGTCTGGACGAGCGTCGTGGAGGCCTGCCCGATGCCCAGCACATGGTCATGCCGGAGCACGCCGGGCTGCTGGTGGGCGGCGAGATCGCTGGAAACCCACAGCTCGGCACCGCCGCTCCCGCTGTTGTCTGCTATGGAGTCACATTCCCAGCCGTACGGCCGCAAATCCACTTTCGCGGCGACAGCACCGCCGTCGTTCTTCCCCACCAAGCCAAGCTCCATCAGGCCCGAGGTGCGGACGCGCGGCAGGGCGGCGTCGAGCTCGCCTTCGGTTTGCGGGACAGCGAGAAGCCACAAGCGGACGACGACGGCGAGCGCGGCTTTCGAGCGGTCCGTCACCGGGTCTCCGGTCAAGGCTGCCGGTTCGGTGACGATGAGTGCAGGGATGAGCTGATCCCGGGCGAGGGCAGCGTGAGCGGACCCTCCCAGAAGTCCTGCCACACCGTCCACGGTGTAGCCAACGTTCCGCAGGTCGTCGGCGAGCGCTGTGAGCAGCTCGGGAAGATCGCTGCGCGGAGCGTCGAGGGTGGTGGGGGCGGTCCCAAAGATGGCGGGCGTTGCGGGATCAGTCACCGTTCAAGTCTATTGGGGCGGCTGGGCGCCTCTCGCCGGATTCCTGCGTCGGCGGGGAGGCGTTCGAGCAGGTAGCGTTGAATCATGGCATTTCACCCCTCCACTTGGCGTCGCGCCGCACTTTTGGTCATTGGCGCAGCCGCCCTGGCGATGACGGCGTGCTCCTCCGGGGGATCTGTCGCCAACGCCGATGTCCCCGCCTGGAAGGCGACCACCATGCCCTCGGCGGCCGGGGTTGTCCTGGAGGACTCCGGGAAGATCCCGAACCGCGACCCCTTGGTCAAGAGCTTCGCAAACGTCGCCGCGGGTAGCTACACCTTGACCGTGGCCTGCGATGGCGGCGGCAAGGCATTCTTCGACGTTTCATCGGGCAGTACGCAGATCACAGAGGCCGGGGCAGCATGCAATGGCAGCCGCGAAACGTCCCGTATCAAGATTCCCTCGACCGGTCCGCTGAGCATCAGCGCAAGCAGCGTCGATGCTCCCGTGATCTACGCGTACCAACTGGTACCGGCTTCGTAACCCGCCCCCTCGTTCGGGCCTACAGCCCGGCGTAGAGTCGGATTATGGGGTGGGCACGCGCCCTGAAGGTAGCGACGACGCGGCCGGCGATTCCCGCCGTCGTGCTTTGCAGTGTGCTCACGTGCGGCACGATGGCATCGTGCGAATACAGCTACGAGGACGGTCGTGCGGCGGCAAGCAGTCCGCCGTCGGCGGCCATCACGGATCCGGTACTGACCCGCGACCCTGGGCTGGGACAAACCGTCACGGGCGACGCGCTGAGGGCTTGGGCGCAGGACGTGCTTCCGGACGTGAACGGGCTGTCCTTCTATAGCAGCTTCGGCGTGTTGTCGGCCGGCGAATCCCGCGACGAAGAGACCACCCAGCTTCCGGGGGGAACGTACGCAGTGACGCTGGCGTGCCGAGGTGCCCGCAGCGCCGAATTCACCGTGCGGAACGGAAGCGAAGTCCTCACCGATGTGATGCTGCGGTGCGGCACCACGCGGGTCAAGGTCCTGAAGCTGGAGACGGACGCCATCCTGGCTATCACGATGACCGCCAATGCACCGGCGAATTTCGCGTACCGGGTGAGCCGGATCTGATGACCGGAGCTAGGCAGCGCAGCCTTCGGGGCAACGCAACGTTTCCGGGCTCGAGGCACATTCGGCGCAGTACAGTGTGAGGTTGCGGCAGCTCAGATTGGAGCAATTTTCAAATTTATTGGTGGGCGCCTGGCAGCGAACACATTGGCCGATGGTCTTGGCGTCCTCACTGAATTCCATGTGCATGCGCTTGTCGAAAACGTACAAGGAGCCTTCCCACAGGCCCTGGTCCTTATAGGTTTCGCCGTAGCGGACAATCCCGCCGTCGAGTTGGTAAACCTCCTTGAAACCGCGGTTCACCATGAGGCTGGAAAGGACTTCGCAACGGATTCCGCCTGTGCAGTAGGTGACGACAGGCTGGTCCTTGAGATCGTCGTATTTTCCCGAGTCGAGTTCCTTGATGAAGTCGTGGGTCGTGGCGACGTCGGGAACAATCGCGTCCTTGAACTTGCCTATCTGGGCTTCGAAGGCGTTGCGTCCGTCGAAGAACTTCACGTCCTTCCCGGCCGCCCTCTTTTCCTCAAGGAGCGCGTGGAGCTCTTCGGGCTGAAGGTGGGTGCCGCCGCCGACAACGCCGTTCTCATCCACCTTCAGTTCGCCGGGGGCGCCGAAGGACACGATCTCATCGCGAACCTTGACGCTGAGCCTCGGAAAGTCGTCGGCTCCGCCTTCGGACCATTTGAAGTCGATACCGTGGAAGCCCTTGTATTCCTTAGTGGTCTTCACGTACTGCTTGACGTTGTTCAGCTCCCCGCCAACTGTGGCGTTGATGCCGTCACGCGAAATGAGGATGCGCCCGGTCAGGCCGAGCTTCTCGCACAGGGCACGCTGCCAGAGCCGAACGGCGTCCGGGTCCGCGATCGGAGTAAAGCCATAGAAGAGCACAATTCTGTTTAAAGCCACGTATTTAAGGGTACTTGGTGGCCCCAAACCAAGCTGTCGGGCCGTCGTTGGGCCGCTCTAAGTGTTAATGGAGCTGTTACTGACCGCCCCTGTTGATTCCCAGACCGCTGGCATAGTCTCTCTACATGAGTCACGACGCCTTGGTTGAAGACATCGCCGAGCTGCTCGAAGTCTGGGTGGCTGGCTGGTCCGGGTCCCGGAGCTACGAAACGCGAAAGGAAGGCCGCTTCCCGGCAGCCCTGCGTGCGGACAAAACCGGCGACTGGGAATTCTTCGCACATGACCCGTCGGATGCCGAGTTCGCCGAGCTGGCTGCCAAGACCGCCCAGGCGGACACTCGTATCCTGACGATCCTCACGAACGACGTCGCGCGCTACACACAATTGGCTCGCGAGAACGGGCTCAACGTCACCTCCGATTCCCAGACCATGATGATCGTGGACATGGGGACACAGGATGCGGAAGATCCGTGGCTCTCGGATGATGACCTCAAGCTCACGACCTCCGAAAGCAAGGGCGTCCATTACGCCGTGGTCCATGCCGGCGAAGAGGTGGCAGCCAGCGGCCAGGTATACGTGGTCAAGCAGACGGCAGTGTTCGACAAAATCGTCACCGAGCCCAACTACCAGCGCCGGGGCCTGGGCAGTTTCATCATGAAAGCCCTCGCCGCGCAGGCATTTCAGTACGACGTTGAAAGCGGTCTCCTCCTGGCTTCCTTGGACGGACAGCACCTCTATTCGCACCTTGGCTGGAAGCACGTGTGCCAGGTGCTCATGATGTCCACCAAGCGGGTCGACGAGACTGACCTGTCGGTGGCGTAGCCGACCTTTCTTAGGCGTGGCCGACCTTCGGCGCCGGTCGGTTCCGGCGCGGTGACAGAATGTTCAAGTGAACGCAACTGAATCGATGATCTCCCTTCTGGGCAGGAGCCCGGACCCGGAGCAGTTGCGACACGTCCGCACTATTCCGGCGCGCCAAGCGATCCATGAGCCATGGCCGGCCTGGACCCATCCCGATGTGGTCGCCGCCTACGGAACCTTGGGCATCCACGAACCGTACCGGCACCAGATCGAAGCAGCCGAGCTCGCCCACTCCGGCCAGAACGTCGTCATCGCCACGGGGACCGCCTCCGGGAAGTCGCTTGCCTATCAGCTGCCTGCCCTCGACGCGATCCATCGTTCCGAGTTGCGGGTGCTGTCCGAGCCGGGCAAGATCCACGACGACGGCGCCGTCACCTTGTACCTCTCGCCCACCAAAGCACTTGCAGCCGACCAACTGGCAGCGATCCGCGCGCTCAAGCTCCCCACGGTCCGGGCGGAAACGTACGACGGCGATACCGAGCAGTCCCAGCGCCGCTGGATCCGCGATCACGCCAACTTCATCCTCGCCAACCCCGACATGCTGCATTTCGGGATCCTGCCCAACCACACGTGGTGGGCCCGCTTCTTCCGTAGGTTGCGGTACGTCATCGTGGACGAGGCCCACAGCTACCGCGGGGTGTTCGGGTCCCATGTCGCCAATCTCATGCGGCGGCTCAGGCGAATCTGCGCCTACTACGGTGCCGGCACCTCCTTTCCTGAACCGGTCTTCATTGCGGCGTCCGCGACAGCGTCGGACCCCGGCACATCCTTTGCGCGCCTGATCGGCACTCCCGTCCGCGAAGTTTCCGAGGACTGTTCACCCCACGGCTCCACTACCGTGGCTTTTTGGGAACCTGCCCTGACCGAGTTGAAGGGCGAAAACGGGGCAAAATCCCGCCGGACCGCTGTGGCCGAGACCGCGGACTTGCTGGCCAATCTGGTGTCCTCCCGTGTCCGTACCATCGCCTTCATCAAGTCCAGGCGCGGCGCGGAAACAATTTCGTCGATCACCAAACGGCTCCTCGATGAGGTGGACCCCAGCCTGCCCCAGCGGGTTGCGGCGTACCGCTCCGGCTATCTCCCCGAGGAGAGACGGGCTTTGGAAAAGGCATTGCGTTCCGGTGAGCTGCTTGGCGTCTCCAGCACGTCGGCATTGGAATTGGGTATCGACATTTCCGGACTCGACGCAGTGCTGGTAGCCGGCTGGCCCGGGACGAGGGCGTCCCTGTTCCAACAGATCGGACGAGCGGGGCGTGCAGGCCAAGACGCCATTGCGGCCTTCGTGGCAAGCGACGATCCCTTGGACACGTACCTCGTCAACCATCCGGAGGCGATCTTTGATGTGTCAGTCGAGGCCACGGTCTTCGATCCCGGAAACCCTTATGTGCTCGGGCCCCACCTGTGCGCGGCAGCCGCCGAGCTCCCGATCGGCATGGCCGAACTTGAGCTGTTCGGGCCAACATCCGAATCCCTGCTGAATCAGCTGGTGGAACAGGGTTACCTGAGGAAACGGCCCGCGGGCTGGTTCTGGACCCATCCCGAGAGCGCCGCAGCCATGGTGAACCTCCGGGCAGATGGAGGCGGCCCCGTAAGCATCGTGGACTCCGAGACTGGCTCCCTGTTGGGCACCATGGACTCGCCACAAACCCACTATCAGGCGCACACGGGCGCGATCTATGTGCACCAGGGCGACAGTTACTTGGTCGAGGAACTGAACGAAGAGGACCATTGCGTAGTGGTTCGTCGAACCAACCCGGACTACTACACCACAGCGCGGGACGTGACCCAGATCGAGGTCCTACAGACTCTCCGGACCATGGAATGGGGGGATATCGCGGTCCACTTCGGCGAAGTGAAGGTAACTACACAGGTGGTCTCCTTCCAGCGCAAGGCACTGATTTCCAATGAGGTTTTGGGGGAAGAACCGCTGGAACTCGGGGCCAGGGATCTTTTCACCAAGGCGGTATGGTTTGTGGTTCACAACCGTTCGCTGACTGGAGCAGGCCTTGTCGAAGCCCAGTTCCCGGGTGCGCTTCACGCCGCCGAGCACGCCGCCATCGGGCTTCTCCCGCTGGTCGCTTCGAGTGACCGTTGGGATATCGGTGGAGTCTCAACAGCGCTCCACGCCGACACCGGAGTTCCCACGATCTTTGTCTACGACGGCCATCCAGGCGGTGCCGGATTTGCCGAGCGTGGCTTCGAAAAAGCCAAAGTGTGGTTGACCGCCACAAGGGACGCCATCAAAGCATGCGAGTGCGACACCGGCTGCCCTTCCTGCGTCCAGTCGCCCAAATGCGGCAACAAGAACAATCCGCTGGACAAGGACGCCGCGGTCACGCTGATCAACGTGCTCCTGCGGGACGCGGCTTAGACGCCGGTCCCGGCTGTTCTAGGGCGGCGGCCCGGCGCGAGAGCGGCCGGTCGCGGTCCCGAAGACTGCGCCGCGGTCCAGCTCAGTGCGGATCTCCACGATCCCGCCTTCGCCCACCGTGCAGGCCAACAACGAAGCTCCCTGCCGCGCGGCCGTTTCGCTGGCGACCACGCACGGATCTCCCGTGGTCAGGCCGCGGGCTGCGTCGGCTCCTGCGAGGGCCGCGAGATCGGCGGCAGATGCAGCGCGATGCCCCATCGCCACGGCCTGGGCCAGCATGAACGCCGCCGCCATGCAGATCATGACAACAAGGCCCAGGGCAACGGCGAGGATGGTTCCCGAACCGTATTCCGCAACACGCCCGCCATCGCCGGCGCGGGCGCTGCCTGCCCTCACGCCGCGACCTCTTCCACAGCGGCTTCGAGCCCGAGCAGCGGCACAGCACCTCTGAAATCCACAACGCCGTCCCGGGCGGCGAGGAAGGGAACGGTGGCCGCCGACGACTGCGGGCCCTCTCCCCTTGCCGATGCCGTCGCCGAAAGCCTCCACGGGATGAGGGAGCCCAACGGGCCAACGACCCGGGCGGAGACTGTGACCTTGATCCACTCGCCGTCTTCCGCAACGACAGCCGAGGCGGCATCGCCCGCCAGTCTTCGAACGATTCCGTCAACGGCCGCGTGGCCATCTCCACGGGCGAGGGCCCTGGCTCCTGCCCTGGCCGCCTCTTCCAAGCGAAGCTGCGTAATTCCCGCGGCCGATCCTGCCAGAAACAAGGCCAAAAGAAGCAGCACAGCGGGCAGCGCCACGGCGAACTCCGCAGTGACGGCACCGTGGTTCCTCTCAGGAAAAACATCTCGCCGGCTGCGCCCCCGCTGGCTATCCGGTTTCTCGGCCGGAGGAGGTCGCCTGATCGCAGGAGGCCGCTGCCGCACACTTCCCTCAGCGGAACGGGGTTGCATCGCGGCGAACCGCCAAGCCAATGCCCGCTGACGCATCGGATTCCCAGCACGGCGCTTTGAACCCCACCGGTGCGTCATGGCAGGGAGAGCGCGCTGCGAATGAGGTTGAGGAGGAAGCCACGTACTTCCTCACTGCGAAGAATGACCACCAAGAGTCCGGCGAAGCCCACTGCGGCTACTGTGAGCGAAGAGAAACATACTCCAGGCTAGACTGAAAGCATGTCCCCCCATGCTGTCTCCCGATCACCCCGCGTGGCCGTCTACGCCCGCCAGTCCGTCGACGAGGAGCAGGGCATTGCCCAGCAGGTCGCCGACTGCCGTGAGGAGGCTGCTCGGCGAGGCTGGCCAATCGCCGAGGTGTTCGATAAGGACAACGACACCAGCGGCAGCAAGGAGCGTGGGCCAAAGACCGACTGGGTGAAGATGCTACGCGCCTTCGACGACGGTCTGTTTGACACTCTCATCGTCACGGAGACCTCGAGGCTCACCCGCAACCTCGCCGACGTCCTCGATGTCACTCCGCCGAGGCGCTCGATGCGCGTGATTGTCGTCCGCCAGGGAATCGACACCGACATCGATGACTTCCAGCTCAAACTCCTCATTCTTGTCGCTGAGAACGAGGTCAAGCTGAAGACTCAGCGCGCCGCGCGCTTCGCGAAGGAACGCCGAAAGGCCGGCCACCCCACGTCGGGTATGCCGCCGCACGGCTATCGCTGGCTGCCGGCCGCCGAGCGCGACGCCGCTGGCACGCGCTACGTCATCGACGAAGACGAGGCCGCGGACGTCCGCCAGATCTTCCGCGAGTTCCTCGCCGGAGCCCCGCTCGCGCAGATCGCCCGTGATCTCAACGACGCCAATAGGCGCACGCGTCAGGGTGCGCGCTGGGGCGCGACCACGGTGCGCCGGGTTCTCTTGAATCCGCTTTATGCCGCACTCCTTCCTCCGGCACAGCCGAGCGGCCAACACGACCTCGCGGCTATCGACCTAGAAGCGTGCATGGCTGGCGCCTGGGAGGCGATTGTCGCGCACGAGCAACTGGTCGCCACTCGCGACCGCCTCGTTGGCGTCAAACCTAGCCACAACGGCACCGCGCGCCGGTGGCTGCTCTCCGGTCTGGCGGTGTGCTCCGTGTGCCGCGAGCCCGTTCGTTCAGCACGTGGGGAAACGCATCCGACGGCCCGCAAGGACGGCTCCGGCACAGCTCCCAGTCAGCGCTACCACACCTATCGCTGCGTCAACGGCCATTTCATGCGGAACGGGGACCTCATTGACCAATACATCTCCATGTTGTGCATTGCCCGACTGTCGGAGCCTGACGCTGCAACCTTGCTCAGTCCCAAGGCGGATAAGGCGGACATCGCCGGGCTGCACACTCGCCGCGACGCACTCCGGGCGACCCGGAAAAACGTTTTCGCGCTCATCGATGATGACCCATCACGGCTCGCAGCCGCGCAGGACCGCCTCGATGACATAGAAGAGAAACTGAGGACGGTGGACTCGGAAATCACCAGCGCCGTGGGCCTGAGTCCATTTGCCGATTTGGTCGGTGTTGAGGACGTGCGCGCTTGGTGGGACGCAAAGACCCTGGCTCGTCGCCGTGCAATTGTTGGCTTTCTGATGAGCGTCACAATTTGCCCTGTCGGCAAGGGCCGACGCGTTATGAGCTGGGAGGCCGTGGCAGAGACGGTAGAGGCCGTTCCGAAGGTCTGAGTCCCGCGGTCTCGCTGCGCACGCTGGCACTCACGAGCAGATCCGACCAAGAGAGCGGGCCGAAGCATAGGACTGAACCCCAGCCGTTCTGAGCAGTCGGGCTCCCTTGGCCTGTACTGGCCATGAGGTGAGCGGTTGTCTTAGGGATGTCACTCGTCCTTCAGACGGGCAAGGAACTCCTCGTTGGTCAGCACCGGAACTCCGAAACGACGCGCCATGGCCTGCACCGCTTTGTCGCCCGAGACTACAGTCCAAGTCAACGAGAAGAGCGCACCCTCCTCACCGCTCTGTTGTCCGTTCAGCGCGCATGCGACGACGAGGGGGTCGGCGTTGCCGCGGTTGGCGTAAAGGTCTACGAGCTTTCTATCCTCGGGCGGCACTGAGGCCATGACTTCGACGAGGGCTACGAGCATGTCCGGATTCGTTCGGTACTCGAGCTGCCTCAGCTCCTCGACATCGGGAAAGCCGTCGGCTTCGTGGAGAACCTCGCTGGGAATCCGGCAGTGCTGCTTGAAGAACGCGCTGGCACGGTGCGCCGGTCCGAGGAAGGTCAGGGCGTTGTTGTCGATTACGTATATGTCCCCGAAGTCGCTCACAGCACGGCCTCGCGGAAGGCATTGATCTGGTGCGGTCGGATGCGGCGGAGGCAAACGACGCGGCAGAACTCGCCGCGGGAGATGCGTCCGGCGTCGAGGACATCGAGCATGCGCCTGGAGAACTCTCGCCCGTTGTATCTGCGCACAGCCTTCATTGTCCCCAGCGTCCGGGTCTGGGACCTCGGGCGCTGGGAGAACTCGCGGCCCAGCTCCTGCAGGTGGGCGTCAGCGGCTGCAGGCGAGATCATCCCAAGCCGCATAGCTCTCACCGCGATAGCGCTGGGGGTGACCTTGAGGACTTCGGCCGCGGCCTTCACATCGTCGAGCATCCCGAGAGGCAAACCGCGCAGCGTCTTGGCCGGCATGAGGATGGCTCCGACGATGTCGTACTCTGGCCCGACGTCGGTCCCGGCGCTGGAGCCGTCGTAAGTGACCGGCATGAACTTCTTCTGTGCCACCAGCACGGCCATGAGGACAAGTGTGAAGACCATCCGGCCGGCGGGTTCCTCGCTGTCGCCGCGATTCCCGCCCGCGAGAAAGATGTAGGGCACCTTGGCGTCCCTGATGGCCATGCCGCTGAAGTTCCCCTTCACCTTTGTGAGGTTCTGCGGCATAGCGTTGGGGACGCTGCGAGAGACGAGGACCTGGTTCGCTTCGAGGCGCGCGGTCACTACCTCAAGCGCGTCGGCCTTCGAGCGTGCCACACGGATTGAATCGTGGGAGAGCCCTAGCGCCTCCATCAACGCGGCAGCGTCCTCTTCAATCGTCCGGCCGGGCCTGGATAGCAGTCCCACGATCCTGTTCCGGGTCAGGGTGCTGTCGTTCCTCTTCAACAGCTCTTGCTTGCGCATGAGGTCCTTGACGATCAGCTCGATGTCACGGAGGTGCACTCGGTCGCGGGAGTTCACCGCGAAGGTCTCCTTGGTGACCCCGGCCAACAGTTTGTCGGTCTTCGATCTGACCTGAGCCTCGGCCACCGGAAGCGGGGCGAAGAAGAGCACGTAAGGAATATCGCCCGTCCGCGCGAGGGCGACGAGGGAGTCGAACGTGATCGAGGAGGACTCGAGCGCATTCTTGTAGTCACTGTAGTTTGCAGCCACGGAGTTCTCGAGCAATACGGTGAACACCGCCTCATCGATGGGGATCCGCGTTCCATTCAGCACGACATCTATCTGCCTCCGCATGTGGCTGGGCTCGGCCGCCATTGTCTCCCCCTGACTCCCCCGCACTCATATATGAGCAGTCTCAGCTTCGCACACCGAGCCTGCCTTTCGCCTGATCCTCCGTACGGCGATGTACCCGATCGGCGGAGCCCGTTCGCTGCGTAGGTGCGCGCACCTGGCCTATTGTCACCGATCTGTACAGGGGTAGAAGCGATGGGGAGTACAGTCGTGGAGGCGATGAAGGCGAGGGCGATCCTGCACGTTGCGGTGCCAGGAGGGCACGACCGGATCGCCGGACGCTCATTCGGGATTGGGGAGAGCATGCCGCTCCATCACTATCTACCCGCGGCCTACGTCGGCGGCTTCTCGGCCGAAGCCAGCCTGCCCCGCAGGCAGCGGGAGGTTTGGTGCCTGCGGCGGGGATCCAGCGAACCGTTCAAGACAAAGCCGGCGCGGATCGGTGCCCAGAACGACCTCTACACGCTCCTCGGGGGCGTCTGGACGCCGCAGGCCGTGGACGAGATCTGGTCCTACTACGAGTCGACGCTGCCCACTGCGATCCAGGAGCTCACGGACTCAGAGCGACCACTGGATGCGAATACTTGGGTCCGCACACTCGTCCCGTTCGTGACGTCACTGTTCGTGAGAGGACGGGAATTCGAGAAGAGGTACGAGGCGCGGGATCCACGAATGACTGCAGCAATGAAGAACCCCGACCGCGCGAACCTTGCCCGTGCCTTCGAGTTCCAACGCCTGCTCGCACAGGTCGCAACCGCCCACTGGGGAGTCGCGACAGTAAGGGACCAGGGGTCAGAGTTCGTGACCAATGACCTCGGCCTCAGTGTTGCCGGGGCTCGCCAGTTCAGGGGCCGCCACGGCTGGCTAATTCCCCTGGACAGGAAGAACGTCCTAACAGTCACCCCGACCAAGTCCCGCGCCGTCGCCTTTCACTCTGGGCTGGGATGGAAAGCCCACATCGCACGGACCTCCGTCACCCCGGCGGAGGTCGACCTGATCAATGGCGCTACGGCTTGGACAGCCCAGGAGTTCGTCGTTGCCTGCAGTCGTCAGCGACTGGCGGAACTGCCGGACACGTGGCCGGACCGGCCCGATCCTGTCTGGCTGAGCGGTGGATGGGGCTGCGACCAGAGGGAGGCTATAGCTCACGAATTCGACTGGCATCGCCTCGCCACCGTTGTCGGGTCGCCAGGCTCTGCTCAGAGCAGGCAAAGCCTCCAGCTGATCAGTCCTTGGATATACAGCCAGCCTTGGTGCCCACCCTTGATCCTTCCAGCCAATCTGCCCGAGTTCCGCACCGGACTGCATCGGAAGGGGAACAGCCTTTGGCTCGAGCTCGGCCCGAGGAGAGGATTTCCCGGCGACCCGGAGGATCCGGGCGTGCCGAGGAGGTCTCGCTCTCGCTAGGCCTAGCTCGGCCGGCTGCAGCAATGTACCGGGCGACGATGGACGGCGGAACTCGGCCCCGCGGGTTTACCTCGATGCCCTAGCCCGTCGCCTATTCGCAGAGGATCCTTTTGCTTGAGCACAGTGCGGCTAGGCATGAGGCGTTGCTCCAGCATGCGGCCCCCGACTGGCCGGCACCGGCGACCGGCGCCGCTCCGTAGCATTGCCCTTCCGCTTGTCTCTGTCCGGGGGCCGCGACAGCGGTCACCGGGGGCTGGAGCCACTCGCGTCAGCGATGGCTTCAGGGGCACCCCAACGACGCGTCAGCGTTGGTGGGGAAGGGAGCAAAGCGACCGCATAAGGGCCCGGAGCGCAGCGATGGGTGAGGGAGCGCAGCGACCGAATTCGTGTCGGCTGTGCCGACCACCGAAGCGAAGCGAGGTGCCACGAACCCTTATGCCCTTTCTCTTCATCCGTCGCATCTGGAGCTTTAGCGGAAGATCGGCGGGATTTCTGCTGGTACATCAGCGGAAAGTAGCGCCTACCACATCGTTCCTACCCGACCATTTATGGTTCCTACTCGTAGGAGGGAGGGGAGGAGTGGCGCTAGTTTCCGCTGGTTTTGGGCGTTTTCGTTCCTACCGGATTTCATGGTGCGTGGCACCCGGTAGGAACGTTGCTGCGCAGCAGCGTCACGGGCCTGCGACGAAGGAGTAGGAACGGGTAGGAGCCCAAATTTGGTACTCGTACCAGCAGGCGCTGTGACGCAGGAACAGCGGTCCCATACGAGGTGCCACCGGGGTGCCGGCTGAGCGGCTGAGGGACGAAGACGGTGCGATGGTGACACCGAAGGCGCTGCGCAGCAGCTGTTGAGAGGCTTTGCTGACTAGGGTTTTCCGGCCCGCCAGGGCATGGTTCACACGCCTTCATCCCGTCGCCGCAACGCTGCGACAGTGGCTGGTCCGCCAGCCGCCACAGCTTGCGCTGCAGAGGTCCTCCAGGGACCGTCGCGGCCACCGCTCCGTCGGTGGCTGCCGGGCCTGTGAGACAGCGTCACAGGGGCTGTCACAGTGCCGTTCCAGAACAGCTGATCCAGTGTCGCGGCGGCATGGTTCCCCTCGCCAGGACTCCCGCCGCCGCGGTGCACCATCACCCGCTCCAGTGTCCTGCCAGCCCGGTGCCTGGGCGGCGTCAGCACAGGCGTTCAGTCTCTGCCTTTCTACACACCGGACTGGGGAACTTGTTCATCCAGTCCGGGCCAAGCACTGCTTGCCCGGGGACCGGCACGGGCCATGGCACAGCTTCCGCAGCGTGCCATCCAAGACAGCATCAACGGGCTTAGGACAGCCTGGCTCCCGGTGTCCAGGAGCGAGTCCTCAACGGGGGTGGGTGGCGGCCGTCGTCTGACTGGCCTCCCATGCTTTTGCGCCCCACCTGTCAACCCTCTGATCTGAGCTCACCTGGCTGTCCGGGGATCCCTGACACACGGTTGTCACGAGGAAAAATAGATGGATACATCTCCCCCTTGGGGCTCTAATTTTCCTCGAGGGAACCGGACTCCCGGACCGCCTGGTGAGCGCTGGGCGCAGGCGCCAGTGCATCGCCAACCCGCCCCCGCCGTCCCACGCTTTTAGAACCGTGCTTCCCACACTGCGTGGCCCTCGGCAGAGGGCCGGCCATGTAAAAAAATGCAGCCCGAAGGCTGCAAGTCTGTGGCCAATTCCAGCCCGTTTCTGGTCAGAAACTGACCAAAATTGGCCAGAGAATGGCCATGGAAAGTCCCGGATCCAGGTCCTTGGTGGTGAAATCAGCGCCGCGAGGCGCCTGGAACACCCGTTGGCCCAAATCCGGCCCGCATTTGGGCCTGATCCGGCCCAAATGCGGTCACAATGGGTCCGGAAGTCGATTCTGCTGTTTTGAGGGCCAAAGTGGGCCCAGAAAAGGCCCAATTTTGGCCCGGAAGCACGCGGGCACCGGACCGCTGGTCCAAATCCGGCCAATAGCTGGCCAAAAATGGCCCAAATAAGGGCCAGAGTGGCTCGTGGGGTCCATGTGACAAGAGTTGTTCAATTTTGCTCGGGAAGAATCGGACGGATCTGGCTTGTCGGGGCTCTACTGGCTGGCGATGAAGTCGGCGTGGGCCTGCTTGATTCTGGGACGGAACCCGGGCCCCGCCGCCAACCCCGGCCCGGGTTCCCGGGACGGACGGTTTGTGGGAAGGCGGTCTGCCAACGCTCCGGACCCCGTCGAGTCGGGGAGTTCGGAACCGGTTGCGATATATGTCGAAATTTGACGTGGTAGCTAAATAGCCAGCAACGCTGGTTCATGACGAAGTTCGATTCAGCTTTTAAGTAGGACTGCTGACGCGACCTGCCGCCCAGGTTGGTTCCGAAGGGGGCAGATCCGAATACTGGCCGCATGAGATATGAGAAACCGCGGTGCTGGCCGGCCCTCGAAGAGTCCTCGGCACTCGCTCACCGTCAAGCTCGACCTGGAACGGGCCACCACGCTGGCAATGAACCTGAACGCCTAATGCCCACTCCACGGAACGCTTGTTTCGGGTCTTGTGCAAGTGTCTGCATTCAACCGGACAATTCGGTAGCGCCGGCAGTACACCGGATGCCCGTCTTCTCCTTGCTTATGGATCACTCCACATCCGCAGCGGGCCTGGCGCTCATCGACGGAATGGAAGACTGGCGGTGACCGCGGAGCCCACACCCTCAATGTTCCCGATTCGGTCTGAGGCTGGCCTGGAGGACTATCTAGTAGCCGATCCTTCTCTTCTCGGGGAGGACTTGTTGATTATCGGCCGCCAGGTGGGCGTGGTCGGAGGAATCATTGATCTGCTTGCGATTAACTCGACCGGTGCTATTTCAATTGTGGAGCTGAAGCTGGGGAAAGCTCTTCCTGCCGTTATCGCCCAAGTTCTTGGCTATAGGCGCTTGATCAAGAGGCTGGACAGAGAAATGGTCATCCGCTTAGTGGCTGATGGTGGTCTGGGGATCGATTTGGCGCGAGCTTTCGAGCAGCGTTTCGGCCGCCCTCTGCCGACGTTAGTGAACGAGTGTCAGCAAATCATCATCGTTGCGGCCTCTGTCCACACGATCACGGCTGGCGGCATCCTGGCACTTCTCGAAGATGGCTTTTCGATCACTATGTTCCGATACGCCGCTGAGGTGGATGCAATCAACCTCATTCCTTGCTGTCGGTCTGATCGAGAAGTGGAGGAAGGCACTCACTTCGAAACGAAACTGTCAGCCCCTCCCAAGGGCATCATCGTGGAGGCGACCGGGAAAGGACGGTACCCGGTTGACAAGACCGTTCGGCGGTTCTGGATGACCCATGCCCAGGGCTTCGCCCCCTTCGCCACCTTCAGCTTCATCTTCGAGCGTTACGAGCTGTGGGCTGAGGCCCTAGGGATACCGCTCCATCAGAGTGGTCAATTCGGCCGCCAAGTGGCTGCCATAACCGCTGAAACTGACGAATGGAGCCGTGTTTTCGTCTCGCGGAATTGCGATATGGCTGAATACAACACGTTCAAGGCCCCGCCAGATAGTCGGCCGGTGTTCGGCGGCATTCACACCGCGGTGGCGTACAAGCGAAGTCCTATCGGGCCCGACACGGAACTCTAGTCTCGGTCACCCGGATCAGGAGCGGCATCAACACCCGGGGGTAATACAGCCGATATCAGATGATGGGCATTAGCGGAGGAACTCAGCAGGTGGACGGACTTCGCCGGGGCGTCGAACGAGTCCTTCGACATCAAGACTGCGGATTCACTTCTGGACACTATCTCGATCACGGGGCGGTCGAGGTTGACCCGCTCGATGAGTCCATGATCGCGGCGAGGCTTCCTCGTGATCATGGCCGTCGCGGCTTCTTGGTTGTATTGGACGTACAAATGCGCGGACTTCCGGGACTCTCCACGCGTTCGTAAGTAACGCATGGAAGTGGCCGGGACCACGCAGGCAGTGCCGATTTTCCGGTCCTCGAGGTCCCAAATGGGACTGTAAGGAGCCGGTTAGGAGGGCGCTGCCGGGAATGGCTCACAGCCAACCTTCCCCATCAGGTGTCTGGTCCCGGCTACCCTTACTTAAGTTTGGCCACAGATAGCGGCTCGATCGATAGCGCCAATGAAGCTGAGAGTGCGCCAGCCCTCTCCTCCAGCGGTATCAAGAATGGTTGCCTCAAGCGCCGGCCCAATGGCTGTCATTGGGTCGCCCTCAGTAATTCGCCGACGGCGGTGATTAAGGACCTGACGAATGCCTCGTTTGTTGTTTTATCTCGGCGTAATGCTCATATCGACGATCGTGGTGATATTTTCTGATCCAGGCGGCTGGATTTTCACAGTCTCCGGCGGTCTCGCGGTTGGCTTCGCTGTTCCTCTGGTAGACACGCTGGTTAATCACTTGGGCCTGCTGAAGATTGTCTGGTACTCCCTCTGTACCTGGAATAGGCGAGTCCGTATCTCGGCGTCGTACCTCTATCGCATTCGGGTCGACGGCGACTACCTTCTCGTGAAGGGAACACGGTTCGACCACTATCAGCCAGTAGGCGGCGTCTACAAGACTCATCCATCTTCGTCCGGCAGGCTTATGGACCTCAACGTGCTGGACGATGACTTGTTGGCTCCAGACGCAGTGAGTGAAGCAGACCTGAGGATCCGCGTTCCGGGCAGGAATCTACTGTCATTTGTGACGTGGTACGAAGGGGAACGAGGGCGTGAAACCGACGGCTGGCGCGAGTTCTATGAAGAGCTTGTTGCCACTGGCATATTGCCAGGTGAGACTTTCCGAGTAATCAAATACGACCGAATAACGCGCCGTTACAACCCATTGAGATACAGCGAATGGGCGCAAAGCAAGGAACTACTGATTGCGGACATTCTGGACCTTCTACCCACGGATGAGCAACTCGCAGAACTGAGGAAGCTCAAGGATCACCCCGATCCTCGGATCCTTTGGGCTTCAGAGAGACAGATTAGGCGATTAGGAGCGGCTGAGGGCGCGTCCAGTCAGACGACCCGGATCGCCGTGACAGCAGTGTGGACAATTGACGCAACGAACTGAATTCTTGACGGGCAGCAGTTGCATGTCCCTAGGAGGACGATACGTAAGTCAGTCCGGTGACTTAGGGCCTTTCTTACAGAGAAAGTGAATCTGAATCAGAGTAGATTGAACCTGCTATCTGAGCGAGCTGAGGCCGAAGAACCGTTCGAAAAAGGCACCGAGCTTGGCGATGACTTTTTGTTTTTTCTCGGCGTGTCCGCCGGCCGCGGAGAAACGCGAAACTGACGGTAGGACCTTGGTGATCGCCGTGCCAGTGGTGGATATCTGGCCGTCACGGAAGGCGGTCTCCACGAAGGCACGGGTCTCTTCCGGCCGCAGGTTCTCATCCTCGATGATGGTCTCCAGCTCGGCTTCCCGCTTGGCGGTGATGAAGGCCCGCCATTCCTGATCGACCTCTCCGTCGACAGAGAGTGAGTCAACGAAGTCTTCGATGAGGTCTTTCTTATTCCGCAGCGTTGGGCTGGCATCCACGGCTCGGCTGATCTCCGCCCGGATTTCCTTGTCGTCACCGTCGCCACGTTCGGCCCGGTACTTCTGGACAAGCATGAGAATGTAGTCGACGTTGATTTCGACCTGTTTGATCAGCTCGATCTCAAAGACAATGTCGTCCTTGATCTGTTCCTTGTCGGCCTTCTTTTCCTTGCGGAAATCCGCGTACAGGTCCAGGTACACGCTGCGGTAGTCCTGCCCCTGCCGCTCCGTGAGGATCTCGTTACCGGTGAAGTCATCAAAGGAAGTCAGGATGTTCTGGAGGCGCAGCACCGCACCAAACAGGCCAATGAACTCTTTCTGCGCTGATTCCCCGACAATGGGCGTCCCCAACGGGTAGCCGGCCAGTAATTCTGTGACCTTCTCGGCATAGTCGTCGTAGTACTCGCCGTAGGGCTTGAGCAGCACCACGCCACGGGCGTCCTTGTTTCCGAAGAGGGCGATGGCGTCGTTCGTCTGCTCTTCCAGGTCACGAAAGGAGACGATGTTGCCGTAGGTCTTCACGGAGTTCAGGATGCGGTTGGTCCGCGAATAGGCCTGGATCAGTCCGTGGGCACGCAGGTTCTTGTCCACGAACAAGGTGTTCAGGGTCGTCGCATCAAAGCCGGTGAGGAACATGTTGACCACGATGACCAGGTCGATCTCACGCTGCTTGAGCTTCAGGGACAGGTCTTTGTAGTAGTTCTGGAATTTGTCAGCCGTCGTGTCGTAGCTGGTGCCGAACGTCATGTTGTAATCCTGGATTGCGGCTTCCAGGAACGTGCGGGCGTCGGCGCTCAGGGCATAGGTGTCGAAGCCTTCCTCGTCCAGGGCGCCGTCTTCTACGGCGTCATTGGCACCGTAGGAATAGATCAGTCCGATCTTGAGCCGTTTGTCAGGTACCAGGTCGTTCTGCTGGGCCTGGAAGTGCTGGTAGTACGTCCGCGCAGCCGGGATTGAAGCCGTGGCGAACAGGGCGTTGAACCCGCGCACTCGCTTCTCACCGAGCGTGTAGCCCTCTGTGCGTTTGGTCTTCTGGTCGAAGTGCTCCCGCGTGTAGGCGACGATCTTGCTGACGCGTTCCGGGGCCAGGAGCGCCGTCTCGGTGTCTATCGAGGAGACCTGCTTGTCCACCACGGTCCCGACCTTGACGGTGTTGACGTAGTCGATGCGGAAGGGCAGGACGTTCTTGTCCGTGATCGCATCCACGATCGTGTAGGTGTGCAGCTTCTCGCCGAACGCCTGCTCGGTGGTCTTTAACTGCGGGTTCCCGCCAGTGCCGGAATTGGCGGCGAAGATCGGTGTCCCTGTGAAGCCAAACAGGTTGTACCGCTTGAACGCCTTGGTGATGGCCGTGTGCATGTCACCGAACTGGGATCGGTGGCACTCATCAAAGATAAGCACAACATGGCCGTCATAGATCGCATGGCCTTTGTTCGCATCGATGAAGGTGGAGAGTTTCTGGATCGTGGTGATGATAATCCGCGCGGCGGGATTCTCCAGCTGCTTCTTCAGCACGGCCGTGGAAGCGTTGGAATTTGCGGCGCCCTTTTCGAACCGGTCGTATTCGCGCATGGTCTGGTAGTCCAGGTCCTTGCGGTCCACCACGAACAACACCTTGTCCACCGAGGGCAACTTGGAGGCCAGCTGTGCTGCCTTGAAGCTGGTCAGCGTCTTGCCAGAGCCGGTGGTGTGCCATACGTACCCGCCAGCACCGAGGGTGCCCAGCCGCTTGTAATTGGTGGAGATCTGGATCTTCTGCAAAATCCGCTCAGTGCCAACGATCTGATACGGGCGCATGACCAGCAGCATCTTGTCCGCCGTCAGCACGCAGTACCTGGTCAGGATGTTCAGCAGCGCGTGCCTGGCGAAGAACGTCTTCGCGAACGCCCTTAGGTCGGTGATCGGCTTGTTCTGTGCGTCCGCCCACCAGGACGTGAACTCAAAGGAGTTCGAGGTCTTGCGGACCCGCTTGGACCCGGTAGCTTCACTGACGTGCTGGCGGCGCGTGGTGTTGGAATAGTACTTCGTCAAGGTGCCGTTGGAGATCACGAACAACTGCACATACTCAAACAACCCAGACCCGGCCCAAAAGCTGCCCCGCTGGTAGCGGTCGATCTGGTTGAACGCCTCCCGGATGTCCACGCCCCGGCGCTTGAGCTCAATGTGCACCATCGGCAGCCCGTTGGCCAGGACCGTCACGTCATACCGGTTCGCGTAATTCCCTCCACCGTCGCCCTGGGGAGTTTCATACTGGTTGATGATCTGGAGCCGGTTGTTGTGGATGTTCTGCTTGTCCAGCAACAAGATGTTCTTAACCGAGCCGTCATCACGCTTGAGCAGCTGAACATGGTCTTCTTGGATGCGCACCGTCTTTTCGACGATGCCGTCATTCGCGCCCGCCACCCGCTCAATGAAGAACTGGTCCCACTCACCATCGGAGAATGTGATGCTGTTCAATGCCTCCAACTGGGCACGCAGGTTCGCGACTAACTGCGCCTCGGAGGTGATCGACAGATACTCATACGCCTGCGACTGCAACAACTGGATGAAGTCACGCTCAAGGTCGGCCTCCGATTGATACGCAGTCGCCGCCTTCGCATCAGACACATACTCGGCAACAACGGTGCTCTCGTTCGAGACCGCAATCGGGCCATACTTCCGCGGAGTTGCTTCGATCATGCCGTCGCCTCCTCAAACGTGAGTAGCTTGTCGCGGTAATACTCATACTGCTTCCGACGAGCCGCGAGCTCGGCAGGAAGACCATTACTGATTTCATTAACGAGAGCATCGAATTTGTCGAGCAACTCGACTACCTGCTCCTGCCTTTCCTTCGTCGGCAGCGGAATCTCAACTGAGCGCACAATCGCGGCATTGAGGTTCTTAACCGTGCCGGCGCCCGCGCGACGCGCAAATTCTTCCTGCACAGGGGTCGCACGCAGCAAGTAATACAAATAGTCGGACACAAATGACTCCTCGAACTCGCTAATCGCAAGCCAGCCGTCATGGATGTACCCGTCGATCTTGGAGATGTATGGGCGCCCAAAGCTCATCGAATTCGAGAGAACGAAGTCGCCTGGCCGGACGCGGCGCGACTTCGCGGCACCCTCCGGTGTGACACGTTGCGCCGTGCGCGTGATGTACTTGCCGCGTGCAGGTACATCGCCGATCTTGATCCATGGGACACCGTCAGCACCGTCAGTGACAAATTTTTGGATGGGACGCGGCGACGCACCTCGAACGATCGTCGCGACGTCGCCAAACCTGACTCGGGGAACATCCTCAGCGCTCTCGAGAAGAACGCCGGCGTACTGTTCGTATTGGCGGCGGCGGGCTTCGAGCTCCGCTTCCAGCTCCGCTTCCAGCTCCGCTTCCAGCTGGGTGAATTGGTCCAAGATCCGCACAATCTCCCGCTGTACCTGAAGGGGCGGAACCGGGATCCGATAGTTCAGAATGGCTTGTTTGCTACCTCGTGGCATCTTTGCGCCCTTCGCGTGCTTCATGTTGTACGCAAAGAACCCATCAGAAGACAGCACATAGTATAGAAACTCGGGTGTGATCGCTGAACAATGCTCGTCCGAGATACGTATTGCGAGTACGTCTCCGCTGCATCCACCTGACTTGTCCGCGAGCCAGACTTTCTTTAAATACGGGCGGATGTTCCCTAGAAGAACGTCGCCATCTTGGTATGCGGTCAGGCGGGCAGTGTTAGGTAGGTAATTTGCATCGTTCTTTCCGCCCTTGTTCGGGAGAAGGTTGTCGACACCGATGAAGTTGGTCGGGTCGAGTTCGTTCGCATCGACACGAGTATCTGAATATGTAGCGACCTCACCTAACACTCGATGAGTGACACCGTGAGGTGCCAGGTCTCTAATTAGCTCGTTCACGCGGCTCATGCGGTCGCCTCGCCAGTAGTAGTGACCGCCGTTGAACCGCCAGTGCCCCACCCAAGAGAATCCATCGCTACCATGATTTCGCCACTATTCTTAACGCTATGAATAATTCCTAATATTAATCGTCTACAAGGCTGGTATTTCCTCAGGGCCTCGGATTCATTAGAATCGCCATGAATAACTTCGCTGAGCTCGCTAAACAGCTGGTAGCGATTATTGGAGAACTCGGCAGGGATGATTCGGTGTTGCCGGTCTACCTCCTCAAGCAGATCCCTGAACTGCCTTCTCTTGCCCCTGGCTGTAGTTGTCGGGATATCAACTGCATTGGCAACTTGCATCGTGATTGCTTCGAAGATCTGCCGCAAGTAGACCATTGAGCCGGCACCTAAACGATGATCGTAGGCCAACTGAGCGCGCTCCAGAAGGTCCTCAAAGCCACTGTCATCGCCCCTGACACGCGTTGCCGAGTTTCGACGCTGTTCTGTGTAGCGTTCTAGAAAGACGTATGGCGCCGGAGTGAAAAATCCCTCGGTAGAGCCAACCAGGAACCAGGTTTCTACCGAAGACAGGCAAATTGGGCACCTGAGGGATGCGTCAACACTTATTATTTTTTCGCTCGTAATCAAACACGATAGCTCGTCCCCGGACATAAAAGTGCGGTTATCCTCGCACTTTAGGCAGAAATAGTTTAGCGCCACTCTGCCTACTGAAATTTTCTTATTCTTACCCCAGCCAATGTTGCGAGATCCCAGAAAGCTTTCTACCTGAAATGTTGTGTTGTCGGGAGCTTTGGAAAGTACGTCAGACAACCGCATTGCTGAAGTCCTCGAGGTCCATGACGATCTCGTCGATCGAAGTGCGGAGTTCTTGTTGCCTTGTCACGATGCGGGCAATTTCGGCGTTTAGGTCAGTGATGTCGACCAGTTCGCGGGTGTCCTTGGCTTCAATGTAGGACGTCACCGCGATGTTGTAGGCATTGGCGGCGATGTCCTCGTTCTCAACAAGTGTGGCGAAGTGCTCGGCGTCTTTACGGGTGGTGAAGGCATCGAGTATGGCCTCCTGGTGTTTCCCAGTGAGCTTATTCTTGTTGCCGAAGCGGTCGCACTCTGCCGATGCGTCGACGAAGAGAACGGCGTTGTCGTTCTTAGACTTCTTGAGCACGATGATGCAGGTCGCGATCGTGGTTCCGAAGAACAGGTCCGGCGGGAGCTGTATGACGGCGTCGACGTAGTTATTGTCAATCAGGTACTTGCGGATCTTCTGCTCGGTACCGCCACGATAGAGCACGCCTGGGAACTCTACGATCGCTGCGGTACCGTTGACGGCAAGCCAGGACAGGATGTGCATCGTAAAGGCGAGGTCTGCCTTGGATTTGGGTGCGAGAACTCCCGCTGGAGCGAAGCGGGGGTCGTTGATCAGGAGCGGATTGGCGTCGCCGTCCCATTTGATCGAATACGGCGGGTTCGAAACGATGGCTTCGAACGGCTCATCGTCCCAATGCGCGGGATCTGTAAGGGTGTCGCCGTGGGCGAGGTTGAACTTCTCGTAGTTCACGTCGTGGAGGAACATGTTGATGCGGGCGAGGTTGTAAGTGGTCAGGTTGATTTCCTGGCCGTAAAAGCCCTGGCGCACATTGCCCTTGCCGAGTATTTTGTCGAACTTCAGCAGAAGGGAGCCCGACCCGACCGCTGGGTCGTAGACCTTGTTCACCTGTGTCTTGCCGACCACGGTGATGCGCGCCAAGAGTTCGGAGACTTCCTGGGGCGTGTAGTATTCCCCGCCGGATTTGCCGGCGCTGGAGGCGTACATCTGCATGAGGTACTCGTATGCGTCTCCGAACAAGTCAATTGAGTTGTCCTCGAAGTTGCCAAGCGGCAGATCCCCGATGGCATCCAGGAGTTTCACAAGCTTCTCGTTGCGCTTGGCAACCGTACTGCCGAGCTTGGAGCTGTTGACATCGAGGTCGTCGAAAAGACCTTTGAGGTCGTCCTCGCTATCGCTACCGACAGCTGATCCCTCGATGTTCTTGAACACCGCCGCCAGGGTTTCGTTCAGGTTCGCATCGTGCGACGCGCGTTCGCGCACGTTCGCGAAGAGCTCGGATGGGAGAATGTAGAAGCCCTTCTCTGCAACGGTCTCCCTGCGACCGACCTCTGCCTTTGAGTCGGGCAGGTCGGCGTAGTTGAAGTGGGGGTCACCAGCCTTATGTTCGCCGTTGTTGATGTAGGCGGTGAGGTTCTCGGAGATGAACCGGTAGAACAGCATGCCAAGTACGTAGCTTTTGAAGTCCCACCCGTCGACCGAACCTCTGAGGTCGTTCGCGATGCGCCAGATTGTCTTGTGCAGCTCGGCGCGCTGTCCTTCTTTGGTGGTGGGGGCCATATCTCGTCTCCTGCGCTGCTTCGCGCGAATAATTTCACTCTCGGGTTCAACGACTTAGAATATCTGCGAACTGTCTCGATAGAGCATTCCCGCGCGGGGCCCACAGACGATCGTGATGCAGCGAACGTTCGGTCCACCTACCTCACGGCCTAGCCGTCCTCATCGGAGTGGAGTGCCGGCAACGGGACAGCCGACAGTCATTACATTCAGGGGTGGGTCACCGCAAGGCACGGCGTCGTGTCTATCCCGCGGCGCCAGGCCCCGAGCCCGTCCTGATTGCCAGGCGGGAAGAGCACCGTCAGGTTGCTCGACTCTAGCCGGGCGCTGAATACGAAAAAAATCAGCAACATAATGACCGTTATGTTGCCGGCGGTTAAGTCAAAGGTCGCTCGGCGGACGGACCGCCAGTCGCCCAGACTTCAGAACACGTTCTGAGTTAGTGTTCTCGGATGAGCGCACCAAGCAGTTCCCGAAAAGGGTTTCAGTCGTCTGAACTGAGCCGTGCGTTCGCTGAAGTCTTCACGGCCGCGGCGGACCACCCGGTCCGGATCACTCGCCGCGACGGTGAGTCCCTGGTGCTGATGTCTGAGAGCGCAGATCGGGCGCGGGCTTCGCTGTTGGAACTGGCGTCCCAGCTTGTTGCTGTCACAACGGGAACGGAAGGAACTTTGGCTGGTCGCATGAGTGACCGCTTCCCGTGGATGTTGGCTCTGAGCCCGGCCGACCAGGATGCCTGTGCGAAGGCTGTCTTGGCGACCGCACGTGCGTCCTTTGCGACCAACCAGCCTCATCTGGCCGTTACGGAACTCACTGCCTGGCGCGAAACGGCCACTGCCATCGCCGCCGGCATGGGCGAGAAGCCCGTGGAATGGCTCGAGAACCCCTCGGAAGCGATCGAGCGCTCTTAGAGCAAGGTCGACCGAGCTGAGCTTTGGGCGCCGCTACGTCATGAAGAGACCTCTTCTTCAGAAACCCGATCAGGCACCCGCGTAGGTCGGTTGCCCGCGTTCTCGTTAGTCGTGTCCACCAGTACTTCTGGGTGGTCGCCTGCAGAGGGGGAACCCCGTGCGTTAGCAAGGTTCTCAATGCGTGGCGCCCAGATTGACGGTCGGCACATCGTAGTCCGATTGGCAGAGGCGAGTGCCCGGGGCTAGGGAGTCTCTGCTGACAAGAAGACGGCCAGCTCGCAATCAGTTGGTTCTCTGATTTCCACCGGAGTTATAGCCGGGATCGGGGTGAGGTAGTCGTTGATGGACGCCTGGCCATCAAGTTGACTGCGTGGTTGGTCCTCTGCGTCTGCGTCCATGACGGCCTTTCGATTCCCCAAGAGCCAACCGCCCGCTAAACGACCGGCTAACGGACTTTGCCTCGTGACGCCGGCCGACGATGCCGCCTTGTACGCATTTCTCCGCTATCCTGCTTTCGGCAGTTTATCCGCCAAGGTTGACACGACATCAAGGGCTTTTTTGACGTAGTCACTGTCAAGGTTTTCAGCCTGTGCGGCCCCACTGTGATCCTCCCACGCACGCCCGAACGTCTTTTGCAGGAAGGCCACTTTGGCCTCCTCGGCCACCTTTCGATCCTCGATGTCAGAGAGGTAGGGGCCGATCGCCCGCAATTCCAACTCTGTCCGCTTGTAGGCACGGGAAGTCGCTTGGGAATGCTGGCCCCTCCGGACAAGGATCGTTGCCACACCACCGAGCGCCAGGGACAGGGCCAACTTTAAGGACAGCCATGTCCAGTTGAAGTCGCCTCGTTCCCAAAAGGCAACGATCGCCACGTAGACGAGCCAGCCGACGCCGGCGATAGAGAGACCGATGCCTATCCAGAATGCTTGATTGCCCGACTTCAATTCCTCGTTCGCGGATGTCTTGAAGTTCTCGGCCAGGATGTGTCCAGTTGTCTGACCTGCGGCTACATCGGTCTGATCTCCTAGTGTCTGAATGCGTTTTAGGACGCCGGCACTCTCCTCTTCCGCGCCCTTGATGGTTTCGAGGTGGGGTTGCGCGAGTTTCACGAATTCCTGACCTTGGCTCTTCAGCCATGTCGTGAACTCCGTTCCGCGGTTCTCCTGGGCGGCGCGAAAGTTCTCTGCATGATTCGTGATGGCCTGCTGCATCAGTGCCTGATCCGAGGTAATCGTAGTCTGCATGGCTGCTAGTGACTGTTGTGCCTGAGCGAGGGTCTGCCCAAGTTCCTGAACTCGCTCCTCGAGGGCCGTCTGGTTCTTTGTCGACGTTTCCTCGGTTTCTGCCAATTTCTGCTTGAGCCCTGTGTTGGCCTTCCGGTAGGAATCGATCAGAGTCTCGTATTCGAGCTTCGCCTGTTGCGCTAATTTGGCGCTGGTGCTTTGCGGCTTGTGCCAAGATCCCGCGGCTTGAAGCCATGCTTCGGCATAGACGACGGCCTGTGTTTCTTGGCCAGGATTGCTACGAGCATTACTCAGATAGTTGAGCGCATTCTGCCACTGTTCGTCTGCTTGTCGCAGTTGCTCGGAGGTGAATAGTCGAGAGTCGACGGCCTTGTACGACGCCAACAGCCCGGTCAGGAATCTGAGGCGCTCAAAGGCGGCAACCTGACTTTCATTTGTAGCGGGTTCCAAAGTGGCTAAGACGTCCGAGACCTGATCCGGTTTCCCCCATATTGGATGTGTTTCGAACTGATTTGCCTCCACTGACCCTCTTCTCATCGGAATGATAGCTAACGCAGATTATCAACTCCGATGGCACAACAGGGTGCCCGGGGCTATGGGGGGGCAAATTGTGCGCGCTGCGCGGGCTGGTTTCTGACTGCGCCAGTTTTGGATGGCCCGGTATGTTGGGGAAATCCACCCCGTCATGACGAGCCAAAAAACGTTGACATAGTCAGAGGGCACCCAACCTGCCTCCCCTGACCATCAACGAGGTGCACTTAGTAGCCGTCCACCAAGACGTCGAACGAGGCACCTTCACCTGGGACAACACATCTCGCTTCCCTTTCAGCGAACCCCTGGCAAAACAACCAATGCGAACGCCCATCCTTCCGTGCACGCTGAAGGATCCCTGACCGGACACGCATACCGCGCCTCTCTCTGGAGCGCAATCGGAACCCTCGTGCGACAAGATGGTGTCATGCTCGTGAACGAGATCCAGCGCTGGGGCAACGCCACCTTCAGCGCCCCGGCTTCGGCGGGCGCTCTGATGGCGTGCGAAGCACAACTGCGTCACAGACTCCCTGACCACCTTCGACGACTCCTAGCAGAGACAAATGGCATCGAGGGTGAATATGGGCTCGGTCTGCTGTGGAACGCCGAGCGGATCGCCGAAGACAACGACCGCTTCCGGAACAGCACTGTTTTCCGACAGCTCTACATGCCTTTCGACGGACTCGTCTTCTTTGCTGACGCCGGGAATGGCGACCAATTCGCCCTGTCGCTCAGCGGGAACTACGAGGTCTTCGTCTGGAACCACGTGGACGACAGCCGAATGTGGGTCGCGAGGACTGTCATCCGCTATCTGGAAGAATGGATGACCGGGGCGCTCACGGTCTGAAGACCGCAGGCTGTCCCAGTGGAGGATTGTATTTGAGGTGCCCGTGGGCAGTGTCGTCCCAATTTGCCATAGGAGGCAAGAGCAACGAGACGAGAAATCACAACGCCTGGCACAGGTTACTGGACACGCCTCGACTAGTGATTCAGCGAGCGAGCCACTGTTCCCGTGGGATGGCGTACTCGACGTCGCCCAACTCACTGCCGGGAAGGGGCTGATCGAATTCCACGCCGAACGTGCGGATGTGGCGCAGGCCCACGGCAGCCATCGTCGCCCGCGATGCCGTGTTGACGACCATCATCTGAACCCCGCCCAGAAGCCGAGGCCGGGCACAAGCTCGGCAGCCGCTAGCTGATTCCCGTGTATTCCCTTGACCTCGTCACGCGTTCGCGCGCGCCCCGCACCCAGGTATCTCATGACCTCGGGATCTGAGTCGAGCTCCACCTCATGCTCAAGATGCTCGTCCGACAGGGGGACGAGCCGGATGCGATTGGTCTGTAGGGAAGCTTGGCCCATGAAGGCAGCCTAGCCGCCAAACTCGACTCCTGCGCGAGGACAGAGGAACGGTAAGCCACCCCCTTTCGGCCTTGACCGATCGACAAGCAGCGCTGTCAAAGAGAGCAGCCACATAACGCCGAAAGTCAGAACTGAAGGACTAGTCACCCTCCGTTTGGCGCCACTTCTCCTTCAACTTCTCGATGTATTGGCCGGCCGTGAGTCCGCTGGCCAGGAACTCGTTGATGCTCTCGACGGTCTCACGGGAGGGGTACAAACCGTCCAAGGCCCAGGAAGCCATGACGTCGATGGTGAGTTCGCGTTTCTGCTCCGGAGTCAGGACACGGCCAGCTGGCTCGGGGGCCATCGCTTTCGGCACTCTACATTTGCTGGTATCACCCATGGCGACCCCCTTCTGGTGCTGCGGGTTCTTCAACTCTATCGACTGACGACGGGAAGCGGCAGGCGTCTCGGCTTCGGCCCGGCCTCTTTCATTATCGTGTTCCAGCTATCAGGTCCGTGTTAGGGCGTGTTCGGTTGCAGTCCGGGTGAGTAGGGCCGCACGGGGTATTGGCCCATGGCGTCGGCCGGTAGCATCCGCGGCTCTGCATGATTTAAAGGTGCCCAGATGACTGTGGCTGTGTGAGTCGGGTCCGGGCCTTGGCCATCCCCGTGACTGCCCGCTTGCTGTTCGACCCCGCGCCCCGCAAATGTCCTGATGTGTACGCTATCCCCATGAGCAAGGTGACCTCGGAGGGCAGTTTGTGGCGTCGGGTCCTTCGCGCGTTGAGGAACCTGTTTGCAGACGGTGGGCCATTGGCGCCCGGATGGGGCTTGGGTCGACGGAAGAATTAGCGAAACTGTCCGGTAAATCACATTTGTGCCTCGGGAACCGCTAGCCTCATCTGAGGACTAAGGGGGCTCATGATGGAAATCGCGCTGACCTGCGCAAACGCAACCTTGAATGTGGATGCGGAGGGTACCTTCCATCTGCGGTGGGCGCCGGGCTCGTCTGTGTCGGCCGCCGATGTTCACGCCGTCGTCGCTGCCGTCCGTGGCGTGACCGGAGGCCGGTTGCAACCGATGCTCGTCGAGGTCGTGGACGTGTGTTTGAGTCTCGAGTCCAGAGTGACGCTGCAGGGGACGCGGTTTGTGTCCGCTGTGGCACTGGTCGGGGCCACAGTGGTCGACCGGGTAATGGCTGCGGCCCTATTGCGTGAGCAGGAGTGTCCGCACGGATACTTCACGTCTATCGAGGAGGCCAGGGAATGGCTGAATCGCTTGCCCGTCCCACAGTCGTTGGAAGAATCCGTCGTCTAACTGAGGAAATTATTCGGGCGTGAAGGCAAGACCGCAGAAGCGTTTCGGCGGCGAAGGTCATCTCTCCCGAGAGCCTTCGGTAAATCATCCCTCACCGGCGAAGCCCGGCACGCCCAGCGAAACGGCGCCTTTCCGTAGCAATGCTCCAGCCAGCTCCAGTCGACCTGGTCGAGTTCGTCTAAAGCAGACCGGAGGCTGCCCTGGCGTGGTGAGGCCGTGAGACTCTACTCCCGCAGCGCCTGCCACCGAGAACAAATCACCTCGGACGCATCACCTTCGCACGTGTAGCTAAACAGGGAGCCCGGACGCAAGTAGCCGCAGGCCACCGATCGTTTCGGCTTGATAGGAGTGCTTCCTCCCGGATCAGGACGGGGACTCCTCGTGAGGCCTGTCTGGGGCTGGTTGTCGGACACTTCTTATTTAGGAGCCTTGATGGCGGAACCTCCTTCCTGAACGGATCCTTGGGCATCACTCGCCAGACCACAGGAGGCGCGACCACTTCCTTCATTAGGGATCCGAACGGTAATCTCATCAGCATGCGCACCAGCACCGGGGCGAGCTTCTACTACACGATGGACGGGCTTGGCTCGACCATCCTGCTCACCGACAGCGCCCAGGCCGCGGCAGCCACGTACTCCTACGACTCCTGGGGCAACGCCACCAGCTCCGGCGCCCAGGTGGCAACCAACCCCTGGACGTACGCCGGCGGCTACAACGACATGGCCACCAGCAACCGCATCAAATTCGGTGCCCGCTACTACAACCCCTTCCATGGCCGCTTCACCCAAGTGGATCCAAGCGGTCAGGAAAGCAACCGCTACGCATACGTCGGTTGCAATCCGATCAATGGCACGGATCCGAGTGGACTCGATTCCGCTAGCTGTGGGTGGGCTGCAGCTTACGCAGGCGGAAGTGGTGCTGTCTGGCTGATTTCCGCCGGACTGCTACTTGGCACGATCGCCAGTGGTGGTTTTCTACTACCTGCCGAGATTGCATTTGCTGGATTCGGATTCCAATTTTTTACAGCCACTCTAGGAGAGTCACAAGCTTGTGGATAACACAGACCGAATGCGTCCAACCCCAAGGTTTGCAGGGATAAGCATGCTTATCCTCGCCGCAGGCAGCCTTATTTACGGGGTGGTGGATGTCGCACAATCGAATTGGCTGCTGGGTATTGTGAAACTCCTGTTCGCGGCGTTCGCGGCGAGCCTCGGTGTCTATTTTGTTCGAAAGACACCGCCTCCCAGTGGCCAGAAGGAGTCAAGTACCAAAGCATGAGCACTTACAAGGACCATTCCGTTCCCTGGATGTCTTTGGACTTCAACATGTACCAGCGCGCAGGCGACCCAGGCGGCCTCAGCGCCTGTTTCGGCCTCGGAGCCGCAGCAGCGGGAATCGGAGTATTTGCTGCGGGGCTCTTTGGAGCTTCATTGTTTGTTGATTCAACGGTGATTGGTCTCCCTGAAGGTCTGGGTTTGGGTGTCCTCTCCGGTATCGCCGGAGCGTTCGGAGGCCTCACCGCGGGTGCCGCCTGGGTCGCCTGCGCGGCGGGGTGGTGATGACGTGATCTGGCCTTTGATTCCGTTGATAGCCGGCCTGATTATTCTGGGTGGCTGCATGGTCTATGCCCGCAGGAATCGTAGTGCTGACGGTACGCCGTTCCCTGGGCGGCCCGTGATAGCAGTCCTAACGGTGATCGCGCTCGGTTTCTTGATCTACTCGTTGATCGGGTTTGTGTTTCTCAAATGAAAGGCCCTTTCAAGGAAGAGCGACGTATTCTCCAGACATGATCCGGGGAGGCTTGGATGGAACCGACCATCAGTCGAAATGCTTGCGGATGACGATCCGCCGGTACCCTTCCGGGACGAGCGCTGTGGCGTTGGCGAGGGCGTCTTCATAAGATGTGCCGTGCGCGCCAAACCACCGGAGGCGCGACCACTTCCTTCATTAGGGATCCGAACGGTAACCTGATCAGCATGCGCACCAGCACCGGGGCGAGCTTCTACTACACGGTGGACGGGCTTGGCTCGATCATCCTGCTCACCGACAGTGCCCAGGCCGCGGCAGCCACGTACTCCTACGACTCCTGGGGCAACGCCACCAGCTCCGGCGCCCAGGTGGCAACCAACCCCTGGACGTACGCCGGCGGCTACAACGACATGGCCACCAGCAACCGCATCAAATTCGGTGCCCGCTACTACAACCCCTTCCATGGCCGCTTCACCCAAGTGGATCCGTCCGGACAAGAAGGCAACAGGTACCTCTACGCTGGGGCGAATCCGGTCAATGTGACCGACCTGTCCGGGCTGGCGTCGCTGTTCACTCCCGGCCAATTGATCGGCACCATTGCTGTTGGAGTTTTAGGCATCGCTATCGGAGCAGCTGTCTGCGCGGGTTCCGCCGGTGTGGGTTGCATCGCTGCTGCAGCCTTTATAGGCGGTGGCCTTGGCTCAGCCATAGGGTCAGGAACCGGCACAGCCATTGATGGAGGTTCGACTGCAGACATCCCGAACTCCATTGCTAACGGATTGGGTCTCGGATCCATCGGCGGGGCAGTAGCGGGTATCTTGGGTCCGTTGTGTTCATGAGAGGAGGTGGCAGGTCATTGAGGAACCGAAAGATCCGGTTGTGGATAGGGACGTTCGCCCTGCCGATACTCGGCTTTGTCGTCGGGTATATTTTGGGCGGCTTTCCGGCGGCCCTCACCTGCGTCGCCATTGCGATTATCCCGATCTTCTTCTTGCATTCAGACAGATGGGTCGGTGGCGGACCTGGGACAGGCTCCAAACCTCCTGAAGACGATCCAGCAAACCCTAACCGCGGGCATGACTGAAGTGGTTCGTTAGCATCCAGACCCAGGCCGCGGCAGCCTTGGCAACGGGGGCGGCTGCGGCGGTATCCGGGGTCTTCACATTTCTGAACTGCCTCTAGGGGGCGTGATGCTATTCCTTTTGATCGTAGGCCTGGCTTTGATCGTGATTGGATCCGTCTACGCCATACGTAACCCTCGGGCCAAGGGCGAAGGGATTGCCACCCAGCGATGGCTGTACATTGCCTTCATAGCCCTCGGAGGTATCTCCGTCATCTTGTACGGGGTTCTTGCGATCACGATGGGCAGAGGCGCTTGACGCCAGGACGAGCAAAGAGTCCGGACAGGAGACTCTGTACGGCGCTGTTGGCAGGGGTCATAGCCGGATTCTTTTCCAAATACTTCTAGGTTGTTGATGATATGAACATATTCGGCGCGCCGACGTGGGTCCGAGTTACCTTGGTTCTCATCACATGCTTGCTGGTGTGGGGGATCGTAGGATTCATCATCGGGGGCTGGCCTCAAGCACTGAACCTTGGGCTTGTTGCTGGCCTCGCAATGACAGCTTGTTAGCGGCCATGAAAAACTGCCCGTAGGCGGCCACGAAAATGCCCACTGACGGCCAGTAAAACTTCCCACCGGTGGCCATGAGATCTGCCCACTTCCTTACTGAACCTGCTGCGTCTTAAGCGGCGGGGGCCTCTCCCCGGGATTTGATGACGGTGTCTAGACGCACCAAGTCACTCAGGAAGAGGCCCTGTATGAAGCATGACGGAGAAATCATGGAAATTCTTGCTGCCTACGATCTGACCGGATCGCTACGGGCAACAGCGGAGCTCACGGGATGCTCGCACCACACTGTTGCCAGACATGTCGCGGCGCGGGACGCCGGCCGGCCGATCGCCGAACCGGCGCCCCGGCCCCGGGTCACCGACGCGTACCTGCCCAAAATTGAGGAATGGATCGAGGCGTCCAAGGGACGGATCCGCGCCGACAAAGCCCACGAGAGGCTCCTCGCCCTGGGTTATGCGGGCTCTGAGCGGTCCACCCGCCGGGCAATCGCGCAGGTCAAGGCCGCGTGGCGGCTGGGCCACACCCGCGTCCACCGGCCATGGATCACCGAACCGGGGATGTGGCTGCAGTACGACTTCGGCGACGGGCCGCGGATCGGCGGGGTGAAGACCATCCTGTTTGTCGCCTGGCTGGCGTTCTCGAGGTTCCGGATCGTGATCCCGCTGCGTGACCGGACCGCGCCCAGCGTGTTCGCCGCCCTGGACCGGTGCTTCCGGATCCTGGGCGGGGCACCGACCTATGTCCTGACCGACAACGAAAAGACCGTGACCACCGCCCACGTCGCAGGAGTCCCGGTGCGGAATCAGCAGACCCTGGACTTCGCCCGGCACTACGGGATCAGCGTGCTGACCTGCCAGCCGGCCGACCCCGCGACCAAGGGCGGCGTTGAAGCGTCGGTGAAACTGGCCAAAGCCGACCTCGTGCCCACGGACACCAACCTCCGGCCCGAGTACGCCTCCTTCGCCGAACTTGAGGCCGCCTGCCAGGCGTTCATCGATGAGGTCAACAACCGGGAACACCGGGCGACCCGCCGCAAACCGGCGGCCCTGCTGGCCGAGGAATCACCCCGGCTGCACCGCATCCCGGAGACCGCGCACACGGTCGCGTTCGGGCTGGCCCGCACGGTTCCGGAGAACACCCCGATGGTCACCTTCGAGAACGCCCAGTACTCCGTGCCCGCGCACCTGCTCGGGGCCCGGGTGTTCGTCCGTGCCCACGGCGGCGGGCCCGACGAGCAGATCATCATCGTCCACCACGGCCCGTCCGGTCCGGTCGAAGTCGCACGCCACGACCGGGCCAGGCCCGGCAGCCCCGCGATTATCGATGAGCACTTCCCCGGGGCCAGGACCAGGATCCCGGGCGACTACGCCGTGAAAGCCCGCAACGCCGGCGAGGCCGAGTTTCTGGCCATCGGCGAGGGCGCCAGGACCTGGCTTCTGGAGGCTGCCGCGGCCGGGACTGCCAGGATGAACGTGAAAATGGCCGAGGCCGTGACGCTGGCGAAAATCGCCGGTACCGAGGCGGTGGATCGGGCCCTGGGCGACGCCGCACTCAATGGCCGCTTCGCCCATGGCGATCTGGCCTCGATCCTGAACGCCAACGTCAGGCGCACCACCACCCATACCGCGGACGAGACCAGGTCCCTGACCCAGGGCACCGGCGCCTGGGCCGGGCTGGGCGCGGGTCCCGCAATTGTGAAGGAGCAGAACCGATGAGCCCGGTCAGCACCACGAACACCAGCGCCCCGGCCCTGCCCGCAGACCTCGAAGCGCTGATGCGGCAGCTGAAGATGCCCCACGCCCGGGCTCTGGCGCCGGACCTCATCGCGACCGCCCGCGCCCAGCGCTGGGAACCGGCCGAGATCATCAAGGCCCTGTTCGCCGAAGAAGCAGCCGGCCGGGCCCGGTCCATGCTGGCCACCCGCCGCAAAGCAGCAGGCTTTCCCACAGGCAAGACCTTCGATGTCTGGGACCAGACAGTCTCCTCCATCCCCGCTCCGACCCAGCAGGCCCTGCGCACCCTGGAATGGATCGGCCGCAGAGAGAATCTCGTCGTTTGCGGCCCCTCCGGCACCGGAAAGACGTTCTTCCTCGAAGCCCTGGGCCAGCAAGCCGTCGAAGCCGGCATGCGCGTTGCCTGGTTCAGGCTCGAGGACCTCGGCGCCCTGATCCGCGCCCACCGCACCGACGACAGCGTCACCCGGGCCGTCGCCAGGATCCTTCGTGCCGAACTGGTCGTGATCGATGACATCGGCCTTTTGCCCGTGGCCACCGACGCCGCCGAAGGCCTCTACCGGGTCGTTGACGCCGCCTACGAAAAGCGCTCCGTCGCGATTTCCTCGAACCTGCACCCTGCGGGCTTTGACGAGCTCATGCCCAAAACCCTGGCCACCGCCACCGTGGACCGGCTCCTGCACCACGCCCACGTCTGCCAAACCAGTGGCGACTCCATCCGCCTCACCCAGGCCCTCGCCGGAAAAGGAGTCACCCAACTGAACTAACAAAACCCGACGATGGCCAATCCCGCCGAACCAGAGTGGGCAGATCTGTTGGCCATCACCGGGCAGTTTTGCTGGCCGCCAGCGGGCACATCTGCTGGCCGCCTATGGGCAGAAACTAATGACCATTGACAACAGCTGTCGCGAGTATTCCAATACTCAGAAATGACGGCAGCGAGTCAAAGAACAAAGACAACCATCGGCCTCGAAGAGAATGAACACGCCTCAAAGCCAACTGAAACGGAACCCTAGACGGAAGGTTGTGCATCACAACCTTGGCGGGACTATAGCTGAGGCGCGATTTAAACATGACACCTAGTTCAGGAGTCCTCACCGCGGGTGCCCCCTGGGTCGTCTGGCACGGAGGGATGGTGATGAGGTGGTCTGGCAATTGATTCCGTTGTTCGCAGGTCTGATCATTCTGGGTGGCTGCATGGTCTATGCCCGCAGGAATCGTAGTGCTGACGGTTCGCCGTTCCTCAGGCGGCTTCTCTTAGGAGTCCTAACAGCGATCGCGCTCGGTTTGTTGGCGAGACGTCGCCGTCCACGCTCTCCAATGCGCGGACCAATGCTGCGATCGGTTCTCCAGACCGGGCGCGCGCTGCGTCGCCTGCCTCGTGGTGGTCGGAAGGTCCTGAAGGTGCGGCCATTGTCTGTTCCCTGTCATGCCAAGACATGCTTTGCTATGTGACGACAGTGACGACAGACCATCCGTTGGCGACGGGAAAGCGCTGCGATTAGCGCCATGTAGTCCCTGCGGAGTTGACTTGGTAGGCCAGTGTAGAAAGTGCTGGGTGCGGCGCCCGCGTTGCTGAGTATTGGTCCCTTGGCTGGTGTTGCCCTCACTGAGATGATGGACCCAACCTGCAGAGAGGCGCGCCAATGTCTGCTGCTCATGAGGAAGCCCTAGCGTCCAGTGAGGAAACCATCCTCCGCCTACGGAGGGGAATCCAGGCGGCCCAACTCCGGGTTACCCTAGACCAACAAAGGGGACGTCAGACACCGGAGGCGGTAGTACGAGTGTCGCAGCGGACGCTCCCGAAATTGCCGTCTCCATTCGATACTTTGAGAACGCCGGGCGGGAAGCTCCGAACGGATCCGGCGTCACGGAGAGAAATGGCAATGTATTTGCGCCGTGGGATCCGGGCCGCGCAACTGAGGGTGGCTCTCGACGACCAGCGGGGCCGGGTGACTCCCGAAGCGGTGACGAGGCTGGCCCAGATGCAGCTTCCGACGCTGATGTAGACCATGTGCCCGAGGTATCTCGGTCAAGCCGGTGATACGTCCAATTCTTTCTCCCGTTCTGGGGTCCAGATAAGGATGTCGGCCAGGCGCAGAAGTGAGAGCTGCCGCCCGTCCGGTGTGAGCTTGGTCGCGGCGAGATCACCGTCGGAAGCTTTGGCGAGGCCGTCATCCTCTCGCCACCATTCGATGGAAACGCCGGGATGATCCTCCCCTTCTCCCAGAAGAAGAACATGGCCACTGAGGTTCGCCATCTTCTCCGCGAATTTGCGGCCGTTTAGCTCGCGCCGGCCGCTTGCCTTTGTTGATTCGCTTCGGTTGCGGAAGGCCACTTTGCCGCCGGGCTGTGCACTAGTCTTCGAGCATGACTGTGAGCGCAAAGCCATCCGGCCGTCCGTTCGAACCGGGTATCCGCCGCGCAACGCAGCTAATCCGATCGGCAAGCCTGCTGTTGTGTCTGGGGCTGTCGCTCGTTGCGACCGCTTGCGGCGCCACCATCGACGGCGATCAATGGGTTGATGTTACGGTCACAAACACGCTATCTGAGCCAGTGACGCTGAACACGCATTCGGCCAGTTACCTTTCTCCTGGCCAGAAGACGGTGCTTCACGTCAGTTCAGACAACGATCCGCAGGCTGTGCGGGTGTATGGCCCAAATGGCCGCATCCTAGGCTGTTTAACATTTTCATTCCACACCACGTTGCCCGAAACGCGCTCAATCAGCGTCAGCGACGTCACGGCCTGTGACGAAAAAATTCGTTCCTTTCCGGGTTGACAGGCGAGCTGCCGGACCACCGAACGGGCGGTGTCCGGTGAGGATCTCCTGATGGGCAGGGATTCATTGCCCGAGTTCATCTCCGGACGGCCAAGTTGTGTATCCCAAGGCCCTTTCCGCTCGATACTTCGGTAAAGCCAGGAAAGCTGCACACCCTATGGTTGCGAGTTCGAGGAACGCCAGCGCGGCGGATGCGTAAAAAAGCCACTGCGGAAACCAAGTGCTACTGGCTGTCGCCAGTGCCCCCACCATGAAGACTGGCAGGGTTCCGAAGAGGATTTTGGTTCCGTGGAAGGTTACAAGACGGTAGTGGCCGGCCGCTGGTTGCACAGGCATGGCTTTCCATCTCTTCCTCGGTATCACCTGAACGTTCTGGCTGGTCATCTGGTCCTTTGCTGACACGTGTCGCTACTCGGCGAGTCGGCGGCCCAGTTGGGCGGAAGCGCAGCATCCTCGTCGGTCATGAGCAGAACCTATCACCAGGTCAGGCACAAGATACGGCTCCATACGGAGTTGCTCAGCTGTCTCCTCTAGGCCCGGAAACCAAGAATTCTCGACACGGGTCTTGACGCACATCGATCGGAGCAGGAGAGAAGGTTTTGGTCGCCCGAAAAGGGATCCCTCGCCGGACGATTCGCGCAAGGGCCTCAGCGGCCGGTAGCTGCCCCAATAGCGAGTGGCCTGTCACGCCCAGGCGTCGGGCTGTAGGCTCCGAGCATGTGGAGAGCCGGCGGACTATATCGGCCAGTATTCCCCTGATACGAGATGTTTCTACTGACAATGTTCGGAGCTTCCTATGAATAACCCGTCCACTGTGGTCCCCGTCGGTTCGCCCGGGCCCTTTCCACGCATGGTGCTCTCATCGCCCTTGGCCGGTTACGACGTAACTGTCGCCGAGGGGAAAAATGCGGTGGTAGCTCTCAGGGCTTTGCAGGCGCTGCCCGGGGTGTTGTCCTTCACGCTTCAGATCTTCAGCGCTCCTGGTCTTGAGGTGAGAGGGCGAGGCACACAGAAGGTTCCGCGCCCGGAGCTATCTCCGGGAGGGTTTATCGTGGAAGCCCTCTTCAAGGATGCGAAAAGCCCCGATGGCGAGCCGGTACGGGTCCCTGTCCACGTCCAATCCGGTGGCGGTGGGATGGGCCGATGGGACATCTCTTACTGGTTCAGGCTTCCCGATCCGGTGCCCGCGGAGGTTGCGCTGTCTGTCGCTTGGCCGGATGCGGGGATCCCGCCGACGGTTGTTAACATCGCTCGGGACGACATTCTCAGCGCGACCCCCGAAGAGCTCAGCTTCCCCCGCTAGCCGCATCCAGAAGGTGGGGTGGTCGGCAGCTTGTTCAGGACAGCTCCCGAGCTGCCGACGACGACCGCACCGGAATAGCCCCGTGTGCCCGGGCACGGATTCCGCACCAGATGCAAGATGGTGGAGTCGTCAAACTGTCTGCCCCGGAGACTACACTTATACTCGAACATATTTTCGAATAAAGGTGTGTCATGAGTCTTGCTTTGGACCCTCGCATGATAGACGCGGGGGCGCCTCCGGGGCACGTCCCGGTGGCACCGGTGGCCGTTCCGGCGGGCTACCCCTCGCCGAGCCAGGACTACTTCTCCTCGGAGCTCGATCTGAATGAGCACCTGATCAAGGACAAGACCAGTACCTTCATCGTGCGGGTGTCCGGGGACTCCATGGAGCCGGGCGGCATCAGCGACGGCGACGAACTCATCGTGAACAAGGCATTGGAGCCCAAGGACGGATCCGTGGTGGTGGCGATCCTCGACGGCGAACTGACCATAAAACGGCTGCGAATCACCAGCACCGGCGTGATCCTGCAGGCCGACAACCCCAAGTACCCGCCGATCCGCGTCCAGGAACTCTCCGATCTGCGCATCTGGGCTGTTGCCATCAGGTGCCTGCATTATGTCTAAGCCGGCAGTAATGCGGCGCATGCAGGAAATTGCCCACATCGACGTCAACTGTTTCTACGCCTCGGCTGAGCGGATCTTCGATCCTTCCCTCGAAGGCAAACCGCTCATCGTCCTGTCGAACAACGACGGGTGCGCGGTGACGCGCTCGGATGAGGCCAAGAAGCTCGGGATTGTGCTGGGTGAGCCGTGGTTCAAGCTCGCTCCGCGGGCCAAGGAATGGGGGCTCGTGGCGAGATCCAGCAACTACGAGCTCTACGGATCGATCAGCGCCCGGGTCATGGAGCTGCTGGCCCGGTATTCGGCCTGGCAGGAGGTCTACTTTCTGTACCCTGAAATCTGTTGTTGCGCGCGGCGGCCATATCAATCTCTTCCCCGCCGGACCCAGCCCTGGAGACTATAGGACGCCCCGGCGCCACCGATCCGTGGTAGTCCACGGCGAGGACCAAGCCGAGGGCGAGTGCCACAACGCAGAGTGCGGCGTAGGCCCATGGACTATAGGTCTCGACCAGGGTCTTCGGACCTGAAGGAAGGACTGATAGATAAATAATCGACAGCGAACAGCGCAATGAAGGACATCCCCGTGAGTCTCAACGGCTTCGGCAACCCTGGAAGAAGGGTGATGTAATTCATGCTTATGACAGGAGTCTCTACTTCTGATGCCGGACCGGGTAGCCGAGCTCTTCCGCGGCTCCAAGGACACCCTCCGGCCATTCGGCCAGAAATGTCCACGGCATGTTCTCCTTGGCGAGGAAGTTCACCCGTCCCCAGGAATAGAAGGGATGCGGACGGCCCGGATAAACTTCGCGGACGTCTGAGCGTTCGAGCCTCCAAGGTCCGAAGTGGCGCGCCCACCAACGGGATCTGGGTCGAAACTCAAGCTGTGAGGCGCTCATGGTGAGTATGACGTACGGTCCTTGGATCCTGAACCGACCGGGGATTTCAAACCCGCCTCTGAACTCATATGTCATTCGTCCCCTCTTCCGGTTGCGGTCGGTCTGTCCCAGTATCCTTCGTCCCGCTCATCCTGCCTGAATCTCCCGCAGCAATGTCGAATAAGGGCATCAAACGAGGTTGGCGGAGAGGTGGAGGAAGATGTCAAAGATCAGCAGTTCGTGGTTTGATGCAAACGTTAGCCCGCGAACCCTCCGGATAGGAGTGGCAACGCGGCCAGGCGGCACCGTTTCCAGGACTCCGGGGTGGCGCGAGCATTTTAGAAGATTCCTGGAATTGGCATCAGTGGTGACCACGGTATCGGTGCGGATGATTGGGTCAGTGTGTTGCTCCTGCCGCCGTGGATTTCTGCTGGGAGTGGGGTCGGGAGGAAGGCTTCGAGGCCGGTCTTCACGTTCAGTTCTCCACCGACGACGTGGTCGCCGGGGGCTCCGCAGCTCTTTCCCCCGAATGCGCCGCCTCCAAAACCGCCGCCTAGTACTACTGATAGCCCGCCGTATGTGAAGGGGCCTCCCAGCTGATCCACTGTTCGTGCTGAGCTCACCTGTAAATTGGCGCCGAGTGCCAAGGAGGGGGTTTGCACCCCGGCTCCGCCTGTTTCAGTGAAACCGACGGTGAGCGAGTGATCAACGTCGTTTCTGGCTGCTACGACGCAGACTTCTCCGAATCCGCCTCCAAAGAGCCCGGCACTGGCTGACAAACAAAATCCGACGGAAATCATTCCGGTGGGGTCATTCCGGTTTACCGGATCCCCTGAACCGAAATTGTAACGTTCCCCGGTCGCCGCAGTGAGGGGATCGACGCTGAGGAATTGGGTGGTTGTGGGGTCGTAGTAGCGGGCGCGGAGGTAGTAGAGGCCGGTGTCGGTGTCCTGGGCTTGTCCGTTCCAGCGCAAGGGGGTGTCGGCGGTCCCGGTTTTGGTGGTGAGGTTGCCGTTTGCGTCGTAGGTGTAGCTGGCGGCGACGGCTGAGGTCTGGTCGGTGAGTAGCCTGGTGGAGCCGTATTGGTCGTGCTGGTAATAGAAAGTGTTACCGGTTCCGTCGATGTGTTCGATGGGGTTGCCGGTGTCGTCGTAGAGGTAGCTGGTGGTCCCGTCGGTGAGCATGAGCGGTACTCCTGCACGGGTGTCCCAGGCGTAGTGCTGTGCGCTTCCGGTGGCGGGGGTACGGGTGGTGCGGAGGCCGTCTGCGTTGTAGGTGTAGGTGGTGCCGTTTGCGGCGGTGAGCCGGTTGGCCTGGTCCCAGGTGTAGGACGCAGCCGAGCCTGCGGGTGCCGGGCCGGTGAGCCGGTTGCCCTGGGCGTCGTAGGTGATCGCGGTGGTGGTTCCGGAGGTCGTGTAACCGGTGGGCTGGTTGGCTGCGTCGTAGGTGAGGGTCGCCCCGGTGGCGAGGGTGGTGGTGTTTCCGGCCGGGTCGTAGGTGTAAGTGCCGGTGTTCACCGCAGCGAGCTGGTCACGGCTGGTGTAAGTGTAGCTTTCGGCAGGTTGGGTGATCCCTGTGATCGTTGCCGAGTCCAGGGCGCCGACGGGGTTGCGGGTGTAGGTGAAGGATGCCAGGGCGGTGCTTCCCGGGCCGGTGTCGGTGATGGCACCGACCTGCCCTGCTGCGTCGATGGTTGCGGCGGCGGTGACGCCGTTGCCGTAGACGATGGAGGTCGTGTTGCCGTCCGAGTCCGGGGTGAGAGTGGTGGTGTGCCCGGCCCAGTCCGTGATCCCGGTCAGGTGCCCCGCGCCGTCATAGGCGCGGTTGACGGTTTGTCCGTTCGGGTAGGCCAGTGCGGTGAGGTGCCCGGCGAGGTCGTAGGTGTATCCGGTGGCCTGTCCGGCGCCGTTGGTGACGCCGGTGAGCCTTCCGAGGGAGTCGTAGGTGTTGGTGGTGGTTCCGGTGCCGTCGGTCATCGTGGCCCTCTGGCCAACGGCGGTGTAGGTGAAGGTGGCGTTCGGCGTGGCGCCCCCTGAGTAGCTGGTGCCGGCGCGGTTCCCGGCGGCGTCATAGGTGTTCGTGGTGGTGCGCCCTGCCGGGTCGGTCACGGTGACGGGGTATCCGGCGGCGTCGTAGGCATAGGAGGTGGCACGCCCCAGAGGGTCGGTGCTCTGGGTCAGCCGGTTCAGGGCGTCGTAGGTGTAGTTGCTGGCGTTGCCGGCCGGGTCGGTTTGGCTGGTCCGGTTGCCGTCGGCATCATACGCCGTGGTCGCGACGCTAAAGTCCGGGCTGGTGACGGTGGTGGCCCGGTTCAGGGCGTCGTAGGCGGTGGTCGTGGTTTGCCCGAGGGCGTCGATCTGGGTCGTCCGGTTCCCGTTGGCGTCGTAGTAGTAGCTGGTTGTGCGGCCCAGCGGATCCGTCTCTGATGCCAGGCGACCTGCACCATCGTAGGTGTAGGTCGTGGTGTTGCCGCGGGGAGTCACGGTTGTGAGGCGTTGTCCGAGGACGTCGTAGGTGCAGGACGTTGTGTTGCCGAGCGGGTCGGTGCTGGACGCCAGCGCACCGGCGGTGGTGTGGGTGAGGGTGGTCGTGTGGCCGGCCGGGTCGGTGATGGTTGTGGTGTCACCGGGGTGGGCCGTGTCGGTGTGCCCGTAGGTGGTGGTGGCGGTCTGGGAAGTGCCGGTCAGTGGCGTGGAAACCGTCAGCGGGTTGCCTGCGGTGTCGTAGGTGTAGGTGGTGGTGGTCCCGGCCGGGTCGGTGGCGGTGGTGACCTCGTTCAGGGTGTTGTAGGTCCAGGTGCTTTGGTGGGTCGCGGGGTCGGTCGTGGTGAGTCTGTTCCCGGCCGTGTCGTAGGTGGAGGTGGTCGCATGGCCTAACGGGTCGGTCACGCTGGTTGTTCCGAAGGTGTTCTGGTCGTAGGTGTAGGTCCAGGTTGCTGCCTGGGTGGTGCTGGCGCCGTTGATTACCTTGAGGAGTTGGCCGTTGGTGTAGGTTTCGGCGGTGGTCCGTCCGCCGGGCGAGACGATGGTCGTTGTTCCGTCGGCGGCGTAGCTGAAGGTGGTGATGCCGCCGGCCCGGTCCGTCTGGCTGGTGACCCTCCTCGCCGTGTCGTAGGCGTTCGTGGTGGTGTTTCCGCTTGGGTCGGTGATCGTGGTGATCAAGTTGAGGGAGTTGTAGGCGTATCCTGTGGTCGCCGAGTCGGTGCCGGTGGCATTCGTCAGTCGGCCGGCGCTGTCATAGGAGTAGGAAACGACTCGGCCGGCAGGGTCCGTGACCGTGTCGATGTGGCCGTCCGGGGTGTACGTGAAGGCAAGGGTCCGGCCGGCAGCGTCGGTTGCGGTGGTGACCTGCCCCGCGGTGTTTCGAGCCAGGGTCGTGGCGTTGCCGTTCAAGTCGCTGAGCTGGCTTAGCTGTCCGGCGGAGGTGAACTTGAAGATTTCCGTTGCCCGGCGGGTGTAGGTCCAGGTCCCGTCCGTGTTGTGGACTAGGGCTGCCAGGACCTGGGAGGGCGCGTGGAAGTCCCCGTTCGTGTCCGGGGTGAAGGTGACCATCGACCCGGTTTCCTGGTGCACGTCCACCGTCCCGCCCGCATTGATGTTCAGGGACAGGCCGTAGTTGAACGACCATCCATAGCCCAGCGGACCGTCGAAGGGTGCGCGCTGGGCGGAGTAAGTGCGTTTGAGTTCCAGGCCCGGACCCCGCCCTGGAATCGAGATGTCCGTGTTGTTTTCGAAGAACTCCCCGTTCGAGGTGTTCACCGGATCGGGTGTGCAGGCGAAGCATTGACCTAGCTCGGCGCGGTTGGATCCGCCCGCTGACTCAAATGCTGCGGTGGGACCCGCGGTGCCGACGATGTTCGACGAGGCCAGCAGGGGGGTGGGAGGAAAAGTGCTGCCGGCTCCTCCGGCGGCGGCTATGTGGGTGTGCCCGACGATGCCGGTTGTTATTGAGCACGACGTTCCCGTGGCGCATGATCCGACGATCGGGGACCCGTCCTGTGACTGGTCATAGATGCCGATACTGAAGTCACTGTTTTCCGTGCTGTAGTTTGTTGTCGCGGTGAGGCTGCTGCCCGAAGACGCGAGGCTGACCGTCCAGGCCGGAGGGGTCACCGTGTATGACGTTGCCCTGACCATCGGTGCCATGCCGTCACCGGTGTAAGGGTCTGCGACGACTGCGATGTAGGTGCTCTGGTATTCGCTTGGCACACCGGTCCAGGAACAGGTGTCCGCCGAGGTGCAGGAGGCAATTTTCTTTGGTCCGCCGGGGGCGGAGGTGTCGTAGAAATAGGTGTAGAGGCCGGCGGTGTCCGAGTGGTAGTTTCCGGTCGACGTGAGGGTGATCTTGGGGCCTGTCGTCACCTCCAGGCTCAGCGACCCGACCGGTGGAGGCGTGTAGGTGGCGATTGTGCTGCCTCCGCTGATGATGAGGCCCGTGAGGGTCTTGCCGTCGAGCACTGTGCCGCTGGTGTCGATCGCGACAGGGGACCAGGCCGTGGTGTCCGGCGCGACGGCGGCGCCGAGATTACTGTTCCTGTTGGTACCCCAGCAGTACGGCTTGCCCTCCGCCAGGGCGCAGCTGTAGTCGAATCCAGTTGATATTTGGGTGACTGCTTTTCCTGCAAGCACACCGGACGTATCAACAGCCACGGGAAGCGTTTCTTGCAATGGAAATGGATGATTGGGGTACCAGTACCCCACCCCCGTCCCGAGTGTCCCGTCGAGCCCCCAGCCCCAGCAGAAGGCTCGTTCGTTCGCGATGGCACATGGCCCACCCTCACCGACACTTACCCCGGTGACGGTCATTCCGGTCAGGGCCCCGCCTACAGATACGGGAACGTTCGAGGACGTGGTAGTGCCGTTGCCGAGTTGTCCTGCGCTGTTGTCCCCCCAGCAGTATGCTTCTCCAGCGGCGATGGCGCACACTGTGCCGCGCCTTGCGCTAAGTTTGGTGACGTCCTTGCCGGCCAGGACCCCCGACACATCAACGGCGACGGGAAATTGTTCGTACACGTAGTCTTGCCCGTTTCCTAGCTCTCCTGAGAATTCTTGTCCCCAACAGTAGGGTTTTCCGTCGGCTATGACGCAGGCGCCATAGTCCAAGATTGCAATGTCGGTCACCGTCTTGCCGGCGAGGACGCCGGTCGTGTCGATCGCCACGGGGACTGCGCTGTAGTCGTCTCCTCCGGTAACCCACTGGTTGCCCCAGCAGAAGGCCTTGCCGCTGGCGATCGCGCAAACACTGTCCGGGCCGGTCACCACCTTTGTGATCGTGGTGCCGGCCATCACACCGGTCATGTCGACCTTCACTGGTGTGACAGAGCTTTGGAAACGGGTGCCGTTTCCAAGCTGGCCGCTCCATCCGTCCCCCCAGCAGTAGAGTTCCCCCGTTTTCACCGCGCAGTTTGTGTCGCCGCCAGAGTTGGAGGAGACCAGGGAGATGCTGGCACCTTCGAGGTCGCCGCTGCCTGCAGGGGCCGGACGGTCGACGGTGACAGCCGCGGCGCCCCTCCCCAATTCTCCGGAGAAGTTGGCGCCCCATCCCGCCATGCCTACGCCCCCATCACCCGCGTCATCGGTGGTCTTTAGGGCGTCAGGCAACGTCCGGTTTGGCGGAAGGTTCACGTCTAGTGCCCGGCCGGGGGCGCTGGCCAGCGCGGATGAGCTCAAGGTCCGGGTGGGCGGAAGGTTGGGGCTCACTGCTCGAGGGGGCACCCCGGCCGGTGCGGATGAGTTTGACGCCCGGGTGGGTGGAGGGCTGGCAGTTGCCGGCGGGACAGGCAGCCCGAGCAGGAGGGTTGCCAAAACGACAAACATTCCCAGATTGCGCACGCGAAATAGCCCCAAACCAGACACGCTGCCCCCATATTTATGAGTTAGAGGATCGCAGCATTTCAGAATGGCACCCTTTTGTCCATAGATTGGAAGTTGCCAAATCCTTCGTTTGCCACAACCCTGTTCGGGGCCTCATGTTTCTCTTCAGGGTGAGGATGGTCATTGGCCGACTTTGAGCAACCCGGAGAGTTTCCCGGTATATCCAAATTTTGCAAATACAATTGCCCCGGGAAATCATTATCGTTTGCGGTTGTTGAGCCAGGCCGCATGTCTTCGTTTTCAGCCCTGACATCGACCGACTGCGACAAATGTCCCCTAGTCGGTGGAAGCAACCAGTTGTCGGAAGAGACTCATCACTGACATATACAACTCGCCTGCATACGCGCCACAGTTGTCAAAACGCGAGCTTGATTCCGGGCCCATTTCGCAGACTGTTCCTGCGGGTCGTGAAGGAATGTCCAGTGTGGCCCGGAGTCCGCGCGGTATCGAATCCAGGCCCGCTCATGGACGGGTTCAAAATTGTTCGAGGCCCTGAGCCGCGGCTAAGGCTTCGCCGGATGGCTTGCGGGGAGCAGCGAAACCGGGCCGACTTCGTACGACACCATGTCAGCCGCGACCCGGAAGTCAACGTAATAGTCGTGGTTGATGTAAGTGTTGCGCTGATCGTTGGGGACGTGGACAAAGCCGGCGTTGGTGAGCTGTTTAGCCGCGTCCTTCTTCGCTGCGGCTTCAGCCTGGATGGTGCTCATCTTGCCGAAATATGGGTTGCTTTTCGTCGTCAGCCAGCGACCCGCTTTTTTCGCCTTGGTTGAGGAGCCAGTACCGACCAAGAACGAAGGAACCGGGCCGGGAGCCGTTGGACTACCGGGCGGAAGGCCATTGGGTAGTCCGTCTCCGCTCTTGGGTTTCGCTGAAGGCGACGGGGCCGGGGCGGCAGATGTGGCACCTGCTGCGGTCGGGTGCACGGATGCCGCCCCCGTAGACAGCAGCGCCGCAGGAGGCTGCTGCACAGCCTGCGGCGACGTACATCCACTGAGCAGCAAGCCCATAAGCAAAGTGGCAGGTGCGATAGAGGTCTTCTTCAACTGTTCCCCCAGTCCGTCGGACCGCCGCTCGGCGGCATGAAGTGATGCGAACAGTACCGTACCTGGGCTGGAATAGGGAGATCCTCTTTCGAGAGGCAGTTTCGAAAGGATGAAAGCAGCGCCAGCAGAAAGTGAAAATTCCCACGACTCTTGACCGGGACGATTTTCTGCAGCGCCTATGACAAAGCCTTTCCCGTCCGCGGTGGTCCCGCTGCCCGCTTCGACGAGTGATCCTGACGAAGCACCAAATGACCAGCGCGACTTCAAGTCATGGCAGCCACTGTTTGCATGTTTAGGCGCTAACAGACAAGGCGGGCGGTCCGAGGGATTAGGGATCCGTTGCCTTGACCGCGGGCAGCGCCAATTGGCGGTTCGGGAGCGCTGTGACATTGTTGCTGGTGCTGAGGGCTTCAAGGAGTTTGTCGCGTTCCTCAAGCAGACCGAGCATGGCGGTGGCGTAGGCCTTGAGGCGCTGGTCGAGCGTGTCCCGTTCGGTGACGAGCCGCTTGTTTCGTTGCTGTTCGGCGTCGAGGTTGGCGCGGAGCCGGTCGACCTCGGGTTTGGTGCGGTTCAGTGCGCGTGCGCGGCGCTGGAACTCCTCGTTTATGTCGGGGTTGTCGTGGGTGAGGCGGTGCCGTTTGACTCCGGCGAGTTCAACGAGCCGGGTGCTGGTCAGCGGGCCAGGGACGCGGCCTTCCAGGAGGTCGTCCTTGGCCTGTTGGAGGGCGCTGCGGATGGATTCGGCTTCAGTTGTGGTCATTACCGAGCCTCCTCGTGGTGTTTGATGGCTCTGGCCATGGTTTCTTTGACGAGCGCGATTCGGTGGTTTCTGATTGCGGGCGCGAGCGGGTCCTCGGGCAGGGCGTTGATCTCGACCCGTAATTCGGCAATGTCCTGATCTGTCCGGGCGATGTTGGAGCAGGCGCTGCGGCATTCCCCTAGGGAAGGACCGTTCTCGGATTCCTTGGTGCATAGCGCGGTGGCTTTGTTGAAGACGCAGTGCATGCCCCGGCTTTTGAAGACCTGGAGAGTGGGGTCTTGGAGGAGCTTGTGCGCCTGCCGGACCGTGGGCATGGTCCGGCCACTGAATTTCGCCTGGGCATGGCGGGTCTTGGATTCAAGTTCGGTCGCCGATGGTCCACTGACATGGCCGCCGGAGTCGAGGTAGGTTTCGAGTTCGTCGACGTTTTCGATGCGTTCCAGCCATTGTTCGAGCGCGAGGTCGTCCAGGAACCCTGAGGCGTAGGTTCCTGCGTAGCCCTGGGTGATATGGGTGGAAACGTGCCCGTACTGGATGGCCGCGGCGACAAGTCCGCGTGGTTGACGCACGATGTGCCAGGCGAGCGTTCTGCGGAAGCGGCGCGGGCTGACCCGGCCTTGTTTGTCGGAGGGGATGTGGTCGGGCCTGCCGTTTTCGGTGCAGTATGTGTTGGCCCAGTCGATGAACTCGACGATGTCGGTTCCGACCTGGGATGTCGTCATGGCTGTGCCCGGTCTCAGGTTGGTCGGGGCGGCCGGGCCGCGCAGGGGCTTTGGCCGGATGCTTACCGGGAAGAGGAGAGTTCCGGGGTGCAGCCGGGTCAGGACGTCGACCGCCCGGGCGACTATGGGGTGGACCACCCAGGGAAGATCCCGTTGCTCGCCTTCGACCGCTTTGGCGCCGTCGTTGTCTGTGGCGCCTTTCCAGCGGAGGCCGGTTACTGTCCAGCGTCCGGTGGATTTGTCGTGGGCGACGCAGTCGCGCTTAAGGCTGAGGACTTCGCCTGGGCGCATGCCGGAGAGGTAGGCAATAAGGATGAAGCACGCGGTGACGAGGTGTTGGGCGAGGTTGGCGGCGTGGTCGAAGGCGATGGGTTTTGATCGCCAGAGTTGGCCGTTGATGGTTCCCTTGCAGGGTGTTGAGAGGTAGGTGTCGTCATCTATTTCCAGGCCGGATTGGCGGATCAAGTCTTGGTCGCACCGGGCGTGCAAACCCCCCAGCGTGTGGGTGAGGCGTCCGAGGTGCTGCCACCGGATTCCGCGGCTGCCGTCCGGGAGAGTGCGTCCGGGGAGCTTTGTCCCGTCGCGGCGGAACTGGTCAAGGACGCGTTTGAGTCTTTCCTGGCGCCTCCCGCCCGGGGTGCTTCTTCCTACGCCTGGTGGGCGGAACCGGTCCTCTTGCTGGAGCAGGAGGCAGTATTCATGAAATGACGTGGTGATGTCTGCCGAGAGGTCATCGATGAATCTCATGGCCCAGCTGATGAGCGGTACGAGGGTTTCGTCGCCGATCCGGGGTGTGCGGTTCCCGGGACGCTGGGGGGCTTCGGCGAACAAATCCCGTGTGAGCTCCCCGAGCCAGGGCTGGGGTTCGGGCATGCGAAGTATCTCCGGGACGACCTCGCGATAAGCCCACAACCGGCGGGTCTCGCTGATCATCATTCCCTTGGCGCCCTTGCTGAGGTCCAAGTCTGCGATGTCGGCCAGCATGAGATCGAGTCTGGCCGGGGAAAGCTCGTTCAGGGAGGTTATGCCGTGTTCTTCGGCCCAGGCCAGGACCCTTGACAGCGGGGTGCTCGCGAAGCTGATTGTCCGCAGTGACAGGCGTTTGTCCAGCTGCGCGGCCGGAAGGGGACGGATTGTCTCGTCGTTGATGAGAAGCCAGAAGTATTCCTTGACTTCCATCCGCCACCTGACCGGAAAGACCTCGAAGTTCAGGCTGGTTTTGGTGCTGTGGTCCTCGAAAATGCCCGGGGTCAGGTCCCATCGGTCGTCATCAAACCGGGACAGCCGGGAGGCATCGGCGTCGGGCCGGACCGGGCGGTTTGTCAGTGCCAGCGGGTTGTCCCCGATGAGGTGATCACTGGATGCTGCTGCCTGTTGGGTCATCGGAGATCGAGCCTTCCGTCGAGGAGCGCCTCGATGAGGGTGGAGTCCTCATCCGTCGCTTGGGATGCGGCCGCTGCGACGTCGGCCCGCTGTTGTTTGAGTAGGTCATCGAGTTGTTCGGCAGCGGTGCCGTAGAACTGCTTCCAGCCGTCGGGGGTGAGTTCCTCGCGGCGCCGTTCGATTTGCTGGCGCATGAGGGCCTGGACGGGGATGTGCCGTGGCTCGGAGCGTGCGTTGGGGCAGCCCAGACAGAGCAGAAAAGACGCCGTGCATGGCTGCCCGGGCTCGGTGACGGGTCCGTGCTCGTTGTCGACGCAGGCGGTCGCCACGGTATCGAGCCGCCCTTCCAGGATGGATTGGAGTTTCTCGCCCGTGATTCCGAAACGCTTGGCGACGCCTTCGTGGTCGGCGGCTGCCTGGGCAATGTCGTGCTCGGTCAACACGGCCGCTGCGGTCGCTGTCTGGATCCGTTCGACTTCGCCTTCCAGGACGTGCTGTACGACCTCCTGGTTGGCGGCGAGCGAGCCCGCATCGCGGAGCAGGTAGGTGTTTGCCAAGGTGTCCGTGGTCTGTGCCACGGGGCGTTGATGAAGTTCCAGGAAGGTTCGCCTGAGCCGCCTGCTGTCCACGAGCTGCGGATTTCCGTCGCTGACAGTCCACCCTTCCCATCGCCTCGTGCAGTTGTGGGGGACGGGACGAAAGCCTGTGCCGTTGACAGACGTCTCAAGCCGGTGGGGTGAATGGCCGACCAGCAAAGCTTTGCTGGATGCGAACTCGCGGGCGCGTCGGCACAACTTCTCGGCGATGATGTAGAGACCGAAAGCGGATGCATAGTCATCGTTCTCGCCCTTGCGCTCGGATGCCTGTATCCATTCAGGAATTGCGGTGAATGTCAGGTCCATTTCCGCCTTGTTGGGTCCACGTCGGGCTTTGGAGCCCCGGGTGATCAGCACCTGGGTCTCTCCGTCGAGGGAGGCATCGGCGCGGCTGTACCGGGCTGTCAGGTTGCAAATGGTGGTCAGGTTCTCCCCGGTCAGGCACTGGAACAGGATGACCATCGCGGCCATGTCGGATGAGGTCGGGAAGAGCGAATAGAACAAGCTCCACGCGTCCTTAGCGAGGCCTTTTCCGCGGGGTCTACCGGAGGAGTTTCTGGGAATGTCGCCTACCAGGGCGATGTGGTTCAGCACGCTTCCCCGGCTTTGTTTCAGCCGTTGCGGGGTCGAGTCTGTGGAGCGTTGTTCTTGTTCGGCACGCCATGCCTTGAGCTCTTCTTCTCCCGCCCGGATCCGTGTCACCATTGTGCGGACATCGGACCGTGCCGCCCGGTGTATTGCCCGGAATTCCGTCGGTGTGTATGACGCGGCCGTGGTCGATGGTGCCGGCTTGGTCAGAGGGGTGAACAGCGCGTTTCTGAAAGGCACCGGCAGGTCCGGGTTCCCACGCAGGGCGACACGAAGCGCGATGAGCGCACTGTTTCCTGCCCGCGTGTGCCGCATGCGCAGCTCCGCGAGGTGCGATGGGCGAAGATCTGCGAGGCGGCCGGGCGACCTGGGCCCGGACGCAACCGACTTCACGAAGATCCTGATTCCCGAGAACAGATTCTGGGCCGAGGCGATCGTTCGACGAGTCCCGGAAGGCCCGGTTGCCCGGGCGAAGCCTTCCGCGAAGGCGGCCTGTAGCTCAGGGGCCACATTCAAGGAATGGAACGGGAAGTCCTTGAACCCGGGTTCAGCCTCGGGATAGACGCGGACGATGTTGTGCCCGGGCGACGAAAAATGGTTGACCGGAGACGTGTAACCGGGCTGAGGAAGGGCAGCCCCTCTCATCGCTCTCCCCCGAACTGCATGTCGTCTTCAACGCGAACCCGGGGATTGGAACGGAGCACGTCCAACAAAGTCTCCGCCTGCAGTTCATTCACTCCATGTTCGAGCAGCAGCTTCACATCAAGGCCACGGAACGGTTCCAAGTAAGTGTCCTTTGTCGTATTCACGTTTGAGTGGCCGAGCATTGTCTGCACCAGAGACCAGGTGTCGCCGAACTGTTCCCGGAAGTCGAGGGCCTGCCCGGGGCTAAGGCCGGGTGCTCGTCGTTCCCAGACAAGCCGGCCGACGGCGTACCAGCGCAGCGCGAAGCTGTGGCGAAGCACATGGGGGTGGCACTTCAGCCGGTCGATACCGGCCTTCTCCACCCGCTTGTTCGCCCGCTCGAAGGCCGTGTACCAACTCCGTTTCCGACGAGGGAGGCCGTCCTCATTCAGCCACAGGGCCAGCGGAACGAGTCCCTCATTCGTCCTGGTGAAGAGGGTCGCTCGTTGCTCGGGTGACAGATCATTCAGCTTCAGCGTCGTTGACGGGCGTTCTGGCAGTGCCAGAGTCAACAGCGAGTCGTCCCGGATCTCGCGGATGATGCGAAGACCGGGCAGCTGCTCATACGTTCCCAGGGACTGTGCCTGGCGGATCGAGGCGGCGCGATCGGTCTCGATGTAGTTGCTGACGCTGTTGAGGACATCACGCTTGGCCCAATAAGGATGACCGCGCCCGCCTTTCGCGCATGCATCCGCGAGCTGGAGAGTGACGTAGTTATGGTCCCCGTCGGGCTGTCTCAGTTCGTTGACGAGAACGCTCGACCACTCCTGGATGCGCAGCCCGGTGCCGTAGAGACCGTCGACGAAGGCAGCGTCGCGTGTCTGGGACCGCGGCCTCCATCGCGTCCGCTCCCTCCCGTCGGGGGCGATCCCGAGAATACCCACGTCGCGCCAGCGCCTGTACGCGCCCGGAGAGAACCACTTCACATCGGCAGACCTGACCCGTGACGCCCCCGCCCGGCCGCGACTACCTGCAAAGTCCAGACGAGGGCCCCAAGTTCGTGTGCCACCAGGCGTGGGGGCTCCCTGCAGCCGCTCGGTCCAATCATTGAATGCGGAAATCGCCGACAGATCATCACGCCACGTCGACCCTGCGACGCGCCTGGGATTGGCTTCATCCGTCCGGCGCCAAAACTTGTAGTCGAAAAGGTCGTCGTCCGTGGCGTCGTCCCAGGAGACGCCGCACAGCTCCAGGAAGTTCAACCAGACACGCAACGCGAACGCATACTTGCGATTCGTGGACGCAGCACGATTGCGCATCCTCCGACTCGCGAAAAATGCGTTGAACGATGGGTGCGGGGCACCGCGCCCATCGAGCAGGAACGGCCGACCCACCCGCTCCGTGTTTCCGGCCATACCAGACAACGCGTCAATGGCGCGGGCAAGCAGGGGGTCACTATCGTCCCGGGGCATTGCCTGCGCGAAATGGAGATACCAGATCTTCGCTTCCACCGCGTCCATATCCAGAACCTAGACGAGCACCACGGACCTCAATCGGCAACACGCAGGAGAGGAGGTGAGAATCTACAGCATCGATGAGTGCTTCCTGGGCGTCAAAGGCCCCGGGGAGGATCTGCTGGCCCTGGGGCGGGCCATGAAGGACGCCTGCCGGACGCACGTCGGGGTGCCCGTCTGCGTGGGCATTGCCCCCACGAAAACCCTGGCAAAGCTCAGCAACAAGTGGGCCAAACACAACCCGGTCTTCGAGGGGGTGTGCCGGTGGGAGTCCGTGTCGGTGGCCGAGCGTGAAGCGCTCATGTCCCGCCTGTCCGTGAGCGAGATCTGGGGCGTGGCCACCAGGCTCACGAAACGCCTGGCGGGGATGGGGATCTACTCGATTCTTGACCTGTCCAAGGCGAATCCGGTGGCGATCCGGGACAAGTTCTCGGTGGTGATGATGCGCACTGTCCTCGAGCTGCAGGGAACGCCCTGCATCCCGATGGAGGAAGAACGGATAGGACGGGACCAGCTGATCTTCTCCCGGTCCTTCTCCAAGCCGATCACGACGGCGGCCGACATTCGCCAGGTCATGAGCGTGTACGCGCAACAGGCCAGCGCCCGGCTGGCCAAACACGAACTGCAGGCCAAAGTGCTGACCGCCTTCGCCGGCACGTCCTACTACAGCCCCGGCGATACGTCCTATCCGTCCGTGTGCGTGGCGCTGCCGATGCCCACCGCCGACCCGGTGATCCTCACGAAAGCGGCCCACGCCCTCATTCCCAGGATCAACGACGGCGTGAAATACGTCCGTGCCGGAATCATGGTCACCGACCTGCGCCCTAGCGGGAACCAAAAACCGTTGGAGTTGTTTGAAAACGTCCACGAGGAACGCGGAATCGGCCCGCTGTTGGAACAAGTGGCCGGCAAATACGGCAGAGGCTCCATCGGGCTCGGGCACGCCGGCATCAAGGGCGGCCCGGACTGGACCATGAAACGAGACATGCTCTCACCCCGATACACCACCCACTGGGACGAACTACCCCTCGTCAAAGCCGCTTGAACCCCAGCTGCCCCGAATCACCGACTCCAGCAACCCTTCCCTGATGCATCCGTCGTGTAGAACACCGGGGCGAAGGTGCCCTGGGCAGTGTTCATGCCACTACCGTCCGATCAGGCAGATGCGCCCACGGACGGCCCAGATGCCGAGTTTCAGGCGGCTATAGGAAAATCCCTATAACCGCCTATAACTTCCTATAACTTCCTATAACTCGGCATATCGGTGGTCTTGACCCTGCGAAACCCTGTGCTGAGAGTCTTGTTTGTAGCCTCGTGCCGCCCTCCTCGCCGCCCGCGGGCTTCCATCCAGATTCGCTTCCCCGCGGCGGAGGCGTCCCCGGTGACACGAATCCCTTGGCGGCTATGGGACTCTCTGCAATCATGGACGCAACCGGCGGAGAGGGGTGAGGCAATGTCTGATGCGGACCTGGAAGCCAGAGCGTCCAGGGAGGAAGCCATTCGACGGATACACGGCGATATCCTTGCGGCCCAACTCCGAGTTGCCTTGGACGAGGTCCGGGGACGACAGACGCCGGAAGCGGTAGTCCGACTTGCGCAGCTAACGCCCCCGCAGCTGCGGTCACCCTTCGTCACGTTGAGAACGCCGGGCGGGAAGCTGCGGAGAGATCCGGCGTCACGGAGAGAAATGGCCCTGCATGTGCGCCGCAACATTCTCGCCGCGCAGTTGAGGGTTGCCTTGGACAAGGAACGGGGACGGCTGACTCCCGAAGCCGTGAAGAGGCTGGCCCAGATGGAGCTTCCGCCCTTGAGGTAGGCCCATGGTCTGAGCTCCCTCGATCAAGCCCGTGATACGTCCAATTCTTTCTCCCGTTCTGGGGTCCAGATGAGGATGTCGGCAAGGCGCAGAAGTGAGAGCTTTCGCCCGTCCGGTGTCTGCTTGGTCGCGGCGAGATCGGTCAGCCAGTCGGCGTTCGCTTGGAGGTCCTCCCAGAGGGCCGCCCGGACCTCGCTTGGATACTTTGTGCCGTAAAAGCTGTAAACCCGCGAATCAATGAGGGGAACAATGTGCGGGCGGCGACGATGAAGAACTTTGGACACGGTCACGGCGGTCCACCCCTTGACTTCTAGAGCGGCTCTGTTTGCTGTAGCTAAGCTTTCCACTGCCTTCTCGAGCCCGGTTAAGTCCTCAAACGACTCAAAGTGGTCTGCACCGCGCAGATCAAACAGAGCTTGATCCATGGCTTTCCTTAGGTGTTGCGCAGGCCCGTCGCCATCCGTAAACAAAGGGATTACATCGAGAGCGCTGAGTCTCAGACTCAAAAGGTTCGCCATCAGCACATCTGAAGGGGAAAGCGGGGCGTCTACGTTGCCCTGCTGATCGTAAGTATTGAAGGCATACGCGTGGGTCCGGGAAGTATAGCGATCGAGTTTTTCCGAAGCTGACGCCTTCAAGGAAGCCAAACTTTGCTTCGTCTTCTTTTTCTTCGCCATGTTTTCCTTTGAACGCGCTTGGTCACCTTAATGATCGGATGCTGCACGAGACACGCTACCTGCGCAGAGCCGTGCGTGGCGCGAAGTGACAGGTCCCGGAGCGGCCATTCGTCGTTGTTAGTGTTCGGGTATGTTCAATTCTTACTCCCCGTACCACGAACCAGGGTTCGCCACGTGGAATCAAGGGATCGAGGCATTGCCACCTTCAAAGGTTTTGATCCGCGAGGCGGAACGGACGGAGCGGGACGGTCGCTGGATGCGATGGATGCAGGCAAGCTGCGAGTCAACCAACATTCACTCTGTCGAAGACAACGTATCGAGGATCGGGCAGCAGTTCGTTTTGCTGGCAGAAATCGCTGATCGTCCAGTCGGCTTCTGTTGTGTGCTCGCGGGTCGAACCAATTCGGATCCGCTGTTCATTCAGCTGGTTACAGTAGTTCCCTTCGTGCGGCGACGAGGGGTAGGGATCGCGCTACTTAGCGCTGCCGCCGAGTGGCAGCCGCAACGCAACATCGCGATGGCTACCCTCGACGAGAACGTCGCTGCCCAAAGGTTGAATGAGCGGCTCGCGCAATCGATCGGTGGGAACATTCAGCGTGTTCCCGCCAGCCGTTTCCGGCCGTCCGATTTAGGGTACTCTCCAGGCGAGCGTCACAGCCCCTGGATGATCAACCGCCCACAGGAAGCTGACTGACGGCCGCGCTCCGACGAGACAGTGCTCGTGCGCCGCAAAGCGATCCCCAGTCGCGAACTATCTGGGCGCAAGCGTGTGCTAGTCCATTCCTCGATCTCAAGGTCCGCGAACTCGCAGAGACGATGGGCTGCCGGCTGGTGCGCGCCCAGTCCAGGTTGATTCGTTCCAACCCTCGCAGACTGCGGTTTCGATCGCCGTATCTAGCAGGCGCTGGCCCCGCCAGGCTACGGAACTCAGGGCGCAGACGCTTCCGAGTAGACAACAAGCTAGGGTGCAGTTGACAACACGATTGAGAGCGTTGTGCCAAAGATCTTGTGGGAGCTGAATATGGATACTGAAGCGTCAATAGGTAGTCGGGCGTCTGAGCTTGCGCTTCGCGAGTTGGCACGGATGGCCTACGTGACAATGCAAAACCCGCCACTTACCTATTGGGACCTGAACGACCCAGAGGATGAGCCACTGCTCAAGGTCAGTTCAGGAGTAACTTCGGTAGTTCTGAACTCGCCTCAGTATCAGACTGCTGTCGACGCGTTGAACGCCGATAGCGACGTTGAACGGATGTGGTCGGCAGGTACTGAATTAGGAACCTTTTTTCGGTATCCAGGGGGTGGCTCTATTGTTCAACGCGAGACTTTGCCTTCTTCCCTCATTATTCCGGCACTTCGCCGAGCGAACATTGAGGCGCCCTCCACTGAAGATGAGTTTTGCTCATTGGTCTTAGAAGGCCTTGCCGAGATGAAACGCGCAATTCGCGGCGAACCAGTGACGATTCAGCTAGTTCACGGCCTGGCCGGACTTACAGTTCCAGACGGTTTGCAGATTGCCACGCCATGGGGTGTCATTCGTGGGGTTCCGGTGGGAGTCGCCCAAGAGGCCAGACGAGGTCGAATCAACCCAACAACCGCAGTATTGGTGGGAGAACTCAAAACGACCCCATTGATGGGTGATGGCGATCGAAGCGAGCTAATGCTGCAGGATGAGTTTCACGCCCATGAACATGAGGTTCGGCACCTGGTGCCGTTGGCATTTGCATTGGCTTCCGAAGACGGCCGTGTGCGTGCTCCGAGCCTGACATTCTCCACCCGCATCGTGCCGTTCCTTGGGGGATGGGGTTCGAGCGGCAGCCCGTTCGGCATACCCAAGGAGACTATTGAGATCCGAGAGCCTGACATTGAAGGGATCGTGCACTGGGCGAATCTCCTTGACGCGAACCACAATCCAAACCTTGATATCGCGGCTCGTCGGCTGGTCTCTGCCGTCAACGAGAGATACGACCCGGACGATCGCTTGGTCGACGCTGTGATCTGCTGGGAAAGCTTGGTCGGAACGAAGCTCGAGACTGTGAATCGAGTAACTTCTTCGCTCGCGATCCTTCTCGAAGAGAACGTTGAACTTAGATCGAAGATGATGACGTCCCTTGGGAATACATACTCGGTGCGGAGTCAACTCGTTCATGGACAGAAGGTGAAGGACAGAGATCGCCAGAAAGCCACCGAACAGGCAGTAGACGTCGCGGTGAAAGCATTACGGGCGATTTACTCCGCAGGCGAACCCTGGGTTTCGGAAGCGAGTGACGTTCGTTCAAAGCGGATCGTGCTCGGAGAGTGGGCTAACAGAACGACGGTTCGTTGACTTGGCGCGTGTTTCGCGGGCTGTTCTCTGTTCTCGATGAGTTCACGCCTCGTCGGCAATTAGTGACGTTCATCATACTTTGCGATTGGTGCCGAAAAGAGCGCTGGATCTACGCATGTTCAAGGGCAGAAGCCACGCCGTGGCTTCTGCCCTTTGGGCAACAGCGTTTGAAAGGAGTCACATAGTGGCTACCATCCCCACTCTCTGGCTTAGCCAAAATTCACTGTTCGAACTGACCAGGTCCGCTGACCGGCACCCCGTAGCAGCATGGGAAACAACCGGCGACGGTAAGCGACGCCCCAACGATCGTCAGCAGCTCGACACAGCGGGACTCCCTAACCTGGAGATCCACTGCATCGCTCAGACAGAGATCTTCGGACGCAAGCGGGAAACCTTGCCAATCAAGTGCATGGCGTCCGCCGCCAAGCCCAGCCGCCACGCCATCACCCCGCTGGCGGTTTTCGCATGAGCCACCTTCACAATGAAGCTTTGTTCTCGCTGGAGCCCAAGCACCTACAGACAGAAGCTCAGTGGACGGTGCAGGCTCTCGAAGGTTGCCTAGTCAAAATGGACAAGGCCCGCGAAGATTGGAAAGCCGTGTCAGGTACTGTTTACAGGCTCACAACGGGAGCCCGGACCGCCGAACTGAAGAATGCCCGTGAGCAGCTCCGTACGTCCACTCACGCCGTTTCAAAGGACTTCTCAGAGGTGTGGGCAGCCTTCGACGCGCTCAGTAAGCTGCTCCGCACCTACATCCCTGCAGACGAGTTCTGACTCCAGATTGCCCGAGTGCCCGCATGGTTTGTTGCTTAGGGCCGGTCCTGCTCTAAGCAACAAACCATACGCTTCCTGCGCGCCATCGCAGCGCCGACGAAGCCTTGGACGGTTCGGTTCTCGTGTAAGGACTCGTCACGGAGGCCCGTCGGCAAGGGCAGTGGCAGAAGGCCGTCCAACAGCACGAAAACCTCGGGCGGGGCAGTTGCGAGGAACCACTTCACTTCCTCTTGACTCGCTGGTTCGGCATGGAGGGATTCGAGAAGTATCGACTCCAGCACGTCGTTGCGGCGCATGTGGCTGCTAAACCGTTCCTGCTCTTCCGCGGTTCGGTTTTTGATCGTCATCCGGCAATCTCCTTAGTTTCGGTATCGGTGTTGGTGACGTCGGCCTTGTGCCACGTGCAGCGGTCGTCGTCACAGGCCTTCAGCTCGCGGTGGTCACGGGCGACCTCCGGCCAGGCGGGCTTTTCCACGCGGTAGCAGTCAGCCCAGTCGCGCCCACGGGCGCCCTTCTCAGCGAATACGGGGACGGGCGTCGCACCCAGCGCGATCTGGTGGGAGAACTGCAGAGCGTTGAGTACTGCTTCTTCGGCCTCGTCCGCCCGGTTCTCGGGAACCGACAGGACCAGCTCGTCATGGACGATCGCGCGCAGGCACGGCAGCAGCCACTCAGGGAGCCGCAGCACGCCCTCGGTCATGAGGTCGCGGGCCGTGCCCTGGCCCATCGCGGCCGGCGCTTGCGTGTATTCCCGGCCGGGCTGCACACGCATCCGACGGCCGAAAGCATTTACGAGGATCTGGCCGCGGGCCTGGTCCCGGATCGCTGACTTGAACGCGGCGAGGCGGGGGAACCGGGCGTCGAGCGTGGCGAGCTGCCGCTGAGCCTCGTCGACTGAGATCCCCGCGTACGCGGCCAGCCCGCTCGCGCCCATCCCATACGACGTCGCATGTGTAATCGCCTTCGCGTCGCCACGCCGGGGGTGGCGGTGGCCCGCAGTGCGGTTCCAGCCATGCTCGCCGAAGACCGCTGCAGCCATCTCGTCGTGAAGGTCAGTACCCGGTGCGACTGCAGCTATATAGCCCGGGTCCTGGGCATGCATTGCGATCGCGCGGGCGTCGACTTGGGACAGGTCGACGGTGATGAGGACGTGCCCCTCGTCGGGAAGGAGCAGTGCCCGCTCAAGCAGGTTGCGGCGGTCCCGCTTGCCCTGGACCGTGAGGCCGGGCTTCGTGACCGAGAATCGACCGAACGCCTGAGGTGCGGTGACGCTCGGGTGCACGCGCCCGTCAGGTCCCGTGTGGTCGAAGATCGTCTGCGCAGACGAACGTTCCCCATTGAAGGCGCGCAGCGTGCTGCACAGCTCGAGTAGCCCGGTGTTGTCCGGATGCTGCGCTTCGAGAGCCTCCAACGCATCTTTACCGGTCGCGAGGTTCCCCTTCGCGGTTTGCGGCGGCTTGACGCCGAGGTCGGAGAAGGCCCGCTCGAGTGCTGCCTTGCCGACATTCGTGGCTTGCGGCTTTGCTCCCTCGAGAGGTAATCCGTATGCCCCGTGGAGGTGCTCCTTGTGCAGTTGCACACGCGCCGCCTGGGCCGCGAGCACCTCCTTGACGCGCTCGACGTCAACCCGCCAGCCGTGTTTGGAGATGTGCCCGAGCCGCCACATCACCTGATGCTCCCGCCAGATGTAGTCGTCGACGACAAGGTGCTTGGACAGCTCGCGCACGAGCTCGACGTCCTGGACGAGGTACCGCACGTAGTCGGGGTGGTCGACGGGAATCCGGTCGTAGCCGCCGAAGTGACGCGCGAGCACCTGCAGCATCGAGGCGGAGTCGTCGGAGACCTTGCCCTCGCCGAGGACGCGCCGGCACAAGGCATCAAGGTTGTACCGCCGGGCGTCGGCCTTACCAGACAGCGGGGGATCGTTCTGCCGTGCTGCCAGCAGCGTGTCGATCACCCGGTGCTCGTGTACGAGAGCAGCTAGGTCGAGGCCGTGATATCGCTCGAGTGCCGGCAGGTCGAAGGCAAGCAGGTTGTGCCCGACCACGAGGTCAGCCTGCCTTATCATCTCAACCAAGGCGCCGAGGTCGGTGGTCGTGACTACCGCAGAACCGCCGACGGCGAAGCCCGCGAGGCGGACAAAGCCGGGGCCGTAGTCCCAGATGCGATCCGCGTCCGCGGTTTCGAGGTCCAGGTACAGGATGCTCACGAGGCATCACCATCGAGCTCTACGATGGTCTTGCCGTTCATCGGCGGCATCGCCCGAGCAGCCTGCTGCTTAAAGCCAGCACGTCCGGTGAAGTCGATGAGCTCGCCAGGAGCGGCACCCGCGGCCTGACGCGGAGTGGCGGACGTCCGAGCGGCGTTCGGTTGAGCACCCGGCAGCGCTGCGACACCTGCGGGGAGCCGGTCCACGACATAGGCCTTGCCCTTGCCATGCAATTTCCCGTCCTCGCGCAGGCGAAGGCCGTCATACCATCGGGGGTGCTGGCCGTAGTACATCGAGAGCTTGCGGGCGTCGAGCTCCTCCCAGGACTTGCCGTAGGGCGGCGGAGCGTCCGGATCTGCCTTCGCCTGTGCGAGGACCTGAGAAGCTCCGAATCGGCTTCCAGCCGGGAAAAGCGACTCAACCCAGGCCCAGTGCTCGGAATTGTCGACGAACTCGCTGTCCGCGCTCTCGCGAACCTCGAGCACCGTTGAGAGGAATCCGCGGATGCCGGCAAGGTGGAGGATGCCGCCGACGACATGCTGCCACTCGGTGAAGGACTTGAATCCGAATGCCCGCGGGGCAGCGGGGCATCCCCGGGCGTACCAGGCCCGTACGAGCACCAGCACCGCGCGCAGCAGTTCAGCGCGGTGCTCGGGCACCCAGGTGTCGAGGTCGTGACGAAAATTATCGCGCGTCTCGAGGTCGTCACGGTCGGAGGCCATCCGGCACGTGTAGACGCGGCGGACCATGTCTCCGGGAACCTCGATGTTATTACCAAGGCCGTACCAGCTGGCCGTCTGGGGCAGGCTCAGCATCTCTGAGGATCCGAGCTTGCGGCTCTCGTAGATCTCCGAGGTCAGCGCGGCGCCGAGCGCGTTAGAGACGAGGCGTGAGCCCTCATCGTCCTGCACCTCGTCGAGGCATACCGTGTCGGCACTCGCCAGGAGCTTGGCGGTGATCCGCTTGTCCATCTCCTCGTCGGACTTCGGAGTCGTCTGGATCGGTGCCGGCGCTCCGAAGGCGACCCGATGGATCACATCGAGGCATCCGTTCTTGCCCACACCACGGTGGAGACCGTCGAACAAGAGCATCGGCACCTTCCTGACGACGGCGCGGATGACCGGGGTAATTTGGCCGGCGATCGCGCTGGTCTGGTCTGCCTCGGACTTGAAGGCCCATGCGTCGTAGCCGCCCGCCCCGTCCATGGCGAAGAGGTCGTCGCGGATCAACGAGACAGCCGTCACGATGTCGGCATCGGACGGGTGGTCCGGCACTTCGATGCCATGCACGTCGGGCGTCAGATCGAGGTAGACGCCGCTTGCGGCGTGGTACCCGGACTTCGTGAGGACGGTACCGTCGGCGAGTACGAGTGGGGAGCGGGTGATGGCGGTCAGCCACGGGAACCTGTCGTAATGATCTGCGACGATGTCGATGAGGCTATCGGGTATCACGGCCGGTGCCTGCCCTTTCGCGCGCACAGTGTACGGATATGCCACATCCAGGAGTTCGCGGCGCAGTTCGCTCCGGCTGAGCCTGGTCACGCGCAGCGGGCCGTCCGCACCCTTGCCATCCTTCGCACGCCGAACGCGCACGAGCTCGTCGCCGCGCTGGAACACCAGCACGCCGCCGGAGCGCTCAACGAGCGCGTCGAGCAGATCGATCGAAGCCTGCCGCTGGTCCCCTCCGACATCGACGGGCGTGCGGCCCTCCGGTGCCGTCACAGGGGCCGCGGAACGCTCTGCCGCAAGTCTCTCGTCGAGCGCCTTGCGCATCACCTTCTGCTCGCGCTTGTCGAGGTCTGCGGGCCTGCCATGCGCCTTGGTGACCAAAGACAACAGCATTCTGCGCCGGGCATCGTCGTTGGGGAGTCGGACGAGCAGGTCGTCGAGTCCGTCCTTGCCAGCGCCAGGGAGGCGGGCGAACTTCACACTTGAAGCTCCGTATGCTTCGCACGCTTCGCCGAGCGCGGTCGCGCCGTCGAATACACGGATGTTGGTCTTAGCGTCAGCATCGGGCACGATCACGACGTTGCGGCCCTGTACGAGGGCCAGATGCGGCGTCGGGCTACCCGGGTCATCCTCGCCGTCGCCCGCGACGCGCCACGACCAGATGCCCGTGATGCGGTAGATCGACCAGGTTTCTGCTCCCCATGAGAGAGCTGCCAGCGCTTGCTTGACACCTTCCACGATGAGGACGACGTCCGGGTTCTGCACGGCGCGGAGGACGGGCAGCTGAGGCGGGTTGTCGGCCCTGCCTGGCGAGATGTACTTGCGGACGTCGCCACTCTTATTCCTCACGCTGCCCGGAGCCGGTTTGACCTGACCGGTCTCGGAGCCGTCGGGGTGGACCATTGGGTACACCAGGCACGGAAATACATCGTTTCCGTACTTGTCGGCGATCCATCTGGCCCAAGCCGGGAGATCATCGCGCACGTGAGCGCTGCGGACTCCCTGGTCGGCGGCGATCGCAGGAGTGATTGCGCTGTCGTGCAGCTCCTGCGCGTGCTCCGGAGCCAGATTTGGATAGCCAGCTGGGTGGCCGGGGAGCGCTGCAGCTGCCTTGTTGTCAGTGCTGTTGGACCCCGTGCTGTCGGGGACGTCGTCTATAGTAGTCATGAGGACCTTGTTTCCTCCGTGGCCCTGGGCAGGTGCGAACTGCTGCAGGGCCGGATTTTTCAGAATTGTCTGCGGGAGCTCCGATTCGGTGGGGCTCTTTTTGCGTTTCAGGCGGCAAGCAGCCGACTCAATTCGGCCTTCCGCTGTTCAGTCAGGCGCGGCCAGGAGGCGACCATTCGCGCGGCGAGTGCAGCGAGGTCGGTGAAGTCAGCCTCGGAAGATAGCTGCCTCTCGGGCGCCGAGTCAACGACGTTGACCGGAGTCATCAGCCGCTTCAGATCGGATTCCTTGACCATGAACTGTTTTCCAACGCGGACAGCAGGGAGCCGGCCCGCGTGGACATAGTTGCGAAGTGTGTGCGGGTGCGGCCAGCCGCGCTCATGGGCGGCTCGAAGGGCAAGTAGCGGGTCATCTGCGCTCGACAGACGAAGCGTCTGCGGGAGGGATGCAGTCGAAGTGGACATCAGGACCTCTCAGAGGGTCCCATGCGTCCGTCGTTCCGGGAATCGGAGGTCACCGCCACCCAAGAGAACTGGTGTGTGGACTGTGGCGTTATCGCGACCTGTCGTACATTAAGCGTAGCGATGCATGGTGATGATCGCAAGACATGGCGGTTTATCTGGTACTGAACGCCAAGCTTCAATCGAATGAGAGGACATCGACATGACGATCGCGACAGAGACATTCGCCCGAAGACTTAACGAGGAGCGGCAGCAGGCGGGCCTCTCGCAGGCAGCGCTTGCTACGCGCATCACGGACATGATCGGGCGCAGCATCGACCCCAGTGCCGTTGCTCGCGCCGAGAAGCACGAACGGGCCATCCGACTTGACGAGGCCGTTGCGATCGCCGACGTGCTCCAAGTGCCACTCGCGTCCATGCTGCGAGACAGGGACGCCATCGATGACGAAGTCGGCGAACTGCGCCGGGACTTGAGCCTGTATTCCTACCGGATGCACCAAGCTGAAGAGGCGGTCCAGCAAGCGCAAGATGCGGTGTCTGCGACGCGTCGACGCATCGCAGAACTTGAGGCATCCCGTAGCGAGTGAGGAACCGGCCTCCCCGGGGAGGCACTGGCACATGGGGTCTTGCCTTTACCTCCGATCGATTGGATCACGTGCCGGAGTTGCAGGCGCTTAGGCGGAGAGTAGGAGAGTACGCCGAGGGGTTGCTCTCCAGATTGCTCTCCACCTTTTCCCCTGTGGGAAGCCGGTTTTGGGTCTGTGGAGAGCAGGAGAGCATGGATTCGGCTGCGCTCCTGCGGGAACGTGTGTGCGTGTGTGGGCTTCACATGTCCGGCGTTGTGAAGCCCGCACGCAGGTTCATGCGTAGAGGCTCCATTTCTTGCTCTCCTGCGCTCCCAACGTGCAACTTCCGCGGAATTCCGCGGCTAAGCGCGGAGAGCAAGGACCGATTCGGTGCTCTCCGCTTTCTCTCCTGCTCTCCCGGTTGCAGCAGCCTCGATTTAAGACAGCACCGGCTTGGGGTTCCCCATCCCCTCCTAAGGAGGACCAAGGCTGGCGACGGCTGTTAAGCTGCAGATCTAGCAGAAGGACGTACTAGTGGCAGATGCTTTGAAATTCGCGGCCGGAGCTGACGGATTCGCCAGCCGGTCCGGCGGGAGCGGCGGCGTGGATCCCGAGGAGTGTCTGAGCGACCGGGACGTAAAGCTGATGCGGCAGATCGTGATAGGCCTCGTCCCGGACGCCAATGTCATCACCCATCTCGCGGTCGGCCAGCGGGCGCGCCCCGGGTCTAGGGCTGAAGCATTCTTGTCTGATTCGGTCAACGTCCCTACGTCGACCGGGGCTTCCCATCTTCAGTCGGCCCATCTTGCGATCGGGTTCTATAGCTTCGCCGCGATCGACCACATGCGCTCCTTCTCGGTGCTATTACCGAAGGACGGCCCCGTCATGTCGCTTGCCACCCTCACCCGGGGAGCCGTCGAAGCGTTCGGCAAGGCACACTACCTGCTCCAGGCCAACTCGCCATCTGAGCTCCTGCGCCGACACCTCAACCTGGGCATCGCTGAGCTCTCAACCTCGGCGAAGCACAGCGAGTTCACCCTGTTCAATGGTGAGCGGATCAATGGTCCCGCCTACATCGACGGCCTCAAGAAGGTCCTCGCTGATGAAGGCCGTAAGGCCGAGAGCGTCGGCGTCACCGCCCTGGCCTCAACCGTGCTGTCCGACAGCGCGCCCGGCGCCCCCGGACGTGCCTTCTACTCTCAGCTCTCAGGCGTCGCCCACGGCGAGACTGCAGGAGTCACGATGTTCATAGGGAAGGATGTCGAAGCCGGGATCGGGTTCGTCCGGAGACGTGATGTGATGCTCCCGTACGCGGGCATGCTCTTCGGGACGTGCCGGCTGGTCCTGAACCAGATCATCACCCACTTCGCGGTGGAACAGGAGCATAAGAATCGCTGGCTCGGAGTCCTCGAGCGTGCCGAGCCCTGGATCGATTACCTGCGCAGCACAGACCCCGGACTCTGAGGCGCAGTAGAGCAAACCAATGTACTCATAATTCAGCGCGCTTCCCAAAATTGCCCCTAGGCCAGCGGAATGAGATCCGCCGAAAACGCCGCCCGGTCGGGTAACCCTTTCCGGACTGCCGAATCCATCTCCCACATGCTTGCCGTGGAGCAGGGCTATCGTGGGCCTGACGGTCTCGGCGCCTTAGCCTGGCGGTCGTCACGAACCGAACGTAGGGCAGTCAAATTTGATCGCTGAAGGCCCAATTGTCTTTGATCTCTGGGGGTTGATATGTCAGTCCCAGCTGTTTTGCAAGCTGAACGACCGGGGCGTCAGATCCGCGATCCCTAGTCGCGCGCACGAGTTCCACGCTCAGGCGCGCCAGCAGTTTTTCGGCGCGCTTCTGCTTCCGGCTCTGTGCGCCCCGGGACGAGTCGTATGCGCCGACAATGTGAGAAAAGATGAGCGGTACAGTGCCCGCCACTGTTCGTAAGAGACATCCCGCGATAGACTGCCCCCTTCTCACAAAGTCCCAGTATTTGAAGCCATCCCGGCGGGGGTACAGCCATCTTGGGATCGCCACTGGTGGGAGAGCTCCAGTCTCAGGGTCGCGAATACGACCACTGACGTCCCAGAAGCTCCGGTCCCATCGCCGGGAGAGGCGAGGAAAGCGTCGCCGGGCGCGCTGTAGGCCCGCACGGGAGTAGCCGATAGGGCGCACCCCTTCGTACATGATTGCGCTGTTGCGAAACGCTAGCTTTATCCGCAGGTGCTCGAGCGCCGACCGGCGCTGCTCTCGTGCCTCGGCCAAGAAGTCGACGAGCAACTGCGAGGCGCGCTTATACGGATCGCCGAGTTGGATGCTCGCAAACGCGCCAGCAAAAGTGAGCAGGAAGGGCGCTCCTTCCGTCCAGAACACCGATACGACGATCAGCGCGCTGCACGGCAGCAGAGTGAACACAATTCGCAGCCACAGGTCCGACTCCGGCACCGGGTACTGCAAGTCCCCAAGTGCGTTGGAGAGCGCGTGCATCGGGTTGTCGTGCTTCGACTGACTAGCTTGGTCGTTCATCGAATGGGACCCCGCAGGGCTCAGTGCGTTCGGCTCCATCGGCGCTCAGTACGCCACTGAGTCGCGGCCGTAGGCGAAACCCGCCTCGGACTCGGCAAGCACTTGGGCTCGCATTCCCACTGTGCCTATCCGGTCCGCAAGTCGAGACATCTCCACCCTTTTTGTTCGTTCGAGAATTGAGTCCGCTCAACACACGATTGTGTGCCGCGGAATCCGCACCAGCTTATATGGCGAAGGGTTCCGATGGGGCCCGGCCCAGGTAGTAGTAACACACGCGGCCCGTACCGCATCGGTATTCTGCTCAGAGTTCCGGCTCAAAGCCCGTGTCGTTATCGACGTACTTGTTCTCGTCGCACCGATGTGCACAGAGTGAAGGTTGGAATCCCGGAAATGGCCGTGTCCTCGAAGACCTCAACGTTGAATTATTGGTCCCAAGTACGCTCTTATTCGATCACGGCGGCAAGTGTGGCGATGGCATATTCGGCCGTTGCCATCCCAAGCTCGGATCCCATGAGTCGCATCTTCGACCGTTTCGGAGCGGCAGAATCGTCGCAGGGCCCCGCACGGCCTGTTTCAACGTTGGAATGCAGGCGGGTTGGCAGCCGAACGGGCTTCCTTCCCGACGAGCCTGGGAACAGTTCAAGGACCTCGGCCTCCGGCCGAGGAACGGATACCTGGGCTGGGGCCATGGCAGTCTGGACGGGGGCTGTGGCGGTATCGACGGTTGCGTTCATTTCAGTTCCTTTCTTCGCGCCGGCTTGACTGCCGGTCGTACTACGACTCTTCCGTTGGCATTTGGGCTTCGAAAGGCCCCAAGTCTCCTAAGTGGAAAACTCGCTTCTGACATTTCCTGTGGAGGGAAACTGGCATGTGCAGCAACGCTCAGGCCGACCCGGGTGGGGCTGCCGGCTATCCCCCGGACGGAAGCATGGCCAGCAGGACCGGGACGACGCCTAGACAAATGAAGGCAGGCAAGGAACACAAACCCAGTGGAATCACCAGTTTCACTCCGAGCGCGGCAGCGCGCTTTTCCGCCATCCTGAACTGTTCACGCCGGAGGCGAGCTGCCTGGGCATAAAGGATGGCCGAGGATGGCGCGCCAGTCAGGGCAGCGAAGGTGAGCGCATCCTTGAGCTTGCGCGCTTCAACGCACAGCTGGCCCGGACTCCGCCATGCCGTCTCCCAGTCCGTTCCGATGTCGAGCGCAGCAACCACTGTCCGCAGGGAGCGGCCAAGCTGCGGGTAAGCGCACCCGGCGATCAACTCAAGGGCCCGTCCGAGCCCCGCCCCTGAGTCGAGCATGGCAGCCACCAACTCTAGGATCATCGGCACATTGCGCAAGCCTTCTTGGCTCTCGGGATTCGGGTGAGCGCCCACCGCCTGGCCTCTACGCGCGTTCTTCAGCGGGCCGCTGCTCCCGGGCATGCCGTTGCCGTCGGGTGAGCCGCGAAGCATCTGCAGGGCCGTGCGCCGCCAGGTTCTTCCCTGATACCCCAGCCCGAGAATTGCTGCGAAGATCAACGACAGGGACACCGCGATGGCTGGGAAGGTCGAGCCCATCAGTCAACGCCCCGCTGCGGCATGCACCAATCGGGATGACCAGATCCTGCCGGTGACGGTCAGGACGCCCCCAGCCGCGAGCGCTGCCAATCCGACGCCGTTGGCCAGCAGGACCGCCAGCGGGTCCACGCCAAGCATCATGCCCAACCCCAAGCCGAACACCGGCAGCCACGTCAGAAGGCGCACCGTGGCTTTCGGGCCGGCCAAGGCAGTTTGCCGCGCATCACCGGCGTCGTCCCCGGCCTCAAGCTGGGCGGCGAACCGGGTCAACACCTCGGCTAAGGGACAACCACTAGCTTCCGAAACATCCAAGCAGGCGGCAAGCTCTCCCCAGATTCGGCGTTCCACGGGGTTCCCGCCTTGAAGATCCTTCGCTGACGACGCCCTGATGGCTCCGGCGACCGACGTCCCCATCATCGAGGCCGCCCGCGCAGCCGCGAGAACTTGGAGGGACCCGGACGACAGCTTTCGTCGCGCATTGAGGACCTCCGGGTCGCCCGAACCAAGGCGGTGTTCCCTGCCTCCATGCACCATCCAGAGTTCCTCCCAGAGCCTCGACGTCGAACGGCCTCCCCGGAGGAGAGCGGCCATCTGCTGTACGAGTACCGTGAGCGGCAATGCGTCCGCGCGAGAGCGTCTCCGCAGCGTGCGCGCCTCAGCCCCGGCCACGGCCCCCGCCGCTGCCGCAGCCGAGGGAGCACCCGGCAGTGCATGCACTACCCGTTTGCCAAGTCGCCGGGACGGTTGGAGGACCATCCACGCAGCGGCCGCCAGGACAAGGACCAGGAGTCCGCTCACGCGAGCGCCCCAAGGTAATCTGAACGGGAAATCGGTCCTGCTGACCCGGGCTGGGGCCCAGGCTGCAGGAGCCCGGGATCCAGCTCAAGACGCGATGCGAGGTAACGCCATGCAGGGCCGGCAACGGCGGCACCTGCCCGCAATTCGACAGCAGGCACGATCGATTGGCCTGAAGCATCCTCCGCCAACAATCCAATGCAGGAAACTCGTCTGCCGGCCGGCGTCCGCTCGACATGAACCACTGCGTCCAATGCCGTTGAAAGCTGCAATTGAACGGCTTCCCGGCTCAAGCCTGCGAGCGCGCCCAACGCCACAAGCCTGGCCGGGACGGCGGAGGCGGTGTTTGCGTGGATTGTGCCACCGCCACCCGTGTGGCCGGTATTGAGTGCCGTCAACAGCTCACGGACTTCTGCACCGCGGCACTCGCCCACGATCAACCGGTCCGGCCGCATCCTCAGCGCCTGGCGGACGAGTTCGCCGAGGTCGAGTGCGCCACTGCCTTCAAGGTTTCCGTGCCTGGACTCGAGGGAGACGACGTGCGGGTGCACCGGGTTCAGCTCCGAAGCGTCCTCAATCAGGACGAGCCGATCACGCGGGCTGCTCAAGCCGAGCATCGTGGACAGTAGTGTGGTCTTCCCGGAACCGGTGGCCCCACTGATCAGGAAGCTCAACCTGCGGTCTACGATGGCCTGCAGCACCTGCTGGACGGGCGCCCCGAACATGCCTCCATCACGCAGCTCGTCCAGGGAGAAGACCTCCTCGCGCCGGATCCGAACGGACAACAAGGTTCCAGCGGCGGAAATCGGAGGCAGCACTGCGTGCACCCGGTATCCGCCGTCGAGGCGGACATCGACGCACGGCGAACCGTCGTCCAAACGACGCCCGCCGGCCGCCACGAGCCGGGAGGCCAAGGCACGGATCTGAGGTTCGCCGTCGAAATGCACCCGTGCCCGTTCCAGCCCCTTGCCGCGGTCGAACCACACCGAGTCCGGGCCATTCACGAAGATGTCCGTCACCGAGGCATCGCGTGCAAGCTGTTGGAGGGGTCCAAGTCCACTCAGTTCGGCGCTGATCGATTCGACGGCGGCAAGCGCCCCTGCGGTTCCGAGCAGCCTTCCCGTGGCGTGTACGGCCGCTGCCACGCGCGACGGAGTGACCGGTCCGGCGTCGGCCATGACGGTTTCCCGCACGGTTTCAAGGAGCGCGGCGTCTACGAGCCGGGTATTGCGTCGGCGCTCCCCGCTTGGGAATGCAGGGGTACTCATGCCGCGCCGTCGTCGAGCAGTTGGAGGACAGATTCCGCAAAGCGACGCACGGCCTTGCGCTTGCCGAATTCCAGAAGGCGTCCAAGTTCAGCCGCTGCGGCAGTACCACGGAGTTCGGGGAGCACCCCGTGAAGCGGCAGTCCCAGCGATTCGGCGATGAGGGGTCCGTCCAGCGCCGAACCGCCATCACCCCGGACCGCCAGGACTGTGTCCACGGGCGGCAGCTCCCGCAGAAGCCTGGCCGCAGCTACTGCTGCCCGGAGTTGAGCCGGTGCCACGAGAAGGATCCGGTCACAGTCCCAGGCGAAGCCGCCAAGCGACTCTGTTCCTCGTCCGATGTCGACAATGACCAGTTCAAATCCCCGCCGCGCCGCATCAAGGACAGTCGCGACGGCTCCGGGCTCCACGTCTGGGGAGCGGTCGCGACTGCCCGGCCAAGATAAGAAGGAGAATCCTCCGGCTATGGGCAGTGAGTCGCTCAGCTGCCCGGTGCCGATGCTGCCGCTGGCACCTGCAAGATCGGGCCAGCGCAGTCCGGGCGCATCTTCAGCGGCCAGGTAAAGCTCGAGGCCCCCTCCCCGGGGGTCTCCATCAACCAGCAGCGTCCGGACTCCGTGGACGGCCGCTTCCTGGGCCAGCCAGATGGCAGCCGTGGACGCGCCCGCACCCCCGCATCCTCCCGTCACCCCGAGCACGAGTCCCCCGGGGTCCGGATCACGGGACCTGCCGAGGTGCTCCGCCAGCCAGGCTGCAGCTTCCGGCAATACAGCCACGCGTTCGGCCCCCAGCGCCGCTCCCAATTGCCACAAACTGTCCCCCTCACCGTTGAGGCCCAGCAAGACGGAAGGTGCACGACGACGGGGCGGAAGTTCGCGGACATCGCTGCCAAGAAGCACCATCCCCGCGGTGTCCCACGTGGGCAAGGCAGCTGATGAATCGACGACTGTCCGGAGACTGACACCGACGGCGGCCGCGATCCTTTCGGTTTCGGCTTGTAACCTGACGTTCGCCGTCACCAAAAGGACTTCTCCGGAATTGGCAGGAAGCCAGGGCTCTCCGGACACCGGGTCTTAGGACACCGGGTCCGGTTCGGCGCCGGACGATGGACCCGATCTTCCGGGCCGCGGGCGGCCACGTTGCAGCGCCGACGGGCCACGCACGCCGTGATACCCGACCCCGTTTCCCAGGCTGTTGTGGCTCCGCTCGAGATGTTGCCCACTCATGAAGCCACTCTCTCCGTTCCGCCACGAGCGTTGAAGGCCCGTATCGGCGTATGTGGATAAGCAACGACAACAACCCCTGTGGGGGACGGGTCCCGTATCGCGGACGGAACCGACACGGACGGCACCACCCCAGACGGAAGCGCCAGCGGCATCGCGGACGGCAGCTGTCCGCATAGTGCAAGGTTCCACGGAATCACAAGGCAGAATTGTCAGCATGTACCTGCTGCTCGCCGCCCATCCAGACGGCGCAGCTATTCAGGAAAGCAATGCTGCCGGAGTAGCCGTGGCGGAGCCGCGCGTCGTACGAAAGGCCGAGCTGGCCGTCGTCGTAAGCACGTTGGAGAAGAGCCGTCCGCGCTGGGTCTGGAACCGGACCCAGGATTGGTACCCGGCAATGCTCCAGTCCGGGGTGGAACTGGAGCGTTGCCATGACCTCACACTCTGCCGCGCCATCCTGGTCCATTCCGAATTCACCGCCCACACCGACTATGCCCGCAGCGCGGAAAAACTCACTCAAGACGACGACATGCCGGTTCCGCCTCGGGTCCTCCAGCCTCCCCCGCCGCCCGCCGATCAGGACGCGCTGTTCGAGGACCTGGTCCCGCGGAGCACCGAGCCGGGCCTGCAGGAGATCCGGGCCGAGTTCGCGGCACAGCAACACGCGCTCGGCCAGGCCTCCAAGGAGGAAGGCCGGCAGCACCGCCTGAAATTGCTGCTCGCTGCGGAATCCGCCGGCGCGATGATCGCCGCCGAAATGCAGTTCACGGGTGTGCCGTGGCAGGAGGCGTTGCACGAAGAAATCCTGGAAGGCCACCTCGGTCCCCGGCCTCCCGCCGGCCACCGGCCAGCCACGCTGGAGGCTCTCTGCAACGAGCTTCGCGGGATTCTGCAGTCTCCGAAACTGAATCCGGATTCACCCCAGGACCTCATGCGTGCCCTGCACCGGAACGGGATCGAGGTAAAGACCACCCGCCAGTGGGAACTCAAGGAATCCAAACATCCGGCCATCGAGCCGCTCTTGGAATACAAGAAGCTTTCCCGCTTGTTCAGTGCCAACGGCTGGTCGTGGCTGGACGCGTGGGTCAGCGAAGGGCGGTTCCGTCCCGAGTACGTGGTGGGCGGCGTGGTTTCCGGCCGTTGGGCGTCAAGGGGCGGCGGGGCGTTGCAGATTCCCCGCCAAATCCGGGGCGCGGTGCATGCCGACCCGGGGCACAAATTGATCGTCGCAGACGCCTCCCAGCTCGAGCCGCGGGTTCTGGTGGCACTGGCGCAGGACTCGAAGATGGCCGAGGCTGCGCGCGACAAGGACTTGTACGCCGGCATCGCCGCGCAGGGCTTCGGTGGCGACCGTTCGAAGGCCAAGATCGCCCTGCTCGGCGCGATTTACGGTGCCACCACTGGCGAATCCGGACGACTCATGCCTCAGCTGACCCGCACTTATCCCCGGGCAGTCGGCTTCGTCGAACAGGCAGCCCGCGACGGCGAAGGCGGCCGCACCGTGACCTCAAGGTTGGGCCGCAGCAGCCCGCCGCCGTCGGAACGCTGGATCCGCAGCCAACAATCCACGACGGCGGAAGAACAGCGGCGCGCGGACAGCATCGCCCGCTCGCGGGGCCGTTTCACGCGGAACTTCGTGGTGCAAGGTTCCGCTGCGGACTGGGCGTCGTGCTGGCTCGCCGAACTTCGACGGCGGCTGCGTACTTCGCGTGCCGACGGCTTGCCTGCCGGGGAACTCGTGTTCTTCCTGCACGACGAGGTCATGGTGCACGCGCCTACAGAGTCGGTGGAAGCCTGCATCAAGGCCATCGAAGAGGCCGCGGCCGCCGCGAAGGAGCTGCTGTTCGGGCGGGTCCCGGTGGAATTTCCGGTGAGCGTCGCCGTCGTCGATTCTTACGACAAAGCGAAGTAATCGCGGCTATTGCCCCGGATGCAACAGCAGAGGACGATTGGCCCGTGGGACACAAAGGCCACGCACCGCTGGCTGCATACATCGCCTTCCAACTGACCGAGTTGGAGGGACAATTACCGCTGATCGCAACGGCCGATCCGGAAGCCGTGCACAACGCCAGGCTTGCCCTTCGCCGGCTCCGTTCAGTCCTTAGCTGCTACCGCGGCATGATCCCGAAACTCCCCCGGCCTGCCCGCGAGGAAGTCAGCTGGCTCGCAACTTCACTCGGCGAGTCCAGGGACTCCTATGTCCTGGCGCAGAGAATACGTCTATCCCTCGACACAAAAAATTCCTGGAAAAGCCCCGAGGCCGTGCGCCTGGCCGTGGAGGAACTGGAAGCGTCCAGCGCCCGGCTCGCCGCTTCCCTTGGAGGCCACAAGCGCAGCAAGCGCACGGTACGTGCCGCAAGGGCAGCGCTCTTGGAAGTCCCCGCCGCAAGGGAATACAAGCACCCGACGGCGGACCTCGCGGAGCGCCTCCAGGCAAGGTGGGAGCGGTTGCAGCACAGCCTCGCGGAGCAGGCGGGCAGCAGTGACCCGGAGGTGCGCAACGCCGCGCTCCACCAGGCACGCAAAGACGTCAAATGCCTCCGCTACTCGGTCGAGGCAGTCGCGGATGCCTTCAGCCATCACGCTTCCGGGGTGATCCAGCCGGCGATTGGCCTGCAGCGGTTGTTGGGCGAACAACATGACGCCGTCGTGGCCGGCGAATGGATCAAGGAACTGGCGAAAAACCCCGCCATTGACGCGGAAGATGCCCAGAGGCTCGAATCGATGGAAGTCCGGCGGAGACTCAACGCCGAGGAAGAGTTCCGGATGGCGATCGCCGAATATCCGGTGCCGGCGCCGAGGCGCGCACTGATCTTCTGAAGCCCGGAACCATAGCCCCCAACCGGGCCGAAAGCGAGTCATAAGGCGGAAACGAACCGGGCATGACCCGGGCAAGTAATGTACCCCAAAGTAACTTCAGCCGTCCCCGTTCTTCTCGATAGTCTCGAGTTATGGCTTCCGAAGTGAGGAACGCCACAGTGCAAGGACGCGCGAACTGTGCGAGGCAGTATCCAAGGGGGAACACCAACGATGGCTGGACGATTCGAAATTCTCAAAGACGGCGAAGACGGCTACCGATTCCGGCTGGTGACAGCCGACGGAACGCTGGTTGCGGAGTCTCCGCAGTTTAAACACCTGAAGGCAGTGGCGGCCGGCATCAACGCGGTGCGGGAAAATGCCGCCACGGGCATCGTGGTGGATCACTCGAACACAACCCCGCACGCAGCGTAGCGGGAGCGGCGACCAGTTCAGCAGGGGCTGGCGACACGCCTACAGTGCCAGCTAGATCTCGATTTCAAGCATGCGTTCCGTGTCCCACGGAACAGTCCAGCCCAAGGCGTCGAACAGCCCGCTGAGCACCATCCCGGTGAAACCCCAGACCACTAGTCCGTTGACTTGGAAGACCGGGCTCGAGAAGGTCCGGCCGAGCCGCGTGAGCGTCCCGGTATATCGGTTGTCGGGATCCAGGAGGTCACGCACAGGAACACGGAACACTTGCGCGGATTCGGCGTAGTCCACTACCCTCACGGGCGACGGCGACGCCCACCAAGCCAGGACCGGAGTGACCACGAAATTGCTGCGGATCAGGCCGAGTTCAGGCATGACGCCGAGCACCTGCACGCCGCTACTGTCCAGGCCGGTCTCCTCCACCGCTTCCCTGAGGGCTGCCGCTACGGCTGACTCGTCCCCGGGGTCGATACTGCCGCCGGGAAACGCCACCTGTCCCGGATGGTCGTCCAGGCTGTGGGCGCGTTCCAGGAGCAGCACGTCCAGATCCGCCGGGGCCACCGGTTTCGCGGATTGGGCGGGAACGGCGTCCAAGACGCCGAAGAGCATGAGTACGGCCGCTTTTCGCGCCTTGTCCGGATCCACGGTTGCAGCGGCAATCCGCGGATCCGGGCCGGGATGCAGGCCGGAATCAATCCTGGTGATGAGGCTGACGAGGTCCTCGAGCGCGGTCATGCCGGTCTCCTTTGCGATTCCATCCGAATCTCAGCCGCGCGATGGGTCTCGGCAAGCAGCTTTGCGAGAAGCGCTTCGTTGCCCGGCGCCAATTCGTACTTGAGCAACTTGGCCGCTTTCACGGGATCCTTTTCGCCTTCGCCGAAACTTGGGCACCAGTTGGCCACCGCACACGCTCCACACGCCGGCCGGCGCGCATGGCAAACCCTGCGCCCGTGGAAAACCACGCGGTGGGACAGCATGGTCCAGTCCCTGGGCTCGAACAGCTCCGCGACGTCGAACTCGATCTTCACCGGATCCTCGGATCTCGTCCAGCCGAACCTGCGCGCCAGCCTGCCGAAATGCGTGTCAACAGTGATTCCCGGAACACCGAACGCGTTGCCCAACACCACATTTGCCGTTTTGCGCCCGACGCCGGGAAGCGTCACGAGATCCTCCAGCCGGCCGGGAACCTCGCCGTCGAACTCGTCCACCAAGCGCGTGCTGAGTGCCAGGACGTTCTTCGCCTTGGCACGGAAGAAGCCCGTAGGCTGCAGGATCGCCTCCAGCTCCGCGATCTCAGCCTCGGCCATGCTCCGGGCATCGGGATACCGTGCGAACAGGATCTTGGTGACTTGGTTGACCAGCACGTCCGTGGTCTGGGCGGACAGCACCGTGGCCACTACCAGCTCGAACGGGTTCCGGAAATCAAGCTCAGCGTGGGCGTAGGGATAGAGCTCAGCAAGCGCTTTGTTGATTTTGCGCGCGCGCCGCTTCAGTGCCAGCGGGGTCTCTACAACGGTGTCCACGGACGGCCTGGTTAGCCGCGTTCGATGTGGCTGAGATCGCGCAGGATGCCCACACTGCCGTCAGTATCCTGCACGAGGAATTCTTCGCCGCGGTCTTCGAGGGCCAGGACCCACGCGCCCGGTTCGATGGTGAAGGCGGGCATTCCTGTGCGCTCGTCGACAACGACGCGGGGATGCGCCACGGCGAACCAGAATGCCTCGTATCCGGAGGCGTGCTCGGACTCGTCCTTTCGAGTGGCTGGATCAACCGTAGCGCCGATGGGCTCGTGTACCCGGGGCTGATCGACCGTGCCGATGTGCTGGGTGGCTGCCCCGACTCCCCTATCCGGGCTGGCGACGATCGGCGTAGCCATAGTGGCGGTTGGCAGGTGCTTGGGTTCCTCGGGCGTAGGGGTGTGGGCATGCGTGTCCCGCCCGTGGTCGGCAACTGGAGCCTCTGCGGATTCGGCAGGTACGACGGCGGCGGGCACGGCTGCCGCGACGGCGGCCGCCTCGGTGGCCGCGGGCTCAGGGGCCGCGGCTTCCGGGGCGACGGCCTCAGGGGCAGCGACGGGTGCGGCAGGGGTTTCTACGGGTGCCGGGGTGGCTGGTGCTGGCTTAGGCTTGGCGGGCTTCGGCGCGGCCGGCTTTCGGGTTGGAATGGCCGATTCCCGAGCCACAACGTGAGCTGGCTGTTCTGCCCGGTCCTGGAAATCGTCGCGGAGGAGCGGCAAGTGGGGAGCCAGGACCGTCGCTGCAAGAAGACCTACCGAGCCGATGAGTCCGACGAGCACGAAAACGGTAAACGCGCCTGCGGCGGACAGAAAGTACAGGGTCAGGGCGAACGACGCCACGACGGAAGCGAACTGGTCGGTCGAAAGGGAACCGATTCGCACGATATTCGCCGGCTGCAGACGCCGGGCAACGAACAAAGCGGCAACTACGAGGGGAAGAATGATGCCCAGTGCCAGGAAGAATAGATTGTCAAGGTTCCACAGGTTGTAGCGCCCGCCAAACATCGGCAGGAGGGATCCCACAAACATCAGGAGAGTGGAGCCGAAAACGGTCAGGTCCCGGATAGTGAACGGACCCAGCACGGCCTGGTACTTCGGGGAGGTCATGCTGCCGGGCTCTGGCGCCCCGGATCCAGCTGTTGCTTCGGGGGCCGATCCAGGCGCGATTGCACCGTATTTCGGACCTTGGCTCGTCTGGTTCATATGCAAATCTCCTTTGTACGGCGGTGCCCGGTACGCTGCCGCCCGAGGCTGTACCCCGCGTTTTCGGGCCAGGCCAGGCGGCAAGTTTTCGCGTCTCGAGACCTCTTCAGCCTATGCCACGCGTCTGACAGTCCACTAGTTGGCACGGGCGCGGAGGCAGGGATGCCGCGCCGTAATATTCCTCGGGTTGGGAGCCAGGCGAAGGCCTTCAGCGCCGTTCGGCGCGAATCATCCGCCACTCGCTGTCCGGATTGTGACCGCAGACACTTGTTGTCGGCCCAAAACGCTAAGGTGGGTTCCGGAAAAGCTCTTTGCGGAATCCCGTGAGGCGCCGTAGCCCAACGCCGTGCACGATTGGTGGTGGGGCGGCCTCGTTGCGGGACTGCCGCGCGGCAGAGATCGATGAATGATGAGGTTCACATGTCCCAGGACGCCAATGGATCGACGACCACCGCTGCAACCGGATCCGACGGGGCAGGCAACGGCGATGCCCTCGAAAATCTTCTCCATGAGAACCGGAAGTTCGCGCCCACCGCCGAGTTCGCCGCGGACGCGGTAGTCGGCGCCGGAGTCTACGCGGAAGCGGCTGCGGACCGTCCCGCGTTCTGGGCGAAGCAGGCCCGGGAGCTTCTGGACTGGGACACGGACTTCAGCCAGGCCCTGGACTGGTCCGAGCCGCCGTTCGCGAAGTGGTTCGTCGGCGGGGAAATCAACGCCGCGTACAACGCCCTGGACCGGCACGTGGAGAACGGGCTCGGGGACCGGGTGGCCATCCACTTCGAGGGCGAGCCCGGCGATACCCGCTCCTACACCTACGCCCAGCTCACCGACGAGGTGAAAAGGTGCGCGAACGCGTTCGAGTCCCTCGGGGTGGCGAAGGGGGACCGGGTGGCCGTGTACCTGCCGATGATCCCCGAAGCGGTGATCACGATGCTGGCCTGCGCCCGGATCGGGGCCGTGCACTCGGTGGTGTTCGGCGGGTTCTCCGCCGACGCCCTGCGTTCCCGCATCGATGACGCCCAGGCCACACTGGTGGTCACCGCGGACGGCACCTACCGGCGCGGCAAGCCCAGCCCGCTCAAACCGGCCGTGGACCAGGCCCTGTCCAAAGAGGGACACACGGTGCGGAACGTCGTGGTGGTCAGGCGCAACGGCCAGCCCGTGGACTGGCACGAGGGCCGGGACCAGTGGTGGGAGGACACCGTCGGCGCCGCCTCGGGCGAGCACACCGCCGTCGGGCACGATGCCGAACACCCTTTGTTCATCCTGTACACCTCCGGGACCACGGGCAAGCCCAAGGGCATCCTGCACACCACCGGTGGCTACCTGACCCAGACCGCGTACACGCACAGGGCGGTCTTCGACCTGCACCCGGGGACGGACGTGTTCTGGTGCACCGCCGACGTCGGCTGGGTCACCGGCCACTCCTACGTCGCCTACGCACCCCTGGTCAACGGCGCCACCCAGGTCATGTACGAAGGCACCCCGGACTCCCCGCACCAGGGCCGCTGGTGGGAAATCGTGGAAAAGTACAAGGTCTCCATCCTCTACACCGCCCCCACGGCGATCCGGACGTTCATGAAATGGGGCCGGGACATCCCGGCAAAGTTTGATCTGTCCTCGATCCGGGTCCTGGGCTCGGTGGGCGAGCCCATCAACCCCGAGGCCTGGATGTGGTACCGGGACGTCATCGGCTCCAACGCCGGCAAGAACGGGGAAAAGAAGGCCCACCCCGCCCCGATCGTGGACACCTGGTGGCAGACCGAGACCGGCGCCCAGATGATCGCCCCCCTGCCCGGAGTCACGGCGACCAAGCCCGGCTCCGCGCAGGTGGCGCTGCCGGGCATCGCGATCGACGTCGTGGACGAAGCCGGGCAGTCCGTCCCCGACGGGCACGGCGGCTACCTCGTGGTCCGCGAACCCTGGCCCGCGATGCTGCGCGGCATCTGGGGGGACCCGGAACGGTTCAAGGAGACCTACTGGTCCCGCTTCGAGGGCATGTACTTCGCCGGCGACGGAGCCAAGAAGGACGACGACGGCGACATCTGGCTCCTGGGCCGGGTCGATGACGTCATGAACATCTCCGGGCACCGGCTCTCCACCACCGAAATCGAATCCGCTCTCGTCTCCCACCCCTGGGTCGCGGAGGCCGCCGTCGTCGGAGCCTCCGACGAAACCACCGGCCAGGCCGTCGTCGCGTTCGTGATCCTGCGCGGGGACGCAGTAAACGACGGCGACGCCACCGTCGCCGAACTGCGCAACCACGTCGGCAAGGAAATCGGCCCCATCGCCAAACCCAAGCACATCCTCGTGGTCCCCGAACTCCCCAAGACACGCTCGGGCAAGATCATGCGCCGCCTCCTCAAGGACGTCGCCGAAGGCCGCGAACCCGGCGACGCCACCACCCTCTCCGACCCCACCATCATGGCCCAGATCGCGCAGTCGCTGAAGAAGTAGGCTCACGCCCAAACCACGCGGCTCCACGCCACCATGCAACGGCGGCGGTTCTCTGCAAAGAGGACCGCCGCTTTTGTCTTAAAACCCGCCGTCGCAAGAATGTTATATTTAGTTCTTTCATGTTCTCTTTTGAGCGGTTATAGTCGAGTTCTACGTGAGAAAACTCACAAGCACCACGCTTTCAAGGGAGAGAACATGGCAGCGAATCTTGACCCATTCCAGTCGGCCCACAACGCTGGCCCTGGACGCCGCACCATCCTGAAAACGCTCGGTATCGGCGCCGCCGGACTCGCCGGCATTCCGCTGCTGACCGCCTGCACCGGTGGCTCCGGACCGGCTCCCGGGGCCTCTTCGAACAGCCTGACCTTCGGCTCGGGCTCTTCGGACGATGTTCCCAAGGCCGCCTACAAAGCCGTCACCGATGCCTTCACCAAGAAGTCCGGCGTCACGGTGGCCACCAACGTCGTCCCGCACAACGACTTCCAGAACAAGATCAACTCCTACCTCCAAGGCAGCCCGGACGATGCCTTCACGTGGTTCGCCGGCTACCGCATGCAGTACTACGCGGGCAAGGGCCTCCTGGCTCCCGTGGATGACGTGTGGGCAACGATCGGCAGCAACTTCTCGGACGCCATGAAGAAGGCCTCCACCGGGCCGGACGGCAAGATGTACCTGGTCCCCAACTACAACTACCCTTGGGGCTTCTTCTACCGGAAGAGCTTCTGGGCCGAGAAAGGCTACGCAGTCCCCAAGACATTCGATGAGCTGAAGACCTTGGCCACCAAAATGAAGTCCGACGGCATCATCCCCATCGGCTTTGCGGACAAGGACGGCTGGCCCGCCATGGGCACCTTCGACTACATCAACATGCGCCTCAACGGCTACCAATTCCACGTGGACCTGACCGCCCACAAGGAAAGCTGGGACCAGAAAAAGGTCAGCGATGTCTTCGACACCTGGAAGGCCCTCCTGCCGTTCCAGGACCCCAATGCCCTCGGCCAGACCTGGCAGGACGCGGCCAAGGCCCTCGAAGCCAAGAAGACCGGTATGTACCTGCTGGGTTCGTTCGTGACCCAGCAATTCACGGATCCCGCCGTACTGGCGGACATCGACTTCTTCCCGTTCCCGGAAATCGCAGTGGAAGGCACCGATGCCGTCGAAGCCCCCATCGACGGACTGCTCTTGTCCAAGAAAGGCGGCGACAACAAGGCGGCGCACGACTTCCTGGCGTTCATGGGATCCGCCGAAGGCCAGAATGCCTACTCAGCCGTGGATGGCTCCAACATCGCCACCGTCAAGGGCGCCGACACTTCGAAGTTCACCCCGCTGAACAAGAAGTGCGCGGACACCATCGCCAATGCCAAGTACATCAGCCAGTTCCTGGACCGGGACGCCCTCCCGGCCATGGCCAACAACGTCATGATCCCCGCGCTCCAGTCCTTCATCAAGGACGGCACCGTGGACGTCAAGAACCTTGAAGCGCAGGCCAAGACCCTTTACGCAGCCCAGTAGCTGAAGGAATCCCCATGAGTACTACCGCCGAGAAACCGGCAGCACCGGACAGCGAGCCCGGTGCTGCCGGGCGAACCATTGCCGGCAAGAGCCAGCCCGGCACCGGCAGGCGGACCGGCAAAGCAGGCAGGGTCCGCCGCCTCACCCGCCGCGACAAATTCATCCTCGCGATCATGGTGGGCGTGCCCACCCTGATCCAGCTCCTGCTGGTCTGGCTGCCCACCCTCTTCTCCATTGCGCTGAGCTTCACCCGCTGGAACGGCCTGGACCTGAAGGACATCAAGGCCGCAGGGGCGGACAACTACCGATACGTGGTCCAGGACTATCCTCCGTTCTGGCCGGCCATCCAACACAACGTCCTGTGGCTCGTCTTCCTGGCCCTGATCGCGACGCCCCTCGGCCTGCTGCTGGCCGTGCTCCTGGACCAGAAGATCCGCGGCAGCAAGATCTACCAGAGCATCTTCTTCACACCCGTCATGTTGTCCCTGGCCCTCATCGGCATCATCTGGCAGCTGTTCTACAACCGGGACAGCGGGCTGCTGAACTACCTCCTGGGCACGGCGGGCACACCGCAAGCCGTGGACTGGTTCGGAAATTCCAACGTCAACATCTGGGCGGCCATGGTTGCAGCTACCTGGCGACACGCGGGCTACGTCATGATCCTGTACTTGGCCGGGCTGAAGGGCGTGGACCCCTCGCTGAAGGAAGCGGCGTCGATCGACGGCGCCAACGCGGCGCAGACGTTCTTCCGCATCGTCTTCCCGGCAATGCGCCCCGTGAACATCGTGATCGTGGTGATCACGATCATCGAGTCGCTGCGTGCCTTTGACATTGTGTACGTCATCAACCGAGGGACCAACGGCCTTGAATTGATCAGCGCCCTGGTGATCCAGAACCTGATCGGCGAAGGCCAGGTGATCGGAGTCGGCTCGTCCCTCGCGGTGATTCTCCTGGTCATCTCGCTGATTCCCATCGTCTTCTACCTCATCCGCACCTTCGGCAAGGAGAGCAAGGCATGAGCACCCTCGCCAACCCCATCCCGCGCACAGCAGCCGCAGGCGAAACCCGGACCTCCGGGAAGCGCCACTACGGGACCCACATCTTCCTGACCGTCATGGCAATCATGTGGCTGATTCCGCTCGGTTGGTCCTTGTTCACGGCTTTGCGTCCCAAGGCGGATACGGACAAATTCGGCTACTTCAGCCTTGGCGGCACTTTTAATTTCGACAACTTCATCACGGCCTGGACCCAAGGCGGATTCTCGAAGTACCTGCTGAACTCAGTGATCATCACGGTCCCCGCGGTGCTCCTGACCCTGTTCTTTGCCTCGATGATGGCATTCGCCGTCTCCAGGGTGAGCTGGAAGTTCAACGTCACCCTCCTGATCATGTTCACCGCCGGCAACCTCCTGCCCCCGCAGGTCCTGGCAGCCCCGTTGTTCGAGATGTTCAAACACGTCACGCTGCCCTACTCGTTCAGCGATTCGGGCAACCTGCTCAACACTTACATCTCGGTGATCGCGGTGGACACTGCGTTCCAGATCGGTTTTTGCACCTTCGTGCTCTCCAACTATATGAAGGCCCTCTCGTCCGATCTGACGGAGGCCGCACTGGTGGACGGTGCCGGGATCTGGCGGCAGTACTGGAATATCATCCTGCCGTTGTGCCGCCCCGCCCTCGCGGCACTCGGGACCCTGGAAGTCATCTTCATCTACAACGATTTCTTCTGGCCGCTGCTCTTCATCCAAAGCGGTAACCGGCTGCCGATCACTACCGCCATCAATAACCTGCAGGGCGAGTTCCTCAGCAACTACAACCTGCTGGCGGCCGGCGCCACCATCACCGTGATACCCACCCTGATCATCTACCTCGTGCTGCAGCGCCAATTCGTGGCCGGCCTCACGCTCGGTTCCAGCAAAGGATAAAACGCATGGCAATGGATTACATCGTGGACAAGCTGGGCGGCCGGATCGCGTTCGGCGGCGACTACAACCCAGAACAATGGCCCGAAGAGGTCTGGAAACACGACGTCGCCCTGATGAAGGAAGCCGGGGTGAACCTTGTCAGTGTCGGCATCTTCAGCTGGGCCCTTCTGGAGCCTGAGGAAGGACGGTACGAATTCGGCTGGCTCGACAGGATCCTCGACCTGCTCCACAGCAACGGCATCAGCGTGGATCTCGCGAACGCGAGTGCTTCTCCCCCGCCGTGGTTCAGCCGCAAGTACCCCGATTCACTCCCCGTGGATGCCGACGGCGTCCGGCAAAGTTACGGTTCGCGGCAGGCCTTCGCGGCGTGCTCGCCGGACTATCGCCGGGCGGCAGCAGCCCTGACGACGGCGATCGTGGAGCGCTACGCGGGGCACCCCGCCGTCGTGATGTGGCATGTCCACAACGAGTACGGCTGCCACAACCAACCGGACTTCGGCCCCCACGCCGAGCGTGGCTTCCAGGAATGGCTCCAGGCGAGGTATGGGAGCCTTGACGCGCTCAACGACGCCTGGGGAACGGCCTTCTGGTCCCAGCATTACTACGACTGGGCCGAGATCCTGCCGCCGCGCCGTTCGGGAACGTGGGTGAACCCAACGCAGCAACTGGATTTCGCGAGGTTCTCTTCCGACGCCCTGCTTGAGTGCTTCACCGCAGAGGCAAACATCATCAGGGCACATTCGAAGCACCCGGTGACCACCAATTTCATGGGCTTCAACATGGGCCTGAACGCCCCTGTCGACTATTGGCGCTGGTCCGGACATATGGACGTCGTGTCCAATGACCACTATCTGATCGCCGCCGACGAACGGAACTTCCAGGATCTGGCCATGACGGCGGACCTCACCCGAGGCTGGGCCCAGGGCAAACCATGGCTCCTGATGGAACACTCCACCTCGGCAGTCAACTGGCAACCCCGCAATGTGGCCAAAGCACCGGGCGAAATGCTGCGCAACTCCCTGCAGCACGTGGCCCGCGGAACCGATGGCGTGTTGTTCTTCCAATGGCGGGCCTCCCGCGCCGGGGCCGAAAAGTACCATTCCGGACTGGTCCCCCACGCCGGCCGCGACAGCAAAGTGTGGCGCGAAGTGGTGGAGCTGGGCCGTGCGCTCGAGAGCATTTCGGAGGTGGCCGGCTCAACGGTCCAGGCCGAAGCCTGCATCATCCATGACACCGACGCCCGCTGGGGCACCGAACTGGACTCGCACCCCAGCGAGGACGCCCGGAACCTCCCGGAAACGCGGCGCTGGCACGACGCCCTCTACCGGGCCGGAGTCACCACGGACATCCGGCAAAGCACCGATGACCTGTCCGGCTACAAACTAGTGATTGCGCCCATGCTGTACCTGGTCACGGATGAAGGCGCGGCGAAACTCCACGAGTATGTCGAAGCCGGCGGAACCCTGGTGATCACCTATTTCTCCGGAATCGTCGACCAGAACGACCACATCCGCATGGACCCTGTCAACGGCGGCGGCTATCCAGGGGCGTTCTCCGAACTTCTCGGCGTGAGCATGGAGGAGTTCTTCCCCCTGCGATCCGGCGACGCGGTCGGCTTGAGCCGCTTTGGCTCCGGGACGGTCTGGAGCGAGCTGGGTAAGGCAACCGCGGCGGAGGTTCTTGCCACGTTCGACGGCGGTGCAGCCACGGTCGGGTCCGGCGTCGGCGGCTCGCCGGCAGTGACCCGCCGAGCCGGATCCGCCGGACGCGGTGCCGCCTACTACGTGGCCACGAGTCTGGGCCGCGAGGGGCTCGCCGAACTGGTGCAGCTCCTCTGCTCGGACGCCGGGGTGGAACCCGTCCTGGGTGTTCGGCCTCCGGAAGACGTGGAAATCGTCCGCAGGAGCAACGGCACCAAGGTCTGGACCTTCGTCATGAACCACAGCGCGCACGGTGTGGAGGTGCCGCTCGACGGCGTCGAGCTCCTGAGCGGGACACCCACCGGAGGTACGCTAAACCTTACTGCCGGAGGCGTCGCCGTCGTCGCCACTCCCGCCTAACCACCCGCCGTCCTCCAGAAAGGCTCCGATGCTTCAGGCAGCCCGCCACACCGCCATAGTCGACGCCGTCCAGCGTGAACGCGTTGTCCGTGTCTCGGACCTCGCGCAACTGCTGGGCGTCTCAGCCATGACCGTTCGGCGCGACATCGAGTCGCTCGAGGAGTCCGGACTTGTCGAGCGGATCCATGGCGGGGCCAAGATACCTGGCGATGCCCGGACCCACGAGCCCGGCTTCGAACTCAAGTCCACCCAGCTGATCGAGGAAAAGCACGCGATCGCCGTCGAGGCCGCCACGCTGGTCCATGAGGGCATGGCCGTGGGCCTGAGCGCCGGAACCACCACCTACGAGCTCGCCAAAGTACTCCTGGAGGGGCCGCGGATCACGGTGGTGACGAACTCCATCAGGATTGCGGATCTCTTCCACGGCGCCTCAGGTTCACGGCAGGGTTTCCCGGTCATCGTGACCGGCGGCGAGCGCACGCCGTCGGACGCCTTGGTGGGTCCTATCGCCACTGCCGCGCTGAAGCAACTGCACCTGGACACCCTTTTCCTGGGCGTCCACGGCATGGATGCCGACGCGGGATTCACCACGCCCAACCTGCAGGAGGCCGAAACCAACAGGGCCTTCATCAGTGCGGCCCGCAACGTGGTGGTCTTGGCGGACCACAGCAAGTGGGGAACGGTTGGCATCGCCTCGATCGCCCAGTTGGAGGAAGCCGACGTGCTCGTGACGGACTCGCATCTCGGCGAGGATGCCCGGCGCATCCTCGCCGACGGCGTCGGGAAGCTCCGAATCGCCTCACCCTAGCGTGGGCGCCCCAACTAGCTCGCATTTGTTGTCGTTATGAGCCCTCAGAACGACAACAAATGCGAGCTAGTTGGGCTGGGAACGCGCTAGGGGCACCCGCACGATTGCCGGATGCGGAGCTGCGTGGGGAAGACCCTGTGCTGCGGAGGTTCGTTCCGGTTCCCGCCCACCAGCGCGGACACTGCGGCCTCTGCCATCTCCCACACGGGCTGCTCCACCGTGGTCAGGGCCGGCCAGCTGTATTCGGCCTCGATCGAACCGTCGAAGGACGCCACGGCGATATCGTCCGGAACGGACAAGCCAGCCTCGCGGATTGCCCGGAGGAGTCCGATTGCCTGCATATCGGAGCTGGCGAAGATCGCCGTCGGGCGGTTTTCCGCGGCCAGGAGGCGTTGTCCGGCAGCATAGCCCCCGGGGCGGTCGAACCCACCGCGGGCGAGCGGCCCAACCGGGAGTCCGGCAGCTTCCAGTGCCCGCCGCCAACCCTCCTCGCGCCCGTCAGCCTCGTTGTCGGCCGTGATGCCCATGGCGAGTCCGATGTTGGTGTGTCCGTGGCCGATCAAATGTTGCACGGCCAGGCGGGCGCCGGCTTCAAGGTCCACGCCCACGCTGTTGAAACCAGGGGCCACCGAGGCATGGTTCAGCAGGACCGATCGGATTTCCGTGCCGAAAAGCTCCAATAGATCGGGTTCGAACATGACGCTGGCCAGGACCACTCCATCAACCTGCCGGTCAGCGAGGTTGCGAATGTGGCGGCGTTCGGAGTCCAGGTTGTTGTCGGAATTTGTCAACAGCAGGGCATATCCGCGCTCGGCGGCAGCCACTTCCACCGCGTGTCCCAGCAGCGCCCAGAACGGGTTGCTGGAGTCGGGAATCACGAGGCCGAGGGTTTGGTTGGACCCCATTTTGAGCGCACGCGCGGCGGCATTCGGCCGGTACCCCAGGATCCGGATGGCCTCCTGGACCTTCGCTTCCGTTGCCGGCGCCACCTTCTTGGGGCCGCCGTTCACCACATAGCTCACGACGGCGGTGCTCACCCCGGCGTACCGGGCCACGTCTTTGCGCGTCACCGGTCCGCGCGGGGTGTGCACTGCCGAAGTTGTCATTGGATCATGCTAGCTACAAAGCCTCGGGAGCATCGCCGAAATCGCGAATGGGAAGCCGCTCGCCGCCGCGGAGGGCGGACTCGTGCGCCACGACGCCGGGAAGCGTGAAGCGCGCCGCCACCCAGGCGTTGACCGGGGGAAGGCTTCCTTTGTTCACGGCCGTGACGAAGTCGTCCACCAGGAACTGGTGGCTTCCTTCGTGCCCGGTGGGGGCTCCCTCGAATTCAACCGGGAGCCGGCCGGCGTCGTGCACAGGAGCGAGGCCGGAGATGAACGCACCGCGAAGTTCGGGTGCGACGTCCGCCAACGAGGGGTCATCGGGCGACATGCTGGGCTTCGTCTCCACCTGGTCCGAGACGTCGAGTACTCCCTTTTTGTCCTGCCACAGCGTGGTGGTGGCCAGCTGTTCAAAGCTTGCCTCCGTGCCGAAGAAGCGGAAGCGCGATTCCCGGATGTGCGAGGGGTAGCCGACGCGGCGCATCTCGTTGGTGCGCATCACGCCGCCGTCGTTCATTTCGAACAGCGCAGTGGCGTTGGAGAAGTCATTGTCGAACATGCTGACTTCCTTGTCGAAGACGCCGTCGCCACGGTCGTCCTTGACGCCGATGCAGCTCACGCTCACGGCGTGGCCCGGTATGGCGCCCAGCACGCCTCCGATGGCGTGGGTCGGGTACAGCATGGGCGGGTAGCTTGCAGTTGCTTTCCAGTTTTCGCCGCCGCTGTACTGGTAGGCCTCGTAGAAGCCCAGGTCCATGTCGTGGACGTAGTCGCCTTCGGTGTAGAAGATGCGGCCGAACTTGCCGGCGGCGTGCTGCTTGCGGGCATAGACGGTGGCGGGGTTGTAGAAGCTGGTCTCTCCCATGGCATAGACAAGCTTGGTTTCACGCACGGCGTCGATGATTCCGGCGATCTGGTCCTCGGTGATTGCCATGGGAACGGCCGAATAGACGTGCTTCCCGGCGCGCAGTGCCTTGATCACCAGCGGCCCGTGCGTCCAGCGCTGCGTGAAGATAGCGACGGCGTCGACGTCGGAGGCCAGCAACTCGTCGAAACTGCCCATAGTGCCGTCGAGCCCCAGCTGTTCAACAGCTTTGGACGCGCGTTCAGGGAGCTCGTCCACTGCGTAGACCGCGGAAACCCCGGGGTGGAGCTTGAAGAGGTGGGCAAATTGGCCGCCGAACTGGCCGAGGCCTACTACTCCCATTGAAAACGTCATTGTTAGCCCTTCGATTCGTGTGGGTGGCTTCAGAGTGCCCTCGCCGCGCCGGGAGAGGCTCGACGAGGACTCAGGCCAGTGAATCACTGGGATCTACTCGAGTCAACAAAAAGCAATAAATCCAAAATAATCGAACAAAAGTTCACAAGATAACTTGACCCCTTCAGATCTACTCGTGTAGATTTCCATCAGTTGTAACCCATATCACAGTCAGGGAAGGGTCGAAGATGACCACGCTCACCAAACATCCTGATCCGGAGCTCTCCGGTGCCGGCCGCTCGCGGAAATCACCGAAATCACGAAAAAGGGGAAAGCCCGCTGCAGGCTTCCGCGGCATCGGGGATCTCAAGATCGCACTGCTCTTCATCGCCCCGGCGATGGTCGGCTTCGTGTTCTTCTACCTGGTGCCGACCATCCGCGGCATCTACCTGAGCTTCACCGAGTACAGCATCCTCGGAGACCCGGAATGGATCGGCGTCAAGAACTACCAACAGATCGCGAAAGACCCGCTCTTCTGGAACGCCCTTGGGGTCACGTCGGAATACGTCGTCATCAACATCGTGCTCCAGACGCTCCTGGCCCTCGGACTCGCAATCCTCATGCACCGGGTCGCCAAGTCAACCCTCATCCGCGGGGCACTCCTGCTTCCGTATCTCATGGCGAACGTCATTGCCGCGCTCCTGTGGTTCTGGATGCTCGACTACCAAATCGGCATCGTGAACCAGTTCATCGAGTGGTTCGGCTTGCCCCGCGTGGCCTTCTTCGGCAGCGAGCAATGGGCTATCCCCACGCAGGCGCTCATCAACACCTGGCGGCATATGGGTTACACCGCGCTTCTACTTTTCGCAGGCCTGCAAGCCATCCCCAACACGGTGTACGAAGCAGCCAGCATTGACGGGTCCAAGGCGGTCAGCACCTTCTGGCGGATCACCCTCCCGCTGCTACGTCCCGTTCTCGCCCTGGTGCTCGTGGTGACCGTCATCGGCTCGTTCCAGGTCTTTGACACCGTTGCCGTCACCACCCAGGGCGGCCCCGTCAACGCAACCCGCGTGTTGCAGTACTACATCTACCAGCGCGCCTTCAACGAGCAAGACTTCGGCTATGGCTCGGCCCTCGCCGTGATCCTCTTCCTCATCCTCGCGATCGTGGCCTTCATCCAGATGAAGTTCCTTCGCGGCAACCAGTCGGACCTGGACTAAGGACACAACATGACCACCGTTTCCTCCCTCAAGGCAGGCACCCACCGTCGTCCGTTCAACTGGCGCCGCGCAAGCGCCTGGGTGCTGCTTTCCATCGCCATTGCAGTGAGCGTGCTGCCGTTCTATTGGGTTCTGCGCACGGCCTTCTCCACCAACGGATCGCTTGCCGCCAACTCGGCAAGCCTCCTCCCCGCCGATTTCAACCTTGGTGCTTTCAAGCGCGTCTTCGGCCTCCAGACCGCCTCCGAAGCCATCGCCGAGGGCGGCTCCGGTGCCTCCATCAACTTTTGGCAATACCTGTTGAACTCCCTGCTCTTCTCGAGCATCACCACCGCGGGTGCCGTGTTCTTCAGTTCAATGGCGGCCTACGCCTTCGCCCGGCTGCGTTGGAAGGGCCGCGACGGCGTCTTCACGCTTTTCCTCGGCACCATGCTGGTCCCACCGATCTTCACGGCCCTGCCGAACTTCCTCCTCGTGAAAAACCTGGGCCTGCTCAACTCGATGCTCGGATTGGTCCTGCCCTACCTGTTCATGACCCCGTTCGCGATCTTCTTCATGCGCCAGTTCTTCCTCAACATGTCCCGCGAGGTGGAGGAAGCCGCAATGCTCGACGGCGCGAAGCACTGGCGGATCTTCTTCCAGATCGTCATGCCCAACGCGGCCGCCCCCATCGCGACCCTCGCCCTGCTCACCTTCATGGGCCAGTGGAACGAATACTTCTGGCCGCTCCTGGTCGGGACCTCCGAGGAATCGCGGGTGCTCACGGTGGGACTGGGCGTCTTCAAATCCCAGTCCCCGCAGGGCGCCCCCGATTGGTCCGGCCTTATGGCCGCAACCCTCATCTCCGCCCTTCCCGTCCTCATCCTGTTCGCGATCTTCGGCAAGAAGATCGTCAACTCGATCGGCTTCAGCGGCACCAAGTAGTCCCTCCACCATCACGTCCCCAACGGGCCGGCTTATGCCGTGCGCCCAACCCTCCCCACCCGAAAGGTCCTACCATGAAAAAGAAACTACTCGGCGCCGTCGCCGCGGCCGCTGTGGCCACGCTCGCCCTCTCCGCCTGCGGGAGCGGAGGAGGCAGCAGCGCCGACTCTGCCAAGGGCGAGGTCAGCTATTGGCTCTGGGACGCGAACCAGCTTCCCGCCTACCAGCAGTGCGCAGATGACTTCCACAAGGCCAACCCGGACGTCACCGTCAAGATCACCCAGACGGGCTGGGATGACTACTGGGGCAAGATCACCAACGGGATGGCCTCTGGAACCGCCCCCGATGTCTTCACCGACCACCTTTCCAAGTACCCGGAATTCATCAAGACCAAACAGCTCGTCGCACTCGATGACGCGGTGTCCAAGGACAAGGTGGACCTCGCCCAGTACAACGCTGGACTCGCGGACCTCTGGGTGGGCCAAGACGGCAAGCGCTACGGCCTTCCGAAGGACTGGGACACCGTTGGCCTCTTCTACAACAAGAAGATGGCAGCCGACGCCGGCCTCTCGCCCGAGCAGATGGCCTCGCTGAGCTGGAACCCGCAGGACGGCGGAAGCTACGAGAAGGCGATCGCGCACCTCACCGTTGACAAGAACGGCAAGCGCGGCGACGAGCCCGGTTTCGACAAGAACAACGTCGCGGTGTTCGGGCTTGGGCTGCCCGGGTCCGACGCCGAAAACGCCGGACAGACCCAGTGGAGCTTCCTCTCAGCCACCACGGGCTGGAGCGCCACGGACAAGACCCCCTGGGGCTCGCACTTCAACTACGATGACAAGCGCGTCCAGGACACCATCGCCTGGTGGGCTTCACTGGCCCAAAAGGGCTACATGCCCAAACTTGAGACCACAGTTGGGGCCAACGCACCTGACGCCTTCGGCGCCGGCAAGGCCGCCATCAACGCTAACGGCGACTGGATGATCGGCCAATACAGCGGCTATAAGGGCATCGACCTGGGCATCGCCCCCACCCCGAAGGGCGTCGACGGCAAGAACGCCTCAATGTTCAACGGCTTGGCCGACTCCATCTGGGCCGGGACCAAGAAGAAGGACGCCTCCATCAAGTGGGTAGAGTACCTCGGCTCCTCGGCCTGCCAGGACGTCGTAGCATCCAAGGCCGTTGTCTTCCCGGCAATCAAGACCTCCACCGACAAGGCCGCCGCCGCCTTCACGGCAAAGGGCATTGACGTCTCCGCCTTCACCCAGCACGTGAAGGACAAGTCCACCTTCCTGCTCCCTATTACCGACAACGCCGCCAAGGTATCGGGCATCATGAAGCCGGCCATGGACGCCGTTATCGCGGGCAAGGCACCGGCAAGCTCCCTCACGGCTGCCAACGACCAGGTCAACGCCCTCTTCTCGAAATAGTCCCTCGGCGGGAGCCCTTCAACGGCAGGGCTCCCGCTATCCTGATCAGCAACGCCGCAGCCCCGCCAAACCGGTCCGGGCGCCGCCGCTTCACTCCTTTGACGGCGGCGCCCGGACTCTCCACTCCCTCGTAACGCACTCCCCCACTCTCTGAAAGGGAACCAGCACATGGACCCGCTCCACCTCCGTTCCGCCGGCACAAGCCTGGTGGTCAGCTTCGATAACGGAGAGGCCGAGGTCATCCACTGGGGTGCCGATCTCGGCAGCGCCCTCCCGGACCTCGCCATCCTGGGCGAACCCATCCCGCACTCCGCCGTCGACGCCAACGTACCGGCGGCGCTCCTCCCCCAAGGCTCCTCCGCCTGGCAGGGCCGCCCGGGCCTCCGCGGCCAGCGAATCGCCGACGGCGTCCCGGGACTGGACTTTTCGCTCCGGCTTCGCGTAATGGATGTGCAGGCTGACGGCAATTCCGCGGTCGCCTCTGCAGCGATTGTCCAGAAGGATCCCGACGCCGGAATCACCGTGACGTCCACCCTCACCCTTCACCCCGGCGGCCTCCTCGAGCTGCGCCACACTGCCGTCAACGACGGCACGTCCCCCTTCCAGCTCGACGAACTGGCCACCGTCCTCCCGGTGGGGCCGGACGCCGTCGAACTCCTCGACCTCACCGGGCGCTGGTGCCGCGAACGTCACCCACAGCGCAGGGCCGTCCAGCAAGGGACCTGGGTGCGGACGGGACGCCACGGGCGCACGGGGCACGATTCCTCGCTGCTTTTCGCGGCGGGTACCGCCGGATTCGGCAATCGCCACGGGAAGGTCTGGGCCACCCACCTGGCCTGGAGCGGCAACCACGAACAATTCGCCGACACCGTGGCCGATGGCCGTACCATGATCGGCGGCTCCGAGCTCCTGGGCCCGGCCGAAGTGGTGCTCCAGCCCGGCGAGGGCTACACCACGCCGGCACTGTTTGCCGCCTACTCGGACCGCGGCCTGGACGGCATCAGCGAAGCCTTCTACAGCTGGTTCCGGTCCCGCCCGCACCACGTCCTGCCCGCGGCTTCCACGGGGCTCCCCGCCGGCAAGCCCCGCCCGGTGGTCCTGAACACCTGGGAGGCCGTGTACTTCGACCACAAGCTGGACACCCTGATCGAGCTCGCGGAGTCCGCTGCGGAACTGGGCGTTGAGCGCTTCGTGCTCGACGACGGCTGGTTCCGCGGGCGCCGTGACGACCACGCCGGCCTGGGCGATTGGTACGTCGACGAAACCCTTTGGCCCGCCGGCCTGACACCGCTCATCGAGGCCGTGAACTCCCACGGCATGGAATTCGGGCTCTGGGTGGAGCCGGAGATGGTCAACCTGGATTCGGATGTTGCCCGGGCGCACCCCGACTGGATCGTGGGCCCCGCTGCGCTCTCCCACAAGAACGGCGGCCGCCTCCCCCTGGAATGGCGCCACCAGCACATCATCGACCTCGTCAACCCCGCGGCCTGGCAGTACGTGTTCGAACGGATCGACGCCCTGCTTGGGGAAAACAACATCAAGTATCTCAAATGGGACCAGAACCGGGACCTCAGCGAGCATGGCCATGCAGGCCGGGCATCCGTGCATGCGCAGACCCTTGCGGCCTACCGGCTCTTCGACGAGCTCCGCAAGGCCCACCCCGGTGTCGAGATCGAAAGCTGCTCTTCCGGCGGGGCCCGGGTGGACCTCGGCATCCTTGAGCGGACCGATCGTATCTGGGGATCGGACTGCAACGACGCCCTCGAGAGGCAGACCATCCAGCGCTGGACCGGCGTCGTGGTTCCACCGGAACTGGTCGGCGGGCACATCGGACCCACCACCTCACACACCACGGCCCGCACGCACGATCTCTCCTTCCGCGCCATCACTGCGATGTTCGGGCATTTCGGCATGGAATGGGACGTCCGCCAGGTGCAGGGCGCCGAACGCGAGGAACTCAAGCGCTTCATCGGCCTCTACAAGGACCACCGCGGGCTCATCCACAGCGGGCGGATGGTTCGCGCGGACGTCCCGGACGACTCGCTGATGCTGCACGGCGTAGTGTCCGACGACGCCGACGCCGGTTTGTTCGCCGTCGTCAGCACCCGGACGTCGTTCGCGGAACAACCCGGACGGCTGGCTATTCCGGGCCTCGACCCCGAGCGTTCCTACAGGGTGCAAGCCATTTTCCCGGCCCCCGGCGATGCCGACTATGCCCGCACGTTCACCCAGGTGCAGCCGCCGGCATGGTTGCCATCCGGGGCCCAGGCGAGCGGCCGATTCCTCACAGAGGTGGGGCTTCCGATGCCGGTCCTGAACCCGGAGCACGCGCTGCTGCTCAGCTGCACCGCGGTGTAGCTGCTGTTTGGCGTTTCTTACGCTGTGGGGTGTTTCTTACGCTGTCCGGCGCCGCGGCGCAGCCGGGCAGCGTAAGAAACGCCGGACCGGCTCGGCGCACCGATAGATTGGGAGTCATGACTGAAGCTCCCACCGCCACCGAAGCCGGTCGCGGCACCATCCTCGTCCTCAATGGCCCCAACCTGAACCTGCTGGGCACGCGTGAGCCGGAAAAGTACGGCACTTCCACGTTGGCCGACGTCGAACAGCTCGCCATGGCAGCCGCCGAGGCCAACGGCTTCACAGTGGACTGCGTCCAGTCCAACCATGAGGGCGACCTCCTGGACGCCATACACGGAGCCCGCGGAACCGCCGTCGGGATTGTCATCAACGCTGGTGCCTACACACACACTTCCGTGGCACTGCGGGACGCCCTTGCAGCAGTGCAGCTTCCCGCTGTCGAGGTCCACATCACCAATGTGCACCAGCGCGAGGAATTCCGGCACCACTCCTACCTGTCTCCGGTGTGCTCCGCAGTGATCGTGGGCGCAGGAGTCCAGGGCTACAAGCTGGCTATCGACTACCTCGCCACCGCGGTCTAGATCCTCGGACGGAGCAGGGCTACTTTTTGGTGCACTGGCCCGACGACACCGCATCGCTCAGGGATGGTGCTTGCTTGGCCACTGGCGAGAGCTCGTCCATGGTGAGGGCATAGCCGACTGCCACGTCCGAAGTGGTCTTGGCGAAGACCACGCCGGCAACCTGCCCCTGGGTCGTCAGCAGCGGACCGCCCGAGTTGCCCGGCTGCACGTCTCCGGCGAGCTTGTAGACCTGTTCCGGGGACGGGTTGTTGCCATAAATGTCCGGGACCAGCAGGGTCGAGATGCCCTCCACCGCGGCCGGCTTGGACTGGAACGGACCACCGTGGGGGTAGCCTGCGAAGGCCGCCGGCGAACCGGCCGGAAGGTCGGCGCTCAATTGGAGCGGCGCCGTCGGGAGACCGTCGACGGCGACCACGGCCAGGTCGCGTTGGCTGTCGAAGTAGACCACTCGACCAGGCAACGCACCGCCGTCGGGGATTTCAACTACAGGCTGCGACACGCCCGCCACGACGTGCGCGTTGGTCACCACGCGGCCGGGGGAAACCACGAAGCCGGAACCCGTCTGGTTTTGGCCGCATTGGTAGGCGGTACCGGCAATCTTCAGCACGGATTGGGCCGCATTGTTGAGTGCGGGGGTGTCCGTGCTGGTGTTCGGAACGGGCACAGGAGCCACCGGGCCGATGCCCTCGATGAGCTGCGGAATGCCGTTGCCCATGACCGTGGAACGCAGTTGCGCCACGCTGGCCTTGACGGGCGTGGGCGTCATGGTGTCGATGAAGCGGATCACCTTGGAATCGGCGAGCTGCTGCGAAACGAAGGGCACACCCAGAGAGCCGATGCTGAACGCCAACATGGACATGACCAAAGCGGCGACTACCAAGCTAACGAAACCACCCAGCACGCGGTCAAGGGCGTGCAAGGGCTGGATGCGCACCGCTTTGCGGACTCTCTGGCCGATCCAGGTACCGAGCCCGTGCCCAAGGACAATGAGCACCACGGCCGAGCCGATAATGGCGGTCAGCCTCCAGCCACTGTCCTTCACCCAGTCGCCGACGAGCGGGACCGCGATAAAGGCAGCCGCGGCTCCAACTGCGAAGCCTGCGATTCCTCCGAGCGTCACGAAGAAGCCGTTGCGCAGTCCGTAGATCAGGTAGGAGAGAAGCGTCAAAATCAACGCCAGGTCCAATATGGTCAAGCCGAACACCAAAGCTCCTCACAGCCGAGTAAGCCCCAATTGTAGTTGCACAGACTGACAGCTTCCCTTTGGAAGCAAGCTGCCGTCCAGATCGCGCAGCCGCCGCCCAGCAGGGCATTCCCGGTCGATTGAGGCGCGGATTTGGGGCTCTTCCGCGTGATTTAGGGCGTTTCGGCTGCCAAGTACGTCACAGAGGCGACAAAATTCTGAAACAATGGCTGAAGCGCCCCAGCCGAACTTTTACTCAGGAGATTTCATGGATATCGAGGTATTGCGCCGCGCACCCCTCTTCGCCACCCTTGACGACGACGCTTTCCGTCTGCTGACGGACGAACTCACAGAGGTGGACCTTTCTCGCGGAGCGTCCGTTTTCCGCGAGGGCGATCAGGGTGACCAGCTCTACTTCATCGTGTCCGGCAAGGTTAAGCTCGGCCGCACCTCTCCGGACGGCCGCGAATCCCTCTTGGCGATCCTCGGCCCGGGCGAGCTCTTCGGCGAGATGGCCCTGTTCGACCCCAGCCCGCGCACCGCGACGGCCACGGCCGTTTCCGAGACCCGACTGGCAGGCCTGAAGAACGAAAGCCTCAACGCCCTGCTGCGCACTCGGCCCGAGGTGTCGGCACAATTGCTGCAGGCCCTTGCCCGCCGCCTGCGCCGCACCAACGATTCCCTGTCCGACCTCGTGTTCTCGGACGTCCCGGGCCGTGTCGCCAAGGCCCTGCTGGACCTCGCGGACCGCTTCGGCCGGCCCGCGACCGACGGCGTGCTGGTGGCCCACGAACTCACGCAGGAAGAGCTGGCCCAGCTGGTCGGAGCCTCCCGCGAGACGGTCAACAAGGCCCTTGCCGAGTTCGTTCAGCGCGGTTGGCTCCGCCTGGAGGCCCGCGCAGTAGTCATCCTGGACATGCAGCGCCTCCGCCAGCGCTCCCGGTAATTTCTAGCGACACAGAAAATGCCTGGCGACACCGGAATTCCGGAGTCGCCAGGCATTTTTCTTGTCGCCTGCGGATTTGGGTGTCGTCAGCGCTCCCGCTGCGGCTCCCCTGAAACCGTCCGAGCAGCTTCGACTTCGAGCATGAGTGCGCCATCCTCTTCGACGAGCCGCGGCTGGTACATGTGTGGCTTCCGCTTGTAGCTGAGGTACGCAATGCAGCCTTGGGCAGCGGCCATCTTTTCGAGGATGATCTCCGAGCCCGGCACCAGCAATTGGCCCAGTGGCAAGCCAACCGTGTTTTCCTGGCCGATTTCGTCCCCAAGCGCAGTGGTTTCGCGATCGGCCATAAGTTTGGAAACGCACACCCAACGCCCCCAGACACCCTTGCTGGCCAGCAGCGAGGGCTGTTGGTTAACCGGTAGGGTTGCCGCGAAGTAGCGGGTGTTGAAGCGACGGTGTGCGAAGTCCGGGCTGAGCCAGTTGACGAGCGGCTTGAGCAGGTCCGTCCGCAGCGACAGGCCGCGCTTGGCCAGGACATCCGTGAAGGACTTGTCCTGCGCTGCTACGGCCTCGCGGGCCTTCATCCACTCGGGAGTGGATGTCGCCTCCACTGTGGAGGACAGGTCAGGGCCGGCCAGAAGCACGCCGGTTTCCTCGAACAGTTCGCGGATGGCGCCCACCACGTGGCGGCGGGCAAGTCCGACGTCGGCGGTCCCTAGCGTCTCAGCCCAATGCTGAGGCGAGGGGCCCAGCCAGCCGAGGGCGTCCTCGTCGGTGGGCTCCAGCGATCCGCCGGGAAACGCGACAACGCCCAGCGGCGAGGAACCGGGACGGTAACCCATCCACGTCTCCAGGCCGGTAGGCGAATCGCGGAGCAGGACAACAGATGATGCAAAACGCGCGGCGCGGGGGGCCCGTTCGCCGAGCTCAAGCCAATTCCGTGCAGCCCCTTCTAGTTCAGGGGGTAACGCAAACAGGCGTCGGGCTAGTTGTGGCAATTGAGTGAACCGGTTCCTTAGCTGAATTCAGCGATCAACTCGACCTCGACGGGAGAGTCGAGCGGAAGGACTGCAACGCCGACGGCGGAACGCGCGTGCTGCCCTTTGTCGCCGAAGACACGCCCGAGGAGCTCGGATGCACCATTAATTACACCGGGCTGGCCGGTGAAGGAGGCATCGGAAGCCACGAAGCCGACGACCTTTACGATGCGCGTGATGCGATCGAGGTCCCCGATGACGCTCTTGACGGCAGCCAAGGCATTGACGGCACAGACGGCTGCATACATCTGCGCGTCTTCCGGAGACACTGTGGGCTCTTCCGAAAGGCCCTCTTCACCGCTGGAGACTTTGCCCGTAGCTTCGAGTTTGCCGTTAATGAAGGGCAGCTGTCCGGAGGTGTAGACGTGGTTGCCGGAGACGATGGCCGGAACATACGCGGCCACCGGAGCTGCGACAGCCGGCAGGGTCAGTCCCAGTTCGGCAAGGCGCTGCTCGACGGCGGATGCCGGAGCTGTGGAATCCGCGCCAACGGTGGCTTCTGCGGGGGTTGTCATAGTTACTGCTTCTCCCTCTTCAAGTATGCAACAAGTCCGTTTCCGTCGGGTCCGGGGACAACCTGGACGAGCTCCCAGCCGTCCTCTCCCCACTGGTCCAGAATCTGCTTTGTGGCGTGAATGATGAGCGGAATCGTCGCGTACTCCCATTTGGTCATGAAAGAAAGACTAGCCCTTGCCGGTAAAGTGGTGAACATGGTGACTCGTAGGAACCCTCTATTCGACACTGCCACCACTCTTGGAAAGATCCTCGGATTCCTCGGTGTGAGCGCTATTTGTGGTGTCCTTGTGGCGGGCTTGCTCGTTCCCGCGGCCGCCGTTTCAGGCAGTGCGGCGAGTGGGTCCATTCAGTTCTTTGACACGCTGCCCGCGGAACTTCAGGTGAACCCGCCCAGCCAGGCGACCACCATCCTGGCCGCGGATGGCAGCCAGATCGCCTCCATCTACTCCGAGAACCGCACGCGGGTCTCGCTCGACCAGATGAGTCCCTTTATCAAGGACGCGATCGTCTCGGTTGAGGACAGCCGTTTCTATGAGCACGGCGGCATCGATGCCACCGGCATCATGCGTGCCATCGTCAGCACAGCGCGCGGAAAGCAGCAGGGTGCCTCCACCATCACCCAGCAGTACGTGAACAACGTCATCAACGAGTCCCTCGTTTCGCAGGACAAGGCTTCCGACGTCAAGCTCAACGGCGTCAACAAGGGCGTCGGCGACAAACTCCGCGAAATGAAGCTGGCCATCGCGCTGGAGAAGAAGTTCTCCAAGCAGCAGATCCTTGAGGGTTACCTCAACATCGTCTTCTTCAATAAGGACGCTTACGGTATCGAGGCCGCCTCGAGGCTGTTCTTCAGCACCAGCGCCAAGGACCTCACCTTGCCGCAAGCCGCATTGCTGGCCGGCGTGGTCAACAGCCCGTCCTACTACGACCCGGTGACGAACCCGGACCACGCGAAACAGCGTCGCGACCTGGTGCTCGGCCTCATGCTGGACCAGGGAAAGATCAAGAAGGCTGACTATGACGCCGCCATCGCGACGCCGGTGACCACCAAGGTCACCCAGCCTCGCCAAGGCTGCGCATATGCCGCTACGGCCCCGTATTTCTGTGACTACGTACTTCACTTGCTCCTGAACAACCCGGCGTACGGCGCCACCCCGGTCGAGCGCGCCAACCGCGTCGCACGAGGTGGCCTGACTATCCAGACCACGCTCGATCCCAAAGCCCAGAGCGTTGCCCAAAGCCAGGTTGATGCCACTACGGGGGCCAACCCGGATAAGTGGGGCGCAACGATCGTCTCGGTCCAGCCTGGCAGCGGAAAGATCGTTTCCATGGCCCAGAACACCGTGTGGCTGCCCGCACCGGGGAAGTTCGACCAGACGCAAAATTTCAATGTGGATGTGGTCGATCCACAGGGTAACGACCTTAACGGTTTGGGCGGATTCCAGCCCGGCTCTACCATGAAGCCCTTCACATTTGCCGAATGGCTCAATGAAGGCAAATCGATGAACACCACCATCAATGCGACGGTCCGCAAGTATCCGCAGAATTTCCCTTGGCGGAACACCTGCCCAACCCCCGAAAATGGCTTCTACGACGCCAATGTCACAGGGAGTTACGACCTCCAGAACTCCGATGACACCCACTACCGCTCCATGACGGTCCTTTACGGTCTGATGAACTCGATCAACACCGCGACGTTCGCCTCTGCATCGCAACTGGACCTTTGCGGCATCCAGAAGATCGTCGACGCCGTGGGCATCCACGGGGGAAACCCTGCACGCGACAAGTCCGGGGCGGTCACGGATGCCAATCCGAAGGTTCCCATGACGACGCTGGGTAACCTGATCGGTTCAACGCAGACCGCGCCGCTCACTATGGCTAGTGCCATGGCAACGTTCGCCAACAACGGCAAATACTGCGAGCCCATCGCTGTCACTTCCGTGACGGACCAGACAGGCGCAAAGCTTCCCGCCCAGTCCCCGAACTGCCGCGACGCAGTCTCTCCGGAGGTTGCCCACGGTGTTGCTTACGCCATGCAAGAGGTGCTTAACCAGGGTTCCGGTTCGCTGATCCAGCCCAGGATTTCCACAAAGACCAGTTTCCCGATCGCGGCCAAAACCGGAACCAATGACAGCAACGGCTCCACCTGGGTTGTGGGCTACACTTCCGGCCTCGCGACGGCCAGCTGGTTCGGCGATCCGCTGGGTGGCCAAACCCGCTTCGGCCGTAATATCACCGTGAACGGGAAGTTCTATCCCAGCATCGACGGTTACATGATCGCCGGCCCGCAGTTCTCCAACTACATGTCCCAGGTTGCTCCCACTTATGGAACCAACCCGTTCCCGGCACCGCCGTCGAACCTGCTCGATCCGCCAGGGTACAAGCCTTCGACGCCGAGCAACACCATCCCGGGCACCACAATTCCGAGCACTCAACCGAGCGGCAATGGAAATGGCAACGGAAACAAGAATGGCTAACGGCTCCAAGCCCGCCATGGAATCGCTGGCAAGCCGCGTCCGAAGCATCGGACGCGGCTTTGCCGTAGCTGCAGGTGCGGGCGCAACTGCGGGCGTTGCCGGCCTCGCTTACGGCCTCTGGGAAAAGAACCAGTTCGTGCTCCGGGAGGAGACCGTTCCCATCCTGCCCGAAGGCTCGGCTCCCCTCCGGGTGCTGCACATAAGCGACATTCATTTCGTACCAAGCCAACGCAAAAAGGCCGAATGGCTGCGTTCGCTCGCGGCCCTTGAACCTGACCTCGTGGTGAACACGGGCGACAATCTCAGCCACCCCCACGCCGTCGTTCCGCTCTTGGATGCATTGCGGCCCCTGTTGAAGTTCCCGGGCGTCTTCGTCCCGGGCTCCAACGACTATTACGCCCCGCGGTTCAAGAACCCGGCCACGTATTTCCTCGGCCCGTCGCGCGTCAAGAACAATCCAGTCGAGCTCGATTGGCCGCGCCTGCGTTCGGGATTCGGGATGTCGGGCTGGATCGACCTCACCAACAGGAACCAGTCCTTGCCCATCAACGGAATCCGCTTCGATTTCTCCGGAGTGGACGATCCCCACCTGAATCGTGAACGCTACACCGGCTGGCCGCGCGGCACCGTCGGACAGGACTCCCGCCCACACCTGCGCGTAGCCGTCATCCACGCCCCCTACCAACGGGTCCTGGACCATTTCACGAACGACTCCGCGGACCTCATCCTCGCCGGACACACCCACGGCGGCCAGATCTGCATCCCCGGTTACGGTGCTTTGGTTGCCAATTGCGATCTACCCACCTGGCGTGCCAAAGGGCTGCATGACTGGGAAAACAACGGACGCACGACGCCGGTCAACGTCTCGGGCGGCATCGGCACCTCACGCTTCGCCCCGGTCCGGATCGCGTGCAGGCCGGAAGCCGTTCTGCTGACCCTGACGGCACGCCAATAGCCAGCCCCACCACCGAGCATGTCCTGGCGAGGGGCGGTTCCGAATACCTCGTATCACGGAACGCAATGGCGCTGTGAATCCTGTTACACGATGGCATAGGGTAGTTGCTATAGGAAACTACCTCCGTGCATCGCGCCGGACAGGCGCGGTACGCCGGGGACAAAGCTGTTGAGAAGCGGGCATGGCCAAACAGACTTCATTCTTCACCTCCGCCAAACGTCTCTATCCGCACGTTAAGCCGATCCTCCCCCGGCTTTTCATGGGGCTGGTCAGCGCTCTGCTGGCCAGCATCATGGCGCTTGCCATCCCGCAGGTGCTGCGGGTTTTGATCAACGGCTCCCTCCACCCTGGCGGCCCTACCAACGCTGTCTGGGTTGCCGCCGTCGTGGTTCTGGCACTCGGCATCGCAGAAGCCGGGCTTGTGGCGCTGCGGCGCCAGTTCGTCATCAATCCCGCGACCACCGTGGAATCGAGGATGCGGGTGTCCCTCTACGGGCATCTGCAGGACCTCACCGTTTCCTTCCATGACCGTTGGGGTTCAGGGCAGCTCTTGTCCCGCGCGATGACGGACTTGAACTTCCTGCGGCGTTGGATGGCCTTCGGCGCGATCATGCTGGTGGTGACCACCTTGACCGTGGTGATTGGCGTCGCGGTGATGTTCGCAATGAGCTGGCAGCTGGCGTTGATCTTCCTGGCCGCCGCGGTGCCCATCATGATCTATTCCTTCCGTTTCCGCCGCCGCTTCAGCCTCGTGACCCGGCTGAGCCAGGACCAGGCAGGCGATCTCGCCACCACGGTGGAGGAGTCCGTTCACGGCATCCGCGTGCTCAAGGCCTTCGGTCGCAGCCGCGAAGCGCTGGAGAACTTCAACGAGCAGGCTGAGGAGCTGAGGCAGACCGAGATCGCCAAGGCCAAGCACCAAGCCACCTTCACCCTCGTTGTGACGCTGCTGCCCGAGCTGGCGCTCGGCGTCGGGCTCGTGGCGGGCGTCCTGCTCGTCTCCACGGGCCAGCTAAGCATCGGTTCCCTGGTCGCGTTCTTCGGCACCGCGGCGGTTGTGGCAGCACCGGTGGAATTCTCGGGGACCCTCCTGGCCATGGCATTGACCGCCAAGACCGCGCTCGACCGCCACTTCGAGGTCATGGACACGCCCAACACCATCACCAGTCCGGCGAACCCCAGAACACCCAAGGAACTGCGCGGGGCTTTGAGCTTCAAGGGCGCCGCTTTCGGTTTCGACGACGGCGCCCGGCTCCTGAACGACATCACCCTGGACATCAGGTCCGGCGAAACCATGGCCCTCGTGGGCATTACGGGCAGCGGAAAGAGCGCCTTGCTCCAGCTGGTCCCCCGGCTCTATGACGTCACCGAAGGATCCGTGACCATTGACGGCGTGGATGTCCGCGACTTTAGCGTCGAGCAGCTGAGGACCGTCGTAGCGGTCGCCTTCGAGGACACCACCCTGTTTTCCAGCTCGGTCCGGGACAACGTGCTGCTCGGCGCGCCGGACACGTCCGAGGACGCGCTCGAGGAAGCGCTCGACGTCGCGCAGGCGCACTTCGCGTATTCGCTGCCGGACGGCGTCGGGACCCTCATCGGCGAGGAAGGGCTGAGTCTTTCCGGCGGCCAGCGGCAGCGGATCGCGCTCGCCCGGGCTATCGCAGCCAAGCCCAAGGTCCTCGTGTTGGATGATCCGCTATCGGCCCTGGACGTGAACACGGAGGAACTCGTCGAAGCCAGGCTCCGCGAAGTCCTCCGGGACACCACCACGCTCATCGTCGCACACAGACCCTCTACCGTTGCCCTGGCCGACCGGGTGGCGCTGCTCGAAAACGGAAGCATCACCGCCGTCGGGACCCATACGGAACTGTTGGCCAACAACGCCCACTACCGCTACGTGATCGCAAGCCTCGACTCCGGTCCGAAGGACCTCGACCTCGAACTCGACGAGCTGGAACACGAGCTGGATTCGGAACAGCACATGGACCAAGCCGGGGAGGGCCGCCGATGAGCACGTTCGGAACCGCCAATGAAGACAACGCACACCTGAGCCGCAGCGACAGCAAAGCAGTACGACGGCGGTCGGTCGCCTTACTGGGGTCACTCATCCGCCCGGTGCGGTTGCGGTTCTGGCTGACGCTGGTAATGGTGGTGCTCTCGCAGGCCACCCGGGTAGCCGGACCGGCGATCATCGCTTTCGGCATCGACCACGCACTGCCCTCGCTGCTCGCCGGGAACAACATGCCGGTGGTCCAGGCCGGCGTCCTGTATCTGACCGCGGCCGTCGCCACGGCGATTTTGACGGCCCTCTACGTCACTTCCACGGCAAAGCTGAGCCAATCCATGCTTCTGGACCTGCGGCTGCGGGTCTTCCGGCACACTCAACGGCTCAGCTTGGAGTTCCACGAGAAGTACACCTCCGGCCGGATCATCGCGCGCCAGACCTCGGACCTTGAGGCGCTGAGAGAACTCCTCGATTCGGGTGTCAGCTCGCTGGCATCCGGGATCCTGTTCATGCTTTTCACGGCATTTACCGTGTTTGCCCTCGACTGGCGCAGCGGTCTGCTCATGCTCGCCACGGGCGTGCCCGCGTACTTCCTGGCCCGCTGGTACCAGAAGCACTCTCAGATCGCCTTCCGCGAATCACGGGTGGCATCCGCGAGGCTGATTGTCCACTTCGTGGAAACCATGACCGGCATCCGGGCCATCAAGGCATTCCGCAAGGAGCCGGAGAACGCGCAGCGGTATGCCGAACTCTCCGAAGACTACCGCAAAGTCACAGTCCGCTCCATCAACCTCAACGGTGTCTTCCAACCGGGCCTGGTCCTCATCGGCAACGTGTGCGTGGCAGTGGTCCTGCTCTTCGGCGGCTTCCGGGTGCTCTCCGGAGACCTGGCGGTGGGTGTGCTCCTTGCACTGATCCTTTCAACGAAGCGCTTCTTCCAGCCCGTGGACCAGATGGCCATGTTCTACAACTCCTTCCAGAGCGCCCAGGCCGCGCTCGAGAAGGTGTCCGGCCTGCTCGAAGAAGTCCCGACGGTCCGGCCACCCAAGAACCCTGTGCCCTTGCCCCATGCCCGCGGAGAAATCGACTTCCGTGGCGTCGAGTTCGGCTACGGGAACGGAAAGGTAGTGGTCCCCAAACTGGACCTTCACATTCCCGCGGGACAGACCATAGCGCTCGTCGGACAGACCGGTGCCGGCAAATCGACCTTCGCCAAGCTGATCGCCCGCTTCTACGACGTCACCGAAGGCTCATTGACCCTCGACGGCGTCGACCTCCGGGAGCTCTCGACGGCGGACCTGCGCCGCGCCGTCGTGATGGTCACCCAGGAAGCCTTCCTCTTTAGCGGCTCCGTAGCGGACAACATCGCCTTGGGGCGGCCTGAAGCTACCCGCGCGGAGATCGAAGAAGCTGCGAAGGCCGTCGGTGCGCACGACTTCATCTCCGCCTTGCCTGACGGCTACGACACGGACGTCAACAAACGCGGCGGCCGTGTCTCCGCCGGGCAACGGCAGCTGATCGGCTTTGCCCGGGCATTCATCGCGGCCCCGGCAGTACTCATCCTGGACGAAGCGACATCTTCGCTTGATATCCCCTCCGAACGGCTGGTGCAGGCCGGCCTCGGCAGGCTGTTGTCCGGAACGGACTCCGAGCGGACCGCCATCATCATCGCCCACCGGCTCTCTACTGTGGAGACCGCAGACCGGGTACTGGTGGTGCACGAGGGGCGCATCGTCGAAGACGGCACGCCTGCCGAACTCATCGGCGGAGGAGGACGCTTCGCCCGCTTACACGGCGCCTGGAAGGACTCGCTGGTCTGAGGTTGTTGTTCCCGGGGGCGGCTTCCTTCGATTTCGCATCCGGGGAGTGATCGGCTATTCTTGAACAGTTGCTTTCGCAGCGGATCGGGATGTAGCGCAGCTTGGTAGCGCGCTTCGTTCGGGACGAAGAGGTCGCAGGTTCAAATCCTGTCATCCCGACCAATTGGTAGAAGACCTTCCACTCGGAAGGTCTTCTACTTTATTTAACGAGCTTTTCGGAAGCCCTGGAAAACCGGAAGAAACATTCCCCTGACCGGTTTTCCTCGCCGGTCCAAGGTTTAGAGACAAGTGTTGTTAACAACCCCGGCACAATGACCCGGGGTATATCACGGTCCACCCCGAACCTGGCGCAAAAGAAATCCCCGGTGTGTCGATTTCAGACAACCGGGGATTTCTTCACTTCATTTGAATTATCCAGCGCCTGCCGGGATCTCCGGGAGCCGCCGTCGAGCTACACGGGATCGGGCCAGTTGCCGATAGCCTGCGAGACCCTCATCGGATCAGGCCAGTTACCGATAGCCTGCGAAACCACACTCATCGGATCAGGCCAGTTACCAATAGCCTGCGAGATCCTCATCGGATCTGGCCAGTTACCAATGCTGAGCACCGTACTGACGGTGTCTGCCACAGGGGCTGCCGAAACCACGGCTGGCGCCGCGGCGGAGAATGCAAGAGCGCCGGCCAAGGCCACTGCTGCAGCAATCTTCTTCAACATAATTTTTCCTCAATGCGAGTCGGATTCGTTACGGAAATTTAGCGGTCCCTGTTGACATTCATTGTAAAATGTTTTCCACAGCGACTGTCAAGCTTTAGGCGTAAAGACAGCGCAAAGACAAGCCTCTAGGAGGAACCTGTGGGGAACGGATTCGGAGAAAAGCTCCGTGCCGAACGGCTCGAACGTGGGCTGACCCAGGCTGAATTGGGCAGGGACCTTTACTCGCCCAGCTACATTTCGCTTCTTGAAACGGGCCGGCGGGAGCCCACGGCCGAAGTCATTGAAGAACTCGCCCGCCGTCTGGAGCTGGCACCAAAAGCCTTGGAAGCCTGGAGCCAGCCCGTATCCGTCAGTGACGCCGAATACGTGCTCGCGGGGCTGTACGCCAGGCAAGCCTGGGACCTCAGGGACTACCCGCTTGCCGCAAGCCACGCATCAACCGCCGCCCAAATCGCGCTCGAGGCAAAGAACACCAGCGCCTGGTGGAACATGACCTACATGCAGGCCGAATGCCTCATGAAGCAGGGGCAATTGAAGGAATGCCAGCAGATCATCCAGCATCTCCTGGAACATCCCATGGCTACCGAATCCGCAGGCCTCGGAGTCCGTGCCCGGCAGATGCTTGCCGCCGTCTGCCACGGACAAGGGCAGCTGGCCACCGCCGTCGAGCATGCCAAGGAAGCCGTAAGGCTATCCGAGCAGCTGCCCAAAGGCTCAACGTTGATCATCGGGGCGCACCGCGCCCTGATCGGTGCATTGGCCGAGAGTGGCAGGTTGGACGAAGCCTGGACATATTGCCAGGCCATGAACAACCAGATGGACGACCATTCGATGTCCCAGCTTGCAGGCGAAGTGGCCTGGGTGGTGGGAAACGTGGCCTTCATGCGCCACGACTATGTTGAAGGCATCAAGCATCACGAGCGCGCCGCAAAGCTGCTCTCCCCCGCCAATGACATTGAGCTGTGGGCCCGTTTCAACAAGGCATCGGCGGCCGTCCGGCTGTCCTCGGGAATCGTAGAGCCGGAGACGCTCTCAGCTATCGAACGCGCTGAACTCGCTCTGTCGATTGTGGGCGGAAACAAGACGGACCAGCTCGAAGTTGCCTTTATCCGCGCCCGCTGGCTGTACCTGACGGGCGACATCCCGGCCGCCATCACCAAGCTGCGCGAAATCCACGCGGACCGCGATGTACTCGCCCGGCACACTGCAGGCGAAGTCGCTTTCCTCCTTGGCAAGGCACTCAAAGCGGCCGGCGAAAACACGGACGCACTGGTCCATCTCGAAGAAGCCCAGCGCGATTTCACCGCCGCCGGCGCAGCCGACCGCGTCCAGCAGGCCATGGACTCCGTACTGGAGATCAGGCTGGCGGAACGTCGGGCGGCGTCGGGCCATGGCGGGAGCGCGCAGTCTTCCCGCGCAAGCTAGCGCGAACCCAGCTGATCCCCACCGCCCCCTCGCCTCGCAAGTCCCCACCGGCTCCCAGCCTTCGCAAGCTCAGGCAGGTACCCTCGCCGGCGGGGCCCCACGGCCAGGGAACCCTGGCGGCCTGGGCCTAGCAGTTGTTGTCGTTTAGCCGCGGCTAAACGACAACAACTGCAAGTCAGACGAAAGTCCGGCCGGTGAGCTTTTCGTAGGCCTCCACGTAGCGGGCGCGCGTCTTGTCCACGACGTCGGCCGGCAGCGCGGGCGGCGGGGTGTCACTCGAGCGGTCCCAGCCCGATTCCGCGGAGGTCAGCCAGTCACGCACAAACTGCTTGTCGAACGATGGCTGCGCCTTGCCCGGCTCGTAAGTGGACGCATCCCAGAAGCGTGAGGAATCCGGCGTCAGGACCTCATCGCCCAAGGTGATGACGCCCGTGTTGACGTCGATGCCGAACTCAACCTTCGTGTCGGCCAGGATGATTCCGCGGCCCCGGGCGATCTCTTCCGCGCGGGTGTAGATCTTCAACGTGAGTTCGCTCAGGCGTGCGGCGATATCGTCGCCCACCATCGCGACGACGTCGTCGTAGGTGATGTTCTCGTCGTGCTCGCCGACTTCAGCCTTGGCAGAAGGCGTGAAGATGGCGTGCGCCAGGCGTGAGCCGTCAACGAGGCCCTCGGGCAAGGGAATGTCGCAGACGGTGCCTGATTGGCGGTACTCGGCGAGGCCGGAGCCCGTGAGATACCCGCGGGCGATGCATTCCACGGGGAACATCTCCAGCCGCTTGCAGATCATCGCCCGGCCCTCAACTTCTGCGGGCACACCCTCGGCGACCGTGGATGCAAGGACGTGGTGCTCCACGCCAAGCTGTTCGAACCACCACAGGCTCAGTTGGGTGAGGACCCGGCCCTTGTCCGGGATCTCACTGCTCAAGACATGGTCGTAGGCGCTGATGCGGTCGCTGGCGACCACCAAGACACGGTCCTGGCCGGATGCTGCCCCCTCGAGATCATCCGCCGGAACGTAGAGGTCGCGGACTTTGCCCGAGTAGAAATGCTTCCATCCCGGGAGGTCGAGGGTTTCAGTCTGCAGGCCGTTTGCGTTGTTTTCAGGCATGGTTCAGGCCTTCACATTCGGGATGGAGCCGGTGGCCGGGGAGACCACATGGATCTCGCCGCGGGCTGCCTTGCCGGCGATATCGGTACGGAACTGTCCGCCGTCGAGCTGGACCAGCTCCACGCCGTCGTAAGCCCGCTCGCGGGCCTCCACGAGGTCCGTGCCCAACGCCACAACGGCCAGCACGCGGCCGCCGGCCGAGACGATCCGGCCTTGTTCGTCCAGTTTGGTACCCGCGTGGATGACGTGGACGCCTTCCAGCGCGTCCACCTTGTTCAAGCCGCGGATGCGGTCCCCCGTGCGGGGCGTGTCCGGGTAGTTTTCGGCGGCGACGACGACGGCGACTGCCGACTCCTTCGACCAGCGCAGCTCTTCAGCCTGGTCCAGTTCGCCCTTGGCGGCTGCCAGCAGGAGGGCGCCGAGCGGGGTCTTGAGCCGGGCCAGGACTGCCTGCGTTTCGGGATCGCCGAAACGGACGTTGAATTCGATGACGCGCGTGCCGCGGGAAGTCAGGGCCAGGCCACAGTAGAGGACGCCGACGAACGGAGTTCCACGGCTGGCCATCTCGTCCACGGTGGGCTGGGCCACCCGGTCGATGACTTCCTGGACCAGGCCTTCAGGCGCCCAGTCGAGCGGGGTGTAAGCGCCCATGCCGCCGGTGTTGGGGCCTTCGTCATTGTCGAAAATCCGCTTGAAGTCCTGAGCCGGGGACAGCGGCACCGTGGTGCGGCCGTCGCACAGCACGAACAGGGAGACCTCGGGCCCGTCCAGGAACTCCTCGATCACCACGGTTCCGCCAGCGTCGAAACAAGCCTGGGCGTGGGCGAGTGCTTCCTCGCGGTCATTTGTGACCACGACGCCCTTGCCGGCGGCCAGTCCGTCATCCTTGACGACATGCGGAGCGCCGAAAGTGTCCAGTGCGTCGGCAGCCTCTGCAGCGTTTGTTGCCACGCGGGCCATGGCGGTGGGCACGCCGGCCTCGGCCATGACTTCCTTGGCGAACGCCTTGGAGGCTTCGAGCTGCGCCGCGGCCTTGCTGGGGCCAAAGACCGGAATACCGGTTTCGCGGACGGCGTCGGATACGCCCGCGGCGAGCGGAGCTTCAGGGCCGACGACAACCAGGTCAACCGCCAGCTTTGTCGCGAGCGCTGCGACCGCGCCGGGGTCGTTCCCGTCGATCGCGTACGTGGGGACCAGCTTGGCGATGCCCGCGTTTCCCGGAGCCGCATGGACCTCGGAAACGTTGGGATCCTTGAGCAAGGAGCGGACAATTGCGTGTTCGCGGCCGCCGGGGCCAATGACGAGTACCTTCACAGTCTTCAAGGGTACTTTGTGCGGGGGCAGGACTCCTAAGCTGTCTCCACCACTGGACATGCCCAGCCTTGGCCACAAGCCAAGGGCTGAGCATGTCCAACCCATCTTGGGGGCCTCCGGCTACGAACCACCTGCATGAAGAAGCTCAGGAACTGGCTCAGGGGACCCACCGCATTGGCTGCACTGGCCGGGGTGGCTGCTGCCGCCGTCGTACTTTCCGTTGCGGAACTGATCGGCGCCTTCTTTACGGCCCGGGCTACTCCTGTCATCGCGCTGGGGTCAACCTTCATCGACTTCACACCGCCGTGGATGAAGGATTTTGCCGTCACCACGTTCGGCACAAACGACAAGGCCGCGCTGTTTGTGGGAATGGGCCTGACCATCTTCGTGCTCGCTTGCGTGCTGGGCATCGTGGCCTTCCGCAATTGGGCACTGGGCGTGTTGGGTGTTCTCGGCATGGGCGCGGTGATCGTGGCCGCCGTGGTGACCCGGGCCAGCGTGAAGCCCGTGGATTCCATACCGAGCCTGATCGGCACGGTGGCTGGGCTCGTGGTTCTCCGCCTTTTGGTGGCCCGGCTCTGGCGGCTGAAGTCGTTCCCTGACGCCCCTGCCGACACCGCGGCCAAAGGCATCGAGCGTCCCGCCACCACGCGCCGAACCTTCTTCGCCGCGACCGGTATCACCGTTGCCGCAGCCGCCATCGCAGCCGGCGGCGGCCGGTTCCTGAGTGCTGCACGCAGCAATGTGGCCAAGGCCAGGGATTCCTTGAAACTCCCCGCTCCCGCCAGGGCGGCCGCTCCCGTTCCCGCGGGCGTCCAGTCCCCGACGCCGGGAGTCACCCCCTGGCTCACCCCGTCCAAGGACTTTTACAGGATCGACACCGCCTTGAGCGTGCCTGAGATCAACGCCCAGGACTGGGAGCTCCGGATCCACGGACTGGTGGAGCAGGAGGTCCGGCTGAACTTTCAGGATCTGCTCGACTCCCAACTGATCGAAACCCACGTCTCGCTCACGTGTGTGTCCAACCCCGTAGGCGGAAACCTGGCCGGCAACGCCAAATGGCTGGGCATGCCCATCCGTGACGCGCTCAAACAAGCCCGACCCAAACCCGGAGCAGACATGGTCCTCTCCACCTCGATCGACGGCTTCAGCGCCTCCACCCCCTTGGAAGTGCTCCAGGACGGCCGGGATGCCATCCTGGCCATCGGTATGAACGGCGAACCCCTACCGCTCGAACACGGCTACCCCGTGCGCATGGTGGTTCCGGGTCTTTACGGCTTCGTCTCCGCGACCAAATGGGTGGTGGATCTGGAAGTCACCCGATTCGCGGACAGCAAGGCCTATTGGACCACCCGCGGTTGGTCCGAGCGGGGTCCGATCAAGACCATGGCCCGTCTGGAAGTTCCCAAGTCCTTCGCCAAGGTGCCTGCCGGCAGGGTCGCTTTGGGCGGCACGGCCTGGGCCCAGACCCGCGGCATCAAGAAGGTGGAGGTCCAGGTAGACAACGGCCCATGGGTCGAAGCCACCCTTGCCGCGGAGGCATCTGTTGTCACGTGGCGGCAGTGGTCCTTCAACTGGGACGCCACTCCGGGTCCCCACTACATCAAGGTCCGGGCCACGGACGGAACCGGTGAAGTGCAGACCGAAAAGCGCGCGGATCCTGTGCCTGACGGCGCCTCGGGATGGCAGTCCGTCATGGTGACCGTGGAGTAGCCCGGGAAGCCGGTTCCTTCACCCTAGACTTGCATCATGCCCTTGAGTTCGCATGAAACCTTTAGCGTTGAGTCCGCCGTCGAACTGGCAGTGATCGAACGCAGCGGCTTCATCGAATCGCGCCACATCGGTTCCGCAGTGGTTCTTTCCGGTGACGGCTCCGTGGTGACCCGGCTCGGCGACATCACGACGCCCATCTACGCCCGCTCCGCGCTCAAGCCTTTCCAGGCCCTCGCGTCGATGCAGTCGGGGGTTCCATTGCGCGGCGCCCAGGTGGCTTTGGCATGTGCCAGCCATGTGGGCTCGCTGGATCACATGGACGTTGTGGAAGGCATGCTGAAAGCCGCGGGCGTCCGTGAAGAACAGCTGCAGTGCCCCTCGGTATGGCCACAGGACGAAGTCGCCCGCAATTGGTTGATCCGTTCCGAGCACGGCAAGTCCAAATTGGCTTCCAATTGTTCAGGCAAGCACGCTGCGTTCCTCTGGGCCTGCACCGAGAACGGCTGGGACACGCACAGTTACCTGGAGCCGAACCATCCCTTGCAGCACCGAGTGCGGACAGTTATCGAGGAATACAGCGGCGAGAAAATCGCCCACCTTGGGATTGATGGCTGCGGGGCACCGGTCGCCGCGCTTTCCCTGACCGGGCTGGCGCGGGCTTACTCGCGCCTTGCCCAGGCCCCGCGGGACCAGAGCTCCAACGCCCGCGCGGCGACCATTGCCACGTCCATGTTGGACTACCCGTGGGCAGTGCAAGGCCGCGGCGAGGCGAACACCATCGTCATGGACGAACTCGAAGTGCTTGCCAAAGGCGGAGCGGAAGGCGTCCTGGTCTTGGCAACCGCCACAGGCGCCTCCGTCGCAGTGAAGATCCTCGACGGGAATCCCCGCGCAGCCACCCTGGTTGGACTCACGCTTCTGGCGGTTGCCGGCGCCGTCGATATTCCCGGAGTCTCGAGCGTGCTCGAAAAGGTCGTGGAGCCCGTCCTCGGCGGCGGCCAATCGGTTGGCAGGATCCGCCTCGGCCACGCCGTTTCGGCGCTGCTGGACTGATTGGAACCGGCGAACCATGGCAATTGCACGACGCCGGATCGACCTTGCGGAAGGCCGCGCGGCACTGGCCGCCTGGCAGGCCGCCGTCGGGCAGGAAACGGTGCCGGGGACACCGCCGTCGCGCACTGTGCTGGCCACCGCGGTGCGCTACTCGCTGGAGGAACTCACCGCCCGCGCTCCCGGCAATTCGGTTGAAGTCAGGGTGCCGCCCTTCGGCGTCACCCAGTGCGTGGAGGGACCCCGGCATACGCGCGGCACCCCTCCCAACGTCATAGAGTGCGACGCCGCCACCTGGCTGGCGATGGTCACCGGCCGCTTAGCTTGGTCCGACGCCGTCGACGCCGGACGGGTAGCCGCGTCGGGCCTGCGCGCCGATTTGTCGGAGCTGCTGCCGCTGCTCTGAGCGCTTAAATGGTTGATCGCCCCACGGCGCCGTGGGGCGATCAACCGGTATGGTGCGTGGTGCCTTAGTCCGGACTGACGGAGGGGCTCCGGTGTTGGCCCGGTTTGGTCATTTCGAACTGCGGAATCGCATCGGGGTTCGGGCCGCCGCGGAACTTCGGTGAAGGCTCGCGTCCTTCGCTGAGGCGCTCGATTTCCTGTTCCTCGAAGACGTCTTCGGCTCCGAGCATGATGGCGGAATCCTCGTTGGTGATCTCGCCCTTGAAGGCGCGGAGCATGACCGAACGGTCAAACTGGCCTTCCCATTTCGCGACGACGAACGTAGCCACGCAGTTGCCCAGGAGGTTGACGACGACGCGCATGGAGTCCATGAGGCGGTCTGCACCGAGGAGCAGCGCGACGCCGGCGACCGGGAAGATGCCCAGTGCCGCGGCGGTGGCCGAGAGTGCGAGGAAGGACGAGCCCGGGACGCCCGCCATGCCTTTGGACGTGAGGAGCAGGACACCCAGGGCTGCCAGCTGCTGGCCGAGGTCGAGGTGGTGGCCGAAGGCCTGGGCCAGGAACAGCAGCGAGATCGAAAGGTAGATCGCGGCGCCGTCGAGGTTGAAGGAGTAGCCAGTCGGGACAACCAGGCCGGTGGTGGCCCGGGAGCAACCAGCGTTGGTCAGCTTGGTCATGATCCGGGGCATGACCGCCTCGGTGGATGCGGTGCCGAGCGCGAGGAGGAATTCCTCACGGGTGTACTTCAGGAACTGCCACAGGGGCACCCGGGCAAAGCTCCAGGCGACGAGGAACAGCAGGCCGATGAAGACGATGGCCGCCCCGTAACAGGAGGCGATCAGGAGCGCATACGTCCCGAGGGTGTCGAGGCCGTATTGGCCGATGATGAACGCCATCGCTCCAAACGCGCCGATGGGTGCCACTTTCATGATCCAGGACATGATCTTGAAGATCAGTTCCAACACGGTTTCCATGAGGCTGATGACCGGTAGGCACCGCTCGCGTCCGATGACGACGATTGCCGCGCCGAAGAAGACCGAGAAGAACAGGACCTGGAGCAGGCTGTTGCTGGCGAAAGCGCCGATCACAGACGTGGGAATGATGTCCAGGAGGAAGGACGCCGCATCCTTGGGCGGCGCAGTCCCGGTCTTTGCGTTCAGCGCATCCTGGGAAAGGGTGCTCGGATCGATGTGGAGTCCGGCGCCGGGCTGGACCAGGTTTCCCACGATCAGGCCGAAGACCAGGGCAAAAAGCGTGGCACCGGTGAAGTAGAGGAGTGCCTTGACCCCGACCCTTCCGACCGCCTTGACGTCGCCCACTGCCGAGATTCCCGTCACGATCACGAGGAAGATCAGCGGAGCAATGATCATCTTGATGAGTTGAATGAAACCATCGCCCAGTGGCCGGAGGGCGGACCCGATGTTCGGCCAGAAATGGCCGATGAGTACACCTGCGACGACGGCGATCAGAATTTGGAAGAAGAGCGACTTGTACAGTGGCTTCTTCTTCCGCGGGGCCGAACTCGCCTTCAGCGCCGCAGAGTCTGGGAACTTCATTGATCTGAACCAATCAGTTTGGGAACAGCCCCGATTTTCGGGGATGAATTCAATGTAATCCCGATCACACCATTCCACAAGGGGGAATTCAAATTTCACAATGTGGAATCCAGGGAATCAGCGTTGCACCTCCTCAGCCGCCTTGTCCGCGAAGATCCGGAACCCGCGCCCTGAGTCGAAGCCGTGGATTTCACGTGTATCCAATGCAGCCATGAACGCCAACGTCTGGCTGGTGATGACCTGACCCGGGACGAGGATAGGGAACCCCGGAGGGTAGGGCGTGACGAATCCGGCCGACACAACTTCGTCGCCCGCCGCGATCCTGGCCTTGAGCTCGTCGGCCGCCAGGTACGCGGTTGATCCATCCTTGTAGCTCTCGAAATAGGCGGCCCGGATGTCCCCATCGGGACTGAGCGGATCGCCCCGGTAGCGGTCCGCGAACCTGCTGAAGTCCGGCAAGGGCGGAGTGGCTCCCGTGAGGCCCACGGCGCGACCGGCGTCTGCCGTTTTCCGCGCCGCCCGCTTCTCCTCGAACGACTCGGCCAGCTTGACCAGGACTTCGATCAGGTAGGCGACGGCGCTGCGGGAGGTGCCGATGTTGGTCATGAAGAGCACGGTGTTACGTGATGTCTTGTTGACTTGGATCCCGTGTTTGTCGGCGAGATAGCGGTGCCGGAACGTGTCGCCGTCGATCCCTGTCCGGCTGATATCCAGCGTGAGGCGGCTGGGGTCGACGACGAACTCGTCGTGCCGCCAGGCGTCCGCCAGGGCTGCCAGCCCGTCCCGGAGCGGCATGGCGCTGCCCGTTTCCCGATAGGGCGCCGCAATGAGGTCCCTCGACGTGAGGACCCGGAAGTATTTCTTCAGCAAGGTGTGGCGGGCCACAGCCTGGGCAACGCTGGTTGCCAGATCCGCCTGTTTCTGAACCAGGCCGAAACCCTCAAGTTCTATCTGGCGGCGCCCGATGTCGAGAGAAGCGAGGATCTGGTAATTGGGCGAGGTCGAAGTATGGGTCATATACGCTTCGCGGAACGCCTCTTGGTTATGCTCGCTGAAGTCCTGGTCGAAGATATGGATCATGGATCCCTGGCGCAACGAAGTGAGGGTCTTGTGGGTGGACTGCGTGGCGTAGACGCGCAGTCGCGCTTTCGCTGGATCCGGGATCAGCCGGGTCTTCAGCCAGACTTCATCATCGGCGGGCGCGCCCGTCACCGCATCGTAGAGCGATGCCGCTTGTTCAGCATGCCTGCAGGCGTAGTCGGGATCACCGAAAGAAGCCTCAAGCGTCCTCGCCGCTGCCATGGCCGTCCTGCGTCGGAAGACGGGGTGAGACCGGGCGAAGGCGAACCACGCTTCGTCCCAAAGGAAGACCAGGTCGGGTTTGATGGCCAGGCATTCTTCCATGACCCGTTCGACGTCATAGACGATGCCGTCGAAGGTGCAGTTGGTCAGCGTGATCATTTTGACCGCATCCAGGCGCCCGGCACGTCGGTAGGCCAGCAACCGGGCCTTGATGCTGGCAAGGGGTACGGCGCCGTAGAACGCGTACTGGTCCAGCGGGTAGGCATCCAAGTAGGAAACCTGGGCCCCGGCGAGGACGAAAGCGTAATGGTGGGATTTGTGGCAGTTGCGGTCGACGAGGACCACATCCCCTGGAGCAAGGATGGACTGATGAACGATCTTGTTTGCGGTTGACGTTCCATTCGTGACGAAGAAAGTCTTTTGGGCGCCGAAAGCCCGCGCCGCCAAGTCCTGGGCCTCCTTGATCGATCCGTGCGGATCCAACAGCGAGTCGAGGCCCCCCGAAGTCGCAGACGTCTCGGCCAAGAGAAGATTCATCCCGTAGAAATCAACCATGTCGCGGATCCAGGGCGAATTGCCCACCGAGCCGCCGCGAGAGATCGGCAAGGCGTGGAAGACGCTGGCCGGCCGCCGGCTGTATTCCTGCAGCGCAGTGAAAAACGGGGTCCTGTACCGCTCAGCGACGCCCGACAACAGCGATAGGTGCAGGTCGAGATTGTCCTGCCTGCGGAAAATCCTCCGGAACCGCTTCGTCAGTGAACCCGCAAGGCTCTCCATGGCGACACCGGCTACCAGGTACACATCCAGTTCGGGGCGTAACTCGGAGATCTGCTCGGCCAGGCTAAGGAACCTGCCCAGCGGTGGCATTCCGGCAAGTTCAGGGCCAACCAGGCCGGCAACGTATTTCCTCAGGTCGCGGCCAAGCGGCTGGCTGCTGCCGATGGTGAATCCCGGGCGGAGAATGCAGGCCTGGATGGCAGGGTTCAGGACCAAAGCAACCAGCGCATCCTCGTAGCTGGGAACCACGATGAGTTCATAGGTGAAGGCATCCGACGGCCTCCGCTGTGCCAGCATGTCCGCTTTCAGCGCTTCGGCTTCCTGTTCGGTGATGTCGTCGACAAACAGGACCTCGAACCGTGGCCGCTCCCGCGCTGGCCGTTGCTCCGCGGAGCCCTCGTCCTGCACACCCGAAATGGAGCGCTCCGCCCCGGAATGACCTGGTTCCGGACTGACTGGTCCCGGACCGACGGAAGGCATCAGGTGGGACATTCCGCGGATCATCTCGAGTCCGGCGTCGTAATCACCCGAATCCACGCAGTCGAGTAGCGGCACCAACGCGGCCAGCCCCGGCGCCGCCCAATACAGTTCCACGGCCTTCAGCAGGCGCAGGGCCTGGATGGCCTGATCGTGGAGACCGGAATGCGACCGCGTTCCCGGGCCGCTCTTTGCCAGCTGCTTGAACGCGTACCCGAGAAACTCCCACGCGTCGGCGCGCGACCGCCACGCGCTGCTGGGCGTGCCGATGTCCCGCAGGCTTCGCTTACCCAGGGTGGTTTGCTGGGTCAGGGTGGCGCTGTTGTTTCGCGACGTCATGCCGGGCAAGGTAATTCCGCTTTCCATCAATTCGTTGTGCATCAGGAGCGTTGGCCGCCCTGGGAGAAGGAGCCGGCGACGACGGGCAGGTCGCCCGTGTGGCCGCGTCGGGCCTCAGCTGCCTCCAGGATCCGTTTGCGGCAAGCGAACCAGCCGGCAATGAGCAGTGGTATCAGGAGCAGCAGTGAAGCGAGCACCCAGCGCCCGGTCTCCGAGAAACCCATCGTGAGGAGAACGAAGGCAAGGAAGGCGAGCGTGAGGTATGAGGTGAAGGGGGCTCCGAAGAGTCGGAATGACGGACGAACGGCCTTGCCGAGCCTGACCCAGGTTTGAAGCTTGATGTGGCACAGGATGATGGTTGCCCAGCCGCCGATGATCCCGATCGCAGACACCTCGAGAACGATCTCGAAAACTTGGGACGGCACCAGGGCATTCAGGCCGACGCCAAGAAGAGTGATCACCGCTGTCAGCAGGATGCCGCCATACGGCACCCCCGATTTGCTCATCCTGGCGGTGAACTGTGGCGCGGAGCCATTGACCGCCATGGACCTCAGGATCCGTCCCGTGGAATAGAGGCCGGCATTGAGACTCGACAATGCCGCTGTCAGGACAACGAAGTTCATCACCGATGCCGAAACAGCCGCGGCATGGGGATCTCCGAGATGGGAGAAGAAGGTGACGAAGGGCGATTCGCCGGTTTTGTACGCCGTGAACGGCAAAAGCAGCGAGAGGAGCACCACGGAACCGACATAGAAGAGTGCGATCCGGAAGACCACCGTGTTGACGGCCTTGGGCATCACCTTTTCCGGGTTGGCAGTTTCGCCTGCGGCCGTACCGACAAGTTCAATCGCGGCATAGGCGAACACGACGCCGCTGATCGCGAGCAGGGGCGCTACGGCACCGGTCGGGAAAGCTCCGCCGTGGTCCAGGATCACGCCCAGCCCGGGAACGCCGATGTCGGTCTTCCCACCAAACACGATGAAGCAGACCCCGACGACGAGGAAAGCTACCAGCGCAGTCACCTTGATCATGGCGAACCAGAATTCCATCTCGCCAAAGATTTTCACGGAGACGAGGTTGAGGGCCAGGACAATGACGAGGGCGCAAAGCGCGATAAGCCATTGTGGGATTGTTTGCAGCGGCACCCAGAATTGCCCCCAGAATTTGACGTAAAGCGCCACGGCGGTGACATCGACAATCGAGGTCATGGCCCAGTTGAGGAAGTACAACCAGCCGGCCGCGTACGCAAGCTTCTCGCCATAGAACTCCCGGGCATAGGACACGAACGAACCCGAGGATGGCCTGTGGAGAACCAGTTCGCCGAGCGCGCGCAGAATCAGGAACGCAAAGAACCCGCAGAGCGCGTACACGAAGATCAAGGCCGGACCCGAACTATTCAATCGGCCACCCGCCCCCATGAAGAGTCCCGTTCCGATCGCGCCACCGATCGCTATCATTTGGATCTGCCGGGGTTTGAGGGTCTTGTGGTAACCGGCGTCCTCGCTTGAAAAGTCCTGCGCGGCAGTCGAACGGTCGCCAAGAAGCTCCCGGTCGTTTTCCAGCAAATCAGCGGGATCAAGCCCGGCAATCTGAGCCCCGGCGATCGGGCTCGGCGCAGGCGGGTTCAATGTGCGTTTCATTCCAGGGGTCTCCTTTGACTCCGGTTCCGCGGGTGCGGCTGCATGCTCCAGAACTTGTCCCCCTGCTGACGCGTGGAATCACAGCTACACTGCTGGATCGTCAGAGGAGGGGACGGAAACAACTCTAGGTTCCGGCGGAAGGGAAGGAACTGTCTGGCCAGCTAAATTCGCCCGACCCCCGTTGTGCGCGAATGACAACTTCGTTCCGCCAGAGTGCGAGTAGTGTTCATGGCTGTGAGCGCGGCTAAGCCGCTTAGAGGAAGTGAATACGGGTGGCACCCCATGAATCTGCCGAGCATGTCATTGGCGCCATGCTCAGCGACATACTTGAAGACATTGGCGTCGACAACGGGCAACTGTTGGTTCCTCCCGGAACGGACAACGGCACGGTTCGAGAAACGGTGATCGTGGACGCCGAGGACGAGGCGCCGGTCCAGCGCGGGAGCTTGGTTCTGCTGATCGGAGTCCGGGGTCGCGCGGCATTGCCCGGCATCCGGAAGCTGATTCCGGACTACCCCGCCGCGGTCGCGGTGAAAGGAAACGAGGAGGACCTGGACGCCGTCCGGGAAGTGCTGTTTCCCACCGGAATCGGCCTGATCGCAGTGTCTCCGGCAATGAACTGGGGAACGCTGGAAAGCATCGCCAAGAACCGCATCCAGGAGCCTGCACTTTCCACCGACGCGTCAACGATCATTCACCGGGATCTTTTTGCGATCGCCCAGACGACAGCGACCCTGGCCAACGGCCACGTGGTCATTGAGGATCCGGCAAACCGCGTCCTGGCGTACTCGCCGGCCTCCAACGACGTCGATGAACTCCGCAGGCTCTCCATCCTGGCCCGGCGTGGACCGGAGCGTTACCAAAAACTGTTGAAGGAGTCAGGCGTCTACAAGCACCTGCAAGCGGCCGAGGCTCCCATCCACATGGAAGCCAACCCGACGGAAGGTCTCCGGGAACGGGTGGCGATCGGTATCCACGCAGGCAACAGGATCCTGGGGTACATCTGGCTTCAGGAAGGGAAGGAACCCCTCGCCCACAACACGGACAAGCTCATGGTTGGAGCGGCACGGCACGCGGCCATAGAACTGGTCCGGCACCGCAACGAGCAATCCCAGGCACTACGGCGAGACAGGATATCCAGCCTGCTCAGCGGCACTCCCCAGATCCACTCCCAGGCGCAGTCCGCGGGCATCGATCCATCCAAGCCGGCAGCCCTCGTCCTGATTTCCGCCCAAGGCAATGACGAGACGACAGCGGGCTTGCAACTGCGGCGTGGCGAGTTGGCCAACGTGGCATCGATCCATGCGGCCGCCTACCGTCCCGGTGCCGTGGTGGGAGCCATTGGCCTGGAAATAGCCATGATTCTTCCTGACCTTGACCCCATAAAGTCTCCGCCGGCGATCAACCGCCTCATCAACGTCATTGTCCGGGACGCAAGAGTCCACCTGCATTGCCAGGTGCAGGCCGCCGTCGGTCCCGTCGTCGAACGCCTCGACGCATTGCATGGAACGCTGGAGCACGTCCGAAGCGTATTGAAGGTCCTGGAAAGCACTCCCTCGATCCATGTGGCGTCCTACGCAGACGTCGAAACGACTGTTTTGACGAAGGAATTGCTGGAGCTTCTGGCTTCGAGGACCGACCTTCGGCATGGTGGCATCTCCGTACTGTGCGACATGTACCCGGAGTTCGCCACTACGCTGTTGACGTACCTTGAATTCTTCGGTGATGTGAACCGGTGCGCGGAAGAACTGGCCATCCACCGGAATACGGTCCATTACCGGCTGCGGCGAGCCTGCGAAGTGGCCGGCATCGACCTCCACTCCGCAGAGCAACGGCTGCTCGCGCATGTTCAGCTCAGGCTGTGGACCCACTCCGAAGGACGGCACTAAGAAACATGGACCTCCAGAATCTCCTTGACGACATTGTCGGCACGGTTCAGCCCTTGCTCGGCCAAGGAGCGCCTGCAGACTACATCCCGAGCCTGGCCGCGGTTGATACCAAGCAATTCGGCATTTCCGTGGCAACCTCCAACGGCGACGTGTTCTCCTCCGGAGACGCCGATGTGCCCTTCTCCATCCAAAGCATTTCGAAGGTCTATGCCCTCGCCCTGGTGCTGGCCGGGGATGGCGACCGGATCTGGAAGCGCGTGTTCCGGGAGCCCTCCGGTAATCCGTTTAATTCCTTGGTGCAGCTCGAACACGAAGACGGAATTCCGCGGAATCCGTTCATCAATGCCGGCGCCCTGGTTGTCACCGACAGGCTGCTCAGCATCGTGGGCAACTCGGCGTCTCCCGTCCGGGAATTGCTCCGGCAGGAAAGCGGCAACAACTCTATCGATGCCGACCCCGAGGTGGCCGCTTCAGAGGCCGCGAACAGTCACCGCAACGCCTCGCTGGCACACTTCCTGGCAAGCTACGGAAACCTCGAAAACCCCGTGGACTCGGTCCTCAAGGCATACATCAACCAGTGCGCGCTTGAAATGAGCTGCACTGATTTGGCCCTCGCGAGCAGATTCCTGGCCAACAACGGGCTGCGCGGGAACGGCACGGCTCTTCTGTCGCCCTCGCAGACAAAGAGAATCAACGCCGTGATGCTCACGTGCGGCACCTACGACGCCGCCGGCGAATTCGCGTACCGCGTGGGACTCCCTGGAAAAAGCGGGGTGGGTGGCGGCATTGTGGCCGTGGTACCCAACAAATGCACCATCTGTGTCTGGAGCCCCGGCCTGGGACGATCCGGGAATTCACTGGCAGGCGTTGCCGCACTCGATGAGTTCACCACGCGCACTGGCTGGTCGATTTTCTAGCAGCGCCGGGCTTCAAGCAGTAGCCGGGCTTCCAGCAGCTGCCACCTAGCCCCGGCCCACGAACGGCATCCCGGCGGCGGTCACCACCACGGAACCAACATTGGCCGACGCGGGCATGTTGGCCATCATGAGCACAGCGCGTGCAGCATCCTCCACAGGAAACATGGGCTCCACGCGCCTGCTGCCATCTGCCTGGAGCGCCCCCGAGCCCACGCCGATGGTGTCCATGATTTCGGTGCGGGTGTTGCCGATATCGATCTGCCCGCACGTAATGCCATACGGGCGCCCGTCAAGCTCTATGCTCTTGGTCAGGCCGCTCATGGCGTGCTTGCTCACGGTGTACGCGACGGACAATGGCCGCGGCGAATGGGCTGAGATGGAGCCGTTGTTGATGATGCGTCCGCCCTGTGGCTCCTGCGTCTTCATGGTGCGCACGGCCTCGGCCGCGCACAACATGGAACCGGTGACATTCACCGCCAGGGTGGCATTCCAATCGGTCACGCTGATCTCGTCCACGCCTCCGGAAGGGCCGAAGATGCCCGCATTGTTGAACAGGACATCAACCCTCCCCCAGCGCTGGCGGGCCGCCGCGAAAAGGCGCGCGACGTCGTCGGGCACTGTCACATCGCACGGCACCGCAAGCGCCTCGGGGTGGCCGTCGGCAGTCTCGAGGAGCTGCGCTTCCCGCCGTCCGGCGAGGGCAACGCGGTAACCTTCGGACAACAGAAGGCGGGCCACCGCCCGCCCGATCCCGGAACCGGCTCCGGTGACGACGGCGACCCGGGGCCGGGTAGGGATGGTTTCGCTCACGCGGTTCTCCTGTTTGTTGAGCTAGCGCGCGGCGGGAGCATCCGCCGTCGTCGTGTCCGTTATGGTCAGGGGCCAGCCTATGACGGTCTTGGGGCGCGGCGTGGCGTAGGTCCGGACCTTGGACGTTGACAGTCCCAGGCGGACGAGCGACTCGGCGATGGTCACGGCGGCGGCGACTCCGTCCACCACCGGAACGCCGCAGCGTTGGCGGATCTGTTCGTCGAGCCCTGCCATGCCGCCGCAGCCGAGGACGATGACCTCGGCTTTGTCGTCACGCACGGCGCGTTCGGCCTGTTCCACGATGGCTTCGACTGCGCGGTCCGGGTATTCCTCGAGCTCCAGGACGGCCATGCCGCTCGCGCGGACGGATGCACAGCGGTCGTCGAGGCCGGCGAGCTTGAGGCGGTCTTCGATGAGCGGGACCGCGCGGTCAAGAGTAGTGACCACGGAGTATTTGTGGCCGAGGAACATCGCGGTGCTGGCCGCGGCCTCGGTGATGTCGACCACCGGGACGTCGAGGAGCTCCTGGAGTCCCTCGCGGCCGTGCTCGCCATGGCCGGCCTGGATGACGGCGTCGAACGGTTCGGGGTAGTTGACCACGCGGTCCATCACTGCGATGGCGGCGAGGTAGCTTTCAAAGTTCCCTTCGCAGGAATCGGCGCCGAACCGCGGGGTGATGCCGATGATCTCGGTGCCGGGAGCCGCGACGCTTCGGGCCTGGGCCGCGATGGAGTCGGTCATGGATTGGGTGGTGTTGACGTTTGCGACGAGGATGCGCATGTGTTCCTCCTGGGTAGCCCAACTAACTCGCAGTTGTTGTCGTTTTGACGGGCGAAAACGACATTAACTGCGAGTCAGTTGAGTATTAGTGATTGCTGACGACGGCGATCGGCTCGCCGGAGACGTCGGTGTGCTGCTGCTTCTTGTCCGCGAAGACGTAGTAGCACAACGCTCCAATGCCTGCTCCGAAGAACCAGGCGAACGGTGCCACGGCCTCGAGAGCCGGAACGAACGCAATGAGGACGGCGACGACGGCGGCCGGAACCATTGCGGCGATCGCCCGGGGGTTGACGCCGCGCTTGTAGAAGTAGGTGCCCGAAGGGTGGTCCGTGTAGAGGTCAAGGATGTTGACCTTGCCGCGGCGCAGGAGCCAGTAGTCGGCCATGACGACGCCGAACAGCGGGCCGAGCAGCGCGCCGAGTCCGCCCAGGAAGTACACGATCACCAAGGGGTTGTTGTAGAGGTTCCACGGCAGGATGACCAGACCGATGGTACCGCTGACCCAGGCTGCCTTGCGGAAGTTCAGGTGCTTGGGGAAGAGATTGGTGAGCGCGTAGACAGGTGCCACGAAGTTCGCCATGAGGTTCACTGCGATGGTCAGGATCAGCAAGGCAAGGCAGGCCAGGACGAGGAAGAGCGTGTTGGGGATGCTCTGCACGATGTCGGAGGGGCTTTCAATGATCTTGCGGTTGATCTTGTACTGGCCGCCGGCCATGATGACCACGATTGCGCCGAACAGGAGCATGTTGATGGGGATGCCCCAGAAGTTGCCGCGGACAATGGACTTCTTGGACACCGAGGAACGGGTGAAGTCGCAGAAGTTCAGGACGAACGTGCCGTAGATGGAGACCCACAGCGCGCCGCCGGCAAAGATCGTGCGCCACATCTCCCCGCCTTCAAGCCCCTTGATGCCGGACCACTGGATGGCGCCCCCGGCCTCCACGAAGACCCAGATGGCAATGGCCAGCATGGTGGCGAGAATGATGGGGCCGGCGAAGGCCTCGTATTTGCGGATCATCTCCATGCCGAAGCTGACGATGACCAACTGGACAATCCAGAGGGATACGAAGGCGATCCAGCCAAGGGTGGACAGGCCGAGGATCGAGTTGGCGTCCATGTCCTTGAGCCCAGGGAACATGGCGACAAGCATGACGCGGAGCACCACGGAGGCAAGGTAGGTCTGAATTCCGAACCAGGCGATGGCCACTGCGCCTCGGACCAGGCTGGCCAACTGGGCGCCCCGGATACCGAAGCTGATCCGGCTCATCACCGGGAAGGGGACGCCGGTCTTCTGGCCCATGAATCCGGAGAAGGTCAAGAGGGTGAACAACAAAACCGCGCCGATGCCCAGGGCCACGAGGATTTGCCACCCGCCCAGGCCGAGCGAAAAGAGGCCGATGGCGAAAGCGTAGTTGCCAAGGCTGTGGACGTCGTTGGCCCAGAGGGTGAAGATGCTGTAGCTGGTCCAGCGCCTACCCTCCTTCTTGGTGGGGGCGAGGTCGAGGTTGTAGAGGCTGGGGCTGATGTCACGGCCTGCTGCGACGGACGCTACATCGCACAGGGTTTCATTTCCTACTGACGGATGGACCGAACTGCCTGGCAGTACGGTCTGCTCCGGAGCCGCTGTGACGCCGACTGGGGGAGTCGATTGCATCGTGGATCTCCACTTCTTTGTGGTGCTGCAACTAGGCTTCCGAGACGCTGTGAGAGGAGTTGAAACTTTTTCGCATCGTGGAATCTAGTTATTGAATAGTGAAATAACTGTATGAGCTAGGTCACCTTTGGTCAAGGCCTGCGGTCCCGACGGCGGTCACAAACGGCAGAGTGGGGCCGCGAGGCCTTGCGGGCACTAGCCTCCGCAACGCGAGATTGACGCTTGGCGAACGCATGGCTAATCTCGAATTACAGAATTTTATTCTCACAATACGAAATTTCTATGCACGTTTTCAGCGCGCACCACAGTGCAAGCGCCCAGACATTCAATGAAGAGAGGTTGGACGTGGCTGCAGGAGAAGAGACCTCACACATCCTTAGCGGGTTGACTTCCCAGCTGCCTGATCGTGATCCGGAAGAGACTGCCGAGTGGGTTGAGTCTTTGGATGCGTTGATCAGGGAGCAGGGCACGGAGCGGGCGCAGTTCATCATGCGCAGCCTGCTTCAGCGGGCAGGGTCCCAGTCGGTGGGGGTCCCGATGGTGACGACCACCGATTACGTGAACACGATCCCGGCGGACCAGGAAGCACCGTTCCCGGGCAACGAGGAGTTCGAGCGCCGGTACCGGGCGTACATGCGCTGGAACGCGGCCGTGATGGTGCACCGGGCCCAGCGGTCCGACATCGGGGTGGGCGGGCACATCTCCACCTATGCCGGGGCCGCGACCTTGTACGAGGTCGGCTTCAACCATTTCTTCCGCGGCAAGGACCACGCCTCGGGCGGGGACCAGGTCTTCTTCCAGGGACACGCGTCCCCGGGCATGTACGCCAGGGCGTTCATGGAAGGCCGGCTCTCGGAGGAGGACCTGGACGGGTTCCGGCAGGAAAAGTCCAAACAAGGCCACGCCCTCTCCTCCTACCCGCACCCGCGCCTGATGCCCTCGTTCTGGGAATTCCCGACCGTGTCCATGGGCATCGGCCCGATGAACGCGATCTACCAGGCCCAGTCCAACCGCTACCTGCACGACCGCGGCCTCAAAGACACCAGTGACCAGCAGGTCTGGGCGTTCCTGGGCGACGGGGAAATGGACGAGCCCGAGTCCCGCGGCCTGCTCCAGCTCGCCGCGAACGAGAACCTGGACAACCTGAACTTCGTGATCAACTGCAACCTCCAGCGCCTGGACGGACCCGTCCGCGGCAACGGGAAGATCATGCAGGAACTGGAGGCGTTCTTCCGCGGCGCGGGCTGGAACGTCATCAAGGTCGTCTGGGGCCGGGAATGGGATGACCTCCTGGCCAAGGACACCGACGGGTCCCTGGTGAAGATCATGAACGAAACCGTCGACGGGGACTACCAGACCTACAAGGCCGAATCCGGCGGGTTCGTCCGGGAACACTTCTTCGGGAAGACCCCGGCCACCAAGGACATGGTCGCGGACCTGGACGACGAGCAGATCTGGAACCTCAAACGCGGCGGGCACGACTACCGCAAGGTCTACGCCGCGTACAAGGCCGCGGTCGAGTTCAAGGGCAAACCCACCGTGATCCTGGCCAAGACCGTCAAGGGCTACGGACTCGGACCCCACTTCGAGGGCCGCAACGCGACCCACCAAATGAAGAAACTCACTCTCGACGATCTGAAGGAATTCAGGGATTACTTGAGGATTCCGATTTCCGACGCCCGATTGGAAGAGGATCCTTACCGGCCGCCGTACTACCACCCAGGCATGGACGCGCCCGAGATCGCCTATCTCCTCGAGCGCCGAGCTGCGCTGGGGGGTTCGGTCCCCGAGCGGCGTTCCAACCATGCGGCCATTGAGCTGCCCGACGCCAAGACCTTTGACGTTGCCAAGCGGGGAACCGGCAAGCAGCAGGCCGCCACCACCATGGCCTTCGTCCGTCTGCTCAAAGACCTGCTCCGCGACAAGAAATTCGGCCACCGGATTGTCCCCATCGTCCCGGACGAGTCGCGGACCTTCGGCATGGACGCGTTCTTCCCGACCGCGAAGATCTACAACCCGGGCGGCCAGAACTACCTCTCCGTGGACCGGGACCTCGTCCTGGCCTACAAGGAATCCCCCATGGGCCAGCTCATCCACCCCGGCATCAACGAAGCCGGCGCCGTCGCGGCCTTCACCGCCGCCGGCACCGCCTACGCCACCCACGGCGAACCCCTCGTGCCGATCTACGTGTTCTACTCCATGTTCGGCTTCCAACGCACCGGCGACGCCTTCTGGGCCGCCGCGGACCAAATGACCCGCGGCTTCATCATCGGCGCCACCGCAGGACGGACCACCCTCACCGGCGAAGGACTCCAACACGCCGACGGACACTCCCCCATCCTGGCCTCCACCAACCCCGCCGTCCTCACCTACGACCCCGCCTACGGCTACGAAATCGGCCACATCATCCGCGACGGACTCGAACGCATGTACGGACCGGCCGCAAGCGGCGAAGGAACCGGACCTGCATCCGATAGAAACGTGATGTACTACCTCACCGTGTACAACGAACCGATCAGCCAGCCCGCGGAACCGGAAAACCTCGACACCGAAGGCCTCCTGAAGGGCATCTACCTGCTCGCCCCGGCGAAAACCGACGGGCCCCGCGCGCAGATCCTGGCCTCCGGCGTCTCGGTCCCCTGGGCCCTGGAAGCCCAGAAAGTCCTCGCCCAGGACTGGGGAGTCTCCGCCGACGTCTGGTCCGTGACCTCCTGGAACGAACTCCGACGCGACGGACTCGCCGCCGAAGAACACGCCTTCCTGAACCCCGGCGAAGAACCCCGCACCCCGTTCGTCGCCCAGCAACTCGCCGGCGCCACCGGACCGGTCATCGCCGTCACCGACTACATGAAGGCCGTCCCGGACCAGATCCGCCAATTCATCCCCAACGAATTCGCCTCCCTCGGCGCCGACGGATTCGGATTCTCCGACACCCGCCAAGCCGCACGACGCTTCTTCAAAAACGACACCCACTCCATCGTCGTGAAGACCCTGCAACTACTCGCGGCGAGGGGCGAGGTTGACCCTAGTGCGCCGTCGTACGCCATTGACCGGTACAAGCTCCTCGACGTGGCTGCCGGAACCACCGGCGGTTCGGGAGGCGACTCCTAAAAAGCTGTAAAAAAGAATCGGCGGTAGTGCTCCGTGAGCACTACCGCCGATTTGCTATGACGCTCCGAGCGAGCGGCGATCCACCACGAATCCTGTGGCGGCATTCTCCCTGACTGCGTTGATACCGGCCACAAGGGCCGCAATATCCGGGAACTTGGGCGATACCGCCACTACCGTTCCATCATCAGCCTTCAACCGGAAACGGAACGATTGCTCCCCCGCTGTCAAGATTTCGAAAATGCCAGACATAAACCCTCTTTCCACCGCGGATGCGTCATTGCATCCCCTTCGATGACCACCGACTCTCGTGAAGTCCATAAGAGAATATCGGCCAGGGGAGCCTGCCAGAAGGCCTACCCATGGGTAATATTCAACCTTTTTCGGTAGACCTATATTGGAATGCAAGGTGAACCTAGAGACCTCGCGGGGGCACATGGATAGGGTGAACCCCATGAACGATTCCAGCTCCGTGCCCACCACTGGTGTGCTGTTGGCCGGCGGCGCAGGGACGCGCCTGGGCCTCGGCCCCAAAGCGGCGCTGCCCTTCCGCGGCCACACCTTGGTGGAGGTACTCGCCAAAACATTGCTCGACGGCGGTTGCCTGGAGGTGGTGGTGGTACTCGGGGCGGGGGCCGAGGATGTCCGCGGTGCGACAGAGCTCGGCGGGTACCTCGTGGTGGACAACCCGGAGTGGGCGTCCGGCATGGCCAGTTCGTTTCGCACCGGTATTGCGGCAGCTACCCATGGCCACAACGTCATGGTGGCCCTGGTGGACCAGCCGGGGTTGACCCCCGGCGTCGTCGCCAGGCTGCTTGCCGCGCACCGACCGGGCCGTGTGACCGCAGCTGGATACGCGGAAGCCGCCTTCGGGGGTGGCAACACAATAAAACTCCGGCGCGGCCACCCCTTGATTATCGACGCCACCCTCCGCGCCGACGTCGCCGAGTCCGCCGTGGGCGACGCCGGAGCACGCCGTTTCCTCGAGGCGCACCCCGGCCTCGTGGACGTCGTCGACTGCAGTGACCTCACCGACGGAGCCGACCTCGATACGAAGGACAAGCTGCACCTCCTCAGCGACTAGCCACCTCCCAACTGTCCCCACCGCCACCCTCGCCTCGCAAGCTCGGCCAGGGAACCCTGGCGGCGTGGGCCCATGCAGTAGATGTCGTTTTAAGGGCTCAAAACGACGTTAAATGCGAGTCAGTTAGGGGGGGCAGAGGCGTCGGCGTCCTTGAGCGCCAGGTAGATCTTGTCCCGGGCGATGGGGAGCGCCGCGAACCGCACCCCGGTGGCGTTACGGATGGCGTTGGCCAGCGCAGGTGCCACGGGGTTGAACGGGCTCTCGCTCATGGACTTCGCACCGAGCGGCCCCATTTGGTCGTTCGTTTTCGCGAAATAGACCTCGCTGCGTGGCACGTCCGCGAAGGAAGGGATGTGGTACTGCCGCAGGATGTCGGTGGTGACCCGGCCGACGTCGTTCACGCGGACTTCTTCATACAGTGCGACACCCAGCGCCTGGGCGATTCCGCCTTCCACCTGGCCGCGGCATTGCCGTGGATTGACCACGACGCCGGCATCGGCCGCCTGGACGCTCTGCAGTATCCGGAGCTCTCCCGTGCCGGTGTTCACGGCCACCCGGAATCCGTGGACGTTGAAGGCGACCGAACGCGGGGTTCCGCCCCAACGCCCTTCGGCGGCGAGTTCCACGCCCTGTTGCTGCGCGGCGTCGTACACCTCCGCGAAGTGAACCACCCGCTCACCGCAGCGCGCGGCACCGTCTTCGAGCACGCAGTCCGCCTCCGGCACACCGGCAAACACGGCCGCCACTGCCCGGATCCGCAGCGCGAGTTCCTGCGCCGCGAGCAGAGTTGCCTGGCCGGCCACCACGGTGCCTGCGGACCCGAATGCCCCGGTATCGTGCTCCACGAGGTCCGTATCGGACTGGCGCACAGCCACCTTGGACGCCGTCGTGGACAGGGCGGTCGCCGCGAGTTGCGCGTGGACCGTGGTGGTGCCGTTGCCGAATTCGGCGGTCCCGACGGCGGCGTCGAACGTGCCGTCCGGCAGGAGCCTAAGCCTGGTGTGGGCGAAGTGGCCCCGAGGCGGAACCGTGTCGATCATGGACAGCGCGGAACCGACGCCCGTGACCCACCCCGGGCCGAAGTTGTCGAGGCCGGCATCCCGGTAGCGTTTCTCGCCCCGTTCGAGGGCATCCCGGACCAACGCCACGCACTGGTCCAGGCCGTAGCTGCCGTAAAAGACGTCCTCTTCCGGTTCCGGGTTGGTGGAGAGCATGTCGTCACCTGGCCGGACCATGTTCTTGAGCCGGAAATCCAAGGGGTCCATGCCGATTCCGACGGCGAGTTCATCCACCGCGGATTCGATTGCGAAGATCATCTGGCTCAGGCCGTAGCCACGGAAGGCGCCGGCCGGGACTGTGTTGGTATAGACGGCCTGCGCGTCCACTTTCTTGTTGGCGCAGTTGTAGACGGCCAAGGACTCGCCGCAACCGTGGAACATCACTCCGGGCGCGTGGTTTCCGTACGCACCGGTGTTGGTGACTACGTCCAGCTGCATCGCTGTCAAGTGGCCGTCCCGGCTCGCGCCGGCCTTGACCTTGATGGTGAAGGGGTGGCGTGTGGTGGTGGCGGTGAATTGTTCGGTGCGGGTGAACTCCAATTGCACCGGCCGGCGCAGCTTGAGGGCCGCCATGGCCACGAGGTCCTCCGTGAGCACTTCCTGCTTACCACCGAACCCTCCGCCCACGCGGCCGGCCACCACGCGGATGCGGTCCTCAGGAAGATCGAACACGCGGGCCAGAGTGCGCCGGACCAGGAACGGGACCTGGCTTGAGGAACGCACCATGAGCCGGTCCTCCCCTGGATTCTCGGAGGGCTCCACCCACGCGATTGAGCAGTGCGTTTCCATCGCTACGTGCTGTACCCGCTGGGTCTGGTAGGTGTTCTCGTGGATGAAGTCGGCCGCTGCGAATCCGGCTTCGACGTTCCCCAGCTCGGAATGCACCTCCGCCACGACGTTGTTTTGCGGGCGGGAAATCCGTGCCGTTTCCCCGTCCTTCTCACCGTGGATCGCGGGCGCACCGGGCTGCAACGCCTCCTGCGGCGAGAACACAGCGTCCAGGAGTTCGTATTCCACCTTGATGGCCCGGGCTCCGGCTTCCGCTGCGCCCACCGATTCGGCGACGACCGCGGCAACCCGCTGGCCGATGAAGCGGACCACGTTGTCGAGGACACGGGTGTCGTCGGGGTCGTCGGTGTAAAGCTCGTGCTGGGCGGTTGAGAACAACCGGGCCGGCGCGTCCTCATGCGTGAAGACCGCGACGACGCCGGGTACCTGGAGGGCCGCCGTCGTATCGATGGAAACGATCCGGGCATGCGCGTGGGGCGAGCGCAGCAACTTGAGATGCAGCAGTCCCGGGAGCTGTTCCGGCGGGACGTCGAGGGTGTAGCGGGCGGTACCGGTGACGACGGCGCGTCCCGCAGGCGCGGGAACGTTGTCGCCGAGCCGGCCCGTATTTATTGCTTCCGGGCCGGCACTTGCTGCCGCATCGCCGTCGGGTGCGTGCGTGTGGCCGCCGCAGACGGCGTCCGCAATGGAGCGGTAACCCGTGCAGCGGCACAGGTTTCCCTTGAGGTTTCGCGGGAGGTTGGCCTTCTGTTCCTCGTCGAAGGTGGCGGCCGTCATCATCATGCCCGCCGTGCAGAAACCGCACTGGAAGCCCTGGTTTTCCAGGAACTGCTCCTGCACCGGATGCAGCTCTTCCCCGCTCGACAACCCCTCGACGGTGGTGACCGAATGCCCCTCGGCGCGGACGGCCGGGTAGATGCAACTGTGCACGGGTTTACCGTCCACGTGGACAGTGCACGCGCCGCAGTCGCCTCCGTCGCACCCTTTCTTGACGCCGAAGTTGCCCTGTTCACGCAGGAACGTCCGAAGGCACTGGCCCGGGCGGGGAGCGGCCTCGGTGGCTGTTCCGTTGATCTCGATTGCCATGCTCAGGCCTCCTTCTGTGCGGGTTGGGTGGATGGCTGTGGCGAAGTGGCCTGCGGCGGCCAGAAATCGCCCGAGACCGTGTGCGGCGCGTCGTCTGAAACCGGGTCGAGCAGCTCCGCGCGGATCTCCTCGGCAAGCCGGAACGTCATATCGCGGCGCCATTCCGGGAGCCCGTGGATGTCGTCGTGGTAGAGCTCCGTGGGGATCGAATGCCCGACGGCGGCGGCCAGCTGCTCAGGGTCAGGCAACTCCGCGGCGGCGAACCGCAGCTGCACGGGCCGCTTGGTGGCGGCGGTGACGGTGAGGACCAGGCTGCCATCGGCGTCGAGCCTTCCGATCAGCAGCACCCCCGATCGCCCGAGGTTGCTGAGCGAGAGCCGGCGAAAGGCCACCTTCGCTGCCAAGGCCGACGCCGGCAACTGGATGCTGCGCAAGAGCTCACCGGGTGCCAGTGAGTTTTTCCCGTCCCCGGTGACGAACTCGGCCACTGGAATCGTGCGGCTGCTGCCGTGCCGGCCGAGGATGGTGGCCCTGGCATCCAGGCCGGCGCACAGCGAAATCATCGGCCCAGCCGGGAGCGAAGTGCAAACATTGCCGCCAACGGTGGACATGTTCCACACCTTGAAAGAGGCCACGAAAGAGTCGCAGCACGGCCGGAAAAGTTCCAGTCCCGCCCAGTTCCGGCCGTCCACGGCGTCCGACACCGGGAGCGCGTAGAGCTCGGCAACGGTGCAGGTGGCGGCCAACTCAATGCCCGCGTCGCTCACGGTGACGGCCGGCCAGCCTGCTTCGCCCAGATCGAGGAGGCGTTTCAGCGGTTCTTCGCTGCCCGCCGGACTGCCGTAGGAGAACAGGACCGTACCGCCGGCGAGCCAAGCATCGCCCTCGCGCCACTGGCCGGGATCCGTGGTGGCGACCACGGACTCGATGGTGTTCATGTCCATGGGGTCACCTTGCTTTGTTGGGGGGTGTTGCTGTGATGGATCGGTCCTGTCCGGTCTTTGAGTGAACCCCCGGCAGAGGCCGGGTGCGGAGCGCGGGACGCGAGGATTTCGGCGGTAATGGAAACAGCCACTTCGGCGGGGGTGACGGCACCAAGATCCAGCCCGATCGGCGAATGCAGGCGTTCGAGGGCCTCGGCCGGGATGCCGCAGTCGAGCAATCCGTCGATCCGCTGCCGGTGGCTGCGCCTGGAACCCATGGCTCCCACATAAGCGAGATCCAATGCGAGGGCTGTTTCCAGCAGGGGAATATCGAATTTGGGATCGTGGGTCAGCACGCACACGACGGTGCGGGAATCGATCCGGCCGGCGGTTGCTTCGTCGGCAAGGTAGCGGTGCGGCCAGCCATTGACGAGATGGTCTGCGGCGAGGAATCGGCGCTGGCTCGAAAAAGCGGGGCGGGCATCGCACAAAGTGACCTCGTAGCCCAGGAGTTTCCCGGCGGGGAGCAAGGCCGCGCCGAAGTCGTTGGCGCCAAAGATCAGCATCCGGGCCGCGGGCAGACGGCTTTCGACGAAGAGAGTAATGGCTTCGGCTTCCAGCGCGGAGCCCCCGCAACCTTCGGCCGGGGCGAGACGCACCAGCCCTGCCCGGCCGCCATGCACGAGTGGTTCGAGCTGGGCCGCGGCCGCGCGGATCACGGCGTCATCCCCGCCGAGAAGGGCCGAAAGTTCCCGTGAACCTGCGGCGGAAAAACCCGCCGGATCAGGAACGACGACGGCGCCTCCCGCCGCGTCGAGCCTGCGGATGAGTGCCAGGGAAGAGCCACCGGAAGCGGCATTCAACAAAGCCGGGTCAATGCCGGCGGTCCCGGTCGGCTGGATGTGGACTTCCAGCTCGCCCCCACAGGTGAGCCCGACGGCGAACGCGTCCTCGGCGCTGTAGCCGAACGACTCGAGGCGACTGCCGCCGTCGTGCATTGCTTGAAGGGCAGCCTCCACCACGGCGCCTTCCACGCAACCTCCGGAGAGGCTGCCAAGGACATCGCCGTGTTCTGAAACCAGCATGGACGTGCCGAGCGGCCGGGGCACGGAGCCTCCCGAGGCCACAATGGTCGCGACGGCGCATCGCTGCCCGGAGACCGCGGGCCGCCACGTGCCCAGGGAAGGCATCAAATCCAACATGGCAACACCTCCTTTACCGAGGTCCCGGACCGGCGAACCGCCCGGGGCAGTGTGCGATCTTGCCTCATATTCTCATTCCTTGCGTCTGTACAGGAGAGCTTCGGGTAAACGGACATCCCGTTGCGTGAAGAGGACCGGGGCGGGCCTCTCATTTCCCACCCCGGTCCTTAGCGGAGCGGCCGCACCTCACCGCCGCCCGCCGTCGTCGTCCGATTTATGCGGTTGGGGACGATCGGCGGACGCCTATTCATTGCGGTGATTTGCGGCCGGACCGCCGTCTCAACGGCCGGCTACGATCCCATGAGTGCGCTGATCGGCCCGCGGGCAAAGTAGATCAGGAAGCCCACGGTCACCACCCACATGAGCGGATGGACCTTCTTGCCCTTCCCCGATGCCGAGTGGATCACGGCCCAGGAGATGAATCCGACGCCGATGCCGTTGGCGATGGAGTACGTCAGCGGCATGGTGACGATGGTGAGGAAGGCGGGCAGGGCCACGGAGAACTTGGAGAACTTGATCTCGCGGATCTGCGCCATCATCATGGCACCCACTACCACCAGGGCCGCGGCTGCGACCTCGAGCGGAACCACGCTGGTGAGCGGGGTCAGGAACATCGAGCCCAGGAACAGCAACCCGGTGACCACCGACGCCAGGCCGGTGCGGGCGCCTTCGCCAATGCCGGCAGCGGAGTCGATGTACACGGTGTTGGACGAGCCCGACGTCGCGCCGCCAGCTACCGCGCCCAGGCCTTCGACGATGAAGGCCGACTTGAGCTTCGGGAACGTCCCGTCCTTGTAAGCCACGCCGGCGCTCTTGGCGAGGCCGGTCATGGTGCCCATGGCGTCGAAGAAGTTGGTGAACACCAGGGTGAACACCAGCATCGTGGCCGCCAGGCCGCCGATCCGCGAGAACGAACCGAAGAGGTCGAAGTGGCCCACCAGGCTGAAGTCCGGGGCGGACACGAGCTGGCCGGACAGTACCGGGGTGTTGAGGTGCCAGCCACCGGGATTGGCGGCGCTGCCAGGCCCGATGTGCATGACGGCCTCGACGACGGCGGCGAGGACCGTGGTGGCGACGATTCCGATCAGGAGGCCGCCCTGGATCTTGCGGGCCACGAGGATTCCCATAACCAGCAGACCGACAATGAAAACGAGGGTAGGTATTGAGGTAATGGAACCATCGTTGCCGAGCTGTACCGGAGGTCCGCCCTTTGTGGCGCGGACGAAACCGGAATCGACGAAGCCGATGAAGGCGATGAACAGGCCGATGCCAACGGTGATGGCGGCCTTGAGTTCCTTGGGGACAGCCTTGAAGATCGCGGTGCGGGCGCCCGTGACGCCGAACAGGACAATCAGGATGCCGTTGATGACCACGAGGCCCATGGCTTCCGGCCAGGTGACTTCGTGGATGACGGCGACTGCGAGGAACGAGTTGATTCCCAGGCCTGCGGCGAGCCCGAACGGCAGGTTCGCGATCAGGCCGAAGAGGACCGTCATGACACCGGCGGTCAGGCCGGTGACTGCCCCCACCTGTGCCGCGGACAACCATCCGCCAGCCACATCCGTGGGTGCGTTCTGGGCTGAGAATCCGCCCAGGATCAGTGGGTTGAGGATAACGATGTAGGCCATCGTGAAGAACGTGACGATGCCGCCGCGGAATTCGCGGGCCAGCGTGGAGCCACGCTTGGTGATCTGGAAGAAACGATCCAGGAAGGAGTTCGACGCCGGGGGCCTGGGGCTGCTGCCCCGCTGTGCTACTCCGGTTGCCGTGTGCTTTTCGCGTGCATCTGTCTGCCCTGCGCCGGAAGGCGCAGCCTGCTTTTCAGTTGCAGTTCGCATTTCTGCGGGGTCCAGGATGGTCATTTCAGCCACCGGCCCTAGTAGTCAATCCTGGAGTCAAGCGTGTTCCAGGTGTTGAAGGGTTCCAGGATGGCCGGTGCCTGGGGGTCGCCCAGTTCCAGCTTGGTGACCGGCATGAGGGTGTCCCGGTCCTCGTTCTCGAAGTATTCGTAGAAGACGGCGTCGTCGAAGCCGACAGAGGCTGCGTCGTGCCGGTCTGCTGCGAACACTACGTTGCCGATTCGGGCCCAGAGAGCCGAGGCCAGGCACATAGGGCATGGCTCGCAGCTCGTGTAGAGGGTGGCTCCGCTGAGATCGAAGGTGCCGAGCTCGCGGCAGGCATTGCGGATGGCGGTGACCTCGGCGTGGGCCGTGGGGTCGTTGGTAGCGGTGACCCGGTTGACGCCTTCGAAGGCGCGGCCATCCGCTGTGACAATGACGGCGCCGAACGGCCCGCCGCTGTTGAGGACATTGGCTGTTGCCAGCTCAATGGAAGTGGCCAAGAAATGTTCGGCCGTGACGGTGGTACTCATGTGCGACTTCCTTAGTGCTGAGGAAGCCTGTAACCAGGGAGGCATCTGAACATGACAGACCAGTGCTGCGATTACCAGGCTTCAGCATGTGCTTTTGAAGGTTTCGCCTGGTAGATAGCTTCCCGGAGTCCGGGTGCCCGCCTTTGGCAAATTGAGATTAGCACCGGAGATGTGAGCCGCGCCATAGTTTCTGGAAAAAAAGTTTCGACATGTGAAATTCGCGCTTGATGCCGGACAGGAGGCCAGGCTTGGGCGTCGGTCACATTGACGCATTTCGACGAGCCACCTACGCTGGGTGCCACCGGCAGGGTTGACCTCCGGAACCTGGATCAGCAGACAGGACCCACTGAGCTGGAACGCAACTACGCCGACCAGACAAGGATTCCCGTGTCCCCCAAATCCGATTTCCAGCCAGCAGCCCCGGCAACGGATCCAGCCCCTTCCCGGCTCTGGATCAAGAATCCCCTCGCAGTGTTCACCGCCAACCGGCTCGACGCCGGCGGCGGCATCGTGGTCAGCGACGGGAAAATCGCGGAGCTCGTCCCCGAAGGAAAGCGCCCTTCCGCGCCATGCCATGAAACCTTCGACGCCGGCAGCCACGTCTTGCTTCCCGGTCTGATCAACACGCACCACCACTTCTACCAAACGCTCACTCGCGCCTGGGGCCCGGTGGCCAACGCTCCCCTGTTTCCCTGGCTGCGGAACCTGTATCCCGTATGGGCGCGGTTGACGCCGGACAGCCTCGAGCTTGCCGTGAAGGTAGCGCTCGCGGAACTCCTGCTTTCCGGCTGCACCACGGCAGCCGACCACCACTACCTCTTCCCCGCGGGACTTGAGGACGCGATCGACGTCGAGGTCGGCGTCGTGCGTGAACTCGGAATGCGCGCCACGCTCACCCGAGGGTCCATGACGCTGGGCGAGGACGACGGCGGCCTGCCTCCGCGGTCCACTGTGCAGCGCCCCGAGGTCATCCTCGCGGACAGCGAACGGCTGATCGGCAAGTACCACGAACGGGGAGACGGTGCGGTCATCCAGATCGCTTTGGCCCCTTGCTCACCGTTCTCAGTGACCAGGGAGATCATGGCCGAGAGCGCTGCCATGGCCGAACGGTTGGATGTCCGGCTCCACACGCACCTCGCGGAAACCATCGACGAGGAAGATTTCTGCCGCGAGATGTTCGGGCTACGCACCGTGGATTATCTGGACAGCGTCGGCTGGCTCGGAAAGCGCACCTGGCTGGGCCACGGCATCCATTTCGACGACGACGAGATCGCCCGACTGGGTGCTGCGGGCACCGCCGTCGCGCACTGCCCGACGTCGAACATGAGGCTCGGATCCGGCACCGCACGGGTGCTGGAACTTGAGGCCGCCGGGGTTCCGGTAGGGCTGGGAGTGGATGGTTCGGCGTCGAACGATGCCTCCAACATGATCCTCGAAGCGCGGCAGGCGCTGTATTTGCAGCGGCTGCGCTACGGCGCGGACGTCCCTGTGGAGCGTGCGCTCGGCTGGGCGACGCGGGGATCCGCTGCGGTGTTGGGCCGGACGGACATCGGCCAGATCGCGCCCGGGATGCAGGCAGACCTTGCCTTGTTCAAGCCCGACGGACTGCGCTTCTCCGGCAGCCATGATCCCGTCGCGGCGTTGTTGCTCTGCGCGGCGGACCGCGCCGACCGCGTCATGGTGGGCGGCAAGTGGCGGGTTGTGGACGGGCAGATTCCGGGACTGGACATCCCGGAACTTATTGCCAAACATTCAGCCGCCGCACAGAAAATCATCAGGGGTTAGGAGTAGCCTCTCGATTAGGTCGTAGATCAGGAGGCAAATCATGACCGTCCCCCAGCACAACACGCCGACTCCTCCAGGTTGGTACCCGGACCCCTCGGGCTCAGGGCAGCTACGGTGGTGGGACGGTAACGCCTGGACTGGGAACGCTTGGAACCCGCCGACCCAGGCCGGCGCAGGTCAGGCCGGCGCGGGTCAGGCCGGCGCGGGTCAGCCCGGCGCAGGTCAGGACGGCGCGGCGTGGCCCGCGGCCGCGAGCCCAGCGGCCGCGAGCCCAGGGCAATACGCCGGCTCTCCGCAGTACGCAGGGCCGGTCCAGCCCGCGCCGCGCCCGGAAATCAGCAAGCAAACGCCGGTCTACAATCCGTTCATTTGGCTCGTCACGCTGCTGCCGGTGATCACCCTGATTATCCTGATGCTCTGGAACCCGGTCTTCCACTTGCGGTATGTCGGCGCTCGGCGCGTACCGACCCTGGATCCCAGTGCGTTCAGCGTTCCATATTTCCTGCTCGTTATCTCTTCCTGGCTCATCTACGGGGTCAGCGTTCTCTTGTCCTACCTCGACTGGCAAAAGCTGCAGAGGGACGGGGTGGTCCGCCCCTTCCACTGGGCATGGGCCTTCCTGGGCGCTGGAGTCTACGTGGTGGGCCGATCAGTGATCGTCCACAAGGTCGCCCCGCAGCGCGGACTCGCGCCTGTTTGGGCACTGATAGGCCTGACCGCCGTGAGCCTGATCCTGGTGTCCGTCAAAGCGAGCATGATCGTTTCGACCATCGCCAAGGCTCTACCAATGTAGGTTAGCCGGGCGAAATTTCTGTCCCACGAGCAAAGCGGCGGGCGGCATCTCCCCAGGTGCCGCCCGCCTTTTCGGCTCTGTTGCGCAGAGTCCCTCATCCCCAGGGGCAGGAGCCCTAGGAACGCTGCCGGCCGAATACCGGAAGGGCGCGCAGCCAACGGGAGAAGGTCCCGGGCATGCGGTCACAGTCGGCCGGAATGTAGAAGTCAGGATCCGTAGCGCCGAACGGCAGGTACAGTTCCTGGCCGGGCGCCGGGAATTCCACGACGTTGTTCTTATCCTGCGAGTCCATCTGTCCTCCTATTTCATGCGCTCAAGTTCTCCGTGGCGATGCGGCTCAGGCCTCTCGTTGGGTCCTACTTAGCTTCCGCACCTTATTTTCCACATACTGGAAAACATTTTTTGTTATATGGAAATGGTAGAGGGGATTCGCGAACCTCGTCAAGGGGTGCCCACGGGACCATGCCCCTGCCGCCAACCACCGTCGGTCACAATCAGAAAGTAGGTAACGATTCTTCGGAAGTGATGTACACCACTGGCAATCGTGGGCTACGCTTTCTTCAATTCGTGGCGCAGGTCACGTAACCTGGGAGCAGCAGGCAGGGTCGTAATGAGCTGGCATCAACGGATGCCGGCTCTTTTTTGTTGGGTCGGCTCCACCAGAAACGCGTACGAAACACGCGCTTAATTTCATTGGTGGACCTTAGTGGTTCCACCTCACAGAAGTTGGGATATGACCATGAGCAACAACATCGTCCTCGGCGACAACCAGTACGGCAAGGCAGAAGTCCGTGTCGTCAAAGTCACCCGCGACACCGACCGCCACCAGATCGAAGACCTTAACGTCACCTCGCAATTGCGTGGCGACTTCCAGGCTGCGCACCTCCAAGGCGACAACGCACACGTCGTCGCCACGGACACCCAGAAGAACACCATCTACGCCTTTGCCCGCGACGGCATCGGCTCCCCCGAAGCCTTCCTCCTGCGCCTGAGCGAACACTTCACCTCGGGCTTCGAGTGGGTTACGGGTGGCCGCTGGGAAGCCGAGGCCTACACCTGGGACCGCATTCAGGCACACGGCTCCGAACATGACCACAGCTTTGTCCGCAAGGGCCAGGAAGTCCGCACCGCCGTCGTCGTCCGTGAAGGCAACACGACGCACGTGATTTCCGGCCTCAAGGACCTGACCGTCCTCAAGACCACGCAGTCCGGCTTCGTGGGCTACCCCCGCGACCGGTACACCACGCTGCCCGAGACCACGGACCGCATCCTCGCCACCGACGTCTCGGCCCGCTGGCGCTACAAGACCGGGCTGGACGCTGCCGGGACCGATTTCAACAAGAGCTACGAGGACATCAAGGCCCTGCTCTTGGAAGGCTTTACGGAGAACTACTCCCACGCCCTGCAGCAGACCCTGTTCGACATGGGCAAGAAGGTGCTGGAAGCCCACAGCGAAGTGGACGAGATCAAGTTCTCGATGCCCAACAAGCACCACTTCCTGGTTGACCTCAGCCCGTTCGGCCTCGACAACCCCAACGAGGTCTTCTTCGCTGCGGACCGCCCGTACGGCTTGATCGAAGCCACGGTCCAGCGCGACAACACCGCACCTGCCCCGGCTGCGTGGAACGGCATCGCCGGCTTCTGCTAAGCCCCCGGGTACCCGCCCAACTGACTCGCAGTAACTGTCGTTTTGGAGCCTCAAAACGACATCAAATGCGAGTCAGTTGGGCAATCCCTCACACCCAAAACCACATTGTTAGCCAGACAACGTTAGCCAGACAAAGACGTCTGCCATGAACCAAGAAAGTCTGCCATGAACACGAAGAACAAATCCCGCTCCGCACAGTCCGGGCCAGCCCGCCCCGAGGACCAGCGCCTCTCGATCGGGAGCACGTTCGCCTACGGCTTCCAACACGTCTTGACCATGTACGGCGGCATCATCGCCCCGCCGCTCATCATCGGGGCCGCCGCGGGCATGTCCTCGCAGGACATCGGCCTCCTGATCGCAGCCTGCTTGTTTGTCGGCGGCCTCGCCACCATTCTTCAGACGATCGGCATCCCGTTCTTCGGATCGCAACTGCCGCTGGTCCAGGGCGTGTCCTTCGCCGGCGTCTCCACCATGGTCGCGATCGTCCACGGAGGCGGCGGAATCCAAGCCGTGTTTGGTTCCGTCATTGTGGCGTCATTGATCGGCCTGGCGATCACTCCACTCTTCTCCAAGATCATCAAGTTCTTCCCGCCCGTGGTCACGGGTACTGTCATCACCACGATCGGACTGACCCTCATGCCCGTCGCAGCGAACTGGGCCATGGGCGGCAACAGCGCCGCACCCAACTACGGCAGCATGGCGAACATCGGTCTCGCCGCGGCCACGATGGGCATCGTCCTGCTCCTGAGCAAGATCGGCAACGCGGCCATCTCCCGCCTGTCCATCCTCCTTGCCATGGCTATCGGGACCGTCATTGCCCTCGCCACGGGCATGGCGGATTTCTCCAAGGTCGGCCAGGGTCCGATCGTAGCTTTCCCCACGCCCTTCGCGTTCGGTGCTCCCATCTTTGAAATCGCGTCCATCGTTTCAATGCTGATCGTCATCCTGGTCACCCTGACCGAGACCTCGGCGGACATCATCGCAGTTGGCGAAATCGTGGGCACCAAGGTCGACTCCAAGCGCATCGGCAACGGACTACGTGCGGACATGCTCTCAAGCGCCGTCTCACCTCTCTTCAACTCCTTCACCCAGAGTGCCTTCGCCCAGAACGTCGGTCTCGTGGCCATCACCGGCATCAAGAGCCGCTTCGTGGTCAGTGCCGGCGGACTCATCCTGGTTGTTCTCGGCGTGCTGCCCGTCCTCGGGCGCGTTGTCGCAGCGGTTCCGACGCCCGTCCTGGGCGGTGCCGGCGTCGTACTCTTCGGAACTGTGGCCGCAAGCGGCATCCGGACGCTCTCGAAGGTGGAGTACCGCAACAACATGAATCTGATCATCGTGGCGGCGTCCATCGGCTTCGGCATGATCCCAATCGCCGCCCCGAAGTTCTACGACCAGTTCCCGTCCTGGTTCTCCACGATCTTCCACTCGGGCATCAGCTCGGCCGCCATCATGGCCATCCTGCTGAACGTGCTCTTCAACCACCTCAAGGCCGGCAACTCGGACAACCAGTCGGTCTTCGTGGCAGGCACGGGACGCGTGGTCACCGAATCGGATATTGCGTGCCTTGCGAACGGCGACCGTTTCGAGAACGGCAAACTGATCGACGCCGAGGGCAAGGAAGTGCCTCTCAAGTCGGACTCCCCGGCCGAGCACTGACAGCCTCCTCCGACCCTCGCTCACATATACGGGGTGCTTTCGAGACCCTCGCTCACATATACGGGGTGCTTTCGAGACCGTCGCTCACATGATGAACTGCTCCCCGGAAGTTGGACTGAGAAATTCAGGCCGATTTCCGGGGAGCAGTTTTATTCATGCAGGTAGTTCAAGGAGCGCTAGTGAGCGAGCGTCCGCCCGAAAACCCACATACGTGAGCGAGCGTCCGCCCGAAAACCCACATACGTGAGCGAGCGTCCGCCCGAAACCCCACATACGTGAGCGAGCGTCGGGACAGGTTAGTTCTGGTTCAGCTCGGCCGAGATCGCGAGGGCAGCCTCGCGCAGCAAGGGCACGGCGCGGTCGGCAAAGTGCTGGTCCACGCGGGAGACCGGTCCGGAAACGGAAATGGCGGTCGGCGTCGGAGCGTTGGGGACGGCCATCGCGAAGCAACGGACGCCGATCTCCTGCTCTTCCTCGTCGATCGAGTAGCCGCGTTCACGGATCCGGTTCAGATCAGCGAGGAGGGAGTCGATGTCCCCGATGCTCTTTGCCGTGGGAGTCGGCATGCCCGTGCGGGCCACGATCCCGCGGACCACCTCGTCGTCGAGCTGGGCAAGAATGGCCTTCCCGACGCCGGTGTCGTGCGTATGGGCGCGGCGGCCCACCTCGGTGAACATGCGCATGGAGTGCAACGACGGAACCTGGGCAACGTAGATGACCATGTCGGAATCCAGGACGGCCATGTTGGACGTTTCGCCGAGCCGGTCCACGAGGGACTTCAACTGGGGACGGGCCAGGGCTCCGAGTTGCTTGTTGGCGCCTTCGCCAAGCCGGATGAGCCGGGGGCCCAGCGCGTAGCGACGATTGGGCAGTTGCCGGATATAGCCGAGGGACACCAAAGTACGCAGCAGGCGGTGGATGGTGGGGAGCGGCAGGTCTGTCGACGACGACAGTTCGCTCAACGTGACGTCTCCGCCGGCGTCGGTGATGAGTTCCAGCAGTTCGAAGACGCGCTCGACGGACTGCACGCCTCCCGAGGGCTTTTCAGCCATTCCGTTGTCTCCTATGGCTCGGAATCCGACAACTCTTATCCGCATCGTGAAAAGAGTTGCTTAGAACACTCAAGATACAGCACACGACGCCGGAATGCTTGCCCATCGATTAGGGCTTGTGTTTCCACTTCGTAGATAATAATATCCATAATACGAAAACATTCGGTTTGAGCGGAGGCCCGTTACGGGCCTTGTACGAGGAGGAAATTCAATGGCGAACCCGAGCCCCGGAAATTCGATCACCCTGCGCGTCGCCGCGCCGTCGAGCTTCACTGCCACGAGCGAGCTGGCCGCAGCCGTCGCCGCTGCCGGCGCGGCAGTCACCGCGCTGGATGTGACCGAGTCGCACCACGACACCCTGGTTGTCGACGTCACTTGCAACACCACGGACGAAGACCACGCGAACCGCGTCAAAGACGCCCTCAACGCGCTCGACGGCGTCAAGGTCCAGCACGTCTCGGACCGCACCTTCCTCATGCACCTGGGCGGCAAGCTCGAGGTCGTCCCGAAGGTGGCCCTGCGCAACCGCGACGACCTTTCCCGGGCCTACACCCCCGGCGTCGCACGCGTCTGCCTCGCCATCGCCGAAGACCCGGCCGCTGCCCGCAATCTGACGGTCAAGCGCAACACCATCGCCGTCCTCACAGACGGTTCGGCCGTCCTTGGCCTGGGCAACATCGGCCCGGCCGCAGCCCTTCCTGTCATGGAAGGCAAGGCCGCGCTGTTCAAGCAGTTCGCCAACGTCGATGCCTGGCCGGTCTGCCTGGACACCCAGGACACAGAAGAAATCATCATGATCGCCAAGGCCATGGCCCCCGTCTATGGCGGCATCAACCTTGAAGACATCGCAGCCCCGCGCTGCTTCGAAATCGAGAAGCGGCTCCGCGACGAGCTGGACATCCCCGTCTTCCACGACGACCAGCACGGAACGGCGATCGTCACCCTCGCGGCCCTCGTCAACGCATTGCGCGTGGTGGACAAGAAGCTGTCCGAGGTCAAGATCGTGGTCTCCGGCGTCGGCGCTGCCGGCTCGGCGATCATCCAGCTCCTCAAGGCCCAGGGCGCGCAGCACATCGTCGCCGCCGGCCGTTCCGGCGCCATCCACTCGAGCGAAAAGTACGACGACGAGCACCGTTCCTGGATTGCCGCGAACACCAACGAAGCCGGATTCTCCGGCACGCTGCACGAAGCCCTCAGGGGTGCCGACGTGTTCATCGGCGTCAGCGCTCCCCACGTAATCGGCGAAGAGCAGGTCGCCTCGATGGCCGAGGACGCGATCGTGTTCGCCATGGCCAACCCCACCCCGGAAATCGACCCGGTAATTGCGTCCAAGCACGCCGCCGTCGTCGCCACCGGCCGGAGCGACTTCCCCAACCAGATCAACAACGTGCTGGCATTCCCGGGCTTCTTCCGCGGACTGCTCGACGCCGGAGCATCGGACATCATCCCGGAAATGCTCGTCGCCGCCGCAGAGGCTATCGCCAACCGGGTCGCGGATGATGAACTGAATGCGAGCTACATTATCCCCAGCGTCTTCGACCCCCACGTTGCCGCCGACGTCGCCGCAGCCGTTGCGAACGCAGCAAACGCAGCAAACGCGCGGCAGCAGCAAACGCAGGCCGCTAGCGCTCTCTAGGAAAGGACCATCCCATGGCTCTCACAGTCACAGACCCCCGGCCGATCGAACGAGCCGAGGAGATCCTGACTCCCAAGGCGTTGGCCTTCGTGGAGGAACTTCACCGCCGTTTCGCGGGCATCCGCACCGAGCTCCTGGCGGCCCGCGTCGCCAAGCGTGAAGAAGTGGCCCGCACCGGCCGCCTCGACTTCCTGCCCGAAACGCAGGACATCCGCGACGGCGACTGGAAGGTCGCCGAAGCACCCAAGGCCTTGCAGGACCGCCGGGTCGAGATGACCGGCCCGGCCTCCCCGGCCAAGATGGCAATCAACGCCCTGAATTCCGGTGCCAAGGTATGGCTCGCCGACCTCGAGGACGCCAGCACCCCGACGTGGGCGAACGTCATCGACGCCATCCTCAACCTCCGCGACGCCGCCCAGGGCTCCCTGAGCTACACCTCCCCCGAGGGCAAGGAATACCGGCTTCGGACGGACGCGCCGCTCGCAGTCGTCGTCGCCCGCCCCCGCGGCTGGCACATGGACGAACGGCACCTGCTGCTCGCCGGCGAACCCACCGTTGGCGCGCTGGTGGACTTCGGCCTGCACTTCTTCCACGTGGCCAAGCAGCTCCTCCTCAACGGCCACGGCCCGTACTACTACCTGCCCAAGATGGAAAGCCACCTCGAGGCCCGCCTGTGGAACGACATCTTCGTCTTCGCCCAGGACTACCTCGGCATCCCGCAAGGTAGCGTCCGCGCCACCATGCTGATTGAAACCATCCCGGCCGCGTTCGAAATGGACGAGTTCCTCTACGAACTTCGGGACCACGCGTCCGGCCTGAACGCCGGCCGTTGGGACTACTTGTTCAGCATCGTGAAGTACTTCCGCGACGCCGGCGAGTCCTTCATCCTGCCGGACCGCGCGTCCGTGGTCATGACGGCCCCTTTCATGCGCGCCTACACGGAACTGCTGGTCAAGACCTGCCACAAGCGCGGCGCCTTCGCCATGGGCGGCATGGCTGCCGTCATCCCGAACCGCCGCGAGCCCGAGGTTACAGCCCAGGCGTTCGAGAAGGTCCGCGCTGACAAGACCCGCGAAGCCAACGACGGTTTCGATGGTTCCTGGGTGGCCCACCCGGACCTCGTCTCCACTTGCCGCGAAGTGTTCGACTCGGTCCTGGGCGAGAAGCCGAACCAGCTGGACAGGCAGCGCCCGGAGGTCTCCGTGACCGCCGAGCAGCTGCTGGACATCTCCTCCGCCGGGGGCCACGTGACCGAGGCAGGGCTCCGATTGAACCTCTACGTCGCCGTCGCGTACACCGCCGTGTGGCTTTCCGGCAGCGGCGCGGTCGCAATCCACAACCTCATGGAAGACGCAGCCACCGCGGAGATCTCCCGTTCCCAGGTGTGGCAGCAGATCCGCAACAAGTCCGTCCTGGCCGACACCGGCAACACGGTCACCCGCGAACTGGTCACCCGGATCCTGGGCGAAGAGACCGATCGCCTGCGCAGCGAGGTTGACGCCGAGTCCTTCGAGAAGTTCTACGAGCCGGCAAGCCGCCTGATCGCGGACATCTGTCTCTCAGAGGACTACACGGACTTCCTGACCACTCCCGCCTACGAGCTGGTGTAGGAATGGCCGCTTCTTCTTTCTCTGCGGCCGATTTCGCCGCCATCGACTCCCAGCTGGCCGCCACCGACCAGCTGCTGGAACGCAACTACCCAGGCGACGACGGCACCCGCCAGCCCGTACACACGGTGTATGTCCCGGCGGACCGTTTCACGCCGTCGCTCTCCGCTGAATGGGGCGCCCAGGCGATCACGACGGCGGAGGCCCACGGCGGTCTCGAAAGGCTCGGTACGCTGCTGGGCCAGGACCCCAAACTGGCCGCCGCCGTCGCCACCCGTGTTGCTGCCAAGTTGAACCGCGAACCGATCGAGGACTTGCGCCTCGACTTCGAGGACGGCTACGGCGACCGCGGCGACGACGCCGAGGACGTCGCGGCGGTAGCGGCGGCCCAGGCTGTCAGCGAAGCCGTTTCCGCGGGTTCCGCCCCGCCGTTCATCGGCATCCGGTTCAAGTGCCTCGAGGCCCCCACCCGGGCACGTGGATTGAAGACCCTGGACCTTTTCGTGTCCACCTTGGCCTCCGCCGGGGAGCTGCCCGAGGGCCTTATCCTGACCCTGCCGAAAGTCACCACGGTGGCCCAGGTTCAGGCAATGGACTTCGCGGTCTCCCGGCTCGAAGAGATCCACTCCCTTCCAGCGGGCCGGCTCCGTTTCGAAGTCCAGGTAGAGACGCCGCAACTGATCCTCGGTCCGGAGGGGACCTCCCCCGTGGCCCGGCTTCCACACGCAGTTCCGGGCCGGATCAGCGCATTGCATTACGGTACGTACGACTACTCCGCTTCGTTGCAGATCTCGGCGGAGTACCAATCCATGGAGCACCCGGTGGCGGATTTCGCCAAGGAAGTCATGCAACTGGCCGTTGCGGGAACGGGCATCCGGCTCTCCGACGGCTCCACCAACATCATCCCGTTGGGCGACAACGTGGAAAACGCGTGGAAGCTGCACGGCCGTTTGGTCCGCCGCTCCCTTGAACGCGGCTATTACCAGGGCTGGGACCTGCACGCTGCGCAGTTGCCGAGCCGGTTCGCGGCAACGTATGCCTTCTACCGCGAGGGCCTGCCGGCTGCCGCGGCCCGCCTCCGCAACTATGTGGAGCGCACGGAAGGCGGCGTCATGGACGAACCCGCCACCGCCCGCGCCCTGGCCGCCTTCGTCCTGCGCGGCGTCCAGTGTGGAGCGGTGGGTTCCGAAGAAGTGCTGGCGCTTGCCGGCGTCGAAATCCCCCGGCTGACTGCACTGGCGCATCCGCGGCTCGCACACACCACCTCCAAGTAAGGATCCAATGATGGGCAAGTACTACTATCCCCAGGGCGGCCTGCCGCCGCAGACCCACCTCACCACCGAACGCGCGATCGTGACCGAGGCCTACACTGTCATCCCCAAGGGCGTGCTGACCGATATCGTGACCAGCAACCTGCCTGGTTTCTCCAACACGCGTTCCTGGATCATCGCCCGCCCGATCTCCGGATTCGCCACCACGTTCTCCCAGTTGATCGTTGAGATCGGCCCGGGTGGCGGCGCTCCCAAGGCCGAGTTCGAGGCAGGCGTCGAAGGCGTCATCTTCGTCACCAAGGGCAAGGTCAACCTGACCCTCGACGGCGAACTGCACCAGCTCGAGGAGGGCGGCTACGCCTACCTGGCTGCCGGTTCCAATTGGGGCTTGGAGAACGTCTCGGATGAGATCGTCTCTTTCCACTGGATCCGCAAGGCCTATGAGCGCCTTGAGGGCTACGAAGCCAAGTCCTTTGTCACGAGTGACGACGAGGTCGAAGCGGGCGAAATGCCGGACGTCAACGGCGTCTGGGCAACCACCCGCTTCGCGGACCCCAACGACCTGGCCCACGACATGCACGTGAACATCGTGACGTTCCAGCCCGGCGGGGTCATCCCGTTCCCGGAAACCCACGTCATGGAACACGGCCTGTACGTCCTGGAGGGCAAGGGCATGTACCTGCTCAACAATGACTGGGTCGAAGTGGAGGCTGGCGACTTCATGTGGCTGCGCGCCTTCTGCCCGCAGGCCTGCTACGCCGGCGGCCCGGGCCCGTTCCGCTACCTGCTCTACAAGGACGTCAACCGTCAGGTCAAGCTAACCTAGGGGTTCCCCTCCCGGCTACCCCAACTGACTCGCAGTTAACGTCGTTATGAGCGCTCATAACGACAACAACTGCGAGTTAGTTGGGTTTGGGGGGCAACCGCGTTCTCAGCGTTGACCCCCTCGCTTCGGAAGAGGACGATCGAAACTACGGGGGCAAGGCCGCCAGCCGTTGCCCTGCATCGTAGCTTCAGGAGGCAGCAATGGAGGCTGCGCGGGCCTCTCGGACTTCCCGCGTATCCCGGTCTTCCCGGCGAGTACGGGCAGCCGTCGTCCTGGCTTTGACCTTGGCATCCGGCGCTTGCACCTACCCTCTGACAAGTGAACCCCCGGCGGGCAGCTCGTCGTCCGATTCGCAAGCAGCACTTCCGGAATCCCCTGTTGCGGACTTCTTCGCGCATGAAATGCTCAACCGGGGCGCGCCGGCCGTTGTCGTCCAGATCAAAGTCCGGGGCCGGGAATGGTCCCAGGCCTACGGGAGCCAAGACGTCGAGACCGGCGAACCGGTTGCCGTGAATGACCGGATCCAGGCCGGCGGCATCACACAGTCGATGGTGGCAGTCTCGGTGCTCAAGCTGGTCCAGGAAGGAAAGCTGGGCCTTGAGGACCCCGTCACGGAGTACTTCCCGGAATTCGAGCAGCTCGTCCATCCGCCGGGTCCAGTCACGGTGCGTTCCCTGTTGAACCACAGCTCCGGCCTGCCCGGCGCCCCGGAGGCCATCTTGAAGGCCATGCCGACCAAACAAGCCATCGACACGAGGTTCGGCATCGAGGACTACCTCCGGATGGCCGGGACCGTACCGTGGGCGCACGCAAACTTCCAGCTCTTCCGCTACTCGGACGCCAACTATTTCGCCTTGGCCGCGATCGTGCAGAAACTCCGAGGCCGGCCGATCGGGGATGTCCTGAAGTCAGATATCTTCGTACCGCTCGGAATGAGCCACACCTCACTGGCGGCCGAGCCGGACCGGGATGCGCGCGACATGATCCAGAGCTATGAATTCATCGACGGCGAGCGCATCAATGCCTCGCAGCCGGAGTATCTCGTCGCTTCTCCCGCAGAGGGAGTCATCTCCACCGTGGGCGATATCAACACGTTCTATGCAGCGCTCATGCAAGGCAGGCTACTCACAGCGGATACCCTCCGCGACATGCAAACCCTGTGGCAGGAGAACCACGGACTTGGGCTGCAGCGTTGGAATGACGAATGCACGAACGGCTTCTACTACGGCTACGGCGGCAGCACCTGGTTTGCCAGCATCGCGTTGACCACTACCGACGGGAGCCGCCAGATAGCCATGAGCTTCGCCTATCCATCCGACACGGACAAACACATCGAGTCGACGGACGGCAGCGGGCAGCCGGAGTTCGGGCAACTCCTGCAGGTGGCCATCGCCGCCTTGAACGGGCTCTGCTGAGTCGCGACGCATCCTGCTAGGGACTGTGCATGGATGAAGAACCGGGGAAATTCATCGAGGACTTCGGAACGCTGACAAGGCTGGCCCAGCTTGGGTTGGACCATGCCGATGACGGCGGAGAGCCCATCGCAAAGGAATAGCCCCGCTTCAGCTCAAGCTCGGAGCGACAAGGACGCGCTCACTCCGCGGTTCCCTTTTGTTCGGGTTCCTGGTCCGCTGGCGTCCACGTGAGCTTGACCGTGGCTCCGCCGTTGTTTTCGTCGATCCTCATGCGCAGTTCCTCGCCATAGAGGAACTCGTGTTCAAAATGCCGTCCGTCAATGCGAGCCGCATCCAGGAGCTTCGCCATCGCCGTTGCCATCGCCCGGCCCCAGTCATGCGGATTCTTGCTGGACGCTTGTTCAAGGGCTGAATAGCTGACCATAAATCAATTGTTCTCCGCCGCGCGGACTTCTGCCAGCTTCAATCTTGGCGCAGGGTTCATGACCTTTGGGACGGGTCAGTTGGCGGTGTCCGGGGGCAGGCGGAGTCCCGCCGCGGCCATATCCGCGGCCAGGACACCGCCGAGCTTGGCGTGCCCGGCCGGGTTCAAGTGCACACCGTCCACGAGATCGCCCTCCACGTGATATTTGGTGATCCAGTCCCCAACGCTAAAGAATGTCGCTCCGGCCTTTGCCGCGATGTCGCCCAGCAGTGTGTCAACCTGCGTACGGCGGCCCCCGCCAGCGTCGGCGCCCTTGGCGAGGGTTCCTATCATCGCGATCTTCGCCAGCGGATACCTCTTTCTGAGGGCTGCGATGAGCCTGTTGGCATTGCTCGTGATCTGTTCATCACTCACTTTGCGGGCGGCGTCGTTGCCTCCGCCTTGGACCACGATCAGGGGTGGTGTCCCGTAGGGGAGTACCCAGTCTCCGCGTTGCAGCGCGTCGATGTAGTTGCCAGTGTCGCTCGTGGCGGCTACGAAGCCCGTGCCTCCGCGGCCAACTGTGTACACCTTGTAGCCGATGGAGCCCAGGGCTGCCCGTGGCCAAGATCCCTCAGGCTGGGCCTGGGAGTCCCCAATGAGGACGGCGGTGTGCCGGACGTCCGCGAGGATGATTTCGTTCCGGTTGTTGCTGGGGTTCTTGTACAAGGACCCCACAGGAAGCTTTGACGGATCCTGACCGGAATCAGGTTTCTTGGGACCTTGGCCCGCTGCTGCTGGACTCCCCGAGGGGGCAACGGGTGCCGCTGTCTGCCTTCCGCTGGATGAGTCGCTCGGTTGAGCGGGCGCCTGTGAACAGCCTGCCAAAAGGACTCCGGCGGCGATCACGGATGCAGCGGAGCGGAATATGCGAGATTTGTCCATCGACCTGTCCCGGGCTTGCTTTCTGTTCGTTTAGGCGTTGTAGAAGCAACTTTCCATTGCTCACAGACCGGTGGCGGAACGAGCCGACAGCCTGCCTACGTCGGAGTCTATTGGATCGGGACGGGGAAGGTCACGGCGGGGTGGGAATTATCCTCGCCGGACGGCCGGTGTGGAAGAATTTCATTTCGCAGCCCCATCCTTCCGACGCACAGAGAGGAACCCCGTGCACGCACCGGCGCCCGAGCCGGAAACCCAAGCTGTCCCCGATGTCCGCTTGCGGCGATCATGGACGGGAAGACTGCGCTCAGCGCAGCTCACGTTGGGTTTTGTCATCGTCTTCTGGGGATTGGGAGCGCTGACCTCCAGCCTCGCCACGGGGCCGGATGCGCAATTGCGGCTCAATTTCGCCCTTACGCCCCGCTCGATACCTGATCACTGGTGGGCCGCTGTGACCTCCGCCTTCTGGGCCAGGGACCTGACGGGCTATGTTCTGGAAACTGCATTGGTGCTGCTGCTGGGTGTTCCGTTGGAACGCCGAATGGGACGGCGGGCGTACGCAATCGCCGCGGTCTCCACCCAGATTCTGGGCGTTGGCATTGCCCTTGGATTCCTTGCCTTGGCCCAGGGGTTGCTCGGCAGCTGGACAGCGGAGATAGGGAGCCACCTTTTCGTGGGTCCTAGTGCGTTCATCATCGGTACCGCCATGGCGGGTACTGCGTCCATGGCGACCTTGTGGAGGCGCCGGATCCGGCTTGTCGCCTTCGCCTTGTTGCTCCTCCTGGCCCTGTACAGCGGAGGGTTTGCGGACTTGGTCAGGCTCGGCGCCGCAGGTGCGGGCACGGTCCTCGGGCCGCTGCTGATGGGCCGGCGGCCGCGGTTTGCGCGCCCGGTCAGTTCCCGGCACGAAGGCCGGGTGCTGCTCTCGCTGCTCATTGCCGCATCGGCGATCGGTCCGGTAGTCGCCGGCCTCATACCGCATGCGGTAGGACCGTTGTCCATCCTGCGTTTCCTGTTTACCAACATCCAGCCCGTCGATCCCCAAACGCTCCAGGGCGTGTGCTCGGATCCGGCGCAAGCGAAAGACTGCGCCGTCGCGCAGCTGCAGTTGCGCGCCGGTGCCGGCGGAATCTTCATGGCCATCCTTCCGTCCTTCCTCCTGCTGTTGCTTGCGGAGGGCCTCCGGCGCGGACGGCGCTTTGCCTGGGTGGGGACCCTTTTGATCCAGTTAGGCCTTTCCGTCCTGGCCGGAATTGCTCTGGCCGGAGTCTTGCAGCCGACTGCTTCGGCTACCGGCGCGAGCGAGGGGATTGTCGCAATCGAAGGATCGGCTTCCTCGCAGCCGTTCACCCTGGCCTTGCCGCTGCTTCTGCCCCTCGCGCTGACCATTATTCTGCTCGCGACCAGGCGGCTGTTTCATGTCCAAGCGCCGAAAGGGACGTACAGACGCCTCGCTGTGCGGGTACTTGCAATAGCGGCTGTGCTCAGTGTCGTCTATGTCGGCGCAGGGCTCTTGCTCGCGCAGGAATTCTCCCCGGTACCAGGGCTGCCGGATCTACTGGCGGATGTCCCTGACCGGTTCCTTCCGCTGGGCTTCGTCCTGGATGTGCCCCCGGCCATATTCCCCCAAGGCACGGCCGCCGTTCTCGTATACGAAGGCGTCGGGGTCGTCTTTTGGGCGGTCGCGGGTGTTCTGATCTTCAGGACCTTCCTCCACCAGGCCCACACCCGGCACGACGCCAGTACGGAGCGTGCCCGGAAGGTCATCAAGACATGGGAGGGAAGCTCGCTGTCCTGGATGACGACTTGGCCGGGAAATATGTACTGGTTCTCCGCTTCGGGGCGCTCCTTTGTTGCTTACCGCGTCAGCACGGGGGTTGCGCTCACGCTGGGCGGCCCGGTGGGACCCAAATCCGAGACGACCAATGTCTTCGAAGAATTTGCCCGCTACTGCAGGGGCAACGGGTGGACGCCGTGTTTCTACTCCGTACCCCAGGAATTGCGCGACCACGCGGATTCCTCCGGATGGAGCTCTGCACAAGTAGCCCAGGAGACGGTCCTGCCATTGCATTCGGTCTCCTTCAAGGGAAAGAAGTTCCAGGACATCCGTACGGCGTTGAACAATGCCGCGAAGGCGGGCATCCGCTACGAATGGACGAGTTACGCCTCGGCTCCTTTCTCGGTCCAGGTCCAAATCGAGGAAATCTCCGAAGAGTGGGTGGCAGACAGGAACATGCCCGAAATGGGCTTTACCTTGGGCAGCCTCGACGAACTCGACGACCCCGAGGTGCGCTGCCTGCTTGCAATCGACCAGCGCCACACAGTCCACGCAGTCACGTCCTGGTTGCCCGTATACCGCAACGGGCACATCGTGGGCTGGACCCTCGATTTCATGCGTCGCCGTAGCGGCGGCTTCCGTGCCAGCATCGAATTCCTGATCGCTTCCGCGGCCCTCAGCCTCAAGGATGAAGGATGCGAATTCGTGAGCCTCTCCGGAGCGCCCCTGGCCCGGGTCGAAGAGGATCCTTCCGAGATGCCGCTCCCAAGGCGACGATCCCGGCCTCCGGGCAGCCTCGACCGCTTGCTCGACTGGTTGGGGGCGACTTTGGAACCCGTGTACGGGTTCAGGTCCCTCTTGGCATTCAAGGCAAAATTCCAGCCCCGGTACGAGCCGCTCTACATGCTCTACCCGGACGCCGCTTCCCTGCCTGCCGTCGGGACCGCAGTGGCGCGGGCCTACCTGCCAATGCTCAACCTAGGAGCGGGGCTGGCCTTGGCAGGCCGGATCTTCCGCTGGCCAAAGCGCTCCGGAACGTCAGGTCTAAGCGGCCCCTGAGGCCGACGACGACGTCTCTGACGACTCCGACGGGGAGCCCGACGTCGGGACCCCGCCGATCGGGACATTGCTGTGGTGTGCTTTGCCGTGGTGAAGTTGCAAAGCACTTAGCACCAGGCCGAAATGGCTGAAAGCCTGGGGCGTATTGCCGAGTTGGCGGCCCGCATGTGCGTCCCATTCTTCGCTCAAGAGGCCCACGTCATTGCGCAGGGCCAGGAGCCTCTCGAAGAGGGCTGTCGCCTCTGCCCGGCGCCCCGCGCCCAAGAGGGCGTCGACCATCCAGAAGGAACACGCAAGGAAGACGCCCTCCCCGCCCGGCAGTCCGTCGTCGCTGTCTTGTGGACGGTAGCGCAGCACAAAGCCGTCTTCCGTCAACTCACGCTGGATAGCGTCAATGGTGCCGATCACGCGCGGATCGTCGTGCGGCAGGAAGCCCACTTTGGGGATGAGGAGAAGGCTTGCGTCCAGCTCCTTGCTCCCATAGGACTGGACGAAAGTATTGCGGTCCGCGTCGAATCCGTGGGTCATGACTTCGTCATGGATGGTGTCCCGCAAAGCCTCCCAGCGATCTAGCGGACCGGGCATCCCGGATTCACGGATTCCGCGGACCATGCGGTCAGCCGCGACCCAGGCCATCACCTTTGAGTGCACGAAGTGGCGCCGCGGGCCGCGTACTTCCCAGAGCCCGTTGTCCGGTTTGTCCCAGGTGCTCTCGAGGTGGCGCATCAAGGCGGTCTGGATAGCCCACGACTCATCGCCAACAGACATCAGCGATGCCCGGGTCAGGGACAGGCAATCAAGGACTTCCCCCCAGACGTCCAGCTGGAGCTGCTCCGCTGCCGCATTCCCGATGCGCACCGGCTTCGAACCCTGGTATCCGGAAAGCCACGTCAGCTCCGTCTCGGGCAATCGCCGGCGACCGTGCAGGCTGTACATGATCTGGAGGTCGGCAGGGTCACCGGCCACTGCGCGAAGTAGCCAATCCCGCCACGCGCTTGCCTCCTCGGTGTAGCCCGCGGCGAGGAAGGCTTGAAGGGTCAACGTGGCATCACGCAGCCAGCAATAGCGGTAGTCCCAGTTCCGCGGCCCGCCGATCTGTTCGGGGAGCGAGGTTGTGGCGGCGGCAACGATGCCCCCGGTAGGCGCATAGGTGAGGGCCTTCAGCGTGATCAAGGAACGCTGAACGGCTTTCCTGTAGGGTCCCCGGACGTTGCAACGCTTGGACCAATCCGTCCAGAATGTTGCCGTGTCGTCAAGGGCGATATCTGCCTCGACGGTGCGGGGCCGCCGTTCGTGGCTGGGTGCCCAAGTCAGGACGAAGGGGATGTGGTCACCGGCGTTCACCGTGAACTCGCTGACCGTGGTGAAGTCCTTGCCTACCAACGGCGCCGGGGTCTTGAGGTAGACGGAGTCCGGACCGGCAACGGCGCGGAGGCCGTGCCTATCGCGGCGCACCCAGGGCACCACGTGTCCATAGTCGAACCTCAGGATCAGTTCTCCGCGCATCTTGACCGTCCCGCGGATCCCTTCCACCACGCGCACGATGTCCGCGACGGCGTCGCGCGGCGGCATGAAGTCGATGACCCGGACGTGCCCTTCCTTGGTTTCCCACTCCGTTTCCAGGATGAGCGTTCCGTCCCGGTACTGGCGGCGCGTGCAGATTCCCCCGGTTTCAGGTGCCAGGAGCCAGCGCCCTGCTTGGGGGGAATCCAGGAGCGCGGCGAAGCATGCGGGCGAATCGAAACGCGGGAGGCACAGCCAGTCTATGGAGCCCGCCGTGCTGACCAGGGCTGCGGTGTGCAGGTCCCCGATCATTGCATAGTCTTCGATTCTTTGGCCGGTAGACGGTTGACCGTTCACAGTCCCTTCCCTAGTGCTGATTCGATGGCGGCTATGGCCTTGGCCGTGATCTCTTCCCGCCGGCCGGAACCATCCACGGCGAGCACGATTCCGCGCTCGGAGTATCGCTCGACCACGGCCTGTGTCTCGTTGCGGTAAAGCTCCAGGCGACGCCGGATCACCGGTGCCGTGTCATCGCTTCGGCCCTGTTCCTGCGCCCTGAGGAGCATCCGCGCGACGAGCTGGTCGTCATCGACCGTTAGTTCGACGACGGCATCGAGCTGCTGCCGGTTGCCGGCCAAAATGCCGTCCAGTGCCTCGATCTGCGCCGTCGTTCGGGGATATCCGTCCAGGAGGAATCCTGCCAGGACATCGGCGTTGCCAAGCCGCTGACGGACCATGGCATTCGTGACGTGATCCGGGACGAACTCGCCGCTGTCCATGTACTTGCTGGCTTCGGCTCCGAGTTCTGTCTTGCCCCCGACGTGTGCGCGAAAGATGTCTCCCGTGGAAATGGCAGGTATGCCGAAATGACCGGCGATGTGCTCAGCCTGGGTACCTTTGCCCGAGCCAGGAGGCCCCATGATGATCAATCGCAAGTGTCACCTGTCCGTTCGTGAAGCGGTTTTGCGTGCCCCGGCGTTGTGGCTCGAGCTTAGCAACTGTGGAGCGCTCGCGGCAGGGCTGCGGCTGGCTGCTTCAGACCGTCGCGGGGTCGGTGTTGGCGCCGCAGAGGATCACGGCCACCCGTTCCCCTTCTGCCGGAACATACGCTCCGGAGTTCACGGCCGCGAAAGCGGCGGCTGCGCCATGTTCCACGACAATCCGGTACTGCTCCCAGAGCAGGGCGCGCGCCGCGGCGATGTCGTCGTCGGACACCAGGACCGTCCGGACGCCGGTGCGGACGGCCACCTCGAAGCCGATCCGGCCGATCTGCCGGGCGCCCAGGGAATCTGCGGCGATCCCGGAGACGGCTACGTCAACGGGTGCGCCCGCAGCGAGGGCCGAATAGAGGGTGGGAGCATTGTCCGGCTCGACGCCGACAACCCTGGCGTGGCCTTCGACGGCGGCCGCGATTCCCGCCATGAGCCCGCCGCCTCCTACGGCCACCACCACGGTGTCTATCCGGCCCAGTTGTTCCAGGAGTTCCGAGCCGACGGTGCCGGCGCCAGCGGCGATTTCGGCTTGATCGTAGGCGTGGCAATAGACTGCACCGGTTTCCGCGGCGTAGTCGAGGGCGGCCTCAAACGCTTCGGCGTACTCGGTTCCGCGCTGGACCACCGTGGCTCCGCTGGCCTTGAGTTTCTTGACCTTGACGGCGGGTGCGGTTTCGGGGACAAAAACGGTCGCCGGCACACCGAGCTGCGCCGCGGCATAGGCATTCGCCAGGCCCGCGTTGCCTCCCGAGGCGACGACGATTCCAACATCGTCCTTCAGCTCACCGCGCTCCCGCGCGGCGAGCACGCGGTTGAAGGCACCCCTCGCCTTGAACGTCCCCGTGTGCTGCATGAACTCGCATTTGAACCACAATTGTCCGGGCACCGTTCCGGCATCCGCTTCGAAAACGGGGGTGCGGCGGATCCTCCCCGCAATCCGGGCGGCAGCTTCGTCGACGTCGACGCGTGTGATCATGGAAGTCCTCGTTCCGTGCGGTCAGAGCAAGTGCAGGGCTAAGACTCAGGCTATCGCCTACGTAGGCCCGCGCCGCCAGGCGGCGGTGGGCTAGAGGGACTCGACGTCGGCCGTTCCGAGCTGCTGCCGGCGTGCCTGGCGGTTCCGCCACCACCGGCGGGCAAGGTCCACTGCGGCCCAGATTCCGGCGAGCGGAGAGAGCACGACGACGCCGTAGATGAAAATCATCCACGTCAGGATGGCTAAGGGCTGCTGCGCCCCGCTCAACCAGGACAACCCGCCGAGCAAGCCGATCGTCCAGAACAAAACCACGCCCAAGAGCACTGCTCCCGCCGGAAAGTACTCGCTCCTCACAACAGCCATCAGTGTCTCCACTGGCTGCCACCTGCCTTCCATCACCGCACCCGAATAACTTCAGTATGCATCCGGAAAAACGCCGGACACGGTCAGCGCGCGGGCGAAGTGACGAACATAACCGCGGGTGCCGCGTCGCCACGGACTTAGGGGCCTATGTGACGGGTGGAATGGCGGCGTAATCTGAAAACACGCACGGTTGATAGCTGGAAAAATGGCTCGGAAAAACAACCCGAAAAGTGGTTTGGCCAGGGTCCTGCGAAGGATCTTCGGATTCTTCCTGGTGAGTGCTGTTTGTGGCGTCTTGGCCGCCGGGCTAGTAGTCCCCGGTGTGGCGTCGGCCGGGATGGCCGTCAGCGGTTCGATCCAGTACTTCGACAACCTCCCGGGTGACCTGGTGGTCAACTCGCCGTCGCAGTCGACCAAAGTGCTCAGCGCAGACGGAAAGACGATCGCCACCTTTTATGCGGAGAACCGTGTCCGGGTCAGCCTGGACCAGATGTCGCCCTACATCAAGGACGCGATTGTAGCCGTCGAGGACAACCGCTTCTACGAGCACGGCGGCATCGATCCCCAGGGGATCCTCAGGGCATTGGCCTCCAATTTCACCAAGGGCACCAACGAGGGTGCGTCGACCCTCACCCAGCAGTACGTGACCAACGTACTCAACGAGTCCCGTTTGGCGGCAGGCCAGACCGGACAAGTGGTGTTGAGCGGCCAGAAAACCCTGGGTGACAAGGTGCGGGAGATGAAGCTCGCCGTCGAACTCGAGAAGAAATTCACGAAGGACCAGATCCTGGAGGGCTACCTCAATATCGTGTTCTTCAACAGGGACGCGTACGGCATCGAAGCGGCGGCGCAGCACTTCTTCAGCGTTTCCGCCAAGGACCTCAGCCTTCCACAGGCCGCACTTCTCGCCGGCCTGGTCAACAGTCCCAGCTACTTCGACCCCTCCGTCCATCCGGACAACTCCATCCAACGGCGCAACCTTGTGCTGTCCGACATGCTCGCGCAGCACAAGATCCAACAGGCAGCGTATGCAGCGGCCGTCGCCACTCCCATCAAGCTCAACATCACCCCTGGGAAGCAAGGCTGCGCAGCAGCAGACATGGCCGTGTATTTCTGCGACTACATCTCCCACCTCATCCTCAACGACCCTGTATACGGTGCCAACGTCACGGACCGGGAACAGCTTCTGTACCGCGGCGGGCTGACGATCGCAACCACCTTGGACAGCCGACTGCAGGCAGTGGCACAGCAGCAGGTCGATGCCACGGCAGGGGCAAACCCGGACAAATGGGGCGCCTCCTTGGTCTCGGTGCAGCCCGGCACGGGCAAGATCCTGGCCATGGCACAGAACACGGTTTTCCTGTCCGCGCCCGGCAAATTCGATACCCAGCTCAATTTCAACGTTGATTCCGTGGACGTCAACGGCAATGATCTCAACGGAGCCGGAGGCTTCCAGCCAGGTTCCGCCATGAAGCCGTTCACTTTCACTGAGTGGCTCAACGAGGGCAAGTCCTTGACTACAGTGGTGGACGCGTCGCGGAGGGTCTATCCACTCGGATTCCCTTGGAGGGACAGCTGCGGGAAGGTACTCGGCGGCTACAGCACGGCCCAGAAAATCGCCGGCCTTGGCACGGCTGATGATCTCCGCAACAACGACGAGGGCTACTACCGCCAAATGCCCGTCAACTACGGGCTCTACAACTCCATCAACACCGCAACGTTTGCCGAGGCAGCCCAACTGGACTTCTGCGGCATCCAGAAGGTGGTGGATGCGGTGGGTCTCCACAGTGGCGTGGACAACGCACCCGTGAACACGCACCAATTGGGCAATCTCCTCGGCGGCACCGAAATATCACCCCTGGTGATGGCCGATGCCTTTGCCACTTTCGCCAACGACGGCACGTACTGCGCGCCGATCGCCATTGTGGGCATCACGGATCCATCCGGCGGGAAGCTGCCCGCCCAAGCCACTTCATGCCGCCCGGCCATCAAGCCCGAGGTTGCCCGCGGCGTCGACTCCGTGCTCCAGGACGTCCTAAAACGGGGGTCCGGCATCTACATTCAACCGAAGGTCCAGGACCTGTTGCCTACCGCGGCAAAAACGGGAACGAACAACAGCAACGGCTCCACCTGGGTGGTCGGATTCACCACCGGGCTCGCCACGGCGTCTTTCTTCGGCGACACCATGGCAGGACAGAGCCGGCCCGGACAGAACGTCACCATCAACGGCAAGTTCTACACGGCCATCGACGGCTACATGCTGGCTGGCCCGCAATGGGCCAACTACATGACGCAGGTCGCCGGACTGTACCCGGCGGCAGCCTTCCCGGCGCCGCCCCCGTCCATGGCGGGAACGCCCACGCCGAGTCCTACCCGCTGAGTTTCAGAATTCCTCTCATGTAGCCGCGTACCCCCGGCCGCCACGGGGTATGCGGATTTCCTGTGAGTTTCGGAAGAGTTGGGCTACCCGCAATTGAACCTATCGTGAACGTTTCCGCGGTGATGCCCAATCGGCGGGACGGATCCCCTCGCCACAGCAAGAATCATCCGGGGACGCATTCTCGATCGATAAGAACGCAATAGCGAAGGGTCTTATTTTGATGAAGATAGCCAAGAAAAACGGGCTTGCCACAGCAGCGGTCCTGGGGGCCGTCCTGATGGCCGGATCCGCGGTGGCGCCGGCGATGGCCGACGACGCTTCCCGCGGCGGCCAGGACGTCCAGGGCCAGCAAGGATCAGACAGCAAGGGCCAGGGCGGCCAGGGCGAAACGTCGAAGCACGTCCTGCTGCTTTCGGTGGACGGCCTCCACCAGAAGGACCTGGATTTGTACGTGAAGAACCACCCGACGTCGGCACTGGCGTCGCTGGTCAACCACGGGACCAGCTACACGCACGCCCAGACCCCCGTGCCTTCAGACTCCTTCCCTGGCATGGTCGGCCAGCTGACCGGTGGAAATCCCGGGACCACCGGCGTCTACTACGACGACACCTTCAACCGCGCACTCCTGCCGGCAGGCACAACGGACTGCAAGAACACTGCGCCCGGCGCCGAAGTGGCCTTCACCGAAGCCGCCGACAAGAACCGGAACGCCCTCGACGCCGGCCAGGGCCTGCCCGGGCTTCCGGCGAGCATCCTGAACATGACGGGACAGCCCGGTGCACTCCTCGACCCGGCCGCGCTCCCCGTTGACCCGGCCACGTGCAAGCCGGTCTACCCTCACCAGTACTTGAAGGTGAACACGGTTTTCGAGGTGGCGAAGAGCGCCGGCCTGACCACCGCGTGGTCGGGCAAGCACCCGGCCTACGAGATCCTGAACGGCCCCTCCGGCAAGGGCCTGGATGACCTGTTCACCCCTGAGATCAACAGCAAGGCCCCCGCTCCGTTCACTGACGACTGGACCAAGGACAACGCAGCGACCCAGCAGTATGACGGCTACAAGGTCCAGGCCGTGCTCAACGAAATCGGCGGCAAGGACCACTCCGGGACCCAGACGGCGGCAGTCCCGGGCATCTTCGGGATGAACTTCCAGACGGTCTCGACGGCACAGAAGCTCCCGACGTCGGACGGCCTCACTGGCGGTTACCTCCAGGGCGGCACCGTTCCAGGGCCGCTCTTGAGCAAAGCCCTGGACTTCGTCAACGCTTCCGTGGGTAAATTCGAGTCCGCGCTAGAGACGTCCGGCCATGCAAAGGACACCACGGTGATCCTTTCTGCCAAGCACGGGCAATCGCCGATGGACGCTTCGACGCTGACGAGGGTGCCTGACAGCGCCATCATCGACGGCCTGAACGCAGCATGGAAGTCGGCCCACCCCGGCTCCGCAGACCTCGTGGCGTTCTCCACCGACGACGACATCATGCAGCTGTGGCTTTCGGACCACTCGCAGGCCGCAGCGCAGTTTGCCAAGGACTACCTCGCAACGCACAGTGCCGCCGGGAACGACATCAACGGAGCTGCCAAGACCGTGACGACCTCGGGGTTGAGCAAGGTCTATGCGGGCAGCGAAGTTGCAAACTACTTCGGCACCCAAACCAGCGATGCACGCTACCCGGACATCCTGGGGATCGCCCAGACCGGCGTTGTTTACACCGGCGGCAAGTCCAAGATCGCCGAACACGGCGGAGCCAGCGCGGACGACCGCGATGTGCCGCTCGTGATCTCCGGGGCCAATGACGAACACGCCCGGACCGTGACCACGGCGGTCGAGACGACGCAGATTGCGCCGACCATCCTGAAGACCCTTGGCCTGGATCCGAACAAGCTGCAGGCCGTTCAGATCGAGGGGACCAAAACCCTCCCGCAGCGCTGATCCAGCGCGCTTCGAACACTGGAGGGGTTCCACGGCCGGACGGCCGTGGGGCCCCTCCCTTGTACTCATCCAAGCCTGGGCTGTACGAAAAGGACCGTTCCGCTGCCTATGCCTGCATTGGGCGCCACGCCCCGTCTGCTTACAATCAAACGTCAGCAACTACTGAGGGAACCATGAAGAAAATCACCACAACCCTGCTCGCGGCCGGGCTCCTCCTCTCCGCTTCAGCCTGCTCGGCACCGCAGCAGCTGAGCACCGCGGACACCTGCAGCCGGGTCAAGACCGTCATCTCGAACCCCACGAACACCACGGACAAAACGGGAACCATCCGCGTAGCCAACCAGCTCCGCCCGATCGAAGCCGTGTCCTCGGATGAGCTGAAGCCCACCCTGAAGACGCTTGTGGACTACCTGGACGAGTCCTCGAAGGACAAACCGGATACCGCGAAGCTCGATGCCATGAAGAACGATTACCAGAACGCGGGCACCAATTACAGCAAGTACTGCGGCGGCTAAAGCCGGTTTACATTCCCGACCCTCGCCTAGGACGCCGCCTCCTTTGCGACGCGCCAAATACCTGTCGCCCAGGGAATTCCGGCTGCGTCAGGCATTCAGCGCAGCGCCCGGCATTCAGCGCCTCATTAGGCTCTACAGCGCGCTGTGCTTCCCGAACGGATGGTGGCCCGTGGCTGGCTGTCCGTGGCTCCCCAGCCATTCGGACAGTGCCTCGCGCAAGATCTCGCTGGGCGTGAGACTGAGCGTTTGCGAAGCCGACTCCAAGGCGCGGTCCAGTTCGTCAGGGATCTGGAAATCCAAGGGCGAGGGATGGTTGCTTTCCCGGGTATCGGCAGGCAAACCATCACCGCGCAGCAGCTTGCCGACGGCTGGCTTCATGTCGTTTTCGGTCCACGCCGAAAGGCGCTCGAAATGAGTCACATCTCGTGTCATGATTTTCCCTCCCAACAATCAAGCATCCTCCGTTGGCGGGCCGCAGTCACCATCTACGAGTAATTACTCTCTAACTATCGGGAATTGAGTCGGGGCGGCGAAGGCGCTGGGGTCATGTTCCGATTCCGCGGCCTGCCAGTCGCCGGATCATCGCCACGATTTTCGGCGGACCGGGCTGCTTGATGACCCCAAGCTGAAGCATCGCCGTGAGGTCATCACGAGTGGCCCAATGCTCAGCGAGCTTGCCGTCCTCGATCCTGAACCAGTGCGATTGACGCGCGGACATGCGTTTGCCGGTGGCAGGACCGCGCCCATTAAGGCGCCCGAGGTTGGTGCCTTCCGACAAGACGCGGACGGCCACCGTGTCGCCGTCCGCGGCAATCGCCTCGATCGTCATGGTGATGTCGGGAAACTGGGCAAGTAGCCACTGCACGGTTTCGCGCATCGCTTGGGGTCCGACGACGGCGCCCGGCTCTGTAGTCCCGAAGGGAGCCCGGGCGTGTTCGATGTATGAATCGGCCATGATCTGGCCACAAACGTCCAGTTGCCTCTGGTTCCAGATTTCCTCGAAGTGGCGCCGCACCAGGTCCTTGTTGGCTTCACTCATAGGAAGGCCTCCTCCAGATAGGTGGTTAGGCGGAGGTCGACCGGGCCCGTTCGAAGACCCAAGAGTCGCGGAACGGACCCGGCGCTCACGCTTAAGGGTGAGACCGCGACGGACATCGATCAGCGCAGGGCTGGTGCCGTCAGAGTGATCTTAGGGCCTGGGCCGATTCCGGTCTAGGGAATCGGACGCCCGGGATCGCAAAAGTTCATCGACCCAAGAGGTAGTCCGCAACCCCAGCCGGATTCGACAGCCCAAGGAGATGCCCGCCGGGGAGGACATCCGGTTCAAGCCCGAGGCGATCGCGGGCTACCCTGCGTTGGAACCCAAGCGGGAAGAACCGGTCCCCCTCGCCGCTGAGCACTCTGATGGGCACGGCAGGCCACTCCATGAATTCGCAGCGCGACGCGAAGACTGCGTTCGCCTCGGGCCGCTGGTGCGGTTCCCCCTCGGCCGCCACCTCCGGCGGAACGTCATGAAGGAAGTACTCGTTCACATCGAACTCTTCGCTGTAGCCGCCGGCCGCGGCAGCGCTCTTGCGTGCGTCCTCCCAGCCCGTGTTGTCCCACCATGCACCAGGGGTCTCACCCGGGTTGGGAATCATCGCGTTGACGAACACGATCTCCGCGACGCCGGGCCGGGTGCCCACCATGGGCGCCGTGAAACCGCCAAGCGATTGCGCAACAAGCACGACGTCGGTTCGGCCACTGATTGCCGCCCCAACCAAGCATGCGTACTCGGGCAGGCCCGCACTTTCGTCGTCTCCCGGCAGATCAACGGCTACGGCATCATGGCCTGCCTCCTGCAAGAGGGGGACGACGCGGCTCCAATACCAGGCTGAGCCACCTGCTCCGGGCACCAGCACGAACGAGTTCACGAGGCATCCCCGGAGAAATCATCAACAAACGGACCAAGGCTCGGCGTCGAAGTCATGCCCACATTCTTCCCCACATCCCCGCGCCCGCAAGGGAGCCGCTGGAGATACCTTGGCCCGGTCTTTCCCTGCCGGAGGCCTGGTGGGAGGATGCCTATAGGTGCGGTCAAGCTACGAGAAGGACGGGAAACGACATGTCGACCCAGGAATCCGTGGAAACAGAACGCAAGTATGACGCTGACTTGGAAACACCCCTTCCCGCGTTCGGGGACATTGCCGGCGTCGATCAAGTCGCTGACCCAGCAGATCATCAACTCGAGGCCGTCTACTTCGACACGGACGGCCTCATCCTTGCCAAACACCGCATCACCTTGCGGCGCCGAACCGGCGGCACCGATTCAGGCTGGCATCTGAAACTACCGGCAGACCGGGGCACACGCGTGGAGATACAGGCGCCGCTGGGGCAGCCTGAGTCCGTTCCAGAGGAACTGGCAGAGAAGGTCCTCGTGTTCACCCGCGGCGATGAACTCAGGCCCGTGGCGCGGATCCATACCCGCCGCACTGTGCACCGGCTGCACGGAAGCGAGGACGTCACCCTTGCCGACTTCGCGGATGACCACGTGACAGCCGAGACCTTGCACCCAGTGCAGATGGAGAGGAAATGGCGGGAATGGGAAATAGAGCTGGTCCACGGCGATGAAGCCCTGTTTGAGAGTGCGGAGCGCGTCTTGTCAGGGACCGGCGCAACCCCCTCAGGGCACGCTTCCAAGCTGGCCCGCGCATTCGGAACCGCTTGGCCAGCCGCCGTGCCGGCGCCACCGAAAGCCCGACCGAAGGGTTCTGCGGGAGACGCAGTAGTTGCCTACATAGCCGCGCAGATTGCCGAAATCACCGCGCTGGACTCCGGGGTCCGGCAAGGCGCCGACAACGCCGTTCACGGCATGCGCTCGGCTACCCGCAGGCTCCGCTCGACTTTGTCCGCCTACGGCAAGCTCTTCGACGCCGACGCCGCGGACCACCTCAAGACCGAACTGAAATGGCTGACCAAGGTCCTGGGCAAGGCCCGCGATGCCGAGGTGCTGCGCGACCGGATCGGGGAACTCTTGAATGAGCAGCCCGACGGCTTGGTACCGGCTCCAGCTGCCACCAAGATCAATGACGAACTCGAGGCCGCCTTCAACTCCGGGTATCGCGAGATGCTCCGTTCTTTGGGAACGAAACGCTATTTCCGGCTCCTGGGAGCGCTTGAGGATTTCCGCGACTCGCCCCCCGCGAGGACTCGTGCCGGGAAGAAGGCCCGTCCCGTCACCGCCAAGCTGGCCAACAAAGCGATCAACCGGTTACGCCGGTCCCAGAAGGCAGCGGTCCGGCACACCGGCGTCGAAAACGACACGGCCTTGCATCAGGTCCGCAAAGACGCCAAACGGCTGCGCCATGCAGCCGAAGCGTTGCAAGACGTCCATGGGAAGCCAGCCGTGCGCCTGGTCCGTGACGCCCGTGAGTTCCAGAAGATCCTAGGAGAGCACCAGGACAGCGTCGTAAGCCGTTCGGTGCTGCTCCGCCTCGCGAACGATGCCGGCGGATCGGTGGAGGACAACTCGCCTTATGGCCCCCTGCTCGCTGCCGAAGAGCAGCGAGCCGCGGACTCCTGGGCCCGCTATGAAAAGCTCGCCAAGAAGAAGCGCCTGAATCCCCTGTGATGAACGCAACAGTGTGGGACGCAAGTCTGAGGGACGGGGCTGGGCCTCAGAGAATCAGCCTTCGCACTCCACGCAGTACGCGTGGCCGTTCTTTTCACGGGCAATCTGGGAGCGGTGACGGACGAGGAAACACGAGTAGCACGTGAACTCGTCTTCCTTCTGGGGAACGACCGCAATGATCAGTTCCTCAGCTACGAATTCGCCACCTGGTACCTCATTGCCTTCAAAAGCATCGGCTTCGTCCAGCTCCCGCACAACGCTGCGAGCGTCCGGAGCATTGGCAGACTGCAGGGCCTGAAGTGACGTGCTTTGGGATTCCGCGACGTCGGAGCGGAGTTCGTCGTAATCGGTTGCCACCTGGTGTTATCTCTTCTCTTGTATATTTGCTGGCGAATGTGCAACATACACCATGCAGCTGCTATTCCCCACATAGTGGCGAAAATCGTGGCCCGATCGTCATGTCAGCTTTCGCGGTGCGCATTGCCCTGACCATCCGCTCCACTGTCGCCGGATGCGTGACTGAGCGTATCCCATCCCCGCCGCCTGGTCCGGACGGGGCGGAATCGACCATGAGCTTACGGCCTGAGAAGTGTATGTCACGGATTCCCGCGGCCAAAAGCGCAGGAACAGCCTGCTCAGTGACACCGCCGCCGGCCATGACGGCAACCTCACTGGGTAGGGCAGCGACCATGCGTTTGAGCATGTCAATACCGTTGCCGGCGGCCCGGGCTGCGCCCGAGGTGAGAATGCGCCGCGCACCCAGCCGGGCGGCGTCGTCCACGGCTTGAAGCGGATCCCGGGCCGCATCCACCGCACGGTGGAACGTGACGAAGGTCCCGCCCGCCGCATCGATCAGCGCTTCAGCGCCCGCGACGTCGACGCCGCCTGAAGCGGTCAGCAGTCCGACGACCACCCCGTCAGCGCCGAGGGCAAGCGACTGCCGGACATCCCGCCTCATGACCTCGATTTCACCCGGTGTATAGATAAAACCGCCCGGCCGCGGGCGGATAAGCACGTGGACGAAATCCTGGCGACCGGCGTCGAGCGCGAGCCCGGCGGCTGCTTCAACTAGGCCGGCGCTCGGGGTGAGGCCGCCGGTCTCAAGTGCTGAACAGAGTTCGACGCGGTCCGCGCCGGCTTCGATGGCACAGCGAACACCGTCCAGGTCCTGGACGCATATCTCAATTTTCATGGTTCTCCGGTTGGACGGGCCGAATGTTCACGAGGCAAGCACGGTGCGCAGGCAAAGCTGTCCTGCGCCGAGAAGGCCTGCCTGCGAACCGGCGAGCGAGGCTTCGATCACGATGTTCTTGGTGGCGAGCGGATGGCAGCTTTCGTATAGCTGCGAGCGCACAGCGGCGACATACGGCTCCAATTGCGAAAGTCCGCCGCCCAGCACCACCACGTCCGGGTTCACGAAATTCACCACAATGCTGAGGGTTTGCCCCAGAATCCGGCCGGCAGTACGGACTCGCGTTGTGGTGTGCGGATCACCGTTGTTGACCTGCCGGACAATGTCGTTGACGTCCGCTGCATCGATCCCGACGGCGGCCAGGTCACGGATGATGGCGGACCCGCTGGCCACCGTCTCGAGGCAGCCGCGGTTGCCGCAAGAGCATGGCGCGTCGCCCGCGGCCGGGATCTGCACGTGGGCGATGTCTCCGGCAGCGCCGGTGGAGCCCCGGTAGACCTGCCCGTCAATGATGAGACCGCAGCCGATCGCGGCACCTGCTTTGAGGAACAGCGTGTTCTGCCGGACCTTGGAATCGGGTGATTCCCGCTGGCGCAGCGTGTGCTCACCCAAAGCCATCATGTTGGCGTCGTTGTCCACAACCGCCAAAGTCCCGAATTCCTCGGCAAGCCAATTCCGGACTTTGAATTCGTGCCAGCCGCGCATCCTGGACGGCGAGTCGAGCGCACCCAAGGCAAAGTTGACCGGACCGGGCAAGGACATCCCTACCCCGCGCAGCGGAGGGTCGACGGCCGGATCGCTCAGGTCACGCATCATCGCCGCGGCCTGCGGCAGAACCACTTTGGGGCCGTCGTTGATGTCGATGGTCCTGATTTCGGAGACAAGCAGATTGCCGGAGAGGTTGAGCCTGCCGACCCACAAATGATGGGCGCCCAAGTCCGCCGCCAGGATGAAGCCCGCGTCCGGGACCAGTTCCAGGAGGGTAGGCCTCCGGCCTCCGGTCGCCGAACCCGAACCGCTCTCGCTGATGAGCCCGGCTTCCATCAGCTCGTTCACCTTGATGGTGATGGTGGACGGGGCAAGGTTCAGGGTGCGGGCGAGGTCGGCGCGGGACCTCGCCCGGCCGCTGGCGATCATGGACAGGATGCTGGAGGAGTATTCGGTCAGCGCGATGTCCCGGGGGCCGGTTCTTTTCACGGTCTTGGCGTAGGAAGGCTTGTAACCCAAAGTCAGTCCCTCCAGGGGCTCGGTGTCTGCCGCCCGCCGGTGGGCGGCTCTTTGCAGAGTAGCTGACGGGCCTGCACCGCGCCGCCGAGAAGCCCTGCCGAAGAGCCGAACCGCGCAGGAAGGAGCAAAGGCCTGCGGTGGAAACTCAGGATAGAGTCCAGCCGGTCCGCCACCGGGACAAGGAGCGCGTCGCCGGCATTGGACAGGCCGCCGCCGAAGATGACGGCCTGCGGTGCCAGAAGGGCGACGCTCTGCGCGATCGCCAGCGCGAGGCCGTCATATGCCTGCTCCAGGACCCCGACGGCGGCCGAATCACCCGCTGCCGCGGCCTCCATGACTTCCTTCGCGCCGACCACGGGCACGCCGGACACGGCTGAATAATTGCGAGCGATGGCGGACGCCGAGGACACCGTCTGCAGGCATCCCGACGCGCCGCAAGTGCACGGGATGGCCGTTGTGCTCGTGAGTGGCTCCATGCGGGCATGGCCGATTTCTCCGGCGTATCCGTCGCCGTCGTACACCTCGCCGTCCAGGATGACCGCACTGGCGATCCCGGTGCCGATGACCAACACCAGGGCGTTCCGCAGCCCCTTCGCGGCACCCAGGCGGTGCTCTGCCAAACCGGCCACCTGCACGTCGTTGCCGAGTACCACAGGAAGCCCGACGCGCGCCTCCAACGCGGAGGAGAGCGCGAAGTCGGTCCAGCCTAGATTCACGGCGGAGACCACGACGCCCGTGCTTGCATCCACAATCCCCGGCGCGTTGACGGCGATTGCCTGGGGCCGTCGATCCGGGGGCTCAGCTCGGTAGGTAGCGACGAGGCCGGACAGTTGGTCCAGGAACTCCCCCGGCGAAGCTATCGCCGTTGGCGTGGTTCCCTGGTGCGCGAAGCGGCCGGTGGAATCCACGACCCCGTATTTGAGGTCGGTTCCGCCGACGTCGAAAACCATCACCGGAGCGCCCGGTCCCAGAATCAACGACGTCGGCGGGGAACCGGCGGTTTGTACGCTCAGCTGCATCTCAGCCTTTCACCGCACCAGCAACGAGGCCCTGGGCCATCTTCTTCTGGACGATGACGAAGAGAATGATCACGGGTAGGGCCATGAGGGTGGACCCGGCCATGATCCCGCCCCAGTCCGTTGCCTGATTCTGGCCGCTGAAGCCTTGGATCCAGAGCGGAAGTGTCTTGCTGTTGTCGCTGCTCAGCAGGACAAGTGCCAACGTGTATTCATTCCACGCGGCCAGGAAGGCGAAGATCCCGGAGGCCACGAGTCCGGAGCCCAGCAGCGGAAAGGTCACCCGGAAGAATGCGCCCATTCGGGAGCAACCGTCGATCATGGCAGACTCTTCGAGCTCCACCGGGACCCCGTCAACGAATCCCTTGAGCATCCAGATAGTGAAAGGCACGGATGCCCCGATATACAGCAGGCTCAGGCCGAGGACGGAGTTGAGCAGGTGCCAGCTGTCGATCATCTTGTACTGGGAAATGAACATGGCTTCGGCCGGGATCATCTGGATCACGAGCACCGAGATGATGACGATCTTGCGGCCTTTGAATCGAAAGCGGCTGAGCGCCATGCTCGCGAAGAAGGCGAAAAGCAGTGCGGCCACCACCACAATCAAGGCAACGCCGAAGCTCATCCGCAGGGCGGACCAGAAACGGCTGTCGTGGAGCACTGTCTCGTAGTGCGCCCAGGTGAAGTCGAGCGGCAGGAACGACGGCGTGCGGGACTGCAAGGCGTCGTCCGTGACGAGCGAATTGTTGACCAACCAGTAGACCGGGAATATCCACAGCAGACCGAAGACCAGGCCGGTGAGGTTGGCCGCCGAGCGGCGGACGGGGCTGGGTTTGAGCGCCATTCAGACTTCTCCCTGCTTCAGGAATTGGGTGACATAACGCCACGTGAGGAGCAACGTGATCATCAGCATGATCAGGGCGGTCGCGGAAGCCACGCCGTAGTCGCCACCGGACAAGCCCACCTGGTAGACGTAGGTGCCAAGGACGTTGGTCTGCTCGGTGATGCCGCCGTTTTTCTGGAGGATGAAGATCTGCGTAAAGACCCGCAGGTCCCAGATGATTTCGAGGATCGTGACCAGCAGGAGAACCGGGGCAATGGTGGGTACGGTGATTTCCCGGAATTGCTTCCAGCCGTTGGCGCCGTCCAGCGTTGAGGCCTCCAGCATGGACTCATCGATTTGGGTGACTGATGCGTAGACCATGAAGACCACTAGCGGCACGCTCATCCAGACGACCAGGATGGCCGCTACTGCGAAGAAGGTCAGGGGGTTGGAAAACCAGTTGTAGCCGGCCATCCCTTGCAGTCCCAGCCCGGCCAGTGTCCAGTCGACCACCCCGGACCTGGAATCGAAGATCCACTGGAACACCTGGAGCGAGGACAACACGGGCATCGCCCACGCGAGCAGCATGGCGGCCTGGACGAAGACGGAGACCGACCGGGAGAGTTTGGTGAGCAGAAGCGCGCCTCCGATCCCGATGGCCATTGTCAGTGCGGCACACACAAGGCAGAAGGCAAGGGATCTTCCCAGGGTGAGCCAGAATGCCGAATCGCCGAGCACCCGGGTGAAATTGTCGAACCCGACGAATTCCGCGGGTTTGCCAAACTGTTGCTCAAGGGAAAAGTGTTGGAACGCCATGGTGATTTGGCGGAGCAACGGGTAGCCCATGTCCACCAGGACAATAAGCACCGCGGGAAGCAGAAGAATGTATGGCAGGGGGTTGCGCCTGCGTTTCCTGGGGGCCGCTGGTTCGGTCCGGTCGGGGAGGATCCCTTCCGGCTTCGCCCGCGTACTGGTTACGGTCATGGCTTCGGTCCTTTCTGCTTCCCGCCGGGCCTACTTGCTGTTGAGGATTTCGGTCATTTTGGCGTCGGCCGTCTTGGCCAGCCCAACGGGGTCCTTCAGAGCGCCCATGGCCACGAAGAAGTCGTCAACCACCTTGGCGCTCTCCACCAACGCCCAGTTCTTTGCTGCCGGGGTGCCCACGGAATTCCTGACGGCCTCGATGGTGACCTTGGACAATTCGTCCTGCCCGAGGGCTGCGGCGTAGTTCAGGTTTCCCGGGACCCAGCCTCCCTCGGTCGCGAAGAACTCCTGGAATGGCTTGCTGAAGATGAGTTTGAGGGCCTCCTTGGCCAGCCCCCGCGCCTTGCTGTTGTTCGAGATGGCCACGTTGGAACCGCCGGCAAAAGGATTGCCCACGGCGTCACCCTTTGGCGACGGGAAGTTGAAGTACCCCACCTTGCCGGCGTCCAGGAGTTCCTTCTTGATCTTCTTCAGATGGAAGTTGAAGCCGAAGAACATCCCTGCCTCGCCCGTGTTGAAAGCGGTGTACGGCTGGGAACCGATGGTCGAATCGGTGATGGTTCCGGTGGTGGAGCCTGTCGTCCACAATTGCTGGAGCTGGGCGATGGCCTTCTGGCTTTCCGGCGAGGACAAGCTGCCTTCCCATTTCCCGTCCTTCTGCACGGCCAGCCGTCCGCCATTGCTGAAGACCCAGGCGAACGCGGATTGTGATGAAATCCCAGGCAGGAACATCCCGGAAAAGTGTGCGTTCTTCTCGGGGTTGCCGGTCTGGATCTTCGTTGCGACGGCGGTCAGCTCGTCAATCGTCTTCGGTATCGCGAGCCCAAGCTGCTGGAACATGTCCTTCTGGTAGAACACGATCCGGCTTCCGGCGTAGAAGGGTGCGGCGTACATCTTGTTCTCGAAGCTGCCGAGTTCCACGAGCGATTTGGTCAGATTTGCGCCGCCCAGCTCTTCTTTCATACCGCTCAGATCGGCCAGTGCTCCCACCGCACAGAACGTGGGCGCCTGGGTATTGCCAAGTTCGATGATGTCCGGCGTCGATTCGGCGCTGGCGAGGGCCGTCTGGAGCTTCGGGACGATGCCATCCCACTCCTGCTGCTCGATGGTGAGGGTGGATCCCTGGAACTTGTTTTCGAACTCCTGCTTCAGCCACGCCTGGGCCTTGTCAGACACGGAGTCCTTCATGAACCAGACCCGCAGCTTTGCCGGAGTGGAGAGGCTGTCCGAAGAGACGGAGCCCGAGGCCTCGCCACATGCGGACAGCAAGGCTGCGGCACCCAGGGCTCCGCCCAGACCGAGCAAACCACGTCGACTAAGTTCTTTCATCGCTTCCTCCACTTTGAACTCACAGGGTCGATTGACCATGCAGCAAACGAAATCATGGAGGAATGATGCTTCGGAAGGGCCGCTAACTTAGTTCAGAATCGAAGTTAGTTTCGATCCGGTTTGGAGCCCCGGACGCGCCGTCCCCTCAGCGCTCGACGCCGGCCGGCTGGTTCGACGCAGGTACCAACCGTGCGCTCAGGTCAGGTGCCACCCCGCCGTCGTCGAGCGGGAACATGGGCCGCGCGATCCGACGGTGGCCCAACCGGTGCAGATCCTGGTCCACGCCCCCTGGGGTGAGCGCCAGCATCCAGTCCGAAGCCATGTCGAAGAGCTCTGGCTCGAGGTAGCCGATCTTGACCACCACAACGTCGGCCGTCCGGGCATCCAAGCCGTTCCTGAGGAAGTCCGATTCCAGGTGGTACGGCTTGCGCCGCCGGGTCACGATGATGCGCAGCCCGCCAACGCGAATGACTGCCTCGTCAATGGCCACGGGGTCGCCCTGGGCCAGATGCTCAACAATGCCGTCCAGCGGCGCCGGGCCGGACTGTGTACCGTCCACGCGAGCCCCCACCTCCACAGAGACGGGTCCACCGACGCCGGCGCCAATGCAATGGTCCACAGCGGCGGGATCCGGGATCGAGGCATAAATGGCCTGCATCGTTCCGGCTGCGATGGGTGGGTGCTCAAGGAGTTTGTGCAGGGTCCAGGTGACGTCACCCGCTCCCCCGGCCGTGGGGTTATCCCCGGAATCGCTGATGAAATACGGGCGCTTCGCGCTTGCCTCCGCTGCCGCGAGGCATTCAGCGAGCGGCGCCGAGGGCGCCACGAAACGGAACTCGTCCCGCCTGTTCCACATGTCGGCTGCAAGCCGGCCCGCATGGCTCGCGACGGCGTCGGCGTCGTCACCGGTGACCATCACCACGGCCCGGTTGCGCGGTTCGTCTGCCCAGGCATAACCGATCCACAGTGCGGCGTCGAGCACTCCTGGCCGACCAGCGATCACCGCAACTTCCTCATATAGCGATTTGGCCGGTTCCAATCGGGTACTGGTCTTTTCCCCGGGCAATAGGATGGGCACCGGAACCCAGGCCTTGATAGGGCGGCGGGTGTCCTCCGGCAGTGCCAGTCGCTCCAGCAGGTTCGCGGCGGCGCGTTCCTTGGTTTCCAGCCAGTCCTCGTGTGGGGCCATGCGGTAGCAACTGGGGATGTCCAGTTGGTGCGCCAAAGTCCAGGAAACGTTGCCGTGCAGGTCCATACCGCTGGACACCAGCACGTCCGGGCCGATGAGACCGCGCAGGGCAACGAGCAAATCGCCCTCGGGATCGTCTACGCCATCCACGCTCATGGCACCGTGGATGTCGAAATAGAGCCCGTCCACCGGGCCCTCGTCCAAGGCATCCGCCACAGCGGAAAGAATCGTCTGCTTCATCTCGGTGTAATCGGCGGAAGGGACGCACCCGCCCGGGATGGATCGGAAATGGACTAGCGGCAGCCAATCCGCCGCCTCGCGGACGGGATGGCCCGGCGCGAAAAAGGGGTACTGGTCCAAGATCTCCTGGCCATCCCGCCGGACAAAGTCCTTGATGCGGGTCCGGGCAGGGGAATAGGTGCTGGCCTCGAGGGCGATTCCGGTAATGAGGATCCGGGGCTTCTTTTCGATCATGCCTGCCACCATATTGAGGTTCGCGGCGGGACCGGGGCGCGGCCGCAAAAGTTCAATGCCGAATGAAGTTCAACCAGCCCTTTTCGCCCGGATTCCTGCCTAACGTGGGCTCGCAAGTGTCGGCGCGCGGAATCCACGGAAGAGGATCTAACAATGCAGATTGGGCTGAGTACGTACAGTTTGGCAGGAGCCTTGGCCGACGGACGGGTGGGCCTTTTGGACCTGCCCGGCTGGGCGGCATCGCATCAGGCCAGCCATCTCGAAGTGGCCGAGGCGGGACTGGGCGTGGACCTTTCCCAAAACCACGCGGCGGCCGAAGGGCTGCGCGAGCATGGAGAGGAGTCCGGGATCGCCTTGGTCAACTATGTGGTGGGGGCCGATTTCCTTGGCACAGACCCAGCGGCTGAGATCGCCCGGGTGAAGACGCACTTGGACACAGCCCACCGGATGGGGATCAGCCGCTTCCGCCACGATGTAGTGCCATGGGCCTGGCGCCCCACCTCATACGCCGAATACCGCGATGCCCTGGAGCAGGTGGTCCCCGCGTCCCGGGAACTCGCCGACCATGCGGCAACTTTGGGAATCACCACCAGCGTGGAAAACCACGGCATGGCCTTCAACGTCAGCGAACGGTTGCTGCAGTTGGTTCATGCAGTGGACCGCGACAATTTCAAGATCACCTTGGACATCGGCAATTTCCTGTGCGTCGATGAGCTGCCGGAATCAGCCGTCGCCAAGCTCCTCCCCTACGCGTCTGTGGTGCACCTGAAGGATTTCTACCGCCGGAAGCGAAGCCCCGGCGGCGGCTGGCTGCAAACGCTGGCAGGCGACCATATCCAAGGCTCCGTGTTCGGGCTCGGGGACATGGACCTGCCGCGTGTCCTTCGCCTGATCAAGGACTTCGGCTTCAGCGGACCATGTTCCGTGGAATACGAGGGCCGCGAGGACTGCCTCACGGCTACCCCCGAATCGCTGCGTAACGCCGCCGCGCTGTGGGAGGGCTGCTGACATGGGGGCGCTGAACGTTGGAGTCATCGGTCTGGGGACCATCTCGGACATGCACTTGGACGCTTACCGGGATTCGCCGTCGGCGCACCTGGTGGCGGTCTGCGACATCGACGCTGCGCGGGCCGGGAGCCGGGCCGCGGAATATGGAGCAGTCAAAGTCTTCACGGACTACAAGGAGCTCTTGGCCGATCCCGAGATCGACGCCGTCAGCATCTGCACGCGCAATGACACGCACGCCGAAATCGTGATTGCGGCGCTCGAAGCCGGCAAGCATGTGCTGGTCGAGAAGCCCATGACTGCCTTCGTGGAGCAGGCTTTGGCCGTTGCAGCTGCCGCCCAACGGAGTGCATCAGTTTTGCAGGTAGCGTATGTCCGCCGATTCTCGCCCAACGCCGAGGTACTCAAGCGTTTTATCGACGCCGGCGACCTGGGGCAGATCTACTACGCCAAGGCGACTTGCCTGCGCCGGGTAGGCAATCCCGGCGGCTGGTTCGCCGACAAAACGTTGTCCGGCGGAGGGCCGCTCATCGATCTGGGCGTCCATTTCATCGACATTTGCTGGTGGCTCATGGGCTGCCCATCCGTGGCTTCGGTCTCCGGGACCGTCTTCCACAAGATCGGTGCACGGAACAATATCTCCAACTTCAGCCGGTACCTATCCGCCGATTTCGATCCGGCACGACAACCGGCGGACCCTGTGGAGGACCTTGCGACCGCACTGATCAAGTTCAGCAACGGCGCAGTGATGCATTTCGACACCAGTTACTCGATGCACGGTGCGGATGAGACCAAGGTCCAAATCTTCGGAGACAAAGGCGGCGCGCAACTGGAACCGGCTTTGGAAATCTTCACCGAACAGCACGACACGTTGCTGGATATTTCGCCGGTGCTGGATTCGCCGACTTTTAGCGCTGTGGCATACAGCAACGAGGTGGAGCAGTTCCTGGCCACTGCTCGGGGCGATGCCGCCGAGGCCGCTCCGGCCACCCACGGCCTTGAGCTCATCAAGATCATCTCCGCGATCTACGAGTCCAGCAGGACGGGCCGCGAAGTGGTGCTGTAGCCGATCAGGCCTGACGTCGGCCGTCGCGGCCGCCGTCGGGTCCGGCGCCAGGTCCGCCGTCAGATCCGACATCGCGTCCGGCCTGGCGGCCGACGTCGCGGTGGACGTCCCTGTCCAGCCCGTGGCCGTTGGCGAGCTGCGCAAGCAGCTCGCCAAGTTGCGTGATCTGCTCGTCTGTCAGCGGGGCCAGAAGCTCCGCTTCATGCTGTTCCGCGATCCCGCGCAATTCCCGCAGTACGCCGTTGCCGGCGTCGGTGAGGTGCAATTCATAGTTCCGCCGGTCTGTACTGCTGCGCACCCTCTCCACGAGGCCGCGTTCCTGAAGCGAGTCGATGAGTGAAACCACCCGGCTGGGGACGGCACCCAGCCTGTCCGCAAGGGAGCGCTGGCTCAAACCGGGGGCGCGTCCGAGCAGGCGGATGACGCCGGCGTCGCTGGGCGTGAGGCCGATCTCCCGAGTGCGGTCGGCAAAGCGGGACGATGCGGCGGCGCCCAGCTGCGACAAGAGAAAAGCGGTCCGTTTCGGCCGGCCCGGTGAGGCTAAGTCCATGGATTCAGAATACATGCTTGACAGAACAATTCTAGAGGTGAACCATTTCAATAGTGATGCAATTACGAAAGTTCAGCCGCTGCTAGAGAGGTTCAGCCATGAGTAGTCGTTCGATTTCCGATGACGGCCGTCCAGCCCGGTCAGGCGGCCCACACCCCGGCGTTCTTGCCCTCGTCAGCCTGGGCATTTTCCTCGCCAGCCTCATCACGTCCGCAATCCTGACAGGTGGCCAGACGTTCGTCTCGCCTTTTGCTTCGACGGGGCAGGAGGCCACATTCTTCCAGCAAAACGTCGCTGCCATGCGGGTCGGCGGAATGCTCCAATTCGGCTCCGCCGTGCCATTGGGGATCTACGCGGCCACCGTCTACGCCCGGCAGCTCCGGCTCGGCGTGCGCGTTCCAGGGCCGGCCATTAGCTTCTTCGGCGGCGTCAGCGCAGCCATCTTCCTGATGCTGTCGGGTTCCGTGACCTGGCTGCTGAGCCGGCCGGAAATCACCACGGATGTGACGCTCACCCACGCGCTCGCGCTCGCCGCGTTCATCACCGGCGGGGTCGGCTTCGTCGTCGGAATCGGCCTCCTCATGGCGGGCATCGCCGCCCCGGCCCTGATCCTGGGCTTCATGCCCCGCTGGCTGGCCTGGACCGGACTGGTCATCGCCGCGCTGTCCGAGTTGAGCTTCCTGTCCATGGCTATCGAACCTCTTCAGTTCCTGCTGCCGATCGGGCGCTTCGGCGGCCTTCTCTGGCTGGTGGCTGCAGGCTTCCTGCTCCCCCGCAACCGGGCAGCCGCGAACCAAGAGCCCCGGGCGCACGCACCCGGGGCAAGCCAAACGCACGGCCCAAGCCGGACAACGCCATGACGACGGCGGATCCCACCCGGCCGCTACACGGCAAGGTCGCGCTCGTCACAGGAGCGAGCCGCGGAATCGGTGCGGAGATCGCAGCTGCGCTGGCTGACGCCGGTGCCGACGTCGTCCTTGCCTCCCGTGACGGCGCTCAACTGTCCCGGCAGGTCACCGCCATTACTACGGGTGGCGGGAAAGCTGTGGCCATGTCCGTGGATGTGGCTGATGAGGACTCAGTGAAGGCCCTGATGGCCGGGATCCGGGACGGCTTCGGCCGTCTCGACGTCGTGGTCAACAACGCCGCAGGCGGAGGGCGGGCCCCGGCGCCCCTGGCCGAGTGGGCGAGCGCGGAGTTCGACAGCGCCATCTCGATCAACTTGCGCGGGGTGTTCCTCTGCCTGAAATACGAAATCGAACTCATGCTGGCGAGCGGGAACGGCGGAGCGATCGTCAACATGTCCTCCACCGCGGGCGAACAAGGCGTCGCCGGCTTGAGCGGCTACGTGGCGAGCAAGTTCGGCGTCGGCGGCCTGACACGGGTGGCCGCGCTCGACTACGCCTCGCACGGAATCCGGGTCAACGCGATCGCTCCCGGCCCCATCCTCACCGAGCGACTCGCGGGCGCGGGCCAAGCCGCCCAAGACCATGTGGCCGCCGCCGTGCCGCTGGGGCGGATCGGCTCCACGGCCGAGGTGGCCGCCGCCGCCCTCTGGCTCTGCTCGGACCAGTCCTCATTCGTCACCGGAACCGTACTCGCCGTCGACGGCGGCCGACTGGCCGGAACGCCTGCGTTCAACACCATGCGGAGCCGCTGAATCGGTCCTATCCGGAGCCGTTCCAGATCCGGCGCCACCACGGCCGCTTGCCCGCAAGCTCCTGATGCTCGGCTTCCCTGGCCGCGGTTGCCTCGGCGGCCGCCGCCCGGCGCTCGCGCCAGCGTTCCAGCTCGACGCCGACGTCGCGGGTTTTCGTGATCACTGGCGGCCCGCCCTGGAGTTGGCGCCGTGCGTCGATGACCCGGGCGATGAAGTCCTCCACTAGATCGCGCACCTGCTTTTCCGAATACAGGGCGTCAAGCTTGGCATCCAGTTCAGCATCCTCGGTGCGTAGGAGAATGGCTTTCGGGCCAAGGCCGCTGAGATGTTCGCGCTGGATGAGGCCCTTGACCCACCAATCGGGATCGTAGCGCTCCCCCAGCCCGGGGATCGGCTTGCCTGCGTACTTCAGGTTGTCGAACTTCCCTTGCGCCATGGCGTCGCGGATCAGGTATTCCACCCGCGCAGCGTCGTCCACCTTCTTGCGCTTCCGCCGCTCTTCGTCCTCGGCGGCCTCAAGTTCGGCTTCTTCTTCGGCCGTCATTCCGGTTGCGCGGACGTTCCGCAGCTCCATGGCTCGCTCCAGCCTGCGCTTGAACGCACTGTTTTCGCCGTTCACGGCCATTCACCGCCTTCGCTTGCGGAAATCCTGGATCTGCGTCCAAGTATTCCGCAAACAGGAGATTGCCGGGATGGCTCCCGCGGACACCGCCTCTGTTCACGCCCGGCGCACCTCACTAACCTGACTGGTAACGGCTAGTTCAGGAAGAGGTAACCATGGACGAACAGGGCATTCTGCACCACATCCAGTCACTTGTGGAGGAGGAGCGGGAACTCCGGGAGAAAGCAGAGGCGGCCCCGCCGGGTCCTGCGCATGCCCCTGACCGCGCAAGGCTCGAGCGCATCGAACAGGACCTGGATCAGAGCTGGGACCTGCTGCGCCAGCGGCGGGCCAAAAGGCAATACGGGGAGAACCCGAACGAGGCCAAGCCACGGTCCCCAAAACAGGTCGAAGGCTATACCGGCTGAAGCCGAGGCAACGGAGAACGACGACGGCGGGAGCCTCCCGCCGTCGTCGTCCTGCTTTAAGAGGCGCGCTACAGCGCTGACCAGCCGCCGTCGGACGCCAGGATGGCCCCGTTGACGTTGGTGCCGTCGTCGCTGAGCAGGAAGGTGATGGATGCCGCCAACTGGGCGGCCGTCGCCGGGGTGGGGACAGTGGCCTGCATGAGCGGAGCGAGTCGTTCGGCGGCCAATTGCGATCCCCACACCGCCTCGATGTTGGTGATGGTGGGTCCGGGGGCAACTGCGTTGAAGCGCAGCCCCTTCGGCCCGTACATCACGGCCGAGTTCTTGGTCAGGCCGACCACGGCGTGCTTCGAAGCCGTGTAGGTGGCACCAGCAGCGGAGCCGCGCAGCCCGGCCTCGGAGGCGACGTTGACCACGGAGCCGGCGCCGGCCTCCAACATCAGGGGCACCACCGCGCGGGTCAAGCGCATGAGGGCTGTGACGTTGATCCGGAAGACCCGCTCCCACATGGCGTCGTCCACTTCGTGAATCGGGGCGAAGTTATCCATGATGCCGGCGATGTTGGCGAGGGCGTCCACGCGGCCGCCGGCGGCAACGACGACGGCGGCAACGGTCTCTTCGGTGGAGATGTCGCCGGCCACGGGCACCAGATCCAAGCCGCCGTTTTCCTCCACCAAGGCGTCCAGGCGCTCCTTGCTGATGTCGGCGGCGATGACCCGCCCGCCTTCCTTCGCGACGCGCAGGGCCGTAGCTTGGCCGATGCCCGAGCCCGCCCCGGTGACGATCACTGTCTTCCCGGCAAAACGGCCATTGATGGCGGCTTCCTGCCATGCAGTCTCGTTGCCCATGTTGTTCCTCCCGAACGTGTTGGTGGCGTTTCCTTCACTTTATGACACTCCGTGTCATTATGTAAGAGTGGATACTGGAGAGATGCCCTCAGACCATACGAAGCCCGGCGTCGGGCGCTCCACCGGACGCCCGGCGACAATTGATCCGGACGCCGTGGCCGGCGTCGCGCTCCGTCTTTTTGCCGAGAACGGCTACGAACGGACATCAATGGAGCACATCGCACGCGCGGCGGGAATCGGACGGAAGAGCCTCTACCGCTACTTCCCGAACAAAGCTGACCTCGTCTGGGGTGGCATGGAACCGGTGGTGGAAGCCTCCGGCCGGGTGCTGGAGGCCGCTCGCGCAGCGGAGCCGTCCGACGGCGACACTTCCGACGGCGGCATCCTCGCGGGACTGCGGGCGGCCGCCATCGCCGGGGCTTCGGCGATCCCGGACCTTTCCGTCACGCGCGGGCGCCTGCGCCTCATTGCCGAGCACCCTGAGCTGGCGAGCAGAAGTTACGATGCCTTGGCTCCGCAGCGGGAACGGGCGAGGCTTTACCTCCTGGCGCAAGGCGTCACCGAAAGCGCGGCAGGCTATCTGTGCGCCGCCTATCTCGGGGCGACGTTCGAGGCCTGGATGCAGTGGGCCGCCGGCACGGATCCGGATCCGGTCCCGTATTTGGTAGAGGCCTTGGGAGTGCTGAGGGTTCCGACCGTCAAACCCGGCAGATAACCTATGCCTGGGAGGGCAAATGACAGTTCGAAGCGCAGGCATTCTGTTGTACCGTCGGAGCTCCACGGCGGAATTGGAAGTCTGGATAGCCCACATGGGCGGACCGTTCTGGGCCCATAAGGATGCACGAGCCTGGTCCATTCCCAAAGGCGAATACCTCGAAGACGAGGATCCCCTCGTGGCCGCCAAACGTGAATTCGCCGAGGAGATAGGCTCTCCCCCGCCCGTCGTCGAATATCACCAGCTGGGCATCTTCCGGCAACCGTCAGGCAAACTCGTGGCGGCTTTCACAGCGGAGTCGGACTTCAACCCCGGGCGAATCGTGAGCAACACCTTCGATCTCGAATGGCCGCGCGGATCAGGCATTGTCCGGAGCTACCCGGAGATCGACGACGCGGTCTGGGCCACGGAGGCAGTTGCCCGCGCCAAACTGGTAGGCGGGCAGGTGCCGATTCTCGACGCGTTGATCCAGCACCTCGGGAGCCACTAGGCCTGGACGATCGACTCGATTGGCCGCGCGGACAGTATGGGATCCGCGTGACGGTGGAGGACCTTCCACTCACCATCTTCCCGGCGGAAAATCGTCGTCACCCGAAGGGGTATCGGGGACACTTCATCAGATCCGCCAACCTTGGCCCGTGCCCATTCGATTTCGACGATGTACGCAAGCTCCGTCCCGACATACCCGGAGATTCGTTCGAATCTGATGGGCTCGCCCTCCCTCAGCCCGGAAGACGCCCGATCCATGGTCGCCTCGACCGCACTCGAGCCCCGCGCAGGCGGGCCGAGAGGATTAGCGAGAGTGACGTCGTCGCTCTTTGAGAACAGCTTCTTCTGCTGCTCGGGGTCTCCCTTGACGAACGCATCGAGCGCTCGATGGTACTTCTCCACGATCAGATCGAGATCGGAATCCGACATTGGTTCCTCCAGCCTCGCTTCGCCCTGGCGCGGTACGCCAAGGGCCATGTTCGGCCATCGTGGCACCGCTCAACAGGGATGTCCATAGAACGAAACTCCCGGCCCCGGACCGGTCAGGAATGGAGAAGCGCCGCTTCCGGGCCGCGCCTAGAATGGCGGTCATGGACAACACCGTCCACGCCAGCTTCGTCCCCTAATGACTTCAGGAGTGATCATGAGCGACTCTTCCAACGAGGGAATCAAGACCGTGCTGCATCCCGTTTCCGACCTCGCCGCCGCGAAGGCGGTGTACACCGCCTTGCTCGGGACGCCGCCGCAGGCCGACGGGCCGTACTACGTCGGCTTCGACGTCGCGGGCCAGCACATCGGGCTCGTTCCGGGAGGCGGACCTCAGGCCATGACCTCACCCGTCGCCTACTGGCACGTTTCGGACATCGAGGCGAAGCTGGCCGAGGTGACTGCCGCCGGCGCTACCCTGAAGGAAGCAGCCCGCGACGTCGGGGGCGGCCGCTTGGTTGCCACCGTGACCGACCCCGACGGCAACGTCCTCGGGCTGCTTCAGGATCCTCAATAGCCAACCAAACGCCGACGAAGACCGCGAAGACGACCCCGCGTAAAAGATGGAGACACGATGAGCACGGCCACGAGCACGGACACGCAGTCGCCTGAGCTGCATACTGCCGACACCCACGATCTGATTCGCGTGCAGGGAGCGCGGGAGAACAACCTCAAGGACATCAGCATCGAGCTGCCGAAGCGCCGGCTGACGGTGTTCACGGGCGTTTCCGGTTCGGGCAAGAGCTCCCTCGTGTTTGCCACGATCGCCGCGGAGTCGCAGCGCATGATCAACGAGACGTACAGCACCTTCGTCCAAGGGTTCATGCCGACCATGGCGCGGCCGGATGTGGACCTGCTCGAAGGACTCACGACGGCGATCATCGTCGACCAGGAACGGATGGGCGCGAACCCCCGCTCCACCGTCGGTACCGCCACGGATGCGAACACCATGCTGCGCATGCTCTTCAGCCGGCTTGGCCAGCCGCACATCGGTTCGCCCCAAGCGTTCTCCTTCAACGTCGCTTCAGTTTCGGGCGCGGGAGCGGTTACGTTCGAGCGCGGCGGCACGACGACGAAGGAACGGCGGAGTTTCAGCATCACCGGCGGTATGTGCCCGCGCTGCGAAGGGCGGGGTTCGGTCACGGACTTCGATCTGACCGCGCTGTACGACAGCAGCAAGTCGCTCGCCGGGGGCGCACTCACCATCCCCGGTTACAGCATGGACGGCTGGTTCGGCCGCATCTTCAGCGGCTCCGGTTTCTTCGACATGGACAAGCCGATCAGCAAGTACACCAAGAAGGAACTCCACGACCTGCTCCACAAGGAGCCCACCAAGATCAAGGTCGAGGGAATCAACCTGACCTACGAGGGCCTGATTCCCAAGATCCAGAAGTCCATGCTCTCCAAGGACCCGGAGGGTATGCAGCCGCACATCCGCGCCTTCGTGGAGCGGGCCATCACCTTCACGATCTGTCCTGATTGCGATGGAACCCGGCTCACCGAGGCGGCCCGCTCGTCCAAGATCAAGGGAATCAGCATCGCGGACGCCTGCTCGATGCAGATCAGCGATCTCGCCGAATGGGTGCGCGGCCTCGACGAACCGTCCGTGGCGCCGCTCCTCAAGGGGCTGCGGCACCTCCTCGACTCGTTCGCGGAGATCGGACTCGGCTATCTCTCGCTCGACCGGCCGGCAGGTACGCTCTCCGGAGGTGAGGCACAGCGCACCAAGATGATCCGGCACCTGGGCTCCTCGCTCACCGACGTCACCTACGTCTTCGACGAGCCCACCATCGGCTTGCACCCCCACGACATCGAGCGCATGAACAAGCTGCTGCTGCAGTTGCGGGACAAGGGCAACACCGTGCTCGTCGTGGAGCACAAACCGGAGGCGATCGCGATCGCCGACCACGTCGTCGACCTCGGTCCCGGCGCGGGCACAGCCGGAGGCGAAGTGGTCTTTGAAGGCACCCTCGAAGGGCTGCGGTCCAGCGGCACCCTGACCGGGCGCCACCTCGAGGACCGCTCAACCCTCAAGAAGACGGTGCGGACATCCGCGGGCGCACTGGAGATCCGTGGCGCGAGCGAGAACAACCTGCGCGACGTCGACATCGACATTCCGCTCGGGGTTCTGGTTGTCGTCACGGGCGTCGCCGGATCCGGCAAGAGCTCGCTGATCCACGGCTCGTTGTCCAAGCGAGAAGGCGTCGTGTCGATCGACCAAGGGGCAATCAAGGGCTCCCGGCGGAGCAACCCCGCGACGTATACCGGACTCCTCGAACCCATCCGGAAGGCGTTCGCGAAGGCCAATGGCGTGAAGCCGGCGCTGTTCAGCGCGAATTCCGAGGGCGCATGCCCCACCTGCAACGGCGCGGGCGTCATCTACACCGATCTCGGGTTCATGGACACCGTGGCCACTCCGTGCGAGGAATGCGAAGGCAAGAGGTTCCAGGCATCGGTGCTTGAGTACCGCCTCGGCGGCCGCAACATCGCGGAGGTGTTGGCGATGTCGGTGAAAGAGGCCGAGGAGTTCTTCTCCGCGGGCGAATCCAGGATCCCGGCAGCCCACGCGATCCTGCAGCGGCTGGCCGACGTCGGACTCGGCTACCTCAGCCTCGGCCAACCGCTCACCACGCTTTCCGGCGGCGAGCGGCAGCGGATCAAGCTGGCCACCCACATGGGCGAAAAAGGCGGCGTGCTCGTTCTCGACGAGCCCACCTCGGGCCTGCACCTCGCCGACGTCGAACAGCTTCTCGGCTTGCTGGACCGGTTGGTGGACTCCGGGAAGTCTGTCATTGTCATCGAGCACCACCAGGCGGTCATGGCGCATGCCGACTGGATCATCGACCTCGGCCCTGGCGCGGGTCACGACGGCGGCCGGATCGTTTTCGAGGGCACGCCCGCCGATCTGGTTGCCGGGCGTTCCACCCTCACCGGAGAACATCTGGCGGCCTACGTCGGCGGGTGACTAGTGGGACGGCTGCCGCGGGGCAAAGCAGCCTCACTAGGCCATTCGGGAAGCCCATTTGGACAACGCGTGGCCTGGTCCTAGGACCAGCAAGTCGTAGATCCAGGGAAGTGACTTGCCGGCAAAATTCGGGCCGTCGCAGACGGCATCACACTCGCCCGCCTCCGTCACTCGAATGAATGGGATCCCTTTCGCCTGCAGTAGTCCGGATCAACTCGCGAAGCTCGCCCGCCGATACGTTCGCCCCGAATGCTGGGTTCCCCGGCTGCAAGGCCACCCCTGAGGGCAGGCGACCCACGAGGACTGGGTCGAAACCTAGCGCATCGATCAGTCCGGCGACGGAGACGACGTCGTCGTCTCCGTCGCCGGCCAATGCGATCGCTTTGCGGTCCGGCATCCCGGTTGGCCGACTCTCCTCTTCGAGATCGTGATATCCCATGTGGTTCAGAGCTTTCACGACACGTGAATTGGAAAGGAAGTCCTGCACGATCTCGCTGGTGGAGATACGTGGGTCGTCGAGGTCGTCACGGATGCCGTCGGTTTCCCACCAGTAGTTCATCGCGTCAATCACAAGCTTTCCGCTCAGCTGCGCAAGCGGAAGGTTCCGATACTTGCCGAGGGGCAGGGCAAGTATCACGATATCGGCCGTGCGAGCGGCGTTCTCGGGTCGAACTGCGACAGCTCCGGGAACGAGCACTTCGATGGTTAGGGCAATCTTCTCCGGGTCTCCAGAGCCGGAGATCAGCACCCGGTAGCCGGCGGCGAGAGCGAGCCGTGCCAACACTGCGCCGACTTTGCCTGCGCCGAGGATGCCGATAGTGCGGACCGGACTCTTCGTGTCGTTCACGGCCGCGCCCCCGTTCGGGACCCGGCCGAAGTCGAAGATGTGCCAGCGAGCATGTCGCGGACCAGGGGGATAACTCGAGTACCGTAGAGCTCCACGGCCCGCAGGCGGGCCGTCGCGGCCATGTGTCCGCCGGCAGTGTAGATGAGGTCGAACCGGCCGACGTCGAGCGCGCGGATCGCATCGGCCATCTTGGCGGCGACGGTCTCGGGCGAGCCGACATAAAGGGATCCGTGTTCCACATCGGCCTCGAACTCACCGCGCTGAAGGGGAGGCCAGCCGCGCAGCGCGCCAATGCGATCACGAATCACTTTGTAGCCGGGATAGAACAGTTCCTTTGCCGTCTCATCGGTATCAGCGATCAGTCCCGGGGAATGCATGCCCACCGGGAACGCGGTGGTGCCTAGCTGCTCGGTGGCACGGCGGTACAGGTCGACATACGGGGCGAAGCGGGCCGGGGCGCCGCCGATGATGGCCAGCATGAGTCGGAACCCGTAGTTCGCAGTGCGAATCACGGACTGCGGGGTGCCTCCGACGCCGACCCAGGTCCGCAGCCGACCCGAGTCCGTCTTAGGGAACACGTCTGCTTCGTGCAGTGGCGCACGTGTGGTGCCCGTCCACGTGACGGGCTTCTCGTCAAGGAGTTTGTGAAACAAGTCGATCTTCTCGTCGAAGAGGAGATCGTAATCGCTGAGATCGTAGCCGAACAACGGGAACGACTCGGTAAACGAGCCGCGTCCGAGGATCACTTCGGCACGGCCATTCGAGAGCGCGTCTACGGTCGCGAACCGCTGGAACACTCGCACTGGATCATCGGACGACAGCACCGTTACACCAGACCCGAGGCGAATCCGGTCGGTTGCAGTGGCGATCCCGGCCAAGACCGTTTCCGGAGTTGAGATGGCGAACTCCGAGCGATGGTGCTCGCCTATGGCGATCGCGTCGATGCCGATATCGTCGGCGAGGATCGCTTCGGCCAAGGTGGCCCGGATCGCCTCGCCGTGGGTGACGATGTCACCGTGAGCGTCGCGAGGCAGGTCCCCGAAGGTGTCAATGCCGAACTCGAGGTCGGTGAAGTCGTTCATGAGTTTCTCCCTTTCAAATGCCGAGGTGGTGGTCAGTTCAGGTGTGGACGGCCTTGCCGCCCTTGACAATCTGCGCCGGTGTTCGGCCGGTGAGGTGCCAGTCGCCCGGATTCTCGGCGAGCAGCTCGCGGACACGCGGAGCGACCCTTTCGCCGAACAGGCGGATGCTGTGTTCGCGAGCCTGCCGGGGAAGGTGCAGCACGTCGTATTTGAGGTCGAAGCGGGACAGATGGTTAGCGCGCACGATCCCGGCGATCTTCTGCGCCACCGTCTCGAGAGATCCGACGTAGAGCGCGCCAGTGTCGACCTCTTCGGCGTATCGTTCGGCGGTCGGCGGGTAGAAGCCGCGTTCCTTGCTGACCTGTGTCACGACAGGCTGCCAATGCTTCCAGTGCACGTTCTTCGCTTCTTCGTCGGTGTCGGCGATGAAGCCGAGGGAATGCTGCGCGATCGGCAGCTCGGGGTGCCCGAATGATGAGAGCGCCCGCAGGTAGAGCTCGGCGTGCCCGGCGAAGCGCTCGGGGCGTCCGCCGATGATGGCCATCATGAGCGGAAGTCCGTGCCGCGCCGCGCGGATCACGGAGTCGGGGCTGCCGCCTATTCCGATCCACGCCGGGATCCCGCCATCGGGCATCCGCGGATGCAGACGTACGTTCTCGAGCGAGCTGCGGTACTTCCCGGACCAGGTCACGCGATCCTCCCGCAGGAGACGGAGGAACAGATCGAGCTTCTCCTCGAAGATCTCCTCGTAGTCGGCGATGTCGTAACCGAACAGCTGGAACGACTCGATCGCGGATGCCCGGCCGAGGACGAGCTGCGTGCGGCCGCCGGAGATCCCGTCGACGGTTGCGAACTCCTGATACAGGCGCACCGGATCCTGCGTCGAGAGCACGGTGACCGAGGTGCCGAGGTGGATGCTGGAGGTAGCCTGTGCGGCGGCCGCCAACAGCACCGGGGTGGCCGAGTCGACCATGCCCTCCCGATAGTGCTCGCCGACGCTGAAAACGTCCAGACCGACAGCCTCTGCCAGCTGCGCCTCCTCGATGAGTAGACGCAGCGTCTCGGCATCCGACATCACGCGGCCTGCGTCGGTTGAGATGTCGCCGAACGAGTTCAGCCCGAACTCAAGATCATCGATCTGAACAACCATCACGTCCCCGGCCCTTCTCGTCGCCCCGGACCTTCCGGATTGACGTGTCAATACCCCGAACAACGCTATAGTTGACGTATCAATTCCCGGAGGTGAGATGGGCTACGCGAAACACCGCACGATGCCGACTCCCGTGCAGTTGCGGATCTGGCGGGACTACATCGAGACGGCCGAGGCGCTGCGCGCACGCCTCACGGGTCGCCTACAGAACGAGTCGTCCCTGTCGTCAGGGGACTACCAGGTGCTGCTCGCCCTCAGCGAGGCGGAACATCACACGATCCGGTCATCGGAGCTCGCTGCCATGATCGGCTGGGAACGCAGCCGCCTGTCGCATCACCTGGGCCGCATGGAGAAGCGGCAGCTCATCCGACGGATCCCCTGCGCAGACGCCGTGCACGGCGTCGATGTGATGGCCACCGATCCGGGGCTGGAGCTATTCCGTGCCGGATCGGTCCCGCATTTGCGCGCCGTGAAGGAAATCTTCATCGACGCACTGTCCCCGGAGCAGCTCACACAGGTCGAGGACATCGCAATCGTCCTGCGCCGACATCTTGGCCTCGATTCCGAGGTCGGAACAAGGGAGTGAACATGAACGAGATGAATCAGGGCGATCAACCGCCTCAACGCGAGTCTATTGCGATCCGCGAGTATCGTGCCCCCGGCATCGTCGTGACCTGGGAACCTGCTCGTTGCCGGCACGCGGCCGAATGCATCCGCGGGCTTCCACAGGTGTTCAACCGTGACGTACGGCCGTGGATCGATGCCAGCCGTGCCAGCGTTGACGAACTGGTCGAGGTGATCGACCGGTGCCCCAGCTGCGCACTGGGATACCACGCCGCCGACGGCCGGATACGGACACCGTCTGGGGAACGCGACACCTCCGCCACATAGTCGTACGATCGCGACCGACCACGACGTCTGTTTGTTGTTCCGATCTCGGCGATCTATCGAAGAATATGAGTCAATACAAGGAATCTTTTATATTGACTCATATTTCTTTATGGACTTGCTCAAGAGTCCAGTTAAGTCTCCCTAGTCTTTGACCGCGCCCGGCGAGTGGATGAAGAGGCTGGCGAACGCGGTGAGCAGGAGCAGCGACGCCGCGATGATGAAGCTGGTCTGCATCCCGTGGACGAAGTTGCTGCGATCGGCGATGAGGGCGCCGAAGACTGCGATGGCGACGGCGCCGCCCACTTGGCGGAATGTATTGAAGACTGCGCTGGCCGTGCCCGCTTTTTCGCTCGGCACGCTCGCGAGCACGACGGCGGTGACCTGCGGCATCGCGATCGATCCACCGGAGCCCGTCAAAATCAGGAAGGCACCGACGAGTAGCGGCGATCCCAGCGGCGCCGTGAGAAGCATCCCGGTGAGTCCCACCACCATGGACGTCAAACCGACGACCACCGGCACCCGCGTGCCGAAGCGGTTCGAGAGGGTCCCGCTGACGATGTTGCCGACGATGCTGAACGCCGCGGAAGGAAGGAACGTGAACCCTGCCTGAAGGGGTGTAAGCCCGAGGTGCTGTTGAAGGAAGAGACTGACAACAAAGACGGTGCCGAAGTGGCCCACCATGAACGCGAAACCGACCGAGAGCGAGATTCTCATGCCGGTGGAGCGAAACAGCTCAAGCGGCATCATTGGGTGCCGTCCGCGCGCCTCGATGAAAAGGAAAACCGCGAGGCTAACTCCTGCAAGCACCAGGCTGCCGATGACGGGCACCGTGCCGAAGCCCTCGGTTCCTCCCGTGATGAGGCCGTACATCAACGCGGTCAGGGCAACGATCGCCGCGGCCTGGCCTGCCCAGTCGAACGGCGCCGGCCGCCGCGGGGATGCGGCAACGGAAGCCAGGAGCACCAGCATCGCAATGCAGACGGGAAGGTTTATCCCGAACACGAGCCGCCAGTCCAGCGTGGTGAGGAGGCCGCCGACAAGCGGTCCCACGGCTCCGGCGACTGCACCGCCGACCGCCCAGATCCCGAGGGCATGTGCGCGGCGGCGGGGATCCGGAAAGGCCTGCCGGATCAGCGCCATCGACGCCGGCAGCATCATCGATGCCGCACCTCCTTGGAGGAAGCGGGCGGCAATGAGGACCCCCGACGTCGGCGCGAGTGCGCACGCGACGGACGCGACAAGGAAGAGTGCGATTCCCCATCCCAGCGCCCTTTTCGCGCCGATCCGATCCGAGAGGTTCCCGGCGAACAGCAACAACGCGGCGAACATCAGCGTGTAGCCGTCGATCACCCATTGCAGGCCGGCTGTGCCGCCCCCGAGTTCCTTGCCGATGCTGGTAAGCGCCACATTGACGATCAGGATGTCGAGGGTGATCAGGAAGAACCCCAGGGACGCAATGATGAGCGTGAGCCGTGCCCGTGGCGCATCGGCCATGGCCGAGGGCGGAACCGGAACCGGCAAAGTCGTTTCGGGACGAGTCATGAATTAAGGAAACAGCCCACGAAGGACATGAGGGAGTCTCTATCTTGAGGGGTAATGGCAGTGACCCCCACGGAGGTGCAGTTACCGCGAAAGTTGAGCGCCGCCGTCGGGCGCTTACGCCACCAGCTCCGCAGCAGCGCTGTCCATGTGCTCGAGGATGGTCTTGCGCGCCAGGGATGCATCCCCCGTCTCGATGGCGGCCACGATGTCGTGGTGCCGCTCGACGCTCATGTTCTTGACGCCCTTTTCCAGTCCGGCGAACATGATGGACATCCGGATGGACCCCTCCAGCGACTCCCAGGAATGGAGCAGGGTTTCGTTGCCGGTGAGACGGCACATGGTGCGGTGGAATTCCAGATCGGACTCGATCCGTTCCTCGAGGCTTCCCTTGGCCGCGGCCGCCATGGCGTCGATGGCGGAGCGCAGCGAGGTGATCACTTGTTGGCGGTCCGGCAACTCGCAGAGCGTACGCGCGGCGAGGGATTCCAAAGCGGCCCGCACCGAGTAGATGTCGCGGATTTCCTTGGCATCGAGGTGGCGGACGGAGAGCCGGCCGCGCGGACCAGCGGACAGCAGGCCCTCCTGCTCAAGTTGTCGCAAGGCTTCCCGGAGCGTTCCGCGGCTGATCTGGAGCATGTCCGACAGCTCGGTTTCCACCAAGTGCCGTCCAGGTTCCAACTCGCCGCTCGTGATGGCGGTACGCAGTGCGGAGAGCGCCTGCTCGCGGAGGCTCTTCTTTTCCAGTCCCAGAAGGGGTGCTGTTGCTCCGGCCATCTTGTCCGTCCTCAATGTCAGTGGTCGACTGTTTACAGTCGGTGTGTTAACTGTTGATCTTACGGCAGGAGCGCGGAACCGGCGCACGCCTGCTCCGCGCTCCCGCCAAGGAATTTTCAGGGTCAGCCGAGTTCCGCGAGGACCTTTGCCACGATCCGCTGCACGGACAATCCGTAGCGCTCGTGCAGGGTAGGCAGCGCGCCGGCGTCGAGGAACTCGTCGGGAAGCGCCACGGGCACCACGCGCTTGCCCAGCCCGGCCGTGACCACGGCGGAGGCCACAGTTTCGAACAAGCCGCCCACCACGCTGTGGTTCTCCAGCGTGACGGCCAGACGGTCGGTGTTCAGTTCCGCCAGGACGGTGGCGGCGTCGAACGGTTTGATGGTGGGCGCGTGCACGACGGCGACATCCACCTTGTGCGCGGCGAGCGCCTCCGCTGCCTGCAGGGCGCGCATGGTCATCAGCCCGCTGGAGACGAACACAACGTCGTTGCCACCCCGAAGCACTTTCGCCTTGCCGAGTTCGAACGTGTAGTCGTACTCGTCCAGCACCGTGGGGACGTTGCCGCGAAGGAGGCGCAGGTACGTGGGTCCGTCGCTGGCGGCCAGTTGTGGCACTGCTTGTTCGATGTCCACGGAGTCGCATGGATCGACGATTGTCAGATTCGGCATGCCGCGGAATATCGCCATGTCCTCCGTGGCCTGGTGGCTCGGGCCGTAGCCCGTGGTGAGGCCCGGGAGTCCGCCCACGATGTTCACGTTGAGGTTCGGCCCGGCGATGTCGAGGCACAGGAAGTCGTAGGCCCGGCGCGCGGCGAACACCGAATAGGTCGAGGCGAACGGCACCAAGCCGGTCTCGGCCAAGCCTGCGGCCGCACCGAAGAGCAACTGCTCAGCCATGCCCATCTGGAAAAACCGCTCCGGGAACACCTTCGCGAAGATATGCATGTCCGTGTACTTGCCCAGGTCGGCGGTGAGCCCGACGATTCGCGGGTCAGCCTCGGCGGCCTTCACCAACGCGTGCCCAAAAGGCGCGGAAGAAGTCTTCTGGCCCGGGTCCGCGAAGGACGCGATCATGGCCGACGTTTTCAGCTTGGGGGCTGGGCCCTTCGAAGCGGTGACGGTGCTCATCGGCCGGCCTTCCCGTTGGATCCTGCGGTCAGTTGCTTACGGCAGAGCTGCCATTCGTGTTCTTCGATGCGCATGAAGTGCGCCTTTTCACGTTCCTCAAGCAGCGGCACGCCGCGCCCCACTTTCGTGTCGCACAGGATGACGGAAGGACGCCCGACGGCGGCGGCCTGGGCGGCTGCGTTGTCGAACGCCGCCAGCAACGCACCGACGTCGTTCCCGTCCACCCGCTGCGTGTACCAGCCGAAGGCTTCCCACTTCTCCGTCACGGGTTCGGTCCGGAGGACGGTGTCCGTCTTGCCATCCGCCTGGAGGGCGTTGATGTCCACCATGGCGGTCAGGTTCCCCAATTGGTGGTGGTGCGCGCCCATAGCGGCTTCCCACGTGGACCCTTCATCAAGCTCACCGTCGGAGAGGAAGTTGTACACCCTCGCGCTGGAGCCCTCTCCCGATTGAGCGCGGTACCGGAGGCCAAGGGCAATTCCGACAGCGATGGAGAGCCCGTGGCCAAGCGACCCTCCCGAGATTTCCATGCCCGGCGTGTATGTCGACATCCCGGACATGGGGAGGCGGGAATCGTCCGAGCCGTAGCTTTCGAGCTCCTCGACGGGAATGATTCCGGCCTCCGCCAGGGCTGCATAGTGGCCGATTGCGTAATGGCCCGTGGAGAGGAGGAAGCGGTCCCGGCCCTCCCATTCGGGATCGTTGGCATGGTAGCGGAGCTGGTCCGCGTAGACCGCGGCGAGCATGTCCGCCGCACCGAGTGCCTGTCCGACGTAGCCCTGCCCCTGGACTTCGCCCATGTTGAGGGCGTGGTGCCGGATCCGGGTTGCGGCTGCGCGCACGCGTTCGATGCGTTCCATCGCGGTTTCTCCGATTCGTCCTGCCGTGTATTGTTCCTGCGCCACCGTCATTAGACATTCACCGGCTGGGGAGTGCTTTTGGTGGCCTCATCGGCCGACTGGCGTTCCTTCTTGCCCCAGGTTTCTCGGGTAGCCAATGCAGCCCAGAGGCCGATCGCGGCGTACAGGCCGAAGAGCACGGCCGGGCCCATCCATCCCAGGGCGACGAAGAGCAGGGTGGTGATGAAGGGGGTGAAGCCGGAGATCGTGGCCGAGATCTGGTAGGCCAGTGAAGCGCCGGAGGCACGGGTCTTCGCTTGGAACAACTCGGGGAACCAGGCGCCCTGGGCGCCGGCGAGGGAGTTCTGGCAGACGCCGTAGGAGACGGCGATCGTGGCAATGACGAAGATGAACATACCGGTGTTGACGAGCAGGAACATCGGGATGGCAAAGAGGACCGCAAAGGCGCAGGACCAGATGTAGACGGGACGCCGTCCGATCCTGTCCGTCAGTCGCGCCCAGGCCTGGGTTGCGAAGATGCCGATGGCCGAAGCGATGCAGAGGGCTACCAGGGTCTGGGTCTTATCGGCCAAGTGCTGGCTGTTCAGGTAGGAAATCATGTACGTGATAGAGACGGCGTAGCCTGCGGTCTCGGCAATGCGGAGGCCGATTCCCTTGACGATGTTGCGCCAGTCGGTCTTCAGGACCTCCACGATGGGCGACTTCACGATTGCGCCGCTCTCCTTGACTTCGTCGAAGACCGGGGATTCCGGGACCTTGGAGCGGATGATCAAGCCGACGACAACCAACACCATGCTGGCGAGGAACGGAATGCGCCAGGCGAGTTCGCCGCCGAGTTGGACGCTGACAAGGAACGTCAGGTTGGCCAGCAGGAGTCCCACGGGGAATCCGGCCTGGACGATGCCCGTGTACTTTCCCTTCTTCTTCCACGGTGCGTGCTCGTAGCTCATCAGGATTGCACCACCCCACTCGGCTCCGAAGGCAAGGCCTTGGACGATGCGGACGAACACGAGCAGTGCCGGCGCCAGGAGGCCCACTTGGCTGTAGGTGGGAAGAAGGCCGATCAGGAAGGTGGCCACGCCCATCAGGATCAACGAGGCTACGAGGACGGGCTTGCGTCCCAGTTTGTCACCAAGGTGGCCGCCAATGATGCCGCCGATAGGACGGGCAGCGAAGCCGACGCCGAGGGTCGCGAAAGCGGCGAGGGTTCCGGTCACGGGATCGCCCGTGGGGAAGAAGGCCGTTCCGAAGTACAGGGCAGCCGCGGTGCCGAAACCGATGAAGTCATAGGTTTCGATGACTGCACCCACACCGGAGCCGATGGCGACGCGTCGGGCGTCCTTGGTGCCGTGGACCGGACCGCGCATGGTCAGAGCTTCTTTGCTCATTGGTGAATCCCTTTCGAAGAGCGACTGAGGCTAGGAGCTTCAGCACTGTCGACTGTTAACACATGATATGCCAGTGTGACCTGCATCATCTACTTCTGTCAACAGTCAACTTCAAGGGTTGACTGTTGACAGTTAACTTAGATACTGTGGTTCCCATCACTACTGCCTTCGGGCACGACTGGAGGAAACGAAGATGTTCAACTCCCGACTCGGTTGCTCGTCCATCAGCTTCCGGCACCAGGATCTACCCACGGCATTGCGCACCATCAATGGCCTGGGCTTTGAGGAAATCGACCTCGGCGCACTGCCGGGCGTCTGCGATCACGTCCCCTATGAGCTTGATTCCGACGCCGTCGCGGCCGTTACCGCGGAGGTCGCCGCCTCCGGGTTGCGGGTCCGCTCAGTCAACGGCGATATAGGCGACCTCAACGCAGTGCTCGACGCCGGCCAGCGCGCCGCCCGCCAGAGTCACCTCGATGCCCTGCTCACCCTTACCGCCAACACCGGCGCGAAAGCCCTCGTCCTCCCGTGCGGCGCCTTGGGACACGATCCGGTCCTCAGCCTCGATGAGGACCTGGACACCATCGCAGCGCAGCTCATCGGTGCCGGGCAGCGCGCGGCGGAATTCGGCGTCGAACTGTGGACCGAATCCCTGCACTTCCTCCGTTTCTGCTGGAACCTGGAACGCGCCGAACAGCTCGCCGCGCGGCTGGCGGGCTCCGGCGTCGGGATTGTCATGGACTTCAGCCACATCGTCGCCGCAGGCGACGACCCGCTCGAGTACATCGAACGCCATCGCGGCCGGATAGCACATGTCCACCTGCGGGACGCGGTAGCGGGCAACATCAACCTCAGCATCGGAAACGGCCACGCGGACTTCGCCGCCGGACTCAGCTCGCTCGCAGCCACCGGCTACAGCGGTCATTTCTCGCTCGAGCTCGAAACCCGCGACGTCACCCACGACGAACGCCCGGCAGCGGCCGCCAAAGCCGCCAGCTTCATCACAGACCTCATCTGACTTTCACAACAACAAACCCAAGGAGCATCATGACCAGCACCATCCAGCGCACCGCCGTCCTCACCGGGGCAACCTCGGACCGGGGCATCGGCATCACCACCGCACGCCGCTACGCCAGTAACGGCTGGGCCGTGGTGATCCTGGACCTCGACGGCGAGAAGTCCGCCAAGGTCGCAGCGGAAATCGGCAACCAGTTCAACGTCCCTGCGTTCGGTTACGAGATCGACGTCGCCAACGAAGCCTCCGTCAACGCGGCGTACAACGCAGTCGCCGCGGAAATCAGCGCCGGCACCCTTCCCGCCGTCGGCGCCCTCGCCAACATCGCGGGCATCACCTCCCCCGTGCCGTTCCTTGAAACCACGCTGGAACTTTGGCACAAGATCATGGACGTGAACGCCACCGGCACCTACTTGGTGACCAAGGCTTTCCTGCCTGACATGATCGCCAGCGGCTGGGGCCGCATCGTCAACATGTCCTCCGTCTCCGCCCAGCGCGGCGGCGGCGTTTTCGGCAAGGTCCCCTACTCCGCAGCAAAGGCAGCCATCCTCGGCTTCACCAAGGCACTGGCGCGCGAAATCGGCGCAACCGGCGTCACCGTGAACGCCATCACTCCGGGCGCCGTGGACACCAACATCCGCGTCGGCAGCACCGACGAGCAGGAAGCCGCCATCAACGCAGGCATCCCGCTGGGCCGCAACGCCACCACCGAGGAAATCGCCGCTGTCATCACCTTCCTGTCTTCCGAGGAATCCGCCTACCTCACAGGCACCACCATCGACATCAACGGTGGAAGCCACATCCACTAGCAGTCCCCGCATCCGTAGCCGAAAGAGCCCACGATGACCAAAATCTTCAACGATCCCGCCGAATTCGCAGACGAAGCCCTCGCCGGTTTCTGCGACCTCCACTCCGGCCTGGTGCGCCAGGTTCCCGGCGGCGCAGTGCGCCGCCACCGTCCCGAGCAGCCCAAGGTCGCAGTACTGGCCGGCGGCGGTTCCGGGCACTACCCGGCTTTCGCCGGACTCATCGGCGCGGGACTGGCCGACGGCGCCGTCGTGGGCAACATCTTCACCTCGCCGTCCGCACAACAGGCTTACTCGGTGGCCAAGGCTGCTGACAGCGGCGCCGGAGTGGTGTTCACTTACGGCAACTACGCCGGGGACGTCTTGAACTTCGGCATGGCCAGCGAGCGCTTGGCTGCGGAAGGCATTGCAGTGGAAAACGTGCTGGTGACGGACGACATTGCGAGCGCGCCGCCGTCGGAATCCGCCAAACGCCGCGGCATCGCGGGCGACTTCACGGTCTTCAAGATCATGGGCGCCGCCGCCGAAGCGGGGGCCGGGCTGGCCGACGTCGTGCGCTTAGGCCGCAAGGCCAATAGCCTCACCCGAACCATCGGCAGCGCCTTCCACGGCTGCACCTTCCCCGGCGCCGACGCGCCGCTGTTCACGCTCAAGGACAAGCAGATGGGACTCGGCCTGGGCATCCACGGCGAGCCCGGATTGTTCGACACCGACCTTCCGCCGGCCAAGGATCTCGGCCAGGAGCTCGTTGCGCGGCTGTTGGCGGAAACCCCGCACGGAGCGGGCAACCGCATCGCGGTCATCCTCAATGGACTCGGCTCCACGAAGCACGAAGAACTCTTCGTCCTGTGGCTGACCGTGGCTCCTTTGCTGCGCGCAGCCGGGTACACCTTGGTCATGCCGGAGGTCGGTGAACTGGTCACGAGCCTGGACATGTCCGGCGTCTCCCTCACCATCACCTGGCTCGACGAGGAACTCGAACCACTCTGGACGGCGCCCGCCGAAACGCCCGCTTACCGGCGCGGCAACGCTTCGCTGTTGACCGGTGGCCAGCTTACGGAGGAAGCGTTGGACGGCGGCCCTGTCGCCATAGAGTTTTCGGCCACCCTGGACTCACGCGACTATGCCGCGAGCTGCGCGGACGCGCTCGAGGCTGCCCGGAAAGCACTGCACGACGCCGAATCGCACCTTGGCGACATGGACGCGGTAGCGGGCGACGGCGACCACGGCCGCGGGATGGTCCGCGGAATCGACGCCGCCACTGCGGCAGCCGCGGAGGCCCTGGCCAATGGTGCCGGAGCCGGCGATATGCTGGCAGCCGCAGGCGACGCCTGGGCGGATAAAGCCGGCGGAACGTCGGGCGTCCTGTGGGGCGCGGGCCTCCGGGCATTCGGCGAATCGCTTGGCAATGACGAGGCACCGGAACCGGCTGAACTTGCAGCGGCCGTGACGGCGTTCGCTGCACGGATCACTGATCTGGGCAAGGCCGAGATCGGCGACAAGACCATGGTGGATGCCCTGCTCCCCTTCGCCGAAACCTTCAGCAAGCGCGCCTCCGAGGGTGTCCTTCTGGATGTTGCCTGGGCTGAAGCTGCCGCAGCGGCCACATCGGCTGCGCAAGCCACGGCCTCGCTCCGTCCGCTCAAAGGACGGGCCCGGCCGCTCGCCGAGAAGAGCGTGGGCACAGCCGACCCCGGAGCCACGTCGCTGGCAATGATCTTTACGGTCATGGGCCCGCACCTTGTCCGCCCTGAGAACGCGGGCACCGCGTCTACTACCGGCAAGCACGCCGGAGCCATCGCATGACCACGAAAGGACAGACCTTGGGTTTCCGACTCATCCTGGGCGCCGATGAAGCAGGCGTGGACTACAAAGACCGGATCATGGCGGACCTGCGGAACGATCCCCGGGTCAGCGAAATCATCGATATCGGCGTCAACCGCAGCGACTCCCCGGAGGACTTCACCACGCCATACCCTTACGTCGGGATCAAGGCTGGTGAACTCATCCGGGACGGCCATGCAGACCGGGCCATCCTGTTCTGCGGGACTGGAATCGGCGTGGCCATCGCAGCGAACAAAGTGGACGGAATCCGCGCCACCACGGCCCACGATTCCTTCTCCGTGGAGCGTTCCATCCTGTCCAACGATTGCCAGGTGCTCACCATGGGCCAACGCGTCGTCGGGGTGGAACTAGCCAGCAGGTTGGCACGTGAATGGCTCGGTTACGCCTTCGACCCGGCCTCGGCGTCGGCCGACAAGGTCAAGGTGCTCACGGAGCTCGAGGGCTGCTGATTCCCGTCCCCCGGTCCCAACTAGCTCGCAATTGTTGTCGTTTTGAGCCCTCATAACGACAACAACTGCTAGTTAGTTGGGTGCCACAGCGCCGTGGGTGGGCCTGAATTTGGGCTAGGCGTAGGGTGGATGGGGACGATAGGAGCATCTCATGAAGAAAATCCTCATGGTACTGACCAGCGTTTCCGAGCTCGGCGATACGGGAAAGAAGACCGGCTACAACGTGGCCGAGGCTGCACATCCGTGGAAGGTCTTCAAGGATTCCGGACACTTCGTCGACTTCGCGTCCATCAAGGGCGGCCAGCCGCCGCAGGACGAAGTGGACCCGCAGGATCCCATCCAGGTCGCCTTCACGACCGACGAGACTACCCGCGCCGGTCTCTACAACACGGCCCGCGTGGACGTCGTTGATGCGGGCCAGTACGACGCAGTCTTCCTCGTGGGAGGCCACGGCACAATGTGGGACTTCCCGGACAGCGAAGGCCTGCAGAACCTGGTTGCGAGCGTCTACGATGCCGGTGGAGTGGTTGGCGCCGTCTGCCACGGACCGGCGGGTTTGGTGAACGTGGACCTGGCCGACGGGTTCCGGCTCGTCGGGGGCCGGGAAGTGGCGGCCTTCACCAACGACGAAGAAGTTGCCGCGGGCATGGACAAGGTCATCCCGTTCTTCCTGGCCGACCGGCTCAAGGAACAGGGCGCGATCCACGTGTTCGCCGACGTCTTCGCAGAGAAGGTCGCTGTCTCCGAGCGGTTGGTGACCGGGCAGAACCCAGCCTCCGCCGCCGGCGTTGCGAAAGAGATGGAGAAGCTCCTGGCGGTGGTCATCCGCCAGGAAAAGGCCGAGGAACAGCACGAGTCCGAGGCCCTTCGCGCAGAAAAGGACGCCAAAAAGGCTGCTGCGGCAGACTCAGAGCACTAACGCCTGCAGCTTATTGATACTGGCGGCCGCCCCGATGACGGGGCGGCCGCCATTTTCGTCGGAGCTGCCGCCAGTGTCGGCGGCCGCCTGGAAACGACCCGCGAATACCCACCAATTTCATGTTTGCTCTTGACAATGACCTCCTGAACCGGTTCAGTAGAGATAACAAAACCGGTTCAGTGATCCCAATCACCAAGTGGCAATGAGGCAGACATGACAGTGACCATCAACGACGTTGCGCAGGCAGCCGGCGTGAGCAAGGGTGCCGTCTCGTACGCGTTGAATGGGCAGCCCGGCGTCAGCGATGACACCCGGGAGCGCATTCTCAGGGTGGCCCGGGAACTGGGGTGGAAGCCGAATCTTCGCGCCAAGAGCCTGTCGTCGGCCAAAGCTTTCGCCGTCGGGCTCGTGGTGGCAAGGGACCCCCGGCTTTTGGGAACGGACCCCTTCTTCCCCGCGTTCATCGCCGGGATCGAGACCACGTTGGTTGAGCACGAATACGTCTTGGTCCTCACGGTCGCCGCCAGCGCCGACGCCGAGGAACTGGGTTATCGGAAGCTGGCCGCCGACAGCCGCGTGGACGGCGTCATCCTTACGGATATGAGGGTTGACGACTCCCGGATCGCTTTGTTGAAGAGCCTCAAGATTCCGGCCGTCACCCTCAATCGGCCCGAAACCCCCTCGCCGTTCCCTGCTGTCTGCATGGACGATACCGAAGGCATCGCGGCCGCCGTCGAACACCTCGTTTCGCTGGGACACACCAGAATCGGGCACGTGGGCGGACCGCAGAGTTACATTCACGGCCGAAGCCGGCGCTTGGCTTGGCAAAATGCCATGTCGAAAGCGGGGCTCGAGGCCGGTTCCTTCGTTGAGGCGGACTTCACAGCAGCCGGCGGACTGGCGGCTACTGCGGAACTGCTTCGCTCGGCCCAGCGGCCCACAGCGATCATCTACGCGAACGACCTGATGGCCACTGCCGGACAGTCCTACGCCCAGTCCCTCGGACTGGCTGTTCCTGGTGATTTATCCATCACCGGCTACGACGACACAGAGCTCGCCAGGTACCTCAACCCTCCGTTGACCACGGTCCCGGCCGATCCGCTGCTCTGGGGCCGTGTTGCAGCCCAGCAGTTACTGAGCCTCCTGGGCGGAGCTCCCGCGGAAGACGTCTATCTGCCCTCCCCGAAGCTGGTAGTCCGCGCCTCCACAGGCCCTGCCCCCGGCATGCCGAACAACTAATCCCTACGAATACCGATTTACCCGCAATTGGGTGGGGCTATTTGCCATTCCCGTTTGAAGGCAATGTCGCCGCCGCATTTTCAGTTTTCACCCGCAAAAGGAGTTGCAATGAAGCACGGAAAAATTAGTTCGAGAGTCCTCTCCCTTACCGCCATCGCCGTTATCGGTGCCGGCCTGGCCGCATGCGGTGGAGGCGCCTCCAGCGGCACAGCTTCTGGAGCGAACGCTGCCACCACGGCCAAGGGTCCCATCAAGATCTGGTACTCCAACAACGAGTTCGAGGTGAAATGGGGCAAGGATATGGTGGCCTCATGGAACGCTGCCCACCCGGACCAGCAGGTCGATGCTCAGGAAATCCCGGCAGGCAAGAGCTCCGAAGAGGTCATCGGGGCAGCAATTACCGCCGGCAATGCTCCCTGCCTGGTCTTCAACACGGCCCCGGTAGCTGTTCCGCAGTTCCAGAAGCAGGGTGGCCTGGTCCCGTTGGACTCCTTCCCGGATGGCGCCCAGTACATCAAGGACCGCACCGGCGATCTCGCCAACCAGTACAAGTCATCCGACGGCAAGACATACCAGCTTCCCTGGAAGTCCAACCCGGTGGTCCTCTTCTACAACAAGGACCTCTTCGCGAAGGCCGGACTGGACCCGGCAAACCCCAAGCTTGCCACGCAGTCCGAGTTCCTGGACACTGCCCGCACCCTTGTGAAGTCCGGCGCGGTTGCCAACGCCGTGTGGCCTTCGCCTACGAGCGACTTCTACCAGCCCTGGTTCGACTTCTACCCGTTCTATGCCGCCAGTTCGGGTGGCACAACCCTGCTTAAGGATGGCAAGTCCACCTTTGACAGCGATCAAGGCAAGCAGGTCGCCACGATGTTCCAGACCCTCTACAAGGAGAACCTGGCTTCCAAGGAAGCGTACAAGGGGGACTCCTTCGCTGACGGAAAGGCCGCCATGTCCCTCGCGGGCCCCTGGGCCGTCGCCGCTTACAAGGGCAAGGTGAACTGGGGCACGGTCCCGGTCCCGGGTACCCAAGCCCAGACCAACGGCTCCACCTTCTCTGACGCCAAGAACATCGCCATGTACTCCGCGTGCAAGAACCAGGGCACAGCGTGGGAGGTCATGAAGTTCGCCACCAGCAAGGAACAAGACGGCAAGCTCCTCTCCGGCACCGGCCAGATGCCGATGCGCAAGGACTTGCCCACCACGTACGCGGACTACTTCAGCCAGAACCCGGCCTACAAGACCTTCGCCGACGAAGCCGCACGCACCGTGGAAGTCCCCAACGTCTCCAACTCAGTCCAGATCTGGCAGACCTTCCGTGACGCTTGGAGCAAGTCCGTGATCTTCGGCAACCAGAGCATCGACGACGCTTTCAAGGGTGCTTCTGACAAAATCAACCAACTGGCAGCCCAGAAGTAGCAGGCGAATCCCCATGTCACTTCGCTCAGCTGGGGGTCCCGCTACGGGAGACACTGCCGGGCGGACCGTGGACCAGCGGCAGGCGCCCAGGAAACGCAAGAACTTCCTGGGCCGCCAGCCTCTGGGACTGCTGTTCAGCGCCCCCTACGTCATCTTCGTCCTTGGAGTGCTGGCATATCCCCTGGGGTACGCCGTCTACATCTCCTTCCATCAGTTCTTCTTCACCGCTCCGGGCGTCCAGGTTGACCGGCCCTTCGTAGGGTTGGACAACTACATCAACGTCCTGTCCGATCCGGAAGTACAGCGTTCCTTCGCCAATATCGGCGTCTTCCTGATCATCAACGTGCCGCTGACGGTGGGTCTGTCCCTGGTCCTGGCCAACGCTTTGAACCGCGTGACACGGCTCAAGACCTTCTTCCGGGTCAGCTACTACGTCCCGTACGTCACGGCGAGCGTCGCCGTCGTCGGGGTCTGGCTGTTCCTGTTCCAGCAGAACGGGCTGGTCAACGCCATTCTGGGGCCGCTGGCCCCGAACCCCTCGTGGTTGACGAACTCCTGGCTGGCAATGCCAACGGTTGCTTTGTACGTGACCTGGAAGCAATTGGGATTCTTCATCCTGCTCTACCTGGCCGCGCTGCAGAACATCCCGGACGAGCTGTACGAGTCTGCCTCGGTGGACGGCGGAAACAAATGGGTCCAGTTCTGGAACATCACCGTTCCGGGAGTGCGCTCGGCCAGCGTGCTGGTGACCTTGCTCGCCACCATCACCGGAGCGAACCTGTTCACCGAGCCCTATCTGCTCACAGGCGGAGGCGGGCCGGACGGCGCCTCGACCTCGCCGGTGTTCCTGATGTACCAGAAGGGAATCCTTCAGGGGAATCCCGATGTGGCAGCAGCGCTGGGTGTGGTGCTGGTGATCGGCGTGTTGCTGATCGCCCTGATCCAGAAACGCCTCGTAGGCGGGAAGGAGGACTGACGTGTCGATTTTCAATAAAGCGCCTCTCAGGAACGACGACGACGACGCCCGCCGGCCACGTGCCGGCGCTTCCGAAGGAAGGGCCTCCGAAGCTGCTTCCAGTGCTGACGCACCGGGATCCGAGGCCTCCCGAAAGGGCAGTTCCGTGGCGAAGCGCAAGAATCTGGGGGTGGGCAGCTTCTTGCTTCTGGCCCTTGGAGCCTTCGTCTTCCTCTTCCCGTTTTACTACATGTTCATCGGCTCGCTGCAGACTTCCCCGGACACTTCGGTGGGCGGAGCGTTCCCTAGCCCGGCAAACATCACCGGCGAGAACTACAGCAACATCAACAACTCGATCGACCTGCTGAAAGGCCTGGTCAACTCGGGTGTTTTCACCGGCGGCGTCATCTTCTTCACAGTGGTGTTCGGGCTCCTGGTGGGCTACGCGCTCGCCCAGATGCAATTCCGCGGTAAAGGGTTTGTCTTCGGGATGATGCTGCTGGTGCAGATGATTCCGTTCCAGCTCCTGCTCATCCCGCTGTACGTCATGATCGTGCGGGACTACGGGCTCGCGGACACGTACCTGGGCATGATCCTGCCGTTCGCGATCAATTCCACCGCAGTGTTCGTCTTCCGTCAGTACTTCATGCAGCTGCCCTCCACCTTGTTCGAGGCCGCCCGCATCGACGGAGCCAGTGAACTGAGGATCCTCTGGCAGATCGCGATCCCCTTGGTCCGGCCTGCCATTGTCACGGCAGTCCTGCTGACTTTCATCGGCCCGTGGAATGAGTTCCTGTGGCCGTTCCTCGTCACCAAGGACCAAGCCATTCAGCCTCTCGCCGTCTCGCTGGCGAACTACATCTCGAACATCGCCGCCACGGCATCCAACCCGTTTGGCGCCATCCTTGCCGGTGCCTGCGTTCTCGCGGCCCCCGCCGTCGCGCTGTTCATCTTCTTCCAGCGCCAATTCATTTCCACCAATATCGGATCAAGCGTAAAGGGCTAAGCTCTATGACTTCCTCAACTTCAGCACTCCCCACCGTCCCGTTCACCCTCACCCGCGCCGGCGTCATCATGACCCCGGAGGACGGGAACGAATTCGAAGCCGAAGGCGTCCTCAACCCGGCCAGCGGCCGCGGACCCGACGGCGAGCTGTACCTCCTGCCGCGCCTCGTGGCCAAGGGCAATGTCTCCCGCGTCGGGCTCGCCAAGGTGATCATCGGCGACGACGGCGTCCCGTCCGGCGTCGAACGCCAGGGCGTTGTCCTGGCACCGGACGAAGGGTGGGAACGGGGCCTCAACAACGCGGGAACGGAAGATCCCCGCGTCACCTGGGTACCGTCCCTCGGCCGCCACCTGATGACCTATGTTGCCTACGGACCGCTGGGTCCCCGCCTGGCCTTCGCCCATTCCGAAGACCTGCGCACCTGGGACCGCCTGGGGCCCTGCCATTTCGAGTACCAGGCGGACTTGTCCATGGACTTGAACTTGTTCGCCAACAAGGACGCTGTGTTCTTCCCGGAACCGGTCAACGATCCCGACGGCGTTCCCTCCTACGCTTTGCTGCACCGCCCCATGTGGGACCTTGGGTGGATCCGCGAGGGCGAAGGCGAGCACCTGCCGGCCGGCCTCGATGACAACCGCCCGGGTATCTGGATTTCCTACGTCGCAGTTGCCGACGTCGAGAAGGACATCCGCAACCTCGTCCACATGCGCAAGCACAAGCTCGTGGCCCTGAGCGAGTTCCCCTTCGAAGAACTCAAGATCGGCGGCGGACCGGCACCGATCCGCGTCGACGAGGGCTGGCTCCTGATCTACCACGGCGTCTCCGGGTCGATGGAAAAGTCCGCCTTCGACCACCAGCAGAACGTCAACTACACAGCCGCTGCGATGATCCTCGACAGTGACGATCCCTCCATCGTGATCGCCCGCAGCGACAAGCCGCTCCTGGCACCGGAAACGGAAGACGAGATCTCAGGCATCGTCCCCAACGTCGTTTTCCCCACGGCAATAGAGAAGATCGGCGAGCAGTTGTTCGTCTTCTATGGCATGGCTGATTCGAAGATCGGCGTGGCACGCCTGGACCGCGCCTAAAAGCGGTACCACGCCAAGGACCGGTCCGCGCCTTAGGCAGCACCCCGGCTTCAGTAGTCCAGCCCTTGTTCTTCCACGCCCCTAGGAGTTCGACATGACACCTCCCCTTGTTTATGCACGACTGAAATCCACCCCGGTCGCAGTTGTTGCAACGCTGTCGATGCTCCTGGCCGGGGCGGGGGTTGCCTCAGCGACGCAGCCGGTTCCGGCTGCTGCGTCGCAGGCGCCGGCCACGGCGTCCCAGGCGCCGCTGACCAATCTGTCCCACCTGAATTTCCTGCTGGACACCGTTCCTCTTCACGCTGTGGATGGCCACACGACGTACCAGATCGGTGAACACCCCGCGGCACAGGCACCGTGGACGTATGCCAACAAGAATGCTGACGGAAGCTATACGCGGGTAGGAGGAGGTTCCAAGGACGCAACCACGGGTTACTGGAGCCAAGGGGCCTTCAACGCGGACGACATCGCCCGCACCGCCGTCGTCTACTTGCGCCACTGGCAGCAGACCGGTGACGCCTCGAGCCGCACCCGTGCCTTCGACATGCTGCGCGAGCTGACGTATTTGCAGACAATCTCCGGCCCCAACGCCGGAAACGTGGTCTTGTGGCAGCAAGCGGATGGCACACTGACGCCGAGTGCCAAGCCGGTAGAGCTTCCTGACCCCAGCGATTCAGCCGAGTCCTACTGGCTTGCCCGGACCGTGTGGGCGCTGGGCGAAGGGTATGCCGCGTTCAAGTCTGCCGATCCCCAGTTCGCCGCGTTCCTGCAGTCCAGGCTGGACCTCGCCGTCGGGTCCCTGAACAAGCAGTCCCTCGCCAAGTACGGGAAGTACGACATTGCCGACGGCGCCAAGGTCCCTGCCTGGCTCATCACCGGAGGGGCGGATGCCTCGGCGGAAGCCGTGCTCGGACTCTCCGCCTACTCGAAGGCAGCGCCCGACGACGGCGCTGCCGCTACCGCGCTGAGCCAGCTCACCGAAGGTGTCGCCGGTATGTCCTCAGGATCGGTTCAGCAGTGGCCCTTCGGCGCGATTCTTCCGTGGAACCAGTCCCGAACCCTGTGGCACGCTTGGGGCGGAATGGCCGCGGCCGCCGTCGCGAATGCGTCCCCGGTACTGCATCGGCCTGATCTGCTGACTGCCGCCGTGAAGGACTCCGCCCAATTCACTCCGCAGCTCCTCGCCGCGGGCGGACCGGACAATGCCTGGAGCCCGACCCCGGGTGAGGCACAGATAGCCTACGGCGTGGACTCACGAGTCGAAGGACTCGTGGCGACCGCCAAGGCTGCGAATGCTCCGGGCCTGCTGGACGTCGCGGCGGTTGCTGCGGGCTGGTACTTCGGTGCGAACCGCAGTGGAAAGCCCGCCTATAACCCGGCAACAGGCACCGCGATCGACGGCATCGAAACCGACGGCCGCGTCAACCCCAACTCCGGGGCGGAATCCACCATTCACACGTTGTTGTCCATGCTCGCTCTGGATGCCAATCCAGAGCTCAAGGCCAAGGCCCTGGGGATCAGCAGCACCGTGGGGACGGACGGACTCAAGGTGGCCGAAGCCGAAACCGGGACCATCACCGGCGGCGCAGTCGTCAAGCCTGCCTCCGCATGGACCGGTGAGGCGAACTGGTCAGGCGGCGCGTACGTTGCCCTCAACGCGGGCGGCACCCTGAAGATCACGGTCCCGGTCTCGGACCAGGGACGGAATGCGTACCCGATCGTGAACCAGCGCCCCGAAGCCGCCGGAACCACGTCGTGGACATCCGGGAGCACTTTCCTCGGCACCACGCCCAACGGTGGCGCCGGCGAGCAAGGTATCACGGCGGCTCCGGGCAAGCTCTTCCCGTTCTCCCTTGACCACGCAATTCCGGCAGGGCAGGACAGCTTGATGGCCAAGGCCGGAAGCGACGTGTCGATCGACGGTGTGCTGCTGCAGCCGCAGATTTCCTCGGTTTCCGTCTCCGGCTCCGGAGGCCAATCGACCCTGTACATCAGCGCGGCGTCGGGAAGCACCGATCGAAAAGTGGACGTGCCCCAAGGGTTCCATTTGAGCCAGCAGGCCTTTGACGCTTCCGGCCAGCCCGTCACACCAGGTCCAGATCAGAACGGCGCAGACCACTCCGGCCGCGTCACTGTAGCCCCGGGTGGGTTCACCTGGGTGACCCTGGTCCGCAACTAGCAGCTATCCCCATAGGAAGAACCATGCAGAAAATCACCAAAGAAGCCCTGCTCCACAGCTACGAGGGAGCACTCACGTTCAGCAATCCGCTGACCGACACCATTTCCACCGACCAGTTTTCCGCCGAGTACCCTGAGCACCCGGAATGGGCAGTGGGCCCGTTCCGCAAGGACGATTCCCTGACGTTCCGGCAAGTCCAGGACTGGGCCGATCCCACCGGCATCGGTTGGACTGCGGATTCAATCTTCAATCCCTCCGTCATGGAGCGCGACGGCAAACTCTACCTTTTCTACCGTGCATCCCCGCGGAAGGAATCGGTCTCGAGCCGTATCGGCGTCGCGGTCTACGATCCGGAAACCGGTTGGCAGGACAGCCCTTCCAATCCCGTGATCTACCCCACCCAGGACAATGAGATCCTTGGCTGCGAAGACCCCAAGGTGTACCAGGCCAATGGCCGCTACTACATGTTCTACAACGGGATCTGGACGATCGACCGCAGCGAAGAGCAGGCCGGCCAGGACCCGGATGTCTATCCCCTTGGCGACGTCGGCTGCGACATCAATGTCGCGGTGTCCGACGACCTGATCCATTGGGAAAAGCTCGGCCTGGCCGTCCCCTACGAGGTTTCGCGGTTCTGGGCCAAGGGGGCCGTCATCCCCCGAAACGCCCAGGGCGACGCCGTCAAGATCGGTGGCCACTACCTGATGTACCTGTCCGAGGGCTGCGGCGGAACCACCCATGTGGGGCGGTCCGCCGACATGGTGAACTGGACGTTTGAACCGCAGGAATACCTGGACCTTGGGCCGCTGGGCGGCTCACTGCACGAAGTGGCCTGCGCCATTGTCGACGACGGCGGCACCGGGGGCGACGGCGGCAAGCTCGTGCTCGACTTCTTCTACGGCGACGCAGACGGCCAATTCTCCGCCGCGCAGGCGCTCTATGACGTGAAGCAGCCGTTCACACAGAAAGCGGTGCACAGGGGTGGATCGCTGGCTTGGGGCGGACTTCTCAAGTTCGGCGGAAGCTGGATGTTCGCCCAAGGCTGGGATGCCCCTTCGGGATCGCGTGAGATGTACTTCTACCGCGCAGACCAGGGCTAAGCAGTGGCACACCCCGGCATGATCGGCGCCGTCGTAGGTCTGGACATCGGAGGTTCGAAGACGCGCGGCATCAAATGGCTGAATGGCACCGCCGTTGCCGATACTTCCGGCGGTAGCGCCAATGTCCAGAACGTGAGCCGCGCCCAAGCCCGCACCAACCTGGAGGGTGTCTTCGCCACCCTCCAGGGCGGGTCCGTTGCGCGGGTGGTGGTTGGTTCCGGAGGGATCGACACCGCCGAAGACGCGAACGCACTGAAGGAACTGATCCAGCCGTTGGCTCCCGACGCCGTCGTCTCCGTTGTCCATGACACGCGCCTTCTGCTGGCTGCCGCAGGATTCAACACAGGAATCGCAGTGATCGCCGGCACCGGATCGGCGGCCTGGGGCACCAATGGCGTGGACCAAGCGCGTGCGGGCGGCTGGGGTTACTTGCTTGGCGATGAAGGCAGCGGTTACTGGTTCGGTCGTGAAGCGGTGAGGTACAGCCTCGAACGCATGAACAACGGGCTACGCCCGGACGAGTTGACGAAAGCTCTTGTGAAATCGTGTGGACTCCTCGGCCCGGAGGGTTTGATTGCCCTCTTCCATGGAGACGCGGGGCGCGAGTTTTGGGCTTCCAAATCTCCGATTGTCTTCGAGTGCGCGGCCTCGGGGCATACCGCCTCCTTGGACATGATCCTCCAGGCAGGCGCCGATCTTGCCTCGTTGGCGGCGAAATGCGCTGGGCAACTGAACATCGAGGGGCCCATTGTCCTCGGTGGAGGCCTCGGGATGAACCAGCCCACCTTGCAGACAGCCATGCGGATAGCCCTTGCCGCTCGGGGCCTTCACACTTTGCAGGTCCTCAATCAGGATCCGGTCTTCGGCGCACTGCAGCTAGCATCCGGCTAGGCGCCGCTGTGATGAGTCTCACTAGCAACAAACGCCGTTCTGGCTTGAGCAGTCCGCGTCTCGCTGTGCACTATGGAAAAGCTGTACGGCGGCTTTCGCACTGGCGCGATAGCCGGATATCCGGATTCATGAATGGAAGCACTGAACAATGACGTTTGAAACTGCCGACTCCGTAACCCTCAAGATTTGGGACCGCTCAACCACCCACCACACGCTGGACGCGCTGGTGCACGACTTCTCGATGCGCCACAACACTTCCAAGGCCGGCATTGCGGTCACCTGCAGCGGGCCCAACACCTTCACTGTCAGCCTGAACGGCAGCGCGGCCAAGGCCACCTCCTTCGACGCGCAGTCCCTGTAAACAGCGGACCTTTCAGGCGCAAAGCGACGACGACGGCGGGAGTCACCTCCCGCCGTCGTTCGCGTCTCCCGCGTTCTCCGTAGGGAGTGGCGGGTCAGGCGCGCGAGTGCTCGGAAAGGAGCGCGTCGATCTGGCCGGCCGCCTCCTTCATTCCCTCTTCCATACCCATGTCGATCATCTTCTTCATCTGCTCTTCTGATTCGAAGATGGAGAGGATCGTCATGCGCGTGCGGTCGCCGATCTCCTCGAGGGTCACGGTCGCGTGGCCGGCACCTATCTCCTCGACGGGTGCGCCATTTTCGTCGGCAAAACCGTCGTCGAACTCCAGCCTGTTCGGAGCCTGGACGGACGTGATCCGCCACCAGCCGCGGGGTTTTTCGCCGTCGGGGCCGGTCATGTAATAGCTGGCCATCCCGCCCGGCTCGAACTCGTACTGCTCGAACGTGGCTGGCCACGTGGGTGGACCCCACCAGCGTTCGAGCTGGCGCGGGTCTTCCCAGATTTGCCAGACCTGTTCGGGGCTGGCATCGAACTCAGCGACGAGGGTCAAGGTCAACGCTTCGGGATTCTTAGTGGAACTGATAACCGTCATTACGGAACCCTTCCTATTTTCCGGCGAGGATGTCTGCGATCCGATCGACGCGCTGCCGCCAGATCGCCTCGTACTCATCGAGCAGCTGGCGGGCTTTCTGCAAGCCATCATGGTTGCCCCGCACGATCTGCTCCCTTCCACGCTTCTCCTTCGTTATGAGGGACGCGCGCTCCAACACCGCCACGTGCTTCTGGACGGCGGCGAAACTCATGGCGTAGAGGGCGGCCAAGCCGGACACTGAGTACTCCCCGATAGTCACCCGCCGGACGATATCCCGGCGCGTGGGGTCGGCAAGAGCCTGGAACAGGCGGTCAAGTTCGGTTTCGCTGAGCTGATCTACAACCATTTGGTTGTAGGATATTCCGATGACTGAGGGGTGTCAACGGGCATGGATACTTCGCACTAGTCGAACTTCAGCGGAGTCCAACCGAACGGAATCGGGCCGCGTACCCGTGCCCGCTCGCGGTCGGATTCGGCGGACCAACCCTGCGCCGAGCTTGCAGCCGGAACACCACAGGCGCCGCGCGCCACCCGGAAACCCACATCTTCCAGGACGGCATCGGGAGCGCTGCCCCGCCGTACCGACGCACGCACATTCCAGGCTTCGTCAGCCCAGCCACCGCCGCGAAATATCCTGTAGTCGCCGTATCTCGCCGGGTCCGCATAGTCCCAGCACCACTCCCAGACATTGCCGAGCATGTCGTAGGCACCGAACTCGTTGGGTTTCTTGAGTCCGGCCTCGACGGCTGCCGCGGCTCCGTCCTTCGCGGTCCATGCAATCTCGTCGAGCGGACCATAGTGCGGACCGCCTGAACCTGCGCGGCAAGCGTATTCCCATTCCGCCTCGGTGGGTAGCCTGTAACCGTTGGCCGCGACGTTCCATTCGACGCTTCGTCCGGTGCGGGCATATGCCGGGCTGAGCCCTTCGGCTCCCGAGGCCGCATTGCACCAATCGATTGCATCAAACCAAGTGACTCCGTGTGCTGGCGCCCGTGGATGGTCCGCCAGCTCACGCCCGGCAATTGCAGCCAACTCTGCCCCCGTTACTGCTGTTCTTCCAATCTCGAAGGCAACAAGGTCCACCAGATCGGTGCGGCCGCTGCGAGCGTCCCGGAGTTGAATCTGCCCACCAGGCAGGCTGAGGAGCTGTGGCGGCTTGATGTCCATGGGATCCAAGCCTAGTCCGCGCCGTCTCCCCGCTCCCTGCGACAGCCGGTGTCACACCAGGCAGTTTTTTGGCTGCTGGCCGCGTCCAAACTCCCGGATTTCCGGTCTTCCCCCTGACCCAAGGCGCCAAAAAGTGCTCAGCGTGACACGTCACGCCGAGGGAACCACAGGACCTTAGACCTCCGCCACCGGCGCCGCGAACTGGGCTTCGTACAGCCGCGAGTAGGCGCCGCCAGCAGCCAGGAGCTCCGCGTGCGTGCCTTGCTCCACGATCTGCCCGGCTTCCATGACCAGGATGAGGTTGGCGTCGCGGATCGTGGAGAGGCGGTGCGCGATCACAAAGCTCGTCCGGTCAGAACGCAGGGCATTCATGGCCTTCTGCACCAGAACCTCGGTCCGGGTGTCCACGGAGCTCGTGGCCTCGTCCAGAATCAAGACCGACGGACGGGCCAGGAACGCCCGGGCGATGGTAAGCAGCTGCTTCTCACCGGCGGAAACGTTGCTGCCTTCGTCGTCGAGCACGGTGTCGTAGCCCTCCGGCAGGGAGTGCACGAAACGATCCACGTATGTTGCTTGTGCAGCCTCCAGAATCTCGGCTTCGGTGGCATCGGGCCGTCCGTAGGCGACGTTGTCCCGGATGGTGCCGCCGAACAGCCACGTGTCCTGGAGGACCATGCCCATCCGTGAGCGCAGTTCGTAGCGGGACATCGAGGCGACGTCGACGCCGTCGAGCGTTATCCGCCCGGCGTCGAGCTCGTAGAAGCGCATCATCAGGTTCACAAGGGTGGTCTTACCTGCTCCGGTGGGCCCGACGATCGCCACCGACTGGCCGGGCTCGGCCACGAGGCTCAGATTCTGGATCAGCGGCTTGTCTGGCGAGTAGGAGAAGGAAATGTTCTCGAACACCAAGCGCCCGCGCGTCACGTCGGGAACGGCCGAAGGCTCAGGATCGGCGCTCTGCTCCTCGGTGTCGAGCAGCGCGAAGACGCGTTCGGCGGACGCCACTCCGGACTGAAGCAGATTGGCCATCGAACCGAGCTGGGCCAGGGGCTGTGTGAACTGCCGGGAGTACTGGATGAAGGCCTGGACATCGCCCAACTGCATGGCGCCCGAAGCTACTTGAAGGCCACCCACCACCGCGATCCCGACATAGACCAGGTTGCCGATGAATGTCAGTGCCGGCATGATCAAGCCGCTGATGAACTGGGCCCCGAAGCTGGCCGAGAATAGCTCTGCGTTCTTCTCGCGGAACCGCTCCTCCACTTCGCGCTGACGGCCGAACACCTTCACGAGCGCGTGGCCGGTGTAGGTTTCTTCGATCTGCCCGTTCAGCTCGCCGGTGTTCTTCCACTGGGCCACGAACAACTTCTGCGAGCGCTTGGCAATCAGCACGGTGGTCACGAGTGTCAACGGCACCGTGACCAGGGTGATGAACGCCAGAATCGGCGAGAGCAGGAACATCATGAAGATGACGCCGGCCACCGTGAGCAGGGACGTGACCGCTTGGCTGATGGACTGTTGGAGGCTTTGCGAAATGTTGTCGACGTCGTTCGTCACGCGGCTGAGCAGTTCGCCGCGCTGCACGGAGTCGAAGTAGCGCAGTGGAAGCCGGTTGATTTTCGCCTCGATCTGCTCGCGGAGCCGGTACACGGTCCGCTGCACGACGCCGTTGAGCACGTAGGCCTGAATCCAGCCGAACGCCGAGGCCAGGACATACAGGACCAGCACCCACAGCAGGATGGAGGACAACGCCCCGAAGTCGATTCCGACGCCGGGAGTCAGGTCCATGCCCTTCAACATGTCCGCTTTGGAGCCCTGGCCGGAAGCTCGCAGTCCCTCGATGACCTGTTCCTTGCTCACCCCGGCGGGAAGTTGCTTGGACACGACGCCGGCGAAGATCAGGTTGGTGCCCTCACCGAGAAGCCGGGGGCCGATCACGGACAGGGTCACGCTTGCCACCGCGAGGAAGAGAACCAGGGTCAGCCACAAGCGCTCGGGCCGCAGCGTGCCCAGGAGCCGCTTAGCCGAGGGCAGGAAGTTCATGGCCTTTTCGGCGGGGATGCTCATTCCCGCGAAAGGTCCGCCACGGCCTGGTCCCATCGGGGGACGCTGAGGGCGGTTTGCGGTGCTGGGTGCGCTGCTCATGCCGCCTCCTCCGCTGCCAGCTGGGAGGAAACTATCTCCCGGTATGTTTCTGAAGTCTCAAGCAACTCTTCGTGGGTTCCGCGCCCCACCAGCCGCCCGTCGTCGAGCACTAGAATCTGCTCAGCATCCGCGATGCTGGATACCCGCTGCGCAATGATGACCATCGTGGCACCGGAAGTGTGGCGCTTGAGCGCTTGGCGGAGCCTCGCGTCGGTGGCGGTGTCCAGGGAGGAGAAGGAGTCGTCGAAGATGTAGAGCTCGGGCTGCTTCACGAGTGCCCGGGCAATGGCGAGTCGCTGGCGTTGGCCGCCGGAAACGTTGGTGCCGCCTTGGGAGATCGGAGCGTCAAGGCCACCCTCCATCTCTTCGACGAAGTCCTGGGCCTGTGCAATGGAGAGGGCCCGCCAGAGTTCTTCCTCGGTGGCGTCGGGCTTGCCGTAGAGCAGGTTGCTGCGGACCGTGCCGGAGAACAGATAGGGCTTTTGCGGTACCAGTCCGATGTGCCCCCACAAGAGGTCCGGGTGCAGTTCGCGGACGTCGACGTCGTCGATCCGCACCGAGCCGCTGCTCGCGTCGAAGAGCCGTGGCAGCAAGTTCACCAAAGTGGTCTTGCCCGCGCCCGTGCTGCCGATGATCGCCGTCGTCTGGCCTGCGCGTGCCCGGAAGCTGATGCCGCTGAGGACAGGCTGCTCGGCACCGGGGTAGGCGAATCCGACGTCGCGCAATTCCAGCTCGCCGCGGCCAGCCGTCTCCGTGACCGGGTTCTCGGGAGGCCGCACACTCGATTCGGTCTCCAGCACCTGCCCGATGCGGTCCGCTGAAACAGCGGCTCGCGGGATCATGACGGCCATGAACGTCGCCATCATGACGGACATGAGGATCTGCATGAGGTAGCTCAGGAACGCGATCAATGTGCCTACTTGCATGGATCCGTCGTTGATCCTGAACGATCCGAACCAGATCACGGCCACGCTGGAGACGTTGAGCACCAGCATCACCACCGGGAACATGAGTGCCATGAGCCGCCCGGCTCGCAGCGCCATCTCCGTGACGTCCTGGTTGGCCGAGGCGAAGCGTTCCGTCTCCATGTCTTCCCGCACGAACGCGCGCACCACGCGGATGCCGGCCAACTGTTCTCGGAGGACGCGGTTCACGGTGTCGATCCTGACCTGCATCTTGCGGAACAGCGGCACCATCCGGCTAACAATGAGGCCCACCGCAACGAGCAGCACGGGGACGCTCACGGCGATCAGCCAGGACAACTGGGCATCCTGCCGGACGGCCATGATCACCCCGCCGATGCTGAGCATGGGCGCCGCCACCATGAGGGTGCAGGACATCAGGACGAGCTGCTGGACCTGCTGCACGTCGTTGGTTGAACGCGTAATCAGCGAGGGAGCGCCGAAACGGGTGACCTCCTGCTCGGAGAACTCCCCCACCCTGGTAAAAATGGCCCCGCGCAAGTCCCGCCCCAGGCCCATGGCGGCTTTCGCGCCGAAGTACACGGCCGTGATCGAGCACGCGATCTGCAGGAGGGTGATGAGCAACATGAGGCTGCCGGTGCCAAGGATGTACCCGGTATCCCCTTTGGCCACGCCTTCGTCAATGATGTCGGCATTCAGTGTGGGCAGGTACAGCGACGCTATGGACTGCGCCAACTGGAAAACGACGACGGCGATCAGCAGCCGCCGATGTGGCCGCAGGTACTGAACGAGAAGTTTCCAGAGCATCGTTCTCCAACTCACGTAGTGATTCGAAGGCCAGTCTACGACTGGTTGCTGGGGGCAACTAGAGCTTTCCCTCAGGGCGAAGCGTGGCGTGGGATCAGGTGCAACCCTCGCTCAGCTATGGGGCCTCTTTCCCCAACCCTCGCTCAGCTATGGGGCCTCTTTCCCCAACCCTCCCTCATCGTCAAGCTGGTTGTGAGTCATTCATTACCTTTTGATTGAAGGAGCCGGCGATGGCCGTTGATAACAAGGGTTTTACGCGTGAAGAGATCCGTGAGTTCATGCATGAGTACTATTTGCAGCCGCACGGGTCGAGGAAGGAATGGATGGCCTCGACGTCCGTTTCGGAATGGACGTTCCGCCGGTGGCGCAAGATGATGGTCCAGGGCGATATCGACCGTGGCCTGATTCCGCGGGAGCATGGAGGCATGGTCCCGACGAATCGTGAACTCTCCGCGTTCGAAAAAGCACGCGCGAAGGAAATGGCTGCCCACCGTGCCGAAGTCGAAAAACTCCAGAAGCGGGTGCAGGAGCTGGAGGACACGAATTCCGCGCTGGGAAAAGCTATCGGGCTCTTGCACGAGTTGAGCGTGCCAGAGCCCGATACAACCCCGACGAGCGCTCACAACGATTCATAGCGGCCGAGAACACTCTGGTCCTGGAACTGCATGTGATCATCGGCTCCCAGCGGACAGCGCTCAAGCTGGCGGGCCTCTCGCGCGGGACCTGGCATTACCGGTCCAATCCCCGTCCGGCGGTGCAGCACCCGATCCACCAGAGCGACCGGGCCTACGAATCCCGGATCAGCTCCGCGCATCAGGACCGGATCCTGGGGCTCATCCTGGCCAGCTGGGAGAAGGGCAACTCCGTTGACCATGCCTTCGCCACAGCCTGGGACAACGGCGAGCTGCTCGCCTCCAACCGCTCGTGGTGGCGGATCGCGGCAGACTACGAGGACCAGCAGGCCCGCCCAACCATCCCGCGCAAGCGTTGGGGCACGCGTGGTTCCTCTGAAAAGCCGGTGGTCAAGGCCACCGGACCCTGCCAGGTCTGGTCCTGGGACATCACCGACATCTATGCCAAGTGGCAGGGCAAGGTTTTCAAGGTGTACTCCATCATGGACATCTTCTCCCGGGAAATCGTCGGCTGGCGGGTGGAGGAACGCGAGTCCGACCACCTCGCCGCGCAGATGTTCAAGACAGCCATCGCCCGGCACGGCGCCCCGCGCATCGTGCATGCCGATTCAGGCCCGGCCATGAGATCAACCCTGCTCCGTGACACCCTCACCGCCCACGGCGTGGAACTCAGCCATAACCGCCCGTACGTCTCCAACGACAATCCCTTCTCGGAGTCAGGCTTTCGCACGATGAAATACCGGCCCGGCTACCCCCGGATCTTTAACGATCTCGAGGCCGCCAGGGAGTACCTCACCTGCTACGTGCACTGGTACAGCACCGATCACAAACACTCCGGCATCGCACTGTTCTCACCATCACAGGTCCACGACGGGTCGTGGAAAGAACTCTGGACCAAGCGAGACAAAGTCCACCAGGACTACTACGAACGACACCCGGGAAGATTCCGCCGCCGACCCACCACACCGGCCCCCGCCACATACGCCGGGATCAACCTCCCCCAGACCAAAACACCCCAAAAACTAGCCCAGTGACTCCACACAGCTTGACAACTTTCGCCTCGCTCAGCTATGGGGCCTCTTTCCCCAACCCTCGCTCAGCTATGGGGCCTACCGCGCAAGAGCAACGCCGATCTCGCGATTCACTGCAGGGATGATTTCGGTGGCCAGGAGCTCGATGGACCGCGCCGTCTCAGCGAAAGGCAAGCCGCCGAGACCGATCTGAGCCAGATACCGCGTGTTACCGAGGGCGCTATGAATTTCCAGTAGCTTTTCGACGAGCTGTTGGGGGCTTCCCACAAGCAGGCCGCCACCCGGTTCGGTCCACTCATCGAAGGTGTTCCGCGGGAAATGGTCAACTGGCCGGGGCATGTTCTGCTCGAAGTAGGCGCGATAGTAGGGGTAGAAGGTGTCCCGGGCCTGCTGCGACGTCGGCGCCACATAGAAATGGCCACCCGCGCCGACTGGCAGGGCGGCAGCGTCGTGTCCCGCGTTTTCAGCGGTCTCCCGGTACAGTTCCACGAGCCGGCGGAATCGTGCCGGCCCGGACAGCAGAGCGATAAACAACGGCAGGCCCAACCGCCCCGCCCGGACGAAACTCTTCGGAGTACCGCCCACGCCGACCCAGATGGGCAACTTTTCCTGGATCGGACGGGGCGCTATGTCCATCCCGGAGACGGTTTGGGTCAGGCTTCCCTCCCAGCGAAGGTTGTCGTTGTCACGCAGCGCGAGCAACATGTTCAGCTTCTCTTCGAACAGCTCGTCATAGTCCTCCAATCTGTGGCCAAACAAGGAGTACGACTCCACAAAGGCGCCACGGCCGGCAATGATCTCTGCCCGCCCGCCCGAAATTAGATCCAGCGTGGAGAACTGCTCGAAGAGCCGGACAGGGTCCTGAGTGGAGAGAACCGTGACGGCGGTGCCCAGCCGAAGGTTGGTGGTTTCCCGAGCGATGGCCGCGAGCACCATTTCCGGGGCAGAGAGGGCGAAATCGTGCCGATGATGCTCCCCCAGGCCCAGGAACGATAGTCCTGCCTGCTCGGCAAGCTTCGCCAGCTCAATGATGTCCTTGACCCGCTGGTGCGGTGACAGGGAGACTCCGGTCTTGATGTCGCGGGATAGCTCACCGAAAGTGAAGATTCCAAAATCCATAATTAATTGAACATTCAAGTATTTGGATTCATTCCCGAGCCGTTAGTGAGCGAGCGTCCGCCGCAACCCCCACATACGTGAGCGAGCGTCCGCCGCAACCCCCACATACGTGAGCGAGCGTCTTGATGGCGTGGGGCGTGCCGCCGTCGTGCCCGGACAGTAGGCTGGAAACGCTCGGCAAGATCCGCTACGAAAGGACCGTAGTCATGGCTTACATCACCGTCGGAAATGAAAACAGCTCCGAGATCGAGATCTACTACGAGGACCACGGGACCGGCCAGGCAGTGGTCCTTATCCACGGCTATCCCCTGGATGGATCGTCCTGGGAAAAGCAGACCGCCGCACTGCTTAACGCAGGCTACCGCGTTATCACGTACGACCGCCGCGGATTCGGCAAGTCCAGCAAGCCGACTGTCGGCTACGACTACGACACCTTCGCTGCGGACCTGAACACCCTGCTGAACACGATTGATGTCAACGACGCCGTACTGGTGGGCTTCTCGATGGGGACCGGTGAAGTGGCCCGCTACCTTGGCACTTACGGCTCGGCCCGGGTGGCGAAAGCCATGTTCCTTGCGTCCTTGGAGCCGTTCCTCCTGCAGACCGCGGACAACCCAGGGGGCGTCCCGCAGTCCGTGTTCGACGGACTTTCCGAAGCCGTCATTTCCGATCGCTACGCTTTCTTCACCGAATTCTTCAACAACTTCTACAACGCCCCCACTTTCCTCGGAACGCACCGCCTGAGCCACGAAGCAGTCGCCGCCAGCTGGAACCTGGCAGCCCAGTCAGGCGCCTACGCCTCGGTGGCCGCGCAGCCCACGTGGCTTACCGATTTCAGGGCGGACATCCCCAAGATCGACGTTCCCGCCCTGATCGTGCACGGCACCGCGGACAACATCCTCCCCATCGACGTCACCGGCCGGAGGTTCGCCGAAGCACTCCCCGGCGCCGAATACCTGGAGATCGACGGCGCCCCGCACGGCTTGCTGTGGACGCATGGTGCTGAGGTCAACCAGGCCTTGCTCGGATTCCTCGCGAAGTAGGGATTCCTGACAAAAAATTAGGACGAAACTAACTGAATATCGCGGGAACCTTAACTCCTCTGGTCCAGTCTTAATGCAAGCACAGGCGGAACCCATCCGCCGGCGAAGGCACCAAAGCTGCAAGGGGAGCAGAACCGGCCATGAAGACAACAACAGCCCTGGACGAAGTCACTGCCATCAACGGCGTGATTACCGATCAGCAACCCGTTGACTTCCACTCTTTGGGGCTCGCGGGCTGCATCGACCGCTTGGCCGCTCCGCTCCGCCGCGAAGGGACCGAAATCCACTGGGAGACGCCGCACCATGGCGTCGAAATCTCGTCCGGCTCCGCTTCCTTGCTCTACCACGCGGCCAAGGAAGTCCTCAGCAACGCGTTCAAGTACGCGCACGCCCACGACGTCACCGTCCGGCTCGCCGCCGTCTACCACGGGATCCGCCTGACAGTCACGGACAACGGCGCCGGCTTCGACAACCAGGCCCCCGCGGGTGCACACCACGGATTCGGGCTCCGCCTGATGTCCATCGCTGTCAGCGAAGTGGGCGGCGATGTCTCCATCGTCTCCAGTCCAGGCAACGGAACCTGCGTAACCGTCACCCTGCCACTCGACTGATACGGGTGGGGGCCCGACGACGGCAGGCATCTCCCGTCGTCGGTTTCGGCGCTGCTGGTTCGCTGTTCAAGTGAATCTGGTATGAAAGGCGAATGACCCCGTACAAATCCGAACCGCCCTTGGGCGGTTCCCGCGCGCACATCAAGTCGATTTTCCCCTCGCTGGCCCGCAGCGAACAGCGCGTGGCGCAATTGTGCCTCGATTCCCCCGAAACCGTGGCCAGGATGTCGGTGGCGGATCTGGTCACCCAAACGGGGACGTCCCCGGCGACGATCGTACGGGCATGCAAGAGCATGGGCTTCGACGGGTTCCAGCACTTGCGCCAAGTCCTGCTGCGCGATCTGGGCGCCGCGGCACGGGACAGCATCCAGCAGGAAGAGTCGGGGGCAACCGGCGAACCCGGATCATCGGAACATCTGGTCTCCGGGATCTTTTCCCGGGCATCCCAGGACATCCGCGGAGCTTTAGGGTCTTTGGACTTCGACGCGTTCGACGCCGCGGTGAAGGCGATCCGCGAAGGCGGGCGACTTCTGGTGCTGGCCAATGGAGGGTCCCTCGCTCCCGCCCAATCCCTGGCCCTGCGGTTCCTGGCCGCCGGGGTGCAATGCGAGGCGCCATCCGACATTGTTTCGCAACACATCTCCGCCAAACTCCTCTCCGCCAGGGATGTCTGCATCGCCGTGAGTGACAGCGGAATGAACTCCTTCACGATTGGCTCGGCGCGGATCGCGGCCGACCGTATGGCCACGGTTATCGGGGTGACCAGCTACGCGAAATCCGAGCTCGCCGAGCTCTCGACCCACACGCTGGTGGCCGGGGCGGAATTTCATTCGTGGAACGACCAGCTGCCCATTGGGAATATCGTCCAGATGCTGGTGCTGTCCGCCCTGCATGCCGCAGTGACTGCGGACTCTCCCGATGTTGAACGCGCCCGCTCCGCCGTGTTTGAAGAAGTCCTCCACATGGTGGAAAACCCCGAATAGCTTTTGGCGCGAAACGCGGGCAGTTTCAACTGTTTCCTGTCCGCCCACGGGGAGTTCATCGACTCCGCACCGACTGTTAATAATCGAGCCCCACCCTTCAAGGGTAAGACGTTTCCTAAATAATTCGATTTAGGAAACATCGTTTCCCCGGAGGTGCTCGTGGGCCGACTTGTGCTCAACCAGTTGTCGCGTTCATTCAAGAACGTGTCGGCCGTAAAGAACGTATCGCTCACCGTTGAAGACGGTGACTTCCTGGTCCTGCTCGGCCCCAGCGGCTGCGGCAAGACCACCCTGCTCCGCATGATCGCGGGCCTGTTGGAACCGACGTCGGGCTCGCTCGAGCTGGACGGAACCGACATCACCACCGCCCCGTCCAAGAAGCGCGACTTGGCCATGGTGTTCCAGAGCTACGCCCTGTACCCGCACCTCAGCGTCGCGAAAAATCTTGCCTTCCCGCTCCACGTGCGGCGCACCGACAAGCAGGAAGTCAAGAAGCGCGTGGAGGCCGTGGCCGAAATGGTGGAGATCGGCCACCTCCTGGACCGCAAGCCCAAGGAACTGTCAGGCGGCCAGCGCCAACGCGTCGCCGTGGCACGGGCTTTGGTGCGCGAGCCCAAGGCCTTCCTCATGGACGAGCCCCTGTCCAACCTGGACGCCAAGCTCCGCACCGCAACCCGGCAGGAGCTGGCCGGACTGCACAAGCGCCTCGGTGCCACCTTCATCTACGTCACGCATGACCAGGTGGAAGCCATGACCATGGCAACCAAGATCGCGCTGCTCAACGGAGGTCAGCTCGAGCAACTCGGCACGCCCGAAGAGCTCTACGACAAGCCGGCATCCGTGTTCGCGGCAGGCTTCCTGGGATCCCCGGCCACCAACCTGATCGATGCCGAACTTTCCACCAGCAACGGCTCCATCACCGTCATGGCACCGTCGCTGGAAGCAGTGCTGTGGGATGGGGAAACACCCCAGCGGGACGTGGTGCTGGGCATCCGCCCTGAGCACTTGAGCATCCACGCACCTGGCTCTTCCGCAGCCGCGCCGAGCTCCGGGGCAGCCCTCCGGGGCATCGTTGACCTGAGCGAAAACCTCGGCAGCGAACAGGTCATCTACTGCCGGGTCGGCGAGAACCGCGTGGCCGTCCGCGCCCCGCGGGGCCTGCACTGGGAGCCGGGCAACGCCGTCGTTCTCAGCGCCGATGCCAGGAATCTCCATCTCTTTGACCGGACAAGCGGCCGGCGCTTCGAATGGCAATCAGACGCGAAGCACGCGTCCGCTGCCACCTCGGCGCAGCCTGCGGCCTCGGTCTAATATCCACTCTTCCCCCCATACCCCGGCCCCCAAACCGGAACCCGCAGGACCTACACCCAACCCAGCAATCAAGGAAATATTGTGCGCCCTCTCCGTTCAATTGCACTGACCATCGCCGCTGGCACCGCCGCATTGGCCCTCGCTGGCTGTTCCGGCACCACGCAGGCCAGCACCGTGAGCAACCAGGTCATCCCTGAACTCACGGCAGACCAGCAAATCAACATCACCTTCGAAAGCTACAACCTGGCCCAAGCCGGCGTCTGGACGGATACCGTCAAAGGCCTGGTAGCTGACTTCGAAAAGGCCCACCCTAATATCCACGTCACCGCACAGGCACCGCAGGGCGGCGGCGCTGTCGGATCCAACACGGTCAGCAGCGTCCAGACGCAACTCCTCGCCGGACACGCACCCGACGTCGCGCAGTTGACGTTCGATTCCCTCGACTTCGCCGCCACCCAGCTCGGCGCGCAGCCCATCAGCGACCTGGTCGGCCAGAAAGCCGTCGACGACGCCCTCGGCGGCGCCCACCCGTTCCACCCCAACGCGAAGCACCTCGCCGATTGGAACGGCAAGACCTACGGCATTCCTTACGTCTTCTCCACCCCTGTCCTCTTCTACAACGCCACCAAGCTCGCCGACGCCGGAATCACCAACCCGGACCTCTCCACCTGGGACAAGGTGGAGGCAGCCGCAAAGGCCGTTTCCGCGAAGACCGGAAAGCCATCCCTGGACATTTCGTGCGCAAGCATCGGGGGCAACTGGTGCATGCAGGGCGTCTTCAAGTCGAACGGGGCCCAGATCCTCTCCGATGACCGCAAGACGATCGGATTCGGCTCGGACGCGGCCGTTGACACCGTCACGAAGCTCGCACAGCTGACGAAGGACGGCGTGCTGCGCAACGCAGACAGCAACGCGCAATACGAAGGCCTCCCGAAGGGCGACACCGCTTTCATCCTCACTACTTCAGCACTCCAAGGCTCATTCATGTCGGCAGCCACGAAGGGCGGATGGGAGCTCAAGGCCGCCGGCATGCCCTCCTTCGGCAGCAAGCCTGCCGTGCCCACCAACTCTGGCTCGGCCCTGTTCGTCCTCTCGCAGGATCCCGCGAAGCAGCGCGCCGGATGGGAACTGATCAAGTTCATGACCAGCGACCACGCCTACGAGCAGATCTCCACCAAGATCGGCTACCTGCCCCTGCGCACCTCGCTGACCGCTCCGGGTGGTTCCCTTTACGACTGGGCCCAGAAGAACCCGCTCCTGGCCCCGAACCTCGCCCAGCTTGACCGTCTCCAGCCGTGGGTTTCCTACCCGGGAAACAGCTACGTGCAGATCGACGACATCCTCGGCAAAGCCGTCGAGAACGTCGTCTACTACGGCAAAGACGCAAAAACCACCATGGCCGACGCCCAGAAGCGCGCCCAGGACCTGATCCCCTAACTTCTCTGCCCCATTTTCCCGGACCCATCTTCTCCGGCCCATCCGGAAGGACATCAGCTGTGACAACCACTGCCGAGGACGCAGTCTTCGGAACCCGCAACCGCCCCTACCCCGTGGAGGGCACCTACAATTTCCGGAGCACGGCGGGCTATCCCGCCGCCGATGCTCCCGCTGCCACGCCGGGCGATGCCGCCGTCGTGCGGACCATCCGCCAAGGAAAGCTGTACCGCTCGGACGCATTGCACGGACTGACCGACGCCGGACGCCGGCAATTCTCCGAGCTCGGCATCCGTCTGGTCATCGACCTGCGTGACCGCACCGAGCTGGCCAAGTCACCCAGCAACCTTGAAGGACTCGCGGTCGACACGAGGCACAACCCGATTTTCGAAGAGGGCAACGTCCCCGGTACCGCTGAGATCACCACCCTGGCGCACATCTACCGGCTCATGATCGAGAGCCACGCCCAGCGCCTTGCCGACGCTATTCGCCTCATTGCCGACTCCGGAACAGATCCTGTCCTGGTGCACTGCACCGCGGGCAAGGACCGCACTGGCGTCGTGATTGCCCTCGCCCTCCTGGCCGCGGGGGTGGACCGCGAGCAGGTGATCCTCGACTACACAGCCAGCGAGGAAAACCTGCGCGGTGAATGGAGCGACGCCATGATGGCTGCCGCCTCCAGCCACCCGGGCCTTGCGGGCATCGGCGAGGAACTCCGGGAAATCATCTCCGCGAGCCCCGCCACCGTCTTGGAAACCACGCTGGATCTCGTAGACGAAATGTACGGCGGCGCCACCGGCCTGCTCCAGGCCCACGATTTCGGCGACGTCGACCTCGAACGGCTCAGGGACGTCCTGACCATCAGCTCCACCCGCTAAGAACCACTCACCTACAAGGAGACAAAACCGTGAACACCGAACTCCAGCACCCCGCCCCCGAGCACTTCATCCTGCACATCAGCGACACCCATTTCGTGGCCGACAACGACCTCCTGCACGGCAGCGTGGACAGCGACGAAAACCTCCGCCAGCTGTTCCGCGACTTCGTCAAGGCCCAGGTCAAGCCCGAAGCGCTGGTGTTCACCGGCGACCTCGCCGACACCGGCCGCCCGGACGCCTACGTCCGCCTCCGTAACATCGTGGAGCCCGTGGCCGAGGAGCTCGGCGCCAAGATCATCTGGGTCATGGGCAACCACGACGCGCGCACCGCGTTCCGCTCAGGCCTCCTTGACTCCGACGCCGGCGAGGAACCCGTGGACATGGTCCACGATGTCAACGGCCTGCGCATCATCGCCTTGGACTCGACCGTTCCGGGCAAGCACCACGGGGAAATCTCCGACGAGCAGCTCGCTTGGTTGTCCGATGTCCTGGCCACCCCGGCCCCGCACGGCACCCTCATCGCCCTGCACCACCCCCCGGTTCCCAGCCCACTGGAGATGATGGCCATGTTCGAACTCCGTGAACAGAGCCGCTTCGAGAAGGTCATCGAAGGCACCGACGTCCGCGGCATCCTGGCCGGCCACCTGCACTACTCCACGTTCAGCACTTTCGGCGGCGCTCCCGTGACGGTTGCTTCGGCCACGTGCTACACGCAGGACCTCAACGTCGCGCCGAAGTCCATGCGCGGACAGAACGGCGCGCAGGCGTTCAACCTGATCCACCTTTACAAGGACAAGATGCTCAGCTCCGTTGTGCCGATCGGCGAGTTCTCCACGGTGTACTCCGTCACGGCCGAGCAGATGGCCGCCTTCGAGAGGATGACGCTCGAAGAGGCGACCGCCGCGATGACCGCTCCCGGCGAGGAGTCCGACGTCGAGCCCTCCATCGCTGCCGAAGCGGCCGACGGCGAGCTCGCCGAAAGCGTTCGCTAACCAGCCACAGCACCGGAAGGAAGCCGAACGAATGTTCATCGAGACCGCCGGGCCGGCAACGGGCATTGCCCCTGCCGGCCCGGCGGGGCTCCCGGCCAACCGGCGCCCCAAGCGCCGCGCCCTGAGCCCCTACCTCTACATCCTGCCCGCCGTGGTCCTGCTTCTCGTCTGGACCTACTGGCCTCTGGGACAGACCGTAAACCTGTCCTTCAACGACTGGAACCTGATCCCCACGAAGCCCAAGCAGTACGTGGACGTGCAGAAGTACGCGAAGGTCCTGAGCCTGCCTGAGCTGCACCAAGCCCTGATCAACACGGGCTTGTACATCCTGGCGTTTCTGGGCATTTCCGTTGCGCTGCCGCTCGTGTTCGCGCTGCTTTCGCGCAAGGTCCAGGGCAGGGCCCGCACCGCGTACCAGGCCCTTATCTTCGTGCCGTTCCTCATCACTCCCGTTGCCAGCAGCGCGATCTGGCGGTGGCTGTTCGCGCCTGAAGGCGGAACGATTCCCGCGATCGCCGCCGCCCTGGGCGCGCCGATGGGCAACGTGTTCCGCGATCCCGACAGTTCGATGATCGCGGTGATCGTGATTGTCGGCTGGCAGATGCTCGGCTTCGGCGTGCTGGTGGTTTCGGCCGGACTGGCGGGCATCAGCCCGGATTACGCTGCCGCCGCATCGATCGACGGCGCGAGCGGCAGGCAGATCACGTGGCGGATCATTATCCCGCTGCTTTCGCCAAGCCTGGTGTTCCTCTCGCTCATGACCATCCTGCTGTCCGCGCAGTGGACATATCCCATCATCGATCTTGTGACGCAGGGCGGACCGGGAAATTCGTCCACCAACATCTACTACCTGCTGTACCAGTTCGGCTTCAGGAACTTCGACGCCGGCCTCTCCTCCGCGGCGGGCACGCTCTTCTTCCTCGGATTCGGGCTGATTGCCCTGGTCTTCGTGGAACTCTCGGAGCGACTCAGCTTCTACGACAACTAGAAAGAACCACCATGGCCTTCATCACCATCGCTCCGCCGGCCCAGCCTGGTTCCTTGGATGCTCTGCCTTCGGGGCCGACGAATTCGGGGCCGACGACGGCGCCTGCCGCCGGGCGGTCTGCTTCGTTGCGGCTTGGGTCTTTGCGGTTAGTACCCAGCCACGTTCTCCTGATCGCCTTGGCAATCGTCTCGATCTTCCCCATTTACTGGATGTTCGTCACGGCCTTCCGACCGCCGTCGGACGCCCTGTCCACCGACCCGTTGCCGGGACCGCTGAGCCTGGAGAATTTCCAGTACGTCCTGAAGACCATTCCCATCGCGGGGATGTTGGCGAATACCTTCGGCATGGCACTGACGTTGGCGGTGTCTCAACTGCTCGTGGCCATCCTGGCTTCGTACGGGTTCGCGCGTTGGGATTTTGTCGGAAAGAAAGCCCTGTACCTGTTGTTCGTGGGGTCCTGGCTGGTGCCTTTCCAGGTCACGATGATTCCCAATTACCTGCTGGTTTCGCAGATGGGCCTCCTCAACACCATCACCGGCGTCGTCATCCCGCAACTGTGTTCGGCCTTCGCGGTGATGATGCTGCGCCAGCACCTCGAGGCCTTCCCGAAGGACCTCCTGGATGCGAGCCAGATGGATGGACGGTCGTCATGGAGGACCCTGTGGGAAGTTGTGGTTCCGAACCTGCGGCCAGCGCTGGCGGCCCTTGGGATCATGCTGTTCATCAGCGCCTGGAACGAGTACTTGTGGCCTTCACTGATCATGCAGAAGTCCGATGCCCTCATCCAAGTCGGTATCCGCGGCTTCCTGGGCGCCGAAGGCAACAACTGGGGCGCCATCATGGCAGCGTCCTCGCTCGCATGTCTGCCGATCTTCCTGATCTACATCTTCCTGCAGCGATACGTCGTGGATGCCTTCGTCCGTTCGGGGTTGAAGTAGCCCTCCCCCGACGCCCGCTCACATAAATGGCCGTTCCGGCGGACGCCCGCTCATTTGTGCCGCCGTTTCGGCCGACGCCCGCTCACATATAGGGCCAATTCCCGGATCCCTCGCTCACTAGATGTGAGCGAGGGATCCGGAAAACAACCACATAAGTGAGCGAGCGTCTTGGGTGAGCGAGTTAAACCAAGGAGTCCCGGTTATATCACCCTAGGAAAGCGCCCTAGGAGAATTCCTTCAGCGCTTCGGTGAGCAGCACGCCCGGAGAACCCAGCCGAACATGGACGCCGTTTGAGGCCGCCAGTTCGCCAGCGATCACGACGGCGGTGACGTCGCCCGCCGTCGCGCTGAACGCGAACTGCTGCGGCATGGAACCGGCTGTCCGCACCGAGTCCGGAGCCACGGCCATGAGGTCGCACACCGCACCTACCTCAAGTGCAGACACAATGGGCGTAGCCATGGATGCGGTTGCGCCGATGGTGGCCGCGTGCAGCAGTTCCTGGGGTGAAAACCTGCCCCGTTGGCCGGAGCCGAGGCGTTCTCCGTGTTCCAAGGTGCGCATCTCAACCCAGGGATCGATCACGGCGTGTTGGTCCGTGCCCAGCGCGATGGTCGCCCCGGCGTCGGACAGGGCGCGTGCCGGTCCGATCCCGTCGGCGAGATCGGCCTCAGTACTGGGGCACATCACAACCGTTGCCCCCGCATCCCCGAGGAGCTGGATGTCCTCCAACGTTAGGTGGGTCGCGTGCACGGCGGAAAGCCGCCCGGATAGCAGGCCGTGCCGGGCAAGCAATCCGGCAGGGGTGACGCCATAGGCCTGCAGGCACGCCTCGTTCTCGGCTGGTTGTTCACTGAGGTGGATGTGGAGCGGGATATCGGTGGGCAACCGCCGGGCGACGGTCTTGAGCGCCTCCTCGGGCACTCCGCGGACGGAATGCAGTGCGGCCCCCACGCCGACCATTTCAGGCGGAAAGCTCCGTGCCACCTCGGCCCGCAGTGACGCGAGCCGGTCCAACCAGGCTTGGGCATCGGCGTCGCCAAACCGAGCCTGTTCCGGGCTGAGCGGACTCCCGATCCCTCCCGCGAGGTACAGGGTGTCCAGCAATGTCAGGCGGATCCCAGCCGCCATGGCAGCCCTGGCCACCGCCAGTTCCATCGCATGCGGCTCCGGGTACGGCGTTCCTTCCGGCTGGTGGTGGACGTAGTGGAACTCGGCCACGCTGCTAAAACCCGCGACCACCATTTCTGTGAAGACCGCCGTGGCGAGCTTCTCGTATTTCTCCGGGGTAAGTTCCGCCGCGCTCCGGTACATCTGCTCCCGCCAGACCCAGAAGTCACCGCGCCCGTCATGCGTCCGTCCGCGCAGGATCCGGTGAAAAGCGTGCGAATGGGCGTTGGCCGCCGCGGGGAAGACGACCCCATTCAATATCCGGTCATCCGTTTCGGGCTCGACGCCGGTAGCGATCCGGGAGATGCGCCCCTCGTGCACTTCCAGCCGAACGCCGGTGGCGACAACCGCGCCGCCCGGGACAGAACCGCCGTCGGCGTTTACAAGCGCCGCCTCGCACCAGAGGCCGCTCACAGGAGTCCCTCCAGAACGTCAGCGAGGGCGATCGCGCCGGCTAAGGCATCCTCGTCGGCCACGTACTCTTCCGGGGAATGCGAGATTCCGCTCGGGTTGCGGACAAAAAGCATCGCCGAGGGGACATGTCCAGCCAAGACTCCGGCGTCGTGCCCAGCGCCGGTTGCCAGCACCGGCGCGTCCGGCAGGAGCTCGCCGATGCGTCGGCTCAGCCCGGGATCGAAATGCACGGTGTCGCTGTAGGACTCCTCGGTGAGGGTGACGGTGCATCCCTCGCCCGCCGCGATTTCCTGCGCCGCGCGGTAGATCGATTCGATCAGTTGTGCCGTCACGGCGTCGTCGGGATGCCGGGCGTCGAGCCATAGATCGACGCGGGAGGCAATCACGTTGGTGCCGCCGGGAACCGGGGTCAAGCGCCCCACGGTGGCCCGCGCATCCGGCTGCCTCGCCGCGGTGTCGCGGACGGCAACGACGATCTGCGCCGCCGCGACCATGGGATCGGCACGGTCGGCCATGAGAGTGGTTCCGGCGTGGTTGCCTTGGCCGCTGACGCTCAGCTTCCAGCGGCCGTGGCCCAGGATGGAGCTTCCGACGGCGATGGCCGGCCCGCCCTGGCCCAGCCCCTTTCCCTGTTCCACATGCAGTTCAACGAAGTCGCCAATTCGCGCCATGGCTTCTGGATCGGGACCGACGTGCCGGGGATCAAGACCGTTGCTCCGGGCGACGTCGGCGAAAGTGTTGCCGTCAACGTCGCGCAGGTTCAGCGCCTTGTCGACGTCGATGGCACCCGTCAATAGCCGCGAGCCCAGGCAGGCTACGCCAAAGCGGGATCCTTCTTCTTCCGGGAAGACGGTGATGGCCAGGGAACGCCCCGGCTTGACGCCTCGAGAGGCAAGGACGTCGACGGCGGCGAGTGCGGACGCGACTCCGAGCGGCCCGTCAAAGGCACCCCCGCCCGGGACGGAGTCGAGGTGGCTGCCGGTGACAAGCGCACCGTCCTGGGGCTTTCCCCACCAGGCCCAGATAATGCCGTTGCGGTCGGTCTCGACGCCAAGGCCGCGCTGTTGGGCTTGTTCGATGAACCAGTGCCTGAGGTCGAGCTCGGGCGTCGAGTAGACGGCCCTTGAGTATCCTCCGCGCACCGCATCGCGGCCCACGTCCTTGATCGAGTCAAGGAGCTGATTGACGGTTTCCACGTGTTCCTCCGATTAATGAAGACTGCCACCAAGTCACATGATGTCACTCCGCCATATGGACTGCCGCCCCGGACCGGCGTACCTTAATATCCAAACACCGCACTGGGGAGGTGGAGTGTTTGGCTGGGTATCTGGGGTGCCGTGGCATTTTTTGGGTTCGCCCTGTTCTTCTCGCCGTATTCGGCGCATTGGCGTGGTTGCTGTGGCTGGCCGGTCCTTCGCGGGCCACAGACCTTCTGCCGACGATTCCGGCTGTCCCGTCACCGTCGGTTTCCGTGCCCCCGGTTCCCCTCACCGGTCCCGTTGGATCGCTCGTCGACCACGTAGCGTCCGTGGTTCCAAGCCCGAGCCAGCTGGCCACAGTTCCTGAGACCGTAGTCAACCAGCTAAGGGAGCAGGTGTTGACGCCAGTCGTTGGAGCAGTCGACGCGGTGCCGCCCGCGGTCGAGAACACAATCAAGGAACTCCCGGCCTTGCCCGAGCCGCCTTCCGTGCCGGCATTGCCGCCGGCACCGTCGCCCGGGACACTGCCGCCTCAAGGACCAAGCGTTCCGGCTGTCACCGAGGCCACCACTCTTGTCCGCACCAGCCCTCTCACATCTGCGGTCCAGCCCGGCAAGGGAGCGGCCACAAGCGACCCCGGATTCACAAGGAACACCGCATTCATGCCGGACGGCGCTGTCTTCATGCCCCCCGCAGTGTTCGCGACAACGGATGTGTCCCCGGTCCCCGGCGGGCCGCCGCCTGACACGCCGGTTCCTGCGTCGGTCTCGCCACCTGGGGCAGGATCGACGTCGAGTCCAGAGGGCGGTTCCGCCCTTGGCGCGGCAGATCTGCCGGAACAACGCGCCCTGGCACCGCCACCCCGCCATGGACCCATCCCCGATCGCGGGCAATCCCCCTCAGACGATCCCGCATTCGATCCTGGTTCCTCTCCCGACTGATCAGGCCGCCCCTGCCCATCTGGCAGGCACGACCAACTGCGCCACACCGCGCAGGACACACTTTAGTCAGGAGAAGACCATGCAGGACCAGAACCGATTGATAGGAAATTGGCCCGACCCCATGCAGAAGGGAGGTAAATAGATAGCATCGCGACAGGCGCTCAGCGCCCAAAAGGGAACAAGGACGCCGGCCGCGCAGTCAGTCTGACTGCGCGGCCGGCGTCGTGATGCTCAAGATAGGCCAATGTCCTTTTAGAACAGGCCGTTCGCCACAGCCTGGGTGAGCTGGTGGAAGATGTCGGTGCGGGCGGGGATATCACTCTCGTCCTGACCCTTGGTGTAGACCACGAACGCGTAGGAGTCGGTCCCGTTGGTGAGGATGCTGGCGTCGTGGAGTTCGTCGTCGAGCAGTCCGTACTTGTGGAAAACAGTGATTCCGGCCGGCACTGCGGCGGGGATGAGGGATTCATAGTTGGTGTTCTGCATGTAGGACAACAACTGCGCTGTGTGCTGCTGGTTCAGCAGCTTCCCGCCGTAAAGGCCGGCCATGATGCTGGCCATTTCGCTTGGAGTCAGCGTGTTTTCCATGGGGTCATAGCTGACGCCGATTGACCCGGCATAGGCCTGCAGTTCCGAATAGCCGACAGCGTCCATGATCAAGGACCAGGATTCGTTGTCGCTGTCCTGGATCATCTCCTTGATCTGGAATCCGGCCGTGTAGTCGCCCAAGGGGTCGTCAAGGGACACGGCGCCCGTTTCGACGAGGTGATAGTACGCGGCGGCAGCCAGGACCTTGGCGGTGCTTGCTGCCTCGAATGGCGCCTGGACCCCGTACTGATGGCTTGAGCCATTGGACAAGTCGATCAGGGTGACGCCGACCTGGTACTGGCTGTTCGCGTCGATGATGCCGTTGATCTCGGCGTCCAAGGCGGGGGTCACGCCGGTAGCCGGCGCAGCGGCTGCGGGAGCTGCGACTGCGGGCGCAGCGGCTGCGGGAGCTGCGACTGCGGGAGCTGCGACTGCTGGAGCGGCAGTCGGCGCCTCGGCCGTCGTCGACGACGGTGCGGCAGTCGACGTCGTCGTGGCCGCCGTCGACGGGGTTGCGGCTGGAACAGCTGCCGACGGCGTGGCCCTCGCCATCGCCGATACCTTATGTGAGACAGATGAGCGGGCGTGCGCGGCAGAGTAGACCGTGGCGGTCAGGGTCAGGGCAAGAATGGCCGCAAATGCTGTGAGCAAGGCCGATCGACGTCGGCGGGGACTCCAGCTGTTCCACCGACTTCTCTTTCGTCTGGACCCTTGGCCGGGACGACGGGGCTCTCGCTCTTCCATAATGAACCAACCGTAGCTACTGCAGCTATGTATGAGCTATGAAAATACTGTCCATCAGCCACGTGTCGCCTGAGTGAATATCAGGCGTCGCGGATCGGTGAGCCCAATACTGTGAACCGGGTCCCGCCCAACTCTCCGGACAGCATTGGCATTGCCTCGGCGATGGCGGCCCGGACGCTGTCCAGCTGCAGCGATCCTTGGTGCGCTTCCGCCGATTCCCATAGTTCGCAGACAAAGACCGTGTCCGGCGATTCTTCGTTGACGCCCACCTCGTAGAGCAGGCAGCCCGCGCCCCGGAGCTCCGGTTTCGGTCTGAGCAGGATAGAGACGACAGCGTCGCGCTGGCCGGGTTTCGTGCCGAGGCTTCCCACATTTGCAAAAGTCATGGGCCCATTGTGCTTCATTCCTCCGACGTTATTGAGGAATCGCGTATCGGCGGACAAAGTTGCCGAGGATCTTCATGGGTTCGGTCGCCGTGATCTTCCGGGCGTCTGCCATCAGCTGTTCAGCAGCCTCGGGCGGGAAGTATCCGGCGTGGCGATAGGTGTCGATCCGCGTGACGAGCCCCTCGGAGTCGAGCTCCGGATGGAATTGGGTGGCGTAAAGGTTCGTTTTGATGCGGAACATCTGTACCGGGCAGGCTGCCGAGCTGGCAAGCAGCACCGCGTGTCCTGGCAGTACCGTGCAGGCTTCCTTATGGCCGGTAAAGGCGACAAAGCGCTCGGACATGCCTTCGAGGAGCGGGTCTTGGAGGCCCTCCGCTGTGAGTTTGATGGTTACCCCGCCGAGTCCTTCGCCGTAGGTACGGTCGATCACAGCCCCTTGGTGAAGCCCGAGGGTTCCGACCCCATAGCAGGCCCCCAGAAAGGGAAAGTCGGTTGCAACAATCGTGTCCAGCAGTTGCGCGAGTTCCTTCTCGACCCGTTTCTGGACCGGGCTCTTGTGTTCCGGCGGGTCGCTCGAAGTGAAGGGGCTGCCACCCACAATCACGCCGGAATAGTCGGAGAGCTCAAGCGGTGGCAGGGGCGCCGCCTCCATTCGGATGCGTTGTAGCTCCTCGGGAACGAGCCCTCCAAAACGAAGATACGCCTGGTACTCTTCCTCGGCGGCGGCGTCTTCGGCGCGAGATGCGAGCAGGAGAAACGGCTTCACAGGCTAAGTGTGCGCCCGGCGCCCGTGACGCGCCAGCATTCGGCTGAAACATGGCATCCAGGGGAGGTGAGCCGCCGTTCACGTGGAAGAAATGTCCGGATTTCGGGCGGAATGGAAGAATTTCACCTCGATTGGCCCAGGAATCCGCGGAATCACTGGGATATTTGGCGCCTGTCCCGGGCGGCCACTCGTCTGCGCCGGGGTGGCGTTAACATTCCCGAAACACGCCCGTCATGCGTTCTTCACGTCAAGCCCGGTTATGTAACGTCCCCGCAATTTTTCCTCGCACTGCCTGAAACACGGAACCGGAAACATTGGGCAGGGGAAGAACGGGACCAAGCTGCGGCGGTCCTCCTACGGCATTCCGATTAGAAGGGAAACGCACGTGAATATCACTGCGGAAAACGTTTGGGTCATGGTGTCGGCGGCACTTGCACTGCTCATGACTCCGGCACTCGGCCTCTTCTACGGTGGCATGACGCGGGCCAAGGCCTCCCTCAACATGATCATGATGAGCTTCATCTCCGCGGGCATCGTAGGCGCCGTGTGGATCCTGTGGGGCTACTCGATGATCAGCGGCAAGAGTGTCCTGGGGATTTTCGGCAATCCGTTCACCAGCTTCGGCTCGACGGACCTGGTCGGTTCCACCGATCTCATCAAGCTCGGCTTCAGCGCCACCTTCGCCATCGTCACCGTGGCCCTGATCAGCGGCGCCATCGCCGATCGCGCCAAATTCTCATCCTGGGTCATCTTCGTCCCCATCTGGATCACCCTGGTGTACTGCCCCTTGGCTTTCATGGTCTGGGGCGGCGGCCTCCTAAGCCCCGATGGGGCCATCAGTTCGGTCTTCGGTCAGGTGATTGATTTCGCCGGCGGCACAGTGGTGGAAATCAGCTCCGGCGCTGCCGCGTTTGTCCTGGCATTGATCCTTGGCAAGCGCCACGGCTTTGGAAAAGACCCGAACCACCGCCCGCACAACCTCCCTTTCATCATGCTTGGCGCCGGCCTCCTGTGGTTCGGTTGGTTCGGTTTCAATGCCGGCGCGGCCACGACGTCGGCGCAAGCCGGCTTGATCTGGGTCAATACCCTCGTAGCCCCGGCCGGGGCAATGCTCAGCTGGTTGGTCACCGAAAAGATCCGGCACGGCCACCCCACGTCCCTGGGCGCCGCATCCGGCGTCGTCGCCGGCCTCGTCGCTATTACCCCCGCCTGTGCCAACGTGGCTCCCGCCGCCGCCCTCGGCCTGGGGCTGGTGGCCGGCGCCGCCTGCGCCGTGTTTGTCGACCTGAAACACAAGTTCGGCTTCGATGACTCCCTCGACGTCGTGGGTGTCCACCTTGGTGGCGGGCTTGTCGGCACGCTCGCACTCGGATTCATCGCGCTGCCCGTCAACGGCAAGGGTGGGGGATTGTTCTACGGCGGCGGGCTCCAGCAGCTCGTGGCGCAGATCGTCGCCATTCTTGTCACCCTTGCAGTGTCTGGAATCATGACAGCAATCATTGCCCTTGTGATCCACAAGACCGTCGGATTCCGGGTCAGCCACGAGGCGGAGCTCGCCGGAGTGGACTTGTCCGAGCATGCCGAGACCGCGTACGAGTTCGGCAGCATGTCCCGGAGCCACTTCAACGCCCTCCCGCACATTGCCGCGATTCCCCACGTCAACATCCCTGTTGCCGCCCGAGCCGCCGCTGCCGTCCCGGTTTCAGCCCGGGCCGCTGCCGTCGCGTCGTCCCCCGCTGCCGCTCGCGCCGTCGAGCTCCAACGCGAAAAGCAAGCAGACCCCGCCTAGCGAATGCAGGCATTTCCGCGGCCGCAAGGGACGCGTACGCTCAATTTGTGGATATCGTCGATTTCCTCTCGGACCGCCTGGACGAGGACGAGGCTGCGGCGCGGAGACTCCTCGGCGATCGCTCCGTCTCCGAGGCGGGCAAATGGTACGAGCGGCGCCTCCTCCTGGAATGCGAATCAAAGAGAAGGCTGCTCAGGATCGTAGAATCCGCACGGCAGACGGCCTTGGCCACGATGGTTCGCGGCACGCTTGGGGATACCCCGCAGTGGATCCCGGAATCGATCGAATGGACCACGAAATCTTTGAATGCCCTCGCGCTGCCCTACTCTGACCATCCGGACTTCGAGCCGGAATGGCTGGCGGGGACGTAGCTGGCACGCTCGAGCCGCGAGAGTTGGAATCGGCAGGATCTTGCCGAAATGATGTTTTTGCGGCCTCATAGCAACCAAAATCAACACTTTCGGCAGCATCTTGCCGATTTTGGAAAAATGGTTCAGAATGGATCTAGAAAACCGCCAAATCGGCAACATCATGCCGGATCATCGGAGACTTGTGGAAGACCTAGCGGCGATCGCGGCCACCATACGGAAGGCACGCAAAGAGGCCGGAATCACGCAGGCGGACCTTGCCGACCTTGCCGGGACTTCCGAAAGGACCGTGCGCGCGATTGAGACGGCCACCGGAAATCCTTCACTGGGCGCCGTCGTGGCTGTAGCCAACGCCGTCGGCCTGCACATGGCAGCGGCCTGATGGTCGACGATTTCGGGGAGTTGAAGTTCGTTCGTGCAGCGGACGTTCACAAAGGCGGCGTCTTGGCGGGCCACCTCGCCCGCACTGGTCACGGCGTGGTCAGTTTTTCCTACGTGGCGGAGTACCTGACCTCCGGTCTGCCCGCGGTTGCCAGTTCATTGCCCCTGACAGACCTTCCCGTCGAGACTCCTGCTGGCGCTCTTCCGCCGTTCTTCGCGGGCCTGCTGCCGGAGGGGCACCGGCTGAGCGTGCTCAGGGACGCCACCAAAACCAGCCTCGACGACGAACTCACACTCCTGCTCGCAGTCGGAGCCGATGCCCCGGGAGACGTTCAAGTGGTCCCTACCGGGGATATTCCCGTCGAACCCGCACCCCTTGCCGACACATCCAGGCCCGAGGAACTGGACTTTGCCGCCCTCGCCAACGCAGTGGACCGCCATGCCATCCCCGGCGTACAGGACAAGGCAAGTGCCTCTATGCTCACCACACCGCTGTCTCTCAGGGGGCAACGATATCTACTCAAACTCGACCCGCCCAACCACGCACACTTGCTGGCCAACGAAGCGGTGCACCTCTCCGCCGCCAAAGGCCTCAAGATCCCTGTAGCCAAGAGCCATATCATCACGGACATGCACGGGTTGCCTGGGTTGCTGGTGGAACGCTTCGACCGCGTCCAGGACAAGGACCACCGCTCCTGGGTGCGCCTGCCCATGGAAGACGGAGCGCAGGTCATGCGTCTGCCACCGGCTTCCAAGTATTCCGTCACGTCCGAGGACGTCGCTGCTGCGCTTGCCGGGCGGTGCAAAGCCCCACTCGTGGCAAGCCGCAATCTATACCTGCAGTTCGTCTTTGCCTGGCTGACCGGGAACGGTGACCTCCATGCCAAGAATCTCTCGATCCTTGGGGGGCGGCACGGAGGATTCGCCATGGCCCCGATCTACGACATTCCGTGCACCTTGCTGTACGGAGACGACTCGCTCGCGCTGCCGGTGTCCGGGAAAACCAAAAACCTCAAGGCGAAGCACTGGGCCGATTTCGCGTCGAACCTCGGCTTGCCACAACGCGCTGCCGCCGCCGCCAATGCATTGGCCCTGTCAGCTTCTGGAAAGATCAAGCTGGAGGACCTACCGTTCACCGGGTCACCGCTCGGAGGTGCCCTGCGGGAGTTGCGATTCCGGCGCAGAGAGCTGGCGGGCTGATTGCCGCGCCCACCCTCACAGGCCTTCTAGATCGACTGCCGGTATCCGAAGAACTCATGGTCTTCGTTGTAGCCGCCGAAGCCGCCGCCCACGTCGGAAAAGTTCTCGACGAATTCGATGCCCTTGATCCATTTGACCATCTTGAAGCCGAGCTGCACCTCGTTGCGCAGCCGAAGTGGCGCCCCGTGTCCGTACGAAAGCGGCGCACCGTTCATGTCGTAGGCGAGCATGGTGAGCTGATAGCCCATCTGCTCGATCGGATGCGCATCGTAGTAGTCGCCCTCATCCGGTCCCTCACCCAAGGAATAGAACACCACCCACTTTGCTTCGGGTGCCGGCTTGACCAAATCGAGGATGGCCTGCATCGACACCCCTCCCCATTTGGCTACTCCCGACCAGCCCTGGATGCAGAAGTGTTGCGTAATCTGCTCGTGGTAATCCATTGCTCGCAGCTCGGCGAGGCTCAACTCGACCGGATTGCCCACGAGCCCGTTGATGCGCAAGCGGTAATCCCGGAAATCGTTGTCAAAGAGATTCTTGTACTCGTCGGATTCGGGATACTGGCCGTTCAGCCAGAGGCGCGGCGAGATGTCCTTCTCCGTGTACTGCCCCGGGCGTGAGTCGATGTGCTCGAACAGCCGTTGTGCCGGGCCAATCAGGGCGTAACCGGCCCTCTGGATGAGCCGCGGATGCCGAATTGTGAGCGGAGTAGCAGCGACCCAACCGACGATGATGACCACCATCGAAGCAGCGAAAATCCAGAACCCGGTCCAGGACTGGTCGTTGCGCCCCGCATACATGTGGTTGAGGTTTTCCAGCGCCCCGGTAGTGAGAACCAGGGCCACGTGAAGGACGATGAACAACAGGAACCAGCACAGCACCAGGAAGTGCAAGGAACGTGCCATCTGGATGTTGAAGACCGAGCTGATGCGCCGAAAACGCGTGGAGAGTGCCGGGGACATGCCTAGCCCGGTGATGAGGGCCAGGGGTGCGGCGATGAAGATCGTGATGAAGTAGGCGATCAGTTGCAGGCTGTTGTAGTTGGTCCATCCGCTCTCGGTGGGCCATTCCAAGGAGAGGTATTGGATGACAACCGAGATCGAGTTGGGGATGACGTCCCAGCTCAGCGGGACCACGCGCATCCACTGGCCTGTCGCGAACAACAGCACGAAGAAGACGACTCCGTTGACCAGCCATAGCGTGTCTATCCCAAGGTGCCACCAGCGCGCAAGCCCGATCGAGTGCCGAAGCCCCGGCAGGCCGACCTGCTGAGGGAGGCTGATCGAATCCTTCTTAGCCGTCCACAAAGGATCTTCGGGTACTGGCTTCTGTACCCGGAACCAATCCCGTCCCGGCGTCGAATGCCGCGTCCAATACAGTCGCGGGTGATCCGTAAGTATCTGTGCACCCGAACGGATGATGAAGATCATGAAGAACATGTTGAGGAAGTGTTGCCACCCCAGCCAGGCGGGAAACCCCGCAGGGGCGTCGTACGGCAGCTTTGAGGCTCCCGGATAGGTCTTCAGGAACGACTCGACGGGGGGCAACCCCCGGATCCCTTTCGCGACGGCCACCGCGACGATGAGCAGCACGAAGCCGATCGGGATCAACCAGAGCAGATTGAACCACTTGCTGGGGCTGATCCGAATACGCGGGGCGATGCCGCGATCCTGGGGCAGCGAACCGGCGAAAGTCATCGGGTCGATGACGTCCTCCCCGCGCTTCAACTCACTCCGGAAGCTGCCCTCGGCACCGGACCCGGAGTGCGACGTCGGACCCCTCCGCTGCGGGTCCTGCATCGGATCCGGCGGCATCGATTTGTCAGCTGTCATGAGGCCGAGCCTAGACCCCGGCGGGGTTGGACGATGAAACTGGATCGTCCCCCCTGGCGAAGCGACACTGTCCGGCCCCCGCTTCATCAGTTCACTGACGATTTAGCTGATGGTTCCCTGTGAGTCGGGCCAACGTGTTTCACGGCTCCTAGCTTTGGACCATGAAATTCAAAACAATCCCGGTCATCATCGGAACATTGTCTTGTGTGCTCGTCGGCGGCGCCGCGTTCGCGGCGGTTTCCACGTTCGCCGGCCCCCACGAGGACGGAACGGCAGTCACGTCAATCGGCATGCGCGTCACGCCAACCGGACAGCAGACCTCACTCGGAGACCTCCCGCTCAACTCAGCCATTTCTCCCGACGGCAAGAGGCTCGCGGTCACCAACAACGGTCAAGGTACGCAGTCACTGCAACTCGTCGATCTCGCAGACCACGAGGTAGACCAGACCATCTCTTACAAGTCCCCGGAATCCCTCTACATGGGTTTGGCGTGGAGCCCTGACGGCACCAAGCTCTACGCCAGCGCAGCAGCAAACTCCAAGATCCGCACCTACAGCTACTCCGGCGGCAAACTGGCAGAAGGTGCGCCCATCCAGCTTCCCACCACGACGCCCGCGGGCAAGGCACTCAACCTCTTCCCGGCCGGATTGGCGATCACGCCCGACGGCAAGCGGCTGGTTGTTGCAGATCAGCTCGCTGACGCCGTGTCCGTCGTCGAGCTCTCCACTGGCAATGTCTCGACGACGCCGGCCGGTCACCGACCGCTTTCGGTCACGGTTTCCCCGGATGGCACGACGGCGTTCGTCACCAACCAGGGCGCCTCGGACCTCTCCGCGGTGGACATCACAGGGGCCGAGCCGAAGGTTTCCCGCACCGTCACGGTGGGTCTCCACCCCAACAAGTCCGTCCTGTCGAAGGACGGCCGTACGCTTTACGTCGCCAACGGCGACGACGACACCGTCTCGGTTGTCGATACGGCCGCCGGCACAAGCTCGAGTGTCAGCGTCGCACCTGAAAAGGGCGCACCGGTAGGAACCAATCCCACCGGACTGGCCCTGGACGAAGCCGGGCACCGCCTCTTCGTGAGCAACTCCGGGAACAACGACGTCGCCGTCGTCGACCTTGCCCAGAACGCAGTGGCCGGTGTAGTGCCTGTCGGCTGGTACCCGAGTTCGCTCGCCTTCATCGGCGGGACATTGCATGTCACCAACGCGAAGGGGCTGGGCGCCGGACCTAACAACGGACCTGGGCACCCGAACCCGGAGTCAACCGCACCGGCCGCCGAAAACCAGTACAGCGGATCGATGATCGCTGGCACGCTGAGCAGTTTCAGCGTGCCTGAGGGCGGCCAGTTGCAGAAGGCCAGCGAGCAGGTCAAAAACAACAACCGCCCGGACACCGCCGGTGGCAACATCATCCCGCGCCAACCAGGTCAAGAGAGTCCCATCAAACACGTGATCTACGTGGTCAAGGAAAACCGCACTTACGACCAGGTGCTTGGAAGCCTCGGCAAGGGCAATGGAGATCCTTCGCTGAATCTCTTCGGCGACGAGTCTGCGCCGAATATGCGGGCCCTCTCCAAGAAGTTCACCACCATTGACAACTTCTACGCCGATGCTGAAGTCAGCGCCAACGGTTGGAACTGGGTGGCCTCTGCCAACTCGAACCCGTACGCAGAGCAGATGTGGCCTGCCAACTACTCGGGCCGCAAGGCACCGTATCCCAGCGAAGGAAATGCCCCTGAAATCGCGGCCCAACAGCCTGACAACACGTACGTCTGGCAGCGGCTCGCCAAGGCAGGGGTCAGTTTCCGCAACTACGGCTTCTACGTTTCCAACAACGCCGGCACGTTCAACGCCGCGGACCCAGTCCTGGATGCGCAGACCGACCACAACTACCACGGTTACGACCTGAGCTGCCCTGATTCAGCCGGTTCGTTCGCACCGCTGAAGCCTGGCTGCGGTACCCCACGTATTGAAGAATGGGCCAAGGACTTCCAGTCCCAAGTGACATCCGGAACCGTTCCCACGGTCCAGTTCGTCCGCCTGCCGAATGACCACACGCAAGCCACCCGCGTGGGCGCCCCCACGCCGAAGGCCTACGTCGCGGATAACGACTACGCGCTCGGCAAGCTGGTGGACACTGTGTCCCACTCTTCCGCTTGGAAGGACACCGCCATCTTCGTCACGGAGGATGACGCTCAGAACGGCCCGGACCACGTGGATGCGCACCGCACCTTGGCACTGGCCATCAGCCCCTATACCCAGACCGGGAAAGTCGATTCAACCTTCTACAGCACGGCTTCGATGGTCCGCACCATCGGCCTCATCGCCGGCATCGGTCCGCTGACCCAGTTCGACGCCTTCGCCACTCCCATGAACGCGTCGTTCACGGCCAAGCCGGACAACACGCCGTACACCGCCCTCAAGCCCAGCTACGACATGACCACCGTCAACGGGGCAAACGCTCCGATGGCCCCCCAGATAGCCACCCAGGACACTGCCACCGAAGACAAGATTGATGAGCAGCTGTTCAACAAGTCCATCTGGCAGTCAGTGAACGGTGCTGACTCGAAGATGCCCGAACCCCAGCACAGCGTGATCGGTTCCGGCTCAGGTTCCAGCAGCCAACCGGCCGCGAAGGATCCTGACGGCTAGCCAGATCCCATTTGGCAGGGCGGTCACCGGCATCGGTGGCCGCCCTCCGCTGTTCCAGTGCTGAGCGCGCGTCAAAAAACGGGACCACTTCCCCTGTCAAAGAATTAATCCAGACTCTATTCTGTTGGTGGACCGGTGCATGTATGGTCCGTCAGGCCACCGGCACGTCCCGGGAAGCCCATCCCGCTCCGGGGGCCGTCTCTATGAGGAGGCGTCCATGTCATCTCCCGATGTGCCGACCCGGGGGCCAGCACGGCCCGGTCCGTATATTGTGGCCGGAATCCTGCTGGCCATCGCCATTCTGGTTCCGCTGCTAGTCCCGGTGTATTCGATTGATCAGCCGCGGCTCGCTGGCATGCCGTTCTTCTACTGGTACCAAATGCTGTGGGTCCCGATCACGGCGGGAATGGTCGGCGTCGCCTACTGGCTGGTTAGCAAGGAGGACCGTCGCCGCCGCGAGGCCGCGCGCGGCGCACGCACCGAGGAGCGGGAACAATGAGAGGGCTCACCCTCCCGCTGGCGACCACAGCGGACCGGCCCGTCAACGGCGTCGCGCTCACGGTCGTCGTCGTCCTCTTTATCCTGGTGGCTGTCCTGGGCTTCTTCGCCGCACGCTGGCGCGCGGGCAAGGAAACCGGCCTGCATAGTCTCGATGAGTGGGGACTCGGCGGACGCGGTTTCGGTACCTGGGTGACGTGGTTCCTGCTCGGCGGGGACCTCTATACGGCCTACACGTTCGTGGCGGTGCCGGCGGCGATGTGGGCCACTGGTGCCGTGAGCGGTTTCTTCGCGGTGCCGTACACGATCGTGCTCTACCCGATCGTGTTCCTGTTGATGAGCCGTTTGTGGTCGGTCTCGCACCGGCATGGGTTCGTCACACCGGCTGACTTCGTTGGCGGGCGCTATGGCAGCAGGGCACTGACGGTTGCGGTGGCCCTCACTGGCATTGTCGCCACCATGCCCTACATCGCGCTGCAACTGGTTGGCATCAAAGCCGTTCTCACGGTGTTGGGCCTCGGCAGCGCGCAGAATGTGCTGCTGACTGACCTTCCGCTGATCATCGCCTTCGTGGTCCTGGCCGCCTACACCTATACCTCGGGCCTTCGGGCGCCGGCGCTCATCGCCGTCGTGAAAGATCTCCTGATCTACCTCGCGGTCATCGTCGCTGTGATCTACTTGCCGATCAAGTTCGGGGGCTGGGACAACATCTTCGGTGCGGCCCAGACGAAACTCGACGCCATCAGCCCGGCGACAGGTAAGCCGGCCGGCGTCTTCATCCCGGGTGCCGCGAGCTATTCGGCGTACTGGACGCTGGCCCTTGGCTCGGCCATGGCGTTGTTCATGTACCCGCACTCGGTCACCGGGGTCCTGGCGACGAAGAGCAGGAACACCATCCGCAAGAACGCCGCGGTGCTTCCGCTGTACTCATTGATGCTGGGATTCCTTGCCCTTCTTGGCTACGCGGCCATCTCTGCGGGCACCAAGCCCATTGACCTGAACGGTGCCGTCAATCCGCAACTGGTGGTTCCGCAGTTGTTCCTGGACAACTTCCCCGCATGGTTTGCCGGGATCGCCTTGGCGGCTATCGCCATCGGCGCGTTGGTCCCCGCCGCCATCATGTCGATCGCTGCCGCCAACCTGTTCACCCGCAATATCTACCGCGACCTGATCCGGCCCGACGCCGACCCGCGGCAGGAAGCGAAGGTCTCTAAGATCGCCTCCCTTGTGGTGAAGTTCGGGGCGCTGATCTTCGTGATCGCGATGGACCAGTCGGCCGCCATCAATATGCAGCTCCTCGGCGGCATCTGGATCCTGCAGACCTTCCCCGCGATCGTGGCAGGACTGTACACCCGTTGGTTCCACCGCTGGGCGCTCTTCGCAGGCTGGGCGGCCGGGATCATCTACGGCACCGTCGCGGCGTACAACGTGGTCAACCCCGTGACGAAGGCCAACTTCGGCGGCTCCATCGCCGCCATCCCGGGCACCAACGTACAGGTCTACATCGCCGTCGTGGCGTTCGCGATCAACCTCATCGTTGCTGCCGTACTCTCCTTGGTCTTCCGCGCAATGAAGCTCCCCGACGGAAAGGACATCACGCGGAACTCGGACTACGGGGCGGACGAGGACGACCCGAAAGTTGCACAGCTCCAGCGCGAGTACCCGCTGGGCGAGACGGGAGGTCCCGTGTTCTGATCGCACGCACTACCAGTACACGGCTGGTCTGGTACTGGCAGTGCCTAGGCTGGTTGGCGTAGTTCGCGTCTGTGGCGCCGACGAAACAGGGTCCCGAAATAGTGTGCCGCCATGATGGGCGGGTCTCCGTTCAGGTGAGTGCCTGGCGGGGGTGGGGCTGTGGACCGGTAGGTGTGTCCGGTGGGGGTGCGGATGTCGAGGACATGCCGTGTCCCGGTACCTGGTTTTGCGGTTCCGGTTTGTGCGGTCCAGCCGGGGAGTTCTTTGGTGTGGTTGCACGCTTCGCACAGGCCCGCACCGTTGGCCAGGCTGGTGGGTCCGTCGTCGTGCCAGGGGATGATGTGGTCGATGTGCCTGATCGGTGCGTCGCAGTACGGGGTGCGGCAGGTGTCGTCGCGGGCCTGGATGAAGCGCCGCATGCCTGCCGGGAACAGCCGGGCCCTCGAATCGGCGGCGACCAGCTCCCCGGTCCCGGGGGCGGTGAAGAGACGCCGGAGCCAGACGTTGAGATCCTGGTCCTGCCCGGACTGGACCCGTGCAGCTTGGCCGGGTTCCTTGTGGCTGCCGGTTCCCTCGGCGGCGAGCAGCGTCCTTGCCCAGCCGGCGGGGACGATGCCGTAGCCGGGCAGGCGTGCGGGGTCGGCATCGCCTTGGAACAGGGTGCGGTCGGTCATGACGAGCTGGACTTCCACCCCGGAAATCCCTGCGGGGGTGCCGGTGGTGCGTTCGACGAGGGTGTCGGCCATGAGCTGCCCCCTGCTGCGGGTGTCCCCGGCGTTGCGGAGGGTGTCGGCGTGCCGGGTCAGGGCCGCGTTCACGGCCACGCCCTGGGCAACGGGAAGCAGGGCGGTCAGGTAGGTCATGGTGTCCGGTGCCGGGCGCAGACTCACATGACGTTCCCCGGCGGCCCGTGCCGCACGCTGCGTGACGGAGCGGGGGTCCCGCCGGTACGCCGCGGCCTTGGCCGCGGCGATGATGGTCTTGTCTCCGGCGCCGTCGAAGACTCCGGTGTCGGCGGCAAGTTCCTCGTCCACGGCGCACCGGTCTTCTGCGGACAGGCAGGCTGTTTCCTTCACGAGCAGGGTCGCCCGCCATTCGCTCAGCTGTCCGGTCTCGAGGGCGGCGAGGGTGCGCGGCATTTCGCTCACAAGCGCCTTCGCGAGTCCGTGGAGCCGGGATCCGCGGGCCGGGGACTCCCGCCGGGCAAGGGCCACCTGCGCGGCGACCCCGCGTCCCTGTTCGTCGGCCGGAACGCCGGCGGCAGCGTCGGCGCTGCGCTGGGCGGCATCGAACGCGACCGCGATCCTCGCCTGCGCGGCGGCGGCCGCGGACTTCAGATCCTCAAGACCACGCAACTGGTTTATCAGTTCAGTACTCTCGGGGCCTGGCCGAAGCGATCTCACGGCTTCGATCAAATCCCGCACCTGGAAGCACGGGACAGCATCCGGAGCCGCGTCGCCGACTGGCGCGCCCATCCCGATCAGCTGCGTTCCCTGAATGCCTTCCATAAGACAAGCCTCCCAGGGACCACTGACATTAATAGGCCGGAGAACCTCATCCGGGCGAAAATCATAACCGGCGAGGGCAGCATCGACGAGCAGACCTTGGCCGGAAAGCTGCCGGCCGCCGTCGCACGCCGCTCGGGCACCCGGCCGATCATCGCCGTCGCGGGCCGCTCGTTGCTGCCTCGGGAACGGTGGTCCGAGATGTCGCTCTCGCGTGTCTACGCGCTGGCGGACTACACGGACCAGGACTCGTCGAAGGATCCGGCGCTGTCGGCGGAGCTGCTGCGGAGGATCGGGCGGGAGATTGGGGAGGGGCTTCTATAGCGGCAGCCGGACCTCCTGCGCGTTTTGCGGCGAACGAGAGCTGAGTCTCGCCTGTATCACCGGTGATACACTTAGTGCATGGGAACTGTGACAGTGCGCGAGCTACGGAACCATGGCGGCGAAGTCCTTGAGCGGGTCGCTCATGGCGAGACGTTGATCGTTACCCGCGACGGCCACGAGGTGGCCGAGCTTCAGCCCGTGCGCCGACGCAGCCGCCGGACAGAACAGCTGATCGCCAGCCGCCGGCATCTGCCGCGCGTGGACGTTGAAACATTCCGAGCAGATCTGGACGAGATCCTGGACGCGGGGCTGTGACCCAGGGAACCCCGGAGCGGGGAATCTTGGACACATCCACTGTCATCGGGCTCGGAGACCTCGCCGAGTCCGTGTTGCCTCATGAATGCCTCATCAGCGCCGTAACCCTCGCGGAACTCTCCGTCGGCCCTCTGGTTGCCGCCACAGACAAGGAACGGGCTGCGCGGCAGGCGCACCTCCAGCAGGCGGAAGCAGACTTCGATCCGCTCCCCTTCGATGCGGCCTGCGCTCGGGCCTTCGGTCAGGTTGCCGCATCGCTGCGCCGGAATGGTCGTAAACCCAAAGCACGAGCTTACGACGCCCTCATAGCGGCAACCGCGATCGCCAATGACCTCCCCCTCTACACGCTCAACACCGCAGATTTCGAAGGTATAGAGGGACTCGAAGTTCACTCCGTCCGCTGAGTTCTAGCCAAGCCGGCACTAGGGGATCTACAGGTCCCTCATCGAGGAATCCGCGTCGAGCCGGGCGAGTCTTGCGACGTGTCCAACGGCTCCAAGGCATAAGAACAACGGCACGCAGAAGAGTGCTCCCAGCACGAGCAGCCAGTTCGGCATTGCCCACGCAGCCACCGGTAAGAGGTCGAGCTGCAGTCCGCTGAAGACCGTCGTTCCTATGACGGAGCAAAGAGTTCCAAGGAGCGCCCCAACCAGGCCAATGATGAGACCCACTGCTGCCAACTCGATCATGTAAACGCCCGCTATCGAGGCCCCCGACCAGCCGATGGCCTTGAGGAGACCCACTTCGCGGGCCCTCTGCTTAATCCAACTGCCACCAACCGACACTCCGACCCCGAGGCAGAAGATGATCAGGAAGCCACCGATCACCCAGCTGACGAGGGCAAGAAGAGCGAAGAGGCCTGACAGGGACCGGATTTGGCCCGCGACGCTGTTCACTGAGTACCCGAGGGCTCGGACTTGGTTTTGCACATTGACCACCTCGTCTGCTGAGTCAACGCGAATAAATGCGCGGGGATACGTTAACCCTTTGGCATTTGGCCGGGCGTTGGCGAGTGTTGACTTAAGTACCTTGCTGGACACGTACGCGGCCTGCGCGCCATCCGTACCGGGCGACGAGTTGTCATAGATACCTGACACACGGAGAGAAATAGAAACGGGTTCCCCGTTGCCGGGGCCGATTTCCTTTGTGTACACGAACCTCATTTCTTCGCCGAGCAACTGAGCGTATTTCTGGCCCTGTCCCTTGTCGGGAAGCAGGATCTGGCCTTCCCCAGGGCCGTCTCCGGGCACGTCTCCGAGCAGTACTTTTGGGGCAATGCCACTGATAAATGGCGTCCCCATGAATGCACCGGGGTTGTTCTGAGATGGCCAATTCGCAGGATCGTCTATGGCGAGGTCAATTTGGGCCCAGCCGGAGGACTCCACCACATGATCGATTTGGTCGAACCGGGACAACGAGTCGTCGGTGATCTCGCGGGCTGAGTCTGGACCGACTGATGTCACCTCAACGTAATTCAGGGCGGAGTTAGTGGTGATCTTGTTTGAGTATGAACTTATGCTGGCCTCGACGATGCTGTCGGCGAAAATGAATACCGCGAGTGGCCTCAATTTCGATAGAGAAAGCCGCACTGACCTCGCAGCAAAGACTCTATTTCTGTTCAAGGAGCAACTCCTTCATAGGAAGCTGACGGTGGGCCACCTGCTGGAAGACTTGGTCGTGGGAAGCGACGAGGACACCGCACCCGCTGTTGGCGCCCGTTCGCATGGCGTCCAGGATGGCTTCAGTGTTTGGCGCGTCAAGACCCGAACTTGGTTCGTCCGCTAATAGCAGCGATGGTTCGTTGATCAGTGCGCGGCAAAGCGCGACTCTTTGCTGCTGCCCACCGGAAAGCCTCTTCGCTTGCCGGTCAGCGACCGCCGCAAGACCGAAGCGATCCAACTGTTCCGCAATCGTTGCGAGTGTCATGGGTTGGCTGCTGGCGAGGAGGACATTTTCCAACGCCGTGAGTTCCTGACTCACCTCGCAGCCAGACGATTTCACCTGGCTGGACGTTCAGGCTGACTCCCGAAAGGACCAACTGTCGCGTCCCGCGCCCATCTGCAAAAGACTTGGCGATGTTCTCAAGACGCAGTACCGAGGTCATTTGTTCTCCCCGAAGTCGTAGGCCCCCGGGACCGCGATCATGGCGGCTGAAATCGAGAGGCTACAAGGTGACGACCTGTCTGCTTCCATCCGATACAAGGACGGGAATTCTTCGCAGCCTTTCAGAGTCCGGAGCCCCTCGGCCGCCTTGTCGAAGTCGTTTGACCCCAATCCGGAGCGACTTGCGTTCGTCATCGCGGTCAACGCTCGAAAATAGTTCAGGCCGTTTCCTTTGGGTGAATCGATGAGCTGCGGGAGGGTGGACTGGACGGCCGGAAACATCGATCTCACTTCTTCGCTGTTTGAGAAGTAGCGCACCGACGGAGATATAGAGGCAGACGGCGAGCGCCAACAGGATGATTGCCATCGTTGCGTTGCCGCCCGCATAGGCGTGTGCGCCGTCGAAGGACAACGCCTCATGCAGCAGCCGCATCACAAATAGCGATCCGGCCAGAACAGCACAGACGAAAGCAACCCCGCTGGCTGTTCCGAGCACCACGAGTGTCCGAATGGATATCGGCCATCCCGTGACCGCCAGTATGCGCACTCCCGTGAATTTGTAGGCCGCTCTGAGACTTCCCATTGCCCGCGCCTAGAGACGATCGACGGATTTGCTTTGGGCAGACTCCGCGTCGACGATGAGGGCCGCGGTTCCGATACAGAAGGCGCCTATCGTCCAGAGCCATATCGGAAGCGTTCCCGGGAAGTCCACCTTCGCGGCTCCAATGAACACCCCGCCAGCCATCCCACTGATGATGAACAGAACCGCATCCCGCTTGGGACTTCGTTTTGTTGCCAGCACTGCTAATAGGGAGATCGCTCCAACGGTCAGGGACATCCACGCAAGCAGTGGAGTCCTCGGTTCGTGCAGCAGCCCCACGACGATACTGCCGGCGATACACGCGAGTACAAGAATGGTGGCGATGGTTCGGACCGTTGATGAGTAAATCAATGTCAGGCCTTCCGGGTTCAAAGGAATTCATCGAAAGGCAGACGCTAAGGTTCGCTCTCTGTTTGGCGATAGGCCGCCAAAGCGTCTTTTCGGGCCCATCGAACGACGAGAATCAGATACACGACGAGGTCTACGCAAAAGATCGCCAAGAAGACCAGAGTTGGCAGGCCAACACTAACGACGACCACGCCTATCAAAATGATGAGCACACTGCCAAATACGTTGAATCGGCGTCGTCCCGGGGTCGCATTCATTGCCGTCATGAGCTCATCCATGTAATACAGCATTTTTATCCCTTACTGTGATGGCAAAAGATCAGCGGCAATAGCCGCCAGTGTAACGGAAGGCCATCGCCCCAATCGGGGCGGGTGCTAGCCTGATGCATTCACCCCTTGAGTGAGCGATTACCGCCTGTACGGCGATCTGCACCGCGGAAATTGCGCAAGCGCTTAGGCCAACTGGAGTCCCAAAGGATAGCTTTGAGCACACCCTGAGAACTCCCCCAGCCGTCCCTGAAAGGGCCGTCTCTGCCTTGTTGAATTCCACAACGGGGATGATCCCAACCCAGCTGAATTGAGGATCGGCTACCACGGGAAATGCCGTCTTTTTCCGAATTCGATGTGCTGGATTAGCCTATTCCCCGAGGATGAATATTTGGTCGGCACTTGCTTTCCATTTGCGTCGCGTGCCCAAGGGGCGGCGATGTAGTTGACGACTTGCCCGACGGCGTCCAGGACCACCGCCGAGCCATCGCTTGCAACGACAACGTCCGCGGGGCGGCCATCAAACGTGAAATCAAAGGCGAACGAGCGCGGAGCGGCTTCGCTATTGATTACGACGAAACCGGCTCCAGATTCGTCACCGCGCTGAGCAAAAACGTAAGAGTGACGCTTATCCACGTTGAGGGTCGAAGCCTTTACATTGCCTTTCGACTGCTTGACAGATTTGCGCTCTGATGTCGCCACCGGTTGTACGGTCAGTCGCTGGCCGCTGGCCTCGACAATGCTCATCGAACCCCCGTCCCCGAATTCGACCCTTTGCGTTTGAGCACCAGGCGGAGCTTGAGGCGATGATTGGCTCTGCGCACCTTCGAAGGGCCTGGAGGCTAGAACCTGATCTAGTTCGCTCTGGCCCTGCGTGGTCGATGCGGTCGCGACCGGAGACGCGACCGTTATTCCGATGGTCGCAATAGCGAGGGCTGAGGTTGATGCCAGGACTTTCCGGGCAACCGATACGCGCTTTTCCATGAATCCCCCAATGTCTTCTGTGGTTCGGATCCGAGTTCGGAACCCGTGCACGAAGACTAAGGGCGAAAATCGCGACTCAGTGCAGGAATCGACGAATTAAGTGGTGCAGTTGACGAATCTAAGTGGTCAAACATGGCAACACGTAGACGGAAACGTGGCAACACGTAGACGGACACACAAGGTTTCCTTATGCTCAGGTCAACGCAAACTCAACCTCACGTCCTCCGCACCATCGCCCGCGTAGCCTCTCCCCTGTGCTCCAGCGCCGTGAATCCAAGGGTCGTGGCCAGCCCACCCCTCCCAGCGCACCCAACCGCCCCACTTGGTATCCCAAACCCCCTCCCCACCGAAGACCCCCTTGACTCCCACCCCCCCCCTTCCCTAAACTTTTCATAAAGCAGAATCTAAATTCCACAAAGCGGAAACTCACCACGGCGAACTAGCCCAAGAGAACAAGCCAAGCGGAAGATGGATCCAAGCCCTCCCCCGGAAGGACACCTACGATGACGTACACAGTGAACTGCTCCATCCTCCTGACGGAGCTGCCCCTGCTCGAGCGCCCCGCGGCCGCGAAGGCTGCCGGCTTTGACGCCGTCGAATTCTGGTGGCCCTTTGAGACTTCCGTCCCGTCGGACGCCCAGGTAACCGAGTTCGAGAACGCCATCAAGGACGCTGGCGTTCAGCTCACCGGCCTGAACTTCAACGCTGGCAACATGCCTGGCGGCGACCGCGGCCTGGTTTCCTGGCCCGCCCGCTCTTCCGAATTCCTGGACAACATCGACGTCGTCGCAGGAATCGGCGAGCGGCTCGGCTGCAAGGCCTTCAACGCCCTCTACGGCAACCGCGTGGACGGCGAATCGGCCGACAAGCAGGACGCCATTGGCGCCGAGAACCTGGCCAGCGCAGCAGACGGCGTCGCACGCATCGGCGGCACCGTCCTCCTCGAACCCGTCAGCGGCGCCCCCAAGTACCCCCTCCTCAAGGCCGCCGACGCCCTCAAGGTGATCGCCCGCGTCAAGGAAGAATCCGGCGCAACGAACGTCAAGCTCCTCGCCGACTTCTACCACCTGGCAGTCAACGGGGACGACGTCGCAGCCGTCATCGAGAACCACGCCAAGGACTTCGGCCACATCCAGATCGCCGACAACCCTGGCCGCGGGGCTCCCGGAACCGGTGAGCTTCCCCTCGGCGAATGGATCGCCCGCAGCCGCGAACTCGGCTACGAGGGCTACATCGGCCTCGAGTACAAGGAACCGCAGGAAACGGCCTTCAGCTGGGCCATCCGCCAGCGCGCCACCTCCCACTAGCGAACCCGCCCAACTGAGTAGCAGTTGTTGTCGTTTAGAGCCCTCAAAACGACAACAACTGCGAGCTAGTTGGGTCCAGCACACCTGAGCTAAAACAAAGACTTCAGTAAGGAAAATCATGAGCAACGTTGCAGTTATCGGACTCGGAATCATGGGCCTCCCCATGGCCATCAACCTTGTCAAGGCCGGCCACGCCGTCACCGGTTTCAACCGCAGCCAGGACAAGATCGACAAGCTCGTCTCCGAAGGCGGCAAGGGTGCCACGAGCATCGCGGATGCCGTCAAGGACGCCGACGTCGTCATCACCATGGTGCCGGATTCCCCCGACGTCGAAGGTGTCGTCAGCGGCCCCGACGGTGTCTTCGCCAACTCGAAGAAGGGCACTCTCTGGATCGACGCGAGCAGCATCCGCCCGGACGTTGCCGCCCGCCTCTCGGCAGACGCCGTCGCGGCCGGCATCCGCCCGCTCGACGCCCCGGTTTCCGGCGGCGAACAGGGTGCCATTGACGCCGTCCTGTCCATCATGGTCGGCGGAGACGCAGCCGACTTCGAAGCAGCACAGGATGTCCTCAACGCCGTCGGCAAGACCATCGTCCACGTCGGTCCCTCCGGCTCCGGCCAGACCGTCAAGGCAGCCAACCAGCTGATCGTGGCCGTCAACATCGAGGTCCTCGGCGAGGCTATCGCCTTCCTTGAGGCCTACGGCGTCGACACCGACGCAGCCCTCAAGGTCCTCGGCGGCGGCTTGGCCGGCTCCAAGGTCCTCGACCAGAAGGGCCAGAAGATGCTCGATCGCAACTTCGACCCCGGCTTCCGCTTGGCCCTCCACCACAAGGACCTCGGCATCGTCACTTCCGCAGCCCGCGAAGCCAACGTCGCAATCCCGCTCGGCGCCGCCGTCGCGCAGCTCGTCGCCGCCACTGTCAACCAGGGCGACGGCGGACTCGACCACTCCGGCCTCTTCAAGCAGGTCCTCCAGCTCAGCGGCCGCAACTAAAGCATCCCGGCGACAGGCCGGAAACAAGCAAAACCGGGCAACCGCCGTCGTTCTTCACGACGGCGGCTCGCTCAGTACATCCAAATTCAGCCCCGTAGCGGGCACCAAAAGCTTTCAAGGAGCACACCATGACGAAGATGCGCACTGTAGACGCAGCCGTCGCCATCTTGGCAAAGGAAGGCGCCATCGAGGCGTTCGGCCTGCCAGGCGCGGCAATCAACCCCTTCTATTCCGCGATGCGGGCACACGGCGGCATCCGCCACACCCTGGCCCGCCACGTTGAAGGCGCCAGCCATATGGCTGACGGCTACTCCCGTGCAGCGGACGGAAACATCGGTATCTGCATCGGCACCTCGGGCCCTGCAGGAACGGACATGATCACCGGCTTGTACGCAGCCTGGGCAGATTCCATCCCCATGCTCTGCATCACCGGCCAGGCCCCCGTTGCCAAGCTGCACAAGGAAGACTTCCAGGCCGTGGACATCGAGTCCATCGCCAAGCCGGTCACCAAGATGGCCATGACCATCCTGGAACCGGGCCAGGTCCCGGGCGCCTTCCAGAAGGCGTTCCAGCTCATGCGCTCCGGCCGTCCGGGCCCGGTCCTGCTGGACCTGCCGTTCGACGTGCAGATGGCAGAGATCGAGTTCGACATCGACGCCTACGAGCCCATCGCCGTCGAAAAGCCGAAGGCCAGCCGCAAGCAGCTGGAAAAGGCACTTGACATGCTCACCGCAGCCGAGCGGCCGCTGATCGTCGCCGGTGGCGGCATCATCAACGCCGGCGCCTCCGCGCAGTTGGTTGAGCTGGCCGAACTGCTGAACGTTCCGGTCATCCCCACCCTGATGGGCTGGGGCACCATCCCCGACGACCACGTGCTGATGGCCGGCATGGTGGGCCTGCAGACCTCGCACCGCTACGGCAACGAGACCATGCTGGCCTCCGACTTCGTCATCGGCATCGGCAACCGCTGGGCCAACCGCCACACCGGCGGGCTGGACACCTACACCGCCGGCCGCAAGTTCGTGCACATCGACATCGAGCCCACGCAGATCGGCCGCGTGTTCTCGCCGGACTTCGGCATCGCGTCCGACGCCGGTGCGGCGCTGGACGGGCTGATCGAGCTGGCCCGCGAGCGCCAGGCAGCAAAGTCCCTGCCGGACTACTCCGCCTGGGTCGCCGAGTGCACCGCACGCAAGGGTTCCCTGCAGCGCAAGACCCACTTCGAAAACGTGCCGATCAAGCCGCAGCGCGTGTACGAAGAGATGAACAAGGCCTTCGGCAAGGACACCACCTATGTGTCCACCATCGGCCTGTCGCAGATCGCCGGCGCACAGCTGCTGCACGTTTTCGGCCCGCGCAAGTGGATCAACGCCGGCCAGGCCGGCCCCTTGGGCTGGACATGCCCCGCAGCCTTGGGCGTGGTCCGCGGCAAGCCGGACGAAACCGTTGTTGCCTTGTCCGGTGACTACGACTTCCAGTTCATGATCGAAGAACTGGCCGTGGGCGCTCAGTTCAACCTGCCGTACATCCACGTGGTGGTGAACAACTCGTACCTGGGCCTGATCCGCCAGTCGCAGCGCGGCTTCAACATGGAACAGAACGTGTCCCTGGCGTTCGAGAACATCAACAGCACTGATCTCTCTGCAACGGCAGCGGGCTACGGCGTGGACCATGTCAAGGTTACTGAAGGCCTCGGCTGCAAGGCCATCCGCGTGGAGAACCCCTCGGACCTGCCCGCCGCGTTCGACAAGGCCAAGGCACTCATGGACGAGTTCAAGGTTCCCGTCGTGGTTGAAGTGATCCTGGAAAAGGTCACCAACATCTCCATGGGCGTTGAAATCAACGGGGTGAACGAGTTCGAAGAACTCGCCGAGCGCGGCGAAGACGCACCCACTGCGATCATCGCCCTGCTGGACTAGTAAGTACTGAAGGAGGTACGGAATGCGTGTGGTCATAGCCCCGGACAAGTTCAAGGGATCGCTGTCAGCCCCCGAGGTCGCCAGCCGCTTGAGCGCCGGACTGCGGGCAGGTTTCGCAGCCGGCCGCGCAGCGGCGAGTCTGCCAGCCGAGGCCTTTGAAACCACGCTCATTCCAGTGGCCGACGGCGGCGAAGGGACTCTCGACGCCGCCGTCGGCTCCGGCTTCACCCGCCGCAGCGCCACGGTCACGGGCCCCACGGGCGAGCCGATCACGGCCGAATTCGCAGTCCGCGGCGAGGAAGCCGTCATTGAAATGGCGGCGGCTTCAGGACTCGCGGTGCTGCCCGGCTTCGGCGACGGCAGCGCCCCGAATACCGAAACGGCCAAAAGCTCCACAAGCCTGGGCACGGGCGAACTCATCCGCGCGGCCCTGGACCTCGGCTGCCGGCACATCATCCTCGGCGTCGGCGGCAGTGCCAATACCGACGGCGGCGCCGGCGTGCTTCGAGGCCTCGGCGCGGTCCTCCTCGACGCCGACGGCAATGAGCTCCCCGGCGGCGGCGCAGCACTGGCCCACCTGGACCGGATCGACTTCTCGAACCTCGACGTCCGCTTGGAGGTCACCGAGTTCGTCCTGGCGTCCGACGTCGACAACCCCCTTTTGGGCCGCACCGGCGCCGCCGCGATCTTCGGACCGCAGAAGGGCGCGACGCCGGACGACGTCACCTCGCTCGACGCCGCCCTCGCCCATTTCGTCCAGGTCCTCGCCAGCGAGATCGGCTCCGAAGCCCAGGACGCGGCACAGGCACCGGGCGCAGGCGCGGCGGGCGGCGTCGGCTACATCGCCATCGCGGCGCTGGGCGCGGCACGCAGGCCGGGCATCGACGTCGTACTCGAATTCACTGAACTCGAGCAGCGGCTGGCGGGCGCGGACCTGGTGATCACCGGCGAAGGCAGCCTCGACGAACAGAGCCTGCTCGGCAAAACGCCCATGGGCGTGGCACGGGCGGCGGCGCGTTCGGGGATCCCTGTGATTGCCGTCTGCGGCCGCAGTACGCTGAGCCCGGAACAACTTTTGGAGTCCGGTTTCGAGTCGGTCCACGCATTGACCGAGCTCGAATCCAATGTAGAGAAATGCATAGCTGAAGCAGGGCCCCTGCTTGAAGAATTGGGTAAGCACATCGGCGTGCGCCTCGCTGAAAAATCGGCACCCACCCATGACGCAGCGCGAACCGAGACCAAGGAGCAACTCCATGTCTGAAGAAACCACCACAGCACACGGCCCGTTTGACCTGGTCATCCGAGGCCAGCGCATCCTCACCACCGCTGGCATCACCGCCCGCGAAGTCGGTGTCCGCAACGGCGTGATCGTCGCCATCGAGCCTTTGGGCAACGGTCTGCAGGGCGCCGAAGTCATCGAACTTGGCGACGATGAAACCCTCATTCCGGGCCTGGTCGACACCCACGTGCACGTCAACGAGCCCGGCCGCACCGAATGGGAAGGCTTCGCCTCCGCCACCCGCGCTGCGGCAGCCGGCGGCGTCACCACCATCATCGACATGCCGCTGAACTCCATCCCGCCCACCACCAACGTGGAAGGCCTCAAGCTCAAGCGCGAAGTGGCCGAGGACCAGGCGTTCGTGGACGTCGGATTCTGGGGCGGCGCCATCCCGGGAAACAAGAAGGACCTCCGCCCGCTGCACGACGAGGGCGTCTTCGGGTTCAAGTGCTTCCTGCTCCACTCCGGTGTGGACGAGTTCCCGCACCTGGACGCGGACGAGATGGAAGAGGACATGGCCGAGCTCAAGTCCTTCGACTCCCTCATGATCGTCCATGCCGAGGACTCCCACGCGATCGACCACGCACCCCACCCCGGCGGCGCACACTACTCAACGTTCCTTGCCTCCCGCCCCCGCGGCGCCGAGAACAAAGCCATCGCCGAGGTGATCGAACGCGCCCGCTGGACCGGTGCGCGTGCACACATCCTGCACCTCTCGTCGTCGGACGCGCTGCCCATGATCGCTTCGGCAAAGCGCGACGGCGTGCACCTGACCGTCGAGACCTGCCCGCACTACCTCACGCTCATGGCCGAGGAAATCCCCGACGGCGCCACCGCATACAAATGCTGCCCGCCCATCCGCGAGGCCTCCAACCGTGAGCTGCTGTGGCAAGGCCTGCAGGACGGCACCATCGACTGCATCGTCTCGGACCACTCCCCCTCGACGCTTGACCTCAAGGACCTGGAAAACGGCGACTTCGCCGTGGCCTGGGGCGGCGTCTCCTCGCTGCAGCTGGGGCTCTCACTGATCTGGACCGAAGCACGGCACCGCGGCATCTCCCTGGAGCAAGTGGTTTCCTGGATGTCCGAGAAGCCCGCAGCCCTGGCCCGCCTGCACAACAAAGGCCAGCTGGCGCTCGGCTACGACGCCGATTTCTCCATCTTCGCGCCTGACGACGCGTTCGTCGTCGACGTCAAGAAGCTCAAGCACAAGAACCCGATCACGCCGTACGACGGCAAGGCGCTCTCCGGCGTCGTACGCAAAACGTACCTGCGCGGTAGCGAGATCGACGGCCGGACGCCCAGCGGCAAGCTGATTCGCCGCGGCGGCGTGTAAGGCCAAGCCGTGGCCGTCAACGTCCATGCCCCGTACGGGCAACTGCCCGCACGGCTCAACGCCTCGCGGCACCAGCCCGCCGCCCGGCCTTCCGCGCTTCGGCCCGGGCTGGTTCGGCCCGGGATGCACCCGCGCGGACTCGCCGTGTGGGTACAGCCCGGCGAAGGCCGCGAGATCGATCCCGAGGTTTGGGCCCGGGCCGCTGAAGCGGTCCTGGCCCGGGCCCGCAAACTTGCTCCGGGGGCGGAAGTCCTCCTTTGGCCCGCCGCCGGAGCTGCAACGTCCGAGGCTTCCTCGGGTGCGTCCGTCGCCGCTGTGGCGGAAGCGCCCGACGCCGGAAGCCGCCCCGCCGCTGCCAACCCGCCGGTCTCCTTGGCCGGCCGACGCAGCACCGTGGCAGTGGACCTGGCCGCGAACACCGTCCTCCTGGATGGGGTCCCCGTCAGCTTCACGGCGATGGAACACAGCCTCCTCCGTTACCTCGTGGAAAACCTGTCCCGCCCCATCCCACGTGAAGAATTGCAACGCTTTCTGGAGTCACTTGACTGTCCCGGCGCGGCATTTCGGTCCATCGACGTGTATGTTGGACGCGTCCGGCGCAAGCTGGGCTCAGCCCGCCATGTCATCGCCACAGTGCGTGGAGGCGGCTACCAGTTCGTGCCCGGACCCGGCTCCACAGTCCGCGGACCTGCGGAATACTGCATCTAGGCAGCCCGTTACACCAATAGATTGATCGCCGGCCACGGCGGTTTGCTCGACAAGTCAAGGATCACAACATGACCCAAAAACTCCTCGCCGGAACCCAGGCCCCCGATTTCGCGCTGCTTAACTCCGAAGGCCAAAAGGTCTCCCTGTCCGATTACCGCGGACGCAACGTCATCGTGTACTTCTACCCTGAAGCCGCCACCCCGGGCTGCACCACTGAGGCCTGCGACTTCCGCGACAGCCTCTCCAGCCTGCAGTCCTCCGGATACGAAGTCCTGGGCATCTCCCCCGACGCCCCAGAAAAGATCGCACGCTTCGCCGGCGACTTCTCCCTGACCTTCCCGCTCCTCTCCGACGAAGACCACGCCGTGGCGCTGGCTTATGGTGCCTGGGGCGAGAAGCTCGTGAACGGCGAAGTAGTAGACGGCCTGGTCCGCTCCACCGTAGTGCTCGACGGCGAAGGCAAGGTCAGGCTGACCCAGTACCAGGTCAAGGCTCAGGGCCACGTAGCAGCCCTCAAGGCCGAGCTCGGCCTGTAACGCCCGCTCACATATGTGGCCTTCCGGGCCGACGCGCGCTCACATATGTGGCCTTCCGGGCCGACGCGCGCTCACATATGTGGCCTTCCGGGCCGACGCGCGCTCACAAACAAGGCCAAATGGTGGAATCCTCCTGCAGATCATGGTCGGCAGGAGGATTCGCTATTTTCCGGGCATGGGTGAGCGAACGTTTGGGATTTGGCCGCCATATGTGAGTGAGCGTCAGGCTTTGGCGACCGCTTCTTCCAGCGCGCCTAGGACGAGCTTGACCGATGCCCTGTTGGCATTTGGACCCATCATGCCGATCCGCCAAACGGTCGACGTAAACGCACCCGCACCGGAGCCGATTTCCATACTGAAGTTCTCCAGAAGGTAAGCGCGGACGGCGGCCGAGTCCACGCCGTCGGGCACTTTGACCGTGGTGAGGCTCGGCAATCGCGAGCCTTCGGCGGCAAACAGCTCGAGCCCCATCGTCGCGCAACTCGGCCCCGGCTGCACGGTGCCGCGCTTGAACAGCCGCGAGCCCCTCGGTCAGGATGCGGTCCAGTCCGGCCTCCAGCCCGGCGATCATGGTCACCGGCGCAGTGTGGTGATACGTCCGGCTGCCGCTCGCCGCGCCAACATACCCGCCCAGAAGGCCGATATCCAGGTACCACGAACGCGGTTCCCTGATGCGCCGCTCGAACGCGCGCTCGGACACCGTGAAGGGGGACAAGCCGGGGGGCGCTCCCAAACACTTCTGCGTCCCGGCGTACCCGACGTCGATCCCCCAGTCGTCAGCCAGGAGTTCCAACCCGCCGATGGACGTCACCGCGTCCACGATCAGAAGCGCGTCGCCTTTGCCTGCGCCAAGGGGCGCGACGTCGGACAGGACACCTGTCGAGGTTTCGGCATGGACGGCGGCAATCACTTTGGGGTGCGGATGCGCGGCGAGGACCCGCTCCGCGTCCACGGGCTGACCCCATTCATGGTCGACGCGCACCACTGTGGCGCCGCATCGCCGGGCAACCTCACACATCCGCTCCCCGAAAAGCCCGTTGACGGCGATTACTGCCACATCGCCGTCGGACACCGTGTTAACGAATGCAGCCTCCATGCCGCCGGAACCAGTGGCACTTAACGGTAGGGTGCGGGCATTCCGGGTCCCCCACACCGTCCGGAGCCCAGCGCAGGTCCGGTCCAGGCGCTCGATGAACACCGGATCCAGATGCCCGATCACCGGGAACGCCAACGCGGCGGTCACTTCCGGATAGCAATTGCTGGGACCCGGTCCGAAGAGATACCGGGACGTCAGGACCTCTGGCATGGCGGAACTCCTTTGGCTCGTTGCTGACATTGTCCACCAGACGGCAAAAGTGAGCGAGCGTTTCGGGAAAGGGCGGCAAAAGTGAGCGAGCGTCGGGGAAAATAGCCACATACGTGAGCGAGCGTCCCAGGGCGGGCAGGGCAGAGGGCGGGCGGAGGACCAGGGTGCGGTATTCTCTTGACACCGCGGCAGTCATTGGATTCACTATTACGTATGCTGAAATAACAGTTCCATGATGTGGAAGGCCTGACGTGCAGAGGCACGCAGGTCCATCCGGTAGGAATCGCCGGAGTTCCGCATAGCCAACACCATGGATGCCAGCACTCGCACGAGGAATGAACAAGCATGCAGCTTGAAGTATTCAACAGCGTGGACCGTGCGGACGCAATCGACGTCCTCCGCCCATGCCTCGACATCCAGCGTTGGGTGGAGCACGTCGCCGATGCGCGCCCCTTCAGCGGCTTGGACTCCTTGCTCGACTTCGCCCGGGAAACCGCCGAGCCGTTCACGTCCGACGAAGTGGCCGCTGCGATGGCCCACCACCCGCGGATCGGCGAACGGCCCAAGGCCCAGACCACCGAAGCCGCGATGTCCCGCTCCGAACAGGCCGGCGTCGACCCCGGCGATGACGGCGTCGTCACCGCTTTGGCCGAAGGCAACCGAGAGTACGAGGCCAAGTTCGGCCGCGTGTTCCTCATCCGCGCTGCGGGCCGGACAGCCAACGAAATCCTGGCCTCCCTCCAAGAGCGACTGAACCACACCGCTGAAGAAGAAGACGTCATCGTGGCGGGCCAGTTGCGCGAAATCGCGGTGCTGCGCCTTGCCGGCGTCATCAGCGAAGCCAGTGTCAGCAGCGAAGGAGTGCCCAACAAATGAGCGTTTCCCAGATAACCACCCACATCCTGGACACCGGTTCCGGGCGGCCGGCGGCCGGCGTCGCCGTCGTTCTCTCCGTGCGCGACGGCGAGAGCTGGAAGCACGTGGCCAGCGGCACCACCGACGCGGACGGCAGGATCAAGGACCTCGGCCCTGAGAAGGTCGACGGCGGCAGTTACCGCTTGAACTTCGCGACCGGTCCGTATTACAAGGCGCAGGGCGTGGACACCTTTTTCCCTGAAGTGGACTTGAGCTTCACGGTGTCCGACGCCGGAGAGCACTACCACGTGCCGCTCCTGCTCAGCCCCTTCGCGTTCTCCACGTACCGGGGCAGCTAGCTCAACCCATCGATTGCTCCGTAACTGCCGTTTTCAACCCCCATAAAGGCAGTTACGGAGCAATCGATGAGCTCCCCCTAGTCGATCGGGGTGACGTAGGCTCCCGAGATTCCGCCGTCAACCATGAAGGTCGAAGCGGTAATGAACGAGGCGTCGTCGCTCGCCAGGAAGGCGACCGCTGCGGCCAGTTCCTCAGGCTCTGCGAAGCGCCCCAAGGGCACGTGGACCAAGCGGCGCGCGGCCCGCTCCGGATCCGAGGCGAAGAGTTCCTTCAGCAACGGGGTGTTGACGGGCCCTGGGCACAGTGCGTTGATCCGCACACCCTTGCGGGCGAATTCGACGCCCAGCTCGCGGGTCATTGCCAGCACGCCGCCCTTGGAAGCGCTGTAGGAGATCTGCGAGGTTGCCGCGCCCATCACGGCCACGAAGGACGCGGTGTTGATGATCGAGCCCTTGCCCTGTTCCAACATGTACGGCAGCGCATACTTGCAGCAGTAATAGACGCTCGTCAGGTTGACCTCCTGGACCCGGCGCCAGGCTTCAATTCCGGTGTCCAAGATCGAAGCGTCGTCCGGCGGCGAAATACCGGCATTGTTGAAGGCGATATCCACGCTGCCGTAGTGGCTCTTTGCTGCGGCGAAGAGGTCGATGACTTCCTGCTCGTCAGTGACATTGACCTTCACGAAGATGCCATCGACGGCAGCCGCGGCTGCTTCTCCGGCTGCCGGATCTATATCGGCGATGACCACGTTGGCACCTTCCGAGGCGAAACGCTTTGCCGTTGCCAGGCCGATCCCGCTGCCGCCGCCGGTGATGACGGCCGTACGGTCCTTGAGGCGGTTTGAAATGAATTCGGTCATGGTGATCTCTCCTTGAATGATGGGGCTTCCAAAGTTGGTGGGTTCAGTGCGCGATGAAAACGTTCTTTACTTCGCTGAAGGAATCGAGCGCGTCAGGACCAAGTTCGCGGCCCAGGCCCGATTGCTTGAAGCCGCCGAACGGCGTCGAATACCGGACTGAAGAGTGCGAGTTCACCGAGAGGTTTCCGGCATCCACTCCGCGGGCCACGCGCAAGGCCCGGCCGATGTCTTGGGTCCAGATGGATCCGGAGAGGCCGTATTGGGTGTCATTGGCGATCCGTACGGCGTCCGCCTCGTCGTTGAAGGGAACGACGACGACGACGGGTCCGAAGATCTCCTCGCGCACCGCCGGGTCGTCAAAGGAGTCGGGGGCCAGGACTGTGGGCGGGAACCAGAAACCGGGCCCTTCCGGCACCTCCCCTTGGAAAGCGATGGGCGCGCCCGAGGGCACAAAGCCCGCGACGGTTTCCCTTTGCCGGGCGGAAATCAAGGGCCCCATGACGGTACTTTCGTCCGCCGGGTCGCCGACTTTGACAGCCCGAACGGCGGGTTCCAAGAGTTCAAGGAAGGCGTCGTAGGCCGATTTTTCCACCAGGATCCGGGATCTGGCACAGCAGTCCTGGCCGGCATTGTCGAACGCACCACCGGGAGCTGCGGCGGCAGCGGCCTGAAGGTCGGCGTCGGCGAACACGATGTTCGCGCTCTTGCCACCCAGCTCGAGCGTCACCCGCTTCACTTGATCAGCACAACCGGCCATGATCTGCTTGCCAACCCCGGTAGACCCGGTAAAGACGACCTTCCGCACTGCGGGGTGGGTCACGAAGCGCGCCCCCACCACCGAGCCCTTCCCCGGGATGATGGTCAGCACGCCGTCGGGCAGGCCGGCCTCGCGCGCCAGCTCACCGAGCCTCATGGCCGTCAGGGGCGTGAGTTCCGCAGGCTTGAGTACCACCGTGTTGCCGGCCGCGAGCGCCGGAGCGAAGCCCCACGCCGCGATCGGCATGGGAAAGTTCCACGGCACAATAATGCCGACAACGCCCAATGGCTCGTGGAACGTCACATCGAGGCCTCCCGCAACGGGTATCTGCTTCCCGAAATGCCGCTCCGGTGCCGCCGAGTAGTAACTAATGACGTCGCGCGCATTGCCCGCTTCCCAGCGGGCGTTGCCGACCGTGTGTCCCGCATTGCGGACTTCCAGTTGTGCGAGGTTCTCCAGATCGGCGTCGACGGCGGCCGCGAACCGGCGCAAGAGCAGTGCACGGTCCGACGGCGACACGTTCCGCCAGGCCTCAAAGGCGCCAGCCGCGCGGGCAATCAGCGCGTCGGTCTCGGCGAGGGATGCCAGTTCTACAGTTTGAAGGAATTCCTCGGTGGCCGGATTGATGATGTCAAAAGTTGTGGCACTCACGCCCAGCTCTTTTCTGTCGGTTTGAATTCCGTCGATGGGTCGAAGCGCTCAGCGTAAAGTTCGCCGTCCCGGTACTTTCTGGCGGCCTCAACGAATCCTTCAAAGAGGCGCAAGTCGGAACGATTTTGTTCAGGATGAAACTGAACGCCCAACACCCAACTTCCTTGGGTCGACTCGACGGCCTCGACCGTACCGTCCGCCGCGTACGCCGTAACGCAAAGCCCCCCGGCAACCCGGTCCAGAATCTGGTGGTGATAGACCGGTGCCGAGGCCCGCTCGCCTAGTTGTTCCGCGATGATGCTCCCTGGCCGGGTACCGAACTTGACCTCGCCGAAAACCCCCGAAGCGGGTTGGTAGTTGGCCTCGGGAAGCACGTCCGGCACATGCTGGATGAGGTTTCCGCCCAAGGCAACGTTCAGGATTTGCGCGCCGCGGCAGATTGCGAAGAGCGGAACCCCTTTCTCCAACGCGGCCAGCGTCAAAGCGATATCGTGCTCGTCCCGCGCGGGCTGGCTGCGGGTGCTCGGGTGAGGCTCGGCGTCGTAATTTCCGGGGTCGACGTCGCTGCCTCCCACCACAATCAGGCCGTCGACGAGGTCAAGTACGGAGGTATCCGTGCCGATGGGCGGCAGGAGCAGGGGTGTGCCGCCCGCTGCCACCACGGCCTCCAAATATGTTGCCGGCAGCACGGCTGCCCGCGCGTCCCAATCCCCCCATTTCGCGTCTTGCAGGTAGGTGGTCAGGGCGATCCGGGGCCGTCGGACTGGATCTGGTGCCGGCGTCTGATTCCGAGTCATCGCCCCTACAGCCTTTCAAACCCGCGGCGGAGCTCCCAGTCCGTGATGGCGGACTCAAAAGCTGCCAGTTCGACGTCGGCGTAGTTGACGTAGTGCCGCACCACTTCCTCACCGAAGACTTCCTTGGCGATCACGGAGCTGGCGAACAGATCCCGCGCTTCCCGCATCGTCGTCGGCACGGTGGGAGCGCCCGAGGTGTAGGCGTTGCCAAGGGTTGCCGGTTCGAGTTCGAGCTCATTTTCGATTCCGTAAAGCCCGCCGGCAAGCATGGCCGACAGCGCCAAGTACGGGTTGACGTCGCCACCGGGCAGCCGGTTTTCGAGCCGCGCACTCTGGCCATGGCCCACAAGGCGCACCGAGCAGGTGCGGTTGTCGAGGCCCCAGGCCACCGCCGTCGGGGCGAACGAGCCTTTGACGAACCGCTTGTAGGAGTTGATGTTGGGAGCGTAGAAGAGCGTGAATTCACGCATCGTGGCAAGCACTCCGGCGATGAAGTGATCGTAGGTTTTGGTGCGGGCGCCGGTGGCCTTATCCCAGAAAACCAGCTCATCGTCGAGTCCGCGAAGGGACAGGTGGATGTGGCAGGAGTTGCCCTCGCGCTCGTTGGGCTTGGCCATGAAGGTAATGGATTGGCCCATGTCATGGGCGATGTCCTTGGCCGCGGTCTTGTAGACGGAGTGGTTGTCCGCCGTGGTAACCACTTCGTCGTACTTGAAGGCGATCTCGTGTTGGCCGAAGTTGCATTCACCTTTCGCGGATTCCACCGTCATGCCGGCTGCGTACATCTCGTTCCGGATCCGGCGAAGCAGGGGTTCCACGCGACCGGATCCCAGGAGCGAGTAGTCCACGTTGTATTGGTTGGCAGGAGTGAGGTGCTTGTAGTCCAGGTCCCAGGCCTGCTCGTAGGAGTCGTTGTAGACGACAAACTCAAGCTCGGTGCCCGCAAGTGCCTTCCAGCCGCGCTCGGCCGCCTTGGCCGTCTGGCGCTTGAGCATGGCCCGGGGTGAAACAGAGACCGGAGTGCCGTCGGTCATGGACAGATCGCACTGGATCAGCGCACTTCCCTCGCGGTAGGGAAGGACACGGATGGTGTCCAAATCCATGTCGAAGAGCATGTCTCCATAGCCCTTTTCCCACGAGGAAATGTCATAGCCGTCCACAGTATTCATTTCGGTGTCCACGGCGAGGAGGTAGTTGCAGCCTTCCGTGCCGTGCTCCAGGACGGAATCAAGGAAGAATTGCGCGTGAAGGAGCTTGCCCTGAAGCCTGCCCTGCATGTCGGTGAAGCCGAGAATCACCGTGTCTATGGCGCCCTCACCAATCCGTGCCTTGAGTTGCTCAACGGTGAGCATACGGTCATTGCGAGGGTGAACGGTGGTATCCACGGTGTTCGAAATGTCGTTCATGATGCTGCTCATTTCAGTAGTCCCTTGAGTAGTGCGGCAGTGGACTCGCAGTGCAATTCCATGACGCTTCGGGCCGCTGCAGGCTCGCCGTCGAGGATGGCCTGCACTATCAATCGATGTTCCTGGTTTGAATGTTCGATATTCCGCTGCAGAAAGGGGATTTCCGCCAGGAATTCGTGGATCTTTGTCTGGATGGTGGTACTGGCTTTGTTGAGTTCGGACGATCCCGCGACAGCGGAGAACGCCAGGTGAAGGCGGGCGTCCGCTTGCCTGTATTCCACCGGTGAACCCGCGTTTTCGACCTCGGCCAACGAATCAGTCAGAAGCCGGCGCTGATCCTCGCTGAGCCGCATCGAGGCCGCCCGCTGGCAGGCCCCTGGTTCAATCACCGAACGGAAGATGAGGATGTCGCTGATTTCCTCCTGCCGATCCTTGTTGCCGAGACGCTCAGGCGGCCGCGCGTTGCCGACCGGTTCCACGATGGTTCCGCCGCCCCTCCCCCGGACGGTCGTGACGAAACCGGCTGCGCGCAGCGCGCTGATCGCTTCCCGCAACGTCGCCCGGGAGACCTGCATACGCTCGGCCAAGTCGCGCTCGGGCGGGAGTCGCTCACCGGTCTTGAAGATCCCCAACTGAATTGCCGATCCCAAGTGCTCGACACACGACTCGAAGGCCATATGTCCACGCGCGGGGAGCAAGACCGTCTCCAGTAGGGGGGATTCAATCGGTTCAACGAGGAACATGGCGACCTTCCTGGCTGGGAGGCCGCCGGCGAAGAACCGCCGGCGGCCCATGGTTGTGCTAGTTGAGCAGCTTATCCGCGTCGATCGTCAGATGCTCCTGTTCGGCACTCGTCATGAACGTCCGCCGCCCCGTGGTGTACCAAAGCACGGTGGCGAGAAGGAAGACGACCACGACGGCGATAGGCGCGTAGTTGAAGGTGTCGATGGTGATGTCTGCGACGGGCGGAAGGACGAAGAGGATCACAATGACGGCGACCCACACAATCGCTATCCAGTTGATGATGGGACTCCATTTCCCGAGGTGCCACGGGCCCGGTACGAAGTTCTTGTTGAGCCTGCGGAGCAACACCGGGGTGATATACGCGATGTAGAGACCAATGACGGCGACGCTCGTCACGGCAAAATACGCGGTTGTGTTGAACAGGGCGGGTGAGGCGAGCACAATCGCGCAGCCAACGCAGAGCCAGATGGAATTTGTGGGGGTGCCGCTCCGGGCGTTGACTCTTGCCCAGATGCGGGAGCCCGGAAGTGCATTGTCGCGGGAGAAAGCGTAAGTCATGCGTGAGTTGGCGGTCACTGACGCCATACCGCAGAAGAACTGTGCGCCCACCACGATGGCGAGCAGGAATTTCGCTACGCCAGGATTGCCGAGTGCATCCAGGAAAATTTGTGCCGGAGGCAAACCGGTTGGCGTGGCACCAAGGGTGGTCAGGCCGTCCTCTGAGCCGTCCGGGATCGCCGCGACGAGCGAGTAGAGCAGAATCCAGCCACCAATGATGGAGATGACCACGCTCATGACAATCCCCTTCGGGGCCGCGATGGCTGCGTTCTTGGTCTCTTCGGCAACGTGGGCCGAAGCATCGTAGCCGGTGTAGGTGTACTGCGACATGAGCAGGCCCATGAGGAAGACATACGGCCCGAAAGTGAAGCCGGTTTCGTTGTGCCACGCCGTCATTGTCCAGTCGAAGGACTGGTGGCTCGTGGGCATGATCCACAGCGCCGCCACGATAATCGCGACGCCCACAATGTGCCACCAGGCGGAGACATTGGACAGGAAGCTCACAATCTTGACGCCGAAACTGTTGAGTAGGGCGTGGATGATCATCAAGACGACGAACAGCGCGAACGTAGCGCCTGCGGTGGGCTCGACGCCGAAAGTCAGCGCCGCGAAAGCCATCATTGTTGTGGCGCAGCCAAAGTCGATTGCCGCGGTGACAGCCACCTCACCAAGGAAGTTGAACCAGCCGACATACCACGCCCAGGCCCGCTTATTGCGTTTGGCGAGCCTGCCGGCCCAGAAATAGAGGCCACCGGCCGTCGGGTATCGCGAACAAACCTCGGCCATGGAAAGAGCCACGCACAGGACCAGGAGGCCAACGATGGGCCAACCAACGTTGATGGCTGCCGGACCGCCGGACTTGAGCGCAATGCTGAAGGAGGTGATGCAGCCAGCCAAGATCGAAATGATGGAAAACGAGACTGCGAAGTTGGAGAAGCCGGACATGCCGCGATGTAGCTCTTGCTTGTAGCCAAGCTCGGCGAGGGCCGCAGCATCTGCGTCTTGCACAGCCTGCACCTTCGCTGCCGTAGAACGATCACTCATGATTATTCTCTTTCTAAACGGAAGGGGGGAACGGGCCGACACCGCTCGCATCGATAGTGACCCACTTCACATCAATCTGTCAATGGTCTGACTTCAGACCACAAACCAACCTCCTCGAAACGGTAGGCTGGAAGGCATGGTTTCTGAGGACTCGAACGTCGACGGCACGTCGCAAAGCGGCACGTCGCAAAGCGGCACGTCGCAAAGCGGCACGTCGCAAAGCGGCACGTCGCAAAGCGGCACGTCACACAACAGCACGGCACACAACGCCGCGGCCCCCAACGGCACCCCGGAACGCCGGGGGATCACGGTCCGCCGTGCGCCGAAGTTCGTTCCCTTCATGGGACTGGGCGCGGTGCTCGGCATCGTCGTTGCCGCGTTCGTTGCCTACGGGATCCCCGGCGACGAGAGTTTCGACACCGGGGCGGTCTTCGGGTTCTTCCTTGTGTCCTTTGCCGCTGGCGGCGTGCTTCTGGGTGCCATCGCGGCCCTCGTCCTCGACCAGGTCAGCGTGCGGCGCTCCCGGCGTGCCGTCGTCGAATCCGTACACGGCCCCACACAGGACGACGCCGAGGCATAGGATCCCGGTCACAAAGTCGCGTGAGGGAAAGTACCACGCCAACATCATGCGACAATTGACCAGTGGCACGTGGCGACGGAAAACTTTCTCATGATCTTCTCCCCGACGAAAAAGGACCTCAGGACGCTTGTGGCGTCTTCGGGGTCTGGGCGCCGGGCGAAGAAGTAGCAAAACTCACCTATTACGGGCTGTATGCGTTGCAGCACCGCGGACAAGAATCGGCTGGTATTGCTACCAGTGACGGCAAGCGCATCAATGTCTACAAGGACATGGGCCTCGTGTCCCAGGTCTTCGACGAGACAACCCTGAACACCCTCACCGGGCACCTTGCCGTCGGCCACTGCCGCTACTCCACCACCGGAGCAAGCCACTGGGCCAACGCACAGCCCACCCTGGGCGCAACCGCCACCGGCACCGTTGCCCTCGCGCACAACGGCAACCTGACCAACACTGCTGAGCTCCGGGAAATGATCCTCGAGCTCAACGGCGGCCAGTTGACCGGAGAAATGAAGCAGGGCAACACCTCGGACACTGCCCTGGTCACCGCCCTCCTCGAAGGCGAAGAGGGCAAGACCCTCGAACAGACCGCACTTGAGCTGCTTCCCAAGATCCGGGGCGGCTTCTGCTTCGTGTTCATGGACGAAGGCACGCTCTACGCCGCCCGCGATACCTTCGGCATCCGCCCCTTGTGCCTGGGCCGCCTCGAGCGCGGCTGGGTTGTCGCCTCGGAGCAGTCCGCCCTGGCAACCGTCGGTGCGAGCTTCATCCGCGAGATCGAGCCCGGCGAATTCATCGCCATTGACGAGAACGGCGTCCGTTCCCAGCGTTTCGCGGAAGCGACGCCGGCCGGTTGCGTTTTCGAATACGTTTACCTCGCGCGCCCCGACGCTTCGATTGCCGGACGCTCCGTGTACGAGTCCCGCGTGGAAATGGGCCGCCAGTTGGCCCGCGAAAACACCCAGGTAGCGGACATCGTCATTCCGGTCCCCGAATCCGGAACTCCGGCCGCGGTCGGCTACGCCGAGGAATCCGGCATCCCGTTCGCGCACGGCTTCGTCAAGAACTCCTACGTGGGACGCACGTTCATCCAGCCCTCGCAGACCCTGCGCCAGCTCGGAATCCGGCTCAAGCTCAACGCCCTCGAATCCGTGATCCGCGGCAAGCGCGTGGTGGTGGTCGACGACTCGATCGTGCGTGGCAACACCCAGCGCGCCATCGTCCGGATGCTCCGCGAGGCCGGCGCCGCAGCCGTCCACATCAAGATCTCCTCCCCGCCCGTCCAGTGGCCCTGCTTCTACGGAATCGACTTCGCGTCCCGCGCTGAGCTGATCGCCAATGGCGCCACCATCGAGGAAATCTCCCAGGCCATCGGTGCGGATTCGCTGGCCTACATTTCCGAAGACGGCATGATCGGCGCCACCCAGCAGCCGCGCGAACGCCTCTGCACGGCCTGCTTCACCGGCCAGTACCCCATCGCACTTCCGGGTTCGGACAAACTGGGCAAGAACCTCCTGGAACGCACGGACCTCGGCGGGCTGCCGACGTCGGGCATCTCCGCCGAAGCCGTAACCGCGGACTCGGACGACCCGGCCAACAAGCCCGGCGCCACCGGCTGCGATCCCGGACCCGACGCCGAGTTTGAGAACCTGCTGACCGACGCCGATAAGAAAGAGTCTGTATGACCTCCGCATCCTCCGCCGCTGAGAACACAACCGGCATCACCTACGCGTCCGCCGGCGTCGACGTCGAAGCGGGCGACCGCGCCGTCGAACTGATGAAGGACGCCGTCAAGGCGACCCATAACAGCTCCGTGCTCGGCGGCGTCGGCGGTTTCGCCGGCCTGTACGACGTCTCGAAGCTGCTCACGTACAAGAGGCCGCTCCTGGCCACGTCCACTGACGGCGTCGGCACCAAGGTAGCCATCGCCCAGGCCATGGACATCCACGACACCATCGGCTTCGACTTGGTCGGCATGGTGGTGGACGACATCGTGGTGGTCGGTGCAGAGCCCCTCTTCATGACGGACTACATCGCGTGCGGCAAGGTTGTCCCCGAGCGCATCGCCGACATCGTCCGCGGCATCGCGGCCGCTTGTTCGGTGGCGGGCACTGCCCTGGTGGGTGGCGAAACCGCTGAGCACCCGGGCCTGCTGGGTGAGCACGAGTACGACGTCGCCGGTGCAGCTACCGGTGTTGTCGAAGCCGACGCCCTGCTTGGCCCGGACCGCGTCCGCGCCGGCGACGTCGTAATCGGCATGGCCTCCTCGGGCCTCCACTCCAACGGCTATTCCTTGGTTCGCCGCGTGATCAACCACGCCGGCTGGGCCCTGGACCGCCAGGTCTCAGAACTCGGCCGCACCCTGGGCGAAGAACTGCTGGAACCCACCCGCGTCTACGCCGCCGACTGCCTGGACCTCGCCCGCGCGTTCCCGGTCAGCGGCCTGGGTACTGCGCCCGGCGCCGTGCACGGCTTCAGCCACGTCACCGGCGGCGGCCTCGCAGCCAACCTGGCCCGCGTCCTGCCGCAGGGCCTCGTGGCCACGGTTGACCGCGCCACGTGGGAACTGCCGGCCATCTTCAAGCTGGTCTCCGAGCTCGGCAATGTTCCGCTGGCCGACCTCGAGCGCACGCTCAACCTCGGCGTCGGCATGGTGGCCATCGTGTCCCCCGAAATCGCCGACGCCGCCGTGGCCCGCCTCAACGAACGCGGCCTGCCGTCGTGGGTCATGGGTACCGTGGCTGCGGACTCGGACTCGATCATCAAGAGCGGCCCGGACTACGTCCAGGGCGCCAAGGGTGTCGACGGCGGCGCCGTGCGCCTCGTGAACGCCTACGCCTAAGCGTTCTTAACGCAAAAGAGTGCCCACCCAGCTTGCCGATCCGGCAAGCTGGGTGGGCACTCTTGGTTAAGGCCTAAGAGCTTTCGCCGGCCATCACGCTGAAGGCCGCTCCGGCGGGATCGCCAAGGACTGCCATGCGTCCGACACCAGGGACGTCGAAGGCAGGCGCGAAGACCTGGGCCCCGAGTTCCACGGCCTTCGCCACGGATTCGTTCACGTCGGCAACATTGAAGTAGGTCATCCAGAAGGGCGGCATACCCTCCATGGGCTGCTTCATGGCGCCGGCCACGGACTTCCCGTCCACCACGAACTGGGTGTATTCCTGCAGGTCGCCGGCCGCGGCCGTCTCGCTGGAGCATCCCGTTACGGATTCGTAGAAGGCCACGGCCTTGGGAACATCGTTTGTCTGCAGCTCGCTCCAGACCACCGTGCCCGGCTCGTTGACCAACCCGGCCCCGTGGTGGCTTCCGGCTTCCCAGAAACCAATCTGCGCACCCGTTGGATCGGCGGCGAAGAACATCCGGCCGCTTCCGTTGGGGACGCTGTCCGGCGGGAAGAGGATGTTACCGCCGGCCGCCGTCGCGCGCCCAGCAGCCTCGTCGACCGAATCGACGGCAAGGTAGTTGGCCCAGTAGGAGGGTGCACCGGCCGCAGCCATGTCCGGCATCTGCTGCATCATGCCCGCAACGTAGCGGTCCTGCAGCTTGGCCATATAGTACGTCATGCCGTTACCGGCATCCATCGCGTCCAGTTCCCAGCCGAACAGATCACCGTAGAAGGCCCTGGAAGCCTCGATGTCCGACGACGACAGGTCCACCCAACACGGAGTTCCCTGCTTGTAGCTATCAACCTGCGGCATTGCTATCCCTTCGTTGATTAGCCGGCTTACGCCAGCGGATACCACGTTCAAAGTAGTACGGGGGTCCGACACTGACAACAGCCAGCGCGGACGGACCCCGGAAGAGCGGCGTCGGAACCCTTATGCGTGAACAGTCCGGCCCGTGAAAGCGACTAGGCGCTCCAGGCTGGATGCCGTCTCTGCGACTTGCTGGGCCGGAGCGAAGCTGCCGCTCGCGCGGACCTGCTCGCTGATGGTGTTCTGCGCGAGGACCTCGACGTAGTCGGTGAGCTCATCCGCAACCGACACTTCGAGGCCCAGGGCCTTGGAGAAGTCCCAAGCGTGGACGAGGAACTCGAGATTGAGGATCGAGGCGACCATCGTCGCCGGCAATTCGGCGAAGCCCATGTCGATGGTGCCTTCGAGGCCGCGGCGGTAGAGAGCCTCCAGAGTGGGCTGGGCGAGGTCGGCGATGCGCACCTCAGGCGACTTTCCGGCGTCGTCGGCTACTTCGGCGCCCAGGGCCTTGGCGATGTTGGCAATTGAGCCGGCAAGGTGGTCAAGCAACTGGGACACGTTGAAATCGGCGCACGGAGTCTGGGTCTGCGCGTCGGCCTCGGTCACGTGCGCCAGTACGCGCTGCACGATGGCGAGCGTGGCGTCCGCGGAGGTGAGCTCGTTGAGGTCGGCAGGTGCAGCTGCCCATTCGTCGGCACCTGCGTCGCCCGTGGAGGCCTCGGCGAGGAGACGGTCGAGGTAGTGGTTCCAGCCCTCGGAGTGGCCTGCAAGGGCTTCGGCCGTCGGCAGTCCCTCGTGCACCAGACGTACTGTGGTCCCGCCGTCGGCCGGCTCAAGGGTGATGGCTACGGTGGAGACGTTGTCCGCCGGGGCCTCGGGCTGCTCCCAGGCCCAGGTGAAGACGACGCGCTTGCCGGGCTCGATTTCGGTGAAGGTTCCGGCAGCGTGGTGACCCGGGGTGATGGTCCAGCGGTATTCGCCGCCCACCTTCAGGTCGACGCGGGCGGCAACGGTCTGCCAGCGGCGGAGGCGTGCGGGCTGCGTAATGAGTTCGAACGCCTGGTCGACGTTGAGGGGAAGAAGAACGGTCTTGTCGTAAATCATGGTGATTCCTCTGTTGTTTGAAGGCGGTCGGTGGTGAAGTTTTGTGCGTCAGCGAGGAGCATGTCCAGCTCCGCGGTCCAGAACTGCTCAAAAAGCATCCGGAGTTCTCTCATGCCATCGTTATCCAAGCGGTAGTAGCGGTTGCGTCCCTCTTTGCGGGCCGCAACGAGGCCTACCTGCTCCAGCAGCAACAAATGCTGCGAGACGGCGGATCTGCTCACCGTGAATTCGCCAGCCAGCTCCGTCACGGTGCGCTCGCCCGCCGCAAGCAGGTGCAACAGGCGCCGCCTGTTCGGCTCCGCGGCAACTTCCAGTGGGTCGAGCATGTTTAATACGTTAGTCGCCACTAACGCATTCTGTCAATCACTTCCGAGAGCGCACTATCAACGACTACAGAACCGCGGACAAAAACGCCCGGGTCCGTTCATGCCGGGGGTTGCCAATGACCTCTTCGGCGGGACCTTCCTCAATGATCCGGCCACCGTGCATGAACACCACTCGATCCGCCACGTCGCGGGCGAAGCCCATTTCATGCGTCACGACAATCATGGTCATTCCCGTCCGGGCCAGGTCCTTCATCACCCTGAGGACTTCGCCCACCAGTTCCGGGTCCAGCGCCGACGTCGGCTCGTCAAACAGCATCAGCTTCGGCTGCATGCACAGCGCCCGGGCGATCGCCACCCGCTGTTGCTGCCCGCCCGACAGGTGCCGCGGATACGCATCCGCCTTCTCCGAAAGGCCTACCTTCTCCAACAAATCCAATGCCCGACGGCGGACATCCGCCTTGCGCTGCTTGAGCACCCTGAGCGGGGCTTCCATCAGGTTCTCCAGCACAGTCATGTGCGGGAAAAGGTTGAAGTGCTGGAAGACCATCCCGATATCGGTGCGGTCGGCGCAGATTTCGTTGTGGGACTGCTCGTGGAGCTTGTCCCCCTTGATCCGGTAGCCCACGGCCCTGTCTCCAACCCACAGCAGGCCGCCGTCGATCTTCTCGAGGTGGTTCACGCACCGCAGGAAGGTACTCTTCCCTGAGCCGGAGGCACCGATCAAGCAGACCACTTCGCCGCTTTGGACGTGGAGATCGATTCCCTTGAGGACCTCGTTGTCGCCGAAACTCTTGCGCACGCCTTCCGCGCGCACCAGCGGAAGCGCCTCCGGCGCCTTCCCGCTTTCCGTTGTGTCGATGGTCATGACTTGCCGCCCTTTCCTGTGCCTTGCGTGGAGTGAACCCTGAAGAATTTCCGCAACCGCTCGGCGGCGGTCGGCGGGACCGAACGGGACGTTCCCCGCGCGAAGTGCCGTTCCACGTAGCCTTGGCCTACCGTGAACACCGTGGTGACAACGATGTACCAGATGCTGGCCACCAAGAGCAGAGGGACAACCTGCAGGTTCTTCGAGTAGATGATCTGGGCGGAGTACAGGAGCTCAGGGACAGCCAGGACGCTGACCAACGAGGTCATCTTGAGCATGCCGATGAACTCGTTGCCCGTGGGCGGAATGATGACGCGCATGGCTTGCGGCAGGATCACCCTGGTGAGGGTCTGGATGCGGGACATGCCGAGGGCACCCGCAGCCTCGCCTTGGCCTTGGTCGATGGACTGGATGCCTGCCCGGACAATCTCCGACATGTAGGCAGCCTCGTTGAGGCCCAGGCCAAGGATCGCCGCGGCGAGGGGTGTGATGATCTGGTTGGCGTCCAGGCTGACGCCCGGGATGCCAAAGGTGATCTCCGGATACAGCGCCGACAAGTTGAACCAGAACAACAGCTGGACCAGGACCGGGGTGCCACGGAAGATCGTCACGTAGGCACTTGCCGAGGCCTTGACCACGGGGTTTGCCGAAAGCTGCATGACCGCAAGCACCACGCCAAGCCCCACCCCGGCAGCCATGCAGACAACCGTCAGGAACAGGGTGATGCCGATCCCGTTGACGATGGCGACGTCGCGGAAATACAGGGCCACCTTGTCCCAGCCGAAACGGGGATTGCTCACCGCGGAAAAAAGCAACAGGATCACGACGGCGGCTACCGCAGTACCAGCCACCCATCGCCAAGGGTGCCTGCCTGGGACCACGGTGAACTGTCCGCTGTCCCTTGTTCCCATCTTGGGGACGGTGATCACGCCGCTCATTTCGCACCACTCGCGTCCACTGCATCCGCGCTGATGGTCACCGAGTCCGGGATTCCGTACTTCGCATTGATCGCCTTGTACGTGTCGCCCGCAACCAACGCCTTGACGGCCGCGACGATCGCCTTCGTCAGTGGCGAACCCTTGGGCATGGCGATACCCACCGGCGTCGGTTCAAAGTCCTGGTTGCCGGCGAGCTCGAAAGCACCGCCGGAAAGCTTGCTCGCATAGCCCATGCCGACAAGTCCCGAGAGGACGCTGTCCACGCGACCGGAGATAAGGGCCAGGTTGGCTTCGTCCTGGGAGGGAAACAGCTGGATGTCAATCGGTGCCTTGCCGGCGTCGACGCACTGCTTTGAAAACGCCGGAAGGGTCTCGATCCCCTGCGTGGTTCCCTTCTCGCCACCCACCTTGGTGCCGCACAGCTTCATCGCGTCGAGGGCGAGCTTCTTGGGATTTCCCGCCTTGACGGCAAGGCCTGAGCCGCTGCTTTGGTAGGAGGCGAAATCGGCATTCATCTTGCGCTCGGCCGTGACGTTGAAGCCCGAAATGCCGACGTCGTACTTGTTCGAGCTCACGCCCGGGAGGATGGTGTCGAACGTCGCGGGGACCATCTTGACTTCGAGCCCCAGCGTCTCGCCGACGGCTTTCGCAAAGTCTGCGTCCCAGCCGACAACCGTCTTGCTGTCAGCAGCGTAGAACTCATACGGCGCGAAGGTGGGGTCGGTGCCAACCATCAGGATCCCTTTGGCCTTGACGTCCGGGGGCAGGAGATTCGCGGCGGACTGGTTGAAAGGCGCCGCCGGAATCGCGGCGTCTTTGCCGGGAATGGAGCTGGCCGCGGCTTCCTTGCCGGAGTCGAGTGATGCAGTGGTGCAGCCGCTGAGCCCGACGGCGGCTGCCAGCAGCAGGGCGCCTGTGGAGATGTATCTAGGACGGTTCATGATTGCCTTTCAGATAGCTTGTTCCGTGGTCAACAGCGATGTTGACCACGGTGGTACCGACATTGACGAGGGCGGGATGTCGAACGATTGCGACCACCCCGTCCATAGGCGCAAAGAAGTCTTTTGGAGGCCGCTCGAGTTCTTCCACGGAGTGGACCCGGGCCACGAGGTCGCCGGCCGTGACCTTCTGGCCAAGTTCAACCACCGGCTCGAGGATGCCCGCCATCGTGGAATGGACCGGGGACTGGGCAGTGAGTTCCATCCACTGGATCGGGGCTTCCGCGATGGACCGCCCGGCGTCCTTGAGCACGCCCCAGTGGCCAAGCAGCGAACGAAGTCCGGTCCTCGCCCTGTTGAGGATCGGCAGGGATACGGCTCCCCTGCCACCAAGTTCGGTCGAGATCATCGGCACGCCCGCCCGATCGGCAGCGCCGCTGATGGAACCCGTCTTCAACATCGGCTTAACCACCACGGAGTACGGGGCATTGAACGCGGCCACCGCCGCCATCTTCTCAGCCCACAGCTCCGGCGTCGGTCCTTGGTAGACGAACGCGGACGGAACATACTCCGAGGCGATTCCCCCGGAGTGGATGTCAATCACAAAGTCAGCCATGGGGATGAGTTCTCCGGCCACAATCGAGGCGATCTGCAGGGCTGGCCCGCCGTCGGCGCGGCCCGGGAGGGCCCGGTTCAGATTGACCCGGTCAACGTTCGAAACGCGCCTTCCTTCACGGACGGCAGCGATGTTGAGGGCAGGCAGGATGATCAATCTCCCGGTCACCTCAGCAGGGTTCAAAGTGCGGATGAGTTCCTGGAGCAGGATCTGGCCTTCATATTCGTCACCGTGCGTGCCGGCGATCAAAAGAACCGTGGGACCGTCTCCACCACTCAGGACCGCGATCGGCGAGGGGATGACAGCGGCGTCATTTTCGTTGTCCGAATGTTCGATCTCCAGGTAACCCAGCTGCTTGCCGACGGCGGCGAAATCGATCCCGGGAATGCGCGGAATGTGCAGGCTCATGGGGCATCTTTCCTCAGGGTTGGTAGAATTGGATTCACTGTATACAGTGAATCCTGTGATGTAAAGCACGTAGGATTGAACGAGTTTTGATACCAAAAAGGGGATGAGGCGAATGGCTACGCAAGCTGCCAAGGGGATGAGGCCGCTGAGCGAGCACGTCTACGACAGGATCAGCAATGAGATCGTCAACGGAGTGGTCGGGCCTGGCGCTCCCCTGGTCCAGGAACAACTGGCCGAAGAATACGGCGTTTCACGGACGCCGGTCCGCGACGCACTTAACCGCTTGGTGCACGAAGGACTCGCCACTTTGGTCCCGGGGTCCGGGTATTTTGCGACGACGCTGACCCGATCAGCCGTCGAGGAAGTCTATGAGGTACGCAAGGCCCTCGAGATCATGGCCATCAGACAGTGCGGGGCCAAGTACACAAACCTTCAGCTTGCCCGGCTCGAGCTGCTCATCGCCGAGGGTGCCGCAAGCGCCGACCCGGAGGAATTGTTCACCGCCACGCGGGCGTTCCATTTGGGCTTGGCGGCGCCTGCGCCCAACGGATTCTTGCTGAAAACCCTCGAATCCGTCTGGGACAACCCGGTTCAACGGCTCATCAGCCGCTCGTATCCTTTGGACGACGCCAAGCTTGAGCGCGTGGCGGACGCCCACCGGAAGATCCTTGCTGCAGCCCGCGCCAATGACCTCGAAACACTGATCCCCCTGCTGGATCTGTGCCACGAGAAGGACTGACCGGAAAAGAACGAAAAAAGCCCGTAGCGCACGCCAATCATGGCGCGCCCTACGGGCTCGATCGTTTTAGGAGGCATCTGGGGATGCCAAATCACTTCGTGTACGACGGCGGTACGCAACTCGATGCCGAAAGGCACCTGATTGTTGCTACAGCTATCCGATACGGCGGGTGTCTACCTCGTCGTCATCGTCTTCCAAGTCCTGTGCGTACTTGTCCTCGTAAGCCGAGTAATCCGGCTCCGGCGGATCGTCCGCGAATCGGCTCGTCGCACGACTTGATGGCCCAGTCAGCTCGCGCTGAAGGGCCGAATAGTCAGTGTTCGGGGAGTAGTACTTGATGTCCCGAGCCTGCTTGGTAGCTTTTGCCTTTTGACGGCCGCGCCCCATGGCGTGACCCCCTTTTGTACTTGGACCGGAGGTGGTCACCTTGGCGATCGGTGAGGCCCCGGAATGTTTGGTCAATTTGTCGTATGTCTAGATTACATGCTTTCTGGAGCAACTGCTTGCCACGACCTCGCGAAAGCGACGTCACAGTTCCACACGGCAGTATCACCGTTCGTCGGCATGAAAAACTTGGGTAGAGTCGCCCTAATATCGGGCCGCACGCATGAAAGGCGCTAACTCAGACATGGGCCAGGACAACACGATCCCGGGAAACAACGGTACAGGCGACAACGAGTCGCCGGTAGACCCTGGTTCAGGGACCGGGTATCCGGGGACTTCGGGCATCTACCCGGATGCTGGCATGCCTGCCGAAACCGAGCCCGAGGACGGCTTTCCCTCCGAAAAAGGGTCGTCCCTGCGGACTGCCCTGGACGCCATAACGCGGTATCGGCTTATCATTGGCGGCATTGTGCTGGCTGTATTGATCCTCATCGGAGTAGTGATCTGGATCCTCGTTGGGGCCTTGGCCAACCGTCCAGTGGCCGCTTCCACCCCCGCACCGGCCACGTCCACCAGCCGCGGCCCCCTCCCGGCCGATGTCGAGGCAAAGGACTACCAGCTGGGCGATTGCTTCGCCGATTTCGACTCCAACGCCACCAAGTCCAAAGTGGTGGACTGCACCACCGACCATTCTGCCCAGTTGGGCGCCATCTTCCGGTACAAGGCTGACGACACCTTCCCCGGTGCCACTGCCTTGCGTGACAAAGGCCGCGAAATCTGCCGTGATCTGATGCTCAACGAGGCCTCTACGAAGTACGCGCTCCTGCAGCAGAACGTGTACCCGAGTGCCACCAGCTGGGACAACGGCGACCGCCGCGTGGACTGCTTCATCGTGGTGAACTCGGGAAACACGCTCAAGGAATCCGTGCTGCAGAAGTAGCTACTCCTTCCGCCTCACCGTCAGGCCGCTACCCGCCGGAGCCCCGCCGTCGGGACCCGTCAAAGCTTCGAGCCCCTCGATGGTGAGTTCGTCGACGTCGGCCGCGGTGTCCACCAGTACCGTGTCGCCGTCCGCGATCTCTCCGGCGAGGATCTCCTTGGCCAAGCGGTCGCCGATCTCGCGTTGGACCAGCCGTCGCAACGGACGGGCGCCGTACGCGGGATCGTAACCGGACATCGCGAGCCAGGCACGGGCGCCGTCACTGACCTCCAGGGTGAGCCTGCGGTCGTGCAGGCGCTTGGTCAGCTCGTCCACGTGCAGCTCGACGATCCTGGCGAGCTCGTCCACGCTGAGCGGATCGAACAGGACAATCTCGTCGAGCCGGTTGAGGAACTCCGGCTTGAAGGAGGCGTTGACCACGGCGATGACCGCATTTCGCTTCGCCGTGGCGTCCAGCGTTGGATCCACAAGGAACTGGCTGCCCGAGTTGGAGGTCAACACCAGGATGGTATTCCGGAAGTCCACGGTGCGGCCCTGCCCGTCGGTGAGGCGACCGTCGTCGAGCACTTGCAGGAGGATGTCGAACACCTCCGGGTGGGCCTTCTCCACCTCGTCGAGCAGGATCACGGAGTACGGGCGGCGACGGACCGCTTCAGTCAGCTGACCGCCTTCCTCGTAGCCCACATATCCGGGAGGGGCGCCGACCAGCCGGGCCACGGAGTGCTTTTCCCCGTATTCAGACATGTCGATCCGCACCATGGCGCGTTCGTCGTCGAACAGGAAGTCAGCGAGTGCCTTGGCGAGCTCAGTTTTGCCGACGCCGGTGGGGCCCAGGAACAGGAATGAGCCCGTGGGGCGGTTGGGGTCGCTGATGCCCGCACGGGCGCGGCGGACGGCATCGGAAACGGCGGCCACGGCCTTGGACTGGCCGATCAGCCGCTTTCCGATCTCCTCCTCCATGTGCAGCAGCTTCTGGGATTCTCCCTGCAGCATGCGGCCAGCGGGGATCCCGGTCCAGGCCGAAATGACCTCGGCGATATCGTCCGCCGTGACTTCGTCCGCGACCATCAGGGCGGGCTTCGCTTCACCGCGTGCTTCCCGGGCGGACTCTTCCTCGGCTGCTGCGCTGAGCTCGCGCTCCAGAGCGGGCAGTTCGCCGTAGAGAATGCGCGAGGCAGCTTCAAGGTCGCCTTCGCGTTGGTACTTTTCGGCGGCCGAACGCAATTCGTCGATCTTCGCTTTGAGGTCGCCAACGCGGTTGAGCCCGGCCTTCTCGGATTCCCAACGGGCGTTCAATGCCGCGAGGGCTTCCTTCTTGTCGGCCTTGTCCGCGCGTAGCGCAGCGAGGCGTTCGATGGAGGCCGCGTCGGTCTCGCGGGCGAGGGCCAATTCCTCCATGGTCAGACGGTCCACGGCACGGCGAAGCTGGTCGATTTCCTCAGGAGCCGAGTCGATTTCCATGCGCAGCCGGGACGCGGCCTCGTCCACAAGGTCGATCGCCTTGTCCGGCAACTGACGGCCCGAGATGTAGCGGTTGGAGAGCGTGGCGGCGGCCACGAGGGCGGAGTCCGCGATCGCTACCTTGTGGTGGGCCTCGTAGCGTTCCTTGAGGCCGCGGAGAATCCCGATGGTGTCCTCCACGCTTGGCTCGCCCACGTAGACCTGCTGGAAGCGGCGTTCCAGGGCAGGGTCCTTCTCCACATTCTCGCGGTACTCGTCCAGGGTGGTGGCACCGATGAGGCGCAGCTCGCCGCGGGCCAGCATCGGCTTGAGCATGTTGCCCGCGTCCATGGCGCTTTCACCGGTGGCACCGGCGCCCACCACCGTGTGGATTTCATCGATGAACGTGACAATCTGCCCGTTGGAGTTCTTGATCTCCTCCAGTACGGCCTTGAGCCGTTCCTCGAATTCGCCGCGGTACTTGGCACCGGCCACCATGGACGCAAGGTCCAGGGCGATCAGGGTCTTGCCCCGCAGGCTTTCCGGGACGTCCCCGGCCACCATGCGCTGGGCGAGCCCTTCGACGACGGCGGTCTTGCCGACGCCGGGTTCACCGATCAGCACCGGATTGTTCTTGGTGCGCCGGCTCAGGACCTGGACGACCCTCCGGATTTCGCTGTCCCGACCGATCACGGGATCCAGCTTGCCCGAGCGCGCGACGGCGGTGAGGTCCATGCCGTACTTCTCGAGGGCCTGGAAGGTGTTTTCGGGGTCTTGCGAGGTGACTTTCCGGTCGCCACGGACACCCGGCAGGGCGGCGAGGAGCGCTTCGTGGGAGGCGCCGGCGTCGCGCAGTAGCTTCCCCACGGCGTCGCTTCCGGCCGAGAGCCCCAAGAGGAGGTGCTCAGTGGACACGAAGGAGTCGCCGAGTTTCTCAGCCTCGTTCTGGGCGGCCTGGATGGCCTGCATCGAAGGACGGGAAAGCTGCGCTTGCTGCACGGAACTGCCCGACGACGACGGCAGGGCCTTGATAGCCGAGCTCGCCTGCACGCTCACGGCATCCGGGTCCGCTCCAGTGGCGCGCAAAAGGGCTACGGCGACGCCCTCGCGCTGGTCCATGAGCGCTTTGAGCAGGTGGGCCGGCTCCAGCTGCGGATTTCCGGCGGTGGAGGCGTTCATGGCCGCTGCGGAAAGAGCCTCCTGGCTCTTGGTGGTGAATTTGACGTCCATGGAAGAGCTCCTTTCGGGAGTAGACTGTTTCTCAAAGTTGAGTCTACTATGCTCAACTTTGCCAGATCATCCCTCCTGCTCCATGTTTGCCGACGGCGAAACTGCTGTCTATAGCCTTCTCCGCTTACCTTGAAAAGCCCCTCGCCGTTTGCGAGCCGTAGCCCTAGGATCAGGTGTGACCGGGGGAACACCCCTTGGCGAGCATGAGAAAAAGGACACGCAATGAAGAAGTTCGTAGTTCTCTACAATGCGCCGCAATCGGCGGAATCGGCCATGGCTGACAGTACCCCTGAGGCAGCAGCCGAAGGCATGAAGCTGTGGATGGACTGGGCCGCGAAGGCTGGCGACGGCATTGCCGATCTCGGCACGCCCCTCGGTGGCGGCAAGGTGGTCGGGAACTCTGGAGTATCCGATGCGGAGACGGGAGTAGGCGGTTACAGCGTCCTGCAGGCCGAGGACATGGACGGGGCCCTGAAGCTCCTCGAAGGCCACCCGCATTTCCTCATGGCACCCGAAGCCTCGATCACCGTCTACGAAGCGCTCGACATCCCGGGCATGTAACACAGCAACCGCCGCGGCACCCCGCCGTCGAATTCGTGGGTGTGGGCCGCGCGCTGCGTGCCGGAAGGCGGCGCGGCCCGCACCCACGATCCCGGTAAAGCGCCGTACGATATGCACATGGCACCCTTCACAGTCACTCGCAATGCGCTGATCCCCGCCGCGCCCGCCGACATCTTCCCCTTCGTCAACAACTTCCACGAGTGGACCAAATGGTCTCCGTGGGAAGCCGTTGACCCCAAGCTGAGCCGCAGCTACTCGGGCAACGAATCCGGCGTCGGAGCCAAGTATGCCTGGAGCGGCAACAACAAGGCCGGCACCGGAACCATGGAAATCGTCGGCTCGGAAGAGCCTGGCAAGATCGACATCCGCCTCGAATTCACCAAGCCGATGAAGGCCGTCAACCCCACGGGGTTCACGTTCGCGCCCGAAGGGGAGGGCACCCGCGTCACCTGGACAATGACCGGCGAGAACAAGGGCCTCGGCAAAATCTTCGCTTTGTTCATGAACATGGAGAAGATGGTGGGCGGCGACTTCGAGAAAGGCCTGACGGCACTCTCAGCGGTAGCCACCCGGAAAAACCCGTAGTTTCTCGGCGCAGGCCATGGCCGTCTACCTTGATCCGCCGCTGTGGCCCGCGCACGGGACCGTGTTTTCCCACCTCGTCTCGGACACATCGCTCGAGGAGCTGCATGCCTTCGCCGAGGCTGCGGGGATTCCCGAGCGTGCCTTCGACGGCGACCACTACGACGTCCCTGAACGCCGCTACCAGGACCTCCTTTCCGCAGGTGCCATCCCCGTGGAGGCCCGGATTTTGGTGCGCAAACTGATCGCAAGCGGCTTGCGGATCCCCGCCCGCCAACGGAGCAAGGCCCTCACCGTGCCCTTGCTGGAGCGCTGGAATTCGACACTTCCGGGACACGAGGAGCTGGGTTTCGAACTGCTCGAACGCTGGGGCGAGGACCATCGGAAGTACCACAGCCGCACGCATTTGCTGGCGGTCCTGGAAGCCTTGGATCTCCTCACCGAACCCGGGCCGCCGGCGCGCTCAGTTACGCTGGCGGCTTGGTTCCACGATGCCGTCTACGAGGGAATCGCCGGGCAGGACGAAGAGCAGTCGGCCAGGCTGGCCGAGGACCGACTGGCCATTGCGGGACTTCCCGGGCCAGTGATCGACGACGTTGCCCGGCTTGTCAGGCTGACCTCCACCCACAGCCCCGAACCGGGAGACCATCTCGGCGCCCTCTTATGCGACGCCGATCTGTCCGTCCTCGGCGCAGAACCGAAGGCTTACGCCCGCTATCTGGCTGCTGTCCGCGAGGACTACGCGCACGTCGGCGATGCAGACTTCGCGGCGGGCCGCGCCGCCGTCGTCCGCCAACTACTCGCCTTGGATCCGCTTTTCCACAGCGAACGCGCGAAAAGCCTGTGGCTCGATGCCGCGCGCCGCAACCTGGAGGCCGAACTGTCATGACCATGGCGGGGACGGTGCACCGTCAGCTTCCGTTCACGGTGAGGTTTGAATGGGGGCTCGACGGCGCCCATGCGGTCGCGTCCGGAGCGGACCTCGCCGTCGTGGTTGACGTCCTCTCCTTCACCACATGCGTCAGTGTCGCCGTCGATCGGGGCGCCATGGTGTTCCCCTATCCGTGGAAGGACGCCGGGGCCGAGGATTTCGCCGCCCGCCACGATGCCCAACTGGCGGGTCCGCGAGGTGGGGGCGGCCTGAGCCTCTCGCCGTCGAGCCTGCGGGACGCCCGGACGTTGAGCCGCGTCGTGCTGCCTTCACCCAACGGCTCGTCGATCGCGTACGAGCTCGCCCGGGAAATCCCCCTTATAGCAGCCGTGTCACTGCGAAACGCAGCGGCCACCGCGGATTGGGTGGCATCCGAACTCCCCCCGGATGCGGTGGTGGCTGTGATCGCGGCCGGCGAGCTCTGGCCCGGCGGTTCGCTCCGGCCCGCCGTGGAGGATCAGATCGGGGCCGGCGCCTTCATTGCCGGGCTCGTTGCCGCCGGGCGAGGCGGATTCACACCGGAAGACGGCAAGCAAGGCTTCGCTCCGGAGGCCGACGCCGCGATGGCGGTCTACAACGCTGCCGAACCCCGGCTCCATGACGCCCTACGAGGCTGCTCCAGTGGCCGTGAGTTGATCGGCGCAGGGTACCCGGACGACGTCGAGATCGCCGCAGAACTCGACGCCGGGACCACTGTGGCCCTGTTGAGGGACGGCGCGTTCCAGCGTCCTTGAGTCCGCTTCGGCGCAGTTCCATGAGGGGCTTGCGCTTCCACTACTTAGCGCTACTATGTACTAGTAGCTAGTAACACTGAGTAGTGAAAGGAGGTGTCCAATGGGCAAGCAGATGACGGAGATGCTCAAAGGGACCCTGGAGGGCATCGTTCTCGCCCTCCTGACGGGGAATCCCGCGTACGGGTACGAAATCACCACGCTGCTCCGGGGGCAGGGCTTCACCGAGATCGCCGAGGGCACCGTGTATGCGCTGCTCGTCAGGATCGAGCAAAAGGGCCTTGTCGACGTCGAGAAGCGGCCGTCCGAGAAGGGCCCGCCGCGCAAGGTCTATTCGCTCAACGAGCAGGGCGAGAAGGAACTGGACGAATTCTGGAATACGTGGAGTTTCCTGTCCGAGCGACTGGAACAGCTCCGAAAGGGAGGAAAGTGAACATGGCCACAGGGTGGATCGAGCAGCTCACGGGATCGCTCGAACAGAAGAAGCAATACCGGCAAAACAAGGCACGCGTGGAGCAGCTTCCCGCGGACTATCGCGCGGCGGCGACCGCGCTGGAACGGTACCTGATGTACTTCGGGGCCATCACCAAAGGAGAGATCCTGATGCGGATGCTCGGCGATCTCACCGATCTCTTCGAACAGAGCGCCGCGGACGGAACGCCGATCCGCGACATCGTCGGTGACGACCCGGTGGAATTCGCCGAAACGTTCATGCGCAACTACACGGTCGGTCAGTGGATCAACAAGGAGCGCGAACGCCTGGTCCAGGCAATCGACGCCGCTGCCGGGGACGATGGGAAGGAGAGGTGACCATGACCAGTGCATCCACCACCCGCGAACCCGCGATCCGCGTGCATGGCATGGAAAAGTCCTACAAGGAATTGCACGTACTGCGTGGCGTGGACTTCGATGTGGCGCCGGGCACCATCTTCGCCCTTCTCGGCTCCAACGGAGCAGGAAAGACCACAATGGTGAAAATCCTGTCCACACTGCTGAGTCCGGACGCCGGCACGGCCACCGTCAATGGATTCGACGTCGTGAGCCAAGCACTGCGGGTCCGGGAAACCATCAGCCTCACCGGACAATTCGCAGCAGTCGATGAAATCCTCTCCGGCCGGGAAAACCTGGTTCTGGTTGCCAAATTGCGCCACCTGAAGGACCCCGGCCAGGCGGCGGATGACCTTCTCGCGCGCTTCAACCTGTCCGATGCCGCATCTCGGAAGGTGTCCGCGTATTCCGGAGGCATGCGTCGTCGCCTCGACATCGCCATGAGCCTCATCGGGCAGCCCGAGGTGATCTTCCTCGATGAGCCGACCACCGGACTCGACCCCGAAGCGCGCATCGAAGTGTGGCAGGTGGTCCAGGAGCTCGCCAATCAGGGCACCACCGTCCTGCTCACCACGCAGTATCTCGACGAGGCTGAACAACTCGCGGACCGGATCGCCATCCTTCATCAAGGGCGCATCATCGCGAACGGCAGTCTCGCCGAGCTCAAGCAACTCCTCCCGCCGGCGAAGGTCGAATACGTCGAAAAGCAGCCCACCCTGGAGGATATCTTCCTCGCACTTGTGGGGAACGAGGGCAAGGTCGCGTCAATTAAGGACCAGTCATGAGCACACACTTCTTCGGAGACACGGCCGTCTTGCTGGGCCGCTCCATGCGTCACATCTTCCGCAGCGCGGACACCATCATCACCACCGCGATCACGCCGATCGCCCTCATGCTGCTGTTCGCCTACGTGTTCGGCGGCGCCATCAAGACAGGCTCCGGGAACTACGTCAACTACCTGCTGCCGGGGATCATGCTGATCGCGATTGCATCGGGAATCGCGTACACCGCCGTTCGTTTGTTCACCGACATGAAGAGCGGCATTTTCGAGCGGTTCCACTCGATGCCGATCGCACGATCGTCCGTGCTGTGGGCGCATGTGCTGACTTCGCTGGTTGCCAACGGGCTTTCCCTCGTGATCATCGTGCTGGTGGCCCTCCTCATGGGATTCCGCACATCGGCAAGCCTGCTGTCATGGCTCGCTGTCATCGGGATTCTGGCGCTGTTCACCCTGGCACTCACCTGGCTGGCAATCATTGCGGGCCTGACAGCGAAGTCCGTGGACGGTGCCGGCGGGTTTTCCTACCCGCTCATCTTCTTGCCGTTCATCAGCTCGGCTTTCGTGCCCACGGCCACCATGCCGGGTCCTGTGCGCGCTTTCGCAGAGAACCAGCCGGTCACTTCGATCGTCAACACGATCCAGGATCTGTTTGAACAACGGCCGATCGCCAGCGACATATGGGTCGCACTCGCATGGTGCCTAGGCATCCTCGTTCTCGCGTACTTCTTCGCCACGGCAGCCTACCGGCGCAAGATCAGCTAGGCGCGCAGCTCCCTTCCGTTGGTCGGACAGTGCGACGGAAGGGGCTTAGCCTTTGTCCTTGATCCAGCCCAGGATCACAGCTTCAAGCGCAGGCTTCTTTGCCTCGAAGTCGGCGTCGTCCATGAACCGGGCGACGCGGGAGACCTCGCCGTCGCCCTCCAACAGGCCCAGCTCATCAACGATCGACGCCCCTTGGTGGAACATCAGCGTGACGTTCTTCTTCGATCTCGGAAAGAACGACGCGATGTTTCCCTTGTAGATGAAGGTGGGCGCCTGCCACTTGACGGCCTCGGAAAGGCGCGGGTCCACCGCGAGGATGAATTCCCTGATTTTGCCGACCAGTTCACGGTGGGGGTTGTCGTATTGCTGAAGCCAGGTGTCCACGTCCGGATTTCGATTGCCCATGGCTGTAACCATAATCCCGAGTCCACGCCCAGGGGCCGAAGGCGCCGTCTCGTATCATAGACGTGTGACCTCCTACCTTCGGCGCAATGGTGCCGCACTGCCCCAAGCCCGTCCCGTCGTCGAGCACGTCCTGGCGGTGCGCGGCACGGGAGGGTACCGGCAGTACCGCATCCCCGCGCTGGTCGTTTCCACGGCGGGAACAGTGCTCGCCGCCTATGACGGCCGGCCGAACCTGGACGACCTGCCCAATCCGATAGATCTCCTGCTCCGGCGCAGCATGGACAACGGCCGCAGCTGGGAGGAGCAGCGGGTGGTCCGCAGCGGCTCGGGGCTCAAAGGCTTCGGCGATCCCAGCCTCCTGGTGGACGCCGTGACTGGGCGGATATTCATGTTCCACGCCGCGGGGACGCATGCCGGTTTCTTCGAGGCGGTAGGCGGCTTGGAACCGGATGACGACGTGCAGCACTGCGACGTCAGCTTTTCCGACGACGACGGCGTCACCTGGCAGCACCGGAGGCTCACCGATCAGCTCAAGCTGGGCGGTGTGGCGGGCGTCCGCACCGGCACTCGAGACCGCAGCATCACGGGGATCTTCGCTGCGGCCGGGCAGGGAATCCAGATACACACCGGTCCGTTCGCCGGGCGCCTGGTCCAGCAGTTCGTCGTGCTCGTGGACGGCGAAATCATGGCCGCTTCCGCGTACAGCGACGACCACGGCGAGAAGTGGACGCTCGGATCGCTCATCGGAAGGGGCCCGGACGGGGTTGGCCCCAACGAGAACAAAGTTGCGTGCCTCGACGATGGCTGCCTCCTCCTGCACTCGCGCGCCACTCCCCGGCGGCTCGCAGCAGTCTCCCATGACGGCGGCGAGACGTGGAGCCAGCTGGAACCCGTGGAAGACCTCCCCGACCCGAGCGACAACGGCTCGCTGATCCGCTTCGACGGCCTGCCAAGCGTGATATCCCTGGCCACCCCGGCCACGAACAGCTGGCTGCTCGCGAGCAACAACCAGGACACCTCCCTGCGGCGCAACACGGTCCTCAGCCTGTCAACGGACAATGGGGCAAGCTGGCCCGCCAAGCTGGTCCTGTGCGAGGGCAGCTCGGCGTACTCGACGGCGGCGCGGCTCCCCGATGGCAACATCGGCGTGTTGTACGAACGGCAGGGATACCGCGAGATCGTCTTCGTTTCAGTCCCGGTTGAGCAACTGGCGGAACAGCTTTTGGCCTCGGCCGGATCGGGTGCGCCTGAAACCCGGCCCGATGGCCTCGAGTTTCACATGGAACTGCGCTCCATCACTCCCGGCCGACCTGCCGCCTGGCAAAACGCCGGCGAATTCCATGTCATCTCTCCGGACAACGACGGTGAATGGGACGTGCAGACCTGGAAGGAAGTGGGCCAAGGCTACTCGGCGGAGCAGGCGCAGGTCCTCGGCACCCGCGAAGCCCAGGACCTCAACTACGGGCCTATAGTTCCCGGCTACAAAGCCGGGGACATCCTCGCCTTCACCGGACGCGCCCGCAACCTCGGCACCCGGCGGGCCACCGGCGTCGTACTCGTGGGACCGCACGCCAATCCGGAGGACTTCCCGCCCGCGGATCTGGCACCGGGCGCGGAAGCCCTGTACTTCACGCCGGTGTACACCGTCACCGAGGAGGATCTGGCGCGGGACTCGCTCGAGCTGACTTTTGGGGTGGCGTACGACGGCGGCGCGCGGGTCGCGGAGCGCAGCTTCAGTTTCGATCTGCGCACGGGAGCCGTGGCGGCTGGTTAGTCCTGCGCGAGGGTGGGCTAGAAAATTTGGCGGATGTTGGTCTTTGCGAGGTCGATGAGCTGGTCGCCGCGGCCCGAGAGAACCGTCCGGATTGCGTAGAGCGTGAAGCCCTTGACCTGTTCGGCGCTGATCGCCGGCGGAATGGACAGTTCCTGCCGGGCCGTGCGGACGTCGATGAGGGCCGGGCCGTCGTGGGCGAAAGCTTCAGCCAGTCCCGCTTTCAGCCCGGAGGAGTTGTCCACCCGGATACCGCGGATGCCCAGCGATTCCGCCAGTTTGGCGAAGTCCGGATTCTCGAGCTCCGTGCCGAAATTGACGAATCCCGCGGCCTTCATTTCGAGCTCCACGAAGTTCAGCGAGGAGTTGTTGAAGACCACCACTTTGATGGGGAGCTTGTTCTGCACCAAAGTGATCAGTTCGCCGAGGAGCATGGTCAGGCCGCCGTCGCCGGCCAAGGCGACCACTTGGCGCCCCCGATACGCGGCCGCCGCACCGATTCCGTGGGACAGTGCATTGGCCATGGTTCCGTGGTTGAACGAGCCGAGCAGCCGGCGTCGGCCGTTCATGCCTAGATACCGGGCCGCCCACACGGTGGGGGACCCGACGTCGCACGTGAAAACCGCATCCGGGGCCGCCAACTCATCCACGAGCCTGCCCACGAATTGCGGATGAATGGGCTGGCCGTCCTTGGCCGGAGAGGCCAGGTCGTCGAGTTTGCCGCGCGACTTGGCGTAGTGCTTGAGCGAGGTACTCAAGTGTGTTCGTTTCGCCTTCCGCTCGATCAGCGGCAGAAGCGAGGCCGCGGTGTCCTTGACCGTGCCGACGAGGCCAAGATCGATCTTGGCCCGCCTGCCAAGCTGCTCGCCCCGGATATCCACCTGGATGATCTTGGCGTTCTCCGGGTAGAACTGCTGGTACGGAAAATCGGTGCCCAGCATGAGCAAGGCCTCGCAGCTCTCCATCGCCCGATAGCCTGAACTGAACCCCAACAGGCCCGTCATGCCGACGTCGAACGGGTTGTCGTATTCGATGTGCTCCTTGCCGCGCATTGCGTGGACGATCGGCGCGCCCAGCGCGTCCGCCAAGGCCATGACCTCGGGGTGCGCGCCCGCAGTGCCGGCGCCTGCCAGGATGGTGACTTTGCCGGCAGCGTTGAGAATGTCCGCTGCCTCTGCGAGCTCCCGCGGGTTGGGCCGGATCTCCGGACGGGCGGCCCGGATCACCGCTGTCCGGTTGCTTTGCGCCTCCGCAAGGGCGACATCTCCGGGAATCACGACGACGGCGACACCGCGCTTCTCGAGGGCCGTCCGCATGGCGATTTCCAAGACCCTTGGCATTTGCGAAGGATGGGCAACGTGCTCGACGTAAACGCTGCACTCCCGGAACAACTCCTGGGGGTGCGTCTCCTGGAAGTACTGGCTGCCGATCTCTTCGCTGGGAATGTGGGCGGCGATGGCCAACACGGGAACCCTGGACTTGTTGGCATCGTAAAGCCCGTTGATCAGATGCAGGTTGCCGGGGCCGCAGGATCCGGCGCACACCGCCAATTCATCCGTGAGGCCCGCCTCGGCTGCGGCTGCCAACGCCGCGGCTTCCTCGTGGCGGACATGCACCCAACGGATGCTCTCTTCTTCCCTCAGCGCGTCCGTGAATCCGTTCAGCGAATCCCCGGGGATCCCGTAGACGCGCTGAACGTTGTTGGCTTTGAGGGTGGCGACGATGTTCTTGGCAACGGTGTTCCTGGCGGCGGACATGGACTGTTCCTTTCGAGGGGAGGCAGTGCAGACACGGCCTACGCTACTCCGGAACAGTCCATGGCGCCTGACGCGAGACGCGGGACGGTTAGTGGTAGGTGCTGACGAACGGTCGGTTGCTAGGCACGATCTGCTTGCCCAGCGGCATGAGCGATACCGGAATGAGCTTCAGGTTGGCGATGGCCAGCGGGATCCCGATGATGGTGATGGCCATGGCGAAGGCCGTGACCACGTGCCCGATCGCGATCCAAATGCCTGCAACCAGCAACCAGATGACGTTGCCGATGAGCGGGAAGACTCCCCCGCCTCCGGGCTTGTCCACGACCATGCGACCAAACGGCCACAGCGTGTACGAGGCAATCCGGAACGACGCGATGCCCCACGGGATGGTGACGATCAACAAGCAGCAGACAATTCCAGCCATGAAATATCCCAAGGCCAGGACGAAGCCGCCGAAGACGAGCCAGATGATGTTGAGCAGCGTTTTCATATTTCCCATTGTCTCCTGCCGGGCGCGGACTGGGCCTAGGGGTTGGCCCTGAAATCCCCCTGATTTATCGTTTCCCGGTGTCCAGGACCGCTGACAAATCGAACTTCACGGGTTCCTCAAGCTGCTCATAGGTGCACGACTCCGGATCCCTGTCCGGCCGCCACCGCACGAATTGCGTGGTGTGCCTGAACCGCTCCCCTTCCATATGGTCGTAGGCCACTTCCACAACGAGCTCGGGCCGCAGGGGTGTGAACGACAGGTCCTTCCCTGCGCTCCAGCGGCTGCCTTCGGCGTTGCGGGGTGTCCGGTTGCCTTCCTCCTGCTCGGCCCATGCCCAGGGATGCCCATCGAACGCAGTCACGAGGGGTTGGAGTTCGTCGAACAGTTCCCTGCGTCTTTGCATCGAGAAGGACCCCACCACGCCCACGTTGGATAGCCGGCCGCCGTCGTCGTAAAGCCCCAACAATAGTGAACCAATAAGGTCGTCACCGGTCTTATGAACCCGGTAGCCGGCCACAACGCAGTCGGCGGTCCGCTGGTGTTTGACTTTGAACATCACGCGCTTGTCCGGTTGGTAGGTACCATCCAGCGGCTTGGCGAGCAGGCCATCCAGGCCTGCGCCCTCGAACTGGTTGAACCACTGCTCTGCCGTTACCTTGTCCCGGGTTGCCGCGGTGAGGTGGATGGGAGCGGCGGCGCCTGCAAGTGCTTGTTCAAGCGCTGCCCGCCGTTCGGCGAAGGGCCGTCCCGTGAAGTCCTCATCGCCAAGGGCGAGCAGGTCGAAGGCCACGAATTTCGCCGGCGTCTGCTCGGACAACTGCTTGACCCTGCTGGCTGCCGGATGGATGCGTTGCTGGAGGGCTTCAAAGTCCAAGCGGTCACCGGACCTGCCGACCAGGATGATCTCGCCGTCGAGGACGCAGCGTTCCGGCAGGTTTGCCTTCAAAGCCTCGATGAGCTCCGGGAAGTACCGGTTCATGGGCTTCTCGTTGCGGCTACCGATTTCGACGTCGTCACCGTCACGAAAAACGACGGAGCGGAAACCATCCCATTTAGGCTCGTAGCTCATGGCGCCCTCCGGGATGGCGCCCACCGCCTTGGCAAGCATAGGTGCGACAGGGGGCATGACTGGCAGTTGCATGAAGCCATTCTTGCCCCGGCACCGGGACCGCGCTACCCGTTCATTCGCTTAAGTGGATAAAGGACTACTTGCAGTTGGCGCTCAGCCAAGTGGTTACGGGAGCCATCGCCTTTTCGAACTTGCCGCTCGAGTAGACGGTTTGGTCTTTCAAGCCCGCGATCGCAGTGTCCTTGAGGTTGGTGAAATCAGCCTTGAGTGCGTCCGGGACGCGATCGGCGGTGGCGGCAAGCTCGGTCTTGTATTGCTCCAGCTCCGCGGTCTTTCCCTGCGCCGCGGACATTGGCAGCAACGACGCTCCCGTAGCTTCTTTGGAGATGGTGGAGCACATTTCGGCTGCCGAAGCGAAGCCCCCGAACGGGCCCGATGAAGGAGTTGGGCTTGCGCTTGCGGAGTCGCCTGTAGAAGAGGACGACGGCGTGCCCGCCGCTGCGGAGCCCCCTCCCTGCGTGGAGCAACCGGACAGCGCCAACGCAGCGAAGAGCGCGACTGTCATGTATCGGATAGGGCCGTTAAGAGGTTTGGAAAGGATTTTCAAAGGTCGCATTCTGCTTGATCGTGTGTCTCCGGAACCGTTCGGCCTCCAGAGCAATGGCATTCTGTCCCCGCCGTGGAGTCTAGCCCGGATGGGCCCTGGCCTTTCAAGTTGACTTCCAGCCCCTTTTAGACCGCTTCCCTATTCCCGCACCAGCAAGGTGTCCAATTTGGTGAACGAGGTGCCCCACCCCTCGCGGGTCATGTCCACCCATTCGTCGGAGTCGAAGGGACCCTGTGTGAGATGAAGCCGCGTACGGCCGCCATCCAGTACCTCGAACTCAAGGCGCATTTCCAGCAAAAGTGTGATCCCGGCGTCGGGCTCTGCTTTCTGGGTGGCGACCAGCAGGGCGGGCGGATCGTACGCGGTGATGACGGCGTCGATGGGTGATTCCTTTGCAACGCCGTTCTCCTCCCAGGTCATGGTGAGCTGCCAGACTCCGCCCACCCGGGGGTCGACGACTATCCGGTCGCGCGGCGAATCCACGCCCACCGGCCCGAACCATACGGCGAGCTGCTCGGGGTCCACGAAGGCTTGGAAGACGAGCTCGCGCGGGGCTTCGAATTCGCGGGTCATGGTGAGGATGTGCTGTTCCGTGTTCATTGCTTGGCTCCTGGATCCTTTGAATCGTGCTGAATCTTGCGTAGGTGGGCGTCGAGGCGGATAAAGCTGGCATCCCAGAAACGCCTGTATTTGTCCATCCATTCAGTGGCTTCGCGCAGTGGTTCCGCTTCCAGCTTGGAAGACCGCCATTGTGCATTCCGGCTCCGGCTGATCAGCCCTGCGTTTTCCAGGACCTTGAGATGCCGCGAGACGGCGGGAAGGCTGATGTCGAACGGTTCGGCAAGCTCGTTCACGGTGGCCTCACCCTCCGAAAGCCGTGCCAAAATGGCCCTTCGGGTGGGGTCGGCAAGAGCCGAGAAGATGAGACTGAGCCGGTCTGCGGACATCGCTGGCGCCTTTGTATTTAACTGCTCGGCTAATTAACCGATGTATTAAATATGCGACGGCGGACGGCGCCTGTCAAGGGTCTCTTCAGCGACGCTCGCTCACTTTTGAGGGCAAAACCGCGAACCCTCGCTCACATCATCTGAGCGTGCGTTTGGGGAAAGTGCGTCATAAGTGAGCGAGCGTTTGGGGAAAGTGCGTCAGGCTTTTGCTGCTGGGACGAAGGCGCGCACGAGGTCGAGGTCCTTCACCCCACGCGAGGACTCCACGCCGCTGGAGACGTCGACGCCCCATGCCTCGGCTTCGAGGGCGGCGGCTCCGACGTTGGACGGGGTCAAACCGCCAGCCAACAACCAATGGCGTGCACCCAGGCCCAGTTTCCGGACCGAGGAATAGTCCCAGGCCTCACCCGAACCCGGGACGGCGGCGTCGATCAGGAGAAGCTCCTCGCCCCACGCCTCGAACTCGTCCGGAGCGGCACCCATGGTGACGGCCCGGATGAGCCGCATGCCGGCGTCGTGCACGGTCTTGACGTCTTCCGGCGTGCGGCTTCCGTGCAGCTGGACCCATTCAAGGCCGGCCGCGCGCGCGGTTGCGACGGCGTCGGCGGCTGCCTCGTGGCGGAAGACCCCGACGGCGGTGATGCCTTCCGGTACATGGGTCAACAAGTCTCGGGCACGATCGGGCGATACCTCGCGCGGACTCTTCGTCAGGACGAAACCCACGGCGTCTGCGCCGGACTCGACGGCGGCCTGCACGGATTCCGGCGTGCTCAAGCCACACACTTTGACGAACATTCCGCGCCTCCAACCGTTTCCCTCCCTACGACGTTAGCAAGGGCCTCCGGGATTGTTGAACCGTGCCAAGATTGCACCGATGTTACGCGGACGTTCAACAGGCCGACGACGGCCTCGGGCTAGGCTGGAGCGCATGGAGATCATCCGCTTTGCCGAGCTCAAACCCGAACCGTGGCGCAACGGAGGCGGGGTGACCCGCGAACTCGCCAGCCATCCGAAAGCGGCGTCGGCGCAAGACGGAGCGTGGGACTGGCGGGTCAGCATCGCCGACGTCGGGTCGGCCGGCGACTTCTCGACGTTCCCCGGCATGGAGCGAGTCATTACGGTGATCGACGGCGAATTGCTGCTGCTCACTGTGGACGGCGAAGAGCACCCTCTGGAAAAGTACCGGCCTTTCCGGTTTTCGGGCGAGGCTGCCTCTGCCAGCGCACTCCCGACCGGCGACATCCGGGACCTCAACGTGATCGCCCGGGCCGGCGAATTCAAGGGCTACACGTCCATCATCGAGCTCTCCAAGAAGCGCGCACACCCCGTGTTCGAAGGCCAGTTGGCAGTCCTTTTGGAGGGCAAGGCTTCTGTTAGTCCAGGCGCGGATCCCACGGAAACGGCTGAGGTACCGGAGAGTGAGGCCGCGACGACGGAGCTCGTCGAACTCGCTCGCTACGACGCGGTAGTCGGTTCCGACACCCGCAGTCCGGAGATTCTGGGCCGCGGATTCCTGGCCGTTATCTCCATCGACCGCGTGGAGCATGCGCACTCGTAGGTCCCAGCACTGGACATAATGCCAACATGCGCACCCGCTCGCCCCAACGCTGGACATGTCCCTTGGTTAAGCCCGCAGCAGCGCATGTCCCTTGGTGAGGCTCGCCACCAAGGCTGGCTACCCGGCGTCGGGATTTGCTAGCCTCGAAGGAAGGCCCGAAGAGGGACCTCCGGACGACGGTTCAGTACCCGGCACGCGACAAGACTGGCCAAAGGATCTGTCATGCCGTGGTTAATCCTCATTCTGTCCGGCGCGCTTGAGGCCGTCTGGGCCGCAGCGCTCCACCGTTCCAACGGCTTCCGCAAACCGGCCCCCTCCGCCATCTTCCTCGTCAGCGTCCTCGCGAGCACCGCGGGGCTGGCCTTCGCGATGCAATCCATTCCCACCGGGACCGCGTATGCGGTGTGGGTGGGGGTCGGCGTCGTCCTCACTGCGGCTTACGCGATGATCACCAAAGTCGAGCGCCCGACGGCGGCCCGGCTGCTCCTGCTCGCCGGGATCGGTGCGTGCGTGGTCGGCTTGAAGGTGGTGGCGTAGCCATGACCGCCAAGTTCGCATGGGCCATTCTGCTGGCCTCCGCCGTGCTCGAAGCTGTGTGGGCGACTGCCCTTGGACTGTCCGACGGCTTCAGCCAAGCCCTCCCGACCGTGGTCTTCGCCGTCACTGCAAGCCTCAGCATGATCGGCCTCGGAGTCGCCGTGAAGCAGATTCCGCTGGGCACGGCCTACGCCGTCTGGGTCGGGATCGGCGCTGCGCTGACGGTCGGCTGGGCGATGGCCACCGGCGTCGAACCGGCCAGCCCACTCAAATTGCTGTTCATTGCGGGAATCGTGGGTTGCGCGGCCGGGTTGAAGGCCCTTCCCACGGAGAAGCGTGAAGAAGTGACGGAACCGGCCCAATCATAAGAGCGGAATACTCCCCCGCTGCTCGGAGTTGCGAGCAATGAGACAAACCCTCGGCGAAGGAGAAGCACCATGAGCCCGGAAACCACAAACGTACGGCTCGGCGATGGCCTGACCGTGAGCCCCCTAGGCTTCGGCGGGATGGCATTGACGCCGGTATACGGCGAGGTGGATCCCGCCGAATCCCTCAAGACGCTGCATCACGCCGTGGATGCCGGCATCAGCTTCATTGACACCGCGGATATTTACGGCGCGGGCGACAACGAGGAACTGATCGCGAAGCTGCTGAGGGATCGCCGCGACGAGGTCCAGTTGGCCACCAAGTTCGGAATCGTGGGCAACCCGCGCGAAGGCTACACCGATGTCCGGGGAGATACCGAGTACGTGGCGCAGGCGGCGGAAGCAAGCCTCCGCCGCCTGGGCACCGACGTCATCGACCTCTACTACATGCACCGCCGCGACCTCCGCGTTCCGATTGTGGAAACCGTGGAGGCCATGGCAGAGCTTGTCCGGGCAGGCAAAGTCCGGCACCTCGGGCTGTCTGAAGTAACAGCCGAGGAGCTGAGGGAAGCCAACGCCGTACACCCGATATCCGCAGTGCAGAGCGAGTGGTCCATCTGGAGCCGGGACGTTGAGCGCAACGTTGTCCCGGCCGCGGCAGAGCTGGGCGTGGGTTTCGTACCCTATTCGCCGCTTGGCCGGGGTTTCCTCACGGGAACCGTCAGCGCCGACCAACTCGGCGAGAACGATTTCCGGCACCGCATTCCCCGTTTTGCAGACGGCGCACTCGACGCCAACCAGGCGGTTGTTGCCGCAGTGCGCACCGTGGCCGCCGAGCTGTCCGAAAGCACCGGCCGGGATGCAACTCCCGCCCAGGTGGCTTTGGCCTGGCTATTCGCCCAGGGCCGCCGTCTCCAGCTCAGCGTGGTCCCCATCCCGGGTACGCGCAAAGCGCACCGGATCGACGAGAACCTGGGCGCCTTGTCACTCGAGTTGAGTGCCGCCCAACTGGACGTGCTCGACGGCGCCGCGGACGCCGTCGTCGGCTCACGGTCCGCGGATCCCGCTTGGGTTTCGCAGGGCCGCGAATAGGCGGTGGGCCGCAGGCGGCTTCCGTAGAGTGGACGAATGGACTCACTCATTCATTCACTGCGTGACATCACCATCCGGCGAATCTCGGTCAGCGAGATGAACAACAACGTGTACCTGCTCACCGCCAAGTCAAGCGGCGCGCAGCTCTTGATCGACGCTGCGGACGACCTTCCGGCCATCCAACACATGATCGAAGACGCGGCCGCTGACACCACCGCCACGCCGAAACTGGCCCTGATCGCCACGACGCACCAGCACTGGGACCACGTCCGTGCGCTGCCCGGGTTGGTGGAAGCTACGGGCGCGAAGACCTCGGCCGGAGTAGACGACGCCGACGCGCTGCCCGTTCCGGTGGACGTGCAGCTGCGCCATGGCGATGTGGGCAACTTCGACGGTTTCGACATCACCGCAGTGCACTTGCGCGGCCACACTCCCGGTTCGATCGCCTACGTGTACCTGGACCCGGAAGGGCCCGCGCACATTTTCAGCGGCGATTCCTTGTTCCCCGGCGGTGTGGGCAACACGCAGAACGATGCCGCCCGCTTCACTTCGCTGTTGAACGACGTGAGCGAACGGCTGTTCGACGCCTACCCGGACGACACTGTGGTGCATCCGGGCCATGGAGATCCGACCACGCTCGGTGCGGAGCGGCCACACCTTGCGGAATGGCGCGAGCGCGGCTGGTAATCCCGCCCTGCTTAGCGGCCGCGGCGCTCGTTCGACGCCGGAGCCGAGGCACGGCGCGGGCCGCCGCGGGCCGGACGGCCGGAAGCCGAGTTGCCTGAGCCGGAGCCGTAGGAGCCACCGGAGTTGCCACCCGTGTTCGAGGACCATACGGACTTGTTGCCGCTGGTACGCGTGGAAGTAGCGGATTCCGTGCGTGGCGCCGACGCCGAGCGGTTGCCGGCGGCAGCACGCTGACCGGTTGCCGGACGACCGCTGCGACCACCCTGGCCCTGTGCACCAGGAACGTCGTTGCGGTGACCGGAAGCAGCGTTTCCGCGTCCACGTGGGCTGCGGGCGACGTCGTCGTTTGCTGCTGCGCGGCGATCGGCGCGGTTGATGTCGGTGCGCACGGGCTCGGAGGCAACCTTGCCACGGCCACCGCGACCACCGCGGCCACCCGCAGTGGGTGCAGCCTGGGTGGAACGGCGGTTGCGCTTGCGCTGGGCGTTGGCACCGGTGGATGTACCGCCGCCCGACTGCTGGGTCTTCGCTGCGAGCAATGCCGCACGGGTTCGGGGATCAACCTTGTCGGCAACCTGGCCCACGAGCTCGGCGATCAACGGGGAGTTGGCCGTGACGCGCTCGAACGAGACGTCGACGCCGGCAGCCTTCATGAGCTTCTTGACGTCGGACTGCTGCTCGGGGAGCGTCAGCGTGACCACGGTGCCGTCTGAACCTGCACGGGCCGTACGGCCGGAGCGGTGCAGGTAAGCCTTGTGCTCTGTGGGCGGGTCGACGTGGATGACGAGTTCGACGTCGTCGACGTGCACGCCGCGGGCAGCGACGTCGGTGGCCACCAGGACCCGGACCTCGCCGCTGGCAAACTCGGCGAGGTTGCGGTCACGGGCATTCTGCGACAGGTTGCCATGGAGATCGACGGCGGGGATGCCGCAATCGGTCAGGGTCTTGGCCAGCTTGCGTGCGTGGTGCTTGGTCCGCATGAAGAGGAGTCGGCGGCCGGCACCGGAGGCCAGCTCCACGATCAGCTGCTTCTTGACGGTCTGGTCGTTGACCACCAGGACGTGGTGCTCCATGGTGGTGACCGCGGCCTGGGGGTCGTCCACCGAGTGGGTCAGCGGGTTGGACAGGTAACGGTTGACCAGTTTGTCAACACCGTTGTCCAACGTCGCGGAGAAGAGCAGTCGCTGACCCTGGGTAGGAGTCATGTCCATGAGCTTCTTGACCACCGGGAGGAAGCCGAGATCGGCCATGTGGTCGGCCTCGTCCAGGACGGTGATCTCGACGGCTTCGAGAGTCAGGATGCGCTGGCGGATGAGGTCCTCCAGGCGGCCCGGGCAGGCGATGACAATGTCGACGCCGGCGCGCAGCGCCTTTTCCTGGCGGGCCTGGGAGATGCCACCATAGATGACCGTGGTGTTCAGGCCCATGGCCTTGGCCAGCGGCTCGATGGTGGCGTTGATCTGGGTGGCCAGCTCACGGGTCGGTGCGAGGACCAGACCCATCGGGCGGCCGGGCTTGCGGAAGTGCTTGGCTTCGCGCTCGGCGAGACGTGCCACAAGCGGGATAGCGAAAGCGATGGTCTTACCGGAGCCCGTGCGGCCACGGCCCAGGACGTCGCGGCCTGCGAGCGTATCCGGGAGGGTCTTGACCTGGATGGGGAATGCTTCTTCGATGCCATCTGCAGCGAGCGAGTCGGCGATGGCCTTGGGCGTGCCAAGGGCAGCAAAAGTAGTCATGTGTTTCAAGGGTCTTTCTGGCGGTGTCCAACGGACATCGTCCCCCGACGCCGGTTGGGCCAAGGGTTCGCCGAGGAAAAAGTCAGTGATCAACCGGTAGGCAATAAGCCGTGGCCGGGACCAGAGAAAACGCGTTCATCGACGCAGGATGTGCCTCTCACATGAAAAAAGCCCACTTCCCAAGTTTGGAACCAAGCCAAATTCGGGGACTAAGCGGGCATCACTGCACATCAAGTAAACCCATTCTAGCATCTGCGGGCCGCTGGCCTTTCCACAGGGCACCTTCACCCGGGCGGCGTCCCCACCTAACTCGCAGTTGTTGTCGTTTTGACGGCTCATAACGACAACAACTGCGAGTCAGTTGGGCGGGGATCAGTTGGGTAGGGACAGGCGTTGCCTCACGGGGGCACCTCGGGGCAGGCTTGAGCCATGACGCACCAGCACGACGGCGGAGCCCACCTTCACAGCGAACCTGACCACGACGCCGACCCGGCGCAGTTTTGGGACGAGGTGTACCGCGAAAAGGCGAAGCGGTGGAGCGGCAATCCCAATCCGCAGCTGATCGCGGAAGCCAAGGGCCTGGTTCCCGGCACTGCACTGGATCTCGGATGCGGGGAGGGCGCGGACGCCATCTGGCTCGCCCAGCACGGCTGGACGGTGACCGCGGTGGACGTCTCCGCCGTCGCGCTTGAACGGGCGGAAGCCCATGCCGCCGACGTCGGGCTGCAGGACCGGATCGCGTGGCTACAAAGGAACTTCGGTTCGTGGCACCCCGACGAGGGATTCGACCTCGTGTCTTCGCAATTCCTTCATTCTCCGCTTGTTCCGTGGCGCGATTCGCTCGCCTCGGCCGCTGCCGCCGTGGCTCCCGGCGGCGCTTTGCTCGTGGTGGGGCATCACCCGGATGGCTTGACTCCTTGGAGCGGGCACAAGGATATGAAGGACAAGTTCTTCACTCCCGAGGACTTGGTCGAGGCACTCACGGGCGGCCCGGGCTCGTGGAGGATCAATGTTGCCGATTCCCGGGAACGCGCCGTGACGAGTCCTGAGGGCCAGCACGCCACCACCATCGACAGCGTGCTCCGGGCCACCCGGACCTCCTAGGCCCGCGCATCCTCGGCCCGCACGTCGTCCGCTTCGGCGGCGCGGTGCGGCTCGGCGTCGTCCGCACGTTCAGCACCCGAAGGCCGCCGGGCCGCAACCCGCGGCGCAATGATGAGTCCGACGACGGCGATCACCGACGTCAGCGAGAACACCCCCGCGAAGGAGCCCGCCGTCGTCGTCAGCGCGCTGAAGACGAGACCCGTCACGGCGAGCGAGAGAGCTCCGCCAAGGGAATCGGAGATGGACATTGCCGAGCTGTTGAAGCCTTGGTCCTCGGGCTTGGAAAGGGCCAGGGTCATGACACTCAGCCGCGGGTACATCAGGCCCATGCCGGCGCCCGCGAACAGCCAGCCCGCAATCGCCACCGCGGCGGGCCACGAAAACATCGTGGTCACGAGGACAACTACCACCGAACCGAGCACGAGCGCCGACCCGATCCTGACCGCCGGGGCATTGCCAAGCCGGGAACCCATCCGACCCTGCACGGCGGACGCCGCGGCCCAGGCAATCGCCGATCCCGTCAACGCAAGTCCGGCGAATGCCGGGGTGAACGAGTACCGCTCCGTGAGGAGGTACGGCACGTAAACCTCGGTACCGAAGAACGCAGCGGAAGCGATTCCGCGCATGAGGATGACGCTCGGCAGTCCGCGGTGCGCGCCGAGCGTGCCGCGCGGAACCAGCGGCCGTACTGCCAGCATTGCGACGACGAGCGCGACGCCGGCAATCACCCAGCCGACGCCGGGCACCTGGCCGGAGAGGTTCAGGCCGAGAACCGCAAGGGCTGCGAGCGCGGCCCACCCCATGCGGCCGAAGGCCCAGGGAACGCCGGCGCCTTTGGGCTTTGCCTCGAAGGCGGCCGCCTTCGAGGAGCCCGCCTTCCGGGAGCCTCCGTCCCGCGCGTCCGGTGAGGAACGCATGCCCCGCATCGCGGGGAGGATCATTGCCAAGGCCGGAACCACGAGGCCCACGACGCCGAGGAACACCCAGTGCCAGCTGCTCAACTGGGCAACCACGCCGGCGGCGAAGGGACCGATCATCGACGGAACGACCCAGGCCGCCGAGAACGCGGCAAAGACTTGGGCATGTAATCTCGCGGGATACACCCGGGCGATCACCACATACAGCGCCACGGTCATTGCGCCGCCGCCGAGGCCTTGGACCAGCCTGCCGGCCACGAGGATCGGCATGGAAACCGCAGTACCGGCGATGAGCAGCCCCGCCGCGAACAGCGCCACGGAGGCGTACAGCGGGGCGGAGGGACCACGCCTGTCCGCCCAGTTCCCTGCGGCCACCATCCCGATCACGCCAGTGGCGAGCGGCCCGGCGAACGCCAAAGCATAGAGTCCGGCACCGTCGAGCTCGCGGCTCACGAGCGGCATGATGGTGGTGACGGCCATGGACTCGAAAGCCGCAAGGAAGACCAACGCGCAGGCACCCGCTGTCGCCAGGAGATAGGGGCGTTGCAGTATGCCTGCCGTTGCGTCGTGGCTTGTCATCATCCCAGCCTAGAAGGCCAAACGAGTTTGGGGCCACCCACAAAATCCATTCAAGTGATTAACATTCACCTTAAATTAACTCTGGGCAAACACTGAACTAAATAGCCAACTATCGGTTGTTCCCGTAATCATTCCGTGATGCACTGCTTGGCGTGAACTTCACAAGACGCAACTTCCTGTCAGTTGCCGGATCTGCCACGGCCGCGACGCTTATCAGCGGCGCCTCCGCGGGGACCGCGCCTGCTGCGACCGCCCTCCCCCAACCCGGTTCCTCGGGCATAGACCACATCATCGTGGTGATGATGGAAAACCGCTCGTTCGACCACTTCCTCGGTTGGATGCCCGGCGCGGACGGAAAACAGTCCGGGCTGACGTTCGTTGACCGCTACGGGATTCCCCATACAACCCACCACCTGATGGACTTCCAGGGCTGCGGGCATCCAGACCCGGACCATTCCTATGAGGGCGGCCGGATCCAGTTCAACAACGGCAAGAACGACGGTTGGCTGCGGGCAGGCGAGAATGATGAATTCGCCGTCGGATACTACGATTCGAGCGACCTCGACTTTTGGCGCCAAGCGGGTCCCGACTGGACTGTCTGCGACCGTTATTTCGCAGCCACCTTGGCCGAAACGTATCCGAACCGCTTCTATCAGCACTCCGCGGCCACGGACAGGCTCCATAACTCGACCGTCACCAGCACAATGCCCACGATTTGGGACCGGTTGGCAGCAGCCGGGGTGCAGGGAAAGTACTACTACGGCGACATTCCCTTCACCGCCCTATGGGGAACCAAGTACCTCGGAATCTCCAGGCCCTACGCTGAGTTCCTCAGCGATTGCAGTTCCGGCAAGCTCCCCTCGGTGTCCTTCGTGGATCCCCGCTTCACGGACGAGTCCAGCGGAACCTCCGGCGATGACCACCCGCATGCGGACATCCGCTCCGGTGAGCTTTTCCTGGCGGAGGTCTACAACGCCGTGACCAAGAGCCCCAAATGGGCGAACACCATGCTGGTGGTCAACTACGACGAGTGGGGCGGGTTCTACGACCACGTGCCACCGGAAACAGCAGCGGACAGCAATCCAGACACTGCCCGGCGCGGCTTCCGCGTACCGTCAATGGTCATTTCTCCGCGCGCCCGAAGGCAATACGTGGCTCACAATACCTACGACCACACCTCAATCTTGAAGGCCATCGAGTGGCGCTGGGGGCTTCAACCCCTGACGCCGCGGGACAACGCCGCCCGCAACATCGCCGAGGTGCTCGATTTCCAAGCAGCGCCCAACCTGACCGCGCCGACGTACCTCGTTCCGCCTTATGCCGCCGGACCGGCATGCTCCCCGGTCGGTCCCCCCGCGGAGGAAGAGTGGGCCGGGTTGAAACAGAAAGCACTTGCGGACGGATGGATCCTGCCATGACCTTCAAGACCTTCGCCATTTCCAGGATGCGGCTCGGATTGGCTGCGCTGCTGGTCGTCCTGCTCGGCGCCTCCTTCATCGCCTCCGGATTGCAGCAGACGGAAGCACAAGCGAGCGAACCACAGACCGTCCAGAGCACCGGATATCTCCCGGGAGCCAAGCACGTGTTCGTGATCAACCTTGAAAACAAGGGGTACGACACCACGTGGGGACCCGGTTCGGCGGCACCGTACCTTTCCACCACGCTGCGCAACCAAGGCGTCCTGTTGAACCAATACTTCGGCACGGCACACAACTCGCAACCGAACTACGTCGCCCAGATCTCCGGCCAAGGCCCCAATCCGCAGATGCAGGCAGATTGCCAGACATACTCTCCGTTCGTGAAGACCGGCACGGCAGCTCCTGGCCAGGCCGTTGGAGATGGCTGCGTCTTCCCCGCCGATGTGCCTACGGTGGCCGGCCAATTGACGGCAGCTGGGAAGACCTGGAAGGGCTACATGGAGGACATGGGCACGTCGTGCCGCCACCCGGCCCTCGGCACCCCCGACGACACCCAGAAAGCCAAGGTCGGGTACCAGTACGCCGCCCGCCACAATCCCTTTGTCTATTTCGCTGGGATCACTGGATCACCGGACTGCGCCAAGAACGACGTGGACCTCGGAGCCCTCAAGACCGATCTTGCTTCGGTCTCCACCACGCCCAATCTGTCGATGATCACGCCGAACCTCTGCCACGACGGACACGACTCCCCTTGCGTTGACGGACAGCCCGGCGGCCTGACCAGCGCGGATGCTTGGCTGAAGCAGTACGTTCCGCTGATCACTTCGTCTCCCGCATTCCGCCAAGACGGTGTCCTGGTGATCACCTTCGACGAATCCGACAGCCCCCAATCGGATGCCTCCGCCTGCTGCGGCGAAGGCCCCGGACCCAACTCCCCGCTTCCCGGGATCGTCGGACAGGGCGGCGGCCGGGTCGGCGCTTTGGTCATCTCGCCGTTCACCAAGGGCGGCACCTGGTCCACAACGCCCTATAACCACTACAGCCTGCTGGCCAGCATCGAAGACACCTTCGGCCTTCCGTACCTCGGCTACGCAGGCACCCCTGGCCTGAACCGCTTCGGAAGCGACGTCTACAACGCCGGCCTCTAGGCCGGGCTCGCGGCGGCGGCGGTTGGTATAGCGGCGGCGGTCGGCACGACGGCGCCAGTCGCCGTCGAGTCGGGGTTCAGCATCCAGCCGACCCGCTTGGCCGTGCTCAGCATCACGACGCTTTCGACGAGTTCGATCCCGGGAATGCGCTGCTGGATGGCGAGTTCCATCTCCATGACCTCGGCCAGCGAGCGCAGCCACATGATGATCACAAAGTTGGTGCTGCCTGTGGTGGAGGCCGTGAACCTGACGTTCCTGACGGCCCGCAATTCGGCGGCCGCGGCCTCGTGCTGGCCTGCTGGGACATTCGCGAACCACTGGCACGTCATGGGGTAGCCGGAGAATTGTTGGGCGATTTCGCAGCGGAAGGACAGCATCCGGCTCGCGAGCACGCGTCCGAGCTGCCGCTGCACGGTAGCAGGGTGCCGTCCCAGGGCGCGTGCGATTTCCGCCGCGGACGCCCGCCCGTCCCGGGCAAGGAAGGGAAAGAGTGCCATATGGCTCTCCGGCAATGGGGTGACCTGCGCGTAAGGGGCGGACGGATTGAGCGCCTCCGGCCCGGCGAGGGCGCGCAGCGCCTGCTGCTCCGCCCGGCTCAGGACGTTGAGCCGCCACGCGTAGCCGCTCGTGTGGATGCGGGTGCAGAGCGAGGTCCGGTACTTGGTGAGTCCCCGGATTTCCTTGAGCTGGGGCAATAGCCGGCTGCTGAACTCACTCAGGTCTTGGGTGATTACGGTGAGCATGAGGTCACGGTTGCTGGCCGCCTCCTCAACCGTGATGATCTCCGGAATCGCTGCGAGCGCGGCCGTGACCTCGGGCCTGAGGTGCATTTCGCAGTCCACGTCCAACAGGGCAAGGCAGGCATGCTTGGGGTCGCCCATGAGGTGCGCCGTGGTCCAGGCCGCTCCGGACTCGCGCAGCCGGTCCCATCGGGAGGCCAAAGTGGTGGCGTGGACGTCCAGGACCTCGGCGGCGTCGGACCAACTGATCCGCGGCGAGATCTGGAGGGCATTGATCAACCGGAGGTCCTCTTCACTGAGTTCCATCAGCGACCCTCTCCTAAGTGATGCATGATTCCTGTTAATTCTGGCATATTCCTGAATTTTTCCAGTGCTTTTAAAGATTGTGAGGCTAGTCACTTCACAATGGCTATGGATACCTACCAAACGTTCAGGAAACAGGAGAACAGATGTCGATCGCCTCAGACGCCAAAGAGATGCAGGGAGAAATCGCCCGGTTCCGTCACGAGCTCCACCAGGAACCGGAAATCGGCCTGGACCTCCCGCGCACCCAGGAAAAGGTGCTCAAGGCGCTCGACGGACTCCCGTACGAAATCACCCTTGGCGAGAGCACGACGTCGGTCACTGCCGTCTTGCGCGGCGGCGCGCCTCACGCTTCGGCCCGGAAGCCCGCTGTGTTGCTCCGCGCCGACATGGACGGACTTCCCGTCCAGGAGCGCACCGGCGTCGAGTTCTCCTCGAAGATCGACGGCGCCATGCATGCCTGCGGCCACGACCTCCACACGTCCATGCTCACCGGAGCCGCAACCCTGCTGGCCGAACGGCGCGATCAGCTAGCGGGCGACGTCGTGCTGATGTTCCAGCCCGGCGAAGAAGGCTTCGACGGCGCGGGCCACATGATCCGCGAAGGCGTGTTGGACGCCGCAGGCCGCCGTGTTGACGCCGCCTACGGCATGCATGTCTTCTCCTCCCTGGAACCGTATGGCCAGTTCTGCACCAAGCCTGGAGTGATGATGAGCGCCTCTGACGGGCTTTTCGTCACCATCCTGGGTGCCGGTGGGCACGGTTCGGCGCCCCATTCGGCCAAGGATCCCGTCACGGCAGCGGCAGAAATGGTGACTGCGCTGCAGGTCATGATCACGCGGCAGTTCAACATGTTCGATCCCGTAGTCCTGACCGTGGGAGTGCTGCAGGCCGGCACCAAGCGCAACATCATCCCCGAATCTGCCCGATTCGAAGCCACCATCCGCACTTTCTCGGAAGCCTCCCGCGAGCGGATGATGACCTCCATCCCGCAGCTCCTCAAGGGCATCGCCTCCGCGCACGGCCTGGAGGTGGACGTCGACTACCGCGGCGAATACCCCATGACCGTCACTGACGAGGACGAGACCCACACCGCCGAGAACGTCATCTCCGGCATGTTCGGCGATTCGCGACTCTCCCGCTGGGCCACGCCCATCAGTGGCTCGGAGGATTTCTCCCGGGTTCTGGCCGAAGTTCCGGGAACCTTCGTGGGCCTCAGCGCAGTGCCGCGGAGCGTGGACCACACCACCTCAGCGTTCAATCACTCCCCGTACGCCACGTTCGACGACGGCGTCCTCTCCGATGGTGCGGCGCTCTACGCAGAGCTCGCGGTCTCCCGCATCGCCACCCTCGCCGCCGGCAACTAACCATCAACCCAGCCTTGGAGCAAGATATGACCGCCACCGTTGGCACTTCAGCCACAGTCCAGGTTCACAAATCCCATCTGCGAACCCTCATCGGCACCGGCATCGGCAACGCCGTCGAATGGTACGACTGGGCCATCTACGCCACGTTCTCGCCTTTCATCGCCAGTGCGCTCTTCAGCAGTGCCGACCCCACGTCCGCGGTCCTCTCCACCCTGGCGATCTTCGCCGTCGGATTCGTGGCCCGGCCGTTCGGCGGCTTCGTCTTCGGTTGGATCGGCGACAGGATCGGCCGCAAGACGTCCATGACGTTCGCCGTCGGCCTCGCGGCTGTCGGCAGCCTGCTGATCGGTATCGCGCCGACATTCCAGGCGGTCGGAGCCTTGGCTTCCGTCATGCTCCTGGTGGCCCGCCTCATCCAGGGCCTCGCCCACGGTGGCGAGCTGCCGTCGTCGCAAACGTACCTGTCCGAAATGGCACCCAAGGAAAAGCGCGGCTTCTGGGCAACGCTTATCTACACCTCCGGCACCGCCGGCATTCTGGCCGGAACCCTGCTGGGCGCCATCCTGACCGGTGTGCTGAGCAAGGCCGACATGAACGCCTGGGGCTGGCGCGTCCCGTTCCTGGTGGGCGGCGCCCTAGGCGTCTACGCCTTGGTCATGCGGGCCAAGATGAAGGAGACCGAGGCATTCGAAGCCGAGGTGCCCACCGAAAAGCGCGAGCCCATGTGGCCGCAGATCGTCAAGTACCGCAAGCAGGCCCTTCAGGTTATCGGGCTGACCGTTGGCCTCACCGTTGTCTACTACATCTGGGGCGTCGTGGCGCCGAGCTACGCGGCCAGCACACTCAAGATGGACCGTGGAGCAGCCCTGTGGGCCGGCGTCATCGGCAACATCGCGTTCATTGCGTCGCTCCCGTTCTGGGGCAAGCTGTCCGACCGCATCGGCCGCAAGCCCGTGCTGATCATGAGCTCTGCAGGTGCGGCTTTGCTGCACTTCCCGATGACGTGGCTCCTGAAGGATTCGCCCTGGCAGCTGGCCGTTTCGATGTCTGTGATGTTGTTCTTCATTGCCGGCAGCGCCTCGATTGTCCCTGCCGTGTACGCCGAGCTGTTCCCGACCAAGATCCGCACCGTCGGTGTCGGCGTCCCGTACTCCATTTGCGTTGCGGTCTTCGGTGGCACGGCCCCGTACCTGCAGACGTGGCTCGGCAGCATCGGCCAGGCCAATATGTTCAACGTGTACGCCGTGATCCTGCTGGCCATCGGAATCGCGTTCGCCTTCATGATCCCGGAAACCAAGGGCAAGGACCTGACGCACTAAACTCCCCCCGCTTGAACCCAACTGACTCGCAGTTGTTGTCGTTTAGAGCCCTCAAAACGACAACAACTGCGAGCTAGTTGGGCTAGCCGACGTAGCGGTTCCGGCCCGCGCGGAAGCCGAAGAAGGCCGCGAGGGATCCCACCACGAGGAACAGGATGCCGGCCGCCGCGAATCCGCCGGTCGCTTGGTGCAACTGGCCGACCATCAGGGTTCCCGTGGAGCCCAAGCCATAGCCGACGCCCTGCATCATGCCGGAAAGGTGCGCCGCGGTATGGGAATCGCGGGTACGCAGCATGATCATGGTCAACGCCACGGCCGTGAGGCTCCCTTGGCCCAGGCCCAACAGCCCGGTCCACACCCAGATCAGGTCCGTGGGGCCGAAAATACTCAAGGCGAAGCCGCCGCCGGTCATGAGCGCCACCACGGTGTTGATGACTCGCTGGTCCTTGAAACGTGCCGCGAGCCCAGGAGCGATGAACGAACCAAGCATCTGCAGCACAATCGACACGGACACGATCAAACCGGCCGTCCCGCCGTCGATCCCACGATCACGCAGGATCGGCGCCAACCAGGCGAACACGCTGAAGGACATCATCGCTTGCAACACCATGAAGATGGTGACTTGCCAGGCGACGACGGAACGCCAGACGTTCGTACCGCCGTCGGCCGCGCTGTGCCGGACGGGATGCTGGCGGATCGCGAGCGGCAGGAAAAGCAAGAGTACGACGGCGGCGGGCAGCGCCCAGAACCACAGCGCCGAGGTCCAGTGCCCGGCCGCGGTAAAGACGGGATAGGTGAAACCGGCGCCAAGCGCGGCAGACGCGCAAATCGCCGTCGTATATAGCCCGCCCATGAGCCCAAGGCGATGCGGGAAGTCACGCTTGACTACGCCGGGCAGCAGTACGTTGCATAGCGCGATCGCGGCGCCGCACGCCGCGGTACCGGCAAGGAGGGCCGGTAAGTGCCCGGCGCCGGCGAGGTCCACAGGACGGAGCAGCAGCCCCGCTGTCAGCACTGCCATCGCGCCGAGCAATACTCTCTCGGCACCGAATCGGCGGGCCAGGATCGGCGCCAGCGGCGCGAAGACGCCCAACAAGGTCACCGGCACAGTGGTGAGAACCACCACCGCCCAGCCCGGCAGCCCGGCGTCGGCGGTGACTTCCGGAAGGACTGCCGAAAAACTCGAAAAAACCGTCCGCAGATTCAGGCCGATGAGCACCAGGCAGATCCCCAGGAAGACGAGTCCGCCGCGCGTCTTGACCTGCGTGGGCTCGGCGGCGGGAAGCTCGTCGATCTCGGCGTCGACGAGGATCTCGGGGACGCCGGGGTGCGGCTTGGTGTTCTTGGGGGAGCCTGAAGCGGGGGTCACCAACCCATTCTGGCAGTCACACCCGTGCAGGGCGGCCTCGTGACGGGGTCGTACGCAAGTTCCGCCGCGGGCGTTTGGTCCTGCAACGGTATTCTGGAGGAGATGAGTGAAACCCCAGATTCCCCCGAAACACCGCAGTCTTCGCGCCCCGTGACCCCGGGCAGCCAGGCCTCCTTCGGCACCTATGGTGGCCGGCCGGTCAGTTTCGTGCGCCGCGGGACGCGCCTTCAGGGGCGCCGCCAAGCAGCGTGGGAAGAGCACTCGGACCGCTGGGCCATCCAGGTTCCGCGGCATGTCGCCAACACATCCGTGCACCCGGACTACGTGTTCGACGCCGAAGCCGAGTTTGGGCGCAAAGCACCGCTGATCGTCGAAATCGGTTCGGGACTCGGCGACGCCGTATGCCACGCGGCAGAAGAGAACCCGGACAAGGACTTCCTCGCAGTGGAGGTCTACACCCCAGGCCTGGCCAACACCATGATCAAGATCAACAGTCGCGGACTCAGCAACGTCCGCGTCGTGGAAGCCAACGCCCCCGAGGTCCTGGCCACCATGCTCCCCGCGGGCTCGGTCAGCGAGCTCTGGGTCTTCTTCCCGGACCCGTGGCACAAATCCCGGCACCACAAACGCCGCCTTATCCAGCCCGCGTTCGCCGAACTCGCTGCGCGGTCCCTCGAGAAGGGTGGCCTGTGGCGGATCGCCACAGATTGGTCCAACTACGCCATCCACGTCCGCGAGGTCCTTGCAGGCTCTACCGAGTTTGAGAACGTGCACGACGGCGAGCGGACCGGCGCAGACAGCCCCCTCACCCAAGTGTGGGAATCCGGCGTCGAATCCATGGTGGGCGGGGCCCCCGTCAAGGAAGGCCGCGCACCGGTCAGCACCGAGCACACCGGCCCCAACGAGGGAGTGGATCACATGGGCGGATGGGCTCCGCGCTTCGATGGCCGCATCCGCACGAGTTTCGAAAACAAGGCCCACGAGGCCGGACGCATGATCTTCGACCTTAGCTATCGCAGGATCTAACCAGGGGTGGAAGCGGTTATTTCGGGAAGAGCTCCGCGTTGATCGAGGCGGACGCCACGATCCCCTCGAGTGTTGCCTGTGCCGTATTCCAGCTCGACGAAGGCGCCTCCAGCGTCATCAAATAGGCCTCGTGGGGAGCAACCGTGATTGCCATGATCTCGACGGTTTCGCCGTCGCTGGGGGTGGCCGCCGTCATGAAACGCAGCACCGGGACCTGTTCGTACGGGCCGAAGGTCTGCTGGGTGGCCGTCGGCGCGAACAGCGCGCCCGTGTCGAGGTTGGCGATCAGCTTGTCGGCCGTGGGCGCCGCCGTGTTCGGCACCGCGGTCAGCCTCGGCCCGGCCGGGGTCTGGGCAGTCAGGTCCGCTTCCGTCCCGGCCAGCACGATCCCGCCGAGGGTGGGCAGTACCCGGTTCGCCCACCCCGCCGGCGGGGTCAGGGTGAGCCCTGCGCTTTGCGGCGGCCCTGATCTCGTTACCTGGGAAGAGGGAGGCATCACCTGAGAAGAATTGGGGGAACTAGGCCGGGGCCCCTGGCAGGCCGCGAGGGCCACTGACGTTGCTGTGAAAGCGACGAGGACGACGAGGATCCGGCACGGAGTCACGACGCCGCCCCCTTGGTGACCGCGAAGTCCCGTCCCAGGAGGTAGAGCAGCAGGCGACGGCCCGCCAACAGCGCTGATGCACGTGCAGCAGCATCCGGACCGGTAACCCCGTTGTAAGCCATGCGCAGGATGATGGGCATGCATGCCCGGACGCCCGGGAACCTGGGCCTCCCATCCGAGCCGTCCGACGACGCCAGCAGACCGGCTTGGAAGACCAGGGCATTGGCGACGTCGTCGTTCTTCGAGAAGAGCCCCCTGAAGGCGCCTTCAATCGCTTGGGCGCCGCTGGTATTCAGACCTTCCGTAGCGGGCACGCTAGTGTGCCCGGTGCTCTCCAGGGCTTGGAGGATGGCCGCTTCCGCCGCGGCCTCATTCGAGTTGGTCGAGGCGGGCGAGCTGGTCGACGTGGGCGAGCCGGTTGGCGTCGCCGCGCTGGTGGGCGTCACCGAGCCGGTGGGCGTCGCGGTGGCTCCGGCACAGGCCTTGGTCGGGCCACCGGTAGCGGTCCATGTGGCGTGGCTGGAGGGATTGGCAACGTCGTGGGTCGTCCCGGTCAGCGTCCCGGCCGAGATGGTGGCCTCGTACTCGCCTTCGAGGGTGGAGCCGTTGGCGCGCTGGGCGTTCCACACCACGATCACGTCGACGTGGTCGCCGGTAACGTTTCCGGTGAAGGTCCCGCTGAGGCTGGTGTCGCCGGCAGTGCCGCTCACCTGGTTGCCGTTCTGTTGGAAGGTGAACGTTAAGGTCCGGGAGCCGCCCTGGACCGTCGTCCAAGTACCGCTGATGTCCCAGCAGGGCGTGGCCGCAAGAACCGGGGAAGCGGTACTGATGCCGCAAAACAAGACTGCCAGCACCGACAGGGCGGCGAGGACCTTCGGTGCGGCTCGACCCGAATTGTGCATCGAAATGCGGAGGGGAGCTGTTGAGGTTCCTGCCATGGCGTCGACCTTTTCGACGGTCATCCGGCAAGGATGTCGGATTCCTTGGCGCCAAGGTACATCAGCCAACGTCAGGAATCAATGACTCAGCTCTTTGCGTGCCGCACAGGCACCGGATACCATGTGAGACGTGTCACCGAAAGGTGGCACGCGCTTATGATCTGCGGCGGGAGAGCCCTGCCGGTACGTTTCAGCAGGCGCCGTAGGAGCAAATCCTCCCCAGGAATCTCTCAGGCCCATGTACCGCCGCGGCAAGGCAACTCTGGAAAGCAGCCCGGGCAACCGGACTCACCGACGGTGCAAGCGTCCAGCCGCGAGGCGGCAACGCGGAAACTCTCAGGTCCAATACAGAGCGGGGAGGAACCGAATCATCGTGGTGCGTCCGCGCCACCTGAATTATGGAGTTCCTCATGACCCTGGCACCTGAAGGCCGTAAGCTGCTGCGCGTTGAACAGCGCAACAAAGCCGTCCCGGTCGAACGCAAACCCGAGTGGATCAAGGCCAAGGTCCAGATGGGCCCGGAATTCGTGGGCCTGAAGAACCTCGTGAAAAAAGAAGGCCTGCACACCGTCTGCGAGGAAGCCGGCTGCCCGAACATCTTCGAGTGCTGGGAAGACAAGGAAGCGACCTTCCTGATCGGCGGCTCCGAATGCACCCGCCGCTGCGACTTCTGCCAGATCGACACCGGCAAACCCTCCCCCGTGGACATGTTCGAACCCACCAAGGTCGCCCGCTCCGTCCAGGCCATGGCCCTGCGCTACGCCACCGTCACCGGCGTCGCCCGCGACGACCTGGAAGACGAAGGCGTCTGGCTCTACGCCGAAACCGTCCGCAAGATCCACGAACTGAACCCCGGCACCGGCGTCGAACTGCTCATCCCCGACTTCTCCGGCAAACCCGAACACATCCAAGCGATCTGCGACTCCGCCCCCGAGGTCTTCGCGCACAACGTCGAAACCGTGCCCCGGATCTTCAAACGCATCCGCCCCGCGTTCCGCTACGACCGCTCCCTGGACGTCATCACCCAGGGCCGGGCCGCCGGCATGGTCACCAAATCCAACCTGATCCTGGGCATGGGCGAAACCCGCGAAGAGATCTCCGAAGTCATGACCGACCTGCACGCCGCAGGGTGCGACCTGATCACCATCACCCAGTACCTGCGCCCCTCCGAACGGCACCTGCCCGTGGACCGCTGGGTCAAACCCCAGGAATTCGTCGACCTCGCCACCGAAGCCGAGGAAATCGGCTTCCTCGGCGTCATGTCCGGCCCCCTGGTCCGCTCCTCCTACCGCGCCGGACGCCTCTGGGCCACCGCGATGCGCAAGAAAGGCCGCGAAATCCCTGCCCACCTCGCCCACATCGCCGAAGGCATCCAGGACTCCGGCACCACCCGCCAGGAAGCCCGCACCCTCCTCGCACACCACGCGACGGCCTGATCGGCAAGGAGCCAGCATGTTCCCCACCCGGATTGAAATCATTCCCTCAGACGGAATCGTTGAGAAAGTCCAGGCCGCAGTGCCGCTTTCCACAACGCTCACAGTCACCTGCTTGCCCCATCACGGCATCGCGCGGACCATGGAGGCTTCCGTCAAGCTCAGCCTCCTGGGCTACAACGTGATTCCGCACGTCTCGGCGCGCGGGCTGGAGCACAGGGCGCAGCTTTCCGGCATCCTCCGGGACTGCGGGGCCGTCGGGATCACGGAGGTCTTCGCCATCGGTGGAGACGGACCTCTTGGTGCCGGCCCCTACCGATCGAGCCTTCCCCTCTTGGCGGACATCGCCGAGTACACCGGTGGCACCATCACAGCGGGCATCGCCGGTTACCCCGAGGGGCATCCTTCCGTGAGCGGGCTGGACTTGCTGGACGCACTGTTGGCCAAACAACACCTGGCGACGCACGTTGTCACGCAGATGTGCTTCTCCACCCCGACGATCCTCGACTACTCAGCACTCCTGCGCCGGGAAGGCGTCGAGCTTCCCGTATGGGCTGGGATTGCCGGGGCAGTTCCCCGGACCAAACTGCTGGCCCTGGCAACCCAGATCGGCGTCGGGACATCCCTGAAGTTCCTCAGCAATAAAGGAACCCTCGCCCGCAAGCTTCTCGGCGGAGACAAGTACTCACCGCAAGGCCTGGTTTCCGAACTCACTGCGCACCCGGACGGCGTCGCGGGAATACATCTCTACAGTTTCAACCGACTGGACATGCCCACCTGGGAGCGAAACGACCTGCCCGATCCTGAAGCCAGCGAACCTGCGTCCGCCTGACCGCTCACCGCTGACCACCTAGGTCCTGGGGACCCCTAGCTCCCCGGGACCGAAATCACGGCGACGGTCTTCTGGTTGTCATCGCGCAGTTCCACGCCCGAAATCCCGGCAAGCTGGACCGGCGTCGCGCCCGTGACCTTGATGTGGCCGCTGGACGTCGCGGTCCAACCGCAGGCCATTTCTTCCGTGCCGTCGCGACCCTTGACCCACAGGTACATCGTGCCTTGCGGCGGCATGCTGCGGCCTTCCAGTTGCAGCTCGGTTCCCCACGCCTTCCTGACGAGCCCCACAGTGAGCTGCAGGCCGTTGTCCGTCTGCACCGAGTAGCTGGCGTCAGGTTTAGGTGGCTGGTTCAACACCGGCCCGGCCAGTATGCCCAAGCCAAGGCAAGCGGCGGCCACGGCACCCACCAGAGCCGCCCACCGGCGTCGCGATTTCCGTCGCCGTGCTGCCATTTTCAAGAGAATCGGCTGCGGGAGCCTTTCCGAAAAAGCCCCCATTAGTGAGCGAGCGTCGGAAGCAGCGGGCGGAACTGCAGCGGAGGGCTCGACGGCGGGCCGCCCGGCGGCGAGCGCGACGGCGTCGGGCACGGGGACGGCGTCGAGGAGGGCCGGAAGGCTCTCCAGCTCCCCCAGCTCGAGCCGGCAATCAGCGCAGCGTGCCAAGTGCTCCTCGAAAACCCGGGCCTCGGCAGGTTCGAGGCCGCCGAGCAAGTAGGCGCCCAGCAATTGGTGAAGTCCGGTTTCGTTCACCGCTGCACCCCCATTTCATCGAGAATCGTGCGAAGCGCCCTGACGGCGTAGAAGGCCCGGGATTTCACCGTGCCGCTGGGGATGTTGAGCCTCAGCGCGGCCTCGTTCACCGTGAAACGTTCGTAATGCAGGGCTACCAGAACCTCCCGGTGTTCGGTGCTGAGCCGCAGGAGCGCCTCCTCCATGAGGACCCGGTTGAGGAGCTCGTCCACCCGCTCGGTGGCCTCCTCCGGGTCCGCCATGTCGCGTTCGGCAGCCTCTGCCGGGCGCCGCTGGGCCTTGCGGTAGTTGTCGATGATGACATTGCGGGCAGTGCGGAACAAATAGCTGCGCAGGCTGCCGGTGATCTGCGGGGCGTGTTGCCACACGCGAAGGATGGTTTCCTGCACCACGTCCTCAGCCAAGTGCGCATCCGGCGTGCAGCTCAGAACGAAGCGGCGCAGCGCTGTGCCGTGGTCGCGATAAATCGCGGCCACCACATCCTCGTCGAGCGGCATCGGCGCCTCCTTGGTGCTCGGCTTCCCCTTCTCCTGCGATACGACGTGCCCGCCACGAAAAAGGTTCAAGCCCCCTGAACCATTCTTCACCTGGCGGCGTCGTACGGGTTAGCTTCCGGCACGTCCACGGCCGGTGCAAGCGAAGGAGCAAACCATGAAGAAGCAACTCGGCACCGGGCTCGGCATTCTTGCTCTGGCCATCGCCCTCACTGGCTGTGGAGGAAGCCCCGGCTCGTCTTCCACGTCCTCGAGCGCCACCAGCCCCAGTTCCGCGGCGTCGGCGAGTTCAAGCGCTCCGGCGTCGAGCACTCCTGCTGGAGCGGCGGAACTGAAGACGGCGTCGTCGAGCGTCGGCGAGAGAGTGGTTGCTGCGAACGGCAAGAGCGTCTACTTCTTCGCGAAGGACGTCAAGGGTTCCGGCAAGAGCGCTTGCACCGGCGGCTGCGCCACCAGCTGGCCCGCCGTGACAACGACGTCGAAGACGCCGGCGGTTGACGGGGTGGGCGGAACCATCGGCACCATCCCCACGGCAGACGGCAAGATGCAGATCACCATCAACGGGATGCCTATCTACTTCTTCTCCAAGGATGAAGACTCCAGTGACACCTACGGCCAAGGCGTGGGTGGCGTGTGGTTCCTGGTCAGCCCATCCGGTTCCATGCTCACCCCGAGCAGCAGCACCCCAAGCGGCAGCAGCATGGGCTACTAAAACCCTCGCTCACTTTTGCACCCCAAAAGGCAAACGCTCGCTCAGATCTTTCCGGACCGGCCGGAAGATCTGAGCGAGCGTTTGTCGAAAAGGCCTCAAAGGTGAGCGGGCGTTTTAGGCGTCTTCGAACTCTTCAGCGTCCTCGAACTCGACGGCCGCGATGATTTCCTTCGTCTCAGGGTGGATCATGAAGGCTTCGTCGTCCTCTTCGATCATGATGTAGTTGCCGTGGTCCGTGGTGAAGTGCCAGGCGAGGATAGTCTCGCCGTCGTGCTCGTAGTTGGGATCGCCCATGGTGATCTTCTCCAGCTGGTAGCCGGCAACGTCGCACAGTTCACGGATGATGAGCTCGAATTCAGGGGCGTTCTCAAGTTCCGCTTCGGCTGCCTCGGCCTGGCGCTCTTCGAGGTTCGGGATGAGTGCTACACGCTCGGCGATGTGAGCCTTCAGCTGCTCCTCGTCCAGGTAGAGCACGCCGTCCTGGCTGCGGAGCCACGCTGCGTTGAGTTCGATGATGTCCTCGGTCTCCAGGAGGGATTCGAATTCGCCGTCGAGGGCTTCGAGTTCAGCAACGGCTTCCGGTGCCACTTCGGACTCGTCAAGGTCGCCGTCCAGGTAGGCCTCGGCGTCTTCCTCGGACAGGGCGTCGAAAGCTGCGGCGGTGCGGTTGAACAGCTCAAGGTGGCCTTTGGCGCCCATTCCTTCGAGGCCTTCGCGGACAAACGCATCCACCTCTTCGCGTTCCGGGACCGTGAACACGTACTGCGCGAAACCGCCCGCGAGTGCTTGGGTCAGGTAGTAGTCCACAAAGTAGCTGCGCAGAGCATTGGTAGCGATTTCCTCATGGTTGAGGAGCTCCTCGTACATCTCGTTGACCACGGTGACGTTCGCGTCCACAACGTCGGCGCTGTCGGCCTCGATGCTGTCCTTCGTCAGAACGACGGGGTTCTCATTGCTGGTCATGGGATTTCCTCACTGCTAGGAAGCTTGTGCTGCTCCGGACCCTTTCAACGTACGCGGGGGCGGTTGTCGGGCAAGCTAGGCAGAGGTGAACGTCCGGCAAAGTTTCAGGGCTGCTGCGTCGGCGCACCCTGGCTGCTGCGGAGCGAAGTGAGTGAGGCGGCATGGGCCCACGCCGCCCGGGTTCCCTGGCTGAGCGGAGCGAAGTGAGTGAGGCGGCGGGGACTAGGATTCATAGATAGCCTCCTTCCGAAAGTAGCCCTAACGAATGCCTTCCCACTCAGACGACTCCTGGGAACTGGCGATTCAGACACCCGCCATTAACGACCGCTCCCTGGCGGCCGGCCTCGCCTATGCCATGGGAAGCCGGGTCAGCAGCATCACTTTCGATTCCGCCACGGGATTGATGATGGGCAAGGTCAGGGGCAGTGGCCCGTCAGCGTATTCGACGTCGGCCAAGCTGGTCCGCAAGCCCGGCGGCTGGAGCTGCACCGTCGGCGTGTGCAGCTGCCCGGTCCGCAAGGACTGCAAACACGTGGCCGCACTTCTCTTCGCTGCCGAGGACCATCCCGCCGTGCGGGCACAGTTGCTCAGCGCGCCGGCGTTCGGGCAGACGGCCCAAACAGGGGGAATCGTGCAGCGGCCGGCCTGGGAGCAGGCGCTCAGCAAACTCATCGCCACTCCGGGCGCCGCCCCGCAGGGCCAGGGCCTCCCCTTGGCCCTGGCGTTCGAGGTGGAAGAGCCGGCCCCGCACTTCTCCTACACAGGCCGGCGCGATCCGCTCCGGAGCGTGCGCCAGCTCAAGGCCCGCCCGGTGATGATGGGCGCCAAGGGCAAATGGATCCGGGGCGATGTTTCCTGGACGAACCTGAACTACCTCGGCTACAAGCGCGAGTTCAACGAAGCGCATATCGACTGGATGCAGAACTTCCTGGCCGCGCATTCCACTGCGGACTACCGGCAGCTCACTTCGAGCATGTGGATGCTCCTCAACGAATTCGCCGGCAAGAACTTGTGGAGCCTCCTGGTCGAAGCCGACAAGATAGGGGTTTCGCTCATTCACTCCGGCGGGACCGAGCCGGTCCGCATTGCTGCGGAGCCCGCCGTCGTCGGGCTTGACCTTAGCCGGCCCGACGACGGACTGCAGCTCGCGCCGTCGGTGACCTTGGGCACGGACGCCCTTGATCCGGCGACCTTGGGCTTGATCGGCCGCCCGGCACATGGCTTGTTCTTCACGGGTCCCGGCGAGGGCCACTTGCCCGGGGTATCGGCACCCGAGAACCTCATCACGCTGGCTCCGTTGGAGGGCGGTGAGTCGCAGGAACTCCTCGATTTCGTCATGGGCGCATCCCGGCTCCAGATCCCGGCGAAGGACGAAGAGCGGTTCCTCACGGCCTTCTATCCGAAGCTCAAGCAGTCCACCCGGGTCACGGCAGCGGACCATTCAGTGGAGTTGCCGGTCCTCGCCGTGCCCACGCTATCCCTTCTGGCGAACTACGGTGCTGACCACCGGGTGCGGCTGCACTGGGAGTGGCACTACAAGGCCGGCAAGCTCGTGACTGCCCAGCCCCTCTGGCGGCACCCGGACGACCACGGCTACCGCGACGACGCCGAGGAGGCCCGGATCCTTGAGTCCCTGGGCCGGCTTTGGGACGTAGTCGCCGCGCTGGGCGAATCATCGAGCGGCGGATGGGGGGCTCCACGGCTGGCCGCCTCGGTAGCGCTGGACGGCCTGGACACCCTGGCCTTCACCGAGGAGTTGCTGCCCCGGCTTCGCGAGCTGCCGGACGTCGTCGTGGACACCTCCGGCGAGATCGCCGACTACCGCGAGGCCACCGAGGCTCCCGTCGTCTCCATCTCGACCAAGGCCACCGACAGCCGCGACTGGTTCGATCTCGGCATCGTCATCACGCTCGAGGGCGAACCTGTGTCCTTCGCCGCGGTGTTTTCCGCCCTCGCTGCCGGCCAGAGCCGGATGTTGCTGCCCAGCGGAGCCTATTTCTCGCTGGACCTGCACGAGCTGCACCAACTCCGCGCGCTGATCGACGAAGCCAGGTCCTTGCAGGACAACCCGGACAGGCACGGCACCCTGCAGATCAGCCGCTTCCAGGCCGGGCTCTGGGATGAGCTCGCACAATTGGGGATCGTCGACGAGCAGGCGGCCGCATGGCGCGAGGCCGTGGGCGGCTTGCTCGACGACGGCGTGACCGGGCTCCCGCTGCCGGGCTCGCTCGATGCCGAGCTCCGTCCCTATCAGCTGGAGGGTTTCAACTGGCTGAGTTTCCTGTACCGTCACAGCCTGGGCGGGGTCCTGGCCGACGACATGGGCCTCGGCAAGACGGTGCAGGCGATTGCTTTGATGTGTGCGGCGAAGGAGCAGGCTGAATCCGACGCCGGCACCGCGGGCGGCACGGGCGGCTCGGGCGGCGGCGCCCCCTTCTTGGTAGTGGCGCCCACCAGCGTCGTGGGAAACTGGGCCGCGGAAGTGCAGCGCTTCGCGCCCGGTTTGAGCATCAAGACCGTGGGAGAGACCTTCGCCAAGAGCGGCGCGGATCCGCAGGAAGCCATGGCCGGGACCGACGTCGTCATCATTTCGTACGCGCTGTTCCGGATCGACTACGAGGCCTACGCAGCCAAGGAATGGGCCGGGCTGATGCTCGACGAAGCCCAGTTCGTCAAGAACCACCAGTCCAAGGCGTACCAGTGCGCCCGCAAACTTCCGGCATCCTTCAAGCTGGCCATCACGGGAACGCCGCTTGAGAACAACCTCATGGAGTTCTGGGCGCTGACCTCGATCGTCGCACCCGGGCTGTTCTCCAGCCCGCGCCGCTTCGCGGAGTACTACCAAAAGCCGGTCGAAAAGAACGGCGACAAAGCCCAGCTCGCCAAGCTCCGCCGTCGGGTCCGCCCCCTCATGATGCGCCGCACCAAAGAGCAAGTCATCAAGGACCTGCCGCCCAAGCAGGAGCAGGTGCTGGAAGTGGTACTGAACCCGCGGCACCAGAAGGTGTACCAGACGCACCTGCAGCGTGAGCGGCAGAAAATCCTGGGGCTCATCGACGACGTCAATAAGAACCGCTTCACCATTTTCCAGTCGCTCACCCTCCTGCGGCAGCTCAGCCTGGATGTCTCCCTCGTGGACGAGTCCTTGTCCGCCGTGCGCTCGTCCAAGCTGGATGTGCTGTTCGAACAGCTGGAAGACATTGTTGCCGAGGGGCACAGGGCGCTCATTTTCAGCCAGTTCACGGGGTTCCTGGGCAAGGTCCGGGAGCGGCTCGACGCGGAGGACATCGAATATTGCTACCTCGACGGCAGCACCCGGAACCGGGCCGACGTCGTGAGCGAATTCAAGAACGGCGCGGCGCCTGTGTTCCTTATTTCCTTGAAGGCCGGCGGCTTCGGCCTGAACCTGACCGAGGCCGACTACGTGTTCCTGCTGGACCCATGGTGGAACCCCGCGTCCGAAGCGCAGGCCGTGGACCGCACCCACAGGATCGGGCAGGCGAGGAACGTGATGGTCTACCGATTGGTCGCCAAGGACACCATCGAGGAAAAAGTCATGGCGCTCAAGACCAGGAAGTCGCAGTTGTTCGCGGATGTGATGGAGGGCGATGCCTTGTCCGGTGGTGCCCTGACGGCGGAGGACCTGGCGGGCTTGTTCGCGGAGTGAGGGTTCGCCCCTGCGACGCAGAAACAACCACCAAGGTGGGCACTATTCACTTTTAATGCCACAAATGTGAATGAGGAGCGAGCAACTCACCGTTCCAAAGACTAGAAGACCTTTCCTTGATTCGCCCCTGAAGCAACTGATTCGAGGTGGCTTAGGCTGGACCGCATGGCTATCATCCATCGAGCAACCCTGAGTCCCAGCAAACTTGAACTCATCGAAAAGTACTTACCCGTCCAGTCATGGTTCAACAACGATGGCTCGGCGCCGCCCGAACTGCTTGGGGCACACCGCTTCGATGATCCGGACGGCGAAGTCGGCCTCGAGACCCACTTGGTCTCCCACGGCGGCAAGGTCTACCAGGTTCCCCTGAGCTACCGTGGTTCGGAATTGCCCGGGGCAAAGGACTCGCTTCTTGGCACCATGGAACACTCCGTTTTGGGCACGAGGTGGGTGTACGACGCCTGCGCAGATCCCGTCTACGTCGTTGCCCTGGCCACCGCAATGCTCACGGGACAGCAGGAAGCCGAACAGTTCGTGGACGTGGACGGCATGCTGGAGCCACGCAGGAGTTCGGTAAACGTCAAAGGCAGCGGAACGCCCGGTGGCGAAGTCCCGGCGCTGAGCCCGGCAGCTCCGATCACCGAAGACGGCGTCACCAGGATCGACGCCGGTGAGCTCACACTGCTGGTGAACCGTGTCCTCGATCTGGGTACACAGGGTTCGGAAGATTCGGCTTCCCTGAGAGGTACATGGGCCGGACAGGAAGCGCCGGTGCTGCTGGCATCCCTCTCGCAGGCCTAGAGGACTACTCCCCCGGTCGCGGCCGCCAGACCACAACTGCCTGGGACCGCGCCCGGGGGCGCTGACCGCGGGCCAGGCTGACGACGTCGCCGGCTGCTCCCGCCGCGAAGACGCGGGCCTCCATCGGGCTCCGCCGGCGCTGCAGTTCCTCGCTCAACTCGGCCACGCGGAACTGCAGCGCGGCCACCTGGTTTTCGAGCTCGAGGATGCGTTTGATGCCCTCAAGGGACACGCCCTCGTGGGAAAGCCGCTGGACCTCGCGCAAGCGGTCGATATCGCGCTGGGAGTAACGCCTGGACTTGCCCGGGGCACGGCTCGGCGACACGATGCCGAGGCGGTCGTACTGCCGCAGGGTCTGCGGGTGCATGTCAGCCAGTTCGGCCGCAACGGAGATGACGAAGATCGGCTGGTTGATGTCGATGCCCATGCCTACGTCCCCTCCCATGTGTTCTGCCGCTACAAGCGGGCCTTGGCGGCCAGGTCGTGGCGAGGATCCGCGTCGGCGGTGGCCGCGGCGAACGCCTTGACAGCCTCCTCGGCCTGTTTGTTGAGGTTCTGCGGGACAGAGACGTCGATCGTCACCAGCAGGTCTCCGGTGCCCTTCGAAGTTTTGACGCCGCGGCCCTTGACCCGGAGCGTGCGGCCGGAAGGCGTACCGGCCGGGACGCGGACGGTGACAGTGTCGCCGTCGAGCGTTGGCACGTGGATGTTGGAACCCAAGGCGGCCTCCGCGAACGTGACCGGCACATGGATGCGGATGTTGTCGCCGTCGCGGTTGAAGAAATCGTGGGGCTTGACGTTCACCGTGATGATGAGGTCCCCGTTGCCGGCTGCGCCGGGGTTACCCTTGCCACGCTGGCGGACCTTCTGGCCGTCCCTGATGCCCGCGGGAATCTTGACGTCGATGACGTTCCCGTTGCTTTCGCGCAAGCTCACCGTGGTGCCGTGAATAGAGCCGGCAAAGGAAATTGAAGTGGACGCCGTACGGTCGCTGCCTTTTTGGGGCGCGCGCTGGAAACCGGTCTGTCCACCGCCGAAGCCGCCGCCGAACAGGTCAGCGAACTCTGGAGGGATACCGCCGGCCCCTGCAGGCTGGCGTGCGCCGCCGCCGAAAAGGCCGCCGAACAGGTCCTCGAAGCCGCCGTTGGCCGGCCCGCCGCGAGCTGCGCCCGGAGCGAAGCGTGCCCCGCCCATGGCGCGAATGGCATCGTACTGCTGACGCTCCTCGGCATCCGAGAGCACCGAATAGGCCTCCGAGATGTCCTTGAACTTCTTCTCCGCAGTAGCATCCCCGGAATTGGTATCCGGATGGTACTTCCGCGCAAGCTTGCGGTACGCCTTCTTGATGTCAGCGTCAGAGGCGTCCTTGGCGACACCAAGGATGGCGTAAAAATCCTTCTCAACCCAGTCCTGGCTGGCCACTCGGCTTCTCTCTTTCGTCTGTGTATACGGTTGCGTGCGCTACGCGATGCATAGGCCCCCGCCCCTTCCCGGGGCCTATGCATCGCTTCGCGCCTGCTGTCATCTCACCTCAGGCGAGCTTACAGCGGGCGCGAAGCCGGATATGGGGCGGCGGTGTGGAGGGCACCGCGAAGCGGGCACCGCCCCATATCCGGCGAAGCGCCAAGGTGAGCACACCTAGCGCGTTGAGAACCTCAGGCCGGCACAGCCACGATCACTTGGGCCGCGCGCAGCACTCGGTCGCCGGAGCGGTAGCCGGAGCGCAGCACTTGGCTGACGGTGTCTACTTCGATGTCCTCGCCCGGCTGCTGGATGAGGGCTTCGTGGATCGTGGGGTCGAAGTCGACTCCGGTTTCCGCGATGCGCTCCAAGCCGTACGTCTTCAGCGCGTTCTCCAGCTTGGCGGCGATCGCGGCGAACGGGCCGTCCACGAGGTCGCCGTGCTGGCGGGCGGCGTCGACGTCGTCCAGCACCGGCAGCAGGGAGTTCAGGACGCCGATGACGGCCATTTCCCCAGCGACGGCGCGGTCGCGTTCGACGCGCTTGCGGTAGTTGACGTACTCGGCCTGCAGGCGCAGGAGGTCGTTGCGGAGTTCCGCGGCCTCTGCTTCTGCAGCGGCACCGGGGGCCACCGACTCTTCAGCCGGAACCTCCATGCCGTTGAGGATTTCCTCAGCCTGGGACAGGGCGTCGCCCTCGGCGGCAGCGGCGGAGGCAGCTGCCGATCCTTGGGGGTGGCGGGCGGCCCCGGTCTCCGGGTCAACCTTGCGGTTATCCCGGATGACCGGCTTCTGCTGACCGGCTCCTTCACGCTCGTCGTGCTTGCCCTCGTTGTTGGAAGGTGAGTGCTCTGCGTCGTTGCCGTGGTGAGGCATGCTTACTTCTTCTTTTCGTCTTCGTCGATGATCTCGGCGTCAACGATGTCCTCATCGCCGGAGGCAGAACCCGACTTGGCACCGGCGTGAGCGCCTTCGGCACCGGCGGCGCTGCTTGCGCCATCCGGGGAACCGGCGTGTGAGTAGATCGCTTCGCCGAGCTTGGACTGCGAGTGCTGCAGCTTCTCGAAAGCGGTCTTCACTGCTGCGTCATCGGTGCCCTCGAGGGCCTTCTTGAGGGCATCGACGTCGGCCTTGACCTCGGTCTTGACCTCTTCCGGCAGCTTCTCGTCGTTTTCGGCGATGAGCTTGTCCACGGAGTAGGCGAGCTGCTCGGCAGTGTTGCGGGTGTCGGTAGCCTCGCGGCGGGCCTTGTCCTCGGCTGCGTGTTCCTCGGCTTCACGGACCATGCGGTCGATGTCTTCCTTGGACAGCGCGGTGCCGCCGGTGATGGTCATCGACTGTTCCTTGCCGGTGCCCTTGTCCTTGGCGGAGACGTGGACGATGCCGTTGGCATCGATGTCGAACGTGACCTCGACCTGGGGGACGCCGCGCGGTGCCGGAGCGATGCCAGTCAGTTCGAACGTGCCCAGCGGCTTGTTGTCGCGGGTGAATTCACGCTCGCCCTGGAAGACCTGGATGGCCACGGACGGCTGGTTGTCGTCAGCGGTGGTGAAGGTCTCGGAACGCTTGGTGGGAATGGCCGTGTTGCGCTCGATCAGGTGCGTCATGACACCGCCCTTGGTTTCGATGCCGAGGGACAGCGGGGTGACGTCGATCAGGAGAACGTCCTTGCGCTCGCCCTTCAGCACGCCGGCCTGCAGTGCTGCGCCAACGGCAACAACTTCGTCCGGGTTGACGCCCTTGTTGGGCTCCTTGCCACCGGCGAGTTCCTTGACGAGGTCGTAAACGGCGGGCATGCGGGTGGAACCGCCCACGAGCACGATGTGGTCGATTTCGGAGAGCTTGATGCCGGTCTCGGCGATGACGTCGTGGAACGGCTTCTTGGTGCGCTCAAGCAGGTCCTTGGTGAGGTCCTGGAACTTGGCGCGGGTCAGCTGCTCATCCAGGTGGACCGGGCCGTCGGGGGTGACGGAGAGGTACTGGAGGGAGACGTTGGTGCTGGTGGAGGAAGAGAGTTCCTTCTTGGCCTGCTCCGAAGCCTCGCGCAGACGCTGGAGGGCGATCTTGTCCTTGGAAAGGTCGATGCCCTTGATCTTGAGCTGGTTCAGCAGGTAGTCAACAACGCGCTGGTCCCAGTCGTCGCCGCCGAGGCGGTTGTCGCCGGCAGTGGCGCGGACCTGGATGGTGGAGAAGCCGTCTTCGTCCTTGCCGACTTCCAGCAGGGAGACGTCGAACGTTCCGCCACCAAGGTCGAAGACCAGGATGAGTTCGTCTTCCTTGCCCTTGTCCAGGCCGTAGGCAAGTGCTGCGGCGGTGGGCTCGTTGACAATGCGGAGAACGTTCATGCCGGCAATTTCGCCGGCTTCCTTGGTGGCCTGGCGCTCGGCGTCGTTGAAGTAGGCCGGGACGGTGATGACAGCGTCGGTGACCTTTTCGCCGAGGTAGCTCTCGGCGTCGTTCTTCAGCTTCATGAGGATACGCGCGGAGATTTCCTGCGGCGTGTACTTCTTGTCGTCAATGGCGACGGACCAGTCGGTGCCCATGTGGCGCTTCACGGAAGCGATGGTGCGGTCGATGTTGTTGACGGCCTGGCGCTTGGCGATTTCGCCCACCAGGACTTCACCGGACTTGGAGAATGCAACGACCGACGGCGTGGTGCGGCCACCCTCGGCGTTGGCAATGACGGTGGGCTCGCCACCTTCGAGAACAGAGACGACGGAGTTAGTGGTTCCGAGGTCGATACCTACAGCGCGTGACATATGTTGCTTCCTTTCAATGGCCGACGATCGAGATTTCACCCGATTCCGCTACCCGTCAAGGGCTTGGAGGGCGGGGAGCACTCAACCTTCGGCTAGTTGAGCGTTCTGCACTCAACTGTACTCAGGCCTCATTCAATGTCAATCTAAAGTTGAGTCGAGTGCACTCAACTCTGCCGAATGCGGGTCAAGAAACCCCGGAAACACAGGGATGTAAGGCCGATTTCGCCGTGGGAGAACGCCTGAGGGCCGACGTCGAACTCGCGGGAAGAGTGCCGGTTCGCGAGTGGCCCTCCTGTGTCAGGCCAACGCCTCATCCGGCGGCATCGGCTTGTACACCCATGCCACCAGCACCACGGAGATGATCATCAGGAGGAACCACGAGACGAGCTTGTCCGGGGACACCAAGTGCCAGCCATCCAGTTGGCTCGGATACAGCCAGGCGTGCGACCAGGTGGCGATGTTCTCGGCAATCCAGATGAAGAGCGCCACCAGCAGGAATGCCAGGACCAGCGGCATCCGGAGTCGATGCCGAAACACCCGGAAGTACATGACGCACCGGCCATAGATCACGACGACGGCGGCCAGCAGGACCCAGCGGGCATCAACGATGTAGTGGTGGGAAAAGAAGTTCACATAGACGGCCGCAGCCAGGACCGCCGTGATCCAACGCCTTGGATACCTGGCGAAGCGCAGGTCGAAAACCCGGTAAACCCGCACCATGTACGAGCCGACCGCCGCGTACATGAAGCCACTGAAGAGGGGAACGGCGCCGACGCGGAGAACACCCTCGGCTTCATACGACCACGAGCCGACGTCGGTCTTGAACAACTCCATGACCGTTCCCACGAGGTGGAAGAGCACGATCACCCTGAGCTCGCGCAAGGTTTCCAGCTTCGTGGCCACCATCAGGACTTGGATCACGACGGCGGCGATCGTCAGGAAATCGTTCCTCGCGAGCCCGGCGTTGGCTGGATACCAGAGGTGGGCACCGAAAATGACGGCAAGGAGCGAAGCGCCGAAGATACACGCCCACGCCTGCTTGAGGCCGAAGACGGTGAACTCAGTGAGCCTGGATCGAAGTCCTCGGGCCGGGGCACCGCCCAGGAAGCGGCTCGCGCTCCCGTCGATAAGTTCCTCTACCGCCGTGAGCTCACGCATCGGCGCGCTGCTGGCCGGCGCGTCCCTCGCCAGGGCGGAGCTCGCCCGATCCGAGCCGGCCAAGATAGTAGTTCTTCGGCCAATGCCTGACTTTCTCCGGCAGCTTTGGGTAAGCCGCTGCCAAAAGGCGCATGGTGCCGTCGAAGCTGCGCCGATGCAGGGCATTCCAAGGCAGCCCGAATCTCGCGCGAAGCCGCTCCGGCAGCAGGCCGGCGGTCAGCAGCCGGACCAACGGCATGCTCAAGCGCATCAAAAACGGCCCGCTCGCGGGGTAAAGGAGCTCGTGGGCCACCCGCAAAGCGGCTGCATCCGGTTCGAGGTTCCTCAGGCATTCATCCCGATAGCCCGCGAAGGCGGAGCGGTCGGCAGGCCAGAGCTCGGCGGGAAGCTGCAACGCCGTCCCGATCCGCGCATACTCACGGTAGACCCGATCGGCCGTGTCGTCGTCGAGGGCTCCATGGACCTTTTCGTAAACGGTGACGGCGGTGTCATAAAGGGTTGCCACGACCCAGAGCTGGGATTGCGCGTCAAAGGCGTTGTATCCGGGGGCGGAATCGTCCGCTGGCCGGCGAACCGGGGCGTGCGCACGATTCACAGCCCGGCGCACCGCGGCCAATTGCTCGTCCGAGCCATAGACCACAGCGTAGACGTACGTCATGGTGGCTCGCAGCCGGTCCAATGGCCGTTCGGCGAAGTTGCTGTGCTCGGCGACGCCGTGACCGACCGCGGGATTGGCGATCTGCATCAGGATGGCGCGCCCCGCTCCGGCGAGCAAAACGCCCTCCGCGCCGATGTCAGCAAGTCCGCGAGCCATGCAGTTACTGTACCTTCGGGCACGGGCTTTCATGCACGGTTGCGGGGGGCGGCTACAGCCCCACGATCCCCTGCAGAACCTTGAGCTGGTGCTCAAACAACTCGTCGCGCGCGGCGAAAGTGTCGGCTCCGTATTGGCCGAACACCTCGAAGCTGACCGCCCCGAAAACCGACGTCCACACCAGCACGCCCCTGGCCAACGCGGGTTCGGGAACGGCCACTCCCAGATCGGCCCGGATGGCCGCCAGGTCTGCGGCAAGGGCTGGAGGAACGACGACGGCGGGCCCAGCGTCGGCAGCCAAGGCACCTGCGCGGTAAGCGGCGTCGAAGATCCCCACCATCCGGTAGATCACCCGCGTTCCGGGTTCCGTAGTGCGCTCGGCGGGCGCTTGGTATCCGGGGACCGGGCTGCCGAACAGGAGGGCATACCTCGCCGGCTCGCGCAGGGCCCACTGACGAACGGCCCGCCCGAGCGCCAGGAATCTGCCGCTGTAGTCACCCTCGGGGAGGGCGTCGACGGCGGCATCCACCTCATCGCCCAGCTCGCCGTAAGCGTCAATCAGCAAGAGAGTCAAGAGTTCGTCGCGGCTCTCCACATAGCGGTACACGGCGGAGGACACCACGCCGAGATCGCGCGCGACAGCCCTGAGTGACAAGCCCGCGGCGCCATGCAAGGCAAGGTGTTGGCGACCCAGCCGGATGATGTCCGCCACGGTCTGGGCCCGGGCCCGCTCCCGGGGCGTCGATTGTCTGGCCGCTGCGGCTAAGAGGTGGTCCATGCATCCAGCATCCCACAATAGAGAGCACTGGAAACAAATGTGAGCAGTGCTCTTGACAAGGAATTGGAATGGGCTCATCCTGATTTCAGAGAGCACTGCTCTCGAATTAGATTTCAGCCCAAGAACTAAATCCCCCAAGCAGAAAGTGAGCAACACCATGTACGTCGTCACCGGAGCAGGCCCCGTGGGATGGACCATCGCCGAGCAACTCGCGGACCGCGGCGAAAACGTGCGCGTCCTGACGCGCTCAGGCAGCGGACCTGACCACCCGCTGGTCGAAAGGCTCCGCATCGATGTTTCGGACCCGGCCAAGTTGGCGGAAGCCCTCGACGGCGCCACGGCCGTCTTCCACTGCATCCACGGTTCTGCCTACCGGGCCAAAGCCTGGGCGGCCGAGCTTCCCGGAGCGGAGCAAGTGGTGATGGACGCCGCTGCGGCGGCAGGCGCCGTCGTCGTCTTCCCCGAGAGCCTTTACTCCTACAGCGAGCCGGACAAGACCATCACCGAAAGCAGCCCCCGCGAAGCGACCGGCGGCAAGCGCGGCATCCGCTCGGCCCTGTTGAAGGCCCGGCAAGCCCACCCGGCAAATACCGTTAGCGTGACGGCGGGCGATTTCTTCGGGCCACGAGCCCGCATGGCGCACGCCGGCGAGCGCATGGTCCCCCTCGTCCTCAAGGGCAAGACGGTCCAGGTTCTCGGAAGCGCCGAGCAGCCGCACTCTTTCACGTACGTCCCGGATCTTGCCGCAGCCATGATCGCCGCGGCCCAAAAGCCCGAACTCTGGAACTCCGTGCTGCATGCCCCCACGGGTCCGGCAATGACGATGCGGGAAATTGCCGGAAACTTCGCGCGTGCGGCCGGCGTTCCCGAACCGAAGCTGAGCGTGGTCCCAGGCTGGCTGCTCCGGGCCCTCGGCCTGTTTTCAACCGACATGCGGGAGCTGGCCGAAATGTTGTACCAGTTCGAGCGTCCGTTCGTCATGGACTCCACAGCGAGCCAGGCCAAGCTCGGGCTGGAACCGACGCCGCTTTCAGACACGATGGCGGCGACCGTGGCCTGGTGGCGGGATCAGGAAGCCGTGGCTGCCCGCTGATTGTCCTTCGACGCCGGATCGCGTGCCAGGCGTCCCGGCCACCAGATGCGCCGGCCAATGTCGTAAGCCAAGGCAGGCACCAACAGGGAGCGCACGATCGTCGTGTCGAGCAGCACTCCGAACGCCACAATGAAAGAGATCTGTGCAAGGAAGAGGATCGGGATGACCCCCAGGGCAGCAAAAGTGGCGGCAAGAACGACGCCCGCAGAGGTAATCACCCCGCCAGTTGCACCGAGGCCCTTCAAGATACCGTCGCGAGTTCCGTCGAGCTTCGACTCTTCCCGGACACGCGTCATGAGGAAGATGTTGTAGTCGACGCCGAGGGCCACGAGGAATACAAAACCGAAAAGCGGAACCGAGGCATCCGCTCCGGGGAATCCAAACACATGGTTGAACACCCAGGCCGACACGCCCAATGCCGCCGCATAGGACAGCACTACAGTGCCGATCAGCAAGAGTGGCGCCAAAACGGACCGCAGCAATGCCATGAGCACCAACAGGATGACCGCCAAGACGATCGGGATGATGCGCCACAAATCAGACTGTGCGCTGGCATTGGTGTCCACAGCTGTGGCCGTGGTTCCTCCCACCAAGGTTCCGGGGGCCTTGTCATGAAGCTTCAGCCGGAGCGCGGCGATGGTCTGCTCGGCCTTCGCCGAATCGGCCTCGGAGGACAGGGTGGCGTTGATCAGCACCCGGCCGTCCCGCACCAAGGGGGCAGTGTCCATCGCGGCTTCCGCCAGCGGGCGGACGCCGGAATCCGGTTGCGCGGCAACCATGGATGCATCCGAGATGCCTTCCTGGGCTTTGACCCCGGCAAATACCGCGGCCGCCGCCTTTTCGTCGGCCACAACCACCACCGGGCTTCCCGCACCGGCGGGATAGTGCCGGCCCAATGCCACTTGGCCGTCTACCGCCTCAGATTTGCTGAGGATGAGTGCCGACTGTGGAACACCGCTGGCCTGGAGCTGCAACAGGCCCGCGGCACAGACCACTAAAACGGCAGCTGCGCCCAGCCATACGGCCCTGGGTCGCCTGGCTATGATGCTTGCCAGAAGCCTCCAGCCCCGGGGAATGCCGGAGTTGGCTGGGACTTTCCTCGGGGTACGCGGCCAAAATGCGGACCTGCCGAGCAAGCCGAGCGCAGCAGGAAGCAGTGTCAGGCTGGCCACCATTGAAAAGCCGATTCCGATTGCGCCGATGGGCCCCAGTCCGCGGTTTGAATTAAGTTCCGAGAAGAGCAGGCAAAGCAGCGCCAAGGCGACAGTTGTCCCCGATGCCAGGATTGCCTCAAAGCTGCCCTTGTATGCGCGTCCCACAGCCGACCATTTGTTCGTCATGTGGCCCAGGGCCTCACGGTATCGGGCCACAAAGAGGAGGGCGTAGTCAGTGGCTGAGCCGACCACCAGGATGGACAGGATCCCTTGGCTTTGTCCCGTCAATTGGATTGTGCCCGCCTTCGCCAAGGCAAAGACCACCAGAATGGAACCGCAAAGCGCGAAAACGGCAGTAAGGAGCACCACAAAGGGCAGCACCACGGATCGGTAGACCGCTAGCAGGATGACCAAGACGGCACCGAGTGCCGCGAAAAGCAGTATCCCGTCGATGCCCCCAAAAGCGCTGACCAGATCGGCGAGGAAGCCCGCCGGTCCCGTCACGTAGGTGGTTGTTCCAGCGGCGAGTGCCGCCCCGGCCGCAAAATCCGTCGCCTTTGCACGAAGCGATTGGATGCTCCCTTTGACACCGCTTCCTTCCTCCACCGGGACGATGAACTGCGCCGCCTTGCCATCCGCGGACGGAATCGGCCCAACCGTCGACGTCGAGTGGCTGACCCCCTCGACAGCAGACAGCTGGGTGCCGAGGGACGCCAATCGGGCCAGTTGAACGGGTGAAAGCTTCTCAGGAGACTCGATCAGGACCACCGCAGGAACACTGCCGCTGGAAGTGAACTTGCTTTGCCATTCACGGGCTTCGGTGGATTCGGCGCTGGCTGGCAGGAAGGATGATTGGTCGTTGCTGGACACCTCACTGAGCTTTCCAAAGGTAGGTCCGCCGATTCCGCCGACCACTATCCACGCCACCAGCGATAGCACCGCCCCCGCCAACCACCACCGCGAACTACTGCGTTGACCGGTTCCAGTCCGCTTGTCCATCATGCCCACACCCTTCCTAACTACTTCCATGACGAAATATATCTATCATGGAGATAATTGGTCAATGGCATCCCGGTGGGATAATTTGAGGCTGAAGGAGGCCTCATGGATGACAATCAGCACGTCCGGTCCGCGGCTGTACTCCTCGGGCTACTCCAGCAGTTCACGGTCGAAACGGAGCGGTATGTGGAGGCCATCAGCAACCGCCACCACCTCCATCGAACAGACCTGAATGCATTGGCGGCCATGGTGGCCGCCGCCCGCGAGGGAAAGACCATGACTCCCGGGGCGCTCCGAGCAGCGCTCAACCTGAGCTCACCGGCAACAACCGCGCTCGTGGATCGGCTGGACCGGGCGGGCCACCTCGCACGCCGACGCAGTGAGAAGGACCGCCGGCAGGTTCATCTGGAGATGACCGATTCCGCGCGCGCCACCGGCAGCGAATTGTTTTCTCCCCTGGCGGGCGCCATCGCCCCGGTGATCGACGCGCTTTCGCCGGAAGAACTCCACATCGTCATGACTTTCATGCAAGGCGTCATCGAGGCCACCATGACGGCCCGCAAGGATGTAACGCCCAACAGCGAACCATCGAATGGAGTTATTCCTGAGGTCCCAGTGACTCACAGGGCAGTGCGGGAGTAACGTAGAGCACGTCGGCTATGCTGGACCACTTTGTGGACTGGGGTGTCACCGTGGGTGTTGTGAGATCATCGTTGACCGAGCTCCTCGGAGTACTTTCCGACGCCGTTTCGCCCGAGCGTGTCCGCTTCGATGACGGCTCAGAACCACCTACCAGTCAATCCACCGATGCACCTGTTACGGTCCACGCCGTCGCCATGAACAGGGTTGGCCGCTCCAGGAGGGAAGGCCCCTTGCTGGACCTTGAGCTGAAAGTAGCCGTGGAATGCCACGGCCCCACGCAACTGGACAACATGGAGAAGCTCCTGATTGCGCTCGAGCAAAACACCCAGTACTCAGTGGTCTCCAGCGGGGAATTCCAGCCGGACGAATATGATGCCGGCATCCGACAAGGAATCGGTTTCTTGATCCGCATCCCCGTAGGGATACGTCTCGACGAGCCTTTCGGCCCGCCGGTCACCGAGCCCCTCGTCGCCACGACTACCGTGGCCCGCCGGATTCATGGCCGGCTGGTCGACGTCCATAACAAAGGCATCCCGGATGCCTACATCCGCCCGCATTCGTCCGTCAACGCCGTCGTGAGCGATCCCACCGGCCATTTCGAGGTACTGGCCTCGGCGGACGAACTCCAGCACTTTGTCGTGGCAGTCCGCGGCACTGAACGTGAAGTCTCAGCAGACACGAGCAGCCTGCCGGTCATCATCCGGTGGGAGTGAAAGGGGGCATCCCATGGCGAATTACCAGGCGCCGGGAGTGTATGTACAGGAAGTGCCCAGCGGTGCGCGCTCGATCGGCCAGGTCAGCACTAGCATTGCAGGTTTTGTAGGAGTTTCCCCGGACCCCTTGGCGTACCCGGATGAGGCCAGGGTACTGGACAACTGGACCCAGTTCGTCGACCAGTACGTCGGTAAGGCCACGCAGGGAACTCCACTGTCCAACGCCGTCTTCGGGTTCTTCGCCAACGGCGGCAGCCGCTGCTACGTGGTCAACATCGGCACAGGCGGCAGCCTCACCGGTACCGCCGCGAACCCAACCGGGGTGACCTTGTTCGAGGCGATCGACGACATCTCCATGGTGGCGGCCCCAGGATTCGCCGACGTCGACGCTTACGCCGCGTTGCAAGCCCACGTGGAGCATCCCTTGCGGCAGGACCGCATGGCGATCATGGATACTCCGGAGAAAGTGGATGACGTCGGAGCCCTCACCCGGGCGGCCACCTCCGGCGTGCCGGACGCTCCAAAGTCCACCGATTCGAAAGCGGAGGAGGGCAAGACCGACGATGACCAGGCCGATGACCGCAAGCCTGGCTCACCCAGGGCCACGGGCGAGGACGCACTCGGTGCTCCCCAGTCTCCAGGCGGCTACACAGCGTTGTACTTCCCCTGGATTGTCATGACGGACCCGGTGTCCGGCAAGAAGGTGACCCAGCCGCCGTCGGGCCATGTCGCCGGGGTGTGGGCGCGCGTGGACGCGACGCGCGGCGTCCACAAGGCCCCTGCCAACGAACCCATCCAAGGCGCTCTGGACCTTGTCCGGCGGGTCAGCCGCGGCGAACAGGAAGTGCTGAACCCCGCTGGGGTGAACTGCATTCGCTACTTCCCGGGCGAAGGCATCCGCATCTGGGGCGCCCGGACCAAGGCACCCGAAGCGAGTGAGTACCGCTACGTCAACGTCCGCAGGTTGACCAACATGATCAAGGAATCCGTGGCCGACGGCACGCGTTGGGTGGTCTTTGAACCCAACGACCACACCTTGTGGAAGTCCATTCGCCGCGACATCGGCGCATTCCTGACCAATGTATGGCGAGACGGGGCGCTGTTGGGGACCACTCCTCAACAGGCCTTCTTTGTGAAATGCGACGAAGAGACCAACCCGCCCGAAGTCCGCGATGCCGGGCAGGTTGTCACGTTGATCGGCATCGCGCCCGTCAAACCCGCCGAGTTCGTGATCTTCAAGCTCATGCAATCGGCAGACAACACCAGCGAGACTGAGAGCGCAGGAGCCTGAAATGAGCACCCAGCCAAGCACCCCCGCCCCCGCTGCCCAGCCCGGAAACGTGGTGGATCCTTACCGCGCCTACAACTTCAAGCTCGTCATCCAAGGCGTGGTCCAGGGACATTTCACCAAGGTCGAAGGACTCGGGCTGAAAATCGACCGCATCCTGTACCGCTCCGGCGGCGAGAACAGAACGGTCCGGGTCATTCCGGGACAGGTCGAATACACCCCGGTGACGCTTCGCTACGGGCTGACCGACTCCACCGAAATGCTCCAATGGCTCTTCAAAGCCGTGGACGGCCATGTGGAGCGCCGCAACGTCTCCATCGCCATGCTCAACGACGCAGGATCGGTGGAAGTCCGTCGCTGGAATCTGCTGGGCGCCTGGCCGTGCGACTGGTTCGGAGCCCCCTTGGATGCCCTCGGCAAGGACCTGGCCATCGAGTCCCTCAGCATTGCGTACGACCGCTTGGAGCTCGATGATGCCCGCGCTCCCGTGGCTTGATGGGAGGTGGCGCCGTTCGGCGGCTCGGCGGCTGCGGGGGCTCGCCGAAAGGCTCGAACCGCCGCCGCACCCTGACGCCTCGGCTGGTGATCGGCCCGCTGGAGTAGTTGGAACGGAGGGCGGGGTTGGAACGGAGCGCCCGGCGCCGGTGCGCAGACTGGACGTGTCCGGCGCACCGGCGCATTGGGTCCAGTTGCTGCGCGACGCTGGCGTCGTCCCCACCACCCCCAACCCCCGCTCACAAACAACCCCCATCACCCCCAACCCCCGCTCACAAACAACCCCCGCCACCCCCAACGCCCGCTCATATCACAACGAGTCCCGCCCCGGTATCGTCAGCGAGACCTGGACTGCAAGCCCGCTCCGGAACAACGTCCTTGGGCCCCCGCCCCGGTTGCTTCCTCGTTTGACGCTGGGCAAGCGACTCCAGAGGCCGCCCTTTGCTGGCTCCCCAGCGGACCGTGCCATCAGAACCGCAGTGACTCTTTCCGGCCGGCCCGTTCCGACGGCGGCAATCACCACAGGCGAAAAGACGGTCGAAACACCAGTAGCCCCCGTGTTGGAGGCCAAATCCACGCACGCCGCTCAATCGACACTCCCGATCCTGAGACTTCGTGGAATTCCGCCCGTCAATGCCACTGAATTGCCCGCAGCTGCACAAGCAGTGCGGCACCAAAAACCCCCAGCCAGCGCCAAGAAAACCAGCCCACCAAACGCCGGTCCACCAAGCCCGCCCGCGATTCAGCGAGCCACAACACCGCCGCACCAGTCCCCGGAGGCGGCGCCCGCCGCCGTCGTCCGCTTGGAACGGTCTCGTTCAGAACGCTCTCGCCCAGAACGCCAAGGCCACCCGAGCACGACGCCGGACCGCGCCCCGGCCGCACCAACAGCCGGAAACTGGCCCGAGTTGGCCCCGCGCCCCGCACCGCAGCCCGCAGCGGAAGCGGCAACAACAGCAGCGATGGCCCGGGCCGCCCGGCTGAACCGCGAACAGTTGGCGCTCTGACATGGAACGCGTCGCATTCCTGATCGAGGACACCGGGGAACACCTTGGCTGCCTGCTCAATCCGGAAACGGTGGTGATGTCACGAACGGCCGGCGTGGAGCCGCGGCGTTCGGCGGGCGGCAAGCTGACCGGAACGGGCCTCGCCGACGATCCCTTGCTCTTCACGGGCGGCGGGCACACCGAGCTTCGCCTGGATCTCCTGTTCGACGTCGACCTCGCGCCGGCGTCGCTCCATGTCCAGGACGTGCGCCAGATGACGCGGCCCATCTGGGCACTCGCGGAGAACTCGGCCGAGGTGGAGAGGCAACGCCGGCCGCCCTCGGTCCGGTTCGTGTGGGGGCGGGCGTGGAACGTGCCCGGAATCGTGACCGAGGTGGCAGAGCGCTTCGACCGCTTTTCGCCGGACGGCTCCCCCTTGCGTTCGTGGATGCGCATGGTGTTCGTGCGGGTCGGGCAGAGCGCTGACGAGGAAGGCGGCGAGAACTACGAGCTCGCCCAGCGGCTGCCGGCGGTGGACCTGACCGCGCCGCCCGTGGATACGCTCGCGGTGGGCGGCGACGGCAGCACAGACAGGGAAGCAACAGCGCCCGACGGCGGCGAGCTGCTTCCGGAGGTTCCGCCCGGCGAATTGGGGCGCCTCAGCCTGGCCGCCTTTGGCACGCCTCTGCTGTGGAAGTTGCTGCTGGAGTACAACAACATCGACGATCCCGCCCACTTCAACGGCCCCCTTGCCGTTCCCCCGGTTGGCGAGGCGCCATGAGGCGCTCAGTCAAGGGCACAGCCCCATGAGGCAGCTTCAGGGCCTGCCGGAACTCATCGTCACCCTCGGGCGGCGCCGGCTCTCCGCGGCCGAAACCGCGGCGATCATCTCCGTGCAGGTCCTCAGTTCGCTGGCCAGGCCGGCCCAGTGCCTCATCAGCTGGCGCCCCGGTCCGGGACGCTCGGCGACGGCACGCGGCGGCGTGGACCCCGCGCCGGGCGATGCGCTGCGCGTGGAACTCGGCGGCCAACGCACTCCGCTCTTCGTGGGTGAAGTGACGGTGGTGGAGCACAGCTACGGGGCGGATCTTTCGCAGGAAGTGCGGGTCCGCGCCTACGATGCCCTGCACCGGCTGAGGAAACGCCAGTTCACGCGGCTGCACAGCGACGTCGACCTCGCCGGGTTGGCCCGCACACTCGCCGAAGGGACCGGGCTGCGTGTGGTAGGCGGCGCAACCCGGCTCGGTGAGGTATACCAATGTGCGCGCTCGGATTTGAGCCTCTTGGTGGAGCAGAGTGCCCGCGTCGGGGCCTATCCTGTGGTGGACGGCGATGAGCTGCGGCTGGTCGACTTGTCCGGCGAAGGCGAGCCGATCGAGCTGGAACTGGGCGGCAGCCTGCATTCGGCAGAGGTGGAGTTGAGCCAGGAGCCGGCGTATCTCGGTGCCAAAGCCACGGGCTGGCGGTCCGACGACGCCTCGGTGCAACAGGCCTCCGCAGGGAACAGTGGCGCGAAGGCCAACGTCTCTGCAGACCCTGCGCTGGCCAGCGTGGGCGCCGGCGGGGAGCTCCTGCGCGACAACGAGTCGCTCGTTTCCCAGTCCGCGGCTCAAGGCCTGGCCCAGGCGGAACTCGACGTCCGGGTGGCGGGGCAAGTCACCGCAGTCTTCGTGGCCGACGGTGATCCCCGCCTCCGCGCGGGGCGCCGGGTTCGCGCGCGCGGACTCGCGACGTCGCTCGAAGGCACCTACGCGATCGCCACCGCCACTCACAGGCTGGACGGCACGGGCTACGAAACCACCCTCACCACTCGTCCCCCGGAAGCCCCGCCCAGCCGGCGTCCCGACGTCTTCACCCTTGGCACCGTGCTGGACGTTGAGGATCCGGAAGGACGCGGCCGGGCACGGGTCCGGCTCCCAGCGTATCCGCCGCTGGAATCAGCCTGGGCACCGATCCTGGCAACGGGAGCTGGAGCAGGGAAGGGTTTCGTCGTGCCGCCCGCCCCCGAAGACACTGTGCTGGTCCTGCTGCCGGCGACGGATCCGGCCCAGGCCATCATTCTGGGCGGTCTTTACGGACGGGAACAGACCCCGGACAACAGTGTGAACACACCCCGGGACAGCCGCTACACCTTCCGCAGCGCTGACGGGCAGCAGATAGTGCTCGACGGCGGCGGCCGCACCGTCAGTTTCACGGACGGGCACGGTTCAACGGTGGAACTCGGTCCGGAGAAGCTGCGGATCACCTCGGCTACGGACTTGCTTCTGGAGGCACCGGGCAAGGCCATGAGGATCCGGGCCAAGACTGTCGATTTCGAGGAGGCCTGATGCTGAAGTTCCTCGTCGTAGAAGCCATCCTGCGTTGCGGGCACGACGGCAAGGTGGAAAACGTGCCTTCCCAGCAATGGGTCCGCGTTGCCGGTTCGCCGGTTTTGGTTGACAACGACCCCCAAGGACGCAACATCAGCATGTGCCCCAACGTCGGCCTCAACATCAAGCCCTGCAACAAGACGCTGCCGGTGACCAAGGGCTATTCGGGTTTTGTCCGGATCGGCGGCAAGAAGATCTGCTTGGACACCGTGGAGGGCTACACGGACGGAACTCCGCCCGGTGCCGTGAAGTACACGGTCCGGCGGCCGGGCCAGGAATTCGTGGCGGCGGGATCATGAGAGGCGGCGAATCGTGAGCGTCCCCAGGTACAAGTCGGTGGCCTTCGTGCACCCGGATTTCGATGCCCCCACCGGCCTTCCCGGTTTGCGGCTGACCCCCGACGGACGGCTCGCCACTGTCACGGACGCAGCTTCGGTCCGTCAGGCCCTCCTCCTGCTGCTGAGCACCAGGCCCGGCGAGCGCGTCAACCGCCCCACCTACGGCTGCAATCTGATCCGGCTCGCTTTCGCGCCCGCGGATGACACCACGGCAGGCTTGGCCATCCATTATGTTGCCCGGGCCGTGGAGCAATGGGAGCCCCGGATCACCGTCTTGTCCTTGGATGCCTCGCGGTCCACGGAAAGCCCTGAAGTGTTGGAGGTCCGGCTGCGCTACCGAGTCCGTTCCACCCAACTCGAGGACCAGCTTGCCATCGCCCTGCCTGTAGATTCCGGAGGTGCAGCATGAGTATCCCCGTGCCGAATCTTGACGATCGCAGCTTCGCGGACTTGGTGGCCGGTGCCCGCGAGCGCATCCAGCAGATCGCCCCGGAGTGGACGGACCTCTCCGTCCATGATCCCGGCGTCACCATCCTCGAGGCTTTCGCCTACCTCACGGACACCCTGATGTACCGGCTCAACCGGGTCCCGGAAAAGCTGTATGCGGTCTACTTGAACCTGCTTGGCACCAGCCTGTACCCGCCCAGCACCGCCGAAACCATCCTCGAATTCACCCGCGCGTCCGCGGGAAGCAGTACCGACAGCCAGGACATCCGCATCCCCCGCGGAACCCAGGTCAGCTGCCCGCCAGGAGTGCCCGGCGCTCCTCAACCGGTATTCACGACGACGACGGCGGCCGTCCTCGCGGCGGGCCAGCCCAGTGTGCAGGTCCCGGCAGCCGACGTCACCTTGTACGACGCGGTCCCCATCGGCGTCGGGACCGGCCGCCCGGGCCAGAGTTTCGTGATTCCGAACGCGCCCATCGTCTCCGGGGCGGGCTTGTCCATCGCCATTGAAGTCCCAGCGGGCACCCGGTTGAGCAGCGGCGAAGCCGTGTTGGTGGACGGCAAGCCCTTCCGGTTTTGCCGCGAAGTTGAGGCGTTCGCGGACGCCGGCCCGGATGAGGCGCCGGTCCGCATCGACCGGAGCGCCGGCGTCGTAATGTTCGCATGGTGGGACGAAGAGTCCGTAGCCCTGACCGCAGTTGTTCCCGGGCCGGGTGCCGAGGTACGCGCTTGGTACCGCGGCGGCGGAGGGCAGCGCGGCAACGTTGGCGCGGGCCAGTTGACGGTCATGCGCACCCCGCTCCCGGGGCTGAAGGTCAACAACCCGGAACCAGCCACGGGAGGCCGCGACGGTGAATCGCTGGAGAATGCGCTCCGCCGGGCCCCTCAGGATTTCCAGGCCCGGGATAGGGCCGTCACTGTACGCGACTACGAGGGCCTGGCCATGCGCCATGGCGGCGTCGCGCGGGCCCGTGCGTTCACACGACGGGACATCTGGGCCTTCGCCAAACCCGGCGAGGTGGAGGTGGTGCTGGTGCCGTTTGTGCCTGGCGCTTCAGCTTCCGGAGACGCTGGCACCGGCGGCCCTGGTGCCCCCGCTGCAGTCCCTGTTCCTGTGAGTGCCGCCGAGCTGACCGCCCAGGCACGTGAAAGCGTGCGCCTTGAAGTGGAACAGTACTTGCGCCGCCGCTCCACGGTAGGGGCGGAGCCCGTGGTCCGCTGGGGCCTTTACAAGCAAGTGCTGGTGGACGCCAGGATCGTGGTGCGCCCCGATGAGGACGCCGAGGCTGTGAAGTCCAGGATCGTCGGGCGGCTTGCAGAGGGCATCAGTCCGTTGAGTCCAGGCTCTTCCAACTATGGCTCGGGCTTTGGTAAGCCGCTTCGCGTCTCCAACCTCTACCGCGCCATGGAGGAGGCCGAACCGGGAGTCCAGTACGTGGACCGGGTGAGGCTGGAAGTGGACAAGGTTCCGGACACCGATGCCCTGGCGCTGGTTCAGGCCGAAGGACAGGACAACACGTGGTTCGTGGCGCAAGACAGCACCCTTTTCCGCACTACCAATGCGGGCGATGGCTGGGAGGCATGCGCCGAGTTCGCTTCGGAGGCGGCCAGCGAGACGGTAAGGTCCATTGCGCCTTTCCGCTCCCCCGCCCCGGGCCGCTTGGGTGCCGGTGGCTTTGGCCCTGGCGGTTTCGGTCCCGGGCAGCATCCCGGCATGGTTGCTGTCAGCACCGTGACCCCAACGGGATCGCGCATCTACGTCAGCGACGACCTCGGCGAATCGTGGCGGCGGGCCGCGGAACTGGGCTTCGTCGTCGCGGATTTGTGCTGGGTGGACCGGGAAGGAGTTCCGGTGCTGCTCCTCGCTGGCGAGCAGGGTCTCTACGAGTTGCCCATGGTCGAGGGGGCTATCCCGGTCCAGAACGTCGTGGACGCCGCCCAGCCGGACCGCGGTTTCTACGCAGTGGATGCCTTGGTGGACGTGCGCGGCCGCACCGGCGTGGTGGTGGCCGCGGAAGCCTCCGCGGGCGTCTGGCTATCCCCGGAGGCCGGGGCCGCCGGCAGCTTCAAGCAGATCAAGCCAGCGGGCGAGGACATCCGCTGCATGACCGTCCAGTACGACGGCGGCGCGAGCTACGTCTGGCTGGGACGTTCAGTACCTGAAGGTACAGGAACGGGTTGCCTCCGATTGAAGATCGATGAACTCGCCCGCACCCAGTTCGACGACGCCCTCATGGCTTCCTGGGAACAATTCGGCGCGGGCTGGACCGGTGGCAGCTGTTGGGGTGTCCATGTGATGGGCACTGCCGCCTACGCCGCCACCCAGAGCGGAGGCGTGCTACGCCTTCAGCTCGGCCAGGCTGCCGCACAGTGGAGCGTCCCCGATGTCAACTGCAATCTTCCCTTGCGGGACCGGACGCGTTTCGAGCCGGTCCGTGCCGTGTCCGGCATAGTGCGCGACGACGGAACACAGCTGGTGCTCGCGGCTGGCCCCAAGGGGATCTACCGGAGTACGGATAACGCCGTCTCCTGGGCGAGCTGCACGCGGCGGACGGTCGACGACGTCGTGACCCTTCCCGAGACATGGCTGTTCTGCTCGGGTGAGCACCGGATCGAAGTGGTGCATGGCAATGGTTGAACCCGTGCTGCGTAACTCCCCGATGTTGAAGATCCTGCCCGAGATCTACCAAGTGGCCGCTGAAACCAGCACGCCGCTGCAGGCCCTCATCGCCGTGGCGGAGGACATGCAACAGCCTGTCCGGGATGTCTTGGACCGCATCCACACCGTTCCCGATCCCGGCCGCTCGCCGTCGTCGTTCATTCCCTTCCTGTCGCGCTGGGTGGACCTGGACTGGCTGACCCTACCCAGCCCGGAATCGGTGGACTCCGCGGCGGCAGGAGTCCCGTTGGCCCGCCAGCGGGACCTGATTGCGTGCGCGGCCTCGTTGTCCGCGCGCCGCGGCACCGTGGACGGGCTCACCCGCTTCCTGCAGCTGGCCACCGGGATCCCGGGGTTCGACGTCGAATCCGTCCCGGGCGAGTTCCACATCAAGGTTCTGGTCCCCGCGGCTGCCGCCGGGCAAGTGGAGCTGGTCCGCAGAATCGTCAAAGGCATCAAGCCTGCCCACGTGACGGACGAGATCGCGGTGATGGGCACGTGAACGACGAGAACCGGAAGCCCCTCATCGTGGTGATCGTATGCGCCATGACCGCCGTGCTCGTCCTGGTTTTCGGCGTCAGTTGCGGCGGCGGGAACAACAACGCGGCGGCCAGTTGGCAGTCGGGCTTCTCGCTGGCCGCCAAAGGGGCCACCCTCACGGCCTCGGACCTTGTCGGCGCGGGCGGCCAATGCTCTGCGGCGGGAACACAGCTGCTCGTGGTGGGAAGCTGCATTTTCGAAGTCAAGAAATTCGGGGGTCTGTTCGATCTGGGCAGCCCCACCAAGCGTGCCCGGCTGGCCCCCCAGCAAGCCGTCACCGTGACGCTCCTGGTGGAGGGCACGCGAACAGAACAGGACGTGTCTTCCGGGGACACTGTTAGCCTCACCTTCGGCACTTCGGGAGGGCAGTTGGGCATCGCGTGCCGGGTTGTCGGCACGTGTGCGCTCAAGCTCCTGGCAGCAGAAGGATGAGTTCATTGCCTGAAAGGCGGTTGTTGCATGAGCACCATCACCATGACGCTGAGTTCTCCCACGGTAGAACTCAAGGACGGCAAAGGTTCCCTCACGGCGTCTGTGACCAACGGAGCTCCCGGCCCCGAACGCGTGGTGCTCGGAGCCTTTCCCGGTGTGGAGAGCACACCGCCGTCGCCGAGCTACACGACCATCCCCACCCCGTTGCGGACCATCGCCGCCGGAGCCACGGAGCAATACCTGGTCAATTTCGACACCGCCGGTGCCTCGCCCGGCTCTTATCCCGTGAAACTGATCGCCTACTCTGCCGACGACGCTCCCGAGGACTATGCCGACCAGGCCCACCTGGTCACGCTGACCGTCACCAAGCCCGCCGAACCGCCCAAGCCCGCACGCGGATTCCCGTGGCTGTGGGTGATCATCGGCGGCGTCGTGCTTTTGGCGGCCATCGGTGGAGTGATCTGGTTCCTTCTCAAGGACGTCACGGTGCCTGATGTGATGGGAAAGCCGCAAGCGGAAGCGGTGCAGATCCTCAAGGACGCCGGCTTCTCCGCTACCACTGCGGACAAGGAAAGCGATCAAACCGCCGGGACGGTGGTCACGCAGTCTCCGGATGCAAATAAGTCCGCCGGGCGCGGTTCCACGGTCAACCTGGAGATCGCGACACCGGTGAAATCGGTGGTGCCCGCGGTCCTGGGCTCGAGGATCGAAAATGCCCGGACCGCCTTCCAGAACGCGAAAATCCAGCTCGATTTCACCCAGGGCTCCATGTGCCAGGCCTCGCCCGGATTCCTGCAAATCTGCGTTGTAGTGGGGGTAAATCCTGACGTCGGGAGCAAGGTGAACCAGAACGCCCTCGTGCTGGTCCGCACCGAATTACGGCAAAGCGTCATCATCGAGCCGAATCCGATCAACATTTGCATAGTCCAACCGCAGATCTGCGCGGTCAAGCAGTAAGGCGGTCTTGGGGATGCATGTCATCCGGCGCCGAAACGGTGCGGCTCATGAAATGATCAACCATGCGCCCGATGCAGCACTCCAGCAAACTACAGAACGTCCGCTATGAACTCCGTGGGCCCATCCTCCAAGCGGCCAAAACCATGGAGGCCGAAGGGCACCGGATCCTCAAGATGAATCTTGGGGATACCGCGCCGTTTGGACTTGAGGCGCCGGAGTCCGTTGTGGTGGACATGATCCACCACCTCCGTGGCGCCCAGGGGTACAGCGATTCCAAGGGCATCTTCACAGCTCGCACCGCGATTTCGCAGTACTACCAGACCAAGAACCTCATGAACATCGGCGTCGAGGATATCTTCATCGGCAACGGTGTCAGCGAACTGATCTCCATGACGCTGCAGGCCTTCCTGGAGAACGGCGACGAGGTTCTCATCCCCGCGCCGGACTATCCGCTGTGGACGGCAACAGTGACCCTCACGGGCGGCACGCCGGTCCACTATCTCTGCGACGAGGGCCAGAACTGGTGGCCGGACATGTCCGACGTCGAAGCCAAAATCACCAAGCGCACCAAGGCCATCGTCATCATCAATCCGAACAACCCCACGGGCGCGGTGTACCCCCGCCACATCCTGGAGCAGTTCGCGGCCCTGGCCCGCAAGCATGACCTTGTCCTTTTCTCGGACGAGATCTACGAGAAGATCCGTTACGAGGACGCCCAGCACATCCACACGGCATCCGTGGCAGACGACATCTGCGTCCTGACCTTCAGCGGCCTTTCCAAGGCTTACCGTATGCCGGGCTACCGGGCCGGCTGGGTCGCTGTGACCGGCCCGCACGCAGCAACTGCCGAATACCGCGAAGCGTTGGAGCTGTTGGCTTCCCTCCGTTTGTGCTCCAACGTTCCGGCACAGCACGCCATCCAGACCTGCCTGGGCGGCTACCAGAGCATCGAGGAACTCATCAGGCCAGGTGGCCGGCTCCGCGAACAACGGGATCTGGCCTTGAAGCTCCTGACTGCGATCCCCGGCGTGAGCTGCGTTCCGGCGGCCGGGGCCATGTATTTGTTCCCGCGGCTGGATCCTGACGTCTACCCGATCGAAAGTGACGAGCAATTCGTCCTGGACCTCCTGCAGGACCAGAAAATCCTTGTCTCCCACGGCTCTGCCTTCAACTGGCCAAACCCGGACCACTTCCGCTTCGTCATCCTGCCATCCGTCCGCGAGATCGAGGAGGCCGTGCGCAGGATCGCAACCTTCCTGGCCGCCTATCGGAACCGGCCCCAGGAGTAGGGCTAACGAACGTCCGGGACTTTAGTCCCCCGCCGAGCCGCTGACCCGCAGTGCGTTGATGATGGCCGGTATGGATCCGATGAGCATGATGAGGGCCCACACCAAGGCAACCACCACGGTAATGAGCGCCCAGAACTGATCCCCGATGGACACAAGTGGGCCGGGGAGGAAGCTGTGGATGAGGCCAAGAATAAGCTGCAGGAGGACCGATACCAGGAGCAGCACCACGAGCCCGGTGACCTTCAGGAATTTCGGCTGGCTCAAGACCAGCAGGACCGCGAAGACGATCTTCAGCAACAGTAATAGGGCAAGGATGGCCGCGGCCTGGCTCGTGGGAAAACTCCCCCATAACGCCAGGTAGGCAATGGTCCCGAAGGGTGCGGCGACGAACAGGCCGAACATCAGGAACAGCTTCGCCAAGGCCAGGAGGGCTGTGAAGAACGCCCCCACCACCCAGAGAAACGTGACAATCAAGGTGACGATGCCTTGAACCCGTCCGTAAACCCTGAGGTCGATGACCAGGCTGAGCCCGAGCATCACCACCGTGAACAGCAACAGCCCGTCCAGGAACGCAAGGAAACCGATTCCGGCACCCGGGGGCGCAGCTGGCGCGCGTTGGGTCTTGAGGAAGACGTCAAGAGGAACGCCGAGCTTGTCCGCTTGGTCGGGGGTAACGGGATCGATGGCGGTCCCTCCGAGGAGGATCGACAAGCCGATTTCAACCATGACGACGACTGCGAAGACGGCCACTGCCGCAATGAAGAACGGGCGACGCAAGGCGTCCGAGGATGGTCCGTCATGCAGCCCGCCGAGGCCCGATCCGCGCCCCAGCTGCGACCCCCGACCCCACCACGCTGCGGCCATGGCTCCATTGTGGCAGGCGGGCAGTCGAAAACAAGCGGTGGGCCCAAGTTCCGCCCGCTTTCCACTGCATCGGGGTAGCGTTTCCCTATGAACGAGCAGAAGCCTGAAGACGTCTACACACACGGCCACCACGAGTCCGTCGTACGCGCCCATGCCTCCCGCACAGCCGAGAACTCTGCCGCGTTTGTCATCCCGCATCTCACCGCCGGGACATCAGTGCTCGACGTCGGATGCGGACCTGGGAGCATCACGTGCGACTTCGCGGAGCTGGTGGCTCCTGCAAAGGTCGTCGGGCTCGACCGATCCGCCGAGATCGTGGCCCAGGCTGCCTCTCTGGCAGCCGAACGCGGCGTTGAAAACGTGGAATTCGTGACGGGCAACATCTACGATCTGGACTTCGAGGACGAGACCTTCGACCTCGTCCACGCACACCAAGTCCTGCAGCACTTGACCGACCCCGTTGCCGCGCTGCGCGAAATGCGGCGCGTGGCCAAGCCCGGCGCCATCGTGGCAGTGCGCGACGCCGATTTCCACGGCATGAGCTGGTACCCGGAGGTCCGCGAGCTCGACGACTGGATGGAGCTCTACCAGAAGATCGCCCGACGGAACGGTGCAGAGCCCGACGCCGGGCGGCGGCTCGTGTCATGGGCACAGCAGGCGGGCTTCACCGACGTCGCGCCCTCCAGCAGCAACTGGCTCTACGCCACCGCGCAACAGCGCCGCTGGCAGTCGCGGGTGTGGAGCGAGCGCGTCCTGCACTCCGCCTTTGCCGAGCAGGCCCTGGAATACGGGCTGGCCAACGAGGCTGACCTGGCCAGAATTGCCGCCGGTTGGCACCGTTGGGGCTCCACCGATGATGGCTACTTCCTGATCCCGAACGGGGAAGTCATCGCACGGGCGTAGCAGTCTGCGGGCAGCCGGCCGCCAAAAGTTTCTTGGGATTTTCCATCAATCCATGTCGAAAACCGTCCCGTAGTTCCGACCCATGAACGAAAGCGCCCACACGGAGCGCCCCTGATAAGGAGTTCGAGATGAAGTACATGATCATGATGTTTGGTTCCGCCGAGGGCATGATGAAGGCTGCGGATCCCGAATGGATCAGGGAAATGATCGGGTTCATGATCCAGATCGACAAGGATCTCAGCGATTCAGGCGAGATGGTGTTCAACGCCGGACTGGCCGACCCCGGCACTGCCAAGCTGGTCAAGCAGACGGACAGTGGGGTCATCACCACCGATGGACCTTTCGCCGAGGCCAAGGAATCCCTCATCGGCTACTGGGTGGTGGACGTCGCCAGCGAGGAACGGGCAGTGGAAATCTGCTCCAGCATCGTGAAGTACGCACCGGTTGTGGAGCTGCGCCGCGTCCAGGACGCGCCGCCGGAGGTCTAGCGCTTGGCCGAACCTTCCGGGGAATCCACGGTGGAGGACCTGCTGTGCACGCTCGCGCCGCAGGTCCTCGGCGTGCTCATCCGCAGGCACGGGCAATTTGCCGAGTGCGAAGATGCCGTCCAGGACGCCCTGCTCGAGGCAGCAATGCAATGGCCCGCCTCCGGTGTTCCGGACAACCCGAGATCGTGGCTGCTCACGGTCGCCACTCGGCGGTTGGTGGACTACTGGCGCAGCGAAAGTGCCCGACAGGCACGCGAACAACGCGCGGCGGCTCTGGGACCGCCGTCTCGCGAGGACCCTTCCTCGGCCAGTGGCGCGGAAGGGTTCGCAGAAGACACCCTCACCCTCCTTTTCCTGTGCTGCCACCCCGCCCTCTCAGCACCCTCGCAGCTGGCACTGACATTGCGGGCGATCGGAGGGCTCACGACGGCGGAGATCGCCAGCGCGTTCTTTGTCCCGGAAGCCACCATGGGCCAGAGGATCAGCCGGGCCAAGCAGAACATCAAGAAGGCCGGAGCCCATTTCGAGCTCCCGGAACCCGGCGAGCGAAAGGCGCGGCTCGGCGTCGTACTCCACGTCCTGTACCTGATCTTCAACGAGGGTTACGCGGCAAGTTCCGGCCCCTCCATGCAGCGCGAAGACCTCACCGCCGAGGCCATCCCCCTTACCCGGCTCCTCCGGGGACTGCTCCCGGGCGAGCTCGAAGTGGGCGGACTGCTTGCCCTGATGCTCCTCACCGACTCGCGGCGACGGGCGAGGTCCCTCCCGGACGGAATGCTGGTGCCGCTCGCGGAACAGGATTGCCGGCTGTGGGACTCGGCGCAGATCGCCGAGGGCCTTGAACTCTTGTCAACAGTGCTGGGGGTTGGGCGTCCTGGACCCTACCAACTGCAGGCCGCGATCGCTGCGGTCCATGCCGAGGCGGCGTCCGCGGAGCAGACCGACTGGCCGCAGATCCTGGCGTTGTACACGGTGCTCGAAGCCATGGCCCCAAGCCCGGTGGTGGCACTGAACCGAGCAGTCGCCGTGGCAATGGTTGAAGGGCCGCGGGCGGCCCTTCAGCTGTTGGATGGGCTTGGGACAGGGCTGGGAGACTGGCACAGGCTCGACGCAGTTCGCGGGCACTTGCTCGAAATGTCCGGTGACCTTCCGGGCGCCCGGGAGTGTCTTCTCGCCGCGGCAAGGAAAACGGGGAGCCTGCAGGAACGGCAGTATCTCCTGGTGAAGGCGGCCAAGCTGGGGCAGTTGTCCACATAGGAAAAATGACCTCTGTTGGCGGCCCGCGGCCGTGAATAGCCTCAAAACATGATCATCCAAGCAGGCTTTGACCTACAGATTCTCGCCCGTCCGCTCATCGACCAAGAAGAAAAGCTCTACCCAAGGCTCGTGGTGATCGGCCTCGACGCCGAGATGCAGCTGGAAAGCATCCGGGTTGTCACAGAGTCCTTCGAGGGCAGCTTGAATCCGTTCCAGGACGCCATCCTGGAACATCTGGATCTCGAGGGCTCAACTTATTTTGCGATCGCGCACGCCGGAATCTGGGCCGAGGACGATTATTACGATGAGCAGCCAATCCTCCAGGAGGCGAAGAAACTCAAGGGCATTGCCGAAGAGCGCGGGTTTCACATGATCGGTCATTTTGGCATCGACGAGACCGGATATATGTCCAATGGCCCGCGCTCCTACTTCGACCAGTATTTACTTGGCGACGATCTCCCGGACACGATGCTCCACTGGGTGCATTCGAGGTTTGGCAAGTGTGCCTGAGCTTCGGCGAGCGGGGGCCGCGAGCATCCAACGCGCCACTGGGCCTTACGCCGTACGGGTTGACCAAGTATGCTTGGTCAACATGGCGCAATACAACGTTCAGGAGGCAAAGACCCGCCTTTCTGAACTCCTCAACATGGTTGAGCGGGGCGAAGATGTGGTTATCGCCAAGGCCGGCAAGCCCGTTGCACGGCTCGTGAAGATCGAGCGGCCCACCAAGCGCCGCCTTGGATTCGTCAAAGGACAACTTCCGGACAATTTCCTAGAGCCGATGGATGAGGAGGAACTTGCGCTGTGGGAAGCACCCGTTACCTCCTCGACACGCATGCCCTGATCTGGGCCCTCACGGAACCACGGAAGCTCTCACCCAAGGCAAGACGTGCAATCCAGTCATTCGACAACCGTCTCGTGGCATCATCCGCCAGCGCTTACGAGATCGGCTACAAGCACAAGCTGGGTAAGCTTGCGGGTTTAGACGGACTGCTCCTGGGCTATGCCCGGCACGTCGCCGAACTGTGCAACGAGGAGCTGTCCATTCGGAGCGTCCATGCGCTCGCGGCCGGGCACCTCGACTGGGAGCATCGGGACCCCTTCGACAGGCTGATCGCTGCACAGGCCATCGTGGAATCGATGGTGGTCATCACGGCCGATCAGGAATTCCATAGCTTCCCCTTGGTCGAGACGCTCTGGTAACCGCTCGTCTGGGCACACCATCAACGCGTCCCGGCGCCCCGTCCTACGGGCATAAGCTGGATTGGTGCAAATTTCGCTTTGGCTGGCCCTGGTAGGCGCCGGCACCCTGATCAGTTTCACTCCCGGCGCGGGCGCCATCTCCACCATGAGCAACTCGCTCAACTCCGGATTCCGCCGCTCCATCTGGGGAGTCCTGGGCCAACAGGCGGCACTGATCATCCATATCCTGATCGTGGCTCTCGGGGTAGGTGTTCTGGTCTCGAGCTCACCCGTGGTTTTCAACGTCATCCGCTACACGGGGGCGGCATATCTGGTGTACATGGGCATCCGGCAGTTCCTGCACCGGCCGGACCTGGACAAGGAAAAAGTGGAATCCCGGCGCAACGAACCGGCGTGGTCCATGTTCCAGCGAGGCGTTTGGGTCAACCTGCTCAATCCCAAGGCGATCGTCTTCTTCCTGGCCTTCATGCCCCAATTCATCCGCCCCGAGCAGCCGCTGATTCCGCAGTATTTGATCCTCAGCACCACGATCGTTTTCATCGACATCTGCGTCATGTGGTTCTTCTTCGCCTTGGCAGCCCGTTCATTTCAACGGTTCACGCACAACGAGCACGGGCAAAAGGTCCTCAACCGCACGTTCGGAGTGCTGTTCATGTCCGTGGGTGTGCTGCTCGCCGTCATCCACTAAAACAAATCGATTGCTCCCCACAGGCTCCCAGCCTTCGCAAGCTCAGGCCGGGGCCCTCGCCGGCGTGGGCCCAAACTGTCGTATTGAAACCTCAGAACGACTGTTACGCAGCACTCGTTTGTTGTCGGGCAGGCCGCCAACCGGCTTGGATCAGTGCCGTCCGGATCTTGGCTACGGCAGCTTTCGCATCGTTGAACATGTGGCGCTTTGAGATCCGGACCTCCGTCCAGCCCAGCGCCTCATACCGTTCCGAACGGCTGATGTCCCGCACCACTTGTGCTTCGTTGCCGTGGCCCTCGCCCTCGTATTCGATGCCGATTTTGTACTTCTTGTACGACAAGTCAGGCTGCAGGAACCTCCCGCCGTCCTTGGCCTCAACCGGCACATTGAGTGCGGGTTCCGGCAGGCCTGCCCTCACGATCGCGAGGCGGAGCAATGACTCCTGCGGCGAATCCGAGCCTATCCGGATCAGTTGGATGGCTACTTTGGCTTTGTGTAGCCCTCTCTTGCCTTTATGGCGATCGATCATTTGCTGAAGATCCGCGAGAGTGCACAGCGGCGCGTCCCGCCCTTCGAATTCAACCCGCGGTATCCGCACACAGCTGTCCCCCATGACCACCAATTCGTCCACGGTCAGTATCTCGGCCATGTCCAGCCAGGTGCGCTCCACAGTGGTGACAGGGACGCCATCAACCGTAGTGACCTCGTCCTCATAGAGCTTCATGCGGTGCACGACGACGTGTGGCCGGTTGAGATGGGCAGCACCCTCGGGGCGGATCACATGGAACATTTGCGCTGGCTCCTTCTGGAGACGTCGCGGCAAGCCAAGAAGTTCTGCCGCCGTGAGGTGGGATGCGGCGCATCGCTCATTGACCTCGACGAAAGGGCGCACGCGGACGCTCAAGGGGAGCTCCGCCGTCGGGCTCTCGGAACGGATTCCCTTGCCGAGTCTCTTCAGAGAGCCGTGCCGCAGACGTCTCGGACTGACACCCTCCCGGGCCGCCTCAGCAATAGTGAACGGCCGCGTCTCGAGGCTCACGGAGAGGCGACGTGGGGTTTTCATGACCCCATCAGAGCAGAAAACGGCCTACCTCGCAGAAGTTATCCACAGCCTTCATCGATTGCTCCCCACCGGCTCCCAGCCTTCGCAAGCTCAGGCCGGGGCCCTCGCCGGCGTGGGCCCCCAGAACGGTCGTTTTGGAGCCTCAAAACGACAATTACTCAGCAATCGATGGGGAAAAGGCCGTGGAGCCGCGCACCACCAACGAGCTCTCTAGGGTCAGTTGCGGCGGGTCCAGCTCACGGCCTTCCATCAGCCCCCGGAGTTGTTCGCCCGCCTTTAGTCCCAGGGGCGTGGCCGGCAGATGCACACTGGTCAGGCTCGGGTTGCTCGTGGCCGAATACGGCAGGTCATCGAAGCCCGCAACGGCGAGTTCCTCCGGAATCCGGACCCCGGCCACTCGGGCCTCCTGCAACACGCCGTAGGCGTGGGTGTCAGTTCCGCAAACGACGGCGGTGACCCCGGCGCGCTGCCAGTCCGGCCACGCGGCGGCGAAGGCAGCCGCGGCAGCGCCGACGTCGATGGTGGTACTGATGATGTGCGCGTCCGCAACGGAAATACCGCAGGAATTGGCTTCATCCAGGAACGCCGCCCGGCGCACCTCGAAGGTGGCCGTGCCGGTCACGCTGTCCACGTAGGCAACTCGCTTGTGCCCGGAGGCCGCAAGGTGCGCGGCCAATTCACGGGCGCCATGTGCGACGTCGAGGTTGACGGACGGAGCATAGGCTTCGAGGCCCGGCGCATCGAGAAGAACCAGCGGCCCGGCAACCGAAAGATCCTCCAGGAAGCTTGCATTGGGCGCGTCCACCAGCAGGCCCGCAGGGCGAAGGGCCAGGAGCTTTCGGACGTCCTCCGCACGGGGGAACTCACCGGCATCGGTCACAGAGAGCAGCAGTTGGTACTCGGAACCGAGCGATTCCCGGACTCCGGCGATGACCTTGGCGAAAAAGGGGTTGGAAATGTCCGGCGCCACAAGGATCACGATCGAGCTCACGCCCTTGGCCAAAGAACTGCCGATGCCATCCACCACGTAGCCGAGTTCGGCGATGGCCTCGCGGACCCGCGAAATGTTGTCTTCGGACACTCTGCCCTGGGTCTTGCCGTTGGCAACCAGGGACACCGTCGCAGTCGAGACCCCTGCCAGGGAGGCCACCATCGCCGCGGTGACACGCTGCGTACGGCCTAAGGCCCGATGCATTGGTTCCGCGGATTCCATACAACGATCGTAGCGGGGAATCGGCCCCTCCCCACGCCGCAAGGCATCAAGCGCTTGACGCAATTAGCGTTAAGCGTTTGACGTGAGGCGCAGGCCAGTGCCAGAATTCCCCTGAATGCTTTAGCGCCCTGCCTCGGCAGGCCCCAATGACGTGGAGATGAACATGGATCCCAACACCATGACCCCTGAACGCAAGAAGATCATCCTGGACTGTGATCCCGGGCACGATGACGCAGTGGCCCTGCTGCTGGCCCACGGCAACCCGGACATCGAACTGCTCGCCGTTACCACGGTGGTGGGGAACCAAACCCTGGAAAAGGTCACCCGAAACGCCCTCTCCGTGGGCACCATCGCCGGCATCACAGGTGTTCCCTTTGCCGCCGGCTGCGACCGCCCACTCGTCCGCTCCATAGAAACCGCGCCGGACATCCACGGCGAAACCGGCATGGACGGGCCCGAACAGCCCAAATCCGCTATCGAACTGGACCCGCGCCACGCCGTCGACCTCATCATCGAAACGATCATGGCGCACGAGCCGGGCACCGTTACCCTCGTCCCGACGGCGGGACTCACAAACATCGCCATGGCCGCCCGCAAGGAGCCGCGCATCGTTGAACGCGTCAAGGAAGTTGTCCTCATGGGCGGCGGCTACCACGTTGGCAATTGGAGCGCCGTGGCGGAATTCAACATCATCATTGACCCCGAGGCCGCGCACATCGTCTTTAACGAAAAGTGGCCCGTGGTGATGGTCGGTTTGGACCTCACGCACCAGGCGCTGGCCACTCCCGACGTCGTCGGGAAGATCGCCGCCGTGGGCACCAAGCCGGCCAAGTTCGTGATGGAACTGATGGAGTTCTTCACCAAGACCTACAAGGATGCACAGGGCTTCGACTATCCCCCGGTGCACGATCCCTGCGCCGTGGCCTACGTCATCGACCCCACCGTGATGACTACCCGCAAAGTCCCCGTTGACATCGAACTGCAGGGCAAGCTCACCCTTGGCATGACCGTGGCAGATTTCCGCGCCCCAGCGCCGGCCGACTGCCACACCTCCGTCGCCGTCGACCTTGACCACGAGAAGTTCTGGAACCTCGTAACCGACGCGATCATCCGCATCGGGGAGCCCGACGCCGGGGCTCCCGCCACCATTAGCGGCGACGCCGTCGTCGCCAGCGGCATCGCAGGAGAGGCCAAGTAAATGACCACCCTCATCAACGAAACCAAGACAAGCCGCGGCAACGTCGCGGCCCTCATGGTCGCCCTGCTGGCAGCCTGCGTAGCCTTCCAGCTCAACGCGTCCATGCTCAGCCCGGCACTGGTCACCATGGGAAACGAGCTCCACACGGACCAGGCGGTCATCGGCCTCTCCCAGACCTGGTTCTTCACGGCAGCAGCTTTGTTCTCGCTCTTCCTGCCGCGCCTGAGCGACATCGTCGGCCGCAAGAAGATCCTCCTCGGCATGATGCTGCTGATGGCCGTCGGCTCGGTCATCGCAGCCATGGCGCCCGACGTTACATGGCTCTTCGTGGGCCGCATCGTCCAGGGCGTCAGTGGCCCCACCGTGCCGCTGTGCCTCATCATGCTGCGCTCCGCGGTCAACAACCCGCGCAAGTACGGAGCCTTGATGGGCCTCATCACGGCAGTCAACGGCGGCGTTGCGGGCGTCGACTCCTTTGTAGGCGGTTACTTCGCCGAACACTTCGGATTCCGCAGCATCTTCTGGCTTATGGTCGGTCTCGCAATCGTGGCCACGACCCTGGTCGCCATCCTTGCTGGCGAGAGCAAGCCCGCCGCAGGCACAACCATGGATTGGCTCGGCGTGTTCTTCATAGTCATCGCGGTGGGCGCACTCCTGACAGCCCTCAATGAGGGGTCCAAGCTGGTCGGCGCCTTCTCTTCCGGAACGCTGATGCTGGCCATCGGGCTGATTGTGGTCGCTGCTGCCGCGTTCGCCGCGTTCTGGACAGTCGAGAAGCGGTCCAAGGAACCGATGGTGGAAACCGTCCACCTGCGCCAGCGTTCCACCTGGGCGCCGCTGCTGACCACCACCCTCGCCATGACCGGCATCTTCGCAGTCATCAACGGCATCGTCCCGGCCTACGTCCAGGCCGCGGCACCGGGATTCGGGGTTGGCCCCACCGAGATGTCCCTCATGATCCTCACGCCTTACGCCCTGCTCGGCTGGGTATTCGGACCCATCAGCGGCCGGCTCGCCCCGGTGCTCGGCTACACCAAAGTCCTGCGCATCGGCATGCTGGGAAGCATCGCGGCCCTCGCCGTCATCGCGTTCTTCGGACTCAGCAGCCTGCCCCTCATGATCGTGGGAACGGCGTTGCTCGGCATCATGTATGCCGGTACCGTCAACATCATGCTCAACGGACTCGGAGTTGTCCTCTCCCCCGCCGGCAACCCCGGCTTCCTGCCCGGCATGAACGCCGGAGCCTTCAACCTCGGCGCCGGCCTGAGCTTCCTGGTGTTGCCGGCGGTCCTTGTGGCGACCTCGGCGCTTGGTGACGCCAAGGCCTCGTACTTGACTGTCGTCGTCGTCGGCCTGGCCATCACAGTTGCCGCCTTCGCGGCATCGCTGCTCATCCCCAAGCCCCTCGAAGCCGAGGTTGAAAAGTGAACCGAAGGATCGTCGTCGTCGGGTCCTTGAATGCGGACCTGACCATCTATTGCGAGCGGCTCCCGCTCCCGGGTGAAACCGTCCACGGCAACGGCTTCGCGGTCAATCCCGGCGGCAAGAGCGCCAACCAGGCCGTCGCGGCGAGCAAGCTGGGCGGCACGGTGAGCCTGATCGGCGCGGTCGGAAACGACCCCAACGGTGACATGCTCCTTGCCTCCACGCAAGGGGCCGGCGTGGACGTTTCGCGCGTCCGCCGTTCCGCGGATGTCGCCACCGGCGTCGCGGTCATCGCGGTAGACGCGAACGGTGAGAACAACATCATCATTTCGGCAGGCGCCAACGGAACGCTCGCCCCGGCGGATGTGTCGGCGGACGCCTTCGACGACGCCGCGGTGCTCTGCCTCTGCCTGGAGGTCAGCCTTGAGACTGTGGAGGCTGCCGCCAAAACAGCGCACGACGCCGGCGCAACCGTTCTGTTGAACCTCTCGCCGTACGCCGAGATCCCGCAAAGCCTGGCCGCCTTGAGCGATGTACTGCTGGTGAACGCCCATGAAGCGTCCATGTTCCTGGGCGACGCCGAAATGCCGCACCCGGGGGCGCATGCAAGCGCCTGGGAGTCGGTCCGAAGCCAGTTCGCCGAGCGCGGATTGCAACGGGTATTGGTTACCCTCGGCTCGCACGGCTCGGTGGTGTTGGATTCGCTCGCCGCATCCGGGGAACAGATCTCCCGGATCGCGCCCACGAAGGTCAATGCCGTGGATACGACCGGTGCGGGTGACGCTTTCACCGGTGCCGTCGCTGCCCGCCTCGCAGTAGGCGTAACCCTGGCCGAAGCCGCGGCGTTCGCATCGGTGGCCGCAGCGCTCGCCACCACCAAGAAGGGCACCCAGGCCGCCTACCCCGGCGCTGAGGAAGTCCTGGAGCACTTGCGGATTTCCTGACTCAGACCCAGCCCGCAAGGCGCCCTTGGGAGATCACCGGCAGGTGCGGCGGACGACCTCCGCTGCACCTGTCCGCCCTGACAACGCGGGAGTAAGCTCACTCCATGACTGCCGCCGTCAGCATTTCGGGGCTCGTGAAATCCTTCGGGCGGTTCACGGCCTTGGACGGACTGGATCTCGAGGTCCGCGAAGGCGAGGTCCTTGGCTTTCTGGGGCCGAACGGCGCAGGCAAATCGACGACGCTCCGCATACTCCTTGGGCTCCTCAGGGCCGACTCAGGCGCTGTGAAGGTTCTTGGTGCCGACCCCTGGCGAGATGTCGTCCCATTGCACAAGCGCATCGCCTATGTCCCGGGGGATGTCAGCATCTGGCCCAGCCTGACCGGAGGCGAAGCGATCGATCTTCTCGGCAGACTGCGGGGCGGTTTGGATGAAAAGCGCCGCGAAGATCTCTTGGAGGCCCTTGAGTTGGATCCTTCCAAGCGTGGGCACACCTATTCGAAGGGCAACCGGCAAAAAGTGGCCATTGTGGCGGCCTTGTCCTCCAACGCCGAACTGTTGATCCTGGATGAGCCGACCGCCGGATTGGATCCACTCATGGAAGCTACCTTCCGGGAGGAAATCCAACGGGAACGGACCTTGGGACGTACGGTGTTGCTCTCCAGCCATATCCTCGCCGAGGTGGAAGCCTTGGCCGACCGCATCAGCATCATCCGCAAAGGCAAGGTCGTGGAAACGAACAGCCTTGAGGAGATGCGCAGCCGGACCCGCACCAACGTCTCGGCGACGCTCGATGACGGCGCCGGGACGCTGACCGCGCTGCCTGGAGTCACGGATCTGAGGATCGAGGGGAAGCGCGTGCATTTCAGCGTGGACGCAGAAACCCTTGGGGACGCGATGAGCGTTCTTGGCCGCCACGGCATGTCCGCGCTGACTGTCACGCCGCCAAGCCTTGAGGACCTGTTCCTCCAGCACTATGGCGAACAACATGATCCTCCCCGGGACGACGACGAGCAACGGCTGAACCCCTCTTTCTCGCTCAGGCGGGGCCGCAGGCGCACGCCATGAACCACGCGTTCACGGGGACGCTGCCCCTACTGCGGCACGCGATCCGCTTGGACCGTTGGAAGTTGCTGCCCTGGTTTCTGGCCTTCGGGATCATCCCGGTAGTTGTCTACGCGGTGTACGGATCCCTCTTCCCTTCGCGCTTGGACGCCTTGGCCCTCCAATCGAGCCTCTCCACCAATCCGGCATTCTCCTTGCTCCTGGGCCCCGCCACGGATCTCAGCAACGCGATCGGCTTCACCACGTGGCGCATCCAGATGTTCGGCATGTTTTTCGCCGCCCTCATGGCGATTCTCTCCGTGACCCGTCACACCCGGGCAGCCGAAGACTCCGGACAAGCCGAGCTTCTGGACTCCGGAGTCGTTGGCAGGCACGCAAGGCTGACATCGGCCGTCCTGTTCGCCTGGCTGGCTTCTGCCGCACTGACCGTGTTGGTGGGGGCGGCGTTGGCGATGGCCGGAGCGCCCACCACGTCGGCCTACGCGCTGGGGGGCGTCATGGGAGGCGCCGGCGTGGCCTTCGCAGGCGTCGGAGCGGTGACCGCGCAGTTGGGCTCCGTGGCGCGTACGGCCAACACCCTTGCAGGTACGGTGCTCGGCGTCAGCTACCTTGTGCGTGGACTAGGTGACACGCTCCAAGATTCCAACTGGCTTCTCTGGGCCAGTCCGCTGGGCTGGGCTGAACACATCCGCCCGGCGTCGGAAAACAATGCCGGGCCGTTGCTGCTCTTGGTAAGCGCCGGCGGCATACTGGCGGTTCTTGCCGCGTGGTTGTCTTCGCGGCGGGATTTTGGTCTCGGGCTGATCCCCACCAGGCCCGGTCCGGCTCGGGGACGCACAGGAATCTGGGGCCTGACCTCGCGGCTGAACCGCCTGCCGTTGTGGACGTGGGGGGTGAACCTGTTGATTCTAGGCACTGTGTTCGGCCTGGTTACGGGCACCCTCAGCAGCGCCTTTGCCGGCAACCCCTTCGTCAGGCAATTGATCGCCTTCCGCATCACCACCGAGGAGCAACTGACCTACGGATTCGTCGAAGTCCTCCTGCTGATACTGGGGATCATCGGTGCGACGATGGGCCTACAGCTCGCCCTTCGTTTCTATGCGGAAGAAGAGGAGCGCAGGGCCGAGTGGGTATTGTCGGCACCGCTGTCACGGTTGCGCCACGTCATGCCGACGGCGGCGCTTTCCATCCTTGCTCCCGCGGCGGGGATGGTGGTCTGCTCCCTTGCTTTGGCCACCGCGTCGAACGTCTCCGGTTCTCCGCTCGACGCAGGCAAGGTGGTGCTGCAGGGCACTGCCGAGCTTCCCGCCATATGGCTCGCCGTAGGAGCGGCCCTTGCCCTCATCGGGATTGCCCCGCAATTGCGATCGCTGGCCTGGCTGCTCCTGGTCTATTGGCTGCTAATCACGTTCTTCGGGCCGATATTGAAGTTCCCGGAGTGGCTGATGGACACGAGCCCCTTCCACGTGGTGCCACACGTTTTCTCCCCCGGAACGGACTGGGGGTCAACCTGGTGGACCTTGGCGATTGCCGCCGTCCTGGCTTCCGCCGGCCTGGTTGGTTACCGCCGTCGGGATCTGGTGTGCACCTAGGCGAGCCCACCTCAACCTCCCACCAGTTTTCCGGATCCGCACCCCGGAATCCCTGCGTCGGCGGCGTCACCGGCGGTCAAAAGCGGCAGGAAGTCGAGGCCCTTTTACGCCTCCCCCAGCGACTTTACAAATCCTGTAATCTCCTTTCCTTTTTGACTAGCCAAGACAGGGTGGCATCCCCCATGCTTGCTCCATGTACTCAGCGTCGAGCCCATACCGCATCATCACCGTATGCACGGGAAACATCTGCCGCTCACCCATGGCGCAACTGATGTTGACTGAAGCGTTCGACGCCGGAGGGCTGGGTGGAGCGGTTGTTGTGGACTCCGCGGGAACCACGTCCTACGAAGCCGGGCACCCCATCGATCCACGCGCAGCCCGGGTCTTGTCGGCACACCGCATCCGCTCCGAGGGTCACATTGCCAGGATCTGGCGCCCGGAGTGGTTCCGGGAACGGGACCTGATTTTGGCCCTCGACGTGGATCACTATGGCTGGCTGCACGAGGCCGCCCCGGATTCGGAAACACTCGCCAAGATCCGGATGCTTCGTAGTTTCGACCCAGCCGTTGTTGGCCGGAGCACCCTGGACCTTGGCGTCGAGGATCCTTGGTATGGGGGCCACCACGACTTCGACGTGACCTGGGACCTCATTCGCGCGGCCGTCCCTGGCATCGTCGCGCACACGCGGGAAGCCCTTGCCGCGAGGCAGCACGCACAGCAGCACGACCCGCAGCAGGTACGCTCTATTTCATGACCCCAGCACCTGTGATCATTGCCATCGATGGCCGGTCCGGCGCGGGAAAGACTACTCTCGCCGTCGAACTCGCCGCCCGCCTACGCATGCATCACAAGGTGTCGTTGTTCCATCTTGAGGACATCTATCCGGGCTGGAACGGCCTTGCCGCGGGCGTCGAGCGGTACGTCACCACCGTCCTGGCACCGCTGCGGCACGGCGACGCCGCCGAGTGGGTCAGTTGGGATTGGGACAAACACTACGACGGCCGCAGCCATGTGACGCTGCCTGCCGAAATCGTCATCGTCGAGGGCGTCGGTGCCGCCGCGAGTGCGGCCCGGCCCATGCTGGACGCCGTGGTCTGGGTAGACGCTCCCGACGACGACCGCCGGCACCGTGCAATGGCCCGGGACGGCAGCAGCTACGAACCGTTCTGGGACAGCTGGGCGGCGCAGGAGGACGAGTGGCTCGAGTCCGACGACGTCCTCGACCACATCGACGTCCGGGTGCTGAACCGGGCGGACGGCGAGGCCCCTGATGACGCCCTGCAGGCGCTGAACTACCTCCCTACGCTCTCCCCTGTGCTGGCTCCCGAGCTCTCGGCGCGCCGCGGATTGCAGCTCAAGGCCGAACGGATCGATGCCGCGCCGGACGCCGTTGCCCTGTTCCACGCTCTCTACGCCGAGTCCGCCAACGCCGTCTGGCTCGATTCCTCCAACACGTCCTCCAACAGGGACACAGCCGGCGACGCCGTTTCCTTCAACGCCGCCGAACGCAGCCGCTTCAGTATCCTCGCGGACGACGGCGGCTCCTTCGGCCAAGCCGTAACGCACAGCTCCGGAACCACCCACCTCAGCGCCGGATGCGCCACCGTGGAGACCACCGGTCCTTTCTTCCGCTGGCTGGACACCGTGTGGGGCCGCAAGGCCTTGAGGGCGCCGGAAGGCTACGACTGCGAATTCACGCTCGGCTGGTTGGGCTATCTCGGCTATGAATTGAAGCGGGAGACCGGTGGCAGCGATGTCCAAGCCGGCACTCCGGATGCGGCGTTGCTTTTCGCGGGCCGGGCCGTCGTGATCGACCACCGTGACGGTGCCGTCTGGCTGCTCGCCATCGATGCTCCCGACGCCGGCGAATGGCTTGGGATTGCGCGCGAGGCCGTGCTGTCCGCGGCCTCGGCACCCCAAGCGGCGGGCGCGCCGAGGCACTCGGCCGGGGATCCCGCCGCCGGGAGCCGTACAGTGGCACTCGAGTTCTCCAGCCGCGACACCGAGGACGACTACAAAAGCAAAATCACTGAAGCCCAGCACCAGATCGCCGAGGGCAACACGTACGAGGTCTGCCTGACCACCACAGTGACGGCTCCGGATCCCGGGATGGACCCGTGGGAGATCTACCTCGCGCTGCGCAAACGCAACCCGGCGCCGTTCGCGAGCTATTTGCGGTTCGGCGATATGACGGTCGCGAGTACTTCGCCGGAGCGCTTCCTTCGGATAACTTCCGACGGCGGCATGCGGGCCGAGCCGATCAAGGGCACGAGGGGCCGGGCCAACGATCCCGCCATTGACGAGGCCCTGCGGCGTGCCCTTGAATCCTCGCTCAAGGACCGTGCCGAGAACATCATGATCGTGGACCTGCTCCGCAACGACCTCAGCCATTTCGCGGTGCCCGGGTCAGTGACCGTCAGCCGGTTGTGCGAGGTGGAAAGCTATGCCACGGTGCACCAGATGGTGAGCACCATCGACGCCCGGCTGCGCCCCGGAGCACCCCGGGCGGAGGCCGTGGCGGCCGCGTTCCCTGCCGGGTCCATGACGGGCGCCCCGAAGATCAGCACCATGGACATCCTTGACGGTTTGGAGTCCGGACCGCGCGGGGTCTACTCCGGCGCGATCGGGTACTTTTCGCTCAACGCGGCGACGGACCTCGCCGTCGTGATCCGGACTCTGGTGATGGGTCGCGACGGCGACGGCGGACGCACGCTCAGCCTCGGCGTCGGAGGTGCCATTACGGCGGATTCGACGCCCCAGGACGAATATGACGAAATCCGTACCAAGGCGTTCGGCGTGCTCTCGGCCCTGGGCGCGGAGTTTCCCACTACCTGAGAATCAGTCGTGCTCCTCAGTGCGGGCGCGGACTGTCCGGGGATCGTTGCGGGTGATCGTGTAGTAGATCAGGCTGGCCAGGATCGCCCCCACGAACCATGAATACGGACCCAGGCCCGAGCCTCCCGGGAGGAAGTTCTGCAGTGCCGGGACCAGCGCCAAAACGCCTGCGACGACGGCGGCCGGGACCAGCGCCGCAATGGCCTTGAGGTTCCAGCCCTTGGTGTAGAAGTAGAGGCCTTTCTCGTCCTCGTGGTACAGGTCCGAGACCTTGCACCGCTGGTGCCGGATGCGGAAGAAATCCGTGAAGATGACCCCGAACAGCGGACCGAGCAGCGCGCCCAGACCACCCAGGAAGTACACGATCACCACGGGACTGCTGAAGAGGTTCCAAGGCAGGATCACGATCGCGAGCACCGCGCTGATAAGTCCGCCACGGCGGAAGTCGATCCGGTGCGGGGCCACGTTGGCGAGGTCGTAGGAGGCCGAAACGAAGTTGGCCACCACGTTGATGCCGATCGTGGCCACCACAAACGTGACGGCGGCGATGATGGTGATCCACGGATTCTTGATCGCCTGGACGATCGCCACCGGATCGGTGATGACCTTGAACATGTCCTGGCCACGGTACTGGTCTGCGGTGAAGTAGGACGCCGCACCGGCTGTGACCACCACTGTGACAAGGGCAAACGCGATGAAGTTCACGGGCAGGCCCCAGAAGTTGCCGCGCAGGATGGTCTTGCGGTCCGGTGCGAACCTGGAGAAATCGCAGAAGTTCAGGAGCAGCGCGGCGAAGTAGGTGACTGTGAGGGCGATGGCGGAGAAGAACTGGGCCAGGGCCGCCGGGCCGTCCAAAGGCGCGACGCCGGGGATCGAGAGGCTGAACTTGTTGCCCGCTTGCGTCAGGATGTAGACCGCGAGCGCGAACATTGCCACCCAGATGGCAGGACCGGCCCAGTCCTGGAACTTCCGGACCGTCTCCATGCCGCGCCGGATGACCAGCAGCTGGACCGCCCAAAGGACCAGGAACGCCGCCCAGCCGAGCGGCGTCAAGCCAAGGATGCGCGGCACGTCCGGACCGTCGAGCGAAGTCAGCTGGGGCCACACAGAAAACAGCAGAACGAGCACGGCTTCAGAAGCAAGCCAGGTCTGGATGCCGTACCACGCGATGGCGATAAGTGCCCGGATCAGGGCGGCCAGGTTGGCACCGAAGAGGCCGAAAGACATCCGCGCCAGGACCGGATACGGTACGCCGGTCTTCTGCCCTGCCGTCCCGGCAAAGTTCATGAGGAAATAAACCAGGGTAATGCCGAGGACCAGGGCCAGGAAGACTTGCCAGCCGACCAGGCCGGTGATGAAGAGACCGGCCGCAAAAGTGTAACCGGCGATGCTGTGGACGTCGCACATCCACAGGGCGAAGAGGCTGCGGACTCTCCAGTTGCGTTCCCGGGCCGGTGCGAGGTCCGCATTCCACAGCCTGTCGCTGACCAATCGGCCCTCGGCGAGGATTCGGACTTTCTCAGGGTATTCGTCTCCGGGCTCAGGCGGTGCCTGCACAGCCGGGGACTCGTTTTTCCGCGCCATGATGCCTCCAAAGAACGCTTCCAAACATGCTTGGACTTACAGAATCGCCCCATTGCTCCTGGATGGAAAGCCCCTTGGGATCGCTGGAACGCCGTCACGTTAGCATTGGTCCAACCATGTCTTACTAGGAGGATGCATGCCGTACATCGTTGACTTCGAGAACGTTTCTACCGTTGGCCTGGAATCGTCTCCAGTTGCCGAGGCGCTTGCCGAGTTGCGCGCCAACGAGGGCCGCTACTACCGGAACAAATACGACCACGTCTTCACGGTGAGCCCGGCCCGCGAGGTCCCCGAAGTCGTCGAGCGCGTGAGGCGCATCCTGAAAGAGGAGCGTGACATCGTCATCAGCTCCCGCCCCCTGGAAGCAACTGCCTTCGACGTCGACGGCTTGCGGATGGCGTACGTCTTCTACGAGTCCGGGTTGTCGATCAACGTCATGTACAGCATCGAGGCCGGCGGGAAGCGAGCGGTCGGATTCAAACTCGCCGACGGCATGGAGATCCCGGAAGAACTGGCGTCACGCTTCAAATTCGCTCGCCAGAAGTCGAAGCTGGCAGGCGTCATTCGCGGCTCTTTCTTCGTGATCAAAGGCGAGTACTGACCCTGCTCACGGCATCCAAGTAGACAACACTCTACTTAGGAAGCCTACTGATTATGTACCGTGGCAACCATCCTATTCACTACTGCCCGGATCGGTGCGGGGAATGACCGGCCGGGCGGTTGAGGCAAGGCTGTACCGGTTATCCCCGGGAAGGTCGTGCCGCCATAAAAATTGGGGTTTACAAATGAAAAAAATGCTCGCACCGCTCGGGATTCTCTTTGCTGCCGTACTGGCTTTGACCGCCTGCGGAGGTCCCGCAAATCCGGGAAGCGCAGCCGCTTCGTCCTCGACGCCAACGCCTACTCCAACACCGACTCCTACGCCGAAGACGTACACAAACGAGGAACTCGCATCGATCGTCGCGCAGTTGAAAGATGACCAGGGCAAGCCGTTGACCGTGGTGCCTGCTGCGCAGATAGACCAGGGCATGAGCGCGGCGAAGCAGATGCTCGCGTCCGCCGTCATCACTCCCCCGGCATGCGCAGCCCTGGCGAACAACAGCGCGCAGGTCCCGGAGGGGGCGACGTATGCCGCTGGGCAGAGCATTTCGGCCGCGGATAAGTCCGTCACAGTGATCACTGCCCTGGCGGTGAAGGACCCCAGCGTGCTGACCGGTCAGACAAAGAAGGCCACTGATGCGCTGGCTCAGTGTTCGACCTTCACGATCGAGGTAGGAGGGCAGAAGGTCACGACCCAGACCCAGCCGTTGCCGCAAAAGACCACCGGCGATCAGTCGACGGGAGCGTTGAGCACCCAGGTCCTGCCCTCCGGCCAGAAGATGACCACACTGACCGTGACCGGCGTGAAAGGCAATCTCGGGGCCACGGCGATTAAGATGGGCACCGCTGTCACTGCCGACTCCGCGGCGGACCTCGTCAAACTCGTCAACGCCGTCCTCGGCTAGCAGTCGGCGTAAGCGGTCAACTTATGCGCCGAGATTCAACATTTCGACATAGCGGTCGATCATCATGTGTTGGCCCTTGATCTGGGAGATCAGCTCCGGGCTGGCGATCTCACCGTCGGGCAGTTGGCCCGAACCGCCGGAGGGCCCCAGGGGAAGGATGATGACCGGCTTCGACGGCGCGTAAGCGGACAGTTCCGCCGTGCCCTCAATCTGGGCTTGGATGTTCTTGGCAACCACCACGGCCTCGCGTCCCGCGACGCCGGCTTTGTTCACGTCGATCGCCGAAATGTCGCCCAAGGCGTAGACGTTCTCGAAGCCCGCGACGCGGAGTTCGGGGGTGACGTCCAGGTAGCCCTCGGCAGTCCGTGCGGCCAGGAGGTCTCCCGCCACATAGTCCGTCTGCGGGGCTATTCCATAGCAGCGGAACCAAATGTCCGCCTGGATGTCCGTACCGTCCGCGGTGTTCACGGTAAAGGTGGCGAATTCGCCCGCGGGAACGGGCGGCAACTGGACCAACGGATTCCCCAGGATCCGCCGTACGCCGAGTTCATCCAGCTGCCGGTTGACCTCAATCCGCAGCCGTGGATCGTACGGCCCCGGCAGGATGTCCGGCGCCACATCCACCATCACGATGTCCTTCTCCGGCCATGCCGCCGCGATCTCGCCGGCAAATTCAAGGCCTACAGCCCCGGCTCCCAGCAGCATCACCCTGTCGGCGCGTTTGAGGTCATCATGTGCGGCCAGGTAGCGGGCGATCGCGTCGGAAGTGACCATTCGATCGCTCTTGGCCGGGAACGGGTAGCTGGAACCGCTTGCGAGGACCATGTAGTCCGGTGCCAGGCTGGCACCCGAGGCCAACTCGACCGTGTGCCCGTCCACCCGGACCGCGCGGTCCCGGAGTACCGTGCCGTGCACCAGCAGGCGGTCATAGGGAAGGAACATCCGCGGCAGGAAATCGGGCTGGACTACCGATCGGAGGGCCGCGATGTTGTGTACGAAAGCGTCCTTGGGCTCCACCAAGGTAACCGTCGCGTGTTCGTCCAGGGCCTTTGCTACGGAGATCCCACCGTAGCCTCCACCGATAACCACCACAGTGGGGTGCGGAGCCTGATCATTCATGGCAACTCCTTAGGTAGAAAGCTCACGCTGCTCGGCTCGTGCCGCTCAGATCGTTTATGAAAGACAACGATTGCCGGTGATCAATAATTTCCTCAGTGATAAGATTTTGCTGATGAGTTCTTCGGCAGCGGGAAAGCAACTGGGGTTCCTCTTGGCGCGCCACGGGCGCATCATGAATACGCGCCTCCGCCAAGCCCTCGACTCCTCCGGGCTCAGCCCGAGGCACGCCGTGTTGCTGTGCCGGCTAGAGGAGTCCGGGCCGCTCAGCCAGCAGGGCCTGATCGATGCTCTCTCCATCGACGCGAGCGGACTGGTAGCGGTCCTGAACGACCTCGAACGCGAAGGGCTGGCGGAACGACGCCGCGATCCCGCCGACCGTCGTCGTCATATCGTTGAAATCACCGCGGAAGGCAAGCGCGCGGTGGCGTCGATTGAAGTTGCGGTGGCCGACGTCGAGCAGGAGGCCTTTGCGGGGTTCTCCGCCGATGAGCTCCAGCAACTCCATCGGTTGCTGTCGAGGGTCCATGCCGAACCCGCGGACGAGGCCTGCGCCGAGGACTGAGTCCCTACTGCAGGGTCGCCGTCAGCCGCGCCACGTTGTCCACATATTTGGCAAGCATCGGCCGGTGCAACCAGCCCTGCAGGGTCAGCTCGCGGCACATTTCCCGGTAACTCGATTCAACGGAGCGCATGCTGTCCACAGCTTCGGCGCCCAGGAGCATCACGGACACCTCCATGTTGAGCGAGAAGGAGCGCATGTCCATATTGCTGGAGCCTAGGACGGCCACTTCTTCGTCGATGGTGAAGTGCTTGGCGTGCAGGACGTACGGCGCGCGGTACAGGTAGATCCGCACCCCGGCTTCCAGCAGCGCCTCGTAGTAGGAGCGCTGGGCATGGTGGACCAGGAACTGGTCGCCCTTCTCGGAGACGAAAAGTTCCACGTCGACGCCACGCTGGGCCGCCGTCGTAATGGCGTACAGCAGGGAATCGTCGGGCACGAAGTACGGGCTGCAAATTGAGATGCGGTGCTGGGCCGAGTAAATCAGTGTATTGAACAGGCGCAGGTTGTTTTCCGTGACGAACCCCGGGCCGCTGGGAACCACTTGGGCCGTCATTCGGCCGGGTGTTGCCTGGACCGCGACCTGCAGTTGGTTTTCCAGGGATTCATCGGTTTCGCTGAGCCAGTCGGTAGCGAAGACGACGTTGAGGGTAGCAACGATCGGCCCCTCCATCCGCGCCATGAGTTCCACCCATTTACGCCCGGCGCGCCGGTGCTTGGGGTTGTTGTAAGAGGGCTCGATCAGGTTCTGCGAGCCCGTGAAGGCAATTTCGCCGTCGATCACCAGGATTTTACGGTGGTTCCGCAAATCCGGACGGCGCCACTGTCCGTGGATGGGCAGCAGCGGCAACATGCGGCGCCACTGGATCTGGCCGCTGCTGAGCCTACGGACCAGCCTCCGGTAGCCGGGGATCCGCAGCGTGCCGATGTGATCGAACAGAAGGCGGACGCTGACGCCGCGCGCTGCCGCGTTTTCCAACTCGGTGAGGAGCTCGTCCGTGACGGAGTCACTGCTCATGATGTAGAACTCCGCATTGACGAACTTCTTGGCCCCCCGGACCGCTTCCGCCATGGCCTTGATCGACTCCTCGTAGCCGGGGAACAGCTCCACGGAGTTACCGTCCACCATCGGCAAGGAACCCAGGCGCCGGTTCAGTTCACCGGCCGACGTCACCCATTCGGGTCCCGAGTATGTGCTTACGACGTCGGCGAGCGCCGAAGTGCCTGCACGCACCCGATCGTTGACTTGCTCCTGCTGCTCCCGACGACGGCGGGACAAGCGGAAATTGCCGAACAACAGGAACAGGACGAAACCGACGGACGGAACGAGGAAGACGGCGAGGAGCCACGCCATGGCCGTCGTGGGGCGGCGGTTTCCGGGGATGACGCCCAGCAGCACGACGCGCAAGACGATCTCAACGATGGCCCACGCGCCGAGGAGCCAAGTCCACTCTGTCCCGAACTGAAAAGGAAACAGCACCCCACACCCCCACGATCGAATAGCTAATCAAAGAACCAACAGTCAGCCCAGCCTATCTGGCGCAACGCTCCCGACTGCTCGTCCTGTGGGCCAGCACTAAGCTGGAAGCATGACTTTACCTGCCTCGACGGTCCTCGTTTTCCTGGATCCAAAGTTCGAAAACGGCCGCGTCGCCGATTCCAACCAGCCGCAGCTCATGGCAACCGACCTGGGCGCCACCCGGGGTGACGGCGTCTTCGAGTCGCTGCTCGCCGTCGAGGGCCGTGCTCGCAAGGTGCAAGCGCACCTGAACAGGCTTGAGAGCTCAGCCCGCGCACTGGACCTCAACATTCCCGAACAGGACGTCTGGCGCCGCGCGATCGACACCGCGATCACCGAATTCCGGGACGCCTTCCCCGCGCCAAGCCCAGCCGAGGACGAAGTCGTCGTGAAGCTTCTGGTGACGCGCGGAGTGGAAGGCGCCTCGACTCCCACATGCTGGATCCAGGCTTCGCCGTCCCCCGCGGGCAGCCGCCGGCAGCGCGAGACGGGCATCGACGTCGTACTTCTTGACCGTGGCTTCGACACTGAAGCGGGCGACCGCGCCCCCTGGCTGCTGCTCGGCGCCAAGACGCTCTCCTACGCCGTGAACATGGCCGCGCTGCGCTACGCGCACAAGCAAGGCGCGGACGACGCCATCTTCACCTCAACAGACGGCCGTGTTCTGGAGGGCCCGACGTCCACGGTGTTGCTGGCCCACGTTGAAACCGTCGACGACGGCGCCGGCTCGGTACGCACGGTCAAGCGCCTCATCACTCCGCAACTGGACAGCGGGATCCTCCCGGGCACGTCCCAGGACGCGCTGTTCACCAAGGCGAAGGCCGCGGGCTGGGAGCTCGGCTACGGGCCCCTGGTCCCGGAAGACCTGTTCGACGCCGATGCTGTGTGGCTGATCTCGAGCATCCGGCTCATTGCGCCGGTCAACCATGTGGACGGCAGGGAGATCGGTACCCCGGCAATGCGCAAACAGCTGACGGCCGAGCTCAACGAGCTGTTCGCGGGGATCGAGTAGGGCTTTCGACCCCTGAGAAACGATGAGCGGAGGCTAGTCCTCCGCAGCAGGCAGCGGCAGGGGGCGTGCGTCAGAGATGCAGTCTGCCGCTACGCCCCCTGCCGGTTCAAGGGTGCGGACGCCGGCAGGGCCGGCGTCCGCGTGCGTTCAATCTCAGTTGTAGGTAATGGTGGTTGCGTTTGTAGTCGCCGACCAGGTGATGTGTCCTCCTTGGAAGTTCTGCGCTCTTCCGCCCGAAACCGCGTACTCGGTGGTGGTCGGGTAACCAAGGCGACCGTTCTCCCAACCCTGGGAAGCGTAGGCTACGCGAATGGCTCCGCCGTTGGGGAAGGCACCGGTGGCTGGGGACCAGTAGATGACTCCACCTTGGAAGTTCTGGTAAACGCCGCCATTCTTCAGCCCGCTGGTCTCATTGCTGCTCGGATAGCCGAGGAACCCGTTCTCCCAATTCTGGGCCGCCCACGCCGCATCAATGGCGCCCCTGGTGATATGGGCTCCCGTTGCAGCAGACCAGTGGATCACGCCGCCCTGGAACGTCTGGTAGGCGCCGCCGTTCTTAAGCCCGCCGATCTCATTGCTGGTCGGATAGCCGAGGAACCCGTTCTCCCAATTCTGGGCCGCCCACGCCGCATCAATGGCGCCCCTGGTGAAATGGGCTCCCGTTGCAGCAGACCAGTGGATCACGCCGCCCTGGAACGTCTGGTAGACGCCCCCGTTCTTAAGCCCGCCAATCTCATTGCTGGTCGGATAGCCCAGAATACCGTTCTCCCAATTCGTTGCAGCCCAAGCCGCGTCGATGGCGCCCTTCGTGACGTGTGCCCCGGTCGCGGTTGACCAGTGCACCACGCCGCCCTGGAAGTACTGGTAGCAGCCGCCTGCGGCCAGGCCACAAACCATTGCTCCGGTGGCGGTGCCGATACTCGGAGGCCCAGCAGCCGCAGCCGCAATTGCGGCATCGGCCCCCGCGCCTGTGTCTGTGAGCGTGTAATCGTCCGTCACCAGAGTCCCGTTAGCTTTCAGGTTCAGCCCCATACTGATGGCCGTCGCACCAGCGGGCACAGCCTTAGTTGTCCACGTAATCTGGGTCCAGTTACCAGCGGCAAGGACTTGGGGACCGGCGTCCCAATAGCTCCACGTGCCCAATCCCGTGCGGTAATACACCTCAAACTGGGTTGGAGCGGTGGACTTGAACCACGCAGACATCGTGTACACGTGGCCAGGTATTGCACTTGGGGCGCATTCGCCCAGATCAAGAGTCGGTAGAAGCTTGCCGTCGCCGGTGGCATACCCGGTTATGACCATTTGCTCAGCGACATTCCCGGTATGGCCCGGAGTGACCGAGGTGAAGGTTCGCGTGTTGGTTCCGTATCCGCCAGCCGCCCAGCACTGTGGTAGCCCTGTCGCGGCAGGCCCTGCCGTTTCCAGGCTCGGGTTCTTGGCGAGGTTACCGCTAGTCTGCGGCGGCGGCGCAGCCGGGCCGTTGACGAGCGGCTGCACTGCCCCGCCGATCACCTGGTCAACGGTCTTGACGGACGCAAGCCCTGACGTCTGTTGCCCCGCTAGCCACTGTACAAACTGGGTGAAGAGGGCTGTGGTTACCGTCAAGGGGTCAGCAATGCCGGTGGTCGGATCAATGCCCGTGCCGATGTGGTGGAACGTGATCTGAACCCATCCGCCGCCAGGCTGTGCTTTCGTGACGAGGTTCTGCAGGTCCAGCAATGTCCAGGTGTTGTCCACCTCATCGGGGGCCTTAGTGAGCCACGGGTCCGCTGGCGGAATTGTCTCGGCAAATCCGAGACCTGCTGAGCCGGGCACTTTGCTTTCGAGATCGCCCAAACTGCGCGCACTATTGAAACCGCAATCTTTCACCGTCTGCTCTACCGCGGGTGTCAGCGAAGCGAACGGATAGGCGAAGCTTGTAATCCGGAAACCCATGTTGGTTAGATTCACGCGGTCATTGCAGATTTGGCGCTTGACCTCGTCCGGTCCCATCTGGGCCAGGTCCGGGTGGGTCACAGTGTGGCCACCGATCTCGTTCCCGGCCGCCTGGATTGCCAAGGCTTGGGCCTTCGTCATATAGCCGTTCGCATCCAAGTAACCGGAAGGCGTGAAGAACGTCCCTTTCAGACCAGCTCCGTTAAGAATCTGGGCAGCAGCCACTTGGTCTCCGTTGGCGTCGTCAAACGTCAAGGTGATGACCGGAGGAGTTGCCGCCTGTGCAGGCGCCGCGACGACAACGCCCACCAGGAAGCTGGCCATGACAGCCGCAACGCTGCCCGCGGCGAACCACCGGCTCATTGGCCTGATTTTCGCGGGAAGCCGCGGTGCTGGATCTGTTGAGCCCCTCATGAGGGGCTGGCGACTCGTCAATTTCATGTCTGCATCCCATAACTTGATTGCGCGACTTCGGCGTGCGCCGGATTACCCCGAATCCCCGGTCCAGCGAAGTCTCAGCCGCAGTAAATAAATCCGATGCGTCTCCGCGTGAAACGCCTTGACGCTTCGCAATCCCCACGGGATTCCGAACGATTGTGTTTTGGACAACGAAAGCCCCAATTCGGATCATATGGACCAAGGCTCAACGGGTCGCGAGTAATGGCTACTGGACTGCTTACGGGAATCGAGAATCGACACTCCCCTACTACCTACCGGAAAGTAATCGCTCTCAGCGGGACTCGAGAGCGCCCGAACCCGGCGACGAGCACCTCGTCTTTATCCCCGGCTGAGGATCTGCTCGCGCAGGATGTCTGCGTGCCCGCAGTGTTGCGCAAGCTCGCGGAGCATGTGGAGGTACACCCAGCGCAGCGGGAGCGGACCGCGTCGGTTGCCGTTGAGCATTTCGTCGAGCCCCAAGGACGATGTCGCCTGGCGCGATGCTTCGCATGCCTCGCGGTGTGCTTGCTGGATCGTGGCGATCGTGTCGCCGTCATCGAGGATAAAAGACTCATCCGGCGTCGCAGGGATACCGATCTCGGCCCGGGAACGGCACGTTATGGCTTCGTCGAACCAGACCTTCTCCACGAAGGTCGCGTGTTTCACGAGGCCAAGCAAGGTGGTCCGGTACGGCACCAACGACCGCCGGGACTGTTCTTCCGTCAACCCGTTCAAGCAGTCATGGAGCGCCCGCCGGTGCTCGTCGATAAATGCCTCGAATTGGACCCGAAAGGGCTGGTTGAAGATGTTCTCGGCAAGCGTCACGGTTGCACCTATGTTTTCCGTCAGGCAGGGACTCAGTCAGTATCAACGTGATCCGAGCTTAGCGTGGCGATGATTGCCGTTGTTGGTCCGAGGATCGCATGCTGGGGAATAGACTCCGTTCATGCGTCTGGCGATCATTGGAGCGGTCCTGCTTTTGGCGGGTGCCGTGGCGATCGCCACGGGCGCCCTGCCTTTCACCGATCTCATGGCACTCGTGGATCGAGTGGCTCCCATTCTGCTGTTCGTCGTCGCGATGACGGTTGTGACTGAGCTGTGCAGCGAGGCCGGGGTGTTCCTTTGGACTGCCCGCCGGCTCCGTTATTGGGGCCGCGGATACAGCATTCTCTTGTGGCTGCTACTCGCGGTCTTTGCGACGCTGAGCACTGTCTTCCTTTCCCTGGACACAACGGCTGTGCTGCTGACCCCGGTGGTGGTCAGCGTTACGCGGCAAGCCGGGCTGCCGGCCCTGCCTTTCGCACTGACGACGGTCTGGCTGGCCAACACGGCAAGCCTGCTGTTGCCCATTTCCAACCTGACGAACCTTCTGGCGCAGCACAGTCTTGGCGGTATTACTCCTGGCGGCTTTGCTGGCCTGATGTGGGCGCCCTCCCTTGCGGCCGTCGTCGTACCGCTGCTGTTCATCGCCATCGTCTTCCGGCGGGATCTGCGCAACCGGTATTCACGGATCCCGGTCGGGCGGATCAGGTCTGACCAGCCAGCCGGCGGTGAATCCAGGCCTGCGGCGGACCGGGTCCTGCTCGGGTGCAGCGCTGTGGTTCTGGCGCTGCTGCTGCCCGCATTGGTGTCCGGAGTCCCGGTATGGATCCCTGCCCTGGCCGGGGCTGTAGTGCTGGGCGTGGTGTTCGCGTTCCGGCGCCCGCGGGTTCTCAAGGTGACCCTGATTCCTTGGTCCTTGTTGCTGTTCGCTTCCGGCCTCTTTCTGGTGATGGAGGCCGCCAGGCATCTGGGGGTTTCCGTGTTGCTGAGTCAGGTGGCCGGACAAGGCCAGGGCTTCCTGGATCTGGTTCGGCTCGCCGTGACGGGTGCCGCCGGCTCCAATGTCCTCAACAATTTGCCTGCGTACCTGCTCGCAGAACCGCTGGCGGGGACCCCATTGCGGATGGCGGCGTTGCTGATCGGAGTCAATGCTGGCCCGATCATCACGCCGTGGGCCTCCCTGGCAACCTTGCTGTGGCACGACCGGCTGATGCGGATGAACGTCCTGATTACGTGGAAGGGTTACGCGATCTTCGGACTGATGGTTGCTCCTCTGACCGTGTTTGCCGCAGTAGCGGTGCTGGCAGTCACCGGACAGTGAGTGCGTTCGGCGCGTGGCGGCGCCTATCGCCGGGCCGGAAGAATCAGGACAGAATATAGAACAGCTCGGCCGTACAGCCGGAACCCCGACACGACAAGGATCTGCCTCATGCTCAGCCTGCAGGACATCGACGACATCGTCCTCAACGGAGGGATTGTCGTTGACGTCGCCGGGGAGAAAATCGGCTCAGTGGAGCAGGTTTTCACCAGCGGTGATTCCGGGGATCCTGTCTTTGTCACCGTGCGGACCGGCCTGTTCGGCATGTCCGAGTCTTTCGCGCCGCTTTCCGGAGCCAGCCTTGAGAATTCAGTGATCAAGGTGGCTTTCGCCAAGGACAAAGTGAAGAACGGCCCGCGCATCGAGAGCGACCGCGGCGCGATCACGGAGACGCAGGAACAGGAACTCTACAACTATTACGGGCTCGTGACCGAGGCCCCCGACGAAGGTGCCGCGGAGGAAACCAGTGCCGACGATGGACGGACGGTGCCTGAGGCCGCGGCTGGGGAGACCGAGCCGGAACCGGGCCCGCCACCCCCGCCCCGGCATCCTCCGCGTCCGCCGCACGGCGGTCCGCATCCGCCGCACCTGCACAAACATGTACCCCACCCCCCGCACCCCGGCCCGCCCGCGCCGCATCGGCCACCTGGGCCCTCGGCGGAACCGGAAGACATTCCATAACCGTCGCCCGCGAGCCGGAGGATTTCAGCCGCCGGCCGTGAGCCTCACCGCAGCGACGCCCCCGCCTGTTGAGGTGGCGGAAGCACTTGAATAAACCCGCATTACCAGAACCTGGACATTGACCGACCCAGGCTGGAGCTGAACAACTCGCGAGTAGGAAGTAGCGCAATCGATCGTCTGATCCTGGGGGGCAAGGCCGATCCGTGGATCCTGGGCGATGACAAGGTGGACATCCGAGGCGCCAACACAGGCTGCGGTCAGAGTATACGGGCCCGCGTCCTCGACCCTTGCACTCTTTCCAACCCCGCTAACGGCGCCGCCCACCGTGCCGGAATCCTCCAGGATCACCGCGCCGGAGGCGGCCCCGAGAAGCTTCCTGGCGGTCACGAGGTTGCTGGCTTCGAGCGACACCGTTGCCTGGTCCTTGGTTGGCAATGGCGGCCGAGGAGGGGAACTCCGAGTGGGCCCGGCAGCCGGCCGAGGATCGCCGGCGTCGGTATATTCACATCCGGACACATAGGCCGCGAGCAGCAGCCCTGCCAGTGTTAGCGCTACGGTTCTGGTTCCCCCATGACCCACCATGAATCCGAGTGTAGCGGGCCGCGTAATTTAGCATCGCGACCCTATTGTGCCGCCATGCCCTCAGTAGTTAACTAGTTTGCGGCCGGTCAAGCTTGTTAAATGTCTGGTGCGCCGGTTCTGGGGCCGGCGCACCAGACTTCCCCAACTAACTCGCATTTGTTGTCGTTTAGCGGCCCCTAAACGACAACAAATGCGAGTCAGTTGGGCTTCTCAGGAGCCGATCGGAGAAAGCGCCCGCACCAGGCCGAAGAGGTCCTTGGGGTCATCGGGGTTCGCGACGAGGTCGATCTCATCGAAGAATTCCGAACCCTCAACGGCGGCGCGGAGATACCGCAATGCCGAAAAGTCCTCGATCGCGAAGCCCACAGAATCGAAAATCGTGATCTGGTCCGTGGCGGTGCGGCCCGGCGCGTTCCCGCACAGGACCTGCCAGAATTCCGTGACGGGAAATTCGGCGGACATTTGTTGGATCTCGCCTTCAATCCGCGTCTGGGGATCGTATTCCACAAAAACGTCGCCGAGGCCCAGGATGGCGGCGTCGAGCTCGGTCTTCCCTGGGCAATCGCCTCCGATCGCGTTGATGTGAACGCCGGGCGAGACCTGGGCAGCCGTCAGGATGGTGGCATTCGCCTTGTCCGCCGTGCAGGTGGTGATGACATCGGCACCCTCCACTGCTTGGGCTGCCGAGTCTGCGATGGTGATGTCGAGGCCGAGGGGAGCCATGTTCCGGACGAATTTCTCCATCGCAGCCGGATCCGTGTCCCAGATCCTGACACTGTTAATACCCAGGGCCGCCCGGAAGGCAAGGGCCTGAAACTCCGATTGGGTTCCGGTCCCGATCATCGCCATGATCCGGGCATCCGGGCGCGCGAGCTTCTTCGCGACCATCCCGGACGTGGCCGCCGTCCGAAGCGCCGTCAGCACTGTCATCTCTGCAAGGAACGTCGGGTAGCCGTTATGGACGTCGGACAGGACACCGAAAGCCGTCACGGTCTGGAAGCCGCGCGCGGGATTCGAAGGGTGTCCATTTACATACTTGAAGCCGTATGTTTCCTGGTCGCTGGTGGGCATCAGTTCGATGACCCCAAATGGCGTGTGACTTGCCACCCGCGGAGTCTTGTCGAAAGATTCCCACCTCCGAAAGTCGTCCTCCAGGTACTGAATCATCTCCGAGATGATGGTTTCCGGGCCCCGCCCGGCCGTCCAACGAACCATATTGCGGACATCGACAAAGCGCGTCATGTGCGCTCCTTTCCCTCATAAACATTGTTGCTACGAGGCTACGGAGCGGCGATATGCATCCACAATTGCCAAAGTACGTACTTTTCATTGAAAAAATGTACAAAATGGCGATTGATCCTTTGCAAAATGCTTAGACGAGTCGTCGTCTCGCTGACGACTACCGGAGGACGGAACTGAGCAACAGGCTCGTCTCGCTATTGACGATCCCCTCGATGCCGCGGATCCTGCCCAACACCTGGTCAAAGTCGCTGAGGCTTTCCGTGCGCAGCTCGGCCACGAGATCCCAACCGCCATTTGTGGTGTGCAGTGCCCAAATCTCCGGCAGTCCCCTGAGTTGGCGAATGACTTTGTCAGCCGATCTTCCTTCCACGGCAATGAGCGCAATGGCGCGAATGGCAAGTGGATCGACCTCGTCGCGCACCCTCGCAGTGAAACCGACGATGGTTCCCGAGGAGACAAGACGCTCGAGCCTGCTATTCACAGTGGCCCTGGCCACGCCCAGCTTACGCGCGAGGCTCGCCACGGACGCCCTGCCGTCCTCCCGGAGGGCGGAGAGGAGCTGACGGTCAAGGTCGGTGAGTGCTGCCATAAAGATAAACGTATCGCCCATTCCCCAAGCGGGCCTGAGTCCGTAGGGTATCGACATGAGCATCTACATCAGCCCCGACTCTGCTGCATGGTCGCTGACGGCCATGGCGACTGGTGCGTCAGCGGGATCAATCGATGATGCAAACGGCATGTCCAACTTGGTGAAGGAAATCTACGAGACAGAAGGTTTCGAAGCCCTGTCGGGTGTGGTTTTTGCCTTGGCTCATCACAACAGCCTCTCGCTGCACGCGCTCGCCACGGCCACCGGGATATCCGTGCACGAGTTGCTGGAAATCCGGAAGCACCAAGGTTCCACTTTCCATCACTCCCCTACGGGAGTAGCGTCGCGGTTTGACGCCATTCCACCCCGGATCCAGGCAAGCCTTGAACCGCTGCCGAATGAAACCGACGCCTAAGACCCCCGGTTACGGAACATGACGACGGCCAGTGATGCAGGCCGCCGTCGTGGATGTTATTTTCTTCTTGAGTAATGAGCACCAGCGCGAAGCCCTGACTTGCTGGTCGGCAACCCTCTCTCCGGCGGGGTGCCTCAGGTGACTACTCGGCGTATCGACACTTTCGAACTGCAAGCGTGACTGAGGAGCACCAATGCCTGAACCCACCGAAGAAAAACTCTCGTACCGTCTCATCACGGGCCCTGACACGAAGGATTTCTGCGAGCGGATCTCCACCGCCCTCGCGGAGGGATACGTGTTGCACGGCAGCCCGGCCGCGACCTTCAATGGCACGGACGTGATTGTGGCCCAGGCCATCGTCCTACCCGCCGCGATCGCGAGCGCAGATGCAGCAGTTGCCAACGCGGTAGACCAGCTTGATGAAGAGTTCGACGGCGAGGGCCACGCATGAGCTACGCAGGCGACCTCAGCCCGCACGATGCCTGGGCCAAGCTGGAACAAGGCGCCATCCTGGTGGACGTCCGCACCGAAGGCGAGTGGGCACACATCGGGATCCCTGACACAAAGGCCACGGAAAACGATCCCTTGTTCATCCAGTGGAACCTGGCCGGCGGCATCCCCAACACCCGTTTCATCGAAGAGCTGACGCAGCAGGCTCCGGAAGCGGATGGCACCGAACTGGTCTTCCTTTGCCGCTCCGGACAGCGCTCCATCGCCGCCGCGATCGCCGCAACACAGGCCGGCTACACCGCCTACAACGTCCTGGAGGGTTTCGAGGGCGAACCGGACCGCTACGGCGAGCGAACCGTGAACGGCTGGAAAAACCGTGGACTTCCGACGAACCTGGGGAACATCTAAGTGACTTTCAATCCTGACGCCGCCGGCTGGAGCCCTGATACCCAGGCCGTCCGCGGCGGTCTTGACCGCACCAACTTCCAAGAAACGTCCGAGGCCGTCTTCCTGAACTCCGGCTTCGTCTACGAGTCCGCCGCAGCCGCAGAGCGCGCATTCACCGGTGAGGACGAGCGCTTCGTCTACTCCCGTTACGGCAACCCCTCCGTGGCCACTTTCCAGGAGCGACTCCGCCTTCTCGAAGGCACCGAAGCGTGCTTCGCGACGGCGTCGGGCATGTCCGCTGTCTTCACCGCCCTCGGTGCGTTGCTGGCTGCGGGCGACCGCGTGGTTGCCGCCCGCTCGCTCTTCGGTTCCTGCTTCGTGATCCTCAACGAGATCCTGCCCCGCTGGGGCGTCGAGACCGTCTTCGTGGACGGCCCGGACCTGGACCAGTGGCGTGCCGCGTTGTCCGAGCCGACAACGGCAGTGTTCTTCGAGTCGCCGTCGAACCCCATGCAGGAAATCGTGGACATCGCGGCGGTGAGCGAGCTGGCCCACGCGGCGGGCGCTACCGTCGTCGTCGACAACGTCTTTGCCACCCCCCTGCTGCAGCGCTGCGGCGATCTCGGCGCGGACGTGATTGTCTACTCGGGCACCAAGCACATCGACGGCCAGGGCCGGGTCCTTGGCGGAGCGATCCTGGGTACCAAGGAATTCATCGACGGTCCCGTCAAGCAGCTCATGCGGCACACCGGGCCATCGCTTTCCGCGTTCAACGCCTGGGTCCTGACCAAGGGCCTGGAGACGATGGCGCTGCGCGTCAACCACTCCTCGGCGTCTGCGTTGCGGATCGCCGAATGGCTTGAGGATCAGCCGGCCATCAGCTGGGTCAAGTACCCCCTGCTGAAGTCGCACCCGCAGTACGAGCTCGCCGCGAAGCAAATGAAGGCCGGCGGAACCGTGCTCACCTTTGAACTGCTGCCCTCGGCGGGGCGATCGGCGAAAGAGGCCGCCTTCGCGCTGCTGGACGGGCTCGCCGTGATCGACATCTCGAACAACCTAGGCGACTCCAAGTCCCTCATCACCCACCCCGCCACCACCACGCACCGCGCCATGGGTCCGGAAGGCCGCGCGGCCATTGGCCTGAGCGACGGCGTCGTGCGGCTTTCAGTGGGGCTGGAGGACGTGGACGACCTCATCGGGGACCTGGAGAGGGCCCTCAAGCAGGTCTAGCCGGGCGGTTCGCGCCAGTCCTGGCGCACCCAGGTGAGGACGGGCTGCGGCTTGGTGTCGCTCTCGTCCCTCTCCGAGCGCATCGTGATCTGAACGGCGTGCTCGACGACGGCGGCCAGCCCGGCGGCGTCGGGCGCGCTCCCGTTGCTCTCGCTCCAGCGCCCGGCAACACCGCGCTGTTCGATGGCGCCGTTGCCGCGGCCCAGGATGGCTGCCACGCCGGTTTGGACCAAGTCGAATTCACCCTGTTCGGCGAGGACAGGTTCCAGGTACTCCACCAACGACCACACGACATCCGCGGCGGGCTCCGGGCGAAAGGTTCCAAAGTCCAGCAGTTCGGTGCGGAGGCCGAAGTTGCTTGCTTGCCAGGACGCCATCCGCAAAAGCGCCGTAGGCACGGCCGCCGGCTCTATTCCGGCATGGTACTCACGAACAGAAGTCTCAACCAAGGCCCTGACGAGCACCGCGAGGAGCGCCGCATCCTCGGCCCGGAGGCAGACATCGGCCACCCGGACCTCCACCGTGGGAACGTGCCGGGACAGCCTGGCGTCGAAGTAGACCATCCCCTCGTCCAGCAACACTCCTGTTTCGATGAGCCTCCTGACAACACGTCGGTAAGCGGCCAAGGAACCGAAGATGGCTGACGGCCCCGACGAAGGCCAGCGGTTCCACGCCTGCGTCCGGTAACTCTCAAAACCGGTAGCCAGCCCCCGCCAGTACGGAGAATTGGCGCTCATCGCCGTGAAGACAGCGAGCTTGTCCCGGATCCTGTCAAGCACCATCACGCCTTCCTCCGGGGACTCGATCGAAGTGTGGACGTGGAATCCGCAGGTGAGCTGTTCGTGCGCCGTGATGCCGAAACGTTCGAGCATAATGGCGTAGCGGGGATCCGGGGTGGTGTGCAACGCGGCGTCCACGGGCGACGTGGCCAACGCGGCGATCCTTGCGCCGTGGCGGCGAGCGGCATGGCTCGCGAGGCCCCGCCCCCTGCGGATCTGGTGCAGGAGCTCTGCGTAGCTGCGGCATGGCCGGGTCTGGGTTTCTATCTGCTCAAGCTTGAGCTCGTGGCTTAGGCCGGTATCGGGGCCGTCGATCTCCTCAAGGGGCGGACCGGCGTCGGGACTCTCCTGGCTCGGACCAGCGTCGGGACCGTCCTGGGCGAGGCCGTCGTGGGTGGGACCCGATAGGAGCGCGTCGGCAAGGGCGAGCGGCTCGCCGGTCACGGGATCGACGATCAGCAATTCCTCTTCCACACCAAAAGTGCGCACGGATCAATTGTGCGCCATGGCAGCCTCGCCGAGACAGATCGGGGTTTTGCGGCCCGCCCGAAGGATTCTGCTGGAAGTCCGAATCGAGCCAAATCCGACGCGGTCAGTCCTGGAAGTACTCGATCTTGGCACCGATGGTGTTGAGCCGCTCGGCCAGGTCCTCGTATCCGCGCTCAATCACGTAGATATTGCGCAACTCGGACGTTCCGCGGGCCGCCAGCATCGCCAACAGCAGGCAAGCTGCGGGTCGGAGTGCCGGAGGGCATCCGACTTCCGCACCACGCCACTTGGTGGGGCCATTGACGTAGATGCGGTGCGGATCGAGGAGTTGGACCTGGGCGCCGAGCTTGTTGAGCTCGGTCAAGTAGATCGCCCGGTTCTCGTAGACCCAGTCGTGGATCATGGTCTGGCCCTCGGCATTGCCGGCGATGACCGCGAAGAACGGCAAGTTGTCGATGTTTAGCCCCGGGAACGGCATCGGATGGATCTTGTCTTCCGGGGCGCGCAACCGTGATGGCTTGGTAGTGACATCCACCAGGCGAGTCCGTCCGTTGCGGGCAAAGTACTCCCCGGAGATGTCGAGCTGCTGGCCCATCTGCTCAAGCGTGGCCAGTTCGATCTCCATGAACTCAATGGGGACCCTGCAAATGGTGACTTCCGAGTTGGTCACGATGCCCGCGGTGATGAGGCTCATGGCCTCGATCGGGTCTTCCGACGGGAAGTACTCAATGTCAACATCGATCGCCGGGCGGCCCGTGATCTTCAGGGTGGTTGTCCCGATGCCGTCGATCACCACGCCGAGCCCCTGCAGGTAGAAACAGAGGTCCTGAACCATGTAATTGGGGCTGGCATTGCGGATCACGGTAGTACCGCTGCGGTGTGCGGCGGCCATGATGGCGTTCTCCGTCACTGTGTCGCCGCGCTCCGTAAGGACAAAGGTGCGGTGCTCGCCGTCGGCCGGTGGAGCCTGCACGGAATAGAAGCCGGACTTGGCCTCCACCGAGAGCCCGAACTGCCGCAACGCCTGCATATGCGGTTCCACGGTTCGAGTCCCGAGATCGCAACCACCGGCGTAGGGCAGTTGATACGAGGCCGCCTCATCCAAGAGGGGGCCCAGCAGCATGATGACGCTACGGGTGCGGCGGGCCGCCTCCACGTCCATGGAGGCAAGGTCCAGGGTCTCCGGGCGGCGGATGCGAAGATCGTTGCCGTTCAGCCAGGTGCATTCGACACCAATTGAGGTCAAAACCTCGACGATCCGGTTGACTTCTTCGATCCGGGCAAGCCGACGCAAGATAGTGGTGCCGCGGTTGATGAGGCTCGCGCAAAGCAATGCGACGCCGGCATTCTTGCTGCTGTTGACGTCTACCGAGCCGAAGAGCGTGCGTCCGCCCTCCACGCGCAGGTGGGTCATCTGCCGTTTGCCGACTTTGACGATGGTTCGTCCGAAGATCGACTCAAGTCGCTCGATCATCCGGAGGCTAAGGTTCTGCTTGCCCTGTTCCATGCGGGCAATGGCGCTTTGGCTGGTGCCCAGTTCCGAAGCGAGCTGTCCTTGTGTCCAGCCCTTTTCGCCGCGGGCGTCGCGAAGAAGGAGACCTACATGTTCGGCAGTCGGTTGCGTCATACCCAATAAATATCACAGATGGTCTATCAATCGGAGGTTTCGTGACGCAACTCGCCGATTTTGTCGCAGAATAGTCGTCTCGTGCGATATCCGGCCTAGAGCCTGAGTGTTGCGTTGCTCGCGGCCACCGGAAGCCAGCCACACGTCCTCCCCCAAGTAACTCGCAGTTGTTGTCGTTATGAGGCCCCAAAACGACAACAAATGCGAGTTAGTTGGGCTGCTTCAGCCAGACGAAGTGCCACGTTCCTGCCCATTGGGCCGCGAGCACCGCCGCGGCTGCGATGAGCAGCCCGCCAGCGAGAACCCAGACGTCCAGGCGACTGTAGGAGGATTCGCGCGCCCAAGTCCGCCGTCCGCCGCCGAAGCCTCTGGCCTCCATAGTCACAGCCAAGCGGGACGCGCGACGGATCGCCTGCACCAACAAACCGAAGCTTTGGCCGAGCATGGCCTTGAACCGTTGCGGCGGGCTCCCATGCGAGCCGACACCCCGCGCGCGCCGTGCCATGCCGATCGTCTGCCACTCCTCCGCCATGAGTCCCACGAGCCGCAGCGCGGCCAAAGTGCCCAAGACAAAACGGTGCGGCAGTTTCGCCTTCTGCGCCAGGGCATCGGCAAGGTCCGTCGGATCGGTGCAACTCATCAGGAGAATGGCCGGCAACGCTATGGCAAGGCCGCGCAGCATGAACCCGAGTCCCAGCTGAAGCGAGCCTTCGCTGATAGACCAGATCCCGACGTCGAGCAGTATCCTTCCGCTGTCCGCCGACAGGATCGCGGTGCTCCAGCCTCCAAGCGCGGCCGCGATAATCAAGGGCCAGCCGCGCTGCCACAGCAAGCGCACGGTGAGCCCCGCGAGGGGGAACAACGCCAGTTCGCCGATGAGCGCCGTCGAAGCTGACACCAGGTCGATGGACAGCGCCAACACCAGGGTGATCAGGAAGACCGACACGAACTTGGCCAGCGGATTCGCGCGCGTCAGGAGTGCATTGTTGCCTCGCAGGGTCAGGGTTTCCCTCATGCCGCACCCGCTTCCTGCCGGGCCCCGCCTTGGAACGCAGGCTCGAGCCGCATCTCGGTGCCGCCCAGGACGGAGCTGAACTCCCGGTCATGGGTCACGGAAACCACCGAGGTGCCGGCGTCGAGCAGTTCAGACAGGAACGACGCAAGCTCGGCCCAAGTGTTCGCGTCCTGGCCGAAGGTGGGTTCGTCCAGCACCAGGACGCGTGGGTGCGCGGCGAGCACTGTGGCCACGGACAGCCGGCGCTTTTCGCCACCGGAGAGCGTGTACGGGTTGGCGTCCACGAGATGCCCCAGGCGCAGCCGTTCCAGCAATTCGTCCACCCGTTCCTCTCCATGGCCAAGGTGTTTGGGGCCGAACATGAGCTCGTCGAGCACGCGGCCGGTCACGAACTGGTGCTCAGGCTCCTGGAACACGGTCCCTATGCGGGAGATCAGCTGCTGGGCCTTCCACTTGAAGGGGTCGTTACCAGCGCCGTCGCTGAGCCCGACGGCGGCAGTCACCGTGCCGGACACCGGCGCCAACAAGCCCGCGAGGGTCAACGCGAAGGTCGATTTTCCGGCGCCGTTGGGACCGGTGATGGTCAGTGCCTGCCCGGCGAGCACTTCGGCGTCGAGTCCGGACTGCACAGGAAGGGGCGGGATGGTTTTGAACCCGCGGCGCCGTGGCCGTTCGCGGGACACCGCGAGCTCCTGCGTGGCGAGCAGCAGCTCCCCAGCGTTCCGGGGGCCGGCCCCCGAGCCATAGCCTGTTCCTGAACGTGGCCGGGTGGCCGGCACGTACCCGGGCACCCACACGCCCGCAGCAATGAGCATGTCCCTTGCTTGAGCCAGAACCGTGTCCGGATCGCCGTCCAGAAGCACCGCAGGCGTCGACCCTCCCGCGGACGAGGAGCTGCCCGGCTGGAGCACCACGATCCGGTCCACGAGGTCTTTCCAAACCGAGACCCGGTGCTCCACCACCACCAACGTGGCGCCGGTCTTGTCCAGGCAGCGGGCGACGGCATCGCGGACCTCCAGTACGCCAGCGGGGTCCAGGTTGGCGGTCGGCTCGTCCAGGAGGATCAAGCCGGGCCGCATCGCCAGGATGCCGGCGAGCGCAAGGCGCTGCTTCTGCCCGCCCGAGAGGGCCGAGGTCGGGTGGTCGAGCGCAAAGTTGCCGCTCGCACTATTCCGCAGCCCGACGTCGTCGAGCGCTTCATGGACCCGCGTCCAGATCTCTTCCCGCGGCACGCAAAGGTTCTCGGCGCCGAACGCGACGTCGTCGCCCAACCGGGAAAGCACCACCTGGGTTTCGGGGTCCTGTTGCATGAGTCCGGCACGGCCCCGCTGGGCCTTCGGCGAAACGCCGTCCACCAGCAACGAGCCGGTCTCGTCGGCGTCGTCACCTTCCTCGCCCAATACGCCCGCCAAGGCGTGCAGGAGCGTCGACTTGCCCGCGCCCGAGGGGCCGAGCAGGAGCACACGCTCGCCTGGGCGGATGTCCAGGTCGAGGGCGTGGATGGCCTGCGTGGTGCGGCCAGCGTGCCGCCAGCCCCAGCCTTGCGCGGAAATGGCGGCGGGTCGCACAGTAGCAGGGGTGCCGGAATCAGGACTGGGCATCAGGAAAAGACGGGCTCCGAGGCGGCCTTGCGGGACGCGAACGCGCTCAGGACACCGGTCTTGGCCAGGCCGCGGGTCGCGATCCAGGACAGGGCTCCGGCAATGACGGCACCGGAGATCGTGCAGAACACGATGTACGCGAGCTTGTCGACGGGTTCGTAGGCGATGTTCCAGCCCCACGGCAGGAAGGAGTCGTTCAAACCACAGAACAGGCCCGCGCCGGCACCGGCCAGCAGGGACACCGGCAGGTTGAACTTCTTGTACATGAAGGCCAGGAAGATGAGTTCCGCGCCGAGACCCTGGAGCAGGCCCGAGATCAGGACCGTGGTGCCGTACTGCGAACCCATGATGAGCTCACTGGTGGCGGCCACCGTCTCGCAGAAAATTGCCGCACCGGGCTTGCGGACGATGAGCATGCCCAGCACTGCCGGAATCATCCAGCCACCGGCGATCAGGCCGCTCAGCGGCGGGTAGCCGGCAGACATAGGCGTAGCAACCAGAGCCATCTGGTCCCATGCCCAGAAGATCACGCCACCGGCGATCGAGATCAGTGCCGCCACGACGATGTCCACGACGCGCCAGTTGTAACCAGGCTTGGTGAGGCCCGGCCTTGCAGAAATACCAGTCATTTTGTCCTCCTGAGGAACAGGAGGGGAAAGTGTTTCCGGTTGCCTGCGAGCGGCTTCCGCCGCGCCGGTCCGGACACTATGAGAACTCGACTCCCTTGCGCCGGTACTAGCCGGATCAGGTTCGAGGGTCTGCGGCTGTCCGCACTCTCAGCGCCCGTCATCCGTACCGCATTGCTGCGAGCCCGACGGCGGCGCTCCCCTGTCGTTATCAATCCACCCTTTTGGGCGTGGTTCAGTTTACACCTTGGCGGGGTTGCGGGCGCTGTGCTGGCCTACGCGGAACGGTCACACGACGGATTCTGCTGGATCACTCGCCGGCCGGACGCGGGCAGGGCCCGGAATGGCGCGGGCGGGCGCAGAAGCTGGGAGAATGATCCAGCAGAATGTGACGCAACGCGGGCAAAGGAGCGGTCTTGGCAGGCATTGACGAAGCGAACAGCACCACGGTGGCCGAACCTAGGCTCGCCGCGAGCGTGATCCTGGTCCGCGAGGCCCCCGTTCACACGGTTCAGTCAGACCCGGAGGTTCCGGCGGATGCCGGGCGCGGCCTGGAGGTGTTCGTGCAGCACCGCGTGACCACGATGGATTTCGCCGCGGGCATGGTCGTCTTCCCCGGGGGACGAGTGGACCAGGCGGACAGCTCCGGCTGGGACTTCGAGGACGACGTCGTCGAGCGGCACACCGCCGCATGGCACCGGAGCAGCATCGCCGTCGAGCCCGCTTCGGCCCGGTTCAACGCCGGCCGGGTGCTGGCGGCCGCACAGCGCGAGGTGTTCGAAGAGGCCGGGCTGAAGCTCGACGCCGCCACCCTCCGCCCGTGGGCCAACTGGGTCACCCCCGCAGACCAGCCCAAGCGCTTCGACACATACTTCTACCTTGCCTGCCCGCTTTCCGGTGCCGAACCAAGGCACCAAACCACGGAAGCGTCATCGTCCTTGTGGATGCCGGTCCGCGGGATCCTGGATGCCGAAGCCGCCGGAACCCTTAAGCTCATGCCGCCCACGTTGGCGCTGCTGGATGAGCTCCTCGCTCTCGGCACGGTGGAAGCGATACTGGCCGAGGACCGTGACATCGTGCCCGTCCGTCCAAAGCCTGGAGCTTTGGAGGAGTTCTTCCGGCTGAGGCGCCAATCCCCAACCGTTGCTCCGGAACTGCCCTGAAGTGGGGTTAGGCTGGGGACGGTCCTGTTTCCTCCCGCAAGGAGTCCCGGAATGAACCTCCTCATCAAGCTGCTCGGCACTGGCGTCAGCATCGGCGCAGGCTTTGTCGGCACCAAGATCGTCAATGCGTTGTGGGAAAAGTCGACCGGCAAGAAGCCTCCCAAGGGTCACGACGACATGGAGGCAAGCCTGCGCTCGGCGCTGACCTTTGCGCTGATTTCGGCGACCGTCAGCGCAGTCATCCAGGTTTTCGCAAGCCGCAGTACACAGCGCGCCATCTCGCGTTTCTCGAAGACGCAGGACATCGTCTAGGCTGACGGCCCGCCGTCCCGGCCGTTCGCCGCTGGGCTCCCGCCGTTCCCGGTGTGGGGCATTGCCGGTCCCGTTTCCTGAGCTTTCTCCGCTGCCCGTTGACCGGCAGCCCGCAGCACCACGGCCTCAAGTTCGTCTATGCTCAGCAACTCGCGGTGGAGGTGCTTGGTCCGGTAGCCTGCGCGGCCCACCATGTGTGCGGATACGGGCACGGTCAGCAGCTGGAAGATCCAGGCCACCGCCAGGATCGGCCACACCCACCATTCGCGCATCTGCAGCCCGATGGCCGCCAAGACGAGGAACAGCCCCAACACTTGCGGCTTGGTGGCCGCGTGCATGCGGCTCATGAGGTCCGGGAACCGCAACAGGCCGATTGCCGCGCCCAATGACATCAGCGCACCAACAATCAGCAGCACTGCGGTGACCGCATCGATCACTGCGTCAACTCCGGTGGCATTAGGAGTCATTGACCTGTCCCCTTCGGTCGGCCACGAAGCGGGCCACCGTCACCGAGCCAACGAACCCGATCAGCGTCAGCGCGACGAGCAGCACGAGGTTGTTGAGGTGCCTGTTGACGGCCATGTCGATGGCCAGCGCGGCGCCCAGTATGGCGAGCAGGACGTCCGAGGCAAGCACCCGGTCCAGCAGGGACGGCCCGACGGCGATCCGGTAGATCGCGCCTGCCGCCGCGAGGCTGAGAATCACCGCCGTGACGATCAGCACGATGTCTTTCATGAGCCAACTCCCCTCGTCGCAGGCCAGCCTTCGGCCTGGAGTGCGTCCATTTCCGCTCGGGTACCCATGATCCGGATCAGCGAGGCCTCCGTGTCCTGGACTTCCTTGCGCAGCTTGGCGGTGTCCACATCGTTGCGGACATTGAGCCCGTGGATATAGAGCGTGGACGTTGAGCGATCCACCTCCACCACCAAGGAACCCGGAATCAGCGAAATCACGTGGCCTGTGGCGGTCATTATGAGGTCGGAATGGCTACGCAGGGGAACCGCGACCACGGCATTGGTTACCGAAGGCCCCCGGAATACCGCGAGGTACATGACTTGGAAGCTCGCGGCCACCACTTTGGCAAGGAACACCCCGGCGAAAGGAATGGCGCGCAGCACATTGAATCGCCCGCTGAGCTCCACAGGAGGCAAGTAGAAGACCCTGGCTACCACCACTGCGATCAGCGCACCGAACACCAAGTTGCCCGGGCTGAAGTCCCGCCAAAGCGCACCCCAGACGACCACTAGCCAGACCAGTAGGGGCAACTCGGTGCGGAACGAAATCCGCTTGCGGCTCACTTGCCACCTCCCGGCACCGGCGCAGCGATCTCCGGAACCTTCGCATTCCCGCCGAGCACGGAATGGATGTACGCAGTACGGTCCAGCATCTGTTCCGCGGAGTTTCCGGCCAATTGGAACAGTGGACCGGCGAAGACGGTCAGCGCCACGCCAAAGACCACCAGCGCGGCAGTTGGCCCCACCATGGTCCGCGGAAGCAGGCCGACTGCTGCCGTGTCCTTGAGGGCGGCGGCCGGGTATTCCGCGTCCTCGGGCTTCCGCCAGAATGCGCGGTTCCAGACCCGGGCAATTGCCAGCAAGGTCAAGAGGCTCGTGACCACGCCGCCCACCACCAAGGTAATGGCCAGGGGTGTCCCGAGGGCGATGCCTGCCTGGAGGAGCCCGAGCTTGCCCAGGAACCCGGAGAAGGGCGGGATTCCCGCGAGGTTCATCGCTGGAATGAAGAACAAGAGCGCGAGGAGCGGAGACAGCTTGGCGAGCCCACCGAGCCTGTCCATGGACGAGCTGCCCCCTCGGCGCTCGATCAAGCCGGTCACCAGGAACAGGCTCGTTTGGACCGTGATGTGGTGGGCCACATAGAAGACCGCGGCAGCAAGCCCCGCAACGGAAGCCATGGCCAGTCCGAACACCATGTAGCCGATATGGCTGACCAGGGTGAAGGAGAGTAATCGTTTGATGTCGCTCTGGGCAATGGCGCCGAGAATGCCCACCAGCATGGTGAGGAGCGCTACCACCATCAACGGGGTATTCAAAGTGTCGCCCGGGAAAAGGAGGGTCTCCGTGCGGACCATCGCGTAGACGCCCACCTTCGTGAGCAGGCCGGCGAACACGGCAGTGACCGGTGCCGGCGCGGTCGGGTACGAGTCAGGCAGCCAGAAGGACAGCGGGAACACGGCAGCCTTGATGCCGAAGGCCACGAGCAGCATGACGTGGAGCAGGTTCCTGGTGCCCGGATCCAATTCGGCCAGCTTGATGGCGAGATCCGCCATGGTGATGGTCCCGGTGGCTCCGTAGATCATCGCGATGGCGATCAGGAACAATACCGAAGATACAACCGAAACCACCACGTACGTGACCCCGGCGCGGATGCGCGGACCGGTGCCGCCCAGCGTCATGAGCACGTAGCTCGCGGTCAGCAGGATCTCGAAGCCCACGTACAGGTTGAAGAGGTCACCTGTGAGGAAGGCGTTCGAGACTCCGGCTACCAGGATCAAGTAAGTCGGGTGGAAGATCGACACCGGCGCCTCTCGGTCGCCGTCGGCCATGCCCTGGCCGGTGGCGTAGATGAGCACCGCCAGGCTGATGACCGAGGAAACCACCAGCATGAGCGAGGAGAACTGGTCCACCACCATCACCACGCCAAACGGCGGCTGCCAGCCACCCAGGGTGACGGATGCTGTGCCCGTGGTCCATACCGAGGCAAGGAGCCAGCATTCCAGGAGCAAGGTCAGGGACAATAAACCGATGCTGACCGCGCGTTGGGCCCGCGGATTCCTGTTCAGGGCGAACGTCAGGGCGGCGCCGAGGATGGGAAGTACGACGGCGAGCGGCGCCAAGCTGGCGATGTTCACTGGAGGCCCCCTTCCTTGGCTGCTTCGGTGACTGCCGTAACCGGGAATTCGGACGTTTCCTCAGGAACCACGGAGTCGTCTTCGGCGTCAAAGCTGGGTGTCTTCGCCACACGCCGGTCTTCGGCGTCGTCCTGGATGTCGTCTTGACGTGCCAACGCCCATGTCCGGTAGATGATGCCGAGCATGAATGCCGTCACCGCGAAGGAAATCACGATCGACGTCAGGATCAAGGCTTGCGGCAAAGGATCGTTGTAGTCGCGAGGATCCGTCGATTTGTTGAACAGCGGGGCCAGCCCGGCATATCCGCCCGTGGCGAGGATCAACAGGTTGGTTGCGTTGGCCAGGAGCATAAGCCCCAGGAGGACGCGCGTCAGGCTGCGTTCCAGGATCAAATAAATTCCGCAGGCATAGAGCACTCCCATGACGATCAACAAGGTCAAGTTGACGCTCATGGGGTCCCCTTCCCTGGCGTAATAGTTGCTGTGGTTGCCGCAGTTGCGGTTGCGGTGGCGGCTTCGGACCGGGAATCCCGAGCGTCTCCGCCGGCGGTCTCTTCGAAGTGTTCGTCGATCTCGGCTCCCAAGCTGCGCAGCACGTCCAAGGCCAGCCCTACGACCACGAGGTACACGCCGATGTCGAAGACCGTCGAGGTCACGAACTTGATGTCACCGAACAGCGGTAGCCAGAACCCGATGATGGCACTTTGGAACACTTGGCCGCCCAGCAGCAGCGGGACGAAGCCCGCCGCGGCCGCCGTCGCAAGACCGGTTCCCAGCAGCATGCCGGCGCTGATCGGTGCGGCTTCCCGCAACTCGAACCGTCCGCCTGCCAAGTAGCGGATGGTCAGGGCGAGTCCGGCCGTGAGTCCGCCGGCGAAGCCGCCTCCAGGAAGATTGTGTCCCGCCAGCAGGAGGTACACCGAGAACACGATCATCGAGTGGAAAATCAGCCGCGTGACCACTTCGAAGATGATGGAACGCCGTTCCGGTGCCAGGGTTCGGCCGGCCACGAGCCAAGGGTCCGTCAGGGAGCCCGCGAACTTGCGGACGAGTGCCAGCGAGGCGTCGTCGCGCGAACTGCCCCCGGCGGCGGCGCGCCTTCCCACCGTGCCCTCGGGAATCGTGGCGGCTTTGTTGAGGCGCTCACCCCTGCTGCGGACAAAGATCAAGCTCGCGACGCCGGTAGCGGCGACTGCCAGCACCGAGATCTCACCGAAGGTGTCCCACGCCCGGATGTCCACCAGCGTCACGTTGACCACGTTGAGTCCGCCGCCGCCTTCGTAGGCCAGACGGGGGAACGAGAGCGACACGGGCTCGGCGATGCGTGCGCCCATCGCGTAGATCGCAACGAAGATCATGGTGACCGCGAACGCCACACCGATAATGACCCGAACCACCCGGTATTTGCCGCCGGTGCGGTCCCGGAGCTCCGGAGGCAGGCTGCGCATCGCCAGAACGAAGGCCACGAGGATGATGGTCTCCACGAGCATTTGCGTCAAGGCGAGGTCCGGGGCTCCCTGCAACGCGAACATGAGCGCAATGCCGTAGCCCGTGACAGACACCATGAGCACGGCGAGGAAGCGCTTGTTGGCACGGACCGCCGCGAGCGCGCCAACAACAATTCCTGCCGCTGCGATGAGCTGAAGCGGAGAATTCGGGTCGATCAGAAAGAGACCGCCCGGGAGCGGCTTGTTGGCCACGATGAGTGCCGTGAGCGGGACGGCGAACGCCACGGTGAGAATAACCGCCAGGTAGAAGTAGAGGGAACCGCGCTGCGTACGCCCGGTGACCCACACGGCGACGTCGTCCAAGGCCCCGATGGTGCGCTGGTAGGCGCGGTCACCGTCCACCCAGTCCGGGACGCGGTTCTGCGCCCGGGACACGAGATTTCGGGCATAGAACATCACGACGCCGGCCGCGAAGGTCAGGGCTGTCAGTCCCAAGGCGGGAGTCAGGCCATGCCACAGCGCAAGATGGCTGGCGCTGGCTGCGTTTGATCCGGCGTCGGGCGCTACAAATGATGCCGCATACGGCTGGATCCAGCCGTCAACGGGATCCGGCCACAGGCCGTACACGATGGTGAGAAAGCTCAGGATGGCGGGCGCCGCCAGGAACGATGGCTGGATGGCTTTGAAGGGCGTCCGGTCCACGCCCGGCTTGGTGGCGAAAGCACCCCACATGAAGCGGGCGCTATAAGCGAACGTGAGAATGGACCCCAGGACCAGGCCGACCAGGAGGACCAGCCCCCATGGCTGGGAAGCAGCGCCAGTGCCGTAGTGGACGAACGCTTCGAACACGGATTCCTTGGCCACGAAACCTGCCAGCGGAGGTATTCCGGCCATGGATGCGGCGGCAATGCCCGCCACAATGGCGAGTGCCCTCGAGGACTTGTACACCCCCGAGAGCTTGCGGATATCGCGCGTGCCGGATTGGTGGTCGATGATGCCCACCACCAGGAACAACGCGGCCTTGAACAGACCGTGTGCCAGCAACAGCGCGAGTCCGGCCAGCGCGGCGTCGGGCCGGCCGAGGCCCACCACCATGGTGAGGAACCCGAGCTGGCTGACGGTTCCATAGGCGAGGATGAGCTTGATGTCAGTCTGCCGGAGCGCCCGGTAGCCGCCCACCAGCATCGTTGCCAGGCCGAGCCCGAGCACCAGCGGCAACCAGTACGGGCTTTCGCTGAACCCCGGCGCCATTCGGGCGACGATGTAGATCCCGGCCTTCACCATGGCCGCCGCATGCAGGTAGGCGCTCACCGGGGTGGGGGCGGCCATGGCACCCGGGAGCCAGAAGTGGAAAGGGACCAGCGCCGATTTGGTAATCGCACCTACCAAGATGAGTACGACGGCGGCAGCAACCGCACCTTGTGCGGGTCCCGTGACGAGGGTGGCCGCTTGAGTCATGATCGCCGAAATCCGGTATGTTCCGGCCACTTGGCCCAAAATGATGAGGCCGACGAGCATGGCCAGGCCGCCAGCGGTGGTGACCATGAGGGCCTGCAAAGCCGAGCGCCGTGCGGAAAGGCGGGTGCGCGCATAGCCGATCAGCAGATAGGACAGGACTGTAGTGAGTTCCCAGAAGATGAACATCATCAGCAGGTCGTCGGCCGTCACCAGGCCGAACATCGCCCCGGCGAAGGCAAGAAGTTGCGCCCCGAACCCGCCGAGGTCGGCATCCTTGTTCTTGAAGTACCGGGCGCAATAGACCAGAACCAGCGCGCCGACCCCCAGGACCAGAAGGGACATCACCCACGCCAGGACGTCCATGCGGAAGGCGAATTCAAGCTTGAGGTTCGGAATCCACGGGAGGGTTTCTTCGATGAAGCCGCCGGTGGGGTCCCCGCCTTTTCCGGGATAGATCCGGTCATACTGCAGGAGCAGCCAGATAAATGCGAGCGCGGGAACCGCTGCAAGGACGTAGAAGGCATTCCGCTGAAGTTTCCGGAAGATCCAGGGCGCCACAGTTGCCGCTGCAAAGGTCACGGCAAGGACTGTGATCACTGGAATCTCCGCAAAGTCAGGAATGAGTTGTCAAAAGTTGGAGCAGGCGGTCAAACGTTGGGTTCGGTGCAGGTAGTTTATCAAGCATGAACATGGCAACTGCGCCTGAGGCCCCGCACCCGGCATCCGAGCTTGCTTCAGGGCCTGCCCTGTCGAACAAAGGCCAGATCCTTGCGTGGGCGTCCTGGGACTGGGGTTCCGCGGCATTCAATGCCGTCATGACCACCTTCGTGTTCACCGTCTACCTGACGTCCAAGGCGTTTGGCGGCGAAGACTCCGCGTCGGCGACGTTGGGTGCCGCGCTGGCGATTGCCGGCGTCGCGATTGCGATCCTCGCGCCTGTCACCGGTCAGCGTTCCGACTCGGGGGGCCGCCGGAAACTGTGGCTCGGAGTCAACACCGTGCTCGTGGCCGTCCTGACTGGCTCGTGCTTCTTTGTTTTCCCCAAGCCGGAGTTCCTGCTCCTGGGCGTCTCATTGATCGCGCTCGGCAATGTGTTTTTCGAGTTCGCGGGCGTCAATTACAACGCCATGCTGGCCCAGATCTCCACCCCCGCCAATATCGGCAAAGTGAGCGGCTTCGGCTGGGGGATGGGATACCTGGGCGGGATTATCGCGCTGCTCGTGGTGCTGCAGCTATTCGTCCAACCATCCTTCGAGTGGTTCGGGGCCTCCACCCAGGACAGCCTGAATATCAGGCTCGTGGCTGTCTTCTCCGCACTCTGGTTCTTCATCTTCGCGCTACCGGTCCTTTTCGCGGTTCCGGAACTCTCCGTCAAGAAACCGGAATCCCGTCTCGGGTTCCTTGCCTCCTACGGTTTGCTGGTCCGCAGGATCAAGGCCATTTATCGAACCAGCCCGCACACCATCTATTTCCTGCTCGCGAGCGCCATCTTCCGCGACGGCCTGGCGGCGGTCTTCACCTTCGGCGGGGTCATTGCTGCCGGGACCTTTGGCTTCGAGCTCAAACAAGTCATCTTCTTCGCGATTTTCGGCAACGTGGTGGCCGCCGTCGGCGCCATGATCGGCGGATTCCTGGACGACAGGATCGGGCCCAAGGCCGTCATCGTCATCTCCCTTCTAGGACTCCTGGTAGCCGGCACCGCGATCCTGGTTCTCGGCAACGGCGACTACGTGTTCTTCGGAGCCCATTGGGCAGGCAGCACTACGTTCTGGGTGTTCGGGCTATTCCTCTGCCTCTTCGTGGGACCAGCGCAGGCTTCCTCCCGCGCCTACCTCGCGAGGCTGGCGCCTGACGGCGAATCCGGCGAGCTGTTCGGGCTCTACGCCACCACCGGCCGGGCCGTGAGCTTCCTGGCACCGGCGCTCTTCACCTTGTGCATCACCCTGGCGGCCCCTCTTGTGGCCCCGGGCGCGGCCCAACGCTGGGGAATCCTGGGCATCATGGTGGTGCTCCTGGCCGGCCTGCTGGTGATCCTGCCCGTCAAGTCACCCAACAAGACGGAAATCGCCACCGTTCCGCTGAGCTGAGGGTGGGGCTCGCGCGAGCGCCTTGATTCCACACAATCTGCGGAAACCCTTGATCTTTGATTGTTAGTAGAGTTTACTAACTTGCATGGAAGCCCTTCGTGACCGCCAGCGCACCGACCGTCAGCGCACCGATCGAACCGGCGCTGCAACCCTGCCTTCCGACGGGCGGGCCCACAACCTCTCCTTGGTGCGCCAGACGCTCCACTCGGCAGGGGCGATGAGCCGTGCGGAACTCTCCCGGACCCTGGGCCTGACCCGCGTCACGGTATCAGACCTCGTCTCGGACCTCCTGGAACGAGGCCACGTGGTGGAGCTGGGCCAATCGGATGAGGTCCGCCCGGGCAAGCCGGCCATCCTGGTGGACATCAATCGCCAGGGCCTTCAAGTGATCGGCATGGACTTGGCCGAAAATTCCGTGCTGCGCGCGGCCGTCCTTGACCTTGACGGCAACATCCTCGATCGGGTCGAGCGCTCGCTCTCCGAGGAGACCGGACTGGACGTCGTCAACCAGGTCCTCAAGCTCGCTTCCGAGGCCGTCGGCCGAGCCACCGCCACACTGCTCGGAATCGGCGTCGGAACCCCCGGCATCGTCAACGCGGACGGCGTTGTCACCACTGCCCCCAACTTCGAATGGAAGGATATCCCCCTTCGCGATCTCCTCCAGGAGCGCACTGGCCTGCCGACCCTCGTTTCCAACGACGCCGACGCGGCAGTCCACGCGGACCACACCTTCGGCGGCGGCAGCGATGACATGGTCCTTGTGAAAATCGGGCGCGGTGTCGGTTCAGGGCTCATTGTGGGCGGCCGGCGTGCCCGGGGCGCCCACTCCGCGGCGGGCGAAATCGGCCACGTCACGGTCGGCACCGATGGCGGGACCATGTGCAAATGCGGTAAAACAGGCTGCCTCGAAACCTGGATGTCCGTTCCCAGCCTCGAACGGGCCCTCACCGAAGCGGCAGCGAGCTCCGAACCGGAAGCCGCGGCCGACGTCGTACTCCGGGAAGCAGGCGAGCGGCTCGCCATCGCCCTCGCGCCCGTTGTGGGCGCGCTCGACTTGGCTGAAGTGGTCCTCAGCGGACCCAGGGAGCTGTTGGAAGGCCCCCTTCTCAACGCCGTCCAGCAGACCCTGCTTGAGCGGCTATTGCACCAGGACCCTTCACCGGTGTCCGTCCGTCTCGCGGAAGAGGCACAGGACATTGTCCTGCGCGGAGCCGCGGTGATGGTCCTGTGGAACCAGCTCGGTGTGGCCTGAGCGCCGCGCCTGCCGTTTCCAGCCCTGACTACCCAACAAGCATCCCTCCAAAGGAGCCGGACATGGACACGATTCAGTCCCCCGCTACCCAGTCCTTTGCCGCCGGGCCTGCCCGCGCGCACCTCCGCCGATTGGCGGCAGGCACCCTCATGCCCGGATTCACCGGCATCGCCGTCCCCGTCTGGATCCTGGACGCGTACGACGCCGGGCTGGCTGCTGTGTGCCTCTACGGCACAAACGTGGCGTCCCCCGTGCAACTGCGCGAGCTCTGCGCCGGGCTCCGCGCGCATTCCCCGAACACGCTTATCGCCGTCGATGAAGAGGGCGGCGACGTCACGAGGCTGCACTACCTCACTGGTTCCCCGCAGCCCGGAAACGCGGTGCTCGGGCGTTTGGACGACATCGAACTGACGGCCGCCAGTGCCAGTGCCATCGGCCACGAACTCGCAGGGCTGGGCATCAACTTGAACCTGGCTCCGGATGCCGACGTCAATTCCGCTCCGGACAATCCCGTGATCGGCGTGCGCAGCTTCGGGGCCGAACCGGATTTGGTGGCCCGGCACACTGCCGCTTGGATCCGCGGGCTCGAAGACGCCGGCGTGGCGTCCTGCGCCAAGCACTTCCCGGGCCACGGCGACACCACCACCGATTCCCACCTGGCCCTCCCGCGGGTCACGGCCAACGCCGCAACGCTGGATGCCCGCGAACTTGTCCCGTTCCGCGCGCTCGTCGCGGCTCACGGCGCCACGGTCATGACCAGCCACATCCTGGTCGAAGCCCTCGACCCGGACCACCCTGCCACCTTCTCTTCGCGCATCCTGCAAGATCTGCTTCGCGGCGACATGGGATTCGAGGGCGTCATCATCACGGATGCGCTGGACATGGCCGGCGCATCCGCCCAAACCGGAGTTCCGGAAGCAGCCGTCCGGGCGCTCATAGCCGGGGCGGACCTGCTGTGCCTTGGTTCCGAAACAGGACCGGCCCTCTTCGAACAGACGATCACCGCCATTACAGACGCTGTTGAAGAGGGACGCTTGCCCATGGAACGGCTGGCGGACGCTGTAGGACGCACGGCAGCACTGTCCTCGCGTTTCCCCGCTGCGGGTGCTGCGGAAATACAGGAGGCCGCGATCAGGGGCCGGCTCGGCCTGCCCGGCAAGCCGCAGCCTGCCGGCGTGCTTGGCGATGCGGCGGAGCTCGACGGCGAGCGCATCGCCGAGGCCTTCGAGGTGTCCGAAGCCGCCCGGAGGTGGCTGGCGCGGGAGGAACCCGTGGCGATCGTGCAGGTTGAAACCGGATCCAATTTCGCGGTCGGCCGCGTGCCGTGGGGCCCCGCTGCCACAACTTCCGCCGTGGTCCACGAAGGCGAGGTGCCTGACGGCGCGCGGGTCGCCGTCGTCGGGCGCGGCCTGGATGCCGAGCACCCGCTGTGGACCGTCTTCGCCCGCTTGAGGGCGGAGGGGCACGCGGTGATCGCTGTCGAGTGCGGCTGGCCCAGAGGCGGGGCGGACATCGTCACCTACGGTGCGTCCCTCACTGTGTCCCAGGCCCTGACTGCGCTGCTGAACGGCAGCGCCAAGGCCTGACCGCCGCCAATTTAACGCCCGGACACCACCCATCGACAGAAAGTTGCCATGGAAGTCATTGTCACGACCACTCCTGAATCGGCCGCTTCGGCCGCCGCCCAAGCCGTCCTCTCAGGACTCCCTTCGGGCAGGGGACCCGTGCTGGGCCTGGCCACCGGCTCGTCTCCGCTGGGGCTGTACGCGGAGCTCGCAGCTGCGGCGGCTGCGGGACGCGTCGATTTCTCGGCCGCCACGGGATTCGCCTTGGACGAATACGTGGGCCTTCCGACTGGACATGTCCAGTCCTACCGCGAGGTCTTGATCCGCGAGGTCTGCGATGTCATCGGGCTTCCCTTGGCCGGGCTGAATATCCCTGACGGAACCGGCACCACGCAGGCCGAGCTCGAAGCGGGAGCTGTTGCCTACGACGCCGCAATCGGTGCCGCCGGCGGCGTCGATGTGCAGATCCTGGGCATTGGCGCCAACGGCCATGTGGGATTCAATGAGCCCGGATCCTCTTTGTCCTCCCGGACGCGGCTGAAGAGGCTGACGGCCCGCACGAGGCGGGACAACGCCCGGTTCTTCGACCACGACGGCGATGTCCCTACCCACTGCATCACCCAGGGATTGGGGACCGTGCTGGATGCGCGCCGGCTGGTGCTCATCGCCACCGGCGCCGCGAAGGCCGCCGCGGTCGCTGCCGCGATCGAGGGGCCGCTGACGGCGTCGTGCCCTGGTTCGATCCTGCAATGGCATGCCGACGCTGTGGTGGTTCTGGACGAGGCAGCCGCCGCCGGATTGGCGAACCGCGAATACTACGACGACGCCGCGCGGGGCCTGGCTTTGACCCCCTAGAAAGTCGCGGACCGCTTTGCGCGGCGGCTGCGAGTGGCATCATTCCGCCGCCCCTTCAAGAGGGCTAGGGTGGACTTATGAACGTGGATGAGACAGAACTTCCAGGCCTCGGGGTCCGCAAGGATTTCATCACGGCCTCGGGACGCCGGATCGGTGTTGTCGAGATGCGGGAGGGTGAGACCGAGCTTTTCGTCTCCACATGGGACGATCCCGATACCTGCCAGGCATCCATCCCGTTGACCGCAGACGAGGCCGCCGCACTGGGCAACCTGCTGGGCGGGCAGCACATCGCGATGCGTTTGGCCGAAGCCCACAAGGAAATCCCCGGCATTGTCACGCGGCAGTTCTCCATCACCGCGGACTCCCCTTTCAACAACCAGCCCATGGGCAAAGCCCAGATCCGCACCCGCAGTGGTGTCTCGATCGTGGCGATCATGCGCGAAGGCGAAGTGGTTCCCTCACCGGCTCCCGACGTCGTCCTTCACACGGGTGATTTGCTGGTGGCTGTCGGTACGCAGGAAGGTCTTGACTCTGCGGCTGCCATTCTGCGCAACGGCTGACGTCCATGGACCCCCTGGCCCTGACCCTCATTGAGCTGGGCGCAGTCGTTTTCTGTCTCGGCCTCTTGGCGCGCTTGGCCGGCAGGATCGGCATGTCACCCATTCCGCTCTATTTGGTGGGGGGACTGGCGTTCGGGGCGGGTGGACTGATCAAGCTCGATGGCATGCACGAGTTCGCCCACCTTTCCGGCGAAATCGGCGTCATCCTGCTCCTGTTGATGCTCGGCTTGGAATACACAGCCGCGGAACTCGTCACCGGGCTGCGGCGCTCCTGGCAAGCCGGCGTTTTGGACCTCGTGTTGAACTTCCTGCCAGGTGCGGGCATCGCGGTGTGGCTCGGCTGGGGACTCGTGGGCGCGATCGTGATGGGCGGTGTCACCTATATTTCTTCCTCCGGCATCGCCGCGAAGGTGATCACGGACCTCGGCCGGATCGGTAACCGTGAAACGCCGGTGGTGCTGGCCATCCTGGTGTTCGAAGACCTCACAATGGCCATCTACCTTCCGATCCTGACGGCGATCCTCGCTGGCGTGGGCTTCCTGGGCGGACTCCAGACGGTGGGCATTGCCTTAGCCGTCGTCACCCTCGTGCTGGTGGTGGCCCTGAAACACGGTCACCGGGTTTCCCAGGCCGTGCACAGCGAAAACTCCGAAGTCTTCCTGCTCAATCTCCTTGGGGCCGCACTTCTCGTGGCGGGCATCGCGTCCGCCCTCCAGGTCTCCGCGGCCGTCGGGGCGTTCATGCTGGGCATTGCCATTTCGGGGGCAACGGCCCACAACGCGACGCGGATCCTTGAACCCCTGCGGGACCTCTTCGCGGCGATCTTCTTCGTAGCCTTCGGCCTCAACACGGACCCGTCCAGCATCCCGCCAGTCCTGGGCTGGGCGCTGCTCCTTGCTCTCGCGACAGCCGTGACCAAGGTGCTGACCGGATTCTGGGCGGCAAAGCGGGCCGGGATCGCCATTCCCGGTAGTTTCCGCGCCGGGGCCGCCCTGATTGCCCGCGGCGAATTCTCCATTGTCATTGCGGGCCTGGCCGTGGCCTCGGGAGTCGTCCCGCGCGAACTTGCTGCCCTCGCCACCGCGTATGTGTTGCTCATGGCCATCATCGGACCGCTCGCAGCCCGCTTCGTGGAGCCGGCGGTCAAGGCCTTCCGCAAGTCGCCGCGCAAACCGAAGGCATCCGAGCCTATTGCCTCGTTCGAGGCGTGAGATCTCGTCTCTTTCGCGCGTTCAAAGAGTCGAGATCTCACGTCTCGAGCTGTAGGCGGGCCATCACTAGTCCTCCCCACTGTGGATAACCAGTTGGGGACCCCCGCGCTGTGCCAAGAATTGGTGCATGCGCCGTCCTGGACCTCTTCCTGAAACCCTCAGGGGCCGCTCGTTCACGCTTTCCGAGCAACGCGATGCCGGGGTTTCGGATAACCGGGCTTGGAACAAGGATCTTCGCGTCGCCAGCCGCGGAGTCCGCGTTCCATGGGGCGCCGCCCAGGAACTTTCCCACACCGCACGCCTACTGACCAGCATCTCGCCGGGAACAGTTTGTTGCGGCCCGACGGCGGCAATCCTGTGGCGTTGTCCCCTCCCTTTTGACCTCGAACGCGAGCCGTTGGTGCATTTGCTGCGGTGGGACGGCGGGAACCGGCCAGTTCGCAAGGGGGTCGCCGGTCGCAGGGTAGCGTTGGGGGCCGCCGACCGTCAGGCCATTGACGGAGTCCCCGTGACGAGTCCTGCCCGAACGTGGCTTGATTTGGCGGCCTTGCTGCCCTTGGACGATCTCGTGGCCGCGGCCGACCACTTCATCTGCAGTCAGTCCCGCAGTTTCGGCCACAACCGCGCCGCCCTTTGTTCCCTGGAGGATTTGCGTTCTCAAGTGGAGAGAAACCCAGGGATCCGTCGACGCCGGAACGCCCGGCTGGCGCTGGAACTCGCGAGGGTTGGCGCAGACTCCGTACCGGAAACCAAGCTCCGGCTTGCCGTCGGCCGGCAGGGACTGCCGGAACCTGAATTGCGCTTTGTGGTCCAGGATTCAAGCGGCTGGGAGTTGGCGTGGCCGGACTTGGCCTTCCCCCGGTACAAAGTAGCCGTCAACTACGACGGCGGCCACCACCTGACAGCCGAGCAAAAGGAATCGGACATTCGCCGTGACGAATCCATCGCAGCGATCGGCTGGACCTCGGTGACCATTACGGCACGGCACGTGAAGGCGTGCGGGTTCGACGGCGTCGTACCCCGTGTGCGAGGCGCCCTGGCCCGCGCCGGGTGGGTCCACGAGGCGTGAGATCTCGGCCTTTTCGAGCCTTCAAAGAGGCGAGATCTCACTTCTCGAGGCAAGCAGTCGGGTGCTAAACAGCCGTCCGGTGGAAATTCAGGTGGCTGCGGCTGGCGGTGGGGCCGCGCTGGCCTTGGTAACGGTTGCCGTAACCGCCGGAACCATAGGGATGTTCAGCGGCCGACGAGAGTCGGAAGAAGCACAACTGGCCGATCTTCATGCCGGGCCACAACTTGATGGGCAGCGTCGCAACGTTGGAGAGTTCCAGCGTCACATGGCCCGAGAACCCGGGATCAATGAAGCCGGCCGTGGAGTGCGTCAACAAGCCGAGGCGCCCCAGCGAGGACTTTCCTTCGAGTCGTGCGGCGACGTCGTCCGGGAGGCTCACTGTTTCGTATGTTGAACCGAGCACGAACTCGCCCGGGTGCAGGATGAAAGGCTCGTCGCCCTCGACCTCAACCAGCCGAGTCAGCTCAGGCTGCTCCTCGGAGGGGTCGATGTGTGCGTATTTGTGGTTGTCGAACAGCCGGAAGAAACGGTCAATCCTCACATCCACCGAGGACGGCTGAACCATTGCGGGGTCGTAGGGCTCCAGGACGATACGTCGGGAGTCGATTTCGGCACGTATGTCGCGGTCAGAGATCAGCACAGGATCAAAAGTACCGTATGCATCGCGCACCCCGTGGTGCCGGAGTGGCGCATGGGACTATAGTGCACCACATAGACTACCGTTACCGCTGTTGTGTTTGGGAACGGTGGCACGACGCGAATCTGGGGAAACATTGAGACGAATTGCGGTGCCCGTTGCCGTGCTGGTGGTCTGCCTTCTCACGGTGATGGCCCCTGCTTCTGGCCCGCTCGCCGTTCCGGTTTCGCTCGCGGGAACTGCCGCCGCTGCCGCGCCTTCCACCTCAAACACCACCGCTGGCGCTGAAAGTACGACGGCGGCGTCCGCACCGCCGTCGGGATCCAGCCTTCCGCAGGCCGCACCCGCGCCGGGGTCACCAACAGCCACCCCCGCAGCACCAGCAGCCGCCCCTGCAGCAGCCGGGGCTGGCGCGGGCACCGCCTCAACCGTCCCAGCGGCGACCTCCCCTGCGCAGGGGAGCCCAGTCATCGAGCCCGGCAACGGCACCTCACCCCAGGCAGCGGCCGGCCCGCCCCCGCTGCCCTCCATCCCGCCCGCATCCGGCCCGGACCCGCTCCCCGGAACCGCAGCTGGGGACGCCACACAGCCGGCCCCAGCCCCGACGAAGTCCTCCCCCGCAGCTGTGCCCCTGGTCTCGACGCAAGCATTGGTCAATGACGATAATTCCGCCCAGGTGCTGGCCGTATTCAACGCCATCAATGCCTACAGGACGTCGCTTGGCTTGAATCCGGTGAAGTACAACCCCACGGTGTCCACTCTTTCGCAGGACTGGTCCAACAACATCGCCAGCCGCCAAGTGATTGAACACCGCAGCAACTTCTGGACCGACCCCAGGGCCTTGAACCCCAACAACGGGGCAGGCGAGATCATCGCGGTCCGCTGGGATCGGAATGCCGCCCAGCTTGTCGAATGGTGGAAAAGCTCACCCGCCCATGATGCGCTGTTGCGTGACCCCCGTTTCAACGTGATCGGCGTTGGTATCACGTTCACCGACGGCAACTACCTGACCACCCCCAATAGCTACACGATGTGGGGCGTGGTCAATCTCTTCGGCTATACGACGCTCCCCGCCGGCACAGTCAACAGCCCGGGCGCCGGCACGGCCCCTCCCCAGCTTCCGCCTCCGACCGTCTGCGACCCCATCGCGAAGCACCAGCCGCCCACGCTGGACCTCAGCGCCGCGGCCATCCGCAGCTCCGGTGACCTGGTCGCCGTCGACCCCTCTGGCAACTTGAGGGACTACCCGGCACTCGGCAACGGCACGTTCGGTCCCGCCCGGACGGTCGGATCCGGTTTCTCCGGGGCGAAAGAAGTGATGACCACCGATTGGGACCGCGACGGTGTGATCGACGTCTTGGTCCAAATGCTGGACGGCAGGCTACTGCTCTACCCCGGAGCGGTGAGCGGAGGATTCAAAGCGCCGGTGACGTTAGGCGGATCGGGCTGGCAGTCGATGACCATGGCCGTGGGCACATGGTGCGGCAACAACCGGCTCCCGCAAATCCTCGCCACTGATTCCAGCGGCGCGCTCTACCTGTACCGGAACCTGGGGCTCACCGCCCTGGTCGGACGGACCCAAGTGGGATCGGGCGTCAGCGCGATCCGGCTGAGCATGGTGGACTACGACGCCGACGGCTTTCAGGACCTGCTGGCGGTGGAAGCAAACGGGAACCTGCGACTCTACCGCGGCTCCGGGCTCACCGCGCCGATGGCAGAGGCACATCTAGTGGTCGGAACCGCCTGGACCGACTACTCCGGATTGCGCACGCTCAAGGGTGCCACTGGCCTCAACACCACCGGAATCGCGGGCCTGCTGAGCAATGGAACGATCGAGTATTGGGACCTGACTGGCGGACGCCTCACGACGCCGAGCACTCCGATAACCGGTTTGGGCGGACTCAAGCTGGCGCAGTAACTGGGCCCACGCCGGCAGGGTTCCCTGGGCGAGCGGAGCGAGGCGAGGGAGGCGAGGGAGGCGGTGGAGACTAGGCCTCCGGGGTTTGCTCTTCGATGACCGACTTGAGCTGCTCCACCTGGACTACTTCATCTTCCATGGTCTTCTGGATCATGCTGTTCATGAGTTTCTGCAGGCCCTTGGGGTGGTACTCCAGGGCGAAGCGCAGGCGGGTATTGGGCCCCTCGGTGCTGAGGTAGTAGCCGCCTGTGGGCCGCGCAGGACCGGCGACGACGGCGAAACGCACTTCGGCGCCTGGCCTGGCTTCAGTGATTTGGAAGTCAGCCGCGATCGGGCGCCCGCCCGGGCCCGCCAAAGTCTGCTGGTAAACGGCGCCTTTTTCGCCGGCGTGTCCCGAACGGAGCGAAATACTGCGGATACCGCTGCGCCACAGCGGATTGTTGAGTCCGTCCACCAGGAATTGATAGACAGTCATGGCATCGCGACCAATGAGTACTTCATGCTCTGCAAATGCCACGGAATCCTCTTTCGGCGTACGGCTCATAGACATAGCCGGGTTCCCCATGACACAGCAGCTAACTGCTACAGAATAGTCAGGCACGGCGCAGCGCAACACACCCACGTCGAGCCTTAACCGAATCTTTACGAGCCCCGTAGGGAAATTGATGAGACCGTGATACCGGTGAGTCTGTGTCTGGATCAGCGCGCCATCTGCGCTAAGCTGGGATCTGCTCCGGCTGGTTTGCGGAGTATTGCGGGCGTAGCTCAATGGTAGAGCGCTAGCTTCCCAAGCTCGATACGCGGGTTCGATTCCCGTCGCCCGCTCCAGTTTTGCCCGGATACAAGGCGTCCCATCGCCTGGGTGTATCGTCAGAAGCTAGGAGCCATTTCGGCTCTGCTCTAAGGGAGCGATCATGGCTGACAAATCACCTCGCCAAGCTGCATCGAAAAAATCCGGCAAATCCATCAAAGAAAAGCGCGCGGATAAGCGGGCGTCAGAGTCCCCCGCAACCACGGTGGCCAAGCCGGCAACCGGCAACAAAAAGTGAGCGGCCATATAGGCGCCATGACCCTCGGCATCCTGTCGTCCTCGCGGAAGCCGGACGAGCGCCGGCTGCCTGTCCATCCCCTGCACCTGGAGCGTATTGCTCCGGAACTCCGGGAGCACATCCGGCTCGAGCGCGGCTACGGCGAGCGCTTCGGCTTTTCGGACAGCCAACTTGAGCCGCTGGTCGCTGGCATGGCAAGCCGTGAAGAACTGATCGCGGATTCGGATGTCATTCTCCTGCCCAAACCGCAGCCGGAAGACCTTGCTGACCTCCGCGACGGCCAGGTTCTCTGGGGCTGGCCGCACTGCGTCCAGGACAGGGCAATCACCCAGCTGGCCATCGACAAGAAGCTGACCCTGATCGCGTTCGAGGCGATGAACCACTGGGCCAGCGACGGCGGCTTCGGGCTCCACGTTTTCCACAAGAACAACGAACTTGCAGGCTACTGTTCCGTCATCCACGCCCTTGCCCTGACGGGCTCGACGGGTGACTACGGGCGGCGGCTGAGCGCCGTCGTGATTGGCTTCGGAGCCACAGCGCGTGGCGCCGTCACCGCCCTCAACGCGCACGGCGTCCACGATGTCCAAGTGCTGACAAACCGCGGCGTTGCGGCGGTCGGTTCCCCCATCCACTCGGTGCGCATAGTGCAGTTCGACCACGACCAGAACGCCCCTTTCCTGAGCGAGGTCATTACCGATCGTGGCCGCCTGCCACTCGCGCCGTTCCTTGCCGCGAGCGACATCGTGGTCAACTGCACGCTTCAGGACCCGAACTCGCCGCTGACATACCTGCGGACCGAGGACCTGGATGCGTTCCAGCCAGGCAGTTTGATTGTTGACGTCTCCTGCGACGAAGGCATGGGCTTCAGTTGGGCGCGGACCACGACGTTCGCCGAACCCATGTTCACGGTGGGCGACCACATCAACTACTACGCCGTGGACCACAGCCCGTCCTACTTGTGGAATTCGTCCAGCTGGGAGATCAGCGAAGCGCTCCTGCCGTTCCTTGGGACGGTCATTTCGGGCCCCGAGGCCTGGGACGCCAGCGAAACGATCTCCCGGGCCATCGAGATCCGGGACGGTGTCATCCGCAACCCGGACGTGCTGCAGTTCCAAGGGCGCACAGCGGACTATCCGCACCTTGCGGCGTAACCGCCTCGCAGCCTAATAATGCGGCTGAGCCGGGCGCCTTGTGGGTGCCCGGCTCAACCACGTTCAGGCGTTACTCCGCTACGTCGACTGCGGGACGATCCGCACCATCCGGCGTCGATCCCGCACGTTCACTTTGAGCCGCAATTCAGACTTCCGGGCGAGCACGACGGCGACTGTCGCTGCCGCGAGCGCCGGCACCCCGCCTGACACCAAGAGAGCCGCGTGCGGGTTCAGGTGCTCGGCAAGCCAGCCCAGCATGGGTCCACCGATGGCTTGGCCGCCGATGAGCACCATGATGTAGAGGCTCATGACGCGGCCGCGGATGCTCATGTTGGCGCTCACCTGGACCAGCTGGTTGGCGGCGGTCAGGAACATGAGGCACCAGAATCCGGAGAGAACCATGGCAGCGGAGAGCCACACCATGGACGGAGCCAACGCCGCCAGGCACAGCATCAAGCCGTACATCCCGGCGCACAGCACCACCGAGCGTAGGCGCAATTGGCGGCGGCGGGCCGAAGTGATTGCTCCGGCCAGCGCGCCAAGGGCAACCATGGCGTTGAGCAAGCCGTAGCCGCCGGCACCCGCATGGTAGATGTGGTCCGCGAAGGCGGCGAGGAGCACAGGCAGGCTCATCGCGAAGACCGCTACAAAGCCGGCCATGAGCCACGGCCAATAGATGGTGGGCTTGCTGAGGGCGTATCGCAGGCCTTCCTGCAGCATTCCCTTGCGTTTTGGCACGGGCGTGCTGACATAGAGTTCGTTCTTGCGCAGCATCAGGAGCATGGTCACGGTGGAGCAGCAGGCCACCGCGTTCGCCGCGAAAGCCCAGCCCGCGCCGACCGCGGTCAGCAACACACCAGCCAGGGCGGGACCAATCAGGCCGCCCAGCTGGAACGTGGTGGAGTTGACGCTGATGGCGTTGCGCAGGTACTTCGGTCCCACGAGTTCATTGACGAAGACCTGCCGGGCCGGCTGGTCGAGGACCGTCACAAGGCCCAGGACAAACGCGATCACGTAGACGTGCCAGACCTCGATGCGGTGGCTCAACGCCAACACGGCAAGGATGGCGGCCAGGGAGGCCGCGACGCTTTGGCACACGATGAGGATGCGTCGCTTGGGGAAGCGGTCCGCCATCATGCCGCCCCAGGGGCCCAGGAACAGCGACGGCATGAACTGCAATGCCACGGTTATTCCGACGGCGGTGACGGATCCGGAGAGCTGGAGTACCAACCAGTCCTGGGCAATTCTCTGCATCCAGAGTGCGATGACAGCCACGAAGTGGCCCACGGCGAAAATCCGGAAGTTGGGTACTTTGAGGGAAATGAAGGTGTGCCGCCAGGGTAACCGTTCGCTGACGACGGCGATTGGCTGGGTGACCGTGTCCGGTTCGGCAGCGTGTGAAATTCGGCTGCTTGCGGCGAGTGAATCGATGATGGGTTGGCTGACGTTTGCCGCTGAGGGCGGTGGGGGTGCCAAAAGTAGTCCTTGGATAGACGTTTCGCTGGGATGCCTTTAACGCTAGGGTTGGCCGCGGTGATTATGGAAGTGAATTGGCCGTATAACTAGCATTGCGAAGTGCAATACACCGGCGGGAGCGGCGGTGAACGTAGCTATTCAAGGAGTCCCGTGTTCGAACCCGTGCAGCTGCGGTCCTTCCTGGCCGTGGCCGAGACTTTGAGTTTCACGAAGGCCGCCGAGCGCCTCGGCTTGGCGCAGCCCACGGTCAGCCAGCACGTGAGAAAGCTGGAGACGGCGGCCAAACGGGCACTTGTAGCCCGCGATACCCGGGATGTCCGGCTCACGGACAATGGCGACGCCATGGCAGGCTTTGCCCGCAATATCCTCTCCGCGCACGATTCCGCGGCGAGGTACTTTTCCGGCTCCGCGATGCGAGGTCGCCTCCGGTTCGGAACCGCCGACGATCTCGCCATCACAGGTTTGCCTCGGATCCTGCGCGAGTTCCGGCAGTTGTACCCCCAGATCAACCTGGAACTCACGGTCAGCCAGAGTGACCAGCTCTACAAACGCGTCAATGCGGGGCAGTTGGATCTCGTATTCGTGAAGTGGGTGGGCGAGGCGAAGGACGGCACGGTCGTCCGGCACGACAAGTTTGCCTGGGTGGGCGTCGAACAGACGGTGCTGGACCCCGCCAGCCCTGTGCCGCTGATCTGCTATCCGGCCCCGAGCGTCAGCCGGAAACTTGCCATCGACGCGCTGGAGGCCATGGGCCGGACGTGGCGGGTCACCTGCTCGACCAAGCAGATCGCGGGCGTCTTGGCAGCGGTGCGCGCAGGCATCGGCGTCGCAGTCATGCCGTCCTCGCTGGTTCCCGAGGACCTCACGGTGATCACCAAACGCTTCGACCTCCCGCCCGTGGGTGACGTCGACTTCACCTTGATCCGCAACCCTTTGGCGAACGCCGAGGTAGTGGATGCGCTGACACAGGCGATCATCGGCAGAACGCTCAACAAGCAGGCGTAGCCAGCGACTGTGCGGCGAGGAGGACGGTCCGGACGATCGCCTTCCGGCGCCGCTCCGCCCTGCTTGACCCCTTGCTGCCGGCCATGAGGCCATCCAGCTCGGGCAGTACCGGCCAGGCGTCACACAACGCAATGATGGTGAGCATCAGATCGGCCGCATCTTCTCTGGACGTCCCGGGGATGGCTCGGATGACACCGTCAACTTTGTTTCTGCAGTTCGCGGCCCGGCCCGGACGGTTGACCACATATTCGCCCCGCTCCAAACCCTCCCAAAACAGCAGCCTCGGAAGGGTGGCATCTTGGTGGTGATGGTCGAACAGGCGTCCGGCGTAATCGGCCAAGGCTTCGGGACCAGCGCCTTCGACGCGGACTTCGTCCACCACCTTGCTGAGCTGGGACGCGATCACGGCATCGAAGAGAAGATCTTTATTGCCGAAGTACTGATAGATGCGTTCCTTGTTGACTCCGGCCGCAGCCGCGATGCGGTCCACCCTGGCGCCGGCGAGTCCGAATTGGCAAAACTCGGCAGTGGCTGCCTCAAGGAGGAGTCGCTTGGTCCGCTCGGTATCCCATGCCATGTGTCCACCTTAACAGATTCCAACCAAGTAGTTGCAGTTTTTGAGGGCGAGGTCTAGTCTGAACTCACGCCGAAAGCAACCAATTAGTTGGAGAATGTCATGAGCACCCAAATCCCCGTTTCCGCACCCGCGGATAGCGCCGCGGTTGCGCCGGCTCCCGCGCCCGCTCCGCACTCTGCGCATCTGCCTTCAGTACACACGCCTTCAGTACACATGCGTGCCGCCATCACGTGGCTGGCCATCTTCCCCCTCGTCGCGATCGGCATGACGATCCTCGCTCCGCTCACCGAGTCCTGGCACCCCGCGCTGCGCGCCCTCGTCCTGACCCTCGTTGTGGTTCCTACCGCCGTCTACGTGGTTGTCCCGAAGCTTCTCGCTGGCTACGGCGCCCTGAAGAGGCGGCAGGCAAGAAAGGCCACGGCCAAGGCCTAGCCTGTGTCAGGTATCACCAGGCGATCGAGCGGCCACGCGCTAAGCTTGTCACGTTATGAACCGCACAATGTTTAAGTCCAAGATCCACCGTGCAACGGTGACCCATGCCGATCTGCACTATGTAGGTTCAGTGACGGTCGACCTGGATCTGCTGGATGCCGCGGATATTCTCCCCGGCGAGCTCGTCTCCATTGTTGACGTGACCAATGGCGCGCGCCTGGAAACGTACACCATTGCCGGCGAACGCGGCTCGGGCGTCATTGGCATCAACGGTGCCGCAGCGCACCTCGTGCACGTGGGTGACGTCGTCATCCTCATCACCTATGCCGAGATGACCACCGAAGAGGCCAAGGCCTACCAGCCCAAGGTTGTCCATTTGGACAGGGCCAACAAAATCGTCCAGCTCGGCAGCGATCCCGCCGAAGGCATTACTCCGGGCATCATGCGCCCGCCCCATGCCCTCAACAACGCACAGCTGAACTAGACTCCCGGTCCCCGGCGGACACCCCTTCTTCGCGGTCCACATGGCGGAACATGTCGCCGTCGAACCTTCCAGGCGAATAAAGCTGATTTAGGCTGGGACTGTGAACCCACGCCGCTCCGCGCCCGTCCCCCTCCGGATGCCGTAGTGCTGGGCGTCCTTTCCGGGTTCTTCGTGGTGTGGGCCATCATTCTGGTGGGCATGTTCGTCGGCAAGCGCGGGATCCTGGGGGACAATGCGCGTTCGGTCCTCAGCGGCCTGACCTTCTTCGTCGCGAGCCCTGCGCTCCTCTTTGAAACCCTGGGCAAGGCCCGTCTCCACGACATCTTTGCCGCCCCGCTCCTTGTCACGGCGGTGGGCGCCGTCGCCACAGGCAGTTTGTTCTTCGTCATCGTGAAGTTCTGGCTCAAGCGCTCCCTGCCCGAATCGCTCATGTCATCCATGAGCGCTTCCTTGGCCAACTCAGCGAACCTCGGCATCCCTATCGCGGTGTTCGTCCTGGGCGACGCCAGCTATGTGGCACCGCTGTTGATCTTCCAGCTCGCGTTTTTCACGCCCATGTACCTGATGGCGCTCGACGCGAGCACCAGCGCCCACCGCACCACTCCCCTGCGCTTCGTCTTGATGATCGTGCGGAACCCGATGATCGTGGGATCGGCCCTCGGTTTGGTGGTGGCTGGAACGGGCTGGCAAGTGCCCTCGCTCATCATGGACCCGATCCATTTGATCGGCGGAGCCGCCATTCCCGCGATGCTGATGGCGTTCGGGATGAGCCTGAACGGCTCCCGGCCCCTCCAAAAGGACACGGAACGCCGGACGGACGCGCTCCTGGCCAGCGGATTCAAGCTTTTAGTCCACCCCACGATGGCGTACCTGTTCGCCCGCTTCGCACTGGGCCTGGAGGCGCATGCATTGTTCGCAGTGGTTGTCACGGCGGCCCTGCCCACTGCGCAGAACGTATTTGTGGCTGCGAGCCGCTACAACACGGGAATCACCGTGGCCAAGGATACGGTCCTCATCACCACGGTGGTGGCCGTCCCGGCGATGATCGCCGTGGCCCTGCTGCTTACCTAGCCCAACTGGCCCGCATTTGTTGTCGTTTTGGGCGCCGAAAACGACATTAAGTGCGAGCTAGTTGGGTGGGCACCTACTCTTCGTCCACCGAGTCGAGGTACCTGTCCAGGAGCTGCGCACAGCGGATGAAGCCCAAATGCGAATACGCCTGCGGGTGGTTCCCCAAGTGGGTCTCGGTGCCCGGGTCGAATTCCTCGGGAAGCAGACCGGTCGGGCCGAAGAGGGCCACGAGCTGGTTGAACAGCTCAAGCGCATCGTCCAGTCGACCGACGGCCAGGTACGACTCGATCAGCCAGGTTGTGCAGATGTGGAACCCGCCCTCCAAGCCCGGCAGGCCGTCGTCGTACCTGTACCGGAACACGGTGGGACCCACCCGCAGTTCCCGCTCGACGGCGGTGACGGTGTCCAGGAAGCGCTGGTCGCGGACGTCCAGCAGGCCCGAGAGTCCGATGTGCAGCACCGCCGCGTCCAGGTCCGGGCTGTCGTAGGCCACGGTGTAGGAGCTCGCGGAATCATCCCAGCCCTCGCGGAGGACTTCCGCGCGGATGTGGTTGGCCGTTTCCTCCCACTCGGTCCCGATGGGGCGCCGGAACCGGACCGCTGTCTGCATGGCCCGGTCCAGGGTCACCCAGCACATCACCTTGGTGTAAATGTGGTGCCGAGGCGCGCGCCGGGCTTCCCAGATGCCATGGTCCGGTTCGTGCCAGCGGGCCAGGACGGCGGATGCCATCTGCTCCATGAGTTTCCAGTGCTCGTCCGGCAAGGTGCCGCGGCGTCTACTGAGGGTCTGGATGAGTTCGGCGATCGGCCCGAAAACGTCCAGCTGGACCTGGTGGTCGGCTGCGTTCCCGATCCGCACGGGCCGCGAGCCGGCATAACCGGGCAAGCTCTCGATAATGGCCTCCGTAGACAGTGGGGAGCCGGTCACGGAGTACAGGGGGTGCAGCCATTCCGGACCGGGCGCGTTCTCGAGAATGCGGCCGAGCCAACGGAGGAACCCGTCTGCCTCCTCGGTGGAACCCAGGTCCACCAGCGCATTAACCGTCATTGAGCCGTCGCGGAGCCAGCAGTAGCGGTAGTCCCAGTTGCGGGTGCCGCCGATCCCTTCCGGCAGCGACGTGGTTGGCGCCGCGAGGACAGCCCCGGTCGGCTCGTGTACCAGGGCTTTCAGGACCAGGGCCGAGCGCCGCACCAACGACGGTTTCATGTCGGGCAGTTCCAGCCCACGGACCCACTTCCGGGATTGGTGCGCGACGGCGGCCCGCCGGGCGAGCTCCCCGGCGGGGTCCGGCGACGTCGGCTCCGTGTCTCCGCACCTCAGGTTCATGACGACGGGACCGTACGCGAGGCTGACTTCCGCGGTGGCGGTGCCGTGCTTTCCGTCGCTCGTGACTGTGAAGGACACTCCGGGGGCGAAGAGAATGATGGGATCCGAGGTGCCGACGACGTGCAACTCTTCGCCGCGGATTTCCATGTTGAAGGGGGCGTTGGCGTAGTCCGGCCGCGGTGCGAAAACAATCCGCGCGCTGCCGGTTCCGGACAGGACACGTACCAGGCTGGTGATGCCGTCCGGTGCCGGCTCAAGATAGTCGGTGACCGTGACGTCCGCCCAGCGCGTCTCCACGATCATGGTGTTGTCCACGTAGCGCTGGCCGAGCACCTTCGACGTCTTGACCGGTTCCACGGTGAAATGGCCGGCCGGGTCGCCACCGAGGATGTGGGCAAACAACGAGCCGGAATCCGGGAGGGGATGGCTCATCCAGCAGATCTTGGCCTCGGGGGTGAGGAGCGCCGTCGAGGTCCCGTTGCCGATCATCGAATGCCGCTCCAGCCCCACCGCGTCCTCGCCGAACAGCCACGCGCGGCGCAGTTCGAAGAGGATGGCGAGCACTTTGGCGAACGACTCCGGGTCCGGCAAGCGGTGGCGTGCCTTGGTTTCCCCATCACCAACGTGCAGGCCAAGATCCGGGCCCCGCAGGGTGGCGATCGCGAGTTCATCGCTGTCCGCGTCGCCGGCAAACAGGGCCGCGCTGGCCCCCAACTGTGTACGCAGATGCTCCAGCGCGGCGTCTTTGGAGGGCTCCACGATGGACAGGTCCAGAACGGATCCGTCCACAATGAAAAACAGGCCCAATTCACGGGCGATCTGGTGCGCCTCGCGGGTCACCCGTGCCACGACGGCAGGAGTGGCCGGCCTAGTGTGGATGGCTACGGCCACGGGCTTGCGCTCGATGCTGATCCCCTTTTCAAAACCGATCGATTCGTTGAGGGCGGTGGCTGCCTGTTGAAGGACGGCTTCTGTGGCCATCGAGACGCTGTACGCGTAGGTCATGTCGAACTCGGCGCCGTGCGAACCTACCAAGTGGACTTCCGCCGGCAGCCTTGACACCGCGGCAAGGTCCCGCAGCGACCTCCCGGAGATGACGGCCGTGTGCGTGTTCGGCAGCGCAGCCAGGGCCCGAAGCGCGACGGCGGCACTACCCAAGGGCAGCGTCTCAGTAGATACGCCTTCCGCAGCGCAGAGGGTTCCACCGTAGTTGCAGGCAACCAGAAGCCCCGGAGTGCGGGCCAGCATCCTCAATTCTGCTAGCAACTCCGGAGTGATTCCATCGTGGGCGGCCTCGGATTGGACTGTCGTCCGCAGGAGGCCCAATGGAAGCGACTTTGTCAGCAGCGCCGTATCGGCCACGGACAAATTGAGCGGAGTTGCCATGGGGACGATCCTTCCGAGGTGGATTCGTCCAGTTTCCGCCCGGCTAGTTTCGCCTCCATGACCCGCGTATTGCCGGGGTGTAACGAATTTGCTTGGTTACGTTTGGACGGCGCAGCTACACCCGCGCCAACCCCACGGCTTCCGCGACCAGCTCCACGGATCGCAGGCGCTGCTCCGTGCCCGTGCTCTGGTGGGCAACGATCAGTTCGTCGGCATCGGCGTGGCGGGCAAACTCGTCGAGATAGTCGCGCACCACTTCTGGTGTGCCCACGGCCGAGTACTTCACCATCTGCGCGATGTGCTGGCCCTGGGGCGAGTCGAGGATGAGGTCCGCCTCGGCGTCGGTGAATTCGCGTCCGCCGCCAAGGAAACGGGAGACCCGGTCCCGCTTGACCTCGAGGAAGAGGCGTTGGGCTTCTGCCGCCGAATCTGCGGCCACCACGTTGACGCCCACGATCACGTAGGGCTCCGGCAGTTGCTCGGACGGCTTGAACTCGCGGCGGTAGACGGCGACGGCGTCCTGAAGAGCGTTGGGCGCGAAGTGCGAGGCGAAGGCGTAAGGCAGGCCGAGCTGCGCGGCGAGATGCGCCCCGAACAAAGAGGAACCGAGGATGTAGAGCGGCACGTTGGTGCCCTTGCCCGGCGTGGCTTCGACGCCCTGGATGCGCGTTGGTCCTGTGAGGTAGCCCTGCAATTCCAGGACGTCCTGCGGGAAGGTGTCCGCGGCCATCGGATCGCGGCGGAGTGCACGCATCGTGTTCTGGTCACTGCCGGGCGCCCGTCCGAGGCCGAGGTCGATGCGGCCCGGGTTCAGCGTCTCAAGGGTGCCGAACTGCTCTGCGATGGTGAGGGGCGAGTGGTTGGGCAGCATGACGCCGCCGGCACCAAGCCGGATGGTGCTCGTGTTGGCCGCGATGTGGGCGATCAGCACGCTCGTGGCCGAGGAAGCGATCGAACCCATGTTGTGGTGCTCGGCGTACCAGATCCGGCGGTAGCCGAGCCGTTCAGCCAGTTGCGCCATGGCGACGCTCCCGGCGAAGCTCTCCGCCGCCGTCTGGCCTTTGCCGATGATTGCCAGGTCGAGGATGGAGAGGGGAACAGTCACGTGATGCCGGCCTTTCGAAGGTGGTTTCGTTCAAGGGGCCGGTTTCCCGGCCCTTCTTGCGACAACGACGGCGGCGCCCGGGTTATTTCTCCCGCTTGCGTGGGTTCCGTCTCAGCTCATAAAGATGCCTTTGCCGGTCTCCATATCGATGGGCAAGGACGAGTGCTCGTGGGAGATCTTCCAGGCGTCGTCCTTCTTCTCAAGGCAAATGGTGAAGCGGTTGGTCATCGCGCGGAGCCGTTCCCCATCAGCCGAGATCCCGGCGAAGGTGACGGCCGCATGCCCGAAAGCCACGTCCTCTCCGGCGACGGACTGCACATCGTTGAATTCGACCCGTACCCGCTCATCGCCGAGCGAAGAGAACCATTCGCCCGCCATCGACCGCCAAGCCTCGATTCCCGTGTATTGCCATTGCCCCCAGGAATCGTAGATGTGGACGTTGTCGTCGTAGAGCGCCGCGAATGCGTCAACGTCCTTCGCGTGGACAGCAGCTGCGTAAGCCTCCAGCGCCTGATTGACCGGGGTTTGCTCGTTGCTCACGAAAAATCTCCTCATGTGTCGGCGGTTGTGTGGGAAGCCTACACTGTGGTTGTTTTGTGACCCTTCGGGACCTCGAATGAACCTCCGTTAACCCCTGTATCCCACCGTTTCACAGCGCTTTGACCGGTGCTGGGCCCTGCCGGATAGTTGCTGCAACGCACACCATCCATCGTTTTCGAAGGGGACTCCATGGCTATTTCACGCCTCAAAACAGGCACCGCACTGGCACTCGCCGTGACCACGGCTCTCGGCCTTGCCGCGTGCTCGGACCCGGGCGCCTCAGCCGCGTCAGCGCCGTCGTCGTCCGCTTCCGCTGGCAAAACCTTCAACCTGGCTCCCGAGCAGAACCGCTTTCCGGTGCAGGTTTCACCCGAAGGAGTCCCTGGGACTCAAGGCGGACATCGTCCCGACGGCGTGGGCCGACTGGCCGCTGGGCGTGGAATCGGGCAAGTACGAGGCCGTCATCTCGAACGTCACCGTGACGGAAGAGCGCAAGCTCAAATTCGACTTCGCCAGCTACCGCGAGGACAAACTGGGCTTCTACGCCAAGCGCGACAGCCCCATCACGAAGGTGGACTCGGCTCCGGACGTTGCGGGCAAGCGGATCATTGTGGGCTCGGGCACCAACCAGGAAGCAATCCTGTTGCGCTGGGACGCCGAGAACAAGAAGAACGGTTTGAAGCCGGTTGAGTTCCAGTATTACGACGACGACTCGGCCTCCACGCTAGCGCTTCAGTCGGGCCGTGCGGACCTGACGTTCGGGCCGAACGCGACCGCGTCCTACAAATCGCAGACCGACGGCAAGACAAAGAACGTGGGCCTGGTTGACGGCGGGTGGCCACTCAAGGCGAGCATCGCGGTGACTACCAAGAAGGGCAACGGCTTCGCGGCGGCAGCCCAGGCAGGACTGAACTCGCTCATCAAGGACGGCACGTACGGAAAGATCCTGGACCGCTGGGGTCTCACTGCGGAAGGCATCCAGAAGTCGGAACTGAACCCGCCGGGCTTGCCGAAGAGCTAGCGACGGCTTCGGGGTGTAACTTTCCACGTAAACGGAACCGCGATCCGGACACGCGAAAGGGAATTCCATGGGCCGGCGCCTTGCCATCCTCGACGACTACCAAGCCGTCGCCTACGATTACGCGCCGTGGGCTGAGCTCACCGACAACGGCGTTGATGTCACCGTCTTCACGGAGCCTTTGGCGGACGCCGTGGATGCCCTCCGCGACTTCGACATCATCATGGCCATGCGGGAACGGACCAGTTTCGACGCCGGGATCCTCCGGCAACTGCCGAAGCTGAAGCTCTTGGTCACCACGGGGATGGCCAACGCAGCCATCGACGTGCGCGCGGCCGGGGAACAGGGCATCACTGTCTGCGGGACAGGCGGTTCACCCACCGCGGCGCCCGAGCTCACGTGGGCCCTGCTTCTGGCGTTCGCACGAAAGGTGCCACTCGAGGACCGTCAGCTCCGCTCTGGAAGTTGGCAGAGCACGGTGGGTTTCGAACTGTCAGGGAAGACCTTAGGGGTGCTGGGACTCGGAAAGATCGGGAGCAAAATCGCCGGCTACGGCAAGGCGTTCGGCATGGACGTCATTGCTTGGAGCCCCAATCTCACGGAAGAGACTGCCGCCGCGGCCGGCGCCAGGAAGGTGGGCAAGGAAGCCCTGTTCCGGGAGGCCGACGTCGTTAGCGTCCACGTGCGGTTATCGGAACGGTCCCGGGCTCTCGTCGGGCAGGACGAACTGCGGCTCCTCGGCCCCAAAGGCGTCCTGGTGAACACGGCCCGCGGGCCGATCGTGGACGAGGCCGCGCTCCTCCGCGGGCTCAACGAGGGCTGGCTCGGCGGCGCGGCCCTGGACGTGTACGACGTCGAGCCCCTCCCGGTGGACCACCCGCTCCTCACTGCGCCGCGAACCGTGCTGACACCGCATTTGGGTTACGTCACGTCGCAAAGCTACGCCCGCTTTTACGGCGAGGCCTTCGAGGACGTCCGCGCGTGGGTGCGGGGGAACCCGGTGCGGGTTCTTACTGGTTGATTCGGCGGCGCCGATTGGGGTTGAGGTTGGGGTTGAATAGTCCAGTGCCTGCCGAATTCTCACTCCGTCCCGCCGTGCCCACCGATGCCGATTGGATCGCTGAACTGCGCGCCGTCGTCATGCGTCCGGATTTGGAACGGCTTGGCCGTTGGGATCCTGTCCGGGTGCGGGAGCGCTTCTTGAATGCATTCCAGCCGGAACACACCTTAGTCATTGGCGTGGAAGGGCACGCTGCCGGTGCCATCGCTGTCCGCCCGGAACCCGATGCGCTGTGGATCGAACACTTCTACCTCGCTCCGGAGTTCCAGGGACAAGGACTCGGGGCCGGCGTGCTCCAGCGGGTCATGGGCGAGTCCAAGGACCACCGGCCGTTCCGGCTCAACGTGCTCCAGGGCAGTCCGGCCCGGCGCCTCTACGAACGCCACGGCTTTGTCCTGGAGACCGCGGATCCGGTGGACGTTTTCATGGTCGCGGGCTGATTGGTAACGAATGGTGTGGTTTGCGAACTGTCAGGATCGGGCGCAGGTGCCATCCGCACGCCTGAGTCCACATCTGTGGATTGTCCGCCGAGTGGACTGCGAAGCAATGCCAATGCCTCCTTCCACACGGCGGCAAGCCGCAGCCGCCACTACCTGCTCTGTTGTTCTGCAAACCGGGCAATCACAGCCGCATCCGGTTTGTGGAACGTTCGCCAGTCCGAGCGAACATCGACCCACCGCGCGGGCTGGCCATCCTCCGGCAGGAGCGCCGTCGCGGGATCGGCGATCGTCCAGTAGGACAAGTTCAGTGTCGCTGACCAGTCCGACCGGTAGGAACGAGCAGCAGCGAAAGCCGGGCGGTCGGCAATAGGGAGTTCGACGCCGGTCTCTTCCGCAAGCTCGCGAGCTGCGCCCTCGCGCGGCGTCTCGCCCGGTTCCACTCGTCCGCCAGGAGGTACGAGGCCGCGCCAGCGATGCTCAACAACGAGTATCCGTTGGAAGTCCGGCGAGAACACCCACACATCGGCTGCTAACGGGCGCGGATTCATGAGCCATTCCGAATGGAACCAGGTCAGGAGTCCCTCTTCTGCGATGTGCGCAATGGACACATCATGGATGGCCGCTTCCACGGAGAGCCTGTTGTGCACTGTTAACCGATCGGCGTCCCACTCAGTGCCATCGCGGTGCGCCGGGCGCGTTCCAAGCGCGCGCAGAAGCCTGCCGGCACTTGAACTGGCAATTCATTGATCGGGAACCAGCGGACGTCCTCGCTTTCATCACTCACGGCGATCTCCGCATCCGGGTCTGCGGCCGCGGCGAACCCCACATCCCAATGGGTAGTACATGAGAATCCCCCATGCAGATCGTGTCGGTCAAGATCCACGATCGCGGGAGAAAGCAGGACAAGGTCGTCAATTCCGGACTCCTCGCGGGCTTCCCTCTGTGCAGCTTCCGCCACCGATGCGTCCTTGGACTCGACGTGACCGCCGAACTGCACCCAGAACTGCCCCTTGCGATGGAAACACAGGAGAACACGATCGAATTCGGGCGAAAACACGAAGCAGGACCCCGTGACATGCTCGGGTCCACCATTTCGACGCAACGCGGCGTCCCCCGCTACCTCCAGGAACCGCAGATACGCGTCTCGCGATCCCGATTCAGGAAGTGTCCTAAGGCTGGCGAGCAGATTGGCAAGAGGCATCCTGCCATTTTGCCGCACGAGGGTACGAACAACTCAATGCCACGGCGAGTGGTGTGATTCGTCGGATAGATGTCACTTTGGTGCCCGTTAGTCGATCCTGCACCGGGCACTACGAGTCGTGGTCAGGGACGTTTGATGTCATGGTTCTGGGGCCTAAAGATCCGCAGGTTCCACGGCAGCCATCGCAAATGGCCACGCCGACCGAATTCGAGGCGGTCCACTACGCGCCTCCGCAACTCGTATGACTGCGGCATGGAACCTGCGCCGGTTCAGATGGACCCCCGTGAGTCGACGGATACAAGCAATTAACACATCAAACTCTTGACCGGGTGAGGATCGCACCCTTAGAGTTCTCTGATATATGAGTTATATGTCACATTATGCAGCAGTGATACATGACGACGCCGAAATCATCTCGCGAGTCCTGCGCGGCCATATCGGCTGGCGTCAAACCAGTCGGCATCGTCCACTGGTCGCTAAGGGCTGCGGCTGTCCGTGCGTCTAGGAAACGGCGTCAGCGGTTTGCGCTGAAGTCAGAAGGGAACAAATCTCAATGATCTATCCGACCGGGACGACGGCCTCCGTCGACACCTCCATATCAAGAGAGACCAGCTCCAAGTTCAAACGCCGCTTCATGGTGCGGCTTGTCGGTGTCTTCATCGGCGGGATGTTCCTGGATGGTTACATCCTCGGAATCATCGGCCCCGTCAGCGGACTCATGCGGTCAGATCTCCAGCTCGACGCACTATCTCTGGGCATGATTGCTGCAGGCCCGCTGGTTGGAATCTTCGTCGGCTCCCCGCTGGCCGGCTGGGCTACTGACAAGTTCGGACGCAAGCCCATGTTCCTCGTGGACATGGGCCTGTTCCTGGTCGCCTCAGCGGCTCAGTTCTTCGTAACCTCCGGAGAAGGGGCTGTGATCCAGCTGGCCATCATCCGGTTCTTCATGGGTGTCGCGATCGGCGGCGAGTACTCAATCGGTGGGCCATTGCTATCAGAGTTCTCCCCTCCAAAGCTCCGCGGGCGATTGCTCGGGCTGACTCTGATCGCCTGGTACGTCGGTTTCATGATGGCATTCATCATCGGCACGCTCCTGCACGACGCCGGCACCCCATGGCGCCTCGTAATCGGCACGAGCACGATACTCGCATTCGTCCTGTTCCTCGCCCGCTTGGGCCTCCCCGAATCGCCGAGCTGGCTCATTACGAAGGGACGGCGTGAGGAAGCACTCGCGATCGCACGCAGATACGTCGAATCGCCCCAGATGCACAACAGCATCACCGAAGAGATCGATCTGAGGATGATCCAGGAGGCCCAAGCCGCGCAGAATAGGACCAAAATCAAGGGCTCCTCCTTCGGAATGCTGTTCTCGAGGCAGTACTGGCGCACCACCCTCTTCACCTCAGGTTTTTGGTTCTGCGCGGTCACTCCGTACTTCGCGATCGCGACCTTCGCCGACGACGTGCTCAACCAATTCGGCTTCGGCGGCTGGACCGGTGGAGTCGGCCTGTCCGCACTTGCGGCCGCGGGTGTTGTCACCACCGTACTTCTGATTGACAAGCTCGGCCGCCGGATCCTCACCGTGCCCGGGCAGTGGCTCTGCGCAGGCATCCTGCTGATCATCGGAGTCTGGGCGAACGCACCAGCGATCCTCGTGCTCGTACTGTTTCTCGCCTTCTCCTTCTTCAATGCCGGCTACACCACGATGACCCAGGTCTATCCGGCCGAGGTATTCCCCGGCCACCTGCGCGGCATCGGCATGGGCTTCGCCGCGGCCTTCAGCCGCATCGGAGCCGCACTCGGCACCTTCGCCCTGCCATGGGCGATCAGCAACATCGGCCTGGGCCCAAGCATGATCGTAGCCGCCGCCGTCGCATTACTCGGCGCAGTCCTCTCGCAATGGCTCGCGCCTGAGACGAAGGGGCGCACCCTCGCCGAAATCTCAGCAAACTTCTCCCACTGACACCGGGACTGCACGGTGATTTCGAATCAGAGCTAAGGCCCTCGGGCGGAACAGGGGCGTCAGTGGTTGGGGCCCGCCAGTCGATCCAGCCCGTGCTCCACTGCGGAGCCGAGAAGCTCATTGACGTCAACGTCCATGACAGTGTTATCGACTTGCTCGGTCAGGTCGATCGTGACGTCGTCGAGCTCCCGGCATTGATCGGCGACAGCCAAGTGGGTTATGAGTGGTTTTAGGCCAGCTAGTTTGGTGCCAGCCTCTCTGTTGTTGAGGCGGGTTTCGGCGAGGCCGGCACCGCGTTCGAGGTGCTCCGCGACAAATTGAAGATCCAGGATCAGTCTTTCGTTCACAGCGTAATCACGTGGCCGCGAGGACTGCCTGTGTCGGGTGCATCCTGGGGTCATGCCGGCGAATGGCCACAAAGAGTTGCGGCTAGCGCACCGGATATGCCCGTATCTCTGCTTCCCACTCGGCAGTTGCAGTGCCGAGTTCGGCGAGGGTCATCGTTAGGCACACGTAGTTTTGCAGGTGGCCGTGAGCTCCTGTTAGGACGAATGATGGTTCGGCTTCGTACAAGCTTCATCTTGCTCCCTCCTGATCGACCGAACCCGGTAGCGCGAGGCATCCGCCGGACCTTCCCCGTCTAGTCAGCCATACGAGGGTCCATGACCAAGGATAGAGGACCGAGATTCGCTAGTTCGATCCGCCCGTAAGTGCCCGGTGAAGGGCGCCCCAAACGCTACATTTCAGGGCAACATGCAGCGCTGAACATTCGAGGACGAACTAAGGCTTCTCGGCCCCGAAGGTGTCCCAGTGAACACCGCCCGCGATGCTCACCGTTTAGGGCCTCCCTGTGAACCAAAGTGATGAATGCCGGCGTTCATCCCCAATTGGCCGCTCAAGAAGTTTGCGGTTATGGTTTTGGCTATGGAGATTGAGGTCGACAGAGCCTAGCCACCTGACGTTCGGTGGCCGCCCGGTTGTTTGCGCTCATGCGCACCCGGTGAGAAATCTCGCTTTCAGTTGTCCGCAGGCGCTATTCCCTGCGTCCGATCTGATAGGTCCGTATGTCAGGTGCAGTGCCCTCCGAAGTAGCGCGCGTTTTTGCGCCCCGGAGAGAGCACGTTGACCCATGACTGCGCCCCCTGATGGGCAAGAACCAAAGGACTGTGTCTCATGTCAGCACAATCAGCCATCACATTGCACGACCTGTCATTCGAGTGGCCTGACGGCAGCCCCGCTCTTCACCGGCTCAATGGAACCATGACTACCGGCCGGACCGGACTAGTCGGTCGCAATGGTGCAGGAAAATCGACCCTGCTCCGTTTGATTGCCGGCAAGCTGAAGCCGACCCTGGGGCGCGTCGAAACCGTCGGTGACGTCGGCTACCTCCCGCAGACGTTGACCCTCGGGCACCACACGACGGTCGCCGTGCTGCTCGGCATCGACGGCACACTCAAGGCGCTCCATGCCATTGAGGCCGGCGACGTTGACGAGCGCCATTTCGACGCAGTCGGCGACGATTGGGATATTGAGTCCCGGACAGACGAGGCCCTACACGAAATCGGCTTCTCCGCGGACGATCTCAACCGACGGGTCGGCGAGGTCTCGGGCGGCGAGGCGATGCTCATCGCACTGACCGGACTGCGCATCCGCCGAACCCCGGTTACGCTTCTCGACGAGCCGAGCAACAACCTCGATCGGCGCACCCGGGCCAAACTTGCCGACTTTGTCGACAGTTGGCCGGGCACCCTCGTAGTGGTCAGCCACGACCTCGAGTTGCTTGAGCACATGGACTCCACAGCTGAGCTTCACTCCGGCAAGCTTGACGTGTTTGGTGGCCCGTACAGTCTTTTCACCGGACATCGCGAGCAGGAGCAAGCCTCCGCGGTCCAGGCGGCCCGCAGCGCCCAGCAGGCGCTGAAGGTGGAGAAGAAGCAACGCGTCGAAGCCGAAACGAAGCTTGCCCGCCGCGAGCGCACAGCGAAGAAGACCCAGGCCAGTGGCGGTATCCCGAAGATCCTGGCCGGCAACCGTGCGAGCAAGGCGCAGGCATCGGCTGGCTCGATGCGCTCGATCCTCGACGACAAAGTGCTGTCAGCCCAGGCCGCCGTCGACGCCGCCGACGCGAGGGTCAGGGAGGTCGAGCACATCCACCTCACTCTCCCCGATCCCGATGTGCCGCGGAGCCGCCGGATCGCCGAGCTAGGCGACGGCTCCCGGACGATTGTCATCCAGGGCCCCGAGCGCGTGGCCTTGGTGGGACCCAACGGCTCCGGTAAGTCGACACTCCTCAAGCACCTCGTCGAGGGGCGCCCCGCAGAATCTTCGGGCCGGATCAGCGGAAGGCTGCTGACAGACCGGGTGGGATACCTCCCGCAACGGCTCGACGGCCTGGACGATTCCCTTTCGGCACTGGACAACGTGCGGGAGGCAGCACCGGCGTCGGCGCCCGGGGACATCCGCAATCAACTCGCACGCCTCCTACTCCGGGGATCCACGGTTGATCGCCCGGTCTCCAGCCTGTCGGGAGGAGAACGGTTCCGGGTCAGCCTCGCGAAGCTGCTACTAGCGGAGCCGCCCGCCCAGCTGCTGATCCTCGACGAGCCGACAAACAACCTCGACTTTGCAAGCGTCAAACAGCTCGCCGAAGCCCTGGACGCCTACCGTGGCTCACTGCTTATCGTGAGCCACGACCTCGGTTTTCTCAGGCGCCTGAATATCGACACAGTGGCCGAGCTCGACGGCGAAGGGGGCCTGCGCGAGCGCACGGAGCCACTCGCCTAAAGCCACTGTTCCCACACTGTCAGTTGGAGCCGCACCAGCTCCGCGTCTGGGTCGCGGGAACCGCCGTCGTCGGTCTGCAAACCGACGACGGCGGCCGTCGCGTCCGCGCGCTCCCTCACCGCCCGCCCCGGGCAGGTACCGACTCCAACGACTCCGATCGCACCGGCGTCGCCAGCCCCAGGTTCTCGCGGAGGGTCGAGCCGACGTATGCCGTGGGGTACACGCCGCGTTCCTGCAGCTCGGGCACGAGATGGTTCACGATGTCGTCCAGGCCCGTGGGGATGAGCCAGGGCGAGATGTTGAAACCGTCCACGGCACCCACGCGGGCGTATTCGGCCAAGGTATCGGCCACGGCTGTGTAGGATCCCGTGAACGTCGCGTCCACCCTGGAAGTCCTGGAGCTCACGAACTGCCGGATGGACAGGTTCTTCCCCTTGGCTTCGGCGCGCCACTGCTCGGCGAGCTGCCGGGCCTTGGCCCCGTGGAAACCACTGCCACGCGTCTCGGAGGTCTCTTCCACCACCGGATCGATGTCCGGCAGCGGACCATCGGGATCGTAGGCGGACAGCTCGCGGCCCCAGAACTGTTCGAGATACGCAACTGCCTGCTGCGGCCCGATCTGCAGGCTGCGGACCCACTCCTTCTTCTCGCGGGCTTCCTCGTCAGTCGCGGCGAGGATGAACTCGCTCGCCGGCATGATCTGGACGTCGTTGGCGCCCCGTCCGGCTGCCAAGGAACGCGAGACGATATCAGCGCGGAACTCCACGGCGTCGTCGAACTTCGGGTGCGCCGAGAAGATGACATCCGCTTGGCGGGCGGCGAAGTCGCGGCCTTCCGGGGAATCGCCGGCTTGGAACAGCACGGGCCTGTACTGGGCGCTGCGCGGCAACCGCGGCGTGACGTCCACCGTATAGTGCCGCCCGGAATGGTGCACGGGCCGTGCATGCGACGGCACCGCCCAGGACTCCGCGGAAACTGACGAGGCGACCGCTCCGTTCTCCCACGAATCCCAGATCCTCTTGGCGGTCTCCACGAAGGCCTCGGCGTGAACGTAGCGATCGGCGTGGTCCAGGTAGCCGCCCCGCCGGAAGTTTGCCCCGGTCCACGCATTGTCTGTGGTCACGACGTTCCAGGCCGCGCGCCCACCGGAGAGCAAGTCGAGCGAAGCAAGCCGGTGCGCAAGGTCGGCGGGATCGTTGTAGGTGGTGTTTTGAGTGGCCACGAGTCCGATATTCGACGTCACCGAAGCCAACGCCGCGAGCATGGTCTGCGCGTCGGGCCTGCCCGCGACGTCAAGGGCGTGCGGCCGGCCGAGGTGTTCCCGCAAGCGCAGGCCCTCACCCAGGAAGAACGCCGCGAACAGCCCGCGCTCGGCGGTCTGCGCGATCCTCCGGAACGATTCGAAGTCGGTCTGCGAACCGGATTCGGGCGCCTTCCAGATGGTGCCGGAATTGACGCCCTGGAAGAAGATTCCGAACTGGATCTTCCCGCTCGGCTGGAATTTAGCACGGTTGTGCTGTGTCATGTTCTCTCCTCAGATTTCCGAGCCAAGGCTCGCGTACCGGCTCAGCGGCCGTTCAAGACCCAGCAATTCCCGGAACGTGCCGCCCTGGGCAACAGGCTGGAGCGCCCTGCGGCGACGAAGCTCGGGGAGCACCAGCTGCCCCAACTCCTCGAGTTCCACATCCAGCACAGCCGGATGCAGCCTTACGCCGTCGGCCACCGCAAGCAACTCGGCAAGGAAGTCCACCAATTCCGCTGCCGTGCCGACGAAACGCGCCCGGGAACTGGACCACGGAGTAAACGCGTCCAGTTCGGCGAGCCGCGCGGAGGCGCTTTGCCCGCGCGAGTCGAGGACGACGTCGAGCTCTGCGACTACCGCCGGGCCGCCCGCAAGAGTCGGGCCGCCCCCAACAGCGGTCCGGGCACGCACCTCTGCAACCTCCGCGGCAAGAAGTGAAGCCGTCGGAGCGGACACCAGCACCACATCGACGTCCGAAGGAAGCAAGCCAGTCCGCGCAACTACTGGCAACTGCCCTTGCAGCGGACGCGGAATGATCGAGGGGCCCTTCACCGAATACCCGGCCCCTGCGAAATCCGCTGGCGTCTCGAAGTCGACGTAGTGCAGTTTGTCGACGTCGAGGTACTGCCCGCTGGGGACGTCGCGGATCACGGCGTCGTCCTCCCAGGAATCCCAGAGCCGCCTGCTCACTTCCACCGACGCCGCGGCCTCTTGCGCCCGCGCGGCACCTTCAACGAAAAAGCGCCCGACGGCGGCAGCCTCCTCCGCGTAACCGCTCGCCGCGACGAGCCAACCGGCCCGTCCGCCTGAGACGTAGTCGAGGCTCGCTAGCTGCGTCGCGATGTGGAAAGGCTCGGTGTAGACGGTGTCGACTTCCGGAACCAGCACAATGGAACTCGTCACCGGCCCCGCGAAGGCGGCGCGCTGCAAGGCATTCAGGCGGCCGGCAACATCCCGCCCGCCAGCGACTGCACTGCCCACCGGACCGTCGCCGAACGTCGCCACATGAAACCCCGCCGACTCCGCCGCCAGCACCGTGCTCCGGATCCGCGCACCGTTCAGCAACCCATCCGGGGCATGCCGGGCTTTGCGCCAGGCGGCTGGGTGGGCGCCGTCGCCGTCGAGCTCCAGGGCCAAGAATCCGGGCTGGCCCGGACGAGATTCAGTGAGTGTGGACAAAACTCCTCCTGTGGTTGACGTGGTCTGTGGCGACGGTTCCGGCAGCGTCCGGTGACGTGGCTCCGGCGAATTCGGGACGACCGCCGTAGGGATCCGCGGTCTCCCACAAGGTGGTGGCTGCGGCTGCGCGGACGGCCGGGATGATTTCGAGTGCGAACCGCTCCAGAATCTCCAGCTGTTGCTCGAAAGGAAGCGTGGTGGGCAAGGAGATGGACTGCAGATCGTGGCCGAAGAGCGAGTGGTAGCTCAGGATTTTGTCGATGACCTGTTCCGGGCTGCCCACCAGCGCAGGACCTTCAGCCACAGCGTGGTCGATATCCCGGAACGGCGAATTGTTGCCCGGGACGTTGCGCCCGATCGCCAACGCTTCATAGACATGCCCGAACTGGCGCTTGGCTTCCTGCGTGGTGTCCGCGACAAACACTCCGCCGGCGCCGGAACCCGAACCGAGGTACTGGTGGCGCGGATCGTGACCGTGGCGTTCGTATTCCTCGCGGTAGTGCTCGATCAGGATCTTGTAGTTCTCACGAGGTTGGATGGCGTTGGCGGTGAACAGGGGATCGCCCCATTGGGCGGCGAGCGCAGCCGAAGTCAGGGTTGTAGCCGAGCCGTGCCAAATCCGCGGCGAACCCGCAAACGGTCGCGGCGTCGTCGTCGTTGCTTCGGTCAACGCAGGCCGGAAACGGCCGGACCACATGACGTTTTCCTCCCGCCACAGCCGCCGCAACAGTCCATACTTCTCGGCGAGCAGCTCCCACTGGTCACCCAGGGAGAGCCCGAACAAGGGATACTGAAGCACCTCGTTGCCCTTGCCGATCACTAGTTCCAGGCGGCCCCGGCTCAATTGATCGATCGTCGCGTAGTCCTCGGCCACCCGCACCGGATCGAGCACCGACAATACGGCGACGCCGGTTTGGAGCCTGATGCGGCTGGTGACGGCAGCGATCGCGGCGAGGACTGTCGTCGGGGACGAAGAGATGAACTCACCGGCGTGCCGCTCCCCCACCGCGAAACTGTCAAAACCCAGCTCCTCGGCCTTCCGGGCAGTCTCCACCACCTGGTTGAGCCGCGCGGCCGTCGAGACGATTTCGCCGGTCACCGGGTTCTTCAGGTGCGGAATGATATCGAGCACCTGGAACTTCACTGTGATTTCCCTGCCGGGGCGACCCCGAAGTTTGCCTCGGTAACGGTCTTGGATTCCGGCAGTGCTTCCTCGCTCAGACCCCAGCGATCCAGGACCTTGCCGTAGGTACCGTCCTTGATAGCCGAATTCAGGGCATCCGTGATGGCGGGAGCCAGGCCGTTGCCTTTGAGGGTGGTAGCCGCGACGAGGGTCTCGGAGGGCCAGCCGGCATTGACTTTGCCCACGACTTTGAGGTCGTTCCGGGTGTTTTCCCGATAGGACACTGACGGGTAGGGCGCGAGGTTCAAGTCTGTCCGGCCCGAGGAGAGCGCCAGGATGGTGTCGGCGTCGGAGGAGTAGTACTGCAGGGTTGCCGGCGCCTTGCCGCGGGATTCCAGGTCCTTGTTCCAGGCCAGGAGGATCTTCTCCTGATTGGTGCCCGAACCCACCGAGACCTTCAACCCCGAGATGTCGTCCGCGCCCTTGATTTTGTACGTGGACGATTTCTTGGCTTCGAAGCCCATGTACGCGGCGCGGTAGGTGGAGAAGTCGAACAGTTTCACCCGGTCCTTGTTGATGCCCACGTTCGAGAACACCGCTTCAAAATCTCCCGACTGGGTCTTGAGCGGCCAGTTCTCCCAGGAGGTGACCTGCACGTCCAGGCCGAGCCCCAGTTTGTCGGCAACGAGCTGTGCGATGTCCACCTCAACGCCGATCGGGGTCTTGTCATCCGTGGCGTGGAAAGACAGCGGGATGGACCCGGCGGTGGTGGCAACGGTCAGTTTGCCGTCCTTGCCGATCGCAGCGGGAACTGCGGCTGCCGCGGCGGGGTCCTTCTGTGCCCGGATACGGTTCTGCTCGGGCGAGGTGTTGTAGACGACGCCGTTGCGCGCCGCACTCGCTGACGGGCTGGCTCCAGCAGCCGATGCGCCGGGATCGGAGCAGCCGGCGAGCGCCGGCAGTACGACGGCGGGCAGCACCGCGAGCGCGAGAAGCCTGGTTTTGATGCGTTGCATTTTCAAGGATTCCTCAGATGTTGAAAGCTGGTTCGATGACTTTGGAGAAGAAGCTCCGCGTCCGTGGTTCACGGGGATTCGCGAAGATCTCGCGGGGACTGCCGTGCTCCACGATCTGGCCTTCGTCCATGAAGACGACGGTGTCTGCCACATCGCGGGCGAAGCCCATTTCGTGCGTGACGATGATCAACGTGGTGCCCGATGTAGCGAGTTCGCGGATGACGTCCAGGACCTCATTGACCAGCTCCGGATCCAGCGCCGAAGTGGGTTCGTCGAAGAGCAGGATCTTTGGGTCAAGGGCCAGCGCCCGGGCGATGGCAACGCGCTGTTGCTGGCCGCCCGACAATTGCCGCGGATAGGCATCGGCCCGGTCCTTGAGTCCCACGCGGTCCAGGAGTTCGAGCGCACGCTTGCGCGCTTCGGCCTTGTTCCGGTGGAGCGCGACGACGGGTGCTTCAGTCACGTTTTCCAGCGCGGTGAGGTGCGGGAACAGGTTGAAGTTCTGGAACACCATGCCGATGTCCGTGCGCTGTTTGAGGATGTCCTTTTCGCGCAGTTCGTGTAGCTTGTTTCCACGGACCTGGTAGCCCACCAATTGGCCGTCGATGGTGATGTACCCGCCGTCCACCTTTTCCAAGTGGTTGATCGTCCGCAGGAGGGTGGATTTCCCGGAACCGGAGGGCCCCACGATCACCGCAACGCCGCCTGGCGGAACCGTCAGGGAAACACCCTTGAGGACTTCAGTGCCCCCAAAAAACTTGCGGACGTTGGTGATTTCCACGTGGCCGCGGGTTGCAGCGGCGGCTGGCACCGCCGTCGTCGGGCCCTCAGAGGGAAAAGCGGCGGCACTCATCGGGCGTCCTTTGATCGGTCACTGTTCACAGGTGCGTGGGTGCCAAAGAACTTCCTTGCCTTCTGCAGCGGAGTGAGCGGCAGGTTGCGGACGGCGCCCTTCGAGTAGTGCCGCTCAATGTAGTACTGGAAGACGCTCAGGACCGAGGTAATGGCCACGTACCAGAGGGTCGCCACGAGGAGCAGCGGAAGAACCTGCTGGGTGCGGTTATAGATGACCTGCACGGTGTAGAAGAGCTCGGAGTAGGCCAGGACATAGACGATCGACGTTCCCTTGACCAGGCCGATGATCTCATTGAAAGCGGTAGGCAAAATGGCCCGCATGGCCTGCGGCAATACGATCCTGGTGGAGCGTCGCCACGCCGGGATGCCCAGGGCCGCGGCTGCCTCGAGCTGTCCCTGATCCACCGAGAGGATGCCGCCGCGGATGATCTCCGCCGAGTATGCCGCCTGGTTGAGGGTCAGACCCAGCACGGCCGCCGCGAATTGGCTGATGAGCGTAGTGGTCTGGACTTCGAAGAAGCGGATATCCGTGAAGGGGATGCCCAAGCTGATCTTCTCGTAGAGGTAGCCCAGGTTGTACCAAAGCAGCATCTGGACCAACAATGGCGTTGAGCGGAAAATCCAGGAGAACGTCCAGGACACTGAAAGCAGCAGCGGCGAGGCCGAGAGCCTCATGAGCGCCAGGATGAAACCGAGGACAAAGCCGAGCGCACCGGAGATTGCCGTCAGCTTGAGTGTCTCGACGAGGCCGTTCACGACGGATTGCGCGGTGAACCATTGTGCCACGACACCCCATTCCCAGCGCGGGTTGGTCGCGAGGGACCAGGCAACAGTGACGACGCCAAGCGCCACCAGCACGGTGCCTACCCAGCGCCATGGATGCCGGGCCGGCACCAGCTTGTAGCCGGAGTAGTCGGCTGCGCTCCGTGCCGCGGCCGCCGTCGGGCTTTCCGCGACGGCGCTGGCAGGCGCCGGTTCCGGTGCAGATTGCTGTGCGGACTGCGCCACTGTGGTTGCTGCTGAACTCACGCGCCACCTCGCTTCGTATCGCTTGATTGATCGGATGGCTGCCAATCTAGGGGCGTCGTCGAAGCGGCTGCAAGACGGATTTTTGCACTTCTTCATGGGGATTCATGGCGCTTCGCGCGGCTTCATATGGAGCCATATGGGTCCGTTCTTTGCGCTTGTTGACGCACCGTGACGCGCAATGAACGGCCGTTACCGGCGCCTCGACCGAAGCCCCGCCAGGTCCCTAGGCTCGGGTACCACCAGCCACCGCCAACAGGAGTTGCCATGCCGTCCTTCGCCCCCACGATCGTGTTCATTGGCGGTGGTCCGCGCTCAGCCGGCATCCTCGAACGGCTCGGGACCAACAAGCCCGGACTCTTCGACGGCCCACTCTCCATCCACGTCGTCGAGCCGTACGAACCCGGTTCCGGGAGGATCTGGCGCTATGACCAGAGCCCGGGACTCCTGCTCAACTCCACGGCAGCGGACGTCACGATGTTCACCGACAGTTCCGTGGCCTGCGACGGCCCCGCAGTCGACGGTCCGGGCCTCGCCGCGTGGGCAGCCGGCGTGTTGGACAGTTCCATCCGCGACGTCCCGCAGTTAGAGCCCCACCTCCTCGAGCAGCTCCGGGCGCTGACACCGGCATCGTTTCCCAGCCGGCAGCTCCAGAGCAAGTACCTCGAGTGGTTCTTCCGCAGGGCCGTAGCGGCACTCGGTCCGGACGTCCCAGTGACGGCCCACCGGGACATGGCCACCGCCGTCGAGCATCTTGCTTCAGAGCGCGACGGTGCGAAGTACCGTGTGCGGCTCGCCTCCGGTTGGGTCCTGGAGGCGGACCTCGTGGTGTATTCGCTGGGGCACACGGATTCCCAAGCCGGGCCGGAATCAGCGCGGCTGGCCGGGTTCGCCGCGCGCCATGGCGGGTTCCACGCGGCGCCGTCGTACACCACCGACGTCGACTATTCCGCGATTGCCCCTGGACAGGACGTCCTGGTCTCGGGCATGGGTCTGGCATTCGTGGACCTTCTGGTGCTCTTGTTCGAGGGCCGCGGCGGTCGCTTCGAAGACAGGCCCGACGGCGGCCTGGACTATGTGCCGTCCGGCGCCGAACCGCGGCTCTGGGCAGGCTCCCGGCGCGGAGTCCCCTACCACTCCAAGATCTCCTCGACCCTGCGCGGCGAGCCCGTCGGCGTGCCCCGGTACTTCACCGCGGGCGCCGTGGAATCGCTGCTCGCCGCCCACGAGGAGCTCGATTTCCGCACCCAGCTCTGGCCGCTCATCGCCAAGGACGCCGGCCACGCCTACTACCGCGAGCTGTTCACAGGCTATCCCGAGCGCGTCCGGGGAAGCTGGGACGAGTTTTCCGCGCATTTCGATGCCCTGGATTGGTACAGCCATGACCGCGAGGACCTCGTAGCCTGGGCCATCCCGGACCCGGCCCTCCGGCTCGACCTCGAGGCCCTGGACCAGCCGTTCAGCGGCTGCGCTTTCGCGGACCATGCCGCGGTGCAGAGATCGGTGGCGAACTACATCGAACGCGACCTCAAGCTCCGCACGAGTCCGGACCATTCGGAAACCCTCGCCTTGTTCACGGCCCTGCTCCGCGTCTACATGGAACTCGGCCGGCTGGTCCCCCAGGAACGGCTCAATTCGCGTTCCCAACAAGCGGTGCACGGATGGTGGCACGGCTTCTTCAGCTTCGTGGATTCCGGCCCGCCACCGCACCGGCTGCGCGAAATCCTCGCCCTGCACCGGGCCGGATTACTGCAATTCCTGGGCCCGGGCATGTGGGTGCGCCCGGACGAGGCCAGCGGCCGGTTCGTGGCCGGTTCCTTCCAATCGCCCGTGGTGGTGGATGCGGCGGCGTACATCGAGGCACGGTTGCCGTCGCCGTCGGTGGCGCGATCGGCGAACCCCGCTTTGGCGGACCTGCACGACGCCGGTTGGGGCACCGAACAGTCGCTTCTCACCGCGGACGGCCCGCACTCCACCGGTAAGCTGTTGGTCTCGAGTTCGCACGAAGTCCTGGCTCCCGATGGCGGGCGGCAGGCGGGGCTTTTCGCCGTCGGACCCTGGACCTCGGGTTGGGGCGCCGGTGCGTTCGCGCGGCCCGGAACCAACGCAGCACCGTTCCGGGAGAACGACGCCCTGGCCCGCCGCCTCCTCGCCGAACTCTCCGCCCGTCACCCAAGCACCAGCCACCCAACTGACTCGCAGTTGTTGTCGTTTTGACGCCTCATAACGACAACAACTGCGAGTCAGTTGGGGAAATTCACGAAAGGTAAGCCATGACAACAACGCCAACCCTGCCGCCGCCGGGCCTTTCCGTCCTGAGCCTGCCCATGCGCGATCCACGCGTCAAGCCCCTCCTGGACGAACTCGCCGTCGAATACACCACGCGCTATGGCGATCTCTTTGGCAGCGGTGGCGCGGCCGAAGAGCTCAACAGGTACCCGGCCGGCGAGTTTGCCGCACCCCACGGCGCCCTCCTCATCCTGCAGGAGAATGGCGAAACCGTGGCTGGCGGGGCATTCCGCCGCTACGACTCCCGGACGGCGGAGCTCAAGCGGATCTGGACGAATTCGGCCCACCGCCGTCGTGGGCTGGCCCGTGTTGTCCTCGCGGAACTCGAGGCCGAGGCGTCCCGGCGCGGCTACCGACGGATCTACCTCACCACCGGTCCGCGGCAGCCCGAAGCCAAGAACCTGTACTTGGCCACAGGCTACACCCCGTTGTTCGACGTCGACGCGGATCCGGAAGAGATCAAGCACTTGGCATTCACGAAGGACCTGGCGCCCATCGAGGCGTGAGGTCTCCGGCCTTTCGCGCTCGCAAAGGGTCGGGATCTCACCCCTCGATTGCTACCCCACGGCCTGGCGCGCCGCGGCTTCGATCCTGGCGCGGTGATCGGCCCATTCTTCGGTGCCTCGCTGTGACAAATTCGGGTCCCCCGGGCCTTTCCCGGCTGAGCCGTCGATGAGCTCACGAAGTATGTCGGCATGCCCCAAGTGCTGGGCTGTCTCGACGCACATGTGCACCAGGATCTGATGGAGCGTCACGTGTCGGCGTTCCTCCGACCACCACGGCACTTCCCCGGGAGCGTCGAGTGGCAGCGACTCGATGGTTGCATCGCTGTGCCCGGCCGAGAACCTGTGCAGTTCGATGATCTCGTCCCTGCTCTCTTCCGCGGGAACCCACAGGTCCGCGTCGGCTTCGGCATCGTCCGCGAGCCACGGCAAGTCCCGGCCGCTGGGCCGGCCGAAGACCTCGCCGAAGTACCCCAGCTCCACGCTGGCCACATGCTTGACGAGGCCCAGGAGGTTGGTGCCGGTGGGGGTCATGGGCCGGCGGACGTCGTACTCGTCGAGTCCGTCGAGCTTGGCGAGGAGTTCGCCGCGACGGGCACGCAGGTATTTGAGCAGAATCGCTTTGTCATCCATCCGGGCACTATACCGTTGCCGTCGCGAGTTCTGTCTCCTCCTCACGCCGGTGGTCGTCGGAGGCGGCAAACAATTCCTCCCCGACGGCGTGGGCCTGACCCTTGAGCTGTTGGACGAACGTCGCTTTGGCAACGGCGTCGTCTACCTCCGGTACGCCAAGCGAGCCTCATCAGTAGGGCAAATTTTTCGGCCAAATGGCGGCCCTGCACCACTAAGCTATGCGCATGGCCAAGAAAACCACAGCTGAAAAGATCGCTACGATCCAGCAGGGATACAGCCTCGATGGCGCCACGATCGAGCTGGGTGCCGCCGTCGTCGACGGCGAAGTCCGCAGAGAAGCACAAGTCCGGTTGCCACTGTCCATGATGAACCGGCACGGCCTGGTGGCAGGCGCCACGGGCACCGGCAAGACCGTCACCCTGCACATGATGGCAGAACAGCTGTCCACTGCCGGAGTCCCCGTCTTCTTGGCGGACATCAAGGGAGACCTTTCAGGACTCGCCACCGCGGCCACAGCCAGCGAAAAACTCACGGCCCGCACCGCGAGCCTCGGCCAAGATTGGTCCGGCAAGGCTTTTCCGGTCGAGTTTCTCTCATTGGGCGGGGATGGCAACGGCGTTCCCGTCCGCGCGACCATCACCTCGTTCGGCCCCATCCTGCTTTCGCGCATCATGGAGCTCAACGACACCCAGGAATCCAGCCTGCAGCTGGTCTTCCACTTCGCCGACCAGAAAAAACTGGAGCTGATCGACCTCAAAGACCTGAGGGCAGTCATCCAGTTCCTGGTCTCGGATGAAGGCAAAGCCGAGCTCGAAGACCTCGGCGGACTATCGAAGGCCACGGCCGGCGTCATCCTGCGCGAACTCGTCAATCTTGAGGCCCAAGGCATGGAGAAGTTCTTTGGCGAGCCGGAATTCGACACCGCGGAACTTCTCCGCACAGCCCCGGATGGCCGCGGCGTGATCAGTTGCCTCGAACTTCCGACACTTCAGACCAAACCCATGCTGTTCTCGACTTTCCTTATGTGGCTGCTTGCCGACCTCTTCGAAGACTTGCCCGAAGCGGGAGACCTCGACAAGCCCAAACTCGTCTTCTTCCTGGACGAAGCCCACTTGCTCTTCACCGGCGCATCCAAGGCTTTCCTCGAAGCCATCACCACGACGGTGCGGCTCATCCGGTCCAAGGGGGTCGGGATATTCTTCGTCACCCAGACGCCCAAGGATGTTCCTGCCGCCGTCCTCGGCCAGCTTGCCAACCGGGTCCAGCACGCCCTGCGCGCGTTTACTCCGGAGGATGCCAAAGCCCTCAAGGCCACCGTGTCCACGTTCCCGGTAAGCGATTACGACCTTGCGGAAACCCTGACCTCCGCCGGCATCGGCGAAGCGGTCATCACCGTCATGAACGAAAGGGGCGCGCCCACGCCCGTGGCGCTGACGAAGCTGCGTGCCCCGGAATCCGTGATGGGACCCAGCACGGACGAGCTGATCGGCAGTACCATCGCGGCTTCCCTGCTGCTGCCGAAATACGGCACGGCGGTGGACAACATTTCGGCCTACGAGAAACTCAGCGGCAAAGCCACCGCACCCGCCACGGGAGAGGCCGCGCCGGGTGAGCCTCCGGTACCTGCCTCCCCTGACCACCATGCCGTGGATGCTGAAGCCCGCAGGATCGAGGAAGAGATCCTTGGCCGTCCCAGCAGCCGCCCCCTGCCAGGCTCCACCCCCGAAGAGTGGCCCCCCGCACCGGCCCATGCCCCGGCACCGGGTCCACAGCAAGAGGGCGGCGGAATGATGGGCGATCTCGCAGGCGTCCTGGGTGGTGCGCTCGGCGGCGGAATGAAGAGCATGGCACGGTCCCTCGGTACGCAGCTCGGCCGGGAACTACTCCGCGGAGTGTTCGGAACCTCATCGCGCCGGCGCCGCTAAAACGGAGCTGCTGCCCGCCGTCGGGCCCTTCCCCAAAAGCCTGCTCAGTCGTCACGTGAGGAGAGGATGCCGGGGTATTGCTGAACCGGCGGGTAACGTAAAGGGCGTGCAGTTGAGTCAAGCGTTGGTCAAGACCGCGGCCGGGTGGCTGCTCGGTCTGATGCTTGCTGTGGCCGCCGCGATCGTTTCGATCAACCTGGTGAGCAACTCCATAGCCAGCCCGCAGCAGCAAGTTCGAGATTATCTCTCTGCCCTCCAGAAGGGGCATGGCGGGGAAGCCCTCGGGCTCCTGCACGCGTCCGTGCCCAACGCCAACGCCGCCATGCTGGACGGTACCGCCCTGCAGACAGCTGCGTCGAAGATCACTGATATCAAGCTCGGCAACGCCGAATCCCGAGGCGGCAACCGGGTGACGGTTCCTATGGACTACCAGATCGACGGCAAGTCGCTGCACTCGGACTTCCTGCTTGAACGGACGGGCACCGAGTGGCTGTTCTTCGGGAAGTGGTCCTTCGTGCCGTCATCCTTGCCGACCATTGAGGTCACCGTGGTGAACGCCAACGAGGCAAACCTGAACGGCATCCCGGTGAACTTGCCCAACGGCCGCAACAGCTTTGCCGTGTTCTACCCCGGCCAATACGAAGCCAGCCTCGCCGGCAAATACTTCTCCGCACCGACTACCAGCACCTCGGTGACCACTGGCGCCCTGCCTCAGGCACCCCTCAACCTACTGACAAAGCCCACCGACGCCATGATCAAGGTGGTCAGCGACAAGGTCAAGGAATTCCTGGACACCTGCGCCGCTGACGCCACCAAGCAGCAAAAACTCCAGCCCGACTGCCCGTTCTACCACGTGACCAATAGCCGGGTGGTGGACGGCACCATCAAATGGCAGATCACGGAATATCCCAAGGTCAGCATCGACCCCTTTAACGGCCAGTGGGTCGTGGCGCCCCTCAACGGCAAAGCCAAGGTAACGGCACGCGAAATCGACCTCTTCAGCGGGCAAGTTGGCGACCTCAGCGCCGTTCACGACTTCAGCTTCACCACACGTCTGGACATAGGGGCGGACACCATCACGGTCACCCCGCTGGTGAGCTTCTAGCTTCGACGGCGCTAAAGCCCGGCAGCCCCTGCCTAGTCCATCCCGCGCAGGTCAAGCACCAGTTCGGAGTCGCCGTCGGCCTGCAGGACAACGGGGATGCCCCAGTCTTGCTGGTAGAGGTGGCAGGCTGCGTGATCGGGAATTTCGCCGTCCTCGGTCTCCGGGCCATCGCACGCAGCCGCGCGGGCCGTGATGTGCAGGATACCCTCAGGCACGTCGGCAGACAGCTCGAGGGTCCGCAGCAGCCCCACGGACGTGCCACCACCGGAAAGCAGCAGCTCGGGCGGGGTCGACGAAATCTTCAGCTGCGTCGGGTCGCCCCAGCGATCGTCGAGCTTCTGGCCGGTCGGGGCCGTGAAACGCACGGTGAGCTCCAGGTTCCCCGGCGCCACGGGACTCTTAGGCCGCTGCGTCTGGGATGCTCCCTCGTCCACCTGCTGGGCTTCCTTGGGGATGGGAACCAGGACCAACTGGTGCTTGTTGGATTCGACCACCACCAGCAGCGGTTCGCCGCCTTCCGGGTAGACCACGACGACGTCGCTCGGCTCGGCGAGTCCCCGCGCCAGAGTGGACACTGCCTTAGCGGCGGGATCGTAGCGCCGCACGGCACCGTTGTAGGTATCTGCGACCGCGACGGAGCCATCGGGGAGCACTGTGACGCCAAGGGGGTGCTGCAAGCGGGCTTCAGTGGCGCCGCCGTCCCGGAAGCCGAAATCGAACAGGCCCTTGCCCACTGCCGACTCAACGGTCACACCGGTTTCGCCAAGGACCAGGCGGCGCAGTGCCGAGGTCTCGGAGTCGGCCACCCAGATGTTGTCGTCCGCATCCACGGCCAGGCCGGAAGGCTGGGCGAACCAGGCTTCCTCGGCGGGTCCGTCAAGCAAACCTTCAAGGCCCGAGCCGGCCAGGATGGACACCTCGCCGCTGAGAGGCTCGAAGGCGAAGATCTGGTGCGTGCCGGCCATCGCGATGACAACGCGCTGTAGCTTCTCGCTCCACACCACGTCCCACGGCGAGGACAGGGAGACCCCGGTCCCGACACCCAGTACCCCGACGTCGAGTGCGTCGGCCGCGAAGTCAGCCGGACCGCCGTCGTGGTGTTCAGCGCACACGCCGGCGCCGCTTTCCGTCACCCGGGCCGGGCCGGCGTCGAGCAGGCGCTGTACGCCGTTGCCGGCAACCGTCTGTACATAACCCGAGCTGAGCGTGACGCCGCGGAGGCGGTGGTTCACGGTGTCCGCGACTACTGCTTCGTACCCGAGCTGCCACGCCAACGACGACGGGAGCACCGCCACGCCCTGCGGCTCGTTGAACTGGGCGATTTCCGCCGCACCATCCAGGTAACCCTTGGTTCCGGAGCCGATGACGCGCTCGACGGTCTCAAGGTCGGGACGAAGTTCCACCAAGCGGTGGTGGCCGGAATCGACCACAAGGTAGTTGCCGTTGTCCAGCTGGGTCGCCTTGCCGGGGAAGCGCAGGGTGCCCGACGTCGGGACGGGAGCCACGTAGGGCCCGTCACCGCGGTGGAGGGTCCCCTTGGCTTCGTGCTCTGCAACGAGCTCCTCGAGGAGTACTGCAAGGCCGTCTGCGTGGCCCTCACCGGAAAGGTGCGCCACGATGTAGCCCTCGGGATCCACCACCACCAATGTCGGCCAGGCGCGGGCCGTGTAGGCCTTCCACGTGGCGAGCTCGGGGTCGTCCAGGACGGGGTGGTGGATTTCGTAGCGCTCCACGGCGGATGCGAGGGCCACGGGATCGGCCTCGTGCTCGAACTTGGGAGAGTGCACGCCCACGGTCACCAGGACGTCGGAGTACTTTTCCTCAAGCGGGCGCAGCTCGTCCAGGACATGCAGGCAGTTGATGCAGCAGAACGTCCAGAAGTCGAGCAGCACGATCTTGCCGCGCAGCGCTTCCAGGTCCAGGGTCTTCCCGCCGGTGTTGAGCCAGCCACGGCCCACCAGTTCAGAGGCGCGGACACGCAGTTGGGTGCGTACGGATTCGCTCATCAGCGTCCTTCCAGGTTGGTCTTGCTTTCGGGCTGCTTGACGTCCCGATCAATCAGTTTCGCATCGCGGTCTGCAAGCCGCGCAAACATATCGTTGTAAGCATTCAGGTCGGCGTCGTTATTCCTATCCGCCGCCCGGTCGGTGCGTTTGGTCTCGCGCGCGTCCGAACGCGACCACATGACCGCGACGCCGATCGCCACCAGTAAGGTGGGGACTTCGCCGATTCCCCAGGCCACGGCGCCGCCTGTCTGCTGGTCCAGCAAAGCCGATTGCCCCCAGGTCCGGCCGAGGTTGCCGAAGTAATCGGCAGCGAGCAGGCCGGTGCCTCCCATGATGGACACGCCGAAGAAGGCGTGGAAGCCCATCGTGGCGAGCAACAGGAGCAACCGCATGGGGTAGGGCGCCCGTCGGGGCAGCGGGTCGGTGCCGATCATGGTGAGGACAAAAATGTAGCCGGTCAGCAGGAAGTGCAGGTTCATCAGTTCATGTCCGACGTGCTCACGCATTGCCCAGCCGAACGCATCCGAGAAGTAGAACAGGACGATCGAACCGGCAAAGTTCGCCGCGGCAAACAGCGGGTGGGTCACCACCTGGGAGAACTTCGAGTGCACAAACACGAGGAGCCACTCACGAAGTCCACGGGAGCCGTCCCCGCGCGATCCCTCGCCGCGCGACGGGAGGGCGCGCAATGCCAAGGTCACCGGCGAACCCAGAACCAGGAACAGCGGCGCAACCATCGTCAATGCCATGTGGTCCACCATGTGCGCGGAGAATAGAATGCGGCCGTAGACCGACGGCGGTCCGGACGTGATGTAGGTCAGGACCACCAAGCCGATCATCCAGTTCACGGCACGGAACCAGGACCAGGAGTCACCGCGGCGGCGGACCTTGACGACGCCAATGATGTAGCTCGCCGCGCCGAAGAGGGCCACAGCCACCCAAAGCCAGTCGAGGCGCCACTCGGTCAACCAACGCGCGGGCGTCAGTTCAGGCGGCAGCTCGTAACCGGACAGGATAAAGGCCGGCGATGCGTCGGGCGCGTAGGTGGTGGGCAGGGGAGGTGCCGAACTGGCCAGCGCGACGGCGAGTCCCGACGTCGCGCCCATCACCAGAAGTTCGACCAACACAAGCTGCCACAGCACGCGACGCGTGGTCATGGACTTGCGGCCCAGCTGCGGGATCACCCACTGGCGGTGCATGAACCCGATACCGCCGAGGACGATCGTGGCGAGCGCCTTCGCCAGGATGATCTGCCCATAGGGTGTGCCGACCAAGGCCGAAAAGGTCGTGACACGAATGCTCGCGTTGACGATGCCCGAGGCGAAGACCAGTACGAAGGCAAAGCCGGCCAACGCGGAGAACCGGCGGAGGGTCTGCTCAGTGATGTCCTTGGCGCCTGTTGCCTTGGAACCCCGCAGGAGGCTCGAGAGGACGGCAAGCATGATGATGCCGCCGACCCAAGTGGACACGCCCACGAGGTGAAGGCCGAGCGAATTGATGGCGCCCTCGTGGTCGTTGGAACTCGCGGAGTGGCCGATCAGTGCACTCGGGATCAGACCGCCAAGGGACAGGACGAGGGTCAGCGCGAGTCCCGCCAACGAACGGACGCCGAAGAGCGCCGTCGTGACAATCGCGGCGATGATCGTCACGGCGAGCCACGCTTGGCCCGTCTGGATGTCCGTCATGAAGTAGACGAGGGAAGCTGTGAACTGCGCGTCCCCGGAGAGGCTCTGCCCGGCCACGTCAGCGTACGTCAGCACGAGGACCGCGACGGCGGAGAGCGTCCAGGCTGCGCCTGCTGCGGCCGCTACGGCCAAAGCCCGTGTGAACGCCGGGTGCTCCGGGGCATCGTCGCCCTTGGATCGCGACGCGTGCTTGGGAAGGATCACGACGGCGAAGATCAGCCCGCCGATCACAGTCGCCAAGGACACGTTGTGAAGGGCTTTGGCGACGGGCAGCCCCCAGCGGACCAAGGCGCCTGGGTCAGAGACCTGCCGCGCGGCCGAGGCTCCGGAGAAGATCAGGGCGCCCGCGAGAGCCAGGAAGAGCGCAGCGAAGCCCGCCAGCTGCCACGGCAAGGAGATCCCTTCCATGGCAGCCCCTGCCTTGCTTCCCGGCTTGGAAGCGGGCAAGGGGGCAGTGGCGGGAGTTTTGGCTGATGGCACTTATCCATTGTCCGCTAAGGTCGGCGGCGCGGCGAATCGAGCGGATTAAAGCAGAAAGGCGGCAACCCGCAGGTTGCCGCCTTTCAGGGCGTTCGCCGAAGTGTCTTACTTCTTGGCGACAGCTGCCTTCAGCTTGGAGCCGGCGGTCAGCTTGACGCTGTGGCCAGCGGCGATCTGGATGGTCTCGCCGGTCTGCGGGTTGCGGCCCGTGCGGGCTGCGCGGTCCGTGCGCTCGATGGCGAGCCAGCCCGGAATGGTGATCTTCTCGCCAGCGGCGACGGAAGTCTCGAAAACTTCGAACAGGGCATCGAGCACGGAGTTGACTGCAGCCTGGCTGGTGCCAGCCTTGCCAGCTACCTCGGAAACCAGTTCGCTACGGTTCTTAGCCATTTGTGTCCTCCTGGACTTTACGATTTTGGAGCTCACACACGGCATGCGTGCGAGCCACTGTTCGAAAACTTACCAGCTTGGGACGACGCGGCCAGCAAATTCCGCGTGTTTCCGCGCTTTTTTGACCAAATTCACCCTATTTCGGGCGCTTTTGGGGGTCAATTCCGCCGCGGGCGAACTCCCCGACCCCGGACGCCGGCTCACATATACCGGGTCCCGGCCGGACGCCGGCTCACATATAACCGGTCCCGGCCGGACGCTAGCTCACATATGCCGGGTCCCGGCCGGACGCCCGCTCACATATGCCGGGTCCCGGCCGGACGCCCGCTCATTTCTGCTGACGACGGGTGGGGGCAGGGGGCCGCGGTCCGGCTCAAGGGTGAGCGGGGGTGTGGCCCCGACCCTGTTATAGGTGAGCCGGCGTTCGTGGAAACCGGGTCATAGGTGAGCCGGCGTTGGTGGGAACCGGCCCATAGGTGAGCAGGCGTTCGTGGAAACCGGCCCATAGGTGAGCCGGGGTTCGTGGAAACCGGCCCATAGGTGAGCCGGGGTTAGTGGGAACCGGCCCATAGGTGAGCGGGGGTTTGGGGATTTCCCGCCCATAGGTGAGCCGGGGTTGGTGGGAACCGGGTGATAGGTGAGCCGGGGTTTGATATCCCAAACCCCCGCTCACCTATGCGTCCCGATCGGAAACCCCCGCTCACGTCAGCCGGGCCGGGGTTTGGGGGTCCGGGGGTGGTTAAATGGGTCAGGCCCCGACACGTGGTGTCGGGGCCTGGCCGTTAATGGTTGTCCGGCGGTGTCCTACTCTCCCACACCCTCCCGGGTGCAGTACCATCGGCGCTGTGGGTCTTAGCTTCCGGGTTCGGAATGGGACCGGGCGTTTCCCCCACGCTATGACCGCCGTAACCCTGTTACCCGTCCCCGCAGGTGCGGGGTGGGAAGATACGTGGTTACAACATTGTGGTGTTGTTGTTCAGTTGTTTGGTTCCTGGAGCAACGGGTTTGTTGTTCGGGAACCACATAGTGGACGCAAGCAGTGATCGTGTTTGTGTGGTGTAAGTTGTCGGCCTATTAGTACCGGTCAGCTTCAACAGTCTTTAGTCCTGTCTTCCACATCCGGCCTATCAACCCAGTGGTCTGGCTGGGGGCCTCTCACACACGAGGTGCATGGAAATCTCATCTTGAAGCGAGCTTCCCGCTTAGATGCTTTCAGCGGTTATCCCATCCGAACGTAGCTAATCAGCGGTGCACTTGGCAGTACAACTGACACACCAGAGGTTCGTCCGTCCCGGTCCTCTCGTACTAAGGACAGCCCTTCTCAAATTTCCTGCGCGCGCAGCGGATAGGGACCGAACTGTCTCACGACGTTCTAAACCCAGCTCGCGTACCGCTTTAATGGGCGAACAGCCCAACCCTTGGGACCTACTCCAGCCCCAGGATGCGACGAGCCGACATCGAGGTGCCAAACCATGCCGTCGATATGGACTCTTGGGCAAGATCAGCCTGTTATCCCCGAGGTACCTTTTATCCGTTGAGCGACGGCCATTCCACAATGTACCGCCGGATCACTAGTCCCGACTTTCGTCCCTGCTTGAGATGTCTCTCTCACAGTCAAGCTCCCTTGTGCACTTACACTCGACACCTGATTGCCAACCAGGCTGAGGGAACCTTTGGGCGCCTCCGTTACTTTTTAGGAGGCAACCGCCCCAGTTAAACTACCCATCAGGCACTGTCCCTGACCCGGATCACGGGCCGAAGTTAGATGTCCAAAGTGACCAGAGTGGTATTTCAACGATGACTCCACCCGAACTGGCGTCCGGGCTTCAACGTCTCCCACCTATCCTACACAAGCCACTCCGAACACCAATACCAAACTATAGTAAAGGTCTCGGGGTCTTTCCGTCCTGCTGCGCGTAACGAGCATCTTTACTCGTACTGCAATTTCGCCGAGTTTATGGTTGAGACAGCGGGGAAGTCGTTACTCCATTCGTGCAGGTCGGAACTTACCCGACAAGGAATTTCGCTACCTTAGGATGGTTATAGTTACCACCGCCGTTTACTGGGGCTTAAATTCTCAGCTTCGCCTTGCGGCTAACCGGTCCTCTTAACCTTCCAGCACCGGGCAGGAGTCAGTCCGTATACATCGTCTTGCGACTTCGCACGGACCTGTGTTTTTAGTAAACAGTCGCTTCCCCCTGGTCTCTGCGGCCCCGATCCCCTCCCACCAGCAAGTGGTGTTCAAGGTTGGGGCCCCCCTTCTCCCGAAGTTACGGGGGCATTTTGCCGAGTTCCTTAACCATAATTCTCTCGATCGCCTTGGTATTCTCTACCTGATCACCTGTGTCGGTTTGGGGTACGGGCGGCTGGAACCTCGCGCCGATGCTTTTCTAGGCAGCATAGGATCACCGGATCCCCCCATGACGGGGGTCCCATCAGATCTCAGGAACGTCATCAAAGACACAGCGACGGATTTGCCTATCGCTGACCCTACATCCTTAGACCGGGGCAACCATCGCCCGGCCCGGCTACCTTCCTGCGTCACACCTGTTAATACGCTTACCTCCCGGGATCAGGTCCCGCGCTCGGCCAAAACCCGCACACCACAAGGGTGATTGGGCAGGCTCCGGGCGGTTAGTATCCCCCGCTTGGCATGGGCGGTCCTTCGCCGGTACGGGAATATCAACCCGTTGTCCATCGACTACGCCTGTCGGCCTCGCCTTAGGTCCCGACTTACCCAGGGCAGATTAGCTTGACCCTGGAACCCTTGATCATTCGGCGGACGGGTTTCTCACCCGTCTTTCGCTACTCATGCCTGCATTCTCACTCGTGTAGGCTCCACCGCTGGTTTACACCGCGACTTCACCGCCCACACGACGCTCCCCTACCACTCCAGACGACTGAACCACGAAGGCTTGTCTACTATCTGAAATCCACAACTTCGGCGGTGTACTTGAGCCCCGCTACATTGTCGGCGCGGAATCACTTGACCAGTGAGCTATTACGCACTCTTTCAAGGATGGCTGCTTCTAAGCCAACCTCCTGGTTGTCTTCGCAACTCCACATCCTTTCCCACTTAGCACACGCTTAGGGGCCTTAGTTGGTGGTCTGGGCTGTTTCCCTCTCGACTATGAAGCTTATCCCCCACAGTCTCACTGCTGCGCTCTCACTTACCGGCATTCGGAGTTTGGCTGACGTCAGTAACCTTGTAGGGCCCATCGGCCATCCAGTAGCTCTACCTCCGGCAAGAAACACGCAACGCTGCACCTAAATGCATTTCGGGGAGAACCAGCTATCACGGAGTTTGATTGGCCTTTCACCCCTACCCACAGCTCATCCCCTCCATTTTCAACTGAAGTGGGTTCGGTCCTCCACGACGTCTTACCGTCGCTTCAACCTGGCCATGGGTAGATCACTCCGCTTCGGGTCTAGATCACGCCACTACACTCGCCCTATTCAGACTCGCTTTCGCTACGGCTACCCCACACGGGTTAACCTCGCGACGTAACACTAACTCGCAGGCTCATTCTTCAAAAGGCACGCCGTCACAACTACAAGGTTGCTCCGACGGATTGTAAGCACACGGTTTCAGGTACTGTTTCACTCCCCTCCCGGGGTACTTTTCACCTTTCCCTCACGGTACTGGTCCGCTATCGGTCATTAGGAAGTATTTAGGCTTATCAGGTGGTCCTGACAGATTCACACGGGATTTCTCGGGCCCCGTGCTACTTGGGATCCTCTCCAGGCGGCACACAACATTACGGTTACGGGGCTAACACCCTCTCCGGCCGGCCTTTCAAGACCGTTCACCTATGTCCATGCTCTCACCCCACCGGTCCGGCAGAACCAGTACGGAAAGTCCCACAACCCCGCCCATGCAACGCCCGCCGGCTATCACACATGGAACGGTTTAGCCTCATCCGCGTTCGCTCGCCACTACTAACGGAATCACTCTTGTTTTCTCTTCCTGCGGGTACTGAGATGTTTCACTTCCCCGCGTTCCCCCCACGCACCCTATGTGTTCAGATGCGGGTCACCAGATCACGCAAGCGCGTCTGGCGGGGTTTCCCCATTCGGACATCCTGGGATCACCGTTCGGTTATCAACTCCCCCAGGCTTATCGCAGATTCCTACGTCCTTCTTCGGCTCCTAATGCCAAGGCATCCACCGTGTGCCCTTAAAAACTTGACCACACAAGATCAAAAAACTTCTCGAGAGAACCACAGAAACCGCCACACCAAAGCATGGCCGGATCCAGGTTCATAAAAAGAAATTGCTGTATGACACGAACCAAACCCGAAGGCCGGCCCGTATCAGATGCTCGCGTCCACTATGTAGTTCTCAAACAACAACCCCGTACCACACCCCCCCGCACCCGGCCACCCCCGCCACCAAAGACGAAGAACAACCACGAACGCACGAAGACCATGCAGCCAGGAAACCAGAAACACACAAACCCGCACCACGGAAACCACGCAACCCTCACAGGCCACGCACCCCACGCCACGGCCCTGTTGCCTCAGGACCCAACAGTGTGCCAAACACGAAAACCGGCCACCCCCCACCCGCACCGTTCCAAGACACTCAAAGAGCATCCGTACTAGGGGCGGACAAGAACCAACCGGCCGCTATCTGCTGATATTCCACCCATGAGCACCCACCGCAGAACAGACGCCTGCGCAATGGGCTTTGCTTCCACACACCCCCCAACCAACCATGCGGCCGGACAGGGAGCGATAATGGTGCTCCTTAGAAAGGAGGTGATCCAGCCGCACCTTCCGGTACGGCTACCTTGTTACGACTTAGTCCCAATCGCCGGTCCCACCTTCGACGGCTCCCCCCACAAGGGTTAGGCCACCGGCTTCGGGTGTTACCAACTTTCGTGACTTGACGGGCGGTGTGTACAAGGCCCGGGAACGTATTCACCGCAGCGTTGCTGATCTGCGATTACTAGCGACTCCGACTTCATGGGGTCGAGTTGCAGACCCCAATCCGAACTGAGACCGGCTTTTTGGGATTAGCTCCACCTCACAGTATCGCAACCCTTTGTACCGGCCATTGTAGCATGCGTGAAGCCCAAGACATAAGGGGCATGATGATTTGACGTCGTCCCCACCTTCCTCCGAGTTGACCCCGGCAGTCTCCTATGAGTCCCCGCCATCACGCGCTGGCAACATAGAACGAGGGTTGCGCTCGTTGCGGGACTTAACCCAACATCTCACGACACGAGCTGACGACAACCATGCACCACCTGTAAACCGACCGCAAGCGGGGCACCTGTTTCCAGGCGTTACCGGTTCATGTCAAGCCTTGGTAAGGTTCTTCGCGTTGCATCGAATTAATCCGCATGCTCCGCCGCTTGTGCGGGCCCCCGTCAATTCCTTTGAGTTTTAGCCTTGCGGCCGTACTCCCCAGGCGGGGCACTTAATGCGTTAGCTACGGCGCGGAAAACGTGGAATGTCCCCCACACCTAGTGCCCAACGTTTACGGCATGGACTACCAGGGTATCTAATCCTGTTCGCTCCCCATGCTTTCGCTCCTCAGCGTCAGTTAATGCCCAGAGACCTGCCTTCGCCATCGGTGTTCCTCCTGATATCTGCGCATTTCACCGCTACACCAGGAATTCCAGTCTCCCCTACATCACTCTAGTCTGCCCGTACCCACTGCAGAACCGGAGTTGAGCCCCGGTCTTTCACAGCAGACGCGACAAACCGCCTACGAGCTCTTTACGCCCAATAATTCCGGATAACGCTTGCGCCCTACGTATTACCGCGGCTGCTGGCACGTAGTTAGCCGGCGCTTCTTCTGCAGGTACCGTCACTTTCGCTTCTTCCCTACTGAAAGAGGTTTACAACCCGAAGGCCGTCATCCCTCACGCGGCGTCGCTGCATCAGGCTTTCGCCCATTGTGCAATATTCCCCACTGCTGCCTCCCGTAGGAGTCTGGGCCGTGTCTCAGTCCCAGTGTGGCCGGTCACCCTCTCAGGCCGGCTACCCGTCGTCGCCTTGGTAGGCCATTACCCCACCAACAAGCTGATAGGCCGCGAGTCCATCCAAAACCGCAAAAGCTTTCCACCACCACCGCATGCGCGGAGCAGTCGTATCCGGTATTAGACCCAGTTTCCCAGGCTTATCCCAGAGTCAAGGGCAGGTTACTCACGTGTTACTCACCCGTTCGCCACTAATCCCCCCAGCAAGCTGGAGATCATCGTTCGACTTGCATGTGTTAAGCACGCCGCCAGCGTTCATCCTGAGCCAGGATCAAACTCTCCGTTGAAGTAAAACAAAAACAGACACAACCACAACCACCGGAAATAACGGCAGAAGAGCTGCACAAAATTTGAAACCAGCTGTAAAAAACCAGCCCCACGCCACCAAAGCGACACGGAACCAGCCAAAACAACCAATTTAATAAAAAATCGGTATCAACAAACTTGGCACACTATTGAGTTCTCAAACAACAGACACACCCGGCACCACCCACACCCCACAGGGTCCAGGATCGCTCCGGAGCAACTTCCCAAACTTACCCGAACTGCCAGGATCAAGCAAATCGGCGTTTCCGCGATTCACTGCTCAACAGGGGTCCCCACCCATCCACAGCACGCAAATCAGCGCGCCATTTCCAGGCCGTTTATCAGAGGGGGTCGGTCGCTATCTTTCCGCATCAGCGGCGGCGACTCGAACTACTTTACACACCCCCAAGCCCCCACGCAAATCACGCCTCAGGCGAGCAAGAACCGCGGTAATCCGGGACAGAACGGCCGGTTGCGCCCAAAAAGAAGCCGCCGGCGTCGTAATTCAGCACTATGTCCTGCGCCACTTAATCGCAAAGCCGGAGATTCTCCGCACCAAAGCCGAGAATTTGGCGCCTTAAACGCAAGAAGGACCGGCAACCAAACGGTTGCCGGCCCTCCTAGTGCTTCTGGATTACCAGGAAGACTTGGTGATACCCGGGAGCTCACCACGGTGAGCCATGTCGCGGAAGCGAACACGGGAGATACCGAACTTCTGGAAGGTACCGCGCGGGCGGCCGTCGATGATGTCGCGGTTACGCAGACGGATCGGGGAGGCGTTGCGGGGCAGCTTCTGCAGGCCGAGGCGAGCCTCTTCGCGTGCTTCGTCAGTCGCGTTGGCGTCAACCAGGGTCTTCTTCAGTTCGAGACGCTTGGCAGCGTAACGCTCAACGATGACCTTGCGCTGCTCGTTGCGAGCAATCTTGGACTTCTTAGCCATGTTTAGCGCTCCTCTCGGAATTCGACGTGCTGGCGGATCTTGGGGTCGTACTTCTTCAGGACCAGACGGTCCGGGTCGTTACGACGGTTCTTGCGGGTTACGTAGGTGTAACCCGTTCCCGCAGTCGACTTCAGCTTGATGATCGGACGTACGTCCTTGTCTTTTGCCACTAGAGCTTCACCCCACGAGCCAGAACTTCGGCGACGACTGCGTCGATGCCGCGAACGTCGATGGTCTTGATGCCCTTGGCCGACAGGGTCAGCGTGACATTACGGCGCAGGGACGGAACCCAGTAGCGCTTCTTCTGGATGTTGGGGTCGAACCGACGCTTGTTGCGGCGGTGCGAGTGCGAAATGCTGTGTCCAAAGCCCGGCTCGGCTCCGGTCACCTGGCAGTTTGCTGCCATGACGACTCTCCTAAAAAATAAAATGAAACGGCCAGCAGAGTTCCTGCTTTCCGTGCATTAGGCGACGTCCGCAACCAGTCCACACCGTTTTCGGTAGTTCCCGCAGGCTGGATCGCTCGACTGAAACCAGCCAATGATCACCGCTGCGGCGAAGGTAGTGGGTCCGGATAACAGGCCGGAATACTGGGCGAATACTGGAATGCACGCAACTTGAGCCCCTAACTACCGGCCCACGGATCTCCTGTTATTGCCAACAGTCACCGCAAACCGGAGCAATTGCACACGCTCCGCGCCACCTAGCGCCTAATAAGTCTAGGGGCTGGGGGAAATTAAGACCAATCGGGTGTATAAGAACCAAGTGATCAACTCATAAGCGGGGGCTAGGCCCTTCACAGGAGAACGAAAGGTTGAGAGTTCAATCTTGAGACATGAAGTCACAACTCCTCGCCTCCCCAGGCCAACGTGTGGGTGTGTCCCCGGGTCAGCCTCAAGCGCCCGCTGGGCGCAAATCCACCAAGGGAAGGTTCGCTGCGCAGCACCGCCGACGCATGTTCCGGACGGACATGCTCACCGTTGCGCTGTGGGCTTCCCTTGCAGCGGCGCTTGCTTTGTGGCTCGCCGACGGCGGGATGTCGTCGGTCGGGAACGTCACCCAGGCGGTCACCGCCGTCGGGATCCTGGCCGGGCTTGCCGGCATGGATCTGGTCTTCCTGATGCTTCTCCTCGCGGCACGCCTGCCGTTCGTGGACGGCGCGGTGGGGCATGACAGGGCGTTGGAGTTCCACCGGAAGCTAGGCAAACCGGCGCTCTACCTGTTGCTGGCGCACGGACTTCTCCTGGCGACCGGCTACGGCATGGCCGAAGGCCTGAATCCCGTGAGCGAGGCCGTCGCGCTCTGGACGCTGGTACCCGATATGTGGCTGGCGTTCGTATCCATGGCATTGTTCATTGCCGTGGTGGTCACCTCGCTAGTGGCTGTTCGGCGCCGCTTCCCCTATGAATTCTGGTACTTCGTCCACCTGCTCACGTATTTGGCGGTAGCAGTAGCCCTTCCGCACCAGTTCAGTGTGGGCGGCTTGTTCGCCGAAGGCACCTGGCAGCGCTGGTACTGGCTGGCGCTCTACATTGGAACAGGCTCGGCGCTGGCTTGGTTCCGGATTGCCCAACCGGCGATAGCCACCTACCGGCACCAGCTGACCGTGCGGCGCGTGGTGCCCCTTGCGCCCGGCGTCTTCAGCATCGAAATGAGCGGCCTGCGATTGAACGAATTGTCGGGAAACGGCGGCCGCTTCTTCGTGTGGCGCTTCCTCGCTCCCGGCATGTGGTGGCAGGCGCATCCGTTCAGCCTGTCCGCGGAACCACAGATGGGGAAATCATCGCGGCAGCCCACCTTGAGGATCACCGTCCGGAATCTGGGTGCAGGCTCGGCCCGCTTGGCTTCGCTCAAACCAGGAACCAAGGTAGCCATCGAAGGACCCTACGGTGTCTTCAGCACGGCGGCCCGCAGCCGGGAACACGTCGTCATGATCGGCACAGGAATCGGAATCACGCCCCTCCGTGCGCTCCTGGAATCGACGCCGTTCGTGCCCGGCCAGGCGACCGTCTTGTTGCGCGGCAGCAGCACGGAAGAGCTATTCCTTGGCGACGAGATCCTGGAATTGTGCCGGAAGCGCGGTGCCACGCTCTTCCACCTGACCGGCCCGCGGTCGGCGAATTCTCAAGGCGCCTGGCTGCCTGCCTCTGCCGGCACCTCGCAGTTGCGGGACTTCGTTCCGGACATCACTGATGCGGATGTCTACATCTGCGGCCCTTCTGCTTGGGCCCGCCAGGTGCTGGCTGAGGCGAAAAGGTCCGGCGTGCGGGAGGAGCAACTCCACTACGAAAGGTTTGACTGGTGAGACTCAGGGCAGGAATTTCAGCAGCGCTGGCGTCGGCGGCCATCCTCCTGGTTGGTTGGCAGGCGGGCGCGCACGTGGCGGAATCGAACGCATCGGCGGTCACGACCTCCGCAGCCGGAACCGCCTCAGGTACGGGCTCGACGGCGAATGGAACCACCGGGAGCAGCACTTCCGGATCGTCCTCGGGAACCGGAGCCGGCTCCATTTCCAGCACAGGCTCCAGTTCCGGCACGGGCTCGAGTTCCAGCTCCACCTTGGGAGCCACTGCCAAGGCGGGCGGCACCTACGCAGGAACGGCAGTGGAGACGCACTTCGGAACAGTCCAGGTCCAGGTAACCATCAAGGCCGGCGTCATCACGGATGTCACAGCCCTGCATCTGACCGACCAAGAGCAACGATCCGTCCAGATCAGCGCCAGGGCAGCACCCCTTCTGCGATCCGAGGTGCTGAGCGCCCAGTCGGCGAACGTACAGACCATCGGCGGGGCCACCTTTACCAGCGAGGCCTATCTGACATCGCTCCAGGCAGCCCTCGATGCAGCCCATTTCTAAGCCCGACGGGCACGGACAAGGCAGTGCGGAACCCCGCCTTCGTTCCCGCACCTTCACCAGCATGGGCACCGTGGTGAGCCTCGCGATCCCAGCCGCTCCAGGGACGGCCCCCCAAGCTGCGGTGGAAGAACTCGAGGCGGCCACCGCCGTCGTCGAGCAGTTGTTCAACAGGCTGGACCGGACGTTTAGTCTTTACCGTCCCGACTCGGAGGCGAGCGCGATGGCGCTTGGCGAGCTGGCCCTGATGGATGCCTCGACGGACATGCGCCGGCTCTATGTCGAGGCATCAGAATGGCGCACCCTCACGGAAGGTGCGTTCACGGCTGAACGGCCCGACGGCGTCGTGGACTTGTCGGGGATCGTCAAGGCACATGCCATCCGGGAAGCCGGAACGTCGTTGCTCGCACTGGGCCTGAAGGATTGGTGCCTCAATGCGGGCGGGGACGTGCTGGTGAACGGATCGCCGACGCCGGGCAGCGCGCAGTCGTGGCTCGCGGGGATCGTTGACCCGGAGGATCGGACGACGCTCCTGACCGCGTTTCCGCTCAGTAACGCGGGCAAGCGCGCGCTCGCGACCTCAGGAACCAGCGAACGCGGCCACCACATTTGGTCCGCCGGCGTCCCGGCGGCACGGGACGAGCGGTTCCGCCAGGTTTCGGTGGCAGCCACCGACATCATCACGGCCGATGTACTGGCCACCGCCATCATGGCCGGCGGCGCCCGGACCCTCACGCTGGCGACCTCCCACTGGGACGTGGACGTGCTCGCTGTGAAGAACGACGGCGGACTGCTCGCCACGCCGGGCTTCCGGAAACTCGCTCCTCAGAACAGTTAGGGCCGAGTGAGCTGGGGATACTTCGGGCTGAGGCCGTCTCCGGATGACTTGCCCGTAACGCGGCGGACGACCCACGGGGCGGCGTGTTCACGGGCCCAACGCGCGTTGGCCCGCAACGCCTCCACCCGCGCAAGCTGCGGTTGCGGGACGGGAGGCGGGACCTCAAGGGAACCTTCGTGCTCCAGGACCGCCAGGACCCTGTTGGCCATGTTGATGTGACCGGCAGTGGACATGTGCATCCGGTCCTGCGCCCACATGTGCCAGTCGTGGTATTCGCTGAAGCGCCAGTAGTCCACCACCAGCGCACCGTGGTTTTCGGCGATTTCCCGCAGCAACTCGTTATAGATCGCGGTGCGTCCGCGCATGGTGCCGAAAACCTTGGAACTGCGTGCGTCGAAACCCGTAAAGAGAAGCAACGTAGCGCCGGTGGCACTTAGTTTCTCGATGCCGGCTTCGTAGTCCTCCATAAGCCTGTCGATATCGACCTTGGGGCGGAAGATGTCGTTCGCTCCCGCATACAAGGTCACCAGCGTCGGTTGAAGCGCGACGGCGGCATCTACCTGCTCTGCCATGACTTGCCGGAGTTTCTTCCCCCGGATGGCCAGGTTGGCGTAGCCGAAATTGTCGTTGCTTTGGGCCAATTGATGGGCAACCAAGTCCGCCCATCCCCTCACTCCGTTGGGGCGCGAGAGGTCGGCGTCGCCAAGTCCTTCGGTGAACGAGTCACCCAATGCCACATACCGGGCGGAAAAATCCATGGCGCCAGTCTTTCATCAGTGCGAGGCGGCCGTCACGCGCGGCGCGGGATGCGCAGCGTACGGCGGCCGTATTTGCCGGCTCAGCGGCCGCGGCTCAGTGTTCGCGCAGGATCCAGTGATCGTCGTCCAGCCGCGCTACGATTTTCTCGCCGATCCGCGCGAGGTCCGCAACGTCGTCGTCGGTCATGGCGTCCAGCATCAAAGCGCGGACGGCATCCACATGCCCCGGGGCGAGGGACACGATGGTGTCCATGCCGGCGTCGGTCAGGTGCGCGACCGTGACGCGGGCATCGCCCGGGTGGGCCTCGCGCTCCACCCAACCGCGTCCTTGGAGTTTGGTGACAACGTGCGACAGCCTGGACAAGGAAGCGCTGGTACGGGCGGCAAGCTCACTCATCGGCAGGAATCGCCCCTCCGCTTCGGACAGCATGGCGAGCACGTTGTAGTCGAACAGCGACAATTTGCCGGCCGCCTGCAGTTGGGTGTCCAGGGCTGCCGGCAGCAGGGTGTTGATGCTCAGGAGGGCCAGCCAGGCACGGCGTTCGTCGGCGTTGAGCCAGCGCGGTTCGGTCATGGATTCATCTTAGAAGGAAATTAATGCTTGACACTTCAACTTAAGGCCATTATTGTTTTAGTTGAAGCTTCAAGTAAATGAATATAACCCGATCATGAGCACTCAAGCAAAGGAAATAACAATGGCTGACATCACCATCATCGGCACCGGCAACATGGCGTCCGGCATTGCGGCACGCGCGGCCGCGGCAGGCAAGAGCGTCCAGGTCCTCAGCCGCGACGCGGGCTCCGCTGCTGCGCTTGCGGCGACGGTCAACGGAACCTCCGGCATCACGGGATCCCCGGTGGAAGGCAGCATCGTGGTCCTGGCCACTCCGTTCGACGCCTCCAAGGCAGTCCTTTCTTCCTACGGCTCAGCGCTCAGCGGCAAGACGATCGTGGACATCTCCAACCCCGTGAACTTCGAGACCTTCGATTCCCTCACCGTCCCCGCCGGAACCTCGGCAGCCGAAGAACTCCAGGCCGTGGTCCCGGGCGCGTCGGTCGTCAAGGCGTTCAACACTGTCTTCGCTGCCACGCTCGCGGACGGCGAAGTGGACGGCCAGACCCTCGATGTACTCGTGGCGGGCGACGATGCCGAGGCGACGGCCGCCGTCGTCGACTTCGTCAAAGGTGCCGGGCTGCGCCCGGTGAACGTCGGGCCCCTGCGCCGCTCGCGTGAGCTCGAAGCCTTCCAGTTGCTCGTCATGACGCTGCAGGTCAGCGACGCCCACCCCGACTACAACTGGAACTCCGCAGTCAAGCTCCTGCCGTAGTCATTTTGGAGGGCGGCCCGCCTGGCCGCCCTCCGCGTTGTAGGCTGGGCGGCATGTTCGTGGTTTCGCTGACCTACAAAGTTCCCGACGAGATTGTCGATTTCCACCGCCCCGCACACATGGATTGGGTCAAAGAAGCGTTCGACGCCGGCACTTTCGTCGCGTCCGGACGTCGCGTTCCAGCCATCGGGGGCGTGCTGTTGTCCAACGTCGATCGCGCGACACTGGACGCTTCCCTGGCTACGGATCCGTTCTACGTCAATGGGGTAGCCGACTTCGAGATCATCGAATTCACGGTCACCACGGCGTCCACGGGTTTCGAAAACCTGCTGGACTAGTTAGGTTGGGCGTCCGGGGCGTGACGCTGCCGCTTCAAATCCGGGCTGGCTCAGGGGACGTCCCCAATCGCTCCGGCAAGACCACCGGCATAAGAGCCGGCCAGCGGGCGCTCAGGTGATCACCGCTCGAAACTCCCCTGAAACGACGCGAAAGCCAGGGTGCCACGTCGCGCCTGAGCCACGCGGCGTCGTCGGCCATTATCTCGGCGCGGCTCCGCGGTTGGAGCGCCCCAAGCACGGGTGAGCCGAGCGAGTGCGCGGCGCCCAACACCTCCAAGACTTTCTTCGCCATGTACTCATGTCCGATGCCGGACATGTGCAGCCGATCGGGAGCCCACATCCGGCGGTCCTGGTACTTTTCGAAGCACCAATGGTCCACCAGAAGCGTTCCGTAGGCTGCCGAAATGCGCCGGATGTGCTTGTTGAAAACCGCCGTGCGCAGCTTAAGCGGCTCCAACACCGGCGAGAGCGGCACGTTGTACTCGGTGAACAGCAGGACTTGGGCACCACTTTCGGCGATCCGGACAACGGCGTCCTCGAATCCACGGACCAGTAGGCGCATGTCCAGTCGTGCGCCGAGGAGATCGTTGCCGCCGGCGTGGAAACTGACCAGAGTGGGAGCCATAGCGAGCGCGGGCTCAAGTTGTTCAACCACGATCTGCCTGAGCCGACGGCCGCGGAGGGCCAGATTGGCGTACTGCGTCTGCATCCGGTGCCTGGCCAGTTCCTCGGCCACGCGGTCGGCCCAGCCACGGCAGTCGTTGGGAAGGCGAAGGTCCGTGTCGCCGACGCCTTCGGTGAAAGAATCTCCGACGGCGACGAATCTCAGCGGCGTGTGCGTAGTCACGGTCATGTCCCCCCGTTGTCTTGAGCTTTTCCTGGTGGCTTGCTTCCAGCATCGGCGGCGCCCGCCCCGGCGGCTTGGCGTTCCGCGAGTTTACGTAGCCCGGCTTTCCGCGGCACCTTCACGAGCTCCGGCCAGCGTGGGCCAAGGTTGTCCCCGAGCGTGACGCCGCGAAGCTTCCGGCCGAACAATGGCAGAACCCAGTCGTTCACCCAGCGGCGCTGCCGACGTTCCCAGTCGCGCAACTTGAGCCGCTGCGGCGGTTCCCAGTCTTTGGGCGAGAACTTGTGCGGTACGCCGAGGTGATCCAGGACCTGCGATGCCATGTATTTGTGTCCGGCTTTGGACATGTGGAGACGGTCCGAGGCCCACATCCGGCGGTCGTGGTAGGCGTCAAGGCACCAATAATCCACCAGCACGGCGCCGTACTTGGCGGCCAGTTCGCGGACGCGTTCGTTGTACAGGGCGTTCCGCTTCTTGAAGGGTTCCAGCACGGCCGAGACCTTGACGTCGTACCCGGTGAACAAGACCAAGGTGGCTCCCGTGGCTGCGAGGCGGGCCACGAGCCTTTCGTACTCGGCCATGAGGATGTCCATGTCCGTGCCGAAATCCAGGATGTCGTTGCCACCTGCGTAAAGCGTGATGAGCGTGGGTTCCATGCCCAGCGCCCGGTCCAATTGCTCGTCGACGATATGGCGAAGCCGCTTGCTCCGCACGGCAAGATTCGCATACTCCCAGCCAGGTTCAGCCTTGGCGAGTTTCTCGGCAACGCGGTCGGCCCAGCCCCGGACGCCGTTCGGTAGGGCCTCGTTCCGGTCCCCCACACCCTCGGTGAAGGAATCGCCCAAGGCAACAAACCGCCGTCGTCCGTTCTGGTCAGCATGAAGCACGTTCCCAGCCACCACGCCAGCGTAGCCCCGCCCGGTTGCCCGCCGGCAAAGCCCAGGTTAATTCGACGCCGGCTCACTTGTGAGGCCTTTCGGCCAAACGCCCGCTCACCTATGAGGCCTTTCGGCCAAACGCCGGCTCACTCGAGGTGAGCGGACGTTCCGCCGTTTGGCCGCAAAAGTGAGCGAGCCGAAAGTTGTCAAGCTGTGTGGAGTCACTGGGCTAGTTTTTGGGGTGTTTTGGTCTGGGGGAGGTTGATCCCGGCGTATGTGGCGGGGGCCGGTGTGGTGGGTCGGCGGCGGAATCTTCCCGGGTGTCGTTCGTAGTAGTCCTGGTGGACTTTGTCTCGCTTGGTCCAGAGTTCTTTCCACGACCCGTCGTGGACCTGTGATGGTGAGAACAGTGCGATGCCGGAGTGTTTGTGATCGGTGCTGTACCAGTGCACGTAGCAGGTGAGGTACTCCCTGGCGGCCTCGAGATCGTTAAAGATCCGGGGGTAGCCGGGCCGGTATTTCATCGTGCGAAAGCCTGACTCCGAGAAGGGATTGTCGTTGGAGACGTACGGGCGGTTATGGCTGAGTTCCACGCCGTGGGCGGTGAGGGTGTCACGGAGCAGGGTTGATCTCATGGCCGGGCCTGAATCGGCATGCACGATGCGCGGGGCGCCGTGCCGGGCGATGGCTGTCTTGAACATCTGCGCGGCGAGGTGGTCGGACTCGCGTTCCTCCACCCGCCAGCCGACGATTTCCCGGGAGAAGATGTCCATGATGGAGTACACCTTGAAAACCTTGCCCTGCCACTTGGCATAGATGTCGGTGATGTCCCAGGACCAGACCTGGCAGGGTCCGGTGGCCTTGACCACCGGCTTTTCAGAGGAACCACGCGTGCCCCAACGCTTGCGCGGGATGGTTGGGCGGGCCTGCTGGTCCTCGTAGTCTGCCGCGATCCGCCACCACGAGCGGTTGGAGGCGAGCAGCTCGCCGTTGTCCCAGGCTGTGGCGAAGGCATGGTCAACGGAGTTGCCCTTCTCCCAGCTGGCCAGGATGAGCCCCAGGATCCGGTCCTGATGCGCGGAGCTGATCCGGGATTCGTAGGCCCGGTCGCTCTGGTGGATCGGGTGCTGCACCGCCGGACGGGGATTGGACCGGTAATGCCAGGTCCCGCGCGAGAGGCCCGCCAGCTTGAGCGCTGTCCGCTGGGAGCCGATGATCACATGCAGTTCCAGGACCAGAGTGTTCTCGGCCGCTATGAATCGTTGTGAGCGCTCGTCGGGGTTGTATCGGGCTCTGGCACGCTCAACTCGTGCAAGAGCCCGATAGCTTTTCCCAGCGCGGAATTCGTGTCCTCCAGCTCCTGCACCCGCTTCTGGAGTTTTTCGACTTCGGCACGGTGGGCAGCCATTTCCTTCGCGCGTGCTTTTTCGAACGCGGAGAGTTCACGATTCGTCGGGACCATGCCTCCATGCTCCCGCGGAATCAGGCCACGGTCGATATCGCCCTGGACCATCATCTTGCGCCACCGGCGGAACGTCCATTCCGAAACGGACGTCGAGGCCATCCATTCCTTCCTCGACCCGTGCGGCTGCAAATAGTACTCATGCATGAACTCACGGATCTCTTCACGCGTAAAACCCTTGTTATCAACGGCCATCGCCGGCTCCTTCAATCAAAAGGTAATGAATGACTCACAACCAGCTTGACGATGAGGGAGCGTCGGCGAAAAGGACGGTATATGTGAGCGTGCGTCAGACGGGGGCGGGCTAGAGCTCGGCTTTCCCTTTGCGCCAGTAGCCCATGAACGCCACCTGCTTCCGGTCGATCCCCACATCCCGGACCAAGTACCGTCGCAGCTCCTTGATGACCCCGGCCTCGCCAGCGATCCAGGCGTAGAACGGCAAAGCCCCGGCGGGAAGGCCCGGGTTGCGGCTCGCTTCGATCGCGGCAGTGTCCATGCGCAGCGGAGTTTCCCACAAAATATCTTGGTCCACATTGACGTCTTCGGGCTCGGGGCCGGCGGCGCCGTCGAGCGGGATGATGCCGACCCAGCCCGGCACGGGTACGGCTCCGCGGACGGCTTCCTTCAGCAATTCGCCGTGGGGGCGGGACCGGCCGAGGACCGCTCCGCGCGCTAGCCAGGTGATTTCAATGTCGGCGTCTGAAGCGAGGTCCTTGAAATCGCCAGCCTCTGGTACTTCGAGGAAGGCATGGCCGGTGATTCCCGCAGGCAAGGATTCCAGGATTGCACTGATGGCAGGGACAGCCGTTTCGTCGCCGGCAAGGAGGACCCGCTGTGCCAGGCCGGGACGCCATTCAATGCCGGAGTATGTTTCGGCCGTGATGCAGTGGGCTGCCCGGTTGTTGGGGCCGATGATGGTGATGGAATCCCCGGGTTTCGCGCCGAGTGCCCAGTTGGCCGCGGGCCCGCCTCTCGGGTGAGCCGCACCGCCGTCGACGTCGGACCCCGCCGCGCCACCGCCGTCGCGGGTGCCGCGGCCGTCGCCGAAATGCATCACGAAGTCGACGTCGATCTCCGGATAGACGGCGTCGAGCCTCTCGTTCCGCACGGTGTAGGTCCGCATCGAACCGCGCACCGCGGGATCCATCGCCAACCACTCCTGGTACCAACCGGCGTCGCCCGTATTGAAGGCGGGCAAGGGCAGCGGGCGACCTTCGGCATCGAGCGAGGGAATCATGAGTTTGATACGCAGGTCCAGGGTGTTCCCTGAAACACCGAATCCGCGCAGGCAATATCCCCCAAACGTGATGCGGCGGAAATTGGGCCCAAGATCCTCGACGGCGGTGACGGTGACGTCGAAGGCGAGCGTCATCGGCTCCGTGATGGCGTTTCGCACGGCGGCGTCTGCATTCATGAGGCGAACTCCAATTCGATGGGTGTTGAGGGAGCGGCGGTGTGGTGCCGGCCGATCGGGAGAATGAGCGGGGTGCCCGAAATCGGATCCGGAACCACCCGGGACTCCAGGCCAAAAACGTCGCGGACCAAGTCCTCGGTGACCACTACCGGCGCAGGACCCTCGGCGACGATTGCCCCGCCTTTCATCGCGATGACGTGGTCCGCGTATCGCGCTGCCAGATTGAGGTCGTGCAACACGATCGCCACAGTGGCTCCGCGGCTGCGGTTGAGATCGGTCACCAGATCCAGCACCTCCACTTGGTGTGCCAGGTCAAGGTAGGTGGTGGGTTCGTCGAGGAGCAGGACGTCCGTCTCCTGCGCAAGGGCCATGGCGATCCACACTCGCTGGCGTTGCCCGCCGGACAGTTCATCGACGCTTCGTTCAGCCAATTCCAACGTTGCGGTGGTTTCGAGCGCGCGCTGAACGGCGAGATCATGCACCGACCGGTCACCAGTCCTCCAGCTGCGGAAGAAGGCCAAGCGTGCGGGCAAGTTCGCGGGCCGGGCGGGAGTGGATGTCCTTGCCATCCAAAGTGACGACGCCGGCGCTCGGCTTCAGGAGCCGGGACAGCCCTCGGAGGAGCGTGGATTTTCCGCAAGCGTTGGCACCCACGATCATGGTCACTTTGCCTTCGGGAATCTGCGTCGAGAGTCCTTCGACCACGCGTCGCTGATCGTATTGGAGCGTCAAGCCGCGTGCGCTCAGTTGTGCCATGTCAGGCTTCCTTTCGATTGGACGTGACGAGGAGCCACAACAAGAATGGAGCGCCGAGGGCGCCGGTAATGACACCGACCGGCAGAACGGTGCCGCTCAGAATCAGGGGTGCCACGTTGTACGCGAAGTAGTCGGCCGCGAGGACGATCAAGGCGCCAGTGAACGCCGACGCCGGGAGGCTGGGCCGCCCGACGGTCCGCCGGGCGATCGGCCCGGCTAGGAAGGCGACGAAGGCAACCGGTCCGGCAGCCGCCGTCGCCACCGCTGCGAGCGCGACGGCGGTAATCACGAGGCCGAAGCGCACGGCGTTCACGCGGATTCCCAGTCCAGCCGCGGCGTCATCCCCGAGCTCGAGCATGCGCAGCGGTCCCGAGAGGAGGGCCAGCGCGGGAACAAGCACCGCGAGCGAGGCGAGGAGGACGCCCACACGTTCCCAATTGGCAGTATTCAAGGAACCGTTGAGCCAAATGAGGGCCTCGGAGGCTGTCCGGATGTCCGCCCGGGTCATGAGGAAATTCACCACCGCCCCCAAGGCTGCGGCGATACCAACGCCGGCGAGTATGAGCCGGTTGCCTGCCGCATTCCCGCGCCTACCGCCTGAACTGCCGCCGGAGCCCCCGCCGCCTCGCGAAATGGCGTAAATGAGGAGCGCGACGCCGATTGCACCCGCGAGCGCAGCCGCGGACACAGCGGCACCGGACGCGCCGAACACGACAATAGCCAGGACTGCCGCTGCGCTCGCGCCGTAACTGATGCCGATGACGTCCGGGCTTGCGAGCGGGTTGCGGAGCATGGTCTGGAAGAGCCCGCCGGAGAGGCCGAAGGCCACACCGATCAGGATTCCCACCACGGCCCGGGGCAGTTTGTTCTCCATGACGATGAAGCTTGCGCCCGGGATCTTCTCGCCGCCTGTCAGGTGAGCCGTGAGGATCCTGAAGAAATCGGGGACGGTGACCGTGTAGCTGCCCAGGAGCACGGTCACCGCAAAGAGGACGACGACGCCGGCGCCCAGGAGTGCGGTCATGCTGCGGGGCTTCATAGCGAGGCCCCCTTGCCCCGGCGGACGAGCCACACGAAGACGGGAGCACCGACGATGGCCGTCATGATGCCCGCTGGGACTTCGCCCGGCAGCAGCACCACCCGGCCGATCACGTCCGAAACAAGAAGGAGGGCCGGTGCGAGAACCATCGAAAACGGCAGGATCCAGCGGTAGTCCGGGCCGGTAAAGAAGCGCAGCGCGTGTGGAACCACGAGTCCGACGAATCCGATGGGACCGGCCAGCGCCGTGGCCGAGCCACAAAGCAACACGATTCCAAGCGCGGTGACACCCCTCCCTAGCGCCACATTCTGGCCGAGCCCGCGGGCAACGTCGTCACCGAGGGCAAGGCTGTTGAGTATCCGGCCGCTGCCCAGAACGATCAACGCCCCGATCAACAGGAACGGCAACCCGGTCAACACCACGGACCAGTCGCTGCCGGCAATCCCACCCACTTGCCAGAAACGGAAGCGGTCCAGAGTGTCCTGGCTCGAAACCAGGATCACGTTCATCAACGAGTAGAGTCCAGCGCTCAGCGCCGCACCCGCCAAAGCGAGCTTCACCGGCGTCGCGCCGTCACGCCCCATCGACGCGATCAAATAGACGACGACGGCGGCCGCGGCGGCACCGACAAAAGCGAACCAGATGTAGCCACTCGCCCCGGAGATACCGAAAAGATGGATCCCGGTGACCACGGCCAGAGCCGCCCCCGCGTTGACGCCCATGATGCCCGGGTCAGCCAAGGGGTTGCGGGAGACGCCCTGCATCGCGGCGCCGGCAAGGCCGAGGGCAGCGCCTGCCACTAAGCCGAGCACAGTGCGTGGAATCCGGGTGTGGACGACCGCATGGTTGCCGTCGTCGGGGTTGAACTGAGTGAGTGCTTGCCACACGGTTTCGATGGACATGCCGCGTGCGCCGATCGCGAGCGAGGCCGCAACGACAAGCACAAGCACGACGACGGCGGCCAACAGCCACGCGACCTTCGCGCGAACTGGCAGCTGTTGCCCTTTGGACGTGCTTTGAGGGTCATCAGCTGCCAGTTCGCGCGTGGTTCCCCCTCGAGAAGGTGGGCCGGCCGTCGTCGTGCTCTGTGTCATGGGGGGCGTATCGCTTACTTGGCTGCCGCGTCGGCGCCCTTGGCCAGCTGGGGCAGGAACATGTCCAGTGCCCACGGCAGGCTCAGGGGCGAGGATGCGGAGATCGCGAGGGTGAGGGTGTTGTCGGAGTCGGCGACCAGGGCGCCCTTCTTGATGGCGGGGATCTGGCCCAGCAGGGGGTCCTGCTTGATCTGGTCCCTGGTCTTGGAATCCGGCACCCACGTCACGAAAACGTCGGAGGAAAGCTCATTGGCCTTTTCAGCGGACCATGGAACGAAGAATTCCTTGGAACCCTTGCTCGCGTTCTCCACCACGGGAGCAAGCTTCATGCCGATTTCGGACAGGAAACGCGGACGATTGTCGTTGGCTGTGTAGACGTTGACGCCATCGCCCTTCGCAGGCTCGAGGTTGCCGTAGATGAAAGACTTGCCGGCGAGCTGCGGAAAGGCGCCAACCTTGTTTTTGATGATTGCCTCGGTGTCCGAGACGAGCTTTGCCGCATCTGAGTTCTTACCCAAGGCCTTGCCGATGATCGAGGTGGCTTCCTGCCATGGCGTGCCGTACGCGAGTTCGGGCTGCGCCACCACCGGGGCAATTTCCGAGAGCTTCTTGTAGTCGGCTTCGGTCAAGCCCGAGTAGGCGGCAAGGATGACGTCCGGGGCCAACTTGGCGATCTCCGTGAAGTTAATGCCGTCCGCCTCAGAGAACTGGGCTGGGGCCTTCGCGGTGCCGAAGCCGGCGCCCAACTTCTCTAGCGCGGCGTCCTTCCAGGGAGTAGACCCCTTGTCGTTGTTGCCCCAGGCGACCTTCGGCACACCGACCGGTACGACGCCGAGAGCCAAGGCGACATCGTCGTTAACCCACGAGACGGTCACCACGCGCTGCGGTTGCGACTTGATGGTGGTCTCGCCGAAAACGTTCTTGAGAGTAACCGGGAACTGGCCGCTTGAGGCCGGGGACGTCGCGGAACTGGCGGTGGTTGAGCCGGTCGAGCAAGCGGTGAGGGATAGTGCGACGGCGGCAAAGGCTGCGGTCGCTGCGCCTGCGGTCTTCAACAGGGCACGGCGTGAGGGGCGGGAAGCCACGAGACTCCTTAGGTAAGTGATGCAAACCTAAGTAAGGCTAGCCTACCCTTCATCTAATTACGAAACGTTTGCGTCGCGTAATTAATTCATGCCCAGCCGGCCCCCAACGCTCGCTCACATATCGCGACAAAACGGCCAACGCTCGCTCACATATCCGGGCCAAACGGCGGACGCTCGCTCACCTCAGGTAAGCGAGCATCGGGGCCAACGGGCGCTTCAACGCACGGGATCTTTGGACACCGAGGGCGGCGTTTGCAAAGATGACAGAGCCGGTTTATTCAACGAACCGCGTCAGGGCCGCGAAAGCGGCGAAGATCGAGAGGATGAGCATGCGCACTGCACACGTTGGCGCTGCCATGGTTGGCGAGGTGGCCGTGTTGGCCTACTTTGCATCTCCCTCTGCGTCGGTCATCCCGCTCGGCGGCCTGGGAAACTAACCCCACCGCCCCGCACTAGAAGCACACGAAGGGTTGCTTTGCTGTGCCCTCGGATCGCCGGACGCCAGCGTCCTTCCTCTTCGGAGCCCAAACGATCTGAAAGAACTTCGCCGTGCAGAAAATCACCGCTCAACAAATCCGTTCCTCTTTCATCAATGCGAGCCGCTCGGAGGCGGCCAAACTCAACCTCCCGGAGGACTTCGATTCCCTTGACTGGGACAACCTCGAATTCCTTGGCTGGCGCGACGAAAAGATGCCCATGCGGGGATACCTCGTCCTTCCGAACGATGGTGCCCTCACTGGCATCATGCTGCGTGCGCCCGAGGGAGGCTCCGGCAAGAAGCGTTCGGTCCTTTGCGAGCTGTGCCGCGACGTGTTTTCCAAAGACGATGTCTATCTTTGGGTTGCCAAGCGCGCAGGCCAGTCGGGTCGCGACGGCAACACCGTGGGGACGTTGATCTGCGCAGAATTCGGCTGTTGCACCAACGTCCGCAAGGAGCCCCCGGCGAATGAGATCAATCCGGACCCGGCCGCCGTCGTCGTTCGTCAAATCGCCGGACTGCAGTCCCGGACCGCCCAGTTCCTGGGGCGGGTCCAAGGAAAGTAGACGCTTCGGCGGCGGACGCTCGCTCGCTTTACGTGAGCGAGCGTCCGCCGGAAACCCGACATACGTGAGCGAGCGTCCGGGCTAGCGGAGCACGATGTCCACGGGGTTGGCTTCGGAACGCCATTCTCCGGGCTTGCCCGGGCCGCCGATCACGGGAGCCGTAAGCACGCCGGAGCGGTTGGTTCGTTTGTCGCGCAGGATTTCCGTGACGGAGCCAAGGTGCCGGGAGAGGTCGATCACGTTTTCCGGCGCGGCCAGCAACAACTGGAAGCCGAACTCGTGCAGGGCCTTGATGCCCGCACCGGCGAACTCCTCCGATGCCAGGACGAACGCCTCGTCCATCATCACGGTTCCGTAGGTCGTGAAACCCTGCTCGGCGATGCCCAACTGGTAGCTCAGGGCCGCTGCCATGATGAACGCCGTGAATCGCTGCCGCTCGCCACCGGACATCGAGCCGGTGTCCGCATGCATGTACACCTCGGTCTTCTTGCCACCCCGCGGGCCTTGGACGGAGCGGTGTTCCTTGCACTGAATGAAGAGATGCCCGCGGACATCCAGCACCTCGGCTCGCCAGCGCCGGTCCTCGGGGGTCTGCGAACCGAGCCGCTTGACGAGGGTTTCGAGCGACTTGTAGCGGTTGGTGAGTTCGACGTCGTCGTCCGCCTCGCTCGGAGCACCGGCACCCGAAGCGGCGCCCGCCGCGCGAGATGGACGCGTGTGTCGCGTCTTCAACGCGTTGTGGATGGCGTCCTTGAACTGCTTCGCGGTGGCGGGCAGCGTCTGCTTGATGTCGAGTTCCAGGAAGCTGCCCTCGTGGAAATTGACCTCGGACAGGATGCCGTTGAGGGGCAGGATACGGCTCGTGATGGCGCGGCGCTCCTCGTCGAGCAGGTGGAGCAGCGTGCTGAACGATTCGTGCGTTCGCTGGTTGAAGAACTGGCGGAATTCGGCTTCCTGCGCGGGCAACCCTTCGCTGACGATCTGGTGGTAGCGGGACTCGAATTCCCCCGCGGCGCCGATCGAGGTGCCATGGTCCGCGGAAATCGCGGTGCCCCATTCCCGCACGAATCCTTCGAACATCCGCGTCAGCCGCTCCGCCAACGCCTGCCCGCGGGACTCGGCGGCGTGCAGTTCCGCCAGGAGCTTGCTCCGGACTTCGGCAGCGAGTGTGTCGAGTTCGTGGAGCTCGCTCACCTCTGCGAATGCGCTGAAGTACGGTTCGAGTGCAGTCACGGTAGCGCCCGACGGCGGCGCCTGGTCCAGGCGGCTGCGTGCGGCATCCAGGAGGGCGTCAGCCGTGGTCATCTGGTGGTCGAGCGTCTTGTACTCGCTCTGCAACACCGCCGCCGACCCTGTGGAGGACTGGTGCTTTTCGCGCACAGCCTCGATGTTCGCGCGCAAGGGTTCCAAGTCGGCCTGCGCTGCCAAGGCATCCTTGAGCCGCTGTTCGATCTTCGCGAGCTCCTCGTCCGCCACTGCTGCAGAGACCTGTTCCCAGCCCCGCTCGTCGTCGGCGATGCGGCGCAAGGCTTCGAGCTGGCGTGTCATGCCTTGGTGGGAATCCTCGCGGCTTTGGGCGAGTTCCGCGGCCTTCAGAAGCTCATTTTCGAGCTCGCCGACCTTCGCCGCCACGAGCTCCAGCTTGGAAGCATTGTCGAAACCAAGAACGTAGTCCTGCCGGCTCGTGAAGCGATCGTCCTTCTCGACTGTGTGCCTGTTGCGCTTGACCACTCCGCCCAGGCTCAGGCCCTTGTCCAGCTGGGCGAGCTCGTCCGGGTCTTCCACGCACGGGTAGGCGAAATCGAGGGCGATCCGCTCGCGGATCCACTCACCGGCGTCGGCATTCGCCCCCAACGTGAGGATGTTCAGCTTCGTCAACAGCTCGCCGTCGGACACGTCCTCCACAGCCAAAGCGCCGCCCGCGAGCGGTTTGGAAACATCCACTGCCCGCAGCGCTCCGCGGACGGTGTTGTCGTTCAGGTAGCGCGTGACGGCGGCAAAGTGCTCGCCGGGAACCAGCAGCGTCGTTGCGAGGTTGCGCAAGGCGCGCTCGGCCGCGGGCCGCCACTGTTCCTCCCCCTCGGCGAGGTCGATCAGCTCGCCTCCAAAGGGCATGCGGTCCTCCGGAACGCCCGTGGCTGCGGCGATCGCGGCGCGGTTTTCAATGCTCGACGGCGGCAGAAGGGACTTGCGCGTCTTCAGCGAGACCAGCTCCTGCTGGGCTGCGGCGAGTTCACGTTTCTTGGTGGCGTGGCCGTCGAACGCTTCGAAGCGGAGTTCCCTCAGCGCTTCGGAATCGTCTTTGAGTTCGGCGGAGCGGCTCGCGGCCTGCTCGTGGGCCTGCTCCCAACCGTCGGCCGTCCACTCAAGGTTGAGTCCGGCGTCGGCCAATGCTTGCCGGGCCGCTTCCTCCACCTGCTGGCGAAGCTTGAGGCCGACCCGGGCATTTTCGAGGGACTGCTCGATCGCCGAAATCGCGTTCCCGCCCTGGTTGTTGTAGTCCGATTCGAGCTGGCGAAGCTCCTTGGCGAGCGCGTCCCGGACTCCCCGCTCGGCGCTGAGCTCCTTGGCCTTCGACTGGGCAAGGTCCTTGAAACGAGCCAAAGTCTTGGCGTGGACCGTGACCGAGAGCTGCTGCTTGTAGGCGTCGAATTCCTCGCCGCTGAGCTCCCGGAGCCGGTTGGCCTCCACCAACGACTGGGCATATTCCTTGTTCATCCCGGGCACGGGTGCGAGCTGATCGCGCTGCTGGCGAACGTCCTCAAGCCTCTGCCTGATTGACATGAGGTTGCTGAATTCCTCAACGACGTCGTCCGCGGCAGTGAGCGTCGCGGGCGCGTCGAGCACCTGGTCGCGGAAGAACGTGTTGACGCTGCCGCCGAGCCCCTTGCCGGCCTGGATCACGCGCAAAAGCGGGAGCGCCTGGTCCGAGTTGATGCCGAGAAGCCGCCGGAAACGCTCCGCAAAAGCCTTGTGGACATCGAAGATCTGGGCGTCCGGGAAGATGGTCTCCAGCGCGCCCTTGGTGAAGCGCTTCTCCGCGATACCCTCGATCTCCCCGAGATCCAGGGGCTTGTTGTCAATCACGTAGAACCGGCCAACGCTGGACTCAGTGCCGTTCTTGGGCAGGTCAAAGAGGGCCGAAATAGTGATCTTGGTGCCGGCCGCGTTGTCGAACGTGAGCGCGACGGCGGACCAGGTGGCACCCGGGCGCTGGAAGGCACTCGCCGAGCCCTCGCCCACGGCCTTGTCGCCCACTTTTCCACGCATGTACGTGAACGTGGTCCTCTTGTCCTCCACGGCCCCGCCGGCCCGCTGCGCCGCAGCCTCGTTGGAGCGCGGACGGGCATCGAAGACGCGCAGCATGGCATCGAACAGCGTCGACTTGCCAACGCCCGAATTGCCCGTAAGCAGCGTGCCGTTGCGGTCCACGTGCATCGTGTGGGCGCCATGGAACGTGCCCCAATTGACCACCTGGACCAGGGCGAGGCGCATCTGGCCCGGGTTCGTAAGTTCGCCGATCGGAAGCATGGTTGCGATAGTCACTTGGCCGCCTCCCTTTCGGTTGCGTTCTTTGTGGTTACGTCAGTTGTGGTCGCCTTTGCCTCTGCGGCTCGTTCGTCACCATTGGTGTCATCCACCTCGGTGCCGTCGGGCAGCTCGGAAGCGTCGCCGTCGTCGTCCGTGTCCGTGTCCGGTTCTGTTAGTTCGATGAGGGGTTCCGTGCCTGATTCGTCGGCTGCTACTGCGATAAGTGCCTCGATTTGGGCCGGGATGTCGCCGATGTTTTCGAAGGGGAGGGCCAGGGGGAGCGCTCTGGAGATCGCGAAGGTGTCTTCGATGCCCGTGGCGAGGAGGAGTTGGCGGGCAAGGAGCTTCGTGACCGTGCGGTTCACGACGTCGGTGTCGCGGAGGGCGTCTTGTTGGCCGGATGGCTGGTAGTGCGCCACAAGTTCGGCGATTTCTTCGCGAGCGATCACCGGGTCGGTCTGGGCCGTGACGTGGCGGTCGAGGAGGAGCCTCAGACGCAGAAGCACGATGGTTTCCACCCGGCTCAACGCGCGCTGCTGGCGAAGGATGCTCGAACGCGTGCTGCCTCCGATGGCTTCGGGATCAACGGGTCGGAGCACCGCGATCTTGCGTTCGTGGTCCAGTTGCAGGTTCAGGAAGAGCTCGGAAAGCCGGCTGCGGAGGATCACTTGGTTGTCGAGAAGGGTGGTCCAGAGCTTTTCGTCGCGGCCGCCGTCGACATAGGGGCCCTTGAGTAGCCGTACGAGGGTCTGGCGGACCTTCATAGGCAGGACGCCGGTGTCGCCCGGGAACAGCGCCGCGCCGTCGACGAACGTGTCGCGGGGAGTGACCCGGAACGGATCCGGATGGACATGTCCATCCTGCGAAGCCTCGGACTGGACATGCTGGGTTATGTCCACTCCTTGCTCCGGAGAGGGGGCATGCTCGGTGGGGTGGGCGTCAATCATCGGAATCCTTAGTCAGGGTCACGAGCGGCAGGTACGCGGTGCGTTTGCTGCCATCGATTTGTTCGAAGTCGATGTTTTCCCAGGCGGCCCGGTCGAACTCCGCACCGCCGTGCAGCGCTTCGGACAGCAGGGCCCGGACAGTGTTGATGTGCCGTTCATCCTCCGGGAGGTTCGCCCAGGCCCCCGCCAGCGTGGAGGCGCCCGCCATGGCAGAGCGGACGACGTCGGGCCTCGCCTTCGCGGAGCGCAGCGAACGGACCCGGTCCGAATCGCTGAACGCGATGGGGTCGGCGAGCTTTGGAGGCGCCGCGAACTCATCCGGATCGAAGAGTTTGACCATGGCGAGCGATTCAAATCCCGCATTGAACAACACCGGGCCGCGGACCAGGCCGGGACGGTCGCGTTCGTAGGGCATGGACCGGATAGCCTGTTCGGCCTCGCGCAGGACCTGCCGGAGCCGGACAGACTGGCGGATGTCATCGCTCTGGATGTAGTTGTTCAGGCTTTCGGACAGCCGGCCGTAGATACGTTGGATCTGGCTGTGCTGGGTACGCAATTCCGCCACGAGGTTCTTGAGCGTTTCCCTGTCCTCATGGCTGAGGTCGTCTGCGAATTGGCGGCTCAGCACGTCACCGATCGCCGAACGGAAGCGCAACTGTTGCTGCGGGTCCTCGAGGAACGCCGTGAAGGAGCGGAACGTGCGCCCTTCGGGACTCTGGCGCAAGCGTTTGTCTGCCTCCAGGACCTGCGCCATGGTGGCACCCTTGCTGAGCGATTCCTCGATGATCTGGTTGCGGAGCTCGCCTACCAATTCTTCGATGCGGTCACGCATCTTCTTGTAGTCGGCAGGCAGGCTCGCCGCAAGGTCCAGGATGTTCCCGGCCGCTTCGACGGCTTCCTCATCGTCCAAAAGACCGTCGAAGTCGCCCGAGCTGATGTCCTCAATCAACTGTTGACGCTCCTGGATCTCCTCTTCAAGGGATTCCAAACGGGCGCTTTGGTCCGGGTTCGTCTCGTTGGCGAGCTTTTCGACGTCGCCGAGCAACGTCCCGAGCCGGGAACCGTTGAGGGTAGAGCGTTCGCTGGACAGGCTGTCCAGGAAAGCCAGGACGCGCGCGGCGGCCTCGGTAATTTCGTAGACGATCTGGCCCGACTGGCTGCGCCGGGTCAGGAACTGCTTGCGGGTCCATTCGTCGGCAAATGCTTTGCCGCTCCCCTGGCCGCCCAGCCCGGGATCCTGCCTGCGGAGCTGCTCCAGGAAAGCGTCGACGTCGGCATGGAACTCTTCGAGCGGAAGCTGCGGCCTTGTCCGGGTGAAGGATGCCTGGAGCACCGCGATGACCCAAGGAGCCGAGCGTGTGAGGGCCCACGCGGGGCCTTTGGTCAGGAGTTCGAGGTCCCTGAGCCGCGCACTGATGGCATCGGCTGAGGACATTGCTGAGCGGGACACTTACTCTCCTTCAGCTGCCGCGGAACCTTCTGGCAGCGGAAATCCCGAAAACTGCCCCGTACAAGGTTAACGCAGGGTGCACCGCAACCCTTCCGTGATCTACCTGCCGGTATGGTTTCGATCGCGTATCAACAGGCCCCGCGCCGGTGTTGTTGCTGGCCGAACCATTGATTCCGCCCCTAGTGTCGACACCAACGACGTCGACGCTCCGACGTCGGCTTTGGCAGCGTTGCGGAGGGGACCCAATGCAGTTCGACTTGACCACCTTAGACAGCAGCAGTTATGTCTTCGCGGGAACACTAATCCTTGGCCTGGTTTTGGCAGCGTTCATCGCGGTAGCGGCCATGGCCGCCCTTGCGCTGGTCGGAGCCGGGAGCCTCGCCTGGTACACCTTGAAGAACGTGCTGGGCGGGCTGGTCCACGGCATCAATTTTGCGTGGGACCAGCTTGTCCACCAGGCCGGAAAAGTGGAACTGCCGGTGGAATTCCCGGCCCAAACCGCCCCTAGCACAGGTACCTACCCGCGGGTAGCATTGAGGGACAGCTGAAGGGTCCCCCACCCAAGGCGGATCCTGGGCTCAAACCGGCACAACCGGCAAGAGGAGTCCTCCCATGACCTCCGCCACTGACAACAAAAGCAACGGCGTCACGGCCGCAGAAGCCCGCGCGGTCGCCGAGGCCGCCCGCGACACCGAATGGAACCGCCCGAGTTTCGCCAAGGGACTGTATTTGGGAGACTTCGATCTGGGGCTGATCCATCCCTGGCCCCAGGCAAGAGCCGAAGACATCGAGCGCGGCGAAGAGTTCATGGCGAAGCTGACGGAGTTCTGCGGCACCATGTCCGGCCGGGCCATCGAACGCGATGCCAAAATCCCGGACGAATACCTCGCAGGACTCACCGAACTAGGCGTTTTCGGCATGAAGATTCCGCGCGAGTACGGCGGCTTGGGCCTGTCTCTGGTCTACTACGGCAGGGCGTTGGCGCTGCTGGGATCAGTCCATCCCAGCCTTGGCGCGTTGCTTTCGGCCCACCAGTCGATCGGGGTCCCGGAGCCGGTCAAAGTCTTTGGGACCCCCGAACAAAAGCAAGAGTACTTGCCGCGTTGTGCGGCCGGCGCCATCACAGCCTTCTTGCTGACAGAGCCCGACGTCGGCAGCGACCCTGCACGGATGGGCTGCACCGCAGTGCCAAGCGACGACGGCGAGTCTTACGTTTTGGATGGCGTCAAACTTTGGACCACCAACGGCGTGATTGCCGAGCTGGTAGTGGTCATGGCGGTTGTTCCAGCCCGCACCGCCCCCGACGGCACGGCACTCAAGGGCGGGATCACAGCCTTCGTCGTGGAAATGGACTCCCCCGGCATTACCGTTGAGAACCGCAATGCCTTCATGGGCCTGCGCGGCATCGAGAACGGCGTGACCCGGTTCCACCAAGTCCGCGTACCGGCAGCCAACCGGCTGGGCCGCGAAGGCCAGGGACTCAAGATCGCGCTCACCACGCTCAACACCGGCAGGCTCTCCATCCCCGGCCTATGCGTGGCTGCGGGCAAATGGTCGTTGAAGATCGCCCGCGAATGGTCCAACGCCCGCACCCAATGGGGCCGGCCGGTCGGAAAACATGAGGCCGTCGGCAAGAAGATCGCCTTCATCGCCGCCACCACCTTTGCCCTTGAAGCTGTTTTTGAACTGTCTGCCGAGATGGCCGATGCCGGCCAGAAAGATGTCCGGATCGAGGCGGCCCTGGCCAAGCTTTGGTCCACTGAACTCAGCTACACCGTGGCTGATGAGTTGGTGCAGATCCGGGGTGGCCGTGGCTTTGAGACGGCGGATTCATTGGAAGCCCGCGGGGAGCGTGCGGTGGCCGCCGAGCAGCTGCTGAGGGACATGCGCATCAACCGGATCTTCGAAGGCTCGTCCGAGATCATGCGCCTGCTCATCGCCCGCGAAGCCGTCGATGCCCACCTTTCGGCCGCGGGCGAGCTCGCCTCCGCGGACGCAACACTGCAGGAGAAGGCGCGTGCCGCCGTCGGCGCCTCAGGTTTCTACGCCAAATGGCTCCCTAAGCTTGTGGCCGGAGCCGGCATGGACCCCCGGTCCTACGGCGAGTTCGGGCGTCTCGCTAAGCAGTTGAGGTACGTGGAGCGGGCTTCGCGCCGGCTCGCCCGCCAGACGTTCTACGGCATGGGCCGCTGGCAGGCGAGGCTCGAATACAAACAAGCGTTCCTCGGCAGGATCGTGGATATCGGGGCCGAGTTGTTTGCCATGGCAGCGTGCTGTTCACGGGCCGAGATGCTGCTGCAGACCGCACCGGAGCAAGGCGCGGCGGCGTACGAGCTCGCCGAGGCCTACTGCGAACAGGCGCGGATTCGCGTGGACGGATACTTCGATCAGTTGTGGCGGAACACCGACGACATCGATCACGAGTTGTCCTCGAACGTGCTCGCGGGCGACTACGCCTGGCTTGAGGCCGGAATCCTGGACCAATCCGAAGGAACGGGTCCATGGATCGCCGACGCCACCCCGGGTGCGTCGTCGAAGGAGAGCCTGCACCGGAAGTACCGCTAGCCGACGTCGCCGTCGAGGTAGTACCAGCGCCTGTCGATCCGCAGGAAGCGGCTGTTTTCGCGCTGGACGCCGCGTTCGCCGTCGGAACGGTAGTGCGCCGCGAACTCGACCGTCCCTTCGGTGTCCAAGGGGCCGCCCCGGTGCGTCGCCAGGATGTCCAGCCTGCGCCATTCAATGTCCGGGTCCAGGTCCAGCGTGGCAGGCCTTGTTTCCGGGCGCCACGTGCGCAGAAGGTAATCGCTGTCAAGGACCACAAAGGCGGAGTAGCGCGAACGCATGAGCTGTTCTGCCATGGGCGCTTCGGTGTCTCCGCGGTGGAAGCGTCCACAGCAGTCGGTGTACTGCTCTCCGGACAAACAAGGGCAAGCGCCTAGCCGGATGCGGGCCGGATCGAGTGGCATTGGAGCCCTATCTGGAAGAGAAGGTGAGAGCTAGGCAACAAATTTTGTCACAGCAGATAACAGCTTCGAAACAACCTCGGCGAGCCGGAGTTTGGCGGATGATTCATTAACATTTCGCCCTTAGGCTAGATGACATGCCCGCAGACCTACGGTTGCGGCGTCCACCCCACAACTCTGGCTCGAGGAGGCTACGTGGAGGATCCAACAACACTTGGCCTCAATCTGACTTTTTTTGGAACGCTCGGGTTGGCTTTGCTGATGTTCCTTGGTTTGGCCTTCCTGATGGTTGTCACCTTGGTGCTGGCCGGCGTCGCGAAGCTGGTTTGGATCATCCTGCTCGCGATGGTGGGGATCTTCCCGAAACGCGATGCCGTGCCGGTGGTGCACTTGCCCGCGCGGCCTCGGCGCGCCCCCGCACCGTCGTCGGATTCCGAGGAATCGTCGACGGTGGAAGACGCCTTGCCGGGCGCCGAGCCATCCGTTCCCCGGAAACCGCGTCTTGGAATCGTTCGGACCACAAGGTTGCTGTGGTCGGCGTCGTGGTCTGCTGTCAGGAACGTCCCCTGGAAGTCGGTGGTAAACCCACGGACGTGGCCCAAGCCCGTCCAGATCAAGGACGGAATCGCCGCCACGGCCACCGCTGTGGCCACAACCCAGGCGAAGGAACATCCCTTTGTGGTTGCGGTAAAGCAGGATCCTCCGGTCCTAAACAGCCAGTGGGCTGCCGCTGTCGCCGAGGCCGACGCCCGGGCCGCAGCACGCGAAGCTGAACGGGCACAGGAAGCGTCGGCCTCTGGCAAGGAGCCCGTTGAAGGTAACGTCGCGGAGTCGCCTGAGGCGGCCGCGGCGGTCCGCGAACACCGGGGAGACCCCCACGGCGGCAAGCCTGTCTCTTCCGGCCGCGTGACAGCCTCTGCCGGGGCCCGTCCCCGGGCCTAGCGCCCGTAGTCCCCCGGCTTACCCAGTCCACAGTGCCCGGCTGACCCAACTGACTCGCATTTGTTGTCGTTTTGACGCCCGATAACGACATCTACTGCGAGTCAGTTGGGGGCCGCGCCGAAGCTCAGGCGGCCAGTTGCCGGAACCCGGCCCCGTGGTAGATGAGGGGCTCAGCGTCGTGGTTGATCTCCACGGACTTCACTTCGAGGACGACGATCGCGTGATCGCCCGCGGGGGTTTCGGAGACTACTTCGCATTCAAGGACGAGCGCTGCACCATCAATCAACACCGCACCGGCGTCGCTCGTTGAAGTCGCAAGGCCCGCGAATCGGTCCTGGGTCCCCGAGGAGAGCTGCAGGCACACGGCTTCCTGGCCCTGGGCAAGGATGGAAACACCCAGACGAGGGGCGCGCCGGAGCTTGGGCCACGTCGTCGAGGAATTCTGCACCGCAAACATAACCAGCGGTGGCTCGAGCGAGACTCCCACTGTGAAGCTCGATGCCACCAGGGCCTCCGGCGCGAAGCCGACCATGGCACTAAAGGCCGCCACGCCTGAGGGAAATTGCGCGAACGCCTGCTTGATCGAGGCGGCTCCATCCACCGTTACCTGGGTCATGGCGGGTTCCTTTCTCTGTAGTTTTGTGCCTGCCTTTCTACTAATTTATTGGATGCCGATAACGGCAATATTTGTGTATTCGCGTGTCGATTGAAGTCAATTCATAATTCGTCATGCCTTGTTTTCATTACCCCGCAATACGAAAAACGAAGAATTCGTACGTTTTTCGAGTGCCCCGGCCACGACATGTGTAGCGTCGTGTCAATCCATTGCACAGCCTTGATTCTTCACGGAGGAAGCCGGAGATGAGCCTCAACGAGCTTCGAACCCTGGGACGCACAGGCGCCCTGATCAGCCCCCTTACCCTGGGAACCCTCAACCTCGGGACGGGCTCGGCGCCCACAGGCGCCGAAGAAAGCATCCGCATTATCCATGCGGCCCTGGACGCCGGTATCACGAGTGTCGATACCGCTGACATCTATTCCCAGGGCGAGGCAGAAGCTATTCTGGGCCGGGCCCTCCATGGCAGGCGGGATGATGTTTTCCTTTCCACTAAGTTCCACGGACAAATGGGGCCGAATCCCGCGCATGCAGGCAATTCCCGGCGTTGGATCATGAAAGCGGTGGAAGGCAGCCTGCACCGCTTACAGACGGACAGAATCGACCTCTACCAGGCGCACCGTCCGGACTACAACACCGACGTCCTGGAAACCATCACGGCCCTCAACGACCTCATCCGGCAGGGCAAGATCCTCTACTACGGAACGTCGGTGTTCACGCCGTCGCAGCTTGTGGAGGCACAGTGGATCGCCACCACGAACCACCTCATACCGCCAGTGGTGGATCAGGTGCCCTATTCCTTGCTGGTCCGCGCGAATGAGCGCGACGTCTTCGCGATCACGCAGCAGTACAACCTTGGCGTGCTCAGCTATGGACCGCTCGACGGCGGCTGGCTCTCCGGAAACTATCGCGTGGGCGTCCCCCAGCCCACAAGCTCCCGTGCGTCCGCCGTTCCCGGGCGATTCGACGTCTCGGCACCTTTCAACAGGAACAAACTCCTGGCAGCCGATGCCTTGGGCCGCGTCGCCGAACGTCATGGGCTCACCCTTATCCAGCTTGCAGTCGGCTTCGCCCTGAATCATCCCGCCGTCAGCAGCGTAGTTATCGGCCCGCGCACGGAGGACCACCTGGTCGATTACCTCAAGGCCGCGGATGTTGTCCTCACCGAAGCCGTCCTCGATGCCATTGACGAGATCGTCGCACCCGGCACCAACTTCCTGGAGCGCGACGCAGGTACGGTCGTCCCCCACCTCGAATACGCGGAACTTCGACGCCGATAATCGGCTTCGCGGACAACGGCTCAGGCCGTGCGCCGACTATACTCGTTCGCAATCATGACTAGCCTTCCGACTTCCGCCCAAACATCAAAAACCGGCAATGTGCGCATAGACGCCTGGCTTTGGGCGATCCGCGCTTACAAGACCCGTTCTGCCGCCACAAACGCGTGCAGGGCGGGACATGTGCGAATCAACGGGAACCCGGTCAAGGCCTCGCAGTCCGTAATTGTGGGCGACACCATCCGTGTGCGACAGCCCGGCTTCGAGCGGATCCTCGAGGTCCGCGGGCTCATCGCCAAAAGGGTAGGGGCCGAAGCAGCATCCCATTGCTTTACCGACCACACTCCGGAGCGCCCCGCCGCGCCGGCACTCGGGCTGCCCCAGCGCGACCGCGGCGCAGGACGGCCCACGAAGAAGGACCGGCGCGACATGCAAAAGCTCAAGGGACAGTAGTAACCGCACTAATGGCGGGGCGGGAAGCTCGCCGCGCCGACCGGCGTCGGGCAGTTTTCTCCCTCGGCTCAGCAGGAGCGTGAGCGACGCGTAAAGCGACGGCGTAAAGTGGCAAGGGACGCCGATTCTGGACGCCGCGCTGCCGAAGGAGAGAACGTGACCATTGACTGGGACGAAAAAAGGGCCTTGCTACAGGAGCCCAACATTGCTGCCGTAACGCAGCTGTGCGACGAACTGATGGCCAAAAGGCCCGGTTCCACCGTGCCTTACATCGATCCGGTGCATGACGAAGATGAGTGCCGGATCGTCACCCTCCAGACCAGCCCGGGGCGGGCCCCCACCTCGGGTTTCGTATCGCACCTCAACGACGACGACGCCGCCCGACGTGCGCAGCTGATCTACGACTCAGCCGACTTGGACGTCCGTTACGTCATGCCGTGGAACTGCTACCCCTGGGTCCGCGACCCCGAACTGCCGCCGGCACTGAGCGCACAGGAGAAGACCGACGGTCTTCGTCCGTTCCGCCAGTTCCTCAAGATCAACAAGAGAGTCTCCGCCGTCGTCGCTCACGGCGCAGAGGCTGCCGCCTTCCTGGCACTCTTCGAGAAGACCTACCACTCGCCGCTCAGGCAGCACGGGATCAAGGTCTACAAGGCCAGCGCGCTCGGTGGACGGGCGTTTGCCCTGTCCGAGGCGAAGCAGCAGGAACTCCTCGCCAAGAACATCGAAACCTACCGGGACGCGATGCAGCGGGCAGGCATCCAGCACCTTTAGCTGGGAAGCCGCTAGGCCGCTGTGATTTCGCCGTCCAAGTCGGGCCAGCGTACTGGCGAGCGTCGTGTGTTGCATACTGGTCGGATGGTGGGGAGCACATGGACTGGTTTCAGAAAGAAGCGACGGCCCCAGGATGTGTGGTCGGACTGGATGGCCGCCGACGAAGCGGGCGACGCTGATGGGGCGGCCAGGCTCGCGGCAGAGTTGGTCGAGCTGACTCCGAAGTCCTACTACAGCTGGTTTCAGGCCGGGCTCCTGTCTAAGGCACGTGGCAATTGGCGGGAAAGCGTCGACCGTAACCGCCGCGCGTTGGAACTCTTCACCGCGAAGGATTCCGAAGAGTTCGGCGGAGCCAATCCCGCAGCTTGGAACCTGGGCATCGCATCAACAGCAATTGGTGATTGGGGCACGGCCAGACGCGCGTGGACGGCGTACGGTTTGGACGGGTTTGGGGACGGAACCGAGCCCATCGACCGGGACTCTGGGATGGCCCCGATCCGACTCAATCCCGACCTACCAAGCCTTCCTCACCAGTTGCTGCATTCAAGCGGTACTACTGAGGTTGTCTGGTGCTGGCCCCGTAGCCCGGCACACGCGGTCATAGCGAGCGTTCCGCTTCCCGAGTCCGGGCACAGGTTCAGAGACGTCGTCCTACATGACGGGGAACCCAAAGGGACCCGACTGATTGACGAACGGGAAGTATCGGTCTTCGACGAACTCGAACGCCTGGAAGAATCCGGCCTTCCTACGTGGCAAGCCCAAGTCGTCGGCGCGACCTCCGACGACCTGCAGACGCTGTCCGATCTTCTCGGACGGCGAGGGCTCGCACTTGATGACTGGTCCGGGATCCGACTAATGTGCTCGAATTGCTCGCACGGCTCTCCTCAGGACGGTCACAGCCACGCGCCCGCAACGTCAGGAGCGAGGCGGCTTGGAATAGCCGGCAGCAAGGCCGACCTCGATGAAGTCTTCGAAGCTTGGCTGAACCGCAGGCCCGGAGCTAGTTTGCATAATCTCGAACTCCTCTGGTGACCGCCCGCGAGAGTTAGGACCCCACGACGGCGCGAAGGACTTCCCGTGCCGTGTCTTCCCATCGTGGCAGCACACTGCTGGCTGCCTCGGCTGCTGACTGCCATCGCACCCGTAGGGCAGGGTCGCCAAGCCATCTCCGCAGGAACTTCTCCAACGATCCGATTCCTGCGCTGAGATCGATCGCTTCACCGGCGCCGTGGGCGCCGAGCGCTTCGACGGCGCCGGTTCCCTTTCGGACCACTACCGGTATTCCGTAGGCAAGGGACTCCTGGACCACCATACCGAAGGACTCCGAATGTGAGATCAACATACTGAGGTCAGCCCGATTCCACTGCTCCTCCAGGGCCGGGCCGGAGAGCTCGTCGGTTGTTTCCACCCGTTTTTCCAGTCCATTCCGGAGGATGCGCTCCTGCACGGCTGCGGCGTACGAGGGGTCCGCTTTGGTGGAGCCAACAAGCGCCGCTGTCCACGCCAGTTCCTTGATCCGGGCCAGAGCGTCGACGAAGAGGATCTGGTCCTTATTGGGGAGCAGGGCGCCCACCATGATGAAGTGCGGTGCCGCCGCAGCGCTTCGCGGACCTGTGCGTGTAGGGCGATCCACACCGGGGATCGCCAGGTGCACGTTGCCCAACCCAAGGCTTCTGGCCGCTTCGGCAGTCCGGGAACCAGTACAGAGAAGACCTGTCGCCGCGCATAGCGCTCTCGTCTCAAGCAGGTCCTCCCCGGAAGGGGGCATGTGGAGCAGCACCCAGACTCGGCGCCCGGCAGCGGTTGCGGTCTCGATTTCAGTGGGCGCGCCCGAGGCAATCAGGCCGTCAACAATGTAGATAGCCTGCCCCTCTCCGGCAAGTGCGGCTGCAAAGCTTCTCCGATCTGCTGCACTCCCCGAAGGCCAGCCTCCGTCGAGCTTGCAGACCGAGACCTCCGCACCCAGGCCCTGGAGGGCTTCAGCCAGCCTCGCGTTGTAGATATTTCCCCCGGAACGATGGCGGACATTCGCGGGCAAAATCATGCGGATCTTGACCAAGGGCCACTCCCTCCATCGTTCACCTTGTTTGGCCTCACTGTGCTCGGACCATGGTGCTGACCATATAGGCCGGGCGGGTGGTGTGGAAGGCGAACCCAGTGTCCGGCGCTAATCATCGGCGGTAGATTGTGGGCATGGGACAGACTTCTTCAGACCGCCGGGATGTGTTCGCTGATTGGATCTTGGGTGTCGCGGAGTTCACCCACGCACACTGGTTCTTCGGCAACCTCTATGAGGCCATCGTCAAAATCCCGGACCGGGTTGCGGCCTCGGCAGCGAGCAGGGAACTCCCTCGAACCCCCTTTGGAGCGGGAAGCCCCGGGCGTTACTACGCGCCGATCGCGCCACTCAGTGCCCCTGCCGCGGTCGCCGCCCTTGTCACCGGGTGGAAGCATTCCGACAACAAGGCTTGGCTGCTGGTGGGTGCGGCCAGCTCCGTCACGGGTGCGGCGGCTACGGCGTACCTGCTTCGGTCCGTGAACCCCAAACTTTTCTTCACCCCCTATCCGCTCGAAGAGACTCGCCGCAGGCCCCTGTTGAAGCGGTGGTACAGGGTCCACGCCCTCAGGCTCACGGCCAGCGCGGTTGCCCTGGCCGCCATCCACCAGGCCCGCACGATCCGGCTGAGAAGTCACGGATAAGCCCTCAGCTGGGACCGCTATCCCGGAGGAGCTGGCGGTTCCTGATCCGCGATTCGCCGAAATCAAGTCCGACAGGGCCAATCTCCCACGGCCCGCGCCCCCTGTACATTGGCCGGCCCACCGCCACATGGGGCACCCAGCGGGGCGAGCGGAATCCAAGGGCAGGTGAGCTGAGGATGAAGTCGTCGATGTTGTCGACCAGCAGCTCGTCCAGGAGTTCATGGAGGGCGTGCACGAGGGAGACCTGATAGTCATGCACCGAGGCGGGCACAACCACTTCCAACCCGCACACTCCGCCGTTGCCTAGGACGATCAGCCGCTCGGCACTCCCGGAGAAGGCGTCCAGCACGGGCAGCGCCTCAAGCCACGCGACCGTCTTGAGCAGCGCGGACTCGGCACTGGTGTTGCCTTTGGTCCAATCGGCCACGTCCCGGCAAAAGTCATCCAGGACGCCCAGGTGCAAGAGTGTCATGTGCAATCCCCGCGGCCTGCGCAAGGCAAATACGTAGCGCGCCAACTCCTCGTAGTCCGAAGGACCAGCCCCGACAACGAGGACCGGCACCTCCACCGTGATGGGCGGTGCTGACTGTGTCGCTGAACCCCATCCTCCGCGCAGACGGCTGGCCATGGATGTAATTATGCTCCGGGAGCAGTTCGTTCACCCCACGAATGCGGTTCGACCGACCGGCCTATTGTGTCTCTCTCAATATCTGAGGCAGGAACCCCATCTGGTCGAGGCGCCACGTCAGCAATGGTGTCAACTCACTCGGCACCAGGCGGAGGCGGTATGTCCTCCTACCGTCGCCAATCGGCTCGATGACGCCTCGATCAAGGAGCTTCCGGATGTTCTGGCTACGCGTTGCAGCCGAACCCGGGAAAGCGGATTCAAGATCGGCGGCTTTCACCTCACCCTTCTTCGCGACGATGAACAGGGCGGTTGCTTCATTCACCGTGAACCGGGCTGTCTGCAGTCCTCTTCGCAAAGCGAGCAGTAGAAGTTCTTCCGTGACGAAGCCCTGGGTCCCCAACATCGAAAGTTTCCTCATGTCACCCAGGAGTCCCTCCAGGACATACGTAGACCACCGGACGAGCGCCGCTGGCTCTAGCGAATCCGCATCCTCGAGACGTTCGTAGTAGAGACTTCTGTTTTGGCCAAACACGGCAGTAGGGTTCAGCCCGCGGTAGCCGGCGGCGTCGGAGAACCCGTGTCGCCTCATCGCCGCATACGTGAGGAGTCTTCCAACGCGCCCGTTTCCGTTCCCAAATGGATGAATCCATACGAAGCGGTGGTGGGCTAGAGCGATCTTCAGCAGTTCAAAGTTTTGCTCGACATCTGCATTGATGAAATCCAGGAGTGAAGTCATGTCACTGTGGACATCACCCGGAGGGGGCGGGCGATGGGCAGATCCGCTGATGGTGACATCGCTCAGCCGGTATGCGCCAGGCGTACGATCGCCCTCACGCTCCAGCCCTGCAACCGATATTCGATGGATTTCCCGAACAAGTCCGTGTGTCAGCGTGGTTCCCGGGCTCACCGTTGCATCGACGAAGGCCGTTGCTTGTTGTAGCTGAACGATCTCTTTAACGCCATCATTCTGGTGCACATCGCCATAGCGCTCGGCCCGTTCCACGCCCGCCACGACGTCGACAATCGATGCGCGGTTTCCCTCGATGCGCGCGCTCATGATGTTCGACATCAGCTGGAAGAGGTCCTTCAACTGCGAAAAGACCGCTGGATGCGTCGTTCCGTCGCCCATGTCGCTACGAATCCGTTCAAGCTCAATGATGGCCTTGGCCAGCGGGGAACTGAACAGGAAGTCGGGAAACTCGATGGGCTTCATCGCATCAGCATTTCGCCAGGGTATTCATAACAATTAAGACTATGCCCGGCCATGCCCCTAGAAATCAACCCACTCGCCGCCATGAGAGCGTCAGGCAATTAAATTTGAGGCATTCAGCTTTTAAGTCGAAGGCCCCCAACAAGCCAGCGAATCTTGACACCGCCCTGTGACCCGTGCCATATTCATAGAGTGAACCTGTCAGACAGCCGGACAGCCGGACAGGCCGCCACTGGACAGCCAGCCGTCAGCCAGAAAGCTGCAGCTGGCCAGCGCACCGCCACAAGCGGCGCCGTCCCCCGGCCGGCCCAAGTGGCGCGGCCATCAAGCTCCCGGCCCCTCGCCCGCTTCAGTGCAGCGGAAGCCGTGTTCAGCGCCATCCGCCAGGACATCGAAGGCGGAACCGTGGAAGTGGGGGCAAAACTCAGCTCTGAAGCCACCTTGGCCACACAGTACGGCGTGAGCCGCTCGGTCATACGTGAGGCGCTCCGCTCGTGCACTGCGCTCGGGCTGACGGTGACCAAGACCGGCAAAGGCACGTTCGTCGTAGCGGACCGGGTGGCCAATGACCTCACACTCGGCCAGTACTCGGCACGGGACCTTAACGAGGCACGCCCGCATATCGAAGTCCCGGCAGCCGGCCTTGCGGCGAAGCGCCGCAGCCCGGAAGACCTTGAACACCTCAAGGAAATCGTGGATTCAATGGCAGCCGAGACCGACCCTGAGACCTGGGTCAGCCTCGACGCCAGCTTCCATTCTGCCATCGCCCGCGCAAGCCGCAATAAGGTCTTCGAAAGCGTTGTCGCCGACATCCGCGAAGCCCTGGCCCATCAATCCGAAACCTTGAACATGGTGGCCGACCGCCAGCATGTTTCAGACGATGAACACCTCCGCATCGTCGAAGCCATCGAAGCAGGCGACGCCCCCGCCGCCGAAGCCGCCATGGCCGACCATCTCAGCGCCGTCAGCGTTGCGTTGGACACCATCCTCAGCAAATGATCCACCAACTGAAGGAAGTCATGCCCACCCCGCATGCAACGCGCACCGCTATGCCCGCCACCACCCCGGCAGCAGCCATTCCAACCACACCACGCCATGTCCCCCTCGCGGAACAGACCCGCGACGGCTTGGTCGAGAGCATCCACTACGGCTCCCTTATCGCCGTCGGGCCGGACGGCGAAACACTCCTAGAAGCCGGCCAGCCCGACGCCGCGTTCTACCCACGGTCCTCCCTCAAACCGCTGCAGGCGGTCGCCATGGTCCGTGCGGGACTCAAGCTTCCTGAGAACCTCCTCGCCCTCACCGCGGCAAGCCACTCCGGCGCCGCGATGCACCTCGACGGCGCCGCACGCATCCTCGAAATGCACGGCCTGGACAAAAGTGCGTTGGAAAACAGCACCGACCTCCCTTACGGCACCGCCGAGCGCGAAGCATGGCTTCGCGACGGCGGCACAGCCACCCAGCTCGCACAGAACTGTTCCGGCAAGCACGCATCCATGGCCGCCACGTGCGTGATCAACGGCTGGCCGGTCCAGGGTTACCTGCACCCCGAACATCCCCTCCAAATGCTTGTGAAGGACACCATCACTGAACTCACGGGCGAAGACGCCGCGGCCATTAGCACCGACGGTTGCGGCACCCCGCTCTTTGCCCACAGCCTGCACGGCATGGCCCGGGCCTATGCCCGAATGGCCGCAGCGGACAACACTGAAGCGGAGGGCCAAGTAGCCCACGCGATGCGTGCCTTCCCCGAGATGGTGGCTGGCGAGGGGCGCGACGTCACAGCGATCATGCGCGCGGTTCCCGGACTGCTCGCCAAGGACGGTTTCGAAGGCCTCCAGCTCATCGGCCTGCGGAACGGCACCGGCGTCGCCATCAAGATTTCCGACGGCGGCGACCGCGCCCGCATGCCCGTCACCGTCCGCGTCCTTGAGGAACTGGGGCTCGACGGCGGCCAGCTCGCCACGCTCGCCAGCGCTCCCGTGTTGGGCGGCGGGCGTCCTGTCGGCGTGCTCCGTGCCGCGAACTTCCTCGCATCCAACTGACTTCGACTGAGTCGAACTGACGCAGCCAAACAAGCACAAAGACCAAAGGACAGCAATGACATCTGCCGTGCACTCCACGACAATTCCAGAGTTCCGCTCGGAACATGATCTCCTCGGAGACCGCGACGTCCCTGCTAATGCCTACTGGGGCGTGCACACACTGCGTGCCATCGAGAACTTCCCCATCACCGGCCACCCGCTGGCCAGCAACGCCAACCTCGTCAAGGGCCTCGCCGCAGTCAAGCTCGCCGCCGCGCGCACCAACCGCGACCTCGGCCTCCTGGACGACGAACGGGCGGACGCCATCGAGCAGGCCTGCCAGGACATCCTGGACGGCAAGCTCCACGAGCAGTTCATGGTGGACGTCATCCAGGGTGGTGCCGGCACCAGCTCCAACATGAACGCCAACGAGGTTATCGCCAACCGGGCCCTTGAAATCCTTGGCCACCCGAAGGGCGACTACGCCAGGCTGCACCCGAACGACCACGTCAACTTGAGCCAGTCCACCAACGACGTGTACCCCACAGCCGTCAACCTGGCCACCATTTTCTCCGTCCAGGGCCTTCTTTCGGCTCTTCAGGAACTCCAGGTCGCGTTCGCAGAGAAGGGCGAGGAATTCCGCACCGTGGTCAAGATGGGCCGCACGCAGTTGCAGGACGCCGTACCCATGACCCTCGGCCAGGAATTCGGCGGGTATGCCGTGACTGTGGGCGAGGACCGGGCTCGACTGGCCGAGTCCCAGCTGCTCATCCACGAGATCAACCTTGGCGCCACTGCCATCGGAACCGGCCTGAACGCCCCGGTTGGATACGCCGCAGCAGCCTGCGGGCACTTGGCTGAGATCACCGGCCTGCCGCTCGTCACGTCGGTCGACCTCATCGAGGCCACCCAGGACGTGGGCGCGTTCGTCCACCTCTCGGGCGTGCTCAAGCGCGTCGCCGTCAAGCTTTCCAAGATTTGCAACGATCTCCGCTTGCTGTCCTCCGGACCGCGTGCGGGACTGGGCGAGATCAACCTCCCGGCTGTGCAGTCGGGATCGTCCATCATGCCAGGCAAGATCAATCCGGTGATCCCGGAAGTGGTCAGCCAAGTGGCCTATGAAGTCATCGGCAACGATGTCACTGTCACCATGGCGGCCGAAGCCGGACAACTCCAGCTGAACGCCTTCGAGCCGATTATCGTCCACAGCCTCCACAAGAGCATCTCCCACCTGGAAGCCGCGTGCCGCACCCTCACGTCGCGCTGTATCCAGGGCATTACCGCGAACACCGAACGCCTGCGCCTCACGGTAGAGCAGTCGATCGGACTCGTCACGGCACTCAATCCGCACATCGGCTACGCCTCCGCCACAGCCATCGCGCAAGAAGCGCTGGCAAGCGGCAAGGGCGTCGCCGAGCTCGTTCTCGAACACGGCTTGCTGACCTCGGAGCAGCTCGACGAGCTCCTCCGCCCCGAACGCCTGGCTAACCTCAGCAACTAGGCTGAGCCGCGCAAAACGACCCACGACGGCGGCCCCCGCCGGCCGTCGTCGGGCCTGAACGCGCAAAAAAACCAGGCCGGACGGCGAGATCCGGACCCCCAACAGGACACCCCCTAAGGATTCCCATGACCAATGCACCCATCACGGACCACACGGTCCCGCCACAGGCGCACGCCACTGAAAAGCTCCTCCACGCCGAGGACAAGGGCTATCACAAGAGCCTGAAGCCGCGTCAGATCCAGATGATCGCAATCGGCGGCGCCATCGGCACCGGCCTGTTCCTGGGTGCCGGCGGCCGTCTCAACGCTGCGGGCCCCTCCCTCGTCATCGCGTATGCGGTCTGCGGCTTCTTTGCCTTCCTGATCCTGCGCGCCCTCGGCGAACTCGTGCTGCACCGCCCGTCGTCGGGCTCCTTTGTCTCCTACGCCCGCGAGTTCTTCGGCGAGAAGGCTGCGTTTGTCTCCGGCTGGTTCTACTGGATCAACTGGGCCACCACCACCATCGTCGACACCACCGCGGCGGCCCTCTACATGAACTTCTTCGGCAAATATGTCCCTTGGATCGGCGTCGTCCCGCAGTGGGCCTGGGCACTTATCGCGCTTCTGGTGGTGCTTTGCCTGAACCTGGTCTCGGTCAAGGTCTTCGGCGAAATGGAGTTCTACTTCGCCCTGATCAAGGTGGCTGCCCTGGCGGCGTTCCTAGTGATCGGCACGTACTTCGTCATCTTCGGCACGCCGGTACCGGGCCAGGAAGTGGGCTTCAGCCTCCTCGCGGACCACGGCGGGATCTTCCCCACCGGCATGCTGCCCATGATCATGCTCATGCAGGGCGTGCTGTTCGCCTACGCCTCGATCGAGCTCGTGGGTACCGCCGCGGGTGAAACGGAGAACCCCGAGAAGATCATGCCCAAGGCCATCAACTCCGTGGTTTTCCGCATCGCCGTCTTCTACGTGGGTTCCGTCATCCTGCTGGCGCTGCTGCTCCCGTACACCTCCTACGTCAAGGGTGTCAGCCCGTTTGTGACCTTCTTCGGCCACATCGGCGTGCAGGGCGTGGACGTGATCATGAACCTCGTGGTCCTCACCGCTGCCCTGTCCTCGCTGAACGCGGGCCTGTACTCCACCGGCCGCATCCTGCGCTCCATGTCCGTGGCCGGTTCCGCTCCGAAGTTCGCCCAGCGCATGAACAAGGCCGGTGTCCCCTACGGCGGCATCGCCATCACGGCCGGCGTCTCCCTGCTCGGCGTCCCACTGAACTACCTCGTACCGTCCGACGCCTTCGAGATCGTCCTGAACGTCGCCTCCGTGGGGATCATCGTCACCTGGGCCACCATCGTCCTGTGCCAGATGCAGCTCAAGCGCTGGGCGGACAAGGGCTGGCTGATACGTCCGTCCTTCCGGATGTTCGGCGCCCCCTACACCGGTTACCTCTCTCTGCTGTTCCTCTTGGGCGTGCTGGTGATGGTGTTCATCGACTCCCCGCTCACCATGCTTGTCACGGCCATCGCCTGTGCGCTCATCGTGGTTGGCTGGTACCTGTGCCGCAAGCAAATCCACGAACTCGCAGCGGCCCGCGACGGCTTCACGGGCAGCTCTCCCGTGATCGCCAACCTGCCGGTTGCTGGTGCAGAGGACAAGATCTAGCCCTTCAGTATTCAGTGCCCGACGGCGGCACCTGAGGTTCCGTTCGCGCGGAACCCGGGTGCCGCCGTCGTGCGTTAGGTCCCCCAACTGACTCGCAGTTGTTGTCGTTTAGAGGCCTCAAAACGACAACAACTGCGAGTTAGTTGGGTGCCAGACATCGGATCATTCGCCGTTAGGATGTAGCCATGGCTGTCACAGATGAAGCGATCAGCAAGATCAAGGACATGCTGATCCGCGGGGAACTCAAGGCCGGGGACCGTCTCCCGCCGGAGAAGGAACTGAGCGAGCGGCTCGGCCTCTCGCGAAGTTCCCTGCGCGAAGCCGTCAAGGCCCTCGAACTCATTCGTGTCCTGGACGTGCGGCGTGGGGACGGCACTTACGTCACGAGCCTTGACGCCAAGTTGCTCAACGAGGCAGTAGCGTTCGTCGTTGATCTTCACCAGGACCGTTCCATCCTGGAACTCTTTGAGGTCCGACGAATCCTGGAGCCCGCCACCGCGTTCATCGCAACAGGCAAGATGACCCCGACGGCGCTCACGGCCTTGCGCGCCACGATGGACGGGATCGACGAGAATACCGACGTCGAAGAACTCGTTGCCCACGACCTCGAATTCCACGGCATCATCACCCAAGCCGCCGGAAACGACTACCTCGCCGGACTGCTCGAGGCTCTCTCCAGCAGCACCGTCCGGGCCCGTATTTGGCGCGGCTTGACCCAGGAAAAGGCTGTGGCTCACACCCTTGCCGAGCACAAGGCCATCGCGGACGCCTTGGAACGCGGCGACGCCGAGCTGGTCAGGGCACTCGTCACGGTCCACATCAGCGGCGTCGAAAGCTGGCTGCGCCAGGCGCTCTAGCGCGCCGGTGCTTAGCGCCGAAGCCCATACGCCCGCACCGCGGTTCCCTCACGGAACTCCTGGCGCTCCGTTGAATTGAGCTCCCCGGCAAGTTCCAGCAGCACTTCCAGGGTTCGTCCGTACGGAGCACCCAAGGTACTGACGGGCCAATCGCCACCGATCATGAGCCGTTCCGGACCGAAGGCATCCAGCGCTTCGTCCCACAGTGGACGCAACGCCTCGGCAGTGTAAGGAATCCCCGGCAAATGCAGGCCGGATACCTTGGCCACAGTGTTGGGCAGCTTGGCCAAGGCCCGGAAATCGGCACGCCATAAGTCCATCGCCGCAACATCGGCCAACGGCGGCTTCCCGAGATGGTCCAGCACGATGGTCAGCTCCGGGAGCTCCCGGGCCAGCTGGACAGTACGTCCGAGGTGCCTCGGAAAGGCGTCCGGTACGTCGAACGCCAATCCGTGGCTGGCGAGCATGCGCAAGGAATAGCGGACTGCAGGCAACTCGAGGAAGTCGTCCCTGGGGTCGTTATGGACCAAGTGCCGCACGCCCCGGAACGCGGGGTTCCCCAGGAACCGATCCAACTCCTGCTCCGCTTCGGCGGGCCTGTCGAGCGGAATCCAGCCCACGACGCCGAGTACCCAGGCGTTGCGGTCGGCGGCAGCGAGCATGGACTCGGTATCCGCGACGGTGTCGTCAGCCTGGACGAGCACTGCTCCCCCGACGCTCGCCGCGTGCAGGGTTTCCCGGGCCTCGGCTTCGCCGTAGCTGCGGAAGAGTCCGCCGTGCTGCGGGCCAAGCCACTCATAAGCCTCCGGCGCAAGCTCCCACAGATGCAGGTGGGAATCAATCACCCCGCCACACCTGCCAAAGCCGCCCACAGACCTTCGGGCAGATCCTCATTCATCCGCGCTGCGTTGGTGGACACTTGCTCCGGGTTGCTCGCCCCAACTGTCACGTTCACGACGCCCGGGTGTCGCAGGCTGAACTGGAGTGCCGCCGTCGGGAGTTCCACTCCGAAGTCGCGGCACACGTCGGCGAGTGCCCGGGCACGCTCCACCAGCGCGCGCGGGGCACGCGCATAGTTGTAATGCGCATCCTCGGGGACCTCGGATCGCGCCAGCAGGCCGGAGTTGAACACGCCCACGTTCACGACGCCGGTGCCGCGCGCCACGCAGCGGTCCAGGAGCGGAACACCGGGCTGCTCAAGCAAGGTGTACCGTCCGGCGAGCATCACCAGGTCCAGATCCGCGGCTTCGACGCATTCGAGTGCGGCTTCCGCCGAGTTCGTCCCGACGCCGATAGCCTTCACCAGGCCGTCCGCACGCAGCTTTTCCAGTGCGGGCAAGGCTTCGCCGATCCCCTTGGTGAGGTCATGGACATCCGGATCATGCAGGTAGGCGATATCCACGTGGTCCAGGCCGAGGCGTTCGAGTGATTCCTCGATGCTTCGGCGGATGCCTGCTTCGGAAAAGTCCCACTGGCGCTTGCTCGTTGCCGGGACGTCGAAACCTTCGTCGTCCTTCGCGCTGGCTCCGGCCGCATTCGGTTCCAGCAACCGGCCCACCTTGGTGGACACGGTGAACTCAGTCCGGGGCTTCTCCCTCAGCACGGCACCAAGCCTGCGCTCGGACAGTCCCAAGCCGTAATGCGGGGCGGTGTCGAAGTAGCGGACCCCGGCATCCCAGGCCGCGTTGACAGTGGAGGCTGCTTGGGCGTCCGGCATGGCACAGTACAAATTGCCGATGCCGGCGGCGCCGAACCCGAGCTTGCCCAGCTGGCCATCCCATCGCGCGCCGCTCATGCCAGCTCCCATACCAACGGGATGCCCGAGTCATTGCCCGAATAGTCATCTTGGACGTCCAGAAGCTCCGCCATGCGGGCTTGCCACGGGACATTGGCCGGATGGTCCGCGAGCGCCCGGCGCATGGCTTGGTAGTCCGTCACCTCAACGAGGTGGAAGAGGTCCTGGCCGCTGCGCCAGATCCGCCAATTGCCCACGCCGGCGCCCTTCAGGGCAGCGACGAGTTCGGCGGGGATCCCCGCATGGGCATCCGCGTAGTCCTGTTCGGCACCCGGTTTGAGCCGGGTGTGCAGGGCGATGGTTTCCGGCACGCTACACCCCGGGCTTCAGGAAGAGTTCGACGACGGGCACCGTCACGTCGGGTCGCTGGACAGGCAGCTTCAGTGTCAGGGTACCCGCCGGTTGCCCTCCAGGGGTGGTGTTGATTGCCGCCCGGTCCGGTGAGATCTCAAGCATCGCGACTTCGGAGGCATCGTTGAGCAGCTGGGCATATTCCACCTTGCCGGCGAGTTCGGGGAGGTGGACGTATTCGAACGGCCACGCAAACAAGTGCACGTAAAGTCGGTCCCCGCGGCGCGTATACCGGGCGTCCGCGGGCGGAGTCCATGCCGCGGGTCCGGCTCCGTAGATGGCCCGGGAATGCAGCTTCATCCAGTCACCGATGCCTCGGAGCGACTCCACGGCCCTCCGATCGAAATTTCCCCGGCCCGTGGGGCCGACGTTGAGGAGCAGGTTGCCGTCCTTGGACACCCCATCCACAAGCATCCGCACCAGCAGATCCACGGACTTGTAGTCCAGGTTGTCCCGGTCATAGCCCCAGCTGCCGTTCAGGGTCTGGCATGCCTCCCAAGGCACCTCGACGCCGTCCACCACCATGGGACCGGACGGCTGGTACTGCTCGGGCGTGGCGAAGTCGCCGGGAATGTCCAGGCGGTCGTTGACGATGATGCCGGGCTGAAGCTCCCGGACCATCTTCAGGAGTTCCACCGAACCCCACGCCTCGCGGCCCTTGCCGCCCCAGATGTGCTTGTGGTCCTCGCTGGTGTAGGAGAAGTCGAAGAAGAGGTAGTCGATCTGGCCGTAGTTGCTGAGCAGCTCGCGTACCTGGCCATGGAGGTATTCGCGGTAGCGGGCCATGTCGCGGCCCACGTTGAGTTTTTCGGCGTCGGGGTTGTCCCGTTCGGGGTGGAATCCGTCGATTGTGAAATCCGGGTGGTGCCAGTCAATGAGTGAGTGGTAGAAACCTACCTTCAGGCCGAACTCCCGCAGCGCCTCGACGTATTGGGCCACCAGGTCTTGGCCGGATGGCGTCTTGGTGGATTTGTAGTCGGTGAGCGCGGAGTCCCAAAGGCAGAACCCCTCGTGGTGCTTGGTGGTCAGCACCACGTACTTCATCCCAGCACCCTTCGCGGCACGGGCCCATTCCCGCGGGTCGTAGAGATCCGGGTTGAAGTGCTGGAAGTACTTCTCATATTCCTCGGCAGGAATGCGTTCGCGGTTCATGACCCACTCATGCCGTGCCGGCAGGGCATACAAGCCCCAGTGGACGAACATGCCGAACCGGGACTCCGTGAACCAAGGTGCTTGCTTTATCAACGGGATTCCTTCCTCGTGTCCGCGGCCCACATCGGGCCGTCGGGAAAGCTGTAGTCGGCCAGCGTGCCAGCAACCATTTCACCACCGGCACCGGGCGCCGAAGGCGGCCAGTAGCAGCCGTCGTGGACATCCACCGGAGTAACGAAGTGCTCATGCAGATGGTCGACGAACTCAATCATCCGACCATTCTTGTCTCCGGAAACCGCCACGAAATCGAACATCGACAAGTGCTGGACGGCCTCGCAGAGACCCACTCCGCCTGCGTGCGGGCAGACGCGGACGCCGAACTTCGCGGCAAGAAGGAGGATCGCGATGTTCTCGTTCACTCCCGCAACCCTCGCCGCGTCCAACTGCAAGACCTGCAGGGATCCCGCCTGCAGCATCTGCTTGAACATCACACGGTTCTGGACATGCTCACCCGTGGCCACGGGGATCGGCGCCACGCCCCGGGCAATCGCGGCATGGCCGAGGACGTCATCGGGACTGGTGGGTTCCTCGATCCAGGCAATGCCATAGGGGGCCAGGTGCGCCATCCAGTCAATGGCTTCCTGAACGTCCCAGCGTTGGTTCGCGTCCACCGCGATCTTGATATCCGGCCCCACGGCATCGCGTGCCGTGCGGACGCGACGGATGTCGTCTTCCAGCGAGGCCCCCACCTTGAGCTTGATCTGCCCGAAACCGTCCGCGACGGCTTCCTTGGCCAGACGCACAAGCTTGTCGTCGCTGTAACCCAACCAGCCCGGCGTCGTGGTGTAGGCGGAGTAGCCTTCCGCGAGAAGCGCTGCCCTGCGGGCGGCGCGCCCCGGCTCCGCCGTCCGCAATATTCCCAGCGCATCCTCAGGAGTGAGCGCATCGCTGAGATACCGGAAGTCCACGAGTGCCACGATCTCCTCGGGACTCATTCCGGAAAGCAGCTCCCACAGCGGGAGCCCGGCCCGCTTGGCCTTGAGGTCCCAAAGCGCGTTGACGACGGCGCCGATCGCCATGTGCATCACGCCCTTTTCGGGACCGAGCCAACGTAGTTGCGAATCGTGGGCAAGAAGCTTCCAGGTGCCGCCCATGTCGCCGAGCAATTCTTCGACGTTGCGGCCCAGGATGTGGTGGCGGAGTGCCCCGATCGCCACCGCCTCCACCTCGTTCCCGCGCCCGATGGTGAAGACGAAACCGTGGCCTTCGTGACCGTCATCGGAGTCGGTACGGATCACCAGATATGCCGCCGAATAGTCCGGATCCGGATTCATGGCGTCCGATCCGTCCAGTTCCTGGGAGGTGGGAAAGCGGATATCGAAGGTGTCCACCGCGGTGATGACGCTCATTGTGCTCCTTGCTTGGCAGCAGGTCGTTTGCTGGGATGAGCGTAAACATCCGATGTCTGCATTGTCAATGGGTCACATTTCCGTATTATGGAGAGCAACAGCAGACTAGAGCTCGGATGTTAGAGCCAGAGCACGGAGGAATACATGAACATGAAATTCGCCCGGCTGGGCACTGCCGGAAATGAAAAGCCGGTTGTCATCGCCCAAGACGCCAACGGCACCGAAAAATCCTTCAGCATTGACCCGCTGACGAAGGACATCAATGGAGAGTTCCTCGCCACGGACGGCATTGCACGCACCCGGGATGCCCTTGCGGCCGGGAATCTGCCCGAGATGTCGGCCGAAGGCCTCCGGATCGGTTCACCCATCGCCCGGCCGGGGAACGTCGTCTGCATCGGCCTCAACTACACCGCGCACGCGGCCGAATCCGGTGCCACGCCCCCGGAATCACCGGTGGTGTTCCTGAAGCCAAGCAACACGGTCAGTGGTCCGTTCGACGCCGCGCCCATTCCGCCGTCGTCGGAAAAGTACGACTGGGAGGTGGAACTCGGCATCGTGATCGGCCGCGAAGCGTCATACCTTTCCAGCACGGACGAGGCTGCCGACTGCATCGCGGGCTACGTCGTCGCCAACGACCTCTCCGAGCGCGACTACCAGCTGCCTGGCGCCGCAGGCCAGTGGACCAAAGGCAAGTCGCTTCCGCAGTCCACACCCCTCGGCCCCTGGTTGGTTCCCGCCGATGAGCTCGACGCCGGACACCTCGCGTTGCGCACGTGGGTCAACGGCGAGATCCGCCAATCGTCGGACACTTCAGACATGATCTTCGATGCTCTTACCGTGGTCCACCACCTCAGCCAGTACATGGTCCTGGAGCCCGGCGACGTCATTCTCACCGGCACTCCGGAAGGGGTGGCGCTCTCCGGCCGCTTCCCCTACATCCAACCCGGCGACGTGGTGGAGCTCGAGGTAGAAGGGCTCGGCCGCCAGCGGCAAGAGTTCTATCGGGCCCGCTCCGGTTCGCTTGCAGCAGTAGGCACCGACAAGGCAACGCGGTGAGCACCGAGTTCGAGGGGCTCGTAGCTCTGGTCACCGGAGGGGCGTCGGGTATCGGTGCGGCTATCGCTGACCGACTCGCCGACGGCGGGGCGCAGGTCGCTGTGCTCGACCTCAACCCCTCCGGGACCCCGCATTTCGGCGTCGAATGCAACGTGGCCGACGACGCTTCGGTGCGCGTCGCCGTCGCCGCCGTCGTCAGGAAGTTCGGCCGGCTCGACGTGGTGGTCAACAACGCAGGGATCGGCGCCCAAGGGGATGTTTCAGCGAACGACGACGACGAATGGCACCGCGTGCTGGACATCAACGTGGTGGGCATCGCCCGCGTCAGCCGTGCGGCCCTGCCGTACCTGCGCGAATCGCCCGCGGCCGCGATCGTCAACACATGCTCCATCGCCGCGACCGCCGGTCTGCCGCAAAGGGCCTTGTATTCGGCGTCGAAGGGCGCTGTTTTGTCCCTCACGCTGGCCATGGCGGCCGACCACGTCCGCGAAGGGATCCGCGTCAACTGCGTCAACCCGGGCACGGTGGACACCCCGTGGGTGGGCAGGCTCCTCGAATCCTCCGCCGATCCCGCCGCCGAGCGCGCCGCGCTCAACGCCCGCCAGCCACACGGCCGCCTGGTGGAAGCAGCCGAGGTAGCGGGCGCCGTCGCCTACCTCGCGAGCCCGCTGTCCGGCTCGACGTCGGGTACGTCCCTGGCGATCGACGGCGGCATGCAGGGGCTGCGGTTGCGCCCGGTGGGGTAGGCACGTAACGCAACGCCCGCGCAACCTCTCCCCGCCACTGATTCGCCTATGCTCAACACCAGGCAATCGATGGCGATCCACCAAGGAGCAGGGCATGAGCAATTGGCGCATCAGGGACTTCCACTCGTCGGACATGGACGGCATCCTGCACCTGTGGGAGTCGCTCAAAGCGGACAACGTGGACCCGGTCTATGCACTCTCCGAGGTCCTCGCGTCATGCGAGAAGGACCACGCCGTGGTGGCGGTGCAGGGCGAGCAGGTGGTGGGTGCCGCCGTCGGACGCGCGGCCCATGACCAGGGCTGGATCGTCTTCCTGGCCACGCTGCCCGAGTTCCGTGGCCGGGGGATCGGCACCTCGCTGCTGGCCGCCGTCGAGAACCGGATGACCCCGCACGGGCTCAACAAGCTCTCGGCCCTCATGCCGGAGTCCGAAACCCGCGTTGAAGCGTTCCTGGGCCGCGGCTTCCTGCTCAAGCAAAACCTGCACTACTTCGAACGGACCATCCCGGTACAGCGTCAGGAGCTCGAGCCGTTGAGCCAGCTTGGCGGCCGCATCCTTGCCCGGGACCTGTGGGAAAACGTCGCCGGCATGCGCCGCGAAAAGGAGCTGCTGGAACGCCGCCTGGTCCTTCCCCTGGCGGAGGCCGACCTCGCCGATCAGTTCGGCGTGGTGCCACCGCGCGCCGTCGTTCTCTTCGGCCCTCCCGGGACCGGCAAGACGACGTTCGCCAAGGCGATCGCGTCCCGGCTCGAGTGGCCCTTCGTGGAGGTCTTCCCCTCGCGGCTGGCCTCCGATCCCAAGGGCCTTGCCGGCGCCCTGCGCGAGACGTTCCTGGAAATCGCCGAACTGGAGCACGCGGTCGTGTTCATCGACGAAGTGGAGGAGATCGCGTCGCAGCGCTCCGGCGAGCCGCCGTCCCCCCTCCAGGGCGTCACTAACGAACTCCTCAAGATCATCCCGGCCTTCCGCGAACAGCCCGGCCGCCTCCTGGTTTGCGCCACCAACTTCATCCGCGCCCTTGACACCGCCTTCCTGCGCCACGGCCGCTTCGACTACGTCATCCCCATCGGCCTGCCCGACGTCCACGCCCGCGAAGCCATGTGGCAGCGCTTCATCCCGGCCAGCGTGGTGGACTCGGTGGATGTGGCCTTGTTGGTGTCGCGGACAGAAGGCTTCTCCCCTGCCGACATCGAGTACGCGGCACGCAGCGCCTCCCAGCGCGCTTTGGAAAAAGCCGTGTACGACGACGGCGCCTCCGCAGGGGGCCCCGCACCGGCGTCGAACGCCCGCAAGGGACCGGTCACCCAGGACTATCTCGACGCCATCGCCGACACCCGCACCACCGTGAGCGACGAAGTCCACCAGGACTTCCTCGAAGACATCGACTCTCTCGCCCGGGTTTAGAGCAACGCGGGGTCACTTACGGCCCATGTTGGGGCCCCGGATGGGCGCTAAGTGACCCCGCGTTGGAGAAGGAGGAACCGTGAACCTGTTTCTGACCATCCTGAGCGGTGTCGCCTGGACGACGGTCTACATTTGCGCGATCCGGATCGGGTTTCGCGACAAGACATATGCCATCCCGGCGGCGGCGCTTGGTCTGAACTTCGCGTGGGAGGTCATCTACTCGGTGCATTCGCTCAGCACGAGGCTCTCCGTGCAGGGCGTCATCAACATTGCCTGGGCGTTGGCCGACGTCGCGATTGTGTACACGTTCTTCGCGTTCGGCAGGCGGGAACTTCCCGGATTTGTCACACGGCCGCTGTTCATCGGATGGGCGGTCCTGCTGGGCCTGGCATCGTTCGCCGTGCAATGGCTTTTCATCACCGAATTCGATTGGGATCCCGCGTCCCGGTACGCGGCTTTCCTGCAGAATCTCCTCATGTCCGGCCTGTTCATTGCCATGTTCGCTGCCCGACGCAGCCTGCGGGGCCAATCCCTGGTGATCGCTGTAGCAAAGTGGATCGGAACCCTCGCGCCAACGATCACCTTTGGGGTCCTCGAGAGTTCACTGTTCATTCTGGGCATTGGCGTCCTGTGCGGCGTCTTCGACCTGACGTACATCGGGCTGCTGTTGTGGGCCAAGAGGAACCCGGGTGCTCTCTCCAAGGATCGGGACTCGGGGGGCCTCCCGGCGGTACCCTGAACCATGTCCATCAATCCATTGCGCCATGCACTTTCGCGCATGGGCGGGCGCGATCCCCAGGAGCTGAATCGCACCGCCACACCCTTGGAACTTTTCTTTGACCTGACATTTGTCATCGCCTTCGGGGTGGCCGGCAGCCAGTTCGCGCATGAGCTGGCCGAGGCCCATTTCGGCTCCGGTTTGATGGGCTTCACTTTCGCGATGTTCGCCGTCATGTGGGCCTGGATCAATTTTTCGTGGTTTGCCAGCGCCTACGACACTGACGACTGGGTCTTCCGGGTTGTCACCATGGTTCAGATGGTGGGTGTGCTCATCCTTGCCATGGGCATCGAGCCGATGTTCCAATCGCTCGACGAGGGGCACCGCGTGGACAACTCCACCATGGTGCTGGGTTACATCATCATGCGGTTGGCGTTGGTTTTTCAGTGGCTACGCGCCGCAAAGCAGGATCCGGAGCGCCGCAGCGCTTGCCTCACCTACGCGAAGTTCCTGGTGGTGGCGCAGCTCGGCTGGGTGGTGGTGCTGATTGTCCAAGCCGACATCCTGACGAATTTCCTCATGGCTGCCCCGCTCTTCCTGCTGGAAATGGCGACACCGACCATCGCCGAGCGCAAAGCCAAGACGCCTTGGCACGCGCACCACATCGCGGAACGCTACGGACTCTTGGCCATTATTGCCCTGGGCGAGTGCCTGATCGGTGCCATCGAATCCCTTCGGGCGATCGTGGCCCTTCACGGCTGGTCCGTTGACGCCGCCCTCGTGGGTCTCGGCGGTACCGGGCTGGCCTTTGGAATGTGGTGGATCTACTTCATCCTCCCGTCCGGCCACGCCCTGCATCACCAGCGGCACCGGGCATTCGCTTTCGGATACGGTCACATGTTCATCTTCGGGTCGATCGCCGCTACTGGTGGCGGACTTCATGTGGCCGCCCTCTTCATCGATCATTCGGCCCACATCAGCGCCACCGTTGTAGTAGCCACCATCGCCATCCCGGTGGCACTGTTCAAGGTAGCCCTGAGCTCGCTGTACGGCTACCTGCTAGGTTTCGACCGCGCGCTCCTCGGGGTCACGGCCCTCGTGGTCGTGCTGATTTGCGGCAGTGTGGGCTTGGCTGCCCTGGACGTCTCTGTTCCTGTCTGCATGATGGTGATCGTGGCGGCCTTGGCTATCTCGATCGTGATCGACGAACGGCGCGGGGCCGCACGCCGGGAGGCAGCGCTGGAAAGGCTGAGGGAACGTCCGGCCACCTAGGCGAATTCCTGGGTCCGGGCCCCAAATCGCTGTACCGGAACGCAACGAACGGCCCGCACCCACGATGTCGACCGGTCTTGGGAGATCAGCGAGAGCGTGCCGGAGACATCGCTCCGCTGGAACGGGGACAAGAGTCATTGGCGTCCGTTAGCGCACCTCATACATCAGCGTCAAGTGTTTTGCTTCTGTTGAGTGGTGGACACGCGAAATTGAGTACTCGAAAGCCGTGAATTGAGTGGTAATCGGGATGCGGATTGAGTATTGAGGCGCATATCCGTGGCCAATAATTAGCAGGGTTCCGATCTTAGAATTTCACAATAAAGTCCTCTGACCTGTTTATTAAAAGATCTTGCTTAATTTGCCTTTCTTGCATAATTTGATCGTGAAGTACTTGCCTAAACGTGCACCCGCCCGATATCACTCGCACGAGGACAGCGTGAATCTAGAATCAAGAACCTTGAAGAGGGTCAGCACAGTTCGCGCCGCCACAATGCGGAAGTCGTTGCCAGCACGGTCAACGGCGGTGACTCAGACCGGGGGATTGACGAGGTTATCGGTCGCCGGGGCCGAAACTCACGTGTCCGGGTCCCCTGTTGTAGCGGAATCCAATCTCATAACGTGAGTAAATAACACCCCTGGCATACTCGAATTTGATTTCCTCGGCGAACTCTTCCGCTTCGTCTTGAGATGCGAAGACGCCAAGCACGGCATTGAAGGATTCCTCTTCATCATGTTGGACGATCCACACCGCAGCCATGCTGACACGGTACCCGAAAACTTGAGCGCTTTGGCCTTCCTAATAAGACTCGATGGTCTTCCGCGGGCCACCTTTCGCACAACAAATAGCAAGGGGACGCAATGAATAAAATATCCGCACTTGCCACGTCAGCCCTATTGCTGGTCTCGTTGTTCACAGCAGGGCCATCAAAGGCAACTGAAAACTCGCCAAAGGCGCCGGACGCACCGGCCAACGCTCCGGCATATGATCCAAACATCCCGGCCCCGAAACCTGGCGATCTGACCTGGGCCGAGGCGGCATCACTCGGGCAGAGCTCGGAGACCTTCACGGAAGAGACGCCCAAGAACAAGACGTCCAAGGAAGCCGTATGGCATCCTTGACCCAGACATCTCCTGAGGTAGTGTGCGCGGACCTTCGCGAAACGACATTCAGGATGTTCGTCCGCAGCACCGGGACGTTCCCGACCAGGGCATTGGGATCAGCCAGCGCTTGGGAGGAAGGGGTTAACTTGAGGTGTGGGACGAACTAATCCGTAAGTCCCAGGAGCAAAACAGCCACACGTCAACAGGCAGCCGTCTCGCGCCTGGGCCCAGCATCAGACGGAGCCGTCCACCTAGGCGAACTCGTGGGTCTGGGCCCCAAATCGCTGTACCGGAACGCAGCGAACGGCCCGCACCTACGACGTCGACGTCGGCACACCGGCACGAACGTACCGATTCCCGGCCGCCAACCCTTGATTCGCCTCCCAGGGAGGCGGAAAATGGTTAAACCGGCACGAACGTACCGAACGCGCGCAACGCGCATGCCCACAAAAGGCTCGGAAGGATGGACATGTCCCCCAAGGAATTCACTGAGTCACTCGGGGCCAAGGTCCGTGCCCGCCGAGCCTCCCTCAGCCTCAGCCAGTCCGACCTCGCAGACCTCGCAGGAGTCTCGGAACGGTTCGTCCGCTTCGTTGAGCAGGGGAAGACCACCGTCCAATTGGAACCACTCCTCGCGGTCCTCGGCACACTGGGCCTCGAGCTCAATGTCCAAGCCGCGGGCAGCCAATCCAGCCAGTCATGACATTCCACCGCATCGCCGACGTCTACAAGCAGGGCATCCTGGCTGCGCGGATCGAGCGGCATGAAGGCGGCACCAAGTTCAGCTACCTGCCGCGGTACCTCGAATCGGGCGGCCCGGCCGTCGCCACAACGCTCCCGCTGACGCGCGAAGCAGTGTTCACCCCGAGCGGCGCGGTTCCGCCCTACTTCACGGGCCTCCTCCCGGAAGGCCGCCGCCTGAATTCACTGCGCCGGGCGGTCAAAGCCAGCGCCGACGACGAGCTCGCGCTCCTCATGGGCGCGGGCGGGGACGCCGTGGGCGATGTCCAGACGGTTCCCCACGGCGAGCCGCCCACGGAAGGAGGCTCCGCCGTCGTGCTCGATTCGAAACTGCCCCTCGACTTCGACGCGCTGCTCGGCGATTCAGGCCTCATCGATCCTGTGGCACTGGCGGGGGTGCAGGACAAGTTGTCGGCCGGGATGATTTCGCTCCCGGTGGCGCAAGCGGGCAAGCGCTTCATCCTCAAACTCAACGCACCCGAGTTCCCGTTCGTGGTGGAAAACGAATTCCTCATGTTCCGCTATGCGCGCAAGCTCCGGATCCCAGTGAGTAGCGTTCAGTTGGTGCACGACGTCGGCGGGCGGGCCGGGCTGCTCGTCGAGCGTTTCGATCGCCTCACCGGAGCCGACGGCACCCCCGTGCGTCTCGCCGTCGAGGACGGAGCCCAAGTGCTGGGCCTCTACCCCGCGGACAAGTACAGCGTGCCGTTCGGCGAGGTATGCGCAGCTTTGGCGGCGCACTGTTCCGCGCCTCTCCCGGCCTTGCGGAACCTCGCCATCCAGCTGGCTTTCGCCTGGCTCAGCGGCAACGGCGACCTCCACGCCAAGAACGTGTCAATAGTTCAGTCAAAGGCAGGGGTTCAGTCGCCGCAGGGCGAATACACCATCGCTCCGGTCTACGACATCCCCTCCACCGTGGTCTACGGGGACAAGACGCTCGCGCTGGGCATCGGCGGCAAGAAGAGCGGAATCTCCCGGAAGCACTTCCTTGCCTGGGCCGGCAAGCTCGGGCTCACGGAGCGCGCGGCGGAAGGAGTTTTGGGACTCGCGCTCAAGGCCTCAGGCCCGCTCATCGTAGAGCTCGACGCCGGCGCCTCACCTTTCGGGCCGCTGCAGACGAGGGACTGGGTCAAGGAGCTCAAGCATCGGCGAAGGTTGATGGGCGGGTAGATTTCTATGCACCAGCCGCCAAAACGGAACCAGGCTATCGCTTACTGACTACCCGTTAACAGGAACCCCATCCTGACATAAAGTGAGGGCACCAAACGGTATCTGCGCAGGCCGCAGACCAGCGGAGCGCGGAATCAGCATTTCCATTCGTACACAAAAGGGAGACCCTCATGTTGCTTTGGATAGCCATCATTATCGCTGTTCTCTGGCTTCTCGGTTTTATCGGCAATATCGGCGGCGGGTTCATTCACCTGCTTTTGGTCATCGCCGTGATCGTCCTGATCTTCCACTTCCTCCGCGGAAGATCCCGCGCGTAAGTACCGGGCGTTCGATCCTAGGTTCGCTCGCATGGCGACGCTAGGCTCGCTCTCAGAGGCGAGATGGGCTCGCCGCGAGCCAAGGGATTGAACGTATGGCACAGCAGGCCGGACACCAATCGACATCCACTGCGGGCACTCTTCCGCATTCACGCTCTTATCTGAGACCTACACGGTTGCTCTCTCAAAGCGAGCGGGAAAAGCTCCATCCATCGGTCCTGGCGGAGGCTGAGCGCCGGGCAGCAAGCATTCAGCTTCGAGTCGCGGATGCAATCACGGCCTTCGCCGGATCGATGAACTTCGTCTACCTGCACATATTGCTTTTCGCCGTGTGGATGCTCGTGTTCGAGCAGAGTCCGTGGCCGACATTGACGCTGATCGTCTCGCTCGAAGCGATCTTCCTCTCGACCTTCGTCATGATCGGACAGAACCGTCAGGCGGCTTTCCAACAGGTGAAGGCGGACCATGACTACAACGCTCAGGAGCATCTGCTCGAAGAGAACACCGACCTCACGCGTGCGATTCATGAGCTCACCGCGCAGATCCACCAGCGGGTCTTGGCGGAAGTCACCGCATCCACTAGCCGGGAGGCGGCGGCCGCAGCCAACCCGATGCAGGATGACCCGACGAAACCCTAGCCAGGCGGGACCTGCCGAGTCGAACCGCTAGTCGGCCAATCGGTCCATCTCGGACAGCAGATCCGGGTTGATGCGCTGCAGGACCAGGTGGATTTCGCCTCGTGGCACCGCCTTGTAAAGCACTTCACGGGCGTCTGCGTAGCGCCTGGTGGGTGCCTTGTCCGGCCATTTCTCGGTGAGCGCCCGCACGCGCTCCGGCACGGAGTTGTGGGCGTTGCAGGCGATCTTGACCAACGTGGCGTCATGGTCCTGTGCGATATGCAGGACGACGGCTTCATCGTTGTCCGAGTCGTCCTGGAATCGGCGCGTCACTCGTTCGATGATGCCCACGGCACGCTCGGAAACACCCATGTCGAGCAGCGCCTGCTTGGTAATAGGTGTGTCCTTGGCGATGTCGTGCAGGTAGCCCGCGATCCGGATGTCGTCGTCGAAATCGGCGAGCGCATCCCCCACCGCCAGCACGTGCTCGCGGTACGGCCGCTTCAGCTTGTCCTTCTGGCGGTTGTGCGCCACTTCGGCAAGGACCATGGCTGTTTCAACGGTGAATCTCGGTTCGGTCATGGCTTCATCCTACTGAGCCAGTTCGGCGACCGCCTTCCGCACGGCGGCGCTCAGTTCGAGGTTGCGGCATCCCGCTCCACCCGGCTCGGCCTGCTGGGGCACGTACCCGAAGGCGAGTTCATACACGGGGTCAGCGAACCCCAAAGATGCGCTGGCGCCGTCGTGCCCGAATGCACGGTAGCTGCCGTATGGCGAGCGGGCGTGCGACTTCATGAACACGGTCCCAAAGCAGCTGGTCTCGCCGAACACGCGGTCGATGCCGAAGACCTGCTCGGCCGAGACAGCCTGGATGGTCTCTTCGCTCAGGAGGGGCGCGACGGCGGGACGGTCGCCGTCGGGGGCAAGTCCGGTGAGTGCCGCAGCGTAGACGCGGGCCATGCCTTCGGCGCTGGCGACTCCGGCGGCTGAACTCAGGCCGGCTGCGCGGACCTCCCGGATGTTGGGCAGGTCAAGGATGTCCCCGACGGCGGAGTTTGCCGAAATGCCGAAATGGCTCGCGGGATCAATCCACGGCTGGGAAGGGTCCTCGGTCCAACGGAGGGTGGCATAGCGGGGCTCCTCGGACTCAGGCAGTCCCAGGAAGAAGTGTGCGCCCGTGACCGAGCGGATGCGCTGCTCGTAGATTTCCTGGAGGGTTGACCCGGTGATCCTGCGGCAAAGCTCCTCCATGAAGACGCCGATGGTCAGGGCGTGATACCCGAAGGCGGCCCCGGGCTTCCAGAGCGGCCGCATCTGCGCGAGTTTGGCGGCGGCCAGCTCGGAGTTGTTGTATTCCGTCAGGGTAAGTCCACCTTCGACTCCCAGAAGGCCGGCCTGATGGGACAGCAGCTGGGCCACGGTGATCGTGGCCTTTCCTTCGGCGCCGAATTCCGGCCAGTACTTGACCACTTCGGCGTCGAGGTCCAGGAAGCCGTCCTGGACCAGGAGTGCGATGACCAGCCCTGATACTCCCTTGGAGCAGGAGAAAACGCCGGTTACGGAATCCGGGCGGCGGTACGGCCCGCCGCTGATGTCCAATACCTTGACGCCGCGGTGGTAGGCCGCGAGCTGGGCCGAATATTCCGGGTCCTCATTGAGGAATCGGCCAAAGAGTTCGGCGACTGATTCGAATCCAGGGGCAATCGTCTGTGCATCCACCCGGACAGCCTAATCCCTTCTGCCCCCTAACCTCGCTACGCTCAGCCAGGGAACCCGGCAAAATGGGCCCACCTTCTGCCCCCTAACCTCGCTACGCTCAGCCAGGGAACCCGGCAAAATGGGCCCACCTTCTGCCCCCTAACCTCGCTACGCTCAGCCAGGGAACCCGGCAAAGTGGGCCCAGCCGCGAGTGTCCATGGTCACCACGATCTTGCCCTTGGCGCGTCCCTGCTCCAACGCGGCGAAAGCGTCGCCGATCTTTTCGAGCGGATAGCTGCTGTCCACCACGGGTTGCAGCTTCCCGTCGGAAACCAGGCGTGCCAGGAATTTCAAGTCCTCGCCGCTGGGGTGCATGAAAAGGTAGCGGTACCGGACTTTGGCTTCACGGGCGCGGCTCCGGATTCCGAGGCTGATTGCCCAGAACAGCGCGGTCATCCAGGCCGGGGCCGCAAGGTCCTTCAGGGCCGTCTGCGGTTCGGGCATCCCGGCGATGCTGACCACTTTCGAGCCCGGCTTGAGGATCTTGAACGTCTGGTCCAACGTCTCCCCGCCTACGAGGTCGAGCGCGGCGTCGAAGCCGCTGAGCACTTCCGCCAGGTTTTCCTTCGTGTAGTCGACGACGGCGTCCGCCCCAAGCCGCCGGACCAACTCTTCTCCGCGGGGAGACGCAGTGGTGGTCACTTCGGCGCCAAAGTATTTGGCCAGTTGGATGGCGAGGGTTCCCACTCCGCCCGCGCCTCCGGAGATGAACAGCTTGGTCCCGGGCTTGACCTTGAGTTCGTCGCGCAGTGCCTGCAACGCGGTGAGGCCCGCCAAGGGGAGGCTCGCGGCCTCGATGTAGCTGAGCGACCTTGGCATGAGCGCCACGAGATCCTCGTGGACGGCGGCGTGCTCGGCAAAGGCTCCCAGCAGGGTCTTGTCCACGCGGGCAAACACCCGGTCTCCCGTCGCGAAGCGGCTGACGCCCGGCCCTACGGCTTCGACGATCCCTGCCAGTTCGCTTCCGGCCACCAAGGGAAGTCTTGGCCTGGTGATCACCCGGACTGCACCTTCGCGCTGCTTGTAGTCCACGGGATTGAGCCCCGCGGCAAACACCCTGACCAGGACCTCGCCCGGACCGGCAATCGGCCTGGGGACGTCCTGCAGCTCCATTGCGTCGGCGCCGCCGTAGCGGGTCAGCACATAGGCGAGCACTTAGGCCCCTTTCCGGAGGGTTGATTGCTGAATGCCATTCCATATCCATGGCCCGCGTGGCAATCGGGCCGGATCAAATCTATCCAAAGCTTCGCCAAGCGGCGCTCCCGGCAAGCCGAGCGATTCCAGGATCACGTCCCGCACCTCCCCGGCAGAGAGCCCGACGGCGGCAAGGGCGCCGAGCGTTACTGCACCGTCGCGCTTGGCCAGGCGGGCGCCGTCGCGATTCAGTACCAAGGGGACATGGGCGTATTCCGGAACGGCAATGCCCAACAAGGAGGCCAAATAGGCCTGGCGGGGTGTGGAGGACAGGAGGTCGTCTCCGCGGACCACTTGGTCCACGCCCTGTTCCGCATCATCCACCACGACGGCCAAATTGTAGGCAGTGACGCCGTCGTTCCGTCGGAGCACAAAGTCGTCCACGACGCCCGTGTATGGCCCATGCAGCCCGTCCTCCACAGTCCATTCATGAGTCTCGGCGCGGAGCCGGATGGCGGCCGGGCGGGAGGCCCGCCGGATCTCAAGCTCCGCCGTGGAAAGGTTCCTGCACGTGCCCGGGTAGGCGCCTTGAGGCGCGTGCGGGGCGGACGGCGCGTCCTGGATCTCACGCCGCGTGCAGAAGCATTCATACGTCATCCCAGCGTCGGTGAGCTGCTCGATCGCGTCGTTGTACAGCCCGGCACGGTCCGTCTGGCGAACGACGGCGCCGTCCCACGTCACGCCGATGGCTTCCAAGTCGCGGAGTTGGACTTCCTCAGCGCCGGCCCGCGCACGGTCGAGATCCTCCACACGCAGCAGGAAGCTCCGGCCCGTGGAACGCGCGAAGAGCCACGCGAGCATGGCTGTGCGCAGATTGCCCACGTGAAGCTCGCCGGAGGGGCTCGGAGCGAAGCGGCCAGCGGAAGTCATGGCACAAGACTATGCGGCGCCGGGCGCGCCTGCAGGATGCAAGCACGGGTGCGGGCCGCTGGGGAGAATTGGGTACCTTTAGTTTCCAACGAGAGGACCAACATTGAGCTCAGCTCGAGTCAAGGCGACGGTTTCCTTCTGGAAAGCCGAAGAAGGCTGGGGGGAACTTATTCTTCCCGACGGGAAGAAATGCTTCGGACATTTCTCGGTCATCGAGCAATCAGGCGGATACAGATCCCTCAATGCAGGCGATCTGGTGGAGGTCGAATGGACCGCCGCCTCCCAAGATGAATACGACTTTGTCGCGGTGTTGATTCAGCCTCTTTGAGAGCACAACCCGAGCAGCACAAGAGCCCCTCAGCTACCGCAACGAGTTCGGTGGCTCAGGGGCTCTTATGGTGGTGCCGGCGCTGGGCCGGAGGGTGCGGAAAGACGATGCGTGAACAAGAGTCAATCAGCGGCTGCGTCTTTGCGGGACGGTGTTTCGGGGGGCCGGGTGGTGTACCGGAGGATCCGTAGCCTGTGGGGTCCGGCGGTAGCCTTTCCCTTCGTTGCCACTATTTGAACAGGAACACTACAACTGGCGCAACGGACTCAACCGTCACTGGTCAATCTGACCAATTCCTCGACGGAAGGCGAGCAGGAGATGGTCACTTTGCCGAAGTTGGCTCGGCCGCGGCCCATGCAGCCATCGCGCCACGGAGCGCAGCACAAAGCTTGGTGGACACTTGGTCCTTGTCCAGGCCGACAGTGTTGAGCAGATCGAAAATTTCCCGGGGGTCGAAGAGGATGTTCCACAGGAACATGGCTTCGTCCCCCAGGGGCGGGAGCCCGAGTTCCTCGCAGGCCTCGCGGAGTGGCCGTTCCAAAGCCTCGGCCTGGATGGTCAGGTAGTAAGCACCGGAGCGGAGGCGGGCCAGGTACCCCTCGCCCGAGCGGGTGTGGACCATGGAACCGCCATGCTTGATGACAAGACCCACCCAGTGCCTACTGACGTCTTCCAGCAGTTCCACGCCGGAGGTGGTCTGGGCAACGCTGAAATCGCGCAGCTTCTCGCCAACACCAAAGCGGAACGCGGCCAGGACATCTTCCACCGAGGCGAAATGCCGGTATGCAGTTGCAGGAGAGATCTCGGCTTCACGGGCGATGTCCGTCATGCTCACCGGGCCCTTGGCCTTGGCGAAGAGCTTCCCGGCAGCCCGCACCAGCTGGCGGCGATTGCGTTGGGTGTCGCTGCGCATGGGCGCCCCCTTCCGTGTCAGATTCCAGCGTAGCGCCTGAGCGGCAGACGCTACGCTGGCCACGTCCGTGGCACTCACCGGAGCTCGGCAAGTCCGGCAGCCAGCCGCTCCACGCCGGTGGTTATCGCCTCGGAGCTGGCGGCGTAGGACAGGCGCAAGTGGAACTCGCCGTTTCGGCCGAACTCGCTGCCGGGACGGACGGCCACGCCGTGGTTGCGAAGATGGGCCACCATAGCGGCCGCCGGCAGCTCGACGTCGTACTTGGGGAAAAGGTAGAACGCACCTTCCGGCGAGCTGACCGTAAGACCCGGAATCCGCTGGAGCCCGTTGGCCATAAGCTCCCTGCGCAACGCATAGGAGGCGTGCATGCGTTCGATGTCCGGTCGGCATGTCTTCAGGGCGGTCAACGCCGCGTATTGCACGGCCTGGTTCATGGAGCCGTTGAAGGTGTTGTGGACCCGGGCAGCTGAGGCGATGACGTCGGACGGGCCCCAGAGGTAACCCACCCGCCAGCCGGTCATGGCATAGCTCTTGGAGAAGGTCTGGCAGTAGATGGTCCGGCCGGCCAGGGCTTCGATTTCCAGCGCCGAAGTGAAGGGTTCGGGCGTGTAGACAAGATCGCTGTACGCCTCGTCCGAGAGGATCAAGGTGTCGGTTCCGGCCACCATGTCGGCGAGGGCTTCGAGTTCGCGGCGGGAGTGCACGATGCCGGTCGGGTTGGAGGGGTTGCAGAAGACGAACATCCTGGCGCCTTCAAGCGCGGTGGCCAGCGCCTCGAGGTCCCAGTGCAGGTCATCGGCCAGCGGAACCGGAACGGTGATGCCCCCGGCCATGCTGACGAGGTCCGCGTACAGGGAATAAGTGGGGTCTGGAATGACCACTTTGTCGCCCGGGTTGACGATGCCAAGGATCGCCGCGGACAGGCCGGCCGTGCCGCCCTGCGTGATGAGCACGTCGCCGGGGCTGGCCACTCCGCCGAGGAGCTGGCCGATACGGGCGGCCAGCTCCTCGCGAAGCACCAGCTCGCCGAGCAACGGCGAGTAGTGGGTGAAGCCGTCCTCGAGGGCACGGGCTGCTGCTGCTCGAACCTGGGCCGGGGTGTCGAAGTCCGGCTCGCCCATGGCCAAGGAGACAAGGTCTCCCTTGGATTGGGGCTGCTGCACCCGCAGCGATGTGCGCTGGATGCGCTGCACCGCTTCGGAGGGCTGGAAGTCGGCGACGGCGGTGGCTGGCTCGAGTGTCATGAGGGTCCTGATCTGGTTCGTGGCTGAGGTTGTTTTCGGGGCGGGCGGCTTGGTCCCGGCCCGGGAGGACGGCGCGTAGAGCCTGCGGGGTTTCATCGTTTCGGCGCCTCGTCGGCGGGGGCTCCGGCCCAGCGGCTGATCTCGAGGTCGCCGGAGGTGTCCCTCTGGATCGTCGGGGCGATGATGAGTTCCTGGACCACGGTGCGCTGGGGCAGCGTGGCCACGAGGTGAATGGCCCGGGCGACGTCCTCGGGCTGCACCATGGCATCGCGCTCCTCTGCGCGGGGCGGGCGGGCGCGGTTGTCCAGGATGGGCGTGGCGGTTTCACCGGGCAGGATGGTCACCGCGCGCAGTCCGTCGTTGCGGAAGGTGTTGTGGAGATACGTCATGAAATTCCGGACCGCGGCCTTGGCCGCGCCGTACGCGGCGCCGCCCAGGAGGTTCGGGTTCACTGCGGCGAGCGAGGAGACGGTGATGATGGTTCCGGTCTGGCGGGCCAGCATGTCCGGAAGGACTGCCTGGCTGAGCAGGTAGACGGCGTTGAGGTTGACGTCCAGGACGTCATTCCATTCCTGCTGGCTGATCCAGCGGACGTTGAGGACCTTGCTGGCGCTGCCTGCATTGTTGACGAGGATGTCCACCTGGCCCAGATTCTGGTGGACCCAGTCCAGGAGCGCGTCTACATCGTCTTTGGAGGTGATGTCCGCGGCCCGGGCAACGGCGCGGCCGCCGTCGGCGACGATTTCCGCGGCGAGTTCCTGCAGGACGTCTTCACGCCGCCCCACCAGCACCACCGCGGCACCCTCGGTTGCCAGCAGGGCCGCCGTCGAGCGTCCCATGCCGGTACCGGCGCCGGTGATGATCGCGAGCTTGCCGTCCAGAAGTCCCATGGTTTCAGTTCCTTGCGTTTTGGTGTGAATCATTTGAGATGACGATCACATATGAGAAGAGTTTCGCATTTCAGAAGATGCTGGTCAAGTGTTTTCTTCGGGGACCGCGGGTCACGCTGCGGCGGGGCTCGGCGAGGGAGCCGCGGACCTTGCGAAGAGGGGGAGCCCGACGGCGGCAAACAAGGAGTGCACGCGCTCTTCCAGATGTGCCAAGCGGCGCTGCTGTTCCCGGTAGCGCTCCACTGCCTGGGCGTTGCTGATCCAGCGGAAGGTCATCTTCCGGCCGGGGCTGGCCTGGCCCAGCATGGACAGGGAAGCTTTGGCTGCGACCGCCACAATCGGGTAGCCGGCGGTCAGCGTCCTTGAGCGGCCCAGGATGATGAGCTCATCGCCATGCGGGATTTCGAACGCCCCGATCGGCACGCCATGGGACACGATTTCCCCGAGCCCCTCCGGATGCACCACGGGCCCGTCCAATCGCAGGCCCACATGGTTGGATTTGGCGCCGACGGTGTAGTGGCTGGAGCTGAGCAGTTTCCGGATGCCGGGCGTCCGGTTCGTTTCGGGACCGTCGACGACGTCGATGGTCCATACCTCGGGGCTGAAGTCCGGCACGGGAACAGGCAGCCGGAACAGTGGCTGGGTCAGGAACGGGTGCGTGAATCCGCGGTATCGGCTGTGGAGGCTAAGTGTCTGACCGGGAGCGAGCTGTTGCGGGAAGCCCATGCGCGATTCCGGCGCGGCGCTGCCCATGAAGCGGGCGGTTTCCAATTCCCCGCTGAAGGCCAGATAGTTCCGCATGCCGCCGCTGGCCTTGGCAATAACAACCCGGGCTCCGGCAGGGACACAAAGGGGCTCCCACATGGCAACAGGATCCCCGTTGACTGTGACTTCGGCAGGGACCCCGGTCACGGCGCACATGACGTCGTGAGTGGCGGTGAACGCAAACCGTCCACCCATGATTTCCAGGCAGGTGGCCTTGCGGCTGTTGCCGACCAGGATGTTGGCCGCGGCCGCGGAGTGCTGGTCCGCGGCGCCGCCGCAAGGGACGCCCATGAACTCGGAATTCTCGCGGCCCAGGTCCTGGAAGGTGGAAAGCCAGCCCGCCTCACTTACTTTGATGCCGATCGCGCGTTCAGGGAAGGTCACGTTCGCCTTCTTCCGTGCCGTCCGAGGCAGGGCTGTTCGAGCCAGCGCCGCCCGAACCCCGCAGGAACTTACCCTCAAGCCGCACCCATTCGCTCTCCGGCACCACCTCGAAACGCACCAGATCCCCCGGTTTGTAGGAAGTGGCGGGATCTTCCCGGATGTCGCAAACGGTGAGCGGAGTCCTGCCGATCACTTTCCAGCCGCTCGGCCCGGGAAACGGCTGGATGATGGCGTTGGTACCGGCCACCATGACCGACCCGGGTTCCACGTTGGTCCGCGGCTCGACGCAGCGGCTGACCTGGCCCGGGAATCGGACGCCGCCCATCATGGGGGCCATGGCCGCGGCCAACAGGTTGATGGTCAGAACCGAGGACTGGAACCGCTGCAGCACGGCCTCCGGGCTTAGGCCCAACTCCTCGGCAACACCCGGAAGGTCCGGGGAGAATTCCTCGCTCACGACCATCGGGATGACAAAAAGTGACTGCGAAGCACTGGGTGCTCCCGGTGCCAGGCCGTTGCCGGCAACCGCCAAGCGGATGGTCTGGGCCAATTGTTCGTGGGTCACTGCCAGGCAATCGAACTCGACCAACAAGGACTCGACGCCGGCCACGATGTCCAGCACCCCGTACGGCCGCACCTCCAGCAGCACGTCGCGGAGCCGGCTGGCCCCCGCCCGGCGGAGGTCGCCGTCGTCGTTCTTGACCCGGAGCATGAGGGCCGAGTCGCCGAACGGCTCGGCTTCCAGTTCGGGCGGGTGGTGCAGCCGCTCCGCGGGTGCTGTGTGCGTGGTCATGAGTCCTGCTCGGTGGTACGGGTGATGGATCCGGGTTGCTGCTCAGCTTCAGACCGTGGCGAGCCGGGCCTTTTCGGCGAGGACTTCCTGGAGTCCCGTGGCTTTGATCCCCGCCTTGTCCAGCGCCGCACGGAGGGCCGTACCGTTCTGCAGGACTTGCGGGTGGTCGCCATGGAGGAGCACGACGTCGGCATCGTGGCCGAGCGGGACGACCTTGCCGGTGACGGCCCGGACCGTCCCCTCGGTGACCACCTGGACCACGCGGCGGCCGATTTCCTCGGGGTCGTGCAGGAGTGCGCCTTCGCTGTTGCGCGAGACGGGCATGCCGTCTTCGCCATAGCCGCGGTCCGCGAGGAAGACGTAGCCCACCTGGAGGCCGCGCTTGCGGGACTCATCGGCCAGGAGTCCGTTCTGGCAGATCACGATGTAGGAGGGGTCGTAGGCCTTGATGGCATCCGTGATGGCGCGGGCGTGCTTGGCATCGGTCTGGGCGATGCTGCCCATGCGGCCATGCGGTGCCACATGGCTGATCTTGCCGCCGTGGATGCGCGCGAACGCGTCCAGGGCACCGATCTGGTAGAGCACGTCGGTGCGGATTTCTTCTTCGCTGGCTTCGATGAGGCGGCGGCCGAAGCCCACCAGGTCCGGGTAGCCAGGGTGTGCGCCGAGTTCGATGCCGCGCTCCACGCAGGCCTTGACCGTGGCATCCATGACCCGCGGATCGCCGGCGTGGAAACCGCAGGCGATGTTGGAAGCGGTGACGAGGCCCAGGAGGGCGTCGTCGTCGCCGATCGTGTAGTTGCCGTAGCTTTCGCCGAGGTCTGCGACGACGGCGACTGAATTGATGCTCAAGGTGACTCCCGCTGGTTCTGTTCGTTACTTAGGTTCGAAAGCTAAGGGTTCGACGGCGGCGGCTGCCGTTTCGGTGGCTGGCGGCCGCCGCCGTCGGGGTTCTGGTGGTCCGTTACTAGTGCGTCTGCAGGGGCTGGCCCTTGGTTTCCTTCAGGAAGTAGACCGAGACGAGCGTGATGATGGCCGTGCCGATCGAGGCGTAGGCGGGAACCATGCTGTTGCCTGTGGCCTTGATGAGTTCCGTCATGACCAGCGGGGCGCTGCCGCCGAAGATGATGGTGCTGATGCTGAAGCCGATGCTGTACGCGCTGTAGCGGACGGTGGTGGGGAACATTTCCGTCAGCACAGTGTGGACGACGGCGGCGTGGCCGGAGAACGCGATGGCCATCACGACCGTGGCAACGCAGGCCAGCGGCATGTTGCCGGTGGTGATCATGGCAAACATCGGGTACGAAACACCGGCCATGAGCACGGCGGAGAGCGCCAACACCGGCTTGCGGCCGATCCGGTCGGACAAGCGAGCCATCAGCGGGATCGAGATGGTGATGGCCACCAGGCTGACCGCAGTCACGAGGAGGGCCTGAAGCATGGTGAAGTTGTGGCCCGAGCCGAGCTGGGTCTTCAAGTACGTGGGCATGTAGGCGAACAGCAGGTAGTAGCCGGGGCCGTTCAGCGCGGGCAGGAAGATGGTCAGGGCGATGGCCTTGAGGTGGCGCTTGGACGTGAAGACGGTGCGCAGCGGGTTGCGTTCCACCTCGTTGCGCTCACGCAGTGCCGCGAAGTGCGGGGTGTCTTCCATTTTGGAGCGGATGTAGAAGCCGACGTAGCCCAGGGGCAGGGCGAAGAGGAACGGGATGCGCCACGCCCAGGCCTGCATGGTCGAGTCGCCGAGGGTGGTGATAAGGCCGGCGGAGAGGGCGCTGCCGAAAAGCAGTGCGCAGAAGGAACCGACCGCGATGAAGCTCATCGAGTAGTTGCGGTGCTTGTTGTGGGCGTACTCGCCCACGAAGGCCATGGCGCCTGCCACTTCGCCGCCGGCGGAGAAACCCTGAAGGATGCGGAACAGGATCAGCAAGGCCGGAGCGGCCCAGAAGATGACCGAGTACGACGGGATGAGGCCGATGCAGGCGGTGGCCCCGGAGATGAGGAGCAGAAGGACGGCGAGGAGGTTCTTGCGGCCCAGCCGGTCACCCAGGAAACCACAGATGACGCTGCCGAAAGGGCGGGCCAGGAAGCTCACCAGGAAGCCGACGTTGGTCAGGAGCAAGGAGCCGACGTCCTTGGAACCCATGATGTTCATGGCCAGGTACGTCGTCAGCAGGCCGTAGATGCCGTAGTCGTACCATTCCACGAAGGAACCCATGGTGCCGGCAAAGGTTGCCTTGCGCACCATCCTGCCGTCAGCGGTTACGACTTTGATTTGAGCGGTGTTCAGTTCCACTGAGTCCGTCGATTGCTTTGTCATGGTGGGTGCTTTCAGTCTATGAGGGGGCTGGGATGGGAGAAAGCGCTAGCTGTATTCGCGGGTGATTTCCGCGGTCATCTCGGCCTCGTGCGCGGCCACGGCAATGACTCGTTCCAGGATTTCCGCGGCACGGGCCTGGGGGATGATGACCACTCCGTCGTCATCGGCGGCGACAATGTCGCCCCCAGAGCAGACGATGCCGCCGATTGCCACGGGTTCGCCGATGACTCCCGGGCCGTTCTTGAACGGACCGGCAGGTGTGACGCCGCGGGCAAAGACGGGGAACTTGATTTCGGTGATGGTGGCGCGGTCGCGGATGTAGCCGTCAATGACGGCTCCGGTGGCGCCCGCGGCCTCGAAGCGCTGGGACAGCTGCTCGCCCACCAGCGCACGGTGTTCGTGGCCGAAGCCATTGATCACCACCACGTCACCGGGCCGGATATAGTTCAGCGCTTCGATGACGGCCGCGTTGTCTCCGGCGGCACCCAGGACGGGAAGGGCCGAGCCGACGCAACGGGCACCTTCCCAGACCGGGCTGATTCCGCCGTCGACAATTCCGAGCCGCTCCATCGCGTCACCGATGTTTGCCACGGGGAACGCTTCGAACGCGCGGACCAGTTCGCGGGGCGGCCGGGTCCAGGACGCGGTGCGGACGGTCAATTCCAGTGTTGTTGCCATTTTCTTCGCCTTTGGTTTCTTCCCAAGAGCCGGCGCTGTGGGCGCCGATCGTCTTGAGACGTCAATCACATATGAGAATAGTTTCGCGTTTTAAATTCATGCCGTCAAGGGTTTCCCGTTACGGGCATGTAAATGATTCGCAACCATGGCTCGCACGCGTCCTGGTTCTGATGGCGGACCGCTCGGCAGTGATTGTGCGGGAGAATAGCTACGACTGGACATTCTGACCAGTCAGACCTACGGCGACTAGGCAGAAAGCAGTAGCGATGCAGGAATTGGATTCAACAGACAAGCGCATCCTTGCCGCGCTCGACGACGACCCCCGGGTGCCGATCATGGTCCTCGCCCAGCGCTTGGGCTTGGCGCGCGGCACAGTGCAGTCGCGCCTGGAGCGCATGTCGGCGTCGGGCGCTTTGCGTCCGAACAGCAGCCGCGTGTTGCCTTCCGCGCTGGGCCGCGGCGTTGCGGCGGCGGTCAGTGCGGAGCTGGATCAGAGCCGACTGAACGAGGCGATCGCGGCCCTGCGTAACATCCCAGAGGTGCTTGAATGCCATGCGCCAGCCGGGGACACCGACCTCATCATCCGCGTGGTCGCAACGAGCCCGGACGATCTATACCGGGTCTCGGAAGAGATCAGGCTGTGCCCCGGAATCGTACGCACGTCAACCAGCATGTTCCTGCGCGAGGTGATCCCGTACCGGACGACGGGGTTGCTGAAAGGCTGAGTTCATATCTGGAAGTAGTGGTTTCTTCGGGGTGTCCGGTGCGGGTCGGTGTGGGGTGGCGGGATGAACCACGGAACGCCTGCTTGGACCTGGATGCGCCACTCTTCCTTGTGGATCAGGTGATGGTGGTGGCTGCACAGCAGCGTCCCGTTCGCGGCGCTCGTGGGTCCGCCGCGGGACCAGTACTCGACGTGGTGGGCCTCGCACCACGGTGCCGGCATGGTGCATCCGGGGAACGCGCAGCCCTTGTCCCGCGCCGTGATGGCTTTGCGGATCTGCGGCGGGAAGACCCTTGAGGCCCGGCCGATGTCCAGGACCTGGCCCTCGCCGCCCAGGACCACCGGGATGATGTCCGCATCGCAGGCGAGTTTGCGCAACGTGGCTGCCGGGACGGGCCCGGTGAACGTGAAGGACCCGGTGCCGCCGCCCCGCCGGGGGCGGTCGAATAGGGCGGACTGCCTGGGCTCTGAATGTCGATCGTCCTGGGGGAAGAGGTCGCGGTGGTCGATGGTGGCCAGGATCTGCGGGCGGTGGCCGCCAGTGGCGGGTAAGGACCCTGTGGCCAGGGCGAGCCGGCAGGCGCCGACCAGGCCGTCCAGGAGCTTCTGCGCCTTCGAACGCCGATCCGGCGCCCCGGCATTCTCCGGTGCCTCGCGGCAGGAATCGGCGGAGGCGGAGGAATCGGCGCAGGCATCGCCGGTCGACCCGCCCGAAGCTTCCGTGCAGGCCTGAACCGAATCCTGGGCTGCCGCGCCTTGGGGTGTGCGGGGGTTGGTGGCGGTGTTCATGACCGTGAGAAGCTGTTCGTATTGCTCGGCGGTGGCGAAGATCTCCACGTGCGCGAGGCCGTGCTTGGGGCGGCGCAGGAACGCGCCTTGGTGGTGGCGGAGGGATTCTTCGGACGGTTCCGGGCCGTCCTGGTCGATCGCGTCGATCCAGCGCCGGGCCACCCTGGCCAGGAAGTCCTGGTCGTTTTCCTCCGCGGTGCGGGCCAGGGCGTGTTCCATGTCCGTGGCTTTCTCCGGGCTGCAGAGCGGGCGTGCCTTCGCCACGGCCATCGTGATGATCCCGGCCGCACCGGATCCGATCATTCCGGAGGCCAGCGCCTCGGCGGTTTCCCCGTGCCGGGCAGGGACCAGTTGTCCGGTGAGGCTCCGGCCGGGCAGCAGCTCCCGGGCCAGGGCGAGCCGGCGCCTGGCGTCGGCGGCACTGATCCTCAGCAACGAACGCAGATGCTCGGCCGTAGACCTGAACTCCCCGCCCCGGGCGCTCCCCGTTCCCATGGAAGAAGCCGCACCGCCCTGCACGTCCGCGGGGCCCGCCGCGGCCCCGGAGGTCCAGCCCGTGCCGGGACCTGGATCCGCATCGGCGGCCCAGCCCGTTGTCCAGTCCGGCCGGGCGGCGGGTTCTTCGTTCCGGGCCCTGTCCAGCCCGGCAGCGGCGGCCAGTTGGAGGTAATCCAGGGTGCGGGAGAGTTCCTCCACCCCGGACGCGAACGCGACGGCCTCCTGCAAAGCCGTGACTCCGACGTCGTCGGCCGCCCTTTCGGCCAGCTCCCGCAATGCCGCCACGGCCCCGTCAAGGGCGCCCTGCCGACCGCCCCGACCGCGCGGATCCACCAACGCCAGCCCGCTCGGCACCCCGGCGAGGGACGCGGCAAGACGAGGACCAGGGGGTGTGGAACACGGGAACTGCCGGACACTCCGAAAGGCCCAGGGGACTCAAGGCCCTGCCGGGTATCGAAGTATCCGATCGCTTCCATGGAAACACTCTGCCAGGAGGGTACGACATTTAACCGAACTCAGACCGGCGGCCCGGCGTTCGGCTTCAGGTTCTTCATCACCAACGTCGAGTTGAGTCGCTCGACGGAGGGAAGTGCCGAGAGCTGGTCGTCGTAGAAGCGCTGGTAGGCCGGGAGATCGGCGGCGATCACGCGGAGCAGGTAGTCCGGCGAGCCGAAGAGCCGCTGAGCCTCGACAATATTCGGAATGGCCGCCACGCGGTCTTCGAACTCCGACATCGTGGCGCGGTCAGCCTGGCGCAGGGTCACGAAGACTATCGCCTCGAATCCCAGGCCGATCGCACCCGGATCGATGTCTGCCCTGTACCCCCGGATGACGCCGGAAGCCTCGAGATCCCGCAGCCTTCGATGGCACGGAGCCACGGTCAATCCCACCTTGGCGGCGAGCGCGGTGGCAGTCATTCGGCCATCCTCTTTGAGGTGGCGCAAAATAGTTCTATCTATTCCGTCAATCACGCAAATATCTTACCCAAATCCCGGCAAGTCTGGCTAAAAATGGGAACACTTATGGGCCGATTTTCCATAAAGTTCATGGTGTAACCGCCAGCCAGGAGCCACCATGAATCCCCAGCTTTTCATCGCCTTCGTCATTGTCGCCGTCACCTTGGCGTGCACCCCGGGCGTCGATTGGGCATATTCGATTGCCGCAGGCCTGCGGCAGCGCAGCTTCCTCCCCGCCGTGGCCGGTCTGTGCAGCGGCTACGTGTTGCACACGGCCCTCCTGGTGGCCGGACTCGCGGCCCTTTTGACGGGCGTTCCGGGGCTTCTTGGCTGGCTGACGATCGCGGGCGCAGCCTATTTGCTCTGGCTCGGCGTGAGCACCATGCGCTCGTGGCGCGGCGCGAGCTTCAGTGCGGATGACGCCGTCGGGCAGTCCCGAAACCAGTTGCGCACTTTCCTGCAAGGCATGGGCACGAGTGGCATCAACCCAAAGGGCCTCCTGTTCTTCCTGGCGCTGGTGCCGCAATTCGTAAGCCCCGAGGCGTCGCTGCCGGTGCCGGTGCAGTCAGGCGTGCTGGGCCTCACTTTCGTCCTGTTTGCGGGCATCATCTACACGGCGGTGGCGCTGACCTCGCGAAAGCTGCTGCAATCCCGGCCTTCCGCCGCACGCGTGGTGACCCTCGCGAGCGGCATCATCATGGTGGGGCTCGGGGCTGTTCTTTTGGGCGAACAGCTGCTTCCGATGCTCCGGTAACGCGGCGGTCGGGCGAGATCTCTGGCGTTCTTCGGCGGGGCGGCCTATCGTCGGCTTCATGTCCGATGACTTTTCAGCTCTCGTGGAGGCCTTCAAGAAGGTCGATGTTTCGAGGGCGTACGGCCCTCCACTTCAGATCGGCGGCGAGGAACTGATCCCAGTGGCCCTGGTGTCCTTTGGGTTCGGAGGAGGCAGCGATGGAGGCCATGCTGCCGGGGGCGGTGGTGGCGGTTTCGTGCTCCCCGTCGGGGTCTATGGCCACAACGCCGGCGGACGCGTGACATTCCAGCCGAACACGGTGGTTGTCCTGGCGATGCTGCTCCCGCTTGTCGCTGCCGCCGGGGTCTCCATTAGGGGAGTCGTCCGCGCGCTTCGCGCTTAACCGTCCGGCTCGCCGCCCTAGTCGCCAGGTTCCCCGAAGTCCTTGTTCCACATCCGACGCACCTCGATGTCCTTGCGGATCCCATCGACCGCATCCAGTTCAGCCTCCTCCGGCTTGCTGAGCCCCCGGCGCGCAACCACACGCGGAACGAGCGGCCGCGAGTTTGGCCTCCGCCTGACTTCAAGCTTCGACAGCGCCCGGTCAGTGAGCGCGTCATTGCGCAAGGCCAAGCTGGTCTTCTTCCTCCGCAATACCTCCACGAGAGCGGCCTGGGCCGCCTCCCGCTCCCCCAACATCCTGAGCGACTGTGCCCGAATCAGCAGCAGCGCCGCCGAGAGGTCGTCCGTGTTGCGGAGCCCCTCAGTCCAGGCGACGACGTCGGCGTGCCGCTCGAGCGCCGCCGCCGCGGTGCAGCGGGCCAAAGCAGAGGGCAACGACGGCGGCAAGCCGGCCAGGATGTCCAGCGCCTCCGCCGTCTGGCCTGTCTCCCGGAAGCAATGCGAGAGGGCCAGGTACACGGATTCCTCGCTGAACAGGACCGGAACGTCAATCCGTTCCGCTACCTCGACTCGCGTGACCACCCTGCGGAGGTAGCTTGAGGAGAACTGGCTGGCGGCGTCGTCGATCCGTATGGACAAACCCCGCTGCAGAAGCTCGGACGCCCGGAGATATCCGCCGTGTTTGTACACAAGCAGCCCGGCGATCACATAGCAGAGGCCTGCCCAGCCGGGGTAGGCGCGCGCCAAGGTGATGAGCCGGTCCGGTTCCGTGCTGGTGAAGACGGCGTCGTACACCGATTTGGCCGTCTTACCGGACAGGCGTTTGAGCCTGGGAGCATCCCCGACGACGTCGATCCGCCCGGCGGCCTTTCCTTTCAGCACGCCCCAAATTGCATCGCTCAAGCCCTCTGCCAGTCCACCTACCGAAGTGCGGACATGTCCGTTCCGGAACGGCGTGATGTCCCTGGTGTCCCCGAAAATCGCTCCGCGGACTCCGGAAGCCGACGGCTCACTCACGGTTGCCGTGCCATCGCAGGATAAAGCGTCGCAGAATTGGGCATCACAGAACCATGCTAGCTGCGCTTGCCCCCACCCCTCCCCTCTATTTCCGGGGTTTTCGGGAGTAAGATATCCTCGTCGGCAGGGTTTCCGACTCCTTGCCGCGATACGGCCCTCCATTTGAAGGGCCGATGGAAATCGTGATCGGGAGGAGCTATGACTACTGCTTCACACCCCGCGCAGCACCACGCGATGGGGCTGACGCTCCACAACTCAGCACTGATTTTGGGCTGGGCTTTCCTGGCTGTTGGCGTCTTGGGATTTATCCCGGGCATCACCAGCAATTACGGCGCCATGACCTTCGCAGGACATGACTCGGGCGCCATGCTTCTTGGAGTCTTCCAAGTATCCGTCCTGCACAATATTGTCCATTTGCTGTTCGGCGCAGCAGGCCTGTACTTCGCAAGGACCGGAAGGATGGCGCGCGGTTACCTCATCGGTGGCGGCGCAATCTACCTCGTCTTGTGGATCTACGGCCTGATCACCATGTCGAACATGAGCGCTGACTTCGTGCCCATGAACGCTGCGGACGACTGGCTGCACCTGGTTCTCGGTGTTGTCATGGTTGCCGTTGGCCTATGGCTTGGACGCGATGCAAGAGAGGAGTCGAAGGGCCGCGCCATGTAGCGCACCCTGACTCTGCAGCACTCTGCAGTTGCACGACGGCGACCGTCCTTTCGGGCGGCCGCCGCCTTTGCGTCCGGCCCTACCCGAGGAGCCTGCGTTCGTAGGCAAAGGCCACCAGTTGAAGCCTCGTGCGCAGCCCCAGTTTGCTGAGCACACTGCGCAGATGGGATTTCACTGTGGCCTCGGAGACAAACAGGCTTTGCGCCATCTCGGCGTTCCCCAAGCCTTTGGCTGCCAGGAGGAACACATCCCGTTCGCGCGGAGACAGCTCGTCCATCACGGCGAGGTCCGGCCCGGCCACAGGCACCGTCCTAGCCGCGTGCTGGAAGAGTTCGTGAACCGAACCGGGCGCGATCACCGAGTATCCCGAATACACCGTTCGGATGGCAGCCAGCAGGAATTCGGGCTCGGCGCTCTTGAGCAGGTAGCCACTGGCGCCTGCCTGCACGGCTTCAACCACGGCTTGATCCCTGTTGAAGGTGGTCAGGGCGATGATCTTTGGCTTGTCCACTCCGGCCGCATCGGCTTCCTCCGTGATGCGCCGCGTGGCCTCGACTCCATCCAGGACGGGCATCCGAAGATCCATCAGCATGACGTCCGGCCGCTGCTTGGCCGCCAGCGCCACGGCTTGTTCGCCGTCGTCGGCCTCCCAGGCCATGTCCATGTCCGCTTGGCTCTGCACCAGCATGCGGATGCCGGAGCGGAACAGTGGTTGGTCGTCCACCAAGGCAACCATGATGGGTGTTTCAGCCACGTCCGACGCTTTCCCGCTCAGGGCCCGACGACGGCGCGGCGTCTTCCAGAGCCAGCGCCGGCTCCCGCTCCAGCCCCTTGGCGGACGGAACAACTTCGTCTTCAGTACAATTTTCCGGAAGGAGCGCTACCGGACGCGAGCCGTATGGGATGAAGACCGTCACGCGGAACTGCTCGCCGTCGGGCCCGGAACTGAGCCAGCCGCCGGCAAGGTGCGCGCGCTCACGCATTCCGGGAATGCCACGCCCCACTCGCCCGGCGCCACCGTCGTCCGTCCCCCCAATCGAAACGGACTCCGGAAGTTCCGACGCAACGTGCATGGTCAACCCCGGGCCGCTCCAGTCGAAGTGAAGTCGCACGGCCGTGCCGCGTCCACCGTGCTTGAGCGCGTTCGTGAGGCACTCCTGCACAATCCGGAATACTGCGAGTTGCTGGCCAGCGCCAAGCTCGACCGGAGTTCCGGTTTCGCTCTGCTGGACCTTGAGGCTCCCCTGACGCATCCGCTCGACAAGTGGCCCGACGTCGGTGAGCCGGGGCTGCGGGGCCACCAGGCCGTCGTCGCGCACTCCCTCAATGACGCGCTGGGCGTCCACGAGGGCATGGCGGGCGGATACCGCGATGTTCTCCAAGGCGTCGAGCACCGCCTTGGGCTGGTCCTGGCTGAGATAACGGGTGCCATCGGCTTGCGCGGCGATCACTGCGAGCGAGTGCGCCAAGACATCATGGAGGTCGCGGGCGATCCGGGTGCGCTCCTGCTCCACGACGAGCTCGACCTCGGTCTCCTTGAGGTTCGCTTGGACGAGGTTCCGGGCTTTGAAGAGGCTTCCGCGTTCTTCGTAGAGGCGCAGGGCAATTCCGACGGCCGCACAGCCAGCGGCAATGAGGATCAGCAGGGAGAAGAGCTGCCCGCCATAATGGCTGAAATTGAAGCGGTCGCCGAAGGGCAATCGCGGGAACCAACCAACGCCCCAGCCGTATCGCCATGACACGATCAAGAAAGTCATACCGGCAGCAAACGCAACATTGGATGCTCCAGCAATGACTCGTTGCTTGCCTGATCCGGTCCACAGTATGAATGCCAGCGCAATGAATGAACCGATGTAGATTGCCCAATGATCGTCCCAAGGCGGAGGGATGACATAGGTCAATTGACCGAGCAAGAGGGTGGCCGTAAACCCGAGTGACAAATAAGGCTTCCACGTCGCTACTCCTATGGCAAAGGTCATTAGGATGATCATCCAGGTTCCCGGCCAATAGCTCAGCCACCACGTCCCGATCCTTCCGGCCTCCGCCACGCACCACAGCGTGAAGAAAATGACGGCCGCCGCAGGGGCGCCCCAATGCCGTGCAAATTTCAGTGTCTGTTCCATGTCAGCCACCCTATCCACGGCCAAGGACCCGGTGGCGCCGATTCTGCCCTCCAGCGTCCGATCTCCACCCGGAAGCCAGCGGATTCATCCCTGGAGCCAACGCGAGAAGTGAGCGAGCGTTTGTCAAAAGTGCGTCAGATGTGAGCGCGCGTCGGCAAAAACGCCAGCATATGTGAGCGAGCGTTTGTCGTCCCAAACCCTCGCTCACATATCCCGCCCAAATCCCAAACCCTCGCTCACATATCCCGAACTTCGGAACAAAGAACGACGGCGACGGTCCCCAGCACGGGAGCGTCGCCGTCGTCAGCTATTTCGGGTTGGGTGCGCGGCCTTATTCGGCCGCAGCGGCAACCGCCGCCGTGACCGCGGGAGCAACACGGGGATCCAGCGGACTGGGCACGATGTAATCGGCGGAGAGTTCGTCCTCGGCCAGTGCAGCGATCGCACGGGCGGCGGCGATCTTCATGGCCGGGGTGATGCGGCGTGCACCGGCGTCCAAGGCTCCGCGGAAAATTCCGGGGAAAGCCAGGACGTTGTTGATCTGGTTCGGGAAGTCGCTGCGACCCGTAGCCACGACGGCCGCGTACTTGACGGCGACCTCGGGCAGGACTTCCGGGTCCGGGTTGGACAGGGCGAACACGATCGAATCCTGGTTCATGAGCTTCAAGTGTTCCTCGGCCAGCTTGGACGAGGAAACGCCGATGAACACGTCAGCGCCTTGCAGGGCCTCCGCAGGTCCGCCGGAAAGGGCGCGGGGGTTGGTGCGCTGGGCGAAGCGGGCCTTGACGCTGCCCGAATCGGCCACCAGGTCGGCGCGCTCGGAGTTGATGATCCCCTTGGAATCCAGGAGGACGACGTCCTTGACGCCCGCGGTCAGCAGGATCTCGGAGACTGCGATGCCCGCGGCACCCGCACCGGAGACCACAACTTTCAGTCCCTCAAGTTCGCGGCCGGTCACCTTGGCGGCGTTCGTCAACGCTGCGAGAACCACGACGGCGGTGCCGTGCTGGTCATCGTGCATGACGGGGCAGTCGAGGGCTTCGATCAGACGCTCTTCGAGTTCGAAGCAGCGGGGCGCGGAGATGTCTTCGAGGTTGACCGCGCCGAAACTCGGACGCAGGCGGACCAGCGTCTCGATGATTTCGTCCACGTTGGTGGTGTTGAGGACCAAGGGGATGGAGTCGAGGTCGCCGAAGGCCTTGAAGAGCGCGGACTTTCCTTCCATGACCGGGAGGGAGGCGCTGGGCCCGATGTCGCCCAGGCCGAGGACCGCGGTCCCATCGCTGACGACCACCACGAGGCGCTGAGCCCAGGTGTGCGTGCGTGCAAGCTCCGGGTTGGCGTGGATTGCGCGGCTCACTTCGGCGACACCCGGAGTGTAGGCGATAGAAAGGTCCCGCTTGTTCAAGAGCGGTACGGTGCTGGAAATGGAGAGCTTGCCGCCTTCGTGGGCGGTGAAGATTTCCTCTTCACTCAGCGCCAGGGCAGTCAGATTCTGTTCAGGGGTGATGGTCTCGACGGACACGTCGTTGTCTCCTCAGGCTAGCCGTGAACCCACGGCACAATTCGGGCAGGTATAGAGGCTTCGGTGCCGGACCAAGGGTGGCTGGTCCGTGCGGTGAAACTCCTGCGGATATGGGCTGCTAGCCGCTTGGGTCCTGTCTTCGTAGACAGGTGCCTGATAGGAAGACTAGAGACATCCAGTCATAAACTCATACTTTTGGTCGTAGTGGTCTAGACCAATTACGGTGATTCCCGGAAAAGCTACGCGTCCGCAATCAACTTGCAGGCGTTCTTGAGGTCCTTCTCTGCGTCGAAAAGTGAGATCCGGCGGCAGTTGACGGACTGGACCAGACCACTTATGAGGTGGAGCAGAATCCTGGCCCTCCCGGCGTCGCCGATCGCAGCCGCGACCATCTCGGCGGAGAGCGCTTCGATATCGCGCAAGAGTACGGGGATGTCACCATCGCGGGTATCCCATGTGCGGGACAGACAGTGTTCGACGGCGGGCTGCATGACCCGCATATGGAAAATCTCCATCCCGAGACCGGTAAGCTCTTGCTGGCTGCACCTCGAAGACGCCGGCTTTGAGTCGTTGAGCTCCCGCAGTTGCTGCCGGTAGACCGCGAGCATCAGATGGACCGTGGACGGAAAGTAGCGGTAGAGCGTCCCAAGCGGAACATGGGCTCTGGTGGATACGTCCGAAAGGCTCACGGTATCGAACTGCCCCTGGGCGAATCCCGCGGCAGTCTTCAGTATCCGGGCGTAGCGCAATAGCTGTCTCGGGGTGGTGGGAGCGGCCGCCATTTGGGGCAACCCCGCGGCCAGATCCAGCGAATACGGTTCCAAGGAGTTCGGTTCGGACATTTCCGGCGTTCTGTTGGTTTGGGCTTCGTTCTGGGAGATTGCGCGGCCCCCCAAAGACCGAGCGCGTCCTGACAATGATACGGCAGCAAGTTGTCAGTTCCCTGAGAACGGATTCGCAGGGCTACGCGACGCCCTTGATCTTCACGACGAATACGGCGCCCAGCAAACCTATGACAGCTGCGGCCACATAAAGCGAGACGTAGCCACCCCAGAACGCCACGAAGGGGTAAGCAATAAGCGGCGCGATCACTTGCGGCAAAGAGTTGGCCACGTTGATGACCCCAAGGTCCCTGCCCCGGTCCAACGCCGTGGGCAGCACTTGGGTAATAAGGGCGAAGTCGACCGCCAAGTACGCACCAAAGCCGATACCGAGCACCGCTGCGCCCGCAAGGGCCCCCGTCCACGTGGGTTCGAACCCAAGGATCAGGGCAGCTATCGAAATGACGACGGACGAGACAATGACGAGGGGTTTGCGTTTGCCCATGCGGTCGCTGATGGCACCGCCCACCACGCTGGTGATGATCACCATGACGGCATACAGGCCCGTCAGGATAAGGACGCCGAACTCTGGCTTGATCCCCTGCGCGTCCTCAAGGTGCACGGCATCCTTGAGGAAGAACAGCAAATACAACGTGACCATGTGGTTTCCGACATTGACCAGGAACCTCGTCAGCCAGGCCCACGCGAAGTCCGGGTATTTGACGGGCGAGATCCAAAAGCCCTTGACGAATGTCCAGAGTTTGAATGGTGGCCTGGCCTCCGGAACGAGAGGCACGTCGTCGTTCTTGAAAAGATAAAGCACGACGCCGGCCAGCAGGGCAGCAGCGCACACGATGTAGCCGAGGGCAAAGTTCCCGGAAACCACGGACGCGATCACGGCACCCGCGAGGATGCCGACGGTCTGGCCCATGGCTGCAAGACCTCCGACCGCGCCGCGTTGAGGCACTGGCACTCGATCCGGAATAGCCGCCGTGATGGCGGCATAGGCTCCATTGCAACCAGCCTGGACCAGGCACCACAAAATGGCCATAACTGCCACGTTGGGAGCACCTGCCAGGGCCACCAACGCCACGGCGCCCAGGATGGCGCCGAAGAGCACCCACGGAACGCGTCGTCCAAGGCGGGACGTAGTGCGGTCGCTGAATGCACCGAAGAGGGGGTTCGCCACGAGGGACACTGCAGCGCCGCATCCCGTAACCAACGCAAGGATGGCTTCCTTCTGGCCTTCGTCAAAGTGGATGGCTTGCTGCCCGAGCAAAACCTGGATAGGGCCGAAGAAGGCAGCGTTGATGCCCACATTGACGAGCACCACTCCGGTGACCCACAGTGAGCGGACGCGCTCCACGGGCTCGGCGAGCGCCGTCGTCGGGCCTGCCTGCATCTCCACGGGATCCGTCACCGGTCTTTCAGGCAATGAACCGGGCAGATCGGACAGGCTCATGACGGTGCTCCCTAGCGTCTGGACGTGTGGATTCAGCCTAGCGCCAAGGCACGTCTGCACGCGTTAGGGTAACTCCAACGGACCGAGGAGGATCAACGATGAACAGCCCAGCGAACCCCATCAACACCGCCGATCTCTACGACGAACGTGCCGAGGATCTTGAGTCGATATCACTGCAGTTCCAGGACCTCGGCGGCGTCTCGCACTTCAGCGGCCCCGTTCGCACCGTCAAATGCTTTGAGGACAATGCCCTGGTGAAGACGGTTCTGGCAACCCCCGGCGAAGGCGCCGTGCTGGTGGTGGACGGCTACGGCTCGCTGCGCACAGCCCTCATGGGGGACATGATCGCCGAGAGCGCCGTCGCGAACGGCTGGGCCGGCGTCGTGATCAATGGGGCGATCCGCGATCGCGTGGCGATCGCGAAGCTGCCTTTGGGCGTCAAAGCCCTTGGGAGCAATCCCAAGAAAAGCTCCAAAGTGGGCCGTGGCGAAGTGGACATCCCCCTGGTGATTGACGGAGTGCACATCGAACCCGGGCACCTGATCTACTGCGATCCTGACGGGATTCTCGTGGAGCGGTGACATATTTCTCGCCAATCGGGTAGGACAGGGAATACAGGAGCGATTAGGATAGTTACTGAAAGCAACTATCCTGCTTAGTCCCCTTTTCATCCACCTTTGGAGAAGCAATGTCCAACGCCACGCCTGTGCGGGCCGCCGGAGAGGTCCTGACACACCGTCAGACGCTCACCGTCATGGTGGGCCTCATGCTCGGCATGTTCCTTTCCTCCCTGGACCAGACCATCGTGTCCACGTCCATTTACACCATCGCCAATGACTTGGACGGCCTGTCCCTGCAGGCGTGGGCCACTACGGCCTACCTCATCACATCCACGGTTACCACCCCGCTGTACGGCAAGCTCAGCGACATCTTCGGCCGCCGCCCGCTGTACCTGGCCGCGATCCTGATCTTCCTCGCTGGTTCCCTGTACGCCGGTTCCGTGCACTCCATGACCGAGCTCGCCATCGCCCGCGGCATCCAGGGTATGGGCGCCGGCGGTCTACTGGCCCTCGCATTGACGATCATCGGCGACATTGTTGCCCTGAAGGATCGTGCCAAGTACCAGGGCTACTTCATGTCCGTCTTTGGTGTTTCCTCGGTCCTCGGTCCCGTCGTCGGCGGTGCTTTCGCTGGCTCGGCCAACATCCTTGGCTTCGACGGCTGGCGCTGGGTCTTCTTCATCAACCTGCCCATAGGCCTGGCCGCACTGGCCGTGGTGTTCTTCTACCTGCACCTGCCCGCGAAGCACGTCAAGCAGAAGATCGACTACTGGGGCGCTGGAGCCATCACGCTGGCAATCGTCCCGCTGCTGCTTGTGGCCGAACAGGGACGCAGCTGGGGCTGGACCTCCGGAAACTCGTGGATCTGCTACGGGCTTGGCGTCATCGGCATCATCGCGTTCTTGCTGGTTGAGCGGCGTGCTGGCGACTACGCGCTAATCCCCCTGCGGCTCTTCAGGAACATCACCTTCGGTTTGTCTTCCCTGCTGAACTTCATCATCGGTATCGGCATGTTCGGGGCCATCGCGATGCTCCCGATGTACCTGCAGCTGGTCAAGGGCCTCACCCCCACCGAAGCAGGCCTCATGATGATCACCTTCACGGTGGGCATCCTCTTCGGTTCCATTACAGCGGGACGGACCATCTCGGCGTCCGGCGTTTTCCGGATCTTCCCGATTCTCGGTACGGGCATCCTGACGGCCGCCGCAATCGTCATGGGCCTGTCCCTCGGCGTCGACACCGGTCTCTGGGTACCGGGCCTGATCGCCGTATTCTTCGGCATGGGCCTGGGCTTCTGCATGCAGCCGCTCACTTTGGCGATGCAGGTCTCCGTACCGCCGAAGGACATGGGCGTGGGCACGTCCACCGCGGCATTCTTCCGTTCCATGGGCGGCGCCGTGGGTACCGCGGTGTTCATCTCGATGCTCTTCAGCCTCGCCGCCGACAAGATCGCCTCGGGCATGAAGGATGCCATGGGCAGCGCGGACTACCTCAAGGTGCTCAAGGATCCTGCAGTTGCCGCGGATCCAGCCAACGCCAAGCTGTACGACTTCTTCAAGAACGGCGCCACAAACGATTCGCTGAACGACACCAGCTGGTTGCACCACGCCAACCCGGCGCTCACGCGACCTATCGTTGAAGGCTTCGCGCAGTCGATCGACACCGTGATGCTGACTGCCGCAGCGCTGACCGGCCTCGCGTTCCTCATCAGCTTCGCCTTGCCGAACAAGAAACTGACGGATCCGAAGGCGGCGGCGAAGGAATCCGTTTCCGCCCACTAAAATCTCGAACAGCGTCACGGCAGGCAGTCTTTTGGACTGCCTGCCGTTGTCGTTTCCAGTGTTCGCGCGGTGGTGTGCCCGACGACGGCGCGAAAGTTTGCGTGGCGTGACACGTCCGGTGTGGCTGGCCCGGTTGACTGGAAGTCACGCTGGCACCGTGCCACACTGTGTAGCGCGAGTGCACCGGCGTCCCCGTCGGAACCAGCTGCCGACGACGACCGCGCCGCACAATCCACCACATTTCCTCAAGGGAGAGCCATGCCCAATTCCAGCTCCGACAGCCGTTCCGGCGTCCCACGCAAGGTAATTGGCCTGGCCGTTGCCGGAGCTGTGGGCGGTTTCCTCTTCGGGTTCGATTCCTCCGTGGTCAACGGCGCCGTCGATGCGATGAAGGACGAATTCATGCTGAGCGAAGCCGTCACGGGCTTCGCTGTGGCGGTCGCGTTGCTCGGCTGTGCGGCAGGGGCGTATCTCGCGGGCAAGGTGGCGGACCGCCACGGCCGCATCCCCGCCATGAAGCTGGGTGCCGCCCTCTTCCTGGTCAGCTCCATCGGGACGGGCTTTGCTTTCAGCATCTGGGACCTCGTCTTCTGGCGCTTGGTCGGCGGCCTGGGCATCGGCCTCGCATCGGTGATCGCGCCGGCCTACATCTCGGAAATCTCACCGCGCCAAGTCCGCGGCAGACTCGCGTCGCTGCAGCAGCTGGCGATCACCACTGGTATTTTCGCGGCCCTTCTGTCCGACGCCGTGCTGGCAACATCCGCGGGAAGCGCCCACCATGCCTTGTGGCTCGGAGTCGAGGCGTGGCGCTGGATGTTCATCGCGTGCGCCGTGCCTGCCGCGATCTACGGCCTGATCGCCTTCCGACTGCCGGAGTCGCCGCATTTCCTGGTCCTTAGCGGCAAGGAAGACACCGCACGCAAGATCTTCGACACGCTGATGCCCGGCGACGATACCGAACGCCACATCCGCGAAATCCGTGACTCCATCAAACAGGACGAGCTCTCCACCAAGAAGGGCTCGCTCCGCGGCAAGGCTTTTGGCCTGCAGCCCGTGGTGTGGATCGGCATCATCTTGTCGGTGCTGCAGCAATTCGTCGGCATCAACGTGATCTTCTACTACTCCACCACCCTTTGGAAGGCAGTCGGCTTCCACGAGCAAGACTCCCTGGCCATCTCGGTGGCAACGTCCGTCACCAACATCCTGGTCACGCTCGTGGCCATCGCCCTAGTGGACCGCATTGGCCGCAGGCCCATCCTGCTGACGGGCTCCATCGGTATGGCTGTGTCCCTGGGTGCCATGGCGCTGGCCTTTTCTTCCGCCAGCGGGTCGGGTTCTTCGGTGTCCTTGACCGGCGCCTGGGGTCCGGTGGCCCTGGTGGCCGCCAACGTGTTCGTGGTGAGCTTCGGCGCTTCGTGGGGACCGTTGGTGTGGGTGCTCCTGGGCGAGATCTTCCCCTCGCGGATCCGTGCCCGCGCGCTCGGGCTGGCCGCCGCAGCCCAGTGGATCGCCAACTTCGCCATCACCTTGAGCTTCCCCATCATGGCGGCCGGTTCGTTGCCGCTGACTTACGGCATGTATGCGCTGTTCGCCGCGGCGTCGTTCTTCTTCGTCATGTTCAAGGTGCCGGAAACCAACGGCATGTCCCTTGAGCAGGCCGACACCTTGTTTGTCCCGAAAGGCTCCAAGCCTGCGGAGCTCGAGGTCACACCCAAGTGACTCACACCCAAGTAACTCGCAGTTGTTGTCGTTATGAGCCCTCATAACGACAACAACTGCGAGTCAGTTGGGCCCTTCTACACGAGGTGCGGTTCGTGTGACTTCAGGTAGCGGCGGCCGCCGGCGGCCACGAGGATTGCGAACGCGAGGGCAAGGGCCGCGGCGAAGAACGGGACCTGCGGGCCGAAGTGCTCACCCAGTTGTGCCGCGACAAACGGGGCGAGCGCGCCACCCATCCACCGCACGAAGTTGTAGCCGGCCGAAGCCACCGGACGCGGCGAATCGGAGACTTCCATGGCCAGTTCTGTGTAGAGCGTGTTGTTGATGCCCAGCAGTGCGCCCGCCACAATGACAAGCACGACGACGGCAGTCACCGAGTGCCCCGCGGCCAGTCCCAGCCCGACGAGGTCCAGCAAAAGGGCCGCGAGGGTGCCGACCAGGACGTTGGTGGTGCCGAAGCGACGCTGCAGCACGGGTGCCACAAAGACCGAGAACACGGCCACGGCCACGCCCCAACCAAAGAACACCGCACCAATCCCGTAGGCGTCCATTCCCAGAATGAACGGCGTGAAGGCCAGGATCGTGAAGAAGCCGTAGTTGTAGAACAAGGCGCTGGCGGCGGTGGTGCGAAGGCCCTTGTGGCCCAGGGCAAGGAGCGGGTCACGCAAACGGGCCTTCGTGGCCGGCGTCGGGGTCTTAGGCAGCAGGGCCAGCAAGGCGATGAAGGAAATGGCCATGAGGACCGCGGTGCCGAAGAACGGTGCGCGCCATTGCCAGCCACCGAGAAGCGCGCCGAGCAACGGGCCGAGGGAAATGCCCAAGCCAAGGGCGGCTTCGTAGAGAATGATCGCAGTTCCGGTTCCGCCGCTCGCGACGCCGACAATCACGGCAAGGGCGGTAGCCACGAAGAGGGCGTTGCCTAGTCCCCAACCCGCGCGGAATCCGACCAGCTCACCCACGCTTCCGGACATGCCTGACAACGAGGCGAACACGACAATCAGGGCCAGGCCGATCATGAGCGTCTTTTTGCCACCGATCCGCGAAGAGACGAAGCCGGTCACGAGCATCGCGACGGCGGTCACCAGGAAGTAGCTCGTGAAAAGCAGCGACACTTGGCTGGGGCTCGCCTGGAGGTTCTTGGCGATGGCTGGCAGGATCGGGTCCACCAGGCCGATACCCATGAAGGCGAAGACGGCGGCAATCGCCGTGGCCCACACAGCCTTGGGCTGCTTGAGGAACGAGGCTTTCTCGGCCTCGAGTGTGTCTTCCGCTGGCTGCAGTTGCTCTGTGAGCTGGCCTTTCATGGACTGCTCTCCTAGTTTCTTGGCTTGTTCAGTTCTGGCTTGTTCAGTTCTGGACTGAATGGTTGATCTTGTCGAACACCGGAAGGGCGGCTTCGACGGCGTCGCGTTCTGCCTGGCTCAGCGTTCCGAGGATCCCGGCGATGAATTCGTTGCGGCGGCGGTCCGCGTTCTCGACGGCGGCACGTCCCGCCGCGGTCGCGGCGACGCGGACGGCACGGGAGTCGTCCGGATCTGATTCTCGTTTGACCAGGCCCGCGCGCTCCAGCTTGATGATCTGCTCTGTGGCACTGGGGACCTTGACCCCAAGGTTCCGGGCGATCCCCCCGACGCGGGCACCGCCGTCGAGCGCCATCTTGAGGACGCCAAGCTGGGCCGAGCTGAGCTGCTCCTCGGAATCGAGGCGGCGCATCACGTAGACGCTCTGCCGCAAGGCTTCCCGGAATGATTGGGCGAGGGCGAGGAGCGCGTCGTCAGCCTGATTGGTATTCATATTTAGGTATCCTAACAGTTAGGTTGCCTAAATATCAAGGGGTGCGGGACTTTGTCTTGGGACTCCTCGAGGATGCCGTCGCTACAGGGCCAGCTTCATTCCCTCGTGACTGGCTACGAAGCCCAGGCGCTCATAGAAGCGGTGGGCGTCCTTGCGGGACTTGTCGCTGGTGAGCTGGACCAGGGTGCAGCCCCGGTTCCGCGCCTCGTCGATGGCCCATTGCATCATTGCCGCACCGACGCCATGATCCCGCAACTCTGCGGCGACGCGCACGGCCTCGATCTGGCAACGCAGCGAGCCTTTCCGGGCCAAGCCCGGGATGAAACTCAGCTGGAAAGTTGCGACACAAGCGCCGTTCAAGTGGCCTACCACCAACAGTTGGGCCGGATCCTCGTTGATCTGCTGAAACGCCTGCAGATAGGGGCCGACGTCCTCGGCGTTTTCGCGGGAACTGCCCAACTGATCCGCGGCGAGCAATCTCAGAATGGCGGGCAAGTCCTCCCAGTGGGCCCGGCGGAGCGTGAAGACTCCTTCGTCCAGAACCATGCTCAACAGCGGCTTCACGCCTGGATTTATGTGACTCATAGCACCAGCCTGACACAAGCTGGCGGCTTCGTTTTACGAGCGTTCATGAATTCTGGGTGAAACGATCAATCACAAATTCTCGGATGGTTCGAGTTAGTTTGGACTAGCAGATTTGTTAGCCACGTCACCATGCGGCGAATCACCCCGAAGGATGCAGATATGTCTCACCAGACAACAACAGGGCAACGCACTGCCTCCAGCAAAGACAGCGAGCCGCATCTGGCGCGCTCACTGAGCAACCGCCACATCCAGTTGCTTGCGATCGGCGGCGCCATCGGCACAGGCCTCTTCATGGGCTCCGGAAAGACCATCTCCGTAGCCGGCCCGTCCGTGATCTTCGTGTACATGATCATCGGCTTCATGCTGTTCTTCGTCATGCGCGCCATGGGCCAGCTCCTGCTGTCCAACCTGAACTACAAGTCCTTCAGCGACTTCGCCGGGGACCTCCTTGGTCCCTGGGCGGGCTTCTTCACCGGCTGGACCTACTGGTTCTGCTGGGTAGTAACCGGAGTGGCCGATGTCATCGCGATCGCGGGCTATGCCAATGAGCTCTGGCCGGGTGTGCCGCTCTGGATTCCGGGCCTCGCGACCATCGCCATCTTGCTGTTGCTCAACCTCCCCACAGTGAAGGCCTTCGGCGAGACTGAGTTCTGGTTCGCCCTCATCAAGATCGTTGCCATCGCCGCTTTGATCATCGTGGGTATCGTCATGATCTCGACCGGCTTCAAGTCCGACGCCGGAGCCGCGAGCTTGACCAATCTCTGGAGCCACGGCGGCTTCTTCCCCAAGGAATTCATGGGCTTCGTTGCCGGCTTCCAGATCGCGGTCTTCGCCTTCGTGGGTATCGAACTGGTAGGCACAGCCGCGGCCGAGACAAAGAACCCGGAGCACAACCTGCCCCGCGCCATCAACGCCATCCCGGTCCGCGTCATGCTGTTCTATGTCGGCGCGCTCATCATCCTGATGTCCGTCATCCCGTGGACCGAGTTCAAGGCCGGCCACAGCCCGTTCATCGCCATGTTCTCCCTGGCCGGCCTGGGTATCGCTGCAACCGTGGTGAACCTCGTGGTCCTGACCTCCGCCATGTCCTCTGCCAACTCGGGTATCTACTCGACGTCGCGCATGGTGTTCGGCCTGGCGAACGACGGCGATGCCCCCAAGATGTTCGGCCGCCTCTCCAGCCGGAAAGTTCCGCAGAACGCCCTGTTCCTGTCCTGCGTGCTGCTCCTCGGCGGCGTCGCACTTCTTTATGCGGGCAAGGACATCGGAGCAGCCTTCGACATGGTCACCACCGTGTCCGCCGTCTGCTTCATGTTCGTTTGGTCCATCATCCTGGCCAGCTACCTTGTTTTCCGGAAGCGCCGGCCCCACTTGCACGAGGCCTCGACGTTCAAGATGCCCGGCGGCACCGTGATGGTGTGGATGGTCTTCGCCTTCTTCGCGTTCCTGGTCTGGGCTTTGACGACGCAGCCGGACACCCTCACGGCCCTGCTCGTAACGCCCATCTGGTTCGCGGTCCTCGCCGTGGCCTACGCCTTGGTCCGGAAGTCGCCGCTGCACCAGGCGCGGGTGGCAGAGTGGAAAGCCATGGCCGAAACCGAGACAGCGGCCGTCGAAACCGCCGCCCGCTAGGACGCCCGCTCACATATAGCGGCCATTCTTCCGACGCTCGCTCACAAACGAGCCTTTTCGACGTATGCGGTCGTCAAGTTTTTGAGACATTTTCGTTGTTTGTTTTGGTTAGGCGGCCAGGGGTTCCTGGACGCTGGTGTGGTGGTTTGCGTGGGCGGTGGCTGGCGGGATGCCGCCGGCCCGTCGGTTGGGTCGGCGGCGGTTGTACCAGCCCTCGATGTAGTCCATCACGGCGGTCCGTGCGGTGAGCCTGGAACCGAAGCGGTGGTGGTGGTAGAACTCGGTCTTGAGGTGTGAGAAGAAGTTCTCGGCGACCGCGTTGTCCCAGCACACCCCCACCTTGCCCATGGACTGGGTGACCTCGTTCTGGGCGCACCATCGTTGGAATTCCTCCGAGGTGTACTGGGTGCCCCGGTCGGAGTGGAAGACGACTGGGCCGCCGATGAGGTGGCCGTGGTTCCGGGCCATCCGCAGGGCCGCGGTGCACAGGCTGGCGCGCATGTGTTCGGCCATGGCCCAGCCGATGACCATCCCGGAGAACAGGTCGATGACCGTGGCCAGGTAGAGCCAGCCCTCGCCGGTGCGCAGGTAGGTGATGTCCCCGACCAGCCGGGTCCCGGGCACCGCGGAGGTGAAGTCGCGCCTGCCCTGGTCATCGAGCATGTGGTTCTGGATGTGGGCGGTCTTGGCCTGCGGGTCCTGGAGCGTGGTCTTTTTCCAGGCCTGGGTGCGGATGGCCCGCAGGCCGTGCTCGCGCATGATGGCCCCCACGGTCGGGGCGGAGACCTTGGTCCCGGCCGCGTTCAGGAGCCGGGTCAGCTGGTCCCGCCCGGCACGCCCGGACTCCTTCGTGTAGAGCTTGGTGACCGCGGTGACCAGCTCCCCGTGCCGCACGGTGCGCGGTGAAGGGCCGGCAGGTTTGCGCCACCGGTAATAGGAGGCCCGGGAGACGTTCAATTTCCGGCATAGCCACACCACGGGATGGTTGGCCTTCTCCGCTTCGATGAACTCGTAGAAATCCTCTACTTTTGCTTCGCGGCAAAGAAGGCGCTGACTTTTCCCAGGAACTCGACCTCGGCCTTCAACCTGGCGTTTTCGGCCAGCGCTTTCTGGTGTTCATCCCACGCCACCGGCCCCCGGTCCTCGGGCTGGGCAGGGGTGTCCGGTTGCTTGTCCCGGGACTTGTGTACCCAGCTTCCCAGCGTGCTTTCCTTCACCCCGATCTCCTGCGCGATCTGCTTCACCGGCCGGTCCGAAGACAAAACCAGTCGAACCGATTCCTCCCGGAACGCGGCGTCGTATGTCTTTCTGCGGGTGGTCATCTGAAACTGAGGCTCCCATCAAGCTGTCTCACAAAACCATACGGCCGCAGTAACGCCCGCTCACCTATAACGGCGAAACCCGAAACCCTCCTTCACGTCATTCACGAGAAGGAGGGTTTCGGGTTTCCCACCGAGGTTCATGACCGGTTGCCCTCAGGGACGCTATCCGGCGCGGACTTCTTGCTGTTGGCCTCGCGCAAAAGGAGCTGGATGAGGCTCGGCTTCTGCGAAAAGGTTGCAACCGCGACGTTCTTGCGCACGAACTCGTCCGAGGTGAGTTGCCACAGCATGGAGTCCGCAAGGTCGGCCCGCGACGTGAAAGTGCCGTTTATGTAGTCAACGGCCATCTTGTATTCGGTGACGGATTCGGTCTCGAAAAGACCGGAGGGCCGCATGATTGTCCAGTCCAGGCCGCTCGCGGCGACGGCGGACTCCATCCGCCGCATGTCCTCGTACAGTGTCTTACCGAGCAGCTTGGTAACGAGGGGCTGCAGCACTTTCTCGAAGAGAAACCCGCCATGCGGGCCGGCCGAAATGTCGGTGGCGCTGGAGCTCACGCAGACCAGCCGACGGACGCCGTGGTTGCCCATCGCCCGGATGATGTTCCCCGTGCCCACCGAGTAGACCGTAATCGGCTGGCGGCTGTATGGAACACCGAGGGTTGAGAGGACAGCATCGCTTCCTTCAACGACGGCACTTACGTCCTCGAAGTTATACACATCGGCACCGACGATGCTTAGACCGGGGGCCGAAAGGGGGAATTCGTGTGGCCTGCGCGTAACAGCGGTGACGGCGTGTCCGGCGTCGAGCGCTTGCCCGGTGAGAATCCTTCCGGTGGGGCCATTTGCCCCGAATACTGCGATCTTCATGTGATGCGGCCTCCGGTAGTCTTATTCTAGGAAAACCATACAATACAGAAACGATATCATATGAGTTCCATATCAAATCAAGAGGCCGCGACCCCTAGTCTTCGGCGGCGCGCTGTTGCTGCGCTCAAAGCCGAGCTTCGCAGCGTACGCGTGCAACTATCCGTGCTCAATCACCAGGTCGGCACCCAGGCCGAGCTGAAGGATGTTGACCTTGATTGTCTTGACCTGATCTCGAGCCGGGGGCCGCTCAGCCCAAGCATGTTAGCCAAACACGCCGGCCTGCACCCAGCCACCATGACCGGGATCCTCGACCGGCTTGAACGCGGAGGCTGGATTGTCCGGGACCGCGATCCGTCCGACCGGCGCGCCGTGGTCATCCGGGTTCTGCCCGATAGAAACGCAGAGATGTTCCGCCTTTACTCGGGAATGAACAGCCTCATGGACACCATCTGCGCAGACTACGACGACGCTGAAATCGCCGTCATTACCGACTTCCTGCGGCGCGTCCAGGCGGCCGGACGGACGGCGTCGGAAGAACTCGGCAACTAGTTGACGCTCGCTTACTTTTACGGCCCAAAGCGCTCACCCTCCTCCACATCACGTGAAGGAGGGTGAGCGAGCGTTCGGGAAAAAGCCCGCATATATGAGCGAGCGTCGCCGGTCGGCACAGGGAAGCCGGCCGGCGTGGCGGCAGGAAGCGGTGTTTAGGCCTCGGCCTTCCGTTCTTCGATCAGCTTCAACACCTGCGGGAACAACGGGTGCGACGGCGGAAGTTCAGTGATGCGCTCGACCGCCTCGGCCGCGTCCATCTCGGCAAGCATCCGGGCGAGTTCCACGGCTTCGTCGTCTGCTCCGTCGTCGAAACGCAGGGCGGCGGACATCGCGTCTAACAAGGCAACGGGCGTGACTCCGCGCTCGGCGAGTTCAGCGGCCGGGCCGATGAAGCGTTCGTGCCGCCCAAGTTTGCGGAGCGGCGCGCGGCCCACCCGGTTCACCGTGTCCGGCAAGTACGGGTTGGTGAAGCGGGACAGGATCTTCTGCACGTACGCTTCCTGCTCAGCCTCGACGAAGCCGTGTTTGGCCACGAGAAGCTGCTTGGTCTCCTCCAATACGGCCCGAACCCGGGCCGCAACGGAGGCATCGGCCATCGCCTCGGAGATCTTCTCCAAGCCGGCGCCATAGCCGAAGTATGCTGCCGAGGCGTGTCCGGTGTTGACCGTGAATAGCTTCCGTTCGATGTACGGGCCTAGTTCGTCCACGAAGGTCGCACCGGGAATCACCGGCGCCTCCCCCGCGAAAGGCGTGCGGTCGATGACCCACTCGTAAAAAGTCTCCACAGTGACGTCCAGGCCTTGGCCCGGCGCCTGGTTGGGGACGATCCTGTCAACCGCCGTGTTCGCAAACACAGCAGCGGAAGAAAGGTCACCCGCGGCACCGTCCCACGCCGCTTCCACTTCGGATCGCAGGAGGTCCGTGGCGTTGATCGCGTTCTCGCAGGCCATGACCTGGAGCGGAGCCAACGACGGCGAGCGGCCGGCGATGCCCCGCGCGATCACGGGCGCCACGAACTTGAGGATGTGCGGCCCCACCGCCGTGGTGACGAGGTCCGCCGTCGCGATTTCCGCGACGACGGCAACCTCTTCGGTGCCCGAATTCAGGGCCCGGAAACCGGACACGGTCATGACCGCCGCGTTTTCGCCGACCTCGTGGACCTCATAGGAGGTCGCGGAGGCGAGCTGGCTGATCAAGGCATCCGCGACATCGGCGAAGACCACCTCATATCCAGCCTCGTGCAGCAGCAAGCCGACGAATCCTCGTCCGATGTTCCCTGCCCCAAAATGGACTGCCTTCACTATGCGTTGACCTTTCCGAACAGATCCAGCACTTCCTGAACCGACGTGGCCTGCTCAAGCTGGGCCACTTGCGCCTTGTCCGTGAAGATCTTGGCGATGGAGGACAGGATGTGGAGGTGCTCGTTGTTGATGCCGGCGACGCCGACGACGAACTTGACCTGCTTGCCACCCCAGTCGATGCCCTCGGGGTAGCGGACGATCGACACACCGGAGTGCAGGATGTGGTTCTTGGCAGCGTTCGTGCCGTGCGGGATGGCAAGGAAGCTGCCCATGTAGGTGGATACGGATTCCTCGCGCTCATGCATGGCGTGAATGTAGCCCATGTCCACTGAACCCCGGTCCAGCAGGAGCTTGCCCGCTTCGTCGATGGCCGAGTCACGGTCCGTCGCGGAACCATTGAGGATCACGCTTTCGGGGAGCAGGACATCCTTGCCCCCGACGGCGGCGGGCTGGGCAGCGCGGGCACCGGCGGCCGGTTCAGCAACCATAGTCGAACCCTGAGCGCCGGGAGCCGCGTTGCTGCTCTTGACCAGTTCCACGATCTCCTCGTAGCGGGGACTGTTCATGAAGTTGTCCACGGAGACGTGCACGGCGCTGGAGGTGACCGGCCGGGCGCGTTCTGTCAGGTCCTGGTGCGTTACCACGACGTCGTAGGTGTCACTGAGGTTTGCGATGGCCGAATTGGTGACCTTGACGTCCGGGAAACCGGCTGCCTTGATCTTGTTGCGGAGCACCGAGGCGCCCATGGCGCTGGAGCCCATGCCGGCGTCGCACGCGAACACGATGTTCTGGATAGGGCGGGTCAGGACGGCGGTACCGCCACCGGCGCCCAGGAGTGCGGAGGAAACGGAACTCTTCTTGCCCTTGAGCTCTTCCATCCTGGATGTTGCCTGACCCAGCGCGTCCACGTCGGTGGTCTTGCTGGCGCGCAGGATCACGGAGGCAATCAGGAAGGACACTGTGGCTGCAAGAAGCACGGACAGGGCAACACCGAAATAGCTGTCCTTCGCTGTCGCGGCAAAGACGGCGATGATGCTGCCAGGGGCCGCCGGCGAACGCAAGCCCGCGCCGGTGACTACCAGGGTGAAGATGCCGGTCATGCCGCCTGCGATCGTGGCGAGGATGAGGATCGGCTTCATGAGAATGTACGGGAAGTAGATCTCGTGGATGCCGCCGACAAACTGGATGAGCGCGGCGCCGGGAGCGGATGCCCGTGCCAGGCCCTTGCCGAAGAACATGTAGGCGAGCAGGACGCCGACGCCCGGGCCCGGGTTGGCTTCAAGCAGGAACAGGATGGACTTGCCGTTTTGCAGCGCTTGTTCCGTGCCGAGCGGCGTGAGGATGCCGTGGTTGACTGCGTTGTTGAGGAACAGGACCTTGGCGGGTTCGATGAAGATGCTGGTCAGCGGCAGAAGTCCGTTGTGGACCAGGAATTCGACGACGGCGCTCGCGCCGTTACTGAAGGCCTTCACCACCGGGCCGATCACCAGCATGCCGAAGATGGCCAGTGCGGCGCCGACGATGCCTGCTGAGAAGTTGTCGATCAGCATCTCGAAGCCCGGCTTGACCCGGCCTTCCCATACCTTGTCGAGCTTCTTCATGATCCAGGCCGTGAGCGGGCCCATAAGCATGGCACCGATGAACATCGGGATATCCGTACCGACAATCACGCCCATGGTGGCGGCGGCTCCAACCACGCCGCCGCGGATGCCATGGACCGCCCGGCCGCCGGTGTAACCGATCAGTAGCGGCAACAGGTACGTGATCATGGGGCCCACGAGTTTGGCCAGGTCCGCATTGGGGAAGAACCCTGCCGGGATGAACAGAGCGGTGATGATGCCCCATGCAATAAAGGCCCCGATATTGGGCATGATCATGCCCGAAAGGAAGGTTCCGAACTTTTGGACACCAACGCGCACGCTGGTGCGCTGTTTCGCAACTGACGCTGTTGCCATTGTGTGAATTCCTAACGTGAGTCCCGCATCAGTGCGGGATCAGTCGATATCTATCGAAGGAGGACAGCTCTAGGAGCTGCTGGAGATTCGGTGAAGCCATTCAAGGAAAAGCTTCAGTTCCGAACTGGATAGCTGGTCTGAATGTGAGGCTTGGAGTGCCGCATTCAGCGCGATTGCCGCAACAACAACCGACGACTTGCCGGAGTCGTCCGCTGCGGCGCCACGGGCTGTTTCCGTGGACACGGCGAAAATCATGGAATCCCGGGTCATGGTGGAGAGCTCGAGGTTCCGGTCTTCCAAAGGCTCTGCAATGAGCATGAGCGTGACGCCGACGTTGGCCGCCAGGATGCTCCTGGCCGCCTCGCGCGGGGGTACGTTGATCTGCCCGGCAATGGCTGCCTTGCTCAGCATCTCCTCCAGAAGCGACTCGGCATCAGCCACGATGGCCGGCCTGCTTTCCGGACGGATGTTGCCGAACATCACCAGGTAAAGGTGCGGTTGGGTAAGTCCGAACTGGACGTGGTTGTCCCACATCCGGCGGACATCCTCCAGGGGTTCCCCAGAGGGTGCGAAGTCCCGCTCTCCCGCCACGTACTCCTCGAAGCCGGCTGCAACGACGGCGTCGAACAACCCCTCCTTGTCGCCGAAGTGGTGGTAAAGCGTAGGCGCCGTGACGCCGGCAAGTTTGGTGATTTGGCGCGTAGAGACCGGCGACCCGTCCGAATTCGCCAGCAACTCGGCGGCTGCACGGAGCAGCCGAGTTTTGGGCGGAAGCTGGTCATCGAAACTCATAGCCGCTACCCTAGCACCTATAGCAACGCTATATGAAGTGAGTCACAGGAGATTTTTTCGGACCCCGAGGCGCCGCAGCCGGTGGGTCCGATCCGAGAGCAGGAACAGAGGATTTCAGTGCAGAATTTCCAAGGAGTAGGCGTTAGCCCGGGCCGCGTCATTGGCACTATCCGTCAGATGCCCAAACCAGTCAGCGAACCGCCGTCGGGCGAGCAGCTAGCCGCATCGACCACGGCGGAAGACGCCGTCGCGGGCCTGAAAGCGGCGGCCCAATCGGTCCACGACGAACTCAAAGCACGCGCGGACAAAGCCAGCGGAGACGGTAAGGCCGTGCTGGAAGCCACCGCGCTCATGGCCAAGGACACCATGCTCCTGAAGTCGGCCACCAAACTCATCAACAACAACGGCAGCTCCGCCGAACGCGCCATCTGGGAAGCCGGCGCCTCCGTGTCCGAAATGCTCCACAACCTGGGCGGATACATGGCCGAGCGCGCTACTGACGTCCTGGACGTCCGCGCTCGGATCGTCGCCGAACTTCGCGGAGTCCCCGCCCCGGGGATCCCGGCGTCGGACACTCCGTTCATCCTGGTGGCTGAAGACCTCGCTCCCGCCGACACCGCAACGCTGGACCCCGCGATCGTGACAGCACTGGTCACCTCGGGCGGCGGACCGCAGTCACACACCGCGATCATCGCGCGCTCGCTCGGCCTGCCCGCCGTCGTCGCGGCCCGCGGAGTGGACGAAATTCCTGACGGCGCCGAAGTCTTCGTGGACGGAGCTGCCGGCTCACTCTCCCTCGAACCCACCGAAGAGCAACGCGCGGCCGCCATCGCGTGGGTCGAAAATTCCGCTACACTGGCGGTTTTTGACGGAAACGGCACGACGGCGGACGGCCACTTGGTGCCCCTCCTCGCCAACGTCGGCGGGGCCAAGGACGCTGCCGCGGCCGCTGCGCTGGGTGCCCAAGGCGTGGGCCTTTTCCGCACCGAATTCTGCTTCCTGGAACGCGACACGGAACCGACCGTGCTGGAACAGGCTGCCGCGTACAGGGGCGTGTTCGACGCGTTCCCGGGCAAGAAAGTGGTGCTCCGGACCCTCGACGCAGGCGCCGACAAGCCCCTTCCCTTCCTCACCGACGCCACCGAACCCAACCCGGCCCTGGGTGTGCGCGGCTACCGCACCGACTTCACCACGCCCGGTGTTTTGGACCGCCAGCTCGAGGCCATCGCCATCGCTGCCGACGAATCAGAAGCCGAGGTGTGGGTCATGGCACCCATGATCTCGACTGCGGCCGAGGCTGCCCACTTCGCGTCGATGTGCGATGCCGCGGGAATCAAGACGCCCGGCGTGATGGTGGAAGTTCCCTCCGCGGCATTGACCTCGGCGTCGGTCCTGCGCCACGTGGGCTTCGCGTCCCTCGGCACCAACGACCTCACGCAGTACGCCATGGCCGCCGACCGGCAACTCGGTCCCCTTGCCGAACTCAACACCCCGTGGCAGCCCGCGGTTCTGCGACTCGTTCAGCTGACCGTCGCGGGCTCGGCGGAAGAGGGCAACGGCAAACCCGTTGGCGTCTGCGGTGAAGCGGCCGCGGACCCGGCCCTCGCCGTCGTGCTCGTTGGCCTGGGCGTGTCCACTCTGTCCATGACCGCCCGCTCGCTGGCCGCCGTCGGAACCGTGCTCAAGACGGTGACGTTGGAACAGGCCCAAGAGCTGGCGCGGCTGGCGCTCAGTGCACCCGATGCGCTCGACGCAAAGGCCTGGGTCCGCGCGAAGCTGCCGATCCTCGAGGAACTCGGGCTCTGAGCCCAGCCGTACTGTCTTACCTGAATACAAGGAGAAACCATGCCCGAACGCACCGCCACCATCGCCAGCCGCTCCGGATTGCACGCCCGCCCGGCTGCGATTTTTGCCGAGGCTGCGGTGGAATCCCCGGTTGAGGTGTCCATCGCGATGGCCGGTTCGCCTGCCGACGACGCGCTCGACGCCGCCAGCATCCTTTCGCTCATGACTCTCGGCGCCGCGAAGGGCGACGTCGTCGTGCTTCGCGCGGATGGCGACGGCGCCGACGCTGCCCTCGATTCCCTGGTGACACTGCTGGAAACGGACCTCGACGCGGAGTAGGCGTCCCTGGGTTTACCCACCCAACGCTCGCTCGGATATGAGCGCCTATTTTCCGACGCTCGCTCACATATGGTGGCTTCCCGCCGACGCTCGCTCACAGTTGATTAGCCGAAAGGAGCCGGAAATGCGCAAGCCGGATGGCGCCGTCGCGTTCTATGCGCTCAGCATTGTGCTGCTTCCGGTCTCGCTACTCGGCTATGTGATCTGGGTGGGGAAGCTTCTGTCCTCGAAACCTTCCGGGGTTTCGACGAGCGCGCAGGCTCCGCTCTCCGCGAGGTGGGCGATGCACAATTTTGGCGTGCGCGAAGACCAGGCCGCGAATCGGTTGTTGCCCCTGCTGCCCGGCGTTCCGTGGCTGGGCATGCGTTTGGCATTCTTGCCGACGGTCTTCGCGCACCGCGTCACCGGTTTCGTCCCGAAGACCTTCCGGTACCCCTTCGAGGGCGAGATACCTCCACGGGCCGAGGCATCGGCGAGGGTCACCTTCTTCGACGGCGCCCTGGACCGCGCACTTCCCGGGATCGACCAGTTGGTCATCCTTGGCGCCGGCTTCGATACGCGCCCGTATCGCCTCCCGCGGGACACGCCGCTCAGCTCCTTCGAGGTAGATGCCCCAAATACGCAAGCGGTCAAGCGCGAAATACTCGACAAGGCGGGAATCGACGTACGCAAGGTCGCGTTCGTGCCCGCGGACTTCGAGAAGGATGACTGGCTCGCCAAACTCGTGGACGCCGGGTTCGACGTCGGGCGTCCGTCGCTTTTCCTGTGGGAGGGCGTCACGATGTACCTCGACCGTGAAGCGATCGAGGACACGCTGCGGAAGGTCGCGAGTTGTGCCAAAGGGAGTTTGCTCGCCTTCGACTACTTCACAACCGAGACCCTTGAGTCGAGCACACCGTACTGGCGATTCGGGAGGGCGGCGGCCAAAGCGGCGGGCGAACCGTTGAAGTTCGGCGTGGACAGGACGCCGCCATCGCGGGATCGCCTAGCGGAACTTCTCCGATCCGTCGGGTTGGCGCTCCTCGAACAGCGTGGGCTTGGTCGCGAGACCAAGAAGAAACGTGCGTGGGGTGGCTTCGCGATAGCCATGGTGGAGTGACGCTTCATGGCCCCAGCGTCCGCACATATCTGAGCGAGCGTTACGTCGATTGGGTTCATATCTGAGCGAGCGTCCGAGATTTTGGCCGTATAAGTGAGCGAGCGTCGCGGGGGGCGCGGGAGCCGGGGGCGGCTGTGGTGCGGGGGACGCCGCTTAGACGAAGGCGGAGATACCCGTGATTGAGCGTCCGATGATCAACGCTTGGACAGTCTCTGTGCCTTCATAGGTATGGATGCCTTCTATGTCGGCGAAGTGCCGGGCCACGCGGTTGGCCAACAGGATCCCGTTGCCACCGAGCAGGTCGCGCGCGTTCGAGGCGATACTGCGGGCAGTGCGGGTGCACGTGAACTTCGCGAGGGCCGCCTGGGCGGGAGTCAGCGCGCCCTCTTCGTCCAGCTTGGTCATCTGCATGACCATGAGCTGCATGATCGCGAGCTCTGAATGCATGCGGGCAAGACGCTCCTGCACAATTTGCGAGGCAGCCAGCGGGCGGCCGAACTGCCGGCGTTGGGCGGCGTACTGCACAGCAGTTTCGTAGCAGGCAGTGGCATGCCCGACGGCGGACCAGGCAACTCCCAGCCTGGTCGCCAAGAGCACCCGGGCCGTGTCCTTGAAAGTCCGGGCACCCGGGAGCACGTTTTCCGCCGGGACGAAGACATTCTCAAGGCGGATGTGTGCCTGCCAGATGGCCCGGAGTGAGAGCTTGCCTTCGATGGTCGTGGCCGAGTATCCGGGCGAATCCTGCGGGACAAGGTATCCGTGAACTTGCCCGTCGTCGCCGCGGGCCCAGACGACGGTCAGGCCGCCGATCGAGCCGTTGCCGATCCATTTCTTTTCGCCGTTGAGCACACAACCGCCCTCGACGGGCGTCGCTGTAGTCTCGAGTCCCACGGAGTCGGAGCCGTGCGCCGGCTCGGTCAAGGCGAAGGCGCCGTATTCCTCGGCCCGGGCAAGTGCTGGAAGCCAATGGGCCTGCTGCTCGGGGGAACCGCATTCGGCCACGGATCGCAGAGCCAAACCGCCCTGGACAGCAACAACCGTGCCGATGGAGCCGTCCCCGCGGCTCAGTTCCATCGTGACCAGTCCGGCGGCGGTTTTACTCATGGCCGGGAACCCGTCGATGTTGATTCCGTCGCGAAGCAGATCAAGTTCACCCAGGCGCTTCACCAGCGGCAGCGGATACTCCGCGCGCTCCCAGTACCCCGTGATGACCGGAAGCACTTCGTCCTGGACGAAGGCCCGCGCCCGGTCCCAGTAAGCGCGGTCTTCGCGGCTGATGTCCTTGAAAACGGAGGCCGGATCCGGGTCCAGGGATTCGTTCAGGACGTATTCGGGCTCCATGGTGCCGGGCGGGAAAGCCGCGCCGTGCGGAAAAACGGCATCCAGTTCTTCGGAAGTGCTATCGGACGTCGTCGGCATGGGGAAATCCTCGCTCTGGGGTCTCGATCTACGACTCCCAGCATGCGCTGACACTCAGTTTCATGTCAAGGAACTCAATGTCAGTAAAGAATTCTGCGGGATCAAGAGCTAAGCCAAAGCGTCCCGGACCGCTTGAAGGATCTGTTCTGTGCCCGCCGCCCGATCCAGGACGGCAACCACGACGGCGGGACGGCCGCTTTCCGCGGACGGCCCACCGGCCGCCTCGCTACCCGCCGGCCCGGCTGAAACAGGGGCAAAGGTATCGGCCAAGGCGCCCAATTCGCGCTCAAGTCGGGCGGCCAACTCATGGGCTTCAGCTTCCCGCGCCCCGCGCTCGACGCGTTCGGCCAACTCAATACCCTCGACGCGTTCGCCAGCAGCAACAGCCCGCAGCCATTTGCGCAGGACGCTGTTGTGCACGGCGACTACCGAGGCGGCAAAGGCCACGGCCGTAACCTCCCGGCCCTCACCCTCGGGCAGCGCAGAAAGGAGATGATTCCTAAATGCCCGCTGATAACGATGTGTCATGACCAGTTCACGATCACGAAGGGCGGGCACTTGATGCAGAAGTTCGTAGCGGGCAACGGAAGTCTTCCGGTTGCCCACGTGGTGGCCGAAGACCAAGAGCGCCGCGTCCACGACGGCACGTAACGGATCCGCCGTGGTCCCCGCAAGGAACTCCTGAACCCGCGCCAGAATACGGTCGTGGTCGGCGAAAACGATGTCCTCTTTGGAACCGAACTTGCGGAAAAACGTGCTTCGGCTGATCCCGGCGGCATCGGCGAGGTCGTCCACGGAGGTCGCGTCGTAACCTTGCCGGACCAGTAGCTCGATTGCCGCGGCCACGGCAGGGCCTGGATCCCGGTTGGCGGGGTAGTTGACCATAGGCGTGAATCTAACACGGCGGCGTAAGCGCGCAGCCTCGAGCGCGGCTAGGCTTCTGCCATGGCATTGATAGCTCCCCGCGTGACGCCTGGCTTGGCCGCGGACGACGCCCGGAACCTGGCGCGCTCACTCCAGGACAGCAACGACATCACCGTCTTCGTCGACGGCACGGTCCACCGGCTGCCGGATGAGGCGAGGGACGCCGTCGTCGACCTCCTCGGCAGGCTGGGCCGGGGCGAAGCGGTGACCGTGAGCAGCGTGGAGGAAATGCTCACGACGTCGAGGGCGGCCGAGCTCGCGGGAATCTCGCACACCTACCTGCGGAACATGACCGACCGCGGCGAAATTCCGGTGGAATACCGCGGCACGCACCGGCGCATCAGGCTCGCGGACATCATGGCCTGGCTGGAAAACCAGAAGAAGACGGCCGCGGGCAACGAGGAATCCACCCGCAAATAGCGGAAAGCTAGGCGAGGGCCGCCTTGAGCGCCGCGTGGACCCAATCCCGGTAGCGCTCCAGCCCCCAGGCGAAATCCAGCACGAGTGATCGGTAGGTGTCCGGATGGCCCACCGACCAGATCACGGCAGCGGCTTGCTCGTCGCTCATGCCGGAGGTCAGTGCCCCGCGCCGCCTGACCGCCGCTGCAGCTTCGGCATAGTTCCGCAGCCGGGTTTCGGCCCGGTCCCGCTCCACTTTTGCCGCTTCGGCGTCGACGGCGGATGCCTGCCTCATGACGCTGAACAATTGGCTGGTTCGCGGATTCACCTCGGCGAACCAGTCGGCCAACAACGCTAGAACCGCCCCCGCGTCGGCGGCTGCGGCTGTCCGCTCGCGCATAGTCTCCGGGACGGTGCGGGGAGCATCCGGACCCGCGGCCGTCGCGTCGACCACGGCCGAGAGCAACGCGGCCTTGTTGCCGACCGAGTTGTAGATGGTCTGGATAGCCACGCCTGCTTGCTCGGCAACGGCCCCGATGGTGGTGGCCACGTATCCCCTGCTCAGAAACAGCTGCCGGGCGGCCTCCACCACGGCAGCCTTGGTTGCGACAGCTTGAGCTAACCGTCTGTCATTGTGCCGGATTTCCACGGAAAAAGAATAGCATTCTAGTGACTGGAATGCTATTCTAATGACCTCGAACACCTCAGGAGGCTTCGCGATGAACAGCAATGAGCCAGTGGACACCGTGGTTGTGGGCGCCGGGCAGGCAGGGCTCGCCACCGGATTCCACCTGAAGAAACACCGGCAAGACTTCCTCATCCTGGACTCGCAGGACCGGGTCGGCGACGTGTGGCGGAACCGATGGGATTCCTTGCGGCTCTTCACCCCGGCGCAGCACGATTCGCTTCCCGGCATGCCATTTCCCGCCGCCCGAGGGAGCTTCCCCGGAAAAGACGCCATGGCCGAATACCTCGAGGAGTACGCCAGGAACTGGGAACTCCCGGTACGCCATGGCGCCCACGTCGTAGGCATCGAGCGGGAGGACGGCCGGTTCCGGGTGCAGTCGAGCTCCGGGTCGATCCTGGCCAAGAACGTTGTTGTTGCCACAGGCCCGAATACGCAGCCACGGATCCCGGCGTTCGCTAATGATCTGATCCCCGGCATCCACCAACTGCACGGAGCGGAATACACCAACCCGGACTCGGTTCCGCCCGGAGATGTCCTGGTGGTCGGCTCAGGCACCTCCGGCGTCGAAATCGCTTTGGAACTCGCACCTACCCACCGCACCTACATTGCCGGAACCCCTCCGTTCCACATTCCGGCCCCGGTGACGCGATACGCCGGCGGGCTTTGGTGGCTCTTCATCCACAAGGTGCTGAACAGGTCCACCCCTATCGGCCGCAAAGTCGCGGTCGGGTTCACGAAGCACGGCGCGCCTCTGATCCGGGCCTCAATCCGAGAGCTCGACGCCGCGGGAGTCACTCGCTTGCCACGCCTGGCGGGGACACGCGATGGCCAACCACTGACTGACGAAGGCCACGCGATCCCGGTGACCACGGTGATTTGGGCTACAGGTTACCGACCGGACTTTGGCTGGATCCCGGGACTTCCCACGGATGCGGATGGCTGGCCGCTCACTTGCCGGGGCGCCGTTGAACAGCTCCCGGGACTATTCTTTGTGGGCATGCCCTTCCAATACGGTCTGACCTCTGGCCTCGTTGGCGGGGTCGGCCGCGACGCCGAACACGTCGCCGGACTCATCGCCGGGCAGGCCGGGCAAAAACGGGTCGCCGCGCCCGTTACTCAAATGTGACTTTGCATGCCGGCTGTTGTAACGTCGAGGGGCGACCCAGTCCCCAACCGGGCCGCTTCCGGGTTGACGCCGAGCTCTGCCGCAACACGGAATCCGCCAGACCCGCGGCAGAGACGGGGGACCCAGAGTCTCCGGGCCCACTTCAGGCCCTTGGGGTGAAGCCGCCATGCGCGGCCGGACGGCCTCGTCCGAACCCGACAGCTAACCTCGAAGGCGTTGAGAGGCAATCACCATGTCCCCAACCATGGATCAGCCTCGCCGTGCCCAAGTGGCGGGCGAGAGCACCAAAGCAACCGGACGCCGTCGGGCCAAAGACAGCGAACCGTTCATCGCTGCACCGGCTTCCGAACCTTTGAGTTCGACGGCGGCACCCACCCCCGCGGCAACCCCGACGACGGCGGTGCCCACCACGCGGGCGGCCGCCCGCGCGGCCGAACGGAAGCGTGCTTCCCAAGCCAGCGAAACCGCGGCCATTCCGACGGTGACGGCTCCGACGGTGGCTGCCGAGCCAGCAGAACCAGCGACCGCGGCCATTCCGACAGTGGCCGCCCCAGCGATGGTCCCCGCGCCGTCAGAACCCGCCACCGCAGCCATTCCAACGGTGTCTGCTGCGACCCTGGCCCGCGCGACAGCTGAATCGACCAAAGCCGAGAACGCAGCTGCAACGGAAATCCCGGCGGCACTCCGTCCCGGCGTCGGGCCGGCGTCGTTCACCGGTTCGTCCTTCAGCCGTGAACCACATGCCGTCCTCAAGAAGGCCGCCGCCGTCCGGACCATGAGCAACCGAATGGCAGTGGTGACAGGTGCGTTAGGCATCTTGTTGGCCGCCGGTTCCTTGGGCCAAGCCCTCGAGTTGCCCTTCTTCGGCCAGGAATCCCGCGCCCAGGACGCTGCCAGCGCTGACAGCCAAGGCTCCACGCAATCCGGCGCTCCGTCCACGACGCCAAGCACTTCCCCCAGCGCTGCGGCATCACCTACGGCAGCTACCCCCAGCGCCAAGTCCGGCCAGACCGCCGCGGACCCGGCGCAACATTCGCCGCAAGGACCCGCCGCCGTCGTACCGTCGAGCGCCCCGGCGCCGTCGATCTCCGTCCAGGTTCCTGCGGTCCCGGTTCCTGCCGTCCCGTCAGCGCTGCCCCCAAGCCTCACTCCGGTGCCTGTTCCTTCCAGTCCGGTTCCGTCCCAGCCCGCGCCGTCTCCCAGCCCGGTTCCAACAGGGCCAACGACCCCCACGCCGACTCCACCCCAGACCAGCACGCCCTCCCCCGCGCCCACAGGTTCTTGGAAGCCGCGGACCCCGGCCAGTCCTGCTCCCACGCCACAACCCACGCAGCCGGGCGTTGATCTTGGGTCGATTTTGGACGCAGCAACCAAGGTCCTGCAATGAGGATGGGACAGCATCGAACATTCGCCGTCGAATGGCACGGGCGGTGCTGCCGGCACACGCGGACACAGATGATTCAGTACCGCCCGGACCGCTGGCGCTGCAGCCTTCAGTTGAGGCAGTTCAACAAGTAGGCCAACGCGGCTTCCGTTACCAGCGCTTCAAATCCGCGGCCGGCCCGCCCAGCGACGCGCTTTGAGCGTTGCGTGGAGTTCGAGGCGGACAGCGCCATTCAAGGGATCAGCACCGATAAGCTGGCGGACCCTGGCCAGCCGGTTGTAGATGCTGCTCCGGTGCAAGTGCAGCTTCGTGGCCACGTCCTGGACCGAACCGTCGCTGTCGTAAAGCAATTCGAGCACGGGCAGCAGCTCGCCATTGCGGTCCGCATCCTCGATCTCCTGAAATTGCGCCGAGCCCGAATCATCCCAGCCTCCGGGCGCTTGTAGCCGTTCGAACAATTGGTAGATCCCGGCCGAGCGACTGTCCACAAGCTCGCCGAGCGGGGGATCAACGGCGGCAGCCTGGGCCGCGAGTTTCGATTGCCGGTATGCCCTGTCCAGTTGGCGGACGACTGAAAACGGCTCGCTGATGCCGAGAATGACCCGGTCCACCTTCCGGCCGGCGCGCTTGGCGAGTTCCAGCTGGTAGTGGACCAAGACCTGGGCATGCTCCGCCCGTCCGCTGGTTTCGCGGAACAACAAGACCGAGTGCGTCTCCGTGCCGGCGCTGAAAAGCACGGAATCGACCCCGATAGTGGCCTGGAGCGCGGCGGAACGGTGCGTCAGGGTCGCCGCGATCGGATCCGAGACGCCGCCGCTGTCCTCCGCATCGAGCACGGTAACCAGCTGCCACGGTCCCCGGCCTTGAATCTCCTTCCATCCCGCCACGGCCGCCACCGCATTGGACTCGCCCTGGCATGCAGCCAGGAATTCCTGCTCACGGCGGCGCCGGAACTCAGACTCGGCCGTATTGGAATCGAGCAGCAACCCCGCGAGGAGGTCCAACTCGTCCCGGACGCCCGGCAACTCGGCGAGTATCGCCGTCGCGGTCTGCTCGTCAAGGTCTTGCTGGACCCAGAGGTACCCGACGCGGAATCCGCGCACCAGAAGCGGCACGCAGACACGCCCCACCATCCCGAGTTCCTCATTGGCGGGCACGACGACGGGACGCACCGCGGTAGCGATGCCGTGCGAGAGCTGCCACGCACTGACGTCCACGGGAACCCGCTTGCTCAGGAGGAAATTCACGCGCACGCGGTCCGCGTGGGACTGGTTGGAACTGTAGGCGAGCAGCACGCCGTCGAGGTCTTCCAAGGAGAGGCCGCGGCCCAACTTGAGTGCTACGTCCTCGACGATTTTCTCCACGTCTTGCTGCATGGAGAAAACACTACTTTGCCCCACGAACATCAGGCGACACCTGACGCTCCCAAGTTCGACAAATGTCGAGCCGCGAGCGGCAAAAGCCCCGGAATTCCGGGGAAGCCAGCAACGGCGGCGATCGCCTTTCCTGTCGGCTGGCTCACAGCGGATTTATTCTGGAATCACAGTCCCCCGCAGAGAAAAAGGCCGTTGAAGCCTTTCGAAGATGGAGCCCAAAATGATCATCGGTGTCCCCAAAGAGATCAAGAACAACGAATTCCGCGTTGCCATCACGGCCGCGGGCGTTCACGAGTTCCGCACCCACGGCCACACCGTGCTGGTGGAACGGGGCGCAGGCCTGGGCTCCGGTATCACGGACGAGGAATACGCGGTTGCCGGTGCGGAGATCGTGGTTGAAGCCGACGACGTCTGGGCCCGCGCCGACATGGTCATGAAGGTCAAGGAACCCATCAGCGCCGAGTACCACCGCTTCCGCAAGGGCCTGATCCTCTTCACCTACCTGCACTTGGCCGCCGAGCCCGAGCTGACCCAGGAACTCATCAACTCCGGCGTCACGGCCATCGCCTACGAAACCGTCCAGGACGGCCGCGCCTTGCCCCTCCTGGCACCGATGTCCGAGGTCGCAGGCCGCCTGTCGGTTGTCGTCGGCGCTTCCTCCCTCATGGCTCCGGCCGGTGGCAAGGGCGTGCTGCTGGGCGGCGTCCCGGGTGTCCGCCCGGCCAAGGTTGTTGTCCTCGGCGCCGGTGTTGCCGGTACCAACGCCGCCGCCATGGCCCTGGGCCTGGGCGCCGACGTCACCATCATGGACATCAACATCAACCGCCTCCGCGAACTGGATGCCCTCTACCAGGGCCGCCTGAAGACCGTCGCGTCCAACGCGTACGAGATCGAGAAGTCCGTGGTCGACGCCGACCTCGTCATCGGTTCCGTGCTGATCCCAGGCGCCAAGGCCCCCAAGCTTGTCACCAACGAGCTGGTCTCCCGCATGAAGCCCGGCTCCGTGCTGGTGGACATTGCGGTGGACCAGGGCGGTTGCTTCGAGGACACACACCCCACCACGCACCAGGAACCCACGTACAAGGTCCACAACACGATCTTCTACTGCGTCGCCAACATGCCCGGCGCCGTTCCGAACACGTCCACCTACGCTCTGACCAACGTCACCCTGCGCTACGCGGTGTCACTGGCCAACCTGGGCGTCAGGGCCGCATTCGACCGCGACCCCGCCCTCGCAGCCGGCCTCAACATCGCGGCAGGCCACGTGGCTCACCACTCGGTTTCCGAGGCGCACAACCTGCCCCTCGTCGCCGACTGGCACAACCTGGTTTCGGCGTAGTTTCTCTCCATCGACTGCTCCCCACCGGCTCCCTGCCTTCGCAAGCTCAGGCCGGGGCCCTCGCCGGCGTGGGCCCACGTAACTGTCGTTTTTGAGCCTTCAGAACGACAGTTACGGAGCAGCGGATCACCCTTAACGATCACGACGGCGGGGTCCGGCTTCCACGGGAAGAGGCACCTCGCCGTCGGGGTTTTCAGCGACGCTCGCTCACTTTTAGGGCATTTTGGCCCGACGCTCGCTCAGATCTTCTGAGCGAGCGTTGAAGGTATCAGGCGTATTGGTGAGCGAGCGTCGGGTGAAAATAGGCCATATCTGCAGGAGCGTCTAATGGAGTACCCCCGGCCGCCTGAGCAAATCAGCCGAGCATGACGCCGGACACTCCAGGACCGGTTACGGCTTGATCGGGCTGCCCGGAAGGATCTCGGAGGGAACGGGCTGAGGCAAGGGAAGCGTGGGCGTTGGGAACGCGGGCGTCGGGATCGTAATCGGTCCCGGGCGGCCCTTGGCGATGTCCTGCAATTCTTTACGCGGATCCGACTCGGACCCGGTAGCGCCGGGTGTGGCGTGCGGCGACGGACGCGTGTTCTTGTTTTGGGCGCCGGGGCTGGAGGACTCCGGCGAAGGCGACGCGGGATTGCCGGTCCCCTGGGTGGGCATCGGAACTAGCTCCGGGCGCGTTCCCTGCTGTTGCGGAGCGTTGCCGCCAGACCCAGGGGTGAGCTGGGAGACGACCGATCCCACCACGGCACCCAAGTGTTCAATCGTTCCCGGAATGCCGCCGTCGGACGCGGCCGCAGCGGTAGCACCGGCAGCAAGCGAAGCCGCAACGGCAACAGCAGCGAAGGTCAGCCGGGCCTTCTTGCTGCGACGGGCGGCCAGTTCATCAACAGGTGCAGCCGCGGCGCCGGAAGCCGCCTCCACAGCGGTAACAGCTTCAAAAGGCGCAACAGTCTCAACAGGCGCGATCGCCGCGCCGGCCGGTGCCATCAAGGCTTGGACAGCCGCCGAGGGCTGTGGCCGGGTGCTCGCAAGGGCGCGCAGTTCCAGCAGCTCGGTCCGGATCTCGTACGCTTCGTCGAGCCCGGCATCAGCAAGCAGGCGGTCAATGCCTTGCTCGCCGAAGGATGCGGATTTTTCGCTCATCATGTGCCATTCCTTAGTAGTGCACGTTCTCTCAGTGCACTCAATGCCCTGCGCTGCAACTGCTTCACGGCTCCCTGGGATTTGCCCATGATGTCCGCGGTTTCTTCCAACGAAAGGTCCGCCACGACCCGTAGTGCCAGGACCTCCCGGTAGTCGGGGTTGAGGTCGGCCAGTAGCTCGGTTACACCCAGGCCTTCCCCGTGCCCGAATGCCTGGTCCTCGGCTGAAGGGGCGCGTCGCGAATCCAGATCGGATTCATAGGGCGCGGAATCAGGGGTGCGTTCCCGTTTGCGATAGTGATCCACCATTCGCGCGTGCGCTATGGAGAAGAGCAGGGTCTTGGCCCCCTGGAGACCTCCGCGGAGGGAATCCAGTTTGGGATAAAGCGCCAGGAACACGTCCTGGGTAACTGCTTCCGGATCGTCTACGCCGCGGGCGCGTAGGTATCCAAACACCGGTCCGGAAAACTCGTTGTAGGCAGCTGTGAAGAGCAGTGCGGGATCTTCCTCGTCCGCCTGCAAATATTCATCAGCCAAAGGGTCAAGCACCCGCGACCCCTCCATCCCACGCAGCGCGGTCATCGTCCCTGGCCTGGGAAATGACCACTGCTGCAGTCTGTTGCGTCGCGGGGCTCCTTGTCATTTAGCCAAGGAGCCCCGCCGTTCAAGCGTAGCCGCAGTGTTACGGGCGGACAGAATCGGACGGCACGTGCACAGGCACCGTCGGCACCTGGGACGGCACAGCGGGGACGGCTGGTGCGGACGGCACTGCGGGAACCGCCGGTACGGCAGGCGTAGCAGGCAGTGCGGCGTTTCCATCGGCGTCCGCCTTGGCGGAAGCGGAACCGTCAGCCTTCAAGCCGGCAGCCTTGCCTTCGCTAACTACAGTTGCGCAGTGTGCGTTGACGTTGGCTTCGCCGCCAGCGGCAACAACCAGCGAGGAGTAGCCGGGCACCTTGGTGTCAGCCTTCAGGCCGCCGTTGAGGAAGGCGGTGCAGAGGCCGAACGCCTCGGGTGAGGTGGCCTTGGCCGATGCGACTGCTGCTGCGGCCTTGGACTTTGCGTCGTCGACGGCGTCCGCGGCCTTGGACTTCGCGTCGGCGGCGGCGTCAGTGGCCTTGGAGGTCGCCATCTTGGCCGCCTCGGCCGTCTTGGACTCTGCGGACTCAGCTGCTTTGGATGCGGCCGGAGCCGGGGCTCCGAGCATCTCGTGTGCGCTCTTCTGCAGATCGTTGGGAAGCGCTCCGTTGAAGGCTGCGACGCCGGTTCCGCCAACCGCTACAGCTCCGGCGGCAAGGACGCCGGCGGCGATTTTGCTGGTGGCAAGGACAGTGAACAAGGACATGGAACCCTCCGACAAACGTTTTGGGACTGCTCCGGCAGCGGCTTTGTCGCTACCGGATGATCAGTGCGGACGTTGTCCACACTCCCCTTACATCGCTGGAGGTCCCGGCGAGGTTACGCCCGATCCAAAAAAACTTTCACGCGAGGGCTCTGGCCTGCTCAATCAGCTTGAGTACCTCGACCGGCCCGGCCGGATCCACGGGGAGCGGCAAAGCGGAGGCTGCACCGCCGTCGGCGATCTTCTCCGCAAGGATCCGGTAGAACTCCTGGTAGGCGCCGCGCTCAGTGGGCACCGAGGTCCGCACGCCGTCGATTTCCAGTGTGCCGTAGTGGTGCGGATCGTCGACGCCGTAGCTGCCATCCGTGGGGCGGCCGCCCGCGAGGATGAATGGTTCCTGCGGATCGATTCCGTACTTCACGAAGCCACCCTTGCTGCCCAGGATGCGGAAGCGTGGAGCGTGAAGCTGGCTGTTGACGTTCATGGCGACGTGGCTGAGCACTCCGGAGGTGTGCTTCAGGACCAGGAAGACATCGTCGTCAGCCTTTTCCTGGGGCCGTCGCGCCAGTATTTCTGCGTGGATGACTTCGCCGGGACCGAACATCTGCAGCGCCAGGTCCAACAGGTGGGTTCCCAGGTCGAAGAGCAGCCCACCGCCGTCGTTGGCCGTGGCGCCGACCTTCCACGCCTTGCTGATTTCGGGCGCCCACCGCTCCATTGAAGCTTCGCAGCGCATGACTTCGCCCAGCGTGCCGGCGTCGAGCAGCTTCTTCACCGTGAGGGCGTCGCCGTCCCAGCGCCGGTTTTGGTAGACCGTCAGCACGCGGCCCAGCCTCGCGGCCAGCTCGATCAGCTCCTGCCCCTGCGCGCTGCTCACGGCGAATGGCTTGTCCACGACGACGTCGAGCCCGGCTTCCAGCGCCGCCTTCGCGAGCGGGTGATGGGTCGCCGGCGGCGTGCCGAGCACCACGAGGTCCAGCTCCCCGGCAAGCGCCAGGACGTCTTCCGGGCTGTCCACGGTCCTCGTGCCCGGATACTGTTCCTCGGCTTTGGCCTTACGGCCTGCGTCCGAAGTGGCGATGACGTCGAGGGAATACGCGGGATTGGCTGCAATGAACGGCGCGTGAAAGACACTGCCGGAAAGGCCAAAGCCGACGACGGCGGTGCGGATCGGTGTGTGGGTCATGCAGCTACGCTACCGGGCGAAGGTGGCCCGGCGAAGGTAATGTCAGCAGTCTTTCAGCAGGCGCGTGACGAGCTCGCGCCACGACGCCGCAAGGCGCTCCGGCGCGACCCCGTGAGAGCGAAGGGCATGGAGCATGCGTTCAGGATCCAGGGTGGCGCCGAGGGAAAGAGCCAGCAGCCAAGGATCGCGGTCCAGGCCCGCCTCCCGCAGCAGCATCTCGATGTGCCGGTGCCACAACACGACCGGTGGGGCGTCGTGCCGATTCTGCGGGGAATGCTCCGCCGCGGCGCGCGCCAGCTCGCCGTATTCTTCGACATATTTGATGCGTGCTTCGCCGAAGGCAATGAGGCGTTCAAGCGGGGGCGCTCCGGGACCCAGCGGCGGCGGACCGAAGATGAACTCGCGCTGGAATTCGGCTTCCGCGTCGCTCAGGAGAGTCATCATGAGTCCTGCCCTGCTGCCGAAACGGCGGAAGACGGTCCCCTTCCCGACGTCGGCCCTGCACGCGAGCATGTCCATAGTGACAGCATCCACGCCGTGCTCAGCCACGAGATCCCTCGCAGCTTGAAGGAGCCGTTCGCGGTTACGCGCGGCGTCACTGCGCTCCGGCTGCGTCCCGAGGGGCAACCCGGGCCGGATGGGGATGAGGCTCACAGAAACATTCTAGCCTTGGGAATATTAAGCGGACCGCAGTCCGTTTAGAATCTACGAAGGCAGCAAAAGCCTCCACAACCGAGCGCCTGCGGCACCGTCCGCGGCCAGACCCAAGGAGTTCCCATGTCCAAGAACACCGTTCTCGCCCTCGTTGGCAGCCTCCGCGCCGATTCCCACAACCGCAAGCTCGCCGAAGCCATCCAGCTCAACGCCCCCGAAAACGTCGAAGTACAGATCCACGGCTCCCTCGGCAACATCCCGTTCTACAACGAAGACATCGACGTCGAGGGCCAGGTTCCCGCCGAAGCCGCAGCCCTCCGCGCTGCTGCCGCCGCAGCCGACGCCATCCTGCTTGTCACGCCGGAACACAACGGCACCATGCCGGCATCCCTCAAGAACGCCATCGACTGGCTGTCCCGCCCGTTCGGCGCCGGTGCGCTGGCAGGCAAGCCGACCGCCGTCGTCGGTACCGCTTTTGGCCAGTTCGGTGGCGTCTGGGCGCAGGACGAGGCCCGTAAGGCAGCCGGCATCGCGGGCGCCAAGGTCCTCGAGGACGTCAAGCTCGCCGTTCCGGGCTCCATGATCCGCTTCGCTGAACTGCACCCGAAGGACGACGCCGAAGTTGTCGAGCAGATCAAGGGCATCTTCGAGCCGCTGACCGCAGTCCAGGAAGAAGTAGCAGCCTAGTCCCTCCGGTTCGCCCCGCGCCGCGAGAGTGCCCCTGCCCCGCCCTTGAGGTGTGGGCGGGGGCATTCTTTGTCGGTACGATGGCGGCATGGCCGAGTACAAGCGCCATCCCGACGTCGACGCCTACCTTGAGGCCCTCCCGGATTGGCAACGCGCGATCGCCGAGCAACTACGCGACCTCATCCATGAAGCCGAGCCTGAAATCGTCGAGACGGTCAAGCGCCGCACGAGGCCTTATTTCGTCCTTGATGGCAACGTTTGCGCGCTGCTCGCAGCCAAGGACCACGTGAACCTGTTCCTTTACGACGGCGCGATTGTCCCCGACCCGGACAACATCATCACATCGGGGCACGACAACAAGACCGCCCGCATGATCGCCTTCCACCAGCACGACGAGATTCCCCGCGCACCGCTCACCACAATGCTGCGGCAGATCGCTGCGAACAACCGCAGCGGCGGCTGGCGGAAGATCAAGGAAACGGACTAGCCCGGAACGCCCTTCGAAAAGGAAGCAAGGCGTCACCGCACCGCTACCATTCCGTGACTGAGCTGAGGCCGAACCGTCATGGACAGAGCGGTCCACACCCGGGCGGCCAGCCGTAACGTTGAGTTACAGGCACCAGGGGTGATCAGGGCAGGAGCGGGGGGCTGTCATGCGGGTCGGACGCGGCGTGGAATGCACGACGACGACTGTCGCCGCGCTGTGCCTGTCCCTCGCGCTGAGTCTGGCCGGCTGCGCGCCCCCAGACGGTGGCGATCCGGGCGGGTCGCGCTCCGCACAAACAGGCTCACCCGGCTTCGCCCAGGGGACGCAGGAGCCTGTTACCGGGCCGATTCCCATGCCTCTTCCGGCTCCTCCCCCGTACATCAACGCACCTACCGCGGCACCGCGGCCAACCACGGCGAGCCCGCTGGCACCCGCAGCCGTTCCGGTTCCTTCGCCCCTCCCAACCGCCGGCGAATCGACTGGAACCACTGTGTATTTCGTGGCAATCGGCGACGGCGGCAGCCGCGGCGTGCGGTTCGGCTGCGACGACAGCCTGGTAGCTGTGCACGTCGCCGCCCCTCCGGGCAGCGACCCGCTGACCGTGGCAATGGGTCAACTACTGGCACCCGATGGAACCGCGTCACGGGCAGGTTTGTACAACGCACTCTCTGGCTCGGCGCTGCGCTACGTATCGGGCTACCTCGACGGCACCACCGCCGTCGTGAACCTGAGCGGGTCACTTCGTCCTGGAGGCGTGTGCGACCACCCGCGGGTCGAAACCCAGCTGGCGCAGACAGCGGTGGCGGCTACCGGGGCATCCCAGGCCGCGATCTACATCGACGGGAACACCCTGGCGGACGTCCTGAGTTTGCGCTGAGGTGGCCGGTCACTCGAATAGCGCGTCCATGTCTGCGTAGCTCCGGGATCCAGCGAGGCCTGACCAGTTTCCGTCGCCAAGGACTTCCCTTGCCAGCCTGGACACCTTCGCGTAGGCCGCCCTGGCAGTACTGCCGCCTATGCTGATTCGCCGCACGCCGACGTCGTGCAGTTCTCCGGGCGACGGCGAACCCAAGCCGGCCAAAGCGTTGAGCGGTACGCTGATCCGCCGGGAAAGTTCATGCAGGACATGGAGATCGGTCAACCCCGGCACGAAAATTCCGTCTGCCCCGGCCTGCTGATAAGCGTCCGCACGGCGCTGCGTTTCCTCATACGCAGTGTCCGGAAACTTTCCAGACCAATAAGTGTCCGTACGCGCATTGATGAACAAGCCAACGCCCGCGTCCTCGGCCGTCTGCCTGATCAGTGCGATGCGCCTGGACTGTTCTCCGATCTCGCTCAGCGGTTGATCCGCCGAGTCCTCGATGTTAATCCCGACGGCGCCCGCGTCGAGCACCGCTCGAACGGTGGCCTGAAGCTCCTCGTCGGTACGCCCGTACCCGGTCTCGATATCCGCAGTCACGGGCAAGCGGGTGGCTTTTGCCATCCGCGCCAGCGCTTCCATCGCGAGTTGCCGCGGAAGGTGGTCCCCGTCCCGGTACCCCAGGCTCCAGGAGACTGCCGAGCTGGAGGTCGCCACCGCAGTCGCACCTGCTTCCTCGACCATTCGCGCAGATGCGGCATCCCACGCGTTCACCAGCACCAATGGCGCATGCGGCGCTGCATGGAGCTCGTGGAAGCGGAGGGCCTTGGATTCGAGTTCGGGATGCGTCATGGCTCTATTCCAGCCTTCCTTAGGCAGGACGTAAAGCGCTTCGCACCGCGAATCCAGAAATTGGGATGAAACATCCGTTGCTCAATTGGCAACTCCGGGGAGTATCCTTTCAATGTGACCCACGAAACATTGGATGCCGGGCCCGAGTTGCCCGCGGAAGCAATCGACGCAATAGAGCGAGCAGCAACTGCCGCCCACCGCCACGAGGAACTTTTCTCGGAGCGCGCCGCCAACATCAAGCAGTCCGCTGTGCGTGACGTCTTCGACATTTCAATGCGGCCGGGACTCGTGTCCCTTGCCGGCGGAAACCCCTATCTGCAGTCCCTGCCCCTCGAGAAGCTCGGACAGACCGCCGCCCGCATCATCGCGGAGGAAGGCATGACCGCGCTGCAGTATGGCGGCGGCCAAGGAACCGAGGAACTGCGTACCCAGATCTGCGAGATCATGGCGGCGGAGGGCATCCTGGACGCCCGGCCGGAGAACGTGGTGATCACCGCCGGTTCCCAATCGGCCCAGGACGTGGCCACGAAGGTCTTCTGCAATCCGGGTGACGTCGTCCTCGTAGAAAACCCCACTTACGTGGGCGCACTGAACACCTTCGAGGCCTACCAGGTCCAGGTTGAGACAGTGGACATGGACAAGGACGGCCTGGTCCCGGAGCTCCTGGAAGCCAGGATCGCGGCGCTTCAGGCCCAAGGCAAGAACATCAAATTCCTCTACACGATCCCCAACTTCAACAACCCCTCCGGCATCACACTTGCTCCGGCGAGGCGCCAGCGCATCGTCGATATATGCCGCAATGCGAATATCCTGGTGCTCGAGGACAACCCCTACGGTCTTTTGCGCTTCGACGGCAACCCGCTGGAACCAATGCGGGCGGCGAACGAGCATGACGTCATCTACATGGGCTCTTTCTCCAAGATCTTTGCCCCCGGACTGCGGATCGGGTGGGCGCTTGTGCCCGAGCACCTTCAGCGGCGCTTCTACTTGGCTTCGGAAGCCGTGACCTTGTGCCCTCCCACCCTCAACCAGATGATCATCTCGGCATATCTTCGGGACTACGACTGGCGCGGGCAGATTGACACTTACCGGGCCCTGTACGAGGAACGCTGCAATGCCCTGCTGGTGGCGCTGGAAGAGCACATGCCGTCCGGCCTCAGTTGGACCAAGCCCGAGGGCGGCTTCTTCGTCTGGGTCACGCTGCCCGACGGCGTCGACACGTATCCGCTGCTCAAGAAGGCAATCGAGGCAGGGGTCGTGTTCATCCCCGGCGCGGCGTTCACGCACTCTGACGAACCATCCAACAAACTGAGGTTGGCTTTCAGCGCAGTGCCACCGGAGTCCATCGCCGAAGGCGTCCGCCGATTGGCGCCGGTTTTGCAAGAAGCCATCGATGTCATCAGCAAAGGAGCAGATTTATGAGCGGAATAGTCCTCGTCGGAGTCGACGGCAGCGTAACAGCAAGGCGGGCCGCCGACTCGGCAAAGAATTTGGCAACCGCACTGGGCGCGGAACTCCGCGTCATCACCGCCTTTGAAGGCGCCCACGTGGAGGTCGTCGAAAGCGGAGGCGACAAATGGATTCTCTCGGACGCCGACGCAGCGGAGAAGGTAGCCAGCAAAGTGGCCGCTGAACTCGCCTCCGACCAGTTGACCACAAGCTATGGAGCTGTCTTCGGTAAAGCGGGAGAGGCCCTGGTCAAGGAAGCCGAGCGAGTGGGTGCCAAAGTGATCGTGGTCGGCAACCGCCGCATGCAGGGACTGGCCAGGGTTCTCGGCAGCGTTGCCAACACGGTGGCGCACAAAGCGCCGTGCGACGTCTACATCGCCAAGACGGACGAACCTTAAGCGACTCCACGCCCCCGGGACTTTGACCGGGATCACGCGTTGTGGTGGGCGGTCTCACCCCGATTTTGGCCGTGCGGCTAGGACGCCGCCGGTAAAATTGAGGTGGCCCCAAGGGCGCGAGCCGCCCATCACAACAACCCGTAGGGGATCCCTTTTGCTTACTCTGCAGCCGCGCCAACGCGTCGGACACGACATCCTGCTCGCCCGCCACGGCAACCACATCAGCTCCATGCGCTTCGACCGGGCAAATGACCGCATCGTGGCACTTCTCGACGACGGCTCGGTAGACAGCGCTCCGAATATGATCTCTCCGCTGCTCCGGATGCCGGAAACGTTCCGCAGCATCCTTCGCTCCGACTGGAAATTGTTGCTCGTGGTTGCTTCCGCGATGCTCGCCGTCGGAGCCCTGGCCATGGTGCTGTCATTTGGAATGATCGGCAGCATGAGCGACCAGCAACTGCGCGACCTTGCGCTCAGCTACACGTCCTACTAGCTCAACCAACCGCGCAGGACCCACCAAAGTCCCGCAATGACCACCCCGCCGAACAACGAACCGGCGATGACCTGGCCGCGGGTATGGTCCCGAAGGACGACGCGGGACCAGCCGACGGCCGGAACCAGAAGCAGTAGCGGCAACCACACCGGCCCGAACATAAGGGCCACAATGACTGCAGCCGCGGAGATTGCCGAGGCATGACCGCTGATTTTCCACACGAGGCTGACTGCGGCCAACACTGTGATGCCGCCAATCAGTGCAAGGATCATCGCTGAGACGCTCGTCGGGGCGTGGATGAGGTTCAGGACCACCAGCCCCACGACCACGGACACGAGCGCAAGCATCAGCAAGGGCGCACGCTCCCTGCGATCGCTGACGTGGTGGTCGCTGAGCCTGCCGAGCCTCACCAGGGCCAAGACGTAGGCCAGCGGCAGCACACACACAAAGAGGGCCGCCAGGACGCCGAACCATATCGTCCCCGGGAAACCCGGGTCCACTGCCGGGCTGATGAGCAGCAAGACGGATACGACGGCAGGCGGCTGGAAGACTTCCGTCAGGACCCGGGCAACACGGTGCCGGGCCCCAACGCCGCGCTGCTCTCCCCCACCGGCGCGCTGCTCAGTCAAGCAGCAGGGCCGGCTCTTCGAGGATGGCCGCGACGTCGGCCATGAAGCGGGCGGAGAGGTCCCCGTCCACCACCCGGTGATCGAACGAACCGCCAAGCGTTGTGATCCAGCGCGGGATGACCTCTCCGTCGAGCACCCAAGGCTTTTGCTTGATGGTGCCGAAAGCGACGATTGCCACCTCGCCGGGGTTGATGATGGGCGTTCCTGTATCGATACCGAGGGCGCCAACGTTGGTGATGGTCAGCGAGCCGCCCTGCATCTGCGCGGGCTGGGTCTTGCCCGCGCGTGCCGTGCTGGCCAGCTCGTTCAGGGCGAGGGCCAGCTCCTTGAGGGAAAGGTCCTGGGCATCCTTGATGTTCGGGACCATGAGCCCGCGCGGCGTAGCTGCAGCAATACCCAGGTTCATGTAGTGCTTGACGAGGATCTCCGCGTTTCCGTTGCCGTCGGCGTTCTCCACCCAGGTCGCGTTGACGCTCGGGTTGCGTGCCGCGGCCCAAATCACGGCTTTGGAGAGAATCAGCAGCGGCGATACCTTGATGCCTTCAAAGTCCCTGGAGGCCTTGAGCCGCTTGACGAATTCCATCGTGCGGCTGGCATCGACGTCAACGAAGATACTCACATGCGGCGCGGTGAAGGCAGACTCCACCATGGCCTTGGCGGTGGCCTTGCGGACGCCCTTGACGGGGATCCGTTCCACCCGCTGATCCTGCGGCTTCTTGGACGCACCCCAGAACTTGTCTGCTTGGTCCACCTCGGCGTCGCGCTGCGACTGGTAGCTCACCAAGTCCTCGCGGGTCACTTCGCCGCGGGCTCCCGTGGGAACGACGTCGGCCAGGTCAATGCCTAGTTCGCGGGCGATCTTGCGCACGGGAGGCTTGGCCAACACCCGGTTGACGATGCCGCTGACCGTTGCGCCGAGGCCGGTGAGACCCGGTGCCTGACCTGCAGGTGCCAGGCTTGCGGCTCCCTGGCTTGTGGCCACGGGCTGCTGTGCGGCAACGGGCGGCATGGCCGGAGCAGTGGGCTCGACGACTGGTTCGACGACGGCTGCGGGTGCCGAGCTCGGGGCGGCCGCGGGTACAGCGGTAGCGCCTTCCGGGCGCTTACGTGGGCGGCGCTTGACGGCGTCGGCCTTGGGACCGGAGCCAACCAGCGGACCGCCGGCGGGACCGCCGTCGGACGTTCCGGCGTCGTCGGGCAACTTGCCGTACATCGAGGCTTCGAAGGCCTGTTCGGCTGCAGGCGCGGCAGGCGGGGCGAGGGGCGACGCGACGGCGCTCGGAGCCGACGGCGCCGAGGTGGGCTCCGGTTCTCCCGGCGCATTGTCCGAAATGCCGATAATCGCGGTTCCTACTTCAACCGTGATGCCTTCGGCAACGAGCAATTCCGCCACCGTTCCGGCATAGGGGGACGGCAACTCCACGAGGGACTTGGCGGTCTCGATCTCGCAGATGACGTCGTTGATGGCCACGGTGTCGCCGGGCTTGACCTTCCAGGAGACGATTTCCGCCTCGGTCAGTCCTTCGCCGACATCCGGCAGGTTGAATTTCTTAACAGTCACTTGGGTCCTCGATCTCGGCTGGTCCGTCCGCATGGCGGCGGGTGCAATCAGGGGCGGTTAGTAGGCCAGGGAACGGTCCAGGGCTTCCAGGATCTTGTCGATGTCCGGCAAGTAGTCCTCTTCCACCTTCGCCACCGGATATGGCATGTGGAAACCGCCCACGCGGATAACCGGAGCCTCAAGGTGCAAGAAGGCACGCTCACTGATCCGCGCAGCGATCTCGCCGCCGATCCCCCCGAATGTCGGGGCTTCGTGGGCAACGATCAAGCGGCCGGTCTTCTTGACGGAAGCGGTGACGGCGTCGAAGTCGATAGGGGAAATCGAGCGTAGGTCGATCACCTCGATGCTGCGCCCGTCCTCTTCAGCCGCTGCTGCTGCGGCCAGCGCCACCGGCACCAGCGGACCGTACGCCACGATGGTGGCGTCGGAGCCTTCGCGCAGGACGTGCGCCTGGAACGGGTCCGACGCCGGTCCGGGGTTTTCGGTGTCCACCTCGCCCTTGAGCCAGTAGCGGCGTTTGGGTTCGAAGAAGATGACCGGGTCCGTGCAGTCAACGGCCTGCTGGATCATCCAGTAGGCGTCGTGGGCATTGGACGGGGTGATAATGCGCAGGCCGGCGGTGTGGGCAAACAGCGCTTCCGGTGATTCCGAGTGATGTTCGATCGAGCCGATGCCGCCACCGTAAGGAATGCGGATGACCACGGGAACAGTCAGCTTGCCGCCGCTGCGCGAGTGCATCTTGGCCAGTTGCGTAGTGATCTGGTTGAAGCCGGGGAACACAAAGCCATCGAACTGGATCTCGCAGATGGGACGGTATCCGCGCAGGGCCAGGCCTATCGCGGTGCCGACGATGCCGGACTCAGCCAGCGGGGTATCAACTACCCGGTCTGCACCAAACTCCCTGATCAGTCCGTCGGTCACGCGATAGACACCGCCGAGCGGCCCGATGTCTTCGCCCATGAGCAAGGACTTCGGGTTGTTGTTGAGCGAAGCACGCAGGCCTTCGTTAATGGCCTTGGCTATGGTCATGGTGGTCATCAGTTGCCTGTCCCCTCTTCCTCGTCGCCTTCGAATCCGGCGGAGTATTCCTCGAACCAGGCAAGTTCCTCAGCCACCAGCGGGTGCGGTTCGGCATAGACCCCGGCGAATGACTCGCGGAAGTTCGGGCCCTGCAAATTTTGGGTGGTGCGGCGGACATGGGCAGCGAGTTCGTCGCCGTCCGCTCTGACTTGCTCAAAGAAAGCTTCGTCGGCCAGGCCCTCGTTGCGGAGGTACTTCTCCAAGCGATCCAAGGGATCCTTGCCCCGCCAGGCGGTTTCTTCGGCGGATTCGCGGTACTTGGTGGGATCGTCCGCCGTGGTGTGGGCTCCAACGCGATAGGTATATGCCTCAATGAGTACCGGACCGCGGCCTTCGCGTGCGTGCTCAAGTGCCCATTCGGTGACCGCATGGACGGCGATGACGTCGTTGCCGTCCACCCGGATGCCCGGGAAGCCGTATCCCTTGGCCCGATTGAACAGGGGAACCTTGGTCTGGACCTCGGTTGGGACGGAGATGGCCCAGTGGTTGTTCTGGCAGAAGAACACCACGGGAGCGTTGTAGGACGCCGCGAAGACCATGGATTCGTGGACGTCGCCTTCGGAGCTGGCACCATCGCCGAAGTAAGCCACAACGGCGGCCTTCGGGTCATTGGAGCCATTGGCTTCGGCGAGCTTCTGGTCCCGTTGGATTCCCATGGCATAACCAACCGAATGCAGGGTCTGCGCCGCAAGCACGAGGGTGTAAAGGTGGAAGTTGTTCTCGGTGGGATCCCAGCCGCCATTCGAAATTCCGCGGAACAGCTTCAGCAGTTCCGCCAGGTCCACATCACGGGTCAACGCAACGCCATGTTCCCGGTACGTGGGGAAGATGTAGTCCTGACGCTGGGTGGCACGTCCGGAGCCGATCTGGGCCGCCTCCTGGCCGGTCAGGGGAACCCAAAGCGCCAGCTCGCCCTGGCGCTGGAGGGCCGTGGCCTCCTGGTCGAAGCGGCGGACCTTTGCCATGTCGGCGTAGAAGCCGCGGAGCTGCTCAGGATCAAGGCGCTTCGCGTAGTCCGAAAAGACGGGATCTGTCCCTAGCTTGCCGTCCGGCCCCAGCAGCTGGATCATCTCGGCAGCTGGATCGCTTGAAGCGCCTCCCGCAGGAGACTGCTGATCCAGTCCCGTTCCGTTGATCCCGGGGGTGGGCAATTGAGTTGCGCCCATTCCGTCTCCTTGCCTGCCGCAGCCCGATGCTGAGCAATATTCGCTGATATATGCCGATTCCGGAATGCATTCCGGAATCGGCATATCTTGGCTTTCGTCCCTTACTTTATCCGCAGTAAGGGACGCAGGGTCATTTGTTAACCGCTAGGAAGGCTGCGGCGCTTTTGTATAGGACGCACAGAGCTCGAGGAATCGGGTATTGGCCTCGACTTCACCGATGCTGACCCTGACGCCTTCGTTGCCGAAGGCCCGCACGGACAACGCCCGCTCGCCTGCAAGCGCGGCAAACTCGGCGCTATTCTCTCCAAGATTCAGCCACACGAAGTTGCCTTGGGCGTCGGGCACGAACCATCCCAGCTCGCGGAGTCCTGCGGTAACCCGGTCCCGCTCGTCAACCAGGCTTTGTACCCTTTCCACAACTTGGTCGAAATTCTCCAACGAAGTAATCGCGGCGCGTTCGGCAATCTGCGAGACGGCGAACGGCGTGGCAGTGACGCGCAGGTGCTGGGTGAGATCCGGACCGGAAACGCTGTATCCAACGCGCAGCCCCGCAAGGCCGTGAGCCTTGGAAAAGGTGCGGAGGACAACGACGTTGGGGTATTTGCGGTACAGCTTGATGCCGTCCACGGCCTTCTCGTTCCTGACGAACTCCTGGTAGGCCTCATCGATAACTACGACCACGCCTGCCGGCACTGACTGGATGAACCGTTCGGTTTCCTCGGCGGTGAGGATGGGGCCCGTAGGGTTGTTTGGCGTGCAAAGCAGAATCACCTTGGTGCGGACCGTCACGGCGGCCGCCATGGCCTCGAGATCGTGGCGTCCATCGGAAAGCAACGGGATCTGGATGCTCTCGGCCCCGGCCAGCCCCACACAGATCGGGTATGCCTCGAAGGAGCGCCAGGCATAGATAACCTCATCGGCCTTGCCATCGTGGTTTTGGCCGGCGAAGGTGGCAAGGATCTGGTTCAGTGCACCGAGGCTTCCGGCTCCGGTGACGACGTCGTCAGCGGGGACTCCCAGGAAGTCGGCGAGCGCTGTGCGCAGCTTGGTGGACAAAGGGTCCGGGTACCTGTTGATGTCCGACTGATCAGCGATTGCCTGCAGCACCGCGGGAATCGGGGGTAGCGGGTTTTCATTGGACGACAGTTTGTAACTGGTCAGGCCCTCTATTGCTACGGGAGGCTTCCCTGCAGCATATTTGGGGAGCCTGTCCACAACCGGGCGGGGACGCACGCCCTCCGGTGCGTTGTCAGAAGAATTCATGGCACCAGCCTACTTGCAGGGCTTCGGGCCATGCTGGCAGGCCCTCTGGCCTGTGCATGTGAAAGCGGCCTGTGAAAACCTGTGCGTGCGAAAACCAGCGCATGTGAAACCGGGCGCATGTGAAAGCATGGGCGTATGGGTTCATTCATTCTGCGCGTCCTGATCAACGGGCTGGCCCTCTGGGTTGCCAGCTGGATTCTGCCGGGGATGGATATCTCCACTTCGGCAACCACCAACGCAGTAGGCAACGCGGGCGTCACTCAAGGCGGCGACACATTGGGCGTGGTTCTTGCCTATCTCTTCGTAGGGCTCATTTTTGGCATCGTCAATGCCTTTGTCCGGCCTTTGGTCAAGCTGCTCTCCCTTCCGATCACGATCCTCACTCTCGGCCTGTTCACGATCGTCATCAACGCGGCCATGTTGTCCCTCACAGCGTGGCTCAGCAGCTACACGCCAGTACACCTCACCATCGACCGTTTCTTTTGGACCGCAGTTCTCGCAGCGATCATCATCAGCCTGATCTCCATGGTCGCCAGCTGGATTCCCGGCGGCAGGCGGTAAGGAGCCGCAAGAGGCGGCAGCCCGGTTTCCGCCACCTTGTTCGACCGCTTTTTGTCACCGCTTTCCCCGTGGGGCCGGGGGTGCTTCGCGGGTCAGCTTGAACCGGCTCACCTTGGCCACTCCACCAGCGCCCAGTATCCCGCCCAGGGTGGCTGTGGAAGCGGCCAGCGAAGGATCGGAACTGAGCTGCACCAGCTTCGCCCCTTCCTCATAGCGTGAGAGCTTGTGCGCCGGCCCGATGCCTTGGTCTTCGCCGGGTTCCAGGATCACCGGGTTGGTCATGGTCACCGTGACCCTGTCCTTGGTGTCCGGATTCGCTTTGCCTTCGGCACCGGGAACCCAATCCTGTTCGTGCTCCAAGTGCAAGCTCCCGATGCCGGCCTGCGGGGTGATCCCGCCGACTGGTGATCCAGCTGTCACCACAAACTTGAGGTCATACTCGGCGAGGAACGCCTTGTCCTTGCTCAAGTTCATGGCATGGATTCCGCCTTGGCTGTGGCCGACTGCCACCACCGCCTCGCCGGCTGCGGCACCTGCCTCGAGCAACGCCTGACGGATGGCCTTGCTGGTTTCCATCGAGTTGTAACCCAGCGCTTCGGCAATCCCGGCTTCGTCCAATGGATTGCTGCCTCCTGGCGGATTGCCCGGCTGGGTGCCCGGAATCAAGACCACCCACGCCCGCGCTCCGTCCTTATCTACTTGCATGACTTCTATTTCGCCCTCTGAAGTGGCACCGACGTGATCCAGTTCCCTGAGCATTCCTGCTGCTGACAGGTCAACGCTCTCGGTCGCGGTCTCTCCCCGGCTGACCGAAACAGGACGTGGCCTGAGGAAAGCCAATCCGGGCACCGCCACGATCGCTCGCAGGACGGCACCGACATCAGTGGGCCCGACTGTCGCCCCTGAAAGGTTCGCCGCTGCCGGGGGTAGCCCCATCATCAGCGCCAATATCCGGGTCAGATCCCGGACAGCTCCTTCCGTGGCTCCCCTCTGGCCAAGGTCCAGGGGATTCGGACCAGTCGCGAGGACTGGCATTCCCATGCCCATCCGCAGCCTGATCGCCGCGTGAGATTCTGCAAACTCGTATTCACGATGGCTTGCCCTGACATCGTTGCCAATCCGCTGAAGCTGTTCGCGGACCCGTCCGATGTCCCGGCCGCTCTCACCGACGGCAATGATGGCGTTGCTTCCACTCTTGTAGGCCGAGGCCTGGTGCGGGAAGAGAGCCACCCTCACCGATTCAGCCTCCACTTCAATGGCCTGCAGCTGGAGCACAAGTCCGTCCAGCGCGGCCGCGCCAGCAAGCAGCTCTTCGAATTGGAAGTGGATTCCGCCGACTCCGCCGCGTATCCGCAAGGTGCCGTCCGGCTCGGGTGTTCGAGGGTGGGGAGTTCCGCCCGCGCCGACAGGAGCGACCTCGGCCATCAGAAGCCAGGCTGGAGGTTCGATGCCACATTCTGGGCATGGCGGAGGGTCACCGCAGCGGCCTCGCGCAAAGCGTCACGCCCCCTTCGAAGAGAGGCAGCCTGCAAGGCCAGTGTGGTCCGGTAGGCACGGCCGGCCGGCGACTCCCATTGCTCGAGTTGCAACTGCGCCAGCTTGGCAAGAACGGCGTCGGCTTGGTCGGCGCAGACGCTCATCCGCCGTCCAAGCTTCTGGATCTCCGCGCCCCGTGAAATACATTGGTGCGAATCCAGATCCGTTCCTCCGGCCGCCATAAGAATGCCGCTCAAGACGTTTCCTCCTCCATGTCCATTGATCTCGTGGCAGCGACGCTACGTCGTGCTCCGGTGGCGCGGAACCGCCGTGATCGGCTATGTGGATAACCTGCCGGAAACCCGGCCTGGATGAGGATGCCGCGATGTTATGCACATAGTGAAGTCCGGCTTAATGGCGCGAGCCGAGTTCATGAAAGAATTGCCTCATGCCTGAAACCGTCGCCGCCGCTGTTACCCGTACGCCCTCTGGACGCCTGGCTCTCGCCGCGTCGCCGGAGCCGATCGCCCTGGGCCCGCTGGACGGCCGGTACCAGTCCGCCGTCGCTCCCCTCGTCGACTACCTGTCCGAGGCCGCTCTCAACCGCGACCGCGTGGCCGTCGAAGTCGAGTGGCTCATCCACCTCACCAGCAACAACGTACTTCCCGGCGCCGGCCCACTGACCAGCGAGCAGCAGGAGAAGCTGCGCGCCATCGTCACCGAGTTCGACGCCGCTTCGGTCACCGAACTCGCTGAAATCGAGGCCGTCACGGTCCACGACGTCAAGGCCGTTGAGTACTACATAGGCCGCCGCCTCCCCGCGATCGGTATCGAGAACCTGACCGCCATGGTGCACTTCGGCTGCACATCGGAAGACATCAACAACCTTTCCTACGCCTTGGGCGTCAAGGGTGCAGTGGAAGATGTCTGGCTCCCTGCAGCCCGCGCCTTAGTGAAGCAGATCGAAGCGATGGCCGAGGAGAACCGCGCCGTCCCGATGCTTTCCCGCACGCACGGCCAGCCGGCCACCCCCACCACTCTTGGCAAGGAACTGGCAGTCATCACGCACCGCCTGAGCCGCCAGCTGGACCGCGTTTCGAAGACCCAGTACCTGGGCAAAATCAACGGCGCTACCGGCACGTATGCCGCACATGTCGCATCCGTTCCCGGTGCTGATTGGGAGGCCGTAGCCCAGTCCTTCGTTGAAGGCCTGGGACTGACGTGGAACCCGTTGACTACCCAGATCGAGAGCCACGACTGGCAGGCGGAGCTCTATGCTGACGTCGCCCGCTTCAACCGCATTCTGCACAACGTCTGCACGGACATCTGGAGCTACATCTCGATTGGCTACTTCCGCCAGATCCCTGTTGCCGGCGCCACCGGTTCCTCCACCATGCCGCACAAGGTCAACCCGATCCGCTTCGAAAACGCCGAGGCCAACCTGGAGATTTCCAACGGACTGTTGGACACCCTGGGCGCCACGCTCGTTACCTCCCGCTGGCAGCGAGACCTCACCGACTCTTCCTCGCAACGCAACATCGGCGTCGCATTCGGGCACTCGCTGCTTGCAATCTCGAATGTTGCCAAGGGACTGAAGGCCCTGGACGTTGCCGAGGAAGTACTGGCAGCCGATCTCGACACCAACTGGGAAGTCCTGGGCGAGGCGATCCAGATGGTCATGCGCGCCGAGGCGATCGCCGGCGTTGAGGGCATGGAGAACCCGTACGAGCGACTCAAGGATCTCACCCGCGGTCAGCGCGTCGATGCCGTCCGCATGCAGGAGTTCGTCTCAAGCCTGGGCTTGTCTCCCGAAGCCGAAGCACGCCTCCTGGCACTTACTCCAGGCAAGTACACCGGCATCGCGGACCAGTTGGTGGACCACCTGAAGTAGAACGCGGCGCTGTTCATGGTCCCGGCGTTTCCGAATCGATGTAAGGAACTGTGTCAGCATGAGGCTCTTGCTTATCCGCCACGGGCAAACCCCTGGAAACGTCCTGGGGCAATTGGACACAGCGTTTCCCGGCCCCGGACTTACTGAACTCGGCGAACGTCAGGCAGCTGCGCTCCCGGGGTCCCTTGCCAACGAGGACATCACGGCCATCTACGCATCGACCCTGGTCCGCACCCAGCTGACGGCCGCCCCGCTCGCAAGAGTGCTGGGGCTGGAGGCAATCGTATTGCACGGCCTGCAGGAGATTGAGGCCGGGGCGTTGGAGAAGCGCACCGACCACGAGTCGCACCACCGGTACATGAGCACCGTTTTCGACTGGACCGACGGTAAACTCGACGTTCGCATGCCGGGAGCGGGTGATGGCCATGAGTTCTTTGCCCGCTACGACGCCGCCATTGCCAAGGTGGCAGCAGCCGGCGACGAAACCGCCGTCGTCGTCAGCCATGGTGCCGCAATCCGCTGCTGGGCAGGTCGCCGAGCCGTGGATGTTGGCCGCGAGTTCGCCGCCACCCACCAACTACAGAACACCGGCATTGTGGCGCTCGAAGGCGACCCGGAAACGGGCTGGCACCTACTGCACTGGGACCAGAGCCCCGTAGGCGGACTTTCCTTGGCCGACCGGACGGTCGAAGACCCCACAGGTGACGCCGTCGAATGACGGCAGCGTGTGGCCAACCCCAACGCGCCGGTATTTCTCCGGACGCTTACGCGCAGGAAACACCGCGGTAACCCCCGCTTCTTAGGCTTGATAGGCATAACCCCCTCCGGCGAAAGAGGTTCCGATGCAGACCAATCCGCGGCTCAACATCAGACAGGTCACCTGGGCCAACCCGGTGGGTGCAGACCTCCGCGCGGCGCAGCAGGCTGAACTGGACGCACGTTTCGGCAACTCGGACCACGAGCCCGGACCCGCGCCATCGGAAGCTGATACTGCCGTTTTCGTCGTTGCCTACGAAAAGTGCTCGGGCCAGCCCCTGGGTTGCGGAGGGCTAAGGATTCTGGACGCCGAAACCGCGGAAATCAAGCGGCTTTACGTCGTCCCGTACGCCAGGGGCTCAGGAGTGGCCGGCTCCATCCTTGCCGCGCTCGAAGCGCAGGCGCATGCCCACGGTTTCAGCATGATCACAGCGGAGGCGGGGTCGGCCCAATCGGACGGCCGCAGCTTCTACGAGAGCGCCGGCTTCGCCGCAGTGCCCAACTTCGGCCCCTACATTGGTGTCAGCCACTCGCAGTGCTACGCCAAGCCGATCGATTCTCACAGCGCCTCGCACACGGCGATGGCCTAAGGACGGGCTGCAGCACCGGCCACCCTCCGAATCCAGACCTGCCGCCAGCCGGATCACTCCAGGCTGCGTCCGCCCTGCCCCAGATGTGCCCGGTTCAGGGCTTCGATTTCTTCGTCACTCAAGTCGTCGAAGCTCTTGGCCTCGTGCTTGTCGCTCCGGGAGAACCGGACGAACATCAGGATGATGAGGGGAAGATCTACTATCTCCGCGAGGAACCACATCAGGTCTCCCGCAAGTTGCTGATCCCGTAGCGGCGAGGGGAACCAGCTTGGCTGATTGCCCAAGACTGACGTGGCACCGTCGAGAATTCCCGGGCTGAGCCGCATCAGGACCCCAGGCACCGCATCGGCGAGCAACTCGATAAATACAAAGATGAACTCGACGACGATGAGCGATGAGGTGCGCCCTGCGCCGTCTTCCATGATCGGTACGGTCATGAGGAGTCCCATGACGGGCACCAGCAAGGTCAGGATGACGTCGGAGGCCGGACTGGTCCGGAGTACGTAGAAGAACGGGGTCAGGAACAGTGTGAACATGGCGAGTCCGAGAAGTGCCGCCACGAGCGTGTTGCTGAGCATGCGAACGAGCCGGTGCCCGAGGACTGCTTCCACCCTCGCGGCGCCCACGGGGCCAAGGGTCTGCCGTGCAAGGGTTAGCGGCTTGCCCAAGCCAATCAACAGCGGGACCACAAACAGGTAGGACGTCACTTTGAGGGTGAATGCCCACCGCAGATCGTGGCTGTAGGTTCCCGGGAATCCAAAGCTCAGGGCCGCGAAACTGCCAAGCCCAAGGACGAAGAAGGCAAACGAGTTCCACAAGGGCCAGCGGATATCCCGGCCCTTGGCGGCAATCAGGCCCCTTGAATACAGGGCGACCGCGGCAATTAGGATGATCAGGGCGGGCCAGTTCATTGACCAGGCGCCTAACACTGCGCTCAAGGGTGGCATGGTCAGTGGTCCATATCGGAAGGCCGGGCGCCCATCCCGGCGCTACGGTGGGTTTTGTCGATCTTCATGGTGTTCCTCCAGCGCGTTCCCCGGTGTGCCGCATGGTGCGCGAATCGGCGTGTCGTGTTGTGCCCTGAACCGGGTGCACCGTATCCATGTTACGGAGTCGCGCCGAGCATGGCACGCCGCAGGAGACGCAGGCGCCCAGCCTCGGCTAATCTCGCATTATGGAAAAGGCTGACATCACGTTCCGGACCCGCAAGTGGATTCGTCCGGAGGACCTCAACGCCAACGGCACGCTGTTCGGTGGAAGCCTGCTGAAATGGATCGACGAGGAAGCGGCAATCTACGCAATCCTCCAACTTGGCAACGGCCGCGCCGTCACCAAGTACATCTCCGAAATCAACTTTGTGAGCTCGGCCGTCCAGGGCGATCTGGTGGAGATGGGCCTGACCGCAGTCCGCTTCGGCCGGACGTCACTGACCATGCGCGCGGAGGTGCGCAACATGATCACCCGCGACAGCATCCTGACCATCGAGGAAATCGTGTTCGTCAATCTCGGGCACGACGGCCGGCCGGAACCGCACGGCTACACGGAAATCACCTATGACCGTGACCGCATCCCCACGCACCACCTGACGCAAGCACTCCACGAGGACTGAGCGCCCGACGTCGGGCCCTCCGCAAGCGTCGGGCCCGCCTTAACTGGCGGGCCCGTCCAAAACCCTTCCCCCGGAAACGGGTGCTGGCGGCCGCGAACTTCGCGGCCGCCAGCTTGCTGCGATCAGCGCCTGTCGAAGGTGAGGCCTCCGGGGACCTGGAACGTCGGCATGAGTTCCAGCATGCCCACATTGACGTGGCGTGGGGTTTCGATGGCGTAGTCAAGGGCGTTGACGATGTCATCAGTGGTCAGCGACTCGTAGCCTTCGTAGTAGGTCTTCCACGCTTCTTCCATGGCCTCAGGCGTGCCGCCCATGTTCCGGCCGAAGATCTCGGTTTCCACCCGGCCCGGGCAGATCTCCGTTACGCGGATGCGCTTGCCAACCGTGTCATTCCTGAGCTGGCGGGAGATCTGGTGCACTGCTGCCTTGGTGGCGTGGTACACCGTGTGGCCGTAGAAGTTGTACACGCCTGCGATAGAGCTGATGTTGATGATGTGGCCGAGGTCGCGCTCCACCATGCCCGGCAGGACCAGCCGCGTGAGCTGAAGCAGGCCGCGAAGGTTGACGTCGATGAGCTCGTCGATGTCCTGCTCGGACGAGTCCAGGAGGTTGCCGGGCCGGGAAACTCCGGCACAGTTGACCAGGACGTCGACCTTCAGTTCGCTCACGACGGCGGTCAGCGCCGCTGTGTCGGTCAGGTCAACTACGTGCGGGATGGCACCCGTACGATCGGCCAGTTCGCTGAGGCGTTCCTCGTTGCGGGCCACGGCGTGAACGGTCAGGCCTCTTTTGGCCAGTCGCTCCGTGATCGCGGCACCCATACCGGTTGACGCTCCGGTGACGAGGGCGGTGTTGTAGTCGGAAAAAGACATCGGTTCTCCAAAGAGTGGAAATGGAAGGCACGAAGTGTGCCGGAGGTCAGCGGCGCTTAAGCGTCGCGCAGGGGTTCGTGGGCCCGGTCCTTGACCGTGCTCACGGCTGCAAGCGTGCCAAGTGCCGTGATGACTGCGTAGAAGGCGGGCATGTAGATGTTGCCGGTGCTGCTGATGAGCCAGGTCATCAACAACGGGGCCGTTCCGCCGAAGAGCGCGGAGGAGATGTTGTAGCCGAGGCCGTAAGCGGAGTACCGAACCCGGGTGGGGAAGAGCTCAACGATCAGGATGTGGATGACGGCCGTGTGGCCGGCGAAGACGATGGCCATGATCGAGGCGCCAAGGATAGCCAAGCCCATGTTTCCCGTTGCGATGAGGGCGTAGGACGGGATACCCAGGATGGTCATGGCGATGGCGGAGCCGGCGATGACCTTCTTGCGGCCGATGCGGTCGGACAGGGCACCCATGAAAGGAATGGCGATGCAGATGACAACCAGGCTGCAAGCGGTGATGAACAGTGCCTCGCCGATGGTGAAGTTGAGCTGCTTGCCCTTGAGGAACGTAGGCATGTAGGAGAACAGGACGTAGTAGCCGGAACCGTTCATGAGCGGGATGAAGAGGGCCAGAACCATGGCCCGGCGGTGCTCAGCGGACTGGAAGGCTTCCTTGAGCGGGTTCTTGGAAAGGCCGCCCTCTTCCTTGAGCTTTGTGAAGTTGGGGGTGTCCGCGATGGCCTTTCGGATGTACCAACCGATGACGCCCATGGGAATGGCGACCAGGAAAGGAATGCGCCATGCGAAGGAACCGAAGCCACCGCCGTCGATGGCTGCCTGGGTGAGCCACGGAGACATGGAGAACGCCACGAGGGTGCCGGTGAGCAGTGCTGCGAACGAAGCGATCTGTGCGTAGGAGGTGATGATGCCGCGCTTGCCTTCGGGGGCGTGTTCAGCGAGGAAGGTCATGGCGCCGGCGGCCTCGCCGCCAACCGAGAAGCCCTGCAGGAGCCGCAGGAGGACGAGCAGGATGGGCGCCGCGATGCCGATAGCCGCGTAGGTGGGCAGGATTCCGATACCAGCAGTGGCAACGCTGATCAGCAGAATGACGAAGACCAGTAGTTTTTGCCTGCCTATCCGGTCACCCAAGTAGCCACAAACAACTGCGCCGAGGGGCCGGACGAAGAACGACACTGCGTAGCCGGCGAACACGAACAACAGAGCGTTGTCCGGGTTGCCCGGGGCAAGGAACACCAAGGCAAGCGTTCCGGCCATAAAGGCGAAGATGCCGTTGTCATAGAGTTCCACGAAGATGCCAACGCAGCCTGCGGTGACAACCTTGCGCGTTTGACGGCCCGTGAGCCGTTCATGCTGCACTTGCGCAGCGTTGGTGTTTGCGGTCATGACATTTCCTTCTTGATGTTGAGCGTAGCAACCGCTACTGGTATTGGCGACAGGCCGTTAGCTGCATACTGCAACTGGTAAGTCCTGCCACTGGGGTCGGCATCCAATGCCAAGGAGTCCGAAGACTGTGTTGACGGATTCGCGGAGGGTTTCAAGTTGCGCCCGCGAGCGCCGATGGGCGGAGGTTGCCTCTGCCACCGTCGATTTCCTGAAGCGGACCTTGTCGCCCGGGCGGGCTTGGGCAAGGACATCCAGGCCAATACTGGTGACGACGGCGAGGACTGGATATCCGGCGGTAACGCCGCGGCCCCGATGCAGTACCAGCAGTTCTTCACGTGAGGGAACTTCGACGGCGCCCACCGGGACCCCGCGTGAAAGCACTTCACCGTTTGAGGTTCTTTCCGGCAGCTCGCCGCCGAGCCTCAAGCCGATGTGGTTGCTCCGGCCACTCACGGCGTATTCCGAAGTGAAGAGCAACTCGGCGGAATCGCCAAACTCGGCGACATCCGGACCGTCGGTCACATTGACCATCAATTCCTGCCCCATGTCCGGCCGTTCAAGACCAAGCCGGAAGAGCGGAAGGTCGAAGTACGGTTGGCGAACAGGGCCCACGCTGCGGCGGGTGAGGAGCGTGGTTCCTTCCTTGAGCTGCAGGCCGAAGCCCACAACGGTGTCCGGAGCACAACTACCCAGCAGCGTCGGCGCCTCCACGGAGCCGTGGATGGCCAGGTAGGCACGGAGGCCCCGGTTGATTCCCCGGATGGCAATCGTCTCGCCCGCACGGACCGAAACCGGTTCCCACTGGCTGCATGGACGCCCTCCGACGGTGAGTGTCAGGGGTGCTCCCGTGACTGCGATCAGGATGTCGGACTGCGCCTTTATCCTGAAGTCGAGTGCCGTGATCTCCACCAAGGGATCGTTGTCGAGGTTGCCGGCCAGGATATTGGCGGCCCGGGCAGAATACTGGTCCAGGGCGCCGTTGACCGGCAGTCCAAAGCGCGGTCCGCGGAGACGGCCAAGGTCTGTGACCACGGAGTTGCCCGGTTGCTGGATGAGGATGTGCCCGTTCATGGCCTTGGTTCCAATTCCTTGCCGACGTAAGAGTCGAACTCTCCGGCCTCGATGCGATGGAACCGGAGAATGTCTCCTGGCTTGTAAGGGACCAGTGGTTCACGACGAATGTTCAGGACGGTCAAAGGGGTCTGACCGATGACGCACCATCCACCCGGCGCGGATGCGGGAGCGATGACGGCTTGGCGTCCGGCCACTGCCACTGCCCCCGCCGGAACGCTGAGCCGGGGATCCTTGAGGCGCGGCACCGGCTTGGGGAACGCGGGACCGTCCATCATGGGCGAGCCGGCAGGTGCACCCAAGCAGCGGACGGTATAGGTCTTCTCGGTGTGCACGCGGATGACTTCCTCGGCGGAGATGCCTTGGTATTCGGCTACTTTCTCCAGGTCGGGACCGTATTCGCCGCCGTAGACCACTGGGACATCAAACTCAAGGGGTGCTGCTGCTGCGCCTGCGGAACGGCCCATTTCGAGGAGTCCCAGCTTGACGAATGCGCGCACCTGGCGGGCAGACACCAGGACGGGGTCGAATTCCACCAGCACGGAATCGTAGGTGGGGACCGCGCCATGAAGGCCCTCGGCGCCACAGCTCTCCAGCCAGTCAGCAAGACGGTGGACCGTGAGCCAGTTGTCCTCGCTTGCTTCAGCAAGTGCGACAACGCGCAATGCGGAGTCTCCGGATTCGTAGATCTCGGTGGGAACCGCAGTGAGAACGGACATGTCAGGCCGCCTTCCTCTTGGCATCCATGACCTCTGCCAACGGGGCGATGCGAACGCCAGCCAAGATGAGCTCCGAGCGGATGAGCCGGGCGAGTTCGACGGCGCCAGGGTTGTCCCCGTGAAGCAGGACGGTGTCCGTGGAGATGTCAATGTCAGTGCCGTTGGCGCAGCGGATCTTGCCCTCGCACACCATGCGGACGGTTCGCTCGACAATGGCCGAGGGATCGTGCAGTACGGCGCCCGGCTGGCTGCGCGGGACCAGCGTCCCATCCTCCTGGTAGGCACGGTCGACGATGCCCACAATGGCCACGTCCAAACCGGCCGAACGTGCCGCGTAGGCCAACTCGCCCTCCTGTGCGACCACGATGAGTTCGTTGTCCACGCGGGCGGCGGCCTCTGCCACGGCCGCAGCGTAGTCCGCACGGACGGCGACGAGATTTCCCAGCCGGCCGTGCGGCGCAATGTGGGTCACTTTGGTTCCGTGGAAGGCTGCGAAACCGTTAAGGGCCCCCAGCTGGTACAGGACATCGGCGCGCACCTCGTTGGCAGTCAGGCCCATGTCCCGGCGGCCGAAACCACGCAGGTCCGGGAAGCTCGGGTGGGCTCCAATACCGACCCCGCGGCGAACGCATTCGGCGACGGTGGCGTCCATGATGTCGGGATCGCCCGAGTGGAACCCGCAAGCGATATTGGCGCTTGAAACGATCTCCAGAAGATCGGTGTCGCTGCCTATGGTGTAGGCACCGAATCCCTCTCCAAGATCCGCTACAAGATCAATTATCGGGTTCACGTGGTTCTCTTTCCGCGGTTCTGCATTAGGGTCGGGATATTCCATACGAACGGCAGGAATATCCGGTAAACTCAGCCGCCTTTTCGATTGAAACTGTTTAGCTAAAATTCTTCAATCCGGCGAACTGTCGGTAATTCTTTGGTGATAGAAGTCTCGCACCAGAGAAGTTCGGGCACAAAGACCTATTCGCTATCACGGGATAGCTCCCGGTTATGACCTACGGCACACAAGCTGGTGGCGGGGTATATTTGGGTATCGGGACAATTGGTTGATGGGAGTCAACGAACTGTCAGTAAATGGTTGGGAAACGCCACCATGGGGATGTGGATCTCAAATTAGTCGCTGAGAGACAGGTCACACAAAGACGGATTGTGTGTCCCTACATAGAATTTCCTTATGGCATCCAGGCCCCAATGAGGACTTGGAGGAAGGCAGACCCATGGATACGCGGAAGCTCTCATATTTTGTAAAGATCGTCGATTCGGGGAGCATCACCAAGGCCGCCGCAGCGCTCCACGTCGCCCAGCCTGCCCTCAGCCAGCAGGTGTCGGCGCTGGAGACCGATTTGAAGCAGCGCCTGCTGATCCGCAGCAAGCAAGGAGTCGAGCCGACCGCCGCGGGACACACCCTCTATCGCCACGCCCAGACCATCCTGCGGCTCGTGGAACAAGCCCGGCTGGACGTAGCGGCGTCCGGGGCCGCGCCGTCGGGCAGGGTATCCATCGCCATCGCACCGTACAGCATGGCTTCCAGCCTGACGCCGCAGATCATCCGCGAGGTCGGCAGGCGATACCCGGACATTGTGGTGCACCTGACGGAGATCTTCGGCGGCGTGCTGAGCGAGGCAATCAAGAACGGCCGCCTGGACATGGCCCTGATCTACGAGCCAGGGAAGATCCGCGGAGTGCAGTTCACCACCATGATCGTGGAAGACCTGCACTTGGTGACCCATGAGGACGCCGATGTGGCCCAGGGTCGAACAACGGTCACGCTCGAAGAAGCCAGCAGCCTTGGGCTATTCCTCCCCGAAAAAAACCACACCCTGCGCCAGATCATCGAGAAGGGACTGGCTGACCACGGGTTGGCCCTGCGCCTTGTAGGGGAAGTGGAATCGGTTCCGTCACTCGTTCGACTCATCCGCGCAAACCTCGGCGCCACCGTGCTGCCGAAATCGGCCGCTGATGCGCTCTTCCCTGATGAGAACTTCAAGGTGTTGCGGATCGTCGAACCGGCACTGCAGAGCAAGATTGCCCTGTGCACCCCCGACCACGAGCCGCTGTCCGAGGCCGCCTCCGCGGTGCTCATCCTGGTCAAGGAGATGCTCCAGCAACAATTGATCAGCAAGTACGCGGCCGATCCAGCCGAAGCGTGATCCATCCATAACATTGCCTTATTCGGACAGACATCTTTGGTCTTATTCACCGGCATTTTTATTTCCTATTATCGAATTAGCAAGTAATTCGAAAGCGGCTCGCGGATTCCGTGAACCCAATCAAAGGAACAGCGGTGAAAAAGATCAGCCAGACCCAGTGGATTTCGAATCCGACTCGTGGATCGATCAGTGCGCGAACCGGATTCCACTGCCCGAGGAATGGTTTCTGGCGTCCTTTGGGCGGCCTGGGCGAACCTCTCTTCGTGTTCGAAGGAAGCCTCATGCCGGCGCACGCTGGACACAGTATCGAGTGGTACCTGGTCGACGCGCGGTCAGGACACCCCGGGCTGGACTGAAGCGGCTGGGGGGCAACCCGCCGTCGTCGGCTTCCTCAATCCCACCGCACCACTCAAGGCGCCCTGCCACTGGCAAGGCGCCTTCTGCGTGCCCGGAAACGGGCACGAGTTCTCGGGCGCACAAAGGGCCGGTCACCGCATTCGGTGACCGGCCCTCAGCAACAGGTTCAGTCTTCGACCAGGAGTCCCTTGGCCTTCAGCTTTTCCGTCAGTCCGCACAACTCGATGGTGGTGCCGCCGGCGTGGTAGGCCTTGATGAGCTCGCGTTCGGCGTCGTCCCGGGCCTGGGAGAGCGCAATGACCTCTTCAGCTTCTTCACGGCGGACCACCACGACGCCGTCAGCGTCACCGCGGAGGATGTCGCCGGGGTAGATGATCTCATCGCCGAAGACGAGCGGGTGGTTGATCGGCCCAAGGGTTTCCTTGACCGTGCCCTTGATGCAGACGCTGCCCGAGAAGACCGGAAGACCCAGTTCGATGAGGTCCTGGGTGTCGCGCACACCGGAGTCCGTCACCATGGCCGCGATGCCCTTGGCTTTCATGGCGTTGCCCAGGACGTCGCCGAAGGTTCCGGCGTCGGAGAATTCCTGCGCACCGACCAGGACCACGTCGCCGGCTTGGGCGTAGTGGATGGCGACCTGCAGCATGAGGTTGTCCTGCGGGGCGCACGCCACGGTCACGGCCGGGCCGCAGAACGACATCGAACGATCGATAGGCTTGATCTTGGAGCTCAGGGCGCCGCGGCGGCCCTGGGCTTCGTGGATGGTCGCGGAGGAGAACGCCGCGAGGCGGCTGACGACGTCGGCGTCCGGCCTCTGGAACTTGGTCTTGACGTGGATCATTTTCTGAATCTTTCTCTTGGCTGGCTGCTAGGGGTGCCCGTGGGCTTAGTTGAGGGCGCTGACTGCCTTGCGGATCGAGTCCACGCCGGCGTTGATGGTCTCCAGCGACGTGGCGAAGGAGATCCGGAAGTAGGGGCCAAGGCCATAGGCCGAGCCCTGGATGACGGCAACAGCGGCCGCGTTGAGGAGGTACAGCGTGAAGTCCTGGTCGGTTTCGATGAGGGTGCCGTCCGGAGCGGTCTTGCCGATGACGCCGCTGCAGTTCACGTAGGCGTAGAAGGCGCCCTCGGCCGGGGCGACGGACAGTCCGTCAATGAAGTTGAGGCCTTCGACGGCCACGTCACGGCGCTTGCGGTACACCTCCACGCTGTCCCGGACGAACGACTGATCGCCGTTCAGGGCGGCAGCCGCAGCTGCCTGGCTGACCGACGACGGGCAGGAGGACGTCTGGGACTGCAGCTTGTTCATGGCTGCGATCAAAGGCGCCGGGCCCACGCCGTAGCCAAGGCGCCAACCGGTCATGGCGTAGGCCTTGGAGACGCCGTTGACCAGCAGGATGCGGCTGCGCAGGGACGGAACCGCCGTGACAAGGCTCGTCACCCGGCCGTCGCCGAAGTGGATTTCGTCGTAGATCTCGTCGGTGAGGGTGAAGACGTGCGGGAATTCCTCAAGGACGGCACCCAGCGCCTGCAATTCTTCGCGGGAGTACACGGCCCCCGTCGGGTTGGACGGAGCGTTGAGGATGAGCCATTTGGTCTGGGGCGTGATGGCTTCGCGGAGGGCGGCCGGTGTGAGCTTGAAGCCTGTGTCTTCGCCGCAAGCGACGATCACGGGCGTGCCGTCGTTGGCGAGGACCATGTCCGGGTAGGAGACCCAGTACGGTGCGGGGACGATGACCTCGTCGCCCTCGTTGAGCGAGGCCATGAGCGCGACGTAGATGACTTGCTTGGCTCCGCCGCCGATGGTCAACTGGTTCGCTTCGTAGTGCATGCCGGTGTGGCTTTCAATCCGGCGGAGGATGGCGGTCTGCAGCTCGGGCGTTCCCGTCACCGAGGTGTATTTGGTCTGGCCGGCGTTGATCGCTTCGATAGCGGCCGCCTTGATGTGGTCGGGGGTGTCGAAGTCCGGCTCGCCGACGGTCAGGTCGATGATCGGAATGCCTTCGGCTCGTAGTTCACGGACGCGGGCGGCGGCCGCAACGCTCGCTGAGGACTTGATGCGTGTGACCCTCGACGCCGGCAGGTACTCGGACATTGTCTTCTCCAGAATCGTGAAACTCAGGATTCGGGTGTCGAATCCCCAATTTCGAGACTAGGCACTGCCGGGCGCCGTGGATAAGACCTAATGTGCGTGGATCAATAAGAGACCCTTATGACCGCCTGCTCCATTTGGGAGCTCCGGCTTCGTTTGGGGACATTTCCAAGCTATATAGGAATCTTCTATGCACTTTCCTTATGGGTTCACGCGGTATTGGTATTTCCGCAGCTCTGCGAACGCCGCCTAGATTTCATAGATCAGAAGTTCGCGAAGAGTCAGAAAGGGATCCATTGCCAGCCCAATCCGGCTCCCTTGGGGGCCTGTCAGCCACCGACAGGTACACCTACCGGGCCAAGGCTCCGGCCCGGCCCCAAACCGTGGCCAAAGGGGAGCGTGCCAAGCTCACGCACGCCCTCGCGGCGCACAGGCAACTCCTGTCCCACGCTTCGAGCGCCATCCGGACATTGACCGCTGCCCGCAACGAGATGATCGCCCAGGCCCTTGAAGACGGGCTCACCCTGGCCACAATTTCCGCGGTGACCGGGGAGAACATGCGTGCCGTCCGGTCTATCGGTTTGGCTTATGACGACCTTCACCCGAGTGGGCTTCCGCGAGGCGCACATGTGGATGGCCTGAGGGCGAAAAGCGAGCAACTCAAAACAGCCGAAAGGCACCGCGACCAGATCGTTAATCAGCGGGAAGCGTTGATTGTCACTGCGCTCCGCACCCAAGCTTGCGATGACCTTGAACTTGCCTCGCTGACCGGCCTCACACCCGAGCATATCCGCCGGTCAACGCGGGGGACCGCACGCTCCGCCTAGCCTCCGCGGGCCAGCCCAGACGGTGCCTCTAACCCAACTGACTAACAGTTGTTGTCGTTATGAGGCGTCAAAACGACAACAACTGCGAGTCAGTTGGGAGTGCTCACTTCGTTGGCTCTTTCTTGGCCGCGGGCGTCCTGCAGCTAAACAGTTCCTGTGTTCCCGTTTTCCTTGCGATGAGAACCGTCAATGCGCGGGCGGACGTAGAGATCGGTTCAAAATGTTGGATCGACCGCGCGCCAACGTTCCAGATGCGCTTCACGCCCAGCACCCGGTCATGCTCATCCGTCGCAACCAAGGGCGGACTTCCCTGCCCTGCCATGGGCCTGCGTTTCCAGCACAGACTGACTACCGTCGCGTGCTCCCAGAATTCCACGGCGGTTACGAAGAATTCGCGCCCCTCGTCATCCAGGAACAGCCCGGACTGCGGGACGTAAACAGCCCGCAGATCGTACTCCACGGGGCCTGGATGCCTTGCAGCCGGCGATTCGGCGATGGCTGCGGCTTGTTGAGGATTGAGATCTGGTTGCGGGACCACGGCATGCTCCATTGAAATTGCGGTCGACCCCCTCCTCGACCGCCCCCGAGTGGCCTCGGGATATCCAATGTAGCTCCGTCCAAGGACCTCCGAAAGAGTACCGACTACCTACCTAGTTCAGTAGCTCGACGGCGTGTCACCTGTCCCGCCAAAGGGGGTTCCGCCGTCGGGGGCTGTTGGAATGAACTTGTCCGCGAGGGCTTCCGTGCCGCGCGCCAGGAGTGCGACATCCGCCCCGACCAGCACGAACTTCGCCCCGGCGTCCAGATACGCACGCGCTGTGGCTTCGTTGAAGGCGTTGACGCCGGCCGGTTTGCCCGCGGTCTTCGCCGCGGCGAGGCAGTGTTCGACGGCGGCGCGCACCTTGGGGTGTTCCTGCTCGCCGAGCAGGCCCATGGACGCGGCGAGGTCGGAGGGGCCGAGGAAGATGGCGTCGACGCCGTCGACCGCCAGGATCTCCTCCACGGCGGCGACGGCGGCCTCGGTTTCGATCTGGACCGTGACGCTGACCGTCTCCGAGGCCCGGGCGAGGTAGTCCGGGATGCGGTTCCAGCGCGAGGCGCGGGCCAGGGCCGATCCTACGCCCCGCACGCCGTGCGGCGGGTAGCGTACCGCAGCGACGGCGGCCTTGGCTTCCGCGGCGGAGTTGACCATGGGGATCAGCAGGTCCTGCACGCCCAGGTCCAGGTATTGCTTGAGGAGCACGGTGTCGTTGACCGGCGGTCGGACCACGGCCTGGACGGGGTAGCCGCGGACGGCCTGGAGCTGGGCGAGGATGGATTCGAGGCCGTTGGGGCTGTGTTCGGCGTCGATCAGGAGCCAGTCCAGACCCGCCCCGGCGCACAGTTCGGCGATCAGCGGGCTGCCGGAGCACACCCACATCCCGGCCAGGGGCCTGTCCGCGATGGCCAAGGCTTCGCGGAACGTGCGGTCTGGTTCTACTCGAACCGGCATGTGACAACTCCCAAGGGTCCGTAGTCGGCGTGGACGGTATCGCCTTTGTACACCCAGAGCGGTCGGGTGAAGGAGCCGGCGAGGATGATCTCCCCGGCTTTCAGCCCGTCACCGTGCGGGGCGATCTTGTTAACGAGCCAGTGCACGCCGTTCGCCGGGTGGTCCAGGACGCCGGCAGCGACGCCGGTCTCCTCCACGGTCTGGTTTTTGTACAGGATCGCCGATACCCAACGGAGGTCGACGGCGTCCGGGCGCACCGGGCGCCCGCCCACCACCATGGCTCCCATCGCCGCGTTGTCCGAAATGGTGTCCACGATGGTCCGGCCCTCCATCTCGATCCGGGAATCCAAGATCTCAAGGGCCGGAACCACGTAGTCGGTGGCGTTCAGGACGTCGAAGATCGTGCAACCGGGTCCGGAGAGATCCTTCTTGAGCACGAACGCCAGTTCCACCTCCACCCTTGGGTGGGTGTACTGGTCCCACGGCACGGAGCATCCGGTGTCCAGGACCATGTCATCGAAAATCGCGCCATAGTCCGGTTCGGTGATGCCCGTGGCAGCCTGCATGGCCTTGGACGTCAGCCCGATCTTGCGGCCCACGAGCGTGCGCCCGGCGTCCTCGTTGCGGCGGCGCCACAATTGCTGGACGGCGTAGGAATCCTCCACCGTCATCCCGGGGTAGCGGGCAGTCAGGCGTGGAACCGGGGTCCGGGACCGGCCTGCTTCCAGCAGTTCGTCCGCAATGGTTTCTATCGTCTTCGGGTCAAGCATCTCCACACTCCATTCGGCCATCCTGCGGTCAGCATACGTTGAGGGCTGCGGGCCTAGAGCTGCGAGCCGACCTTGAAACCCATCTTTTCTCCTGCGGGGCCGCCGTCGGGCTGGCGGGTGTAGGAGAAGCCGTCGGCGCCGACGGTGACGGCCATTTCGCTCTTTTCCTCGCGGATGATCACGGGCTGGGGGTTGCCGTCCAAGTCCAGGACGAGGGAGGCCTCGGTGTACCAGGACGGGACGACGGGGTTGCCCCACCAGTCGCGGCGCTGGTTGTCGTGGACGTCCCAGGTGACGGTGGGGTTGTCCGGGTCCCCGGTGTAGTAGTCCTGGGTGTAGATCTCGATGCGGTGCCCGTCGGGGTCCAGGATGTACAGGTAGAACGCGTTGGAGACGCCGTGCCGGCCGGGGCCGCGTTCGATCCGGTCACTGATGCGCAGGGCGCCCATCTTGTCGCAGATCTGGATGATGTTGTGCTTCTCGTGGGTGGAGAAGGCGATGTGGTGCAGGCGGGGCCCGTTGCCGCCGGTCAGGGCGGTGTCGTGCACGGTCTGCTTGCGGTGCATCCACGCGGCGTACGTGACGCCGTCGGAGTCCTTGATGTCTTCCGAGACGCGGAAGCCGAGGTCCTCGAGGTATTTCCGGCCCCGGGGGACGTCGGGGGTGACCTGGTTGAAGTGGTCCAGGCGGACCAGTTCGCCGGCGGAGTAGAGGTCGTAGCGCTGGGTGAGGCGTTCGACGTGTTCGACGTCGTAGAAGAATTCGTAGGGGAAGCCCAGCGGGTCCTCGACGCGGACGGAGTCGCCGACGCCCTTGGTGAAGCCGTCCTTGCGGCGCTCCACCCGGCAGCCGAGCTCGCGGTAGTAGGCCTCGGCGGCGTCGACTTCGGCGGGGGACTTCACCCGGTACGCGAACGCCGCGGCCGCGGCGACCGGTCCCTTGCGCAGGACCAGGTTGTGGTGGATGAACTCCTCGAAGGAGCGCAGGTAGATGGTGTCCTCGTCTTCCTCGGTCACGTGCAGGCCGAGCAGGTCCACGTAGAACTCGCGGGACTTGGCGAGGTCGGTGACGACAAGTTCGAGGTAGGCGCAGCGGACGATATCCGGGGCCGGGACGGTGGGGGTGGGGACGAAGTTGGTCATGGGGTTCTCTCTTCTTTGAAAGGGGTGTCCGTGTTGAAAGTGCCACCCAACTGACTCGCAGTAAGTGTCGTTTTGGAGCCTCATAACGACAACAAGTGCGAGTTAGTTGGGCTGGGCGGGGCGGGTTGGGCTGCCCGGTGCTTAGGCGCCGAACTTGGGAGTATGAACAGCGCCGAGGGTGATGTGGACGGCTTGCTGGTCGGTGTAGAAATCGATGGAGCGGTAGCCGCCCTCGTGTCCCAGGCCGGAGGCTTTGACGCCGCCGAAGGGGGTGCGCAGGTCCCGGACGTTGTGGCTGTTCAGCCACACCATGCCGGCTTCGACGTTCTGCGCGAAGTTGTGGGCGCGGGTCAGGTTCTGGGTCCAGATGTAGGCCGCCAGACCGTATTTGGTGTTGTTCGCGAGGGCGAGGGCTTCGTCGTCGTTCTCGAACGGGGTGATCGCGACGACGGGACCGAAGATTTCCTCCTGGAAGATCCGCGCGTCGGGCGCGACGTCGGCGAACACCGTCGGTGCGATGTAGTTGCTGTTGTTGAGCCCTGCGGGCAAGTTTTCCGGGCGACCGCCGCCGGCGAGCAGCCGGCCTTCGGTCTTGCCGATTTCCACGTAGGAGGCGACTTTTTCGTAGTGCTCGGGGTGGACGAGGGCGCCGACCTGGGTCTTGGGGTCGTGCGGGTCGCCGACGACGATGTTCTTCGCGCGGGCGGCGTACTTTTCGCAGAACTCGTCATAGATGGCGCGCTCTACCAGGATCCGCGAGCCGGCGGTGCAGCGTTCTCCGTTGAGGGAGAAGACCCCGAACAGTGCCGAGTCGATCGCGGCGTCGAGGTCGGCGTCGGCGAACACGACGCACGGGGACTTCCCGCCGAGCTCCATGGACAGGCCCTTGAGGTTGGCTGCGGCGTTGCGGAAGATCGTCTGGCCGGTGGTGGTCTCCCCGGTGAAGGAGATCAGGGGAACGTCCGGGTGCTTGACCAACGCGTCGCCGGCTTCTTCGCCGAGGCCGTTGACCAGGTTGAACACGCCGTCGGGCAGGCCTGCGTCCTTGAAGATCTGTGCCCAGAGCGAGGCAGAGAGCGGGGTGAACTCGGCCGGCTTGAGCACCACGGTGTTGCCGGTGGCCAAGGCCGGGGCAAGCTTCCAGGACTCGAGCATGAACGGGGTGTTCCACGGCGTGATCAGGCCCGCGACGCCGATCGGCTTACGGTTCACGTAGTTGATCTGGGAGCCCGGGACCTTCATGGCGTCGTCGAACTGGGCCACGATCAGGTCCGCGAAGAAGCGGAAGTTCTCCGCCGCACGCAGCGCCTGGCCTTTGGCCTGGGTGATCGGCAGGCCGGTGTCGAAGGTTTCGAGCTCGGCGAGGCGTTCTTCCTGGGCTTCAACGGCGTCGGCGATCTTGTTCAGGACGCGGGCACGTTCGCGCGGCTTCATCTTCGGCCACGGGCCGTTCACGAACGCTTCGCGGGCGGCGGCGACGGCAAGGTCGATGTCTTCCTTCTGCCCGGCCGCGGCGGTGGCGTAGTTGGTGTTTGATACCGGGTCCAGTACGTCGAAGGTCTTCCCGCCCACCGAGTCAACGAACCGGCCGTTGATGAAGTGCTGGATGTGGGCCGGAAGGTCCTCCGGGACGTAATGGGAGGTGGTTTCTGGTGCAGTGAACGTCATTGTTTTCTCCTTTGCTATTGCAACGCGGGGTCACTTACGGCCCATGTTGAGCCGTCTAATGGGCGCTAAGTGACCCCGCGTTGCTTTGTGCGAGGTACGCGTCGAGGGTGGCGCTGCGGTGCCGGCGGGCGGCTTGTTCGATGGTGTCCGCGTCGGCGTTGCTTTCGATCAGCTGCAGCAGCGCCTCGTGCTCTTTCACGGATTCCTGTGCGCGGCCGGGGACGAAGCGGAACGTCGAGGCCCTGATCGAGGCGAGGCGGTTCCAGCCCCGGTGGACGAGGTCAAGGATGTGCGGATTGGGGCAGTGTTCGAAGAGCACGCTGTGGAAATCCTGGTTCAGCGCCGTGAAGCGGACCGGATCGAAATGCTCCAGGCAGTCGCGCATCTCCCCATTCACGGCACGGGCCCGGGCAATCGCCACGGAATCGATCAGCGGTGCGGACAACGCCGTCGCGGCTCCTTCGATGATGCTCAAAGTCTGCATCGTGTACAGGTACTCGGTCGGATCGATCCCCGAGACCGTGGCGCCGACGTTGCGCTCGAACTTCACGAGCCCTTCGGCCTCCAGGCGGCGGATCGCCTCCCGGACAGGGACCACGCTCACGCCCAGGTCCTCGGCGATCTTGGCCAGCACCAGCCGGTAACCCGGCGAATAGGTGCCTTCGACGATCCGCGCCTTGACGGCCGCATAGGCCTGCTCGGACTTGCTCCCGACGGCGGTTTCAGTCATCTTGGGCCCCTTCCCACTGTTCGTAGCGGGCACGCCACTGCGCGTTCATCGGGTATAAACCGTCCACGCTATTGCCCTGCTTGACCATCTCGAAGATGAAGGCCTCTTCCTTCTCCTGCTCGATGCACTCATCCACGAGCTCCCCCGCGATCGCCGGCGGAATCACCAGGATGCCGTCCGAGTCGGCCACGATGATGTCCCCGGGCTGGATAGTGGCCCCGCCGCAAGCGATGGTGATGTCCGTGTCCCACGGGATGTGGCGCCGGCCCAGCACGGCGGGGTGCGGGTTGGCGAAGTAGGTGGGCATGTCCAGTCCTGCCACCGCGGAGTAGTCCCGGACACCGCCGTCGGTGATGATGGCCGCGGCGCCGCGCATCTGGGCACGTAGTGCGAGGATGTCCCCGACCGTCCCGGTGCCCTTTTCGCCGCGGGCTTCCATGACCAGGATCTCGCCTTCGTTGACGGAGTCGATGGCCCGCTTCTGGGCGTTGAAGCCGCCGCCGTGGGTCGTGAAAAGGTCCTCGCGGTTGGGAACATAACGCAGCGTCCGGGCGAGCCCGACAACGCGGCGGTCCGGGCGCGTGGCCTGCAACCCGTCGATGCTCACGTTGTTCAGCCCGCGCTTGCGCAACTGGCTGGACAGGGTGGCCGTGGCGACACTTTCGAGCTTCTTCTTCAGCTCGGGGGTCAGGACAGGCACGACGACGGCGAGGCCCGCCGCTTCACGGGAACCGTATGCCTCCTCCCGCTGGGTGTCATCGGACTTGGGCCGGGCACCGAAGTCCGCGAACGGCGCCGTACCCTCCGTCACGGTGGTGGCCAGGCGGCCGCTGCTGAGCCCGCCGGCGGTCACTTCAACCTCGACGACGTCGCCGGGCTGGGCGACGGAGGCGCCGGCCGGGGTGCCGGTCAGGATGATGTCGCCGGTTTCGAGCGTGAGGAGCTGGGAAAGATCGGCAACGAGGCGCGCGAAGGGAAACAGCAGGTCCTCGGTGGTGTCCTCCTGGACGAGTTCGCCGTTGTGCCACGTGCGGATGCGCAGTCCCGAAGGGTCGACGTCGGCGGCCGGGATGAGCGCGGGGCCCACCGGGGTGAAGCCGTCGCCGCCCTTGGACCGGAGATTGGAGCCCTTGTCCGCGTAGCGCAGGTCATAGACGCCGAGGTCGTTGCTCGCCGTGACCCACCCGACGTGGTCCCAGGCGTCCTCGATGCGGACGCGGCGCGCAGCCTTGCCGATGACAAGCGCGATCTCGCCCTCATAGCCGAGGAGTTCACAGCCTGCCGGACGTTCTACTGTCGAGCCGCTGAGAGCAAGGGACGACGGTGGCTTCAGGAAGTATGACGGCTGCTCCGGCGTACGGCCGCGCTGGGCCGCCCGGCTGGGGTAGTTGATATGCACCGCGATGACCTTGCGGGCCGCGGCCAGGGTGTGGTCGGTGACCTGTTCCAAGTTTCACTCCTCATCGAGTACGAAATCGTATACGATAACTATGGCCCCGGAGCTTCGGGACGTCAACCCCTGTTTTTTAGGCGCACTCGACCTTGTAACCCCCGCCACGCCTGCCGTACAGTGTGAATCCAAACTCAAGGTTCAAATAAAGAATTCACAGTTCTATAATTGAACAACCACACGATGAAGTGAGGAAAGCCCATGCAGTTCCACCACCACGGTTATGTGTCCGGTGACCCCCGAGTCCAAGCGGCCGCCGGCGTCGGCATCGACAGGCCCGCCGAACTTCCCGACGAGGTCGACGTGCTCATCGTGGGCAGCGGACCGGCAGGCATGCTCGCCGCCGCGCAGTTGTCCCAGTTCCCGGGCGTCACAACCCGTATCGTGGAGCGCCGCCCCGGGCGGCTCGCGATCGGCCAGGCCGACGGGATCCAGGCCCGAAGCGTGGAGACCTTCCAGGCCTTCGGATTCGCCGAGCGGATCATTGCCGAGGCGTACCGGATCACCGAGATGGCGTTCTGGAAGCCGGACCCCGCGGACCCCTCGCGAATCATCCGGACCGCCCGCGCCCTCGACGATCCGACAGGAGACATCAGCGAATTCCCGCACCTCATCGTCAACCAGGCGCGCGTGCTCGACTACTTCGCCGAATTCATGGCGAACTCCCCTACCCGCATGACTCCCGACTACGGATACGAATTCCGCGGCCTCGAGGTCAGCGGTGAGGGCGACTACCCCGTCACGGTTACCCTTCTCCACACCGCCGGACCCAACGAAGGCCAGGAGCGCGTTGTCCGGGCCAAGTACGTCGTGGGGGCGGACGGCGCCCGGAGCAAGGTGCGGGAGTCGATCGGCTGCACGCTCGCCGGCGACCAGGCCAACCACGCGTGGGGCGTCATGGACGTCCTTGCCGTCACGGACTTCCCCGACATCCGCACGAAGTGCGCGATCCAGTCCGGCACCGGTGGCAGCATCCTGTTGATCCCGCGCGAAGGCGGTCATCTTTTCCGCATGTACGTCGACCTCGGCGAGGTGGACCGGAACGACAACCGCTCCGTGCGCAACACCACCATCGAGGAGATCATCGCCAAAGCCAACGACATCCTCCACCCCTACACGCTCGATGTGCGCAACGTCGCCTGGCACAGCGTGTACGAAGTGGGCCACCGCCTCACGGACAGGTTCGACGACGTCCTTCCGGAGGAGCGCGGCACCCGCACGCCACGCGTTTTCATTACGGGCGATGCCTGCCACACCCACAGCGCGAAGGCCGGCCAGGGCATGAACGTCTCCATGCAGGACGGGTTCAACCTGGCCTGGAAGCTCGGGCACGTACTCGAAGGCCGCAGCCCGGAGAGCTTGCTGTCCACATACTCCGCCGAGCGCCAAGTTGTTGCCAAGAACCTCATCGATTTCGACAAAGAGTGGTCCACGCTCATGGCGAAGAAGCCCGAGGAATTTGAGGATCCCACTGAGCTCGAGAACTTCTATGTGAGCACGGCAGAGTTCCCTGCCGGTTTCATGACCCATTACGCCCCCTCGCCGCTCATCGCCGAGCCCACGCACCAAGGCCTGGCCACGGGATTCACCATCGGCAAGCGCTTCAAGTCCGCGCCGGTAGTGCGCGTCTGCGACACCAACCCGGTGCAACTCGGTCACCAGGCCAAGGCGGACGGACGGTGGCGCATCTACGTCTTCGCGGACGCAAGCGAAGCTGCCGGGACGGCAAAAGTGGGAACCTCGCCGGTCGTCGACTTTGCCGAGTGGATCGCGAACTCGCCGGACTCGCCGCTGGCCGCAACGCCGTCGGGCGCCGACCGTGACGCATGGTTCGACGTGAAGGTGATCTACCAGCAGGAACACACGAGCGTCGACATCGGGGCGGTGCCGGAGGCATTCAAGCCGCAGGTGGGACCGTTCAAGCTCACGTACCTTGAGAACGTCTACGGCACCGATCCTTCGGCTGACATCTTCGAGCTGCGCGGCCTCGACCGCGGCGGCGTCGTGGTGGTGGTGCGGCCGGACCAGTACGTGGCGAACGTGTTGCCCTTGACCGCGACGGCGGAACTCGCCGCGTTCTTCGCGCCCCTCCTTCGATCGGGACGGACCGCGGCAGTGTGAGCTGTTGGCGTCCCGGCGTGCGGGACCAACGCAAGGGTTCATTCTGTCGGTGGCCCGTCGTAGGGTACCGGCATGGATATCATCATGGTTCCCGGATTCTGGTTGGACGCTTCTTCATGGTCGGAGGTCACCCCGCCGCTCGTTGCTGCAGGGCATACGGTCCACCCGCTCACGCTGCCTGGGCTGGAAGCTGTTGACGCCCCGAGGTCAGGGATCGGCCTCAGGGATCACATCGAAGCAGTAGTGGCGGCGGTCGACGCCGTTGGCAATCCCGTAGTACTGGTCGGCCACTCCGGCGGAGGTGCCATCATCCACGGAGCCGTCGACGCCCGCCCGGACCGCGTGGTCCGGGCGGTCTACGTAGATAGCGGCCCGCTCGGCGAGGGCGGTGTCATCAACGACGAACTGCCAGTCGAGGGCGATGCCGTGCCCTTGCCACCATGGGAGCTTTTCGAAAATGAGGATCTCGTGGACCTCAACGAGGAGCTGCGGGCCGCCTTCCGCGCACGGGCCATCCCGGAACCAAAGAACGTCACCACAGATAAGCAGCGCTTGCACGATGTTCGCCGTTACGACGTCCCCGCCACCATCATCGCGTGCGAGTTCCCGTCCAGCCTGCTCGGCGAATGGATCGAATCCGGCCACCCCTTCGTGGCCGAGCTCGCCCGCATCAACGACGTCGAATTCATGGATCTGCCCACCGGACACTGGCCCCAGTTCACCAAGCCGATAGAGCTCGGGAAAGCAATTCTTGCGGCGGTTGAGCGGAGGGGTTAGTCATTGCGCTGAATGTCTCGATGAGGGCTTTCGGTAGCTGTCCACTGTGGCCTCCAAAGCCTCGTCCCAGGGCGTTGCCGTAACACCCAGCATCTTCTGCGTCTCCGTGGAGTCGACCACGAATGGCATCCTGAATTGATAGCTTGAGGCTGAGATCTCGCGCATCATGGGAACGACTGCGCCGAGAGCGCTGAGAAACCATTGCGGGATCGAGGCGACCCGGCCATTCACGCCCCACCGCTCATTTACCCGCCGCACGATTTCCGTGCGCGGGACCGACGCACTCGGCACATGCCAGGCACGCCCCCAATCGCCCGTGTGGTCTGCAGCAGCGATCAGCGTCGCGGCGATATCGGGAAGGAAGCTCCAACTGTGCTCGAGTGCCGGGTCCCCAACGACGCGCGCCGTCTTCGAGGCCAAGAGCGGTTCGAAAAAACCACCGCCGAGGTGTGTCGACATCCCCGCAGCGCCAGGACCGAAGTAGTCGCTGGCCCGAACCTCCACGGCCCGGATTTCACCGCGTTCGTGTGCGGCGAGCACTTTCTCCCAACCCGCCTTGCGTACCAGGCCCTTTTTCTCGGTGGTGGCGAGCTGTGAGTGCTCGGTCATCGGGCCGGCCGGCTGCCCGTACGCATAGAGGTTACCCATGAGCACAAGCGCGGACCCGGAGTCACGGGCCGCAGTGATCACGGCGTCGAAGATCGGCGGCCAGTCGGCTACCCAGTTGGTGTAAGGCGGGTTTGTGCAAACGAAGATCGTGGCGGCTCCGCGCGCAGCCTTTGTCACCTCGGCCGGGTTGCTGGCGTCCAGCTTCACTGGACTCGCGCCAGGAACCGTAGTGCCGCTGCGCGTGCCGAGTGTTACCTCGTCTCCACGGGCGGAGAGCTGCCTCGCGAGCGTCCCGCCTACGAGTCCCGCGCCAAGGATGAGATGGTGTGCCACGATGGTTTCTCCTTAACTCTTCGGCGATGCTTTGCTGGTGGGGTCGCACTTAAACACGACGCAGCTCGTCACCCTTGACAAGATCCGAGGGTGGAATGAATGATACGAGCCTCACCAGCTTTGTCCCTACCGGTGGTCAGTAGCTGAATTGGTGTCCAACAATGTCGAAAGAGCGCATTGACTGTAATAGTGTGGGCGTGTTTTTCAGTCGGGTTGCTTGGGTTGCTCCTGAACTGGATGAGTGTGATCGGAACGCTGATCGTGCCACGTCCGCTGCACAGCAACCTTTCACGGGTGACCCATTTGGTCACTGCGAAAATCTTCTTTGCCATCACAAAACCCGTCACCTCGTACGAAGTGCGTGATCGAATCCTTGCCTGGCAGTCTCCGATGGCGCTCTTCGTCCGCCTCCTGGTTTGGGTGATCCTGTTCGACTTGTCGTTCAGCCTCCTACTCCTTCCCTTCGTCGACGGCGACTTCTGGCAAGCCTCAAGCGAAGCCGGCTCCGCGATGTTCACCCTCGGCTACGCTGCCCCGTCGAATGTCGGCAACACGGTGTTGGTTTACGTTGCCGCGTATACCGGATTGATCGTCATCGCTTTGCAGATCGGTTACTTGCCTACGCTCTATGCAGCCTTCAACAGGCGGGAAGCAGAGGTAACGCTCCTGGTTTCGAGGGCAGGCTCGCCCTCATGGGGGCCGGAGCTTCTGGTGCGCACGCGGTTTGGTATGGCCGCCCAAACCAGCACCAGCGAACTCAGCGAGCTCTACCGCACGTGGGAGCGGTGGGCCGCAGATGTGGCCGAATCACACAGCACCTACCTCACCTTGGTGTGGTTCCGCTCACCTTCGCCGCAATCCAACTGGCTCAACTCCCTCCTCAGCGTCATGGACGCGGCCGCGTTGCAGCTATCCCTGAGTCCGGGGTCTGCCCCGAGCACCCGCGCGCGGTTGGTCCTCCGGATGGGGTTCACCTGCCTGAATCAGGTGGCGCGGGCCATTCGTATCCCGGTCGATGAAGACCCCGATCCCGATTCCGAAATCGACGTGAAATTCGAAGACTTTCAAGCCGCCGTGGAGCTCATGCGGACAGTCGACTACCCCGTTGAGGTGACGGCCGAACAAGCGTGGCCTCATTTCAGGGGCTGGCGCGTCAACTACGAAAAGGTCGCATACGCCCTTGCCTACGCGATCGATGCCCCGCCATCAATGTGGAGTGGCCCACGGCGCTTCGCGTCCGAACCGATCATGCCGCACCGGCCGAAGAACCGCACTTCCAAGGACGTCAAGCCGGACGACCCGCAAATGATTGCCCAGAGGAAGACACGGTGACAGCAAGGTGCGAGGATGGCACAACAAATGACCATTGACCTGCACCGAAGAGGAGATGCATCATGCCCATGATCGACGTTTACGCCACGGCGGGGACCTTTGCAGACAAGCACAAGCTCGCCATTGATCTGGCGTCGACGGTGATGCGCGTGGAGCAGGTGCCGGACATCCCGATGTTCCGCAAGAACACTGCGGCATTCATCCACGAACTCCCCGAGGGGGATCTGTCGAATGTCGACGGCGACAGCAACTACGTTCGCGTCCAGGTGCTCACGAACGCGGGCGCATTGAACCGCGAAAAGCAGCTCGCTCTGGTCGAACAGCTCACCGCGCTCGTTGCGACGGCGGCCGCTGATCCGACACTTCCCGATCGAACCTGGGTCCTCCTCACGGAAGCCCCCGACGGCGGCTGGGGCCTCAAGGGCCACGCCAACACGAATGAGGAACTCATCGCGGCCGCGCGTGCACAGATCGCCTCCCTCCAAGGGCAGGCCCCGGAGGCCTGACTTCGGCAGCAACAGGGAAAGAAGGGCGCCAAGCGCCTCAGACCTTGGCTACTCGGCAAACACCTGCTTGGCGACTGCCATGGCGGACATCGCTTTCGGCCAGCCCGCGTAGAACGCCAGGTGCGTAATCGCCTCGCTCAATTCGGCCTCGCTCAGTCCGTTGGCCTTCGCAAGACGCAGGTGCCCGAAAAGCTGTTCGGTGCTGCCGCTCGTCACGAGACAGGCAACGGTAATGAGGCTCCGGTCCCGCTTGGCCAGTTCGGACCGTTCCCAGACGTCAGCGAAGAGAACGTCGTCGGTCAGGGAGGCAAGTTTGGGCGAGATGTCTCCGACGAGTTGTTGGGCACGGGATTGTTCAGTCACTGGGTTCTCCTTGTTAGTGGTTCATTCAGGGGAGCGAAGGGTCCGCCTTCAGCCTCCTCAGCGTCCTCCTGGGGTGCCCAGCTGTTGAGCAGCCGGAGGCCTTCCTCGGACCGGGAACCCGGTTCGGCGGCATAAATGAGGAGGGTGAGGCCCTCATCCGTGGTCAGTTGCATGGCCTCGTACGTGAGTTCCAAATCACCAACAACGGGATGCCGAAGGCGCTTGGTGCCGTTTCGGTGGACGAGGACTTCGTGTGAAGCCCAGAGCTGGCGGAAGGGTTCGCTGTGGGTCGCGAGTTCGCCGATGAGGTCGGTGAGGCCTTTGTCGTAGGGGTGCTTGCCGGCCTCGGCGCGAAGGGTTGCGACCATGCCGCGGGCCATTTCCGGCCAATCGGGATAGAAGTCTCCGGCGCGCGGGTCCAGGAATAGGAATCGAGCGGTGTTTCCCGGCCGTCGGGGATCGACGAAGATCGGCGCGTAGAGCGCCCGTCCCGGACGGTTGCCGGCAAGGAAATCGGCTTTGCCGTTTCTGACCCAGGCCGGTGCGGCGATCGAGTCGATTATGCGCTGCACAGCCGGACGTACGTGGTGCGCCGCAGGACGTGCGCGGCGGGCCCCGCTGCTGTTGGCTGTGTTGGCGAGATCGTAGAGGTGGGCGTGCTCAACCTCGCTCAGCTGGAGCGTGCGCGCGACTGCGTCGAGAATACTCTCAGAGACACCGGAGATGTTGCCGCGTTCCATGCGCACATAGTAGTCAACGCTCACGCCGGCGAGCATCGCCACTTCCTCCCGGCGAAGGCCCTTGACGCGCCGGCTACGTCCATAGACGGGAATCCCGGCTTGTTCCGGTGCAACCCGGGCGCGACGCGACGTCAGGAAGTCCTGCACCTCGGTCCTGTTGTCCATTTCATTACCTTAATTTCGACGACGGCGACGCACGGGTCCGCTGATTCAGGCCTGGCCGGCGGGGCGGAGCAGGATCTCGTTGATGGTCAGGCGCCGCGGGCGGCTGACGGCGAACGCGATGACTTCGGCGATGTCCTCTGCCGTTACAGTCACCTGGCTGTACAACGCCTCGGCGCCCTGCCGGGTCTGCTCGTGCGTGATGTGGCTCGGAAGCTCGGTGGCAACCGCCCCGGGTTCGATGACTGTGACCCGAACCCCGGGCTGAAGTTCCTGCCGGAGCGATTCGGACCAACCGTTCATTCCCCACTTCGTCGCGGCGTAGACGCCATTGCCAGGCCTGGCCGTCCTGCCGGCGACAGAAGAGATGTTGACCAAGTCCCCGCCACCATCGCGGAGCTGGTCCAAAAAGACCTCCGTCGTTGTGATCGCCCCGATCAGGTTGACTTCGATCATCTGGCGGTAGTCCTCCTGCTGATCCGAAGAGAACGGACCCAGCAGCATGATCCCCGCGTTGTTCACCAACACGTCGGTCCCGCCGAACTCTGCCTTGACCCGCTCCGCGGCGGCCACCAGGGAGCTGCGGTCGGTAACATCTGCCTCAATGGCAATAGCAGCGTCCCCGAGCTCATCAGCCAACGCCTGGATCCGGTCGGACCTCCGTGCGAGGAGGGCGACACGGTAACCGTCTGCGGCGAGGGACCGCGCCGTGGCGGCCCCGATTCCCGACGACGCCCCAGTAATGACGGCAACCCGTCCTTGTCCAGTACCCATGATGTGTCCCTCTTCCGTGAAAGCTTGCCTACTCGCTTTCAATCCTAGGAACGCACATCGGAATGAGGCAGGGTCCGCTATTACCTGTTTCCCGATGAACTCCGGGGTCCGGGATCAGAGCGGCGGATATCTTCTGAGGCCCACCACTCCGCCCGCGGCGATCAGGGTTCCACCGAAGGCCACCAGGATTCCAGCCACTGAGACGGTTGGAGCGACGGGATGGTCGCTCTGTGCGGTCGAGCCGGAGTCGACCCGGTCGGCGGCCACCGCCGAGGCTGAATTTTGCGTCGAGGGGCTCGGGCTGGACACGATCGGCGAAGGCCCTGCAGCGACGGTTGCGGCAGGTGGCGCCACCTGGGTGGGTGCCGGTACGGCCGTCACCGCCGGCGAGGGCGTCGAAACGCCACCCGGAGGAACTGCGACGCCGGGATCCGGCAGGGGTTGCGGTTGGACCGGTGGGCTGGCCGTGGCGGACGGCGTTGCTTTGCCCGTCGGCCGAGGAGACGGGGAGCTGCTGGGAGAGCACATGCCGACCACCCCTAGAAGCCCTTGCGAATCGCAGTTTGCGGCCCCTGCGGGCCCCGCCGGCGCAAGTACGATCAGGCACAACGCGAAAGGGAGCGCGACGAGGGCAACTGGAACCTTCCGGCGAGTCATGGCTTCGACTCTACCTACTCCGCGGCAACTTGGGAGGGAAGCGGCGTTGGCCTCAATCCCCGAGCTGCCCCAGAATCCGGGCCAGCTCGGCGCGATCCTCTGCGCTCAGCCGGGCAAAGTACTCGGAGGACTTGCCGCGCCGTTCGGCGCTGACCTTCGCGAAGAGCTGCTGCCCGGTTTGTGTTGCGGCGACAAGGGTGGCCCGCCGGTCTGTGGGGTCCGGATCACGACGGACGAGGCCTTTGACCTCCAGCTGATCCACCACTTCCGTGGCCGAACGCGGCGCAATGCGCAGCCGTTCCGCCAGGTCTTTCAGTCGCATCGGCTCCCCGGGCGCCGGGCGCATCAGTGTCATGAGCGCCCGCCACTGGTGCGGCGTCAGCTCCCAGGGCGAGAGCTGCTCGGCCCAGGTCCGGCGCAGCCCCCGGAAAGCGGCATGGAAGAGATCCCCGAGGTCGGCAGAATCAGGGGGCTGTGAGTGCATGCTGCCAGTCTAGCAATTTGACCAGTAACCACATAGTGAGGTAACCTCTGCATTAGTAGGCGCGATTCCCGCGCCCCGCTCGCCACTGGAGGTGGTGCTTATGACGGAGAACATCCTCACCCAAAATCCCCATCGACCGGGCGCTGGAGCCCGAAGTCCCGGCCGCGGCCCCGCCCGCCTCAATCCTGCCGACCGCACCCAGCTGAAACAGCATCCCGTGCGCCTCAAACGGATCGCGGGGCTGTTCACACCGCACAAAGTGACCATTGCCGCCGTCGTGCTTCTCATCAGCGCTTCCAGCATCATCGGCCTCGCGCAGCCGTTCCTGGTCCGCCACATCATAGACGTCGCGCTGCCCGGAAAGGATCTGCCGCTTCTCGCGTGGCTGGCCGCCGGACTGATCGCGGTGGCCGCCGCAACCGCACTCATTGGCGTGCTACAGACCTGGATGACCACGGGCATGGGCCAGAAGATCATGCATACCCTGCGCACGCGACTGTTCACCCACTTGCAGAAGCAATCGCTCGGATTCTTTACCCGGACCCGCAGCGGCGAGGTGCAGTCGCGGTTGAACAACGATATTTCCGGCCTGCAGCAAGTCATCACCTCCACCGCCACCGGTGTCGCGTCCAATCTGACCACGGCCATTGCCACCGCCATCGCCATGGTGGCCATTTCGCCAGGGCTCTCGCTCCTGTCCCTGATCGTGATCCCGCCGGCGGTCTGGTTCACCCGCCGCGTGGCCTTGCTCCGGCGCAACATCACGTCCACGCTGCAGAGTGAACTGGCCACCATGAACACCCAGGTCGAGGAAGGCCTGTCGGTCTCCGGCGTCCGGCTCTCCAAAACCCTCGGGACCACCAAGCGCGACGCCCGCCGTTACACGGAAAGCTCCAAACGGCTGATCGGCCTGGAGATGCGATCCCAGTTGGCCGGCCGCTGGCGGATGTCCACCATGGGCATCATCTTCTCGGCCATTCCGGCGCTGATCTACCTGGCCGCTGGATTGCCCGTCACCAGCGGAGGCATGACCATCGGCACGCTCGTGGCGTTCACCGCCCTGCAGTCCGCCATCTTCCGCCCCGTCATGAGCCTGCTGGACCTCGGCGTCCAATGGGTCACCGCGATGGCCCTGTTCAGCCGCATCTTTGAGTACCTGGACTTGGCTCCCGAGATCACTGCCCCGGTGCAGCCCGTTGCCCTGGACCCGGCCGCAATACGCGGCGAGGTCCGCTTCGAGGGTGTCAGTTTCGCGTACGACGGCGGCGCTGAAGTCCTGCACGGCATCGACCTTACGCTTCCGGCCGGCACCAGCACCGCAATCGTTGGACCCACGGGCTCCGGGAAATCGACCCTGGGCTCGCTGGTCCCGCGACTGCATGACGCCACCGCCGGGAGGATCACAGTTGACGGCGTGGACGTCCGCGACATCGCCCCGGAGGACCTGACGAAAATCGTTGGTGTCGTGTCACAGGAGACGTATTTGATTCACGACACCATCCGGGAAAACCTGCTGCTGGCGGCGCCCGGAGCGGACGATGCGGTGCTGTGGAACGCGCTGGCCTCCGCGCAGATCGCGGACCTGATCGCGAGCTTGCCCGACGGCCTGGACACCATGGTCGGCGCCCGCGGCCACCGGTTCTCCGGCGGAGAACAGCAGCGCCTGGCCATTGCCCGAACCATCCTGCGCAACCCCAAAGTGCTGGTCCTCGACGAGGCCACCTCCGCCCTGGACAACGCCACGGAGGCCCAGGTCCAGGCGGCGCTCGACCGCCTGGCGGTTGGCCGGACTACGCTGACCATCGCCCACAGGCTCTCGACGGTGGAGAAGGCCGATCAGCTGGCGGTCCTCTCTGGCGGAGCGGTCGTGGAGCTCGGAACGCCCGCCGAGCTTCGCAATGCCGGCGGCGCGTATGCGCGGCTCACCGAGGCCGGAGGGACGGTGGAGTTTGCCGGCTCCGCGGCCCGCCTCACGGCATGAAACGGTACCCGATCCCTACCTCGGTGATCAGGTGGCGCGGGTTCCCGGGCTCCCGTTCCAGTTTCCGGCGGAGCTGCGCCATGTACACACGCAGGTAATTGGCTTCCTTGGCGTAGGCCGGGCCCCAGACCTCGCTGAGGAGCTGCTGCTGGGTGATCAGCTTCTCGGGATTCCGCACGAAGAGATCCAGGATCCGCCACTCTGTCGGCGTCAGCCGGACGTCTTCGCCGTCGCGCGTCACGCGTCTCATGGCCAAATCCGCAGTGAATGATTCAGTGACCAGCACCGGCTGTTCTTCGCCCGGTTCCGACGTCCGCCGCAGGATCGCCCGGAGACGAGCCAGCAGCTCGTCGAGTCCGAAGGGCTTGGTGATGTAGTCGTCCGCGCCGGCGTCCAGGGCTTCAACCTTGTCGTCGGAGCCGTGCCGGGCGGAGAGGACCAGGATGGGCACGCTGCTCCACTCACGCAAGCGGGTGATGACCGTGGTTCCGTCGATGTCCGGCAAGCCCAGGTCGAGGATCAAGACGCCCACCGGGTGCTGGGCTGCAGAGCGCAAGGCCGATTCGCCGTCGGACGCTGTGGCCACAGTGTAACCGTGGGCTTGGAGAGTGATCCGCAGGGCCTTGACGATATGGGGATCGTCGTCGACTACCAGGACGTTGCTCATCTCGCCTCCCCGGAGGCGCTATCCGGACTGCCCGACGGCGGCACGTGCCGGCGCTGCAAAAGCACCGATTGCGCTTCCATGGGAGCTTGCGCTTCCTCGTGCGGGAACGCGACCCCTGTGGACAGCGGAAGCCGAATGACCATGGTCAGGCCACCGCCCGGAGTCGCTTCCGCGGTGAGCGTTCCTCCCATCGCTTCCGTGAATCCCTTCGCTACTGCGAGCCCCAAGCCAACTCCGGTGGTGGAAGGGACGTCGTTGAGCCGCTGGAATGGCTGGAACATCCTGACCACGCTTTCGGCGGGAACGCCTTGGCCGTGGTCGATGATGCGCAGTTCCCCCGACGGCCTCCCGTCCAGGGTGGACGAGCTGAAGCCACCAGCGGCTCCCACTAACACAACATCGGAATCCGGAGCGTACTTGATGGCGTTCTCCACGATGTTTGCAATGACGCGTTCCAGCATGCCGGAGTCGGCGTCGATCTCCGGCATGTTTCCCGGCAGATCAACGCGCACCCGTCCCGGCGGTATGCCATGGAGCGCAGTTGGTATCACCTCGTACCAGCGCACCGGGCGAATGAGGGCGTTCACTGAGTCCGAGGTGATGCGGGACATGTCCAGAAGGTTACCCACGAGGACGTCGAGCCTGTCCGAGCATTCCTCGATGGTTGCCAGCAGTTCCTGTTCCTCCTCGGGTGTGTAATGGACGTTGCTTTGCCGCAAGCCGCCCACGGCCAACTTGATCCCGGCCAACGGAGTCCGCAAATCGTGGGAGACGGCGCGCAGGATGGAGGTGCGCATGGTGTTGCTCTCGGCCAAGCGCATGACCTCCCGTCGGCTGGCTGCCAGTTGTCGCCGCTCGAGCTGGGCGGAAAGGTGCGCGCCGAAGGCGCTGAGCAACCGGCGGTCGCTGGCCGGCAGGATGCGGCCGGACAGGACCAGCCGGGTTCCGGCGTCGATCTGTTCGGTGTTTTCGCCGCCGTCGGGCGGTAGTGGTGCGGCCTCTCCCGCTTTGGCGACGAGGCGCCAGCCGCCGGTCGCCGCGCCAGCCGGGCCCCCCGCCCTGAACAACGCGGCACCGCGCATCTGGAACACGTCCAGCGCTTGCTTCAAGAGTCCCTCGACAGTGTCCTCGGCGCTCGATGCCCCCCGCGTGAGGTCACCCAGGGTGGTGGCCTCTGCACGGGCACGGGCGGCCTCCTTGGAACGCCTGGCCGATACGTCCACGACGGCGGCTACTGCGGCTGAAACACCCACGAAGACGAGCAACGCGAGGATGTTCTCGGGGTCGCTGATGGTCAGGGTTCCCACGGGCGGTATCGAGAAGAAGTTCACCAACAGGCTGCTCCACAGGGCACCGAGCAGGGCAGGCCACAACCCGCCGACCAGCGCCACGGCAACCGAGCCCGTGAGCTGGAGGAGCACGGCCGTCGCAATGCTGTGCGAAGGGCTCGCGGCCAGCAGGAGCTGCAAAAGAACCGGAAGGACCACCGCCATGGCAAATCCGACGATCACCCTGGTGCGGCCAAGGTCCCGCTGCCGCCGACGGTCGACGCCCCGGCCACCCAGCGGATGCGAAACCATGTGCACGTCAATATCGCCGGAGTCACGGACCACCCGGTTGCCGATCCCCCGGCCGGTCAGCCGGGCGACAAGGCTCCGTCGTCGGGAAATCCCGACGACGATCTGCGTCGCGTTCACGCTGCGGGCGAAGTCCAGCAAGGCCTTTGCCGGATCCTCCCCCGCCACCGTGTGGTAACTGCCGCCCAAATCCCGGACCAAAAGGCGCTGGGATTCCAACGCCTGCGGAGATTCCGACGCCACGCCATCGGCCGCGCGGACATGCACCGCGAGCAAGTCGCCGCCGTTGACGCGCTTGAGGATCCGGGCGGCGCGGCGGACGAGGACTTCTCCTTCAGGGCCGCCTGTGAGGCCGACGACTATGCGTTCGCGGGCTGGCCAGCTCGCCTCGATCCCCTGTTCCAAACGGTACTTCGCGAGCCCTTCGTCCACGCGATCGGCCAGCCACAGCAAGGCCAGTTCCCGTAATGCCGTCAGGTTGCCCATCCGGAAATAGTTGGAAAGGGCTGCGTCGATCTTGTCCGCCGAGTAGATTTTGCCGTCGCCCAGCCGTTGCCGCAGCAGCTCGGGGGAGATGTCCACAAGGTGTATTTGATCGGCACGCCGCACGACGTCGTCGGGCACTGTCTCCGCCTGCCGGACGTCGGTGATGGCACTTACGACGTCACCGAGGGATGCCAGATGCTGCACGTTGACGGTGGAGAGGACGTTGATACCGGCGTCGAGCAGTTCCTCGACGTCCTGCCAACGCTTGGGATTTCGGCTTCCTGGGATATTCGAGTGGGCGTATTCATCGACGACGGCGGTGCGCGGCTTACGTACCAGGACCGCGTCGACGTCCATCTCTTCAAAGCTGGTATCCCGGTACGCGATGCTGTGCGGTGGAATGACTTCCAATCCATCCATCAAGGCCCGGGTGTCGCTGCGCCCATGATCCATGGCGAAGGCCACCACTACATCTTCACCGCGCCCGCGGAGCCGGTGGGCCTCTTCAAGCATGGCGTAGGTCTTCCCTACTCCCGGGGCTGCCCCGAGGAAAATGCGCAGCGTTGCCCGTGCCATGTGGTCATTCTTTCACTTGTTGAACGCGGCGGTTCCCCGCGCTGAGCAGGCCACGCTCGCTTGCCCGGTTTCCGTCACTTGGCGGCCGCTGCGGCTACGTCCAGGTTCAACTGCGTAACATTGACGGACGACTGCGCCAGGAAGGCCTCGAGTCCCGTGACCGTGCGGCGGTCCACCATGGCCTGCACCGTCTCAGGACTCAGCCCGTGCGCCTTGGCCACCCTCGGCACCTGGAGCCGAGCGTAGGCCACCGAGATCTGGGGGTCCAGCCCGGAGCCACTCGCGGTCACGGCATCGGTGGGGACGTCGGACTCCTTGACCCCCTCTGCGGCGGCCACGGCGGCACGGTTGGCTTTGATGGCGTCGAGCAGTTTGGGATCGTTAGGTCCAAGGTTGCTGGCGGTTGACGCCCCCGGGTCCCACTTGGCCGCCGAAGGGCGGGCGTGGAACCACAGCGGGCTCTGGGTGCCGGCGTCGTTGGCGGAAACTTGCGCAATCAGCGCCGAGGCGGCCGGGTTTCCAGCCGAGTCTTTCACGATGGAGCCGTTGGCCTGGAACGGCGCAACGGCCTGCCCGATGCCGAAAATCGCCAGTGGGTAAATCAATCCGAGGACAACGGTGGCGAGGAGCAGGAACCGCAGGGCCGTTCCTGCTTGCCGAAGATAGCCGGGAAGGGTGTTCATGGTGGCTCCTAGCCGATGCCGGGGATGAGGGAAATGAGCAGGTCGATGAGCTTGATCCCGATGAAGGGAGCTATGAGCCCGCCGAGGCCGTAGATGGCCAGGTTCCTGGCCAGCGCCTGGTTTGCCGAGACAGCGCGGTACTTGACGCCGCGCAGGGCGAGCGGAACCAGGGCGATGATGATCAAGGCGTTGAAGATCACCGCGGACAGGATGGCCGAGGACGGCGATGCCAGGCCCATGATGTTCAAGAGGCCGAGCCCCGGAAACGCGCCCGTGAACAGCGCCGGAACAATTGCGAAGTACTTCGCGACGTCGTTGGCGACCGAGAACGTGGTCAGGGCGCCGCGGGTGATGAGCAGCTGCTTGCCGATGCCCACAATGTTGATGAGCTTGGTGGGGTCCGAGTCCAGGTCCACCATGTTGGCGGCTTCCTTGGCTGCCGGCGTGCCCGAGTTCATGGCCACTCCGACGTCCGCCGCGGCCAGCGCGGGGGCATCGTTGGTGCCGTCGCCGGTCATGGCAACCAGCCGGCCTTCGGCCTGTTCTTCCTTGATGACGGCCATCTTGTCTTCCGGGGTGGCTTCAGCAACGAAGTGATCCACCCCGGCTTCGGCGGCGATCGCCTTCGCCGTAATGGGGTTGTCACCCGTGATCATCACGGTCCTGATGCCCATCTTCCGTAGTTCCGCGAAGCGGGCGTGCATCCCGGGCTTGACCACGTCGGCGAGGTGGATGGTGCCCAGGACCCGGGCTCCGCCGTCGTGCCCGACGCCGGCCACCAACAGCGGGGTGCCGCCCTGGGCAGAGATCTCCTGCACCTTGCGGTCGACCTCGGCGGGCGTGTGCCCGCCGGCGTCCGCCACGAACTTCGCGACGGCGGTTGCGGCGCCCTTGCGGATCTTCCGTCCGTCGAGATCCAGGCCGCTCATGCGCGTGCTTGCACTGAACTCGACAACTGCGAACTCTTCCGTGCCCTTCAAGAGAGCGGCCAGGTCCGGGCCGCCGAGGCCCTTTTCCGCCGCGAGGTCCACGATGGAGCGTCCCTCCGGCGTCTCATCGGCCAGGCTCGAGAGGCGGGCCGCCTCGATGAGTTCGGCTCGATCGACGTTGTTAGCGGGGAAGAAATTGACCGCGCGCCGATTGCCATAGGTGATGGTGCCGGTCTTGTCGAGTAGAAGCGTGGTGATGTCTCCGGCGGTCTCCACCGCGCGGCCGGATGTGGCCAGGACGTTGTGCTGCACCAAGCGGTCCATGCCTGCGATGCCGATGGCCGGCACCAGCGCCCCGATAGTGGTCGGGATCAGGCAGACAAGCAGCGCCACCAGGACAATCGGGGACGGCGTGGCCCCTGCCAGGGAAGCGAACGGCGCCAGGCTCACCGTGACCGCCAGGAACACGATGGTGAGGGAGACAAGGAGGACGTGGAGTGCGATTTCGTTGGGCGTCTTTTGCCGGACTGCGCCTTCCACGAGCTTGATCATCCTGTCGATGAATGTTTCGCCCGCCTCAGCCGTAATGCGGACGGCGATGCGGTCCGAAAGGACCTTGGTACCGCCGGTCACCGAGGAGCGGTCGCCGCCGGACTCACGGATCACGGGCGCCGATTCACCAGTGATGGTCGATTCATCCACGCTCGCCAGGCCTTCGATGATCTCGCCATCGGAAGGGATGACGTCCCCGGCTTCGCAAATGACGACGTCGTTCTTCCGCAGTTCCGTTCCCGGCACCTCCTTGAGGGTACCGTCGGCCTGGCGGAGCCTGGCGACAACGCCTTTCCTGCTGGCCCGAAGGCTGTCCGCCTGGGCCTTGCCCCGTCCCTCGGCAATGGCCTCCGAGAGGGTTCCGAAGAGCACCGTCAGCCAGAGCCAGGCTGTCACCGCAATGCCGAACACGGCGGGTTTGAGGATGCAAATGGCTGTGCAGAGAGCCGCCCCGACCAGCACGGTGAACATCACCGGAGAATGGATCATCTGCCGCGGCGCCAGCTTCCGTACTGCGACCGGCAGGGCGGTCCGGATGCTGGCAAGGTCCAGCTTGGCCGGCGCCTTGGTGTGGTGCTTGTGCTCCCCCGGTGTACCGAGGGGATTTCCGTCCGCGTAGGTCTGGGCGGCGGTGTCCGAGGCTAATGCCGTGTTGGACCGGGTCATTTGAGGAGTCCTTCTGCGAGGGGGCCCAAGGCAAGGGCCGGGAAGTAGCTCAAGGCGGTCATGATGACTGTGACGCTGAGCAAAAGGGAGCCGAAGAGCCAGCCATGGGTCGGGACGGTTCCGGAGGACGCCGGGATCCGGGGTTGTTTCGCCAGGGAACCAGCCAAGGCCAGCACTAGCACGATCGGCAGGAAGCGGCCCAGCAGCATGGAGATTCCAAGCATGGTGGACAAGTATGGGCCCGAGGTGGTGATCCCGGCGAAGGCCGAGCCGTTGTTGTTGGCTCCGGAGGTGAAGGCGTAGAGCACTTCGCTGAATTGGTGTGGTCCGGAGGCAGGTGCGTTGGCCACGGCGTCCGGAAGCAGGACCGTGACTCCGGCCGTGGCCAGCACGACGACGGGCGTAACCAGGATGTACATGGCTGCCAGCTTCATTTCCCGGGGCCCGACTTTCTTGCCCAGGAATTCCGGTGTGCGGCCCACCATGAGACCGGCGATGAACACGGAGACAATCGCGAGTACGAGCAGGCCATAAAGCCCCGACCCCGTACCGCCGGGGGCTACTTCGCCGAGCATCATGTTGACCATGGCCACCCCGCCAGCAAGTGGCGGCAGGGAATCATGGGCAACGTTGATTGCCCCCGTGGAAGTCAAGGTAGTGGCCGTGGCAAAGATCGAACTCTGGGCCGCGCCGAAGCGCTGCTCGAAGCCCTCGCCCAGACCGCCCGCCACTGCGGTTGCCGTCCCTTGCGCGCCGGCAACGGCCCAACCCATCAGCATCGTGGACGCCAGCCAGAGCGTGCCCATGACGCCAACGACGGTGTACCCCTGCCGCTGGTCCCCGACCATGCGGCCATAGGCGTACGGCAACGCGGAAGGAATGAGCAGGATCAAGAAGACCTGGAACAGGCTGATGAAGACGTTCGGGTTCTCGAACGGATGGGCCGAATTCGCGTTGAAGTAGCCGCCGCCGTTGGTGCCGAGGATCTTGATGGCTTCCTGGGAGGCTACCGGCCCGCCGGGGATGGTCTGGGTGACACCTGTTGCTTGGTTGACGACGTCGGTAGACCAGAAATTCTGCACGACGCCGCCAATCACCATCACGACGGCCGCAAGCGCGGCCATGGGGAGCAGTACACGGGACGAGGTGCGGGCCAGGTCCACCCAGAAATTCCCCAGCCTGTCCGTCCGGGTGCGCGCGATGCCGCGGATCAGGGCGACCACCACCACGATTCCGACGGCGGCAGAGAGGAAGTTCTGCACGGCCAGCAGGCACATTTGCACGAAGATGCCCATGGTGGTCTCAGGGGTGTACGTCTGCCAATTGGTGTTCGTGGCGAAGGAGATGGCCGTGTTCATGGCCGTCCAAGGATCTACGCCGGGGAGGGAATTGTTCCCGGGCAGGACGCCTTGGAGCCGCTGGAGGAGGAACACCACCAGGATGGACACGGCAGAGAAGACCAGGACGCTGCGTAGGTAGATCGACCAGCTCTGTTCAGCGCCCGCATCCACTCCGGCCAACCTGTAGAACAGCCGCTCCACACGGGTTGACTTCTTGCCCTCAAACACGCGGGCAAGGTAGACGCCCAGCGGCTTGTGCACCAAGATCAGCAGCAAAAGCAGAACGGCCACCTGGGTGACAAAGGAGGCAATACTGAAGACCATCCGGAATCACCACTTTTCCGGGTGGATCAAGACGGCCAGCAGGTAGCCGAACAGACACAGGCCTGCAATGAACAGGACCAACCACATCACGGCGTCCGCGCTCACTGCCCGTTCACCGGCCCATCGCCGTCGACGATTTTGCCCAGAAGGTGGGCAATCCACATCACGATCCCCATCGACACCACGAAGATCCCCACAACAGCCACGTCGGCCACTGGAACGTCCTTTCATCCGTGCCCCGTTTGCGGGGCTGATGTCAGTCAACTCTCTGGCAGCCGGCGAAAATCGGTTCCTGATGGTTCCTTAACACGGCAGGGCCGAATCTTGACGGCTTCTTAACAGGTGCGGGTGGATTCCGGGAAGTCGACGTTAAGGATTCATCAAGATCGGCTTCAACCAGCGAAAACACCTGTAGTCGGTGCTATCTTCAGCAATGATCGCGGTGCCTGCGCGTCGCGCGGAAAGGACACCATGACTACATTGAGCAGGCCGCCGGCCGACCCTTCGGCACCACGGCCCGGGGGCATGGCCTCCTTGCGGACATGGCTGTTGTTCGGACTGCAGGACTCCAAAGGATCACACCAAGGCCCCGGAGCGGTGGGCGATCCCCACCTGAAGAAGCATTCGTGGTGGCAGGTCATGTGCCTCACCGGCGTCGACTATTTCTCCACCCTCGGCTACCAGCCCGCCATCGCAGCCTTGGCTGCGGGAGTGATCTCCCCCTTGGCCACCATCGTCCTGGTGGCCGTCACGCTGCTGGGCGCCCTGCCGGTGTACCACCGCGTCGCGGGGGAAAGCCACCGCGGCGAGGGATCCATCGCCATGCTTGAGCGCCTCTTGCCTCGCTGGGGAGGAAAGCTCCTGGTTCTCGTTCTCCTCGGGTTCGCGGCGACGGACTTCATGATCACCATGACCCTCTCGGCCGCAGACGCCACGGCGCACGCGATCCAAAATCCGCTCGCCCCGGGCTGGCTACAGGGACAGAACATCCTGGTTACGTTGTTCCTGCTGGCCCTGCTTGCCGCGGTATTCCTGCGCGGATTCAAGGAAGCCATTGGCGTGGCGGTGGTCCTCGTCATCGTCTATCTGGGCCTCAACGTCGTCGTCGTGTTCTCAACGTTTGTGGAAGTGTTCGCCCATCCGGTCGCTGTAGGCGACTGGTGGCATGAACTGTCGACGTCGCACGGAAACCCCTTCATGGTGGTCGGCATCGCGCTACTCGTTTTCCCCAAACTCGCCTTGGGCCTGTCCGGTTTCGAGACCGGAGTCGCCGTGATGCCCCAGATCCGCGGACGCGCTTCGGACACCGAGGAAAACCCTGCCGGACGGATCAAGGGAACCCGCCGCCTCCTGACCACCGCGGCAGTCATCATGAGCTCATTCCTGATCGCTACCAGCTTCACCACCGTGGTGCTGATTCCGGAGAAGGAATTCCAGCCCGGCGGCCAGGCCGATGGACGTGCCCTCGCATTCCTCGCGCACCAATATCTCGGCGTGGGATTCGGCACTGTCTACGACCTCAGCACCATCGCCATCTTGTGGTTCGCCGGCGCCTCCGCCATGGCCGGTCTGCTGAACCTGGTCCCGCGGTACCTACCGCGATATGGAATGGCACCGGGATGGGCCCGGGCAGTTCGCCCCCTGGTGTTGGTGTTCACCCTCATCGGGTTCCTGATCACCTTTCTTTTCAACGCCGACGTCGACGCCCAGGGTGGCGCATACGCCACCGGCGTGTTGGTGCTGATGACATCGGCAGCCGTCGCGGTGACCCTCTCCGCGCGCCGCTTGAGGCAGCGCAAGCGCGTTGTCGGATTCGGCATCATCGCCCTCGTCTTCATCTACACAACAATTGCCAACATCTTCGAACGTCCCGAAGGCATCCGGATCGCCGCGATCTTTATCGTCGGGATCATTGTGATCTCCCTGCTTTCCAGGATCCGGCGCTCCTTTGAACTGCACGCCACCCACGTCCATCTGGACCGCCAGGCACTGGAATTCATGTCCACCAACCTGAGCGGCCCGATTGCGCTCATCGCCCACGAACCGCTCCGCCTCACCGCAGAGGCCTACCGGGACAAACTCACCTCAGCCATCGAGGTCAGCCACATTCCGGTGGATTACCAGGCCCTCTTCCTGGAAGTGATTGTGGACGATTCGTCCGACTTCGAAACCGCACTCGAAGTCCGTGGCGTGGTTCGGCACGGACACCAGATCCTTGAAGTGCACGGCCCCGTTGTCCCCAACACCATCGCCTCCGTGCTGCTGCACATCCGTGACGTGACCGGCCTCATGCCGCACATCTACTTCCGCTGGACCGAAGGCAACCCGGTCATCAACCTCCTTCGCTTCCTGTTCCTCGGCGAAGGGGAGATCGCCCCGGTCACCCGTGAAGTCCTGCGTGAAGCCGAACCCGATGTCAGCCGGCGCCCGTGGGTCCACGTCGGCTAAGTGTTGCCACACGGCGCCCGGATCGCGCTACTGTCAGGGCGCCCCGGGTGCTTCGCCGTTCGCTTCCGCCTCTATCCAGTCGACCGCCTTGTCCGAGAAATAGAACCCCGAAGACCCATTCCGACCAACCCACCACGCATCGGACGTAACGTCGCCTCCAACTTGGGTGATCTCGGCGACTACATCCGGGGACACCGCGTCGCCATTGTTCTCAATCAACCATTTCCGGGTGGACGGCTTCAGCTTCGGCCACCAGTGTTCGATACTCATGGCCGAAGTCTGCCATGACCGCCGCCAATGCTCGAGCCTTGCCCGTTAAGAGGATGCTAAATCTGCCCCTGCCGGCATATGGAAACTATTAAGATCCGGGAGACCGCCGTGTTCGGTGATCTGATGAAAAAGAGGAATCCATGGCCAACGGGGCCGTGGACGCGTCCTCCGCAGGAGATGAATTCACCATGAAGCGCATTGCCTTGACCAAGGTCACGGTGCCCGATGACACAGTCCCGGGCACGCGTCCGCAAGACTATGTCGTGGTCGATGACATCGGCGAGTTCACCTATTACCCGTCCGAGGCGGCGATGCTGGAAGACCTCGAGTACGTGGACGAAGCAGCTTGCGTCCTTGACCGGGAAGGCAATGACTGCCGCCTCACCTTGGATAAGGACAGGAACCTTTGCCTTGGCCCATCGTTCGGGCGGGTGGAATTCAGCTGGCTCCGCCAGGCATGGGTGAACGACCGGCACCGGAATCTGCCGGCGCATCGTTTGCAGCGCTTCTTCCCGGCAACCGGCGAGGCCCTTGTGGCGGAATTGTTTGACACCTTGACCCTCGAACGCGCCCGCAGTGCCGCTGGGACACCGTGGGTGCTGGACGTAGATGGAGAAGAAACGCATCCGGCGACGTTGAGGGACATCGATGGGCTACTCGCGGGGCTGGATCACCTTGAACAGGCCACGGTGCGGGACCCTTTCGGCCATGAATACCGGCCAGTCCGCCACCAGACACACCGGCACCTCGCCCCAGGCGCGGGATCAATCTACTACGTCGAGATCCACCCTCGCGGGCGGGGGCTCCAGCAGTCGGGCGTCCAGCACTGAGGCCCACCCGCGCGATGGTAAGCCTCCGAACGGTACGTGGTGGCCGATGAGGTCGGTGACTTCTCGTACTATCCGTCCGAGGCCGCCATGCTTTTCGGCCAACAACCACAACGACTCCCCCGCTACAACAGTGTGTTTAGGAAGAGCGCCGGCAGGGCTGGTTTTTTGTTCGGCAGCGCGGAGTTCTCGCCGGGGGCTTTCGTGGTCAGTGGCGCGGAGACGTGGGTCTCGGAGTGAAGTGCCGGTGTTGCTGCTTGTACGGCCGGGGCGGATCCCTGCGACCATGATCAGTGCCGTGGGGATGCCGACGACGAGCACCAGCAGGTCAGGCTACGTCCCACAAAGATGGCACTCTTCATCTCGCACTCCCCCTAGCGTCCGTACCTGTTGATGTAGTCCGCCATCCCCGGGACGGTGAAGGCAAGACATCCGCGGCGCGGCGTGTAAACAAGACCTGCCTGTATGAGCGATTGCCGCGGCGTTCAGTGCCGCAAGATCGTCCTTGGGCGCCTCCAGCAGCTCGTCCACAGCAAGAAGCACCCCGGTGCCGGCGGCCCGGCGGCAAGACCCAGAGACTCAAGCATTTCGGCGACATCCGTGGAAAGTTGGCCGCTGTCCGCCTTTCCGGCAGCTGCCTGGACGTCGAACCCGAATCCATAAACACCGGCGGGGTCCACCTTGATCTGGAAGGACCGGAACACGGAATAGGTCTCTTTGAACGCCTGCTTGACCTTCTCGGACACCGTCGCCGCCTTACGGAGTGCGACATAAATTTCCTTGGCGAGCTGAACAGCCAACGGCTGATTACCGGAAGCTTCAAGCTTGACGACAACCCAACCAGCGTCAACCGCGTTACGTCCACACTGGTTCAACAACACAGTCTTCCCCACACCCCGGAGTCCGGAAATAATCCACGGCCGCTCACCCTCACCGCTCCCCGCCATCGAGCCAAGAACGCCCATGAAGTCGGAAAGCACGGCTGAACGCCCAACCAGCTCAGGGGGTACCCGGCCCGCACCGGGCCGAAAAGGATTCGGAGTATTCAGAATCATAAATCCCGCCCTATCCACCTTTATCCAAAGATCAAGATAATTTCGGATAGTACGAACATGTTCTTGAGCGCATTCGCCATGCGCTTAGGGTGGTAAGGCATCGCGCGAAATGAAGGACTGAACCGGGCCTAGCTCGGGCAGGCCAAGTCTCAGAACCCCGGCAGCCACCACGGGCATGCGCCGAGGAGATCCGCTCAGCAGGGAGGCCGGTCGCGTCGCAGATCAGGCCCTACACGCTGGTGATCTTGCCGTCCCACTCGCCGCCGGCCGGGACGGAGGCGTGCTGGTGGATCAGTTCCCAGCCGTTCTCACGCCGCTCGAAGCAGTCGGTCTGCCGGGTCATGACGTGCTTGGTGGAGCCGTTCTTGAGCACGATGTTCGTACTCTGCACCGTGCAGACGATGCCCATGTCCACGTTGACCTTCGCGTCCAGTTCGAGGATCTTGACGTTGCAGGACTCGAAGTTGGCGAAGGTGTCGTCGAACAGCTTGCGCGCCGGTGGGACGCCCCTGGACGCGAACGGGGGGATGTCGAACCACAGCACGTCGGACGCCCAGTGCCGGGTGCTCTGCGCACCGGTCATCGACGCCGCCATCTCGCGGACGATGGCAATGATGGCTTCCTTGTCCTGCTCGGTCGTCGTCATGACTTTGCTCCCTTCATCTCGCGGCCCTGATCGGCCGCTACGGACAACCCTGCGGCGTGCCCCGAGGAGAGGTGCAAGACCCGCGCGCGCCCGTGTATCTCCCCTTGGGGGAGATGGCACAGTGGAAGGCATGAACGCGACACTGCCGATCGGGGACTTCGCAAGGGCCACGCACCTGAGCGTGAAGACGCTGCGCTATTACCACCAAGTGGGCCTGCTGGAACCGGACGAGGTGGACCGGCGCACCGGCCACCGGTACTACACCACCGCGCAGATCCCGACCGCGCAGATCATCCGCCGCTTCCGCGCCCTGGACATGCCGGTCGAGCAGATCTCCAAGGTGCTGGCCGCCCCCGACCTCGACACCCGCAACGCGCTGCTGGCCGCGCACCTGAACCAGATGGAGCGGGAGTTGGCGCGCAGCCAGTCTGCGGTCGCCTCGCTGCGCGACCTGCTTACCCGCACGCCGGGCGGCACCCGCGCCGAGATCGGGCGCCGGAGCGTTCCGGCCACGCCGGCGGCTTCGATCACCGAGACGGTGGACGTCGCCGAGGCGTTGACCTGGTACCAGGGTGCGCTCGGTGAGATCTACGCGACGCTCGACGCCCAGGGCTTGGCCGCCGACGCGCCGGCTGGCGGGATCTTCAGTACCGACCTGTTCACCCACGGGCGCGGAGCGGCGACGATCTTCGTGCCTTGCGCCGGACCGCTGCACCCCATGGGTCGGGTCGACGCGCTGGTCATCCCGGCGGTCGAGTTGGCGACGATTGTGCACCGCGGCCCGCATACGAATATCGACCTGGCTTACGGAGCCCTCGGCACGTACGTCGCTGAACATGCCCTCGCCGTGGACGGCCCGATCCGCGAGTACTACCCCGTTGGGCGCCACGAGAGCGCAGAGGCGGCCGAGTGGCGGACAGAGATCTGCTGGCCGATCTTCCACACCGGACCGTCGCCCGACGGACCCGCAGCGCGCACGCACGAAGGCGGCGATGGTTAGAGGGCGCAGATGGCACTCGGAACCTGCGGCGCTGAACGCGCCGACACCGGCGATATCGAAACTCCGGGGAGCTACCAGCAGGCGCGCCGCACCCGCCACCGCTTGCGGGGCCTACGAGCATGCGGACGTTCCGGTGAGCACAGGATTGGGTTCCGCATTTGAGATGTCAGCGAGTGAGCGCGTGGATGCAGGTCCCGTTCGGCTTTCGTCAGGGCAGCAGCCACCGACGCATCACGCCTAGGTTGTCCACGTCGAGGCCGTAACGGCGCTGCACCTGATCGCGGATCATTTCCTCGGTTGGGCTTGAAGATGTGAGCGCGCGTCGGCGAAAACACCCCCAAAAGTGAGCGAGGATCGGGAGGGACATGCCTACGCCGGCGGCGCCGTGGATTCGCGGACCACTAGGTGCGTAGCGAGCTCCACCCGCCGCGAGTCCACCGCGTCACCCCGCATTTGGCGTAGGACGAATCGCAAGGCGGCGCGGCCCATCTCCTGCAGCGGCTGGGATACGGACGTCAGCGGAGGGACCGATTCCTCCGCTTGGTAGGTTCCGTCGAATCCCACCACGCTGATGTCCTCCGGGATGCGGATCTTTTGCCGACGCGCCTCGGCGAGTACGCCCAAGGCGATGCTGTCGCTTGCAGCGAAGATTGCCGTTGGGCGCTCTTCGAGTTGAAGCAGCGTTTTCATTCCCGCCACCCCGTTCTCGGAGCGGAAGGGTCCCGACAGGATGTAGCGCTCCTCGACGGGCACCCCTTTCGCCATCAGCGCCGCCATGTAGCCGTGCAGCCGGGCCTGGTTGCACTCGGCCGCTTCCGGCCCGCCCAGATAGGCGATCCTGCGGTGCCCTAGATCGAGCAGGTGGGCCGTTGCGGCCTTGCCTCCGGCCCAATTGCTGGCACCGACGCTGACCACGTCACCCGGCGGCGGGTTGAGCGGGTCGATGACAACAATTGGTATCTGCCGCCGTCGAAATGGATCCAATTGTGCCGAGCTGAACGCTGAGGTCACCACGATCATGCCGCTGCGGCCTTCGTCGACGATCCGCTGCGCCCGTTGCTCGAGGCTCAGCTTCGACGCCGATTGCTGGCCGGTGATGTTGAGCAGGACTTCGACGTCGGAGGCGGCCGCGTGCTCCAACACGCCATTGAGCACTTCCACTCCATACGCCGAATTCAGGGTGTCGAAGACAACCTCCACCACGGGCCGGCGGCTGGCTGTGTTCTTTCGCTGAAGCGGCGACTTGTATCCCGTCCGCTCCAAAGCGGTCAGAACTTTGGCACGTGTATCAGCCGCAACGTCCTCGCGCCCATTGACCACCTTCGAGACGGTCGGCATCGAGACGCCCGCTTCCCGGGCGATCGCGGCCAATGTCACCTTGGCGGGACTTTCGCTGCTGGCCATGGATCCTCAACTCTTTCGAAATGTTTCGTTGACCTAAGTCTGAGCGGCGAGGCCAGCAGAGTCAATCGCCATTTCGTAAAAGAGTTGAACTTTATGTCTGATTTGCCTTGACGGTGACCCACACCACAGCTAAATTTGCCTAACGGACCGAAAATATTGTCGAAATATTTCGAAGATTCGGATCAAGCATATTCAGCGGCAGTGCAGCCTCGCTCCCCGAAGGCCGGACTCCCGAAACCAATAGCCGGGCAATCAGCGTCGAGCCCGGAGGACGAATGGAATTGCAAATGCTAAAACTCACGTTGCGCTCAGCGGCGATCGCCGCCACTGCTGCGGCCGTATCGATCTCCCTCGCAGCTTGCGGATCAGGTGGACCGGCAAGTTCAGCAGGAAACGCCGATTCGGCCACCATGTGGGGCCTTACGGGCGGTAACCAGCCCGTACTTCAGAAGTCCATTGATGCATGGAACAAAGCCCACCCGGACGAGACCGTCAAGCTCGACTTCTTCGCGAACGACGCGTACAAGACCAAGGTGCGCACCGCCGTCGGCGCCGGCCAGGGACCCACCTTCATTTACGGTTGGGGCGGCGGCGTCCTGAAGTCCTATGTCGACGCCGGCCAGGTGGCCGACCTGTCGGACTTCGTAGCGTCAAACCCGGATGTCAAGAACCGCTACCTGCCGTCCGTGCTCAAGAACGGCGTGATCGGCGGCAAGACGTATGCCCTGCCAAACAACAACGTGCAGCCCGTCGTTCTGTACTACAACAAGGAAGTCTTCGACAAGATCGGCGCGCAGGCCCCCAAGACCTGGGACGAGCTGATGGCATTGGTGCCGAGGTTCAAGGCTGCAGGAATCGCTCCCTTCTCCCTGGGCGGCCAGTCCAAATGGCCTGACCTGATGTGGCTCGAATACCTGGTGGAGCGCATCGGCGGACCCGATGTCTTCGCGAACATCGCCGCCAACAAGCCCGGCGCCTGGTCCGATCCGGCCGTCAAGGAAGCCCTGAGCAAGATCCAGAACCTGGTGGACGCCGGCGGATTCGCCAACGGCTTCTCCTCCATCGCGGCCGACAGCAACGCGGACCAGGCCCTCCTCTACACCGGCAAGGCCGCCATGATCCTGCAGGGTGGCTGGATTTACCAGAGCATGAAGAAGGACGCCGCGGACTTCGTCAAGAACGGCAAGCTGGGCTACGTCACCTTCCCCGCCGTTTCCGGCGGCAAGGGCGATCCGGCCAACGTCGTGGGCAACCCCTCCAACTTCTGGTCGATCTCTTCCAAGGCAACTGACAGCCAGAAGAAAGCTGCACTCGACTACGTCAAGAGCGGCATGTTCACCGACGCCGACACGCAATCCTTGATCGACTCCGGAGCCGTTCCCGTGACCACGGGCATCGAAAGCAAGCTGGCCGCATCGCCGGACAAGGACTTCCTGAGCTACGTGTACGGCATGGCCAAGAACGCCCCCAGCTTCACCCTCTCTTGGGACCAGGCCCTCAGCCCCGCCCAGGGAGACGCCATGTTGGCGAACCTGGACCAGATCTTCCTCAAGAAGATCAGCCCCGATCAGTTCGTCTCAACCATGAACGCCACGATCGGAAAATAACCAGTGTCTACCTCAACCGGTTCTTCCCGGCGGGTCCTTGAAAAGGGCCCGTCGGGGTGGCTGGCCGCTCCAGCCCTCGTCTTCTTCCTCCTCTTCGCCATCATCCCGCTCTTCGGCGTGCTCTTCCTCAGCTTCACCAAATGGGACGGGCTGGGCGAAATCAAGCTGGACGGCTTGTCGAGCTGGACCACGGTCCTGACTGATCCCGTCACCGGCAATGCGCTGTGGGTGACCGCCAAGATCATGTTCTTCTCGTTCATCGTCCAGGCTCCCATCAGCTTGCTCCTCGGAGTCTTCACGTCCGCATCCCAGAAATACCGCGCGGCCCTCGCCGTCCTCTACTTCGTGCCGCTGCTGCTGTCCTCCGCGGCCGTCGCCATCGCTTACAAGGCCCTTTTGGACCCGAACTTCGGCCTTGGCCCGGGCCTGGGCCTCCCATTCCTGGCCCAGGACTGGCTCGGCAACTCGGATCTGGTGCTGTTCGTCGTCGTCTTCGTGATCGCCTGGCAGTTTGTTCCGTTCCACACGCTCATCTACCAAGGCGGCGTGCGCCAGATCCCGGTGTCGCTGTATGAAGCGGCCCAAATCGACGGCGCCGGGCGCGTCCAGCAGTTCTTCGCCATCACCTTGCCCCAGTTGAAGTACACCATCATCACGTCCTCCACCCTCATGGTGGTCGGCTCACTTGCCTACTTCGATCTCGTCTTCGTCCTCACGGGCGGAGGCCCCGGCTACTCCACGCGGCTGCTTCCGCTGCACATGTACCTGACCGGCTTCAAGGCCAACGACATGGGAGCGGCGAGCGCCCTGGGCGTCATCCTCGTGGTGATCGGCCTTGCCCTGGCCCTCCTCCTGCAAAGACTCGGTGGCAAGAACCGCAACGCAAGCCAATTGGAAGGTGCCTGATGGCTTCCACGACCCAGATTCCTGCACCGCCGGCAAGGCGCACCGCGCTAAGCAACAAGCAAGGCCGCAAGCATGGCCTCGGAGCAAACCGGACCAAGGGGCCCGGCCGACTCCGTCCCAATTACCTGGGCGGCCTGGGCGGCTGGCTTTGGCTGGCGATCATCATCGTTCCCATCTACTACGTGGTGGTGACCAGCCTGAAGAACCAAGCCGGGTTCTTCACCTCGAACCCGATGATGCCGCCCACCGAGCCGACCCTCGACAACTACAAGTTGGTCCTGGACAACGACTTCGCGATGTACTTCGCCAACAGCCTGATCGTCACAGTGGGCAGCGTTGTACCGGCACTCTTTGTCTCGTTCATGGCCGCCTACGCGATCGTCCGGGGCAAGGGCCGGTTCCTGGCGTGGACGAACAACACGTTCCTCCTAGGCCTGGCGATTCCCCTGCACGCCACGATCATCCCCATCTATTGGATGATCACGAAGGCTCATCTCTATGACACTTTGTTGGCGTTGATCCTCCCCTCCATCGCGTTCGCCATTCCCATCTCCGTCCTTATCCTGAGCAACTTCATGCGCGACGTTCCCAACGAGTTGTTCGAGTCCATGCGGCTCGACGGCTGCTCGGACTGGGCCATGATGTGGCGCCTCGCGCTGCCCATGACGCGGCCGGCAGTCGTGACCGTGGGCATTTACAACGCCCTCGGAGTCTGGAACGGCTTCCTTTTCCCGCTGATCCTGACCCAGAGCCCGTCCACTCGCGTGCTTCCGCTGTCTTTGTGGACCTTCCAGGGCGAATTCAGCGTCAACATCCCCGCCGTGCTGGCTTCCGTGGTGCTCGCAACCCTTCCGCTGCTGGTCATCTATGTGGTGGCCCGCCGCCAGCTGCTCAGCGGGCTGACCGCCGGATTCAGCAAATAGCCAACGCTCTTTTGAAATTCACGAAAGGAAACTCAATGACCACCGCAAAGCCCTTACGCGTCGGCATGGTCGGCTACGCGTTCATGGGTGCCGCCCACTCCCACGCCTGGCGGACAGCGCCGCGGTTCTTCGAGCTCCCGCTGGACCCCCAGCTCACCGCGCTTTGCGGCCGGAACGACGACGGCGTCCGGGCCGCCGCGGGCAAGCTCGGCTGGGGATCCGTGGAGACTGATTGGCGCCGGCTCCTCGAACGGGACGACATTGACCTCATCGACATCTGCACCCCGGGCAACACGCACGCCGAGATCGCCATCGCGGCCCTTGAGGCCGGTAAGCACGTGCTCTGCGAAAAGCCCCTGGCCAATTCGGTGGCGGAAGCGGAGCGCATGACCGAAGCCGCCCAGGCCGCGGCGGAACGCGGAGTGTTCTCGATGTGCGGCTTCAGCTACCGCCGCACTCCCGCGTTGGCCCTCGCCAAGCGGATGGTCGAGCAGGGCCGTTTGGGAAACATCCGGCACGTGCGGGCGCAGTACCTGCAAGACTGGCTTAGCGACGAAAACGCGCCCATGACCTGGCGGCTGGACAAGTCCAAGTCCGGGTCCGGTTCCTTGGGCGACATCGGAGCGCACAGCATTGACGCCGCTCAGTGGGTCACCGGGCAGCACATCTCGGGCGTGTCCGCGCTCCTGGAGACGTTCGTCCACGAGCGGCCGCTGGCCGGCGACCTCGTGGGCCTCGGCGGTCACGGCGACGTCGGCGCGGATGCGCCGCGCGGCACGGTCACCGTCGATGACGCCGCCATTTTCACCGCAAGGTTCGACGGCGGCGCTACTTCCGCGGGCGCCGTCGGGGTTTTCGAGGCCACCCGTTTCGCGCTCGGACGGAAGAACGCCATGCGAGTGGAGGTCAACGGGACGAAGGCATCCCTTGCGTTCGACTTCGAAGAGATGAACGTCCTGTCCTTCTACGACGCCGCCGAATCCCCCGACGCCGGTTTCCGCCGGATCTTCGTCACCGAACCCGAGCACCCCTACGCCGGAAATTGGTGGCCCACAGGGCATGGCCTCGGATACGAACACGGCTTCACGCACCAAGTGGTGGACCTCGTGACGGCGATCGGCGCAGGAGAGCAGCCCTCGCCGTCGTTCGCTGATGCCCTGCAGGTGCAAAAGGTGCTGGCCGCCGTGGAAGGCAGCGCCGCAGAGTCCAGCCGCTGGCAGAAAGTCTAGGAGGGAACCCCCATGACAAGACCCATCACACTGTTCACCGGCCAGTGGGCCGATCTGCCCTTCGAAGAGGTCGCACGGCTTGCCGGCGAGTGGGGCTTCGACGGGCTGGAAATCGCCTGCTGGGGCGACCACCTCGACCCCTACCGGGCCTCCACTGACGACAGCTACGTCCAGGAACGCCTCGACATCCTCGACAAGAACGGCCTGAAGGTCTTCGCGATCGCCAACCACCTCACGGGCCAGGCCGTGTGTGACGAACCTATCGATGAGCGCCACCGGGACATCCTCTCCGATGAAGTCTGGGGCAACGGTGAAGCCGAAGGGGTGCGCCGACGCGCTGCAGAGGCAATGAAAGTGACGGCACGGGCCGCGGCACGCCTCGGCGTCAAGACCGTCACGGGATTCACGGGCTCCTCCATCTGGAAAGCAGTGGCCATGTTCCCGCCCGCCTCGGAGGCGATGATCGAGCGTGGCTACCAGGATTTCGCGGACCGCTGGAACCCGATCCTCGACGTGTTCGACGAGGTGGGAGTCCGCTTCGCCTTGGAAGTCCACCCCTCCGAGATCGCCTACGACTACTGGACCGCAAAGCGCGCCCTGGAAGCTGTAGGCCATCGGGAGAGCTTCGGGTTGAACTTCGATCCGTCCCACTTCATCTGGCAGGACCTGGATCCGGTGATGTTCCTCCAGGATTTTGCGCCGAAGATCTTCCACGTGCACGTCAAGGAATCCATCCGCCAGCTCAACGGCCGCAACGGCCGGCTTGGATCCCATCTTCCATGGGCGGATCCGCGGCGGGGCTGGGACTTCGTCACCGCAGGCCATGGGGACGTGAAGTGGGAGCCGATCTTCCGGACTCTCAATGCCATCGGCTACGAGGGGCCAACCAGCGTCGAGTGGGAAGACGCGGGTATGGACCGGCTCGTCGGGGCGCCGCAATCCTTGGCCATGGTTCGGGAACTCGCCGCTATCGCCCCGCCCGTCGCCGCATTCGACGCGGCATTCTCAATCCGCTGACCGTTCGTTTTATCCAGCCTTATTTCTCAGCAAAGGAAACCATGACTGACAAGAAGACCGCCCTGGTGGTCCGTGGCGGCTGGGATGGCCATCAGCCATTCGAGGCCACAGAACTCTTTATCCCGTTCCTCAAGGACAATGGCTATGACGTCCGCGTGGAGGAATCCCCCAAGGTATATGCCGATTCGGCATATATGTCCGGGGTGGACTTGATCGTGCAATGCGTGACCATGTCCACGATTGAAAAGGACGAGTTCGAGGGGCTCCGCACCGCCGTCGAAAACGGCACCGGGCTTGCCGGCTGGCACGGCGGCATCGCCGATTCCTACCGGAACAACTCGGATTACCTGCACATGATCGGCGGCCAGTTCGCCTGCCACCCGGGCAAACACCCGGACGAACGCATCGGCGAGCAGTCCGACAACTACGTGCCATACACAGTGAATATGCTCCCGAGTGCCGCGAGCCATCCCATCACGCAGGGCATCGGCGATTTCGAGCTGGTAACCGAGCAGTACTGGGTCCTCTCGGACGACTACATCGACGTCCTCGCCACCACCACCCAGAAGGTCCGCGAATGGGACCAGTGGAACCGGGAAGTCACCTCACCCGCCATCTGGACCAGGCAGTGGGCCGAAGGCCGGATCTTCGTTTGCACCCCGGGACACCGGGTGGAAATCCTTCAGGACAGCAACGTCCGCACGATCATCGAAAGGGGCATGCTTTGGGCAACCCGATAGACACAGCCAAGCCAATAAAAGTAGGAATCATTGGCTGCGGCGCCATCATCGCCCAGTACCTCAAAAACTTCCGCCGGCTGGAGGCTATCGACCTGGTGGCCGTGGCGGATCTCGATCCCGCGCGCGCTCAGGCGGTCGCGGATTCTTACGAGGGCGTCCGTGCGGTGACCGTTGACGAACTCCTGGCGGCGGACGACGTCGAGCTCGTCCTGAACCTCACCATTCCGGCCGCGCATGCGCCGATCGCTTTGAGGGCGATCGCCGCCGGCAAGAGTGTGTATGGGGAAAAGCCGCTCGCTGCGACGACCGCCGAGGCACGGCAAGTGCTCGACGCCGCGAGGAAGGCCGGCGTCGTGGTCGGCTGCGCGCCGGATACGGTGCTCGGTACCGGGATCCAGACCGCACGCAAAGCGATCGACGACGGTCTGATCGGTGCGCCGATCTCGGCCACGGCAACCATGGTGACGCCGGGACACGAGCGCTGGCACCCCAACCCGGATTTCTACTACCAACCCGGCGGCGGACCGCTGCTGGACATGGGCCCCTATTACGTGAGTGCCCTGGTCACGTTGCTGGGCCCGGTAGTCTCGGTCATCGGAGCAGCAAGCCACACACGGAACTCGCGCACCATCGGTTCGGGCCCGCGCGAGGGAGAGTTGATTCCGGTGACCATCGATTCGCACGTGACCGGCGTCCTGGTCCATGCCTCCGGCGCCCTGTCCACGCTTGTGATGAGCTTTGATGCGGTGAAAACCAAGTCGCCCAACCTCGAGATCCACGGTGCGGCAGGGTCCCTGGTGGTTCCTGATCCGAACCACTTCGACGGCGACGTTGAGCTTTTCACCCTCGGCGCCGACTCCTGGCAGACGCTTCCGGTCTCGGCCGGTTACATCGATTCGGGCCGGGGCTTCGGCATCGCCGACCTCGCGGCAACCCCGGCTGGCGTCGAACCACGTGCTGGTGGCCAACTGGCATTCCATGCGCTGGAGGTCATGGAATCTGTGTTGGCATCCGCCCGCAGCGGCTCAGCGGTGTCGATCGAAAGCACGGTTGCTCGGCCGGAACTCGTGGAACTGACCGCCTTGGCTGCCCCGCTCGCGGAGGTTCAGGGAATCAGTTCGTAGGCCTGGCTCAATATTCTCCGGACTGAGGTTGCCGCGGCGCCCCTGAGGGCCCCCGTCTGCCCCAGTCCGGAGACCGCCAGCTTTCCTTCCGGGATCAGCCCGGGCGCGTGGTGGTCCAAGCTCCGGCGCAGTGCGGGAGCGATCCATTCCTCCAGTACGGCGAAATGACCGCCGAGCACGACGGCGGAAATGTTCGCCACGCGCGCCGTGGATGCAACCGCGATTCCGAGGTAGTGCCCGGCCTGTTCCACCGCTGACACGGCGCGCTCATCGCCGTCGGCAAGGCGGCTGAGCAAGTGGTCCATTTGCTGGGAGCTTGAATCCCGATCTATTCTCAAAGCGGAATATATGGCGTCTTGGCCCGCGAACGTCTCAAGGCAACCATGGCCGCCGCAGGCGCACAACGGGCCGTCGGGATGTACCACCACATGGCCGATCTCACCTGCATGGCCTCCCGGGCCGGCGAACAGTTGGGAATCGATGATCAGCCCGCCACCAACACCCACTTCGCCGGAGATGTACAGGAAATCCCGGAACCGCTCGCTTTTGCCGTGATCCGCGCCGTGGCCAAACCAGAGTTCCGCGAGCGCTGCGCTATTGGCCTCGTTCGAGAGGGAGACTCCGAAGGGGGCTTCGGGCAGGAGCTTGGGCAGCTCTTCGGAGAGCTCGACGTCGGCCCAGCCCAGGTTTGGCGCGGCCAGCACCCGGTTGTGTTCCGTATCCACCAACCCAGGCACGGTCAGTTCCCCACCAAGAAGTTCGACGCCGTCGGCCGCCGCCTTCGTTGCCGCCCGCTGCGCCATGGCGACGAGGAGCGGCAGGATATCGGACGGTAAGCTTCCACGGTTGTGCCGTTCAATGCTTTCGTGGAAGGTCAGTTCCCCCGCGAAATCCAAGACTCCCACCGCGAGGTAGTCCACATTGATTTCTGCGGCCAAGGCACCGCGGGCCGGATTGAGGACAAGGCCGGTTCCGGGCCGTCCACGTTCGCCGTCGCGGGTGACACTTGTTTCCCGCACCAGGCCGGATTCGAGTAAGTCGGTGACGAGGCTTGAAACGGAAGCCTTCGTCAGGCCGCTTTCCGCGGCAAGCTGGGCGCGCGTGGCCCCGCCGTTCCCCTGGATCCCTGCGAGGACGAGAGCAAGGTTCTGCCTGCGGACATCGCCCACTCTTCCGGGCGACGGCGTGGCGGACATGTTTCCTCCGGGATCCTGATTGACAAGGTGATCTCCATCATCATTCAGTGATCCGAGGTTGCGGGCCATTTGGACCGTGCCGCGCGGCTTGGCGATGGATCCTGCGCCGGGACCGCGGGGAGCCTCCCCTAGTCCGCCGGGTAGCTGATTCCCGCTTGGCTGCGCGCTTCATCCAGCAGGGACATCGTGGTCAAGGTATCTGCCAGCGGCATCGTGGGGCTCTCGAGAAGGCCCTGCTGCAGGCAGCGGATCACTTCGCGCAACTGGTATGTGTAGCCACGGCCGGCCAGGATGAATTTCTCCACCCGCTGCTCGCCTGAGCTGGAGGTAATGGCCAGTTCGGTCGGATTAAACAGCGGGGCGTTGCATCGGAGCATCCCCTTCGTGCCGCATACGGTGGCCGTTTGCGGGGTCGCCGCGGTCAACGAGGTCATGGCCTGGACCTGGGCTCCGGAAGGGTAGGACAAGGTCAGCGCGGTCTCGGAATCCACTCCGCCATCGGCGACATGGGCCGTGGCCGTGATCGACTGGGGGCGTCCCAGGCTGATCAGTGCCCACGTCAAGGGATAAACCCCCACGTCCATCAAGGCGCCTCCCCCGTCTTCGCGCTTCCACAGCCGCGATTCGGGATGGTGCGGCGCTGGAAATCCGAGGTCAGCTTGCAGCCACCGGATCTCGCCGAGTTCGCCGGATGCGATGATTTCCGCCGCCCGTTGCACGCTGGGCAGGAACCGGGTCCACACTGCCTCCATCAGGAACAGGTTCTTCTCCCGGGCCAGCCTGACCAGATCTGCTGCTTCACGGGAGTTGATGGTCAACGGCTTCTCGCACAACACGTGCTTCCCGGCTTCGAGGGCAGCTTTCGCCACGGAGTAGTGGCTCGCGTGCGGAGTTGCCACATACACAACGTCTACGGCGGGGTCCTGGAGCAAACGCTGATAACCCGGAAGCCCGTCGTCGTCACCGTAGGCGCTCTGGAAGCCGTGCTCGGCGGCGAACGCCTCCGCGTTTTCCTGGTTCCTGGAACTCACGGACTGCAGGACGGCGTCGGGCAGCAGCGCGAGGTCGCTGACGACGGTGGAGGCGATCCGTCCGGTGGAAATGACTCCCCACCGGACGGCATCGCCCGATGCAGGCACCGGGTCTTGATTCAGGGAATCCAGAAGCGGTGTCCTGACGAGCAGCGGTTCAGTTGCCGGTGTCAACGCGGGCACTGACCTTCCTGTAGTTCTGCCCGATCGAAGCTCGGAAATCCGGCTCGGGTGTGGCGTCCAGGGCAACGGGCCAGTCCGGGCGGAACCCGGCGAGCGCCCATGCCGCCTGCACTGCTGCCCCCCGCGCAACGTATTCACCCGGACTCGGAACCACCACCGGCAAGTCGAACACCTGGGCCGCGATCCGTTGGACAGCAGGGTTCTGCACGGCACCCCCGATCAGCAGCAACCGTTCCGCGCGGCCGCCCTGGGCACGCAGCGCGTCCAGACCTCCGGCGAGTCCACAAAGCATGCCTTCGATGGCCGCCCGGGCGATATTCGACCGGGTGGTAGAGGCGATGCTGAGCCCATGGAAGCTGGCTTTCGCGTGCGGCAGATTGGGGGTTCGTTCCCCTTCGAAATACGGCACCAGCACCACACCTCCCGCACCAGGTTCGGCTTCCAAGGCGAGCCGGGAAAGCCCGTCGAAGTCGACGTCGAGCACTGCGGCAACTGAGCTGAGCACACGGGCGGCGTTCAGCGTCACTGCGATGGGCAAGTACTCCCCGCTCGCATCCGCGAATCCCGCCACGGTCCCGCTCGCATCATGTCCGGGTGAGGAGTCGACGGCAAACACCGTACCGCTTGTGCCCACCGACACGACGACGTCGCCGGGTTTGGCTCCGAGTCCCAGCGCCGCGGCGGCGTTGTCCCCCGCCCCGACACCGAGCAGGATTCCGCCACCCAGCGCCTCGCTTGCGCCGGTGCCACCGAAACACGCCGGGTGCACGCGGCCTGCGGTTTCGCCCGGACCCAGCACCCGGGGAAGAACGACGACGCCGGGCGCCGCCGTCGCCGACCCGCCCGAGGCTTCCCGGGCGTCCTGGCCGAACGCCAATTTGAACAAGTCCAGATCGTAGCGTCCGGTCAGTGGGCTCCAGTAACCGGTGCCGCTGGCGTCCGAGCGGTCACTGGTGAGCTCGTCCAGGTCCGGCCCCAACGGGCTGGAGTCCGCCGGGCCGTAACCGCGGAGACGCCACGTGAGCCAGTCGTGAGGGAGCGCGACGGCGGCCACCCTCGCCATGCTTTCGGGTTCGTGGTCCCTGATCCAGCGGATCTTCGTGATCGTGAACGAAGCCACTGGCACCAGCCCGGTCCGCCGGGCGAAGTCCTCCACCCCTACTTCTGCGGTGAGGTCTTCCGCCGAGCCGGCCGAGCGCGTGTCGTTCCACAGCAAGGCTGGCCGCACCACATTGCCGTCGCGGTCCAGCAGCACCATCCCGTGCTGCTGGCCCCCTACGGACACTGCCTTGACATCGGCGAGGCCGCCGGCGTCGTCGAACGCTGCGGACAGAGCCTGCCACCACTCGTCGGGATGGACTTCCGTTCCCTCCGGGTGGCTCGCCCGGCCCGAACGCACGAGCGCACCGCTTTCCGCGTCCAGGACCACCACTTTGCAGCTTTGAGTAGAGGAATCAACCCCGGCAACAAGGTTCAAGGAAGCAGCGGCCACGGGATCAGCGCGCTCCGAGGAGGTGCTCGATGAAGAGCTGCTGGAGCTTCACGAAGCCGAAGCCCTTGCCGCCGAAGTAGGCATCGGCGTCGAATTCCTCATAGGCGGACTTGTCCGCACGCAACTGCTCGTAGCCTTCGCCTGGGTTCAGGGTAGGCTCGTTGATTTCAGCCACGCGGGACGCCTGGAGGGCTTCCTGGACCTCGGGGTCGGCACGGAATGCCTTGGCTCGCTCCTTGAGCAGCAAGTAGGTCTGCATGTTCGCGGCCGCAGAGTCCCACACGCCGTCGATGTCCTCGGTGCGGCTGGGCTTGTAGTCGAAGTGGCGCGGGCCCTGGTAGGACGGGCCGCCGTCGGGTCCGCCGTTTTCGAGCAGGTCCACCAAGGAGAAGGCGTTCTGCAGGTCACCGTGGCCGAACACCAGGTCCTGATCGAACTTGATGCTGCGCTGGCCGTTGAGGTCGATGTGGAAGAGCTTGCCCTGGTACAGGGCCTGGGCGATGCCGTGCGTGAAGTTCAAGCCCGCCATCTGCTCGTGGCCGGTTTCGGGGTTGATGCCCACGAGCTCCGGACGTTCCAGGGTTTCGATGAACGCCAGGGCGTGGCCCAAGGTGGGGAGCAGGATGTCCCCGCGGGGTTCGTTCGGCTTCGGTTCGATCGCGAAGCGGATGTTGTAGCCCTTGTCCGTGACGTAGTCGCCCAATAGGTTGACGGCCTCGCGATAGCGCTCCAGCGCGCCGCGGATGTCCTTGGCGGCGTCGTATTCGCTGCCTTCACGGCCGCCCCACATGACGAAGGTTTCGGCGCCCAGTTCAGCAGCGAGATCGATGTTGTCCAGCACCTTGCGCAAGGCGAAGCGGCGGACGCCGCGGTCATTGCTCGTAAAACCGCCGTCCTTGAAGACGGGGTGGCTGAACAGGTTGGTGGTGACCATGGGGACGATCATCCCTGTGGCCTTGAGCGCTCCCTGCAACCGGTCGATTTCGCGCTGGCGATCGGCAGCCGAGCAGCCGAAGGGGAACAGGTCGTTGTCGTGGAAAGTGATCCCGTAAGCGCCAAGATCGCTGAGCCGGTTGATGGCTTCCACGGTGTCCAGGGGAGGGCGGGTGGCTAAACCGAATTGGTCCTGCGCCTCCCATCCCACGGTCCAAAGGCCGAACGAGAACTTGTCTTCACGGGTGGGCTGAATCGTCATTGAGTGCTCCGGGTAGTCGATGTGGAGTTTGTTTCGCTATCCAACATATTACGAATCCCTGTGATGTCAACCACTTGGAGTTAACAAGATTTTTCATCCAGCTAACGGATTGTTCGCAAAAGATCTAGCGCGGCGGCTAACAAGCCGTTATGTTGTTGTGGACATCAAATAAGGCCGCAGAGCCCTCTAACGAAGGATTCAACCGTGACTGATCAGCTGGTGGCGGAACGCAACTGGGCAGGAAACTACAGCTACCAGGCACCGCAACTCGCCCATCCCACGAGCGTGGAGGAGCTCCAGGGGCTCGTGGCAGGCGCCAAGAAGATCCGCGCGCTCGGGTCCCGCCATTCCTTCAACTCCATCGCGGACACGGCCGGTACCCTCGTGGTGCTGGACCGTCTGGATCCTGGCATCAGTGTGGATGCGGCGAACATGACCGTCACAGTGAGCGGTGGTACGCGTTACGGGACACTCGCGGCAGAGCTCCAGCGCCAGGGTTTCGCCCTCCACAACCTCGCATCGCTCCCCCACATTTCGGTGGCAGGAGCTGTCGCCACTGCCACGCACGGTTCCGGTGACGCCAACGGCAACCTGGCCACCGCCGTCGCGGGCCTTGAACTGGTCATAGCGGACGGCAGCATTCTCAGCGTGCGCCGCGGCGACCCCGGCTTTGACGGCATGGTGGTGGGACTCGGCGCTCTCGGCATCGTCACCAGACTGACGCTGGACATCCAGCCAAGCTTCGACGTCGCCCAGAGCGTCTTCGAAAACCTCAACTGGGATCTCGTCCTGGAAAACTTCGACCAGATAACCTCCTCCGCGTATAGCGTCAGCCTGTTCACTGACTGGAGCGGAGAGACCGTAGGCCAGGCTTGGCTCAAGAGGCGCAGCGGCGATCCGGCACCGGAAACATCGGACTTCTTCGGTGGCACCCCGGCAACGGAAGCCCGGCACCCCCTTCCCGGAGTGTCTGGCAGTAACTGCACGCAGCAGCTCGGGATTGCCGGGCCGTGGTCCGACCGGCTGGCCCATTTCAGGATGGAATTCACCCCGAGCCAAGGCGACGAGCTGCAGAGTGAGTACCTCATCCCCCGTGAACACGCCGTGGACGCCCTCCGCACGATGCGCAGGCTCTCCGACGTCGTGACTCCGCTGCTGCTGATTGGCGAAATCCGCACGGTGGCGGCCGACCAGCTCTGGCTGAGTGCCAACTACGGCCGCGACGGCATCGGCTTGCACTTCACGTGGCGCCAGGACCAGCCGGCGGTCGAAGCCATCCTGCCTCTGCTTGAGGCGGAGCTGGCTCCGTTCGCGGCGAGGCCGCACTGGGGCAAGCTGTTCGACGCCGGTGCTGCCGCCGTCGCCCCTTTGTACCCTCGCTTCGGCGACTTCATCGCCCTGGCTGAGCGCCTGGATCCTTCCGGAAAGTTCCGCAACGACTTCCTGGACCGAACGGTGTTTGGGAGCTGATATTGTCGCGATGATGCCCTCGCCCACCCCACATCCCGTCACCGCAAGCGAGCCCGATCCTTCGCGGCGAAACAACCTGGCCCTGCTGACCTCCCTTGTCCATCACAACGGTGTACTCAGCCGCGCCCAGCTGACCAAACGCACAGGCTTGAACCGGTCGACGGTAGGGACGCTGATAGGGCAACTCGTGAACTTGGATGTGGTGTATGAGACGGCGCCTTCCGGTGAAGCCCAAGTGGGCAGGCCCAGCCCGATCGTCCATCCGCGGCCATCCATAGCCGCCCTTGCGGTCAACCCGGAGATCGACGCCGTCACCATCGGTCTTGTCGGCCTCGGGGGAAAGGTCCAGAAGAAGATCCGTTTCGACACCGAACGGATCCCGACGGCCAAAGAAGCCGTGAACATCGCCGCCGCAGTGATCGCCGGAATGCGGTCCGAGCTCGACACTTCGTACCGGGTCATGGGCGTGGGCATCGCGGTGCCCGGGCTCGTCAACCGCGACGACGGCGTGGTCCGGCACGCCCCGCATCTGGGCTGGCGCGATGAACCCATAGCCCGAATGCTCGGCGAAGCCACCGGATACCCGTGCCACGCGGCCAACGACGCATCGCTCGGCGCTGAGGGCGAACTCCTCTTCGGCGCCGGTGCGGGCCGGAAGAACCTGATCTTCCTCAACGGCGGCGCCAGCGGCATCGGCGGCGGAATCATCGCTGACGGGGAATTGCTGCGCGGAGCTTCCGGCTACGCCGGGGAACTTGGACACACGTTTGTCCGCTCGTCCGGCAAACCTTGCCACTGCGGCGCCGCGGGCTGCCTTGAAACCGAAGTCTCCCAGTCGCCCCTTTTTGAATTGGCCGGGATCGGCGGCGGCGATGCGGGCCAACTCGAGCAGGCGCTCCGCGCGAGCAGCAGCGATGCCGTGGCCGCCGAAGTGGCACGCCAGCTTGAGTATCTTGGCGTCGCCTTGCGGAATGCGGTGAACATTTTCAATCCGGAAGCGATCGTCCTGGATGGCTTCCTCGGCGTCTTGCACGCCCTGTCTCCAGGGACATTGGACAGCTCGCTCCGCTCGCAGGCGATGGACGGCCCGGCAGGCCAGGTGAAGATCTACCGGGCTGCCCTCGGCTCGGATCTGATGATGATAGGAGCGGCGGAACTCGCCTTCGCGCAGTTCCTTGCGGACCCTGCCGGTACCTTAGGTGCACTTCCTCTTCGTAAGGTCGACTATGTCCACTGACAGTTCGCCCATGGGCGAACACTTCGAACTCACGGCCAGCATCGGCGGCCGCTACCAGCGCGCGGTGCTGACGGAAGTCGCCGCGAGCCTGCGGGAGCTCGACGTCGACGGCGTAGCGCTGGTCCAGGACTATCCCGTCGATGCCCAACCGCCATGGTGCGCGGGCTGGGTCCTGGTCCCGTGGCCCAACCGGGTGGCTGGCGGTACGTGGAGCTACGACGGCGTCGCCCAACAACTGGACATCACCGAACCGGGCAACGGCAATGCCTTGCACGGATTGCTGACGCACACTCCGTATAGCGTCAGTGCCCGGACCGCTGACAGCATCACGCTCGACGCCGGCATCTCGCCGCAGTCGGGGTACCCGTTCGAGTTGTCTACGTCGGTCCGTTATCAACTCCTGGAGGACGGGCTGCTTGTCACGCACCGACTGGACAACAAGGGCCACCGGTCCGCGCCCGTCGCGCTGGGTGCACATCCTTTCCTCCGCCTTGGGAGCGTGCCGACGGAAGAACTCACGCTCTACATCAACGCCGATACCCACATTGAAGTGGACGACCGCCTGAACCCCAGCGGAATCACCACGGACGTCAGCGGAACCAGGAACGACTTCCGTGCCGGACAGCTGGTGGGCGCCGTTGACCTCGACGACGCGTGGGGCAATGTCCGCCGCGAGGACGATGGATGTTCACTGCACTATCTTGAAGCGCCCGACGGCAGCCAAGTCCAGATGTTCATGGATGCTTCCTTCGGCTACGTCCAAGCGTTTACCACCACGGAGTTCGCAGCCGACGGCGGCATGGTGACCGCCGTCGCGGTTGAACCGATGACGGCTCCCGCCGACGCCTTCAACAGTGGCGAAGGCCTGCGTTGGCTGGAACCCGGGGAGGTCTGGGAAGCCAGTTGGGGCATCCGGTACCTGACGACGCGCAAACTGCTCGGTGACACAGAAAAGGCCTGACTACTTCGCCCCCGGCCACCCCGTGTACGACTCCGCCATGTATGCCCGCGCGTGGCGCGAGGAGACCACGGAGTGGAGCTCGCCGAGCTGGCGGGCCCGGCCGAAGTCGTCCGAACCGGGGACAGTGTGCAGCATGGACGTCATCCAGTAGGAGAAATGCTGGGCCTTCCAAACCCGCTCGAGAGCGCGGTCGCTGTAGGACTCGAGAAGCGCGTTGGAACCGTTCGAGTAGTAGGATTCGAGGCCTTCGAAGAGCACTTTGACGTCATGGAGGGCCAAATTGAGGCCCTTGGCACCGGTCGGCGGGACGGTGTGGGCGGCGTCGCCGGCTAGGAACAGGTTCCCGTGGCGCATGGGCGTGTGGACGAAGCTGCGGAACGGCAGGACCATCTTCTCGAGGACGGGCCCCTCCTTGAGCTCAAAGCCGTTTCCGTTGACGCGTTTGCGGAATTCGGACCAAACGCGCTCGTCGTCCCAGTCGGCCACGTTTTCCTTGGGGTCGCACTGGAAGTACATGCGCTGCACGTTCTCCGTGCGCTGGCTGATCAGGGCGAAGCCGTTCTCGGAGTTGGCGTAGATCAGTTCATCCGAGCTTCGCGGAGCCTGGGCGAGGATGCCGAACCACGCGAAGGGGTATTCGTGGAAGTACCACTTGCGGTTGGCCTCGGGGATCTGGAAGCGGCAGTGGCTGCGGGAACCATCGGCGCCCACCAGGAAGTCCGCCTGGATTTCGAATTCCTGGCCCTCGGCATCGGTGAACCAGACCTTCGGTTTGCCTTCGAGGTCGTGGATGGTGGTATCCGTGACGCTGTACCGGACGTCGCCGCCGTCGTCCTTTCGCCGTGCGGCGAGGTCGAGGAAGACGTCAGTTTGCGGGTAGAGCCACACCGATTCCCCCACGAGCTCTTTGAAGTCGATCCTGTGGCTTTCGCCGTTGAAGCGCAGTTCGATCCCGTCATGCCGGTCGCCGTCGCGCAGCACCCGGTCCGAAACCCCGCTTTCCACGAGCAGGGCCACGGAGCCGTGTTCGAGGATGCCCGCACGGACGGTTTCGGCGATCCGCTGATGGCTGCGGACCTCGACCACCGTGGATTCGATCCCCGATGTGGCCAGCAGATGGGAGAGCATGAGGCCGGCCGGGCCCGCGCCTATGATGGCCACTTGGGTGGTGATGATCTTGCGTGCCAAAGTGTTCCTCGCTTCATTGCGGAACCGCGCCTGAAGGGCTGCGGAGGTTCTGCTGATCAGTGTGACCCGCACCGCAGGTTCGGCGTTAGATCAATTCCGTTGAACGGAAACGTTTAGGCGCTTCGCTGCTCCCCGAGCTGGCGGGCGATGCCGCGGGCCGCCGTCTGCAGCGCCGGCACCAGGGCCTGCAGGCGCATTTCAGCGAGGGGAACCACGACGCCGAGCGCAGCTATCGCGCGCCGCTTGCCGTCCGTGACCGGCACCGCGATGCCCCATGTGTCGGGATCCACCACGCCCGCGAGCTGCGCGTACCCTTGCTGGGCGGTTTCGGCCAAAAGGTGGCGGACGACGTCGGCCGTCACCTTGCCGGCCGGGTCACTGAACTGTTTGAGGTACTCGGCCTGCTGTTCCCGCGGCTGGCCTGCCATCAGGGCCAACCCGGCCGAAGAGATGTGAACCGGCATGCGGCCGGCAACGCGGGCGCGGTTGGCCACGGATCCCCTGCGGGACAGCCGCTCCACGAACAACGCCTCCCAACCATCGAGCACGGCAAGGTTCACGTTCTGGTTCAGGACCTGCTGGATGTCCTCCATGAACGGCAGTGCCGCTTGCCGGAGGGCCAGAGTGGGCGAATTCCGATTGACCAGCTCCCACAACCTCAGGCCCAATCGGACATTTCCGCCAACGCCGAGTTCAAGAAGTCCGTGTTCGGCTAGCTGCCGGACCAGGCGATGGGCGCTTGAGAGGGGCAAGCCAGCGGTCTCCGCAAGTTCGGAGAGGCGCAATGATGTGGCGTCCTCGGGGAAGGCCTCGATGATCCGGACGATGCGATCCACCACTGAATCACCGGACGCCGAGTTAGCCAATGCGCTTTCCTCCCTTCCCGCGGATTCCATTGAATGGTAGGCTCAAGTTTACTGCGGTTCGGCGGGATCCGCCGAGGCATCCTTGAGTTCCCGCCGCGAGATCTCCAAGCCGATCGCGTCGTAGTGCGCCAGCACTACCGGAGAGGCCGATGTACTGGGCTCATCCAGCAGGCCAAAGGCGAAATCACTGGCGGCCAGAAGTTCTTCATCGGAGCACTTGTCCAGCGGTTGGAATCCCGCCGCATCGATCGAGGCTCCGAATTCGCCCGTAATCTCGAACGATTTCGATCCCGTTGCGGCCCCGAGCGGGAGGCTGGCAGGCTTGTCCGTAAATTCCAGGGAAACTCCGGATCCGCTGACGAGGCCAACTTCCGTGGTTCCGCCGTCGATCGCATTGAGGTCGTTGCGGAGTCCGGCCAGGGCCTGCGACTCGACGATCGCGGCGCGGGAAAAGCCCACTCTGATGTGGGAGGTGACGCCCATTCGCCGAATCCGGCGAACGATGTGAACGAGCGCGGGCCTCGAATCTTGATTCAGGCTCCCCCGCACGTCGATTTCGACTGCGTCGGTGGAAACATCGAATTTTACGAGGGCGTGCAATCTGCGGTCCATAGGTACTCCAAAAGAGGTGTCTATGGCCGACGGCTCAACCTTGAGAAGCCTATCCCCTGGAATCCCCGTTGTACACCCGCCGCGTTGGGCGATCAGAGGGCTGGAGTCATCCCGCCCGGCTGCGGCCCGGCTCCTGGGCCGGCTCTTCGAAGTGGGTCAGGGTGCCCGCTGCGTCAACGGAATCCACCAAGGACTTGGCGACGTCGCGCAATTTCATGTTGCGATTGCTCGATGCCTCCGTCAGGATCCGGACGGCGTCCTCCTGGCTGCGGCGGCTTTGTGCCATGACAATTCCGACTGCTACGTCAATGACTGTGCGGGACTCCATGGCCGCGCGGAGATTCTTTGCACTGTCCGCATGGAGGGCGAATCTGATGGCAAGGCGCAGCGCCTGCGATACTTCACGTGTGTATCCGCGGGCCCGGTCTGCGGCCCTTTCGTTGAACTTGTAAGGAGCTTCGGAGTAGAGGTTGAGCGCCGCTTTGGCCTCTCCCTCCAGGTTGAAAGGCAACGACAACACCGACCTCAGCCCGTGCGACGCAACGGCATTCGCATAGTCAGGGCCCCAGCGGTTCTCCTCAAGAAGATCCGGGACGTGGACTTCCCGTTCCTCTTCGGCAGCCGTCAAGCATGGCCCCTGGGCCAAGGAATACTGGATCTCGTCCACTTCGCGCGCCGCATCACTGCTCCAACCAATAGTCAGCGCCTTCCGCTCGCGCAGCAGCGTGATCCCGCACAGCGCATCATCGCCGTCACCCGCCATCTGGTGCGCCGAAAACCGGGCCAGCTCGTTGAGGAAGTCCTCGAAATCAGCACTCTCCAGGATCAGGTTCTGGATTCGCTCGATGGTGGTCGGAGTGGAATCTGCAGGAAGCATGGCACGTTCTCCCGGTAAATATGCTGATTGGGGCATGTGGAAATAATAAGTCCCTTTACATAAGGTCCCACACGGTTGGCATTTGGGAAACGCCTAGCCCGAAGTGAGTTCCTGGACCCGGGACCATGCCGCGGGCGCCAATATCACCGCGACGCCGACGGCGGCCCCGATCACCGTCTCGACGATGCGGTCCCGCAGCAAGAGCCCGGGCGGGACGTTGGCCACCAGCAGAGTGGAAATGAGTGCGAGCGGGGTGACGAATATCTGTGCAACAAGATATTGGCGCGCGATGAACAGCTCAGCCCCGAACTGGCATACGGCAATCACCAACACCATCTGCCACGGCGCCGGGCCGAGCCAGAGAATTCCGGCCAACACCAGCAACCCGAACAGGGTCCCAACGATCCGTTGGATTCCGCGTTGCACCCGATGCCGGGTGCTGCGCCCCACCAAAGGAACCACTGCCGCCACCATGGCCCAATAGCCGTGTCCGAACCCGAGCCATTGCCCAGCCAAGGTGGCAAGCGTTCCGGCGAGCCCGGCCGCCACGAAGTAGCCTAAGCCTTCAAGCCAGGCCGCCCGGATTTCCTGCGGCAATAAGCGGTCCGCCGGCGGTCGCTTCCAGGGCGTCCGGTGGCTCGGGACTACCCGTGCTGACATTCCGATGAGCAACGCCAACACAGCGGTCAAAACAGCGGCCAGCATCCCTTCCCAGAGCGGCGGCTGCTGAGGCACGGAGGCGATCGCGGCGAAAGCGAAAATATGGAAGAGCGAACCTGCCGGGCGAAGCCTCCAAAGCGCAGTAACCACGGAGCAAAATGCGGCAACCAACGTGGTGCCAAGCGTGAGGATCCACACGTACGCGCCAGAGCCCTGTCCAAACCTGGCGGTCAGTGTGGCGAGCAGGATGATGCCCAGGAGCAGCGAACCGGCCCGGAGCTGGCTTCGAAAACGGTGGCGGTGGGGCTCGTTGCGGCCATAGATATTCGTGAACGCGGCAAAGCTGGCGAAAACCACAAGGTCCAGCCGTCCGAACAGCACGAGGGTGATCAACGGCAGGAAGACGCCCGCTGCGCAGCGCACAGCCGGGTGATGGTCCTTGTTCCCGGGACCGATCCTGAACATCTCTGCCAGGGCGTTCAACGGATTGCCTGCCTCTGCTTGCTTCTTTTGAGCGCTGTAGTGCTCAACTAATACTGCCCGACGGCGGCATTGGCATCCGTTACGAGCTTACGTCGGGCGGCTCAAGGTAGACCGATCAGCTTCCGTTGAATGGAAAGAGGATGCCGGTCCCGACGGGCCGTTGGTTCCGACACGCTGGCCGGACCCAACGGCCCAAAAGAGAGCCTCAGCTGAGGTTCGCGACGCCGGGGTAAAGCGGGTGCGCGGCGGCGAGTGCCTCCACGCGGTGACGCAGGCCGGAGAGGTCCGCGCCGGCGTCGGCGATCAGTGCCTCGGCGATGATGTCCGCAACCTCGCGGAACGCCGCTTCACCGAAACCGCGGGTGGCCAGTGCCGGGGTGCCGATCCGCAGGCCGGAGGTGACCATCGGCGGGCGCGGGTCGAAGGGAACCGCGTTGCGGTTCACGGTGATCTCGATCGCTGCGAGGCGGTCTTCGGCCTGCTGGCCGTCGAGTTCGCAGTGGCGCAGGTCCACGAGCACCAGGTGCACGTCGGTGCCGCCGGAAATCACGGAGATCCCCTTGGCCGTGACGTCGTCCTGGACGAGGCGTTCGGCCAGGATCCGGGCACCGGCCAGCACACGCTCCTGGCGTTCCTTGAACTCTTCCGAGCCGGCGATCTTGAAGGCCACGGCCTTGCCGGCGATCACGTGCTCCAACGGGCCGCCCTGCTGGCCCGGGAAGACCGCGGAGTTGATCTTCTTGGCGATGTCGGCATCGTTGGAAAGGATGATCCCCCCGCGCGGACCCGCGAGGGTCTTGTGCGTCGTCGAGGTCGTCACGTGCGCGTGCGGGACCGGGGACGGGTGCAGCCCCGCGGCCACGAGGCCGGCGAAGTGCGCCATGTCCACCATGAGGTACGCGCCCACCAGGTCCGCGATCCGCCGGAACTCCGCGAAGTCCAGCTGCCGCGCATAGGCGGACCAGCCCGCCACGATCAGTGCCGGCTTGTGCTCCAGCGCCAGGCGCTCCACCTCGGCCATGTCGATCCGGTGGTCCTCTTCACGGACCTGGTACGGGATGACGTTGTACAGGCGGCCGGAGAAGTTGATCCGCATGCCGTGGGTCAGGTGACCGCCGTGGGCCAGGTTCAAGCCCATGATGGTGTCGCCCGGCTTGATCAGGGCGTGCATCACCGAGGCGTTCGCCTGCGCGCCGGAGTGCGGCTGCACGTTCGCGTACCCGGCACCGAAGAGGGCCTTCACCCGGTCGATCGCGAGCTGCTCGATGACGTCCACGTGCTCGCAGCCACCGTAGTAGCGCTTTCCCGGGTAGCCCTCGGCATACTTGTTCGTCAGCACCGAGCCCTGCGCCTGCATCACGGCCACCGCGGTGTGGTTCTCGGAGGCGATCATTTCCAGGCCCGACCGCTGGCGGTTCAGCTCATCGTCGATCTTCGCCGCGATCTCCGGATCCAGCACGGACAACACCGCGTCCAGGGACGGCGAAACGACCTGCTCGAACACAATGTTCTCGGTGCCCGCGGCCCCGGTCGCGGCGCTCACAGCTCGCCACCGTTCTTGGAAGCGTATTCCTCGGCGGAAAGCAGCGGACCGTCGGACTCGGCGGACACCTTGAAGAGCCAGCCCGCACCATACGGATCGTTGTTGATCAGCGCAGGATCGTCGACGACGGCGGAGTTCACTTCCGTGACCTCCCCCGTCACCGGGGAGTACAGGTCAGAGACGGACTTGGTGGACTCCACCTCGCCGCAGGTCTCCCCCGCAGTCACAGCGGAACCGACCTCGGGCAAGTCAACATACACGATGTCGCCGAGGGCATCGGTGGCCACGGCCGAGATACCGACAGACACAAGATTGCCGGCTTCGCGGGCAACCCACTCGTGCTCGTCGGAGTACTGGAGTTCAGGTGCAACTTTTGCCATGTTTTTTCCTTTGCGTTGGTCTAAGAAAACAGTTGTGGTCAGGTTACGCGGCGGGGGCCGCCATCCTCTGCGTGCTGCTCCTTCGTCGCTTTGACGCACGCTGCCGGATGCCGCTCCCCCACCGCTAGAGGCTTGTTCAGTTTTCGGGGCTCACCGTTCCGGAAAAGAACGCTGGCCCTTCGGGATTCAGTTATGGGCCCGTGGTTCCCGTGGGCCTCACCCTCGGCAGGTAGCTCATCCTCCATAAGCTAAACCGGAGGTGAGCTGAGCCGCAGGTGAGATGCAGGGCCCCATCGGGTGCCGGCATCCGGCAGCATGCGTCTAAGGGAGCGACACGTCCGCTCAGCGGGCGTCTTCGCGACCGAGCATGCAGAGGATGTCGGACCCGACGGGCTAAACGCAACCACGGTCACGCAACCCACCGGGAGCGTCACGTCCGCCCAGCGGGCGTCTTCGCGACCGAGCACGCGGAGGATTCTTCCGTCCCGCGGCTCCCAGCCACCCACCGAAGCCGACGGGCTTAAGGCGACACGGCCTACTTAACCCGCTTATAGAACGGCAGTGCGACAACCTCGAACGGTTCAGCCTTGCCGCGCAGGTCTACGTCCAGGGCCGTGCCTGGCTCGGCGTGTTCGACGTCGACATAGGCCAACGCCACGGGGTAGCCGAGGGTGGGGCTGGGCTGGCCGGAGGTGACTTCGCCGACCACTACGCCGTCCTTGAGGACCGGGTAGTGGCTGCGGCCGGCGCGGCGGCCCAGGCCCTTGAGGCCAACCAGCTTGCGGCCGCTGGTGGATCCGGCGCCCTCAGCCTTCAGGGCTTCGAGGGCGGCGCGGCCTACGAAGTCGCTTTCCTTGGCGAGCGAGACGACCGGGCCCAGGCCCGCCGAGAAGGGGTTGCCTTCGCGGGAGAGCTCGTTGCCGTAGAGCGGCATGCCGGCTTCGAGACGCAGGGAGTCACGCGAGGCCAGGCCGGCGGGGATCAGCTCGCCGTCTTGGGCAACTGCCGCGATTGCTTGCCACAGGGCGGCGGCGGCATCGTTGTCCACGAAGATTTCGAAGCCGTCCTCACCGGTGTAACCGGTGCGGGCGAGGAGCAGTTCCGTGATGCTCCCGGCAAAGGTGAAGGGCACCTCGACGGCGGCGTAGTACTTCAGCTCGGTGACCAGGGCGTGCTGTTCCGCCGGGACCAAACGCAGGAGGATTTCTTCCGCCTTGGGACCCTGGACGGCGATCAGCGAGGTCGCTGCGGAGGCGTCCTCGACGACGACGTCGAAGTTGGCAGCCCGCTGCGCCAGTGCCTCGGCAACAACCTTGGCGTTGCCGGCGTTTGGAACCACCAGGAACTTGGAATCGCCACGACGGTACGTGATGAGGTCATCGATGATGCCGCCGTCTTCCTGGCAGATCAGCGAGTACTTGGCCTTGCCAATCGACATCGCGGAGATCTTGCCCACCAGTGCGTAGTCCAGGAAAGCGGCCGCGTCCGGGCCGCTGACCCAGACTTCGCCCATGTGGGAAAGGTCGAACAGGCCTGCGGACTGGCGGACGGCGTGGTGCTCGGCCAGTTCGGAGGAGTACTTCAGGGGCATCTGCCAGCCACCGAAATCGGTGAAGGAAGCGCCGAGCTTCTTGTGCTCTTCGTAGAGCGCAGTGTAGTTCTCAGTCATCGTGAGGAGTCCTTTAGTTCTCGAAGGCTTCGATCGGAGGGCAGGAGCAGACCAGGTTGCGGTCGCCCGCGGCGCCGTCGATGCGGCCGACGGGCGGGAAGTACTTGTCCTGCTTGAGGTGGTGGACAGGGAAGACGGCCTGCTCGCGGGAGTACTCACGGTTCCAGTCCGAGGAGACGACGGCGGCCGCGGTGTGCGGTGCGTGGCGCAGCGGGCTGTTCTCCACCGTGAAGTCGCCGTTCGCGACCTGGTCGATTTCCTTGCGGATGGTGATCATGGCTTCGATGAATCGGTCGATCTCCCCGAGGTCCTCGGATTCGGTGGGCTCCACCATGAGGGTGCCCGCCACCGGGAACGCCAGGGTGGGAGCGTGGAAACCGTAGTCGATGAGGCGCTTGGCCACGTCCTCAGCAGTAACGCCGGTGCGAGCCGTCAGTTCGCGCAGGTCCAGGATGCACTCGTGGGCCACGAGCCCGCCTTCACCGGTGTAGAGAACGGGGAAGTACTCGTTGAGGCGCGAGGCGATGTAGTTCGCGGCAAGCAGCGCGGACTTGGTGGCCTCGGTCAGGCCTTCGCCGCCCATGAGCTTCACGTAGGCCCAGGAAATCGGCAGGACGCCGGCGGAGCCGTAACGCGAGGCGGAGATGGCCACGCCAGTCCCTGGCAAAGAAGCGCCGTCTTCGTGTGCTGCCTTGTTCGCATCGCCGGGCATGAAGGGTGCAAGGTGCGCCTTGGCCGCGACCGGGCCAACACCGGGTCCGCCGCCGCCGTGCGGGATGCAGAAGGTCTTGTGCAGGTTCAGGTGGGACACGTCGCCCCCGAACTTGCCCGGCTGGGCCAGGCCCACGAGCGCGTTGAGGTTGGCGCCGTCCACGTACACCTGGCCGCCGGCCGCGTGCACCGAGTCGCAGATTTCGCGGACGTCGGCGTCGTACACGCCGTGCGTGGACGGATAAGTGATCATGATGCAAGACAAAGCACGGCCGGTGGCGTCGATCTTGGCCTGCAGGTCCGCGTGGTCGATCGTGCCGTCGGCCGCGGTGGCCACCACGACCACTTTCATGCCGGCCAGCACTGCCGAGGCGGCGTTGGTGCCGTGGGCGGACGCCGGGATGAGGCAGACGTTGCGCTGGGCCTCGCCGCGGGAGTGGTGGTAGCCGCGGATGGCCAGCAGGCCCGCGAGTTCGCCCTGGGAACCGGCGTTGGGCTGGATGGAGACCTGGTCGTACCCGGTGATCTCCGTCAGGTCAGCTTCCAGATCTTCGATCAGTTCGCGCCAGCCCTCGGTCTGGGAATCCGGGGCGAAGGGGTGGATCGAGGCGAATTCCGGCCAGGAGATGGCTTCCATCTCGGCGGTGGCGTTCAGCTTCATGGTGCACGAACCCAGCGGGATCATGGTGCGGTCCAGCGCCAGGTCGCGGTCCGACAGCTTGCGGATATAGCGCAGCAGCTGGGTTTCAGAACGGTGCGTGTTGAACACCGGGTGCTGCAGGAAATCAGAACTGCGGACCACGGCCTCCGGCAACTCGAAGCCGGAAGCGGTCTTCAAGGGACCGGCGCCAAAGGCGACGGCCACTGCGGACAGCACTTCCGACGTCGTGGTTTCGTCAACGGAGACGCCCACAGTGTCGGCGTCGATGATCCGCAGATTGATGCCCCGCGCTTCGGCGGCGGCGATGACCTTCCCGGCCTTGCCGGGGACGCGGACGGTGACGGTGTCGAAGAAGCTGCGGTGCAGGACCTCAAGGCCCGCGGCCTTCAAGGACGCTGCCAGGGTGCGGGCGTGGTTGTGGGCCGTCTCGGCGATCGCCTTCAGGCCATCGGGGCCGTGGTAGACGGCGTACATCGAGGACACGATGGCCAACAGGGCCTGCGCGGTGCAGATGTTGGACGTCGCCTTCTCGCGGCGGATGTGCTGCTCGCGGGTCTGGAGGGCGAGGCGGTAGGCGGGAGTGCCGGCGTCGTCCTTGGAAACGCCCACCAAGCGGCCCGGCATCGAGCGCTCGAGGCCCTTCTGGACAGCCATGTACGCGGCGTGCGGGCCGCCGAAGAACAGCGGTACGCCAAAGCGCTGGGTGGAGCCGACGGCGATGTCGGCACCCTGCTCACCCGGAGGCGTGATCAGGGTGAGCGCGAGGAGGTCCGCCGCCACGGTGACGAGGGCGCCGCGTTCCTTGGCGGCGGCAATCACGGCGGAGTGGTCGAACACCCGGCCGGAAACGCCCGGCTGCTGCAGCACGATGCCGTTGATGTCGCCGTCGGGCAGGCCCTGGGACAGGTCAGCGATCTCCACCTCGAAGCCCAGCGCCTCGGCGCGGCCCTTCACGATGGCGATGGTCTGCGGGAGGCATTCGGCGTCGAGGACGGTCTTGCCCGCAGAGGCGGACTTGTTGGCCCTCCGCATGAGCAATACGGCCTCGGCGACGGCGGTGGCTTCGTCCAGCAGGGACGCGTTGGCCACCGGCAATGCCGTGAGGTCCTGGACCATGGTCTGGAAGTTCAGCAGGGCTTCGAGGCGGCCCTGGGAGATTTCCGGCTGGTAGGGCGTGTAGGCCGTGTACCAGGCCGGGGATTCGAGGATGTTGCGGCGGATCACCGGCGGAGTGACGGTGTCGTAATAGCCCTGGCCGATCATCTGCACGGCCGTCTTGTTCTTGGCCGCCAGCTTGCGAAGTTCAGCCAGGACTTCCACCTCGCTGAGGGCGTCGGTGCCGTGCTTGGACAGCCTAAGTGCAACATCCTGGCGGATGGAATCGGGGACAGCGACATCCACCAGGCCGTCAACGGAGTCGTAGCCGACAGCTTTGAGCATGATGCCAACATCGATTTGCCGTCGTGCGCCGATGTGTCGGTCTGCGAAAGCGGTGGGGGTTGATTGAACAGTCAAAAGGAACTCCAAGGTAGGGCCGACCGCAATGGCACGGCTTCGGTTTGGGTTCCTCCCCGCTCTGTATCGGACCTGAGAGATTCCGCAGGCTTGGTTGCCTGCTTGCACCGTCGGTGAGCCGGACCGAAGCCTGGCTGCTTTCCAGAGTTGCCTCGCCGCAGCGGTACGGGGGCCTGAGAGATTCCTGGGGAGGATTTGCTCCTACGGCGCCTGCCCGGTTGATGACTGGGAGGACTCTCCCGCCACGGTTCGAAAGGCATATTCAGATTTGGGGTGATTCGGCTCACACCATACACACAATGTCAACGCAGGGGCAACATCAGGTATCGGAAATAGCCGTCGGCAGAGGATCATCAGTCGAGGAGATCACGAAGCATAGCCGGAGTTGACATTCCTTGGTGACCTATCCCACACTGAGTCGGGCATCACCCAAACTGAATACGCTGATGATCTGCGGCGGGAGAGTCCTGCCGGTACATTCTGCAGTCGCCGTAGGAGCAAATCCTCCCCAGGAAACTCTCAGGCCCCCGTACCGCCGCGGCAAGGCAACTCTGGAAAGCAGCCCGGGAACTCCGGGCTCACCGACGGTGCAAAGCGGAACCATGCGAAAGCACGGGGCCGCGGAATCTCTCAGGTCCAATACAGAGCGGGGAGGAACCCGAATCATCGTGGCACGCTAATGCCACTTGAACGATGGAGTTCCTCATGACGATTCATCACCCGCCCGCCATAGCTAGTGAAACACCCCATCTTGATCGGCAGCTCAGCAACCGGCACATCCAGCTGATTGCGATCGGCGGCGCCATCGGCACAGGCCTCTTCATGGGTTCCGGAAAGACCATCTCCGCGGCCGGCCCGTCCGTGATCTTCGTGTACATGATCATCGGCTTCATGCTGTTCTTCGTCATGCGCGCCATGAGCGAACTGCTGCTGTCCAACCTGCACTACAAATCCTTCAGCGACTTTGCCGCAGACCTTCTGGGTCCGTGGGCAGGTTTCTTCACCGGCTGGACCTACTGGTTCTGCTGGGTGATCACCGGCATCGCGGACGTCATTGCCATTGCGGGCTACTCAAAGGAGCTCTGGCCGAGCCTCCCGCTGTGGATCCCGGGCCTGGCCACTATCGCGATCCTGCTGCTGCTGAACCTGACCACGGTGAAGGCCTTCGGCGAGACAGAATTCTGGTTCGCCCTCATCAAAATCATCGCGATTGCAGCACTGATCGTTGTAGGGCTGTTCATGATCTTCAGCGGGTTCCAGTCCGAGGCCGGACCGGCAAGCCTCACCAACCTCTGGAGCCACGGCGGCTTCTTCCCCCACGAATTCATGGGCTTCGTGGCCGGCTTCCAGATCGCGGTCTTCGCATTCGTGGGCATTGAGCTAGTGGGCACCACTGCGGCAGAGGCCAAGGACCCGGAGAAGAACCTGCCCAGAGCGATCAACTCCATCCCGGTGCGAGTGCTCCTGTTCTACGTGGGCGCCCTCATCATCCTGATGTCCGTCACTCCTTGGACCCAGTTCGCCGCCGGCCACAGCCCATTCATCGCCATGTTCTCCCTGGCTGGGCTCGGCGCAGCCGCCACCGTGGTCAACCTGGTGGTGCTGAGCTCGGCCATGTCCTCGGCCAACTCCGGCATCTACTCGACCTCGCGCATGGTGTACGGCCTAGCCCAGGAGGGCGACGCCCCGGCCCTTTTCAGCGGCCTGTCCCGGCGGAAGGTTCCCCGCAACGCCCTGTTCCTCTCCTGCGTGCTGCTGCTCTCCGGCGTCGTCCTGATGTACGCGGGACAGGACGTCGGCAAGGCCTTTGACATGGTCACCACCGTGTCGGCCGTCTGCTTCGTCTTCGTCTGGTCCATCATCCTGGCCAGCTACATCGCATTCCGTCGTCGTCGCCCGCAGCTGCACATCGCGTCCACGTTCAAGATGCCCGGCGGCATCGTGATGGTGTGGGTGGTCTTCGCGTTCTTCGCGTTTGTGCTCTGGACGCTGACCACCCAGTCGGACACGCTGACGGCACTGCTGGTCACGCCGGCCTGGTTCATCATGCTCGGTGTCGCGTGGTTCTTCCTGCGCCGCCGTCCAGCCCACCTGGCCCGCTACGCGAGGTTCCAGGACGAGCTCCAGTCGGACCAGGATGCCGCAGACGTGCCCCTCCGCGCGGGCGCCTAGGCGGACAATGACAACCACCTCTGCGGGGTGGGGGTTCACTTATGCATGGCCTCATGTATCTGGAGCGCAAACCAAAGCTGGGCCAACGTGGATGTTTCGGTCATGTCGAGCCCCGTCAACTCGCTGATTTTCCGGATGCGGTAAATGATGGTTTGTCGATGGGCGAAGAGCGCCGCGGCAGTCTTTTGCCACGACCTCTGGGCGTCCAGGTAGGTTTTCAAAGTCACGATGAGATCGCCTTCCTGGCTCTGTTCATACGTGAAGATCGGGCCGAGCAGCCGCTGAACCAACGCCGCCCCCTCCTCGAAACTGGTGAGCCCCAGCCACGAGGGCCCCTCGGCGTAACGGGACAGGTTTACGGCATTGCCTTTCGCTGAACCGAGCGCCCACAGCGATTCCTGCAGTGCTCGTTGGATGCCACCCGCAGACGTAGGGGAGCTGATGCCAATCCGAACCTCGGGCCCTGCGCAGTGGATCAATACGTCATCGGCCACCGCTGCTGATATCGCCACATGAAGTGTGTTGAAACGCCTCAGGCAAGCGGCCTGAAGGCCGTGACGCCACAGTTCGACGTGAATGTTCGCCAGCCGCTCGCCGTCGTCGTCCCCTATCGAAACAACCACCAAATTCTGCGCCGGAACATCAAGAGCGGCGAGCCTGACCTCCAGTTCCGCGAGCCCGAGACGTCCATCGAACGCCTGCAAGAGGAATTCGCCCGCCAGGCGATGCCGGCCTTCCAAGGACAGGGCCGACCGTGAGAGTTCCAGCCCCAGCACCGTTGCCGCATGCAGAAGCACGACGGCGTCAGGGTGCGGATCGCTTTTCGGCAGCACCACCAGCACCGCATTGGCGTGGGTAGGGATGTCCATCATCAACACGTGCCGGTCCCGCAGCCGATGCCATTGGAACTTCTTCCCGGTCATGGGTATATGCCCCGTCAAGGGGGCCAATTCCGCCTCCAGGAAGTCCGGCAGAGGCTCACCATCCGGATGCCAGGGATGAAGACAGCGCCGGTCCACGACGAATAGATCCGCATCGAGCTCGGCCTCGAGGCCTTGGATAAGGCCCTGCCAATGGTCCCCGGATGTTCCCGCCGTACGGAGCAGGTCATAGACCCGGGCCGTCTGACGCAGCCGCCGTGATTCCTCCAACAAGGAGGCCTCGGCCACCGCTCGCGCGATAGCGATGAAGGGCAATGGATACGGAATGCTAATCAGCGGTAGCGGCAGCTGCTCGCAGGCCGCCAGAAACTCGGGCAACAACTCCGGGGCATGCATCTTTTCCCCGATGGCCAGGGCGCTGGCCCCTGCATCGACGAGCGCCTCGGCGAGCGCTACTTGGCCTTGGGCGTCGGACGGGATGGACAGGCCGTTGGTCATCATCAGTTCGCCGCCGGTGACCCATTCCCACAGCCTCGGCAGGTCAGAAGTGTGTGCCCAGGCGATTCGGTTGTGCTTGCCTGTGGATCCGGCCAAAAGCGTGAGTCCGAGCTGGGGTTCCGCCACGAGCTCAGCCACTGTAATCGCCATGAAATATGCTCCCAGCGCGTTGGTTTCCGGACTATTCAGGGCCCCTTAGACATATGTATAAGAGCCCCGGCCATTTGTAGTCAATCTACCGCTATACGCCGTGATGCACGTCACTAAGAATTGGATTACCTACTTCCCGCTCAACGGCGAGCACCCCATCCCAACACCGAAACGCTGCGGGCATCGCCGCCCGGCAGCACTGCACAAAGGATCCTGGAATGACAACGCACAAGCCCATCGGCCCCGTCGACGCAACAAAAGTCCCCCGGTATGCAGGCCTCGGCACCTTCGCCAGGCTCCCCCAAATCGACCGCGTTCCGGACTACGACATTGCGATCGTCGGCGTGCCGTTCGACGGCGGAACGTCCTTCCGGCCAGGCGCCCGGTTCGGTCCTGCCGCAGTCCGCGAAGCCTCCCGGCTGCTGCGTCCTGGCTACCACCCCGAACTGGACGTCGAGCCTGTGTACGAAGTCCAGGTTGTCGACGCTGGCGACATCGCCTGCACGCCTTACGACATCACCCGTGCCGTCCGCGAAATCGAAGAGCAGGCACTCCCCCTGATCGGCGAGGACAAGAAGCTCATCTCGATCGGTGGCGACCACACTATCGCCCTCCCGATGCTCAGGGCCTTGAACAAGGTCCACGGGCCGGTCGCGTTGCTGCACTTCGATGCCCACCTGGACACTTGGGACACTTACTTCGACCAGCCCGTCACCCACGGAACCATCTTCCGGCGGGCTTTCGAAGAAGGTCTCCTGGTGGAAGATAGGTCCATGCACGTCGGCATCCGCGGGCCGGTCTACGATCGCAACGATTTCCTCCGCGACCACGAATTCGGATTCCAAATCATCCGCTGCTCGGACCTGGATATCATCGGCGTTCCAGCAGCCATCCAACAGGTCAAGGAGCGGCTCGGCGACACCCCCGTGTACGTCTCCATCGACATCGACGTCCTGGACCCGTCCTACGCGCCGGGCACCGGTACTCCCGAGATGGGCGGGCTCCACTCGCGCGAACTTCTGGCACTGCTCCGCGGCCTGAACGGCATCAACATCGTCGGGGCAGACGTCGTCGAGGTCGCTCCGGCTTACGACCACGCAGACATCACCACGGTAGCCGCGGCCACCCTCGTCTTCGACCTCCTCGCGCTAATGGTTAATCGCGGCAAGGCCTCCGCCAACGCTCTCCTCGAATTGCAAGCAGCCTCCTGGACCGCATCATGAGCACCCGAAGCAATCCCGCCGCGGCCACCGAAGTGCCCCGGCTCGAAGACAAGACCATCCAGCCCATCCCGCTGAATGAACGCCACGGGAAAGCCCGGGACCTCTTTACCATCTGGTTCGGTTCCAACATCATGATCATGACTATCGTGACCGGCGGACTCGCAACAACGGTGTTCGGGCTCAGCTTTGTACCCGCCATCGTGGGAATCATCCTTGGAAACGTCATCGGTGGCATCTTCATGGCGCTCCACTCCGCCCAGGGACCGCAATTGGGCGTGGCGCAGATGATCCAGACCCGCGGCCAATTCGGCTCCTTCGGGGCGCTGCTGATCGTGGTCATCGTGGTGATCATGTACGTCGGATTCTTCGCCGCGAACCTTGTCTTCGGCGGCGAAGCAATGGCCGCGGTCAGCCCGGACATCAGTGTTGACGCAGGAATCATCATCATCGGCGTCGTGAGCGTTGTTGCCACGATTTTCGGCTACCGCCTCATCCACGCCTACGCTCGCTTCCTCAGCATCGTGGCTGGTTTGGCATTGCTTCTGGCCTTCGTCTGGATCATGTTCGTCCACGGCCTGCCCGCCACTTTCCTGTACCAGGGAAACTTCAACTGGGTTGGCTTCATGGCCACCGTCTCCGTATCCGCCTTGTGGCAACTCGCCTACGCTCCCTACGTCTCGGACTACTCCCGCTACATGCCGCACGGCACCGGCTCGGCCCCGGCGTTCTGGGCCTCCTACTCAGGCTGCGTCCTGGGCACGCTCTTCCCGATGATCCTGGGTGCATTGGTGGGAACCCTGGCGGTCACGATGGGCGCAGACGCTGGCAACGTGGAAATCGTCGGCAGCATGGGAGCGTTGCTCCAGCCATGGACCCTGGCAGTCGTGGGAATCTTCTGCCTCGGCGTTGCAGCGTCGAACGCCATGAATCTCTACTGCGGCGTCCTGTGCAGCCTCACTATTGGGCAGACGTTCAAGCCGAACTGGTTGCCTCGAGCCAAGACCCGAAGCGTCGCGGCAATCATCCTCTTTACATTCGCGCTCCTGATCTCGCTGTTCGCACGCGACAATTTCATCCTCTTTTACACCAACTTCCTCTCCTTCCTGATGTACGTGCTGGTTCCCTGGACGGCCATCAACCTGGTGGACTACTACCTTCTCCGGCACGGCGATTACAGGGTTGAGGACTTCTTCAAGCGCGACGGCGGAGTGTACGGCCGCTTCAACTGGGTAGCGATCGGTTCCTACGTGGCAGGTGCCCTGGTCCAGCTTCCATTCTCGGCAACAGCGATCTACACCGGGCCCGTCGCAGCGGCCATGGGCGGTGTGGACCTCTCCTGGATTATCGGCCTCGTCGTGGTTGCTCCGCTCTACTACGTCGCGGCACGCACGTTTCGAAAGAAGCCGGAAGCCGAGCCCGTTCCAACTCCCGTACTTGCAGCTGACCTCATCTGAAAGCGAAAAATCATGACACTCATTGACACCGAACAGTTCACCGTCCGCCGCGTCAGCGAAGGCAACAACTCCCCCGCGTCCCACAAGGTCTCAGGCATCTTGCCACTGCCTCTGCCTCCCGGCGGGCACTTCATTGGCGGATCGTTTGTTCCGGGCTCTTCCACCCACTTCATCGAAGTCGTAGACCCCACCACTGAACAGGTCATCGCCTCCGTCAAGGCCGGCACAGCCGCAGATGTTGACGTTGCTGTTGAAGCAGCCGTGGCTGCGCAGAAATCCTGGGGCGCCACCACGCCGAAGGAGCGGTCCGAGGTCCTGAACCTTATCGCCAACATCATTGAAGCCAATCGTGAAGCCTTCGAAATCATCGAGTCCGCCAACACGGGCAAGCCGCGAACCGTTGCGGAGGACGATGTCTCCAGCACCATTGACACTTTCCGTTTCATGGCCGGAGCGTCCCGCACGCTGACGTCCATGGCTGGCGGCGACTATGCAACCGGGCACACCTCGGTGATCCTCAGGGAGCCCGTGGGCGTGGTCGGCGTCATCACTCCGTGGAACTACCCGCTCCTGATGGCTGCCTGGAAGATCGCGCCTATCTTGGCCGCCGGAAACAGCATCGTCCTCAAGCCGTCCGAGCAGACGCCGCTCTCGACCCTCAAACTTGCAGAACTTCTGGCCGGACGCATTCCGGACGGAATCCTCAATGTCGTGACGGGACAGGGCCGGACCGTCGGACAGCGGATTTCCGAACACCCCGACGTTGCCCTCGTCGCCTTGACGGGGAGCGTTGTCAGCGGACAGGCCGTGGCGGAGACGGCGGCCAAATCAGTCAAGCGCGTCCATTTGGAACTCGGCGGCAAGGCTCCGGTTGTTGTGTTTCCCGACGCCGACCTCCGGGCTGCCGCGGCCGGCGTGCGAAACGCAGGCTATTGGAATGCCGGCCAGGACTGTGGCGCTGCATGCCGCGTTCTTGTGCACGAGTCGGTGGCTGCAGAGTTCACGGAACACCTGGTGCGCGAAGTCAGCACCCTGGTGGTCGGGGCCCCGGAGGCAGGGGACGATGTGGAAATCGGACCCATGATTTCCCGCCCACACTTCGAACGCGTCAAGGAATCGCTCGCCGAGGCAAGAGCTACTGGCCTGCACATGGCCATCGGCGGTTCTGCGTTGGAAGGCCCGGGTTACTTCATCGAACCCACGGTCATCAGCAACGTCCCGGCCGGGGCGCATGTTGCCACCCACGAGATCTTTGGCCCTGTGGTCACCGTCGAGACTTTCAATTCCACTGAAGAGGCCATCACTCGGGCGAACGAAAGCCCTTATGGACTATCCGCTTCGGTATGGACCCGGGATTCAAGCCTCTCATTGAGCGTTCCAAAGCAACTCGACTTCGGTACGGTCTGGGTCAATTCGCACTTGGTGTTGGCTTGCGAGGTACCGTGGGGCGGATTCAAGGGATCCGGCTACGGCCGGGACCTCTCCCTTTACGCCCTGGACGATTACTCCCGCACCAAGCACGTCATGATCAACCACGGCGCATGAGCGTTCAAACAAGCAACGGAGCTTAGCAATGACCACCGCGAACCTTCCCCACACATCAGTCTCGCCGCGCGCGGCAACCCCGCCGGGCCCTTTCGGAACAGACGTCACCTGGACCAATTGGGGCGGGAACCAGAGCGCCACGCCGGCCTTCACCGTCCGGCCTCGGACTGAACAAGAAGCGCTCGACGCCGTTCGTTTCGCGATCCGCGAAGGCTTGCCCGTGCGGGCGGTCGGCTCAGGGCATTCGTCCTCGCCGCTGGTCCAGACGGGGGGCGTCCTGATGGACATGTCCGGACTATCCGGGATCACCGGAACCGACCCCGTCCGGCGGCGTGCCAGAGCCCTTGCCGGCACCACGATCAATGCCTTCGGCGATCCGTTGTGGGAGCAAGGCCTCGCGCTGGCCAACCAAGGCGACATCGACAAACAGCAGATTGCGGGGGCGCTCTCAACCAGCACCCACGGCTCCGGTAAGGATCTGGGGAGCTTCTCGTCAAGCCTCCGCTGGGTGAAGCTGATCAATGGTTACGGCGAGATCGTCGAAATCGGCGAAGGGCAGCTCCGCGAACTCAGAGCGGCACAGGTGGCTTTAGGTACGCTTGGGATTTTCCTCGAGGTGGAGTTGGCGGTTGAGGACCGCTACTACCTGCAAGAACAAATCACGTACCCCACTTGGGCCGAGACCACCGCAACGTGGCAGTCCGACATCGACGCGAACAGGCATTACTCGTTCCTCTGGTGCCCGGAAGAAGGCTCGTGCGAGCTCCTGGACCTCCCGGGCGCGCCAGGCCTGAGCATGGCAAACCGCAGCTACACCAAGCGGTACAACATCGCGCAGGTCCGGGACGAGCGCGAAATTTCGGGTACGGAAGGTGCCCGGCTGGACCGTTCGTACCGTATTTACCCGGGCGGATTCACCACGCCTTTCCATGAACTCGAGTACTTTGTGCCGAGTGAAGTTGGACTGGCCGCCGTCGAGGCCGTCCAGGACCTGATCCGAACCAAGCACCCTGAGCAGAAATACCCCGTGGAGGTTCGCTGGGTGAAGGCCGATGAGGGCTACATGTCCCAGTTCCAGGGACGCGACACCACCGTCATCACCCTGACTACCGAACCCGGGACCGACTACTGGCAGTTCTTCCGCGATGCCGATGCGGTGCTGCAGGAATTCGAGCCACGCGCGCACTGGGGAAAGATCCATTTCATGACCAGGAGCCGTTTGGAACGCCTCTACCCGGAGTTGGACACCTTTATCCAAGTACGGCGGGAGTTCGATCCGCGCGGAATATTCCTCAACGACCACACCCGCGCCCTTCTGGGCTGACCGAGCGAAGCTACCTCCGATACACCCCTTCGAAACACTGGAGTGATAGTTTGATCCCTGCTTGAGCCAGACACTCGTACCCACTCGGAGGATATTTCATGCTCAAAGGTTTCAAGGACTTCGTTCTTCGCGGCAACATTATCGAGCTGTCCATCGCCGTCGTCATCGGCACCGCGTTCACAGCCCTGGTCGCAGCATTCACCACCAACATCATCAATCCGGTTATCGCCGCCGCCGGCGGAGTCAACGCGCAGGGACTGGGCTTCTCCATTTGGCCCGACAACGCGAAGACCTTCGTCAATTTCGGTGCCGTCATCACCGCGTTCGTGACCTTTCTGATCACGGCCGCCGTGGTGTACTTCATTTTCGTTGCGCCCATGAACAAGATCAACGAACTGACCAAGCGCCGTGCCTCCATCGAAGAGCCCGAGGACGAGCCGCTGCCGGCTGACACCGCCCTGCTTGTTGAAATCCGCGACCTCCTGACCGATCTCGCCGCCGCCAACAAGAGCAACGAGAACGCCCGCTAGGTTTCGGGCACTACGGCCAGTTCGGCGCGTCCGGTCGGCGCCGAACTGGCCCCCACCAGGGCTGCCCAAGATCGTGACGCAGGCGCAATCCGCCTGAAACAGGGCTCGGGCACGATAGTGCCATGAAGCCGAACAAGAGGACTTCCGCTACAGCCGAGCTCTCCTGCGAAGTGTGCGGCCAGATGCCTGAGGCTCCGAAGGCCCGGGTCACCGTGGCCCAAATCGCCGTGATGCTCCCTATCGAACTTCTTGTCCACGCCATCGTGGTTGAAACGCAACTGCCATACCTGGCCAAGGTACTCCTCCTCACCGTCACCGCAACGGTCCTGGTCATTTGGGTCGCCGAACCCTCCGCGGCCAGGATTCTACGGCGCTGGATCCACGCGCCTGCCCTCCGCAACCGCCGGAAGCTCCATTTGGCCCCGGCTCTTTGGCGGGCGAGAACAGTGCTCCGCGACCAGCCGGGTTCCCTCCAACGCATCACCCAATCGCTGGCCCGGACCGACATCAATATCCTCAGCATCCATGTCCACCCCATGGATGGAGCCGTCATGGACGAATTCGTACTTTCCGCTCCGGGCCACCTCGGCGAGCAAGAGCTACTGACAGCGCTCGACGACGGCGGCGGCCGGGATTCGCACGTGTGGCCTACCACTGCACTCGCCATGGCGGACGGCCAGACCAAGGCCTTGAGCCTGGCTGCCCGGATCGCCGACAACCCGCAAGAACTACAGCTGGCGGTTGCGGAACTCCTTTCGGCGAAAATCGTCACCCCGGAACCCGAAGGTCAGGCCGTCGAAGCGGGCGCCGCCGTCGGGCCCTCCACGACACTCCTCAAGATCCCCACCGCCTGGCACGGCCCGCTCGTGTTCTCCCGACCGGGCGAACCGTTCACGCCGGCGGAATCAGCACGTGCACATCGGCTGGCCGAGCTCGCGGAAATCCTGGCGCACACCCGCAGGGGCAGCCGCCCCTGAACAGCCCGGCGCCGAGATTTCACATGGTGAACCCGACGCCGGCGACCACAAACTCCGCCGGTACAGTTTGTCGGGTGACTACCAAGATTGATCTCCAGCGCGCCGCCGATACCCTCCGGGCATGGGCATTGGATGAAGACCTGAAGCAACGAGTCATGTCCACACCGGCCTTGGCGACAATGGCTGCGCGCGTGGCAAGGCGATACTCGGCCGGGGACACTGCGGCCGACGCGATCGAGGTAGCGGCAGCCGCGGTGGCCCGCGGGCATGCCGCGAGTATCGAATACGCGGGCGAGAGCGTACGCAACGCCGACCTCGCACGCTCGGAAGCCGGAGTGTTCCTCGAGCTGGGCGCTGCCCTCGGAAAGACCGGCCTGCCGAGCACGATTTCTTTCGACCTTTCCCACCTCGGTGCCCTCGTGGACCCTGAGCTTGCGCTCGACCATGTACGCCACCTCGCCGCGATAACGGAACCGTTCGGAACGGGACTGATGATCTCAGCCGAAGGCTCGGATCGGACCGATCTGGTCCTGGACCTGTACGACGAACTCGCGGTCGAGATCCCCCGCGTCGGAATCACACTCCAAGCCCGCCTGCACCGCACCCCCGGAGACCTCGGGCGGGTCCTTCGCCACCCGGGTACCGTTCGGCTGGTCAAAGGCGCGTTCCTTGAACCCGAGTCCGTCGCCTACCCCCGCAACAGCGCCGAACTGACTGCCGCCTACCTCGACCTGGCGAGCCGGCTCATCCTCTCCGGCCACCCGCTTTCCCTCGCGACCCACGACGACGAGCTCGTCAACACGCTCATCGCCACGCACGGCGAGGCATTGAAGACCGGCGCGATCGAATTCGAGATGCTCCTCGGCCTGGGGACCGATCTTCTCGACCGGCTCCACCGGGACGGCTACCGGACGCGCGAGTACGTCATCTTCGGTGGCGAGTGGTGGTTGTACGTCCTCAACCGCATCGCGGAACATCCCGAACGGGCGCTGACGGCCCTCGCCGACCTCAACCCGAGCTAGGCCCTCCCGGGTCTGTCCTAACCCGGCAAGCAGGTCCACGTTGAGGTCCCCGGTATCCCATCCGCGGCATCTCCGCGCACGCTACCGCTCCGGTTGGGGCCGGAGCATCTTCGGTCACATCCTGTTTCTTCGCTTTGTATACCAAATCTCTTGACAGTGCGCCGGGTCACATCTACTTTTGATTTTGGGATCCCAAAGCGGGATCCCAAAACGGACTCAACGAACCGGCAGCGTCCCTCCTCCCAGAAAGAGGACCGGGCCGCAACTGCTGCCGCCGGCGCGAGTCCAGCTGCCGCGGCAACCCGCACCCAGCACAACAATTCAAGACTTTCCCCGCTCCTCAAACTCCCCCTGAAGGAGAAACTGTGTCTCTCCAAAACACTGAAGCAATAGCCTCGGAAGGCGAAGAAAAAGCCGGCAAGGACGGCGTGCAGCGACGCACGAGTGTCCGTTGGAGGCTCTTCGTCCTGCTGCTGATCCTGGTAGCCGTCAACTACATCGACCGCGGCTCCATCTCCGTGGCATTGCCCATCATCCAAAAGGAATTCAACCTCGCACCGGAGCTCGTTGGGCTCCTGCTTTCCGCATTCTTCTGGACCTATGCCCTCATGCAGATCCCCGTCGGCCTGCTCATCGACAAGTTCGGCCCCCGCAAGGTCGTCACGGCGTCGTGCATCGGCTGGGGTGCCGCAACGGCAGCATCCGGCCTGGCCGGCGGCTTCCTCAGCATGTTCATAGCGCGCCTGGGTATCGGCGTCGCCGAAGCAGGCGTCATGCCGGCCGGCGGCAAGCTCAACGCCATCTGGATGCACAAGAAGGAGCGCGGCCGCGGCGCCACGATCCTTGACGCAGGCGCCCCGCTCGGCGCCGGCCTGGGCGGTATCCTCATCACCTGGCTCATCGCCTCCACCGGCAGCTGGCGCTACTCGTTCATCATCGCCGGCGCAGCCACGGTCCTCATGGGCCTGGCTGTCTGGTGGTACGTCCGGGACAATCCCCGCAACCACAAAGCCGTCAACGCCGCCGAGGCCGAATACATCGAGTCCTCCCACGCCGAAGAAGACGCCGAGGCCGAGAAGGACGGCGTCAAGGGCAAGCGCGCCCTGCTCCCCTACCTGAAGTTCCGCTCTTTCTGGGCCATGTGCTTTGGCTGGCTCGGATTCAACGGCGTGTTCTACGGCCTCCTGACATGGGGCCCGCTCTACCTGGCCCAGGCCAAGCATTTCAACCTGAACACGATCGGCTGGTCCACTTTCGTGATCTTCGGCGCAGGCTTCGTCGGTGAGATCCTCGGCGGCACCATTGCTGACAAGTGGCGCGCAGCCGGCGCCTCGGCCAACCTGGTCATGCGCACCCTGCTGGGCGTCTCCAGCGTCGTGGTAGTCGGCGGCCTGGTTGGCGTGACGGTCGTCTCAGACCCGATCACCGCCGTCGTGCTCCTTTCAGTGGTCCTGTTCTTCCTCCGCTGGGTGGGTCTGTTCTGGAGCATCCCCTCAATCCTGGGCGGCCGCACCAACGCCGGCGTCCTGGGCGGTGCGATGAACTTCAGCGGCAACATCGCAGGCTTCGTCACCCCGATTGTGGTAGGCCTGATTGTCGGGGCCACGGGCTCCTACACCTGGGCGTTGCTGTACTTTGTAGGATCCGCCGTGATCATGGGCGTCTCCGTGCTGACCCTGAACTACAACAAACGGCTTCCGGTCTAACTCGCCTGACCGGGCCGGCCGGGCGGTCCTGAACCGCCGCTCGGCTGTACGCCTCCGGGTTGCCGGGCGCAATGATCCAAGAGAACACGAATGGAGCAAAGATGCTGATTGCAGATGAAACCCCCACCACGGACCGCCCCCTCCGGGAATCCGTGCGGGACGCCATCCGTTCGCGAATCTTCGAGGGCCATTACGCGCCCGGCACCCGGCTGGTGGAGCGGGACCTCGCCGCCGAATTCAACGTGTCGCGACTCCCCATCCGCGAAGCCCTCCGCATGCTGCGGCAGGAAGGCCTCATCCAGGACCGGGCCTCCCGCGGTTCCGAAGTGGCAGGGTTGAGCCCCAAAGACGTCGAGGACCTCTTCGACGTCCGCCAGTCGCTCGAAGTCCTCGCCTGCCGCCTGGCCGCGGCCCGCGCCACGGACAAGGACCTCGAACACCTGGCGAGGCTCCTCGATGAAGCCGAGCGTTTCCTCGCGAAAGGCTCAATCCTCGAGGCACACCGCGCCAACAGCGAATTCCACGATGCCATCACGGCCATCGCCAACAACGATTTTCTCCGCACCGCGCTGGAACCGCTCCAAGGCCGCATGCACTGGCTCTTCCGCCACGTGGACGACCTGCCGGAACTGATCCAGGAACACCGCGATCTCTACGCCGCCATCGCGAGCGGCGATCCCGAGCGCGCCGCAACCCAATCGGCGTCGCACATTGGAAAGTACCGCGAGCAGTTCCCCCAGAACGAGCCCGCCACCGAACTCAAGTTGCAAGGCAAACGACCATGAAATTGCTAGTCATCAATCCCAACATCAGCGCGGATGTCACCGCGCTGATCGACGCCGAAGCCCGCCGCTCGGCGGGGGCTGACACCGAGCTGATCGTCCGGACCGCCGGACACGGTGTCGAATACATCGAGACCCGCTTTGAAGCCCTCATCGCAGCCGGCGCAGTCGCCGAAATCATCGCCGAGCACTCCGGCGGCGATCCGGAAGCGGACCGCATTGACGGCGTCGTCGTGGCCGCATTCGGCGACCCTGGAATGCCTGCGCTCAAGGAACTCACCGACGTCCCGGTCATCGGCATCACGGAGGCCGCCCTCTGCGCCGCGGCCCTGCAGGGCCAACGCTTCTCCATCATCGCCATTTCGGACCGCATCACCGCTTGGTACCGGGACTGCGTGGATCATTTCGGACTCGGCAGCCGGCTTGCCTCGATCCGTTCCATCAACCAGAGCCTCAACGGCATCGGCACAGTGCAACAGGATTTCAAGGAAACCCTCCTGGCACTGAGCCGGCAAGCCGTCGCGGAAGACGGCGCCGACGTCGTCATCCTCGCAGGTGCCCCGCTTGCCGGACTCGCGCGCGAGCTTGAAGGACAGATCCCCGTGCCTTTAGTGGACGGAATCTCCGCCGGAATCCGGATGACCGAAGCGGTTGTGGCGCTGCAGTCCGGTTTCCACCGCCAAGGCGCTTTTGCGCCGCCGCCCGTCAAGCACCGCCGGGGTTTGTCCGAAAACCTCGACGCCGCCCTGACCACCATCCAGTCCGCCGCCAGGGCCTCAGTTGCCGGCCGCGCCCCCGTTCCAGCCGGAAAGTAGGGACAATCGTGAATATTCCCGACCTCGTCATCGCCCACGGCACCGTCGTCAACAGCGTCGGGCGGCAGGCTTCGCACGTCGTGGTCAATGACGGCCGTATCACCCAGCTCATCGACGCCGCAGAACCGGTCCCTGCCGCCTCCCGCACCATCGACGCGTCCGGCAAGTTAGTCATCCCTGGCGGCGTGGACGGTCATTGCCATGTCGCCCAAGTGACCGGACGCTTCCGCACCCTTGACGACTACCGCACTACCTCCACCGCCGCCTTGTGGGGTGGCACCACAACCATCATCGATTTTGGTATTCCACGTGATGGCCAGGAATCCCCGCTGGACGCCGTCCTGAACAAGAAGCGCTTGGCCGCCGAGTCCCGCTGCGATGTCGCACTGCACGGCTCCGTGGTCGCATGGGATGAGACCGTGCCCTGGCAGCTGGAACAGCTCGCCGCCGAGGGCGTCCGTTCGGTCAAGATGTACACCACCAACCGCGGCTCCACCATGGCCGACGGCGACACCATCCTGAAGGTCATGCGTGAAATGGTGCGTCTGGACGGACTCACGTACATCCATGCCGAGCACGATCCCATCATCGCCGACTGCACCGAACAGCACGCCGCGGACGGCCGGATCGGCATCGAGCACCTGCATTCCACGCGGCCCGAGCTCGCCGAGGAAATTTCCGTCAAAGAGACCCTCGCCATGTCCGAGTACACCGGAGCGCCAGTCTACTTTGTGCACCAGTCGACCCCCGGCGCCGTGGATCTCGTCACCGAGGCCCGCGGGCGCGGCCTGCAAGCCTACTCCGAGACCTGCCCGCACTACTTGACGCTGGATGACACTGTCTACGGCAGCAATTTCCCGGAATGGTATGCGTGCTGCCCGCCCATGCGCAGCGCTGAAACCGTGGCCGGGCTGAAGGAACGCCTCGCGGCCGGAGCCATCCACACCGTGTCCTCGGACCACTCCTGCTACGACCTCTCGCAAAAGCGCGAGCGCACCGACGACGTCCGCTTCATGCCGCACGGGCTGCCCGGCGTCGAAACCCGCATGCCCGTCACCTTCACCGCGATGGCGCCCGACAGCACCGTGGAGGACTTCGTCGAGGTCTTCTCGGCCGGCCCGGCGCGGATCAATGCCGTGCCCGGCAAGGGCACTATCGCAGCAGGGTTCGACGCCGATCTGGTCATCTTCGATCCCGCCGAAGAACGCGAGGTCGACGGCGGCGCCCTCCACATGGGAACCGACTTCTCGCCTTTCGAAGGGAAGACGCTGAGCGGCTGGCCCGCCGTCGTCGTCTCCGCCGGACGCGTGGTGGTCGACGACGGCGGTTTCCACGATCCCGGCCCGGTTGGCCGTTTCGTTGCCCGCAACGGGTTCGCCGCCCATCGCGACGCTCTTTCCGTCCGAATATCGCCGTCTGTTCCCGACAACGTTTCTGCTTAGGAGAACCATGCCTTCCACACACCGCCCCACCCGCATCGGCATGATCGTGCCGTCGTCCAACACGTGCCTGGAGCCGCAGAGCTACCGGATCCTGGGTAACCGCCAGGACGTGACCATCCACTTCACGCGGATTCCGGTCACCCGGATTGCGCTGGATGATTCCTCGGACAAACAGTTTGATGCGACCGTCATGAGGGAGGCCGCCGCATTGCTCGCGACGGCGGACGTGGACGTCATCGCGTGGAACGGAACTTCGGGTTCCTGGCTCGGTGCAGCCCATGACGAAGCCCTGGTCCGGGAAATCACGGAGGCCACCGGGATTTCGGCAACGACCTCAACGTTGGCCTACCTGGAAGCCTTCAAGACGTTCGGCACGGAAAAGATCGGCATGTTCACGCCTTATACCGGGGATGTGAACCAAGCCGTCGTTGAGTCATATGCGCGCGAAGGAATCAAGACGGTGGACCACCGCCACCTGGACCTCAGCAAAAATGAATGCTTCGCCCGGGTCACGGACGCGGAAATGATGCCCGGGTCCTTGGAACTTGCTGCTTCGAACCCGGACGCGCTCATTTACTTGTGCACGAACCTTTACGGCGCCAACATCACCGCGGAAGTGGAGGAAACCACCGGAGTACCGGTCCTCGATTCCGTAGCCGTGACGCTGTGGCATTGCCTCAAGCTCGCCGGGGCGCCGTTGTTGGCGCCCAAGTGGGGCCGGCTGCTTGCAGAACTAGCCTGATTCGTCTGTGGTCCCCTCTTAAAGAGGTTGGATGTTCTCTGCCTGGGGACCTTTCGGGCCCTGTACGACGTCGAACTGGACCCGCTGATTCTCGTCCAGTGATCGGTACCCACTCGAGGCGATCGCTGAGTAGTGGGCAAAAACGTCCGCCGAACCGTCGTCGGGGGCAATGAAGCCGAAACCCTTTTCGGCGTTGAACCACTTGACAATACCTGTTGCCACGGCCATGTTCCTTCTCTGAATCTGACTGACCACCGGCTTCAACCCCGATGCCCCCGGACGCATACGTCCGCTTCCTCAAACCTACGGTGCGGGGTTCCGGGGCGCAAGGATCTCCGGAGGTCTCGGTGTTCCCTAGTGCCAGAATCTTGAGGATTTCTTGCTCCTCTGCAGTGCGGGATCTTGAAACTGGGACGGCAGAGTGGTTGACGATTAGCGTCGTCGGCCATAAAGGAGAACACCAGGTGGGGTTGTTCCGGCGCCGGTTCGAAGCGGCAGCGCCAAAGATCCACGTGGACATCCTCGAAGACCACGCACTGCTCCGGGAGAGTCTTGCTTCCTGGCTTGAAGCCAACGCAGCAACCGTGAAGGTAGTGGGCAGGTTCAGCTCCTGGGCTGAGCTCGCCGCCTCGCTGGGACAGTTGTCGGACGTTGTCCTGTTGGACATCATCCTTGGTGACCGGATCCCGCTGCGCTCCAAGATCCACGCCATTCTCTCAACAGGGTCACAAGTGGTGGTCTGCAGTTCCCTCGCGACGCCCCTGGTGATCCGCCAAGCGTTCGACGCCGGCGCACTGGCCTACATACCCAAGACGGCGGGGGCCGAAGTGCTCACCACGGCCGTTCTCGCCGCCGCGCGCGGCGAGAAGTTCATCCTGCCCGAGCTAGCCGGCGTCTTTGACGTCCCCGGGCCGCGGATCCGCCTCACCCCGCGCGAACACGAAGCCGTCACGCTGTATCTTGGCGGCTCAGGCGGGACAATGGCGGATGTCGGTGCGAGCCTGGGCATCAGTGCCGACGGCGTCAAGAAGCTCCTCGTGTCAGTCCGCCGCAAAGCCCATAGCGGACCGGAATCACTCAGCCGGCCCGCGCTCCGGGAACTGCTGATCGCCGACGGCTGGCTGCTCCCCGATCGGTGAGGGGGCTGTGCCGCGCGGCGACCCACCGGGGAACGGGGCGTCGCCGCCGATACGCTTCCTAGAATCGAACCATGACTATGCAGAGCCATTCGAAAGTCGCGGTTGTGACAGGGGTCGGCCGGCGGCGCTCAATCGGGGCGAGCCTCGCAGTCGGCCTGGCGCGCGACGGCTGGGACCTCGCCCTCAACTATTGGCGGCCGTACGACGATCGCGTCGGATTGGAGCGCAATGCCGACGACCCGGAGTCCATCGCGAGCGAATGCCGCGCGTTGGGAGCCGCCGTCGAACTCGTCCCGGGCGACTTGGGCGATCCAGCGGTGCCGGCTGAGCTCATCAGGGCTGCGGGAACCCTTGGGCCGGTGACCGGATTGGTCATGTCGCACTGCGAATCAGTCGACAGTTCGATCCTGACGACCGACTTTGAGAGTTGGGATCGCCACTTCGCTGTCAACGCCCGGGCGACGTGGCTCCTCATCAAGGCCTTCGCCGAGCAACTACGGGAATCCGTCGTTCCGGGCGTCGTCGGGGGCCGGATTGTCGCCTTGACGAGCGATCACACTGTTCACAATCTGCCGTACGGTGCGAGCAAAGGAGCCCTCGACCGGATCGTCACCGCAGCCGCCGTCGAGCTGGCAGGCCGGGGTGTGCGTGCGAACGTGGTGAACCCGGGCCCGATCGACACCGGGTGGATGGACGACGCTACGCGGCGTTCGGGCATTGACGCGACTCCGGCGGGTCGACTCGGCACGGCCGAGGACACGACGGACCTGGTGAGATTCCTGTTTTCCGAGCAGGGCTCGTGGGTGAATGGCCAGATTCTTTATAGCAACGGGGGCTTCAAGGTCGGCTGAGCACTGACGGACCGCCGCCCCCGCCCCATTGCAGGACAGGGGTGGCGGTCCGCAGCAGCAAGGCGGCCCTGGGGCCTAGAGAAGCCCGACCTTGGTCATCAGCTCGGTGACCTTCTCGCTGTTGAGCTTGGCGGGGTCCACCGAAGGTGCCTGAAGATCCTTGAGGGGCACAAGCTTGGAGTTCGCCGGGACGTCGGAGCCAACGGTGTATTCAAAGGAGTCACCGTTCTGGAGGACCTGCTGACCGGCTTTGCCCGTGATGAATTTCAGGAACTGCTGGGCCTGGGCCTGCTTCTTGCTCGAGGCCAGAACAGCGCCGCCGGAGACGCTGACGAACGCACCCGGGTCCTGGTTCTTGAAGTAGTGGAGGTCAACGTTCTTGCTGTTTTCTCCGGTCTGGGCCTGATCGACGAAGGAGTAGTAGTGGTACAGGACTCCCGCGTCGACCTCTCCGGCGTTCACGGCTGCGAGCACGGGGGTGTCGTCCTTGTAGGACTTGAAGTTGGTTTTGGCTGCCTCCAGCCATTTCTGGGTGGCGTCTTCACCCTTGAGCGCAAGCATCGCGCTGACGATGGCTTGGAAATCAGCTCCGCCCGTGGACGCACCGATGCGCCCCTTCCATGACGGGGCCGCGAGGTCCATCAAGGACTTGGGAAGCTGGTCTGCAGTGAGCTTGGTCTTGTTGTAGGCCAGCACGGTGGAGCGGGCCGCGATGCCCGTCCAGTCGCCGGTGGAGGGCCGGTACTGCGCGGGGACTTGGCTGAGGGTTGCCTGGTCCACGGGGGCGAGCAATCCGGCACTCGCGATGCGGACCATGGCCGGGGAGTTTTCGGTAAGGAAGACGTCCGCCGGGGAGTTCTTGCCTTCCTCGCTGAGCTGGTTGCTCATTTCAAGGTCGTCACCATTACGGAGCGTAACCTTGATTCCCGTCTCCTTGGTGAAGGCGGCCACCCATGCGCCGGTGAGGTTTTCATGCTGCGCGTTGTATACGACGATGCCGTCGCCGGACGCGCCGGCCGTGGAACCACCGCTTGCGGTACCGCTTGGTGAGCCGCTGCACGCCGAAAGTGCCAGCAGCGTGGCCGTGGTGGCGGCAAGGGCCGCAGCGGGTTTGATGCCGAATTTCATGGGGGGCCTTTCAAGGATTCCGGCTGGGACCGGAACGGTTGGGGGGGTACCACTGCCCTTCACGCCGAGCAGCCCGAGGAGTCGGGGAACGGTAGCGAGATAGGCAAGGCAATCCTTACTGTAATAACAACATGCCATTGTTGCGTAATTCTGGGCACGCTGAGGCCGACTGTTACAAATGGCAACGCGGACGCTAAATCTGCTCCTGTCCGCGTAAGGAAACCATTAAGGACCGACGACGGCCGCTTGGTTTGGTGGTCTGATGAAGATAGTCAATTCGGGCTTTGGGCTGACCTCCGTAGGAGCTGAATCCACCATGAAACGCACTCCCCTCAACCAAGGAACGTCACACGATTCCGAGCTTGCCGGCGCCGTTCCGGAAGACTACGTCGTTGTCGATGAACTCGGTGATTTCACGTACTATCCGACCAAAACAGCCATGCTCGAAGACCTTGAGTACGTTGACGAAGCAGCCAGCATCCTGGACCGGGAGGGCAACAACTTCCACTTGACCTTGGAGGGGGGCCGGAAGCTGACCTTGGGATCCTCGTTCGGCAGGGTCGAATTCACGTGGCTTCGCCAGACCTGGATCAACGATCGGCGCCGCGAACCGAAAGCGCATCGATTGCTCCGTCTCTACCCCACAACGCTCGATGCCCTTCTGGCTGGAATATTTGAAACCCTGAGCCTGGAACTCACCAGCAGCGCCCCCAGTTCGCCCTGGGTAGTGGATGTAGCGGGAGAAGAGACCCATCCCGCGACGCTCAGGGACGTCGATGGCCTCATCGCGCGGCTCGATCACCTTGAACGGGTCACTGTGCGCGATCCCTTCGGACACGACTACCGGCCAACCCGTCATGCAACACACCGCCTCCACGCCCCTGGTGCAGGGGCGATCTACTACGTGGAGATGGAACCGCGTGCCGGGGAGGCGGATCAGCATCCCCGCGAAACTGACAATCTGCCCTGAACTTATTCAATGTGGGTTACCGCCCGGTAGGCGCGTTCTGCGATAGTTGGGAACATGGTGAACGTCCAGACCGAAATACTGATCCAGCGGTCCCGCGAGATCGTAGCAAGTTATGCTTCCAACCCCGACAACGCGCCGGTCTGGTATGTGAACATACGATCTGCGCAGTGGCAGACGCCGAAGCCCCTCGTGGTCGGATCCCGGGTTGCCTTCACCGCACGGTTCCTGGGCCGAAATCTGGACTATGTCTACGAATTCACCGAGCTCGTCCCCGGCGAGAAACTCACCATGCGCACCAGCCAAGGTCCTTTCCCGATGCGGACCACTTACACCTGGTCCGATGAGAATGGTGCGACACGCATGACCCTCCGCAACACAGGTGAACCCTCCGGGTTCTCCGCGCTTGCGGGCATCGTCATGGCGCCAATGATGCGGGCGGCCATGCGCAAGGACCTGGAAAACCTCAAGAAGATCCTCGAAGCCGGCTAGAAACGGCGGCCCCAGGCTCTCCCCCGCGGATGCGGGTCGCCGACTCAGTTGTTCGATTCGCAAGCTGGCAAAAATCCGCCGTTGCGTGCAAGGATGACCCATACGATCGCAGCGGTCCACATTGGGGGAAAATGACCGAAAGCACCAACCTGCCGGAAAACACGCAGCCCGGCAGCAACGAATATCGCGCATCGCAGCGTCCCCGGCCTGAGTTCGGGATGAGCGCCCCGGAATCCTCCGGCCCACAGATTCCCTCTTGGCATCCGGAATCCAACCAATCTCAGGCACCAGCATGGCCGCCCGCTCCCCCGATCCGAAGCAGCGAAAACGTGGGCCGAGGCGCCCTGTTCGCACTCCCGGCCCTCCCGATCGGCGTCGTTCTGTGGCTTGTCATCTGGAATTTTGGCTGGATGTCCTCGCTCGTCACCTTCGCCGCCGCCGCGATGGCGGCCCGTTTCTACGTGATGGGAGCTGGCGGGCTGAGCAGAAAAGGCGTGTGGGTGATAGCAGCAATAACAGCTGCCACCGCGATTTTGTCTTTCGTAGCGGGAGTCTGGCTGGACGCTGCCAAATACATCAATAGCCAACCCCTCACTTTGATCACCAGTTCCGAGCCGTGGGACCTGATGAACTACAACCTCGCGAACAACCCGAACTTCGTGAAGGGGTACATGGGCGACTTCTTCATGGCGCTGCTCTTCGGCGCCTTGGGTTGCTTCTTCACACTTCGCCGCATGTTCGCCGCCACCAAGAACGGCTAACGCTCAACTAGAAGCGGCGGCTGCGAAGCAAGTTCGCGGCCGCCGCTCTCGGGTTAAGCGCTAGGGCTCGACGGCGACCACGTCGATCGACCGCCTTAGCCGTTGGTGAGGGTGATGTCGTCGAGGTACATCCAGGTGTCGTCGGCGGGGCTCGAGCCGTCGAGGTGGACGTTGAACCAGAGGGTGATGGTCTGGCCTTTGTAGGCGGTGAGGTCGGCGGTGAGCTGGGTCCAGGTGCCGTTGTTGTTGCAGAGTTTGAACAGGCTGCCCGGGGTGGTGCCGGTGGTGGTGCGGACTTGTGCTTCCATCCAGTCGTACGGGCAGGCGTTGCCGGTGCAGGGGTCTTCCTGGCTGTGGGGCTGGTACCAGAAGGACAGGGTGGTGGTTCCGGTGGCGGGGACGGTGATGGTCTGGGACAGGCTGCTGTCGCCGAGCGGTTCCGCCCCGGAGGCCAGGCCCAGGAGCGCGGAGCCGGTGCCGGTGTGCGCGGTGGTGGAGGCGACGGGTGCCCTGACGCCGCCGGTGATCCAGGAGCTGAGTCCGGATTCGAAGCCGCCGTTGGTGATGGCCGAGCTGGTGGTTCCGGTGGGGGTGACCGGTGCCGAGGCCGCCGAGGCAACGGAGGTGCCGATGGCGTTGGTGGCGGTGACGGTGAAGGTGTAGGCGGTGCCGTTGGCCAGGCCGGTGACGGTGGTGCTGGTGGCGGGCGGGTTCCCGGTCACGGTGACCGGGGCCAGGGTGGTGGCGCCGGCGTGCGGGGTGATGGTGTAGGAGGTGATCGGGGAGCCGCCGTTGGCCGGGGCGGTCCAGGACACGGTCGCGGAGCCGTTGCCCGCGGTCGCGGTGACCCCGGTGGGGGCGGCGGGTGCCGTGGCCCCGGCGGTGGGGGTGACCGGCGCCGAGGCCGTCGAGGCCGGTGAGGTGCCGATGGCGTTGGTCGCGGTGACGGTGAAGGTGTAGGCGGTGCCGTTGGCCAGGCCGGTGACGGTGGTGCTGGTGGCGGGCGGGTTCCCGGTCACGGTGACCGGTGCCAGGGTGGTGGCGCCGGCGTGCGGGGTGAGCGTGTAGGAGGTGATCGCGGAGCCGCCGTTGGCCGGGGCCGTCCAGGACACGGTCGCGGAGGCGTTGCCCGCGGTCGCGGTGACCCCGGTCGGGGCGGCGGGTGCCGTGGGCGTGGTCTGGGTATTGGTGAGGGCCACGTCGTCCAGGTACATCCAGGTGTCATCGGCCGGGCTGGAACCGTCGAGGTGGACGTTGAACCAGAGCACGATGCTCTGCCCGTTGTAGGCCGAGAGGTTGGCGCTGAGCTGGGTCCAGGTGCCGGAGTCGCTGCAGAGCTTGAACAGGCTCGCCAGGACCGTGCCGCTGGTGGTGCGGACCTGCGCTTCCATCCAGTCGTAGCGGCAGGCGGTGCCGGTGCAGGTCTCGTCGGCGGTGTGCGGCTGGTACCAGAAGGACAGGGTGGACGTCCCGGTAGCGGGGACGGTGATCGTCTGGGACAGGGAACTGTCGCCGAGCGGTTCGGTGCCGGATGCCAGGCCCAGGAGCGCGGAGCCGGTGCCGGTGTGGGCGGTGGTCGAGGCCACCGGTGCCCTGGCGCCGCCGGTGGTCCAGGACGTGAGCCCGGATTCGAACCCGCCGTTGACAACGCCCGGAACCGGGGCCGTCGGGGTGACCGGGGCCGAGGCCGCGGAGGGCGCGGACGTCCCGACGGCGTTCGTGGCGGTGACCGTGAACGTGTAGGCCGCGCCGTTGGTCAGCCCGGTGACGGTCGCCGTCGTCGAGGGCGGATTCCCGGAGACCGTCACCGGAGCCAAAGCCGTGCCCCCGGAGGTAGGCGTCACCGCATACGAAGTGATGGGGGAGCCGCCGTTGGCCGGCGCCGTCCAGGACACCACCGCGGAGGCGTTGCCCGCCGTAGCGGTGACCCCGGTGGGTGCCGCCGGCGCGGTCGCGGCGGCCTGGGTGACGTCGATCATCGAATAGTCGTCCGTGGTGATCGAACCGTTGGATTGGATGTTGAGTCCGTAACTGATTCCCGAGGCACCAGCGGGAAGAGCGGGCGTGGTCCAGGTTATCTGGGTCCAGTTGCTGCTCGCGTTGAACAGGGGGCTCGCCGTCCAGTAGGTCCAATACCCCGTTCCGGTGCGGTAGTAGACCTCGAATTGGGTGATGACATTGGATTTATACCAAGCGCTGAGCTGATAGATGTGGCCGGGAGTCCCCGTGGGTGAGCAGCCACCAAGGTCCAAGGCGGGCAGGAGCTTCGCGTCACCGCTGACATAACCGCTCATTGTCAGCAGTTCCGCGTTGTTGCCTGTGTGTCCCGGCGAGACTACTGAAAAGCTGGGAGTGTTGGTGCCGTATCCACCCGCAGCCCAGCAGAGCGGAATCCCGCTGGTGAGCGTTTCCAGGCTCGGGTTCTGGATCATGTTGGTCCCCTGTGGCGGCGGGGGCGGCACCGGCGGACCGGAGACGAGGGGCTGGACCGCGCCACCGATTACCTGGTCAACCGTCTTCACGGCAACGCTGCCCGCCGTCTGTTGTTGCGCTAGCCAGGAGGCGAATTGGTTGAACAGGCTGGGGCTGATGGTGAGCGTCGGATCGGTCCCTACCGCGATGTGGTGGAACGTCAATTGAACCCAGCCACCGCCGGCCGCCTGGGCCCTGGTCACGGAGTTTTCAAGGTTGGACAGCGTCCAGGTGCTGTCCACTTCCTCCGGCGCCGCGGTGTCATAGGGGTTGGCGGGCGGAATGGTTTCGGCGGCCGGGAGCCCGGGATCGTCCTTGCTGTAAAGGTCCCCGAGCCCGCGGGCGCTGTTGAAACCGCAGTTCTTGACGATGGTCTGCACGGCGGGATCCAAGGAAGCGAAGGGGTAGGCGAAGCTGGTGACCTTGAAGCCCATGTTGGCCAGGGCGACCCTGCCGTTGCACACTTGGCGCGTCACTTCATCCGACGTCAAGGTGACCAAATCGGGGTGGGTGACCGTGTGCCCGGCAATCTCATTGCCGTCCGCATAGAGTTGCTGCAGGTTCGCGGAAGTGAAATAGCTCGGCTGATCGATCCACCCGGAGGGGACGAAGTAGGTGCCGTGAAGTCCGAGGTTCTTTAGCGTGGCTGCGGCGGTCAGTTGGTCGGCGTTGCCGTCATCGAAGGTCAGCGTGATGACGGTGTTTGCAGCCGCATGCGCCGGCAAGGCAAAACCGCTGAGGAGTGCCAGGACCATCGCAGCGCACGCCCCGACGGCGGCCCAACGGACCCCGGAATGGCGTGTGACCATCTGCTCATGCGTCGAGGATCCAACCACTCCACTCACCGTCCATTCGATGCCAGGGCAACCGTCAAGGATGGGAGCATTCCCACCCTCGGTCTTCGGCGATGATAGGGCGTTGAATCCGGCCGCGTCTTGAGTGGGCTCACCCGGCTGGCAGCAGCTGCGGGCCGGGATCCTGAGTGTGCTCACCTGATTTGGCGGCAGAGAGGCGTGCCAGCACCCCAGGGTTGGTTAACTAAGCTTGAGCGCCTTGACCGCACTCAGCACTTTGGTGAGGGATTCCTTGGCGTCCCCAAACAGCAGCGTTGTCTGCGGTTCGTACATGAGTTCGTTCTCGATTCCCGCGAATCCCGGCCGCATGGAGCGCTTGAGGAAGACTACTTGGCGCGCGTCGGCCACCTCAAGGATGGGCATGCCATAGATCGGCGAACCTGCGGTGGTTTTCGCGGCTGGATTGACGACGTCGTTCGCGCCAACCACGAGGGCGACATCGGCTGTCCGGAATTCCGAGTTGATTTCGCCCATTTCCTTGAGGGACTCATAGGGCACATTGGCTTCGGCCAGCAGGACGTTCATGTGCCCGGGCATTCGGCCGGCCACCGGGTGGATCGCGAAGTCCACTTCAATGCCCCTCGCCTCCAAGGCTAGGGCCAACTCCGCTGCCGTGTGCTGACCTTGGGCCACAGCGAGCCCGTAGCCGGGAACGATGATGACCCGTTGCGCATACCCAAGGAGTACGGCCACGTCTTCCGGGCTGGAGGAGCGGACGGGCCGGTCGCTCACCGCCGTCGACCCCGCCGTCGAGCCTCCCTTGAAGGCGCCGAAGAGGATGCCCGCAACACTGCGGCCCATGGCCGCGGCCATGGCCCTGGTGAGGATGGTGCCCGAGGCGCCCACCAAGGTGCCGGCCACCACCAAGAGCACATTGCCAAGCACCAGGCCCGAGGCAGCCACGGCCAGGCCCGTGAAGGCATTCAGCAGCGAGATGACGATCGGCACGTCGGCGCCGCCTACCGGCAGCACCAGCAGGACGCCTGCCGCCAACCCCAGCACCAAGAGCGTCAGCGCGAGCGCGAGGGAACCACTGAAGACGACGGCGACGGCGGCACCCACCGCCGCAAGCAGCACCGCTCCCATGAGGGTCGGCAGGCCCGGGAACACCACCGGGCGGGTGGTCATGAGCTCCTGGAGTTTGGAGAACGTGATGGCGGAACCCGCGAACGACACCGCCCCCACCAGCAGCGTGAAGACGATGGCCACGCGTACCCAGTGGTCCTCCGTGTGCGCCAGTTCCAGGAGTGCCACGAGGGCCGCGGCTCCGCCGCCTACGCCGTTGAACAGCGCCACGAGCTGCGGCATCTGGGTCATCTTGACCTGGCGCGCCACCGGCGCGGCCACGCCCGAACCAACCACCATCGCGCCCAGGATCCAGGGAACGTTGTCCATTTTGACGGACATGAAGACCGTGGCGACGGCGAGCGCCGCACCGAATGCGCCCACCAGGTTGCCCCTCCGGGCGGTACGTGGCGAATTGAGTCCCTTGAGCGCGAGGATGAAACAAACGGCAGCCGCGAGGTAAAGGAGCGAGGTCCACACCGGCTCGATGAGGGTCATCGCGTGCGCTCCTTGGACTCAGCCTCTATGGCCTCCGACTTCCCGCCTGGCGGCGCAACGCGTTTACGGCCGCGGAACATCTCCAGCATCCGGTCAGTCACGACGAAGCCGCCCACCAAATTGGCGGTCGCGAGGACGACGGCGAGCAAGGCCACCGCGAGGACCCAAGGATCCGAGGCCTGCCCGGCGACGATGATCGCGCCCACCAGGATGATTCCGTGGATGGCGTTGGCCCCGGACATCAAGGGCGTGTGCAGCGTGCTTGAGACTTTGGAGACCACTTCGAAGCCCACAAAGATCGCCAGGACGGTGATAGTGAGCAGGGCGATGCCGTCCATCAGGAGACCCCCTCGTTGGCAGAGCTTACGGATTCCGCGGTCTCGGCGGAGAGCTCGGCAAGGGCCTCGGCCGTCGGACCGTGCCGCACCTCGCCGTCGTGCGTCAAACACGCACCCGCCACCACCTCATCGCCGAAGTCCGGGACGACGGCGCCATCACACGTCATCAGGGCCAGCAGGTTCGCGACGTTCTTCGCGTAGAGGCGCGAGGCGTCCGCGGGCATGGCAGAAGCGACATCCTTCATCCCCACGAGGGTGACCGTGCCCTGGCCGTCCGCCGTCGGTATTTGAAGATCCAGGCCAGGGACCGAGCCTTCCACGTTGCCCCCGGACTCCGCGGCGAGGTCGACGACCACCGAGCCCGAGCGCATGTGCTGGACCATTTCGCGGCTCACCAGGAGAGGGGCCCGTCGTCCGGGAACAGCAGCCGTCGTGATGAGTACGTCTGCCTGGGCCACGTACGGGGCGAGCAGCTCGCGTTGCAGGGCACCGCGGTCGGCGCTGAGCTCGCGCGCGTAGCCGCCGGAAGATTCCGCCGCCTCCACATCGAGTTTGATGAAAGTGCCGCCCATGGACGCGACCTCGTCCGCCGACGCCGGCCGGATGTCATTGGCGGAGACCCGTGCACCTAGCCTCTTCGCGGTACCGATGGCCTGCAGGCCTGCCACACCCGCTCCCAATACCAGCACGCGGGCCGGGGGAATGGTTCCGGCCGCCGTCATATAGAGCGGGAAGAAGCGCGGGAGGCGCATTGCCGCCTCGAGCACGCAGCGGTATCCGGCCACGAGAGCCTGGGACGTGAGCGCGTCCATGGATTGTGCCCGGGAAATGCGCGGCACCAGCTCAAGCGCGAAGGAGGTCACTCCCGCTTCGGCGAGCGCGCGGACGGTGGGAAGTTCCGACGACGGCGAGGCCAGGCCTACGGTGACGGCGCCCCGGCGCAGCGCGGCCGCCGTCGTGGGTTCGAGGGGGCGGACGTGCGCGTAAACGTCCAATGTGGCCAGATCCAAGGCGGGGACGATGAGAGCTCCAGCCTGGCGGTAGTCCTCGTCGCTGTGGCCCGCGGCGGTTCCGGCTCCGCTTTCGACGACGACTTCCAGTCCCAGTCCAGCCAACTGCTGGACGGTCTCCGGCGTCGCAGCCACACGCCGTTCACCGTCCAGGCGTTCCCGCGTTATGCCAAGTTTCACCCGCGCTCCCTTTCTGAAACCCCATTGTCCTTCTGAACATCATTGTCCTGAGCCGTTGTTGGCTTGAGTCTAGGACGCGGAAGGCCCGGGCGGGAGTAGGTGCCCGGCCGAACCCGGCCATTCCCATCCTCGGATGGCTCTACTAAGCTCGCTGTGGGCTGGGAGCCTCCAGTACCGCACCGTCGATGAGCCGGTTCCGGCCGCGCCGTCGGGAAGGAACATTGCCATGGCCACGTACAAGATCGGATACTTCGTCGGCAGCCTTTCAAGCCGCTCCATCAACCGGGTCCTGTCCAAGGCGCTCATCAGCGTCGCGCCGGAAGAGCTCGAATTCACCGAGATCCCCATCAAGGACCTGCCCCTCTACAGCTCCGACTACGACGCCGGCTTCCCTCCTGCGGGTCGGGCGTTGAAAGACGCGATCGCGGCGTCGGACGGCATCCTGTTCGTTTCCCCCGAGTACAACCGCTCCATCCCCGGCGCCTTGAAGAATGCCATCGACTGGGGATCGCGGCCCTGGGGAACCAACTCCTTCGCTCGCAAGCCCACGGGCATCATCGGAACATCTCCCGGCAGCATCGGCACGGCCGTGATGCAGTCCTCCATGCGCAGCGTCCTGAGCTTCCTCGACGCACCTCAGCTGAACGCCCCGGAGGCCTACATCAAGTTCGATCCGGCGTCCTACAACGAGGATGGATCCGTCCGGGACGAAGGAACCGCGTCCCTCCTGCGCCACTACATGGAGGAGTACAGCGCGTTCGTCCAACGCGTCCTGGCCGCCAGCGCTCCCGGGCACATCGGCGATGAACACCCGGACGACGCCAAGCTGACGCGGTAGCGCGGCCTGCTGCTCGTCCACGTCGGTCATGGGCCGCGAGCGTACGGGCTACACCGCGCCGTGGCAACCACGCCAAAGACTAATGCTTCGCCGAGACGTCCTGCGAAATCGCCCGCGCGGTCTCCACGATCTGGTCCCGGACCGATTCGAGGTAGGCGTCAGGGTCTGGCTGGGCGGCGACATTTTGCGCTTGGAGCGAGACGTTGACCGCTGCAGCCACATGTCCGGCATTGTGATTCCACACCGGCGCAGCGATGGACATGAGCCCGAGTTCCAGTTCCTGGTCCAGGAGGCACCAGCCCTGCTTGCGGACCCGGTCCAGCTCGGCCAGAAGTTCCTCTCGGGACGTGATGGTCCGCGGCGTCAGTGCCTTGAACTCCACCGAGGACAGGTACTCGTCCAGTTTCCGCGGCGTCAGTCCGGCCAGAAGGACCCGTCCCATGGAGGTTGCGTAGGCGGGGAAGCGGGTGCCCACCGAAATGCCGACCGTCATGATCCGGCGTGTGGTCACGCGGGCCACGTAGAAGATGTCCGCCCCGTCCAGCACCGCGGCCGACGTCGACTCCCCCAATTTCAGCGAGAGTTCTTCAAGGTGCGGCTGCGCGAGCTGGGGCAAGGACAAGGCCGACAGATATGAGTAGCCAAGCTGCAGGACCATCGCCGTGAGCGCGAAGGTCTTGCCGTCTGTGCGGACATAGCCGAGCTCCACCAGGGTATGCAGGAATCGACGGGCCGTGGCGCGCGTCAGGTTGGTCCGCGCCGCCACCTCGCTGAGCGTCATGACGGGGTTGGCCGCGTCGAACGCACGGATCACGGACAATCCGCGTGCCAGTGATTGCACATACTGGTCACTCGCTTGGGGAGCACCTGCCTGGGGCACCCCGGCTACTGCTGCGTCGGTCATGGTTACCAATCTTATTGGCGCGAACTGGCAGCAGTTGCCCCTTGGATTGCTTCCAGAGGGCATTTGCTGCCAGTTCGCGCTCGACTTTAGGCTCGTTTAGACGCCGACGACGGCGCCGGCCGCCTTCTCGTCGAACGGCACCAGCGGGACCGGGACGATGGCTTGGAGTTCATCGAAGGTGCAGCCGAACGTCTCACGCACGGTCACGCCGTCGGGCCCTATCAGGAAGACCGCTTTGTCCGTGTACACGCGGGTCACGCAGCCCACGCCCGTAAGCGGGTAGCTGCAGTGCTCGACGAGCTTGGACGCGCCCTCGCGGGTCAGGAGCGTCATCATGACGAATACGTCCTTGGCGCCGGTGGCCAGGTCCATTGCCCCGCCGACGGCCGGGATGGCGTCTGGTGCTCCCGTGTGCCAATTCGCGAGGTCGCCCGTGGCCGACACCTGGAAAGCGCCGAGGACGCAGATATCCAGATGCCCGCCGCGCATGATCGCGAAGGAATCGGCATGGTGGAAATACGAAGCACCGGGGAGCTCCGTGACGGGGATCTTGCCGGCATTGATGAGGTCGCCGTCGATCTCGTCCCCCTTGGCCTCAGGGCCCATCCCGAGCATCCCGTTCTCCGTGTGGAGAGTGATGTTCTGCTCCTCTGTGAGGTAGTTGGAGACGAGCGTAGGCTGGCCGATGCCGAGGTTCACGAACGAGCCCGGAGCGATGTCCCGCGCCACGAGCCGCGCGAGATCGTCACGGCCCAACGGCGTAGCCGAAGTTTGCAGAGTTGTTTGGATGCTCATGTCAGGCCACCTTCACGATGCTGTTGACGTAGATTCCGGGGGTCACCACGTTCTCCGGGTCGAGGGCGCCGGTCGGAACGATCTCCGACACCTGGACAATGGTGTGCTTTGCGGCCGCCGCCATGATCGGTCCGAAGTTCCTGGCCGTTTTGCGGTAGACAAGGTTGCCCTTGCCGTCGGCCTTGAGCGCCTTGATAAGCGCGACGTCGGCGTGGATGGGCGTCTCGAACACTTGCCATTTTCCGTCGAGGAAGCGTGTGTGCTTGCCTTCAGCGAGCATCGTGCCGTAGCCGGTAGGGGTGAAGAACCCGCCGATGCCCGCCCCGGCAGCCCGGATGCGTTCGGCCAGGTTGCCTTGCGGCACGAGTTCCAGTTCGATTTCCCCGGCCTTGTACTTGGCGTCGAAGTGCCAGGAATCGGACTGGCGCGGGAAGGAGCAGATCATCTTGCGGACCCGCCCTTCCTTGATGAGCAGTGCAAGGCCCTGGTCCCCCTGGCCCGCGTTGTTGTTCACCACGGTGAGGTCGGCGGCACCGGAATCGAGCAGCGCGTCGATGAGTTCGAACGGTTGGCCCGCGTTTCCGAAGCCTCCGATCATGACGGTGGAGCCGTCCTTGATGCCGGCGACTGCTTCGCCGACAGTGTCAATGAATTTCAGCATTGCCTTAGCCCTTCACCGGTTGTGCCGAATTTCCGGCAGTGACGTTCTCAAGCACCACGGCCAGGCCCTGCCCGACGCCGATGCAAATCGCGGCGACACCCCAACGCTCGCCGGAAGCCTGAAGGCTGCGGGCCAGGGTGCCCAGGATCCGGGTGCCGGAGGCGCCCAGCGGGTGGCCCATCGCGATCGCGCCGCCGTGCCGGTTCACAATGGACGGGTCGATCCCCCACGCATCGATGCAGGCCAGGGACTGGGCGGCGAAGGCTTCGTTAAGTTCGACGGCGCCCACCTGCTCCCAGCCGATGCCCGCCTTTGCGAGTGCCTTGTTAGCGGCCTCCACCGGCGCGTAGCCGAAGAACTGGGGATCGTTTCCGTGTGCTCCGCGTCCGGCGATGCGGGCGAGCGGCTCCAGTCCGAGCAGCCCGGCGGCGCTTTCGCTGCCGATCCAGGCCGCGGAGGCGCCGTCGGACAGCGGCGAAGCGTTGCCCGCGGTGACCGTGCCGCCTTCCGTGCCGGCTGATTCGGGACGGAAGACGGTCTTGAGCCCGGCGAGCTTCTCCGCCGTCGAGCCCGCACGGATCCCCTCGTCACGGACCAGCTCAGTGCCCGGTACCGGGGTCACCAACTGGTCGTAGAATCCTTCGTCCCACGCAGCAGCTGTGAGGTTATGCGAGGCCGCAGCGAACTCGTCCTGCCGTTCCCGGGTGATCCCGTACTTCTCACGCAGCCGCTCGGTGGCCTCGCCCAGCGAAATGGTCCAGTCCTTCGGCATCGCCGGGTTCACCAGGCGCCAGCCGAGGGTGGTGGAGGCCAGGGTCATGTCACCGGCCGGGTACGGCTTTGAGGTCTTGGGCAATACCCACGGCGCTCGGGACATGGACTCAGCCCCGCCCACCAGGACCAGTTCGGCATCGCCGGCGTTGATCTGGCGCGAGGCGATGATGGCGGCATCCAGGGAGGAACCGCACAGGCGGTTGACCGTGGTGCCCGGGATCGACGTCGGGAGCCCTGCCAACAACGTGGCCATGCGGGCGATGTTCCGGTTCTCCTCGCCGGCGCCGTTGGCGTTGCCGAAAACCACTTCGTCGATGCGCTCAACATCCAAAGCGGGGGCGCGCTTGACGGCCTCGCGCACCACGTGGGCCGCGAGGTCGTCCGGCCGCACCCCGGCAAGTCCCGAGCCGAATTTTCCAAAAGGTGTGCGCACGGCGTCGTACACATACGCCTGGTTCATGGGGTCTCCTCTAAGTGTCTGTAGTCCCAACTGACTCGCAGTTAATGTCGTTATGAGGGCTCAAAACGACATCTAATGCGAGTCAGTTGGGTGGGGTGGGGCTCGCGGGTTGGGTGGATTCGGGGGTCTCGTCGAGTTCCGCGAAAACGCCCTGTGCGGTCTTGAATGCGGTGTTGGCGGAGGGAACTCCGCAGTAGATGGCGGTCTGCAGCAGGATTTCCTTGATCTCGTCCCTGCTCAGCCCGTTCGTGATGGCCGCGCGGATGTGCATGGCCAGTTCTTCCCAGTGCCCGTGCGCCACCATCGCGGTGATGGTGACCGCGGAGCGCATTTGCCGGGTCAGGCCCGGCCGGGTCCAGATGCCTCCCCAGGCGATGCGGGTGATCATGTCCTGGAAGTCGCCTGTGAATTCGTCTTTCGCAGCGTTGGCGCGGTCCACGTGCGCATCGCCGAGCACTTCGCGGCGGACCACCATGCCGGCGTCGTAGATTTCCTGTGAGGTGGCGTCGCGCTGAACGGCGCCTTGCAATGGATTTGTGCTCATTTTCCGGCCTCCGTCATGAACGTCCGCATGAGGTCCGCGACGACTGCGGGCGCCTCCGCGGGCGCAAGGTGCCCGACGTCGTCGAGCGCTACGGAAACAGCGCTACCGCTGCCTGCGTTTATGCCGTCCGCAATTTCTTCAGCGAACGACGGCGGTGCAACAGTGTCCTCGACGCCGGCCAGCGCCTGCGTGGGGACGGTGATGCTGCCGAGTTCGGCGCGGACGTCGAATCCGGCGAGGGCCTCGCAGCAGAAGGCGTAGCTGAAGCGGTCCGCGTCCCGCAGGGCGTGCAGGAGGCGGCTGCTGACCACTGGCTGGCGATCCATGAAACCGGGAGCGAACCAACGCTGCGCGGAACCCTGGATCATCACCGCGGTACCTTGTGCGCGGACGGTTTCAGCCCGTTCCAGCCATCCCTCCGGCGTACCGAGCTTTGCTCCGGTGCACTGCACGGACAGGGACTTGAGCCGTTCTCCGTGTTTGATGGCCAATTGCAGTCCGGTGGCACCGCCCAAGGAGTCCCCGGCGTAGTGGAACTCGGCGCCCGGGGCGATCGAGTCAACCAGATCCACTACAGCGTCGGCCAGTTCGGCGACGCTGAACGTTTCGGAGGCCGCGGGCGAGACTCCATGCCCGGGAAGGTCCCAGCCAATGACGTCGAAGTCACCGCCGAGAAGGGCTGCCGTCTCGGTCCACAACACCGTGGAGGTTCCAAGAGAGGGCCCCACCATCAGGAGCGGCTTCTCCCCCAAGGTGCGCTGTGGGGACAGCAACACCGCCTTGACGTTGGGCTTAGCCACGATCGGCTCCCTTCGGGTTGGTGTGCGTGAATTCGGGGTACGCGGCAAGGATGCGACGGCTGATCTCGGGAGCCTCACCCACATAGTTCGCCGGATCCAGAAGGGCCCGCAATTCCTCATCGGTCAGCTTGCTGCCCGGCACGGCTTCGCGGAGGAGCTTGGTGTAGATCCGGGCCTGCTCCGCGACCGGAGCTTGCAGCGTCTCGTCGACGACGGCTTGCAGCTTCGCCTTCGCTTCTCCCCTGTCCGTGCCAAGGAGTGGAGCAACGGAGGATGCAACAGCTTCGCTGAGCAGCAATGGCCCGGAGATTTCCAGGTTGCGTCGCATCGCCTCGGGGAAGACACGGAGTCCTTCGGCAAGCTCGCGCAATTGGGTGGCGGCACCAAGTGCAAGCCGAAGCAAGCCCCGCAAGGCCTGCCATTCGCTGTGCCAGGCGCCGTCCGGACGTTCGTCGTTGAAGTTCGCGGCTGCGAGGTGCAGCTGCATTGCCAGCCCGGGAGCTTGGAGCGCTGCGCTGCGGATCAGCACGGACAGCACCGGGTTTTGCTTTTGCGGCATGGCAGAGGAAACGCCCCGACCCGCGGCAAGGGGTTCACCCAGTTCGGCAACCTCGGGGCGGCTCAGGAACAGCAGGTCCGAGGCGATCTTGCCGAAAGAGTCCGTCATGGAGGCCAAGGCGTCGCCGAGTGCAGTGACATCCAGGCGGTTCGTGTGCCAAGGAGCCGCGGCGAGAGCCAGCCCCAGTTTCCCGGCCAAAGCGTCGGCCAAGTCAAAGGGGCTCGACGACAAACGGTCGGTGAGCACGGTGCCGGCAGCCAGCGTGCCGCCGGCACCGCCGAACTGCACCGGCAACTCCAGGGCTTCGAGGCGACGGGCTGCGGCGGCCACTCCGTGGAACCACTGCGCCAATTTGAGCCCGAAGGTGAACGGAAGCGCATGCTGCGTCAGGCTCCTGCCCACGCACAGCGTGTCCGCATGCTGCTCCGCAAGGGCGGCGAGCGCCGTCGTCGTACCTTTTACTTCGGCGAGAAGCGCGGAAACCACGCGGTGCGCGAGCAGCATCAGGGCCGAATCCAAGACGTCTTGGCTGGTCAGTGAGGTGTGCACGGCTGCAAGCGCGCCGATGGCCCCGCCGGGATGCCCGGCGTCGAGCTGCCTGACCCTGCCCCGGAGATCGGCCAGCAGCGGAATGACCGGGTTGGCGCCACCTTGTGCGCGTTCGGCGATGGACGCGGCGTCGTAGGCCCAGGATTCCGCGGCTTCGGCGACGACGGCGGCGGAACCGGCGGGCGCGAGGCCCGCCTCTTCGAGCACGGATGCCCACGCGGCCTCGACGTCGAGGATGGCAGCGATCACCGCACGGTCACCCGTCAGCGCCACCACGGCGGGCGACGCCGAAACCGGGCTGAGCAGCCCGAAATCGCCGTCGCCGCTCACTGGGAGGCGCCTTCGAAGTCGAGAAAAACGGTCTCGTTCCCGCCTTGAAGGCGTAGGTCCCAGGTGAGTCCGCCATCCGCGTCGCGGCGTGCGATCAGGGTCTTGCGGCGCTCGGGATCCAGGGAGCTGAGCAGCGGGTCGGCAGCGAGCGCTTCCTCATTTTCCGGCAAGTAGATGCGGGTGAACAGGCGGTTCATGAGGCCACGCGCAAAAACGGCGACGGAGATAAAGGGAGCCGCCGCTGGTTTTCCGGGGACCGGGGTGGTGGGTCCGGGGTTGACCGTGGTGAAGGTGAAGACACCGGAGTTGCCGACCGCGGCACGGCCCCAGCCGGTGAACGTGTAGCCATCGCGGACAAGGGAACCCGTGCGCTGGACCACCTTGCCTTCGGCATCGGGCTGCCAGATCTCCAGGATGGCGTCCGGGATGGCGTCTCCGGCGCCGTCGTACACGGTGCCTTGCAGGCGGATGCTTCCGGCGCTGCCAGGAGCAAGGAGCTCGTTGTCCTTATTAAAGGGGAGGGCATAGCCGTAGAACGGGCCAACGGTCTGGCCGGGTGTGGGTGTCAGCTTGCTCATGTTCTACTCCTCATCCCCGGCGTCGCCAAAGGCTTCGTTTTCGGTCCAGGTCCGCTTCGACCCGCTCAGGACGATGTCCCAGTTGTAGCCCAAGGCCCACTCCGGGCTCGTCAGCTCGTGGTCGTACTTGGCTACGAGGCGGTCGCGGGCGTCCTGGTCCACGATCGATTGGTAGATGGGGTCCAGCGGGAACAACTGGTCCCCCGGGAAGTACATCTGGGTAATGATTCGCTGCGTGAAGTCCGTCCCGAACAACGAGAAGTGAATGTGCGCCGGCCGCCAGGCGTTGAGGTGGTTCTTCCACGGGTAGGCGCCGGGCTTGATGGTGGTGAAGCGGTAGGAGCCGTCCGGTCCGGTGATGCAGCGTCCGACGCCGGTGAAGTTCGGGTCGAGCGGGGCCGGGTGCTGGTCGCGCTTGTGGATGTACCGGCCGGCGGCGTTTGCCTGCCAGATCTCCACGAGCTGGCCGGCAACCGGGCGGCCGTCGCCGTCGAGCACTTTGCCTTGCACGATGATCCGCTCGCCCTGGGGCTCGCCGTTGTGCTGGATGGTGAGGTCGGATTCCAAGGCGTGCACGTCCTGGTGCCCGAACGCCGGCGAGTACAGCTCGATGGTCTCCGGGTCGGCGTGGTGCAGGCTCTTGGTAGGGTGGCGCAGGATGCTGCTGCGGTACGGCGCGAAGTCCAGGCGGGGCTGGGTCTCCGGCGCGGCACCGTCTTTGAGCGCCTGGGCGTACGCCTCGCCGATCGCCTTGATCTCGGCACTGAGATCCGCTTGGGTTTCGACGGCGGCGTCCGACGGCGCGTGGGCGGCATGCGGTTCGGCCGCAGGTACGAGCTCGTCGTCGTCTTGGTAGTGCCCGGCATTTGCATCTAGCAGCACGGCCGGCTCCTTTCGGGTGGTTGCTTTCCTGGTCTCTTGCGTTTCTGTTCAGCGGTGCACGTGGTGGGCGTGAAGCGAGTCGTACTGGACGGCGTGCCGCACCGGGGCGTTGGGGGCGCCGTAGCCGTCGTAGTTGCCGCGGCGTTCCACCATTTCGAAGAACACGCTGCCCACCGTGGCGGTGTAGAAATGGAGGAATTCACCGTTGGCGTCCCTGTCATAGAGAAGGTTCAGTTCCTTGAGGGTGGCCAGGAAGGCAGGCTCCAGGGCGAAGCGCGCATCCAGGTCCTCGTAGTAGTTGGTTGGAATCTGGAGGAACTCGAGTCCGCGTCCTTGAGCAGCCCGGGCCGTAGCCACGAGGTCATCCACCGCGAAGGCGATGTGTTCCTGGTAGCTCTTGCGGGCGCCGTTACCTTGCTGGCCCGGTTCCTGCTGACCCGGGTCCTGTTGGAGCACCGGAGCGAGGTTCAGGACGAGGCGCACGGCACGGTCGGAAGTCACCATGACCTGCGAGCGAACCAGGCCGCTGGGGCTCGGCACTTCGGCGAACGGCTGAGGTTCCAGTGCGAGGGCACTCGTGTAGAAAAGGACAGCTTCGTCGAAGTGCTGCCAGGGCTGGGCGAGGTTCACGTGGTCAATCACGGCTTGCGCTCCCGCTGAAGGGTGCTCGAGGCCTTCACCGAATTCATGGGTCCATGCCGCCGTGCCGTCCGGGCTGCCTTGGCACAGGAAGATCTCGGTGGAGTCCGGGGCCGCGATGCCCTGGAACACTTCCTCGTCCGCCTGGACCTTGCGCGGTACCACGGGGGCTTTGAGTTGCTGGGCGCGGGCCGAGGCAATGACGGGAGAGTCGACGTCGAATCCCAACGCCGCGATGGCGGGTTCGCTGTGCGACGGCGCTTGTTCGTTGATGATGACGCGTGCCTGCCCCATGGACCACAACTGCACGTCCTTGGTCCGGTGCCGGCCGTCGAATTCGAAGCCGAGCTGGCCCAGAAGCGTCTCGAGCTGTGCGGGCTCATCGGTTTTGACCTCGGCGAAGTTGAACCCGGCCGGTTCGGCCACCTTGGGCAGTGTGGCCAGTTCCATGGGATAACGACGCCGGCCGGCAGCGTTGGCGAGCGAGTCACCGCCGGCGGCTCCCGGCGCTCCTCCCTGTGTAAAGGACGCCGCGTTCGCGTCGAGCCATTTGGCGCTCTGTTCCTCAAGCCAGATCAGCGAGCGCATGGCGTCAACCGCGGTGCGCTCCACATCCGATTGGCGGAAGACGTCGTTGAAGACCTCCAGGGAGACGGGACCGGAATAGCCGGCACGGGCAACGTGGCCCATGAATTTGGCCAGCTCGAATTGTCCTTCGCCGGGGAACACGCGGTAGTGGCGGCTCCAGGACAGCACATCCATGGAGAGTTTCGGGGCGTCGGCCACCTGGACGAAGAAGATCTTTTCGGGCTTGATGGCCTCGATGGGCGCGGTGTCCCAGTCGCGGGAAAGGATATGGAAGGAGTCCAGGCAGGTGCCGAGGTTGGGGTGGTCCACGGTGTCCACCAAACGGTGCGCGTGCTCGTAGTCGTTGACGTATTTGCCCCAAGCGAGTGCCTCGTACGCCACCTTGACGCCGTGGTTCCCGGCCAATTCCGCCAGGCGGGCGAGCTGCCCGGCCCGGAGGTCGTCGTCGTCGATCGTGGCGGTTCCCACGTTGGTGCACACCAGGACGGTGTCCATGCCGAGGCGGGACATGAGCTTGAACTTGGCGTCCGCCCGGCGCAGGTTTTCCTGCAGGAGGTCTTCGGAGACGCTGTCGAAGTCGCGGAACGGCTGGTAGAGATCAAGGCCGAGTCCAAGGTCCGCGGCCATCTTCCGCACGTCTTCAGGGCTGAGCGGTGAGGTGACGAGGTCCTGTTCGAAGATCTCGATGCCGTCGAAGCCCGCGATGGCGCAGGCCTGCATCTTTTCCTTAAGTGTGCCCGAGAGGCAGACAGTAGCGATTCCCGTGCGCATCAGTGACCCGCCCCGGCGAGTGCCTTGCCGGCCTTCGACTCTTCAGCCTTGGCGTCTTCCGCGCCCACCAGCTCAAGGAAATGTGCCCGCATCCGTTCAGGATCGGCGTCGCGGCCTGTGAAGATGCGGAAAGCGTCGGCAGCCTGGCCCACGGCCATGCGTCCGCCGTCGAGCACGCGGCAACCCTTGGCCCGGGCCTCGAGCACCAACTGGGTTTCGATCGGACGGTAGACGATGTCAGCCACCCAGTGACGGGGTTCCACGAGGGACATGTCCAGTGGGAGGCCCGGATGAGCGGCCATGCCCACCGGCGTGCAGTGCACCAAACCGTCGGCCAGCGGCATGAGTTGCGGCAGCTCCGCCGTCGTGCGCGCCGTGACGGTGCGGCCCGGGAACAGGGCGGCGAGCTCCGCTGCCCGTTCTGCGCAGCGCGCAGGGTCCACATCCACCAGGTCCAGTGTCTTGACCCCCGCGGAAAGCAGGGCGTATGCGACGGCGGAGCCGGCACCGCCGGCTCCGAGTTGGACGACCCGCTCCAGGCCGGCGTCGGGAAGGCCGCTGGCCAAAGCGGAGCCGAAGCCGGAGAAGTCTGTGTTGTGGCCGATGAAGCGGCCGTCCTTGATCAGCACGGTGTTCACAGCGCCGAGCCGCCGCGCGTCCTCGGAAACCTCGTCCAGGAACGGCAGCACGAGTTGCTTGCACGGATGCGTGATGTTAAGGCCGTTGTAGCCAAGCCGGAAAGCTGCAGTCAGCAGACCGCCGACGGCGGAGCCGGGCAGGGAGAGCTCCAGCAGGTCGATGGGCCGGTACAGGTAGCGCAGCCCCTGGACGTCGGCCTCCCTCTCATGCATGGGCGGCGTCAGCGAAGGCGATACGCCTTCACCAATCAGGCCCACCAGGAAGGATTCGGCTCGGTTGCTCATGCTCATTGCTCCTTTGACAACTGCACCCGCGGATTGGCCGACTCTGGATCCTTTGAGTCATCCAGAGTCTGTTGCTCCGCCGGGCGGTATGAATCAGACTACACAAAATGTTCACATATTGCACTAGTGTTCTTATCGCGAACAAAAGTGACAGCCGCTGACGCCCTTTAGCGCTGCGGCAGGCGGTCGGCGAGCTCGGACGCCGCGCTCTTCAAGAGCGGAACGACTGCCACGAGCTGTTCCACGCTCATCCGGAAGACTGGGACGGCGGTGGCGAGGGATGCGAAGGCGACTCCCTGGGAATTGAGGACGGGGACGGCGACTGCGCGCATGCCCACCTCGTTTTCCTCGTCCATGATCGCGTAGCCCTGGCGACGGACCTTCTCGATTTCCAGGCGGAAAGCGTCGCGGTCTGTAATGGAGAACTCCGTCAGCGGCTCCAGCTCAAGCTCTTCCACCAACTGCCGCCGCTCGTCGTCGTCCGCGAAGGCAACAAGCGCTTTGCCCACTGCCGTGGTGTGCAGCATTCCAAGATGCCCCGGATCGCTGGTGACCCGGAACATTTGGGGACCGTCTACCTTGTTGACCGTGAGGTGGTGGTGGCCATCCCGCACAGAAAGGATGGTGGCCTCGCCGGTCCCTTCCGTCACGCGCTGCAGGATGGGCCGCGCGGTTCCGGCAAAGCCGTGGTGGTTCGATACCCGTTGACCGAGCTGGAAGACGCGAAGTCCCAGATGGTAGCGGCGGCCATCGGCCTCGTAGTCGACGAATCCGTCGCGGGTCAGGGATCCGAGCAGCCGGTAGGTGGTGCTGAACGGCAGCTCCGCCTGGCGGGCGAGCTCGGAGGCGCTGGCCCCCTTCGGCTCATTGCCCAGCAATACGAGGAGGCCGAGGGCCTTGCCGATCATGTCGGTTTTTGTGTCTTCCTTCACATCCATAACTAAAGATTGCCACATCGTGAGAGCTATATCTAGATGGTGAGTAAATATCTTGACAAGTGACCACGCTCACAGTCATTATTGCTGTATCGCACAAGTAGCTCTCACAATGTGGCTACAGTGTGAGGCCGCTGCCGGACCCCCATCGACGTTCCAGGTACGCAAATTTCAGCCAGATGCGACATCGCCGTCACACAAAGGAACACCATGAGTCACACGATCCCGTCTACGACGCCGGGCACTGCCACGGCGGGAACGCCGAAGAAGGCCGCCCTCGCCAGCTTCCTCGGTAGCGCCGTCGAGTACTACGACTTCTTCATCTTCGGTTCGGCCGCGGCCTTGATTTTCCCGCACGTCTTCTTCCCCAGCGCCGACGCCAACGCAGCCATCATGTCCTTCGCGACATTCGGCTTCGCCTATGTGGCGAGGCCCGTTGGAGCCATCATCCTGGGGCACTTCGGCGATCGCATCGGCCGCCAGCGCGTACTGATGTTCACCCTGGTGCTGATGGGCGGTGCGACCTTCATCATCGGTTGCCTTCCTGATTTCAAGGCCATCGGATGGTGGGCTCCGGCGCTGCTGGTCTTCGCACGCCTCTGCCAGGGTCTTTCGGCCGCCGGTGAACAAGCGGGCGCTTCGTCCATGACGCTCGAACACGCTCCGGACAACCGCCGCTCCTTCTTTACCTCCTGGACCCTCACGGGAACCCAGGGTGGCCAGATCCTCGCAGCATTGGTCTTCATCCCCGTCGTCGCCCTCCCGGACGAGGTCAAGTACGGCATCGGCTGGCGCATTCCGTTCTGGCTCAGCGCCGTGGTGGTCCTGGTAGCGTTCTTCATCCGCCGCACCCTGCACGAACCGCCCGCATTCGCCGAGGCAAAGAAGAACAACCAGATCGCCAAGCTCCCCGTTGCCGACCTCCTCCGGCTGCACTGGGCCGATGTCCTGCGAGTTATCTGCTGCGCCTTCATCTCCGCCGTAAGCACCGTCTTTGGCACCCTGGCCATTGCCTATGCCAAGGACGTGGCACACGTGAACAGCACCATCACGCTGTGGCTCGTCGTGGCGGCAAACGTCGTGGCGCTCGGCACCCAGCCGGTCTTCGGCCGGATGGCCGACCGGATCGGCCGCAAGCCCGTCTTCATCTACGGCGCCGTAGCCAGCGCCATCATGACGCCGGTGTTCCTCCTGACGCTCGAATCCGGAAACGTTCCGCTCATGTTCCTGGTCTCGGTGGTGTACTTCGCCCTCGGATACGCCGCTGCAAACGCAGTGTGGCCCTCGTTCTACGGCGAGATGTTCAGCACCAAGGTCCGTTTCTCCGGTTTGGCCATCGGCACGCAGATCGGATTCCTCATGGCGGGCTTCGCTCCGACGATCGTCACCGCAATGGGCGGCACCAAGGCGGGCGGCTGGGTCCAGATCAGCATCTTCACCGGCGTCATCTGCGTCATCGCAGCGGTCTCCGCGATGACGGCCCGCGAATCCTTCAAGACCCCGACGGCGGAGCTCGGCCTGAAGTAGGGCGCTCCCCGTTCTACCCCCATCCATTGCTCCGTACCCGTCGTTTTGAGCCTCCAGAACGACAGGTACGGAGCAATGGATTTTCCTTTTACCCCGCCGAAACCACCCTGCAACATTGGCCCGCCACACTGGAATAGCCGGCAAATGCTGGCAGCTCCAGCCAGGGAGGCCACCATGTTGAAGGAAGTATCAACCCACCCCACAAGAATCCGCGCGCTTGACCAGCTGCACCGCGGCGACCAGATTGAAGCCCGCCTCTCCGTCGGACCCTCCTACGATGACGTTGTCATCCGCCGAGGCAGCGTCCAGGAAACGGCCCCGGGCATCGGCGTCGTCTGGATCATGGATCAGCTGACCGGCCTGCGCAAGGCCATCAATACCGACGAATGCACAGTCTGGCGAGTGGCCTGACCTGGCCCCGAACCGCTCAGCCGCCAGCCACGGACTGGATGATCAAAACCTCCTGGCCGGCCGCAACCTCAGTATCCAGACCCTTCAGACGCCGGACCTCCTCGCCGTTCACGTAAATATTCACGTAGCGCCGGAGCGAACCGGTTTCATCCCGGAGTCTCCGGGCCAGCACCGGGTAATTACCGGTCACAGCGTCAAGCAAGCTTTCCACGGTCACAGCTCCGTCGGCGGGTGTAGTCAGGTAGGACTGCCCGCCGGCGAGGGGCTGGAGGACGCTAGGCAAAAACACGGTGATATCGGGCAAGATCCGTCCTAAGCCGGAAGACCGGATGCTGCGGAGACAGCGGCCAATTCGTCGGCCACATCTGCGGAGACAACCCCGGAGATAACGGCAGCCCGGACGCACAAAACATCAGGTAGGTGCGAGGCAACTTCGATGAAAGACTCGCCTTCATCGGCGCTGGCGTAGACCGAACCGCCGCGTGTCCCGAAGTACACCCCGGCAGGTTCAGCCGAATCCACCGCGGCCGCGTCACGGAGCACGGCGTTGTATTCATGGTCCGGGAGGCCCACATCCAGGCGCTTCCACGACTCACCTGCGTCATCCGTGCGGTGCACTGCGAGATGGCCGTCCGGCGGAATCCGCTCACTATCGGCCTTGATCGGGATCACCCAGGCGGTCCCTTCACGGCGGGGGTGGGCGAGCATCACGAAGCCGAAATCTGCCGGGAGGCCCTCGGCGATGGAGATCCAGTTCTCACCGTTGTCATCCGTGCGGTACACACCGTGGTGGTTCTGCGCATACAAGCGGCCTTCGACGGCGGCATCCGCGGCGATCTTATGCACGCACTGGCCGAACTCCGGGTTGGGATCAGGCATGAAGTAGGCCGAAATCCCCTTGTTGCGGGCCTCCCAGGAGGCACCGCCGTCGAGCGATCGGTAGACGCCTCCAGTGCTCATGGCCACGTGGACGTTCTCCCCGGAAGGGTTGACCACAATCGAGTGGGCGGCAGCGCCGCCGTAGCCAGCTCCCCATTCGCTGCGATGCGGGTGGTCCCACAGGCCGCGGTTCAACTCGAAGTGCTCGCCGCCGTCGGTCGACTTCCAGACGGAGATCGGTTCGCAGCCGGCCCAGACGACCCCGGGGCGGGAGGCGGAATCGGGGTAGATCTGCCAGATCCGTTCCAGCGCAGCCTCGGTTCCCTCGGGGAATTTGATGGCGCCTTGCTCGGGCTCGGTCCATGTGGCGCCAAGGTCATCGGAGTGGGCCACGGTGGGACCCCAGTGTTCGGAACGGACGCCCACCATGATCCGGGGCTTGTCCCCGCGTGTATCGATCCCGATGCTGGGGATCTCGCTCATGAGGAAGTGCGGACCGGAAAGGGACCATTCCTTGCGGTCTGTGCTGCGTGCCAGCCAGAGTCCTTTTTTGGTCCCGATCGCCAAGACATAACTCTCTGCGGTTGCCATGCACCCCATGCAACCATCCTAGGGCGGGAGCCGCAACGATTTTATGAGCCGGTCTAGGAAACCGTCTCAGTCCACGAACTCGGACTGCGTCTCAATGAAGTCCCAGTCGGCGTCGCTCAGCCCGCCTGCCAGCTCTTCAAGGCGCGGGCCGCCAACATCGGCAATGCGTTGCAGAACTTCCAGCGGAAGCTCCGTGGCACGAAGGTTCTCGCGCAGCCATTCCTTGCTCTTGAGGTCTATGTCCAGCCACCACATGAAGATCTCCACGTGGACCACCCCTTCCTGTGCAAGTTAACGCTAGGCCTGCGCCGGGTGCACTACAAGGGGCCGAGGACCTGATCAAACCCCCGATTTCGCCCTAAAATCCGGGTCGGAAAAAGTAAAGTGAAAGTAGTTATTCAGATTGGTAGCGGAGTGCTGTTGGGGCACGTAAGCTAATTGTCAGCAGGAACCCAAAGAACCTGCTCCAAAGTCCGCTCCGGAGTGCGTATCCCCCAATAACGCACTCCGGAGCTCTTTGTTTAAGCCTCGCGACGCGCAAAATCCCTGACGCCCCCGGAATTCCGTGGGCGCCAGGGATTTTCCGTATCGCTAAGCCTTAGACGAACTGGTACAGCAGGGCCGCCATGCCGAAGCCCACTACCGAGAGCACGGTTTCCAGCACCGTCCACGTCTTCAGGGTGTCCTTGACCGACATGTTGAAGTACTTGGAGATGATCCAGAATCCGCCGTCGTTCACGTGGCTGGCGATGATGGAGCCGGAAGAGATGGCCATGACAATCAGGGCCAATTGCGGCTGCGAATAGTGTCCGGCCGTGAGCGCCGGGGCCAGGATGCCGCCCGTCGTCACGATCGCGACCGTGGCGGAGCCCTGGGCGAGACGCATGCCGCAGGCGATCACGTAAGCGGACACGATCACCGGGAGCCCGGCCTTGGCCAAGGTGTCCGCCACGGCGTTGCCCACCCCGGTTGCCGAGAGCACTGCGCCGAAGAACGCGCCGGCTCCAACAACAAGCAGGATCATGCCGACCGGTTTCAGCGAGGCTGAGCTCAGTTCGGAGAGGTCCTTGGCGCTCATGCCCCGACGTGTGCCCAGGAGCCACATCGAGAGTGCGACAGCAACGGTGAGCGCAATGGCCGGGTTGCCGAAGAACACCAGCGCATCGCGGAATCCACCAGCGGAGAGGAAGATGTTGCCGAAGGTGGCGCCTAGGATCAGGAGCATCGGCAGGCCGATGGCAAGGGCAACGACGCTCATGCGCGGTTCGTGGCCCACAGCTTCCTCTGCCTCCGGGATCACGCGGTCCTCCGGAACGGCAACTTGCACGCGCTTGCCGATCCACTGGCCCCAGAGAATGCCGGAAGCGAACCAGGCAGGGATGCCGCAGGCCAGACCCATGATGATGATCCAGCCCAGTTCAACGTGGAACAGTCCGGCCGCGGCTACGGGACCTGGGTGCGGCGGCAGGAAGGCGTGGGTCACGGAGAGGCCGGCGAGAAGCGGCAAGGCGTACAAAATGAGGGATTTCCCGCCGCGCACCGCCGCCACATAGACGAGGGGTGCGAGCACGAAAATGCCGATGTCGAAGAAGACCGGAATGCCGAGGACAAACCCGGTGACGCCCATGGCCAGCGGCGTTCCCTTTTCGCCGAAGATCTTCACGAGCCTGCCCAGCAGGACCTCCGCGCCGCCGGATCGCTCCAGGATGGCGCCCAGGACAGTGCCCAGGCCGATGATCAGGGTGATGTGTCCGAGGATCCCGGCGAAGCCCTTCTCGATGAGGGCGTCGCCGCTCTTGATGGGCGAGCCGACAAGGGCATCGATGCTCACGCCGCCCGCCAGCGCGACGAGCACGCTGGTCCCCACCAAGGCAATGAACGGTTCTACCTTGACTTTGATGATCAGAAACAACAGGAGGGCAATGCCGGCGCCTGCCAGGATAAGCAGGCCGGCCGTATCGTGCCGCAGCCAGTTCAGGAATTCATTCATGGGGGTTACTTTCTGGGGATTCCTACGCGAGGGTGGCGGTGAAGGCAGCGGCCCTGGCCGAAATGTCTGCCCAGTCGCCTGCAGCCACGGCGGCGGGAGGGACCACGCTGGTTCCACAGCAGACCGCTGCGGCGCCGGCGTCGAGATAGCTCTTGGCGTTTGACGCGTCGATCCCGCCGGAGGGCAGTAGGCGGATACCGGGGTAGGGACCCTGGAGATCCTTGAGGTACGCGGGACCGAGCTGCCTGGCCGGGAAGATCTTGACTGCGGCGGAACCCAGGTCAAGCGCCTGCGCCACCTCGGTAGGTGTCATGGCCCCCAGACTGAAGGGGATACCGGCGGCCGCAGCCACCGCCGCAACCTCAGGGCGGAGGCCGGGCGTCACCAGGAACCGGGCACCGGAGTCGATGGCTGCCTTTGCCTGCTCGGCCGTCATCACGGTACCGATTCCGACGGAGGCGCCGTGCTGCGCTGCGGTTTCCGCAGCTCGCCGCACGTGCTTCAGCACGTCCGGTGTGGTGAACGTCAGTTCGACGCTGCGGATGCCGCCGTCGGCCAGTGCGCGGCAGAGCTCGGCGGCGTCGGGGATCAACGGCGCCCGGACGACGGCGAGGGTGCGGTCGGCTTCAAGCTGTTCGACAAATTCTTCAGGAGTCATGCGATTTCGGTACTTCCTGCTCGGGTGCGTCCGTCCGGGCCGCGGCGCAGTGCGCGGCCGGCACGGGCGCCGGTGGGCTTCCCGCCGTCGATCGCTGCCGTCCCGTTGACGAACACGTAATGGATGCCAGTGGCTGGCTTGCGGGGGTTTTCAAAGGTGGCTTCGTCACGGACGGTGCGCGGGTCGAAGAGGACGACGTCGGCCGCGTAGCCTTCGCGGACCAGCCCGCGGAGGTCGAGCTTGAGCCGCTCGGCCGGGCGGCCGCTCAAGTGGTGGACCATTTCCTCCAGGGTCAGTAAGCCCAGATCGCGGCTGTAGTGGCCTAGGTATCGGGGGAACGTTCCCCAGGCACGCGGGTGCGGTTTCGCTCCGACCAAGAGGCCGTCGCTGCCGCCGGTGTGGGTGCGGTGGACCATGATGGCCTGCACGTTTTCCTCGTGGCCGACGTGCTGCAGGATCCCGGTGCCCAGGCGGTCCTCCTGGAGGATCTGAGCGAACACGGCGAACGGCTCAGCGTTGGTTTCAGCGGCGATTGTGGCGATGGTCTTGCCCACGTAACCGGCGAGTGCCGGGTTCTGGACGCCGCTGATCTCCAGTGTGTGCCACTCGGCAACCACTCCGTGGCAGCCGTCGGAGCCGTAGATCTCCACATTTTCGCGGATTCTCGCCAGAGTTGCCGGGTCGGCCAGCCGCGCGAGCGTGGCCTCGGTACCGCCGGAGGACGACCAGCTGGGCAGGATCGCCGCGAGCGTGGTGGCGCCGGGGAGGTAAGGGTAGGTGTCGAGCGTAATGTCGGCGCCGTCGTCGAGCGCTGCATCGATGAGCTCAAGGAGCTCGCCCGCCCGGCCCTTGTTCTCGGCGAAGTTCATGGTGGCGTGGGAAAGGTGCAGCGCGCAGCCAGTGTCCCGGCTCAGCCCGATCATCTCCGCGTAGGCTCCGAGCGCGCCCTTCCCGTAGGAGCGGTGGTGCGGAGCGTAAAAACCACCCAGTTCCCCCACGGTCCGGCAAAGTCCAGCAAGTTCCTCGGTCCGGGCGTACATGCCTGGGGTGTAGGTCAGCCCGGAGGACATGCCCACGGCGCCCTCCTCCATGGCGGTGCGCACGATGTCCTGCATCCGCTCCTGCTGCTCAGGTGTCGGGTCCCCTTCGGCGAAGCCCATCACGAAGGCCCGGACGGTTCCCTGCGGGACGAGGTACGCGGCGTTGGTGGCGATCCTCTTGCCGTTTTCGGACGCGTCGAGGCGGTCCAGGTACTGGCCCACGGTTCGCCAATTCCAGTCGAAATCCTGCGGGTTTTCGTTCCAGCCGGCGATCTTCTCGCGGACCCCGCTAAGGGTGGCATCGTCCACCGGAGCGTAGGACAGCCCGTCCTGGCCCAGAAGTTCGGTGGTGACGCCTTGGCTGAGCTTGGCGTAGTGGCCCTTGTTGACCAGCAGCTGCAAGTCCGAATGGGCGTGCATGTCGATGAATCCGGGGCTCAGGACGAATCCCGTCGCGTCGATAGTCCGCTCGGCGCCGGTTCCGCTCGCGGTGAGGGATCCGGCGTCGGCGACGACGGCGATCACCTCACCGTCCAGCAGGACGTCGGCGGGACGGCGGTCCGCCCCGGTTCCGTCCACCAAGACGGCGTTGCTGATGAGGGTCTTCATGGCGTGCGTCCTAGAAGAAGGTATGGATGAGGTCGACGACGGTGTGGTCACCGTCGGTATCCGCGAGCACAGGGATGAGCGTCCACTTGTCGAAGGCTGTGCACGGATGCGAAAGTCCCAGGCGCACGACGGCGCCGGGCCGCACAGCGGTGGTGCCGGCGTCGAACGTCATGAAGCAGTGCTGGTCGTTGACGGCAGTGATCTCGGCACCGACGAGGGGCACCATGGGACCGCCGAGTCCGGGCCCGATCAGCTGCGGACGTGGCAGGCCTTCGTCAACGGGCAAGTCGCGTTTGCCGGCGTCGAGGATGGCAAGGCCTGGTTCGGGCTGGGACACGACGCGCGCCCAGCCGTGCATGCCTGCCTTGAATGGCTGGCCGCCGTCGCGGGAAAACGGCGAGATGCCGCGGTAGAATCCGTCGTCGTGGATGATGTACGCACCGCTGCGGATCATGAGTTCGACGCGCGGACCGTCTTGCGTGCCGGCGTCGATGCACGGCGAAAGGACGTCGACGACATCGTCGAAGTAGGCGCTGCCGCCTGCCGTAAGGATGACGGCGTCGGATCCGTAGAGACCTTCCCCGAGGAGCCGCTGATGCAGCTCACCCATCTGGCCCAAGAAGCCGCGGACGGCGGCGAGACTGTCGGCGTCGGCAGTGTGGGCCAACGATCCTTCGTAGCCGCTGACGCCGACCAGCCTCAGGTGAGGTGAAGCGGCCACGAACCGGGCGACGCCGAGTGCAGCCTCCACGCCTCGCGCTCCGGTGCGGCCACCGGTTCCGCCAAGCTCAACAAGGACATCAAGGACGGCGCTGCTTCCAATGGTCTCCAAGGTGCGGCCAATGACATCCACGGTGACAGTGGAGTCGACCCAGGAAAGGATCGGCTGAACCGGACTCGCGGTCGCGGCGACCCACTCGATCGCGTGCGGATCGGTCAGGCTGTTGGCCAGTTGCAGGCGCCGCACACCGAATTCGCGGGCCACGCGGAGCTGGGCGAAGTTCGCCACAGTGATCCCCCAAGCGCCGCGGTTCAGCTGTTCCGCCCAGAGCTGTGGCGCCATGGTGGTCTTTCCGTGCGGGGCAAGCAAAACGCCGTGCTCCGCACACCATGAGGCCAAGCGATCGGCGTTGCCGCGGAGTGCCCCGGCATCAAGGGTCAGCAACGGCGTCTGGAGGTCGGCGAGCTTCGGGGCTGTTGAGAGGAACTTACGGTGGCTGGTGCCGCTGGCCGTGGCGGGCACGGCCTTGTGCCGCCAGTCGAGCCAGACATCGGCCAGGCGTGCCAAGGTGTCCGCTGCAATTGCCCCGGCTTCGGCTCCGGCGCCGGACGTGGAAGTGTTCACCAGTTCGATCCCTTCCCTGTGCGCGATTCACTGTGCGCATTCTGCCCGCAAATTCCGTTGCGTTGCGTATTTTGCAACGCAGGTTGCAAAGCTGTTGGTGATATGTCTAACATGGTGCAGGATTGGGAGTCAAGGCCGCGGCATGGCCCGGCAACCCATGATCAGGCCACGGAAATCCCTTCTTCATGGGGGTGTCGAGTGCCGCTGGAAGCGGCAGAGGGAGCGCGGGAGTTTCATGCTTTCAGCTGTATGTGTGGGTGAGACGATGGCCATGCTCACCCCGGTGAAGCCCGTCCCGCTGCACCAAGCCACGGAGCTGCATTGTGGAATCGGCGGCGCGGAATCGAACGTAGCCATGGGCCTGGCTGCCATGGGCCTGGACTCCCACTGGGTAGGCCGGGTGGGCCGGGATGGATTCGGCACCCGGATCCTGGAGGAGCTGAGCAGCCACGGCGTGGGGATTTCCGGCGTCGAGGTCGATCCCGGACGGCCCACAGGGCTTTACGTCAAGGTCCCCGCCCAGGAAACAGATCCCGACGGCGGCAGTTCAGTTTTGTACTACCGGCAGGGTTCCGCCGCATCAGCGATGAGCCTGGGCACCCTGGCGAATCCCGCCGTCGCGCACTTATTGGAGGAAGCCTCGCTCATCCACCTGAGCGGCATCACAGCGGCACTCTCACCGGAATGCCTTGAGCTGACGGAAGCCATCCTCGCCGCACCGAGGCACGGCCGCATCATCAGCTTCGACGTCAATTGGCGCGCCGCGCTCTGGGCCGGCCAGGACCGTTCCGCGCTGCGCCGCCTGGCCAATCTCGCCGACATCGTGCTGGTGGGCAAGGACGAAGCCGAGCACGCCTTCGGCACCACGGACGAAACTGAACTCCGGCGCCTCATGCCGGATCCCGCCGTCGTCGTCATCAAGAACGAAGCCATCAGCGCCATCGCCCTGGAACGGGACGGCACGCGGGCCGAAGTGTCCGCCTTGTCCGTGGAGGTGCTTGAGCCGGTGGGCGCGGGCGATTCGTTCGCGGCCGGGTACCTGAGCGGGGTGCTGTTCGGCCTCGAACAGAAGGCCAGCCTCCGTCGCGGTCACGTCGCTGCAGCCTGCACCCTTACCGTCCATGGCGATCGCGGCCCCCTTCCCGACTCCGCACTGCTTTCGGCCATCCTCGATTCCACCGACGCCCAATGGGCTGCGATCCACGTCGCCGGGGGGCACTTCAACAGCCGGAACCGGAGCGTTCAAGATCGGAGCACAGCACCATGAGCCAGAGCCTGATGCGGGCCATCGACCTGCTTGCCGAGCTTGCGGCCAAACCGGCCACCCTGGATGAGCTTGCCTCCAAGGCTTCAGTGCACAAGACCACCGTCATGCGCCTCCTGCACGCCATGGAGGAAAAACGCTTCGTTGTCCGCGATGAGGACCAACGATTCATGCTTGGCTCCAAGCTGTTCGAGCTGTCCTCGCTCGCGCTGGAACAGCGGGACATCCGCAAAGTGGCGCACCCGTACTTGGCCGAACTGAACGGAAAGACCGGGCACACCGTGCACCTCGCCGCGTTCGAGGGAAATGACGTGGTGTACATCGACAAATTCGAGTCGCACCATCCCGTGCGGATGTACTCCCGGATCGGCCTGACAGCGTCACTGCATTCGGCCGCCGTCGCAAAGGTCCTGCTTGCCGACATGCCGCGCAGCCGGCAGGAAAAGATCGCGGCGGGACTCGACTACACAAGAATTACCGACACCACCCTGACCTCGCCGGAGGCCCTTTTGGCCGAACTGGAGCAGGTCAGGGTCCAGGGCTGGGCCCACGACAACGCGGAGCACGAATCGTTCGTGCACTGCATCGCGACCCCCATTCGCGACGCGAGCGGCGCCGTCGTGGCCGCAGCCTCTTGTTCGGTACCGGTGGTGATGCTCAGCTATGAAGGACTGCTTGAGCTGCTGCCCGACCTCAAAGCCAGCACCGAGGCCATCTCCTGCGACCTCGGCTGGATCAGCCACGAAAGGAACTCGGCATGAGTGAAAAGACTGTAGTACTGACCGAAAATGCTCCGGCCCCGGCGCACGTATTCTCCCAAGGCATCCGGAAGGGCGGCATGTTCCAGGTGTCCGGCCAGGGCCCCATGGATCCCGCCACCAACCAGTACATCGGCGAAGGCGACGTCCGCGTCCAGACCCGCCGCACATTGGAGAACGTGAAGGCGATCCTCGAAGCCGGCGGTTCCTCGGTGGAAGACGTCATCATGTTCCGCGTCTACCTCACTACGCGCGACGACTTCGCCGCCATGAACGAGGTCTACGGCGAATTCATCACCGAGAACGTCCCCAGCGGCCAACTGCCCAGCCGCACCACCGTGTTCGTCAACCTCCCGCACGAAGTCATGCTCGTGGAAATCGACGCGCTGGCGGTTACGGCGTAATCCCCGGAGTCCGGCTTGGTGGCACTATTGGGTGATGCCCTTCATGCGCGTTCCCAGGCTTAAAAGGGCGTCTTCCCGAGAGCGACGCCAAGCGAACCGGCTGGCGTCGGCTTCTACCGGATGGTGGCTGCTGGTTGTCATATTCATCGAGGCTGCGGTTGCCTTGTCCATCCGCCTGCCGCTGGCCTTCGGGCTTCCGCCGTGGGTCGGCATCGATGGACCAACCGGATTCCCTGCTCTCCTGGCGCTGCTGATCGTGCCCCTAGTGGTGCTGGCGGCGTGGCGCCTCATGCGGCAGCAGCAGCGGGAACGAAGCCAAGCGTTCCGGACATCCCGCTTGATGGACACCGTGCTGCATACAAGCCTGGACTGGCTGTGGGCCACGGGGCCCGATGGGCGATTTACGTTCTGCAGCCCGGCCTGCAAGGACATCACGGGGTACGAACCTTCCGAACTGCTGGGAAGGCACATCACCCGCGTCATCGACCCCGGGGACCTGGCAGACGCACGCGTGGACTGGAAAGCCCGGGAAAGCGGTGACTCCTCGTGGTCACGCGTGGTCACCGTGTGCCGCCACCGGGACGGCAGCCGCGTCTTGATAGACGTTGCCGGAAGGCCAATTCGCGACAGGGATGGCAGGGACCGCGGTTTCGAAGGCACCTGCCGTGTCTTGAATCCCGAGACAGCACGTTCGCATGCCGAAGTCACCGCACGCATCCAGGAACTGCTCAATGACGGTTCGCTCATTACGGCATTCCAACCGATCCTGTGCCTGGAAACGGGCAACTTCGTTGGAGTGGAATCCTTGACAAGGTTCAGCGGATCCCAGGAATTGTCCCCGGAGGTGCGTTTCATGGAGGCTGCCTCGGTCGGGCTGGATATCGAGCTTGAAATCCTTGCGCTCCGGACCGCGCTGACCACTGCCGCCGGACTTCCAGCGGGACTGTACATCGCGGCAAACCTCTCACCCCGCGCGTGCCTTGACCCCCGCTTGGCAGCCGCGATTGTGCAGTCGGCCATCCCTCCACGACGCATCGTGCTTGAGGTCACCGAACGCCATGAGGTCGCCAACTATGAACCGCTCGCCGAAGTTCTGGCACCGTTGCGGCGCGCCGGACTCAGAATAGCTGTCGATGACGCCGGTGCCGGCTTTGCTTCCATGCGCCACATCCTGCAACTCAAGCCGGACCTCATCAAACTCGATCGCGAGATCATCGCCGGCATCGACACGGATCCGGCACAGCGGGCCCTGGGAGCTGCGATGGTCGGTTTTTCCTCTGAAATCGGAGCGGCCCTGGTAGCCGAAGGGATCGAGACCGAGGCCGAGTTGGCTGCGGTCACCAAGCTCGGCATGACCGCAGCCCAGGGCTACCTGCTCGGCCGCCCCTCACTCAGGCCTGAGGACTGGGCGGGATGGGGTTAGCGATGGCCGATACCCCTCGGGCTGATGCGCCGTGACCAGACCGTCGAAGTCCCGCGCGACAACACCCTCAGTTGTCTCCACCGGGAGCCCGTTCCGCGCCCAATACTCGATGCCGCCGATCATTTCGCGCACCGGGTACCCGAGCTCGGCGAATGCCAGGGCCGCGAAGGTGCTTCCGTTGCAGCCCGGTCCCCACGAATAGACCACTACTGAGCTCCCAGCAGGGATCAGTGCGGCCGCCCGCTCGGGTATCTCCGCGGTCGGAAGGTGCATGGCGCCGGGGATATGTCCGTGGTCCCACGACGACTGCCTGCGAGTATCCACGAGCACGAAACTGCCGGCAGCGGCATCCGCAACGTCCATGACGTCGATCTCGAACTGCAACTTCGCGCGGAAGTAGGCGCCTGCCGCACCGTCCGCCCCGACTCCAGCGCCGGCGTCGTTCATTGGCTTTTCCATCTGCCCTCCTAGGCCAGCTTCGCGAGTTTGGCGTTGGCACGCCGGGATCCCAGCTTTGCCGAGATGCGCAGGCTGGTTTCGGCGGCCATGGGACCTACTTCGCGGACGCGCTTGGCGGTCATGCGGGACGACAAGGAGGAGACGCTGAGGGCGGCAACCACGTGATCGTCGTGGCCGAAGATCGGGGCGGCGACGCACCGGACCTCGGGTTCGTTTTCGCGGTCGTCGATCGCATAGCCCCGGCGACGGATTGCGGCGAATTCAGCCCGCAGCTGCTCGGGGTCCGTGATCGTCCTATCGGTGATCGGCGCCAGCTCACCGGCCAGGATCGGCGCAACCACTTCTTCCGGGCTGAATGCCAACATGGCTTTGCCGACCGCGGTGCAGTACGCCGGCATGGTCGCCCCGACGCGCGATGCCATACGAACTGTTGCCTCGTCCTCCACTTTGTCGAGGTAGACCACATCATGGCCGGACAGGACAACGAGGTGGCACGTACTTTCCGTGGCCCTCATCAGCAGTCTGAGCTCGGCGTTGGCGACGCTGCGCAAATCGAGCCGGTCCAGGTATGACTGTCCCAAACGCAGGCAACCATGGCCCAGCCGGAAGCGGCCGCTCCCGGCGTCGCGCTCCAGCAGGTTTTCGTCCAACAAGGGCGCGGCCAGCCTTAGGACCGTGCTCTTGTTGAGCCCGGAGAGCTTGGTCAGCTCCACCAAGGCGAGTCCGTCCGCGCTCACCGGATGCTCCGCCACCACTGCCAGCAAAGCCAGCGCCTTACGCAACGAAGCCGAGGAGTTCCGGGCCTCCGTGCCTTCAGTACCCACGTGTGTCCTATCCAGCGGCGATGCGCTGCTCGGCGTCGTAATCGCGTTTCCAGCCAACCACGCCAGGCCTCAACTGCCAGGGATGTGGTCCGGACAGCGGCCGGTATTCCACCCCCATGGCCTCCAGGCGTTCCAGATGCGCGCCTTCGAGCCTGGCCAGGAAACCATCGTAGTCCCGGTTCTCCGGCTGCGACCAGAGCACCTCCGCGACGGCACTCAGCCGTGGAAACGCGGCGAAGTGGACCCGTCGCGGGGAATCGAGGTGTTCCGTCCAGATGTTGGCCTGGGCCCCGAGGAGCCTGCCCGGGAACGCCTCATCCGCACCCGCGGGCAGCGGTTCGAAGCCGTAGACATCCCGCAGGCTGGTGACAAAGCCCACGGGCACAGGTTCGTCGTCGCCGTCGGCCTGGCGGTGGTCCAGGTACAGCTTGTGCTCGGGGCACATGACCACGTCATAACCGCTTCTGAGCGCGCTTAGTCCGCCTTCATAGCCCCGCCAGGAAGCCACCAACGCACCATCCGGCAGCTCGCCGTCGCCGATTTCGTCCCACACGGAAGTCGCTCGCCCGTGCCCGTCAAGGTGCTTCGCCAACTGCCCCACAAACCAGCTGTGCAATCCCGAAACGTCCGGCAATCCGAGTTCGGCGGCTTTGGCCTGTGCCTGGGCGCTGGATTGCCACTGGGTGAGCGGAACTTCGTCACCGCCCAAGCTGATCCAGCGGGCGGGGAAGATCTCCACGACTTCATCGAGGACCTTGCGGTAGAACTCCAATGAGGTTTCCGAGACTTCCAGAACGGTCTCGTTGATTCCCCAGCGGGTCCAGACCTCTGTATCCGCGCCCGCACCCAGTTCCGGGTAGGCGGCGATGGCGGCCTGGCTGTGTCCCGGAACATCGATCTCCGGGATGACGGTGATGTGCCGCGCTGCAGCGAACGCGACCACTTCGCGGAGATCGTCCTGGCTGTAGAAACCGCCGTGCGGAAGCCCGTCGAAAACCCCTGCCCGCCAGGAACCAAGCGACGACTCCCGCCGCCACGCCCCGGTCTGGGTGAGTTTCGGGTATCGGTTGATCTGGATCCGCCAGCCTTGGTCGTCCGTGAGGTGCAGGTGGAGGACGTTGAGCTTGTGCATGGCCATCACCTCGATGAACCGCAGCAGGTTGTCCTTGGGCATGAAGTGCCGGGCCACGTCAAGCATGGCCCCGCGGTACCCGAAACGCGGCTGGTCCTGGATCGATACCTTGGGAACCGGCCATGTGCCATCCGTTTCCGGAACAGGCGCTTGCCTCAGCGCGGCAGGTCCCATCAGCTGTAGGAGGGTCTGGGCAGCATAGAAGGCTCCGGCCGGACCGCCCGCATGAATCACGACGGCGGTGCCCACCTGCAGGCGGTACGCCTCGGCGTCGAGCTCCTGGTCAAGCCGCAGGCTGATGCCCGCATCGGCTACCGTGTCCAGGGACAGGTCCCAGCCGGTGGCCGCGCCGAGGGTCCGGGCGAGCCAGCGGCGCGCGCTGTTCAGCTCCGGATCGGCGGCCAAGGTGGTGGCTGGGTCCAGTTCCAGGAAACCTCCGTGCGATTCCACCGAGCACGGCACGGGAACCAGCAAATGCGCGGCGCTCATCCCTTCACCGCCCCGGCCAGCCCGGATACGAGTTTTCGCTGCACTGCTATGAAGAAGATCAGCACCGGAATGGTCATGATCACGGAACCGGCCATGATGGCACCCCAATCGTTCTGGTCGGGCTTGAAGAAGGTCAACAATGCCATGGGCAGGGTCTGGTTCTCCTGGGCGGAAATGATGAATGTCTTGGCGAAGAGGAAGTCGTTCCACGTGGCGATGAACGAAAACACGGAGCACGCCACCACTCCGGGCGCCACAAGCGGGAAGAGGATCGAGCGGACAAACCGGAAACCACTGGCCCCGTCTATGCGCGCTGCCTCTTCGATCTCCACCGGGACCGCTGCGACGAAGCCACGAAGCATCCAGATCGCGAACGGGATACTGAAGCCTACATGGACCAGCACCAGGGAGCCGAGCTGATTCAGGCCCACGAGCGGTACGGCCTCCCCGGCGTTGCGGAGCAGGAAGAACAGCGGAATCGTGAGCGCTTCGACGGGCACCATCTGGGACACAAGCACCACGATCAGCAACTTGGTGCGCATCTTGAATTGGTAGCGGGTCAGTGCCACGGAGGCCAGAAACGCCAGCACGGTGGAGACGATAACGACGACGAGCGCCACGATCACGCTGTTGAGGAAGTACCTGCCGAAGTTGTTCACTGACAGGACCCGCATGAAGGAATCGAAGGACGGTTCCAGCGTGAACGGCGCCGCATCGCCGGCGTCGAGCGCTGTCTTCGGCTTGAGGGCCGAAAGCACCATCCAGAACAGCGGGAACGCGACGAGAAGCGCGATGGCGAGTCCCGCTGCATCGGCGCCGAACCGGCGTCGTCCGCCCTTGCGGAATTTTTGCGGCGACTCCGGCGCGGGCCGGTTCTTGCGGAGTGGAACGTCGACGGCGGTCACAAGACTTCTCCCGTTCTCTTGAGGATGCGGAGGTAGATCAGGGTGACGATCATCAGCAACGCGGTCATGATGACACCGAGGGCCGAGCCGAGGCCGTACAGGCTGGCCGCGAAGGCCTGCTGGTAGCCGTAGACATTCAGCACGAGGTTCTGCCCGGCAATACCGCCGCCGTTGGTCATGATGTAGATCTGCGAGAAGATCTTGAAGTTCCAGATGATGGACTGGATGGTCACCACCATCACGATGGGCCGCAGCATCGGAAGCATGATGCTGCGCGCGATCCGGGGCATGGAAGCACCGTCGAGCCGCGCCGCCTCAATCACTTCGGTGGAGATCGCCTGGATGCCAGCGTAGACCGTCACGAGCACGAACGGGAACGAACACCACACCACTTCGCTGGCTACGAGGCCGAAGGCGGACCATTTGTCGTAGGTCCAGGAGTAGCCGTTGAACTGCGTCAGGCCCACGGAGACAAGAGCCTTGTTGACCAGCCCCAGGGTGGGGTCGAAGAGGAACAACCAGACGGCGCTGCCGGTGACGGCCGGTGTGGCCCAAGCGCCCAGCGAGACTACGAACAATGCGGTGCGGACCCAGGGCCGGAGCCGCGTGGCCAGCACCGCCAACGACGTTCCCACGAGCAGCGTCAGTACAACGCAGGCCCCTGCGAACAGAACAGTGTTGCCCAGGACGGACCAGAACTCCGGATCGGCGAACAGTTTCTGGTAGTTCTCCAGGCCCGTGAACTGCAGTGGCGCCTTGCCGCTGACTTGGGCCTGGCGGTAGTCATACAAAGAGACGTTGATGAGCTGGAAGATCGGGTATCCCAGCAGCGCGATCAGGACAATGAAAGCTGGAGCCAGGTAGAGCCAAGGTTCCAGGCCGCGCTTGCCTAGGGCACGACGGCGGGACGTCCCCGCCGTCGTCGGCTTGCGGTCCTGCTTGCGGTTCCGCGTTCCGCTTGCGTCCGCCTTCGCGGACGCAAGCGCCGTCATGCCGCACCGCCTGGCACGGATCCAAGGTGCGTCACGAACCCTGTCATTTGGATCCGAACACCTTGTTCATGGCTGCTGCCGCGTCCGCAGTAGCCGTATTGACGTCAGCCTTGCCTGTGACGATCTTCTGGTACATGCCGGTGACGATGCCCTGGGCGTCGATCGTGGACCAGGTTTCCGTCACGGGGACAAAGTTGGTGCCGGCGGCAAGGGTCTTGATGAAGGGGTCGAGCTGCGGATTGGACGCCGCAACAGACTTCTGGACGTCGCTGAATGTCGGCAAGTTGCCCATGGCGTCGAACATTTTCTGCTGGTACTTCTTGCCCGCGAGCTGCTCGACGAACTCAGCTGCCAGGGTGTGGTGCTTGCTGCTGTTGAAGACGCCCAGGTTGTTGCCGCCGGCAAATGCGGGCGCGATCGAACCGGCCGTATTGCCCGGAACCGGAACCACAGCGAACTTGTCCTTGATGGCGCTGGCCGCGACGGCCTTGTAGTTGAAGTCGCCACCGATGGTCATGGCCGACTTTCCGGCGATGAATTGCTGGACGCTGGCGTTTCCGCCGAATTCGGCGCAGGTCTGGGGCGGGCAGATGTCGTTCTTGAGCAGCCGGGCATAAGCGGAGACACCGGCCCGGGATTCGGTCGAATCCAAACTGGAGACAAAGGTGTCACCCTTCTTCGTGGCAATGTTGCCGCCGTTGGCCCAGAGATAGGGCATAGCCGAGAACTGCGCGGCTCCACCAATCGAAATACCGAGCATGTCCGGGTTGGCTGCGCGGACGGCGCGGGCCACGGTTTCGACGTCGGCGAGGGTCTTGGGAGCCCCCAGTCCGAGCTTTTGCAGCAGATCGGTGCGGTAGTAGAGGGCCCGGACGCCGACGTACCACGGCACGCCGTAGTTCTTGCCTCCGACGTCCGTGGTGGCCAGGATCTTGCTGTCCAGGTCCTTGAACTCGCCCCAGGCCTTGATGTCTGCAGTCATGTCGGACAATCCGCCGGATGCAACGTAGCTGGCAAGGTCTGTGTTGCCGAACTCGGCGACGTCGGGAGCACTCGAGGGGTCGTTGAACGCGGCCTTGAACCGTTCCGCCCGGCTGTCGACTGGAATGTACTGGACATCGACCTTGACGCCGCTATGACTGGCTTCGAAATCGGAAACCGCGGCCTTGACTACCGCAGATTTGGGGTCTTGGTTGACTTCCGAGAAGAGCCACACGCGGATAGTGCCTGACTTCTCATCCGACGATGACGCGGCGTTGTTCGACGTGGGCGGGGCGCAGGCCGTCAACGCGAGGGCGGCGAGGGCAAAGGCAGCCGCAGTGCGTGCGATTTTCAATGGATCCTCCATGGAGAAAAGGGTTCGGTGCCCGGCGGTCCTCCGCTTCGGGTATGGAAGGAAACTTTACAAACATACTTCTGTGAGCGGAAGCACAAGTGGCAAAAGGTTTGCATTGCAAAACCAGAATTTGTAAACAGACGATCTCTCGCAAGATTGCCGATACCCCCTGGGGGTACTTGATTTTATACCCCCAGGGGGTATATCTTTACGGCATGAGCACGATCGACGTGGACCCCACAGATTTGAACCCGGTTGACTTGAACATTGGCCAACACGGCTACTCTTCCAACAAGGACGCGTACTTGCGGCGCCTCAAGCGGATCGAGGGCCAAGTACGCGGTATTGCGCGCATGGTGGAAGAGGACAAATACTGCATCGACATCCTCACTCAAGTCTCTGCAGTCACTAAAGCCCTGCATGCCGTGAGCCTCGGTCTCGTGGAGGAACACATCGGGCACTGCGTCGTCGGAGCCGCCTCCGAGTCCGATCCCGTCGTGCGCGCAGAGCAAATCGACATCAAGGTCAAAGAGGCAGCCGATGCCATCGGGCGCCTGCTGCGGTAACGCCTCAAACATTCACCACACCATTCAACTCACCACCAAGGAGCACGCCATGGGCCACACCGCCACCATCCAGACGAACGTCAGCGTTTCCGGCATGACCTGCGGGCACTGCGTTTCAGCCGTCAGCGAGGAAATCGAGTCCTTGGCAGGTGTCGAAAATGTCGAAATCGCTCTGAATGCCGGCGGAATCTCCACCGTCACCATCACCTCCACCCAGGAACTGTCTCCGTCCGAAATCGGCGAAGCCGTCGCCGAAGCCGGCTACCTGGTAGTCGCCAACGAGGCCTAGGGGTCAATGTGAGCAATCACGACATCCTCCATCAAACAGGCACCCGCATCATCGAACTCGACATCGAGGGTATGACGTGCGCATCATGCGTGGCGCGCGTGGAGCGGAAACTGGGCAAGCTCGACGGCGTGGAGGCTTCAGTCAACCTCCCCCTCGAATCGGCCCACGTAACAGTCCCGGATAACGTCACGGACCAACAAATCGTGGACACCGTGAACGCAACGGGCTACAAAGCCTGGATCCGCGAATCCCGCCCCAGCCCGTCCACCGTCCAAGCCCACTCCGCCGCCCAGACCCACGATCGCGAAACCGATATGCTCGGCGCGCTCGCTCCTCCGTCGCTTAGACGCGCGCTGCCGCATACCGGCCCCGCGATCGAGTCCAGCACCGAAGGCATCACCGGTGACGACGGCACAACTGAACATAACCACAGCGACGGTGACGACAGCGCACCGGAACATGACCACAGCGACGACGCGGGTGGCATGCGGCAGCATGCGTCTAAGCGAGGCACGAGCGAGCATGCAGAGCATGGCGCCGGTGGCGGCGCGCAAGGCGACCGCGATGCACGCGCCCACGAAGACCACATGCACCACGGCCCTGCGTCCCGCCAGCTAAAGCCGAGACTGATCGCCGCGGCCATACTGACTGTCCCGGTGTTCGCCATCTCGATGATTCCGGCTCTGCAGTTCCCGCAATGGGGTTGGGTCGCCGCATTGCTGGCCCTTCCCGTGGTGACGTGGGCTGCCTGGCCCTTCCACCGGGCCGCCGCCATCAACGCGCGCCACTTCGCCTCGACCATGGACACGCTCGTGTCCATCGGCGTCCTGGCCGCATACCTCTACTCGGCGTGGCAGCTCTTTGCCAACCCCATGATGACTGAACACCCCGGCATGGAGTCCACGGGAGGCATGGGCGGCGGGCTGTACTTCGAAGTTGCGGCGGTAGTCACCACGTTCCTGCTTCTGGGCCGCTATCTCGAGGCCAACGCCAAAGCGAAGGCCGGCGATGCCCTTAAGGCCCTGCTGAACCTGGGGGCCAAGGACGCAACGGTGCTGCGCGACGGCGTCGAGCACAAGATCCCGGCCGAGCAACTCGTAGCCGGGGACATTTTCGTGGTCCGCCCGGGAGAGAAGATCGCCACTGACGGCCTGGTGACGAGCGGTTCGTCCGCCGTGGATGCCTCGTTGGTCACCGGTGAATCCGTGCCCGTGGAGGTCGGACCGGGGAGCCAGGTCACGGGCGCCACCATCAACACTTCGGGCCGTTTGCTGGTCCGCGCGACGCGCGTCGGTTCCGAGACGACGCTGGCGCAAATGGGGCGGTTGGTCAGCCAGGCGCAGACGGGCAAAGCCCCGATCGCACGGCTCGCCGATCGTATCAGCGCCGTCTTCGTGCCGGTCGTACTGGTCATCGCCGTGGTTACTTTCGTCGTCTGGCTCGCCCTGAGCGGGGACCTCAATGCCTCGTTCACGGCTGCCGTGGCGGTGCTCGTGATTGCCTGCCCGTGTGCGCTTGGGCTCGCGACTCCCGTTGGCCTCCTGACCGGGACCGGCCGGGGCGCGCAACTCGGCATCCTCATCAAGGGTCCACAGGTGCTGGAAGATACGCGTACGGTGGACGCCATCCTTTTGGACAAGACGGGTACCGTCACGAGCGGCAAGCTGGCCGTTGGACACACGCTGGCCTTGAACGGCCACTCCCCCGCCGACGTCCTGTCTCTCGCCGGCGCCGTCGAGGCAGCGTCGGAGCACCCCATCGCCCACGCCATCGCCGCTGCCGCCAAGTCCGCAATGCCCGACGCCGGCCCGCTCCCCGCTGTGAAGGACTTCAGTTCCGCCCCGGGCGGCGGAGTCCGGGGGATGGTTGCGCTGAACGGAGCCGGAAACAGAGCCGAGCGAACGGTCGTTGCCGGCAGGACCGGCTGGCTGGAAGACAACGGCATTTTCCCTGACGACGCACAGCGCGAGGCACTGGCCGCTGAGGAAGCCGGCGGCGCTACCGCCATCTGGGTTGCTGTGGACGGGAAGCCCGCTGGAATAGTCACGCTAAGGGACACCGTCAAACCCGGTTCGGCTGCAGCCATCTCGAAGCTCAAGGAACTCGGGATTCGCCCTCTGCTGCTGACAGGAGACAACGCCGCCGTCGCCGCCCAAGTGGCCACCGCCGTCGGGATCGCCCCGGAAGATGTATTCGCGGGGGTCCTGCCGGAAGGCAAAGTGGACGCGGTGCGGAAGCTTCAGTCCCAGGGGTCCACTGTGGCCATGGCCGGGGACGGAGTCAACGACGCCGCAGCGCTGGCGCAAGCCGACCTTGGCATAGCCATGGGATCGGGTACGGATGTCGCCATCGAGGCCTCGGATCTGACCGTTATGGGCAGCGACCTCGGGCAGCTGGTGCAAGCCATCGAGCTGTCCCGGAAGACGCTCTCCACCATTAAGACAAACCTGTTCTGGGCATTCTTCTATAACGCCATCGGTATCCCGGTGGCAGCCCTTGGTTTGCTCAACCCGATGATCGCCGGCGCGGCCATGGCTGCGAGCTCGGTCCTGGTGGTCGCAAATTCGCTACGGTTGCGCTCGTTCGCAAAGTAGTCCCGCCCCACCCAACCGCCGCCCCACCCAACCGCCGTCCCACCCAACTAACTCGCAGTTGTTGTCGTTATGCGGCGTCAAAACGACAACAACTTCGAGTTAGTTTGCGGAGGCTAGGCCGTTCCGAAACGAACGGCCGCCCGGGCCCTGGCTTTCGCCGCCTCCTCGTCGCGGTTGCGCGCCGGCGCATGGGTGACGAGGGAATCGAGCAAATGCTGTGTGATATGCGCGATCTCATGGACAGCCTCGGAGAAGGCTTCCTCGTTTACCTTGGACGGCTTGGTGGTGCCACTGATCTTGCGCACGTATTGCAGGGCTGCGGCTTCCACCTCCGCGGAGGTGGCTCGTGGCTCAAAATTGTGGAGGGTGTGGATGTTCCGGCACATATCAACATGCTAGGCCCCGGTCCCCTGTCAGGGGTCGTTTTTAGAGGACTCTCTCGGAAGGAACCGGCTCGACGTCGTTCGCGTGGTCAAGCTCCAGCGAGGCGTGGTCTTCGCCGTGCTCCACGGCGTCACGCTTGTCCGCGCGCAGCTCGTCGATCCGCACCAAGACCACTCCGCACACGATGAGTGCCCCGCCCACCAGCTGGACGGCTCCGGGCAATTCGGCCAGCAACAGCCAGGCCCACACCACGGCGAACAACACTTCGGTAAGGGAGACAAAGGATGCCACCTTGGACCCAAGGCTTCGTGCTGCCATGATCCCCGTGACGTAGGACAGCACGGTGGAGAGGATGACGAGGCCGGCGATCGAGACCCACCACGGCGTGGTCCACGGCCCGAGGTGCGTATCCGCGGTGGCGAAAGTCATGGATACCAAACCGGTCCCGCCGGCAATCCAGATAAGGATTGAGCCTGCCATGAGACCGCCGGAAGCCAGCACGATGGGCGGCAGCGTGTCGTTCTGCTTGGCTGTGATGAAGAAGTAGATGACCAGGCAGACGGCCGCGGCCATCCCCCACAGCACGCCGACGAAGTCCACCTTGACGGCGCCGGTGAGATCGAGCACCAGGACGAGTCCGCCGAGGGATAGCAGCGTACCGATGGCTGTGAGGGCCCGGGGTCGGCGTCGGCTCGCGGCCCACAGCCACAGGACGATCATGGTTGGTGCGAGGTATTCGAGCAGGAGGGCGACCCCCACGGACAGCCTCGACACCGCGTTGAAGTAGAAAAGCTGGCACCCCGCAACACCAATCACGCCGAACAACAGGATGGTGAGCCAGTTGTCCTTGAGCTGGTGCCAACGGCCGCGGAGAGCGACGACGGCCGGGATCACCAAGATGAGTGCAGCACCGCTCAATCGGATGGCAACTGCGGCGCCGGGGGTCCACCCGGTTTCCAGGAGGGACTTGGCAAACGAGCCGGACAAGCCGAAGACAGCTGAGGAAAAGAGCGCGAGCCCCAGGCCCGACGCCATGAAGCCCGCAGCACCAGCCCGGTTTGTTGCAGCTGACACAGCAGCCTCCTGTCAGGAGTAAAATGGGTTACGCTGCTGACACTACTACCGAGAGATGTAAGGAGTCAAAGTGCTTTTTGCACCTGACACTGAAGTGGCGCTTCGAAGCGTGGTCAATTTGATCAATTCGGCCGCCAACGGCACCGAATCCCTCACGAGTGTCGCCGAACTCCGCGCCTTCCTCGATACGGAAGAATTCACGGGGAGCAGGGACGGAACCGAGGCCGAGTTAGTCAGCGTAAAGCGACTGCGGAGCCAGCTGGCTTCCCTGTGGACGGCCGATGAAGATGCGGCCGCAAAGGCCGTCAACCAGCTCCTCACCGACGCACGCGCACTCCCCCAATTGGTCAAGCACGATCATTGGGATTGGCACTTGCACGCCACCACCCCCGAGGCGCCCCTCGCGGAACGCATGGGCACGGAAGCCGCCATGGCACTCGTGGACGTCATCCGCAGCAAGGAAATGGATCGCCTGCGGGTATGCGCGGCGGACGATTGCGACGCTGTCGTGTTGGACCTGAGCCGAAACCGATCCAAGCTCTATTGCGATACAGGCAACTGCGCCAACCGAACGCACGTGGCCGCTTACCGGGCCCGGAAGGCCTCGGGGGCCGAATAGGGAAGGCGTCACGCCGTGCATCTTTTGAGGGCGCACGACGGCGGCCTGCCGCGAGTTTCCGGGTTTGCTGCACTGACCAGCCGGCAAAAAGTTGCGTGGCGTGACACGAAAAAGGACTAGGACGGCCTAGTCGGCGTCGGGCGTTTCCGTTTCGCTGCCCGCATGGGGGGCCGCTGAACCGTGACTCTGGCCCGGCTTCCTGGAACTTAGGTTGACGCCCGAGCCCTTGCCGAGGTGCTCGGCGTTTTCCTTGTGGCTCATGGAAAGCATGGCAGCGATAACGAGGCTCACGATGAAGGCGATGCCGGCACCGGTAAAGGCGAGGTCAAAGCGCGGAGTGCGGGCGCTGCCGCCGGAGGCGAAGATCAGCACAGCGAAGAAGATCACGACGCCCCAGAACGCGGAGAACATCAGCGGTCCCTTAACCGAGGTCCGCATCTTGCGCGGCTCTCCTGGTTTCTGGTCAGCCAAGGTCATTCCTCCAATGTGGGTGCTGGCGCCGTCCGCGCCTCGAGAGTTCTACGCAGGGTAGAACGTACGACTACTAGTTTACGGCCTCAGCAGAGGGGGTTCGCCCATCGTGCCGCAGGCTCAGCCCGGACAGCACCCACAAGACTCCCGAGATGATGGCGCCGCCGCCGGCAACACCGAGGAGCGCGTGCGCTCCAAGGCTGATGAAGAACGGCAAAGCAACGGCGGTGCCGATGCCCACCACACCGGAAATGATCCAGTCGCGGGCAAGCACGTGGCGTCCGCGCTGCCGGAATCCCCGGACCAGTTCAAACGCCCCGAGCACCAGCAATCCTACGAGCGCGGAAACGCCGACGCCCGTATCGGACTGCGTAATCAAGGCACCCACCCCTGCCAGGCCGACGACGACCGCCGCGGCCGCCGGAACACTCGCAGCAAGGAACGCGGCGCCTGCGGTTGCGAGCATGTAGAGCCCGGTAGCCCAGGCCAGAACGTGAACGGATGGCGAGCCCCAGAAGACGGTCACGGCTCCAAACACCAGCGCAGCACCGGCGCGGAGAAGTACGGGCTTCCAGAGCGCGGCTGCTGTGGGCGTGGATGAAGTCGCTGAAGAGGTGGGGAGAGTCACCAGTCCAGTTTAGTGCGAACCGAGGACCATCCATTTGTCAGAGCGGGCCCGCAGCCCCAGAGTGACTGCGCGGGCCAGCATGTAGCCCAGCGCGAACGTGACCCAGAGCCACACGAGCCCCGCCGCGCCGTCGGGCCTGGTCACGTGGACTGCCGCCAAAAGCGGCAGATATACCGCGAGGTTCACGACGCCGGCAATCGCCAGGTAGCGGGCATCGCCAGCGCCGATCAGGACGCCGTCCAGGACGAAGACGTAACCCGCGAGGGGCTGCCCGACGGCGAGTACCCAGAGTGCCGCTGTGAGCGCGGACTGAACGCCGGCGTCGGAGGTAAAGAGGAAGCCTGCCCAGGGCGCCGCTACCGCGAGGAGCACGCCGGTCACCACACCGAAACCCACACCCCAGCGGATCATGGTGCGGGTGAGCTCGCGCGCCCTCGCCGCATGTGAGGCTCCGAGTTCCTTGCCGATGAGGGCCTGCGCGGCAATCGCCAAGGCGTCCAGGGCGAAGGCGAGGAAGGAGAAGATGGTCATCGCGAGCTGGTGGGCGGCGAGGTTCACAGACCCTTGGGCAGTGACTATCAGGACGGTTGCCAGGATAGCCAGGCGCAGGCTGAGGGTGCGGAGCATGAGCCATGAACCCACGGTGGTCATCGTGCGGATTCCACGCCAGTGCGGGCGCAGCGAAACGCCGTGGCGCCGGGCATTCCGTCCCACCATGACCAAATAGACGGCGGCCATGGCCCATTGAGCAATGCTGGTGCCGATGGCTGAACCCGCCACGGACAAATGCAGGCCGTAGACAAGGAACCAGTTCAGGGCGATGTTGATAGCGAACCCCGCCGTTGCGACCACCAACGGCGTGCGGGTGTCCTGCAGTCCGCGCAAGACGCCGGTGCCAGCGAAGATCAAAAGCATGGCGACGAGTCCCGGCATGGACCAGCGCAGATAGTCGACGGCGTATGCCCGCACCTCGCCGCTGGCTCCAAGCAACCCGACCAGCGGCTCAGCCGCGAAGAAGCCGGCCACGGCGAGGACGGTGCCCAGCAGCAAGGCCAGCCAGACGCCGTCGCGCCCTGCGGCCAGCGCCTTGGCGAGCTTTCCGTGCCCGATGGCCCGCGCCACAGCGGGAGTTGTCGAATATGCCAGAAACACCATAAGTCCGACGGCGGTGTACAGCAGGGTGGAGGCCAGCCCCACCCCCGCCAGTTGAGGGACGCCAAGGTGCCCCACAATGGCGGAGTCAGCCAAGAGGAAGAGGGGCTCGGCAATGAGCGCCCCAAAGGCTGGGACAGCCAAGCGCAGGATCTCGCGGGCAGTGGAGGGCGTGGTGGGACGGGTCACTGTTTGGGGCACTTTCCCAGCCTAGCGGGGCACCGGCATGTAGCTTGGTGAGGTGTCGCTCGAGCATCCCATCACCGTTTCCGTCGCCCGCACCATCACTCCCGGTTACACCCGCCAAGCCAACGCATGGGCCCACGCTGGCCAGGAACTCGCCCGGGAATGGCCCGGCTACCTGGGTTCAGGGTGGGTGCGCACGGCGGCCGATTCCGATGAATGGCACATGCTTTACCGCTTCGCGGACGCTGAAACCCTGCAGGCTTGGGAGGAATCCGAAGAGCGCCGATGGTGGATTGAAAGCGCCACCGAGCTCATGGAGGTCACCCGGGTGGAGCGCCGTTCCGGGATCGAGGGATGGTTTTCCCAACCCGGCGACGTGAACCTCGTTGTCCCGGAGACCGCAGTGCCGCCACGGTGGAAGCAGGCCGTCAGCATCTTCCTGCCGTTCTTTCCTTTGAGCCTGCTGGCCAATTTCCTGCTGCACCCCTTGGTCCTGGGCTGGCCGCTGGTCCTACAGGTTCTGTTGAACATCTGTATCCTGACGCCACTCATGGTCTACATTTTCCTGCCGGTCACCACGCGGCTCCTGAAGCCCTGGTTGGAAGCAAAGCGGAAGGGCCAGTCGTGAACCGCTACCTGCTCTCCACAGACAAAGCCCGGATCGACCGTGACTGGCTGTGGGCCGAACTTTCAACCAAGGTCTATTGGAGCCGGTGGCGGACCCGCGCAGACGTGGAGGCCCAACTGGACAATGCTTGGCGCATAGTGGGCGCCTTCGACGCTCAAACCGGCGCCATGGTGGGTTTTGCGCGGGCGTTTTCCGCGCGAGGTCAAGCGTTGGGCAAGGCGATGGTAGCGGAAATGGTCGACGGCGGTCCGGGAGCCAACTTCCGCTGGATGCTGCACACCACGGATGCCCATGGACTGTACCGCCAGTTCGGTTTTGAGGAACCTGATGCGAGGTATCTGGAAAGGCGCGAGCAAAGGTAGCACCGGGCCACGGTTGTTTGACACTTTCAGCAAAGTTCGAAAGGCTTGAGTTGAAGCTTCAACAAATTGAGCCTTATCCTTGGGAGCTTCACGACAGCCACCCGCTACCCGAAAAACGGTGCAAAAACATGAACCAGTCCACCCTGACCAACACAGCCCTTACCGTCCTGCGCGTCATCGTCGGCTTCATCTTCGCCGCGCATGGCTGGCAGAAATTCACCGAGTTCACTATCGCCGGCACACAGGCCGCCTTTGGCAAGATGGGCGTACCCGCCGCCGACGTCGTGGCCCCGATCGTGGCAACCATCGAACTTGTCGGGGGCATCGCCCTCATCGCGGGCGTGCTGACCCGAGTCTTCGGCGCCCTCCTTGCACTGGACATGCTCGGCGCCCTGTTCCTGGTCCACGCTCCGGCTGGCCTGTTTGCCGACAAGGGTGGGTACGAACTTGTCCTGGCCCTCGCCGCTGCAGCGGCAGCCGTGGCCCTAACCGGCGCCGGACGGATCTCCATCGACGCCGCCGTCTTCGGCCGGCAGGGTTCCAAGCTGGGCATCCTCGCCTAGGATCACGTGCGCGGCAGCACTGGCGACACCCAGTGCGCTGCCGACATCCGAACGGGCTGGCGACACCGGAATTCCGAATTACGGCGTCGCTGGTTCGTTTGCGCGTCGCTGGTCCGATTCGGCGTCGCCAGCCCGTCATACAGCGCATCAGTATCCGCGCCGTCGATACACTCACGTCATGAGCGAGCTCCCCTCACACTCCGTCACGCTGCGGTTCCTGGCCTCCCCCACCGACGTCGGGCACAGCGGGTCCGTCGACGCCGGCACTGTCCTTGAGTGGGTGGACAAGGCCGCTTACGCGGCTGCTGTTGGCTGGTCAAAGTCCTATTGCGTCACGGCATATGTCGGCAACATCCATTTCGCCGACCCCGTGAACAGCGGAGACATGGTCGAGGTCGAAGCGACCATCGTCTACACGGGCCGCTCTTCCATGCACATCCGGACCATCGTGTCCTCCGGCGATCCCAAGGGCGGGCCGGCCACGATGCGCAGCCAGTGCCTGGTGATCTTCGTTGCGGTCGGTCCCGACGGCCGCCCGGTTCCAGTCCCCCAGTTCGAGCCTTCGACGCCTGAGGAAATCGAGCAGCGAGACAACGCCCTCGCGCGGATCGCCGTGCGGGAAAAGATCGTCGAAGCCATGAACGCACAGGAATATACCGACGCCGGCACGGCCGAGCGCGTTGTCCTCCGCTTCATGGCGGCGCCTACTGATGTGAACTGGGGCGGGAAGGTCCACGGCGGCATAGTCATGAAGTGGATCGACGAGGCCGCCTACGTCTGCGCTTCCCGGTACTGCGGCAAGGACACCGTGGCGGTGTTCTCCGGCGGCGTGCGATTCTATCGCCCGCTCTTGATCGGCGACGTAGTGGAAGTAGAAGCCCGGCTCGTCTATACAGGCCACAAGGGCATGCATATTGCAGTCCATGTGCGCTCCGGAAACCCCCGGAGCCGTCAGATGAACCTGACCACCTACTGCCTCACGGTCATGGTGGCCAGGGACGAGACCGGCACGTCCGTTCCGATCCCGCCCTGGGTGCCGGAAACCGACGAGGATCGCCGCCTTCAGGCCCACGCCCGCGAACTACTGGAGATCCGAGGGAGGGCTCCCGGAAACCGGATGCCGGATCATCTGCTCAATGGCGGTTAGGCGTTCCGTCGGGGTCTGGCGCCGCGAAGTCCGGGGCGGGAAGATGTCCTCATGTTGGCTGACGAACGGTTCGTCGCACTAATCGACGAATTCAGGGCTCTCCCGGGCGTGAGCGTGCCTGGTGAACCGGGGCAGCATGGTTTCGGTTCCTCGGCGTTGAGGGTTCACGGCTCGATTTTCGCGATGGTTTCGGGAGGCAGGCTTGTTGTGAAGCTGCCACGGGATCGTGTCAGCGCCCTGATCGGGGCCCGAACCGGGGCGCCGTTCGACGCCGGAAAGGGGCGTGCCATGAAGGAGTGGCTCACGGTTATGGCCGACGATCAGGAGTCATGGCTCGCCCTCGCCCGTGAGGCCCTGGACTTCGTAGGGTCTGCGCACCACTAGGCAGCCAGGCATGAAAGTCATCCAGCCGGAGGCTAGAACCCGCCACCGCCGCCAGTCTCGCCGGCCATGTTGGCGAAGCGGGAGTAATGCCCCTGGAAGGCAACCACGATGTCCTTGGTGGGACCGTTACGGTGCTTGGCGATGAGGATGTCAGCCTCGCCGGCACGGGGGGATTCCTTGTCGTAGACGTCCTCGCGGTGAAGCAGGATGACCATGTCGGCGTCCTGCTCGATGGAACCGGATTCACGGAGGTCCGAGACCATCGGCCGCTTGTCCTGGCGCTGTTCGGATCCACGGTTGAGCTGCGAGAGCGCGATGACCGGAACCTGCAGCTCCTTGGCCAACAGCTTGAGGGCACGCGAGAATTCGGAGACTTCCTGCTGGCGGGATTCCACCTTCTTGCCGGAGCTCATGAGTTGGAGGTAGTCGAGGATCACCAGTTTGAGGTCGTGCTGCTGCTTCAGGCGGCGGCACTTGGCCCTGATTTCCATGAGGGACATATTGGGGCTGTCATCGATGAACAATGGCGCATCGTTCATGCGGCCCATCGTGGTGGCGATCTTGGACCACTGCTCGTCCTTGATGGTGCCCTTGCGCAGGTCCTGGAGGCCAATGGTGGCTTCCGCGGACAGCAGGCGCATGGCGATTTCGTTCCGCCCCATTTCGAGGGAGAACATCACGGTGGCGAGGTTGTGCTTGATGGCAGCGGAACGGGCGAAGTCCAGCGCGAACGTGGACTTACCGACGGCGGGGCGCGCGGCGATGACGATCATCTGACCCGGGTGCAGGCCGTGGGTGAGCTCATCGAGTTCATAGAACCCGGTGGGGACACCCGTCATGCCTTCTCCGCGGTGGCCGGATGCCTCGATCTCGTCAACGGTGGATTCCATGACGTCCTTGAGCGCCACGTAGTCTTCCGCCGTGCGGCGTTCGGCCACGGCATAGATCTCGGCCTGGGCCTGGTTGACGAGGTCTTCGACCTCTCCGTCCTGGCCGTAGCCCATCTGGACGATCTTGGTGCCGGCGCTGACGAGTCGGCGCAGGACGGCTCGCTCAGCCACGATTTCGGCGTAGTAGCCGGCGTTGGCCGCCGTGGGCACGGTCTGGATGAGCTCGTGCAGGTAGGCAGGGCCGCCGATCCTGTTGATCTCGCCGCGTTTGGTCAGCTCATCGGACACTGTGACGGCATCGGCAGGTTCGCCGCGGCCGTAGAGATCGATGATGGACTCGTAGATCGTCTCGTGGGCCGGGCGGTAGAAGTCATGGCCGCGGACAATTTCCACGACATCGGCAATGGCATCCTTGGACAGCATCATGCCGCCGAGAACTGATTGCTCAGCGGGAATGTCCTGGGGAGGTTTGCGGCTGGCGTCCGATGTCCGGCCGCCCTCGATCGAATCCAAGTGCGTAACTGACAAGCCGTCCTCCATTGTGTACCGCGCAGATAACTGTTCCCGGCGGTGCGGTAGGCCAATGCCCAGGTGTGGGTTGCTCCGACCGCGCCGTTTATGCCGGCTGGTCCAAACTGTTCCGTAGGGCACCGACAATTTTGGTTCCCCGAGATTTCCACAACTTATCCACAGACAGGTCCGCGGGCGCGCTGCTTTTCGACGGCACCGAGGTGTCGTCCACAAGAAACAGGGGTTTTCCAAGTACCTAAAGCAGGTACTCAGCCACGTTAGCCCTGCTTTTCCGAGGCACCAAGCCGGGCCTGTGGATAAAGTGTGGAATACACACCCCTACTTGTGCACAGTCTGTGCATGACCCTGTGGAAAGAGAAATTCTTTTTCCGGCAAATAGCCCCTGAGCTGGGGAAACGTTCTTCAAGCCATGTGGATCAAAAGTATTTTCTCCAGGGGATCATCCACAGGCCGATTCGCTCAATGCGCGCCTCTCCCCTCACTCAAGCGCCCCAGGAGGGATAAATATGTCGAAAATGTGATACTCCCCACAATCTCTCCCGGAATTTGACAGCCGGCTCTCAGAAGCTATGCCGTAGCAGGAATGTGCTGTGGATAACCGCGTTCTGACATAAGCTCTAGGTATGGGTTTCACCATTGGGGATGTACTGCTGGTCGCAATGCCCGTTGTCATCCTTGTGGCTGTGATTTGGGCCCTGACGGCGGCATTCAAGCCACGCAACTCCGGGTTGTCCGACGCCGAGCGCTATCAACGTGAGCTGGCCGCCCGCTCGGCAGCCCACCAGGCCGCCCAAGTGCAGGCGGCGACGGCGGCAAGGGCCCGTATCGATGCGTCCACCAGGCCGAGCCAAAACGCGCAGCAGCAGTCGCAGCAGGACAGCCAGTCGCGGGCCGCGCTCAGGGCGCAAGCCGGGGCCAGCCCGGGGGTCGGCCAGGCCGGCTACAACGGCCCCATTCTGCCCAACGGGCAGTTGAATCCACCGTTCGCCCTGCAATTGCAGGGAATGGTCCGCAGTGGGCAGAAGATCCAGGCGATCAAGCTCCTGCGCCAGCAAACCCACTCGGACTTGTTGACCGCCAAGAACTACATAGATCGGCTTTAGCGCATGTCATCCCTACTCGTTCCGGTCTTGATCCTGGCGGCCGTCGTCGTCGGCGTGCTGCTGATCAGCCGGCTGCTCTCCCGCCGCTCCGCGGAACTTCGCGACAATGCCGCCACCGGCAAGGCTGCCGTGGACCCTGTGGAGCTGGCCCGCGAGGCCGCCGCGAAGCTCAGTGAGGACCAACACCGGCAGCTGTATTCCCTGATCGCCCAGGGTCAGGCCATGGCGGCCATCAAGCTGTACCTCAGCGCCACCGGGGAGGGGCTGCGTGCCTCACGGGACGCCGTCGGCGCCCTTGCAGCGCACCCGCAGCCCTTCCGCAAGCCCGAACCCGCCCCGCAGGACCTCATGCCCGACGACGACGAGCCGGAACACTTCCCGTACCGTTACCGGGCAATCGTCAGCAAGGGCGACGTCACACGTGAAGTGAGCAGCAATATGCTCAATGACGAGATCTACGGACGGATCCGGACCCTGGCCAAGAGCGGCGACATCGAAGCAGCAGCGTTGGCCCTGACCAAGCATTCCGATATCAGCATGAAGCAGGCCCGGGAGTTCATCGAGCTGCTCGACGACTAGTGCCCGGAGCGGCGCAGCCCGGCTCGCCTAGCGTCCCGCGGTGATCCCCGCGAGGAGTTGCTCAAATGGCAGGGATTCCATGGCATCCGCCTTGCGGTGCGGCTGCTCGCCGCTCAGGAGCCGGGTCAGCTCGCTGGCCGCGCGGTCCACGCGGACCGATAGCGGCGACGCTCCGTCGTCGGTGTTTCCCCAGTCCTGGGGCCCGGCGAAAACGGACGTCTGGGTTATCCGGGTGCGAAGGTAGGTGAAGAGCGGACGCATCGCGTAGTCGAGCACCATTTGGTGCCGGTCGGTGCCGCCCGTGGCGCCGAGAAGAACTGCCTTGCCGTCCAGGGACTTCGGGTCCAGAACGTCGATGAAGGACTTGAACAGCCCGCTGTAGGAGGCGCTGAAGACGGGCGTCACGGCGATGATGCCATCAGAATCCTCGACGCCGGCGATCACCTCCGTGAGGCGGGGTGCGGCATACCCGGTGACGAAGTTGTTGGCGATATCCACAGCCAGGTCCCGGAGTTCGATAACGTCCACCCGCACCTCGTACCCTGCATCGCCCAGCTGACGCTTGGCCGACGCAGCGAGCTGGTCTGCAAGAAGCCTGCTCGACGACGGTACGCCAAGTCCGGCGGAAAGGACGGTTATGCGGCGGGTCTCCATGGCGATCTCCTGTTACTGGGCGGTTCGATGGCTTCAAACCAGAGTACATGCGTTTGCATCTATACTCCCAAACTGTGCCTCCGCACTTTTTATTCCCCTGCTAGAGACGCACGGTTCCCTGGATGCACATCACCGAGCTCCCGCCTACCCAGATGTCGCCGTCTTCCGCTTTGACGTGGATGCGTCCCGCCCGGCCCAGCACCGTACCCTGCGCGGCGACGTATTGCTCCGGAGCCCGGCCGCTGCCGATCAGCCACTGGGCGGCCCCCGCATTAAAGCTTCCCGTGACGGGGTCCTCCACCATGGCGTCTCCCGGAATGAACGTCCGGACTTCGAAATCGACGCCGGCACCCGGTTCATGGGGACCGATCACACCAACCTTGAGATCCCCTAAAGCCGCAAGGTCCGGCTCAAGGCCAAGGACCTGCTCGGACGATTCGAGCAGCACGCCGATCCATTGCGGGCCGTTGACCAGCCACGAAGCATCCGAAAGTGCGGTTCGGGGCAGGCGGAGTCCGGCGGCCAACTGTTCCATGATGGGCTCGCCCACGGGCCCGAAGCGGGTCAGTGGCGGCGCAGCGAAGGCGAGGCGGCCGCCGTCGAGTTTTACCTTGACCAAGCCTGCGCCGCATTCCTGGACCAGCATCCCTTCCTGCTTAGGCACTCCCCCGGACGCCAGCCAAGCATGCGCCGAGCCGAGCGTCGGATGTCCCGCGAAAGGAAATTCCTCGCTGCCGGTAAAGATCCGGACCCGGTAATCGGCCGCAGGATCACCCGGCGGCAGCAGGAAAGTGGTTTCAGACAGGTTGGTCCAGTTTGCAAAGTGCTGCATCTGCTCCGCGCTGAGCCCTTCAGCGTCAACGACGACGGCAAGCGGATTGCCGAGGTATGGCACGTCAGTGAAGACATCCACTTGCGAGAAGGGCCGGGTGCGCATCGTTTCAAGGTTCACCCCGGCAGGCTATCAAGTTCCCCCGTCTTCCTTGGCGCGAACTGGCAGCTAATGCCCCTCACGAGGCCGCCAGAGGGCATCTACTGCCAGTTCGCGTCCCCCGAAACCGCGCAAAACAAAGGACCCCCACCTCCGGAAACCGGAGACGGGGGTCCTTCGAGCTACGTCAGAACTTACTTTGCCGCAACGACCTCGAGGTCGATGACAGCGGAAACGTCCTCGTGCAGACGGACGTTGGCCTGGTACGAACCAAGTGACTTGATGTGGTTCGGCAGTTCAACGTTGCGCTTGTCGATGGAGCCGAGGCCAGCGGCCTCAACTGCAGCAGCGACATCAGCCGGCTTGACGGTGCCGAAGAGACGACCGGACTCGCCGGCCTTCACTACGAGCTTGACCTTCTTGGAGGAAAGCGCAGAAGCCTGGGCCTGTGCAGCTTCAACCGAAGCGTGGGCACGAGCAGCGCGGGCAGCCTTGATGGACTCAACCTGCTTCTCGCCACCCTTGGTCCAGGTCAGAGCGAAGCCGCGGGGCAGCAGGAAGTTACGTGCGTAACCGTCCTTGACCTCGACAACATCGCCAGCAGCACCGAGACCGGTTACTTCGTGGGTCAGAATGAGCTTTGCCATGTTAGTTAATCCCTTCCTTAGCCGCGGCCAGCGCCGGAGTAAGGCAGCAGAGCAACTTCGCGGGCGTTTTTGATTGCCTGGGCGATTTTGCGCTGTTCCTGCACCGTAACGCCAGTGACGCGACGGGCGCGGATCTTTCCGCGGTCGGAGATGAACTTGCGCAGCAATGCTACGTCCTTGTAGTCGATGACGGTGATGTCAGCGGCCTTCAAGGGGTTGGACTTTGGTTTGGGCTTACGGAGTTCAGCCTTAGCCATCGTGGAGCTCCTTTTCTATGGAGCCCGTGGATATGGATCCACGGGATGGTGGTGCTCGACGGCGGGTGCCACCCGGGTGCCTCGCGGCACTTCCGGCGCGTTCCGGCGTCGAACTTGTGAGTATTTAGAAGGGAGGTTCGGAATCCGGGCCGTTGCCCCATCCACCCGCATTGCTGACGCCCGGGGTAGCCCAGGGGTCTTCCTGCGGTGCGGATTGGCCGCCGCCCCATGTTCCGCCGGAGTTGCCGCCCTGGCTTGCACCAGCGCCGCCACCTCCGAAGCCGCCGCTGTTGTTGCCGCCGCCGAAGCCGCCCTGACCACCCTGACCGCCGGAGCGCTGGGTGCGGTTGACCTTGGCGTTGGCGTAACGCAGGCTCGGGCCGATTTCATCGACTTCGAGCTCGATAACGGTGCGCTTCTCGCCTTCTTTGGTTTCGTAGGAACGGCTCTTCAGTCGGCCGGAAACGATCACGCGCATGCCCTTGGTCAGGGATTCGGCGACGTTTTCAGCTGCTTCACGCCATACCGATGCGCGGAGGAACAGGGTTTCCCCGTCCTTCCACTCATTGGACTGGCGATCGAAGGTCCGGGGAGTAGAAGCGATGGTGAAGTTCGCTACCGCCGAGCCTGACGGTGTGAACCGCAGTTCGGGGTCATTGGTGAGATTACCGATGACCGTAATAGTGGTTTCGCCTGCCATCTACTGCCTCCTTGTTCGTTCCTGCGGGGTAAAGATTGAAAGCCGGGAGCTGAAATTACTCAGCAACGACCTTCTGCTCTTCGGGGCGGGTGATCTTGGTGCGCATGATGGTCTCGTTGAGACTCAGCTGGCGGTCAAGTTCCTTGGCGGTTTCCGGCTTGGCGGTGAAGTTCACCACGGCGTAGATACCTTCGGACTTCTTCTTGATGTCGTAAGCAAGGCGACGGCGGCCCCAGATGTCAACCTTTTCGATGGTTCCACCATCGGTGGTGATGACACTGAGGAACTTCTGAAGCGTCGGCTCTACCGTACGCTCTTCGACCTCGGGGTCGATGATTACCATCAATTCGTAAGGACGCATATGTGAACCCACCTCCTTTGGGCTAAGCGGTTACGGCATTTCCGTAACAGGAGGTTCATTTGCGATGAACAATGCTGCTGACCGCTTCCAGAAGCGGAAGCAGGGCGCAGCACAGACTTCAATATCTTAGTCCATTTCCCGCCTCTAAGCCTATTCGGCGTGTCGGCAAGGTGGAATGAGCGACGGCGCATATGTGGAAAACCCAGGTATGTGGATAACTCCCGCGGAACCGGCGCGCCAGCCTCAGGCACACTGAACACATGACCATCCTGAAATCCGTTGCACTCTTCATCCTTGCGGCCATCGCCGAGATCGGCGGGGCCTGGCTCGTGTGGCAATCGGTCAAGGAAGCCAAGCCCTGGTGGTGGGCCGGACTCGGGATCGTGGCCCTGGGCATCTACGGGTTCGTGGCGGCGTTCCAGCCGGACGCACACTTCGGCCGCGTGCTTGCCGCATATGGAGGGGTGTTCATCGCCGGATCATTGGCTTGGGGAATGCTCATGGACGGTTTCCGCCCGGACCGTTGGGACGTCATCGGCGCCATGATCTGCATCCTGGGCGTCGCCGTCATCATGTTCGCGCCCCGATCGGCGAATTGACGACAGTCCGGCCAACACCCGTGCCATGATCTGACTATGAACGCCGCAGCAAAGAACCAACGTCCGAAGTCTGCCCGTGCCAAACGTTCCCGATTGCGATTCGGGCTGATGATCGTCACCGGCATCGCTGCCGCGGTGGCGACCGGGATCTGGGGTCAGTGGATTTACGCACCCGCCGCGGGCTGGGCGGTTGCAGCGGTGGTCTACAACATTTTCGTGTGGACAGTCATCACCCCGATGAAGGCCGATCAGACGAGAAGCCATGCTACGGAAGAGGATCCGCGGCGCTCCACCGCCGACCTCCTCATCCTGTGTGCTGCCGTCGGTTCGCTCGCTGCCGTCGTGCTGGTGATGATCGGCGCCAAGGACGCGCACGGATTCGATAAATTCATGCTCGCCCTGCTGGCCCTCGTTGGTGCGGCGGCCTCGTGGCTCCTGGTCCACACCCTCTTCACCCTGCGCTACGCCGAGGTGTACTACACGTCCGATCCACCCCAAGGCATCGAGTTCAACCAAAAAGAACCGCCACAGTACACGGATTTCGCCTACATGGCGTTCAGCCTCGGGATGACCTACCAGGTCTCGGACACGTCGATCACCACCAGGGCAATGCGCTCCGCCGCATTGCGGCACAGCCTGCTCGCCTACGTTTTCGGCGTCGGGATCCTGGCTACGACCATCAACCTCGTGGTGAGCCTCGCGTCCTGAGCTAGATCGCCGTCCGGAAGAACAACTCCGCCACCGTGGCCAAATGGCGCGGGTCGTCAACGCCGCATAGCTCGCGTGCCGAGTGCATCGACAATAGCGGCACGCCGACGTCGACCGTGCGGATCCCCAGGCGGGTAGCCGTCAGCGGACCGATGGTCGAGCCGCACGGGACATCATTGTTGGAGACGAACTCCTGGTAAGGGATGCCCGCCTCGCCGCAGAGCCGGGCCCAGAAGGCCGCGCCGGTGGCGTCCGTCGCGTAACGCTGGTTGGCGTTGATCTTGAGAAGCGGTCCGCCATTGAGGATCGGCCGGTTGGCCGGATCGTGCCGCTCAGGGTAGTTGGGATGGACGGCATGGCCGGCATCCGCGGAAACACAGAACGACGCCGACAACGCCTGCCGCCGTTCACTCACTGTGGCGCCCAATCCGTCGGAGATCCGGGTGAGGATGTCTTCGAGAATGGGTCCGCAGGCGCCGGAGCGCGAGGCCGAGCCGATTTCTTCGTGGTCGAAGGCGGCCAGCACGGCGATGGGTCCCCCGGCCGGCGCACCAGCAGCTGCGTGCGCAATGAGTGCGGCAAGCCCGGCGTGGGTCGAAGAGAGGTTGTCGAGCCGCCCTGAAGCGAAGAACTCGCCCTTGGCACCGAACTGCTCAGGCGCCTGGGTGTCCGCGACGACGATGTCGTAGCCGCCGATCTGCGCGGGATCCACGGAAGCCCCGGCCACGTAGTCCGCCAGGATTGCGAGGACGTCCGCGGAACCGGGATCGCCGAGCCCGAAAACCGGGTTCATGTGCTGTTGCTTGTCGAGCGTGAGGCCGTCATTGACAGCCCGGTCCAGGTGGATGGCCAACTGCGGGAAGCGCAGGAGCGGTCCGGTAGCTGTGAGGTGCTGGGTGCCGTCCAGCATCACGAGCCGGCCCGCGAGCCGAAGCTCACGGTCCAGCCAGGAGTTCAACAAGGGGCCTCCGTAGACCTCCACGCCGGCCTGGAGCCAGCCGAACTTTCCTGTCGTCGGCTTGGGCTTGAGCTTGAACGACGGAGAATCCGTGTGGGCGCCGAGGATATTGAACGCCGTGGTCGGAGTCGCGCCTTCCGGAATCACCCAGGCAATGAGGGCGCCATCCCGGATCACGTAGAAGCTGCCAGCCCCGCCCTCCCATGGCTGAAGTTCATCAAGAGCCGTGAAACCTGCCGCATCGAGGCGGCGCGCGGCCTCGTGGACGGCGTGAAAGCTCGACGGCGATGCGCTCACATACGCGCCAAGGTCCTGGATGTGTTCTGCAGCGGAGTTCGAAGGCATGGCTCCGAGTCTAGTTCGCTGGTCCTCTTGCGCGTCACCAGTAAGCCGCGTCGTTAGTAATCCGGGTTGCTCGGGATCACGAGTCCTGTTTCGTAGGCGTAGACCACCACTTGGACCCGGTCGCGCAAGTGCAGCTTGGTGAGGATCCGCCGGACGTGGGTCTTGACTGTCGCTTCGGACAGGAAGAACTTGTGCGCGATTTCCGCGTTGGACAGCCCTCCGGCTATAGCCTCCAGCATCTCGGTTTCGCGAGGCGTCAATCCTTCGAGCAGCGGATCGCGGGGTTGGGCCGTAGCCTGGCCGGGTACGCGGCCTCCGCGGACGTAGGTCTCCAGGAGCCTCTGGGTGACCCTCGGAGCCACCACGGCGTCGCCGCTGGCCACAAGCCGGACGCCCTGGACCAACTCCGCAGGCGCAACATCCTTCAGCAGGAACGCGGAGGCCCCTGCCTGAAGGCCTGAGAAGGCATATTCATCGAGGTCGAAAGTAGTCAGGATGATGATCCTGGCGTTGGATGCCGAGGCCGTGATCCGCCGTGTGGCTTCAATTCCATCCACGGCAGGCATCCGGACGTCCATGAGCACCACGTCCGGTTCCAGTTCCTCGACCTTCCGGACTGCTTCGGCGCCGTCGGAGGCTTCGCCCACCACCTCGAGATCGTCTTCGCCTTCCAGGATCAGCCGAAATCCCATGCGCAGCAAGGGCTGGTCGTCCACCAGCAGAACCCTGATGGGAGCATTGTCAGTCATGATTTCCCCTTGTCCCCATTCCAGTTCAGCTCCGCATGAACGCGCCACCCGCCGTGTATTCCAGGACCGGCATCCACCGTTCCAGCATAGATTCCTGCACGTTCACGCATCCCCGCGATGCCTTGGCCCGTTCCCAGGACCGCCTCTTCGGTGCCCGGATCCCGGGAGCCCCGGCCGTCGTCGAGCACTTCAATGGTGACCGAGTCGCCCTCCCGCACGATCCTCACATCCACTTGGCTCAAGGAACGGCCGTACCTGAGCACGTTTGTCAGGGATTCTTGCACGATCCGGTAGACGGTGAGCTGGAACGCCGGGTCCTCAGGAAGGGCAGGTCCCGTGTGCGAATAGTGCAACGGCAGCCCCGCCGTCCGGAATCCATCCAGCAGTTTGCTCAAGTCGTGCCCGGAAACCAAAGGCTCCAAAGGCGCCGGACGCGCGGAGTCTTCCCGCAGCACGCCGAGGACGCGGCGCATGTCCGCCAGCGCAGTCCTGCCAGTGCGGGACAACTCACCGAGCACCTCACCCGCGCGCTCGGGATCCTTCTTGACCACGACGGCGGCGCCGTCCGAGAGGCTGATCATGACGGTGAGGGAGTGGGCCACGACGTCGTGCATCTCCCGGGCGATCCGGTTGCGTTCGGTCACGGAACCCAAGCGGGCCGTGCGGGCTGCCCAGGCCCTGATTTCGCTCTCGTGCTCACGCCGCTGCCGCACCGAAATGCCGATGCCGGTGGCGATCAGGTTGGACAGCAAAATGCTGACCGCGGCGGCGATGTTGCTGATGAGGTGGAAATTCTCCGGAATCGCCTCTCCGTTGGCTGGGGCCGCCGGGCTGGTCCACATGAACAGATACACGAGGGTCAGCGGCAGGCTCGCGGCGCCAAACACCGTCAATGCGAAGGTCCGGGCCCTCGCCACGGCCACCGCGTACAGCGCAAACCACAGTCCTGCCGAGACGTTCGACCCCCAGGGATTCAGCAGCGTCACGGCCACTTCGAGGACCGCAACGGCCGCAGTGACACTAAGCGGGTTGCGGCGTCGAAGGAACAGGATGGCGGCAATGGCAAGGAGCAGCAGGGCGGCGAACCATTTGCCTTCCACCATGGAGCTGATGAAGGTAGGCAGTGCCAGGAGCGAATAGCAAAGCACCACCACTGCGTCCATGACCCGCGGGTGCTCAAAGAGATAGCGGCGGATCCTGCCGCGGCGGCGCAGCGTGATTTCAGCAAAGGACGCATCGGCCACGTGGGCCGACGCGTCCTGTGCTGGCAACTCTTCACTCATGGCTCGAGCCTAGTGGCCTTGGCCGGAGCGGGTGTCCCTGGATTGCGAATCAGGTGATCGCGAATCAGACGTCGCGCTTCTTGAGCACAATGAGGGCAGGAATCATGAACAAGATCACGTAGCCAAGGAACACGAGGCCGCCCGCCCACGGATCCAGGGTGCCGTCTACGTGGCCGATCGACAAGAAGCGACCACCGGCCTCACTGGGCAGGTACTGCGGGACGTACTTCCAGAAGTCTCCAGGTGCGAGGCCGAGGAACTGGCCAGCGAACGGGAGGACGAACATGATGCCCACCAGGACAGTGATGCCGCCGGCCGGGTTCTTCAGCAGTGTTCCGAGCGAGAGGCCGATCAGCGCTACCCCGGAGACGTAAAGGCCACCGGTGAAAACGCTGTAGAGGACGCCGTCTGTGTTCCAGCCAAGGTCAAGGCCGAAGTTGGCGAACATGGGTGACGCCAACAGGAAGGTCACGACGCCGGCCACTAGCGAAAGCACGTAGGACACCACAACCAGGACCACGGCTTTGGCACCGAAAGTGGAGAGCCGGCCCGGTGCCGCGTTCATGGTTGACCGGATCATGCCGGTGGCGTACTCGGAAGCAATGAAGAGTACGGCCAGGGAACCCATGACGAGGATGCCGATATTGAGTCCGGCGTTCGGCAGGTTGTAAAGGTTGAATCCCGAACCTGGCGGGAAGGAGTCAACGGCTTGCTGCACCGTTTCCTTGTGACCCTGCCGGCCGACTTCGACCATCTGGTTGATGAAGTTCCAGCGGACCAGGGCGGACAGGAGGCCGATGCCGACAATTGCCACGAAGGTCAGGACCAACAGAAGCTTGGTGCTCATGAGGGTGCGGAACTTGATGGATTCGGAGTTCAATACCCGGAGGAAAGTGACGCCACCGGTCCCGGCTGACGGGACCGCATGTTTCTTGCTGATGGTGGTGGTGCTCATGACTGGATCCCTTCCAAATTGGCAGCGGAGGTGGCGCCGACGCCGGCAGGGCTTCCGTCCAGAGGCCCGCCTGGTGCTGCCGGTCCGCCGGTGATGTGCGAGTGGTATTCCACTTCGTCCTTGGTCAGCTGGAAGTAGGCCTCTTCCAGCGACGACGTGAGCGGAGTGAGCTCGTAGACCAGTACCCGGTTGTCGAGGGCGAGCTCGGCAATGCGGACCGGCTCCACTCCGTACACTTCCAAGGTTTCACGTTCGTTCTGCTCCACGCGGACACCGTCGCGGGCCAGCAACTCGGACAAGCGAGTGGTCTCGGAGGTTCGGACCAAAGTGCGCTTGCGGCTCTGGCTCTCGATCAGCGCATCCACCGTAGTGTCGGCAATGATCCTGCCGCGACCGATCACAATGAGGTGGTCCGCGGTCTGGGCCATCTCGGACATGAGGTGGCTGGAAATGAAGATGGTCTTGCCCTGGCTTGCCAGGTAGCGTGCAAGGTTCCTGACCCACTGGACGCCCTCGGGGTCCAGTCCGTTGACCGGTTCGTCGAGGATGAGCGTCTGGGGATCACCCAGCAGTGCGTTGGCGATGCCAAGCCGCTGGCCCATGCCGAGGGAGAACCCTCCGGCCTTCTTCTTGGCAACTGCGGTGAGGCCTGTCATCTCGATGACTTCCTCGACGCGCGAGTTCGGAATCCCGTGGGTTGCGGCCATGGCGCGCAGGTGGTTGTACGCGCTGCGGCTGGTGTGCACCGCCTTGGCATCGAGCAGCGCTCCGACTTGGTGGAGCGGGGCTTTGTGCTGGGAGTAGTGCCGGCCGTTGACGATGACGTCGCCCGACGTCGGACGGTCGAGACCCATGATCATGCGCATGGTGGTGGACTTGCCGGCGCCGTTCGGGCCAAGGAAGCCCGTGACTTTCCCGGGCTGTACGGTGAAGCTGATTCCGTCCACGGCTGTCTTTGCGCCGTAGACCTTCCTCAAGCCTGTTGCTTCAATCATGGAAGCGTTCCCTCCGCTTGCTGCAGCTATGTGGTGACTGTAAGTACAACGCTAACCACCGGTGCGACGGAATTCGCCGGTCTCAGGGATGATTCAGGGGCCGCTCAGGGTAGTCCCTATGGATGATTCCGGTCGCGGTCAGGTCTTCCCGGGCACCGGGAAAGCGCTAGCAAACTCTAGTAAAGCGGCGAATACACCCGCAGCGCCCGGCGCTTGACAGTGAACTCCGCGGTCCGCACACCAGCCAACGGCTCGCCGTCGACCGCAATCACCAGCGGTTCTCCGATCGCTTCGATGCTGAGCTCCGCAGCCTCGCTAAGGTGGGTCACCTTGGAGGTACCCACGGTTCCGGTGAGGACCGCCCACAGCAGACGCAGCCGCGCGAAAGGCTCATCGGCCGTGACCATACGGATGTCCAACACGCCGTCGTCAAGCACAGGACGCGTCAGCGGCGCCAGGTCCCGCGGGTAGTAGCGGCCACGGCCCAGGTAGAGGATCCACAACGTGTGAGGGACGCCGTTGATCCGGAGGGTGGTCGGCGTCGCCGCGCCGAAGGTGCGCAGGCCTGCGACGAGTCCCGCGAGGGGCTTCCCCAGGGCGGGCTGCAGCCGTTCGCGTCGCCGCACCAGGTTGGGATAGACACCGATGCTTGCCGTATTGAGCATGATGAGCTCGGTGGTCTCGTCCTTGCCATCGACGCCGCGGCCCGCGCTCACATGGCCCAGGTCTGTCCATGCTGCTGCTCCCGTTTTGGCGGCCTGTAGGGCCCCTTCCAGCGATCGGGCGTCTACGTCACGTGCGAAATGGTTCAGCGTTCCGCCGGGCAGCACCAGCAAGGGCAGTGAGTGCTCGACGGCGGCCGCCGCGGCAGTGCCGACCGTTCCGTCGCCGCCCCACACGCCCAAGGCCTTCGTCCCGGGGCGCCCTGCTGCGGCCCGGATTTCTTCAACCACGTCATCACCATCGGAAATCAGACTTATATGCGACTTGGGGAATATTTCTCGAAGCTGCGTCTCGGTGTCCGGCGAGTAGGAACCGCCGAGGGCGTTGACCGCAATGCTTAGCCCCTCGCCGTCGCCGACTGCGGGGGCATCGGCCGGTGAACGGTCTGTATCCGGAACGGGAGGTCTGGCCGGCCACCACTTTCGGGTCAGGAGTGCCGCTCCGGCCCCTATCGCCGAGCCGAGCACGACGTCGGAGGGCCAGTGGGCGCCTGTATGAACCCGGGAATACGCCACACCTGCCGCAACAGGAGCAAGAGCTCCACCAAGACGGGGATATACCAGCGCGACGCCAAGAGTGAATGCAACGGCAGACGCCGAATGGCCCGAAGGCATCGAGGAACTGGTGGGCTGCGGGTTGACAAAGCGAAAAGCCGGAAGGAGTTCGGGCAACGGCCGCGCCCGCGGAAGCAGCGTCTTGAAACCCAGATTGGTGACGGCCGACGCAACGCCAAGGGCCAGGAGTCCGTGGATCGCCGCGTTGCGGGGTTTACCGGGAAATCCCGCGCAAACTCCAGCTACGGCAAACCATAGCTTGCCCTTTGTTGCGGCCTCCGAAAGGTTTTTCAGAACGGCGTCATGCGAGCCCTCCGGCCACCGCGAGACTGCTCGGACCGCCGCCCGATCGAGTCGCGCTATCCGCCCTGATCCCCATCGCAGCATGCTTCGCATTCCACCAGACTATCGGCGGACTGTTAAAGAAGTGGGATAGTGGGGGTCGTTCTTCCCCCACAAACAAACTCGAGGGAAACGGCACGCCCCGCAGGGCGTCACATAGGGTAAACCATCAGGTAGCACTCGGTCTTCTCCAAGAGAGCGATCATAGTCTTCGGGCATGCTCTCAAAGCCTCAACTCATCAACAGCGGCATCGGGGTGGCCGTTATCGGCATTGCCGCCGGCGCCTTCTTCGTGCTGAACGGCGTGCCGCAAACCGCCGCCGACACCACCGCCCGCACCGTCGCGGTCAGCGCAGCGGACCTCGCCGCCGTCTCTACGGCGAGCGGAAACGTCTCGCCCGCAAGCACCACGGTCATCAACGCGCAGAACTGCACCGGGCCCATCGCCACTGTTTCCGCTGTGACCGGTCAGCAAGTCACGGCCGGGCAGGTGCTGGTGACCATTGATCCGACGAACGCCCAGAATGCCCTGGCCGTCGCCCAGGCCCAACTGGATTCCGCCGCCGCGCAGGCAAACCAACAGCAGGCCTCGGCAAGCAACCAGGTAGCTTCGGCGAATCAGAGCCTGGCCAACGCCCAACAAACGGCCAACCTGGACGCGAGCCAGCAGGCCAGTGCCGTCGCCGCCGCGCAGACAGCCGTGAACAATGACAATGCGACTGTCGCTGCGGCTCAGACCGCTGCCAGCGCCCAGCCCAGCAGCCAGCCGGCCCAGAACGCGCTCAATACGGCACAGGCCCAGCTGGCGAAGGACAACCAGGCACTGACCCAAGCCGTCAACCAGCAAGCCAGCTCGGCCCTCAAGGACAAAGAGCAGATTGCCTCGGCTGCGACGGCCCTCAATTCCGCCCAAAGCGGTGGCGGCGCCACATCCAATACGACGTCGGCCCAGATTGCCGTCGACACCGCAACCAAGAACCTGGCGTCCTGCTCACTCGCGGCCCCGGTTTCAGGAACGGTCACCGCTGTGAACGCCGTCGTCGGAGGCAATGCCGGCAGCAGCTCCGGCTCATCCCCTTCCGGGTCGTCCGGTTCCGGCTCCTCCGGAGCTTCCGGTTCCGCTGGCACTTCCGCAAGCTCCGCGAGCACATCGTCTTCCGGACTGATCACCATCAGCGACACCGCGCACCTGCAGGTCATCGCCAACTTCGCCGAATCGGACATTGCCGCCATGAAGACCGGCGACTCAGCCACCTTCACTTTCCCGGCGCTCAAGACCGACCCCTCCGCGCCACCCGTCACCGGGACCATAACCGCGATCGCCCAGAACGCCACAACCACGAACAACGTGGTCAGCTACCCCGTGACGATCTCCATCAAGAACCCCCCGGCCGCCCTCCGGCTCGGCCAGAGCGCAAACATCTCCGTGACCACGGCTACCGCCAAGAACGCTTTGACGGTGCCTTCGCTGGCCATCACCACCACGGGAACACGGCAGACCGTCAACGTCATGAAGAACGGGACCACGACGGCGGTGACCATCACCACCGGGATCACTGACAACGGGCGCACCCAGGTGCTCACGGGACTCAGTGCGGGCGATCAGATTGAACTCCCGGCCATCTCCTCCACCCTGGACACCACCGGCACTACCGGACGGACCGGGACGGGCGGACTTGGCGGAACGGGAGGGTTCGGTGGTACAGGCGGCGCCGGAGTTACGGGCGGCACCGGTGGCACCCGCGGAAATGGCGGGTAAGCAGCCGTGAACGACGCCGTCATCCAACTGGACTCCGTGAGCAAGATCTATGGCAAAGGGGAGGCCGAAGTACGGGCACTCGATTCCGTCAGCATCTCCATTGACCGGGGCGACTTCGTGGCCATCATCGGCGCCTCGGGCTCGGGAAAGTCCACGATGATGAACATCATCGGCTGCCTCGACGGCGCCACCCAGGGGACTTATCACCTGGACGGCATCGATACCGGGACCCTGGACGAATTCCAGCTCGCCCAGATCCGCAACCGGAAAATCGGCTTCGTCTTCCAGAACTTCAACCTGATTCCGCGCACGCGTGCAGTGGACAACGTGTCCATGCCCCTCGCGTACGCAAAAGTGCACCGCAAGGAACGGCGCGAGCGGGCCGTGGAAGTGCTCGGTTCGGTGGGTTTGGCGGAGCGGGCCGACCACAAGCCTTCGCAGCTCTCCGGCGGACAGCAACAGCGTGTTGCCATCGCCCGGGCGCTCGTGACCAACCCGGTGCTGCTGCTGGCCGACGAGCCGACGGGAGCCTTGGACACCAAGTCCTCGCACGAGATCCTGGATCTCTTCGAGTCCTTGCACGCCAATGGCCGGACCATCGTGATGATCACCCACGAAGCCGACGTCGCGGCGCGGGCCAACCGCGTCGTACGCTTCCAGGACGGGCACATCATTGAGGACCACCGGGTCCGTGCAGTTAATGCGCACCCTGTAGCGACGGCGGTGCCGGCATGATGATCGCCGAATCAGTCCGCTTCGCCCTGACCGGGGTGATGGCCAACAAGATGCGCTCCATCCTCACCACCCTGGGCATCCTGATCGGCATCGCATCCGTCATCATCCTGCTGGCCGTGGGCGCCGGAACCTCCAACGCCATCAAGGCCCAGATCGGCAAGCTGGGAACCAACGTGCTCACTGTGAGCCGCCAGACGACGGCGGGCGGCCGCGCCGCGGGCGGCGGGCAAGCCGTCACCGGTCCGCGGTCCCGTGGCACCAACCTCACGCTGCAGGACATGGCCGCGCTGACGGATCCCGTCATGGCCCCCGACGTCGCCGCAACGGCTCCGGTGGTCACGGCACAGAACGTCACGGGTACTTACCAGGACGCAACCCACGCGATCGCAACGTTCGTGGGGACCACGCCGTCGTACTTTTCCATTTCGAACGACACCCTCGCGGCGGGGTCCTACTTCAGCGACGGTGACGCAAGCAGCGGCACCGCAGTGGCCGTGATCGGCAATACCGTGGCGCAGGACCTGGTGGGCAGCTCGGTGACCTCGGCCGTGGGGCAGACGATCGCCCTCAACGGCCAGAACTTCGTGGTCTCCGGCGTGCTGGCCCAAAAAGGGTCCTCGGGGCTCAACGATCCAGACGACATTGTGGTGATCCCCTACAGTGCGGCCCAGGACAAGTTCACCGGATACTCGCCGTCCCTCGCCTCCATCACGGTCCAGGCGAAGTCGGCGGACGTGATGAACCAGGCCCAGAACGAGGTCCAGATGATCCTCGATGCCCGGCACAACGTCACCTCCGCCAACCGCGACTATCAAGTGCGGAACCAGGCGCAGATCCTCACGACGGCTACCACCACCACGGCCACGCTGACCATCCTTTTGGGCGCTGTGGCCGGCATTTCGCTCCTGGTGGGAGGAATCGGCGTCATGAACATCATGCTCGTCACGGTCACCGAACGTACCCGCGAAATCGGCATCCGCAAGGCGATCGGAGCCTCGCGGGGCAGCATCGTGAGCCAGTTCCTCATCGAATCGCTCATCATTTCGCTGATCGGCGGGGTCCTCGGAATCGCCGCGGGCTACATCGGGAGCGCCTTCCCCCTGCTGGGAACTCAACCCGAAGTCCAGTGGTGGACGGTGTGGCTGTCGTTCCTGGTATCCGCGGCGATCGGCCTGATTTTCGGAATCTACCCGGCCAACAAGGCAGCGAAACTGCGGCCGATCGACGCCCTGCGGTACGAATAACCGCCCACAGTTCCAGCTCCAGCAACTCCCCAGCAACTCAAAAAGAAACAGCCAACAGGAGATCCACAAATGTCCTATTCAGCACCGGAGCCCGGCCCCACGAACCAGCCGGAGCCCCAGCAGCCCTACACCCAACAGCCCCACGCCGGACAGCCGACCGCCGTCCTGCAAGCCACCGGCCAGGAACCTACCGGACAGGGTTGGGGCCAACCCCAAGCGACGGAGCCGTTCGTGCCCAAGAAGCGCTTCAAGATGGGTCGCCTGACGCAGATCCTCCTTGCGGTGCTGCTGGTTGCAGTCGGCTTCTTCGGAGGCGTCGGTGTCACCAAGCTCATGGATGCCGGCCAGGCCCGTCCCGGCCGCGGCCAGTTCCAGAACTTCAACGGCCAGGGCGGCCAAGGCCGGAACCGGCAAAGCGGCGCACCGACCAACGGGGCATCGCCGAGCGCAGTTCCTTCGGCTCCCGCCACCTCAGCACCGTAACCACCCCTCGTTGTAACCACCCAACTAACTCGCAGTTGTTGTCGTTCTGGGCCTTCAAAACGACAACAACTGCGAGCTAGTTGCTTTTAACCAGGGGCTTCGCGGCGCCGGCCAGCCATAGTGCGATCAGGATCGGCACGCCGATGGCAAGGAGAGCCATGTGGATGCCGGTGTGGTCACCCAGGTATCCCAGAAGCGGCGGGCCGGCCAGAAACGCCACATAACCGATTGTCGAAACCACCGAGACGCGTGCGGCTGCGTGTTTCGGATCGTCGGCAGCAGCGGACATGCCCATCGGGAAGGCCAAGGCCGCGCCGATACCCCAAAGGGCCGCACCCACCCCGGCAAGGATGAGGTTGCCCGCGAAGACGAAGAGAGCCAGGCCCACTGCCGCGGCGGCCATGCTGACCCGCAACACGGCTACACGTCCGAACCTGTCGATCGCGCGGCCGCCAAGGAAACGCATCAGGGTCATCGCGGCCACGAAGAGCGCAAACAAAAGAGCGCCCGTTGATTCGGAAGTATTCAGGCCATCCACCGAGGCCTTGGCGATCCAGTCGTTTCCGGCGCCTTCCGTGAGGGTCGCTCCCAGGACCACGACGCCGATCAACAAGGTGCGGGCGTCGCGCCACGCCGACGGACCCTTCACGGCGGGCGCGCCGTCGTCGGGCGTCGTTCCCGTGGTTTCGTGGGGCATGAAGTAACGCGGCGCCGTCAAGGTGAGAAGAACCACGACGGCGGCGATGACCAGCAGGTGCTCCGGAAGTCCGACGCCGATCTCGGAAAGCCACGCACCAATCAGCGCACCCACAAAGGCGCCCCCGCTGAAAGCGGCGTGGAACTTCGGCATGATGGTACGCCCGAGGCGGTGTTCGACGTCGGCCCCTTCGATATTCTGCGACACATCCCACAGACCGACCCCCACACCGAAGAAAAAGAGCGCCAGCGCGGTGGCGGCCACGGATCCGGCCATCAAGGAGAAGGCGATCGCCGCTCCGGCGGAGGCGGCAAGGAGCCCCGCGGCGCGGACGGTACCGGCCGTACCGATCCTGCCCACAACCCATCCCGCGGAGGGGAGCGCCACAAGGGACCCGACGGCGGTGCACAACAGGAGGGTGCCCATCTGTCCGGATGTCAGGTGCAGCGTCTGGGTGACGGCGGGTATGCGTGCCGCCCAGCTGGCAAAAACCAGCCCGTTCATGCCGAAGACCAGGAAAGTGGCAATTGCCGCGGCTTTGACGTTCGGAGCGGTTCGGGTGCTGGTGGTCATACGATCACAACTTCCACGGAGAGATTTTCAAGTAGGGTGCGTTCTTCAGTGCTTGGCTTCCGGTCCGTCACAATGACGTCTACCGCGTCCATGGCTGCGACCAAGGCCACGGCCTGTGCATTCCATTTACTTCCTGTGCAGGCCACGATCACCCGCCCCGCCGATTCCAGGCCTGCCCGCTTGATCGCGGCGTCCTCGAGATCGTGCGCCAGCAGGCCGTCTTTGAGGTTGATGGCGCACGGCGTGACGACGGCGGCGTCAAAGCGCAAGGAGCGGATGTTGGCCTCTGCCATCGGTCCCCGGAATGACTGCTCGCCGGGAACCAGGCTGCCACCGGGCAATAGGAGACCCGGACGCCGCCCAGAGGGAAGGTCCGTCGCCAGGAATTCCACCGCGCGAAGGGACATCGGCATAATGGTCAATTCCCGCGGCGCGAGCCGGCGCGCGATCTCCGTTGCCGTGGAACCGCTGTCCAGCCACACGTGATCGCGGTCGCGGAGCAACCGTTCGACGGCGACGGCGATTCTCTCCTTGGCATCCTGGTCCTCCAGTTCGCGCTGCCCATAGCCGGGGTTGTCGCCGCGGTCCACTAGGCTGCGGGCGCCCCCATGCACCCGGCGGAGGACACCGTGGGAAGCGAGGATTTCCAGGTCGCGACGAATAGTGGCCCCCGATGCTCCGCATTCGGCAACGAGTTCGTCAACGGTGATCTCTTCGCGTTTGCGCAGCAGCTCGCCAATGAGCCGGTGGCGGTCAGCAGTCCTCATGCTCATATGCTATCCGGAAATGATCATCTAATCATAACTGGTGATCATATGTCCGCGTGGGCGCGGAAGGCGCGGGAACTGGGCGCGGAAGGCGCCCTGCGTGCCGAACGGCTCAAACGCTCGCTCACCTATGAGGCGTTTCAAGCCGACGCCCGCTCACCTATGGGCCACTTTCGGCCGACGCTCGCTCACTAGAGGAGAGCTAGCGTCTCGTGGCGACCCGTCAAAGGTGAGCGAGGGTTCAGAAGAAACGCGCCATAGGTGAGCGAGCGTTCCGAAGAAACGCGCCATAGGTGAGCGAGGGTTCCAAGACGCGGGACAGCGTCGTGCGTTCCCGGGCCCGCATCGGGACCCGGGCTCGGCGCCCGGGGGAGCGGGTGGAAGCTAGCGCGCCCGTTCCACCCGGGACTCGTCCCAGACGGGCTCGGCGGATTCGTAGACCTTGCCGTCGGATCCGAAGACGAGGAAACGGTCGAAGGACTTCGCGAACCAGCGATCGTGCGTGACGGCGAGGACAGTGCCCTCGAACGCGTCGATCGCGCGTTCCAATGCTTCGCCGGAGTGCAGGTCCAGGTTGTCCGTGGGTTCGTCCAGAAGCAGGAGGGTGGCGCCGGACAGCTGGAGGAGCAGGATCTGGAAACGCGCCTGCTGCCCGCCGGAGAGCGACTCGTACTTCTGCTCGGCCGAGCCCACCAGCCCGTAGGAGTCGAGCGCGCCGGAAGCGGCTTCGCGGCCCAGACCGGAACGGTGTTCGTCGCCCCGGTGCAGGATGTCCAGGAGCGTCCGGCCGAGAAGATCCGGACGGGAATGGGTCTGCGCAAAGAATCCGGGACGGATCCTGGCACCTAGTTTAACGGTGCCTTCGTGCGGGACCTCAGCGATTTCGACGTCGGAAACGGGCAAGTGCTCGCGCTCCGGGTCGGTGCCGCCTGCCGCGAGGAGCCGCAGGAAGTGGCTCTTGCCCGAACCATTGGAACCGAGCACGCCCACGCGGTCGCCGAACCAGATCTCGGTGGAGAACGGCTTCATCAAGCCCGTGAGTTCAAGCTTTTCAGCCACCACGGCGCGCTTGGCCGTCCGGCCTCCCTTGAGGCGCATGTGCACGTTCTGCTCCAGCGGCAGGGCTTCGGGCGGTCCGGCCTCCAGGAACTTGGCGAGCCGCGTCTGTGCGGCCTGGTACTTGTTGGCCATGTCGGAGCGGAATGCAGCCTTGGTCTTATACATGATGACGAGTTCCTTGAGCTTCAGGTGCTCCTCGTCCCAGCGCTTGCGCAGTTCCTCGAAGCGCGCGTTGCGGTCGATACGCGCTTCCACATACGTGCCGAAACCCCCGCCGTGCACCCAGGCACCGGCCCCGTTGATGCCGGGCTCAAGGGTCACGATGCGGCCCGCCGCGTTGTTGAGCAGCTCGCGGTCGTGGCTGATGAAGAAGACCGTCTTCTTGGATTCGTTGAGCTTGCCTTCGAGCCAACGCTTGCCTGGAACGTCGAGGTAGTTGTCCGGTTCGTCGAGGAGGAGAAGCTGATCCGGTCCGGAGAACAGTGCCTCAAGCACCAGCCGCTTCTGCTCGCCGCCCGAAAGGCTCGACGCCGGTCGGTGCTGTGCGCGGTCAAAGGGGATGCCGAGTGCGGCCATGCAGACCTCGTCCCATACGGTCTCGACGTCGTACCCTCCGGCGTCTCCCCAGTCCACGATCGCTTGGGCGTACCGCATCTGGGTGGGCTCGTCGTCGTGCTCCATCATGGCAAGCTCGGCGTCTTCGACCGCCTTGGCGGCCGCGGCGAGGGCCGGCGGCGCGGCTGAAACGAGCAGGTCACGCACGGTGGATTCATCGCGGACCTGCCCGACAAACTGGCGCATGATGCCCATGGTGCCGGAACGGCCCACCACTCCTTCGTCGGGCGTGAGGTCGCCGGCGATGATCTTGAACAGGGTGGTCTTTCCCGTTCCGTTGGGCCCGATGAGGGCCGTTTTGCTGCCGTCCGGGACCTTGAAGGTCACACCGTTGAGCAGCTGGGTGCCGTCGGAGAGGAAGTAGTCGATGCCTGAAACGTCAATATGGGCCACTGCCCAATCTTCCCACGGACCGCGGGGACTCCTCAGCCGCTCGCTCAGGCCGACAGTTCGCCGATTACCGCACCGGTGAGATAGCGCTGGATTGTCGGCCCCAGCGCTTGGACGACGACGGCGTGCGGGGCCGAAGCGATCGGCTCCAGTTTGATCAGGTAACGGGTCAGGATGAGTCCGGAAAGCTGCGATGCCACCAGGCTTCCGCGCCACGAAGCCTCTTCCGCCGGGACACCAAGGCCAGCGAGCAACGGTTTGATAGCCCGGTTGAGGATGAACTCGCGGACCAGTGCCGCACTCCATTCGTGTTGCATGGCCGTGCGGAGAACGGCGACTCCGGCCGCCCCCGCGGAAGAGTCCCAAACTGTCAGGAAGCGCGATACCAACCGCTCCCCGACGCCGTCCCGCGGCCCGTCAAGGACAGCCGTCAGGTGTTCCTTGGGATCCACGGGTGACTCGAGTGCAGCCATGAACAGCTGCTCCTTGGTGCCGAAATGATGGTTGATCATGGATGGATCCACCCCGGCCTCGGCCGCGATGGCCCGGACTGTTGCGGCGTCATAACCTTTGCGGCTGAACTGTTCGCGGGCCGCACGGAGAACCGCGTCCCGGCTGCTCACCTGTCCCGGGCGGCGACCCCTGTTCACACCGGTTTCCGGTTCACGGCGGGCTTCCGGCGCGCAAAGTCCGGAGCGTGCTCGGGCCGCGGCCCGAAGGCGATCATGAGCGCCGGAAGTTTCCCGAATCCGGGTACGTGTCGGGCGGCAAACACCACCAGACCCGGCGGGCCGACCAACTGGCCTTTTACTGCGGGGCCGAAGACCGCTTTCTGGATGAGGAGCTGCATATTCTGGATCACCACGGTGGGGAACCAGCGGCGCTTCTGCACTGAAGCGAGATCTGCCTCGACAAGGGTGCCCTGAAGCAATGGGCGGGCGATGCGCCGGGCTGCCGCAACGGCGTCCTGGATAGCCAGGTTGATCCCCACACCGCCTGCGGGAGACATCGCGTGGGCGGCGTCTCCGATGAGGAGGAGGCCTGGTTTGTGCCAGGGCTTGATCCGGTTGAGCTTCACATCGAGCAAATGGAGATCGTCCATGGACCTGATTTCATCCACGCGGTCCGCCAGATCCGGGCGGATTCGGGCCACGCGGGAACGGAAGCTCTCCACCCCTTCGGCACGCATTTGCGGGTCCTTGCCCTTCTCCGCGATGTAGCCGATCTGGTAGAAGTCCTTGCGCGTCAGGCTGAGGAGCACATCGGTGCCGGAGAAGCGGGGCATGATCGAGGCCAACTGTCCCTGTTCGTCCGCGCGCCGGGAGAGCCTGAACCACCAGGTGTCGAACGGCACGGGGAACTCGCGGGGGACCAGCCCTGCCTTCTGCCGGAGCACCGAGCTGCGGCCGTCGCATGCCACCGTCAACGTCGCGCGAAGCTCCCCCGTCCCGGTTTCCACTCCGGACGCCGCGTCCCGGATGCGGTACGCCACCCCGGCGACCTTCCCGCCGTCGTCGTACAGCAGATCTGTGGCCTCGGTGTTCATCCGGAGCGTGAACTGCGGCTCTTGCTGTGCGGCGTCCACCAGGAAATTCAGGAGGTCCCATTGCGGAACCATGGCTACGTAATCGTAGGGCGGCTTGAGGCGATCGAAGTCGACCAGGGTCACTTCCTTGCCGCCCGCGGGGAGTTTGAAATTGCCGAGCTTGCTTTGGGGCAAAGCCCGGAATCCCTCGCCCAGCCCAAGCTCATCCAAGAGACGGATGATGGAGGGGTGGACGGTGTCACCGCGGAAGTCGCGCAGGAAGTCGGCGTGCTTTTCGAAGACGGTGACGTCGACGCCGGCCCGGGCCAGCAAGAGTCCGAGCATCACCCCCGCCGGGCCCCCGCCCGCGATGACGCATGTGGTGCTTTCAGGCTGGTCCATGGCCACTCCCACCGTTGCAACTAATTCAACAAGCGTTGAATTAAGTGTGCACCCGCCGGGGAGGCCTGTCCACAGGGCGCCCATCCCCCCGGCGACCCTCGCTCACATATATCCCTCTTTCCGGCGACGCTCGCTCACTTATCGTGCCGAAATACTGTGCAGCTCAGCCTGCCGCGGTCAGGAATGTCCAGTTACGAGCTGGTGCGGCCCGGGTACGGGGTGTGTGGCAAGTTCGCGATGATCGCGGCGTGACAGCCTGAGAATACGTCCATCCAGAGAACAAACACCAGTGGTCTGCGGACGGCTCAGCCAGCCGCGGTGAGGAACGATTTGAGCAGCGGGCCGCTGGTTGTCGCACCGAGCCCACCGTCTTCCACGAACACTGCCACCGCCAGATCTCCGTGCACTGCGACAATCCAGGCGTGCGTCTTGGGCGGATTGTCGTTTCCGAACTCGGCCGTCCCGGTCTTCGCGCCAACGGGTGCCCCCGGCACCGACGCGAGGAAACCCGCGTGGCCGGAGGTCACCACAGCCCTCATCATGTCGCTAAGCGCGGCTGCCTCCGCCGGCGTAACCGGCTTGTCGGACGCCGGCGCGGCGGGAGACGCCGTCACGGCGGGAGAGGCCGACGACGACGGCGCGCCGGAAGCCGTCGGCGTGGCACCCGCAGAGGGTGAGGCTGAGCCGGGGTTCAGCACGAGTTGCGGCGACACCGGCGCGCCGTGGGCCACTGAAGCTGCCATGATCGCCGCAGCCAGCGGGGAAAGCAGCACTTTGCCCTGGCCGATCATCGAAGCCGCGTGCTCGGTGCCGTCGGCGTTTCCCGGCACGGATCCCAGGAAGGCATCGGCCCCCAGTTTCGGGGCTTGGACTGCCACTCCCAATGAAGTTGCCGCGGATTGGAGCTGGGCTTGGCTGACCTTGTCCCGGGAACTGATGAAGGCCGTGTTGCACGAATGGGCAAAAGCGTCCCGCAAAGCAACCGAGCCGAGCGACGACTCCGGATAGCCTTCGGCGTTTTTGAAGGTCCGGCCGTCCACTGTAATTGTTGGCGTACATTCAACCTTGGAATCCGGCGTCATTCCGTTGCGGATCAAAGCGAGGGAATCAACGATCTTGAACGTCGAACCAGGCGCGTACTGCCCCAGCATTGCCGTGTTGTAGCCGTTGCTTCCAGGGCCGGACGCCGCTGCGAGAACGGCGCCGGTGGAGGGGCGGAGCGCCACTATGGCCGAGGCCGGGCCGACGCCGCCCAAGGTGTCTTCAGCGAGTTGCTGCAAACGCGGATCCAGGGTGGTCTTCAACGGATCGCCGGGCTTCACATTGACGGCAAAAAGCAATCGGCGGGGGTCGGGCCTCGCGGCCTTGATCTGGTCGTCGGTCATGCCCTGCGGCCGGGTCTTGATGGAGACTCCATCCTGACCTCGGAGTTGCGCGTCATACTGCTCCTGCAGGCCGCCTGTTCCCACAGTGTCTCCTACCTTGAGGGCACCCCCGGCCTTTTGGATCTGTTCGGCGCTTGCCTCAGCCGCGGTACCCAACACAGCCCGGGCGAAGGTGCGCGTCGGTGCCAAAGGCAGGAAATCTGGAATGCCACGAGCGCCCGGAATCGACGCAATCTGCTGGTCCGTGACTGTCCGGTTTCCGTCCTCGCGCAGGGTGATGGCGCTGACGAATGCCTGTGGACCGGACGCCTGGACTTGCTTCACATACGCGGCTTCGTCCACGCCGACCAGTTGTGCGAGCTTCGCCGCCGAAGCTGCAGGATCAACCGATCCAATCGTTGTCTTGTCGATGCCCACGTGAACCACTGGACGGTAGCTGACCAATTTCGCGTCCCCTGCGCCGAGGATATCGGCCCTGGACGGGGAAGTGACGGTCTTGTCCAGTACCTCTCCGTCCTTAAGGTCCGGCTCCAAGAGTGTTGTAGTCCATTGGACGGCCCACTTGTCGCCCGCCTTCTTCAGCGCGGCCTGGGAGGTGTACTTCCACTCCGCTGTTCCGATCTTCCACGTGAAGTTGAGCGGGACCGACGCTTTGTCGCCGTCGAGCTTCACAGCACCGCTTTCAACGGACGGCTTGGCCGGAGCGAGGGCCGCAAACACCGCCTTGAGCTGTTCATTCGCCGCTGCGGCATCCTTGCCGTCGACGGCGAGCGATCCGACGTCGAGCGCCGCGAGGGACGACGCGAGCTGCTTGGCCGCGCCCTCCGCCCCGGAGCGGCCGTCATCGCAAGCGGTCAGCGAGCCGGCGATCATCAGGGCGGCAAGCCCCAGGACAAGATTCTTGATTTTCCCCATTTGCGCCATTATGCCTTCTTGGGCCGACCGGAATGGTCCAAATCACAGCACGTTGCGCTTTTGTGATGCTTCAGGCACCTCGACTTCCCGCAGACCCTACTGACTCCGGATGATCCTGCGCTGGGTTGCTGCCGCGATGGCGGCGGTCCGGTTGTCGACGCCCAGCTTGCCGTAAATGTGCACCAAATGGGTCTTGACTGTGGCCTCGGAAATGAAGAGTTGCTTCGCCATCGCGCGGTTGCTCATCCCGGTGGCGAGGAGCTCCACGAGTTGCACTTCACGTGCACTCAGAGCGTGCACCGGATTGCGGATCCGCCCCACGAGCCGCGCAGCGACCTCCGGCGCAAGGGCCGTTTGACCCGCTGCCGCAGACACCACGGCCTGCCGGATTTGCTCGGGTGGCGCGTCTTTGAGCATGTATCCGCTGGCACCGGCTTCCACTGCGGCGAGAATGTCGGCGTCGTTGTCGTAGGTGGTCAGGATCAGGACCGGCGGTGGGGGAGTTCCGGCTTCACCGGCTTTGATCCTGCCGGTAGCGGTGACGCCGTCCATCCCCGAGCCCATTTGCAAGTCCATGAGGACCACGTCCACGGGTTCTCCGAGGGTGTGGAGCTTTGCCAGTTCAGCCAACGCGGCGCCCCCGTCGGTCGCTTCCGCCACCACTTGGACGCCTTCAAAATCGGCAAGCATGGCCCGGAGCCCTGCGCGGACCACGGGATGATCGTCAACCAGCAAAACCCTGATGTTGTTGCTCATGGGGATGCCTCCAAAGCCGGGTTGCCAGTACCCAAGGGCAGCCGGATTGCCACCACAGTCCCCTCGCCGGGAGCCGACTCGACATCGAGGGTTCCGTCCAGGGCCGCGAGCCGCTCGCGCAGGCTTGTGAGCCCGACGCCGGTTCCGTCACCGCGGATTGCCGCGGCAGCGGCCGCTGCGGGGTCGAAGCCCGTGCCGTCGTCGAACACGTCCATGGTCACTTCTGCGTCCAGGAAGGACAGGGTGACGACGGCGGTGCTCGCCTGGGCATGCGCCCACACGTTCGCAAGGGAAGACTGTGCCGCGCGCAACAAAGTGGTCTGGTAAGGGTTGGGAAGCGCCACCGGCTTGCCCTGGAGCTCGAAGCGGCAGCGCAACGTCGCTCCGCGTGCGGCGGCCTCGGCCTCGGTCTTGGCGCAGAGGCGACGCAGGGTGTCTGCAAGGGTGGAATCGTCCAGTTCCGGGGGCCCGAGTCCCCGGACAAAATTCCGGGCCTCCGCAAGGTTGCTGGCTGCTGTCTCCCGGACGGTCCTGAGCCGGTCACGGGCCGCGGCGTTGTCACCGGCGTCGAGGGCCTTCTCGGCCGAGCGCCCCATCAGGACGATGCTCGAGAATCCCTGCGCCAGGGTGTCGTGGATTTCACGGGCGAGTCGTTCGCGCTCAGCCAGCACACCAGCGTCGTGCTGGCTGCGTGCCAACTCGGCCCGGGTGCGGCGCAATTCCTCAGCGGCGAGGCGCTCATTCTCTGCCTCGACGTAGAGCGCCCGATACGCCAGGCCTGTGACAACCGCGAAGGCGGCCCCGAAAACAGGCCCGAGGACCATGGCAGATTGCAAGGCATCCGCCCCGGCACCACGGTTATGGAACCACATGGCTGCGATCAGCAGTGCGGTGCTGGCAGCTATGGCCGGGAGGGCGAAGCGCCGCGGCAAGATATGCAGTTGCAGGAAGAACAACGGGAAAGCCATCCAAGCGAAGTCCGGACTGATGAGCATGAGCACCAGCCACAGGAAACCCACGACGGCGAGCCACCAGCGCGCGTAAGGCTTCGGATCGAAGCGCCCAGGATTGCCGGCGTGCCTCTTTTCGAGAACCGTCCCCACGAGGTAGACGGCAGCCAGTAGAAGCGCAAGGCCGAGGCCGGAACCCGTGGCGAAAGGGGAAAGTCCCGCCACCGCAAGCCTAAGGACGGCGACCAGCAGAAGCACCGCGAAACCGACGTGCAGGCTCACGCGCAGGACACGCAAAATCATGGCCGAGCCACCGGGCTGCGCCGTCTCTTTGGGCTGCGCTGTGACGCTGGGCTGCGGGGTGGCTTGCGGCAAATCGTCTCCCTGCATGCCCTCCAGCGTAGTCTCGCGCGCCGACACTCTTGCCCCGATTCCGTGGCATTCGGGCCCAATCAACCAAAAGGTTGATCCGCGGGTCAACCAAGGCGATCGGATGAGTCCATCCACTTCCTGATGTTTCATGCGCCAACTGGCCGGAGAGTTGAAACAGGACCAGAAGATCGCCTCCGAACCAAAGGAATTCCATGTTTCTCGCAGTGCGCGACATCCGCTTCGCCAAGGGCCGCTTCGCCCTCATGGGAAGCGTCGTCGCCCTCATCACACTCCTTCTCGTCATGCTCTCCGGACTGACCGCGGGCCTCGGCAACCAGTCGACGTCGGCTATTGCAGGCCTTCCAGCGCAGCAAATCGCCTTCGGCGCGCCCGCCGGTGGCGAGGCCAAGGCGTCTTATACGGAATCGGAGGTGTCCAACAAGCAGCTCGAAGCCTGGCGGAACCGGCCGGGCGTTGCTTCTGCCGAGGCCGTGGGTATCAGCCAGACGCGGTTCCAGTCCCTCGATTCGTCCAATAATGCCGCGGGCACCGCCAACGTCGCGGTCTTCGGGGCCGACGACGGCATCTCGCCAGTGGCGGTCAAGGAAAGCGAGGTGGTGGTCGGGGAGTCCTTGGCGAAGGAACTGAGGCTGACTATCGGGACCCGCGTGACCGTAGGCGGTACCAACCTGACGGTTTCCGCCGTCACCCGGGACGAGTGGTATTCGCACACCGGAGTCATCTGGACCTCCCTGGCCACGTGGCAGAAGCTCGCACATATTCCTGCCGGGGAATCGATTGGGACGGTCCTTGCTGTGACGTACGGCGCCGGCGCCTCCGTGGACCTCGACGCCGCCAATTCGGTGGCCGGTACTGTCACCGCCACCCCCAGCGGCTCATTCCAGGCCCTCGGCTCCTACAAGAGCGAAAACGGCTCGCTGATGCTCATGCAGGCTTTCCTCTACGGCATCTCGGCGCTTGTCATCGTGGCATTCCTGACCGTCTGGACTGTCCAGCGCACACGGGACATCGCGGTGCTCAAGGCCATGGGTGCCTCATCCGCCTATGTGGTGCGGGACGCATTGGTCCAAGCGGGCATCGTACTGCTCGCCGGCGCGGGACTGGGTGGGGGCCTTGGTGTGCTGGGCGGCTTCTTCGCCGCCAAGGCGGCCCCGTTCCTCGTGACTCCGCTGACTACGCTCGTCCCGATTGCCGGGATCGTGATCCTCGGCCTTGGCGGTGCAGCGGTTGCCGTACGCAGCATCACCCGAGTGGATCCGCTGATCGCCCTCGGCGGCAACTAGGCCATTCGAACAGTTAATATTCCACGAAAGGCATATTCATGAACTCCGCACTAAACCTCGTCAATGTCACCCTGGAATACCCCGACGGAGACTCCACCCTCAAGGCCCTGGACGCCGTGGATCTCCGCGTGGACGCCAGCGAATTCTTTTCCCTCGTGGGCCCGTCCGGCTCAGGAAAGTCCTCGCTTTTGGCCGTGGCTGCAACACTGGTCCGGCCAAGTTCCGGGCTCGTCATCATCGACGGCACGGATGCCACCGGACTCAAGGACACAGAACTCACTTCCATGCGCCGGGAAAAAGTGGGCATCATCTTCCAGCAAGCCAATCTCCTACCGTCACTGACCGCCGTCGAGCAGCTGATCATCGGGGACCACCTCCGGGGAAAGCCCGCCGCCAAGGCACGAAAGCGCGCTACGGAACTGCTCGACGTCGTCGGGCTCGGGACTTCGCTCAACAAGCGGCCGCACCAGCTCTCCGGAGGCCAGCGGCAGCGCGTAAACATCGCGAGGGCGCTCATGGGCCAGCCCCGGGTGCTGCTCGTCGACGAGCCGACGGCTGCCTTGGATCACGAGCGCAGTGAATCGATCGTGCGGTTGCTGCGGCAGGTCACGGACGAATTCGCGACGGCGACCGTCATGGTCACGCACGACACCGAGTTCCTGCCGCTCACCGATTCGGTCGCAACCATGCGGGACGGGCGCCTCGGTTTGGGCGTACCCGTCGGCCCACCCAACTAGCTCGCATTAGATGTCGTTCTGAGCCCTCAAAACGACAACAAATGCGAGCCAGTTGGGGGGGGAAACGCGAAGGGTCAGTCCCCGATCAAAGCCTCGTCCTGGGAATCGTCATAGGCATCACGGGCCTTGAGGATACTGGGCACGTGGTCCTCCGCCCAGAGACGCAAAAGGGTCAATGGCTCCAACAGGGACGCTCCAAGCTCGGTCAGTTCGTAGTCGACGCGAGGTGGCACCTGCGCGTGGACGGTCCGGGTGATGAGACCGTCGCGCTCCAGGGTGCGAAGGGTCTGGGTGAGCACCTTGGGAGTCACTACGTGGACCATCTTGCGAAGCTCGGAGAAACGGATGGGGCCGTCCGCGAGGACCTGGACCACCAACGAGGCCCACTTGTCGCCGATGCGCTGAAAGATCACTCGAGACGGGCAATCGGGGTCAAGGATGTTTGCCGGCAGCATGTTGGTATCCATGAGGTAACTAAGTTCCTTTGAAGCTATCAGTATCAATTAGATACTGTTTTGATATTGCAAGGATAGCAACCCAAGGAGAGTCATGAAAATCGCAGTTTACGGGGCAACAGGCATGGTCGGAAGCCAGATCGTCAACGAATCCCTCACCCGCGGCCACGAAGTCACCGCCATCTCCCGCAAGGGCTCGGAGGTTGCCGGAGCGAAGGCTCTCGCCGCCGACCTCGCTGATGGCCAGAGCTTCGCGGAGATCGCCAAGGAGCACGACGCCGTCATCCTCGCCACCGGCCCGAGCCGCACCGGCGGAGACCACGGAGAATGGCTTGCGGCAATGGACACCGCCTACAGCAACGCCGAAGGCACGCGCCTGATGATCGTCGGCGGCGCAGGAACGCTGGAGATCGACGGCGTCCGCCTCCTCGATTCGCCCGACTTCCCTGAGGTCTACAAGGCCGAGGCAACCACAGCGGCCGCAGCCTTCGCCGCCGTCAAGGAAGCTCCCGAGAACCTGGATTGGACCGTACTCGCGCCCGCGCCGGTCATCCAGCCAGGTGAGCGCACGGCAAAGTACTCCACTGCCAAGGATTCTCCCGCTGGCAACACCATCTCCACCCAGGACTACGCGGTCGCCATGTTGGACGAAATCGAATCTCCGGCCCACCGCCGCGCCCGGTTCACCGCGGCTAACTAACCCAACGCCCGCTCACATATAAAGGCCCATCTCCCAACGCTCGCTCACATATGAGGGAAAACAACGGATCGCTAGCGCAGATCATCTGCAGGAGCGATCCGTCGTTGGTCACATAGGTGAGCGGGCGTCGAGGAAAAAGGGCAGATATGTGAGCGGGCGTCGGAGGGTTATACGCCGAGGCCAAGCCCGGGTATCTTCAGACCGAACATGTCATTCAAGGCATATTTCGCAGCGTGATACCCGGGCATTCCTGTTACTCCGGGCCCAGGGGGCGTTGAGGATGAACACAAGTACACTCCTGGGATGGGCGTCCGCCATGGCACCGTTGAAAACACGGGACGCCGCACCAATCCCCGAATGTCCATCAGTCCTGCGCTGAAGTCTCCACCAACATAGTTCGCGTTGTATTCCGCCAAGCCTGCCGCCGTCGTCGTTTTCCAGCCGATCACCACGTCGCGGAAGCCCGGCGCGAATTCCTCAATCCTGGAGATGACCGCCTCGGCCATGTCCACAGTCGATCCTTTGGGCACGTGGCAATAGGACCAGAGAATGTGCCGCCCGACGGGAGCGCGCCCGGGATCGACAATAGATGGCTGGGCAACCAGGATGTAGGGCTTCGCGGGGTGTCGGCCAGCCGCTACCAGGTTCTCGGCTTCGGCCATGGCGTCACGCGTGCCACCTACGTGGACCGTCCCGGCGGCGGCCAGACCTGGAGCTGTCCAGGGCACCGGCCCGGAGAGGATGAAATCCACCTTGCACGCTGCATTCCCGAACCGGAATGCTTCCAGCGACCGCCTGTAGCGGTCGGGAATCGCCGAACCGGCCATACGCAGCAGTGCCGGGGGAGCAACGTCCAACAGGATGGCCTTCGCGGGGCGCAGCTCTTCGAGGGAATCGATCTGCACGCCGGTCTCAATCACTCCGCCGTGGGCCTCGATGTCCCGGACCATGGCCTCCGCTATAGCCACAGAGCCACCAACGGGAATGGGCCACCCGCCGGCATGAGCCAACGCACCCAGAAGGAGTCCCGCCCCGGCGGCGGCGAGCGAAGGAAGCGGCCCGACAGCGTGCGCCGCGACCCCGGTCAGGAGTGCGGGAGCCGCTTCCCCGGAAAAGTGCCGGTTCCACCACGGCGAACCCTGCTCCAGGGTCGCCAAGCCAAGTCGTAACGCCGCCACCGGATCGGCCGGGATCCTCAGCAGTTGGTTCTGCGTCACATCCAGCACCCCGTCGAGCCGCTCCACGAGCGGTCCCATCAGGCGGGTAAACGCAGATCCGTCGGGCCCGAGTTCAGAAGCCGTCCGCTCCAGCGAGCGATAGGCGAGGGCTGCCCTGCCGCCGTCGAGCGGAGTTCCGTATTGGATTTCGGGCAATCGCAGCTCCACGCGCCGCTCGAGTTCAAACTCCTGGAAGAAACGCGAAGCCAGCGCCATCGGATGGACCGCGGAACAGACATCGTAGACGTGCCCCGGTTCCAGCAGCTCAGCTGTCCGTGTTCCCCCACCGATCGTCTCGGCGGCCTCATACACCCGCACAGCCAGGCCCGCGCGGGCCATGACTACAGCGGCGGCCAAGCCGTTAGGTCCGGAGCCGACGACGGCGACCTCAGCCATCGCCTTCGGCCTCGCCGCGTGTAGAGTCCACTGAGTCGTGGGAAGGTTTCGGCGTATCTACCCCGGATTGCGCGTCAAGCACGGACTCAGCCTCCACGGCGTTCAAGGCATCGCGCCGCCAAGGCAGCACCGATGCCGCCGGGTTCTTGAGGTCTATCCGGAACCAATCTTCGGCGACGTTGAACTCACCACCGTGGGGGTCGTCCACACCGTGGACTCGGAGGGGATCCAGGTGAGGTTCCCAGATGTCCCATGCAACCCTCAACATCAAATATGCTGTTGCGGCCATGTGTAACGTGACGGCCATGACGTAGTACGGCATATCGATGTTGTTCTGCGCGGCCCCGCCGCTGGTCGTCTGGCCCAGATACATCCACGTGGCGGTCCAATGCAACGCCTCGGCCGCCTGCCAGAGCAGGAAATCACGCCAGCGGGGTCTGGCCAAAGCCAGCAATGGCACCAGCCAAAGGACATATTGGGGCGAATAGACCTTATTGCTCAGGATGAAAGCTGCCACTATCAGAAACGTCAACTGGGCCAGCCGCGGGCGCCGCGGCGCTGTCAAAGCCAATCCGGCAATCAAAACGCAGGCAATGAGGAACATGTCCATCGCCAGGGCATTGATGGCCTCCGGGCCAAGCTGGACCAGTTGAAGGCGTTCCGCAACGAGGTTGTAGGCGAACCACGGCGAGCTGTATCCAGCGGGGCGATCACGGGTGTAGTCGAAAAAGTAGCGCCAGCCGGCCGGGTTGACGACTGCGACCGGGACATTGACTGCGAGCCAGGCTACCGTGGCGGACAAAGTGGTCACAACAAGGACCCGCAGCCGGCCGCTGCGTAGGGCTAGTAAAAAGACTGCGCCCAGCATGAGCAGCGGATAGAGCTTGGTGGCTGTCCCCAAACCGATGAACAGACCGGCCAGGACGGGACGATCCTTTGCGAAGAAGTACATCCCCACCGCGAGCATCGCCACTGCCCACATATCCCAATTGATGACTCCGGCCAGCACGATCCCGGGCGCCAGGGCCACCATGGCAGCGTCCCACGGCCGGCGCCGATTGATGCGCGCGGTGGCCAGGACCACCACGATCCACATGGCCGCAATCAGGGTCGCGTTCACATCGAAATAGCCGAGGATCCGTTCGGGGCTTGCGCCGTGCCCCGGTACGAGCCATGTAGTAACACCCGCAATCAGCCCCGTGATCACGGGATATTCGAACAGGGCTTTCTGATCGAAGATCGGAAACACGCCGTCCGCAAGGCCCCGGCTGCCGAAAAGTTCCGGGAAATCCGAGTAGCAGGTGGCGTAGAACTGCTGGGGAGTGTGCCAACCGTTGACGCGGCAATAGCCCTTGATCAAGATCGACAGGAGTGCCGCAACGATCGTGAGGATGATCAGGACCCGCTCAACGGTGAAGAATCCCGGGGAGATTGCCCCGGGGGAGGACCGCCCCCCGAGGGGTCCGCCGATCAACTCGGTGAAGTTCCTGAGCAAGGAATCACTACGGGTGGGAACCACAAAGCGGGCACGCTTTTCCTGGCTGTGCGGCTTCGTCTCCTGCATGGAATCGAGCTTACCTTCAGGCCCGGCGAACAGGTTCCGGCAAGCCGCGTCGGACGGCCCCGCGCCTGGCTCCCGCGTTAAGAGGCGGAAGCCCACGCGTAGCCGCGTGGGCTTCCGAGGCGAACAGTCCGATGTGTGCCATCAGTCCCTCCTGTAATGCAGTGGTGGGGACCGTCAGCGGATGATGCCCATTTGGTGCAGGACGACGTAGACGTCTTCCCGGCGTTGGTCCAGCAGTTGTCCGTTGAAAAGGGTCTTGTCTTTGACGACGGGCTTGCCGTTGAAGACCATCAGGTCCTTGAGGCGCTTGGCCAAGGGTTCACCTCCTTTCGTGTTGAAGAGAATTGCCGGAATTCGGGCATGACAATTAAGCCCCCTTAATTCGAAGAAAGCAGCGGCAGAATTAGGCATGTGAACGCCGGGCAATGATGGGTGGATTAAGCGGATTTATCGAATGACCGTGTGAGTACCGAAGCATGGAGTTCCGGTAGGTGGTATCCAGGGGCAGCCGTCCCCAACAAGAAGCTGGTTCCGAACTATGAGGACACTGCGCACCACGTCAATCGCGTGATACCGCTCAATGGCAGGCCCAACCCGGAGCCTGACTGCACCGTGAACTGCCCCGAATAATCAGGGTAGGAAGTACATCAGGGGGAGTTAGGCCGCAAAACGGCGTCGAGCAGCGAAGGCCGGGGCGCCAGCAACGGTCATCTTCCATCCGCTAGTCAAAGTAATCATTTTCCCAACCTCCTTTTCTGCTTTGGCACTACCGCAGCTGACTGACTGGGTAGTGCACGCCTCAATCCCGGCGGATCGCTCTGGAATCAAAAATAAAGTTACACCATGAATCGCGCTGTTGACCAGCCAATTACAAACAATTTAGAAATTAATTCTTCCTACAGTCCCCAGCGAAGAATGGCAGGCGTCCGCTTGTCCCAACCCAAAGTGCAAACTTTGGCTGTTCCCAGGACAAAGTGGCGGCCTTCCCGGGCATCCAATTCAAGCCAGCGGGCCGTGAGGATGCGGGAAAAATGCCCGTGGGCCACAATCAGGACGTTATCCATTCCAGACTCGAGGACGCGTGCAATGATCTTGTCGGCACGGGCTGCCACGGAGTCGAGAGTCTCGCCGTTGGGAACGCCGTCGAACCAGATGAGGTAGTCCGGGTTGTCTTTGCGGATGAGGTCCGAGCTGATGCCTTCGTAGTCGCCGTAGTTCCACTCCACAGCGAGCGGTTCATGAACGGCGTCGGGGAAGCCCGCCAACTCCGCGGTACGCCGTGCCCGGCGCAGCGGCGATGTCAGGACCAGGTCGAAATCGATGCCTTCCAAGATCTTCCGGGCTTCCACCGCCTGCTGTTCGCCTTCCACCGTCAAGGGAAGGTCCGTCAAACCGGTGTATTGGCCGCTCTTGGACCATTCGGTCTCCCCGTGACGCATGATCCAGAGCTGTGGCCGGGAAGGCTTGGCTGCAGGGTTCACTTCAGGACTCCTCTGGTTCGGCGGTGCCTGCTTTGGCATCGACGGCTGGTTCCGATGAAAGTTCGACGGCGGACTCGGGTTGCCCGGCCCACCACGCCACGAGCTTGGACTCGGCATCCTCCTGGGACAGCGGACCGTTTTCCATGCGCTCCTCCAGGAGGAATTTATAGGCGCGGCCAACCACGGGCCCGGGCTTGAGTCCCAGCAAAGCCATGATCTGCGCGCCGTCCAAGTCCGGCCGGATGGCATTGAGCGATTCCTGTTCGGCCAGGACCTCTATCCGTTGCTCAAGGTCATCGTAGGCAAAGGAGAGCCGCTCCGCCTTGCGCTGGTTACGTGTGGTGACGTCGGACCGTGTGAGTCGGTGCAGGCGCTCCAGCAAGGGGCCGGCGTCTGCCACGTATCGGCGGACCGCGGAATCGGTCCAGCCCGCATCCCCATAGCCGTAGAAACGCATGTGAAGCTCTACAAGCCGCGCCACGGCCTTGATGGTGTCGTTGTCGAAGCGCAGGGCCTTCATGCGTTTTGCGGTCAGCTTGGAGCCGACCATGTCGTGGTGGCGGAAGCTCACTGCGCCGCCCGGTTCGAAACGGCGCGTCGCCGGCTTCCCGACGTCGTGCATCAGCGCGGCGAAGCGCAACACAAAGTCCGGGCCAGGCACCGGGCCGTCCGGGCCGGTCTCGAGCGACGCGGCTTGCTCCAGGACCTGAAGGGAGTGCTGGTAGACGTCCTTGTGCCGGTGGTGCTCATCGGCTTCAAGGCGCAGCGCAGAAACCTCGGGCAGGACGAATTCGGCTAGTCCGGTATCCACGAGGAGGTCGATGCCCGCACGCGGATGCGCACCATTAATGAGCTTGACGAGCTCCTCGCGCACACGCTCGGCGGAAATGATCTTGATCCGCTCGGCCATGCCGGACATTGCGAGGCGGACGTCGTCGTGCACCGCAACGCCGAGCTGCGCAGCGAAACGGGCGGCGCGCATCATGCGCAGGGGATCGTCGGAAAAGGATGATTCCGGTGCGCCCGGGGTTGCGAGTACCGAGGCATGGAGGTCGCGGACCCCGCCGAACGGATCCACGAGTTCCAGGGAGGGCAGCCGGAGCGCCATGGCGTTGATGGTGAAGTCGCGGCGTAGGAGGTCGTCCAGCAGCGAGGAGCCGAAGGCGACCGCCGGCTTGCGGGAATCGGCGTCGTAGGCCTCGGCCCGGTACGTCGTGATCTCAATCTGGAAGCCGGACTTCTTCATACCGATCGTTCCAAAGGCGCGGCCGATCTCCCAGAAATTGTCGGCCCACCTCTTGATGATGGAAAGCGTCTGGTCCGGAGTTGCGTCAGTGGTGAAATCCAGGTCCGGCGAGACGCGGCCGAGGAAAAGGTCCCGCACCGGGCCGCCAACCAGCGACAGTTCGAATCCAGCGTCCACAAACCGCTGCCCGAGGTCCAGGACCACTGGATCCATCTGGAAATTAACTGAAGAACTGTCCAATACTTGCGCCATAGTTCCTTAAGCTTGTCAGATTTCGCTGCGCCATCCCACCGGATCCATGTCATTGCGCTGTGATTGCGTCGCGACGGCACCGGGATCACGGGCGAGCGCCATCCGTACGTCACCCCGAGTCCATGTCCCGGTCATCACCAACGGGCAAGAGTCGTTAGAGTGGACTTCATGGCCAACCCGATCCCGAGTGCTCCTGGCAGGAGGACGAACGCACCATTGCCGTCGGCAATTGGTGCCCACGTCGCGCCCGCCCCGCACCCGGCCCAGGCGGCCCTTCCGACGGTGGAGGAAGTCTCCGCAGGCGGCGTCGTTGTAGACACGTCCGACGGCGAACTAAGGGTTGCGATCATCGCCCGCCTTAATAGGGGTGGCCGGCTCGAGTGGTGCCTTCCGAAGGGGCATCCGGAGGGCAAGGAAAACAACGAAGAAGCAGCCGTACGCGAGATTGCTGAGGAGACCGGGATCGAAGGAAACGTCCTCGCTCCCCTCGGCAGCATCGACTACTGGTTCACCGTAAGCGGGCACCGGGTCCACAAAACCGTGCACCATTTTCTCTTGCGCGCGACCGGGGGAGAGCTGACCATCGAGAACGATCCCGATCAAGAGGCCATCGATGCCGCTTGGGTTCCCCTCCAGGAATTGGCCCGCAAGCTGTCCTTTCCCAATGAGCGGCGTATCGCCGATCTTGCCCGGGAAGTCCTGCCCGAACACCTCTAACGCGGCCTTTCCCACCGCCTGACGCCGGTTTGACGCACCTTCCAGCCCGGCTCATGGGACGATAATGACAATGTCTGCCGCCAAAACAACCCAGTCACCCCAGTCCGGAGAAACACGTTCCAGCGCCGTCATGGCCGCGGGGACGCTCGTTTCACGGTTCCTCGGCTTCGCCAAAACCTGGATGCTTGGCGCCGCACTGGGCCTGGGATCGACGGTCAATGACACCTTCATCAACGCCAACAACCTGCCCAACCTGATCTTCCTCCTGGTCGCGGGCGGCGTGTTCAACGCCGTACTTGTCCCGCAAATCATTAAAGCGAGCAAGGGCCCGGACCGCGGCGCGGACTACATCAGCCGGCTCCTGACCTTGGCCGTGCTGGTTCTCTTGACGCTCACGGCGCTGGTCACACTGGCTGCGCCGATGGTCATCGATCTCACTACACAGGGCTATTCACCCCAGCAGAAGTCGCTGGCCGTAACCTTTGCGTTCTATTGCCTCCCGCAGATCTTCTTCTACGGTTTGTATGCGCTCCTGACCCAGGTCCTCAACGCCAACGGTGCTTTCGGCCCCGCCATGTGGGCACCGATCCTGAACAACGTAGTGGCCATCGCAGGACTGGGCATGTTCATCTGGATCCTTGGCGCCAACAACACCAACCCCCACACCTTGGACAATTGGGGGCCTTTCCAGACCTTCCTGATCGCCGGCTTCTCCACCGTCGGCGTACTAGCGCAGACCGCCATACTCCTCATCCCGGTGATCCGCCTGCGGCTCGGGCTCCGGCCCCGCTTTGGCTGGAGGGGCGTGGGCCTGGGCCAGGCAGCGAAATTGAGCGTCTGGACGCTCCTGACCGCCGCCGTCGGGCAGCTCGCTTTCCTTTACGTCATGAGGATCGCGACGATTCCCGGTTCCGAGCGGCTCCGCCTGGAGCACGCGCAGGACCCGGCGGCCGCCACCCTCCCCGGTAACGCGGTCCTCGAAGTCGCAAGCCAGCTATATCTGCTGCCGCACTCGATCATTGCGTTGTCGCTCGCCACGGTGCTCTTCAACCGCATGGCACATGCCTCCCAGGCAGGCAACAAGGCCGAGTTGCGCGAGGCCCTTTCGCATGGACTGCGGACCATGGCCGTCGCCACTGTCTTCGGGGCCCTGGCCCTGTTCGCCCTCGCCGGACCGCTGGGCATGTTCTTCTCCGGCGGGAAGCCCCAGGATGGCGTCATGCTCGCCCAGACCCTGACGATCCTCGCGCTGAGCACGCCCTTCATGAGCGCCAACTTCATGATGTCCCGCGTCTTCTACGCCAACGAAGACGCCCGGACCCCTTTCTACATCCAGCTCATGTTGGCCCTGCTCAACGTTGTGGGCGCGTTCATCATCCAGTTCCTGCCGGTGGGCCGGATCATCTTCGCGATCGCCGTCCTGTACACGCTTGGCAACATCCTTTCCGTGGTCATCAGCGTCTGGTTCCTGCGCCGCCTCCTCGGCCATGTGGACGGCCCGCGGATCGCAAACTCCTACATTCGCATGGGTTACGCAGCCTTGGGCTCGGCGATCGCCGGCGCATTGGCCTTATGGCTCCTCGGCAGCTATCACGCCGACGGCTTTGCCTGGAGCAGCAGGCCCGCCGCTTTGGTGACGGTGGTCGTCGTCGGGCCCGTCATGCTGCTTGCGTACCTTTTCCTGCTGCGCGTCTTCCACGTCAGTGAGCTGCGCGATTTGCTCCGGCCGGTTCTCGGCCGGCTCGGCCGGGGTGTTCCAGTCGAGAAAACACCGCCCGCGGGCGGAAAGCAGACCCCGACGCCGGTCCGCGCCACAGTGTCCGACGACACCGGGCTCATTCCGCGCATCTCGGGCGAATTCGACGCAGCATCCTTCCGCGCCGGTCCCGCCTTGCAAACCATCCCTTCCAAGGACGGGTGGGATGGCGGCCATGATCCTGACCGCTTTGCCGATAGGGGCATTGCCGAAGGGAAAGATACGGTGGACGCTTGGTCCGACATCGAGAAGTCATATCTGCCGGATGAAGACATCCCCAGCACCGCCCAAGGGGCCGCAGGCCGCCCGGGCATCCCGTTGCCTGGCCGCCGTACCTATCAGGGGACGCCGGGAAACAACCCATATTTCCGCGGTGGACCCCGCCGCAAAAGGTGACGCATCCTCGCAAACCCGGAGCCGGAACGGCCCAATCAGCTAGGATCAGAAACTAATACAGGTAGTTGCAGACCACGGGTCACCCGGCTGGCCGGATCCCGTATTCAGGACCCGCAGCTTCCGGACAGTCATAGGAGGAACCCGTGTCCCACCCGATCGATGTCGGATCAGTGCTTGGCGGCCGCTACAAAGTCACAGCCACCGTGTTGACTTCGCACGACCAAGATCTGGTGCTCGACGGCGTGGACCAGGTCCTCAACAGGCCTGTCAGCATCCTCGTGGCCGGCCCCGGAAACGCTGAGCAGGTCGCCAAAAGCGCCCGCGAGGTAGCCACTGGGGAACGGCCCGGCCATGTCCAGATCCTCGATCTCGGCGTGAGCGACAGCACCACGTACCTCATCACCAACCACAGCAGCGCTCCTGACCTACTGGATCTCGTAGTGGCCACCAACCCGCCCTACGTCGAACCGTTCTTCACGGACACACTTGGCAGCGAGATCTTCGGCCAGGCTAGGTCCCACGAACCCGAGACCTACGACGGACTGTACGACGAAGAAGAGCACGACGCCGAGTACATCAGTTACGACGAGGTCGAGCCCCATCCCGCCGGCGATTCGTTGCAGGGCGCCCCGGCACCTGCGGATCCGCGCCGCCCGGTGGTTCCTCCCATGCCTGCTGCCCGGCCGACGTCGGCCCCTGGGGGCATCGGTTCCCGCATCGCTGCTGCGGCAGCGGGAGCAGGGGCGGCTGCCGCTGCGGCCGCAGCCGCCGTAAAGGGTACCGGAAGATCAACCAGCGACCACGGCGAAGCCACACCTTCCGGGAGGGCCGGATCCGCTTCGGCCGCCGAGTCGAGCCGGACCGCTCCCCAGCAAATCCAAGAGGCACCCGCCACGCAGGCTGTTCCGGCGTCCACCCCTCCGGCGCCTACCTCCGCGAACCCCGCCCAGGAATCCAAGGTCTCTCTCTGGTCCGAAGACGACTACGGCTTTGTTAACGACGACGCCGGATCCAGAGGTGCGGGCGCTTCTCGCGGTGCGGCCGCAGCTACCGGCGGATACAGCCGAGGAGCATCGAGCTTCCCCTCGACGGCGCGCGAGCAGGCAGAGCCCCTCGACGAGGACGAATACTACGACGAAGAGCCAGTCCGCGAGCCCCGTTCCTTCCGTTGGCTCGTGGGTGGGGTCCTTGCCGCCGTCTTGATCGTGGGTTTGGTTCTGGCTGTCACCAATCTCGGCAACCTCATCCCCGGCGGGACTCCGGCAGCCAAGCAGACCTCCACAGCTTCTCAGACAGTGACCGGACAGCCGAGTAGCAGTGCATCAGCAGTAGCGCCGGTCGCGGCGCCGCCGGTCATTGATGGAGTCACCCGCATGGGCGATTTCGAATTCGCCGCGAGCTACGACAAAGACCTGGTCAAGGCTTACGACGGCAACGCCGCGAGTTACTGGTCGGACATGGAGTTCGCCACCGCGGACTGGGGCGGCCTGGCCCCTGATGGAGTTTCGCTGCTCGTCAAGCTCAAGGCACCCTCACAAGTAACGTCCGTCACCTTGAGTCAATTAGGCGCATCCGGTGGAAACATCAACGTTTACACCAATGACCGTCCTGCTATGGATGGGGCCAAATTGGTAGGCACCAACAGCTTCACCTCACCGGAGCTCACCATGCCGCTCAGTTCACCTGTGACTGCCCAGTACGTCATCATCTCCATCAAGTCCCTGCCCAAACTGACCGCGCCCAAGACGCGCTACGGGTTCGGCCTGCGCCTTGCGGAGATCAAAGTCCAGTAATCGACGGCGGAAGGCCTGCGCTGCCGGACGGTACCCTGAATGGTGGCGGATATAAGGGTCCGCGGGAACATCGGAATATTCCGCGCCGACAAAGGGTTGTGCCATGTGGCCGGCCGCAAGGATCCGGTGCATCGACTAAGGAAGAGGTTCACCCACCAGTGAGCAACGCAGAAAACACCGCGTCCAACGTACGTGATGTCATCATCGTAGGCTCAGGGCCTGCCGGTTACACAGCGGCCGTCTACACGGCCCGCGCCAACATGAAACCGCTGCTCATCGCCGGTTCCGTGACTGCCGGTGGCGAACTGATGAACACAACGGACGTCGAAAACTACCCCGGTTTCCCCGAAGGCGTCATGGGACCTGATCTCATGGAGAACTTCGAAAAGCAGGCGGCACGCTTTGGGACTGAGATTCAGTTCGAGGACGTCACTGAACTGGACCTCGACGGCGACATCAAGTCCGTGACGATCGGCACGGGGGAGACCTTCAAGGCACGCGCCATCATTCTTTCCACGGGTTCCGCATACCGCGAGCTCGGCCTGGCGAATGAAAAGCGTCTTTCCGGACACGGCGTGAGCTGGTGTGCAACCTGTGACGGTTTCTTCTTCAAGGACCAGGACATCGCAGTGATCGGCGGCGGGGACTCTGCCATGGAGGAAGCACTTTTCCTCACGAAGTTCGCCAAGTCCGTCACCGTGGTACACCGCCGCGACGCCCTCAAGGCTTCGAAAATCATGGGTGACCGTGCGCAGGCCCACGAGAAGATCAATTTCGTGTGGAACACCGCCGTCGAAGACGTCATCGGTGGGGACAAGGTGACCGGCTTGAAGCTGAAGAACCTCGTCGACGGCACCGAGTCCGAACTCGCCGTCACTGGCGTTTTCGTGGCCATTGGCAACGATCCCCGCACGGAACTCGTAAAGGGAAAGCTGGAGCTCGCCCCTGAAGGCACCATCGCCGTCGACGGACGCAGCTCCAAGACCAGCATCAAGGGCGTCTTCGCCGCCGGCGACGTCGTGGACCCCACCTACCGCCAGGCCATCACGGCAGCTGGTTCCGGTTGTGTCGCGGCTTTGGACGTCGAGCACTATCTTGCAGACCTGCACGCCTAATCGGCACGGCAGCCATCCATTCGAAGGGAAAGAATTATGAGCAACGCTAAAAACGTTACCGACGCCAGTTTCAGCACCGACGTCCTGGCCGCTGAAAAGCCGGTCATTGTGGACTTCTGGGCGGAGTGGTGCGGCCCGTGCCGCAAGTTGGGTCCCATCCTCGACGAAATCTCGGTTGAGTACGGAGACAAGGTTGACGTCGTCAAGCTGAATGTCGACGACAACCCAGCCATCGCCGCTGAATACGGCATCACGTCTATTCCGGCGGTTTACCTCTTCAGTGGGGGAGAAGTGAAGAGCACAGTTATTGGCGCCAAGCCGAAGCAGTTCTTCGAAAAGGAATTTGAATCCGTACTGTCCTAGGACGTCGGGCGCCCCTTTAGCGGTCGCTTCTGATTCGGCCGTTGGCCCTCGCACTTGAGCGAGGGCCAACGGCTTTTTCGTGCCTTTAGTATGCGGTCTCGGGAGTCGTGGTCTCGCGACTGGCGGTGCTGGTGGTGAATGTTGGTAGGCCGATGCAAGCGCTGTTGCTGCTCACGGACTGCCGATGCAACAAGCAAACCAATTTCAATGTCAAAATCGATAACTTTTTCGGGGAACGGCCAGGACTGGCGTGAAATCTGTTGTGCGACTGGAGTCGGGCTCGGATAAGGTCGATAGCCAGCAGGATTGGCATGGATCAACGACTAAACGGCACGCGCACTGTCGATTCTTCTGAGTCGTCCGTTGATGTCGCGGTGTCCGCGCTGTTGCAGCGTTTATGGTTTAGTGCCGACGACGAGGTATTCGAATGGGCTGTTTCACGTGAAACAACTCCGTCCCTTCGTGGAGTGCCGCGGCTCTGAATTTTCGAATTCGGTTCGAAGTAGAGCCTCGCATGCGCTCAGCATTCGCATCGTTTCACGTGAAACACGGCTAACCGTTTGAGAGTACTCGGCATGGACCTTAGTGTTGGAATTCGGTGCGGGCAAAGAGCGCGAAAGTTGGCATTCGTAAGGTTTCACGTGAAACGTGAGTCGCTGCTCATTGTAGGGGGCTACAGGCATTGGCCGACCTGTCTGTCGACGGTGGTGGCGTGTTCAACTTGCCATGAATTCCCAAACCCCTCGAACCTTGCGATCGCACCCTTCTTGCAGGCTCCTTGGGGCACTCCTAGCCAAGGGACTGATCCCGGGTCACCCTTCACTGATAGTTGGTGGAGTCCTGCGGAAAACCTTCCAAGCTCCATGTTTCACGTGAAACACAGTGACGACCCGAACTTCTTGTCACTCCTCATCGGCCAGGACTCGATACGACCTCGCACGCGTCCTTCGCGACGGCCCCACCGACACGCCCACGCGCGGTTGCTCGCACTTAGCTTAAGACGCAGAGAATCAACACGAGCACGCTTCGAGTCCTTCGAACGGAGTTCGCTACGTCTCGCGGATGCGAGGGATAATCGCCTTCCCACCACTACCGCGAATGTCCTATCCAAAACGTATAGAAGCAGGGAAAAAGCGAAGCGCGGGTGCGCCGCCGCGCCCGACTTCGGAGCTGCTGGTCGAAGAGATAACCACCAGCAATTAATTTGAGTTGATTCACCCGGCATCAGTCATCATCCGGACTCCGGAGTTCAGTCCGTCGTCTATACAGAGACATCGGTACCTTACGGTGGCAGTTAGACACTCCGGATATCAACAGAGCAGGTAGAACCCCTACGACAGGGTACTGAGCGAGGCTCAGCCGTCCGCGGCTCTCCAGTGGGATGCGAGTCCCGCTATTTGGCCTGCCTATCCCTATTGAGTCTTGCGGGCCGGGGCTGCGCACGCACATCAGGTCCAGTGCCCCCAAGTGAGTGACGATTGCGTTGCCTCGCGACCACACGCGCTAGGTTTCCGCATCCCTGGAACGGCGGCCTCACGCACTTCTGGCGCATAGCTCGGACTATTCGGCCGGCGAGATTCGAAGCAGACGCCTTTAGCTCAGCTCCTGGGATCGGAGCCAGCAATCAACGATGGCACGGCACGGAGAGACCAGTACTCAAGTCACCCACTCCACGGCGGCGACCGGAAGACAGCCACGCCTCTTCAGCTTCCAATTCTGTGAGGGCATCGATTGAATCGCGATTGACGGCGCGAATAGGGTCAGATGGTGGCTGTCAAGCTCTCAACTGCTGCGCTCGATAGGCAGGTTATATTCGCGAACCATCAAGCGGTTCCGCGCGAATTGGTCCGGTCCGGGCCTTCATGAACCCAAAGACGCAGCGTCTATCCATAACTCCCACACCCGGCACTAGTTTGGATCCGGGTCCAGGACGGCCTCGGACGCCGTTCTACACAGATGAACCTGGCCGAGTAGCCTGAGCCTGAGCCACGGTGTTGTGGCCGGCGCCCACCTTCCTCCGATCGAAGTACAGCCCCGGGGGTCGACGGACCCCTCTCTCCTAACTCTCAGCACTGACCCGGCGTCACGAAACCATACACGTAGCAGCGGCGGTCTCGCCGGACGATCACCCGGACGCGAAAAGATAACTGGCGCTGAATCAGCCTCCGCCGATCAGCCTTCGCAAGCCCGCACTCTCCGGCGGTGGAAAGAGCTGGCGCTAGAAGCTTCGAACGCGGGAGGGTTAGCCGTGGCAGGGTGATCGGGCTTCCCGGTTTGGTCAGAATCACAAGTTATCTGCATGAAGGCAGACGAGTCCGTATTGCCGGGGCGGGAGGCCGAGGATTCGAACGGCTGAACATCGGTCGGTGATTCCCATTGCCGAGGGCTTCTAGCTTCCCGTGGGACTGTGGCTCGCTCACAGGTTTTGGGCTCAATGTCCTTCCTTTAAACTCGCCCCATGCCGGCGTCCGCGACTGAAGAAGCGTTTGAGAGCCGCAAGCGGCTCTTCACTGATTCTGCGGATCGGGCACCTGGTCAAAGGCATACTTACGTCATGAATGAACTTCTCTCACCGTAAGACGGAGTGCGATCCGCTGGATGCGAGCACTGCAGCCACGTAGGCGGCACCGCTCCTTCCGCCTCGTCGTGTATTGACGCCGTGCCGATGGGCAGTCGCGAGGCAGCGATGCCATCAGCCTGGAGCATGTGCCAGTCATCCCCGCCCGTTGTTTCACGTGAAACATGCCATGATCATGGTGCCCAGACTTACTCACGCTGGGCCCGAGAGGCAGCCAGAGTCCGGAGACTGCTAACCGAGATGCGGGCCTAGTGCACAACATCAGGCCGGTCTTCCACACCAGTCGCATCGAGGCTGCGAAGGATATCCACCGACGGGTCCAAAGTTATGCACATAGTTATCCACAGCGATATCCACGGCCGGACCGAGTCAGTCCGAGTAGCTCTCCCCGCCCGGTAATAAGCGCGATCAGCGCGAACCGATACGACGCGCCCCCTCCCACATAGAACCAGGTTTAGCCTGCGCCAGAAATCGATGCGAAAACCCGGGAATCGGCCGAAATTGGGCCAATTTTGAATGAAAATGGGCGGTTCGAGAAGGATGGCTCTGTTTCACGTGAAACAGAGCCATCGACAAACACGAGTACGGCTCGAGTACCTCTACCGTTCGAACATAGACACGCTGAGTGCACATCCTTGGCCCCTCAACCGCTCCGACTTATCAACAAAGTTATCCACAGCGATATCCACCGCTGCGTTCCGACTTATCAACAGATCCTCGATCGGGCCAAGGAGGCGTGGGCATCGCGCGAGCGAAGTAAATTTCCTCCTTCGCCTGCCTAGAAGGCCCTCACACCGCGCTTCGATTTCGCGCTCCCGTCACCGTCACCGTCACGGTCCGGGACCATCGATAGTTCGAACCGGCATGCCGCGACGCCGCGTCAAGCGTAGTCTCAATGCTCCGACTATGACCCCGGCTAGAGCCTCATCCTTCTACTTGCGAGCTCCTCAAAATTCGGACACCGATGTGAACAAGCAGGGGTTCGCCCGCCAATTTTGCGCAAGGCATTCAGCAAATGCGTCCCCCAGATTCGCCCAAGCACGAGCGTCGCAGCTCGGGGCTAAATTCATACGCGCCACGGACTGCGCTATTGATGTCCATCTTCCTACGAGTGCTTTGCCACGCAGCTAGTCTAGGGTCAGTCACATCCCACGGACCGGCAAGCGAGCCAAAGTGTACCAGTAGTGGAGGCGCCGCGACATGAGTGACGGTAGGACTGCTCAAAGCTCGGGGGAGATCCTGGCATGGCGGACTTGGGGGCTACGGCGGTGGCGCCGTTTCATCCCAACGATCACCACGACTGGCATCAAAGACGCAGCTGACCCGTCCGACTGCTGGCCTGGGGCGCCAGTCTCGGCTCCAGCACGGACAACACCAGAAACAGACCCAGAGCCGTCAGCGACTAAAGGCGGGCTGCACTCATTGTGTCTTGCCCCGCGGGCACTACAACGCTGGCGGGCGGATCTGGCCTGAATCAGGCTCAGTAATCCCAACAGAACCGTAAGAGGCTCACGGAACGCTTAGTTTCTGTCCGGCTCAAGGTCAAAGCCAACAGGGGAGCTGTCTCCGGCTACAGGCACTCCTCCGCCGCAGATATCAGCGGCGGAGGGGGGATCGGTCGCGGCCAGCTCACGCCCCTGGTACGTCCCACCAGCCAGCGCCAGCCTGCGGGTATCCGCGGTCCCAAGCACCCAGAACGACGTCCAACGCTGCAACCAGTCATGTGCGCCCACAGCAGCAACGATTCCGAGCAGCGCCTAACGCCCGACGCGGGCAGACAACTGGTTGGACATCGCCTCATGCTAAAGCCGATTCGCCTCAAAAGACTCGCCGCAAGTTCGATTGTCAGTGTCCGACGTGCCCACGATGCGTGCTTCCTGCTGCGCGCATCGATCTACTCTTGACACTGAAACAGGAAGCTTCCTCCAGAGCCTCCAACCGAAGTCGCCGCGTTCCTCTGGGCATCCTTATGGTCGCGGCCGAAAACCTGGAATCCCCTTCTAGACAGTGAGTGGACACAGGGAAACCGAGAGGCTGTCAACCTCCGGGCCCTCTCGTTGACCCGCGTCGTTAGTCATTCGGGTCGTACTGCGAGTGAACTACCAATTAGCGTGTACTTGCCATTGAACTGATCCCGGACCAGGCCGGAGCGGTCTGTTTCACGTGAAACAGACCGCCGGGAGAGTCCGGCCCCGACTGACTGGCGGCCTGACTCACGCGCCCCCGCGCTATCCGAACTGCGCTCGTCGGTCCCTGGTCAGCCGGGCAATTGTTTCACGTGAAACATCCGGTACCTCATTGCACATAGGAGGCACTGACTTCATATGCCAACATCCTTGGACCGTCGCGCAAATATTGGCTGAACTTGGTGAGCAACGTCTTGAGCTGTGCGGGCGAGATTAGCGAATTGGGCGCTCTCCAGATCTTGCCCTCAAAATTATCCTTCCGCGGTAAGGCACAGAAGTGGGGTGTGGAACTATTCCGGATGCCTAGAACCGGACCAGCCAAGGACGCCTGACTACTGCGTCGACGAGGAAGAATCGAGCGAGATCCCGAAGTGCGTAGGAGATACCGGCGAAGATCCATTGAAAAGAGCGAGCCCTGTTGTTTCACGTGAAACGCGAAGACCTGTACTCGCAAAGGAAACTGGCCGACAGAGTCCGACGTCCAGGGGATCGAAGTCGTCTTCTAGGCCGGCATATTCCAACCACCCCTAAATACGCCCGGCCGTTTCACGTGAAACACACTAATAGCTCAGCAATGCGTCGATCGCCCCAGTTCTGCCGCCCCTCCAACCATGGGAGAGTGGCCTCAACCGGACCACACGAACCGTACAAGCAGGCGATCGCAGATTGCCAAAACCCCTGCCAACCCTGGGAGCCCTCACCCGGCAGACTCCCTGAGCGATCAAGGTGGTTATAGGGACAACTGGGTTCCTACGAGCCAAGAGCAATCATTAAATGAAAATGGAGCCTGCCTCGCTAGAAGCAAACTCCAATCTCGTAGAAATTAAACGCCTAGCCTTCATCCCCGGGGGAAAGAACATCCATGATGCGGTTCAAATCTTCAACACTGGCAAACTCAATGCTGACTCGACCCTTTCGTGCACCCAAGGTGATCTTCACGTTGGTGTCCAGTCGATCGGAAAGAGACGACGCAAGGTAGTCGAGGCGCTCGTGGCGAGCATTGGGGCGCGGAATACTGTTCTTCGGCGGCACCGTAGGATCCTGGTATAACGCCACCGCTTCCTCAGTGGCACGAACGGACATTCCTTCGGAAACAATCTTCTGCGCGAGACGCTCCATCGCAGCCGCGTCCGGGAGAGCCAGCAATGCACGAGCGTGGCCGGCCGACAGCACGCTGGCAGCAACCCGTCGCTGCACCAGCGGAGGAAGTTTCAGAAGACGAAGAGTGTTGGACACCTGCGGCCGCGAACGTCCGATCCGGTCGGCCAACTGTTCATGGGTGGTACCGAAGTCCTCCAGGAGCTGCTGGTAGGCAGCCGCTTCTTCCAGGGGGTTCAGTTGGCTGCGATGGAGGTTCTCCAGCAAAGCATCGCGGAGGAGGTCGTCATCATTGGTATCGCGGACAATCGCCGGGATAGTTTCGAGCCCGGCGGCCTGTACAGCCCTCCAGCGCCGTTCACCCATCACCAGTTCGTACGGTTCTCCACCCTTTTCGGTTGAAGTGCGTACAACAATTGGCTGGAGGACACCTATTTCCTTGACGGAATGAACCAGCTCCGCCATGTCGTCCTCATCGAAGACGCTACGCGGTTGCTTGCGGTTGGGATGAATGTCCCCGACGGGGATTTCGGCAAAACGCGCCCCGGGAACTTCGACTAGCTGAACCTCGGGCGCTTCCGCGCGAAGCGACTCAGAAACAACGTCAGCGGGCTCAGACGCGGTCGGTTCTTCACGAAAGCTGACATTCGCGGCGGGCGACTTCGCCGCAGGAGTCTTTGCCGCCGTCGTGCTCTCGGACGAAGATCCCCGCGAGGGGGAGCTCTTCGCTACTTCGGTTTCAGGAACCTCGGGCGTGTCCACCGTCTCCGGGGCTTTGCGCGCCTCAGGGAAGAAAAGGTCCACAGGCCGGGAAGTCGGAACGCCATTGCCCGATGCACCGGCCGAAGCGGAGCTGGGAATGAGAGCCCCAAGACCCCTACCCAGGCCTCGTCGCTTTTCGCTCATTAGTATGTCCCTCCGGTGGAATGGCAAGAATAGAGCCCGCCAAGGATATTGCAGTGATTAAGGAAGTCTAGCGCTCGGCGATTTCCGCGGCGGCTTCCATGTAGGACAACGCGCCGCTGGATGAGGGATCGTAGGTCATTACCGTCTGTTGGTAGCTCGGAGCTTCCGAGATGCGCACGGAGCGGGGAACCACGGCGCCGAGGACCTGGTCCGGGAAATGTTGACGGACCTCGGAAGCCACCTGTGCGGCGAGATTCGTGCGGCCGTCGTACATGGTGAGGAGAATGGTGGAAACAACCAGATCAGCATTGAGGTGCTTCTGAATCATTTCGATGTTCTTGAGGAGCTGGCTCAGGCCTTCCAATGCGTAGTACTCACATTGGATCGGGATGAGTACCTCGCTTGCCGCGCAGAATGCGTTGACGGTCAGCAGGCCCAAGCTGGGCGGGCAGTCGATGAAGATGAAGTCCAAGCGACCTTCACCGTTCTTCGCGCGTTCCTTCGAATACACATCGATTGCGCGGCGCAGGCGCTGCTCGCGTGCCACGAGGGAGACCAGTTCAATCTCAGCGCCCGCGAGGTGAATGGTGGCCGGCGCGCAGATGAGATTGGGAATATCGGGGCAAGGTGCCACAACGTCACGCAGTGGAAGGTCGTTGATCAGCACATCGTAGATACTGTCGACGTCGGCGTGGTGTTCAATACCAAGAGCGGTGGACGCGTTTCCTTGGGGATCGATGTCGATCACCAGGACATTGAGTCCCGCGGAAGCCAAGGCGGCCGCAATATTGACAGTCGTGGTGGTCTTTCCGACGCCGCCTTTTTGATTGGACACGGTAAAAATACGGGTCTTTTCCGGCTTGGGAAGCTCGCGTCCCACCAACCGCTCGCGGCGTCGGGTCTCGTTGGCGAGCTGGCGCGCAATGGGGCTGGAGTCGTCGATGGAGTCCATGACGTTGTCGTGTCCGACGATCAAAGTTTCACGTGAAACAGCGGCGTTCGCAACCGAATTGGTTCGCATCAGCGCAGACTCAAAGGACGCCGAGGGTGCAGCCATGGCCCGAGCCGACCCCAAGGAAATAAATGGCGGGATCCGCTGGGTGGAGGTTTCGCTACTGCCCACTGTCACACTCTCACTCTCATTCGGCTCTAGCTGCCGTTCTCTAGCTTAACCGCTCAGTTGCGGACACGCGGGACACAGCGCCGAAGCTAAGCGATCTTCCGCTGTTTGTTAACGACGATCCTCACCACTGTGGTGGGTTCTTCCAGGAGCTCCTGCCCGCAAACCACGACGGACGTTTCCACGCCGCCGAGCCTGCGGATGACTTTTGCTGCTTGCTCAATCTCTTCGGCAGCACTGCGGCCCTTGATCGCAACCACTTCACCCTTGCCGCTGAGCAAGGGAATGGTCAAGCCAGCCAGCTTGGTGAGGGCGGAGACAGCCCTGGCCGTGACAACGTCCGCGTCGACCATCCCCACTGCGAGCTCTGCCCGGGTGCGCATGACCGTGACATTGCCCAGCCCGAGGTCGTCCACTACTTCCTGAAGCCAAATGACGCGTCGCTCCAGTGGTTCAATCAATGTGAGTTCAAGGTCGGGACGTGCAATAGCCAAGCACAAGCCGGGAAGCCCCGCGCCGGAACCAACGTCTGCAACGTGGCTTCCGTGGGCAATCACCGACTCGATGACCGCGCAGTTGAGAACGTGCCGGCTCCACAGGCGGGGAACCTCGCGCGGGCCAATCAACCCGCGCTCGGTTCCTGACGTCGCCAAATGCTCTACATACCGCTGGGCGAGACCAAGCCGGTCACCGAAAATCTTTTCTGCCGCCTGCAGTTCGGCTGCCGTGATTTCAACCATGATCCGTTAGTCGGCCGAAACCACAATGTGGCGGCCGGCGCCTTCGCCCTCAGACTCGGATACAAAGCCGAGGTCCGCGACAGCGTCGTGCACAATCTTGCGTTCGTAGGCGCTCATCGGTGCCAGTGCAACGGAGGCACCGGTCTCCTTGACCTTTGCGACGGCGTCTTCCGCAATCTGCTGCAGATCGCCGGCACGTTCCTTGCGGTAACCGTTGATGTCGAGCACCAGGCGCGAGCGGTTCTCGGTCGCCGACAGCACGGACAGGCGAGCGAGTTCCTGAAGGGCTTCGAGCACTTCACCGTCGCGGCCTACCAGGCTCTCAAGCCCCTCAGAGTCGTCTTCAGCCGCGATGGAGATGTAGGTGCGTCCATTGCGGATCTCGATGTCGATATCGCCGTCGATGTCGGCAATGTCGAGGAGTTCCTCAAGGTAGTCTGCGGCGACGTCGCCCTCTTCCTCGAGGCGGCTCACGGAAGTGCCCTTACCTTCAGCAGCGCCTTCTTCGGAAGTTTCTTCTGTGGCTTCTGCCAGTTCCTCGGCGGCAGCGGCCGTTGCCTCTTCGGTGCTTTCAACAGACATTACTTCTTCTTCCTGTTCTTACGTTGTGGCTGGATGCGCTGCTGGGCCTTGACCTCGACGGCGGCCACTTCGGCAGCGACGTCTGCGTCCTTCTTACCGCCCAGAAGGGGGTGGGACGGCAAGCCCTTGGCGGCGCGACGCTCGGCAAGCGCCTTCGCTGCGGGGGATCCCGGCGTCGGCATGCGGCGGATGACAAAGAACTGCTGGCCCATGGTCCACAAGTTGGTCGTGGTCCAGTAGATGAGCACACCAATGGGGAAGTTGATGCCACCCACACCGAAGACGAGCGGCAGGATGTAGAGCATCATCTTCTGCTGGCGCATGAACGGGCTGGCCATCGCCTCTTCGGACATGTTCTTGGCCATGATCTGCTTCTGCGTGATGAACTGCGACGCCGTCATGGCCAGGATCATCACGATCGACAGAACCCACACGATCGTCTGATCGGATCCGGGGAGACCACCGCCGTGGAGCAAGGAAGCCGAGAGCGGTGCGCCGAAGATGCTGGATTCGTCGAACTGCACCACCTGGTCGTGGCTCAGGGCGCCGATGCCGATACCGCTCTGGCGGGCCTGGGTGATACCGGAAAGCACCTGGAACAGCGCGAAGAAGAACGGCATCTGGATCAGCATGGGCAAACACGCCGAGAACGGGTTGGTGCCGTGCTTCTTATACAGCGCCATCTGTTCCTGCGCCATCGCCTGGCGGGAGAGCTGGTCCGTCTTGCCCTTGTACTTCGCCTGCATCTTCTTCAGATCAGGCTGAAGCAGCTGCATGCCCCGCTGGGCCTTGATTTGCTTGACGAAGACAGGGATCAGTGCGGCACGGATCACCAGCACCAAGCCGATGATGGACAGCGTCCAGGTCCAGCCGTTCTCCGGCGGCAGGCCGATGAAACTCAGCCCGTCGTGGAACCCCAGCATGATCGCGGACACTAGCCACTTGAACGGGGCCAGAATTGTTCCAAAGATGTCCATACGTTTTCCCTATTTCCTCAGGCCGCTGTGCGGCGACCGTCTTCATCAGACCACACAGCCAGGAACTGGTCCGGGTTGTTCAGTACAACAATTGTGGGCGTCTGGCCTTCGGGCCAGTGACGATGTCCGGCGGGGACGTGGTCCACGCCGCCGGCGTTCCAGGGGTGGCAACGCGCAAGGCGCCGCACTGCGAGCCAACTTCCCTTGACGGCACCATGCACCGTCACCGCTTCGAGGGCATACGCCGAGCAGGATGGGAAGAACCGGCACACCTGGCCGTACAAGGGAGAGATGATCCTGCGATACGTCTTCAGCAAGATGATGAGGACGTTGCGCGGCAGCTCCCACAGAAATGTCCCGAGGATCCTCGGCGAGACTCTAAAGAAGCGGACGACGGCGGAGCTCAGCTCATGCACGCGGTGTCCCTTCCGTTGTGGTGCCCTGGGTGGGCGAAACAACCCGCGGAGAGGATCCGCCGAGCCGTTTCGTAGTTGCCGCCAAGGCGGCGTTGTAATCCGTCAGCAGCTGGTCCCAGCTCGCTGTTGCGGCCGCGGGCAGCGCCCGGACCACGACAGCAAGACCCGTGCCATGTCCTTTCAAAGACAAAGCACCTGCTTCTCTCAGTCTCCTCTTAACGAGGTTCCTGGTCACAGCGTTCCCGACAGCTTTGGAAACGATGAAGCCGATGCGGCTCGGTTCTCCGGCACCGATAGGTGCCGTATATAACACTAAGTTCCGGCGTCCATTGCGGACGCCGGAACGTACAGTTGTTGAAAAGTCGGTAGAAGTCCGCAGACGATTACGGGTGGCTAGCACCTATTGACTCGCTTGGAAGGCTGACCGACGAGTCAGTTATTTAGGCCGACAGTTCGACGCGGCCCTTGCCACGACGGGCGGCCAGGATGGCACGGCCGGCACGGGTGCGCATACGAAGGCGGAAGCCATGCTTCTTGGCCCGACGGCGGTTATTCGGCTGAAAAGTCCGCTTGCTCACGTTAGTTACTCCAGTGGATCAAAGGTGCGCCCACCCGATCAAAAGGGGAAGAACTGGCCGACGCTAAGTTTATTGAGTATCCGCCGCCGCCCAACGCCGGATTTACCGGAGGTGCGGGTGGTCAAAAAGCGGACACATAGGACTTCACAACGTTAGGGCAAAAAGACCCCCCAGGTCAAACCGGGGGCTGCAGCGCCCGTTATCCCCAGCTGTGGCTAACTACCCCCGCCAGCCTGTGGATGAAGTGGCTCACAGACCTCGTTTCAGAACCACAACGGTGTAATTATCCACAAGCTTCTTCCCAGCTATCTTCTGGAGTTTTCATCCCCTAGAGTGTCTCAGTAGCCGATTATCCACGGACTGTGCATAACCCTGTGGATTCGGTTCGGAATCCACTCATGGTTTGGACCTTCGGCTGCCGCAATCCAGGCAAGCAAGCACTCGAGGGAACCAATTG